>NZ_JBDUXP010000001.1:0-39736 GCF_039945015.1 Dokdonia sp.
AACTCGAATCCAAAATTCGTTGAACCGCTTGACCTTCCTCGATTACAAAAACAGTACGAAGACTCTGATGACGTGCAACCAAACTCTTGAAAACCATCGCTAACTGTGAAACATCTAAATCCCTACTAATCCTAAAGAAATCCGGCATGTTATAAGTCGTACTGGCTTTATCAAACTCATATAAAAAATACATACGACGTTGAGCCGATGATAATGGATAGTAAGATTCTTCTGATGCCCTAGGTATTGAAACAAACTCTTTTCCCTTCTTTACTAATCTAAAAAAATCAATAATTTCTTGCTTTTTATCTGTCAGTTCAGCTATTATTTCAGGAGTTATTACCTCATCTGATGCTTTAACAGAAATACGTTCTTCTTGAACAGAAATAATAATATTCTTACTTCTTAGACTGCTAATGTATTCCTCTATTTTCATGAGATTTTAATTATTTAAAGTCATTAATTTCTTAATTTTATTGCGCTATTTAAAACATACTAGGTCATAGCAATCCAAGTAACCGCAACCAAAACTTCCACAGGACTAAAGACCAATACCGAGATCGATCTCGAGTATATGTTGAACGGGAATCAAAGTATTTAAAAAAGAAATTGACAATGTAACTATCCATAGACATGGATTTCATATGGGAAATCAGAATTACACAATCAAACCAAATGGATAAGTTATTACTTAGCGTTAAATGAAGCCAACAATCTAAATGAGAGTTTTTCTAGCAAACTATACTATTTCAAAAAACTATGGGCATGGGCATAGCACTATATGAGTTTACAAATATTTTCTCAAATACTTCAATATCGCTCTATGTTAAGAATAATTTAAACCCGTATGATCAATAGGAATGATTCGTAATTTACATTCCCAAGTGTAACCTAATATCTTATTAATATTTATCGTACATAAATTTAAAATTAGAGAAAATTCTTTGATAACTAGATACCACATATCAGGTTTTGTAAACAGTCGAATAATTACGATGATATCTGCGAAAATAAATACTATAGTATTATTGAATAAATAATTTGCGACTGTGTACAATTGGGCAAATCAGGAGAATAACCTAGCTTTTAAAATAGGATTCTATCTTAAAATTCTTAATTATACATCATTGCGGGCAATTTTGAGATATTAATAGCCAATTGAGTAACAAGTAATTTTCATAAAGAGAAGGTATTATCGAGGATAAATAACGCTCTTAAAAGTTATGAAATACTCCTCAGAAGTTTCAAAAATTTAAAATTAAAGAAGTCGGTTACATTTTTCTTCAATTGACCTATTTATAATATTTTACCATTTTGGTTTTCATGTTGGCACAAAATCAATTGCACATTGACAAAAAGAAAAACAATTTTCAAGTTTATAATTACTATTAAAAGTAATATTGAATTCTCAACCTTTTTATATTATCAGTTTGCAATTATTTCAAAGGGTTGAAACATTTTGTCGTATTTATGAATCCCTTAAACCATCAACTGGATTTAATCTAGCCGCTCTAACCGCTAAAGAACCTACGGTCAGAATAGCAATCAATAAGGCAATAAATCCTGCACAAAAGAACCACCATAATTTTATGGGTGTTCTATAAGCAAATTCTGACAGCCAGTTGCTAGCCAAAAAATATGAAATCGGTAATGCAATGACTATTGAAATTAAAACCAGCTTAGCAAATTCTTTAGACAACATTATCGAAACTTGTGAAGTGGTTTGGCCTAAAACTTTACGTATACTGATTTCTTTTCTTCGACGCTCTGCCGTAAATGTCGCCAAACCAAAAAGACCTAAGCAAGAAATAAGCATGGCGAGAACTGCAAAATACTTAGACAATGACGCTACTCTATGTTCAGATTTATACTGAGCATCAATATCCTTATCAATAAATTTATAATCAAGATCATATTCTGGGTTAAGAGATTTATGTAACCTTTCTAAACCAGAAATTGCACTTTTTTCTTTACCTGCGGCTACTTTTACCATCATCAGCCATGCTCTTTCAGGTCTTAGCATAAAGAACAAAGGGTCTATACTCTCACGGAAAGACCGAAAGTGAAAATCTTCTGCAACACCAATGATTTCTTTTTCCTTTCCACCGATAAAAACACTTTTCCCGATGGGATCATCAATGCCCATAGCAGCAATTGCCGCTTGATTAAAAATTATTGTAGTATTATAATCATTATAGCTCTTTGAAAAACTCCTACCTTCTTCAATGTCTATTTCTAATAGTGCAAGCATGTCATAATCGACCATCACACTCTCCATTTCTATGTTCGTTTCCAAATCCCTACCTTTCCATTCTAATGCGTTGGTAGAACTAGAATATCCACCTTCTGCAAGGCCATGATTAATACTTGAAACACTTAAAATTCCTGGTACTTTAAGAGCTTCAGATTTAAAATATTCAGTATTGCTCTCAAGATTACCTAATTTTTCAAACTGAATTATATTGTCTTTTGTAAACCCTAAATTTTGATTTTGGATATATTGTATCTGTTGATAGACTACCCAAACAGAGACAATCAAGATTATAGAAATTGAAAATTGAAAGATAACCAATCCCTTACGTGTCAATACTTCGCCCAAAGATCCCTTAAGACGTCCTCTTAGAATTGTGATTGCCTTAAATTTGGAAAGATAAAAAGCAGGATAGAGCCCCGCGAGCAATCCAGTTACTAGGGTTATTAAAATAATTGTCCCGATTTGAACCAAATTGAAATTCAAAAAAAGTTGTTTACCGGTAATTTGATTAAAACTTGAAAGTAAAACTGCTACAAATACCAAAGAAACAATAAGCGAAAAAAAACATAGCATTAGAGACTCACCTAAATATTGTATTATAAGTGAACCGCGTTTTGAACCAAGTGCTTTTTTAATACCAATTTCGTCCATTCTTCTATTGGCATTTGCCGTTGAGAGATTAGTGAAATTTACACACGCAATTAAAAGGATGAAAGCAGCAATAATAGAAAATAACCAAACATATTCTATTCTGCCACCTATTTGTTTTCCATCTCTATAGTTTCCATAAAGGTATTTTTCTGAAAACTGTTTTGCAAATAAACTAGTGTACTCCTCTCCACCGTTATTCTTTATCATATCAACAATTTGACTATCAAAAGCATCCTTGCTGGCTCCATTTTTTAAGGTTGTGAATGTTTGAACTCCATTGTTTTTCCAGTTTAACACCCAAGGGTACCATTGTTGATACTTCTTAAAACTAAACACAAAATCAAACTGCAAAGAAGAATTATTAGGAACGTTTTCAAATACTCCTGTTACCAAAAATTGCTCTTTTTCATCTGATTGTATTTCCACACTTTTCCCAATACAATCCTTACTGTCACCAAATAACTTTATTGCTAATTCATTAGATATTACAACACTATTAGTTCCATCTAAGACTTGACTTTTACTCCCTTGTAAAAGAGGAAACGAAAACACATTGAAAAAATCTGATCCCGCAGCAATTCCTTCCTGTTTGAATTTATCATCCGATTGACCGATTCCATAGCTTGAAGGCGAGGTTGTTGTCACAGCAGCTTCTACTAATGGAACTTCCAAAGAAATAGATTCAGCAAGTGGACCTGGTGTTACATCTTGTACGGAAAGACCATTGGAAGTTTTTTGTACTTCCATAATCTGATAAACCTGTGCTCCATGAAATTTATCAAACTGTAATTCATCAATCACCCATAAGGCAATTAATAGCACACACGTCATACTAGCAGAGAGGCCAAATATATTAATTAGAAAAGTGCTTTTATACTTTTTAATATTTCTAAAAAAAAGACTTAGGTTGTGTTTCAACATTTTGTATGATTTAAAAACAATTAGATGCTTTGAATTTGTTTAATGTAATAAACTAATTCTATGCCACTATCATAACATTCTGTATATCAATCATTTAAAAATAAACATTAAAGTTTTGTGTAAAACAATTTTACATATGATGTCAAATTATTTTACAATTAAAAAGAATATACAATTTTTACTAAAACATTGATTAAAATATCATATTATTTAAATGACTCATTAAAAATCTGACCATCTTAGAGGGACCACAGCTAAATCATAAATCAATCCATATTCGCTATGATTTGGAAAATCAAATCCCCATTTATTCCAAGTATAATCATAATATAGAAAATTTAAATATGGTAAACATTCATCGAAGTTTTCTTTTAAAACTATTTTAATATGTATTTCCTAAGCTCATATGGTTTCCTTGACCGCGTATATTATTCGAATTTCTGGTTAGCTCGTTTCTAAAAAAATGTATGGAACATAAAATATATTAAATCATAAACTAGAGATATCATTATTCAACAATAAGTATTTATAGAAATTGATTTCTCTCAAAAAAGTGAGTCCAATTCACTTTGAGAAATATTTATTGAGTCAAAATCTGATGGCGTTAGTATTAATTCATTACTATTCTTAAGAGCATTCATTAACTGATTTAAATTTTCGGCAAATAATTCTTTAAGCTTAATAATTGTTTCTGTATTCAAGCTTTTTGAACTGTAATTGAAGCTAATCCTTAGGCTATCTAAATACACCAAAGCATTTATTTCCAATCGTGCTGAAAGGGAGTTAAGTTTATCAGACTCATTCCCAATATCCCTATCGCTTATTTTAAACAAATTATTGTGTAATTCTTTTCCAAATTGTCCTAAGTAATTAAACCTTACCTCGGCAAACGAACCTTGTTGTACATTCTTGGTTAGCTTTCCTTTATCTGTCATCATATAACCTATTCCATAGTTTGGAATCTTACCCATCTCTTCCTTCACTGATTTCAACTGATCTTTTATTTCTCCTTTTACGGAAAATACGATAGGATGAATAACGGTAAACCAACCGACGGTTCTGGAAACGTCTATATCTTCTAAATGTCTTCCATGGTTTTCGATATCCATTTTTATCCGATCTCCTCCACAAATCTGCCCCAGAGCTCTTGCTAATGCAGTCATCAATAGGATTTGTGGTTCTAGATTCCAAACTGCGCTTTCTGTCAATAACCATCTGGTCTCTTCCTTCCCTATCTCCAGCTTTTGTTCCATAAGATTTTCAACCTTGTCATATAAGGATTCTGAAATCAAGGGTAGCTCAAGATTTTGTTTAGATATATTGGACCAGTATTGTTCTTCTGAACTAATATTTATTTTCTTGACAAACTCTTTCAACGCATTAGCAAATTGCCCTACCGATGCTGTTTTTTTAGGTAACTCTAAGGGTTTATTTTTCTCAAAAGAATCATAGATTGTTTGAAGGTCTTCTAAAATAATTCTCCAAGAAATACCATCTACCACCAAATGGTGTGCTGTTATAAAAAGTAATATTTCATTACTACTTTTGATTTCAACTAATGCTGCCTTTATTAATAAGGTCTGATTCAGTTGAAACTCTTTTTTTAAATTCTCCATAACTCTAGTAAGTTCATGCTCAGAATTTATAATACAGTTTTTTATAGTAAATTTTTGATTTAGGTGTGTCTTGTTAAAGAATGACTTTTGTTTCTTTATATCAAAATTTAGTCGCAAACCGTCATGATGTGTTATAAGCTTTTCAAAGCATCTGTTCAAAATTGAAATTTTAACTTTTTTGTTCAGCTTTAACAAAACTGATTGGTTATAGTAATGTGGATTTTCAAACTTATTATTTAAAAACCATATATCTATAGGAAGCAAAGTCTTATCTCCATCTATAATGCCTTGATCAAAATGGATTCCTTCAATATTTTCTAAAGGCATATCATTAGATATATAAAAGACAAGTTGTTCTACCGTATTATATATCAAAACAGATTTTGGTTTAAGATTAATACCTAGCTGACGAAGTTTCGAAGCTATTTGAATCGCTTTAATAGAATCCCCTCCCTGTTGGTAAAAGTCTGATTGTATATTTATATTCGAATCTTGTAAAACATTTTTGTAGATATCAAGGACCATTTGATCTAAATCATTTGATCTAGGTAATATACTTTTACTCTTGTCAGGGATATAAGTCATTAATTTTCGTGTGTCCAATTTGCCATTTTTGGTCAGAGGCATTTTATCAATTTCGATAAAGCGTGAAGGAATCATATAACTAGGCAACTTTGAATGTAAATAGGCTTTCAGTTTGACTAACTCAATATGTTTAATAATTAAAGTATTTATACTATAAAATACACATAAGAAATCACTGTCATTTTCAGAAGATGTAGAAATTACTACAGCATCTGTAATCCCGATGTATGACAGCAATACATGTCTAATTTCATCAGTTTCTATGCGATGACCATTTATTTTAACTTGCTTGTCTAAACGACCTATATAGATAATTTCTCCAGTAGAAAGTCTTTTGGCCAAATCACCTGACCTGTACATTGTCTTGTCCTTTGCAAAGGGGTTTTGGATAAATTTTTCTTTAGTCAGTAACGAATTATTTATATAACCTTTGGCAAGACATTTTCCTGAGATATAAATTTCACCAACTATGTTTTCGGGTACAGGGTTTAGAAATTCATCTAAGATATAAATGATACTATTGTCAATAGGAATCCCGATGGGCACCGATAAATGCAACTCCTCAGAATCGTACTTATAAATCATACACCCAATTGTCGCTTCAGTGGGTCCATATTCATTGTACAAAGTTATTTCATGGTCATATAAGTTTGAAAGATCGTTGCATATTTCAAAAGTCAATTTTTCACCACCAACTATAATTTTTTTAATATTATCTGGGATATTAATTTTATTATTGATCAATATTTTAAGATGAGAGGGTGTTAATTTCACAATATTGACTTTTTGATCTCTAATAACGTTTTGGAGTGGTATTTGAGTCTCATCGTTATCGTGGATAACGATGCTATTGCCAGAAGCTAATGGTAGAAAAATAGATGTTAAGGTCAAATCAAAGTCTATGGAAGTAAATAATGGAAAACAAGATTTTTCACCTGCTATGTACTCCTTCATTGCCCATTTTACATAGTTTGAAATAGAAGCATGGGATATCATTACGCCTTTTGGGTTACCTGATGTTCCTGAAGTGTAAATTAAGTAAGCAGTATCGTTAGCCGTTGAGGTAGAATTCACAAATGTCTCTGAAGCATTCGTTATAGCAAAATCATTGTTTACTAAAATATATTCATAATCAAAAAGTTCTTCCTTAATATAAGAAGGATGGCTAACCAAGAATTTCCCTCCACTATTTTCCAATAAAAATTGTATTCTTTCATTTGGTGTTTCGGTGTCAATGGGAAGATAAACACCATTCATTTTAAGAATTCCTAGTAGAGCAATTATGAGTTCTGGACTTCTTTTGAGGCAAACTGCCACAACATCTTGATTGCTAACACCTCTATCTAATAATTTAGATTTGAAGTTCTCTGCCATTTTATCTAATTGCCCATAAGTAATCGAAATTTCATCAAACTCAATAGCGATATTATTGGGTTTGTTTCTAACCTGTTTTTCGAACAACGATATGATAGTCTCATCAGCAACAACTGATTTTTCAGTAGCATTAAAAACTTCTATTTGCTTTCTCAAATCTTCTTTTCGTAATAATGAGATTTCTGAAAAAACCACTTTTGGGTTTGCTACTATTTGCTCAATCAGAATCTCAAAATAGCTAGAAAACCCTAGAATTGTCGAACTGTCAAAGAGTGATATTGCATATTCTATAACATATTTAATTTCCTTGTCGTCATATACTTCCATCGACAAGTCAAACTTTGAATAACCTTGATTAAAAAAATGCCTTTCAATTTCAAACTCATTTGTCTCATTCTCAAAATCAATAGAAGGAAACATAAACATCGTATCAAACAACGGATTTCTACTGACATCTCTAACAGACACCAATTCATCGACCATATAAGAATAAGGAAACTCCTGATGCTCAAAACAGTTATAAAGCATTGCAAGGTTATCTTGTAAATTATCTACAAATGAACTTCTTTTTTGAACATTGACTTGAACAGGCAAGTTGTTCACAAACATTCCCAACATATTACTGAGATGACTATTATCTCTTCCTGATATTGGTATTCCTACAATAAGTTCACTTTGACCTGAAATCTTTGATAAAAACCACGTATAAATACTAAACATTACGGCATGTAATGAACAACTATTAGCAGCTGCAAGGCCTCGTAAAAGTTCGCTTGTTTTGCTATCTATAGTAAACTGCACTCTTTTTCCGGTTGTTTCAAAAATGGGTGGACGTTGATAAGTTGTCGGTAAATTTAGAACGGGAATTTCACCTTTATAAAGATCAATCCAAAACCTTCTATCCCTATCCAAATTATTAACACGAATCTTCTTTGTTTGCCACATTACATAGTCTTCATAATTTAGCCGTTTCTCTGATTCTTTAGTTCCCTTATATTTTTTGAACAATTCACCAATAAAATTGACCACAGACATTCCATCCATGATGATATGATGGAAATCTAAAAAGAGAAAAAATGAATCATCATCAACAGATACCAAAGAAATTCTGACTAGACTATCGGATGTTATATCAAAAGGTTTTACTAGTTTTTCTAACACTTGATCAACATTGTTTGATTTCGCAGAGATTTGAGTTATTGGAACATCAATTCTTTCTCTTATGAAAAATTGAGGATTGATCAATGTCATAAACGCCGCCCTTAAAATCGAATGTTCTTCGATGATTTGGCAAATTGCACTCTGAAGAATTTTAATATCTACTGTGCCATTAATTCGAAATACTTGAGGATTGTTATACGCTGTAGAAGTTTTGTCCAATTCCCACGCAAAAAATATTCGTTTTTGTACAGGTGAAATAGGGAAATATTCCCTTTTCTCCGACAATGGTATTATGCTTAATTTGTTACTCGAAAGATGTGTAAATTCTTGGGATAACTCTTTAATTGTATTAAACTTATTAAGCAACGAAACGGGTAGATCTAGACCAAACTCATTTTCTACTTTTATAGCAATTTGAGCTGCTTTGAGGGAATTACCGCCTAGAGCAAAAAAGTTATCCGTGACTCCTATTTTTTTAAGTTTCAAGACACTTTTCCAAATAAGAAGTAATTTTTCTTCAGTTTTATTATCAGGAGCAACTAGTATATGAGAAACCTCATCACTTTCTTTGATACATTCTTCTAAACTTGCTTGGACTACGTTATAATATCCGCTCTGATATTGTTCCAAAAGCTTAAATCGCTGTAGTTTACCACTAGTAGTTCTGGGTAAGCGCTTAACCGGAATTACAGAATCAAATTGGATTTCTATTTTGGCATTAATCGTAGATTGCAATTTTTGTAAAATTGGCAGAAACTTAGCCAGATCACCTCTGTGACTGACAAAAGCAATAACTTCTTCTTTTTGTCGGTTTTGGTTAAAAAAGCCAACTACGGCTATTTTGTTAAGATCAATGCCCTCAACTACGTGTGCCAATCCCTCAATATCATTTGGGTAATAATTTTGCCCATTTACAAATATGATATCCTTGGCTCGCCCAGTAACATAGAGACACTCATTCTTGATAAATCCAAGATCTCCCGTTTTAAGCCATTTATTCCTAAGTACTTTGTCTGTGCGACTCTTATCGTTATAGTACCCTTCGGTAACATTGTCTCCTTTAATTATGATATTGCCAACAACATCCTCTCCTATTTTTTTAAAATCTTCATTGGCAATTGCAACAGAACAATCTTTAATCACCTTCCCTACATTCACAAAAGAAGTCGAATCGTCATCTACATGCGATTCCACTATCCTGTTGCCAATATTCAACGAGTTTCTTTTGACTCTCATTGTACGAATTTCGTCTTTAAGTCCTGAAATAGTCACTGCCAAACTAGCTTCTGCCAAACCATATACCGGGCACATTGCTTTTTTATTAAGTTTATAGGGTCTTGCCCAATCTATAAATTCATAGCATAGCTTCTCAGAGATAGGTTCTGCACCATTGTACAAAAGTCTAACGCTTGATAAATCCCAACTACTCTTATCTTGATTCTTACTATTCTCCATAATATATTTGTACCCAAAATTAGGAGAACTGAGTATGCTTATTTTATGTTTTGAGGTCTTATCAAACCATAAAGTTGGCCTGCGAACAAAGAGATTTGTAGGAATTAAGAAATGGCTCATTCCGCGATACACTGGATTAAGATGAAAACCGATAAGACCCATATCGTGAGTCAAAGGCATCCAACTTAACATAGAATCACTTGAAGTGTAGTCTGCAGCACAGGAAATCGCATTAATATTGGTAATCAAATTTTTATGAGTTAAAATAACACCCTTAGGGTTTCCTGTAGAACCCGATGAAAATTGAATAAAAGCAATATCATTAGGCTTAGGTTTAAAAATATCTCCTTTTTTACTTAACTCAAATAAGTTGGAAATATAAAGTACCTTCCTCCCTATATTGGTATATTCATTAGAAAGATCATTTCCTTTCGCAAAAACCCCGCATTCTTCAAATAACGACTCAGTAGTTACTAAGTATGGTTTTTTAAGGACAGACCATACATTAAATAATTTCATTTTATGATCTTCCTTTATTCCTACGGTCAATGGTACAGGAATGATTCCTCCTAAAATGCAGGCCCAAAAAACAATAACAAATGTCTTATTATCCTCAATTTGAAAAACTAGTTCCGATTTTGGTTTAATACCTCTCTCTTGGAGAACAAACAGAACTTGGTGGGCTGTATCGTAAAGCTCAGTGTAAGACATATAATCCTCCTTAGAGACACTTTCAATAAAAGTTAATCCTTTTCCTTTCAAGGTCATACTGCTTTGCAGAACCTCAATTAGATTTTTGTGTTTTGAAATCATAGTTTTTTTATTAATCCATTCTGGGTAGGGTTCCTATCCATTTTTGACAGCCAAACAACCTTGTAAACTCTAATACTTTAAGCATAGATCTACAAAAGGTCCACTGGGCATTTATTATATAAAAATTGATTTGTAAATATCTAGTTGAATTGTTTTAAGACTATCAAACAGTCCTCGGGGCACTTGAAAACCCTTTTGCTTTGACTATTTTTCGAAGATGTAGTTATGAAGTAGTAACTTTACAAAGTTTCCAAAATACCTTAGTTCCTAATGTTAATTCTTTATATAGATGAATAAGGAACGAGAAAATAAAGCTATTATAAACACGTACTCTTTACAAATTGTGCATGTCTCGTCTTAGAGGATGTATAGAGCATCTAAGTAATCTGTTTGAATAAATTTAAAATACCTTTAGACCTTACATAATGCTTCATATTTGATATAAAGATGTTTTTTATAGTATACGCTTTCGCGAAAGCGTAAGACTCATGTCTTCAAATGCATAAGAAATACAGCATTGGTAAAATCATATTATGTCATATAAACGAATGTTATATGCTCTTTTGTTATCAAACTGAATTTGAGACACACGTAATATACTATTCAATCGATTCATTGTAATAACTACAACGCCTTTACTACCTCAATTCCATGATTAAAATCCATTTCAGTAAAGGCTAATTCAAAATCACTAAAGTCAGAAGCCAAACAAGCACTGTAACCTTCTGCAATACTAAACTCTTTAAGATGCCATTTTTTACCTTCATATTCAATCTCATTGTTATTTACATGGATTTCAATAAAGGGAATGGATAATCCTCTGCCATCTGCCTTTACCATACTCTCTTTGTACGTCCAATATTTAAAGAACATACGGATTGGTTTTTGAGAATTATTAATGTCACGCCATTGCTCGTTCGTCATTACACTATGGAAGTCTTTAAATTCAACATGTTTAATTTCTTCAACATCAACCCCTATTTGTTGATTTTTTCCAATAGCGCAAATCACCAGTTCCCCAGCATGGGATATGTTAAAGTTTATATCGTTATAAAGATAAGGTTTCTTATAAGTCCCATAATGAACATCTGTAATCGCACTTTTTTCAAATCCATACTTCGAGAGTCCTTCAATCAATAAAAGTTTACCAAATACACAGGCTTGACGATCTTGCCAACGAAAGTATTTTAAGCATTCGTTTATCATGTCCTTGGGTAGTAAACTAAGATAATAGCTCCAATATTTTGCGGATACCTGCTTATTTTGTCGTGTATAAAATATATCTATCATGCACATTTACAGTTTGGAGTCTGGTTCGAAATAAAATTGCTTTATAGCTGTAGAATTGATAATATCAACAATTTTTTCTATATGTTCATGTAGAAAAAAGTGTCCACCTTTAAAGTAATGAAAACTGCAATTCTTGTTGGAATGTAATGACCAACCTTCACATTGTTCTATTGTTAAATCATCATCATCTCCCAAAAAAACTGTAATATCAATATCTAAAGGGTTTAATTTAGATCCTGGTAAATTTGTTTCGGCAAGTCGAAAATCATTTTTTAACAGTGGCATAAATATTTCCACCAACTCAAGGTGGTCAAAAAATTCAGGTGGAGTACCTCCAAGATTAATAACTTCACGTTTGAATTCACTTTCCCCAAGTGTATGATATTTTTTATCCCTATCCTTTAAATGTGGGGCACTGGAACCTGAGAAAAAAACATGTAACGGGGTAGGGAGATCATGTTTTCTTATCTTTTGAACCAGTTCATACGTAATCAAGGCACCAAGACTGTGCCCCATAATGATATATGGATGTTCTGAAACATCGTCCTTTATCAAGTTAAACATATCATCTACGGCGTCAGACCTTTCTTCGTACATAGGATGTTGAATACGCTTTCCCCGCCCAGCCAGTTCTAATGGTCTAAGTTCTATTTTACTATCCAAGAATGGTTCCCACTTATGGTAAATTGTGGCAGATCCCCCCGCATAGGGCAAACAAAATAACAGTATCTTCATAAGCTGTTTTTTATATTAAATTCAAAAAGATTAGAGGTTATGACTTGTAATATGTACAGTAATCAAGATTTCAAGCTCTCCCACACATCCTTATTTGCATATGTTTCAAGTTTTCCTTGATTCATTTTAAGGACCACATCAGCTACATCAAAATAATGATCGTCATGTGTTATTGCAATTACTATCTTTCCCTTTTTCTTCATTTCAGGGAGTAGTGTCCTATAGAAAAAATTGCGATAGCCAGGATCTTGATCTGCTGCCCATTCATCAAAAAGATAGATTGGTGAATCTTCTAAATAACACTGAAATAAAGCCAATCTTTTTCTTTGTCCACCAGATAAACTAATAGTACTATAGTTTTTACCCTCCAAATAAACCTTATTCTCAAGCTTCAATAAGTTAAGATAATTGGCTATTTCTTCTTCTCTTTCGAAGGTATTGACGTTATATAGTTTTTCAAAAATATAAGGAGGGCTAAACACCGTCGAGAAGTATTCACCTAATTCAGATGGCTGTACGATACAATCGTTAATTTTCATGTCTCCCTCATCTGCCTCATAAAGGCCGGTCAACAGTTTAGCCAAAGTAGTTTTTCCACTTCCATTTCCGCCAACGATAAAAAGAATTTCTCCAGCGCATACTTTTAAGTTTATGGGTCCAATACCAAACACATTTTCCTTATCTGCTTTTTTATACTTAAACTTGACGCCTTCGGCAGAAATACTTTTAATTGGTATAATTGTCTTTGATGGAGTATTCTCAAGATAAAGATTTGACGGTATATCACGAATGAAGATATTGATCCTTTTCCAAGCTACTTTTAGTTGCATTAGTTCTGGTATAGCATTAAGAATTCCGTTGATGGGACCTATTAAATAAAGTAAGATTATCACAAAGCCCATTATTGCATAGAATTCAATATTTGGAAAAAACCTATTCATACCAAACGCAACAAACCCGAGAAGTACGACCAAAAGGGACTCTCCAACGAGAAATGCATTCGTAAAACGTATTTCCGCTACGGAAGTCTTATCTCTATATTCATTAGCACTGGTAGCCACTTCTGTCTTATATTCCAGTTTTTTATTTCCATGCAGGCTTAGTTCTTTAAAACCATCAATAAGGCCATTTAAAAGCCGCATAAAGACATCTCGAGAATCTCTAGCCTCTTCAAAATATCGGTTTGTACGAGCACTTATTAAATAGTACAAGGTAGTTATGGCCAGTATTATAAACACGGTCAATAGTGTTGCCCACATGGCGATGGAAGCTAAATAGATGAAAGCACCTATAGCTGTAATGCAACTGGTAATCAACGTAACAAGAGTACTAGAAGCTTGTCCTATTCTGTTGACATCATCATTTAAAGAAGTATAAACTCTTCCTCTATCTATTTTCTCAAATTTTTGATAAGAAGTAGATAAAATCTTTTCTACTATTCTTACTCTAAGATCATAAATCACTCCTTTCGTAAATTTAATTAAGTTAACCTGTACATACCTTCTTCCCAATATGTATATGCCCATAACGAGCAAGTAATAATACAGAATATAACCAAGCCCCTCCTTCGTATCCAAAGCAGATGTAACCATTATTATAATCACGATGTTTGCTATACCCGACAAGAAGCTAAAAAGTAGAATTTTTGGCGCTATCTTTTTATATGCTTTTGGTTCTGGAAACAACAGGCCAACAAAGTATGTTAGATAAGTAATACTTATAGTGATGAGAAGTGTAATAAGCAATATATAAAAACTTCCAGGGGTCCACACAATAATGGACTCCCAAGTGAAATCGGCCATTGCCTTAGGTAAAATATATAACCCAAAGAGAAATGGAGCAACAAGCAGAAGCGATTTTAAAAGGTTTCCAAATTTTGTTATCGTATAGCTTTCATATTTTCGTTTCTTTTTAAAAATATCTATAAATATTGAAATAAGAAACAAGGTTACAATCAACGAAAAAAGAAATAAGGCTATGGATACGATAGAAAAGGCTTTATCATTTTGGTCTCCTGGATCATAACCTTTTTCGATTTTTTCATCTGCCAAAAGTTTCATGATTTCATTTCCAATTTTTACCGTATAGTTGCTATTTGAATTTGCCAATACAGCAACCCCGAGCCCAGATTCTGGCCTAAAGGTTATATAGGAAGAAAAATTTGGATTCATACCACTATGATTGATCTCACCAGTACCATCTAGGGATACATCCCAACCTTTGGCATATGATGACATTCCATGCAACGCAACGGTATGATCTCTTTCATGTGTTTGCTTAATTAAATCAGAAATCTTCGAATTGGTCAATCCCAATTGTAATTTCAACCATGATTTAATATCTAAGGCATTGGAAATTACGTATCCAGCAGCATTATTCCCTTTGTACACTGGAGCCTCATAACGTCTAGGGCTAAAAAAGCCTATTTTATAACCGAGAGTCATTAGGCTAGCATCTACTGGCTCGCCAATTGTAGTATACTTAAGCCCTAATTCATCAAAAACATTTCGTTGAATATATGATTCAAATGATTGACCCATAATATTTTGAATTATCAATGCTAGAATGTCATAATTAATAGTGGCATACTCGTATTTTTGCCCAGGAAAGTGCTTAAGCTTCTGAGAATTCAATATTTTAATTGTGACTTCCAGTGCATCCGGCTCATTAGATTCCGGTATTTTAGAAATCGTTTGCCATGGAATACCACTAGTATGATGAAGCAATTGACGGATCGTTATCTTTACCTGTCTACCTTCATAACTCATCTTAAACCATGGAATATAGTCAGATACAAAATCATCATACTCAAGCTTTTTCTCATTTACCAGCCTTGTTATAGCTAGCGCTGTAAAAGCTTTGCTACAAGACCCAAGTTCAAATAAGGTATTAGGCTGTATAAGCTCCTTGTTATCTATATCTGCATAACCAAAAGTCTTTATTAATTCCCTTTCCCCATCTATAAGAACCACACTAAGACCAGGAATATCTCCTTCTCTCATGCTCGAACGCACTATTTCTTCAAAGCTTTGAAGGAATTCCTTGTTAGCTATTTTTTGTGCGTTGCCAACGAAACTTGACATTAACATCAAAACCGTTAATAAATTTATGTGAACCACCCTCATTCTTAAATTATTATTATTCATTATTCCCTATTCTACCTCCATTAATTCAGATGAAATTGCCTGTATCAAAATACAGGACGATAAGTTATTATTGCTAACAACTTTAAATTGTATTAAATAATTAGTTCTTTTTGAGTCATATACTTGGAAACAAATCGGATTACTTTGTAACCTACTTCTGAAGTAAGATCTCCCAATGCGCTAAACATCTTTTGGCATTAATATTTTATTAGAAATAATAGATTCTATTTCTTGATAATTTTCTTTTGCCATTTCAAAATTGCTAGGGTTTAATATTTTCTTCTTAATATCCTTATTAAATAATTTTGCTACCCTTTTTATTTCCTCGATACTTATCCCATTATGGACTAATCTCCATACGTTTTCAAAGTCAAAATCGTGTTGCGGCAACCATGTAACATTCTTTATATTACAAAATACTTCTTCCACATAATTACTAGCCGTATTAGAGTCCATAGTGGAATGAGACCAAGTAAATCCCTCTCCCTTAATATCATACTTTTCACGTTGTCTCCATATAGGTGTAATGTGTTCACAGAACCACATCTGAGTTCTGAAAAAATCTAATCCTGAATTTTCAATGAAATCTATAGTCTCCTTAATTGTACTTTCATTCTCGCCAGGGAAACCAGTTATGAATGCACCAAAAGTTGTTATCCCTGCTCGTTTTAGAAGTTTGATCCCTTTTTCATATTGTCTTACTTTTGACCCCTTATTCATATTACCTAAAATAGTGTCGCTTCCAGACTCTATTCCCAAAAATACTCCCTCGCATCCACTTTCTTTCATTAGCTCAATAGACTCTTCATCTGCAAATTGACATCTATAATAAGAATGCCACTTAAAGTCAAAGTTGCTTTTGATCATTAATCTTAATAGTTCTTTGAATCGCTTCTTGGGCACATTAAACGTATCATCTATAAAGTAAATACTTTTGATTTCTGGATTGAACTTAACAAGTTGGTGTAGCTCTTCAATAACCATTTCTGGGGGCACAGTTTGATATTTCCCTGCGTTTTCAGGGAAACCACAAAAGGCACAGGTAAACGGACACGATATAGCAGTACGAATATTAACATATTCTTTGTTGTCAGATTTGAACAAGCTCCAATCGACCATGTTTTCGTTTAAAGTATTTTGCTCTGCCTTCATTTTGTTTTTAATCAACTTACCATCCTCTATATAAAAAACATTCTCTATATCATCGATAGGATCATTGTTCTTTATAGCTTCGATAAGGTTTACCATTGCTCTTTCTCCTTGCGAACTATTAATATAGTAGTCCCCTTTTAAAACATGTTCTGCAACATAGGCGATATAATCATCATCATGAGTTCTACACATGGTAGAAATATAAGGTCCACCAATAAATATTTTCACCTTATCATTTAGAGAACGTATAAAGTCCACAATTTCAATTATCGGAGTCGGTGTCACATATAACGTTGTAAGAAGTGCAATAGACAACACCTCTTTTTCTGTTAAGATTTTTTCTAATCGCTCTTTCTCAAGATCAACCGAGGTGATGTAATCAAAACTTGTATTCCGTTTATTCAAATAAGTACCCAGATATGAGATTGCCGCGTTAAAAGTATTACTGTTTCTAACTATCTTATCTTCTACAGAGTTTTTGTTCAAAATAGAATTGTATAATTCCGTTAGTGAGTAGTTATTCCCTTCTAGGGTTACGAAACCAAGATTAAAATCTCTATAACTACCAGAGGTAACTCCTCCTGCTTTTAGCGCAGAGTGAATTTCACTTGTTCCCATTTCATAATGGCCTAAGATCAAACAGTCAATTTTCTCCATTTCAGGCGATTCATTTATATTTTTCATAGTTATCCTTGTTTTAACGTAAGATTTATACAATTGGTTTCCTTATATATTATTGATTTAAGAGGTGAAATTTTGTTTTAACATTTCTAAGCCTAGTAAAAGCTGTTCATTTTCAATAGATTTTAAATGATCTCTCACCAAGTCGAAATTAGTTTCGTTAACATAATTTTCAGTAAGTGCAATGGTACTTTCTAAGTTATATACTTGGTGAAACCAATCCCCAGGGGTAAACATTATTTCTCCTGGATTTTGAACCGCGTAATACCCATTCAACCCACTAGCAGAAGGAAATAAATAGCCTGGAAAGTCAGGGTGAAACTGATTGCTATATAGATTCTCCTGCTCTTCAGGAGGGAAAAAGAGCCATAATTTTTTTCCCGTAAACAAAATGTTCCAAGCATTGGTCTTTAAAATATCTATATGAAGTTTCGAGTAGGAATTTTTTGGTCCAATATAAATCCACTTGAATCTAGGTCGTTGTTCAGCGGGTAATGAATCCAACCAAGATTGAAAATGGGGTAAAACCTTATACTCCTCCAACAATTCAGGATGATCATCTTCAAATTCCCAATTCTTAAAATAATAAGCATGTTCATCATCGGTCTCTTGCATATATTCTATGAAGTCTTCAAACCTCATTTCTTTTGTATAAGCATCCGAAGATCTTGTTATCTCAATAATTTTATCTGCAAACCTTGCTTTAAAGGCTGACAATGACCACTTCGTGGTTGCCGGCCAATCTTGAGACATTTTTTCAATCACTAGTGGTATTTTCGGAATCGCATATTGATTGTTAAAATCCGACAAGGAAATTTCGCTGATTCTTTTAATAGGTTTGAACATTTTCTTCGCAGTTTCAATCATGATTTTTAATTTTAAATTTATAATTATGTATTTAACTAAGTGGATTGCCCATTGCTACCAATATCTGACGCTCTCCTTCATAAGGCATCCTTCCATGGGCGAATAGCATATTATCTAAGAGTAGCACATCATTTTTCTCCCATTTAAAGAGAATCAAATTTTGTTCGTAGGCTTCTTTAATGGCCTCTATTACGTCTTTTTCTATCTCACTTCCGTCACCATAAAAACTGAGAAATGGTAAATCATCTTCTGAGATAACTTCAAGTATAAAGTCGTCCAATAGATGCTTACTATAAAAATATGCGTGATTGAACCAAACAGTTTCATTTGTTGCAGGATGTTTCTGCAATGCTGGCCTTACCCAACTAATACGTAAGCTATCATCTCCTATCCATGAATATTTAACTTTTGTTTTGTCCAACATTTCCTCGAGCTCTATTTTTGATTCAACTTGATAAATTTCCTTCCAAGTCATTCCAACTCCAGTTTGAATATTTCTGATATACATGACACCTTTCTCTTCAAACTTTTTTATAATACTAGCATCCAGTGAATCCATCACTTTTCTCACATCTGCGATTGGTGTTTGCCCTCCGATATTCGATACTACATTTGCATAAAAGCAAATTCTATTCGCCCAGAGAGCGCTATAAGATGATTCAGTATGCATATGAATTTTTTGGTTATTCGGATAATCTGTAGAGGTATATACATTACCAACCACGGTATGACGTGGAGACGTTCTTTGTTTGTATTCAATTTCCTCTTCAAAAATAAAAGGCAATAAATTATTGAATCCTTCAGATCCTTCCACCTCAAATCCGCGAAAAAGCATGGCTCCATATTCTAATAGATTTTGGTCCACCCAATCTCTGTTATCCGTTAAAAAAGTTGTGAGGATATTCCTAGAATTATTTTTAATTAGAATTGGATATATACCAACTTCTTTTGGGAACTCAATTTCATTCCCATCCTTTATAACAGGTTGATTTTCCTTAATTTTCATATTGTATATTTTAGTTTTACTAAATGATTGATTCAATCAAAATTCTATAAGATTTCAATTGACAGAATAATATATATAGTGGAATAGATAGGTAGTTCTAGATTATCAAAAATCTTTAAATTATTGTTCTATTGGTGATTTTTGATTCAGCTTCAGTTTCCAAAACTGCTTTTTCCATGATTCTTGCGGCTATAAATTCAATAGTATTATTATTAAATAGTTCTTCCATTGAAAATTTAACGTCGTATTGCCAATCAAGTTTATCCATTAGAAGCATCAACGTCAAAGAACTACCTCCCAGCTTGAAAAAAGATGTTTTTGTTCCTACTTTTTGAAATTGGATTCCTAGCACTTCTGACCAGATTTGAGCGAGATTGTTTTCGAGTTTCCCCTTAGGTGCAATGTAAGTTTCATCTATGGTAAATCTATCGATATTTAACAAGGCGTTTTTGTCAAGTTTGCCGCCTGAGGTTAAGGGTATGTTTTTTAAGGAAACAAATCTAATTGGAATCATATATTCGGGTAAGCTATTTGATAAGTCCTTTATTACCGTTTCAACTTCAATATCTTTGTCCGAAACATAGTACGCATTAAGTGAACCATCCAAGTCATTTTCTATCAAGATTACAGCAACCTCCTTAATATACTGTTGCCTCAAAATACACTGTTCTATTTCGCCTAATTCTACCCTATACCCTCTTATTTTTATCTGGTTATCAATTCTACCTAGAAATTCTAAGTTCCCATCTTCTAACATTCTAACTCTATCTCCAGTCCTATAAAGGATTTCTGAATGTACCTTCGGAAGGTAAACGAGTTTTTCAGCGGATAGCTTATCATTGTTTAAATATCCTGATGTAACCCCTTTACTAGAAACATAAAGCTCTCCCTCCATTGCTACCGATAAATCATTATTGTTTTCTTCCAGAACAAATACTTTTGTATTTGAAATGGGCTTACCAATCGGAACGCTATGGCCATTGTCTAATTGCGAGTTAAATCTATGGATCATACAACCTACAGTAGTTTCAGTTGGTCCATACTCATTATAAATATTAATTTTTCCAGCAAATAATTCAATAGTTTTTATAGCTACTTCAGTAGTCAAGTTCTCTCCTCCAACAATAATTTTCTTCAGTTCTAAATTCTCCAACAATGATTTAAACACAACACTAGTCTTATCTATTTTACGCAGTAATAGTTTCAGATGTGATGGTGTAACTTTAAGGACTTGGGTTTGGTTGTCCATAATGACTTTTTCAACAATGAATTCGTCAGAGTTTTGTCGGTATAAAACAATGCTTTTGCCTGTAACTAATGGAACGAATATCGATGTAATGGACATATCGAAAGCTACATTTGCATGAAGAGATATTGAATTACAACCATCATCAAAATAGGTCTTCGAAGCCCAAGTTATATAATGGCACAAATTATCATTTGTAATTTTTACTCCCTTTGGCCTACCGGTTGTACCGGAGGTATATAATATATAAGCCAAGTCATATGAAGAGCTTTCATTAATAATTTCACCTCCTTTGGGGTGATTAAAATCAAATTCCTCTAATAAATCTATTCCTTCTTGAAGGCAATAATCTTTCAATTCTTGCCCATTATTTATGTATTCGGTATCAACAAATAAGAGGGACGTCCTGCAATCATTCAGAATAAACTTGTGCCTATCGATTGGATCATCTAGATTCATAGGCACAAAGGCCTTTCCAGATTTCAAAATGGCAATTAGAATTACAATTAGATCTGCCGTCCGTGGATATAAAACGCAAACTTTGTCTGTTGATGAATAGTTTTGCTTAAGATAATGAGCTAGTTTATCTGATCTTTCCCCTAGATCTTTATAAGATAAAGATGTCTCTCCATCTTTTAAGGCTATACCCATTGGAGTTTTCTGTACCTGTCGATTGAGAATATCCACTACTGTTTCATGTGGCGTCTTGTTATTTTCTTTGCGCCTTTCCCCAACAAGTTTTAAATTCCCCTGTACGGGGGCTTTTGAAAAATCCTTGTCTTTTTCTCTAGAGTTTACAAGTAATGGTGGAGCGGCTTCCGATGTTACGTAGTCTTCTTTGGCATGTGTTAATTCTAAAAATGAAAAGCCAGTTACGTAACTTTTCTTAATCCACTTCACCGTGGAAAAGGATTTTTTAGAACGGCGATCCAACAATTCAACTTGGTCCAATGCACCTTCGTAATTCTTCATAAATAGCGCTACTGCATTTTGGATTGATTTGCCTAAGGCAGCTGCCACTTTAGATATAGGTCCATCGTGATAAACCAACTCAAGATTATACCCATCTTGGACCACACTCACATTACATGTTAGCGTATAATTTGTAATCGACCAATCGTTAAAATCAAATTTATCTGCAATCGAATTTCCTCCATCACCGGATTCCTTGTAGATATGAAAATCCATATAGTTAAAAATAGAATCGAAGAGAAAAGAATTTTGATGATATTCTTTAAATCGTGTTTTTTTGATTTCTTGTAGCGTTACCTGCCTATATTTATATGCATTTTGCAACTTGGTATTTACAAGTCTGACTAAGTCGTCATAGCTATGTTCTTTATCAAGAAAAACCCTTACAGGAACTGTATTTAAAAAACAACCCAATATTTTGTCTCCATCCTCCATTTCCGGTCTATTATTGGTTACCATTCCAATTGTAATATCGTCTTGTTTGGTAAAATAGTAGAGGGCAAAAATATATGCAGAGAAAAAAATGGACTTTATATCAACATTCATCACCTTAGCATAGTTCTCAAGAGAAGTTTTTTGTTCATTAAAAAAAGGAAAACTTAAATAGCCAATTTTTGAAATATTTGTTTTCAAGTTAATATCCCTGAATTGAATTAACTTATTGTTGGTCATCTCGTCTTCCCAAAATGCCTTGCTTTCCCCGCTCTTTTTATGCAATAATTCTTGAATAACGTAATCCTTATAATTGGACTTCAATAGTTTAGGCTGATAGGTTTTATTTTCGGCGAGTTGCATGTAAGTATTATGCCATTCGGTTTTGAACGAGGCATCGCTCCAACCATCTATTATAGCGTGATGAACTACCCAGACTACGACAATTTCATGTTTATTAAGAAGAAATACATGAATTCGCCAAAGTGGAGGCTCAGTAATGCCAATAGGATTCCTTTTATCATCATCAAGAAACTTTTGTATCGCTATTTGTTGTTCACCGTTTTTGACGTGAGATAGGTCGCTCATTTCTATGTTAGGCTCAATTTCGTGATACGCAATCTGAACGGGCTTTACATGCGACCTTAAATCAAAGCAAGTACGGAGAATACTATGTTTTTTAACCAGAATCTTTAAGGCTTTTTTAAACCGAAGAAAATTGAAATTCTTATACTTCATCGGCTCTATCATCTGATCATGGTAAAGTGCAGAGTCTTTCTCTCTTCTGGCGTGAAAAATCATACCAAGTTGAATTTCACTAATTGGATAAACATCATCAATTTTATCGCTATCTTCTCTTTCACTTAAGACTTGTTTTTTTAAATGATTTATCTCTTCTACTACTTTTCTATATTCAAAATCATTTTCTTCAGGAATATCGTCTTGGAAAATTGCTGAAAATTCCTTGATAGATGGATTGGTAAATAAATCGATAACCTTAAATTTTTTCGAATATTCCCTGTTTACTTTTGCTATCAATCGAATAGCTCGAATCGAATCACCACCAGCTTGGTAAAAATTAGTGTTCGTCCCAATATTCTCATTTTCTAAAACTTCCTTCCACAATTGTAAAAACTCTTTTTGAAGTTGATTAGATGGTAATTCTTTGTAATCAGAATATCCATCTAATTTTAAGTTGTAAAGAGACTTCTTATCTAGTTTTCCACTATCTGTGACGGGTATTTGATCAAGTGCCACAAAATGGGTTGGAACCATATATTCAGGTAAATATTTTAAGCAATGTTCTCTTAAAAGATTTGAAGAGAGATTATTTTTTCCAGTATAATAGCAAACTAAGTAATTACTTCCTTCTATATCCTTTTTCACCAAGACTTCAGTCTCTTTTAAATCTTTATGGAAAAGAATTCGATTTTTAATCTCTCCTAATTCTATACGGTGCCCCTTAATTTTTACTTGATCATCTGTTCTTCCTAAATACATTAGATCCATATTGGGCATAAATAAAGCGACATCTCCCGTTCTATACATACGGTTGGCGTGAAGTTTAGGAAGCTCAATGAATCGCTGTGCATTTAAATCTTTATTACCCAAATACCCCTCCGAAATCCCATCTCCTGAGATGTATAGCTCCCCAACGAATCCAATTGGTGCAACCTTCATATTGCTATCTAAAACAAATACTTGAACATTGTCAATTGGCTTACCGATAGGGACACTTTTGCCTTTATCTATATCTGGAGAATACTTGTGAAAAATACATCCAACAGTAGCTTCTGTTGGACCATATTCATTATATATTTCCACTTTTGCACCAAACAGATGGTGAATTCTATGTGCAGTTCGTGATTCTAGTTCTTCTCCACCAACAATAAGTTTTTTTAGACTTAAATTAGATACTAAATCTTTGGTCTCTGGGTCTTTCATCCAAAACTTATGTAATAAAAGTTTTAAATGAGAAGGCGTTAACTTTAGAACACTGGTAGAATTATCTAAAAGTATTTTCGGAATTATGAATTCGTTGGCCTTTTCCATGTATGAAATAACTTTCTTTCCACGCACTAGAGGCGCAAAGATAGATGTGATCGTCATGTCAAATGCAATATTCGAATGTACTGCCATGCATGCACTCTCATGGTCTAAATAGGTTTCAGCTGCCCAAGTTAAATAGTTAGAGAGGTTTTTATGAGTAATTTTAACGCCTTTGGGATTCCCTGTTGTGCCTGACGTATAAATGATATAGGCAAGGCTGTCAAGTAGAGGAACATTAACTGCTGTCACAGGCTTATAACCTACTAATACGTTCTCTGTTATTATTTCTATTTTCTTTTCTTTACAAAAATCGACCAACGCAGTTTTGTTGGAAAAATTAACTTGATCGGTTAACAAAATATCTACATCGCTATCTGTCAAAATATATGTAAGTCGGTCTTCAGGATCATTTAGGTTCATGGGTACGAAAGCCATACCTGCCTTTAAAATTCCAATAAGAAAAATAATCGTGTCCGCGTTCCTTTGATGAAAAATGCCCACCTTATTAGCCAAGGGATATTGACTTAAAAGGAATTGGGCAATGAAATCTGATTTTTGAGATAAAGTCTCATAGGTATAGGACTGATCGTGATCTTCTAAAGCAATCACATGAGGATAATCAGTTACTACCTTTTCAAATAATTGACAAAAAGTTTTGGTGATCGCCTTAACAGGTCCATTGGTGATTTCTTTAATTTTTGTGTATTCAGTGGGAGTCATCAACTCTAGATTCTCAATAGAAACATTAAGACGTGTAAACGACAAGAAAAGTACGCGTTCTATTTTCTGAACAATATCGATTATTGATTTCTCGCTATATACTTTATCATTGTAATTTACTTTAATTCGAAGTTCATCTTTTTCTTTGCAAAATAGAAAACTCATGTTCCCTTGATATTTACTAATTAAATCATGATCTTGGATATTTTCCAGAACTATGGAAATATCAAAAAGCCTTGATGGTTGCCCATTCAATAGCTGAAAGCCTAGTTTTTCATTTAATAAATGTACAGGGTATCCTGAATTTTCAATCACAGCTTGGAGTTCCGCTTTTGTAGTATTTAGCAGATCTAGAAACATCGTGTTATCAAATACCGAAAGGTTCAGAACAAGAAAAGGAGTTACTAGGTTTTTTAAATCTTTTGAATTAAAGAGCGGAGTCCCTAATGATATCAACTCACTTCCCGTACTGCGCGAAATGACATAACCCAAGGCTGAAGACAGAAATGTAAAAAGTTTTAGGTTGGCTGTAGGGCATAAATTATGAAGTAATTTATAGCATTTTTGTGAAAGCTTTGTATCATACGACTTCAAATCAATTGAATCGCTTTCCTGAATATTATCAAAAACGAAATGAGATAAATTGTTTCGCTGAGAAAGCTTTTTTTCCCAGTACATTTTTTCTCTTGTTTTTTCATTGGAGAGAATTACAAGATCATTTTTATTAAGCAAGGAAGATTTCATATGAAAAAAATATATGTTATTAATATTAAGACCTGTGAAAACAAGTCTAAATCAGTAAACAGAAAAGTGGCTATAGATTAAAATCTAATATCATCCAACTCGTTAAGAATATCAGCATTGGTATTCGATATTTCTTTACTTTCTACTAAGCTGATGTCGCCAATCCGAATTCGAGAGTTGTCAAGTATTTGACGTGTAATTTCAAAAATATATTCAAGGAATTTCTCTGCAGTACTTTTGGTAAACAGTGCTTCATTATACTCTACCATGTATGTCAAATGATTTTTATTATCATTTACTTGAAAAGTAAAATCCCACTTAGATGAAGTAAAATCATACTCATAACCTTGAAGTTCCAGCCCCTTGAAGTTCACATCCGACTCCTCAACATTCTGTAAAACAAACCACACATCGAACAAAGGGCTTCTGCTGGGATCTTTGGTAATCGATAAATCTTCCACCAATTTCTCAAAGGGATAGTCTTGATTTTCAAAAGAGTGAAGCACAACCTCCTTAACATTAGCTAAAAACTCGTCAAAACCTATTTCGCGTTTCGGAAGGATTCGAAGTGCCAAGGTGTTAACAAACATTCCAATTAGCATTTCTGTTTCGATCTTGTTTCTACCGGAAGTTGGCGTTCCAATAATGATATCTTCGTCTCCAGATAACTTTGATAATAAAACACCATAGATAGCCAAGGTCAACATATAAAGGGTACACTTGGATTCAGCACAAAGTTCATTAAGCATTTCGGTCATTTTTCCTTCTATTTCCATTGTAATTCTGCGACCACCAAATGTTTTAAATTTAGGCCTTGTGTAATCATATGGCAAAGTCAAGATAGGTAGCTTGTCTCCTAACAATTGTAGCCAATATTTTCTACGGTCTTGTTGAATTTCCCTTTGCTTAGAACTATTTTGCCACTCCGCGTAGTCTTTGTATTGTATAGGCAGTTGCTGAAATACTTTATCAGCATATATGGTCTGAAGCTCATTTACGAAATTCGCAAAGGAAAATTCGTCAGTAACCAAATGATGCATATCAATGACCATTACAGTTAGCTTTTCCCTGTCTTTTATCTTAAACATATAAACTCTAAGGAAGGGTGGTTTCTGTAAATCAAAAGGCCGAATTGATTTGTCGATATTGCTTTTGAGATCTTTTAATTCTATACTCTTGGTTATTAACTTGATTTTATCCACGGACCAAATTTTCTGAACAGGTTCCTTATCCAATAAAAAAATGGATGTTCTCAAAACTTCGTGCCTTTTTATAATTTTATTTATCCCCAATTCGATCTCATCTATATCGATATTCCCTTTAACCTGAAAAACTTGGGTTTCATTGTAACCCGTACTATCCTGATTCATTTCCTGAATTATGAACTGCTTCCTCTGTGCAGATGAAAGGGAATAGAACTCTTTTTTCTCCGCCCTAGGAATAGGATAATAGTGACTTACCTTACCTTGATCCATATAACTGATAATCGCTTTTATAGTTGGATTCTGGTAAAATATATCTATAGGAACATCCACTGAAAATTGTTGTTGAATTTTTGATATTAAGTGAATCATCTTTAATGAATCTCCACCTAGTTCGAAAAAGCTATCCTGTATACCAATCTGGTGATAACCAAGTTGTGAACTCCATAATTTTACAAGTTGCTTCTGTGCTGTTGTAACAGCAGGTACATATGGTGTTATAAGTTCGGGCCTGTCGTCTATTTTTTCAATGACCTCATCGTTCAAATCATTATCTTGTGATAAATCCATATTTACCCATTTGTCAATTCTGACCTGAAGCTCAGTTAATGAAATAATAATTTGGTTCACACTATTTTTTGTAAATACATAATCGAGTGCTTTTAATCCCTCTTTTTGTGTAATTAAAAAATCTCCAGTATTCTCGCTCCAACCATCCCAATTCACGCTTAACCATTTGGTAGTTCCTCCAGCAAAAGCACGAGATTCAACATAAGCGTCCAACATTGCATTAGCACCAGAATAGGCATAAAATCCAATACCTCCGAGAATGGATGCTAAGGAAGATGTCACTATGATAAAATCTAACTGTCTGTCTTCAGTAGCTCGGTTCAAACAGATTAAGCCCTGTATTTTCGGACTTAATTGGGCAATACAATCCTCTTTGACGGCCATTGATATGGGTTTTTCCGCAGTTTTATCATTCGAAACACCAGCTGCATGAATAATTCCGTTAAGCTTACCATATTTACTATATAACTCATCAATAAAACTAGCTACCTCGGTTTCGTCAGTTACGTCAACCGTGTAATATATCAGTTTACCTCCAGATTCTTCCAGACTAAGCAATTCCTGGATAAGTTTCCAGTATTTTCCTTTTTTATTTATCGTATCCTCCCAAGTTTTTTGAGGAGGCAATTTCTTTCTTCCGCAGATAATAACAGTTGCACGACATGAGGCAATAAGATACTTGGCATGGGTCATCCCAACCTGGCCCGTTCCCCCAGTGATAAGATAAACGCCATTATCTACTAAGTAAGAGTTGTTTTCACCTTCCGAAATGGCAAGCTTTTCAAGATGAACAGTCCATCTCATACCATTTCGCAATGCTACTACTCTCTCATTAGATATAGTAAAAATTTCTTTCCCTATAATATCAGGATATATTAAATTATCCATTCCAATAGCATCAATATTCAAATCAATGAGTTTACAATACAATCTGGGAAACTCTTGTTGAATAACTTTAATACTTGAAGTAAGTATATATCTTTCCAGATCTTCATTTTCAGAACCAAGTACTTGAAATACATTATTGGTCAAAAGAACAAATGGTATTTGTTCTTTTGCTTCCAAAGCATTCACAGATTTACATAGATTTAGGATTGTATAATAATCATTATAACCATTTTTAGGACAAATGTTATTCTCTTCGGGAGATTCAAGCGACCAGAGGTAAAGAATTCCTACAGAATTATCAGTACCTTCATTCACTTCCTTAAAAAGCCTCTCCCAATGTTTCTTCTCGAAAGGATTCACAAAATATGTATCACTTTTTACGATACTGAATTTTTCTGCTTTAAAAACCTTGATCAAAGGATGCCCTTTTAGAACTGGAAGGTTTTCAATTTTATTAGAAACCTTATCTTCATTAGTAAATACCAACCATTTCATTTTTCCTTCAATTGTATTTCCATTAAGTATTTCGCGTTTCCAGGAAGGATAATTAAACCATTCTTTTATCGATAGACGTCTATTACTACTTTGATTGGATAACATCTCATAAGGATCAATATCGATCCAAAATCTTTTTCTTTGAAAGGGATAAGTAGGAAGTGAAATTTTGTGCCTTCCTTGAATCCAATTCTGTTTCTGCCAATCTATTTTTAGTCCATATAACCAAAGTTCCCCGATTTTGTCCTTAAGATAATCTTCATCGGCTATTTTTTCTTTTTTGTGCCTCATTAGATTAATCACACGATGATTTTCAGTTTTATTTTTGTTTGATTTTAAAAAGGAACTTAGACTTCTACCAGGTCCTACCTCTATAAAAATTACTTTATCCCTCTCCAATAACTTATCAATACTATCATTGAATCTTACGGTCTTTCGCAGGTGATCGGACCAATAGTCAGCTGACATGGCTTGCTTATTTGTAATCCATTTTCCCGAAATATTGGATACAAAAGGAATTTCAGGAGTGTTTCTTGGAATACTCTCTAGAACTTTTTTAAAGTCATCAAGTATAGGGTCCATCATTCCTGAATGGAATGCATGCGAAGTGTTTAACTGTTTTGTCTGATACCCTTTTGTAATAAAAATTTTATTAAGTTCTTCTATTTCCTCTTTTCGTCCTGAAATCACACAGTTGTCAGTGGTATTTATGACGGCGATATCTACTTTTGAATTTTTAAGCATCGGAATGATGTCGCTTTCACGAACATCAACACTGAGCATTATGCCTGATGGTAAACTCTGCATTAATTGCCCCCTTAGAATCACTAATTTTAATGCATCTTCTAGTTTAAAGACTCCTGATAAACAAGCAGCTACATACTCGCCGATACTGTGACCAACCATCATATTGGGTTGAATTCCATAGTTAATCAAAAGTTTAGCTAACGAATATTCTATTGAAAATATTAAAGGTTGGGTATATTTGGTTTCATGAATCTCTTTTTTGGATTTCTTGTTGAACAGAATTTCCGAAATATCATCATTACCTCCATTAATTTTATTGATATGTTCTAGGCATTGATCAAGTTCGGAGGCAAAGAAAGTATTAGTTCTATAAAGACCCAATCCCATATTTACGTATTGAGCACCTTGTCCAGGAAACATAAAAACAATTTCTTTTTTCCCCGTTTCACTTCCGAAGTATTTTGTTTTTTCTTTGGAATGCAATAATGGTATGAGCTCAGAAATAGAAGAACATGTAGTAGTACTTTTATAATAAAAATCTTTTCTTCCTATTTGAAGAGTAAGAGCCAAATCATCAAAGTTCATTGTTCGATTTTCATCAAGAAACTCTGCAAGATTAGTAGTCATTTCCTCCAATGCCTTTTTGGTTTTGGCTGAAAGATTGATAAGTCTTGTCTCTCCTGTGGATTCAGAGATTTCTTTTAAAGGAGGTTCTTCTAAAATCATATGGGCATTTGTTCCTCCAATACCAAATGAACTAACGGCGCCTCTTAATGGCATATCTTCTGCAAGCCATTCTTTGAGAACTGAATTAACATAAAATGGTGAATTCTCAAACTTTATTTCTGGATTAGGTTTCTTAAAATGTAGACTTGGCACTAATTTTTTATTTTTTAAACATAGTGACAGCTTTATCAAACCAGCTATTCCAGCAGCGGTGTCCAAATGACCTATATTTGTTTTTACAGAACCGATTCCGCAAAAATTCTTTTTCTCAGAGTTATAGGCTTTACTTAAGGCTTTTATTTCTATGGGATCTCCTAGTTTTGTCCCTGTACCATGAGTTTCAATATAAGATACTGATTCTGGTCTAACCTTACTGAAATGTAATGCCGATCGTATAGCAGAAGTTTGTCCAGAGACACTTGGAGCCGTATATCCTACCTTAATCTGGCCATCATTATTAATGGCACTTCCTTTAATTATGGCATGGATATTATCTTTATCTTGTTCGGCTTTTTTTAATAGTTTTAACACTACTACCCCACAACCTTCACCATTAATAGTTCCACTGGCTTGTTCATCGAATGCCCTACAGTGTCCGTCTTTGGAACTTATCATACCTTCTTGATATGTGTATCCTAATTGAGGTCTATACATCATGCCAACACCTCCTGCAATAGCAATTTCACATTCACCCATTAACAAAGACCTACATGCCAAATGCACTGCTACTAGAGAAGTTGAGCAATTGGTATGCACCATATAACTTGGCCCTGTTAAACCGAGTTTATAAGACACTAATGTAGATATGGAATCTTTGGTATTTAGTTGACCTCCGTCAAAATCACCTATTTCTGCCAACTTTCCTGATACTTGAGTTAGGAATTCCCAATATGTCGAAGGGGAGGCACCGGCAAATAGACCTATCCTTCCTGGAAATGTTGAGGGAACGCAAGCGGCATCTTCGAGAGCTTTCCAAACAGATTCGTGAAATATTCTGATTTGGGGATCCAATATCTCGGCTGACTTTGGTGTATATTGGAAGAAATCCGCATCAAAAAGGTCTTTATCCGAAAGAACCCCGCCCTTACAATTGACAAAATTATCAGCGATGACCTGACCTTTTTCAATCATGTCGTTAAGTTCCTTTTCATCAATAAATTCTAAAGATTCTTTACCTGACTGAAGGTTTTCCCAAAACTTGCTATAATTAGTGGCGCCAGGAAATCTTGCATCCATTCCGATTACGGCTATTTCAAGTCCGCTACGCTCCAATTTCTTAGTCCTTATTTCCATCTTTGATTAGATTTAACGTGTTATTCATTATGTCAAATGATTCTTCCTCAATAAGACCAAAAGCATCATTGGCGCTTTCCACTTCTTGTTCCGATTGTATGAATTCGCAAAAAGATACTATGGTGGGGTACTCGAAGAATGTTGCTATTGCAACATCCATATCCACTGCCTTATTGAATTTACTTCTCAAGTACATAGTCTTTATAGAATCTCCACCCATTTCAAAGAAATTATCCTTTGTGCTAATTTTATCTATAGGACGGATGAGTACTTCCGACCAAATTTCTGTAATTATAGATTCTATTGCATTCTTTGGAGCTATGTATGCTTCCTTACTATCCATTGCTGGAGCCGGTAATCCGATTTTATCAATCTTACCATTAGGTGTCAGTGGAAATTCTTCCAAATGAATATAGAAGAAAGGAATCATGTAATCAGGCAAAGACTTTCTCAATTCCGTTATTATCCGTTTTTCCTCAATTGCGTTAAGGGCAATATAATAACCGCATAAATAGTTACTTCCATCCTCTCGCTCCCTAACTGAAACAACGGCCTTTGTAATTTCTTTTATATTCAACAAGGACCTTTCTATTTCTCCAATTTCAATTCTAAAACCACGTACTTTAATCTGATTATCAGAGCGACCTATAAACTCCATATTTCCATCATCCAACCATCTAGCAAGATCGCCTGTTCGGTAGATTCTACTTCCAGAAATAAATGGGTTTTCCAAAAATCGCTCACTGGTAAGTTCCGCTCTGCCGAAATAACCTAGTCCAACTCCCAATCCGCCAATATATAGATCTCCTGGCACACCTATAGGTAGTACATTCATGTCGGAATCCAGCACATAAAATTGCATATTCCCCATAGGTTTGCCAATTGGAACATGTCCAGTTTTAGGTAAACTTTCAAGGTTTGTTTCGTAAAAACTTGTGTCAATAGTTGCTTCGCTAACACCATAAGAATTGATAATTCGTATGGTGTTGCCAAAATCTTCTAACAATCTTCTAAAATCATTGACATGTAGTATATCTGACCCAATTATAAACAATCGCATGAAACTTAAATCCAGCTCATTTTGCTTGATGTAATCCATTAATGGAATTGCTAATGCAGGGGTGGTTTCCATAATACTGATAGACTCTTCTCGTATAATCTCATATAACTCTTTTGGATCTAAACGAACATCTTCTGGGCAAATAACCATCTTTCCACCATTGAGAAAAGCTCTTGAAATATCTCCTGAAAAGACATCAAAAGAGAAACTTGCCATCTGCAGTAAATTAACTGGGATTTCATCCAACCTATATGATTCTTTCCAGGTATGACTAACATTTATGTATTGCTCATGTTGAATCATTACTCCTTTAGGATCCCCAGTAGACCCAGAAGTGTATAACATGTATAGCATATCTTTTGCATTGTTGACTATTTTGGGATTGTGAGTCGGGCACGCATGAATTTGTGGATTTTCGATATGCACAATTTCACCTGCAAATGAATATACAGATGATAGTTTTTCACTAGTAAGTAAAACAGGGGCTTTACTATCATCTAAGAAAAATTCGATTCTTCGAGTCGGATAACTAGGATCTATAGGTAGATAAGCTGCTCCAGATTTTACCACCCCCAAAAGCACTACTACCATTTCCATTGAACGTTCTAACATTATACCAACCACTTGATTAGGAACAATTCCATTGCTTCGTAGATAATGGGCAATCTTATTGGATTTTTTGTTAAGCTCATCATAGGTCATTCTCTGTCCATCATGGACTAGAGCTATGCTATCAGCAAATGTTACAACTTGTTGCTCAAAAAGCTCCTGTAAAACTTCGTCTTTAGGATAGTCTCTACTGCTATCATTGAAAACTTTCAATATTTGCTGCTTTTCTTCTGAAGTGACTATTTCCAGTTTACAAACGTCGCTTATGGGGTCTTTTATCACCTGGTAAGCCAAATTGAATAAGTGTGACATTAAGCGATCTACGGAATCTTCACTGAATGCCAAAGTATTGACTGCAACTACAAAGTTAATTTCCTCTCCAGGCATTATGGTAACTGTAAGATCATAATTGGTTTGCTCATATATTTCCACAGAAGAAATGTTAAAGCCCGAATCTTCAGATTTACCACTGGTCGAGTCTTCCAACTCCTTTGATACAGGATAGTTCTCGAATACTAGCACATGGTCAATTAATTCGTTCTTCAACGGGCTCAGAGATTGTATATCATGCAAAGGAATATGATGAAATGGCTGTGATTCCAAGGAAACAGCTTGAAGATCTTGAATTAGCGACCCGAAATCCTTGTCAGAAATATTTATGCGGATGGGAACGGTATTAATAAACAAACCTAATATGTCTTCGACACCGTGTAAGGCTGAAGGTCTACCAGACACAACCGAACCAAATACCACCTCTTGTCCACCGTTATATTTAGATAACAATATCCCCCAAAGAGTCTGTATCAATGTGCTAAGTGTAGTCTGATGAGTATTTGCAATTCTTTGGAGGGCCGAAGTTATTACCTTGTCGAGACTGTATTCTTTTTCTTTTTGTATAAAGTCCTTGGTGACCTTTACTTTACCTGGAATGTAGAGTCGATTAGCATATCCAGCCAGATAGTCACTCCAATAGGACTGCCCTTTTTCGTGATCTTGTTCGATAAGCCAAGAAATATAGTTCTTATAAGGCACCACATCCTTCAACAGAGGCTCTCGATTGAATTGGAGGCTCTTGTATATCTCCATAAATTCTGACACAATAATTGCCATACACCAACCATCCATTAATATATGATGGTGACTCCATATGAACTCATATTCGGTATTCTCTATTTGAAATATACGTACGCGCATTAAAATGTCCGTATCCAATTCAAAAGTATTCTCCCTGTCACTTTCCTTAAATGTGTGTATTAGACTACTTGTGGCTTCCTCATTACGAATGTCATCAAAGGAAAAATCTATTGATCTTGACTTTAACAGTACTTGAAGAGGACGCTCCAGATCCTCATGGACAAATGCGGTACGTAATATTGGATGACGCTCAGTAAGTAACTCTAAACTCTTTTTGACAGCCTCTATATTCAAGGAACCTTTTACAGAATAAGAAATTTGCTCAAAGTAGGCAGCAGATTCATTATTCAACAGTGAGTTAAAAAGCATGCCTTCTTGCATGGGGCTCAACGGATAAATTTCCTCAATATCATATAAACGTTTCAAATCGTCCAGTTGGGAAAAGGAAAGATCTTTGTACAGATAATCACTTGGTGTGAACTCGCGGGTCTTAACCCTAAGGCAAGCGTCTGCAATTTTTTTCAATTGATTTTGATAGTTTTTTTTAAGGTTGTCAATAGTTTTCTTGAAAAAATGTTTTCTATTGAAGAAGAACATTATTTCCATCTGGTTTGACTGGACTAGGGTTGTGACTTCTAGTACATGTTCCATCCTCAAATTCTTATTTTGGGATATTCCTGAACTTTCCTTAGCCAAGGAAAAATCACCGTCTTTAATATCTGCACCGAACCCTCCTAAATAATTGAAAGCTATCTGCGGCTTAGAAGTTTCAAATTCTTTATAATCATTAGTAAGAAATTTGTATATCCCGTAACCTATGCCTTTATTCGGAACCTTACGAAGTTGCTCCTTAACATTCTTTATATGACATGAAAGTTCTGACTTAGAATTAGATTGCATAAGGACAGGATATAGGCTGGTAAACCATCCAATAGTTCGACTTATATCTACACCTTCGATTATTTGTTCTCGTCCGTGACCTTCCAGAGTAAGTAAGAACTCGTCCAAAGAAAAACACTCCAGCACGCTTAACGCTAGACCGGCCAATAAAAGATCATTGATTCCAGTACCATAGGCTTCGTGCGCCTCGGTTAAAAGTATCTTTGAGAGTTTTGAATCCAAGGTAAAAGATGTCATTTCAAAATCGGATAAACGATTACTTTTACTTTTTTTATCTTGGTGAAACTCTTTTAGTTTCAAACCATCAATCTCTCTCCAATAAAACAACTCTTTCTTAAAAGAATTATTCTCGACATATTTTACCAGATGTGAAGCCCAATCCTTATATGATGATGTTTTGGATGGGAGTGAAATCTTTTCCCCTTTCCTATATTGATCATACATCGACTGAATATCTTCGAATAGAATCCGCCACGAAACCCCGTCGATAATCAAATGATGAATCACTATGAAAAGGCGATCTCCGTCGTCTAACTGAAAGAGAGCGGTCTTCATTAAAGGTCCATTTTCAAGATCAAGACTATTCTGATATTCCTCAATGAGGGCAGCCATATGTCCAATTTCATTTGATACACCGCGTAGATTATGAATATCGAAGACCAATGAAATATCTAAATCAAGATTTTCTTGTATAACTTCCTGTCCGACGATACGATATCGCATCCGTAACGCATCGTGATGGGTATGAAGTTTCTGTAAGATTTGACGAATCGCTTCTTGGTCAAATCCTTTATTATTAAAGAATAATACACTTTGATTATAATGGTACTTATACGGACTATCTATATTTAAATCAAAAAAATGCCTTTGTATTGGAGTAAGTTCCACTTTGCCTGTCACAGTACTTTGATCAATTACCTCAGTAACTTCTATTACAAAACGTGACAGTTCACTAATAGTAGGATATGTAAAAATCTCCTTCATTGTCACACTATAATCATTAGCTTTTAGGCGTGACATAATTTGAATCGCCTTGATGGAATCTCCCCCGATTTCGAAAAAATTATCGCTAGTGCCAATTTTATCAATAGGTCGCAAAAGTAATTCGGACCATATATCTATAATGGTCGATTCAATTTCATTTTTTGGTGCTTTATAAGCTCCAATAGTTTCTATCTCATAGTCAGGCAAAGCTTTTTTATCAACTTTACCGTTAGGTGTCAAAGGCAAGTTATTCAAATGAACGTATGCAAAAGGTATCATGTAATCTGGCAAGGTGTCCTTTAGTTGTTCGACAATCTGTTCCTTCTGAATAGGACTCGAAGCTATATAGAATGCACACAAGTATTTACTTTCATTTTTATGCTTCTTAACTACTACAACCGTTTCTGTTATTTGTTTAATTTTCAACAAATTACTTTCAATTTCTCCAAGTTCGATTCGGAACCCCCTAAGCTTAACTTGGTCATCCAATCGTCCAAAGAAATGTATGTTTCCATCTTCAGACCATTTTGCTCTATCTCCTGTATTATATAATTTTTGGCCAGGAGTAAACGGATTTTCTATGAACCTATCTTTAGTAAGTTTTTCATTTCCAAAATATCCAAGTCCAACCCCTAGGCCTCCTATATATAAATTTCCTTCTACCCATTGAGGCAATAGATTTAAATTGTTATCCAGTACATATAAACTCATATTTCCTAAAGGTTTACCAATAGGGACATGCCCGTCGATTGGTAGATCTTTGATTTTTGCTTCGTAATAACTACTATCTATAGTTGCTTCAGTAACACCATAAGAATTAATTATTCGCATAGACTTCCCAAAATCCAGTAATAGTTGTTTAAAATCTTGTACATGGCACACATCAGATCCAAGAATTAGCAATTCAAGAAAATCTATATCTAAACTATTTGATTTCACATATTTCATCATTGGAAGAACAAGTGATGGTGTGGCTTCAAAAATACTTATGGATTCTTTTTTTAGAATTTGGTATAGCTTTTCAGGATCAAGTCTTACATCTTCAGAACATATGACCATTTTTCCTCCGTTGATCAATGCTCTGGATACATCCCCAGAAAAAACATCAAATGAAAAGCTAGCGAGCTGTAATAGATGTACTGGAATCTGTTCCAAATTATAAGATTCTTTCCAAGCATAGGTTGCATTTAAATATTGTTTATGCTGAATCATGACTCCTTTTGGATTGCCTGTAGAACCAGAAGTGTAGATAATATATACTAAATCATCTGGCTTATTGACTATCAGTGGATTTAGCAATGATTGTGAATCAAACTCAGGGTTTTCAATTTGAATAACTTGCCCTTTAAAAGCAAGTGGTATAGTTAGGTTTTGGCTTGTAAGTATAATTGAAGCTTGGCTGTCCCTTAAGAAATGCTCAATTCTTTCCAATGGATAATTAGGATCTATTGGTAAGTAAGCGCAACCAGCCTTTATCACACCCATAAGAAACACCACCATTTCTAAGGATCTTTCAAGCATTATACCAATTACCTGATCTGGAACAACTTTTCTTGCTCTAAGAAAGTGTGCTATCTGGTTTGCTCTGTTATTAAGTTCCAGGTAGCTCATTTTCAAATTTTCATAAACTAGGGCTGTTTGATTTGGGTAAAGTTTTACTTGTTCCTCAAATAGTTGTTGAATTAGCTTGTCTTTTGGGTAGTTCCTGTTCGTTTTATTAAAAGACTCTATTATCTGTTTTTTTTCTTTGGGAGTTATTATTTCCAAATCATCAATAGCTACAGATGAATTAAGGATTGTCTGCGATATGAGATGGAACAGATGTGTCATGAACATATCCATAACTTGCTCACTATATACATTAGTGTTGACAGCCACTAAAAAGCGAATTTCTTCTCCAGGTACAACAGTAATGGTCAAGTCATAGCTTGTTTGTTCATATACAGCTGCATCCGCAATGACAAATCCTAAATCTGAGTTTTGGTCAGAAAGATCGTTCTCTATTTTTTCTTTAACTGGGTAGTTCTCAAATACGAGTATATGATCTATTAATTCATTTTTTAGTTCACTTAAAGCTTGAATCTCATGTAAAGGTATTTGATGGTGTTGTTCCGATTTTAGAATATTATCCTGAACATTCTTCAACACAGTTTCGAAATTATTACTAGCGAAGTGCATTCTAACCGGAATAGTATTGATGAAAAGACCAACGATATCTTCTACACCATTTAATTCGCTTGGTCTTCCTGAAACTACCAAGCCAAATACGATATCTATTTCATTATTGTATTTTGACAACAGTATTCCCCACAAAACTTGTACAACCGTACTCAGAGTAGTTCCATGATTTTCAGCAATTTCATAAAGGTTCTTACTTAGAGTACTATCTAGAACATAAGTTTTTTCATGTTGAACAAATTGTTCGTCTTTTTTTATAGATCTTCCAGGGATAGTTAACTTGTTCCCATACCCTTTTAGGTATTCGCTCCAATAGCTCTTTCCAACTTCTCCATCTTGTTTAAAAAGCCAAGAAATATACTTTCTATAGGGTATAACGTTATTTAGTATTGGATTTTGTTTTAAAATAAGTCCCTTATAAATTGTAAGAAAATCATCAATAAGAGTGCCCATGCACCATCCGTCCATAAGAATATGATGATGGCTCCAAATAAATTCATATTCAAAATCATTAATTTGAAATATATTTACCCTCATCAATACATCGGTACTTAGATTAAAAGTATTGCTTCGATCATTGGCTTTAAAAAGATTAAGTAATTCTTTTGTATTCTTTGTGCTTCTTATATCTTCAAACGAAAAGTTAATATGTCTTTTTTTGAGCAATATCTGAAGAGGGCGGGTAACTTCATCATATACGAATACAGTTCTAAGTATCTCGTGTCTATTAGCTAAGATAAGGAGACTCTTTTCGATGGCTATGATATCAATAGTGCCCTTAACTCGATATGAGATTTGTTCAAAGTATGCGCTCGATTCCGCATCAAGAAGTGAATTAAAGAACATGCCTTCTTGCATTGGGCTCAAAGGATATATATCCACTATGTCGAATTGCTTCTGCAATTTATTCAGTTGGGAAAAAGAAAGGGTTTTGTACAAATAATCACTTGGAGTATATTCCCTTGTTTTAACGGCAAGGCATGTTGTCGCAATTTCCTTTAGTCGGAGGAGGTAGTGTTCCAAGAACTCCTGAATGGTCTTTTGGTGATACTGAGTGGAGTTATATAAGCATGTGATTTT
>NZ_JBDUXP010000002.1:0-376952 GCF_039945015.1 Dokdonia sp.
GCAGCTTATAGATGGAGTGCTGCCTTTAGTGGTCTTGCTGGTTTTCAAGTTTCTGATAGTATGCTTATAGGTATTGCTTATGATAGAGAGACTACAGATTTAGGAGATACCACATTTAATGATGGAAGTTTTGAAGTTTTCTTACGATTTGAACTATTTAACGAATATGATAGGTTATTGACACCTAGATTCTTCTAACACACAGCATCATGAAAAAATACTTTATTCTCTTACTTATTTTATCTACCCCGGTCATTACAACAGCCCAACAAAGTAAAATTTCTAGAGGAAATAAAGACTTTGCAAAATATAATTATAAAGAAGTACAAGAAATATTTCAAAAGGTTGCAGACAAAGGATATGAATCTGCAAGTTTATACAAACAATTAGGTGATAGTTATTACTTAAATGCATCTTATGAAGATGCTCAGATTTGGTATGGAAAACTATTAGACAAATTTAGCGAGAGTGTAGATGCAGAAACATATTTTAGATATGCGATCTCACTCAAAGGAGTAAAGAACTATAAACGTTCTGACGAGATAATGACTCGATTTAAAGAACTCTATGAGAATGACAAAAGAGCGCAACTCTTTAAAAAAGCACCAGATTATCTTACAGAAATTCATAAATATAAAGACACTTATAAAGTAACTAATGTTTCTATAAATTCTGAATACTCTGATTTTGGTCCAGCATTATATAATGATAAACTTATCTTTTCATCTGCAAAAGACACAGGTGGTTTTGTAAAAAGAATACATAAGTGGAATGGACAACCATTTTTAGACCTCTATGAAGTGTCATTAGAAGATGTCTCTGAAAATGGCGCTACGTCTAGAGACGTTAAGAAGTTTAGTAAAAAGATTAATGGTCCTTTCCATGAGAGTACACCTACTTTTACAAAGAGTGGAGATACAGTATACTTTACACGTAATAATTATAATAATGGCGTGTATAGAGATGATGTAGATGGTATAAATAGATTAAAAATTTATAGAGCTATTAAAATTGAAAATGATAAATGGGGAGAAATAGTAGAATTACCATTTTCTAGCGATAATTATACAATTGCGCATCCAGCATTGAGCCTAGATGGTAAACGTTTATATTTTTCTTCAGATATGCCAGGTACTTTTGGTGGAGCCGATTTATGGTATGTAAATATTCTAGCCGATGGGACATATAGTGCCGCTGTAAATCTAGGAAATAAGATCAATACAGAAGGAAGAGAGTCATATCCATATATATGTGATGAAAACGATTTATACTTTACTTCTAATGGACATGTAGGTTTAGGAGGGCTTGATCTTTTTAGAACAACACTCGGGGATAATGGTGAAGTAAGTACTATTGTAAACCTTGGTGAATCTGTAAATACACCAACCGATGATTTTGCATTTGTAATCAATCATGCAGCAAATAAAGGATTCCTATCATCAAATAGATCTAATGAAGCTGGTAATGATGATATCTATATGTTAGAACGCAATCCACCTCCACCTCCAGCGCCTTGTGATATAGTATTAAAAGGATTGGTGACAGATAAATATACAGGAGAAAAAATAAGTGAAGCTATAGTTACACTATCTGATACAAATAAAAATGTATTTAGATCTTCAGTAACAAATAGTAGTGCAGCATTTACTTTTGATCCTAGTTGTGATAAAGTAATGGTACTAAGAGCTGAAAAAGATGGATATAAATCTGCAGAGATAATTGTAACAATACCACCTACATCTGCAGAACTCGAAGAATTATTACAATTAGAAAAAGAAGTACCATCTCCTATAGAAATTCTTGATATCCTTTTTGATTTTGATGAAGATTATATTAGAGATGATGCGACTGTAGAGCTAGCAAAAGTGCTTGTCTTTATGGAAAAATACCCAACGGTACATATAGATGTAAGATCACATACAGATAGTAGAGGTAATGATGCTTATAATCAAGATCTGTCAGAAAGAAGAAATAAATCTACTATACAATGGCTTATAGAACATGGAGTAGATTCTTCACGTTTAACAGGTAGAGGTTATGGAGAATCAGACCCTATTAATACATGTGTAAATGATGTACCATGTAGTGAAGCCGATCATCAACTTAATAGACGTAGTGAATTTATTATACCAGACGATCTTTAAAATATAAAATAACTGTTTTAAAAAGCGCTCTATTAAGAGCGCTTTTTTTATATAATCAATAGCTATTTTGTATTTTTACACTGAATATGAAAGAAGAATTAGTCATCCTGGTAGATGAACAGGATAATCAGATAGGATTAATGCCCAAAATGGAAGCCCATGAAAAAGCAATCCTTCATCGCGCCTTCTCTGTTTTTATTTTTAATGATAAGAATGAACTCATGCTTCAACAGAGAGCATTACATAAATATCATTCTCCAGGATTATGGACAAATACCTGTTGTAGTCACCAACGTGAAGGAGAGAATAATATAACTGCAGGAACCAGAAGGCTCCAAGAAGAAATGGGATTTGTAGTTCCTCTTAAAGAGACAACATCCTTTATTTATAAGGCCCCATTTGATAACGGACTTACAGAACATGAACTAGATCATATCCTTGTTGGATCTTATGAAGGACAACCTCTCATTAATGAAGACGAAGTTGCTGCTTGGAAATGGATGCCTCTAGAAGCTGTAAAAGACGATATCCAAGAACATCCAGAAGAATACACCGCTTGGTTTAAGATTATTTTTGAACGATTTTATTCCCATTTAGAATTATGAGAATTACTGTAAATAGACATGCACATTTTAATGCCGCACACAGATTATATTGTAATGACTGGGATGATGCAACAAACGAAAATGTATTTGGAAAATGTAGTAACCCACATTTTCATGGACATAATTATGAGCTCATTGTAGGGATTACGGGAGAAATTGATCCCAAAACTGGATACTTGATAGATTTAAAAATCGTCAAAGATCTTATTAAATCAGAAGTAGAAGACGTTTTAGATCATAAAAATCTAAACCTAGAAGTTGAAGAATTTAAAAATGTAAACCCGACGGTAGAGAATATCGCGGTTTTTATTTATAATAAAATGAAACCTGTTTTGGGTGCAAAGTATGACCTTACCATTACTTTATATGAGACTCCTCGTAACTTTGTGGTATATAAAGGAGAATAAATGATACTATCTGAAGGCGATAGCGCTCCTATTTTTTCTTTAAAAAATCAAGATGATCAAGAAGTACATCTAAGTTCATACATTGGAAAAAAAGCACTCGTCATCTATTTTTATCCCAAAAACTTCACGCCAGGATGCGTTGCAGAAGCTTGCAGTTTTAGAGATCATTTTGAAGAATTTACAGATATAGGTGCTATGGTAATAGGAATAAGTACAGATAGTGTTTCTTCACATGCACGTTTTGCAAAAAAGTATGAACTTCCATTTACAATGTTATCTGATAAAGGAGGTAAAATAAAGAAAATGTATGGTATACAAGGAAATTTTATGGGACTCATTCCTGGACGAGAAACATTTGTAATAGATAAAAAAGGTGTTATTAGAATGCGATTTAATAACATGATGGCTTCAAAACATATTTCAGAAGCACTTCGCATGGTAAAGAAAATTTGTAATGAATAATATAGATTGGTACCCACTTCGGTTTCAACCGATTCTGAAAGAGAAAATTTGGGGAGGAAATGCTCTAAAAACATATCTTAATAAAACTCATGATGATATGCCTTTCGGCGAAAGTTGGGAGATTGTTGACTTACCAGAAAATCAGAGTATCATTACAAATGGATCATTAAAAGGAAAAGAGTTAGGGGAGGTGGTAACCGCTTTCGCGAAAGCGATATTAGGAACATCAGTCGTAGAACGTTTTGGAACTAGTTTTCCATTACTCATAAAATATATTGATGCAGCCGACGATTTATCGGTTCAGTTGCATCCGGATGATGTACTTGCAGCACAGTTGCATAAAGGGAAGGGAAAAACCGAAATGTGGTATATCCTTAAAGCCGATTCAGGAGCACAGCTTATTATTGGGTTTAAAGATAAAATGACATTAGAGCAATTTGACACTTGTGTAGCAAATACAACAGTAAATGATCATCTTCAATATATTGATGTACAAGAAGGAGATTCTTTTTTTATAAGTGCAGGTCTTATCCATGCGATAGGAAAAGGGATTGTACTTGCCGAGATTCAACAAACATCAGATATTACCTATAGAGTTTTTGATTATAATAGAAAACAACAGGATGGGAGTTTGCGTGACTTACATATAGATCATGCACGTAGTGCTTTAAATTTTACAAACCCTGACGATTATATACTCTCTTATGATAAAGAGAAAGTAGGAGCACAAGTACTCAAACATGGTGCCTACTTTAAGACCGATATTGTACAATTAGCCACTTCTTCTCATAAAGTTGACCGTACAGATAGTTTTACAGTTCTTATGATGGTTTCTGGCAATATGACTTATACTTTTGATAATATAACAGAAGTGCTTGAGATAGGGGAGACACTACTAATTCCTGCAGATTGTACAGAATGTGTCATTCAAGGAATTGATGCTAAATTTCTTGAAGTTTACCTTTAAATAGATATAATTTATCTTAATTTTGCATTCAAATAAATTATTATGGCAAATCTTAGAGATTTAAAGAAAGACCTGAACTTTGTGTTAGGCGATATTATTGATGCGGTATATGTACATGAAGCATTGAATCCTAAAACAGACGCTACAAAAAGTGAAGCAATTATAGATGATGCTATTGCAACTTTTGACGAATTAATAGCAAAGGTAAACGACCGAAAAGTAGAAAATCGTAAGGCGCATATCAAAACTGTTCGTACAGAATTGCAAGATAAAGCAACTGCTTTGGTAGAGCGTATCAACGCTTTATAAAAAAAGTATAAAAGGGGTTGCAAATATGGTACTAACTATTATATATTTGCCCCCGCAATGCCGATGTAGCTCAGCTGGCTAGAGCAGCTGATTTGTAATCAGCAGGTCGTGGGTTCGAGTCCCTCCATCGGCTCTTTGTAAAAAAACCTTCCATAATTGGAAGGTTTTTTGTTTTTATACCAATCCCTAACGACCATCTGTGGGTGACCTTCATTTTAAAAGGGTAGCTTGCAGCACCCTTTTAAAATGAAGGTCGTTCCTACGCAGTCCCATTGGCTTACATTATTACAGTGTTTTTTTAAATAAAGGTCGTTCCTACGCAACTCCATAAGCTTTTACTATGAATGTGATTTATAGCATGCTTTTAGAATAGGGTCGTAACTACAGCACAAAACCAAAAACCTATTTTTATAATAATAACATCTTTTATGGGATATGGTTGTTTCTAAAGAACTATATAAAGAGATATACATAGTATAAAATATTGCATTTGCTTATTATAGTTAATAAGTGAAACATAACTACTTGATACTGCGTGTTACATAAGTCATTTTTTTTTCATTAATTAGCATTTCCTTAACACTAGTGATTAATTTACATATGAGAATACTATTTTTTGCATTTATTTGTATCATAACTTCTACGCTTTATGCACAACAAAAAGCAGTTACAGAAGTAGGAGATGAAGTATTACTTTATGAAAATGGTACTTGGAAATATGCAAATCAAAAGGATGAAATTGCAAATATAGTTCCCGTAAATACAGAACCATTTTTTAAAAGTGATGATGCTACATTCCTTCTTAAGAGTAAAAATGTAGGTGTAGGTGTTTGGCTAGATCCTACAGAGTGGAGTTTTCAAAAAGCAAAGGATAATCCAGAAGCAGAGTATGAGTTACAATTAAAAGGAGAAGACTTATATGGAATGATCATCGCAGAAAGACTAGAGATTCCTATTGAGAACTTAAAAGAAATTGCATTAGAGAATGGGAGAGCTGCGGCACCAGATTTAGAAGTCATTCAAGAAGAATATAGAACCGTAAATGGACAAAAAGTACTATTCTTACAATTAAATGGTACATTACAAGGAATTAAGTTTACATACTATGGATATTATTATTCAAGTTCAGAGGGTACTGTACAATTTATAACATACACATCTCAGGGACTTTTAAAGTCGTATATTGAGGACTGTGAAAAGATTTTAAACGGCTTTGTAAGAATAGACTAGACATCATTAATTTTTTACAAAGACAAACTAACCCAACCAACTAGGAATTCCCTATCTAATTAAATTAGATGGGGAATTTACTTTTTAGGACGACTAGTCTAGATACAGTGTAAAATCATTAACATTGATAGAAGTATAGTTAACCTGCATTTTGAATCCCTATAGAGTCTTGCAATGATAAGATTCCCAAGAGTTGTATTTATAGGTAAAAGCACAGTTGATCCTGTGGTCATATATAATCTGCATAATGTGATTTTAGGCTTTCTAGGATAGATTCTTTACCTCCTTTAATTTCCTTTTGTTCGAGAGAACTATGAGTATTTGCTCCTTTTAAGATTCATTAATTTTTTCATAATAATAAAGTATTAATATCCCTGAATATTTAAAGGCACTCAGATTTATGTCTTTATTGATATAGTATACTCGTTATTTACGGTATCAGATAATTGTATTCTACGTATGTTATTTTAGTAAGTACTTTTTAGGTAAATTGTACTTGCTTATCAAATTACTTGAAATAAATACATAGAAATTATTATAATGTGTAAACGTGAAAGTGTAATGATTAAAAGAGCTTACTAGTTTAGTATATAGGTGATTTACTAAGTAAATTTAGTTAAAAGAGTAATAAAAATCGAATTTGTTATATTGGATTTTTGCCCTTTTTCTTTAGGGATATGAATAAAAAAAACATCCAACTATTTATAAGTAGTTGGATGTTTTTTTAAGATATATAGAAATAAATTTTATTCTTTTTCAGCTTCTTTGCGTTCTTGGATAAGTTTTTTAAGTTGTTTTCCATATTTAGAACGTCGTATTTTATTTGGGAATCTATTATAGATAGTGTCTAAGTATGTCACATTTGCATCAGGAATTTGACTTAAAATAAGAAAAGGAGCCATTTCTAATTCTGCATTTGTAGATGCAAATTGACCTGTATACCTATATTTTGTTGTTAATAAGCGTTGTAATGAATCGTCATATTTTAAGATTTCGTCTTGATCACCTGCAATTTGAGCTTCATACGATCCTTTAATAAGGTCAAGGTTTTTATCATTAAATTTTTGATTCATTTTTTGAAATTCGATCCATCGCATTTGATTTTCAGAACCTATAACAGCGGCAAAACCTTCAAAATTTTTAAGAGAAGTTGTGATATTCATCTCACCAGGCTCCGCAAAGAATAAAATACGATCATCATATCCAGATGCATCTATCTTGTCTAGATGTAAATACAATACCTCTGGTTCTTCAAGGTTGACACCAAACTCAAATTCAGGATCACCATCTACCACTAAAGAATCTATATTTACAAGGATTGTATCTTGGATACGTTGTAAATAGATCGTTCCTTTTTTAAGTCCTTTTACGGTTCCTGAAACTTTAAAATTTTCTGTTTCTGAACAAGCGACTAATAAGCAAGTACATAGAATGAAAGCACAAATTCTTCTCATCAAAATGGTTTAATTAGATAGCAAAGATGCTATTATTTTCTTTGAAAAGCTAGCTTGCAGAAGCCATTTCCATTAAAATTGTACACAATATTGCTCCATAGGTTCCTACGACATATCCAAAGACAGCTAGTAAAACACCTACACTTGCTAGTGAAGGATGAAACTCGGCAGCTACAACAGGGGCAGAGGCAGCACCGCCAACATTGGCTTGACTTCCTACTGCGAGGAAGAAAAAAGGAGCTTTAATTAATTTTGCAACAAGAATAAGAAGCCCAGCGTGTATAGTCATCCATACAACACCTATAGCAATAAGTCCAGGATTTTCAAAAATAGTTGTCAAGTCCATTTTCATTCCGATGGTTGCCACAAGAATATATATAAATACACTTCCTATTTTACTAGCGCCAGCGCCTTCATAATTTTTTGCTTTTGTAAACGATAGAAGAATACCAATAAGAGTTGCTATGGTAACCATCCAGAAAAACTTTGATCCAAAAGATGCCATAGCAGAGTCTTTAGGAATGTTTTCAAAAAGAGCAGCCATACCATCGGCTCCCCAATGAGCAATTCCTACCGCACCAAATGCAATACCCATCATAATCATTAAATCTGATAAACTTGGATTTCGTTTTACACTTTCAGCAAATGAAGATACTTTTTCTTTTAATTCTGTAATAGCTGTATTATCTGCTTTAAGCCATTTATCAATTCGATTTGATTTGCCTATACCTAGTAGTAAAATAGCCATCCATAAATTTGCAACAACGATATCTACAAGTACCATTCCTCCATATTTTTCAGGATTGTATTGATAAATTTCTAACATAGCTGCTTGATTTGCACCCCCACCAATCCAACTACCTGCTAGCGTGGATAACCCTCGCCAAATTGCATCTGGACCTGCGCCTCCAACAGTTTCTGGAGATACAGCCGAAATTAATAATATAGCAATAGGGCCTCCAATGATGATTCCTATTGTTCCTGTAAAAAACATAACCAATGCCTTAACGCCTAAATTTGCAATGGCTTTTAAGTTAATACTAAGTGTCATTAAAACTAATGAAGCGGGTAATAAATATCTAGATGCTACATAATAAAGTTGAGATGTACTATCACTTATTAAACCTAAAGAATTAAATATGGCTGGTAATAAGTAGCACAATAAAAGAGCTGGGATTATTTTGTAAAATTTATGCCAAAACCCAGACTTTTGACTTGATGTATAAAATACTCCTGCTAGCGCCACAGCTAGAAGTCCAAAAACGATAGCGTCGTTTGTAAAAAATACGTGTTCTTCCATAAATGATAGTTAGTGTTGGTACGCTTTCGCGAAAGCGTACTCAGACCTACAATATACTACTTATAAATATAACCAGTAGGTCACCTTTAAATTAAGAGAACGTACACGAGGTGCAAAAACAGTATCTGTAAAGTAATTGTCATTATAGACTAGGAAAAGGTCTGAGAGAGGCGCAAAACGCCATTGTAACCTAGAGTTAATACCTAAGTTATCTTGCAAAGAACTATACTGAATGAGTGTATTCCAGAATAATGATTTACTAAAGGTCACTTCTACACGAGGACTAATTAACCAGATATCATTATCTGAAAAAGGATCAGGTAAATCTATATTGTCATAACGAGCATTTAGCCCAATAACCAAGTGTGGTTGTAATCTTAGGTTTATTCCTCCTTGTAAGGTGAGTAAGTCTCCATTAAAAAACTCTCCGTATGTTGTATTTAGATTATAAGAAAATACACTACGCATGTCCGATCTATATTCTGCTTCTACACTTTCATAATAATACTCAGTATTTGCAGCAAGCTCAATTCCATCAGAACGTGAAGGGTCAAATCCATCAAATAAGAAAGTATATCTAGAACGTCCAGTAAAACTAAGATTACTTGTGTTTTTAAATTCAGCTTGCCAGCGAGGAGCAAAAGTGTGATCTGCTTTTTGAAAATCTAATTCTGGACGAAAAATAAAGAAAGTCCCTAAAGAGAAAATATGTCTGTTTATTTTTCCTTTTTTTGGAAAAATAAGACGCTCTATTCTATTAAAAGATCTGAGAATATCTTTACGAGGAATAAAACCTAAATCAGAATTAAAATTATCACCTACAAAAATATTAGATGTAAGAATACGCCAGTTATTACGATTGTATTCTAAACGCACCCCTCCTGAAAAGTCATTACTAGTCGTATTAGGAGTAAAAGATTTGTGTAAGAAAAACTTTCCGTTCCAGCTGTTATCTTTATTTGCTAAGTTGTAATCTATACCTATGAGCCTATTATATTCCTCATCAGGAGTAACAAAAGTCTCATTACTAGTATTTTGTCGATTTACAAAAATAACCCCAATGTTAGAACGACTAAATACTTTATGTTGTAAGGCTACAACAGTGTTGTTATTTCCAGCAATCTCTTGTTGAGCATCATTTGCTGTTTGTATATTAAGTAAACCAATTCTAAAATTATTATTGAGTTTACCACTTAATCGAGCACCTGCAAGAATATCATTTTGTGTAGAATTTCCATCTATATCTGTGGCAATGCCTATGCGTCTAGAGAAGAAAGGGTTTGCGGCACGTGAATCTCCAAAATTTGCAAATAGGTCATTATTTTCGATAAAAAATTGACGCCGTTCTGGTAAATTTACTTCAAAACGACTCAAATTCGTAATGACATTATCTACTTCTACCTGTGAAAAATCTGGGTTTATAGTTACGTCTAAATTAAGACTATTTCCTATGGTAAATTTTGCATCACCACCTACTTTAAAATCTGTGGTTTCTTCATCTGTTTCAAAGTCTTTGCCTACTAATCCATTTACATATGGAATGATTGATATAGGACTACGAGGACTCCCTAATGGTTTTTCAAAAACCATGTCACCCATATATGCTAAATTAAAAATAAACTGACTTTGTGGAATTTGTATCCAAGTATTTCGCTCGTTTCCTTGTGTGTCAAATTGATATGAATTAAAACGCCATCTGGTTTCGCCTTCGCGAAATTTAAAAGCAGAAAAAGGAATGGCCCATTCACAGATATAATACCCTTCGTACTTTTTAGTTTCACCTACCCACTTTGTATCCCAACTGGTTGTAAAACCTCTTAAATCAGTTCCTCCGCCAGATACAAGAGCTTCTCGCAAAACACCTTCTGGATTTGATCCAAAAAGAAATGCATTTGCTCCATCATTAAAAGTATCAAACATTAAAGTGATGTTGTCACTCCCGCCAGCTCTAAAATCACGACGTAATGATGGAACAATATAATCATCCCCTTGTGCATAAATTTTTATGCCTACATATAATTTTTGGTCATCATATAAAAATCGAATCTCAGTTTGATTTTCTGCTTGTACAGTATCACTCGGGAAATATTGCCAGAAATTTTTTGCTGGTTCTACTTGATTCCAAACGGATTCATTTAGAGTTCCATCTATTTCTATAGGGGTATCTATATATTTTACAAAGACTTCCTTCTCTTGAGCAAAAGATGTTATACTAATATGTAATACAAATAGAAAGAATAGTTTTCTAAGCATGTTCACAAATATAGTAGGAATAGAATTTAAAAAAAGCCTTTTTATGATCCTTTTAACCAACTCTTGCGGAGCCTTAATTCAGGGCCTTCAACAAGATATTGTAATTCAATTAGACTTGGTTTATTGATAAGAGGGGTAGATACATTCCCAGATAGTGTCATTTCTTCACCATCTCTTTCTATAACCATCGTTATAGCATCTCCTTCTTTCCAATTATTTGAATTTCCTATAAGATCATATACATTTGATAAATCATATGTTTTATCATTTATTTTTTTAATGACATCTCCTCCTTGTATATTCATGTCTTTAAAAAAAGTATGAAGCTCTATGCCTTGTCTAATAAAAACAGTATTCTCAGCTTGAGATCCATCTATATATGGAGTACGAGAATCTACATCTATAAAATATCCAGTTGGTACTTTGTATGAATTATATTCCAAACCAACCTTGTCAAAAAAGGCACTGTAATTAATAGGCATAGTTCCTATGACATGTTTTTCAAAAAAATCACCGACAGCAGGGTATGTCATAGCTGTAATCTGTGGAATAATAGCAGTATCTTCAAAGGGACGATTTGCTCCATAGCGATCAGTAAGTTCTTTCATAAGACTTAGAATACCTCTTTCTCCATTACTATTTTCCCTTATTAAAATATCGATACACATAGCTATAAGTGCACCTTTTTCATATACATTTCCAAAGTTAGAAGCATAAGGCTCTTCTAGTATGTTTTCACTCATTTTTGTAAATGATAATGAATCATTATAACTTTTTGAATTAGTTATCTTACTTACAATGGTATTGTAAAATTCCGCATTATTTACAAGCCCTTGTTGTACTTGGAAGTGTTGTGCAAAATATTCTGTAATACCTTCATACATCCATAAATGTTGACTCATTTTTGGATCATTATATTTAAATTTATGAATTTCTGTAGAGTGTAAATTGAGAGGGGTTACGATATGAAAAAATTCATGAGCCACTACATCCACGATGGCACCATCCATGGCATCTCGTGGCATTGCTTCAGGAAGAACAACAACTGTAGATTTATGATGTTCTAACGCTCCAAAACCTTGAGCATCTTCTGGACCTACTGTACTTAGATATAATAGAATACTATAACGATCTGTAGCATCCATGGCTCCTAAATATGTTTTTTGAGCTTTCATCATTTGCTCGATATTGGCTCTTAATTGTGATGCTTTTACAGTGCCAGATGGACTATATACACTTACTTCTATTGTAATCCCTCCGATGTCAAATACTTCTTTATTTGGAGCATTATACATGATAGGATTATCAATCACTTCAAAATAACGCTTTGCTTCATAACTATCTATAGATTGAGGATTTTCAAAAGTAGCTTTTGTATACGTTAGATTTGTTTGTTTTGGTAAAGATGTTGTGGCTTCAATAGCCGTAGGTCTATGTATATCAATATTATATGAATATTCTTCTTGATTTTGAATATACCCAATCAGCCCATGAAGATTAAGCATAAATTGTTCTTCAACTTTAAAATTAGTACCCGCTGGAGAAAATATATCATGTTCACTCTCTATATCATATGTGTCATTTACTTCGTATTGAATATATCCAATTTGTGTAGCGTTTTGTATATCCCAAGTATTTGTAGAGGTCTGTTGTACTTTTAACAATGATCCACTCTTAGAGAAGACTTGTACATTCTCTATATATGCTCCATAATCAGAATCAGTATATGTGCCCGGAACCGTTTCTGGCAGATAGAATGTGATCATATCTGTTGTTATTGTACCAGGTTGAATACGCACATTGACTTTATCATCTGTTATATTTACTAAATCAATAGCAACTTGTACAGTTGAATTTGTTGTTGTAGAAACAATATTTTTTGTAGAATCACAACTTATAATAAAAGCAATAAGAATAGAGTAAAATACTAATTTTTTCATGTATGAATCAATAAATAATTAAGAATGTAAAAGTACGGAAACAGAAAGAGATATTTATTTAATAATAAAATCGACTATGGTTGTTATGAGTTTTGAAGAAATAGGACGATGAGGTTCATTATAAGATTTTGTATTTTCAATAGTATCATCTCCTTCTATAATTCTTAATACGTGATTCATATTATCTATAAAAATAAGAGAGGCATCTGCCTTCACTTCTTTTAAAGCCTTTGCTTCTTGAATATCTACCTGAATATCATTTGTTCCAGAGACTATTAATATAGGTATCTGAAGTTTCTGAATTTCTTTTTTAGGGTCATATTGCATCCAACTAGCCATAAATGGTTGTGTGTCAGGTCTAAAAATAGAAGATAAAGCAGGACTATATTTCTTTACTTTTCCATTTTCTTTTAATTGTATAAATGCTTCTTCTGCTTTGTCTTTAAGATCAGGCATTTGCAATTCTATCTGACTCAAAATACTCTGATCGATTGTTTGACCAGAACCTGCTAACGAAATAAAACCTGTTACATTCGTTTTTTGAGAAGCAATCATTCCTACAAGTGATCCTTGATTATGACCTATAATATATATGTTTGTATATGTACCACGACGTGTAAAATAATTTATAGCAGAAACAGCATCATCTATAAAATCATCAAAGCGTAATTTATCTTCTTCTAAAGCTCGTTGTTTTAATAGTGTAAGCACTCGTTTATCATACCTAAATGTAGCAATACCATTAGAAGTTAATTTTTCTGCAAGTATGCGTAAAGCATTATTACGAGTTAATTGTTGATTACCATCTCTATCTACAGGACCAGATCCAGGAATAATAATAACTAAGGTTTCTGCTCCTTCTCGGGGTTGTAATAACGTCCCATATACATAGGAGTTTACTTTTATATCTCTCTCAATAGGAGTCTCTTGTGCTATAGATATAAAAGAGATTAAAAATGTAATGATTATTGAGGGTATATGATTCATAGAGTACATATTAAAATCGAATATTGATGTAAAGGTACGGATTATGCTTAGGTAAAAACCTATTCATTCTTACTACTACTATAACAGTTTCTGTCTTATTTCATTGTATTTTTGTAAAAAAATACATAATGAGATATCTATTTTTAATACTGTTTTTAATTTCTAGTTCATCATTTTACGCTACTAATTTTGATTGGGGTAAAACAGGACATCGTACTACTGGAGCTATAGCAGAGCAGTATCTTTCTAAAAAAGCAAAAAAAGAAATAGCAAAACTTCTCAACGGACAATCTTTAGCTATTGTATCTACATATGCCGATGAAGTAAAGAGTGATAAAGCATATCGTTCTTATGGTCCTTGGCACTATGTTAATATCCCATTTGATAAATCGTATAATACACATTCTAAAAATGATAGAGGTGATATTATACAAGGAATAGCAACCTGTATCGAAGTTATTAAAGATGAAAATAGTTTAAAAGAGGATAAGGCGTTTTACCTTAAAATGCTTATTCATTTTATAGGAGATCTACATCAACCATTACATACTGGGATAGGAGAGGATAAAGGAGGAAATGATTTTCAAGTACAATGGTTTAGAGACGGTACAAACTTGCATAGAGTATGGGATACACAAATGATAGAACATTATAATATGTCTTATTCAGAACTTGCTACTACAATGCCTAGACTTTCAAAAAAACAAGTGAAAGTATTACAAAAAGGCACCGTTCAAGATTGGATGGAAGATAGTCGAGTACTCGTTAAAGATATTTATGAAAATACAAAGAAAGGAGAAAAACTAGGGTATGGATATATGTATAAATATTTCAATCCTTTACGTACTCAATTACAAAAAGGAGGAATACGACTTGCAGGTTTACTTAATGAGTTGTTTGGGTAATAGTAGTAATATATTAAAGACTATTACTCTCCTGTAATATCATTGTTTTATATTTTTTTGGTGTCATATCATTGTACTTTTTAAATATACGCGTAAGATGACTCTCGTCAGTAAAACCTAGTTGATATGCAATTTCTGATACTGTGAAGTCAGTATTTTTCAATCTATATTTAATAAGATGTAATTTATACATGAGTATATAATGATGTATAGATTCACCAGTTTTCTTTTTAAAATATAAACTTAAAGCACTATTTGTCATATTAAAATGTGAGGCAAGTGAACTTACTTTCATAAGATCCGTTTCATAAACATGTTGTCGGATATATGATAATATTTGATCTATAGTAGTAGGGATATCTTTATTTAATTTTTCTGGAATAACTTCAAAATCTCTAGTAATATTTCTGGCAATAACACTTAATATCGTACTAACCATATTAGAAATATTATGCTTGTAGAACTCTTTTTCATTGATGTATTCTTGATTTATAACTTCATGAATATGCCAAATAAGATTTCTATCGTGCTCCTCTTTTATAATATCTCCTGGTAATAAATTTGGGTGATGTATAATTCTTTCAATACGATGTAGCCAGTAGGATCTATCAGGAAGATTCATTTTACTAGAAAAAAGTAATTCTGTAAACTGAAAATAGCAAAAAAGAGTTTCTCGCTCAATTTCAAAATGATGTTTGTCTTCTGGAGCGACCAAGAAAATATCTCCTTTTTCATAGGAAACAATAAATTCATTAATATAATGTTTGCCTTTTCCTTCTTCTATAAAAATAATTTCAAAGTAATTTCTATGTTCAGAATCTCTATAAACACCAGTCTTTGCAAATTGTTTGATAAGGAATGTATCATGTAAACTAAAACTTTTCATGATAATAGTATTAATTTTTTACAATTATTTAGTGATTCCTTTTTCTTACAAAAATGTTATAGCAATGTTAATTATCAGTAAGTTACGAATTTTGTACAATTTATTATAAAAAATATACAAGAAATACTATGCGTGCTTAGTATATTTTTGCCCCGGTTAATAAAGTGATTTTCATGAGATTAGAGGTGTTGTCACATTTAGTTGTAAAACTTATTATCTGATTCTTATCCTTGTATAGTGATTATATGTTATAGTGAGATATGGTTAATACATACCCAACTTAGAATCAAATGTAGCAAACATCAATTTGTTAAATAATAATTTTTCCTACCAAATAACACCTCTTTTTACTCTTTTAGAGTTTCGATTAGAATACAACAATATCATAAGTGCATACCAGATTGTATGACTTGTATTTTGATGACACATTATTATCTATATGGTTGTTTATAAATAGAATAGCTATATGTGAATATAAGAATTTTGGCTACTTGTAATAACTAGATCCCCATGGTATATATGAAATAATATATACACTATAGACGATCTGGAGCGAGGATCATACTGGAAATAGCGTACACCCTAATACACTATAAACATTACTTCGTTCTAGATCTTTATCATTAAATGGCTTTCACCCCAAAACCATTCGGAATGTAAGATTTATTCTTGGTTCCACCATTTTTAAAGTCTTTGGTACTTGGTGTTGCCAGTTATGCTGGGTAGCATTTTTCATAAGTAATAAACTTCCGTGCTCTAGTAGCATAGAATGAACAGAAGATTTAGCCTTTTTATCCCTAAATTTAAAAACCCTGCTAGCGCCCAAACTTACTGAGGCAATAGTGGGGTTTTTTCCTAATTCCTTCTCATCATCAGAATGCCATCCATTACTATCTTTTCCATCACGATATAAATTGAGAAGACAAGTAGTAAATTCAGATTTCACAAGAGTCTCAACGCTGTTTTTAATTTCGCTTAAAGCGAAAGTAAACTCAAGAGGATGCATCGTTATATTGGAGTAGGAGTATGGTAGTTTATTATTCCCATACAATGCAGTAAGTCTAGGTTGGGGATATACCTTTCCAAACACTTTAATATCATCTTGTTGCCAAGGTGTCTCATGATAGAGCGTAGTATAATATGCCGAAGCCATTGATTGAGACAAAAACTCAGGGTAATATATAACATCTGCTCCTGGTAAATGAAGGTGTTGCGGTTCTTTAGGAAATAATGACATATTATCTTGAAGGTTTTTTTCTAGTAAAAGATAAAGTTGTATTAGATATAATAATGGTAATAGTATCAGATTTTAGATCTCTACGTTTATATTTTAATTCTGGGACAGTGTCTGTTATTTCTTTATACCAATTATAACTTGCCTTCCCTTCATATACATCAGGTTGCCCTGAAACTCTTGAGAACTTCCCTAAAGTACTAGATACTATTTTAATATCATCTAACTCTTCTTCAGAAAATAAATTTTCTGGAAATTCTAATTTGGCAAAAAGCCCTTGCCCGCGATTAGGAGTATAATCTTTAAAGTATGTACAGGTTACATCTATAATTCGTTTGTCTATGAGTTGTATCGTTGCTCTATTCCATGAAGTTGATCGGATGCAATCTGCTCCTACATAATGATAAGGATCCTGACTTATAGGTGGACATCCTACTAGAAAAAAGCAACAATAAAGTAGTACTATCTTTTTTTTCATGAATTCTAAAGATAAAAATATGCCCAATACATAAGACCAAATTGAGCAATGAATCGAAACCACAATAAAGGTTTCGGAAATTTTTTATGAAACTTTTTGTCTACAATCATATACCAATGTACTACTAGAAAAACTGTTAACATACAGATAATTGCCCATATCGCATATGACCTTGTTTGGTCAAAACACAAAGCAATTCCTAGTCCAACTTCTGCCATACCACTTAGATACACCATTGTTTTGCCAGCAGGAATATACCTAGGCATTATGCTTAAAAATGCCTTGGGTTTTAAAAAGTGCATACATCCTATAAAGATGTACATAAAAGACATAAGGTAGAGATGCCATAAGGCCATAATAAGATGAATTTAAATGATTTTATAAAGTTACTATATATAATGTATAGAAACGATCTTGATTTGTTGTTTGATATTCTATTAAAACCCCTTTGAAAATCAGAAAACAATACGTACTTTTGCACTCCTTTTTGGTAACCATTAGAAAGCCACCAGGAAGATTTAAATCAAATATATAAAACCACTTTTACGGTTTTGAGGTTTAGAGAGCTTTCGCGAAAGCGTAAAATACAAAAACCCATCAGTAAAGAATATTAATTCTAAACTGGTGTAACTTTTTAGCAAATGGCTGAAGAAACTAAAAATCCTGAAGTTCAGGAAGAAGCTGTAGTAGCAGCACCAAAAGTTGAGCAATCTCCTGCTCAAGCAAATCCAGAACAATTTCTTAAAGACTTTAACTGGGAAAAATACGAAGAAGGTATTGATGTTGTAGATGATAAGCAACTTGAAGAATTTGAAGCTCTTGTAGCAAAGAATTTTGTAGATACGCTTAATGATGAAGTAGTAGAAGGAACTGTAATTAATATTACAGATCGTGATGCTATCATTGACATTAATGCTAAGTCTGAAGGTGTAATCTCTCTTAATGAGTTCCGTTACAATCCAGATCTTAAAGAAGGAGACAAAGTAGAAGTACTTATAGATGTACGTGAAGACGCAACAGGTCAACTAGTATTATCACACCGTAAAGCTCGTGTGATTAAAGCTTGGGATCGTGTAAATGCAGCTCACGACGAAGGTACTATCGTAAACGGGTTTGTAAAAGCACGTACAAAAGGAGGAATGATCGTTGACGTTTTTGGAATCGAAGCATTCTTACCAGGATCACAAATAGACGTTAAGCCTATCCGTGATTACGATCAGTATGTAAATAAAACTATGGAATTCAAGGTTGTAAAAATCAATCATGAATTTAAAAACGTTGTTGTATCTCATAAAGCACTTATCGAAGCAGATATCGAAGAGCAGAAAAAAGAGATTATCGGGCAGCTTGAGAAAGGACAAGTACTTGAAGGTGTTGTTAAAAACGTTACTTCATACGGTGTATTTGTTGATCTTGGAGGTGTTGATGGACTTATCCATATTACAGACCTTTCTTGGTCTCGTATCAACCACCCGAATGAAATCGTTGAACTTGATCAGAAATTAAATGTAGTAATTCTTGATTTTGATGAAGATAAAACACGTATCCAATTAGGTCTTAAGCAACTTTCTAAGCACCCTTGGGATGCATTAAGTGAAACTCTTAAAATCGGAGATAAAGTAAAAGGTAAAGTAGTTGTTATTGCAGATTACGGTGCATTTATCGAAGTAGAAGAAGGAGTAGAAGGATTAATCCACGTTTCTGAAATGTCTTGGAGTACGCATTTACGTAGTGCACAAGATTTTGTAAAAGTTGGAGATGAGGTAGATGCTGTTGTTCTTACTTTAGATCGTGAAGATCGTAAGATGAGTCTTGGTATCAAACAACTTGCTCCAGATCCATGGACAGATATCACATCAAAATACCCTGTAGGTTCACGTCACGAAGGTGTTGTACGTAACTTTACAAACTTTGGTGTATTCTTAGAATTAGAAGAAGGTATCGATGGATTAATTTATATCTCTGACCTTTCTTGGACTAAGAAAGTGAAGCATCCGTCTGAATTCTGCGCTGTAGGTGATAAACTAGAAGTAGTTGTTCTAGAGCTAGATGTAGATGGTCGTAAATTAAGCCTTGGACATAAGCAAATTGAAGAAAATCCTTGGGATAAATATGAAGCTGACTTTGGTGTTGGAACAAAACACACAGCTTCTATAGCAGAAATCGTTGATAAAGGTGCGACAGTAACTTTTAATGAGGATATCACTGCATTTGTACCTACACGTCACCTTGAAAAAGAAGATGGTGTAAAACTAGGAAAAGGAGAAGAAGCAGAATTCCAAGTAATTGAATTCAATAAAGACTTCAAACGTGTTGTTGCATCTCATATGGTAATCCATAAAGAAGATGAAGCAAAAATCGTTAAGCAAGCAGCTAAGAAAGCAAAAGCACAAGCTGATGAAGCAAAACCTACATTAGGGGATGCAAATAACGCTCTTGCTGCTCTTAAAGCAAAAATGGAAGGTAAATCATAATACTATTCTTATAATCTAAGAATAGGTATTCACCTTAACTTTATAAAACCCATCAAGATACGCTCTTGATGGGTTTATTTTTTGTTTATAGATTTCTAAATACTAACTATAATGACTTTTATACGCTATTCAAAATGAAATGTTTATTGAGAGGCTTAAATGAATATACCGTTTTATGTGCCTTTAAAATTCCTTATTGCTAGACAACACATGGGTGTAATGTAATAATAGAAGAGGTATAGTGCTTATGACGTGAGATGAAGGAAAGGAAAGGGAAGGAAAGGAAAGGAAAGGGTTGTTAGACCTTAGTCATCTTTTTTTTTACATCGTCAGAAGTGTCAGACTGTTGAGAAGCTTCAAATTTAAGTTGTTGTGCTTTAGAAACCCAGTGGTCATTTTTAATACGATCAGGAAAGAACTTAATTAGTTTTGTGATAGTTGCGATATCCTCATCAGAAAAATTACTTATCTGACTAAAAGTATAAATACCTAAATCATTAAGTTTTGTTTCTGTGTATGGGCCTATACCAGTTATTTTTTGAAGATCATCTTTAATTTCTATTGAAGCATACCCTATGCGTTCAAAATTAATCTTCGTAGCGATAGCATCAGTTTTTTTTGTTAACACCTCTTCTGAGAAAGCTCTTTTTTGAAAATTAACTTGCTCATACTCTTGATCCATTCTGTCTTTGCGGTATGTCAGCTTTCTATTTTGCTGTTCGTTCTCTTCTTTTAGTTCTTGGATTTCTTTTTTGAGGAGATGTATATCTTCCTCTTCTTTCGTTTTCGTTTTTTTATTTTTAAAACGTTCGTAGAATGTAGCCCCAGTGTATCCAATAATAAAAGCACCAAGCATCATGACAAAAATCTCTACATAAGCTACGGGAATAGATATGGTTTCTTGAGTTTCTAGCATGTTATTAATCAACAATGATCTCAATTCTATTATTTTTTTTACGCCCCCAGATACTTGAGTTTTCTTCTATAGGGGTTAATTCTCCTCTAGAAATTGCAGTTATTTTGGATCTTTGGATACCTCTACGTGCTGTAAGATACCATTTTATTTGTCTTGATTTTTTTAATCCTATTCTAAAATTATCTTCAGCATTTCCTACATTGTCTGTATGTCCTATGATGGTTACTTTTTTGCTTGGATTTTCTTTTAATATTTTTTTAAGCTCTGTTGCATAAACAACCAGTTCTTTATCTAGAATTAAGTCAGAATTTGAATAACTAGGGTAAAAAACTCGACTTGGGGTACTTGATTTATTAGTGTGCGTTTTTTCATCTTTATATACAACTTCTGGCTCGTCTTTGTCAATATCTATAGTATCGCTTATCGCAATAGATTTTTTTATTTCATCTGCTAGTGATTGAGAGTCTAAACTGGAACCTTCTGTGAGAGATAAGTTTTCAATGATATCATATGTAATTTTATCTACGAGTGAATCTTTATCTATAGAATCGTTTTCTACAGTATTTGTACTATTCTCGGGAGGTAATTCAAACTTTTTTACTTCTTCAAAATTAGTGGTGTTTTCTCTGTTAAAATCAGTTTTTTGTTGAGTATCCACCATAGGGGAGATAGCAGTTTTTCTGCTTTCTTTAATGTGTGTATAGTATATTCCAGCCGAAGCCCACAAAAGAAATATAAAAAATGTCCCCAAAAAACCTTTCATTTACTGTTTTACCCCAAAATATTGTAAGAGATTTCATATCAAATCTAATGAAAACTTTTTTAGTGTTAAGTAAAGATTAAATTGGGTTATACACTTGTTTTTAACAAAAAATAGAATACTTTTGTGTCAGTTATGCAAAACAATACTATACATCATCATCATTTTTACTTCTATCGCTTGAGCGAGGTAAGATGATGTGTATACATACTATATATCAAAACCCGTTTGAGTTATTCAAGCGGGTTTTTTGTTTTGAATAATTTAAGCATAAAAAAGAAAAAGAAAAATGAATACCAAAATTAGAATTGCAGTCCAAAAATCAGGTAGGCTTAATGAAAAATCATTAGAATTGCTTAAAAATTGTGGGATCTCTATTGATAATGGAGCAGATCAATTAAAAACAACGGCTCGTGATTTTCCATTAGAGATTTTTTATCTCCGTAATGGCGACATCCCTCAGTACTTAAGGGATGGAATTATTGATATCGCTATTTTAGGAGAAAATACATTAATAGAAAAAGGCGAAGACTTACAGATTGTTGAGCGTCTTGGATTTTCAAAATGCCGTGTGTCCTTGGCGATTCCTAAAAATGAAGATTATACATCGGTTCAGGATTTTGAAGGAAAACGTATTGCGACCTCATACCCCAATACGGTACGTAGCTACTTAAAAGAAAAAGGAGTAAATGTCGAGTTACATATTATTAATGGATCTGTAGAAATAGCACCTAATATAGGACTAGCAGATGGTATTTGTGATATCGTATCTAGTGGAAGTACGCTGTTTAAAAACAACTTAAAAGAGGTAGAGACTATGCTTACCTCTGAAGCAGTACTTACCGTATCTCCAAAAATCTCTGATGAGCGTAAAGAAATACTAGAAAAATTGCGATTCAGAATAAAGAGTGTTCTCAAAGGGCGTAATAATCGGTATGTACTTATGAATGTACCTGATGATAAACTAGAAAATGTTATTGCAATATTACCAGGAATGCAGAGCCCTACAGTACTACCACTAGCAGAAGACGGATGGAGTAGTTTGCACAGTGTTATAGATAAAAATCAGTTTTGGGACGTCATAGATCAGCTTAAAGTGGCTGGTGCCGAAGGAATTTTAGTATGTCCAATCGAAAAAATGGTGTTATAATGAATAAAGTATATACTCCAGAAACCAAGGATTGGGAAGAAATTCTAAAACGACCTACCCAATCTGTAGCCGATATTGAACTTGCAGTTACAGATATCTTTAAGGAAATTAAGCAAAAAGGAGATGTCGCCGTTGCAAAGTACACCTCAATTTTTGACAACGTAGTACTAGATACTGTCCAAGTATCAAATGATGAGATTAATAATGCAATAACAGTAGTTCCTCAAGAGGTTAAAGATGCGATCCAACTCGCAAAAAAGAATATAGAAACCTTCCATAAAGCACAACAAACAGAACGTATTTCTGTAGAAACGATGAAGGGAGTTTCTTGCTGGCAAGAAAAAAGACCTATTCAAAAAGTTGGTTTATATATTCCAGGAGGAACAGCACCATTGTTTTCTACAATACTTATGCTAGCAGTTCCTGCAAAATTAGCTGGATGTACCGATATTGTATTATGTACACCTCCTTCAAAGGATGGGTTGATAAACCCTGCAATACTCTATGCGGCACAGTTGTGTGGCGTTACAAAAATCTATAAAGTAGGAGGGATTCAAGCCATTGCGGCTATGACTTTTGGCACAGAAACGATTCCGAATGTATATAAAATATTTGGACCAGGGAATCAATTTGTAACCGTAGCAAAACAACTAGCAACAAAACATGGAATTGCAATCGATATGCCTGCTGGTCCATCAGAACTTTTAATCGTTGCAGATCAATCGGCAGATGCTGCATTTGTGGCTTCAGATTTATTAAGTCAAGCAGAGCATGGAGTAGACAGTCAAGTGATTTTAGTATCTACGTCACGTGATTTTATAGATAATGTAGAAACAGAAGTTGAAAAGCAGATTAGTACGCTTTCGCGAAAGCGTATAGCTCAAAAGGCCATAGATAATAGCAAGTTAATTTATGTAGAAAATGATGTAATAGCATTATCACTAATTAATGAGTATGGCCCTGAACATTTTATCATTTGTGTAGAAGATGAAGACTTTTATGTACAAGGCATTCAGAATGCAGGCTCTGTCTTTATAGGGAATTATACTCCGGAAAGTGCAGGAGATTATGCATCAGGAACAAACCATACCTTGCCTACAAATGGATATGCAAAGCAATATAGTGGTGTTAATCTTGATAGTTTTATGAAGAGTATGACTTTTCAGAAAATTACAGAAGAAGGGATTAAAAATATAGGAAAAGCGATAGAGGTCATGGCAACTGCCGAAGGATTGGAAGCACACAAGAATGCTGTGACATTAAGGCTTGATAGTATAAATAATCGTTAATGACTATTATGAAAAAACAATTTGACCTTTATGCACTTGTAAGACCTAATGTTGCACGTATGTCTGCGTATAGCTCGGCGAGAGATGAGTTTACAGATTTTGATAAAGCAATGGTATTTCTAGATGCCAATGAAAATCCTTTTAATAATGGTGTAAATAGGTATCCAGATCCACAACAGGGGAAATTAAAGGATTTGTTGGCCTCCCAAAAAGAGGTGTCAAAAGAGCAATTACTATTAGGGAATGGTAGCGATGAGGTGCTAGATCTTATTTTTAGAGCTTTTTGTGTGCCAGGAAAAGACAATATTATAAGCTTACCACCTACCTACGGAATGTATAAGGTCTTGTCAAATACAAATGATATAGAAAATAGGGAAGTGCTACTTACAAAAGATTTTCAGCCGGATATAAAAGCAATCTTTGAGCAGGTAGATGTACATACAAAAATCATTTTTTTATGCTCCCCTAATAATCCTACCGGGAACCTTATAGCTCAAAAAAGTATAGAAGAAATAGGGACACGTTTTCATGGGCTTGTTGTAATAGATGAAGCCTATATTGATTTTGCAGATTCAGAAAGTTGGACAAAAAGAATGGCAAAATATCCTAATATTATCGTGATTCAAACCTTATCAAAAGCATATGGTATGGCGGGAATTCGACTAGGAATGGCATTTGCATCTACTGAGATTATACGTCTTCTTACAAAGATAAAACCACCCTATAATGTAAACAAACTTACACAGGAAAAAGCAATAAATCATATTACAAAACGAGATATTGTTGATAATGAAATATATTCAATACTAGAGATTAAGAGTATTTTATGTAAAGAATTACTTGATATTAATTATGTTGTGAAAATATTTCCATCAGACGCAAATTTTTTACTAATAAGAGTAGATAATGCAGACAAGCGATACCAGCAATTAATAGAAAAAGGCATTGTTGTAAGAAACAGAAGTACACAACCTCTTTGTCATAACACATTGAGATTTACAATAGGAACATCAGACGAAACTACAATCTTAATAAAGGCTTTAAAAAGCTTATCTTGAAAACCGTAATTACTAAATAAATTATTTTTTTTTATGAAAACAACATTAACCATCATCACCATTATTGCTTTTACATTCATGCCATTTGTAAGTAGAGCGCAAGATCAATCTGAAAATGATACCGAAACTGAAATTCAACTTACAGAAGAAGACTTACAACAACTAGAACAATACCGAGTATATGCAGATAGTGTGGAGTCTGCAATGAATTATAAATATGGAAAAATAAGTCTAGACGGAGGCTTAGCTGTTATAGATGTCCCTGAAGGATATAAATTCCTAGAAAAAGAACAGGCAAACTATATCATGTCTGATGTTTGGGGAAATCCAGAAGACGCATCTACATTAGGATTATTAATTAAAGAAGACGAAAGTCCTATAGATGCAACATATGCTATTGAAATTTCTTATTCTGAAGAGGGATACATCGAGGATGAAGATGCAGAAGACCTTGATTATGATGATCTATTAGAAGAAATGCAAGAGGATGCTATTGCAAATAATATTGAACTTGAAAAGTTAGGATACCCTACAGCAAATCTAGTTGGGTGGGCAGCTCCTCCATTTTATGATAAAGAAAATCACAAATTACACTGGGCAAAAGAGCTTAAGTTTGATGGATATGATACGAATACACTTAATTATAACATAAGAGTGTTAGGGCGTAAAGGGTTTATTACTCTTAATGTTATAGGAGATATGTCTGTTCTATCCGATGTACAACAAAACATTGACCCTATATTAACCAGTACTACCTTTAATGCAGGAAACCAATATTCAGATTTTAATCCAGACATAGATGAAGTTGCTGCCTACGGAATTGGAGGGCTTATTGCAGGAAAAGTACTAGCAAAAGCAGGATTTTTTGCCTTGATTGCAAAGTTCTGGAAGTTTATTGCTATCGGAGCTATCGCTGTATTTGGAGGGTTACGTAAAAAGATCTTTGGAAGTAAGGAAGCTTAATAGAATACGATCAAATGTGCGTTGCTTATGAGCACGCATATTCATAAAATTGCTATGAAAAAGAAAGTTTTATTTATCGACCGAGATGGTACGATTATTAAAGAAACCGCAGACGAACAAATAGATGCGTTTGATAAAATGATATTTTACCCTAAAGCCTTTACTTGGCTTGGTAAAATAGCACAAGAATTAGACTATGAGTTAGTGATGATCACAAACCAAGATGGTTTAGGGACAGATATATTTCCAGAAGATACCTTTTGGCCCGTGCATAATTTTATCATAAAATCATTTGAAAACGAAGGAGTTATTTTTGATAAGGTCTTTCTGGATCGTACATTTCCTCATGAAAACAAAGATACTCGTAAACCAGGCACAGGCTTGCTTACCGAGTATTTTTCTGAGGAGTATGATCTTGCAAATTCTTTTGTAATAGGAGATCGGCTCACTGATATGCAACTCGCAACCAATCTAGGTGCAAAAGGAATTTATATAAATGACCAAACACATTTAGGTACTGGAGAAATCACGATAGAACGATCAGAACTAAATAAAGACATCGCCTTAGAAAGTAATGATTGGGAAGCTATTTATGCGTTTTTAAAATTAGAAGATCGTATACGTACGCTTTCGCGAAAAACAAATGAAACCAACATCAATATTACATTAAACCTTGATGGAACAGGAATATCTTCTATCCATACCGGTATTGCATTTTTTGATCATATGTTAGATCAATTGGCTAGACATGGTGCTATGGACCTATCTATAGATGTACAAGGAGATTTAGAAGTAGATGAGCATCATACCATAGAAGATACCGCGATTGCTATGGGAGAGATCTTTGCTGATGCACTTGGGAATAAGTTGGGTATAGAACGTTACGGATTCTGTTTGCCTATGGATGATTGTCTAGCACAAGTAGCCATTGATTTTGGAGGACGTAATTGGTTAGTTTGGGAAGCAGATTTTAAAAGAGAAATGATTGGAAAAATGCCAACAGAGATGTTTTATCATTTCTTCAAATCATTCTCGGATGGAGCAAAAGCAAACCTAAACATCAAAGCAGAAGGAACCAATGAACATCATAAAATTGAAGCTATTTTTAAAGCCTTTGCAAAAGCAATTAAAGTAGCCATTAAGAGAGACCCAGATAAAATGATTTTGCCCTCTACAAAAGGAATGTTGTAATGAATATTGTAATCATAAATTATGGAGCAGGTAATATCCAAAGTATCAAATTTGCGATAGAACGATTAGGGTATACCGCCGTTTTAAGTAATGATCCAGAAGAAATAAAGAATGCAGACAAAGTTATTTTCCCAGGTGTAGGCGAGGCGAGTAGTGCCATGCAAAAGCTAAGAGAAAGTGGTTTAAATACTGTTATACCTGAGTTAACACAACCTGTTTTAGGGATTTGTTTGGGAATGCAATTAATGTGTAATCACTCAGAAGAAGGAAATACAGATGGTTTAGGAATTTTTGATGTGGATGTGGTACGCTTTCGCGAAAGCGTAAAAGTCCCCCAAATACAATGGAATACCATCTCAAATCTTAAAACACCTCTTTTTGAAAAAGTTGCTGACCAAGAATTTATCTATATGGTACATAGTTATTATGCACCCGTTACTAGTCAGACGATAGCCGTGTGTGATTATGGAGTGCACTATGGAGCTGCCTTTGCAAAAAACAATTTTTATGGTACTCAATTTCACCCAGAAAAGAGTAGTAGTACTGGAGAACAGATCTTAAAGAACTTTCTAAGGTTATAATATGGAAAATACTATAAAGCAGGATATCACAGCACTTACAAGGGGTATCACAGAAAAATGGAAAAACTTCCCTGTTTGTGAAATCAATGATCATGTGGTGCGTGTGAGTGTTCTTGAAAAAGATTTTTACTGGCATAGTCATAGCAAAAGTGATGAATTCTTTTATGTAGTAGAAGGAGAACTCTTTGTAGATTTTGAAGACCGAACAGAAACGCTTACTCAAGGTCAAATGATTAAAGTGGCTAAGGATGTACGTCACAGAACGCGATCTCAGAAGAGAACCGTTATTTTATGTTTTGAAAGTACAGATAATGATGTAAACGGAGATGATAAGAAAGTAAATGAAATAATAAATTAATAAGATTCCGTAAGTACGGGAATTCACAATGAGAATAATACCAGCAATAGATATCATAGATGGAAAATGTGTACGTCTTTCAAAAGGAGATTATGATACTAAAAAAATATATAATGAAAACCCGTTAGAAGTTGCAAAGAACTTTGAAGCTCACGGAATTAAACATTTGCATTTGGTAGATCTAGATGGAGCAAAGAGTAAGCATATTGTAAATCATAAGATATTAGAACAAATTGCTTCTAAGACGAGTTTGCATATTGATTTTGGTGGAGGATTAAAGACAGATGAAGATTTACATATAGCCTTTGAAAGTGGTGCATCCCAAATTACAGGAGGAAGTATTGCTGTAAAAGACCCAGAAACATTTGAAAATTGGATCAACGTATACGGGGAAAATAAAATTATTCTTGGAGCAGATGCACATCATGAAAAGATTGCTATCAGTGGGTGGCAAGAAGAAAGTAATAAAGATTTGATCCCTTTTATAAAGGAGTATATGAAGAAAGGTATTTCGTATGTTATCTGTACTGATATAAGCAAGGATGGCATGTTGGAAGGTCCTTCTTTTGATCTATATCAAAAAATTATACATCAAGGAACTGTTAGTACCGATGACAGTAGTATAACAAGATCAATACAGCTTATTGCATCTGGAGGAATATCAACATTTGATGAACTTCCGAGATTAGCCGAGTTAGGTTGTGAGGGAACTATTATAGGGAAAGCTATTTATGAGAATCGTATTACACTCAAGCAATTAGAAAACTTTATTTTAAGCCAATAGATTATGAAAGCAGATTGGATTCAGGATTTTAAAGAGAATACCCTTTATAGGATAGACGAGAGTACACGTATGATTCAAATTGCTTTTACAAAAGTTGATGATCAGCAACTATGGCAACGCCCCAATGGCTCTAGTAATAGTTTAGGAAATCAAGTATTGCACCTTTGTGGCAATATGACACAGTATGTGATTTCTAGTCTTGGAGAGCAAGAAGACAACCGTAACCGTGATGCAGAGTTTGATGCTACAGATGGATATAGTAAAGAGGTGTTGATAGAGAAGCTTTTGACAACGGTAGCTGATGTTAAAGACACTATTCAAAATGCAACAGAAGAACAGCTTTTAAAAAAACGTGATGTCCAAGGTTTTCATTTTTCGGGAATGGGGTGTGTGATACATGCCGTAGAGCATTATAGTTATCATACAGGACAAATTGCATTTTGGGTAAAAGAATTAATAAATCAACCATTAGGATTTTATGATGGATTTGATTTAAACGAAAACAATCCATAAAAATAAAAGGCATTGTTTATTTACAAATTATTAAATAGTTAAAAATTGTTTACAAAAAGAATCGTTCCTTGCTTAGATATTAAAAACGGTAGAACCGTTAAGGGAACAAATTTTATCAACTTAAGAGATGCAGGGGATCCTGTAGAGCTTGCAAAAGTCTATTCTGAAACAGGAGCAGATGAACTTGTGTTTCTGGATATATCTGCTACAGAAGAACGCAGAAAAACATTGTCAGACCTTGTATTACGAGTAGCATCACAAGTTAATATTCCATTTACAGTAGGAGGAGGTATCTCTTCGGTAGAAGATGTAGATATACTTCTTAAGAATGGAGCCGATAAAGTATCTATAAACTCAAGTGCAGTTAAGCGTCCAGAGCTCATTAATGAGTTGGTTGCAAAATTTGGCTCACAATGCATTGTTATTGCTATAGATGCAAAATATATAGATGGTTCTTGGATTGTCCATCTAGTGGGAGGAAAAGTGCCTACAACGCTTCATCTATTTGATTGGGCAAAAGAAGTAGAGCAACGTGGTGCAGGAGAAATTTTATTTACCTCTATGGATCATGATGGGACAAAAGATGGTTTTGCAAATGATGCCTTAGCGCGTCTATCTCAAGAATTAAATATTCCAATTATCGCTAGCGGTGGAGCAGGAAATAAACAACATTTTATAGATGTATTTACAAAAGGAAATGCAGATGCAGCTCTGGCTGCAAGTGTTTTTCATTTTGGAGACATACCAATACCAGAATTAAAAAAAGAATTACACGCGCAAGGAATTACTGTGCGTTTATAAACTAAAAAAAGAAGAAATTATGACAATCGATTTTTCAAAATTTTCAGATGGACTTGTTCCAGCAATAGTGCAAGATGCAAAGACTAAAAATGTCTTAATGCTAGGGTATATGAATGAAGATGCATATACTCAAACCTTAGACTCAAAACGAGTTACATTTTTTAGTAGAAGTAAAGACCGTATATGGGTCAAAGGAGAAGAGTCTAATAACTACTTAGATTTGATCGATATAAAGCTTGATTGTGATCAAGATAGCCTTTTAGTTTTGGTAGAACCTACGGGACCAGTATGTCATAAAGGAACAGATACTTGTTGGGGAGAGCGCAACCTTACTCAATATGGATTTTTCTCTCATTTGGAAGAAGTTATACGTGACCGTAAGGATAATCCAGAGCTTAATCCAGATTCGTATGTTGCTAGTTTATTTAAAAAGGGAATTAATAAAGTAGCTCAAAAAGTAGGAGAAGAAGCAGTAGAGGTGGTTATCGAAGCAAAAGACGATAATGATTTATCATTCTTAAATGAAAGCGCCGATTTATTATTCCATTTTATGGTATTACTAAGAGCAAAAGGTTTTGGATTACGTAGTGTTGAGAAAACATTAATAGCAAGACACAAATAAAATACTCAGATGTATACAGACTAACCTGAGTATTTTATTCTTAGTAAGCTAGTTGTATATATTAACTATGCTCAGGTATTGTCAGTGTTTTACGTTTAAGTAAATGCTCTTCAGAAGCTTGTAATTTTGAAGCAAGCTCTTCCTTTATTTTAGTAATAATGGGACCATTATCATATGCTAGATTATTGATTTCGTCAGGATCTTCCTTTAAATTGTATAATTCATACTCTGTAGGATAACTACCTAATGCGTGAAAATAATAGGCATATTTCCATTCTTTGGTTCTAATACAGCGTATTCTATTTGCTGCGAGTACCGCAGAAGGTACATCGGCAGAGCTAGCTTTGGTATCGTCAAACGTAAACATAATAGAATCTTGTACAGCAGTATTGTCTTCCATAATAGGAACAAGGTTTGTACCTTGTAAAGAACGAGCTGGATTTTTAATATTGACCAACGAAGCAATCGTAGGCATAATGTCTATTAATGAAGCTAGATTATCTGAAGATTTCAATATTGGTTTTATTGAATTCTCAGGGAATAAAATAGGATTTGAAATAACCATAGGTACTCTAAGTGTTTGCTCATAGACATTAAACGCCTTTTGACGCATACCACCATGTGCTAGACCCATTTCTCCATGATCAGACAATCGAATAACCAACGCTTCATCTGCAAGCTTTTTACCAGATGCTGAGGTTGCATATAACGCATCGATAAATTGACCTATCTGCGTATCAATTTTCTTGAGAGCATACCCATAGAAATTAATGTAATTTAATTTGTCATCTCTATCGGGTAATGCTCCTAATAATTTGTTGGCAGCTTTCACAATTTGGAATTGAGCCATAGGTTTCTTGTTTTTTAATAACTCTTCTTCGACCGATATAGGTAAGTGAATATCTCTAGAAGACCAATCTTTTTCTGAATACCCATAATCTACTCCATTAGGATATGCTAAGACATCATGAGGATTTACTAAAGAGATAACCAAACAAAAAGGAACTCGTTTTTGACCAGCTTCTCGTTCTTCTCGTACTCTTTTAAGAAACTCGATTCCTTGAGAGATGTATTTTTCATCGTGATTTGCAAACCCACCTCCAAAATTCTCAGGTTTTACATCTTCTCCAGCATCAGGAGCTACCCAACCTTGAAATCCTGTTAACGCAATTTGTGATGAGCTTAAATCATTTTCGGTATCCCCTTTATTAAGATGCCATTTACCTCTATATTGTGTATTATATCCTTCTTGTTGTAACATTCTTGCCATATTAAAAAGACTAGGATCTAGTGTGGTTTCTGCATCAGAATAACGACCACCCCAAGTAAGGGTTTGAGTAACTCCATGTTGTGCAGGGTACGTACCCGTAAATAATGTAGACCTACTTGGAGAACACATACAAGAATTACAAAAGGCACGATCAAAAGAAAAACCATTCTCTTTAAGGAATGTCATGGTCTTAAGGTTTTCAGATTCCCAATCAGGAGGGAAATTCTGGGTAGCACGTTCTTGATCTGTGATTATTAAAATTAAATCAGGTTGTTCGGGTAATACAGCGCGGCGTTTAGAAAAACTCATAGGTATATTTTATATGATTAAGTCATAAAAATACTATGGTATTATAAAGAATTATAGCGTATTAATACCTGATTATTAATTGTTTATGTGTAGAAAAACTACCACAATTCGAGAAGTCAAACTCGAATGTGGTAGTTATTGCATTCATGTATTTATGGAAGTTTTTCTTCTATAATCTCTAAGGTTTGTACAACCCAATCTTCATTAAAATCTAATAGTGTATCTGGTTGTATGCCCACCATTTCATACTCAATAAACTTATGGAAATTCATATCAGTAGGGTAGAAGGTGAAGTTTCCAGTCGGTGAATCATATCCAGTACCATAATTAAGACCATATGCTATGATTCCGTTAGTGCGTTGTCCAAGATGAGTGGTGTTTTTAAGTTTTTTAAGCTTTAATGTAAATTGCTCTCCATTACTTCCTGTAAAATAGTTTGTTATCACGTAGATATGAGCACCAGACTTCTTTAGTATTTTCAAAAAAGGGTCGCTATACTTAGCATTACCACCACCATTATTGCGAAGATCTACAATCATATTTGGAGCACTTATCGTGTCTTTATAACGATTATAAAATTCTTTAAATGCGGCTACATTACTTTTTCTATTTGAGAATGAACCAAAATATAAATATTGAGTGTTCTCAGAAAGCTGTTTAAATTCCCAATCTTTATTTTCAGAAGGTGCTTCTACATAGTTAGGACCTTCCAGTGGTTTTTGTAAACCCCATAACTTTCCATTATAAAATAACATTGATTTTTGAAACCATAATTTACGAGAATATGGATGGTATCGTAGTACTTGATATTCGTTTTCTGTTATTGCATTGATTTGATAAGCAATTTGCCCTGTACCCCAAAAATCTGAAGAAGATTCTAGTACAACTGCGATATATGCTCCTTTCTTAATTGTTTCATAAACTCCAATCTCTCCTACATGCTTGTCTATATAAATTCCTTCTATAGCATCAAAAGGGTTTTGTGATAATCTAGTACGTAATTTGTTAAGATCTTTAGACACTGTAGGGTGAGCTTTAAAAATAGCTGTTTGCTTAAAATTTGATCGATATATTGTATCTAGATACTGTTTGTCTGTTACCAGTGATTCTGTAGAAGTAATACTTGCGTGTTTGTCTTTTACTACACTAAGAAGCGTATTCAATTTAAAGAGACAAACTATTTTGGAAATGGGCGATTGCATTTCGTTTGATAGTGTGATGTATACTTCTTGGAATTCTTTTACTTTATCTCCTTTGATTTGTTTCTTGTAAGAGATCATCTTTTCCATGTTGCTAGCTAGAAAATCTAAATCTTTTTTACAATCACATAATTGAGGTGTTTGCGCTCCTGTTTGTCGTGCTATATTTTGCGCATTAGCGGCAGACAGGTTCGCGAAAGCAAATAAAAAAAAGAATAAAGTGGTTAAAATAGCAGTTAATTGCGTTTTCATAATTAAGATTTTTACGTTTGATTTCTGATTCAAAAGTATTTCTCAAATATCAGTGAGCCTATTATATATGAGGCTTTGGGGTGAAATGAAGCTATTTTGTGGTAGAATGTATAACCGTTTTTACGGTTGTGGCGTAGGTCTTAGATATTGGGATGAAAATATCGTTTGATAACGTAAGGCCTAACTTACCGTTATTGGTTTTCCAAGATTGGAAATGATAGGGATTAATTAAAAAAGAACGATGTGTACGTACAAGCTCTGGAAAACTAGTTTCTATAACCGATAGCTTATTACGAATTAATTGTTTTTTAAGAGTATTTACATCTAGAAAAGATACTTCTATATAATTATCTGATGATTGAATACAGATTATATCGTTAAATAGCAGTCGCAAACTTTCATAATTACCTTCTCCTTGTATTTCGATTTTTGAACCTTCAAGACGTTTGTTCTTATATTTCCCTAATGCCCATCTTCCAGCAAGCACTATCGGAAGAATCGTTAGTATTGCGGGAATAAAAATACGTAGTGTATAATATCCTAATGTATATGGATTACGCTCATTTGCCATAATTACATAGAGATAAAATGAACGCACAACGATAAACGAGAAAACGATAAATACACTATTAAAAAAGAGTTCATTTTTTAGAGACCATACCTTTGCTGTTTTCTTATATAAAAATTGCTGCAAGGGTAATATTGCGATATAACAAATAGCTCCTAAAAGTCCATATAATGGTAGATACGTGAGCTTTTGTTTATTATCAAACTCGTGTACATCTAGAGGTTCTGTAAAATAAAGGAATATAAAAATCCATATAGCAAGCGCAAATGCTACAATCAAATGATGTTTAATAGATGAATCAAAAGGGTAAGTTTTCAAAAGATGTTATGTTGAACATCTAAATATACTATTTCTTGCTTATTTGGTTGTCATTATTTTTCCGTGCGTTAAGTATTTTTCGGCTTTTAATTTATCCATTAAAATAGCGTAATCTTCTTTTTGTATACAATTTATAACGAGGACATTACTCTTTGTTTCTTGGTCATAAAACCCTATGATATAAGAATTATCTGTTGTAAGACCTTTAGGAAAATCTTTGAATTGTTGTTGTAATACAGTCAATATACGAGCGTGATCTTTATCTAATACGATTAATTTTGTTCTATTGCTTTCGCGAAAGCGTTCAAAAGAATCTTCAGAATCTATAGGACTAGAAAAATAGGCAGATCGCATTCTAAAACGCTCTCTTACCCCTGTAAAATAAGAATCTATGAGGGATTCATCTTCTGTCTGTGAGGAAATATTTAGATTATTCATTAAGATATCTAGATCTGTAATAGCTTTAGGAAACGCTTCTCCAAAAAGAACAATTGCTTGATCTATAAAATCCTGATCTATTGTTTTTTGAACATCCATATACTTCTTTACAAGCGGATACAGCTTTTTTCCAAACCCATTAATATATTTAAAACTATACCACTCTCTCGGGTCTAATTCTCCGTGAAGTTGTTCATATGCCCATCCATTACCCACAGCCGTAGCAAGTCCTTCATCAAAAAAATCATAGGCTAGTGGCGCATACGGATTGGTTGAGGTAGTAAACCATGTATCTATATCTTCCTGTAATGCTAAGGGTTGCGCATCAAAAAGAATATGATTCATCTCGTGTATGGCAATTCCTATAAGATCTTCTGCTTCTTTTTCTCGCTCGGATAAATAGGAACAGATGAGATTGTTTCCTTTTGGAATCGCTGTGGTTCCGCCACTTTTTAAAGGAATAGGATATAACATAATTCTAAAAGGAGTTGTTTTTGACCAACCACTTCCTAAGAATACATCTACTTTATTAAATAGAACTTCTATTTGTGGCGCATATGGTAGTAATGCCTGCTCCATATACGTTCTCTTATTTTCTGTAGGAACCCAAACTTGCTCTTTGTAATAGGGTAACGTGTTTCTTAAAATAGCGATGAGTTCTGTATGATCATTGGGTGGTAAGAAACCAATGGTACGCGTTGCAAAGTCGTCTATATCTGTAGCATTGGCACTTGCGATCCACAATAGATCCATTGTACTTGTAAATGGATGTCTTTTTTCTGGAAATTGCTCTCGATGCAAACTTGCCTGTACATCTATTTTTGAAAAACGTTCTGAGAGGGATTGAAACGCGGTATCACTTCCTAATTTAGTTGTTATGTACTGATTATAGGAAGGAGCTGTACCAGGTTGATTACTAGCGGCTGCTATAAAGGTTAATGTTCCTAAGATTTCGTTATGTTCTATTTCAATAAAATCGTTTTGTGCAAAAAGCGATAATTGAAAACATAGGAGGATGCATACAAGTTGTAGTGTTTTCATTGATTTGATGTTGATTGATATTACAAAAGACGAAAATAACAATGAAATGTTACGTCTTTAGAAAATTTTGAATACTACCACCAAACGATAAAACAGCGATCTATCGTCTTATCATCTTTTTTTATCCATACAATAGGCGCACGTTTCTGGAGGTGCTTTGCTTGAATTTCAGAGAGTGCTTCTTGGTAAGAAGTCCAGACAACATCATGATGCGGAGTGTGTATCCATTCTTTTTTTTGAGTGATGTAATATTGATATCCTTTAAACACTGAAGATTTAAAATTAGAAAGTTGTATCCAAAAACCAACAATACAATCTGTGTTTAATGGATCTATAACTGAAGGAGTTGCCTTATAGGGTATAAATAACTGACCTAAGAATAATACCTGCTGTTCAATTTGTAAAGGGTCTATCTCTAGTGATTGTAGTGTTTTTATACCTTCTTCTGTATAGAGTAATGGGAGTTGTTTCTGTTTTGTCTTTTCTAGTTTGGCAAAAAAAGCATCCTTTCTATTTGGTCCGATAAGTTGGTGAATAGGCTCTGAAATGCTAGGATCGATGATGTAAAATTTATAAGTAAGTTCTAGATGGAGTAGGTGTCCGCTTTCGCGAAAGCGTATCAAAAAATCTAACTCTCCTAAAGTATCATGTCCTCTTTTAATCTGAATATTATGTGCCAATACATCACAAGCTTCAGAATGATCTAATAACTGATACAAAATGTGCTCTACTTGATGTCCTAAACGTAAATTTTCGGGAATAGGTTGCAGCCGAAACGTATTAAGATTTATCTCAGGAATAACAAATTGTTTGAGTCCAAATTGTTCGTGTTTCCATAGAGGAGGAGAAGCTAAAAAACCATGTATATGTTTCACTATTTAAAAATACAAAAGGTCGCTTTAACAAAGCGACCTTTTACACGTTGATTTTATATACTATTTAAGATAGTAGTCCTTTACTGGCAGCTTTCTTACTATAAAGATATAGAAGGACTCCTATTAGAATCACGATTATAGGCATAACATATGCATCTACAGGTCCTAAAACATTCCCCCATTTCATAAAGAACATACCATATCCCATTTGGATAATAATACAGAGTAATGATATCAAGAATAAAGGAACAGCTAGTTTCTTACGCATTAACAGCATAATACAAGCAAGTACACCACCTATCGTCGCAATACCATATACAATTACTCCCCAAGAAGGAGCACTTTCCATAAGCTCTAATCGTTCTGGAGGTAAAGCTGCTTTAACTTCATCAGTCATCATGAAATTTTCTGCCATCCAGAAAAACACGCCAATTAAATTCCATAAAAGTCCAAGGATACCAATAATTTTGAGCCCTTTACCAGGATTGTTTGTTGTTGTCATTGTTAGTCAATTTTTGGTTGTTAGTACTAACAATGTACAAATTTTTGAGAATAATGATTATGTGTATCTATAACTTTACTTATTTACTATTGCCTTTATTTAATTAAATGGACCATTATAAATATTTGATTCTATAACACTTTCTATTCCATTTGGAATGTTTTCAAATAGATCATACCCAGTGAGATTTTCGATATCATTTACGGTAGTTCTAAACTGAGACCAATCACTTGAAATTCCTTGATCATTAGGAATATTAATCGCGATGACTTCTGTACTTGTTGTCACTCTATTTATATCATCTGACCCATTAGGAAGTATCAAAGCAACCTTCCAGAACGAGTCAGGTACTGTGATATTACCACCATCTATTGTAGATGCAAAACCATTTCTTCCAGTTCCTCCAGAGCCTATAACACCCGCGAGTATATATACTTCTTTTCCTTCGGTGATTAAAGACCTTAAGAAATTTTCAAAATTAGCCCAACTGCGCTGATTATTATCTGGTGCTTGTGGTGCAATGTTTGTCATATAAAATGTATTCTCATTGGCATCATCTGTATACGTTCTATCTGCCGATGGGCATAAATGACCTCTATCAAAACCAGAGTTTGTATAATCACTAGAAGTTGCTCTAAAGAAATTACTAGGTAATGCTGTATCTCTTTTAAAACAATTACATCTTGGAGCATTCCCTGTCCAAGCACTACTTAAATGCCAACTTACCCAATTTGCCGTTCCTTTACTATTGTTATAAGACAAGGCATAATCTGGTTTTGGGAGGTAATAGTTATTTGCACTAGATGTAGCGTTTGAGGGGTTTCCAAAGGCAATATTACTATCTCGTGTTGCAACTCCTTGATCACCACCTCCAGGTGTTGTAGTTGTTATTACTTCAAAATTATCTATGTTTATTCTATTAGACCCTCCGCTTGTTTTATAAACCCCGTATCGTATACTCCGTGTTTCATTTACAGTAAACGAAACTGTGTTTAAGCTTGTTGAGTTTGTAGTAACTGTATTTCCAACAAAAAACCAAGAACTTCCATTGTCAGTAGAAGCGATAAGTCGCCAGGTTGAGGTACCGTTATTGCCATATTTTGCATGCCTAATGCGTACTTCTTCAGCACCATTGTCTAGATTAAATTCCATTACTGCGTATCCAGAATTTCGAATACGTACAGATTTTGATCCAAATTTTCGGTCATTAGATAAAGTACCTATTAACGCATCACTCAGAAGCCAGATTCCTGAATCTGATAGGTTTACAGTTCCACTGGCATAACTTCCCTTAGATCCTGTTTCAAAAGTCTCCATAAAGCCATCTGCGCGACGTGTTGAGTGATTGTGCTCATGAGGTCCTTCGTTGTCATAATAGTGTGTTTCTATGCTGAGATCTTCTTCTATAGAAAGCGGGATGTTTAAAGTATCTTGTGTTTGATCAAAAACAAGTTGATCATCGTCTGTACTACATCCTATAAAAAAGAGCATAGCAATTAGAGACATGGTTACGGAATTCAGTCTTAGTGATTTCATAAAAAAATGTGTTTTTAGTTAGTTTTTTAGTGATAAATACTGTTTTTTTAATCCTTTAAAATTAGAGCGGTGTTGTTAACTAGTAATCACTCTAATGTTAGCAAACCATTATATACATCTATGTTTGATAAGCGTTTCTATTACTTACTTAAGATCCAGTATTTAGGATTTAGATACCATGGCTGGCAAAAACAACCTGATGTACTTACGGTAGAGCGTATGGTAGAGCGTACGTTTTCGTACGTTTTGGGGCATAAAAATTTTAAACTACTGGCTTCAGGACGTACGGATGCAAAAGTGTCTGCAAATGTGGCGTATGTAGAATTGTTTTTAAAAGATGCCCCGTTGCCAGATGATAATTTTTTAGAGCTCTTGAATTCGAATTTACCGCAAGACATTAGATGTCAAGGAATTACAAAAGTAGACAAAAAATTTAATGTCATGGATGCTCCAAAACAAAAGGAGTACATCTATCTCTTTTCTTATGGTGAAAAAAACCATCCTTTTGCTGCGCCATATATGGTAAATATCGCTGCAGCATTGGATATAGAACTCATGAAAGAAGCAGCTCAATTGTTTGTGGGAACGCATGATTTTAGAACCTATGCATATAAGCCAAATCCTGAGACAAAAACAATAAGCACATTAGTAACTAGTGAAGTCGTTACAAACGAGTTATATACAGCTAGTTTTTTTCCAGAGCAAAGCTTTATTTTCCGGGTATGCGGAAAAGGTTTTAAAAGACACCAAGTACGCTTAATGATGGGGGCTTTATTTGATCTTGGTCAAGGTAAAATCGATCTTGATTTCATAAAACAAACCTTAGTCCCTAACAATGGGATCAAATTAGAGCATATTGCACAACCTAGCGGATTGATGCTTCATGATGTGCGTATGTAAGGGTGTAAAATAGTATCTTTAGTACGTTAAAAAATGAGACTATGAATACGATACCAAAATCTTCCTTTGCCTTTTTAAAATCTCTTAAAAAGAACAATCATCGTGACTGGATGACAGAAAATAAAAAGGAGTATCAGACCAATGAGAAATCCTTGAAAGCTTTTTATGCAGATATACAAGCAGGACTTAATGTAGATGACGAAATAGCAAAGCTCAAGGTTTTCAGGATCAATAGGGATGTTCGTTTTAGTAAAGATAAAACGCCTTATAATGTACACCGTAGCGTTAGTTTTAGTAGGGCAGGAGCTCATCGTAGAGGAGGATATTATTTACGATTAGAACCAGGAGGGAATTCGGTAGTAGCAGGCGGTTTTTTTAATCCAGAACCTAAAGACTTACTGCGTATCCGTACAGAGATCCAAATGGATAGTAGTGAGATACGTTCTATTCTTTCTGAGCCCGCTTTCGCGAAAGCGTACGGAGGAAAATTTGATGCTTGGAATCCTGTGAAAACAGCTCCTAAAGGATTTAGTAAAGACGATCCAAACATAGATCTAATACGCCTTAAAAACTTTGTAGTGACACATAAATTTACAGATGAAGAAGTACATGCACCAGACTTTGGAAAGAAGGTACTCTATCATTTTGAACTCTTAAGACCGTTTTTTGATCTTATGAGTGATGTTCTCACCACCGACTTAAACGGGGTTTCATTACTAGACTAAACATTTTCAGTTGCTATAAAGTAAATACAACCGACCTCAAAAATGATTTGGATCGGTTGTATTTTCTTTTTTATGAGCGTTTTATGATTTTCTTTGTCATAATTGCACCCTCTTGAGTTTCTAAACGTAGTATATACAATCCATTATTTAGATTCTTAAGGGAAACCGTATTGTCACTTCCTTTATACACTTGTTTACCACTTAGGTCATATACTGTTATATTTTTTACCGTTTGTGAGATGTTTATAATATCTGTTGTTGGGTTTGGATACACTGCGACTAGTGGCTTATTTATATCTTGAATAGATAAAGTGCAATCTTCTATAATTTCTGTAGATGGTGGTACATTCTGGAAATTTTCTTCTGCAAATGCAATATTATCTACACATATAGAGGTGAGATTATTGTTGTTTTGAAAAAAATTAGCGCTAGTAGGGAAACTATACGAAGCTTCAAATACTGATATTTCACAAGTTCCATCTAGGTCAAGCAATTCGTTATTACCATTCTGTAAATTTACAGAGATCAGGTTCTCATTTTGGTTTACGGAAACAAAACAAAGCTGTGGATTCATTGAGAAATCTAATGTCGTTAGGTCAGTCATACCAATATCTATAGCACGAAGTGCACTCAAATTTGAAAGATCAATAGATGCTAGTGGATTTCCAGCTATAAAGAGAATTTTAAGTTGTGTATTTTGAGAAAGATCTACAGATTGAAGATTTGTATAGCTTATATCCAGTATTTCTAGATTCGTATTATTTTGTAAATTAATAGATGTTAGTCCCGAACCTCTTAAATCTAGTGCTTCCAAAAGTAGATTATTAGAAACATCGATTTCATTTATCTCTGTGATATTCATAGATAACTGTATAAGTTCTGTAAGTCCAGAAACATCAATTGTACTAAGCAATGTATTAGTAAGAGAGAGGACTTCTAGATTATTGTTTGCAGTAAGATCTAACTCTTGAATTAAGGTTCCGTCTAGATCGAGCCTTCTTAAATTGGAATTAAAAGATAAGTCTATCTCTTGAATTTGGGTTTGACCAAGTCTTACTATTTCTAAATCAGGAAGAAAAGAGAGGTCAATATCGGTAATGGGGTTTACGTCAATAGCAAGAATTTTGAGCTTTGTGTTTTGTGATAAATCTACTGTAGTAATCTCATTGTTGCCTAGACTGAGCACTTCAAGATTTATAAAAGCTTCTATTCCTGTGATGTCAGTGACATTATTCAATATGGCATTAATATTTGGTACAAGTTCTGCTTCAGAGGTTTGAATCTCTCCGTCTCCATTAGTATCAATAGGTAGAAAGTTGTCAAGTAATGCCGCTTTAAAATTTTCGTCAGGAATATTGACTATTTGCGCAAAGGTCGATAGTGAAAATAGTATGATGATACTCGTAAATAATATTTTTTTCATGAGAATGGTTTTTATAAGTGTTATACTATATAAAGTCTATAATTTTTTAAAAGGTTGCGTAGAAGTTGTCTTTATAGCATTTATGGTTAGCGCTCAAAGAGAAATGGATAGAAGCTTTTTAGTTAATGAACTATTTGATTTTCAGGTGCGTATTGTAGGGTGTGAAGAGTTATTGCTGAGTTCGCTTTCAAGGAGTATAACGACGTAGAAGTTTATGCTGAGCCCGCTTTCGCGAAAGCGTACGGAGGAAAATTTGATGCTTGGAACTCTGTAAAAACAGCTCCTAAAGGATTTAATAAAGACGATCCAAACATAAATCTAATACGTCTTAAAAACTTTGTAGTGACACATAAATTTACAGATGAAGAAGTACATGCACCAGACTTTGGAAAGAAGGTACTCTATCATTTTGAACTCTTAAGACCGTTTTTTGATCTTATGAGTGATGTCTTCATCACCGACTTAAACGGAGTTTCACTACTTGATGATTAACAGAAACTACTTATTCTTCTTCTTTTGTTGCCGTCTCGCAATAAAGTAAACCACAATAAGTAATATAGGCAACGCTATAAAAACCAACACTTCAATAGGAGAAGATGGGTCTATAGGCGAATTGTTTCTTGTTTCTGGAACTTGCATTAACTAGCTTTTGTTAGTGCTATTGGTCGTTCAAATAGCTGAATATTACTAAGAAGTCGCTCTTTTACAATATTCATCATTCGTTTATTTAATGCTGACGAATTTTGAATATAAATAAGATACTCCTCCACAGTACATTGACCTATAATCATCCCTTTTAAACTATTTCGGAACTTTGTATCCTTATGAATCGCATTTTCTATATAATCTGTGCGTTTTTCTAGAGATAGATCATAAAATACATTCTTATGTTTTGTTATATAATTACGAAAAACTTCAATAAATAATGGGCTTTGTAGTTTTACAATAGGGCGTATAGTCGCGTTTTGAAAACGCTCCTCACTACTCATTTGATCATGTATTCTAGCCGATGGAATTTCTGGACGAATGCGTTTAATGTCATTGGGTCTGTCATTCATAATTTTCAGTTTTATTAAATGTACAACGAGTCGAACAGCATTTATAGGATGACAGAAAATACTTCTTAACCAGTTATCAACGTATAAATTCCTTGTGATACACAAGGAATTTATTAATGTATATTGATCTTCGAATAAGATATTATGTAGTCTAAACTATAGGGTATGTGGATATTATCTAGTGTATGATGTGATGATTTTTGTGGTTTTTGAATTCGGCTATATCACCTTTGCAGATGCTTACTCATAAAACACAGTCATTTCATCTAATCCTTTTCTTTTCAAATCGGGAACATAGGTAGGTAATTTTGGATACCCAACGGGGAGTAACAAAAAAGCTCTTTCGTTACTAGGTCTATTAAGTGTCTTTGCGAGAAAATTCATAGGACTTGGCGTGTGTGTTAATGTCACTAGTCCAGCATTATGAATGGCAGAAATAAGCATACCACAGGCAATTCCAATAGATTCGTTTACATAGTAATTATTATATTTTTCTTTATTTTCTCCAAATTCATAGACTTTCTTAAAAGCGATGATAAGCCAAGGTGCTGTCTCTAAAAACGGTTTATGCATATCTGTTGCTAGAGGAGCAAGGTCTTCCTTCCAACGCTCACTCATCCTGTTTTCATAACTCTCTTTTTCTTCTATCTCTGCTTCTTTACGAATTTTAGTTTTTAATATTGGGTTTGATATCGCACAAAAAGTCCAAGGCTGTTTATGCGCTCCAGAAGGAGCTGTAGAAGCACTTTTTATTAAGTTTTCAATGACCTGTTTTGGTACTGGCGTATCAGAAAAATCTCTTACAGATCTTCTTGTGTCTAACCAACTATAAAACGATTGGCTTTTTTCAACCAACTTGTCTTCAGGAATATGTTCAGGTTGGTATGCAATATGCTTATATCCATTGATAATAATATGGGTAGGTGATTCCATAGAAATATTCTAATTTTTTAAAATGAAATGGGATTCGTTTTATGATGTAACTTGCTGAATTATAGATTGAAATGCATTTTTAAAAGCATTAGTCTTTAAGTGCATTAGTTTTTACTAAAGTTAGGAGAGAAAGAAGAGATAGCCAAATATTACCTGCTTTTAATATTTATAATTTTATAATGGTTTAAAAATGTAGTGTTACTAAGTACGCTTTCGCGAAAGCAAAAAAATATTTCTCAAACGAAAAAGGAGTGAAGTATGTTGATTATTCAGGCCAAGGACCTACCGCAGTAATTTTGGAAAAAGAAGTTCCATCATAATGATAGAGCCCAGTCCAGCCACCAAACCAAAGCCTTCCTTGGTTATCCTGATAAATACATTGTATGGCATTTGTAGTGAGGCCCTCTTCTTTTTGGAAGTTGGTAAAAGATTGTCCATCGTACCGATAGACTCCATAATTTTCAACAGGAAACCAGATGTTGTCTGATGCATCTTTATATAAACTCCATACTTCAGTGCCTAGAACTCCTTCCTGTGGCGTGAAATGAGTAAATGAGGTTCCGTCGTAACGACAAACACCATTATGATGTGTTGCAAACCAGATATTTCCGTCTGCATCTTCTAAAATATCATTTACACTATTACCACACATACCATCCTTCTCAGAAAGATTGGATAAAGAGGTTCCATCATAGATATAAGCGCCTCCATTAACGCCAAACCACATGTTTCCTTTATTATCTTGCATAATAACGTGTACAATCCTTGCACTAGTAACTCCTCTAGTATAATCTGGTTTTGTGTCTGGAATAGAAAAAGGAGTAAAGACTTCTCCATCAAACTGACTTATCCCTTGATAGGTTCCTATCCATAAGAGCCCGTCACGGTCTACCATAATGCTCCAAATATCATTATGAATGAGTCCGTCTTTCTCGGTAAAATTTGTAAATGTGGTACCATCGTATTTTGTTAACCCGCTATTTGTCCCAAACCAAACGTTTCCTTTTTTATCGGCTACCATTCCTCTTACGGCAACACCTCCAAAACCTTCATTAATAGAAAAATATTCTAAGACTTCTCCATTATAACGTGCGACTCCATCTCCATTTGTTCCAAACCATAAATGGCCTCTTTTATCTTGAAAAATCCTGCGTACAAAATCACTTATTGGAGGAGGAGCAAGCAATGTATTCTCATAGGGTGGAGTAATAGGTTGGTTTTCTTTTGGTGTTATTGTATCGCTAGGAATTTCGGTAGATTGAACAGGATTGTCTTGTGAAGTTTTTGTTCCGTCTTGTCCATTACAAGAAGTTATTAAGACAAAAGACAGAAATAAATATAAGAGTTGAGAGGATACTATAGACTTATTCATACGTATGATTCTTTACTAACAAAGATAGGATGAACTATTTTCTATACGCTTTACCAAGTGTCAAAAAAGTGTCAAAGTTGCGTCAAAAAGCCTTAAATAGGTTAAAAAATGCATTTTTATGTACAATCCATTTTTCGAAGAGCTATAATTTGATTAATTCCCATGGACAATACAATTACACCTATGACTCCAATGATTATGTTACCTATTTGTGTAATGTCAAAAGGATTAAATAGTAGTAGATAAAGGCTTCCTAATACCCAAAGAAAATCTTGAATACTAATCCATAAAATGGCTGACCTTCGTTGTTTCTTGGTTTCATACCATATAGTACCAGCAAAATACAATAATACAATTCCAATAATCCAAAAAACACTATTGTTTTGGACTCCAAACAAATTTGCAATTTGGGTATGTAATATAATCATGATGATACCAGAAATACTAGAGAATATAGTATTAACGATCAATGCTTTTTTTAATGTTTCCATATTTAAGAACTTTATTTTTGGTGAAGTTCTTTAAATAAGGCGTGAAGTCTCTTGACAAATGTTAAGTAATTGATTTGATAGTGTTTTTTCGTAATCTACTTAGGGATTCTGGTGTGATTCCTAACATAGATGCTATATATTGTAGAGGAACATTCTGAAAAAGTGTTGGCTCTTCAGCTAGTAAAGCGTGAAACCTCTCTTTTGCTGTAGTATGGAGCTGCGAAAACATTTTTTTTTCTAATAGTGCAAATGAATTTGCGAGTAAAATATTATCAAATTCTAACCATTTTGGTTCTTCTTTATTGAGTTTAAAATGTTGGTCTCTATGTATCGTATATAATTTACAATCTGTGATTGCTTGTATATTCCACATATTACTTGTTTGAAATACAAAACTTGATAATGAGGTAATAAATCTGCCTTCACTACCAATCCATAATGTGACTTCTTTTCCATCTACAAGATCATACATTCGCATAAATCCAGATTCTATAAATGCCATTTGACGACAAATTTTTCCAGATTCAAGAAAGAACTGTCCTTTTGTTAATTCTAAAGGTTCAAAAACAGATAAGATAGTATCCATTGATTTTTTTTCAATTGTTACTTGACTTAAAATACACTGTTTTAGTTTTTCCATTTGTTATATATAGATTATTTATTTTTAATTCCTGACACCCACTTTCTTATGTTTTTAAAGAACTCTTTTTCATTTGTAGTAATATTAATAAATACATCCTTATACATCTTAACTCGAATTTTTTGATTTTTTGTATTTAAAAAAACATACTCAGTTAGGCAGGTATCTTCTTTGCTTTTTGGTAATATATTTATATATATAAACCCTAGTTCTTTTTTAGGCTGAGCATAGATTTCTTTTAAGTGATTTACAATGACATTGAAAATTATTTTTTGATGATCTTCAAAATAATGAATGGCATTTATTTGTAACGCATCCATGCTATGGAGGAAACTTAAACTAATATGATTGGCGTATATATTGCAATATCCATTGGTTTCCTGAGAGACATCAACAATTCTGTTATTTATATCAACACTTCTAAAACCGTTTAAAGAAGGAACAAAAATGTAATCGTCGTAATCTCGTGTTTGCATATAGAATTTATTTGGATAACTCGCTCAATCTGTCCTTTTCTTTCTGAGATAGTTTGTCATATCCGTTTTTATTTATTTTATCTAAAAGCTGATTTAACTCATTCTGTTTTGATACTTTTTTTTCATTGTATACATCCTCGATGGTATATGCATTTTTTGACCTTGAAAATGGATTGGAAACGATTAATAGATGTAGTTTTTTTACGATTAAGAATATAAAAATAAATGTTGGTACGACTATGAGTATGATAGGTATGGGGTTCTCTGTTAAGATTTTTGGCTCAAGAAGTATGGCTATGATTAATCCTATAATTCCGCCACCTAAATGAGCTTCGTGTCCAATGTTATCTTTTTGACTTTTAATACCATAAATAGAATACAATACATAGGCTATCCCATATAACCAGGCTGGAATAGCTATAGGCAATAAAATAAAGCCAATGTCCATGCCAGGAAATAGACCTATTGCAGCAAAGACCAATCCACTTACAGCCCCAGAAGCTCCAATTGCAGTATAATCTCCATGATTTCTATGAATGTATAAAGCAAATAAGTTACCCCCTATTAAACTTGCGATATATAATACTATAAATGCTGGAATCCCAATAAGTGCCTCTAGACTTTGACTAAAAAAGTATAGCGTAAGCATATTAAAAAAGAAATGTGCCCAATCTGCATGTAAAAAACCAGAAGTGATCAATCTCTTATAGTCCTTATTAATAAGAATTTGATCAACGTTAAAGGAGTATTTATTTAAGAAGAAAGTACTTTTTAGTCCTTTATATGTTATGACCCCATTGATGACAATGAGTGTTAATGCTACTATTCCAATTTCTTCCATTGGGGATTCTTCAATTTGTATTATTAACGATGGCTATATGGGTGATATGTTATAGAAAATGTCCAGAGTCTTTCTATTATAATCGAAAGATAATAAAATTGTGATAGAATTTGATGAGGTATTTAGATGTAAAAAAGAAATGTATTGTATTATTTAATTCCCTTGGACTAATGTTCCAAAGAGACCTACTGCTAGTTCTGCCCAGATAAGTAGAAGGACTATTAAAACTGTTATTATGATGGGAATTCGGTACTTTACATGCTTTATCTTCCGTAGTATAAAATCTATGACATACCCAGTACCAAGAAGAAGTGCGCCAGCAATAATAAAATCAGATAGTGTCCAATGCACTTCATCAGTAAACTGCATGGCTATTAATGGAATAAGCAAAATAACAACTGTAATGAGTATAATGACGCTATTCCTTTTATTTTTCATAGTTATAAATGTACCTTTTTATTCATATACATCTTCAATATATTCACATTAATACATATAATTTTATAGGTGTTTTAATAGTACATTTGAATATATAATGATGCTTTTGTAGTTTACATAGTGTACTCATGTATTTATGAAGAAGAAAGAACTCGATACTAAAAAAATAAAGAAACCTTGGCCTACTAAAGAAGCTATGGAACAGGTCTATGAAATGAATCTTTGGGGAAACAATACCTCTGATTTTTATTCAGGAGTAGGATCGCATCTTCCAGAAATAGTACAGCCATATGTAGAAGCTGTGACATCATTTTTGACTTCTTTTACAACCCCGCTTACGGTATGTGATTTAGGATGTGGAGATTTTAATGTAGGAAAAGAATTAGTAAAACACACTAAGAAATATGTTGCTGTAGACATCGTAGCAGACCTTATTGCTCATAATACGGTACTATTTAAAGAAGAACATGTAGAATTCCAATGTTTGGATTTAGCAATAGATGAATTACCTTTTGGAGATTGTGCTCTAGTAAGGCAAGTACTTCAACACGTATCTAATGCTGAAGTACAAGATATACTAAGTAAGTTGAGTGATTATAAATATGTTATTATAACCGAACATATTCCTGAAGGAGATTTTATACCTAACAAAGATATTATCTCAGGCCAAGGAATTAGACTAAAGAAGCAGAGTGGGATCAATGTATTAGCTCCGCCATTTAATTTTAAAGTAAAAGATGAAAAACAATTAGTATCAGTTATTTTAAATGATTGTAAAGGAGTTATAACAACAACATTATATACAATTTTTTAAAATCAATTTAAGCAAAGACCTTTTATGTTTTTTAAACTAATCACTCATAATAATCTATACTAAACATTTTATAACCACCTACCCTAAAGATTAAGCCTTAGTAACATAAGATATAATCATTTTAATACTCTTTTTAATTCATTTTTAGTTAACCAAGGTCTTTTTCGATGTAGCATTTTATGACAATTAGAACACACCATTACGATATCCTCTATTTTAGTTTTTTCATCTTTTTTCATTTCAGATATTGGTCTAGAATGATGACCTTCAATAAAATCAATGCCAATATCACCATATTTCGACTCAAAATTGAACTCACAAACTTCACAAAATAATTTCTTATTGATTTCTAAGAACTTTTGTTTAGCTAATCGTATTATTTTTGGATTTCGTTCTCTTAGAATATGTTGTCTAAGTTTCTTTTTTCCTTCAGGAAATCCACTATCATCTTCCGTTAAATCAATAGTTTTTCCATATGAAATGTAATCATTATATCCCCAAATTCCATTTCCTAAACCATCAACCGTAAAAAAAAGATCTTCATTACCTCCATATACTTTGGAATCCTTTGAGAATCGCTCTATCGTTCCTCTTACTGAAGCCTTCCATGTTTTTGTTAGTTTTTCTTTGGGCCTTATTTGTTCAACAGCATCATATATATCAGAATAATGACCTTCCCCTCCGATTAAATTAAATGCTTTTATAATATCGTCTTTCCAACTACTCATTTTATTTTAATTACGTATAACATGCATATAAAGATGTATCAAATATACTAGTAATACTGATAATTAATTAGTTATACGTTTATAAATTAGTCTATTACATAAACTTACCCCAAAAATAAAAATCAACGTTTAGCACGTGCCTCAGCAATTTCAACAAGTCGACTATCTATAGCTTCTTTAGACAACCAATGTCCTTGTACAAAGACACCCGCTACGTTTTTAAGATGCTTGATATCTTGTAAAGGATTATTATTTAATAAGACAAGATCGGCGCTTAAACCTTCTGTAATTGTTCCATATTCATCTTCGGCAGCAAAGAATGTCGCAGGATTAATTGTTCCCGATTGTAAGATCTGTAAAGGTGTCAGTCCGGCTCGGGACATTCCTGCAATCTCATGATGTATCGAAAACCCAGGAACATTAAATAATTGCGGTGCATCAGATCCTAATAAAATACCATGACCACCATCTTGCAATGCTTTAATGAGTTGTCTTCGTATGTCATTAAACTGCTGCCATTGTGCCTCATTAAAATCAGGATTATCTGTTGTGTATTGTCCTTTGCGTGCTTTCCAGTTAGCCAAAGTAGATGCAGGCATATATTTCATTTCTGGATCTTGTAATAAATCATCGGCAGTAGCAGGAGCAAACCAACGTTCGTACAAGCTTTGTGTAGGTATAATCCAAATGTTATGCTTTCGCGAAAGCATAACCAGTTCATTTATCTTTGTAACATCGGCTAGTGGTGTAAAGTTATACCCAAAAAAACCATTGTCTTCCGGTCGTACATTTGCTTCGGAAGGAACAAGTCCTTCTATAAACCCATCTACATGGTCAATGGCAGCGTAATTACTCTCTATCGCGTGTCGAATCCCTACATCTACAGGAACGTGCCCTGCAAAAGGAATCCCCACTTCATTTGCTGTGATAACTACTTGGTCAAAGACCTCACGTTTGATTCCAGGATGGATTTTCAAAAAGTCAAACCCCTCTTTTTGATACGCCGTTACTTTCTCGATGGCTTCCTCTTTGGTTTTGACAGAATTCCCGTTAAGCGACGGACTAGCTGTATAGATACGCGGACTTAAGAGATCGCCGTTTTTTGCTCTTTCGCGCAAGCGTAGATGTTCAGCATGTCCCAGCATACCGCGTATGGTGGTAATTCCGTTGGAGAGATATAAGAACAAGGTTTCTTCGGTATGCAGCGCACTCGAAGTAGGAGGAGGGATGTGTGCATGCATTTCGGCAAGTCCTGGGATGAGGTATTTTCCCGCCCCATTAATGATAGTTTTATAGGATTCTGGATGTTCTATGACAGTCGTAATGGTTTTTATTTTTCCAGAATCTATGACGACCTGTTGTGAAGGAATTTCATTTCCAGAGCGTACATTAATAATCGTAACATCGGTAATGAGTTGTGCCGATGGACTCACTGCTTCTTGTGGTTGCGCACAGGAAACGAATAGTAAAAAAGTTGTAAATACAGATAATAAAGTTTTCATAACAGTAATTTTAAAAAGTGTCAATAACAAGTACGCCTTTGTTTTTAAATTGATTCATTGCAGGAAGTTCGCTAATTGCGTCTTCTAGTGTAATGGTACGTTCGATTAATTTTTCGGGATGTAATTGTCCGTTTTTAATCATGGCAAGCATTTCTGGATACCGATGTGCTTGCATTCCGTGGCTTCCTATAATTTCTAATTCGTCAGAAAGCACCCGATCCATAGGCACCTTTTGATGTTTATGATCACCTGTCATCAACCCAACTTGAATATGCTTGCCTCGTTTGCGTAAACAGGAAATCGAATTAAAACAGGTCACGGCACTTCCCAATGCATCTACAGATACGTGCACACCTCCGTGAGAGAGTTCTTTGATATGGGCTACGATATCAGGATGATTATTTGCATTTATAGTGTGTGTGGCTCCTATCGCTTTCGCGAAAGCTAACGTCTCCTCATGAATATCGATAGCGATCACCTGTGCACCGACCGACCGTGCAATCATAATGGCAGAAAGTCCAACACCACCACATCCATGTATTGCGACATACTGTCCCCCTTGAACTTTTCCTTGATCTATAATGGCTCTGTATGACGTTATAAACCGACATCCTAAAGTAGCCGCAGTAATATCACTGATTTCTTCAGGAAGCTTGACAAGGTTGGTCATTGCATAATCTACAGTAGTATACTCGGCAAATGATCCCCAATGCGTAAATCCTGGTTGTGATTGGGTATCACATACTTGGTGATTTCCAGAAATACATTGATTACAACTCCCACATCCACATACAAATGGCATGGTCACACGATCACCAATGGCAAATCCTTTAACGTTTTTTCCTAACGCTTCTATCGTGCCTGCCAACTCATGACCAGGAATATGGGGTAACTGGATATCAGGGTCATGACCCATCCACCCGTGCCAATCACTTCTACAAAGTCCCGTAGCTGCTACTTTAATAACAACTCCGTGATCTTTAGGAGAAGGATCACTGACGTTCTGAATGCTCAACGGAGCTTGAAAATTCTCATATACAAGTGCTTTCATCAAATATGTACTGTTTTTTTAGGTATCTTTAAGTGGTATTAAATGCTACTATCTATGAAAATGATATCCAAAATAGCCTGTATTATATGTATTCTTTTGTCATTTCATTCCTATGGACAACAGACACAAAATGTACAGAAGACAACCATACAAGCCTATAATTTTAATACAGGAGCAATACGTAGTCATTCTGGATTTGCGCTTACCTTAGGTAAAAAAGGTATATCTGCTGTATTTGATCAAAGCTACGGACTTGCACGTCATATTGATCTTACACAAGTTACCAATAGCTATAAACAAAACTTACTCAGTGATACTTTTGTAGATACTTCTTTCATTTATAAGAAAGAAATTCCAGGGACAGCACCGTATAATAGTAGAAGGAGCCTTAGAGGCACCAATCTAGAGAGTTTTATAGTCACAGGTCTGATAAACACTTTTTTTAATTAACTTTTTGTTTTAAATTTTATACTATGATATCTCGTTCTTTATTCCTTTTGTTATTTATAGTGTCTTTTACTGCACAATCTCAAACACAAACTCCTTCCATTAGTGGGATATTAGATATAGATGCTAGTAATTTTTTGTTACAAACAAAAAGAGTTCAAAATATGGATATCGATATTTCATTCCGTTTTAATAAACTACCTAATATAGATGGAGTTTCTTCTTTTTCTCGTTATAACCGTATCACTGGTCTTAATGATGCATATATCCGATATCAAGAAACCTATGAGTATACAAGTTCTTCTATTCTGTTAGAAAATCAAACCCGTGGATTGTCTAAAATAGATTCCTTTAACCCCAATGGTGCTACCGATTTTGGTAATGCAATTGTAAATGGTGTCTTGAATCTTATTTTTGATTGATATGATCCAAAAATGGTTTCATATCTAATAACTTGATATCATCCCGTTTTCTAAGTTCTCTTAAGAACCACCCTTTATGTCCTGCTCCATAAATGATAAGCACACGCTTTCCCTTATAACGATGTTTTTCTAATGCTTTCTCGATATGCCAATAATGTGCAATATTGATATTCTCCCATCCACCAAGTCCTAACTCGACATTAAATAACCGATTATAAGTTTGTAATGCAACATCTTGAATCTCATCATAGCGATCTGTATGGATAAAGTAGGGGTCATTTACTTTTCCCGTGGCTTTGTATAAAGAATCAGAAAGTTGATTTGCCGTTACATAAGCTTGCCAGTCTTTTGTTCGAGTTGAATCTCTACTGATAGCTCTTAATTTTGCACTACGTTCTTCTGCCATAGGACGTGTCCAACCTGCAGTAGGAATGATTTCAAAATCTAATTCCTTAGTGAGTGGAAATACAACATCTACATATTCAGGAAAACGCATTACACGTGGTTCTGAAATACTATCGTCTCTCTTAAAACCTTCCATGACTTCTTGCATACGATCTGGAGGAATTTCAGCAAGAATATAATCAGGCTTGATCTCACGAATGAGTTTTTCTAGATATGCTGTGTTGTATACAGAGTCTGTCTTGTGTCCACTATGGATGGCTCCAAGAACAAGGACTTCGTTAAGTAGTTTTTCTGGTGCTTGTGTATCTTGTTGTTGTACACAACTTAGTATGGATAAAGATAGGAGGAAGAGAAGGAGTTTTAATTTCATATCTGGTGTGTTATCTAATGAGTGACGGTACTAGCGTGTTTAAATACAACAATTTGAGTACTCTTATTAAACATAGTCGTATCAATCGTATACCTATTACTAGGGAGACGCGTTACATTTGTTTTTTCTTCTAACCAAGGATCAATACCTCCTAAATCTTCAGGCTTGTCTATATCGGTTTCTAGATCAGGAATGCGATAGTGCATAGGGATAATAATAGTTGGCTGTATTGTTTCAAGAACAACGTCTAATTCTTCTTTTTTTAAGATATGGTATTTTGAATCTATTGGTGTTAAAAGGATATCGGTTTTACCTAAAGCGTCGTAATTTTCTTGTGTTAAAGGCCCATTGTCACCAAGATGTGTTATGGTAAGACCATTAACTTCTATTTTCCAAATGGTATTTTTTTGTCCAAATTCTTTGCCATAGGGATCACAATGTTTTCCTTTAATACCAGTGATTTTAAAATCTCCAAGGGTATAACTTCCCGGATCCTGATACAATGGGATTTTATCTTTCCAATATGGGGTTTTACCTAAGAATAATCCTCCATCGTGATCATAATGTGGATGTGTACTAAAAATGGCATCTGCTGTAATATCTTTAGGGAAATTATACCCTAGCCAAACTTTATCAGTATATGGATCAAGTAGGAGTGTGGTACCATGATATGAAATTTTGAAACTAGCATGTGCGATATACTCGATGATTACTTTTGGGGAATCATCTTGGGCAACAGTCTTATGTGTATTTGCTAATCCTATTATGCATAGCGATATGGTTATATAACGAATCCAGAAGTTCTTATTTTTCATATAATTTGTGTCATGGTAATTACTAGAGAACCCATAATTATAATTAATAATGCAATCGAAAACAATTTATCAGAAGCTTTTACATGTGGGTTTTTAGCTCCTAAACTATCATTTATCTCACCTGAGTTTCTTAGATAAAGAATGAAATCCCTCTGATGTATGCGTTCACTTATTCTTTTAAAAATTCGATCAAAAATCCAATAGACTATAGGTAAACAAAGTCCAAAATAGGTCATACGATCACTTTTGAATTGACTGTTTGTATTTATAATTCCTAAAACCCCAATGAATAGTAATACACCGCAAATAATCCATATTATTTTTGGGTTTTGCCATTTTTCTTTTCTAGTATAGAGAATAGAAAAAGGAAGAAATAAAGCAATTCCGATTCCGATGATGCTAGTATCCAATGTAGTTTGTTTTTATATAATCACTTTCTGTTGTTATTTATATACATGATTATGTCATTAACGCATCAATAATAGGGGTGATGGGTTGTAATTCATCTTGTGATATCGTAGTAGATTCTAAAACACTACTTCCTACAACGGTAAAGTGCGATTGCAATGCTTGTATACACTCTACAGATTCTTTGATAGTAACACCGTCTGGAACACGATAATAGGTTTTATCATAATCGGTGGGTTCTAGACAATCAAAATCAAAATGTAGGTATAGATGTGTTATACGCTTTCGCGAAAGCGTATCTACTAAATTTTGAATATCCAGTGTTTTAGGGTGATAAATATTACCTTCATCTAGGCGTATTTTCTCGGTAGCATCAATATCTCGTAATCCTACATAATGTATTTGATGTTGCTCTATTGTACTAGAAAGAAGTGGACTCATTTCTGGTTCTCCTTCGTCTAGTAAGGTACGTAATGGCATTCCATGAAAATTACAACTTGCCGAGTCACATGGTCTATTAATGTCTGCATGAGCATCAAACCAAATAACACCTAGGTTTGGGTATTTTTTATTTAGATAGGAAACAGGCACAATTTCCAAACCACAGTCACCACCTATTGTTTGTAGGCTTTCAGGTTGTTCTTGCTCTAATCGTTCTTTAAAACGCGAGAGCTGTTCTGTAATGGCTTCGTAATTATTAATTTTGTGTTTTTGGATTCCTTCTTTTCCTGCAATGATAGTAGATAAAGGAATGCTTTCAAAAGCAGGGTTATCAAGATAGTCTAATACTGTTTTTGCACCAGCTTCTATACCTTCGCCTATACCAGCGCCTTGCCATTGTGGGAAATATATTTTCAAGGGTTTATCTTTTTTAAATCAACATAAAAATCGTTAGCTATTTTGATCGTTTTTATTTTCCCATCTGCCTTAAAGGTTTTCCATTGTGTTGTAGGAGAAACCCACTGCCTTTCACCATTAATGAGAAGTTGTATAGGCATATCAAAATTTCTAACAGCATTTATATATCTAAAGGATACTTTGTTTTTTGATTTTTGATATTCTAATACAGGAATCTTTGTCGAACGTAAATATTGATTAAAGACATACTTTAAATTTCTACCTAAGTGTAGGCTTAAGTAGTTTTCTATCTGTTTAGTTGTTACCGTTTCGTGGCAAAATTCTGCATTTAAACCTCTTAATGTGCTACGCCATAATTCATCGTCTTGCGTGATCATACGGAGCATATGTAATAAATTCCCCCCTTTATAATACATATCGCCACCGCTACCTGTTTTTCGCACATCATAGGTACCTATAATGGGTTCATCATTCTGAATGTTTTTTCGAGTACCTATCACATATTCTGTAGCGGCTTCTTTTCCATAATGATAATCTAAAAATAGACTCTCAGAATAATTTGTAAAGCTTTCATGAATCCATAGATCTGCAACATCCTTACTGGTAATATTATTTGCAAACCATTCATGGCCTGACTCGTGAATAATAATAAAATCAAATTTTAATCCCCATCCAGTTCCTGATAGGTCACGTCCTAAATATCCATTCTGATACTTATTACCATAGGTCACCGAGCTTTGATGCTCCATCCCTAGATATGGAGCTTCTACAAGCTTATAGCTGTCCTCATAAAAAGGGTAAGGACCAAACCAGTGTTCAAAGGCTTCCATCATCAATGGCGCTTGCTTGAACTGCTCTTTTGCTTTTTCTTCATTTTCTTTAATTACCCAAAAATCCATGTCTAAAGGCCCTTTCTCTCCTTGATACGTTTGAGAGAACCGTATATAGTTTCCTATATTTAAGTTGACTCCATAACTATTAATAGGGTTTTTTACAGTCCAATGATATGTTTTTGATATAGCAGTAGAGTCTATACCTACCAAACGACCATTTGATACATCTACCAATTCCTTAGGCACTGTCACATGCATATCAAGACTATCTACCTCGTCATAGTTATGATCTTTGTTAGGCCACCATACACTGGCGCCTATTCCTTGATTTGCTGTAGCAATAAAAGGGCGTCCTGCGTTGTCTTTACTCCAAGTAAATCCGCCATCCCAAGGTGCTTTTTTTGCAACACGAGGTTTTCCTTCAAAACCTACAATGAGTTGATTATTATCTCCTTGATATTGCTTTTTTTTGAGCTTAATAAAATGTGCATCGCCTTCACTACGGATTTTTAAAGAGATTCCATCTTGAGTAGCTAATGTGATTTCCATAGGAGATTGTAAATCAATCTGTAATTCTTCCATACCTTCTTCAAGAACGGTATAGGTGATGATGTTTGTTCCTAGAATTAATTTTGCATCAGGATCTACATCTACAGATAAATCGTAGTGAGTGAGATCCCACCAAGCACGTTCTGGCGTAATAGCTCCCCTTAAGGTATCTTGTCGAGTATATTTCTGACTAAAGACACTTAAAGAAGTGAATAATAGGATAAACGGAAGGTATTTCATTATATATGGTTCGTTAGTATGTTTTCATCACAAATGTATAAAATACTACATCTATATTTTGAAATTTACTATTTTGAAATTTAAAGAGTTAATTTCTCATAATACTATTAGGAAAGACCACTGGACTTTCATGTCCATCTTTTCCTATAGCAGCAATTCCAAAAAAGAAATTATCAACGACAATTCCTTCTAACACGTGCTCTGTTACATTTCCTACAAATCTTGCATTGTCCCAAGTAGGTGAGGTAGTATCCCTCCAATATATTTTATATCCTACAGCACCTTCTACAGGGCTCCATTTGAACTTTGCATTTGCTTGTACAATTCCTCCAATAGAAACACTTTCTGGTGATGGTGGTGCCCAAGCGATACTAGCGAGTGTAATTGCGTTTACAGCAGTAAGTTTTGCTGCATAATCAAAGTTTACATGCTCAAAGGTATCGCCATAGTTAATTCCGTTTTCAGTACGAATATCTTGATGTTGTTGTGTGTAGTTTTCGTGTGCTTCCATAATACGAATTCCTGCAAATCCAGCATCATTAAATGGACGGTGATGTCCGCCACGACCAAAACGATCTAGACGATAAATCATCATAGGATTCATCTCTGGCATATAGGTTTTTACTGCTTTATGAATATAGCGTGCTAATTGTCGTGAGATGCCATCTACTTCACCACCATAAAAACGACGAGCACGGCGTTGTCGTTCTGTTTCGGTTGGAGGAACTGGTTCAGAAAAGATACGGAAGGTTCTATTATCTATCACACCATCTACTCCTGTGATGTTTCCTATCATATCATTGTTTAATATCCCGATGATGTCCCAATTATTTGCTTTCGCGAAAGCGGCCAATCCTTGACCTCCAAATAATCCTTGTTCTTCTCCAGAAAGTCCGACATATATAATACTGTTTTCAAATTTGTATTTTGAAAGAACACGTGCTGCTTCTATGGTACCAGCCATGCCACTTGCATTATCATTTGCTCCCGGAGAATCTGAGGTGTAATTTGTTGGATCAGATACACGACTGTCTATATCTCCGCTCATAAGAATGTATCGGTTTGGATATTTTGTTCCTCGTTGTATGGCTACAACATTCACAACTTCTACATCTTTTGTGATGCGTCCATTACGTCCTTTTTCTATAAGGTCTTTTTGATAAAAAACCTCTAGACAGCCATTACACGATGATGAGGTTGCATCAAACTGTCTTTTAATCCATCTTCGAGCAGCACCGATACCGCGTGTTTGAGAGACGGTATCACTTAGGGTATGACGTGTCCCAAAATCTGCTAATGTTTTTACATCATTTTTAATACGATCTGAAGAAACAGCATCGATAATATCATAGATTCTGGTATCAGTTTGTGCATATGTTGTAATGGATGCAAAAAGGAAGAATAGAAAAGAACTGTAAAAGATGATTTTTTGTGATCGTACTAGTTTGAGTTGCATGGTGATGAGTTTAAATTATAATACCTCCCTAATGTAAGTTATAAGGAGGTATTTATGAGTTTTGTAACAAAATTTTAAGAATATTCTACCGTTTTTCTATGAGTTGTATAGTTCCAAAAATACCTGCATCTATCCATCCTCTATTTTTGTCTTCTCCTTCTACTGGTACAGAGCCTATAAAGTTTTCGCGTTCTGGACTTGTATCATTGTCACAATAGGCAAGTGCAAAACCTAACTTTTGATTAGGTGCTAGTATTTTGGTTTCATTTGCAGTGTGATCTATATAAGTATCTTCATAAATAAAGATTTCACATTCCCATATAGTCGTAGTGCCATTTGTCTTACGTGAAGAATTGACATGGCTATTATAAAGGGTTGGGATTTCTCCTGGCGCTAGATCGACTACGTTACCATTCATTGCAACATGGTATGCAAAAGCATTATGATTAAATTGGTGTCCTCCGCCTGAGTTATCTGCATCTATAAAGATTTCAAGACAGTCATCATCCCACCATAATGTAAGTGGGTCTTCGTTTTTATCATATAATACGTCGTCTTTTATTTCTGCTATAAGATATAGTGCTTCTGGAGTCCAAGTGAGTTTATAACGACCTGAAAAATCTTCGTTACTATATGAATCTCCCAGCCAGTTCTGATCTAATGGTTGCCAGGTTGCCTTTTCCCATGCTGGATCATCTATATTACCATCTATAGATGGTGTGATGATTGCTTTTGGTACTTGTCGTAATTGATGATCTGTTTTTGGTAGGAAGACTTCAGCGATATCTTCGTTCTTATTAGGCTTACAACTTATAACAACGATGGCTATAAGTAGGGGTAAGAGTATATTTTTCATGTAAGGTGTTATCTTATGAATGTGACTTTAACAATTTTACTATTTTGTATCTGAAACTAAAGCAAGAAGGCTAGAAGTACTATTTGTAGTAATCCTAGTGATGTTAAATATCTTAGAATCTTTAAAAATTGTAAACACACGCCAAGTACTGTCAGTTTTTGGGTTGAATGCATAAATGACATTTCCTTTAGGCATTAAGATGGTACCATTAAGGAGCCAACACATATCTTCGGCCTCAGGAATGGTTTGTATAATAGTTTGTGTAGCGCCTGTCACCGGGTGTATTGATTTTATTTCCCAAATATCCTTTTCTTTACTAATATAACTTAGCAAATCTGAGTTTGGGATTTTATGTAAAGAACGTCCTATCTTCTTTTGTTGTGTATGATTTGTTCCTTTTTTAAGATCGGAAACGACAAGATCAAGTCCTCCATCTGCAAGCACAGAGGAGATAAGAATATCTTTGGTGTACCAAGTGTGATACCCTATTACGAGGTCTTTGATGACTTCCTTAGAAGTTCCAGAGGTATAGTCATAGGCATATAATCGTTGTAAACCCGTAGTGTCTAATCGTATCGCAGAAACTGCTTTCTGATTTGGAATCTTAGTAGGGGAGTACTCACTACCAAAACCAGTATCATTTATCCAAGCAATTTTTCCATCTCTTATATTATAGGAGGCAATATCCGTTTGTCCTTGTCTCGTACTTGCAAAAAGGACTTGATTGTCATTGTAGAAGGAGGGTTGATTATCGTATCCTTTGTTATTGGAGATATTACGTTGATTTGCTAATTCTAGTTTTTCTCCTTTTACGAGCACATCAAAGAGATATACTTCGGTATCAGATTGAGCAATAAGGCTCATAGAAGATAGAATAGCAAAAAACAGTATAAAGCAGAATTTCTGGCGCATCTTTATAATTTTGATCTAAAGATAACGTATCAAACGCTTTCGCGAAAGCAGACTATGAATATTTATACCTTACTACATATTTGTATAAATGTTACTTCACGATAAACTTTTGAGTCTCTAAAACCTGTCCTTGTTGCTGTATTTGATAAAAATAGATCCCATTTGATGGAAAGTCAGAACGGTTTATAACAGTTGTATTACTCGTAAGTTCTTCCTGACTTATAAGTTGCCCGAGAAGATTATAGAAAGCGATGGTTGTATTGTTTTGAGGATTATTGATAGTTACTATAGATTGATCAGTGATGGGGTTTGGAGTTAATGTGGCAGTTGTTTTTTGAATTTCAGAAATACTTAATAATGAGTCACAGTCTTCTTCATTTTCCGCAAAAATAAATAGTTCATTACCATTATTAAAACAATTTAAAAATGAAGGAGTATCACAAAATACTACTATTGGAGAGATCAAATCTCCCGTATCACCTAGTCCTTCTATCCATTGCACATAAGAGTTTGAAAAATTTGTATTATTAAAAACATCAAAGGTTATTACTTTCCTATTTTGTCCTGCTATAAATTGAGTGGAAACATCAATGACATCAGCCATTTGATTGTTATTTTCATCATCAAAACAATCTCCTCCAAAACCTATTTCTATACTATCTCCAACTTCTAAGGTAAAGTTATATAATATCTGTTCTCCTTGTGTCTCTGTATAACTATATACAATACCATTCTCTTCACGTAAAAACAAGTAGGTATTCCAATTTGGATTATTATCGTTGAATGTTGCTTCTAAAACAGCATATGTGATATCATTAATGATAACTTCTCCGTTTATTCTATAACCATTTAGATTTGTCTCAGAACATCCCATTGTGTCAGGATTATCTGGATCACAAAATCCATCATAATACCGAACACCCCACCGATTTCCTTGATCTGTTAAAGAAAAGTCTTGAGCGTAGGATATTGCACATTGTAGTATTAAGAAAATAAGTAGTCCTTTTTTCATAACTGTAGTTTATTATTCTAAAAATACATAAAAAAGAAGAGGATAGTGGTTTTTTAACAAAGTGCTCAACCTTAATTGATTACCATTTCTTAGTATGCTTTCGTGCTTTGGTGTTGCTTTTTTCCTTGAAAGCGTAGGAAGCATATGTATAATATGTGATCAAAATACTTTAATATACGTAGTTCCCTAAATTCTCTAAAATGAGAAAAATCCTGTCTGCCAAATCCTGTTCTTTTAATATTAAACTGTTATTCTGTTGCTGTTTTGTATTGGCATATTTTAAGACGTTTGATGGGTTTATTGTTGTGTGTTTGTATACATCAACACCATAAATCATCTGAAATAGGGTACTGTTTGTTTTTTTAATAAAGTACATACACTACCTTTTTTAAATATTAATCTTAAAACATTTTATATTATGTTAAAAAACATTTCAAATTTAGGCACTACATTAAGTAAAGATGAACAGAAACTTGTTAGTGGAGGGTTTCGTAGAAAAACATGTGGAAATAACACTCACTGTTATAATCAATATTTAGGTCCTGGTGACACATATTGTGGAAGTAATGGATATTGCCAATTCTGGTAGCATTCAATATACTATGTAAATAGAAAAATAGGCGGGTTGTAAAAACCCGCCTGTTTTTTTAACTGTAGCCTACATATCTCTAAATCGTCTTGTAGAGTCATAGGGCTGATCTGTATCTTGATGTTGCGTACGAGTAGTTGTAGGAGTATACGCATATAAACTTATAGCATCCCAATAGGGGACACCTAAGAAATCAGCAATCGTTTTTGCATTTTTCTTAACAGCTTCATAATTACCGTGGTCTATCACATTTTTTCTAGAACCATTTTCTAGAACAAGGTTGATTTCATAGCTTTTATAACTACTATTTTTTGTTTTCACACGCTCTTTTATAATCTGTATTCCTTCTACAGATGATAAAAGTGTCCATCCATGAGAACTTTGAATATCTCTTTTACTAGTTGGGTTTTTATAGCTTTTGTAATGATATCCTAATTTTTTATCAAACTTATGAGGTCTATGTAAAAAATATGTAGTGACTGCACCTCCTATTGTCATTGCTATGGGAACTAGAAGAAAAAGTACTTCAGAATTATTATCATCGTTTTTAAATACAAAATGTCTAATTACCAAAAAGAGAATAGGTCCAACTAAAAACAAGTATGTAAAAACCTTACTTACTGTATTTGGTTTGTACTCTAAGGTATTATTATCAACCTTAATTAAATTCACATTTTTATGACTACTACCGCCATGCTTTAAAGGCTCCCAAGAAGTTTTTTCTGCAAGTGGATGATTAAAAATTGCAGGATTAAGAGGTGGCTCTTCTTTAATTCCAAAAAACTTTTTTATACTTGATAACATAATGGTTACACTTTTTCTTTAAGATATGTCCCTGTAAATGATGTTTTGTTACGAGCTACTTCTTCTGGAGTTCCTTGTACGATGATGTTTCCACCATCTTTACCTCCGGTTAACCCAAGATCTATGACATGATCTGCACACTTAACTAGATCCATATTATGCTCTACAACAATAATACTATGTCCTTTCTGGATAAGTGCTTCAAAAGAAGCAAGTAGTTTCTTTATATCATGAAAATGCAATCCAGTAGTTGGTTCATCAAAAATAAACAATGCCTTGTCTTTGGTATTCCCTTTAACCAAGAAGGAAGCTAGTTTAATACGTTGCGCTTCACCTCCAGATAGGGTAGAGGAGCTCTGTCCTAGCGTAACATATCCTAACCCTACATCTTGTAGGGGTTTTAATTTTCTAGTAATCTTACTTTCATTGTGTTCTTCAAAAAATGCTACAGCATCATCTATGGTCATTGTAAGGATATGATCAATATTTTTGCCATTAAAAGTGACTTCTAGTACTTCTTTCTTAAAACGTTTTCCTTTGCAGTTCTCACATTCTAGATGGACATCTGCCATAAATTGCATTTCGATAGTAACTTCGCCCTCCCCTTTACAGGTCTCACATCTTCCTCCGTCTACATTAAAAGAAAAATGCTTGGTTTTATACCCACGTATTTTACTCAGCTTCTGACTTTCATATAATTTTCGGATATCGTCATATGCTTTTATATAGGTTACTGGATTTGATCTTGATGATCTTCCTATCGGGTTTTGATCTACAAATTCAACTGTTTTTATACTATCAAACTTCCCTTTGATTTCTGTAAACTGCCCCGCTTTTTGTCCATAGCCACCTATTTCTTTTAATAAGGCTGGATATAAGAGTTTGCGTACAAGTGTACTTTTACCACTACCAGAAACGCCTGTAACTGCTGTAAAAACACCTAGCGGAAAACGAGCATCAATGTTTTTTAGGTTATTTTCTCTCGCACCTATGATATCTATATAATAATCTGTCTTTCTACGTGTAGAAGGAAGTGTAATTTCCATACTACCGTTTAAGTATTTTGCAGTAAGGGAGTCACTAGCAAGAATTGCTTCATAATTACCTGTAGCAACTACGTGGCCTCCAAAAGTTCCAGCTTCAGGGCCGATATCTATAATTTCATCGGCAGCCTTCATAATGTCTTCATCATGCTCTACCACAATCACAGTATTTCCTAGATCACGTAATGACTTAAGTACATCAATTAGTTTTTCTGTGTCTTTAGGGTGTAAGCCTATGCTCGGTTCATCAAGAATATACATAGACCCAACAAGACTACTACCTAAAGAAGTTGCAAGATTAATACGTTGTGATTCTCCTCCAGATAAAGTATTTGACTTACGATTAAGGGTTAAGTAGTCGAGCCCTACTTTTGATAAAAACTCAAGCCTACTGCTTATTTCTTTAAGAAGACGCTTTGCGATTTGAGCATCATATTCATTTAATTCTAATTCTTTAAAATAGATAGCGACTTCATCAAGAGGAAGTGATACAAGGTCCAAAATATTTTTATCACCCACATATACATAGGTAGCTTCTGGTCTAAGGCGTTTTCCTTTACAGGTGTTACATTTTGTTTTTCCTCTATAACGAGAAAGCATTACGCGATTCTGAATTTTATAGGCTTTGGATTCTAAAAATTCAAAAAATTGATTAATCCCTTGAAAATGCTCGTTGCCTTCCCATAATATTTGTTTTTGCTCTTCTGTAAGTTCAAAGTACGGTTTGTGTATAGGGAAGTCAAATTTATAAGCGCTATTTACGAGTTGATCTCTATAGTAACTCATACTTTCTCCTCTCCAAGGGAATACACAATTATCATATACAGATAATCCAGTATTAGGGACTACAAGGTCATCATCTATACCTATTACATCTCCATATCCTTCACAAGTAGGGCAAGCTCCATAAGGGTTGTTAAAGCTAAATAAATGAACGTTTGGTTCTAGAAATGAGATGCCATCTAGTTCAAATTTGTTTGAAAACTGTTTAGAGCTTCCATCTTTTATCGCTTCAATAAACAATGTTCCTTTACCTTCAAAAAATGCAGTTTGAACAGCATCTGCAAGACGGTTTTTAAAATCTTCATCTTCAGGATTTGTCACAATCCTATCTACAACAAGAAGAATATCTTTTGCTTTTAGTTTCTTAATTGTATTTCCTAATTCGTCAATACGTTTTATTTCATCTTTTATTTTTACTCTGGCATATCCTTGATGTAAAAGTGCTTTAACTTTGTCTTCTAACTTGCGTCCTTCTTCAAGGTGGATAGGAGCGAGGAGGAGGAGTTTTTCCGCTTTCGCGAAAGCGTTTACATAAGAAACCACATCGGTCACAGTATCTTTCTTTACTTGATGACCAGAAATAGGAGAAATGGTTTTTCCAATACGTGCATATACTAATTTTAGATAGTCATAGATCTCTGTTGAGGTTCCGACGGTTGATCTAGGATTTGTCGAGTTTACCTTTTGTTCTATCGCAATAGCAGGAGCAATCCCTTTTATATAATCTACTTTTGGCTTATCCAGACGTCCTAAAAACTGACGAGCATAAGAAGAAAGACTTTCTACATAACGACGTTGTCCCTCTGCATATAAAGTATCAAAGGCAAGACTTGATTTTCCAGAACCGGAAAGCCCAGTAATAACCACTAGTTTGTTACGCGGGATAATGGCATTTATATTTTTGAGATTATGGAGTTTTGCTCCTTTGATAATGATATTATCTTTGGGGTTTACTAGAGAAATGTCTACAGGCATAGCTATTTTTTGCATCAAAAAAACAAAGATACTACTTCTGTTTCATACCGAAAACACTGATGTTTTGGTATTTTTTTTAAATAAATCGTAATATTTTTTTGCAATTGTTGTCAGAATACCATTATATTTACCATCATTAACACAATAATTTAAATTTCTGCCTATAGCATATTATTACTTTTTTTAACATGATGATTGAAGGAACAGTCCTTCATAGTTAACCTACAAAAGTGTGATATGAAAACAGTGTTAATAGACGATGCTCTACTTGTCAGCAATTATATTAATGGAGACGAAAATGCATTAACAGCCCTAGTTAAAAGGCACAAGCAACGTATTTATAGCTTTATTTATTCTAAAGTATACGATAGAGATGTATCTGAAGATATTTTTCAGGATACTTTTATCAAGGTCATTAATACCCTTAAAAGAGGGCGATATAATGAAGAAGGTAAATTCCTTCCTTGGGTAATGCGTATTGCACATAACTTGGTTATTGATCATTTTAGACGTAATAATCGGATGCCTAAATTTGATAATGACGGTGAATTCAGCATATTTTCTGTGTTGAGTGATAATTGTCTTAATGCTGAAAAACAATTAATAAAAGATCAAGTAGAATGTGATGTACGTCGCTTGATTCAAGAACTTCCAGATGATCAAAAGGAAGTACTATATATGAGAGTATATCAAGAAATGAGTTTTAAAGATATCTCAGAGAAAACAGGAGTTAGTATCAATACTGCTTTGGGTAGAATGAGATATGCGCTTATTAATTTGCGTAAGGTTATAGAGAAACATAACATTATTTTAACAAACTAATATAATAAGCTTGACAATTTTGCGTTATTGAGATAATTACTAACTCAAACAAACGCTAAATGGCAAAAATTTACTCAGAACCATCGCCGGGTAAACAGGCGGAAAATATGGAACCAAAGTCGGAAACGATTGCGTTCTTACTTAATTATTCTAAGGCTTTAAGTGTTATACATTATAAATCGATGAGGTTTGAAGCACTCATCAACTAAACTTTGTGAAAAGCCCGATTTTTAGCAATCGGGCTTTTTTTTTATTTCTTTTTTGCTCGATTTGCCATCATTTTTTCATAATCGGCGATCACCGTTTTTCTTCCTATTGTTTTGGTAATGATATCTTTTTCTAAATCCCATCCACGTGCAGGAGAAAATTGACGTCCATACCATATAATTTGTAAATGCAAATCATTCCATACGTGTTCTGGAAATAATCGCTTTGCATCTTTTTCTGTTTGCACAACATTTTTTCCATTAGTAAATCCCCAACGATACATCAATCTATGTATATGAGTATCTACAGGAAATGCAGGAGTGCCAAATGCTTGAGAGACAACAACACTTGCTGTTTTATGTCCTACCGCAGGAAACTCTTCTAACAATGCAATATCATTAGGAACTTTGCCATTATACTTATCTATAATCATATGCGAGAGTCCATGGATTCCTTTGGCCTTCATAGGAGAGAGACCCACTGGTTTTATTATTTCTCGTATTTCTTCTACCGTAAGTTTTATCATATCATACGGATTATCAGCTACTTCAAAGAGTAAAGGTGTAATCATATTTACACGTACGTCTGTACTTTGAGCACTCATTAATACAGCAATAAGTAAAGTGTATGGATCTTTATGATCTAATGGAATAGGGATTTGAGGATATAATTTTTTTAATGTATCTATAACGAAATCAACTTTTTCTTGCTTAGTCATTTTGTATATTTAGCAGGATTATTATGAAATAAAACACTTTATGTATTTTTTATGATGATGCCTTTAATACTTCTCTTTTAAAGAAGTATTTTTAAAAATATAAAAGTTAAAACCATATTTAAAACGAAGATAATGAATACACTTAAAGTAGGCGATAAAGTACCCGATTTTACAACAACAGATCAAGATGGAAATACAGTTGCTCTTTCTGATTTTGTAGGAAGAAAGCTAATTGTTTTCTTTTACCCAAAAGCTTCTACACCAGGTTGCACGGCAGAAGCTTGTAACTTAAGAGATAATTATAAAGCATTGCAAGACCAAGGATATACCTTACTAGGCGTGAGTGCAGATTCTGAAAAGCGTCAGAAAAACTTTGCAACAAAATATGAATTCCCTTTTCAGTTATTAGCAGATGAGGATCATAGTGTGATCAATGCTTTTGGTGTATGGGGATTAAAGAAATTTATGGGGAAAGAATATGATGGGATTCACCGTAAAACCTTTAAGGTAGATGAGCAAGGTGTTGTTGTAGAGGTGATTGATAAGGTAAAGACCAAAGATCATGCTGCACAATTACTGTAATGCAATCTCCTCTTCTTTCGTAAGAAGTGTAGGTGTTATGTGTAACTGATTTTGAAAATAATTAGAAATAAGCTTTATCTCTTTCTCATCAAGTGAAAGATGTATAAGGTTTATTTTTTTTTGCTCTGTTCCAAGAGTGATTGATTCGAGTGATATAGTGACATCTTGAATATCTGTAGTTGAGATTTCATCGTTATGGTCACCATCATCATCATATTCTAGGATGTTATCTTCTTTATCTATAGAAAAACGTGCGCTAGGTATTTTTCCATAAAAACTACTCCAAATACTTATGATTGTATATCCTATTAGATAATAAATCCCATAAGGCCCTAAAAAATCATTATCCATAAATAATAATAAGGCAGAGAGCCCAACATAAAATAGAGAACCTAAGATACTGGGGAGATCATTTAAACGATCATTTGCTGTAGAAAAATAAATGAGATGCGGTCTCGCTCCTTCTACATATTGAATTTTGTTATACGTACTATAAAGTAATCCTATTAAGTATAGTGTAAGTAGTCCTGTAATGTAATATTCATTATCTCCCCAAATCATATGTACTACAAATAGAAGCGCTATAATTAAATAGCCTACATACTTTGAAATATTATTTAGGAAAGGAATTTTCATTTATTCCCCATACACACTTTCATAGCCAAATTGCTCACGAGATTTGATCATTTCGGCAATACCTTCTGGTAGTAAGTCTTCCCAACCTTCTTCACCATCGTGAATCATACGAAGTACTTCTCTTGAGAAAATACCAGAAATGGTAGGATCATAGTTTTCTATATCTACTACTTTGCCATTGTATTTAAAGAACTTGTAGAGTTCTTTCATACGTGGGTGTACTTTGAGATTTTCGCTGGTTGTTAATTGACCCGTTTTTGGATCTTTCATTGGGTATAAGTATACCTTAAGGTCTTTAAAGAAAAGTTTCCCAAAGGCTTCTAGAATACCTCCGCTTAAATGGCGATAGTATCGAGCGTCAAATACATCAATAAGATTATTTACTCCCATCACGAGCCCCATACGTTCTTTTGTATAATTGGAGAAGTAATCTACTACTTTATAGTATTCTTTAAAGTTTGAAATCATTACGGTTTGTCCTAGAGAGCATAACAATCGCGCTCTAGCCATAAAATCTTCTTCATCTATTTCTCCTTCTGCACGCAGATTTGATAATGTGATTTCAAAAATGACTTCTGTTTTCTTCTCATTTACGCGATTTGCGTCTTTAAACATGGCGAGAGATTTCTCGTACATATCCATATTGACCTTTGTTACAGGTCTAAAACTACCACGTATTGCTAGTACATTCTTTTTATAAAGTATCGCAGCAGGTAATATATTATTACCGCTAGGGTCAAACATAACCGCTTCAGTCATGCCATTTCTAACAAGCTGTAAACTCATCAAACGATTATCTACATCTTCAAATTGAGGTCCAGAAAAATTAATAGTATCAATTTCTATTTGATCTTGATCAATATGATCATATAGGTACTTTAATAAATGCTTAGGATTATCATGCTTATAAAAAGCACCATATATAAGGTTAACTCCTAGAGTTCCTAATGTAAGTTGTTGTAGGCGGGCATCGTTTTCGTGAAAACGTACGTGTAATATAATCTCATTAAATTCTCCTTCTGGAGTAATTTGAAATTTAATGCCTACCCAACCGTGTCCTTTAAATTTCTTTGCAAAGTCAATGGTAGCCACTGTATTTGCATATGTAAAGAAAATCTTATTAGGTTCTTTGTAACGAGAAATACGATCTTCAATTAATTGCATTTCGTGCGTAAGCATCTTTTTAAGACGTTTTTCTGTCACATAACGACCATCGTCTTCTATCCCATAAATGGCATCACTAAAATCTTTGTCATAGGCACTCATTGCCTTAGCGATTGTACCACTGGCCCCACCAGCTCTAAAGAAATGGCGTACAGTTTCTTGTCCAGCACCAATTTCTGCAAAGGTGCCATAAATATTTTCATTTAGATTTACTCTGAGAACTTTGTTCTTTATTGAAGGTACTTTTTCAAACTCCTTATCTCCAAGAATTGCAACGGCCATAATTTATTTTTTGCCTTTTAGTAGGTTACTCCAAATATACTAAATAGCTAGAGCAAGCAAAAAAAATAACTGTATTTTTGTATCATAATTTTGTACATAAACTACTTGTATTAATTCAACAATTTGACAATTACATTTTTAGGTACCGGCACATCACAAGGAATTCCAGTAATAGGGAGTGATCATCCAGTATGTTTTAGTGATGATCCTAGGGATACTCGTTTACGAGTGTCTGTTCTTATAACTTGGGAGGAATATCATTATGTGATAGATTGTGGTCCTGATTTTAGGGCACAGATGCTTAGTACGCTTTCGCGAAAGCGTACTCCATCAGGAGATCTCGTACCGCTCAATGGCATTTTATTTACCCATGAACATGCCGATCACGTTGCAGGACTAGATGATATACGTCCTTTTGTCTTTAAACAAGGGGACCTCCCAATATATGCGCATAAACGCGTGTTACAAACACTGGCAGATCGATTTGATTACATTTTTACAACCGAAAATAGATATCCTGGAGCGCCTAGTGTGCATAGTCAAGAAGTTATTAACGGACAATCTATCCGCCTTGGAAACCTAGATGTGATCCCTATAGAAGGGTATCACGGGACCTTACAAGTTTTTGGATATCGATTTGGTACTATTGCGTATCTCACAGATATTAAAACGATCGCTCCAGAAGAAATTGAAAAATTAAAAGGACTAGATATACTTGTCATTAATGCATTGCGTTATGAAGAACATACGACACATTTAAATGTAGAAGAAGCACTATCCTTAATAGAAAAAATCAAACCTAAACAAACCTATTTTACACATATAAGTCATCATATGGGATTTCATGCCGAAGTAGAAGCACAGCTTCCAACCAATGTATATCTTGCGTATGATGGATTAACCTTAACCACAGCCGATGAAACGTAATATCTTTATGTACCTCTTTTTATTTGTATCACTTTGGGTTGTTTTCCAATATGTGAATAACACAAAAGTGTATGAGAGTCAGCAAAAACAAATTATAAGCTTAGAAGAAAAACATCAAAATGCGACGGATAGCGTTACTGCTTTACAACAACGTCTCGCCGAAACAGAATATTTTGGGTTACGTACCAATGTAAATGCATATGAGTATTATGAAAGTAGTACCATCGAAATAGATGATATTATCCAACTAGTTTCTGATGGGATTTATAGTAAGAATACCTTAGAAGGAAATTCATTTATACCCTATGAAGGGGATGAGAGACAGTTTCAGGTAAATCAAATTCATGTATTAAATCACCGTTGGCTTATCGCCGATTTCTCCGATGGCAACAATTGGGGAGAATTACTTATAGAGTATTTTGTAAATGAGGATAATAGTATAGATTACCGTGTGATAGATAGCCTGTTGTATTCTTGATACTTGCCCAATTACGGGGTGGTCATTCCATATATTTTGTTTCTTTTTTCAAAACAAAATATATGGAATTTTCCGTTTTGATCTATTGTATAGAGTGTTTTGTAAATGTGAACGTCCGTCATTTCGACGCTAGGAGAAATCCCACATATTTTTTAATGTGTGATGAATTCCTCCTCGTACTTCGTTCGGAATGATGGTTGATCTTTGTAAAGTATACTATATACTTCAGGATCTGTACAGAATACACTCTTGATAACTTATTGATTGGTTGGTTGTTATTCCTAATTTAATTTGGTTTCTTTATGACTGTATAGACAGCTTTCTTATAGATGTTTATGTAAACTAAGGGGGAATTATATGAAGATTAATTGGATTTTTATATCACTGCTATCTGGAATAATAGGAGGTGGGATTACGTATTTTTTAACAGGTGATGAGTTAATATCTCTCATAAGTGCCATTATTATATTGGTTATTGTATTGCTGCATAATCCTGCAACACGATACATGAGAGCATTTTACACTGTTATGTTTCCTTTGTTGAGTAATTTCTATTTTACACTAAGTACCAAAACAGATAACTTTGATTTTAAAGCTGGTCTCAAAGAAATGAATATTACCACAACGATTATTTTAGGTGTCATTGCAGTGCTCTGTTTAGTACTAGATTATCTTGAACGCAATGGGAAATTGAAAGGGCCATTCTTTACTATTAAAAAGAATGTTGCTAAGAAAGTTTCAGGAACAAACATTAGTATTAATCAAAAAATAGACACTACCGATACTGATGATTAATTCTAGGATAAATAAAGTAACAGCTGAGGGTGATAATATATTTATTTTCCAGTATATAGATAGTAAGGGGAAACAAACGGAAGAAAGAAAATCTTTTGAAGAGTTCTTACAACCTTTTGTGGAACCGTATACAGATCAAATTGAAATTCTAAAAAAAAGTATAGATGATAAGGTTAAAATAGAAGGTTATTTAGATAAAGAAGTTTTAGAATTATCAGGTAGAGTGAATGCATTAGAAGCTGAAAAAAATACCTTAAAGGATCAGGTATCTCATTTATTGAAAGAAATAGAAGGAAAAGATTTAAGTCAAACAACGTCCTCATACCAAGATGCTTTTGAATATTTTATGAAGGGCGAATTGGAGGAAGCTTTAGATTTACTAAACGAAGCTAAATTAGAAGAAGAAGAAAAACGTGCTATTGAAAGTATTAAACAAAAAGCAGAGACTAGAATTTTAAAAGCTCAAATCTTACGAATTAAAAATAAGTTTGATGAAGCCGGAATAAATTATGAGAAGGCGGTAACATTATATAGTAGTTGGAGCAATTGTATAAAAGCGGCTAATTATTTCTATTTTATTAATAATTCTAAAAAAGCTCAAAGTTATTTACATATAAGTTTAGAAAAGGCAGTCTCTGATGATGAGAGAGCGTGGACGTTAAATAATTTGGCACTTTTACAAAAATCTATAAACGAATTTAAAAAAGCCGAAAATTCTTATGAAGAAACTTTAGCTATACAAAGACGACTCGCTCAATTAGATTCTCAAAAATATTTACCTGAGATGGGATTGACATTAAATAACTTGGGTAATTTGCAAAGAGCTAAACATGAATTTGAAAAAGCTGAGGCTTCCTTTGAAGAAGCTTTAGATATTTATATGTCATTAGCTGAGTTTAATTTTCAGATGTACCAACCTAAACTAGGATTGACGTTTAATAATTTAGGTAATTTGCATAATACTAATAGACATTATCATAGTGCAGAATACTTTTATACAGAGGCATTACAAATTTTCACCTCATTAGCTCAATTGGATCCTTCAGAATATAAGCCTAAAGTTGCTATAATCTTCAATAATTTTGGTAATTCAAAATTATATATGGGTGAACTTGAAGAAGCAGAAAGGTTCTATAAAAAATCTTTGCAAACGTATAGGGAATTAACTCATTTGAATCCAAAAACATACATTCACTATGTTGCGGGTGTACTAAACAATCTAGCGCTTTTACAGAAAAAGAAAAAAGAGTTTGAAAAAGCTGAGAGTTCATTTAAAGAATCTTTACAGATTTATAAAATACTAGCTCAATCTAACCCTCCAAAATATATATCTATTGTTGCTGGTTCTTTACATAACCTAGGTACTTTAAATGAATCTAAAAAAGAATTTGAACAAGCTGAGCGCTATTATAAACAATCTTTATCTATCCGAAAAGAACTAGTCCAATCTAACCCTAAAGCATATATTCCAGAACTAGGAATGACATTAGCTAGTTTAGGATCTTTTTATCACAAGTCAAAAAATGATAGGGAACTTTCTATTAAATATGCTAGGGAAGCAATTACACTTTTAGAACCATTGTCGCATATCACTTATATTCAAAGCTATCTAAGAGTTGCATATAGCGTTTTTAATTAGTATGAAGAAATCAATAGAGAATGTAACTGGAAATAATAATAAAATTTGTCAATGATTCATAGTTCTAAAAATACAATTGGGAATGTTTCTGGGAATTATAATCGGGTCATTCAGGTTATTTTATCTGGAGGAGAAGAGATTGCTGAAAAATTAGGTGTTCTCATAGAACAATTAGTTACTCAGGAAAAGAAAGAAATTGAAGCATTACGAGAACTTATAGCTTCTAAAACAGAAATAATAGGCGATAAAGCAGAGATAATAGGGCTGAAAAATAATGAGATTGTACAACTGAAAACTGCGTTAGTAGAAAAGCAACAACAACTTGATGAAAACGAACAACGATTTGCCACATTACTTCTAGAAAATGATGGAAAAGATTTTACGGGCTCTCAAGAATTATATCCTAAGGCTGTAGAAGCATTAATGAAAGGAAATAAAGAAGAAGCTTTAAAAATTTTAAATAGACATTCTTTATTAGAAGAAAAGAGAAAACTTGATTCAGAAAAACAACAACAAGCTGATGGGTGGTTTCTTAGAGCTGACTTACTTAAAAGTGAAAACACATGGGGAGAAGAATTAAATGAGTGTTATACTATGGCTGTTGATACGCTTTCTAATTGGAGTACTAATTTAAAATCAGGGAATCATTTTCAGTTCATCAATGATTTCTCAAATGCACAAACGTACTATCAGATATCTTTACAAAAAGCAGTATCTGACGAAGAAAAAGCGGCTACCTTAAATAATTTGGCGGTTTTACAGAGGGCTAAAAATGAATTTGATAAAGCTGAGGCTTCCTATGAAGAAGCTTTATCCATGCGAAGAGAATTAACTAGTTTGAATCCTCAAACGTATCTACCAGATGTAGGAACGACCTTAAATAATTTGGGTAATTTACAGAGGGCTAAAAATGAATTTGAGAAAGCTGAGGCTTCCTATGAAGAAGCTTTAGAGATTTATAGAGAATTAGCTAGGTTGAATCCTCAAACGTATCTACCAGATGTAGGAATGACCTTAATTAATATGGGCATCTATTATAAAGAATCAAAGGTTGATAAAGAACTATCTATCCAATTAACAGATGAAGCAATTACGCTTTTATTACCATTTTCTGATATAGGTTATATTCAAAACTATTTAAAAGTAGCATTTAATGTCCTTAGAGGTTGGAATATTGATGTTGAGGCATATTTGGAAGAAAAGATGAAGAGTTTAAATATAAACGAAGAAGAATAACATAAAAATACCCAAGCGAATCACTTGGGCATTTTTATATTTTTAAAGAAGTTTAGAAGTTTAACTATCTCCCAATAACTCTGCTATTTTGTTTTCCAAAGCTTGCCCTCTTAAATCTTTTGCAATGATGGTTCCTGATGCATCTAGTAAGAAGGTTGCAGGAATGGCACGTACTCCATATGATCTTGGTATTGGATCTTGCCAATACTGGAGATTTGATACGTGATACCAATCCATTTGATCTTTTGCAATTGCTTTTATCCAGCGTTCTTTTTGGCCAGGTCTATCTAGAGAAACACTTATGATATTTAATCCTTTATCGTGATACTTGTCATATACACGTACCACATTTGGATTTTCCATACGACATGGACGACACCAAGAAGCCCAAAAATCGACAATAGTATATTTTCCTAATGTTTGAGATAGCGCAAGTTCTTCCCCTTCTGGAGTTTTTGCACTAAACTCAGGTGCTTTATTCCCTACACTGGCAAGATTTGAAGCAGCACGTTGTGATTTAAGTTGTGCTATATATCGCTTAATGCTTGATCCAATAGTTGATTTCTGTATATCAGATCCAAGACCATTGTAATAAGTCTCCGTGTCTTCTACTTTAAGGACTTTGGCATTTATTAAGTCTGATAATGCCATAATAGCAACCATACTATTTGGATTGTTATCTAATACTTCTTTTTTACTCGTGATAAAATACTCGTCAAGTGCTTTAATTTGATTTGCATACTCAGTTACCATAATGCCATCGGTTTCAGCTTGTGCTTGGTTTCTTTTTTGAATAAGCGTCGCTTTTTTCTGATTAAGTTGGCGACTCGTATTTGTATAGGTATTAAAAATCTCATTTTCTTTACTTCCAGCTACAATAGACGATCCAATACTATCTTTATATAAAGTAATGGTAAGCGGGGCTTTGTCTTTTACAATCAATAGTTGTTGTCTCACATCCTTTATAGAAATCACTTGTATCCCTGTTCCTTCGGTGCGAGGCTTTAAAAAAGTAAAATTCTCAGCGCTTACAACAGCAGTATCTATAGATACACGTTTATTGCCTTCTCCTAGCTCTTGGAGTATAATTTCTGTACCGTCTTCTACACCTACAGCAGTCCCTTTTATACTATGTGTTTCCTTCGTTGCACAAGCAAAAACTAAAAGTCCTAGTAGTGCGATTAAAATTCTTTTCATAAAATGCGTAAATTTGAGTAACAAAAGTAAATAAACTCCGTCTAATATACTATCCTTAGTATTTGTTTCGTACAGATATTGAGATAGTCGATAGAAATCAATATACCCAACACTCATGGCATTTTTAGAAGAAGATTTTCCGATGCAGATTCACGTTAGCTTTGAGAAGTTAGTAGAATCTTATAAATTATATCTCGCAGAAGATAGCGATACTCATCTTGAAGAACGTGCAAAACAGGTTCTTGCCATTGCTAAAGAATACCCTGAACTTATAGATGGGTTGACTGATATTGCACAAGTAAAAGCATTACAACCGCAAATAGATTTGATTCTTGCTGATTTGTTTTCGGATATATTACAACAAAATGAAATCAAGGTAGCCTGTCTTCCTTTTAATGAGTTTATTATCAAATCTTCTAGGCGATATAAAAAAATCATAGAAGACGCTGGCGAAAATTATGAACCAGTCATCAGTAATTTTGATAAAAATCACATGTATATCATGGGATGTAGTATCATCTTAAAGATGAATGGTTTTAATATTGACTTTAGAAGACCTTTCTTTTATGATATTCCAGATGCAAGCGGTATCATGAGATATTATAGAATGTTATATAATGCCGATTATATTGACATTACAAGAGGTCCAGATGCACCAGAGATTACAGATGCAGATGTAGAAGTACTTTTAGATAATTTTGATAATATTGATATTTGGAAAGAAAAATTCCCACCACGTAGTTGGCATTTTAAAGGATTCATACTTGGGAATTTATATGATGCTACATCAGATGTTTCTTTATCAGATTTTAAAACTAGTCTTTTAAAATATGATAAAAGCGATGTAGACTTTATAGAAGGATTTCATAATATCTTTCAATCTATTTTTAATCTTCCTGAAATTAAAGTTGGTTTTTCAAACTATAACCTTGAGGAAGAAACATTAGAACGTGTCCCATATAATAATGTAGAGAGTTTTGTGTTAAATGCAGAACAGAAAAGAGCCTGCAGTAGTGCGCTATGTAGTGGGTCATTCTATACTATTTTCACTAAAAAGCAATTCTTTGCTGTTTCTGATGTAGGTAAATATCTTGTATCTAATCCTGAAGAACACTTTTATAAAAATTTATTTGATCAAAATATAGAGAGTGCCATTTTTGCACCTATATCTGATGGTGATAATTTTCTTGGTCTTTTAGAAATTGTATCTCCTAATAAGCAAGATCTCAATAGTATTAATGCAAATAAGTTACTTGATGTCATGCCATACCTCTTGGATTCTGTAAAACGTTCTAGAGAGCAAATGGAGAATGAACAAGAAGTTATTATACAAAAAGAATGTACTTCTATTCACCCTAGTGTATATTGGAAGTTTAGAAGAGAAGCAAAAAGAGTCATGACGGCTCAAATAGATAAAGAAACTGCTGTTTCTTATAGAGATATTGTTTTTAAAGATGTGTATCCACTCTTTGGACAAATAGATATAAAAGGTTCGTCTAATGCAAGAAATACCGCTGTACAAAAGGATTTATTACTTCAATTAAAAGAAGTTAAAAAGATCCTTATCTATGCCAATAACACTCATGAACTTCCTGTTTATGAAGAGTTCTTGTATAGGATTACCACATTTGTAGCAGGGATATCTGATGGATTACAAGTAGATAGTGAGCGCGGGATTTTAGATTTCTTAAATTATGATATCCACCCATTATTTAAACATTTAAAGAAGAAAGAAGGAATATTAGAATCACTTATTACAGAATATAATGACACGCTAGAAGATGGCATGGGACTTATATATAAGCATAGAAAGGCATATGATGAATCTGTGATGCTTATTAATAAGAAAATGGCCTCAGTTCTAGATAAAAAGCAAGAGGAAGCACAACATATGTATCCTCACTTTTTTGAACGTTTCAAAACTGATGGAGTAGAGCATAATATGTATATCGGTGAATCTATTACGAGAGAGAATAGTTTCAATAAGATTTACCTATATAATCTTAGACTATGGCAATTACAAGCTATGTGTGAGATGGAGAATGCACATTATAAGCTTTCAAAAGAATTACCACATCCACTTGATGTAGCCTCTATGATCTTAGTGTTTAACACCTCTCTTTCTGTACGTTTTAGAATGGATGAAAAACGTTTTGATGTCGACGGTACATATAATGCAAGATATGAAGTTGTTAAAAAACGAGTAGATAAAGCATACATCAAAGGAACGCAAGAGCGTGTAACACAACCTGGTAAAATTGCCATTGTATATAGTCAAAAAGATGATGAACGTGAGTATATGCGTTATATCAAATTCTTACAGGCAAAACAATATTTAGGTAAAACTGTAGAAATTGTAGAACTTCAAGACCTACAAGCTGTCACAGGTTTAAAAGCGATACGTGTAGAAGTATTATACAAGATGTCTAAAGACAAAAATCAAGACAAGCAGTATTATACGTATGATGATTTGATGGAAGAAATTAAGTCTTAATAAAAAAAGCCTAGCAAATATGCTAGGCTTTTTTTTATTTCTAAGAGGACATCTTAGGCGTTATGTTGTTTAATTATGTAATTATTGTTGAACTATCTTGCATCTTAAAGTAGAATGCAAAGGCAAGTACTGATGCTATAATTCCAATCATAAATACGGTATAGGTTATTCTAAGAATTCGATATTTTCTATCTAAAACAATTCCTAAGAAATAAAGATCTTTTGTAAGTGCAGAATAGATATAATCTTTGTCTAGCATCATTTCATTAATAGCCCATTCAAAATCTGTAAGGCTCATTTTATGAAAATTACCAAAGAATAAAAGATTCACTTTCTTTTGTTCTACATCTTCTCTAGTAAATTTACCCATAGTTACATTAGGACGTGTTGCAAGCACTGATAGAATCATAGAGACTATACTGAAAATAATAAAAATAGCAGTAGGTATAATCAAATATGCATTAGACGGATTATCTAGTTTTGGAATCAAATTTGATAAAGCCATAGATAAGATAATGGCATTTACTGAGAGTAAAATGTTTGCCTTCGTATCTGCAATATCACTTAACTTTATATGATTACGTAAGGTAATTCTAAACATAGATTGCACTCCTTTTTCAGGGCTTTCATCTTTGAGTTTTGCTTTGAGCTTTTCCTTTTTCTTAGCTTTCTTAATCTCTTTCTGTTCATTAAGCATTTTTACCAAATTGGCATCCTTCTTAGGTTTCCAGTGTTCTATAGCATAAGCTGTATAATAATGATGTTGTGTTGTAAACATCTCTATATTGCATTTACGCCAATCTTCGATAGAGTATTCTGCAATTTCCTGAATACGGAGTTCTTGTCGTAAATATTCACTTGCTTGCTCAAAATAACTTTTAGCAAAATGGGAAGCATCTGCATCTCGTAATATTTTATCAAGTTCGGTTACAGGAGTATTATCCATTTTTGTGGCCATAATAGCCTGAGAAATACGCTCTATACGCTCTTCTGGATACGCTTCTTTGGAAAGAAAATCCTTAGCTATAGCTACAGATTGTTCTTCATGATTATCCCTGCCATGTATATATCCTGTATCGTGTAATAATGCAGCAAGAAGAATGTCCTGTCTTTCTTCTGGGGAAAGAGTACTCTTTTCTATAATTTCTTTAGTACTTTTATATACACGTTTTGCGTGGACATAATTATGATAAATGCAGGTTTTTGGAAGCTCTTTCTCTAAGAGGTTAGCTACAAAAGCGTCCGTTTTTTCCACAAAAGATGTCATACGTAGAATTTTATTTTTCTTAGACCTAAAATTACATTAAAAATTACACTAAAAATTAGATATGAATAAAAATTATCTTCTTCTTTACAGCTTTTTTGCGATATTTATCTGTGGATGTGCGACTTACGGACCACAATCTACTTCTGATATCCCTTTAGATAGTTCGCTTTCGCGAAAGCAGAAAAATCAGAAAACGTTTTATTTAATAGGTGATGCAGGGAATGCAAGTTCTGGTAAAAGTACTGATGCACTTATTGCTCTTAAAAAAGTAATCCAAGAAAATGGGACTAAAAATGATTATACCGTCTTTTTAGGAGATAATGTATATGATAACGGCCTTCCGGGTAAAGAAAGTGCAGATCGTACTGATGCAGAGTTTAAATTACAAGCTCAATTTGATGCTGTTAACGATTTTAAAGGAAGTGTAGTTTTTGTCCCTGGCAATCATGATTGGCGAGATGGAGTTGAAGGGTTAAAACGCCAACAAAAGTTTATTGAAGAAAAATTGGGTAAAGGTGTTTTCCAACCAAAGAATGGATGTCCAATTAAAAAGATAGATGTGGATGATGATATTGTTCTTATTGCTATAGATACACAGTGGTATTTAGAGAATTGGGACAAACAGCCTACTATTAATGATAATTGTGAAATTAAAACTAGAAAAGATTTTTTCTTAGAGATAGAAGGTCTCTTTAAAAAGAATAATGAAAAGACAATAATTGTAGCAATGCATCACCCTATGTATACTAATGGAGTACACGGTGGAGGTTTTGCAGCAAATAAGCATCTTTTTCCATTTCAATCTAAACTTCCTCTTCCTATAATAGGATCACTTATTACACAGATTCGATCACAAGGAGGTGTATCACCTCAAGATCGTTATCATGCAAAGTATAGTAAGTTTATGAACCGTCTCTCTACGCTAGCCAGAGATACCAATAAAGCGATTTTTGTTTCTGGTCATGAGCATAGTTTACAATATATAGATCATGAAGGTGTTAAGCAAATTGTAAGTGGAGCAGGGTCTAAAGCATCTGCAGCAAGTTTAGGTACTGATGGGCTATTTTCATACGGAGGTCAAGGTTTTACTGCTTTAACAGTCACTGAAGGAGGTTCTTCTTTTGTACAGTATTATAGCGCTAAAGATGGAGAACCTACACTAGTTTTCCAGACAGAGGTTCATGCAGAAGATATACCGTACGATGCCTCTAATTTATCTAACAAATTTGATACTACAAAGAATGCTACTGTATATAATAAGGTAGATACAGAAAAGAATAAGTCCTATAAAAAATTATGGGGAGATCATTATAGATATGTCTATGGAACAGATATAAAAGTACCTGTTGCTACCTTAGATACACTTATGGGAGGGTTTACTATAGAAAGAAAAGGTGGTGGACACCAGACACGATCTTTACGTCTTGTAGATAAAGATGGAAGAAACTTTGCTTTGAGAGCAGTTAAAAAAAGTGCTATACAGTTTCTACAAAGTGTGGCGTTTAAGGAAAACTTTATACGTGATGAATTTAAGGATTCATTTACGGAGAAAACATTATTAGATTTTTATACATCGAGCCATCCTTTTGCAAGTCTTGCTATAGGACCTCTTTCTGATGCGGTCGATATTTATCATACAAACCCCCAATTGTTCTATATGCCTAAGCATCCTGCTTTAGGGAAATATAATACAGAGTTTGGAGATGAACTTTATATTATTGAAGAGCGTCCTGATGATGGGTTTTTAAATGTAGCCTCTTTTGGAAAACCAGACGATATTGAAAGTACATCAGATCTTCTTAGAAAAATGCGTAAAGATGAGAAATACCAAGTAGATGAGGAAGCTTACGTTCGTGCACGATTATTTGATATGCTTCTAGGAGATTGGGATCGTCATACTGACCAGTGGAGATGGGCACGTTTTGATGAATCTGATGATAAAAAAGTTTACAGGCCTATTCCTAGGGATAGAGATCAAGCATTTTCTAATTATGATGGGAAATTATTAGATTTCTTTAAGTTTATAAGCCCACCAGCAAGACAGTTCCAAGAGTATGATGGTGAATTAAAAGATGTTAAATGGATTAATAGTGCCGGACTTAAATTAGATAGAGATCTTACAGGTAAAATAGGCCGAGATGTATGGACTGAACAGGCACAGTATATTCAAGATAACCTTACGGATGCAGTCATAGATGAAGCTTTTAAATCTTTTCCTCGTGAAGTACAAGATGAAGTGCTTGAAAGTATCAAAACAAAATTAAAAGAACGTAAAGGAAATCTTGGAGATATAGCAAATCGTTATTATGATTATTTGTCTGACCTCGTTGTTATTAAAGGAACCGATAAGGATGATCATTTTGAAATCACAAGAGGAGATGGGTTTACTCAGGTAGATATCTCTCGTATTAAGAATGGAAAACCATTATCTCCATATGAAAGTTATACAGTAAACAGTGCAGATACTGATGAAGTATGGATTTATGGACTAGATGATGATGATACATTTCACGTAAGTGGAAAAGGTAAAAATCCTCTAAGCATGCGTGTTATAGGAGGTCAGAATAATGATTCTTATACTATAGATGATGGACGTCGTCTTAAGATTTATGAGCATAAAGGAAAACCAAATACGATTCTTAAGAAAAAAGGGATTATGCGTTTTTCTAACGATTATTCTTATAACACTCATAAATTTGATAAAACAATTCAACGTATAAATAATGTTATTCCATCTATAGGGTTTAATCCTGATGACGGTTTACGTATAGGAGTACAAGAGAGGTACACTGTAAAAGGATTTAAAGATGTGCCATTTGCCAGTAGACATATACTTAAAGTAGGATACTTTACATCTACTAGTGGTGTAGATATTGAATATGAGGGAATTTTTACAAAAGCCATTGGAAAATGGGATCTAGATATTGATGCTAGGTATACATCAGAAAGTTTTTCACGTAATTTTTTCGGGATAGGAAACTTGACAGAAAATATTGAAGCAAATTTTGGAGATGATGATTTTGATACAAATATTACTAATATTTTGACAAATAGCGATTTCGATTTAATAGATGATCTTGATCTTGATTTTAACAGAGTTCGTAATAGAAATATAGCCCTATCTGTTGGTTTTATTAAAGATAATCGCTTTGGAAGTGTACTTAGTATTAAAGGAATTATAGAAGATGTTAAGGTAGAAGATTCTAATGGTCGTTTTATTGATGCTGACGTTGGTTTAAGTCCATTTAGTATTGATGGTCAAGAACCAAGTCAAGAGGTGATAGATAAAATATTTGAAGGTCAGACATTTTTAGGGTCGGAAGTAGGATATAGTTATGCCAATACTGATAACTCTGCAAACCCTACACGTGGGATGATTTTTGATTTAATAGTAGGAGGTAAGCTTAATCTAGACGACAGTGATCGTGCCTTTGGTTATTTAAAACCTAAATTGGCTTTTTATAATGCATTAACTAAGAATAGAAAATTAGTTCTTAAAACACAAGTTCAAGGACAGTATAATACCGGAAATATTCTTGAGGATTACGAATTCTATCAAGGAGCTACCTTAGGGGCTAATACAGGTTTAAGAGGTTTTAGAAACGAACGTTTCACAGGGGAATCTTCTCTTGTTGGTAGTGCAGATCTTCGTTATAGTTTTAAAAGAGTTAGAACTGGATTATTGCCTTTACAATTTGGTGTTTTTGGAGGTTCTGATGCTGGTCGCGTATGGGTGAGTGGTGAAGATACAAATAAGTGGCATCTAGATGGAGGTATTGGTTTTTGGGCAAATGCTGTAGATTTGATCTCTGGTCAGTTAGGTGTATTTACTGGTAGTGACGGATTGCGATTTAGTTTTACTTTTGGATTACGTTTATAATATAATTGCTTTTATATTTTTAAGAGATAAATAAATCAGGTATTTATACCTGATTTATTGTAAAGGAGAGTGTTTAGATTGGATTTTATAACCTCTAACCATACCTTATCATGAAAATTGCATTCTCTTTATTATTTTTATTTATTCTAAACCTTCCTGTATATAGTCAAGTAAATCAAACCATCTCTCAATCTGAAGAAAAGGTCGTATTGCCTAACGATCTACATGAATTAGAAGCAGAACGTTTAGAACTTATCTCAAACATGTACGGAATGATGTATGAGATTAATAGTCTTTTTACAGAATTAGAACGATCGGTAAGCTTAGAACGATTATTAGAAAGCTACGAAGAAATAAATGCAGTAGATGGAGACACAAGTGTACTTTCTGAAGACCATCAGAAACACCTTAAACGCCTTGAAGAGATAAAAGCTCAAATTATTTTACCTGAACTTCATACAGCTGCTGGTGTTAGTCTTTCAGATGTAAAGTCGATGAGCGTTTCGGAAGGATTTAGACGTATTATAGAAAACAAAGTACAAGAAGTTCTTAAAAAAACAGATCAATTATCTGGAGTTGGTGCAAAAGTAACGGAGCTTAATAATACATCGTATGTTGGTCAAAACTTTAAAAAACAGATCAGTTGGTCATTTGCCTTTTTGGTAGGTATTGTGATTGTAGGTTTCTTTATCATAGCAAATAGGGATGATCAAATCCGTAAATCTATTTTTACTGGAGATGCTGGATTGCAGTTTATCACAATATTCTCTATCATTATTGCTATTATTTTATTTGGAATAACAGAAATCCTAGGAGGTAAAGAAATCTCTGCACTTCTTGGAGGAATTTCAGGATATATTCTAGGACGTAGTAGTTTGTCAAAACCTTTTAAAACAAAGGAAGTACCAAAAGCATAATTCTTTATTTATATACTACTAGTGTAGTGTATAACTTCTATTCTCTAATGCATCTATTATTTCTTTATTAAAAGTGATTAATGGTTCAAGTACCTGCGTCCAATTATTAAATTGTAAATGATATTCTATTTTGAATTGATAATCTGTTTCAGAGTTTTTACCATATATATAGGGCTCAAAAATAGTATCCTTTGCGATTGTATTTAGTGCATTTAACGATGAGCTTTTTTTAAGAAATTCATTTAATTTTTCTTGTTCAGTTGTGATTTTAAAACGATTCTTTTTATTTCTAGAAAAAAGAGTAGATAGGTGATTTCTTGTCTGTATTGTAAAATCAGGAGCTTTTAATGCAAGTGGGAGTGTACAAGAATAGGTTCCTACAAAGGAAGTCCCTGTTTTATTATTAATAAAGATTTCATAATCTTTATATGGAATTCTTAATTGAAGGATGACGTGCGGACTTCTTACACCGCCTCCTATGCCTATATCACTATCTGAGAAGTAAAATGTTCCATTTTCTTTGGCAGCAATTTCTTTAAATTTATTTATGTAAAACTTCATATACATAATCTGTATACTAAAATGAAAAATTGTTACATGTTTTGTGTTGAGTTAACTCCATAAAAAAACCGTTTCAATATTGGAAACGGGTCTCTCATTCATAACAATTATGAAAATTTATAATTGCTTTACTTCAATTATTTTTTTTATATAGCGTACAAGCTCTCCTTTATCAATTCCTTTTGGCCCCTTCACTAAGAGAGTTTCTGCAATGTCATCTATACTAGCTTTTTTCTCAGTGTATGATAAAACGATATGGTCTACAAAACTATCTATAAGTTCTTTGTATTCTGCTGCTTTGGCTATAGCTTGCTTATCTTTATTTATTATTTTTTTACGTTCTCTATCTGTACGTTCTATAGTAAGATACATTTCGTCTACTGCTATTTTTGATACTAAAGATGCATCTACTTCCCCAGTTTTTTTACAATATGCACAATCACCAGGAGCCCAATATAGTTCCTTATCTAATCGTATAATATCTGCTTCGTTTACATGACCTTTGCCTAAACATCGTGGACATTCAATTTTTGGAGTTATTTCCTTTTTCTTGAATAAGTTATTAAAAATTCCCATGGAGTAATAATTTATATATAGACTTATGCATACACCCTTAACTGATGCATTAAATATAATACGAATTTTAGAATTATTTCTGAGCAAGAAGTATGGTATGCATTTCGCTCGTTTTCTCAGAACGTTTGTAGGGTACTTCCATATGTTCTATTAATTGGAATCCTTGCGTTGTTAGCATGTTTTTTACATCAAGTATATTGTGATAATAAAAATAGGTACGATCGCCTGTACTGCCTGTTATAAAGCCAGAATCTTTATAATTACCCCCAACAAAACTTAAATAGAGTATTCCATCTTGACGAAGTAGGGCATAGGAATTTTGAATGAATTTTGCAGTATCTGAATCAGAAAGATAGGGGAGTGTAAACCCACACATAATCCCATCATAAGTATCTTTTAGTGTATCCAATGCTCGACAATCTAATATTTGCACAGTAGCGCTAGGATTGTTTTCCTTGGTAAGCGCTATCATATTTTCAGCAACATCGGTAGCTGTGATACGATACGTTGGGTGACGATCTAGAAGGTACTTTGTAATGTTCCCAGGACCACAGCCTATTTCTAAAATAGAAGCATTCTGCCTTTTAATAGAAGCGCAAAAAAGATCATAAGATGCATTATAAATGTCAAGTTCCATAAACATTTCTTGGTAACATTGTGCTAGTGTATTCCAAGTGTTGAATGTCTCTTGATATTTATCCATAGACTAATGTGTTATTACAGTTTGTTAATATACGCTTTCGCGAAAGCGAACTTAACAACCTTCCCATTTACTCAACCACCAATTGCATAGACTTCGCGCCCTGTGATGTAATAACCTGTACTAGATACAGACCAGATGAAAGGTCAAACGGAATTTGTGTAGTCCCATTAAACGTTGAGGTTACTACTTCCTGACCTAACATGGTATACATACGAATCGTCCCAGACAGATTAGGTGCTTGAAGCATAATCTGATTTTTAGCTGGATTAGGATAGATTGCAATATTTTGTAGCTGTGTTTCATCGACGTTTAATGGGTTTGTCCAGGTTTCTCCTGCTTGATCTCCCCAGATAAATTCGGCTAGATCCGGAAGGTCTATAAACGGATTACGATTAAACTGCCACGTATATATTACATTGTTTCTATTAAGTTCATAATCATCTGCCGGGTCATTGCGATACCATTCTAATAAAAGATCAAGATCTCCTAGTTCACCTACAGTACTATTAGGTGGATCTCCAGCAACAACATCAATTCCATTATAACGTATTACTAAAAAGAAAATCCCTCTAGCAACATCACCTTGCCAACTTCCTTGGTGTCCGTCTGGTCCTGAATATTCTCCATAATCTTGATTCCCACGCGAACTATTTTCTGGTCCATCAGTAGCACGTATTCCATGAGCATCACTATTGGCGTGACGTAAAGAATCTGCTTTTGTAGTAAAGAAGACATCAACCCCATCTGCAACATCATCTGCATCTATATCATTAAAACCACCACGAGATCGAGGATACGTGTGCTCCCTGTTCCAAAGACCTACGTTACTACCTCCTGAGGTTTGAAAATCTAATTTAGGACGTTGTTGTTCTGTATATAATAACCACACTTGATTACTATTAAGCGGACTCTGATCTGCTTCTTTCAAAATATCAACAACATCTGCATAGGTTTGCGCACGTACCACATCTGGATCTGCAATGAGATCTTGTATAGCTTGTACGAGTTCATCTCCTGCTAGACCGTCCAAAGAATCATAATAACCATCTGGTTGGGTACTTTCTACTTGATCAAATGTAGGATTAAGTGGTGTTCCCCAGGCAGCGACTGTAAAGTCATTGTCTAAAATTCTAACTTCGGTATTATCATTTAACCTATTAAAACCTTCTGGTAATGTTCCAAAAGTGATTTGCATAACTTCATCACCTTCATCATCACTATCATCTATAAGTTGGATAGTAGCTGTTGCTGTGTTTGATCCATTAGGAATCGTGACCATCGTCGATCCCGAAAAATCATTGGTGTCAAAAGTTCCGTTAGTAAGTGTGAAGTCAAATGTAAGATCTTCGGTTACACTTTCTTGAGATGTAAATACGATGTCTAGAGATTCTCCTTCTGTATATTCACTATTTACTGTAAATCCGACTCCATTAAAAGGGATTCCTGATCCGTCATTTAAGACACCAGGTGTAGGAGGCCCTACAAAATAGGTTCCATCATTGTTACGTTGTATAGATTCTGTAGATTGGTTTCCGTTTTGACCTTCATTGATTTGCTCGGTTAGTCCTAATAAACCTAATAAAACAGTATCATCTGCATCATTAGTATCATAGGCAATTGCATCTACAAGATTTCCTGTTGTAGCTATTGTTCCATCAGGAAATTCAGAACCATTTGCTTGGTAAATTCCAATAGCATCGGCTCCATTCTGGATGGTATTATCAAATAAGATAAAATCACCTACAGGAGATACTTCATTATTAGAAATTAATAAGATTCCGTTGACGTCTGTTGTAAATCCGTCCAGATCTAATGCAAAATAACTAGAATCATTACCTCCTGTTGAACCATTAAAGAGGACAAGAACATATCCATTTAAAGAAAATTGAGGAGTATCTGATTTTAATTCTATAAACTCCATAGTATCTGTACTTGGAGTATCTGAATCTACTTCGTTTATAACGATTTGAGCTTGAAGGTTACTAAAAAGACATAGTAAACAAGCACTTAAGGTAAGTTGAATGGTGCGCATATACAAATGTAACGCGATTCTGTGGCTTGTATTTAATGTTCGTGTTATTTTTTTTAACAGAAGTAATTTTTTAACGCTGTAGTATGTGTTCAAAACATGTTTGAGCACTTTGTACGGCTCCTTCCATATAGCCCCCATATATTTGCGCAGTTTCAGAACCTGCTATATAGTAGCGATCATTATAATAAGTATTCTTATAGATCGCTTGTCCATTATTTTGATGAGGTAGCACATAATTTTCATACGGAGTAGAGGTATATTTTTGATCTTTCCAGATTGTTTCTTCATAAGAAAGATAGGATAGCGCTTCTTCTCCAAAAGAACGTTTGAGCTGTTCAAAAACAGCAATTTTTCTAGCTTCTTTTGTCTGACTAGAAAGTGAACTATCTAAAAAACCTTTTAAAGCAAATTTGTTTTGCTCGCTATTTGAATGATCATACATTTCTGTAATGGGACCGACATTGCTAAAAAGTGTTCCAGACCAGTCCTGATCCTTCCAAAATGCACGATTATATGAAATTCCAAATTTTATAGATTCTCCCATCCAAGTATGTGTCTTTTTTGAAATAGCAGAAAGGTTCTCAGGTAGTTTAGGTTCAAATTGTATGGTATTAACCAATAGGTTAGGAGGTAAGGTTGTTACCACTTTTGATGCTGTAAAGACATTGTTTTGTGTCGTTACTTTAAACTGTGTTTCTTGCGCTTCTATTTTGGTAACTACGGTATTGAGTTGTAATTCTTCTGAGGTAAATGGCTCTGCAAGTTTTTTAATCAATGAAATGCTTCCTCCTTGTATTCTGTAACTAGGACTTTCATTAGGAGGTAAAGCTACTTCATAAGCAGGAGATAACGAAGTAGGTTCATACCAAGCTTTACCATCCATATATTGAGGGTATATAGGAATATGTAGTTCTTTTAAGAGCTGTACAAGTGCTTTATGTTGTAAACCTAACCAAGTGGCACCCATCTCTATAGGTGTTTCTTGATTAGAAAGATAGGTATGTATACGACCACCTATACGATCTCTAGCTTCTAGTATAATGACAGGAATTCCTTGTTGTTTGAGTTTGTAAGCAAGTAATAGCCCTGTTAATCCAGCGCCTATAATAAGGACATTCTTTTTCATAAGCCAAAGCTATAAAAGCTTTTCAAAACAGACACTATTTTCTACCCCTATATATTGTCCATAATTTGGGATACGATAATATCCATTCTTCTCGTATAATGCAATGGCTTCTGGCTGTCGTATTCCAGTTTCTAGAACACACCTTTTATTCCCTAATTCTTTTGCCCAAATTTCTAGTGCTTGTAGTAGTTGAGAAGCAATCCCTTTCCCTCTTTGTGAGGTCAAGACGTACATTCTTTTTACCTCTACAGTTGTTGGGTCAAAGGTCTTTATTGCGCCACATCCCACAGCTTTGGTTGCTATATATGTAACGATACAATGCGTAAGAACATCTATATTATTAAACTGATGATAAAAAGCATGTTCATCCCCATCACGTTGTGCAAGTTCTCCATCTAGGTATTGCACTAAAGCAACAAAATCAGGATGTTCAGAGGTTGTTCTAGTAGGGATCATATATTATTTTACATGCACAGCCGTTCCTATTACCGTGATCATTGTAACGCCGGTAGTGCTCATTAATTCAACATCTACAGAAATTCCAATAATAGCATTAGCTTGTTTTGCTTCAGCTTGTTGTTTAAGTTTTTCAAAAGCACTTTCCTTGGCATCTTCGAGTCCATTCTCATAGTTTTCATAGTACTTTTTACTATTAAATATGTCTTTAAAGGTCATCCCTTTTGTTCCATGGTTAGACGTATAGGTCGTTCCCATAATGACACCTAAGTAATTAGATACTTCTTTTCCTTCTATGCTATTTGTTGTTGTTATGATCATGAATGTTGTTTTCAATATTAGTATCGTTTTTACAAAGATGTTACAGATGTTTTATACGCTTTCGCGAAAGCGTATACAGCTACATCATCTATTATAAGGATATTCTTGTATCCAGTGATAACCGCGATTCATAAGAGGAAAATCTTTTTTGGTCAAAATTTTGGTTTCACAATCGATAGTATCATTTTTATGAATTCCTTGAAAACGCATCGTAGAGTCGGTTGTACGTGTATACTTCATGGTATATACTTTTGTAGAATCACTAAAATTAGTCCACGTAAGTTTTTGTGTTGTAGTATCTATAACAGAGCTATACCCAAAACGAGTCATATCTGGACGATAAAACTGTACAGAACCTTCCCATTCCATAGATATATAACGCCATGCGACCGTATCTTTAAGGGTAGGAACAATCTCTTCACCATTGGCTTTAAAGTTTGTAACTTCATACAACCCATATAGTGGAGGTTTAGGCGCCGAACGGCCATATAAACTCATAGATTTAATGGTTTCTGATAATGGATAGAAAATTACAAATAACAAAAACACCCATTTTCCTATCGTAGCAAGCTTTTTACGTTTTGAATTTTGAAATGGTTTGAATGTTATTTTAGGTACTGTTGCTTTTAAATCTAAAAGAACGTTTAGTAATTGTTTGATTTTTGGCGAGGCAATAATAATAGCCATCAACCATAATTCTGTCGAAAATAACTTTACAGGGACATCATAAAAATAATTAAATGCCATCACATTGCCCATTACAGCAATGAGAATAAGTCCTCCTAGATATTGTGTGCGGCGATATAATACGAGGATACCGCCTATAACTTCGGCAATTCCAGAAAATATAGTGTATCCAGCAGAAAACCCAATAAAAGTCCATACGAGCCCCATAGGGGACATATCACCTACGGGTTCTAACAATCTATAAAATGAAGGTTCTGAAAACTGCATAGGAATGACTTTACTCCATCCGTATGACATCATATTATACCCTAAGAAATAACGTAATAAAACAACAAACCAGTAACTGAGCTTTGTAAGATCTGGTTTCTTTTTGTCCAATAGTGTCCAAACTGTTGCAATGATAAGTGATAGAATTACAAAAAAGAGAATAAGAACATAATCATAAGTCGTATCACCACTTCCATTAGTAAACACGGTAATTTCTTTTTCTAAATGCAAGACGTTTTTTGCAAACCAAGGAATAATAGTCTGATAGAAATTTGAAAACCATGTATTTATAAAGCCTAAGAATGGAATGTAGCTTAAAGGGAATGGAAGAATAAGTAAAGTAAAAAAGCTACCAATAAAACGAAAAAGGAAACGATTTTTAATAAACATAGATGATTGATTGATGAATAGTTGAAAACTAAAATAAATGTTTTTAGGCATTTATTTTAAAAATTAACGTTTTACTAACCTGTGTGAGAAAGAAGTACCCTATTTATGATCTTTGTTGTAGGACATCTATCTTGTATATATACAGGCGAGATACTATTTTATTTAAGAAAAACATTTTTTATTGTAACAAATTCTAAACATACTCGTCTCCCTAGTAACTAACCGATAATTAATGGATCAGAAATCATTCATAACACTTGTAAATCCTTTTAAAGATAAAATATATCGTGTGGCCAAGCGATTACTTGTCTCTGAAGATGAAGCACAAGATGCAACTCAGGAAATCCTGATGCGATTATGGGTCAAACGATCCCAAATGAAGCAGTATCGAAGTGTCGAGGCATTTGCGATGACAATGACAAAAAACTATTGTTACGACTTATTAAAGGCAAAACGAAATAATAACCTTAGAATAGTACATAGCAATTATGAAGATCATTCTCGTAATACTGGTAGACAAATAGATGCAGCAAACGAAGTTGAATGGGTATATATATTAATGAAAGAATTACCCGAGCAACAACAGTTAATATTACAGTTAAGAGACATTGAACAATTTGATAATTCAGAAATTGCAGCGATGTTAGAAATGAATGAAACAGCAGTCCGTGTCGCATTGTCACGAGCTAGAAAGACCATAAGAGAAGGATTAATTAAAAAACAAAACTATGGAATCCAATAAAGTTGAGCAGTTACTGGAAGCCTATTTTGAGGGAGCTACAACGCTTTTGCAAGAAGAGCAATTACGGACTTATTTTAAAGGAAGTAACGTAGCACCACATTTAGAAAGCTATATAGGAATGTTTTCTGCATTTGCACTAGCAAAAGAAGAAACCCTTGATGTACCTATCCAACTACCAAAACAAAAGAAGAAAATCAATTATCGATGGCTTTCTGGAGTAGCAGCTGTAGCTGTTTTAGCTATAGGACTTGCTGTTCAGTTTATAAATAAAGATAATGATAATGAAATATTTACAACCTATGCAAGCGAAGAAGTAGCTGTACAAAAGACAAAACAGGCTTTAGGATTTATGGGTAAAATGTTTAGTGAGAGCACTGCACAGCTGGGTACAGTGAAGGAATTTAATACAACAACCAGCAGCTTTTTTAAACAATAAAAAATATAAAAATGAAAACAATAGTATTTGTAGCAATAATGTTAGTATCATCAGTATCGATGATCGCACAGAGTCAGTTTGATAAATTTGAATCTATGAAGGGAGTCTCTTCTATGGTGATGAATCAAAAGATGTTTAAACTACTGAGTAAAGTAGACCTTAACTCGTCAGATCCAGAAATGAAAGCATATATCGAATTGGTAAATAATTTAGAAAATGTAAAAATGTTTACCACAACAAAATCTGATATAGCATCTCAAATGAATACGACTATGAAGGGATATATATCTTCTTCTAGTCTTGAAGAACTTATGAGAGCTACCGATGATGGTAAAAATGTAAAGTTTTATTACAAACCAGGAAGTAATGAAGATTATGTAAAAGAATTTGTAATGTTCCTCAATGGAGATATAGACGGAGAAGAACGAACTGTATTCTTCCAAGTAACTGGGAATATTGATTTAAAACAAATTTCAAAACTAGCACAAGAATTAGACTTTAAAGGTAGTGATGCTCTTAAAGATGTAGACAAAGTAAAAAAAGGATAAACCATGAAAGCAATATTTAAAATAGTAGCAATTGCACTCGTTGCTTGCACCAGCCTTATAAGCTGTAATAATGGAGAAACCCTACAAGAGTATTATGTAGCAAATCAAGAAAACGGAGATTTTATCTTAGTTGATGTGCCTACAAGCTTAATAAGCCAAGATTCTAAAGCTCTTGATGAAGAACAAAAGAAAGTACTTAAAACAGTACGTAAGATCAATATTATGGCATTTCCTTTAAAGGATGATAGTACTACAGATCTTCAAACAGAAAAATCAAAAATAACAACAATTCTTGCTAGTGATGATTATGAAGAATTAATGAAAGTAAACTCTGATGAAGGTAATATGAAGCTTTATATGAGAGGAGAGGAAGATGCGATAGACGAAGTCATCGTTTTTGCTTCACAAGATGCTAGAGGATTTGTACTTGCTCGTTTACTTGGAAATGATATGAACATAAGCGATATGATGAATCTTGCGAGTTCAATAGAATCTGGAGATATAGATGTATCTCAGTTTGAAGGAGTGATGGATGTCTTTAATGATAAACAATAATTCCTCAAGATTGCTCTATAAAATGATGAGTAATCGCAGGTAACAACTACGTTATCGATTAGAATGTTAAACAACGAAAAACCTTGCTTGGCGGCAAGGTTTTTTTATTGGTGTTTTTTAAGTAATTGTACTACCTCTATCGTTTGTGAGCCTGGAACATAGTTTGAAGTGCAGATTAATTCCATCTTTTCTTCATCTATATATGATACTTTAAAAGCTCCTCTTAGTAACGCATGTGTGTTCCCGAAATTACAGTCCTTAGGAATATTATTACTACACCCAGCATAGATAATAGAATCTTTTACTTGCCAGTCTCTATATAAACTTCTACCTCTAGGAGTTTTAAACTCTATATCCCCAGATAATGGAAAATGGATATAGGATGACGCTATAGGCGTACTAACCTCTATTTTTGGGGAATCAAGTAACATGGTATCGTTATCTATAACACGGAATAAATAATAAGACATAAGATACCAAGTCCCTTCGACAGCTTCATCAAGCGTACGTTCTTTGTCTATGTTAATTTCTTCTAATATGTAATCTTGCTTTACGTCTCGTTTACACGAAATAAAAAGCGTAGAGGATATTAAAAGAAACACGATTACTTTTAGAAATGATGGTACCGTTATCATGTTCTGTAAAGGAATTTTAATATATAAGAAATAGCAACTATTACTTTCTATCTAATGATAGTTTACCAGCTCCCATAAGTCCTATTGCTATAAAAGCTACTAAGTAAAGAAGCGCTTTTTCTTTTGTCGCTATAGGATCTGCAGCATGTACTACAAAAGCTGCTACTCCCATAGCAATAATAGGAGGAATTGTTGCTAAACGTGTTTTTATTCCTACAATAATAAGTACTGGACAAATAGCTTCTGCAATGACTGTCAAAATAAGCGTTATCATACCACCTAATCCAATAGGATCTGCAAAATCAAAGTCTCCTTGGAGTAATTTCAATAATTTAGGAAAACCATGGGTAAGCATTAAACCTGAAACACCTACACGTAATACTAATAAACCTAGATCTGAGTTCTTTGACATTATTTTGAATTTTGGTTAAAGACATAAAGTTAATAAAAACTATGTATCGACCAATAGTAGTAAAACATTTAATATGTAATCTGTAGTTTATTACAGTACACAAATATTAAAAAAGCTTTAAAATAAAAGTCCCTGCCAATGGCAGGGACTTAGACGTATTATAATCATAAAATACTTAAAATTCGATCAAGTCTACTTACTTCTTGATGAACTTTATAACATTACTGTTGTTTCCGTTTTCTAATCGTAAGAAATAGATTCCAGTACTAAGTGCAGATACATCAACAGTTCTTGATGCAGCATCTTGTAAATCTATCGTTTGGATAATTCTACCTGTAAGATCAATAATTAAAGTTCTTTCGATAGAAATTCCAGATGTATTTGTTATTGTTAATTGATTATCAGTTGGATTAGGGTATACAGAGATTCCTAAATCAGTTTGTGTATTATCATCAGTAGCTAGTACAACTCCGTCTATTGCCCATAATAATGCGTTTCTCATAATTTGAGCACCGTCAGATGTTGTATCCCAAAAATCATCACGAGCATCGATAGATGGTGGATAGAAGTTAAGGAAAACACGTCTTGTGTTTGCAGGTCCTACATTATCATCTCTAATAATAAGTGGACTTCCATCAGGATACTCTACAATTACAGTTGCTCCAGAAGCAATAGTTCCTCCAGTATTGTGGAAAGAAGCAGTTCCTCCATCAAAGTTTGTTACATCTGTAAGAATAGGATCACTTGGCTCTAAGATAGTTCCAAACCCTAAGTTTGCACCATTAGATTGCCCAGAAGCAGAGTATAGCTCATATTGAGTAAATCCTCCAGTAATAGGAACATTAGGCGTAAATGTAGCATCTACAACAGGGCTTCCAGCATCTATATACTGCTCTAGTACATTTCCAAGAGCAACAGGATCTGCGGCACCAGCATCTGTAAATAAATACACAGCATCATAGTTTTGTAATTCTGCTAGTGTAGGAGTACCAGTACTACTTAAAAAAGTATCAGCTCCAATCGTACCAGTTTCTTCTAATTTTTCTTCTACATCAAGAATCCAATCTGGGTTTCCTGGAGAACCAACGATAAGTACAGTGTAATCAGTAAGATTTGCTGTCCATACTAAGGCATTTGCCATAATAGTAGCGCCATCTGATGTTGTATCCCAAAAATCATCACGAGCATCGATAGAAGGTGGGTAGAAATTAAGAAATGCACGTCTTGCGTTTGCAGGACCTACGCCTTCTTGAACAATGATTAATGGCGCTGCAGTTGTGTATTCTGCAATGATAGTAGCTCCAGCAGCAACCGTTCCTCCAGTATTGTGGAAAGAAGCAGTTCCTCCATCAAAACTAGTCACATTGTCTAGGATAGGATGACCAGGATCGTTGATAGTACCAATACCTAAATTTGCACCGTTAGATTGTCCAGAAGCAGAGTATAACTCATAGGCTGTAAATCCTCCAGTAATAGGTACATTAGGTGTAAATGTAGCATCTACTACAGCTCCACCAGCATCTATATACTGTCCTAAAATGTCTCCAAATGCCATTGGATCTGCAGCACCTGCATCTGTAAATACCATGACAGCATCATACGCTTGAACTTCTGCTAATGTTGGCGTACCAGTACTAGTAAGAAATGTATCTGCTGCAACAAGACCTGTTCCGTCTAGTTGAGCTTCAACATCAAGAATCCAATCTGGATTTCCAGGTGAACCTAATACAAGGACAGATGGTATTTCTGCACCACGTGTATCCTCAACACCAAAGTTGTTTTGAATACCAATTGGAAGGTCATTTGAGTTTGTAGTTTCCCCGGTTCCTTGAGCAAAAAGTGCACCACTAATTAATAGGGCACAAAGCATCACTGCTTTTAAAGTAATTTGTTTCATAATTTTATTTTTAGTGAGATAATATGTAGCCAAAACTACACAAATATTAAGATACAAAATAATTTTTACATGAAAATGGGGCATTTGCCCCATTTTATAATTAACCCCGAAACAAGGGGTTATACCCCTTGCATATCACAAAAAGAGTTTTTTGTAAGATATTTCTATTGTCAATTATCCTATAATTAGATAAAAAGACATTTTAAAATGTTAAAGTAATAGTAGACTATTATCTACTTATAAGGATAACTGGTTAGAGTTTTTTGAAAAAGTAAGAAAATTCTTTTAACTAATTATGGTAAAAACACATATTTAGAAATGAACCGATACATTTATGAGCGATATCGTATTGTATAGTAGCCATAAAAAAGCTCCAAATACGATGTCATATTTGGAGCTTTTTATATAGTATTTTTAGTAGAATTATACTTCGGTATCGAGTAAATCTGTAACGACATGATAACGAGGATCATCTACAGCAGTTTCTATAACAGTTTCAAACTTAGGATTTGCTTTTAATAAGAGTGCTTTACACTCAGGACTAAGGTGTGTTAACTTTACCTCTTTGCCTAGATCAAGATACTTATTTGCAATTCCTCGTAGGGCTTCTATCCCAGAATGATCATTAACACGAGATTCTATAAAATCGATTTCAATTTTATCAGGATCATTCTTAGGATCAAATTTTGAATTGAAATTTTGAATAGAACCAAAGAAAAGCGGTCCCCAAATCTCATATACTTTTGTGCCGTCATTTTTAATATGTTTACGAGCACGTATCATTGTTGCATTTTTCCAAGCAAATACAAGTGCACTCATAATGACCCCAGCAATTACTGCAATAGCAAGATCTTGCCATACCGTAATGGCAGATACAGCAATTAATACAATAGCATCTGGAAGTGGAATCTTATTAAGAATTCTAAAACTAGACCAAGCAAAAGTTCCGATAACCACCATAAACATCACACCCACAAGCGCAGCAATAGGTATTTGCTCGATAAGAGGCGCGCCAAATAATATAAAACATAATAATGCTAAAGCAGCTACAGCACCAGAAAGACGTCCACGACCACCAGAATTTACATTAATAATAGACTGACCGATCATTGCACAACCTCCCATACCTCCAAAAAGACCATTTAGGATATTAGCACTCCCTTGAGCGACACACTCACGGTTTCCGCTACCACGTGTCTCTGTCATATCATCTATAAGGTTTAACGTCATTAAAGACTCTATAAGACCTACAGCAGCAAGTAAGAACGCAGTCGTAATAATCAACCATTTATTGGCTATAATCGTATCCAGTACTACAGAATCAAATATTTGAAACTGGAATGTAGGTAATCCACCTTTTAGTCCAGAACCTCCACCATCACGTATAAAAGAACCAACCGTACTCATATCTAAATTTCCAAAAATAACAATCGCAGCAACGACCACAATAGCTACAAGTGCTGCGGGTACTTTCTTTGTCACCTTAGGTAAGAAATACATAATGGCCATAGTAAGTCCTACAAACGCCATCATCATCCAGAATGCACCATTAGAAAAAAGTCCCGAAAACCAACCTCCTGTATTCTTAAAAAATGAGATTCCTTCTGTACCCGTTTCTGGAAATAACCCTAACTGAGATAAGAAGATCACAATCGCAAGACCATTTACAAACCCCATCATGACGGGATGCGGAATCAAACGTACAAATTTTCCTAGTTTAAAAATCCCTGCAGTAATCTGTATCGCTCCTACAAAAAGCAGGGTAATAAATAACCATTGTAACCCTAGATTTTCAATAGGAGTAGCAAGCGCATCACCTACCTCATTTCCCTTTTGGATCATATGTACCATCACTACAGCCATAGCACCAGTAGCACCAGAAATCATCCCCGGACGACCTCCAAAAAGTGCCGTCACAATTCCCATCATAAATGCTCCATATAACCCTACTAACGGATCAATACCAGCTACAAAAGCAAAAGCAACAGCTTCTGGAACCAAAGCCAATGCCACGGTAAGTCCAGAAAGAATATCATCCTTAGGATTGAATGTGAAATTTTTAAATATGCGTTGCATCATGTATTAATTTTAAGCGTGCAAAGATATACTATTCTATCATGAAGCCCTAGTGGAACAGTTTGTTTTTAAGACAACGTTGTAGAGGCTTGGATATATGAAGTCATACGCTTTCGCGAAAGCGTATCATGGATTTGTAGAATATAGAATAAAGAGTATAGCACATATAGATGCTTATCAACAGGCTATGAAATGTTTAAAAAAATAGAGTATCACTCTAATTTAGAGTAGTACTCTATTTTTATACGATGTGTTATAAAGAGATTTCGATATTATTTTGCTTTGCGCGAAATCACCTAATATCTTATTTCATCATAATATTATAGTTTGGAGGCTGAGTGATTTTCGTAGAAAATTGTACCGAAGCCCCGAAATCACATAATCAAATCCCGCTCGTTGTCTTCTTCATCTTCTTCTTTGGGATCTACTTGTTCTTGTAAGTTTTGCGGAAGTTCGTCCTTATAGGCAAACTTCATGGGTATGGGTAGTGCCGCCGCCATGGCGATGACTATAATAAGCATCGTAAGACGCATAAATCGTTTAAATTTCATAGTAATGATACAGTTGGACCAATTCTAAATCAGAAATGGTATTAGACCCTCTCATAGAGAATGTCTGATTAAAAAAATAAATAATGGATTAACGAGCAGCCCTTAGGATAGGGTTACTGGGAAAAAAGAAATATCTGTATCATCAGATAGGGTAGCGCGTTGTTGTAGATGATCTATAACAACCGTATGTTGCGTGGTATGTGTATTGATTTCTTGTACGGTGAGTGTACGCGTCGTATTGGTATGCTGTAATTGTAATAAACTCTCAAATGAAAAAGCGATAAAGAGGGGTGTATAACCAGCCTTCTTTGCTTGTTGTACCAACTGTACATAGGAAACACCAGATGTTTTGGTATGTATATGTGTATCTACAACCTCTACTTGGTTTTGAGAAGAATGCTGCGCCCGTGTTTCATACCCAAACGTAAGTGATAGCCCTATCAATACCCATAGGCTAACCATCATGTGTTTTATGTTATGAAGTGTATACATTAATGTAAAGATAGTTTTCTTTTTGGAAGAAATGAAATGTGAAATATTTGATAAGCTTAGATAGGCACTGTTTTGACTCTGAGGTATCTGAATCCCTTTTCACGAACCTGCCAGACGCAGGCTGAAGTGTTATTAAAAAGATCTCTTTTGGTGTTAGATTATAGAAAATAAATTTTTATTCTTCCAACATCCAACATCCAACATCCAACATAAAACCAAAAAAAGAAGACAACCACTACACGAGCGATTGCCTTCTTAATAGAAGCTGGGTATGCTATATCAATTAATGTCTATGTTCTAACAGCGAAGCGATCTATTTTCTTGCGTCTTCTAAAAATTATCCTTCGGTTTGTAATTTCTTTTCCCAAGCCAATGCAAAGGATTGATCAAACAATATTTCTTTCTTCACTTTATTTGCTTGTATTTCTTGTAACCACGTACGTTGCCTAGGACTTAAGTAGATACTTGCATTTTTACGCTTGCCTAACGCGCTGTTTATTTTTGTTTTCTGGAGATTACTTAGCGGTAAATATTTATAAACCGTATGACGTAAGTAATAATCCTCATCACTGCTTGCAGGACGATATGAATTGTCTTGTGCTATAGGAGTGAAGTTGTTCCGTTTTGCATAAGAATCTAGTTCTTTAATATCTACTTTGCGGTCATCATAAGTAACCTTTACCACTTCGCGACCTTTCATAAAACCAGCTTCCGTGTTTAAAACCCCTTCTGAAGCACCTAATTGCTTTTCTCCTGTCCAGAAACAGTACATAGAATAGTACTTTTCTTTGGTGCTATGAACCGCAGTTAACTCTTTTCCTAATAGATTCATATATTCAGGAATCTCTGTATAGGTCTTGTTTAATGCATCTCGCATCGCGTTGTATAGTCCTTTTGCTGAGTAGTTTCCTGCGACTCTTGGGGTAAGGTTGGCGCCATTAGCATCTACAATACGAACCACAGGATTGTTCCAGCTAGGTTCTTTAAACTGATTTAATATCTGACGGTCTTTTCCGCCTTTATTATTGTGAATGACTAAGGGAATAAATAAATCTTCTATGGCTTCGACGAGTAAAGGATTGCTCAATACATTGTTTCCATAATTGCGACAAGTCGCACAGCCAGGGACTTCTTGAAAAAGAATAAGAACGGGTTTGTTCTCTTTTTTTGAAAGAGCCGTGGCAGCATCATAATCGCGATACCAACTCACTTTTCCTAATTCGACATCTTGTTGTAACGCATTTGTACGTTCTTGTGCTGTGCTATTTAAAAAGGTAAAACACAATACGAAAACGCCGATAAGGGTGTATGGATTCTTTTTCATATTCATAGCGATTCTTTATTTACTAGATTAAGTCCTGTCATGACGCTATATCTTACAGTGTTACTCCTTTTTTAAGGGTTTTTAACATGTCAAATTTCCTAAAGGTTTTATATGCTCCTACCTGCCGGTAGGGAGGTTCGCGAAAGTAAATCTATAGACTAAAATCTATATTCTAAGAGCGAAGCGGTCATTAAATAACAATTCAGTCACGTAAAATGACAGTTGGGTTTTTTTTGCTTTCGCGAAAGCGTATAGTTCCCCATTTTTACAGCATCAAAAAACAATAGTATGAAACACCTTATCATTATGGCCCTTATCTTACTTTCATCAGTAGGTAATGCTCAAACACCTTACGAAAAAGGAATGCGTAAAGCATTTGATCTTATGGAACAAGGCAAAATGGATGATGCGTCTAATCTTTTTGAACGTATCGCTTCTGCCGAAAAAGACAACTGGCTTCCAGAGTATTACATTGCTCAAGCTCATGTGTATAAATGTTGGATCACGTGGGAGACTAAGGATGAAAGCACACTTAAAACAAATCTAGATAAAGCGCAAGAGCATATTAATAATATGCTTACGATAGATAAAGAAAACCCGTATGCCAAGCAGATGCAAGCACAGTTATATACGGTTTGGGTTGCTTTTGATGGAATGAAGTACGGAATGAAGTATTCTGGAAAAGTGTCCGAGTTATATGCAAAAGCACTTGCTGCCGAACCAGAAAATCCAATGTTTATATTTAATAAAGCAGAATGGGATATAGGAGCTGCACGTTATTTTGGGAGTTCTACAGAACCTTATTGTAAAGAAATAAAACGTGCCATAGATCTTTTTCCTACCTTTAAACCAGCCACAGAGTTTCATCCAAATGATGGGTTAGAACGCGCAGAAGAGGCGTATAAGGAATGTACTAAATAAGCCTGAACGCATAGCATAAGAACCGTACGCATGAAATATAATATACTTAAAGAGTTTTTAAAAGGATTTGTCATTGGGGTTATTATCTTTTTGACGAGAACTTTTGTGCAATACTTAGTAGGAAATCCATTACCAGGGAATAGTTTTCTTGATGAATTCTTTTTTAATCAATTATTTGCTGTGTCTATTTATATGGCCACTGTATATATATTTAAAAGGTTTATTGATTATTACGGAACTGATTTCTGGAATACACGACCTGTTATTTTAGGACTTATTTCTGAGGTAGTAGCCACGGTTATTATTGTATTTGTCATTCGTATATTTATTATCACGGTTTATTATAAACAGCCTCTTAGTCAGTTTCTAGAACAAGAGAAAATAGAAGAGTATTATTTTGCGGTTATAGTTTCCTTTGTTTGTATGTGCCTTTATTATGCCTTTTATTACTGGAAAAGTAAACAAGAAGGAAAAGTAAAGCAATCTAAGATTATTGCGAGGACGGCTTCTGCTAAGTTTGATGCTCTTAAAAATCAATTGGACCCTCATTTCTTATTTAATAGTCTTAATGTATTGGCTAGTCTTATAGAAGAGAATCCAAAACAAGCTCAAAAATTTACAACGTCACTATCCAAAGTATATCGATATGTACTTGAACAAAAGAATAAAGATCTTGTTCCTGTAGATGAAGAACTTGCATTTGCTCGTACATATATGAACTTGATTAAAATGCGTTTTGAAGATAGTATTACGGTTGAGATTCCTGATAGTATTTCTAATACAGAGCTTAAAGTAGTGCCTTTGTCTTTACAGTTATTGTTAGAGAATGCTGTAAAACATAATATGGTAACCCCAACAAAGAAACTGCATATTAAGATTTATGAAGATAGGAATAGGCTCGTTGTTCAAAATAATATTCAGGCTAAGCAAGTAATTAAGAAGAGTAGTGGGGTAGGGTTATATAATATAAAACAACGTTATCAACTCCTTACAGATACTGGAGTATCTATAAAAGATGATGGAGTCACTTTTGAAGTAGCTATTCCTATGCTTATAGAACAGAAAGCATTTGTCCCTAGACAGAAACAGTATATAGAAGATAAACGTTACAAGAGAGCCAAAGAAAAGGTGGAAAAGATAAAAGGGTTTTATATACATGCTACTATTTATGTTATTATGGTGCCCGTATTTATCTTTTTAAATTCCCGATCCACTTCATTTCCTTGGGCATTATTCCCTATACTAGGATGGGGTTGGGGTGTGATAAGCCATGCGGCAGAGACCTTTGGATGGAACCCTTTATTTAACAAGGAATGGGAAGCAAAGAAGATAGATGAATTAATGAATGATGATGAGTTCTAATACAAAATATGTTAGTAAAGTATAATCTATAATTTATATGACAGAAGAAGAACGACGTGATAAATATGAACGTGCAAAACAACGTGTTGCTGACCTAAAGAAGTTTTACACCGAAGTGATAAGTTATGTTGCTTTTATAGTGATGCTCGGAGGTCTAAATTATTATCTGAATGAATGGAGGTATATGTGGTTTTTATGGGCAGCATTTGGTTGGGGAATAGGTCTTGTATTTAGAGCATATAAAATATATGTGAAGTCTTCTTTTTTTGGAAGAGATTGGGAAGAACGTAAGATTAGAGAATATTTAGATAAGGATGATAAAAATGAATGATATAGAAACCAAAAATGACCTTAAATATTTACGAGCAAAGGATGCTATAAAACGTATACGTGGCTTTTATGGACATTTATTTGTATTTCTTATGGTTATTCTGGCTGTTGCCATATTACCAATTTTTGATGTATCATTTTGCTTTATGTGTTTTTCTGACAATCACTGGATGAATATGCTAGGACTTATTCCTTGGGGAATTGGGCTTTTAATACACGGTCTTGTTACTTTTAGAGTATTTGCACCGCTTCATAAATGGGAAGAGCGTAAGATTAAGGAGTTTATGGAACTGGATGAGGAATAGGGGTATTTTCTAAGGTAAATCTACAAGAAACTGATATCAATATATGTACCTTTGCGCCAGCAGGTCGCCTTATCGATCGCAGTAATGTGGTAGGAAAGTCCGGACACCATAGGGTAGCATAGCGGCTAACGGCCGTCGCACTAAACTCGTTTTAGTGTAGGACAAGTGCAACAGAAAGAATGTACAGGTAATGCTGTAGTGCAACCAGGTAAACTCTATGCGGTGCAATGTCAAGTATACCCACAGTTAAGTGTTACTCGCACGTTGTGGGAGGGTAGGCAGATAGAGAGGGCTAGTAATGGTCATCCCAGATAAATGATAAGGGTTACACATTGTGTAATACAGAATCCGGCTTATAGACCTGCTTTTTTCTTTTTATTTACTTAGTTATATAACCAGAAATAGATTTGAAGATTATTACATATGTAATACAAATTCACTTCCATTATTCTCAGGTTTCCATCCTTTTAATAGCGCTGTTCTAATATAATTTTCTATATCTTTTGGAGTAATAATTCCTTGAGAAACTGTACCAATTTTTTGAAAAGCTCCATCTGGTCTTAAAAAATCAGTAATCACATAAAGAATGGTTTTTCCATGTTCTTCTTTTTCAATAGCCACCATTAGCAGATCATCTGCCGATTTATACTTTCTTCTAATCATCCAACGGTAGACTACATTATCTACACTAATTTTTCTAGATCCTTTTTTTGGTATGGCCATTTTTAAGTATTAGAAGCATGTTTGAGTACACCAATGTATTAATTTAAGTTGAAGACCTTTATAAAAAGGGGCTTTTACCTCTTTCTTATAGACGGGGTGTGTCATAGTTTTGCATCAGAAATCACAATAGATTTCAATTTATCTCACTAAAAATAAGAATTATGCCACATTACGCACAAGGAACGACTGGATGGACGAAATTAAATAGCTACCAAGCATTATGGGATCCAAAGATTGATTTAGGAAAATTTTATTTCACAACATTTAAAGGAGTACGTGAAGAAACACCGTATATGACAGCAGAAAACTTTGCTAGAGTTATCGATATTTTAAGAAATGAAACTCCGGTATATGGAAATGCGAGTACAGGATCTGTGACTACACAAACAGAAGCTGTAGGAGAAGAGGAGAGCTAGAATAGAATAATACACAGTTGGGTTAAAGGATGGTATCTATGAGATGTCATCCTTTTTTAAATAGATACCATAAGGAGTTCTTAGTTAGAATCTACATTTATTTTTATGTAGCATTGTTAAATATTTTCGCTTAAAGCGAAAAAAACAAAATGTATGGTACTGTGAATTATTCTTCTTCGTCACTTTCGGGCAAGACAAAAAAGCTAAAAGCATTGCCTCCATAGTGCCGTGTTTCGACAAAATTTTGAACATGATCCATCTTTGTATGCTTACTATGCTCTATGATTAGAGTACCGTCGGGATCTAATAATTCATTTTTAAAAATAAGCGATGCAATTTTCTCAAATTCTTCGATAGGGATATTATATGGAGGATCTGCAAAAATGATATCATAGGTCCCAGATGTTCGTTCTAGGTATTTAAAAACATCACTTTTAATAGTTTGTATAGCATCAAAGTTAAATTCTTCTGCGGTCTTATTTATAAACTGGATACATCCATAATTAGCATCTACAGAGACAATTTGATGTGATCCTCTAGAGGCAAATTCATAACTTATATTCCCTGTTCCAGCAAAGAGATCTAATACTCTAAGTGAACTTATATGAAACTGACTGCGTATGATATTGAATAAGGCTTCCTTTGCCATATCTGTTGTAGGACGTACAGGAAGTTTTTTAGGAGCCTTTATACGACGTCCTTTGTATTTGCCAGAAATGATTCGTGTCATGCAAGAGTGCTTAAAATATAATCTGTAATGGGTATTGAAGAGGTTTGGTCTTCTTTAATTTTTATTGAACGTATATATGTATATGCGATGGTATATAATGGATCTTCCTTTTTAATATGTCCTGTAAATTCTACAACTACTGTATCTGGGTTTAATTCTAATTGCTCTAATGTAAATAGTGTATAGTATATAAAATCCTCTTTTGTACGAAATTCAAATGAGTTTGCGAGTAGTAACTTCTTTTTATGAGTTACAACAAAGTCAAAGCTATTTTTATGTACGTGGATATATACCTTAGGAATATCATGTGATGCTTCATGATTAAGTACTTCTTCTATAAATAATGACATTCCATGATAATAATCAAAGGCTCCAAAAGTATCAAAAAAGAAATTATTCACATTTGTATATGGGACATAAATAGTGACGATGTCTTGTGTATCTATTGTATCATATGCAATGAAATCGGTAGCTAAAATTTTTGTATTAAATTTTAAGTAATCCGTAAGTTTTTCTGCATCAAAAATAGCTTTAGGTACTATTGTAAATAATGAATTACTATACACAACTTCAACCTTCTTAAATGATTCTTGTAACTCTGTATGGTTATTAAAAATAGTAATAACCTGTGTGAGTAGTGATGCAGGATCTACTTTTTGAGTAAATGGGATTGTTTTATAATCTATGACCTCTTGTGATGAGATATCTTGAGTAAAAAAAGAAAGTCCATCTAAGCATACTTGGATGGACAATTTCTTTGTTATTGTATGTGTTTGACTATTATTCGTCATTTGCACCGTAACTCTTCGGCCAGTTTCCGTTTGTGTTGATTTTGAAAAGAGATCCTACGATAAGTGCATCTCCATTTACTCCGTCTACAGAAATAACTTGCTTTTCTTTATTGATGAAATCTTTATCCTGATCAAATAATAAAGTTTCTTTAAGTACTTTAATTTCAAAGACAGGGAAGTCAATATTACTTTTGTTTATAGTACCTGTTTTAATTTCAAACTTAGCGTTTGATCCTTCAATAGGGACATTAATCATTGTTTTATAGCGATCTGACTTTTTAAATAAAGAATCTTTTACAGATCTATACCCTAAAGTATCTATCAATGTAATTTCTTTATATGTATCAACGCCATAATCTTTTGTTGCTTGTTCATCTAGTACAGTAGAATCTCTACGTTGTGTTAATGTAAATTGTGCAGTATCTATAAAACGAACTAATTTATCAAAGTCGGCTTCATATTTTCCGGTAACTGTTCTATGAGCTAATTCAGAAACACGAAGATCTCGTAAATTCTCAATGGCCATTTTGTACCTTTTTTCCTTTATCTCATTAAATTTTACTTCTCCATAGATGGCGTTAAAGAGTAAATAAGATAATACACCTATTACCACCCAAAGTACAATTTGTAATACAATTTTCATTCGTAGAAGATTTTTTATATTAATTAACCTATACTCGCAAATCTACAATTTTTTTTTATTGGTAAAAACATATTAAGATATTTTCCTTCGTTATCTTTAAACCCGATTAATATCTTCTTATGTCTATAGACCCCTCATCCTTTTATAAACAGTTACAAACGGACTTTCCGTATACTCCTACTATCAAGCAAGATATACTATTGCAGAAGCTGTCAAACTTCTTATTAGACAACAATTATGATGCCGTTTTTTTATTAAAAGGATATGCAGGAACTGGTAAAACAACAATTATAGGGACACTTGTTAAAAATTTATGGAAAGCACAACTATCCTCTGTCCTTATGGCACCTACTGGTCGAGCAGCAAAGGTAATTAGTAATTATAGCAAGCGTCAAGCCTTTACAATACATCGTAAAATTTATTTTCCAAAAAAAGATAAAGGAGGTGGAGTATCTTTTACATTGCAACCTAATAAACATCGTAATTGTGTATTTATCGTAGACGAAGCTTCTATGATTTCTGATAGAGCTAGTGAATCCAAATTATTTGAAAATGGATCTCTTCTAGATGATATGATGCAATATGTGTATAGTGGTCATAAATGTAAACTTATTTTAATAGGAGATGATGCACAATTACCACCCGTAAAACTAGACATATCACCAGCTCTAGATAGAGATGTATTATCCTTACAGTATAATAAAGAAGTAGATACGTTACAACTAGATGAAGTGATGCGTCAAGCTGAATCTAGTGGTATTTTATCTAATGCAACATCTATAAGAGAATACCTAGAAGATGGGTTTTATCAAGATTTTAAATTTGACCTTAATGGATTTAACGATGTTATACGCCTAGTAGATGGTCATGATATTATGGAAGCTATACAAGATTCTTATGATCAAGTAGGAAATGAAGAAACAGCTTTTATTGTACGATCAAATAAAAGAGCAAATCTTTACAATCAACAAATACGAACACGAATTCTTTTTCAAGAAGAAGAAGTTTCTGCAGGAGATCATCTTATGGTGGTAAAAAATAATTACTTCTGGGTAGATGCAAAAAGTGATGCTGGTTTTATAGCAAATGGAGATATTGTTAAAGTATTAGAAATATATGCTATTAAAGAACTGTATGGATTTAGATTTGCAGAGGTTAAAGTACAAATGATAGATTATCCAAACATGGCTCCTTTTGACACTGTAATTATGTTGGATGTACTTGCTATGGAAACTCCATCGTTACCTTATGAAGATGCAAACCGTTTATATCAAGAAGTACAGAAAGATTATGCAGATGAGAAAGCAAATTACAAACGTTTTCTCAAGATCAAGAATAATAAGTTTTTTAATGCACTTCAAGTTAAATTCTCTTATGCAATCACCTGTCATAAATCACAAGGAGGACAGTGGGAACGCATATTTATAGAACAACCTTATCTGCCAGATGGAATGAGTAAAGATTATTTACGATGGTTATACACAGCCGTAACAAGAGCTACTTCTAAGGTATACCTTGTTAGCTTTAAGAATGATATGTTTATAGAAGACTAATGTAAAAATAGTATATTAGGCACTATTATTTAAAGTCGATCATGAATTTTGAACTTATTATAAGTATTGTATTAGGCTTTTCTCTTGCAGCAGCTGCAGGTTTTAGAATTTTTATACCGCTGTTAATGGTAAGCCTTTCTGCGCATTTTGGTTGGTTTCCGGTAAATGAAAGTTGGCAATGGGTAGGTAGTACAACAGCCTTGTGGTTATTGGGAATTGCTGCTGTTATTGAAGTATTTGCCTATTTTATTCCTTGGCTAGATAATATATTAGACACTGCCTCTGTTCCTCTTGCAGGAATTGCAGGTACATTACTTATGGTCTCTACAATGGGAGATGTTAATCCTGTTTTTTCTTGGGCATTAGCAATTATTGCAGGGGGAGGTGCAGCGGCAGCTATATCAGGAACGACAGGTGCTACGCGACTTACTTCTACAGCAACTACTGGAGGGATTGCAAATCCTGTAATAGCTACAGTAGAAACAGGAGCAGCAACTACTATTTCTGTGGCAAGTATTTTGTCTCCTTTTATAGCATTAGTGATTCTTTTTATAATTGTAGGAGGTGTTTGGAAATGGATTAAAAAGTTAAGACGTTCTTGAATGGAAATAGGATTACTTATTTTTGTAACTACAATTAATTTTAAATAGTACGCTTTCGCGAAAGCGTATACAACCCCATGAGCAACCCTTTGAAAATTATTGCAATGATACCCGCTCGTTATGCGGCTTCTCGTTTTCCAGGTAAAATGATGAAAGATTTAGCAGGTAAACCTGTTATAGTACGTACGTATGAAAGTACAGTAGCTACTGGTTTATTTGATGAAGTATATGTCGTTACCGATAGTACTGTTATTTATGATGCAGTCTTAGCAGAAGGAGGAAAGGTGATGATGAGTAGAGAGGATCATGAATGTGGTAGTGATCGTATTGCAGAAGCAGTTGCAAAGATAGATTGTGATATCGTTGTTAATGTACAAGGAGATGAACCTTTTACTTCAAAGGAAGATCTTGCTCCAGTACTCAATGTATTTTATGCAGATGATGCAGCACAAATTGATCTTGCGAGTGTAATGACTCCATTATATACCGACGAAGAAATTCAAAACCCTAATAATGTAAAGGTTATTGTAGACGCGATGGATTATGCTTTGTATTTTTCAAGATCACCTTTACCGTATGTACGAGATGCAGATGTAACATTAACAGTTTATAAACATAAAGGAATCTATGCTTTTAGAAAACAAGCCGTTATTGATTTTTCAAACCTTGCGATGCGTTCTCTTGAAGCAGCAGAGAAGATTGAATGTATTCGTTTTTTAGAATATGGTAAGAAAATAAAAATGGTTCGTTCTCATAACGTGGCTATTGGTATAGATACTCCAGAAGACTTAGATAAAGCGCGTACACTCTTTTTAAACAAATAAGTATGAGATTATTTAAATGGATTTATACAAAAGTACTTGGTTGGGAAGCTATTGGAGATTTTTCTAAAGAAAGCATTAAAAAATGTATAGTGATTGCTGTACCACATACAAGTTGGCACGACTTTTATATGGGGATTTTTTTACGTTCTGCTTTAGGAGTTAAGATTGGTTTTATAGGTAAGAAAGAATTATTTAAATGGCCTTTTGGGTATCTCTTTAAAGCTATGGGTGGTGCACCCATTGATCGAACACCAGGACAAGATAAAGTAAAAGCAATAGCAAAAGTATTTGAAGAACATGATGAGTTTAGGCTTGCACTAGCACCCGAAGGAACTCGTAAAAAAGTAGAATTACTTAAAACAGGATTCTATTATATAGCCATAGAAGCAAAAGTACCTATCATTATGGTAGCTTTTGATTTTGGAAAAAAACAACACCGTATTTCAAAACCTTTATATCCATCTGGAAATATAGATGAAGATTTTGCATTAATTTATGAATTCTTCAAAGGTACTATAGGTAAAGTCCCAGAATATAGTTTTACTCCTAATAAGTAATATACTATTAACTATCAGGTTTTTTTAAAGATAAGAGAATCTTTTTTTGCAGGTACATTTTCTTGAGATTGTGCGTTACCACCTCCAAAAAGTAACGGTGTGCTAGAAAAGCTTGTTCCAAAAGTAGCTGCTGCCAGAAATACTTGTTGTACAGCGCTACGAACTTCTGCCTCAGATAAAGGACTCAATGGATGTACATATACAGACCACAATACGTTATCTGATATAGCATATTTTACATCTAGTGCAGAGTGAAAATTTGCTGTAAGACAATCTAATAATAATTCTTCATCTAGTCTTGAAGCTTCTACAATAGGTGCTATAATACGCATACGATCATTTATAGAATCCGTAAGAACAATCATAGGGAGTTCTTTTAATTTCATTTGCCATCTTCCGCTATAACCATCTATACTATCTACTTCTTGTGTAAGTATGGATTTTAAACGTTGATTTGTCATTTGTGCCTGTACAAAAAAGGAAGAGAATATAAAGGCTACTAGTAAAAGAAGTGTTTTCATAAAAGTAAAGTATAACACATTCAGTCGATTATTTTTATGAATACTAACAATGTGCTAAGGATTAATTATCGATACGTAACGAGTATAAATTACCATTTTTTTTGGAAGTTCCTTCTTCTGATATAAGAAGGGTGTTGCTATCTTTAAATGTGATACTCTCTTTTTGAGAGTAATGTTTAAGTTTTATTTTATGAATATACCCTGTAAAGAAGTTGTCATCTTCATAATTATCAAAAATCCAAACTTTATTATAGCTTAAAACTGCTACTTTGCCTGTTGTATGATCTATAGTAGCACTTGTAATTTGGCAATCATCACGGTCAGAACAGCTTATAAAACTATCTATAAGAACAGCAGTATGGTGCCCTTCTTTTTGAGGGACTCTATAGAGCTTTGTTGTTCCATCAAAGTTTTTACCGTGATTTCGGTTACGAGTAAAGAGATAGAAATGAGAATTATGTACAATAAAAGCTTCTATGTCAAAATTATGATTTCCTTTTTTAGGCGGATATTTCTTTTGATCTTCAAGTGTAAATGTTGTTGATTTTGCATAGGTTGTATATGTAGGGTCTGTAATATGAGCAATATCTTCTACCCAATATATCGTTTGATCTGTTCTATTATTCTCATTATTTCCAAAATCCCCGATGAATAGGTCATCTCCACTACTAGCGAGATCTTCCCAATCTATATTTGTAGCATTTGTAACTGTGATATCTTGTATGATTTTTCCAGAGTGAACATCGACTGTAAATACTTGGTTACTTCCTCCAGAATCATTTATAACATATATCTGGCTATCATTAGTTCCTAAAGAGATTCCTGAATTTTCCTGTAAGATACTTGGTAATGTGGTTTCATACGTTAATTTCCCATAATCTTGAGGTTGACACTGTGCAGCAGTAAGAATGAGTAAGAGATATAATTTTAGAAAAAACTTCATATAATAAGATTGGAGTTAAAGGTACTATTTTGTTAATCATTTTTAGAGTTAGTTTATTATAAAACCTTACTATGAAAGACAAATAATTTAATTTAAAATAGTAAAAACTGGGAATGATTTATAATGCCATGTGCATCTTAAGAAATCTTATATTTGCATTGCTTGAATATTGCACATATGACCCACGAAATTACTGATGAATTGCAAGGAATTAAAGTATTAGTTACTGGAGGAGCTGGTTTTATAGGTTCTAATCTTTGTGAGTTTTTACTAAATAATAATGCTATAGTACATTGTTTAGACAATTTTGCTACTGGACATAGAGAAAATATTAGTTCTTTTCTCAATCACCCTAACTTTACATTATTTACTGGAGATATACGTAATCTAACAGATTGTAAGAATGCAGTATCTTCTATGGATTATGTATTACACCAAGCTGCATTAGGTTCTGTACCTAGATCTATAAATGATCCAATAACAACAAATGAAGTAAATGTGAGCGGGTTTTTAAATATGCTTACCGCAACTAGAGATGAAGGAGTAAAACGTTTTGTATATGCAGCCAGTTCTTCTACATATGGAGATTCTACTACATTACCTAAAGAAGAAGATATTATAGGAAAACCCCTTTCTCCATACGCCATAACAAAATATGTGAATGAATTATATGCAAATATATTTCATAAAGTATATGGGGTAGATACAATAGGATTGCGTTACTTCAATGTGTTTGGACGTAAACAAGATCCTAATGGAGCATATGCAGCCGTTATTCCAAAATTTGTAAAACAATTAATAGATCATCAATCTCCTGTTATTAATGGTGATGGATCGTTTTCAAGAGATTTTACATACATAGATAATGTAATAGAGATGAATGTAAAAGCAATGCTTTCAATACATCCAGATGCTGCAAACAATGTATATAATGTTGCTTACGGTGAGAGAACTACGCTTATAGAGCTTTTAGGAATATTAAAAGAAGAATTAGCACAATACGACACTGCAATAAAAGATATAGAAATACAATTTGGTCCTGAGCGAGTAGGGGATGTCCCTCACTCATTAGCATCTATAGATAAAGCAAAATCATTGCTAGGGTATGCACCAGTTTTTGATATTAAAAAAGGGTTGCAAGCTTCTGTAGATTGGTATTGGGAACATTTAAAATAAAAATATTTATGACAGATATTAAAATAGGAATTATAGGTTTAGGGTATGTGGGATTACCACTCGCTCGCCTATTTGCAACCTCTTATAATGTTGTTGGATTTGATATAAAGGAAGAGCGTATTAAAGACTTGAATCAAGGTATAGATAGTACTCTTGAAGTTTCTAAAGAAGAGTTGTTAGACGTTTTACATGATAGTAGTGATATAGGTAATGGTCTATATTGTTCAAATAAGACAGAAGACTTAGTAGATTGTAATTACTACATTATTACAGTACCAACCCCAATTGATAAAAATAATAGACCAGTATTAACACCTTTATATAAAAGTAGCGAAACTATAGGGGGTGTCCTTAAGAAAGGAGATATTGTTATTTATGAAAGCACCGTATATCCAGGTGTAACAGAAGAAGAATGTGTGCCTGTATTAGAAAGAGTGAGTGGTCTTACCTTTAATGAAGATTTCTTTGTAGGATATTCTCCAGAGCGTATTAATCCTGGAGATAAATTACATACGGTAGATAAGATTTTGAAAGTTACTTCAGGAAGCACTCCAGAAATAGGAAAAAGAGTAGACGCATTATATGCTTCTGTAATCACAGCAGGAACACATCTAGCTCCTACAATTAAAGTAGCTGAGGCTGCAAAAGTGATAGAAAACTCTCAACGAGATATTAATATTGCTTTTGTAAACGAGCTGGCAAAAATCTTTAATTTAATGGGGGTAGACACGCAAGATGTACTCGCCGCTGCTGGAACAAAATGGAATTTCCTTCCTTTTAAACCAGGCTTAGTGGGAGGGCATTGTATAGGAGTAGACCCTTATTATTTAGCTCAAAAAGCTCAAGAATTAGGATATCATCCAGAGATTATCCTTGCAGGAAGAAGGCTTAATGATAGTATGGGAGCCTATGTCGCTTCAGAAGTAGTAAAACTAATGTTACAAAGTGATATTAAAGTTAATGGGGCAAAAATCTTAGTTTTAGGAATTACATTTAAAGAAAATTGTCCAGATGTACGTAATACAAAAGTAGTTGACGTCGTTAAGGACTTAGAAGAGTATGGAACAAAAATCACAGTTTTTGATCCTTGGGTAAATCCAGAAGAAGTAAAGAACGAATATGGACTTGATGCTATAAATAAAACGCCAAAAGAAAAATTTGATGCAATCATTCATGCAGTTGCTCATAAAGAATTTTCAGATATAGATATTACAGCATTTAAAAAAGAAAATGCTATTATTTATGATGTAAAAGGCGTGTTAGGCACTATTGTAAACGGAAAATTATAATGAACATATTAGTTACAGGAGGAGCAGGTTTTATTGGATCGCACGTAGTGCGTAAACTTGTTACTTCCTATCCAGAATATCATATTTATAATATAGATGCACTGACATATGCTGGTAATCTAGAAAATCTAAGTGATATAGAAGGTGCCCAGAATTATACGTTCTTAAAAGCAGATATAACAGATATTGCTACAATAAATAGATTATTTACAACATATAAATTTGATAAAGTAGTACATCTCGCAGCCGAATCTCACGTAGATCGCTCTATTGAAGAACCTTTGGCCTTCATTAAAACGAATATTCTTGGAACCATGAATTTACTTAATGCGTGTAAGTCCATTTGGCAAGATGATAAAAAGCATTTGTTTTATCATATTAGTACTGATGAGGTATATGGTTCCTTAGGAAATGATGGTTTATTTACAGAGAATACATCCTACAGTCCTAATTCTCCGTATGCCGCGTCAAAAGCAAGTTCAGATCATTTTGTGAGAGCTTATGGTGAAACTTATGGAGTACCTTACATTATTTCAAATTGTTCTAATAATTATGGGCCAAATCATTTTCCAGAAAAATTAATTCCCTTATTTATTAATAATATTATAGAAAAGAAACCACTTCCAGTTTATGGAGATGGTAATTATACGCGAGATTGGTTATATGTTATTGATCATGCATATGCCATAGATACCATCCTACATAAAGGAGTTATTGGAGAAACGTATAACATTGGAGGTTTTAATGAATGGAAAAATATAGACTTAGTAAAATTACTATGTACTATTATGGATGATAAGCTTTCGCGAAAGCGGGGTACTTCAGAATCCCTTATAGAATATGTAAAAGATCGTCCAGGTCATGACAAGCGATATGCTATCGATTCCTCAAAAATTAATAAAGAACTGGGGTGGAAACCATCGGTTACTTTTGAAGAAGGTCTGATGCTTACTATTGATTGGTATCTAGCAAATACTACCTGGCTTAAAAATGTTACCTCTGGAGATTATCAAGCGTATTATACAAAAATGTATCAATCATGAAAGGAATTGTACTTGCAGGAGGAACTGGAACTCGATTATATCCACTTACAATAGCGGTAAGTAAGCAATTATTGCCGGTGTATGATAAACCTATGATATATTATCCTATTTCTGTATTAATGCTTGCAGGAATACAAGAGATACTTATCATAACTACACCAGATGATCAACCTGCTTTTAAAAAATTGCTAGGAGATGGATCTTCTTTGGGATGTTCATTTCAATATGAAGTACAAAGAGAGCCTAATGGACTTGCCGAAGCGTTTATTATAGGAGAACAGTTTATTGGGAATGATAAAGTTGCACTCGTGCTAGGAGATAATATCTTTTATGGTAATGGCTTGAGTAAGATGCTTCAAAATAAGACAGATATCAATGGAGGTGCTATTTTTGCATATCCAGTAAGAGACCCTGAACGTTTTGGAGTAGTAACATTTGATGAGAATCATAAAGCGACAAGTATAGAAGAAAAACCTGCAGAACCTCAATCTAATTATGCGGTACCAGGGTTATATTTCTATGATAATAATGTTGTTAAAATTGCAAAGACAATACAACCTTCTTCTAGAGGGGAAAAAGAAATTACTGCAATAAATCAAGCATATTTATCAGCAGGAGAATTAGAAGTTGTTGTAATGAGTAGAGGGATGTCTTGGTTTGATACAGGAACTGTAGACTCATTAGACGATGCTACAGAGTTTATACGAGTACTTCAGCATAATCAGAGTACCATGATAAGCTGTCTTGAGGAAATTTCCTATAAAATGTCTTGGATTACTTATGAGCAACTTAAACAAAGTGCTAGTCGTTATGGTAAAGGGAGTTATGCTCAGTATTTAAACACATTATAAATGGAAGTAAAAAAAACTTCATTTAAAGACCTCATTATTTGTAATCCGTCTGTATATAAAGATGAACGTGGTTATTTTTTTGAATCTTATAATGAATCTTTATTTCAAGAATTAACAGGACTCTCTCCTCAGTTTGTACAAGACAATCAGTCTCGGTCTAGTTATGGAGTTCTAAGAGGGTTGCATTTTCAAGTAGGGGATAATGCACAGGCAAAACTTGTAAGAGTCTTAGAAGGAGAGGTGCTAGATATCGTAGTAGATTTACGCATAAATGAACCCACATTTGGACAATCGTTTTCTATTGTATTATCTGCTCAAAATGGCACGCAATTATTTGTGCCTAAAGGATTTGCTCATGGGTTTTTAGTACTCAGTGATCATGCTACATTTTTTTATAAATGTGATAATTATTATAATAAAGAGAGCGAACGAGGTTTAAAGTATGATGATCCTGCACTTGAAATTAATTGGCAGTTAGATGCTCAAGATTTATTATTATCAGAAAAAGATCAAAACAATCTTAGTTTTGAAGCAGTAAAACAACTATTGTCTGTATAGTGAACTCTCTCAAACAATATAAAAAAATTCTTATTACTGGCGCAGATGGTCAGTTGGGGAAAGCGATTCAAGTTGAAAGTGTATTGTATCCAGAATTAGATTTTATATTTGCTACCAAAGATATGTTGGATATATCAAATCCTACATCTATACATCAAGCTGTACAAGAGTATCAACCAGATTTTATTATAAATACAGCAGCATATACAGCGGTTGATAAAGCCGAAACTGACGAAGATGCATCCTATTTACTTAATGAAAAAGCAGTACATATACTGGCTACTATTTGTAAAGAACATGCAATAGCGCTTATTCATATCTCTACAGATTATGTTTTTGATGGTGTTTCTAAAAAAGCTTATACAGAAGAGACTGCTACTAATCCGAAAACGATTTATGGAAAATCAAAATTGGCAGGGGAAAAAACGATTCAAGCTATAGACGATTTAGTATATACTATTATACGTACTTCATGGTTGTATAGTAATTACGGTCATAACTTTTATAAAACAATGTTACGTCTAGGTGATACTCAAAAAAACATACAAGTTGTTAATGACCAGTATGGGGTTCCGACACTTGCAAATGATTTGGCAATAGCTATATTAGAAATTATACCGAAGTTAACTATTAGAAATAGCGGTATTTATCATTATAGTAATGAGGGGAGTGCTACGTGGTACGCTTTCGCGAAAGCGATATTTGAATACTCAAAATTAGATGTTCAAGTTTCTCCTGTATTGTCACATGCGTTTCCTACTGTTGCAATACGCCCTAAAAACAGTATATTGAACAGTACAAAGATTGTTAAAACTTTTGGTGTGTCTAGACCTTTATGGAAGGATGCACTACAACAAATCATATAAATAGTCTATATGCTTTTTAACTCTATAGATTTTGCAATTTTCTTGCCCTTAGTATTCCTGATCTATTGGGGGATAATGCATAAGTCTATTACAGTTCAAAATATATTTATCATACTAACTAGCTATGTTTTTTATGGCTGGTGGGACTGGCGTTTTTTGTTTCTTATTGGAATAAGCACTCTTGTGGACTATTTTGTAGGTATAGGCCTTAAAACGTATGACTCACAAAAGAAGCGTAAGGCTTTATTATTACTTAGTATTCTAACCAATATTGGTATTTTACTCTTTTTTAAATACTATAACTTCTTTCTTGAAAATTTTACAAATGCCTTTTCTCTTTTTGGAAAAGAAATTTCGACTACTAGTTTACAAATCATATTACCAGTGGGAATTAGTTTCTATACTTTTCAGACATTATCCTATAGTATAGATGTGTATAAGAAGAAAATAACACCTACTAGTGATTTTTTTGCATTTACAGCTTTTGTATGTTTCTTTCCTCAGTTGGTAGCAGGCCCTATAGAAAGGGCTAAAAATCTTTTACCTCAATTTCAAAAAAAGCGATATTTTGAGTATTCAAACGGTGTAGACGGATTAAAACAAATTCTTTGGGGATTGTTTAAAAAAATGGTCATAGCAGATACTTGTGGACATTATGTAGATATATTATATACAAACCCTTCTGATTTTTCTAGTAGTTCTTTGCTTCTTGGAGCTATATTCTTTTCATTTCAGATTTATGCAGATTTTTCTGGATATTCTGATATTGCAATTGGAGTAGCTAGATTATTTGGATTTCAACTTAAGCAAAATTTTGCTACTCCATATTTTTCAAGTTCTGTGATTGAGTTTTGGAAAAGGTGGCATATCTCGCTTTCTACTTGGTTTAGGGATTATATCTATATTCCATTAGGAGGAAATAAAACATCTAGGAGTCGTTTTATATTTAATATTCTTGTCGTTTTTGTGGTAAGCGGTTTTTGGCATGGTGCTTCCTGGACATTTATTTTATGGGGTTTTTTACATGCCGTTATTTATTTAATCACTTTTTTGTTTATGAAAAAGAAAGAGATTGTAAAAACAAAGCATATATACACTATAAGGTATGTTTTTAATACCGTTTTTACTTTTTCTATAGTGTCATTTATGTGGATCTTTTTCAGGTCAGAAAACTTAGATATAGCTCTTGAGTATATTTTAAACTTATTTTCCAGCAGTATATTTAGTTTTCCTACTTTTATAAGTAAAGGAAAACTCTTAGTAATCTTGTTATTTCTGGGAATGTTGCTTTTTATTGAATGGAAAGGTAAAAATGAAAGTCATGCTTTGAAGAAGTATATGAACACATATCCTAAAATAATGCGATGGTCATTTTATTCTTTACTGATTTTATTCATAGGTGTTTTTTCAAATAGTGATGAGACGCCGTTTATTTACTTTCAGTTTTGATTATGAAGCGATTTATTAAACATATAACAATATTCTTCCTTTTCGCTATTGTGTTTTATGTTTGTGGTATTTGTTTTTTAGGTGAATTTGTTCCATCCTATTTTAAACCTAATGTAAAATATATAATAGGAGCAAGCGGACATTCATATACTCGATTACAAGAAGTGAAGGAAGTCGATTCTATAGATATATTATTTTTAGGAAATTCTCAAGCGTATAGAGGGTTTGATACAAGGGCTTTTGAAAAACTTGGAATTCGCAGTTTTAATTTGGGAACTAGTGGACAAACATTTCTTCAAACAAAATTAATTTTAAAACGCTATTTAGAAAAGATACGCCCTAAGCAAATCGTATTTCAAGTGTCACCATATATGTTTGGTTCATTAGGAGCAGAGTCTTCTATTGATATTTTTTCAAATGATATTAATGATTTGCATTCTGTAGAGATGGCTCTTTCTATTAATAATATACAGGTGTATAATACTCTTGTTTATTCAAAATTTAAAGATGTAATAGGTGATAAGCACGCTTTTATTGAAGAAAAGGAAAAGGGAAATGATTTATATATAAAAGGGGGATATGTCGAAAGATATAAAATGACTTCTTATACGTTTAAAGATTTGGATACCGTTTTTGAAATAAATAAAAAACAAATAAAAGCTTTTAAGGAGGTGGTTCATATGATAAACGATAAAGGAATTGATCTTGTTTTTGTTAAAGCACCTATATCTAAAGATTTAATAATCAATAAAAATATATTAATTGAATTTGAATCTCTTATAAAATCAGAAGGGGAATATTATGATTTTAATTTACTTTTAAGTTTAAATAATGATTACTTTTATGACTCTAACCACCTAAATATTAATGGAGTAGATGTCTATGGGGCTTCGCTGATTGAGGTGTTAAATATCGGAGAGAAATAGCTGTTTGTTATCACATAATAAACTTTGCATTACCAAATTAATTAAATTAGTTTTTAATAAGGAAACTAACTATATTTGCACCCCCCTTATTATACTAGAAAAAGTAACCAGTTTTGATTGATTTGAAAAAAGTTTTAATTGTTTTTGGTACAAGGCCGGAAGCCATAAAAATGGCACCACTCGTAAAAGCGTTTCAACGATACCCTGAGGTATTTGATACTAAAGTTTGTGTAACTGCTCAGCATAGAGAAATGCTAGATCAAGTACTGGATTTCTTTAGTATTACTCCTGATTTTGACCTTAATCTGATGAAGCCAGGTCAAAACCTCTATACATTAACAGCAGATATTATTATTGGGATGAAACCCGTTCTGGAATCTTTTAATCCAGACTATGTCTTTGTACATGGTGATACATCTACTACGATGGCTACAAGTATTGCTGGTTTTTATAATCAGTCTAAAGTTTGTCATATAGAAGCTGGTCTTCGTACAGATGATAAATGGTCTCCTTTTCCTGAAGAGATCAATAGGCAAGTAACTGGTAGGATCGCAGATTTTCATTTTGCACCAACAATTACTTCAGAAAGTAATTTAATCAAGGAGAATATATCTTCTAATCAGATTATAGTTACTGGTAATACAGTAATAGATGCACTTTTAGAAAGTGTGAGCAAAGTAAATAATGATCCTAGTGATCTTATTAAAGAATTAAATATAACCATAGGAGAAAAAGAAGTGCTCTTAGTTACAGGGCATCGTAGAGAAAATCATGGAGATGGTTTTGTAAGGATTTGTGAAGCATTAAAAGAAATTGCATTACAAAAACCAAATCACCTTATCATCTATCCAGTACATCTTAATCCTAAAGTTCAAGAACCTGTAAAACGTATTCTTGCTAATGTGGATAATATTATGCTTATAGATCCACTGGCATATCAAGACTTTATATGGTTAATGAATAAATCTAAACTTATCATTACAGATAGTGGAGGAGTACAAGAAGAGGCGCCTAGCCTTGGAAAACCTGTCCTAGTAATGAGAGATACTACAGAACGACCAGAAGCGGTAGAAGCAGGAACTGTAATACTAGTTGGGACAAACAAAGATTTGATTGTTTCAGAAACACTAGATTTACTTAATAATCCAGAACGCTTTACAGAAATGAGCAAATTACATAATCCTTATGGAGATGGTAAGGCGTGTGAACGTGTCGTTGAATTTATTAAAAATCAAAAATAATTACATGCAACCAGAAGTAGTAATGATAGGCCTTGGATACATAGGTCTTCCAACAGCGGCTTTAATCGCTTCAAATGGAGTAAACGTACACGGAGTAGATATTAATCCAAAAGTCGTAGAAACAATTAATAGAGGAGAAATTCATATTGTTGAGCCTGCACTTGATGAAGCTGTTGCAAAAGCAGTAAAAGGAGGTTTTCTTAAAGCTGATATAAAAGCTGTTGAAGCAAATAACTATTTAATTGTAGTGCCTACTCCTTTTAAAGATAAAAATGAACCAGATATATCTTTTGTAGAAGCTGCTACTAGAGGTGTATTGCCTTTACTTAAGAAAGGAGATTTATATATTATAGAATCTACTTCTCCAGTTGGAACTACAGAAAAAATGATGGACCTTATTTATACAGAACGTCCAGAATTAAAAGACGAATTATACATTGCATATTGTCCAGAGCGTGTTTTACCAGGAAACGTTATGTATGAACTAGTACATAATGATCGTGTTATTGGAGGTGTAGATGAAGCAAGTACAGAAAAAGCAATTGCTTTTTATAGCAGTTATGTACAAGGAGAGTTACATCCTACAAATGCAAGAACTGCAGAGATGTGTAAGCTAGTTGAAAATTCTTCTAGAGATGTACAAATTGCATTTGCAAATGAACTTTCTCTTATTTGTGCAAAGGCAGATATTAATGTTTGGGACCTTATTGCATTAGCTAATAAGCACCCTCGTGTAAATATTTTGCAACCTGGTTGTGGGGTAGGAGGTCACTGTATTGCTGTAGATCCTTATTTTATAGTAGCAGATTTTCCTTTGGAATCACAGATTATAGGAAAAGCTAGAGAGATTAATAACTATAAATCTTTTTGGTGTGCAGAACAAGTAAAAAATGCAAAACTTCAATTTCAATTAGATCACGGAAGAAAACCAAAAGTTGCGTTAATGGGGCTTGCTTTTAAACCAAATATTGATGATTTAAGAGAATCTCCTGCAAAATATATTGCTCAAAAAGTACTACAAGATGCAAATGATGAAGAATTCTATATTGTAGAACCAAATATCAATGAGCATAAAGTATTTAAATTAACTGGTTATGAGGATGCTTATGAGAAAGCAGATATTATAGTATATCTTGTTGCTCATGACGAGTTTAAAAACTTACCTAAAGATTCTAATAAGAAAATCTTAGATTTTGCAGGTGTAAATAAATAGTTGTTGATGATATCAAAACAATGGCAACAAGGCTTGTCTTTTATTCAAAGTAATAAAGATGCTTCATTTTCCTTTCTGTTTTATGGATTTGGTTTGCTTGGTATGTTATTGTCAGACTTGTATGTCAGTTCAAATTTTTCTACGTCTGCGACTGCTGAATGGGCTTTTTTTAAATCAACTATCTTAATAGTATCTACTATTTGTTTGCTTGGGTTTGATCAATTATTTGTTAGGGACCAAACATTAATAAAGCGTTATTTCAAAAGCTTTTTGGGGTATTGTGCAATAATAATATCTACGGTAGTATTAATCATTTTTTTTATAAAAGATTATAGTTATACTAAAGTAGGATTGTTGGGGCTTGCTATTTTTTTAATGGCAATACAGAACTATATTTCTGCAGCGTCTAGAGGCAATTATAGACTTTGGAAAGCTCAGTTTTCTGCAAATTTCTGGAAATTACTAATATTCATTACTATATTAACAATTCCGAATATTGATACAATCCATTACTTTATTGTTGTATTAGTATTTACTGTGAGCACAGGATTACTGTTAGGCGGTTTTAAAAAAGTAAGTGACCAATTTGCTTCTAAAGAGTATCTGGATACTAAAACGGCTAGGCTTATGGGGATTTCTTTTTTGTTGCATAATCTTACATTAGTTGTTGCTATTTATGGAGAACAGTTTTTAATAAATCTTTTTGGGGCAGAAGTAGCATCTTCTCACTTATTCAAATACGTCGCAGTTTTTACTCCAATAGCTTTGAGTCTTAATGGTTTTTTAGGGTTTTATTTAGGACCTAAAATACGTATTAAGAATACGATGGATCTAAATGGATATAAAAAATTCGGAATACGTATCTTTCTTTTTTCTATAGGCGTTGTTACAGTATCTTTTGTTTTTGGTTTAATCTATATGAGGACTATATTAGATATTGGTTGGCAAGAATTAGATTATTGGATCATAAGCTGTCTATTTGTAATAACAATGGTGAGAGGGTTATACATAGCGACATCTGTTTGTTTAGGGGTCTTTGGTACTAAAAAATTCCTTCAGAAAGCAGCTTCTTATACTTGGCTTGCTACCATAGGATATCTTTTAGGTATTGTTGCTATTTTATTTATATATAAAGGTGTTGTTGCCGCAGAGCTTATATGTTTGGCGACATTAATTAATTGGATTTTACGATTAGCTGTTTCAAATACATTTACTATTAAAACTTTTAAAACCAGAGTCATTGGATAATTTTACCTTTATAGCGCCATTATCAGCTTTATCTAGACGTACACGTCTTTATAAGGTTGCTTTGTACCTGCATGGGAAAGGTGTTAAAAGTATTAAACATATAGGTTGGGAACGATTACCAGAAGAAGCAAAAGAATTTGCTTTTGATTTTGAAATCCAAAAAGAGATTATTCAAAGTGGCGGTGGATATGGTGGAAGCAAAGTGAAAAAAATGTATTTCTTATGGATGCTAAGATTATTCTTTAAGAGTTTTGGTATTAAGAAAAATGAAGTTGTGTGGGCATTAGGATTTGAAAGTGCTTTTCCTTTATTACTTGCTAGTAAAATAAAAGGATTTAAACTTTACTTTGATGACGCAGATCGTTTTTCAATGTTATTTAATTTTCCTAAACCTGTAAAAGTAATTATGCAGCTTTGTGAGAAAATAACATCAAGAAACGCGTATAAACATATTATCCCTGTTCGTGAGCGTTATGATTTTTCTTCTTCTAAGTTTTACATACTTATGAATATGCCTAGTGAATCAGAGATCATAAAGGCAAAAGAATTAGCCATTGCTAATAAGTGGATTAAGGCATCTATAGTTATAAATATAAATGGTTGGTTAGGTGCTGGTCGTGGTATGAAAACAGCTTTAGAACTTTGTAAATCTTTAGAAGGAAAAGATGTTGCTTTTATTCTGGCAGGAAAACTAGATTGCCCAGAAGCAAAAGAGCTAGCAGAAAAGAAGAATGTACAATATATTGGTGAAGTTTCCAATGCAGAAGCTTTATCATCGTATATAGTGTCTGATTTTGTATTTACCTATTATGACCCTTCTTCTGTAATAAACACATTAGCGGCTTCAAATAAATGGGGAGATGCCATTAAAACAGGTATAGGAGTTATTGTAAATAAAGAAGTAATAACAGCAAATTACTTAGCAGATGCTAACGTTTCTATTTCTTTTCCTTATGATAATGTAAAAGATTTATCATCTGATATATCTGAATATATATCTAATTTGTCAAGAATTGAATTAATAAAAGAAAATTCAAGAAATATTTCCAACGAATTTGGTTATTTTGAAGACCAACTAGAAAAGCTCATTTATGAAAGCTAGAAAGATTGAAAAAATTATTTGCTTTTCCACAGTAGCATTAGTGGCTAATTTTAAACCAAGATGGGCTACAAATGTGTTATATTATTTTTTTAAGAAATGGGGAATGAAGTTTAACGGGAAACCTAATTATATTTCTTCAAAAATATGGTTTGATGGTACAGATTACTCTTTAATCTCAATAGGGAAGGATGTTACAATGTCTAGTTACATACGAGTTTTAACTCATGATTGGGCGTTACATACTGTAGCGAAAGCTTTTGATGTACCTCAAGATAAACCAATTGGGCGTATTAAAGGAGTGACTATAGAAGATTATGCATTTATAGGAACCGGTACTATCTTAATGCCTGGTTGTCACATAGGAAAAGGAGCCATTATTGCAGCAGGAACTGTTGTAAGGGGTAAAGTTCCTGACTTTGCAATTTATGCTGGTAGTCCAGGTGAGATTATTGGTGATTCAAGAAAATATTTAAAGAAATTTGTGCCAGATGCAAATATTCCTAACTTTTAGATAGAGTGTCAGAACAGGGTGTACTTTTAATCATTTTTAATATTTTCACGGCTATTTTTTTCTATTTAGAAAGAAAAAGATCTGTTATGAATCCAACAGTATATTATCTTTTTTTTAATTGGGTAATGGTAGTTGGGTGTTTTCAATATTTTGAATTTGATTTAAAAGCAGATATCACACACTCTCTTATACTAATGTTTACTCCTATTTTTATTTTTATAGGGTATAAGCTAGCAATAGGTAGACAAAACATACAAGCTATTTATAATTCTTTTTGGAATGAAACCCCTTTGATTCCTATAAATAAAAATCAATCAAAGAAGATTCTGATATTATTTGTAATAACAATTTTCCTTTCTTTATTATACTATCAACTAGTAGGGTACAATCTTGTATTTTTAAGTTTAACAAGTAATGTAGAAGATTTTGTAAGTCTCAGACTTGGAGCTTATTCAGGAGAAAATTACTATGCTCCAGGCTTCTTTAATCAATTTAAAAACACCATTTTCCCAATTCTTTATGTGTATTATGCTTATAAATTAAAAGGGACTAAATGGTTTTGGAGTTATGTCATTATTCTAGGACTTATTTTATTATATGCATTGACAGGTACTGGACAGCGTACATTTATTATCACAGGATTCTTAATTGTAATTTCAATTCTGTACGGTCTAAATAACGGGAAACTTCAACGGAAATACATCTTTTTAAGTTTTGGATTAGTGATTGTTATATTTACATTTTTGTCATTAAGATTAAATAGGACTTCAGATTCTTCTATCTTAGGGTCGTTTCAACAGCTTTTTTATAGGGTATTTGATTCAAATCAATATAGTGCTATTGTAGGGTTTAGGTACATTTATGAACAAGATATACAGTTAGGTGCCGAGTGGCTTCAATCACTCGTAGGGTTGATTCCAGGAGTAAAAGGTAGTGACCTTTCTAATAGAATATTCAATGTGTTATTTGGAGGTTTTAGAGGCACAGCTCCATTAAATGTTTGGGGATCTGCATATCATAATTTTGGAATTTTAGGGTCTGTATACTTGGGAATTGCTATTGGTTATTTCTATACTAAAATATATTTACGCTTTTTGAAAGGAAGCAAAAATATTGTTAGAATATGTGTGTATTGCGCATTGTTTATATATCTAGCTACTTGGATTGCAGGAGCACCACCTCAATTAATTAATAATGGATTACTTGGATGCTTTGTTATCCTACTTTTATTAAAATTAAAGGCATAATTATGTTTATATGGTATAGTGTTTAAAATAACTTTTTTAAAACTGTTTAACGGGTTAAGAGTAGAAGATGATCGAAATAATATTTTTAATAGCAATAGTTGTTTTTTTGACAACTCATTATTTGTATTCAAGATCAATACCTCTATTAGTATTTATTACATCTCCTTGGTTTGTATTTAGTTGCTTTTTCTATTTTATTCATGTTTTAATGCCTTTTCTCCAATGGCGATCTAACTATTTTAGATATCAAAAGTCTTATGAGATATCTAACTATGGAATGTCTATGGTATATGCTCTTATAGCATATATACTTGTTTTTATAGTGCTATATGCATCAAAATATAGAAGTAAGTTAAAAGAGTTTACTTATACAGAAAAGGTACAGAGTATTACCTACTCATCTACTTTTATTAAAAAATTATTCTTTTGTGGAATAGGTATTTATTTAATAGGCTTACTATTCGCTGCTAAAAATTTATTTCATATTTTTTCAATAGGACAAAATGAATATCTTATTGATAGAATAAATTTTGGAAGATCTAGGGGTATAGAGATATTGCTCTCCCATTGGCTATATATATCTTGTATATTGTTTTCTTTTATTTGGCTTGTAGCAAAAGGGATAGATAAGGTGTTAAAAAGAAAGATCTTATTTATGGTATTTGTATCTTTTTGTAGTGTGTTAGTATATTACGGAATAAACTCTAACAGAAATTCGATATTAATTTTATTAGTAAGTGTTGTTTTTATTTTCTTTTCATATACTAAATTAAAATCTAACACTTTATTCTTAGGTAAAATTATAGGAATATTTTTTGTTTTTGGTCTTTTGTTTTTTCAATTAGGAAAAAAGCGAAGACAAGCTATGATGAAGAATGATAAAGCTTCATATACATTAATAGAAGAGTTTAATAATGCTTTTGGTAATCATGAGAATTTTGTCTGGTTACTAGAGAATAAGGAAAAGAGTGAATTATATTTTGGTAAAACCTATATTGCTGGTATTACTAATTTTATTCCTAGAAAAATGTGGAAAGATAAACCTTTAGGTGCAGGGCCATTATTGAGAAATACAATAAAACCAGGTGCTTATATCGTAGGAAAGCCTAAAAATAATTCGCTTACTACAGGTTTACTCACAGAATTACACATGAATTTTGGTATATATGGATTATTACTCGGCTCACTACTATATGGTATGCTATTAAAAAATATTGGACTCTTATTGATTAATACTTCTAGCTTAGCTAGTCTATTCATTATTCATTTTTCATTGATCATATTTTCGTCAATATTTATTTATTCAGAATTTCTTGGTTTTTTATCAAGATATGTAATAACAATTTTACCTTTGTTAATTATTAAATTTACACTAAAGAAATAACGTCTTGAAACAAATTATTCAGTCCTTTAAAACAGGGGAGACCATATTAGAAGAAGTTCCAGCACCACAAGTTAAAAGTGGTCAAGTTCTTATACGTACAACCAAGAGTTTAGTTTCTCTAGGAACAGAACGTATGCTAGTAGAGTTTGGTAAGTCTAACCTTATAGCCAAAGCTAGACAACAACCGGATAAAGTAAAACAGGTTTTAGATAAAATAAAAACTGAAGGGTTAATGCCTACGCTAGAAGCCGTTTTTAATAAATTAGGAGAACCTTTACCGCTTGGTTACTGTAATGTAGGTATTGTAGAAGCTATTGGAAATGGTGTGTCAGAATTTAAAGTAGGAGATAGAGTTGCCTCTAATGGACCTCACGCTGAGTTTGTATCTGTTCCTAAAAACCTTGTTGCTTTAGTACCAGAAGGGGTGTCTGACGAAGAAGCTTCTTTTACCGTTATAGGAAGTATAGGTTTACAAGGAATTCGTTTATGTAACCCAACCATAGGAGAAACTATTGTTGTGACTGGAATGGGGCTTATAGGACTTATGACAGCGCAGCTATTACGTGCAAATGGTTGTAAAGTTATTGGGATTGATTTTGATCAATCTAAGCTTGATATGGCTAAACAATGGGGTATTGAGACTATTAACCCAGGCAAAGGAGATGATCCTGTAAAATCTGTGTTAGAGCTTACAGATGGTATAGGAGCAGATGGTGTTATTATTACCGCTTCTACAAAAACAAATGATGTGATTGCGCAAGCAGCTCAAATGTCGCGTAAACGAGGAAGAGTTATTCTAGTAGGGGTTATAGGACTTGACATTAGTAGAGCCGATTTCTATGAAAAAGAATTGACATTCCAAGTTTCTTGCTCTTACGGACCTGGACGTTACGATGATAATTATGAGTCAAAAGGTCAAGACTATCCATTATCATTTGTAAGATGGACAGAACAACGTAACTTTCAAACAATTCTTAATGCTATTCAAGCTTCAGATATTGATGTAAAACCTTTAATAACAGAAGTCATAGACCTGGAAGACTATCTTAAAATATATGGAGAAATTGGGAGTTCAAAATCAATAGCATCTATTTTAAATTATAAAAATGCTGTCTACTCTAATGATATTGTTGTAAATGAAAAGCGTACAAGTGAATCTAGTTCTAATGGATTAGCCATTGTAGGTGCTGGTAACTTTACAAAAATGACAATGCTTCCCGCAATTAAGGGAACCAATGCAAACCTTTCACATATTATAAGTTCTGGAGGTGTTTCTGGTACAGCACTTGCTAAGAAGTTTGATATCACAAATAGCGCAACAGACTACGAAGCTGTTTTACAAGAAAAAACGGTAAATACAATAGCAATTACCACAAGGCATAACTTACATGCTCCAATGGTTATTAAGTCATTGCAAGCTAATAAGAATGTTTTTGTAGAAAAGCCATTAGCACTTAACACAGAAGAATTAGACGCAATTACAGAAGCTTATAAAAATGCAAATAGTACATTAACTGTAGGTTTTAATAGAAGATTTTCTCCGTATGCGGTAAAAATGAAATCCTTATTAGGAAATTCAAATACGCCAATACATGTTGTAGCTACAATGAATGCTGGAATGATTCCTGCAAATGTGTGGGTACATGATCTAAAAGTAGGGGGAGGACGTATCATAGGAGAAGCATGTCACTTTATTGATTTGATAAGCTATTTTACAGGAAGTAAAGTAATTTCTGTTTGTATGAATGCTATGGGAAAAGCTCCAGAAGAAAATACAGACAACGCAACACTTTTATTGAAGTATGCAAATGGATCAAATGGAGTAATTAACTATTTTGCAAATGGTAGTAAGACATATTCAAAAGAACGTGTAGAAGTATATTCTCAAGAACGAACATTGATATTGGATAACTGGCGTAACCTAAAAGGATTCGGTTTTAAAGGTTTTTCAAAAATGAAATCCAAAATGGATAAAGGTCACAAAAGTCAGTTTGAAGGTTTAGTGAATCAAATAAATAATGGAGGAGAAGCATTAATTCCTTTTGATGAATTAATCAATACAACAAAAGCTTCTTTTGCAGCTATAGAAAGTCTTAAAACAGCCGCTTGGGTAGATGTTGAATAAAATAAAAAGATTAATAGATCTCTTCAAAAATATGGGGATGCGATATGTTGCCTTTAGAGTGCAGTATATGATATCCTCAAAATTAGGTTTTCATAAAAACAAATTCCCTACTTCCCCAAACGTTAAAACCTTTACAACACTTGAAGATTGGAGAAGTAATACCCCAATATTCTTTTTTGACGGGAAAGAAAACATTCCATTAACCGCTAAAAAAAGTGATGCTTTAGAAGCACGCTTTCGCGAAAGCAAACAAGGAATCTTTACTTTTTTTAGTAGTGAGAAACAAGATCTTGGAGCTACCTATGATTGGATTATAAACCCTTCTACAGGTTACAAATACGATATCACTAAGCATTGGTCAGATATACAAGATTTATCTGCAGAAGCTGGTGATATTAAATATGTTTGGGAAAAAGCACGATTCTCATATCTATATGATATTATTCGTCACGATTACCATAACAATAGTGATCAAGCTGCTTTTGTATTCTCCGAAATAGAAGACTTTATAATGCAGAACCCTATTAATTTAGGTCCTAATTATAAATGTAGTCAAGAAATTAGCTTGCGTATCCTTAACTGGACGTTTGCCTTATACTATTACAAAAACTCTGAAGCTCTAACTCCAGAACGCTTTAATACTATCATAAATAGCATCTATTGGCAATTACATCACGTATTTCATAATATCAATTTCTCTAGAATTGCAGTACGTAATAATCATGCCATTACAGAAACATTAATGTTATATCTATCTGGATTGCTCTTTCCTTTTATTCCAGAAACAAAGAAATGGAGTAAAGCTGGTAAAAAATGGTTTGAACAAGAAGTAGATTATCAGATATATAATGACGGTACATTTCTTCAATTTTCTATGAATTACCACAGAGTAGCCGTTCAACTACTCACTTGGGGTATACGGTTATCAGAACTACATAATGACAAGTTCACAGAGGCTGTTTATACAAAAGCAAAGAAATCTCTTTCCTTTTTAGAAGCTTCTCAAGACCCAGTATCTAAACAATTGCCTAATTACGGTTCTAATGATGGCGCATTATTCTTTAAACTCACAGATTACGATTACCGTAATTACCAATCACAATTAGATGATTTAAGAGCGGTTCTTTATGGTACAATACAACAAACTTCCGAAAGTCAGAGTTGGTATGGACTTCGTGACCTCACGGTGGATACTAAAAGGGAAGATGGTGTGTTTAGCTTTCGCGAAAGCGGATATCAAATTATTCAAGAAAAAGATGTAAAAACATTTCTTAGATGCGGTTCCTATAAAGATCGCCCATTTCAAGCGGATAATTTGCATCTTGATATTTGGGCAAATGGGATGAACTATTTATGGGATGTTGGAAGTTATTTGTATAATACAGATGCAGAAACGTTAAATTATTTTGTAGGTACTCCAGGTCATAACACAGTAAGTGTAAATGGAGAAAACCAAATGCTCAAAGGAAATCGTTTTATCTGGTATAATTGGATTAAAGAAGCTCAAAGTACTGTAATAGAAGAAGAAGATAGATATATGTTTAAAGGAGCTATAAAAGCCTTTAAACATATAGGAGAACGTACTCACACACGTACAATAACAAAGTTTAAAGGGAAATTAGAATGGCATATTGAAGATGAAGTCTCTCCTTTAAATAATGATACCATGATTCAATATTGGAATAGTAATCCTATTCTTGCAGATCAAATAAGAATAAAAGCATATAGTGGAGATAAAGAATTGACTAAGAAAGAAGAAACTTTATGGTATTCTGGATATTATGGAGTTAAAACACCTTCCTTACGTACTTCTTTTGAAACTACATCCCCAAAAATCAAAACAACAATAACGATTCTAACCTAATCATTTATGCGCATACTTTTATTACATCAATATTTTCTTGAAAAAGATGAAGGAGGAGGATCTCGTTTTAATGAGATGACAAAAGTATGGAGCTCATTGGGACATAAAGTGACTGTCCTATCTGGGATGGTAAGCTATACCACTGGAAAAAAACCAGAACGATATAAAAAGAAATACTTTTATAAAGACAATGAATTTTATGAAAACGTAGATATTATACGTAGTCATGTTTCAGAAAGTTATAACACCAATTTTATAGGGAGATTGTGGGGATATTTTTCTTTTGTTTTTTCATCTTCCTATGCTGGTTTATTTAAGGCTAAAGGAAAGTATGATGTAATTGTGGTTACATCTCCTCCTTTATTTGTTGGTATTACGGCTGTAATACTCTCAATGTTTAAAGGTTTGCCTATTGTTTTTGAAGTACGTGATTTATGGCCAGAATCTGCTATTGATACTGGAGTTTTGAAAAATAAACTTATTATTAAAATGGCCTATTGGTTTGAAAACTACATTTATAAAAAAGCAAAATTAATTAATGTACTAACTCCTGCATTTAGAACAAAACTTATTGAAAAAGGAGTGCCAAAGGAAAAAATTATATTTATACCTAATGCAGCAGATTTTACATTAGCAGAGCAAATTCAAAAGGATAATTTTGACGCTATTGCTTTTAAAAAAGAACTAGGTTTAGATGGTAAATTTGTTATTACTTATGTAGGTGCTCATGGAGTTGCAAATCACTTAATACAATTAGTAGATGCAGCCGAAAAATTACAAGATACTTCCGTTGTTTTTCAATTAATAGGATCTGGGATGAAGAAACAGGAATTGCAGGAAGAAGTAAAAAAACGCAAACTTTCTAATATTATTTTTAGAGATGCCGTTCCTAAAGCTGAAGTGTTTAAATATATACTAGCATCAGATATGGGTGCTTCAGTTCTTAAAAAAGTAGATACGTTTAAAACCATCTATTCTAACAAGACTTTTGATTATATGTCTTGTAAACGAGCTGTATTTCTAGCAATAGACGGTGTATCTAGAGAACTAGTAGAGCAAGCTGACTGTGGTATGTATGTAGAACCAGAAAACATAGATGATATCGTTGCAAAACTTAGAGAAGTAATTAAGAATAAGGAAACACTTATAAAACAGGGGGAGAACGGGTATGACTATGCAAAAAAGCATTTTGATAGAGGTGTCCTTGCACAACAATATGTAAATCATCTGCAAACCATTGCGCGATAAAGATTAGATGTGTTACTTTGCACTATGAGCCTATAGAGATATGTATAAAAATTTCTTTAAACCATTATTTGATATTATAACAGCCATTATTGTATTATTATTGGTAAGTCCAATACTTATTATTGCAATTATTGGATTAACTATTGTAAATTCTGGATCTCCATTTTTTGTACAGAAACGTCCAGGAAAAGGTGGACATATCTTTAGTATTGTTAAGCTAAAAACAATGACAGATGAGCGAGGAACAGATGGTGATTTATTACCAGATGCAGATAGACTTACTTTGATAGGTCGTATTATTCGTAAAACATCACTTGATGAAATCCCTCAATTATTTAATGTCTTAAAAGGTAATATGAGTTTAGTTGGACCTAGACCGTTACTTCCTTCTTATTTAGATTTATACTCTACAGAACAAGCAAGAAGACATGATGTGAAGCCTGGTATTACAGGCTGGGCACAAGTAAATGGGAGAAATTCAATAAGCTGGGAAAAGAAGTTTGAACTAGATGTTTGGTATGTCGATCATCAAACTTTTTTGCTAGATTTTAAAATTGTATTACTCACCATAAAGAAAGTTTTTCTTAGTGAAGATATTAATACAGAAGGAGTTGCAACTACAAAACCATTTAAAGGAAGCTTATGATTACAGTATACGGAGCTAGCGGTCATGCAAAAGTGGTAATAGATATTATAAAAAAATCTAATGAAACAATAGCTCAAGTTTTAGATGATAACCATACCATAGATTCTATTTTAGAATATGAAGTTGGTATACCTGAAGATAAAGAATATAAGAATGTAGTGATTGCTATAGGCGACAATGCAATAAGACGTCTTATCGTTAAAAATATAAATGCAACATATGTTAGCCCTTTAATTCACACCACTGCTACTATAGGTTCTGGTGTGAGTATAGATAAAGGAACTGTTGTGATGGCTCGTACAATTATTAATGCATCTGTTACCATAGGAGCACATTGTATAATAAATAGTGGTTCTATTATTGAACATGATGCTATCATTGGTGATTTTGTACATGTATCTCCAGGTGCTATTGTTACTGGTGGTGTTTGTATAGGAGCTGGGAGTCATATAGGAGCTGGTGCTGTTATTCTTCCTAATATAAAGATTGGGAAAAATGTTGTAATAGGAGCTAGTTCTGTTGTATTGAGAGATATAGAAGATAATATCGTAGTTGCTGGGAATCCTGCACGACTACTTAAAAAGAATACAGATAAATAATGAGTGAAACTAAAATATGGCTTTCTTCACCACATATGGGAGGAACCGAACAAAACTATGTGAATTTAGCATTTGATACTAATTGGATAGCACCTTTAGGACCTAATGTTTCTGGTTTTGAGAATGATTTAAGTACGTATTTAAATAATACTCCAGTTGCTGCTTTAAGTTCAGGTACAGCTGCACTTCATTTAGCCCTTTTACAATGTGGTGTAGGATTAAGTGATGAAGTTATTTGTCAATCTTTTACTTTTTCAGCAAGTGCAAATCCTATAACATACTTAGGCGCAAAACCTATTTTTGTAGATAGTGAAACTTCTACTTGGAATATATCACCTACATATCTTGAAGAAGCAATTGTTGATCGTATCGCAAAGGGCAAAAAACCAAAAGCTATTGTAGCTGTCCATCTATATGGTATGCCATATTTAGTGGATGAAGTACATGCAGTAGCAAACAAGTATGAAATACCAGTTGTAGAAGATAGTGCTGAGGCATTAGGATCTACATATAAAGGAAAGAACTGTGGTACATTTGGTGATTACGGTGTGTTATCTTTTAATGGAAATAAAATTATTACTACAAGTGGAGGAGGAGCTCTTATATGCCCTTCTGAAGAAGCAAAAAAACATACTATTTTTCTAGCGACACAAGCTCGTGATGATGCTCCACATTATCAACATAGTACTATAGGTTATAATTATAGGTTAAGTAATATATCTGCAGGTATAGGAAGAGGACAAATGGAAGTGCTTGATAAACATATAAATCTCCGTAGAGAGATGAATACTTTTTATCAAGAGCTTTTTAAAGGTTATGACGGTATTACTGTATTTAAAGAACCTACTGAGGACTTTTATTGTAACAACTGGCTTTCAGCAATTTTGGTTGATCCTGAGAAAACAAATGGAGTTACGAGGGAAGATATACGGTTAGCTTTCGCGAAAGCAAATATTGAATCTAGACCCTTATGGAAGCCTATGCATATGCAGCCTGTGTTTGAAAACTGTGCATTTTATGGAGAAAAAGTAGCATTTCGTCTGTTTGAAAATGGATTATGCTTACCTTCAGGGTCAAATTTAACATTTGAAGATAGGCAAAGAATAGAAAAGGTTATCTTTGCTATACTATCTAGATAGTACACTAATCAATTTTATGAAGAATAAATTACAAGCTGCTATTGAAAATTTATTTTCGGAAGAAAATAAATTGGATATAAGAAATATTAGGTATTTACCAAGATGGGCTGTTTTATTTATTGATACGTTTCTTGTTGTATCTAGTTTGTTTTTGACATATTACCTTCTTAGAGATCTTAATATAGTACCTCTTAAGACATTACGAGTTTCTCAGCAGATAGGCCTTGTTGTAGGTATTGATTTTATTTTCCTTTTATTATTTAAAACATATGCAGGTCTTATTAGACACTCATCCTATATGGATGCTTTAAAATTATTTTTTGCATCTGTTTCTACATTTGTAACGTTACTAATTATAAACCTAATTAGTTTAGCAATAACTGGTGAAAAGATATTTATATCTACAGGCTTGATCGTATTTTTATTTATTTCATTTTCTGCTTTATTCATATTTAGACTTGCTGTAAAACAACTTTATGAATATTTTAAAGTAGCACAAAGAGAAGAAAAACTTATCAAAGCAGTTATTGTTGGAGTAGATGACGGTGCAATATCTATAGCTGCAGCATTAGATATAGAACATCCTCAACGATTTAAAATTCAAGGATTTGCATCAAGTAGACAGAACAAAAGCTTACGTATTTTAGGAAAGCCAGTGTTAGAAATGAATACTTCTATCAGTAGTTTGGTTCGTAAATTAGATGCACAGGCAATTATATTTTCTGGTAACACATTAAACGCAGAAGAACGTTATGCGTTAGTAAAAGATTGTCTAGAAAATGATATAAAAGTATATAACTCGCCGCTTGTTATTAATTGGTCTGAGAATACAACAGTGACCGATCAATTAAAATCTTTACAAATAGAAGATTTATTAAACAGGGAGCCTATAGTACTTAATGCTAAGAATAAAACAGCACAAATTAGTAATAAAAATATTTTGGTTACTGGTGGTGCTGGTTCTATAGGAAGCGAAATTGTTAGACAAGTAGCAACTTTTAATCCAAAAAGACTTATAATTCTTGATCAAGCAGAATCTCCATTACATGCATTACATATAGAACTTAAAGATAAATTTCCAGACCTTATAGTATCTTATGTTATATGTGATGTTGTTAATAAAAAACGTCTTAGAGTTCTTTTTGAAACCTATAAAATTGATGTTATTTATCATGCTGCGGCTTATAAGCATGTGCCATTGATGGAAGACAATCCATCTGAGGCAATACAAACAAATGTTTTAGGGACTAAATTGATGGCAGATCTAGCAACAGAATTTAGTGTTGGACATTTTGTAATGGTAAGTACAGATAAAGCAGTAAACCCAAGTAATGTTATGGGAGCATCTAAGCGTGCTGCAGAAATGTATGTGCAATCTTTGTATTTTGAACAAAGGGAATTAGTCACTGATAATAGAAAAATCACTAAGTTTATTACAACTCGTTTTGGTAATGTATTAGGTTCAAATGGATCTGTAGTGCCTTTATTTAAAAAACAAATAGAAACTGGAGGCCCAGTGACAATTACACATCCAGATATTATCCGTTATTTTATGACTATCCCTGAAGCTTGTCAACTTGTACTTGAAGCAGGTGCCATGGGAAAAGGAGGAGAGATCTTTATTTTTGATATGGGAGAACCTGTTAAAATCATGGATCTTGCAGAAAAGATGATAAAACTTGCGGGTTATATTCCAAATGAAGATATTCATATTAAGATTACAGGATTACGACCAGGAGAAAAGCTTTATGAAGAATTATTGAGTGATAAAAGCAAAACACTACCTACTCATCATGATAAAATTATGATTAGTGAAGATGAAACCAAAGAATACCATCTAGTAAATGAGTCTATAAAGTCAATAGTACTAGCTGCAAAAGAAAATATGAACAATAAAACTGTCGCAAAATTAAAACATTTAATTCCAGAGTTTAAAAGCAATAATTCTGAATTTGAGATTTTAGATATCCAAGTTGAGAAACAAAAATAGTTGTAAAGATGGTTTTAAAAAAGGTTGCTTGATATACCTTTTAAAGATTACTTTTGCACATTCATATTTTAGAAAAATATACTTTGAAATCAATTATAAAATTTAGCATTTTTTTGCTAGCAATCGTATCCCTGACTACTTCTTGTGTATCTAAGAAAAAAGTACTTTACTTACAGGATATTGAACAAATTGTAGATAATCCAGCTAATACTAATTATAATATTAGTATTAAGGGAAATGATTTATTAACTATTAATGTATCTGCTCTTAATCCAGAAACGGTAGCACCTTTTAATCAACCTGTAGTACCTAGGCCATCTACAAATGGGACTGTTCAAACAGCTCAACAACTACAAACGTATTTAGTAAGTGTAGATGGAACCATAGAATTTCCTTTAATAGGATCTATAAAACTTGCAGGACTTACAAGAACAGAAGCAACAGATCATTTAAAAGATTTATTGAATAAGTATGTAAAGAACCCTATAGTTAACATAAGAATTTTAAATTTTAAAATTTCTGTTTTAGGAGAAGTTGGACGTCCAGGGACATTTAATATAGAAGACGAACGTGTTACTGTTCTAGAAGCATTAGGGCTTGCGGGTGATATGACAATTTTTGGAGATCGTAAAAATGTAAAAATAATACGAGAAATAAACGGAATAAAGACATATGGAGAATTAGATTTTACTTCATCTTCTGTAATAAGTTCTCCTTTCTATTATTTACAACAAAATGATGTAGTAATTGTTTCTCCAAATAAAGCACAGATACAAAGTTCAAGTTTTAATAGAAATACTAGTGTGTTTATCTCTATAGCAGGTATTATTATATCTGTAATTAGTGTACTTACTCGAAATTAAAGTTACGTTTTTATGAAAGAAAACAATAACCTTACAGGTCAAGAAGATATTAGTATAAAAGATCAAATACAACAGTACCTTCGGTATTGGCCTTGGTTTTTATTATCTTTTATTGTATGTATGTCATTAGCGTGGTTGAATTTACGTTATAGTACGTATAATTACATGACAGAGGCTACTATTTTAATTAAAGATGATAAAAATTCATCTTTATCAGAAATAGCAATTTTTGAAGATTTAGGACTTACTGGTGGAGCTCTTAATAAATCGCAATTCGAAAATGAAATTGAAATTTTAAAATCTAAAAAGTTACTTAAAAAAGTTGCTGAAAATTTAAAATTAAATATTCGTTATTTTAAAGAAGGGAATATTAAAACTTCCGAGTTATATGATGATAAACCATTTTTTTTTAAGGTTTTAGATGAAAAAGAAATCACTAAATTCCAAAAGTTTTATGTTAAGATAAAATCATTAACTGATTTTGAAATTAAGTTAGGAGAAGAAGGAGAACTCTATACTAAAAAGTTTGGAGAACGTTTTCAAATTAATGGTAATAATTTAACATTGTTACCAGTATCAACTAATTTTAATGAAGAGACAATCATTGATGGAAATTTCCATATAGTATCAATATCTAGTATTGACAATGCAGTTATAAGATTAAGAGGAGCATTACGAGTAGATCAAGTAAGTAAAAATAGTAGTATTTTAAAACTATCAGTAACTTCTGCTCAAGAGAGTAAAGCTGAAGCAACACTTAATGAAATTATAAATGAATATAATGAGGATGCTATATTTGATAGAAATTTAGTATCTAAAAACACAGCAGATTTTATAGATAACCGTCTTGCTATTATAACAGAAGAATTAGACTCTGTAGAAACAGATAAAGTAGTTTTTAAAGAGAAAAATAACCTTACCGATATTCAAGCAGAAGGGCAATTATTTTTAGAAAATGCAAATCAATTAAATCAAAAACAAATTGCTGTTGCAACTCAAATAGAATTAGTAACTTCTGTATCAGATTACCTTGATAGTACAAATGAATTTGGCTTACTTCCTTCTAATTTAGGTATTGAAAATCAAAGTATAGAAAATTCAATAAGAGATTTTAATGAACTTGTAATTAATAGAAAACAACTTCTTGAAAGTTCAACAGAAGAAAATCCAGTTGTTATAGAAATTACTAATCAAATTAATAATTTAAAGACTAATACAAAAGAAAGTATCAATAGGTTAGTTAAATCTCTAGAAATTGAAAATAGAGATTTACTAAGACAACGAAATAAAATAGGAGGGAAAATTTCTAATATACCTAGTATCGCAAAATCTGCTAGAGATATAGAAAGACAACAAACTATTAAAGAATCTTTGTATCTATATTTATTACAAAAAAGAGAAGAAACTGCAATTTCACTTGCAGTTACAACTCCTAAAGCAAAGATCGTAGATAGTGCTTATACTTCAAATTTACCAATATCACCTAAGCCTAAAGTTATTTACCTTGCAGCTCTTGTTTTAGCATTATCACTCCCTTTAGGTATTATTTTTACTAAAAAAATATTTGATACAAAAATTCACAACCGTGTTGATCTTGAGAAAGAAATTCCTTCGTTACCTATATTAGGTGAAATACCAATTATAGACAGTAAGGAAAGTGAAGTTATTAAAAATAACGATAGATCTGTACTTGCAGAAGCATTTAGAATTCTAAGAACAAATCTTGGTTATTTTATAAAAAGGAATCAAAATGGAAACGTGATTTTTGTTACTTCTACTATTAAAGGAGAAGGTAAAACGTTTGTAGCCTACAATCTAGCTATTACATTAACTAGTACTGGAAAATCAGTACTTCTTATAGGAGCAGATATACGTAACCCGCAAATTCATAGGTATATAGATAAAAATGAATGGACAATTGGACTTTCTGAATATTTATTTGATTCTTCTGTAGAAACCAAATCAATAACTAATAATGTAGTTTTTGATGATCAAAATTTTGATGTTATATTATCTGGAAGAATACCACCTAATCCAGCTGAGTTATTAATGAGTGATCGTTTTGAGAAGCTTATAGACAATGTAAGAGGTCAATACGATTATGTAATTGTAGATACTGCACCAACTTTATTAGTAACAGATACATTGCTTATAAGTCAACTAGCAGATACAACAGTATATGTATGTCGTGCAGAGTATACTGATAAGAAACTCTTACAATACCCTAAGGAATTGTATGAGGACGGAAAACTTAAGAATATAGCATTTGCTATTAATGGTATTAAGATTACAAACTTTGGTTATGGTGGTAAATACGGTTATGGCTATGGCTATGGACAAGAACAACCAAGTGTTTTTAGTCGTTTAAAGAGATCCTTGAGATTTAATAAATCATAATCCTTATTTTCTATAAAAAATAAAAAGTCCTGTGTTTACTACAAACACAGGACTTTTTAAATATACACATTTAATAAATTATCCAAATACAGTACTTGTATTTTCGCATACTTTTTTAAGCGACTCTATATACGTATTTTCTATTTTCATACGCTCTATCTTTATAAGGTGATCAATACGATGAGTATCAATACCTATAAAATCATACATCCCGTCTTTTAATAACTTTAAAGCAGCTTTTTGACAAGATTCCCCATAATGCTCAGAAAGCGAAAGCGCATTTAATTGTAAAAGACATCCTCTAGACTTAAAATCTTGAAAAACATCTAATTTATTATTGTAATATGCATATCGTTCTGGATGTGCTAATACTGGAATATATCCCAATGTTCCAATTTTAAAAATCTGCTCTTTTATGTTTTCAGGAGGTTGGAAATAAGACATTTCTATAAGCACATACGTTTTGTGTAAAGGTAAAATCTCTTTTGCCTCAAGTAACTTATCAAAATTATCATCTATCATATATTCAGAAGAAAAACTAACCTTTACATCAGTTGGAATTTGATTTTTGATGCTATTATAAGAACTCTCAATGGTCGTTGGGGTATTGTCATAAATACCGTGCATTGTATGAGGAGTCGCTATGATACGACTACAACCTAAAGAAATATACTTATCTATCAATGTGAGACTTGTACTAATATCTTTTGAGCCATCATCTATCCCAGGTAATATGTGACAATGCATTTCTGGAGTTCCTCTCCAGATATCAATAAACAAAGATTTCTTTTTAAAAAAATGTAGCATGGCACAAAAATAAACCAAATTTATAGGAGTCAATATTTTAAAAACATATTATTTTCAGCATAAAATAGAATGCTTATTAAGTATTGGAATGATTAATTATACGCTTTCGCGAAAGCGTACCATACAACTTATAAAGTATTAGTAATGTTATAAATACGGATCATGTAATACAATCAATTATCTTAAAATTTTTCCTGAACCTTGGCAAGCATCACATTTATTTTTTTCTCCACGTAATGCAATCCAGTACCCCTTTCCTTCACATTTACCACATTTTTTATAATCAGAATTAAAAAAGAAGCCTTTAAAAACGTATAATAAAGCGCCTATTATTACAGCTATAATTAGAAATCGTATCATCTAGATAATTATTTGATTTCAAGTATATGAAAATTTAAAATGATATGAAATTTATCCCCTGTTTATAATTAGCTCCAGAAATTGCTTATCTAAAAAGCAATGAATACAATTTTATGCTTTGATACATCTTTAATCTTTTGGCATTTATTTTAAATTATTATTAAAAATCAGGTAGGAGAATTGATTATTAAGCTGTTATATAAGTAGATTAACATACTATTAGTAATCAGTAAAAAAAAAATAAAATGAAAAGAAATTACTTTTTTATCATTGTGGGGTTTTTGATATCCTCCAATGCTCTTGCTCAATGGATCGATTTTGAAGATCAAACAGATCAACGCATACAAATAACAAACATCTCAGATAATGATAATTCAAATCTGCTAGATGATCAAGAAAAAGATTTTGCCGTTGCCGATTTTGATAATGATGGTTTTGAAGATTTAATTGTCGTAAGAAAATCTCCTTTTTCTTTTGTAGGAGCAAAAACAGATCTTTTATTAATGAATAGAAATGGAGTTTTAGTAGACGAAACTGATGTATATGCTCCAGGACTCTTATCTAATACCGATGCTAGAGATGTAATACCTTTTGATGTAAATGACGATGATTGGATAGATTTATTTATCGTTAGTACTTTTGGAGATCAACCTAGATTATATATTAATTTAGGAGCTGATAGTGGCGGTGATTGGTTAGGATTTGAAAACCAATCTAGCTCAAGATTACCAACATTGACTGGGATTATTCAATTTTGTGCAGGTGATTTTGGAGATATAGACGGCGATGATGATTTAGATTTTTATATGGTCAATTATGGACAACAAGAAGTAACAAGAGATGTATTATTGATAAACGATGGTAACGGTAATTTTACAGAAGAAACCGAAAGCCGTATGGGAAATTTAAGAGAATCTAGTTTTGGTACTGGCGCCGAAATGCATGATGTAGATAATGATGGTGATTTGGATCTAGTAAAAAATTTAGGCTCGTTTCCTATACCTCCATTTAATGATGTAGGAACGTATGTTCTTTTTAATAATGGGAATGGAACATTTACTAACTTTTACAGATTTCCAGGTCCCACACCTTATATGTTTACTATGGGAGATCTAGATGATGATGGATTCTTAGATTCTTATGGAGTAGATGATACACAGGATTATATAAACCATATTACTGGTGCAGTACAAGATCAAAGCCTTACCGTACAGAATGACTTGATTACAGCAACTATAACCCAAGCTTGGGGAGGTAATGTAAAAATGAAAGATTTAGATGGTGATGGGGATTTAGATGTAGCATTGGCAAGTGTAGATACTGATGAACCACCATGTGATACCTCTCAAGGAGGACAAGGAGGCGCTAGAACCTTTGTTCTTTTTGAAAATAGAGATTCTTATAGTGGGATTATTGAGCATCCATATCCAGATTTTAATAACCCTTGGAATATACCTAACTATGATCATGACTTTATTGATCTTAATAATGATGGTTTTATGGATATAATCCTTGGTACGTGTGAAGGGTATACTGTATTCATGCAAAGAGATCCATCTCTTTCTGTAGATGGTATCACTCAAACAGATAGTTCACTATCCATATTTCCTAACCCTAATAATGGAGTTGTAAATGTATCTGTAAAAGGTTTGCAAAACCCTGATATGAAAGGTCACATATATGATGTTACTGGAAAACTGTTGGGCACTATGGAGCTAAATACATCTCTAAGTAATACGATACAAATAGACTTAAGAGAATATACAACCACGTCTGGCATTTACTTTTTACAATTTATTACTGGAGAAGATAAAACTGTGACTAGAAAAGTTATTATTCAATAACAAATCCTAGTTATCAACTATAAAAAGGACATTCCTACAATATGTAGGAGTGTCCTTTTTTGTAGAATAAGAGTATACTTTTGTGTATACAGTACTTTGTATACAAGTTTTACGTTTATTATATATCATACCATCGTTATATGTGAACTAACCACCATACATACATGAAACTATCACTATTCCTATTGATATTACTTTTACCAATCAACACCATTTTATATAGTCAAAATCATACAATCCTAGAACCAGAAATTCCAATGTTAGAAGGAGTACTCTACCAACTTCTAGATGACAAAAAAATAACAAATCCAACATATCTTCTGGGTAATATAAAAGAAGTGGAGACTATTTTTACATTACATACATCTCCAGATAATAAAACTACAGAAACATACACAGACACTTTTATATTAAATACACAAAGGCAAGTAACACGTTTTGAATCAAGCGATGAGTATTCAGAAAGAGAACCTAGTAGTTTTAATGAAAGACCATTACATTTTAAAAATGATACCATTTTTAAAAGTGAAGACTATACCTACGTTTTTAGCAAAGGAAGGTTACTTACAAAGTATGGTTTTGAAGATAGTACTTCATATATCTATAAAAAAGATAAACTTTTGACTATCAAAGAATATAAGCGAGATGTACTGGAAGAATGGGAGGAAGAAAACGATGAGATTACCCTGTATTATTCTGAATTTGAATTAAAATCGTACCAAGAAGCTGTATATGATAAAGAACTCTTGGTACATAAAAAAACATACGATGTTTTTTATGAAACGATTAATACGTACGTCACAAATTACGAATACGATCATAATAATAGATTACAAAAATTTAACGTAGTCTATAAACGGTATATCTCTGATTTGATAGATCTTTCAAAAGATCCAAAAAAATGGAAGTTTTCAGAAAACTACTTTGTTGATGGAGAGATTTTAAATAGAGGAGGAATGGTTTCTTATGACAATGCCAATAGAATTATAGCGTATCAAGTGAGTGATTCTAATAATAATGAAGAGCGATATACTATCTCATATAGTGAGAATGATATGGTCGTAAAAGGATCTAGAAAAGATTATGCTCCTCAAAGAGATGTAATAATACCTCGTGACTTAGAGTATGTATATATATACGATGCTCAGGATAATCCGATAGAAATACGATCATATATTGTCAATGAAGGTGAAAAGATATTAGATAAATCGACAATGATTAATATCACCTATTATTAGTCATAACTTTATAGAAAAAAGAGGCTACCAGCATGGTAGCCTCTTTTTTTACATAACATGTAGTGTTTATTTGACAATAAAGCGCTTTGTCGTAACCGTTTTATTCTCGTTTTTAAAATGAACAAAATACACTCCAGATTTGAGTTGTTGCGTTGGTATAAAACCTTCAGAACTCGACCCTGTATATACGCGTTTTCCTTGTAATGTATATACTTCAAAACTAACATCCATGCTAGACTGAATGTGAATAAGTGATCCATTATCTACAGGATTAGGGTATAATGAAATTGCTATAGAACTATCTATAATTCCTAACTGCGATTTGTTAGTTGTTATTGGTGCATTTGTAAATGGAGTTCCGCCAAGTTCGAAAATGTCTAGAGCAAGATCAGCTTGCCAAGTACCACCAGTAATTCTATTAAAACGTAATTGCACAGTATTACCAATATATTCCTTCAGATCAATAACTTGCGTAATCCATAAATCACCTTGACTACCTGTAAGAGACCATAATTCCTGCCAAGAACTACCATTGTCAATACTTGCTTCTAATGCGATACTTCCAAAATCATTACTTCCAAACATGTGGTAATCAAAATTGAAAGTAGCATCACTCAGACCTGTTAAGTCAAAACAAGGAGAATTTAATATGGCTTGTTTGTCAGGAAATCCCGTTCCACTACCAGATGCTTCTACATATATGTAATCTACGCCATCACTAGCACTGCTAGGCCCTGTACCAACAGATGGCGTACCACTAGCGTCTCTTGTCCAATTAAGGTCGTCTGTATTGCTCTGAGTCCACTCATCAAAATCTATTTCAAAGCTAACTTGATATGGATAGTTATTCTCTGTCGCAGTACAAGAATCTACAGGTGGTATAGCGCCTTGAATGATCTGAATATCATCCAGAGCGACATCACCTCTAAAATCACTTCCAGTAACTCTGTTGTACCTCAAAGCGATAGATAAACCTGCAAATGCATCTAAACTTATAACCTTTGTATTCCATTGATTTCCTTGATTCCCAGTTTGACTCCAGATAGAAGTCCAACTTGCTCCATCGTTGAGGCTTACTTCTAGATCTAAAGTACCTAGATTGTTACTAGTACCATACATATGGTATTGAAAACTGATATAGGCTTCAAGACTTCCCGTTAAATCAATACAAGGTGATGTGATAATTGCTTGTTTGTCAGGGAATCCTGCCCCATTGCCAGTAGCTTCAGTATAGATATAATTTAAACCTTCAATGGCGCTTGAAGGACCAGTTCCGCCAGATGGAGTTCCATTTGCATCTAGTATCCAGTCTATATCATCATCTGTATTTTGAGTCCAATTATCAAGACCATTCTCAAAACCTAATGCGTATGGCAATGCAGAAATACCGTCTATACATCCATTGGTTGGTTCCTGAGTTTGTATCTGGACTGTATTACTTTGATTTGATGCATTACCAGCTAGATCATTTGCTACTACAGTAAAATTATAGATGGTATTTGGGGTTAACCCTATGGCAGTATAAGCTGTTCCTGTTATTGTTGCAATGGACACACCATCTTGAAAAACGGTATAATCTGTAACACCTATATTATCTGTAGATGCATCCCATGATAGCATAGCGGTAATTTGCGTAATATCTGTAATTGTAAGATTGGTAGGTGCTGTAGGTGGCTCTGTATCTGGAAGACCTTCTACAATAACTACTGTATAATCTTCTACTTCTCCAAAGTCATAAGTACCACAACTATTAGGAATGGTGTTATAACGCATAATTACTCGTAAACGGGTAGGTCCTTCAGGTGTATTGTCAGGAACTAATATGCTTCCAGTAATAGAAGTACTATTAGTAGAGGCTTGTGTAAATACTCGTTCTGTAGTGTCATTAAAAATGCCATCTTGGTTGTAATCAACCCATATCGCATACGCTTCAGAGAAGACGTTCCCTGTCCAGGTAGGTTCAATAGTAAAATTATAGGTTAGATTGGTTTCAATGCTTGTAGAAATGTCTGTAAAATCACTATAATTTTGACCTCCAGAACTATTATTAATAGTGTTTAATTCAAACCTACTTATAAATTCCTCAGTGGCATTATTACTTGAAGCGCTACAATACGTAACAGGCGGTGATAGTGTTGTAAATGAGATCAGTGTGCTTGATGGTGAAATAGAACTATCATTACAAGTACTTCTTACTTCGACTTCATAAACTGTATCAGAGTTTAAAGAAGTAAGATTCGTTTGAGATGTTGTTGTTGTTGTGAGAGTTTGAAAATTGGTGTTTCCGCTTTCGCGAAAGCGTACTTCATATCCATTCCCATTGGTTGCATCCCATTGTATCGTAGCACCATCATCTGTAATAGCACTTACCAAAAGATTCTGTGGTATTTCTGATGTACAAGCAGGCTCATTAACGATAAATGTAACTGATACTGGCGTTGCAGCTTCAAAAGAGGTGTTACCATCTTGAGTGGCCTCTACAGTGACTGTACCTATAGTGCCATCTAGTGTTAGTAATGAACCAGAAACTGTTGCTGGTCCAGATATCACTGTATAACTCACAGTAAGCCCAGAACTTGCTGTTGCGTTTAATGTAATAGGAGCTGCTGTCGTAAGTTGATCTGCAATTGCAGGAAATGTAATTGTTTGAGAAGCTGGTGGTTCGGGAATAGTAGAAGTCACCGTAAAATCATCAAATGTAAAACCATTAAACGTAGTGGTATACCCACTTGTTAGATTTGAAGAATCAGAATCAAATAGAAAGCGTACTAATAGATTGGATGCTCCTTGAAAAGCACTGTTGTTTGATGCATCTATGACAATTTCTTCTAGAGACCATTTATCTTGCATATCTCCGTCGTATAAAGGTTCTCCATCTGGTTGATGTGCTTCATCAGTACTTGATTTCTGACTATACGGATTTGTATCTGATGTGCTTCCTGGCTTTGTATATTTGCCTATAAATGGTGTCCAAGTAGCACCTCCATCTATAGAACCTTCTATTTGGGTATAATCAAAATCACGTTCAATATCCCATCTTGCATAATACTGAATAACAGCTTGCTGCGCGGTAGAAATATCTATTGGATTTGCGAGTGTTAGTGTTTCAATACTGTTATTTCCATAACTGCCAACTGCATTTGTAATAGCTGTTGTTCCAGAAAAAGCGCTTGTCGTAACTTCCCATCCACTATTTGTCCAGTTGCTTAAACCTGTTGTATCTGGATCATCAGAAAAGAATACAGTTGGGCTATATTGTTTATTGATAACTGCTTGATATAATATATAGTCATCATTTGCTACCGTTACTTCGTATTGTACAGAATCATTAGCTTGAATGTTTGGATCTAGTGTATATGAAAAGTCTAATGTAGTCTGTTCTAAAGTAGCTAGATTCACGGTTTGCGCATTATCTACACTTGAAAGATTAGAAGATACCGGCGTAACAGTAACTGTGATAGGAGAGAGGGTTTGTCCTAAATATTCAATTCCTATGTGTAATTGCCCGGTCGTATTAGAAAGATTAGAAGGGGTTAGGTCTTTGTATTTTGCATATTTACCACTGTAATAAGCTGCTAGTAGATTGATACGCATCGCACGTTGAGAAATAGGAAGAATGTTAGATGGAGTTGGATAAAAACCACCTTCGGCACTACTTCCATTTTCAGGACTGAACCCGATGATGTTTTTCCCCGATCCAGTAGATCCCGTTCCGTCTGGAGTAGAACCACCTAATAACCAATCAATATGACTTCCGCTGGCAACAGGAGGCCCAGTTTCTGTTACAGCACCATATCCATATCTATTATAATAACTCATGTCATGACCATATTGTGAGAATTCATCTTCTCTACCTGTCGAAGCATCAATGCTAGAGTACGAGTGATATAAGATGTTACTAAACGAATGATGATCCAATGCTACTTTAAAATCACGAGATAGTACAAAATCACGTACAATACGCGACTCTGGTTCAGAAAAAGCACCAGTACCTCTATAGTCTTGCGCACAAGGATTAGAGGAAGCACCTCCATTATTCCAGAAGTAACCACTGTTACGATTTAAATCTACGCCATTATTATCTCCACCACAATTAGTAATAACTCTACGGTTTTTACGCTGTAAGCCTCCTCCATTAGGGTTGTTGTCTATATTAAATTGGTATCCATCAGGATTTAGTATTGGGATAAAGTAAAGTTCATGGTTGTCTACTAGATTTTTAATACCAGGATCAGTGGCATAGTTTTCTAGTAAATACCACATATAATAGATCTGATTCATCAATGTAGCAATCTCTCTCGCATGTATTAGTGAGTTATATAATGTTTCAGGTTCATCTTCATCTACGTCTGGATTGTCAGAAATTTTTACAAAATATATAGTGCGGCCTTCAATGGTAGTTTCTGTAGCAGCAGATGCTCTTGCTGTGATAAGATTTGGATATTGAGCGCGCATGGCATCTAGTTCTGCCAGTGCTTCATCTAGAGTGAATGATCCTGCATAACTTCCTAAATTAAAATTTTGAGGTACTGCCCAATCTTTTTCAGCTTCACCTATATATTGACCCACATTTGTGATACTTTCAGAAGTAACACTAGAACGTTCTAGTTGATTTTCTGGAAGTCGAGATTTCATTGCAGAGAGTGTTGCTTTTGCACTAACAATGTCTGCAGTAGCTCTATCTGCATAAAAAGTGGATAGATCCTCAATGAGAACTTGTGTAGTCACTCCTAATGATTGCACAATGTCTTGTTCATAGGGAGTTAGTTCTAATGTTATACCTGAACTATCATGATGAACACCACAATGTAAATCAATGCCTGCATTACTGAGAGCAGTCATTTGTGGTGTGGTAATGTTTGGAATTTTTACTCTTTTGTTTGTTTGCGCATCAGATGTCTGAGCTGTTGAGTTTAGGGCGCAGAATATTAGCACCCCGAATAGTAGTCTACTAATCATGGTATTGAGTTTTAGTTAATAAATTATGATAGGGATACTGTATTCTAAAATTAAGTAAAATAATTGATTATCAACCCGTTATAAATACCTGATTTTTATTTTTTTTTATTTTTTTACTTTAATTACGAAATTCGCAATGAATTTAAAACCAACATAATATCTACTTAAAAAGGAATTTTAGATATTGATTTTAACGCCATGAAACTAAAATTATAGATGTACAAAGCTCTCAGTGAAAAATAGACATCAATTTTTTTTGTATTTAAATGGTAAGTATTTGGATGTCAATAATGTATAAATATTATTATTGCGAAAAATGTATATTATTTAAATGTAAAATATTTTTATAAGATGAGATCAACTATATCAATCATAAATAGTATTTGCCACTTTTTACCACCATATATAGATTAAGTTTGTGAAGAATACTTAAAATACAACTGAATAATGGATGCCAAGCCTATATGTAAAGACTTTGTTCTATTTATTCCTGTTATTATTTATATACATTTGATGTGCAAGTACACTAGAGAATAACCTATATATGAGAATGAGTTTTAAAAATAGGCGTAGATGGAGGATTATAGCTACCTATTGCATTGGATGGACATTAGCTTTTATATTTTTAACTATTGTTAGAGGTGTTGGAACAATTGAACAAGGTGTTATTGATATTAGTCTTATGCAAGGAGTACTTTTTGCTTTTTTTATGGGACCTATTTTTGGTAGTATTTCTGGATATGCTCAAATATTAACTGATGAGAAGTTTTATAGGCGTACTTCTGCTAGAAAATTATTTTTTATTAGACTTGTTATTTCGATTGCCTTTTTAATAACACTTGTATTGGTTGCATATATTGTATTTCCTCCACTTTTAGGAGTTGAGATCAGCCTTAGAGGCTTTATTCTAGACAAGGGAAGTTTCCCTATCTACTTTTATGTTTTTTGTGTAGATGTATTTATGGCTGCTTTATCACAAATTAATCTAATGTTTGGAGGAAATAATCTATGGAAAATGCTTCAAGGAAAATTTTATACTCCTCATGAAGAGAATAGAATTTTTATGTTTCTAGACTTACAATCTTCTACCCAACATGCAGAAGTATTAGGTCATATCAAATACAGTACTTTTATACAAGATTGCTTTAATGATTTAGGAGTAGTGATAGAAGACGAAGCAGAGATCTATCAATACGTAGGTGATGAAGTAATTTTAACCTGGCAATTGAAAGATGGATTAAGAAATCAGAATTGTATCAATGCCTTTTTTAGGTTTAAAAATCAATTGTTGAAAAGACAAGCATACTATAAAGAAACCTATAATTGTATTCCATTTTTTAAAGCAGGATTAAATGATGGCGTAGTAACAGCAACAGAAGTAGGGAAGTATAAAAAAGAGATAGCTTATCATGGGGATACTATTAATACAGCAGCAAGAATACAAGGACAATGCAATGCTTATAATCAAGAAATACTAATTTCTGAAAGCCTAAAGACTAAGCTTGATATCACAAATTTTCATTGCAATCTATTAGGTAATATAACATTACGAGGTAAGAATACCGATGTGCAAATTTATGCTGTTTCTCAATAAGTATTTATATAAAAATTACAGTTCATTACTTCCCAATACAGAAATTGGCAAAGATATTTCCCAGTAACTCATCATTGGTTACTTGTCCTGTGATCTCTCCAAAGTGGTAGAGTGCTTGACGAATATCAATAGCCATAAGATCTCCAGAAAGATCTGTGTCAAGACCGTATTGCACTTTTTCAATTTCTTCTAAGGCTTTGAGTAAAGCATCATAATGTCTAGAGTTGGTAACGATGGTTTCATCATTACGTAAAGCTCCGGTGTTTACGAAGTCTAATAATTTCGCTTTAAGCGCATCAACACCAATTCCTTTTTTTGCAGATAGGATATGAAGATCTGGGATTTTTGATTGGAGATTTTTGACATCAGATTCCTGAACTTGATCTACTTTATTGGCAACAATAACCAGTGGCTTTAATGGAAATTGATTTTTAATCTTTTCTATCTCTACAGTAAATTGTGAACTAGAAGCAATAAACTCTTTGGCGCTAAATAACATCACAACCACTTGGGCCTGTCCTATTTTTTCAAAGGTTTTTTGAATTCCAAGACCTTCTATGACATCTTTGGTCTCTCGTATTCCGGCAGTATCTATAAAGCGAAAACCAATCCCACCTATGCTAAGTTCATCTTCTATCGTATCTCGTGTCGTACCCGCAATATCAGAAACAATGGCTCTTTCTTCATTTAATAACGCATTGAGTAGGGTAGATTTCCCTACATTAGGTTCCCCCACAATTGCAACAGGAATACCATTCTTAATCACATTACCCGTCGCAAAAGAATCAATAAGACGCTTCAATACTTTGGTGATTCTAGCAACGAGTTCTCTAAACTGGGTACGATCTGCAAACTCAACATCTTCTTCAGAAAAGTCGAGTTCTAGTTCGATAAGAGAGGCAAAGTTGAGTAATTCTTGACGTAGTTGTGCAATCTCATTAGAAAACCCACCGCGCATTTGCTGCATCGCTATCTGATGACTCGCTTCTGTATCACTTGCGATAAGATCTGCTACAGCTTCTGCTTGTGAGAGATCCATCTTTCCATTTATAAAAGAGCGTAGTGTAAACTCTCCAGCTTGTGCAGCGCGACATCCTTCTCTAAGTAATAGTTGTATAATTTCTTGCTGAATATAACTAGACCCGTGACACGAAATCTCAATAGTTGGTTCGCCTGTATAAGAGTTTGTTCCTTTAAATAAAGACACTAAAACTTCATCCAGTACACGCTCTCCATCTATAATATGTCCTAAATGGATAGTATGTGTTTTCTGTTTTGATAATACTTTACCGTGTATAGATTTAAACAAAGGTGTACATATAGCAATAGCATCTTGACCAGAAACGCGTATAACAGCAATGGCTCCTGCTCCTGCAGGACTCGCTAATGCAACAATAGTGTCTTGTGTATTCATGAATGCAAAATTACGTAATCGTGTAACATTTTATAGAAAAACACTACATATATAGTGTAAATCAATCATAAAACAATCAAAAAATGGAAATCGTACATCAAGAAACCGCAGTAAGGGAAGACAAACAGTTAATCGTCCTGACACATTTATCTCAACTATTAGATTATGTAACAGGTTTTGGTGGATTTATAGTACCGCTTATTTTATGGATCGTAAATAAAGATAGAGTACATGGTATGGACGAACACGGAAAGTCTATCCTTAATTTTCAAATAAGCTTATTTATATATGTAATACTTTGTATTCCTGCTATCTTCTTGGTAGGATTAGGAATCATAGGACTTATTGTACTTTGCATACTTGCATTTGTATTACCAATCGTAAATGCTGTAAAAGCAAGCAATGGAGAAAAACCTAATTATTACATTAGTATTCCTTTCTTTAAATAGGAATCTAATCTCTTAGATACTTTTTATCCATCCAGAAAGTTCCAAATGGGATGATAGAACATAGCAATACAATGGCTAATGTTTTGTTGTCCCATTTTCGTTCTGGCTTCATAAGTATTGCAAATACAACATAGGCAAGAAAAAGAAATCCGTGTGCCATTCCTATAACTTTATTAGGGTCACCATTGTCCCAAATATATTTAAGAGGCATGGTTACAAATAGGATAACAAGGAACGAAATACCTTCTAGTAAGCTTAAAATACGGAATGATTTGAGCATAGGATTTTATTTTCTACAAAGATACTATCGAGATCGTTCTTAAGCAATCTATTTGGTGTGATCTAAGAGGTAATTTTATAAAATTCTTTTTACGCTTTCGCGAAAGCAATCGTAACTTTACTCAAAATTGAATATAATGAATCAACTCAAAGGAAAAGTAGCATTAATCACAGGAGGAACAAAAGGAATAGGGTATGGCATTGCAGAAGTATTATTAAATGTAGGAATGCGGATCGTGATTACAGGACGTGATAAGGATCAAACTTTTAAAGCGGCATACGAGCTTACCCCTAATGGAGGCAAAGTATTACCACTTGTAGCCGATGTACGTGATTATACTGCGATGCAAGAAGTTGTTGTTGAGGTTTTGAAAACCTACGGACAAATAGATGTACTTATAGCAAATGCAGGGGTAGGGCATTTTGCAAAAATTAGCGATTTGACAGTTGATCAATGGAAAGAAACCATAGGTGTTAATCTTACTGGAGTATTTCATTCTGTAAAAGCAAGTCTTGAAGCTATCAAAAAAGCTAAAGGATACATTATGACCATTTCTAGTCTTGCAGGAACCAATTTTTTTGCAAACGGAACGGCATATAATGCAAGTAAGTTTGGATTAACAGGGTTTACACAAGCCTTAATGTTAGATGTGCGTAATGATGATGTGAAGGTAACTACGATTATGCCTGGATCGGTGAGTAGTCATTTTGGAGGGAGATCACCAGAAGACGGAAAAGACTGGCGTATTCAACCAGAAGATATCGGACAGATTGTATTAGACTTATTACAGATGCATCCCAGAACATTACCAAGTAAGATAGAGGTAAGACCAAGTAAAACAGCAAGCTCGTAACTTTATATAAATACGTAGTATAAACAGAAAAGCCGAAGATGTAGACATCTTCGGCTTTTTATATAATTTTAGAGAAGCTTCTTAAAATGCATTAAGTGCTGCAACATATTCTCTTAATTCGTCCTCATTTACTTTTTTATCAATATCACGTATAAGACAGAAGAAGTAGTGTAAACTTTCCTTAGGATCAACCTCTACAGCTTCTACAGCTGGTTTTGGAGCTTCTTCATCTTCGCCTTCTTCTCCTTCTACTATAGGATCATCCTGTGGAATAGGAATAGAAAAAGTTTCATGCTCACTAATGTGTTCGGCAGCTAGGCGAGTAGCTTTTGCTAATAATGGAAGTTGTTCATCTATAGTATATGGACGTAATGTCGTAAGATCATCTACCACAGTATTTATAATAATTCCATTTTGATAAACATCATCTATGAGTTTGTTAATCAATTTTACAGCTTTAGAGTTTTGAAGTGTGTTCATATCTGTGGTTATGTAGTTTTATCGTTCTTGGATTGCAAATTTAAGTTTTTGAATCTCTTTCTGCCAGTAAAATTTGTTATAAATTCGTTTAGAACACAAGATTATTTTATGAGTAAGCGTGCCCTTAAGAAATACATAGAAGAATTAGACGAAAATGCTTTGAGAGAGCAGATTATGGATTTGTATGAGCGCATCCCACAAGTGAAGACTTTTTATGATTTTGTTTTTAACCCTAAGGAAGAAGCACTCATAGAGGGAGCAAAAATCAAAATAAGTAACGAATATTTCCCTACAAAAAGAAAAAGAGCGCGTAAACGAAGATCTATAGCACAAAAATATATCAAGCATTTTAAAACCCTAGGAGTAGATCCAAAATTGCTAGGAGATCTGATGTTATTTAATATAGAAATTGCACAAACATATAGTGCTACCAGTGCTAGTATGCCGGATGCTTTTTATAAAAGTATGCTCAATTCTTTTAAGGAAACGCTACAATATCTCACGTATCATCAACTTAAAGAGGAGTATAGCTCAAGAATCGAAGCTATTGTTGATCAAACTACGGATCAAGATTGGCTTATTACCGATGACTTTGAAGAAGTCGCAAACGACTTTGTTGATTAATTGTTGATAGCCTTTGTGAGATTTATGAATTATGCTTTCGCGAAAGCGTAAAAATCACTTAATTTTGCAAGATTCCATTTAAATCGTAGAAAAACTTTCATTTTTGAGCCAAATCTTAGAAAAAAATAAAGCCCCAGAAAAAGAATTATATGATTATCAATTAAAAGATCTTGATGCAGTTTTTGAATGCATTGATAAATCTAAAGAAGATTATAATCTATTATACCAACTCCCAACAGGAGGAGGAAAAACCGTTATTTTTTCTGAAATAGTCCGTAGATATATAGAACAAAATAATAAGAAAGTTGTTATTCTAACACACCGTATAGAACTCTCTGTACAAACATCACGTATGCTTACAGGATTTAAAGTCCCAAATATGGTGATTTCTAGTGATGTAAAAACGCTAGACGGAGCAGAAGACTATATGTGTTATGTAGCCATGGTAGAAACACTTACTAATAGGTTACAGGAAGAGCAAATAACGTTTGAAGATGTAGGACTCGTTATCATAGATGAGGCTCACTACAACTCATTTAGAAAGTTATTTAGCTACTTTAATAAATCTTTTATTCTAGGCGTTACAGCAACACCTTTAAGTTCTAATATCAAGTTACCTATGAAGGATAACTATGATGAACTTTTAATTGGAGAGAGTATTCCTGCTCTTATCGAGAAAGGATTTCTAGCCAAAGCAAAGACAATAAGCTATAATGTAGGGTTATCTTCCCTAAAGCTAGGAATTAACGGTGATTATACCGTAAAGTCTTCAGATATCCTATATACAGACACTTCTATGCAGGAGAAACTACTTGCTGCATATGAAGATCAATCTAAAGGAAAGAAGACATTGATTTTTAATAACGGGATTAATACATCTCGTTATGTACAAGAAACATTTATAGAAGCTGGATATACCATACGTCATCTCGATAATACAAATAGTGCAAAAGAACGTAAAGAGATTTTAGAATGGTTTAAACATACGCCAGATGCTATCCTTACTTCGGTAAGTATTCTTACCACTGGTTTTGATGAACCTACAGTAGATACTATTATTTTGAATCGTGCGACAAAGTCACTTACATTGTATTTTCAAATGATAGGTCGTGGTTCTCGTATTTTACCTCATAAGAAAGATTTTAAAGTCTTAGATTTAGGAAATAATGCAGCACGTTTTGGATTATGGGAAGCACCTATAGACTGGAAAGAGATTTTCCAATTTCCAGACTTCTATTTAGAAAACTTAATAGGGGACGAAGAGATAGAGCGCAATTTTGCATATATAATGCCACCAGATTTACGTAAAGAATTTGCAAATACGGATAAAGTATACTTTGATATTAAAAAGGAATACAAACGTGTTGTTGCTATGGGAAGTAAGGCAAAGGTAGCGCTAGATAATGCTGTAGAACAGCATGCGCTTATGGTTGTAGATAATAGTGAAGATGTATTTGATGCACGTATCCTTGCTAGAAAGCTGAAAGAAGATATTGCTTATCGCGTACGACAGTACTCATACAGTATTATGAATAATACACAAAATTATAGAGACTGGTTGCAAGAAGATTATGAACGTAAACTTCGTTTACGTATTAATCAAATCTGTACAGAAAGAGATATGTAGTATCGTTCTTAAGAATTTATAAATAAAAGAAACTTTAATATTATGGGTTATTTAGTATGTCACAGTACTGAATAACCCATATTTTTTTGGAATGTGGTTGTTAGCGTTTTATTATAGTAAGTTCAATAGGTAAATGGTATTACTATATGATTTTATAGTAATTTAAAAGCGTCATGGCTATAAAAATGAGTATTGCATAAAATAATAAACCAAGTCTTCTTGCTTGTTGTGTTTGTTTTGACTTTGTATTGAAGTTATGTTTTTCAAAACGTTCATCTTCTAATTTGTTGAAGTTTTCAGTAAAACTCTTAAGTGTAGTTTTGGTATATGGAAAAAAGAAAAACGTAAGATATTCCTCTTTGGTTAGCGGAATCGTCTTACGTTTTTCTTTGTTTTTTTCTTCTTCAGTCAATGTTTGAAATGTATGGCGATTATGCTTTTAACTTTGCGGCCACTGCTTGTACTTCATCCAGTACTCTTAAAAGGTTGCCACTCCATAATTTTTCTATTTCATCTTCTGTATAACCACGACGTACAAGTTCTATAGTAACATTCATTGTTTCAGAAGCATCACTCCAACCTTCGATACCACCACCACCATCAAAATCTGAAGAGATTCCAACATGATCTATTCCCATTTTTTCTATGAGATAATCGATATGATCAACAAAATCACCTACACCTACAGCAGGTGGTAGGTCTTTCATTGTTTTTACTTTTTCACGACGTATGGCTGCCATTGTTCCTAAGAAATCAAAATACTTCTCACGTGCTTCGTTATCTAGTGCCATCACAGCATCTCTACCATCAAGCCAAGTAACTCCCATAGAATCGGCTATTTTTTTAGCGATCTCTACTTCATGAGCTGCACGTTTTTCAAATTTCTCAGTATTTAAATAACTTGTAAATGCTACAGTTTGTACAACTCCACCATTTTCTTTCATCCATTGTAATTGCTCATCGTCTAGGTTACGACTATGATCACATAAGGCGCGAGCAGATGAGTGCGAAGCTATAATTGGAGCTTTTGTAAGTGCAATCATTTGTCGCATCGCTTCTTTACTAGGATGCGATACATCAATCATCATACCTACACGATTCATTTCGGCAACGACTTCTTTTCCTAAATCACTCAATCCGTTATGTAGCCATACATTGTCTTTTTCTCCAGTATTACTATCACTTAACTGACTATGCCCATTATGAGCTAATGACATATAACGTCCTCCGAGGTTATAGAATTTTTCAACATTGGTAATATCTTCTCCTATTGGATATCCATTTTCAATACCGATCATGGCTACTTTTTTACCAGATTTCCAGATACGTCTAGCTTCTTCAGAAGTAGTTGCTAGTACGATTTGATCTGGCGCAATCTCTTCACAAAGTTTATGAATGGCTTCAAATTTAGTCATCGCATTCTCATAAGCTGCTTTATATCCTGCTGTATTTAAGGAATCCTGACCTGTATACACAATAAACCAAGGTACATCTAGACCTCCTTCGTTCATTTTAGGAAGGTTTACCTGTGAAGTTAACTTTTGAGTATAGTTTATGGAGTCAGTAAAGTTTTTGACATTAATATCACAATGTGTATCTAGTGTCATTACATTTTTATGAATGGCTTCTGCTTTGGCAAGAATATCTGCTTCCGTCATTGGAGTTGGCGTTTCTGTTTCTGTTTCTGGTGATGATGTACTTCCTTCTTTACAAGCTATAGATAGGATAAGGATGGCAATAAGGATGATTGATTTATTCATGATGGTGTATAAATTTTAGAAATCTAAAGATACGTAATGTGTCTTACATAGTATCGTAATGTATATTGGAGTGTTGTTGTATACGCTTTCGCGAAAGCGTACCATACATCTATACAAAATGATATCATAAAAGAGAGTCCCCAACGCTATAAGCATTTGGGGACTCTCAAACTAACCAACCAAAAATCTATATTTTTTTTATCCTCTTCGTGATCTACTTGTAGTTGCTCTTCCTTTTGAAGAACTAGAACGACTTTTACTCGTACTTCTAGAAGTAGCACCTGAACTTCTGCTTGAGCTACGTTTTGCTGCTTTAGGAGCGCTTGAACGTTGACTTCTTGCTTTGTTTTGTGTTGTACTGCGTTGTGAACTTCTACTAGAAGAAGATCTTGATGCACTACTTGACTTTTTTGAAGACCTAGAAGCTACACCTCTTGAGTTTCCTTTTCTTGACGTTGTACGGTCTGATCTAGAAGCTACACCTCTTGAGTTTCCTTTTCTTGATGTTGTACGATCTGATCTAGATGCGACTCCTCTTGAATTTCCTTTTGATGTTGTACGATCTGATCTAGAAGCTACACCTCTTGAATTTCCTTTTGATGTTGTACGATCTGATCTAGATGCGATTCCTCTTGAGTTTCCTTTTGATGTTGTACGGTCTGATCTAGATGCGATTCCTCTTGAGTTATCGTTTCTTGATGCTGTACGGTCTGTTCTAGATGCAATCCCTCTAGAACTGTTTGTTGCAGTTGGACGAGATACGTTGCTAAAACGAGTATTATTGCGATCTACATTATCACGACGACCATTATTGTGTGCTACACGACCCGTTGTAGGACGTCTAAAATCACGTCTAGAGTTGCGGTATCCATATCCATTATTATATCCTCTGTAATAGTTGTTTGTATGATATACATAACTATATCTTACCGGAGTGTAATATCTTCTGTATGGAGTCGTATATACTAAACATCTGTTATATACTGGTCTATAAAAATAAGTGTGAAACGGGCTATATACATATGATCTATTATATAGGTTGATAAATCCTGTACAATGAGAGAAAACATTATAGTTGTTATAGTGAATGTATAAACCTCCAACTCTTCTAATTCGGCTATTACTATAGTTTATAATTACTTCACCGGCTTGAGTTAAACGACCGTTATAATCATAATAAAGTGGCGTGTCTTCTATTTGAATAACAGCTCCATAATCATCATATTGTATATATGGATCATAATCAAAACCAGTATTAAAGCTTATGCCTATTGGTCCAGCATTTACTCCTACAGTTATTCCTTGTGTATATTCAGGAATATAAAAATCAAATTCTCCATCAGGAAAAACTGAAAATTCAATTCCGTTTTCTATAAATATATATTTAGAACCATCATATACAGCTCCTCTGTTGTGTGTTGTTGTATTCTCTTCTGTAGCATAAGATGTAAATCCTATAGTAAGTAGACCGATAAGTAATAATGTGAGCTTTTTCATAATGCGTGTTTTAAGATTCGTAACTGTGTGTTTGATTGATGAACACGTTTTGTATATAACAAGTTGCGTGCCATAAATATTAATTGTCTTAATATCAGTTAATTATGATAAAATGAAAATGTATAATATTAAAAAACGACTATTCTATGATAGTCGTTTTTTAATATTATAGAGAATATATTGTAGTATTAAATTGCTTTCTTTTTTCGAAATTGAAAGCTAATAAATTCAACATGAAGGGAGAATGAAATGGTAAAATATAGATAATCAATCTATCTATCAATAAGGTTTGCAAATATCATATTGATTAATACATTGCATCACTAGATAAAGAGCTTCTAAAATATTAGTTTAGTTTTTGGGCAGTTCCTCTTTGTTTTTTGGTTTTCCCAACTAGGGAATACTCAAAAGTATAAAATTCTCCTTCAGTGTATAATATTTTCATATGAACAGCTTTTTCTTCACTCATGCTTTTTGGGTTTATTTTTTTAACGATAAACTCACAGTCATTAATCCATCTAACACTAGATGAGTCAATTTTTCCATTAAAGTATGCGATTTCTAATGTGTCATTACGAGTAAAACGAGTAGTAACAAGGGTTCCTTCAATAAGCTCCTCAAAGCTAAACTCACCAGTTTTAAAGTTTTCACAGTCTCTTTCTGGGGTTTTACAAGAAATAAGAAAGAATAGAATAATAAAAAAAGTAGCTATTTTATGCGTCATAGCGTAAAAATACAAAATACTATACCTACTTATAGATATAAGGAATATTCATGAGGGTGATTTATAGCTCATAATTTTCAAAGGTTCCATCCTCCATGAAAATGATAATTCTTTTAATCGTTCCTTTATTCTTTTTTTGATCTACAATATGTTGGATAGCTTTTGAGGTATCATTTTTAAGATCAGTTTTAGAAGTTATTGTTTTTTCAAAATTTGATTTAGGAATTTGGGTAGGAGAGGAGGTAGAAGATATTTCTATTTTTGGGAAAGATCCTTTACCTTCTAATAACCAATATAAGTCTACTTGAGGAAAGGCATGAATGACCTTCATCACAAAGTCTAAACTTGGCTTATTACGACCTGATAAAATATGAGATATTGTAGCGCGTCCAACATGAATTTTATCAGCAAATGTAGCTGCCGATAATTCATACTCTTTGAGTATTTTATCTACTCTATGTGCAAATTTTGCGCTGTTTACCATTGTAAATAATTGCTTTGTGTATTATACGTTACAAATGTAAACTTTTGATGTTTCTTTCACAATAATAATATCTTTAATATAATATATTACTTAAATTACTACTTTATATAAAATTCATAATTACTTGATAATTAATTATTTATTTATTTATAAATAGTAACATGGATAATTTCCATGTTACTATGGGGTTTTTCCTTGTACTTTTGTTTACAATTGGAACGATCAAGCATTAATTGATTGTTTACAAATGTAAATTAATTATAATTTACATTTGTAACTAAATAAAGACATTTTACTTTTGGACACACTTTTTAATTGGCACAAAAATCATCACGAGAAACAGCTTTTTGGGCGTTATATTCATAGCGATTCTATTGCTGATTTATTAGAAAATTTACCATCAAAATTTGAAATAAAACAACTTGGATTTTCTGTAGAAAAAAGACCTATTTACAGTGTGACAATTGGAACAGGTAAGACAAAAATTTTACTATGGTCACAGATGCATGGAAATGAAAGTACGACGACAAAAGCAGTTTTTGATTTGTTTAAAATTTTTCAAGGAGATGAATTATTGCCGGAAATACAAAAGATTTTATCTTCTTGTACATTGTGTTTTGTTCCGATATTAAATCCAGATGGCGCAAGTGCATTTACAAGAATTAATGCAAATAAGGTTGATTTGAATAGAGATGCACAGCTCAGATCACAACCTGAAAGTACTTTATTGTGGGATTTGTATCAAGAGTTTAAACCTGATTACTGTTTTAACCTTCATGGGCAACGCACTATTTTTGGTTTTGAAAAGACTGCGACATCTTCTGTGTTATCCTTTTTAGCCCCATCTGCAGATGAAAGTAGGGGTGTTACGCTTTCGCGAAAGCGGTCTATGGATGTAATAGCTCATATATATAAAGAGTTACAACCTTATTTGCCAGAGCAAATTGGTCGTTATGATGATGGCTTTAACCTGAATTGTACGGGTGATACTTTTCAAGCAAATGGGACACCTACATTGCTTTTTGAGGCTGGTCATTATCCAGAAGATTATGATCGAGAAGAAACGCGTCGTTATGTTTTTATGGCATTGGTTGCTGGGTTACATGGAATTTGTAATGAAGTTACTTTAAAAGAAGAAGTATATTGGAGTATTCCCGAACATCAAAAATGCTTTTGCGATATCTTATTTACAAATACAGCTAGTGGAGACATAAAAATCCAATATTTAGAAAAATTGACTAATGGTAAAATTGTATTTATTCCTCAATTTTCTGAAAACAAAATGACTTCTTCTAGATTTGGGCATCGAGTTATTGATGTTTATGGGCAAGAAATAAAAAATATTTTAACAGAAAATGTAATTGGAAAAGTCGATATAAGTCAAATTAATTTAGATAATGGCATTACGATAACGTTATAGTTTGAATTATCCCTGATAATTAAAGATTGTTCAATAAAAATGATTTAATTTTGAATTAAATTCAACGAATCATACAATAATGGCAAAATTTAAACTCGACGAAGTTGATCATCAAATACTGGATATGCTCATAGAGAATACCAGAATTCCTTTTACAGATATCGCAAAAAAGCTACTTATATCTGCTGGAACTGTCCACGTACGCGTAAAAAAGATGGAAGAAGCAGGAATCATCATTGGTTCTTCGCTTACACTTGATTACGGAAAATTAGGATATTCCTTTATTGCGTATGTAGGGGTGTTTTTGAACAAAACCTCACAAACAACTTTTGTTCTTGAACGTATCGCTCAAATTCCATTTGTAACTGTGGCGCATGTAACTACAGGGAAATTTAATATTTTTTGTAAAATACGTGCAAAAGACACTAATCACGCAAAAAATATCATATTCCAATTGGACGATATTGAAGGAGTTTACCGTACGGAAACTATGATATCTCTAGATGAAAGCCTCAATGACAAAAAACGATTAATGCATTCTATTTTTCAAGACCTTATATAAGTAATCCTTATTAATAGATAAAAAACCCTTCTAAATTTTTTAGAAGGGTTTTTTAGTTAGTATTTTTACTATAAAAACTTGAACTATGTTTACAACCGATCTAAACGACTCAGAATATAACCCTTATTATGAATCTTTTGTAAGAAGAATTAATGAGAAGGTTTCTTTAGTAGATGCTCTTATTGCTGGGAAACAGGAAGTCGCTTCTTTTTTTAATACCATACCTGAGAATAAGTTAGATTTTAGATATGAAGTCGGTAAATGGACTCCTAAAGAGGTATTAATGCATGTTATAGATACGGAGCGTATCTTTTCTTATAGAGCATTACGATTTGCGAGAAAAGATAAAGTAGATCTTTTGGGTTTTGATCAAGATAATTTTATCCCACCATCTAATGCAGATCAACGTACTATGGATTCACTTGTTAAAGAATACCAAGCGGTAAGAAGTGCTACTATAGCACTCTTTGAAAACTTTGATGATACCATGTTAAAAGAAGTAGGCATGGGAAGCGGAAGCCCGATGTCTGTGCGCGCAATAGGGTTTATAACATTAGGACATGAAAAACATCATGTATCACTTATAGAGGATCGCTACTTATAAAAAGAACCTCTATATATTCAAGTTACTATAATATTCAAATGACTGATGTATTAGGTCATTAGGAATCTCTTGATCAATAACTCCTATTCCGATTTCTTTTAAGAGTACAAATTTGACTTTACCGTTCGTGTTCTTTTTGTCATATTTAAGAAGTTCTATTATCTGATGTATATCATCTTTAGAAAAAGATACAGGATCATACATATTTGAAAGTATAGTACTAATATTTTCTAGTTGTTCTTGAGGTAGTCCAGTTTGTTTATTGGAAAGATAACTTTCTAATATCATACCTATTGCAATAGCTTCTCCATGTAATAGCGTTTGTTTTTTAGAATTACTTAGACAGTAAGACTCTATAGCATGTCCTAATGTGTGGCCATAGTTTAGCATTTTGCGAATGTTCTGTTCTGTTGGATCTTCTAAAACAACATTATTCTTTATGATAATGCTGTCATAAATTAATTGATTAAGATCGTCTGTAGTCATGGTTGTTAAGTCAGAAAACTGTTCCCAGTATTCCTGACTAGCAATAAGTCCGTGTTTGTACATTTCGGCAAGACCAGAACGCATTTCATTTTTAGGAAGTGTTGCTAGAAAACTAGTATCTATTAAAACTAATTGAGGATTATTAATAATACCAATTAAATTTTTTAAAGTTCCCAAATCGACGCCAGTTTTACCACCTACAGATGCATCTACCATAGAGAGGAGTGATGTAGGGATATTTATAAAATCCATTCCTCTTTTAAATGTGCTTGCAACAAAGCCACCTAGATCAGTAACAACACCACCACCTAGATTGATAATTAAACCTTTCCGGTCAGCATCTAGCGCTGCTAATGCATCCCATACGCCAGAGCAAGTTTCAATTGTTTTATTAGTTTCTCCTGGCTCTATTTCAATAACTTCTATAACAACCGTAGTTTCTAGTGCATTTAGAAGGCTAGGAAGACAAAGCTCTTGTGTATTACTATCTACAATGATAAAAATTTTTGTATATGTATTTGCTTGTATAAGAGTATTGAGTTTCTGATAACCAGTGGTATTAAAAACAATCTCATAGTTTGCGGCAATGATAGGTTGCATAGATTCAAATTTGATGGTGCCAAATTACTATCTTTTTGTTTAAATCACATTCTGTTTGAATTATATTTGTAACACTAAATATTGAATTATGGCTTCTTCTATTTTTGAAAATACAGAGCGCGCTTTTGTGCTTAAATCGGATAGTGAACTTGAACGCGCTTATTTTCTTTTTAAGATGATATCAAAAGAACCTCTTGTGCGTATTGGGACTGCGATGACAAAGTTTGCATTAAATGTGCATTTACCAGTAGAAGGTTTGATACGATCTACAGTATTTGATCATTTTTGTGGAGGCGTTAGTGAGGATGATTGTATTCCTGTGATGGACAGGTTATATGCTGCTGGTGTAAGTTCTGTGTTGGATTATTCTGTAGAAGGAAAAGAAGATGAGGCTCAATTTGATGCTTGTCTACGTAAAGTAGTAGAGCTTACAGATTTTGCTGAAGAAAAAGAAGCGATGCCTATATCGGTATTTAAACCTACAGGTTTTGGTCGTTTTGATATCTGGCAACGTGTTTCTGAAGGCGCAAGTTTAAAAGAAGAAGAGCAAACAGAATGGACTAAGATCGTAACTCGTTTTGATGAAATTTGCAAAAAAGCACAAGAAACAGATGTTGCTGTACTCATAGATGGAGAAGAAAGTTGGATGCAAACTGCAGCAGATGATCTAGTGGCACAAATGATGGCAACTTACAACAAAGAGAAAGCGATTGTGTATAACACCTTACAATGCTATCGTTGGGATCGATTAGAGTACCTTAAGAAGCTACATTTAGAGGCAAAGGTAAAAGGGTTTAAGATAGGAGTGAAGATTGTAAGAGGCGCTTATATGGAGAAAGAAAATGACCGTGCCGAGGAACTTGGATATCCTACACCTATCTGTGCTAGTAAACAGGAAACAGATGATAACTTTAATGAAGTACTTCGCTATATATTTGATAACCTTGAAGATATTTCTGTTTTTTTAGGAACTCATAATGAGGATAGTTGTTTGCTCGCGATGGATATTATGAAGACAAAAACAATTGCATCAAACGATGATCGTGTGTGGTTTGGTCAATTATACGGAATGAGTGATCATATAAGCTTTAATCTAGCTTCCGAAGGGTATAATGTAGCAAAATACATTCCATTTGGTCCTGTAAAAGATGTGATGCCGTACCTTATACGTAGGGCTGAAGAAAATACATCGGTTGCGGGTCAAACCAATAGAGAATTAGAACTTATAAAGGCAGAGCGTAAACGCAGGAAAATATAGACATCTTTAGTAAGTAAGGTCTTTATTGGTGTAAGAGTGTTCTTTTTTTTGCTTTCGCGAAAGCAAAACCAGGATCAATACCAAAGAGAACTTACTTTACAATGACTACTTCTTTTATAAATACCTTTTCCTCACAATTCTCAAGAATAAGTTTAAGTTCTCGATCATTTTTTATTGAACCATACACTGCATATATAGCGCAAGGCTCTTTTCTAGTTTGACTTTCGCTAAAATCTATATCTCCTTCTTTTAATACCAAATTGACAGCAATAGTATCTAGTTGATGTGTATCTAGCGCTTGTTGTGCTTCTGAAGAAAGAGTGTATGTTTTTGTGTTGATATTCTTTAGTACTCGAGCTTCTGGGAAGTAAGCGCAGCTGGTTTTCTTACCACTAAAGAAAAATGCTAAAATAATTAAGCCTATAGAAAAGCCACCTAAATAGTAGCCTATACGATGTAATAAACGCATATATTTAAAAAATAAGAAGATTGATATCTCGGTAGTATAGGTCAAACCAATTTGCTACCGATTTATTGGTTAAAACGCCGTGGTAAAAATACAAACCGTTTTTCAATCCTTTGTCAAAACGCAACTTATTTTCTATGCCTCCTTCTTCTCCTATGTCTAAAAGATACGGAGTGAAGATATTACTTAATGATATTGAGGCAGTTCTAGCAAATCGAGCAGGTATATTTGGCACACAATAATGTGTAACTCCGTGTTTGATGAATGTAGGTTTGTGATGCGAGGTGACATCGCTAGTTTCAAAACATCCACCCATATCAATACTTACATCTATAGCAACAGCGCCATTCTTCATGCCTTCTACCATAGTTTCTGTCACGATAACTGGAGATCTGTTTGTTCCTCGTACGGCTCCAATAACAACATCACATCGTTTAAGTGCTTTGACTAAATTTTTAGGTTGTAGCGTAGAGGTATACATGGGCCTGCCTATATTAGACTGTATGCAACGTAGTTTGGTAATAGAATTATCAAATATTTTTACATTAGCACCTAATCCAATAGCAGATCGTGCTGCAAATTCACCGACGGTACCAGCGCCTATAATAACAATTTCTGCAGGAGGAACACCACTGATGTTCCCTAGAAGCATTCCAGTGCCAGATTCTGCATTGCTCATAAGCTCTGCAGCTACTTGTACAGCAGCAGTACCTGCAATTTCTGATAATGAACGTACTACTGGATAGGTTCCATCATTATCTTTTATAAATTCAAAAGCAATAGCTGTTGCTCTTTTACTCGCTAACTTTTCAAAATAGGCTTTGTTTTGTGTTTTAAGTTGTAAAGCAGAAATTAATACCGCTTGCGGATTGACCATGTCTAGTTCTTCAAGAGATGGTGGTTCTACTTTAAGAATCATGGGGCAAGAAAATACCTTTGCGGTATCATTTGTAATCTCGGCACCAGCTTCGCTATAATCGGTGTCTGTATAATGTGCTCCTTCACCAGCTTTAGACTCTATAAGAACGCGATGTCCATTTGCTGTAAGTGCAGCAACGGCATCAGGAGTAAGGCATACACGTCTTTCTTGAAAGTGAGCTTCTTTAGGAATGCCAATGAATAACTCTCCTTTTTTTTTAGCAATCTCAAGAGTTTCTTCTTGAGGTAATAGTTGTGCTCTTGTAAATGGGCTGTTGGGTGTATCCATGCTTTTGATTAGGTCAATACTCAAAAATACGGATTAAAAAGAGATTTTAGAATTAAAAAGTTTTGTGAAGATTAACGTCCCATATACATTGGGTCCTCGTCTTCATCAATATTATTTTCTTCTTTTTCATTTGTTTGTAATTCCCCTTTCCAATTTACACGACTTAACTCACTAAGATCAATCCCATGTATTTTATCAAAAATCTTTGTTCTAATTGTATATGAGAAGATTAGCATGATAAAGATAATAGGAGCGAGAATATAAATTTCACTAGAATCTGGAAATATTATTTCATCATTTAAGATAGTGTATATCTGAAAAATAATCATACAGATCGGTACGAGTATCGCGTGATACCACCAATGTCTGCAGGTAAAAAACCAAATTAACAGTAAAAATAATGGTACAATTTTATTGAATAATGTCCAGAACAATACCTGAACACTCCCATAGTAATTACTACTAATTACTCCAAAAGGAGAATCCCAGACGTCACCATCTGGGATTCCTTGATACAGATAAAAAAAGTATGGTGATATTATGATAGATATAGCAATAATACTACCATAAAACAATCCTTTTTTCTTGTTATCGAAAATTCGTTTATCCTTAGTTGACTTGGTTTTGCCCTGGGATTTTAACTTTTCTTTTGTCAATTGCTTGGTCTGCATTGTTTTCGTTGGTTGCAGTGTACATAAGTGCTGTTGCACCTGCTATAAGCAGGGCTAATAGTAAAGCTTTAACTTTCATAATCGTGAGTGTTTAATATTAATGATTTGTTGCTACAAAAATCATCAATCACTCCAAAAGTTTTACTATCATTTTTTTTTTGTACATTCGCGCCCTTTTTCAAAAAAAAGAGTTATACAGCATATATGTCACTTAGTTGTTTTAGTATCCTTTAAAAACATTTTCTTCGTTAAACTGATTTTCTTTTTGTTTTTCATCCAGAGAGTAAAAAATATAATCAGAAACGTCCTACAAAAAACTCCTACCTCTCTTATTAAAAATTAACATAATTTTAACATATTTATTCTAAAATTAAGACTCTTTGACCTGTTTTATCTATAGAAATCTGTACATTTTGACTATTCTCTGGTATAAAACTTGCTATTTTTTCAGGCCATTCTATAAAGATCCAGTCTCCTTGTTGGATATATTCTTCAAAACCAATATCTAAAACCTCTTCTTCATGATTTATTCTATAAAAATCAAAATGATAGAGGACTTTGTCTTCTAAGGTTCTATATTCATTAACTATTGAGAATGTAGGGCTTGACACAGTTTCGGATACTCCTAACTGTTTTGCTAATGATGTGATGAGTGTTGTTTTTCCAACACCCATGTCGCCATAAAAAAGTAATATATTACTCTTTGAACATTCAATTATTCGTGTTGCGATACTATCTATTTCGGATAGTACGTAGGTTATTTTCATTCTGTAAATTCAACTTGGGATGTTAAATATATAAAAAAAAGGCTCATCTAGGTATATTAACAAAACGTTAGCATTTTTTTATGATTTGAAGAAATGTTAGGAACTTATTAAATCTAAATTGTAATTAATTAATTTTTAAAACTTGTCAAGTACTGTTTTAATAGGTTATATTTTGAAAGTCAGTTTCCTTACTGTTAAATATCCCCAGCTTGCTTGTTATGCACCACACATAAAATATTTTATTAATATACAAGTTGGGGATAATTTATTGAAAACAGTTACCTAATTATTTAATTCAAATTCCCTGTTTTTGATGTAGTAATTTGATAAATGAATTCCTTATTTAACTGATACAAAATTGCAGGCTTTCCAATGATTATACAACATTCGTATTGGTACATTTATAAATCTTCCATGCATTTTAATAAATTTTCCTACTATTATTTAATTACATTCGTTTTATGAGATTAGAACAATGCGTACTTCCTTTGATTTTATATTTTTTCTTTCCAATATTTGTCTATGCCCAAGAACCCATTCTAGAAGGATATACCCCTATAGATTCTTTAAAAGATAAGGACTATAAAGTTTTTATAGATCATTTTAATAGAACTGCTCCAGATTATGAAATAGAACCAGATAGCCTCTTTGCTCATGAAATTGCAATGACCTATCTCTGGAAAGCACATTCTGTAAATGATACATTAAATATGGGGAAAGCTTATGGCTTATTAGGACAATTGGAGGGATTACGATTTGATTATTTAGATAAAGCAATTGCATATACAGAAAATTATAATGATAAATTCCAACCAGCTGTTGCATATTTATTGAAATTCCAAAGTTTTTATTATACTGGAAATTATAAAAAAGCAATGAAGTTATTGTTTACTGCTTTAGAATATACAGAGAGAAATAAAAATGATTATTTATCTTATTATGTTAGAAAAGATATTAATGCTTTAAGAGCAGATTGGGGTGATAAAAAGCATGCAATAGAAGAGTATAAAAAGGAGTTATCTTTTATATATTTAGTAAAGTTTGATACAATTAGATACCCTACTTTTTCTAAAAAAAATAAAGAATTAAAATATGTTACAGCTCAATATCAATTAGCTCAGACTAATTATGAACTAAATGAGCTGAAAAATGCTTCAATTTATATTGATTCTGTATATCAGTTTGGAATCACAAATAATCTTGATGAATATAAAATACAATATTATGGGCTTAAAGGAGGGATTTTATACAGAGAAAAGAGATATCTAGAAGCTTTAGATTTTACTAATAAGTTTTTAGAACTAGAAAACCCTGAAGATTTTTATGCCATTAGTCGATCTTCTGTGATAAAAGGGCTCACATTATGGGAACTCAATCGCAAAGAAGAAGCGATACATTCTATTAAAAAAGCAGATAGCTTATATCAAATTTCGGATGATGAGTTTGAAGAACTAGGAGAGGGGTATCAACTATTAATCAATCATTATAAAGAAATAGAGGATACAGAAAATCAATTACTGTATCTTAATAAGCTCATTGCTTTTGATAAAAAGATCTCATCTAACTATCTAGAAATAGGGAATCGTATAACACAAGAATATACAGTACCACAGCTACTCGCTGAGAAAGATATAGTCATCTCAAAGCTTAATGTCGAAAAGGCTTCAGAAAAAAGAAGTAAGTATATTGTTTTTATATTCTTAGGAATTTCTGGCATTGTAATTTTATATTATATAAGTGCACATTACAGAAGTAAAAAGAAATTTAGTGCATTACAGCAAGATTTTGAACAAAGAGAAACTTCTCAAGTAAAAGAAGAAGTTTCTTTAGCCATAGCTCCAAAATCTTTAGGCTTAGACGACGCTCAAATTGCATTAATCTCAAAAGGCTTAGAAAAGTTTGAGCAATCCCAAGGTTATCTAGAAGCAGCTGTTACCTTAAAGTCACTTGCACAATCTATGCACACTAACTCATCCTATCTATCTAAGTATATCAATGCAGTACAAGGAGCTAACTTTTCTCAGTATATGAGTACATTACGTGTGCAGTATGCGATTTATAAACTACAGGAAGATGCAAAATTCAGATCTTATACCATAGAAGCAGTAGCAAGTGAAGTTGGTTTTTCTAATACACGATCCTTTACCAATCATTTTAAGAGAGTGACTGGAATTACCGTTTCTTATTTTATTAAAAAACTTCCCTCATCCTAACCTTCTCCCAAAGGAGAAGGAATTTATATTTTTAGGGTAGTAACTTGTATTTATCTCGGTTCTAACACCGCAAAAGGGATGACCATCTCTTCTAATGAAACACCACCATGTTGATAGGTGTTTCTGTAATAACTCACATAATGATTATAGTTATTTGGATAGGCAAAAAACAAGTCACTCTTTGCAAAAATAAAAGAACTACTCATATTGATACTTGGTAAATGAATCGTTCTTGGGTCTTTTGCAGCGAGTACATCTTTATTCTCATATGTAAGACTACGACCTGTTTTATAACGTAAATTCAAACTCGTGTTTTTATCTCCAATCACTTTTGAAGGGTTTTTTACATTAATCGTCCCATGATCTGTTGTGATAATCAACTTAAAGCCCATTTGTTGTGCTTGCTGTATCATTTCTAATAATGGAGAATTTTTAAACCAGCTCTCTGTAAGAGATCTATATGATTTATCATTGCTAGCAAGTTCTTTAATCACTTCCATTTCCGTTTTAGAATGTGACAACATATCTACAAAATTATACACCACGACTGTAAGATCATTATCCTTTTGGGATTTAAAATTATCAGCTAGTTTTCTTCCGTTTTTAAGGTTTGTAATTTTATGATATTCCCAGGTAAGATCTAAATGAAGACGTTTAAGTTGCGCTCTTAAAAAATCGGCTTCGTGCATGTTTTTCCCACCTTCTTCGGTATCATCAAGCCATAGATCTGGATGCCTTTTTTTCATCTCGCTAGGCATCAAACCAGAAAAAATAGCATTACGAGCATATTGAGTAGCTGTAGGTAAGATACTGTAATAGGTATCCTCTTCTTTCTTTTTATAATATGTATTAAGATGTGGTTCAAAAGCTTTCCATTGATCAAACCTTAAATTATCGATCACCACAAATAAGGTAGGTTGCCCTTTCTTTAATTCTGGAACGACCTTTTCTTTAAACAATGTATGTGACATTACGGGACCATCGTGAGAACCAAACCAATCTGGGTAATTTCTATCTACAAACTTGCAAAACTGATTATTTGCCTCCGCTTTTTGAGACTCTAAAATCTCAAACATACTAGGATCCTCTATCGTTTCAAGCTCCATTTCCCAGTAAATGAGTTTTTGGTATAACTCAGACCATTCCTCAAAAGAATTTACCATAGAAAGATCCATGGCAATCTTACGAAACTCTTGTTGATATGACGATGCTGTCTTTTGAGAGATTAAACGGCTGTGGTCTAAGTTCTTTTTGAGACTTAGTAAAATCTGATTTGGATTTACAGGCTTAATCAGGTAATCTGCAATTTTAGAACCAATAGCTTCCTCCATGATATATTCCTCCTCACTCTTTGTGATCATCACTACAGGAACGCTTTCTCTCTTATTTTTTATTTCACTTAAAGTCTCTAGGCCAGTAAGTCCAGGCATATTTTCATCTAGAAATACAATATCAAAATTTTGTTCATCTATAATCTCTATAGCTTCAGTACCACTAGTACAGGTAGTAACAGTATAATTTTTCTTTTCTAAAAATAAGATATGTGGTTTTAGTAAATCTATTTCGTCATCTACCCAAAGTATGTTGATATTGCTCATGTATTTTGTGTGGTGTTTATACGCTTTCGCGAAAGCTAAAAAAGCATCCTTAAAAGCTAGTGTGATTAGTGGTATATTTGTTTAAAATCTTTTAATTCTCTCTGTGACTGAACAGCCTACCAAAGTTACTATAATTAACGATCCAATTTATGGTTTTATTACCATACCTAATGGCGTTATTTTTGATCTTATCCAGCATCCTTATTTCCAAAGACTACGACGTATTACCCAAATGGGGTTATCTTATCTCGTATATCCTGGAGCACACCATACGCGTTTTCATCATGCGGTTGGGTGTTTGCATATTATGCAAAAAGCACTTAAGACCCTTATATCTAAAGGAGTTAATGTATCTCTAGAAGAAGAGGAAGCAACCCTTATTGCTATATTATTACATGATATTGGGCATGGTCCATTCTCTCATGCAATGGAACATAGTATTATAGAAGAAGTGCATCATGAGCAAATATCTATTGCTTTTATGGAAGCTTTGAATAAAGAGTTTAACGGAAGTTTAACGCTAGCACTTGAAATATTCAATGGTACGTATCATCGCAAATTCTTAAATCAATTGGTTTCAGGTCAACTTGATATGGATCGTACAGATTATTTAAAACGTGATAGTTTTTATACAGGAATGGCAGAAGGCAATATTAATACAGACCGTATCATTGCTATGCTTAATGTAAAAGACGATCAACTTGTTGTAGAAGAGAAAGGCGTGTATACGGTAGAAAAATTCTTGGTAGCGCGGCGTCTTATGTATTGGCAAGTGTATTTACACAAAACTGGTGTCGTTGCAGAACAGTTAATTACCCGTGTACTTAAAAGAGCAAAAGAACTATCACACCAAGGTGTCAAATTACCAGCAAGTACGGCACTGTCATTTTTTCTTAAAAACAAGATTAATCAAGATAACTTTAGAGATTCTTTAGATACATTTTCAAAATTAGATGATTATGATATTATTTCTGCCATGAAAGAATGGTGTCTTTTAGACGATTTTGTATTAAGAGAACTATCAAAATCTATTATTAATAGAGATCTATTAAAAGTAAAAATTCGGAAAAAGGCATTTTCTGAAGAAAGAAAACAGAAATATATTAACCAACTAATAAATACTCATAAACTCACTGAACATGAGGCTTCATACTTTGTTTTTACAGGAAACATATCAAATCAAGGATATAATTACACCCATGGCGGAATCAATATACTTTTAAATAATGGGAAGCTTGTAGATGTAGTAAAAGCAAGTGATCAGCTTAGTTTAAAATCCCTAACAAAGGAAGTAGTTAAAAACTATATCTGTTACCCCAAACCTAAAGACTAAGTTTTTTGTTATTTTTGCGACACATGAAATTTACAGCAGCTCAAATAGCAGGTATTTTAGAAGGAACTGTAGAAGGGAATCCCGAGGTTCAAGTTTCTAAACTTGCGAAGATAGAAGAAGGAACATCAGGATCTCTTACATTTCTTGCTAATCCTAAGTATACCTCATATTTATACACAACAAAAGCATCTATTGCAATAGTCAATACAGACTTTGAATTAGAAAACGATATAGACACTACACTTATACGAGTAGAAGACGCTTATAAATCATTCTCAAAACTTCTGGAATACTATAATCAAGTAAAGTTAAATAAGTCAGGGATTGAACAACCTAGTTATATTTCTGAGTCTGCTTCTTATGGAGAAGGACTTTATTTGGGGGCATTCTCATATTTAGGTGATAATGTACAGATTGGGAATAATGTAAAAATTTACCCTAATGCGTACGTAGGAGATAATGTTACCATAGGTGATAATTGTGTTTTATTTTCTGGAGCAAAAGTGTATTCAGATTGTGTGATAGGTCATTCAGTATATATACATAGTGGCGCTATTGTAGGAGCCGATGGCTTTGGGTTTACACCCAATGACAAGGGAGAATATAGTAAAGTGCCTCAAACTGGAAATGTTATTATAGAAGATTATGTAGACATAGGAGCAGGCACAACCATAGACCGAGCTACATTAGGATCTACAGTAATAAGAGAAGGAGTAAAGCTTGATAATCAAATTCAAATTGCTCATAATGTAGAGATAGGTGCGCATACAGCTATTGCAGCGCAAACAGGAATTGCAGGTTCTACAAAAATTGGTAAAAATTGCCTTATTGGAGGACAAGTTGGAATTGCTGGGCATATCACAATAGGAGATCGTGTACGTATTCAAGCACAATCCGGTATTGGACGAAATATAAAGGATGATGAAACATTACAAGGTTCTCCATCGTTTGGATATGCAGACTGGAATCGTTCATATGTACATTTCAAAAATTTACCTAAGATTGTTCAAACGGTTAATCAATTAGAAAAAAAAATAAATCAATGAGTGAAGCTAGAGCACAACAATGTACAATAGCTAAGGAAGTTACGCTTACAGGTGTTGGATTACACACTGGAGCAAATGTAACCATGACATTCAAACCGGCTAAAGAGAATCATGGCTATAAATTTCAGCGTGTTGATCTAGAAGGAGCACCTATTATAGATGCAGATGCTTCTCTAGTTACAAATACACAAAGAGGAACTAACCTTGAAAAGAATGGAGTTACTGTACAAACAACAGAGCACGTACTTGCAGCTTGCGTAGGACTACAGATTGATAACATTTTGATAGAGTTAGATGCATCAGAACCACCTATTATGGATGGGTCTTCTAAGTTCTTTGTAGAAGCTTTAGAAAAAGCGGGTATAGAATTACAAGAAGAGTGTCGTAATGAGTATGTGGTAAAAGAAGTAATCTCTTATACAGATGAAGAATCTGGTAGTGAGATTATTTTGATGCCTTCTGATGAGTATCAAATAACGACAATGGTTGATTTTGGAACCAAAGTTTTAGGGACTCAAAATGCAAGTATAAAACACCTTTCTGAATTTAAAAAAGAAATATCTGATAGTCGTACGTTTAGTTTTCTTCATGAAATTGAAATGCTCTTAGAGCATGGATTGATAAAAGGAGGAGACCTTAATAATGCCATTGTGTATGTAGATAAACCATTATCTCCAGAAACAATGGATAAATTACGAGTAGCATTTAATAAAGATCATATTGCTGTAAAGCCTAATGGTATTCTAGATAACTTGACATTGCATCATCCTAATGAAGCAGCACGTCACAAGTTGCTAGATGTTATAGGAGATCTTGCCTTGATAGGAACTCGTATAAAAGGAAAAGTAATTGCAAATAAACCTGGGCATTACGTAAATACTCAATTTGCAAAGAAATTACAGAAAATCATAAAAGCAGAACGTCGTAATCACGTTCCTGTAGTAGATTTACACGCACCACCAGTAAAAGATGTAAATCAGATTATGGAGATGTTACCACATAGACCTCCATTTTTATTGGTTGATAAAATTTTAGAGCTAACAGATAAAAGCGTTATAGGAATGAAAAACGTTACTATGAACGAACCTTTTTTTGTTGGTCATTTCCCTGGAGCTCCTGTCATGCCTGGGGTTTTACAAATTGAAGCTATGGCACAAACAGGAGGAATTCTAGTGCTTAGTACAGTGCCCGACCCAGAAAATTACTTAACATACTTATTAAAAATAGATAATGTACGTTATAAACAACAAGTAGTTCCTGGAGATACACTTATATTTAAATTAGATTTAATGTCTCCAATACGTAGAGGGATTTGCCAAATGCAAGGACGTGCGTATGCAAACGGGAAACTTGTTTCGGAAGCCGAAATTATGGCTCAAATTGTTAAAGTAAAGAATAACTAACTATATGAATCAACCACTGGCGTATGTGCACCCAGGTGCAAAAATTGCAAAAAATGTAGTTATAGAACCTTTTACTACCATTCATAATAATGTTGTGATTGGAGAAGGTAGCTGGATAGGATCTAATGTAACGATCATGGAAGGAGCTCGAATTGGAAAAAACGTTAGTATTTTCCCTGGAGCTGTCATTTCAGCAATACCTCAAGATAAAAAGTTTAATGATGAAGATACCGTTACTATTATAGGAGATAATACAACTATAAGAGAATGTGTTACAATAAATAGAGGTACTTCTGATCGTATGAAAACCGAGATCGGTAAGAATTGTTGGATTATGGCGTACTGCCATATAGCACATGACTGTATTGTTGGAGATAATTGTATTTTTTCTAATAACAGTACTCTTGCTGGGCATATTACTGTAGGAGAACATGTCGTTTTAGCAGGAATGGCTGCGGTACAACAATTTTGTACGATAGGGAGCCATGCATTTGTGACAGGAGGATCATTGGTAAGAAAAGATGTTCCACCTTTTGTAAAAGCAGGTAGAGAACCTTTAAGTTATGTAGGAATTAATTCTATAGGACTGCGCCGTCGTGGTTTTACCACTGAAAAAATACGAGAGATTCAGAATATATTTAGAATTCTTTATCAAAAAGATTATAATAATACCCAAGCTGTAGAAATTATTGAAGCAGAGATGGCAGCAACGCCAGAAAGAGATGAGATTTTACAATTTATAAGAAATTCTCAACGTGGTATTATGAAAGGGTATTTTAGCACCAATTAAAATAATCTCTTTGTACGCTTTCGCGAAAGCATATAAAACAAGGTCATTGACCTTTTATTGAATAATTAGTTTAACCTTAAAAAACTAATAAACCGCATATTCACAATGGGTTTATTTGTATAAAAAATATGGCAACAACATCAGACATTCGTAACGGATTATGTATACATTATAATCACGATATTTATAAAATTATAGAGTTTTTACACGTAAAACCTGGTAAAGGTCCAGCATTTGTACGCACAAAAATGAAAAGTGTTACTACAGGAAAAGTATTAGATAACACATTTTCTGCGGGACATAAAATTGAAGAAGTACGTGTTGAAACACATAAATTTCAATTTTTATATCCAGAAGGAGAAACCTATCACTTTATGAATGTAGAAGATTATAATCAAATTACATTAGAAAGAAATACGATAGACGCTGCAGAATTTTTAAAAGAAGGAGATGTTGTTACTGTATTAATCAACTCAGAAGACCAAGCTCCTCTATCTGTAGATATGCCAGCAAGTGTTGTTCTTGAAGTAACTCATACAGAGCCAGGTGTAAAAGGAAATACAGCGACTAATGCTACAAAACCTGCCACTGTTGAAACAGGTGCTAAAGTAAACGTCCCTTTATTTATTAATGAAGGAGATAAAATCAAAATTGAAACAGCAAAAGGAACGTATAAAGAACGTATTAAAGAATAAACATACCATATATGTTACATAAATCCCGCTATAGTGCGGGATTGGTATTTAAATAGGTTATAGTGAAATTTCCCAACCCACATACATTACAACAAATAGCAACAATTATTAATGCTAAGTTCATTGGAGATCTTAATTTCCCTGTGTTAGGCATGAATGAAATACATGTGGTTACTGCTGGAGATATTGTATTTGTAGATCATCCAAAATACTATACAAAAGCATTAGAAAGTGCAGCAACGATTATACTTATTAATAAAGAAGTAGCTTGTCCAGATGGGAAAGCATTACTGATCTCTGATGATCCATTTAGAGATTTTAATAAGCTTACAACCTATTTTAAAGCATTTGTAAGTTCCGAAAAATCAATTTCTGATACCGCTATTATAGGAGAAGGAACCATTATCCAACCTAATACATTTGTTGGCAATAATGTAACTATAGGTATAAATTGCCTCATTCATTCTAATGTTAGTATTTATGATAATACCGTTATAGGTGATTATGTAACTATTCATGCTGGGGCAGTTTTAGGGAGTGATGCTTTTTATTATAAAAAACGACCAGAAGGATTTGATAAGTTAAAATCTGGAGGCCGTGTAGTAATAAAAGATCATGTAGATATAGGTGCTGCATGTACCATAGATAAAGGAGTTACAGGAGATACAACCATTGGAGAAGGAACAAAGATTGATAATCAAGTACATATTGGTCATGATACGGTCATAGGAAAGAAAGTGTTGATCGCTTCACAAACAGGAATTGCCGGTTGTGTTATTATAGAAGATGAAGTCACATTATGGGGACAAGTTGGAATTACAAGCGGAATTACTATAGGAGAAAAAGCAGTCGTGTCTGCTCAAAGTGGGGTGAGTAAATCATTAGAAGGAGGAAAGAGTTATTTTGGTACACCCGCTGGAGGTTTTAGAGAAAAGTATAAAGAACTCGCAAATCTAAGAATGATTCCAGAATTAATTGAACAATTAAAGAGTAAGCAATGAGTATAAATGCAAAGAGTGTAGTCAGTAATTTCTATATGTCAGACTTTTTTAATGAGCTTGATAATGTAAAAAAATACCTTCATCCCGAAATGGAACTTTTTTGGAATGCTAGAACTGGGTATTCTCATATGAATAGAGAAGATATACTTACGATGGCTTCTGAAGCATCAAAGTCATTTGACTCTGTACGATGTGATATCACACATTTATTAGAAGAAGGAGATAACGTGACCATTCGTTTTACATATTTTGTTAGGATGATAGAGAACCCTAATGAAGAAGTTCCAGTAGCACATTTTATGGCTATTTGGAGTATAAAAGATGGTCAAATGCATCGCGGTTATCAAATGAGTCAACCCGCAGAAGAAGATAAGGAAGCAATGATTTCCTATAGAGGTGTAAATTTGTAAAAATACCTTCGACAAAAGCCCACAAAAAAACTATTTTTGCAATAGCAAAATTTAAAAACAAACAATGAGCGTTTTAGTAAATAAAGATTCAAAGATTATTGTTCAAGGATTTACTGGTAGTGAAGGTACTTTTCACGCAGGTCAAATGATTGAATACGGTACAAACGTAGTAGGTGGTGTTACTCCAGGAAAAGGTGGACAAGTACATCTTGACCGTCCCGTTTTTAATACTGTAGAAGAAGCAGTAGTAAATGTAGGAGCAGATACAACTATCATTTTTGTTCCGCCAGCTTTTGCAGCCGATGCTATTATGGAAGCTGCTGATGCAGGTATCAAGGTGATTATAACAATTACAGAAGGTATTCCTGTGGCAGATATGATCAAAGCATCTAATTATATTAAAAATATAGATTGCCGCTTAATAGGCCCTAACTGCCCTGGAGTGATTACTCCAGAAGAAGCAAAAGTTGGTATTATGCCAGGATTTGTGTTTAAGAAAGGGCGTGTAGGGATTGTTTCAAAATCTGGAACACTAACGTATGAAGCTGCAGATCAAGTTGTAAAACAAGGACTTGGAATTACAACAGCTATTGGAATAGGTGGAGATCCAATTATTGGAACAACGACAAAGGAAGCTGTAGAATTACTCATAAACGATCCAGAAACAGAAGCTGTAGTAATGATCGGAGAAATAGGTGGTCAACTAGAGGCAGATGCTGCAAACTGGTATAAAGAAAGCGGAAGCAAAAAACCAGTTGTAGGTTTTATCGCTGGAGAAACTGCACCAGCAGGACGCACTATGGGGCACGCAGGTGCTATAGTAGGTGGGAGTGATGATACCGCTCAAGCTAAGAAAGCAATTATGAGAGAATGTGGTATTCATGTTGTTGATAGTCCTGCAGAAATTGGAAAAAAGATAGCAGAAGTATTAGGTTAAACTGCTAATTTTATAAAATAATTATGATAAACCTCTTGAATTTTCAAGAGGTTTTTTTGTGCACACCCTTTTCCATTTCCTTATATTTGATATGAAAGAAAACACTAAGATTAAATAACCTAGATATATGAAATTACTCGAAGGAAAAACAGCAATTATAACTGGAGCTAGTCGCGGTATTGGAAAAGGAATAGCTGAAGTTTTTGCCCAACATGGAGCAAACGTAGCATTTACCTATAGTTCTTCTGTAGATGCAGCAAATACTCTAGAAACAGCACTCAATGCTACAGGAGTAAAAGCAAAGGGATATAAAAGTAATGCAGCCGATTTTGAACAAGCACAACAACTTATAAAAGATGTTGCAGAAGATTTTGGAGCTATTGATATCCTTATTAATAATGCAGGGATCACAAAAGACAATTTACTAATGCGTATGTCTGAAGAAGATTTTGATAAAGTAATAGAGGTTAACTTAAAATCTATTTTTAATATGACTAAAGCAATACAACGTACGATGCTTAAGCAACGCTATGGTAGTATTGTAAATATGAGTTCTGTAGTAGGAGTAAAAGGAAATGCTGGACAAGCAAACTATGCAGCTTCAAAAGCAGGAATGATTGGTTTTTCAAAATCTATGGCGTTAGAACTTGGATCACGTAATATACGTACAAATGTTATTGCACCAGGATTTATAGAAACAGAAATGACTGCAAAATTAGATGAAGATACAGTAAATAGCTGGCGTAATGCTATTCCTTTAAAAAGAGGAGGTAAGCCAGAAGATATCGCAAATGCTTGTGTGTTTTTAGCGAGTGATTTAAGTGCATATGTTACTGGACAAGTACTTAATGTTGATGGAGGAATGTTAACATAATAGTCTTACTTACGACTAGAATCATATATGACAAATACAACCTTATTATTAATTATTGGAGCAATAGTTATCGCTTTGGCAATTGCTATGTTCCAATATTTCTATAAGGCTACTTATAAAACCAAGCGCAATAAGATATATGCATTCTTCCGGTTTTGTACTGTTTTTGGGTTACTTCTTATGCTTATTAATCCTACGTATAAACAAGAAACATATTATACAGAAAAGCCTTCTCTAGCTATTGCGATAGATAATACTGCAAGTGTGGGATATCTAGGATATGGAGATCGTGTGCAAAATGCTGTGGTACGCTTTCGCGAAAGCAAAGCCTTAAATAATGCCTTTGATATCCAGTATTTTAGTTTTGGAACAGACGTAACAAATCTTGACTCTTTAAATTTCGCCGAAAGGCAAACAAATATTTCAAATGTTTTTACATCATTTACATCTTTATATCGTAATGATATAGCACCTGTAGTACTACTTTCTGATGGAAATCAAACTTTTGGCGAAGCATTTGAATATAGTAGTAAAAACTTTGCTCAAGAAGTATACCCTATTATAGTGGGGGATACCACGGTATATGATGATCTTTCATTAGGACAAGTTAATGTAAACAGATACGCATATATTAATAATAAATTTCCAGTTGAAATTTTTGCAAATTATAATGGAACAAACGAGGTACAGTCTAGAGTTACAGTACGCTCAGGTTCTAGTGTATTACACCAAGAACGTGTTTCATTCTCTCCTGACAAGAAATCACAAATACTTAATATTTTGATCCCTGCAAATACTGTAGGTGTAAGACAGTTTTCTATAGGCCTAGACGCTATAGATAACGAAAAGAATACCAAGAATAATGTAAAAAACTTTGCCGTAGAAGTTATTGACCAAAAAACAAATGTTCTGATTGTATCCGATATTTTGCATCCAGATATTGGAATGCTTAAAAATAGCATAGAAAGTAATCGTTTGCGTACGGTAACCTTTTTAAAACCAAGTGAGGCTATTGGTAGACTTAATGACTATCAGTTAATAGTGTTATATCAACCTAATGGTGTTTTTCAACCTTTATATAAAGAACTATCAGACCTAAGTAAAAATAGTATCACAATTACAGGACCAAAAACCGATTGGAATATCCTGAATCAAATGCAAGAAGTTGTTTTTCACGAAGTGACTACTCAGGACGAAGATGTGCAAGGAGTTTCTAATGCTAATTTTTCGACATTTATACTTGATGATATTGGCTTTTCTGATTTTCCTCCATTAAAAACTAGTTTTGGTGATGTGACACTTAGAACGGAAGCAGATATTGCTTTGTACCAAAAAATTGGTGCTATTACTACAGAGAATCCATTACTTGCTACTACAGATCAAAATGGTAGAAGAGGAGTATATATTTTTGGAGAAGGACTATGGAGATGGAGAGCACAGAGCTTTGTAGATAGTCGTAGTTTTGAGGATTTTGATGCTTTTATAGATAATCTTGTTCAATATGCAGCTTCCAACAAAAAGAAGAGTAGATTAAATTTGGATTATGAATCTTTTTATTATGGTAATGGATCTGTAAAATTATATGCACAATATTTTGATAAAAATTATGTGTTTGATAATCGAGCTGCATTAACGATGAAAGCAGTTAATAAAGAAACAGAAGCAGTATATGAAGCTCCATTTTTATTACAACGTACTACTTATGAGATAGATGTGAGTAATTTACCTCCTGGAGAATATACCTTTACTGTGACAGTTCAAGATCAAGGACTCGCTAGATCTGGAACTTTTACAATTGTTCCTTTTGAAGTAGAACAACAATTCTTAAATGCAGATGTAACATTACTACGTCAAGTAGCTACTAATACTGGAGGAAGTCTGTATACGTTAGAGGCCATAGATCAACTTATAACAAGCTTAGTTAGTAATAATGCATATCGTCCTGTCCAAAAAAGCACTGAAAATATCGTACCTTTAATAGATTGGAAATGGCTATTAGGGATACTTACAGCTTTGTTAGCCATAGAATGGTTTATGCGAAAGTATAACGGTCTTACATAAAAAAAATAAATAACCAAAAAAATAAATCATGGATAAATTACCAAAAGTGGGACTACCCATTATTATCATTTTAATTATTACAATTGTAGTACTTGCAAAATCTGCTGTAACTATAGATGCAGGTCATGCAGGTGTGCTGTATGAAACATTATCAAATGGAGTAGATCCAGAAAAGGAACCTTTAGGCCCTGGATTTCATTTGATCGCTCCTTGGAACCGAGTGATTGATTATGAAACGCGTCAACAACAATTATTTGAAGAAATGAGAGTACTATCTTCAAATGGTCTTGAAATTCAGATTGATGCTACTGCTTGGTATAAGCCTGTAACAGCAGATATAGGAAAGCTTCATAACCAAAAAGGGAAGGATTATCTAGAAAGAATTATCCAGCCAGCGATTAGAAGTGCTGCTCGTAGTGTTGTAGGGCGCTATACTCCAGAACAATTGTATAGTAGTAAACGTGATGCTATCCAAGAAGAAATCTTTCAGGAAACACAAAAAATCGTTGAAGATCAATATATTCAATTAAATAATATACTGATACGTGATGTAACATTACCACCTACGATTAAACAAGCAATTGAACGTAAATTAAAACAAGAGCAAGAATCATTAGAGTATGAGTTTAGACTCGTAACAGCTCAAAAGGAAGCAGATAAAGCACGTATTGACGCACAAGGAAAAGCAGATGCAAATAAAATCTTAAGTGCATCTCTTACCGATAAAATTCTTCAAGAAAAAGGAATAGAAGCAACCTTAAAATTAGCAGAATCTCCTAATTCAAAAGTAATTGTGGTAGGATCTGGCGATAGTGGATTACCACTTATTTTGGGTAATAACTAAATTGATAACCTATTAAAAACTGTTATTGTTTTTAAAAGCTCTCTAGAGATTCATTCTTTAGAGAGCTTTTTTTATTGTGTGTTTTTCAATTAATCACTTGTAATTAATTGAAAAACAGGTATTTACTCCTGTTTTATTTAATTAGTGTTTTTACTCTTATTTAAAAGCATAGATAATCAGAATTTTACATAGTAATTGAAATACACCTTATTAAGTAGCTACACTATTTCAATTATAACTGGTGGATTCTGAAAAACCAATTTTAATAGAGTAGGACCAAAATAAAAAACCAAGTATTATGAGTAGTCAAATTTTATACCCAGATGAAGTATTTGCATACCGAATAGGTAATGATCCAAAAGTTACGATTGTAGCAAAAGGTCATGAAGATGGATACTGTAAAATTAGAATTGAGCAATCTGCAGCGCAAATCTATCCTCCTATATTTATGGTAGTAGGAGATCCATGTGAAGTAATAGGATATTTCCCTTATACAGTAAGCAAATCAATTCCGTATGCTACAGACTTAGATTTTGTTTATTTCCAAACAGGATCAGGTACAGAAAAAATTCCTGTACGTAACTTACTAGATAAAAAAGGAGCTGTTCCAGAAGCACTTACTCAAACTAATGATAATCAAGTGATTGGATATGCTTACAACTCTTCAGATATTAATGTTGCAATAGCTGATGCAGTTAGCAAACTGCAAAAATTATATCCAGGAAATACAAATGCTGTACTTGTAAAATCAGGATTTGTTGGAGTAGGGAGGCCTATAGGAATTGCATATTATTATGTAATTATGGAACAACAGTAGGTTATTCTATAATAATTTAATTGTAAAAGTCATTAGTATTTTAATCTATACTAATGACTTTTGTATGTATGATTATATCTAGTATAGATATGTACATATTTACATTAATCGCTTACGCTTATGAAATGATTATTGTACGTATAGGTAAGTCATTGTAGTTTTAATATTATTAATTTTTAAAACATTAATTATGTTAAAAAACATGTTACAGTTAGGCGGAGTTCAAAAATTAAATACGAAGCAATTAAAAAACACGAATGGTGGAGCTGCTGGAGGCGGTATTTTTTGTTATAGAGAATTAAATGGAGTTTATGTTTCAACGACGGCAAATCAAAGTGCTCAATCTGCTGGTGCTTGGGTTATTGCATGGGAAGGTTTAGGATGGACTGCCAATTGCTTTGGTATACAAGAACGTTAATAGGAGAGAATCTAAATTTAATCTTACATCTTGAATATTAAAAACAGTAATTTATTAATTGCTGTTTTTTTATTTTTAAAATGTAAAGTATACGCTTTCGCGAAAGCGTATAAAGAAATATTACTTCAAACCGCGTCTATAGAGCCATAATTTGGCATAACGCATCCATATGGCATAGGAATGAAGATAACTTATGATTAAGCCTACCACGCCATCTCTAAAGCCCATTTGAACTACATAATGTTTGAAAAACCCCCAGAATGGTTTAATTACAAAATGATATCCGTGTAGTTTTCCTGTCCTCTTATCATAATCCTTAGCTTGCCATGCGGCATAACGATTTAATTTTTTGATATGACTATCTAAAGTGATATAGGTATTATGATGAAAACGATTCTTTAAAAAACCAACCTTACCATTTGCAATAATTTCTGCGTGTACCATCTTATCTTCATAAGCACATTTACTCTTTCTGAATAAACGAATCACTTTGTCATTTTGCCATCCACTGTACCGTACTGGCTTACCCATAAAATGGTTGCTACGATAAATCCAAAAACCTACAGTATCATCTTTAGGTGGGTTTTTAAGGATTTTGATGATTTCTTGTTGTAATTCTGGCGTTACGCGCTCATCTGCATCTACAAGAAGAATCCATTCATGAGTTGCTTGAGGAATTGCCCAGTTTTTTTGAGATGCAGAATAATGATACTTACGTTGTAGGATTGTATCTGTAAACTCTTTTGCAATAGTTACTGTATTATCAGTGCTAAAGGAGTCTACAACCATAATCTCATCGGCAAATGCTACGGAGGAAAGTACCTCACGTATATTGTGCTCTTCATTACCAGTAGGGATTATTGCGGTTAGTTTCTCCATAAATTTAGTAGGTTAGCAAAACTACTAACTTTTTTATAATTAAAAGTTTATTTTTGCATAAACCAATCAACTGAATGCAACAACTCCCTAAAATAACTTTAATCATAGCGACTTATAATAACGTAAAATGGTTACAGAAGGTTCTATATGGTTATAGTAAACAGACGTATCCAGATTTTGAAGTTATTATAGCTGATGATGGATCTGGTAAAGAAACCGAAGATTTAATAAAATCATTTCAAGATGATTACCCTGTACCACTGCATCATCTATGGCATGCAGATGAAGGTTATCGTAGACAAACAATCCTTAACGTAGCACTTACTAAGGCAAATAATGAGTACATCGTATTTACTGATGGAGATTGTATTCCTAAAGAAGATTTTCTAGAACGTCATGCTATTTATGCTGAGAAGGGTAAATTTTTATCTGGTGGCTATTGCAAGCTTGATATGAATTTAAGTGAAGGTATTACAAAAAATGATATCATTTCTGGAAACTGCTTTAATGTAGAATGGCTAAAAGAGAATGGTTCATTAGGTTCCTCTCAATATAGAAAATTAGCCAGCGGAGAAACCGTAGCAAAATTACTAGACACAGTAACACCATCTAATGCTTCTTTTAATAACTGTAACTCTTCTGCCTGGTTAGAAGACTTAATACGTATAAACGGTTATGATGAACGTATGCAATACGGAGGACCAGATAGAGAACTTGGTGAACGATTGGAAAATGCAGGTGTAAAAGGAAAACAAATACGCCATAGAGCATTATGTTTACATTTAGATCATCCTAGAGGGTATAAGACAAAAGAATCGTTAGAACGCAATCTAGCTATTAGAAAAAATACACGTAAAAAAGGATATGCCTATACGTATTATGGTATTAAAAAGGGAGAAGATTTAGAATGAAAATATTAGTAACTGGAGCTGCAGGATTTATTGGTTCTCATCTTTGTGAACGCTTGATTTCTATGGGACATCAAGTGCTGGGGATTGACAATTTTTCGACCTATTATGATCCTTCCTTAAAGAAGATCAATGCAGAAGATATAGAAAAAGCTGGAGTAACATTACTCACAGCAGATTTACTAGATGATCTAACTACGATACTTCCAAGTGATATAGATATCATTTATCATTTTGCTGCACAACCCGGTATTTCTGCATCTACACCATTTACAGATTATGAACGTAATAATATTCAGGTAACTCAAAACTTATTACAATGGTCTATCCATCATAATATTGATACTAAATTATTTGTAAATATTGCAACATCTTCTATTTACGGACTTCATGCTACCTCTACAGAAGAAGAAGCTCCTATGCCAGTTTCTGACTATGGAGTAACAAAACTTGCTGCAGAGCAACTTGTACTTGCTTCTCAACGATCTGGTAAGTTACCAGCTTGTTCTATTCGTCTTTTTTCTGTGTATGGTCCTAGAGAACGTCCAGAGAAACTATATACAAAGTTAATTAAGTCTATTTACGAAGGAACTTCTTTTCCCTTGTATCAAGGTAGTGAACATCACGAGCGTAGTTTTACGTATGTAGGTGATATTATAGATGGATTAGAAAAAATACTCGATCACAAGGCATCTTGTAATGGTGAAATTATAAATCTAGGTAGTACAGATGTCTATACAACTGGAGATGGAATTGCACTTATAGAGAAAATAGTAGGAAAGAAAGCTATTATAGAAAGAGTAGAGAAACGTCCTGGAGATCAATTAAAAACATCGGCAACCATAGACAAAGCCGTACGACTGTTAGATTATGCACCTGTTACAAATTTTGAAGATGGTCTAAGGTCTCAAGTAGCTTGGTATAAAGAGAAATTTTTATAAGAATTGCTACCGTTTTAAAGAATTGATTATTTATTGAAATAGCTTAATTGTTTTATTTTTATATAACTCAATACGTTTTGTTATTATGGGAAATAATTTTATAATTCATCAACATGCCAAAGAATATCAGTGGTCTGGAGAATGTTTTTTATCTATAAAATCATTTTATCATGGAGAAGCAAATTATCAAGTTAAACAACGTGAGTATTGTATTAATCAAACAAATTTTCTTCTTTTAAACGAGTGTACAAAATACCGTTTAACTATAGATGCTCCCAATGAAACTGAATCCTTTTGTGTATTCTTTTCACCAGAATTTGTATCAGATGTTGTTTCAGAATTATATTCTTCAGAAAAACAATTGCTAGATTTTAATTTTAAAAAAACGACAGGAATTAAACTCTTTGAGAGAAACTATGTGCATATAGGTATTGTTTCTGACCTTTTAAAACATGGTAAGACAAAGTCTAAAATTGGTATGTCTAATATTGAAAAGGATGAATTTTATAACCAATTACTTACCACTATTATTCATCAAAATACAAGAAATAGTATTGATTATCAAAAACTTAAGTTTAAAAAGAAATCTACTAGACTAGAGATTTATCAAAGAATTTTATATGTAAAAGATTATATAGATTGTAATTACACAAAAGATATAAGGTTAAAAGAATTGACAGCTATTGGATTTTTATCAGAAAACCATTTGTTACGTAATTTTAAAGAAATTTTTATGTGTACTCCTTTTCAATACATTTCACAAAAAAGAATTAAAGAAGCGCAGCGACAATTACTAGAAACAAGCAAGGCTATAAAAGATATTGCTTTTGAAGTTGGGTATGTAAGTTTAGGAAACTTTAGTCATTATTTTAAATCTATTACAGGTACATCTCCTAGTGTCTATCGTAAAAAGTGATATATAGTAACTAAAGAAATAACTTCATTCTTTTCTTTGCATAAAAAGAGACTATTATGAAGTGTATGATCACCTTATTTTTTTATACAACAATCACACTATTTATGAACACAAACGACATGATTGACTTGCTTAAAACACATATTAAAAATAAAGATTTTGATAAGACTATATTACTCATTAAAGAACACCCAGAAGTCTTAGACAGCAAAGATAATCAAGGTAGTTCAGGTTTTATGATTATTGCTTATAGTGGGCAACAAGAAGTTCTTAAGCTTGCATTAACCTTAATGAAAACTTTTACATTTTATGAAGCAATTGTATCTGGTCATCTAGATAATGTTCAGGAATATCTAGATACTCCTGAGTTTGATTTGATAAATACCCATTCTCCAGACGGATTTACACCATTAGCATTAGCTAGTTTTCTGAATCAACATAAAATTGCATTATTATTATTAGATCATGGAGCAGACCCAAATATATCTGCTACAAACCCTTCTAATGTAAATGCATTACATGCAGCCGTTGCTCAAGAAAATTATGAACTTTGTAAAATATTCCTTGAAAAAGGTGCTATAGTAAATGCCACTCAAACGCAGCAAGTAACCGCATTACACTCGGCTGTACATAGAGGTAATTTAAAATTAGTACAACTTTTAATTACACATGGTGCATCTATTACAAATAAGATGGATAATGGTGATAGTGCATTATCTATTGCAGAGAAGGAAGGGCAGGAAGAAATTTTAGAATACCTCTTAAAAAACCAATAAGAATATAGTGATATTACGTTTCTAAAAAGAGTTCTAATTTCTCTTTAAATAACTCAGGAAGTAGTAAGGAATAGTAGTAGTCTTGTTTCTTTTTAATATCCTTTAAGCTTTTAGAACTATATACACTAGATTGATAATCTTGTAAATGAATGACATAGTTTTGGTCATTTTCGTATAAAGCCCAAGCGGCTCTACGTATCCAAGGAGAAAATATAGCAAATGTAGGAATGTCTAATGCTTTTGCCATATTGATAGCGCCACCTTCATTGCCAATTAATGCATCGCACTGTGTTGTTAAAGCAATAAACTCACGCAAACTTTTCCCATACACATCCTTTAAGATATGTTGTTGTGTTTTTTCTGAGCAAAGCATATAAAGCTCTTCTACCTGATCAATTTGTTTTGGAATATAATTAAACAGTAATTGCGCCTCTGTTTTTTCTACAATAGCATCTAATACTTTTGCTAGATAGGGAAGTGGGTATGTTTTATTAGGAGCACTCCCTAAAATACCTATCATATATAATTTTTGATCAGGAAGATTTCTATACTCAGCGAGTGTTGCTTTGGCAATAGCAATCTCTTCTTTAGTAACATATAGTTTTGGTTTTAAAGCTTTAGGAAAATCTAGATCAATAGCTTGTAATAACTTCATTCTATTTTCTATAGCAAGTCCAGCTTCAGTCTCTGCTGTATAATGATAGGAATACACATCTGTGTAGATGGCTTGTGTATACCATTTTTTATACCCTACACGTATTTTTGCTTTGGTTGCTTTAGAAATCCTTGCACTACCCAATTTTGAGTATACATCAATAACAGCATCATAATTCTGAATTGCAAGTGTACTACGTAATTCTTTTGCAAGTTTAGCATTTTTCTCCATGGCTGGAGTATAGATTATCTTTTGATCTATATATGGATTATTCTCTAAAACAGGTAGCGTATGCTCATTAACTAGATAATGCACCTCTGTACCTGAGTATTTATGCTTAATAGCTTCACAAAGAATAGACGATGTAAGAACATCGCCTATCATTTTGTGTTGAATAATCAATATTTTTTTCATGTTATGGGTCAAATTATACCGCTACATCATATTCTCTTAATGCATCATTGAGTGATGTTTTCTTATTGGTGCTTTCTTTACGTTTACCTATAATTAAAGCACAAGGTACATTGTATTCTCCAGCAGCAAATTTCTTAGTATAACTTCCCGGAATTACTACAGAGCGAGCAGGAACTTTACCTTTGGTTTCAATAGGAGTATCACCAGTAACATCTATAATTTTTGTACTCATTGTTAATACGACATTTGCTCCTAAAACAGCTTCTTTTTCTATATGTACTCCTTCTACAACAATACAACGGCTACCTATAAAAGCGCCATCTTCAATGATTACTGGGGCTGCTTGTAAAGGCTCTAGTACACCTCCTATGCCAACACCACCACTTAAATGTACATTTTTCCCTATTTGAGCACAACTACCTACAGTTGCCCAAGTATCTACCATAGTACCTTTATCTACATAGGCTCCTATATTTACATAACTAGGCATTAGAATAACGCCACTTGAAATATATGCACCATGTCGTGCAACTGCATTTGGAACTACACGAATACCGCGTTCTTGAAAATTTCTTTTTAAAGGGATTTTATCATGGTATTCAAAAATACCCGCTTCCAACGTTTCCATTTGTTGGATAGGGAAGTATAAAACAACTGCTTTTTTAATCCACTCATTCACTTGCCATCCTGATTCTGTAGGCTCTGCTACTCTAATGGTACCGCGATCAAGCATATCTACTACTTCACGTATGGCATTGATAGTTACTGGATTTGTAAGTTGAGAACGATCTTCCCAAGCATTTTCAATAATGTTTTGTAATTGAGTCATAGGTCTTTTCTAAAAAATAGTCTTTTTTTATGGTATGTTTTAAGAGCTATAAAAGCTCAAAGACACAAAGATAGAGATATGCTTTAGTATTCTTAAATCGATTTAAGGTTTAATTAAGTGTTTTTATCTATAGTGGTATCTATTCATCTTGTAGAGTTCATACTATAGTTTTGCTTATTTTTGCACCAAATTATATAAATGGGACGCATTATTGCGATAGATTATGGTACTAAACGTACTGGTATAGCTGTAACTGACGAATTACAGATGATAGCTTCTGGTCTAACGACTGTAGAGACTAAGACGTTACTACCATTTTTAAAAGACTATTTTGAGAAAGAAAATGTCGATAGCATGGTCATTGGAGAGCCAAAACGTATGAATAACGAACCTTCTGATGTAGAAGAGGCTATCTTACGCTTTCGCGAAAGCGTACTTAAAACCTTTCCAGGACTAGAAATCATTCGTCAAGATGAACGTTTTACGTCTAAAATGGCTTTTCAAACAATGATTGATAGCGGAATTGGGAAGAAAAAGCGTCAAAACAAAGCACTTATAGATCAAATAAGTGCTACTATTATTTTACAAGATTACCTCTATAATAAATAACTTATGATTTTACCTATAGTAGCATACGGAGATGCCGTTTTAAAAAAGAAAGGAAAAGTAATTACTCAAGAGTATCCTAAACTTCAGGAACTTATTGATAATATGTTTGAGACCATGTATGGAGCAAATGGTCTTGGACTTGCAGCACCTCAAATAGGATTGCCTATTAGAATGTTTCTTGTAGATACTGCTCCTTTTGCAGAAGATACAGAGTTTTCTGATGAAGAAAGAGCGATGTATAAAGACTTTAAGAAAGTATTTATTAATGCACAAGTACTAGAAGAAGAAGGAGAGGAATGGCCTTTTAATGAAGGGTGTTTAAGTATTCCAGGCATTACAGAAGATGTATTTAGACCATCTACGGTAACACTGCGTTATCAAGATGAAAATTTTAATGAATTTACAGAGACTTTTGAAGGTATTATAGCACGTGTAATACAGCACGAATATGATCATATAGAAGGAATTTTATTTACAGATAAACTATCCAGCTTAAAAAAACGTATTTTAAAAGGTAAGCTTGCTAATATCTCAAAAGGAAAATGTAGCGCCGATTATCGTATGCGTTTTCCCGATGTATCAAAAAAGAGATAGGAAAACTGTTAAAAAAAAGAAAAGAGTACGTTTTCGTACGAATTAAATTTTGATATTACATTAGGTCAATGCATATTTGCCGACCAAATTTGACAACATAATTATATGGGTTTAGATAAAATATTAGCCATCTCTGGGAAACCAGGTATTTATGAATTAAAAACACAAACACGTAGTGGTTTTGTGGCAGAATCATTACTAGACGGAAAACGTATTTCTGTTGGTTTACGTCATAACGTAAGTATTCTTTCTGAGATAGCTATCTATACACTTACTGAGGAGATTCCGTTAAGAGAGGTTTTTGAAAAAATCAAAGACAAAGAAAGTGGAGGTCCTACAATTAATCATAAAGTATCTAAAGATGAGCTTGAAGAATTTTTCTTCAATGTAGTTCCAGATTATGATGAAGATCGCGTTTACCCTAGTGATATTAAGAAAGTAGTACAGTGGTATAATATCTTACAGAAGAATGATCTTATGGACTTTTCTGCTCCTGAAGAAACATCAGACGAAGAAGAATAGTGCATAACTTTTTATAAAAGCATACCGCCTTTACAATCTAATTGTAAAGGCTTTTTTAGTTTTATACTATGAATACAAGACAGCAACAACTAGAAGCGATAGATAGATTACTTACTATTATGGATGAACTCAGAGTAGGGTGTCCGTGGGATCGTAAGCAAACGATGCAAAGTTTGCGACACCTTACCATAGAAGAAACCTATGAGCTTGGAGATGCAATCTTAGATAATGATCTTGAAGAGATAAAGAGCGAACTTGGAGATTTATTACTTCATATTATTTTTTATGCAAAAATAGGAAGTGAGACTAAGGATTTTGATATAGCAGATGTTGCACACGCTATTTCTGATAAGCTTGTAAATCGTCATCCTCATATTTATGGAGATATCGATGTAAAAGATGAGGAAGAAGTACAACGTAACTGGGAGAAATTAAAACTTAAAGAAGGTAAGAAGTCTGTACTGGAAGGTGTTCCTCGTAGTTTGCCCTCGATGGTAAAAGCGAGCCGAATACAAGATAAAGTTGCTGGGGTAGGCTTTGACTGGGAAGAGCCACAACAAGTCTTTGAAAAATTACAAGAAGAATTAGGAGAGTTACAAGTAGAAGTAAATGCAAATGATCAAGAAAAAATAGAAGCCGAATTTGGCGATGTATTATTCTCAATGATTAATTATGCACGATTCCTTAAGGTAGACCCAGAGAGTGCCTTAGAACGTACAAATAAGAAGTTTATTAAACGCTTTCAATATTTAGAAAGTAAAGCAGTCACACTAGGGAAAAATTTAAGTGATATGACCCTTGCCGAAATGGATGTGTTTTGGGAAGAAGCAAAGAAGTTGTAATGAGTTTTTAAGGAAACGCGATTATTTACGTTTCTTAATAAGTTCTTCTTTAATCTCAGAAACCTCTTGGAGTAGGTGAGATACAGAGGCATCAATCTTTACAAGTGCTTTTGCTGTGATAGAAGCTCTTGTGTCTGCATCTTCATTAATATATTGTAATTCTGGTTCACTTAGATCTGTTAATGGTTTGAGCATATCACCTTTGCCCGTTAATAACCATTCTATATTTAAGATAGGGTATTTCTCAACAATCAAATCTATTTTTTCTAGACTGATGCTTCTTGTTATATTATTTATGTAACCATTAGAAGCATTAATTGATGTCTCAAAAGCCTTCATTGTGGTCTGTTGAGATTTTACAAATATCCTTGCTCTATCTTTTATACTCATGCTAAACACCTCATTTAAAATAGAATAATGCTCTATTTTATTTTGTTATATTAGAGTAATACTCTATCTTTGTTACTCATTAGAGCAAACTGTTGCACAAAGTAATGAATAATAACACAGAAACTAAAATAAAGACGCGTAAAGAGCTTAAATCTAAACTAGGTTATGGTGATATTGTAAAGATAGCTGCTATAGCAAATACCGAACGTACGACGGTACATAGGTGGTTTAGAGGGCAAACCGACAACCCAGATATAGCACTAGCTGTAGAAGGATTAATTGCTTTAAAAACTCAAATAGTTTCTGATAGATTAAAAAAACTAGCCGAGAATAAATAATTCATCATTGTACATTATTTACTCTCTATACCGGATATGCTATAGAACCCCTTAAATACTATGGGTATCCAATTTTTTGACATTGTTTTATAATGATGATCAAGACAGTTCAACATGTGGTAAAAACAATATTTTGCCACTATGTTGTGCCGTTTATTACAAACCAATTTTTAATAACATTCTGGTAATTATCTAGTGTTTATAAACACACTGTTTATCTATACAAATAGCATACTATACTATTTGTATAGAAGTAACATATGTCTTGTTATCAGATATAATATCAATAAAAAATGCTATTCTTATTCAGTGTGATTTCTACATCTTCTTATATTCCAAAGATTATAGATTGTTCTATCTCAAAGCTCAATAAAGAGTTAATTGCCATGAAAGACAAGGCAGAAGAGATTCGTATAGAATTAATGTCATTAATTGCTGAAGGCGAGAAGGAAGTAGGTAAAAAGATCAAGTTATTTTCTACCATCACAAAAATGCAACAATTGGATACTCGTAATCAGGCCTATTTAAAAGCCATTTTTATAAATTGTGACTGGCCTAAAGAACTTAGTAAAGAGGCACATACATCCGTATACCTTATTTTACAACATAGTGATGATGCATTGATGCGACAATATTACCCTAAGGTAGAAGAAATGGTCCGATTAGGGGTCTTAGATCCCGATGATGCAGCAACTATGTTTGATAGACTTCAAATGAATGCTGGGCTCCCACAACGATATGGTACACAGACTTTTGAAAATACAAATAACCAAAATGTAGTTTGGCCAGTACAGGATGTAGATGCCTTACAAACACTGAGAGATTCTGTTGGGTTGCCAACGATGTATGAATATATCAAGAATACTAAAAAACATATTGATGTTGCGATTGTATGGGATAAGACACTAACTGTAGAGCGTGCCATTCGGTTTAAGAAATAATTTTTGGAATGTGTTAAATACGCTTTCGCGAAAGCGTATACATCCATATTTACATATAATTATTCATTAAAAATCACGTAGTTTCACTCATAGTCATTATTTGAAAGATTGCTAGTTTTGTTGGGCTCGTATCTATAATACAGCTTTTATACAACCCTATAACCTAACAATCGATGAGTTATTTATCCTTTAATGCAAATCAAAAAAATACTATTTCTGGGAAGAAATCCCAACAACCTGAAGGGTCTGTTCGCCAAGCTTTTTCTGAGTGGCTAATAAAGAATCACGGAGATAAGTATATTTCAGAATTACAGAAACAACGTTCTCACCCTAAGAAATTTGCTCTTAAAACTTCCAAAGGGAAAGAAGCTCCTTTAGTAGGTATTATAGGAGGAGGTTTTGCTGGGCTTTATTCAGGTCTTATTTTGCAATCATTAGGTATAGAGTGTGAAGTCTTTGAAAGTTCTGATCGCGTAGGAGGAAGAATAGATACATGGTACTCTTCAGATTATGATGCAAATGATGTTAATACTGCTGGATTATATGGGGAAGTAGGAGGAATGCGTATTCCTCAATTTTCTCCAGACATGTTATCTGTACAACAATTAGGACTGTCTCTTAATGCTGTTTTAAAGCGTAATAAGCTGGTAGATAAGATGGTAAAATGGCGTAAGTTTTATTATAACTCAGAGGTACAACGCTTGCGATATAATAATATGGAAGCTCCTATTATAGCAGAAGATGCAGGTTTAAATTCTCTTAATTTTGGAGAGAATAATGGAGGAGACCTAGCTATGGTATGGGTGACAGAAACATCCTTAAAAGGTGGTGATCCATATCTTCCTATAAATATGGTACTTGATAAAGTAAATCAACCTTTTATAAAAGTAATTAGCGAAAATTTTGAAAAAGGATTCAATAAACTAATGAAGTTTGATAATTACTCGATGTGGGCATACTTAACAAATGTATTTACACTAGGTGATTTAGAAGAATATTATGACCCAAAAATGGGCAAAAAATCGGATCATCTCTCGTATGATGTTGCTAGCTATTTAGAGACTTTAAATGTAGGAACTGGAATGTATTCGGTTTCTTTTGTAGAAATGGTACTTGCCCTTTATGATTGGAGTGGTAGTAAAAATCCATATAACCCATCTGATACTGGAGTATATATGGTTACTATGGATAAAGGAATGCAACATCTACCAGATGCTTGTAGAGCGGTATTAGATCTAGAACAGGGTGTGTTACCTGAAGATGGTTATAGAGCACAAGTAGAAATTGGGATGAAAAAAGATGCTTTTGGGAATAAAGGGTATTCACCTACAAATCTAACGGAAGATGCTGAGCCGCCAGAATCAGTACCGCCAGCAAATCCTCCAAAACCTGTAAAAGGAGAACCATCTTCTAAAAAGCAACGTGTATTTATGAATCATAGAGTTGTACAAGTAACACATGATCAATTATTATATGATACTCATGGTGGGATGCGTTTAAAAATAAAAACTCAAAAAGGAACCAAAGAAGAAACACTTACAAAAGAATATCCTTTTGTAATAAGTACATTACCTAATGGAGCCTATTTGAATGGGGAATTAAAAACAAACTTCTTTGACAATCTATCGTTTTCTAAAGCACGCGCGATAAGAGAGTGCAACTATATGCCTTCTTTTAAAGCGTTTATTACATTTAAAAATCAATTTTGGGTAAAGTTAGGTGAGCGACAAGGAAAAGGACTAGGTGTTGGAGTTTCTGATCGATCCAATAGACAGATTGTATATCCATCGTATGGATATGAAGCAAAAGGAGGTGTATTACAAATATACTGCTGGGCACAAGATGCCGAACGTATGGGAGCGCTTACAGATGAAGAACGTGTACATGAATGTTTAAAAGGGATTGCGTATTTATATCCAGATGCAAAAGTTTTTGAAGAGTTTGCAGGATATAACCCAGAAGTTACTACAAAAACGTGGTTTTGGGATACTCATGCGGGTGGAGGAGCCTTTGCTTTATTTGGTCCTGGTCAGTTTACAAACTTATATCCTACATTATTAACTCCAGAGTTTGATGGACATTTAAATATTGCTGGAGAATGTTGTTCTGTACATCACGGTTGGATTGTAGGAGCGCTTGACTCTGCCTATAATGCCGTAAATAATGTATTACACCAAATAGGGGATATAGAAAAAATTGCTCAAATGGAAAGGACTTGGGGCAGATTAACGTATCCAGATACAGCACCTAAGAAATCAAAGAAGAAAAAGCAGAAGAAAAAATCTGCATCAAAATAAAAGAATAAAGTAAGATCTAGTTACTTTTGAGTAAGCGCCTTATAATCAATGCAAAAAAGATACATTTTGTGTTAGTTTTATAAGGCGTTTTTAATTTGTATTTTAAGACCAGTCTATCTGAATTATATGATATAACTAATTATTTAGTTTAAACTAAATAATTAGTTATATTTGCTTTATTAGTGTCAATCATAAACTCAAAATACATGTTTTTAAAACAAATAAGTCTTTTATACCTTCTTTTGCTCATTCCATTTTTTGGTTTTTCTCAAACTCCCAAAGGGGCAACACAATTACAAGCAGCATATAAAGCGTATGGATCGTTACAATTAGAAGAATCTAGAAACTTATTTACAGCTGTTACTCTTGAAAAAACAGCAACCAAAGAAGAGCAATGTAAAGCACTACGAGAATTAGCTACACAAGATTGGAAGTTTTATAAGGATTATGATATAGCAATGCAAAAGTTATCACTTGCAGATAGTATAGGCAATTATAGATCTGAGACTTGGCTCAAAGTACATAGAATAGAGGAGGAAGCTGGTCATTATGCCAAAGCACTTGAAGCGGCAAAGAAATCTACTGAGCTTGCAAAATCAGATGCAGACAAGCGCTATGCTCAATATAAATATTGCCATACTGTTCTCGAACAAGCAATCTCTCAAGTGAACGCGTCTACTACATATAATACAGAGCTTCTTAATGAAGCTTCTAGTATGTTACAAGAAATACTAGCTATAAACCCAACAAATGTAAATGCAGCAGAACTTTTATTAGGAATTTCTTTGTTACAAAAAGACGGGAACCTAGCGTTAAAAGGGTGGTTATCTTATTTTAGGTTTTCTAATTATGAAAGCGTTTATGAGTATTTAAAGGAACCATCGGCTACACTTCATAGCGTTTTACCTAAGTTGTCAAATTCATCATTATCTGAGCAAGAGAGCATAGCGTTAATAAAAGCATTAGGGCAATCTCGATTTTATACGTATGCAAAAATACTTGCCATCATTTTTAGTAATGAAGGAAATACAAACTTTCAAAATAGTCAAGAAATTCAAGATTTGATTATCTATTCAAATTATATGGAAGAGGTTGCGTCTTATACAGATGAGTATTATAGAAAAATGACTATTGATGAGGGCGATACAGATTCGTATTTAGCGCATATATCATCTACAAGTGAAGCATTATATAAAGAATTATTAGTTTCAGAAAAAATAAAAGATACTTTTAATAACCAGCGGTTTAGAGCACTTATACGATCTAAATTTGGTACCGTCTCGATAATGGGACGAACAAGTAGTTCAAATATTATGGGACTTGTTATGGGGCAAATTGTAAATGAACGTATTCGTAAAGTTGAGCAATATGGTCATAGTGCCGATTTTAATTTTACAGAATTGGATATGATGGTTTCTAATGGATATCCTAGTTGGTTTTGGGAAGATAGGGGTGCGGGTGGTTTTGCTATTCGAGGAGGATTTCTTAGAGTAAAAAAGATGTTTAAATACTTAGGGATAAGTGCTTGGGAAGGTATAACAGATCCTATAAAAAGAGCTAAGGCAGAAAGAGAAATTAAAAAAAACATATTTGAATCTACCTTAACATCAGACAGAAATAGTATTTTAATCTGGATGGCTAGTAAATTAGAATTAGATGCCTTAGATGTCCTATATGCACAATTATATAATGAAGGATGTAGAGGTGTAGATTTACAATTAAAGTTTATTGAGCAGTATGATTTATATAGAGATAATGCAACCATGTTTGCACATGAAGGAAGGCATTCTTTAGACAGAGTTGTTTTAAATGAAGGATATCAGTCATTAGGAGTTGCAACCATTGAGTATCGAGCACGCTTATCTCAAATTGTTTTTAGTGAATCACCAAAATTAGAATTGGCAAATATGGTAGCGGGCGTAGGAAGTACAGGAAGTGGTTTGGCTAACAAGATGATTGTAGACGTTGTAGAAAAATGGATACAAGTAAATACATCAAAGATAGAAGGATATGATCAAACAAAACTTGCTATTGCTCAGATCTATCTATTAACGGATGATCAAATTAAAACGATTTATAGGGATGTTGACCCTTTTTATAAAAAATAAATCAATCCTTAATAAGTAATAATATTCCGGAAACCATAAGTAATGCTAGAATCACTTTAGTAAGTAAAGTTTCATTAAGTTTTAGATATACCTTTTTACCTAAGACTAAGGCTAGGATAAAAAAAGGAAGTACTATTAAGGAATAATAGAGCTGTCCAAACTGTAATACTCCTCCAAATACTAATACGGGGAGTCTAATTAATGTTACCAATCCTAACACACCAAACATAGTAGCTCTAAATGTTTTCAGGTCTATTACAGTATTTTTTACAGCAATAACATATAAAGGGCCACCTGTAGAAAATACACCTGAAAAAAAGCCCCCTAAAAAACCAAACAGGTATTCAAATTTTGATGAGAATTTAAATTCCTTCTTTGATCTTACCTTATTAATAACAAACAGAATAATAAAAACACCAAGCGCTTTTTTAAGAATAGATGGTTGGCTATAAAGCAATACAACTCCACCTACTACAACTCCGATAATAGAGGATATAATTAATTTTTTAAGTAATACTTTGTCTATTTGCTTCCATTCTCTATAAATATATATTGGACTAGAAATAGCATAAAAAATAGTAATGTATGCTATAGCATCAGGTAATGGCATCACAAAAAGTAAGAATGGGAGTGATATTAAAGCTCCAGCAAAACCAATAATAGTTTGAATAAAAAAACCAGTAAAAATTCCGATAATAAGTAATAATAAGGTTGTATCCATATCGCAAAAATAAAGTGGTTAACAAAAGGAATGAAATGGATATAACGGATATAATAGCTATATTCACTTTTTAAATTGGAATTTTTATTAATTACAACTTTATCTATGGTAGACGCAATTGATCTTAAAATAATTGATAAATTAAAAAAGAATGCTAGAGAATCTTATGTAGATATAGGAAAGCAGATTGGACTTTCTCCTTCCTCTGTAAGAGAACGAATTCAAAAGCTAGAAGATGCAGAAGTGATTACGGGATATGGTCTAAAACTTGACCATAAAAAAATGGGATTTGGTCTTGAAGTTCTTATTTCTTTTAAGGTTTTTAGTGGAAAACTTAAAGTGTTTTGCGAAGTTTTAAAAGAGTACGAAGAGATTTGCCAAATGTATAGAATCACCGGAACACATAATATCTTTATGAAAGTAATATTAATAGATCAATCTCATTTAGAGCAATTTATAGATAGTATTATTGTGTATGGAGAACCTACGACACATTTAATTTTATCGGACTTGAATAAATAGGAGTGAACCTATATACTAGAATTCAATATATTTGTGTATGATATACACATATGAGCAAGCAAAAAATTAGACTTTCAGTAGATGCAGTCGTTTTCGGATATGAAGAAGGCGTTATATCTGTGTTACTTATTAAGCGTAAATATGATCCTTTTAAAGGAAAATGGGCTATTCCTGGAGGGTTTGTATTAAATGATGAATCTTTAGAAACTGCGGTAGAAAGAGAACTTCAAGAGGAAACAGGTGTTAAAATAAATTATCTAGAACAATTATATACTTTTGGAAATGTGGATAGGGACCCTAGGGGTAGGGTAGTGACTGTAGCCTATGTTGGATTGATAAGGCCTAATACTTTTAAAATTTTTGCATCGACAGATGCAGCACAAGTACAATGGTTTACCATAAATAAACTTCCAACACTTTCTTTTGACCATAAAAAAATCTTACATATTGCTATTGCTAGGCTACAAGCAAAAATCACCTATGAACCTATAGGTTTTGAATTACTTGATAAAAAATTCCCTTTTTCTGACCTAGAAAAACTATACACTACACTTTTAGGAAGACCTATAGATAGACGTAATTTTAGAAAGAAAATGATTAGTCTTAATGTGCTAGATGAATTAGATGAAAAAGTATCTAAAGGATCTGGCAGGCCTGCTAATTTATTCCAGTTTAACCAAAAACGATACTTCCAGTTAAAAGAAGAGGGAATAATATTTGAAATTTAATTATTGATTATTAGCTATTTATATAATTTGTGTTGAAATAACGCAAATTATATTTGTTCAATCTTTTTCTTCGTTTTATATTTGTGTCATTATTACGCAAATAGAATGTTTTAAAAGAGATATTATGAATAGTTTATTACTAACAGATGGATACAAAACGGGGCATCATCAACAATACCCAGTAGGTACAGAAGAAGTATATTCTAACTGGACTCCACGAAGTAATGCTTATGCTCCTAAAGGTTGTGATAAGGTTGTTTCATTTGGACAACAATATGTGATCCAATGGTTGCACGACTATTTTCAAGATCATTTCTTTTCTAAACCAAAATCGGAGGTATGTCAAGAGATTAAAGAAGAACTATCATTATACTTAGGAACAGATTATGATGTCACTCATTATGAACAATTACATGACTTACAATATTTACCTATACGAGTAAAGTCGCTTCCTGAAGGAGTAGAGGTACCTATTCGTATTCCGATGGTAACAGTAGTAAATACGCATAAAGATTTTTATTGGGTGACAAATTTTTTAGAAACTATTTTGTCTACCATGTTATGGCAACCTATGACTTCTGCTTCAATTGCATTACAATACAAGCGTATTTTTAAACATTGGGCATTGCTCACAGATGAAGAGAATGTTGCTTTTATAGATTTTCAAGGACATGATTTCTCTATGAGAGGTATGGGAGGTTTGCAAAGTGCATTATCATCAGGAATAGGACATGCATCTGTATTTTTAGGATCAGATACGTTACCGGTGATACATGGTTTACGGAAGTATTACCAAGCAAAAGGATTTGTTATAGGATCTGTAAATGCTACTGAGCACTCTGTGATGTGTGCAGGAACAAAAGATGACGAGATAGGTACTTTTAGAACATTAATGAAGACGTATCCTACAGGAATACTTTCTGTTGTAAGTGATACTTGGGATTTGTGGAAAGTACTTACAGAATACCTTCCAATTCTTAAAGAAGAAATTTTAGAGAGAGATGGAAAATTAGTGATACGACCCGATAGTGGAGATCCAGTTGCTATTATTTGTGGAGAAAGCGATACGCTACGTAGTGCATCTCCCCAAGATAAAGGAGTTGTAGAGTTACTTTGGGATGTTTTTGGAGGAACAATAAATACACAGGGATTTAAAGTATTGAATCCTCATATAGGAGCTATTTATGGAGATAGCATTACTATAGAAAGAGCAGAAGAGATTTGCAAACGATTACATAGTAAAGGATTTGCAAGTACAAGTGTGGTGCTAGGGATAGGGTCTTTTACATATCAATTTAAAACCAGAGATACCTTTGGGTTTGCTATGAAAGCTACTTCGGTAGTCGTTCAAGGTAAAAGAAGAGATATATTTAAAGACCCTATTACTGATAACGGGATTAAAAAATCTGCAAAAGGATTATTACAAGTGGTTCAGGTAAGAGATACGTATGAATTAAGAGATGAAGTAACAGAACAAGAAGAACAAGAGGGGGAATTAAAGATAATTTATGAAGATGGTGTCTTTAAAAATAGAGTAACATTAGAAGAAATAAGAAACAGAATCAATCAATCTATTTAAATCGACAGTAATGCAATACAAGATCAAAAAGTTTAGAGACGGGCAAGTAACAGCAACGATTGTAGAAGAAGGAAGTCTTCAAGTGTATTTACGAGGAAACTCTTATGAAGATTTGTTTATGGCAGCTTCTATAAAAGAAGCTTGGGATGCACATCATACATTAGATAAAACTGTTACAGCTACGCTTACATTGTATTGTTTGATTGGACAACGATCTGATAGACGTTTTCACGAAAAAGAATCTTTTGATTTAAAAGTAATTGCAAGATTTATAAACAGTATGGGATTTGATCAAGTTGCATTATTACATCCGCATAGTGCTATATCACTAGCGCTTATAGAAAACGCTGTACAAATAGATCATTTTAAATATGTACAACAAACGTATATACATATAGGATCTCCGGTATTAGTAAGTCCAGATGCGGGAGCCTATAAAACTACACATACCATTGCAGAACGATTGGGAGCAGATTTAATACCATCTAATAAAGTACGTGTAGATGGAAAGCCAGTCATTAGTATCCAAGGCAATGTAAAAGATAGAGAATGCCTTATTGTAGACGATATGGCAGATGGAGGACGTACATTTAAGTATCTAGCCGAAGCCCTTAAACAACAAGGTGCAACAAAGGTATTTTTATACGTAACCCATGCCCAGTTTAATTATGGGTTTGACGAATTAAAAGAAAGTATAGATCATATCTATTGTACCAATAGTTATAGAGAAATAGAAGATGCGTATGTGACGCAATATGATGTGGTTAAGATAACACTCTAGTGATAACTGGAGAATAAGAAATAAAGCAATGAAATATACAATAGACACCATAAAGAATGCATATGAATCGCAAAAAGAGATATTAAAATATGTTTTCTTTTGGGGACATACACCTTCAAAAAATGGAACTACAACAAAGAGTTGTTTTAGTCAGTGGTGGACGTTAGATTTTGAAGTAGGAGGGACTATGTATAAAACAGCAGAACATTGGATGATGGCAGAAAAAGCGCGATTATTTAGTGATAACGAGATACTTGAAAAAATAATAAAAGCATCACATCCCAATCAAGTAAAAAAGTTAGGTCGTAAGGTATCTGGTTTTGATCCAGAGATTTGGGATGCTCATAAGTATGAGATTGTAAAAGAGGGGAATTATCATAAATTCTCACAACATAAGAACTTGAAAGAATTTTTGATAAACACAGGAGATAGAGTCCTTGTAGAAGCTAGTCCATTTGATCCAGTTTGGGGTATAGGGTTAGATCAAAATAAACCTAACGTTGAAGACCCAAATACTTGGAAAGGTGAAAATCTTTTAGGATTTGCGCTTATGGAAGTGAGAGATCGATTATTAAAAAATGATAATTAAGAACTGTAAACGTTATAAGTACGCTTTCGCGAAAGCGTATACAACAGAAATAAAATAAGAAATGATGTGGTTTGAGGAATTAACAGGGTTTAGTGAAATATCTCCAGAAGAAGTGCGGAAAGATTTAGAACTAGATGGTTCTACATTATATTCTTTAGTGAATGGAAAGTCTTATACCTGTGGTGTTCTTGAGATTCCCACGTTATATGATCTTAGACAAAAGGTAGCAAAAGGAGAGATCTATACGTCTCATATAAAAGTATCAGAATGCGTAGGAGATGTACAAAAACTACATTGCGATAGTGATAATGAAAATGCGGTTTTTCAAGCAGCGTCACAGTTTAATCTATTAGAAATGGTTGGGCCAGAGATTACACCAGAAAGTGGAGTTGGTCGATATCAGTATGATTATACGCAAGGACCAGCTTGTGCTATTGCTTGTGGGGCTGGTACGATCTATAGAAACTATTTTATACCGGTACAAGGCAAAATTGGACAAACATCAACTAATCAGATAGATTGCTTAGATGAAATAGGTACATTTTTTAATAATCAGGAACTGAATTTATGGGAAATGAGAAATGGATATGCTTTAGTCTCTCAAAATGGATTATTACATATAAATAAAAGGATCAATGAATTATCTACTGAGAAACGAGAAGCACTTAAAGGAATGCTTAAAGTAGGGATTCAATGGAATACCGAAGTAACATTAAAAGAAGAGAGTCATTTGGTAACTCAGGTATATTGTTCGGCGTTACCAGTGGCATATTCAATTATAGATTTTTATTATTGGGAAGAATTTGCAAGAATTATTTTAGAAGCAACGTATGAAGCGACGCTTTATGCAGGTTTACTTAATTATGAGAAAACGGGTTGCCCTAAGGTATATCTCACATTAGTAGGAGGTGGCGCATTTGGAAATGAGATGGATTGGATTATAGAGTCTTTGCATAAAGCAATTTTAAAATTTAAACACACACCATTAGATGTGCGAATAGTGAGCTATGGTAGTTCAAAATTTGCTGTACAAGAACTCATAAAAGAATTAAAATGTTAAGTACGCTTTCGCGAAAGCGTATAAAAGAGAATTGAAAAATGTGGTTTAAGACCTTTATACATAAAAATAGAATTGATACACAAGGTTGGCCAAATCATCCATTATACAATCAACTTTGTGAAAAAGCGTACCTTCTTTTACCTAAATTAAAATTTAAAAGATATCAAATTGGACCAGGGAAGTTGTCGTTTATATCTAAGGAAAAAATGGTTGTTTCCATTATTCATGGAGGATATGACATGCCATATGTATATATAGGAACTAGAGAAAACCCTGAAATATGTTGTTCTTGGAAACCTTTAGAATATTACTTAGATCCATTAACACCAATATCTAAAAAACATCAAAACTTAAAATCCTTTTATGATTTTGAATACGATTATGATTTAATTAAAAATTATTATAAAGAGATATTACATCTCATAGACAATCCCAAAGAATATAAAGAATGGGAGTCCACAGAAGAGTCAGAAAACTCTTTTTAATAAAAAATATGAAGTACGCTTTCAAGGAGTATAACGACGAGAAGTTTATACTGAGTTTGTCGAAGTACGAAAGCGTATAGCAAAACACACGAATACGTGTTATAAATAAAGTAAAAATGAATACAAAACATATAAGTAAATTTCTAAGTCTAGTACTTAGACATAATCCCGATAAGATAGGGATCACACTAGATGAGCAAGGATGGACAGCTGTCGATACATTGCTTCAAAAAATGAATGCACAAGGTAAGCGTGTAGATATAGAACGTTTAAAAGAAGTAGTTGCTACCAATGATAAAAAGCGATTTGCTTTTAATGAAGATCAAACACAAATAAGAGCCAATCAAGGGCATTCAATCACTGTTGATTTGAAGTATGAAGCGATTACACCTCCTGAATTCCTGTATCACGGTACCGTGCCTAAATTTATGAGAGATATCCAGAAACAAGGATTACGTAAGATGAGTAGACATCACGTGCATTTGAGCGAAGACAGGACAACAGCTATGCGTGTAGGAGCTCGAAGAGGAGTGCCTACGATACTAGTAATACGATCTGGTGCGATGCATGAACAGGGATATGAGTTTTATAAATCAGAAAATGAAGTTTGGTTAACAGAAACAGTTCCTTCTGAATATATAGATTTTAAAGAATAAGATATGAGAACACTAGTTATAGGAGACATACACGGAGGATATAAAGCACTACTTCAAGTTCTGGAAAGAGCTACAGTAACAGCACAAGACACCCTTATATTTTTAGGAGATTATGTGGACGGATGGAGTGAATCTGCACAAACTGTAGAAAAATTATTAGAGTTATCTACTACCAATACGTGCATATTCATACGAGGAAATCATGATCTATGGTGTGGATTGTGGTTAAATAAAGGAGCTACAAACCCAGTTTGGTTAGCTCACGGAGGGAAAGAAACTAGAGAGAGTTATATTAAGACAGGTTTGTTGACTGACGATCGTCATCGAGCTTTTTATAATTCGTTACAAAATTATTATATAGATTCAGAAAACAGGTTATTCCTTCATGCAGGATTTACGTCTATGCATGGGGTAGGAAGAGAGGAGTATGAGTCTAATTACTATTTTGATAGAACCTTGTGGGAATCGGCATTATTGGCAGAGAAAATAACACCAGAAATCCTAGAAAAGAACCCACCGCAACGTTTTGCTCATTATAAAGAGATTTTTATTGGCCATACGCCAACCACCAACTATCAGGAAGTAACACCTATGAAAGCGTATAACGTATATAATGCAGATACAGGAGCAGCTTTTAAAGGGAAATTGACGATTATGGATATAGATTCAAAAGAATTTTGGCAAAGCGATACATTACCATCCCTATATCCAGATGAGAAAGGGAGGAATTAAATAATTATAAAACACATATGTAATCTTGATATACAGTGATTACTATGAAATTAGACAATGCAAAAATCATTACGAAAAATAACAGCAAAAGAAACACTAGCGATTACAGAACAGGGTTTCTATCTAAATACTAATCAAGAAAGAGTTGATATAAAAGAGATACAACAAAATGCGGTATCTAATACAGTGTTTTATACATCTGAAAACCTTGATAATACATTAGAATCTATAGTATTAGAGCCTAACTATGAAACCATTTTTGAAGTTGTAGAGGAAACTACCATTCAAGGTATTTTAAGAAATATCTCAGAAGGAAATACAAATCCTATGTGTTTGAATTTTGCTTCTGCAAAAAATCCAGGTGGTGGCTTTTTTAATGGCGCACAAGCTCAAGAAGAGAGTATTGCAAGGTCCTCAGGATTATATCCATGCCAAATGTCTGCTTTTGATTTTTATGAAACGCATAGAGCTATGAAATCGTGTATGTATACAGATGGGATGATTTATAGCCCAGAAGTGCCTATTATAAGAAAAGATAATGGAGAACTTTTAGATACACCTGTTTTAAGTTCTATAATTACATCGGCGGCTGTAAATACAGGAGTTGTTAAAAGATTTGAAATTGATAGAATAGATGAAATTGAAGAAATCATGAAGAGGAGAATTGATAAGTTATTGGGTTTATCAGCCATGATGAATCATAAAACATTAATTCTAGGTGCATGGGGATGTGGAGTATTTCAAAACGAACCGCAGATGATAGCTCAATTATTCTTTGAATTGTTAACTACAACATACCAAGGAGTATTTGAAAAAGTAGTTTTTTCTATTTATGCGAAAAACAAAAAGTTTATTGAAGCTTTTCAACAGGAGTTTAATTAATAAAAACCAATCATATAGACATGGTAACTAAAGATGTTTATAAACTTTTCTGTAAGTATGGAAGTCAACTACTATGGGTAGAAGATTCTACAAGAAATAGAAGACCAAACGGGACAAATGAAGAAACAGATAAGATGTTTGTTATTTTAGAAAGGGTTGATCATAATTTGGAATTATTGTCTATCGATGGTTATAGTTTACAATTAAAAAAAGAGTTTAAAACTGAGATAGAAAAATTCAAGCCGATGATAGCTCCCGAAGTTTTTAAATTAATGAGCGATAAGTATAAAAAATGAAAACAAAAACATTATATCGTCCAGTAGGATTAAAAGAATTAGAACTTATAGAAGCTTCTAATTTTACGAAATTTCCACCTAGATTACTCTGGCAACCTATCTTTTATCCAGTGCTTAATGAAGCGTATGCTATAGAAATTGCTACAAAATGGAATCTAGATGATGAAGGGTCTGGATATTCAGGATTTGTAACTGCCTTTGATGTAGATGCGGATTATATAACCAATTTTAAGGTAGAAAATGTAGGAGGACCAATACACAACGAATTATGGATTCCAGCTGAAGAGCTTGAAATCTTTAACGCCCATATTATTGGGGAAATTAAAATCATAAAAATGTACTTAGGATCTCAATTTCAATATCCAGAAAATGAAATGTTAAAGTCACTTATAAAAGATCATGAAACTAAACATAAAATCTTATAAAGAACAATTAAAAGAATGGCCAGAAGCGGGTCATCATATTATGGCACAATACGACGATGAGAAAGTAATTGTGTATCAATCCTATAGACCTGCCATTGGTAATTTTGCTTTTAGAAATCAATTTTTTGGAGGTCCATTTAAATTAACTAGAATGACTTGGATCAAACCCAATTTCTTATGGATGATGTATCGTAATGGCTGGGGAAAAAAAGAAGGCCAAGAAGTAGTACTTGCTATCCATTTAAAACGAGAGGCTTTTGAGCGATATCTTACTCGTGCGGTATATTCAAATTATCAAGAAGATATTTATGAGACTAGAGAAGCTTGGCAAAATGCTGTACAAAATTCAAATGTACGTTTGCAATGGGATCCAGATCATGATCCATATGGAGCCAAACTAGAGAGAAGAGCCATTCAATTAGGAATACGTAATGAAGAAATCGTACAATATGCCAAAGAGGATATTCTTGAAATTGAAGATATCTCCGATTTTGTTGCAGAGCAATATAAACATGTCTGTGCTAATAATTTGGATGCATTATTAATACCTGAAGAACATCCTTATATTCCTAAAGATATTGAAGCAACAAAGCGTCTGCGATTAGATCCTGAATAAGTTTTTGAGATACTATGATTTTATAGCACTCATTTTGAGTTGGATAAGACCTATTTTATTAAGCATACGCATAATAAAGTAGGTGATATCTATTTCATACCAATGTACTCCTCCAAAATTTGCACGAGTACTATGTTTATGATGGTTATTATGATATCCTTCTCCCATCATTAAGAAATCAAATCTAAATAAGTTTTTTGAAGTATCTGGGGTCTTAAAATTCACATACCCATAAATGTGTCCAAACCAATTGATAATCACGCCGTGTATAGGAGCCATAAGAAATAATATAGGGAGTAAAAACCATTGCCACCAGGCAGTTACTAGAAAGGCAAAAATTATAGTATATATGATAATCCAAAAGATTCTAGAGCCACGTGATCCCGCAAATCGATCAAAACGATTCCATTGTGGGATGTTTTTTGTGAATTTTTGATGAACCGTAATTCGCTTATTATTAATGTCTTGATAGATGTTTTTTGTTTTCCACATCATAGAGAAGAGCGTATTGTCATATTTTGGAGAATGTGGGTCCTTTTCTGTATCTGTATAGGCATGATGCATACGATGCATAATCCCATATCCATAAGCACTTAGATAACTTGGGCCTTGACTAAGCCAAGTTAAAATAAAAGTAATTTTTTCTGCTGTTTTTGACATTGTATATGTCTGATGTGCAGCATATCTATGTAAAAAAAATGATTGAAAAAATAAGCTTGAATACCACAAGACACACACTAAAATAAGTATCGCCATATCTTTTTTGTGCAAAGTTACAGACGAGAAAACTTGCTTGCAATGAACCTAAGTTAACTAATACGTTTTCTGATACGGCTTAATGCCTGAGGTGTGACTCCAATATAAGAACTAATATATTTTAAAGGAATTTCTTTTATTACTTCTGGACGGTCTTTAAAAACGTCTAGATATCGTTGCTCAGCAGTATAATTAAGTAGCGTTTGTTCTCTTTTTGATTTTATTAAAAACAAGCGTTCGGCGGTAAGTCTTCCTATTAAATTACCAATTTTTGTAGTCTTATACACCTCTTGTAAATCGTCATACGAAATACTAAGAACAGTAGTATTTGTAAGTGTTTGAAGTTCATATAAGGATGGTTTACGTGTTAAAAACGAATCATATGCACTAATAAATTGTTCTTTAAAACTAAAACCAAAAGTAATTTCTTTGATTGGATCTGGTTTTGGAATATATAGACGTACAATACCAGATACAATAAAAGAGATATGGTTTTCTATCGCTCCAAATTTTAAAAAAATTGTTTTCTTAGGAATATCACGTTTGGTGAGTTTAGAAGAGAAAAAACCCCAATCAGTATCTGTGATTTCTGATATCTGATGGAGGTGTTTTCGTACTATTTCTAAGGTTATTTCGGGGGTGTTACTCATGGAGTTGCAAGATAGATAACTCCAAGAGTTTATAGAAGAAAAGTTCCTTTATAATCACTTGGAATTATTTTTGATACGCTTTCGCGAAAGCGTATCAAGAAGCATTTTAATTACCTCTTATTCATAGATATTGCTTATCAGTATTTTATGAGTCTATTGCAGCATCTCTCAATAAGACATCTTCCCAATTTGTGGCTCTATAATTTGATGTAGCATCTCTAAGTAATGTATTCTCCCAGTCTGTAGCACGAAATGTTACACCTTGTCCGCCTTTAATTAATTGTAATTCTTTTAAATTTAATAGTTTCATAGCTATTGTTTTATGGATTATTAAGACAATGAAACGTTAATCTTCTATTTTTATTTTCTGTATAATTCCATTATATCCGGCAGTATATAATGTATTCTTTACAATTAAAAAGTCTTGTATGAAATTTGAAGATTGAGAACATTTTTGAGAAATATATGAATGTATATTTGTAGAAATAACACGATTATCCTCACCACAGGTAAATAAATCTATTTCTTCTAGCAGTAGTATCGACCTTATTGCATCTTGATGTATTTTAATTTTTTCTGCTCTTTGAGTAGTCAAACATAGTTGCAGTACATATCCATCTTTAGCCCCTACATATACTGTTGTATCCTGTAGATGCATACAAAATAGAGGTTTCTCATAGTTATAGACATATATTGACGTTTGTGTAATTAAGTCTGTTATATGAATAGACCCATCCTCGCAACAACTTATGATCTTATTACCTGGAAGTAAAATGATATCCCATATCCAATTATCATGAATTTTAAGCGTGTGTTTTATAACAAGTTTATTTGTTAATAGATAGAGTGTTCCACTGGTTCCAGCAGCAATAATAGTATCAAGATGGTATTTTTGAATTGATATAATCATTTCAGAAAAACGTATAGAAGCAAGTACTTCTCCTTTAAGATTCCATTTTTTTAGTGTAAAATCCCTAGAACAGGATATTAAATGATCTTGATCTAGTTGTACAACTTTTATAACAGATTTTGAATGAATTTTAAAAGTATTTAACAAGATTAGATCTGTATTCCATACTTTGATATAAGTATCCCTTCCACAACTTATAAATCGAGTATCATCTAGTTGTGTTAAGTTCCATATGTAACCTTGATGGTGTGTTTCTAATGGTGGTGCATTTACAATGATATCAGACCTTAAGATATACTTATTCCCACCTGTAATTATATTTCCTTTATGCCAAATACGATGATCAAATATTACAAGTTTCCCTTTTTGAGGTTTGATGTTCTTAGTTGCTTTTATGGCAAGTTTAGTATTATAAAATTCTGTTTCCCCTCCTGTAAAATTATCATTTAAATAGAGTAGGAATGTGTATTTTGATGCCTGCGAGTGGTTAGGAAAATAAACACCATCTTGATGTGTAGAAAAAGATTGACCTTCCATATACCTGCAAAATCGAATACGTTCATTAAGGCGTACCGTTTTAGTAGAAAAGTCTTCTTCTTTGATATCAAGGTTTTTAAGTTTTAAAAATAACTCGTTAGCAGTTTTTGGAGCGTCTTCTACATACCTATCATTATCTCTATAATAACTAGGGTAGTGGCTACTTGCTTTTTTAAAACATTGCATCCTTGATGCTAACAGTGTATCACTTTCTTGATCTGTAAGAAAATGATCGATCTCGATGACAGGAAAACCTTGTATATATGATATTATGTACATAACCTATAGGGTTTTTAACTCCTCTTGAATATTAATACGCGCTTGTACATCATAACTAGTTTGGTACGCTCTAGTTTGAAAGATGTGAGTTCTTTGTAGCATTTGCTTTAAAAAACGTTTACGGCCTTGTTTATAGAGTAATAGAGGTATCTGTAGGTGTTCTTTCCTTATAACATCACTATACTCCTTATATTTTTTTGGTGATGCACCAAGAATAGAAAGATCCATATCTAGAAATAGCTGCGTTAATGGATTACTAGATATGTGATTAGAAGTTGCAAGAATTATTTTATAGATAATCTCTTGATGTGTCTTTTCTAAACCTAGTTGCTTCAGCCAAGGAGTTGCAAACTCAGCACTTTGAAATTCGTTATCCGTTGTTCTAGAATTATAAATCACATCATGAAATAAGGCAACGTGTGCCAATAACTGTTTTTCTAGTTTTGAAACCGATGCTCTTTTAATGTGATCAAATAGATCTTTGATATGTATTAAAGTGTGGTAATACCTATCTTCTTGCGTATATCGCTTTTCTACCTCGTTAAAACATGCGATGGTAATAGCATTATCTGCGAGTTGAGAAAGAGTTAACCAATCCTGATATATATGTTTGTTTTCCATAGTTCAAAGTTGAGAACTATACGAACGATTTGCATTGATGTATGGTAAGATTTTAAATATATTAAGATTGTTTACGTATACGACTTAAGGATTCTGGAGTGACTCCTATATAAGAAGCGATGTAGTGATGCGGAATCAAGTTAAGTAGAGCAGGGTAGAGCTTCATAAACGAAGTATATCGATCCGTAGCACTTTTATATTGTAAAGATTCTATACGCTCCATGGCAAGTACATAATTTAACTCCGCCATACGTCTTCCGTAGGTATTTAATGTAGGACTTATATCATATAATGAAGTCCAATCTGTATATTTTATAGAGAGTAATTTTCCAGGAACAATACATTCCACGACCTCTTGACTCGGAGTTTCTGTTAAGAGACTTACAAAAGAGGCAACAAATGGATTTCTAGATTCATAATTAAAATAACTAGTAATCTCCTTTCCGTTTTCAATCCGGTATACTCTATAAATTCCTGAAACTACAAAACGTAAGTTCTTACATACTTGTCCTTGAGGTATGATTATAGTATGTTTATCATAGGGTTCTATAGTAAGTTTTTCTAGTAAAGACTGTTTATCACTCAGAGATAAATCAACAGTTTTTGCTATAAAATCAAATAATAGGTCGCTATTTGAGTCTTCCATACTGTAAAAGTAGTACTAATTTTAAGAGCTACGCTTTCGCGAAAGCGTACTTAGAAATAATCCTCTTTATTGGGTATTTAATACTACGTACAATCTCCGTAGTATACGATATAAGACAATTAGACGTGTATTTTAAGGAAACGGGAATATGTATAAATGAATGTTTTACAAGGTGTTGTCAGTATACTTTTAAAAGAAATGATATTCTTTTTTGTATATTTAGATTCCCTTAGTTTAAATAATTCCCACAAAAATAATAAACAACACACTAGATGATCCTATATATCATGGGGTTTGTCTGTGATATTAATTGATTCATCTATAAAATTTTATAGATATATATAAACGCTATTCCATGACTAAAAAAGCAAAATTATACGGAAACAGGATCGATACGGTAGAAATGAGTATCTCATTACCCCCTGAAGTAGCTTCTAATTTTGAATTAAAAGAGTATATAGAGCTTTCGACGACGAGATCTGATAGTAAAGAAATTAAAGTCGATTTTGATGATACTGACTTGGTAGCACTTCATTTTTCTGATAATACAGAGTGGATAGGGCATCCAGAAGATATTCAGGAAATATATGATGAACGTATTCTAAAGAAACGATCGACCACAGATGATGATTATATATTTGAAACTCAAATATCATCACAAGGTGATTCTAGAGGTGTCGTAAAACAAGCAGTTGTCAAGTTTTTTAGCATTTTTAAAGCTAAAGATGTTGCTGCAATTGCTATGGAAGAGCTTGGAAAGAAATATGATAAAAAAGCACAACCTAACCCTGGGTTATATACTATAGATCGTGATTTTAAAAGAGTCCCGTTTATAGAAAATAAAAATGCTAATCATTATTTATTACTTATACATGGAACACTCTCTTCTTCTATAGATGCATTTGGACAACTCAATGATAGTGATACATGGAAGAAGCTCCTGAAACAATATAAAAATAATGTTATGGCTTTTGACCATTACACATTGTCAGAGAGCCCTATAAAAAATGCATTAGACTTTTTAAAATCGTGTCCCGATAAATGTAACTTAGATATTATAAGTCACTCACGAGGAGGACTTGTAGCAGATATTCTTGCAAAATGTGATTATAACAATAATGAAACTCAAGAAGTAGGTTTTAGTAAAAACGAACAAGATATTTTTCTTAAGAAAAAGGAAAAAGCAGATGCAGATGGAAAGGATGAACTACAAGAATATGATTTAATACAAGAGATCAATAAACTTGTAGTCAAAAAGCAAATAACAATCAATAAAATTGTTCGTGTTGCTTCTCCTGCAAATGGTACAACTATTTTATCACAGCGTGTAGATCATTTCTTTAATTTATTGCTCAATACCATCTCTTTAGCTTTTGGTATTAAAAACCCTATATATGGTGTTGTAAAATCCTTTTTATTAGAATTGATTAGTCAGAAAGATGATCCAGATGTTTTATCAGGATTAAATAGTATGATTCCTGGATCGTTATTTCAAAAAATGTTAAATGCTGCAGATACTACTGTAGAGAGTGATTTGTATAATATTATTGGTGATGCCGAAGTTGGAGGAGCCACTTTTGATTCACTTAAAGTAATACTTGCCAATTTATTTTATAGAGCGGCAAATGATCTTGTTGTAGATACAAGTAGTATGACACATGGAGTAAAGCGCGCAGATGGGTTTTACACATTTACTTCTCAAGATAGCGAGACCAATCACTTTAATTATTTTAAAAATAAAAATTCATGTGATGCTATAGAACAAGCATTAGTATCTACTACAAAAGCAAGCCTAAATCTATATACTAAAGAGATATATGCTGACGGTCAACGCGGCATTTTACTAGATAAGTTATCCTTAGCTGGATATAGGTTTAAAGAGCCTGAAGTGATTACCAGAGATGTGATGATATTAATTCCTGGTATCATGGGATCTACACTTAGTGTTGGGGGGAAAGACCAATGGATTCAAATGAAAGCTATTAACAAGGGTGCTATTGTAGATAAGCTATCTTTTAAAGCAAAGAATGTAAAAGCTTCTGGAGTTGTAGAAAAATTCTATAAGGAGTTTGGAGATCATTTTTCTTCAAAATACGATGTAGTTTCTTATGAGTTTGATTGGCGAAAATCTGTCTCTGAAGCTGCAGTGGGATTGGATGCCCTTATTAAAAGAATGTTAAAAGGAAATGTAAATGTACATATTGTCGCACACTCTATGGGAGGGCTTTTAGCTAGACAGTGTATGATAGATTTCCCAAAAACTTGGGAAGCATTTATGAAGCCCCAGAATAATAAATATGTGATGCTAGGTACGCCTTGGTTAGGATCGTATCTTATTATGGAAGTTCTTACTGGTCATAGCAGACGCGTAAAGCAACTCGCTATGATTGATTTTAGAAATGATAGAGAAGACTTACTAGAAGTTTTTTGGAAATTCCCAGGAGTTTTTGAATTATTACCAGTAGAAGAAATCTCAACAAGAAAATTTTGGACTGCTACATTTTGGAATAAAATAAAGACAAAGGCAAATTTAAAACGTATGCCTGATCTCTCTCTTTCTGATAATAAGGATTCATTATCAAAATTTAGTGACTATAGAAATAAGATTCTCACATTCTTAAGAGAACTAGATACGGAAGAGAAAAGTGATTTCTTTCAAAAAATTTATTATGTATGTGGTAAAGCAGATAAAACGGTATGTGATTACTCGTATAAAAACAGATTTTTATCCAAGCATAAAAAACTCGTATATAGAGCAACTTCACATGGAGATGGAAGTGTTACTTGGAAGACAGGAATACCAAAACAACTATTAAAAAGCAATAACTTGTATTATACCAATACAAGTCATGGGGAGTTAGCAAACGAACCGTCTATATTTGATGGGGTTATGGAACTTTTAGAACGGGGTAAAACCAATAAATTAGAAGCACAACCACCTTCTAATACTAGAGGAGAAGAGGTAATCATGGATGTACATGAATTTGTTGAACCTCTTGTAGACTCTGATGCAGTAGTAAATGCAGTATTTGGCACAGAAAAACACAAAGAGATAACATCAGATGCCTTTCAAGTAACCGTTGTAAATGGAGACCTAAAAGAAGCATATTATCCAGTCATGGTTGGGCATTTCTTTATGGACCTTATTCTGAGTGCAGAAAAAGCGCTAGATGGATATTTAGAAGATCGCTTATCACAACGTATGGGAATAGGATATTACCCAGGCAAAATAGGAGAGAGTGAAGTGTTTTTTAATTTAGAAACACAACCTAAAGGAGCTATTATTTGTGGTTTAGGTACTACAGAGACATTGACACAATTCTTACTTTCTAAAACTGTAAAAAATGCAGTATTAAAGTATGCTATGTTTATGCGCGATAACTATACACTTCCGCAAGCCAAAAAATATGCAACAGGTATTTCTTTTATATTAATGGGAATAGGATATGGTAAACTTCCTATAGAAGAATCTTTAAAAGGAATTTTATTAGGAGTTGCTAAAGCTAATTTATACCTAAAAGAAACTGGAGCAAAGCAAGGTTTAAAACCGATTACTAATATTGAAATCATAAACTATTATGAATCTATTGCTAGCCAAGCTTATTTTTCATTAAGTAAAATTAAATATGATGATATTCGTATTCCATTTATACTAGATAAAGGAATTGTACGTAGGACAGGTGCTAAGAAGAAGCAGACATTTACTACAAACACGTATACATCTTGGTATAATCTTCATATCACAAGTGAAGATACTATAGCGGGAGAACATAAAGGGTTTAAATACTATGCGTCTAATGGGTTAGCACGTGTTGAAGAAGAATTTATAGGTATAGACTTTAAAGATATAAAACATCTATTACAACAACAGGCACATACTTCGAGTTGGGACAGACGTTTATCAAAAACATTATTTGAAATGTTGATTCCTAATGGCTTTAAAGATGTATTTAGAAATCAAGGAAATTTAATAATCAAAGTCGATAAAAAATCTGCAGAAATTCCTTGGGAATTATTACATCATTCCAAGAAAGATGATATGCCTATTGCTGTAGGATCTACATTTATAAGACAATTAGTTACATCAGATATTGAACGTTTTCAGCAAGTAGGGCATAACAATAAGAATGTACTGGTTATAGGAGATCCAATTTATAATGAAAACACGTTACCGCAACTTCCTGCAGCAAAAGTAGAAGCAGAGTGGGTAGCCAATACGCTGAATGATAATGATTATAAAACATATTCTTGTATTAATGAATCTTCATTAACTATTACGACAGAGTTGTATAATGAACAATATAAGATTATGCACTTTGCTGGGCATGGGCTTTATGATATAGATAATGATAGAGTAGGTATTGCTATAGGAGATGGAATTTATATTGACCCTCAAAAATTAAGACAAATTGGGTATGTACCAGAATTTGTATTTATCAATTGCTGTTATTCTGGAGCAATGAATTCATCAGATGACTCCTATAGTAGAGATAGGTATCGATTGGCAGCCAATGTAGGAACACAACTTATAGAAATGGGTGTGAAAGCTATTATTATTTCTGGTTGGGCTGTAGATGATGCCGCAGCAAAAGATTTTTCTGAAACTTTTTATAAGAATATGCTTTTAGGGTACAATTTTGGAATCTCTGTACAAAAAGCAAGAATGTCTTGTTTCCAAAATCATCGTGCTACAAATACTTGGGGCGCTTATCAATGCTATGGAAACCAATTTTACACATTTAGTAATAGAAAGCACAGCAAAGAAGATTTATTAGATTATGTAATAGATTCTCAAGTGCATACTGATTTGGATAATTTGCTAAATGCAATAAGGGATCGTAAGAATAATAAAGAACAAACACTACAAAAATTAAATAGATACCTAGAAAAGGCAGAAAAATCAAACTTACTTGATGCCATCGTGTTAGAAAAAGAAGCATTGATATATAATGAGTTAGACGAATATGATATTGCCTGTCAAAAATTCAAAGAACTTTTTAAATACGGAAAAGGAACCTTTTCTATTGGTGCTTTAGAACAATATTGCATAATTAAAACTAGAAATTTTGATAAAAAGACATTAGAAGAAGAATTAAAAGAAATAGAATTCTTAGCACTTATAGGTAGAAACCCTGGAAGAATAAATATCATAGCAAATGCATATAAGTTTGCTTCCATGCAATTGAAAGTAAACTCTACGTCAAAAAGAAAAACAAAAACTGTAGAAAAAGACGCCATCTATTATCTAACCAAAGCTTTTGATAGCTATGGAGAAAGTTTTTCTATTTCCAATGATATATATGATGCACATTGCTTAGACTCCATAACTAATATGATTTTTATAGGTCATTTTTTAGAATTACAAGGTGAAGGAACATTATTAGAACGCCTAGGTACTTGTGAAGCTTTTCATGGAGAAAATGATGTTAAAACTCATATACTCACTCTTTACAAGGATATTACTACAAAAGATACTTCAAATGTGGACTTAGAAGTACGTATTGGAATTTCAGAAGTTGGGTACGCATTAAAACTCTTTATGACAAATTTTGTAGCAAATACCAAATTAGATATCGTTCATAAATTCAAGGATGTATTCCAACAGTTATATAGTCCTAGATATATAAGTATAGAACTATTACAAATAAGTTTTTTAGAACATTATATTAAAGATGTGACGCTATTAAAACAATTAAAACAAATTAAAGAAGAGATAAATAAATTAAAAGAATAACAACTATAATAACGTTTTGTAACTGACAATCAGAAAAATATATGTTATTTTTAATGGAGTTTTTTATATATAAAATGAAAAATCATGGCATATTCATCTAATTTTCTCGGAGATCATATTGTGGAGGTGCCTACTATTCACCATAAGGAGGTTCAGAAGTTTGATGTTCAAGATTTTTCTATGGATGACTATTATTTAGACTATTCAAACTATAGTGTTTTTCAAAGTCCATTCAGAAAATTTCCATATTACACTGCAGCAAACATAGATGGATCTTTATTTAAAAGTATTAAAAGGGCAGATGTTTTTTCTGGCGGAAGTGATTCTTGGAAAAAGGATGAACGCATACCAAAAGATTGTCAACTTGGAAAAGAGCTATATAGCGCTGAGAAGAGTAATTTTGATAAAGGACATCTTACAAAACGAGAAGATGTACAATGGGGGGAAAACACAGAGACAGCTAGAAGTGCTGCGGCTTCTACATTTTATTTCACAAATGCAGTACCTCAAGTTGATCGTTTAAATAGAGGAGTTTGGAGACGAATAGAAGATTATATATTACATCATGAGGTTGTAAAGCAATCCCTTAAAATTTCGATGATGACAGGACCTTTACTATTAGATAATGATCCTGATTTTGTAACAGATGTTAATAATACCGTTGTGCAAATCCCAACGCTTTTTTATAAAGTGATTTATTATGTACGAGATAATGAATTACACCGTACAGGTTTCTTAACTAGTCAAAAAGGATTATTAGAGCAACGTAGAATTGTAAAACCCGTAGTACGTGGAGAAGTACCAGAAGCACATGATCCATTTTTAGATTTTAAAGATGCTGAGACCTATCAGGTACGAGTCTCTTTTATAGAAGATATAGGAAAATTAAAATTTGCAGAAGCAAAAGAAGTATTTGTTGAGAGTACTCCAGAAGAACTTATTTTAGACGCTGTTGATGTGAGATCAGATGAAGTGATTACCACTCGTTCTCGTAGTAGATCTCAATCCAGGAATAATTTAAAATTATAGACCCCACCGTTTTGAAAAAGATACTATTCATAAAAATTAATCCGATAGGAACCGTTAATCTTAGATTAGACGAAGAAGAGAAGGCGCTCAGGCAAGTTTTGGACCTAAGTATACATCGTGATATATTTGATTTTGAATCTAGAGGAGCAGTAACTACCGACGATTTGCATCAGTACTTAGAACTTATTAAACCTACGGTACTACATATTTCGGGGCATGGAAATGAAGAAGGGGTGTTATTTTTTCACGACAGTGAAGGACATAAAAAAGAAGTCTCTGTATCAAAGTTTTGTAAGTTTCTTGAAAATTTTGATGACCATATAGAAACCGTATTTTTAAATGCCTGTTTTAGTTTATCTGGAATAGAAAACATAACCAAACCTAGTTTTCATATTATAGGAATGAAAGAACAAGTTCCTAATGATACTGCATTGAGTTTTGCTAGAGCCTTTTATACATCTCATTGTAATGGAAAATTTGTAAAAGATTCATTTGATACTGCAAAAAGTGTTGTTGGTCTAGATGGATATGATGAAGAGTTGATACCTAGACATATACAAAGTACAAAGCCAGATAAAGAAATTGTTCCTCAAGAAGAAATAAATCAAGAAGAGAAAAAAGAGAAAAAAGAGAAAAAGGAAAAAGAGAAACCAGCAACACTCGTATCTGAACAAAATATTGTTCTTGTAAAGAAAAATCGAATTAAAGACAAACGCTTTTATTATGGAATTATCGTTGTTTTGATTCTGGTATCTGGAGTATTAATCGTGAGTTCCTTAAGTCTTGAAAATATAAATGCTGTTTTTTCTTCTTTGGGAGGTTTGCCACTTTTTACTTTAAAATGGCCTTTTGATAAGTTGGAACGTATAAAGAAAGCGCTAGAATCTATTATCATTTTAGAAAATGAATTCCAGTTGTCTGATCAAATGACGGATGATCAAATACGCATGTTAAATAAACAATTTAGAAGAATCGTAGAAGCAAAAATATAGATCATGAGTAGCCAATTAGACGATAAAATAAGAGAGCTTGAATCTAAAAGAGAAAAAAGAAACTATTCTAATCTGATAGGTTTTTTTATAATTCTTGGAATATTTGCAGTTTTATATTTCTATACAAGAGGAGTTAAGATTGAAAAAGATGCAGATAATGAAAAAGCACTTGTCGAAAAAAGTAAAGAAGCAGACATCTATATTGCAAAAGAAAACAAGGATTCTATTATACAATTTACATCAGAAGTATATGTAGAAGAGTTAGAGAATATTAAACAACGCATATTAACCTCCACTCCAGCAGATAGAAGTGCTATTATAAGTTCTATAGACTCTATTCAAAAACTCGCTTTACAAGTATCAAAACTGGCTACAGATAGTATTCCTGTACGATATTATAGACGCCCTAACGATGATAGTAATGCAATTATGGAAGTCATCCGAGGTACAGAGACTCCTACCTATTATTTTGATTCTATTTATCGCGTAAATGATGACAAAAGAGTAAATACGATCTATTACGGAGAGCTTGTAAACAAAAATTATATAGATACACTTGTCGCTAAACTCAAAAAACGTAAGGTCCCAATAAAAAATGTCAAGCAATTTAAAGGAAAACGTGGATATGATTGGAAAAAAGTCACCGTTCAATTAGAGTATGAAATAGATTCATCAAGTATTGATACAGTAAAAAACCATCAGTTAAATATTAAGTTTTATTCCTATAAACCAAATAAAAAAGCAAAAATAATTGCTAGAAAAGTGCTTGCAAATAATCAATATAATGTTGAGGTTTTTCCAGACTGGGAAAGACAGATGTCATTCTTCTCAAAATACCCTGTTGTTTTGTATTATACTCCTGAAAATGAATCTGTAGCAGATCGAATTGCAAAAGAGCTTAGAACAGCTACAGGGGTTAATTTTGTTGCCGAGTCTGGAGATGGGATCGGGGTATCTAAAGAAGAAAGGAGCACGTTATTTATCATTCATTATAATGGAAGTTAAGGAGTAAGTTGTATACGCTTTCGCGAAAGCGTACTAAGAATGATTAATGCCTTATATCATCTATCTATAATTAAGTGACACCTTTATGACAGACCACGATTTATTAGATTTATTGTATCAACGATTTGATTCTTTTCAAACGTTATGGACAATTTATAGCACCGTTGTTTTTGGAATTCTTGCGGCATTAATATCCTTTCCAAAGCACTTGAATTCAAAAGCAACACGATATGTACTTATTTTAGGTTTTGTCGCATTTACAATGGCAAATTTAGGAGCGCTTATAGGAGTGCAAAAAGATAGAAAGCATCTACTATCAGAACTTAAAAAGCAACATGATTGTGGACCCCTAGAAATAGTGACACCTTCTAAATTTATTACTAACTTTTTTGATAATAGTGATTCTAGCGAAAGCTCTTATGGAGTAAATAATATGGTTTGCCAGAAAAAAGTACAATCCAAATCTTTAATTACGATATTTCATGTTTTTCAAGATTTACTTATTATAGTATTGATATGGATTTTACCTAAAAGCCTTGTCCGACTTCAGCTATTTAAGAGTATTTCTAATCTTGAAATCAAAATTAGAGGATCAAGTTTACCTAATCCAACAATAAGTTGGGATCAAGGAAAACGTATTTGGATACTGGAAGAAAATGTACAAGTAGGGATTCAAGTAAAAGATCAGACGGATCCGTATCAATTACAGATACCAGAGAAGTTTAATTTTGATCTTGCCTCAGTGCCTCGTCTTTTATGGGCAATTATTGCACCTTTTGAACTCTCTATCATTGCACCTTTAGTACACGATTACCTATATGAATATAAAGGAAAACTCTATATAGGGGAAGATCATCAGATCACAAGTGAGAAAACCGATACTGCTATATACATTAATCGTTTAGAAGCAGATACGATCTTCCTTAATCATATGAAACAAGAAGGTATTGGTAAAACTAAACGGTATCTATGTTATTACGGAGTACGATGGGTTGGTGGCAAATATTGGAAAGAAAAGAATGTGTAATTATTCTTTTATCTCGTCTAGCGCTGCTTTAAATTCATCCCAGCTTACTTGAGCGTCGCCATCTTTGCTATATCCTTCAATAAGTTTGGAAGCAACGAAACCTCTAATAAAACCTGAGATTTCTGCTTTTTTAAGAAGTCGCACAATTTCTTTTTTAGACAAAGAACCATTTCCATCTTTATCAAAAAAAGCAAATGCTGCTTCAGGGTTGTTAAAATCTTCGGTGATAAGCGTTTGTAGCTTGCCTAAAATCATATCTTTTGTTGCCATGAAATTTCTTAGTTAATGGTTTGTTTTCTACAAGATATAGAAAATGATAAAAAGAACCTATTGTAAGAGCATGTGTATATTAGATTTATAGGTTTGCCCTATAGGAACAATAGTTCCTTGTATAACTATACGGTTGCCTTCTATGGTGTCTATATGGTTTTTGGCAACAGCAAATGATTTATGAACCTGTATAAATTCACTTTTAGGCAAGTTGGCTAGTACATCTGTAATTTTATCTCGTACAGTAATCGTACTTTCTGTGGTTACAACTTTTACATAATTACCAGCAGATTCTAAGAACAAAATAGAGTTTACAGCTACTTGTGTATACTTCTTATTAGAACGAAGAAAAATTGTAGCAGCATTGGTTTCTTTTTCAATAACTGTTGTTGTCGTTTTAGGAGTAGGAGGTGTAATGCTTGCTGTAGCTTTGTTTACTGCTTTTAAAAAACGTTCAAAACTAAATGGTTTTAAGAGGTAGTCCGCAATATTAAGTTCATATCCTTCTAGTGCAAATTCTTGATATGCCGTAGTCACAATAACCTTGGGTGGAGTAGATAGGGTTTTTAAAAAATCAAACCCTTTTAGTTTTGGCATATTAAGATCTAAAAAAATAAGATCAATAGTATGTGCATTGAGATACTCGATAGCTTCTAATGCGTCATAACAATTCTTCATTAACTGCATATTAGGTACTAAGTCACAATATCTTTTGATAATTCCGTGTGCAATATGCTCGTCGTCTATGATAAGGTATCTAATCATTGAGTTTTTACTATTAATTGAGCTTTATATAGCTCCTTTGTAATGTCAAAAGATAATGTATGTTTTTTAGGATATACCAATGCTAATCTTCGTTTTAAGTTTTTTAAACCTATTCCAGGGGTTTCAGGTATTTGAGCAGTATCATATTTATTTTCTATTGAAAAACAGATTTGCTCTGTTGTATTTTTGATGTCTATTGATACATAGGCGTCTGTATGTAATGCCTCAATTCCATGCTTAAACGCATTTTCTAATAACAAAATAAACAATAATGGCATTACTTGCGCATTTTCATCTTGAATATCTGTTGTAAATCGTATGTCAATTTCTTTATGATAACGCATTTTATGAAGCGCTACATAATTTTTGAGATAAGTGACTTCTTGTATAATAGATACACGATCATTTTGACCTTCATAGATGCTATATCGCATCATATCAGAAAGTTTTAGTATCAATGCTTGTGCCTTGTCTGTATCTTCTGCTACAAGACCGTATAGGTTGTTAAGGGTGTTAAAGAAAAAATGCGGATTAACCTGACTCTGTAAATGTAGTACTTCTGTTTTCTTGCTTTCATTTCTAAGGCGTATAGCAGATGTTATTTGCCAAATTAACCAGCTTAGTAGAAAAAAGAATAAAATAACTACCAAAATAGAAAGTAAAGTCTCAACGAGATCTTCATCGTTTTCTAATAGGACCAGTGTACCTCTTTCTGTTATTTCTGTTGATAAAGCAGTAATAAACAAAGCTATGGCTGTGAATATGATAGCGCTTATCATCCAAAAAAATACTTTGTTATAACTTGATGATTGGTTGATTTTTACCTTCGTAGGACTTAAATACTTTGTTATAAGTATTATAAGTACGATGAATACAATTATAAAAATGAAAATCAACGATTTTTTATAGACTATAGATTCTATAATACCTATAGTTTGTAATAAAGATAGCCATAGTATAATTGCCCAAACTTCTTTCTTTTTCCATCTCAGAAGTTTTTGAGGAGTCATTTTATGTTCTATAAACCAATAAATCGGCATATAAGATAATATCAAAATAGGTGTATAGAAGAAGAGTCCGCCTGTATTTACAAGCCCCAATAAAATAATAAAAGCACCACTCGTCATAAATAAGAATGCAAGTATTAAAGCTGTTAATGGACGTTTACTTCGTGATAGTATTGACATATCTAGATATTATAGAGTCAATATTAATCATATAAGTAACACCTTCCAAAAAAGTTGACAAACAAGTGTTTTTTAGGGCTATGCTTTCGCGAAAGCGGGATGAACTCCTTTCTTAAAGAATAAAACAGAGTGTATCACATGAATGCGCCAGTTCATCACAATTCTTTTTTCTTCCTCTATTCTCATAGTAGGTTTGGCACATCAATTCAATCAAAAGCGAACAATCCAATGAGTGCACATATTTTTAAAATCAATTCAAATTTTATGAAAACACATCTTATACATACGTTGTTTTTATCAGTCATCCTATTTATAATGAGTAGTACTCAGGGTTATGCACAGAAACAGTCTATTACTCACACTGATAGTATTACAGGAAATTGGGAAGGTAATATTATCGTTAGTGAGGAAAAATCTGTTGGTATTTTATGGCGTTTTGAGCTGTCAGACGCTGGAATGTTTACTGGTTATATGGGACCAGCTTCAAAGGGGATTGCAACAATTCCTATGCAAGATCTTATCATTTCTGATACCACACTCAGTTTTACTATTCACTCAGAAGGTAGTTATGTAGGTACTATTTCTGGAACAAAAATCACAGGTAATTGGACTTCAGGAAGTGGTAAGGTATTATCCTTAAATATGGCTAGAGAGCTCACAAAGGAACAAATTAGCGATCGTTTTAATTCTAAAAAATCGACTGCAGAAAATACTATTTATCAAAGTATTGAACTAGGAGATATCTCTGCTGTAAAAATATTTTTAGATAAAGGGAATGATATCAATATGATAGACGAGCAAGGGTTTTCATTATTATTTTATGCTATAAAAAATGATAGAAAACACACGGTTACAAAGTATTTACTTGATCATGGAGCCAATCCAAATTTAGATTGCCAAGGGATATCTCCACTCATGTATGCTATTGCGTATCAAAATCATACAGTGATTAAGGAACTTATAAATCATAAAGCTGCTATAAACTATATAAGTACTGATAAGCAAACGGCATTGTTATTTGCTATTAAAGGGAGGGATATAAAAGCTATTAAGTTATTACTAGATTATGGCGTAAACCCTAATCAAATTCTTCAAGACAATTACTCTGCTATTGATGTAGCAAAAAAAGAAAACATTCGAGAAGTATTAGAAGTACTTAACATTCCTTATGAGGGTGTTAGTGATGGTCCATATGTACAGGAATCAGAAGCAGGACGCACTGCTATTTGGATACACAAAGGAGAAACTCATCTGGAAAAGAATATTTCTATAACCTCTCAAACCATACAATATGAAGATATGAGCGTTGCACTTCATCCTGGAAATTTGGAAGAAGAAGATCAACTGGAATATCAAGGAGTTTCTAAAGTTGCAGCTATTAGTGATATACACGGTCAGTATGACACATTTATAAAGCTCTTAAAAAACAATAATATTATAAATCAACAAGGGAAGTGGAGTTTTGGGCAAGGACATTTTGTTGTTGCTGGCGACATTTTTGATAGAGGATCTCAAGTTACTGAGGTATTATGGTTCTTATATGACTTAGAAAATCAGGCACAAGAGCAAGGAGGAAAAGTACACGTATTACTTGGGAATCATGATGTTATGGTACTTAACGGAAATTTACGCTCTGTACATCCAAAATACACAGAGGTTGCTACTATTTTGGGAAAACCATTTCACACTTTCTTTACGGATGAAACCGTACTAGGAAATTGGCTACGTACACGTCCTGTTGTAGTCAAAATAAATACTTTATTATTTACTCATGGTGGTTTACATCCAGATTTAGTTACTAAAGGGATATCTCTTAATGAGATAAATAGGGAATTTAAAAATCAATTAATTGAAAGTGAATTGTCAAATGGCCGTAATGAGTTAGGAACTTATCTGCATAGAGGTGATGGTCCAATTTACTATAGAGGCTATTTTCAAGGAGAACTTGCTACAGATAATCAGATAGATCAATTACTACAACATTTTAAAGCCACAAATATAATTGTTGGGCATACTACGCATAGGCATATCGAAACACGATATAATGGAAAAGTAATTGTCATTGATGCCAATATGAAAAGTGGTGAAATGGCTGAAATTCTTTTATGGCAACCCGATACGTTCACTCGCGGGAATCTTGCAGGAGAGAAATTAACATTAGAATAGTCCAGTACATCATCAGATACAACAATCAAAAAACGGATTTTATGGAACTTATAATAAACAATTTATCCAAAACATATACTAATGGGGTTAAAGCTCTTAGCGGAGTTTCCTTAGAAATTTCAAAAGGGATGTTTGGACTCTTAGGCCCTAACGGTGCAGGAAAATCAACCTTAATGCGTACCATCGCAACACTTCAAAAAGCTGATCAAGGCACAATTACCTTAGGAGATATAGATGTCTTAAAAGAGCAAAATACTGTACGAAAAATGCTAGGATATCTCCCACAAGAATTTGGAGTGTATCCTAAAATATCTGCCGAAGTATTGCTTAATCATCTTGCTGTATTAAAGGGGATAACACACAAAAATGAGCGTAAGGAAATTGTACAAGCATTGTTACATAAAACCAATTTATATGAACATCGAAAGAAGAACCTTGGAGGCTATTCTGGCGGGATGAAACAACGTTTTGGGATAGCACAAGCATTATTAGCAAACCCTTCATTAATCATTGTAGATGAACCTACAGCTGGACTAGACCCAGCAGAACGTAATCGATTTTATAATTTATTGAGCGAACTAGGAGAGCAGGCTGTTGTCATCTTATCGACACATATTGTCGATGATGTAAAGGAACTGTGTACCGATATGGCAATTATTAATAGAGGAGAAGTATTACTTAAAGGCAACCCTAAAGAAGCCATAACACAACTAGAAGGAAAAGTATATCGTAAAACGATTGAAAAACAAGAACTACAAAGTCATAAACAAGAATACAAAATTATTGCTGAAAAATTTCTTCAAGGAAAACCAATGATTCATATCCTAAGTGAGACACATCCTAGAAATGGTTTTGAACCAATCCAAACAGATCTTGAAGATGTATACTTCTCTCACATCTTTGGAAATATATCTACTCATTCTGCCAATTAAAATGATATTATAATGTTTTTAGAAATATTCAAATTCGAATTAAAATATAGAGCCAAACGAGCAGATACATATATCTATTTTGTAGCACTATTCTTGTTTTCGATTATTGCTGTTGATTTTTTAAATGACGAACCTCTAGGAGCTCTTAAAAGGAATGCTCCTATTGTAATTGCTAGAACCTTAGGTATTATATCTGCACTTTTTATGATGATCTCATCTATGATTATGGGCGTAGCGATATTAAGAGATTTTAATCATGGAATGGAATCATTGATGTTTATTAATCCAATCAAGAAAAGAGATTACTTGGCTGGACGGTTTTTAGGATCCCTAACAGTATTACTTCTTATTTTTTGCGCCGCACCACTAGGAATGATGCTAGGGGATCTTATGCCTTGGCATGACCCTATTATATTGCTTCCATTTAATGGATGGCACTATATACAACCGTTTATAACGATTGTAATCCCAACATTGTTTTTTGGGGGAGCTATTTTCTTTGTGAGTGGTATGCTTAGCCGGAAACTTATTGTAGTGTACACACAGGGAATATTATTTTTAATGATCTATTTGATTTCTATGCAATTAGTAAAAGGAAGTGATCACCTTTTTACCGCTGCATTATTGGAGCCATTTACATTTATGACTATCGGCATTATAGGACAATATTGGACCATTGTAGAGAAGAATAGTTTTATAATTTCTTTAGAAGGAGTGTTGCTATACAATCGATTAATTTGGATGGGAATAGGAATACTTGTATTACTTATTGGATATTATCGCTTTCGACTGATCGTAGTAAGAGATCGTGTTCGAAAACGTATACAAACCAACACAAAAGATCAAGAAGTTTTTAAATCAGAAAAAATAATCGAGATCCCTCATACTGTACAAGAAACAGGATATAAAGCTTTTTGTAAATTATTAGTCAGACATTCTTTATTCTATTATAAATCTATTCTTAAGGAAGTATCATTTTGGGCCATAATTATTTGTGCCATGTCCATAGTACTAATTTCTTCTATTAATTTAGGAACTGCTTTTGGAGTAGATAGTTATCCTACATCATTTATTATAATTGGAGAACTTATAGAGAATACTGCCATTTTCTTTTTATTAATTATCATTTTCTATTCTGGAGAATTAATATGGAAAGAAAGGGATAAGAAAATACAACCTATTTATGATGCATTACCTATCTCAGACACCTTAAATATTACAAGTAAGTTTATAGGCCTTATGTGCATTCTTTGTACTTTGATTATAGCTATGATTATTGGTGGTGTATTATTTCAAACATTTAAAGGATATTACCAATATGAATTAGATGTGTACTTCACTATATTTTTTATAGGAATATTTCCATTTCTATTTTTATTATCTATTGTCAGTTTCTTTTTTCAGGTATTGATTAATCATAAATTTGTGTCACATATAGTCACTGTTATTGTTGGGTTTGCGATCACAATTCCTCTAAAAGTAAAAGGACTAGATCATGGATTGTATACCTTTGGAGGTGCTGATTTAGGGGGATATTCTGATATGAACGGCTATGGGCATTTCTTAACACCATATCTATGGTTTAAAGTTTATTGGATTGCATTTGTTTTATTATTATTTATTGTTGCTATTATCATTTCTGTAAGAGGCTTAGAGGTTTCATTTTTGAAACGTATACAACAAGGAAAGTTGCGTTTTACAAAATCATTACAAAAAGCAAGTAGTGTACTTATATTGATCTTTGTGAGTTCGGGAAGCTATATATTTTATAATACGAATGTTTTGAATACCTATACATTCCCATCTACAGAGAACACATATAGAGCAAACTATGAGAAAGAACTCAAGCAGTTTGAGCATATACCACAACCTAAAATTGTGGATGTACACCTTACTGTAGAATTATATCCTTCAGAAAGGAAGTATAGTGCAGAAGGTTATTTTTTATTGACTAATACAGAGAATGATCCCATCACAGAAATTCATATACAAGAACTCCCAAGTAACGATGTACATTATGAATATCTCACATTAAATAAAGGAACGACAATCAATAAAGAATATGAAAAGTTTGGGCATCCCATTTTTGAACTAGATGCCCCATTACAACCTGGAGATTCTATACACCTTAATTTTAAACAAGTATATGCACCTAAGGGATTTACGGAGGACAAAGAGTATGCTATTATACATAATGGTACTTTCTTTACCAATTTTCATTTTCCAACAATAGGATATCAGGGTGATATAGAAATAGAAGACGTTGAGACACGTAAAAAACATGGCTTAGAACCACAAAATGGAAGAGCAACTATAGATGACCCACTTGCTCTTATGTCTGCAAGATCTGAGGGAGATGGTGAAGAGATTAATTTTGAAATGATTATGGGTACCGAAGCAGATCAAACTGCTGTAGCACCAGGGTACTTACATAAAGAATGGATAGAAAATGAACGCCACTATTTTCATTATAAAATGAATAGTCAGATGTCTAATTTTTATGCTATGCTTTCTGCTCGTTATGAAGTAGTAAAAGATCAATGGGTATCTTCAGGAGACACAAAAATGACACCCGTTGGTCTTGAAATTTATTATCACAAAGGACATGAGTACAACCTAGATAGGATGCTACACGGAATGAAGAAATCTTTTGACTACTTTAATGTTGCATTCAGTCCGTATCAATACCAACAAATTCGTATTGTAGAAATGCCTAATTACCAAAAGAAAGCACAATCTTTCCCTACCACAATACCATTTTCAGAAAATATAGGATTTATCCTTGATATTGATGACAATGAAGATTTAGACATGCCATTTTTTGTAACTGCTCATGAATTAGCACATCAATGGTGGGGACATCAAGTAAATCCTGCCAATGTACAAGGAAAATCCATGATCTCTGAATCATTAGCACAATACGGAGCTATGATGGTGTTTAAAAAAGAGTTTTCAAAAAATAAAATGCAGCAGTTATTAAAGCAAGAAAGATATCGTTATTTAAAAGGACGAACATTAGAAGAAGGTAGAGAAATGCCATTAAGTCTAGTCGATCGAAATCAAGATTACATTCATTATGGAAAAGGAATGGTCAATCTATATGCATTTCAAGATTATATTTCTGAAGATAGTGTCAATGTAGCTTTACAGCGTTTTATAAAAGATTGGAATAGCTTTGATGGGATTAAAAAGACCCAAACAAAACACTATCCTACAACAAAGAATTTGTTGAGATATTTTAGAGAAGTTACACCAGATAGTTTGCAGTACACAATTACAGACTTGTTTGAAACAGTCACTCTTTATGAAAATAAGACAGTAGGTGCTTCTTATAATATGCTCTCAAATAATCAATATAAAGTACAGCTAGAGGTAGAAGCTTCCAAATTTCGTTTAAATACGGATGGTATAGAAAATGAAATCCCCATAAATGATTGGATAGATATCGGGGTGTATTCAGAAGAGACTAATGAGCTCCTCTATTTAAAAAAGCATAAGATTACAGAACATATGACTACACTAGACATTATAGTCGATCAAAAGCCTTCTAGAGCGGGAATAGACCCTCTTTCAATGCTTATTGATAGAGAAGATGATGATAATATCATGTTACTTGAAGAGAAGTGAAATTATCATTAGTTTGATGTGATTAAGTATGCTTTCGCGAAAGCGTACTCAATCACTTTTTTCACAACTAAAAAACAGGTGTATATACTTGTTTTTAAATTTATTTATTTTGTCTAAATTGCTGATATTCTTGTAGATAAATATCAAATGCAATTGTATGGATAATAAATACCACGACTACTATTCAAAAATTAAAGATGTATTTATTGAATTACCTGGATTTTCATTTTTCCATAGTCCATCTGGAAGATTTCGTAATAATCCAAAAATGGTAGGTCGAGAAAGGGTTAAGAAAAAATTATATGGAATTTTAACTAATGCAGAAACTAAAACAGGATCCTATATAATAACAGGATTTCGTGGGGTAGGTAAGACAAGCCTAGTAAATCAAGTAATAAATAAATTACAACCTAGAGGCGTTATTTTAAAACAAGCATTATTGATTATAATAACATTGGTTATTATACATTTAATAAATACTAAAATAGTATTTATACATTTAATTAAAACTAAAATAATATATATAACTATACTATATAAATATATAAACGTATACATAGTATATATATGTTTATTAATATTTAGTACACTCTTTCTTTTTTATAGCAATAAACTTATTAGGTATGTACTAAATTCATCTGAAAGATTTTATAAGAATCAGGATGGGAAAGAGAAAAATACTTTATTTCTAATATTTAAAAAAATTAAAAATGACTTAATTAGTATATTTATTTTAGATTTTAGTTTTTATAAAAAATCCAATGCATTTAGAATATATTGCATATTACTTTATAGCTTATTATTAGAGTTATTTATTTTCTTTTTTTGGGAAATTAAATTAAATTTTGCCTCATTAGTATTGATTTATTTAGGCATTATAACTATATCCTACATATTAGCAAAAAGAAATAAAATACGAAATCTTTTATTGAAGTTACTTATAGAAATTACTCCAAAAAGAATACATGCAATTTTATTAAAATTATTATCAAAAGAGTCAAACAAAAACAGTGACATAAAATCAAGTAATTACCTAAAACAATTTGTTAATCACAGTCAAAAAGTCTTTGTACGCTTAAGTTTTCCTCAACATACTATAAATTCTAAAGATATTTTAAAGTCACTTGCGCAAAATATGTACAAGGACTACAGAAGGTACAGTGGTTTTAATAGATGGGTCTCTAAATTTTTAATTTTTTCAATAGTGTATATTATCACATTTATATGTTATTATAATTCTGCAGTTTATGATAGTTGCATTGAAATAAAAGATTATTACAATGTTTCTGATTTCTTTCCTAGTCAAGGATTAAATAATAATACTAGTGAAAAAAACAAAAAAGTATATGCCCTTTTAGGAAATGATTTTCTTTTTTTTAAAAAAGATCAAGATATCATAAAAAGTTATAAGAAGAGTCCTATTATGACATATAGTGAAGTATTAGGGACTTCAACAATTACAAATAGTTATCAATCGTTACAGGCATATACATTAATAATAGACTATTATATTTCTTACCTTTATAACAAACTACACACCTTTATAATTCCAGATATAGGTATCTTCAATTCAAGTAAGCCCCTATTTCCAAGATATCCAGATTTTTTCTTTTTCTTTTTTCTAATGTTATCTTTTTTTATCGTCAATTTAGTAAGTCGACTTGGATATAAGTTTGGATTTATTACAAATGGATACATTAATAGATTACTTAAAGATCTAAATAACAGGTGTATCGCTGAAATACAATTAGAAACTCAAAGAACTCAAAATTTAGGTATTAAAGCACCACTTTTGAAATTTATAGAAACGATTGGGATTTCTTCTAGACAAACTAAAAACTTAACATATCCAATTGCAGACGCAAGAGATATAGAACAAGATTTGATCTATATTTTTGATCAGTTAGATAGAGTTCCAAGAATACTGGCTCCTCCTGAATTTGTTTTTATTTTTGATGAATTAGATAAAGTAGAGGTTCTGAATAGTGATACTGCTGATGAAATACTAGAATCCGAAAGGATAAGAAAAAAAAGAGAAATAGTTTCTGGTATCATGGCTAGCATGAAAATCTTCTTTACTACGGCAAAAGCAAAATTTATTTTTATTGCAGGTAGAGAGATGTATGATGCATCTTTAGCTGATTCTTCCGATAGAGAATCTTATCTAGGAAGTATCTTTCATGATATTATATATGTAAGTAGCTTATATAAAGATCCATATGATGATCATTCTAATATTTCAAAGAAACCCATTGATATAACTTATTTTACAGAGAAGTATGTCTGTGGTCGATTGATTCCAGAAAATTCTCATCATAAAAATAATTTAGAAGGATATTCTAATTATTTAAAAGAACAATTAAAATTTGAGAGTAAACCTGATTTAAATACGATAGAATACAAACGTAAAGTTTATAAATTAAAAAAAACTATAAGTATTATAAATGTATTTATTAACTACATCGCTTTTAGGAGTAAAGGTAGTCCTATGAATATGGTAAAATTGTTTGAAGATTTTGTTGAAGAATTCCCCAATAAAAGATATAAAGTATTTAATGATAGAGATAAAGAAAAACTCATTTTAGGATACAGTAATCCTAAAAGTTATTTTTTAACTTTTGATTTTCACGCACAATACAGAATATCATTAGTTGCAGACATCTTCAGGCCATATATATTAAACAATGGATTGTATCTTAAAAATTTAAGTGATAAAATTTTAGTTTCTACTAGTTATCTATTGGATCATATATATAAATTTCATGAGTTTGGATTTTCATGGAAAAACTTAGAATTACTACCCGAAATTATAGATATTAATAGAGCTCCTCTTTTGAGAAGGCATATTGAAAATATAATCACCTTTTTATCAGATTCTAGTATAAAAAAAGTAGATAATGGTTTTGTGAATTTCAAATTTCATAGAAAAGTCATAGAGGAAATCAATTTTCTCTCTAAACAATCTGATGCTGAATCTGCTATTTTTAATTTCACACTAGATGAATCTTACACTATTAAAAAACATTATTCACAACGTTTACAGAAACTTAGTGAATCCTATGAACAATTCAAAAGTTCTGAAGCTGAATTTGTTAGCAGCAAAACTTTTTTAGAAGTTGTTTTAGGAGATCTTCATTTTTTTGATAAAGAATATGATGAGGCAATTTTATATTATACAGAAGCTAGTCAAAAACTTAAAAAAATGAGTATAGATGATAAACTTTCATTATCTCAATCTTTTTTCTATACTCAAATAATGTTAAAAGAAGCTTTAGTTTTTGAAAGGTTAAATACTTACGGAACTGCTTTAATTAAATATTCAGAATTAGTAGAATTAATAAGGTCACATGGAAGTAAATTAAAGAAGTTAGGAGAAGAGGATTCAAATAATAGAAAAGCTGTAAAGGGCAAGAAAAATCTTTTCAAAAAATATGATCTGCAGAAAAAAACAAAAGATAACCGTTCAGATTTCCATTTTGCAAAATCTATGTATGAAAATTTTTCAATTATGTTTCTTTCAATATTAGCAAAACTAGTTAATATAGAAAATATTGGAAAACAGGGAATTACATTAAAAGACTCTAGAAGAGCAGATAGAGATTTTCATTCAGTATATGACTATTTGAAAAAGGATGAAAAATATTTAATTAAAGTAGAATACCACTTGCAAAAAGGGGATATTCTATTTTATAAGAATGGTTTACTATATAAAGATTATAATAGAGCATCAGAGACCTTGCAATTAAGAGGGTATAATAGTATTCCGGATGGAGGATACAGAGATTATAACGCTCCATTTAGTGCCTATGAAGAGTACTTATTTGGATTATCTTTAGCCGTTCATAAACTTAATGACAATTTTTTAAAAGACTTAATAGATGATTCTAGCTTAGACAACCCTAAAATTGGTAGTGATAAAATAGATGTGCTAGAAATAAAAAAGTATGAAAACTTCACAGAGGTACTGTTTAAAAAATTAAGGGACAATCATAAAGGAGAAGGTTTAAAAAGGTTAGAAAACGATCTTATTAAATATATAATTCCATTTCTTAAATTTCAAAAAGATAGTTATAGTCAATTAAATATCTCACATAATACCTGGAATATCATTGCTCGATTATTATCAGCTGTTGGTGATTGTTTATTAATTACTTGCCCAAATCCTTCTATAAAAAATCTTACTAAAAAATTTAAAAAAGGGTTTAGTCTTATAGGTCAAGATATACTTGAGTATTTAAAAAGTAATGATAAAAGTATAAGTAAATATACGAGTAAAGGTAAAAGAGTAGGTCAATGTAAAGAATTTTCAAGAACTGAACTTGCGCTTATATATTTTGCAGCTTCTGCAAAATGCTATGAGCGCGCTAATGAAATTAGGAATAGTGCATTTCAAAATAAAAAAATCCTATATACGATTAAATCTTTAAAAAAATATTTTAAGATAGATACTAATCTCTCAAATACAAATCATTTTTTAAGTGAATTAACAATAGGAATTATAGAATTATTAAATAAGAATAGAGATTTAATTATTTATCCAGAATTTTCAAAAGCTAAGAACCTAACAAAACCTCTAAACCTTCCTCCATCAAAATTATATAATGAATTACGAGAGTATTATCGATTTTCATATAATACAGAAGTAAAAATGACCATTCTTCATTGGTATGATTTATATATATGCGATTTTAAAAACTCAATTTTTTTCTCTAAAAATAAAAACCCAGATTTTTCAATACTATTAGATAAAATACCTATTAACTCTTATAGTTCTGTTAATGATCAGATGGTTAGAATGTTTGAATTACGATTTAAAGATCGATTGAACCGAAAAATATTTTTGGATAGAATGTTTGATTATTATACAGAAGAATCTTCATTTAAAGAAAAAATTATAGAATATTGGAATAAACTATCTAAACAAGATCATATAATAGATGATTTAGATTGGTGTGAACAATATTTCCCTGTTGATAATCATATTATTAATGATTTTTCAAGAAAATTTATTACAATTGATTCTAAAGTAGTTTTAAAAAATTTATATAACAAGAAAAAACGTGATGAAATACAATTTTTAATAACTGATAGTATTTTTTGTAATTTAAGAATTATAGGAAGTATCCAATTAAATGAAATTTCTTATATAAAAGGTTATAGTTATCTAGGAGATGCATACTTCTCATTAGGGTGGTGGGTTGAATTATGGAATCATTTTTTTCGAAGAAATCAAAATCCAGAAGAAAATAAAGAAAGTAAAGAACGAAAAGAGCTTCAAGATATGATAGGTGAACATGAAATACATTATGTTGATAATCCCGAATATGCATATCAACAAGCATTATCACACTATTATAAATGTATTAATATGCACAATGAAGGGTCAACATATAAAACAATTTTAAATAACATGTATTTTACCGAAGGTGATTTTCATGATGATAACCAACATTATTGTGCTACGATAGAACGCTTTCTAATTAATAATGGTAAAATTAGAAATAGGATAGAATTTATTAAAAAGTTTAAAATCAAAAACGATAACCTTTTTGAAAAAGAAAATATTGAGATGTAATTGTGTTTAAAAAGTAATAATGATTTGATATTCGCTTTCGCGAAAGCGTATATTCATAAAAGAGGCTAGATACATTACTTCAAAAACAGAGATGTATCTAGCCTCTTATTAATGCTTATACAACCATTAACAGGCTACACAACGTCCATTTATACATACCTCAGGTGCTGGACATTCACCAAATGGAGTACAACGTCTTCCGGTGCCTCCATTGATAACAACTTGTTCCTTTTTTTTAAGCTCTTGAGCTCCTTTTAGATTTAAAATGTGTGTTAACATAATACTAGAATTTAAAGATTATTATCATGTGATTATTTTAAGACATTCACAGTATATGTCTTTCCTTGCAAGAATTTTTATAGCATTCGTTTTTTATCAATTGCTATATTTTTTATAAGAGATTTAGAGTAAACTTTTATTTTATAGAAATATACTTTTGGGAATGACCAATACTTAATGAGGTTAGTAAAAAAGGGGGATATTTTTCATATTGAGAGCATGTATGGTGAACTCAAATATACAGATCAGAAGATGATCTTTAAAAAGTAAGAAAGTCAAATTTATAAATTTGATAAAATTAACATATCTTTTTGATTTTAAGATTGTTATAAGGTTTATTTAATCTTAAGATATCATTGAAATAGATGCCAGTAAAAACATGTTTTCTATACGAAAATTAGAAATGATTATACTATGATGAAGACGTTTCTAAGTACGCTTTCGCGAACCTACCTCGCCAGCAGGCAGGAGCGTATTCATTCTTTTTAAAAGTTAATATTATTACTTATTTACTACCAATTTTTGCCCTATCCTAAGGGTACTAGTTTTCCTTATAGAATTTTCTTTACAAATAGCAGTTATGGAAGTGTGATGTCTATTTGCAATTTTAGAGAGTGTATCTCCTTTTCGAACAATATAGATTTTCTTTTGTTTTTCTTCATTCTGAATGGCTTCTTCTTCAGAAGTAGCTATTATAATAGTACTTTGTCTTTTGGAATTATGTAGATACGGTGTTGCCCATCTTCTGGTTACCCAAAGTTCTTGGCTTCTAATTTTATTTTCTTCCCCAAAATCAAATAAATATTCAGGATTAATATACACACCTTTGTAACTTACAATAAGATGTAAATGGCTTCCTCGAGAATTTCCTGTATTTCCACCTTTGCCTATAATAGTTCCTTTAGTAATGGTGTCATTTACTTTTACCAGTTGTTTTGATAAGTGACCATAAACGGTTTCAATACCATTATAGTGCCTAACGACAACCGTTTTACCTAACCCTGGGAATGTCTTTACAGCGCGTACTTTTCCATCAAATAAGGCCATAACTTGATCACCCGTAATTAAGTCTATATCAATTCCTTTGTGAGCCCTTCTATTTCTCCACCCATAACGTGAGGTGACTACTTTTTTACCAACAATGGGAGATGCATACGTACTATCTGTAAATGAAACTTGAAATGGATACGTTTGTTTATAATACTTATAAGGATTAAAAATGGTTGTATCCCAATGTTCTGTCATTATAGCAAGAGAGAGACTGTCTTCTTTGACTAGGGTTTTTGAGAGAAGATAAGAATCTACTTGATTTGTAAAAATAAGACTGTCTAATTTTAAAAGCCTAAGATCAATTGTCTGGCTGTATCCATTCATATACATACAAATACAGCAAGCGATAAAGGAGGTGAGTTTCATAAAAAATGTAAATTTTACTTGATAATATCAAGCATAGGCGTCCACTGTCTGACATAAAAAACAGTAAGACTAATTAAGTAACGTAAAAAAAATAGGTTTATGTTAGAAGGCTAATTATTCAAAATAATCCATAGGGTTTATACTTGTTTTATGGTGTTTTAATTCATAATGTAGGTGTGGACCTGATGAGTTCCCTGTATTTCCCACATATCCAATGATTTCTCCTTTGGTAACCACTTGTTTTTCTGTAATAGCAAAGCCTTTTAAATGTGCATACCAGGTTTCATATCCATCAGGATGGGTGATAACAATTAGATTTCCCCATGCTCCTTTATTTGCGGCTATAGAAATAACACCATCGGCGGTGGCAACCACAGGAGTGCCACGTACAGCTCTTATGTCAATTCCTGTATGACTACGAGTTATTTTCACATTTTTAATAGTTCTATCTCTGGCGCCAAAAAATGAAGTAATATTATTCTTAGGACTATTTTCAATTGGAAATATAAAAGATGGCGTACTTGGTGTAGACTCAACAATCTGTACAATATCTTTTATAAGTGTATTTTCTATGGGTTGTTTGGTATATGCCATGAGTACTAATGCACAAACCGGAAGTAATAAAATGTATACAGATTTTAAGAATGAATGGGATGTTTTCTTTGTCATCATATCAATTCGTTTTTTGAGTATAGGAGTATTAAAATAACTATAGAGTTGATTTTGATGGTTGTTTCCTAGATGTTGTATTACCAATTTTAAATAATGAGATGTCTTTATTTCGTTTCTTAAAACGTGTTGATCTGCTTGAAATTCGTGTACAGATCTTAATGATTTTCTATATGCATATACCATTGGGTTATACCAGAACAATGCAATATAGAGTTCGGTTATAATAAGATCTACCGTATGTTTCAATTGGATATGTGCTTTCTCGTGCTCAATGATTAATGGATCACATGAACTTCCTTTAGGAATAAATACCCATTTGAAATACGAAAATATAGTTGTAACATCTGCATTGACTAGTGTAACTCCAGACTGCTGAATTTGAGAGGCATTTTTCTGAAGAATATAGAGACGCCGCATACTATTATAAAACCGATATAAGCATATTATAACGCCTACACAGTACAATATAATTCCAATAATGAGTATATAGTTGGCCCTAGAAATAGCCTCTAGGTTTTCTGTAAAGACTAGGGGAGTGGTCATAGTAATTGCGGTCTGTATATTTTCAAATGCCTGTGGTATTTCTATTACCGTATTTGACATTAATAATGGTAGTATAGTAGCTATCCATGGAAGTAGTAATGAAATAGGAATAAGGGCTATTAATACAAACCTATTTGCCGCATGAAAAGTAAGTTTGCTTAAGACAAACTTATATACCGCAAATAATACAGAAAAAAGGATCGTTGCTTGTAAAAGATATAAGACCATATCAATCATTATTTTCTTTTAGTTTTTCGATTTTTTCTTCAATCATATGCTTCATTTCTTCTAACTCAGTCAGGTTTATATCTTCTGTTTCTGTAAAGAATAATGCAAACTTACTTACCGAACCACTAAAGAAGTTACCTATAACATCCTTCATATGTCTCTTAAAATAATTGTCTTTTGATATAGCTGGATAATATTGCCTAATTTTGCCATAAGTTTCAAATTTCAAAAACTCTTTTTTAACCAAAACCCTTACTACTGTTGAGATAGTTGTATATGCTGGTCGTGGTTCAGGGAAAGCTTCGACGATGTCTTTAAGAAATGCTTTCTTTAATTTCCAAGAGTATTGCATCACTTGTTCTTCTGCCTTTGTGAGTTCTTTCATAGGGCAAATATACTATTATTTTTGAATTATGACTATAAATATAGTTATACAACTACTTTTATAGTCACATTATTGTGTTTTTATGGAGTATGCTTTCGCGAAAGCGTATAAAATAGTATTAAAATAAAGAGGCCAGATACCTGATATAATCGTAGTACCTGACCTCTCATCCAACTGATGTGTGGGATGCTTATTTGCTTAACAATGGTAGCAATAGTAGTTTTGACAGAAATCGCCTGGAGCACAGTCAGCATTTGATGTACATTGTGGTGTAATACAATGACCAGCTGCGCTACAAACACGACCACCAAAACAGTCATTATCAGAGTCACATAAGAGTCTTATACCTCCATTAATAGTTGCTTGCTGACTTTTTCCTAACGTATGAACTCCTTCTAGATTTAAAATTTTTTTTAACATGAGTAATAGTTTAAAAGTGATTTTATTGTGAACATTTAAAGACACTCACAGTATATGTCCTTCCTTGCAAGAAATTTTTAAGACGTACGTCTTATATCTATATTTTACTGTTTCATTTTTTTGATGTGATGTTGTGTTTGTTGTCTAGAGACTAACATGGAACACATCTTCCATTAATACATTCTAGTCCATCTCTACAAGAGATAAAAAAGCAAGCATTAATCTTGTTACCTCCATTGATGTGTACTTGTTCTGCTTTGTTAATTTTCTGAACTCCGTTTAAGTTTTTGATGTTTTCTAACATAATAATTTATTTAAAAAATTGTATTTCGTGTGATCATTTTGAGACACTCACAGTTTATGTCTTTAGGATTTATTTTAATTGAGAGAGGTGTTTAACAGTCTATAAATATGCACTGACCAATAACACATTCTTCTCCTTCTTCACAAGAAGCATCACTAGTACAGCGTGGTGGTGCACCTCCCATGAGAAATAGTTGTTCTTTTTTTTCTAGTTTTAGAACTCCGTTTAAATTTTCGATTCTTTTTAACATCATAATTGTATTTAATAATTGTAGTTATTCTGTGAACATTTTGAGACACTCACATATGTGTCTTTTGTTATGATTATTCTTCTAAGACAGGGACTTCACTCTCTATAGCATCGAGTATTAAGTCATCTATAAAAAATAATAAATCACTAAGTTGATATGGATCTTTTGGAAATGCTCTATTATTTATAATCGTTTCTGGGGTATAATTCATATTGTTTTGTTGACACCATCCACTATAATTTGTAAGTATTTCTAACGTGCTATTTGCGGTGATTTCTTCTTTCTTGGGATATTTTTCTGTCCAAGATGTTACGTTCTTTTCTCGATACCAATCAAGTAATGCGTTCCAAGCCAACATTTTATTTTGCTGATAAAGCCTTATTACTTGCATCGTAATTTCTGTTGCCTTATTCTTTACATCCAATGGGGTGTTAAACACTAATGATATCTGTACTTGATTAGGATAATAGGTTATCAACCTAGCATAGGTTTCAAAAGGCTCGCTACAGTATCCACACAAAGGATTGGTAATAGCTACGATTTTAATAGCTGCATTCTCATTACCAAAAGTCAGTGCATATGATGATATGATATCATTTGTGGGTATAGGCGCATTTTCATGTAATGCTTGCTTAAACAAGGTTTTATTTCGCTTAAAGCGAAAATATTCTTGACGTACTTTTTGATGTTCAATTTTATGTTTCCATAATTTTTTAATTTGTGTCCAACCTATAGCCGTCCAGATTACAATGATCGCAGAGAATATGAGATAAGACAACGTCATATCCCAACCAGAAAATGCAGTAATAGCTAGCCCAAATTGTGCCATCAGAATCATAGAGGTAACGACACACAATAAACACCATTTTTTGAGTGTAATAGCCTGTATATACACAGAAGCTATAACAACGGGAATAGAAAGAGCCGAGAGAGATAAAAGAATAGTCACCTCAAAGCCAAGTATGCTTACAATTAAATAAAGGCTTATAAAATAAACCATCACTAGCGTTTTAAAGGGAATATATCTCACTCCTTTTAATTCTTTTGAATTAATGAGAGAACCACAGTCACTGCCAGTCTTTGATAAACTGCTGCATAGTTTGGTAATTCTTTTATCTTTTATTCCTAGCTCTTCCTTAGTTATAAAATACCCCGCCATCATTCCTAGTAAGCATAAAAACAATTCTCCTTTTACAATCCACGTGGTGCCTAGATATATTTGTAAAAAAAGAGTGCTGACTAGTAATACTATAAAAAATAGAGGTTCAGTTTTGATTGTTTTAAAAGAGGATGATAATTCTCTTTTTTCATTCTTCTCAATGGCGATTATAGTGCCTGTCCATTGTTGTATAAATTGTTCTCTTGATTGTTTTATCGTTTTACCATCAGCTTTTTTGAGGTGTATTTTCTTTTTTACAGAAATATGAACTAATTGTTTTTCATTTTCTTGTTGAATAAGCGCTAAGAAGTTATCGGGTAATTGATGTAAAACATCTTTGGGTACGTTTGCCGTTATATTTTCGATGCCAAAATAATCTAATGTGTCAGTAATCGATTTTACACTTGGGTATTCTGGATGTGATACTAATTGTAGATGTACATCATTAGTACTTACTGTATATATATGATTACTATAAAGTAGCGATATAATGAGTTTTTCCATAGTTTATATTATTTAAATACACGAAGTAATTTAATGTATTGTTAGAGGGTGATTGTTCTATGTAACTTATTTGTTATGAGTTAGTTTGAGTAGCTAATCTATAAAGAACACTGGCATATAAAAAGAAAGGAATAAGCAGATTTATAAATTTGACATTCTTTTTAATAGGAGGGAACACTTGTATTTTTATAAAGTGTTCCCTCTTTACTTTAAATGCAGTTTATTATTTCTTAAGTAGTGATTTAGTATACGTTTTATCACCTATGTGTATGACATAGTAATAGAGTCCAGGAGATAAATCTGGATTTTGAAATTGATACTGCATACCATCCTGTTTTTGAGTTCCAAATGTAAGAGGACTTGTATACAGCTGTACTCCTGTAGTGTTATAAATAGTAATTTTTGCTTTTGAATTTAGATCCTTGGTAAGATTCTTAATATAGAGATCTGATTGTAGTGGGTTTGGGAATACATCTATATCACTAACTTGAGGAGTATGAGTAGATTGTGCAGTAGAGTTTGGGAACGTATTGTTTCTTACCATAAAATTGCCTCTAAGTTTAGATACTAGAACCCTACCAGTTGGAGAATTATTTAAAAATAAATTAAAGTATAGATATTTGTTTCCTATTTCATTAAATACAAAACGTTGTTCATTTGTTTCTACAGGAAAATCCTCATCATCTTCCTCTTCAACTGGTGGAATGGTAATAGGTTTTAATCCTCCTAATATTGGATCATTATCACCTTCAACTAATGGAACAGCGCCAGAAAGGTCAACATCTTCTAAGTATTCTATTCCAAAATCGAGAGGTACAATAGGGGGGATTGAAGAGTCGTATTTCAAAATAATACGAAACCCAACATAATCTTCTAAATCAAAAACCTTATAACGAGGAGTATATTTTGGAAATTCTAAAGAATACTTTTGTACAACATCTACATTACCATTAATATTAAAAGTAATACTATCCTCTATATGTAATACGATGTCATAAACATAAGTAAACGGTTGGGATATTCTTTCTATTGGCGTTTCAGTCTGTTGAGAATTTACGGTTGTAACCATGCATAAACATATGATTACTAGTGAAATAAATTTTTTCATGAGATTAAAGTTTTAAGGTGAACTCAAATATACAGATCAGTATACCTCGTTTTTAATCACATAAAATCAAATTTATAAATTTGACATTTTAGGTAAACATTTTAGATTCTAATTGCTTAATATAATAGGAGGGAGTTAAGCCAGTATGTGTCTTAAATGCTTTGGTAAATGTATTAATACTTTTATAGCCTACTTCTGCAGAGATTGCTTTTAGCGTATAGGCTCTAAACCTAGTGTTTTCCTTTAGTTGTATCAAAATATATCGAATTCTAAGTTCGTTGAGATATTGATTAAAAGATTGCTTCTTATAGGTGTTTAATGTTTTTGATAGATAGGTTGTATTTGTATCTATTTGTTTTGCAGTATTATATAGATTACAATCCTGAGCAATAAAGAAATTAGTCTTCTCAAGTACCGTTAACCGTTCAATTATTCCTAGTGCCCGATCATCTTTTACTTGTGTATCTTCATTTTTATCATTTGAGACAACAGGAACAGGAGTTTTTACCTCTTTTAAATCAGTTATAATGGCCTGAAATTTCCTTTCATTGGTTTTAATTTTATGTTTATAACGTATCCAAGTGATTAATAATAAAAGAAGCATTACAAGAGCAATACAAGCTGCTATTTTTTTCTTGAGTTCTTGTTTTTCTTTCTCTATATCTAATAATTTATTATGATCTTTTAGTGTTTTTACATCACTATCAAATAGGAGATCTCTAGTCTTTGTTTGATTTTCTAGCTTTAATTTACTGAGGAGTTTATTTTGATTCAGAAATATAAGCTGTTGATCTGTATCTTCTTGTATTTCTGCAATTTTAATCCCAAGGTCATACATCTCTACAATCTTATCTGTCTTGTAATTTGCTCCTATAACACCAAAATTGTGTTGTAACAGTTCCATGGCTTCATCATAATGTTGTGTCACATAAAAACATTGTGCTAAATAATAATTTGTAATTAATATATTATTATACGTATCATTATAATGTTCACTAAGCAATTGCTTTGCTCTTTGTAAGTAATCTATTGCAAGCTGGTACTGAGCTTTTTTGTAGTAGAGGTTCCCTATATTAAGGTAAAATTCTCCATTATAAATGGTTAGGTCATATTTTTTGGCAAGTCTGATACCTTCTTCGTATGTAATTAGTCCTTGATCATAAAACCCTAAATCCACAAGACTTTTTCCTTTGCCTAAAAGTGTACTTAAACGAGTATGAATATTTGAAAGGTCTTCTTTTCCTAACAGTGATAACGTTGTATTATAAGCCTTTAAAGCATCTTCATTACGTCCTAATTTCACACGGATGTTTGCTATATTAGATAAGCAAACAAGTTCAGAACTCTGATCGTCAGTTTTCTGAGCTAGTTCTTTGGCTTCTTGATAGAGTTTTAATGACTTATCATAAATTCCTAATTGGAAGTATACATTACCTAATAATACATGACTTCTAATCATGTATGAAGAATCTTTAGCTTCTATTGAAGCTTTTAGAGAAATAGCCGAATACTTAAAAGCTCTTTCATAATCTGCTATTTTATTATAATAACCTCCCAATCTAGATCCTGAATAATATTGAATTCTTGGCGCCTTAGTGCGTGTTCCTCTATCTAAAAATAGTTTGTAATACTCCATTGTTAGGAGTGTGTCTTTATCCAGGCGTTCTGTTCTCTTAAACAAATCCTTGATTTTCTTTATAGAATCTGACGTTGTGATAAACATTTTCACCTTGTCAGAAACGACAGGTACGGTATCACCTTTATGATGCTGTTGCCCATAAGTATGTGTTACAAGAGCAAAAAAAATGAATATAGAGGTGTAAGTTTTATAATACATAGCAGGTAATTGTCTTGTTCATTATAATAGACGCAAAAAATATAACTATGTATCAATTTTACAGAAAAAAATATACGTAAACTGTTATTTTTCAGCAATAAAGATGTATAAATTAACGATGGATCAATATTGAGTACGCTCCTGTCTGCCGGCGTGGCAGGTTCGCGAAAGCGTATATCTCTACAATTTACGCCTCAAAAATAAGTCCAAAGAGTTATATGTCCCTACTATGCTTCTTGAGGAATACTCATCTCAAAGTCAAAGAAATTTCTAGGATCATAATGCGATTTTATGCTACGTAACCTTTCTAAGTTTTCTGTACCGTAATAGATAGTTAGTAACTCTATTCGTCCTTCGGGAGTTGTAGGATCCTCGACCAATAATTTATCTACAAAATTGATGAAAGCGCCTTCTATATGTGGTGCCAAATAGTTCCTATACTCTTCTACCCATTGTACATATGCCTCATTACGGGCCACATTGGTAAATGCATTTCCTGCATTATCCCACCAGCATTGTATTTGTAACATATATGGTTTATTATAAAAAGCAAATACCCTCGTATCACTATTTTCTCTGACAGCACCACCCAAACAGTGAAAACTCATATACCTACTCACATCTTTATAGTAGCAAGTCCGCCCTAAAAAGTGGTAAATTTCTTCTACCAGTTGGTGATGTTCTTTCTCAGAATGAGCTATTGGAAATCCAGAAGTGATCTTATGAGGATGAGGGCGATCACACGTAGATGTAGGAGCATCAGGAAGGATCCGATAGTTTCGATCACCGCAATGTTCGGTCTCTAACGTATGCTCATAAGTGGGTACTGTAGGGTTTACAAAATCTGAAATATGACTTTGATGTTTAGAAAGAGATACATTCTCAGGCGCTGCAGCTACAGCGTTCTTAGCTGTACTTGCGAGATAATGTTTCTCTTGAAGAGTTACAAATTCGCTTTCTTTTTCTGGAATAAGCGTCCCAAAATGATCTCGTAGTAAACACAATAAATCATCTTTTGACCCATAAAAAAGCCCTCCCATTCGAGCTTGTACATTGCTTATGTGTCCCGCTGGTAATACAACACCTTTAGCATTAGGATCGGCAACCATCATTCCACAAGCAGTAGATAGTGCGGGAGTCAATGCACCTGGAGTCGCATGGATAGAAGTCCATATCTTTAAAGCTGATAGTGCTTCATCCGATTTTTCCCAAAGTAATGAAAATGATGTCGTCACTGGCGCTAGCGAGAACAATTTAAATTTAAAACGAGTTACAATACCAAAATTTCCGCCGCCGCCGCCCTTAAGTGCCCAAAACAAATCTGGCAAATTGGTAGGAGATGGGTAAGCAATCGTACCATCTGCAAGTATTATTTCGCATTCAAGAATAGCATCACAAGTCATCCCAAACTTCCTGATAGAAAGTCCCCAACCACCACCTTGTGTGATTCCGCCTATGTTTACAGACTGACAACCACCACCAGGAATTATTTGACCTCGATCCTCTAACTCCTCATATACTTTACCTAACTGTTTTCCTACTGGAATCCACGCGTGGTCACGATCGATGTAGGTTATTGTATCCATTTCAGAAAGGTCAATAATTAAAACACCATTTCCAGAAGACATTCCTTCATGTTGATGGCCACCAGATCGGATTCTAAACTTTTGATCATATTTACGACAATAATCTATACAAAACTGTACATGACTTGTCGTTTTACAATATGCAATACTATAGGGCATATCTCCAAATCGAGCATTAGAGATGACACGTGCATATTGATATAATGGATCCCCTAATGAAATAATTTTAAGATCGCTTGGAGCATTGTCTTTTATAGGATTGGTTGACATAAAGAACGGTTTTGATATATGGTTAAATTATCGAATAGTGAGAATGAATCTAAAAATACAAAATATAACTTATTGAAAAAGAAATGAATAGTATTTTGATAAATCATATAAGTCTAGGAAATAGTATTCATCAATAAGAGGTATTATTCCATATAAAAAAAGTACATATTGGTTACTTTTTTTACTAATTTATAGTACCAAAATTTATTTTTATATGTAGGTTTACGCTTTCGCGAAAGCGTACTTAGAAATCATCCCGCTGTTTTCTATATAATTGTAATACAGTATGTTATGAGTTTCTTGTTTTTAAAATAATTCCTATACGTTGAAGAATACAGTACCCATGAAGATTTATAGTTTCCTAGTATTATTTGTGCTTACATCTACCATGAGTTTAGGGCAATCTCTAATTCAAGATCCTGGAGAGAGTTTATCCCAACGCTGGTTAATTAATGATACCATTACTAAGCGATTTAAAATTATACCCTATAAACCCGTTTATTTTCTAGCGGCAAATTATACCACAAATATTAACAACTTTCCGACAAGTGATAACCCACTTAATACGGTAACAACACCTTCTGAGTTTTCTGACATCGAATTAAAGTTTCAGTTAAGTTTTAAAACGAGAGCTGCTAGAAATTTATTAGGAAAAAAACTAGGAGGAGATCTCTGGATAGGATATACACAGACCTCTAGATGGCAATTATATAGTGCAAATATTTCTCGCCCATTTAGAGAGACCAATTACGATCCTGAGATCATGTTTATCTTGCCTACTAAATATCGACTTCTAGGATTAAATGGTGTATTTACGGGAATAGGTATTAACCATCAAAGCAATGGAAGATCCAATCCATTATCAAGAAGTTGGAACCGAATTATCCTGCAACTAGGTCTAGAAACTCCTTCTTGGAGTATCGTGTTACGTCCTTGGTTACGATTACAAGAAGATGACATAGAAGATAATAATCCAGATATAGAAGATTATGTAGGTCGAGCAGAAATCTTAACGGCATACTCTAAAGGAAGGCATGATCTAAGTATTCTTGCAAGACATTCATTAAATACCGGAAGTAATAGTAGAGGCGCAGTAAGAATAGATTATTCTTTTAGAATAATAGATAATTTAAATCTTCATGCACAAGTATTTCATGGGTATGGTGAAAGCCTCATTGATTATAACCATAAACAAACTACTTTTGGGCTGGGGCTATCTTTATTACAATGGAGATAATACTCATATATCTGATTGCTCTTTACTATTATCACAGCACAAAACTTTTGTTTAACCGCATTTCTGTTCAATATATAACTATTTAATAGAGATAATTTCTTGTATATCTTTATGTGCTTCTGAATCTTTTCCTAACATAGATTTCATAAAATCATAGGCATCATTGGCAAGTACTCTACTCATAGGGGGCTCAATCACTCGACCATAATTAAAGTCACATACTGAATTTAACAACCCTTTTATTTTGCTATCGTTGTCAAGAACACTTTGGTATAAGGACTTATAAGTCTCGCTTTGTCCATTTCCTAATTCCAATTCTTCTCCATATATGTTTTTAACATCATTCATAGTAAATGTATGCGGTAGATATATGGTTTTAAAATCTATCAACCCTTCTTTATCTAATCGCTCTAACTCTTTTTTAATATAAATAGGCATCATCTCGGTAGATGCAATAGAATTAAGAATAGCATTGATTTCTGTACTCTCATTAATTTTATTAATTCGTAAAGTATCCTTTATCGATTTTTCTACAACATTTTTGATGTATAAATTTTTATCATTCACGATATTAATAAAAACATTACGCTGCGTGAGATGACTTAAATCCCTTATTGAGTCAAGTCTATTTATACTCCTAAAGAGTTTGTATGCAGAAAGTAATCCTGAATTATCATAAATACCTCCGTCATTATACTGACCTAATGTTTTAATCGTTGCTGCAGGACTAATTAAAGGAAAACGATTTGATGTAGATGCTGCATTGTAATAGGAGAGGGTCACATCCGTAATTGTAGGTATGGTATCATTATCTATATATTCTATACGTTCTAGATCTAAAATATTATTAGCACCTTGATATAAAAGTGAATATTCTGGTTTATTTTCATCTATCTGAATACTTACAGCCATCCCTTGATTACCAGATACATTGGTTGTATTTGCAATTAGAATAGGAAAGTGACTATTTTTTGATTCGTATAATTCTTTCCAATACACTCTAAAAGGAATTGAATTTACAGTTTCTTGTGAATTTCCGGATAAAGAAGCATAGCGTTGCATAGCCCGTGTAGATCTATCTTTTCCGCTTAAATTTATTCCTGGTATAAAAAGATGATTAAAGGTATCCCTTCCCAAAATATGTGTCAAATCTAATGAAAGTACATGCTCTGTAGAGATATTGGTAATCATCTTTTGCTGTTCCTCAACAATTTGTTCGCGATTTACAATGGCAGACCAATTAATTAATCCCATAGTCCCTCCTGAAGCACCAGAGATGACTACTGCCTTTTCTAAAAATTGTGGATCATCATTATAAAATTTATTAAGAACTGATAAAGTCCAAGCATTAGACTTCATACCACCACCATAAGCTCCTATATAATAACGTGTTTGCTTTTCAGGTAGTTTAGAAACATACGTTTCCAAATCTAATTCTGCACTTACTACACGATCAACCGTTTCAAGAGTAAACAGGTCATTGGGAAATATTCTACCCAATCTATTTCCAAGGAATAATATGAAAAAACCTAGCACTAAATAGAACTTAAATTTTTTGCGATTGTTCATGGCATATGACTCTTTAGAATATTTGTAGAAAATATAATTCTTTGTCAAAACCACTAAAATTCCATAATACAAAAATAATGAAGAGAGTATAATGAGAGCAGCATTAAAATAGAAAGAAGACCAATCTATGCTATTAATAATGATAAGAAAAAATGTATTAATTAAACCAAAAACGATCGTAAACTGAAGAAATAAAACATCATTACTGAGTGATCCAAAACTAAAAAATTTAATGTTGAATATCCCATTATTCCAACGACTATAAAACTTTAAAATTCCTGTAAAATCCCCAAATGGTTTTTGTTCAAAAAAGGTGAGTAATTGTTTTTTTTTAAAATCTATATGATATTGTGATAACTGTACTTCTTCCTTTGGATTTACCTCAATAACTCTCATAATGTAAAAAGCATTTATAATGACATCATTATCCTTAGAAAAGAACACAAACTTTAATATAGATCGAAAAGTACGGTAATAAATGTAGGTGATCATCTGTGAAAAAATACACAGAAGACTAAGTAATACAGGGATACGAGAGTAAAAACAATCATTGCATTCTGCTATAAATGCAGCATATCCAAAATATCCAAATAATAAGACATGAAAGATAATTGTGGTGGTCAATACCCATAAATAAGCTCTTATTGATGGTAAAATTTTTTGTAGATTTTCTTTTTCACCTTTTGAAATAGGTAGTTTTGCAGTGATGGACTTTCGACGATTTTCTAAAAGCCTTTTTAAAGCTTTTAGTGCATTTGCTTCTTCTTTAGTAATCTTTTCTTCATTAGCTTTCTCATCACTATTCTCTTCTTCTTCCTCTTGTGGTTTATTGGATTGTTTTGTAATCCTTGGGTTATAATCCCCCTCCGAAAAAGGAATCCTTTTAGATAAAAAATAAATATTTGTATATAACCAAGTGTTCTTTCTTATCGTTAAGTTATATAATACATAAATCCCTAAGGCGAGCATGGTAATTGCTATCCCAGAAGTTGAAATCCCCCATTTAAAATTGATTTCAGAAGTAAAAGCAATCAAGTAAAAAAGCGCTACATAAAATAAAATCCCTAGAATTCTAAAAAGAAAATTAAGATCTCCTTCTATAACACCATCGCTATCTCCTTTATGGTCTTTATTACGTCTATAAAATACCGTACTGGCTAATCCCAAACGACAAAACGCTCTATACCATTTACGGAATTTCTCATCTATATTAAAATAACTGGGATAATGTGCTAGCATTACAGAGTAAATAGGAGCAGAGATTACCAGTAAAATAAATAGGTTTAGAGGATGATCATAGAGGTTAACCACGATAGAATTTATCTGAGTTGCTGTAGGTAGTAAAACACCAATAATAACAATAATAAATAAGCTATATACAGAAGCTTTTAAGAAACTCAGGACTGTTTTATTATAGACCTTAAAGTACTTTCTTATCACTAAAATAAGAAACAACAACGCTACAGCTGTGTATAACGCAATCTTAAGATTGACAAGTCCTTCTGGGTAATAAAAATCTTTTAGGTAGATATAATTCTCTATACAATCTGCACTATATGCAGCACAAATAACTATTATAAAAAATACAAAACCTATTCGCATTACCCAATGAGTAGCATGCTCATTTCCAGGAATGAGTTTCCATTTGGAAAGTGTTTTTTTATATTCTTCTTTTACAAAATAATAAATGACCCAAAGAAGTAAGAATGCCCAAAAATAATCAATGATAAAAAAAGTATAATATGCCCAAAGCATATCGTTTAATCTTAATTGTGTTTCAACCCAGTCCCCACTTATTGGAGTCGTAAATTGAGGATGATCAATGAGTCCAGGAATAGTACACATACTAGAGATCAATATCATTAACAAGGTCCCCGCGAGTAGTATTTTAAATCTTCTTTCTTGTATCCAAGAGAAAAACTTCTTTGGGTTAGATGATCGTGTATTCTTAAATGTAGTCATCGATTTATTTTTTAACAATGAATAAATGCTAGGTCATATACTGTTTATAAATATTCGGGAGGGGGAGAACTATCTGAGTAGTTTACAGGATGTAAGATACAGAAATCGAATTATTTACAGATACCCATTATAGGGTATTTTTTAAATAGCCATTTTTCATCGGTATGAAAAATACACTTTACAATGGATATTTGTGGGTATACGCTTTCGCGAAAGCGAACTTTTAAACAACATATCTTATGATCCTATTTTGAGAGTATAAAAGCATAACAACGTTTCTCTTAGATTGATTTTTTTTTAAATTATAGGAAGTTTTGTATATTTGTAGTTCGAAAGAGCAATGGTAACTTTGGTTACAGGCTTATTTTCTATCATAAGGAAGACATTGGGAAAATAAGTTATATTTCTTACGGAAATCTCCGTATACCTTAATTAGTAATAACTAATTTGGTGTACGGAGATTTTTTTTTTGCGCCAACTTAAAAGCTTTAAACATGAAAATAAAGGTAACATGATCAGCAAAAAGGAAATAGAAATAACATATGCTACTATCAAAAATGATATTATAAAAACGTCATTAGTATACTCAGCAAAACTGAGTGAGTTATCGGGAGCAAATGTCTATCTCAAAATGGAGCATTTACAGCATACAAGCTCTTTTAAGCTTAGAGGGGTCTTAAGTAAGATGAACTCTTTACACTCAAATGATTTTGAGAACACTTTTATCGCAGCATCTACAGGTAATCATGCGGCTGCGTTTGGATATGCCTCTGAGAAATTTGGTTTTAAAGGGGTATTGTTTCTGCCAGAAAGTGTAGAAAAAGAAAAGCTTGCTTCACTTAACAACTATGCCATTGAGAAAGTATTATATGGACAAACTAGCATGGAAACTGAAGCAAAAGCTACCCAACATGCTAAGGATACTGGAGGAGTTTTAATCCATCCCTATAATGATATTCATATCATAAAAGGGCAAGGGACTATTGCTTTAGAAATAGAAGCACAGTTACCTCAGGTAGACATTGTAATTGCCCCTATAGGAGGAGGAGGACTTATCTCAGGAATATGTTCTTATTTTTCAGATAATAAGCGTGTAAGCGTTATAGGAAGTCAACCAGAACATGCACCAGAGATGTATGATTCTATAAAAGAAGGAACTATTGTTCCTCCAAGTACCTTAAAAACAATTGCCGATGCCGCCGCAGGAGGAATCGAGAAAGATGCTATCACATTTACAATTTGTAAAAATTACCTTTCTACTATACAACTTATAGAAGAAGATGCAATTAAAAAAGCAGTATCGTTTTTATATTCCTATCATGATACTATAATAGAACCAACTGCTGCATTACCCATAGCTACGTTATTAAAAGATGATATCTATAGTGATAAAAATGTGGTGTTAGTGCTTACTGGAAATAAAATAAATAAAGAATTATTAAACGAAATAAATACAAAATATGGCAACTATTATTAATCTTGAAGAAATCAAGGCTATTGTAAAAGATATAGATGTTGTTGCGGCAATGGAAGAAGGTTTTATTCATTATAGTAACGGGAATACGGTAGTTCCTCCTGTAGGAGAGTTACTATTTGAAGAGCCTAAAGGGGATGCACATATCAAATATGGATATATAAAAAAGGATGCGTATTATGTAATTAAAATTGCATCAGGTTTTTATGATAATGCAAAACTTGGAATTCCATCTAGTCAAGGACTCATGTTATTATTTGATCAAAAGACAGGTGTTCCTAAGGCAATATTACTTGATGAAGGGCACTTAACAGATATTCGGACTGCAGCTGCAGGAGCACTAGCTGCAAAATATTTTGCTCCTAAAAAAATAAAAGCCATTGGAATTATAGGTACAGGAATACAAGCTAAATTACAATTAGAACACCTGCAAAAACATACACCTTGCCAGACAGTTTGGGTATGGGGACGTACTATAGAAAATACAGAGAAATTTGCAAAGGAGTTAGGTAGTGATTATAATATACAGATTGCAAAAACTGCCTCAGAAGTTGCAAAACATTGTAATGTAATTGTTACCACAACACCATCTGAGCTTGCATTACTAAATGCCGATGATGTTCAAAAAGGAACACACATTACTGCGGTAGGCTCAGATACTCAAGATAAGCAGGAATTAGAAAGTAAGTTATTGGCAAAAGCAGATATCGTCATTGCAGATAGCATCCCGCAAAGTAAAAGTAGAGGAGAAATTTATAGAGCTATACAAGACAAGGCTATTTCTGAAAATAAGATTGTAGAGTTAGGTACAGCTATTCAGGATTCAAAATTACAGCGTACTAACGATGATCAAATTACTATTGTAGACTTAACAGGCGTTGCCGTCCAGGATATTATGATTACCAAAGCAGTGTATACTAACTATTCTGCTGTTTAATATAGAGTTTCTCTGAGAGTGATACGCTTTCGCGAAAGCAGATAAAGAAACATCTCAGATCAAATAGAATAAAAAATAAGAATTATGCTTCAATTTGTAAGTACTAAAGGTGGGGGAGAACCCGTAGATTTTGAAACAGCCATTCTAGATGGTTTTGCTGTTGATGGTGGTTTATATGTCCCAGAAACATTACCAGGAATTACTCAGGATCAATTAAAAAAATGGAAAGGATTAAATTATACTTCATTAGCTTTTGAGATTCTTTCTTTATTTATAGATCGTTCTATTGTTTCTTCAGAAGATTTAAAGCAGATACTACATACTGCGTATGAACCATTTGAAAAGAAAGAGATTATACCATTGCATTCCCTTAAGTCTAGAAAAGACACCTATATCATGGAGTTGTTTTACGGACCTACGATTTCTTTTAAAGATGTTGGATTAGCATTTTTGGTAAATCTGGTCAACTTTTTCTTAGAACGAAAAGGAGAACATCTATCTGTGGTTGTAGCAACTACAGGCGATACAGGCCCTGCTACAGCATATTTTGTCGCTGGAAAATCAAATATAGATGCTTGGGTACTTTATCCTAAAGGATTAATTACAGAAGAACAAGAACGCCAGATGACTACTTTACAACAAACTAATGTGCATCCTGTAGGCGTTTCAAATTGTCCAGATGGTGGAGATGATTTAGATATCGTTATTAGTAAATTATATGCTAATAAAAGATTTAAAGAAAAACTAAAACTCTCTAGTGTAAACTCTATAAACTGGGGACGTGTAATGATGCAAACTGTGCATTATTTTTATGGTTATTTACAAGTTACAGATACGATAGGCGAGCATGTTAGTATGTCGGTTCCATCTGGAGGATTTGGTAATTTATGCGCTGGAGGCTTGGCTCGTAAAATGGGATTGCCTATAAAACACTTAATTGTCGCAAATAATAACAATGCCTGTTTACACCGTATTTTTTCTAAAGGACTCTTTACCAAAAAAGCTATTATAGAAACACCCTCATCTGCGATAGATATCTTGGTTCCATATAATTTTTGGAGGTATTTATATTTCTGTGTAGATAAAAATCCTAAAAAGATAAAAAAATGGATGCATGAGTTTAATACTACTGGAAGTGTGCAGTTTGACAAAGATACATTTGAGCGTTATAGCGATGGATTTCTTTCAAATAGTAGCTCAGACAAAGAGACCTTAGATACCATTCAAGATATCTATAAAACAGAATCTTATTTACTAGATCCTCACGGAGCAGTATCTTTACATGCTGCAGATGCTTTAAGAGAAGTACTAGGCAATGAGAAACTCATATGCCTAGCAACGGCACATCCATCAAAGTTTCCTGAAGTAATAAAGAAAGCGTTGCTTACAAATGCGTTACCAAAAGAAGCGACACATCAACGTATAGAGGATGCAAAGCGCTTATGTGAGAAAGTACACCTATGTGATCATTCTCATCTAGAAGAAGCCCTCATGCACGCTATGGAAGCTAATTGGGATGAAACAAAAGGCATATAATATGGCACAGTACACTATTTTAAATGATATTGACGTACAAACTATTTTATCTCATTATGGTAGTGAGATTGTAGTATCTTATCAAGTATTGAGTGGAGGATCAGAGAACACTAACTATTTGGTGAATACCAGCACAAAATCTTATGTATTGACCATTTGCGAACAAAAATCACATAAGGAGACAGAACAACTAGCACTATTATTAGAGTATTTAAACGATCATAATTTTGCTACTTCCAAAGTAGTAAAAACAAAGAATAACCTATTAACTTATATCTGGAGTGATAAACCCATCATGCTTAAAGAGTTTATAGAAGGAGAAATCGTTGAAGATTTATCAAAAGAATTATTAATTTATTTAGGTCGAGAATTAGCAAAGTTGCATCAAATTAAACCTCTTGGATATCTTCCTAAGACCGTAAGTTATGGTTTAGAACGTTTTGATGAAGTTATTGTTTATGCTCCAGAATCTTCTTTTTATACTTGGTTAAAAGAAACACAAGCATTTATTGAAACTTATATACAAACTGATTTACCAAAATCTTTGATACATAGCGATATATTTTATAATAACATTATTGTAGATAAGAATGAAAAACAAGCAACTATTATGGATTTTGAAGAAGCTTGTTATTATTATCGAGTATTTGATATAGGAATGATGATCATCGGTACCTGTAGTAAAGACAACACTTTAGATCTTGAAAAGGTTTCTAATTTACTTAAAGGATACCAACAAGAAATTACATTATTGGACATAGAAATAGAAGTTTTAAAAGTTTTTACAGTCTATGGAGCTACTGCAACGGCTTTTTGGAGGCATCAAAACTTTAATTATGTCCAAGTAAATAAAGAAATGGCAAATCATTATATGGCGATGCAAGAACTAGCGACGCATGTTATTGCTATTTCTGATGAGAAATTTAAAAAATGTTTTGCATTAGAATAATAATTTTATTCTAATGCAAAACAGATAATTGCAAAGGCATTCTATGTTTTAAAAATATAATTTAGCCTCAAATTCAATTGCATCAGACAGAATATGATCTTTTACACTTGTAATAGATTTAGATGCAAAAACGACACCCCATCGCGTTCTATCAATAATAAATTTAGTGGAGAGCTCTCCTTTATTAGAATTTATCTTTCCAGAAAATTCAATAGGCTTAGTAATTCCTTTTATAGTAAGATCTGCACTAATTTCTACAGTAGTATCATCTATATAAGATACCTGAGTAATTTCTAACATTGATGTGAGGTAATTAAATACATCAAAAAAGTCTTTGTCTTTTAAATGCATAACAAGGCCTTCACTATACTCCCCATCTGTATTAACAATAGTATTCATATCTATTATAAATTTTCCTCCAGAGATACGACCATTGGTTATTTTAAGATGACCTTCTTTAAATAATACTGTTCCATAATGTTCTCCAAAATTAAATAAACTTGATCCTTTCCAGTTTAGAATGCTTTGATCGGTCTTCATCTTAAATTCTTCTTTTTTTCTTGTTTGGGCATTAATACTTATAGAAAAACTAATTAAAATGATGCAGGTAAGAATGATTTTTTTCATGTGATTTGATTTTCAAGTAAAACTAAATCTGACGAAGATAAAAAGTGTCAAAAAAATGTAAAAGAAGTGTCAACCATTGTAAAAAGTCAAGAAATAGCGTGTTATTTGCAACAATTATGAGCAGAATAAAAACGTATTCATTTATTACCGTAATCATCCTTTTGATTTTAGCTTGGTTTCTTTTTGAACCTAATGAAGATGAGAGTCAGTTCCCAGAAAGGGCTAAGATTGCTATACGAGAGATCGGAAATCAATTATTATTAGCAAATAATGATACGACTTCATTAGTTTCTCCAGTCATAGAAGTAGAAGATCTAAAGTACAAGCTATCATTTGAGAATATGTTAGCCATATTACCTGATAGTTTAGTGTCTATTTCAAAACGAAGTTTGGATAAAGCAGGATTGCCTAAAGAATACCTTGTAGAAGTAATAGATTGTACCGATAAAGAAGTCGCTTATAGCTATGGGATTTTTAATGAAACTGCAAAAGATATCATTCCATGCTCTGGTAGGTTCTTACCTAGAAATTGTTATGCCCTTGAGGTAATATTTACAAAAAAGGAAACCTCATTTATAAATAAACAAGTACCAATATATCTCTTAATTTTGAGTGTGATTATATTTTTAGGAACTCTTTTTTATAAAAAGAGATTTAGTCAAGAGCACAAAGAAAAGGGGGGGACATATACTTCTATTGGTCATTTCCAGTTTTATCCAGAACAAAATAAATTAGTAAGAGAAGCCGTAGAAATTGGACTTTCTAAAAAGGAATGTGAACTCTTAGCCATTTTTGTAGCAAATCCCAATCAAGTCATTAAACGAGATGAGCTTACTAAAAAAGTATGGGAAGACAATGGGGTTATTGTAGGGAGGAGTTTGGATACCTACATTTCTAAGCTTCGTAAGATCTTAAAAGATGATGATACTATTAAGATTACAAATGTTCATGGGGTAGGGTATAAACTAGAGATCAATAGGTGAGAAGGAAGCACTCTAAAATTGTAATAGTACATTAAACTCAATAGCCTCAGCAATGGCTTTGTTTTTAACTTTGTTATTATACGTAATTCCCCAACGAGTACGATCTATTTTAAATTTGGTAATCATCCGTTTTGCATCCGTATCTACAAAAGCGATAAAATTAATAGGCCGTGTAATTCCTTTTATAGTAAGATTTGCTTCTATTTTGTGTTCGTTATAATTTGCGTGATAGATTACATTGGTGATTTCTAATGTAGCAGTTGGATACTTCGTCACATCAAAAAAATCGGTATCTCTTAAGTGTGCAACAGCTCCTCTTTTTGAAAGATAATCTTCATTAGAGATTGTAGTCATATCTATGACAAATGTACCACCAGTTATATGACCATCGTTTGTTTGTAATTCCCCTTCTTTAAAATGTACGGTACCAGTGTGCTCACTAAAGAGAAATGCATAGGTGCCTTTCCAATTAATGACACTTTCGGTGAGGTCTAAATTATGTGTTTTCTTGGTTTGACCAGTAACTATAATACTGGTTAAAATCATGAGTGTACTTACTAGTTTTTGCATCTTATTTAATTTTGATATAAAACTAAATAGTGCTGAATACACAAGTGTCAAAAGATTGTAAAAGAAGTGTCAAGCAATGCAAAAAGTTAGTAAACTATATGTCAATTGTTATACGCTTTCGCGAAAGCGTATAGAAGAAGTTGAATAACAAAAGAAAATAATTTTGGATATTCCAGTTATTTTCTCTTCATTTGTAATAACCTCTTTTTAAGTTAAGTAAGCAAACAATCACATACCTCTTTTGATTGTACTTAATGTATCAAATTTGCAATTTTAGAATACGATTAACCATTTTTAGTTACAAAAACCTCTCTTATATTAAGTATGCAAACAATCATGGACTACTCATCTTGGTTGTACTTGATGTATTAATATTTTTTTGCAGTATTTAGAATACGATTACCATTTTTTTTATAAAAACCTCTCTTGTATTAAGTATGCAAACAACCATATTTTTTGGTTGCACTTAATGGAACAATTATTTGCAATTTTTGAATAGTATTAACCCTTAATTTATTAAAATTATGAAGAAACTTACACAAAATTTTAAAAGTATTACTAGAGGTTTTCTATGTATCGTCGCTTTTTTAGGAGCAACCATTCATGGTATTTCTCAAGAATGGACAAACAACAGTTCGCAACTTTATTATGTAACAAAACAAGGAAAAATATATATGGAACCAGACTACAGTGCTGCTGCCATATATTTTAATGAAAACCTCTCAGAAGAAAAGGCTGACATTATAAGAAATAGATTAAAGTCGACTAACACAGAACCTGAGTCCTTAGGAATTGAATTTATGAATTTTAAAGGTATGGTACGATTAAAATCTACTGTTGGATTAAGACCTATTAGAAATTTGGAAAACCGACAGAATTTTTTGAGTTCTTATGGTTTAACAAATGATGGTGCATATGATGTTTTGCCTGCATTTACGGTGGGTGGTATTCAAGCTTGGATGACAAAAAGAATTGTGATTAGGCTTAAAGAAGGATACAGTCTTAATTCAATAGCAGCTATCATGGACGAGTTTGGTGCTGAATACATTAAAAATATTACAGATGCTAATACATTCCATATTAAAGTCGAAAATATTGGAAATCAACTTGAAATGATTCATAGGATTAACGATTTAGGTATATTAGATTGGGGGGAACCAGATTTTAAAATGGAATTACAAAGATTTAATGATCCTCTTTATCCAGATCAATGGCATTTAAATAATACTGGAGGAACACTAGATGGAAAACCTCTTGTAAATGATGTAGACATTGATGCACCTGAGGCTTGGACACTAACAACAGGAAATAATGTAGTAGTTGCTGTTATTGATGATGGAATGGATAATCATGAAGATTTAACAACCTTACTAACTGGTTATACTCCTGGAGTAACTTCTGGAGATGGATCTGCTGGTTTTCCACAATATAATAATTTCAGTAATCCACCTGCTCATGGACAAGCTTGTGGTGGTCTTATTGGAGCCACTCATAATAATATTGGAGTAAAAGGGGTTTCACCAGATGTATCTATGTTTAGTGTAAATATCTTTCATAGCTCTGTAACTAATGCAGATATAGCCATTGGAGTTGATTGGGCTGTTAATGCAGGTGCTGATGTAATAAGTAATTCTTGGGGGTTCTCATGTACAGTCACAATTTCTGTAATTACATCTGCGTTTAATAATGCTGCAGAGAATGGTAGAGGAGGTTTAGGTTGTCTTCTTATAGTTGCCGCAGGAAATTCTAATCTACCATGTGTGAGTTATCCAGCTAATCTTACATCTGTGATGGCAGTAGGCGCTATTTCTGGTGATGGCGAGCGTAGTGAATTTAGTCAATATGGTTCAGCATTAGACATAGTAGGTCCGAGTAATGATGATTTGGAATATGATGCTAATGGTTTTTATGTAGGATCTAAGCATGGCTTGAGAACATTAGATTTGATGGGAAGTGATGGTTATGAGCCTGGAAACTATGACCCTGATTTTGGAGGTACCTCAGGGGCTACTCCTATTGTTGCAGGCGTAGCTGCTCTCGTATTAGCTATTGACCCAACATTAACAAAAAATGAAGCAGAATACATTCTTTACTCTACAGCTGTAGATGTTGGAGATTCATATGAATATGGAAATGGGATGGTTAATGCTTATGATGCGGTTTTAGCAGCATCTTCATTTACAGGAGGAACTATTAATTGCACTACAACTGTTTCATCATATCCCTATTCTGAAGGATTTGAGTTTGGTGATGGTTGGATACAAACAACTGTAGATGTTGGGGATTGGGTAAGGAATTCCGGAGTCACTCCATCTACCGATACAGGACCAAGTGGAGCCACTGAAGGTTCTTTTTATATGTTTTTAGAAGCTTCTACAAATAGCACTACAGGTGCTATCGGAAATAATGCTACTGCAAGGCTACAAAGTAATTGTTTTGATCTTTCGGGAATTAGCAATGCAACATTCTCTTTCCAAAATCATATGTATGGAACTTCTGTAGGATCACTTACTGTACAAGTTTCTGTGGACGATATTAATTGGACTAATGTTTGGAGTCAATCAGGAAATCAAGGGAATCAATGGAATTCGGTGGATATAAACTTGGATGCTTACATTGGAAGCAGTATTAAACTTAGAATTGTAGGAATAACAGGAGATGGCTGGTCAAGTGATATTGCTATTGACGATCTTTCTATGACAACTAGTGGTAGTGTTAGTGACATAGAAGCCCCTACAACACCAACAAACCTTATTTCATCTAATATAGCGGAAACATCGTTTGACATCTCATGGAATGCCTCTTCAGATAACATAGGAGTTACACAATATGAAGTATACTTAGATGGTATATCTGATGGTCTAACAACGTCTACTTCATACAGTTTTTCTGGTTTAACAGATAATACGACATATTCAGTCACTGTTTTAGCTAAAGATGCGGCTGGTAATGAGTCTACACAAAGTAATTCTTTAAATATTACTACTCTTGAAGATATTGGTGGTTGTACTGATACAACCTATGATTCTGATGATTTTGAAGGTGGGTTTTCTTCCAGTATATGGAATGATGGAGGTACAAATGCCCGAATAAATTCAAATGATAGTTCCTTTGCCAATTCTGGAATACTCTGTGTTAGATTACGAAATGGAACTAGTACGTCTACAATTACTACTGATTCTATGGATTTATCTTCTTACGAAGAAATCACAGTCACATTCAGTTATATAACTAGCAACTTAGAAAATGGTGAAGGTTTCTCATTACAGAGTTCTACAAATGGAGGTTCTTCGTTTACTATAGAAGATTCTTGGCTATTAGGAAGTAATTTTTCTAATAATGGTTCCAGAGAGAACGGTGTGGTGACGATCTCTGGACCATTTTCTAATACAACTCAATTAAAATTACAACACAGTGCAAATAGGAATAATGAGAGGACGTATTTTGATGATGTAATCATTGAGGGATGTTCATCAAATGAGACATCTTCTATTATAGCTTCTAGCAATGTTGTAAATTATAATAGCAATATAGAATTAGATTATATCATGGATGATATAATGGTATATCCGAATCCAGTAAATCAAATTTTAAATATTGATAATCTTCCTATACAAAGTACTATGAGATTAATGAATATTTCTGGACAGTTATTAATGGATGCATCAGGAAAATCTCAATTAGATATGTCTAGATTTAAAACTGGGGTATATATATTATACATACAAGCAGAAGGTAAAACGAAAGTTATTAAAGTTGTCAAGCAATAGATTGCTTATTTAGAGAATAGGGTTATGAGTTTTATCATAACCCTATTTATGTTATTAATGAGAAATAATCCCTATTACTTTAATACCTTGAGTTGTATGTATAATTCTATGTATTGAATACGTATCCTTGTTATACTCGATCCACTCTCCACATTGAGGTTGTGTTTCTAAAGTAAGCTCTCCAATTTCTTTGTTACTGTGATTCTCAATTAATAGTACTTTCATAGTTCTTTAATGTATAAATTGATCTCCATCTAATTTTAAATATAGAAGATGGAGTATATGTTAGAATAAAATTTCTTAACCAGACAAAGTATTTCCAATGACCTATAATTCCCATTAAAAGAGATTGCCGTACAATTAAGTTTACTTTCTTACTTCTATTTTGTTGAAATACGCTAAACGCATGAGATTTACTTTCTTGACAAATAGCTTTTGCCAAATAATAGGCATCTTCAATAGCTTGTGCACCTCCTTGTCCCATATTTGGAGTCGTTGCGTGTGCCGCATCACCTAGTAAGCATATATTGCCTTTATACCAATATGGCATTGGCTTTACATCATTTAAGTCGCTTCTAATTATCTTTTCTTCATGGGTTGCTCCAATAAGTTTTCCTACTACTGGGTGAAAGTTTGCAAACGTTTTTAATAAAATATCAGTAATTGTATTTGGAACATCCTTTTGGTTTTGTGGACTTAAAACCACAGCAAACCAATAAAATGTATTTTCTTCAATTTTTGTAATTCCAAAACGTGCTTGCTCTCCCCACATTTCTATACCACGATAGTTGTATTCTTCCGCTAGATCTTCATAATTACAAATCCCTCTCCAGCAGGTCTGTCCAGAATACCTAGTCTTACTTTTAGGGAATAACTGCTTTCTAATGTTAGATTGTATTCCATCTGCTCCTAGTAAGAAATCAGTTTCTATCTTAGTACCGTCTAGAAATGTAAGATGAACTTTTTCTTTTATCTGTTTAAACGTGTCTAGTGATTTACCAAGGTGTATTTTATGCGTAGGAATCTTTTTTAAAAGAACATTTTGAAGTTCCCATCTATGAATAGAGATAGCGTAGAACCCAAACATTTCTTTTACATCTTCCTGAGCATAATCAAATAAAGGTGTCATATCTGGTTTTGTCAGCGTTATTTGTTTCATAACACTACCACATAGCGAGACATCATCTAATATCCCTAACCACTCAAATACTTGTAATGAATTAGGAGGGAGCAAAATTCCGGAACCTACAGGAATTAACTGTTCAGCTTTTTCAAAAAGTTGGTATTCTATACCTAACTTTTCAAAAGCTAACGCCGTTGTTAATCCTCCAATGCCTCCGCCTATAATGCTATACATTTTATTTTAATTAATATACACAACAAAGCATATCGTTAGTGTGATATCGATATGCTTTGATATATATATATAGACAATTAATATTCTAGTTTAAACTAAAATAAAATCTTGTTTTAATTATTTATTACGCGGCAGTAAGTGATTCTTCTGGTTTATGTAAACTTACTACTACTAGTACCGTAGCTCCAAGAACCCAGTAATAGTATGCATCTAATCCTTCAAAAGCAAAAATGAAGGGAGCAACTAGAAATACAATCGCTACTGCAAAATCCACGATCAAGTGAAATTTGTATGGTATCACACGAAAAGCACCTAAGTGATGATCTGTTAATAAAGTTAATACAAATGCAGCAACTCCTGTAGCTATAGAAAGGTATTGTGCAATAGGATTAGAAGTTCCTAATCCTAATAAGAAAGGAAGTACTATTAATGCAATGGCAACTGGGTAATCTAAAAATGCGTGTATTCGTTTGGTTATAAATTTCATAATCTAAATTTTTAATATTCTTAATTATTACGGTACAAAGATGAAGAATATGCAAATCAGGAATGCTACAAAAAAGTCCCTTTAAATTGTACTTTTTACATTTTATCATTTATTTAAGAGTTTTTAAAAAGTCATTATATGCTTAAAATAAGGCTTTTAAGAATATATAAGTCGTTACTAAACTATAGCAAATATGTACGTTGTAGAAGTTATAAATATCGAATTACACCTAATGATTATAATAAAATCATTGAATAATTTCTTATATTTAATTGATCTTTAGTAAAATATCCCGAATCCTTCCCCTAAGAAAGTTTGTTAAGTTTTAAACTGTTTTAAAATTATCAAGTAGTATGAAAAGGTTCTTCATTTTATTCTTCGTCCTCTTATTTATTAATGTCAATAGTCAAACAATTTCATCTGTAAATGGTGTTCACGCCATCATTTTTGAAGTAGAAGAAGGCAGTATATATGTATATCTACCAGAAAACATTATTAAAGAAAAGGTCTTCTCTGGTACGATATCCATTTTTCCTAATGGAACGACCACACGACAACAATCAAAAAACCTTGAAAGGCTAAAAAAGTACAAAATTCAAATTATTGACAGGGAATTTTCGGCAGGGACTAAGAGATTTTCTGCAACAAGTGCTTCTAGTACGGCTGTTCTTTCGCTGAAAAGCGCCAAAGGAAAAAATGTAGAGAACCAACAAGTAACATTTAATTTAAAATCAATATTACCACCAGAAACACCACTTACGCTACCAAGTCATATAGCAAATAGTGTTAATACTTCCTTCTATGGTTTCTTTGATGGGAATATAGATAACACCTCTGTGACAGCAAATGGAAAAGGGATGCAAGTTATTGCGGAATCTCCTGTGCAGATCTCTTTAAGGCCAGAAAGCCTAGATAGTGTATCTTCTACAATAGAAGTTACAGATGGAGATATCAATTATTCTGGACAATGTAATTCGATTTATTATACTCTTGAAATCGGTCCTACAAATCTAAAACGTGGTGAGTCAACCTATTTTGATGCGACTATTCATGGTGTAGAAACTATTCAGGAAGCACTTACCTATACCGTAACCAATATGACTCCTGCGGTTGTACTCCTAAATGGAGGTAACTCCCAATCATTTATAATTAATCCTGGAGATGGAGAAGGTGGTAATTGGTTTTATCACTTTACTATTAAAAGTACTTCGACAGGGAGTTTTACACTTAATACCTCCCTTATAGTTCCAGAGACTCCATATCCATCTATAGGTTTTAACCCCAACGGGGTGGTTTCCGAAGAAACGCCGCCTACAATTCAAGAGATTATAGATTGTCGTTTGTATCATCAAAGTATTCATATGACTAGTGCAGAATGTGCACAGTTAGGAGGGCAAATATTTAATGGAACATATGAACCATTAGAAACAGAGACAGAAGATTATATCCAAGAAAGTAATGTAGTGATTACGACAACGCAGGATAGTAATGAAATAGAATTACTGATCAACATTGAGGGAGGTGACCTACCAGAAATGGTGGTGTCTACCATGCAATCTTTTAACCCTGAAATTCAAGCTGCAGTTCAATTTTTACCTTCACAACAACAATCATATAGTATTAATTATAAAAATCAAAGTTTTGGAAGTCCAAGTGCTGCTACTATAGAAACAACTTTATTATTCTCCAATGGAAATTCACAAACTATACATACAGGGGTGAATTTTTCTGGCAATCCATTTTATAGTATTGCAGAAAGCGAAGAATTAACAGGAATTAGAGACGAACAAAGAAGGATTAAAAATGAGTTAAGAACCGCACAAAAAAATAAAAAAGAACTTCAAGAAAAACGCAAGCTCGTAAGGGGTAGATATAAAGCAGCGCAGAAAAAACTTGAAGAAAATCATAACCATTTTTGGAATTTATGGCGTATAGATCAGAGTCTTGAAAAAGCGAGACCTGCATTTGCAGATACCCTAAAAGTATTAACAGACAGTTTAAAAACTTTTAAAAAACGAACTAATGGGGCACCAAGCAATGCCAATGCACAAAAAATAGAAGACAATCTACGTGATGCAAAAAAGAGTCTTCAAGACTGCTTAGATCAGGTGGCTAGTTTACAACAGGAGCAAACAGTTCTTACGAAAGAGAAAGAAAAGTTAAAAGAACAACAGAAACAGATTCATAGGGATATCATGAATCTTTTTAGAACTACAGGAATGGATTTTGCTGGTAGTACACGTAGAGATAAAAATGGGAAATTTCATTATCAATACGGTGTTGTCACTGTTTCTAGTAATGGGACTGCAACATACCATAAAGGAGGTTTACCTGCACAAATACTATCAAAGGTTTCTGCTCTAGAAAAACAAATGAAGCTGGTAACAGATAGACTGAATGCCATTACAGAAAGATTGAACAATCTTCCTGCAGAACTAGCTGTAAAAAATATAGTTTGTACTACATTATCAGAACAATTGAAACAAGCTAAAATTGCAAAAACTAAAAAGGATGCCATCATTGCAGAAAGCCAATACTGGAACAATAAGATAAAAGCTGTTTGTGATAGAATACAAGCATTACTTATTAATCTTAAAAAATGGGCAGTAGTGAATGATGCAGATCTTTTAGCTAAAATTAATAAAGTAACCTGTGGAGAAGATATTTGGATACATATCAAAAATGTTATTACTAGAAAAAAAGGGTTAGAGAAAGAATTTGAAAATGAATTAGCCAGTGCTCGGCGCAATAAGAATACTGAAAAAAGTGCACGTGATACATTAGATGATCTTATAAGAGAAGAAGACGAAAAGATTAAGAAATTACAAAGAGCATTCATTGCAAACCAAGAAGCTGAGGCTAAGGCAGCGGTTATTGCACTAGCTAATGACCAACAAAAGTGTTTAAAAATCATGGATGAACTCGGGTATGGTGCAAAATCTGCGATAGATGTAATTAATCTATATGAGATTTCACAAGATGTGAAGAAAGCAGCAGAAGAAGCCAAAAGCGCTATGGATAATTTGAAAAAAGCCATTGCTACTGGTGAAAAATATGGATTGGATGCAGGCGATGCTAAGAATTGGGTAAAAGCAACTCAGAAAAGACTAGGAGATATCTCAAAGAAGTTAGCAAAATTTAAAGAGTATGCAGATCTAGCTAAGAAAATACAAAGCTATGTAGATAGAATAGATACTTTGACAGGATCGGATGGTAGCCCTTCACAAAATGCAGAAGCATTTGGAGAAGGACTAGGGTTTATGAATGAAGCTTTAGATGCTCTAGCCAGTAAACTTCCTATACTAAAGGTATTCACTGCCTATTTTACTTTTATTACAAAATCGTATGGTGCCATTATGAAAGGTGCAAATAGCGCACTACGGAAAGAATATCAAAAGCTATTAAGTAGTGTTAAAAATAATTTGAAATGTGAAAAAATGATGCAAATTTGTCGTAGTAATAATGATGAGTTAGCCAAGATTAAAGAAGAAGTGTATAAAGAATTTGTAGTGAAACCTGGGTATAATTTATTAAGACGTGATCAATCTCAAGCAAAAGATATCATTAGTAAGTTAGTTGAACAAAAAATGGCAGAATGTTGTTTTACACGTTTACAAGCAATTAGAGCAGCACAGCAATAGAAACAACATAACTTTAAAATACAAATATTGCCCATTAGGTAGGAGGGAAGTACTCATTTATATGGATACAGCAGTTGTTTGTTTCCAAATATAGAAACTAAACGGGTTTTTGTTTCCGTATTTGGAAACTATAATCTACCTTTGCCCCATCTTATGAAAGAACAAGAACTTATAGATGCATTTGCTTTAGTGTATAAAGAAGATAATTACCCTCCAATTGCTGGAAAGGTATTAGGGTATTTTTATGTCTCTAATAAAAAACACCACACTTTTGAAGAAATTATGGATGGCATTAAAGCGAGTAAAAGTGCTACAAGTAAAGCACTCAAATTTCTAATAGACCTAGAAGAAGTTACTTTTAAGTTTTCTGAAAAGAATAAACGTAAACGTCTTTTCTTCCCAAATTATGGAGGCACTAAAAAAAGGCTTGAGAAAATTATTATAGCTCACGAGACTGAAACGATATTGCTTAAAAAAGTACTAAAGAGGAGGAATAGTGATACTATAGAAATGAACACCTTAATACAAAATATCATAGCTTTTAATGAAGATATATTGGATTTTATTTCCGGTAAAGTCGATGAGCATTTTAAAAATGAATAAAACTAATTCTATATGGATGATACCCTTCTAGATAATTTAAATAAAACTATAGGACATAAGTTTAGAGAGAAGATAGAAGAATACGTCTTGATATCAAACGAAGAATGGAATATTATTGAAAATCATTGCGAAGTTTTTCAAATTAAAAACAAAGAAGTTCTAGTTAAATATGGAACACTAAATAAAAATGTATTTTTTTTAGCCCAAGGTAGTTTTGAAATGTCATTAATATTGGAACATGATGATACTAAGACTGTTTGGTTTTTTGAAGATGAAATTTTCAATATGCTCACTACTGTAGATAGTGTTCTCTTAAATGAACACACCAAATATGAAATTACAGCACTAGAAGATTCTCTCGTAGTAAAATTTGATTTTGATAAATTTGATTTTTTAGCATCCAAGTATCAAAATATTAATGAGTTTATAAAGAGGGATATTATGGATGGTTTTGTGGTTTTTCATGAAATACGAAATCATATGATTTCACATTCTCCAGCAGATTTTATTACATATTTTCATAAAAAATTTCCAACCATATTACATAAAATACCAGATAAAAATATTGCTCAATTTATGGGGATCACACCTGAGTGGTATAGTAAGATTAAAAAAAAAGTAAAGACTTGAATTAATTCAAGAGTCATCGAACTATTAGTTGATAGATTTGTGGTTTTATTAGTTCTAAACTAGGATGATTCAATTAGAAAAGTGGTTTATAGTAATCCTTTATTATCAAATATAATTTTCAGAAGTGTCAAAATTAACTAACTCATGAGAAAAGCCGTCATAGCATTATTGCTACTCTTTACAATAGTAGCCTTTTCACAAACTAAAGAAACATATCATATTGGTATTTTATTAGATAATCAGGCGCCAGAACTAGCTCCACTTTTAGATACATTACAAGATGAAATAAAAGCGGTAGTGGGAGAAGACGCTACTATTCTTTTTTCTGAATCAAATGTTCTTATAAACGATTATAACGTAGAAAAAGCAACTTCAAATTATAGAATGCTTTTAAACAATAACACAGATATCATTATTGCATTTGGTGTGATCAATAATGAAGTTATTTCTAAACTTAAAACACATATAAAACCTACTATATTATTTGGTGTGATTAACAATGACTTTGATTATTTTAAAGAAGAAAGTCTAACTTCGGGAATTTCAAATTTCACATATTTACTTACTTCTCAGTCATTTAAAAAAGATTTAAACACATTAAAAGAGCTTACCAGCTTTACTAATGTTGGTATTGCAATAGAAGAAGGTTTGATTGATGTGCTCCCATTTAAAACCATATTTGATAGAGAAGCTGCCGCATTAGGTGTTACGTATAAAATAATCCCATATAGTTCGAGTGATGACATCCTTAATGCTATTACAAATGATATAGATGCGTTTTATTTAGCAAGTGGTTTTTTCCTTACTAAAAATGAGATTTCGCAAATTGCAAATAAACTTATTGAAGAAAAAATTCCATCATTCACTACTACAAATATTAACGATGTAGAGACTGGTATCATGGCGACCAACCAATCTAATGATAACATAAATCAGTTTTTCAGACGTATAGCATTAAGTGTCGAATCATATATTAACGGACAAAATCTTTCGGAACTACCTGTTTTAATAGAGTACGAAGATAAACTTACGGTAAATTATAATACAGCAGAAAGTGTTGGGATGCCTATAAAATACAGTCTAGTTGCAAATACTGATTTTGTTGGAGATTTTGTAAACGTTTTATCAGAAAAGAAGTATAATTTACTGGATGTTATGAAAACTGTAGTAGGAGAAAATCTAAGTCTACAATCTAGTAAGAAAAATATTTTATTAAGTGAACAGGATGTAAAAACATCTAAAAGTAATTACTATCCAAGTGTTACAGCAAGTGCTACAGGAACTTATTTAGATCCAGATTTAGCTGAAATATCAAATGGTCAAAATCCAGAATTTTCAACTTCAGGTGCTATTTCTTTAGAACAAACTCTTTTTTCTGAAGCTGCAAATGCAAATATTTCTATTCAAAAAAATCTATTAAAAGCACAACAAGAAACGTATAATGTAGATGAGCTCGATGCCATATTTAATGTATCTAACGCCTATTTTAATGCCTTAATTTCAAAAGCTAATTTGCAAATTCAGAGTCAGAATTTAAATCTTACCAAAAAGAATTTACAAATTGCAAATCAAAATTTTGATGAAGGTCAATCTGGAAAATCCGATGTATTACGTTTTACGAGTGAGGCAGCACAAAACACACAATCCCTTATTGAAGCTACCAATCAATTAGAACGTACATATTTTACTCTTAATCAATTATTAAATAACCCCATTGATTATGAAATTGATGTAGATGAAGCCGAATTAGGCGAAGGCATTCTAAAGAATTATAATTATCAACAATTACGTGATGTCGTAGACGACCCAAAACTACGTGAACCATTTATAGATTATCTCGTTAAGATTGCTAAAGAAAATGCGCCAGAAATCAAATCATTAGATTATAACTTACATGCAAATAAGCGTTCTATAAAACTTAATAGTTCTGGAAGATTCTTACCCACACTTGCATTGCAAGGACAATATAATCGTGATTTTAATAGATGGGGGAAAGGAAGTACACCAGCACCTGTGCTAAATGACAATTATAATGTAGGTGTAAATTTATCTATTCCTGTTTTTAATAAAACGCAAACCAATATTAATAAGCAGATTGCTATTATACAGCAAGATCAACTTATTATTAATAAAGGAAATATTGAACTTAATATAGAAGCAAATATTAATAATGCCATACTCAATTTAATAAATGAGATTACGAATATTGAGATTTCTAAAGTATCTGAAGCTACAGCAAGAGAGAGTTTAGATCTCACACAAGTATCCTATTCTAACGGTGCTGTAAACATTGTGCAATTACTAGATGCACAAAACAACTATTTATCTGCACAACTATCGCAAATAACAGCTGTGTATAATTATTTATTGAGCTCTATACAGTTAGAACGCGATATAAGCTATTATTTTTTATTGCATTCACCAGAAGAGAACCAAGCGTTTATTCAAGCATTTTATGATTTTTTACAAACTAGAAACTAACACTATAACCATTAGTAATATGAAACATAATAGATTAATAATAGGGCTATTTTTAATAACCATATTCTTTATGTCTTGTGCAAAGGATAAAAAAGAAGAAAAACCGCCTTTGCGTCCAGTTGCTTATCAGGAAGTTAGCCTTTTAGGAGGTGAAGCTACACGTACATTTAGTGGGACAGCAAATACAGATAAGGTTATAAATCTAAGCTTTAGAAATACCGGCATCATTACGGAGTTTAATCTAAAAATAGGGCAGTCTATAAAAAAAGGACAATTACTAGCTAAGTTGGATAATGTACAATCACGTCTTAATTACGAAAATTCGTTATCCTCTTTAAATAGTGCTGAATCACAAATGAATACTGCAAAATTAAGCTTGAATCGTGTACGCTCTCTATATGAAAAAGGAAGTACATCCTTAAGTGATTATGAAGCTGCAAAAAATTCGCACAGAACTGCTATTGCAACTCATGAATCTGCTAAGCGTACTGTTTCTATACAACAAGAACAAATACGTTACGGATATTTATATGCCCCAGAAGATGGAGTTATCGCACAAGTAAATGCCGAAATTGATGAGAATGTAAGTACTGGTCAAAACATTGCTGTTTTAAATGCAGGAACAGATATGGAAATCGCATTGGGAATACCAGAAAATGTGATTAATCAAGTAAAACAAGATATGACAGTTGCCATTCATATTTCATCACTTCAAGATGAAACTTTTAGTGGTAAAATAACCGAAATATCTCCATCTATAGATCAAAATACATCTACCTATCCAGTACGTGTAAAAATCACAAACCCATCACAAGATATAAAATCAGGAATGGCGGCCAATGTTACTTTTCAATTTGGAAAACAACAACCTACAGTTAAAACACTAGTCGTTCCTGCAAAATCTGTTGGTGAAGATGCATCAGGGAACTTTGTGTTTTTAATAGATGAGTCTGGAGATAAAACTATTGCAAAAAAACAACCTATCACTATAGGTAAACTAACCTCAGAAGGATTTGCTGTTACCAATGGGCTATCTGCTGGTCAAAAAATTGCAATTGCAGGCTTACAAACCTTATTAGATGGACAGGAAGTAAAGTTGCAATAGCATACACACGAATCACTAAGACCATAAAAGTATTCCAAAACAAATTGTATACATGGATTTTTAGCTTTCGCGAAAGCGTAATTTCTAAGAAACCCACTTTTAGTAATAAGCATACTACAAATCATCAAACTATGAATCTTACAAAGTTCTCCATAGAAAAAAATAGAATCACATATATGATTCTGACTACGATTATCATATTGGGTATCACTTTATATCAATCTTTACCAAGAGATAGTATGCCTCCTATGACGATCAAAGTGGCCTCTATAGTATCTCAATTCCCAGGAGCAGGGCCAGAACGTGTAGAAGAGCTCGTTACTGATAAAATTGAAAAGGTAGTTCAAGAATTACCTGAACTAAAAAAAGTAACGAGTACTTCAAGAACGGGCTTATCTGTTATAAGTGTAACTCTTAAAGATGAAGTTGCTGCCGAAGATTTACAAAGTATCTGGGACCGATTACGCCGTAAATTAAACGCTATTCAAGGATTACCGTCTAATGTGAACCCTAATTTAAATGATGAAGGAATAGGCGATGTTTATGGTATTGTTTTAGGGATTACAAGTGATGGCTTTTCATATGCAGAAATGAAAGAATATGTAGATGACATCAAAGATGATTTGATAAAACTTGACAATGCTGCCAAAGTAGAATTAGGCGGGGAACAAGAAGAACGGGTATTTGTAGAATTTGATGATTCTAGATTAAAAGAATATGGGCTTTCTGCTCAAAAATTAAGTTCTACTATTACTGCACAAAATATATTGAGTTCTGGAGGACAAATTAATGTAGAAGATGAGCGTATTGTATTAGAACCTACTGGAAATTTTGATAGCCTTTCTGATATTCGTGATATGCTAATCCCTGTCGGAGATGGTAGTCAGTTAGTATATTTAAAAGATATTACAAAAGTAGAAAAAGGATACATTTCACCTCCAACTCAAAAAGTAAGTGTCAATGGGATGAATGCCATAAGTATGCACGTGTCCTTAAAAGATGATGCAAATATCATCGTATTAGGAGAAGAGGTTCATAGGATAAAACAAAAATGGCAAGCGCTATTACCTGTTGGTTTAGAGCTTCACACCTTATCATCATTAGATACTTATATAGATAACCAAGTAAGTAATTTTATGGTAAATCTAATGCAATCTGTTGCTATTGTATTTGCGGTAATGTTATTTTTCCTAGGTTTTAGAACCGGATTAATTATTACAAGTCTAATACCTATTGTTATTATAACCACATTTATGGTAATGGGACTTATGAATATTGGTATTAATCAAGTATCGCTAGCCGCCTTAATCATGGCATTAGGAATGATGGTAGACAATGGTATTGTCGTTGCAGAGACCATTGTTGTAAAATTAGAAGAAGGTATCGGTAGGAAAGAGGCAGCCATACAAGCTTGTTCGGAGTTATTTACACCGCTTTTAATCTCCACACTTACGACAGCTGTTGCATTTATGTCTTTTTACCTTGCAGAATCAGTTATGGGAGATATTGTTGGCCCTATTTTCTTAGTAATTACTATTGCACTGGTGTCCTCTTGGTTTATTTCACTTACGATTATCACATTGCTTTCGTATGTATTTATGAAAGTAAAACCAAAAGATGCCAAAAAGAGCATCATAGATAGAGCCATAGAATGGTTAAAAGGACATTATAAAAACCTCATTTTAATATCGCTAAGACACAAAGGCAAAGTCATGTTACTTATTATCGGAATGTTTTTTATAGCTTTATTTGGCTTTACAAAAATTGAATTTTTATTCTTTCCAGATAGTGATCGTAATATGGTTACTGTAGATATTAATTTACCCTTAGGAACCAATATAGAGCGTACAACACAGGTTGTGACTGATATTGAAGCGTTTATTGCTACTACTTTAAAAACGTCCAAGACCAATACAGAAGGTGTTTTAGATTGGTCTTCATATATAGGAGAAGGTCCAGAATCGTATGACCAAGGATATTCTACAGATGAAGCAAACTCTAGTTATGCACATATTTTGGTAAACACCTCTAGTTTTGATATCAATCAAAATATGATCAATCAACTAGATGCATTTTGTTATGACAATTTCCCCAATGCCGATATTAAAGTAGGATTACTAGCTGCTGGAGGAGGAGGGACCCCTATTGAAATAAAAGTAAGTGGAGATGATCCAGATCAACTTGCTTCCATTTCAGAACAAATAAAATTAAAACTAATCACTATTACAGGAACTAAAAATATAAAAGATGATTGGGGGCCAAAAGCAAAGAAGTTTGTTATAGATATTAATCAAATAAGAGCACAAACAGCTGGTGTATCTAGTCAAGACATAGCAACCTCTTTGCAAACTGTTTTAGACGGATTTACGACAGGGGAGTATAGAGAAGGAGATAAATCGATTCCTATTGTAATGCGTAGTGATAAGAGTCAAGAACAAACCCTAGAATCAATAGAGACCTTACATGTATTCTCACAAAACACAGGAAAAAACGTGCCTTTATTACAAGTAGCAACTATAAAGCCCGTCTGGCAATACGCAAAAATAAAACGCTTAGATATTAACCGTACGATTACCGTTTCTAGTGAGTTACGTGAAGGCGGAAATGCCTCTGCAATTACTGCCGAAATTACACCTTGGTTAGAAGAACTTGCTACAACTTGGGATACTGGATATAATTATAAATTTGGTGGAGATGCAGAAAACACGGCAGAAAGTATGGGAGCTGTAATTAAATACTTACCACTTTGTGGTTTTATCATTATGTTACTCCTAGTAATACAATTTAATTCATTCAGAAAAATGATTATGGTGTATTGCACCATTCCATTGGCTATTATTGGCGTTGTAATTGGGTTGCTTACTTTCAGAGAACCCTTTGGATTTATGCCATTTTTAGGAATCATAGCACTAGCAGGAATCATTATTAATAATGCCATTGTATTAATAGATAGAATGGAAATTGAGCAAAAAGTACTTAAAAGGAAGGAAGAAGATTCTGTAGTTACTGCGTGTTTACAACGTTTCAGGCCCATACTACTTGCAACATTTACAACTGTTTTAGGGCTAATTCCATTATATTTAACTGGAGGAGAAATGTGGGAAGGTATGGCAATTTCAATTATGATAGGATTATTATTTGGTACGGTAATTACCTTATTTTTTATACCTACCTTTTATAGTGTATTGTTTAAAGTAGATTATACAGACTATACTTTTGATGATACGTTAATTGAAGATTAATCATTTATGGTGAACTTTCTTTTTTTTTATTTGGGCGTGACCACAAGGGTCGGGCTATCCACTCATACTCCTCGTTATTTCTTTTGCTTCGCTTCAGAAATAACTGTGGGGTAACCGTTGCTATCCCTCACGCAAAATGAAATTTTATATTATATATTTGACAGATAACATATGTATAGTTTATGAAACGCCTGAAAGAGATAATATATAAATATAGATTCGAGTTCTTTTTAGCAACCTTAGTTTTTAATTTATTTGGAATATTACTCTTTACAGACGCATTATTTATCACCTATTTATTTCCCATAGGATTGTTATTGAACATCTTAGCAGGAATTAATTTAATTTCAATTAAAAAGGTAAAAATTCTTCTTACGATACTATTTTTAGCCACGGCATTTACTTCTGGTTTTGCTATGTCTGATATACAGCATATATCTCTTGATCTACTTCGGTTTGGATTTTATTTCCTCTTTTATGTTGTCATAACGTATGAAATTATCAAGCAAATATGGTTTACTAAAGATGTAAATAAAGACCTCATTATAGGAGTAATTTCTGGTTATATTACTTTAGGACTTGTAGGTTTTTTCATTTTTATGGCAGTAGAGATGGCGCAGCCTGGTTCTTTCCATAGTTCTCTATTTACAGATACCTTTACAATGACTCAAAAATCAGATAGCATTTTATATTACAGTTATATCACATTAATGACTATTGGTTATGGAGAGATTGTCCCAGTAACGACTGTTGCTCAGAAGGCAGCTATTTTATTAGGATTATGCGGGCAATTTTATCTAGTAATTATAACAGCAGTCGTTGTAGGGAAGTACTTAAATTATGCTCAGAAATAATATCTTAGTCCTCTTTATAAACACAAGGTTCCTGAATTTCCTTTCCCCATTCACATAGCTGATTAAGTATTGGTATTAACTTTTTCCCTTTAGGAGTCAATGAATACTCAACTCTAGGAGGGATTTCTGAGTATGATTTTCTAAAAACAATACCATTAGCCTCCATTTCTTTAAGCTGTTCTGTAAGTACCTTTCTGCTTATTTTTTCTATCCGAACCGCTAGTTCTCCAAAACGAAGTGTTCTATCGTGTAGTATATATACAATAATAGACATCCATTTGTTTCCTATGATGTTCATAGTGTGCGTCATTGGGCAATTATGTGGGTTTTCTATAAGACCTCTTGCCATATTAGTTACTTTTAGGTTACTACTATTATCATAACAAATGTACAAAAATATACAAAGGTAACTATCATTAGTTACTTTTGTATACTAAAGTAAAATATACATATGAAAACATTTGAACCTACCATTTTAGGAAATAGAAAACTAAATAATAAAATAGTAATGGCTCCATTAACTCGATGTAGAGCGATTAACAATACACCTAACGAATTAATGAAAACCTATTATACCCAACGAGCAACTGCGGGTTTAATAATTTCTGAAGGGACTTCTCCTTCTCCTAATGGGTTGGGTTATGCTAGAATGCCTGGCGCATACACAGATGAACAAGTACAGGGATGGAAATCTATTGCAGAAGGGGTTCATCAAGAAGGAGGGACATTTTATATCCAACTCATGCATGCTGGCAGAGTTGCATCCCAATTAAACCTTCCTGATGATGGTAGAATTATTTCACCATCTGGAGTACATCTGGACTCTGGAGAAATGTATACAGATTCAAAAGGATTTCAACCTCATGATATTCCTGAAGAAATGACTATTGAAGATATTGTTGCTACAAAAGAAGAATTTATAAAATCTGCAGAAAAATTAATAAAAGCTGGTGTAGATGGTATAGAACTTCATGCTGCAAATGGGTATTTATTAGAGCAATTTATAAACCCTAAAACAAACCTAAGAACAGATAAGTATGGTGGAAATTATAAAAATAGAGCTCGATTTATTATAGAACTAGCTTATGAACTTGGTAGAGCTATAGGAAATGATAAGGTCGGAATTCGTTTTTCACCATACAGCGTTTTTAATGATATGCAAGGAGAATATGAGGATCTTATAGACATCTACACCTATCTAGCAGATGAATTAGGAAGCCTAGGACTAGCCTATGTACATATTGTAGATCAAACAGTAGCAATGAATGCACCTGAGTTTGCTACAGACATTAAACGCACTATTAAGAATGCATTTGAAGGAACAGTTATCGTAGGTGGGAATGTCCATTCGACATCTCAAATCGAGAATCATCTAAATGAAGGATATGATTTGGTGTATATTGGGCGTCCATTTATATCAAATCCTAACTTAGTTGAGAAATTAAAAACTAATGGAACCTTAACGCAGCCAGATTTTGAAACCTTCTATACAGCTGATGCTATAGGATATACAGACTATATATAGTTTTAGAGACTAACTTAATGACTAATTCTATATGGGTATATGAAAATAAATGAATTAGTTTGTTATATATCAAATTAATGGCACCATCTTTGCAAAAGATATATTATTATAAATTTAATTACAATACAATGAATAAAGGAACAGTAAAATTCTTCAATCAATCTAAAGGATTCGGATTTATCACTGAAGAAGGTGCTGACAAAGATCACTTTGTGCACATTTCTGGATTAGTAGACGAAGTTCGTGAAGGCGACTTAGTAGAATATGATCTACAAGAAGGAAACAAAGGTTTAAACGCAGTAAACGTAAAAGTTATCTAATACATATACTTAAAGTTTAGTAAAAAGCCCATCATTAATGATGGGCTTTTTTAATGCTTAAAAATATATCGAGTGCTTACATAAAATAATGTAATTTCGCGCCCGATAAAATTCTTTGATAATGAAACGAATAAATGAATACAAAAAACTCTTTGGAGTTGAGAAAGAGCTAGATCTTAAAATGCTTAAAAAAAGCTATCGTAATCTAGTAAAAGAATGGCATCCAGATAAGTTTCAAGAAGATGATGCAAAACGTGAAGAGGCAGAAGAACAGAGTCGAAAAATTATTGATGGTTATCACTTTCTAGTAAGTATAGCTCCTGAAACAAAAGAAGCCAACTTACCTGCATATACAGAAACAATCACCAATGCTGGTATTGCAGACTATCATCACAAAGGACTTTTATTAGAGATTACCTTTAATGACGGTACTACCTATGAATACTTTGGGGTAACTAAACAGGTATATATTAAAATGGTAAACTCTGATAAATTAAATCGTTTTGCAAAACGTGCGATCTATCCTAAGTATACCTACAGAAAATCAAAAAGATACCTTCAAGAAGCATAATAGCGATCTATCTTTACATATTCTCTTTAAAAACGATTTATTATGGCAACTCATTTTTCTGATTTAGGCATCATCGAACCTATACAAAAATCATTAGAAACACTTGATATCACACAACCTACAGATGTTCAAGTAAAAGTAATTCCAACGGCGCTTACCTCAAAGAAAGATGTTGTTGCTCTTGCCAAAACAGGATCTGGTAAAACCATTGCTTTTGGAGTACCATTATTACAGTTAATAGATCGTACCAATCCAACTGTGCAAGCAGTTATTCTAGTGCCAACAAGAGAATTAGGACAACAAGTACATGCAAATATTACCTCATTTGCTGGACAAATGCCAGAGATATCTACTGCATTTATCTGCGGAGGTGTTCCTATTAAACCACAAATAAAACGCCTTACAGAGCCTACTCAGATTGTAGTTGCAACTCCAGGTCGCCTTATTGATTTAATACACCGTAAAGCAATAGATATTAAAAATGCAAACTACCTTGTACTTGATGAAGCAGACGAGATGGTGAGTTCGCTTAAAGAAAGTCTAGATGAGATTGTTACCGAAATGCCAAATAATCGTAGGACATTCCTATTCTCGGCGACTATGCCTGGTACAATAAAACAGCTCATACAAAACTATCTATCCAAAAATCCGATTCATATCGAGTCAGAGATGGAGACACTAGGCCATCAGGGGATTACTCATGAATTTGTTGTAGTAGAACCTATTGAGAAACTGAATGTATTAATGCATTTTTTGAATACACGTATTGGACAACGAGGGATTATTTTTTGCAAAACCAAGGCTGCTGTAAATAAATTAGCAAAAAACCTAGCCATTAATAAATTCTCATCTGGTGCTTTACACGGAAGTCTTTCTCAACCTATTCGTGATCGTATTATGGGACAATTTAGAGAAGGACATATTGATATTTTAGTAGCCACAGATCTTGCTGCTCGTGGGATTGATGTAAAAGAGATCACCTATGTTATAAATTATCATTTACCAGAATTCTATGATATGTATGTCCACAGAAGTGGTCGTACCGCTAGAGCTGGTGCATCCGGATATGCACTTACTATTTTACAAAAGGAAGAAGCACATGAAATTGCAGAGTTTGAACAGGAATTAGGTCTTTCTTTTTCCGCTTTCGCGAAAGCGGACTCACAACAACTAGAAGATAATAACACCTTATTATGGGCAAAAAAGATCTTCAAGACAAAGCCAAATCGTAACATTAGTCCTGAGTTGAAAGAAAAGATACATACCGTTTTTCATCACCTTACCAAAGAAGAATTGATAGATAAGTTATTGGCAAATAAAACAAATAGCAAATAGTAGACTGTCTTTCCATTTGAGTTTTTAAATGATCTTTTACACTGACGGAATGATCATTCAAACAGTGTTTACGGGAAGTTTTGACGTATTTAGCCATGTATTTATCAATCAAATAACATGACTAAAAAACGCAGCATCCGTCGAATCCTTAAATGGATACTTATAACTTTTACATCTTTATTTCTTGTTCTCTTATGTTTTGGGATATGGTTTATGAGCTTAATACCTCCCAAAGATCTTACTTTAGAAACGTCACTTGTACAAGATTTACCCTATCTGTCTGAAAACGTCGTGCCACGAAGGGGTAAAATCTTAGCCATAGTTACAAGTACAGATAAAATGGGAAGTAGTGATAAAAGCACAGGATATGAATTAACCGAGCTATCTCGTGCATATTATGTATTTAAGGCTAATGGTTTTGAAGTAGATATTGCAAGTCCATTGGGTGGAAAACCTCCTGTAATTATAGATGATGATGATATGGGAGCTTTTGATTACGCCTTTCTAAATGACTCTATAGCACAGTATAAAGCAAACCATACAATACCCGTAGAAGATATTATTCCAGATGAGTATGAAGCTGTATTCTTTGCAGGGGGAAAAGGAGCTATGTTTGACTTTCCTGATAATAAAGCAATCCAATCTATTATTCGTACATATTATCAATCTAATAAAGTGGTAGGTGCTGTATGCCATGGTCCAGCTGCTTTAGTTCATGTAACCTTAGATAACGGCCGCCCATTACTAGAAAATAAAATGGTGAGTGGTTTTACAAATGATGAGGAATTACTTTTGATACCAGATGCAAAATCTATTTTCCCTTTTCTTTTACAAGATAAAATTGTTGCTCAAGGAGCGCGTTTAAATAAAGGTGATATGTATTTAGAAAAGGTCAGTCATGATAAGAATTTAGTTACTGGTCAAAACCCTTGGTCTACTTGGGTATTAGCAGAAACTATGATCAAACAATTGGGATATACACCAAAGTATAGAGAAATTACTGATGAAGAAAATGCAGTACATATATTATCAGTTTATAACACCCAAGGGTCTCAAAAAGCAAAAGAAGTCATAAAAGAAATGTACCAGACAGAAAAGAAAAAAATCAATAGGGTTCTCATAGCTTCACATAGCATTATAGCTGCTATGAAAGGAGACATTGGTCGATTTTATGATATCTTAGGATTGGTTACTTATATAAAAAAATATGACTCTGCTGAAGTTAAAATATAAGTACATTTGAAAAAAATATCATATTGGATTTTCTAGATATACTCCTTATTATTATAAGTAGCGCAGGACTTATACACGGTATTTTATTTGCCGTGTATCTCTGTTTTATAAAAAAGAAAAAGACGATTTCTAATCTTTTATTAGGTCTTATGCTCATTTTTATGGCATTTAGAATAGGTAAATCTGTCATGCTACATTTTGGACATAATCTAGAACCTCTATTTATTTTTGCAGGTTTAGCTTTTTTATTATTGATAGGACCATTACTAAGATGGTATGTTCTTGCAATGACTCGTTCGAATTTTAAATTACCAAGTTATTATGCGATAGAATTCATTCCATTTATACTCGTGTTTGCGATGAGTTTTTTTATAACAAAAAATTGGTTTGATCCTACAAATAGACAGGCCATTATAGTGTTTGGTAGTATCCTTATCTTTATTTACCTCCATTTTGCAAGTTATATTTTTATATCAGGAAAACGATTACAAAGCGCAAAGAAAGTCTATGCAAAAAAACTCCAGACAAAAGATACAAAGGCAATATTTGAATGGCTACATATACTCATAATAGGGTTTATCATTATTTGGATTTCTTATTTTTTAAATATCATAGAAGATACAATACCCTACATTGTGGGGCCTATTGTATATTCTATAGTTATTTATTTTTTAAGCTATAAAGCGTATTCATTAAAAATCACTGATATTGACGGAAATGTATTTAAAGATAATGATCATACACCATTATATAATCGTATAGTACAATTGGTTGTAGATGATAAATTATACTTGGAACCAAATACATCACTTTCTAGTTTAAGCAAATTATTAGGGGTGAGTTCTCAAAAAACATCTAAGGTTATCAATCAACATGCAAATAGAAATTTTAATGATTTTATAAATTATTATCGAATACAAGATGCTAAAAAACAACTTCTAGATGTAACAAAAAACAATTACACAATCTCGTCTATTGCTTTTGATACAGGCTTTAGTAGCTTATCTTCATTTAATAGTGCTTTTAAAAAATTTGAATCTACCACGCCATCTTTATATAAAAAAGAGAATGGAAATTAATCTATTTACGTATTTTGTTACTATAGAGCACAACGACTATTATGGAAAGATCATTAGAATCTCAAAGAATCGAATTTACTAATCAGAAATTTCTAGCAACACCATTGTCTGGTTTAATCGTATGGCTACTCATTGGTATATCTGGAATACTGTTTTCAGATGAAATCACAGTTTGGGTATTATTTATTGGAACTGGGAGCATTGTGTATTTGGCATTATTTATTTCAAAATTCACTGGAGAAAATTTCCTTAAAAAAGGTAAACCTAAAAATGTATTTGATACTCTTTTCTTTTATACTGTTGCTCAAGCAGTATTAGCTTATGCCATTGCCATTCCCTTTTTCATCATTGATTATACATCAATCCCTTTATCTGTTGGCATATTAACAGGGACCATGTGGTTGCCATTCTCTTGGATTATTAAACATTGGGTAGGGCTGTTTCACGCCATAGCAAGAACCGTCCTCATTGTATTATTTTGGTATTTGTTTCCAAATGATAGATTTGTAATTATTCCTTTTACAATTGTTATAATTTACATTATAACAATGATCATTTTAAAAAATAGGAGCGAAGCTTAATAAGTATACTTTCTCCAGATAATTAAGAATTCTTATAGACTGGATGATCTCATTATAAGTTATCTTTCTTTTTCATTCCAAATAAGATTCTTGGTATTTTAAAGGGGTAAATCAACACTCTATATATGATTACAATGAGAGGAAACGATGTTACAACTAGTAATCCGATTTTTGACAAGATTCCAATATCTAATTGAATGATATAATATCCCAAAATAATAATGATGGTTTGATGTAAAATGTAAAATGGGTATATCGCTTCATTACATTTTTTTAGTAACGTGCTTTTTTTGTTAAACCAAGTTTGTCCATATCCGAGAAGTGTTGTAACAAGTGTCCAACTTACTAATGCACACACTAGATACCATATACTCCATCTACTACTTATAGAAAGATATGGTGATATATAGTCACCTGGTAAAAAATAGTAAGTGTAAAATAGTATGGTACTTATTACAAAAGCGATAAAGTTGAATTTTCGATGTAATCTAAGGTGATTCCAACTATTTTTAGACACCGTAAATAGCATCCCTGAGATAAAAAAATAACTGTAATAAAAAGTCGAAGATAGGTTTGTTATATCTTTTGAATCACTTGGGTATATTTTTTTTAAGAAAATAGTTATTATAATTAAAGGAACAACCCATAAAAGGATTCCATATTTTTTTGAAGTAATTGTATCAAGAAGGGCAATCAATGCATTTGACTTAGATGATTTCAATAACAAAATCAAAGGAATTAATACAATAGATAACACAAATAGATTCACAATAAACCATAAATGATTTGTTTCAAAAGCCCCATTTTTATAAACATCTATATATGAGTTATAGTTATCTATAAATTCATAATACGTTTGTGGGGGAACAATAAAAAGAACACCAAAAATGAGTGGAATTACTAAACGTGTACTTCGTTCTTTTAAAAACTGAAACCAACTTCTTTTTGAAAAAGCAAACATAGTTCCTGTGCCAGATATTAGGAATAAAAGTGGTAATCTAAATTGCTCAAAAAACACCATGATATCATCTAATACTTTACTAGATTCAGAATTCATTATATGAAATTTATCACCATTAAAAGGCATCCCAATATGGTGTAGATATACCGCTAGGATAGCAATTACACGTAACCAATCTAAATCATACCGTCTCTTTCTTTTTATCAAAATTGTTGTCTTTAAGTTTAGTCTACAAACCTAAGAACAAATGAATCTATGAATCATATTATGTGATATATAACAAGTAGAAGTGACGAAATACAAAGGGTAATCTTTATACTTTAGAATAGACAGCATTAAATGTTGCAATATTTGACCTGGAAACCGGAATACGCATCGATCCTTTTTTTAAGGTTAATTGATATCCTTGAGCATTTCCTGAAATAGATTTAATTGCATGTAGATTTACCAAATAGGAGCGATGTGTTTTATAGATATGTGTAAAAGAATTTAATTGTGCCTCTACCTCTTTAAGCGTTATCCGAATTAATGTTTTATTAATTCCATCAGAGGAAGACGTAAATATTTCTGTATAGTTACTTTCTACTCTTGCAAATAGGAAATTTTTAATTTCTAATTTAAACTTCTCACTAGATCCCGAATCCACTAGAGATACAAAGGTATTATTTGGTTCTAGCGTGTGGATAGATATATTTTTTAAACTAGAAGTATGTTTATTGATAAGTCGTTCTAGATTTAATGGCAATACAATAATTAATATAAGAAACCCCACCAAAAATGTATTTCGAATTTCTTCCCATAAATATTGAAAAGACCAATTATTATGGTTTGTATAAATTAAATCACGAATTAAAAAATCAACAATACCAATAATGAAAAGTATCACTGACAGATGAAAAATTTCCTTTCCAAGTGTCCACGTGATATCATCTTTACGCATTTTATCCATTAAACTGATGTATATATAAGCGATAGGAAATGGAATACACGCATGAATCAATAAAATCCAAATAGCATCGATTTTATGCTCGGTTACAGTAACCGTAAAAGGTTCAAAAAAATAAGAAAAACAAAAACTTAAGATAGAAATGAATAATAATAATAAAACTAATCGTTGTTGACTACTATAATAATATGGATATGGTTCTTTTAAATACTTTTTAATGTATGTTAATATCAATTTCATTGAAGCTAAATTAGTTTTTTTACTTGGTCTAATAAAATCATTATTAAAGCAATACTAACCTATAGAGTATTTGCATGAACTGGAGAATCTATTAATGTATAATTAAATCTAATCTGTTCCAGATCCAACAAAATACACCAATTGGATAAAGGCAAAACTATTCCAAAACATATGTAACCCTAATGAATATAGAAAACCATAATGCATTCTAACATATCCATAAGTCATTGCAGAAACTAATTTTGGCAAGGTAATTATCGGGAGAAGAAGAAAGTGTTTTAAAGTTAATTCATGATTTAAAATATGCATCCAAGCAAATGTAAAACAGAAAAAGTAGAATATCCATTTGAAATTCTTTTTCCAAAACCTATCCAATGTGCTTTTAATTTTTAATCGGGATATAATATCATAGGAAATAAGTATGGTGAAGATGCTAACTATAACTCGAACCTCAAAATGATTATCAATACTGCTCAGGCTTACTTGATAGATAAGCTTTGTAAACAAATAATACATTAATACCCCTAAGGTTAACGTTACATGTAAAACCTTAAATTTTAATGACAATCTAAATGCAATCTCTTCAAGGAATGGAAGAATGATAATACTCAATAAAAATATAGTTTCCGTAGTGTATAATTCAGTCCATCTAACTTTAGTTAGATTTATGGGATCATATATTAATTGGGCGACTATTCCTGTGAGTATGGTTAAAATTACTTTGATTACAAAAATGTTCCAAGTTCCGCTAATGTTCTGAAGAATTGTATTCTCATTAGATGTTATATAAACGGGTTTTAGAATATAATTCTTAAACCCCAAAAATTCTCGATAGTAGTGTTTTGGATTAATTAATTTTAATTTCATGTTGGGAGTATCCTATTTTGTTAAACACAAATTATGCATACAAAATGGAAATCTATAATAAGACTATTATATACTCTGATGGATTTATCATTCCATTAGGTAACTACACACATTTAAAGCAAGATTTTAGAAATACTATCTAATTGGATTACGTACAGTTTTTAGAACTTTATTCAACTGGCTTACTTAAATGTATGGCGTTGTTCTTCTGTTGAAGATGCCTTTAGTAATCGGTGAAATGTTTGTATGGTATTAAAATTTCGGGTTATTACTCCAGATACTGCAATTCCAGAAATACCCGTTTTTAAAATGTCTGTTACATCATCTGTTGTGATCCCTCCATAACCAATAATAGGTGTTTCAGTTTTTAAAATATTGGTAATCGCAGTGTATCCGTTTAAACCTAAAATCGGTGGTATACGATCTTTAGTTGCCATACATCTAAAAGGACCTAAACTTATATAATCTACTTGTTTTGTAAGTAATGCTTCACAATCTTGCAAACCAGCAGCCATTCCTCCAATACTTTGCCAAGTATATAGGTGTATTCTAGCATCAATAGGGCAGGAGTCATTTTTTTCTAAAAATACACCATCGGCTTTTACTGCTCTTGCTATTTTATAATCCCCATTAATGATTAATCTGGTTTGAAAATGAAAAGTGATTTCTCTAGCTTCTTCAGCTAGCTTTAAAAACTTTTTTTCTGAAGCATTTTTAAAACGTAATTGTACTAATTCTGCACCAGATGAACATGCGTTTTGAATGTTTTCCAATTGCTCTTTTGGAGATGTTGCCTGAGAGATATAATGTAGTTTAGGAATCATCAAGATTTAATTTTGTGTAAAACAACTATAGAGCGCCTACCTTTAATTTATCACATTAAAGGTAGACACTATTTACTGTTCAATAAGGGTTTCTTAGTAAAAAAATAATTACTCAGTTTCGACAGCAAGTACATCAGCCATCTCCAAGTCTTTATCCATTCCAATAGTTACAGGCACAGAATCTTTAAGTGCTGTAAACTTTTCCAAACGTTCCATATCATCTTCTTCTCCAGAAAAATAAGGAAACACATCCATAATTGGAGATTCTGAGATAGCCGGTATTGAATATTCACCCATCGTATCTTTCATTGTGCTTACCGTGTTTTCATAAGCTTCCTTTACATTATTGGCTTGTACCAATAGATATAGATTGGTTTTACGTTCCTTACCACTTTCTTCATCAAAGGCAATTAAAGATACCTTAGATTTAAACCATCTATCAGAATTCTCAAAGGGATGAATCTCAGCATAGTTAGCCACTTTAATATTCATAATCTTAATTTCATCACTATCACTTAAGTAAACTGACATCTCTTCGGTGATTCTACTTTCGGCTTCAGTATAAGAAATAGCATCGACTAAAAAAGGTTCTGTCTTTACCTTTAGCATTCCAGATGCATCATCAAATTTTCTATATTTCACCTTGCATTCATACCATGTTGCACTCATATCTTTTTTGTTTTAAGGGTGCCAAATATAGGGTTTCGCTCAAGGCGAAAATGTAATCATTCAGAATAGATGTTCACAATTTTAAGAAGATTTTTATACTGCTTTTAATCTGAAAGGATTAAGGTGTATTCTAGAGGTATTTTTATTTCTTTTGCTTTCGCGAAAGCGTAATTAAAAAGAATCCTATGTCTCTTCAAAATTCATAGTTCTTTGGTTTGAAAATCAAAATGTGCATGGAATAAAATTATAAACTAAGAAGTTTCAAAAGGATGTCTTGAAACTTCTTAAATATGTGTAAACACTTGTTATTACTGAGTTAAAAGAAAATCAAGTAAGTTTAGATGAAACGTATTTTTATGCTCAGAATTGGTGAAAAACACATAACCCACTTTCATTTCAGGATTAAATATATACAGTGCTGTGTTGCTTAAATTATCACCTCCATGTGAGTAGTTCGTCCCGTATGCAGATTCTTCTATAACAATGCCCAATCCGTATTTGCGCTCTTTTGATTTTTTAGTCGCTAGTGAGGTTGACTGTATTTTTAATAGCTCATTACGACTCTTTTGTGATAAAATTTCAAGGTTCATTATGGCCATTAAAAAATTTGAATATGCTTTAGATTCTGTTTGCAAACTAGCCGATGCTTTAAAGTTTGGGTCTTCTGCATCATTACTATAACCATTATTCAGTTTCCCCTTAAAATGACCATCAACACGATGCTTTTCTATATATTCATTCCATACAAAAGAGCTTTTACCCATATTTAAAGGGTCAAAAATCTCTTTTTTAATCAATGTTTGTAGTTCATTCTTTTTCAATCCTTTAAGATGTGCTATGACTTTTGCCAAATATTCATACCCTTCTCCTGAATATTGAAATTTAGTTCCTGGTTCAAACTGTATCGTAAGTTTATTATTGGGATTATAATTTCCATTTTGATCAAGAAACCTCCAATTAGGAAATCCGCTGGTATGTGATAATACCATTCTAGCTGTGATGGATTTGTAGCGCTCATCATATGCAATATCAGGATATTTCATATACGTATACAATGGGGTATCCAAGTCAATAAGTCCATCATCTACCATTTTCATAGCAAAGAAGCTAAATACTGTTTTAGACATAGATGCAGCATCAAAAATAGTTGAATCATCTACTTTTTCTTGTGTTTCATTGTTCTTAACTCCTAATGCATCGTGATATACTATTTTATCATCATTAATAAATGCTATAGATAACCCAGGCATATTAAGAGAATCCATTTGATGCTTTATAAAAGCATCAATTTTTGATGAAGAAATATGATTTCCATTAAAAGATCGGATAGTGTTTTGAGTTTGAATAAGATCATTTTTTGATTGTTGTATATTCCAATTTTTGAATTGTTGATCTAATAAAGAAACAGCTGGTTTTCCACCTTTTTCAATTCCATGAACAGAAAGTTTTAAAATGGCATCATCTTTTGGATTATACACAGAAATAAATGCAGATCTAGCATATTGTAATCCACAGCGTTTATCACCACCAGCCATCTCACCTGCCTTTAGTGCAGACATTAAACGCATAGCAAACGATTCTTCTCTGTCATTATTAAAAGCTTCGAATGCATTTTTAATAACCATTTCGTCTACCAAAATATTTCCTAAAACAGCAAAATCATCTCCTACTTTTGATCCGTTCCAATCTTTTATAAGTTGGCCGGAATAGGTGAGTGGAGCATTACTATCATTTAATAGAACAACTCCATATTGCTGTCTCTCAGGATTAAATTCTTTATCCCTCATTCCAGAGAGAATAGCTTCTGCAGAGGAATCTGACATCATTAACTCTACACCTTTCATCCGTGCAAAATAACTACTCCCAGCTTGTACTACAATCGCACCTTTTTTGGGCACTATAGATGCAATCCCTTGGACATCAAATGTACAGGAAGCCCCAATAATACCAATCTCTCCTGTAACCCTATCTACAGCGATAATAGACCAAGTTGCATAAGATGGTATAGAAATTAATAATGTTAGTAAAACAACACTAAATAGATGTCTTGATTTTGCTTTTTGTTGATGTAACATTTTTTGATTTTTTTGATTGATAAATTTAATATGATATTTATAGACTGATCCAATTTTTAAATTTTGCAGATTGTCTACTTGATACTTCAAAAATTGCTCCTGTAATGAAAACCAATTGGAGTTTATTTTTGAAATAGGGGTTAATTTTTTCTATGTAATCAATATTTATAATTTGCTTTCTATTGATTCTAAAAAACTGTTGTGATGGCAAAATATCTTCCAATAAATTTAAAGATTTTTTTATTAGAACTGTATTGCTATTATAGTGTATACGTGCATAATTCTCCAATGATTCCAATAGCCATATATCGCGAACTTGAATTAAATGACAATTCTCATTGTCCTTGACAAACACTTTTTGGTGGATGGATACTGATGTCTCATTCTTGTTTTTTTCAGAAAGTGTTTTTATTACTTTTTCAATCGCTTTATTAAAACGCTCCTGACGTAATGGTTTTACCAAATAATCTAAAGCATTCAACTCAAAAGCTTTTACCGCATATTGGTCATAAGCTGTTGTAAATACTACTTCCGGAACCATAGTTAGCTCATCTAGTAGTTGAAGCCCTGATTTCTCTGGCATATGAATATCCAGAAACAATACATCTACATTCAAAGAACTGATTAAAGTCATTGCTTCTTCTGCATTACTAGCCTCACCAACAACTTCAAATTCTGGAAAAGGCATTAAGGCTCTTTTTACCTCCTGTCTTGCTAAGCGCTCATCATCAATAATTATGGTTCTATACTTCTTGCTCATTTTATGTCTTGGGTATTAGAATAGTAACGGCAACTATATTTTTAGTTTTTTTTTCAATGATAAACTGTGCTTTTCCATCAAATTGTATCTGTAATCTTTCTTTTAAATTTTTAAGTCCAATTCCATTAGCTTCATGCAACTTGAGCTTTCCTGGATTTTCTACTTTTATTTGGATAAAATCATTTTTAGCTGAAATAAAAATAGAGATGCAACCTCCCTCAATGTATTTATCTATACCGTGTTTTATGGCATTTTCTACCAATAACTGAATACTAAATTTTGGTATTTTATTTTTTTCCAAACGAGAATCCACATTAATAACATATTCCAATCTACTTTCATATCTTATCTTTTCAAGTTCAAAGTAATCTCTAACCAACTGTAACTCATCTTTAATTAGAGTAAGTTCACTATCTTTTTGATCAAGAGACGATCGTAGTAAATCAGATAATAAATCAATAGATCTTCTTGCTGAAGACGGGTTTTCTATGATTAATGACTTAATCGAATTCATACAATTAAATAAGAAATGTGGATTAAGTTGTGTTAATAAATTATCTAGTTGTGCTTGTTTTGCCGCTGTTAATAATTCTGCATTTAGTTTTGATATATGCAATTCTCTATTGTGATAGTTATAAAGATGATAAGAAAGTAGCCAAATGGACATAAGGCGCAGTCCTGTAATAAATACAGGATCCCAGTCCAAAAGTGTCTGAAAAAATCCAAAATTCTGATTTGCAACATGCTCCCAGAAATAATACCATTTTAGATTTACTAAAATCATAAAACAGAATGCAAGTAATAGTACAGTTGGTATCAATATCAAAAGTAATTTGCCAATACCTAATGAATTCCAATGGTATCTTATAGCTAACTTCCTATATATATGAGTTAGAACTATACCAATTACGACATCCAAAATATAATTACAAACAGCAAGAAAAATAGAATAATCATCTCTGATTAAAGTAATGTATAACCAATATAAAGATACCACACCCCATCCTATAATTTGGCATTTCCAATAAAAGGTCAATTTGTTTTTTAAAGCCATATTTCATACAAATTAATCCATAATAAATAGATACTAAAAATAAATTTCCATAAACGCAGTAAATCGTTGATAAACGTGATCGAATGATGTTCTTTTCCTTTTTTTGCTTTCGCGAAAGCGTACTTTAAAAGGGAAGTAATACCCAATAAATAGGTAATATTATAACTTATTAGTATTTAAATACACCTTTAAAGCCTCTCTATAACTACTACCTACTGGGATTTCTGAATTATTAATCAGCACACATTTTCCATTGTACTGACTTATTTTACCTAATGGAACAATATAAGATTTGTGGATTCTCATAAATGCATACTTACGCAATACTTCTTCTATCGATTTTAATGTTTTTAACGCTAGACAATAATTGTTTCCAGTTATAATCTTAGCATAATCTTTCAAGCCTTCGATATAATCAATATCCTTTATAATAATCTTAATAAACTCATCTCCTTCTTTTACAAAAAAGGAAGGTTCAAGCATGTTATTATCTTCCTTCTTTTCTATATTTTCAAAACGCCTAATAGCTTTACTAATACGTTCAAACGAAATGGGTTTTAATAAATAATCTACCACTTCTAAATCAAAACTTTCAACAGCATATTCGCTAAAAGAAGTCGTCATTATAAAGGAAGTAGTTCCCATAGAAAGTTTTACTAGTTCAATTCCAGAAATTTCTGGCATCGCAATATCTGTAAAGACAACATCTATAGAAGAACCTTCTTTTAAATAGTGTAATGCATCAATAGCGTTTGTAAACGTTTTAACCACTTCAAAATTTGAGAAACGCTTTAAGTGATGTGTTATAACATCTATAGCCAAAGGCTCGTCATCTATAATGATTGTTTTATACAATTTCATTTGAGAGTGGTATTTTAAGCTGCGTAGTATAACTTTCTTTAGTAGTAGTAATACTCATATTAGACCGTTTAGGATACAACAACTGCAAGCGTTGTTTTAAATTTTCAAGGCCTTTTCCATCCCGATTGCTTTCTTGAAAATGTTGTTTACTAAAAAGGCTATTCTCTACAGTGCATAGAAGATTGTTATCTTTAATATTCAAATAGATGTTTACAAATGCATCTTTTGAGTTGGTATAAAATCCGTGTTTGAAAGCATTTTCTACAAGTGTTATTAAAAGAAAAGGAGCTATAAATGTTGAGCTGTAATCAGAATCTTTGATAGTAAGTGTAATACGTGCATCCTCACCAAACCTAATTCTTTCTATAGCTATGTATTTCTCAATAAAATCAATTTCTTTATGTAAAGGTACTTTGGTAAGATGTGTTTCATCTGTCAAATAACGCATCATACTGGATAGTTTTAATATATAGTCAGATGTCTCAGGATGATTTTTTAATGACAAACTATACAAGGAATTAAATGCATTAAATAAAAAATGAGGATGTAATTGATTTTTTAGCAATTGTGCTTTTGCTAGATTTAATTCTTTTTCTAACATTTTATAACGATTTAGAAACTCCAATCGATTTATAAAATAAATACCTGAGTAAAATAAAAGAGAGATCCCTAGAGAGCTTGTGAAATATTCAAATGTTTGTTTAAAATCAGTAGTACCGTGTATTCTGTAATCTTTTAGTGATGCTAGTAATAACAGTATGATAATGCAAAGAATGATCATACTTATTTTTTTCCAAATATGATCTAATCTGAATACAAAATAATATAATCCATAAGCAATACAGGCACATATAAAATTCTCTATAGCATCACTTGTCAAAAAGAAAAGCCAATCTTCTGGAAGTAAAAAAGAAGCCTTTCTTAAAAGTTCAAACGTAATAACACCTATAAAAATCACGTGAAAAGTATTTTTTATAGTATGTATGGTCTTAGGTGATAGTTCCAGCATTCTAGTAATTTATAAATACAATGTAAATATATACAAATGCAATACCGCTACGTCGATTAGAAGATTAGGTTTGTCGATTCGTTTCTATAGATTGTCTATATCGTTTTTACAAATGCTCCAATTAAAATATGTTTGGTTATGATTTACTTTAAAAATTGAAAAATGAGAACATATTATATCCTTATCCTTTTATGCTTTAGCTCACTACTTGCCTTTAGTCAAAAATTAGAGATTAAAAAGGCATCTCCTTTTACTGCTGTACAGTGGGAAAAAGAACAACCTATCGTTCAATTTGATAATGAATGGTATCATTTTGAAAAGTTAGAACACTTTAGTAAAAAACAAATTTTAGAGTTCTGTAAAAAACAATACGGACATAAATGGCAAAAACGTTTCTCAGAAGACCTTGTAGAAGTATTACAAGGCTTAGGGTATCAACCCAATATAAAAGTAGCTTTACAGCTATCTAAAGAAGGTGTTATAAAAACTTATACAGGAACATTTACTTCAAGAAATAGAGATCTTTCATTGCAGTATAATAATGCTATTGTAACGCCTAAATCTATAAATACGCTTTCGCGAAAAATAACTCTTGCCGATGCTCTAGCCGATCTAAAACAATTTGAACAAATACTAGCGTATAGATCATCGTATGCACAACTTTCAATGTTTGATTATAAAAAGGCGATACGAGAATTAGCCGAATCAATAATAAGAAAAAATAAAGAGATAGAGATCAATGAATTTACAAATGAGCTAAGCAAAATTATGTCAGAAATAGGGGATAGGCATTCCTCGATTATGAATGAAGTATTTGATAAAAAAAATCATAAAACGCACAACCTAAGATTGCCTTTTGGTGTAACAACTATAGATGGAAAAATTGTAGCAGTAAAACAAGATCAAAATGATAAGAAGTATAGTTACTATGATACTACACACCCATACATTAAAAGCATCGATGAGATAGCGGTTGAAACACTTATAAACACCTATAATTACAGAGATAAGAAAGCACCAACACAAACAAAACTTTCAAGAGGTAGTCATGCTATTCAAAAATACGGCGAACTATTATTTAAGAATACTATACCATGTCCAGATAGTGTAACCGTAGTCTTTAGTAATGATTCTTCTGAAAAAAAGGAAATTGTCCCATTAACGACCATTAATAATGAGTATTTTTCAAAAACTCTTCAAGAAAACTATAAAAATAGGAGCAAGGTTGAAAATGGAAACTTTGATGATTTACATAAAAGAGTAGGCCAGAATATTGGATATATAAATATTCCAAGGATGTATCATTATGATGAAATAGAGGGGCTAGAAAACTTTATAGAAAATACGCTTCAACGTTTCTCTAATACAAAAGCATTAATTATCGATATTAGAAATAATCCAGGAGGTGGAAGAGAAATACTTCAAACATTTGCACAATATATTGTGCAACCAGAACAATCTCCTTGGATAGCCAATGTTGCATATTTACGAACAGATGCAACACCCCTTGAAGATGTAGCATCCATGAATGCTCGTTATTTATATAGCTATAATGCTACACAATTAACCGATACAGATAGAACAGCAATAGATCAATTTAATACCAATTTTGAGCTTCAAGCAAAAATTGACACCTCAAAGTTTAGTAATCCTTTTTATATGGTTTTACATCATGGAGATAAACCCTATACACAACCTGTCTATATTTTAATAAATGAACAAAGTTTTAGCGCGGCAACCGTTTTTACAAGTGCATTTAAAAGTTTGCCAAATGTGAATATCGTTGGAGTAACCACAGATGGTTCCAGTGGAAACTCAAGAGTATTACATTTAAACTACTCAAACATTAGAGTAAAAGTATCTACCATGTTATCCTTTCAAAGAAATGGAAAAACTTTAGATGGACATGGTACTGTTCCTGATATTAGTATTCCAATAGATGAAATACAGCTGCTAGAAGGTGTAGATACTCAGCTAAGTACATTGATCGAAATGATTAACAGTAAATAAGAAAAGATGACAGAACTCATTTTAAAAAGTTAATTGAGTATCATATATGACTTCAATGTGAACCTTTCATAATCCAAAACATACCCCCAAGACGATACATATTCTGGAATATTTTACATGAGTGTACGCTTTCGCGAAAGCTTTCTCAGTTTAATTAAGAATAAGAGTTATTCTACTTTAAGAATCTTATTTCAAACTATTTAAAGTTCTATTCAGGCTACGAATTGTAATCCCTAAATAATTGGCAATATCATTTTTAGGTAATATTTTATAGTAATCTGGATACGTTTTTTTAAGTTTCAAAATATTTTCTTCGATAGAATAGGAATGTTGAAAAGAATGCCTAGGTGCTTTATATCCAATCTTTTTCGCCAAAGCTTTCATTACTAATCGATTAAAAACAGGATCATTTTCTAACAGTTCATTATAATGTTGATGAGAAACTTTGTAAACATCAACGTTAGATATTGCTTCAATAGAGCAAAAACTTAAATTACCACTAAAAACTTCCAACTCTCCAAACTCCATTCCTTCACCTAAAAATTCTTGAATAAAATCTTTTCCGTTTTCATCAGATAAATAACATTTTGCTATTCCGCTTTTAATAATAAATAAAGAAGAATATTTCTTGTCTTGTTTTAATATAACTTCCTTAGAATTATACTTTTCTAACAGAAAATAACTTACATGTTTTTGATTTAGGATTTCAATATATGTCAAGAAATCGATGTCTTTTATAATCATATTTTATGAGTTGGGACAATTGTCCTTTTATAAGAATTCTAATAGCAAGTCCTTTGCAGTGCAAGATTATACAATTAATTAGAATTGCTAATAAAATGAATATACTATTACAGCAAATAGAGTTTATCAAAGAAATAGATAAATTAAAATACATTCAACGTAAAACAAGATTATTTAATAGTGAACGACATGAAAATGATGCAGAGCATAGTTGGCATTTAGCAATGATGGTATTGATTTTTGCAGAACATAGTAATATGAAAATTGATCTTTTAAAAGTTTTAAAAATGGTATTGATCCATGATATTGTAGAGATTGACTCTGGTGATATTTTTATTTTTGATACCACTAAGAATCATGATAATACTGCAGAAGAATTAAAAGCAGCAAAAAGAATATTTGGTATGTTGCCAGAAACTCAAGCATTAGAATTGATTGCAATATGGTTAGAATTTGAGGAAGGAAAAACGAATGAGGCAAAGTTTGCAAAAGCCATGGATCGTTTTGAACCTATTCTACAAAATGCTTCAAACAACGGAGGAACTTGGAGGGAGTATAATGTACCAAAAGAAAAGGTGCTAGATAAAACAATACCCGTTGCGTCTGGTTCTAAAGCTATTTGGGACTATTCATTAAGCGAAATAGAAAGGCTTTATAAATCATTGTAATTCTATGAAAATTCAAAAGCAAAAAATATATACTTCGCAATTTGTTTTTATTTGTTTGAGTTCCATATTTTTTTCTGCAAGTTTTAATATGTTAATTCCTGAATTGCCAAATTATTTAAGCAATTTAGGTGGCTCTGAGTACAAAGGACTCATTATCGCATTATTTACCCTAACAGCTGGTTTATCAAGGCCATTCAGCGGGAAGTTAACCGATACTATTGGTCGAAAGCCTGTATTGATATTTGGAGCTATTGTTTGCGTAATTACTGGTTTGTTTTATCCAATACTAACTAGTGTTACTGGGTTTTTATTTTTGCGATTGTTACATGGGTTTTCTACTGGATTTAGTCCAACCGCAATCGCTACTTATGTTTCAGATATCATTCCTGAAAATCGTTTGGGAGAAGCAATGGGAATACAAGGGTTGTGTTTTAGTACGGGCTTCGCTTTAGGGCCGGCTTTAGGAAGTTATATTAAACTATATACAGATTATAATGCATTGTTCTACAGTTCATCTTTTATGGCTTTATTATCTATCATTCTAGTTGTAAGAGTAAAAGAAACATTGGTCCATAGACAGAAGTTTAAACTACAAACGCTTAAAATATCAAAATCAGATATCATTGCTAAAGAAGCTTTACCAGCCGCATGTATCACTTTTATTTCCTATTTAGGATTTGGGGTTGTATTGACATTGATTCCTGATTGGAGTGATCATTTAGGAATTATTAATAAAGGAACATTTTTTATTGTATTTACATTTGCATCTATTTTTGTAAGGATTATTGCTGGTAAGATTTCTGATATTTATGGCCGTAAAATTATGATTATTACTGGATTAGTATTTTTAATTCTAGCATTATTATTACTTGGTAAACTAGATAGTATCTACGGCATGTTGGTTGCAGCAACGTTTTATGGTTTGGCAATGGGTATCATATCCCCAACAGTAAATGCATGGACAATTGATTTAAGCAATCCGTCAACAAAAGGAAAATCTATTGCAACCATGTATATTGCTTTAGAAGCCGGAATAGGATTTGGAGCATTGTTTTCTGGGTGGTACTATCAAGATGTGCTAAATAAAATTCCAATAATATTTTACGTTTGTGCCTTTTTTGCATTCTTAGGATTCATCTATATGCTTTTCTATAAAAAAACAATTGTAAATAATTAAAAGCGAAGCAAAAGTTTTATTGAGCTTACTTTTTGTTTAACAAGCACAATTGCCATTAAAAACTATAAATTTCCAATAAGTGTACGCTTAACAAGTAGTTTTTAAACTGGGATATTCTATTAATACTATATAAAATAAGCGATTCAAGCGTATTTTGTTTTGGTAATTTACCAACTTCTAGATAGAATAACAGTTCTTATAATTGGCCATGCTCTTCTAAAAATCGCTTTTTTACTTGAATTATCCATTCAATCATTTTTGCCTTATCCTCCTCCGATAATTCTGACTTAGGATGAAACATAGTATAATTCTTTTTGGGCATTTTATCTGAATCTATATTAAAAGAAATGGCAGAAAACAGAATCTCTTTCTCTATGATCGATATATTTTTCCAATTAGAGAAGTTTAAAACTGAAACGCCTTTTTCTATATTAGCATCTATAAACCATGAGACAGGAGCAATGTTATCAAACCATTCATAATTTGTATAATTAGAATGACAATCGTAACAAGCATTTGTATATAATTTTGATATTTCAGCTGGAGCGTTTTTAGATATTAATATGTCACTTATTGTAGCTCCCTTCTGCACATTCTTATTAGGTCTATAAAATTGTATACAAACTAACATCAGTAGAATTAAAACAATGATTTTATATTTTAATTTCATGGTTTGCGTTCTTAAAAAGAGCTTACTATTTTAAAGGAATTTTTAATGCTAAAAATATCAGTTTTATATTTAGTATTACTATACATTTTTCTAGATTTTCTATTCCTTAAAATATTTATAAATCATCCAAATATAATTATCGTATGCTGCTTATGGTAGTTTATAAAGATTACTAAGAATAAAATTACCCAATCGAAATAATATTCTTCCTAAATAATACGGTAGATAACAAGGTCATTCCTAAACCGATGGCCAGTAAAATTCCCATTTTAGGGAGAATATCCATCAAAGGTAATTGTCTCCAGAAAATATCAAAGAAACCTTCAATTCCCCAATAATTCACACTAATTACGGCAATTTCTTGCATGAATGCTGGCATCATACTTATAGGAATCATACTCCCTCCAATTGCTGACATCAAAATGATAATAATAGTGCTCATACCTTGTAATTGTTGACGTGTTTTTACTGTAGACACTAGGAAAACTCCAAAACTTGAAACTGCAAACGAGATACATAATATCAATAATATCAATGTAGTTACATCCATAAAAATAGGCAACCCAAAAGCCAGCCAAGCAAAGACAAACATAGCTGTTAATTGTAAAATAGAAACCACCATGGCTGTCCCCATTTTTGCTAATAAAATGTCCATTGGTTTTACAGGAGCAATTAGTAAACGTTTTAAAGTTCCTGCTTCTTTTTCATCTAGCAATCCACCGCCTATAGCAGCAATACTAAATAACAACATCATAATTGCTGTTCCTCCTACAGCTTGCACCAAACCTGGATGTGCCTTAGTAGAACTCTCTTTGATTAATGACGTTGTTTTTAACTTTATCGTATTAACCACATCTGCTTTTCCTAAATGATATTTGAACCCTTCTTTTAAAACAGTATGTACAATTCGCATCTGTATATCTCTTGCAGCATCGTATTTTAATTCTATAGGAAGTTCGGTATTAGCAGTGACGGCATTAGAAAACCCTTTTTCAAAAATTAAAACGGCTACATTTTTCCCTTTCCTTACAAGATCTAAAGCTTTCTCCTCTTTAGAAGTAATCAAACGAATGGTTTGCATAGCATTCAATTTTGTAATCAACTCTTGAGAAACTACTGTAGCATCTTTATCTACAACCAACACTCCTAAAGGTTTTGGAGCGCTTTCCTTTTTTCCAACCCCACCAAATGCAAACGCAAATAACGTAATCATAATAATAGGCAGTAAAAAGGTAACAAGAACTCCCTTTTTATCTGAAAAATATAATATTAAATCTTTTCTTAAAACAGTTCCTATCATGATTGTTGATTTTAGAATGGATGATTGTGATGTTTATTAATCTCTTAATTGCTTTCCTGTGAGGTTTAAAAAGATCGCTTCTAGGTTTACTTTATTCAATTGTATGTCCTTGATACTTAATTGTAATCCATGACACGTTGTAATCACCTTAGAAAGCTCTTTTACTGTACTTTCTATCAGTAATTTATTCTTGTTATGTGTCATGGTATAGGAAAGTAATTTTCTAAGTTCATGTACATGACTTTCTGAAAGGATATCAAATTCAATCTGAATGCTTTCTTTTGTCTGTACCAATTCTTTTAATTGAGATTGTGTTCCTTGTGCAATAATTTTACCTGAGTCTATAATGGCAATACGATCACACAAACGCTCTACTTCCTCCATATAATGTGTGGTATAGACAATAGTCATTCCTTGTTTATTTAAGGTTTCTATGACTTCAAAAATGTGATTTCTACTCTGTGGGTCGATCCCTACAGTAGGTTCATCCATAAACAATACTTTTGGATTATGTAACAATGCCGCAGCAATATTGATTCTGCGTTTCATTCCTCCTGAATAGGTTTTGATCAAATCATTTTTTCTATCTAACAATCCAATAAGTTCTAGTGTCGTATGAATTCTCTCTTTCAGTTTTTTGGATGGAATTCCATATAAACTACCCCAAAACAACAAATTCTTATATGCCGATAGCTCTTCATATAAAGAGATTTCCTGAGGTACAAAACCAATCAAATGCTTGCATTCTTTTGCATTTTCATTAACATCTTTGCCATCTATACGAATACTTCCTCCGTCACTTTTTAAAATGGTACTCATCATATTCAGTGTGGTAGACTTTCCAGCACCATTAGGCCCCAAAAGCCCGAAGATTTCTCCTTTATTAATGGCAAAACTAATATCGTTTACCGCTTGTATGTCTTGAAATGATTTGGAAAGATGTTGTACTTGAATCATAGATAGTTGTTCATTAATTATTTAAATGTCGTCAAAACACGACTATCTATAGCATCTATATTACTGAATTGTATTTTTTAAAGGATGAACTGTCTATTAGATAAAAATTAAAACATTTTACGATACTCTTTTCAAGTATGAATAAGGTAAAGCATTGAAATATAAGAGTACTATCATTTTATTTGCTTTCGCGAAAGCGTATTTAAAAGTGTAGTGAGATCCTTGATGATATGATTTTCTATTTATAACATTTAGAATAGGAGATAAGCAGAATTATGTACCTAGAGTAAAATCATCTAATACAAAAATCTAAAAGGAGAATAGTCAATTTTACTATTAATGAGTCCTCAATTTTATCCTCAGAATTAATGATTCCTAAATCATAATAAGTAATGAGGTATAATGATTTATAATATAAGAACTTAGTATAATACATATAACATTCTATAAATCAAACAATAATTCAATTTTAATATAGAAAGAATGGAACTTCAATCATTTGCAGAGCATTTAAAAAACATCTCATTATCTATAGATATTGTTAACGATATTACTTTTACTAGAGTAAAAACTGAAATGACAGAGTACTTTAAAAAACTTGACATCCAGTTTTTTGAATTCCTTGTTCCATCAATTGTAGAAGATTCTCAGGGTTTGAATACTTTTTGGCATATTGGAGGAAAACCTTGGTCTAAAAGGATTAAAGATGATACAGGAAAATATAAAGGACAAATATCTTATAGTTTTGATCGTGATATGAAACTATGCATAGTTGCTACAAACAATGCTAAGCTTTCTGAAGCAACAGGTTATAACAATCTATGGAAAGATCAAAATGAGATTATTAAGCTTCCTCAATATGAGGATTTATCAAATTCACCAACGTATTCATCAATAATGATACCTGTGAAAGACCGAAGTGATAATATGCTTGGGATTTTCAATTTTGAATTCGGGAATAACATAGAGATTACCATGTCACTTCAGGAAGAATTAGAATTATTAACACAAGCATTTAGTAATTTATATGTGCTTAATCGTGCAAATAATACACAGCGTGTAAATACTAATAAAGTACTAAGTTCACTTAGTAAGTTGAGTAGTTTTTCGGTAAACTTTAAAAAACCAAAAATATTTGTTGCAACATCAGGAAAAGCAGATCAAAATGTGGTAAAAAGTATTCAAAAAGTACTTGATAACTATAAAGATAAAGTGACGATCAAGTATTGGTATAAAAGCCGTAAACCTGGAAGCATCATTAGAGAGATTATGGACGATATAGAGAATTGCACCTTTGGTATTTGTTACTTATCTGATTGTATCAAAGACGGCAATCACTTTCATTATCCAGACAACCCAAACGTAATTTTTGAAGCTGGCATGTTACATGGCTTATCTAGACTTGCCGCCAATGGTCCTAAAAACTGGATTCCTATTAGAGAAGCAGATGAACTTGCAGGTAAATTACCATTTGATATCGCTAATGAAAGGATACTTGAAGTCCCTCGTAACAATGATAAATTTAATAAGAAAGCATTTGAAACAGAATTAGACAATGTCTTGCAAGAATTAATCAAACCTATCATAAAATATTAATGATTTAAAAGTTTAATCTATACGCTTTCGCGAAAGCGTACTCAGCATGATCATAGATAGGAGCAAGGTAGTACTATGCTTAGAACAGCAGTTATTTCTCTAATTGCGACTTTCTCATAAGAATACTGATACTTCCTAAAAGGATGATAAAAGCAATAAGCTGAATCAAATAGAATGAATGATGCTCAAATCCTCCATAGTAATCTACAATACTGAGCCCATTGATATTTGCATACGTAATCATAAAAAAGAGTACCTCAAATAGTTTTTTTGCTCTTGTGAGAATGCCTAATGTTGCAGCAAGCAATACAATAAACAAAGCTCCTAAGATTACAGCGCCTACAGATACATAGTCTGATATTATGATAAGACGAATAAGCAATGGCAAGGCTAAGACAAGCATTAAGAGATACCCTGCAAATATTTGAGAAGTCAAAAGTCTACTCAACGGTTTATATGAAGTAAATCCAAAATAATGAACGTTGTACATGGATTCTTTTGTGGTCAAACTAGACAATCTACTTACTTGTAAAAACCATAAAACTGGAAGTACTATTTGATGGGTCACTTTTATAGGCAGTACTGCTAATAAAACTACACCAATGATCGTAACAATCCAAAGCCATTTTTTACTATTTCTAAATAATAACAAACACTCAGCTTTAATCAATGGGAAAACACTAAAATTGACAAGAGGACTTGGTAACCTTGATATACGTATAGTCTTTACTGAATTTGACTGCAGATTAATAACAGCCTTATTCTTTTTAAAGGGCTTCTCTTTTAGGTTAAAACGATGAAACAAAGGTGCACTAAGAAAGAGCAATACTATTCCTAAAGCCATCCATAGTAAACGACTTACAATAAAAGAAGTAGGGAACTCTATTCCTGTAAATTCAAAGGTCTTTGTTTCATGATGGTTTCCGATAGAAAAACCAATGTTCATAGCCATTTCCTCTTCACTATTTGTAATTTCTCGTACGCGTTCCTCTAGCTGATGCATGATAATCTTACTCCCAAAAACATCTAGTGAATAATCGCTTTCCGTTTTAGGATTGTATACCATGAGTATAGAAAAAAGAAAGAAATACCCTATGTTTTGAAGGGTGGAATATTTTAGAAGAAAGACTTCAAAGAGTACCGCTACAATAGAAATCACAAACAATGCAGGGATAGTAATAAGCGCATACGGTTTTATAAACTGTAACGGTTCAAACGGATAACCAGCATTGTACACAAAAAAGAGCGTCACACTCATGATCCCTACCATCAAAAATATCGTTAAAAGCACTAAGAAATTACTGAGGGCTTTCGCAATTAAATAAGTGAAATTTTTAATATTAGTGGTGGCAATAATCTGCCCAACTTTAGTATCATAATCTGTTTTAATACCACTATTCACTAAATAGAACCCAATTAATGATAAGAAAATACTTGTCATAATTGCAGTAACATAGCCAAACCATACAGAATTATACACCCCAACATAATCACTAATTCTAATGGTAGAATAACCCGCGTCTGTGGCTGGCACAAAGGTATATGCAATGGCAAGACTCGCACAAAGCGTGATTAAAAACGCATAACTTCTGGTACGCTGTAAATAATCAGATTTTATAATAGTGATTAATAAATTCATGGTCAATAACTTTAAGTGAGTTCTAAAATTTAGATTAATTTGTTTTTGTCACATACAAGTAAGCATCTTCTAGATTGGCTTCTTTAGGGGCGGCTATTGCGTTTGATGTATCTGTTATAAATCTAATGACTAGTTTATTGTTTTTTCTGGATGTACTTACTACAATATGTTTGGTTTTGAAGGCAGCTAAGTCTTCTTTTTCAATAGTAGTCTCAAAGACTTTCCCATGTACGTTTTGTACAATATCATCTTGATTTCCATAGGAAACAAGCTGTCCATTTTTCATAATAGCTACGGTATCTGCAATCGTATCAATATCTGATACGATATGCGAAGACAGAATAACAATACAGTCATTTGATAAATCTGAAATTAAATTCCTAAACCGAACCCGCTCTTCAGGATCTAATCCCACTGTGGGCTCATCAAAGAGTACAATCTTTGGATCGTTTAATAATACTTGTGCGATGCCTACACGTTGTTTCATCCCACCAGAATAACTACCTATTGGTTTTTTTGCAGCATCTATAAGGTTTAACCCTTCTAATAATTGTGCAATTCTAGGTTTTAAATTCTTTCCTCCAATTCCTTTCATTGCTGCGATGTATTCTAAAAACTCATAAGCGTTTAAATTGGGGTATACTCCAAAGTCTTGTGGTAAAAAACCCAATTGTTTACGCATATAATTTGGGTCTTTAATAATGCTATTTTTATTCAGGGAAATAATACCAGTTGTAGGTTTATTCACCGTAGCAATCATTTTTAATAAAGTAGACTTCCCAGCACCATTTGGACCTAGTAATCCTAAGATTCCTTTTTCTATCGTGATAGAGAAGTCTTTTAACCCATATTTATTTTTACTGTATCGTTTAGATACATTTTGAATTTCGAGCCTCATAGTTTTAATTTAGAGATGATGAGTCAACTAGTTGGATTTTACTCTTTTTATGGTTGTCACATATCCATTTTGAGTGTACTTTAAAGCATTTTTATCATCTTTAATAAGCTCTAAATCAACACCTCTAGTAGGTTCACGTAACGTAGTCTCATTTTTTATAACTAGTAGGTCTTTAGAAAAAGAAGTAACGATATACATTTTGTCATTTTCGGCAAGGATTTCTAATGTAAAGTTTGCTTCTTCTAATAAATAAGTGCCAATAAATTTCTTAGTGTCAGTTTCGGTTTTTGAACTTTCCTTTTGTAAAACAGTATCTTGTTTAGTAGGAGTAGACGTTGTGCTTTCTGTTTGACTGTAACCAATAGTTTGAACTAATAAAAACAGTACTGTTGTAATTTGAAATACATTTTTCATAATGATAAGTTTTAAGATTAATACCCCAAAACTCACTCAATTCTCCACCACTTAAAAAAAAGAGTGACCAACGTCTATTATAAAATGATATATGTTATAAATATGCTTTATCAGTATTTGAGGTTCGTTCAAACAGAAAATGAAAGCTTTCGTCACTAAAAAACAAGAAATAACATATGATAGGCTATTTTTGAGAAGCTTTAAAAAACGATTATGTCAAAATTAGATCACTGGATAGATAATAAAATTGTACAAAATGCATTTGTCTGGTTTCTCCTATTTTTAATATTGCTCACAACCATACAAGCAGAAAGCAGAATAGCTACTTCTTGTTTTATCATATTGCTATTAGCTCCTGCTGTGTATATAAATAATTTATTAATTCTACCATTTTTAAGAAAAAAACTCCTTGTTTTTCTAAGCCTGTTCTTATTGAATCTATTAGTGTTTACTACCATTTCGGTCTCTATAATTAGAACAGTCTTGGATCAGGAATTTGAGGTGATGATGTTTGTCAATTTTTTCGGAATTTTGGTATTAGCACTTGTATTTGCATCTGCCATTAAGATTGCGAGAGATAGCTTTACAAGAAGACAACACGAACAAGAAGCAGAATTAAAATTACTTAAAGAACAATTAAATCCACATTTCTTATTCAATACCCTTAATAACTTATATGGTTTATCTGTCGTGAAGTCTGATAAATTACCCGATTTAATGCTCAAATTATCTGATTTATTACGCTATAGCTTATATGAGACCAAAGAAACCTACGTGCCATTAGAAAAAGAAATCACGTATCTTGAAAATTACATCTCGCTGGAGAAAATAAGATTAGAAGATAGTACTAACATTCGCTTTGAGAAATCTGGAAATCTATCTTCAAAAAAGATAGCGCCTATGTTGTTTATTGTTTTTGTTGAAAATGCTTTTAAATATTTGGGAGTTATAGAAACCAAGAAAAGTAAGGTCACTGTTTCTATAAAGGAAGAAAATAATACACTAACGTTTACTTGTGATAATACAGTAGACGCGCATGATATTAATGATGAGAATTTAGAGAAAGACAAAAGTGGGATAGGTTTACAGAACGCTAAGAAAAGACTAGCATTAATGTATCCAGAAAAACATACATTAACCATAAAAGAAAACAAAGGAACCTTTAGTGTTGTTCTAAAACTCGATTTATAAGATGAAAACACTACAATGTATTATAGCAGATGATGAGCCTATAGCACGTCAAATTTTAGAAACCTATATCGAGGCATTGCCACATTTAGAAATCTGTGCATCTTGTAAAAATGCTTTTGAGGTACTCGAAGTTTTGCAAGTAAAAACTGTCGACATCTTGTTTTTAGATATCAATATGCCTAAGCTTTCTGGGTTAAGCCTCTTAAAAACGATGCAGCAAAAACCAGAAGTAATCATTACGACTGCATACCCAGAATATGCCATTGAAGGTTTTGAGCTTTCGGTAACAGATTACCTATTAAAACCTTTTTCTTTAGAACGTTTTTTGCAAGCAGTAAATAAAGTACAGAAAAACGTAAAAGAAGAAACCAAAATTATTTCTACAGATAGAGAAGAAGCTACAACATCAGTATTTGTAAAGAGTGATAAAAAAATCATTAAAATTAATTTTGATGAAATAAGTCATATTGAAGCATATGGAAATTATATCAAAATTTTCACAGATAAAATGATATTAACTCCGCAAACATTATCAGATTTTCTTAGTAAACTCCCAGACTCTTTTATCAGGATTCATAAGTCATTTGTAATCAATTTTAATCAATTAAAATTGATTGACGGAAATCAAATTATACTCCAAAATGATATTAAATTACCTGTTGGTAAGTCTTATAAGAAAGAGCTGTTAGATATGATCTAAATGCATAAGATGCCAAATTGAGTTGGAGTTCTGCTCCTTCCTTTTTCTATTCAAAAAATTGTTTAAAATGTGATTGTATACGCTTTCGCGAAAGCAAAGCCAACATTTTTTTAGAGGAATGCTCAGGTCATTGAAAACCTAAGATTGAAATAATTCCAATTTATAAAATTTCAATCACCTAACTTCTATTCAAATCTTTATACGAAAATCGTTGCTGTTATAATTAGTATCACAAAAAAAGAGAACACTTTTTAATCTTTAGTAAGCGTTTATCACTCAATTTGACACTTATATCCCAATAATTTTTTGAAGACAATTTGGGAGTATACATTTGACAAAATTAAAATATAGAAATATATAAAAATGTGTCTTAGTATAAATCTCATTTTAAAGATGCTTCCTCTTAACTGGCAATAGATAGAATTGTTATGAAGTATGTAGAGTAGGTGAGAAAAAGAATTTTAAACTATAAATCAGGGATAAATGAAAACGAAAATATACCATACATTAACGAGATCATATGTTGTTGTATTAGTAATGCTTTTTGCACCACTATTAAATTATTTTGATAGAAATTTTAGTTTTTTCTTTGGGCTAAGTATTGTAGCATTAATACTTTGGTCAAGTAATTACAATTGGTCTTTATTCGGGTTTACAAAAAAATTAACTAAAAAAACGATATTTAAAAGTGTATTGTTGACATTGGTTTTAATATTATTTGATAATTGTGTTGGAATTATTGTGCAAAATTATTTTGGAGAACCAGACCTATCCTCCATAGATGTTGAAGGAAATACGCTTAATTATATAATTTTTCTTGTTATAATATGGACAATCGTTGTCTTTGGAGAAGAATTTTTATTCAGGGGATACTATTTTAAATGGTTAGCTAAATTTTTAGGAAACACAAAAAAAGCTTGGTTTTTTGCTGGTATAATCGCTTCTATTTATTTTGGAATATCTCATTATTATCAAGGTATTTCTGGAATGATCACAATCTCAATAATTTCGATGTTAAGTGCCTTTATTTTCTATAAGAATAGAAATAATTTATGGATTCTTATTCTTATACACGGGTTACATGATACTTGGGGATTAACCTTTTTGTATTTAGGAAGGTCAAGTCCTATAAAACAATTGTTTGAGCAACTTTTGTTAAATTAAGCATGAAGGAACAATATGCAGAACACATAGACTAGAGCTGTTTTAAAACCACTTTGCTTTTATGTCTTTGTATTTGGTTCTTCCGATAGGGATACGTACGCCATTTTTAAGTTCGGCTATGTATTTGCTTCCAGATTCTACAATAATTTCATGTACCTCAGACATTTTTAGTAAATATGATTTATGGATGCGCTCAAAAGAAGACGCCAACAGCTGTTCTAACTTTTCAAGTGATTTATCGTGTAGTTCTTTTTTCCCATCTGTTAGAAAAAGTTCTGTATAAACTCCAGCTCCCTTTACATAAAGCACATCTTCAATAGGTATTAACTGTATTCTGTGTCTTTTTTTTACAGCTAAGAACTTAATATCATTCGAATTTATATTTTCTTTTGAAATGGTCTTATGTAATGCTTTCTCTAACCGATCTCTATTAAAAGGTTTGGGTACGAAATCTAGAACTCCATATTCAAAAGCAGTTATTGCTTGATCTTTATAAGCAGAAATAATGATGGTATGAAACGATTCGGAAACTGCGGTGGTAAGTAAATCAAACCCACTGTCACCATTAAGATTTAAATCTAATAACATAAGATCCAAAGAGTTATTTTCAATAAATCGCAAGGCTTCTTGAAGTGTGTTAATATGGGTTAACGATTGCAAAGTATTGCCAAAAATATCACGAGTCATTCGTTTGATTCTTTTGGCAATTCTTGATTCGTCCTCAACGATTAAAATGTTCATCTCTTTAAGAGTATATTTTTATGGTATTTTTCCAACCGTGCTTTGCAGGTTCAGAAGTAAAATCCCATTGCTCCTGATAACTTTCTGATAATCTAGCCTTGACATATCTCAATCCTGTACCATCTTCACTATTATTCTTTGTTTCTAGTACATTAGCATATGTTAAAAATGTGTAGCATTTATAATTAATATTCGATTTAAAAATCAATTTAAATTTAATACTATTATCCTCTTGTGGCAAACTATGTGTGATCCCGTTTTCCAATAACGTGTGAAGAATTCCAGGAGGTATTTTTTCTTCAAGATGTACACCTTCATCTTGCCAAGAATAATTGATTTCTTTCCGATACTCCATAATCTCTAGATGTGAGCGGCAAAGCGCTATTTCTTGCGAAATAGAGATTAATGTTTGATTTTCAATTTGATTAAAAAGATCAAATTCTTTAGCTAAGGCCTCTATAAACAAAACGCCTTTCTTTGGTGATTCTTCTATCCAGTCTATTAATGAGGTCAAGGTATTCATTAAAAAATGTGGTTGGATATTCTTTTTTAATAATTCTAGACGTAGACGTGTGGATTGCACCAGGGAAGTTTCATAAGCAAGTCTTTGTTCTTTGATTCTAAGAGAAAGCAAATAGAACATTCCAAGAAGAATAAGGCTAAAACCTACAAAAAGACTTATGTTAAAAGAAGTGACAAAATTTATAAGCAAGGATAGGAGCAATGTTATTAATACGAGGGTAGCTCCTTTAATTTTTTTATAAACGCCAAAGAGCACAATACCGAAAGAAAACATCCACATACTTAACGCCATGTTACGCGATGTAAAATCAAATAAATCATGTTTGATAAAGAAAATAAACAATAGAACTCCTGCGTAAATAAATAACAATATTTTTCGTTTGGGGTACGGAAACTGCATAGAAAAATAAAATGGAATCAAAAAAGAAATACCAAACATGAGAATCCCGATGACTTCCAATCGTATCTTATGCATACTATAATGAATAGGTACATACGTTGTGATGAATTCTGCAAGATTTAATATAAAAAAGAGAAAGCAACTGATACTAAAAATAAGCATGGGATACTCTTTTTTATTTCCAAGAAATAGAAAAAGGAAATAGATAGAGGCGATTAAAAAAGCACCTGCAAAAATGTGCATATAGGAAGTTTCTATAAGCCGATCTGTTAATAAATCGTCATAATAAGCAATATCCACTTTCATACCGACATGATCTGGGAAATAATGAAGACTCGATCGTATGGCCAGAAGATGTTCACCTTCTTCAGTTAAGTGAGAAGGAATGACAAAAGCAGTTAGCATTTTACCCTTAGGACCAAGCATTGCTTCCTGCCCGGGATTTCCATTTTTTCCAATTAAAATCCCATCCCAAAAGACTTCATACTCTCCATAAAGATATGGCCGAATAGCATATGGATGTAATGGCTCTGGTGTTTTTAAAATATCAATTGGAGTTCTAGACCAGAATACTCGACCATCTTCTAATAAAGGTTTCGCTTTATCCCAATCTTCATCGTTCCAATTTTTAGCAGCCCACTCTTCTTGGTCACCTATTTTGGCTACTGTATTATATTCCTTAAAAACAAGAGATTCAGAACAAGCAGTCATCAATAACAAAATAGATACGAATAGAAAATAGGAGAACGATCTCAAGCTCATTTTGATCAAATTTTATGGATGCAAGATAACCATTATCAAATGGCTACTTAGAGTCGTTCATTACTATATAGAGCAGTTGAGATAATATAGATTGGATTCATATGAGAAAAATATATCCTTTACTAGATAAAGAACTATGAAAACAAATTGAAAATAATGAAACACGCATATTTTATTTTGATACTCATACTAACGCTGTTTTTAAATGCTTGTAATTCTAAAAATCAAAAATCAAAAAACACTAATTCGCCAACTATAGAAACTACTTATTTTGGAGAAAAGCCACCAGGTTTAATTCCTGTAATGTTTGCTCCTGACATTGTTTCTCCAGAAGGGCATTTTGAAGGTGGCACGTTTTCACCAGATATGAAGGAGTACTATTTCTCTAGGAAAAATGGAAAATATGAAAAACGTACATTTTTTGTTATTCGATACGAAAATAATCGTTGGGGAAACGAATCTGAAACCGATATAAAATGGCCACAATTTTCTGAGGACGGCAAAATGATATATGGTGGAAAGGAATATAGGAAACGAACAGATACGGGTTGGTCGGAGCCTAAATATCAAGGGGAATTCTTAAAAGATCAGGCACATGGTATCTCGCTTTCATCTAAAGGAACCTATTATTTTGGTTTTAATGAAAAGAAAGGCAGAGGATATGGTTCTATCCGTTATTCACGCCTCATAGATGGCAAACGAGAAAATCCAGTAAAAATGAGTAAGGAAATTAACACAGGAAGATGGATTGCCCACCCCTACATTGCTCCAGATGAATCCTATTTGATGTGGGATGCCGAAAGAGAAGGGGGATATGGTGATAGTGACTGTCATATTAGTTTCAGACAAAAAGATGGTTCATGGGGAACAGCAATTAACCTGGGAGATATCATAAACACATCATCAAGTGAAAGTAGCCCAAGAGTGACACACGATGGGAAATATTTCTTCTTTTCGAGAGGAGACTGGGAGGTTAAAGAAGATGAAAGCACTAACTGGGTAGGAAAAACGTATTGGGTAGATGCTCAGGTTATTGAAAACCTCAGACCAAAAGAGTAAATCATGAAGTAAGTGTATCAACACTGATAAATGGTCTAGTTGTTACTCCCATTACTATAAAATAATAAAATATTTTTTGAACGTCTAAATTAAAAATATGAAATATATAAAAGCCATATCCATTTTTTTGACTTTACTATCTGTTAATTCGTATTGCCAGAATAGTGAAACATCTAAATCAGTTTCTTATACAATTGCCTATGGGTCAAAAGGAATTTGTCTTACCGATATTGAAGGCACATCAGAAGTTAGGCTTACCACTGGCGATCATGGTTACCCAGCTTGGTCCCCAGATGGAAAACACATTGCTTTTTATGCGTATCATGATGGGAAAAAGACATGGTCTATTCATACGATGAATAGTGATGGTACCAATAAAAAACGACTAACGTATGCAAAAAACAAATGGGATAGTACACCTTCATGGTCTGCTGATGGAAAGAAAATTCTCTTTGCAAGAGAATATAAAAATTCAGAAGAAATTTGGGAATATGAAATTTGGATTATGAATTCAGATGGTAGCGAAGAGATGCAAATAAAATCATTAGTAGGAGGGAATCCTTTTTTTACACCAGATGGAAGAATTGTCTTTTCCGCAGAATTCAAAAATAAAGAGAGTGATATACATATTGCTGATGTTGATGGCCAGAACATCATTCAGGTGACAAATAATGATGCTAATGAGTGGCACCCAAAGGTTTCACCAGACGGTCAACAAATCGCTTTTTCATCTGACAAAAGTGGTAATAGAGAAATTTATGTGATGAACATCGATGGTTCTAATCAAAAACGATTGACAAAAATTCCTAGTGGTGGTCCGTCTTGGTCTCCTGATGGCTCTCAAATTATTTTTCAAACAAAAGGGGATAAGGGAGATAAAAAAAGCAATGTTTATATCATAAATAAAGATGGTTCATCATTAAGAAAAATAACTTCTCAAGGAGGTTGGCAAGCTGCATGGTTAAAAACTGTTAAATACTAGAAACTATGAAAAACAAAATAGGGCTCCATTTTTTAATGTTTCTTATACTAACAAATAGTGGCTTTGCACAAGAAAATAAAGAAAGCGATTTCGACTTCCCATACATAGAAGGAGCTTACATGGGACAAAAGCCACCGGGCATGATCGCAGAACCATTTGCTCCAGGTATCATTTCCAAAGAAGGTTGGGAGATTGAGGGCGTGTTTGCGCCAGACATGAAAGAGTTCTACTTCACTACGCGAAGCAAAAAAGACGCACCCATCACCGTAATTGGCTTCCGACAGCAAGACAATGTCTGGAAGAAATACATTGAATTTAAGCGTAAAGGTGAAATATCGTTCTCTCCCGATGGTTCACGCATGTATATGGCCAAAGGTTACAAAGACCGCAAGAATGATGGCTGGTCTGAACGCAAAAGCCTTGGCCCCATGTTTAATCGGGACAATTGGGGTATTATGCGCCTGACAGCCTCATCAAATGGCACCTATGTTTTTGACGATTATAAAAGTGGTGATGTAATCCGCATCTCAACACTTAAAGACGGCAAACGTCAAGAGCCAAAAATGATGGGTCCAATAGTGAACACAGGAAAATGGACAGCTCATCCCTTTATAGCCCCAGATGAAAGTTACCTGATTTGGGATAGCGAAAGGGAAGGAGGCTATGGGGATTCTGATCTCTACATTAGTTTTCGTCAAAAGGATGGCTCATGGGGTCCTGCCATCAATATGGGCGATTCGGTCAATTCTGATAAATGGGAAGCGTATGCGAGCGTTACTTCAGACGGCAAGTACATACTCTTCAACAGACTCATAGATGACGACAGTAATAATGACATTATGAATGTGGATATCTATTGGGTAGATGCAAAGATTATTGAGAATCTTAGACCCAAATAGGGCGAACGTATTGAAAAAGGCCTAGTAGACCTTTTTAGTGAACGAGCCAACTGGTAGGTGGAATTATATACTGTAAATGCAAATTAGTGAAAAATGAAAATAATGAAATGGATAATTTTGATATGTGTTATATCGATTAACACCGTTTTTGCCCAAAAAGCTGTTACTACAACCAATTTAATTAAAAAGGTAGAAACTGGTCTCACAACTCCGGTATACATAGAAGGGGATTCAACATGGTCTATAGAAGAACGTATGAAGCACTATGGAATTCCAGGTGTGAGTATTGCTGTCATACATAATGGTGAAATTGCGTGGACAAAGGGGTATGGAGTTGTCGATAAAGAAAGTCAAACCCCAGTAACTACACAAACACTTTTCCAAGCAGGAGCACTGAGTATTCCTGTAACAGCCTATGGTGCATTATGTCTTGTAGAACAAGACAAAGTAACATTAGATGAAAACATTAACAGCTACTTAAAGTCTTGGAAATTGCCAGAAAATGAATTCACGAAAGAAGAGAAAGTAACCATAAGAAATCTTTTAAATCATTCTTCAGGAATATATCCTCGTATAATAGGAGGGCATAACTATAGTATAAATGAAAAAACTCCAACACTAGTAGAGATACTAAACGGAATTTATCCTGCTAAAAACGAGCCAATCACCGTAAATAAAGAACCTGGTGAAAGTGTTCGTTTTGAATATGAACACTATATGCCTATTCAACAAATGATGCTCGATGTTGAGGGTGAGGGGAAAACATTTCCAGAGATCATGCATGAACTCGTGCTACAACCCTTAGAAATGAACAATAGTACGTTTAATCAATCGCTAACAACAGCGCAATTAACGAAGGCAGCAACAGGTTATTTACGAGATGGTTCAATGGTAAAAGGTAGAAGAAATATATATCCTTCAATGGCTGCATTTGGATTATGGGCAACTGCAGAAGACTATGCAAAATTTATAACCAACATACAGCAAACCATAAAAGGTAAGCATACTAAAGGATTATCAAAAGATCTAACAGAATTAATGGGCACACGATTTGGGGCTCAGAATTCTGGTTGGCCAGCTAGCTCAGCTTCACACGGATTAGGGTTTCAACTTCAAAATAGAAACAATGAAATCTACTTAAGGTATCATGGGTGGAACGAAGGTTTTTATGCTGAGATTATGGCTCATAGAGACAAAGGTTATGGTGTGGTAGTGTTCACTAATTCCAATTTCCCACAATTCAATGCTGAAGTGATTCGCTCTGTAGCTTTGGCGTATGATTGGGATGGCTTTGTTCCTGTATATGAAAAAATAGAAATTGAACAGTCTTTAATCGATAAAATTAAAGGTAGGTATATAGCTAATGGCAGGATTATAAAAATTTTTCAAAAGGACAATCAATTGTTCTATAAAAATATACTTAACATAAAACCTGAAGAACTAGTCAAAGTCTCGGATAATAGTTTTGTGAGAAGAAATTATACTCGACTTATGCAATTCATGCCAAATTCTGAAAACAAAACGCTCAATTTACATTATACAAATAGCAACGATGGAACAATAACTTCAATTTTTGTCAAGATGGATACTGATAAAAAAGAACCCGTAGAATTTCTTCTTGAAGGTGACTTTGAAAAAGCACTTAATGCATATAAAACCAGAAAAGAACATGACACAACCTATCCTACAGTTACTGAAGACTACTTAAATGATCTTGGTGATAGTTTTTACCACGAGAATAGATTGAAATTAGCACAAAATACGTTCAAAGTGAATATGATGCTCTATCCAAATAGTTTTAAAGTATACGACAGTTATGCAAAAGCCTGTGAAGAAATAGGGGAAACTGATCTGGCAATTTTGAATTACTCAAAATCACTTGAATTAAATCCTCAAAATAACAATGCAAAGCATAAACTCAAGGAATTACATAAAAATGAGTGAAAGGAACTTTTAGAAATAGTAAATAATAACTCATTTAAAAAAGTTATAAATATGAAAAATATTATCCTGGTTCTCTTAACTATATTTCTTTTACTTGCCTGTAAAAACGAACCAAAAAAGGACGCTAACATCTTAAACACTACATCTCCAAAATATGAAACGTATAATTATTCTGGATTTACAAAAGAAGAAATGTATGCATTCCATAAACATATGTACGAAGGTGGTAATTGGACCGTATATGGTGATACGGAGCGATATTTTTACCTAAATTTCTCCGAAATAAAGAATCACTCACGCATACTTAAGTCAGATATACCAAGAATTCTTGAAGAAATGCCGAGAGATGATGTGAAACATTTTATAACTCCAGCAGATTTAAAAAAAGGAGGTGGACTATCATTAAACGACTATGTTCAACAAGTAGAAGTTAATGGGTTAATTATAATTCATAAAGGCAAAATCGTCTTTGAAGGCTATCCGAGAATGTTCCCAACCGATTTGCATATTAATATGATAATAACCCAAGTGTTTGTTAGTACATCAATTGCTATTTTGGAGAATAGAGGTTTAATAGACACTAGCAAACCAATTGATCATTATTTTGATGATTTTAGAGGCTCAGGTTGGGAAGGTGTACCAGTAATAGATATTCTTAACATGAGCTCAGGAATTGAGTGGCCTTTAGTAGATACTTATGAATTAAATATTGACCCAATAAAAGGTTTAGCTACTTTAAAATCTGTTAAATCGTCAGGAACGGAACACCAATTTTCGAATGCTGATGCTGCAGTATTAACCTTACTAGTTGAGAAAATTAGTGGTCTTACCTTTCGAGATTTTGTGGAACAGGAAATATGGAAAAAGATAGGGTCAGAATATAGTGCTCTTTTAGGAATTAATACTAATGGGACCTCTGTTTCTCATGCTGATGGCATGTCAACAACACTTCGAGATCTTGCTAAATTTGGTCTAGCTTTTACTCCTAGTGGCAAAAAAAGTGATAATTCAATAATTTCTGATGCACACTTATTTAAAATCCAAGATGTAAATAAAAATCTCAAAAGGTCACGAGATGTAGAAGACATGAAATATAGCAGTTATCAATGGGACGTATATGATGATGGCGATTTTTATAAAGGCGCACATGGAGGACAAGGTCTTTACATATCTCCTTCTAAAGATTTGGTTATTGCATTTTTCGGGACTGCCAATATTGATCGTCAAAGGAATCAACTTGATGTCATTTCTCGACAACTTTCCAAATCCGGATTGTTTGATCTTGAATAAAATAGCCTAGAAAATATACAATACATCAAATATCTAGGTACTAATAAACATTTATAAAAATTTAAATAATGAGAAAAACGTATTTTATTTTAATACCTGCATTGTCGCTGTTTTTAAATGCTTGCACTACTAAAGAACAGAAAACAAAAGACAGTGATTCACCAACTAAAGAAAATACCTATTTTGGACAAAAGCCGCCGGGCTTAAAGTCAGAACCATTAGTGCGAGGTATCCTCTCCACAGAGGGCTGGAAGCTAGGAGGTGTGTTTACTCCAGACATGAAAGAATTTTACTTCACCACCTCTGCTGGTGACGCACCCCTTGACCCCTCTGTTACCGTCTTCCGTAAAGAAAATCGTGTCTGGAAGAAATATGATTTTTATTCTGCAGGTGATAGTATTTTGTACTCGAAAGATAAATATATAGAACGTACCGACTCTGGTTGGTCTAAGATAAAAAGCCTTGGTTCCATGTTTGAAGACATTGGTATCATGCGACTTACGGCTTCATTAAAAGGAACCTTGGTTTTTGACGAAAGGGGTACAAATGGAAATGGTGTTCTTCGATATTCACGACTAGTAAACGGCAAACGTGAAGCACCGAAACCCTTTGGTAAAGAAATAAATACTGGTACTTGGACTGCTCACCCATTTATCGCTCCAGATGAGTCTTACATTATTTGGGATAGTGAACGCGAAGGTGGTTATGGAGATAGTGATATGTATATCAGTTTTAGACAATCAGATGGCTCCTGGGGTGCCGCCATAAACTTTGGGGATACTATAAACACCGATGGCGAGGACGGTGGAGGATACGTAACGCCAGACGGTAAATACCTTTCTTATTGCCCCCGTTGTGACCCTCCTGATTATAATAGAATGTGGGTGGATGCAAAGATTATTGAAACACTTAGGTCCAAACAATAAATATTAAAAACAAATGGATACAACTTATATAACTCAGTCATGGATTATAGACAGCTCCTTATATTTCTAAACTATTCATCTAAGAGTAAAGATGCTTTATACGCTTTCGCGAAAGCGTATACTTAATATATAACCTAAAGAGTAGTATTTAATACAATAATCGCAAAATAAATTACAATAATGAAAACAACAAAATTATTACTATTACTATGTGTTATATCGTTTAACATTGTTTTTGCTCAAGAAAATATTGAAAAGTCATATTTAGAGTTGCCTAAGATAGCCGTGATCCCCATAAAGGATACTAAAGCTGATAGACAATATGAATTATATGTGAAATTACCAGAAGGATATTCAGAAAATAACGACATTCAATATCCGGTGATTTACTATACAGATGCAATGTGGCATGTTGAAATAATCTCTAGTGCTACAGAATACATCATAGAAGACGTTATTCTAGTCGGAATTTCCTGGCAGAAGGACATTGCAGAAGATTTAATGCAACAATATGGGGCTCACGCTAGCCGATTTACTGATTATTCATTCTGGAAAAAAGCCAACCCTAATCATCCCAAACTGAAATTTGGCCAAGCTGAAAATCACTTGGCATTTATTAGCAACGATGTTATTCAATATGTAGATAACAACTATCGCACTGATCCAGACAGTCGGACCTATTTTGGTTACTCACTAAGCGGTGCATTTGGGGCTTATATATTACTGACTCAACCTGATACTTTTGATAATTACATTCTTGGTAGTCCATTGAGCAAAGGCCTAGTTCCCTACCTTTCTGAGATTAATACTAAACTCGGAGCTTTCGAGTCAAATAAAAACAATACATCAAATGCTAACGTATTTATCGCCTATGGCACATTAGAAAAAGAGAAGACCGAATCTACTGACGATTTTATTAATTTACTGGATAATAGAACAGATTTAAGTGTGTCCATACAAAAGAAAGTAATTGAAGGTGATCATCAAACCGCTTTCCCAATGATTGCTGTACAAAGTATCGCTTGGTTAGCTAATTTGCTTAAAGAAAAGGGTGAAAACAATAAGAATTAAACATCATGAAAAAGACTTATTTAGCTTTAATACTTATATCCTGCCTAATTGTAAATGCTTGCAACACAAAAAAACAATCCTCTAAAGCGAGTGATGTATCCACAATTGAAAACCTGTATTTTGGGCAAAATCCACCAGGTATAATTCCTGAATTATTTGCTCCGGGAGTTATTTCTATATATGGAAGATATGAACATGGTATTTCATTTTCTCCTGATTTAAAAGAATTATATTTTGGAGCTAATTATGAAGACCAAGAGCCAAGTATATTTTTTTCAAAACTCAAAGATAAAAAGTGGACAAATCCTAAAAAAGTAAATTTCACAAAAGGAAAAAAAGTAGGTGAAATGCATCCATTTGTAAACCCTAATGGTACAATAATTCATTTTGCAGCTCATGATTCTTTTACTTTGCCTCACCATAAAGAATCAGTTAAAACTTGGTATGTGAAGCGTTTAGGGAATTCCTGGAGCGATGCAAAACAGCTTGATTCGCCTATAAATGATGATTTTGTTTTTTATTCGAATGAAGCAAAAAACGGAGATCTTTTTTATACAAATATGTCAAAACGAAAAATGTATTACGCGCCTAAAAAAAATGACAGATATCCGGAAGTACACGAAGTTGGAGCGGGAGGCTTTCACGGTTTTATTTCTCCATCTCAAGATTATATAGTAGTAAACGCTAGAAACAAAGAAGATGATCAAAGAAAAAGCGATATATATGTTTATTTTAGAAAGAAAGACGGTGGATGGTCAAAACCCATTAACCTTGGAAGTGAAGTAAATTCTAATTTTGCTGAAACATGCCCGAGTATCACTCCAGATGGTAATTATTTATTTTTTGGCAGATATAACGAAGAAGGAGGTTTATCAAACTTTTATTGGGTGAGCACAGAAGTTATTCATAAAGTAAAACCTGTTGATTTATGAGTCTGATATACTTTATAATGTTACTACCTATATAAAAGTAACATTATAAAACACGTGTTAGGGATAGAACGGATACCCCGCAGCGGAGCGAGGAGTATGAGTGATAGCCCGACCCGAAGGGTAACACCCTAAAATAACAACGTCAGTATGAAGGAAGCCTACGGTGAGTGGGATAGCATTATATTTCTAAAAAATCTTCTTCAAAACTAGATATAAAATCGTGTATATATTTTTTATTTCTATGTTCCTTTTTTACAACTAAGTAATGATTTCGTTTGAACCCATTTTTACCAATACGTTTAAAGATCAACTCTTTTGACAATTTAAAAGGCGTTAATTGCCATTTTGGAGCGCACATAACACCCATATTTGCTTCAATCATCGATAATGTAATCTCGGTAAAAGGAATAGCAGAAATCTTTTTAGGATTGATTTTATTAGGTTTTAAGAAATGTTCATACACAGATACGCCTTCCAAAGGGAAAGAGTTTATCAATAGATGTATGTCTAAAAAATGACTTGCTTCCAAATGGTGTAAGCTATTGAGTGGATTTTCTTTATGCATAATTGCAAAAATCTCATCTTCAAATACTTTTATACTTTCCAATTCTTCAGAAGCAGGTTTTGAGGTTACGATAGTAATATCAATTTCATTAGAAACTACTTGTGAGATCGTTTGATGCGTAGTCCCCAAGGTTAAATCAATATCAATTTCTGGATAAAGTATTCCCATTTTTTGAATAAACCCAGGAATGGTATGAAAAAATGATTGACATTCTGCACTCAATTTAATAGAACCCTTTGAACCTTCTATGATGTGTTTTATGTTGCTAAAACCTTCATCGATTGAATTGAATAGCTTGTTTGCCAATTTATATAATTCGGAGCCTTCTTGGGTTAATTCCCATTTATTTCTTGATCTATGAAAGACTTTAAAGCCTAAACGTTCTTCTAACTCACGCAATTGATGACTTAGAGCCGACTGAGTTAAAAACAGATGCTCTGTAGCATTTGCAATACTACCTTCTTCTGCAATTGTTTTTATCAATCTGAAATATTTGAGTTCCATAAGTACAAAGATAGAATAGTTGGTTATACATTATAGTTGAAATTATTTCAGCTATCATTTTATTTATCTCAATTTCTGAACTATAGATGCCTTGTTATTCTTGATAGTTTTGTGAAACAAAAATTGATTATGAAGACAATAGGATTGATAGGAGGGATGAGTTGGGAATCATCAAAACTGTATTATGAGTTTTTAAATACCAAAGCAAAAGACATATTGGGAGGTTCGCATTCTGCAAAGTGTATTATGGTATCTGTTGATTTTGCAGACATAGAACGATTCACTTTTAAAGGCGATTGGGAAGCTATCGGAGAGCTTATGAAACAAGCAGCTATACAGTTAGAAAGAGCTGGAGCAGATATCATTTTACTTTGTACAAACACTATACATTTAGTAAGTCATTATATCACTGAAAATGTGAGTATTCCATTTATGCATATTGCTACGACTACTGGTGAATCTATTAAGAAATCTGATCTAAAGAAAGTAGCATTATTAGGTACGAAATTCACCATGGAAAAAGATTTTTATACAAAAACACTGATGCATGATTTTGATCTCAATATTTTAATTCCCGATACAAATGATAGACACGTAGTTCATGCTATCATTTATAACGAATTAGTTAAAGGGCAATTCACAAATTCTTCAAAGCATAAAATCATTGAAATTATAAACGAACTACAAAATCAAGGGGCACAAGGAGTTATTCTAGGTTGTACAGAATTACCTATTCTAATTTCAGAATCAGATATATCCATTCCGATATTTGATACAGGAAAAATTCATGCACACACAGCTATGGAATGGAGTATCAATTAGTAAAGCTCATCCTATGACTATTAATCTTTAATCAAAAAATCATGAAAACACCGATGCATGTAGCTATAGCTAGCGTATTCTTTCTACTAATGACAACTATTTCTTTTTCGCAAAATAAACCATTAAAAGACCATGTGCTTTTTTATAGTTCTTTTGACGGAAAACTATCTGCAGATATATCTGTAGGTGATTCTATGATTTATACTGCTGAAAACTATAAAAAAGTAGATAGTGCCAAACCTGGCTTACATAGTGCGAATGTTGTTTTAGCTAAAAATAAAGGTCTTACAGGGGATGCACTTCATTTTAGAAAAGCAAACACTTCTGCCATTTTTTATAAAGGGTATAAAAATTTGGGATATCATTCAGAATCTTGGAGCGGTACTATATCATTTTGGTTGCGATTAGATCCCAACAAAGACTTGGCGCCTGGCTATTGCGACCCAATATGTATTACAGATGTTAGGTACAATGATGCGGCTTTATGGGTAGATTTCACAGATCATGACCCTAGAAAGTTTAGATTCGGAGCTCTAGGAGATTTAAATGTTTGGAATCCAGAAAATAAAAACGATGAAGCTAAGTGGATAAAACGTACTGTTACCGTAAATCAACCACCTTTTGAAAAAGAGAAATGGACACATATTGTCATTACTTTTTCTAAAGTAAACACAACAAAATCTGTATTTAAATTATATCTAAATGGTACATCCAGAGGTATTATAAAAGATGCAAACGATCCTTTTACATGGGAAGCAAAAAATGGAAAAATCATGCTAGGCTTGGGATATATTGGTATGATGGATGAGCTAGCCATTTTTGATAGGCCATTAGATCTTAAAGAAGTAAGAGCAGTTTTTGAACTAGAAAATGGAATAAAGTCTTTATTTAAATAAAAGTATAGATTCTAACAATTTTTGATCATTATTATGAAAACATATATTATAAATTATACTTGTAATACACAGGTAAATAAGAAATCAACGTTACATACAATGCTACAAAGAGCTTTTGCAAATTATGTATGCGCCATGAGTACATGGATATTTTACGATTCAGATTGCAAATACACATCAAATAAGTTTGATATAGGCAGAATGATTCATAAATAATAGTGTTTATGAAAACATTGTAAGCAGGTGAACTAGTTGTTTTAGTATTCAATTATCCACTGGGTTGGAAATAAAATACGTATAAAAAACAAATTAATAGAGAGACTATTTTTTTGCTTTTTTAAAGCATATACTTCCTACACTTAATCTTTTATCTAGAGGAGTTACCTAATTATAAAATTCAAAATTTTAATTAAGTCATTTTCTTTCTTTAAAGATAATTTACTTTTTTCTATATACTCAACAATAGATTTTGAGTTTACTTTATCAGATTCAAAAAGCCTAGAGAAAGACTTTTTAGACAGTTTCATCTTGGTTAATTTATTTTCGCGATATAAGTAATATAGTTCCTTCTTAATATATTTATTTGTACTTCTATTAAGCATAGGGTTTACAGATGCTTCTGAATAGAGTACACTATAATGTTTATATACTGAAAATCCATTTCTAAAAATCTGTTCGAAAATCTTTAATTCACCATCGATTTCAAATATTCGAAAAGCTTTTTTATTAATTACTATTTTCATCAAGTTATTACTATCGAATGTGAAAACAGAATTTTCATCATAAATGGCTTCAAGTTTATTATCGTACAGATTTATATTTACTTTTTTAATTTTAAAACTTCCATTCTTTTTTGTGTAAATGACACCTTCTGTATTCCAATCTTCAAAAAAATATGCAGAGCCATCAGTCTTAAATTTTGGGTTAACAAAGCCAAGTCCTGCATCAAAAGATGAGTGTGTTCCAAATCCTTGTCTTGTATTATTCTTCGGGTTTGTATTACTAGTTGTTTCTTGAGCTAAGGTTGGAAGAATGGATATAATAAATAATAATAGGATGGCTATTTTTTTCATAGTATTTCTTAGAATTAATTGTATTAAAATGTTGTATGTATACTTAGTTAACAAATTTGCAACTTTGTTACAATTATCTTCAATAGATTTTCTTCTACTACATATTTTAAACTTTAAATAGTATAAATAAAGGTGTTGTATACGCTTTCGCGAAAGCGTAATTATAAGACTTATAATCAATTTATGTAATGAAATATTCTTTTTCCAAAACAATAATAGGAGAATAGTGTAATTTATATAAAATGTTATTATATCCAAAATTATAACAATTCAGAGACATATTACGACGATTCAAAATAATATGAAATCATATTGTTTTTATCAAAAATATATTTGCTATCTTCTATTAAGATACACAATGTATACTGCTAATAAGCTTGTTATTTATGGTACTATTTAATAAAAAAAAACGTATCCAGTATTTAGGATTTAATGATCTTTGGTTTTCTATAATAGGTATTCTTATTCTAAGTATTATAGCAAACTATTTATTTAATAATTTATCAGAAAGAGAATCTTTAGATCTACTACTTTTAGGTTGGGTTGCTGCATTGATTCCTACAATCTGTGATTGGTTTATTATACGATTTATTTTGATTTTTTTACGAAAAAAATACCCCAGTTTTAAAGATGATATTAAGCGTATTATTTTTCTTCTTTTCGCAATTATTATTGTGATATTTATTATTGATTTTACAGTAGGTTTTTTACTTGCAAAAACGTTCACTTTTTTGGGCTACAACTCTTCACATATGGTCATATTGAAGATTCTTTTGCCTGTTATTTTGATCGTTATTATGATAATGGCTATATATGAAGCAATTTATTATAATGTTAGACTTAAAAAATCAATTAGAGAAGAAGAACAGACCAAGCAAGTCATGATTCAAGCGCAGTTAGATACCTTACGAAATCAAGCGCAACCACATTTTTTATTCAATAGTCTAAATACCTTACGAGATATTATTGACCAAAACTCTAAAGATGAAGCAAAGGCATTTGTTGATAATCTATCAGGTGTATATCGCTTTATATTAGAATCTGATAGTACGAATTTAATTTCGCTTCGAGAAGAGTTGAAATTTGCGAAAGCCTATATCCATATTCAATCCGAAAGGTTTGGAGATAACCTGAAGGTGAATTGGAATATTTCGGAGCACGCATTGACATCTATGATAGTACCTATGAGTTTACAGCTTTTACTAGAGAATGCAATAAAACACAATATCGTTTCTAGAGCTAAGCCTTTAACCATACATCTAGAAACTAAGGATAGCCAATTAATAGTGAGTAATAAAATTCAAGCAAAATCAACTCAAATACCATCTACAAAAATTGGATTAAAAAATATTGAACAGCGATATGCTTTAATTACTCACAAATTACCAGAAATTACAAATGATGAAAATCGATTTACGGTGTCTTTACCTTTATTAAAACTATCTGATCAAAAGAAAGATTATGGAAATACTAATCATTGAAGATGAACCGCGTGCAGCGAGTCAATTACAAAATTTATTAGTTAAAAGTACTTTTAACTTTAAGTTATTAGACATTATTGATACTGTTGAAGATGCTGTAGTATGGTTTAAAGAAAATATTGCGCCAGATTTAGTTTTTATGGATATCCAATTAGCAGATGGGTTGAGTTTTGAAATATTTCAGAAAATCGAAGTTGTTGCACCTATTATCTTTACAACAGCTTTTGATGAGTATGCTATTCAAGCCTTTAAAGTAAATAGTGTAGATTACTTACTAAAACCAATTCAACAAGACGAATTAGATACAGCATTAAACAAATTTGAAAAATCTAATACAACAATACCTCCAATAGGTTCTGAACTTTTAAAAAGTCTTCTTCAAAGTATACAAGGGTCTAAAAAGCGTACAGGAATACTCGTCAAAGAGGGGAGTGGTTTTGTTCAAATAAAAACATCAACTCTTTTGTATGTATATTCTCAAGATAGTATCACTTTTGGAATTGCTCATAACAAACGATATATTATAGATGAGACGATGGATCAACTATTCGATTCGTTAGATGATACTATATTTTATAGAATTAATCGAGGGCAAATTGTCGCTAAAAATTCTATAGAGAAAATAGCCCCTTATTTTAACCATCGTGTGAAGTTACAAATAACAAATCCTAGAGATCAGGAGTTTATTGTAAGCAGACAAAAGACCAGTGATTTTAAGGACTGGATGAACAAATAATGTTCTTGTTACATTTCAAATGTCAAATACGATACTTCAACAAAAAACGTTACTCCTAGCAACAAAATAAGTCAATCTTTGTGGTATAATAACTAACAAAATTATATCATGAAAATACAACTTATAGCCATACTCTTTTTAGTATTTACTGGAATACTTTCTGCCCAATCAGATAAAAACACTAGTATCTATCAACAAATAGAAAAACAAACAGATATCATCTATAATAGCTTAGTTAATATTAGAAGGGATTTACATATGAATCCTGAAATATCTAAACAAGAAAAAAGAACTTCCAAAGTTGTTGCTGAGTATTTAAGAAATTTAGGATTAGAAGTTAAAACGAATGTTGGAGGAAACGGTGTCGTTGGAATTCTAGAAGGAGGCAAAAAAGGTCGAAAAATTGCTTGGAGAGCAGATATGGATGCTATAAAAACTGATGATCCAGATGTTGTCAGTTTTAAATCTAAAAATGAAGGAGTGAGACACATCTGTGGCCACGATGTTCATACTACAATAGCACTAGGAATTGCAAATGTTTTATCGCAACAAAAAGAAAACTTAGAAGGTACTGTTTATTTCATTTTCCAACCAGCAGAAGAGACCTTTACAGGCGCAAAAGATATGATTGAAGATGGTCTTTTCGAAATTATTAAGCCAGATGAAGTTTATGGATTACATATTGGCCCAGAAGCATCCGGAATGATTAACGTGAAGGCTAATGAGTTATTTGCATACCAGAAAACACTTGCTATAAAATTTAAACCTAATGTCAATAAAAAAGAGTTAGAAAACTTTTTGAACACGCTATTAAAAGGTTTTGTTCGTAATATTGAACAGAATGGCTCACCATGGGACATCATCAATAAGATTACAGATCCGACAATAGGATTGACAAGCAAAGAAACAATTTTTAAGGATTACTTTATTTTACAAGGAGCAAGACTTCGCACAGAGAAGGGTGTTACTTTTTATAATGCTAGTTTTCTTGAAACAGATTTGAAAAAAGTAAATAATATACCTCTTGAAATAAAAAAACAAATCCTTTCTTCAACATTTAAAGATTCTTTTATCTCTATTGACTATTCAAAGGATTATTCAGGAACTCCAATAAATGATCCTGAACTAACAAAAATTGCAACACAAACAATTTCTAGTTTTTATAACAAAGAAATATTTATGCCTCTGTACGGACAAGTTCCATATTTTGGTGAAGATTTTATATTCTATCAACAAAAAGTGCCAGGCGTATTTTTTTTCTTAGGAGGATCTAATGTTGAAAAAGGAATAAGTTCAATGCCACACACCGCCAACTTTGCTGTAGATGAAACCACCATAAAATATGGCGTACAGTCTTTTGCTTCTTTACTCTTTGAGCGAGCTAACAAAAACGCTTCAAAATGAAAAAGGCGATGTATGTTAGACATAGCAGAATTCAAGATGAACCATTGCTAAAACTCTTTTATCAGAGATGGTCAATAAGTAACTATTTGTAATCTAATTATTTTGGAATGTTTTTAGCTAACATTCCAAAATAGTATGGGTTTTTCTACGTGAATATTAAATATCACGTAGAGAATAGTTTTTATACGCTTTCGCGAAAGCGTATAGCAGAAAAATTTATATTATTTAAAAGTAGAGAAGTGGTGACAAAATATGTATATGCTATTACAAATAACATTTATACCATCTATCCTGCGTTCATGTGCTTTTTCTTTTCATATTAAAAAGCAATGTGTTTCTTTGTCTGAGTTGGTTACGTGGTACAAATGACAGCTATATTAAAATCTCAATTTACATGAAGAATTAAACACTTTTTATACAACGACGTAGGAGGGAAGCATAATGTGTATGGAATAGAGGTTAGTTATTTCATAATTTTGCTAAGATTTCCAGTTTTTCAAAGACAACAACCTTATACATAGTACTTACAGGTACTTTTTTATCTTCAATTAACAAATGGGTTCTACTTGCTTTTGAAACTCTATTTAAATTGGCTATGTATGATTTATGCGTGCGTTGGAAATTTTTAGATAATAAAGTAGTAATATTAATTAGTGTTTCAGAAATAAGATACATTCTTGAATCGGTAAAGATTTTTAAATAATTCCCAAAACTCTGAATGTATAGAATTGATTTAAATGATATATTAACTGGCATGCCATCATGTTTTATTTGAAGTTCTTCGCTTTCACTATTTTTTTTAGGGGCTGTTATTTTTGAAGCAGAAACTTTATTTATGGCTTTTAAAAAGCGTTCAAGTTTTATGGGTTTCAATAAATAATCTACAACACCATAATTATAACTTTCTAATGCATACTCAGAATAAGCGGTAGTTAAAATCACTTTAGGTGGTTTTAACATAGAACGCAAAATTTCCATCCCATTAAGTTCGGGCATTTTTATATCAAGAAAAATGAGGTCAACGTCATTTTGTTGAATGAAATTGATAAATTCAAGTGGATTGCCAGTACTAACAACAATATCAAAGTTCTCAATTTTAGAGCAGTACTCCTCTAACACTTTACGTGCTAACAATTCATCATCGACAATACCAATTTTTATCATATTACACGGTTAAATCAACAGTTAAGTTTACATGATATTCGTTTCCTTTATCAGCAATATCTAATGTGTGAGCATTAGGATATAATAGACCTAAACGTCTTCTTACATTTTCAAGCCCTAGCCCGTTTCTATTTGATGCAGTAATTATCGTAGGTTTTGAATTGACCACACTAAAATATAGCCTAGTGTTTTTTATAGTGGCAGAAATATCAATTTTACTCTGCTCATTGGTGCTTTGCGCTCCATGTTTAATAGCATTTTCAACAAAAGGTATTAACAACATTGGTGATATTCTTAACCTTAAAAGGTTGCCTTCAATTAAAAATTCAACAGTACATCGTTTACTGAGTCTTTTTTCTTCAAGCAACAGGTAATTTTCTATAAACTCAAGTTCTTCTTTTAATAATACTGTTTCTTTTTTTGAACTTTCTAATTGATACCGCATTAATTCGGAGAGTTGCATGACAAGATCAGGAGTCTCTGGTGATTGCTTTCGCGAAAGCGCATAAATACTATTTAAGGAATTAAATAAGAAATGTGGATTCACCTGCTCTTTTAAATAGTTAAGTTCCATCTCTTTTTGCAACTTTTCTTTGTCTTCTTTTTCTCTTCTAAACACTATATTTCTTCTCAAAAAGAAGGCAGCCATTCCAGTTCCGGTCGTATATATAAGAAAGAAAACCATTTTATAAACACCATACCAGCCATCCTTTCCATATCCTTTCAAATATGCCCCAAAAAACACACTCCCAATAAGAAGTATTGTATATAAAAAATAGCGTCTCTTATCAAAAACAAATGGAATGAAAACAAAATGATTTATCCAGATGATGCCCATAATTGCAATTGTATAATTAAGACCATGTAAGAAAAAATAATAATTAGTATCAAACTTATCCTTAATCGCCCACATACTTAATACTTCAAGTATGAGTACTAATAAAAAGGCTCCAATATTAAGGAGTATTGTATTCTTTAAAGAGGTTTTAATCATAAACTATTTTAATATCTAATAAAGATACTATCTATAAACGCAAATCATCTTAATTTCTTTATATAAGGGTTATATCAATGACGAAATGGGTTTGTCATTTAACTGTTGTGTTTATCCTATTAATGAATTTACACCTTGAATATACTATACATTTATTCAACATTTTGAATAAAAAAATAAACAATGAGGAATTACAACTTTATAATTTTAATACTTGTATTTACAATGTTTTTCAATTCATGCAATACTGAAAAGCAGAAAGTAAACGATTCTGATTTTCCACGTTTAGAGGATCCTTTTTTTGCGCAAAAACCACCAGGTTTGATTCCTGAAATTTTTGCTCCTCGTATTGTTTCGACAGCACATAGTGAACTAACAACTGCTTTTTCACCAGATGTAAAAGAGATCTATTTCCGCAAATATGATGAGGGGTTAGAAAATGAAGTCTTGGTTGCCATTCAATACAAAGATAATCTATGGGCCGAAACTTTTGAAGTACCCAGAGGAGAACATATTTCTCCTGACGGTAAGATTATGTACATAGGAAACGAATATAGAGAGCGAACCCCTTCTGGCTGGTCAGAGGTGAAACCACTTGGCGCACCGTTTGATTCTATTCCTATTATGCGCCTTACGACTTCATCAAAAAACACTTACTATTTTGATGATGTGTCACTCTTTAATGATAAGCCACCTATAGTAAATATTCATTATTCACGATTAATAGACGGCATATATGAAAAACCGAAAATATTAAACATTGATACGGGAACAACATTGAAATTTCACCCATTCATCGCTGAGGATGAGTCCTACCTAATATTTGATAGTAAAACAGAAAATGGAAATGCTAATATATATATTAGTTTTCGCCAGAAAGATGGTTCATGGGGTGCTGCAATTAATTTAGGAGCTCAAATAAATACAGAACTCTCAGAGGTTCATGGCAGTGTGACACCAGATGGAAAATACTTTTTCTTTAGACGGACTCTTAGCAATGGCGAGAAAAATAGAATGTGGGTTGATGCTGGGTTTATAGAAGCTCTCAGACCCAAATAAGGAGGAACGTATAGAGGACACCATTCAAATGGTAATATTTACCATTTGAATGGTGGATCAATTGATGTTGCAGTGAGTAGACCTTTTTAGTGAACGAGCCAACTGGCGGATTGGAATTATAAATTACAAACACAAAGAATAAAACATGAAAACAACGAAATTATTCATATTGATATGTATTATATCGTTTAATACTGGCTATGCACAAGAAAATAGCGTAAACAGAAACTCGCAGTTAGTGAATGAGTCTTCCTTAGTATTACCACAAATACAAGTAATCCCAATAAAAGATACTAAGAATGATCGACAATATGAATTATATATAGAGCTTCCTGAGAGTTATTCAGAAAATAATGACACGAAATACCCTGTTCTATATTATACAGATGCTATGTGGCATCTCGAAATGCTATCTGGCTCCACTGAATACATGCTGGAAGATGTTATTCTAGTTGGCATTTCTTGGCAAAAAGATATAAAAGAAGAATTAAAGAAAGAGTATGGTCCGCAAGTAAGTAGATATAGAGATTATTCAATAAAGAAATCAAGCAATCCAGAAATTCAAGCAAAGCATCAACTTGGACAAGCGAATAATCATTTGGATTTTATTCGTAATGATGTCATTACCTATGTTGACAAAACTTATCGAACTGATCCAAACAGTCGTACTTATTTCGGCTATTCAATGAGTGGAGAATTTGGCGCCTATATACTACTGTCTCAACCTGATACATTTAACAATTACATTCTAGGCAGTCCAACGGTTAAAAATGAAGTTGATTATTTATCTGAACTTAATACGAAATTTGGTCCTTTCGATGCATCTAATAGAAACTCGAGTCTGAATGCCAATGTTTTTATTGCGTATGGCTCATTAGAAGATGAGATGGTGGTTGAACCTGTAGAGGCGTTTATTAAATTATTAAATGATAGAAGAGATGATGGGTTATCCGTATTAAAAGAAGTGATTGATGGTAATCACGGAACTGCATTCCCTACGACGGCAGTTCGCAGTGTCGCTTGGTTGTCATCCTTGATGAGCCATGTTTCAAGTGATGATTATGATGTCTCATTCTGGGATATTCCACATCTTAATAATCCATATATCAGTACAACACCAGAGGACAGAAAAGATGGGATTTCTATTGGTGAATTATCTGTAAATAATAATGATCAAAATGCAATCCTTAACCTTTCTCAAGAGATTTTTGATGGCAAACATGGAAGCTATGATGCCTTACTCATTTCACACAAAAACAAATTAGTTTTTGAATCCTATTATAAAAAAGGGCGTATCAATTTACCGCATGGACAAGCATCTGCAGTAAAAGCGTATACTAGTTTAGTTTTAGGTAGAGCCATTCAAATGGGGTATCTATCTATGGAGGATCTGAACAAACCATTAATTAGTTTTCTAAAAGATGTAGATCCTAAAAAAATTACCAAAGGCGCCGAAAAAATCACTCTACATAAGGCATTGACCATGCATGGAGGGTTGACTATAGATACTGATGCATGGAAAGACATTGAAAATGACTCCGTTAGATTAAAAGGTCAGGGATTAGTTCAGACGCTTCTTGAGCAAAGCGAAGCTATAACTTCAGAGTCTCAAACGTATTTGTATGGTAATTTCAATCCAATGTTAGTGATGACCGTCATTGACGCCGTTGTTCCAGGAACAGCTGAGCACTTTATTAAAACAGAGCTACTTGACAAACTCGGTATTATAGATTATAAATGGTCAACTCATATTAGTGGTTTGCCAGAAGCTGGATGGCGTGCAAGTATCATGTCTCGCGACATGATTAAATTGGGTAATTTGGTTCTTAATAATGGTAAATTAAACGGCGAACAGCTTATTTCTATTGACTATCTTGATAAAGCGACTAGTGGCATTGTGAAGCCTACACAAGATTGGATGCCTAAAGACTATCGTTATGGTTATTTTTGGTATCAAACACTCGTAAAGGTTGGTCCAAAAAATTATGATGCCTCATTTGCTTGGGGAGGCGGTGGACAACGTATCATAGTGATAGAAGAACTTGATTTGACTATCGTAATCTCTGGTCATGATGGAGAAGATAAAATAATGACCCAAATTTCTGAAATCATTATACCTGCGTTTATTACACAATAATTCCTATAAAATAAACAGCTCAAATGAAAAAAGGTTGAATAATAGCACAATTAGAGCAAGTGTATATAAATTTACTCATGAGTTTTGAAATCTGTGAGATAATGAAGCGCCAAATGATAATGTCTCTATTCTAAATCAAACAGTCGTTAGCCCTTATGATCCTGATGATGGAAAAATAAGGCTAGAATTAGCAAATAATACTATTGATTCACAAATTTTAATAGGATTTATGCTTTTGATATCATTTTAGAAGACAGAGACGAAGGCATCTTCACTAATTTACGTGTTGCTACGTATTTTTAATCTATTTGTTCTTTAGTAGGTTTGTAATTAAACCTATTTCGTTATGAAGCCTACTTTACTTTTTTTACTAGCAACTTTTTTTACCATACAAATTGCTCATACACAGATTATTGATATTCCTGATGTTAATTTTAAGAATGCCTTAATAAATACCCCTTGTGCTGAGTTTACTAATGGCACATCGGGCGATGTCGATACTAATGATGATGGAGAGATACAGGTTTCTGAAGCAGAAGCTGTTTTAATTCTTCGTGTTAACGATGAAAGTATCAGCAATTTGACTGGGATATCTTACTTTACGAACCTTGAAAGATTGTATTGTAAAGACAATCAATTAACGACTTTAGATATAAGTAATAATAACTTACTAACATATTTATATTGCTCTGACAATCAACTAACTTCCTTAGATGTTAGTAATAATATCTCACTAGAGAGATTATTTTGCGAAAACAATCAATTAACGACTTTAGATATAAGTAATAATAACTTACTAACGTATTTATATTGCCCTGACAATCAGCTAACTTCCTTAGATGTTAGTAATAGCACAGGCTTAAGGTGGTTTGACTGCTCCAATAATTTGCTTACTACTTTAGATTTGACTTGGTGCGAAGAATTGGTTCTTTTTGATTGTTCTGCAAATACAACACTTACCAATTTAATCATCAGAAACTATCTTGACAATACCTTTTCAGATATACCACCATTTTTTTTCGGGTACGAAGAGCATATAAATTTTTATGACAACCCTAATTTGGAATCCATATGTGTGGATGAATCAGAAGTAGCGTATATTCAGAATTTATTGAACAGTTATTCTAATATGGATGCCAATATTACTACAGATTGTAATCTTAATTATGTTATCCCTTTTCAAGACATCAATTTTAAAAGTGCCTTGATAAACACAAACTGTGTTGACATAGATAACGACGGAACATTTGATGCAGATGCAGACACAAATGACGATGGAGAAATATCTTTAGGAGAAGCAGGGGCTATTACACATTTAAATGTTGAATCTCAAAATATAGCATCTCTATATGAGATTATATACTTTACATCCTTGGAGTCTTTAACATGTTCTGACAATCAACTCACTGCATTAAATATAAGCCATATCAGTAACCTTGAGATTCTTTTATGTGACCAGAACCAAATTCATTCTTTAGATCTTAGTGAGAACACAAATTTAAAAACGCTTTCCTGCCACGACAATCTATTGACTGATCTGAATATAAGTGCTAATACCAATTTGGAACTACTTTCCTGCGGCGCCAATCAATTAAGCTCCATTGACATTAGTGACAATGTAAATTTGGTAGAATTCTCCTGCGACGCTAACCAACTAACTTCATTAAATATCGAAAACAACACAAATCTGGAGACAATATCCTGTGGAGACAACCTGTTAAGCGACCTAGATGTTAGGCAGCATACAGCCTTGAGGACACTGTTTTGTGAAAACAACGATTTAAGTTCTTTAAATCTTTATAACAACATCAATCTAGAAGCTTTTAAATGTAGCGGAAATGCATTTGTTTCTTTAGACCTGCGTAACAATTCACAACTCAATGAACTGTATTGTAATTCTAATCTTCAACTAATTAATCTAATATTAAGTAATGGTCAAAGCTTTGAAAATTGTCCTGATTGTATGTTAGAGCTTGCAAATAACCCCAATTTAGAATTCATCTGCGTTGACGAAGAAGAAATCGGTTATGTGCAATCCTTGGTAGATAGTTATCCTAATACAAACCCCAATCTAAATACAGATTGCTCTGCTGCCCCCATCATCTATTTTGAAGATGAAAACTTCAAATATGAGCTTGTTAATTCCTGGACTGTAAGATTTTTTAATAATGGTATTTGGGGTGATGCAGATACAAATGACGATGGAGAGATTAGTATCCCAGAAGCTGAAGCGGTTATATCATTGAATGTTTTCGGTGATGATTTATCATCACTGGCTGGTATTGAATATTTTGAAAACTTGACGCATTTGTACTGTCAGGATAACCAATTTACAACCTTAGACCTCAACCATAATGTTAACTTGAAACATCTTCAGTGTGGTAATGAGAGCCTTAGCACTTTGTATATAGAAAATTGTACAAAATTGGAAACAATTTACTGTGTTAATGCTGGACTTACCGGTAACCAAAACCTAAGTAATTTCCAATATTTAGAATATGTAAACTTTTCTAATAATGCTTTGACTAGCCTGAACGTAAACAATTGCCCCGTCCTAGAAACACTGTATTGTAATAATAATCAACTAACATCTTTAAATGTTAACAACTCCTCCAATCTTAGAACATTTTATTGTAGAAATAACCTATTGACTACCTTAGATGTGAACGATAATATAAATCTTCGTGCTTTTGGTTGTAGGTATAATCGATTGACAAGTATAGATGTAAGCCATAGCCCAAATCTTGTATATCTATATTGTGATGGCAACGCACCACTCACTAGCTTGTTTATTAAGAATGGTTATAACTATGTTTCTTGTCCTGCGGATAACAATAACTGCGATGTCACCTTTTCTAATAATCCAAATTTAGAATTTATTTGTGCCGAAGACGATATGCATACCTATTTTCAAAATAAGTTAGACACTTACCAAATCACTGGTGCAACGATTAGTAGTACCTGTACATTGAGCACCAATGATTTTATAGCTAATTCGTTTACAATGTATCCTAATCCTGTTGAAAATATACTAAACATTGTGGGTAACGATGCCATTAAAGCTGTTTCTATATATGATATTTCAGGAAGGCAACTGCAGACTATTTCGTTTACTGGTAATAAAACAGAAATTAGTATAGATACTGAAGGGTTAGTAAACGGCACGTATCTAATTAAAGTAAAAACAGAACAGGGAGAAGGTGTCAAGAAAATTATAAAAAAGTAAGGTTGTCACTCTGATACAGGCTTATTTACAGTGGTGGCAGATTAATAGTCAGAATTTCAAATTTAAATTCTAAATGCTCTTAAACTACTCAAATCAAAAAAAGTTGAATTATAAGACAGTTAGAGCAAGTGTATAGAAATTTACTTGTAGAGAAATTTTAAGCTGTTGTGACTAACTTATAAGAATGTCATAGAAAAAAAAATGCAGGATGTTTCTATTATAAGGATATTCATATATAAAACGACAACTAAGCAATTTTATACTTCGACAGGCTCAGTACAGGCATAATGATTGATTATGGAATATTATAAATGTTCTATAATGTTCTATGTGGCGCCTGCCCTGAGCTTTTGCCGAAGGGTCACTTTGCTTTGGAACGGTCGAATGAAAAAGGTCTAGTAGACCTTTAGAAGTAGGAGCGAGTTGGCGTTTATTAACCCAATTTTCTTGGATTTTTTCTTTCTAAGGGTTCTTTAAAATGTAATGAAACCCTTCAGGGCTCACGAGCACCTATTTATCAAATAGGAGAGGAGCGAGTAAATACGCTTTGCCCGAAGCGACGATAGGAGAGAAGTGGAAATCGAAGAATGAGATTCACGATTTCTTAAAACAATAAGGATGTATGAGTAATGTGTGTGGAATGAGATTCTTCTCCCTGATTTTTAAATTTCAAGTACGTACCTACTCTTAATTTATTCGTACTGCTACGTATTTTTAATCTATTTGTTCTTTAGTAGGTTTGTAATTAAACCTATTTCGTTATGAAGCCTACTTTACTTTTTTTACTAGCAACTTTTTTTACCATACAAATTGCTCATACACAGATTATTGATATTCCAGATGTTAATCTTAAGAATGCCTTAATAAATACCCCTTGTGCTGAGTTTACTAATGGCACATCGGGCGATGTCGATACTAATGATGATGGAGAGATACAGGTTTCTGAAGCAGAAGCTGTTTTATTTCTTTATGTTAACGATAAAGGTATCAGTAATTTTACTGGGATATCTTACTTTACGAATCTTGAAAGATTGGATTGTAATGACAATCAATTAACCACTATTGATTTAAGTAATAACCCAAATCTAAGGAAACTGTATTGTAAAGACAATCAATTGACAACCTTAGATTTTAGTAATAATACCTCATTAGAACTATTAGATTGTGATCGCAACAATTTAACGTCTTTAGATATAAGTAATAGTCCTTTATTATCCTCTTTAAGTTGCGGAGGGAACCAATTGACAGCCTTAGATGTAAGTAATAATACAAGTTTATTGGAATTATCTTGTTGGGGCAACCAACTAACAGCTATAGATGTTAATAATAATTTAATGCTTGAAAGTCTGATTTTCGCTGAACAATTAACAACTTTAGATGTAACCAATAATACAAATCTAAAGATACTCAACTGCAATTCAAATCTGTTAACATCATTGGATATAAGCAATAATATAAATCTTGAAAGTTTAAGGTTTACAAACACTCCATTGACATCATTAAATATAAGTAATAATATAAACCTTGAAAGTTTAAGATTTACAAACACTCCATTAACTTCATTAAATATAAGCAATAATATAAACCTTGAAAGTTTATGGCTTTTAGACACTCCATTAACATCATTAGATGTAAGCAATAATATAAACCTTGAATATTTAACGTTTAAGAACACCCAATTAACAACATTGAATCTAAGTAATAATAGTAGACTTGAGGAAATATATTGTAATGAGAATAGTCTACTAACAGGCATAACTTTTGGTAGCAGTTACCTACATCTTAAAACCTTAAATTGCAAAGGCAACCAACTAACTTCGTTAAATTTAAGTGACCTAAATCATCTTGAGTTTGTAGAAGTATCAAATAATCTATTAACATCCTTAGTCTTAAACAGCACGTATCTTGATGAATTACGTTGTAATAATAATCAGTTGACATCATTGAATCTTAGTAATGCCATAAACCTCCGAGAGCTATTATGCCATAACAATCAATTGACCAGTATAAGTCCTAATAGCAGCAGCCTTGAAAGGCTTTTCTGCGGCAGCAATCAATTGACTACTCTAAATTTGAGCGATGTTGAAAACCTTACTGATTTAGATTGTCACAACAACGCGTTAACTAATCTTGATGTAAGTAATAATACCTTACTAAGGTATTTAAGGTGCGAAAATAATCAATTAGCAACCTTAGATGTAAGCAACAATACAAATCTTTTGTCCCTGGAATGTAATGACAATCAATTGACGGATTTGGATTTTAGTACTAATGTAAATCTCGAGTCTTTGAAATGTCATAACAATCAACTAACTATGTTAGATTTGAGTGCAACAAATTGCCGCACTTTATTTTGTGGCAATAACAATTTAATCAGCTTAAACATAAAGAATGGTGTCATACATGATACTGATTTTTGGCCTTTCATTAACTTGAACACAACTCTTAGGCTTGAGGACCTACCAAATCTGGAATTCATTTGTGTAGACGAGGACGAAAGAGTATTTGCTCAAGCCATGGTAGATGAATACACCACTACGAATCCTGCTGTTAACTCTTATTGCTCGTTTACTCCGGGAGGTACATTCTATACAGTTACTGGTGAAGCCAATCTTGATTTTGACAATTCAGGTTGCAATCTAGACATTTCTTTCTTTAAGCTTAATATTACAGACGGCAGTACTAGTGGAGCTTTCATTACAGGAACTACAGGAGATTTTGAAATTCCACTACAAGATGGAGTTTATACTATAACTCCAGAAATGGAGATTCCGGAATATTTCAATATATCACCTTCCAGTTTCAATGTAAATTTCCCTACAGATGCTAGTCCATTGACCCAAGATATTTGTGTCACACCTAATGGTGTTAAAAATGACCTTGAAATAACGATATTACCTTTAGCTAATGCTAGACCTGGATTTGATGCTCATTACAAGCTCATTTACAAAAATAAAGGAAATACAGTTTTGTCAGGAAGTGTTGATTTAACATTCCAAGATGAAATCATGGATCTTGTATCTACCAATCCTTTAGCTGATTCGCAAACTGTAAATAACTTAAGTTGGAACTATACCAATTTATTGCCATTTGAGAGTCGTGAAATTATAGTTACCATGAATCTTAATGCATCAACTGAAACACCGCCCTTAAATTCTGATGACATTTTAAATTTCACAGCTAATGCGAACCCAATAGCTGGAGATGAAACACCAGACGATAACAGCTTTACGCTACAACAAACAGTGGTTAATTCTTTTGATCCTAACGATAAAACCTGTTTAGAAGGCGATACTATTACATCTGACCACATTGGTAATAATGTACATTATCTTATCCGTTTTGAAAACACAGGTACTGCTAATGCAATTAATATAGTTGTTAAAGATATTATTGATACGAGTAAATTTGATATCTCTTCGCTATTTTTAATAGACGCTAGCCACGAAGTTGTAACCAGAATTACAAATGATAATACGGTAGAATTCATTTTTGAAAACATTAACTTACCCTTTGACGATGCCAACAATGATGGTTATATCGCTTTTAAAATTAAAACCCTAGACACCTTAGTTGAAGGAGACACCTTTGAAAACGATGCCGAAATTTATTTTGATTTTAATTTTCCTATTATTACAAATACTGCAACAACATTTATTGAACAAACACTTAGTGTCAACGAATTTTATTCTGAAAGCCTAAACATGTATCCTAACCCAGTAGATAATATACTAAATATTGCAGGTAACGATGCCATTAAAGCTGTTTCTATCTACGATATTTCAGGAAGACAATTACATACTATTTCGTTTACTGGTAATAAAACAGAAGTTAGTATAGATACTGAGGCATTAGTGAACGGCACTTATCTAATTAAAATAAAAACAGAACAGGGAGAAGGTGTCAAGAAAATTATAAAAAAGTAAGGTTGTCACTCTGATACAGATTTATTTACAGTGGTGGCGGATTATAAAGAATATTAAAATTAAACAAGAAGCAAAACCTAAATATTTAATGATCTAAGTACTATAGTTTATTATGTGTACAAATCTTCCTGGGATATATTACACGCATTTATTATGATTAATCATAAAATTAATTATAATGAACTGTGAGATGATGTGGCTGAAAAATAGAACCCTAGAGGTATATAATGCATCTTTGTTATAAATAGCTTCACCCACTAGGTAAGCCTATTTATATAGATGTACTATAATGTTTTGCGTTATGTAATTTTGCTTTGGTAAAATCGAAGTTCTTATCTCAAAGCTTCTTTGATTTTTTCTTTCTAAAATCTTCTTTAAAAAATGTAATGAAACCCTTCAGGGTTCACGAGCACCTATTTATCAAATAGGAGAGGAGCGAGTAAATACGCTTTGCCCGAAGCGACGATAGGAGTGAAGTGAGAATGTGTATGAAATGGGATTATTCTCTCTGATTTTCAATAAATTACGGAAACCCGTAAATATTTTCTTATACATTTATGTATATTTAGTTTCCTCAAATTCTGAATTTTATATTACAATCCTTACTGAATCTACCTATTAATGGGTATTGTATTAATCTTTTTTTATTAATTAATTAAGGTTCATTTTTAAAAACTTAAGATTATGTGTATGTTCAATAAAGGGGTATTTCTATTTTTTGCTTGTTTGAGTTTTACATCTTTCTCCCAATGTGTAAAACCTATTACCAATGAAAGTAAGATATCTCAATGGGATGATATTAGGAACATTCAGGTAGACGGTAGAATTAACAAGAACATTAAATTTGTTCAAACCATTTCAGGAACAGGTGTAAGGGAATTGAATTTGGACTATTATTCTATAGTAATTGACAAACCAAATGATATTGATGCCTTTTGGAATAAATTTAGATTGAGTTTCAACGATCTTATCTTCGAAGACGGAAAAATAGAAACTCTATATGGTTCATTTCAAACCTACGCTAAGAGTGACATAGAAAAATGGGAGTCAGACAATCCAATTGGCGCTTTAATGTCCTTTACAATGTTGGGGGTTGGGAAAATTTATAGAGAAGGCGGATCCGTAGTACTCTCTTGCTATTCTAAAAACCAATGGGTCTTTTCAACAGTGACTACCGATAAAGACGGGTTCCATCCTGTAAGTGGAAATAGAGCCTTTGGATATATTGATAATGCGGATGGATCAATTACCATATACACCAAAGCCGCTGATCGCTTGACGGAACCAGAAGCCTGGAAGGAACTCTTTGGAGGAGAATTAACCATGAGACCTTCCACACTATTCTTTGGAGATCAAATATGGAAAACATTCTTAGAGGGAATCGAAAAAAAATATAAGCACCTAAACCCAAGAAATAAGAACAATGGAATTATTAAAACAGTGCCTTATGGGGATGAAACCGACAATAGCATATTCAGAAACTTAAAAGATAATATTAAGTTCCTCATCCCCTCAGAGTATAAACCAGTTGAGAATGATTTCCTCGCAGGAATAGAAGATTATCCCCAAGCAGAGATGTATTACCAAGAAAATTTAACAGGGACTAGTATAGAACAAAATATTGCTTCAGCTAAGCAAAAAGGTGATACTGAGAAGACAGGATATTATTCGGGCATGCTATGGGCACATGAATATAAAAATGGGCTTAGAAACAATTTAAATTATTATGTTGATGACTTAAACTTTCCACATAACCTCAAGGACCAGTATGATCTTAGTGCTATTTCCAACGCTTGTTTTTCAAACACTATACAGCAACAATTAGATTTCAACTCTGACAGTGAATTGCTGCTAAATCTATTTCAATCAAGATCCGTTTTAGACAAAACATCTCCAGCATTATTTCAGCAAAAAATAATTAAAAACCTTCTTTCAGCTAATAATTTACTTGAACAGCTAATAGATCATTCAGAAGATCAAATAATAGAAAATGTCCAACAAGAAATAGAGCGGTTTAAAGAGGTGTTGATAGAAACTGGTTTAAACAATTTAAGTCAGGAAAATGATATCCCTCAAGGAATGACCCAAGCCATATTGAGTTTAAATGACCTTATCAACAAGAAAATTTCATGGGAAGAGTTTGAACAACAAATGTATGATAACATTCACCAGTATATTTACTGGTATGCGCGTGTTACAGGCTACTGTATTTGCACACCTCCAAAATGTAGCACTTTTGAAGCAATATGCACAGGGTATTATTATTACAATTTCATCAAAGATTGGGATGGTTCTTTGAAAGATGTAAGTGGACTATTGAAGGCATTATATCCTGAACTCGAAACATATGGCGCAATTGAAAATTATGAATATTATCAAGAATTGCAGGCATACTATGACAAGATTAAATTGGCATTAGAACTATATGAAAAATCTGAAAGAATTAAATCGATTATAGATGCTTTTGAACGTGTATCGGAAAATCTCAACGAAATTCAACAACTAAATCTAAATAATAGCTTAGAAATTGATATACAAGCACGCGTTAGTAGATATACTGATTTGCTAAACCAATTACCCCAAGATAAGAAGGCCATATTATCATTTCGAGCGAGTGAACCAAATCAGTTATCTGTTCTTTTAGACTTACATCGATTAGAGAAATTGTCCTATGATCTCGTGAGCGATGTTTCCCTAATAGATCTTGAATTGAGCTCAATTCTTGGTGCTGAAGAATTCATGTCTGGATTAATAGATGCAATTACAGTATTCGCCAAGATATTAACCACTGAGTTAACACCGATAGTTAATGATTTTGAAAGAAGCTTACGCCAAATAGACATAAGAACATATAATATGCTTATCGCTCTATATAGTTTATCGAATGATTTAGATATCGAGGGCAAGATGATTATGGATGGAATAAACAGGGCTGCTATGGAATACGCAACAGTAAAACTTATTGAATCAAATACAACACAAGAAATTATTCCGTTTTCAATTAACTCAGTTGAAGTGATTACACCTTTAGTACTAGACGATTCAATATACTCACCTAATTATTCCAATCTGCTATCGAAAATGGAATCTTTATATAAGTTCCAATCTTATAGTAATATTCGGAAAAGGTTCAATGAGACGAAGTCTTCTTTTTTTTACTTTAGGCAATTTCCACCATATTTTTACGATAAATTGAATCATAAACTAAGGCTGAACAATCATTATTCTAGTTTCGAAGGTCTATCAAAAAACTACAGGGGTTGGGTAATGGGTGATGTGCATCCTCAGAATTTTGGAACTATTATGCCACTCGATAATTCGGGTCAGTTGAAACTGGTAATGAATGATCCAGATGATGGTGGCGAAGGCAGTTTATTTATGGATTTTACTCGTTTTGTGGTCGGAACTGAATTGTTGTCAAAATCCATATATCAAAACAATTATGATCAACTCATTCAAGCTTATATTGACGGTCTTAGATTAAAGGACAGGCCTATTTCTAAAGAAACAAGTCGCCTATTAGAAAGCAAAGATTTCTATGAGAATCGGTTAATAAAATCAACTAAAATCCGGGAAGGAAATTTTAGAAAAGATAAATATTTGGTCCCAGTTCAGTTCACGGAACCACTTGATTCTATGGATTTAGTAGTTGCAGAAAAAGAGATTCGCATATTTTTTCATAAAAAGGCACAAATAGAAGATAGCTATAAATACAAACGATTAAAGGGGGGGTCAGGCGGAAATGGGAGATGGGAAGTTTTGGTATCACTTGATTTAAAAAATATCAATGGTCACTCTTTAGGAAAAAATTATTATTGGATTGAGTTCAAAATGCTAGGATTGATACCAGGGAACTACCCGTCTAGTCATACCGATTATGAAAAAATCGAAATCAACGGTGATTTAGTACAGTATGCAAAAAATAGATACAGATCAAACATTCTTGTGGGACAAGGATTAAATGCACTCCCATTATATAAATTTGTAGAAACCAATGATGGCCCTGCAATGATGCGATATCGCTATGAGGGTAACTTATTCTATCCCGTTAATGAACTAAAGTATTATAACCAAGATGCTTTATTGGACGTATTGAAAGATCAATCATACCTATTAGGAAAAATACAGAATTCAGGATATTCTATATGGAATTCAGACGATTCCAGTGAAGTTCGGTTCTCAGAATACATTTCTAAGATCGAAAATCTAGATAAAAAAGCCTTCACTGGACTCATTGATGAAATACGTTTTGAGATGAAGTCCGATTTTCTTGAAATTGATTCAAGGGATCGTTCACTCCTGCAAGACATCTACAAGATTGTTAGTTTAACCAATAATGAACGTAGAGAGTTGGAAAACTTAGTTATCAATGAATATGAAGACCCACACTTTAATGATCAGGCTAGACTAAGCTTTTTCATAAAGGAACGATTCAATGAAGATGAAGAGATCTTTACAAATATTAAAGATTTAATAGTGGCTATTTTCAAACGTGAATCTGCAAACAATGTGGAATCCAATTTAGAAATAGATGATCCTAACAAAATTGGCATTTATGAAATCAATTTCAGACCAAAAGATGTTACCTATATCGAAACAACAAAAGGGTGGAAAAAAAAGGATTTCGAATATATCATATTAGTAAATATAAGTAATGACACAATATCCTTTGGGAACCTACAATTCAACAAAGGAATTAAGCATGATTTCCCCGATGATTTAGTAGTACCTAAAGGTGAACTCTTACTATTAGCAAGGAACGTCGAAGCTGTTAAGTATCGATATGACTTTGAAGATCTTCAGATGTCCTATGAAGGGAATTTTGATAGTGGCTATTTGAATCGCAGTGACGTATTGGAGTTGCACAACTATAAACAAGACCGATTTGGTCGAGTCGTTGAGGAAAAACTAATAGACTTAAGTTATGACTGGAGTGATAATGCGATCGCCAGAAGTGTATTTAATATGGAAATACGTACAACTATTAATGAAATTGCTTCGATCCCAAAATGGCAGATTATTAGTCGAAAGACTAAGTATGCCATGATAGATAGGTTGATTCCAATTGCACTCAACTATAAAGCGATTGGAGGGGACTTGAATGATTTTTTTATTTTACAAAATAGCTCTGACCTTCCTCTTGATACTAGAAATTTGAGTCTAATTGGAGAAGTAGATCGTAATCTTCAGACTATATTGAAACCTCGAGAAATACTTCTATTATGTCAAGATACAGTGAAATTCAAAGTTCAATATAACCTATCCAATAAATATAAATTAAGGCAATATTCAGGTCGACTTGGTAATAAAAAGGGAACCATCCGCCTTACGAGTATTGTAGGAAATGACAGCCTTACATTATGGAAATTGAAGTACAGAAAGAATTGGTTTTCTGGTGCTAACGGTAACGGAAAAATGATAGTACCAAATAATGTTTGTGATGATTTGAAATTACTAGAAGATAAAACAGGTTGGAAAGAAGAAACTTACAATACAAATTTATCAATATCAAATTCTATTTGTATTTCACTGGCAAAGATTAATCTATGTGGAGAAAGGTATAAAGGAGACCAATGGGAAGAGACTTCTGAAGATGGTACCATTAGACAGTATGAATGTATTAACATAGACAGTATATTAATACCTGTTCAAATACAGAATTAGAAATAATTGAAGCAGACTCTGTGGCTTAACAATCTAATGTAAGACTATGTACAAATAGCCGTATTGCGATTTATAACTTTGCTTTAGGAGAAAAGTGATTTATAAATGTTCACTTTTTCTTTTAAGATTTTCTCCCTAAAACTTTCTTAAAAAATGTAATGGAATACTCTTTACCCGAAGCGACGATAGGAGCGAAGTGGTAATGTGTATGGAATGGGATTATTTCTTGCCTGTTGAATAATTAACTCGTTTTTTAAAATCAATAATTTCATCTTTGAGTTTCTTATTAGCATTTTCTATTAACTCATTCTGAAGTTTCATAACCCTAAGCAAATCGTGGATTGCATTTAAATTATCAAGTTGAGTATATACTACTTGTTCTAAATCTGCTTTTGTATATCTTGAATTACCCATAAATTATATCATATACGCAAATTTTGAATCATTCTAAAAGGTTAGCTTTTTTATGGCGGTGGCTATGCGGTTGGAAATTGTGTTTAGAAATACGGCATAAAAATAAAAGTCTAGTAGACTTTTTATTTTATGAGCGAGTCAATGCTGTTGGACAAGCGTTTAATTTATAAAAAGCAATCGAGCCTGCCTGACGGCAGACAGGCGCATAGGCAGCGGCAATTTTACATAATGGCGAATTATAATACATTTTTATAGTTACGATGTTTCTTGAGAATCGCGTATTTAAAAAATGATGAACCATTGTACAGAATATTCAATTTAAACGAAAAGTAAAATACAAATGTTTAATGACCCAAGTACTATAGTTTATTGTGTCTACAAGACTTCCTGGGATATTTTACATAATAGAGAATTATAGCTACACATCTAAATTAATCTTACGAAGCCACAATTAGCGTGACATAATTACTAGATATAAACCTAAAGGCATTATATCATTAATTATGTCAAATATCGCCCAAAAGCGCTATTATGCTAATTGCTATAAAATGTACTATAATTTATATTATGTAAAATAGAATATTTAACACCATCACCCACTATACAGGCTTTAAAACAAAATATCTTTTCTATAAATACATATACGCTATACACCAACACTGTATTTCTTTTTAAAATCATAAGGCGTCATTCCTGACTTCATTTTAAATAACTTAGAAAAATATGCATAGTCATCATAACCTAAGGTTTCTGATATACTAGATAACGAATGATCCGTATGTACGATCAAACGTTTTGCTTCTAGCATCACACGTTCCATAATAACTTCGGTAGTTGTTTTGTCTATGGTATTTTTTGTAATTCTATTTAAATGCTTTGGACTTATATGTAACTGACTTGCATAAAAACTAGCCGACTTTTCTTCCTTAAAATGTATTTCAATAGTTTTCTCTAGAGTTTCTAATGCTTGTAAATATGCTACAGACGAAATCACTCTCGTATTGGCTACAGCCGAATAATGTCTAGCCAGATCCATATAGACCAAATTAATAAGATTGGCTATCTTCTGTTCTTTATATGGCAATTGCATATAGTATTCTGTATTAATCTCTTTAAAACGAACCGCTATTGCGTCAGTATCTTCTATTGACAATCGTAAAAACGGCGAATTGATTTGTGAGAAATAAAATGGAAACTGCGACAACTTGCTATTTGAAAAATGAAACTCATAAAAATCCTGTGTGTGAAAAAAAATATATCCTTCTGGAGCATCATCAAATTTCCATGAATGTGTTTGTCCTGGCTTTAAGAAAAAGACACTCCCCGGTCCTACGTCATAGCTATCAAAGTCAATTTCATGAATTCCTGTTCCTTTGGTGAATAAAACACATAAGAAAAAGTCATGTTTGTGAGGCGTATGAATAATATGTTCATTGGTCACAAGATGTGTACTCAAGACATTACTATAGATCTCTGCCGATGCAATTTCTTTTTCAAATTGCTCAATATGTAAAATTGGAATGATATTCATAAATCAAGATAATGTCCTAAAAATACAAATTATAGTGTTAATTCTATGAATAGATAACTTCTTTGTTTATATACCTTTGTATTGTATTTAATGTAGTACTTATAATAACAATAAGGCGTGTAAATTGCATATAGAATATGTCTTATTACTAATTCTTCAGATACGATGGCACTTTTAAAAGGAACCAAAATATACAGTATTGTAAGCGGAAAATGTCCGGTTTGTCATAACGAAAGCATGTATTCAGAAAGAAACCCGTACATCCTTTCACAAACATTACACATGAAAGAACGTTGTGGACATTGTGACACTAAATATAAAATAGAACCCTCTTTCTTTTATGGCGCTATGTATGTAAGCTATCCCGTAGGAATCATCTTTGCTGGCATCACGTTTATACTATCCTATCTAGTGTTTAACTTAGATTTGATTCCTACCTACATCATTATGGTGGCTGTCATGATTGTTAGTTTACCCATTATTTTACGCCTATCTAGAAATATTTGGATCAATATATTTATGAAGTTCAAAAAAACAACTTCGCTACCCTAAATTAAAGCTAATGCTTGTTCTAAGTCATTTAGAAGGTCATCAGCACTTTCTAGACCAATAGAAATACGAATATCTCCTAAAGAGATTCCCATGGCTGTAAATTGCTCTGGAGATAACTCTTTTAAGTAACTAATGGCTGGCGCATAAATTAAACTCTCATGACCTCCCCAACTTACACCAATTAAAAATAATTCCAATCCGTTAAAAAAGGCTTTTATTTTCTCTATATCATTCGTTTCTAACTGAAAAGATAGCAAACCTGTATATCCATTCATTTGCTGTGTACCGAGTTCATACTGTTCATGACTAGGCAATCCAGGATAATTTACTTTGGTAATTTTTGCATGTCCTTCTAGATATTGAGCAATCTTCATAGTACTTTCCTGATGCTGTTTTAAACGCATAGGTAATGTACGCAAGCTTCGTAATAATAACCAAGCTTCCATAGGAGCTGTTTTCATTCCTAAAAGCTCATATTCATGATGAAAAATAGCATCTACATCTACCCTTTTACCTATCACAACACCACCTACAAGATCACTATGTCCACCCATATACTTTGTGGTGCTATGAACTTCCAAATCAATACCCATTGCTAATGGTTGTTGGTATAATGGCGTTGCCCACGTATTATCAATCATGGTTTTAATTCCATGTTTTTTGGCTAAAAGTGCTATTTCGCTAATGTTCTGTAATGAAAACACCGCAGACGATGGACTTTCTAAATAGATCAGTTTGGTGTTTTCTTGTATCGCTTTCGCGAAAGCGGATACCTCCTTACCAGAAATAAACGTTGTGGTAATGCCCATCTTTTTTGAGAGATAGTTGGTCAGTAAATTATTGGCAGGACCATAGACATTTTTAATCGTAATCACATGATCATTGGGTTCTAAAAAATGCATACAAGAAGCTGTAATAGCTGCCATTCCTGATGGGAATAGTTGCGCCTTCTCCCCTCCTGCCATCATCGCAATCTTCTCCTCTACCATCTTTACCGTAGGATTTTTACCCCTCGAATAAATATAACGATCTATACGATTATCAAAAGCCTCATCTATGGCATCCCAATCTTTAAACGTAAATAACGAATTTTGAAATATCGGAGGAACCACTGCTCCGTGATACGCATGCCTGTCTTCGGCATGATGCGCTAGTAGTGTCTCTATCTCTTTTTTCTTCATGGTGTAAACTATAGAGATCAAGTATAGCTAATAAAGGAATTACAACCAAATCATGACACCATAAAACGTTTCTTATAACATTGGTATTCCTGTATTATTGCTTTGTAAATTGGATTTTAACGGGAACGACTCCAAAATCACAATCTCCATCCCATCCTGAATACCCTTCTACAAACCATAATTCAAATGTGGTATCATCATCTAGATTTACAGGCGCATTCTCGACATCTGGACCTAATAATATAGGAGGGCCTCCAAAAGAAAATCCACCTTCAGGCCTGCACCAACTAAAAAAACTAGAGAGTTGATTCTTTCTAAATAAAATTTCATCACAACTTATGACAAACCTAAACGGGCGCTTTGGTTCGTTAAGACGTGACACAATATAATTGGCTTCAAAAACTCTTGTATTTGGGGACTCCCCTACGCTAATATTTACTGTATTTGATGGACCAAAAGTTGGGCCTATAGGACCATCTATAATTGATTGATAAGTATACGTTCCTACAAATTGCCCCGCAGCAATAGGCGCTGTAATATTAAGCGTATAACAAAATGGTGAACTAAAAATAGTATCAAATGCTATGATAGCAGATGATGATCCATCTTCAACAGAGAAGGAACGTCCATCGCTCAAATTAATAACCAAACGTAAAAGAAATTGATCTTTACATTGAATTAAATCGGCTTGGGTATTTGTAGACCCGATTAATTCTTCATAAGTCAACTCTAAGGTCGTTCTTGGTAAATCATTCGGACCAATTGCAAAAAAGTCTTGACCTAATGTTTTTACTAAAACCTCAGAGGTTGATTGGTTTCCATTATCAAAATTATTATCCTTAAAACGTGCATATACTTGTATATTATCTAATCCGTCTTGTGCTCCGATCTGTGCTTCTAGGTCTACACTAAAAGTGCTTGAAAGATCATCTAAGACTAAATCAGAATTGGTGAAATCTAAGGTTCTTATAAAGGCGCCTTCAGATACCCCATCATCAATTAGTTGAGTGGCTTTATCATCTTCAGAACAGGAGAATAGGAGACATAAGAAAATAACAATAGTAGTGATTGTAAAGATTTTCATAGGTTGGTGTGTTTAGCTTCTATGAAGCTACAGAAAATAGCATAAACTCAGGTAATACCTTATAAACTATTACTAATCGTGTTTCTCATACGAGTTATAAACGATATAACATAAGTATTGAATAGGGCTGTTTTTTCGCTTTCGCGAAAGCAAACTAAACATCTTCCTCCTCGTTTTCATCTTCTTCATCATTAGAAGGTTTTGAGGTATAAAAACATCCAATACCTAAAATAGCGAGTAAAGGGGCAATCACGATATTACTCAGAGAGAGAAATTGCCAATGCCAGTAATCGGCATAAGGGACACCAAGTGTCGCAACCATAAAGAGTGTCGTAGCTGTCCAAGGAATTAAGCTTTCCAGCATCGTCCCATAATCTTCTATAGATCTTGATAACACCCGTCTTGAGATCTTAGCTTGATCATATTTCTTTTTAAAAGCATCGCCTATAATAAAACTAGTAGCACTTTGATTGGATGTAATTGCGTTTGTAAATGCTGTTGATAGTAATGTAGATAGGATAATGGCATATTTTGCTTTCGCGAAAGCGAATACCTTATTTACAATTTTGGGCATCGCCTCTGTCACATCTATCGTTCCTATAAACGTAAGTGCCATCAGTGTAAAGACAATCACTTCATTGAGTTCGAAAAGCCCTCCCCTATTAAATAACGTTTGTAATTTATCTGGAATGTTTCCTGCCCAAGGTGCCATCGTGGTATCAAATCCATTTCTCAGTGCAGTCATCACAGTGCCTATATCAAAATCTTGGAAAATAAGTGCCAAAATACATGCCACAATAGAAGATGCTAGTAAGGTTGGTAAGGTGGCCATTTTCCTAAGCGAACCATACAGTACAACCAACGGTGGCACTAATAGTACTATATTAAACGAAAACATACGTTCTATAGCTTGTAGTATCTCTTGTGTCTCTGCACTTTCTGTAGCCGTGGTTACTGGCGGGTATATAAATCCAAGGATAAAGAAAAGAGTCATCGCTATAACAGCAGAAGGAACTGTTGTATACAACATCGACCGTATATGATCATAGAGGTTTACATCTGTTGCAATAGCAGCTAAGTTTGTCGTATCAGAAAGCGGTGAGAGTTTATCTCCCATAAAAGCACCGCCTATAATAGCGCCAGCTGTAATTCCCAAATGTGCATCTACCGTAGCAGCAACTCCTATAATTACCGTTCCTATGGTTCCTACAGAACCCCAAGAAGTCCCAGTTAATGTAGAGAACAATACCGGAATTAAAAATGCTAAAACATATATATAACTTGGATTGATAATCTTTATCCCGTAATAAATAAGCATAGGAATCGTCCCGCTAATAATCCAGGTACCTATGACCAAACCAATGGCAAATAGAATAAGTACCGCAGGAAATCCTTTGGCTAGTTTCTTTACAATGGCTTCTTGTATCGTTTTCCAAGTAAAACCAATACACAACAAATGCGTCGCTGAAAACACAGTGGCTAGTAAAAAAACAATTTCTAAAGGGAAAGCCTCTTTTTTAAATACTTGAGGTTGTATAATGAGACCATAAACAATCAGTGTCATCAAGAATAAAATAGGAAGCAACAAATGAATAAAACGTACTTCTTTTCTTGATGACGTTGCTGGCATATCGTATGGTTATAGTTGAGTCTCAAATATAACGAAATACTATAACCTTATTTTCACTCATATACATAAGTAAACACGATATAAAGATGCTGATTGTTTTAGGCCTCAAACTAGATAATCGTTATTCTTTAGTATGCTTTTCTGTTAATCTACGCCCTGTAGATATTGCATATGTCGGAGATCTAAATAGTAATACTGGATCATCTGAAGGTATGATTCCATCTTTCAATACTAAAGGATCAAAATTCTTATCGTTACAAGGACCTTCCATAGCAACAGCATCTATCGTTAGTACAGCTGCTACGATTTCTTTATGATTTCCAGTCCATATAGACGCAGCTTTATTAATAGCGTCATTTTCATTGGCAATGGTCACGACCATTTCCCAGGAAAGTGTCTTATTTCCAGTAAGTGCTTTCTCTGTTTCTTTATAGTAGTCAACTCCTTTTTCGCCATCTAGTCCTATTTTCTTATTTATAGGGATGAAAGACCATCGTACGGGCGTTTTTATGTCATTTTCATTTACAAAATAAAAAGAGTTCACACTATTAAATTGATGATTTGCATAATGAGTTAACTCTTGTTTAGGTTTCTTAGCATAATGTGCCTTGAAATTCTTAAATTCTGGATGTTCTTGTTTTAGCTTATCAAAGTCTTCTGCCTTCCCACTCACTTTAGCCTGCATAAGCTTTAAAAAACCTTCTGGAGTATTTACAGGAAAGAAATCTAATGTATTCATCGTTATATTATGAATGCTTCCATCTCCTAATTGAATCTCAAGAGCCATTCCATACTCCCCAGGAATACTTTCATCATTCTTCACGCCACCTTTATGAGAAAACCGACCCATCACTTGTAATGGTTTCTCACTAAAAATTGGACTTCTACTATATTCTCTTATCGTTGGGTCCTTTAAGGTAATTTCACCAGAAAAACAGAAGCCTGTAATATGATTACGTCTTTTTCCTGAATGTGTACCAAACTTCTTTTCAAAAGAATTAATTGTCTCGGGAGCAAGCTCTCCTGCAGATAGTGTTGTAGTCTCTACTTTATCTACACCCTTTTTAGAAACCTGTACTTCTTTCTCTTTTTTAGTATTACAAGAAATAAAGGCAACTAGTATACATAACATGAATAAGTTATTAATTGTTTTCATAGTAGTTTTTATTATTATTTACTACAAAAATAATGTCATCACCTCTTGTTATATAAGGAGAATATCACCAACATATAGATTATTAAATCAATCTGTTATGATGTAATTGTTTTCTGAATTCTATAGGAGAAATACCGCAGTACTTTTTAAATACACGACTAAAATATAACGGATCATTATATCCAATTTGGTATGCAATATCTTTAATAGGAAGATTGGTAAGAAAGAGCTTGTTTTTTGCACTTGCGACTCTCTTTAAATTCAGCAAAGTGATAAAACTATGTTTAAAATGTTTCTTACACAATCTATTAAATGTAGTTTGAGATACCTCTAATTGTTCGATATAGAATTCAGGCGATGATTGAGAACTAAAATGTTTATCAAGTAAAACTTCTATCTGATGATAAATTTTGTCCTTGCTTATTTGTTGTTGTTCTTGTTTTTCTTTTTTAATTCTAACAGCTTGAATCAAAAGCATTTTTAAATGACTTGCCACCATATCTAACTGCCCTATACGTTTATACTGTAGTTCTTCTAGTATAGAAATACAAAACTGTTTCAATTCATAAAATTCTGTATTAGAACATTTTACATTAGTGTCATTAAAGAAATTATTGAACAGTAATCCTTGACATCCTATGTCTTTTGCATGGATATCAATACAGAAAAAATCTGGATGAAATTGTATTAACTCTCCTTCAAAATCACCATATAATTCGATGATTTGATATGGGTAATAAAAAAAGACATTATGTGTTTTAATAATAATATCTCTACCATCTAACTTGATCGTACCATTTGCTTTTGTGAAAAAGAAAATGCCATAAAAATTAGGTCTATCAAAAAGGGACGAAACGATATGCTGCGATATAGATATCACAGAGAGTACCTTTTCCTTTTTCATATTTTGCAATATATGTTCCATCCCTTGATACGAAGCTACTTATTATTCTATAAACTTCTGATATCTTTTAAAGTTGATTTATTATACTTTCGTGAACCTGCCTGTAGGTAGGTTGGAGCGTATAAAAACCCCTTACTTCCAATAATTATTTGCAGCAGAAATAGTTTGAAAGTTTATTGCAATAACTTGTGATGCTGCTGTGAGTCCTGCTGCATCATTTGCATATACTGGGCGTAGTTTTTTAAGCACCTCCATATCAGGTTGTGTTGACTTTACTCCCATTCTTGATAGCTTAATCGCCAGTTCATATCCTTCTTGTGGTGTCTTGGTTAGTAGGCTTTCTAGCCAGATTGTAGTGTCCATATTTTATGTCATTGATTACACACACAAAAGTACTAGCATTCATCTATTCTTATAAGGAGCATAAAATCAATGTATGGACAAAATAGTCAATGTATATACTATCAAATGGTTTTACAAAAAAGAGACGGCCTGTAATGATACAGACCGTCTCTTCGGTTTATTTAAAGAATACGCTCCTACCTGCCGACAGGTAGGGTCGCGAAAGCGTATAAAACATACTTTTACTTATTTAATTTTGCTAGTCTTTTCTTTGCCGTGCTTGCTAAAGATCCATTAGGGTCAAGTGCTAAGAGTTTTTGATAGTTCTTTTTGGCATTATCTAGTTGTTTTGCTTGTTCTTGCGAACTCGCAAGGCTATATAATGCGCTTGTAGACTCAGGAAAAACTTGAGTAATGAGTTCTAAAACGTATAGACCTCCTTCTATATTCCCATTAGAGAATAAACGGTACCCAGCAGCTCCAAACTCTTCTTCAAAATTATAATACCTATATGCATCGTCGTTTGCGATCTTAACAGCTTCGCTTTTTACTTCGGCATATTTTCCAGCCATAAACAATTGCGTAAGATGCTCCATAGGGTTTAGAATAAAGTTCGTTTCTGTATAATTTACGGCGGCATCTAATACTGGGTCTTGGTTTGTGACATAATCATTAAAGGTCATTGCTACAGCAAGATGTGGTATGGTCCAATCTTTATTTTCCCACTGAGGCATATCTTGCCACCAAGCAAATGATAAATATGCATGTATCTTTGAATTAGGAAGTGTTACTCGCTTAGCATCTCCTAAAAAATTCTTATTCTCAGCAGTAGGTTCTCCTACAATAATAGCTTCTGTATAGTTTTCTATCTCATTTGTTAAGTTCTGACACGCTGAGAATGTATTACGCCCTATAAGATAAAAGAAAGTTCCTCGTTTATTGATCTCTGGACGTGCCAAAATCCCTTTTATAAGAGGTTTGTTGTTATAGTTATTTCCCCCTCCATTTAATCGAACATCATACACAAACTTCTCAACATCGTTTGCATCTATAAATGCAAATAAGCGCTTATAGAAATCTTTAAGGGATTCTTCTTTATCATCAAATACAGAGCTTTGACGTACATATAGTGTTTTAGAATCTTCTAAGTATTCAAAAAAGAAAAGTTTCTCCTGGAGTTTTTTAAGATATAAAGGCGTTTCCTCTTGTTGACGCACACTTATCCAGTTTTCATTAGGAATTGTAAATCCATAATCTCTAGATACTTCTTTTAATGGAACCGATGTAAATGTATGTGTAAACATCTTTCCATCTTTTTCAAGCGTCAAAGAAACATTCTCAGAATATTCTGGAATAACGCCTTGCGCGTGTAATATAGAAGGGACAGTTAGAAATCGTAATCCATATGCCTTAAAATATTGATCATTTTCTACAGGAACAACTGGTCGTATTGCTTTTAAAGCATCTGCTACAGGGGTATTACCTATTTTAATTAGTTTAGCTCCTAATACAGATTTGTTATTATTCTGAACCCCCTCTATAAAAATACCATCTTCAAAATGATATAAGTTTATAGGTAGTACAGCATCCTTTGCTAGGGTACTAAACGTAATTTGGGTATGTCCATATTCAAAAAGCGAAACCATACGTGTAAGGCCTACTTTAACTTCGTGTTCTTGCAAATTTGGGATTTGATCACGAAACTTTGCTACTTCAGTATCCCATTGAGTTTGATCTATCTTTTTAAATAATGACGGAAAATCATTATGTACTCGTTCCTGTAAGTAATCTAGATCTTCTTGCCATTGCTGACTCGTGAGCGATTCTTGAGCAAGAAGAATACCTGTATGTAGTAAGAATAAAAGCGGTAAGAGGACTAATTTGATGGTATGATGTTTCATGATTGATTGATTTGATTGAGTACAAAAGACCTACTTTATTACACAATCTCTAAAAACAATCTACTGAAGTGTCGTAATAAGGTGTTGAATTGTCTGGTACGCTTTCGCGAAAGCGTATAACACCTATCAATCATTAAAAATGATCTCTATTCTTTTATAAAAATGATAAAACTGATTTAAAACAGAATTATTTATTCTGTAATGCCTTCCAAATCTAAGATAAAAGCATAGTATAAAGCATCTTTCTTATAACGTTCGAAACGTCCAGATGCTCCTCCATGACCACTTTCCATATCACAATCTAAAAGAAGAAGATTTTCATCTGTTTTATATTCACGTAACTTCGCAACCCATTTTGTGGGTTCCCAATATTGAACTTGACTATCCCAATATCCAGTAGTGACTAATAAATTAGGATATTCTTTAGCTTCTACATTATCATAAGGAGAATATGATATCATATAATCATAATATTCTTTATCTTTTGGATTTCCCCACTCATCAAACTCAAAAGTGGTTAAAGGAATTGTTTCATCCCACATAGTAGAAATAACATCTACAAAAGGAACTGCAGCTACAACTCCGTTCCAAAGTTCTGGTTTCATGTTTATAATTCCTCCCATCAATAACCCTCCTGCACTACCGCCTATTGCATAAAGGTGTTTTGGGCTTGTATACTCTTCTTTAACAAGAAACTCTCCTACATTTATAAAATCTGTAAATGTATTTTTCTTTTTTAATAATTTACCATCATCATACCAATACCTTCCCATTTCTTGTCCTCCTCTTACATGGGCCATTGCGTAAACAAAACCTCTATCCAAAAGACTAAACCTATTATTTCTAAAAGAGGGTTCTATACTACTACCATAAGAACCATAAGCATATAATAATAAGGGGGTATCCTTATTAATTTCAATTCCTTTTTTATACACTATAGATACAGGTATTTTAGTCCCATCGTTTGCAGTAGCATATAAACGTTCTGAAGTATAGTTGTTCTTAGAGAAATTAGGATCTACTATTTCAGTTTCTTTTAAAACAGTCTCATCTTTTGTATCCATATTATAGTCTATGATACTAATCGGTGTAGTTAAAGAGGTATAACTATAACGTAAAAGATTTGTATCAAAAGAAACGTTTCTATATAAACTTGTCATATAGGCTGGATCATTAAACTTAATATAATGATCATTATCACCATTTTGTTTCATAACACGAAGCGCTAATAAACCATCAATGCGTTCATGTATTGCTAAGTGATTTTTAAATACTTCAAAATCTTGTAATAAAACATCTTCACGATGTGAGATAACATCTTTCCAATGTTCTTTTGAGGTTGCATTAATAGGTGTTGTAACCAATTTAAAATTTTGAGCATTTAAATTGGTCCGGATATAAAAAGAATCATCATAATGATCTACATAATATTCTAAATTTTTCTCTCTTGGTTGTATTATTTCCCAATTTCCATTTGGAGTATCTGCAGAAAGATAACGGTGCTCTGTAGATAATGTACTATAACTATTAATCATAATATAATCAGTAGATTTAGACTTCGTGACAAAGCTAAAAAAAGTATCATCCTTCTCCTCAAATACTAATTGATCTTCTGATTGGTGCGTTCCTAATACATGCTTGTAAATTTTATTTGATCTAAGTGATACCGTATCTTTTGTAGTATAAAAAACTGTCTTATTATCATTTGCCCAAACACCAATGCCTGTAGTGTTTTTAAGAAGATCTGGTAAAGTTTCTCTTGTTTTCAAATTTTTAAAATGAATCGTGTATTGGCGTCTCGAAACTGTGTCTACCCCATAGGCTAATAATTCATTATCAGGACTTATATTTCTATTTCCTATATCAAAATATGCAAGTCCGCTTGCCATTTCTGGGCCGTTAAGTATAATTTCTTCATTTGTATTTTCTCCTATTTTTTTTCGATAATAAATTAAATAGTCATTTCCTTCTTTATACTTATTATAGTATGAATATCCATTTAAAGTATAAGGAACAGAAGATTCATCTTTTTTAATTCGTCCAATTATTTCATTATAAATCTTCTCTTGTAGTTTTTCTGTATGCTTTAAGGTTGCATCTTTATAATTGTTTTCCTCTTTAAGGTACTCGAGAACATCCTGAGTTTGTTGATCTGGATGTTCTGAGTTTTTTTGTTCATCGGTTAATCGCATCCAGAAGTAATCGTCTACACGACTCTTATCATGTTCTAAAAGTTCAGTACTTACTTTTTTAGCTACAGGTCTATCTAAAATATTTTCAGATTGGTTTTCTATAGATTCATTTTTACATCCAATAAAAACAAGAGCAATTAAAAAATAGAAGATTCTAGTATTCATAGTATAAATTATTTTTCAGGAAACATAAAAATAGGTTTATTTAATTGAATTTCTATTGTAGTGTATCCTACATTTAAAAATTCTATTTCTACAGCTCTCCTATCAGAATTATATTTAGAAGTAGATTCCGTTTATTTTGCGATCTTTCTTCATTAGTCTAGGAGTATTCGTCTATTTTTGCATCGTGAAAAAAAGGTCCCAATTTGAGTTTGTCACCTTAATGGCATCATTAATGTCTATTGCTGCATTAGCACTAGATGCGCTACTTCCAGCGCTTGACACTATTGGTCTTGCAATAGGGATAAAGGATAGTGTAGATAACCAATTACTGGTGGTAGCCATTTTCTTAGGTCTTGGAGTTGGTCCTTTATTTTTTGGTCCTTATTCAGATAGTATTGGTCGTAAACCTATTGTATACATGGGATTTGCATTATTTATAGGGGCTAGTTTTATTTGTGTGTATGCACAAAGCCTCGAAATGATGCTTCTGGGACGTGTTTTACAAGGCATTGGTCTAGCAGCTCCTAGAACCATTAGTATTGCTATTATTCGGGATATGTATAGTGGCGACTATATGGCTCGTATTATGTCATTTATCACAGTTGTTTTTATACTTATTCCTGTGATAGCTCCTGCTTTAGGGAAGCTCATACTTATACAGTTTAATTGGCAAGCTATTTTTTATGTTCAAGTATTGTTTAGTATCATAGTCTCTATATGGTTTTGGAAACGACAACCAGAAACGCTAAAACTTGAAAATAAGATTCCATTTACAGGAGTTTCTTTTATTCAGGGCTTTAGAGAAGTGCTTTCACAAAAAACGACCATGGCTTACACTATTATTTCTGGATTTATTGTAGGAACTTTTTTGGTATATCTAAGTGCATCTCAGCAAATTTTTGAATTACAATATGGGTTAAAGGATCAGTTCCCATATATTTTTGCAACAACTGCGTTTTCTATAGGTCTTGCTATTTACCTTAACGGAACGCTTGTACTTCGCTTTGGAATGAAACGATTGGTACATACATCACTTTTCTTTTTTCTATTTACAGCGCTTTTATATACGGTGTTATTTTACTCGGGAGAAAACCCTCCTGTATGGGTATTAATCGCTTTTTTCTGTCTACAGTTTACATCTATTGGGTTTCTCTTTGGAAATATAAGAGCACTTGCGATGGAACCTTTAGGACATATTGCAGGAATGGCAGCAGCTATTACTGGGTTTATCTCTACGATGATGGCAGTTCCTATAAGTATTTATATAGGAAGTTTTGTCAAAACGTCTGCCCTTCCAATTTTTGTTGGTTTTTCAATTGCAGGAGTCGTATCAATATTCATTATTACTTGGCTTAAAAAGGTAAATACCTTAGAACCAAGCGAAGTATCTTAAGTATTGGACAAATTATTTTAGGTTTTCACTATCATATACGATGACTTTAGACCATAAATGAGATGATTCGGCTATAAATTGTTTATGTGCAGGCTCTTCTTGGTATTGATCTTGTGTTGCTTTATCCTTAAAAGTTAGTAATAAACTATAGGTATAACTATTGTCTATTACGTCCCTATTGGTCTTGGCAGGAACTCCTATATGTTTTGTTGTGATATATGGAGATTGATTTATAAAATTTGTGAGCGAAGTTTTAAATGCTTCTCTATCCTCAGAATGATCAGGGTTATGTAGCCAAAAATAGACTGTATGCGCGAAATCACCTTGTATGGTAGTTGTAGTTCCTGTCTTATCTGAACAACTGGTATATCCGATGAGTAGGATAAAGAAAATTGCTATTTTGAGTTTCATACGTTAGTTTTTAAACTTTAAGAGAACTAATGTAGTACATTTATATATTGATTATCCATAGTTGTATTATGAAAATATCCATTTTATATGTTTTTCTATTATGTAGTTCCCTTACACTTGCACAAGAACTTACTATAGATGAGGACAATACTCATATCTCTTTCTATTTTCAAGATCAAGAAGTTTCTGGTACGATGAGTGACTTTATTTTTATGGGACAAATTGATTTAGATGCAATTGAAAGCGCAACCATCTCAGGGTCTGTAGCTTCAGAAAGTTTGGATACAGACAATTGGTTTCGCAATAGGCATTTGCGAAGTACAAAGTATTTTTCTTCCAAAACACACCCTCGCATATATTTTAAAAGTACGCTTATTGAATCTACTGGTCAAGGTTTTCGCGTAAGCGGCACATTAACCATTAAAGGAATTACTCAAGAGATTACATGGTTTTTTAAGAATAAAGCAGATACAACCTTTGTTGGAACTACGACTATCAACACACAAGATTTTGATATTTATGTGTATGATAAGAGATCTCGTAATGAAGTGTCTATAATGATTACAATTCCATATAAAAAGTAAGTTAAAGGTTTATATAGCCTTTGTAATAGCACTTACAATACCAACATTTGTTTTTGTAGCATACGCGACTATAGAAAGTTGATCACTTGCTTCTACCCAACTAGGAATATGCAACGTTACTTGTCCAGATGTAGCATATCTATGTATTGTTTGCTCTGCAATAACGATGTGTGTGTTTTTTAACGTCTTATTTCTATTTTCACCTCGTTTTATTTGGGTTGTTTTCTCGTTTATAGCAATAACAAATGTAAGTTCATTAGCTTGTGTTGCATCTGAAATTGTATAATCTACAGCAATTTCTTTGTCTTTTTTGCGAATATTAGATACTGTAATGCTTATAGGCAATACGTGCTCATTTTTAGATTTTAAAACACGATATATGGATGATTTATCTGAGCCTGTATAATGACTACGCCCATTAATTACGGCTTGTGGTGTATATACACCACGTGATCTAAATTTTTCGGCATAACCATATTGCTTCTTTGTGAATGCTTGTGTTGCAAAAGGATCTTTCCACCCAATATAATCCCAATAATCTACATGATATGAAAGCGTAATAACATCTGCTCCATATGTGTTTTTGATTTCTTCTAGAAGTGCGTCTGCAGGAGGACAACTACTACAACCTTGTGAAGTAAATAACTCAATTACAGTAGGTGTTTTTTGTGCAAATAAACCTGTCTGAAATAAGAGAATAAAGAGCAGTGTAATTTTATGAGAGTGACGCATAGTATTCTTTTTTAATAAAATGAGTCTTTAGAATACAGATAGCCTTACGTTAGAAAGCAAAAAACTCGGCATTGCCGAGTTTTAATATGATATATTCTAATGGTATATTAGAATTTACTTTTTGATGAATTGGTGCTACTAGTAGGGGCTATAGAAAGTGTTTTTTGTTGCACAACCATACGATGTTTGTATATAGCATTACGTTGTTCCTGAGTAAAATATGTATTCATATCTACATTTTTAATAGGATTTGCATTTGAATCTTCTGCAAGTATTTCTGTTTTAGATTCTTCATTATATATTAAAAGCTTTGTTAAAAGCTCTTTTTGAACATCTGTAAATTTTACTTCTAAGGTGATTGCTTGTACTTTGGCTTGTACATCTTTTTTAATTTGTTCAGCAGTAACAGTAGGTTGTTGTGCTTGAACAGATACATAAGCTAGACAGCCTATGATAAGTAATATTGCTTTTTTCATAATGTAGGTACTTAATAATTTGGGTTGGGTAAATATAGTAAAATATTAATTATACTCTTTTTGAAGGGGTTTTTGAGTTCGCTTTCGCGAAAGCGGATATAGAATAATAAAAAAAGGACTAGTGTCACACTAGCCCTTTTAATGTATTTAAAATGTTTGATTCTTAATCAAAATCTTGATCAGAGACTCCTTCATTTACTTTGATTTCTGTGACATTAAAATCAAATTTTTGAGGCCCAAAAGTTTGAGAAAGCACAAATGGAAATTTAATCCCTTCAAGGTCTTTATACTCACTATACGAAAGCGTTTGTGTGCCCGCTGGAGTTGTCGTAGTTTCTTGGACTTTTAGTCCAGTTTTAACACTGTATGCTATTGTTTTTTCGTCAGAGACTCTAAGAATATAAGCATCTTCTCCATTTACCTTTTCTATTTTTTCAAGGGTAACACCTCCATTTAGCCAGTTTACTTCTGGAAAGGGTGATGACTCTGTTTGTATTTGTTTAAGTTCTTCTTCAGAAAGGTCTTTACGCTGTCCACGAGCAACTACATATCCTTTATTTCCGTCGACTACTTGCTTAGACATAGAATTTCCAGCCATCATAATGTCTTGAACAAATTGATTTTTGGTTGTCTTTTTAAGTTCTAGATTTAAGATTTGCCCTTGTATAGATGCTTCTGCTTTTATCAATACAGAATTTACATTTGTAATGGCATTGGTCCCTCCGATAGCATCTATATAACTTTGTAATACTTTAGTCACATTTACATCTGCAGGAATTTCCTTTTTATATTCAGGTTTAGCAATTTTCTTTCCTGTTTTGTCATAATAGTTGACTTTTAATTTTTCACCATTAATAACAATGTTTTCTAAGTTTTCTGCTACTTCACTTCCTTTACCTGTAACAACAATCTGAGCATTATCACCTTGGAAGTATTTTTGAGCAGCATTTTGTACATCTCCTTTAGATACCTTGTTTATATTAGAAAGGTAGTTTTTGTAGAAATCTTTAGAAAGACCTCTCGTCTCAATGTTATATGCATAGTTTGCAATTGTTTGTGGACGTTCTAAGGCGAGTACAAAGTCTCCAACATACTTTGCCTTAGCATTTGCAAGCTCTTCATCAGAAACAGGTGTAGATCCTATTTTTTCGATTTCTTTTACAAATTCTACAACAGCACTATCTGTAACTGCATTACGTACACTTGCCGAAGCACTAAAACGACTTACAGTCTTTTCATTACTCCCTATCCTTGAATATGCTCCATAGGTATAAGCTTTATCCTCACGTAAGTTATTAAACAAACGTGCTTCTCCTCCTCCACCTAAGATTTTATTTGCAATGAGTGTTGGAAAATAATCTGAATCACTCATTTTAAGAGATACCGTATTTTGAACTGCAATTTCAGATTGCACAGCATTATCCATCTCTACAAAATCAATTTCTGTTTTTGATGGGTTTTTAGGCGTACCAAATGATGTTGTAGGAATAACTCCTGTTTCCCATTTTTTAAAATTTTTCTTTACTGCCTTTTGTACATCTTTAAAATTAACATCTCCTATAATGATAAGATATGCATTATTAGGACGGAAATAATCGCTATGAAACTTGGTTACATCAGCAAGAGTTACATTGTTAATGGTCTCTTCCGTTGTATATTCTCCATACGGATGATCTGCTCCATACGCAAGTAATCCTTGTACACGACCCGCTATTGCAGAAACGCTTTTTTCATTACTCTTAATTCCTTCTATGATACGTTCACGTTCTTTATCAAACTCTTCTTGTGTGAAATTTGGATTGATTCCTGCGTCTGCCATCAATTCTAAAATACGTTCAAAGTATTTTGATAATCCATTGGCAAAAGCGCTTTGAGAACCAAAATTAATTGAAGAACCTAAGAAATCTACTTCTTCATTAAAATCATCCTTTGAGATAGTTTGTGATCCTTTCCCAAGTAATGAAGACACAAGATCTGAAGTTCCTGCCTTGTCTCCTTCTACAATAAGAGGATTATCCATCGTAAGTTGAATAGACACTCTAGGAAGTTTATGGTTCTCTACAACCAATACTTTAAGTCCGTTTTTAAGGGAAAATGTATTTGGGTCTTGTAAATTAATCGTAGGAGCTGGTCCTGGTTCAGGTTGCTTACTACGATCTATTTGTGCAAATGATGCCGTTACCAGTAGTAAAAAGGCACCTAGTATAATATTCTTTTTCATTAGTTTTCTTTTGCAGTTTCTGGTAAATATTCTAAAATAATGCGTTGTTCCTTCTGCAAATACTTTACAGCTGCAGCTTTGATTTCTTCGCGAGTAATAGAACGATAAATATCAATTTCATTATTGATTAAACTCGTATCATCATAAAGCATATAATAAGTAGCCAGTGATCCTGCTATCCCTTCAACACTACTATTTGAGTTTACAAAACGGTTTTCAAACTTGTTTTGTAGTTTTTGATAATCACGCTCTGAGATTAATTCTGTTTGCATTTTTACAATCTCCTCGTCCATTTCTCCGATAAGATCATCCAAGCTAACATCACCTAATGGTAATCCTCCAATAAGATATGAACCATAATCTTCTTGCGCATTACTAAAAGCAAAGACTTGTAATGCCATTTTCTTATCATCTACTAGCTTTTTATAAAGTCTAGAACTAGGACCATCACTTAATACAGAAGAAACCATATTAAGTACATAGGCATCTCTATCTGTTTGTGCAGGTGTTCTGTACCCTAAGAAAATAGCAGGTATTTGAATATTTGGATCATATACCTTTTTTCTAATATTTCCAGAGATTGGATCTTCTATAAACGTATTACGTTTAATATCTTTTCCTCTTGGAATAGGTCCAAAATAATCTTGAATCATTTTTTTTGTGCTAGCCATTTCAAAATCTCCAGCTACAACAAGTACCGCATTGTTAGGTACATAATAGGTCTTATTAAAATTCCTAAAGTCTTCTAATGAAGCACTAGCTAGGTGATCTAACGATCCTATAGTAGACCATCTATATGGGTGTTTTGTAAATAATAGTTTTCCAATTTCTTCTTGAAATCTTCCGTAGGGAGCATTATCTACACGTAATCTACGTTCCTCTTGTACCACTTCTTTTTGAGTATCAACTCCTATTTGATTAATGATAGGATGTAATAAACGCTCAGATTCCAACCATAGCCCTAACTCTAAATTATTTGATGGAAATACTTCATAATAATACGTTCTGTCTTGAGATGTGTTTGCATTATTACGTCCTCCATTTGAGGTAACAATTTTAAACCATTCCCCACGCTCTACGTTTTCTGTACCTTCGAAAAGAAGGTGTTCAAAAAAGTGTGCGAAGCCAGTTTTTGTCGGGTCTTCATCTTTTGCACCTATATGATACATCACTGATGTGGTTACAACTGGCGCACCATTATCCTGATGTAGGATTACATGCATTCCATTGTCTAAATCATACTCCTCATAATTCACTTTTTGGGCGTTCATAGCAAATCCCATTAGTAGCAAAGAAGTAACTGCAAATACAGTCTTTTTCATAGTTTTTATATTAAATTATAATTTGTGTAATAAGTAGTTATTTTCATAAAATGTTACACATCTAACGTAAAAATAATTCCAAAAAATCTAGTATGCCTATTATTCATATAATTATCAAAATTTTAACATCCTAAGAATCCTCTAAAATGAGTTATAAAATTTATTTTTATATGTACATTAGTGTTATAAATAGGCTTTATGAGAATTATTGTTTTATGTAGTATATTGTGTTTAAGTTTTTCAACTATACAATCTCAAAATCTTGCTGTTTTAAAATATAAAGGTGGTGGTGATTGGTACTCCAACCCTACTTCTATACCAAATCTTATTACATTTTGCAATGAGAATATTAGTACAGCTATGGATGGAAAACCAGATACTGTAGATCCTGGAAGTGTTGATATTTTTCAATATCCTCTAGTTCATATGACAGGACATGGAAACGTCTTTTTTTCTGACGAAGAAGCAGAAAACTTGCGTAACTACCTACAAAGCGGTGGTTTTTTACATATAGATGATAATTATGGAATGGCAGAATACTTACCAAAAGAACTTAAGAAAGTATTTCCTGATCAGGAACTTGTAGAATTACCAGCTTCACATCCTCTTTTTTCAATAGCTTATAAGTTTCCTCAAGGATTACCAAAAATTCATGAGCACGATGGTAAACGCCCTCAAGCACTAGCATTGTATTCAAATAATAGAATCGTAGTGTTATTTACTACAGAAAGTGACCTCGGTGATGGTTGGGAAGATCCAGAGGTTCATAATGACCCAGCGTCTGTGCGTCAAAAAGCATTACAAATGGGAGCAAATATCGTTAAGTATGCATTTGAAAATTAACAAATGAAACTATATTACTATTGTAGTTCTTGCCAAGAAGAAAACAGTTTTAAAACAAAGGCCACCAATCGTTTTGAACTTCAGACAGAAAGAGGTAATACCATTCATGAGCGATGTAAACATTGTGGCATTGTAGTAAAACGCCGTATTAATAGAGTTCATGCAAAACCTAATAAATGGATGTTAATTATTGGTGGACTTATAGGTATATCCCTTACAATCATGGCTATAGTTTTTACACTTGCAGTTTCACTTTTTGTGGTAGTTATTTCAATTCCTATTATAAGTAGTATTCCATTTATTGCTTGGAGAGAGCAAGATAAAAAGGCAAGTGCCTTTAATAAAGTAATGGTAAAGGATGGATAATAATCAACTTACGCATGAGAGTCATAAAAATAGTGCTATAACTAGAGATATTATACTGCTATGTGATCATGTCAAAAGCCCTGCTAATATTGGAGCTATTTTCCGTCTTGCAGATGCATTTGCAGTCTCAGAAGTTATTTTTTGCGGTACGAACATTGATCTCACGAGTAGTAGACTTAAAAAAACAGCAAGAAATACACAGGAAAATGTTCGTTTTCACGAAAGTGAAACCCCAATCAAAAAATTAAAAGAATTACATACAAAAGGATATACAAGTATTGCTTTAGAAATAACATCTCAGAGCATGCCTATACATTCTTTTGATGTTACTGTGTATGATAAACTAGTCTTGGCTATTGGCGATGAACGACACGGTATATCACCAGAAGTATTAAATAGCATACATCACACGCTTCATATTCCAATGTATGGACATAATAGTAGTATGAATGTTGCTCAGGCAACAGCCATTGCCCTATATAATCTGCGTGTAGAAGTAACAAAATAAGCAAGCAACCGTCAAACCAACTATGACATTTGTCAAATCATTATATTTATAGGGATGAAATCAAATACAATCACATACGGCATTTTACGAGCTGTCGGTATTTTAGCTGGAATTATACTCTTACTTTATTTTTTATACGCAATACGTAGTGTCTTGGCATATATTGTCATAGCATCTATTATTTCGCTTATTGGTAGACCTATCATTCGTTTTTTAAGAAAACGTTTAAAATTTAAAAACGGTCTTGCTGTTGGATTTACGATGCTCATTATTTTTGGAATCTTATTAGGCATTATGGCTATGTTTATTCCACTTATAGCAGAGCAAGGACAAAACTTATCACTACTTAACCTGGATAGTTTAAAAAACGATTTGTCATCTTTATTTAATCAGATAAATACTTATTTTTCTGATAGAAATATTGATTTATTCAAGACATTAGAAAGTATGGATCTAGGTTCAACCTTTAGTTTTGGTGCCATTCCAAATCTACTTAATAGTCTTTTAGGAACTTTAGGGTCTTTAAGCATTGGATTATTCTCCGTCATTTTTATTACGTTCTTCCTATTAAAAGATAGTGCTCTACTCCATCAAGGTATTATGACTCTTGTTAAGGATAATAATGAATACAGAGCTACACAATCATTTAATAAAATTAAAGATTTATTATCTCGTTATTTTCTAGGACTACTACTTCAGATCCTTGTATTATTTATATTATACACAACCATTTTATTGATTTTTGGAATTAAAAATGCACTTGTCATTGCTTTTTTATGCGCATTGCTTAACCTTATTCCATATGTAGGTCCATTAATTGGGGGTGTTATTATTATGGTTCTTTCTATGTCTAGCAATCTAAATATGGATTTTCAAACAGTCATTTTGCCTACAACGATCAAAGTAATGGTAGGATACTTTATTGCTCAACTTATTGACAACTTTATAAGTCAGCCATTTATATTTAGTAATAGTGTAAAATCACATCCCTTAGAGATTTTTCTCATCATCATTATTGCAGGATTATTATTTGGAGTAGTTGGTATGATTGTCGCAATCCCTGTATATACCGCTCTTAAGGTTATTGCAAAAGAATTTGTTCCTAATTGGAAGATTGTACAAAAGCTCACTAAAAACTTGTAATGAATCTAGCACTGGTAAGACCTGATGTTCAAGAATATTTAGAAGAACATCTCCATAGTCCAATTGCAACTTTTATATTTAAAGGAAGTCCATTTCCTGAAATTACAATTCAAGAACTAGCGCAGCAACTAGAAGGTAAACGTCGTATAAAATCAAAATTACCATTATGGTACGAGACCAAAGGAATCCTCTTTCCTCCTAAAGTAAATATAGAACAAACATCATCTCAAGTAACAGCTCAGTATAAAGCCAGTTTATTAAAAGGGGAATCTATAATTGATATCACAGGAGGGTTCGGTATTGATAGTTATTATTTTTCAAAAGTAATTCCTAATGTTACTCATGTGGAGGTAAATGAGAAGATATCCGCTTTCGCGAAAGCGAACTTCGAAACCCTAGAAGCCACAGGAATCACCTGTATTACTGATCATAGCATAGAGTATCTATCTAATCAAAACCTGTATTTTAATACCATTTATGTTGACCCTGGAAGACGTACAGATGCAAAAGGGAAAGTTTTTATGCTTAAAGACTGTCTGCCTAATGTTCCAGAACATTTAGACATATTATTGTCAAAATGTACTACCCTATGGATTAAAACAGCTCCTCTACTTGATATTGCCGCTGGATTAAGTGAACTTAAGAATGTTTCTGAAATACATATTGTAGCAGTAAAAAACGAAGTAAAAGAACTTCTATGGTGTTTGAAACAAGAAAACAGTCAAGATGTATGTGTACATACCATTAATATTATTGGAGATAAAAAAGATCTGACAACTTTTACTCTTGATACTATGCTTACTGCCGAAGCGACTTATGAATTCCCAAAATCCTATTTATATGAACCCAATGCTTCATTATTAAAATCTGGAGCTTTTAATTGGATAAGTAATCATTACAATATTGATAAATTACAACAAAACACACAATTATATACTAGTAATAAACTAATCTCTTTTCCTGGAAGAAGTTTCAAAATCAATACAATACTACCTTATAACAAACAGTTTAAGAAAACACTTGGTATTCAGAAAGCGCACATAACTACAAGGAATTTTGGAATATCTGTTGCCGAACTTCGTAAGAAATTTAAAATTTCTGATGGAGGTGATACCTATCTCTTTTTTACAACATTACTAGATACTAAAAAAGTTGTTTTAGTATGTGAGAAAACATAACAATCTTTTCCATAAAAAAACCTCCTAGTGATTATACTAGGAGGCTTTCTTTTATAGTATTCTCTTTTTAAAAGAGTCTTATCTTTTTAAGGTAAAGTGCCCTACAAATTCTCTTTGAGTGAATTCTCCATCTGGTTCTGTAAAGTTAACTCTAAACCAATAATCATCCGATTGTAATGGTTGACCATTAAAGGTACCATCCCATCCTTCACTAGTTGGGCTCAACTGTTTGATCAACTTCCCAAAACGATCAAATATGTAAATCTTCGCATTTAGATTTGGTGCCACTCCAATTCCTATGATATTCCACGTATCGTGGAAACCATCTGCATTTGGAGTAAGGAATCTTGGGTAATCTATAATTCCAATGACCACCTCTGAGATACTACACTCTCCTGAGATTCTACGCCCAAATACTGTATGCTCCCCTGGAGGTACTCCTGTAAAGGTCGTACTTGATTGGAAAGGACCATCATCTATAGCATATTCAAAATCCTCTGGACTGCTATTAAATGCACTCACATAGGTAACCTCTACCGTATAAAGACCTCCTGGATTAAATGAACTCTCTACAACTTCTGCTGTAAAGACAGGT
>NZ_JBDUXP010000003.1:0-85603 GCF_039945015.1 Dokdonia sp.
TCAGCTCCATTTATTCCGTCAACACCATCAGCTCCGTTCGCACCATCATTTCCTGCAGGTCCTTGCGGTCCAGTATCACCTTGCGGTCCTTGTGCTCCGTCAGCTCCATTTATTCCGTCAACTCCATCTGCTCCGTTTGCACCATCGTTTCCTGCTGGTCCTTGTGGTCCAACATCACCTTGTGGTCCTTGTGCACCGTCGGCTCCATCAGTTCCATTTATTCCATCAGCACCATCAGCACCGTTCGCACCATCGTTTCCTGCAGGTCCTTGAGGTCCAATATCACCTTGTGGTCCTTGTGCGCCGTCGGCTCCATCCGTTCCATTTATTCCGTCAGTACCATCTGCTCCGTTGACTCCATCATTTCCAGCTGGCCCTTGCGGTCCAACATCACCTTGAGGTCCTTGTGCGCCATCGGCTCCATTAATTCCGTCAGTTCCATCAGCACCGTTTGCACCATCGTTTCCTGCTGGTCCTTGCGGTCCAACATCACCTTGTGGCCCTTGTGCACCGTCGGCTCCATCCGTTCCATTTATTCCGTCAGCTCCATCCGCACCATCAGCTCCGTTTGCACCATCGTTACCTGCTGGTCCTTGCGGTCCAGTATCACCTTGTGGTCCTTGTGCACCGTCGGCTCCATCAGTTCCATTTATTCCGTTAGCTCCATCAGCTCCGTTCGCACCATCGTTTCCTGCTGGTCCTTGCGGTCCAACATCACCTTGTGGTCCTTGTGCACCGTCGGCTCCATCCGTTCCATTTATTCCGTCAGTACCATCAGCTCCGTTCGCACCATCATTTCCTGCCGGTCCTTGCGGTCCAACATCACCTTGCGGTCCTTGTGCACCGTCGGCTCCATCGGTTCCATTTATTCCGTCAGTTCCATCAGCACCGTTTGCACCATCGTTTCCTGCTGGTCCTTGCGGTCCAACATCACCTTGTGGTCCTTGTGCACCGTCGGCTCCATTTATTCCGTCAGTTCCATCAGCTCCGTTTGCACCATCATTTCCTGCTGGTCCTTGCGGCCCAACATCACCTTGCGGTCCTTGTGCACCATCAGTTCCATTTATTCCGTCAGCACCATCAACTCCGTTCGCGCCATCATTTCCTGCAGGTCCTTGCGGTCCAACATCTCCTTGCGGTCCTTGTGCGCCGTCAGCTCCATCGGCTCCATTTATTCCGTTAGCTCCATCAGCACCGTTTGCACCATCGTTTCCTGCTGGTCCTTGCGGTCCAGTATCACCTTGTGGTCCTTGTACACCGTCAGCTCCATCGGTTCCATTTATTCCGTTAGCTCCATCAGCACCGTTTGCACCATCATTTCCTGCTGGTCCTTGTGGTCCAACATCACCTTGTGGTCCTTGTGCACCGTCAGCTCCATTTATTCCGTCAACACCATCAGCTCCGTTCGCACCATCATTTCCTGCAGGTCCTTGCGGTCCAGTATCACCTTGCGGTCCTTGTGCTCCGTCAGCTCCATTTATTCCGTTAGCTCCATCAGCTCCGTTCGCACCATCGTTTCCTGCTGGTCCTTGCGGTCCAACATCACCTTGTGGCCCTTGTGCTCCATCGGTTCCATTTATTCCGTCAGTACCATCTGCTCCGTTGGCTCCATCATTTCCTGCAGGTCCTTGTGGTCCAACATCACCTTGTGGTCCTTGTGCACCGTCGGCTCCATCAGTTCCATTTATTCCGTCAACACCATCAGCTCCGTTTATTCCGTCAGCACCGTTTGTACCATCGTTTCCTGCTGGTCCCTGTGGTCCAACATCACCTTGTGGTCCTTGTGCACCGTCGGCTCCATCAGTTCCATTTATTCCGTCAGTACCATCAGCACCGTTCGCACCATCATTTCCTGCCGGTCCTTGCGGTCCAACATCACCTTGCGGTCCAACATCACCTTGTGGTCCTTGTGCACCATCGGCTCCATTTATTCCATCAGTACCATCTGCTCCGTTGGCTCCATCATTTCCAGCTGGTCCTTGTGGTCCAACATCACCTTGTGGTCCTTGTGCGCCGTCGGCTCCATTTATTCCGTCAACACCATCAGCTCCGTTCGCACCATCGTTTCCTGCAGGTCCTTGAGGTCCAACATCACCTTGTGGTCCTTGTGCGCCGTCAGCTCCATCGGTTCCATTTATTCCGTCAGCACCATCAGTACCGTTCGCACCATCATTTCCAGCTGGTCCTTGTGGTCCAACATCACCTTGTGGTCCTTGTACACCGTCAGTTCCATTTATTCCGTCTACACCATCAGCACCGTTTGTACCATCGTTTCCTACTGGTCCTTGTGGTCCGACATCACCTTGTGGTCCTTGTGCACCGTCGGCTCCATCAGTTCCATTTATTCCGTCAGCACCATCAGCACCGTTCGCACCATTGTTCCCTGCAGGTCCTTGTGGTCCAACATCACCTTGTGGTCCTTGTGCACCGTCGGCTCCATTTATTCCGTCAGTTCCATCAGCACCGTTCGCACCATCATTTCCAGCTGGTCCTTGTGGTCCAACATCTCCTTGTGGTCCTTGTGCACCGTCGGCTCCATCCACTCCATTTATTCCGTCAATTCCATCAGTTCCGTTCGCACCATCGTTTCCTGCTGGTCCTTGTGGTCCAACATCACCTTGTGGTCCTTGTACACCGTCAGTTCCATTTATTCCGTCTACACCATCAGCACCGTTTGCACCATCGTTTCCTGCTGGTCCTTGCGGTCCAACATCACCTTGTGGCCCTTGTGCACCGTCAGCTCCATCGGTTCCATTTATTCCGTCAGCACCATCAGCACCGTTCGCACCATCATTTCCAGCTGGTCCCTGTGGTCCAACATCACCTTGTGGTCCTTCTGATGTGGGTAATATTATTGTACCACCTCCATTACTTAAGGTTAATTCTGTTCCATCTATAGAAAATGTTTGTAATTCGTTTGTGGGATCTGTATCAAGATCATTAGCAATAATTTCGTCTATAGCGTCTTGAACATTTGTTGCGTTTAGTCCAGAATTCGCATTATTGTATGGACTTGATGTCGCATTTGTATCTATAATGATTGTTTCTCCTAATATATTTGTAAATGTGTAGGTACCATCTTGATTATCTACTAGGGTAGGAGCATTATCAATATTACAAAGACTTGTCCAATTGATTCCGTTGTACTGAAAAACGCAATTTTCGTCAGTATTATACACCATAGCACCAGCAAGTGGAGTAATCACATTCATTTGAGTATTTGTTACCCGTGTAATCACAAGAACTTTAGAAGTGCTTTCTAGTTCTAGAAGAGAGTTGTTGTCTATGCTATTTGGATTGTTTCCAATTTTTATTTGAGCGATACTACTTATAGAGCTAAGTAATATCATAAATAAAATAATTTTTTTATTCATATGAGGTTTTGTATTACAGATATAATGGGGTTACCGTAAAAATGATTTTTATAAATATAATAATTGACTGAAAAGTAGGGTTTTATAAATTTTGAGATTCAAAAATATAGACGAAACGAATGTTTGTATCGATGAAATGCACTATTTTTATTAATATTAAAATAGGGAACTATCATTTTTAAAAATAAATTTTTTCAGTTTGATAAAAATGCATATTTTTGCCACCGCTTAACCAGCGGGAGTAGCTCAGCTGGTAGAGCGTCAGCCTTCCAAGCTGAATGTCGCCGGTTCGAACCCGGTCTCCCGCTCAAAAGGCTTTGTAAAATACAAAGCCTTTTTTTGTGCTTGAGTTTGAAAAAATTAAGATATATACTTTGTGGTAGGGTATTGGTTTTTTTCGCGAAAGCAAAAAATTAAAACTCTAAATAGCTACCCTGTTTGATTTCGTAAGGAGACTTGTCTTTTTTAAATATACGAGCAGTAGGGTTACCTTTGAGTTGTATAGTTTCACCTTGAACATGTAACCAACTTCCCTCTCGTAAACCAACAACAGGTAAGGTGTTATGCGCATGGAATTCTTTGATTCTAGTTTGACGCGTTTCTCCCATGTGGGTACTGTTTTCTATAGGGTCTAAATAGTGTGGATTAATATTAAAAGGGACAATACCTAATGTTTTGAAACTAGGAGGATATGTAATAGGCATATCGTTTGTAGTTTGCATAGTTAATCCACAGATATTGCTTCCAGCACTCGTTCCTAAATATGGGATTCCTTCATATATTCTTTTACGTAGTGTTGGCATCACATCTGTTTTGTATAATTGGTTTACTAAAACAAATGTATTGCCTCCACCTGTAAATATGCCTTTTGCATTTTCTACAGCTTGTATGGGATCATCGTATGTATGAATGCCTATAATCTCTTTATTAATTTTTTTAAATGCCTTGGCTACAATTTCTGTGTATCTCTCATGTGATATTCCTCCAGGTCTCGCATATGGGATAAATAAAATTTCTTGAGTTGAATCAAAAAGTATTTCTAATTCTGGTAATATATATTCTAAATAACCACTTCCGTGTATTGTAGATGTACTTGCAATAATCAGATTTTTAGACATGGACGATATTGGTTTGTATGTTGACTCCAAATGTGAAGTGATATCCTGTTAATTTTTAAAAGTAAGTATTGATCTTCAATTAACAAAAGTTTATAGGCGCATTAAGTTTTTCATGGCATACGAAAATGTTTCTTTGATATAACTAATGACGTATGCATAAACTACTACTCTTTTTTTCTTTATTATTAACCACTTCTGCCATAGGGCAAGGAGCTATTGTGCTTCGTGGTCAAATCCTTAATGATTCTATAGAAAAAGCTTCGCTTACTGTCGTTAATATTAGCTTAAAAAAAGGAGCTATAACAAATGAAGCTGGTATTTTTGAAATTTCGGTAAAAGTACAGGATACCATAAATATAAGTGCTGTACACTATGAGTCTAGACAATTTGTAGTTACACAGAAGATGTATGATAAAAGAGAGGTTTCTTTGTATCTAGTACCAAAGATTAATGTATTAGATGAAGTTAAAATAAGTAATATAGATCTTACTGGAAATTTACGGAGGGATATTTTAAATACACCTCTTAAAAAAGAGATTACTGCAGCAAGTATAGGGCTTCCAGTAAATGCGCATGCGCCTTTTACTCCTGAAGAACGAAGGTTATATAGTACTAGTGTAGGTGGAGCAGGAGCATTTGGAGCTTTGATTATGGCAATTAATGGTCAAGCAAAAATGTATAAGAGACATTTGAAGACGGCTCGTTTTCAAATAAAGGTAGAGAAAGCTAGAGAAAAGTTTTCCGACTCACTTTATATGAAATCTCTTAATATTCCTGAAGAACTCATTGAAGATTTTGTATATTTTGTTTTTGAAGAAAAAAAGAAAGAAGGAAGTGAGGATGACAAAAATGCCATAGAATTATTAGATTATATGCTTACTAAATCAAAAAAGTATTTACATTTAAAAGAAAAAGAAGGAGTATTAAAAAAGAATATAAAAAATGAATAAAATCTTAGGCTGTTTTGTGTGTTGTTTTTTGATGTTGAGTTCAATAACGTATGCTCAAAAATCAATACAATTGGAAGGGCAAATACTTAATGATACTATTGATAGAGCACAACTTACAGTGGTTAATATTTCTTTGAAAGCAGGAACTACTACAGATGCGAATGGTTTTTTTAGAATCAAAGCTAGAGTAAATGATACGATCAATATAAGTGCTGTTCAATACGAGTCTAGACAATTTGTCGTAAACCAAACGATGTATAATCGTAAAAGAATTTCTTTATATCTCATTCCTAAGATTACAGAGTTGGATAATGTAAATATTAGTAATATAGATCTTACTGGGAATTTAAATAAAGATATTAGGGGAACGCAATTTAAAAAAGAAGTTACTGCTGGGCAATTAGGCATTCCAGAAAATACAGCTCCAAAACGTACCATAGAAGAACGAAGGTATCATACTGCGATTTCTAGCTCTGGAGGAATTCCTTTAGATGGACTTATTAATTCTATTACTGGAAGGCTTAAAATGCTTAAAAAACATATTGAAGTATCTCGTTTTCAAAAAATTGTACAAGAAAGTAGATATCGTATTTCGGATACTATTTATATGAAAAACTTGAATATACCCGAAGATCTTATAGAAGATTTCGTGTACTATGTGTTTGAAGATAAAGATGCAAAAGCCTTTGTAGATACTGATAATGCTTTGGGTCTTTTTGAATTTATGATGGAGAAATCAAAAGGATATCTTGAATTAAAGGAGCGAGAAAAAGAATAATGGCATATTTTTTGAAAAATGCTATGATATACAAATCATATTATATTACAATTTTATTTTAAGAGTACGCTTTCGCGAAAGCGTAATTAATATTGACTAATGAAAAAACGACACCTTCTTATTGCAGTAACATCCATTTTTGTGTTTATGTCTTTTACAATGCATAAATATTATCTTAGTGTTACAGATATTACCTATGATGAAGAAGCTGCTTCATTACAAATTATTACACGTGTTTTTTATGATGACTTAGAAGATGTTTTGAGAGAACGTTATGATGAAAAGATCATTGTAGATGCGACTGCAGATCAAAAAAAACTAGATACGTATATAAAGAAATACCTTACTCGTAAAATGAAAATTTCCATTAATGGAGAGGAAGGAGTACTTACTTATTTAGGTAAAGAGTATGAAGATGATTATGTTGTTTGTTATATAGAAGTGACAGAGATATCATCTTTACAAACCATTGAAATTGAGAATACCATACTCATGGATGCGTTTTCTGAACAAAAGAATATGGTACACACAAATATTCTAGGCAAAAAGAAAAGTCTTTTACTTATAGACGGTAATGCTAAAGCTGTGTTAAATTTTTCAGAATAGATTCCTAAAAAACTCGAGGTTTGGCTATTTTAGGGGCTTAATTTAATTATACTATACTATGATTCGTTTTAAGTACGCGCTATGCGCGATATTATTCTTATCTGTATCCTTAGGGTATGCTCAAGAGGAAGAGCGTGAAGGAGGACATGAGAATGGAAATAAATTTAGACAACTCTACAATGAAATGTCTACTCCTAATTCTTATCGTACAGCTTCTGGAGCTCCAGGACATGAGTACTACCAGAATGAGGCAGATTATAAAATGGATATCCAACTTGATGATGCGAAGCAACGTATTACAGGATATGAGACAATCACGTATAAAAATAATTCGCCAGATGATCTTGAATACTTATGGGTACAATTAGATCAAAATGTACGTGCAAGTGATTCTCCTGCAAAAGAGAAAAATGGAGGAGGCGTAGGAGCTGTAAGTCAGCCAGGAACTTTTGTGTCTAGTTATATGTCAGAACCTTTTGATGGAGGGTTTAATGTAAATCAAGTAACAGCAAATGGTAAACCTTTAAAGCACACGGTTAATTTTACAATGATGCGTGTAGATATGCCAACGGCGTTAAAATCAGGAGAGTCTTTTGAATTTTCTATCCAATGGGATTATAATATTCCTAATCATACAATAAATAGAGCTCGCTCTGGATATGAAATTTATAATGATGGTAATAATGGATATATTATTGCACAGTTTTTTCCAAGAATGGCTGTTTACAATGATGTAGAAGGATGGCAAAATTATCAATTTTGGGGGAATGGAGAATTTGCATTACCATTTGGAGATTACGAAGTAAATATTACAGTACCTGCAGATCATTTACTAGATGGTACAGGAGAGATTACAAACTTAAAAGACGTTTACAGCAAAGAAGAGTATAAGCGTTGGGAAAGAGCAAAAAAGTCATATGATGCACCAGTAATTATTCGTACGCAAGCAGAGGCAGAACAAATAGCAACTGGAAATTCAACAAAAACAAAGACTTGGAAACTAGAAGCTCAAAATGTGCGTGATTTTGCTTTTACATCATCACGTAGATATATTATGGATGCACAAGCTGTTCGTTTTCCAGAACGTGATGTGATGGCAATTTCTATATATCCACCAGAAGGTAATCCATTATGGGAAGAGTATTCTACAAAGGCAATAGTACAAACATTAGAAACGTATTCTAAATTTACATTTGATTATCCATATCCAAAGGCAATTTCAGTACATGCTAAAGGTCAAGGAATGGAATACCCTATGATATGTTGGAATTATGGACGTCCAAATGAGGATGGAACGTATAGTGATCGTACAAAGTATGGGATGATTTCTGTAATTATACATGAAGTAGGACATAACTATTTCCCTATGATTGTAAATAGTGATGAGCGTCAGTGGGGATGGATGGATGAAGGATTAGATACTTTTATGCAATATCTTACAGAGCAAGAATTTGGAGAAAACTTTCCAAATGCAATAGGTAACAATAAAGCATATCCATCTCGAAGAGGTGCACCTTCTAAAATTGTAAATTATATGAAGGGGAATCAAGATTTTATTTCTCCAATTATGTCTAACCCTGAGAATGTATACCAACTTGGTAATAATGCTTATGGTAAACCTGCAACAGCACTTAATATCTTAAGAGAGACTATTATGGGACCTGAGTTATTTGATCATGCTTTCAAAACATATTCTCAAAGATGGATGTTTAAGCATCCCACACCAGAAGATTTCTTTAGAACTATGGAAGATGCATCAGCTGTAGACCTTGATTGGTACTGGAGAGGATGGTTTTATAGTACAGAGCATGTCGATATAGGAGTAAAAGAAGTAAAATCATATTATATTACTGATAAAGTAACAAAAGAAGGAAAGGAAATGCTTGCTCGTTTTGGAGTAACAGACCCTAGTACCATCGAAGCTATTTATGTAGTAGATGAAGATAGTGAAGATTTTGATCCTGCTCTTAAAGGAAAATCTATGATGGAAAACTCGCCAACTCTTAAGGAATACTTAATGGATAATTTTACTCCAGAGGAGCGTGCAAAGATTAATGAGCCTAAGCATTTATATAAAATCGTTTTTGAGAAGCCAGGAGGAATCCCAATGCCGATTATAGTAGAATATGAATATGCAGACGGAACAAAAGATAAAGTAACTTATCCAGCGCAAGTCTGGCGTAAGAATGATAGTGAAGTTAGTAAAGCGATCGCTTCGGATAAAGAGATTGTAAAAGTTACGATAGATCCAGATCTAGAAACTGCAGATATCGATACAGATAATAACAGCTGGCCTAAAGCAAAAAAACTTGGCAAGTTTCAAAAGTTTAAAGAGAATGTAAAAGGATAATATATTCATTACATTATACCTAAAATGTGTATCAAAAAATAGCCAACTATTATAGTTGGCTATTTTTTTGGTAGATTCCTTAAAAACAGAAAACAATATATAAGGTACAACAAACAACAATTCCTATCTTTGCATTATGGTTACACTTCCATTATTTATAAGCGGTACTGAGATTGCCTTCATTATTTTTATAGTGATTATGGTTTTTGGTGCAGATAAAGTGCCTGAGATAGCTAGAGGTCTTGGTAAAGGAATGCGCACTTTAAAAGATGCAACTAATGATATTAAAAGTGAGATTACCAAAAGCGCCGAAAAACAAGGTATTGATATTGATGTGACAAAAGACATCAAGAAAGAAATAGATAAGGCAAAAGAAGACCTCAATGATATTACAGGACCTATTAAACGACAGTTTTAATGGATCAAATTATCGAATGGGATAAAGAACTCTTTCTATACCTTAATGGATTAAATACTGGAAATTGGGATACGTTCTGGTTGCTAGTGACACGTATAGAAAATTGGATTCCATTATATGTGATTTTCTTTATTTTATTTTGGAAAACGCTTTCGCGAAAGCGTGCCCTACTAGCTACCCTTTTTACATTTATCTTAACGGGATGCACGCTAGCAATAACTACCATTGTAAAGAATACTGTAACAAGACTTCGACCTAGTAATACGCCAGAACTTGATGGTTTAGTAAGGGTATTACAAAACAATACTGATTTTAGTTTTTTCTCAGGACACTCGGCAGTCTCATTTGCAATTACAGTTTTTATCGTTCTTGTTTTAAAATCTCATACTAAATGGATTTGGCTCCTTTTTATATGGCCATTACTATTTGCCATAAGTAGAGTTTTTGTAGGAGTACATTACCCCGGAGATTTAGTAATAGGCGCGATTGTAGGAACATTACTTGGAATGACCGCTTGGAAACTACTACGTAATCGATTCTAGACTTTTCTTTTTATAATAAAATGTAGGTAAACTATGGTGATCTATACAGATTTTGCATTAGGTACTTCGTAAGTTTTAGTGTGTATTTATGTGTAATTGTAAATTTATTGGCAATTTTTTTACAAAATTAATACTATGCGTGCATAATGATTATGATTTTTTAGTATATTAGAAGCGAACTAATTAACCAAAGAAACATGAAAAAAACACTGACCTTTTTAGCAGGGATAATAGTACTTGCTTTTACTTCTTGTACAAACGATGAAGTCATTACATCTACAATTATTGAAGAAAACGCATTACTTACAGAACAAGAGTCTGATGCATTCTTAACGATTGAAGAGATAAATACTATTATAGATCAATCACTTTATAAAAATGGCACATTTTCTTGGGACGAAGTAGCTGCAAATGTACTTTGGAGTGCAGCTGTACATGGAAGTGAGATGATTACAGTAGGTTATGGTAGTAAAGGTGAAAGTTTTAGAGAAGGAAAGGACAGTCGTCTTGAAGGAATACAAAATGAGATTATTGCTACAGTAGCTGCTTCAGAAGGACAAACTAGAAAAGAATTAAAATACCTTAGTGATGATATTCTTAATGTAATAGATCTTCGGATTACTACACTTGAATCTATACGAGATTTAAAAGCAATGCCAAATGTGAGATACCTTGAACCTAATGGGTATTCTTTCTTTACAATACAGTCACAATCTGGAGCAGAAGTACAAAACCGTTCTTCAAGTGGTTGCGATATGTCAGGATCTACATTAAATACAAATGATTATAGAACAATCGCTCCAGGAGCTTTAGTATCTTGGACTTTTGATAATCATAATATTACTCAAGCATGGGGAGAAAGTACAGGAGCAGGTGCAACTATAGGTGTAATTGATACAGGAATTTCTCCTAATCAACCATTACTAAATGCTGATTTTGGAGATGGAATGTCTATTAATAATCGTACTGTAGAGAAGTATGGAACTTATATAGATTCAGTTTGGTGGTGGTCTAATAACCTAGATGGACCCAATGATAAATGTGGACATGGAACTAGTATGACTGCTACTGCTACCGCGCCTCGAAATAATAACAATAGACCTGTAGGTGTAGCCTATGATGCAAATTTAGTTTCCTATAGAGGAACTGCAGATGTTTTATTGAATGACTACCATGAGCGTAAAGGAGTATCTAATGCATTAAGAGCTTTAGGTGATAGAAATGATGTACAAATTATTTCCATGTCTGTAGGATATCTTTGGACAATAGGAAACGTTAGAGATGCGGTACGGTATGCTCATAATAGAGGGAAGTTAATTTTTGCAGCCGGTGGAACATCGACAACAATAACAAACGCATACCCAGTAATATTTCCAGCAAGTATGTCTGAAGCGATTGCTGTAACTGGAGTGACAGATTCTAATAATTATACGAGATGTGATACGTGTCATAGTGGTCCACAAATCGAATTTACAATTATGATGGAGCGTGATAATAATCGAGACAGAACAGCAGCAGTTTTAGGATTTAACTCAGGCGATAATGATTATGTAGGAGGATCTTCTGTGGCTACAGCTACGACGGCTGGAATTGCTGCCTTAGTATGGGCAAAATACCCTAATTGGAGTAGAACGCAAGTACTTAATAGAATGAGACAATCATCTGATTTCTATGGAAATAAAAGTAATACGTTTGGTTATGGTAATATAGATGCTTTACAAGCAGTTCAATAATACATTTTGTTCCTAACCTAATTATGAAAGAGCCTTACAATTTTGTAAGGCTCTTTCTATTTGTTATCTATAAGATTAAAGTACCCTACTTACTGTTAAGCCATCTCTAATGGGAAGTAGTACCGTTTCTAGTCTTATATCTTCATTAAGAAGTTTGTTGTATTCTAGAAGTGTCTTTGTGTCTATGTCTTTTTCTTGTAATGGTTCTACGACTTTTCCGCTCCAGAGAACATTATCAGAAAGTATGATGCCATTTGGATTCATTTTGTCAATAATTGCATGAAAATAGTTGATATAATTGCTTTTATCTGCATCTATAAAAACAAGATCAAACCTTATATCTAGATTAGGAATAATGTCTAATGCAAGTCCCAAATGTTGTTGTATGTTTTTTGCATACGGGGAAGCATCAAAATGCTTCTTTTGAAAATCAACAAGTTCTTCTTTTATATCAATAGTATGTAGAATGCCATCTTCGTGTACTCCTTCGGCAAGGCATAAAGCACTATAACCGGTAAAAGTTCCAATCTCGAGGATAGCTTTGGGTCTTATCAATTTTGAAATCATACTTAATACACGTCCTTGGTATGGGCCAGAAAGCATACGAGGTTGTAATATTTTTTGATAAGTTTCGCGAGTAAGATTATAGAGGTACTCAGGTTCTTGAGCAGAATGCGCAACAACATATTCGTCTATATTTTCTGGTAAGAAATGCATATTGTTATTTATGTGGGTATAATTTTAGAAAGAGTAACCAGCTTCTGTTATTTCCCCATGATTCTTTTCTTAAAAGCTTCTTTCTTTTTTTCATCGTTTCCATACAACCATTGTACTACATTGTCATCCCATATCTGATCGTATTCTGTAGCATTTATGATTTCTCGTTCTAAAGCGAGATCAAGTATCTTACCAGGATAGCTACTTTGAGAGTCACTCTCCATCTCTCCTAAAGGATATGGGTCATCAAGTCCCATCAATACCTGACTGCTTCCTTGATTTTCTATAACTAATTTTAAGGAGTTTGTATCGTGTACTAGTGTGTCAAAAAAGATGTTAGGATGTCCTACAGATTTTCTAGGATGTGACTTCCCTTCAAAAAGATCTGGACGTCCATCAAATCCTTGAATACGCCTTCCCAAATTTATTTGAGCTAGTTGTCCTCCATGTGCAAAACAAACACGCATACCAGGGTATTTATCTGCATATCCATTTAAGGTTAAAAAATGATACGCGTCTGCACATTGTGCTAGCATCCATATTAAATGGAAACGCCAATTCGTATTTTCTAATTTTATAAATTTTTCTCCATCATATGGATGAATTTCTACGGCGAGATTATACTTGCTAGCTAGTTCAAAGATGGGTTCATTTTCTTCATCAAAAATACAACGCCAAGTTCCAATAGTATCCATGTAGTGTGTAGGAAGGCATAGTAAATCCATACCAAGCACTTCGACACAACGTTCTATTTCCCACAATGCACCACGCACAAATCCTGGATGCACTACAAATCCTGTTGTAAATTTTGATGGATGCTCTTTTTGAACACGAGCGTTAAAATCATTTTGAAATTTTAAAGCTTGCTTCATCTCTTCTAAACGTAGTCCATTACCGTAAAGTTGAGAAAGGTTAAGTACTACTGCATGATCTACATTATTACGTTCCATCCACTCTAATTTCTCATGTAAGAAGAAACTAGAATCTGTCACAGGGCGACTCCAGTTTTTTTGTAACATAAATTTTCGGTCTTTGTCAACCCAAAAAATGCCTTTGTCTTTCATGAATTGAGGAATCTCTTCCGGATAGGGAAGTAAGTGTGAATGTCCGTTAATACGTAGTTTTTTCATATATGTTTTCTACAATTGTAGAAATGATGTTAGTTAGTTTATAAAAATACAAAATGTAAAGACAAGAAGTGTTTTAAAGAGACTTTGTACGTCCTCCATCTACGGGTACATTGATTCCATTAATATAGCTTGCTTTTTCACTTGCCAAAAATGTAATGGCACTCGCTACTTCTTCTGGTTGAGCAAAGCGTTTTGCAGGGGAAGCATTTTGCATAAGTGCTTGAATTTCTTCTATAGTTTTTCCTGTTTTTTTAGCTTTATTTTCTATGATTTCAGAAAGTCGACCTGTAGCGGTAGCGCCAGGAAGTACATTATTTACTGTAATTCCAAAAGAGCCTAACTCATTTGCCAGTGTTTTGCTCCAGTTTGCAACGGCTCCACGTATTGTGTTACTTACACCAAGACCGTCTAGAGGCTGTTTTACTGATGTGGAGATTACATTTATAATTCTTCCATATCCAAGCTCTTTCATTCCAGGAATAACAGTCTGGACGAGAAGATGATTGGTTTGTAAATGTTGTGTAAACGCTTTCGCGAAAGCGGTAACATCTGCATCCACTATAGCACCTCCAGGAGGTCCTCCAGTATTATTTATAAGAATATGATATAAGTTTTTAATTTCTGAAACAGCTTGAGCTACTTGTTGAGGGTTTGTAAAATCAGCAATAACATAACTATGTGTTTGTGATCCATCATTTGGAAGTTCAGATAGAACGCTTTTTAGTTTGTCTTCACTACGAGCAACTAATGTTACATGCGCTCCTTCTTGAGCAAGTATCATAGCTGTTGCTTTTCCAATTCCAGCAGTGCTTCCGCAAACTAATGCATTTTTATGGGTAAGATGTAAATTCATATATAACAGTATAATAAGATTTGTACACTAAACGAGTATACTACATTTTATAAATGTAAAGGTATATGAATCTTTAATTGAAATAAAACTATATTTTAAAGAGTCTAATAAAATTATATATGAGTCAATTATTTAAACAAAAATAAGTTAATCTATATACGGATATATTCAAGCCTTATGACCTTTTAATATGTGATTTATGGATTAAAAGGAGAGTACTGTATGAAATCCCATTTTGCTTGATGATGTTGTTTGGTGTGAATCCATTGTTCTGGTGTAAAAAGCCAAAATCTTCCTGTATCTCCCGTTTTTTTCATGTCGTTTGAGGTAGTTTGATCAAAGAGAATTTTTCCTTTACCACTGAGTTGTAGTGTAGCACCTGTCTCAAAATCGACAAAGAGTAAACCTGTATTTGGGTTTTCATATATATTTCCTAGGCTATTAAACATATTGTTGCCATAATAATCTGGAATTTTAAAAGTACCATCAGACAGGATTTCTACAAAACCAGGATTACCTCCTCTGTGGGAAGCGTCTGCACGACCATCTAGACTACGTGTAGCAATGTAAAATGTGTCAGCTTTGCGTATCCAGTCTTTTTCTTTTGCCCCCAAAACATCATCCTTAAAAATAGTTTGAGTTGACTCAGGAAGATTTTTTATTTCTAATAGTTTTCTAGCTTGTATATATTTTGGACAATTTCCATAGGCTTCTACTACTTTAATACGAATACTATCTTCTGAGACTTCAGTAACAATACCATTGACTCTGTAACGAATACGTTGTGAGGGGTCTTTAAACATAATGCCTATTTCAGGGCGCTCTGTAATATTTTTAAAAAAAATGTCTGAAGCTGTACTTTGAATTTTGGAACGATGAAAACATACTTCGTGCATATGTGGTACTTCTATAAAACCTACTTCTCCTATTAATAGTGATGACCAGAGTTGCCCTTTTGCATCAGTACTTCCTACAAACGCCATAGGCAACCCTTGGATATAAGGGAAAAGGCCAGGTGTTATTCTATTTTTTATAGCTAGTCGAGCTACTCGGGCTCCTTCTTTTTCTACACCTGCTAATCGTTGAACTGTTTTTTCGCCTTCATTTAAAATATCTTCCATACTATTTTTTATATAGAGTAAGTCGAAATATTATTCAAAATTATATGCGGAAAATAACTTTAGGTGATTTTTTTAATATACTTGGTAAGTAAGAAATAGACTGATGTAAATAAATCAATGGGTTTTCTTTTTTTCAGAATATCTATGATGTGTTTCTATTATTTTTACTATGTGTATTTTATACAAATGTTTTTTGGTTCTGTAAAAAAACGCAATGCTTCAAAACCACCTTCGCGTCCTACACCACTAGCTTTTACACCTCCAAAAGGAGTTCGTAAATCACGCATCATCCAAGTGTTTACCCAAACAATTCCAGCTTGTAATGTATTACTTAGTCGCATTGTTCTGTTTAAGTCTTTTGTCCAAAGTGTTGCAGAAAGGCCATAGGTTACATCATTTGCAAATGATAAGGCATCCTCTTCGGTGTCAAATGGCATGATCGTTACAACAGGCCCAAAAATTTCTTCTTGGTTTAATTTGCAAGAATTACTTTGTACTTCTATGACAGTAGGTTCTAAATAATAACCATCTTCAGACCCTTCTATAGTAACTTGATTTCCTCCGCAAAGTATAGTACCTCCTTCATCTGGTGCTTGAGCTATATAGGATTGTACTTTTTCTAGGTGAGATTTGGAAACTAATGCTCCTAAGTTTGCTTTCGCGGAAGCGGGATGTGCTACAATAAGATCCTTAACACGTGCTACAAAATCTCTTTTGAATGTGTCATAGATCGTTCTCTCTACAAAAATGCGACTCCCACAAAGGCATATTTGTCCTTGATTTGCAAACGAAGAACGCACGGTTGTATTAAGCATAAGGTCATAATCACAATCGGCAAAAATGAGGTTAGGATTTTTTCCACCTAATTCTAAAGAAAGTTTTTTAAATTTTGGAGCACAAGTTCTAGCAATATGTTCTCCAGTTTTTGTGCCTCCTGTAAAGCTAATGGCTTTGATATCTTTATGTTCTAAAATTGCTTGCCCAGTTGTCGTTCCTAAACCGTGAATAATATTTAAAACTCCAGGTGGTAGTCCAGCTTCTGTACAGATTTCTCCCAGAAGATAGGCAGTCATGGGTGTCACTTCTGATGGTTTTGCAACGACACAATTACCAGCAGCAATCGCTGGAGCGATTTTCCAAGTAAATAAATATAACGGAAGGTTCCAAGGACTTATACAACCTACAATTCCAATAGGTTTGCGTAGCGTAAAATTAATAGCATTATGTCCTACACTCTCGTGACTTTCTGATGCAAATTGGGTAATGGCATTTCCAAAAAACCTAAAGTTGGATGCAGCTCTAGGGATATCTACGCTTTTTGCAAGGCTTATAGGTTTTCCATTATCTCTACTCTCTGCTTCGGCGAGTTCTTGAAGTCGAGATTCTATACCGTCTGCAATCTTTAATAAGATACGACTTCGTTCGTCAATAGTTGTTTGTGACCAAGAGGGGAATGCCGCTTTCGCGAAAGCTACCGCCTCCTGAATATCTTGCGCATTACTATTAGGTATTTTCCCGTATATCTTTCCAGAGGCAGGTTCATAATTGTCAATCCAAGCATTAGATTGTGGATTTTTATATGCTCCGTTACTGTAGTTTTGAATCTGTATAGTGTCGTTTGTATTCATCGACGGTTAAATTACAAATTATACATCAGAGATTGAAAAAGAATGGTAGAATAAAAAACGGCGAACTTTTCAGTTCGCCGTTTTTTATTTGTAAATACGTTATAGGTTTTTTATTCTTCAACAAGTACCCATTGTCCTTTGGCAATGAGAGGTTCTGCTTGTTTGTATTTTACCTCTTTGTTTTCTCCACTCATTACATTTTTAATAGTAACGCGATCATTACGGCCTATTTTTGGACGATCTCGCACTATTGTTTCTGTAACTTGCTGTTGAGGTTGTGTATTTCCAGCAGCTCTTGATTGGGCAGAACGCTCATCCATATTTGGAATTTCTTCTTTTGAAGTTTCCAAATTTTCTTTAGGACGACGTGTTTGTCCTGCGTCTGATACTTGTTGCTGATTTCCTTGAGGGATTTCTCCTTTAAATAAGAATGAAATAACTTCCTTGTTTACTTTATCTATTCTAGCTTTAAAAAGTTCAAATGCTTCAAACTTATAAATTAATAAAGGATCTTTTTGCTCGTGTACAGCAAGTTGTACACTTTGCTTTAACTCATCCATTTTACGTAGATGTGTTTTCCATGCATCATCAATAATCGCTAGTGTAATATTTTTTTCAAAATCAGTAACTAGTTGCTTTCCTCCAGAGTCGTATGCTTCTTTCAGATTTGTAATTACGCGTAATTCTTTAGTCCCGTCTGTAAATGGAACGACTATGCGCTCAAAGTTACTAGCAGGGTCTTCGTATACACGTTGTATAATTGGCATTGCAAGATCTGCATTGCGTGTCATTTTGTCTTTATAATGATCAAATGCTGCATGATAAACCTTGTCTGTTAATACTTTTGAAGAAAGACTTCCAAAATCGGCTTCAGAGACAGGGCTACTCATTGAGAAGTAACGAATCAACTCAAACTCGAAGTTTTTATAGTCCTGTGCTTGCTTATTAGACTCTACAATAACTTCAGAGGTATCATAGATCATGTTTGCAAGATCTACGCGTAAACGCTCTCCGTGTAATGCGTGACGACGACGTTTATATACTACTTCACGTTGCGCATTCATCACATCATCATATTCTAGTAATCGCTTACGAACACCAAAATTGTTTTCTTCTACTTTCTTCTGAGCACGCTCTATCGATTTTGAAATCATACCGTGTTGGATAACTTCACCTTCTTTAAGACCCATACGGTCCATCATTTTTGCGATACGTTCACTTCCAAAAAGGCGCATTAAGTTATCTTCTAGAGATACATAAAATTGCGAACTTCCTGGATCTCCTTGACGTCCAGAACGACCACGTAACTGTCTATCTACACGACGAGAATCATGACGTTCTGTACCTACAATAGCAAGACCTCCTGCAGCTTTTACTTCATCAGAAAGTTTAATATCGGTACCACGACCGGCCATGTTTGTTGCAATGGTTACAATACCTGCATTTCCAGCTTCGGCTACAATATCTGCTTCTTTTTTGTGAAGTTTTGCATTCAGTACGTTATGAGGAACTTTACGTATGGTAAGCATACGGCTTAATAGTTCAGAAATCTCTACAGAAGTTGTTCCTATAAGTACAGGTCTTCCAGCATTAGAAAGTTCTGTTACTTCTTCTATAACGGCATTGTACTTCTCACGTTTTGTTTTATAAACAAGATCATCTCTGTCTTTACGAGCGATGGGTCTGTTAGTCGGAATTTCTATTACATCAAGTTTATAGATTTCCCATAATTCACCCGCTTCTGTTACCGCTGTACCTGTCATACCAGATAATTTACGATACATACGGAAGTAGTTTTGTAATGTTACGGTAGCAAAAGTTTGAGTAGCATCTTCAATTTTTACATTTTCCTTTGCTTCAATCGCTTGGTGTAGTCCATCACTATAACGACGACCGTCCATGATACGTCCAGTCTGCTCATCTACAATCATTACTTTATTCTCCATCACAACATATTCTGTATCTTTTTCAAAAAGCGTGTACGCTTTAAGTAATTGATTCATAGTGTGGATTCGTTCAGATTTTACACTAAACTCACGGAAAAGCTCTTCTTTTTCTTCTGCTTCATTTTCAGGAGTCAATCCTTTTTCTTCAATCTTAGAAATTTCTATACCCATTTCTGGCATCACAAAGAAATTAGGATCATCAGATCCAGATAAATATTCTATACCGCGATCTGCAAGTTCAATTTGATTATTCTTTTCATCAATTGTAAAGAATAATTCTTCATCGATTTTTGGCATCTCACGATTGTTATCTTGCATGTAGAAGTTTTCTGTCTTTTGTAATAATAGACGTATTCCTTCTTCACTTAGATATTTGATAAGTGCTTTGTTTTTTGGAAGACCACGATATACACGTAATAGTTGTATACCTCCTTCTTTAGTATCGCCAGAGGCGATTAGTTTTTTTGCTTCAGCAAGTGTACCTACTAATTGTTGACGTTGTAATGAAACAAGTTTTTCAATTTGAGGTTTTAATGCGTCAAATTCATGGATATCTCCTTTAGGAACAGGTCCAGAAATAATTAAAGGTGTACGAGCATCATCTACAAGTACAGAATCTACTTCATCTACGATAGCATAATTATGAGGACGTTGTACAAGATCGCCAGGAGCATGGGCCATATTATCACGTAAATAATCAAAACCAAACTCATTGTTTGTTCCATACGTAATATCTGCAGCATATGCAGCACGACGCTCAGGGCTGTTTGGTCTGTGATAATCAATACAGTCTATCGTAAGGCCGTGAAATTGAAATATAGGTGCCATCCAAGCACTATCACGCTTTGCTAAGTAGTCGTTTACAGTAACAAGGTGTACACCATTTCCAGTAAGAGCATTCAGATATACTGGTAAGGTCGCAACGAGTGTTTTACCTTCTCCAGTTTGCATCTCAGCAATTTTTCCTTGGTGCATTGCAACTCCTCCAATAAGTTGTACATCATAATGGATCATGTCCCAAGTAACTTGTTTTCCTGCGGCGTCCCAACTATTTGACCAGATTGCTTTATCGCCTTCTAATGTTATGTAGTCTTTAGAACCACTTAATGTGCGATCATACTCTGAAGCAGTTACTTCTAGTGTTGCATTATTTGTAAAACGTTTTGCAGTTTCCTTAACAACAGCAAATGCTTCTGGAAGAATATCACTTAACGTTTTTTCAGATACTGTATAAGCTTCGTCTTTTAATGCATCTATTTGCGTATATATTTCTTCACGATGATCTATATCTTCTGTGGCCTCTGCCTCAGATTGTAGATTTGCCATTCTATCATGTACATCTTGTAAAGAATCTGCAAGTTGTTTTTTGAAGTTTATTGTTTTTGCGCGTAACTCATCTAGAGAAATATTTTCTAAATTTTTCTCAAATGACTTTATTTTGTCTACGATAGGTGTAATGACGCTTACGTCTTGCTTAGACTTATCGCCTACAAACATCTTTAATACGTTATCTAATAATCCCATAATGTATGTCGGTGTTATATGTATTTTACAAACATCAAATTTACTCAAAAAAAAAGCCTCTGAGCGAGACTTTTTATAGTGTTTTAACGTAATGTTTTATTAATATTCATCTTCGTTCCAGAGATAATCCTCATCAGAGGGATAATCTGGCCAAATCTCTTCGATTGAATCGTAAGAATCTCCTTCGTCTTCAATTGCTTGTAGATTTTCAACTACTTCCAGAGGTGCTCCTGTTCTAATCGCGTAATCGATCAATTCATCTTTTGTTGCCGGCCAAGGTGCATCACTTAAGTACGAAGCTAGTTCTAAAGTCCAGTACATAGTAAAATATGTTTTTAAATTTTGTGCAAAAATAATTTTTCTAAGCAGAAAACCAAGTGAAATGACGATTATTTCAAAATAAATTTAAGAACGTGTGTATCAGAGGCATTGCGAAACTTTTTATTATTGGTACTTTTTAGTGTCGTTTTGCGTAATTTTTTAGCAGGGCATTCTCTTATTCTATTTTTTTCGGGATCCATTTGATCTCGTCTGCTTGTAGATCGTGGGACAACTTCCGTGCCAGCACAAAAAGATAGTCAGATAGTCGGTTAAGATACTTTAAAGTGTATTCGTCAAATGGCTCTATATCAAAGAGTGCCGTTGCTAAACGCTCTGCTCTTCTACATACACAGCGTGCAATGTGACAATATGACACTGTAGTGTGACCGCCAGGAAGAACAAAATGAGTCATAGGAGGTAAATGATCATTCATACTGTCCATCTCTGTTTCTAGAAGTGTGATGTCTTCTTCATCTACACGAGGAATATTTAAACGATCTTTTCCATTTTTTAAGGTCATTTTTTCTGGGTCTGTTGCAAGTACAGCACCTACTGTAAAGAGCCTATCTTGAATATGAACTAAAATTTCTTTACTTCTAGGATCAATATCCTGGTCACGTATCAATCCTATATGTGAATTTAACTCATCTATGGTTCCGTAACTATCTATACGTATGTGATGTTTAGGAACACGAGTTCCTCCAAAAAGTGCTGTTGTTCCTTTATCTCCAGTTTTTGTATATATCTTCATGTGAGGTGATCCTTTTTTGTGATCTGTACTAGTGTCGCTATCATTTATTATTTTTATTATCCTCCCAGTCTTTTATTTCTTTCTTAGCGCTACGTATATTCCTAATTAAAAATATAGCGCCTATTGCCATTGCTATTACAGCTCCAAACATCTTTTTTACTCTTTGGTTTTTTTCTTTGCATTATAATTATCCTTAAAGTTACGTCGTTTGCGGTGGTATAATTTATCCTTATTTTTTTTATTATTAAAAAAGACGAGTATAAATAAAATGGCAAGACCTATAAAAACAACAAAGATTTGAGTGGTATTGGATAGTGAGTCAAAAAATTCCATATAGCTATATTCTATGTGATGAAGATACTGCCATAAGGGACAAATTACAAATATGGATTCTTAAAATGTGAGATATTTTATCTATTATAATTTGTAAGAATGTTACGCAGAGAGATATCGCTTTCGCGAAAGCAAAAACAAATAAAAATTAAAATAGATGCTGTATCATTTACCTATTACGTACGTCACTTTCTATGATTCCATCACGTAAACGTATCACACGATGTGCGTGTTCTGCAATTTCTTCTTCGTGTGTTACTAGAATCACAGTATTACCAGCAGCGTGGATTTCATCAAATAGAGCCATGATTTCTACAGAAGTTTTTGAATCTAAATTTCCTGTAGGCTCATCGGCAAGTATGATAGAAGGTTTATTAACTAAAGCTCTTCCTACAGCAACACGTTGGCGTTGCCCTCCAGAAAGTTGATTAGGTTTATGATCCATACGATCTGCTAGACCTACATCTGTGAGAACTTCTTCAGCTCGTTTATGACGATCTGATTTTGAACTTCCTGCATAAACCATAGGTAATGCAACATTGTCTAGTGCTGTAGTACGAGGAAGTAAATTAAAAGTTTGGAAAACAAAACCTATCTCGGTGTTACGTACATCTGCTAGCTCATCATCAGACATACTACTTACGTCACGATTATTAAGAATGTATGTGCCAGAAGTAGGAGTGTCAAGGCATCCCAAAAGATTCATTAGTGTAGATTTTCCAGAACCAGAAGGTCCCATAAATGCTACATATTCTCCTTTATCTATATCAAGATCAATACCTTTAAGTACGTGTACAATTTCGTTTCCTAATGGAAAATCTCTAATAATATCTCGAATTTTAATCAAATTACCCATATGTGATTGATGCAAGGTTATGTAAAAATAACGCTGTTTGGTTTGCTATTAGAAGACTAAAGTAAGGGATTGTTACACGTTTTGGTAGAATATTTTTTGTTTTAAGAAAAAATTATAGGGTGAGATTTTTTTAATAACAGAACAGTAGGGGTGTACGCGGTATCTGAAAAGCAAATAGAGTAGGAGAAAAATAAACGTTTAATTATGAAAAAAAATACATTATTAAAAAAATATGCACCAATACTGTTTATATGTACTTGGGTAGTAATTTCATTTGGGCAGTCACAAATTAAAATGTCTCCAAACCTTGAAAGGTTAGGGGTGTCTCATCCAGATTTAGGTGATGGGCTTTTTATGTTCGTTTATATAGTACTATAAAAATGTTCTTTCTTTTGTTCTCTTCTAAAGAAAACAAATCCTAACCAGAAACAATCTATCGTAGCAGTGACCTCAGGTAGTTCTTTTATATGTTCCCATGCTTCTGTCATTTCTGGAGACCAATGTATGTCATCAAAAATCCATAAGGTATTATTGGTTACTGTTGGAAGTAAAGATTGTACATATGCAAGCGTTGCTTTTTTAGAATGATTGCCATCAAAATAAATGAGGTCAAAATTTTGGGATGCAAACTTCTTTATGTTTTTATCAAATTCACCTACCTTGATATACGCATTTGTGATATTAAAATTTTGTAATTGTTTAGTGGCAATTCCTGTTGTTTCTGGGCACCCCTCTAGACTTATGATTTTTGCTGTTGATTCTATAGATAATGCTACTGTTCCCATGCCTAAAGAAGTACCTATTTCTAATGTATTTTCTGGATTAAAATAATTAGATATACGATGTAGAAGTTGCATGCGTTTTTGAGTAGCTCCTGCATACCGTGCAATATCTTTAATGCGTCTTTGATTGGAAGTAAATACCCGAGATCCGGCTCCGAAATCTGTCACAGTAATAGATACTTGATTTTGTAGTAATTTTTTTTTGTATGTCTTTAAAACATTGTATACAGGTAATTTCTTCTTGTTTTTTAAACACTCTTTTCTAAAAGTAAAAACAAAGGGGGAGTGTATCCCGTTAAGATAAAAGGTTTTGGGAAGCCATTTTAAATATGTGATTACTTGGTAAAACAAAAGTGTTGTATTGTTATTCTTCCATCTTTGCAGAAAGTTCAAACCATCGTTCTTCTTTGGTTTCTATATCCTTAATAATTTTTTGCAAAACGGTCGATGCTTCTGTGATTTGGTCTTGAGTTAAGTCAGGATTAAGAAACTCTTTTTCTTTTTCTATTTTATCTCGTTCTAGTTGTGCAATTTCACGTTCGAGTTTGGTATGTTCTTTTTGCTCTGAATAGGATAGTTTTCCAGTATGTTGTTTTTCTTTCCAGGATTTAGTTTCTGAAGACGGCAGATTTTCTGAAGCATTAGCAATCACCTTTTGATTGGCAATTTTAGTTGCTGAATCTGTATGATTGAAACTCACATTACCTTCATAGGTGCGATAGTCAGAATAGTTTCCAGGGAAACCATCAATAATTGCATCGCCTTTAAAAACAAAAAGGTGATCTACAATCTTATCCATAAAGTAACGGTCGTGAGAAACTACAACCAAGCAGCCTGGGAAATCAAGTAAGAAATTTTCAAGGACATTAAGAGTGACTACATCTAGATCATTTGTTGGTTCATCAAGAATCAAAAAATTTGGGTTTTGAATGAAGACAGTACATAAGTATAAACGTCTACGTTCGCCACCACTAAGTTTTTCTACAAAATCATATTGTTTTTTTGGATCAAAAAGAAAACGTTCTAGGAGTTGCCCTGCTGAAATTATACGTCCTTTTTTAAGAGGAATAAAATCTCCGAATTCTTTAATAACATCAATTACTTTTTGACCAGGTTTAATATCAATTCCTTTCTGAGTATAATATCCAAACTTTACAGTATCCCCTACAATTACTTTACCAGCGTCAGGAAGTAAAGCGCCTGTCATAATATTAAGAAATGTAGATTTACCAGTTCCATTTTTTCCTATAACTCCGATACGTTCTCCAGTTTTAAAAACATATTCAAACTGGTTTAGTATTTTTAAATCTCCAAACGCTTTACTCACTTTGTGAAATTCAAGAATTTTACTTCCTAAGCGTTCCATATTGATTTCTAACTGTACCTTGTGATCATTTCGTCGTTGGCTAGCTTTTTCTTTGATTTTATGAAAATCATCAATACGTGATTTTGACTTTGTAGTACGTGCTTTAGGTTGACGACGCATCCATTCAAGCTCTTTTTTATAGAGCAATTTTGATTTTGCCAATTCAATAGATTCATTAGCCAGACGCATTTCTTTGTTTTCAAGATAATATGCATAATTACCTCTATAACTATGTAATTTTCCTTGATCAAGTTCTATAATTTCATTACATACATTTTCTAAAAAGTATCGATCATGCGTTACCATAAAAATGGTAAGGTTTTCTTTTTTAAAATATTCTTCTAACCATTCGATCATTTCAAGGTCTAAATGGTTAGTAGGTTCATCAAGAATAACTAAATCTGGTTTACTTAGAAGAAGAGATGCTAGTGCGAGGCGTTTTTTCTGTCCACCACTTAAGAGCGCTACTTTTCTATCTAGGTCGTGTAATTTTAGTTTTGATAATATTTGTTTGTATTGCGTTTCAAAATCCCAAGCTTGCATAGCATCCATAGCTTCAAATGCTTGTTGATAGGCATCTTCATCTTCAGGATTAAGCAATGCTTTTTCATATGCAGCAATTGTTTTAATAATCTGATTGTCTCCAGTATATATGGTTTCTTCTACAGTGAGTGTGGGAGATAAATTTGGTTCTTGTGGTAAATAGGATATCGTAATTCCTTTACGAGACACTACTTGTCCATTATCTGTAGCTTCTAGGCCAGCTATAATTTGTAGCATAGAAGTTTTTCCTGTACCATTTTTTGCTACAAATCCTATTTTTTGATCTTTATTAATACCAAAAGAGATGTCTTTAAATAAAGTAAGTTCACCAAATGATTTTGATATATTTTCTACAGAAAGGTAATTCAATGCGTGTAATTTTGAAGTTTGAAATGAAAGATAAGGTTCAAGTAATACCTTTTTTCTATATAAGAAATTAGCATATTGAGTGCTAAAATACTTATTCTATAACTAGTATGGTAAAAAAATAGTCTTCCTTTTTTTGAAGATATTAAGCTTTGTATACGTTAAACATCTGTGAAAGTTTCATTATTAACGATGAACGCCTATATTTGTTATTCATAACCTTAACCTGATGAAATACCCAGCTTTGCTTTTATTGCTCGTTATTCTTGCGAGCATTTCTTCTTGTATCCCTACTAAAAAGCTCACGTATCTTCAAGAAAGTACACAGAAGACTAATGATAGCTTGATAAGTTTGCAATTACAACAACAACCCTACAGAGTACAAGTGAGTGACGTGTTAAGTATACGTTTAAAGGCTCTTGATCAAGAGCTTGTAGAGTTTTTTAATCCAATAGGATCTGGATCTGCTACTTTAGATGAAGGGTATTATTATGATGGATTTGCTGTCAATAGGCACGGGAATATACGAATGCCTACTTTAGGGGAAGTAAATGTATTAGGTCGTACCACTGAAGAAATAAGAGGAATTGTAGAAGAAAAACTCTTAAAAGATTATTTTGAGGAAGAAGCAAATATTTTTGTAACCGTAAAACTTGCAGGAATACGATATACTATTGCAGGAGAGATAGGAAGTCCAGGTGTAAAAACGGAACTTGCAGAAAAGTTGTCATTGCTAGATGCTGTAGCAAATGCGGGTGATATCTCATTAACAGGGGATCGTCAAGATGTAGTGATTATACGGCAATATCCAGGAGGGCAAAAAGTACACCATGTAGATTTAACCGATATAAGTGCTATGCAATCTCCATATTATTATGTGCAACCTAATGATTTGATTCTTGTAAATCCATTGCCGCAAAAAAGTTTAGGAGCAGGTACAACAGGGTTAGATACATTTAGAACGATACTTACCGTAGTGACCGCATTAACGTCTACTATATTATTATTTACACGTCTATAGCTTATGGATGAAGATTTTGACATACAAGATTCAGGGAGTTTCTTTGACTTTAAAGGGTTTTTATTAAAAGTTTTAAGTTTTTGGCCTCTATTTGTTATTTGCTTAAGTATTGCTTTTGGAGTGGCTTATTATAAGAATATCCGAAAGCAAGCTGTCTATAGGTTAAAAAATATGATCTCTATAAAAGATGATCAAAACCCTTTATTTACTGGGAATACAAGTTTGGTCTTTAATTGGGGAGGAACTACCGATAAAGTACAAACAAACATCATTCTGTTTAAATCACGGACACATAATGAGAAAGTAGTCTCTTATCTGCAATATTATATTAACTATAATATGCAAGGGAAGTATAATATGCTAGATGTATATGGGAAAACTCCTTTTAAAATTAAACTAGATGATACACATGGGCAATTGTTTAATAAAAGAATTGCCATAAAAGATGTAGGTGAAGGCAATTTTGAATTTACCATTCCTTTTTCTAGCAATAAAGCGAGAGTGTATAATTACACAACTCATGAGTATGGATCTGTTTCTGTACTTCCACCAGAATTTAAAAAAACTGTAAAACTAGGCGATACGCTTGATTTTCCTTTTTTAAAAGGAGTATTTCAGTCTACAGATGTACTCCCAAGAGCAGGAAGCGAATACTCTGTAAGTTTAGGTAGTTTTAATAGTACCGTACGACGATATCAAGGTATTTCTGTAATACAAAACCCTAGGGGGTCTTCTATATTAGAACTGAGTATTGGTGGGACTAATAAAAATCGTATAGTAGATTTTTTAAATGCTTCTGTACTGGTAAGAGAGAAAGATCAATTAGAACGAAAGAATTTATTTGCAACCAATACCATAAAATTTATAGACAGTAGTTTAACAGACCGCAATAAAGAATTACAATCTGTAATAGATGAACTAAATGAGTTTAAAAATAATAATGTTGATGTTGCTCTTAAAGGAGGTTCTGCAACACTTACAGCCAAGTTGAAGACGTATGATAATGAGAAAGACGCATTAGAAAAACGCTTGTCTTATTATAGGATATTAGAAAATTACCTTACCTCTCGAACTGATTATAGTAGTGTTCCTGCACCTTCGGTTTCTGGTATTCAGGAATCTAGTATAGGAGCTAGTGTAAATAAAATAATAGCATTATCTGTAGAACGTAGTGATCTTAGATATTCTGCTAAGGAAAGTAACCCTAAATTTAGAGAAATAGATAGGAGTATTAATGCAGAAAAAGAAGTACTCCTAGAAAATATTACATCATCTACAAGCATTATCAATGGAGAGATTAGACAAGTAAATAGAGATATAAGCATTGCAGAGTCTGAGTTGCGTACATTTCCTAAAGAAGAACAAGAACTAGCAAATATTCAACGAAAGTTTACTTTAAGCCAAAACGCTTATAATCTCTATCTTTCAAAAAGAAGTGAAGCAACAATAATTAAAGCATCAAACGTATCTGATATTCTTTTTATTGATGAAGCAAAAGATGTAGGAGGGGGGCAAGTAGGGCCAAATACACGCCTTAATTATATTATCGCAGCTATTGTTGGAGGGATTGTTCCGCTAGTACTCGTTTTTTTATTAGTGTTTTTTAATACTAAAATTGGAAATCCTGAAGAAATAAAAAAGCTATCCTCAATCCCGGTATTAGGTATTATAGGAAAGAGTAAACACCGTAATAATCTAGTAGTACGTGATCGTTCTCGTTCTTCTATAGCAGAAGCCTTTAGAGGAATACGATCTAGTTTACAATTCATGTATCGTAAAAAAGATATAGAAGGTGCAAAAACGGTATTAGTAACTTCTTCTGTTAGTGGGGAAGGAAAAACATTCACATCCATCAATATAGCATCTGTTTTTGCACTTAGTAATAAGAAAACGGTTCTAGTAGGACTTGATTTACGGAAACCTAAGATTTTTGATGATTTTGACCTGTCTAATGAAGCTGGCGTTGTTAACTATTTAATAGGACAAAACTCAATAGATGAAATAAAGCAAGAAAGCGGAATTTCGTGTTTAGATATTATTCTATCAGGTCCCGTTCCTCCTAATCCTTCAGAGCTTTTGTTAAGTGATGCTATGAAGGACTTTATGAGTGAACTTAAAAAAGAGTATGATTATATCATTTTAGATACACCCCCTGTAGGTCTTGTTGCAGACGCACTTGAAATTATGAATTATGCAGATGCTTCTTTATATATGATACGACAAGGCTATACCAAAAAGGGTATGCTAGGGTTAATTAATGATAAGTATGCAAAAGGGGAAGTACAGAATGTGAGTTTTGTATTAAACTACTTCCAGAGTAAAGGAAAATATGGTAATGGTTATGGCTATGGTTATGGATACGGCTACGGTTATGGAGCTTATGGAAACGGATATCATGAGGATATTAAAGGGACACCATTCCTAAAACGATGGCGTAGGAAAATAAAAAAAGCATTTAAAAGAAAGTAATACGAATCTCTTAAACAATGTAATTTGAATAAAGTAGAAGAAACAGAGTGGTTGTATGAAATAAAACCTAAAGGGAAATTTATAGACCTTAATTTTAAAGAAATCTGGCGTTATCGTGATTTACTTTTTTTATTTGTAAAACGCGATATTGTTACTGTTTATAAACAAACTGTTCTAGGGCCTTTATGGTATTTAATCCAACCGTTATTTACATCGGTGATTTTTACATTAGTATTTAATAATGTAGCAGGGATACAAACTGGAACTGTTCCTCCATTTCTTTTTAATCTTGCAGGAATTACATTATGGTCTTATTTTAAAGAATGCTTGACAAATACTTCGTCAACATTCTCTTCTAATGCAAGTTTATTTAGTAAAGTATATTTTCCAAGAGTTGTTTCACCATTATCTAGAATAATTTCTAGTCTTTTTAAGTTTGGAATAAAGCTCCTTATTTTTACTTTATTTTTCTTGTATTTCCTTTTCTATGAAAAAGAAGATATAAGTGTGGGTCATACATTTTACTTACTACCATTAGCGATACTCACTGTTGCAATGCTAGGGTTAGGAGTAGGAATGATGTTAAGTGCTATCGCAACAAAATATAGAGATGTTAAAATATTAATCTCTTTTGGGATGCAGTTACTGTTATATCTATCTGCTGTGATGTATCCATTAGCATTAGTAAAAGAAAAATTATCTAATTATGCATGGGTGGTAGAATACAATCCTATAGCACAAGTGGTAGAGGCTTACCGTTATATGTTGTTAAATACTGGAAGTCCAAATGTGAAAGGTTTATTCATAAGTTTAGGATTAAGTATTGTATTTGTCCTCTTTGGGCTTATTATTTTTAATAAAACGGAAAAAACATTTATTGATACTGTATAATCATATGGGAAAACAAATTCCTCTTTTTTATTGGTCATCTAAGTTTTTTGAAAAAAAAGAACAAGAGAATTATGGAGATATATTATCTGCGCAAATTGTCTCTTGGATAAGTGGTAAGGAAGTTTCTTTTTATAATGCACCCGCTAAGAAAAAGAGCTGGTTTAAAAAATCATATCTTATGGCGATAGGGAGCATCATGAATTATACCCAACCTAAAGCTGTTGTTTGGGGAAGTGGTATTATCTCAAGAAATGATCAATTTTCTAACGCTACATTTTGTGCTGTACGAGGTCCGCTTTCGCGAAAGCGTATACAAGAACTAGGTTATTTATGTCCAGAAGTGTACGGAGACCCAGCTATTTTATTACCAGAATACTATCAACCTGATATTGAAAAGAAATATGAATACGGATTTATTCCTCATTATGTAGATCAAGACATTGTATCACAGTGGTATGGCGAGGGTAAAGACGTAACGGTACTTAATCTTATCAATGATGATGTGTTTTATGTAACAGATCGTATCTTGGAGTGTAAGAAGGTAATTAGTTCATCATTACACGGGGTTATTGTTGCACAAGCATATGGGATACCAGCTATTTGGGTACAATTTTCAGATAAATTGAGCGGAGATAATGTAAAATATGATGACTATTTTCTTTCTGTAGGAATGACACCATATAAACCATTATTTATAGATGATAAAATAACAATACAATCTTATGCAGCACTATTTTCTAAAATAGATGTAATACCTGATATACAAAAAATAAATTCAGTAAGAACAGCACTTAAAAATGCCTTTCCAAAAGAATTCCTATGAGCGATATTATATTAAAAGCAGAGAATATATCAAAACAATACCGATTAGGATTAGTAGGTTTAGGAACACTAGGTCATGATGTTAATAGGTTTTGGCATAAGATACGTGGTAAAGGAGATCCATATCTTAAAGTTGGAAGTGTTAATGATCGTAGTGCAAAAGCAAGTTCAGACTATGTATGGGCATTACAGGATATTAATTTTGAAGTAAAGCGAGGTGAAGTTCTTGGTATTATAGGAAAAAACGGCGCAGGTAAATCTACATTACTTAAAATACTTTCTAGAGTAACAGCACCTACAACAGGAAGTATAAAAATAGGAGGACGCATTGCTAGTTTACTAGAAGTAGGAACGGGAATGCATCCAGAACTTACTGGAAGAGAAAATATCTTTTTAAATGGTGCTATTCTTGGAATGACCAAGATTGAAATTACTGGAAAAATAGATGAAATTGTAGAGTTTTCGGGCTGTGAAATGTATATTGATACGCCTGTAAAACGATATTCTAGTGGGATGCGAGTGCGTTTAGGGTTTGCGGTAGCAGCTTTTCTTGAACCAGAGATATTGGTAGTAGATGAGGTACTTGCTGTTGGAGATGCAGAGTTTCAAAAAAAGGCTATTGGAAAAATGCAAGATATTTCTAGTTCTGGAGGACGAACAGTCCTTTTCGTAAGTCATAATATGTCATCGGTAGAAGCATTATGTACACGGGTTATTAGTTTGAAAAATGGTACTGTTGTGGATGATGGAAATCCAGCAGATGTTATTCAAAAATACCTAAAATCAGATTTTTCTTCAAATAGAAGTTTTGAGTTTTCTAACTTAGAATCTGCATATGGAAATGATCAGATTAAGATTATTGCAGCTGCCATTGAGAATGGAAGTTCAGAAAATAAAGAAGATGTTATAGATGTTACTTCTAAAGTTAATCTTAGAATACGATTAGTAAATCTGACCAAATCTGAAAAGATCTCTGTTGGATTTAATTTGATGACTATTAAAGGAGATGTTGTTTTTGGTACGGGAGGAAAATTTGATTGCTCTCTTACTAATGAAACTGATGTTGTTGCACATATACCATCAAATTTTTTAAATGATGAACACTATCAAATTCATGTATATATTCATACCAATGAAATGCAATATTTATATTCGAATAAAGAATTTCTGCAATTTCAAGTAAAAGATTCTAAACGTGAAATGGGATATTTAGGTAAAATACATGGCTTAATTAGACCACAAATTGAATGGAATGTTGAGTAGACTAGATTTCTTATTTACTAAATATATTTCTCCTTCTGGGCTAAGCCTGTTTCGGATATGTTATAATACGGTTCTACTTTTTGAAATACTCTTTATATATGAGTATAAGGAGTTTATTTATGACCCAATTCCTTTTATAGAAACTTCAGATATTCAATTAGGTCCGTCTATTCTAATATGGATGGGTGTCGTTTTATGTATGATCTTAGGTTATAAAACAAGATATATGGCAATTGCTAATTATGTCTTTACACTCATTTTTATATCTTCAAATAACTCTTTTGAGTATCATATGCATTGTATTTATACAATCATGAACTTCTTAATGATATTTATGCCATTAGATGAAAATCTATCATTAAAACGTTTTTTTTCTAAACAAAAGCCTCGTAAAATTCCTGTATTTTTCTATTTAATCCCTTTACTTTTTGGTATTGGATTACTTTATTTCGATTCTGTTTTTTTCAAATTTAAATCTGAAATTTGGATGTCTGGAATGGGAGTTTGGTTGCCTGCAGCGATTCCTCAAACAACACTGTTAGAATCTAGTTGGTTATTAGATCAACGTTGGTTGATGTTAATTATGGGATATTATACACTTGCTTTTGAAGCTTTATTCATTTTTTTGATATGGAATAAATGGTCTAGGTTATATGCAGCAATATCAGGAATACTATTACATATAGGTATTTTTATTGTTTTCCCAATTCCGCTCTTTGCTTGGGGAATGATTGCCATTTATATACTGGCGCTTCCTGTCGGTTTTATTGATAAAATGATTTCTAAGTTTGTTAAATTAGAATGGTCTGAAGAACCTTTTGTATTGAAAAACAGAGAGATTAAGTCATTTAAACTTTTATTTATAATACTGATTTTGCTTCAAGCAAATGTTACACTTAATCATAATTCTGGACTTAGTACTTATACATCTCGTTTATATAATAAATTGGGGCTTCATACAATGATACCAAAGACAAGAATAATTAAAAACTTTTCTTTAAGAGTTTTTGGTATAGGACCTCATGGTGTTTTTATAGATCATCATTTTGAAAATTATAATCATATTGTAGCTATAAAGTATAAAGGGGAAAAAAATGATATTTGGTTACCATATATTAAAGAAAATGGATTTCTTAATAAAGATATTGTTAAAGGTCCCAATTGGGCATATATATATTTTAGAGTGAATAGCCCAACTATAGATCAACAAGATTTTGAAGAGGGAATGATGAGATTGACTGCAGATTGGGCTACTAAAAACAATATAAATTTGGATGACACGAATTTTGAAATATTAGTAAAAAAAATAGAACTGCCTGAAAATTTTCAATGGCAGAAAGGGTTTATAGAAAAACAAGGAAAAATACCTTGGAAGTCTGCAGGTATTATAACTTGGAAAAATGAAGAAGCTTATTTCCAAATTAAAACGATAGAAGATATTGAGTAACGGTTTAGATTACTATTCTGAATGAATAACCAAAAATTTTATATTAAAAGTTTAAATCCACTTAAGGTTATAGCAGTTTTTGGTGTTTTGTTTCACCATCTAAAGCTTTATAAATTTCGTATAGATAAACCTGATTTTTATAATACATTCCTTAGAGATTTTATTGGCAGTTTAGGTAAGAATATGGTTGATGTTTTTTTTGTTTTGAGTGGTTTCTTAAGAAAAAAGACATATTGTATAAAATTGTTTAAAAAATGAGTAAGAGTCTTTTTGTGATACAATCTAATTATATTCCTTGGAAAGGTTATTTTGATGCAATTAATAGTGTAGATACTGTTGTTATTTATGACGAAATGCAGTATACTAAAAATGATTGGAGGAACCGAAATATAATAAAAACACAAACAGGTTTACAATGGCTCACAATGCCTATCTCATTTAGTGGTAAATTTGGACAGAAGATTAATGAAGCTCAAGTATCTAATGATATATGGAGAAAAAAGCATTGGAAGTCTATAGTTCAAAATTATAATAAGGCTCCTTTCTTTCACTTATATAAAGATGTTTTTGAAGAAATTTATTTAGGAAACTTTTTTTCTGCATCATCTTATTTGACAGATATTAATATTTTGTTCATTCAAACAATTAATAAGATATTAGGAATAGAAACTGAAATAATAAGAAGCAGAGATTTAATTTTAGATGGAGATAAAAATGAACGATTAATAGGTATCTGTAAACAACTAAAGGTTGATCATTACCTTTCTGGTCCAGCTGCAAAATCATATATGGATGAACCTTCTTTCAATAAGAATCAAATTAATGTTTCGTACGTTGATTATTTAGGATATCCTGAATATGATCAATTATTTGGAAGTTTTGAGCATGGAGTTAGTATAATAGATCTTATATTTAATAAAGGAGAAGAAGCAATACATTATATGAAAAGTTTTAAAAAATGAAACGTAAAGTAGCATTTATTGGATTTGGATCACTTGGTAGTCAGTTGTTTAATTTCTTGAACGAAGAGTTAGATATTAGCGATAGTTTAATGTTTTTTGATGATATTAAACTTAAAGAAGGAGATGAACGATCGTTTCCATTTAATGAATTTTTAAATGACGAATTTAAAGAATATGAATTTTGTATTGCACTTGGATATAAACATCTAAATCTTAAAAGAGAAATTATTTCAAAACTGACACGCGCAAATAGAAAGCTACTTACTTTTATTCATCCTACTTCTTTTATTCACTCAACAGCTAAACTAGAAGATGGCGTAGTCATTTATCCTAAATGTAATGTAGACCAAAATGTAATTATTCGTTCAGGAGTGTTGCTTAATAATTCAGTCACTATTAGTCATGATTCTGTTATCAATGAAGCTACATTTGTTGCACCAGGTGTAGTCATTAATGGAGATACAAAAATAGGCTCTGGAACATTTATAGGTTCTGGAAGTTTAATTGCAAATAGCATTAAAATTGGAGAAAATGTAATTGTAGGAATAGGAACTACTGTAACCAAAAATATTCCTGACAATAATTCGGTCATTGGAAACCCGATGAAGTTTCTTAAAAAAAAGATTAATCTTTTATGATACCTTTTAATAAACCATATCTGACAGGTAACGAGACTGTATATATAAATGATGCTGTAGCGTCAGGTAAGATTTCTGGCAATGGTAACTTTACGCAAAAGTGCCAATCTTTTTTTGAAGACACATATGGGTTTAAAAAATGCTTATTGACTACCTCCTGTACAGATGCATTAGAGATGGCGGCATTATTACTGAATATCAAACAAGGAGATGAAGTCATAGTTCCGAGTTATACATTTGTTTCTTCGGCATTAGCATTTATACGTGAAGGAGCAAAAATTGTATTTGCAGATTCTATGGATTCAAATCCTAATATTGATGCACAAAAAATCGAAGGCTTACTTACAGAAAAAACAAAAGCTTTAGTTGTAGTGCATTATGCAGGTGTTGCTGTAGATATGGATCCTATTATGGAGCTTTCGCGAAAGCATAATTTTTATGTAGTAGAAGATGCAGCTCAATCTATAGATTCTTATTATAAAGGAAAAGCATTAGGAAGCATAGGGCATCTTTCTGCATTTTCTTTTCATGAAACTAAAAACATAATTTCTGGAGAAGGAGGAATGTTGGCCATAAATGATGAAACTCTAATACCGAGATCTGAAATCATATGGGAAAAAGGAACAAATAGAGCTTCTTTTTTTAGAGGAGAAATTAATAAATATGGATGGGTTGATACTGGATCTTCGTTTTTACCATCAGAAGTAATTGCTGCATTTTTATATGCGCAATTAGAAAATGTTGAAAGTATACAAAAACAACGCTTACATCTTTGGAATTTATATTATAATGGACTAAAAAGATTAGGAGATGAAGGTAAATTACAATTACCTTTTATCCCAGAGTATGCTACAAATAATGCTCATATGTTTTACTTAATATGTAATAATGGAGAAGATCGTGATGATTTGATCCAACATATAAGAAATCATGGTGCACATGCTGTTTTTCACTATTTAAGCTTACACAAAAGCGATTATTATCTTGATACCAATGAAACATCATCATTGCCTTATTCTGAAAAATATACAGACTGTCTAGTACGACTTCCTTTCTACTTTGAATTATCTGATCAAGAAGTGCGGGTAGTTATAAATGCGATTCATTCCTTTTTTGAAAAAAGTAACGATGTCTAAAAAAACAAAAATACTATGGGTTGTTTTTGACTTCGTGCAAGCGGGAGGACAAAGGTATGTCTATGAAATATGTAAAGCATTAAGTAAAGAAAAATTTCAAATAACTCTTTTGAAAATTGCTCCTTTTAATAGCCATGCTAGCTTTAAAGGAGAATACTATTATCAACCTACTCTTGATATAGGTTGTGAAGTATTATTTTTAGATGAGCTATTAATCAAAGAGAAAAAAACTAACTCTTTTTTGGATAGATTAAATGTAAAAGTTAAGAAGAAATTTCACTCAACTTCAAATGATACATCTCCTATAAAAAAGATTAATAAAAAAGCAATTCTTGAATTATTGAATTCGTATGATGTTGTTAGTTTTTCAGGAATAGGGGTATATAATAACCTATGTATTAATAGAGGAATAACTATTAATCATGGGTTAATCCATTTATTAATGGGGAGATTTCAAGGAGAAAATATTTACAAGAATTTTGAGAAAAACAACCATTATAATTTTGTTTCTGGTTTTGAATCTGAAATATTATCTAATGAATTAGAAGAGTTTTCTAATTATAATCATACGTATTTCCCTTTAAGTATGGAATGCAATGCTTTTACAAAAAAAGCAAGCAGTAATACTGATAAAATTGTAATAAGCATTTTTACACGTCTTAGCAAAATGAAGCCATTAGACCCATATTTATATGGATTTAAGTTGTTGTTAGAAAAAGGTTTAGACGTACATTTAAATATTTATGGAGGAGGCGATCCTGAAGAAATAGGATTGTTAAGACAACTTGATTATATGTACATAAGAGATAAAGTAACCTTTTGTGGACATACGCCATCGATTAAAGAAACACTTCTTAATGACAATATTGATGTTGTTTGGTTTCAAGCAACTAATCAACAAATTGCAGGTTATGCAGCTATAGAGGTAGCATTAGAAGGTTTTCCTCAGGTATTATGGGATTTTTCATATAAAGGTGCAAACTCTGAAGAAGGAAAAGTCTTTCCAAGTTTTACTGATTTAACTGAGTTTGTAAATTATAATTATGATATATTGAAATCGCCAGATAAGTTACATTCTCTAGCGAAAACACAACAAGATTTTATTTTTAATAAGCATAATATAACCTCTACTATTTCTATCCTAGAAAAACTTTATTTAGAATATGGAAAATGATTTTATAAATATACCCTTCGAAATAAAGAACCTCGATCGTTATTATATTAGGTCTTCCATTTTTAAAGGAATCAATGAGAGTCTCATAAATTTTAAAGGGCGTTTGTTAGATATAGGTTGTGGGAAAATGCCGTATCGCGATCATATTTTAAAGAATAGTGAAGTTAAAGAATATGTTGGTTTAGATATTGAAACAGCAATAACATATGATGCTTCTGTTCAACCAGATTTTACCTGGGATGGCCATGTGATGCCTTTTGAAGATAATAGTTTTGATTGTGCATATGGTACAGAGGTACTAGAGCACTGTCCAGATCCAGAAAAGGTTTTAAAAGAAGTGTATCGGGTATTAAAACCAGGAGGGATTTTCTTTTTTACAGTTCCTTTTTTATGGCCATTACATGAAGTACCTCATGATGAGTATCGATACACACCTTTTTCATTGGAAAGAAAATTAGATACTACAGGATTTAATACTATAAAAATACAAGCTACTGGCGGATGGAATGCATCCATGGCTCAGATGCTTGGATTATGGGTTCGCAGAAGTGGTATTCCAAGTACTAAAAGGAAAATACTATCCATCATCTTCAAACCTATTATTAAAAAACTGATTAGGATGGATGTCAATAGAAAAATTACCTTTAAGGAAAGTCAAATGATAACAGGACTTGTAGGAACAGCGCGTAAATGACAAAAACTCTTAAAAATATTGCCCTTTTTTCTCCAAACGAAGCTGTATACTCAGAAACGTTTGTCCATGCACATAAAACCATGTTACAAGGAAGTGTGTTTTATTATTATGGAACACGATTAAATATTAAGTTAGAGAACTCTACAATGGACTTACATCGTAGATCTGCACCGTTTTTAACTAAGGTCATACGCAAGTTTAAAAAATCCAATACTAAATATAGTATGTGGTCAGTTCTTGTCCAATCCATGATCGATAATGATATAGATGTGATATTAATTGAGTTTGGCCCTCATGCACATAGTTTATTGCCCTTTTTAGAGCAAGTAAACATTCCGTTTATAGTCCATTTCCATGGCTATGACGCATCTGTAGATAAGGTTATAAAAGAATGCAATAATTATATAGAAGTTTTTAAGCTAGCAACTTCGATTATCGTGGTGTCTACAGAAATGAGAGAACGACTTATAAAACTAGGTTGCGAACGTTCTAAAATAACATATACTCCCTGTGGCCCTAATGATAAATTCCTAGAAATAAAGCCTACACTCTCTAAAAAACAACTTATAGGAATAGGTCGCTTTGTAGATAAAAAAGCGCCATATTTTACGATACTCGCTTTCGCGAAAGCGTTACAAGAAGTACCAGATGCAAAGCTTATTTTAGCAGGTAATGGACAGCTTTTAAACGCGTGTCAAAACCTAGTAGCATATTATAAAATATCTGATGCTGTTTCATTCCCAGGAGTAATAACTCCTGAAAAATTTAGAGAATTACTTTCTGATTCTAGAGCATATGTACAACATAGTATTACAAGTAATATAGGGGATATGGAAGGAACGCCTGTTGCTATTATGGAAGCACAAGCATCTGGAATCCCTGTTATTTCTACAAGGCATGGAGGAATAAAAGATGTAATTTTGGAAGATGAAACAGGATTTCTGTGCGATGAAAAAGATGTAGATGAAATGGCTAAATTTATGATTCGATTATTAAAAAATAAATCTGAAGCGCAGACGATGGGACAGAATGCAAGAAAACGTATTCTTGAAAATTATACGATCTCTCATCATATCAAAACCATAGATACTGTTATAGAAGATACTATTTCACAATATAAATAAGTATTAACACCTAGTTATTATGCTAAGCCCAATCGTTTTATTTGTATATAATAGACCTGAGCATACATTGCAGACATTAGAAGCGCTTAAGAATAATGAAGGAGCAAATGAGTCTGTACTTTATATTTATGCAGATGGACCAAAAGATCAGACAGATAACAATACACTTAAAAAGATAGATGAGACAAGACAGGTGCTTAAACAATCAAAATGGTGTAAAGAAGTTCATATTATAGAACGCACTTCTAATATTGGACTTGCTGCAAATATTATTGATGGTGTCACTACAGTTGTAAATAAACATGAACGCGTTATTGTTCTAGAAGATGATATCGTTACTTCCAAGGGTTTTTTAAACTATATGAATGATGCCTTAAATTGCTACCGAGATACAAAAGAGGTGATGCATATCTCAGGTTTTATGTATCCTCATAAAGAAAATTTACCAGAGACCTTTTTCTTTAATGTAGCATTGTGTTGGGGATGGGCGACTTGGAAAACGTCATGGAGTTCTTTAAACACAGATACCATGGATCTGTGGAAAAGTTTTAAAGAGAAAGATTTATTTGATGAAGTAAATAAATTTGGTGGTGATTTCTTAAGTAGCCAACTTGCTCATAATATTTCAGGACGATTAAATACTTGGTTTGTTAAGTGGCATATGTCTGTTGTCCTTAAAGGAGGATATACATTATATCCATCGACTTCTCTAGTAAATAATATTGGTTTTGACAATACAGGAGTCCACAATGGTACTACAGATTATTTTGAAAATAAAAAATTGGCTTCTAGTATTAAAGTAGAAGAAATACCTTTACAAGAAAATGTAACTGCTGCAAAGAGTATCGTTGCATTTTATGAAAGAAATCAAAATAGACCATCTCCTAAAAAAGAGGGAATTAAGAAAAAGATAAAAAGAGGAATCAGACGTGTTGGTTTTAAATTTTTCCCTGAATTGAAGCAGCGTAAAATGTCAACAGAAGTCACTTCAAGTGTACATAGTTATTTAGGTAAGAATGTCAAATTGTATCCAAGTTATAAATTAAATAATTCTATCATTGGTAATTATACATACGTCTCCTATAATTCGATCATTAATAATACGATTATAGGGAAGTATTGCTCTATCGGACCAAACTTAATTTCTGGATGGGGAATACATCCAATAGATGGAGTCTCTACACATCCCATGTTTTATTCTACAAAGAAACAGAATGGTATAAGTTTGAGCAAAACAGATAAGATTAAAGAAATGGCACCTATTCTTATAGGAAATGATGTGTTTATAGGAATGAATGTTACCATTCTAGATGGTGTAACTATTGGTGACGGTGCTGTCATTGGTGCAGGAGCTGTTGTTTCTAAACATATTCCCCCGTATGCGATAGCAGTAGGAAATCCCATAAAAATAATAAAATACAGATTTGAAGATGAAATCATTGAAAGCTTATTAAAAATGAATTGGTGGGATTTACCAGAAGATAAAATTGAATTAGTAGAAAGACATTTTTTCAACGTAGAAACGTTCATTGAAAATATAAACTCAGTATCATAATAATATCATCAGTTTTAATAACATATAATTTGAAAATTTCGATAATTACAATAAACTATAACAATGCTAGTGGTCTCACTAAGACATTGGAGAGTGTAGCAGGTCAAACCTATACCAATATACAGCATATTATAGTTGATGGTAATTCTACAGACGGAAGCAAAGCAGTGCTGGATACTCATAATTTTCATGACGCTATAAAAATATCAGAGCCAGATTCAGGTATTTATAATGCTATGAATAAAGGAGTGAAGAATGCTTCTGGAGACTACTTATTATTTATAAATAGTGGAGACTCTTTACGAAGTAATGATGTGATAGAATCTATTATCCCCATTTTAAAAGGAGATAAAGATTTATACTATGGAAATCTTGCGATGCAGCATGAAAATTCTGATCAAATTAGAACGTATCCAGAGGCACTTAATTTCTATTATTTTTTCCATAATGGGAGTTTACCGCATCCTTCATTGTTCTTTAAAAAATCACTATTTACAGAAATAGGGTTGTATAGAGAAAAGTTTAAGATAGTTGCAGATTGGGATTACTATGTACACGCTATTTTTAAGCATGATGCAACGTATGAACATATGAATATTGTAGTTTCAAACTTTGATATGTTTGGAATCTCAAGTGACCCCAAACATCGTACATTACTTCTTGAAGAAAAAGAGATGAGTTTGCGTGATAACTTTCCTGGATTTTATGATGATTATGCACTATTGCAAACATTAAAATCAGATAAGAATAAGTCATTAGTTAACTCATTGGAAGTAATACATAATAACAAATATGCTTTGAGAATTTTCACCATCTTTACAAAGATAATCTCAAGAGTATTTAAAAAATAGACTACATGCTAAGCGATTTAAAGAGGAAAATAGGAAAAACAAAGCTAGGGAAGAAACTTAAAAAAGTCTTAGGAAAAGGATCGGTTGCAAATGATTTTAAAGGATCAAAGAGTTATTGGGAAAAACGATATGTTCAAGAAGGTGATTCTGGTAGTGGTAGCTACGGGAGATTGTCACTCTATAAAGCTAAGTTCTTAAATCAATTTGTAGAAGAAAAAAATATAGATAGTGTTATAGAATTTGGATCTGGAGATGGACATCAACTCACACTAGCTGAATACCCAAACTATATTGGATTTGATGTTTCTCAAAAAGCAATAGATTTATGTGAAACACTTTTTAAGGATGATAACTCAAAAACATTCTTGCTAGTTACAGAAGAAAATTTAAAAGAGAAAGAAGCGGCACTTACGATGTCACTTGATGTTATCTATCACCTTGTAGAGGATGAGGTATACACTGCATACATGGAGACACTTTTTAATACTTCAAGTACATATGTGATTATTTATGCAAGTAATTATGATAAAAGAATTGCTCCACATGTCCTCTCACGTAAGTTTACAACTTGGGTGGAAGAAAACAAAACACAGTGGGAAATGATTACCCATGAAAAGAATCCATATCCATATGATCCGAGTAATCCAGATCATACATCAATTGCTGATTTTTATATTTATAAAAAAACAGAATCTAAGTAAGTATCATGCTTTTGCTCTTTGCAAAAGAGCAGAGTGATATCGAATATAGTATCGAAATTAAAAAATAAAGAATGTTTAAGTAAACAGCATAATTTCTATTTTGGATAAAGACATTGTATTCATAGTATCTGATTTTCCTTTGGTTTCTCAAACCTTTGTAGTATCTAATGTTGTAGAAGCTATTAAAAAAGGATACGATATTCAGGTGCTTACTTCTCGTTTATACGATGTGACGGAGAGTTCTCAAAGTGAGATTATTTCTAAGTATGCTGTTATGGATAAGACCTCTTGTTTTACAGAACCTGTAAAAAAGAGCGAGCGTTATAAAATGGCATTTACCAGTTTATTTGATTTTACAATACTATATTACTTTATTAAATACATTTTTGTAAAAGAGAAAAAAATATCTTTAAGTGACATTTTTCTTCTTAAGTATTATAAACCATATAGAAAGGCAAAAGTATTTCATATACATTTTGCAGATGCAGCCTCTTTTATTGTAAACCTTAAAAAAATAGGTTTTTTATCATCTAAGGTGATGGTTACCTTTCATGGATATGATGCTTATTTTAAAGACGATGTAGAGAAGGTAAAATTGCGTAAGAAGTATGAAATGTTATTTAAGGTTGTAGATAAAGTAACTATAAATACTCCATATTTAAAAGAGATAGTAACGACTTTGGGGTGTCCATCACATCTGTTACAAACAATTCCAGTAGGTATTGATACCAATTATTATCAACCTATTACGTATCCCAAAGAGATTGTCAAAAATGCAAAAATAAGCTTATTGAGTATTGGACGTCTTATAGAACTTAAAGGACATAGTTATGGGATTTTAGCTGTAAAGGAACTAGTGAATAAAGGATATAATATAGAATATACAATTATAGGCGAAGGTGTTTTACATAAAGAATTGAAACAATTAATTAAAGAGCATAAACTTGAAGGTTATGTTGTGTTATATGGTAAAGGAACACAAGAAGAAGTAAAGGCTTCATTAGAAAAAACAACTATTTTTCTAATGACTTCTATAGCAAATTCTAATGGAAGACAAGAAGCACAAGGAGTTGTAACTATAGAAGCACAAGCTATGGGGATACCCGTTGTAGGATTTGATAGTGGAGGTGTATCTTATACAGTGACAGAAAAAACAAGCATCCTTGTTCCTCAGAAAGAAGTAATACAACTTGCAAAAGAAATAGAAGGTGTAATCATACATAAAAGTAACTATAAATTGATGAGCCTTGAAGCTAGAAAATGGGCTGTACATCAATTTGATATTTCTAGAATGGTAAACGCTTATTATGATGATATACTATAATTGCTTTAAAATAACGGTATGCTAGGAAACCCATTAATAAGCATTATTATTCCTGTATATAATCGAGAAACGCTCATAGGTGAGACGATTCGATCTATTCAGGAGCAAACCTATACACATTGGGAATGTCTTATTGTAGATGACGGCTCTTCTGATGAGACGATTGCTGTTGTTTCCGCTTTCGCGAAAGCGGACTCAAGAATTATACTATATAAACGTCCAAAAACGGCACCCAAAGGAGCAAATGCATGCCGGAATTATGGATATAAGAAGAGTAAAGGCGACTATGTAAACTGGTTTGATAGTGACGATTTAATGACGGTTGACAAATTGGAAAAACAACTACAGGTTTTACAGGATACAAATACACTGTTTAATGTATGCCAGACCATGGTGTTTGATGACATAACAAAAAAGGAATTAGGACTTCGATGCGAACATATAATTTCAGAAGATTTTTTTAACGACTTTATATCAGATAAAATTAAATGGCTCACACAAGCTCCATTAATTAATAGCTCCTTTATTAAAACAAATAACATAACGTTTAATGAGAATTTACACAGATCTCAGGAACGGGATTTTTTTATAAAAATACTTGCGGTTATAGATAATTACTCTACAATCGACGAACCATTGGTATATTTAAGAAAGCATAATGATTCGATTTCTTATGGTTTACAGTCTGATAAAAAATATATTTCTACTTTTAATGTAAATTACAATACCTATAAAGATTTTTCAAAACTACTTAATGAGCGTACCAAGAAGTATCTTGTTACATTAATGAAACATAGTTTGAGAGAACAAATCGTAAATAGAAACTTTACATTAGCAAAAAGATTCTATAACGACTTGCTTGATAGTGGAGCACCAGTAACCATAAAATATAAGCTTAGTGTACAACTAGCACGTTGCTCTTATTTTTTATTTAATAAAGGTTACTTTTTACTTAAAGACTAATTACTATGCTAGCGTATTAATGGGTATCATATGTCTAGAATAATTGAATAATAAGTGTATTTATGCGTAAAGGAGTAAATCCAGAAAAACTTAAAGATGAGTCAAATCATCAATATAAACATCGGGTTATTATGCCTGTTTATATTCCTAATGTAAGTGAAGATTACTATAAAGAAGCATTAGAGGTTTTTAAAATTTCGCTTCATAGTTTGATAACAACTATAAATCTAGATACCACAGCCATAACTTTAATTAATAATAATTCTATTCCTGAAGTTAGCGCAATTGTAAACCTTTATCATGAGAAGATAGACAAGCTAATTTCATATAGTGATAATAAAGGAAAGGTGTATGCCGCTATAAGCGAAATGAAATCTTGTTATGAACCATTTGTAACGTGTACAGATGCAGATGTACTCTTTATACAAGGATGGGAGAAAGAAGTGTTTTCTGTATTTAAAGAACATCCTAAAGCTGGTGTAGTGGCGCCACTGCCTTCTCCTAGTCTAGGGCTCAAGTATAACAATTCTCTTTTTTTAAACAACTGCCTATTTGGTAATTTAAAATATAATAAAATTGTAGAAGACGAAGACTTAAATTTATATCTAGATGGTGTAACCAATACATCTCTTCTAAATAGAGCAAAAGGAAAATATAACTGGAGCGAAAAACAATATTATCTTACAGGAAACAAACCTGCAATTATTGGAGCAGGGCATTTTGTGGCAACCTATAAAAGCATATTGTTTGAGAAAAAAGGTGCATTTCCTAAAATGAAATTTGTAAAGGGATATGAAAATGATTTTATAGATGTTATATCGGATAAATTTGGATTATATAGATTATCTACCGTAAAAACTTTTGCATACCATATAGGGAATAAGATAGATTCTAATGTAGAAAAGCTTAGTAACCTAAAAGGAGATAAAATTCTTAAAATAGATTTTGATGGAATTAAAATAGCTCATGTTAAGACGCGTATACCGTATAAACTTAGAGTTGTTTTGTTTAAAGTTTTAAATAAGATCCTTAAATTTTAAATAAAACCTCCATGAGTATATTTCTAGATATAGAGGATAGTTCTCTTAAAGAAAGGATGTAAGTGTGATAAAAACCCACTAAGGTAATTGTTATCAGGTGGACTATGTAGTATATTGCGATAAGACTTCAATAGTGCTCAAAGTATGAATGTTTTAAAAGTTTTGATTGTCGTAGAATCTATAGATGTAGATGATAGTAGCGGTACTAAAGGACGTGTAGCACTCATTAAAAATATGGTTAGAGCTGGGTATGATGTTACTGTATTGCATTATACTCAAAAGGAGGTACTCATTGAAGGGGTACATTGTATTTCTATTAAAGAAAATCGCTTTTCTAGACACTTTATTTTAAGTAAAATTCAACGGTATATTTATCGTTGGTTTAAGTACAATATAGGAGTTAGACAAGAACGCAAACATGGGTTTTCATATACATGGATCAATGATTCAAAGACAATAGCAAAAGCTGTAGAGAGTTACAATCCAGATGATTTTGATATGCTATGGACCTTTGGGAAAGGAACTAGTTTTAGAATGCACGCTGGTGTTTTAAGAGTGCCTAAATGGTACAGTAAGTGGTATGCCTATGTTCATGATCCTTACCCACAACAACTATACCCTAGACCGTATAATTATGTTCCAGAAGGATATAAAAAGAAGCGCTATTTTTTTAGAGACATGACCCAAGTTGCAAAATACATGGTATTTCCAAGTGTATTGCTTAAAGAATGGATGCAAAGTTATTTTATAGATATAGATGGGAAAGAATTAATCATTCCCCATCAAATAACAGAAATACCTCATACAAATATTGAATTGCCTGCATATTTTACAGCGTCCAAGTTTACGATATTGCATGCCGGAAACTTATTAGATTTAAGAGACCCTAAACCTTTGGTTACTGCATTTAAAAACTTTTGTGCTTTATATCCAGAAGCAAAAAGCGAAAGCAATCTTATTTTTATAGGAAAGGCATCTATCTTTGATGATTATCTACAATCAGAAATTAAAGAAAACTCAAGCATCTGTAAAAGTGAAGACTATGTTCCTTTTGATCAAGTGTATCGTATGCAACAAGAAACAACAATGAATGTAATTTTAGAGGCAACTTCAGAAATAAGCCCTTTTTTGCCTGGTAAATTTGCACATTGTGTCGCTGCAAATAAACCTATATTATTAATAGGTCCCTACTATAGTGAGAGTAAACGACTATTAGGAGAAGCATACCCATACACTTATGAGTTTAAACAAATAGATGAACTAACTCAGACTATGAGTACACTTTATAAAGCGTGGAAACAAGGGACTATTCCAAAATTAGATAGACCAGATTTGTATGAGTATCTGTCTACACCATATTTAAAAAAATCTTTTGAAGAAAGCCTAAAGAATTAAAATCACTAAGTAATTAAGAGGATATGTTACTCACTATAGTTATTCCAAATCGTAATAGAAGTTTGTCTACTGTAAAACGTACACTTAATTCTATTGCTATACAACTAGATAAGCAAGTACAGGTTGTTGTTATAGATTATGGAAGTGACTCAGCATATCAGAAAGAACTTCAAACATATACTGATTCACTAGAAAAAGTACAGTTTATTCTTTGTCCCACACAAGGGCAATTATGGCAAAAAACTAGGGCGATCAACATTGTACTCAAACAATGTAAAACACCATATTTTATGGTGACAGATATGGATATGCTATTTCATCCCAGTTTTGTAGAAAAGATTCAAAAATATCTACATCCTGCTGAGGTAACCTATTTTAATGTGGGCATTCTTACCGAAGAAGAAAGTAAATTAGAAAAGTCTTTTGAAAATTATACGGTTAAGTTTTATACCAATAAAGACGCTACCGGAATGACATTGTTTCCAACAGAGATATTAAAAGATATTGGAGGTTTTGATGAATTTTATCATGGTTGGGGCTCAGAAGATACAGATGTACATGTGAGATTGCGTAATAAAGGAATTTCAGTACTTTTTAATGAAGATGAATGTCTGTTATTACATCAATGGCATCCTAAATTTTATAGATCCAAAGAAAGTACAGCGCCTTATCACCCAACTTTAGAGCGCGTTAATTATGAGTATATTAAGCTTTCGCGAAAGCATAAAAAAATAAAAGCAAATAGCAAGGAAGATTGGGGTCTTATGCCAGACGAGTCTCAATATCAAGCACTCAAAACACCTAAAACAAATGTTGATTGTGTGAGTACGCTGGATGCAGTTACGGCACTTTGCTTTCAATTGTCAGAAGGTGTTTGGAATGGAGTTGTTCAATTTAATATACAACCACATCCAGATCAAAAAACAATCAAAACAAAGGCAAAACAAGTGCTTAAAAAGAAAACGCCTCTTTTTATTTCTTTAGAAGAAGCAAATAGTAAATTGCTTGAAACCATTATTACAAAATATCGTAATGCACCTTACCAATACTCTTTTGATAGAACAAAAGAAAAAATTATCTGTACTATAAACCTATTACAGTCGCTATGAGAATACTAATGGTATCTATGAACTCTATCCATTTTAGGAGATGGACTTCCCAACTTAAAGATGCGGGACATGAAGTATATTGGTTTGATATCTTAGGAGCAGGAGGTAATATTAAAGAACTTGATTGGGTTTCACAAAAAACAGATTGGCGCCTTAGAATACAAAAAGGACGTTATTTATTAAAGAAAATCCCTTTTTTAAAGAAGTTTATAGAACGTGATGTAGCTAAATCTTTTGAAAATTATGTAGTAGAAATACAACCAGATATAGTACATAGTTTTGTGTTATACATGTCTTGCGTCCCTATACTTAATGTGATGAAAAAATATACCCATATAAAATGGCTATATTCAGCTTGGGGAAACGATCTTTATTTCTATCAGCATGACCCCAAGTATAAGAAAGGTATTGATCTTGTACTACCACATCTTGATTATATGTTTGCAGATTGTAAAAGAGATTTAATCCTAGCAGAGAAACTAGGGTTTAAAGGAAAATCATTAGGTGATTATCCTGGAGGAGGAGGATATCACTTTGATTTAATAGAAGAAGATATAAAACCAATATCTGAACGAGAAGGTATATTAGTAAAAGGATATCAAGGAGAGAAACATAGAGGACTTAATGTATTAAAAGCATTAGAAAAGATGCCAGAAACTCCAAAAATCACTTTTTTTTCTACAGATCACTCATTGATACGTTATTACAATTCTTCAGAGTCTCTTAAGAAAAAAGACATTACCTTTTTTACACAAAAAGAAGGACTTAATCATAAAGAACTTTGTAGACTCATGAATAGATCCCTTATTTATATAGGAAATAATCTATCAGATGGGATGCCTAATACAATGCTAGAGGCAATATGTTTTGGAGCATTCCCTATACAATCAAATCCAGGAGGGGCTTCAGCAGAGATTATTGATGAAGGTATAAACGGATTGCTTATTGAAAATTGTGAAGACATAGATGAGATTGCTCATAAACTAGAAGAGTCTTTAACAAATGATCAAATGCTTCAGAGCGCATTCGAAAATAATATGAAAATTAGAACGAAACTAGCCTATTCGTTTATAAGAAAACAAGTTCTGAATCAATATGATTTAATAGAAAAAAATAATAGTTAATTAGCATGAATAGAATCCTCAAAAAAAATACCAATAGGGTATTAAATTTTATTTTTAGAACCGTAAAAGACTATCATAAAAGGGCACGTATTGTAACGCGAGTTAGCAAGCTTTATATAAATAAAAATAACGTTGTAGAGTATGATGATACGTTTGGAATGTACTGGCAAAAACATAACAAAACCTATCTTCAAATAGATAAAAAACCTATTTATGATTTTAGTTTACATAAATATGAGAAGCGGTTTGATAGCATGTTTGGTCGTAAGTACAATATTAAAAAAGGAGATGTTATTATAGACTTAGGAGCGGGAATAGGAGCAGAACTGCCTTTTTACTATAACCGTATGGAGAAAGAAGGTCATATATATGCTATAGAAGCAAGTAGAGATTCTTTTTTGAAATTAGAGAAGTTTCATAAAATGAATTTTTTTAATAAAAATATTTCATTGCACCATATAGCTATTTCTGATAAGCCAGGGACTGTCTGGATAGAAGAAACAACTATGTATAAAGCAAACCAGATCAATTCTGAAAAAAAAGGATTAGAAGTAAAAGCATTAACACTAGATGAATTTGTAGAAGAACATAACATTACTACGATTGATCTCCTTAAAATGAATATAGAAGGTGCAGAATTGCAAGTAATACAAGGAATGGCTGTATCTGTAAAACTAGTAGAGAATTTTGCAATATCATGTCATGATTTTCTATTTGAAGAAGAGACAAATATTAAAGAAACAATAAAAAGTTTCTTTGAAAATAATGGATTTAAAGTAGAAGAAATTGATACCGGAAATAAATACATAGATAGTTGGATTTTCGGAAAACGAATAAAAAACATATAAAATTGGGCTTAACAAAAAATATGATCCTACTATTGATGAGTTCAAAATTCAAGCATGCATTGAATTTTGAAAACACGGTGATGATAGGAAGACAAAATATGCATATTGGTCATCAACAGTTACAAGATTGTTTAACTAAATTTGATTACAAAGATGCAGATGTAACAAAGATAATGTCTAAGCAAGAGACAGATACTAACATCTATGCAGAAGGACTATTTAAAACATTAGGAGCTAGCAAAGTAGATGCTGTTGACGCATCAACATATGAAAACGCATCCATCATTCATGATATGAATGAACCTATACCAGATCGTCATAAAGAAGGATATGATGTAGTTGTTGATTCTGGAACATTAGAACATGTCTTTAACTTTCCACAGGCAATAAAAAACTGCATGGAAATCACTGCTGTAGGAGGACATTTTATAGGTATTTACCCTTGTAATAACTTCTTTGGACATGGGTTTTATCAATTTAGTTCTGAAACTTTTTATAGAGTATTATCTGATGATAATGGATTTGAGGTAAAAGACGTTATTATTTTTGTAGATGAGCCTAACGGTGCGTTTTATAGCATTCCAGATACAAGCGAAGAACACCATCGTATCACATTTAAAAATTCAAAACCAGTGCTTTTATATGTGATTGCTAAGAGATTAGAGAAGAAACCAATTCTTGTTAAAAACCCTCAACAGATGGATTATGCTGCCATGAAATGGAAAGGGAACAAACCAGTTAAAAAAACAGTTAAAAAGAGAGCAACCCTTAAAAGTAAAACTCCGCAGTATTTTAAAAATATTATTAAGGCAGTTCTTAATAAAAAGACCCATGATGATAGATCATACTTCAATAGGTCATATTTCAAATCATATACACTTAAGTAATCATTAAAGATAAATAATGGATGCAACCCCTTTTATCATAGTAGAAATAGCACAAGCACATAACGGAAGCATACAAAAAGTATATGACTACATAGATGCTCTTTCTGGAACAGGAATAGATGCCATTAAGTTTCAAACACATATTGCAGAGGCAGAAAGTAGTATCCATGAGCCTTTCAGAGTGAAGTTTTCAGATCAAGATGCTACTCGTTTTGACTATTGGAAACGCATGGAGTTTTCTAAAGACCAATGGGTAGAAATAAAAAAACGATGTGATCAAGCAGGATTGGAGTTTATGTCGTCTCCTTTTAGTAATGCAGCCGTAGATTTGCTAGAAGAAATAGGCGTACAACGTTACAAAATAGGATCAGGAGAAGTCAATAACTTTTTGTTATTAGAAAAAATTGCAGCGACAGGAAAACCTGTCATTGTTTCCTCAGGGATGAGTTCTTTTGCAGAGCTAGATGAAACAGCTGTATTTCTAAATAGTAAAAATGTAAACTTTTCTATTTTACAGTGCACTACAAGCTACCCTACAGCGCCAGAACAATACGGTCTAAATGTGATACAAAAATTAAAAGATCGATATCGGGTGCCTATTGGCTATTCAGATCATTCGGCAGATATAGGACCCTGTATCGCTGCCACTGCATTAGGAGCTGAAATTTTAGAATTCCATGCCGTATTTAATCATACTGATTTTGGACCAGATGCTACCTCTTCTATAGAAATTAAAGATATTCCTATGTTAGTGAAGAGTATTCGGGATATTGCGCTTTCGCGAAAGCATCCTATTGATAAGTCCAATAATAGTCAATATGCCGAATTAAAACGTATTTTTGAAAAATCCTTGTCGGTAAACAAAGATCTACCAAAAGGACATATACTCACTTTTGATGATCTAGAAGCAAAAAAGCCAAAAGGCTTTGGTATAGATGCTTCTAAATTTCAAATGCTTATTGGAAAACCAATACGCAAAGAATTAAAAAAGTGGGACTTTCTAACCGAATCTGATATTGAGAATGAGTAACCGAAAAGTATGTGTGGTTATCACGGCAAGACCTTCCTATAGTAGGATAAAGACAGCCTTACAAGCCATAAAAGAACACCCAAATTTAGAATTACAACTCGTTATTGCTGGCGCTGCTTTATTGGGCCGTTATGGCAATGCGGTAGACTATATAGAACAGGATGGTTTTGAAATTGCAGAGAAAGTATTTATGGTACTGGAAGGTGAGAATAAAACTGCTATGGCAAAAACGACGGGGCTTGGTGTGATGGAACTTGCCACCGTTTTTTATAAACTACAACCAGATATGGTGGTTACCATTGCAGATCGCTTTGAAACCATTGCAACCTCTATTGCCGCAGCATATCAAAATATACCATTGGTACATATTCAAGGAGGTGAAGTCACAGGAAACATAGATGAGAAAGTACGCCATGCAAATACCAAACTGGCAGATATACATCTAGTGGCTAGTGAAAACGCAAAAACAAGAGTTCTCAAACTTGGAGAAGCAGAAAATAAAGTTTTTAATACAGGTTGCCCATCTATAGATATTGCAAAAACAGTTAAAGAAAACCCTGCACTAGATTTTGATCCTTCACAAAAATATGGAGGTGTAGGAGCAAGTATTGTACAAGGAGATGATTATCTCGTTGTGATGCAACATCCTGTAACAACAGAGTATGGAGCTGCAAAAGAAGATGTTCTTAAAACCTTAGAAGTGGTTCATAAATTAGGCATTTCTACGTATTGGTTTTGGCCCAATGTAGACGCAGGATCTGACGGAACGAGTAATGGGATTAGAAGTTTTCGCGAAAGCGTAAACCCAAAGAACATCCGTTTCTTTAAAAATATGGAACCTAATGACTTCTTGAAATTACTCGCCAATTCAAAATGCTTGATTGGTAATAGTAGTGTTGGAATACGAGAATGTGCATATCTAGGAGTTCCTGTTGTAAATATAGGAACAAGACAACACGGAAGAGATCGAGGAGCCAATGTGATTGACGTAGATTATACAAAAGAGGCAATACAAGCTGCTATAGAACAACAAATTAAGACAACAGTGATTCCTTCTTCATCTATTTATGGAGACGGAAATGCCGGAGGAAAAATTGCAGATATTCTAGCTGCCTGCGAGTTGTCATACCACAAAACGATTACCTATTAATGAAAGTACTAGGCCTCATACCCGCTAGAGGAGGAAGCAAAGGAATACCTGGTAAAAACAAAAAATTACTAGGAGGAAAACCCTTGTTACAATTTACAATAGAAGCGGGGTTGCAGTCTACAAAATTAGATACACTTATCTTTTCCTCAGAAGATGAGGAGTTAATGTCATTAGCTCGTGATTTGGGTGCTTCAGTACCATTTACACGCCCACAACAACTTGCCGAAGATAATTCGGGATCACTTGGTGTTGTGAAGCATGCTTTACAGTTTATGCAATCTCAAGGTAAGCACTATGACGCTGTTTGTTTATTACAAGTAACCAACCCTTTTAGGAGTGCAGAACGTATAGATGATGCTATTACCGCTTTCGCGAAAGCAAACACAGATTCTTTAGTATCTGTATTGAAAGTACCTCATGAATACAACCCACATTGGGTATTTGAAGCCTCAGAAAATGGCGTGTTAAAAATTGCAACAGGCGAAACAGATATTATAAAACGCAGACAAGACTTACCTGATGCCTATATACGTGACGGCGCTATTTATATTACCAAAAGTGATGTGCTTTTAGAACAAAACTCTTTGTATGGATCAAGTATTAGTTACATTGAGTCTGATCCACAATGGCATGTGAATATTGACACGATGGAAGATTGGAAAATAGCAGAAGAACTTGTCAAAAAGTTTCAAGGCTAATGTGTGGTATCACGGGAATCATAGGAGATAAAGCATCTCAAGAACATCTAGATGCGATGCTTCAAGCACAGGCACATCGAGGACCAGATGATACAGGGAAATATATTGAAAAGGGCATTTGTTTAGGACATAATAGACTCGCTATTATAGATTTATCTGCAGCTGCAAATCAACCGTTTTTTTCTCAAGATAAAAGATACACCATTGTTTTTAATGGAGAGATTTATAACTATCTAGAACTTAAAAAAGAATTAGAGGCTACCTATTCTTTTACAACAAATTCAGATACGGAAGTCTTATTAACTGCATATCAAAAGTGGGGAACCGCATGTCTTTCTAAACTCAACGGAATGTTTGCATTTGCGATTTGGGATACAGAAGAGCAACAACTTTTTGCGGCTAGAGATCGTTTTGGAGTGAAGCCATTTTATTATACAATTGTAGATGATACCTTTTATTTTGCATCAGAGATTAAGAGTTTATTTGCGACGGGTATTTCTAAATCACCTAACGAATCTGTATGGGCTAGTTATTTTGCGTACGGAAGCTACGGAATGCCTTATGAGACTTTTTGGGAAAGAATACACCAATTACCAGGGAGTCATTTTCTATACTATAAAAAGGAAAAGTTAGATATACATCGTTGGTACAATTTTGAAGAAGCTATAAAGAAGTATGATTTACAACTTTCTTTTGAAACAGTGAAAGCACGATATCTGCAATTGCTAGATGATAGTATCAAGCTTCGTTTTAGAGCAGATGTACCTATAGGTTTTAACGTGAGTGGAGGCTTGGATAGTTCGGCGTTATTAGCGTTGGTCAATCGATTAGATAATGGAGAAAATATAGAAGCGTTTACGTTCTACACAGGAGATGATCGTTATGATGAACTTCCTTGGGTAGAAGGTCTTATTAAACATACAGAAAATCCGCTAATTAAAGTAAAACTAGAGGTAACACATCTGGCGCAATTGGCAGAAGAAATGAGTATGCAGCAAGACGAACCTTATGGCGGTGTACCTACCGTTGCATATGGCGAACTTTTTAAAGAGGCTAAAACAAAAGGAGTTAAAGTGCTTCTGGATGGTCAAGGAATGGATGAGCAATGGGCAGGATATGATTATTATACCAAGAAAACCAATAGTGTCATTCAAGGGGTATCAAAATCACCTTTCAGAACAGAGGTGCTTTCATCAGAATTTTTTGCGAAAGCTAAAAAACCAGAATACCCAACACCTTTTAAAGATCGCATCTTAAATTTGCAATATCGAGATTTATTTTACACCAAAATCCCAAGAGCACTTCGTTTTAATGATCGTGTGTCTATGCAAGCGAGCACAGAGTTACGAGAGCCTTTTTTGGATTATCGATTGGTGGAGTTTGCATTTGCACAACCATTAGTATACAAAATTAATAAGGGTGTACAGAAATATGTATTACGATCTATTGTGTCAGAATATTTATCTGATAGCATTACCTATGCTCCTAAGAGACCTTTGCAAACACCACAAAGAGAATGGCTCGCAGAAGACCTGAAAGAATGGGTAAACACTGCTATTGAAGCTTTAAAAGGACATTCTTGGTTTGATCATAAGAAACTAAAGGAAGAGTGGACAGCATACATAAACGGAGATCAAGATAGTAGTTTTCATATTTGGCAATGGGTCAATACGAGCTTATTAATTCAGAAATAATAAGCTTATTTACAGAAAAAAGTAGTTTTGTAGTATATGGGTAAGAAAAAACTTTTTGTGTTATTACCAGATGGCGTAAGTCTTCGAAACTTTGCGTACACTTCTTTTTATAAAGAAGGGAAAGCAAAAGGCTATGATGTTGTTTTTTGGAACAATACAGCTTTTGATTTAGAATCATTAGGATTTACTCAAATCAATATTAGAAATCAAAAATTACATAGACTTACAGATATTTTAAAAGCAGCGCGTACAAGAATAGAACTTGCGTTATATATAGAACGAGAAGGGGATTCGATATATCAAGGGTATATATTTCCGCTTTCTTATAGAAACATTAAGGCAAGAGTCAAAAGTGTATTGATACGATGGTATGTATATCGTTACGGTTCAGAAAAAGGGTTGAATAGACTTCGAGATAGAATGAAACGTCAAGAACGAGAAGGAACCTATTATGAGTATTGTACAAGAATATTAAAAGAACACCAACCAGATGTAGTGTTTTGTACAAGTCAGCGATCCGTGCAGACTATAGCCCCTATACTTGCGGCTCAAGATCTTGATATCCCTACTGCGGCATTTATATTTTCTTGGGATAATGTACCTAAGGCAACGACACTTCTAGAAACTGATTATTATTTTGCGTGGAGTGAATTAATGAAGCATGAATTATTGCATTATAATAAGTACATCACAGAGAAACAAATTGTTATTACAGGAACTCCACAGTTTACCCCACATTATGAACAAGATCGTATAAAAGATAGAGCGACATTTTGTAAAGAAATAGGAGTTGATACTTCTGTGAAGTTTTTATGTTTTAGTGGAGATGATTATACAACCTCACCCAAAGATGAACTTTACTTACGAGATGTGGCACAAGGAGCTAGAGAGAGTACGTCAAGAGGAATTCCGTGTACCATTATTTTTAGACGATGCCCTGTAGATTTTTCAGATAGGTATGATGCTGTTTTAAGTGAATACGTAGATGTTGTTGTAGAGGTGAAACCTAAATGGAAAAAAATCGGAGATGCTTGGAATACGATTCTCCCAACGGCAGAAGATGTGAACCTGCAGGTTAATTTATTAGCACATGCTGAAGGTGTCATAAATTTAGGATCTAGTATGGTCTTTGACGCTATTGCTCATGAAAAACCATGTGCATATATGAATTATAATTATTTAAATGATGCTATAGCTTATGAGTCTGGAGTATATGTGTATGATTTTGTGCATTTTAGATCAATGCCTTCTAAAGAGGCAGTTATTTGGTTAGATCATCCAGATAGTATCGCCGATGCATTAAAAGTCATGCTAGAAGGTGCTCCTAAAACCATAAAAGCAGCACAAGATTGGTTTGGAATTATAAATAAACAACCTGCTACAGATGCATCTCAAAGGATTTGGAGTGGAATAAAAAAGATATGTTTGTGAAGCGTTTTTTTTTGCATATCGTATCTATAGTTGGTTGTGTTCTTATACTTACATTTTCACTAGGATATATAGTTAATCAGGGTTTAATTCATATACAAGATAGTAGGTTTCAAGAATGGAATGCAATATTAGATGGCGATATAAATGCAGAGGTAGTAGTTTTAGGGAGTTCTAGAGGTGTTGTAAGTTATGATCCTACGATTATTAGTAATTCGCTAGGGCTAACTACCCATAACTTGTCTTATAATGCAGGTTCTTATAACTTACAAATAGACAAGTATAATATATATAGAAATAAAAATCGATCGCCTAAAATTATTATTCAAAATATAGATTTATCTCATTTTTCACCTTCTACACATATTCCTAATACTATAGATTTATTACCGCATACAAATATGGCTTCAGTAGAAGATTTATTTAATAAGTATAAAAGCGATAGTAAGGTTGCTAGGAATTTTGGTGTTGTTAAATATTCAAATTATAGCAGATATTTGTTAAAAGGGATTTACCAATTTTTTGGAATATCACAAAAGGTTGGTTTTCATGATAAAGGACATGCTAGTGTAGATAAAAAGTATAAAGAGGATACGAGTAATCTATACAAATTAAAAGAGTTAGCGTCTACAAATACTTATGAAAATATAGAAAAGGGATTTGTAGAAACTCTTCAGTTTACTAAGGAGCAATCAAAAAATTGTGATTTTGTTTTTGTTAGTTGGTTGCCAGAATATAAAGATCGTTTTGAAATTAATAGTGCTTATACAAAAAAGTTAAAAGAGCGTATTAAGGCATGGTCTGATACTAATGAACGGATTTATTTTATAGACCTTACTCATTATGATAGTATTATGTATCATAAAAAATATTTTTATGATAGCTTTCATCTTAATAAAAGGGGAGCAGAGGTAATCAGTAAAGGACTCTCAGGAGAAATTAATAAAATAATTAAGGATGTTTTTTAATTCAATAGAATATCTCATTTTTTTGCCAGTATGTTTTATACTATACTGGTTTGTTGTACAGCGTCATTTAAAGTTACAGAATGCATTTGTTCTTGTAATTAGTTATATCTTTTATGGATGGTGGGACTGGCGCTTTTTATCTTTAATCGCCTTTAGTACTGTAGTAGATTATACTGTAGGGATCTATATGGAGAAAACTTCTTCTAGCTCAAAGCGACGATGGTTACTTGCCATATCCCTAATTGTAAATCTAGGACTTCTTGGTTTTTTTAAATACTACAATTTTTTTGTAGATAGTTGGGTGACTGCATTTTCAGAATTGGGTATCGAGATGCATTCTAGCACCCTTAAGATTATCCTTCCAGTAGGTATTTCTTTCTACACATTTCAGACATTAAGTTATACCATAGACATCTATAGAGAGCAATTAAAACCTTCAAGAAATTTTATCAATTTTGCAGCTTATGTTGCTTTCTTTCCTCAACTAGTTGCAGGGCCTATTGAACGAGCGAAGAACTTACTACCTCAGTTTTCGCGAAAGCGTATTTTTAATGAAGAACAAGCAATCTCTGGATTGAATCTGATTGTATGGGGGTTATTTCAAAAAATTGTAATAGCAGATAGCTGTGCCATCTATGTAAATGCCATTTTTGATGATTATGAAAACTTGAATACAACAACCTTACTATTAGGTGCCTTTTATTTTGCTTTTCAGATTTATGGAGACTTTGCAGGATATTCTAATATCGCTATAGGTACAGCAAGATTGTTTGGGTTTAACTTAATGCGTAATTTTAATTATCCATATTTTTCTAGAAATATCGCAGAGTTTTGGAGACGATGGCATATATCGTTATCTACTTGGTTTAGAGATTATGTATACATCCCTTTAGGAGGATCAAGAGGAAGTAGATTTCAACAACTGCGTAACGTTGCTATTATATTTTTAGTAAGTGGGTTCTGGCATGGTGCAAACTGGACTTTTGTAGTTTGGGGAGGATTACACGCGTTGTTTTTTATTCCTGTATTAATGACCAATACAAACAGGAACTATTTAGATCAAGCAGCTCAAAATCGTTTGTTTCCTAGTATAAAAGAAGTGTTTCAAATAGGAATTACTTTTGTGATAGTACTTATCGCTTGGATATTTTTTAGAGCAGAGACGGTTTCAGAAGCTTTCACATATATAAGTAGGTTGTTTACAAACGCTCATTTTTCTATAGAATATTTGAGTATAGATAGGTATAGTGTAGAAATGCTGTTGATTGTTGGTATTTTTATTATAATCGAATGGTTTCACAGAAAATATGAACATCCGTTTGTTGGCCGTCTTAAATGGCTTAAGATTGCCTTTATCATTTTAATGTTGCTTACGTTGGGAGTATACTCTGATCATCAAGATTTTATTTATTTTCAATTCTAAAGAATAAACATGAAAAAGTACTTTAGCTATTTGGGAATCTTACTAAGTATAGTCGTGGTAAGTAGTATCGTGTTGCAAAAAGTATATTACAACCATTTTACAACACATCCTCCTAAAAATAAGTTGGAAGAGATGATACGACTTACAGATACATATTATGATATTATTTTTGTAGGATCATCTAGAGTAGAGAGGCATGTAGATTGTGAAATCATTACTAAGCTAACAGGAAAATCTTGTGCTAATTTTGGATATTCAGGATTAGAACTTATGGATATTGATGTATTGTTTTCGTTTTTTGAAAAAAATAATGTAACCTATGATAATGCTTTTGTACAGGTAGATTATTCATATGCTAGACGTAAGCATTCGGCAAACTTTAAAGCAGCAATAGTCCCATATATGAATTGGGATGTCGTACAGAAATCTCTAGCAACTTCTTCCGAAAATAATACACACCTAAGTCTTCCTTTTACAGGGTTTATAACAAATGATGTACGGTATAACCTAAGAGAGATAGGAGTCAATTTGTTTACAGAAAAGCCAAAAGAAGATTTTAATTATAGCGTAGCATCCTTAGACGGAGAAAATACAAGAGTACTGCGTAATTTCCCATCCAAGTATACAGGGAAGCATCACTCCTTAGAAAGGTTAATTCATTCTGAAAAATTTAAAGCGGGTAACTTGCATTTTTTTATTAGTCCATATTGCCCTATTGTACCTAATAGAAATTACCATACACAATTGGCAAATGAGTATCCGTTTATAACGGATTATACAGCTCTTTTTGATGATAAAATAGAAATGTATAGAGATTGTGGACATCTTAATAAAAGTGGAGCAGCTTTATTTACAAATCATATAGTGCTTGATCTTTTAAGTAAGCAATAATTATATTTTCAGTTTTAATGAAAAACTTTTTGTTACATATAATCACTGTCTTAAGTATTACACTTTGTTTGTCTTTTATCTTTGACAGTCATAATGAATGGCTTCCAAAAGATGAAAATAATCTAAAAAACACACCCCCAAATACAATCCCTATTGTAATAAATAATAATCCAGAAGTTGATGATTTAAAAAAGAGTGTAAATTTGCTTACAAATACTGTTTTTTGGTTTGCTCCTTCTTATTGTTTAGAGAAGAATAACCGTTTTATAATTCCAGCATTAAAAGAAGAAATATCAGATATGGTCAATTACATTGATTTTTTTGATGGTAGGGAAGATTATTTTTTTAATTGTGACTATATCAATAAAGAAGGTGTAGTATTATTTACAGAACATATCGTTAACGATCCTTTACTCAATAAATAAATGCATATTGCCTTCCTCACTCCAGAATATCCACATTCACGTATAAAACGTGCAGCAGGAATAGGCACAAGTATTAAAAATCTTGCTATTGCGCTTTCGCGAAAGCGTATACAAGTAACCATATTTGTTTACAGTCAATCTGAAGATGCGGTGTTGGAAGATCAAGGCGTTACCTTACACCTTATCAAACATAAAAAGTATCCAATAGGTGGGTGGTATTTGTATCGTAAATATGTGAATCACTATATAAACCGCACTGTAAAGAGTCAAAATATTCATGCTATAGAAGCACCCGATTGGACAGGAATGACAGCCTTTATGAAATTTAAGATTCCTGTAGTGATAAGACTCCACGGATCAGACACCTATTTCTGTCATTTAGAAGGGAGACCTCAGAAAAAGAAAAATTTTCATTTTGAGAAAAAAGCGCTTTTGGGTGCAGATCATATTTTATCAGTAAGTACATTTACAGCAGAAAAAACAAAAGAACTCTTTCGTTTAAAAGACACGATTACAACCATACATAATGGTGTAGATATTACACTATTTACACCAGACCATAGTACAATTATCCCTAAGTCGATTTTATATTTTGGAAGTGTTATTCGTAAAAAAGGAGTATTAGCACTTGCTGAAGCTTTTAATACGGTATTTCTAAAAGAACCAAAAGCACAGTTAACGTTTATAGGAAAAGATGTTAAAGATGCAAAAACAGGAACATCTACAATAACATTATTAAAATCAATTTTAAATAAAGACGCACTAGAAAATACAACGTTTATAGCTCAAATCCCGTATAGCGAAGTTGCAGATGCTATTCGAAAATCTCAAGTCGTATGCTTGCCAAGTTATGCAGAGGCATTTCCTATGACCTGGCTTGAAGCTATGGCATTAGAAAAAGCCATGGTTACCTCAGATATCGGTTGGGCAAAAGAATTAATGATAAATGGCGTGACGGGTTATGCAACCCATCCAGACGATACACAAAAATTATCTGACGGGATTATTAAACTGTTACAAGATCTAGAAATGTCTAAAAAAATGGGATCTCAAGCAAGAGAACATATTCTGAATCATTTTACACAAGATCAAATCGCACAAAAGAATATCAAATTTTATAAAGAAATTACCAATTCATGATTTTTTTATACCACATACATGATGAGGTACAAGAAGTAATCGATCTATCTGGTAAAGTGATACAGATAGAAGATAGAAAACCTGCTAATGCCATGATAACGTTAGCAAATCGTTTTCCCGATCAATGGATTGTTTGGTGTCACACATCTAATAAATCATTGCTTACTATAAAAGAGCTACCAGAACTATTGCATCACCATAGATTAATGATGAGTTATGGTAACACAGAAGACCCTTTCCTTTCAAGTGCAATAGGATATATAGAAGATTCTCCTTTTCTAAAAATGAATGGTACAAATACATACCCAACTTGGTGTATGAGTAGTGCTGTAGGGGCAATACATAGTAGTGTATTACGATTAACGGGAAATGTGATTACAACACACAGAGGGTTTGATTATTTTTTGAATTCGCTTGCGCGAAAAAGTCAAAAGCAAGGACTTCTTTGCTATCATGAACCCCGGTTATTACAAGCTACTTATAAAGAAAACTCTATAAAAAAGGCGAGTATACAATCACAATACGCTTTTGTAAAGGAGCACTTTAAAGTACAATGGCTTTTCTTTATGTTACTATGCCATATAAGATATGAAAATAAACGTCCTTTTATAGCATGTCTTTCTGCACTTCTATTTGTTAGAAAAAAGAATGTATTGGTAGAAATAAAAAGTATACCTATTCAGTCTACCAAGAACATAATAAACGATTTTGATGTAGATGTAATTATACCAACATTAGGCAGGAAAAAATATTTATATGATGTTCTTACCGACTTTTCTAATCAGAAAATAGTACCCAAGAAGGTCATTATTGTTGAGCAGAATCCAGATCCAACAAGTAGTTCAGAATTAGATTATATCACAAAAGAAACTTGGCCATTTATAATAGATCATCAATTTATACATCAGACAGGAGCTTGCAATGCAAGGAATATAGCATTAGAAAAAACAACGTCAGATTGGATTTTTCTTTTTGATGATGATAATAGGTTTAAAGCAAATCTTCTTGAAGAAATAGCAACTGCGATTAAAGAGACGGGATCTTACTGTATTAATATGTCGTATCTCCAAAAAGGAGAAGTCGAAAAAAATGTAACCTATAAACAATGGGAGACCTTTGGATCTGGTTGCTCAATAGTACATAAGAATATTATAGAAGAAACTTCCTTTGATATGGCCTTAGAACATGGATATGGAGAGGATGTAGATTTTGGAATGCAAATCCGTCATGCAGGATATGATGTTATTTATGCTCCACAGATACAAATCTTACATCTTAAAGCCCCAATAGGTGGGTTTAGGAGTTTACCCAAATTTCCTTGGCAAGAAGATGTGGTACTTCCTAAACCGGCGCCACAAATTATGTTTCATCGTACAAAAAATACAACTCCAGTCCAGCTTAAAGGGTATAAAATTGTACTTTTTATTAAGTATTATTTTAGGCAACGTATTAAAAACCCGTTTTCTTATTTTTCATACTTTAAGAAAGCTTGGAACAATAGTGTAAATTGGTCTAAAAAACTACCTGTAGATGTATAACACCCGTATAAGTTTAATCGTTTGTACGTATATGCGCCCCATTGCAATATGCACGCTATTAGATAGTGTCGAGTTGCAATCAAAATACCCTGATGAAATTTTAATCATAGATGGGTCTACCAATGATGAAACAGAAGACCGCTTTCGCAAAAGCAAATACAAGAACCTTTCCTATTATAAAGTTCCTCCAGAGCACAGAGGACTTACAAAACAACGTAATTTTGGTATTGCATTAGTAGGAGATACCATTGAAGTTGTTTGCTTTTTAGATGATGATATTGTCTTAGAAGCTACGTACTTTGAAGAGATTGTAAAAACGTATCAAAAATACCCAGAAGCATTAGGAGTAGGGGGATACATTATAAATGAAACTTCTTGGAAAGAAGTAGGAGCCCCATTTACACCGGCTATAAATCAATTTTATTATGATGGATATGTACGTTCTGATGGTTCTCGATTTGTACTCCGTAAAAAACTAGGATTAGATTCTGATAAAATACCAGGTTTTTTACCTGATTTTTCTCACGGAAGATCTATTAGTTTTTTACCACCTTCAGGTAGAATGTATCAAGTAGAACAACTTATGGGTGGTGTTGCTTCTTATAAAATGAGTGCGCTCCAAACTCAAAAATTTTCAGAATATTTTGAAGGGTATGGGCTATATGAAGATGCCGATTTTACATTACGACTATCAAAAAAAGGAGCATTATATATAAATACAAATGCACAATTGCACCACCATCACCACCCAGATGGACGTCCTAATAAATTTAATTATGGCAAAATGGTGGTGCGCAATGGTTGGTATATTTGGAGAGTAAAATATCCTAAACCTACAATAAAAGCAAGATTAAAATGGAATCTTACATCAGGATTACTCACATTAATACGTTTTAGTAATAGTCTCACAAAAAATAAAAAAGCAAGGACAGAAGCGTTTACAGAAGCCTTAGGAAGAGTAATAGGATGGTTGAGTTTATTCTTTAATAAACCAAGAATTGAAAATAAATAAGACATCGATTAAATAGCATGAATTTTCTTATAATTACACACGTACGACACAAATTAAAAGATGGCCAATATTATGGGTATGGTCCGTATGTAAAAGAAATGAATATTTGGAATGCACATGTAGATAACGTTGAGGTCGTTGGACATAAAATACAAGAAGAAGTAACAGCTATTGATTTACCATATACCTCTAAGGTGCGTTTTACAGAGATTCCTCAGATTTCACTTACATCACTTAAAGCTGTTTTTACTAGTTTCTTTTATACTCCAATTATTTTTTTTAAAATATTAAGAGCTATACGTCGTGCAGATCACATCCATTTAAGATGTCCAGGTAATATAGGTTTACTAGGATGCATTGCGCAGCTATTTTTTCCTAAAAAGAAAAAAACAGCAAAATATGCTGGTAATTGGGACCCTAAAGCAAAACAACCTAGGAGTTATAAATTACAAAAGTGGATTCTAAAGAATACTTTTTTAACTAAAAATATAAGCGTACTTGCTTATGGAGATTGGCCTAATCAAAGTAAGAATATAGTTTCCTTTTTTACAGCAACTTATAGAGAAAAGCAAATTCCTGAGATAATGACTGCAACATATAACTTACCGTTTAGGATATTGTTTGTAGGAAGTCTTTCTCCAGGAAAACGTCCATTATATGCTTTAGAATTTGTAAAGACATGTCTTAATCAAGGTATCGATGTGAAAATTGATTTTTATGGAGAAGGGAATCAACGTCCGTTACTTGAAAAATATATAAGTGATTATCAACTAGATGATGTAGCGACATTACATGGTAATCAGAAAACAGAAGTGGTTCAAGAAGCATATAAGAAGGCTCATTTTTTATTACTACCATCAAAATCAGAAGGATGGCCTAAGGTAGTAGCAGAAGCTATGTTTTGGGGAGCAATCCCAATAGTTACTCCTATTTCTTGCGTTTCTTGGATGTTAGGAGAGGGTACAAGAGGAATTCTTCTTGATGTACAGGTGGATAGTGATGTTATCGCTTTCGCGAAAGCAATAAAATCTCCAGAAATATTACAGAAAATGTCTTTGGAAGGACAAGAATGGTCGCATCAATACACCTTAGATGCATTTGAATCTTCGATAAAAGAATTGCTATGAGAGTATTGCAATTGATAGATAGCTTAGATCTTGGAGGAGCAGAACGCATCGCAGTAGAGTATGCAAATATGCTATCCAAAGAGATAGAGGGGGCTTATCTTTGCGCATCGCGTTTTGAGGGTGAATTATTATCTACAATAGAACCTGATGTGCGTTATCTTTTTTTAGGTAGAAAACGTACGTTGGATTATGGGGCTATAAAACGTTTAGATAAGTATATTAAAAAAGAAAAAATCACAATTATACATGCACATAGCACTTCTTATTTTATAGCAACATTACTTAAATTTAAAAACCCATCAATACTTATATTGTGGCATAATCACTCTGGTGCTAGTATACATTTAAGTGGAATTAAAATGAAAGCACTTCGTTTTTGTTCAAGATATTTTAATACGATTATATCGGTTAACGAAGATTTGGTTATATGGGCAAAGAAGAAATTAAAAAGTAAAAATGTAGTGTATCTTCCTAATTTTGTGAATTTTAGTAAAGGTATAATACCTGTACAAGAAAAAATAAAAGGAGAAGTAGGGAAGCGTATTGTTTGCTTAGCAAATTTAAGAGATCCTAAGGGGCATCGATTTTTAATAGAAAGTTTTGCTGCCGTTCAAAAAGAAATCCCTCAGGCAACATTACATATTATTGGAAAAGATTTTAATGATGAGTATAGCAATGTTGTAAAGTTATCGATACAACAAAACCAGCTAGATGATCATGTGATTATTTATGGTCAGTTATCTAATCCTGAATCTATATTAGAACGATGTGATATAGGCGTTCTGGCATCTTCTTCAGAAGGCTTACCAATGGCTTTATTAGAATATGGAAGGGCAAAACTTGCAGTGGTAGTTACTGATGTAGGATATTGCTCTGAAGTGGTTCAAGATTATGGTACATTTGTTTCTTATGGAGATGTACAGGCAATGTCTGGGGCTATAAAAAAATACCTTATTGATCAAGAAAGCCAAATGCGTGATAGTTCCTTATTTAATGTACATATTAAAAATAATTATAGCGAAACTCATGTTCGTAATCAAATTATAAATTTATATAATAGTAGTCTTGAAAATATTTAAAAATCCATACCTGTTTTTAGTCACTATACACGTAGTTATTGGATTTAGTATTTATGTGTTTAGACCGTTAGCAAAAGTATACTTTATGGCTACGGTAGGTATTTTCCTTTTCTACTTATTTAAAAATGGAAATAAAAATAATGAAGCACTATATGCAGCTGCATATATTACAGGTGCAGAGGTGCTTTTTAGGATGACTGAAGGAGCTTTTATATGGGAAGCTGGTAAATATGGAGTGATAGGTTTTATCTTGTTAGGACTGTTTTTTAGTGGTACATCTAGAAGATCTGGACCTTATTGGTTATACCTTCTTTTGCTTGTTCCTGCAATAGTATATGCATCTATTAGTCTTAATTATGAAACAGATTTTAGAAAGGCTGTACTATTTAATTTAAGTGGTCCGTTCTGTCTTGGAATAGCTGCATTATATTGTATAGATCGTAAAATTACCAGAAAACAAATACAGTACATATTATGGGCATTACTGATGCCTACCATTGCCATGGCTGTATACTTATTTTTCTATACTCCTGATACTCGATCTATATTATCAGGGACAGGATCTAACTTTGCAGCCTCAGGAGGTTTTGGTCCTAATCAAGTTTCTACGGCACTTGGGATAGGTATGTTTTGTTTAGTAGTACAGTTATTTACAAATAGTAAAAACTTTATTTTATTAGTTATTAATCTTGGTCTACTATCACTACTCACATATAGAAGTATTGTTACATTTTCAAGAGGAGGAGTACTTACAGCTCTTGCAATAAGTGTTGCTTTTATATTTTTCTATTTTAAAGCAGTAAATGTTAAAACTAGAAAACGAATTATAGGACCTATTTTATTTCTTGTTTTAACAGCATCCTTTACATATGTACTTACTTCGGTTAGAACTTCAGGGCTTATAGATAAAAGATATGCAAATAAAGATGCAGCGGGACGTGTTAAGGAAGATTTAAGTACAGGTAGAAAAGAACTTATATCTTCAGAGTTAGAAGCTTTTTTTCAAAACCCGATTACAGGTATTGGTGTAGGTAAAATTAAAGAGTATAGAGAAGCAACAGGAGGAGTATCTGCAGCGTCTCATAATGAGTTAAGTCGCATGTTATCAGAACATGGTATTTCTGGATTATTAGCATTACTTATATTAGGAGTGTATCCATTAATTTTTAGATTTACTAACAGGCGTAATTTTTTATTTTATTCTATGCTAGGTTTTTGGTTTTTGACAATAAATCATTCTTCCATGCGTATAGCAGCTCCAGCTTTTATATATGCTTTGTGCCTCTTAAATGTTGTAAATGAAAAGAAAAAAAATCCTATACATAGGAAACGCATTGTCTCATAAAGGGGCTACAGTTACTAGTGTTGAGACATTAGGCGTTTTTTTGCGAAAAGAAGGTTATGACGTAGTCGTATCATCTTCTTTGCAAAATAAAATAATGCGCATGCTGGATATGATAAAAACAGTGGTGTCTCATAGAAATCAAGCAAGAACAGTATTAATAGACACGTATAGCACAACAAATTTTTGGTATGGAATAATAATAGGGTATTGGTGTCGGCTTTTGAAACTAAACTATGTCCCAATTTTAAGAGGGGGAAATTTACCGTATAGACTTAAAAAAAATCCAAAAACAAGTAAGCAGTTTTTTGAAAATGCAACATATAATATAGTCCCTTCTCAATATCTACTACATCATTTTAAAGATGAAGGTTATATTAACTTAAAGTATATCCCAAATACAATAGAAACAACAAAATATCCATTTGTAGAACGTACAGAAGTGGTGCCAAATCTTCTTTGGGTACGTTCTTTTGCCAGACTATATAATCCAATAATGGCTGTTAAGGTATTAGAAGAATTACAAAAAAAATACCCAAAAGTAAAACTAACAATGGTTGGCCCTAGAAAAGATGATAGTTTTGATGAGTGTGTTGCTTATTCAAAAGCAAAAAATCTGAATATAAACTTTACTGGGAAATTATCAAAAACCCAATGGATTGCTTTAGGAAAATCCCACGATATATTTATAAGTACTACAGATTTTGACAATACTCCTATTAGTGTAATTGAGGCAATGGCATTAGGTTTGCCAGTTGTCTCTACAGATGTAGGAGGTATGCCATTTCTAATAAACAATAATGTTGACGGTTTATTAACGCCCGCAAAGGACGTTATACAGTTTACAAAAAGAGTGATATCTCTAATAGAAGACCCTTCTTTAGTACATAAGGTGAGTAAAAATGGAAGAGCAAAAGCCGAAAGTTTTGATTGGAATCAAGTCAAAACTCTTTGGAAGGACGTGCTTGACTAAAAAATTGTAATATATTTACAATAACTAACCCTATATGGCATTATTACCAGATATTCATTTTGAAATTTCTGAACGCAAAATCCTTTTACGTATACTGGATATTGTCTTTGTACTCGCTTGCTTACAACTAGTGGGTAACTTTTTTGATTTTGATTATTTTAAAATTAGTCAAGAAAACTGGGTGTGGACAATTGTTCTTGCTGGTTATCTAAGCGTTTTCGGAACGGTATTTGAACTCTATAATTTACAACAAGCTTCAAAATTTCAAACAATACTTAAAAATACCATACTTACAGTATCTGTTACTGCTTTATTCTATATTTTAACTCCTTTTTATACTCCAGAACTTCCAGAGAATAGATTGCAAATTATTTATTTTTTCTTAGCAATGGCTTTTGGAATTCTTATTTGGAGATGGCTTTACATTACATTAATTTCTTCTCCTCGTTTTTATAAAAGAGTACTTGTTGTAGGTGATTCATTTGATATAAAACAAATAGTTGATAATCTAGAAGGTGCAGACCCTAATTATAAAATTGTAGGATTTATTAATACAGATAGTTCAAGAAAAGTGTATGATGTGCCAGAACTTGTACAAGAATACCCTACAAAAGATTTAACACATACGGTTTCTAGTAATGGAATTTCTGAGATTGTTGTTGCTAGTGATTATAGTGACGGTGTTTCAAAGCCATTGTATTTACAACTTATTAATCTATTAGAATCTGGATTTCCTATTAGAGAATATATGCAGGTATATGAAGAAATTACACAACGCATTCCTGTGCAATATGTAGATAAAGATTTTTATCGATATTTTCCATTTAGTAGGAGTAACCAAAATAAGTTCTATAAGCTTTTTCATAGATTGTTTGATATCATTATGGCACTACTTGGAATTAGTTTCTTCCTATTAATTTTTCCTTTTATTCTAATAGGTAATTTAATAGGAAATAGAGGTCCAGTTTTCTATACTCAGAATCGTATAGGTCGTAATGGCTTTGCATTTAAGATTATTAAACTACGCACAATGGTCACTGATGCAGAAAAAGATGGTGCTGTGTGGGCTCAAAAAAATGATGTACGTATTACTCGCTTCGGTAGGTTTTTGAGACGTTCTCGTTTAGATGAAATCCCTCAATTTTTTAATGTCTTGTTTGGAGAAATGAGTGTTATAGGACCTCGACCAGAACGCCCTGTTTTTGTTATAGAATTGTCCGAACAAATTCCTTTTTATGAAACAAGACATGTTGTAAAACCTGGATTAACTGGCTGGGCTCAAGTAATGGGAGGATATGGTAACTCTACAGATGATGCTTTAGAAAAATTACAGTATGACTTATATTATATAAAGCGGCGTAATTTATTTATGGACTTAAGTATCGTTCTTAAAACAATAAGTACTGTAATATTTTATAGAGGGCAATAATCTTATTTACTCAGTATCTCTAATTTTTCTTAAAGAGGTTACTATATATAGATAACGTAACCCTAAAGCAATAAATAATGGGATAAGACTGTATGAATATGATTGTACCCCAACAATCCAATGGAAACATAATAATACTAATAAGATAATAGTAAGTTTTATATATGGGTAAATCCATCTAGGAGGATTTACCTTTGTAATTATAAAGGCTGCAAATACATGAAATGGAAACGCCCATAATAAGTTATAATTCCATTTTGTAGAGCCATGTTCGGTAGCAAACCATAGTAAAGCAAGTAGTATACCTATGACTCCAGTAACGGCAAGAATAACTGTATCTATATAATTAATTCCTTTTTTGTTTTTGTAATCTTTATATGTCTTGTACATTAAAAGAAGAGAGAGAAGTCCAATAATAAGAATTGGACTTGTAATAAAGCGTTCTTTATATATATTTTCTGTATCAGGAACAAAAATCATTTTAGTTTTAGAAATGAAAGACTTGCCTATACCATCTTTAGAAATAGTAGCATTTTCAAACACTTGCATTGTATAATTTGGTAGGAATAGATATTCCTCTTTTGTAGCGAGTCTATCTGTAACAGACCCTATTGCTACATCCATCCCTAAAGCTCCCCAAGAATTCCAAGGTACATTTTCTCTTATAAGTTCTCTATGTGTACGTCCATCTGGAAAATCATTATAATCAAAAATTAATTCTTTCCCCATAATGCCAGCAATAGCATTTACAGGCCTTGTGGCACAATTGTCAAAAAAGAAATCATAAAGGTATTCTCTGTTTTCATCTTTTGCATTGTTCTTCAAGAAATCAAAAAATAATTGCTTTTCTTTAGTGTTTAATGCAAGTGTTTGCTCTTTTACCCAACGTCGTTGTTGTTTGTAATCTTCTATAAACTCATCAAAGTGATTAACCCACAATGTATATAATAGTTTACCTCTTGCAAATTTAATATAGAAATTGGGTGTGTTAAAATTAAAACGTCCGTAGTTAAATACCCAATCTATATCACGTCTAAGGTCTTTTACTCTTATGGCGGTATGACCGAAAGAATCATATAATTCTGGACCAGGACCTATCGTAATAAGGCTTATTTCCGCTTCATTAGAAAGTTGCGAAAAATGATTTTGAGCTTGAGCAGTATGTAAGATAATACAGAAGAAAGCCAGAAAAAAGTATGTTCTAAATAGATGTTTCATAACAGGACTAAAGATAGGAAGCAAAATTAAACAGGCAATAGGCTAACTCAAAAATGTATGTTATAATTATAGATTTTTACCATAAAAAAACCGAGTCATAAAATATGACTCGGTTTATAACTTGTCCTTTAAAGGTGATTAAGCTTCAGGAACAATACGTACAGGTACTACCCATTCTTTCCCAGTAGGTACAGTATTTAATTTCTTGTAGTTAAGTCTACTCTTGATAAAAGCATCTACACTTTCATTTTGAGTATCTACATTAATAACGACAAGTTCTTTGTTGTTATTTACCATAAAGGTCACTTTTGCCATAATATCCTTTTCAACGGCCATTTCTGGATTTTTAAGAAGTTCGGCGATTTGAGTAGCAACATTTTCTGGTGTTGTGTTTACAGGATTTGTGTCGTTTGCAAATACTGTGGTTCCTACTGCTAATAAAACAGCAACAACATACATTTTTAGATTTTTCATAATGTTCGTTTTTAAGATTAAAAGATTGATATACCCAATAGACGATCGCTTTCTATCTTTCGTTACATTCTTGAGTGTAGTTTAACCATTGTTTAACGATTGTTAACAGTGGTTAACAGTGTTATGATTTTAAGGGAACGCTTTCGCGAAAGCGTAAAAAGAGGCACCACAAAAGAGTTCATGTATTGGTAAATACCTCATTACTAAGGTGTAGTAAAAAGGAAAAGCTCTTTTAGCATATCTTGCTAAAAGAGCTTTTATTATTATTATTTAAGAGCGACTATGCTAAAACAGCCTGAACTTTATCTGCAGCTTCTTGGAATTCGACTGCACTTTGTACATCAAGACCACTATTGTCTATCAGTTCTTTTGCTATATCGGCATTTGTTCCTTGAAGACGAACAATAATAGGAACTTCTATATTTCCCATATTTTTATAAGCATCTACAATACCTTGTGCAACACGATCACAACGTACAATACCTCCAAAGATATTTACAAGTATCGCTTTTACATTAGGATCTTTAAGAATAAGGTCAAATGCGATTTCAACACGCTCAGCATCTGCAGTACCTCCTACGTCAAGGAAGTTTGCAGGTTCACCACCAGCTTGTTTTATAAGATCCATCGTTGCCATAGCAAGCCCAGCTCCATTTACCATACATCCTACATTACCATCTAAGTCTACATAGTTAAGCCCTACAGCTTTTGCTTCTACTTCTACAGCATTCTCCTCACGTTCATCGCGTAGTTCAGCAAGATCTTTATGACGGAAAAGTGCATTTTCATCTAAAGTTACTTTTGAGTCTACTGCCATGATTTTATCATCACTCGTTTTAAGAACGGGATTGATCTCAAATAAAGAACTATCTGTTTGTACGTATGCTTTGTAAAGTGAACCAACAAATTTTGTCATTTCTTTAAAAGCCGTACCAGATAATCCAAGATTGAAAGCAATTTTACGTGCTTGGAATGGTAATAAACCAGTAGATGGGTCTATTTCTTCTGTAAAGATAAGATGTGGTGTTTCTTCTGCCACAGTTTCTATATCCATACCTCCTTCTGTAGAGTACATAATCATATTACGACCATTAGCTCTATTGAGCAATACAGACATGTAATACTCTTCAGGCTCGTTATCTCCAGGATAGTATACATCTTCTGCAACAAGTACTTGGTGTACTTTTTTACCTTCTGCACTAGTTTGAGGAGTAACAAGATTCATCCCGATGATTTGACCAGCAATTTCTTCTACTTGCTCAAGATTTTTTGCAAGTTTTACACCGCCACCTTTACCACGACCACCTGCGTGAACCTGTGCTTTTATAACGTGCCAACCTGTTCCAGTTTCTTCAGTAAGTTTTTTTGCAGCAGCAACTGCTTCTGCAGGAGTAGTAGCTACGATACCTCTTTGTATACGTACGCCAAAACTAGCTAACATTTCTTTTCCTTGATACTCGTGTAGATTCATAATACCTTTTTATATGGTGCTTTATTTACGCTGTGCAAAAGTAACAAAAGCGCTACGGGGGCACAATAGTTTTTAGATTAAAATTGAGAGTTATGTCTATGTATTTATAGAAAGCTTACTGATTATATAATCTCAGCACTCAATCCAGCTTGTAAAAGTTTTGAACAACGTGGTTTTAGATCGTCATAATCACCAGTTTTTACAGTGCATTTTCCTTTGTAATGAACAATAAGAGAACACTGATGTGCTTGCTCTTCTGTATGGTCACAAGCTCCAATCAAACAATTAATGACATGATCAAATGAATTTACATCATCATTGTATAGAATAATCTCGTGTTTTTTTTGTTCTTCTGTGAGGACATCTACGTCTTCTTGATATTTTTCTTTTGTACTCATAGTCGTGAGTTTTTAATAGAAATTCACAAAATAATGTGTTTGTTTTTTTAGAGTTATGCTTCTCTTTTTTCAAATTTACAAGCTACCCAGTTATTACGCTCATAATTTCCCACAAAATATAAGTTGTTTTCGTTACATTTTTCGGTAATTAAGGAAATATCTTCTGTATAAAATCCACTTAATAATAAAATTCCTTCTGGTGAAAGGCATTTGGCATATGTAGAGATGTCTTGTAAAAGTATATTTCTGTTAATATTTGCAATGATGACATCATATGTTTTATTAGTAAGTAACGATACGTCGCCTTCATAAACAGAAATGTGAGTACATTTATTGCGCTCTACATTTTCAATAGAATTGAGATAACACCAATTATCTATATCAATCGCATCGATAGGGTGTGCTCCTCGCATTTCAGCAAGTATTGCAAGTACACCAGTACCACAACCCATATCTAATGTTTTTTTATTAGTCACGTCAAGTTTAAGGAGATGTTTAATCATCATATGCGTGGTCTCATGATGACCAGTTCCAAATGACATTTTTGGTTCAATAATAATATCAAACTCAACATCTGTTTTAGAATGGAATGGAGCTCTTACTGCACAACGTCCATCTACTTCGATAGGATCAAAGTTTTTTTCCCATTCTTTATTCCAATTTACTTGTTCAATCTCTTCAGCAGTATATGTAATAGTAAACTCATCAGAGTTTAATATTTGAATATTTCTAAGAAGGGTTTTAAAATCTATGGTTTTCATATTAGGAAAAGCCTCTTCTTTCTGGATGTATGCTATTACACCCGTATCGGTTTCTGTAAAGCTTTCAAAACCAGCATAGCCTAACTCGGCTATTAAAATTTCTGTAGCGGGGGCAATTGGATGTACTGTAAATGTATATCCTAAATATATAGGTGTCATTCTTTGTTTTCTTTGCAGTTATAGGATGCGTTAGGATGAATTGTTAATATGATTTCTCCATTTTCGCTTGGCAAAAGTACAGTTTCGTTTTCAATTAGAATTTCATTTTTTGCAGTAAAATTTACATGTACACTATCTGTAAATCGTTGGTTTCTAATTTTTAATTTATAGGGAGCGTCTAATTTGAAATTCCAACGACTAAAATGTTGATTCTCAATCATAGTATAGGTGTCTGGCTGTAACATATCATAACTCATTTTTACAGCTCTTCCCGTATGCAAGCTTCCGGCCCCATACATACCTTTGAATTGGGCATTTGCTTTTACAAAATCTATATTTGTAGCACTTAGTTTAATAATACTATTTACTTCATCTACAGATAAACAAGGATTTACAGAAAACATAAGTCCTATAGTTCCCGAGACTAATGGTGCAGCGGGAGATGTCTTTTCTGTTTGATTATATAAAATCTCTTCTGTTTCTATATATTTTCCATATCTAAAAATAAAGTTACCAGGTGCGAGGATATCTACATATGGATCTAGATTATTAGTGGAAGCTCTATATATAAAACGTTCATTATTTAAATCATTGCCTTTAAATCCTACAGCACGACCTACATAATATTTTAAACCTACGGCATAAGGATCTCCTTTTTTGTTTATACGTAGTGATTCAGAGGGGTCATCAAATCGATGTTGTATACTTCCTACAGAAATGACATGCTCATAAGCAGCCGGATATCTAGGTATTTTACCTTTAGTTACTCGGAAAGATGGGTTATGTGATACTGCTACGATAACGGTTCCGTTATCTCTCATTTCATTAATAGCTTCCTGTGCTGTTTCATGATATCTAGTACCTCCCCAACTACAATTAATGACTTTTGCGCCAGCTCTTGATAGTTCTAGTAGTTGATTTAAGAACTTAAAATCTCCATAAGTCGTTGTATAAATACTACAATCAGAACAAACACCTACAACGCCATATCCATTATTCCCGCTAGCAGCAGCAGTTGTCGCGACACTTATTCCATGTCCTCTTGAATATGAACTTTCTTTAACAACTGTAACTCTACCCTTAAAGTCTGGATTTTCTGGATCTACAGATCCATCAGAAATTCCCATAATGATATCTGGACTACCCGTTGTATAGTACCAAGCTTGAGGGACACCTAAAAAATCGAGATAGTCTAGGTTTACTTGTAATCCCGTGTTTTTTCCTATAGTGCTAGTTATTCCATAATCATTGGGCTCATATATTTTGAGAGTTTCTGGTTCTAGGCTTTCGCCAAATTCAAATACTTCAGGAATCTCTTCAAGTAGTGCTTTTTGGAAATTTGGACTTTCTGCAATGGCAAAATAAGTGCGTTTTAATTTATCTCGTTCTGCATATTTAAACCCTTTTCTAAAAACCTGTACGCGATAGGTGTCAAAAAGTTCTTTCAATTTTTGATGTGTCCCGATATACGTAACTATAGAATCTTTTGTGGTTACAGGAATCTCAATTTGCTCATCTATCGTTCGGATATAAAAACGATCCTCTTGACTCCAAGAAAAGGATGTTCCTATACTACATAAAAAGATAAAGAGAAGAAATTTCTTTAACATATTATTCTTTTAAAGATTCTTTAATCTCTGTGATTTGAGATTGTAAAGCATCTAGTTGATGCTGTAATTCTTGAACCTGATGTTCTTTTTCTATAAGATGTAGTGTGAGTTCCTCTATTTTTTTGAGTAATAGCACATTCATTTGTCCAAGATCAATTCCATTGTCTTGGACTTCAGCGGTAGAAGGAACCTCAGGTAAATGACCGTGGGTGTTTATGTAGTTTTCTATTTCGCGTAAGCGTACTAAATCATATCCATCTTCAAAAACATAATCTGCCCATTCTTTAAGATCAACTTTTACTGATTTAGCATGTATTTGTCCATTAACTTCAAGTTTATCCTTTGGATTTTTTTTGCCAATGCCCATGTTACCATTTGCAGTCACAAAGATATTTGTAGCATTATCTTGGTTTTTAAGAAGCGTGACTGAACCATCAGGATTTGTAACTGAAATACCTTGTTGAGCTTGGCAAGAGATAGTTGTTATTGCAAGGAAGAAAAGGAATATATAAGAAACTTTCATAGTATGTTGTTATACAACTAAGGTATAAAAAATACTATGAAAGTGTACGTTTACTAAAAAGGGACGTCATTTAGTTTTATAATTAAAACGCATTTACAATAGCAAAGAAATCATCTGCTTTGAGAGCAGCACCACCTATAAGGCCTCCATCTACATCTGGTTTTGAAAAAATCTCTTTTGCATTTGCTGGCTTTACTGAGCCTCCGTATAAAATGGATACGTTATTTGCCGTAGTTACATCATAAGACTCACTTACTGTCTTGCGTATAAAAGCGTGCATTTCTTGAGCTTGTTCTGGAGATGCTGTTTCTCCAGTTCCTATAGCCCATACTGGTTCATAAGCAAGAATGATCTGTGACCATTGATCTGAGGTAAGGTGAAAAATAGCATTTTTAAGTTGGCTCTCAACAATATCAAAATGTTTTCCATTTTTACGATCATCCAGTTCTTCTCCAAAACAAAAAATAATGCGAAGCCCATGTGACAAGGCAGTGTTTACCTTTTGTGCTAGTAAAGTATCATTTTCATAAAAGTAAGCTCTACGTTCGCTATGTCCTAAAATAACAGTTTGTATACCTACATCCTTAAGCATACTAGCAGATATTTCTCCTGTATATGCGCCATTTTCTGCTTGATGCATGTTTTGAGCTGCCACCTGAATAGAACTTCCTTCTAGTTGAGATACAGCTGTATATAAGTTTATAGAAGTAGGAGCAATGATAACCTCGGCATTGCTCGTTTTTTCTTTCTGTGTTAAATCAGAAATTAAAGCAGTAGTTTCTGCTTGTGTATTATTCATTTTCCAATTTCCAGCGACAATATGTTTTCTAGACATGTATGGTATGTTTTTTATTGATTCACAAAAATATCAATAAGAATGATAACCTTCCTATAAAATAATATAATAAGGAGATAATTATGAATGCTTTAATAAGGTCAAGTTGCTATTATTGATATGTGAAAAAATAGGTGCTTTTATTTATTCTATTGAAGAAAATACAATAGTATCAAAAATAAAAATTTATGATAAGCGTATTTTAGGGTCTAACCACCCATAAATAAGGTCAACAAAGATGTTAATAAGGACAAATAAGGTGGCTATCACAAGAACCGCTCCCATAATGATAGGTAAATCTAAGGTGTTAAGAGCATCTACAATTTCTTTTCCTAAACCATTCCATCCAAATATGTATTCTACAAATACAGCTCCAGCTAGCATAGAAGCAAACCATCCAGATACAGCTGTGACTACAGGGTTAAGAGCATTTTTTAAAGCGTGCTTCCGTATGATTTGAAAACTACTTAACCCTTTTGCTTTTGCCGTGCGAATATATTCTTGATTATATACTTCTAATAACGAGTTACGCATAAGCTGTATGACAACTGCAAGTGGTCGTATACCTAAAACAAAAGCAGGTAAAATTAAATTTTTCCATTGTACTGTGATATGTTCTCCAAAATCATCCATCTCATACAGACTCCCTGTCATATTAAGATTTGTGTATTTATGAAGTATAAACCCAAATAACCAAGCAAATAAAATGGCACTAAAAAAACTAGGAACACTCATTCCTAATGTACTTAGAATTTGAATCGTTTTATCTACCCAAGTATCTCTCATTTGCGCAGAAATAATCCCTAGTAATATTCCTATGATTATTGCAATTGTAATAGCACTAACGGCAAGAACAAAAGTATTAGGGAGTGTTTCTCCTATAACTTCAGTAACTCGTTTTCCAGTTTTTTGAAAACTCTCCCTTAGATAGGGTAATTTTATAACGGTTGTCGTTCCAGCTATTGTAAATAGAGGAGTAGCATTATATTTTCCCGAAGTTAAATTTGTGTAACTTTTTGTTTCACTTGCGTGAAAAGATATAGGAGATAAATCATTAATGTAATATAGGTATTGCTTATATATAGGTTGATCAAAACCATATTTTGCCCTTACAATAGCAAGTTGTTCTGGATCTTCATTTTGATCAAGCATCATACGAGCTGGATCTCCTGGTAATACATTAAATAAAAGAAAGATAACAGTAACTACACCAATAAGTGTAAAAATAGCATAGCTTAATTTCTTTAAAATATAAATAATCATTACTCTTCTTTAATAGACGCTAGTTTTCTTACCTCGGCTTCCTCTAAGGTAATAGGAGTGTATTGAAAATCTTCTCCAAAAAGGTCTTTTGAATAGGCTTCTATTGTACTATCAAAACCAGCTTCTTTCCTACGTAGATTAACATTTTCAGGATCTTCTATAGGCCAAATAAAGGAAGGTGTGTCATTATATGTCATTCCTTGTGTGCCATAAACTTGGGGTTTCCCTTCTCCCATAAGATACCTGTCTTCCATCATAGCAACAAGTCTATACGGTAATTCCTCTTCTTTTCCTGCCTTTTTTATAAGGTCAAGATATTTAGAAATTTTATTTGAATGTTGTATCACATACCAAGCAGCCGTATTAGTAGGTGTACCTACCATCGTTTTACCAGGATATCCTCTTGATAGAAGAATCCTTTCTACTTCTTTTAAATTACTAGTATCTAGAGCAATTTGACGTTGCCACAAATTTCCTGTATAATCTTCTGGACCTAACCCCATCTCTTCACCTAGCGCTTTACGTTCAGGTCCTTCTGGAACATGCATAAGTTTCCGGTACTTTTGATCTAGGAGGGCAATACTATCTAGTTTAAATTTTAACTGAAAATCTAAATGAGGTTGCGCTGTAGGTAAATCAACAAGTGTGAGATCTTGAGCATCATTATAATGTAGTTTTTGAAGGATCGTTCCTTTATTCATACTTACAATACCTGGACTTGCACGTACAATTGTTTTTAATGTAGTTTCGTCTGTGTAATAAAAACGAAAAGGAAGTTTATAATCTCTTACAAAAGCTTCATGTACTTTAGAACTTGAAGACGTAAGACCTATAACTTTATATCCTTTGCGTATAGCTTCTTCTGTAGCCTTTTTTATACTATAATACCCTTCTCTTTCTGTCTTATCTATATTATAAGCAACAATAACAATGAGGTTTTCCTTTTCTAAGAATGTAGTGGTGTAGTCTTCGTCTCCTCTTTCAATAGTAAAATCATGTACTGGAGGAATATAACCTTCCTGTATTTCTTTGATTTCGTAATCTATAAATGTTCCTTCTACCTGTGGATATCCTCCAGAAGTAGTAATTATTTTTTCTTCTCCATTTACGTTAAACTTCCAGTTATACTCAAAAATAGCTTCTGGGGCACCTTCGGGAATACTCATATTTTCTGTAATATTTGAACCTTCTTTATATGCTCTAAAATCTAACCAAGGTAAATGCATAAGAACATAATATGCAAAGCACATACACCCAATAAATGATAAAAAGACAATACTTGTTTGTAATATTTTATTTCCAAAAAGTGGTTGAATGTGTTTTTGAAATATAATTAAAAAAAGAATAAGTACTAACAGGATGAGGTCTTTAATGAATGATTCCCAGGGAACTAACGGGATGGCATCTCCAAAACAGCCACAGTCTGTTACCTTATTAAAATACGCAGAATAGAAAGTCAGGAATGTGAAAAACAAAATCATTGCTAATAATAGCCATAAGGTTGTTTTTTTATAGTATCCTAAAAGTAACATAATCCCTAATATGACTTCTACAATAACTAGAACAATAGAAATAAGAAGGGCAAAAGGCGATAAGAATTCCAAACCTAAAACCTCTGGGCTAAAATATTCTTGAAGTTTGTATGAAAAACCTAAAGGATCATTCAGTTTAATAAATCCACTAAAAATAAAAAGTGCTCCAACAAGAAAACGAGCTATATGTACGAATATTTTCATTCTTTATGTTTGTTTTTATTGCTTTCGCGAAAGCGGACTATGCATATTTGATTTATATATAAAATTTATCCTTCCAAATGAATAAGTGCAAAAACAGCATAATTAATCATGTCTTGATAATTTGCATCTATTCCTTCTGAAACTAACGTTTTACCTTGATTATCTTCTATTTGTTTAACACGTAATAATTTTTGTAAGATAAGATCTGTAAGGGAACTTACCCTCATATCTCTCCATGCCTCTCCATAATCATGGTTTTTGTCTTCCATAAGAGATTTTGTAACAGAAACCTTATCATCATATGCATTTATAGCATCATTTAGATTAAGATCGGGTTGCTCTACAATACCTAGATCTAACTGTATAAGTGCCATGACACAATAATTAATGATTCCTATAAACTCTGATACTTGCCCTTCATCAACCTTCTGTACGTCGTTTTGTTGTAAACCGCGTATACGTTGAGCTTTGATAAAAATCTGATCTGTGAGAGAGGGTAGTCGTAAAATACGCCAAGCACTTCCATAATCTTTCATCTTCTTTGTAAAGAGGTCTCTACATTGGGTAATTACGGTGTCGTATTGTGTTGAGGTGTTACTCATATGTGGATATAGAATTTCCGTAAATTTCGCTTAAAATTCGTAATATAAAAAATGGGGTTGTAAGTTTGTTATAAAACAAGTGTTTTTATACCTCTTAATTATATAGGAAGTGACTATTTATTCTGTAAAATTAAATGAAGATAATACTCCAAAAACCTATTGTAAACCTGTGTTGTAATGACTATAAATTGTAAAGGAAACCTTATCGATATATCTAGCCCAAAAATCATGGGAATCCTTAATCTTACACCAGATTCTTTTTATGATGGTGGTAAGTATAAAGATATTCAAGATGCAGTAAGTCAGGTAGGGGTGATGTTGGGAGAAGGTGCTACCTTTATAGATGTAGGTGCGTATAGTTCCAGACCTGGAGCTACAGCTATTTCTATAGACGAGGAAGAAAAAAGGTTAATTCCAGTGATTAAAGAAATTATAAAACAATTTCCTGATGTTTTAATTTCTGTAGACACATTTAGGTCGCAAGTAGCAAAAAGTGCCATAAAGGCTGGAGCTTGTATGATTAATGATATAAGTGCTGGTATGCTGGATGATGATATGATGAGAACCGTGGGAGAGTTACAAGTTCCGTATATCCTTATGCATATGAGAGGTACTCCGCAGACTATGAAAAACCTAACGCAATATGATGATCTTGTAAAAGAAATACGCCATTATTTTAGTGAACGAATCTCACTGGCAAAATCTCACAAAATTAATGACTTGATTATAGACCCTGGCTTTGGTTTTGCAAAAACGATTGATCAAAATTTTGAACTCTTAAAAGAAATGAAACTTTTAAGTACTATAGAAGTTCCGGTACTGGCTGGATTATCTCGTAAATCTATGATTTATAAAACATTAAACAGCGATCCTTTACAATCTCTTAACGGGACTATAGCATTGAATATGATTGCGTTACAAAATGGGGCTACTATTTTAAGAGTTCATGATGTTAAGCCAGCATTAGACTGCATAGAATTATATCAAGCGCTCTTATAGATATGTTATGTATGTATATGAAGTAATAGGTCTTCGATATACCAATTTCGATTTTTATACGTTTGGGAATACAAAGCGGTGAAATTTTAACAGAATTTTGACAAAAAATGCCTATTTTTCGCCCACACAAACCTATTTATGATGAAAATCCTACGCAAAGGCCTTATTTTAAGTTGTTTTATTCTCGGTTTTACAAGTTTGTACGGACAAGGACCAGGTTCATTATTTGTCGATGCTGGAGCAGATCAGAATATTGATTGCGGAGCAGGTAATACCGCAACAATAACAGCAGATTTTTTAGAAACATTTGAAACGTTAAGTGAGAATTATACGGTTACTTCTATACCTTATAACCCTCCATTTGCTTTTGATGGCTTAGCAAATCAATTAAATCCCAATATTGATGATGCATGGTCTTCAGTAGATAATTTACCTTTTGATTTTTGTTTTTTTGGAAATATAGAAACAGAGTTTCAAGTAGGATCTAATGGAGTAATTCGCTTTGATGTAGATCCAGGTGATACTGGGAATGCTTGGGCATTTACTGAAGATTTACCAAATAATACAAATCCTACATTAGGAGAAGCAAATGTGTTTACTCCTGTGCATGATATAGATCCTTCAGTAGGAAATGCTGAAGAAATTGGCTATGAGGTATTAGGAACTTTCCCAAATAGAGTACTAGTAGTTTCCTTTTTTAATGTGTCTTACTTTAGTTGTAATAATTTACAGGCAACACATATGGCTGTGTTTTATGAATTTTCTAATGTGATAGAAATATATATGCAAGATAAACCGTCTTGTGATACTTGGAATGGGGGAGCTACTGCTGTAGGAATTCAAAATGATGCAGGTGATACTGCATTTGTTCCACCTGGACGTAATACTTCAGATTCTCCTTGGACAACAAATAATGAAGCATGGCAATTTGCACCTATCGGAGTAGAAACGTATGTTTTTGAGTGGTTAGATGATACAAATACTGTTATAGGAAATACGGCTTCTATAGATGTTCCATTTGGAACTTATACAGCTCAAGTTACATATACCAATTGTAATGGGGATGTAGTTGTGCTTACAGATGAAGTAGAAGTTACACAAAGCGCACCTTTTGCGCCAGATTTAGGACCTGATCAAGATGTTTGTGATGGCACTACGGTAATTCTAGATGGAGATGTAGGTGCTCCAGCAACATATCAATGGCTTCTCAATGGAGTGCCAGAAGCTGGCGAAACAAACCCTACATATACAGTAACTACTCCTGGTAGTAATACATATACAGTTGAGGTTACTGATGCTGTAGATCCTACTTGTGTTGTAACTGATGATGTAATAGTATCCTTTTTTGAAATACCTGTTCCCGTATCTCCTGGTGATCAAAGTGCTTGTGATGAGGTAAACGGAGATGGTTCTGAAATATTTAACTTAGATAGTTTAATTCCTGCAATCCTAAATGGATTAGATCCTATGAATTTCACAACGACATTTCATTTGTCTGATGCAGAGGCAATGGCTAATACCGGAGCACTTACAGGAACAGATGCATTCAATACGATGAATGTAACTATTTTTGTTAGAGTTGAAAATAATGGACAAACAGATTGTGCAGGTTTTACACAGTTTGATCTTACTGTATTTGATACACCAGAAGCGATAACTCCTGGAGATATTAGTATGTGTGATAATGATTTAGACGGTGATCCTACAAACGGTTTTGTCCAATTTGACTTGACTACCACTATCGCAACAATACTTAATGGACAAGACCCTGTTCAATTTATTTTGACATTCCATACATCAATGGCCGATGCTGATGCTAATATAGGAGCAATACCAAACCCAGCTACATATACGAATGGACTGGCTAATCAAGAAGAAATTTTTGTTCGCGTAGAAAATGATTTATTTACAGATTGTTTTTCTACAACTAGCTTTATGATTATAGTAGACCCATTACCTATAGTAAATGTGATAACTGCCCTAGAAGCTTGTGATGATGGGACAAATCCTAATGACGGTATTTCTGAATCTTTTGATACCTCTGGAATAGAAGCAGCGTTACTTGGAGGGCAAACAGATATTACAATTACATATATAGATGGTAATAATGTAACTTTATCTAGTCCATTACCAAACCCATTATCAAATACAGTCCTTTTTACAGAGACAATTACTGCAACTCTTACAAATAACCTTACAGGATGTCAGTCTACAAATACGTTTGACTTAATTGTAAATCCAAATCCAACTGCAAATACAATAGCAGATTTAATGAACTTAGGTGGATGTGATGATGACGGATTAGATATTTTTGACACATCTACTGTTGAAGCAGATATAATAGGAGGACAGACAGGAGTTTCTGTAACCTATCTAGATGGATTTGGTAATCCGCTAGCAAGTCCGCTTCCAAATCCATTAGCCAACTCAATTCCAGAATTAGAAACGATTACTGCTACTGTTACAAATGATGTTACAGGATGTTCTACTACTACGACATTTAATCTTATAGTTAATATAAGTCCAACAACTGTTACTCCTACAGATTTATTAGTTTGTGATTTGGATGGTTTAGATGATGGTTTTACTTTAATGGATTTAACGGTTAAAAATGCAGAGATCACAGGAGGATTTGATCCTGATGTATCCATAAGTTATCACTT
>NZ_JBDUXP010000004.1:0-830201 GCF_039945015.1 Dokdonia sp.
AAATGGATTAGATCAAGTAGGTGAGCCACTTTCATCACTAGATGATTTAGATTGTTCAGATATCTCAGACAACTTTGTTAGAGTAATCAGAGAAGCTGCCGATGGAGGTACAGTAAGTATCGATTTAGAAGCGACAGGAAACCCTAATGGAACGACAAGTTTCAATGGAGATACAGAAGCTGTTATCTGTCTTGATACACAAATGGATCCTATCGTAGTAGTACACGAGAATGATTCTCCAAACTTATCATACCGTTATGTAATTACAGATGAGGCTACAGGTTTAATCTTAAACGTAGTAAATACAAACAGTATTGATCTTAACGGAGTAGCTGCAGGAACATGTCAAATCTGGGGATGGTCTTACAGAAATGTACCAGGTAATGGATTAGATCAAGTAGGTGAGCCACTTTCATCACTAGATGATTTAGATTGTTCAGATATCTCAGACAATTTTGTTAGAGTAATCAGAGAAGCTGCCGATGGAGGTACAGTAAGTATCGATTTAGAAGCGACAGGAAACCCTAATGGAACGACAAGTTTCAACGGAGATACAGAAGCTGTTATCTGTCTTGATACACAAATGGATCCTATCGTAGTAGTACACGAGAATGATTCTCCAAACTTATCATACCGTTATGTAATTACTGATGCTGCTACAGGTCTTATCCTTAATGTAGTAAATACAAACAGTATTGATCTTAACGGAGTAGCTGCAGGAACATGTCAAATCTGGGGATGGTCTTACAGAAATGTACCAGGAAATGGATTAGATCAAATAGGTGAGCCACTTTCATCATTAGATGATTTAGATTGTTCAGATATTTCAGATAATGCTGTTACCGTAATTAGAGAAGCTGCCGATGGAGGTACTGTAGCGATAGATTTAGAAGCGACAGGAAATCCAAATGGAACTACAAGTTTCAATGGAGATACAGAAGTAGTTATCTGTCTTGATGAGCGTCCAGATCCTATTGTAGTAGTACACGAGAATGATTCTCCAAACTTATCATACCGTTATGTAATTACAGATGAGGCTACAGGTCTTATTCTTAATGTAGTAAATACAAACAGTATTGATCTTAACGGAGTTGCTCCTGGAACATGTCAAATCTGGGGATGGTCTTACAGAAATGTACCAGGAAACGGATTAGATCAAATAGGTGAGCCATTATCTTCATTAGATGATTTAGATTGTTCAGATATCTCAGACAATTTTGTTAGAGTAATCAGAGAAGCTGCCGATGGAGGTACTGTAAGTATCGATATAGATGCTACAGATGCTATTGGAGAAGGAACAACAATAGTTACTGGAGATAATTCTGTAACAATCCTAGTAGGAGATGGTATTGGAAACCCAGTAGTAGTACAACACGAGAATGATTCTCCAAACTTAACATATCGTTATGTAATTACAGATAGTAGTGATGACAGTACGATCTTAAATATAGTTGACTCAAATGAGATTGATCTTGAAGCAGCTGGATTAGGAACATGTCAGATATGGGGATGGTCTTATAGAGGACTAGGAGCTAGTATTCCTGATTTTATTGGACAACCATTACAAGTGTTAAGAGATGAAGATTGTTCTGATATTTCTGAAGATTTTGTAGAAGTAATACGTACAGATGTATTAGCGGTAGATGATGCTGCTCAAATAAATGTTGAGTTATCAGTATATCCTAATCCAACGACAGACTTTATCAATATCTCTTTAACAGGAGTAAACAATGGATATTCTGTAAATGTGTACTCTGTTACTGGACAGATTGTAAAGAGTGAGCGTTATACATCACAAGAAAATAGATTGCAAGTTTCAGATTTGAGTAATGGTATGTACTTATTAGAAGTAGTAGATACTGATTCGAATACGAGAAGTGTAAAACGATTTATAAAAAGATAGAGTTTGTAATAAACTCTTGTTTATGATTGGTTGGGAAAAGGGTCGTCAAATTTTTGGCGGCCCTTTTATATTATAAAAAAAGAAAGAACTTTATGCAATTAATCTTTAGCAAATAACTGATTATCATCTTTAAAAGCTTTAAATTCTAACGCATTTCCGCAAGGATCATAAAAAAACATGGTTGCTTGTTCACCCACTAATCCTTCAAATCTAATGTAGGGTTCAATGATAAATGTGATGTGAGGTGTTATCGCTTTCGCGAAAGCGTGAAAATCATCCCACCCCAAGACAACACCAAAATGTGGTACAGGCACTGCCTTACCATCAACTTCGTTATGATGATCTTCTTCGGTTACATTTTTTTCTTTATAATGAATCACCAGTTGGTGTCCGAAAAAATTAAAATCTACCCAATGATCACTGCTTCTGCCTTCTTCTAGTTGTAAGATATCTCGATAGAATGTTCTAGCTTTTGCTACATTATCTACAGGAATAGCTAAGTGGAATGGTCTTAGATTGCTCATAAGGATTACTGTTTTATAAATTCAATAATATGATTACGTACCTCATCTTGATATAAGGAATGTCCAAGTCCTGAGGTTTCAATATAAATACTGTCTTTCCAATTTTTATGAATGCCTCTAGAAGCTTCTACAGGCGTTATTTTGTCATAGACATCATGAATAATAAGACCAGGGACATTAATTGATTTTGCAAAACTATATCCAGAAAATTCATCAATAGAGAATCCAAAACGTTGTTGTACGAGTTGATCTAAGCCTTTCATTACAACGTTTTTCATACTTAGAATGGCTTGGTAATCCTTCATGATTTCTGATAACTCTGATGGAGCACCTAAGCTTACCAGTTTTTTAATATAATCTGGTTGGTGTTTATAGAAATGAAATATAGTTGTTAATGCACCTACAGAATGTCCTATATGAAAACTTGGTTTGTAATGTTGAGATACAATCTCAAGACTTTCTGTATAAAGAGGAACATTTAAGATTTTTCCTGTAGAGTTTCCATGAGCTGGGGCATCAAACGTAATAATATTATATTGATGTTTTTGTAATACTTCTATGAGTCTCCACCATCTGTGTGCATTGCTTTCCCACCCATGTATTAATAATACAGTAGGCCCCGTTCCTTCCCATCGATAGGTCTGTACGGTTACTTTATCATTTATTACAAGTCGAGTATCTTTTGCCGCATCCAAGAATGTTTTTTGATCTTCTTTTATCCGGCCGCCTCTTGGTGTACAGAATATGAGAAAAGCTTTACGAGCTGCCGCTTTTTTTGACCACAATGACATCACATTGATTTGGGAACCAATGATTTTTGGGAGTATTTTAATGAGTAGTTTTTTCAAGGTTATGCTTCTTCTCTGTGAACGGTGTCTGGTGAAAATGCAGGAGTACAAACAGCAATATATTCACAATCTTGGTCAAAAGGATTGCTATACTGTATTCTGGTATTCTTATTAATTTTAATAGACTGTCCAGCTTTTAAAATAACCGTTTCTCCATCAATAATAAATTGTTTTTTTCCTTTTATGATATAGGTGTATTCATCAAATTCGGGTGTTTGGAAGGGCTCGCTCCACCCTGGTGGTGCTATCATATGCGCTATGCTAATATCCGTATTACCGTCTGTAGCACGTCCCCAATGTTCTTCTATACGTTTCCCATCATCTGTTGGGACAACAAATGGAGCATCTTGTATGTGATATGATTTTTTCATGTGTATAAGATTAACTAAGGATCATAATGGCCAAGCAAACATATAATGTTTTATAGGCGCTTCTCCTGGAATTTGAGTAGGCTCTAATTTACTGCTTGTACTAAAGCGTACTTCTGATGATAAATGTTTTTTATCAATAATAAAATATGCTTCACTTTCTTTTACAGATACAATAATAAAATCGATCATATTTGCTATTTTTTCTATAGTATATGCAGCTTCTATATCCTTATAAGTGCTTTTTAAAGAAATTCCTTTGTCAGTAGTATATCGATCATCAAAAAATTGGATATGATCAATGATTTCTTTGTCTTCTTCTTTTGTAGATAGCTTCATTAATTTTTTGCCCCCTTTTTCATATAGAAGAAAACTATTTTCTTTTTTTACAAGACTATCTGTAGCACTTCCAAGAAGCGTTTCTAGTTCGCTAGCTTTGGTCGTTTTTGTAATAGCGCCTATAGCGTCGTTAGAGATTAAAAAAGTAGTGTCTTTTTTACAAGAAACAAGACAAAGGATAAGTAATAATAATACACTATAAGTACGATTCATGAATGAGTTTTGTTATTTAATTATTTAAGCATTTTTCCTAATATACCAAAGACACCACGTATCACCGTTGCACTTGTAAGTACTTTAATGATCGCTTTTGAAGTAGCACTTTGTGTAGATCTTGAAGATTTCTTACTACGAGATCTAGAGCTAGCGCGAGAAGATTTTGCACGTTCTTCTTTTGCTTTTGCCTTTGCTTCATCTTCATTAGCCTTTTCTATTTTTTTATTTAATAATTCATAGGCACTATCTCTATCAATTACCTCGCTATATTTTTTAACTAGTTTTGAATTTTTATTAATAGTATCTAGTTCTTGTGGAGTAAGTATATCCATACGGGACATAGGTGCTCTTAACATAGTTGCAGCAAGTGGTGTAGGACGTCCTTTTTCATCTAGAGCAGAGATTAATGCTTCTCCTATTCCTAAAGATGTAAGTACTGTTTTTGTATCATAATATGGAGAATCTGGATAATTCTCTGCAGTAAGCTTTATTGCTTTACGATCCTTTGCTGTAAAAGCACGAAGTGCATGTTGTATTTTTAATCCTAACTGACTTAAAACGCCTTCTGGAATATCTGTAGGGTTTTGTGTTACAAAGTAGATTCCGACACCTTTTGAACGAATAAGTTTTACAATACTTTCTATTTGATTGTGTAGTGCTTTTGAAGCTTCTTTAAAGATTAAATGTGCTTCGTCTATAAAAATAACAAGCTCTGGACTATCGCTATCTCCTTGCTCTGGAAATGTAGCGTAAATCTCAGCTAGCAGGCTTAACATAAATGTAGAGAACAAGCCAGGACGATCTTGTATATCGGTAAGGCGTACAATATTAATAATACCGCGTCCTTCATCTGTAATACGTGTAAGATCATCTGTCTCAAATGATTTTTCGCCAAAAAAGATATCGGCTCCTTGTTGTTCTAACTCAACAATTTTGCGTAAGATAGATCCAGATGAAGCAGGAGAGATACGTCCATAATTTTCTTCAATATCTTTTTTACCTTCATTGGTCGCGTATTGTAAAATCTTTTTAAAATCTTTCAGATCTAATAATGGAAGTTTATTGTCATCACTATATTTAAATAAAATAGAGATGATTCCAGATTGTGCTACCGTAGCATCTATAATACGAGAGAATAACACAGGTCCAAACTCACTTACTGTTGCTCGTAGACGTACACCATTTTGTTCTGACAGTGTAAGAATTTCTACAGGAAAATCTTTAGCATCAAATGGGATTCCAATTTTTTTATGACGTTCATCAATTTTAGGATGTCCAGGACTTGCTTTTGCAATACCAGAAAGATCTCCTTTCATATCCATCATAAGAACAGGAATTCCTTTTTCAGAAAGATTTTCGGCAAGTACTTGAAGTGTTTTTGTTTTTCCTGTACCTGTAGCTCCTGCTATTAAACCATGACGATTTAAGGTTTTTAAAGGGACTTTTACGTGTGCATTTGTAATGGTTTCTCCTTCCAGCATGGCTGCTCCCATCGTAATAAAGTCTCCTTTAAAGGTGTTTCCTGCATTGATAAAGTCAAAAAATTCTTGTGTAGTATCCATAATATGTTGGTTGTGAAGAGTATGTGATCTATTGGGGTTGAGATAGCATACGCTTTCGCGAAAGCATAAAAATAAACAATCCCTTAAAAAAGCGATAATTATCTGTTACATTTATCTCTTATAAAACAATGTATCTATGAAAACGACCCTTTTATCTATATTATTCTTCTCAATATTGCTTTCTTCTTGTGAAACAAAAGTAACAACCTCTGTTGGAACAAATGATCAAAGTGATGCTATAAAAACAGAAGTTACGTATCATGCATCTCATGAACCCAAGAAAGCAAACGCTCCTTTTTCTGATGCAGTGCAAGTAGGAAATATGTATTTCTTATCTGGACAGATAGGAATGGATCAAACTACGAGAACGCTTGTAGAGGGAGGAGTAGAAGCAGAGACTACACAAACATTAGAGAATATAAAGGCAGTGCTAGCTCAACATGGGATGGATATGAGTGATGTGGTGAAGTCGCTTGTTGTTCTGGATGATATAGGAGATTTTGCTGCTTTTAATGCAATTTATAAAACATACCTACCTCAAAAACCTGCACGTACAACATTTGCTGCCGAAGCACTTGCTGCTGGTGCAAAAATTGAAATTGAAGTCATCGCTGTAAAGCAGTAATAAAAGATTTTGAAAAAAGAGAGGCTATTTACATTTGTAAATAGCCTCTCTTGTATATAATATCCTTTATAGTGTTATTTCGTCACTTTTATATCTGTAAAGTATAATTTTAAGTTTCCGTCTTTGTCAGAGTGTGAAGTAGCAATGTTTAAACCTTCAAATTTCTGATAATCAGAAAAAGAAGTCATCATATATGGTTTTGAACTGTTTCCTTTTCTAAAAACCCATGCATCTACAATATAATCTTCATTATAATAAAAATCATAGGCATCTCCAGGAGTGTATCCTCCTTCATCCCCATACAGGATTGTTAGTTTTTTTGTGACATTTCCAGAGAATGGCGATGTCGCAGTATCTTGCACTGTAATTTTTGTTCCTTCATCCCAAACCAGTTGGTACGGAGCTAGTAACCAAAACTTATCATTAATAAATCCTTGATCTGATCCTAGAGACGAGCTATCTATAGTTGCTCTATTGTAAGAAACAATTAGGTCTTTGTCTGTCATAGTAACATCTCCAGTTTTAGGTTTCCAAGACCAAGAACGTTTTGCTACATTTTTTCCGTCGCGATCAACATTAAATGTAAAATCTATTTGAGATACGTCTTTCCAGTTTTCAAACCCGTTTTTATAAGCAATGTGCTCTGCTTCTGTACGTTCTTTTTTTATTTCTTTTTCTACTGCTTGCTCTTTCTGAGAAGCAGCTTTTTCTTGTGTTGTGTCATTTTTACAACTTATAAATAATACAATGGCAATAGCCGATAAGAAGATGGTTTTCATACAATTTTGTTTATATCAAAAATACTGAAAAAGTAAGGGATATTTAAGTTGTAAATGCAAAAAGACCACCATTAACGGTGGTCTTTTTCACTTCAAATAAACAGTGTGTGATATTACTGTACTATAAGTGTGTTATCTGTTGATGTTGGGTTAAGAGGACAGAAGTATACATACTCTCCTTTTTCTAATTTTGTAGGATTAGAATGCCCTGTTGTATTATTTTCTACAGTTTCAGTTACATATGCAGTTTTGATGTGGTTTTCAGGATTAGATACATCTTGTCCTTTCTTTACTAATACAAAACCTACTTTATGACCTACACTATTATTGTCTATTTCAAAAACGTATGTTCCAGCAGAAACAGTAACTTGCTTTTGAGTAAACTCTCCTTTAGTTTGCTCTAGCGTGATTTTTTTTGTCATTTTATCTTGCGCTTGTGCTGCAAATGATACTGCGAATACTAATACGAATAATGCTATTACTTTTTTCATTTCTTTAATTTAATTGTTTTATTTATTTACTTGATTATTATTTTTATTAAGCTACTGTTGTTTCTAGTGCTTGCGCTACTGGAAAATCAATAGGGACTTGTGTTGTGTTATGTACATAGTTTGAGATTGTTTTTTCTCCTACTAATACAATGGTATCTATTAGGTTTTCATTTGACCATCCTTCGTTTAGGAAATTCTCTACGATAGCATCTTCTGCACGACCTCTATTTTCGGTGATGTTTTTTGCTAATTTTGCTAATGCATCTAATTTTGAATCAAATGGAGCATTTCCAGCTCTTAATCCTAAAATTTGCTCATCGCTAAATCCATTCATTTTTCCTATCGCTGTATGTGCAGAAAGGCAATATTTACAAGCATTTACCTCACTTACAGCTAGATTTACAACTTCTTTTTCTTTTGTTTTAAGTGATGTTGGAGCATTTGCAAATGTTAGGTAATTTGAAAGTGCATTATTAGAAAGTGCATAGGTTGCATATATGTTAGGTACAAAACCTAAAGCTCCTTTTAAATTATCAAATATTCCTTGATTTGTTTCGTTTACTTGATCTCTTGTTGGTACATTAAATGTGCTCATATTTTTATTTTATTTTTTTATGTCGATTTTGATAGTACAAAGATGTGAGAATAATTAAAAGAACGGAATTTCATTTCTTCCCTATTACATGTCAATTCTCTTATTTTATAACTGTAATAGATATTTCTTTATCACAGTAATAATCGTGTATATGTTTTTGAGAGCAATATGTTTTTGGGATTATTGTGTTTATAACCTGTGTTTTTCCTTTTCTGAAAATCTCTATAAGATTTAGTGCTGATATATGTTTTGTAGTCATTTATTTTTTATTTGACAGCTTGGTCTTGCGAAAAAGGGACATCTTACAGTATTGAGTTGTCGTATATTCCTTACTAATTGTCAATATTACCTTGGGAGAAGAATATGCTATTAATGGATAGTGATAAAAAATAGTAGTGTTTAAAAAAAATATGATCTAAGAAATCTAAAACAGTAATTACTGACGTATAATAAGTATATCAGTTAGTAGGTCCTTTTTGTAAATGGTTAAGTTAAATATAAAATGGAGGGCCTACGTTACATATTGCTCTTAATATGTCTTCCCCCAATTTGATGCTGGAAACCCTAGAAAGTTATTTTTAGGGTTTTCTTTTTTTAGGTAAGTTCCCTATGAGTTTACTTTGAGATTTTAGAAGAGAGACTAATGTCGCTACATCTTCTTCAAAAGCATCATGATCTTCAGGGAGGACAAGCCATGTTTTTATACCTAATGATTTGATGGGGCGTATACTAGTAAATATAGAAGATAATTCTTGATGATGCTCTTGTTTTGTAGCTATCCAAATACCATGATCTGGTTCGTATTTTTTGTGTTGACATAATGCAAATACAATGCGATCATATATATAGTATGCATCTACACCAAACATTTTTTTATGTTTTAAAGGAAGTGGATACAACCATTCTATAAAGAATTCAAAAGGCATACGTATTGTTTTAGAAGGTGCCTGTAATACCCATACTTCCTACACCAACTTTAATATTCCAAGTAATTCCTTTTTTGTATTTGTCGTTAGGGTATAGCTTTTTTTTGTTTAAATAATTATCTATAGCATCTACAGTAGCGATACTTATTGCCATACTTAATGCAACATCGGTTAGCCAGTGAGCACCATTAACAATTCTTGAAATAGGAGAGATCATACCTACTGTATATATCCCTGCTTTTATCCAAGGATTATCAAATTGCTTTGAAATAGCATATGCGGTTGTAAATGATAATATGGTATGTCCAGATGGAAAAGATCTAAAACCAGCTTCACCACTAAAGGGTTTAAAAGAAAATTTACCTTGGTTATTTTGTGGTCTTGATCTACCTATTGTTGTTTTTGCAAGTGTTTGGATAAGACCCACAGCTGTAGCAGATGAGATTAGTAAAACACCGGTTTCCCGTACACGTTCATTCTTTGTAAATAATCCATAAAGATAAATAGAACCTGTAAGACCATAGGTTATTTGTGGACTTCCAAAACGCTCTCCAAATTCTTTTAGTACTGTAGGAGATCCTTCTTCTTGACGTCTAAAGAATTCACTTGTTTCATCATCTACAAAGTATAATAGTGCTGTTCCTCCTACAACAAATCCAAATGTAGCCCAGTCATCTCCATTCCAATGTGCAGGACGACTATATGCGTGAAGTAAACCGCCTAAGGCAGAACCTCCATCATATTTGGCAAGTTGCCAAATGTTTAAACTATCTTGTTGTTGTGAATTAAGTGCTTGTTGCCCATAACTTTGAAGCCCGGAAATAAGCAATGCTATAAGTATGATATAATTTTTCAAAAGCGTTTGTTTGTAATGATACAAGGGATGATTATCTACGCAATATACGTTATTTGTTAAAAAAGGTAGTATCAGGTAATGGAACATATGAATTGTCATTTGCAACTTTAGGAAAGTCACCTACTTTCCATTTTTCTTTTGCAATTTCAATTTTTTCTTTAGAATGACTCACAAAATTCCAATGTATAAAACGTTCTTCAGGAAAGGGTTGTCCTCCAAATATTAAGACCTGACTATTTGCAGTAATATGAATTGTACAGATGTCTTCTGTTTTACTTACAAGCATATGACCTGCCATTATTGTTTGATCACAAGCCGTAATGCTTCCGCTTACAATACAAATTCCGATCTCTCCTTTTAAATTACCTTGAGCTGTAAAGGTGTGATCATGCTTGGTAGTAATATCTATCATAAATAAGTCAGAATGTACTGGGACTGGAGATGTTCTGGAAAATGCAGTACCAGCAACAAGTGTATAATGTGCTCCTTTATCTGTCCATCTAGGTAAATCTTCTGCTTTTATATGATGAAACTCAGGAGTGATATCTTCTAATTCTTTGGGTAATGCAACCCAAATTTGATATCCGTGCATGGTAAAAATTTCTTTTTTATTTCTAGCCTCTTGTGGCGTGCGTTCTGTATGAGTACACCCTTTACCAGCGACCATCCAATTTACAGAACCAGGTAAAATAATGTGATCACTCCCCATACTATCTTTATGAGTTATTTTTCCTTCAAGTAAATAGGTGAGTGTAGCAAGCCCTATATGAGGATGTTGACCTACATCCATATATGTCTCAGGGCCGAGAACTGTTGGAGTCATATGATCTATAAAAACAAAAGGACCTACCATTCTCTTTTTACGAAAAGGCAATAAACGTCCTACTAGGAAATCTCCTATATCACGACTTCGTTCTTCTATAATCAATCCAGTATTTGACATGATTTCTGTATATTTTATACTAGTTAAAGTACAAATAAATACAAGAAGACAACGATGGTAAATTATTAGTTAAGCTGTTGCAGCAAGTTGCTTTGTTTTGTTTTTAAAAGCTGAAGGAGATTCTCCTGTTTGTTTTTTAAATAATCTGCTTAAATGTGAAGCATCATGAAAGCCTACTTCAAAAGCAATTTCTTTTGCAGACTTGTCCGTGTAGGTAAGTAAACGTTTTGCTTCAAGAACAATTCTATCATGTATAATTTGCAATGGTGTTTTGTCAAATTTTGAAAAATAATTAGAAATTGTCTTTGGAGATTTATTTAATTGAGATGCATAAAAAGAAACAGAATGTTCTTTTCTAAAATGCCACTCTACTAGAAAAGTAAACATGCGTATTATTTCTAGTTTTTCATCATGCACTTGCCCATAATGCCCTTGCGTTTTCATTAAACGCGTTATTTTGATAATAAAACGAGCCATTAATAAACGTAACATTTCAGCTTGTATGCTATCTTTAGTTTCTAGTTCTTCTAGAAAAACCTCATGTAACATTTCAAGTTTATATTTCTGATCTCCATCAAGATTTATAATAGGCATTTCTGAATTTCCATAAAAAAGAATTCCTACACACCCTACTTCTTTATCATGATCTTTTATACAATAAAACTCTCTATTAAATTGATAAACCACAGCACTTCCTTCTATATACTGTAAATGATGTAATGGGGTAAGAGCAATAATTTGACCAGGCTGAAGTATAAAGTCTACTTGATCTAGTCGTAAAGAAACAGGGTTTTTTTGAGCCCAAATAAATGTAAATAGAGTTAAAGGCTTAGATTCTATATATGGAGCTAAGATTTCTTCATCGCCATAATAAAAAATGGCATTAGTAGTAAATTCTGAAAATTGTTTCTTCATAGTAAATAATTGTCTATTTTTCTTTTCAGAACTTACAGTAAAACTTCTTTTTTTTTAATATTAATTTAATATTAATGGTAATTTGCTGGTATTTAGTAATTTATTGCTTTTATTAATATACGTGAAAACATGCCTAAATGGTCTATAATTATTTCTATATAGATCATCAAATTTAAAAATGAATTGAAATATGAAATTAATTTTGCTGTGTAATGGCAATATTCCATTGCTGGAACATTTTATTAAATGCTAGTATTTCAGAAGATAAAAGACTCATGTGTTTTTTATTACGCTTAGACGTTTTTCTGAGCTTTTTACAATTCTCTCTTATTTTATCAATATGGTGTATGATACTTTTTGAAGAATCTAAACGAAGGCGTAAATTTTTTGTCGTTTGAGCAATCGCTATTTTTGATGGTAATGTCACGGCACTAATCACAATTTCTTCCAGTGTATTTTCAGATTCATCTTTTGAAACATACAAAGTATCCAATGTCTTATTTTGTGTTAAATGAGAAGTGATATTTCTAGACAATGCATAAATGTCTAGTGCTTTGTTATAGAGCGATATATCCTTTACAGATTGCGTATTGGGCGTTATGAAATTATGTGTTTTTGACATGATATTATAAAACAAATTTACAATCATGATAGTGTAAGGTAACTTTTGAAGTTAAAGTAAAAATGCGATTTTTATTTAAAAATAACGTAATTTTGAAATTATACTTTAAAAACGATGGTAGACGAGCTTAATCAACGCATATTAAAATGTTTACAGGAGAATGCAAGACAATCTAATGCAGAAATAGGAAGGCAAGTAGGTATCTCATCTCCTGCTGTTTCTGAACGTATTCGTAAAATGGAAGATATGGGGGTTATTAATGGGTTTAAAGCGATTATATCCCCTCTTGAAATGGGATATCAATTTAAAGCGATCATTACATTACGTGCTTTCATGGGAAAACTAAAACCTTTTTTAGAGAAAGTAAAAACGTGGGATGAGGTTGTAAACTGTTATCGTATTACTGGGAATGAAAATATAGTAATGGAAGTGGTTTTACATAACCAGCAACATCTTGAGAAATTTATTGACCAAATTATAAGTTATGGAGAATCTAAAACACAAATCGTATTATCACATGTAGTGAGTTATAATCCAATACTTAAGTTTACAAAGAAAATGTGATAAGGGGTATTACGCTTTCGCGAAAGCGTATTCTTAATTTATATAAAGGTAAGTATTAATCTTCGTCGTTATCAAAATCTTCAAAGAAGCGATTCGTGTCATAGGGTAAATCATCACTAGGACTTTTATCATCATAATTTACACCAGGTGGATTGAATAGTCCCCACCGATCTATAATATAGTTATACGGATTAAAGGTTTTTATCCATTCGGCAAATAATGGTCTTAAAACTTCAATCTCGTTGCGTAGTAAATCTAGGTATTCTATTTCTTTAAAACCTGCTATTTGAAGTCCTCGTAAATCTGTAATAATAGCACGTGCCGCCTTACGAATGCTAGTTGCATTCTCCATTTTTATATCATAAAGCTCTACTCCATGAATCCCAGCAATTTTTGCAGGAATAATAAGTGCATTCTCCATCATACTACTTGTGTGATGATCAAACAGAGCGTACTCATACGCAGAAGAAGCATTACTATCTTCTTTAGGTATGCAGTCTACAATATGTTCTACAAGCTTTAAAATAACCTCAGCTTGGATGAAAACTGGTAATTTTCTCCAAGAATCTACATCATAATCATGGCTATCCTCTTCATCATCATCATACATATTAAGTTGGATTTAAATATTAAGTTGGATGACTATATAATCATAGTTACACTATAAAAGTATACTATTTATAACGGTATGCATATACTTTAAGTATCGGATTTTAATATATTCGACAAGGGATCAAAAAGTGCCGATGTTTGACTTTTTTATTGGCAATTTTAAAGTGTAAAGTTCTATTTTGTAAATAGATGATTACAAGAAAAATGCTTTTTCATTGTAAATTATAACAAGATCTTAGCGATATGGAGAAATCATTTAAGATATAAGTAATATGTCTAATAAAATTTTATGCTGTTTAAATAAGAGAGTACCTAGTAAGATTTACTTATTTTAGAGCATCTATAATAAATAACAATTATATTAAGATATGAGATATATAATAGGAACTTTCATGGTCATTTTTTTTAGCTGTTCTCTCATAGCACAGCAAGAAAAGCCTTTTGAGGCATTAGACGTTTTTGAATTAGAATATGCAGGTGATCCTCAAATATCACCGGATGGAAGTCAAGTAATCTATAGACGTACTGGGTTTGATATTATGAAAGACCGAAGCAGAGGAAACCTATGGATACTTAATACAGATGGGACACAACATCATAAACTCACACAAATGGATGGCAATGAGTCTCAGGCTAGATGGTCCCCAGATGGTAAGAAAATTGCATATGTTGCTAGTACAAGTGAAGGGAACGAACTTTTTTTATATTGGATTGAAACGGGAGCTATCGCTAGATTGAGCCAACTAGAAAATAGCCCTTCAGGACTGAGTTGGTCTCCAGATGGGAAATGGCTTTCTTTTAGTGCGATGGAATATATCGCACCACCTGTAATAGCAAAAATGCCTAAAAAACCAAAAGGAGCAAAGTGGGCCGCAACTCCTAGAATTACAGATCGCTTTAAACACGAAGCCGACGGGCAAGGATATTTAAAACCTGGATTTCGTCATATATATGTAATTCCATCAGAAGGAGGAACTGCTCGTAAGATTACTTCTGGTGCTTTTAATCATGGTGGTTCTTTGAGTTGGTCAACCGATGGACAGCATATTTACTTTTCTGGAAATCTCACAGAAGATTGGGAATATGATTTTCGCAATAGCGAGATATATAAGGTACATACCCAAACGGGTGTTATAACAACACTTACAAATCGTAATGGTCCTGATCGTAGTCCTATTGTATCTCCAGATGGAAAAAAAATAGCATACCTAGGTTTTGATGATAAAGTACAAACCTATCAAGTCACACGATTGTATGTTATGAATCAAGATGGAACTCAGAAAAAAGAGATTAACACAAAGTTAGATCGTAGTATTTCTAATATACAATGGAGTGCAGATGGAAAGACGTTGTATTGCACGTATGACGATAAAGGAAACTCTAAAATAGCACAAGTAAGTCTATCTGGAAAAGTGACAAAGCTGGCAGATGATCTAGGCGGAACTACATTAGGACGTCCCTATGCAAGCGGAAGCTATAGTGTCTCAACAGATGGAACAATTGCCTTTACCTACTCACGACCTGACCGTCCAGCAGATCTTGGTGTTTTGTATAAAAAAGAAAAACAACCTAAAATCCGAACACAATTAAATGAAGACCTTTTAGGATATAGAACATTAGGAAAAGTAGAAGAGTTATGGTACACCTCTTCTTTTGATGGTCGCTCTATACAAGGATGGATTGTATATCCTCCTAATTACGAAAAAGGAAAAACATATCCTTTATTAGTAGAAAATCACGGAGGACCTATTCTTAATTACGGAGATCGTTTTTCTGCAGAAATACAATTGTATGCAGCAGCAGGCTATGTTGTTTTCTATCCTAATCCCAGAGGCAGTACTAGTTATGGAGAAGAATTTGGAAACCTATTATATAATAACTATCCGGGAGAAGATTATAACGATGTGATGGATGGGGTAGATGCGTGTATCGCAAAAGGAGTTACTTCTGAAGATCAACTCTATGTAACAGGCGGAAGTGCTGGAGGTATTATGACTGCCTGGATCATCGGAAAAAATCATCGTTTTGAAGCAGCTGTAGTTGCAAAACCAGTAATGAACTGGATTTCAAAAACATTGGTGGCAGATAACTATTATGGATATGCAAACTCTCGTTATCCAGGACAACCTTGGGAAAATTTTGAAGGATATTGGAAATTCTCTCCCTTATCATTGGTTGGAAATATAGAAACACCAACCATGGTAATGGTAGGTATGAATGATTTACGTACTCCTCCAAGTGAGTCTAAACAGTTATACCACGCTCTGAAAATTAGAAAGAAAGAAACGGTACTTGTAGAGATCCCTGAAGCATCTCATGGGATTGCTGCAAGACCAAGTAATCTTATTGCAAAAGTAAATCATACGTTGGCTTGGTTTAAAAAGTTTATGAAATAGTCATTTTTGGCTAAACTTTATGAAAGAATGTTAATTGTATTTTAAATGTGCATACTTTCGCAAAATAATAAACACCATAATCCAAATAGGGTCGTTATACGTATAACCATTAAATATAAATTTTTAAAACCATGGAAAACGAGAAGAATAATAACGGAATAAAAATAATAACAGGTATTCTCGCTGTATTATTAGTAGTAGCAGGAGCATTTGCTATTAAGTTATATAACCAAGAGAAGAACACAAAAGCAGAGCTTACTAAAGAGAAAACAGTCGTTCTTGCAGATCTTAAAGAAATGGTTGATAAATACGATGTTGTTATCGAAGAAAATAACTTGAAAGATACAGAGCTTAATGATGCTCGCAACAAGATTCAAGGACTTATAGATAATATTAATGAGAAAGAAGCAACCATTACAAGCCTAGGGAAATACAGAACTGAGGTATTTAAATTGCGTAAAGAACGTGATTTCCTATTTGCGCAAAATGATTCTTTAAGAGGAAGTAATAAATTACTAGCAATGCGTGTAGATAGCACTAGTTATGAATTAGAAGTACAACGAGGTGTAGGTGATTCATTATTCTTAGAGAATAATAAACTCGTAGAACGCGTAGAACTCGGATCTGCTATTGCTGCAAACAAATTAAAAGCAGTTGGAGTAATAGAGCGTTCTTCCGGGAAATTAGTTGAAAATGCACGAGCTCGTCGTGTAGATAAAGTAAGAGCTTGTTTTACAGTACCACAGAATAGACTTGCAGAAGCTGGAGATAGAGAGTTATACGTACAAGTAGTTGACCCTTCAAAAAATATTTTAGGAGCTAACAAGTCTGTCACTTTTGATGAAGAAACAATTACCTATAGTAAAGTTTCAAAGTTTTACTATGAAAATACAGCATTAGACGTTTGTGAGAATATAGCACCGATAGGTGATAACTTTGAAGCAGGTGTGTATACAGTAAACGTATATGATGGTCCAGCACTTATTGCTCAAACCACATTTACGCTTAAGTAAATATCATTTATTTGTGTAGGAAGAAACACTTTTGAAGGAAAGATTCCGCGATGTGATGTCACAGTCCTTGCGGAATTTTTTTGTTTTAGATAAGACTATACTATATTTTAAAGTTGATCTAGTATTGTAGTATATTTGAAAGTAATGTTTAAAGTAACAAAAAAAGCCTTTATTTTTTTGTGTTCCATCATTCATTTTGGAACAATGTATAGTCAGTTGAGTTTTTGTGAAGGGGATCTTGGAGATCCTATTTTTACAGAAGATTTTGGATCAGGAACTACCAATGGACCTGCATTAGACCCAGCTGTTACCACATATACATATGTAAATAATGCTCCTCAAGATGGTTTTTATACCATATCATCACAGCTACAACAACTAGGAGCTTTCCATTCAGGTTTAGATAATACATTAGGTGATGTAGATGGACGAGCATTTATAGTGAATGCTAGTTTTACGGCAGACCAGTTTTATAATAGAACAATAACTGGACTTTGTGAGAATACCTCCTATGAGTTTTCTGCTTTTCTTCTCAATTTATATAATAGTGCCTCAGGAGTCTGTGCCAATACAGGAATTCCTGTAAATGTACGTTTTCAGATATGGGATAGTACAGATACAATACTTCTTGGGTCTGGAGATACAGGTAATATAGATGGAACATCAACGCCTATTTGGACTCAGTATGGTCTTGTGTTTGAAACAGGAGTTAGTCAGACGGAAGTTATTCTAAAAATGATTAATAATGGAGATGGAGGCTGTGGTAACGACCTTGCTATAGATGATATTGTCTTTAGAGCTTGTGGAGATATTACTACCATAAGCTCTGAAATTTCTGGTGAAGACGATTTAATACTTTGTAATAATCAATCATCTTTAAGTACGACACTTACGGTGACAGCAACACCTGATGTTTTTTTACAATGGCAAGTAAGCCTTGATGGTGCAAATTGGAATACAATTCCTGGGGCAACATCTCTAACCTATATCACTCCGGGTATTACAACACAAACCTTTTATAGAGTAAATACGGCAACAGATATAGATAATTTGGATAATGTATTTTGTTCCTTTTTTTCTGACCCATACCTCATCGATTTTATTGAAGGTCCAGAAGCACCTATAAGTAATGGGGATAGTATGTTTTGTGATAATGAAGATATTCCTGCAATTACGGTCACTACGACTCAAGGTTCTGAAGTACGATGGTTCGCCAGTCAGACTAGTGCAGAAGTGCTAGCAACGGGGACTAGCTATACACCAGAAACAATGGGAACATTTTATGCACAATCTTTTGTTATAGGTACTGATTGTGGAAGTACTTCTAGAACTCCAGTAACACTAAGTCAACTTACAGCTCCAGTTTTTAACAATCCTATCCAAACTTTAGGAATTTGTAATGGCCAAGAAATTAAAGTTCTATCTGCTGGACTATCTAATGTTCAATACCTATGGTCTACAGGAGAGACTACACCTTCTATAGAGATAGAAACAGGAGGAGTATATACAGTGACTGTAACTAATGACGGAGGTTGTAATGCAACCAAAACATTTCAAGTAGAAGGGTTTGATCCACCTGTGATAGCAAATGTCTTTTCTCAAGGAGAGAGCATTGTGATAGAAGTAGAAACCGATGGTGATTTTGAGTATTCTCTAGATGGTGTATTTTATAGTAGCACACCAGTTTTTAGAAACCAACCTGGTGGTTTAAAAACGATATTTGCTAGAAATAGAAATGGTTGTCCCTTTGTTCTAACCGAGTTTTATCATTTTAATATCCCTACTTTTTTCTCTCCTAATAATGATGGCATCAATGACTTTTTTAGACTGCCCGATGCTTCTTTCTTTTCTTCAAGTTTTATCCGAGTATTTGATCGTTTTGGCAAATTATTAGCAAGTGGCAATGGTCTTACCTTTAAGTGGGATGGTACATATCAAGGGAAGTTATTACTTCCTAATGATTATTGGTATGAGATAGAAACAAATGATAGACTTGTTGTTGGTCACATCTCTTTATTACTTTAATGTACGCTTTCGCGAAAGCAAAAACCGATCGATACCTAGTAGGAGAGGTTTTATAATGTAACGTTTTAGCCTTCTCAGTTCTTTTTCTTATGTAAGACGTTTTGATATGATTTAATTAAAAGTATTTAAAAAACGAAGAGTAACTATTTCTTCTCGTACCAATCCAATTGCACCACTTCTATAGAAGCGTCCTCTTTGTTTACAATTGCTTTAAAATTTGCAACATCACTTAGACCTTCAGTACCGCGATAATGATACGGATATACTTTTACAGGTTTAAATTCGAGTACAGCATCGGCAGCACTAGTTTCTGTCATGGTATAAGGTAAATTCATACAGATAAAGGCAGCATCTATATCTTTAAGTGCTCTCATTTCTGGTATATCTTCTGTATCTCCAGAAATATAGACACGTGTTCCATCTTTTTCTATCACATAGCCATTACCACGTCCTTTGGTGTGAAATTTTAAGGCTTCCTCTCGAAGGTTGTACATAGGAATAGCTTCTACAGAAAAACCAAAACGTTCTTTACTATCTCCATTTCCTAAGACATCTAGTTGAGGTACAAAATCTTCAGGCATTTTATCTGCCACGGCTTGTGGTACTATAATTTTTGCTTTAGATGTATCTAGACCTTCGATTGTTTTTACATTAAGGTGATCTCCGTGTATGTCTGTTACGAGTATTAAATCAGGTAGAGGATAGGAAGCAAAAACCTCAGCGCCTCCTACGGGATCTATATAGATTATTGATCCATCCCATTCTAAGATCATGGTTGCATGACTTATAGGAGTTACTTTAAAATCGGCTTGTTTTTTAGTTTCGGCAGGTGTTACTTCTTCAGTAACTACGGTTGCCGTTTCGACTTGTTTTTCTTTACAACTTGATAAGAATACACAAGCCAGAACTAGGGTAAGGATATATTTCATAATGTGCTATTTTTTGATTACTAATTCCATTTTTATATTAGCTCTGTCGTAATGAACATCTTTTTCTAATGGAATTTCTACAAAACCCCATTTTTTATAAATATAGATCGCGTTTTCAAGGATAGTATTTGAGTATAAAATAAGCTTTGGTACTTTTTCCGCTTTCGCGAAAGCGATACAATGCGCCATCAATTGTTGACCAATACCTTTTCCTCGTATCGTAGTATCGACAGCCATTTTAGTGAGTTCAAAAACATTAGGTTCTTGCATGGGCATTAAGGCAACAGTGCCTACAATCTTCTCGTTTAGAATAGCAAAGAAAATATGACCACCTTTAGAAATAATATATGTTGAAGGATTACTTAAAACTTCATTGTCATAAGGTTCTACATAAAAGAAAGTTTCTAACCATTCTATATTAAGGGCTTTAAATGTAGGGGCATATGAAGGATGGTAGTTAACGATTTGCATGATGTGTTCGCATAAAGTCGGTTACAAAATAGCTAATAGCTTTTCCTACTTGTCCGCTTTTTTTCCGAGTAGGAGCTGCTTCGCAGATATGAAAATACAAACAATTTTTGTGACTAGCAGCTATGGCTATAAACTGTCGTATACTGTTTATTTCAAAACCACTAGGTGATTTTGCACTGCTAGGAAAATTTGCAATAGCATCACAATCTAATTCTAAACCAAAAGGTTGTTGTGATACAAATTGTAACGAATTTTCAAATTGAGTATTAAGTGAAGGTTCAAGCCATAGATCTTCTAAGAGACGGTGTTGTAATCGATCTTTATGAAGATGAAAGAGGTCAAAAATATATTGAGGCGTGTAATTTTTATGTAAGCCAAAAACAACATATTTATCTAGTGTAGTTGCTTCTGGATTATCAAGAGATAAGGCGTATGAAAATCCATTGCCGCTATGACGATACTCTATATGTCTTAGGTCTGTATGTGCATCTATATTGATTGCATTTATAGGTTTGTTTATCGCTTGTGAAGTACCCGTAATATTTCCATACGCATTGTTATGACCGCCCCCTATAATAATTGGAATTTTGCCAGCAGATACAATGGTTTTTACAATGAATGCTACCTTTTTATCTATACGGTGCACTACATCTCCTAATACTTTTTTTGGAGTTGTATAAGTAATACCATCTGGAGTGACAGAAATATGCCCTAATAATAAAACATCATTCCCTTTGTTATATTTGTTCTCTTGGATATTTACAAATACCTGTAAGAATGCATTCCATGCTTTTGCAGTGCCTCGTTTTCCATAATTTGCACGAACACCAAAATCTTCTGCAATTCCAAAAATGACATATCGTGCATCACTTTTTTCTATATCTTCAAGACTATAGCAATACTGTAATCGTTCTCCAATCTTTGTTTCCCCATCTCGTTTTGAGATAAGCTCTTGTAATGATTCTTGTGACTGGATATGAAGTTGGATCATTAATTCAAATTTTTGGTTAATGCTTGGATACATTGCTCTCTAATATCCCATAACTCATCAGAAGTATAGGGAATATTATCTCGCTGAATCCAATCTTTATGTATGGATTTAAGAAAAGATATCTTGTAATCTAATATTTGATCAGTATCTATGGTGATTTCTATAAGAATATCGGGTTCCCAAAGTTTTTTTGAACTGTTAGGAAATGCATAGTCAAATCGCTCATTTGCATAGCTTAAAAAGGTGTGGTCTTCTAGGATATAAGGTAGTTTATATTTATCTAGTACTATACCTACACCAGGAGTATTTTTTTCATTCATAGAATACACACAGAGATTAAGACTGATACTGTGAATCTCATTTTCTTCGGCTAGTGTTTTTAAACAAGAACTTTTTGTAGCGCAAGTTCCAACACCTTCATTTATAATACTTTCTATAATCTCAGGAGTTTTATTACGACCGTACGGTAAATTATGAATAAAGCGTATAGCATCGTGAAAGGTCATAATATCCTTTTTCAAAAATTGATCTGAAACGGGCCCTCCTTTTGTTAAATTAAAATTAGGCAAACTCATATCGGTAAGCCGTTTACAATGAGTTGTTCAATTTGATGTTGTCCAAACCTATATGGAATGGCGTTGTATGACTTTTGGGGTGTCGTTATCATAAGATTAGCTTTTTTTCCTTTGGTTATACTTCCCGTATCAGAAGCTACATCCATAGCAAAAGCACCATTAATGGTGGCTGCTATAATGGCTTCTTCTGGGGTCATTCTTAATTGTATACAAGCCTGTGCTACAACAAAGTTCATATTTCCACTAGGAGAAGACCCAGGGTTGTAATCTGTTGCGATGGCAAGTGGCAATCCTGCATCTATAATTTGCCGAGCTGGTGTATATGGTATGCCTAAGAAGAAAGAACAACCAGGTAAAGCAACAGAAATAGTATTGCTTCCAGTGAGTGCTTTGATATCTTCTTCTGTAAGTTCTTCTAAGTGATCTACAGATAATGCATCATACTTTACAGCAGCTGCAATACCTCCAATAGCGTTAAACTGATTTACATGTACTTTAGGTTGTAATCCATATTTTTTTCCTGCATCTAGGATAGCTTCCATTTCTGCAACGGTAAAATATCCTGATTCACAAAATATATCTATAAAGTCACATAACCCTTCCTTTGCAAATGTGGGGATCATCTCCTCGATAATGAGTTGGATGTATCCTTCACGATTGTCTTTATATTCTTTTGGAATAGCGTGTGCACCAAGTAAGGTTGCTTTTATAGGAATAGCTGCTTGTTTTTTAAGCCTAGCAATGACGTTAAGCATCTTTTTTTCTGCGGCAACAGAAAGACCATAACCACTCTTAATTTCTATAGCGCCAGTTCCTAACTGTATGAGTTGTTGTAATCTTTTAAGAGCATCTTCATATAAAACATCTTCATCCATAGCACGTAATCGAGCTACAGAGTTTAGAATCCCACCTCCACGATTTGCAATTTCTTCATAAGAAAGTCCATTAATACGATCTACAAACTCATCTTCACGACCTGTTGCATATACAAGATGCGTATGTGAATCACACCACATAGGTAATACAATTCTTCCAGTAGCATCTAGTATTTCTGCCCCTTCGATTGTAGGAACATCTTTCATAGCTCCATAATCGTGAATGCGATCGTCTTTAATAAGAAGGTATGCGTCACTTATAAATGGCATTTGTGACATTGCTTGTCCACTCACAGGGGTATTAAACTCTCCTGTAACAAGTAGTTGATGGATGTTTGTGATGAGTTTCATGAAATATTAAAGGTAGGTACTTTATTGTTTATATTAAGAAACAACGTACTAATTTTTCAACAATTGCATGCAATCAATACCTAATTTATGCTTACTATAAATGAAGGGTTGAAAATTCGTACAATACTAGTGATATAGAGAATTTGTAAATGACTCTTACATTTTTTTTGCGCGATTAGTTTTTGTTAATTAATAGTTTGTATCTATAATCGTGTTGCTTATAGATATAGGGAAGCATACTAATATATTTTACTAACTTGCAACTCTTGATTCACAGGTATATATAGATATGATAAGAATATTAATAGTTTTAGTTGCAGTTTTAATTTCGTCAAGTACAATGAACGCTCAAGGTGTTAAAACACTAGAGGGTGATATTTCAAAACTGATAGGAGAGAAAGAACTTTCGGTAACCTTTAGTTATGAAAATATGATGGTTCATGGTTTTAATAGTGAAGAAGAGTTTATAGAGGCTAAGGTTAGACTTAGAGAAGAGCATAAACCTGGTACTGGTGAAGGAGAACGATTTCGAGGATCTTGGTTTGCTGATAGGGATTCTGTTTTTGAGCCTGCATTTATAAAATATATTAACCATAAACTTCCCAAAAAACGAAAAATTAACGTTGTTGAGAATAATCCAGATGCGACCTATAATTTGCATGTACAAACATTATGGACATATCCTGGTTATAATGTTGGATTTGCGCAACCAGCAAAAATTGAAGTAGCTTTAAGTCTTTATGAGATTTCAAATCCAGATGTGATTCTTTGGAAAGCTAAAAATCCATATCGTGTTGAAGCAGGAATTGCACCCTATAAACGAGAATTGCGAATAGCCGCAGCCTATGCTAAACTGAGTCTAAATATTTCCTGGTTTTTTAAACGAAAACTTAAATAAGAACTGCCTTAAGAAAGGCCTGATCAGATTATAGAAAAGTGAAAATTGCTTGTAATGGGGATGTATACGCTTTCGCGAAAGCGTAATTAGCCACATCCTCGTTCTAAACAAACAAAAGGAATCTACATCATTTCTCTTAATAATATTCTTTCTAAAAGTATGTAAGAAAATATCTCATTTTCAATGCTATAAATAGAGCAGATTCGATCTTGTTTTTTTGTATTTTTAGATGATAAAAAAAAGCTAGGTATGAATAATCATAAAAAAGGAATAAATACAATTTGTACTCACGTAGGAGAGGTGAAAGATGAACAGTTTCAAGGAGCTGTTTCTCCTATTTATTTATCTTCATCATATGCCTTTATGGATGTAGATGTAAAACGATATCCAAGATATTTTAATACCCCAAATCAAGAAGCACTCTGTAAAAAGATTGCAGCGCTTGAAGGCACAGAAACGGCAATGATTTTTGGAAGTGGGATGGCTGCAGTAAGTACAACCTTGCTTGCTTTTTTACAACAAGGAGATCACATAGTACTGCAACAAACATTGTACGGAGGAACATATAACCTCGTGGTAGAAGAGTTTAAGAAGTACGGGATTGATTATACATTTACCGATGGTCTTGATGCGTCCGCTTTCGCGAAAGCGATTACACCAAAAACAAAAGTACTCTATATAGAAACACCTTCTAATCCTCTAATGACCATCACCGATATGCAAATGGTAGGAGATCTAGCAAAAGAGCATGGCATTGTAACGATGATAGATAACACATTTGCATCACCTATTAATCAAAACCCTTTGAAGTTTGGTATTGATATTATGATTCATAGTGCTACCAAGTATATGGGAGGTCATAGTGATATTTGTGCAGGCGCAGTAGCGGCAAGCCAAGAACATATTGAGCGTATCTGGAACCTTGGCAAAAACCTTGGAGGCAGCTTAAGTGATATGACCGTCTGGATGCTTGAGCGTAGTATGAAGACGATGGCGATCCGTGTAAAAGCACAAAATAAAAATGCAAAGAAACTTGCAAAATGGCTGGATAAAAATGAAGCTATTGATCATGTATACTATCCTGGATTAAAATCACACCCAGATCACGAACTTGCAACTGCGCAAATGCGAGGTTATGGAGGAATGCTTTCTTTTGAACTAGCCGAAGGACTTGATCCAGAACTTTTCCAAAAATCTTTGCAATTAATAAAACCTTCTATGAGTCTAGCTGGTGTTGAGAGTACGATGCTTTCTCCTGCGCAGACCTCTCATTTTTTACTAGGAGAAGAAGAAAGAGCAAATCAAGGAATAGCAGAAGGACTGATTCGTTTTTCTGTAGGAATAGAAGATAAGGAAGACCTAATAGAAGATATAAAACAAGCCTTGCTCATAGTTATGGCTCGAGTAGAAGAACCTGTGTTATAAAAGAGTTATAAATACGACACAGTACGCAACGAATAAAATAGTAGAATGAAATTAGATATACTAGCCATAGGCGCACATCCTGATGATGTAGAATTAGGATGTGGTGCTACCATCGCCAAAGAAATAGCAAGAGGTAAAAAAGTAGGAATTCTTGATTTGACTAGGGGAGAATTAGGAACAAGAGGAACCATACATACACGTAAAGAAGAAGCAACAAATGCGGCTGCAATTTTAGGAGTAAGTGTACGTGAAAATATAGGTCTTGCCGATGGTTTTTTTCAAAACGATAAAGAAAGCCAATTAAAAATTATAGAAGTCATACGTGCATACCAACCAGAGATGGTACTTTGTAATGCAATAGACGATCGTCATATTGATCATGGTAAAGGAAGTAAACTCGCTAGTGATGCTTGTTTCTTGAGTGGACTTGGAAAAATTGAAACTCAAAGAGACGGTATTGCTCAAGAAAAGTGGCGCCCTAAAACGGTCTATCATTACGAACAATGGATGCAGATACGACCAGATGTTGTTGTTGATGTCTCTGGATTTATCGATAAAAAATGTGAAGCAGTATTTGCATATAAAACACAATTCTATGATCCAAATTCTGGGGAAGGAAGTACACCTATTTCTAGTTTGACTTTTAAAGAAAGTATCAATTATAGAGCACAAGATTTAGGAAGACTTATTGGAACAGAGCATGCCGAAGGATTTAATGTAGAACGCTACCCAGCTGTAGATAGCCTTTTTGATTTGATATAGGTAACTTAGGTTCTTTTATTAAATAATAATACCTCAAAGTGTTAAAAAACATTCCTTTAACACTATTGTAGATAATGACTTTATATATTTATGACTATGAAAACGATACTACCAAGCTTTATACTTTTAATGTGCATTATAGGGAATGCTCAAGAAGTAATTAAGGATACAAAAAAGAAGGATGCAACAGATACAAATCCTGTGTTTGCTTGGTTTGAGAAAAAGCAATTACCTGCAAATATTACAAATCCAGAAGAAGTACTTGAATTACAACTCCAAGACTTAACTAAGACTTATCGAAAAGAACAGGCTATAAAAGATAAAAAGGGAATGCCTGTGTATCCAACACCAAATTCAGAGAACTATCCAATGCCAGTTAAGACAGTAGATACTACAAAAACAAAGTATCTAAAAATATACCCTCTTAAGGAGTAAATAATATTTATTATTACTTCAACTCATAAAATAGTAAGCGACTCTGCTTATTCATAGGAAGTAATAGTAAGTTCTTTTCTTTTATATAAGCAATATCACCTACGCTTTGTCCCACTTGTACAACTTCTTGTGTTGTTCCATCGTGATAGCTCATAAGGTGTACTTTTCCACTACGCCAGTCAGAGATGATTAAGTTATTTTTATCATATGGACGAATGCCATCTAGATTCCCAATGACCTCAGTCACCGCTTCTATCTTTTTGTTGTTGATATCAAACTTTGATACACGTCCACCTTCAGGAGCACCACCCCAAGAAGCTACATACATCGTATCTCCTTGAACCAATAAACCATTAGGGTTATCTAGTTTAGGATCTGCAAGCCAAAAATCAAAGTTCCCTTTGGTATCTAATTTGTAAATTTTTGAAGTACGCGTATCCGATACATAAATGGCACCATCTGGAGCAATGGCTACATCATTTAAAAACTCAATCCCTTCTACCGTATATTTATTTAAAACTTTTCCAGTTTTAATATCGGCCTCAACAAGTTCTGTAACGTCAGAAACATATAACTTGTCTTTTGTAATGGCAATCCCTTTAGGATCATTAAGACCAGATACAAATTGAACATTTAGTAATTTTCCATCTGTACCTACCGTTGCAATAGATCCATCTCCAGGTTCTCTGTTTCCTATAACAGAGGCATAAATCACATCATTTGTACTATCATATACTGCCGATTCGCAATGTGTTAACCCTAGCGTCTCTGTTAAGAAGGTCGCTTTAGGGGTTTTTTGAGTTAGGTCTGGTGTATTCTCAGCTACATCTTTTGAAGGAGCTTCAGTTTTTGTATTGTTATTACAAGAAAAACAAAATATGGTCGCAATGACTAGTATGTAAAATGACTTCATGATTGGATCGTTATATGAACATTAAAATTAGTGAATGCAATACGAAAAAGTCTATACAAAGTGTTAAATGAGCTTGAAGAATACTTTATAAAGTATCCATGACTTCCAGTAATTTTTCTTGAATACTCATAAAGTGTAATGTATTTGCTGAGTTATCTAGAATTACTAAGCAGGTTTTAGTTTTTGTATTCCTATAGATAAAAGTCCGAGCAGCGAGCCAACCTCCAGAGTGTTGCATCACCTCATCACCTAATGACCAACCAAAACCATAATCAGAAACAGTGCCGTCTGTTAACGTAGGAGTTGTAAAAGCTTCTTTGAGTTTCTCTTGAGATAAAAGGCTGTTATTGTATAACGCTTGATCCCAAATTACAAAATCATCTAAGCTGCTAAAAATACCACCATCCCCAGAAACACCGTCTATAAATGTGGGATACATAGGTATGTATACATCTCCTTGTTTTTCAAAACCAAGGGTTTTATTAGGAAACGTTTTGTCTTTAGAAAATAGATTCCACACACGTGCATTTTTCATTTCTAATGGATCAAAAATAGCTTGCTGCATATACACTTCAAAGGATTGTCCAGATACATTTTCTATAATACCTGCAAGCAAAATATAATTAGAATTTGAGTAGTTAAACCAACTATTAGGAAGTGCTGCTTTAGATGGATAGGTACAAAGTAAGGAGACGGCTTCTTGAATACTCAAGACATTTCCAACGGTTAATTTATGTTGATCTGCCAATTGTAAATAACCATCTGGAATCCCAGAAGTCATATTTAATAAATGACGTACGGTAACATCTTTGTAAGGGAATGTAGGTATATACGTAGTTACAGGAGCATCATAATCAAGTAATCCTTTGTTTTCTAAAAGCATAATTCCAAAAGCTGTAAACTGTTTTGAGACAGATGCAAGTCTAAAGGAAGAAGTAGAAGATAGTCGTGTTGTACGAAGATGGTCTGTATATCCATATGCCTTCTTGAAGATAGGAGTACCTTCCTTTGTGATAAGCACACCACCATTAAATGAATCTTCAGATGCTAAGGTAGAGAGCCATTGATCTAGTGAGGCGATACCGTCTTCGCTTGAAATAGCTGTAGTGAGTTCGAGATCAGGAACACTTGTTTTTATAGAGACCATGAGTTGTAAAGCTCCCCAAAGAAGAACTCCAGCGAGCAAGACAATTATAATACCTTTTACAAATGTATTCTTCATAGTAGATGCAATATATCTATTTTATAGATACCATTCCAAAGTAAAGAAAGGGATGAGTACGCTTCTGCTTGCCGGCGAGGCAGGTTCGCGAAAGCATACTCATTTACTTTAGATGTAGAGATGTTATCATATAAATTCTTCAAATAACAAACTCATGATTTTATTTAAATAAGATGTTATTGCTAAAATCGTGTGTTAAATAGGTGTTGTGGTGTGTGTATTACATCATGAGTATTTGTCTTTTTGTCGATTTTGTTTTAATGTGCTTCAGGTTGAGGATTTGTTAATATAGTACCGTGAATGCTTGTTTTGTTTAGGATTTTAGCGGTTTTTTGTATGTAAAAATGACATTATGTCAACAAAATTGTTAATAAAATGCAAAAATAAAATTTGTTTATTGAAAGTCATTACTTACATTGCGCCACTAATTAATTATAAATCAAACTAAACAAAATGAAGAAAAGTTCAATTTTAAAGTACGCTTTATGTGGATCACTTGCAGTAGCAATGATCGGTTGTGAAACTGAAGCACTCGATGAGACAGCACCACTTACAGAAAATGTAACTGTTGAAGTTCAAGTTGAAAATTCAGAATGGACATCACAAGCGATTCCAGGAAGATATATTATTGAGTATAATGATGTAAATGGAAGAATGCCAGCAGTAACAAAAGTAGAATCTGCTCAAGAGTATAAAAACCAGATTGCAGCTATTCAAAATATTTTTGTAGATGATTTTAAATCTATGGGTATTACCGATGCAAACATTACAGCTAGTTATGGATATGCATTACAAGGGTTTACTGCAGATTTAACAAAAAATCAAGTTGAGTTATTACAAAAAGATGCTCGTATAAAAAATATTGAACAAGATTATACAATCCGAATGGGAAAACCAGGAGGTGGTAATGGTGGTGGAGATGATCCACAACAGACACCATATGGAACAACGAGAGTTGGTGGAGGAACATCTGCTTCTTCTAATACTGCATGGGTTATCGATAGTGGTATCGATCAAGATCATCCAGATCTTAATGTAGATACAGCTAGAAGTATCTCTTTCTTATCAGGGTCTCCTTCTAATCAGTCTCCTGATGATCAAAACGGTCATGGAACACACGTTGCAGGAACAATTGCTGCAATCGATAATAACATTGGATCTATAGGTGTTGCACCTGGAACAACAGTAGTGGCTGTACGTGTACTTGATAGAAGAGGAAGCGGTTCTAACTCTGGTGTTATTGCTGGAGTTGATTATGTAGCAGCAAATGGAAGTAACGGAGATGTTGCAAATATGAGTTTAGGTGGAGGTGTATCTACAGCGTTAGATAATGCAGTAATTTCTGCAGCTTCGACGGGTGTGAAGTTCGTACTAGCAGCTGGGAACGAATCTCAAGATGCTAATAATTCTTCTCCTGCAAGAGCAAATGGACCTAATGTGTATACAATATCTGCGATGGATATCAATGATAACTTTGCTAGCTTTTCAAACTTTGGATCGCCTGTAGATTATTGTGCACCTGGTGTTGCTGTATTCTCAACTTGGAAAAGTGGAGGGTATAATACAATAAGTGGTACATCTATGGCAGCTCCACATGCTGCTGGAGTATTACTTTTTGGAAACCCATCTACAGATGGAACTGTAAATAATGATCCTGACGGTTCTCCAGACGCGATCATCCATTTATAAAAAGAATATATTAATAATATAGAAAAGGTTGTCTACTAGAACTAGGCAACCTTTTTTTATGGGATAACCTGACCGTTTTACAATGCTTACTGTTTTGGAGTAATAAGACGTACCGAATACTATAACGTTTATTGATACTTTAATAACTTAAATAGATAAATTTTATAACGATATTCTCTTGAATGAGAGTAACTTTACTCTTGTCAAACTTAAAGATATATATCATGGATAATAACAATCATCATAATGGCGACATAAGCCAATGCCCATTTATGGGAGGAACTTTAAATCAAAGTGCTGGAGGCGGTACTTCAAACCGTGATTGGTGGCCCAACCAATTAAAACTAAACATCCTTCGTCAAAACTCTGAGTTGTCTAACCCAATGGGAGATGATTTTGATTATGCAGAAGCATTTAAAAGTCTTGATTTAGAAGCGATAAAAGAAGATTTACGTAACCTTATGACAGATTCTCAAGATTGGTGGCCAGCAGATTATGGTCATTATGGAGGATTGATGGTACGTATGGCTTGGCATAGTGCAGGGACATACCGTATCCAAGATGGACGTGGAGGAGCTGGTTCTGGATCACAACGTTTTGCGCCGCTTAACAGTTGGCCTGATAACGGAAACCTTGATAAAGCCCGTTTATTATTATGGCCAATCAAACAGAAATATGGAAGAAAAATTTCTTGGGCAGATTTATTAATCTTAGCTGGGAATTGTGCCATTGAATCTATGGGTCTTAAGACTTTTGGATTTGCTGGAGGACGTGAAGATATATGGGAGCCAGAGCAAGATATTTACTGGGGTTCTGAAAAAGAATGGTTAGGAAATGATGATCGTTACGCAGATGGTGAATTAGAGAGTACATTAGGAGCAGTACATATGGGACTTATTTATGTAAACCCAGAAGGACCTAATGGAAACCCTGATCCTATAGCTTCTGGAAAAGATATCCGTGAGACATTTGGTCGTATGGCAATGAATGATGAAGAAACGGTAGCACTTGTTGCTGGAGGACACACCTTTGGGAAAGCACACGGTGCTGCAGACCCAGATCAATATGTAGGAGCAGAACCTGCAGGAGCATCTATAGAAGAACAAAGTTTAGGTTGGAAAAACACCTATGGTACAGGAGTTCTAGGTGATACCATTACAAGTGGTATAGAAGGAGCTTGGACGCCTAATCCAGATACGTGGGATCATGATTTCTTTAGAGTATTATTAGATTACGATTGGGAATTAACAAAGAGTCCAGCTGGAGCACATCAATGGACACCTACTGCAGCATCAAATGCCGATACGGCACCAGCGGCTGGGGATGCTTCTAAGAGAGAAGCTCTTATGATGACTACAGCAGATATGGCACTTAAGATGGATCCTGCATATTTAGAAATTTCAAAACGCTTTCGCGAAAATCCAGCACAATTTGAAGACGCATTTTCACGTGCTTGGTTTAAGTTAACGCACCGTGATATGGGGCCAACGGCTTTATACCTTGGAGCAGATGTTCCTAAAGAAGAAATGATCTGGCAAGATCCAATTCCAGCAGTTACTCATGAGTTAGTAAACGACGAAGATGTTGCTTCATTAAAGAAAACAATTCTAGCTTCTGGATTGACAGTTTCTCAATTGGTTAATACAGCTTGGGCTTCTGCATCGACGTTCCGTGGTTCTGACAAAAGAGGAGGAGCAAACGGTGGACGTATTAGACTCGCGCCACAAAAAGATTGGGCAGTAAATAGTCCTGCACAATTAGCAAAAGTACTTGAAGTACTAGAAGGCATTCAGAAAGAATTTAATGCAAGTGGAAAAACCATTTCTATTGCCGATTTAATTGTACTTGGAGGATCTGCAGGTATCGAAGAGGCTGCTAAAAATGGAGGACATACCATTACAGTTCCATTTACACCAGGACGAGGTGATGCGTCACAAGAGCAAACGGATGTTGTTTCTTTTGCAGCATTAGAACCTATGGCAGATGGTTTCCGTAATTATCAAAGAAAACAATACAACGTATCTGCAGAAGAGATGCTTGTAGATCGTGCAAATCTATTGACATTAACGGCACCAGAAATGACTGTACTTGTTGGTGGGTTACGTGTCCTTGATACAAATCATAATGAGTCTCAGCATGGAGTATTTACTAATCGTCCAGGAGTACTTACCAATGATTTCTTTGTCAACTTACTTGATATAAGAACTACGTGGGCAGCTACTTCTGATGATGATAGTGTATTTGCAGGACGTAATCGTGCTACAGGTGATCTTACTTGGACAGGAACCCGTGCTGATCTTATATTTGGATCAAACACAGAACTTCGCGCACTTGCTGAGGTATTTGCGACTGGAGATTCTGAAGCTTATTTTGTGCAGCAATTTGTTGCTGCGTGGACAAAAGTGATGAATCTAGATCGTTTTGACCTAGCGTAAGTTATACGTTAAATTATATATTTAAAAGCACTCTAGCCTGTAGGTTAGGGTGCTTTTTTTGCTTTCGCGAAAGCGTACTCAGAAAAGTAACTTAGTACGTCATTCTGAATTTATTTCAGAATCTTATCACATTAATTTTTAATAAAGTGAGAAACTGAAACAAGTTCAGTTTGACGGAAACTATACTTTTTATCAATCGATGGATGTGTCAGAAAAATTACTCAAGAATTAATGTCGTATCTCCAGAAACTAGATTTATATGACAACAATCTGCTGTTGCGACATAAGTACTACTAATAACTTCTTGGCCATCTATAAACCCTTTAAATTGAAGTTCACGCACTTGGTCTGTCTCAATACTGCCATCTTCAGCTATAGGGTATGATCCGTTTTGTTGAAAAAATTCAAGTCCAGAGTCGCTAAAAGGTGGCGTTACGTCTTCTCCATTTTCTGTATTGATAACTTGAAAAGAAGTTAAGGCAACTGGGTTTTGACTTTGATCTTCTATAGATACTGTAATCGTTACAAAGATTTCTGTACATGCGATATTTGAACAACCTAGATCATTATCATCATCACTGTTACAAGAGAATACACTTAAAATAGCAAAGAGTATCCATAATTTATTTAAATGTTTCATGGTGTAGTTTTCTTAATAGATACAATGACAAGGGTTTCGTTGCGTAAAGCAGTTGTTAAAACTGTCCTTTGGGATGAATATCTTTTGAGCATACAGGTATTGTTATCCTAAAGCATCTTACTTATTATAAGGGTATTCGTTAATCCAATTAAAACCACGTGCGTTTAAATCAAATTTAGTGTGATCTATTCTAGAAAATAGTATATGTAATGTATCTGATTCTATAATTCCGTCGAGTTGAAGAAATTCAGAATTTGGGTTTTTATAGTTAAAATTATAAACTTCGGATTCAGAACCCTTTTGATGAATCATTATTTTTTGAGATGTTGAGTCTGTTATAAATGTATATTCATGCTTTAGGTCATCCATTGTTTTTACAGTCGCTTCATTCTTCAAATCAACAATAAGATACCGCCATCTATAAACATCAGTAATTAAAGGTGGAAGTGTATCTCCATTTTTAATAAACGTTGAAGCTTCCCAAATACCATAAAGCAACGGTTTCTTTCTGTTGCTTCCTCTATTTCTTTCTGTGGTATAAAAATTAAAAGAAATAAAACTAACAAGAATCACTAAGACAATAGATTTTGTTCGAAAAATGATTTTATGATATCTAGTACCTTTAATAGGGTGATAATACTGATATGCTGCTACAGTTTTATTTTTGATGAAAACCTGTACAAATCTATGGTCTGTCACAAAAATGACCAAAGCCATGAGTATTAAATGAATCGAAAACAACTTCACAGGAATATCATAGCAAAAATTCATCACAGCAACTTGCATCATAACCCCAATAATTATGAATGCGCCAAGTGTCTGTGTTCGTCTAGGAATTAGAAGCAAACCACCTACTATTTCTAAAAGACCAACAAATACATTAAAACCTTTGGAGAATCCCATGTATGTCCATGCCAATCCCATGGGAGAAAAATCACCTAAAGGGTCTAGTAAGTGTGTTAATGAGGCTGATGGAAATTGAAGCTTAAAGACTTTTACAAACCCATAAAGAAGCATTGCAGCGATTAAAATCACACGAAGAAAAACTAGAAACCAATAAAAAAGCTTGTTATAGTTTTTTCGCTTTCTATCTAAAATATTCCAAAGACTAGCAATTATAATGGTTAAAATTACAGTTACAAATAACGTTAAATAGGCAAAAGTGTGATCTCCACTACCATTACCACTTACTTCATATTCATAATTGATATCAAAAACTGTTTTACCTATCCATCTATAGGGAGTTTCAAAAAGCGGACTCAATAACATAAGAAGCATATAGAGTACAAAATAAGTACATAGTGTTCTGAATAGGACTTTGCTTGCTGTATTCCAGTGCTCTCTATATTCTTGTGTTAGTAGTTTCAAGTACGATGTGTATTTAATTTCTTGTAGATGATAATACTTTATCAGTATTTGAAATGAGGAATGTGTTACAAGAATTTGATAGAAAAGCTTCTATTATTTCTAATTAGACTACCTGAAAATAAAAGTCAGTACAAGACAATAAAAAAGCTTTGATTCTTTTTTGATGCGATTATTTCTTTGCTAATAGATGTTCTTTATCACAAATTTCACATCGTTATAGATACATTCGTCTCCAATGGTTTTACCTTCCAAACATCTATATAAAGGAGCGTTTATAGAAATCCCTACAAACTGTTTGTTGTCGTATTCAAATGGTTTTGTCGACGCTGCTATAATTAGAAATATGTTGTTTGTTTCAACAATTGCCCCAATTTCTATGATTGAAGTAGGAGCAAAAGGGATATCTTTGATAAACGTTAATTTTTTTTCCTGGATTTGAGCATGTGCATCCAGTTTTATAGAAATATCGATATTCACGCGTAATTGTGATTCATCACCCATATCAATTACTTGATCACATGCACGACCAGTACCGCATAAATAATCAGAATAGTTGAGGTCACTTTCGTCAACTTTTGCAAACTCCTTTTGAAGGAGGTATTTTTTTATCTCAAGCTTATTCATAGTTAGTAGCTTAATGTATCTTCAACGTTTACTATATAGTAAATAGAGTGACAGAAAGCAATGAACTTTTGATTTTGCATTGAACTCAAACATTTTTATGTATTAGCAATTTTTGAGTAAATATCTATACTAATAAAATCTCCATTTTTAATTTCACAGTCTTGCATAGTGCCTTCCAAATTGAATTGCAGTTTTGCAAGCGCTTTTTTGCAATTTACGTTTTCTGTTTCTACAAACCCTTCAATTCTATGTAGTCCAATAGTGTCAAATGCATAGTTGACGATAAGTGGCATTGTTTCTGTCATAAGACCTTTCCCCCAATTTTCGGGCAATAACCAAAAACCAATCTCTGCTTTTTTATTTTCTTTACTCAGATCGTTTAATCCTCCTGCTCCAAGAAATCTTCCGTTGTCTTTTGAACAAATAGCCCACCAAATTCCTTGTTCGTTTTTTTCAAGGTCAGCAAACCAAACCATTTGCTCTTTGGTTGCTTCTAAACTATCAAAACTAATCCCATAATACTTTATAATATCAGGATGCGAAAGTCCTCTAAAAACGTGTTCTAAATCCGAATCAACGATTTGTCTTAAGCGAACTCTTTCAGATTCTAGAATTGGAAATTTTTTATGCATTTTACATTCAATTTTTGGAATCCCCTAAAAATTTTAATTTTTTGTTTGGATAGAGTAGAGAAGCTTCAAAACCATTTAATGTTAAGTCTTGTAAAGTCATTTTACGAGTCCATGTATTCTTACTCTTAAGTTTATTGATTTGAATATATATAACTGTAGGATATTTAATTCCGTCACTATTCTCTCGCATGTCTTCATACCTTATAGAGCCATACACATTCTTTGGTGAAGGGAGATACGCATCTCGCACTGTATAACTTGCAAAGGTGACTACGCCTGTTTTTTGAGAGATGTAGAGTAGATATTGATCAAATTCTTTATTGGGTTCTAAAGATTCCCAAGTAGCAAACACTAAGTCATAGGTGATGCCTTCCATTTCTTCACTTCCAGCATATTTCAAAATAGGCGCCTCTTTGATGCGTATGGGGAGTTCGAAGAGATACTGAATGGCTGGCAACGAAAAAGACATCGACTTTTTATCTTTAAATTTTACATTTCCAGTTTCGTCTATTTTATAATATTTAAATGATTGGACTCCATAGGTTATATGATCTTTTGCATTCACATAGAAAAATTGCGAATCAAACGACTTAGGTTTGAAGCGCATTTCCATGAGTTCATTATCTTTTGGAAATGGATTTAGTATGGCTGAAAGCCCTTTCCAGTTATCTGTGATTTTGTACGAATAGATTTCTGAATTGACTAGAATATCAAGGTTTTGATTTTTAATGGCTTTGTCCAATAGATCAATTGCTTTTTGCTCTCGATCAGGAGTCGTATCATTGATCGCTGACGTTCTTAAATCAGCTATTTTACAACTTTGACATGTGAGTATCACGAATATACATACAAGTAGGATGTGTTTATTTAAGTTCATTCTGTAAAATATCGGACGACGGTTTTGTGAATGATTAGTAGCAAAAAGTCTAATGAACTTTCCAGTCGGACTGAAAGATAGCAAATTGTGGTTGAATTCTAATTAAGAATTCAACCACAATGAGTTATATAAGTTGTTGGCAACCGTTCTTTGTCAACTACATTTATCTGAAAATTGTCAAATTTCTAATTACTTTTAATTGCCCTCCTTTTTATTTAAGAACTGCCTTGTATGTTCCGTCAGGTTGAGTTACAATCAATTCTTTAAATACACCATTTTCTGGATTTTTAAATTCTATTTTATATTCCAGTGATTGTTTAAGATGAAATTCATGTTCACCAGTCGGAATTAATTCATATGGTGGTTGTTCAGGTACAGAAAAATAAAGTTTAGTACCATTCTCTTGTGTGTAAAATTTTATTACAACTCCTTGTACTTCATATTCACTAACATATTGTTTTAAAGTACTTGGATCTACATATATGACTTTAGGTCTATAATCAATAGCGTCAGGTTTCGGTGTTACTCTTAACATCGCTTCAGATGTAGTACTATTTCCTGCCATTTCATCATGAATCCACTTTATATACTGCGATACTCTTGTATAATTTTCTACAACACCATATAAACCTTCGTCTCCGTCTTTTGTATCTTGCCATGAGCTAACTCCTGCTAAGTATACAGTGTCATTTTTGAGGATGAAAGCAGGTCCACCACTATCACCAGGTCCACTAATTCCTTCATATTCTGTGAGGTATTTTGTTTGAGTGTTTGGATGGTCAAATGTCCATGTTAACCAATTTCCAGTTGCTGTTTCAATTCTATTGGTAGATCCCCTTTGTTTCCCGTCGTTGCCATTTACTCCAATGAGTCCATTGCCTTTGTCACCTTTACCTACCATATAAATTAGTTTGTCTACTTCATCTTCATCAACATATAATTTTGCTTGCATTGCATCTACAGGTTTTGTCTTTAGGTGTAATAACGCAATATCATTTAATGATGAAATATCCTCTGGAGGATTATCCCATTCCTTATACATGATGACTTTATCTACTTCAATTTCGACATCATTTATAATAACAAAATGCTTCCTTCCATTGTTAAATTTATTCGCAATTGCTTCGACGCAATGCGCAGCAGATATTGCCCACTGATCTGCTATAATTGTACCTTCACAATCAGGTAGATTTAAATGACATATATATTTTTCAAATTTCTCAGCAAGTTTTAAAAACTTAGCGTCATCCTTGTCGTGTCTAGTTAGCATGAAGTCGTGCTCAGCACTATTTGTATAACTAAAGCTTACTAATAGTAATGATAGTATTAGAAGCGATACGATTGCGTTTGTTTTTTTCATGATTTTATGTTTTTTGATTTACTACTTCAAATGTAGATTTCAAAAGAAAACAAAAAGTTAATTTTGAGATTGTAGAGGTACTAAAACAATGGAGTTTTACGAATTAGGACGTTTCTTTAAGCTTCCTAAAGGCTCCTGGCGACATTCCTATACTAGAATTAAATGTTTTGTAGAAAGCACTTTTAGATTTGAAACCTACTTCCATTCCAATGGCTTCGACAGAATATTTATCAAATGCTGGATCATGTAATATATTTTCAGCAGCTTTAACTCGGTATTCATTAACAAACTGAACAACACTTTTATTGGTTTCCTGATTTATAATCTGCGATAAATAGCCTTCATTTGTTTCCAATCGGGTTGCCAAATCTGACCTGCTTAAAAAAGGATCTTTAAATAACTCTTCCTCTTCCATTAACGCATAGAGTTGGATCACAATTTTAGAAATGGTGGTTTCATTTATTTTCCTTTTGGTCTTAGGATTGTTTGTCTTTTTTGGAGTTAAATATTGATGTATTTCATCTTTTTGAACAATTATTTGCAGTTTGAATACACCATAATACAATATCCACCAAGATAAAAGTGATAGGAGGATTCTTAAGAAACCTATACTGTATTCCGACTCATAAACACCAATTTCTATATTGGCCATAAGCCAACATATGATAATGCATATAATGAAAAAGTTTAATCTTAGTAACCAGCGTTTTTTCTCTTCTGAGATCGTGTTCGACTTTTTTACTAAATGCCTTCCCCAAAAGATTAAAAAGAAATTATACCCAAACACTGTAGTAAGCTTAATATAGTCTACAAAAACGGCAAAATCTGAATCGTATAGGTGAAAAACGGAATCTAGATGAAGAATAATTTCTATACTAACAGAGGCAATAAATGGAGCATACAGCCACTTATACCTTTTTTCTTTTAGATATTTATGTTCAATTTGGATGAGGAAGTATATAAATAAAGTGACACCAACGAGATACTCTAACATGACAAGACCTAAAAAGTCCAAAATAGGATTTTCTTTATCATACCAACTACCTAAAAAGGTTAAGCTTATTAATAAAAATAATGATAGAGAGAGATAGTTGTTTGCGCGACTCTTATAAAAAGACGTAGTGACCAATGCTAGACATAAAAAATATCCTAAAATGCCACTGCTAATAATTACAAAGTCTAGTATGTTTTGATTCATCCTTGGCTGTATGCAGAAAGTCAAATGATTTGTAATCTGATTTTATACCCCTGCGAATATAAATCATGTATGGTATACTACTTAGTTAAGTAAATTGTAATATTATAAAATGTTTTATTAAAACAGAAAGGAAAGTCTTGAATTGTTCATTGGGCTAAATTATTGCATAACGGTTTTATGAATGATATCCCTTATAGTTTGTCATATTTTTTGGTAATGAATAGGGATTCTAAATTTCATAATATCCCTGTCGTTTTTGGCTTTATAACAGAAGCTATAGAATGGAAGTATCCATGTGCTAAAAACTTTACAAAAGATCATACGATAGTAGAGATTGATGATATAGGATTTATTGAGAAGTTTATAATATAGATTTCTTACGCATACCTCCACCAATTACAAACTGGCGGGAGCGGGGGAATGCTTTGAACGGCTTAGCATGTGTGTGATTGCTTAGCACTTGTACTAATTTTCAAAGTGTTTATTCAAAACTTCTACAAATTCATTGAAAGAAATTCCATTTCGCCAGATTTCTCTTCGGACGTAAACCGATTCGGTTTTATCATCAAGATAAACCATCACGTCATCATCAATTATGAGCTTCTGTAAACCTTCATCCCAGTTTTGAATTTTGGCTGAAAGTTTATGTCCAATATCAACTACAAATTGAGATTCATTAATAAAGTAGTTTTTGTCAACAACTTGGCCGTCTTCTGGTCTTGTCATTACACACAAAGCGTAATTGTCGGGATTATTGGAAGCTGTTCTTCCTTGAAGTGTAGACATTCGAACATTTTCTTTTCCTTTAGCTACACTCTTTATTTCGATTGAATACCCTTTCGCATTTAATATCAATTCAAAATCTTTACCTCGATCTGGATTTTCAATCCTAAAATCTGCATCTAACCCAGCCACCGCTTCTTCAAATACAATTTCTGCAGCTTTGCCAATTGTTTTCCATCGTTCAACCTGATGTTTGGCATCAAGCATTTCTTGGGCTTTTGCAAGTAATTGGTCTGTACCAAGTTCTTTAGCTGCTGATTCAAATTTTTTCATTTCCTCGGTCGTAAGGTTTATTTTAGCCAAATCTTCAATGTCGTCAATGGATTTGCCAGACTTAATGATACCATTAATTTGCTGACTGAATTTTTCACCTAAGGCAAGCATATTTAGATGCGGTCTTTTATCTTCAAATTTTGTTAAACAGGTTTCGGGAAGAGCTGGAAATTGATCAACCCATGCACTTAAAGACAGAAATAGGCTATTGTACTCTTTACCTGGCTTTACTTTGGTGTCAATATCATCAGGATAAAAGAGCTTATCTATTTCATTGGTAATGATTTCAATTCCTTTCGATCGAATCTCAACATTACTTATTTGATTTGCTACAATGTTGCTACGAGGATCGCCATGTGGGGTGTAATTCTTGAAAATGTCTTTTATGGTATCATCAAAGTATTGAGAATCAGCTTCTGCATAGATGAAATCGTTGTAGGACTTGAACTCATCACTTTGAACAGGGATAATGTTCTTCTTTAGAATGACTTCCTTAGAATCTTCCTGCATTCCAAATACATAAGTCAAGAATTGATTATACCATTCAAAAAAGGAATCAGAATGGCCTTCAAAGTAGGTTTCTGAGAAAGATGAAGGCTTCTCTGATTTTTCTATTAAGTAACTCACATATTTAACCGACCAGAGATCAGCTGAACGGTAATAGTTTTCATATTCTGTTGATATGATTTTTTTCTCTGATGCAAACTCCGGTAAAAGTTGGTTAATGGTATTGAACCATAGTTCTCGTTTGAAAGCTCTATCACTTTTGAATAGGCAACAAACATGAAATACTGCCTTTATTTGCTCATCTGATGCATCTTCGATTTTTAGGTCACTGATTAGGTTTTTGTTTAGGTCATTATGAAAATTATTAAGGTCAAAAGGTTTGATTCCTTCAACATTACCGACCTTTCGATTGAGAAATTCTTCATTCAAATCCTTCCCTAAACCTTTGGATACATACTTAAATTCATTATCAATCTTTGGGTGCAAATACAGTTCACTATCCTTTGATTTGAAGTAATTTGCTTCGGTAGGGTATATAGGCGTGGAATCCCCAAGGTGTGATAACTTATTTTGATTAAGAAACTCATAAAGACTTTTTAACCATTCAAAAGATATATCATCGCTTAGATCTATATTCGTTTCAACTAAAGTTACAAGATGATTGATATTAAAATCAATGTTGGCTGGCCACCGCTGTAATTCTTGCTCTATTATTTCAGACCAATGCCAAATGCTCTCTTTTTCAGGGAGATATTCAGGGATTACAGTACTTGCTATATCAAAGAGATCGTCTTTAGATTCTGAATCCGAAAGAATGAATCTTGCGTTTTCTATTTTTATTTGTGAGCCAGATATGGTTTTAACAATGGGTTTTGAGAGCAATAATTGTCTGATTGGTGTTTGGATGTTTTCCTCAAACCATTCAATGTTTGAATATCTGTCAATATGCTCGGGTAAACCACTCTTTGCTAACAAATGAGCATTTTGAATCTTTGGTAATAGTTGATCAATGAATTTAAGGTAAAGGCTAATGAAATCCACAAGTGCGGTTCTGTTTTTATTGGCACTTGGATCGGGTTCATTTTTATTAGTAATCTTGGTTCTAATTCCGTCCCTCAGTTCTGTTGGGTGGAAATCTCTGTGCTGTAAAAGGATAGGTAAATTGAATTTTTCAGTGCCAATCAAAGGAAATTCCTTGTAAAGAACTGCTTGATTATCCAAAGGAACAAGTGAGTAGGTATTGCTGTTTTTTTTAGCAGGAATGCCAAAGATTAGCTTTTCTGACTGATGGAATAAAAGACCATTTTCTGAATCAGTGGTTGCAAATTGAAAATCTGGAATCCCTGAGACCTCTGTATGTAAACTGAATGATTCAGACCACTCAGGGGTTGAAACCTCAATCTTCTTAATGGAGCGATTGATAAGAAGCGTGAAGATAGCATTGTTTCTCAATTCAATCAATCCTTTTTCAGCGTATTTATATGAATCTGAAGTCAGGTTGTAAACGAAAGTATTGGAGTGATCTAGAACATTTTCCGCTAATTTTTTGCCTATGACCTGAATCTCAGAAAAGGTGTGCCGCAGAGATTTCTGCATGGCGTCCAATGAGATACTTTCATCCAAAGTGGCTGCTGAACGGTCAATTTGAAGAAAGAACCTTCTTTTACCATTCGCATTGGCATGCACACCATCAATAGAAAGTTTCTTATTTAAGATGTGAGTGGTAACGAATCCAGTTCCATACTTTCCTGTTGTGCCATCTTCACCATTCAGTGATTTGGTTGAGGTTTTATAAAGAATTGCAAGTAGATGCTTCGTCTCAAATGGCTTACCATTATGAGAGAACTTAAGCTTGTCTTGAGTGAGTGTTATCGAGATTACGATTCCTTCTGGATTGGCAACATCTTTAGCGTTTTGTAAAAGCTCCCAAATCCATCTTGTTTTCTTGTCTTCAGGAAAAGTATAAAGCCTGTCCACATCGTGAATAATGTCTCTGGCCTCACTTTCAGTTCGCTGTTTCTCTCTTTCGACGCTGGCCTCATCGAGTTGTTTAATATCTTGCGTATTTGTACTCATTTTATTTTTTTTGCTTATGTTTCTTTATTTATCTGAGTGTAGGTGATAACCAGCAATTACTTATAGCCATTGTTGTGCGTTTGTTTTTAATCTTCAATTTTCACTTTGTTTAATTCAATCTCAAGCATTGAATGTATCTCGTTTATCAAAGTCACATAGCTTTTGTTTTTTCCGTCATCAATCATTAAGTTGTTGTATTGACTTTCAATTGATTCTGAAAACTCAATTGCACGTTGTTTTACTAAATATATTTGTTTACGCAAGTTACTTATCAATTCTACAATTGGCTCGAGTCTGATATCATATCCATCTTCTCCGTTTCTGATTGTCAATGCTTCTTGATTAAAGAATTTTAGGACTGTTTCATCAATTTCATTCAAATCAGTTTCTTTAATTGGATTTCTATCTTCGTCAAATGATTCTTCGATTATTTTGTAATAACGAAAAATAGTTTCATTTGCAAGAGCACTTGCTGGATATTTTAGGTAGTCTTCTGGATTGGTTTCTCGTTTATAGATATTTATAAGTTCCGACAATCTATCCATTAATTGAATTAATCCATTCCTTACCAACACTTTTTTATCAAACATATCTTTTGAATGATATTCGTATTTATCGTATAAATCCTTGAATAACTCTGGTAGAAAATCGAGAATGTTATAAAGATTACTAAATTCTTTAATCCATCTTTCTCTATGGTTAAAAAATTCGCTAAACCCATTGAAAATTGAAAGCCTATCTATTTCTAAAATTCTTGAGTAATTTTTTGAAGGTGTTCGTATTAGGAAATTTGTTTGAAATGGTAATTTTTTCTCGTTTTCAAAAAAATATTTTAAATTTTTAGCTTTTGATTTAATGTCAGATTCTATTACAGTAAGGTCTACTTTTAATAAGCTTAATTTATTAAAATAGCCTTTTCGCTCAATTAATAATCTTAATTCCTTATCCTTTTCTATACCTTCTTTAAATTGTGTTATTTGAATTTGATTAGCTTTTATTTGCATGTAAAAGGCTAAAAAAGTCAAAAGTACGCCTGCTAAAGCGATAAAAGGATTAATTATTCCGCCAATAGTATCTCCAATTTGCCCAGTTTCTGTAAAGTCAAATGTTTCAGAATTTGATGCTGAAGTGAAAATTAGAGGTGAAAGAAAAGAAAAAATTATAACGAATATGGAAATTCCTATAATCCATTTAGTAACACCATCCCAATTTTTTATTTTAATCTTTTCTTTATTGTTCATATTTTCTCAAATGACGCATAACGGTCTTGTGTATGAAATATAACGTGTAAAAGACGCAACTTTTCAGCTTAACACAAGGGCGATTTATTTTATACTTTATTCTTTTTTATAAGCTAAATTAAAAATTTGGCAGTCTTTGTAAATAAACACAAACCTCTCGAAAATCCTATAGTAGCTATGTTTTATATACGTTGTTAACTACTGACTTTACTGTGCTTTCTTTTCAGATAATTTTAAAATTGATTCTCCTCCAGTTTCTATAAATTCAATGTTTTGAGAACTTTCTTTTATAGAGTTAATTAATTCTACTTTTGATTCATATTCAGTTGTTTGTTCTTCATTTTCTTCCGGTTCTGGTAAGGACTCAACTCTTATTTCTACATTAAACCCTTTATCAATTCTATTTGCTAATTTATTTAGAGAAATTATTAATCCATTTTCAAGTTCATTTTTTCTTCCATTTTCTCCGTCATAATGTTTAGCTATAACTTCTTTCGCAATAGCCTTTATCTCATCTTTCATCATTCCATTTGCGTGAGATTCAATCTCTTTAGTTTTTGATGCAGGAATTCCTTTTTCTTTGAGTTGGTTACGTAAAAGTTTTATTTCAAGTATTTGTTTATAATGATTTAGGATTCTTTCAGTTGCTTTTGATAGAACATCTGCAACTTGTAAGCTAATTATAATATAAAATAAGAAGTCACTAGAAGAAATTGTTTTTACTTTATATTCTTGTTTTTCTCCTGTTACTGCCTCTGAAATATTATTTAGAATAAAATTTAATTCATTTATTTCATTCTTTAGTTCAGATAGTTTGTTTTCAACATATCCTCTTGGAATTGTATATCCAAGTTCACATTCACCTTGTTCTAAATCTTCTTCTTCTATTCCCAAAGATTTGAAACCAGTCAGAGTGTTCTTAATTGCTATCTGAAATGTTTGAAAATCCGTTGCTATTTTTTTAATATCCTCTAATGCTTTTGCAGGTGTTATGGTATTTGAAGATAGTATTTGTTCAATTTCTTTTTTAAGAAAAATCCCAAATAAATTTTCTCCACTAATTTCGGATATTATTTCTTTCCAACTCGGTGAATAACTATTGTATTCTGTTTGTTCAAGAGCTTTATAAAGTTTTCCCAAATCAGCAACCAAATTAGTTTGATGTGTTGGCTGATTCGGTTGACTTACTAGGTTTTGCAAGTGAGTTTGTACTTGTTGAAGTAATGCAGTTACTTTGCTTAATTTAATTTCTTGGTCAAGGTCAATTAAAATTCTATGTAATCTTTCTACGTTCATATTTTTTTTAGCTTGTCGTTAACTAGTATATATGTATATGCTTCTCAAATTTAGTGTAATTTTAAAGAAGAAAGCGCGTAATTAATTGTTTGTCAGGTATTTTAAGCTTTTTCGGAAAGCCTCAATAATCGTTTACAAACAATAACACTATATATACATTTAAAACTAATCAAAGACGACCAAGCCTCTTTACGGTTTCCCACAATCCAAAGAAAAATAATTTCAATAAAAAAGCCAGGCATATACACGAGCCTGACTTTCAACTATATGATATCATTTATTTAGCGATACGATTGATCTATTTGTCGTTGTCATTGAGATCAATATTGTAATTTTACTGATATATGCTAAATATAACTTACAACATACACACTCTATGAATCCATTGGATAATGAGAATCAACTTATAGATACACATCAGTGTATCTCTTCATTAATTGAACTGGGAACAGTAAAAGTAGCGCGAATGTCTCAATTTTTGCCAACTGAGGAGCGCGATGCTCTATACGAAGCAGTATGCAAAGAGCAGAGTGAATTTATAAGTTACAATTCTTCTAATCTTAATGTTGGAGTGACAAAATTTTTAGATTTAAAATCGGATACAACAAATAAGGAAAAAGCTATCCTTACTCAGAAGGCACATAAAGCGTTGAGTAAACGAGTTATTGAACAACTTCCTTCCCTGTTTGAGATGTTAGACATCAAACCGTTTGTCGTTTCAGATATTAATCTAACATTGATTAATTGTCCTGATGGTCATTATGGAACCCCACATAGAGATTCTATAAATGGAGATTACCAGATTTCAATTCTCTATTATTTTAATCGTATTCCTAAGGTATTTTGTGGTGGAGATCTTGAATTATTTGATAATGATTATGATCTCTCAAGAGAAGATAATAAAGAACCAATTTTTACAATTGACTTTGAAGATAACTTACTCATTGCATTTGCATCAGATACATTTCATGGAGTAACCAAAGTCCAATCCGATTCAGATGATTTTGTAGATGGTCGGTTTATTGCTGCTGGATTTTTTGGTGCTGAGTAAATAGAATTTGTTTTATTCTTTAGTAATTGATAAAAGAAATTAATCCAATAAAAAAGCCAGGCAATGTACACGAGCCTGACTTTTAAATATAGGATGAGTTAGTTTAGTTATATAATCGTACTCTGTCCTACAAAAATATTTTCAAAATTGCGATTTGGATCCTCTGGATTCATAATAAAGTCGGCGATAAAATCGCCTACTTTTGAAGTGCCAAATGGATTTTCGGCATTTAGATCTTCGGTAGTAAAATTGAGTTCTAATGATTTTTCTACTGCTTTTTCGATCAATGTTGCTTCTTTATGTAAATTCAAATGACGTAATAACATCGCGGCACTTAAAATACTCGCTAGCGGGTTTGCAATATCTTTTCCTGTTGCTTGTGGGAAACTCCCGTGTATCGGTTCAAATAACGCATTATCTGCTCCTATAGATGCCGATGCTAGTAACCCTATAGATCCACCGATGACACTTGCCTCATCAGAGATGATATCGCCAAACAAGTTTTCGGTTAAGATCACATCAAACTGCTTAGGATTTAAGATCATTTGCATCGCTGCATTATCTACAAAGAGGAAATCTAATGCCACCTCTGGATATTCTTTTCCGATCTCTGTCACGGTTTTACGCCAAAGACGAGAGGTCTCTAATACATTTGCCTTATCTACAAGGGTGAGTTTACGCTTTCGCGAAAGCGCCTCCTTAAACGCCAAATGCGCAATACGGCTAATCTCCTCAACAGAATATGTACATCCATCTGAAGCTACCTGACCATCATCACTTAGATGTTTCTCACCAAAATAAATACCACCCGTGAGTTCGCGATAAATAGAAATATCAGTCCCTATGATACGCTCTTTCTTTAAAGGCGATCGATCAATTAATTGTTCATACGCCTTTACAGGGCGGATATTACAGAATAAACCTAGTGATTTACGTAAACGTAAAAGTCCTTGTTCCGGACGTACTTTTGCATTAGGATCATTATCATATTTAGGATGCCCAATAGCACCAAAAAGAATCGCATCTGCAGCTTCGCAAATATCAATTGTCTCTTCAGGTAATGGATTACCAGTAGCGTCTATCGCACAAGCCCCCATAAGTGCCTGTGTATATGTAAAATGATGATCAAACATATCGGCAATAGCATCAAGCGCTTTTGTGGCTTGTGCAGTTACCTCGGGTCCTATCCCGTCTCCGGGAATAATTGCGATGTTGTAGTTCATTAATCTGTTCGTTTTTTCAATATTTTGATTCCTTATGTAGGATTTGTTTTTTTATTATTTGGCCTTTTTTAGACTTTATTCAACCTCTTCTTCTTAAGAGGAAAGTATAAATGTTATTTTATATCTGTACAGAAATAGAGTGTTACTCTATTTTAGAGTAGTACTCTATTTTTTAAAACCTCATCTTTATACCCTTTTATCTTTTTCATTCCCACGAAGGTGGGAATCTGTTTATATTTTCCTCTATGTTGTGCATTTCGTTTTTACACCTCCCTCAATCCCTTACTTCGACAAGCTCAGTACATCGCCTTCCTAGGAGGGAAGTTCCATTTTATTCTCGCGAAGGCGGGAATCTCACAAAACTATACTTTTCTATATTCTATATTCTATACTCTTTATTCTTTTATCTTTTTTAGTCTTTTTCAAAACACGACCCGCTCTTTCTCAAATGCTTCGATGGTTTCTTTTTTGCTAACTAAAAAATCAATATCATCATATCCATTTATCAAGCATACTTTCTTATAAGGGTCAATATCAAAAGTTTCTTCTCCATTTTGAAATTGTTCATTATAGATACCAACAAAGGCAACGATTTGGCTTTCCAAATCGACTGTAATTTTTGTTTTTGAATTTTTTTGTACACAGGTAAGTAATTGTTTCAAAAATTCAGGAGATACTTGAATAGGGAGTAATCCATTATTCAATGCATTTCCTTTGAATATATCGGCAAAAAAACTAGAGATGACGACCTTAATGCCATATCCTACAATTGCCCAAGCTGCGTGCTCACGACTAGAACCACATCCAAAATTATCTCCAGCAACAAGGATCTGACCCTTTGAATACTGCGGCGCATTTAATGGAAAATCTGGATTGAGATTTCCTTCACTATCGTATCGCCAGTCTCTAAATACATTATCTCCAAATCCTTCCTTGTCTGTTGCTTTTAAGAAACGAGCAGGGATAATCTGGTCGGTATCTATATTTTCTATAGGTAACGGAATGGCTGTGGCGGTTAATTTTGTAAACTTCTCCATTACGCAAATGCTGTTTTTGTGATATCTACTATTTTTCCTTCTATCGCTGTAGCTGCTGCTACTAGCGGACTCGCAAGTATGGTACGCGCTCCTTGTCCTTGTCGTCCTTCAAAATTCCTGTTAGATGTAGAGACGCAATATTCTCCCGTTGGGATTTTGTCATCATTCATGGCCAAACAAGCAGAACAACCTGGTTCTCTCAGCGTAAATCCAGCATTTTCAAACACTTCAACAAGTCCTTCTTCTTGTAATTGTTTGGCAACCTGTTGTGATCCAGGAACCAACCACGCATTTACATTTGGCGCTTTTTGTTTTCCTTTTACATAACTAGCTGCTACTCTAAAATCTTCAATTCTAGAATTGGTGCAACTGCCTATAAATACATAATTAATCGTGGTATCTAATAATTGTGATCCCCCTTTAAAATCCATGTATTCTAATGCTTTCTCAAAAGTCATATCTCCTTTTTCTGGGATATGCTCATTGATTTTTATACCCATCCCAGGATTGGTTCCATAAGTAAGCATAGGTGCAATATCTGCCGCATCAAAATGATATTCTTTGTCAAAAGAGGCATCATCATCTGTAGGTAATGTTTTCCAGTAGGATACCGCTTTCGCGAAAGCGTCCCCTTGCGGCGCAAACTTCTTTCCTTCTATATAGTCAAATGTGGTTTGATCGGGTGCAATCATACCTCCACGAGCACCCATCTCAATGCTCATATTACAAACCGTCATACGGCCTTCCATAGACATATCTTCAAATACATTTCCTGCATACTCACAGAAATAACCTGTACCTGCATTGGTCCCTATTTGAGAGATGATATATAAAATCACATCTTTTGGTAATACGCCAGAAGGGAGTTTTCCATTAACGCTTACGCGTAGGCTTTTTGGTTTTTTAAGTAATAAGCTTTGACTCGCAAATACTTGTGCTACTTGACTGGTACCAATCCCAAAGGCGATACTTCCAAAAGCACCATGTGTACTGGTATGACTATCGCCACAAACCATGGTCATTCCCGGTTGGGTAATTCCTAATTCAGGAGCAATGACGTGAACGATCCCGTTATACTCGTGTCCTAAATCATATAAGGTAATCCCGTGTTTCTTACAGTTTTTGGAAAGCTGTTCTAATTGCTTTCGCGAAAGCGGATCCTCCACCGGTAAATGCTGATTTACAGTAGGTGTATTATGATCTGCCGTAGCTACAATCTGATCTGGTCTCGCAATCGGAATACCTCTTGCTTCCAGTTCATTAAACGCTTGCGGACTTGTCACTTCGTGAATCAAATGCTTGTCTATATATAAAACCTGTGGTCCATCGGGTATCGTATCTACCACATGTGCATCCCAGACTTTATCAAATAAGGTTTTTCCCATGCTTGTGCTCGCGTAGGCGAGTATCTTTTATGTTATCTCTAACTACTATAAATGTAGTTATTTTTAAATCTACTTGTTAGATTATGAGTTTGTTATACTGAAATGACTGAATTTATATTTCGGTACAATTTGAATACTTCGCTATTGCTTCTTGAATACTTCGCTATTGCTTCGTTTTCAAATCACTCAATACTCTTTTTTAGTTCTTCTTTTTTTATACCTTCTTAAGTTATTTTATTCCCCTCTATTAAGAGGGGTTAGGGGAGTGTACTTAATTATAATTCTAGTATCTATATTCTATGCTCTTTTTATCTTTTTTACACAAGTACGCCAGCTTGAATCTGTGCTGTTTCCATAATGCGATGAATATCATCATTGCATACTTCTTTCTGGTGGTCTGCTACCGTTAAGAAATTTTTATAAGCAAGGTCGAGTTGGTCTTTAGTGAGTTCATACCCTATCTTCTTAGAACGATAGGCGAGGGCAGCACGACCACTACGAGCTGTGAGGATAATGGCACTTTCAGTCACACCTACATCGGCTGGGTCCATAATCTCATAGGTCTCACGATTTTTAATCATGCCGTCTTGATGAATTCCCGAGCTGTGTGCAAATGCATTGGCACCTACAATGGCTTTATTGGGTTGTACGGGCATTCCCATTTTTTCACTTACCATCTGGCTAGTGTCGTACAGTAATTGTGTATTAATCGTAGTGTCTAGGTTAAGGTATGGGTGTTGCTTTAACACCATAACAACTTCTTCTAGTGAAGTGTTTCCTGCACGTTCTCCTATCCCATTAATGGTACATTCTATCTGTCTTGCCCCGTTTTGTACACCTGCAATCGAATTTGCTGTAGCAAGCCCTAAATCATTATGACAGTGACAAGAAAGTGTTACATTCTCAATGCCTTTTACGTTTTCTTTTAAGTATTTCATTTTGGCACCGTATTCATCTGGAAGGCAATATCCTGTCGTATCCGGAATGTTTAATACCGTAGCACCTGCTTTGATCACTGCTTCTAGTACGCGAGCGAGATATACGTTATCAGTACGTCCAGCATCTTCTGCATAAAACTCAACATCTTCGACAAATGTTTTTGCATAAGCAGTTGCCTTTACAGCGCGTTCGATAATTTTTTCTGGTGTACTATTAAATTTATATTTTATATGAGATTCGCTAGTCCCTATTCCTGTATGAATACGAGGAAATTTTGCATATTTTAATGCTTGTGCAGCTACTTCGATATCTTTTTGAACCGCGCGTGTAAGACCACATACTGTTGCATGTTGTACAAGTTTTGCAATTTCTTGAACGGAATTAAAGTCACCTGGGCTTGATATAGGAAAACCAGCTTCTATGACATTGACGCCTAGATGGTCTAGACGATCTGCAATGATTAACTTTTCTTTGGTAGCCAACTTACATCCTGGTACTTGCTCTCCGTCGCGAAGTGTGGTATCAAAGATTTGAATTTTATCTCTAGACATTCTCTGTTTTTAATTACGAATATATATATTGGAGATAGCTAAGAGATGTCAAAAATAGTAATTTTTACGACGTTAAATAGCTTTTTGAATTTCGTAAACATCTGTTTTATAATAATTTATGAGAAAAATCATTACAACGCCAAATGACGAAAGCGATTCTCTTTTTGTGCTTGTTAAGTCATTATCTAAAAGCGAAAAACGACAATTTAAGTTGTACGTCGGACGCTTAGAGCGTAATACGGATGCAAAATTTATGGCACTTTTTGAGGCACTCGATAAGATGGCGTCGTACGATGAACAAGCTATTATAAAGAAGGGAATTGTAACCAAATTACAACTCTCCAACCTAAAAGCTCATTTGTATAGACAACTTCTTGTAAGCTTACGACTCACCCCTTCTCATAGAAATATTAGAGTACAGATACGAGAACAATTAGATTTTGCAACCATACTATATCAAAAGGGATTGTATAAACAGAGCCTTAAAGTACTTGATAAGGCAAAATTAATGGCGATAGAGAATGAAGAAAAGAACATTGCTTATGAGATTGTAGAATTAGAAAAAGTAATCGAAACACAATATATCACCCGAAGCATGGCGTCTCGCGCCGATGAACTTTCTGCACAATCTAAAGCATTGAGTAAAGCTAATGTGATGACAAGTAAATTGTCTAATGTATCCCTAGAGCTGTATGGTATGATGTTACGTACTGGGTATGTACGAAGTGATGAAGAACGTCAAGAAATCAAAACTTATTTTGATAAAATGATGCCAAAATACGATCATGATACACTTGGTTTTAGAGAAAAACTCTGGTTATATAAAGCACATTTATGGTATAGTTTCTTAATACAAGATTTTGTTTCCTGCTATAAATATGCACAACGATGGGTGTTGCTTTTTGAAGACAACCCGACGATGATAGAACGTAATCCCGTCTTTTATCTTAAAGGGCAACATTACTTATTAGAATCCCTGTTTTATCTTAAGTTAAGTAGCAAGTTTGATGAAGCATTACAACGTCTAGAGGGGTTACGAGATGATAAAAACTTTCCTAAAGGAGATAACCTAGATACCTTATTATTCTTATATACATTGAGTAATAAACTCAATCATCGTTTTATGGTCGGAGATTATGAGGACTTTGAACCACTGGTGACAGAGACTATGGAAGGAATTTCCTCTCCAAAGTACCGTATCGATGAACATCATATTATGGTCTTTTATTATAAAATTGCCTGTCTGTATTTTGGTGCCGAAAACTATACCAAGTGTATAGAATATCTATCCAAAATCATTAATGCAAAAAGCTTAAAGACCCGACAGGATCTTATGTGTTTTGCACGATTGCTTAATCTGATTGCACATTATGAAGCAGCAAAAGATTACCATTTAGAATCCTTATTACGTAGTACCTATAAGTTCCTATTAAAAATGGATGACCTTCACGAGGTACAACGGGAGATGATCAACTTTGTGCAAGGACTTAAGAATATCTATCCACATGAACTTCGAGGCGCTTTTAAGAAACTGTATAAGAAACTAAAGGTATATGAAGACGATCCTTATGAGCGTAGAGCCTTCTTATATCTAGATGTATTGTCGTGGTTAGAAAGTAAAATCCAAAACAGACCCGTAGCCGACGTGATTAAAGAAAAGGCAAAAGCATTGATGCGGTAAGGAGCGTATTTTTGATTTTCGCTTAAAGCGAAATAATATAAAGCAACAGTTACCTCATCAAGAATATATGTTTACTTATTCAAGTATTATATTTATTGAAATGGTATTAAAGTGTACATAAGTCACTAAAAAATAGAAAAAATAAGAGTTGAGTAAAAAAGTAAATTTAGGTCCTATTCTGGAAATTAACCTGGCGATGTTATTCATTAGTACATCAGGTGTATTAGGAAGGTATATTGATTTGCCACCTGCTGTGACTATTGGAATCCGAGCATTTGGAGCGATGTTATTATTAGGGATTTTTATAGCCTGGAAAAGGCTTTCTTTTAAACTCGCGCATAAAGATACTTCTGCCATTGTTCTTTCTGGAATCTTAATGGGGATGCATTGGATTACCTACTTCTATGCGTTGCAGTTATCTAATGTAGCGATTGGGATGTTATCACTATTTACATTTCCAGTGATGACGAGCCTTCTAGAACCTATTTTCTTAAAAACAAAATTTTCTAAGATGCACGTGCTTCTTGGACTTCTAGTTCTACTAGGTATTTACTTTCTCGCCCCCAAATTTGATACTGATAATGATAACTTTCTTGCCATATTGATAGGATTGTTTTCAGCGCTTTGTTATGCATTGCGTAATCTTCTGGTCAAAACAAAAATCACTACATATAACGGTTCTGTAGTGATGTGGTATCAAACCCTTGTTATTGCAATAATGCTTATACCTGCTTATTTCCTTTTTGATACAGATGGATTTGTAAACGAACTTCCATATATAGGGATTTTAGCCTTAGTGACAACTGCTTTAGGTCATACCTTATTCTTGTTGAGTTTTAAACATTTTTCGGTCACAACTGCCAGTTTAATGAGTAGCGCACAACCTATCTATGGAATTATCTTGGGTATTTTATTCCTTAATGAAATTCCAAGTATGCGTACCGTTATTGGAGGAGCTCTTATCTTAATAAGTGTCCTCATAGAAAGTAGGAAAGCTATTAAATAATATCTTATTAAAAACAGGTACAAATACGCTGTTTTTTAATAAGATAGAGAGTTAGCTTAGTCGTATTAAAATCATCAATATGAAAATTTGGGAATATGTAGTAGTCATTGTAATTATAATAATGATCATGCTTGCTATCGGTTATTATTTTATTAAGAAGTATGCAAAAGAAATTCTAAAGGATGTTGTAAAAGACGTTGTAAATGAACTTACAGAAGAGGTAGAAAAAGAGGTAGAAAAAGAATTTACAACAATGCATCATCTGCCTATTAGGAAAAAGGGATTTACAGAGATGCCTGCGGTTCCTTTTAGTATTACAGAAACCATTGAAACCATCGTAAAACTAGGATTGAGAACGCAAGAGACCAAGATGGCAAAAAGCGGATTGAGTACTGAGTATACAATACAAGGAGAGACACAAAGTGGGTATACATTTATGTATGATGATGCCCCTATTGATACTGGAGAAGAAGAACGAATGAGTCTTTTGAAAAGACTAGAAACATCTGTTGAAAGTGAATTTTTAAATAAGGAGACATTACACGCACATTTAGAAAAAGCATCGTTTTCTGCATATCCAAAAAGAGGAAAAACTTTTACAGATTTCTTTTTAGGCAAACCAACAGATTTTAGCATGTCTTGGACGAATTACTATAATGTCTATGAAGATAATATTAAGACACGTGGAGATAAGTATGCTTCTATTCTAACAGATCCAGAAGAGGCTACGAAACAATTTTGGCCTATGATTGCCGAAAATGGATTGGCGTATAATTTATTGTTTCTTCAAAAAGTAGAAAAACTTTGCTTAAAAAAAGTAAAATCAATATTTCATAAAGAATGGGATGGACTTTTAAAACCTATTCAAGAGGAAGGACTATTATATGCCATTGATCTAACCATTTTTAATAACTGGGATGCAAATAAAGTAGACGGATTTGATCGTTGGACTCCAGGAGCTTTTATTATATTAGAACAGGATAAAGACACTAAGAAATTACGCCCTATTTGTGTTCAAATTTCAAATAGTACTGAAGCGCATATATACACACCACATAATACACAGGACAATACAACAAATACGGGTGCTACGTGGATTTATGCATTAGCCGCAGCAAGAACAGCTGTTACTGTATATGGAATATGGTTAGGACATGTATATCATTGGCATATTGTATCTGCTCCTATGCAGATGACATTATTTAATAATGTAAAAAAGGATCATGATCTCAGAAAGTTATTGGATCCACAGTCAAAATCACTTATAGGGTTTAATGATACCTTACTATTACTGTGGAAAACAATTGGTCCACCAACATCATTTTCTACTCCAGATTCTTTCTTAGAACTTACAAATACATTTGCAACTGGACGAGAATTTTTTGAAGACGATCCAAAGGTTGCTTTAGATAACTTAGGACTTAACAAAGATGATTTTACAGATAAAGAAGATTGGGATAGATACCCAATAGTAAAACAATTACTTTATTTCTGGGATGCTTCAGAAGGTATGGTAGACGTTTTTGTAGAAACGACATACAAGAATGATGCAGCAGTATCTAATGACACTCAATTACAAAAATGGATGACTGCATCTTCAAATGTCGAAGAAGGAAATGTGAGAGGATTGCCTAAGATGGATAGTAAGAAAGCATTAAAATCGGTTTTAACTAGTTTGGTATATAGAGTTGTTGCCCATGGAAATTCTAGACAAATGAGATCGTTAGGTCCAGGACTGTCTTTTGTAGCAAATTATCCTCCTTGTATCCAAAACGCAACGATTGTAAAACCGGATGATGCAACATTTAAAATTGATGACATTTTAGGGTATTTACCAAATACAGGAACCATAGGTTCTATGATGACATTCTATTATATCTTTATTTTTTCTGCTCCCTACGAGCCTTTATTACCATTGTTTGGAAATGATACAGATTTATATTTTAGCGATCCAAATGACCCTAGAAATATAGCATTAGAAGCGTTTAGAAAAGCAATAGAAATCTTTATTATTGATCATAGTGGCGAGAATTCACCATTGATCCACCAATGGCCAGCGAGTATAGAAACCTAGAATTAAGTACAGTATACTTTTTATAAATTTGGTACTTCTATAAAATATATATCGCTTTCGCGAAAGCGTAAGAAAGAAAAATACACCAATGTTATGAGCATATGTCTTCTTGATATTGATACTAGTTTTTCATTGTTATCTCCAGTTTTTAAAATAAACAAAAACTGTTTTCATGTGCTTTTGGTGTAACAAAAATCATAAAATACTGCAAATGATGTATTCTTGTATAGGTCAATTTTAAGGGAAACGATGGCTATTATTGTACCTTTCGATCTCTAAAGATGTACATGCTATGAGAATTTTTATTGTATTGATGTTTTTCCTTTCTGTAGGTTTACCTATATATGGACAAGGAGACAATTATGAATTGGTCTGGTCTGACGAGTTTAGTGGCACTGGTCCTATAAATTCGACTAAATGGCATCATCAAACTCAAATCCCTAATGGCGGAAATTGGTACAATGGAGAAATACAACACTATACAAACCGTACATTAAATTCTTTTGTAAGTAATGGAACTTTAAAAATAGTAGCTAGAAAAGAAACATTTACGGATCAAGGATATACCAAGTCACATACTTCAGCTAGATTGAATTCTAAATTTGCTTTTACCTACGGTTATGTAGAAGTACGCGCCAAGTTACCTATAGGTGTAGGTACGTGGCCTGCGATCTGGACATTAGGACAGAATATTATTGAATCAGGTGGTTTTTGGTCTGCATCTATGGGGTCGGTTTCTTGGCCAGCTTGTGGAGAAATAGATATTATGGAACATTGGGGAAGTAATCAAAATTTTGTGCAAAGTGCCATGCATACCCCTTCTAGTTTTGGGAATACAGTAAACAAAGGTGGACAAAATATCTCAACAGTCTCATCAGAATTTCACACGTATACGTTGGAGTGGACTCCAGAACAAATGGTTTTTAGTGTTGATGGGGTTGAACATTATACCTATAATCCACCCGTACAAAATCCATCAACTTGGCCTTTTGATGCAAATCAATATATCTTACTTAATGTTGCCATCTTGCCAGAAATTTTGAATTCTTTTAATGAAAGTGCTATGGAGGTAGATTATGTAAGAGTGTATCAAGATCCTACATTGTCTGTAACAGATGAGATATTAGAAAATGAGATACAACTTTTTCCTAATCCAGTTGTAGATACCATGTCATTACGAGTTCCCTCTACGCTTGTAGGAGCCAAAGCAGTAGTACATTCTCTAACTGGGCAAGAATTGTATATAACAGATATACAAAATGAGGACACTTCAATAGATCTATCTGAGTATGCAAAAGGGGTCTATATCCTTACACTAATAAAGGAACAAGTACGTATTATAAAACAAGTAATAAGGTTGTAGTTATATTTATAATTGAATTAATCATTTTTACACGCTTTCCAAACCGTATCTTCTTCTGGAACAGGAGCTATAAAGGTCATTTTTTCTTTCTGTACGGGATGTATAAAGGTCAGTTTACGAGCGTGTAGGCTAATGCTTCCATCTTTGTTAGAACGATCGAATCCGTATTTTAAATCACCTTTTATAGGACTTCCTATAGCTGTGAGTTGGCTACGTATTTGGTGATGTCTTCCGGTATGTAAATCAATTTCAAGAAGTGTAAACGTTTTTAATTTCTTGATGACTCGATAGGTGAGACTAGCTTCTTTTGAATCTGGTACTGCTTTCGCGTAAGCATAACTTTTATTCTGCTTTGTATTACGTTTTAAATAATGAGTAAGCGTAGCTTGTTCTGGCGAAGGATGCTTTTTTACAAGTGCCCAATAGGTCTTTTGCGTCTTTCTTTCGGCAAATAGTTTGTTGAGTCGCGCCAGAGCTTTACTTGTACGGGCAAATATTACAATACCACTAGTAGGACGATCTAAACGATGTACAACCCCTAAATAAACAGCACCAGGTTTGTTATATTTTTTTGCAATATATTTCTTTACGACCTCACTTAGTGGGGCATCACCTGTCTTATCACCTTGTACAATATCTCCTGCACGTTTATTAATCACGATGAGGTGATTATCTTCATAAAGCACTTGTAAGTTTGTGGGAGTAGAGTGGGTGTTCATAATAACAGACTAGGATGCCGTTCCTGTAGGTTTTGATTCATATTCAGGGCAATCTAAACGAATCTCATGATTTTCTAAAGGTTGTTTTAGAAAATTGCAATAATGGCTTTTTGCTTTTTTCTCGTAAAAGATACAACTATGACAATTGCGTTGTATACTAAGGATTCCAGATTTATTTAATCCATGAATTAATTTTGTAATAGTATGGTATAGTTGTTTTACCTCAGCCTGATCTATATGTTCTAATTGATCCTTAATGGGAAGTGCAAAATCTTCTATTTGAAGAAGCAATGTTTTTCCTTTCGGAGTCAGTGCGATGGCATAACTTCGGCTATCAGTAGAGACTGTTTTTTTCTGAATCAATTCTTTTTTAAGAAGTGCTTTTACAGCGTCACTTATCGTAGGTTTTGTAATATTAAATTCTTGAGCGAGATAGCTCACAGTACACATATCGAGCTTGTGGTGTGCAATAAATAATAAGATTTGTATTTGGATAGGACTTAAACCTACCACTTTTGCATGTTCCCAAAGTAATACTTTAAAAGCTTCGGAAATACGTTCTAATCCAACCACTACTTTATTGGCAGTGTCGTTTTGATATGCGGTATTAAATATTGTTTTTTTCATAAGAAAACAGAGCCCATAGATACCATGAAGTTCTATGGGCAAAGTTAGTAATCCTAATTACATGATCAAATACTCTGCAATTAATTACAGTTTTGTATTTCTATGATATGATATCCTTTTTCTTGAATAGAAGCTATAACTTGAGAAGGAGCGGTTTCCATATGGCATAAACGACATTCTGAAGCGCTTAGTGATTGGATATGAACTTCCTTTGTATTTAGATAATCATCTCCGTATTGAAAAACAGTTTCTTCTTCTGAAGTTTCCATAGGAACAAGGATGTCAAAGTGCATTAAGGTTCCATTTTTTTTAAGGACATAAGTATCCCAAACATTCACTTTCATATTCTTTATTTTTGTTTAACAGCATAAGGAAGAGAAAGGTCTCCACTTGCCACATGATATACTTCATATACGCCTAATAGTGGTTTTTCTTCTATACTCGTATTTACTCTCATTAAAGAAGTGACACCATCGTATGAAAAATTGGTAGATGCTATACGATAATCTGGAATCATGACTTTAATCGTATTTCCAGTAGTGATAACTTGGTATCCTGGAGAGTCCATATACATAGGCATCCCTGGATTTGTAGGAGGTAAAATAACGCTAGTATCCTCTTTTTTAAACTCCTTGACAGCGAGACCTCCCTCAACACGATCATCAGGAACTAAAATTACCCAATGTGGATGCCAGATAATTCCGTCATTGTCAAAGACTTTATCTTTATTCTCATCCCATAACGGAGTATCGTCAAAATCTGGATGTGACGTAAGACCTAAGGCAACAATACCTTCAGTCTCATTAAAACCAACATCTGTAGGTTTTAATGTAGTAGGAAATACATAAGCGAGCACAGGCGCTCCATCTAGTTGTCCTACAGGGACAGGAGTTGTGTGACCTGCTTTTCCTTTTACAGTAATTTCCCAGATAGTCATCTGTAAATCGCTGTGATGTGTGACTTCTACTTTTGTAATAGCAAAGTCATCATTTTCATAAGTGCCTTTCTTATCTGTACAAGCTATTGCAGATAACCCTACAAATAATAAAGCAATAAATATTGAAGTTTTTGTTTTCATAATGATACATTTTTTATAGTTAGGATTCTTATTTTAATTAAATAGGAATCCTAACTATATATATTAAAATTAGCCAATAACATCGGCCATAGATGCTCCAAAATTGATGTGAAGTACATTTCCATTTGGAGTTACAAGTGCAGGAACAGATTGTACTCCAGCAGTTTCGGCTTCTGGAATCCTGTTTCTGTTTTGTGCGATATCTACGATATCTAAATTTTCTTCTCCTATTAAATTAATGACATCACTTTCTGCGCTTACGCATACTGAACATCCTGCGTGATAAAAGATGGTTTTACTCATGTGTATTTTAGTTTTTATAATTAATAATAGTTCAAAGATATAAATTAATTAGGAATCCTAACTATATTTTATAAAAAAATATGAATTTTAAATTTTCACATACACCCAAGTTTCTTTTTAGAAATTTTAAAACGAGTTATTTCTACAAAATCTTGGGATGTTCTGTATGTATGATTATAGGGTGATACGATTCTTGGTTTACTTCAAGAGCTTTGGGGTCCGTGATCTGCACTTTTTCCTGTTAGAGTATTTCACACAAAAAGTGGTAATATTCCATAGGATGGTGTTATTTTTTATACAGTATACGCCATTTCTATGACAGGCAGGATTTCGTACTTCGATAAGCTCAGCATAAACTTCTGCGTCACGATGTTCCTTGAAAGCAAAAAAAATTAGTATTGCTCAGATTCATTAGGAAAATCTTGCGACTTTACATCTGTTGCATATTGTTCAAATGCATCTGTCATTGCTGTATACATATCAAGGTATCTTCTTAAAAAACGAGGATTAAATTCGTGAGTCATACCTAACATGTCGTGTGTTACAAGTACTTGACCATCTACACCACCACCAGCACCTATTCCTATAATAGGAATGGTCAGACTTTCTGCTACTTCCTTTGCAAGAGTTGCGGGTACTTTTTCTAGTACGATTGCAAAACATCCAGCTTTCTGTAACATCAATGCATCTTCTTTTAGTTTTGCAGCTTCTTCTTCTTCCTTTGCTCTTACAGTATATGTTCCAAATTTATAGATAGATTGCGGTGTTAAGCCTAAGTGACCCATTACAGGAATTCCTGCATTTAAAATACGCTTGACACTTTCCTTAATTTCTTTACCACCTTCTACCTTTATCGCATGTCCTCCACTTTCCTTCATAATACGTATGGCAGAGCGCAATGCTTCTTTAGGATCACTTTGATAACTTCCAAAAGGAAGATCTACAACGACAAGAGCACGATCTATAGCACGTATTACAGAAGACGCATGGTAAATCATCTGATCTAGCGTGATAGGAAGTGTTGTTTCATGACCAGCCATGACATTAGAAGCACTGTCTCCTACAAGGATGACATCAATCCCAGCACCATCTACAATCTTTGCCATGGTATAATCATAAGCAGTAAGCATAGATATTTTTTCGCCACGACTTTTCATTTCTGTAAGAGATTTTACAGTAATACGTTTATATTCTTTTTTTGCGACAGACATTTGGTTATGTTTTATCCTACAAAAGTAGTAAATTACATATCTATATTAATCATGATTTTTATGAAGGGGAAATATATTATTTTGGGAATGATTTTTGGACTTGTTTTTTTTGCTTTCGCGAAAATTTCTACAGCGCAAAATCAATCAATCAAAACAGAAGAGGTTAAAGTAAAAGAACTAGTAGAACGTTTTTTTGATGGTTTTCATAAACAAGACTCTATTACTATTAAAAGTGTTGTTCATGAAAAAATACTCATGCAATCTATTGGAAAAAATAGAACAGGTGAAGTGGTATTAAGTAAACAAGACTTTAGTGGTTTCTTAACTTCTATATGTTCTATCCCTGATGAAACCAAATTTGAAGAACGTATCGAAAGCTATAAAGTCCAAATGGATGGTAAGATGGCAAACGTATGGACTCCTTACTCTTTTTATATAAATGGCGAACTAAGTCATTGTGGCACCAATAGTTTTCAACTCTTTAAACGAGACGGCGTATGGAAGATTTTCTATATTGTAGATACACGTGATCGAGAAAATTGTGGTGCAAAACGAGGATAATACCCAAAATTAAAATCTAAAATCTTTTCTTTTCATACTACTTAGATGAATATCTGACGTTACAATTTTGATTTGTGTTAGATAGCTTACATTCTAGATTAAATTTTCATAAGCATATTTGTTAATAAAAAGTTAAAATACATTCTTTTGTATATCAATACTTCATTAATAGAGAATACTTATACTTGTATAAATATAATCTATGTATCTGATTATCAATAATTTAATTATTTTTTAATCTAGTCTAAATTCATAAACGTGCTTTTTTATCTTCAAAAGCACGTAAGTAAGAAAATAGTATGAATACTAAATATACAGTGAAAAAATACACTCTATTTTCTCATGTGTATTACAATTGATCTGGCCAAATTTGATTGTAATCGTATAAAATAAAAATCAAAAATTAAATACTTAGAAAATGAAAAAGATTAATTTAATGCTTGTCGCATTTTTAGTACTATCTATCACTTTTGTCTCGTGTAATTCTGATGATGATAACACCCCTACTCCAGATGGAGAAGAACAAGGAGATGATGATGATGATACAGCTAGTTTTGTTGGAGCCGTATATGCTATGACTAATGGTGATGGTCAAATAGCAGGAACAAATATACAAGGACCTAATACTATTATTGCATATGGAAGAGCAGATGATGGTTCTCTTACACCTATCGGGCCATTTGCAACTGGTGGCAACGGAGGTGATTATGATGGGGGAGAAGGACTAGATCCACTAATCTCTGCATATGCACTTACAAAAACAGACGATAATGAGAATTTACTAGCGGTAAATGCTGGAAGTAATACGATTACTTCTTTTAATATTGCAGACGATTTTTCATTAGAAGCGGTAGGAGATCCTTTAGATACTGGTGCTGTAGGCCCTAATAGTATTGCAACAACAGATGACGTAACTGTTGCAGGAACAAAAGGTCTTGTATATGTGTCAAATATTACACGTCCAGAATTTTTAGCAGGAGGTGAGCCTATGCATCAGGGTACAGTAACTGGATATTGGTTACTAGAAAGTGGTGCTTTACAAGCAATTCCTGGGTCGACAAGAGACTTGCCTATCAGACCATCTGCGGTACAATTTTCACCAGATGGACAATGGTTAGTTATAACATCTATTAATTCTGGAGCAGTTGCATTAGGATCAGGAAGTGAAGATGAAGTAACAGTCTATAATGTAGGGGCAGACGGTGTATTAAGTGCAAATTCATGGGGTACAGCTACTTCTACATTGAGAGATAATACAGAAGGAAGAAACTTACCATCTGCTATTGGTTTTCAAGTAGTAGGAAATAACTATGTAGTAGTAACCGAAGCAAGAGAATTTCAACCTGATGGAACGCCACCAGCTTTCCCTGCATTACAAGATGGCTCTGTATCTACTTGGCAAATACAAGGCGATGGTACCTTAACGCCTATCACACTTGATGTACGTTCTGGGGAAGGTAACACAGGAAGAACAGCTTGTTGGTTAGACTTTACTGCAGATGGGAATACATTCTTTGTGTCAAATGCTATTGAAGCAGGTCTTGCATCATATAGTTTTGATAATGGTGCTGTAACCTTACTAGATCAAACAGCTGCTCAAGGAACAGGTACAGGAGGAGCAGATAATGGTCCAGAAGCATTTGCAAGTACAGACGGATGGATTGATATGTGGATCTCTGATGACGGACAGTATTTATACCAATTGTATGGATTAGATGGTACTATTGGAATATATAGAGTTAATGGAGAATCATTAGAATTTATATCAGAAGAATCAAATAATTTACCTGATACAAATACACAAGGTATTGTAGCTATATAATATCTTGAAGTTTGTTTGATTTTGATAGAAAGCTAAGGAAGGTACATCTTTTCTTAGCTTTCACTTTTTGTATTTTATGTACACGGTAGTAGTATTAGAAAGTACTATTTATTTTAGATTTTATCTAAGGGTGTACTTCTTATAATATTGAATTAACAATCTGCCATCCCTACATTAACAGCGAGTCCACCTTCACTTGTTTCTTTATATTTTGTATTCATATCCTGCGCTGTTTGCCACATGGTTTCTATTACTTTATCTAGAGGGACTTTTGCATTTGCAGCATCTGTATCAAGAGCCATCTCACAAGCATTTATAGCTTTGATTGCTCCCATTGCATTACGCTCGATACAAGGAATTTGTACAAGACCTCCTATAGGATCACATGTGAGTCCTAAATGATGCTCCATAGCAATTTCTGCAGCGATAAGTACTTGTTCTGGTGTTCCTCCCATAAGTTCTGTAAGTGCTCCAGCTGCCATAGCGCTAGATACTCCTATTTCTGCTTGACATCCTCCCATAGCAGCAGAGATGGTAGCTCCTTTTTTAAAGAGACTTCCTATCTCTCCAGCGACAAGCATATATTTTTTAATATCGTCAAAGTTGGCATCGTGATTTTCAATAACCATATAATACATCATGACAGCTGGAATTACTCCCGCGCTTCCATTAGTAGGCGCCGTTACGACACGTCCTAAAGAGGCGTTTACTTCATTTACCGATAATGCAAAGCAAGAAACCCATTTTAATATTTCGCGAAAGCGCACTTCTGTTCCGCGTATTGCTTCTATCCATTCATACTTATCTGTATACGGAGTTCCTTTTTGTAATTTTTTATGACTGTCATAAGCACGACGTCTTACATTGAGTCCACCAGGAAGTGTTCCTTCTGTATGACATCCGGTATACATAGAGTCCAACATCACATCCCATATCTGTTTGAGACGTTCATTAATTTCTTCTTCGGGCCTTAGATAAAGTTCGTTTTCAAATACAATTTGAGAGATAGATTTATTCTCATTCTTGCAAAATGCAAGGAGGTCGGTTGCTAGGGATATCGGTCTTGGAAAGCATTGAAATTGGTGTATTTTGAATTCAGAACGTTTACGTTCTTCTTGTACAACAAAACCACCACCTATAGAATAAAATGTTTCTTCTAGAATAGTATCTTTTGTAGTGGCTTTAAAGGTAATTCCATTGGGGTGAAATGGTAAAAATTCACGATTAAATTTTATTGCTTCTGAAGGATCAAAAGAAAGAGTACGGTCTCCATTAAACGATAACTTTTTTTCTGCTTTAATACTCTCAACTGTAGTAGGAATAGTACTAATAGAACATGTTTTTGGATCTGCTCCCATAAGTCCCATCATCACAGCTACATCAGTCGCATGTCCTTTTCCTGTGAGGGATAAAGAACCGTATAAATCTATATGTAAACTTTCTACAGTATTAAAAAGTTGTTCATCTTTTAATTTCTTTATAAAACGTCGTGCTGCTCGCCAAGGACCTAATGTATGTGAACTCGAAGGGCCTACGCCTATCTTAAGCATATCAAAAATGGAGATACATTCTATTTCTTTTTCTTTCATGAGAAATGCAATTGCATAATATAATCGGTTTGAATTTCAGCAATCATGTCATACTGATGTGTGCCTGTAATTTTAAAACCGTTTTTTTTGTAAAATCTAATAGCGTCTGGATTTTCTTCCCAAACGCCTAACCAAATGTAACTTTTTTCCAGTGTATGGGCTTGAGAAATTGCAAAATCTATCCCTTTTTTTCCAAAACCTTTATTGAGATATGGAGTATCTATATAAATACGTTCGATTTCAAGTCCATCTTGATCTTGAAATTCGGTTTGGGTACTTCCTATATTTAACTTAAGATATCCGATAATGGTATCGTTGGTTTGTATAAAATACCAATAGGAATTTTTGTCTAGAAGTTGTTGTCGTAAGTTCGCTTTCGCGAAAGCGTGCTCTACATAACTCTCCAAAACCCCAGGCTTGTTTTTATGAGCAAATGCATCTATATATGTACGAATAGCAAGTGCTTGTAAAAGATCAATGTCTTGTATAGAAATAGGAATGTAGTGCATCTTGTAAAGATAAAAAGATGCACTTTAAAATAGTGTCAATGTGCATTATTTTATTCTCTAACTAGCCAGTATTCCTAGCCCTACCACAAAGGCATTGTTCATAAAGTGAAGCCCCATGGACCAGATAAGTCCTTGGTTTTTTATTTTGATCCACCCCATCATAAAACCAGAAATAACACGAGGTACAATGAGCGCAATGAGCGCAATATTGATTACAAAATCATCTACATAATTATTAATATGTACGAGTCCAAATACAATAGATACAATAATAAGCATGGGTGTTGTGTATGTGTGTAAGAAGGTACGTAGTCGTTGTGTTGTCTTTTCGGAAATAAGATGCTTTAAAATATAAAATAATGTAAAGATGACTACAGCACCAAAGAGAAGTAAAATTCCCCAATGGATATCATGAGGAAGAAAACCTAATCCAAGAAAAACAGGCCAAGAACAAATAAATAAAATAAGATCTGTATGGGTAGGTTTGATAAGTGTACGAAACATCATTTCCTCTACAATAGGAGCAAAAATGCATGCAAGAACAAATAACTTAAAAGGATTATTTGTCAACATCTCACTTAGAGTTGTGTCTTCATAGCCGTTATCTTTAAGTTCGGGAATCCAGATGCTTAAAATCGCCATGGTTATAAAGAATAAGATATAGAATCCCCACATCTTAAAATAGGCTAAAAATAGGAGGCGTGTTTTTTGGCTTGAGGTCATATAATGATTGTATGGTACCATTAGTATGCGAAAGTATTAAATTGTTACGATAAGAATTATTCCATTATATGGGAATAATTCCATAATTTTGAATTATGGAAATCGAAGTGTCAGGAAAGATCAGAAAAACAGAAGAACGCCATAGCGCTGAGGTATCAACTCAGACAGGGTTTCCTAGTGCTGCAACTCATTATATGGAAGCACCTATAGATCTTAACGAGGAACTATCCATACATAAAGATGCTACTTTTTATATAAGAGTTAAAGGAGATGCTTGGAAAGACTTTATGATTCTAAATAAAGACGTGCTCATTGTAGATAGGTCGCTTACGCCACATTTTGAAGACTTAGCTTTGGTGGTAGAAGAAGGGGTGTTTAAAGTCATTCGCATTCCGTTTGATAAACATCAAGATACCTGTACCTTATGGGGAGTGATTACCTATATTATACATTACGCCCGATGATAGCAATGGTAGATTGTAATAGCTTTTACGCTTCATGTGAACAGATATTTCGTCCTGATCTATGGGGTAGGCCTGTTGTTGTTTTAAGTAATAACGATGGCTGTATCATTGCTGCAAACAAAGAAGCAAAAGCACTTACGCATATTCCTATGTTTGAGGCAGTGTATAAAATCAAGCATATCTTGATTAAAAATAAAGTCACTTTTTTTTCTTCTAATTATACGATGTATGGTGAGATGTCACAACGAGTAATGAATATACTAGGGACATTTTCTCCTTGTGTTGAGGTATATAGTATTGATGAAGCTTTTCTTGATGTACACGGATTCTCTCATATAGATATACAAGCCTATGGGTTTGACATTAAAGAACGTATTTATCAATATACAGGATTACCAGTAGGTGTTGGAATTGCACCTACAAAGGTACTTGCCAAGTTAGCAAATCGCATGGCAAAAAAAATCCCTATATACGATCATGTCTATGTAATGGATACAGAAGAGAAACGTATAGAAGCATTACAATGGGCAGATATAGGTGATATATGGGGTATTGGAAGAAAGCATGTAAAACGACTTCAAGCAATAGGTGTTTTTAAAGCAATCGATTTTGTAAACCTACCACTTGCTTGGGTACGTAAAGAGATGACCATTGTAGGAGAACGCTTGTGGAAAGAACTACGAGGAGAGTCGTGTTTGGAATTTATGACAGTCCCTAACCCTAAAAAGGCGATAGGAACTGCAAAATCTTTTGGGCAAAAATTACCAGATTTGGGAAGAATCGAAGAAGCTTGTGCTTATTATATCACCGAAGTGGCAGAAGTATTACGCGCTCAAAAATCGTGTGCAACCTATGTACATGTAGCGTTGTATACCAATTACCATAGTACAATAGATAAGCAATACTCAAATCGTATGACAGTAACTATGCCTATTCCTACCAATGATACATTTGCTCTTATCGCACATGCTCGTAAAGCATTACATGGTATTTATAAATCAGGATATCGTTATAAAAAGGTAGCTGTAAACCTGACAGGATTAATTCCTCAAGAACATGTACAAGGGAATCTTTTTGAGCAACAATCTAAGATTACCGATGCAAAAATCATGAAAATTGTAGACACTCTTAATATGAAATTTGGAAAAACAACAGTGTCTTCTGCCATGATCGGAACCCGTATTCACGAATGGGAATTAATTAAACGAGAACGAAGTCCTCGCTATACAACACAGTGGAGGGAGCTCTTGGAAATAGGATAAGTGATGTGTACTATTTTTTTATAATTACGCTTTCGCGAAAGCAGAAAATGACACCTTGTCAGTCTGTTTGCAGTGGCATAATGATTGACTATTGTGTAGTGTAGAAAAATTTAAATAACACTTAATACATAATATAATGAGCAAAATCATAGGAATTGACTTAGGAACTACCAACTCTTGCGTTGCTGTTATGGAAGGTAACGAGCCTACAGTAATCCCTAATGCTGAAGGAAAGCGTACAACACCATCTGTAATCGCTTTTGTAGAAGGAGGGGAGATTAAAGTAGGGGATCCAGCAAAACGACAAGCAGTAACAAACCCAACAAAAACAATCGCTTCTATTAAGCGTTTTATGGGGAATAAATACAGCGAAAGTTCTAAAGAAGCAGATCGCTCTGCATATAAAGTAGTAAAAGGCGATAATGATACTCCTAGAGTAGACATTGATGGTCGTTTATATACACCACAAGAATTATCTGCAATGACACTTCAAAAAATGAAGAAAACAGCAGAGGATTACCTTGGACAAGATGTAACTCGTGCTGTAATTACAGTGCCTGCATATTTTAACGATAGCCAGCGTCAAGCAACAAAAGAAGCAGGAGAAATAGCAGGTCTTAAAGTAGAACGTATTATTAATGAGCCTACAGCGGCGGCATTAGCGTACGGTCTTGATAAGAAAAATGAAGATCAGAAAATCGTAGTATTTGATTTTGGAGGAGGAACTCATGATGTATCTATCCTAGAATTAGGAGACGGTGTATTTGAAGTACTTGCTACCGATGGAGATACACACTTAGGAGGAGATGATGTAGATCAAAAAATAATTAACTGGCTTGCAGAAGAGTTTATTGCAGATGAAGATATGGACCTTCGTAAAGATCCAATGGCTTTACAACGTCTTAAAGAAGCTGCAGAAAAAGCAAAGATTGAACTTTCTTCTTCTTCACAAACAGAGATTAATTTACCATACGTTACTGCAACAGCTAGCGGTCCAAAACACTTAGTACGTACATTAAGCCGTGCAAAGTTTGAAGCACTTATAGATGATCTTGTAAAAAGAACAATAGAGCCATGTCAAACGGCACTTAAAGCAGCAGGATTAAGTACTGGAGATATAGATGAGATTATTCTTGTAGGAGGATCTACTCGTATTCCTGCAGTACAAGAAGCAGTAGAGAAATTCTTTGGAAAGTCACCATCAAAAGGAGTAAATCCAGATGAGGTAGTAGCTGTAGGAGCTGCAATTCAAGGAGGTGTACTTACAGGAGATGTAAAAGATGTATTATTACTAGATGTAACACCTCTTTCTTTAGGAATTGAGACCATGGGTAATGTATTTACAAAACTTATTGAAGCAAATACAACAATCCCAACAAAAAAATCTCAAGTATTCTCGACAGCAGCAGATAATCAACCATCGGTAGAAATCCATGTATTACAAGGAGAACGTGCGATGGCAGTAGATAATAAAACAATTGGACGTTTTCATCTTGATGGAATTCCTCCAGCACAACGTGGAACACCACAAATCGAAGTAACTTTTGATATCGATGCAAACGGAATCATCAAAGTAAGCGCTACAGATAAAGCAACAAACAAAACGCAAGATATTCGTATTGAAGCATCATCTGGACTTACGGAAGATGAAATCGCTAAGATGAAAGCTGAAGCTGAAGCAAATGCAGATGCAGATGCAAAAGCAAAAGAGACTGCAGATAAGATTAATGAAGCAGATGGAATGATCTTCCAAACAGAGAAGCAGTTAAAAGAATTTGGTGATAAATTATCTGATGATAAGAAAAAACCAGTTGAAGATGCTCTTGCAGAATTAAAAACAGCTTTTGAGACAAAAGATGTAGATACGATTCAGCCTAAACTAGATGCTATTAATGAAGCTTGGAAAGCAGCATCAGAAGAGATGTATAAAGCACAAGCAGAAGCACAAGGTGGAGAAGCACAACCAGGACCAGATGCACAAGCAGGTGGAAATGAAACTGCAGACGAATCTAGTGATGTAGAAGATGTAGATTTTGAAGAAGTAAAGTAAGTAGAGAACCACTTTTTGTGAAGCAAAAAGTATGTGAATCACTTATTCCGAGCCTGTCTCGGGATCTACTGAACAATAACTATATTAAGAATCCCCGTAATTTTTGTTACGGGGATTTTTTGTTCCATTTTCGTTGTAAGTGAAAGTGAGAGAATCGCTTATGCCCATACATGTGAGTATCTCAGGAGATATATGAATACCTCTAGATGGTTAATGTCTAAGAGATTTTTGTTTTCGCTTTAAGCGAAATAATATATTGCTAGAAAAGAGGCCGTCTAAATTGTTTTTAGATGGCCTTTTTTGCTATGTGTCGTGCAATAATTAACTAGCTGGTGAAAGTTCAATACAGAGATTTCTACTTGTTTTAATCATAGAATACGAAATGATTGTAGTTCTCTTCTCGACGGCAGGAAGATTACATATTTTGCTTGTATCTGTAATTTAATTTTAGGTGAATTGGATAGGTTACTTTCTAAAAGCAAGAACCTGTTCATAAAGTGCTTGATCCTTTTGGTTATAAGATCTAATTAATGCTTTTGTTTGTTCATCTACAACAGGTTTGTTTCTCGCACCTGTTTTATTATGCATTACAATCTCAAGAGTACTCCAATTTAATTTTCTCCCTAATTCTTGAATATCCTCATCATAATTTTCTACGATACCAATAAAAAAGAAATCTTTAAGGTCAATACCTTTTAAAAACTTTGACATTCTATTGCAATTTCTTTCGTCTTGTGCATATTCAAGTAAAGAACGTCGCATTTTAGAAAGAATATTAAGCCCTTTTTTTTCTTCATTTAATTCTTCATCCAATCGTTTATATAAATAATAATAATTAGAGATAACACGTTCAACAGGGTCTCGTAACCAAGTAATAATGGGTGTATTGGGGAGAAGGCTCAATTGGTTATGCAACAAATCGATGGTAAAGTGCCCATGAATTACTGTTGTGTTTTTATACAAATAAGCTTTATTTACATGTATTTTATTGATTCTTGTCTTATTATCATTAATATCAATGCGTGTTACTTTTTTATGACCATATTGCTTTTTTAAACTATGAATGAAGGAAGTCCCTGCTGTTTTTGGAATATGAATAGATACAAGTTTAACTTTTGACCAATCTGCATTGCGTTGGTGGGTTCCAACAAGGCGACGATGTATGTTAAGTAATGAATAGTATGTATGCATAAAATCTATTTTCTACAGAAAGAATAATCAAACATTTCGATATCCTCCTTATAATGTATTCGTACTAGTTCTTCTAATTCATCATCATATGCTGTGCTGTAATGAATAATAGGTAGGCTTTGATTGATATGAGGTAAATCTATTTTCATATCTAATAATTGACCAAGTTTAGCAACATCAGACTCTAAGTTTTCAAACCTCCCAATAAAGTCTATATCTATTTTATCGTCATAATTTTTGAGCCATTCTACTTGAGGTTTTGATTTTTCATATGGGTTATCGTATTGATTATTTAAAGTTGATTTTAACCATAATCCGAATGTATTTCCTTGGGCTTCGCTTGCTATTTTGTTTTTTCGTTGCTTAAATCGATATAAAGAATAAAGACGATCCCAAGGGTTACGCACAAATGTAAATTTAAAGGCATTATCCCAATGTTCTTGACCTACAATATCAATAATTTCTTTTACAAAATAGTGTTTTTTAGTTTTACTGGATTGGCTACTTCTATTAAATTTCATACTAAAAATTAAGCTTGTTCCAGCCGTTTTTACAATATGAATGCGAATGATATCATCTCTCTTTTTTATGTAAAAAGGATAGGGTATTTTACGATTAAACCTTGAAAATAAATTCATAACTCTATTAATTCATTTGATCATTACTTATTCTAGGGGGCATATAAACCTTAAGGCATTAAGAGCAATATTATTAAAATAAGTAGCGCTAATTTGCTTTATAGTCTTTTATTCCTTGAATAATATCAACAGTTGTATTTATTATTTTACCTTTTTCTAATACAATTAATCTATTGGCTAGATCACTTATTTCGGTTAAACGGTGTGTGGCAATTATCAATGCTCTTCCCTTTTTAGAATATTCTTCTTTTAGAAATTTATAACACTTTGTTTTAAATTTTGAGTCTGAAAAACTAAATCCTTCATCTATAAATAGAATATCACTTTTTATAGAAAGGACAAGAGACATGGCGAGGCGAGTTTTCATCCCAGATGAATATTTTCCTATAGGAGTGTCTATAAAAGAACCTACATCTGAAAAAGATATAATAAAATTCATGTTTGCTTCTACTTCCTTGCGTGACATACCATAATAGGCGGCTTTCAAATATATATTCTCTCTACCTGTCAATATCTGGTTAAAGCCTGATTTAATAGCAAACACACTAATAATTTTTTTAATCTTTTTGTGATATTCAATAGTGCCTTTCTCTGTTTCATAGATTCCTGCTAGCATTCTGGTCAATGTTGTTTTCCCAGAACCGTTAATACCTGCTAGAATGATAATATCGTCTTCATAAATGTTAAAATTAATATCATTTAATGCCCAAAATTCTTTTTTACGCAAGGAAGAGTAATTTGGTTTTAAGCCAAAGAAATATATAATAAGATCTTTTATACCATAGTACATATTATAGGTAAGGTCTTTGCAAAATTTCTTATACAGTCCTGTTACTTTAAGTAAAGGGATAGGCTTTAAAGTTGTCTCGTCAGTGCTCATTGATATTTGTTTGTTAGCCGTATTCATTAAATTCCTTCTCTTTCTAATATTCTTGCAGTATTAATAACAAAAAATCGAGTTAGTAACAGAAATAATATGGTAACGCATAATGCACAAATTAAGCTAATCATTGGTTGGTATAATTCTCCATTTAATAATAGGTTTCTAGGACTACTAATTAAATACGTTAATGGATTGTATTTAATAAATTTTGCTAATAAACCCGTTGAAATTTCTGGAGTATATACTACAGGACTAAGGAGTAAAAATAATTTAATAAAATTATCCATTAAAAATGTAAAGTCTTTTGCAAGCGCACTAAAAAGTCCAGTTAATAAACCAATCGCAGCTCCAAAAAGTTGAAGAGGTAGTATTGCTATTGGAAAAATAAAAACCAATGGGTGTAATGAAATCCCAATGTACAAGAAGTAGGCTATAATGAAAATAAAAGGGATGAAAAATTTAATAGCCGCTACAATAAGCTCAGTAAAGATAATTATATTAATGGGTAGCTTATTTACTAAAAGTGTCTTACCATAGGTTATAAAGATTTGGCTGCAATTTTTATAGGTTTCAAAAAACAACGCCCAAATAGTGGTGCTCAATAATACAAAAGCTGTGTAAGGAATTTCCATTTGACCAGGTTCAAGTATGCCTGCACCTTTCATGAAAATCCAAGTTAAAATTGCAAATACAGGGAGTATTAACAACCATAACCAACCAAGGAGTGACCGTTTAAGGTCTGCTAACAATCTAAGTTTTATTAACTCTTGTAGTAAAAACCTCTTTGATTGTTTAGGGATAGTATAGGTGTAGTTATCCATCTATCATTTCTTTATACAAATGTACATATTGTTCAACACTTTTATCTAAAGAAAATTGTACGCTTTCTTTATATTGCCATTCTTGTTGTTTGGCTTTCTGTAATGCTTCAAATAACCCTTTTGTTGTAAGTGAATCCATAGCTATATACGGTCCACTCACAACTTCTTTTAAAGCTCCACAATGTGAACTAATAACAGGAATGTTTAATGCGCAAGCTTCTGCTGCAACAAAACAAAACCCTTCTGAATACGAGGGTATTACAATAAAGGATGCTCGTTTTATTTGTTTATATAACTCTTCTTTGGTTAAATTATGCATCACCGTAATCTGATCGACACATGGAAGACTATTAATTTTGTTTACTATCAGGTCATACATTTTCTTTGGGAGCTCAGGTATCACTAGTTTTAGGGTAGCTTCAGGGTTTTTTTGAAGAAAAATATCTGAAGCTTCTAGCAATAGGTCTAAACCTTTTGAAACTCCAAGCCTACCTACAAAAATATAATCAAGCGCTGTTCTTTTCTTTATAGTTTTTACATCCGAAATATCAATTTTAGCACTTATTTGCTTGATACTATTATAATCTAGTCCATTGTAAATTATATTGATTTTTGATTGATCAACTCCTGCTTTAATAAGTCTTTGTTGTGTGAATTTTGAAACGGCTACAATTTTAGAAAATGGCAAATAAGACACCATTCGCTCAAAAGTACTATATAAAAACCGCTGTCTAAAGTTGAGGTAAGGTAGTTGTTTCCATAAATCTCCCCAATACTCATGAAAAGTTAACACACTTTTTTTATTTCTCAAACGAGATACTAGCCAAGCAGGCGGCGCTGCGGTATACGTTGTTGTATGAACTAAATCGAAATCCTTACTGTTTTTAAATATGCTTGGAACACTTTTTATAAAAAAAGAAAAACGGTTGTTACAATTAACACGGTAAATATCTATTCCCTCATTACGCTCTCTTTGAGGGAGTTTCTTATCAAACCTTGTCGTGATTACTTTAACTTCATGGCCTTGAATAACTAATGCTTTTGATAATTGCCAAAACAAGTATTCTACTCCTCCAATATATGGGTGAAAATGCTCTAAGACGAATAATATTCTCATGAATCAACATCATCTTTATCAGCCATTAATAAAGATAATTCTATAGTTAATTTTGTGATAATTTTTTGTTGTCTTTTGTATAAATCGTAAAGTATAATTACAGCGCCAAACAAAAAACCAATTAAGACAAAAATGATGGCATTAACATTACTCTTAAAATCTAATGTCTTAGCTAACCAATTTGTAGTGACATCTGGGAATAATGCAATGATAGAGATGAAAAAAGCGACTAATATACCTGGCCATATAGCTTTCCATTTTGCCTTAAAACGGTATATTTTCCATAATTGCCATAGGATAAAAATAGCAGCTAATATGGGGACTAGTATCTGAAACGATCTAATGTTCATAAAAAATATTTTTTAATAGATTACAAGCAGTTTTTATTCCTTTCCATAAATTCTGACCCTTACTTTGAGAGTATTTGGTATATTGAACTTTAATAGGTGTTTCTACTAAATTTAGTTTCATAGAATTAGCTTTCCAAACCATTTCTGTACAAATACCGTATTCATCTAACTCAAGGTCTAAATTATGTATGGCTACTTTATTTAATAACCTAAATCCAGATTGACTATCTGTTACTGTTGATTTTCCAAAATAAGTAAACATATTTGCTATCTTATTATAGATAATCCTTGAGAATGGTATTTTAGACTGATGCTCTAAAAAACGACTACCAATTACAATATCGGCTTTCTGTTTTTGTAATTCATCTACTAGTTTTTCAATTTCGCTTGGGAAATGTTGTCCGTCAGCATCCATAAAAACCATAAATTCAATATTCTTTTTTTTTGCAAAAAGAATAGCAGCTCTTATAGCAGCTCCAACACCTCTATTTAAACATAAATGCAATATCTTTGCGCCTTCTTCCTGAGCAAATTTATAGGTGTTATCTGTACTTCCATCATCCACGACAACAAGATTAGCGTAGCCATAAGATTTTAGATTTTTAATAATATCTCTAATGACTGTAGCTTCGTTATAAGCTGGTAAAAAAACCCATATGTCGTCTTTTACTATCATAGACATTATAATATCTCAAAAATAGCAAGATTCCCTTGTTCTACTGTCTTTCCAACCAGGCCATACCCTATTTTTGTTTCATTCGTTTTTGGATCTGTTCTACTCACTTTATTATTGGTCATTACCAATCGAATTCTATCCTTATTATTTAAAATTTTTACAAACCTAGTAGCTTTATCAGTTAAGGATTGTTCTGGTGTTTGGTCAATTGTGGCAACTTTTAAACTAAAAACAATGTACTTAACATTATTTAATTTTAAAACAGTTAAAAAATCATCTGGATTTTGTAGTTTATTACTAGCACGATCAAATATGTTTAGTTGAGTATCCTCATACACTCTCGAACTATTATTTTTTATATGATAGTTCATAAATGTTCCAACACGATAAATTTTTGTCGAAATATCACTATTAAGAACTTCAGCCGCAGGGGTAATTATGGACCTTGGGTTATTAAAATTTGTATCTGTTATAAAATGATTGGAATAATGACTTATAAACGGTTCAAAAAAGACATTATTTAGTTGACTTAGATTATTATTGTTATTAGAAAAATGAGCTAATAAATTTAATAATAAAAAGATAGAGAATATTACTTGAGCCCATTTTCTAATCATAGAATTTATATGTTCAGAAACAAAAAGGGATATATTTTCATAATAATATGCAATTAATAAAGAGGATAGTAACCAAATAACTAAAGCGTAGTATGGTATTCCATTCCCTAGTATCCACCATAAAAATCCATAAGTCATTATAAATATCAATACTAATTTGACAGGTTGGTTAAACTTTTTCCAATTGTCTTTTGCTATCCAAGCAAAAAGTATACAAAGCATTATAAGAATACATAAAATTAAAGGAAATGTCATTTCTGAAAACACTCCAAATAATGGTTGGGTTAACTCACTGACACTAGTTTGTAGCTTTAGAAATGGCAAGGAAACATCTTTGCTTATATCAAGAAAACTATTACTTGAATTTGGATAAAAATTACTTAGATACTTTTCAGAACTTAGTGTAGAACCTTTAGAGATCATGGCAGCTTTCCAACTCAGTAAAAGAATGATCCCAAAAACAAAAAGACCTATACTATTTTTTAAATTAACTATTTTTCCTTTTTTTAGGGATAGTACTAATAATGGGAGAAAAAGTAAAAATAAAAAACCAAAATCTACTCCTCTTTTATTTGGGATATTGACTCCCACACTCACATCATAAGGTAAAGACAAATAACTATTCAAGCCTGTCTCATACCCTAGATATCTTAGTATCTCTTCTCGTTTACCTGTATTTCTCTTAAAATTCTTTTTAGTATTTTTTCGTTGCTTTCTTATTTCTTCATATTGATTAATGAAACTCTTATCATCAAAACCAGAAACATATTCTTCTCCTCCTAGATATTCAATGATTCGGGCCTTATCCTCATTTGATATTTTACTTGGAATATTATTTTCAATTAAAAATGAATAATTATCTTCAAAAGAATCTTTAGCTCCTTTTCCATAGAGTAATGCTTTACTTGAAATATGCCCCGTTTCAACACTATTTTTAATTACCCAAGGCATAACACTCAGCATTATGGCAATGGAAATAATGAAAATATTTTGAATTATGCTACGCCCTTTTATCCAATCAAATTTCTTGAAGTAAAAAATAAATATTCCAATACCTAAAAAACCAAAGACTCCGATGATGGTATATCGCTCTATAGAAGAGATCTCTAGGTAACCAAAAGAATCTATTTTAAATAGAAATAGTAAAGATAAAGTTGTAAGTATTGATCCTAAATAGGCTTTGATCCCACCCCATTGATAAATAAGTAGTAAAACGATACCAATAATTAGTAGTAATCCAAGATATTTAATTCCAATTGCAAAGCCTATTAATAGACCTAAAAGACTGAAAAACAGTTTAGAATTTTTGCTTTTTATTGAAAAATCATACTGTACAAATTTGGCATACTTAAGAAAAAAAATAATAACAGATATACAAACAAAAAGAAAACCAAGATCTACCTTTTCATCAATAAAGTTGTGAAAACTAACCGCTGGTAATGTATAAAAGATAGCTATTCCTACCCAAGTTGTAGCGCTACTTAAAAAAATACGTCCTAGATGAAACATCGCCCATATAGAAAGTACGCCCATGATATGGGAAAGAAAAATAGAAAATACCATACTTCCATAAAGTAGAGGACCTAAGCTTGTAAATAGTGACCAATTGTAAGCTTGTCCTCCCTTTATTAAAGATTGAGAGTCGATTAAATTTTTTGTTACATTTTGATATAATGCAGCCCCATCATAACCAAGTGGAAAAATTTTTAGCGTTCCTACTAAATTAAAAGCTGTAAAAATTAAAATCATAGTAATAACAGCAAATGTCCAAAAGGATACATCTTTAGTATTGATAGGGTTCCAAAAAACATATTTTATAAAGGACCAGCAAACCTTTCGTTGCCATATTACTAACAGTAATAGTATGGGAATGATTGCCCAAGTATGTAAGAAACCTATGGTAGCCAATCCCATTAATAATAAAGTGAGTATTCCCATTCCTATGGCAACTCCAAGTATTAATTTATGATGAACATTTAATACTCCTTTAAATGGTTTAAGAAATTTGTTTCCCGCCGCATAGCAGCATAAAAAGATTAAAAATGTGCCAAGGTGAAGAGAAATACTATTAATCAAAAAGAACCCTTGACCTTTAAATGAAAAACCATTAAATATAGATGCCTCTTCAGCAAAACTATTATAGACAATCATTAATGCTAGAAGAAGAAACGTATATATCTTCCATCCCCTCCATTTAAAATTACTCTTAGAGAATAAAAAGAAAACCCCTATCGAAATTAGAGTCAGAATAAAAATTATTTTAATATAAGGGGAATGGGTAGCCGCATAAAAATAGGAGGGATGGTGTATCAGATAATTAACAAGAACCCATAGCGTCCATAAGATTAATCCAAATTTCAAAAAAAATGCTTTTTTTTTAGCGCTTAACATTATTTTTTTGTTTTTGATTTTCTTGGGAATAATAGTAATTGTTCTGGAGTAAGTACTTTTGATTTTATTCTCTGAACCATTTTTCTTTTAAATATACTACAAGCGTACTGATCTTTAAAAGTAGTTATTCGTGAACTTTCAGCTAGAGCATTTATTTGATCAATCTGTTCGTTAGTAAGTGGAGCTTTTGGATTACTTTTATTTAACTTCTCTATTAAAAACTCTATTACTTCGGCCTTATTTGCATATTTAGGAGGGTCGGTTTTACTAACTATTATTTGGGATTTTTTTTCTTGTAGCTTAGTTTCTGTTTCTACATTTTCTGTAGGAGTAGTATTTAAATTGACACCCTCTTTTGCAGTTGCATTCTTGTTTTCAACACAGCCTATAACCAATAGCGTTAATGCTACTAGTAAATTAAAATGAAATATTTTTTTCATAGTATTCGTTTTGGTATTTAAAAATCAATGTCACTTCAAATAGTATTAGTGTAAAATAATGAATTATTAATTGTTAGTGGCTGAGTAAATCTGTCAACATTTTCTCAAAGCTATAGTACTTATTCATAATTATACCTATTTAAAAAAGCGTATGGTTTAATACTATTTGAAAAATTTTGTATTCTTTCTGTTGTCCAGTATGGCAAGTCAAATCTACTTTGGTTTGTTTTGTCCCAAACAATGGAAGAGCAATCTTTTATGTATTCTTGAGATACATCTATTTCCAAAAATTGAAATATTCTAATAAGCTCTTTCTTAGGATTTGCTATAAAATCTTCTAAATGCACATCACAAATATTATTTGGAATATGTGCTTTTAGTTTTGTATTTGTTTCTATTAGCTCTAAGTATTTATGTACTCTTTTGTTAAATAAATCTTCCGTTAATTCTTTTCCGTTTTTTTTTACTTGACGTAAAATCATAGTACTTACATTATCATAAGGATTTCGTATTACATGTATAATTTTTAATTTGGCTTGACTAATTTTTTCTATGTTATGAAGTAATTTCATGTGATTTTCATCTCCGAAAATAGAAGAACTTTTCCCTCCTTTTTTGTCGCCTATTCCAATTAGTTTACGGTATTTACCTTGCCATTGATTAGGTACTACATAACTATAATCTGAATTTGATCTTCCTATAGCCGCATGTCTTTTAGAATTTCTTAAGATGAAATAAAATATTTGATGACGGAAATACTTTTTTTTAAAAAAATAAAGTGAGTTCATTTCATTTGAAATGACAATATCTGAGTGGGCATCTAACAGAGAACCTATCAAACTATGTCCACTTCGAGGATATCCGATAAAAAAGATGTAATTATTGATATGAGAAAAATCTTCTTTTAATTTTAATCCTTTAAGATAGGACATCACATAGTAATAAAACCAAAAAGGACCAGCTATAACTTTAAATTTTTTTGCTTTATCTCTATTCATTAAGTAAATAAACGAAATAAAGTTGTTATTAAAAATTATAGAATTACATTTAAATTTCAAAGACAACTTTTAAGATTATAAAAAAAAATCTAACATACAATTTTATAATTTGTTCTTTTTGTGAATTTGATAGCACTATTTTTCTCTATTCTATATGAAATTTTACTAGATAGAGCATCGTCTGACTTCTTGTTTTCTACACCAGTTTTACAAGATGGAAAGAGAAATAATAGAAAAAAGTAAAGTGCTAATTTTTTTTATACATTCTCAGAGTTTATAGATTTAGTAAGAAGATAAATTGCTGGTAGTTCAGCAAAATCACCAGAGTTCAATACTATATTTGTTTTTAGGGATGTTTCCTGTATACTAAGTAGCTGATATTCTTCTTTTGGAAACCAAGAAAGTAGTTCTTTTTTCGATACTCCTAATGGGGGAAAATTACTAGATAAGGTGTTCTGTAGTGTTTGAGGTATTTTAGAATGATTTTGGACAAGTTTAGATATGAATTCCCTGATATTAAGTGCGGTCTCGATCATAAATATAGCACCTTGTTGACCTAATAGAATTTTTAAATTTTGAACAAAGGTTGTTCGGTGTTTATATGGGATTTGATGTATTACTCCACGCATATAAATATTTGAATCTCCTACTTTTTTATGAGTTTTTATGCATGTTTTAGTGTCTAGCATATCCATTACCTCAAATTTAAGTCCTTGGTGATTTGCTAGTTGTTTTGCAGTAAGGATAGCTTTTTTAGAAGCGTCAATACCTGTTACATTATTATAATGCTTACTCAAATAAAGAGTTTGTACACCTGTACCGCATCCTATATCAATAAGGTGGAGAGAAGAATTAAAGTACGGTTTAAATATGCAAAAATCTTTTTCAATAGCGCGTGAAGGCTTTACATCCCATAGTGCAGGTTCTTTGCTTGCATTTAATTGCCTATATAATTGATCCCAGTATAATCCACTCTTTATTTGTTTTGACATACTTTCGATATTAGGATTTCATGATAATTAAGAAATCTCAAGATAAAATTACAATAATGTTGGTGTTACCAAATCTACTTCTTTTACTTCTCTACTTACGCTATTACTTCCCAGCAATTTATTGAGTGTTTCGAATCTGCCTGTCATCTTAGATTGAGCTAGAATGAGTAACAGTTCTTGCTCACTAAAGGAGTGAATAATTTTTTGACCTAATTTGAATAAATGATCAGGGACTTGCTTCGAAGGATATGCCAATATTTTAAATATTTTTAGTCGCTTGTCATATTCTTGCGCAAATACATTTTTATAGAATTCCTTCCTATATGGTTTTCTCAAACTATTGCTTACTGCCCATGCGGCTAAATAGCCACCATACATGGATACTGGTACGCCTTCAGAACTGATAGGATCTACAAAAGCGGCGGCATCTCCAGCAAGAAAACAATTCTCATAAACTAAGTCCGTTGACTTATATGCATAGTCTCTAATTGATTTTACAGAACCAGATATAAGGTTACTCTCTAACAACATATTTCCTACAAGAGGAATTTCTTTACTAAACGAATCAAATCTTTCTTCCAGTGTTGTTCCTCCAGCCTTAAAACTTGATTGATGTTCGTTAGATAAAATGATGCCAACACTCACTTTCTCTCTCAACATTATTTTCCAGCTCCATCCCCAATTTCCTATATCGGATACTACAGTCATTCCACCATGATCATATCGCTCTTCAAAGGTTCTTATCTTTAAATTTTTATCATAAAAATTGCTTTTGTCAAAATATCCCCATACAGCTTGAAAACCAAAATCCTTATCAAATTCTCTCGATCGTTTTTGTTTAGAAAATAGTGCTCTTTGTCCAGATGCATCAATGACATATTTGGCCTTTATTACATGCGATTCACCAGTGATGGTGTTTTGATAGCTAACGATTGCCTCATTAGGATTAGAGATATCTACATGCTTCACTTTCGTCTGTTCAAATACAGACCCACCTTTTTCCCTTACCTTATTAAGCAATATCTGATCAAAACGATCTCTCTCTACATGCAGTGCATTTCTGTTTATGCCAAAAGATTTAAATGAGAGTGTTTTTGTCTGACCTTCCCATGCTACTATTCCCCCTGTTTTTTGTAAAAAGCCTTCGTTTTCGATATCTTCTGAAGCGTCTATAAGATCAGTAAATTTCCAAAAGGTAGGTATGATGCTTTCTCCCACAATATTTCTAGGAAATTTTTCTTTTTCTAATACAACTACTTCGAATCCTTTTTTTGCCAATATTCCTGAAGCAATAGAACCGGCAGGACCTCCTCCTATCACTACTACATCACATTTATCCGGGATATTACTATTCATATTGTTGTTTTTGAAATCAAAGACTTCTTAAAATTAAGTTTTTTTGTATTTCAGAAGTTCCTGAGTATAGTGTTGATGCTGCTGCATCTCTGAATGATCGTGCAATATCTTTATTTTTTATATAACCACTTGCACCATATATCTGTAATATATTTGAGGATGCATTTTTGTATAATTCACTGACATACAATTTTGCCATTGATGCCGCAATATTTGCTTTTAAATTATTTTCTATGAGAAAAGCGGCTTTAGCTATTAAGAGCTTTCCAGCTTCTATTTTTGTTTTTATGTCGGCTAGTTTATGGCCTATGGATTGGTGATTTATAATGCTTTGATTCGCAATCTTTCTTTCTTTTACAAATACAACTACTTCATCTAGTAGTCTTTGTAAGGTACCAATATGAATTGCACTCAGTCCAACACGTTCCCACATCATTGATTTTGTGAATTGTACTGTTCCTCCACCTTCTTTACCTATTAATTTGGAGTTTGGTATCTCTGTGTTCTTGAAAGTGACATTACCCATCAATGCAGTTCGAAGACCCATCTTTTCAATTTTCTCACTTGCTTCGAAGTATTTTTTTTCTAATACAAAACCACTTACACCTCCTAGTGCACCTTTTTGCTCATTTGTCATTGCATATACGACGGCTAAGTCTGCAACGGGTGCATTCGTACAGTAACATTTTTCTCCATTAAGGATGTATCCATTTTTTGCTTTACTTGTAATAGTACTCATCTTAAAAACGTCAGAACCACTTTTTCGTTCTGTGATCGCATTTGTAGCTATCCAAGAACCATCGCACAAAATCGGCAGATATTCTCTTTTCTGTATTTCGGAGCCATATTTCCAAATTGGAATAGTACACGCCAATAGGTGAGCACCTATAGAGAAACTCAAACCATTATCAGTACATCCATACCCCAATGCCTCTAATGCTATGACCATATTTTCAAAACCCAATCCTTTTCCTCCGTATTCTTCTGGTATACAGAGGCCTTGTAATTTTAGATCGCCGCATTTTTTCCAAAGGGCTCTGTCAAATGTCTCATTTCGATCTCTGTCTTCTACTCCTTCATTGAGCTCTGAGTGAGAAAAGTCTATGATCTCATTTCTCAATGCAATTTGCTGTTTATTTAGGATATAGGTCATAGTTTTAGTAAGCTCTGATAATCTACTTTATGTGTACTCGTTTTTGGAATTAAAGATAAAGAAACAAATCTATCTGGAAGCATATACTTTGGGAGGAATTTGAGACAATGTTCATTCAGTTCTAGTACCTGCAATTCTTTATTATGTATTTCTACAGGTTGATAAAAAGCACTTATTTCAATTTTCCCTTCATGCTCTTGTGCTATGATTGCCGCTTCAGATATATTGGCATGTTTTTGAAGTGCAGATTCTATTTCTGCCAGTTCTATTCTGTAGCCATTCTTTTTCACCATTCTATCTTTTCGACCAATAAATACATAATTGCCCGATTCATCTAACATCACCCAATCACCAGTTTTGTACCATGTTTCATTCTCATCATCTTTTATGAAAGCATCTGCATTTTTAGCACTATTGTTCCAATATCCTGGAGATACAGACGAACCTCTGATGAGTAGCTCTCCTTTTTTTATTGATGAAGTAGTATTTGTCTCGTCATACAATTTCGATTTTACGTAAGGACAAGGTAAACCTATAGGAAATGCAGATTGTCTTCCATAGATCACATTCGGGATCTTGTAGTACGTTACAACATTCGTTTCAGTAGGGCCGTACAAGTTATAAAAATTTCCAGTTGACCACTTTTCTTTTATCTCTATAAGAGATTCTATGTTGAATACTTCCCCTGCAAATAGCACATGCTTTATTGAAGTATGATCAAATCGTTCAATTTTACCAAATCTTAGCATCAATTTTAAAAAACTAGGTGTTGCATATAGGGTGGAAATTTTTCTTTGCGCTATCAATGAAGATATCATTCTTGGGTTTCGAGAGGTAGCAGCATCTATGAGGACTAGGTGAGCACCTTTCATCATACTTACGTAGAGATCAAATGTCGATAGATCAAAGTGATATGGTGCAATAGATAAAAAAACATCTTCATGACTAACACTTAATAATTCGTTTGACCATTTAATAAAGCTTAAAACATTCTTATGTGTAATCATTACTCCTTTGGGTGTACCTGTAGAACCTGAGGTATAAAGAATAATAGCAAGATCATTGGGTTGCTCAAGAAGATTTTTATCTGATGATTCGTTTATGACTAAGACCAACCCATTCAAAGGTAAATCTATTTGGATAGAATATGTTTTTAGATAAGGCTTTAAAATATCAATTAAAGCTTCTTCAATGATTATCGCTTTTGGTTGAGCATTATCAATTATAATAGACATTCGTTCTACAGGTGATTCAGCATCTATAGGAACATATGCAGCTCCAGATTTTAAAATCCCAAAAATGGAAATGGTTGCATTGATAGTTTTTCGAGATATGATACCAACTCTAACACCTTCTCCTATTTCGATAGAATTAAGAACATCTTGTATAATGGAAATTTTATGATGTAACTCACCGTAAGTGATGAGATTATTGGAGGCATCAGATAGCGCAACACTATTAAGATTTATATTGAAACCGTTATGCAATATGTCTTGTATACTATGCATTTATAAGACTTTAGAAGCCAAGGGGTGTACAACACAATGTTTACTTTTACTATTGAGAAGCCAATCAATATTTCCCTTGGATGGCGGTATTCCCCACGGATTTTTAACTAAATACGAAATAGTGTAATGCTTTGATTTCAAGTAGCTATTTGACATTAGTTTTTTAGTTTCTACAGCTATGATCTTTGGCAGATCTATCCAAGGAGTAATATTCCCAGATTTTGTGTTTTTTTTGCCTTCAAGAAGATCTGTGGTGTTCAAAATTGTGCTTTTCAGATCATTACAAATTTCATGCACATTGTATTGAAATTCATAAGAGTCTTTTGGTTTCCAACTAGGCTTTGGAGCAATCAATAAGTTGTATTCAATAATTTCGTGTAAGAGATGTTGCTCTTCTTGGGATTGACAACAATCATATTGTTTACATAATGCAGTATAAAAATCATGAATGAAGGTTTTTAGAAAAGGAATGTTATTTTCTTTTAATCCTGTTTTTTGATTAGTTTTGAACCAAATAGAATGACTGACTGTCATCAAATACTGATTATCATCTACACCAAATTTATCAATGAAGTATTTAAATATATTTCTTAATCTAAAGAGGAAATCCTGATAACTTTCATTAGATGAAAGCAAATCCTCATTCTGGAGGACATCATTCATGAAGAGGAATATTTCCTTATTAGAAATATCATACTTGGATAAAAAATGATTGGTCATCTGACCCAAATTATGATTATGAAGAAAGTGAACGATACCCATAAAGTATCTCCCTCTTTTCATATCCTCTACGCTCAATAGAGGATTGCTCATTACTGTACAATCATAATAATCAGATTTTTCATCGTCAGGCACCTGCTCTGTAACTACATCTGCCGTAGTCAAAAGACCTAATTGTTCTTTTTTATCATAAAATTCAGTACCTGGTATTAAGACTAATTGATGTATCTTCAATGATGGTACTAGACTACTTGTGACAATGTTAATTCCATTTAAGAAGTCTTCTAATGATTCGCCAGGTAAACCAATAATGATATCCGTATATGTATCAACATTTCTCTTGTCAGCACTTCGTATAAGATTCATAAATTTATAGGGAGACATGGAGTATCGTTTAGAAAATTCTTCAGCCTTTGAAGTTACAGTTTGTAGTGCAATAGTGGTTGCACATGAGATACCTCCCTTTTGGAAAATAGAAGCTATTTCCAAGATTCTATCACTACTATTTTTTGCCCAATTTACACCTACAGACTTGAATGGAAAACCATTTTTTTTATTGACATTTACAATGATCTCGGCAATTTCTGCGTCACTCGGAAAAATTCCAAAATTGGCATCTGCCAGCCAAAAAGCCCTGACTCTACTTTTAGCAAAAAAATCCATTTCTTCTCGTACTCTTTCAAGTGACATCCGATACACTTTGGAGTTTCCATTTCCCCAATAACAAAATGAACACCTATAGGGACAACCTCTATTTGTTTCATAAAATACGGGTGAAGGTTTAGGTTGAATTAGACCAGAGAGATAAGGAGATGGAACGTCATCTAATAATTCAATTCTATGACCAATATTGGGTCGTACTATTTGACCCTTTGCATCTCTAAATACGCAATTTTTTGAATTAGCAAATAAGTCCTTACCTTGAACTAGAGCAAGACAAATATCTGCGAATGAAGGTTCACCTTCACCTTCTACTAGGCAAGATACGATAGCATACTTTTCAAGTATTTCTTCACCTTGCTTGCCTGAACAATTTGGTCCTCCCATGAGTATTTTGGGGAGTGTTTTTTGCTCGGAAAGTATATTAAGCGTGTCGCATATCTTCTTATGATTCCAGGAATAATCTGAAATGGCAATTAAGTCTGCATTTACATCCAATATGTCATTTACTATTTTTGAAACAGGAATTTCTCTTGGATATTCAAGAATGAGAAATTCTACATTTTCTTTAACCTCTTGTATTTTGTTAGCATACGCCACCAGCAAACCCAACTGGTAAGGTGGTGAAGTGTAGTATGACTTGAAGTCTAGTAAAATGATTTTTTTTCTTACCAAAGTTGATTACTATGCTTGTTTTTTTATAATAAAATCTGATAATATAGAGATCGTATTTAGATTTTCTTTATCTACTTCATGTGCTTCAAATTGCAAATTAAAATTTTCTTCAATGAAGTCTACTATTTCTAATGCTGAAATAGAATCAATGATACCACTAGTCAATAATTCGGTATCAGAGGTCAATGAATTGGGATCGCCACTAAAAAAATTCTTTACAATATATTCTTTTAATTTATTTTCAATTTCAGTTTTCATTCAAATTTATTTTTTTATTGATTTTCAAATAGAGTGCATCAGCTATTAATTCATGAGCTTTTGCATTAGGATGGTTGTCCCATTCTGCTATTCTTAACAGATTCTTATTATAGTTTAAATAGGCGGTGCTTATATCATAATACTTAATCTTATTCTTCTTAGATATATGTTCTATCTCGTTTAGATTTTGCGTTTTATTGTCTAAACTAGGAAATAAAATCAATGAAAAATCTATACCTTCTTCTACGCACTTTTTATTGAGATGATTTATGCACCAATCTATTAATATATTTCCTTTCTTAATTTCCTCATCTTCCTTCATATTAGGGTCAAAACTTAAATTTTCCTTCTCTATAAAATTGACTAATTCATACAGCCAGGGGCTATTTTTTAATATGTGTTCGAAACTTTCTGTGTTTGTAGATTGTTCTTTAATCCATTTCAATGTTTTTTGGAAATGAAAAACTTCTTTTTCGTGCATACTTAATAGCACATGAGTAGGTTCAAAATCCTTTACTTGTTTATGAAATTTTTCAATATTTTCTATTACAGAGGAGCCTGATATAGAAAAATTTAAAACTTCATAATTAGGATCACTAGTTTTTCTATTACCATTAAGTTTATCTTCAATCAAATTTTCAAATACTTCATTGTTGTCTACCCCAGTACCCATTTCTAAAGATCCGCCTAGAATAGCAATTCGTGTTGTATGTTCAGGTCTTTTTTTAGCGTATTCTTTGTCTCTCATGCCCCAACTATTAGTTACCAAATGCCCATCTTTAAATATGATGTCAATATTTGGTTTCAAATTAACAAAGAGGTCTTTCTGAATCATAGCTCCAGTTTTATTCAGTCGAATCCATCGTGCTGGTCTCTTTGATTCATTTTGCCAAGATTGAGAATTAAATTGGTTACCAGTCAATATCTCTTCATAATACCCTTTAGATTGAAGTTCAGTGTCAGTTTTATTTAACCGATGCGAAACATAGGCTTGTAATGTTCTTTGATTCTTTTTGGATAACAAATTGCTTGCAAATGAGCTAGTAATGAATAATACCCCTATCAAAAATGCAAACTTGTAGATATCTTGACTTCTGTAAAAAAATCGAAAGAGGGTTCTGAATTTTTCATTTTCGTACATCCAGACACCTAAAGCAAGTGATAATAATGTTAATAAAAAAATGAGAAGCACATATCCTATTTCAATTATCGATGAACTTTTTATTTTTATCAAGAGGTTTATCCAATCAGAAAAGGATGGGCTGTTATACAGACTATAAATAATGGCAATGATTAGATTTGTAAAAATAATTTGAAGCGCTCGAGTACATGCAAATTTCCAAGTTTTATTATTTAAGTGAGACACGTTTGCTTTACCTCTATTTTTAGTTTGATATACTACAGCAACTAATACAAGGATACATAGTATAGACCAAAACACTATTTCGGGCCCTCTTAAAGAGAATTTTCCTAAAACCCAAAACCATTGATAAGAGTGTAAGAACCAATTGAAAAAGAATGTAAGTACTGTGCCAATTGTGAGTGCTAGAATTGTACTTTTTTTACGAAATTTAAAATAGATAGGATAGTAAAATATTTTCACCATAAAATCTTTCCAATAAATATTTACCCTTCTCCAATAATCATCAAAACCATGTGCTAAAAACATATAGTTAAAAATATCAGGTAAATTAAAGCCAAATAATCGTAGTATGCCTATAGCAATATTTAATAGTCCATTTAATCTAATTAGAAATAAATATGAAATAGCTATGTAATAAAAAAACATAAGAACTCCATCTACTTCACTTATTAAAGGTAAGAGATAATAAACGACACGATAGAATAATAGCTGAAATAAACCAAGTATAATAAGGTTAACCCCTCTTTCATATATCTCTGTATCTTTTTTGTTATAGTATGTGCTATTAAATAATTTAAAATCAATTATAGGGAAGATAGGAAAACTAAAATTTGGTAAAGTAAAAAAATAAGAAAGTGATTGCCAGATAGAAGGTTTTTTCTTTTGATACTTTAGTTCATGTAAGTATAGAATAATTCTAAACATAAACATGACTCCAAGTAAACTCACAAAATTTGACGTTAATGCAAGACCACCTACAAAACCAGTCTTTTTAATAGTATATTGACAAAATGCCAAGCAAATTCCAAAAAGGACTACTAGTAATTTTCTTATTGTTATAGAAAAAGGTAAATGACAAATACCTATCAAAGCTAATGCGATTCCTATAAATGTAAAAGCTTGGGCAGGTGAAAAAAAATAAAAAATAGGGACTAATGAGGCTATGAAAAAAAAGAAAAGCCTATATGAGATTGGTAATAAAGCGTTTATAATAAATGCCACACATGCTATTGCCATAATAACGGGCAAATTTAAATCACCCTCTATATCAAATGCATAAATCACCCAAGTAGATAAAAAGGTCAAACTAAGATTTTTGAGAAGCGAAATTATTTTTCCTTTACTAAAAGAATTTTCGTTCACTTTTAAAACTTGTTCATTTAAATTACACTTAAATAAATTAACAATTTGGTTCATGAAAAATAATGATTATCAATGTGAGTAGTTTGCACTTAATAATAAATGTTTTTGGCGAGTAAATAAGAACAATGATTTCCTATAAGTAAGACTACAAATATATACATTTGCTCCTCTTTTATTTAAGGTATATTTGTATATTGGATAAATATAAATATTTTTAATGATTTGGTTAGCATCTTTTCCTAGGTCAGGAAACACTTTTTTTAGAAATATTCTTTTTGATGTATACGGTATTGAATCTAGTGAGTTTCATATGGAAACAGACAAAAAAGTACTCAAGAATTTCTCTTCATTTCCTGTAGTTAAAACGCACTTATTGCCTCATCAACTCCCAAGAGATCTTCAATCTATGAAATCTGTATATATAATTAGGGACGGTCGAGATGCGTTGGTTTCTATTGCCCACCACAGAAAAGACATCATCGCTCCTGGTTCTAATTATTACAAAAATCTGACTGAAGCAATCCTAGCAAGAGGAGGTAGTTTTTTTGGAGGTTGGTCTGTAAATGTAGAGAAATGGGTGAACAAAGCAGATCTTGTAATTCGCTATGAAGACTTAATTAAAGATCCCATTGGTCAAGTGGAACGCCTCAAAGAAATAATGGAGCTTCCAGCGCCTAATTTAAAAAAACTCCCAACATTTCAATCACTAAAAAAAGGAATGCCACAATATGGAGTTGAAGGAAGGAGAATAAAAAATACAGAACAAAAAGTAGAACATGTTAATAAATTTTTTAGAAGAGGAATAGCTGGATCTTATAAAGATGAAATGCCAAAAATATTTCAGATGTTATTTTGGTTAAAAAATAAAAAGCAAATGAAAACAAATAATTATTATTGATTAACAGTTCATTTATGAAAATTGCCATACTTGCCGACACGTTAGATAATCAAAATGCAGGTATTCATATATATACTACATCTTTGATTAAAGAGTTGTTAAAAAGAAATGATGGACATGAATATATTCTAGTTCGTCAAAAAAAAGATGATGAACTATCTCATATAAAGCAGATTGCGATTCCAAATAGTAGCCTACCTATTGGTTTTGCATCGCTTAGATTGTTTTTTATAATTCCCTATATACTAAGAAAACAAAAAGTAGATGTTGTTTTTGAACCCGCTCATTTTGGACCTTTCAATTTACCTAAAAGAATAAAACGCGTTACATTTATACATGACCTTACGCCTATAATACTTCCTGAATATCATCGTTGGCATAGCCAGATACTGCAACGGATATTTTTGAAACGAATATTAAAGAATACACATTTGATTTTTACAAACTCTAAAAACACTAGAAAAGATTTAGAGCAACATTACCCATTTACCAAAGGTAAAAACAAGATTCTTTTACTAGGGAAAGACAATAGATTTCAACCAAATAAAAATAAAGATGTAGTTCATAATTTCGGTATAGAGTTACCATATTTTTTGTCTGTTGGGACCATAGAGCCCCGAAAAAATTTGGTACGTTTACTTAAAGCCTATACCATTTTTATGAACGAAACAAACAAGCCATACAACCTTGTGTTTGCAGGTGGACTTGGATGGAAAACTGAAAACTTTAAAAAAGAACTAGCAATACACCCATATAGAGACCATATAAAAATATTGGGATATATAAAAGAAGAAGAATTACCAATAGTATATAGTCATGCGAGCGCTTTAATTTATCCTTCCTTGTATGAAGGTTTTGGCCTTCCTGTGTTAGAAGCGTTAGCTTGTGGCACAGATGTAATATGTTCAAATACATCCAGTCTACCAGAAGTAGGAGGAACAGTAGCTCACTACTGCAATCCACAATCTGTTGATGAAATAAAAGAGAAAATGATTAAAATTTCTCAATTTTCAGTACCTGAACAGAAAATAAATAGTCAAAAAAACGTAGAACAGGCACAGCTATTTTCGTGGAAAAAACATGTTGATTCTTTTATGAACAATATCGAGATGTTGATTACAAATTAACACTATTTTAATTGAACTCGGGTTATGAAATTAAGAATCCTTGTAATGGAAAGCTATGAAGATTTTTTATGTGTTGCGCTTTCGCGAAAGCGTATGAAAAAGGATTTAAAAGTAAGTTCTGACAAGTGATACAATTCAACGTTTTTGCCCTAAATTTTGTTATTACCGTAGACGCTTAAAAAATGGCGAAAAGTAATAGGGGAGTTCAAAAAAGAATATACCCTAACAGTAAAAAGTCTGTTAACCCCATATTTTAAGAGAATACATACGCAATTTTATAAGCTATTATTGCGTTTTTAAACGCAATTTTTGTTAAAAAAAATATAAAATTTAATTTTTAGTACCTGATAGTTATTTGTTTGAGTATTACATCGATGCTTAGTGGTATTTTATCGAAAAGTGTTTTGAGATGTTAATTAAGTTTAAATCCCTCATTTATTCTTAATATATTGTAACCTTTTGAACTCAATAAATAAACTAGATAAATCATGAAACTAACCAAATTATTTACTTCCTTATTTTTGGTGGGAGTATTATTCTCTTGTTCTGAAGAAGAACTTACTATCGAAGATGCAAGTACTATAGATAGTCTTGAACTTGTAGCAGATTTAAGTACGTATACAGATTCATCTCTTGGGATGTATAAAGGTGTGTATACAACGGCAGATAGTCAAGATCGCGGTACTGTAGAAATTAAAGTGATTAATAATGAAACGGCTAAGGCGAGCATTACGTATCTTAACGGAGTCGTTGAGTTTTTTAATGGAACAGTACAAGAACAAAATGGATTGACAGCTAATGATGAAATGAATATAGTATTCAATTCTAGTAATTCTAGATCTTCTTCATTTGTTTTTAATGTAAATAGCAATGGATCTAATCCAACAATTACAGATGCAAATTCAAATTCAAAAGCATCTCTTATTACTGTAGTAAAAGAAAACACACGTGGTGCTGTTGTGCCACTTACAGGATCTTTTTCTTCTGATGCAATGAGTGTAACAGCAGCAAGTGGTACTTGGAGCATTATCTTTAATACAGGTACTGGAGATGGAGATGATACAGATATCACAACACAAACGATCTTTAATACATTAGATTTTGGATCTGCAACGGGTAATTCACAAAGTGGATGTACTACTACTGCAGGTGGAGGTTCAACTACTTGTACTGTAGAAGGAATGTATACATCACAAGGTATTGATATTACTTGGAATGGAACACATTCATTTACAACAGGCGTAGATTGTTCTACATCTTCAGGTACTTGGAGTACTGCAAATGGTCTTTCTGGAACGTTTATTACAGATGCAATGTGTATTTTTCCTTGTGAAGGAATGACTAACACGTTTGTTGGTGGTGGTGCTGGTACTGATATTATAAGTAATACAACATTTACTGTTGCGGCTACAAGCACGGCTATGGGAACTATAGGTGTAGATGCAGATATTGATAATGTAACGCTTGATATCTTTCATACTTTTGATGGTGATCTAGATATTACATTAATATCTCCAGTTGGAACTATGCTTGATTTAACTTCCGATAACGGAGGTGCTGGTGACAGCTTTACAATGACTGAGTTTAGAGATGGAGCTCCTAATATTACAACTGGAGCTGCGCCATTTACAGGAATGTTCCAACCAGAAGGTGGTACTTTTGCAGCTACTTTTGATGGGGAGTCTACTACTGGTAATTGGGTTTTAAGTGTAACTGATGATGCAGGTGGTGATCAAGGAACATTAAATAGCTGGTCTATTAGTTTCTGTGATGAGAATATTGTAAATAGCGCTGAGTCTCCTGTCAATGAAGAAGCTGAAAGAAGATTCAATAAGGAAATGGAAGGGCTTACCAAAAAAGAATATAAAAGGCTTCAAAGACAGAAAAAATCAAAATAGTCTAAGCTAACTATATATATAATTTAGAAAAGCTGCTCTTTTTAAGAGCAGCTTTTCCTTTTGTATGAATTTCTTAGGGTTAAAGTATCTCACTTTTCATTATCTGAACAGAAAGTAAACAGTCAAAAAAACGTAGAACTTGAAAAGATGTTTTTCTGGAAAAAGCATGGCTTATTCTTTTATAAATAATAATTGGTATAAAATCCCTATGACTTATATATCATGGGGATTTTTAGTAAGAATTACAGAAGTGTATTTATAAAAGAATCATTCACTTCATGAATTCCATCAAAAACTTCAACGTGTAAACGATTACCAAAAAGAGATGTTCCTTTTAACTGTTGCTCAGTTTTGCGCGCTTCATTGATATATTTATCTTTATCCCCATATAGATAAGTAACGGTGGTTGTAGGTGATAAATGTTCAAAATCGGAAGGCGTTAATTCTTGAGGGATGGCACCAGAATGGAGTAAGAGATGCTTACAATCTATATTGCGACTACTAGCCCAACGTGTTACTATAGATACTCCTTGTGAGTATCCCATCAGAATGAGATTAACGTTTAGTTCTTCCCATTTTTTTGATTCAGTTGCCCAAACGGCATCTACATAACGCAATACATTTTCTTTTTCTAAGGCCGTATTCTCTTTGGTAAGCCAGCTAGCTCCTACATACTTAAAACCTCTATCTTGATAATATTTACTAGGCGCTTGTGGAGCGATAATATAATTTTCATCAGGATTAAGTCCTTCAAAATGTTTTATAAAATACCGAGTGAGATGTCCCATGCCATGAAAAGCAAACCATACATTTTTTGTTTTTTGGGTACACGTATATAGAGTGGTGTAGGTATTTGTATGCGTATATGTAATTTGATTTTCTATCATCTTTATTAGTTTTCGCGAAAGCGGAAATCATATAATATCCTTAAACCTCAAAAATAACCTTAATTGATTTCTTTCTAAATAAGAATATATAATTTATTATTGAAATTTGCGTATTATTATTTCGACTATATAGTTGTTTTACAATAAAATGAAGATATGATAGCACCGAGATTTCCTGATAATGAGAGAGAACGATTAGAAGCTGTAAAATCCTATAAATTACTAGATACACTTCCAGAAAAGGATTATGATAATATAACTTCTCTTATTGCAGCAATTTGCGATACTCCTATCTCATTAGTAACGTTACTTGATAAAGAACGTAATTTTTTAAAATCTCATTTAGGAGTACCCTTTAGTGAGTCTCCTCGTACTATTTCTTTTTGTGGTCATGCAATTTTGGAAGATAAAGAAATCTTTGTGATCGAAGATGCAAGAGAAGATGATCGCTTCAGGGATAATCCTCTTGTAAAAGAACATAATGCTATTTTTTATGCAGGAGTTCCTCTCGTAAATGATGATAATTACTCGTTAGGAACATTATGTGTTTATGATACAAAACCTAGAAGGTTAAATGATCATCAAATAAAAGCAATGATTAAGCTGGGAAGCCAAGTAGTAAACTTGTTTGAATTGCATAAAAAGAATAGCCTACTTCTTCAGAGTCAAGAACAATTAGAAGAACGAAATAAGCAATTAAAAGATTTTGCAGGAATTGTTTCTCATGATTTGAAATCCCCGCTGGCTACTATTACTTCATTAGTATATCTATTAAAAGAAGAGTATGGTTCGGTTTTTAATGAAGAAGGAAATCAATATGTAGCATATATAGAAGAATCTTCTGATGCCCTCCGAGATTATATAGACGGAATGCTTAACTATTATAAGAGTGATAAGATTTTACAACATTCTAAAGAAGAAGTAAAACTACAAAATATCTATCGTCAGATAGATGCTATTATGTTTGTGGATCGTGCGGAGTTTAAACATCCAGAGATAGATACTTCTGTTTTTATTAATAAAACAGCGATTGTTCAGATATTTATGAATCTTATAGGGAATGCATTAAAATATAATCATAGTGAAGTCCCTTATGTAGAAACTACCTTTTCTGAAGATGCGGCTTTTTATTATTTTGCTGTAAAGGATAATGGTATTGGAATAGAGAAAGAAAGACAAGAAACGATCTTTAATCTTTTTAATAGGAGTGATCATAAAGATCGCCAAGGAAATACAGGATCTGGAATAGGGCTAGCCGTTGTAAAAAAACTTATTCATAAACTTGGAGGAGAAATTATATTAAAATCTGCTGTAGGGCAAGGATCTATCTTTAGCTTTACGATTAAGAAATAGGTTGTTTTTGAATTAAAGAACAAACGTTTTTTATTTTATATCTTTAAAAATAGTGGCTTTAATTGTAGGCCATTCGTCTTTTAAAATACCGTAACAGGCAGAGCTGCGTCTAAAATCTCCTTTGGTAATGATGTTTTTACGTAGGATACCTTCTAGAATACCTCCAATTTTCTCAACAGCACGTCTAGAACGCATATTACGCTCATCTATACGAAACTCTACTTTCTCATAATATAGTTTTTCAAAAGCATAACTGAGCATTAAGTATTTTATGTGGTGGTTGAGTCCGCTTCCGCGAAAATCATCTCCTAACCACGTCCATCCTATATGAACTACTTTGTTATGTTTGTCAATATTACCAAAACGAGTACTTCCTGCAAAGTGATTTGATTTTTTGTCATAAATAATAAATGGAAGGGCAAGACCTTGTTCTTTTTTTGCAAAAGCTTCCTTCATATATCCTTTAAGTTTTTTAGGAGTAGATATGTCAGACGATCCGTATTGATATAAATCAACTTCTTTAGAAAGAGGTAATAAATCCCGATAATGATGTGACTCAAGAGGTAATAGTTTTGCACGTTCATTTTGTAAGGTCTTTGCTCTCATAAATTGTATCTTCGTTGTATAAAAATACGGTAATGAATTTGACTAAAGAACAAATCCTTGCACAACTTGCAGATAGCTGTAAAAACACCTTAATGGAAACGCTGGAGATCCAGTATGTTGACTTTGGGGATGATTATGTTGTTGCTCAAATGCCAGTTACTCCTAGAGTACATCAACCAGATGGCGTCTTGCATGGAGGTGCTATGGTTGCCCTTGCAGAGAGTGTAGGAAGTGCCGCGAGTTTTATGTTTCTAGATGGAGAAAATATGTATGTGCGTGGTATAGAGATCTCTGCAAATCACTTAAAGAGTAAACGAGATGGAATGGTGTATGCAAAAGCTACTTTTATACACAAAGGACGTACTACCCAACTTTGGAATATTGATGTGGTTGATGAAGAAAACACCTTAATCTCAAAAGTAAAACTCACTACCATAGCTTTGCCTAAAAAATAATGACAAACACTTCTTTTTTTGAACATATAACAAATCAGTTTGATGATGTGTTGCCATTTGTTGCTTACAGAAAGCCTGGAGAGTCACATTTATATGGCTTTTATCAAGAAACAGATGTGGTGCATTATCTTGAAAATTTTGAAGAATCTGGTTTTGCATTTGCCCCTTTTGATGAATGTCAAAAAGGAATTCTTATTCCAGAAACATATGCTATACAATGTGAATACATAGCAACAGATTCTTCAGAAACAGTACAAGAATTTATACTTCCAAAAGAAGATCAAACCGATAAGGAAATACATATTTCTTTGGTTCAAAGTGGAATTGATGAAATACTAGAGAATGGGTTAAAGAAGGTTGTGCTTTCGCGAAAGCGTACTTTTCCTAATACCTTGACAGCTCCAATAACTATTTTTAAGAAGTTATTACAGACCTATGCCAATGCATTTGTTTATATATGGTATCATCCTAAGGTTGGTTTGTGGCTAGGAGCAACTCCAGAAACATTACTTTCTGTTAAAAATAAGAGGGTATATACGATGTCCCTTGCCGGAACTCAGAAGTATACAAATGCCTCAAATATCATTTGGGGGACCAAAGAAATAGAAGAACAACAACTAGTGACAGATACGATTGTATCTCGTTTAGAACCTTTGGTACAAGAAATTATTGTGGGTACTGTAGAAAATCATCAGGCGGGTAGTTTATTACACTTAAAAACAGCAATCTCTGCAAAGTTTGATGAGACTAAAGTAACATTGCAATCTATTATTAAAGCCTTACATCCTACACCAGCGGTATGTGGATTACCAGTAGATGATGCCAAAGCATTTATTCTGGAAAACGAACATTATGATCGTTCTTTTTACACAGGGTTTTTAGGAGAGCTTAATATCACAAGAGAGACAACAAGGTCAAGAACTCGACGTAATGTAGAAAATCTTGCGTATCGTAGTGTAAAAAAGAGTACACATCTTTTTGTGAATTTGCGATGTATGGAACGTACAGCTGCAGGTACACATGTATATGTAGGTGGTGGTATTACAGCTGCAAGTATTCCAGATGCAGAGTGGGAAGAAACGGTGCATAAATTAGGAACCATGGGGAAAGTGTTGTTTTAAGATATATAGCTGAATTATCCTTAGAGTATTGTATTTTTACAACGACACATGAAGCATTCTAAAATACCAGTTGCACAATCTATCGTTAGCCTTTGTCTTAGTAAAGGAATAACTCAAGTTGTTATTTCTCCAGGCTCTCGTAATGCCCCATTAACTATTGAGTTTACCAAAAACCCTGAGATAAAAGCATATAGTCTTGTAGACGAAAGATGTGCTGCTTTTTTTGGATTAGGAATTGCACAACAAACCAGAAAACCAGTTGCATTGGTTTGTACTTCAGGGAGCGCATTACTTAATTATTATCCAGCTATAGCTGAAGCTTTTTATAGTGACATCCCTCTTATTGTTATAAGCGCAGATCGTCCTGTAGAACGCATCGATATAGGAGATGGACAAACAATAAGACAGAAAAATGTGTTTGAAAATCACATCATGTATTCTGCAAATTTATACTCAGAGATAGTTCCTGTAGAAACGATTACAGATAAACATCTATTGCAGAAGATAGGGGAGAGTAGACGTCATAATGAACAGGAAATTAATAAAGCACTTAACAAGGCTATAGAACAGAGTGGTCCTGTGCATATTAATGTTCCTTTTTATGAACCCTTATATGAAATGGTTTCAGAAAAAACAGTAACTCCAATTCAAGTTGCTCCACATCCTATTGAACAAGAAATTAGTGAAGAAGAGATGCAACCTTTTGTAGATATCTGGAATACTGCAGAGCGTAAGATGATTATTGTAGGAGTCAACCCACCTCATGCTATAGATCAGGAAGTTATAGACGTATTGGGAAATGACCCTTCTGTGATTGTTTTTTCAGAAACGACATCAAATATAAGTCATCCTGACTTTTTTACTAGGATTGATAATATGATAGGTGCATTAGATGATGAAGGTTTTAAAATGCTACAACCTGACATTTTACTTACGTTTGGAGGTATGGTAATATCAAAAAAGATAAAAGCTTTTTTACGTAATTATCAACCTAAAAATCACTGGCATGTAGATGTGAAAAAGGCATATGACACTTATTTTTGTTTAAATAAACATTTTGAACTTACTCCAAGTTCGTTTTTTACCTGTTTTATTCCTAAGCTGTCTCAAGGAAAAGGAAATTATAAAGAATACTGGTTATCTATAAGAACAAAGCGTTATCAGTTACATAAAACCTATATTGAACAAATGCCTTGGTGTGATTTTAAGGCATTTGACCATATGCTTTCTGTCATCCCAGATGGTTCTATGTTACAAATTGGAAATAGTAGTGCAGTACGTTATGCACAACTTTTTGATCTTAATAAAACACTAGATGTTTATTGTAATAGAGGAACTAGCGGTATAGATGGGAGTACAAGTACCGCTATAGGAGCTGCAGTCGCTACACAGAAACCTACGACATTTATTACAGGAGATTTAAGCTTCTTTTATGATAGTAATGCATTATGGAATATGTATATACCTACTAATTTTAAAATCATAGTTATTAATAATAATGGAGGAGGTATTTTTAGGATACTCCCAAATAGAGATAAAAACACCAATGGTTTTGACACTTTTTTTGAAACAACGCATCAATTAACAGCCAAAGAGCTTTGTGTGATGTATGGATTAAAATATCTGAAAGCTGTAAATGAAGAAGAATGTGCAATTATAAAAAATGAATTATATGCATCAGATGAACAACCTACGCTTCTAGAAGTCTTTACACCGCGTAAAATTAACGATGAAGTGCTTTTAAACTACTTTAAACATATCAAATAAAAAAATATTGGATAAGTATTAGAAAATATTTTATCTTTAAGTGCAATAATATTTTAAACCAACAAGTAATTTTATCATTATGAGCAAAAGAGACGATCTCATCGCAAAGTATGCAGATGATTTAAAAAACAAATGTGGAATGACTCCTGATATGGATCTTCTTACAAAAGTAACTATAGGTTGTGGCCCATCTATATATAATGCAGATGCCGCTACAGTATCTGGGAGTGATGAGAGTGAACTAGCTACAGTTAAAAATAATTTTTTAATAAAGAAATTAGGATTAAGTGATGGATCAGCATTAGATAGCGGTCTTGCGAGCGTTCTTGATACTTACGGAAAATCAAACCGTAATAAATATCGTGCAGTTGTTTATTATATGCTTACAAAGCATTTTAATAAAGAATCTGTATATAATTAAAATGGACTAGCTTAACTAACCAATCCATTTTTTAAAAACGCTTTGACGATAGTCAAAGCGTTTTTTTGTATAAGTAATTGTATTTTTGCACCTTATTATAAGATATGCTAGAGATAGGACAATACCATAGAATGAGAATAGATAGAGAGACAGAACCTGGTCTTTTTTTATCTAATGAAGCCGGTGATGATGTATTATTACCTAATAAATATGTTCCAGAAGAATATAAGATATGGGATGAATTAGATGTATATGTCTACCTTGATCATGAAGAACGCCCTGTAGCCACAACATTAAAGCCTTTTATAGAACGTAATAGTTTTGGTTATTTGAGATGTACTACTGTGTCAAATATTGGTGCCTTTTTAGATTGGGGACTTGAAAAAGAACTCTTTGTTCCTTTTGCACAACAAGCCAGACCAATGAAAGTAGGGAGTTGGTATATTGTATATATGTACTTAGATGAAAAAACAAATCGACTTGCAGCGACAAGTAAGACGATAAAATATCTCTCTAATGATGATCTTACAATTAAAAAATTTGATAAAGTCAACCTGTTGATTTCTCATATAACAGATAGAGGAGCAAATGCCATTGTAAATTCAAAACATAAAGGGCTTATTTATAAGGAAGATATTTTTGAAGATATACGTACAGGAGATCAATTAGAAGGATGGGTAAAAAAGATACGTCCTGATGGAAAAATTGATATTGTACTACAAGAAGAGGGATATAAAAGTATAGAACCTAATGCTCAATTTATATTTGAAGAACTAGGAGCAAATGATGGATTCTTACCATTACATGATAAGTCTGCGCCAGAAGATATCCAGTCACAACTAGGACTGAGTAAAAAGAGCTTTAAAAAAGCGATAGGAACATTATATAAAGATCAAAAAATTCTTATTAAAGAAGATGGAATTCACCTTATAGACTAGGTTTTTCAATTTTGAGCCCTAGCAGCATATACAGCAGCACAATATGCAGCATATATGTTGCCACCAGATGAAGGTTTATATGCAATGTTTTTTACACCATTAATCGCGCCATCATCTCCAAAAGCATACATGTCATTTTCACTTAAAGGTGCAATATTTACAATGGGATTTTTAGTATTTCTGTTACTGAAATTACTTCTTACTGCATAGATAAAAGATCGGCTTGTATTATATATTTCTTGTCGTGATCTAGAGTCAAACCTTTTTAATCGGGTAGGTACATCTTCGTTTATAAGATCGTAGGATAATAAACTTCTAGTTGTATTTGTAAGTGTAAGAGCTTTAATCTCAAAACCCGTAGTTTCAAAATCTAAGCCTTGTCCAAAGCTCACAAAAGGAAGAAAAACTAAAAGCAAAAAATACAATCTTTTCATAGCGTGATATTTTAAGAGCAATCTAGTAAATAATCACAATAATCAGACCATACTTAACACACTTTTGTTAAAACTCCTGTTAAGTAAACAACAGCATTTTCTAGAGAGTCACATAAAATAGCATGACAATTATTGAGTTGTTTCTCAAATTTAAATGTATTCTTACTAGCTTCATCATATGCGACAACTGCAGACGGATACATTTTTTGAGCTAGGACATTTGCTTTCATAAAATCAGTAACTTTTACAGTGTACTGATGAATTCTATTTGAAATATATCCGAAATTATGTTTATTCTTACTGTATAGATTAAGATAATGGTATACCTCTACGATACAATCAAAATCTAAAATAATCCCTTCATTAAACTCTGAAACTATGAAGTTATCAAATACATAGAGAGTTCCCTTTTTTAAATTATGAACTTTCTTTACCTCCGTGCTTATAATTGACTCTGTTAAATACATACCCCTAGATATTTATAGAGTACAAAGATAATCCCTCTTTATTTTGCTATGCGCGCATAGCAAAATAAAACAACATGAATCGTTTAAGTGGTTATTTTGCTCGATGAAATAAGCATTATGAAGCAATTTTGATCAATTGTTGGTTATAATTTAATTTTTTTTGCAATCGATTTTGATAGTGCATCTTTATGCATAAGCACAGAAATTGACTTTAAACGCATATATGAAACACTCATATATATGTATCCATCATATTTTGTACGGTTAGTATCTGTACCCCAAGAATTTTTAACTTTATAGTAGATGTTACCATACTGATCTTTTGCTTTACCAGTGATATGCATTAAGTGATCATCTGTCGTATTAAAGTTTTCAAACTCATCTTGACGGTATTGTTGAGTAATCATTTTTTCTTTTTCAGGACCTAATACAGCTAACTTTGCATTTTCACTTTGTTTAGGGATGACAGCAACTCCTTGTTTTGATGAAAATGATAGTTCGCTTACATCACAATCTAAAGTGAGTGTAAAACCTTTATCTAAGGCATCGTCTATACTTTGCATAAAGGCGTCTAGTGGTAGATTGTAAAATGATCCGTTTGAAAAATTATCTGGTATATTTAATATAAATGAATCATAAAACGGTGCTTGTATAAATGAAGTAAGCGATACATAATTATCAGGATGTATCTTCATTGCACTCGCAAAACTTTGCGGAGTATATTCTTTAGAATTATATGAAAATTGCGTTAACTGTTCTCCTAAGTATATATCTAGTACAGCATTTACTGCAGGTTTCCACTTTTTACTAAGGGTACGTCCAGGATTCTCTATATAAGTGTCTAGCATTGCTTGTATCACAGCAACCATCTCTGCATGGTTGTGTCTATTTTCTGTAGGAGCAAGCCCAGAATATGCATCTACAGGTACAAGGCCAAATCGACTTACACTATTAATAACATCATGAGCAAGCCCACCTTCACTAAATTGTGCCTTCCCTTGTCGCATCACATAATTTTCTGACTTTATGGGATACGTATTACGTACAGTATACATTTCTGAGAGATCTACTTTTTTGCCAGTGAGGCGTTCAATCTCACTTTCGAGAAAGGACGAGGTAGAGAAGCTCCAACAAGTTCCAGTATTTCCTTGACTAATCACAGGAGTAGCTTCAAGATTAATTAGATCTGTAAATATATAGGGGGCATTTGTTTCTTGGGCTAATACCGCTTTCGCGAAAGCAAAAAAAACAACAATACAAAAGGTCAACTTTTTCATGTCTAAAAATCTAATAAAGGTTTATTTTTACGCTAAAATAGTATTTATGGAGAGTTCAGATTGGAAAATAGCCAAAGAATATACAGATATCACGTATAAAAAAAGGAATGGAGTGGCTAGGATCGCGTTTAATAGACCTGATGTACGCAATGCATTCCGCCCAAAAACGACAAGTGAATTATACGATGCTTTTTATGACGCAAACGAAGACACTTCTATAGGAGTTGTCCTGTTATCTGCCGAAGGCCCTTCTTCTAAAGATGGCGTATATAGCTTTTGTAGTGGAGGAGATCAAAAAGCTCGTGGTAAAGAAGGATACGTAGGTGATGATGGATATCATAGACTTAATATCCTTGAGGTACAACGATTAATTCGTTTTATGCCTAAAGCTGTGATTGCTGTAGTTCCTGGATGGGCAGTAGGAGGTGGACATAGTTTACACGTGGTATGTGATCTTACATTGGCTAGTAAAGAACATGCTATTTTTAAACAAACAGATGCAGATGTAACCAGTTTTGATGGAGGATATGGCTCTGCGTACCTCGCAAAAATGGTGGGGCAGAAAAAAGCTCGAGAAATTTTCTTTTTAGGGCGTAATTATTCTGCTCAAGAAGCTTATGAGATGGGAATGGTGAATGCCGTAATTCCTCATGATGAGTTAGAAGATACGGCATACGAATGGGCTCAAGAAATTCTTGCAAAATCTCCTATATCTATCAAAATGCTCAAATTTGCAATGAATCTTACCGATGATGGTATGGTAGGACAACAAGTATTTGCAGGAGAAGCAACGCGACTTGCATATATGACAGATGAAGCTATAGAAGGAAGAAATGCATTCTTGGAAAAACGCAAGCCTAATTTTGATAAAAAATGGATTCCTTAAAGATATAGAAAGCTATTCTATTATTTTATTGAGACGTTTTGTAAATTTTTTTGCCCCTTGCGTGCTTAAATGATTATTATCTCTACGATCTTTTATAGAGTAATCATTATTTGTATCTAGATCAATGTGTTGTATCGTATATTTTGATTTGATCAATGATAGAATACTATCTTTTCTATGGAGTACTTCGGGAATTCTTTGTTGTTTAAAAAGCACTGTTGTAGGAGTTTCTAGAAGTATCACCTTATAATTTTGCTGTGAGCAATAGTTTAATATTGCTTCTAGTCTTTCTATATTCTCAGGAATAAATGCAGGATTTTCCTGTAAAGGTGTTATAGGGACGGGGCTTTTTGCAATAGAGAGACTATCGTATTTTAATTTATAAAAAGCAGAAGTACTCACATCCCTGTTATACCCATACTCATTACAGTCTACTGTATTTTTTCCATTTCTGTGACTGTTTATTTTTGTAGAATAGTAATTTGGAAAACTGATGTATAGAAAGTTGTCTTTAAAGTAAGTGAACTTTTCTGATATGGTTGCCCCAAAATAGTGACGATACATGCTGTTTTTCCATGTTTCTTTTTGATTTGGTGCTGTTTCAAAATGACCATAAGAAATAGGGACAATAACAGTTTTTAAGGATGTGAGTGTTGGCCCTATTTGTTCTAATAGTTTAGAACTTACATAATAGTCTTGATCAGGATACGCAAGATTTAATGCTTTTTGGGATAAAAATTCAGGATTGATGGCATCTCTATTTTGAGATGCACCTAAGATTAATATCTCAATATTATTTTGATGTTTTTTATAAAAAGCAGATTTTGCTTTTGGAGAAAGAGGTAAGTTACGAGTATAGTTCTCAAGAATAGCATAGCCTATGATTACTGGAATCAAGAAAATGCATGTATGTATGAGAAATTTTTTAATCATTAAAATTGAAAATAAATAAATTCTTCTTGAGGGCGTCCATATCTAATGATTGCAAATATCAAGAAATAATAAATTCCCCATCGCACTATTTTTGGAAATACACCTTCTAAGTTTGTAAATGGATGTGTGTATCGCTTTCTCCAAACCTCTGCCACAATCATAATAATTAGAAATATAATCTTTTTACCAATGATGAGATTAAAATTATAGAAAGCAACGTTTTGAGTAATGATCTCTTTTAACATCACAATTGCTTTCTCTAGTGTGCTTGCGCGAAAGAAAATCAAGGACACTACCAAAAATGTCACTGTATAAAACTTGGACCAGAATACACCCGTTTCTAACCATTGGTGCAATTTCATTTTTTTGCCTTTACGAGTGATGGTTGTTCCTTCTATGATAATAAGAACTCCGTGTAATAATCCAAAAGCAAGATATGTCCAATCTGCACCATGCCATAAACCTATAAGCCCCATGGTGAGTAGGAGCCCTACTATTTTCTTAGATTGTTTGGATAAAAAACCTAGCGTATTTCCTTTTACAAAAGGAACATATACATAGTCTTGAAACCATTTTGATAAGGTGATATGCCACCTACGCCAGAAACCAGTAACACTATTTGCTAGATACGGAAGCTTAAAATTAGTGCTTAAGTCAAACCCAAAGAGTTTAGCTGTTCCTATCGCAATATCTGAATACCCAGAAAAATCGGCATATAACTGGAATAAGAATAAGAATGCTCCATATATAATGGTGAGTGATCCATAGCTTTCTGGATGATTGTAAATTGCAAATACAGCAACCCCAATATTATCGGCAACGACTATCTTTTTAAAGAGCCCCCATAATACTTGTCTTAAGCCATCTTTTGCTTTATCATAGCCAAAAGTGCGTTGTTTGCTAAATTGAGGTAATAACTTACTAGCACGTTCTATTGGTCCTGCTACTAATTGAGGGAAGAAACTCACAAAACATAAGAACTTTAAGAGGTCTTGAGAAGGAGGTATTTTTTTACGATATACATCCATAGTATATCCTATGGTTTGGAATGTATAAAAACTAAGCCCTACAGGAATGATAATATCCAGTGTGGTAAACGTATTTTCTGGAATCTCAAAAAGTGTTTTTAAATTGTCTAAAAAGAAATTGTAATACTTAAATACAAATAGAACACCGAGATTCCAACTAAGACTACTGTATAACCAGAGTCGTTTTCTTTGTTTGGTTTGTGCTTTACTTATGTATTTACCAGCATAAAAGTCTACTAGTGAACTCGCAAAAATAAGCAATAAGAATCGCCAGTCCCAAACCCCATAAAAGAAATAACTCGCAATAAGCAGTACTAGGTTTTGACCTTGTATGCGCTTACGTCCTACTACCCAATATAGGATAAAGACGATGGGTAAGAAAAGCCCAAAATCAAAAGAGTTAAATAGCACTGGTTTGTTAGAGTTTGCTAGCGAAGATAAAAAATAGAATGAGAATGTTAACTCCTTCTAAAAAAAGATCAAAAAAATAACGGCTACCCTTGGATAGCCGTTATTATATAATTTATATGAAATATATTAGTTTCCTGATATTGTTACATTATCTATGGCGACATCTTCGTTAGTTAAATCTAAGTTTTCAACAAGTATACGGATACTTACTGTAGGATTGCCTCCAGTAGCAAATTCAGGTGCAAACTCTTGAAAAACATTTGTTATTTCAGTACCATCACCATTTCCACTTCCATCAGTATCTATTCTAGGAGCAGAGTTATCACCATTAATTGTTGATTGTATAGAAAGAATGGTTGTCCAACCTGTATTGTTAAAGGAGTATTGAACAAATACAGCTGAGTTAGCATCCCATCTCTCAGATCCATCAGCATTACTTTCTGCAAAATTAGCGGCAACAGTAATATTAGAAAATGAGCTTACAGGTATATCCTCCCAACGTAATTCAATAGTACGCGGTCTCGAATTTCCATCATCCATATCTTCAACGCCAAAATGGTTGTTGCCAATAGATGCAATATCAGCTTCAGCAGGTCCATTTAAAGGAACAATATGTACATAATCATTTCCTCCATCGTGAAATAAAGAGCCTTGCTCTACAGAAAATGTAAGTGTGTTATCTTCAAAATCTTCAAATCTTAATTGCGTAAGCGGTGGTGCACAATCTCCAGAACTAGCGCTAGTAAAAGCACCTCCTACAGTCCCTATAGTATTAGATGCCCAAGACCAAGTTCCAGATACTGTAGAACAATCACTAGGTCCAGTAGCGCCATTATCAAATGTATGTGTACCTGACCAGGTTACAGGACCACCGCCTGGATTAAATGCTGTACCAGTTATTCCAGCAACAGTTCCACTATTTAAGTTACAAGTTGTTTGACTTCCATTAACGACACATCCAGATTGTGTACCTACTCCGTTGTAAGTAGTTCCTCCAAGTGTTGTTTGTGTTGTTATCGCCGTATTGCCAGTAGAAGGAATAAGAAGGTTAAATGTTTCTGAAGCAGTATTATCTAAAGGAGCTGGACACATTGTACACGTATATGCTCCTACAACAGGGCTTAATGGAGCTCTTTCTGTACTTTGTCCTACTAAAATAGAGCTCTCAGCACCTCTAAAGGTAACAGCATCTACTTCCATAATTTCTTCTTCTTCTCCAGTAGTCATTGTAAAAGAAAGATCATTTGAATTAAATGAGATTTCTTTTCTGTTTCCTAAATCTGTGATTTGATCTGTAAAGATGCTTATCACCTCCCCAGTAGATAAGGTAAGGTTACCAGTCGCATATCGGTTGTCTTCAGAAAGCTCTACATCTAGTGTTCCTCTGGTTTGTCCGTCTAAGGTTGTGAATACTCCTTTGTAGTTTTCTAAAACTACTTCAAGGTTTGACCCTTCATCAAGTGTTGTGTTTTCTTCTGTACTACAAGCTACACATAGCATCGTAGCAAAAGCTAATACGAATAATTTTTTCATGAGATAATTGTAAATAGGTTAATAGTTTCAAGTGCTAAAGTACTCATTATTTGTTTATTGCTCTATTTATACCACATTATGGAGTCATTATTTCTTTCATTCTATAGGGGAGAAATAACTACTTAAGGTAATGTGCTGGCCTATAAGAGCTTAGTTGTAATAAGGTGTTGTTTAATTAATAGGCATACAATACCTAATGATTTTCTCATTATAACTATATGACAAAAGTAATATGCAATAGGTAAAAAAAAACAGGTAATACTACCTGTTTTTTTGAAATCATTGTTTTTGTAAGAACCTAGTTGCTTGATAGAATTCTATTTACATTTTTAAAATGTAAAAACCATTTATAAATTATTTACTATAATACTTATCATAGATTAAAGTTAATCAATAAGCTCATTTTATATATAATGGAGGTTTTAATTCACTAATAGTTTTAGTTGACTACTACCTGAGGCATCTATGATGTTTAAAAAGTAGACACCAGCTGCTAAATTCTGATGAATTGTTATTTGAGAGTTAGGATGTGTATATGTAGTCTCTAACACTTTTTGACCCGTTGCATTATATCCTATTACTTGTACTTTAGGATACTCAAAAGATGAGTTAAGGGAAATTTGGATATCCTTATTTACAGGATTTTTCACAAGTTTGTATCGCTCAATAATAGATGTATCGTTTATTGATAATGAGGTCTGACGTATTTCATCAAGTGCAAATTCAACATTTTCAATTGTTGTCTGTACATGACTTTCGTTTGTTTGCGCAATAAATGTGTTTACAAATGGTGAGTTGTGAATACCACCTATATCAGGAATGGCAAACCAATCGTTTTCATTCTCTATGGCAAGTGAACTTATTGTTGGTATAAAAGAAAACTCATCTTGTTCAATAGCTTCTATAAAGGTTACTATGATTGGATTTGTATTACCGTCACCACCAAGAGCATCTGAAAAACTTGATGTTCCACCAGGCGCACTATCAACACCATCTGTAACATCAAAAGATTCGGCAATTGTTGTGTATTGACTTACTGGTACGCCAACTAAAAATGTCTCTATATCTGTTACCGTATTGGTTGCTGAAGCAAGAGGGGTAAATCGTAAATTTATATCTGTTGTAATTCCTGCAGCTACTTCTATAGTAGTGTCTACAATTTGCATATCTGGTAAGCCAGTTGTTGTGCCTTGTCCACTACCATTAATCATAGCAACATTGCGAACCAATTCTGGAAAACCAAGAAGATCCAGTTCTTCTTGAAATGCATCTCTAAAATTAGGAGCACCTTCAGGAAGTAATTTTGTAGGGTCTTGCTCAACACTATCATCAAGTAAATGTGCTTGTATATGGTCAACAAGCATTTCTTTGGCTGCTGGAGAATTAAACACGCCTTCGATAATAGCTTGTGCCGTTTCATCGGCTAAAGTCTCTGCCAGATAATTGATAAGGTATTGCATGCTTATAGGAATATTTGCTCCTTTGTGTGGAGCATCAAATGATATAAATAACCTAGTTTCATGCGTCATATTATTTGCTTCCATGTATGATAATGCATATTGACTTATAAGTCCTCCCATACTTGGCCCAAAAACAACAAGCTCTTCATCACCTACTTTTTCTGCATTTAAAAAATCAATGAGTTCTATAAGAACCATGGCATTACGTTGTATATAGTCACTTCCTCCATCTATTGGATTTCCATCAGTCATATATTGAGGAGCATTAAGTACTACAACATCAAAACCTTCAGAGCGTAAAATATCACCTAGGTTTTGTCCATCAAAATTCAGTGTGTTATAAATCCCATCTATAGTACGTGTATCACCAGGGTCAAAGCCATCCAATATAATAATAGGTTTGTCCAAAACACCATCAATTTGATCTACAAACAATTCATATTCTCCTTCTCCAAAATATGCTTGATCTTCTTCATATCCTTGATACGCTATAGATGCTACAATAGTTGTAGGTACTACATTTCTAGTATCGATAGGTGTATTATCTGTTTTTTGAAAGGAACTTTGTCCAAAGACTGTTACTCCACAAAAAGATAAAATGAGTACGTATATGTATTTCATAATAAAGGATTTTTTTAAAATGGTATCACAATGTATGTCCAGATATTAAATTCATGATTTAGTTATTCTGAAAAAATGAATCAATAATCAATAATCAATAGAATAAAAAATTACTCTTCAAATTTTGTGTGTAATATACCTAACAATCCAATAGCAGCTTCACTTATTTTTGTTCCAGGTCCAAAAACAGCTACAGCACCAGCATCAAATAAGAACTGATAGTCTTGTTGAGGAATCACACCACCTACAATAACCATAATATCGGGACGTCCTAGTTTTGTGAGTTCTTCAATCACTTTTGGGACTAATGTTTTATGTCCAGCAGCAAGGGAGGATACACCTAAGATATGTACATCATTTTCCATAGCTTGTTTTGCAGCTTCCTTAGGAGTTTGGAAAAGGGGTCCTATATCTACATCAAAACCTATATCTGCATATCCAGTGGCGACTACTTTTGCACCACGATCATGGCCATCTTGTCCCATTTTTGCAATCATAATACGCGGGCGACGTCCATCTAACTCGGCAAATTGATTTGCTAGTTCTTGCGCTTTCGCGAAAGCGGGATCCTTTTTAATTTCTTTACTATACACGCCATTAAATGATTTTATCGTCGCTTTATGCCTGCCGTATACTTCTTCTAGTGCATCAGAGATTTCACCAAGAGTAGCACGTTCACGTGCAGCGATTACTGCCAAAGCTAATAAATTATTTGTACCTGATCGAGCAGCCTCGGTTAAGTCCGAAAGTGCTGTCGTTACTTTTTCTGTATCTCGTTGTGCTTTTATTGAGGCAAGACGTGCGAGTTGTCCATCACGTACCTTTGTGTTATCTACTTCAAGAATGTCAAGAAACTCTTCTTCTGTAGGGCGGTATTTATTTACTCCTACAATAATATCTTGTCCGCTATCAATACGAGCCTGTTTGCGAGCAGCAGCTTCTTCTATACGTAACTTAGGAATCCCAGCTTCTATAGCTTTGGTCATACCACCAAGCTCTTCTACTTCTTCAATAAGTGCCCAAGCTTTATGTGCAATAGCATCGGTAAGGGATTCTACATAATAACTTCCAGCCCATGGATCTACGGTACGCGTGATCTCTGTTTCTGTCTGAAGGTATATTTGTGTATTACGAGCAATACGTGCAGAAAAGTCTGTGGGTAATGCAATTGCTTCATCTAGTGCATTGGTATGTAAGCTTTGTGTTCCTCCAAAAGCAGCTGCGGTTGCTTCAATACATGTACGTGCGACATTATTAAAAGGATCTTGCTCTGTAAGACTCCACCCACTAGTTTGACAATGCGTTCTTAATGCTAACGATTTTGGATTTTTAGGATTGAATTGTGCAACTAGTTTTGACCAAAGCATGCGAGCAGCACGCATTTTTGCGATTTCCATAAAATGATTCATCCCTATCGCCCAGAAAAATGAAAGTCGAGGGGCAAATGTATCTATATCCATACCAGCTTTAAGCCCTGTACGGATGTATTCTAATCCATCGGCTAGGGTGTATGCAAGTTCGATATCGCAAGTAGCACCTGCTTCTTGCATATGATATCCAGATATAGAAATAGAATTGAACTTAGGCATCTCCTTTGAGGTGTACTCAAATATATCTGAAATAATACGCATAGAAGGAGTGGGCGGGTAGATGTATGTATTACGCACCATAAACTCTTTCAAAATATCATTTTGAATGGTTCCCGATAGTTTCTCTGGTAAGACTCCTTGTTCTTCGGCAGCAACAATATAAAATGCCATAATGGGTAATACAGCACCATTCATAGTCATAGAGACTGACATTTGATCTAATGGTATTTGATCAAATAATAACTTCATATCTTCTACAGAGTCTATGGCAACTCCAGCTTTTCCTACATCACCTTCAACACGTTCATGGTCACTGTCATACCCACGATGCGTAGCAAGATCAAAAGCAACAGAGAGTCCTTTTTGACCAGCAGTAAGGTTACGGCGATAGAAAGCATTGCTTTCTTCGGCTGTAGAGAATCCTGCATATTGACGTATGGTCCAAGGGCGACGTACATACATAGTACTATATGGGCCTCGTAAATTAGGCGCAATACCTGCCACAAAATCCAAGTGTTCTAAAGAGGTGATGTCTTCCTTAGTATATGATTTTTTAAGATCGATTGTTTCGGCAGTAGCTATTGTTTCATTTGCAACTTCTGCAGTATGAGAAGTAACTAATGTGTCTAATGTAATATGGTCTAACTTTTTTCTAGTCATTAATGGTATTTCTATTCTTGAGATTCTACATTTAAAATCTGTTGGTAATAACCATCTAAGGCGATGTATAAAGCTTGGTAACGATCTTTATCTGCATTACGTCCAAAATTGCGTAAACGTGAATTGAATAATTTTGGGTTCATCGTTTTGGTATTGATAAGTCCATTAAGAGTCGTTCTTAAGTTTTCATCCTTTATATTGTTTACAATACATTGTACAGCGGGATGTTCATAATTAAGATGACTAGGAGATTTATCTATAATAAGAATATTTTCTGCGATAAGCGCATCTATAATAGGTTGTGTATTTGGAGTCGTCATCTCTGCATACTTAGCAGAGCCATCCATACCTCTATAAATAAAATTTCCATAGGCTTTGATTTTGCTTCTATTTACCGAATCATACTTGGTTAATAAGTCGTTTTCAAAGCTATATAAAACTTCGTTTAATAGGGCATTATCTTTTTCAGAACAAGAGATTACTTGTTCTTGATCTGCAAATTTAAAATCGAATTTGGCCTTCTGATTGCAACTCATAATGCTTGTTGCTGCTAGAATTAAAAATGCAATTTTCTTCATGTCTATATTTTTAATTTTAATTATACTTCGGTTTTAAGACGTTCTTGTTCTATAGTTTCGGATAAACGACGTTTTATAATAGGAACGATGCGTGTTTTTCTAGGTTTTATTTTTACAAAAGGATATAATTCTAAATTATCCTTCATCTTATCATTAGGATTAGGATGTTTGTTTGTACCCAAAAGAATTTTTTCTTGATTCTCAAATTGAGTTTGTTCTTTGGAGGCACTCTCTTTTATCTTACGTTGTATGGTTCCTTCTTTGAGTTGTTTTAAAAAACCTCCTTGTTGCTCAATATCTTTAAAAAGAAGTAATGCTTTTTCTGCAAGTTGTTTTGTAATAGCTTCTATATAATAGGTGCCATCTGCCGGATTGCTTACGGCATCAAAGTAACTTTCCTTTTTTAGAATAATGAGTTGATTACGAGAGATGCGTTGTCCAAAATCATTTGCCTTGTGGTAGATATAATCATAAGGCATATTAATGATTGTATCTGCTCCTCCTAAAACTGCACTCATGACTTCTGTTGTCGTACGTAACATATTGGTATTGTAATCGTATATCGTTTTGTTACGGAGCGATGGGCGAGCTATGATGTGGGTTTTTAACGCTTTCGCGAAAGCGTACTCTTGAGATAACACAGCTATTAACTGTCTTAGCGCACGGAGTTTTGCTATTTCAAAGAAATAATTAGATCCTATTGCTACTTGAAAAGTTAAGGTTGGTAAAGAAACTTTCTGTGTCTCGATATGTTGTAAGTATTCATTAGCGTGTGCAAGTCCATAGGCAAGTTGTTGTACCATATTTGCTCCTGCATTCTGGTAGAGGTCTATATCTATAGATAGGGTGTTCTTTTCTTTTTGTAAAATCGTATTAAGAACACGATGATCTTCTTGTAGACTATGATACCAATTCCCATCTTCTGCTAGGTTATGGATGAGATCTAAATTAAGATATATAGTGCGATCTTTTGCTTCTTGAATTAATTCCTTACAAAAGGATTCATCAAGAAATCGTATTCTAAAATGTATCGGGGTTTCCTTTGTAGTAATTGCATCAAAAAGCGTTTTGCAGTTAAAAGGAGCATCGGCTATAAAATATAGTGTTTCCACTCCAGCTTCTATAGCTGTATTTGCTGTAGTCGCGGCAATCTTAGGATCTAAGATAAAAATATCTTCTCCTATATGCCAGAAGGACGGCATTCCCGGCACTTCTGGAAATACAGCGGCATCATCTTTATGATAAAATGGTTTTATATCGATCCCTTCATTACTACTCCAAATTAAGGTGTCATTATATGAATTGCCTTTAAGATCAAACTGTATTTTTTGTTTGAAGGCTTTTGCAGATACGGGATCAAAATCGGTAAAGAGTTTATTTTTTGTCATTCTTTGATATGCTGTCTTCGTATTCTATAATATAAATCTCTTCGTCAGTTTTTTTCATCAGATATTCCTCTCTTGCAAAGCGTTCTATACCCGCGCTGTCTTTTAGTTTTTCTATTTGAGATTGATCTTTTTGAATTTCGCCTTCAAAGTATTCTATGTTTCCTTTTAACTTATCTACATCATCATTAAGTTCTTGATGTATTAACCAAGAATTACCATCAAACCAAAACATCCAGATCATAAAAATGAGAATTATAAGTACATATTTGTTACTTATAATCTTAAACCATTTTTTATTTTTTAATGATTTTAATCCCATAATCACGAAGATACTAAAACACTATGATAAGCGCTCATTTATTATTGTACGTACAATATCTACTGCCACAGTATTATAACGGTTATTTGGGATAATAATATCTGCAAACTCTTTTGTAGGTTCAATAAATTGCTGATGCATCGGTTTTAGTGTGGTTTGATATCGTTGTAAAACTTCTTCTAGATCACGTCCTCGCTCCGTAGTGTCACGTTTTAAACGGCGTATCAAACGCTCATCACTATCTGCGTGTACAAATATTTTAATGTCAAAAAGATCACGTATTACAGGATCTGTAAGGATTAAAATACCTTCGACAACAATTACTTTTTTAGGATGCGTAACTACTGTCTCGTCGGTTCTGTTATGTTCTACAAAAGAATACACGGGTTGCTCAATAGATTCTCCTTTACGTAATTGCGCAAGATGTGTACAAAGGAGTTTAAAATCTATAGAGTTAGGGTGGTCAAAGTTTACTTTGGTACGAGACTCGTAATCAAGATGTGATAAATCTTTATAATATGAATCTTGAGATATAACGGCAACGTCGCCTTGGGGGTTTTCAGCAATGATTTTATTTACGACTGTTGTCTTTCCACTTCCAGTACCGCCTCCTATTCCTATGATGAGCATAAGTTCGTTTATTTTGTGCCAAAGGTAGAAAAAACAAATGCAGGCATCAATAGTGTATGTTTGAAAATTTACTCTATGATAATCGTGTTTTTAAATTCTTGAACAATGGCAAAATAGCCTAATGCAAAATTGTTGGGTCTATCTACATTATCAAAAACATCAATGTTATCTATTCCTTCTGCGTTTAAAATATTTCCTCTTACAGTCGATACAGGAACTTGAAAAGGACCATTATCTCCGAGATCACTTTGAGTAATGAGTTGTTCCATATAGTCATAAAATGGTTCGTCTGCTCCAAGAATACTAATGTTTATTTCTTGTCCTGATTCCAAAGGGAAATCATCTCCTTCATAGAAATAAGAGAATTCAAAGTTTTGGCCTGGAAAGAAAGTGTCTTCTACGGTTAGGAATTCTCCAAAATCAAAATCAAAGACATAAAAATCCTCTCTATCTGGTGCATCTGTAAAAGTTATAATAACCTCTGTGTCATCATCATCAAATAATGTATTGTCTCCTTGTACGATATTATCTATTGGAGTCGTGGGGCTAAAAGAGGTTCTTGCTAGATATAATTCATCTTGGTAGGTGATACTAAAAATATAAATGGGATCTGGATTTATGAGAAAGTCTGTAAGGATCATGTTATCTATGACAGGAGATACCGTTGTGGGAAATGGACGATATAATCCTGGTTCGCCAGGTACAGGCTCATAAGGTACAAAAGCACCTGTTTCTTCATTTTGAATTTGCATGCTTTCTATTTCGGCAGGTTGAATCTCGCCAAAAAAAGAAGAGGTTAAAGAGACTCTTATGTTTGCTTCTGTTACGTTTTGTGAGGTGTCAACGCGTATGAGGGCATCGACTACTAGACGAGGTGGCTCTGGATCTAAGTCTACATCTACAACATCTTCACAGCTAGTGAAGAAAATAGCTAAGAGTAGGATATATAGTATGTTTTTCATAATCTTATGTATATGATGTATGATACGCTCCTGTCTACCGTCAGGCAGATTCGCGAAAGCGTATTCATTATTTTTAAAATTTAAAATTATAAGTAACCGATGGTATGATTCCAAAAATGGAAGTACGAACAGCTTCATTAACTCTCGTTTCTTGATTTTGCCTAAAATTAATAGAGGCAGCATTTTTTCTGCTGTATAAATTATAGATGCTAAATACCCATTCTGAACGCCATCTTCTGTCTTTATTTTGTTTTGGTGTAAGTGTTGCAGATACATCTATACGATGAAAATCTGGGAGTCGTTGTTCATTCCTAAAGCCATACGTAGGAATCACAAGACCTTGAAATTCAAATTGCCCAACAGGGAAGTTGGTAGGTTGTCCTGTCTGATAAATAAAATTTGCTCCAAAACGCCATTTCTTACTCATTTCATAATTTGCATTTATAGATATGTCATGGGTTTTGTCATAAGGTGTATTATACCATTGTCCTAGATTAATCCCTACCTCATTTTCATTCCTTCCAGGAGTACGTTGTTCTGATTTTGATAAAGTATACGCTAACCATCCTGTAAACTTTCCTTCATTTTTCCTGAATAATACTTCAAGCCCATAGGCTCTAGCTTCTCCATTGAGGATTACTTGTTCTATAGCGTCATTTGCTATAAGGTTTGCACCATCTATATAATCTATACGATTGTCTATATCTTTATAAAATACTTCAGTTTCTAGCGTGTATTCATTTTCTTTAAAATTCTTAAAATACCCTATAGCATACTGATCTGATATTTGCGGATCTATAAATTGACCGCTAGGAGTCCATACATCAAGTGGTGTAGGAGAACTTGTATTAGACAATAAGTGAATGTATTGTGCCATATGCGTGTAACTCGCTTTTATAGAAGTGTTATCATTAAAAGCATATGACAATGCAAATCGAGGTTCTAGTGTATTAAACGTAGCTAGTTTGTCACTACGACTAAAAGAGGTGTCTACATTATTAATCTCGGCTCCTTGATATAATAATAAGAAGGGATCAAAAAGAACTGGGTTATCATCTGTATATACATTTACTTCGTCTTGACCCAGACGGATAAAATTACTCCAACGCACTCCATATTGAATGTTTAACTTGTCTGTGATTTTATGTTCAATATCAATATAGGCTGCAAATTCATTTGCAAATTGTTTTGTGAGTTGATCTTCTACAATGCCAGATTCAGGACTATTGGGTTCTATTTTTCCTGGGTTAAATGCATAGTATACATTATTAATCCCATAGTTAACTTGAATCTTATCATTGAGGTAATGTTTTAAATCATATTTGAGGTTTAGATTGGTAATCCCAGAATCCCAATTAAAGCCAACAAAATCTAATTCAAGACCATATGAATAGTCACTATAGATTAGGGATAGGTTAGAAAAGAGCTTGTCAGAAAAAAGATGTGTCCATCTAAAATTACCTACAGCATTTCCATAATTATTAGAAAAACTATCACTGATAGTAAAATCATCTTTTCCAAAATAACCAGAGAGATAAACACTGTTATTGTCATTTATTTTATAGTTGAGTTTTGTGTTGAGGTCAAAGAAAGAAGCACGGTTATCTATATCAAATAATGGTAAGAATAAATGTGCATATGAAGAACGCCCACCTATTAAAAAAGCACCTTTATCTTTCTTGATAGGTCCTTCTAATAATAACCTGCTAGAAATAAGACCAATGCCTCCGTTTGCTTTAAATTGTTTACTATTTCCTTCTTTTTGATAAATATCCAACACAGAAGATACTCTTCCTCCAAATCGAGCAGGAATTCCTCCTTTATATAATTTTAGATCCTTAATGGCATCGGGATTAAATACAGAAAATAAGCCAAATAAATGTGATGAGTTAAAGATGATCGCTTCATCAAGTAAAATAAGATTTTGATCTGCAGCGCCACCTCGTACATTAAAACCAGATGCGGCCTCTCCGGCACTAGTGACTCCTGGTAATAGTAATATAGATTTTATAACATCTGCTTCTCCTAGTACAACAGGGATTCTTTTTATGGTTTCGGCAGTTAGAGAGTTTACACTCATCTGTGGTTTTCTGATATTGACACGCTCTACTTTTTCTTCTATGATAACCTCGTCTAATGATTCTGTAGAGAGTGATAATTGTATGTCTTTACGTATATCTCTGTCTAATACAATAGTTTCTGTAATCTCTGTATATCCTAAATAGCTTATGATGATTTGATAGGTGCCTTCTGGTAGTGTAATAGAGTAAAATCCATAGGAATTTGTAGCAACTCCGTTTGATGTTTCGGGAAATAAAATATTGACTCCTATTAAGGTTTCATTACTAGCACTGTCTGATATGGTACCGTTAAGAGTGAATTTTTCTTGACAAAATGAAGTGTAGAATCCTAAGCAAAATAGTAGTACAAAAAGAAAGCTTTTTTTCATAAAAAAGGATTTGTAGTAAATCTAATGTCAATTTTTGAAATGGGGTGTTAAAAATGTAAAAACCTTATATCTATAATAGGAATGATTTTAATTTCGTATGTCATAAATGTATTTGAAATTATTAAAGAATGTAACTATTACAAAATCAAATAATGTTTAGTACGCTTTCGCGAAAGCGATCTCAGAGACATTATCAAATTCTCATTCATAACCATCAAATTCTCATTTACTATATCTCAATAAAAAACGGAACCTTATATTCGTTAGGTAATACTTGTTCCATGAAATTAATAGTAAAACTTTATTTTATTGTAATTCTTTCTTTTGTAACACAAGCACAGAATAGTGTCTTGGATAGTTTACAGCTTGAGATTAAAAATGCATCAAACGATATAGATAAAACGACCTTATATAATGAGATCTCAAATGAGTATAAATACAGTGACCCAGATAAGGTATTAGAATATGGTACAAAAGCCTTGGAATTATCTCAAAAGAATGGTTATCAAATAGAAGAAGGTATTGCATATCTTAATATTGGAACGGCGTATATTATTTTGGGCGATTATCAAAAGGCCTTAGATCATTTTGTTTGGGCAAAAGCTATTTTTGAAGGGATGACCCCTTCTGATGCTTCAAAAGAAAAGGTTGATCAAGGTATTGCACGGACTTACGGAAGTATGGGAATTGTTTTTTCTGAGCAAAGTAATTATGCAAAAGCATTGCAATATTATCTTAAATCTGCAACGATCTATGAAGCATTGAAAGATGAGGGTCAAAGTTCCAAAATATATAATAATATAGGGGTTGTTTATAAGTCACAATCATTAGATAATAAGGCGTTAACTTATTTTATAAAATCTCAAGAAATTCAAAAAAAAATGCAAAGCCCTAATATTGGAATTACACAGACCAATATTGCAAATATCTACTTTAAACAAAAGAATTTAGATAAAGCGTTTGAGTATTATACAGCTGCAAAAAATAGTATAGATACCTATCCAAATCCAAGAGCTTTAGGAGAATGGCATAATAATATTGGAGAATATTATAATTCTAGAGATCATAATGATCTGGCCGTAGAAAATTGGGAAAAAGCTATTGTTGCTTTTGAGAGTATTAATGACAAGTTTGGACTAGCAGATACCTATATTTATTTAGGACAGTTTTATTTAACTCAAAAACAAGAAGTGCCTGCTCTAAAAATGGTAAATAAAGCATTAGATCTGGCTAATGAGATTGATGTATTGGAGCAAAAATCTGTTTCAGAAAAATTACTGAGTACTATCTATGCGCAAAGTGGTAATGATGGCTTGGCGTTAGAACATTATAAAAAGCATAGTGCTATAAAAGACAGTTTACTTAAAGAAAATGATATTCGTAAATCAATAGAAGCTTCTATGAATTATGAATTTGAAAAGAAAGAATTACTTCAGAAAGAAGAAAATAAAAAGAGAGAATTCCTTTTAAAGGAAGAGGCTAAGAATTCAAAAACAAAACTAGCTTTTGGAGCTTTAATAGCATTGTTATTATTTGGAATTGGTTTCTTGATTTATAATAGAAACCAACTTAAAAAGACACTCACACTTCAAAAAGAATTAGCAGAGTATGAGCAAAAAGCATTGCATTTGCAAATGAATCCTCATTTTGTATTTAATTGTCTGGGATCTATTTCTAGTTTTATTGTACAGAACGGAACAGACTCAGCTATAAAGTATTTGTCTAAATTTTCAAAGCTTATGCGATTGACATTAGAGTATTCTAAAGAATCCTTGATACCAATAGATAAAGAGATTGAGAGTTTACAAAACTACTTGGAATTAGAACAGCTTAGGTTTAATAATAAATTTGACTTTACCATTGTAAAAAGTAAAGACATAGAAGATGATGTAGCACTACCTCCTTTGTTAATACAGCCTTTTATAGAAAATGCCATCATACACGGAGTAATCCCTAAAAAAGAAAAAGGAACCATTCATATTGATTTCTCGTTGACAAATCAATCATTAACTTGTGTAATTCTAGATAATGGGGTAGGTATTAATCAATCTAAAAAAAATAAAGAAAACCTAGTACTTGCTCATAAATCTATGGCTTTAGATATTATTAAGAAACGTTTAGATATGATTTCTGAATCTACAGCAAAAAAAGCAACCATTGTTATTGAAGAAGTAATTAATAATACAGAAATAACAGGAACAAGAGTAGTATTACAGCTTCCTTTACAATATTTACACGAATAATAAATCTTCTCATTATAGAGAATACCTACACATATGATAAACGCTGTTTTAATAGACGACGATAAAAACCTTCGGGAAGGGATGAAAGGGTTACTCACTCGTTTTGCCCCTTCTATAAAAATTATTGGAGAGGCAGATAGCGTCGCTACAGGAATTAAAGTGATAGATGCCTTAAATCCTCAAGTTGTATTTCTAGATATACAGTTAAATGACGGAACTGGTTTTGATATCTTAGAAAAGATTGCAGAAAAAAATAATACCATACAATCTAACATTGTTTTTATAACAGCTCATGAACAATATGCCATTAAAGCATTTCGATTTAGTGCATTAGATTTTTTATTAAAACCAGTAGATCCAGAAGAATTACAAAAAGTGATTCAAAAGATAGAATCTGTTATAGAGAAGAAGAATGATTATTCTCATATTGATTTACTGCTAGAAAATATCAGAAAAAATGTAGATAATTTTAAACGGATTGCACTCTCTACATCTGATGGGATCCACCTATTTGATATCAGTGATATTATACGATGTGAAAGCGCAGATAATTACACGAAGTTTTATATTAAAGACAGCAAATCTGTCCTTATATCTAAGACACTAAAAGAGTATGAAGAACTCCTTAAAGAACATAATTTTGAGCGTATTCATCAATCGCATTTGATTAATTTGAATTATTTAAAATCCTATATTAAGAAAGATGGTGGATATGTGATTATGACTGATGGAAGTAATCTTCCTATCTCTCAAAGAAAGCGAGAACGATTACAAGAAATATTAAAATCTATTTGACGAATTCTAATTCGAATCCATCACTTACTCATTTACCTATTAAAAATTGATAAATGGATAGTAAGTTTATTTAAAATTAAAAAACGATGAAAAAAATCACACTCTTATTACTTTTTGTTGCTGGCTTGACAAATGCACAAATTGTAAATGTCCCTGATGCCAATTTTAAAAGTAGTTTGATAGCTCTAGGAGTCGATACAAATAACGATGGAGAGATACAGGTTGCAGAAGCAGCAGCGTTTACTGGGATGCTTAATGTTGTTGGTGAGAATATAGCAAATTTACAAGGAATAGAAGCATTTGTAAATATGACAGGGCTTAATTGTAATCAAAATCAATTAACGTCACTAGATGTTTCTTCTAACACAGCATTAGAAACTCTTCAATGTTTTCAAAACCAAATAACAACCCTTAATATATCTAATAATTTAAATCTAACTGTATTACAAGCCTGGTCAAACCCTTTATCAGATATAGATCTTTCTAACTGTCCTTCCCTTCAAATGCTTGGATTATCGGGAACAAACCTTTTGTCGCTAGATTGTAGTAATAATTTTAATTTGACATCCTTGGCTATAGCAGGGAATCAATTTTTAGAAACTGTTTTTATAAAAAACGGAAGTGATGAAAGTGAAGATATAGACGCCGGTAGTTGGCAAGAAAATTGGGATTTTGGGAATAACCCAAATTTAGTATACGTGTGTGCAGATGAGGATCAGGTTGCACAAATTCAAGGATTTGCAGGCGCAAACTATCATGTAAATTCATATTGTAGCATACCGCCAGGAGGAAACTTTAATACCATCACAGGAACTGCACAATTTGATGCAAATAATGATGGGTGTGATCCAGGAGATTTTGCAATTCCTTATCTGAGTTTTGATGTAGATCTTGATGCCAGCTCAACTGGATCATTGGTGTATACTGATGAAATGGGTGTCTATGATTTATATGTGGGAGATATAGGAACATACTCTATTACAGCAAATTTTGAGAATCCAGATTATTTTATAGCAACACCCTCACCAGCAGATGTACCTGTCACAGTAATAGATAACAGTACTATCATTCAAGATTTTTGTATTACGGCAAATGGAGTTCGTCCTGATGCAGAGATTGTGATAGCACCTATCTTCCGTTCGAGACCAGGATTTGATGCAACGTACAGGTTAGTTTATAAAAACAAAGGAAACCAGGTGCTTTCTGGAACTGTAGATTTTGCATATGATGATACTGTATTAGATTTTGTGTCTTCGACAACGGCACCAGATTCTCAAAATACAGGGTTATTGTCATTTGATTTTATAGATCTGCAACCTTTTGAAAATAGGTTTGTAGAGATCGTTTTAAATGTAAATGATCCAACAGAAACACCACCTGTAAATATTAATGATGTACTAACTTTTACAAGCAATATTAGTACTGGTCAGGCAGATGAAACACCTGATGATAATACTTTTGTGTATGATGAGATTGTGATAGGATCTTTTGACCCTAATGATATTATCTGTTTACAAGGAGATGTAGCACCTTCTACACTTATAGGAGACTATTTACATTATGTTATAAATTTTGAAAATACAGGAAATGCTATAGCACAAAATGTTGTAGTAACAGCAGAGATTAATCCAGATGATTTTGATATAAATACATTACAAATTTTGAATGCTTCAGATGAGATGAGTGTTAGTATTAACAATAACCTCATAGAGTTTATATTTGAAAATATTAGTCTAAGCACAGGCGGACATGGAAATATCCTGCTTAAAATGAAAACAAATGGAAACCTAGTCATAAGTGATATTGTGTCTAATGAAGCTAATATTTATTTTGACTTTAATTTTCCAGTAACTACAAATATGGCGGATACGACTTTTGAAACCCTATCTGTAGATGAGTTTGGAGAAGAGATTTCTGTTGCGCTATATCCAAATCCAAGCGATACTGTGGTAACGATAGAAGCTACTTCTAGGATACAGACTGTACAAATGTATGATGTGCAAGGAAGGGTTATTTTATCTAAAGATGCAAACGATCAGACAACATCTATAGATGTTTCTTCATTTGCAAATGGGATGTACTTCTTAGTGATTAAAACAGATAGAGGAGAAGTAACTAAAAGAGTATTAAAAAAATAAAAGTTAAGTTAGGTTGAGGTTTTATAAATGAAAAACGAGTGCTATTTAGCACTCGTTTTTTTGTTTACTTATATATTATAATAATACTGTATACGCTTTCGCGAAAGCGTACTTAAGCGTCTATAATAGCATTAAAAGTAGCACTAGGTCTCATCGCAGCAGTTGTCTTTGCAGAATTTACGTGATAATATCCTCCTATGTCCATAGGTGACCCTTGTGCATTATTTAATTCTTCTATAATCGTTTGTTCTTGTTTTGCCATGGCTTCTGCAATAGATGCGAACTCATTTTTGATATCTTGATCTAGATCTTGACTCGCAAGCTCTTGTGCCCAATACATAGCAAGATAGAAGTGACTCCCTCTATTATCTAACTCGTTTACTTTACGAGATGGAGATTTCTTATTTGCTAAGAATTTTATAGTAGCCTCATCTAGTGCTTCGGCAAGGATAGCAGCACGTTTGTTTCCTGTTGCTTCTGATGTATGTTCTAGAGAAACAGCAAGTGCTAAGAATTCTCCAAGAGAATCCCATCTAAGGTGTCCTTCTTGTAAAAACTGTTGGATGTGTTTTGGAGCAGATCCACCAGCTCCTGTTTCAAATAAACCACCACCATTCATAAGAGGAACAATAGAAAGCATTTTTGCACTTGTACCTAGTTCTAAAATAGGGAAGAGGTCTGTATTATAATCTCTTAATACATTTCCTGTAACAGAGATGGTATCTTCTCCTTTCTTTATTCTCTCTAATGTATATCGTGTTGCTTCTACTGGAGACATAACCTGAATGTCAAGTCCATTGGTATCGTGATCATTAAGATATACCTGTACCTTTTCTATTAATTGAGCATCGTGTGCTCTATTTTTATCTAACCAGAAAATAGCAGGTGTTTGTGTAGCTCTCGCTCTATTTACAGCAAGTTTTACCCAATCTTGGATAGGTGCATCTTTTACTTGACACATTCTCCAGATATCACCTGTAGAAACGGGATGTTCTAAAAGTGTGTTCCCATGATCATCTATAACAGCAACTGTACCGTCGCTTTCTATTTCAAATGTTTTGTCGTGAGATCCATACTCTTCTGCCTTTTGAGCCATAAGTCCTACATTAGGTACTGTCCCCATTGTTGTAGGATCAAAAGCACCGTGCTTTTTACAGAAATCAAAAGTCTCTTGGTATATGCCAGCATAACTACTATCAGGAATAACAGCTTTTGTGTCCTGTAATTTTCCATCTGTATTCCACATTTTTCCAGAAGTACGGATCATCGCTGGCATAGATGCATCGATAATAACATCACTTGGAACGTGCAGGTTTGTAATCCCTTTATCAGAGTTTACCATAGCTACACTAGGGCGGTCTGCATAACAAGCAGTAATCGCATGTTCTATTTCTGTGCGTTGTGTTTCTGGTAATTCTTGGATTTTAGAAAGTAAATCTCCAAAACCGTTATTTACATCAACACCTATTTCTTCAAATACGGTTTCATATTTTTCAAATACAGGCGCAAAAAATACGCGAACAGCATGTCCAAAAATGATAGGATCAGATACCTTCATCATGGTTGCTTTCATGTGTAATGAAAATAAGATGCCTTTGTCTTTTGCATCGCTTACTTGTTCTTCCAAAAAAGTAACAAGTGCTTTCTTATTCATCACAGATGAATCGATAATTTCATCTTTTAAAACGGGAGTTTCTGCTTTAAGAACTGTTTTATTTCCAGAAGCATCAGTATGTTCAATACGTACATTACCAGCTTGCGTAATTGTTGTTGATTTTTCGTTATGACAAAAATCACCACTTTCCATAGTAGCTACGTGAGATGCAGAGTCTGCAGTCCAAGCACCCATGCTATGTGGATTATTTCTTGCATATTGCTTTACTGGCTTAGGAGCGCGACGATCAGAATTACCTTCTCGTAATACTGGGTTTACAGCACTTCCTAAAACCTTAGAATAACGCTTACGTATTGCTTTTTCTTCATCTGTTTCTGGCTCTTCAGGAAAATCAGGAATTGCATATCCGTGATCTTGTAATTCTTTTATGGCAGCAGTAAGTTGAGGTATAGAAGCACTAATGTTAGGCAACTTAATAATGTTTGCTTCTGGTTTTTTTGCAAGTGTTCCTAAATCTCCTAAAGAATCATCTTGTTTTTGATCCTCTGTTAAAAAGTCAGAGAAGTTTGAAATGATCCTTCCAGCAAGGGAAATATCTTCTGTGTCTATTTCAATATTAGATGATTGAGTAAAACGTTTTACAATTGGTAAGAAGGAATGCGTTGCTAGCATTGGCGCTTCGTCTGTAAACGTATATTTAATGATAGTTGTATCGTTTGCCATATAAAGATTTTTTATCCTTAGTCTATAAGTCAAAAGAGGACTTAAAAAGGAGTGCAAATATAGCTATTACGAAGCATTTATTATAATAGGATATAGAGGAGTATGTGGTTAATGTTTTGTGAAATATTTATTTGCTACAAAATAATCCTATGAAAGAGAATAGATAACCGTTGAGTTGTTAGAATAGGAAGGGAGAGAGCAATGACTCTTATAATATATGTCAGTATATTACAAAAGAGTGATTGTTTCAATGATTATAGGGGTTTAATTTAAAGAAGTTGTCTTAATGCTCTTGGATTTTAATTATAAAACCTGTGTTGTTTATTGAAAAATAGCATTGGTATAAAAATGACAAAAGCCATATCAATGCAAATACATGCTTGATATGGCTTTTTAGGCATCTTCTTTTACCAGTAAACTTGTTACGTTTATATTTAGGAATATTATAGACCTAAAACTGTTGAATATACCTCCAAAACATATATCAGTTACTTAAAGTCCTTGATAGTATGCTTTGATGCGGTCTGTCATTTACTTAAGATTCTTCGATTAGAATAACAATGTAATAACTGAACATCACTACTATGGTACTTATCTAGCTTTTGCAGCTTTTCTTATTAGTCTGACACGACCAAGTCTCTTAATAATATAAATACTATGTTTGAAACCGTATGGCTAATACAATGATGAGCTAATGCCATTTTGTAGTAGCATTAATATAAAAGTAATCATTATTCATATACAAATGGAAAAACAGTATATATTTAGTTATCAACTGTTTATGAACTTAGGTTATTAACAATTGTGCATAAAAAAGCCTTCGATGATCATCGAAGGCTTTTTTATATGATTTTAAAAAGATCTTAAGAACGCTTTTCTTTAATACGGGCTTTCTTACCTGTAAGTCCTCTAAAGTAGTATATACGAGCTCTACGTACACTACCACGTTTGTTTACTTCTATCTTTTGGATAGCTGGTAAGTTTAATGGGAAAACACGCTCTACACCAACAGTTCCAGACATTTTTCTAATCGTAAATGTTTGAGTTCTTCCTGTTCCTCTTAATTGGATAACGACTCCTCTAAAGAACTGAGTACGGCTTTTTTCACCTTCCTTAATTTCGTAATACACAGTAATGGTATCACCAGCACTAAATTCTGGTAATTCATTCTTTGTGATAAATTCGTTTTGTACAAATTTTACTAAATCTTCCATAATTATGGATTTTAATGTTTTTTTAGGTTAGTACAACATTCACGATTTTCGTCAGAGGTTATCCTAAGCGGATGCAAAAGTACAATTTAAAATTACTTTTGCAATGATATATTTTATAATTTTTATAGTCTATTTATGGACTATACACATATATTATAAATAACAAAAAAACTTCTACAGAGTCGTAGAAGTTTTTGATATTGTATAGGTAAACACTCTTAAAGTGCTGCTACGTGTTTTGCAAGTTTTGACTTTAAGTTTGCAGCTTTGTTATCATGTATAACATTGCGTTTTGCAAGCTTGTCTATCATAGAAATAACAGCAGGGTAAAGAGCTTCTGCTTCTTTCTTAGAAGTAAGGTCACGTAATTTCTTGATCGCGTTACGAGTCGTTCTGTGCTGATATCTATTTCTCAGTCTCTTAGCTTCGTTACTTCTTATTCTCTTTAATGCTGACTTGTGATTTGCCATTGTCTTTAATTGCTTAAATTATATTATAAAATATGTAGCCCGTAGGGGAATCGAACCCCTCTTACATGGATGAAAACCATGCGTCCTAGCCGATAGACGAACGGGCCTAGGTAAAGTCTGAAATATCAAATTCAAAAGAAAGAGTTACTAGCTCTTTTAATTTGTACTTTTTACCTCGTACTTTGGTATTGTAGCCCGTAGGGGAATCGAACCCCTCTTACATGGATGAAAACCATGCGTCCTAGCCGATAGACGAACGGGCCTAGAACAATTGCTCAAATTGCGGATGCAAAAATACAACTATTTTTATACGACACAAATCTAAATTGAACTTTTTTTAAAACTATTTAATATGCCTTAGCAAATAGTACTCTTTGAGTCGATGGAGCACCTGTATAAACACATACACCATCCTCTTTTGGATTGTCTAAAGGAATACATCGTATCGTCGCTTTTGTAAGCTCTTTTATTTTGTTTTCAGTCTCAGTGGTGCCATCCCAGTGAGCGCTTATAAACCCTCCTTTAGCTTCCAGTATCTCTTTAAATTCATCAAAGTTTTGAACCTCAGTAATATGATTGTCTCTATAATCTTTTGCCTTCGTATATAAGTTTTCTTGAATTTCTTTTAATAATTGAACGACTGTATCAACAATACTCTCTTTTGCAACAAACTCTTTTGTTAATGTATCTCTTCTTGCTAATTCTACCGTTCTCTTTTCTAAGTCTTTTGGGCCAATTCCTATACGTAAAGGAACTCCTTTTAATTCATACTCATTAAATTTCCATCCAGGTTTGTGCGTATCTCTATTATCAAACTTAACAGAGACATTATGTAATCGTAAATCATTTGCAATCTCATTTGCAACCTGTGATATAGCTTCTAGTTGTTCTTGATTTCTATATATAGGAACAATCACAACTTGATATGGAGCTAAATTTGGAGGAAGTACAAGACCTTGATCATCACTATGCGTCATAATAAGGGCTCCCATAAGGCGTGTAGAGACTCCCCAAGAAGTTGCCCATACATGCTCTTGCTTACCTTCGTTAGTTGTAAATTTTACATCAAATGCTTTTGCAAAATTTTGACCTAAGAAATGAGAAGTTCCCGCTTGTAAAGCTTTGCCGTCTTGCATTAATGCTTCTATACAAAACGTTTCGTCGGCTCCAGCAAAACGTTCACTCTCGGTTTTTAACCCTTTAATTACAGGAACGGCTAGAAAATTCTCAACAAATGTTGCATACACATTATTCATAAGATCTGCTTCTGCAAGTGCTTCATCTTTGGTCGCATGAGCTGTATGCCCTTCTTGCCATAAGAATTCTGCGGTACGTAAAAATAAACGTGTTCTCATCTCCCAACGTACAACATTTGCCCATTGGTTTATTAATAAAGGTAAATCTCTATAAGATTGTATCCACCCTCTATACGTATTCCATATAATAGCTTCACTGGTTGGCCTAACAATAAGTTCTTCTTCTAGCTTTGCATTAGGGTCTACAATAAGTTTTCCATCATTGTCTGGGTCTGTTTTAAGTCTATAATGTGTAACTACTGCACATTCTTTGGCAAAACCTTCTGCATTTTTTTCTTCGGCCTCAAAAAGACTTTTCGGAACAAAAAGAGGAAAATAAGCATTTTGATGTCCAGTCTCTTTAAACATTCTATCAAGTTCTGCTTGCATTTTTTCCCAGATAGCAAAACCATATGGTTTTATGACCATGCATCCACGGACAGCAGAATTTTCTGCTAAATCTGCTTGAACAACGAGCTCATTATACCATTTTGAGTAATCTTCGCTTCTTTTTGTTAAATTCTTCCCCATAAAAAGTTGTTTTGGCACAAAGTTTGTGTCTATATTAGACAAATAATAATTAATGCGAAATTAGTTATTTTTAATGCGAACAACAATTAAACACTTTAGAGATATGCAACTTTCTTCTACTCTTAAAATCACTCTAAAATCATTCCTTTTTTCAGGACTGGCAACACTAACGTTACTTTCATGTAGCTCTTCACAATCTGTTTATGATGATGATGGGATATATAATGGTAGTTCTTCTACAGTAGCTACAGAAAAATCTTCAGACGACCTTAGTGCGTCAAAGTTAGCTTATAAAAATTATTTTGAAGAGGAGGCAGAAGCCTTAGAAGATCTTATAGAAGAGGATGCTATTTTTACAGATGTAGATTCGTATTCTTCTGAAGAAGATGCTGAATATGTAGAAGGAGATGGTTATGACTCTAATCGTGGTGCTTGGGGAGATGAAACAGAGAGTGTTATTGTAAATGTATATAATAATAGACCATTTTACGGTGGGTTCTATGGAGGATATGGCTTTGGATATGGAGGAGGTTTTGGTTATGGCTATGGAGGATTTGGCTATGGAGGCTTTGGCTATGGAGGATTCTATAACCCTTATTTTGGGTATGGAAACTTTTACAATCCATATTACTGTTTTGGATACGGTTTTAACCGTCCTTTTTTCGGAGCAGGATTCTATGGTGGTGGATTTGGTTACGGAGGATATTATGATAACTATGCATATTCTGGAAGTAGATATAATAGAGGAAGAAATAGTGTAGCATACCATAATGGAAGAAGAACATCAAGTTCTGCAGTAGCACAAAGAGATGCAAGAAGAGCATCAACTAGAAATGCAATAGCAAGCCGTACTAGATCAAGAACTACATATTCGAGAGGTAGAGGTACTACAAGACCTAGAACTGTTATAAATAGTAGAGGTAACGGATACTCTTCTAGAGGAAACGGAAGCACATCTAGAGGCAACGGAAGTACATATAGAGATGGAACAACTCGTGGAGGAGCAACAGCGACACGCCCAAGTAGAGGTAATGGAACACGTCCTTCTACAGCAAGACGTTCTGATGGAAGTTCTCGTCCAAGTTATACTAGGGGAGGAAATTCTCGCCCTAACTCAAATGCGAGACCAAGAGGAGGGTCTCGTCCTCAAGGATCTGCAAGACCAGCTAGTCGTCCAGCATCACGTCCTGCAACAAGACCATCATCCTCAAGATCAAGACCGTCTTATACAAGACCATCATCTTCATCAAGAAGTAGTGGAGCGTCAAGAAGTAGTAGATCTTCGAGCTCTAGATCTTCAGGATCTTCAAGAAGTGGTGGATCTTCAAGAAGAGGAGGAAGGGGATAGTCTATTTCTTTTTTCCAGAATAGAATTCAAGAATATATAATTCAGATAATTAATTATCCATGAACAAACTATTTATAATAATTGCACTTTTATGTGTGACTGGGACAACGTATGCTCAAAGTATAGCAGATGGATTGCGATTAGGGACTACAGATGTGACAGGGACAGCTCGATTTAGAGCACTCGGAGGAGCTTTTGGAGCATTAGGAGGAGACTTAAGTGCAATAGGCGTTAATCCTGCAAGTAGCGCCATTTTTACAAGAGGAACAACTTCTTTTACACTTGCCGTTGATGCTTATACAAATGATACAAACTATTTTGGAACCAATAACAGTACATCAGAAACAGATGTGTCATTTAACCAAGCAGGTGGAGTTTTTGTGATAGGAAATAACACAGGTTCAAAGTGGAATAAAATAACGCTTGCTTTTAATTATGACCGTTCTTCAAATTTTGATGATGAGTTTATAGCATCAGGAATAGGAAATACTTCAATAGCTAATTATTTTTCAGAGTTTGCTCAAGGAGTTCCATTAAATTTATTAGAACTTCTAGATGGTGAGACTATCTCAAGTTTATATCAGTTTTTAGGAGAAGAAGAAGGATTTGGAGCACAACAAGCATTTTTAGGCTTTCAATCATTTTTGATAGATCCTGTAGACTTTGATGATAATAACACAACTTATATCGTTAATACAGCTGGAAATGCCTTTGATCAAGAGTATCTTTTGAATTCTGAAGGATACAACAGTAAAGCTTCATTTAATATAGGCGCTCAATATAATGAGCGATTATCCTTTGGATTAAATTTAAATTCCCATTTTGGGGAACATAATCAGTCTACCATTTTATTTGAAACAAATACAAACGATGAAAGTTTAATTACAGACGTTCGTTTTGAAAACAATTTGCGAACTATATCAAATGGTTTTTCTTTTCAATTAGGAACTATTGCAAAAGTAACTCAGGATTTACGTCTAGGATTTACATATGATTCTCCAACTTGGTACACTATTTCAGAAGAAGGAACACAACGTATTTCTACACTTGGAGGAGGTGTAGATGGCGATTTTAGTGCGACTATTGACCCAAGAGTTACAAATGTATTTCAGGATTATGAACTAAGAGTTCCAGGGAAATATACAGGAAGTATAGCATATCTTTTTGGAAAGAAAGGATTGTTAAGTGTTGATTATTCATATTCAGATTTTTCAAACTTAACGTTTAGACCTACAAATGATCCTTTCTTTATAGAACAAAATAACGCTATCGAAAATACATTAAAGGCGGTTTCTACATTTAAAGTAGGAGGAGAGTACAGAATAAAAGAATGGAGTTTGCGAGCAGGATATCGCTTTCAAGAAAGTCCGTATGAAGATGGAAATACTGTTGGAGACTTAACAGGATATTCTGTAGGAGCAGGATATAGCTGGAGGAATGTAAAATTTGATGTAGCCGTAGATCGATCAGAACAAGATCGTAATCAAGCGTTATTTAATACAGGCCTAACAAGTCAAGCTGCTATTAATAGAACAAATACAGCAGTTGTAGCAACACTAACATTTAGTTTATAATTATAAATATACTACATATATCAAATGTAAAATTTGATAGAGTAACAAGAAAAATGGTTGTCATAATGGCAACTATTTTTCTTTTTATATAGTATCTTTAATTTTCAATTTTAATTAGAACTACTTTATTTATTTGTAGATGAAAAAAATTATAGCTTTTGCGGGGAGTAATAGTAAAAAATCTATTAACGCACAGTTAATTAACTATGTTGCTACACAAATCACAAGCGCATCTGTATCTGTTATAAAGCTTACAGATTACGAAATCCCAATGTATTCTATAGATGAAGAAATAGATAAAGGTTTTCCAGTAGGAGTGACGATGCTTAAAAATAAAATAGTAGAACATGATGGTCTTATTCTATCTGTAAATGAGCATAATGGTTCTGTTTCTGCCTTTTTTAAAAACATAATAGATTGGCTCTCTCGTGTAGATCGCAATTATTTGAGTGGAAAGAAAATCCTTTTAATGAGTACATCACCAGGAGCAAGAGGTGGTAAAAATGCCTTAGAATTTGCAAAAGGTGCATTGCCTTATATGGGAGGTGCCGTTGTCGAAAGTTTTAGTTTTCCTTCATTTCAAGAAAATTTTGACGTAGAGACAAATGCAATTACAAATCCTACCTTAGCCTTAGGAGTAGGAGAGGTAATAGCCTCTTTTCTTCAAGAAGTAGGAGGGTAGACTTATTTCCCTTTTTCTAGCAATACAATATCAAAAGGAGAGCTAAAACTTACTTTCCCGTCAACTACTCTTACTTTTTGTTTTGAGTAAGATTCTATGAGGTATTCTGCTTTCGCGAAAGCGTCCCCAACAGAAAATTCTTTCTTCCCAAAAGGAAGGTTAAGACCAATGATTACATGATCTGTATAGTTGCCTTTTTTAAGGTGACGGCTAAAGATATATGGAGAATCATTTAATTTAGTGTGTTTGCCAGCTCCCACCGCAGGGTGGTTTGCTCTAAATTGTCCAAGCTTTTGCCAATGTTTTAAAATAGCCTTTGTTTCTGGGGAATTTTGCTGATCTTCCCAATTCATAAAGCTACGCAATGTAGCATCTCCATTTGTACCTTCTATCATAAGATTTCTTGCACTCTCGTCTCCATAATACACTTGAGACATTCCTGGAGTGAGTAATAACTTAGTTCCGGTTTCTATTGCTTTTGTACGATCTACATCAAAAGGTTGTCCATCATCATGTGAAGTTGCATAGTTGGTAATACTTATTCCTTTATGTGAGGTACTATTTATACTATCGTATTTTTTAAAAAGTTGTTCGTAATCATTTTGAGCGTCATATTTAAATTGAAAATTGATAAGATTATCAAAACCATGAGCAAAATAATCAACGGTAGTACCATCTCCAAAATCAAAAGCACGCCCATTATCTACAGAGTAATTATACACTTCTCCAAACATAAAAAAGGCATTGTTATCTAATACTTTTTCTGGATTTGAGGATTTATAGGCTGCAAAAGCTATATCTGCTTGTTCTCGAAGAACGACCCAAGAAGCTTCATCTACATGCTTTGTAGTATCTACACGATATGCATCTATTCCTAATTCACGCACATAATCTGTAAGCCATTTTATAATATAATTACGGGGTGTTTTTTTATAATTATTTGTAGAGAAAAATGATTCAAGTTCTTTCATTTCTTGTTCATAACGTCCTTCTGCTTTCCATGTATCTACAAGAAGTTGCGGTAAGTCAACTTCTGTTTTGCTTTCAGTAAGTATGTCTGGTAAGTTCTCGACAAGACTACAAGCTGTTGTGTTTTCATAATTTGAAAACTCACAGTTTGGGTCTTCCCTTGCCCAATCAGTACCCCAGAACGGGTCTTGATCTGTTACGGGACCTGTATGATTTAAAACCACGTCCATCACGATACGAATCCCATGGTGATGCGCTGTATTTACCAATGCCTTTAACTCTTCCATAGTTCCAAAATTTGGATCTAATTGTGTCCAGTCTTTTGTCCAATATCCATGGTATCCATAAGTTACACCTGTGCCTTCATCTACAGCACCGTGTACTTGCTCTACCACTGGAGTAAACCAAAGAGCATTTATACCTAGTTTTTTAAAATAGCCTTCTTCTATTTTGTCTTTAATCCCTTTTAAATCACCTCCTTCAAAACCACGTAGTACGGCTGTCTCTTTTGACCTGTCAAAATGCATATCATTAGATGGATCTCCATTATAAAAACGATCTGTCAATAAGAAGTACATATTTGCAGCTTCCCATAAAAAAGGTGTTGTTACTACAGCCTCTTCTTCCACAATATTACCTGTGTTCTTTTCTGTTTTTTCTTCTTTACAACCAGAAAGTAAAAGGAGTAATGCACTAAGGAAATAGAGGGTATTATTTTTCATGAGAGCTAGTTTAAAAAGCTAAGCTACTAAAATGAGGTTTAAAGTCAGCACCTTTTCGCGTAAAGCGAAAGAAAATAAGTACTTTTGAAAATATTAAAAACTCATATATGTCGTCAGTAAAAGCTTGGATTCAAGCCTCTAGATTGCGCACTTTACCGTTATCTATTTCTGGTATATTAGTTGGAGGAGGAATGGCTGCTCGTACCGATTTTTTTAATTGGAACATTTTCCTGCTTGCATTACTTGCAACCTTAGGGTTTCAGGTATTATCAAATTATGCAAATGATTATGGAGATGGTGTAAAAGGGACAGATAATGAAGATAGAGTAGGTCCTGTCAGAGCTATGCAAAGTGGTTTACTTACAGCATCAGATCTTAAAAAAGGAATCATACTTACATCAATACTAACAACAATTGTTGTCATTTGCTTAATATATATGGCATTTGGAGCAGACCAATTAATCATATCTCTCATATATATCTTTTTAGGAATAAGTGCTATTATTGCTGCTATAAAATATACCGTAGGAACAAGTGCATACGGATATAAGGGATTAGGCGATGTTTTTGTATTTCTGTTTTTTGGTTTAGTTGGTGTTATGGGATCGTATTTCTTATATGCTCAAAAGCTACCATTAGAACAGTTTTTAGGAGCGACGACTATAGGTCTTTTGTCTACCACTGTATTACATCTTAATAATATGAGAGATAGAATACAAGATCAAAAAGTAGGTAAGAATACTCTTGCAGTATTACTAGGCTCAGAAGGTGCTTTACGATATCATAACATTCTTTTTGTGATGAGTATTTTAAGTTGGATAGGTTACTTGGTATTGTCTCAAGCAAAACCTATGTTATTTATAAGTTGTATTGCATTTTTACCTTTACTTAAACACTTTATGAAGGTTCAAAAAACAAAAGACCATACAGCATTAGACCCTCAATTAAAGGTGGTTGCTTTATCTACCTTTTTACTCTCCATATTATTTTTTGTACTCTCATTTTTTAATCTATAACGTCCTTTTTTTGAAAGCTACATATCACAAACATATTCTTGATTTTAAAAGAGCTAGTGGAACTTCTAGAGGTATTTTAAAAACAAAAGAGACATGGTATATTGTATTATATGACGGTGGTAAAAGAGGAATAGGAGAGTGCGGAATTTTACGAGGGTTGAGTTATGATGATCGACCTGACTATGAAGAACGATTACGATGGGTTTGTGCAAACATCGAGAAAGGTCCAGAGGTATTATGGGAAGAATTAAAAGAATTCCCCAGTATACAATTTGGTGTAGAAATGGCTTTTTTATCTCTTGAAGCAAAAGATCCTTTTGTACTTTTCCCTTCAAAATTTACACAAGGAGATGATGCTATCCCGATTAATGGTCTAGTGTGGATGGGAGATGAGGTGTTTATGAAGGAACAAATTGATGAAAAGCTTGCAGCAGGTTTTGATTGTATAAAAATGAAAATCGGAGCCATTGATGTAGAAAAAGAATTTGCATTACTCGCTTTTATTAGAAGGCACTATGATGCTTCAAAAATTACCTTACGTGTAGATGCTAATGGAGGTTTTGCTTTCGCGAAAGCAAAAAAAATTCTAACACAATTATCAGATTTAGATATACATTCTATAGAACAACCTATTCCGGTAGGTAACTGGGAACAGATGAGAATACTATGTGAAGATACTCCTACTCCAATTGCGCTAGATGAAGAATTAATAGGGATTGTAGATGTAATAAAAAAGCGTGAATTGCTACAAACTATACGGCCACAATACATTATATTGAAGCCAAGTTTTATTGGAGGATTTCAAGGTAGTGAAGCGTGGATTGATCAAGCAGAAGCTTTGGGTATAGGGTGGTGGATTACATCTGCCCTAGAAAGTAACATAGGATTGAATGCCATAGCACAATGGACTTATGAATTGAAAGCAAAAGGCCCACAAGGATTAGGAACAGGGAGTCTTTTTACAAATAATATACAAGCACCTTTAGAGGTAGCACAAGGAACATTAAAATACAATGCCCAGACAGATTGGGATTTTAAAATAGATGAATTATGTTTATAGAACAGGCGTATAAAGGGTTATCAGAAGGATGGAGATACATCATAGGATTTATAATCATATTTGTTATAGGATGGCAAATCATAGGTGCTATTCCTATAATAGGTAGTGCTTTTATGAGGGCTCCAGACATTGCTACGTTTGCAGAATCTTCACAAGAGATGTTTATTGATTTATATGAAGGAGAAAATAACCTCTACTTACTACTCATGTTATTTACATTTATAGGAGGATTAATTGCTTTAATTCCAGTTGTAAAATACCTACATAAGCAAAAATTTGTGACGATGCTTACGGCAAGATCAAAATTTGATTGGAAAAGGGTGTTTTTTGCATTTGGTATCTGGGCAGCATTTTCGATTATTACAACATTGGTTGCTTATTATTTATCTCCAGAGAGTTTACAATGGAATTTTAACCTGATGCCGTTTTTAGGACTACTAGCTATTACAATACTTATATTACCATTACAAACAAGTTTTGAAGAGTTCTTATTTAGAGGATATCTTATGCAGGGTATTGGTATAAATGTAAATAAGAATAAAGCTATTGGAATCTTTGTGATTTTACTAACTATTTTTCCTTTCATATTTCTAAGTATTCTTTTAATATTCGAATTTGATATATTGATAACAACTGGTGTTACTCTATTAGTGTGTTCTATTTTATATCCAGTTATAAACCTATTAAAAACGGATGCTTTAAAACGAAAATGGATACCTCTATTGTTTACTTCTGTTATTTTTGGAATGATGCATGGCCTTAATCCTGAAATTGAAAAATTAGGATACATCGTATTATCAGCTTATGTAGGAATAGGTCTCTTTTTGGGAATTATTACACTTATGGATGATGGGATGGAATTAGCCTTAGGTTTTCATGCTGCAAATAATATGATTATAGCGCTACTAGTCACATCAGATTGGACCGCTTTACAAACAGATTCAATATTTCTTGATGTTTCAGAACCATCGGCGATGGGTCAAATTATACCTATATTTATTATCTTACCTATACTTACGTTTGTTTTTTCAAAAAAATATAAGTGGACAAACTGGAAAGAAAAATTAACTGGACGTGTAGAACAACCTCAAAATGAGGTGTTATAAAGTTAATAATAGGGTTATACTAAGATAACGCTAACTTTATGCTAAGTCTGTATTTTGGCGCATTATGATAGAAGGTCAAGAACGGTATATACGTGTACATCCTAAGTTTAAACTTAATGGAGTGCAACATACTATTGCTACGTTACGAGTACAAGGAGATGCATTCATAAAAAATGGGGAGCCTTATGAAGAGTCGGTGGGTAGTTTTTTGTTGGACTGGCTAGATGATAAGTCGTATGTTACCGTAAAAACTTCAGGATCTACAGGTGCTCCTAAGGCTATAAAGATTAAGAAAATCCACATGGTTAATAGTGCAAAAGCAACAGCAAAGCACTTTAAATTACCAGAAAAAACGACTGCATTACTTTGTTTGCCTGCCGAGTTTATAGCAGGAAAAATGATGCTTGTACGCGCGCTTGTCTTAGGTTGGCATATTGATATGACACAACCTAAATCCAATCCTTTAGATAATGTGTATAGACGCTATGATTTTTGTGCAATGACCCCTTTTCAGTTAGATAATTCTTTATCTAGATTGCATTTACTAGGAAAACTCATTGTAGGAGGTGGAGCTGTTTCTGAAACATTAAAAAAGAAGTTATATGGAATCTCTACAAAAGTATATGAGACCTATGGTATGACAGAAACGGTGACTCACATTGCAACAAGACGTATAAACCCAAAAAAAATAAAGGAAGGAAGTATTCCTTTTAAATCACTTTCTAAGGTAAGTGTACATACTGATAATCGTGGATGCCTTGTTATTAAAGCACCTATGGTAAGCACAGATCCCGTAATTACAAATGATCTAGTAGTGATAGAAACCTATAAAAAGTTTGTTTGGTTAGGGCGTGTAGATAATGTGATTAATAGTGGAGGGGTGAAGTTATACCCAGAACAAATTGAGCAAAAATTGTCTCAGATGATTTATGTACCCTTTTTTGTGGCAGGAATTCCAGATGATACGCTAGGAGAAAAATTAGCATTATTTGTTGAGCAAGAAGAAGATTTTGCTTTCGCGAAAGCGGACTATGACACTTCAGGCTTCAAAAAATATGAATTTCCTAAAGTTATTTTTTCTATCCCAAGATTTGAACGCACTCTTAATGGAAAACTCCAAAGAGGACAGACAGTCTATAAAATGTTAAGGGCATAACTCATAAAACATCGTAATGTAGATTTCCCTCATTCAAGAAAGAGGTTCCCTCATTGGTTATTTTATAGCCCCTTATTCTGAAGTAGGTTTGGATTGAATTTAAAAATCCAATCTGATGAAAATACACGTAATCTTCACAATACTTGTACTTATGGTAGCACAAGTAAAAGCACAACAAGAGGTCTCAACAACAGTTATAAAACTAAAAGATTTAATAACACATGCAGCAGATGTATATCCTAATGAAGAACCACAACAAATTTATTTATTGGTTGAGGTAGGAACTTCGGGGATCGATACAGATAACCGTTTCTTTCTAGAACAAGGAGTACAGTTATTACTTAAAAGATTACAACCAGAAGATAAAATTGCTATTGGTACATATGGAGCGAGTAATGGAACTGTACTGGCATATACAGAAGCTTCAAATGCCCTTCAAGTGATGAAAGAACTGTATACATTATATACGACGGATACACAGGATCAAGAAAAAGATGGTATTGATATAGCATACCAATTTGCAAAAGGATATTATGTAGAAGGATCAGAAAATAAAGTGATTATGTTACGTAATGATCAAGTAGAAGCAAATGTAGTAGCAACAGCTTCTATAAAAGAGAAAAAAAATAAAAAAACAAGGGAAGAACATCAAGAGGCTGGTAAATCCTATAAATTAGGAGGCGCAATAGCAATTACAGCACTTAGTATTTTGCCAGAAATATTAGAAGTAATTAAAGATTAAACATATTAGGCATTGTTTTTGAATACTTCAGAATCAAATAAAAGATGCATCTTTGTAAAAATTTTTTAATATGAAACTCAAGATAGTTTTTGCCTTAGTCCTTTTTATAGGAACCCTTTCTGTAGACGCTCAAAATTTAGGGAATATTCAGCGAGGACAACGAGGTTATTCACCATCAGCAAGACCTGCAGAGGCAGGTGAACCAGAAAAACCAGATGTAAATCAATTAAGTCTAGATAAGGCTAGTTTATATAAAGATATTTTAGGAATTGATGTTTTTGAAAAAGAAGTATTAAGAACGTACCTTAAAGATTACTATAGAGCTCGTGTTGATATAGATTATAATCCTGATTTAAAATTTGACGAGAAACGAGAGTTGATTAACGTCGAGCAGAAAAAGTTTGAAAAAGCGCTTAAAGAAGTGTTTTCTGAAGAACAAGTAGAAAAAATTCTTCTAGAAGAGCAGTTTGGTAATAAGGCAAAAGAGAAAAAGAAAGAAGATAAAAAAGAAAAGAAGAAAAAGAGGAAGAAAAATAAAAAAGGATAGAAGTATCCTATATATTATTAAATAAAAAAGAGTGCTTCTAGCACTCTTTTTTATTTTGCGTAATTTTAATACATAAATTAATACTTATATAATGTCAAAAATCTATACGTTTCTTTTTTTTCTAATAACCTTTTCTATAACAGCTCAAGTCGTACCAGAACGAGAACGTGCTGCTATTATAGATGAAATTTTGGAAGACCGTTTTAATACCTTACTCCCAGCATTGATGGATCGTTCTGATATTGATATGTGGGTGCTTATCTCTAGAGAATATAATGAAGATCCTGTTTTAAAAACAATGTTGCCTGCAACCTGGCTCAATGCACGTAGGAGAACAATATTGGTATTTTATAGAGATAAAAATAAAAATACTATAGAAAAACTCGCGATTGCGAGATATAATGTAGGTAAAAGTATTACCTCTGCTTGGGATAAAGAAAAAGAACCAAATCAATGGAAGGCATTAACACAAATTATAGAAGCTAGAAATCCTCAAAAAATAGGATTGAACTATTCTGATAATTTTGGACTAGCCGATGGTATTGTACGTACAGATTATAATGAATTTATAGAAGCATTACCGCCAGCGTATACTTCAAGAATTGTATCGGCAGAGAAGCTTGCTATAGGATGGATTGAGACACGCACAGAAAAAGAAATGCACCAGTTTGAGCAACTGGTAGATATCACTCACGATATTATAAAAGATGCTTTTAGCTCAACTGTAATCACTCCAGGAAAGACAACTACAGATGATGTTGTGTGGTATCTAAGACAACGCGTTACCGATATGGGCTTAGAAACTTGGTTTCATCCTACGATTGATATTCAGCGTAGTGATGAACAACTTAAAAGTCATATAGAATCCTTTTCAAATAGACCAGAAGGGAAGATTATTCAGAAGGGTGATTTACTACATTGTGACTTTGGAATTACGTATTTACGTCTTAATACAGATTGCCAGCAACATGCATACGTGTTACATGATGGAGAGTCTCAAGCACCTGATTATCTGGTAAATGCTTTTAGAGATGGAAATCGAGTACAAGATATCTTGACAACAAATTTTAAGACCGGAAAGACGGGAAATGAGATATTAATCAAGGCATTGCAAGAAGGAAAAGATGATCGGTATTCACCAGCAATTTATACACATCCATTAGGTTTATATGGGCACTCGGCTGGACCTACAATAGGAATGTGGGATAGCCAAGGAGGAGTTAAAGGAACTGGAGACTATCCGCTTTTTGAAAACACAGCCTATGCTATAGAACTCAATACAACTGTTACCATTCCAGCTTGGAAAAAAGACATTCGAATTATGCTTGAAGAAGCAGGGTTTTGGGGAACAAATGGTTTTAGATACGTTTCGGGAAGACAAGAAGCATTGATACTTATAGACTAAACAACCACATCATTATGAAAAAGATTGCTATTGTTTTTATTGTTTTTTTCGCTTTCGCGAAAGCGTATACCACACAAGCACAAGAGACTCAAAGTACAGAAAATATTATCTTCTACTGGGATGCTTCTCTATCGATGCAGGATAGAAATCTTTCTGTAGAGTTAGAGCATTTAGACTCTTTTTTTCAAAAACATAAAAATGCAATTGTTCACTTTGTACCTTTTAGTACAGAAGTCATTTCTGAAGAAAAATTTACCATAACAGATGGGAATTGGGCTTTGTTAAAAGAAGAATTAAAAAAGACAGTATATGATGGGGCAGTATCTTTTGACGTTCTAGATTTTAACCTACCTACCACTCATTATGTTATATCGACAGATGGTAAAAGTATTTCATCTGAATTGCCAAAAAAAGCAAGTGCTCCCGTACATATTATTACAAATACTACAGATAATTCTATTATACAACTGGCTTTAAATACGGTTGGGAGTCTTACAAATACAAAAAAACTAGCACTTAAAAAAGATAGACAACCCATTTCAGTTCAAGGATTTGTTATTGATAATAGTGTAGGAAATGGTCAGGCATTAGAAGGTGCGAGAATTACAATTGTAGGAAATAATGATATAGAAGCAGTTACTGATAGTAAAGGGAATTATAAAATAGAGGCATTTCCAGAAAGCGTGATAGAAGTATCCTATGTAGGAAAACAATCTAGACGTTTTAGAGTTGGAAATCAACGTACTTTAAATATTATTTTTAGCAATCAAGGAGATGTGCTTAAAGAAGTTGTGATTACAGGAAAAAGTAGAGATGAGGTTCCTGCCGAAGAAAAAGAAGTAGATTTAGGACAACATAAAATCCAGAAGAAAAGACTAGGATACTCTGTAGAAACCATTACTGATAAAGAGATATCTCAACTTGATTTAGATGTAAAACAAGCTGTAAAAGGGCAGTTTGCAGGTCTTGAAATAGCAAATAATGGTACCAATAGAGTCGATTTATCTCAGTTTTTGGGGCGTCATAAAAATATGACAATCTTAGGAGATCAAACAGGATTAGTAGTCATCGATGGGGTGCCACAATCAAAAACAAATTCTGGAGGTTTTGATGATCTTCAAGGAATAGCTTACAATAGTGACAATATAGGGGATACTTCTCATATCAATCCAGATAATATTGCAAGTATTACCTACCTTAAAGGACTTGCAGCTACAAATAGATATGGAACTTTAGGAAAAGGAGGTGTGATACTGATTACGACCAAATCTGCACTTGCTGGAGAGGTTGCACAGAGAGACACTACTCCTAAAGGGACAACAGCCACATACTCAGATACTGCATTAGAAATAGAATCATTACCTGAGACAGATTATATTAAAGCGTTACAAAAGCATACTACGATAGATGCTGCTTTTGAAGAATATCTTATACAACGTGAAGCATATGGTAGCTCGCCTAGTTTTTACCTCAATGTAGCCGATTATTTTGAAGGATGGAATAATATAGAAATGACCTCTCGTATTCTTTCTAATGTTTCTGAAATTGCTAGAGGTGATGCAACAGCATTGCGAGCTATGGCTTTTAAAATGGACGAAATAGGAGATAAAAAGAAAGCTTTAGAAGCATATAAATATATCAATCGTATTAGATCTTTAGAAGTACAATCATATCGTGACCTTGCACTTGCTTATGCAGAGAATGGTGATATAAGCAATGCTTTTAGAATATATCAAAGCATTGTAGAAGGTAAAGGAAATATTAATATAAATGCCTCAGGAATAGGAGAGAGTCTTATTAAAGAATATAAAAACTTCATTAGAAAATATAAATCAGCAATAAATGTAAGTACAGTTTCTCCAGTGTTTTTAAAGAAACCAGAAACCTTTAAAAAACGCATTGTTTTAGAATGGAATCATCAAGATGCTGAATTTGATTTGCAAATCGTAAATCCTCAAAACAGATTTTTTACTTGGGAACACACAGAAAAAGTAGCGATGCAACGCATTGTTCAAGAGAAAAGAGATGGTTTTCAAATGGAAGAGTTTTTCTTAACCGAAGATGATAAAGGGAAGTGGACATTTAATATCATTTATTATGGTAAAATGTCAGATGATGATGGATCACCTACATACATGAAATTTACAGTGTATGATGATTATGGAACTCTTACAGAGGTTAAAGAGGTAAAAGTTGTCCGTTTGACAGATGTAAATCAACCCTATACAGTTCTTGAAATATCGATGTAACATTGTATGGAGAAACCTATAATAAGAGACATTTTAAGTCAAATACGTAGCGATAACGGAAAGATTAAACCTGAGTTGATTAATAAATCAAATTATTTTGATTTAAATAAAATGATTGACTATTTAGACAATGGAAGGAAAATTAGTACAGTAGCTAGTAAGGAAATCTGTGAACTATGTGGAGAAGAAGCAGGTTCTAGAAATTATCATATTGACGGAAAATGGATATGGCCCATATGGATAAAACATTATTTAGTAAAACATAAATTAGAACTTCCTGAATCGTTTATTCTTTATATGCGCGAAAATAATTTTAAAATCTTGGAAGCTAACCTTGTAGAAAAGATAGCTAATCAAAAAATAGATTTTGATGTAATTTAATTCTCTTTACTCCTAGGATGATATTTATGAAGTATATCAGAAAGTTGTGAACGGTCTACATGCATATAGATTTCTGTTGTAGTGATACTCTCATGACCTAGCATTTGTTGTATAGACCGTAAGTCGGCTCCATTTTGAAGTAAATGAGTAGCAAAGCTATGTCTAAAGGTATGCGGGCTAATGACTTTTTGGATACCAGCTTTTACAGCCAGATCTTTTATAATTGTAAAAACCATAGCACGTGTTAATTGGCGCCCTCTCCGATTAAGGAATAGCGTATTGGTATACTCAGGTTTTGGGTGCTCATGTACACGTACCTCATTTCGATATATGTTAATATACTTTTGTGTATGCGAACTTATAGGAACAAAGCGTTGTTTGTCTCCTTTTCCTGTGACACTAATAAACCCTTCTTCAAAATATAAATCAGACAGTTGTAAACTAATGAGTTCTGATACACGAAGACCACAAGCATATAAGCACTCTAACATCGATCTATTACGTTCTCCTTGTGGATGACCTAAGTCAATAGCCGCAATGAGGGCGTCTATTTCTTCTTCGGCTAATGTATCTGGGAGTTTACGTCCTATTTTTGGAGATTCGATAAGATCGGTAGGATTATCTTTGCGATAATCTTCAAAAATAAGGTAATTAAAAAAACCTTTTAACCCAGAGATAATACGAGCTTGAGATCTGGGTTGTACTTCTTTTGCAATCTGATAAATAAACTGCTGAATTTCTTCTTTAGAAATAGTAATAGGACTTTTTGTAATGGTATGTTCCTTAAGAAATTTTGTAAGCTTGGTAAGATCTCTAGAGTAATTTGAAATAGTATTGTCAGACAGTCCTCGCTCTATACGTAAGTAATTTTTATAATCAGTAATACTATTGTTCCAGTTCATGTAAGTAAAGAATGCATTTTGTGACTACCCTCGTTTATATTAAAAACAAGGGAGTTTAAAAGTACTTGTTTTTTATTTATTCTACAGAAATATGATGATTTCTACCATTATTTAATAACATATTTATCTATGAAAAGAATTACTTTGATTGTACTGATTGCAGTATTTGGATGTCTCACTATGAATGCACAAAAAACACGAATTGGTGTTACAGGTGGTGTCGTAAATGCAGGAGGTCGTGTTGAACTGGATGGGCAAACTGTTAAGAATAATAGGCAAGGCGTATATGCAGGTATTGTTTTTGATCTAAGAATTACGAGTAGGATTCATATAGAAACAGAAGTAGATTATTTAATTGCTGGAAATACGAATTTTATACAAATTCCTCTCTTTGTAAAGTTTTATATGGGAGACACTAATTTTTATTTTCAAGCAGGACCTCAGTTTTCCTATACCTTAGATGATACCTCAGAAGACTTGGGAAAATCTAATATCGCTTTGGGATTTGGAGCTGGCTTTGATCTTAATGATCATGTAAATCTTAATTTGCGTTTTGCGCCACAACTCAATGATTATTTTGAAGGGGATGATGATGAAGTGAGTACCAAAATTAACTTCTTTAGTATAGGAGTTGCTTATAAACTTACCTTGAGATCAAAAGATAAGAAAGGATAATTTTATGTATACTTTTTAAAAAGATAATAGATTATGTAACATTTCTTTTATAATACTACTTATGGAGTACACTAAAACCAATTAAATAGTAATTATGAAAAAACATTTTCTTTTAGCGATACTAGCAATAATGACGATTACTAGTATTAATGCACAAGAAAAAATCTCTTTTGGAGTAAAAGGAGGGGTTAATTTTGCCACTTTTGGAGGGAGAGATTTTATAGTAGATCAAAAAACGAGAACAGGATTTCATGTAGGTGTATTAGTAGAAGTACCTATATCTAATAAATTTTCTATACAACCTGAACTTATGTATTCACAGCAGGGGAGTAGAACAGAATCTGAGTTTGCTACAATCATGAATCCTAATGACCCAACAATTTTAATAGCATCAGAATCTATCTCAAAATTTAGTTATATAAACGTACCAATCCTTGCTAAATATACTATAGTAAAAGGATTAAGTGTAGAAGCTGGTCCTCAGTTTGGATTTAATATTGATTCAGAATTAGAAGTTAGTAATATTATTTCTGGTAATGAGACAGTGAGTACCGAAGATATTTCAGATAGAACAAATACCTTTGATTTTGGACTTGCTGTAGGTGGAGAATATGAACTTCCTATTGGGCTATTTTTTCAAGCGCGATATATTTTAGGAATAAGTAATATTGATAGTACAGAAGTACAACTAGGAGGACCTAATGAAGATAGTTTGACCAATCGTAATTTTCAATTGTCGGCGGGATATAAATTTTAAATTAAGAAAAGAATTATACGTTAAAGTGCTTTCTAACAAGAAAGCGCTTTTTTTATGCTTGTATATGTAGTATTTTTATGCTTTCGCGAAAGCATAAAATTTATGAAAATACGCATCATTAATGGCCCTAATCTCAATCTTTTAGGAAAACGTGAACCAGAAATATACGGAGGACACTCTTTTGAAGATTATTTTAAAGAACTACAGGCTAAATTTAAAAACATAGAGCTTTCCTATATTCAATCTAATGTAGAAGGAGAGTTGATTACACACATTCAAGAAGCAGATACTACTTGTGATGGTGTGATCTTAAATGCAGCAGCGTATACACATACTTCTGTAGGTATAGGAGATGCTGTTGCTGCAATAGGAATTCCAGTGATAGAAGTGCATATCTCTAATACATTTGGGCGAGAAGAGTTTCGTCATCAGTCATTTATATCAAAATATGCAAAGGGTGTTATCTTAGGATTTGGACTTCAAAGTTACGATCTTGCTATTCAAAGCTTTTTATAAAACAGATGCATAAAACATATTTTAATTGGAGTAGTGGTAAAGATTCTAGTCTAGCACTATATAAGATATTACAAGATTCTGAGTATGAGGTTTCAAAACTTATTACAACGGTAAATTCTGATTATAAACGTGTATCTATGCACGGGTTACGTCTTGAACTTCTAGAACAACAAGCAGCAAGTATAGAATTGCCTTTACAACAAATAGCGTTTCCAGCACAAGTTACTATGGAAGCATATTCTAATACGATGCGTACTAAGGTTACAGAATTGTGCTCAAATGGATATACTCATGGCGTTTTTGGAGATATTTTCCTGGAAGATCTAAGAGCATATCGAGATGAACAATTAACAAAAGTTGGAATAAAAGGAGTATATCCTTTATGGAAAAAAGATACAAAGGCATTACTTAAAGAGTTTATTGATTTAGGATTTAAAGCCATAACGGTTTGTGTGAATGCAAAATATCTAGATGAACATTTTTGCGGTAGACAGATCGATGCTTCCTTTATAGAAGATTTGCCAGATACAGTAGATGTATGTGGAGAGCATGGAGAGTTTCATACGTTTGTATATGATGGCCCTATTTTTAAACACCCTATTCCTTTTACGATAGGAGAGAAGGTACTACGCGGTTATGATAAGGCGGATGATGAAGAGGATAATTGCTTTGTAGATGATGATGATCAAAAAAGTTGGGATACAGCATTCTGGTATTGTGATTTATTGCCAGAATAATTAATATATAAAATTGATTATCAATAAAATCGGGGGTTTCCCCCCTTTTTTTTGTCTTTTTTTTAATATATTTTTAACAATTCATACATATTCTAACTAACTAAACTCATATGATAGAACCAATTCCTTTATCCAAGACTAACTCTGGCTTAGCTAATAGCGTTTTTAATGATACTTTAGATTCGACAAATGTGCCAGCAACACTTATACTGGTGATAGGTGATACTACTCAATCCAATACCGCTGTAAAAACACTTACTTCTCTTATTAATTCTGATGATCATTTTTATAAAGGAGTAAGAGTTGTACAAGCTCCAAATATTGATTTTATTCTTGATACATTAAAAGGTTTAAACGTTAGTCCAAGACTAAAAACTATAAAATGGAACTCTATTAATTCATATTTGATTTTTTCGATTACTAATGTTTTTAATAATATTGGTAATGTAGTACTAGCTTCTAAGTTTGATAATCAACCAAAACGATATATTGATACATCAATTATGTTGGCATTGGCTTTTGATAAAAATTTAAATGCATAAAATCATGAGTATAAAAATAAACGTTCGAGTTCTTACTTTCATCTGTTGTTATTGTATTTCGATAGTGATGTCTTATGGACAAAACAAAGAAGGGCAAGACAAAGAAAGTGATGATAATCAAAAATCTGTATTTTTTATTTTAGAAAAAGATAGAGATGGTGACTATCAGGATAAAGAGTCTTCATATATTAATAATAAGATTGTAGATATTAATAGTGTTTTACAAATAGATTTAGATCTAGGAACTATTACATCTAAAATAGAGGATAATACAACTGGTTTACCTGCTGGTATTGGGGAAAAGATTAACAAACTTACGTTTGCTTTAAAAGATCGTAAAAATGCTCTTAAAGTATTTGATAGCTTATTGGGTACTTACAATTATGATGACTTCAAAAAAAACCCTGATCTTAATAAAGAATGGGCTTCTGCTATGCAAAAATCAGCTATGATTGTTGTAAATCTTTGGGATGTAAGTTCTTATATAGCGTCTGGAGATGACGGAAATGCAGACCCATTACCAGGTCCTACCTACGAAAGAGCACAGATAGAACTGGAACGTATGACTAAAGAGGTAGAGGATTTTGCTGAGAAGCAAGGAGTTTATGTGCAATTTGGAGCATGGTTGTATAAGAAAAACAATCAAAATACAGCATTACATATTCCTGGTTTTGATTCTATTAAACCACAAACACCTTATCAAGTAGAAAGATGGCGAATACTTCCAACAACAGAGCAATTAGCACAATTACAAGATGCTAGTGCCTTAGCTCAAGAAAATAAAGATGCTGGATTATCAGTTCTTAAAAAGGCTATTGATGTACAGGTAAAACAATTAGAAGGAGTAGTTACAGGACAATTTAACTTACTTGTAGACTCTTTAAGTCAAGAAGTGAAGCAAGTAGTTGATGATAGAATTGGGCCAATAATTACAGATTTAGATGCTTTAAAGACGAAGATTAATAGTTTTAAAAGCAGCGTAAAAGAACGTATTTCATATTATGAAAATCTAACTGTAAATTCTCAAACTTCTGTAATACAGGTATTGACACATATTGAAGGTGATGTGAATTTTATTGAAAATGATGGTAAAGCATTATTAGCTCAGGCTACTAAATTATATGATGATATTAAAGCGACGATTAGTGACGCAGCGATTTTGGAAGGACTTGCAGAAAATGTAAAAAATCACTTTAAGACTTGGTTAGATGCAACTTTAGAGAAAACGAATATTTCTAAAATAAAAGAACTTTTACAAGGAACCCCAGTCGATTTTGAGTTATTAAAATTTAGCGATAAGGTTTTTAAATTATCATTAAAGGATTTACCAAAGCAAGCAGATTTAGATTTATATAGTACTGGAGTACGACAAGATGGTGATCGTATAGCATTTAAGTTTGAGGTGGCCACTAAAGAGAAAACCATATATACAGAAAATAGAGAAGTATATATGTTTAGAATTTTACCACATATAGAAAGTACTGTTGGTGTTATTTTTGCAGATCCACTTGCTAGGACAAATGTACAAACACAATTTCAGATGGCTCCTTATTATAACTTGATTCTCAAGGGACTTTGGGATCAGAAATTAAGAAGAGAAAGTGTAACGTATAACAAGATTTTTAACTGGGGGATTGGACTTCATATTTCTGCACCAGATTTTGACGGAGATGATGTGCCAGAGCTAGGTACTGGTTTAGTTGTATCCATACTAAACGATTATGTACAATCAGGAATTGCTATTAATGTATTTACTGGTGATCCATATTGGTATTTTGGATTGAGATTACCAATTCCATCTTTTAATATAGGCTCGATTCCTACAAGCTCAAATTAAAAGCATATCATTATAATATAAAAAAAACACCTTATTAAAATTTAATAAGGTGTTTTTTTATGGAGTGATTTTATATGTTATAGATGAATTACTTCATCATACGCATCAGCCACAGCTTCCATCACAGCTTCACTCATCGTAGGGTGTGGGTGAATTGTTTTTAGAACTTCGTGACCAGTTGTTTCTAATTTACGACCAAGAACTGCTTCTGCAATCATATCAGTAACACCAGCACCTATCATGTGACATCCTAGCCATTCTCCATACTTTGCGTCAAAGATTACTTTTACAAAACCATCTTTTGCTCCAGAAGCACTCGCTTTACCAGAGGCAGAAAATGGAAACTTACCTATTTTAAGTTCGTAACCAGCTTCTTTTGCTTGCTTTTCAGTCATTCCTACACTTGCAATTTCTGGAGTAGCATATGTACACCCAGGAATGTTAGAATAATCAATAGCTTCTACATGTATTCCTGCAATTTTCTCTACACAAGTAATTCCTTCGGCAGAAGCTACGTGCGCAAGCGCAGGTCCTTTTGTTACATCTCCAATAGCATAATATCCAGGCATGTTTGTTTGATACCAGTCATTTACTATGATTTTATCACGGTCTACAACAATACCTACATCTTCTAATCCTATATTTTCAATATTGGTTTTAATTCCTACAGCAGAAAGAACGATATCTGCTTCTAGTGTTTCTTCACCTTTCTTTGTTTTAACAGTAGCTTTTACTCCGTCTTTTGTTTTTTCTACTTTTTCAACAGAGCTATTTGTCATGACTTTGATTCCAGCTTTCTTCATAGAACGTCCAAATTGTTTTGAAACATCCTCATCTTCTACAGGAACTACATTAGGCATATACTCTACGATGGTTACTTCTGTACCCATAGAATTATAAAAACTCGCAAACTCTACACCAATAGCACCAGATCCTACAACAATCATTTTCTTAGGTTGCTCTGGTAATGTCATTGCTTCACGATACCCTATGACAGTTTTTCCATCTTGTGGTAAACTAGGTAATTCTCTAGAACGTGCACCAGTTGCAATAATGATATGATCTGCACTGTATTCTTTTCCGTCTACATCTACTTTCTTTCCAGGCTTAATCTTCCCATATCCTTCAATGACGTCGATTTTATTCTTTTTTAATAAGAATTGAACCCCTTTACTCATTCCCTCTGCAACTCCACGACTACGTTTTACAACAGCAGCAAAATCTTTATCAGCATTTTCTACTTTAAGACCGTAATCTTCTGCGTGTTTAAGGTATTCAAAAACTTGGGCACTTTTAAGTAATGCTTTTGTTGGGATACATCCCCAGTTTAAGCATACACCGCCAAGGCTTTCTTTTTCTACAACTGCAGTTTTTAAACCGAGTTGAGAAGCTCTAATAGCTGTTACATATCCGCCAGGGCCAGTTCCCAAAACGATAACATCATACTTGCTCATATTTAGATTTTTTTAGGTCTATTTTCTAGTGCGAAAATACATATTAAACACCATATCTTAAAACTAAAATCCCGAAGTGTTTCTTCAGGATTTTAATTATTATTATTTTGGAAAGAAGATTATCCTTTAAAATCGATACTTGCCGAATTTACACAGTAGCGTTGTCCAGTATTTGTTGGCCCATCATCAAAGACATGTCCGAGATGAGATCCACAATTTGCACATAAGATTTCTGTACGCATCATACCGTGAGTGGTATCTCGCACATACTCTACAGTTCCTTCTATAGAAGCATCAAAACTTGGCCAGCCACAACCACTGTCAAACTTGCTTGTACTATCAAATAATTGAGCATCACACGCACCACAATTATAGGCACCATCATCTTGATGAAGATTATAGGTTCCTGTAAATGGACGTTCTGTTCCTTTTTCTCTAAGGATTTTATAGCGTTCTGGACCTAATTGCTCTAGCCACTCTGCTTCTGTTTTTTCAACGGGATATTTTTTCATAAGTACTATATTCCTAATGATATGGAAATTTTATTATGGTTAATCAATCTCTGTTTTTATACTTAATACTAAGATAAGATATTATTAACCTTCTGGTTCAAATACAAGAGCATCACCATTAATACAATGACGTTTTCCTGTTGTATTTCTAGGTCCATCTGTAAAGACATGACCTAAATGCCCACCACAATTTGCACAATGCTCTTCTGTACGTGTATATCCTAATTTACGATCTGTAGAGTAGGTTACGTTTCCTTCTATAGGACGATCAAAACTTGGCCATCCTGTACCACTATCAAATTTATGTTGCCCTTCAAAAAGAGCAATACCACATCCAGCACACTTATAAGTTCCGTTTGAATAATTCTTATTTAGGTCACTAGAAAACGGACGTTCTGTCCCCGCTTTACGTAAAATATAATATTGATCAGGAGTAAGTTCTGCTTTCCATTCGGCATCTGTTTTATGAACAGGAAAGACTTCTGGTGTTTTTTCTTGCGCTTTTCCATTGCAACTTACTAAGACCAATGCAAATAAAGCGAGTATACATTGTTTTATCATAATTTTTCTTTTTGTAAAAATACGTTTAATCGATTTTTTAGTCGTAAAAAGAACTCAGAAATGACACTTGGTACATAAGTATTTTATCTAGATGATTTTTCTCAAGAGTCCGCTTTCGCGAAAGCGGTTACCCATTAAACCTCATTTTAAAATGTGTTATTATGTGTCATTCATCCTTATAAAAACGATTTTAATCTTAATTGAAGTTTTATCGCCTAGAGTTTATAGAGTTTTTAAAGTTATTTGTAACTTTAGTGTACTTAAATCAATGATGACCATGAAAACAAAGCAATTATTTACTCTTGTACTAACTGTTGTATTAGTGTGTGCTTGTAAGACAAGTCCTTTTACAGGCAAGAAGACCTTAAATTTTGTAAGCAACGATCAACTATTTCCATTAGCGTTTCAGCAATATGATCAGTTTCTTTCTGAAAATAATGTAGTGACAGGTACTGCCGATGCAAATATGGTAAAACGCGTAGGCGAAAAAATTGCAGTAGCCGCAGAGCGATACCTTACAGCATTAGGAGAACCAGGATACCTTAAGGATTATCGATGGGAATATAATCTAGTAAATGATGATGCCGTAAATGCTTGGGCAATGCCAGGTGGTAAGATTGTTGTTTACACAGGAATATTACCTATAACGCAATCAGAAAGAGGTCTTGCCATGGTGATGGGGCATGAACTTGCACATGCACTGGCTGATCACGGAGCACAGCGTATGAGTGCAGCACAAATCCAACAAGGAGTTGGACTCGGTGTAGCAGTAGGAGCAGGGCTAAGTGATACAACTCCAGCGCAACAACAAGCAGTGATGCAATTATATGGAGTAGGATCACAAGTGCTAGGAATGCTTCCTTTTAGCCGTTCTCACGAGACACAAGCAGATGAAATAGGTATTGTAATTGCAGCCATTGCAGGGTACGATCCTTATGAAGCAGCAAATTTATGGAAACGTATGAAAGCAAACAGTGGAGGACAAGCACCGCCACAAATACTAAGCACACACCCTTCTAATGATTCTAGAATTGCAAACCTTACTAGAATGGCACCAGTTGCAGTAAAAGAAGCTGCAAAATTTGGCGTTACAGATTTTAATTAAGAACATTTTACAATAATATCTTGATAAGAAAGCTACACAATCGTGTAGCTTTCTTATTTTAGTGATATGAAGACACAATTAGAAAAAGGAAGTAAGAAGCTTTTAAATGCGTGGGCATTTTATGATTGGGCAAATTCGGTATATAGTCTGGTCATCGCATCGGCTATATTTCCCATTTTTTATGATGCTATTTTTTCAATAGCAGGAAGAGACACACAAGTAGTTTTTGGAGTAGAGTGGAAGAGTAGTTCTTTGATTTTTGGAACTACAGCCGTTGCTTTTTCCATTGTAGCGATTATATCTCCATTACTTTCTGGAGTAGCCGATTTCTTAGGAAATAAAAAGTTCTTCCTGAAATTCTTTTGCTATTTAGGAGCGTTGAGTACTATAGGATTATATTTCTTTTCTGTTGATCACATTTTTATAGGACTTACGCTATATCTACTGGCTTTAGTTGGTTTCTGGGGTAGTCTCGTTTTTTATAATTCGTATTTACCAGATATAGCAAATGTTGATCAACATGATAGTATCAGTGCAAAAGGGTTTTCTTTAGGATATATAGGGAGTGTGATCCTTCTTTTGATATGTCTTGGCATGGTCATGAGTCAAGAGGAAACTAAAGATCAAGTTGATATGATGAAATATTCATTTATACTCACAGGAGTATGGTGGATTGTATTTAGTCAGTATACCTATAAGTATTTACCTAAAGGAAATAAGAGTGATGGTACCTTATCTAAGGGTGTTTTTTATCAAGGATTTAAAGAACTTAAATCCATATGGGCAGAGATGCATCATAAACCTCGTTTAAAAGCATACCTTATTGCATTCTTTGTCTATAGTATGGGAGTACAGACGGTAATGCTAGCAGCAGCATATTTTGGAGCCGAAGAATTGGATTGGGGAGAGACAGATAAGACTCTAGGACTTATTGTGAGTATCTTGTTAATCCAGTTAGTCGCAGTCGTTGGAGCTACGTTAACCTCAAAATTATCGGCAAGAATTGGAAATATCAAAGCACTTATTGTGATCAATATCATATGGATTGCGATTTGTGCCTGGGCATTTTTTGTATATACCCCTATTCAGTTTTATATAACAGCAGCTGTTGTAGGTTTAGTGATGGGAGGAGTACAAGCACTTTCTAGATCTACTTATGCGAAGTTTCTTCCAGAAACAGATGATACTACCTCGTATTTTAGCTTTTATGATGTATCTGAGAAGATAGGAATTGTTTTTGGAATGCTTATGTTTCTTGCCATGCAAGAACTTACAGGAAGTATGAGATATTCTATTATCTTTTTAATCTTATTTTTTGGTGTAGGTGTTCTCTTGTTAAGAAGAGTTCCTAAAGAAGGGAAATAATTAGGTTCTATTTTTAATAGTATGCTTTCGCGAAAGCGTATACTAGAAGATGATCTATCTAAGCATTGTTTATATTGAGACATTTTAGTAAATGAGAGTAAAATATTTTACTTAAGTTTGCGTTTGAAGTTTACAAATCTAAATCAGAATGAAAAAAATATCCTACTATTTATCCCTTCTTTTAGTACTAACAACAATTACCTTTATTTCTTGTGATGATGAGCAATTAGAAGGAGAGTTCTTTCCTGACTCAGGAGATAGTGAACTACTCCTAGACAAATGGTGGTTTGACAGTGATGACTTTGCTACGGACTTGTTTTTTTCCTCTAGTGGAATTTTTCAACAACGATTAGGTACAACAGAGGGATCTGGTACTTGGCAATATATAGATGAAGGAAATGGCTTAATACAAGTAAATGATGTTAATACTCCAGGACAACTAGTTCCAAACTTTATAGTTAGGATTTCTGATCTTCAGATATCAACGATGACAGCTGAGATATCTGTTAATGAGGGAGACACCTTTAGTAATTCAGTCTTTTATCAAGATACAGACCCTAATCCGAACCCTGATCCAGACCCAGACCCTTCTTCTTGTGATGATGTAACAGCAATAGCTACAAATGCTCAAGTAGCATTTGAAAATGCTACTCCTGATAACGAATTGGCCTTATGTAATGCTTATAGAACAGCTTTAGAAGCACAAATAACAGCATGTGGAGATGCAGATGGAAGTATACAAGCTATTATTGATGGGTTAAATTGTATGGACCCTGCTTGTGCTACTGCTATTACAGCTACAGAAGACGCTCTCGCAGTATTTAATATGACAGATATTGCAGATGAAATGGCCTATGTTGAAGCCTGTGGTAACTACTCATTAGCTTTACAAGAACAAATTATTGCTTGTGGAGATGAAGATGGAAGTTTACAAGCTATTGTAGATGAGCTAGGTGATTGTTCTATCCCTGAAGATGATGGGCCAGTACGAATGACTATAGATGGAGAATTTAAAAACTTTAATGTAGCCGAGGCTCCTATTAATGGCTCTACATTTGAAGTAACTGCAACTGATATAGATACAACTGATACTTTTGAGTTTACAGTCGTATTACAACAAACGGGAGAAAACATTATTCAAGGTGTTGTACTTACTATAGACGGTGTTGCTTTTCTACCTGTTTTAAATGGTGATCCTCAATTTATGAGTGAGATCACTCAAAATGATGGAGTGATGATTGTAGGAACTTTCTCAGGACCTATGATGAATGCCGATGGTGATGTAATTACTATAACTGGAGGAATTATCAATATAGAGATCTAAGAAGACTGCTATAAAATATATAAAAAAAGAGGCGGTCATACCGCCTCTTTTTTTATACATAAAATCGAAAAAATATGCTTATTCAATTATGTTCTGATTTGCACCTTGAGTTTAAAGAAAATCGTGATTGGTTAAAAAAACATCCATTGGTGGCTAAGGGAGAGGTACTTATTATTGCAGGCGATACTTTCCATCTAGATAAGAATTTTGAATCTTTAGATTTTATTAAAAAAGTATCTGATGAATTTAAAATGACATACCTCATTCCAGGAAATCATGAGTATTATGGAGGATTTGATGTAGCTACTGCGATGAATAGTTCTCGAATAGAGATAAAAAAAAATGTGGTACTAGTCCATAACGTGACAGAACACATAGAAGGAGTTCACTTTATATTTTCTACACTATGGTCTAAAATTCAAAAGAACATTCTCGAAGTTTATAGAGGAATGACTGATTTTAGAAGAATTAAGTATCAAGGAAATCCGTTTACGATAAATGATTTTAATACCATTCATGATGCATGTTTTGAGTTTATAAAAAAGGAAGTTGCAAAAGAAGGTAAAAAGATCGTTGTGACGCATCATCTTCCAAGTGATGCCTGCAATGCTCAAGAGTTTATGAGAAGTGTTTTAAATGATGCCTTTTGTGTAGATAAGACAGACTTTATTTCAAGGTCTGATATCGATTATTGGATCTATGGGCATAGTCATAGAAATCTTCCTGATTTTACGATAGGAAAAACCAAGATGATCACCAATCAATTAGGGTATTTAGGAATGAATGAGCATCGTACTTTTAATTTTGAAAAGGTGATAGATATCTAGGATTATTTTATTTAAAATCTAAAAGCCAAAAAAAAGGCGCTCCCGAAGGAGCGCCTTTTTTTGAACTATACGATAGACATTTTCTAGTTCATAGAGATTTTACCAGAACCAGATACCTTTGTGTCTTGTTTATCTGGGTTTCCATAATACTCAATATCTCCAGAACCACTTACACGTGCTTTAAGACTTTTGCTACAATTTATAGCAACATCTCCAGAACCAGCAACACTTACAATAGCATTATCTGCTTTTAATTCCTTTGCATGTATCTCTCCAGACCCAGCAACACTAGCTTTTATATCTCTACTATTTCCTTTTAATGTAAGATCTCCAGACCCAGCAACACTAGCATCTATATTATCTGCATCTACTTTTAAAGTAAGATCTCCAGACCCAGCTACAGCTGTTTTAAAGTTTGTTGCTTTGATAAGATCTTTGTTCCACATTTCTCCAGACCCAGCAAGAGATACTTCACTTATATCCTGAAAAGGAACGGTGATTTTAATTTTCTTAGTACTGCGTATATTTTTATTGTTTACTACTTTAATTTTAAGCGCATTTCCTCTTACTTCTGTAACAATATATTCTAATAAATTACTTTCTCCCTTTATAGTGATAGTACCTTCTGTTCCAGCAACTAACTCTACATCAAAAGAACCTCCTACATTGATCTCGTCATACGTTCCTACAGATCGTGTGATTGTAGTTACATTACCATTTCCTTTTACTCCTTTACCCCACCATTGCGCTTGTACTTGCAATGAAGTTACTAAGACTAGACAGATTGTGATTATTTGTTTCATAATATTCGATTTTAGATTGATTTATTTATAATTTGTTTAAGGCAACTCCTCCATATTCAGAGTTGATATTTATATTGTTTTGGCTATTGGCATTTCCATAATACCCTTCATAATATTTATCCCCAGTTTCAACTTGTTTTTTTGAAAACTCTAAATCACCTTGACCACTCAGTCCAGCATATTCAAGAGAGATATTAAATGTGAAGTTGTAATTACTGTTGTACCCTAATTTGACTCCTGTATAATCACTTTGGATGATTACATCACCAGCATTAGCGCTTAACTCATCTATACGTACAGAACCATAGTTTGTGTTGAGGTTTACATCTCCGTTTACAGTGCCAAATGTTGTCGTTAAATGATCTCCTCGTCCTACAAGTACTCCTGTAGTACCAGCTTTAAGTCTTCCATAGTCACATACATAATTTAGATTTTCTACTTCCCCAAATTCACTTCTTGTATGATCTGCATTTAAGTCAATATTACCTGCACTTTCTATTGTAAAACTTGAATAATCTGCGGTAATACGACCACTCTTCATATACTCTATAGTGACATTATTTGTGTAGTCAAAGTTTAAGCTATTGTTATCCCCTAGTAACTTACCTATGATAAGTTTACCATAATCACAGTTTATTTTTGTGTTCCCTTGTATCTCATTAATATAGATTCCTCCATAGTCATTGCTAATATCAACATCGATGGTTACAGGCACTTTTACTTCGTATCGTATTTCTCTATTTACATTGCTATCTTTCCAACTACTCCACCAAGAACGACTGCCTTTATTTAATTTTGTAGTAGCACTTACAAAGCTTGCATTCCCTTCAAAATCTACGTCGATCTCATCCATTTTTTTTTGTACCGCTTCTTCATTATTTCCATTCGTTTTGATAAAAACTTCGATAAGGATGCGATTCTCATTCCAAGAAACAACATTTATATTCCCATAGCTATTATCTATTTTTAATCGAGCATCAGGATTTACGGTATATTCCTTCTTTATTTTTTTTTCTTTAGTATATTTCCCTTTAAAGCCATTGTATGCAAGTGCAATAGTGGGGATACTTATAAGGATAAAAAGAAGTATTTTAATTTTTGTTTTCATAATATTTTGGTTGTAAACCAGTCTTCTAAATTGTAGAAGAATGTAAATCGTTTAAATTTTTGATAGCATCTATATGTTCTAGCACTTGCTGTAAAAGATCAATTCTATTCTGAAAATTATTAATCATTGCATAAATAACTCTTTTGTCTTGTCCACTTTCTGCAAGATCATCTTTTAGTTCATCATATGCAGTTTCAAGTTTATCAAGTCTTTTAATAGTATCATCTACGATCGCTTGTGTTTCTGGAGTTGTTTGTTGTTGTAATTCAAACAACTCTCTTTCTATGGTTTGCGTAAAAAATGTTTGCGTTTGTTCCATTTCTGGAGAGACATCGGCAAGTTCTCTTATTTCTGTGTCTCCTTTTGGCGAAAGCGTAATCATAAAAACAAGTGCAATACTTGCAGCAACGGCCAGTGGTTTCCACCAATTGAGTTTGCGTACAGGCTTTTCTTCTTGTACTTGTGTGCTCTGTAGCTTTTCTAAAAACCGAGCTTTATGATCTGAGCTAGGTTCTGCTACTTGCAATTGACCTTCTAATCGATCAAATAGTTGTTCTATAGAATCCTTCTTCATGATTGTTTAATAATTTACGTAAGCTTTCCTTTGCTCTCGACACCACCGTTCTACAATTGGCATAACTTACATTTAATATGGTACTCATTTCTTCATAGTCATATCCCTCAATGAGATGAAGAGATAATGCTTGTCTGTAATTATCTTTTAATTGATTCATAGCCTGGATCACTTCTTGCGCTTTTACTTGACTTAAGTCAGCTTCGGTAATACCATCTGCATCTGCATCATCTTCTATACGATATAAGTGATCTTCGAGAGGAGTTTCATCTAGACGTTTTGTGCGTTGATAGCTATTTAAGCTCTTATTTACAACAATCCGTTTTAACCAACTCCCAAAAGAAGCTTCTCCTTTAAAACTATCCAACTTTGTAAAAGCATTCAGAAATGCTTCTTGCATCACATCTTCTGCTTCGGCAGTATCTTTTACAATCTGTAGCGCCGTATTATACATGGCTTTGTAGTAGCGATTGTACACTTCTAATTGTGCACCTTGCTCTCCACGTTTACACATTGGAATTAGATCAATAATATCGCGATTGGTTAGCGTCACTTTATTTTGGTTGTTTCTGGTATAAAGATGTGTCGTTTTCTATTTTGTTACACTTTCGTGAAAAAATATTTTACATCTATATCAATACGACTACTTTAAAGATAGTGAAGAGATTGTTTTTATAGGGGTTCCCTGTCGTTTCCTTTATTTTAATTTTGTATTATAAACTTTTTAAAATGTGTTTTATCGCTTTCGCGAAAGCAAAAAAAGTATTAAAATTTAAGGATATCTGCTTTTGAAAAATAACAAATTGGCACAACAATTGACTTCTATATGTACAAGACAGCGTATTTATGGAGTTTTTATGTACAGAAGTGTAATATGCTGATAATTAATAAAAAAAAATAAAACGTCTAAGTGACTAGTAAAGTGACATTATGACGTACATACGATATGGCAAAACCAAAATTCACAACCCTTGACAGATTGTCATTGCAAGATATAGATGGAGATGCAGAGTTAATCCCTTTAATGACTCCAGAAGACGAGGAAGCGATTAATAAAGAAGATCTACCGGATAGTATTCCTATTTTACCATTGCGTAATATGGTACTTTTCCCAGGAGTCGTTATTCCTATTTCGGCAGGAAGAGATACCTCTATCAAGCTTATAGATGAAGCAAATAAAGGCGGAAAAGTCGTAGGAGTTGTTGCACAAAAAGATGAAGAAGTAGAAAACCCAACAGCAGATGATATTCATAAAGTAGGTGTTGTTGCACGTATTTTACGAGTACTTAAAATGCCTGACGGAAATGTAACAGTCATCATCCAAGGGAAGAAACGTTTTGAAATCACAGAAGTTACTTCTGAAAAACCATATATGATGGCTCGTATTTCTGAATATCCAGAAAAACGCCCAGCAAAAGGGAATAAAGAGTTTAAAGCAGCAATTGACTCTATAAGAGACCTGTCTTTACAAATCATACAAGACTCTCCAAATATCCCTTCAGAAGCATCATTTGCAATTAAAAACATAGAGAGTAACTCGTTTTTAATCAACTTTGTGAGTTCTAATATGAATCTTACTGTTGAAGAAAAACAACAATTACTTGAAGTAAACGACCTTCATAAGCGTGCATTAGAAACACTTACTTTTATGGATATGGAGCGCCAGAAATTGGAGCTTAAAAATGATATTCAGAGCAAGGTGCAAAGTGATATGAGCCAGCAACAGCGTGAATATTTCTTACATCAACAAATGAAAACCATTCAAGAAGAACTTGGAGGGGTCTCTGCCGAAGATGAGATAGAAGAGATGCGTATGCGCTCTAAAGACAAGAAATGGGACGAGAAAGTAGCAAAGCATTTTAATAAAGAGCTTGCAAAAATGCAACGTATGAATCCGCAAGTAGCAGAGTATAGCATACAACGCAATTACTTAGATCTATTTTTAGAATTACCTTGGAATGAATTTAGCAAAGATAAATTTGACCTAAAACGTGCTAAGAAAATATTAGATAGAGATCATTACGGATTGGAAGATGTAAAGCGTCGTATCATAGAATACCTAGCTGTTTTAAAGTTACGTAATGATATGAAGTCACCTATCCTATGTCTATATGGACCTCCAGGAGTGGGAAAAACATCTTTAGGAAAATCCATCGCAGAAGCATTAGGAAGAGAGTATGTACGTATGAGTTTAGGAGGACTTCGTGATGAAGCAGAAATCCGAGGACATCGTAAGACATACATCGGAGCGATGCCAGGACGTATTTTACAAAGCCTTAAAAAAGCAGGAACAAGTAACCCTGTATTTGTTCTAGATGAAATAGATAAATTGAGTGCAGGAAATCAAGGAGATCCATCATCTGCATTATTAGAAGTACTAGACCCAGAACAAAACAGTGAGTTTTATGATAACTTCTTAGAAATGGGATTTGACCTTTCTAAGGTGATGTTTATTGCAACTTCAAATAGCCTTAATACGGTTCAGCCAGCATTGCGAGATCGTATGGAGATTATTAATGTGACTGGATATACGATAGAAGAAAAAGTAGAAATAGGAAAACGTCATTTACTACCTAAGCAAATAGAAGAGCATGGGATGAATGACACCCAACTTAAAATTGCAAAGCCTCAACTAGAAAAAATAGTAGAAGGATATACTCGTGAGTCCGGAGTACGTGGTTTGGAAAAGCAAATCGCAAAAATGGTACGTTATGGCGCAAAAAACATTGCGATGGAAGAAGAATATAATGTCAAAGTATCAAACAATGATATTATAGAAGTACTAGGTGCTCCACGATTAGAACGCGGGAAATATGAAAATAATGATGTTGCTGGTGTTGTCACTGGACTTGCCTGGACACGCGTAGGAGGAGATATCCTATTTATAGAATCTGCACTTTCAAAAGGAAAAGGAGCATTGACCATCACTGGAAATTTAGGAAAAGTGATGAAAGAAAGTGCTACCATTGCCATGGAGTACATTAAAGCAAATGCAGAGTTATTAGGTCTTAATACAGACATATTTGATAAATACAATGTACACATTCACGTGCCAGAAGGAGCTACTCCAAAGGATGGACCAAGTGCAGGTATTACCATGCTTACCTCATTAGTATCCCTTTTTACACAGCGTAAAGTGAAGAAGAGCATTGCCATGACAGGAGAGATTACCTTACGAGGTAAAGTCCTTCCTGTAGGAGGAATCAAAGAAAAAATCCTTGCAGCAAAACGTGCAAAAATCAAAGAAATCTTAATGTGTGAGCAAAACCGTCGAGATATCGAAGAGATTAATGCTGAGTATCTAAAAGGACTTACATTTCACTATGTAAAAGAGATGAGTGAAGTCCTAGAATTAGCACTTACAAAGCAAAAAGTGAAGAATGCAAAAAAGCTGTAAATAGAGAAAAAAAATAATATGTAAGGACGAGTGAAATATCTCGTCCTTTATATTTTATGCTCCTACCAAAATATATTATACTTGTACACGTTTTGAGAGAGTACTTGTTACTTCTAAAAAAGGCAGTATAATAGTATAAAGACTAGAATGAGTTGCATGCAGAAATATGTTTTTTTCTTAATAATCCTACTATCCACAATAGCACATGCACAATTGGGTGGTAGAGCGACTTATCAATTTCTCAATCTTACTACCTCACCTAGACAAGCAGCTTTAGGAGGAAAAGTCATCACAAATTACGATTACGACCCAGATTCTGCCCTATATAATCCAGCAACGATTAATTATAGGATGGATAATCAACTTTCTGTAAACTACGTAAACTTCCTTGCAGACATAAACTATGGAACGGCGAGTTATGCCTATTTATGGGATAGAAGAACACAGGTCATTCACGCAGGAATAACCTATATCAATTACGGAACCTTTGACGGAAGAGACGAAAGCGGAAACCCAACTGGAGATTTTGGTGGAGGAGAAGCAGCTTTATCATTAGGATATGCAGTTAATATCCCATATACTGATTTTCATGTAGGTGCAAATGTGAAGTTTATTACATCAAAACTAGAAGAATTTACTTCTTTAGGAGTGGCAACAGATCTTGGATTTATTTATAATTATGAAAAATGGGATCTTAATATAGCAGCAGTGGTTCGTAACCTAGGAACACAAATCACCCCTTATGTAGATACCTTTGAGAAACTACCTTTAGAGATAGATGCTGGTATCTCTCAGATTTTACCTAACGTTCCTATACGTTGGCACCTTACTTTTGAGAATCTACAATTATGGAATATCGCTTTTGAAAATGAAGCACGTGGGATCACAGATCTTGATGGAAATACTACAGGAGAAGAAATAGGGATTCTAGATAATGTAATACGCCATGCAATTGTTGGTGTAGAGCTTTTTCCTAAAAGCGGGTTTAATATCCGATTTGGATATAACTTTAGACGTAGTGAAGAATTGCGTATTATTGATCAGCGAAGCTTTGCAGGGATCAGTGCAGGAATTGGAATTAAGATCAATAAAATTCGTTTTAATTATGCGTATGCTCGTTTTAACAGCGCAGCTTCAAGTAGCTTATTTGGATTAAATATTGACTTACAATAACTGATTTTTAAGACATTATAAAAATTCATTTGTTTCTAGTATTTTGCAGTCTTAATAAAAAACACATATATTATTTCGTCCCTATAATTCTAATTTCTACATTCGTATTCTTAATATCACTTTCGTGAAAATTACCATAGCCATAGACGGATATTCCTCTACAGGAAAAAGCACGGTCGCAAAGCAACTTGCAGACTGGCTTGAGTATATTTATGTAGATACAGGTGCAATGTATCGTGCTGTTACTTTATATGCAATGCGCAAAGGATTGATAAGCGATGGTTTTTTTGATAAGGAATCATTAATAGATAAGCTTGATGAAATTACAATCACTTTTGTAAAAAACACTTCTACTGGAAAAGCAGATGTATGCTTGAATGGTGAAAATGTAGAGCAGTACATCCGTACCCTTGAAGTATCTTCTTATGTAAGTCCAGTAGCGACTGTATCTCAAGTACGTGCAAAACTCGTAGAGCAACAACAACGTATGGGAGAAGAGAAGGGAATTGTGATGGATGGACGTGATATAGGTACTGTTGTTTTTCCTACTGCGGCACTTAAAATATTTATGACTGCCAGCGCCGAAGAACGCGCAAAGAGACGTTATCAAGAGCTTTTAGAACGCGGTGATGCTATCACCTATGAATCTGTATTAAGTAACGTTGTAGAGCGTGATACGATAGATACGACGCGTAAAGACTCACCACTCGTCAAAGCACAGGATGCTATTGAGATAGACAATACAGAAACCAACGTTGAAGACCAGTTTCACACTATTCTGCAACTGGCAAAAGATCGGATTGCAGGGAGAGTAAAGTAGTTGACTTTTGTTTATTAATAAACTCCATGATTGCCTGTACATACGCATCACCACCTACTTCAAATAAATTATAATGATTGGCACCTTCTACCGGATAAAAGGTCTTGTCTTCTGTTTTTAAATTCTCAAAAAGCGCTTGTCCATATTTGAAATTAATATTTGGATCTGTTGTTCCGTGAGCGATAAAAACGGATTGATGAATGTTTGTAACTGCATCAATAGGGCGTACTTGTTTTGGATCAAATTTTCCAATGTCTCCAGCACGTTTTAAGGCATGATCACATATCGGTTTTAATGCTATCCCAAACGAATATCGTTTCTGATAGTCATATACAATCTGATTAAGATCTGTAAAGGTACTTTCTATAATTCCAAAATCAAGTTGAGGTTCTATAGCCAGTGCTTGTAACGCTACAGCACCTCCCATAGAGTTTCCCCATATCCCAATTGGGATGTCAGGATATCGTTGTTTAGTAGCTGCGACAATGACAGATACATCTTGTTTCTCATAAAATCCATACGATATGTATTGACCATCACTTTCTCCATGACCACGAGCATCATATACGACAGAAGCAATCTGTTGCTCTGCTAGTGATTTTGCAAGCTTATAAAAATGTTCTTTGCCACCACCAATACCATGTAATAATAAGAGAACACTTTGTGGTTTCCCTTCTTTAGGAGTGACCCAATACCCTTTTAAATGAAGACTGTCATTAATCATAAATGAAGTTTCTTCTGCTTGTAACCCCACTTCTGAAGGAGTGATGGTTAAGGGTTGCTTATGACGAGATATAATAGCATATGGTAATACGTAATGTGTGATATATAAAACAGTAATACAGCCTATAACAATGAGTATTGCTAGTAGTTTACGTTTTCTATATTTTTTTGCCATATCAATTTTATATATCTATTGTAACGTTAGACTGTTTTTTACCTTTTGAGTTACAAAAAAAAGTATAGCAACTTCAGGAAGTTGCTATACTTTTTTATACATCTATTGTAAAAGGGATGTACTATTCTTTTAATAATTTTAAAACGGAAACTTTATTCTCACTACGCACCTGTATAAAATATAGGCCTTGTGATAATGTACGTATGTCAATTGTTTGATCTGTACTAGCTATAGATATTTCTTCTTTAATGAGTTTTCCTTGAATATCAAAGATGTGTATATCTACCGTTTCATTTTGATTAAAAAAGCGAAGATTTACAACATCTGATGTTGGATTAGGATATACAGAAAACAACTGGTTATCTTCAGTATCTATAGAAAGCACATCGGTTTCTAATAAAAAGTCTGAGATTGCTCTACAGCCTGTAGCAAGACTAGTTGTTCTTACATATATTGTTTGCGGATTTGCTATATTTTGATACATAGTAGGTGTGGCGATAACATTTGTTTCAGCTTCGGCATCTTGTAGTGTTTCATAATAATTGATGGTAAAATCAGCAGGGTTTTCTCCATTAAGGATCATCGGCACATTTACAGTAAGATCAAAGATCGCCATCCCGTCAAAATCTCCTTCATCTATAAAAATATCATTAGGAGTTCCTAAGCCAAAATCTCCCTCAAACTCAACAGTAATATCATCCATAAGTACCGCATTATTTGCAGCAGTAACTTCCAATCTATAATCACCAGAAGTTGTAATATCTAATCTGCTATTAGTCTCTCCACTGATAGCTTCATATATACTTGTAGATGGATTTAACTCAAACCATTGGTAGGTAGTGTTTTCATCTTCAGGAATTCCTACTGTTTCTATACTATTACCACAAGGAGCATTGTCGTTACTTGCCATTCTGTCCACCCCTAGATCTAATTGAAAACCGAAAGATTCACTTGCTAAAAAGATAGCACTATCAAAAATAGTATCTAGATTATCTGCTATGACTAGTTTTATCGTGTATTCGTGTCCTACAACAAGTTCTGTAGCGACCATAATTTCTACTGTTTGTCCGTTAAAGTTGGTCGCAGAATCATTCATAGGACTAAAAGGCTCAAAATTATATAGCCCAAAAAAATCTTCATTTATTGCGGGGCATTGTCCAGGGACTTCAGGATGTATACCAGTTACCGAAATGGGCATATTTGTTCCAGGAATTAGTGCTATGTTTTCTGAGATACCTGTATTTTGATCGGTAAGGATAAAAGCAAATGAGTCTGCAAACGAGCATTCAAAGTTCTGATTATACTCTTCTGATGCGAGTATAAAACTGAGATTCAACATATTTACATATGGTGCAAAATCAAACTGCAAAAAAGTAGCATCATTCGAACTTGAAATGTCTGTAAATACTTCGATATCAGCATCACCAGCCCAACCACCTTCGTTTTGGTTAGTGAGGTTAGGTCCAGGTGCTTCAGTCGCGTTTCCTGTCGTTAGTATAACTCCCGAAAAAGGAAAGTCTGAGCTTGCATTAGAGAATGCCGCAATACTGTTAACATTGCCAAAATCACTTCCAGATTGTGATTGTACATTGGTCACATCTACCACAGAATTGTTAAGAAATATAGACTCTATAAGTTGTTGAGGAGTCATGCTTTCGTCTATGGTGATTTGAGAAGACATGTGCAATGAAGTACATAATAAGATAAGAAGTAATAGTTTTTTCATAGTGATGTTATTGTTTATATGTAGGACTTACAATTCTATAAAAGGTTGCGTATCAGTAAAGGTATGTTATTAATAAATGATTTCTACACTTATTAGTTTGCAAAAACGATATTTCTTAGCCATAAAAAAAAGCCACATATTGTGGCTTTTTTTATAATTGTTAAAAATGAAGATGTTTATTCTTCTTCGGTGGCTTCCATTGTATGGAATACATTCTGGACATCATCATCTTCTTCTATTTTTTCTAGGAGTTTATTGACATCTGCTTCTTGTTCTGGTGTAAGTTTTTTGAGAACCTGAGGAATACGATCAAATCCAGAAGATAAAATTTCAGCACCGTGTTCTTCTAATGCAGATTGAATCGCACCAAAACTTTCAAAAGAAGCATAAATATGAATCCCTTCTTCATCTTGAAAAACTTCCTCGGCTCCATAATCTATAAATTCAAGTTCGATTTCTTCCACGTCTTGTCCTTCTGCATTGATACGGAATGTACAGGTATGGTCAAACATAAATACAACAGACCCAGAAGTACCTAAGCTTCCATCACATTTATTAAAATAGGAACGTACGTTTGCAACGGTACGCGTATTGTTATCTGTAGCTGTTTCTACAAGAATAGCAATTCCGTGAGGCGCATAACCTTCAAAAATCACTTCTTTAAAATCTCCAAGACTTTTGTCACTTGCTTTCTTTATAGCACGCTCCACATTGTCTTTGGGCATGTTTACAGACTTTGCATTTTGAATAACGGCACGTAATTTAGAATTACTATCAGGATCAGGACCGCCTTCTTTTACAGCCATCACAATATCTTTTCCTATACGTGTAAACGCTTTTGACATCGCGCTCCAACGTTTCATTTTACGTGCTTTTCTAAACTCAAATGCTCTTCCCATATATAATCTTTAATCCCTCCAGAGGGCTTCATTTTATGACTTTGTTATCAAAATTAAAAAGTCAGTTTTCAAATTATACTCCGTGGTTGTATCCCGAAGTAGTTGATTTAAGTCTGTAAAAATAATAAAAAGTAAGACTTATCAAAGTATCTATGCATTGAGAATATCCTCAATGGCAGCAGCAAGTTCAAAATCATTTTCAGTAACACCTCCATGATCGTGTGTAGATAATGTTATAGATAGCTCATTATATACATTACTCCAATCTGGGTGGTGTTGTAAACGCTCTGCTTCAAAGGCAATACGCGTCATAGTCGAAAAAACTTCTCTAAAGTTTTCAAATTCTAAAGTAGTATGGATCGCATTATCTTCATATTCCCAATCTGGAAAATCTTCTAAACGATCGTTAATTTGTGCTTCTGTAAGTTTCATATCTATCTTATTTTAGTTATAAAATTCGAATTTTATTATATATGTAATGTACGTAATTCCGCTTTCGCGAAAGCGTACTTAAGAGAAAAATAACATAGAAATTTTCAATACTTTTTAATAGCCAAAACTTCACATTCTTTATGGGAGATTATTTTCTTATACTCCAAATCTCGTGTATAGGATTTCCTTTGCTAGAGAATCCTTTGTGATGCCACGCGCCATCAATAAGCTCATAGGTAAACGGTAGACTACGCCCAACTCTGGAATCATCTCTTGAAAAGAATTCAATGGTCTCAGTATATTGACCGTTTATCGTTGTGTAAGTTCCACCGCCTGTTCCCATAAACTGTTTTGTTTCTGTATTATAAGCGATCCATTGAAACCGAGTGCCAGAGAGTATTTTCATAGTTTTTCTTGGTCTATTGGTATCACGCACTTGGGTTTTCCCATCTCGTATTCTTCCAGACATTAACCAAGCACCTTGTAATTTCCCTGGGGTTCCGTTATCTATTCTATGTAGGATCATGTCATTGCCCACAATCTGAATGGTAGTATCTGTGATGATTACTTTAAAACGACTCTTAGTACCTACACGTTCGGAAGCATCTGTATGAAACTCTACTTTTTCTGTTATGACATCACCTTCTAATGTCCAAGTACCTCCATTTGTATGAATAAATGCTCCAGTAGTTGCATTATAAGTCGTTAGGACTTGGTATCCATCGGCAAAAATGACTACGTTTCTTAGTTTTTCCCCAGTATCGGAAGTGGTATAACTTTCCCAAGCACCAATAATGTTTTGTGCATTGATTCCTAGAGAGAGAAATGTACAGATGAGTACTGCAAATATTTTTTTCATGATGTTATATGTTATGATAGACTTCTGATTATACAATTATTGATATATCTCACTGATTTGTACCACAGGCTGACTATTGGTATAGTTCGGGATATCACCGATGATTTTTTCTGCATTAGGCCCAAAAACTTCTTGATATGCTTCAAGGGAATCAAAGTATAAATAACCAATAGCGAGATAGGGAATAGGAGCATCGGGTCTCCCACCCGCAATTCCTTGATCAATGGCTACGTGTTTTAAGGACTCGCCTAAAAGGCTTGCCACCATAGGCATATGTTTATTAGAATAATAATCCATGTCAAATGTTTTTCCATCACTATTTGGATATAGGATTGTTACTTTAACCATGCCTTTTTTAGTATGAGAAGTATCTTGCTGGCAACTTGTAAAGCCTATGCTGACAATAAGAAATAGAAAGATGATGTTGGTTTTCATGTAACTAGATGTATTGATTTGTTACAAGGTACTAATTTTCGATTTTCTCTATCATTTCTTTGAATAAGTTTAATAGGAATATTAGTTTTCCAGAGTCACCAGCTGCATTAAACTTTTGATTCTCGATTTTCACACCGTACCAATCTTGTTTTCCATTTTCGTTAAGGATCCATTCGAGGTTAAAATTGGCTATTGAAGTTTTTGATATATCAATTTCTACATCCCATCCTGGATTCTCCAAGGTGGTTATTTGGATTCCATCTCCGTGTTCCCAATCTCCGTCACAATTGTTCTTGAACCAATGTTGTATCCAATCTAAAATTTCCATCTGTATTGTATTATTATAATTAATTGGTTTTATGAATATTGTTATGCATTATACATCTCATTACGGGTAGTTTATTTTTAACTTTTCTCCTTGTTCTGGCTTTTCGTTGTGGTCAATTGGTTCAACAAGGTACTGGTAAATGTTATTAGACTCTCTTTCCTTTACTCTCTCTATTGATGCTTGTTTTTTTTCAACAGATCGAAAATTCAAGTGCATATAATTTGTCGATTCTATTTTAAATATTTGTTGCTCATCAACGGCATGGTCAAAAAGGACTCTTGTCTTAATTATCCAAATTTTTCCAGACTTTTCGGAAATTAACTTTGTTGATTCAGCCAATCCCAGTTGATTATGTTTTAATTCAAGAAGAATGCCTATTCCAGTTATTTTAAAGCTGTCTTCTATTATAGCTAATGTTGTAATCATATTTGTTTTGTGATACTATCAAATGATTCAATAATTAATTATATACAGCTCTTGTTCCTATTAACATGCTTAGTAATAGCTTCTTTTAACTCGTTATAGTTTGTTTGTATTAACCAATGACCAGCATCTAATTCTATAAATTCGTATTCATTTTTCATGTATTGATGACTTTCGTTTACAGAATAAGAACCTATCGCAATGTCCTTATTTCCCCAAATAAATAAAGTGGGAACATGAATATCTCCAAGTATTTGATCTTTGGCAGCTTTCTTTAATAACTTATAATTACTACGGTAATAATTGATGGAAGCTGTGAGTTGTTTTGGATTTTTGAAAACGCTTAAATAATCATCAATCTCAGTAGGTTCACTATTCTTCCATAACCATTTTAATGTTTTAAAATCGTTTTTTCTAATTAGTCTTTCTGGAAGATAGGGTAACTGAAACTTTTTTATGTATTGACTCATCTTGCTTTGTTCTTTATCAACGACGATTGCTTTTCCAAAAGCTTGCAGATGTGGCACAGAGATTCCAGTCCAACTTAAAATACTGTCTGAATAGTCATGTACTACTTTCCAACCTATGACTGATCCCCAATCATGCCCGACAAGATGAAATTTTGATTTATTGAGAAACTTAGAAATGCCTATAACATCCTTAGCTAGTTTAGATATGCTATAGTGTTTTTTACCCTTCGGGCAAGCATCTTTACTATATCCTCTTAAATTTGGTGCGACACAGTAAAACCCATTTTCGGAAAAAGTAGACATTAATTTTTTCCACATATATGAAGTTTCTGGCCATCCGTGTAAAAAAATCACTAATTCGTCTTCTTTATCACCATCAGTTCGGCAATCGAATACCAAATCATCCATGGTTACTTTAATTGTTTCTTGCATGTGATCTAGAATTGTGGGTAACGTTAGGTATATGGTTAGTTACAGTTTAGCAACTAAGATAGCAAAAGGGGACGAGTCTAAGGGAAATTCGGAGAATCTTCCAATTGGCAGATAGACACTCTAACAATTAATTATACATGTTGTTGTGCATTCTTTTTTTGTCCGTCTAATGAATTGCTTTATTGTTTTAATTACGTAGTAATCTTCCAGGTAATACCAAATTTGTCAATGCAATTACCATAATAAGATTCCCAGAATGTCATATGCATTGGTAATGTTTTTTGTCCACCTTCGGAGAGTTCGTTAAATAACCTGTCAGCTTCATCTTTACCGTCTGTATGAATGATAAGGCCAAAGTTGCTATATCCTTTTGACTCTTCATATCCTTCTGTATAATCAGCTCCATTCAAACTTGTTTCTGCACTAATATCCAAAGTGACATGCATGATTTTCTTTTCGTCCATTTCTTGGAAAATGTGTCTATCTTTTTTTGGAACATCTTTATAGCGTCCAATGTATGAAATCTTTTTTCGAAAAACTCCTTCGTAAAAATTGAAGGCTTCTTCACAATTACCATTAAAATAAATGTATGGATTCATTTTTGTCATAGAACTTATTTTAGATTAGTATTTACTTTTTCTATAGCTGCAAAAATGAGGCACAACTACTTTATAAAAGACAGGTGTGTCTTTATACAAATCTACTATAAGTTTAGATAAGCTCAGGATAAACTTTAGAAGAGACTATGACTTTCAGCCTACAACTTCTGGCTTCCAGCAACTACCTCTTCATTGGTGATGCCTAAATGCTTTGGCAATTTGTTGTCTCTTGGTAGCACAGCGAGGTATCGATCAAAGTTACTCGTATACACATTTTTGTAGACAGGCTTAAGGTTAAGGTCAAGCATAGTAACGAGATCGTTTATAAACTCTTTATGATGTATCAAGTCTTTACTTCCTAAGTGGAAAATACCGTGTAACTTTCGGTTAATGATATAATGTAGCTGTTGGCTAAATTTTGAGTCGGTAGTAGTATTGATTATCAAATGCGGAAACACTTCAATAGGTTCTCCTAAAAGAATATTGTTTTTTATTTCGCGCAAGCGTTCTGATTGCACACCAAAAACCATGGGCAATCGTACAATGGCATATTGTTTTTCTGGGAGATTACGCATAAGTAAAGTCTCTATACGTATTTTGAGTTTCCCGTAAATACTCTCAGATAAGGTTTTATCATTCTCATAACTAGGGTAATGAGAAAAGGCATCAAACACATTTGCACTGGATAAAAAGATAAGCCTACAGCTACTGATCGCTGCATATTGTACTATAAGTTCATGAGCTTCTAATTGGGCAGGGAACGGTCCTCGTAAAGAAGAAATAATAACAGAAGGCCTTATTTCTTTGAGCAATTCAAAAATGTCATCTTCGACAAGATCGTATCTATAAAAATGCTTGTTGTCACTATAAATTCGGCCAGAATGATAGGTGCCATAAGTGTCATAGTACCGATATAACTCCTTGTATAAAGCAGCCCCTAGAAAGCCAGAGGCTCCTAGAATAAGGACTTTATCTTTTGATTTTTTATAAGCGATAATCGGGGGAATTTTTAAAGTAAGTTAGCTACAGATTATTTTGATTCTTAATCTATAGCTAACTTTATATTGTATGATAAAATGTCAAACTATTTTTTATAGAATGGTGGTCTTACAACGGTAGCAGGGACTGCTTTCTTGCGTATCTGTATGTTAATTTTTGAATCTACTTTAGAATAGGCAGTTTCTACATACCCTAAACCAATTCCTTTCTCAACAGATGGTCCCATCGTACCAGAGGTTACATGACCAATTTTTGTTCCTTCGTCATTTACGATATCGTATCCTTGACGTGGTATTCCACGTTCGTCTAATACAAAACCAACTAGTTTCTTTGTAACACCTGCTTCTTTTTGAGCTTTAAGAGCTTCACTATTTACAAAGTCTTTAGAAAACTTAGTCACCCATCCTAATCCTGCTTCTAGTGGTGATGTAGTGTCGTCTATATCATTACCATATAAACAGTATCCCATTTCTAAACGCAATGTATCACGTGCTGCAAGACCAATAGGTTTGATATCCCAATCGGCTCCAGCTTTAAATACATTATTCCAGATAGTCTCTGCATCTTTGTTATGACAGTATATTTCAAACCCACCACTACCTGTATATCCAGTAGCACTAATGATTACGTTTTCTGCCCCTGCAAATGAGGCTATTTGGAAGGTATAAAACTTAATAGTAGAAAGATCAACCTCAGTAAGAGATTGCATTGCTTCTGCAGCTTTTGGTCCTTGAATAGCAAGAAGCGAAAAATCTTCAGAGATATTTCTAAGATCTACTCCAAAACTGTTGTGCTTGTTAAACCAAGCCCAATCTTTATCTATATTTGATGCATTAACGACGGCTAGATATTCGTCTTCGCGTATGCGGTATACGATTAAGTCGTCTACAATACCGCCATCTTCATTAGGCAAACAATTGTATTGTGCACCACCGATACCAACTTTTGAAACATCATTAGAACAGATGCGTTGTAAAAAATCTAATGCGTTATCTCCCTTAATAAGAAATTCTCCCATATGAGAGACATCAAAAACGCCTACGCCATTACGTACGGTTTCGTGTTCAACATTTACCCCGTCATAAGAAACAGGCATATTATATCCAGCAAAAGGAACCATTTTTGCTCCTAATGCTTCATGTATTGCGGTTAATGCAGTGTTTTTCATTTGTATCAAATTTTACAACACAAATGTACGTAAAATGAAGGGCTAATAATAGCTTTAAAAGGGTGATATTCTGTATTTAATTCATCCTGTTTTTACGATCTTCTTTTGTAGGGAAATACAAGTTAGAACTACTATAAGACGTTCCAAAATTTTGAGCACCAGCATATACTTGTTGTATGGCATCTTCTATTTGCCCTTCTGTCAATTCTCGAAGCGGATGCATAAATACCGCCCATAAGACACCGTCAGAAATTGCATACTTGATATCTAATGCGGTATGAAAATTTGCCTCTAGACTAGCTGTCATTTCTGCGTCTGTCATTTTAGATACTTCTATGATAGGTGCCATAAAACGCATTCTGTTATGAAGTTCATCCGTAAGACAGATGATTTGTGTATCGCCAAGGGTAAATTGCCAGTGTCCATAACTTCCTTTTATATCATCTATAAGTGTATGAAATATTGCATCTAGTTTCTTATTGTCCATTGGTCTTTTATTTTCTTTGATGACTATAGATCCATGAGAGGAATTCTTTTTCTGCAAAAGCACGTCCCCAACTATTATGACCTACATAATCGTATAATGTAAGTTTAGGCTTGGCACCTTCTTTTAAAATCGCTTTATACATTTTCTTAGAGTAAATTGCAGGAACTACTTTGTCTTCAACACCATGAAAAATCCAAGCAGGCGTTTCTTTTGCCCATTTGCTTACCGTTTCTGGATTACCACCTCCGCAAATAGGAGTGGCAGCAGCAAATACGTTTGGTCTTCTTGCAAGAAGCTCAAAAGTACCCATACCACCCATAGACAGACCGCTTAGATACACACGACTTGTGTCTATATAATCTTCTTCTAAATAGGAATCTACCAATGCGATTAAGGCACTCATTGCCCAAGTAGGTTTACTTTGTTTTGGATACTTGAATACATTAGTACCTCTTTTTTCATCTCTACTAAATGTTGTTTGTGCCCAGTAATCATCTTCAGGACATTGCGGAAAAATAACAATAGCGGGATATTTTGAATTTTGCTCTATAAATAGTTTACTACCGTGTACAAGTTGTGCTTCATTATCATCTCCACGTTCTCCTGCGCCGTGTAAGAAAATATGAAGAGGATATTGTTTTGATTCATCAAAATCTACAGGTTTTAAAATCCGATAGGAAAGCGTTTTGTCTTGATGTTCAATGCTCCATTTTCCAAAAGTTGGATTTTGAGCGATGGCTGTAGATGCTATACACATTACAAATAGTAAGAAGAGTCTCATATTAGTATACAATTAATTATGGGTAAGATACTCAAAATATGTAAAATGTATAAAATGCTTTAAGGAGGGTCTATGAAAATTTGGAAAGGTGGTATAAGTCACAACACTACTGATTAAAATTATATTAATTACGCTTTCGCGAAAGCGTATAAAAGCATTCTATACTTTTAAAAAATTAAAAGTATAATTTTGTCTAAAATAGTTGTAGAAATATTGTTTTGTAACTAAAAAATAGTAGTATATTTGCACCCGCAAACACCGATTCGGGGTGTAGCGTAGCCCGGTTATCGCGCCGCGTTTGGGACGCGGAGGTCGCAGGTTCGAATCCTGCCACCCCGACAAAAAAAGCTGAACATATCGTTCAGCTTTTTTTATTTCTACACTTTTAAATGTATTTCTTATTTTAATGATTCTCAAATTGTGATATAAATTCTTTGGCAGTATTTATTGTTGCAGGATCCGTAATATCGCTCTGTTTGTATAGCCATAGATACTGATCATACGCCTGTTTTTTTTGATCCAATTTTTCATACGCCTGTGCAAGCATTTTGCGAAGTCTTATTTCTGTACTCCAGTCTATTTCTGGAACTTTAACAAATGCTTTTTCTATAACGTTAATGACATCACTGTGCTTTTCTAGATTTGATAAAAGAAACGCTTTGTATGAGTATCCTTCTATAGTGTTTGGAGATAGATGGATAACCTCGTCTAGTGCAACTAGAAAGGCATCAGAATCCTTTGATGTAGAAAACTCTTTTGAGGCGTCTTTAATTACTGCTAAGGCGTCATAATAACTTTTTGGCCATTCTTTTACTTTAGTTGATGGTTTAAAGACCAATATTCTTGATGTCTTTCTATCTGATTTAAATTCAAATGTATTTCCGTCTAATCTTGTGACTTCTTTTTTATCTTCAAGCCAACCATCAATAGAGGTCATCCAGTTTGTATGTTTTGATATCTCTGGCAACAAATAATGATTTGGAATGTACACAATGTCTGATGAGAATTTTGCTAAAGATTCGTCTTGAGGGTGTCCTATTACATAATCTATATCACTAAGTTGTTTTACTTCCTCAGCAGAGAGGATTTGATTGTCTCCCAAATGTGCAATTTTTATAGCATCTACTTCGACAACCCAAATGATATTATAAGACAGTCGTCCTCTCTTTTCCATACCTTCCCATCCTGCATGTTTACTTGCAATACCATAAAACTTTATGTCATTATAAGTATACGTTCCAGCAGTTCTATAAACGGGTGTATTGTCACTAAAAGATTTGCTTCCATCATGGTCAAAATGTGGATGTGTTATTAAAATGAAATCAGTATTAATATCTGTAGGGAATGTATATCCCAACTGACCATAACTATGATATGGATCTATTAAAACGCGAGTTCCGCTAGATGATTCTACAACAAAAGTAGCGTGTGCTATATATTCTATTTTTGCAGTTTGCGCATGCACAGATTGAATCATACTTGTGAAGAGGAACACGGTTAATAATGTGTACAGTTTTTTCATAATCCAATCTAATGTATTAGTTCTTTAATGGTGTAGTAAAGTCTTTATTCTTCTACTCAACGTTTTGAGCAAACTTACCTTCCTAAGTCGGTTTTTCTAAAAAACCTTTCATACTAGATATGCAAACCTTAAAGACTAGCAAGATGTTTTGTCGATATAATCAACGTGTTCTATAAAATATTTGTGGAGTCAAGGTATTATATATAATATTAAAAGAACTTGATATATATCAATAAATAAATGGATTTGGTATGTATATCTTGTTGCCTAGACAGTCATTGAACTTAAGGGTGAAAAATATAAAGCTCAAATGATGATGGTTAGTGCTAATTCTGTCTATACTAATGATTGATATAATTGTATTCGTTTTCATGTGATACGTACATGAAAACGAATACGATTTAAATTAAGAACATAAAAAATATATCAAATACGTTACTAAGTGAATTTAAGGGAATGTGGTTTTGTTTTTATTCTACCCGCGTGTAACTTTCTCCATGAAAACGATTTCCTTCATCGTCTAACTGAATTTGTTGGTATTCTTTCTTTTCGATATGAAGTTCAAAAAGAAAAACCTGAGTAGTATCTACAATTTTCATCATAGGACCAGAAGCATATTCTAAACGCTCTTCTAACATCCCATTTTTTATACTATAGGTTCCGTATCCAAACCATTCATTTGAATCTGAAGGATCATTACGTGTCCACATAACCTTTCCTTTACTATAGATCTTTACTTGCCTATACCCGTTTTCATTTTCCATGGTTTCAGATACAACACCATCTTCATACATCTGTTGATTTTGGAGTTCCCAAACCCCTTCTAAGGATATTTTTTCATCTACTGTAATTCTTCCATCACCCGATACGAGTGTAGCAACCATCAAATAACAACTAAAAATTAATAAAGTTTTCATCATTTTTGGAATTTTAGTGTGAGTGTGAGATTGATATTAAATCAATAATATTTTGTATTATAAGATACAAAAAAATGAAGAGAATATTCCTTTCTTGAAGGATAAACCTTAAATCATTCTGATGAAATTTTGATAGAGGTTGGTGTTGTCTTTTGTTCTAACCAAGAATGACGTTTCCTAAATGGATGTTCCTTTTATGATTTTCTTACCTGTCTTCTTTTCCAAAATGGATGTTCTATCCATCGCATTTCTGCTTTGTAAAATAGATTTTTATGATATAAGTATTGATCCCATATACTGTTGATTTGTTGTGTATAGGTTTCTTGAAATTGGGCTTCTTTTACAGGTGTATGATTATAAATGATGTCTGATGTTGTGAGTAGTTTTTTTAATTGTTGAGCACTTGCCATAGCATTAAACATTCCTTGTGATGAAAGCGGATCAAAACTAATTGCAGCATCTCCTAGTGCTACCCATTGTTGTCCAATGACTTGCTCTAACCGTGTCGAATTTGCAGCTACAGTACCTTGAAAGGTAATTTCATCTATATTTTTTTCTAAAATTTGATTGATTTGTTTATTCTTTTTTGAGAGTTGAATAAATGCATGAAGATCTTTAATAGCACTTCTATCAATCAAATCTGAATCTGTTTGAAAAGCGAGGATTCGTTTATTATTAGGAACAACAGCACTATACCACCAACCATTCTCTGTCGCAGAAATGGTACTCATTTTATTTTCCTCTTTATTGGGAAGTGTTGCCCAACAAGCTATGAGTTTGTCAATATGTAAACGTTTAATGCCAAGGCTTTTTGCAAAATGTGATTGCCTGCCTGTAGCATCAATTACAAAACTAGCCTTTATACACTGTTCTTTGTGATCATCAGATGTAGTAATTACATTCCATTTATTAGCTTCAAAAGCACTTCTATACAACTTTGCAGGCCAAATACATTGCACCCCTCTTTTAATAGCAGAAGCTCTAAGATAAGTTTCAAACGCTTTTCGATTTAAACTCTTACTTAGCCCATCTGGATTGCGTAAATGATCTACGATATGTACCTGTTCACTTCCCCAATATGATTGCATCCCTAGGTTTTGTACATAGAGTTCTTCTTTCTCAAAGAGCTGCATTCCTTCTAATAGATCTAGTTGTTTTAAAATTCGTTGTGCAGCTGGTGCTAAGGATTCTCCGATACGTTCTTTAGGCTCACTTAATTTGTCAATTAAGATGACATTATAATGATTTACCAATGAGATGGCGGCAATGCAACCCGCAATACCGCCACCTATGATAAGTATATCTGTTTCTTTATGTGTTGTCAATATGTATTTATACTATTTCTATTATATACGCTTTCGCGAAAGCGTATACGTATTAATTTCTATTTTGGTATATATCTCTGGAAACGAACCATTTTCTCTGGGACCCCAACTGACTTTGTTGATGTTTTTTGATGTTGTGTTAATGTCGTTTTTGTGGATTCATGAGTCATAGAAGCGAGTAAATTTAATAGCTTCTGAACACTAGCTGTGATTTTATAATCATCTGTCAATTCATGAGAAATCAAAGAGAGTAATTGACCTTTTGCCCCTTCCATCAAGAATTGCTCATTTAGTAATTTCTTATGAGATAGATGTTTTACAGTAGTATCTAATAAGTCTTTTTCTCTACGTCCTATACTTTTTTTGCTGCTTAAAACTCGTTTTATGTCTTTCATCGTTTCAGACAATAATGCAGCTTGTTGTTTTTCATCAGGGACGACAGCTACTTGCATTTCTGGCGGGAAATTTGGATCATTAATTACGCCAGGTTTTGCTTGAACAATAGCTAATTTATCAAAATACTTGACCATCTTATTAATCTGATTTGTCTGAGTAGGAGCTTCTCCATCCATAGGTAAATCATCTAACCAGAAGTAACGATAGGCAAAAGCTTCTCTTCGTGTCTCATCTGGTAATTTTGGGTCAATAGTTTCTTTATAACGCTCTTCACTTAAAATGTTATTAGGAACTCTAGCTGGCCAGAATGTTGGTAGATATGGATCATATGATGTTGTATATCCATCTCTACAGCTTGCTGTATCTGTTTGCCAAGGAATTGCCATCCAACGTGTAATCCCTCCAGGAACTTGTCCACCTAATAAAGGACCTGCTGGCATTGTAATAACATCACTATTCATGGTCGATCCATAATAGTTCATATCTGTTTTTGGTGTTTTTGGTGCATGTTTTAATCTAAATGGAGCTGAGTACATTCCAGAAGTACGCATAGGCCAAGTCATCTCACACCCAGGGTGGAATGCATCTGCTAAACAGAAATCCATAGCCGCTTTTGTAAGCATATCTGGTTGTTCGTGAATAGGTAATTCATCAATAGAGACAGATTTTGAAGCATATGGACATCCTGTCATGTCAACAAAATCGGCATCAAAATCACCTTCTACCCATTGATCTAAAAAACTCAATTGTAAATCAGATAGGGTGGAGTGTTGGCGTACAGAACCATTTGTAGGAATTGCAACAGCATCCCCATACATCCAAGGCCATAATTGAGGCGCTTCTGCACCAGAAATATCATAGCGACGGAAATTATTAGAAATCGTACGACGCATTTCATAATTGGCAGAAGATGGATCTCCAAGTTTCTTTACCCATTGAGCACTTGTATAATCAAACTGACCACCCCAACCAAAGGCAGCTGCAAACCCTGCATTTACCCACTGTAAGTTGGTCATACGTTCAAAAATAGGTAAGATGTCTTTTTTAAACGAAGGTCTTGCTGGGCGTTCTAGCATACCCGATTGTACTGCGACATCTCGCATTAAATCCCACATAGTACGTACCGATTTTTGCATAGGAGCATAATCTGGCGGTGCACATACAACCCAGGCTGGATCTACATTTAATGCAACTCCTTCATACTCTACGTCGGCTGTTATTGGCCCGTCAGAAGTGTCATCATACCATCCTTCATTGTTTGCAAAAGTAACAGCAATATCCCCGAGAACATTTTCTGACTTTCCATGTCCGCCTAACATAATGAGACGCCCTTTTTCATCTGTATGCATTTCTCCAAGGTATACTTTCTTTGATTGAAATTTTCCTTCAAAAGTGTGCCCTTTTGTGACATTTGGTTTTGAAATACTTTGCGAACCTCCATCAATTAATAAGGTGCTTCTATCTTTTACATCAATATTACGTAAAAGCGATGGTGGTATGTTTGGATCACTAGCATCAGGAATATCTAATGCAATTTGGAATTGATACCAAGATGCTTTTTGATTGGCCAAACTAGCATGCCAGGTAATTTTTGAGTTTTCACTAGTTAACTCTTTGATTGCTTTTCCTGCAGCATTAAAGCCATAGATTCTAAATTGAGCAGCTTGACGCTTTAATGCTCCTGTTTTATCACGATATGCATATTGATCAGACTGGACTTCTGGTTCATCAACTAATGGTCCTGGAAAGTATTCATCTTCACTATTTCCTACACGCATAACTCCTATAGGAGGATAAATACCAGCTCTTACAATACAATCACTGTCTTCGTCTGTATTTCCTTTAAAGAAGGGACACATTTCTTTTGGTTCTTGTTGTTGCTGTCCATTTGCTTGATGACGTGCTTCTGCACTAGCGGCATATACAGTTTTTCTAACTTCTGCTATAGAACCTAATGGCTCATGAGCTGCTAGCGTTCTCCAAATATTAAAAGATAAATTAGAACCAAATTCTGCTTGACCGATAGCTGTGATATCTTGTTGTGGGATATATAATTCGGCAATGCATATATATGGACTCTTTTTAGTACTCCATACTACTTGTGCATCATCCAGAGGCATTGTTTTGTCATCGGTTCTTAACTGAATTTCAAATCTAAATTTTGCATCCCCATTACGAAGACGTTTTTCTAGATCTAATTTTAGGTAATTGGCATCATCAAATGGAGCTCCTCTATAGGTTTCGTCTGGAACTAAGCGATATTTAACAATATTTGATTTACCTAATTTAAATGGTAAGATTGCCCAATAACCAGCACTTAAGCAACTGGCTTCTTCTTTTGCCATTGCTTTTAGAATTCTTCCTAATTCTGGATGCTTATCTATATAAGAATCGTAGTCTTGATCTATAGCACCCGCTGTTGTAAAGGCACACATTTGTTGAGCATCCTTTGCAAAAAAGCGATCTATGCTCTGAAAAATGAAATCAGCCGTGTCACCTTGACCAAATAAATTTCTTCCTTTTACCCCAAAGAGTTTTAAGCCAACACCTATAGTGGAATGTAAGTCTGGTGAAGTTGGAGACGTATCACTTGAGAAACGCATGGCACATTCATAAGAATCACCTGCAAATATACCTACCTTGAATTCTTTAGGAATGTCTTTTTTAATAACAAAATTACCATATGCAATTCCGTGTTGTTTTCTAAAAACAGCTCTTTCTGCAGGTTTTTGACCGTTTTCAATTCTTGTTTTTTGTCCCATTTCTACAAACATCTCTTTAAGACGTTGTGTTACAACTTTTGTAGATCCGTTACTATCCCAACATTTTATGTCATTTGCTGTTGGTTTATCTATGTTTTGTTTTGTGGAGGATTTTTTGCTCATGGTTATATAAGTGGTTAAAGATTTGGTTTTAAAAACGTTATAAATTTCAAAGAATCCAACTCAGTAACTACAGGTAAAAAGCATTGTTTTTAGAAACAGGTATAATTACGGGGTATCAATTAATTAGAATTGATTTGTATATCACTAAAACAAAAGAGCCTAAAACCATATGATTTTAAGCTCTTTATTATTTATGACTATATAGAAAACCCTCCTTTTCTATACTACATAGTATCTAGTCATAAAACCAAAATTATTTGAAAAAATCATTATATGTATTAGTATAGTTGTTTTGTAAAGGGGAGTGTAAATATGATATATTTACTAAAGCCATTACATATAAGTTGTTCCTTATAAATGATATATTATTCCTTTACTTTGATGTCACTATTTTAAAAAAGACATTCTTTATGAAACATGCTCTTTTTTAAAATTTGAAGGACTACTTCCTGTATGTTTTTTAAAAAATTTAGAAAAATGCCCTGCTTCTTTATACCCTAGTTCGATAGCGATCTCTTCAGAAGTTTTATGAGAGTATCGTAGGAGGCGTTTTGCTTCAAGAAGAATGCGTTCATTTATAACCATTAATGGCGTTTTATGACTGTATTTATGAAAAAGATTTGCAACTGTTTTTGGAGATTTAAATAGTAAACCTGCATACTCGGCTACTTTATGCTTTTCACGAAAATGTTTTTCCACAAGAATATTATACTTCCTAATTTCATCAAGTTGTGATGTAGGAATGGTAGGTTGTGGAAGTTCTCTCTTGATCATCCGACTGGATTTGATAAGCAATCGCTTAAGCAATGAGCGTAGCATCTCTCCTTGTATATGATCTCTTGTCTCAAACTCTTCCTTAAAGAAGAAAAATAGCATATCAAAACTTTGTTTTTCTTTTTGAGCTAGTGTAATGATAGGAGGGTGGGAAGAACCATAAAATAAGAATCCGTTACAAGAAACTTCATGATCATGGTCATTTATACAGTAGAATTCTCTATTGAAAACGATAGAAACCAAACCTTCAATACCAGCAGGTATTTCAAGAATGTTTAAAGGAGTACAAAAGATAACTTGATTTTTTTGTAATACAATATCATATCCATCTATGGTAATCTGTACAGCATCTGATTGACACCATATAATCTTGTAAAGATTAGGTTGTTTTAAGATTTCTTGAGAAGGATAACATTTAAAATCTGCAAAGATAAAAACGCTTTCATCTTTTGTACCTATATAATCTAATCTCATATTTAGAATTCTTTTTAAGTGTAAAAGAGCTAGACGTTAGTCGTAAAAAAATGGAATTACTAAATGATATTTTATTATTTATGTGTAGTTACAGTTTTCAAGATGAAGTTTCTTAGTGTAATTTCATTTTTGCGCTATCTTTGCAGATTCATAATGCCCGTGTAAACGGGCATCTTACATATATTAAAATAGAAGACACTATGTCCTTACAGAATACCATTACAACACACGTAAAAGAAGCTATTCAAAAATTATATCAAGCAGACTTGTCTGTAGTAGAGTTCCAAGCAACCCGCAAAGAATTTGAAGGTGATATTACAGTAGTGGTTTTTCCTATGTTGCGCGTTGTAAAAGGTAATCCAGTACAGATAGGTACTCAAATAGGAGAATATCTAGTGGCTCATGTTTCTGAAGTGAGCGCATTTAATGTGGTTAAAGGGTTTTTAAACCTTGTCATTGCTGATGTACATTACCTAGATTTTTTTAAAGAGATTTTAGGAGATGAAACTTTTGGTTTTAAAGCACCAGAAGGAAAAGCTGTGATGTTAGAATATTCTTCACCTAATACCAATAAACCGTTACATCTTGGACATATCCGTAATAATTTATTAGGGTACGCTGTCGCGAAAATTATCCAAGCTTCTGGAAAAAATGTATACAAAACACAGATCATTAATGATCGTGGAATTCATATTTGTAAGTCTATGCTTGCTTGGCAACGTTATGGAAATGAAGAAACTCCCGAAAGTACAGGACTTAAAGGAGATAAACTTGTTGGAAATTACTATGTAAGATTTGATCAAGAATATAAGACAGAAATAAAAAACCTTGTAGCTACTGGTAAAACGGAGGAAGAAGCAAAGAAAGAAGCACCTATATTAATAGAAGCTCAGAATATGCTTCTTAAGTGGGAAGCAGGAGATGAGGAAGTAGTTTCTCTTTGGAAGAAAATGAATGGCTGGGTATATGAAGGGTTTGATGTTACCTATAAAAACTTAGGAGTAAATTTTGATAGCTTATACTATGAAAGTAATACCTATTTATTAGGGAAAGATAACATCGTAGAAGGATTAGAAAAAGGAGTTTTTTATAAAAAAGAAGATGGATCTGTTTGGTGTGACCTTACAGAAGATGGGCTTGATGAGAAAATTATACTTCGTTCTGATGGGACAGCAGTGTATATGACGCAAGATATAGGGACTGCCATCCAGCGTATAAAAGACAACCCAGATGTAGGAGGGATGATTTATACTGTAGGAAATGAGCAAGATTATCATTTTAAGGTATTGTTTTTAATCCTTAAGAAATTAGGATATGACTGGGCAGAAAACCTATTCCATTTAAGTTATGGAATGGTAGATCTTCCTTCTGGAAAAATGAAATCTCGTGAAGGAACCGTTGTAGATGCCGATGATCTTATTTCGGAAATGGCAACAACAGCCGAAACTCTTTCTAAAGAACTAGGAAAATTAGAAGGGTATTCTGAAGAAGAAAAACAAAAACTCTATAAGGTTATAGGATTAGGAGCGCTTAAGTATTATATCCTAAAAGTAGATCCTCAGAAACGTATTCTTTTTAACCCAGAAGAATCTGTAGAATTCCAAGGAAATACAGGACCTTTTATCCAATATACGTATGCTCGTATTCAATCTATATTGCGTAAAGCAAAAGGACTAGAAGTAGATACAACTACTGTTTCTATGTCAGAATTGCACCCTAAAGAGAAGGAACTTTTAAAATTGCTTCAAGAATATCCTGGAACCATACAACTTGCAGCTCAAAATCATAGCCCAGCATTGATTGCTAATTATACTTATGATCTTGCTAAAGGGTTTAATTCGTTCTTCCAAAATGTTACTATTTTAGGAACTGATAATAAAGAAGAAAAATCATTCCGTGTGGCATTGAGTGGTAAAGTAGCTCAAGTGATTAAAAGCGCCTTTGGACTCTTGGGAATAGATGTCCCTGAAAGAATGTAATGTTGTTGTATACGCCATACCTACGGCAGGCAGGCTTTTCGCGAAAGCGTATCAAACAGTAATTGTAGTAAAAAAAACAGAAGTTTTTTGTTGATAAGGCATCAGTTTCAAACTAGCATTAGTGAGGGATAGAAGGCGTAATCAATTCTTCTTATTTATACTGTCATTGTTTCCATTTCCGTACATTTTTCTTAAGAAGGTTTTATATTAGCTTCTCTTAATCTCTATTATGATGTTGTTTTTGCATCTAAAAGTGTAGCCAATTTTTTGCCATAATCTATAAATGCAATAGTTTCATCTGTTCGAGCCAATTTAATTTTATTAAAAACGATGAGTGATTCGCCATTACTTTCTAAATGATAAATCTGATGATTTTCGAAAAAGCGAATGATCTCACCTGTAAAAAATGATCGAATCTCAGCTTCATTATTACCCATAAGCAGGAACTTTTTAGAAAAACCTGGATACATATCAAAATCAATGTCTTTATAGCCAGTAAATGCTATCACTCGGTCAAATATTTTATCTATTACACCTTCTTTTTCCATCGTAAAAACAGGTATTCTTTTATTTAATTTTAGAACCATTAGTGTTGTATTAAATGTCTCAGCTGTAAAAGCTTGGCCTTCATTAAATGTTACATCCGCAATTTCCCAAGACGCATCCAAGCCTTCATATGTTCCTTTGAGACAATTGTATTTGCGTTCAATAGGTCTAATTTCAAAAAAGTGGAACTTCTTTAGATAAATCGTATTCCAATCCACTTGACTTGTGTATTGATAATCTTTCTCAGTAGCTAAATTTCGTAATCGTTTTTGTCGTTGCGATAATTTTTTGGTAGGACCAGTCAAACTAATTTTTAAAGCTCTATTATATGTAGATGATGACACATGTGAATCCAATCCTGTTATAAAGACCTTACCACCTGTAGCTCTTTGTGTCTTTAAGTATTCCACCAGATAATCCATATAGGTCATACCTACTAATCTTGTTTCTGATAAATCAATATTGACATCTGCTCCAGAAGGAATTTGAGCTACTAATTTGTCAACTTTTATAATCCCTAGAAAATTTGCAATCCCTCTAATCTTTACATCGAAAGAGCCATCTGGTCGCTTCATCAACTTTGTACGGGACTTATACACCATTTTAAAAAATTGAGGGATGGATAGCTTCGCCAATAACATATGCATCACCAGTGCCAGTAATAATCCACCCAATAAACCAATTAATAAATTAGTATAGAGGGTTAAAACCATTGTTGCAATAAAGAATATGAGTTGCTCGGTTCCTTGATTATATGCTTGTTTGAATACCGATGGTGAGGCCAATTTAAACCCAGTATAAACGAGTAAAATAGCAAAAGCGCATAGTGGTACTTGTCTCATGATGGGGCTCAATACCACAATAAAAAGGAGTAATAAAAGCCCTTGATACATATTGGACCATTTTGTTTTGGCGCCATTATGAATATTTACCGTACTTCTAATAATCACAGCAATGATTGGCAAACCTCCAATGAAACCAGCTGCCATTGTACTCAATCCAATACCAGTTAAATCCTTATTCAAATTTGTCTTTCGTTTATAAGGATCAATTTTGTCAACGGCTTTTGCAATGGCTAGGGATTCAATACTTGTGATAATCAAAATAGAAAATACGGTGGTCCAGAATTCAATGGTGTTTATTTTACTAAAGTTAGGATGCATAATAGAATCCGTAATCGTATCGGGAATGTCCAGCAATAGTTGAGGTCCTACTTCATATGCTTTTCCAAAGAATGAAAGTGTATGTTCATCAAAGAAATTGAAAAGATATACAAATGGAATAGAAAGTGCTATGACCCACATAGGAGCAGGCAACAAATGGAAAAACCGGTTACTAATTTTAGAATAAAACAGTAATAAGAGTAATCCTGACAAGGCAATAATCACTACAAAAGGATTGGCTTGAGGTAAGTATACAACAGCATCGATAAGGTTTTGTATAATGTTAGGGCTATCAGAATGTGTGCCCATAGCCACATGGATTTGTTTTGCAAATATGATAATTCCGATGGCAGCTAAAATACCATGAATCACAGAAGAATGGAAGATATCTGCCAGTCGCCCTAATTTCAATATCCCCAATAACATTTGTAGGGCACCAGAAACCACTACGGCTGCCAATACATAATTAAAGGCTTGACCTGAGCCATCATCCATTAATGTAATACCCAAAAGTATGACTCCAATGACTCCTTTGGCAGGTCCATTGACTGATATATGACCACCTCGATAAAGAGTGGTAACCACACCACCAATAATCGCTGAAAAGATACCAGACATGGCAGGAGCTCCTGCTGCTAAAGCAATACCTAGTGAAAGGGGTAATGCAATAAGTGCGACACTTACGGCTGCGATTAAATCACTTTGCCAATTTTCAATTAATCCCTTAATCCCTTTCTTTGGTATGTTTTCCATAGTGTGTAGCTATTCGATGGTTTAAATAGTAACCTAAATTAACTAAAATAGTAAATATTTAGAATTTTTAAAGATGAGTTGGAAGAGTTATTAATGGAATTGGAAAAATAAAAGGGTCTTTTTCTGGTAAATTTTATTGGTGATTGTGGTTTATATGATTTAACGCTTCGCTCTCCCCGTGGTCGTGAATCTCACAAGTTAGATTTCAAGGAACGTAGTGACGCAGAAGTTTATACTGAGTGTCACACTGAGCTTGTTGAAGTGCCTAGTCGAAGTACGAAAAGGTATGTACAAGTGATTATATTAGGAAATAGATAGTTTTAATCGCTTATAATATTACCAGTTTCAAACTGGCGGGAGTTTAGGTATAAAGCTTTACTCAGTACGACACTCGTCACAGACGAGCGCTAGCGGGGAAATATTTTCCTCAAAGGAGAAATCAAATTTTCGTTCAAATCATTTTATTTGATGCATAGTAGTTTCTTTAATAGCCAATAACGTTGTTAGTTTTCGTTTATAATTTCAAATATTAGAATCAATGTATATATTCCAAATTCCATTAGATTCCTTTTTCCAAACAAGAATATATTTTCCATTATAGCTTCCGCTACATTGTCCAATTTCATATACTAAGTTTGCGTTTACAACTTCCAATGTTAAGGGTTGAAGGTTTAGACTGTAATTGGCATTATTCATGTAAGCGTATTCTTTAATCACATTTTCTACTCCTTTTATTATTGGTTTGTGATTAAAGTAAATCGTATTGGAGCTATAGAGTTCTTGGACTAGTTTTTCAGCGTTATTCTCATTACAAAGTTCCATCCATAATTTTCTTCTTTTTGTTATATCGCTAGTGCCTACTTTTTTTGATTCAGAACTAATCTCCTCCGTAAATTCAAATTCTCGAATAACTTTTTGATCTTCAAATCTCCAAATAAGAAGTTGCATATATTCTTTCAGGTCTTCAGTTTTATATCTGATTAATTCATACGTAATGCGTCTGTTTTTGTTTGCTTCGACATTAAATAATGATTCAACTGAAATGATTTTTGTTTTTTGAATTCCGTAATATGCAGCTATGCTTTTTGAACTATTGAGTATGCTATCACTAGGAATAACTTTAATGGCATTGGATGCATACATCTTTTCAATATTCGGAATGCTGTTATCATTAATCGCATTGACCCAATCCGTAATATAACTGGATGTCTTTTGAGACTGGATTATTTCCATCTCAGAGTTAGTTACGGTTCCATTTTTATCAGAATGCTGCTTACACCCAACAATGTTTAAGATTAAATAGAATAGAATTACAATCTTTAAATTCATTTTTTTGGTTTTTGTAAATGAAGACTACGGAGTTTGTATATGAAAAGTTGCAGTTTTGTTTATGCTTTAATCTGAAACACTTAATCTTAAATGATAGATTCCATCTTCGCATTCAAATAAGAATTCATCATAATCTGAAGCATAATATGTTTTAAGATAGTCATATTCAATTTCATATATATTCATTGGATTTAATGTCTGTAATAAGAAATCTACAAATTCTTCAATCCATTCTTTTTTCCAAGGATTTACATATAAAGAAAAATGATCACCAACATCAGATAAATGATATTCATCTTTATTTTGATACGCATAAAACCATTTATCATGGAATAACTTGAAAAAAATATTGAAAGCATTTTTCGTTTCTATTCTTTTTAGTTCATAAGAATCACTTATGTGCTGTGTTCTTTTTGCAATAGAATCTTTAATGTTTTCGTTTTTCGGACATTTTTCTATTTCAAATTCATACCCATGATCCGTTTTGGTATTGAATTGAGCAATAGCTCCTAATTCACCAGTAATTATTCCAAGATTAAATAATCTCTTTTCTCTTTCTGTCAAATTTATATGCTTTTGAGTATTTTTAATTAAGTCTCTTTTTAGCCAAATCTGTTTTTATTCTATCTAGAGTTGGTCTTAGAAAGATTAGATATAGAATGATCAATACTCCAAGAATCATAAAGTCTCGTTTCATAAATAGTATTGCAAAAGCGGCACCTTCAAGTATAGCCCATCTAGTCAAAGATGCTGTTTGATAAAACTGAAAGTTTTCCTCAATGTCTAATGTAGTGTCGATGTTTTTTAATTGAGATTTGAATAGGAAATTACTAAGAAAATAAGCCAAGAATGGGATTAATAGATACACAATATCAGATGAGTCGATGTTTGTAATATCAAAATTAGTTATATCACTTACATTGCCTAAGAATATGTATGCAAGGATGACTCCTGAACACAATGCTAGATGAATGATCTTGATAACTTTAAGTTTTTCTTTCATTATTTTTTAGATTAATTATGTGATTATTCAATGTGTATGTTAACAGTTTTTATTTAATCCGAGCGTTTATTAATTTCTTTAATTCATGGAAGGAATTGGTTTCTTCTCTATCTCGCCATAACCAAATAAGAATCTTACCAGACTGAATGAATTCCATACTTCCATCATTAGGAGAGTTTGCCATGATGTTATCTAAAATTAATGTAGTTGTTTTTTTTGAATCGGTTTCCAGTCCAAAAATTCCAATTTCTGATTGACCCTCATATACAGAAAACAATCCTCTTTTTACCTGCTGCACTAATGTTGAGTCTTGAATGAGTCGTTTCGTAAAGCAATCCAGAAAACCACGATCTGAAGAAATAAAAGGATTTGCTGTTGCTTTGCAAGGCAAGCGGCTGTTATTTGCTACTAATTTTAGCTTACATCCATCAGGAAGTTCTTCTTTAGAGAAGACAAAATTCTCTAATTCCAATTTGGTGTCAATGGGTTCTTGTATAAAGAAAAAGCTTAAGATGATTATTGATAATAGTCTCATAGCTACAGAGTTTTAATTGTTTCTATAATGGTGTTGTATATGGCTAGTTGCGTGGTTAAGCAACTAAGTTATCAAATAAAAAACGAATAGGGAAGTCACAAGGATTTTTGTAAGTAGGCTAGAACCAGCAATTAATTATAAACTTTGTTGGCAGTAGTTTTTATTTAGTTTTTAAAATATTTTTTCTATGATATTCTAAATATGGTTTATGTTCTAGTGCAATTTTAACAATCATATTTTTCTTAATTCCAAAAGAAACGTAATCATCTAAGAATTCAGATATTATTATTTTTCCTTCGTTATCGAAAGAAATTAACCCTAAGTCAAAAACTTTGTCCAAATTAGGTGTAAGTAGAAGTCCATTATAAACATCAAGTTTCTCAAAGTCATTAGATTTTTTCCAAGGTTTTATATGCGATGCAATTAGAAGAGGAACTTCTTTAATTGCAGTTACGGAACAAGATTTCCAATAATCAATTAATTGCTTTCGGTAAAAACCTTGACCAATTCGACTTAGAACATAATTTTTTCTTTCCGTTTCTGTAATTCCTTTTCGATTAGTTGTATTAATTATATCATCAGAAATACTTTCTGATTCGTAATTGTCTTTGAGAAATTCTAGATAAAGATCAAATGCACGACTATACATTCTATTTCCACGAACATTTTTTTCATACAATTCATTATTCGCAAAGTATAATTCTTTTAAATTTTCTGTTTCGCTATAACTGTCAATAGAGAACAAATCAGTACTACTTATATTTTGTTTTTTTAGATGATTTGAAAGCGTAGTTATTGTTTTGGAATATTTTCCAGGATTACCAATTTGAGGTTGTGTTTTTATTAACCAAGAATGAAAGATTCGTTCTTTAATTTTCATATGTTTCTGATGCTCCCGAATTGTTATCAACTATTGTATATAAGCAATATAATCATTTTTAAATGCTAAAAGACAATAGTAGAAGGTTATAAGAATCTTTTATAGGTGTCATCTATACAGATATATCTTATCAAAATTTTCATGCTTCGGCTGAGTACTTAGGCATGTTGAGTATGGCATCTAGTATAAGTTTCGGTGTTGAGTACGCTTTCGCGAAAGCGTAATTATCAATACTTTCAGTAAAAAAATACCATCTGTAATATATGACTTCCAAAGGCTCTAAAACGAGCAAATACTACTAGTTAACATATATATTAAGGGAACTAGCAATCCTACGAAATCGTTATCAAAAGGATATTCCATTACAATACCGTATTTATACATTAAAAAAGAGTACTTTTGCACCGCCAAAAACGAGCTATTATTTGTAGATAGTCAGTTTTGATTAATAAGGCAATTAATTTTAAAAGATACCCGTTTGTTCGGGCATTTGTTATGGATATTAGAAACATCGCAATCATTGCACACGTTGACCACGGTAAAACAACCTTGGTAGACAAGATTATGTATCACTGTGAACTTTTTCGTGAAAACGAATCTAAGGGTGAATTAATCCTTGATAATAATGATCTTGAACGTGAACGTGGGATCACTATTACATCTAAGAATGTATCTGTGATGTATAAGGATACCAAAATTAATATCATCGATACTCCTGGTCACGCCGATTTTGGTGGAGAGGTAGAGCGTGTATTGAATATGGCAGATGGTGTGTGTCTTCTTGTAGATGCGTTTGAAGGTCCTATGCCTCAAACACGTTTTGTATTACAGAAAGCATTAGATTTAGGATTGAAGCCTTGTGTAGTAATAAACAAAGTAGATAAAGAAAATTGTACGCCAGAAGAGGTTCATGAGAAGGTATTTGACCTTATGTTTGAACTTGGTGCAGAAGAGTGGCAGTTAGACTTTCCGACCGTTTACGGTAGTGCGAAGCATAACTGGATGAGTGATGACTGGCAGAATCAAACAGATTCTATCGAACCGTTACTAGAAATGGTGATGGCTAATATTCCAGCTCCAGAAACGAAAGAAGGAAATACACAGATGTTAATTACATCTTTAGATTTCTCTTCATTTACGGGTCGTATTGCGATAGGGCGTTTAAATCGTGGCGAACTTAAAGAAGGAATGCAAGTATCTCTTGTAAAGCGTGATGGAACTATTAAGAAAACACGTATTAAAGAATTACATACGTTTGACGGTTTAGGTCGTAAGAAAGTACAAAGTGTACAAGCAGGTGATATCTGTGCGATTGTAGGACTAGAAGGATTTGAAATTGGAGACACTGTAGCCGATCTTGAAAACCCAGAAGGACTTGCAACGATTGCAATAGATGAGCCTACAATGAGTATGTTATTCTCAATTAATGATTCGCCTTTCTTCGGGAAAGATGGAAAGTTTGTAACCTCTCGTCATATCAAAGATCGTTTGATGAAGGAGTTAGAGAAAAACTTAGCACTTCGTGTAAATGAAACCGATAGTGCAGATAAATTCTTAGTATATGGACGTGGCGTAATGCACTTATCTGTATTGATAGAAACAATGCGTCGTGAAGGATATGAATTACAAATCGGGCAACCGCAAGTAATTATAAAAGAAATAGACGGTGTAAAATGTGAGCCTATAGAAGAGCTTACAATTGACCTTCCAGAGCATGTTTCTGGTAAAGCAGTAGAGTTTGTAACTATGCGTAAAGGAGAGATGCTTTCTATGGAAGCAAAAGGAGAGCGTATGATTATTGAATTTATGATCCCATCACGTGGTATTATAGGATTACGTAACCAATTGCTTACAGCTACCGCTGGAGAAGCAATTATGGCACACCGTTTTAAAGAATATCAACCGTTTAAAGGAGATATTCCTGGACGTATCAGTGGTTCTTTAGTATCTATGGAAAATGGAAGTGCGATTCCTTATTCTATCGATAAGTTACAAGATCGTGGTAAGTTCTTTGTAGCTCCAGGAGAAGATATTTATGAAGGTCAAGTGATTGGAGAAAACAGTCGTCAGGATGATATGAATATCAACATTACAAAAGCAAAAAAGCAAAGTAATGTACGTTCATCTGGTGCAGATGATAAAGCAAAGATTGTTCCTGCTATCAAATTCTCATTAGAAGAAGCATTAGAATATATTCAGAAAGATGAATACGTTGAGGTAACACCTAACTTTTTAAGATTACGTAAAGTATTCTTAAAAGAAGTAGACCGTAAGCGTAATAAGATTGCATAAACTCTAAATAAAGAGTCTTTAAAGCCCTATTCTATATGAATAGGGCTTTTTTTTGCGTTTATATGTAGGAGTCTAAATGACTTCTACAGGAATTATAGTATTTTTGGTACTTAATACGTTACTATAGAGTTATGAGTTTATTATATTTTGATGTGGGATTAGGAGCTATGATTGTTCAAGGAATTGTAGCAGCAACGGCTGTTGTTGTTCTTTTTTCAAAGAGTGTCATGTATAAGATTAAACTCTTTTTTGGATTGGTGAAGGAAAGTGATTATGACTCTATAGATATAGATGAGAACGATACACCAGTAGATGACGAGTAATAATACGGCACACGAAGCTTCCTTTAGAGATCCATCAGGACATCTTTTTTATGATGGCGATATATTGAGAAGGAACATACTCCCTATTTATTTTAAACAGTATAAGCAACTTACGGAAAGTGGTTTTTTTGATACGCTTTCGCGAAAACGCTTACTCATACCTCACAAAGAGACGTCTGTTTCTGATACCGAAATTATCATCACACCAGAAGTCATTCCGTTTATTACACATCCGTATGAATGGAGTTTTGAACAATATAAACAAGCAGCATTACTCACTTTACGTATTCAGAAATATGCATTGACCAAAGGTTTTATCTTGAAGGATGCCTCTGCATATAATGTAACTATGTATGAAGGGAAGCCTATTTTTATAGATACCCTATCTTTTGATTTCTATGAAGAAGGAACTCCGTGGAGAGCTTACAAACAGTTTATCACTCATTTTCTAGGTCCTTTGGCGTTAGCCAAATATCACGGTACAGATATTTTTAAAATGATGCAAACCCATATTGATGGGATTCCTGTAAAACTAATTGCTTCCTTATTACCGGGGAAAAGCAAATTGAGTTCTACACTATATACCAATATCCATTTATTAGCAAAGATGGAAGGGAAGCATAGTGAAGATTATAAGGCAGAAACCAAAGTAGCAAAACTTTCGCTGAAAGCACAGAACACTATTTTAGATAGTTTGTATGAGTATATCAAGAAGTTATCGCTTAATGAGGCTACAGAGTGGGGAGATTATTACACAAAAACTAATTATGACGCACCAGCTTTTGAAGCCAAAAAAGGACTTATTAAATCTTGGGTTGCACCATTAGAAGCAAAACGCATTATAGATGTAGGCGGGAATGACGGCACCTTTGCACGTGCACTAGATAGCAATGCACATCTTATTGTTACCGATATAGATGCAAATGCAGTGGATCAAAATTTCGCGAAAGCGCAACAAAACAAAGAGCAAAACATGCTTGCCTTTGTATGTGATGTATTACAACCCGTACCTGGTGTTGGTTTTAATAATACAGAACGTAGCTCACTGATAGAGCGCTTACAATCCTATGCGCCAGATGTGACTATGGCATTGGCGTTAATACATCATATCACCCTGTCTGGAAATGTACCTTTCGAAAAATCGGCAGCATTTTTTGCTTCCTTTTCTAAGCATCTAGTCATTGAATTTCCAAAGAGAGAAGATTCTTGGGTGACCTCATTATTGGTTCGTAAACGAGAATTTATAAATCACTTTGATTTTTATAATGAAGCCAACTTTGAAACGGGCTTTAAACAATACTTTACACTAGAGAAAAAAGAAATCATTCAAGGAACGTCTAGAGTGCTTTATCTCTTTAAAAAAATATAAGGTATGCCAGCGTCGTCTAAAGAAAATTTGATTCAGCGGTTCCTTAAAGATTCTAAGTCATATCCTATTCTGGCAGGATTGCTAGCAGGTTTGTATCCTATCTTTTTTTATGCAACCAATAACTATACGCTTGTTAATACGATAGGACATGTCTTGTATTTTATTGGCGTTTTTCTTTTAGTTCCTATGGTAGGAATCGCTATTGCATACTGGCTAGGAAAAAAAGTAAAAACAGGAAAATGGATCCAATATATTATCCCTTTTTCGGGAACCTTTTCTTTTTTGTTTTTAATTCAGATTTCGCTTTTTGGAGGTGTTGAACTATGGAGGTCAATCCTAGTGTTTATAATCGCTTGCTTAGTCGCTTATTTTTTATGGAAACATTATAAAAAAATTATGGCCTTTCAAGGGGTGTTGGCTATTATGGGACTGATTACTTTTATTTCAAAACCATTTGAAAGTTATAATTATGATAGTTCGTGGCAAACATCTCCAGATGATATTAAAGAAGCTGTATTTAAGACAAAGCCTAATGTGTATTTTATACAACCAGATGGGTATGTAAATTTCTCAGAGATCTTCAGTGGACATTATAATAGTGAAGACCATTCTTTTCAACAATACCTAAAAGAAGAAGCATTTAGTTTTTATCCAAATTTTAGAAGCAATTATGCATCTACGCTTACATCTAATAGTGCAACCTTTATGATGAAACATCATTATTATGATAAAGGGTTAAGTTTAGAAACTATTAATGCACGTAATATCATTGTTTCTGATAATACCGTTTTAAGCATATTTAAGAATAATGGCTATAAAACACATTTACTTACCGAGTTGCCGTATCTATTACAGAATAGACCTGAAATAGGATATGATTATTGTAATTTCAGTTTTGATGAAGTAGCATTCTTAGGAAAGGGATTAGGAAAGCGTGTAGACCTTATTGCACCATTACGAATGAATTTAGATGAAGATTCAGAGTCGCCTAAATTCTTTTTTGTAGAAATTTTTAATCCAGGGCATATTAACAACGCATCAAATTCTAAAGGAATTGTAAAAGAACGTGAACTCTGGTTAGAAGGTGTACGAGTAGCTAATATGCGTCTTAAAGAAACCATTAGCTTGATTAAAGAAAAAGACCCTAAAGCACTTATTGTTGTCATGGCAGATCATGGTGGTTTTGTAGGATTAGAGAGTACTTCACAAATGCATACCAAGACACAAGAACGAGATATCTTGTATTCTATCTTTAGTAGTAATCTTGCAATACATTGGCCAGATGGACAAAAACGCCATGAAGGAGACCTAAAAAGTGCGGTTAATATTTTTAGAGTCTTGTTTTCATATCTTAGTGCAGATAAAAAATATTTGGAACATACAGAAGATAACTCAAGTTATATCGTTATCAAAAAGGGAGCTCCCAAAGGAGTATACCAATGTATAGATGATGCAGGAGAGATTACCTTTATAAAAAAGTAGATTCATGTATACTGTACAAGCATATAAGGCTTCAGATAGCAGTGTGTGGAACGATTTTATCGTTTCTGCAAAGAATGCTACGTTTTTATTTCATAGAGATTTTATGGAGTATCATAGTAATCGTTTTACAGATTACTCATTACTTGTATATAAAGGATCTAAGCTTGTTGCTGTATTGCCAGCCAATACTGTAGATCAGGCAGTATATAGTCATCAAGGATTAACCTACGGAGGCTTGGTGTTATCTTCCAAGGTAAAACTAATAGATGTAATTGAGGTTTGTAAAACACTATTTAAATATTTACAAGATCAAGGAATTGCAAAACTTCATCTTAAAGAAGTGCCTTCTTTTTATAATGTACTTCCATCAGAAGAGATCGCATATATCTTACAGTTAGTAGGTGCAACTTGTACAAGAGTAGACACAGCTTCGGTTATAGATTATCGCAATAGAGTAGCCATACAATCTAATAGAATAGAAGGGGTGAAGAAGGCAAAAAAACAAGGATTACGTATTGAAGAAACTCAGGACTTTACAGCATTTTGGAATGAGATATTACTTCCCAATTTAAGCAAACGACATAACGCACAACCTACACATACACTAGAAGAAATTACATTGCTTAAAGAGAAATTCTCAAAACAAATTAGACAATTTAATGTTTATAAAGAGGATCAACTTGTAGCTGGCACGACTATTTTTCAAACTAGAACAACAGCACATGTACAATATATTTCTGCCAATGAACAGAAACAAGAGTTAGGTGCTTTAGATTTTCTTTTTGAGGAATTGATTACCAATACATTTTCGGATAATTGGTATTTTGATTTTGGAATTTCTAATGAACAACAAGGACAGAAACTCAATAAAGGATTATCCTATTGGAAAGCGTGTTTTGGCGCTCGTACCTATGTACATCGGTTTTATGAGATTGAGACAGCAAACCATCACTTTTTAAACGACGTGTTGCTATGATTCCATTTTTAAATTTACGAGAGATCAATGCTCCGTACGATAGCGAGTTTCAAGAACGTTTTAAAACATTCTTAGAAAAAGGGTGGTATGTTTTAGGAGATGAGGTACGTCTTTTTGAAGAAGAATATGCAGCCTATTGTGGTACGAAGTATTGTGTAGGTACTGCCAATGGTCTTGATGCATTACGACTGATTCTAGAAGGGTATAAGATTTTAGGAAAGCTATCAGAAGGAGATGAGGTGTTGGTGGCTTCAAACACATATATCGCAACTATTCTTGGTATCCAACAAGCGGGTTTAATTCCCGTATTGGTTGAAGCAAACATAGATACATATAACTTTGATTTCGACGATTTACAACACAAAACAACGACTCAGACTAAGGTGATCATGCCTACTCATTTATATGGTCAATTAACTGATATGGATGGTGTAACCGCTTTCGCGAAAGCAAACCACTTATTAGTCGTTACAGATGCCGCACAATCACACGGAGCTATTGCTTCTAATGGAAAACGTAGCGGAAGCTTAGGCGATGCCTCAGGGGTTAGTTTTTATCCTACAAAAAACTTGGGCGCATTAGGAGATGGTGGTGCAATTACTACAGATGATAAAGCCCTTGCCGAAGTAGTTAAGGCGTATCGTAATTATGGATTTAAAGAACGTTATGTAAGTGCATATAAGGGAGTAAATTCACGTCTGGATGAAGTACAGGCTTTGTTTTTACGTATCAAATTAAGAGATCTAGATACTTCAAATAATCGAAGAAGAGCGATTGCAAAACGGTATTTAAACGAAATTAATAATAAGAAATTAATCTTGCCTTCTTGGGACGGATCTGATGCTCATGTGTTTCATTTGTTTGTGATACGTTGTGAAGACCGTGATGCTTTACAAAGATATCTTACAGAAAAAGGAATAGGAAGTATTATACATTATCCAGTGCCTCCTCATAAACAAGAAGCGTTAGATGCGTATGCGGATATGTCGTTTCCTGTGACAGAACAGATTCATCGAGAGGTACTGAGTATCCCGTTGAGTCCTGTAATGAGCGACAGTATGGTAAGTGAGGTCACTCAAGCATTAAATGCGTATTGATTGAAAGAAGATAAACAGTCATATCAACATGTGATGAAAGCGACCTCTCTTTTTGGGGGAGTACAAGTGATTCGTATTTTGATTACTATTATCAGATCCAAAGTCATGGCGCAATTACTAGGACCGGAAGGGGTAGGAATTTCTAACCTATTGACCAGACCACTACAACTCATTACGACAGCAACACAACTAGGTTTAGATAAAAGTGCCGTAAAAGAGATTTCTTCTCAATACAATAAAGAAGAGGGAGATCCTTATCGGATGATCGCTATTTTAAAACGATTGGTTTGGATTACGGCTATTATTGGAGCGGTTTGTATGGTATTACTTTCTCCAGTATTGAGCAGATTTACTTTTGATTCTGATGCGTATATGCTCACATTTGTTTGGTTAGGGTTGGCTGTTCTTTTTAATCAGTTAGCCATGAGTAATTTTGCTGTATTACAGGGATTACGTAAGTTAGAATTCTTGGCAAAAGCAAATGTATATGGCGCTTTTGCAGGGTTGGTCGTAACGATTCCATTATATTATTTTTTAAAATTAGATGGTATTTTACCGGCGATCATTGCTACTTCGGGGTTTATCTTTTTGTTTGCGTATCTATTTGCTAGAAGAGCGGTACAAACACATGTTTCTGTTACTAATGCTATTGTCTTATCAGAAGGGAAACCTATGATAAAGCTGGGAATGGCACTTAGTTTTAGTAGTATTATAGGACTTGTTGTTGCTTATTTAATTTTGGTATACATCCGATCTAAAGGAGGAGAAACAGAAGCTGGATTTTATGCAGCGGGAATGGTTATTTTAAATACCTATGTAGGACTTATTTTTAATGCCATGTCTACAGACTATTATCCGAGACTTGCTGCGATATGTGATGATTTACAACAGATTGTAAAGGCTGTGTTTGAACAAGCATTTATTGCGATATTAGTGATTACTCCTATTGTTATTGGATTCATCGCTTTTGCTCCCTTGGTGATTACTATTTTATATTCTGGCGAGTTTGAGCCTACGGTGTCACTTGTACGATGGGGAATAGTAGGGATGGTGTTTAAAGCTGTGTCTTGGTCTATGGGGTATGTGATTATCGCAAAAGGAGATTCTAAACTCTTTATGAAAACATCATTAGGCTTTAATAGTGTATTGCTATTGCTTAATGTGATAGGATATCATTATTTAGGGTTAGAAGGGGTAGGTATTAGTTTGCTTGTGTATTATATCATTCATTTTATAGTGGTTAGAATCATTACTTTTTATAGGTATGGTTTTAAAATGCAATCTGGGTTTTATTCTATTTTTATAAAGTGTTTACTACTATGTGTTTTTGCTTTTGTGGCATCGTATATTCAAGAGTCTATATTGAAATATAGCATCCTAGTCGTTTTAATTGCAATTTCTTCTTTATATTCATTCCGATTATTAGATAAGAAGATTGGTTTTAAATCATTGATAAATTCCATCTTAAAAAAGAAAAAATAATGAGTGTTCTTAATCCTTTACGAAGACTGCGTAAACGCTGGAAAGCTTTCTGGGCGGTTAACTGGATCAAGACGTATTATTTTAACCTGAAGAAGTTCCCTTTTAAAATGGCCATGAAGCTTCCGGTATTTATTTATGGTAATTATAAATTAACGTGCATTAGTGGAGATGTTATTATAGATGCTCCTATAGAAAGAGCTATGATAGGAATAGGTCATCCCTTTGAAGCACAAACCCGTTCTAGAGGAATAGGAGAGGTTGTTATTGTTGGGACAGTGGTTTTTAAAGGCTATGTTCATTTTGGAAAAGATGTTTATTTCCAAGTAGGGAAGGATGCTTATTGTGAGATGGGGACTTTTTCTTGCCTAGGATCTCAAGCTACATTAATCTGTCGAGAGCGTATCGTCTTAGGAGATTATGTACGTGTGGCCTATGAAACACAATTATTAGATTCTGTTTTCCATCAACTTATCGACCTTAAGACTGACACAAAGAAAGACAAAACGGCTCCTATTGAAATAGGAAATTACAATTGGATAGGCAATCGATCTACTATTATGAAGGGCACAATAACACCAGATTATATGACAGTAGGGTCTAACTCTCTTTGTAATAAAGATTATACAGATTTAGGAAATCATACCCTTATAGGTGGTATTCCAGCAAAGCTTCTCAAAACAGATATTACACGTGATTGGGAAGGAGAGCAAACTATTCTGGATGGATTGATACGTAAGAAGTAAGAAAGCTAATTTATAGATACGTATTCCAAATCTCAAGATATTTTTGAGCAATTATATGGTGATCATGATATGTTTCTACAAAGGCTCTTGCATGACTAGCAATTTCTTGTATGCGCTCAGGGTTTACAATTAATTTTTCTAAGGCGTCTGCTATTTGGTGAGGATCTGGAGTGGCATCTATAGCAACTTGATGATCTAACCCATAGTGTTCTTTAAAGTGTGTTCCTGCTCCTGTGAATACTACTTTACCTTTTGCCATCGCTTCTAACGCATTATATCCTTGATCATGAGAATATATTTGATCGAGTAAGATATGCGCTTTGTCATATGCTTTTATATAATCTGCATAGGGTAAAGATTCTACCGTGATAACTTCTATTTTTGATGCATATTTTTTATTGATAATGCGTAATGCTTCTTCAAAAATATCATTTCCTTTTTTTAAATAGTTAGAACGATTAATTCCGTGGAAGATGATTATTTTGTTTTTTACAGGAACTTGTTGGTATGCTAATCTATCTATGTGAATAGGGGTTGGAATAAGCGTTGTTGCTTTCTTATGACCTTGCAATCCTATATGATAATCCATATCTGTAGGAATGACTGCTTTTACTTTACTTTCTATATACGTATATAATTCTTTATGTGGTTCTGTTACATACTTAAGCGCGGGCGCATAGTAGCTTTTTAAAGATGAATCTTTAAGATACGGAGTTAACATATGATATGGAACATCTGGTGTATCTAATAGACTTTCTATCCAAGGAGTGTCTGTCCCACATGCTGATAAGAATAACGCTTTATTATGTTGTTCTAGAAAAGCAATGCATTTTTTCTCTTTAGAAATAGTCGTGCGTATACTCCAGGAGTTGATAAATTGTACAACATCATAGCCTTTCATCTGCTCTCGTTGTTTCCAGAATTTATTTCCAGTCTCTATAAGTAAGATGTCTGTCTTTGTAAATTTATAAATAGCGTGGCGCAGTTTTGTAATAAACCAATTTGCTTTACTCCGAGTAGGTGCAATAGAAATATCAACTGGATATTTTTTAAAGTCATCTCCTGAACCAACAATGGTTACACTGTGACCTAAAGAGATCAATCCTTCTTTTAAAGAATTGTGAAAACGACTATATTCGCCTATTAAGAGTATCTTCATAATGAGGATATCAAATATACTATAATCCGTTAGATGATTCACGCTTCTGTACCTTTTGAGATTTTAATCTCGACGATGTTTCGATCGGATCTATCATTTTTGGAAATCATGTTTCCCAATAGAGATTATAGTATGTATGTGATCTTGATTGTTAATCAAACAGATGCAGCACGACAATTGCATTCAGATCAAGAGAATGTGCGGGTTATTAATACAGAAGAACGTGGCTTACCGCAGAGTCGTAATATGGCAATTCGTAACGCTATAGGAGAAGTATGTCTTGTAGCAGATGATGATGTAGTGTATGTACCCGATTTGGAATCTATTATTCTTAATGCATACACGACCTATCCAGATGCTGCTGTAGTCACATTCCAATTACAAAATTCAAAGGGTGAGTTATTTAGAAAATATCCAAATGTAACACGGCATACAAATTCATCTTATAAAACCGTAAATGGAGTTGTTATAAGTTTTAAGAAGGATATTCTTTTAGAAAATGAAGTATTGTATAATTCACATTTTGGGTTAGGAGCTACTTTTAGCGGCGCAAATGAGTATGTGTTTATGAGAAATGTCATAAAGGCAAAATTGCCAGCTTATTTTATACCTAAAGTTATCTTGACACATCCAGATGTAAGTTCGGGTCAAGACATAGGAAGCGATCGACTTTTGTATCTTAGAGGAGCATTAGCATATAAATGTTATGGTATTTGGGGGTATCTTTGGGTGCTTAAATATGTGTTTTTCTTAGTGCGTCATAAGAGTATTGCGCCTAAGTACGCTTTCGCGAAAGCAAAAAAAGCATATTCAGGAATTAAACGTTATAAACAATTAATAACTTCGGGAGAAGAACGTAGATAAATGATCGAGAAAATAGAGATAGTAGATATTCCAAAAATATCAGATCCTCGCGGAAACCTTGCCGTGGTAGAAAAAGATACACTTCCCTATGAAGTAAAGAGAATATATTATCTCTACGATGTCCCCAGTGACGCATATCGAGGTGGACATTCTCATAAAGAATGTATGGAGTTTTTGGTAGCGTTAAGTGGTAGTTTTGAAGTAGTCCTTGATGATGGAATATCAAAAAAACGAGTGACTTTAAATAAACCTAACAAAGGATTGTTGATTCCTACGGGCATATGGCGAGAGTTAGAAAATTTCTCTTCTGGTGCCGTCTGTTTGGTCTTGGCCTCAGATGTATATGAAGAAGAAGATTATATTCGAGATTATGAACAGTTTATAGCTTCAGTAAATACCTAATCGTATTCCTAGTTTTTCTAAAGTTCTTTTTACACTAAATAATAGTTTTATAACAAAAGCAGGAGCATTGAGTAACTTTACTTGTTTATTACTTAGGTTGGTAATGTCTATGCGATCTATAAAAAATTGTGCTTCTTTGGGTTCGTTCCAAAGTTTTGCACGTATGACTAGAGAAAATCTATTGAGGTCTAAAAACTTCTTAAGTTCCTTATTTTCTTTTTCTAAAGTTTCAAACTTTACAAAATTTGGTCTATGCTTTACAGAGCCTATGCTTTTATACAGACTTACGGGAGCATAGGTGTAGGTTGCACATGATTTTGTACTGAAAGCGATCGGGTATTGCAATCCTATACGAATCCATAAATCAGTGTCTTGCCCACTTTTAATGGACTCATCATAATCCCCTATAGTTTCAAAAGCACTTCTTTTAATAACGGTAGAACTGCTTGTTAATACGGTATTTTTATAACTAGCTTCAAAATAATTAACTGCTATCCGTTGTTTGTTTTCTGGATTAGGGAATGTATATGCAGATGCTCTTTTGCCATCATGATCTTCTATATCAATAGCTGTAGCAAATACAGAATATGTAGGAAATTCTTGTAGTAAATGATTCATCTCTTCGAGATAATCTGGATACCAGAGGTCATCACCATCTAGTAAAGCAATATAATCTCCCGTCGCTAGTTGAATGGCTTTGTTACGAGCAGCGGCGGCTCCTTTGTTTTGAGAGAAAGCATGATATATGATCTCGTGCCCAATAGCCTGAATTTCTTCCTCGCTATGATCTGTAGAAGCATCATTAACAACAATCACCTCATAGTCTTGAAGTGTTTGAGCAAAAACACTTTGAAGTGTCTTTTTTATAAACCCTTCTTTGTTATAAACAGATATGACTACAGAAAACTTAGGCATTTCTGTTGTTTTTTAAAGAAGTGTAATGTTGTAACTTATATAAGTCAAAAAGAAATAAAGAAGGAGATCTCCCTACTAAGTTTTTCTGAATTCTGTTTTTAAATGGGGCGATTAATCGTAAGAATAATCGAGTAATTTTTTTCTTTTTTAGAAAGGTATAACTTTTTTGTAAACTACTTAAGTTATTTTCCATCAGTCCACTGTTCTCATAATGTATTGTAGTTTCAATAGCATCTAATGTTTTTTTTAAAAAACAAGTGTTAGTTTCTAGCCCTAAATGAACAACTGGATTGTCAATATGTAATATTTTAGTATTGAGTGTTTTTAATCTATTAGAAAAAAGATTGTCAAGACCATATCTGTTTTCTTTACTAACATTGGCTTTAAAGAACACTTCTTTTTTAATAAGTAAATTTTGAGAAATAATAAACCAAGGTTGTCGATTTCTTTTTTCTATAGATTGAGATTCTCGATGTTTTCCATAATGCCATCGTAAATATTGATCAACACTAGGGACAGATTCCTGATAGGTTATGCCTCCAAAAATAACATCTAGATGTTCCTGTATAGCATCTATATAATTTTTTATAAAAAATGGTGTCAAGGGTAATACATCTGCATCTAAGAAGAGTAACCAATTATAGGATGCTTCTTTAGCAAGTACTTCTCGATTTTTTGTGCGACCTAAATTTTTATTTTGAAAAAGATATGTCGTATTTGGGAAAGAAACAATTTCTCTATTTATTTCTACAAAAGATGTAGAGTGATCGTCTGAAACGATGATTTCAGCAATTATGCTACTCTTTTCCAGTTGCTTATGTACGTTTTCTAGTAACGTATATATATTATAGTTATATGTAGGAATTAAAATAGAAAGCATAGCTCACTTACGAAAATACAATATTAAGAAAGATCATCTATAGGGTTTTAAAAAAGAGTTTGATATGATGGTTTTAGTTTGATTTTCTATACCTTAATAACCTAGCTTGTTTTTTTATAAGATGATAAGGAATAATACTTTTAATATAATCTCTCCACGTTTTTGGATTAAATGGAATTGTTGTTGAATCAGGTAACATTCCTTCCATAAGTGTCCTATAAAAAGGAGATGTAGGAGCATGTCTTTTAGGCTCGGGAATGTTTAATAATATGGAGTACACCATGTGTCTGTTATTGAGAGGAGAAAAATACTCCATAGCAGTTATGTCAGATTCGTGATACATTTTTGAAGCCCATTTTCCCATGCGTAGTTCATGATAAAAAAGATCACTTATCCGTAAGTTATATTCCTTTGCATATGGTATAGCTGAGGTAAGCCATTTTTTTATAGCATCTGTATGTATAGGGATATCTTCATATTCTATAGCAGATATAATTTTTTTTATAGATGTAAAATCGTCTTCGTTATAAAACCCTCTTAAATAATCCCCACCACCAGATAGATTAATAGACGGTTTTTTAATATTAGTTTTAAACCAAGCTATATTTCTTGTTTTTGATAAAAAACGGGGGACTATAAAATAGTCAGAATATTCTTTTTTAAAGCCCTCGGTTAATTCGTTAAGCTTTATTTCTTTAAAATTAAGTTGAAAATAGTGCGCGAGTTTTGTGGCTATTTTCACATCCCTAACTACATACGTTTTTCCTGTATTAAAGATATAATACTTGATTTTATCTTTCCAGTTAGAGCTAGCAGCAAGAAGTAATCTGGAATCATATCCAGCAGTGATAGGGAGATATATAGCATCATAACGCAAAGTGATAGCCTCCATCGTATTTTTAAGAAGCTTTTGAATTTCTTGAGTTACACGATGCTCATCTAGTTTTGAATTCACAAAAATGGGGAGTCGCTTAGTCTCCTGTCGTTTTATGTCTAAAAAATGATTTGGCAATAATTTTTTGAATCGATCATCCCAATCTTCTTCGGATAGAAACCAATGTTCATTTATGTTTAAAAAGAGCGTAGATTCTTTTAATTGTTTTTTTGCAGTAGCTATTTCAGGAGTAAGATCAAGTAGGTCTAGTAATAAAGTATCAGACGATGATATATAATATAGATCCTCTTTTTGCCAATAGTAAAGTTGCCTTTCGGCGAAACAGTCTGTAACTAGTATTTGCTCATTTTTAGATACATAGAATAAAACATATTTACCTGATAATAACTCAAGGGCTTTAAAAAGTTCTTCCTGTGTTTTATGTTTTAAAAGTGCATCGACAATTTGTTGATTAGAATGCGTAGGTTCATATGGATTGATTATAAAACCGAACAATACAATGTGCAAATCATCAATATACGAGCTTGTAAAATCTAAATCTTCGTGATAAAAGATAGTGTAATTGAGCACACTATAGCTACAAAACGTCTTATCAGAAACAGTAATTTCTTGATTGTTTGTGATGAAATACTGCTTTCTTTTCAATGATGTTTATGTTTGAAATCCCTAATACTCAATATAGGATTAGTTATTTTAATTATCAAAAGATGTTCAGAAAAATAAGACTTTTAAAATAGTATTGTATTTAAGAGTATTTTTGATCTGTTAAATAATTTTAAATGACCTTAAAAGAAAAAATCATACTCTCCATTTGTTTTTTATTTTTAATACTGGAGTTTTTCTTTCTTACAGATATTCCTGCTTTTTGGGATGCTACAAGTAAATTTTTAAGAGCTGGGTGGTTATATGATCACAATTTTAAACAACTTGTAGTCCCTACCGAGTATAACTCAGGACATCCTCCCTTATGGATCTCAAGTATTGCTATTTTCTGGAAAGTGTTTGGAAAAGCTATTTGGTCAGCACGACTATTGCTACTGTTTGTGAATATGGGTGCTGTGTATCAACTCTTTTTATTATTTAAAAAGACACGCATTCCTCAAGTGTCTATACTACTATTCTTAGTACTATGTATAGAACCTACATTTATAGCGCAAACAACAAGTCTTAATAATGACATATTACTCTTGTTTTTTACTTTATTAGGAATCAATAGTTTACTGAAAAATAGTTGGTTTCTATATGCAATAGCACTTACAGGTATACTTTTTACAAACCTGAGAGGTATTTATATTGCAATAGTACTTATACTTACGCATATAGCATATATTAAGTTTGGTATACAAACATTAAAACGAAATATGTATTATAGTTATGCTATTGCTATTGTTGCTTTTTTAAGCTTTTTATTATATCAATATCAAGAATTAGGATGGGTTATTATCACAAAAAATAAATCGTATTCACAGCATAGAGAAAGTACCTCTTTGATCAATGCACTAAAGAATAGTATTGCTTTTGCCAAAAACTTGTTAGAGTATGGACGTTTTGTGGTATGGTTACCATTACTAGTGTATCTTTTAAAATTCAGAAAAGGAAAGAATATTGATCGTAGATCAAAAGCACTTTTAATACCACTCTTTTTGTTTTTATTTATTTTCTTTTTAGGAATGGTGCCTTTTAGTAACCCTATGGGGCCTCGTTATCTCATGATTTGTAACCTCCTTGCTATCTTATTATTTTTTAACGCGTTATATACTTTTGAATATACATCAATTAAAAAAAAGGTAGTAATAGCAATTACGGTACTTGCTTTTATTACAGGGCATTTATGGATTTACCCAGCAACAATAGCACAAGGTTGGGATAGTTCTTTAGCATATTTGAGATATTATGGACTAGAGAAAGAGATGTTGTCTTTTATAGAGCAAGAAGAGATTCCCTTTACACAAATTGGAACAAATCTTCCTATGCATAATAGAGCGTATGCACGTGCAAAAGATGATGGAGCTTCAGAATTTCAATTTGCGAGTATCGATTTACAAGAAAATGAGTTTTATTTATTTTCAAACATTGAAAATAAAACACAAGATGAGGAGATAGAAATATTAAAAAAAGAGTGGGAGATTGTAAAAGAATACACAAGTATGGGAGTCTTTCTTACCTTATATAAAAGACCAAATTAACGTTTGATTTTTCTTTTTAAAATTCGCAGCTCTAATCTAAGTGCGTCAAACATATTAAAAAGACCTATTTTCTTTAAAAATAATGCTCTTGCTCTCTCAAAATCAGGATTTGTGGGTATCGCATTAACCGCTTCGTGATTATCTACTAGATATTCGATAATTTTTTTATAAAGCCTACTCGTAAACTTATCTCTATCTTTCCTTTTTGTGGCTAAGAGGAGACGTAGAAGAGCTCTTGAATTAAAAGGAGACATTAATTCAAAGTTCAATGCATGTGCTTCTGTTTTAGCTTTGGCAGTCCAGTTTCCCATTTTTTCTTCCCAATAAAACATGTCTAGCAAATTATAATCATATTGATTTAAAGTTTTTTTATTTTGAGATAACCATTCTTGATAGGTGTCAATAACAAATACATTGTCAGAATACCCATTAAGCAATGTTAGTTTTTTTGCTGTGACAGGAGTGATGTAATTAAAGTAATTCCTTGCAATCTCACTGATGTTACCATTAATTAAAATTTTGTCAGCAATTAGTTTTGGAAAAGAGGTTGTTCTAGGGTTATCGATATTCTGAGTAGTATCTAATGTATCGTTTGACGCTTCAGAATCTTTTATAACGTGAAGTTTTTTATTAAATAATGCAGTGATTTCCTGAGCGATCTTGATATCATAATGATCATCATCCATATCTTTATGTTGTGATACAAAATAATCACATTCAGTATGTAAACTAGCAAGGAATAGAAGACGACTATCAAATCCTCCAGTTACGGGTAATATGATTTTATGCCTATGTGATATAGCTGTGATATACCCTTTGAGCATAACAGCTGCTTTTTTAGCAACATCGTCTATAGGTTGCGACTCAATTTTAGTGACTGGAAAGAAACGTACTGTCTCTTTATTTGATAAATCAATATAATGATTAGGTGCAAGGTGTTTTACATTTGTACTTGAGGTGCTTGTTCCTATAAATAATTTCTTTTTATCAAAAAGAGTCGAATTATAATACGGGTGATTTTCTTGACGACAATCTTTATTTGAAAGTAAGTTTAATTGAGACCCTAACTCAGCATAATCTTCAGTGTAGTATACTTCTTTTTGAGCACAAGAATCACTTAATAAGAAGAACTCTTTCTTTGTAACATATATAATTACATATTCTCCATAATATGTATCAAGAAGCTTAAAAAAGCCTTCCTTCGTTTGTTGTTTAACAAGAATGTCTAATAAATCTTGATTGGATGACTTGGTATCTACATAATCAAATAAACTGCCTAGTAAGTGTAACGAAAAGTCACCCTCTTGAGCATGCGTATATTTTAAATTAGTATTAAACTGTAGCGTATAATGTTTGATTTTTACAACAGAACAATTATCATGATTTTTAGGTGATGAATGACTAAAAATAAATTGTTTATTATTCATATTGTGTTAATATGCAAATGAGATTGCTTATATAATCTTACACCGTCCGTTGCACGACCTCAAATATCTTATTGTTATCACATTTTAAGGTCTTAGATGGATACTTAAGTAACAATGCATAATCGTGGGTTGCCATTAAGATGGTATTTCCGTTTTTATTAATTTCCTGCAATACTTGCATCACTTCAACACTTGTTTGCGGATCTAGATTCCCTGTAGGTTCATCAGCAAGAATAAGTTCTGGATCATTGAGTAATGCTCTAGCAATAGCAACACGTTGTTGTTCTCCTCCAGAAAGTTGGTATGGATATTTAAAATCTTTACTCTTCATACCTACTTTGGTAAGGACCTCTTCTATTTTTGCATCTATGGCAATCTTATCTTTCCAACCTGTTGCTTTTAAGACAAAAAGTAAATTATCTTTTACAGTACGGTCATTAAGTAATATAAAATCCTGAAAAACAACACCTAATTTCCTGCGTAAAAATGGAATTTGTTTTTCTTTTAAACCGTGTAGAGTAAATCCTACAATCTCTCCTTCACCCTCAGAAAGTGGTAAATCTCCATAAAGCGTTTTCATAAAACTACTCTTACCAGATCCCGTTTTCCCGATGAGGTATACAAAATCCCCTTTATTTATAGTGACGTTGACATCAGAGAGGATTAAGTTTTCTCGCTGGTAGATAGCCGCATTGTTAAGATGAAGTACTGAATCGGACATAATTGGTATTTGGTTTAAAAATACTAGAAATTAAAATAAGTAACGGGTGTATCGTATGCATTATTCTAACTTTTATTAACAACGTAATAATTGATCATTCTATATAAGCATTATATAATTGAACTTTTTGTATAAATCACTTAATAAATATTACTAGCAACTTTTGTCTTTTCTTAAATTGTTAATTTCCTTTTTAAAACTCTATATAATTATACGTCATTTCTCCCGTTATCCATACAGAAGAAAAGTATCTTTGAGTAAGAAAATAGACCCAATCAAAATGAGCATATTTAGATTTTTTGTTTTTAACTTTTTGTTAGGAAATAGAAAAGATTTACATACGTTCAATACATCATATCAAAAACATCCCATTATGCAGAAATTAATCACGGTTCTTACCGCATTTCTACTATATAGTACTGTACTCTCGGCACAACAAACAGCGATCTATACAGATGACCTTGTAAAGTATAATAAAGCACTCTCACTATACAATAGTCAGCAATACCTAGCAGCGCAAACCTTATTTGAAGAGGTTAAAAACGAATCTAATGACACGACAATTCAAGGAGATTGTTCGTACTATATAGCAAATGCTGCAGTACGTCTCAATCAGCAAGGAGCAGATAATCTTATGCAACGCTTTGTGACGGACTATCCTACAAGTACAAAACGTAATTCTGCATTTCTTGATGTAGCTTCTTTCTATTTTGATAATGGGAAATATGCGTATGCACGTAAATGGTATGACCGTGTAGATGAAGGTAATCTTACAGGAAGTGTAAGAGAAACCTTTGATTTTAATAATGGATATTCATACTATAAAAGCAAACAATTTGATCAAGCAAAGACATTTTTAAATCGTGTACGCGATTCTCAAAAATATGGATCACAAGCCAAATACTACTTAGGTTTTATGGCTTATGAAGGAGATGATTATAAAGAAGCAGATGAGCTTTTTGATGCTGTAGAAGACAAGGAAGATTATAAAGAAGAGCTCGCTTATTTTAAAGCAGACCTCAATTTTAAATTGGGAAAATTTGATCAAGCCATTGCCGAAGGAACCTCACAACTCCCTACTGCAAACCCGAAAGAAAAATCAGAACTCAATAAAATCATAGGAGAAAGCTACTTTAATCAAGAAAAGTATGCCGAAGCCTTACCATATTTAAAAGAGTATAAAGGAAAACGAGGAAAATGGAATAACACAGATTATTACCAATTAGGATATACCTATTACAAACAAGGAGATTATGAAAATGCCATTAATGAATTTAATAAAATTGTAGACGGAAGTAATAGTGTTGCTCAAAACGCCTATTACCATTTAGCAGAATCTTACTTAAAAACAGAAAAGAAACAACAAGCATTAAATGCATTTAAAAATGCATCAGAGATGGATTTTGATGCAAAAATAAAAGAAGATAGTGGTCTTAACTATGCAAAGTTGAGTTATGAGATAGGAAATGCGTATCAAACTGTTCCGCAAATTCTAGCAAACTACGTAAAAGACTACCCAAAAACACCTGCAAAAGAAGAACTAGAAGCATTACTTATAGATTCCTATATCACGTCAAAAAACTATAAAGAAGCACTTGTCCTATTAGAAAAGAATAAAAGCTTTGAAAATAAGGTTGCCTATCAAAAAGTAGCTTTTTATAGAGGTGTCGAGTTGTACAATGCAGGAAGTTACTTAGAATCTCAGGAAATGTTTGAAAAATCATTAAAAGAACCTAGAGACGAACAGTTTGTAGCTAGAGCGACCTATTGGGGAGCAGAGTGTGATTATATCTTAAGCAATCATAAAGAAGCAATCATAGGATATAAACAATACCTTCAAAATAGTAATGCTAGTTCGACTCCAGAATATCAAGATTTAGATTATAACCTTGCTTATGCTTATTTCTCAGATAAAGATTATGAGAATGCCGCTTCTTATTTTGAAAAATTCACTTCAAATAACACAGATGATAACGTACGACGTAATGACGCCTATTTGAGATTAGGAGATAGCCGTTTTATTTCTAGTAAATACTGGCCAGCACTCGAAGCTTATAATAAAGCCATTGCCTTAAACGCAGCCGACAAAGATTATGCAACTTTCCAGAAATCAATGAGCTATGGTTTTGTAAATCGTAATGATGATAAGATTGAAGGATTGTCTAATTTCTCGCAAAGCTTCCCAAAATCAAGTTACCGAGACGATGCACTTTATGAATTAGGAAACGTATATGTCTCACAAAACAAAAATGCTCAAGGAATTGCCGCATATGATCAACTGGTACGTGATGTACCAGGAAGCTCATATGTCTCTAGAGCATTGCTTAAAAAAGCATTGATTTTTGATAATAATAATGATTCAGATAAAGCCCTAGCAATTCTACGTAAAGTAGCCGCAGATTATCCAGGAACGCCAGAATCACTACAAGCAGTGACAACAGCAAAACTGATATATATTGATTTAGGACGAGTAAATGAGTACGGACAGTGGGTGAGTACCTTAGACTTTATAGATGTAGAAGATGCAGAGTTGGATGATGCAGCATATACTTCGGCAGAAAAACAATACCTGGAAAATAATGCAAATCAAGCAACTCGTCTTTTGGATGAATACATTGAGACATACCCTAACGGACAACATGCACTTAAAGCACATTTCTATTTAGGGCAACTCGCTTTCGCGAAAGCGGACTACCCAACAACCATTCCTCATTATCAATATGTAATTGCAAAAGAGCGATCTGAATTTACAGAGCAAGCCTTAGCACGATTAGGACAGGTATTCTTAACAGAACAGACGTATGCTGAAGCTATTCCAGTATTAGAACGCTTAGAAACCGAAGCAGACTTCCCGCAAAATGTCATTTTTGCACAATCTAACCTTATGAAATCACATTATGAGTTAGATAATTACGCGCAAGCAGTGACCTATGCAGAAAAAGTGTTGACAAACACCAAAATAGATAACGCTGTAAAAAGTGATGCGCAAGTAATCATCGCAAGAGCTTCTATAAAAACAGGCGATGAAGATCGTGCAAAAACAGCATATAACGAAGTAAGACAAATAGCAACAGGAGCACTAGCTGCCGAAGCATTATACTATGATGCTTATTTTAAACACCAAGCAAATGATTTTGCAGGATCAAACACAACCGTGCAAGAACTTGCAAGAGATTATAGTGGATATAAAGAATTTGGAGCCAAAGGACTTGTCCTAATGGCAAAAAACTTTTATGCCCTAGAAGATGCATATCAAGCCACTTATATACTAGAAAGTGTTATTACAAATTTTGCCGATTTTCCAGAGGTTGTAAAAGAGTCACAAGCACTCTTAGTCACCATAAAAGCAAATGAAGCAAAAACAAATTCTTCTGTAGAAGAAGAAGGCGGAAACTAATAGTTCATCAATCACAGACTTAACAAAACGATATATGATATTTCATCACATCAAAAAATATAGAACTCTTTTCTTCCTTACCTTTTTAGGAGGGATATGTCAAGTACAGGCACAAGAAAAAGAAGAAAAGAAAGAAAAAGAAAACTTAGGAACAGAAGTTGTTAATGTTGTAAAACCTTACACTCCTACGATAAGTGATGCTTTTAAAGTAAAAGCAACCCCAAAACTGAATGACTCTGTAAATACAACAAAGAAGAAAGTTACCTATAGTATTTTTTCTGTACCAGTAGCAAGTACATTTACACCTGCAAAAGGAAAAGCAGCTGCTGTAAAAAAAGCACCAAAACTAAAGTTATATGATAATTATGCGACCTTAGGTTTTGGTAGTTTTACCTCTGTACTAGCTGAGTTTTATAGTAACATCCAGATTAGTCGTACAGAAGATTTTGGGGTCTTCTTAAATCATAATTCATCACAAGGTGGGATTGATAACGTATTGGTAGATGACTTTTTTTACGACACTCGATTAAACCTGAATTATGGGGCGAGAGAACGTGATTTGTCATGGCGTGCAGATTTAGATGTACGACATCAAGTATTTAATTGGTATGGTATCGCACCATCAATTATAGGAATACCTGGACCTGCAGATGCACCAATATTAAATGAAGATTTTGATGTAACACATTCTTATTTTACGGCAGGTGTAAATGGGAATCTACAATTTAAAGATGCAATCTTTAAAGAAGGAAAAGCAACAATACGTTACTTTGGAGACTCAGAAAGTAGTAGTGAGTTAAGAGCTATTGTACAACCAACAATAGAATTTCCTATTGCTGGAGAAAATATTACAACAGCATTTACAGTAGATTATGTAGGTGGAAGTTTTGCAAATGATTTTAATGCAACACTAGAAGAGTCAAATCACAGTATTCTTAATGTAGGAATAAACCCAAGTTTAGTCATATTAAGAGATGACCTTACTGTAAATCTTGGAGTTGCAGGATTTGTAAGCCTCGATAGTGAGAATAGCGCAACAGATATTTTTGTATATCCAAAGATCACAGCCTCATACCGCGTCGTAGGTGATTATTTTATTGCTTATGCAGGATTAGAAGGAAATCTAAAACAAAATAGTTATTATGATTTTGCAAATGAAAACCCATTCATAGCTCCGTCACTTGCTATTACTCCAACAGATCAACAATATGATGGATATCTAGGGATGAAAGGAAAGTTGTCTAACAGTGTGAGTTATAACTTACGCGCAAATTATGCATCAGAAAGTAACAAAGCTTTATTCCTATTTAATCCAGCACTAGTTCCTTCTCAAGTTGCTTTTCTAAATGGAAATTCTTTCAGCGTTGTGTATGATGATGTAGAGACGTTAGGTATTTTTGGAGAGTTAAACTTTGATGTCAATAGCAATTTCAAAATGAAAGTAAATGCTCAGTATAACTCTTATACAACCGATGGTCAAATGGAGGCTTGGAATTTACCTGAATTAAAAGCTTCTTTATTTGCAGATTATCAAATTACACGAGAATGGTTTGCTGGTGTAAATCTATTCTTTGTAGGAGAACGTCAAGATCTATTATTTGCAAATAACCCATTAGACATTCTTGCACAACCACAAATTACAACCTTAGAAAGTTATATAGATGTAAATGCTCACGTAGGATATCGCTTTAATGATAGACTCTCTGCTTTTGGTAGAGTTAATAATATTCTTAATAGCGATTATCAGAAATGGTTAAACTATGAAGTACAAGGGCTCCAAGGCATGATAGGAGCGACATATAAGTTTGATTTTTAGGATTAAAAGAATATAATCGTTAGATTTTATTTATAAGACGCAACCTTTTGTACTTTTTAGAATCTTAAGGGTATGAGAAGACTAATCTTTATATTATTTATAAGTGCATCCTTGATACAATGCGATTCAGATGATGACCTTGACTGTAGTACGGTTTTATGTGCAGCTCCAGTACTTACTTTTGAACTTATAGATACAGATACGAATGTTAGTATACTAGCAAATATTCCAAATGGTGGTACACTAGATGGCTTGGTTATTACCAATAATGAGGATAATAATGAACTTGTCGTTAATCAAGATTATTTTATAGGACAAGAGCGTATTTTTCTGAATTTTTATTTAGAAGATATTCAAGTTTCCTTAGAGGGAATCTTTGATATTCAGATTTCGTCTCAATTAGAAACAATACCTAATGGATGCTGTCCTACTTATAATTATAATAATGTTGCCGTAACCAATGCTACCTTCGAGACTACAGATCCTGAAGGATTATTCTTGCGTATTTTTATTTAAAAACAATATATAATGTTTAAAAAGATCCCCCACTTTATAGTTGTATTGATTGTTTGTATTGCCTGCTCTTCAGATAATGAAGAAACATCAGATGCATGTGCTCTAGTAGACTGTGCAACGCCTGTACTAGCCTTACAATTTGTCAACCAAGAAACAAACGAAGATTTATTTTTTAATGAAGCCTTTCCTATTAATAATTTACAAATTATTAATACAAGTACAGAAGAAACTGTTCCCTTTGGAGTGAATAGGTTAGAATTTTCAGAACAAATTTTTATAACATTGCCTTCTTTTGGAACCAGTAGTGCTACAGAAAATTATCAAGTAATTATTCCCGATGTATTTGATATAGCGCTTAGTTTTTCTGTTGCATTGATAGAAGATCCTTGCTGTGTAGGTAATATTTATAATGATGTATCAATAGAAGGGAATAATGCAGGAATCGTAAATTTAGACCTGAATACTTATAGATTACTTTTTTAAGAAAGAGAAAATTTTAAAAAGAAGAAGGTTTTGTACTTTAGTGCAAAATCTTTTTTATGAAAAAAATAGCCATTCTATCTCTTTTTGCAATACTATTCTACGCCTGTGAATCAAAAGAGGCGGTAGACATACTTGTCATTAATGCAAATGTATATACTGTAAATGATGCTTTTGCAAAAGCAGAATCTTTTGCCATTGTAGATGATAAATTTGTAGCCATAGGAACTTCCGAAGAAATGATGGCTAAATACACAGCATCAGAAGTGATAGATGCTTCAGGAAAAACGATTCTTCCAGGACTTATCGATGCGCATTGTCATTTTTTTGGACTTGGTCAAAACCTTCAAGTAGTAAATCTGGTAGGAACAACAAGCTATGACGCTGTGTTGGAACGTGTTTCCGCTTTCGCGAAAGCGAACCCAACAACTACATTTTTGAGAGGAAGAGGATGGGACCAAAATGATTGGGAAGTCCAAGAATTCCCTACAAAAGAAAAGTTAGATGCTTTATTTCCGGATGTGCCAGTTGCATTAGAACGCGTAGATGGTCATGCTTATTTAGTAAATCAAAAAGCCTTAGATCTTGCTGGAATTACAGCGACAACAGAAGTAACAGGAGGAGAAATCGTAAAAGATAATGGAAAACTTACAGGAGTACTAGTAGATAGACCTCAAGAACTTATAGATGCTGTCATGCCAAAAGCTAGTAGATTACAAAATATAACAGCGCTTAAAGATGCACAGGAAGTATGCTTTTCATATGGACTTACTACGGTAAATGATGCTGGTCTGAATAAGGATATTATTGAGATGATAGATAGTCTTCAAGTAGCTGGTGATCTTAAGATGCGTGTATATGCCATGGTGACTAATAATGAAGAAAATCTAGATCATTATCTCACAACAGGAAAAGTAAAAACAGATTACCTTAATGTACGTTCTGTAAAAGTATATGGTGACGGTGCTTTAGGATCAAGAGGCGCTGTGCTAAAAGAAACCTATAGCGATAAAGAAGGACATTTTGGAGCGATGGTGACGCCCGTATCTGATATTCAAAACCTCTCAAAACGTATAGCAGAAGCAGGATATCAAATGAATACACATGCTATAGGTGATAGTGCAAATGTAGTAGTACTTAGAGCATATAAAGAAGCGTTAAAAGATATAGAAGATCCACGATGGAAAGTAGAGCATGCGCAAGTAGTCGCTCAAGGAGATTTTGATTTTTTTAATACCAAAGTGCTACCTTCTGTACAACCTACACACGCCACTAGTGATATGTATTGGGCAGAAGATAGAGTAGGAGCAGATCGTGTTAAAGGTGCTTATGCCTATAAAGATTTATTAAAAAAATCTGGAATTGTGATTTTAGGAACCGATTTCCCTGTGGAACAAGTAAGTCCTTTTTATACATTTTATGCAGCAGTCGCTCGTAAAGATTTAAAACAATATCCAGAAGGAGGATACCAAATGGAAAATGCGCTCACTAGAGAAGAGACCTTAAAAGGAATGACGATTTGGGCGGCTTATTCTAATTTTGAAGAACAAGAAAAAGGAAGTATTGAAGTGGGAAAGTTTGCCGACTTTATTATCATGGATAAAGATATTATGACAGTGTCAGAAAATGAAATTCCAAACCTAGAGGTCCATACTACCTATGTAGGAGGAGAACAAGTATATGGCGAATAAAAAAAAGATAATTAAGTATTTTTGGATAATATCAAGATTCCTATTAATAGTAATGTTTTTTAATGCATTGTTCAATGTGTCAGAAAAATCAACCATATTCCTTAATATACTCAATGGTTCATCATTGATATATGTTGTCTTAATGGGAATCATCTTTTTTAATGAAGTTTCTGGAAAGAAAGGAACTAATTTCTTGAAGCTTTATACTGGAATTCTATCTATTGTGTATGGAGTTGCAATACTTGCATTCTTGATAAGTTTGAGTAGTGATTACTTTAGTACTTATGAGAAATTTAAATTTTTTATTGGTTTTTTTATATTAGTAGTATTAATCTGTATTTGGATAATTTTATTTGGAATTCATGATTTGCGAAATAGAAAAATGACATAGATTTAAAAAAAATAATTGACACCTCAAGATCACCTTATAGAACTCGCTCATTATAGAATGCCTTTTGGTAAATATAAAAGCTACTATCTCGTTGATATACCAGAGTATTATTACGTATGGTTTAAACAAAAAGGATTTCCAGAAGGAAAACTCGGGCGCCTACTTCAAGAAATGTATGAGATAAAAATCAATGGGTTAGAACCTATGATTAAGAAAGTACAGCGTACGTATCCTAGACCCTCAAATTTGAGGCAATAAATAATAAAAAAACACCTCTACTAATAGAGGTGTTTTTTTTATAGTCCTTTGTGTATAATAAAAATAGCAGGGCGTTTATGAAGTTCTGGCATATTTGCTTTCCAGTAACTCGCAGGCTTTGTTAAGATGTATTCACTTGGTAATGTAATATCACAAGCAATACATATGTGTGTATCTTTATGAACCGAGCTGACAATGTCTTGTAACATTTTATCATTGCGATAAGGTGTCTCTATAAACAACTGTGATTGTCCAGTCTCATAAGAGAGTTTTTCTAGACGTTTAAGCTCCATTTTACGTTGTTTTTGCTCAATAGGTAAATACCCATTAAATGCAAAATTCTGTCCATTCATACCACTACTCATAATAGCCATAAGAATAGACGAAGGCCCAACAAGTGGAACTACTTGAATCCCTTTTTGATGTGCAATTTTTACAACATCGGCGCCAGGATCTGCCACCCCAGGAACACCAGCTTCAGAAAGTAACCCTACAGATATACCTTCAAAACAAGGATCTAAATACGATGGCAGTTCTTGCTCATCTGTATACTTGTTCAATAGTTTTATCTTTAATTTAGGTTGTGACTTCCCAGGAGAAATAGCTTTGATAGATCTTCTTGCTGTTTTTTCATTTTCAACAATATAGTCATCTACTAGTTCTATTACTTTTTTTACAGAAAGCGGTATTACTTCTAGGGCACTTGTATCTCCTAATGTTGTAGGAATAAGATATAGTTTGCCTAGTACTTGGGGCTCGGTCATGGTATTGTGTTAGTTAACAATTAGCTTTTGGGTATATCCAGACGCTTCAAGTTGTACAAGATATATTCCAGATGTAAGGTCTCCTAGAGATACTGTTGTTGTTAGATCTTGAATTGTATGAGACTTTACTAATTTTCCTGTAATATCAAAAATAGTAAGCGTATCTTCATTTGTAAATCTAGAAAATTCAATAGTTAATACATCTGTCGCTGGATTAGGATACATCGTTATTGTTGTTTCTTGAGTAACATCATCTACACTTAATAAATCGGCATCTACAACTCTATATACGGTTCCTGCAAGGCCAGCAATGTATAATTCCTTGTTTATATCTTCTCCAAAAGTAACAAATGAGTTATTATTAAATTGCTCACTATACGTAATCGCAGCAGGCGTTGTAGCATCTATATATGCGATCTCATCACTACATGTATCTGTAAAGAAATAAAGTCCTTGCATGGTTGGAAACTGGCTTCCACGGTAGACATATCCTCCAGCAATAGAGCATTTAAATGGTCCATTACCACTGTGATTATATTGAGCAACAGGGAAGGTGAGTTCGCTTTGATCTGGACATCCCGAAGTGTTGAAAGGACTATTCCCTTCATAACAACGCCATCCATAATTATGACCACCACCAGTACCGCGATCTACTTCTTCTATATTGTCTTGTCCTACATCTCCTATCCACATCGCTCCTGTTTCATCATCAAAAGAAAAACGAAAAGGATTACGTAATCCTAAATCCCATATTTCTGGTCTAAAGCTAGTATTACTTACAAAAGGATTTGTATCAGGAATAGCATAATTTAACCCATCATCTTGATTATCTACGTCGATACGTAGCATTTTACCTAAGAGAACACTTGGGTTCTGAGCCCTATTACCAGGATCTCCACCAGATCCACCATCACCTAACGCGATATATAAGAAACCATCATCTCCAAAAGCGAGACCTCCTCCATTATGATTTCCAAAAGGCTGATCTACTTCTAGGATTTCAAATTCTGAATTTGGATCGGCGATATTTGCATCACCAGTCACAGTATATCTTGATATCCGTGTGTCTCCATTGTTTCTTGTATAGTTTACATAAAAGAAACCATTGGTTGCATAATCAGGATGAAAAGCAAGTCCTAAGAGTCCTTGTTCATTTCCGTTATCATTTACAGGAATATTTATATATGGAGTACCATTTACGGTACCATCACTATTTAAAATTCTAATAGTGCCTGGTTGTTCCACGATAAAAAGACGGTCATCACCAGCATTTTGAATATCGATAGGACGGTTAAAGCCGGTTGCTACTTGTAAAATATCAACATCGGGATTTTGTCCATATGATAAAAAAGTAGTTAATAATAGCAATTGTAGGATTTTGAATTTTTTCATAATAAAGTAGTTTTTTTAAATATACAAAATCTAAAATGAAGGACGGATTAACTTATTTGTTGTGTGATAACATCACATGCTTCATCCAGCATTTTATATACACGTTCAAAACCATCATCGCCACCATAATAAGGATCAGGAACATCAACTCTCTCTCCAGGAAATATCAGATCTAAAATCATAGTAACTTTATTTCTGTCTTCTTGATCTTGAGCGAGTGCTAACACATTTTCTAGATTAGAACTATCCATAACATAAATATGATCAAAATCTGTAAAATCACGACTTGTAAACTGCCTACCTCGAAGATCAGAAATATCGATGTCATATTTTTTGGCTACGGCAATACTTCGCTTATCTGGGGGATTTCCTACATGCCAATTCCCTGTTCCTGAAGAATCTACTGTATATTGATTTGCATCGAGTTTTGTACGTAATATTCCTTCGGCTAGAGGTGAACGGCAAATATTGCCAAGGCACACCATGAGAATTTTGGTTTTGTTCATAATTGTTAGTTTGGAAATCTAAAATAAGAATAGTTCCGCTTTCGCGAAAGCGGAATGCTTTTCAATCTATACAGGATGTAAAAGAATACTTGGTGTCTAGATGACGAAATGTTCTAAAAAAAAAGGCTACAAATTCATGTAGCCTTTTTAATACACTATAATAACGTTTAAATTAAACGGTTAACTTTTTATTTAAATCTTCTACATATTTACGGAACTGCTTGTCTGTAGAGGCAAGGTTATCTACCGTTTTACATGCGTGTAATACAGTAGCGTGATCACGTTGTCCTATTTGAGAACCAATACTTGCAAGAGATGCTTTGGTTAATTTCTTAGCAAAGAACATCGCAAGTTGTCTCGCTTGTACGATATGACGTTTACGTGTTTTAGATTGAAGTGTATCTACATCCATCTGGAAATAATCGGATACAATCTTTTGTATATAATCTATAGATACTTCGCGTTTGGTATGCTTCACATAATTATCTACAATCTTCTTAGCAAGGTCAAGTGTAATTTCTTTCTTGTTAAATGAAGAATGTGCAATTAAGGAAATGATAGCGCCTTCTAATTCACGAATATTGGTCTTAATATTATTGGCAAGGAACTCTACAATCTCTTCTGGCATTTCTACACCATCTTGATATAGTTTGTGCTTTATAATAGAGATACGAGTCTCAAATCCTGGATGTTGTAACTCTGCCGATAATCCCCATTTAAAACGAGATAAGAGACGTTGCTCAATATCTTGCATATCTACCGGAGCTTTGTCACTGGTTAAGATGACTTGCTTTCCGTTTTGGTGTAAGTGATTAAATATGTGGAAGAAGACATCTTGTGTTCCTGCTTTACCACTTAATAACTGAATATCATCTACGATAAGGACATCAATTACTTGGTAGAAATGAATAAAGTCATTTCTGTTATTCTTTTTAACAGATTCTATATACTGTTGTGTAAATTTCTCAGCAGAGATATAAAGGACTGTTTTGTCTGGATATTGATCTTTAATGTGAACTCCTATTGCATGTGCAAGGTGTGTCTTACCTAATCCAACACCTCCAAAAATAAGTAAAGGGTTAAATGAAGTTCCTCCTGGTTTGTTTGCAACTGCCATTCCGGCCGAGCGAGCAAGGCGGTTAGAATCTCCTTCTAAAAAATTATCAAAATTATAATTAGGATTAAGTTGAGATTCAATTTGTAAGTTGCGTATTCCAGGGATTACAAATGGATTTTTAAGTTCAGGGTTTTTGTTTTTTAATGGTGCATCAACGTTCTGCGATTTTAGAGAAGATCGATTTGCACTAGGGATCTTTTCTGTAAATGGTTGATTATTACCATAGGTGTTCTCCATCTTAATGACATACACCAGTTTTGCGTTATCCCCCAATTCCTTGTTAAGTGCTACTTTTAAAAGCTTGACATAATGCTCTTCTAGCCACTCATAAAAAAACTTACTTGGTACTTGAATATTAAGTGCCACATCGGTAAGCTTAACAGCTTTGATAGGTTCAAACCACGTTTTGTATGCTTGGGGTGTAATATTGTCTTTTATAAAAGACAGACAATTATCCCATACAGATTGCGCAGTTCTACTCATTAGTTAGTATAAATTATTGGTTGTTGGTTGTTAAAGAGAGCTAAAAAATTGATAAATTATAAACATAATCTTCCCCGTTTTAACTTAGGGCAAATATGTGAACAATTTTTTGAAAAAAAAAACGACTTAGGGGTTGTTTTTTGATTAATTTTTGTGCATACTTTATCTGATTTTAAAACTACAAAAAAAAACCGAACCATCGACTTGAAAACACATAATACTTTTATAAAAGTGAGATATGCAGAAACTGACCAGATGGGTGTCGTCTATCATGGCAATTATGCGCAGTATCTTGAAATAGCAAGGCTTGAATGGCTTGATACCTTAGGAATTTCATACAAAAATATGGAAGAAAATGGGGTCATGTTGCCAGTGTATCATATAGACATTACGTATAAGAAATCGGCACAATTCGATGATCTACTGAAGGTTGTTGTAAGCCTTCGGAAATTACCTACAGTAAGGATCATTTTTGACTACAAAATTTATAATCAAGACAATAAATTGTTAACAATTGCAAGTACAGAATTGATCTTTATGGATGCACTTGTTAATAAGCCAATAAGATGTCCTGCATATATTCTCGACAAACTACAAGATTAGTCATCACTTTCTTTGAATTTTACACCGTATATATTTTTTACAAGTACACTTACGCGTTCAAAATCTTTTTGCCTAATAGCCAATGTATATTCACATGCCATCGCTGACTGTTGACCGATAATTTTGATGTTTTGCTCTTTAATAACACGCATGACTTTATTCATAAGTGGGTAGTCAAAAATAATTGTGAACTCAATGTCAATTGTTTTTTCTTCGATAACCGCTGCTTCTAATGCTTGTTGTGCAGCTGTGCGATATGCATTGATTAATCCTCCTACGCCTAGTTTTGTTCCTCCAAAATAGCGTACAACAACGATTAATGTGTTTGTAAGATCATATGCTTGTAATTGTCCATGTATAGGGGCTCCAGCACTGTTTGAAGGTTCTCCATCATCGTTTGCACGATAGCGTTCATAGCTTTTTCCTAGTACCCATGCGTAGCACCAATGCCGCGCTTGATGATGTTGTTTTTTTAAAACATCAATATATTCTTTAACTTGACTTTCATCTTGTATAGGGAATGCATATCCATAAAACTTACTATTCCGATCTTTAAATAAAACTTCGGGAGATGGAGTGGTGATTGTTTTATAGGTGTCTTTCATTACTAAGTTTTAGATTGCTTTCGCGAAAGCTAAATAGGCATGTTTTGTATGTGACCTGATTTTTATTTCACGAAAGTGAAACCAATATAATAGAAATTACAGCAAGCACAATACCAATCCAGTTTTTGGTAAGGAGTTTTTCTTTAAATAATAAAATCCCTAAGAAGGTAGAGATCATGACAATTCCTACATTATTTATAGTAAAAAGAGTCGAGCTATCAAAAACATCATGGCGTAAAGCCTTTACTAAAAAGAAAATCGAAAAATAATTTGGAACTCCAAGGCAGATTCCAGCAAGTATGTTCTTGGATTCAAATTTAAAGGAACCTCTTATAATTTGAATAATAATGACAAGAACACCGATACAAGCAGCAGCTCCAAATACAGTTGCAGAAAATATAGGAACATCATCGGCTGCGACATGTTGACCTTCTATAAATTTAATACTCGTATCTATTACACCACTTCCTAAGAATACAAGAATTGGAAATATAAGATTTGATTTTTTAAGTGCAATACCTTCTTTAGATTTTACAGAGGCTAAGTAAACAGCAATGAGTGCAATGATAATTCCAATGATTTTAAAAAGTCCGAGTTGTTCTTTGTAATAAAAAACGCCAAATAATATAGGGATCACCACACTCATTTTGGTAGCGACAGAGACTACCGATAGGCCACTACGCTGCGTCGTGAGTGCCATGAGGTTAAAAACGAGAATGAATACAATTCCTAATGCTGCGGTCATTAAAAACCATTCTTGGTCAGGAATAGATGCGATGGTTGTTGTCCCTTGATATAATGACAAACCACAAATACATGCGGTAAAATAATTTACAATAATCGCATGTAGTGTATTTATTTTATAGCGTGCAAAGAGTTTGAAAATTACAAAAATTAGACTGGATGCAGCAATGCTAAGTACTAGATAAATCAAGAGCTTTTATTTTTATAGATAGTAAGAAGGTCTTCTTTTATGAGTAAAGTAGACACTTGCTGTATATTTTTTTCTGTAGATGATAATAAAGGGGCTTTAGTTCCTTCTCCAAAAGCGATAGTACCTGTAAATACTCTAGCTTCATCCCAAAGTCTAGCATTTATAAATTGCTGTATTGTTTTTGCACCTCCTTCTATAAGAACTGATTGTAATTCTTTTTTATATAATGTATCTACAATCACTTTTGGGTCTTGAGAAGAGATACTAATCGTAGTTGCTTGATCATTAAAAATCTGAGCATCTTTAGGTAAGTTATCACGTTCATCAAGGACAATACGTACTGGAGAATCCCCTTCCCAATCTCGTGTAGTGAGAGATGGATTGTCAGAAAGAACGGTTTGTGCTCCCACAAGAATTGCTTGTTCTTCACTACGCCATTTGTGTACTAACTGTCTTGAGTATGGATTGGTAATCCATACAGGTGCTGTGCGATCTCTATGTAATGGAGCTATATATCCATCTATAGTCTCTGCCCATTTTAGTATAATATAAGGACGTTTTTTTTCGTGGTATGTAAAAAAACGTTTATTTACTTCATAACATGCTTGTTCCAAAACTCCTACCGTAACAGTAACACCAGCTTCTAATAATTTTTTAACCCCATTTCCAGCCACCTTAGAGTGGGGATCTATTGTACCAATAACCACATTCTGAATACCTGACTCGATAATAAGATTTGCACACGGAGGTGTCTTTCCATAATGACTACAAGGCTCTAAAGTGACATAGAGTGTTGCTTTTGTAATAAGATCTGGCGTATGTTTTTTTGCATATGTGATGACATTTACTTCGGCATGATTTCCGCCATAAGCACTTGTGTATCCTTCTGCAATGATGACGTTGTCGATCACAAGGAGTGCTCCTACAGATGGATTTGGTATTGCGCTTGGGAAGCCATTTTTAGCTAAATCAATACAGCGCTTTATATACTTTTCGTGTATCTTCACACTGCAAAAATAGAACTATAACTTTCGATGAGCAAACCTATTATTCGCCCAATCCAAAAAGCAGACAATGAGCAAGTTGCTGCGATGATTCGTAAAATACTTTTAGACTTTGGAGTTCCTAAAGTTGGAACTGCCTATGCAGACGGATCTTTAGACATGATGTTTGAAACGTATAACCATCCTAGAACAGCTTATTTTGTAGTTGTATCTGACGAAAAAGTAATAGGAGCTGCAGGAGTAGCACAACTTGATAATTATGATGGTAATGTATGTGAATTACAAAAAATGTATTTTCTTGAAGAAGCAAGAGGGAAGGGACTTGGCAGTGAGATGATGAAGGTATGTCTCGATCAAGCACGTCATTTTGGGTATGACCAATGCTATCTAGAAACGATGACGTATATGAATGCTGCTCAAAAACTGTATCAGAGAACAGGATTTAAATATATAGATGGACCTATGGGAGACACAGGTCATTTTTCTTGTCCCGTTCATATGCTTATTGATCTATAATATTATATACACTTTCGTGAAAATTAAAGACCTCAGAGCCAATTTTATAACTCATTTACAGGATCTCTATCCTATTGAAGAAGTGCACAGTTTTTTTCAAATCACTGCAAAGCATTTCTTGAACTACAGCCGAACCGATATTGTGTTAAATTTAGAGGAAGTGCTTTCTAAGGAACAAGTTCAAGATTTTCAAGATACACTTCATCGATTAGAACGTCAAGAGCCTATACAATACATATTAGGGAGTACAGAATTTTATGAACTACCTTTTGATGTTACACCAGATACATTAATTCCAAGACTAGAAACAGAAGAACTGGTTGCTTGGATCATCGAAGATTGCAAATCACGCGTAAACAATTTTCAATTAATAGATATAGGCACTGGTTCGGGTTGTATTGCTATTAGCCTTGCAAAACATCTAATAACGGCTAGAGTAACGGCCTATGATATCTCTCAAGGTGCTATAGCAGTAGCAAAGAAGAATGCGTTTCAAAATGATGTAAACGTATTATTTAAGGAGGTCAATATATTAGAAATCTCAAAACTTGCACCTACATTTGATGTTATTGTGTCTAATCCACCGTATGTACGAGAATTAGAAAAAGAAGAAATGAATCCTAATGTGCTAGACAATGAACCCCATACGGCATTATTTGTTTCTGATACTGATCCTTTGATTTTTTATCGCAAGATTGGAGAACTTGCATTTGATAACTTATCAATAGGTGGTAGTCTGTTTTTTGAAATCAATCAGTACCTTAGTAAAGAAACTAAACAACTCCTTCAAAAAATAGGATTTACAGATGTGATCGTACGTAAAGATATCTTTGATAATGATAGGATGATAAAGGCGACGAAGTGATTTTCGCTTTAAGCGAAATACTATTAAAAATAGATATATAACTAACAAATACAATTTCCATTTTCTTGGAAATTTCTAAAATATATACAATGACTGAGATAAAATCTATATGCGTTTTCTGCGGTAGTAGTGAGGGTAATGATATGCAAATAACTGATCAAGCTAAGGAATTAGGAACGTATCTGGCACACCATGAGATCACGCTTGTATATGGTGCTGCAAAAATAGGAGTGATGGGGCAAGTGGCACAAGCTGCTTTAGATCATAAAGGAAAAGTGATTGGAGTTATTCCAGAGTTTTTAAAACTTAAAGAAGTTGTACATCTAGGATTAACAGAACTGATAACCAATGACAATATGCATCAACGCAAAATGACGATGCAAGAAATCTCTGATGGATTTATCACATTGCCAGGAGGATTTGGAACGCTTGAGGAGCTTTTTGAGATTATGACTTGGAGCCAACTAGGATTGCATCAAAAACCTATAGGTCTATTAAATATCAATGGATTTTATGATGATTTATTGAAGATGTTAGAACATATGGTACGCCGCGGTTTCCTAAAAATGGAAAACTATGAACTTCTTATCGTAGATACTACTGTAGAAGGGCTTATTAAAAAAATGCAAGCCTACAAACCGCAACCAGTTCCTAAATGGTTAAAGGGAGATCGTACGTAATGCCATTTTAAAAAGAGTTCTTTTTAATGTTTTTGACGGTCTTTTTAGGTCTTTTGTCGGTAAGTACTATATAGATACTTATTATAATGCTCTTATAATTATATTTAGTAATTTACGATTACTAACTAAAAACCAGTTAATTATGAGTTCGATTAAAAAATATGCAGCAGAAGGTCTTGGAACTTTTGCTTTGGTGTTATTTGGTTGTGGAGCCGCTGCCATTGCAGGAGTCTCTACAGCAGGTCCTTCTGGACTAGGTCTATTAGGGATTTCTTTAGCATTTGGTCTTGCTGTAGTTGCTATGGCATATACCATAGGGCCTATTTCTGGATGCCACATCAATCCCGCTATTTCTACTGCCATGTGTATTGCAGGTAAATTATCTCCAAAAGATCTTATAGGATATGTTATAGCACAGTGCATAGGAGCTATTGTGGGAGCAGCTGTATTATATATTATAGCGTCAGGTGGCGCAGGATTTGAAATGGTAGATTGGGCACTTGGAAGCAACGGTTGGGGAGAAGGATACCTTGGTAACTATGATATGAAGTCGGCCTTTATTACAGAGTTTGTATTTACATTCTTATTCTTAATGGTCATTTTTGGAACAACAGCAAAAAAAGCATCTCCTCAAATGGCAGGACTTGCTATTGGTATTTCATTAGCATTAATTCATTTTGTAGCCATTCCTATTACAGGAACATCTGTAAATCCAGCACGTAGTTTAGGACCTGCTCTTTTTGCAGGAGGAATTGCATTAGAACAATTATGGTTATTTATTGTAGCACCTATAGCTGGAGGTGTATTTGCAGCATTAGTACGTAAAATATTTATAGACGATTAATTCATTTTTTTAGATAAGAAAAGCCAAAAGAAGTGAAGTGAAGGACAGAAGAGTTGCATAGATTATGCGACTCTTTTGTTTATAGCTTTTTGCAAAAGATATAAGTAATACTATTAAAAATTGGTATTTTGTGATGTATAATAATGAGTTTAATTATAATAAGAATTTCGCTTTCGCGAAAGCATATCATCCATGAATACTGAACAGCAAATTACTTCCCTACGTAAAGAACTTCAAGAACATAACCATGCTTATTATGTACTTGATAATCCCACAATTTCTGATTTTGAATTTGATCAGAAACTAAAACAGTTACAAGCATTAGAAGCTGCACACCCTGAATTTGATGATCCAAACTCTCCTTCTAGGCGTGTAGGTGGTGATGTGACTAAAAATTTTAATACGATTGTTCATGAGCATCGTATGTATTCATTAGATAATTCGTATTCAAAACAAGACTTAGAAGATTGGGAAGTACGTGTAAAAAAACAAGTAGATGGAGAAGTGTCTTATACTTGTGAACTTAAGTATGATGGTGCTTCTATAAGTTTGACATATGAAAATGGAGCCTTGGTAAAAGCCTTAACTAGAGGCGATGGTATTCAGGGAGATGATGTAACGACTAATGTAAAAACGATTAAATCTGTCCCTTTAAAATTAACAGGAGATTACCCACCTAAGTTTGACATACGAGGAGAAATTATATTGCCTTGGGCAGGCTTTGAAAAAATGAATAAAGCGAGAGAAGCACAAGGGTTAGAGTTATATCGAAACCCTAGAAATACGGCTTCTGGAAGTTTAAAATTACAAGACAGTGCAGAAGTAGCAAAACGCCCTTTAGATTGTCTGTTGTACAATATAACTGGAAATAATCTCGGTATTGTAAGTCAGATAGAAAGTTTGGAAAAAGCAAGAAATTGGGGTTTTAAAGTACCAGATGCATCAAAATTGGCTAAGAATATAGATGAAGTATTAGCCTTTATAAACCATTGGGATGTAGCACGTCATGACTTGCCATATGAAACAGATGGGGTTGTTGTAAAAGTAAATAATCTTCAACAACAAGAAGAGCTAGGATATACGGCAAAAGCACCTCGTTGGGCAATGGCGTATAAGTTTAAGGCAGAACAAGTGTCTACACGCTTACGCGAAATTACCTACCAAGTAGGTCGTACAGGAGCGATTACACCCGTAGCAAACTTAGAACCTGTAGAGCTAGCAGGAACCACTGTAAAAAGGGCTTCATTACATAATGCAGACCAAATAGCCAAACTAGATATACGAGAAGGAGATGAAGTCTTTGTCGAAAAAGGAGGAGAAATCATCCCGAAAATTATAGCAGTAGATCTTACAAAAAGACCAGCAGCATCTACACCTACGTCTTATATTTCGGCATGTCCAGAATGTGAGACATCACTGGTACGTAAAGAAGGAGAAGCACAGCATTATTGCCCTAACGAATCTGGATGCCCTCCTCAGATTATAGGAAGGATTCAGCATTACATTTCGCGTAAAGCGTTAGACATAGAAGGACTGGGAGGAGAGACTGTTGCATTATTAGTAAAAGAAGGGTTGATTACGAGTTATGCAGATCTGTATACACTTACTGTAGAGCAATTACTACCTCTAGAGCGGATGGCTCAAAAAAGTGCCGAAAATTTAGTGCAAGGTGTACAAGCGTCTACAGCGATTCCTTTTGAGCGAGTGCTTTTTGGATTAGGAATACGATATGTTGGAGAAACGGTTGCAAAAAAACTGGCCAAACATTATAAAACGATTGATGCTATAGCTATTGCTACAGAAGAAAATCTGGTTGCTGTAGATGAAATAGGAGAAAAAATAGGAGAGAGTGTGATTGCTTTTTTTGCAAAAGAAGATAATCGTATATTGATAGAGCGTTTAAAATCACATGGAGTTCAATTAGAAATATCTGCAGAGAAACTTGCAAATCAATCGGATATATTACAAGGAAAAACCTTTGTAGTATCTGGAGTTTTTGAAATGCCTCGTAATGATTTAAAGAAATTAATAGAAGATAATGGAGGAAAAGTGTCAAGTTCTATCTCTTCAAAAACATCATTTCTTGTTGCTGGAGATAAGATGGGACCTAGCAAGCTTGCAAAAGCAGAAGGGCTAGGAATTACTCTTATTTCTGAACAAGAATTTTTAAACCTTATTTAATTAAAAGAGCAGCTTACATACACGGAAGAATCTATAGGACATTAACGATCATTGTATCTGTGCTTTTGGTACTTACTACTATGTTTTTTGAGGTAGAACATACATTTATATTCTTTGTTTTATTTGCGTTGTTTTTATTTATGTATCACTACCGAGCTACAGAGAAATTTAATATTATTTTTCTCATATACTTGGTAGCTCTTATGATTTCTGAGGTAGGGTTTTTATATGATTTTGAAACCTATATTAATCTTACTGCTTTTACTTATATCATAAGTCAGATGTGTTTTTTATGGCTTTTGAAACCTGTGTTAAAGATTAAATGGAAGAATTTCAGTACACATAACCTCACAGAGCTAATTGTTGGTTTCTTAGGAGTAAGTTATATTATAGGGTACTTATTATATCTCATTTTTCCTTTAATACCAGATTTGACCTTATTCTTACCAAGTATAATTGCCTACCTGATAATAACGATCCTATGTATAGGGATTCCATTTTTTAATAAACATCCAGATAATATTATTTTGTGGGGAATAGGAGGTGGTATGATCGCTGAGATGACGTGTGCATTTATTTTTGAGTACGTGTCAGGTTACAGAATCTTTATTGTAATGGCTCATGTTTTTGGAGCATTTTTAAAAATTATATTTACTATATATCTCACACGTATCCTAGATATAAAGAATTCTGAAAAAGAGTATGGGTAACCTTTATATATTATAAAAAGTACTTGTGTGCTCAGTTCCAGTAATAGGATCTAGATGAAAATCTACACGTCCTAAGTTAATACCTCTCCATCCTACTTGATTGTCAAGAACGATATGTTTTTTTAATTAAGGATATAACAGGTAGGAGAGTGAATAGCAAAAAATAGTGAAGGATTATAAAGTTATTGATGTTATCGCAATGGCTTAAAAAGAAGGTATGGTGATCGTAGATAAAGTAGGATCTAGTAAACTTTTAAAAACAGGAGGATTAGGAATCACAATAATTCTCTGAATATGAATTCTTAAACATAATACAATTAGAGAAGCAGATCATATAGAAGGTAGGGTATATAGGACACTAGCAATAATAATGTCTTTGCTTTTAGCATTAACTAGCGTGTTTTTTGACATTGAGTATGTATCAATACTTTTTGTGACATATATACTATTCTTATTCTTATATCATTATAAAGCTACAGAGAAGTTTAATGTCGTTTTATTAATTTACTTAATAGCTATGTTAGTAGCAGAAGTAATGTTTTTATATGATTTTGAAAAATATATAAATGTATTGTCTTTTTCGCAACTCATAGGTCAGATGTGTTTTTTTTGGCTTATACGCTCTATACTTAAAATAAATTTAAAAAACTATAGTACTCATAATCTACTAGAACTAATTATTGGGTTCCTAGGGATCAGTTATATTGTTGGGTATTTACTATATCTAATTTTTCCTTTAATACCAGATCTAACATTGTTTTTACCTTCTGTGATTGTTTTTTTTATAATGGTGATTATCTGTATAGGGATTCCTTTTTTTAATAAGCATCCAGACAATATTATGCTATGGGGTATTGGAGGTGGTTTAATTGCCGAAATGGCCTGTGCTTTTATTTATGAATATATATCTGATTATAAAGCTTATTTAGTGTTAGCTCATCTCTTTGGAGCTTTTATAAAAATTATATTTACTATGTACCTTATACGTATTAAGAATATTAAGAAAACTGAACTGGAGTATAATTAATTAAATATTATAAAAAGTACTTGTGTGCTCAGTTCCAGCAATAGGGTCTAGATGAAAATCTACACGTCCTAAGTTAATACCTCCCCATCCTACTTGGTTAACAAGGACAATGTTCCCGTCTTTATTTTGAGTAAGTGTTGGTTTTTCTAAAAAGGTATGTGTATGCCCACCTATAATAAGATCAATATTACTAGTTGCTGCAGCAAGTTTAAGATCCGAAATACGTTCTTTATTATTGTAATCATATCCTAAATGCGATAAACAAATTATGATATGACAGTGTTCATCTTCTTTTAAAATACGAGTCATGTCTTGCGTAACTTCTATTGGATCTAAGTATTTTGTCTCTTTAAATTGACGTTTATTTACTAAACCTTCTAGTTGTATTCCTATTCCAAAAACACCAATACGCACCCCTTCTTTTACAAAAACACGATACGGTTTTGTATGTCCATCCATAATGGTATTTGTAAAATCATAATTTGAAGAGAGAAGCTCAAAAGATGCATGTGGTTTTTGCTTTGCTAAACCACCAATACCATTATCAAAGTCATGATTTCCAATAGTGGCAGCATCATATCCTAACATAGACATTAACTTAAATTCTAACTCACCACCATAAAAATTGAAGTAAGGTGTTCCTTGAAATATATCTCCAGCATCAAGTAGTAAAACATTTGGATTCTCTTTACGTATACTATTGATCAAAGTTAATCGTCTTGCAACACCTCCTTGGTTTGCATATTTAGGATCATTTGCAGCAAATGGTTCTATATGACTATGTACATCATTTGTATGTAAAATAGTAAGTTGCTTTTTTGTCACAAGAGAACTAGAACTCATTGCAATTCCTCCTAATCCAATAAGACTTCCTGCAGCAGCTGTTTGTTTTATAAATTGTCTACGCTTCATAGTATTATTCTTTTATAAATCTGTTGTCTCTTACTGGAGCAATGGTGTCATGCTTTTTAAAGTAATCTATAAGTACATTACGAATCTTATAGTCTAATGTAAGTAAGCTTACAGGCTTACTGAAAAAGGTCATGTTATCACCTCCTTTTTGCAAATAATCACTAGTAGCGATAAAATATGTTTCGTTGTCTATAATTTCTTGACCTTGTATCAATCCTTTTTTGAGACTTCCATCTGGATTAAGAATTACCTGTAAATTTGATATAGGATGCGCAGTCCCATTTGTGAGGTATTGAAAAAGCGCTTTCATTTGAATTCCGCTGAGTTCTACGATCACAACCTCATTTTCAAAAGGCATCATTTGATATGCCGTACGAGGAGTAACATCTCCTTTATAAAGAGGAGAACGTATTCCCCCATAATTTAGCAATACAGCATTAAATGTATATCCAGCACGAGATTTAAAAACTGGGTTTGCAAGTTCAAAAATTGCATCTGCCATTAGATTCCCAATAGCCGTATTGTACTTACTATCTTTTTTTGTAATAGAGTTTGGTGCATAGGCTAGTACACTATCCATTTCTTTATCCACAGAAGCTTTATAAGGAGCTATGAATGACGTAATCGTAGTATCACTTTTTATATTCCTATCTATTGGAAGAAGGTCTGCATCTACTCTGGAAGTATTATAATCTTCTTGGTTACAACCTAAAAGCAATATAAAGGTACTACATAATAGGATGTTGTATATATTTAGTTTACGTATCATTCTTAGTGAATATTAGTCTGTTTTTTAGCTACATTTGCGTAAAAAGCGAAGATAAATGTTTTTAAACGGATTAAAGACAAAATCCATTGTAAGAAAACTTAAAACTGAGACCGAAAATCGCAAGTATACTTCATCTCATACTACAATACAACGTGTTGGAATTATTCAGGAAGCACAAACTCCTTTTGATTCAAAAAAGATAGCACAACTTGTCACTGTATTAGGTATTAAAGAACAGGATGTTGAAATGATTTCTTATGTAGATAAAATACAAAAAGATCAAAAAGAGGTTGAAGGGATTTTTTCTGAATCTGGAATAGGTTGGAATGCTGTTTTAAAAACATCAAACCTTAAAACGTTTACTTCAAAAAACTTTGATATTCTATTAAGTTATTATACGGAGGATCGACTACCTCTTAAAGTTGTTACTGGACTATCAAAAGCTACATTTAAGGTTGGGTTGAATCATAAAGAAGAAGCACTTCATGATTTAATTATTACAACGGTTATTGGGCAAGAAGATATCTTTATAGATGAATTAGAAAAGTATTTACAAATATTAAAAATTATTTAGCACATGCAATCCTTACGAGGCACGGGAGTAGCTCTTATTACTCCTTTTAATGAAGACTTATCAATTGATTTTGATGGATTAACTCGATTAATAGAACATAATATTGATCAAGGAATTGATTACTTAGTCGCTTTAGGTACTACAGCCGAGAGTGCAACCTTATCTTCTGAAGAGAAGAAACAGGTGAAGAAACATATTGTTACTATTAATAAAGGGAGATTGCCTCTTGTATTAGGGGTAGGCGGTAATAATACAGCTGCTGTTGTAAAAGAATTAAAAGAGGGCGATACTACAGAAGGTTTTGATGTTATACTTTCCGTATCTCCATATTACAATAGACCTTCTCAAGATGGGATTTATGCGCATTATAAAGCTATTTCAGAAGCATCTCCACTACCTATTATTATGTACAATGTGCCTTCGCGTACTGGAAGTAATATGACAGCAGATACAACATTGCGTCTTGCGAGAGATTTTGAAAATATCATTGCAGTAAAGGAAGCAGCAGGAGATATGACCCAAGCACTTCGTTTATTAAGAGATCGACCAGAGGGGTTTTTAGTGATTTCTGGAGATGATATGTTGGCACTACCTATAGTTTCGGCTGGGGGAGATGGTGTGATTTCTGTTATAGGACAAGGTGTTGCAAAACCATTTTCGGATATGATTAGGTTTGGTTTGGAGGGCGCTTTCGCGAAAGCGTATCAATTCCACTATACCGTTATGCCTAGTATTGATCTCATATTTGAAGAAGGAAATCCTGCAGGAATAAAATCGCTATTACAACACATAGGGATTTGTAAAGATTATGTGAGATTACCACTAGTCAAAGCAAGTGATACTTTAAATCAAAAGATTGGGTCATTTCTTAAAACATTATAAAAGAAGCGTTAATCTTATGCTAATCCTAGGATACGCATCATAAATACGCTTATTTTTGAATCACGACATATTGTTTTAATATGTGATAGATTTTATGTAATTTTGCCTGCTGTTTTAGTCTTATGAAGAATATTCTTATCCTTTTAGTTTTTGCCACCGTATTAAGTTCATGTTCAACGTATCAAGATGTGTTGAAATCTGATGATATAAAACTTAAGTACGCATTTGCTGATTCCTTGTATAAAAATGGAAGCTATAAAAAGTCTCTTAAATTATTTGAACAGATTGTTCCTTTGTATAGAGGGCGTCCACAAGCAGAACGTGTGATGTATACCTATTCTGATATTTATTATCAATTAGAAGACTATTACTTGGCTGGATATCAATTTGAGCGTTTTGTAAAGTCATACCCGCAGAGTACTAAGAGAGAAGAGGCAGCTTTTAAAAGTGCCGAGAGCTATTATAATTTATCTCCAAGATATTATCATGATCAAGCAGATACTGATAAGGCTATGGAGAAACTGCAAGAATTTGTCAATGCATATCCAGAATCTGAAAGACAAGATACTGTAAATTCAATGGTAAAAGAATTGCAAACAAAACTTGAAAAGAAAGAATTTGAAATTGCAAAGGGATATAATAAGATAGGCGCAAGTAGAGGGACGTTCCCAAATGCTATTAAAGCGTTTGATAATTTTATATCTGCATATCCAGGATCTATTTATAGAGAAGATGCTATGTACTGGAGATTTAACTCTGCATATCAATTTGCGTTAGGAAGTCGTCAAGATTTAATGAATGAACGATTGAATGAAGCAAAAGAAGCTTATAAAACGTTAGAAAAATATTATCCAGCAGGAAAGTATACAGAAGATGTAACAGAGATGATCGCAAAGGTCAATGAGTTATTATTATCAACAGAAGAAGAGACTAAGAGACCATAAATTAAATATTAGTAAGATGAATATTAAAGATATTGATGCACCAGTAAATACAACTACCATAGATAAGAATCTAATAGATGCTCCTACAAATAATGTGTATGAGGCAATTTCTATTATAGCAAAGCGTGCAACACAAATCAATACAGAGATCAAGAAAGAGCTTTCTGATAAATTAGATGAGTTTGCTACCTTTAATGATAGCCTTGAAGAAATCTTTGAAAACAAAGAGCAGATTGAAGTATCTAAGTTCTATGAACGTCTTCCTAAAGCACATGCACTTGCAGTGCAAGAATGGTTAGAAGATCGTATTTACCATAGAGATACCAGTATATCTGAGGAAGAAACAAAAGCATAGTCATATATGTCAGTATTAAGCGGTAAGAAAGTACTATTAGGTGTTACCGCTGGTATAGCAGCTTATAAGAGCGCCACTTTAATAAGAGGATTTATTAAAGCTGGCGCTTCTGTACAAGTAATAATGACAGAAAGTGCAAAAGACTTTGTAACTCCCCTTACATTATCTACCCTTTCCAAAAATCCAGTTCATAGCTCTTTTACAGTAGAAGGTGATGATAATGCGGTATGGACAAATCATGTAGAGTTGGGCTTATGGGCAGATATAATGGTGATTGCTCCAGCAACAGCAAATACATTGTCAAAAATGTCACAAGGTACTTGTGATAATTTATTACTAGCAACATATTTAAGTGCAAAGTGTCCTGTATATTTTGCCCCAGCAATGGATCTGGATATGTATATACATCCATCTTCAAAAGAAAATTTCTCAAAATTAATATCTTACGGTAATATTATGATTCCTGCAACAAGTGGAGAACTTGCTAGCGGACTTGTAGGGCAAGGTAGAATGGCAGAACCAGAAGATATTGTACGTTTTATAGAACGAACTATAGAAGGAAAATTACCTTTGAAAAACAAGCGTGTTGTGATCACAGCTGGACCTACGTATGAGGCTATAGATCCAGTAAGGTTTATAGGAAATCATAGTAGTGGCACAATGGGAGTAGAGCTTGCATTACGAGCAGCAGCCTTAGGAGCATCTGTAGATTTGATTTTAGGGCCTAGTGCTATAAAAGTACACCATGATCTTATTTCGGTACATCATGTGGTGTCTGGAGAAGATATGTATGAAGCGGTACACAATGTATATGGACAATGTGATATTGCTATTGCTTCTGCAGCTGTAGCAGATTATAAACCTGCTCAGGTAGCTCAAGAGAAAATCAAAAAAAATGATAATGAGCTTGCCATTAACTTAGTAAAAACGAAAGATATTCTGGCTTCTATGGGAGAAAAGAAACAAGGACAATTTCTTGTTGGATTTGCTTTAGAAACAGAAAATGAAGAAGAAAATGCTTTAAAAAAGTTGAAAAAGAAGAATTTAGACGCAATTGTTTTAAATTCGCTTAGAGATAAAGGGGCTGGCTTTAAGACCAAAACCAATAAAATTACGTTCATAGACAAGAATGGATCGCCTACTTTATATGATTTAAAATCAAAAAAGGAAGTTGCGGCAGATATTTTTGATCAGATACTTTTAAAAACGACATGAAAACACTTATTGGAATCTTTGCAATTTTATGTACACTATCGCTTCAAGCACAAGAGCTTAATGCAGTAGTAATCATAAATGCTGAACAAACTGGAAAAGCAGAACTTCAAGTATTTAAAACACTGGAACGTTCCTTAACTGAGTTTATTAATAATACAAAGTGGACCGATAGAAAATATAAACAACAAGAACGTGTAGAGTGTTCTTTTAATATTATTGTTCAAGAGATTAATTCTGACGCTTTTAGAGCAAGTGTTCAAGTACAGTCATCACGTCCTATATTTAATACTAATTATGACAGCCCTATTTTTAATTTTAATGACAGGGATTTTGATTTTGACTATGTAGAGTTTCAACCACTTATTTTTAATCCTAATACGTTTGATTCTAACTTAGTTTCTGTCATTTCATATTATGTATATACGATTTTAGGATATGATAGTAATACCTTTAAGAAAAATGATGGAGATAAGTATTTCCAGATAGCAAAACAAATTGTAACAACAGCTCAATCGGGTAATAATAGAGGGTGGAAACCACAAGATGGACCACAATCAAGATACAGGCTTAATGAAGATTTATTATCACCAAATTTTAGAGAGTTTAGTGATGTGTTGTATGGCTATCATCGTAGTGGACTAGATCTTATGGCAGATGATAACAAAAAAGCAAAACAGGCTGTTTTAAACTCGATTACAAAGCTTAAAGCAATGTATAATAAGAGACCTAATAACTTTCTGAATCGTGTTTTCTTTGATTCAAAAGCAGAGGAGATTGCTTCTATGTTTTCTGGAGGACCACAAATCCCAATTACAGATTTATTAACAACGCTTAATCGTATTGCGCCTACAAAATCTAGTTTCTGGCGACAGATTTCTTTTTAAGAAGGGTTGTTTTTTATTTTAAAGAGGCAACTTTATCCACACTCCAAGCTTCTGGTCTATCTGAGAAAAGCGGTTTTGTTTTTGCCCAAACTCCTTTAAAAAGCTCTGAATGGCGATAGTTATTTAATGCTTCGGCGGAGCCCCAATAGCTATAAGTGAAAAATATACGAGGATCATCTTGACCTCTATAGAGTTCTAAAAAATTACATCCAGGAAAGGCTCTGATAGATTCTTTTACTTTTTCAAAATCACTTAAGAAGGTAGGGATTTCATTTTCGCGAAAGCGCATTTTTACAATTCGTACAAGCATATTAGTCTTCAAAATTAATAGTAATAGTATCTCTGTAGTCAAGTCCAAAAAGACTTGCAGCGCTTCCTACGGTACTCGGATTACTTTTGTAAATAGCGAGCTCTATATAGCCTCCAGAATTAAAAATAGCTAGTTTTTTACCTTCTTCTTCTCGTTTGTGCTTTTCTAGATTAAAATTAATAGCCTCACTATAGGCTTTATGTATTTTTGAAATCTCAGTACGTCTTGCTTCTATTTTAAATGGACGTCCTTTCCCGACGTCTTCAAATAGTTTACGAGTAATATTACTAACAACATTGCCGTAATTGTCTACATAAATCACATTGCCTATAATTTGTTTTTGCGATTTATTAACAACGGGTTGAATACCAGTAAGCGGTTTTATTTCTACAATAGGTTTTCCAATTACTCCTAAAGTTCCTCCTCGTGCAATATGACATGCCGTTTGAACAAAAACATCTAGAACTGTAAAGTTTGTTGTAAGTCTATTATGAATATTAATCTCTACCATCTCTTGTGGAACGATATCTCGAGTGATAAGAGAAATGATACCATTATTGGCACAAATAAAATAATGATCTTCTAGTTTTACCGCTATATGATTGGTTTCAGGCGTGAGTTCACTATCGACGCCTATGATGTGAATGCTTCCTTCTGGGAAGTTTTTATAAGCATTTTGTATAATATATGCCGCTTCTGTAATATGAAAAGGAGATATAGAATGGGTAATATCTACAATACGAATATCGCTAAGTTCACTATAAATGGCTCCTTTTACAGCGCCTACAAAGTGGTCTTTTTCGCCAAAGTCTGTTGTTAGAGTGATAATTGCCATATATAGAATAGGAGTGTATTATGCTTTCGCGAAAGCGTATAACTTTGTTAAAACAACAACCTTCCCAAAATTGTTTATTAGTTTTAATAATACGATAACAATTGAACGATGCATGAAGCTCAAAAATTTCGTACTTTGCTTATACAACAAATCTAAAATAATTTACTGAGGAATCTCATAAAAACTGCTTGCCATTTGAACGAATTAATTATTGAACTTTCAGAAATCAATCCGCGTGAGTTTTTTGGACAACAAAACGCAAATATAGAACTGCTTAAACGCTATTTTCCAAAATTGAAAATTGTCGCTAGAGGTAATAAGATAAAAGCCTATGGTGATGAAGACTTATTAGAGGAATTTGATAGGCGATTTACTATGCTTACAGAGCACTTTGGGAAGTATAATAAGCTTGATGAAAATGTTATCGAGCGTGTACTGACAAGCCAAAGTAAATCGGACTATGAGACTTCAAAAGAAAGTGGAGAGACCATTGTGCATGGTGTGAGTGGGAAGCTTATTAAGCCTCAAACTGCAAATCAACGCAAGTTAGTAGAGCTTTCAAAGAAGAACGATATGGTGTTTGCTATAGGTCCTGCAGGAACTGGTAAAACCTATGTTAGTGTTGCTCTTGCTGTACAAGCTCTTAAGGAGAAATCTGTAAAACGTATCATTTTAACCCGTCCTGCTGTAGAAGCTGGAGAGAATCTTGGATTCTTACCGGGTGATATGAAGGAAAAACTCGATCCGTATATGCAACCTTTATATGATGCATTACGAGATATGATCCCACATGAGAAGCTAGAAAGTTTTATAGAAAAAGGGGTTATCCAAATTGCTCCTATGGCTTTTATGAGAGGACGAACACTCGATAATGCGTATGTAATTCTAGATGAAGCACAAAATACGACGCATGCGCAAATGAAGATGTTTCTTACGCGTATGGGACGTAGTGCTAAATTTATTATTACAGGAGATCCAGGACAGATAGATTTGCCTAGACGAGTTACTAGTGGTTTAAAAGAAGCATTGCTTATTCTTAAAAATGTAAAAGGCGTAGGGATGATCTATCTGGACGATAAAGATGTTGTCCGACATCCACTTGTTAAAAAAGTAATTGCGGCATATAAGGATATTGAAAACAGGAATTAATAAGTGGTATTACTATAAATGCTAACAGATTGGCAAAAAAGATACTTATAAAAGATGAGAAAGAGCTTCGTAAAGCTGTTCATCGAGATAATTATTTGCTAGTTATTATACTACTTGTTTTTGCTATTGTAGATTATGATATGTTTAGTGTATATCCTAAATTAATAACTCTTGAAGATACTTCTCTCAAAGTATTGATTGTCGTTTTTCAATTTATTTTTATAGCGTCTTTATTTTTTTGGGAACGAAGAAAAAAGAAAATTATTACCATTTTATTAAATGGAGAAAAGACTGATGGTAAAATCATAGAGAGTATTCCTGTTAGATCTAACAGTAGACTTATACATTATGTTCATGAGTTTGAGTATAAAGTAAATGGTCAAAAGTATACCGTTTTTTCTAAAAGTAAACTAGGTTCGCAAGCGTATCGATATGCTGTTATTTATGAATCTAATACCCCTGAAAACAGTATCGTATTGGAGCATTTAAAAAAGAATGTACAACGACTCATTAGTTATTAGTCAACCTTTGTTAGCAACTATCACTGTTTGACTTCTTTTTTGAGTTTATGAAAACACGAGTATTCATTATTTTTGCATTTTAATATCCATAAGATTTAATAGATAATCTACAACGATCACTCTACATAACTATGAACACAATTACAGACACTAACTTTAATTTTCCGGGTCAAAAAGATTTATATAAAGGAAAAGTACGAGAAGTATATACTCTTGACAATGATTTATTGTTAATGGTAGCTACAGATAGATTGAGTGCATTTGATGTAGTGATGCCTAAAGGGATTCCTTATAAAGGTCAAATTCTTAATCAGATTGCTACCAAGATGATGAAGGATACAGAAGATATAGTGCCTAACTGGCTCGTTGCTACTCCAGATCCTAATGTAGCTATAGGGAAACGTTGTGATCCGTATAAAGTAGAGATGGTAATTCGTGGTTATATGTCTGGTCATGCGGCACGTGAGTACAAGGCAGGAAGAAGAATGTTGTGTGGTGTACCTATGCCAGATGGTATGAAAGAAAATGATGCTTTTCCAAATCCTATTATCACGCCAGCGACAAAAGCAGAAATGGGCGACCACGATGAAGATATTTCTAGAGAAGATATTTTAAAAAGAGGTATTGTAAGTGAAGCAGATTACCTAGTCTTAGAAGATTATACTCGCAAGCTCTTTAAAAGAGGTTCTGAGATTGCAACGAGTAGAGGTCTTATACTTGTAGATACAAAATATGAGTTTGGTAAGACATCAGATGGAGAGATTGTCCTTATAGATGAGATTCATACACCAGATTCTTCTCGTTACTTCTATGCAGATGGCTATGCAGAACGTCAAGCAAAAGGAGAAGCTCAAAAGCAATTGTCTAAAGAATTTGTGAGACAATGGTTGATTAGTCATGATTTTCAAGGATTAGAAGGACAAACGGTACCAGAAATGTCTGATGAATATATAACAACTGTTTCAGATCGTTATATTGAATTGTATGAGAATATTACTGGGGAAGCTTTCGCGAAAGCGGACGTATCAAATATTGAAGCCAGAATCGAAGGAAATGTATTAAGTTATCTAGGGGTATAATATTTTTATCTTCTTTATAAAATACGCAAGATTACGCTATTTTAATTTCTATTTTTTTGAGATATAGAAATGTCTTTTTCTGTATATATTTCCGTGAGCACATTAAATAGGCGTTTAATCTCAATAGGTTTCCATAAAAAGCCATTAAATAAACCTATATATTCTTCGTTATTTGCCGAAGTAATATCTGCAGTAAGTGCAAAAATGGGAGTATGTTGATTTTTGTTTTTTGTAGTCCTAATGATACGTGTAGCGTCATACCCATTCATTTCGGGCATGTGAATATCCATAAGAATAAAATCAACTTTTATTTCTTGAGCTTGAACAATAGCTTGCTTTCCGTTCTTTACTCTTTTTATAGAGATTCCCCACTTATTAAGAAGTTGACGCATTACTAAGGCATTAATCTCATTATCTTCAGCTAGAATAGCAGTCTTGTTTTGCAGTATTTTAAACATGTCTGTATTGCTTTTTTCTGGTGCTTCAGCTTTTTCAAACTCAAGTTCAAAATTAAATACAGAACCTTTACCTTCTTCACTTTCGATAGAAATGCTACTGCCATGGAGTTCTATCAATTTTTTTACAATAGCAAGCCCTAATCCGGTCCCCCCATCATTACGGGTGGTAATGGCTTGCGGCATATAAAAACTCTCAAATAAACGTTCTCTTTCTTTTAATGGAATACCAATTCCTGTATCTTTTATATTAAAAGAAATGGTGTCTATTTCTTTATGTGTAGTAACTAAATCTATGATAATATCTACCGATCCTTCTTCAGTAAATTTGATTGCATTACTGACTAGGTTTCCTAAAATCTGAAATAGTTTTGTCTCATCGATATTATAGCTATCAGCAACAGTAGTTCCTATGGATAAGTTTAAAACAATCCCTTTTTCATCGGCGAGCCCTATATAAGTTTGCTTGATGTTTTGTAAAATTTCTTTGAATTTTACAGGATGCTTTTCTAGGATCATTTTATTAGATTCTAACTTAGAGAAATCTAATATGTCATTAATAATGCGCAATAAATTTTTTGAAGAAAACCGAAGAGATGTTAGTAATTTTTTTTCACTTTCATCAGATCGATCCTCTAATAATGAGATGATACTTGTTACAGCATTAAGAGGTGTGCGTATCTCGTGACTCATAGCCGAAAGAAAATTTTGTTTCATAGATGCCTCTTGTTCTGCACGTTCTTGCTTTGCTATGATTTCTGCTTTTTGTCGTTTTAGCTTTACTTCGTTTTCTTTAGATTGTATCTTAGAGATACGTTCGTAATTCTCTATCACCTTAAGTGTTTGAGAATTAAGAGCGGCATCTTTTTCTTTTAAGTAATCTTCTAGGTATTGTAATGCAATAACCGATTCTCCTTCTTCTTTATATATGCTATACATAAAATAATAGCATTTATATTTCATGATGGAAAGGTTATTTGCAGTACTTATGTCAATAGCTGCTGATAAACATTTTTTTGCCATCTCTCTTTCACCTGTTTTTATAAAGAGTTTGGCCATTTTATTATGACACATAGCGATAGCAAATAAATCTCCTACATCTTCATGTATCTCCAGTGCTTCATTAAAATCACTTCTGGCTTCTTCGTATTTTTCTAGTTGTGTATATACTTTACCTCGACCATAAATAGCAAAAGCATACCCTCGTCTGTCTCCTGTCTCTTTTTTGATGGCTACAGATAATTCTATGATATCTAGTGCTTTTTTTATTTTTCCTTGTTTTAAGAAAATACCAGAGAGCGGGTTGTATACATTGGATTCTAAATTCCTGTCTTTTACATCGATAGCGCATTGTATGGCACTTTCATAGGCTTTAATCGCATTTAATTGATCTCCTAAAACTTCATAGATAGTCCCTAATGTTTTTTGAGTTCTAGATTCATTATGTTTATCATTATGCTTTCTAAAAATGGTAAGACAATCTATCAAATGGAACATTCCTAAGTGATAGTTATTGGTTTTATAATAGACACCTGCTATGTTGTATTTGGCATTTGCAATGCCAAGCTCATCATTATCTTTTCTGAAGTGCTCTATGGCTTCTTCAGACATTTCTATAGCGATTTGATTTTCGGCACTTATCATATGGAATAGAGCCAGTCGACTAAGACTTTTTCCTATAAGGGAAGCGTTATTCAGTGCCCTACTTTTTTCAAGTGCGCTTTGTGCAAGCTGTATACTGTAATGCATATTTACACCACGCTGTTCATAAGCGGTCTCTAGAAGTTGTAAAACTTCTGAAGTATGATCAGGGTTTTTATTCATTGTTTAGGGCCAATAAAATATGACTAAGAATAATACTATTTTTAGTGGTTGAGCTAGGCCGTCCCAAATAGATTATTAAGATAATACTATTTTTATAAATAAGCTTATTTAAGTATAAATCTCTAATTATGTGTAGTTTATCGATGTTTTTGGTAAGAATGTACTAGTGTCTATTCTATACCAATATGTTTAATATTAAGATATAGTTTGATTCTCATAACAAAAAAGAGGCTGTCTAAAAATAGACAACCTCTTTGTGTATTTAACTTAAATCTGGTAAAACTTAAATTAATTACCTGGCAATTTTATAATCAAGCACTTTGACTCGTTTAGATTTTTTCAAACACTAATGATAGATTGTTATTGAAAGCTAGCTCTATACGATCTTCTTCTATTGAAATAACTGTATATACATTGTTTAGTAAAGATAATCCAGAAGAATCTGTAGGGAATTCTAATTCAAAAAATGCATCATTTTCTGATACGTCCCAAAAACCATTAACATCACCATTAGAATCGGTAGCAATTACAATATTATTTTCATTAAAGTTAAAAGTGAAATTCTGTAGTATAACTACTAGATTACCATTTGGAGAATTAGTGACACCTATCCAGTCTCCATTTAGTAAAGTGGATTCTAAAGTACTGTTTTCTTCACCATCTTCTACACATTCGCAATTCTGATTTATCGTTCCATCATTTCCATTTGGATTTTCACAAGCGTCACCGATATTAGCTTCTAAATTTGGGCAGTCAAAATCTTCCTCTTCTACCACACATTCACAATCTCCATCTATAGTACCATTATTTCCATCTGGATCTATACAAGAATCTCCTATATTTGCTTGAAGGTCTGGGCAGTCAAATGGATTGTCTTCTACAATACATTCACAATCCTGATTTATCGTACCATCATTTCCATTTTGATTCTCACAAGCATCACCAATATTAGCTTCTAAATTTGGACAGTCAAAATCTTCTTCCTCTTCTACGACACATTCACAATCCTGATTTATGGTACCATCATTTCCATTTGGATTTTCACAATCGTCACCAATATTAGCTTCTAAATCTGGACAGTCAAAATCTTCTTCTTCATCTTCTTCATTACAGTTAAAATTAATATAGTCTTCTCCGTTGGTAATTATAAAACTAAGATCTTCATCTTCCTCATCTTCTATCTCTATAATATCCCATACATCATTAAAGTCAGGTAGTCCAGGGATAGAAAGTTCAAAAGTAATGTCATTACCACTTCCAGATGTAGACCAAGTTCCTTCAAAGACAGTTCCATTAAACGCTACAATGACAGTTCCATCAGAGTTAAATTCAAATACAGCACCATAATATTGTTGTGTACTATTATCCCCGTTTTGTATGAATTCGTCTATTATAAATCCAGTATCACAAGCATCAAAAATTTCTATTAAACTAGAATCATCGCAATCTTCACAATCATCATCATCGATATCGTTATCATCGTCTTCATCACAATCATCTATAGCTTCTTCTATAATGTTTTCAAGTTCAAGAATGTCATTTGCAGTAACAGTTTCTCCATTAGAAAGAATCAATGTTAATGGGAAATTAATACTTACAATATCAGTGTCATCTAGATTGTCAATAAACTCATAATGTGCTTCATCATTTGCTATTGTTACTGTTTCTATAAGTTCATTGTTTTGACTGAAAACAGAATATGTAATAGGGTATTGAAAATCAATACACTCAATATCTTCATCTTCTTCATTCTCTCCAGTACAATCTTCTATGAGTGTTTCTAGTTCTGAAACATCGTTAATTACTATTTCTGTAAAGTCACTAAGAATGATGGTTATAGGAAATATAAAATCTAACTCATCTATATCATCTCCAAACTCATCAAAGATATCTTCAATAGTATCAAAATCCTCTTCAGAATCTATAATAATTTCAAGACCATCTATAACAACTGTAACTGGTAATTGTATACTCAAACAATTTGCATTATCTAAAATATTATCATTAGAACCATCATTTGTAGAAACACGAGTAATTAAGTTTGCTGCATTTGAGTTTGCTGCAAGTACTTGTTCTGCAGGAGGGCTAATAATTTCTTCATCTTCTGTTCTACAGGCACTAAATAGTAAAAACACTGTAAGAAGTAAAAGAGGGGTGTTTTTTAAGAATTTCATAAATATTCGTTTTATTTTGATTAGCAAAATTAATTTTAAAAGTAAATTGAATTATGAACGTTCATATCTAAAACAACTAGTACTTAAAATCTCCTGAAAAAAAAATTAAAAAGATTCTCATAGCTTTGTAAACAAATAACTTCTTCTTTTGAAAAAACCGCTACATACCTCTATTTGTGAAGATCATATCTTTTCAAAGTTATATGATACCTATGCGCAGGCATTAACAAATTTTCTCTTTTATAAGTATGGAGATTATCTTAACCCTAAAGATACTGCTCAAGAAGCTTTTGTAAAATTATGGGAAAATTGTAAAAAAGTAGACCCTTCTAAAGCAAAATCATATTTATATACGATTGCAAATAATATGATGCTCAATCATGTTAAACATCATAAAGTAGTTGTGAACTTTAGAAAAATACAACCTAAGGAATATACAAATGAATCTCCCGAATTTTTATTTCAAAAAGAAGAGTTCTTAATAAAGTATCAAAAAGTATTAGGGAGACTTTCTGAAGAACAACGCGTAGCGTTCTTACTTAATAAAGCCGAAGGGAAAAAACATCAAGAGATTGCAGATGAACTTGGAGTGACAAAAAAAGTAGTTGAGTATAGAATATATAGTGCTTTCAAGCAAATTAAAGAAGAACTAGAAGGATTTAATTTAAAATAGTTCAGGATATCTAAGGACAAAGTTGTTCTTATAATAGACAGTGTATTAATGGAAAAAGAATACTTATATAAAAAATGGTTGAATGACGAGTTAACGCCCTCAGAGTTAGAAGCGTTTAGAGAACTAGACGATGCTGCTCTAAGTCAGGAAATCATTCAAGAAGCAAAGCGGTTTAATGCCTCTGAGCAATATCTTGTTGATGATTTTGAAGTATTTAACTCTCGAAAAGATAAAGACAGCACGATACCTACAAAGGTTATACGTTTTAACTGGATACAAAAATTAAGTGGAGTTGCTGCACTATTTGTCATTATACTTGGTGCATACTATGCAATTACTGCTCAATCTACAACGACAATTACTACACAGTTAGCACAAAAAGAAACAGTTCATTTACCAGATCAATCACAAGTTACTCTCAACGCTATAACGTCTCTTACTTATGCCAAAGATACTTGGGATACAAAAAGAGAAGTATCTCTGGATGGAGAAGCTTTTTTTAATGTTGCAAAAGGCGCAACCTTTGATGTACTAACAGATGACGGTATTGTATCTGTATTAGGAACATCATTTAATGTAAAACAACGAAATCATTTTTTTGAAGTAACTTGCTATGAAGGTTTAGTAAGTGTATCATATAATGATAAAGAAATAAAACTTCCAGCAGGAACAACCTTTAGATTAGACCATACTATAGAAACAAAAGGCACAATTTCTGGTGATGGACCACAATGGATAGCAAACAGAAGCGTTTTTTCTAAAGTAGCCGTCATTGAGGTATTTAAAGAATTAGAAAGGCAATATGATGTACGCATAGATCTTACAAATATAGACAGCACCATCTTATTTTCTGGAGGATTTGAACACTCAGATCTCCCAAACGCATTAACAGCGATTACAGCCCCACTACGTATGAACTATAACATAGAAAACAATAGGAAGGTGGTTATATATGACGCAACACATTAAACGACATATATATGTCGTATTTATCATATGCATACCCTATGGGATAATTGCTCAGGAGACTGTGCAAAAAAATTCCGTTTTAGAAATCCTGACATCGCTAGAAAAAGAATACGATATCCAGTTTAATTATGCTGTTGAGGATTTAGAAGGGGTTGTTGTGATTCCGCTTTCGCGAAAGCGAACTCTAGAAGAATCCATATCTTATTTACAAAAGGAAACTGGACTTACATATACCAAGATAGGAGAGCATATTTATTACATTACCAAGACAGAAATTTATACCCGTATTTGCGGGTACTTGAGAGATATAGAAACACAAAAACCTATTGTAGGTGCTACATTAAAAACCCTTAATAACATCATAGTCACTGATGATACTGGTTATTTTGAATTACTAGAAAATAATAAACAAGCTATTGTAGAAATCAACCATATTGGATATAGAAATATAAAACGTCAAGCTACTTTTTTTAAGAATGTCAATTGTGGTATTATACAAATGTATCCAGATGAAATCTCTTTGTCAAAAGTAATTTTAACCAGTTATATCGTTAAGGGGATTGATAAAAAAAGTAATGGAAGTACACAAATAGATTTTTCAAGATTTAGTATCCTTCCAGGATTGATAGAAACTGATGTACTACAGTCTGTACAAGCACTTCCAGGTATTATAAGTGTAGATGAAACCATCTCCAATATTAATATACGAGGAGGAAGTAATGATCAAAACTTATTGCTATGGGATGATATTAAGATGTACCAGTCTGGGCATTTTTTTGGATTAATCTCAGGATTTAATCCACAGATTACAAACACCGTTTCTATTATAAAAAATGGTACAAATACCGCTTATACAGATGGCGTTTCTGGAACCATTGCTATGCAAACAGAGACAGAAGTCGCAACCGATTTTCATGCTTCTTTAGGCGCAAATCTTTTAAGTGTCGATGCATTTGTAGACCTTCCATTTTCTGATAAATCATCTGTTCAAGTAGGCGTAAGAAAGTCACTTAATGATTTGGTTACAACTCCTACGTATATTGCTTTTTTTGATAGGATTACACAAGAAACTGAAGTTCAAGATAATGATATCGCGATCCTTAATACAAATCAAAATTTTGATTTTTATGACACCTCTTTACGATGGCTTTATAAAATTTCTAATAAAGACAGGATTCGACTCAATTTTATAAATATCCAAAACGAACTAAGTTTTAATGAAATAACAAACGTAGATAGTGTATTAGAGACTAGAGAAAGTAGTTTGTCTCAAAATAGTATTGCTGGTGGTATCTTTTATGAACGTATCTGGAATGATTTTTTTAAAACGAATATTCATATATATGAGACTGATTATACCCTTAGGGGTTTTAATGCAAACCTCCTTGCATCTCAACGTTTTTTACAAGAGAATGTAGTCTCAGAAACTGGGATAAAGCTTGAAACAGCTTACAAATGGACATCATCTCTTAGCTTACATAGCGGATATCACGTAGTAGAAACAGAGATTACAAACCTCAATGATATAGATGAACCTTTGTTTAGAGAATTACGATCTGATGTTGTGCGAACTCATGGTGTTTTTTCTCAACTAGCATATACATCAAAAGATAAAAATACACAGGCTAATATAGGAGGACGTTTTAATTATATAGATAAATTTAAAAAGATATTAATAGAGCCGCGTTTGAGTATAAATCATCAATTCTGGAACTATTTCTCTGTAGAAATCTTAGGAGAATTTAAGCATCAAAACACATCGCAATTTATTAATTTTCAAAATGACTTTTTAGGAATAGAAAGAAGAAGGTGGCAACTTGCAAATGATGATGATATTCCTGTGATAGAGAGTAAACAAGGCTCTTTAGGCGCATCTTATAGTCGTTCTGGATTGTTAATAGATGTAGATACGTATTACAAAAGAATAGAAGGAATAACAACACAAAGTCAAGCATTTCAAACCAAATATGAATTTACAAGAACAACAGGTAGTTATGAAGCCTTAGGAATAGATGTATTAGTACGTAAAAGTTATGGAAAATTTAATTCTTGGCTTAGTTATTCGTTTATAGATAACAACTATACATTTGATGCATTAACAGAAGTTACATTTCCTAGTAACTTTGATATCACCCATGCGTTTACATTTGGAACAACATATACTATACAGAATCTTAAAGTTGCTTTAGGCGTAAATTGGCGAACAGGAAAACCAACAACTGGTCTTATTTCAGGAGCTGAGGTTGTAAATGATGAAATCAATTTTACAGATGCAAACAGTAGTAATCTAGACGATTATATACGAGCAGATTTTTCGGCATTATATCAATTAAAAACAAATAAGCGATGGCGTGCAGATATTGGTTTTTCTATTTGGAACTTGACAAATAATGATAATACTATTGAGAATTTTTTCCGTGTAGATGGAACTTCTAATGCTCAAGAGTTTAAAAGAAGTGCCTTAGAAACAACATTTAATACAGTTCTTAGAATACACTATTAAAAACTTCTTACATACCCAACACCTAGCTCTGTAAAGTCGGCTTGTCCTAAATTTGCATTAATAAATGCACCAGCATATACATTGTGTTTAGGAGCGGCATTTGTACCAATGAGATAATACTTTAACCCCACGCGAGCATTAATTGCGTTTTTAAATTTGAATTTAGAATCTAGCTCTCCTAAGACCCAACCATCTGGTATTTCTCGAGGAGCAAAATCCCAACCCTCATTAATTCTCCAATCTATTTGATATGCAGGTTTATGGAAGTTAGCGCCAAATCGCACCTCAATACCTATATGATTAAGAAGTACTTCTCCTTTTAGAAAGAGTCCATAATTAGATGCATTATGCCATGGATTGTCTCTTAAAGAAGCAAACTCTTCACCATCTTGTACTAAAGATTCATTGTCATTAATATAGTCGTAATAATGTTCATAAAGATTATAAAAAGCACCTATACCTAGTTTTAAAGTCTTATTATATATTTTACCATACTCAGCAGAAAGTGTGTATACCTCTTTTTTCTCATTAAAAATAGACACATCACTAAATACGTTTTGACCAATCCCAGTACGTATAGCGATATAGTTTTGAACCGTTCTTTCTGGTTTTGTATGTACTACAGGATTTTCTGTATATGCTCTGTATTTTGCACCTTTTATCTCGGCAGAAAGACTTATTAAAAACGAATTATATCCTTGGTTGGGTAAGCGTGTATGTCCATTAGAATGGTGGAAAATCCCAGCGCCTACTCTGTAATTTACTTTTTCTTTTTGAAGAAAATTATAATTCATAAAAGCTCTAAAAGACCATGTAAAATCAGTGCTTACAGCTCTGTTAAAGAAATTGGTTTCAAAATCAAATTGATTTGTAAAGTAGGAAGTTCCCACCCCTATTAATGCTGTAAGACGTTTTTTCTTAAAGACATTAAATTCTAGAAAAGGCATAAGTGTTATAGCACTTCCTAATCGATCAGAATTACCAAAATCAGTATATCCCAGACTAATTCCTGTACGCGGACTATGGAGCCACTGCGCCCATTCCTGTGTATTATTTTCGTGATGCCATACAAGGTTAAAAACAGCTTGTTTTTGTAGTTTTCGTTCTGGAAACGTCTTGTTGGAGGCAGCTGAGGTGCCAAAAATAAACTCAGGGATTATCGTAATAGGAGAGGTGTCTGTCTGTGCATAGGATGTATGCAACGTATTGATAAACAATAAAAATAGAATCGTTAAAACTATTTTTTCTTTTGCTAAAACACAAGTAGGATTTTTCATGTAATTTTTGAAATTTTCAAAGTTGGAAGATAGTTTAATTAATTAATCTATAGAAAAAAGTGCTATAAGTTGTAGATTTAGGGAAATTTATGATGCGTTAACTATGGAAAAACTAGACTCGATTATTGCTGCTTTTTCAAGTGCCGTTTGGGGCATTCCTTTATTGGTATTATTAATAGGAGGAGGTCTTTTCTTGCTTATTTATTCTCGCTTTTTGCCTTTTCGATATTTAGGGCATGCCGTTCAAGTCTTACGAGGGAAGTATGATGATCCAGATGATCCAGGAGAAATAAGTCATTTTCAAGCATTATCAACAGCTTTGTCTGCCACCGTAGGGATGGGGAATATAGCTGGAGTAGCGGTAGCCATTACGATAGGAGGGCCTGGAGCTGTATTCTGGATGTGGGTGAGTGCTGTCGTAGGAATGGGAACCAAATTCTTTACAGGAACCCTAGCAGTGATGTATCGAGGGAAAGATAGTGATGGTGTTGCTCAAGGAGGACCTATGTACTTTATAGTAGAAGGAATGGGAAAAGCGTGGAAACCCCTTGCCATCTTTTTTAGTGTTGCTGCATTAATAGGAGCTTTACCCGTTTTTAATGTAAATCAGTTAACCCAAGCCATTAATGATATCTTATTAAAACCGCAGGGTGTTGAAGTAGGTTTGCAAAGTAATATCATCATTGGAGTGATACTCGTAGCCATCACATCGGTTGTTATTTTAGGAGGACTTAATCGTATCAGTAAAACGGCATCTAGGCTAGTACCGACGATGGTTGTTCTCTATTTTATAGCGGTTTCATATATCCTTATTATAAACATAGAGGTGATTCCTTCCTATTTTAAATTGATTCTTACAGATGCTTTTTCGGCAACTTTATATAAAGGAGAACCTTTATATGGAGGTATTTTAGGAGCTCTTATTGTATTGGGAATTAAACGTGGTGCATTTTCTAATGAGGCAGGTATTGGTACCGCACCCATGGCTCATGGCGCTGCAAAAACAGCTCAGCCTATACGAGAAGGACTGGTTGCTATGTTAGGTCCTGCGATAGATACGCTTATTGTTTGTACACTAACGGCACTGGCTATTTTAGTGACAGGTGTTTGGGAAAGTACCGAAGCAAATGGGGTGAGCCTTACGGCAACCGCTTTCGCGAAAGCGATCCCTAGTGCAGGAAAATACATCTTATTGGTATGTATCGCTGTATTTAGTATTTCCTCTTTATTTTCTTACTCATATTATGGATCTAAAAGTTTAAGTTTTCTAGCGGGAGCAAAAAATAAGAAGTATTACAATATCTTTTATATAGGAAGTATTATGCTAGGAGCAACTACGTCATTAAGTATGATGATCAACTTGATAGACGGTGTTTTTGCATTAATGGCTATTCCTACGATGCTTGCGACTTTATATATGGCACCTAGAGTGATGAAGGAAGCAAAAAAATACTTCGGTAGTTTCAAAAAATCTAAAGGCTAATTGTTTACCCTTCATTAGGATATAACTATCTTTGCACTTTATTAAAAAATGGAACGAATGCAAGACGGTATATACGCAAAATTTAGTACGCCAAAAGGCGAGATATTAGTGCAATTAGAGCATGAGAAAACTCCTGGAACAGTAGGGAATTTTGTTGCTCTTGTCGAAGGAAACATGGAGAATGGTGCTAAGGCACAAGGAACTCCATACTATGATGGGTTAACATTCCATAGAGTAATTCCTGATTTTATGGTTCAAGGAGGGTGTCCTCAAGGAACTGGAACTGGAAGTCCAGGATACCAATTTGATGACGAGATTCATCCAGAACTTATTCATGATGCGCCAGGTAAATTAAGTATGGCAAATGCAGGACCTGGAACAAATGGGAGTCAGTTTTTTATCACACACGTACCAACACCATGGTTGGATGGTAAGCATACTGTTTTTGGATCTGTAATCGAAGGACAAGAGGTGGTAGATACTATTGCGACTGGTGATCTTATGGATAGCGTTACTATTGTACGCCAAGGAGCAGATGCAGAAGGATGGAATGCTATCGAAGCTTTCAGAACTTTTGAAGGTGCTAGAGAAAAAAGAATCGCAGATGCTAGAGCAGCGCAAGATGCAGCACTAGATGCTATCGCAGCTGGTTTTGATAAAACAGAAAGCGGTCTGAGATATCAGATTATCCAAAAAGCTGACGGTGCAAAACCAACAGCCGGACAAATAGTTTCTGTACATTATAAAGGACAATTACCTGATGGGACTGTATTTGATAGTTCATATAAGCGTAATGCGCCTATTGATTTTCCAATTGGTCAAGGACAAGTTATTCCAGGATGGGATGAAGGTATTATGTTATTAGGTGTAGGAGATAAAGCACGTCTAGTGATTCCTTCTGATCTTGGATATGGAAGTCGTGGAGCTGGTGGAGTAATTCCTCCAGATGCAACGCTTATCTTTGATGTAGAACTTGTTGCTGTAAAGTAAGTTGTACACGCCATACCTACGGCAGGCAGGCTTTTCGCGAAAGCGTACAAAGAAACAACACAAACATACTATCCAAGTTGTATAAACTGTGGATAACTACTTATAAAAAAGTGTCTATTACGGTAGACACTTTTTTTATTTTTAGGGCATGGAAGCACTCAAATACCCAATAGGCACATTTACGCCCCCAGAAACCATTACAGACGAAAAATTAAAGGAATGGATCACCATTCTAGAAGTATTACCTGCGCAGTTGCGAGATATGGTAAGTGATATGAATGATGAGCGACTTGATACTCCGTATCGCCCAGATGGATGGACGGTACGACAAGTAGTACATCATATATCAGATAGTCATCACCATAGTTATATCCGTTTTAAATGGGCGCTTACAGAAGATAACCCAACGATTAAGCCGTATCTCGAAAAAGAATGGACAAATCTTCCAGACCTTAAAGGAATGCCTGTAGAGTGGTCGCTAAGACATATAGAAGCGGTGCATTATAAATTAGTACGATTATTACGTAGCATATCTGATGCACAATTTGACCGTACGTTTGTACATCCTGATGGAAATAAAGTGATTTCGTTACGCCAAAATGTAGGGCAATATGCTTGGCATGGTATGCATCATTATATGCATATCGCAAATCTTGTAAAAAGAGAAAACTGGTTGTAAATTAATAGGTTGTACACAAACTAAAAAAGTGCATTATTCATATGAATAATGCACTTTTTTAGTTGTGATACTGTATTATGCCCATCGCCAAACAACTTCTTTTTTATCACAAAAATTGGGAATGAGTATGTTATGCTCTTCTTTTTTTGAGTCTATTAATTTCCAAGCATTAGACTCAATAAGTTCTAAAAATAAATCTTCTTCTTTTGCTATCAATGCTAACCAAGCTTCTTCATCAGATTCCATAAGGATGTTTGCTTGAACGGAGTGTTGTATATATTGACCTAAAAGACCTGTATCCTCTTTGATGGTAGGTACTAATTTATAATGACCAAATAAATTTGGAAAATCTTGGCTTATAAGCTGAATACTTCCTAATTCTCTATCTCCAAAAAACAATTGGTAGTGCATCGTTATTCTTCTTTGTGTTTTAATTCAATTTTTCTACCATCTAGGTCTTGAACAATAGCAGTTATTCTCCAAGGCATTTTTTGTGCATCAGAACGTATGATCCAATTACTATTTCTAATAGCATCTATAGTATGCTTTAGATTTGAAACTTCCAATCCTAGTCTAAGTGTTCCATCTGCTTCTGTCATTGATTTTGTAAATGGGTATATCTCAAAAACAATCCCATCTATCTCAGATGTATAATGATAAGGACCCTTATCATGTTTATGATGCTCAAACGTCATCCCAAGTAATTCGTACTGACATTTTAGTGCTTCGGGATTTTGCGTTCTTATGACGAGGAGATTTAGTTTCATTGGATTATTTTAAACGTATTTTTAAGCCCATTTCTTTTTTCATTGATATTCTTTTTCATTTAATGATTCATTCTCCATTTTTGAAAACTTCTGTTTGTCAGTAGGGAGTATGTCAACGAATTCAAATTGTTTTTTATCTAATACATTAAAATTAACTTGGCTCAAATAAAGATCGACTACGTTTCTGTCTATCATTATTTTTCCTCCGCCAGCCCAATGTCGGTCGGTGCCATTTTTTTTAACCCCAGAAACCCAATATTCATCACCATTCTCTAGATCGTAATAATTTCCTGCAATTCCTTGAGCCGCCGAACTTTTTAATGCTTTTCCATTAAAATAAACGGTTCGACCAGATTTTGAAAATTCGGCTATACCAATCCAAGCAGGTCCATTATCACTATATCCGCTTTTAAGTTCTATGTATTTTAATGCTGGTTTCATTAATGTTGAGTTCTATATTTATTTAGATTTCCAAGTCCATAAGCCTAAATCATCGTATGATTTAAGCGTTAGGTTAATCGCTTTTATTGTGTTTTGTTCCTCAGGGTTTTCATTAATCCATTCTTCAAGAACGTCTCTTTTAGACTCTATAGACTTTAATATTAGAAGTTCATTGTTTTCTGAGTTTTCATAAAGATCTTCTCTAAGAATTTTATTGTCGACTCCCCATTTTTTAATAATAGGTATAAACTTCGTTAGTCCTGATGGTAATTTACCAGTTGCTATTTTAGGCGTAAAATTAGACAGGTTGGACTTTAGTTCATTCAGATGTCTACTTTTAACCTCTTTTCGCTTAGAGTCAATTTTGTTTTTTCTGTATATGCCTTCATATGCTATATGACCTATAAAAAAAATGTAAATTGCATTCATTATATATGGGGTTTTAGCAACGTCAAGTTTCTGACTTTTTACCAAAAGGTATATACTACCCCAAAATAACATTGTAAGAATTAATCTAACTTCCTTTTTTAGTTTCATTTCTTATCAATTTATTACAGAGATAAAGTAACAGCTATTTTTTTATTGATGCGTCAATCTCCTAATGATTTCTGTATGTTCAGGAAATAATGCAACTAACTCTTTTCTAGCTGGAAGTACAAAGTCCTCAAAACTAAATCCTGGTGCTACGGTACATCCTACAAAAGCATAGCTGTCTGGCTGTATTACTTCTGCGGCAAACCAATCGCCTCCTTGTACTACAAATTGCGGAACTTCTCCTGCGGAAATGTTTCTTCCTATGGTATGTTTTGTATACACACCCGCTTCAGAAATGATGTGGAGTAGGATAGGAGCACCATCATAAAAATGCCACATCTCATCTTGTTTGATTTTATGAAAAGAGGAGAAATTGTCTGAAGTCAGTACAAAGTAAATACCGGTTGCATAGCTTCTGCTACCTCCATAGGCTTCTGGAAGGCTTTCTTTTATAATGTCTCCTTGACTTCTATAGGTTTCTTTATAGTAGCCTCCTTCTGGGTGAGGGAGTAAGTCTAATTGTTTAATGAGTGTTTCTAATGGGGTCATAGTATTTATGTTTATACTTTTTTACTAATTGACTATTTTTAAATAGGCTTTCCAAGGACCGACTTCACTTGTGTATTGTTTTGCCATGACTCTTGAGATTTGAGCAATATGTCCCAAGTCATGCGCCGTCCAAGCAGCCAGTAATTGCGCAAGCGTTACTTCGCCAAGTTCTGGATGAATTCCTGTACGTGTAAGATCTTGTTCAGTAATTTGTAATGTAGTTAATTCTGTAAGATTCTTTTCTCGTAAGGATGCAAATTCGGTGAGTAACTCAGCAATAGGAATGTCTTGCTTTTCTTGTAATTGTGCAAATCGATCAAAGGGTACAAAGATCTTATTTTCAGAAGTACTCAAAATGATTTTTGTTCGTACGACCCAATCTGTTTTTTCACCCACAATGAGATGTCCCACAACATCATACGGACTCCACGTATCTTCTCCTTCATGGGTGTGTATCCAATCCTTTGAGATTCCCTGTAACATCGTAGTTAACACATCGGGTGTTCTTTCTAGAATGGCTATAGATTTCTGTAAATCAAATTTCATGAGTATTTGTTTGTGTATAGGTGTTATACGAAACCAAAAAATTACACTCTTTTGGTTTATGTAGGAACGTCATATAGTAACAACTTGTCATATATGGCATTCATATACACAAATATAAATCTTTCTTTTACCTCAGAATTTTTATGTATTAGAAACTTATATGAAGAAATTAAATTCATTGTTTTATTGTTAAAGCCTTTGAATTGATGCTTAATTGATTTGTAATTAACACTCCGAATTGCATTAAATTTAGAAAGTTTTTTCTTTTATAGGATTCTCCCAATTCTTTTAGCTTCTTCGCTCAGTTTTTTTTGACTTCCAAAGTCTATATAATTTAGAGTAGTTACTCTCTGTAGGCTTCTCTAAAAATAGCCCCACTATAAGGTGATAAATTTTGTTTTAAATTATCAGGAAACATAGAAACAACTTTTATAAAAAAGTAGTCGTAACCTTTTAGATCAACTGTTTTTATATGGATGTCTACATTATTGGGAAAGTGAAGTAAACTCACAGGAACTCCAATTAGAGATGACAAATTATAATCAATAAATGCCTATTTTATAGGTTCGAATAAATCTTCTATTTTTAATAAATCATTTATTTGTTCATAGATTACATGTTTTATTTGCCAACTAAATTTTCTAATACAAAGGCTTCAAATTGTTCTAATGCTTCTGGTATTTTTCGTCTACCAAAGCCTATTCTAAAATAGCCATTAAAATCATAAATGCCACCAGGAAGTATTAAAATGCCTTTTTCTTTCAGGGCTTGCTCAGCAAAACCCATATCATCAGTATCAAAACGCATTTTTACAAAAGCTATTGGTCCAGCATTAGGTTTGTACCACGAAAACAAGTTTGCATATTTCGTAAAAAATGTATCATAAAGCGGTAAATTATTTTGTATAATTTTCAGGTTTTTATCTAAAATAGTATGTCTATTTCTTAATGCAACACCTGCTAAAAATTCGCTTGGACCAGAATTACAAATGGTTGTATACTCTTTAAGAATGGCAACTTTTTCTAAAATTTTTTGATTTTGTGTTGCTAACCAACCTATTCTTAATCCAGGTAAACCATAAGCTTTAGACATAACACCTATTGAAACACCATTTTCATAAGAATCTGCAAATGCAGGAATTGCAAATGAAGGATTGTGTTCTAGTTCTCGGTAAACTTCATCGCAAAAAATTATAATGTTGTTGATTCTTGCAAGTTCTATTATTTCTTGTTGTTCTTCTTTTGTAAAAAGAAATCCAGTAGGATTATGAGGTGCGTTTAAATAAATAACTTTGGTTTTGTTACTTATCATTTTTTTTAGTGCTTCTATATCAAAACAAGGAGTATTTTTTTCATAATGCACATTCCAACTCAAAACCTTACAGCCTATACTCTCTGGTACAGATTGTAAAGATTGGTAACAAGGCGTTTGTACAATAACTTCATCGGTTGAGTTTAGCACAGCATGAGAAAATAAGAAAATTGGTTCTTGTGCGCCTGTGCAAACTGTTAAATCCTCTGATGTTATTTTGTTGTAAATTGTAGAAATATCTTGTCTTAATTCTGGATTACCTTGCGTATGTGTATATCCTAACCATGTTTTATCAAATACTTCTTTCGCTCCGTTTTCTAAAGAGAGTAAGTCAGCAATTGTCATTGCTTCACAATCGGAATTACAGAGGGAATGTTTAGCAGTATGTTCGTGCAAGGTGTAATATCTTTCGAGTTTGAATGGTTTTATTTTCATAGATATTTTCTAAATGACCGACAACGGTTTGTGTATGGTTAGTTGGTGTAAGCACTAAGATAACAAAAGGAACAGCGCAGAGGAAATTCGACAGAATTTCCGTGGTAAACTTTAAACACACTCAAGCAATTAATTATACACGTTGTTATCTGCTGTACTTATGCGGAATCACTATTCAATTATAGTACGTGGTATTCCTTTCCATTGTCCATCTTGTTTATATGGATAATTTTCGAAATCTTTAGTTTTTAATTTTTGATGTTTTCTGTTAAAAAAATTAAGCGTAGTTATATTTTTATAGTCTTTCCAATATGTGTTGTCTTCTTCCAAAACTTTGATGCCACAAATATTAATTTCTTTGAGGTTGATAAGGTTGTCTAGAATAGGTTTTAAAGATTCTAAATCATTACTTGATTCTAAATGTAATATCTTAAGGTTAGGAAAACTTTTATAAAAATCATGGTCATAAGATTTACAACTACTAATGTATAAAGCTTCTACACTTTCAAGAATAATTGTATCATCAGTTTTGACAGATCGATTACTGTATATTCTTAACTCTCTTAAATTCTTTAGTTTATTCAATCCTTTTAAACTTTCATAATTCCCACTGCCTAATTTTAAATACTTTAATGAACTTAAAGTAGATAGTTCCATCAAATTTTTTGATTTTGGTTTGTATTGAAATAGATTGAATTGTTGTAATTTTTTTAAAGTGCTAATATTTAAAATTTTAAGGTTCCAATCACAAGAAAGTAGTCTTAAATTTGGGAAATTTGACATATCAACTTTTGGTTTTGTATGTTCATTAATGAATAATCCCTTTAAGGATTTATATTTAAGAATTGATTCAATAGTTTCATAGTCAGATATCTGATTTCGAGCATCTGATTCATTTCCAATAAATTCAAATAATTCTAAACCATTTTTCTTCTTTAAATCGTTCAATTTAAAATTTACAATTGCATTGGGATTTTCTAAAACATATTTTTTTATTAATGAATTTGCCTCTTCAGTGTAGGTAATATTTTTATGTTGTTCACTTATAAATTCTATTGCCATTCTAATATGTTTAAAGTGTGTCTAGGTATTGCAAGTAACGTCTCTTGTATGGTGCGTTTGCGTCTCGAAGGGAGCATATGCATTATACAAATTGTTAGCTGTTTTTTTAATCTTCACTATATTTTTTAAAATCAATAAATCTTTTTTCGTTAAGAATATTTGACATCCTATCGAGCATTTTATCGTCAGTAAAATCATCGGAAACTTCTAAATGAATAAAAAAATCATTGCTTTCGTTTTTAAAGAGATCAGTTTCTTTTGTTTTAATTAACGCTTCTGAAAATAAATCAAGAATTTCATCTTTATAGTTTTCATTTCCTTTATCATATTCTTCCTCTCCGTATTTATTAATAATAGCCTGTAATTCTAAAAGTTTTTCTTCTCTTAAAGCCTCACTAATATCTTTTATCCACTCCTCCATGCAAAAGGTATAGTACAAGGACATGGTTTCAAACATTTCTCCAGTATATTCTGTTTGAGCGTGATTTAAATCTTTCTCTAATTTTTCTTTCGTGTTATAATGTATACCAATTGTACTTGCATCACCATCTGTGTATATTCCGAATGAAATTAATTGAGTGTTTTCTTTTATAGACTTAAAATGATAGATCAATGATTCTATTAATTCCTCAATAAATTTTTCTTTATTCATTTTATGTGCTTCTAAATTACAGCTAACTAGTATATAAAGTACATGTACTTTATATTATATATGTGTATTTTTTCAAATTTAATGTATTTCTTTTCTTTGAAAATATTGTAATTGAATGTTTTCTAGATGTTTTTTAGTTTTTGTAAAAGTCTCAAGAATCATTTACAAACGACTATAATTATTTGTAAATGCTTGTAGTCATTACTAGACTTACCTTTTTCTAATGATACCTGTTTACGGTTTTTCACAATAGTGATAAAAAAGACTCAGAATCACCCTAACCCCCGAAGGGGAATAAAATATAACTTCTCCTGGTTAGGTGTGTGATCTCTCCTAACGTCGAGATGACTTAGATTGCTTCTTTATATGTTTTCGCGAAAGCGGTTTTAAAAAGATTCAAGATCCCCCTAACCCCCGAAGGGGAAATAAAATAGAACTCCTCCTAGTTATTTGTGTGATCTCTCCTAGGTCGAGATGACTTAGGAATTAAAGAAACTGGTGATGGAAGGTGAAGAATACTTGGATTGGTGTTTCTTTATTTACTTCGTACATGAATCGTTTGAATGGCCTTGGGTGCAATTTGCATCTCATAAACAGTAGATTCCAAGGTTATCGATATTTCGTGAACTTCTTCGTTTCTATTAAAAATCACCACAGCAATAGATCCATCAGGATTTTTTGCAGCTGTATATATGACACCCTCTATTTCTTCGCCTTCCAAACCAATTCTGTGAGCATTAGGACGGATGAACTTACTAAAGTGGCTTAATAAATAATACAGTGGAGTATACATTACTTTGTCAGTAACAGGGTTGATAAGTACTGGGGCGCTATTAAAGTTATCATAAGGATTTGGTTGACCTTGGTTACTAAGAATAATGCACCACTCGATGTATCCCTGAGCACCGTGATTTAAGTCTGTAATGATATCAAAAGCATAGGTGTCAAATGGTACAAAAGTGCCCGCATAATCAGTACTTTCTCTCCAATATTGACCAATCGGATCATCAACATCAATATCGATACTCGATTCAGAATGAATCATCCCCTTGTCTGGCCAAGTTGTCTGTAATGTTTCTAGTTCTTGGGCGTACCAGTTATGTTCTTCAAGTTCAGAACTTGCATACCAATGAAAAGAAGTACCCCATGCATATTTTGAAGCCTCAGGATCTTCGTAAGTGGGAGTCACATAATCGTTCATGGTAGATTTATTGTGATCATAGATCAATACACGTAATCCAGCATCTAAATCATCTAGATTTAAATGACCATCTTGTACCAATTGGGGACCGAGATGATCTCGTAAAAAATCTCGACCTTGTTTGGGAGTTAGCCCATTACTATCCCAGCGAGCATCATGTGCATGCAATGGCTCGTTTTGTGGAGTAATTCCCCAGAGGTCAATTCCCTGCTCGGCGTAAGCGCTTACATATTTTGATAAATATTTTGCCCAAGTCCCGTAGTATTTAGGAAGCAAAGTGCCATTAGTCATCTCAGCAGTTTCTCCTGTTTTCATCCAAGAAGGAGGACTCCAAGGAGAAGCAATAATATTGAAGTCTGCACCAACAATGTTGGATGCTTCTTTAATCATTGGGATAATGTCATATTTAGGTTCTACCAGTTCAACACCAAGTACTTGCTCGTTTTCTTCACCAGAAAACCCTTTCATATCTTCATATATGCTGAAAGTAGAAAGGTCTTCATCTCCCTCTTCAACGTATGTGTAATGATTGTTTGAATAATCACTGCTATTAATGTGAGTTCGCGTGAGGGAAAAACCAGCACCTTCTGTTGGGCTAAATAAACGGGTCAATACATCTTTGCGCAAGTCCACTGGAATAGTAGCCAAATTCCATGCAGAAGACTCCGTAAAAGAAGCTCCAAAGCCGTAGTATTTTTGAAGTTCTTCTTCAGGAAGGAGACGTAAAGAGATTTTCTTTCCTTTTGTGGTAGTTATTTCTGCTTGATCGTTTGAAATTAATTTGAGATTGTCACCAGCCTGCGAAGTTTGATAAACATCGACTACATAATCTTGATAAACACTTTTAGGAGTGCAGCTTACAAATACAACAGATATGACCAGAACCAGCAATGGTATACACTTTGAAAGGGGAGATCGAGGAATTTGAAAAATTGTTTGGTCTATCATTTTGTTTTAATTGAGCAAATTCAGACTGAATAGAAACTTGCTGTGTTTTTGTAAATAGAGCTGTACCAGCAATGCATTGTATACGTTACATTTCAAGTCAACTTTTTTAGTACACTAATTATTTCGTTTGATTGTTCGACTAATTTCTTTTCAATCTTTTTAGACAATAAAGGGAGGTTGTCAAAGTCTGGTTCATCTTCGATTACTGCTTCTAAAATCGAATACTTAGGCATTTCTTTTCTGTTTTTGTTCCAAGTAGATTCTCTCAGTAAATCCCAATATCTTTTTTGAATGCTCATGGTATTTCCTAAAAGCCAAATTTCAAATCTCATTTCTGAGTGATTTAATATGAGCCCTAATTTTAGCTTTTTCTTTTTCAAGAAGTCATTGGAATAATAGAAATAGGTGTAGTCCATATACCCGTGAAGAATTCCTGTAAATGAATATTTTTCAGAGAGACTTTTGATAAAATCTACTCTTAACTTCATAACAAACTTCACTAATTGATTATAGGCAATTAATATGTCCCCTTTATCAAGTTGCGCTTTATACATCGCTACATAATGATTCAAGTTTTTCATATGACTTGTTCTACTTGTTTTAAAAGCAATTAAATATACTTTAAAATCTACGAACTATTTACTTTCAGGTAATTTGGGTCATTGTTCTTAGCACGTTTATAGCAGTGAGCTAGGTGTGTGATCTCTCCTATGGTCGAGATGACTAGGAATGTTTCTTTATATGCTCCTGCCTGCCGGCAGGCAGGTTCGCGAAAGCGGAATGCATACATCAATTAGTAGTAGTTTTTAAATGATTATTTGAGCCAGTCATTTCCCAATGAGCCAATGATGTAGGGATATTTCCGATACTATTTAGGGTGTCAAAAAAGTCTTTCAGAATAAATGGTTTGTTTTGTGATTCTTGTATTCTGGCATAATCTGCCAATGCATTTTCTAGTAAATATTTACCCGTAATATAACTTGTTCCATATCCTGGTTGACGTAAATACAAATGTTGCTCAAAAATGAGGAGTTCCTTTTCAGTCTTCATCCAACCACGAGGTGTGTATTCGCTATGAATACCTCCAGCTTCCTCCATGGTCATCTCATTGGCATGCGCATATAATGATCCTAACCCTCTTGCAGCACGTTGCGCAATCATGATATATACAATCTCTTTGGTTCTTGGGCTATCATCATATAAACCCGCTTGCATAAATAGTTCTTCAACAGCTGTGGCTGTCCCTTCATTTCTTGAATCGAAAATATTATATAATAATGGTCCTTTTCTTATCTCACTTTTATGTGGCTCCGTATCCATACGTGCTAATTCAAACCAATGGTAAAAATGGGAGTATAAAGGTCTAGGGTCATAATGTTCTCCTATGAGGAAAAAATTTCGTTTCTCTTTTGGTACAAACGCGCCTAAATGCTCACGTAATGCAGGATCAAAATAGGGTTTTACAGTAACGATTTCTTCCTGATCCAAAAAGGTAATCAAGCTTTTGGCAGCTTCATCTGCCATTTTATTGTAAGCCTCGGGAGAGCTGGCGTCCACTAATTCTGGTAATTTTCTGTTTCTGTGTTCTTCTAGTTTTAACGAAGTCCAAGCACGAGCGAGTTCACGTTTTAGAATCATCACTTCATCATCCCATGTTAAGGGAACCAAGTGTACATTTTGTAAATACCACGTGTAATTGTCTTTGCCAATTCCTGATGAACCTGTTTTTGATTTGGACTCCGCCTGCAACCAAGAAACAAAGTCATTCGTTGAAGCTATAGCTTCATCAATCACCGAAACTAATGCTGCATCATCTTTAATAGTAGCCTGCTTTTTTAGATCGGTAAGTACCACACTCTGATATTGAATATCTCTAATACCAGTGATCCATAAATCCTTAGCATTTCCTATTAAATTTTTCTTTGCTTGATCATTGAGCGGTGCAATTACTTTTAGATCCGTTAAGAGTCTATCTCTTTCTGTTGTCGATAAAGGAAACGTATATGTCCATAGTTCTGTGGTGCCATGATTGGTTGGCCCCTCATGAGCTGGCACATCGCTTCTATATGACCAAACTGATTTATAAAAAGCAGGATCACGAGCCCAAGGTTTTAAAATACGATGGTTAAAACCGTAGCCATTCATTTCTGCCCACACAATCATCCAATCCACTTGATTTTCTACGGACCAGTTTGTGGTGTCAATAGCGTGTAATCCTGACCGTAATTCTTTAAATTTTGGCCAACGCTTTTCAAAGGTTTCTAGGGTATAATCAGGAGCCCCATCTAGGAGCGGTGGTTTTTCAAATGTTCTCCATTCTTTAAATAAAGCGACTAAATCTAGATAATCATTAGAGGTGAAACTTTCTATTTTAGTTTGAGCTTCTGCGATTGTTTCTTTCTTATCCGTTTGACAGCTATAAAAGAGCGTTAATAGAAGAGAAAAAAGGATGGTGGTTGTTTTCATCTGATTCTGGTATTTTTTCCTGAATGATTTTATTTTGGTTACAACAGCTTTGGCTAAGAAACGTTGTGTTTGTTTTAGCGTGAATTTAATGAAAAAGACAAACAAAATTTCGTCTACGTGATTTTTCCAAGTGGGAAAGTCCGTTAGCAATGTTTTTTAGCCAACGGTTGAATGTCCACAATTGCTTTCGCGAGCCTGCTTGCCGTAAGCAAGAAATCACATAACAGTGAGTTAGGTGTGTGATCTCCCCTAGGGTCGAGATGACTTTAGGTTGCTTCTTTATACGCTCCTGCCTGCCAGATAATGCAGACCAATACTCCAAAAAGTCCACGGCCACATAAAGGTCATTACTAAAAAAATGGATGTTTTTTTGTTGTTCTTGTTTTTTAAAATAAGAGCCAACGGTATTGTATACTATTTTAATACTTCAAAAAAGGAATTATAATTAGGGAATTATAGTGTGGTGTTTCCTTTTTTGAAGTTTAAAAAAAAATCGAATAAAGAGTATCTACTCTTTTCCTTTTGCATTCTTATCGGTACGACCATTGTCATACAATCCTTGCAATGCGGTTACTGTGTTTCCTTCGGATAGAAAACGAATTCTAAAGCTATCATTACCTTTCAGCATAAACTCATGAGTACTATACGGAAGTAATTCATACTTTGTTCCGCTACCTCGCTGATAGAATAATTTGTCATTCTCAAAGGTCACCATACGTGGGCCATAACTTCCTGCAAAGGTTTTTAATGTTTTAGGAGTTAAGGTGACTGGATTGGTTTTTAGACGTAGCTCGGCAAGTGGCCATTCATAGAAAGCTTGTAGTCCTTCATTCTTGTTATTTTTCATAAGGGATTCTAATGCTTCTGTATAGGCTATATTGAGCGCGTCTGCTGCGGGAGTCTTGATATGCGGACTAACACCAGTGCCTTCCCAATTGGTATTGGTAATAGGGTTAATGGCTCTACCCGTAGGTACCCAAACCATAAATCGATCTGTTGCTACGACAGAACCACCAGGATGTGCTCCGCCACCTGTCGTCTCACCTACTAACGTAGCACGTTCTAGATGCTTTAAGTTATAACTAAACTCCTCTGCTGCCGAGAAAGTACTACCACTCGTTAATACATAAACAGGAGTCTCTGGACTGCGTGTACCATATACATGAGGTAAAGTCCAGGTTTGAGAATTTTGATCTGATGGACGCCAATAGAAATTGTTTAAATGAACAGGATCGCTTCCAAAGAGGTAACTCGTGATGAGTTGAATCATAGCTGGACTTCCGCCTCCGTTATTTCGAAGATCAATAATAATCGCATCTGCATTACTCAAGAAGTTCATGGCAGCTACGGCAGCCTCTCCAGCGTATTCTACATTAGAGAAACTTCGAAGATCTAAATAGCCAACATTGCCAGCCATGATTTTTACTTCCTTAAAGCCAAAGTTATTTCGCTTCAAATTGCTGACATAACGCTTTAAAAAAGCGACGCTATCTTCGGCGGTAACTGTTTGTTGTTGCTCAGCTATTCGGTCGGGAGAAAAAGTGACTCTTATATGTTTATCGTTACTAATTGCTCGGAGATCTGCCGTTAATATGGAGGAAAATTCCTGAGGATCTAAGATAGATTTGTAATTGCCTTTCTTAAGTTTTGATTCAATGTTTGAGGACATTTTTGCTGCAATCTCTGGGAAAACATAGTTGGCGTTTAGTTTACTGCTTATAGAATCGACAACAGTTTGTTGTTCTTTTGGTGTTAATGGGGTTACTTTTTGTTGTGCACTCAGAAGAGCGGTGAATAACATTAACAGTGTGACTACGACTATGGTAGATTTTTTTATAACTTTCATAATATCATGTTTTTTGTACAATTGGTTTTGATTTTATTCAAAATGATTTCCAATTGATTGAGTTCGTTTTTTGTGATTCCTTTTAATGATGAATTTCTATTGTGATGAATGATAGGAGGAAGGGTTTCCAGAACTTCCTTTCCTTTGTCTGTGATTTCAATTTTGTAACGCCTTCTGTCCTCAGGATTCATGGAGCGTTTCAGGTATTTTTTCTGAACCATGGTATTAATCATGCGCGTCATTGAGGCGTTGTCTTTAAACACCAACTCGGCAATTTCTTTCTGAGTTAAGTCTGGATGCTTATTTAGAAAGAGAAGTACCAAACCCTGATCGATAGTCATGTCCTGTATTTGCTCTGAAATATTTTTCTGTGCAAATTTTCGATATTCTTTAATGGTGCTTTCGATGACATGAAATATTGTTTCCGACGGAAGGGGTAGGTTCATATACTATGTATTTGATACAAATATAATTGATATGTCAATTATATTGATGTGTTTTAACTTTTTTTTAATGTATTGTGTTGTGTATTCATATAACCATGAGCTAGTTATGTGATCTTTTCTAGTGTCAAAATGACTTAAATTGTTTCTTTATACGCTTTCGCGAAAGCGTATACCTGCAACATTAAAGAGGTATCATAAGGAGTATGCTGTACGATTATTTTATAGAATACAATTTTGCAACCTGCGTAAAATCTACCGAATCATTGATTTCATAAAAATAATCCAGTTGCCATTTTTGTGTTCGCGCTGCTTGTTTACTTTTTGGAATGTCCCAAGAAGGATATACCCTGAAAGCTCTTTTTCCTTCTTTGTTATCTGTGGAGATAATTCCTTTTTTAATTAGGATGGCTATTGGGAAAACAAATTGTCCAAATGTATTTTTAGTCTGTACGTTTACGACATAAAAATCAATAGGATCGGCTTGGTGAAAGGGTTCGATAGGTCCATTTTCATGTCGTTTCCAGAAGGTCACAAATTGCCCTATTTTTTTGGGTGTGATTTTAGCGTTCCTACTTATGATTTTTTGCCCGTTTAATTCAAATTGGCATGCAGCATATTCCTTACTTTCTGGTTCTATGCAAAAATTAGAAATTTCGAACCCAATGCGGTCATAAACGATAGTTTTGATGTGGGTTAAATACGTATCCATATGTAGTATTAATGCTATTGGTGTATAAGAAAACGTATAAAAAAATTAAGCAGTTTTTGATTTCATTTTAAGATGTTTCATGGCTATTTTTTTGCGCATCCAGTCAGGATAATCAGTATCATCTTCTGCTTCAAACACTCTTAAATGCTGATCATCTGATGGTTTTATTAAGTCATCTTGACGACACCCTAAAATAGATGCGGCGGTTTGTACACCCGAGTAACTAGCACCAGCAACTCCGTGTGATACAATACTTGCGCCACACATATATAAATTTTCTATTTCGCTTTTAGATTTGTAAGCAAATGGACCAATGTGTTTTAAACTCTTTTCTGTACCATACACACTACCGCGTGTAGAATTTATATAGTATTTATTCGTCAATGGAGTACCTAATTCTTTTTGCACCACATGGTTTGAAATACCGGGAATTACTTTTTCTAAAGTCACAAAAAACTTAGCGATTAACTGTTCTTTAAATTTTAAATAAGATGCAGAACGCTCTATGTCTTCGCCTTTAAAATCTTCAAAGGCATCATAATTAATATAGGTGATGGCTTCTATCGTATGGTGTTTGCCATCAAAACTAATAGGATCTTTTAAAGTAGTACAACTTATAAACATACCAGGAAACTCTTTATCTTCCAAAAGATCTTTTTTCTGCATATCATCATACAGATCGTCCATATCTTTATCGGGCATACGCCAAATATTTCCAGAGTCCATACCTAATGTTGTAACATCCATTGCGACCGTTATAAAGAGCATTAAGGATGTGCAAGAGTATTTAGTTTTATGAAGTTTTTTCTTTAATTTGGAGCTTAGATGTTCTTCTCCTATTAACTTCTGATATGTTATTCCAGGGTCTGCATTAGAGATCACACGATTTGCAAATATGTGTTCTCCAGTTGCCAACTCAACACCTATTGCTTTCTTTCTTTTTCCTGTATGATCTAATAAAATACGTTGTACAGCTGTGCTAGTTTTTATGATGCCTTCCTTTGCTTTTATAGCATTTGTCATTGCTTTTACAATGGCTCCACCACCTCCCATAGGATAAAAACCACCCATATGATAATGATGCATAATCGCTGCGTGTAATATAAAACTAGCTTTTGCAGGAGCGAGCCCATGATCTCCAAACTGAATATTTAAAATACGTTGTAATAATGGATCTTTTATATGCCAACCCAACACTCGTTTTAAACTAAATGGCGAGTATTTTCCCATATGTTTTGTGCGAAAAGGAATAGTGATTTGTTGCCACAAGCCTTTAATTTTGGGTATTAAACCTAACTGGTTCCCAACATTTTTAACCAGTTTTAAATACTTAATGATATTCTTTTTTTCGTGTGGAAAACGTTCTATTAATCGATCTTCAAATAGTTTGAAATCTGCTGGATAATCAAAACGTTCTTCTCCAATCCAACAGTGTTCAAAGGCATCTGGATTTTGACGATAAAATGCCATATCATTGGCAATACCTAAACCCTCATAGAGTTCACTTGTAGATAAACCATCGCCCACCAAGCCTACATAATGTACACCAGGTGTAAAACGATCGCCATTAAGGTAAAAGCTATGACACCAACCCCCAGGAACATCGTGTTGTTCTAAAACCAATACCTTTTGTCCAGCTCTGGATAGGCATATAGCAGCAGCTAGACCACCAACGCCAGAACCAATAATAACAGTATCAAATGTTGTGTTATGTAAAGATTTGGCTTGAGTTTGTACTGGCATCTAGTTGCTATTTTGGTCTTACAAGATAATTCTTAATTTTTTGTAAAAGCATAAAGCGAAAGAGAAGTGTATATCTTTTATTTTGTAATGATTCGTATTGTTAATTCTAAGTCTTTATCGACCAGTGTTTTATTTATGATATCACCTTTGTAGGCAATATTCCACTGAAATCGATCGATGGTAAATACCGTTGAAAAAACATGATCTGTATATAAAGCATCAAACTCAATAGTTTTTGTAATGCCTTTTAAGGTTAGGTTACCTGAAACCCTCAAACGATTCTGGGTACTCTTTTTGATAGTTATAATATCAAATACCGCTATTGGAAAATGCGCAACGTCAAAGAAATCTGAGCTTTTTAAATGGTCATTAAGATTCTTTCTCGGAATCAGTTCATGTTCTGGAATATCAGTAACCCCAATGGTTGACATATCTATGATAAAATGACCACCTATTATCTGCTTGTTTTTTGTAATGAAATATCCGTTTTTTATTAGAACTTCCCCTTCATGCTTTCCTGCGCCACGCATTTTGGTACCTTTCCAATAAACGCTAGATGCTGTAGGGTACATTGTAATCGTGTCTCCTAAATTCTTAATAGAAGATCTGCTTTCTTCTGTTATGATTGCTTTTTGAGCATCTGTATTGTATGTCCCCATACATGAATAAAGAAAAATACAAAGGATGATATACAGAATGTGTTTATTCATAATTTGGAATATGTGCTCCTAAAATAATGTCTCTTTTGCATGTGATAATTCCGTTTTCTAATGTGGGTTTTACAATACCAGAGCCTCCTCGTTTTTCTAGCCTCTTTCTTTTTTCTATAGTTAATAATGGATCATCATCAAATGCAAAAGAATCCATATAATATTCGTTTTTGGATGGTTCTTTTACGGTAAGATGTATATGTTCTGATTCTGCTCTATTTGGATAAGCGCCAGGTCTAAAAGTGTAAAATGTATACCTGCCTGTTTCATCTGTTTTTACCCATCCACGTAGATATCCATGTCTTTTTGCCCAGCCTTTTGCATTGCTTTTTGCAGCATAGATTCCTTGTCTGTTTGTGTGATAGATGTATAGAATTACATTCTTTGCAGGTGTTTTTCCATCCTTTTTAAATACAGTTCCTGTGAGTTTTAATTTGAGTTTCGCTCCTGCCTCGCCGGCAGGCAGATTCGCAAAATCAGGAAGCGTATCTACTGTTGTCAACTTTTTGGAGCCATACTCAAAAAGAGCTTCGCAACCTTGACAAGGGCCGCCTACAATTTGATTTGTGTTTTGTCCATGACAACTTATTACACTGAATATACTACAGAAGAGTACAGCAAGGATTACTTTTTGATACTTCATAAATGCTACGTTTATTTATAAAAGTAACACAGAAAAGAACTACATAGAAATAAAATAAGCCGAATGGAGTCGTTTTTATGCTAAGCCGATGCTGTCAAAAAAAGGTTTGAAATTCTGATTAAAATGTCGGCTTGCTCTTACGGATTGTTGATTTTTTAATAGGATATCATAATCTCCATTTTTGCGAGAAGAATACCCAATAATATAGCTCGTATTTACAATGGTACTTTTATGAATCTGTATAAAATTTATGGTAGCTTTTTCCTCCAAAAACTTTTTGAGCGTACTTGTATGTAGGTAGGTTTTTTCTTTGGTGACAAGCGCAATGTATGGCTTTTCGGATTTTATATATAGAATGTCTTTACAATCCAATAGTACGATATTATTTTGGTAGGCAATTTTTATTTTTTCAGAAACGAGTTGTTCTTTCGGTGTTTTTAATACAGGCTGCTTATTAAAAGAAAGAAATGTATATACTCCATATACCATAATGCAAACAATCCCATATTGAGAGGCCGTATTTATGAATGTCTTATAAAAACCAAAAGGATATTTAAAAAACACAGTTGATATTATATATACTAATAAAGAGAATACAACTAGATGAATGATACTCATCACAAGCGGAAGGAATAGATTCCTTTTCACCTTTTTTCTGATGATTAAAATAGATGGGACAAATAGTAGCCAGAATGTCCCAAAGAGTAATGACTCGGATAGATAAAATGAATAATCTCTAATAAAGGCATGTGCGAGATCTTTACTGATAACAACGGCTATGAGTGCAATCAGCGTTAGTAGTCCTTTTGTAAACGCATTATTGTATTTCTGAATGGAAATAGACATCATTTCTTGAATGCTGGTTAACTAGGATTAAGATACGTTTTATTAATGAAATTTTGTTTTAAAGAGTTGTTAAGTAATGATTACGTTAGTAGTTATACGCTTTCGCGAAAGCGTATAAAACATCATCCATTTTTTTAATTATTAATTAGGTAAAATTTTCTCCAATTGCCTCTTAAACTGTAATTGTAAATCTTCTCTATTTTTAAATACAGTTCTAAAGTGTCCTAAGTCTCCTAGTTTCTTCTTGAAGTTAAACAGGCTTTGCATGTTTTCTTCATTAATATCTTCACTTTTGATATCTGCATTTTTAAAATACGTATACACAAATGGCTTTCCAGTTTCTTGAAATTGACCAAAAGCGGTTTCAAATTCTTCAAGGGTGAATTTTCCCACTTTGGTAAAGAAGAGGCTTACAAAAATATCACAGTGTTTAATCGCATTGTTATACTCATCCTGTAAGCGGGTTTGGGACATCTTATCGATAAAATTTTCCCAAACGATGAGTTCAATAAAAACACCTTTCTTATAAAGTAGCTGATTCTCACGATGAATAAAAATTTCAAATTGCTCTCTTTCGTCTTTTAATTCATAGGAAGATGCTAGAAATATTTTAATACGTTTTTGTGTTCCTCCTCTATCTGTAGGCGTAGAATACCCATTAAGGATATCTGTTATAGGAAGATCTTCATCAAGATCTACGTGATACCATGGTTTATGCTTTATTTCTAATTTGACAAGTTGTTGGTAGTCTAACCACTCCTTTTTATAAAGGACTTCTTGCTTTACTGTTGTTTCTTTAAAGGAGTGATGTAGTTTTCTAAACGTTTCTCGTATGGTATATAGGTAGCCACGACCTTCTCCTTCATCACTAATGACTTCAATATGGATATAGTTTTTACGATAGGATTGGTACACTTTGGCACTACATGCACCATTAGAAATAAAGACACCGCTTCGCCATCGGTTTTCATCGATGATATCCTGATGCACCTCTACAATAAAACGAGTCATAAAGGCATCGGGAGAAAAATCATCATAGTCATATCTAAAATGCATAGAGGATTTACTATCCCAAGTATATTCTGGTTCTATATCTTCAAAAAGATCTGGAATAAAATAAACATTAGGTTGCTCTTTGGCAGCATAACATAAATTGAATTTATGCATCAATTCTAACAAATAGATATGCCTGCTTTTTGGAAATTTCTTTTTTGGAAGGATACGTTCCAAATCCTCAATATGTAATTTACCCTTGTTTGTGTCTTTTACTTTAGGGTCATTTATGATGGCATACACACCATCCATAATCCATTGGGGATTGATCACATTGGTATTAATAAGACGTGGGTCATCTACAAAACTCACGACTGCTCCCAACATGCTTAACAATTTTAGATTGCTTTTACGTTCTTCTTCTGGAAGGTCTTTGATAAAATCAAGCCCTTCATACTCATCATATGTAATAAAATCTGTTCCTTCTTCTTCTAGTTTTTCAAGTGCTCCTTTTACTTTGAACCACTCAGGAGGGCGTTGCTCAAAAACACCAGGCATGATATGTTTATCGCTTACAATGGTGGTAATCTTATTTTTTAAGTTCTCGAGCGTATCAACAGCTTTTCCTTCATCGCAATTCTTAATACTCGTTCTTACAAAACCAATGATGTTTGGATAGTCTCTTTGAAGGCTATTACGGTCTAAGTCGTGGGGGTCTTTATCCACTTTATTAATAACGACCAGTACTGGTGCTTCATTCCCTAACTGGTTTGCGAGTTTGAGCCAGTGATTGAGTTCGTTACGTTCTCTACGTGCTAGACTTACTAAGACATATAAGGTACGCTCAGAGAAAAAGAATTGATGCGTACTTCGCATAAATTCTTGCCCTCCAAGGTCCCAAATATTTAAACGAATATCTTTCTTTTTAAAAGGTACAGTAAGTTGACTTCGTTCTATCCCATGAGTGGTATTAATTTTCCGTTTGATCTTTCCATTTTTAAGAAACTCAATGAGGTGAGTCTTCCCATAATTACTTTCTCCTATAAAGATCACTTTAGCTTCATGAATGGGTTGTAGGGTTCCTGCTTTTTGAGCACGTTGCCAGTTAAGAATATGTTGGATTTGTTCTTTGGCAGAGAGTTCAAATACTTCGTCACCTACTTGAAATTTGTTGTTTGTTAAATCAAAATAACTTAAATTAGTTAAGTTTTCTATAGACTCTGGGAGTGATGTTAGTTGATTATTTCTTAAATCAAAATTTTCTAAATTTGTCAGTTTTCCAATAGACTCAGGGAGTAATGTTAGCTGATTCTCATCTAAATAGAGATTAGTTAAATTGATTAGTTGTCCAATAGATTCTGGAAATGAAGTTATTTTATTTTTATGCAGAGCGAGTTCTTTTAAGTTAATTAACTTTCCAATGAACTTAGGAATTGTAACAAATTGATTCCCCCATAAATAAAGTTCAGATAAGTTAGTTAAATTTTCTATGAACTTTGGAATTGTGATGAATCGATTACCTCCGAGAACCAATATTGATAAATTAGTTAATTTTTTGAGAAATATTGGAATTGTTGTCAACTGGTTGCTATTTAAATAGAGTCTAGTTAAACGAATTAATTTTCCTATAGATTCTGGTAATGAAGTTAATTGATTGTTATCTAAATCAAGCTTAATTAAATTACTTAATTCTCCAATAGATTTTGGAATTTCGGTCAACTGATTATTACTTAAATTAAGTTCGGTTAAATTAGTCAGTTTTCCAATGAACTCAGGAACTTCTGTTAATTTATTAAAGCTTAAGCTTAAGCTTTTTAAATTAGTCAATTCCCTAATAAATTCAGGTAGTGTAATTAATTCATTATGTCTTAAATTAAGCTCAATTAAATGTGTCAATTTTCCAATAGATTCTGGAATTTCAGTCAACTGATTATTACTTAGATTAAGCTCGGTTAAATTAATCAGATCCCCAATAGAATCGGGTAGTATTGTTAATACATTATTGTATAATTCAAAGATGGTTAATTCAGTTAATTTTCCAATAGATTCTGGAATTTCAGTCAACGGATTATGACTTAAATTTAGCTCTATTAAATGTGTCAACTCAAAGATTTCTTCAGGACATTCTGTAAGTTCTAAATTTGACAAATTCAATTTTGTCAATTTCTCTTGTTTTGCTTCGGCAATGCGATTTAATGCTTCTTGATAATTTTTATTCATTTATTCTTGTATATAAACGTATAATTCAAATTACTATACAGTATATCCTAGGATTGTTGTGTATATGTAACTGATTATGAGTGTCTTTTGTGTAGAGTGAAGATAGTAAAATTATCACGTGTCTTAGTACGGGTATCCACAATGACAGAGTGATTTTTTGGATAAGAGTGAGAGTGCTTTTGATTTTAGTTTTCAAGGATGCTTGGGTTTCCATTTTGAGTTAAGGGATTTCAGAGCACGTTTTGGTTCCCCTTTGGAGTTAGGGGATGGTGTGCTAGCGTAGATTACTTTTTAAAACAAAAATAGAGTAACACTCTAAATTAGAGTAGTACTCTATTTTGTAGATTTTTGAATTGCTGCTTAATTGGAGCACATAGAAGATACATGTTATTCCTCCTCATCATCTTCCTTGATGATTTGTTCTGCTTCTTCTATGGCACGTCTGGTTTTGTTTATTTTTTTATCTAAAAGCGCCTTACTTCCATAAATAGAAAATAAACTAAATACATTTAAAGGAATATATGCAATTAGTGCCCATCGTACCCACGTATGCTTCCAAAAAATGATAAACAAAGCGATGGCTATGAGCGTACGGATCGCCCAAATGATTGTTTTTCTTCGTCTGTATTGAGGGGATAAAACGGTTTCTGATTGGATGCTTTCCAGTTCCTTTTCAAAGGCATCTTTTAAGCTATCTTCTTGTTCTTCCATAGGTGTTTTATTTGTGTTTTTACGAAAATGTAACATGCTCCCCTCCGTCTATATCTCGTGCCTCGATATATCCACCTCTGCTACTTAGACAAGCTTAGCACAAGTCGCTGAGGGGAGGAGCTTTTGATTTTAGTTTTGAAGTATGCTTGGATTTCCATTTTGAGTTAAGGTATTCAGAGCATATTTTAGTTTCCCCTTCGGGAGTTAGGGAGAATTACTACTGAATGAACGACCTGTTGTTAATTCGTGTTTTTAAGTTATAATGTAAGGTGGCTGAGTGATTTTCTAAAAGAAAATTATATCGAAGCTACCATCTAATATACGATTCGGAAACGGAAAGTTTTCTCTTTTTTGTGCTCCGCATATTACAAAAAATAGAAAACAACCACCCGTTTTTATTTAAAGATACGAATTCAGGTATATAGGTTACTGTATTTGTTTTCGCGAAAGCGAATTATAAAAAAGTCATTAACGTAATATATGAGTTTCCCCTTCGGGAGTTAGGGGGAATTACTACTGAATGAACGACCCGTTGTTAACCAGTATTTTTAAGTTACAATGCAAGGTAGCTGAGTGATTTTCTAAAGGAAAATTGTATCGAAGTTACCATTTAATGATAGAACTAGCCCATGTGAAGCCACTACCGAAGGCAGCAAGCACAAGCGTATCTCCTTCTTTTACTTTCCCTTTTTCCCATGCTTCTGTAAGTGCAATAGGAATAGAGGCAGCCGTTGTATTTCCGTATTTCTGGATATTATTAAAAACTTGATCATCAGTAAGACCAAATTTCTTTTGTACAAACTGAGCGATACGAAGATTGGCTTGATGAGGGATGAGCATATCAATGTCATCTGCAGTAAGGTTGTTTTTGGCAAGTCCCTCTTTAATAACTTCAGAGAAGCGTACGACAGCATGTTTAAACACAAACGTACCGTTCATATATGGGTAATACGGAATATCTTCTGTAGGATTGGTCTCAATAATTTCAGGAACCCATTGTTCTGTACTTGGACCCTTTAATGAAAGCTGGAGAGCATGTTCTCCCTGACTATGTAAATGAGAAGAAAGAATTCCTTTGGTGGTATCTTCTTCACGCGTAAGCACAGCTGCTCCAGCGCCATCTCCAAAGATTACAGAAACAGATCGTCCTCTGGTGGTAAAATCTAAACCACCACTATGATTCTCGGCTCCGATGACAAGCACATTTTTATACATGCCCGTTTTTATAAACTGATCTGCTGTAGCCAGTGCATATACAAAACCACTACACTGATTACGTACGTCAAGTGCAGGAATGTTCTCCATCTCCATAAGATGTTGTACTTGTACGCCACATCCAGGAAAGTAATAGTCAGGACTTAAGGTAGCAAAGACAATCATCTCGATATCCTTATTTGTAAGTCCAGCACGTTCTATGGCAATAGTAGCGGCTTTTACGCCCATTTTTGCCGTAGAGTTTCCATCTCCTTTTTTAATATGACGGCGTTCTTTAATTCCAGTACGTTCCTGTATCCAAGCATCATTGGTATCCATCAGTTTTGATAGATCATCATTAGTAACAATATTTTCAGGAACATATGCGCCTAAACCGGCGATTCTAGAATTATACATACACGTATTTTTTATTTTATAAGTTTCTCACAATAGCGAAAAAAACGAAACACAAATATATGCCTTTGGTCGTTTCTTGAGAAGAAAGCACACACTCTTTAGTATGCGCGCATAGTAATAGTAACGTATGATTTGAATTCCTTAAATACTATGTATATAACTGAAAAAGAGCACTTGACTAAAAGCGCTCTTTTATTAACAACCTAACCAAATAAATGAAAAGCACTCGGCTAATCATTTATTTTTCCTTTATGCTACTTGAGGTGTATATGCATATTTTTCAAAGTTTTTTACTTTGATACGACCACCTAAGTCGTGCATTAAATTATAAAGTCCAAAAAATGTTCTGTTGATATATAGGAAATGTTTGCTTCCGCGATTTCCATTCATTTTTCGGATTTCTGTATCCTTACTGTATTTTTCGCTTAAAGTGGCAATCTTATCAAAGAAAGTAGAGTCGCTAAAATCAAATTCTTCTAGATGTAATGGTTCTGTAAATAAGCTTAACATCTCATGAAAAAGTGCTGAAAAGAATGCAATTTGATCTGGAGTATCATCTTCTCTAAGAATTTCTAATTCAAATAATTTGGTTTTAAAAACCTCAGGGTTATTGATGTTCTTCTTTTCGGCTAATTCAAAATAGGGAACATAAAACTCTTCGGGTACGTGCTTAATACACCCAAAATCGATGGCAATTAGATTAGCATCTTTGTCTACCAAGAAGTTTCCAGGATGAGGATCTGCGTGTACTCTTTTAAGACGGTGCATTTGGAACATATAAAAATCCCATAATGCCTGACTCAATTGATCTGATGTTGCTTGATCTGTGTTATGGGCAACAAACTCACTAAGATGTTCTCCATCCATCCAGTCCATTGTTAGGATACGCTCACTAGATACTTCTGGATAATAGGTAGGGAAGATAAGATTAGGGATCAACTTACAGTCGGATACCATCTCCATGCTTTGTGCGAGTTCTAATGTATAATCGGTTTCTTCTAGGAGTTTGTCTTCTACTTCTTTAAAGTATTTTTCTTTGCCTTTTCCTTGTAGATTAAACATCCTAGATGCAATAGGTTTTACCAATGCAAGATCACTACTGATACTATCTGCAACGCCAGGATATTGGATTTTTACAGCAAGTTTTTTCCCGTCTAGTGTAGCCTTATGAACTTGACCTATACTCGCAGCATTCACACTTTGAGCCGTAAATGTATCAAATAAATCTTCTGGATATTTTCCTAAGTATCTTTTAAAAGTCTTACGTACCAGTGGTGCAGAAAGCGGTGGTACAGAAAATTGAGAAAGTGAGAACTTCTCTACATATGCTCTAGGCATGATGTTCTTTTCCATACTTAGCATTTGTGCTACTTTAAGGGCACTTCCTTTGAGGCTTTTTAGACTGTCATAAATATCTTCGGCATTGTTTTCATTTAATTTTTCTTTGGTAAGGGAAGGGTTTATGACTTTCTCACCATAATATTTTACATAATTTACACCCACTTTAGCTCCTGTTTTTACAAGTTTTGAAGCGCGTTGCAATTTATTGGTAGGGATGTGATCTATTGATTTCATAGGCTTCAATTCTTTGTAGGTGGGAACTTTATTTTAATGAGTTTGGTATTTTGTTTTAAAGCGGTGTTCTTTCTTTTTACGCTTTCGCGAAAGCGAACTTATCCTTGATTAAAAATTTTCCAAAATCAATAATACTTTCAAGAGGCGTTGTTTCAAATACATCAAAAATGGCCTTTACAGATTTTTCTATCGCGACATCTGTCTTTTCAAATCCAGCCGACGTATCATCCATCCAGTATTTTAATAGGAATAAAAATTGCAGCCAAGCACCTTCACTAAAGAGTTGTACTGGGTTTTTGGTGATCTTATATGCTTTCTCCTCATTACTCACTTCAATAAGCGCAGTTGCAAACTCGCGTACTTTATGACGTAACTCTTTAAGTTGTTCTAGATTTTTTAAGGGCATTTGATGCTCTTTTAATGCATACAAGGCATAACTTCTATTTGCTGTAAGATTCTCAAACATCGTAAAGAAAAAAGAAAGCATCTTATCTTTATTTGGGTAATTTTCAAAGTCTTTATCCTTATGTAAAACGGCTACAGTATTTTCATATAATGCAACCCAGATATGTTGTTTTAAACCTTCAAAAGACCCGAAGAATTCATAAAACTCAGCTTCTGTAAATTTTGAGTCTTTACAAAACTTATAGATGGTTGCTGGTGGTTTTCCATGTTCTAATACGTAGTCCATATAGATAGAAATAATCGTAGTCGCGTCTATCTTTTTCTTAGTCGTTTTCTTTGAAGTTGCCATAACGTAGTTGTTTATACAGTAAAGATAAAAAACGTTTATCGTATATTAGATATCGTTAAACAAAATACTTTGTTAAAGTTGTTTCAAAATATTTGAAAGAAGATAGGAATACTGGGGGATGAGAAGTAATATATCCCTTGATGAGGTGTCTAATTTTTGGATTGTGCAAACTCTCCGATATGCCATAATACGCCTGATGGATCATGTACAAAGAATTCTTTTCCCCAATCATTATGGTGTATTTCAGAAACGCGAACACCTTTATATTTTGAGTCTAGATGTAACTCTTTTACTTTTATGAGATGATCTTCTACAGTGTCTACTTCTAGAAATACCATAAGATTTTCTATCCACTTCTTTACATAATAATCCTGTAAATAAAAACCAAAATCACCTATGGAGAAATAGGACATTTTTGGATCTATTTTCACCTCTTTAAAACCAAGATCTAGATAGAAATTTCTAGAGATGTCATAGTTCTTTGCTCCAATAAAAGTGCGTATTGATGTTACCATAAATTCCATGGGTTACTGTTTTTTTAAACATACCTAAATTTATAAAAAATGATTTTATAAAGTAAAAATAACGATGCATCATAAAGAAATCAATAAAAGGCGAGTATTGTTTATATTATTGATTTCTTTATGATGTAGTATTATTGAGATATACGCTTTCGCGAAAGCGTATAAAAGAGTAATTACTCTAAGGATTTTAATTTTTTACTTAGCCGCTTAAATAGTTTAAAAAATAGAATGGTTAAGATGATAAAGACAAGAAAGACTAGTATCCTAAATTGGATCGTTAGTGATGCTACTTCTGATCCATCTCCCCAAGGTTTTCCATAACTCATAGCACTTGCAACTGCTTCAAATACGCCTATAAATAATCGTCCTTTTAATTCTGAGACAAAACTTCCACTGCCTGTAGACATTATAAATCCGTGTAAAAATCCAGTTAGTGGAAAACTAAGAGCAAAACTTATGAGTATAGATGGAATTAATTCAGGAAGGTTTTTTTTGATCGCTATTTTCATTTAGTTACGTTAGAGGCTATTACTCTTATTTGTATAAAGAACATTACGATTGTTACAATCTTAGGCATTGTTAATCACCAGCTAGAAGGATATATATTATTTTATACGCTTTCGCGAAAGCGTATAAAAGAAACATACAACTTCCTATTCATTTGATATACTCTAGTAACAAGAAAGAACCCTATAAACGATTTGCTTATAGGGTTCTTGAAATGATTTAGAATTTACTTTAAATTGAATCTAATCGTCAAGCTTTAATATAAACTCTTTTATTTTTTGACCAATCAAATCAGGATTATCTTCTTGAATAAAATGGACTCCTTCTCCAATATTCACAGATTCTAAATTGGGTATGTTTTCAATAATCCAATTTCTTACGGGTTCTGGCATAAAGGCACCAGGCTCAGCATAAAAGAATAATTTAGGGAGTTTAGAATTTTGCAAGGCTTCTCTATAATTTTTTACAATCGAAGCAGTTAACTCAGGCTTCCCGTTTAAAGGCACCTGAGAAATAAATTTCCAAATGGGTTTTCTACTTTCTACTGTTTGAAAAGGAGCTCTATATCCTTCCAATTCTTCCTCTGTTAACCCTTTTGAGACCCAAGTTGGTAGAACATCGTTCAAAAATATATTGTCTTCTGCAACCATTTTATAGCCTTCAGGACCACGTAACTTAGTAAAAAACTCAATGTGTTCTTTTGGGAAAAAGGTACCAATATCTTGGATGATTCCTTCCATAAAAACAATTGCCTTTACATTATCTTGATGGTTTGCAAAATAATTAAACCCTATTCCAGATCCCCAATCATGTAACACCAATGTAATGTTTTTAAGCCCCATCTGTTCGATTAACTTTTCTACATAGCCATATTGCTCCATATACGTATAGTCAATTGCGGGCTTATCAGATTTTCCCATTCCCATTAAGTCAGGAACAATAATATGATGTCCGGTCCCTTGTACATACGGCGTAATATTTCGCCATAAAAAACTGTTTGCTGGATTTCCGTGTAAAAATAAGATTGGATTTCCTTTTTCTTCCTTGCCATATTCTAGTACGTGCATTGTACTCCCATAAACTTCATAATAATTGGAGTGCGGGTCTTGATTATTTTGTGCCATAGTTTCTGTTTTAATGATTCCTGTAAAAAAAAATGCGACTAATAGAATTTTGATTTTAGTACTTGAAAGTTGAAAAATATCCTTCATGATTCCTACAATTATTTGATGGTACAAAGATAAAATGATTGTATATATAAAAAAAATGAATTAATTTTATGATTTCTATAAATTATTTGAATAATGGATGTTTCATTACGAAATTTAAAACTGGTTAATGTTATTGTAAAAGAGGGCTCAGTAACAAAGGCTTCAGAAAAATTATTCCTTTCTCAGCCTGCATTAAGTCATCAGCTTAAAAAGCTAGAAGAAGAAATAGGATTAAAAGTGTTTAACCGGCTAAACAAAAAATTAATTCTTACTGAAGTAGGACAAATTCTTTTTGATAATTCAGAAAAGATGTTGGTTTCTATGAATCAGCTCAACTCAGAATTAGATGAAATAAAAAAAGGGAAGAAAAAGAAAATTAGATTGACAACCGAGTGTTATACATGCTATCACTGGTTGCCAAGTGTCATTCAAGAATTTAGAAAAAGCAATCCGGCGATTACTGTACAGATTGATATCGAGGCTACAAAAGAACCTTTACAATACCTTATGGAAGGAGCCATCGATCTAGCTATTGTAAGCACTAGATCTCATCATTCATCTATTCATTTTGAACCTTTGATTACCGATGAGATGGTTGCCGTTGTATCTAAAGACAATCCATTATGCACGTTGGAAAAACTCAATTTAACAGACCTCATTCATCAAAACTTAATTCTATACGATATCCCAGAAGAAAAGAATTATGTACTCACCAATATCTTACATAATAATATAGGACTCGTAAATTCTATTCAGAAAGTACAATTAACAGAAGCAATTATTGAATTGGTAAGTGCAAACCTTGGAATTTCTGTGATGGCAAAATGGTCTGTAGCTCCTTTTATACATACTAAGAATTTAGAAATAATTCCATTTGATGCGAGTTTAGGAAAGCGGAATTGGTCTGTTGCGAGTTTGCATAAAATTTCTAATATCGAACATTCATTTATCGATGAAGTAAAGAAAGCATTTCTTGACGTTTAATATATAAAAAAGTGTACTTGCTAAGAGGTTTCCTTTCTTTACAATTAACTTATATACGGTAATTTCTTTATGAAATTCATCCCAGAAGTATCTTTTATAATCAGGTATCATTTAAAATAGATAGTTAATTAATGCTTGTATCCTTCTGCTCGTTTCTTTTCTACTTTTAAGATATTGTTTTGTATATCTTTCATAATAATTTTTCCCCACCAGCCTGCATAAAAATTAAAAGTAGTATTCATTTTGAAGTTGCTATATAAATGCAAACGATAGGTGCCTTCTTTTAATTTTTCGAGTTCATATGTTCCATTTAAGACATCAAAATATTTCCCTCCAATAAGGATGTGTTCATCTAGTGTCGTAGAGGGGATTTCGTAGGTATTTGCTTTGATAGAAAACACCATTTTTTTATTCTCTTCGTATTCTGTAACCGTCTCTCTAAAGATAAGTCCGTTGGTAAACATAGCTTCTCGATACGCTCCAACACCATTGTAGTTTAGTTCGGCTTTTAATGGTCTAGGAAATCCTAAGAATTCAGTGAGATATCCTGTGTCGTCATCTTGTTCAATTGTTTTTACACGAGTGACATGTTTCCAAATAGTTGCTACATCTGCTTCAATATCTATATAAGTATATGCTTTATAGGTTCCTGGTATCTTTTCTATGACTTGTTCTAAAGGAGCAATAAGAAAGGGAATAAGTATCAACAAAGAAATGTGTAGTCGGTCGTTACGTTTTCTACCCTTTAAGTATCCTCCGATGCAACCTCCGATAGAAGATGCAATTAAGAAAACTGGAAGTATCATTAACCAACATGCCCAGCCTTCAATTTCAAGAGCAAGCGTGATGAATAGAAATAAGATAATGGGTAACCAAGGGGCTAAAATGCGATACCATGCTTTTTTAGCCAATTCTTTGTCAGATAGATACACTGTTAATGCACCTAGTATAGATGGTAAAAGAAATAAGAAAGTGACTGACATGACGGAGAATACACCATTCCAATCTTTTACGCCAAAGATGAGTCGCAATACAATAGCATATGCAGTAGGAATTGCAACTGCAATAAGTAAATTCTTATATTTTCTATTCATAGGTATATGTAAATCTTATGTTACATCATTTTTACTAGAATCTCTTTCATCATTTTGGCGGCAAGAAAAGCGGTCATATTCTGAAAATCTCTATTGGGATTGTACTCTACAATATCAGCACCTATCACTTCGGCATCGATGCTTTGTAATAAGTCAAGAACTTGTCGGGAAGATAAACCTCCAGGTTCGTGATGTGACACACCAGGTGCGAAAGCAGGATCAAAACCATCCATATCTAGTGAGATATACAATGGATTTTTAAATGTAGGAATATTGTTGATATCATAATCCTTCATTTGGTGAACCTCTACTTGGTATTTTTCTGCTTGTTCTGCTTGGTGCGTATTCAGTGTTCGGATACCTACTTGAACTAATTTTACAGCAAATCCATTTTCCATAATCCTAGCAAATGGACAGGCATGAGAATAGGGGTCTCCTTCAAAATTATCGTACAGATCTGCATGCGCATCAATATGTAAAATATCTAATTTGGGATACTTTTTATGATGCGCTTTTATAATAGGAAATGTGATAGAATGATCTCCGCCTAGTGTAAACACCTTATGACCTGAATCAAGATGTTTCTCTGTTATTTTTTCAATATCAAAATAGTCAGTGATTTCAAAATCTCCTTTGTCTTCAACACTATCTTGTTCTATAGAAATTCCATTTTCGGCAAATAAGTTAAGAGAGCCAGAATGTAATGCCTCTCTAATGAGGGGAGGCGCTAGTTTTGGTCCTTGTTGATAAGATGATTTTTCATCAAACTGTATTCCTTGAATTGCTATTTTATGCATGAAGGTATGATTATAATTTTGCAGCTATTTTTCCGCCGAGCCACGCCATAGGAATATAAGCTAGTGCGATATCGGTGATTGTAAACCAAGTAGGACCTGGTACCATATAATTAACTGCAATGCCTCCTAGTAAGAATATTGCTCCAACAATCATAGCGCATCTCATTTTATGAGTTGTTGCAATCTTATATGCAATGATAGCTCCAACTAGCGTTCCTAATGCATGTGCCAAAAATGGAAAGATAAAATGTTTTGCACCTAAGGTAGGCATGACTTCGGCTAGTGCTTCCATGTCATTAGGATCAAGCCCTTCAATAGGCATGGTTGTGTAGCCTATTTGGATCAAGCCCATGTTAATAAGACTACCACCAAGCCATCCTATAATAATGGCTAAAATATTTCTAAGAATAGGATTCATACGATATGTTTTTAGGTTAGTTATTGACCTAAATATACTATTTATAGAATTAACTCATGGGTTGCTATTCGCCATTTTCATTCCTATACCTATCACGATACCACTGGTAAGAAACATAATAAGACTGTACACTGCAGGTGCAATGGCGTAATTTTCATTTAGTAAAATTCCAGAAGCTATGGCGATAGCCATGGTTCCGTTTTGAATCCCAGATTCTATGGATATGGTGAGGGATTGAGCAAAGTTTAATTTGGCTATTTTAGCTGTCGCGAAACCAATACTCATGGTGATTAGATTTAATGCAAGTGTTGCAAATCCAGCCTGTTGTAAATAGGGGATGATATCTTCTTTTTTCTTTAAGACCAATGCAATAATGACCAAAAATAAGACTGCCGCCGAAGCAATTTTTACAGGTTTACTCATGCTATCTGCAAAGGTAGGTTTAGAACGTTTTATGGCCATCCCGACTGTCACAGGAATAATCACAACTACAAAAATCTGAATCACTGTTTGTAGTTTATCTATTTGGATCATCTCGTTGGCATTTAAAAACTGCTTTAAAGCAAAATCAATAACAAATGGAATGGTAAATATGGTGATAAGGCTATTGGCTGCTGTAAGTGATACGGATAAGCTGGTATCGCCTTTGGCGAGATGTGTGATAAGATTGGATGTAGGACCTCCTGGGCAAGCAGCAAGGATCATCACTCCAATGGCAATATCGGTATCTACGTTCATTACAGAGACAAGTACATACGCGATAATGGGTAGTAGTATAATCTGATTGAGTAAACCAACAATAATGGCTTTAGGACGTTGAAACAGGCGTGTAAAATCTTGTAGGGTTAATGATAATCCCATACCAAACATAATGATGATTAATGCAACGGCAAGAATAATAGTTCCTAGATCCATAAAGATTGATTTTAAGTGTTAGGTTGTTGTTAGTCAGCGCTTTTTAAAAGCTTTCTAAAAATAGGGAAAGATTTTGGGATAGACACAAATTTGTGCGATCAAGGTGTTTTTGGAGTATACCTAGAATAAAGAATGAATACTATAGAAGAATGTTAGCTTCTGATTTAATCTTTGAGTTCGTCAAATTCTTCATCGGTCAGAATTGATGATAATTCATAGTCAATCGTATCTTGATCAATGTATTTTACACATTTTATCATACCTAAGGAATGTGCATAATAGGTTATTTGATACATTTCATGTGTTACATTATGATCGTGAAACACATTTTTATATTCTTCTATAAACTTCGCGCAATCGTATGATTTTCCTTGTACTTCAATAGTTTCAAAGCCTATAAATTTTCTTGACTTGTTAAGAGTCGTATTCCCATATTCACCCGTAATGTTAATTTCATAATCATATTCAATATCACTATTCCATTTATAGACATCATTTTTTACGATATCGGCAACATGTGATTTTGTTAATACAAAATAATGCTTTTGATAGTCAATAGCTTTAACTAAAATTGTTCCGTTACTAACGTACTTCTCAACAAAATAATTGAATTTAAAAAACTCCTCATTAAACCCTTCAGTTATCAATTCATCTCTTACATCATCATATGTTACCCTCCAGAAATAGCGATCCTTTGAGTCTTTGATATTCACATATTGATAAGTAGTTGGATTTTTGTTTTTACTTTTTGAGAAATAATATTCGCTGACATCATTTTGGGCTCGCGCTGCAATAAAGAAAAGAAGTATGAATGTATTAATAGTTATTTTCATTTGGTGCGTATGCTTCCAATTAATGATTATGTATACGATGAGTTATGTCTACCTGTCAAAGGTAGATTCTTTAAGCGTCTAATGTAACAAATACCAACTGAATAGAAAATTAGTAAAATTTCCCGAATATCCTGTCAGTTTATATCAAGTGATCGTTTACGTATGAGATTCTAAAAATAAGGATTAATTCCAATGGATTATTCCTAATAGACAAAAGCTATGACCCTAAGATCATAGCTTTTGTTCTTATATGCTTTTTATTAAAGTTCTTTAATATGGGTGGCGTCAGATACTTCCTTTTCTATCTTATGAATAGCCTCTTCATTCTGATGTACAGCCTGTTAAGCGATACAGTTGCTTTCTTTTTTAGCTACAGCATCTACTTTATCTGCTGTTATTTTTGCTACTGTTTATGCTGCTTGAGCAATTCAGCTTTTTCTGTTGCTATTTCTGCGTCAGTCGCAGGTATAACTGGCTTAGGAGCTTCAATATTTGTTAACTCAGCGGCAGCGGCATTTTCATCAACTGCTGGGTTTGCTTTCAATTCAGCTTTAATAGCTGCAATTTCAGCATCACCAGTTAATTGTGGTGCATTTTCATCAGACATTGTTGTCAATTGATTCTTAAAGTCCGCATGAAAATTTTCTGGAAGTGCTGCTAAAATTTCACTCTCGTTGGCTTGTAAACTCTTTTTTTCTATGCTCATTATATACTGTTTTATAAATATTACTATTAATTGATTAATTTTAAGTAAGGTACTGAATATGTGTTTAATAATCAGTTACAATTTTTATTTTTATACAATTCTGATGTGTCAATGTCAATCATTAAATATTCTTTTTCGCCCATAATAACGTCAAAAAGATAAGTTTTTTAACTCAGTTCTTTGTTAGGCAATAGTTTTATCCTCTATATCCTACATTCTCACTTCTTACTTCGTATTCTTCACAGTAATAAGTTTCTTGTACTATTCTATCCTCTCTATTTAAACCGAAAAATTGTGTTTTATTTTTGACTTTTAAATAATCTTCTTTTTGATTTTTGAAACAGAACATACTTCCAAATATAGGATTCCCATATGGGCTATAGTCTGAAAAGTTACAACCAAAGCAATTATTAAATTTATATTTCGGTTCAATTTTCTTTTGAATTAGAGTAAAAACTCCTTCAAAATCTTCACTCTTAACAGTTAACATTTCATTATTCATTTTTAAACTCAAAGAAACTCCAATTCTATCTATTACACCATTTCCTAAACTTTTTCCGAGTTCAATTTTTATATCAAGCTCTTTTTCAAAAACTTCTTTCCTTTCAATGTCTTTTATTAGTATAGGAATGAAAACATTTATTTTACAGTCGCATAGTTCATAAACAAACCCTTGTCCGCAAGAGACTTTATTTAGTGAAAATATTTCTAATCCAGTTTTTGAATAATCGTCATGATTTAACAATTCAAAATCATCAAAGGATGTACCTTCAAATTTGAAAGTATTTAACTCAAATCTTAGATACTCAAAATCGTTTTCAATTTCAATTTCAGATACATCTGAATTATTCTCAAAAAAACCTTTAAATGTTCTCTGGTTTATCATTCTCTAAATTATTACGAACGTGTTTGTGTATGGCGCGTTTTAATGCATTTTTACATAGTGCTATAAATTTTTTATATTTCAATATCAAACATTTTATTCAACCGCCATTCAGCTACTTTCTGAATCCTTAGAATTCTATTTGCTAATTCAGGATTATATGAGCATCTTTCTCTATCAAAGCCGATCCAGTCAGGGAAGTGAATTTTTGCAAGTTTAAACATTAGTTTATTAAAGTATTTTGGTCCGTAACTTTCTATTTTATCTTTGTCTCCAACGATCAAGCAAGTCCTATAATGGATTACATAGACAAAGGCACGAGTCAAATTATATGACGGATTTGGTATACCTTCATCCTCCCAATAAACTGCCCAAGACATACCCTCAGTCTCCATTTTGGGATTTGAAATTGAAGTTTCCTTTGGCAATGAGTTTTTATGGTAAATCATTGCTATCCAAAAACGAAAGCCAAGGTATATGTGGATTATGAATTCGATATGCTTTATTGTTTATAACGGCCTCAGCTATGAGTAGTTGCGTGGTTTAACACTTAATTTTGCAAGTACACACCAAACTGAAAATCCTCGCGGATTTTCAGAAGTAGGCGAAGACAAGCAATTACTTATTAGCCATTGTTAGGCACAGTTTTATATTTCCTCCAAGCGTCCCTTAATTGTTCTGCAGCATGTGAAATACTATAGTTTGGTTCTGTGTTGATCATACTGACTCTTAATTCTTTATATTCTATATCGGCTAGTCCGCTAGCAACAGAATACTTTAATTCCAATTCAGGTGTGTCCTTTTCTATTATATCAACTAATTCATCGGTAAATGAATTTCTGATTACGTGACAAATTAATCTTAAATCGTTTTCACTTAATTCGCTATTTAAAAAAGCTTCAAATGCAACTGCAATATATTCAACCTTCGCCAAGGAATCACTTTGTTCAATTGAAGTAAACAAAGCATCACCAAATTTGATTCTTCTTTTAGAGTCTAATCTAGACTCTTCTATCAATTTTCTTTTTTTGACTTCATCAATTTCTCCAATGCACTCAACAAACCTTTTAATTTTATTTAAATAGGCTTTATCACGTATGTTCTTTATTCCTTTAATTACTTTTAAAGATGTGCCTAGAATTGGAATTTCTTTTATGACTTCATTTTCAATAAGTGAATCAAGTGCCATTTCTCCTGTATCCGCTAATATGTCCTTAAAATTCTCGTCCATTATTCGTTTTGATTCAAATTGTGCCAATATGTATATATAATCACCTAAAATACTATAAAAAAAATATAACACTCTCATTTATAGTGGATTTTGCTAAAAGCAAAAGGTGAATATATATCCGATACAATTATTTACAAACGACTACAAACATTTGTAAATTGCAATATGCATCTAGTATTCACCAATCTCCAAAATCCCCTCCAACTAATCTTACGGTTTCCCGTAATCCACCCCAAATTAATAGCAACACAAAATCAAATCAACTCCATAAAATCGGAAAAATTCCAAATAACACTATAAATTCCATTCGTGTTTTGGAGAAACTCCATATATTTACAGCATCATAAATCCAAGCACGTGCTCACATCCTTATCCATAAAAAACTATGCGCTTATAGAAGAAGCGCAACTCAATCTTAAAGATGGCTTTACAGTCATTACGGGAGAGACGGGAGCGGGAAAATCTATTCTTCTCGGTGCGTTAGGATTGATTACTGGGAAGCGAGCAGATAGCTCAAGTGCAGGAGATATGACTGCCAAATGTATCATAGAAGGTGTTTTTGATATTGCGGCTTACCAACTAGTGACATTCTTTAAACGACATGACTTGGATTATGAAGAAGCAACGATCATCCGTCGGGAGATTTTACCATCAGGAAAAAGTCGTGCGTTTATCAATGATACACCCGTTACACTAGCGCAATTACACGCTTTAGGAGAACGACTGGTCGATATCCATAGTCAACATAAAACACTGGACGTCCTAGAAAATGAATATCAATTTGAAGTACTCGATACCTTTGCAAATGCATTACCACTTCGTAAAACATACGCAAAGCACTATACTGCTTGGAAAGACAAACAAGCATTATTGACTCAAATTCAAGAGAAGAAACAACGAGCACAGTTAGAATTTGATTACCAATCTTTTCTGTTTAATGAGCTGGATGAGGCCAAACTTATAGAAGGTGAATTTGAGCAGTTAGAAACTCAGCTCAAAACCTTAAGTCATGCCGAGGAAATTCAAGAAAGCCTAGCGACGGCACAACAAAAACTAGCACAAGACGAATTAGGGATTATTGATCAATTATCGGAGGCGAGAAATGCACTTTCCAAGATCAGTAGTTTTGGGGAAGGGTATGAAGCTATTTATAATAGATTACATAGCGTTTTTCTGGAACTAGATGACCTTACCCAGGAACTCTCAGATCTAGCCGATGGAGTAGATGCAGACCCATTGACTTTAGAAAAAACAAACAACCGTATCCAGTTATTGTATAACTTGATGAAGAAACATCAGGTAGATTCGGTGAGTGAACTTATTGCCATTCGGGAACGCTTAGATGCCGAGCTATATGCGGTACAAAATGTAGATGATCAGATTGCAAAGATGGAGGAGGAGATCGCTTTCGCGAAAGCGGAATCTCAAAAAATTGCTACCCAATTACGTGAGAAACGTACCAAAACTATCCCAAAACTGAAAGCCTCTATTGAGAAAATATTAATAGAATTAGGCATGGCAAATGCACAATTCCAAGTTGAATTAGTACCTGTAAACGAGCTCACTGCCAAAGGAATCGATGCATTATCATTCTTATTTTCGGCCAATAAAGGAATGGATGTAAAACCGTTAGGGAAAGGTGCTTCTGGAGGAGAACTATCCAGGGTTATGCTTGCAATTAAAGCCGTTTTAAGTAGACATAAAAAATTACCAACCCTTATTTTTGATGAGATCGATACTGGAGTTAGCGGCGATGTCGCTGTAAAAATGGGGGGGATTCTTAAAGACATGGGCAATACAATGCAACTTATAAGCATCACACATTTGCCACAAATTGCAGGACAAGGAGCTTCACACTTTAAAGTTTTTAAAACAGACGAAGGAGAGAAGACCAAAACCAAAATTCATACCCTCTCAGAAGACGATCGTATTATTGAAATTGCAGCTATGCTGGGCGGTAATAGTCAAACTACTGCCGCATTAGAACATGCCAAAAACTTACTGAATTAGTGATTTTAAGATCACTTTTAGTATTGATATTTTTTAAAAACATCGATGAACTACACACATGACCCCGTAGAACTACCTGTTTTTTAGGTTAGGTATATATCAGGTGTCATCAGTTTTAAAACCACTCTATATTTGTACTATTATGATTTGGAGGTTGTATCAGTCTAAATATCAAAATGGGGATTTTGAATACATATGAAGCTGATAATAAAAACAACCTAGATGCTATGGAACAGTGAGTGTTTAAATACATCTGAAACAAAATAAAAATTATATCAAGTTGGAAAAACCTGTAGTTTTATAAAAACTACAGGTTTTTGTTTTTTCTACAATCTACCGTTGTAAAATATTCTCCATTCACACGTATATATATTAAAAAATAAACGCCGATATTTGTTCTGTAATTAGAATCAACTTTTAACCGAATACTATAACCATGGGGTATAATTTACTTAAAGGAAAAAAAGGAATCATTTTTGGAGCATTAGATGAGCATTCAATTGCTTGGAAAACAGCCGAGAGAGTACACGAAGAAGGTGGTACTTTTGTACTTACCAATGCACCTATCGCAATGCGTATGGGAACACTTAAAACATTGGCAGAGAAAACAGGTTCTGAGATTGTTCCTGCAGATGCAACATCTATAGAAGATCTAGAGAACTTGGTAGACAAAGCGCAAGAGATTTTAGGAGGAAAACTTGATTTTGTACTACACTCTATCGGGATGTCTGTAAACGTACGTAAAGGACGTCCATATACAGATCAAAACTATGTGTGGACCGAAAAAGGATGGGATGTAAGTGCCGTATCTTTTCACAAAACGATGCAAACCTTATATAAGAAGGATGCAATGAATGAGTGGGGAAGTATTGTTGGATTGACCTATATGGCTGCACAACGTGTATTTCCAGATTATAACGATATGGCAGATAATAAAGCATTTTTAGAATCTATTGCTCGTAGTTTTGGATACCACTTTGGAAAAGAGAAAAATGTACGTGTAAATACCATTTCTCAATCCCCAACACCAACAACAGCTGGACAAGGAGTTAAAGGATTTGATGGCTTTATTGCCTTTGCAGAAAAGATGAGCCCGCTAGGAAATGCAACAGCGCAAGACTGTGCAGATTATACAATGACATTATTCTCAGATCTTACCAAGCGTGTAACTATGCAAAACCTATATAATGATGGTGGGTTTAGTAACACAGGTGTAAGTAGAGAAGTGATGGAAGCTTTTATAAAAGATCAGGAAGAATAAGATAAGTTGTTTGTCTGATTTTGTTTTTTGCAAAACGATACTCAGATATTTTAAATTATTTACAGTATATAAAATAGAGTACTATTCTACTTGAGGATAGTACTCTATTTTTTTGTGTCTTCGTTTTTCTTCTAGAGAAAGGAGTTTAATTTTTTCCGCTTTCGCGAAAGCGAAAATAACCCGAAACCCTATCTTTGTGCAATATGCAATTATCCTATTCATTTATCATACCCGTATACAATCGTCCTGATGAGATTAAAGAACTACTCGATAGTTTTGCAAGTCAGGATACGACAATACCTTACGAAATTGTGATTATAGAAGACGGTTCTTCTATACCTAGTGATGTGGTGATAACAGAGTATACAGACCTATTAAATGTTACTTATTTTTCAAAACCCAACTCAGGACCAGGTAGTTCTAGAAACTACGGTATGGCACGTGCAGCGGGTAATTACTTTATCATATTAGATTCAGATTGCATTTTGCCACCACATTATGTACGTGTGATGGATGAAGCGTTATCACAAGAATATGTCGATTGTTTTGGAGGACCCGATGCGGCACACCCTTCTTTTTCTACTTTGCAAAAAGCGATAAACTATAGTATGACTTCTTTCTTTACAACAGGAGGTATACGAGGGGGAAAGAAACAAGTAGACGATTTTCAACCCCGTAGTTTTAATATGGGATTGTCTAAAAAAGCATTTGAAGCCAGTAATGGTTTTGGAGATATTCATCCAGGAGAAGATCCAGACTTGGTATTGCGTTTATGGGATTTAGGATTTAAAACACGCTTGCTAACCGATGCTTATGTATACCATAAACGTCGTATTTCTTGGTCAAAATTTTATACACAAGTTAATAAGTTTGGGATGGTACGCCCCATATTAAATAGTTGGCACCCAGCATCTACAAAGATTACCTATTGGTTTCCAACGGTATTTATTCTTGGGATTATAGGTAGTATTGTGGTGGGTATATTTGGATGGTTTTTGCCTTTATACTTTGTGATAGGTTATATCGTTCTTATAGGAGTACACGCTACTCTTGTAAATAAGAATCTTACTATAGGTGTGATGGCTATTGCAGCGACACTTATACAGTTTTATGGATATGGCACAGGTTTTTTAAAATCGATCATAGCGATACGATGGTTAGGAAAGGAACCCAAAAAACGGTTTCCTCATTTATTTTTTAAGTAATTTAGAGGTATGTCAGTTTTTAAAGGAATTTCATTTAAAAGATCTAACGTAAGAGAATTTTTATTCTTCTTACTACTTACAGCAATATTTGCAGTTCTTAGTAAGCTTTCAAAAAACTATACTACGGTTTACACAATACCTATACAAGTAGAAAATGTTCCTATAGATAAAGTAGTAAGTACCATAATACCTAGTACACTTGAAATAACAACTAATCTTAATGGATTTGCGGTGCTTTCTAATCAGTTTTCGGATTTTAAATTACTAATTGATTTTGATCAACTGGAGAAAACAGCTTCAGAAGCATATCGATATATTCCAGATGGACATCCTCTTGAAATTGCAGAAGTCCTTTCTGGAGTTTCTGAAATCACAGCCATACGTCCTCAACAAGTAACGATTCAGGTGGATGCACTTGCTAGCAAAGAAGTGCCTGTATATCCTACTATAGAAGCGGCTTATGAAACTGGATACGGCCCTAAAGAGGAAGCAACACTTACACCAACACATGTAACTGTTGTAGGCCCCAAAACGTATATAGATACAATTACGTTTATACAAACAAAGAAACAAGACTTTACAGATGTTTCTGATACTATTCTAACGCAACTTCGTGTAGATTCCTTGGCATTACCTCAGGAGATTAAATTGTCTTCGTATACTTTTGAATATAAACAAGAGGTGACAAAATTTACAGAAGGTTCTTTTTCTATTCCTGTGAAAGTTGTCAATAAAAATGCGAATGATGTAAAAATTTTTCCTAAAACAGTAGAGGTATATTTTACAGTAAGTTTAGAAGCTTATGAATCTATTAAAGCTATTGATTTTGAAGTTATTTGCGATTTTAGTAAGCATACAAATCAAGATGATTTTATCATATTAGATCTTAAAAAATACCCTAATACTGTTAAGAGTGCGAGACTAGGAACTAAGCAAATTAAATATATAGTTGTAAATTAATCAAAAATTGTAAGATGACTTCATCTTAAAAATCTTTGAATTTAAACTATGATTGTAGGACTTACTGGTGGTATAGGTAGTGGTAAAACAACCGTTGCAAACTTTTTTGAAGATTTAGACGTTCCCATTTATATTTCAGATACAGAGGCAAAACGTCTCATGAATGTCTCTCCTGAAATACGTCGAGAGATTGTTCAATTACTTGGGCCAGATTCTTATACATCTGATGGGCTTAATAGAAAATATATCGCAGGTAAAGTATTTCAAGATAATACACTCCTCCAACAGTTAAATGCTATTGTACACCCTAGAGTTGCTATCAACTTTGCAAATTGGTATAAACAACAAGATAGTCCCTATGTTATAAAAGAAGCGGCTATTCTCTTTGAAAATGGTGGTTATCGTGATTGTGATTTTATGATTCTGGTCACAGCTCCGATGCAGGATAGGATTTCTAGACTTAAAAAAAGAGATCAAAGCTCTGAAGAAGAAATCAGGGATAGAATGGACGCGCAGTGGGATGACGCAAAGAAAACTGCATTATCTGATATAACTATAGAGAATAGTATACTTGAAGAAACTAAAAGAAAAGTCTTACGTATTCATAATCACTTGTTGCTTAGAATAACTAACAATTGGTAAAAGCTGTTAACATTTGGTTAAATGGAAAGCCGACTAAATGTTAAAATATTACTTTTGATTAGTGAATAAGAAACTGTTTTACCTTTTAATAATACTCATGAGCCTATCCTTGATAGGAATTATATTTGTTCAAGGGTATTGGATATTGGAAAGCGTTGAGGCAAAACGAGAACAATTCTCGTTTAATGCAAAAAGAGCAGTTGTTAATGTCGCAGAAAGAATACAAGACAGGGAATTTGAAGACTATTATTATTTTGTAGAACGAAATATAGATAGTATAGGAATCCCTGATGATCTTACCTTTGATGAACATTTCTTAATAGATGAGGATCCTAGTACAAATGAGGTTTTCTTATATCGTAGCGGGATTTTGCAGCAAGACTTTAAATTGTCTGCACCAGTATTAGATACTGGTATAGATGATAGTATAAAGTTTAAACGCTATTTTAACTTAAGCTCTAGACAAGTCCTCAGTAGAGGATCTATAGATGGTAATATAGCTAGTCAAGATAAAATACAAGAGGTTTCAAAAATAACAGACTTTAGAAGCCTTGCGTACGAGAACTTTATAAATGAAGTATTAGAAAAAAAACCAATTCATAAACGTGTTTCTGTAAAAGAAATAGAGCGTATAATGCTCTTAGAGCTGGTAGAAAAAGATCTAGAAACAGATTTTGAATTTGGAATCTTTGATAATGACCTTCTAACAAAAGTACGTTCAGAAAATTTTGAATTTGCAGGATCTTCTCAATTCTATCAAGCTCCGATTTTTGTAGATAATGAAGGGAAAAGTGATTATTATTTATATGCAGAATTTCCTGGAGAGAAAAAGATTGTGATTTCTTCTATTCTAGGTATGGTAGGACTGTCTATTATTTTCACACTAATTATAGTAGTCGCTTATTCAAGTGCTTTACATCAATTAAATAAACAACGTCAAATCTCACAGATTAAGACAGACTTTATAAATAATATGACGCATGAGTTTAAGACGCCTATTGCTACGATAAACTTAGCATTAGATGCAGTTAAAAACCCTAAGGTATCGGACAATAAAGAGAAAGTTGCCTATTACCATAAGATGATACGTGAAGAGAATAAACGTATGCACGCTCAAGTAGAAAATGTATTACGTATCTCTAAGCTTGAAAAGAATGAACTTGATATACGTAAAGAGCGTTACAAATTACACGATATTATAGAAGATGCTGTAGGACATGTAGAACTTATTGTGGAGGATCGTAATGGATATATAGAGATGCATCTTGATGCACCTAAATCATCTGTTTTGGCAAATGAATCACATTTTACAAATGTGATCGTTAATATGTTAGAGAATGCTGTGAAGTATTCTTCAGATGAACCTAAGGTAGATATCTTTACAGAAAATGTAAAAAACTATATCTACGTTAAAATTCAAGATCAAGGAGATGGGATGTCAAAAGTGGCACAACGTAAAGTGTTTGATAAATTTTATAGAGAACAGTCCGGAAATATTCATAATGTCAAAGGACATGGTTTAGGATTAGCCTATGCCAGACAAATAGTAGAAGACCATCAAGGAGAAATCTTTGTGGAAAGTGAAAAAGGAAAAGGAAGTACATTCATCATTAAATTACCACTAATATCATAATTATGGAAACTGAAAACAAAAAGATTTTACTCGTAGAAGATGATCCAAATTTTGGAACTGTCCTAAAGGATTATTTATCTATGAACGATTATGACGTCACTCATGCCAAGAATGGAATGGAGGGCTTTGAAAAATTTAAAAAAGACGATTTTGATCTTTGTATACTAGATGTCATGATGCCATATAAAGATGGTTTTACACTAGCAAAAGAGATCCGCGAGAAAAATGCAGATGTACCTATCATTTTCTTAACTGCAAAAGCGCTTAAAGAAGATGTACTTAAAGGGTATAAAGTAGGAGCAGACGATTATCTTAATAAACCATTTGATAGCGAAGTGCTATTAATGAAGATTAAAGCAATCATACAACGTAAGAGTGTAGATTCTGTTGCAGATAGTAAGCAATTTGAATTTATTATAGGGAATTTTCACCTTAATTCTAAATTACGTTTCTTAACCTATAGAGAAGAGGAGCCTATCAAGCTATCTCCAAAAGAAAACGAATTATTACGTATGCTGGCATTACATGAGAATGATTTGATGCCTCGCGAATTAGCACTTACAAAAATATGGAGAGATGACAATTACTTTACGTCTCGTAGTATGGATGTATATATAGCAAAACTCCGTAAGTATCTTAAAAAGGATGATACTGTAGAAATACTAAATATCCACGGAGAAGGATTTAGACTTGTTGTAAAAGCACTTTAAATACCTTAGATATTAGTGAAGAAAGAGAAAAACGTCCTACTTAGTGGGACGTTTTTTTTGCTATAAAAGATGCAATTTCTTCAAAAGATGTTTGATAATCAAACCAAGTAATGGTTTCATCTTTTCGATACCAAGTTCCTTGTCTCTTTGAAAATCGCCTCGTGTTTGTCTTGATGTTTTCGATGGCTTTTTCTAAAGATATTTTTCCTTCAAAATGCTCAAAAAGCTCACGATATCCAACGGTTTGTAAAGCGTTTAACCGCTTTCGCGAAAGCAAACCCTGAACCTCTTCAACCAGTCCATTTGCTATCATAATATCTACCCGTTTATTAATACGATCATAGATCACTTCTCTATCTGCCGAAAGTCCAATCTTAATCGTTTGGAAAGGACGTATGGGTTTGGGTTTATCTAGAAATGAAGAAAAAGGAGCATCTACCGAAAGTGATACTTCCAAAGCGCGAGATACACGCTGATGATTTTGTATATCTACTCGATTATAATACACAGGGTCTTTTTCTTTAAGGAGCGTTTGTAATGCTTCTATTCCTTGTTCTTTATATAAAGTAGTGAGTTGCTCTCTAATACCAGGTTGTATTTCTGGAAAATAATCTAATCCATTAATAACGGCATCTACATACATTCCTGAACCTCCTACCATGGTTACATAAGGATTTTTTTTATGAAGAATATCGAGCAGATGTAATGCTTCTCTTTCAAAATGTCCTACACTATAGGTGTCTTCTATAGAAATATGTTGAATACAATGATGTTTTGCAGCGGCGAGCTCATCCGAATCAGGAACAGCGGTGCCAATAGCCATTTCTTTATAAAACTGTCTAGAATCTGCAGAGATAATTTCTGTTTGAAAGTGCTGTGCTATTTTTATGGATAATGCTGTTTTACCTATAGCAGTAGGGCCTACAACAGCAATAAGGTATTTACTCATGATGTAGAGAATAACCGCAACTATTACAAAACTTAGCCCCATCGTCATGGTTATCATGATTGCAATTTGCACAAGACTGTGTGTTGGTATTTATATAATCATCTTGTGTAGGGTTTTGTAATGCACTTTTAGTATACTCTGCACTTACAATCCCTGTTGGAACAGCAATAATGCCATATCCCATAATCATAATAATAGAAGCGAGAAATTGACCCAAAGGTGTAATAGGAGCTATGTCTCCATAGCCTACAGTCGTTAATGTGACAATACACCAATAAATACTTACTGGGATATTCCTGAAACCGCTTTCCTCTCCTTCGACTAAGTACATTACTGTTCCGGAAATGATACAGATAATAAGTACTGTAAATAGAAAAACGCTGATTTTTGTTTTGCTATCTACAAGCGCTTTTGTAAGCTTATTAGATTCTCCTATGTAACGTGTAACTTTTAAAATTCTAAATACACGTAATAAACGAAGTGCTCTTACGGTAAGTAATGCATGTGAGCCCACAATAAAGAATGATAGGTACAATGGAATAGTCGACAGAAAATCTATAATTCCATAAAAACTAAAGATGTACTTACTTGGTTTATTAACAGTGATAATTCGAGCAAAATATTCTAATGTAAAAAAGATGGTAATGATCCATTCTCCAGCATAGAATATATCGTGGTATTTTTCATCTAGATTGTCTACACTCTCTAGCATAACCAGTATAATACTAGCAAGAATTAAGATTAGAAGAATGACGTCAAAAAATCGTCCTTGGGGCGTGTCTGCCTCATAGATGACTTCATGCATTTTACGCTTCCAGTTTTTTGTATGTAGGGTTTCCAATAGTTGGTGTTAGAGTGTATAAAAGTACTAAATAGTTAGGAACTGGGGATATCTGATAATGGAATGACTTTATATACTTTTTTACTACGTAAGTAACTTTGTATAATATGCTGCGCATCTCTGTTGTTATCCATCTTTGTAATAATAGATTTTAGAATGTCTATATTATTGAGTTGGAAGTTAAGATTGTAAAAGCCAATTCCTTGAAAAACACCATCTTCAATAAAAATGACAGAGCGTTCATCTACATCGCGACCTTTATCAATAATAAGCATACTTCTGTTATCGTAACTATATTTTTTAATAAAGCTTTTTGCGCGTTCATTATACACTTCGGGTGCTTCTTCATTAATACAGGCACCTTCACATTTCTTTATAGAATACCCAAAACAATTTCCTTTAGAACTGGTGAGTCCCGTTTTATTTTGGCATAGCATATACGTATCTGTAATGCGTTCTAAATGTGATTTTGCAGATGCTAACGAACTATACGTGGTAATTCCTTTCTTACGTCCATCTGCTTTTTCTGTCTTAAAGTTAATATATCCTTGTTCGTCTATATATTGTGTAAGTTGTATTTTATATTTGGTTCTACGTAAAGCTCGATTAAAAATAGGTTTATTACGTTTTATTTCTTCATTCTCTTTAAGTAATGCAACGAGTTCGCTACCCGTTTCTTCGTAGGTAACGGCTACAATATCTTCTTGTATTTTTTTGCTTTTACGATTATCACTTGTAAAGTGTTGTGTCAATCGCTTTTTGATATTCTTGCTCTTGCCTATATAGATAATTGTACCATTTACATTATGCATATAATATACCCCACATACAGACGGAACTTCAGCTATAATGTCCTTAAGCTTTTTGTCCATATTTTTTTTAGGAAAAGCTCTGACAGATGCTTGTATGATTTTTTTCTCAGTGTCTTTTGTAAGTAGCATCTTAAAAAGCTTAACGGTTGCTAGTGCATCTCCACTTGCTCTATGTCTATCGGTTACAGGGATGCCTAATGCTTTTGCTAGTTTACCTAAACTATAACTTGTATGACCAGGTAATAATTCTTGAGAAAGAGCAACGGTACATAAGGTCATTCTGTCAAAAGGATATCCTAATCTTTCAAATTCTAAACTAAGGATACGATAATCAAATTGTGCGTTATGAGCAACGATAATACAACCTTCTGTGATTTCTACAATGCGTTTTGCAACTTCGTAAAACTTTGGTGCATTACGTAGCATGTCATTATTTATCCCAGTAAGATTTACAACAAATGCTTGGATAGGACGCTCAGGATTGACAAGACTTATAAATTGATCTACGACTTGATGTCCATCAAAACGATAAATAGCGATTTCGGTAATACCTTCTTCGTTGTATTTACCACCCGTAGTTTCTATGTCTATAATCGCGTACATTCTTAATTCTCACAAGAATGAGAATCTTGCTCTTCGTTTTTAGTGTTATTAAATTAGATCGTTAAAGATCTAAAATTTCAATTTTAATGAGAGTAAAAGATACTATTATTATTAGATAAACCAATCATATAATCATGTTAATGATATTATGGTGTCTGATTATAGTTTCTAGCTCCAAAAATAGCACTCCCAACTCTGATCATTGTACTTCCATTTTCTATAGCGAGTTTATAATCACCACTCATTCCCATGGAGAGAATGGATAGGTTTTTGCTTTCGCGAAAGCGTATAAATAAACCTTCTAATAATTTAAACTCGGCTTCTATTTGAGTAAGGTCATTTGTAAAAGATGCCATTCCCATGAGACCTACTACATTTACATTTGGAAATTCTAGTAATTGATCTCCTTCCAAGAGTGTTTTTGCGTCCAATAAAGGCATTCCATACTTAGTATCTTCACGAGCAATTTTTACTTGTAACAGTACATCTACAATTCGATTAGTAAGTATGGCTTGTTTGTTTATTTCTTTAAAAAGTTTTAATCTATCGGCACTGTGAATAAGGTTTACATATGAGATCATTTGTTTTACCTTGTTGGTTTGTACATGTCCAATCATGTGCCATTGAATGTCTTTAGGGAGTTGTTCCCATTTTTCGGACATCTCTTGTATTTTATTTTCGCCAAAAATACGTTGCCCTCCATCATAGGCTTCTTGTATAGCTATCACTGGTTTTGTCTTAGATACAGCAACGAGTGTAACAGTAGGAGGGATGTCTTTGCGAAGATGTGTAATGTTTTCTTCTATACTACTCATATATTTTGGGGTCTGGTAAGAGTTTTAATGATATTCTTATGTAGGTGTATTTGGTTTTAAAATTCGTAAATGGTAATACCACTCCTTAATTTTGGTTCAATATACGTACTTTTTGGAGGCATCGTATATCCATCATCTGCGATTTGTTTTAACTCATCCATAGTTAATGGAAGCATTCCAAACCCTACTTTATATTCTTCTTTATCGATAACACTCTTTGTATATACCATATCTTTTTTTCCTCCAGCATATGTGATGCGAGAATCATTACGTAGGTCTGATATACCTAGTATAGGTTCTAAAACCGTTCTGTATAAAATCTGTGGATCAAGTGCTTCTAATGTATTTTCAAAATTATAATTGCTTTTGCGTAGATAGAGCGAATAAAATTCACCGTCCAGATACATGGAAAAGTGATGCTTTTTGCTTGGCTTATAGGCGGTAAGTCCTCTATTTTCTATTCTGAAATTTGTATCTAATGCAATTAGAAATTCTTCTTTAGAAAGCCCATTAAGATCCTTTATAAGTCTATTAAATTCATGAATACGTATATCCGATTCTGGAAGTAAGTAACTCATAAAATAATTATAAGGAGCGTCTTCATGATAGTTTTCATCATTTTGTTGATGATCTTTTGCAAGAAGGTAAGAGGAAGAGGAGCGATGGTGTCCATCTGCAATATAGAGTTGTGGCATTTGTTCAAAGGCTTTTTGAATGATTGCAACACTCTTGGAATCACTTAATGGCCATAAATAATGAGTATCTCTATAGGTGGTGGTAAACTCATACTCAGCACGTGCTTTTGTTGTTTTGGCTATGATAGACGCTATGGTGTCATTATCTGGATAGGTGAGTAACACTGCTTCTGCATTAAAGCCAACAATGTCTAAGTATTCTTTAAATAACTCTTCTCGATCTGCAATAGTGTCTTCATGTTTTTTTATGATGTTGTTTTCGTAATCAAAAACACTTGCTGCAGCAATAAGACCAGAGAAGACCTCACCATTACGATCTATAATTTTATAAATGTAAAAAGAGGCTTCTTCTTCTTTCATGAAGATTTTATCTTCTTTAAACTCTTGGTATCTGTTACGTACTAATGTAAAACCCTTTTTTCCTTTGATTTCTTTATGATATTTATAACCAGGATTTATAATATGTAAAAATGAATATGGATTTCTATCCATTCTGAATTTACGTCCTTTTTTAGAGTACGATTCATGAGATCTTGCTGCAACAAGACCTACTTTATCCCTAGTTGGGCGTACTGCGCGAAATGGAATGATTTTAGGCATTTGTTTTACGTATATAATTAAGAAGTAATATTCAGAGTTTTTTCAAAATGCTCTCGATCCTCATCTGTTTTGAAGGCGGCTTTTGGGATATAACTAAAATTGTTTTGCGATACATATAGAAGATATTCCTTTTCTGTTTGACCTACTTTAACAAAACTTGAAGTATTTATTTTTGATTCATTGCCGTTTATGTCTTTAAAATATAAAAAAGAATCTTCAACGGTTAATTGACTTTCAATAAAATAATTAGCATTTTCTTTTGAATATACCCATCTATAAAACCTAAATATAATTAATGGGAAATAAAGTAATCCAAAAAGAACAAAAACACCTGCGACACTATCACTAGAAGCTTTAGGGATATATAAAGCAAGAACTCCAATGATTAGCACTATCAAATACCATTTTCTTCTTGCATATAGTTGTAACAACAAGCTAAAATATCTAGCTTTCTCTAAGCGAAAAGGATGCGTAGTTATCTTTTGCATCGTTATATTTTCTTAGTATGTATCATCTCTAATGTGTCATTTACAAAATCGGTCTTGGATAAAACATAACCACCTCTATCATTTTTAAACTTTGATGCAGATGTTATTTTTAAATCTTCATACGCTTTGGCTCTATCTATGTTTGTATTTAGATAATCTCTAAAATCGACTTGTTGCCACATGTAATTATCTTTTGGACACATATGGATATGATAGATTTGTTCCTTTTCTCCATCGAGATTATATCCTTTTCCAAAAGACATATAAGCATCTATACCTTCTCGTTCAGGAACCATAAAATAGACATATCCTAATGCATCAAAACTTTGTATAATGCTATCATCAAAAAGTAATTCTTTAGAAATTTCAATGATAATATCAATATATGGTTTTGCTTTAATCGAAGGAATTGAGGTACTCCCAAAGTGTTCTATTTGTAAAATCACATTGGTACCTAACTGATCTATAATACGTTTTTCTTCTTGTTTATAGATCGTCTTCCATTCAGGATTATGATCGACAAGAGCTATGGGGAAGAGTGTGTTCCAATCTTCTTTTGTTAAGTCGTATATGCTCTTTTTCATGATCCTTTATAGATTGTTGATTAAGCAAACATTTTTGCTATAGTCTCGGCTTTACGACTTTCTGAATAATCATAAAATCCTTCTCCAGACTTAACACCTAATTTTCCTGCACGTACCATATTTACCAATAATGGGCAAGGTGCATATTTTGGGTTTTTAAATCCATCATGCATTACTTCTAGAATAGAAAGGCATACATCAAGACCTATGAAATCTGCAAGTTGTAAAGGTCCCATAGGGTGGGCCATTCCAAGTTTCATAACAGTATCTATTTCATATACGCCAGCAACACCATTGTATAGTGTTTCTATTGCTTCATTAATCATAGGCATCAAAATACGATTTGCTACAAAACCAGGATAATCATTAACCTCTACAGGCACCTTGCCTAGGTTTTTAGACATGTCCATGATAGTTTCTGTAACAGCATCACTTGTATTGTAACCACGTATAATCTCTACCAACTTCATAATAGGTACTGGATTCATAAAGTGCATTCCTATGACTTGTTCAGGGCGTTTTGTAACGGCTGCAATTTGAGTAATAGAGATAGATGATGTATTTGTAGCTAGAATCGTGTCTTCACCTGTGGCAGCATCTAAATCTCTAAATATTTTAAGTTTAAGATCTACATTTTCTGTAGCTGCTTCTACAACAAGACCAGCATACTCAACACCTTCACTCATATTTGTAAATGTGGTGATGTTACTTAATGTTTCTTGTTTTTGTGCTTCTGTAATACGTTCTTTTGTAAGTAAACGATCTAAGTTTTTTGTGATCGTTGCCATACCTCTGTCAAGAGAGTCTTGAGAAATGTCTATTAATTGAACTTTGTATCCACTTTGTGCGAATGTGTGTGCGATTCCATTACCCATGGTTCCAGCACCGATGACTGCTACGTTTTTCATATGTTTTATGCTATTTCCGTGTAGTTGGAAATCTTATTTACTATTAATCATTATTCTTTTATAAGAAGTTTACTCCCGTGCCAAGGACAATAGTCCCAATTCCCATTAAGATGTTCTCCATCTTTTGGACATATTTTCTTTTCAACCATAGATTGTAATGGAATACGGTACTTGAAGTCTGCATCATTAACTTTTACATATAATTCACCTTTATTAAATGGTGATATGGCTATAGTTCCATTTTCTAGGGTATTTTTAAATACATAAAAATTCATTTGTTCCCCTAGTTGTCCTATCATACCAGCAAGTGAAGGTTTTAATATATTTAATAACCTTTTTATCTCGGCAGGTATTTCATCTTCTGGAATAGGACTGAGTATTGCTTCATTATTTATAATCGTTACTGTTGCTGGTAATGGTTTAAAACCGCCAAGTGTAGTTACATCTGAGTTGACAACAGAAAATAGAGAATATCCATCTAATTGGGTTTCAATATCTACAATAATACTTTCTCCTATATCGGGTGTGTCAGATAATGCAATTCTCCAGTACTCACTTGGAATCCACCAAACTTGCTTGATATTCTTTTCTACCTTGGTTGTCAATATTAAATCTTTTGCAAGATCAATAACTTCTACTTTTTCTGCTTTTTGTTGCGCAAATACAGGTAGTGCTATTAATACTATAAATAGGGTTGTTAAATACGTACGCATGTATGTCGTTTTAAAAGTCTGCAATGACCATTTTTGCAACTCGTAATGCTTCTGTCCCAGCTTCAAGGGACACAATAGGAGTGGTATTATTTTTTATTGCTTTCGCGAAAGCGTCTAACTCATCAAGAATCGCATTATTAGAAGGTACTTCTGGATTGTCAAAATAGATTTGTTTTTTAATGCCTTCTGCGTTTTGAAGAATCATAGCAAAATCGTCAGGATTCTCTGGAGCATCTTTCATTTTTACGACCTCTACTTTCTTTTCTAAAAAGTCTACAGAGATATACGCATCTTTCTGGAAGAAACGCGCTTTACGCATATTCTTAAGAGAAATACGACTTGCCGTAAGATTTGCAACACATCCATTTTCAAACTCAATCCGAGCATTTGCAATATCTGGTGTATCACTGATTACAGAGACACCACTAGCAGATACGTTTCTTACAGGACTTTTTACGACACTTAAGATGGCATCTATATCATGAATCATAAGGTCAAGCACTACAGGCACATCTGTTCCGCGAGGGTTGAACTCGGCAAGTCTATGTGCTTCTATAAACATAGGACTTTGTATCGAGTCACTTACCGACATAAAAGCTGGGTTAAAACGCTCTACGTGTCCTACTTGACCAAGTACATTATGTTCCTTTGCAAGAGCAAGAAGTTCTTCTGCCTCTTGAGTAGTACTTGTAATAGGTTTTTCTATGAAAAGATGCTTTCCGGCAGTAATTACCATTTTTGCACATTCATAATGAAATGTTGTAGGAGTCACTACATCTACCATGTCACAGGCATTAATAAGCTCCTCCATGGTATCAAAAGGTGTATATCCAAATTCATCGGAAATAGCTTTACGTACTTCTGGCGAAGCATCATAAAAACCAATAAGCTCGTAATTTTCAGATTGTTGTATGAGTCGTAAATGTATTTTTCCTAAGTGTCCAGCACCTAGCACTCCAGCTTTAAGCATAGGGTTGTGTTTTATACAAAAATAGTGTTATTTAAGGGATTTTTTTTAAGATTTTTATATAGAAAATTGATCTTTAATTAAACTCCTATACTTTTCTTTGAAAGCTCAATTAAAGCTGTATTTTTATACCGAATGAAGGATACAACACGCCATCAAGGAAAGCGCAGACAACTGGTCGATATAATCGTAAAAAAAGGGATTACAAATCCTCAGGTACTTCAAGCAATAGGGAAGATACCTAGACATTTTTTTATGGATAGTAGTTTTGAAGATCATGCCTATCAAGACAAAGCATTTCCCATTGGAGCAGACCAAACAATATCGCAACCTTATACCGTTGCTTTTCAAAGTGAATTACTTAAAATAAAAAAAGGAGATCAAGTTCTAGAAATAGGAACAGGAAGTGGGTATCAAACTGCGGTTCTTTGTGAACTTGGAGCCAAAGTATATTCTATAGAAAGACAACAAGAGTTATTTAAAAAGACAAAACTCTTTTTATCTAAATTGGGATATAGACCTAAGTTCTTGAGTTTTGGTGATGGTTATAAAGGATTGCCAGAGTATGCGCCTTTTGATAGTATTATTGTAACAGCAGGCGCTCCTTTTGTTCCTAAACCTTTGTTGAGCCAGCTTAAAATAGGAGGGAGGCTCGTTATACCTGTAGGTGATGATCCACAAGTAATGACACTTTTTGTTCGTGTAGAAGCGACTAAGTTTGAGAAGAAAGAATTTGGTGAGTTTCGATTTGTACCTTTACTAGAAGATAAAAATTAAGAGTACTTCATATATGGAATTCTCCTCAAAATTATTAGAAAATGCAGTTTATGAGATGTCTCAATTACCAGGCATAGGAAAACGTACGGCATTACGACTCGTACTACATTTATTGAGGCAACCAGAAACACAAACACATCATCTTGCAGAAGCATTGCTTACTATGCGGGATACCATTAAGTTTTGTAAGAAATGTCATAATATTTCTGATGTAGCACTCTGTGAGATATGTGCAAATCCAAAAAGAGACGAATCCTTAGTATGTGTGGTAGAAGATATACGAGATGTGATGGCAATAGAAAATACGAGTCAATATAAAGGTTTATATCATGTTTTAGGAGGGAAAATTAGTCCGCTGGATGGAATAGGGCCACAAGAACTCAATATTTATACCTTAATAGAAAAAGTAAAACAAGGTGTTGTTAAAGAAGTCATTTTTGCATTGAGCTCTACAATGGAAGGTGATACGACCAATTTTTATATTTATCGCCAACTTGAAGAATATAAAATACAAACCTCAACAATTGCACGAGGAATCGCCGTAGGTGATGAGTTAGAATATGCAGATGAGGTTACTTTAGGAAGAAGTATCTTACATCGCATTCCTTTTGAATCTTCATTAAAGAATTAAATACTTGAAACAACTTTCAGTCATCATAGTAAACTATAATGTGCGTCACTTTTTGGAGCTCTGCTTACGAAGTGTACAAGCAGCTATTGGGACTATAGATGCAGAAATTATTGTAGTAGATAATGACTCCCCTGATGATAGTTGTGCTATGATGCAAAGGCTGTTTCCAGAAGTGATTTTAATTGCAAATAAGAAAAATGTAGGATTTTCTACTGCAAATAATCAAGGTGTAGAAAAAGCACAAGGAACTTACGTTTGTATTCTTAATCCCGATACTGTTGTAGGAGAAGATACCTTTAAAAAGCTATTAGTTTTTGCTTCTCAAACGTCTCAAATGGGAGCTGTAGGAACACGTCTTGTAGACGGTACAGGGCGATTTTTACCAGAGAGTAAACGTAACCTACCTACACCAAAAATAGCATTTCAAAAAATATTTGGCAGTGGCACTTCTTATTATGTAGATGATCTTAGCCAAGATGCAATTGGGAAAGTAACCATACTCGTAGGTGCTTTTATGTTTCTTAAACGATCGGTATATATAGAAGTAAAAGGGTTTGATGAACAGTATTTTATGTATGGAGAAGATATAGATTTGTCATACACCATTGTAAAAACTGGGTATCAAAATTATTATTTTGGAGAAACCACGACATTACATTATAAAGGAGAGAGCACCTCAAAAGATGCTACTTATAGAAAACGATTTTATGATGCTATGCGTATTTTTTACCATAAGCATTTTAATAACAATACGGTAGAAGCACTTGTGGTACGTATAGGATTGTGGTTTGCTACGCTTTCGCGAAAGCGTACTCCTACATTACCTATAGAGCAACCCAAACACTATGTAATGATTACAGATGATGAGAGACTTATAAAATTGGTTTCTAAGTCTATAGATGCTCCAGTTAAAAAAGTTATCGATATACATGAAGAGATAGAAGGAACAGAAGTATTTCTGGATGCGGGATCAATATCTTATGCGAGATGTATTGCATTGATTTCAGAATCTGAGAAGAAGGGAGTAACTTTTAAAATTATCCCTAAAAATACTACCTTTGCGATTGGAAGTAATAGTCGAGAAGGAAGAGGTGAAGTACTCCATTTTTAGAACGATTAAATTATTGATTTCATAATTTAAGTCTGTATAAAATAGTATTTTTGCATAAATAATAATAAAAACATCTTTTAAATACGAAAATGGCAAAATTTGAACTTAAACTACCAAAGATGGGAGAGAGTGTTGCAGAAGCGACATTGACCTCTTGGCTTAAAGAAGTAGGTGATACTATAGAGGCAGATGAGGCTGTATTAGAAATTGCTACCGATAAGGTTGATAGTGAAGTACCTAGTGAGGTAGATGGAGTTCTTGTTGAAAAACTTTTTGATATAGATGATGTTGTTCAAGTAGGACAAACAATAGCTATTATAGAAACTGATGGAGATGAAGCCTCGGCACCAGCTCCAGCCGCAAAAATAGAAACAGCTAGTCCAGCAGTAGCCGCTGTAGAGAAAACGGTAACTGCTGCAAAAGATACTATTGCTCCAGTTATAAGTTCTGAGGATCGTTTTTACTCTCCTCTTGTAAAGAACATGGCAAAAGAAGAAGGGATTGCACAAGCAGAGCTTGATACCATTCCTGGAACTGGAAAAGAAGGTCGTGTTACAAAAAATGATATGCTTACCTATATCGCAACACGAGGTACTGCTACAAAAGCACCAGCTGCTGCACCACAAAAAACAACTCCAACCGCAAAAGCTCCAAAAGTAACCGCTGCTCCTGTAAGTGTAAATGGAGAAGATGAGGTTATTGAAATGACTCGTATGGGAAAACTAATTTCTCATCATATGGTTGCTTCGGTACAAACAAGTGCTCACGTACAATCTTTTATAGAAGCCGATGTAACAAACATTTGGAATTGGCGTAAGAAAGTAAAAGGAACGTTTGAGCAAAGAGAAGGAGAAAAACTTACATTTACTCCTATCTTTATGGAAGCCGTTGCAAAAGCAATACGTGATTTCCCAATGATCAATATTGCTGTAGATGGAGATCGTATTATCAAACGTAAAAATATAAATCTAGGAATGGCTGCAGCGCTTCCTGACGGGAACCTTATCGTACCTGTAATAAAAAATGCAGATCAATTAAACCTTGTCGGAATGACAAAGGCGGTTAATGATCTTGCGGGACGTTCTCGCGGAGGAAAATTAAAACCAGATGATACACAAGGAGGAACCTATACGGTAACAAACGTAGGTACTTTTGGAAGTATTATGGGAACACCTATTATAAATCAGCCTCAAGTAGCAATACTTGCCTTAGGAGCTATACGTAAAGTACCAGCTGTGATTGAAACACCAGATGGAGACTTTATAGGAATACGTATGAAAATGTTCTTATCACATTCATATGACCATCGTGTAGTAAACGGAGCTTTAGGCGGACAGTTTGTAAAACGCGTTGCAGATTATCTCGAAGCTTGGGATATAAATAGAGAAATCTAATAGAAACTATATAGTATAAGAAAAGCCCAATTCACATCGAATTGGGCTTTTTATCTTTAGCGTTTTTTGAATTACTCTATCGTTGCAAGTGTCTCCATTAATTTTTCATAGGTTTCTATATCTACAAAAATCTTTCCACCTAAATTTACAATAGGAGTGGTGAGTTTTCCAAGTGGCGTAGCAGAGTTCTCCAATGTTTTCTCTAGGTAATCACGCATCTTAGGTTGTTCACTTAATTGCTGCGTTTTAAACAAATAAATACTACTTTTTAGACTAGAAATAAGGCTATCACAACTTGTACATCGTTCTGTTAAGTAAATAAGAATAGGACGTTTTGCTTCAATTTTAACAAGCTCAAATGGTCTTTTAAGAGCACGGCGTGATAAACTATCATTTACTACGATCTCACATTCATACTTAGGCGTTTTTCCTCTTTCTATAACGAGGCTTTTGATATTTACTTTTGAAGTAGCAGGAATCCGAGTAAGTCTAGGTTTTGATTTACTTTGTCTAAAACCAGTTCCTGTAACGGTGACCATGACATCTAAGTCTTTTTCATTTTCATTTACGGCATATAATAATAACCGATTTGCTTTTTTCTCATCTATAATTTTAATGGGACGGTCTTGTGCTTTTGCAATGCATACTACAAATAGTAAGAGGATAAGTGGTAGTTTTTTGATCATGATGTATAGGATTTAGTAATGTAAGGTACTAATAATTATAATAGGTAGGCCTTTAATAAGCACTTGTATATATAGCGGTTGAGCTTATTTAGTAGTATAACTAAGATGTATAATTGTTATTGTGTGGGTTACGCTTTCGCGAAAGCGTAAAATGAAACATCTAAAAAGTAATTTCAGAAGTCGGAAGTAAAAGATCTTCAAAGTTTTTTACCCAAATTCCATCAACTCGTTTTTCTCCATATTCATTAAAAAAGCCTTCAGGTGTTCTTTGAAATACAAGTTGATAATCATCCCCTATAGTACAAATAAGTTTCCCATCTATAATAGTTCCAGTAAAAGGACGTGCTCCTTTTTTTCTAAATGCATAGTAATAATATTGTTCTTCTTCTGCATTGTAATAAATAATAGTATGTAAACTCAATACAGACTTACCACCTCTTTGTGATCTATGTTTTAAAACAATCAGTTCTCCATCAAGGTCATATCTCACCTTTGATAAAACATCATATGGTTTGTTTTCTTCTTTTGGTAATGAAGAGCCTGTTCCTTTCCAGTCACCAATCATAAAAGATAATTTTGCCATTTCTTGTTGCTCTACGCTTTGGGCAAAAGTGATCTGTGTTGTGAAGAAAATGGTTAAAAGAATTAAGACGGTATTATTTTGTTTTACAATATTCATAATGTGTTTTTTTTTTAGCACCATTCTATTATTTTCTTTTTAAAATTAATAGGGATAGGACCTCCTGTGCATCCTCCAATTTCTTCAATATCTTTATCAGATGGTTTTTCTGCAATGATCCAGACACCAGATGTATGTTTTATGAGAATGCCTTTTGTAATGAAGGTTTCTCCAGTTAGGTTTGTTTTTTTATTTTTTAAAACAGTAATGGTAGTTCCTTTAATAATCACATCTACAGAAGTGTTGGGCATACGACCATCCCATTCTGAAAAATACAACTCAAATGTCATTTTTCCTTGAGGTATTTCGGATTGTATTATAGTTTCTTGGGAAATAGAGTCTAGACTTCTTATCTCATTAGGATAAAAAAGGAGTAATATGATATAGATAAGGTGCATAATGTATGTGTGATTTATTAAAAGAGTTCTATGTCCAGAACCTTTTAAATTTAGACCAAATACTTGTTGTATGTTGTTCTTCTGGAATTTTATGATCAAATGTGTTTGAGGTCTCATGCAGATTTAGAGTTTCTTTTTCTTCTGCGATATATCCATCTTGTTCACTTAGTTTTACTAATTGATTACCTCTTTTAAAAATCATTTGAAAACCGTGTTCTTGTTCCCACTCACATTCACATGCTACATTAATATAGATACCATCATCTTTTCCGTGGCCTCTAGTTACATAGATATCGTGTGGGTAGATAAATTTCCAAATATCGTTTTCATGTTCTATATCCCACAATGGTTGATCTGCTTCATCAAATTCGACAGCTCTTAAAAAGTCCATACAGTTTTTGTAAGCCAATGCAGAAATATCAAATCTATCTTCTCTTTCTTTTGAAAGAAAGGTTTTGATAGCTTGATCTGCCTCTTCTATAAAAGTTGGATCATTATCTGGGACAACATCCATGTAGGTAATGGTTGTTTTTTTATCTTCAAAAAACGAAATAGCTACTGGGTCACTTTCCCACCAATCATCAAAGCCTTTTGCTTGTTTTAATGTTCCAAGGATGTTACTTTCTATTGTTTTCAAATTGCTTATATCTGTTTAATTGTTTGTTTTGTTTTGTAAAGAACCCAAAGTATATAAATAGGAGATATAAACTGAAGGAAAAAGAATAGTCCCAAGATAGATGCATAAGAAAAGAGGTCTAGATTTATATTGAGTCCTACTACATCCAGCATAGTACTTATAACAAACAAGGTGTATGGAATAAAGTTAATGTATAGAATTAATAACATAGCAGTTCTCCAATTTCTTTTTAATACAAAATCATTTGCAGTATCAGAAAGCATACTCATTGCTTTGCAAAATTCGATTTCGCCATATATAACAAATAATGTTAAAAGGAGATTAAAGAAATTGAACTCAGGTGGAAAAGGAGAAATTATAAAATCTATAAAACTTAGATATATATAAATACTAGCAGCGTATAATGCTATTTTTAGATGCTTGTAATAGGCTTGATTTAGGATATTTGCCTTGAGTAAATACCGTACTCCTATAAATACAAAGCAGGCACCTATAACGTCATTAAGCATATCAATTTTTAATCCATAGCCATTTGTACTAGACTCAAAATTTATGTCAAAAATAATGAGTAAAGTACCCCAGAATATATAGTTTAAATTTCTTGAAAGTGCATTCATAAAGATAATGTAGTCAGGAAGATACTAATTGTTTTTTGAAAAAGATACGACTATTGCTAGAGGCGAGGTTTAATCAGTCACCAATTCCTTAATTACTTGATACATAAGTTCTGTGGAGGATGATAAATACTCAAAATCTATAGTGTCATAAGTATCAGAATTTTGATGATAATGAGGTGTGGTATCTCCGTTTTTATATTCTTCTGTGAGCCCAATGGCTTTATATCCCGCACTTCTAAAACTAGAGTGATCTGTAGAGGCTACATCTGTCTTAAATACAGAGAGGTTCATCTTATTGGCATGTTTCTTATATATAGAGTTAAGATAGGGAGTAGGTAATTCAAGTTCAATGGCTTTGTCATTGTCTTTGTCCCATCCCATTTGATCTACCGTATGAACAGAATGAATTGTGTATTTTTCTTTTTTAATAAATCGAGCAAAGGCTTTACTTCCAACTAGTCCAAATTCTTCTTGGTCAAAAAAGGCAACGATCACATTTTTATTTCTAGTCTTTAAAGAAGAAATTTGTTTTGATATCCCATATACCAAAGCACAACCTGTAGCATTATCATTTGCACCTGGAGAGTATGGTACAGCATCATAGTGCGCACCTATTAAGATATATTCATCACTAGGAATCGTAGACGGAATGGTGGTGTATACATTTGTGCCTTCAAAATCTTTTGTAGAGCCATCATCATAAGTGATTGTAATCTCGTAAGCATGATCTTGTGGAGATAATTTAATCTCCCTTAACTGCTCGTTTATATAGCTTCTTACAAAGCTTTTTTCTTCTTCTTCAAACCTCCCTTTTATGGTTTGACCTTGCGATATTTCTGTAGCTCCAGAGAATGCAGCAACCATGTGCATTTGTTCTTTTTGTAATTCGTTTGCAGGCGTTGTATGGCTGAGTATCGCTATCGTTTCTTTAGAAGATGTGTTTTTACAACCTATACTTATACTTAGTAGTGCTATGCAAATGGTAAAACGTGATATGATGATCTTTATGTTCATTCTTGGTAAGTATAAAAGGTTTGTTACCGCTTTCGCGAAAGCGGACTACGTAAAATAACAATGCTTATTCTATTTGTCCCCAGTCAAAATTTTGTATAAAATGCTTCATCGATAGCGCATCAAAGTACATTTTCTTTTTGTGCATTAGTACCGGTAGTTTAACAAGTTCTCCTCCTGAAATAGAATCCTTAAGGTGTGACCACATCATATCAAAAACTGCATCATTCTTTTTAATATCAAGCTTTCTGTATTTAATGCGATTAGTATTTAGATAGTTTATAAGGTAGTCGCATTTCTCACAATCTTTTTCTATAAAAACAGTGAGTTGATCAGGATTCACTGGTCGTAGATGAACTCGTTCCTTTTGTCCTTCTCCTTTGCGTCTACGTATCGTTTGTAATTGCTCTTCAAAGGTAAAGATCTTTGTATAGCTTGGGGTTGCACCTTTTAACGGAATTAAGACGATCATAGATACTTTGCTATGTGGTGGGACCTTTTTTATGATAGGACGATCTGCACTACGTCTGAAACCCTCTCCTTGTACCAATAAGAATGCTTCATGCGCAACATCTGTATTGTTCTGAGCATACAATGTCCAACGTTTAGGTTGCTTATCCTCTATGAGTTCTACCGCTGGAGTTTGAGCAAGTATTGCTACTGTATTAAAAAGAGAAAAAAAAGCAATAATGTATTTCATGGTTTGCAAGTAAAGTCATTTAGGATAAATTAAGGTACAAGATACATATTCTTATATTTTTATGATAAATAAAAAAGGAGGATAGTCTATCAAAATTGTATTTTTGTTATCTAATAATGAATCCTATGAAGCTTAATATAAGTAGACCTATTTGTTTTTTTGATTTAGAGACTACTGGAATCAATGTTGCTAAAGATCGTATTGTAGAGATCTCTATTTTAAAAGTATTTCCTGACGGTAGAGAAGAGGAATATACACAGCGTATTAACCCTACAGTTCCTATTCCTGCAGAAACTACGGCAATACACGGAATAAGTGATGCCGATATTGTAGATGCGCCTACCTTTGCAGAAAAGGCAACCGAAATACATACGATTGTTAAAGATTCAGATTTAGCTGGATTTAATTCTAATCGCTTTGATATCCCATTACTTGCAGAAGAATTATTACGATGTGATATCGATTTTGATATGAAAAATCGTAATGCTATTGACGTGCAGAATATCTTTCATAAAATGGAACAACGTACGCTAGTAGCTGCATATAAATTTTATTGTGATCAAGATCTTACAAATGCACATAGTGCAGCTGCCGATACGAAAGCAACGTATGAGGTTCTAAAATCACAACTAGATCGCTATGAAGATTTAGAAAATAATATGAAATCATTAGCCGATTTTAGCACACGAAAAAAAATAGCAGATTTTGCAGGTTTTATTGGGTATAATGATAATGGAGTCGAGATATTTGCTTTTGGAAAACACAAAGGAAAATTAGTCGAAACAGTATTAGATCAAGAACCTGGATATTATGGATGGATTCAAAATGCAGATTTCCCTTTATATACCAAAAAAGTCCTTACAGCAATTAAATTAAGAGGCTTTAATAATAAATTTTAAACAAAAACCTCTTATCTCTAGCAATAACCCTTGAAGAATCACTCCCTATGAAGTTAATCTGTATCGGTAGAAATTATACCAAACATATTGAAGAACTAGCCAACGAAAGACCAGAACATCCTGTTGTGTTTTTAAAACCAGATTCTTCTATTCTTCTTAAGAAACACCCTTTTGTAATTCCAGAATTTTCAAAAGATGTACATCATGAAGTTGAGATTCTTGTGAAAATTAAAAAAATAGGGAAGTATGTAGATAAAAAATTTGCACATACTTATTATGATGAAATTGGCTTAGGTATTGACTTTACAGCACGTGACCTACAATCTGATCTTAAAGCAAAAGGTTTACCTTGGGAAAAAGCAAAAGCCTTTGATGGCTCAGCAGTTGTTGGGAATTGGTTACCTAAAAATACTTTTGAAAACGTAGACAACATTCCGTTTACCTTAGAAAAAAATGGCAAAGTGGTACAAGATGGAAATACAACCCACATGCTATGGAAAATAGACGAATTAGTAAGTTATGTGTCTCAATACTTTACTCTTAAGATTGGAGATATTATATTTACAGGCACACCAGCGGGAGTTGGATCTGTTGCGGTAAATGATAAATTAAAAGGATTTATAGGAGATACAGAGTTGTTTTCTATCAATATAAAATAGGTATGGCAAAAAATTATAACCTAGTAAAGGTAAGAGAGATTGCTGGAGGTGACGATAGCTTTGTTACAGTAATAGTAGAAACTTTTTTGCAAGAGATTCCACCAGATATGGAAGCGATGCAAACAGCGATAGAGAATGATAATCATAAGATGGCATATCAATTTGCTCATAAAATGAAGCCTAACTTAGATATGTTTGGAATTGATTTATTAAAACAAATTGTGGCTATGGAGAAGTGGTCAGATTCTAATAAACCCACTTCAGCTATAGAGCAACAACTTGATGAAATCATCACCACACTCACCATTGTGATTGGAGAATTAAAAGAAGATTTTAATTTCTAAGCACTATGAAAGCCCATATTATTACGATAGGCGATGAGATTCTCATTGGTCAGATTGTAGACACAAACTCTGCATATATATCAAAAGCGCTTAATGAAATAGGAATATCTGTATATCAAATAAGTTCTGTGCAAGATGAGCGAGATCATATTTTGGAAAGTTTTGCTTTCGCGAAAGCAAACTCAGATATCATTATCATTACAGGAGGATTAGGACCTACCAAAGACGATATTACAAAGCATACTTTTTGCGAGTTTTTTAATGACGAATTGGTACTTAGTCAAGAAGTACTTGATCATGTGACTCATATTTTTAAAGCCTATGTCAAGAGACCATTATTAGAAGCTAATAAAACACAAGCGTTAGTACCTTCTAAAGCGACTATTCTAACCAATCGTTTTGGGACAGCACCTGGCATGTGGATGGAACAAGACGGGAAAGTCTTTATCTCTATGCCAGGTGTACCCCATGAGATGAAAGGCCTTATGGAAGGTTCGGTATTACCTAAACTACAAGAGCAATTTGAACTTCCATACATTCTACATAAAACGTTACTCACATATGGAATGGGAGAAAGTGCGCTAGCACAACGGATAGAAACCTTTGAAGATGAATTACCAGCAACGATTAAACTAGCTTATTTGCCATCTTTAGGACGCGTACGCTTGCGTTTATCTACGACAGGAACTCATAAAGAAGAAGTAGACGCTACCATGCAAATACAGTTAGAAAAACTAAAACCTCTTATTGAGGATGTTTTTGTAGGATTTGAAGAGAAAGGACCTCTTGAAGTTATTATAGGAAACGAACTCGTGGCTCGTTCTAAAACCCTTGCTATAGCAGAGAGTTGTACCGGTGGTAGCATTGTGCAACGATTTACTGCAAATCCAGGCGCTTCGGGATATTTGGCAGGGAGTACAGTTACCTATGCTACACGATCCAAAACCGAAGTTTTAGGAGTTGATGAAGCACTTATAGAAACGCACTCTGTTGTTAGTGCTCAAGTAGCCGAAGCCATGGCAAAACAAGTAAGAGATTTATACGATACAGATTACGCAATTGCGACTACTGGAAATGCGGGACCTACAAAAGGAGATTCGGAAGCACCAGTAGGAACAGTTTATATTGGAATTGCTACAAGAGAAGGGGTAAAAGCCTATCATTTTATGATGGGAACTCATAGAGAAAGAGTGATTGGAAAGGCTGTAAATAAAGCATTAGAGCTATTACATGAAGAAATTTTAAAAAACTAGCATTTTGTTTTGGTGTAACTGTGGATTTTATGTAAATTTGCACCCTGTTTTGAAATAACAAGAAAAGATTATTAAGATGTCAAGAGTTTGTGAGCTTACAGGAAAAAAAGCAATGGTTGGAAACAATGTTTCTCACGCCATGAATAAGACGAAGCGTAGATTTAACGCTAACCTTGTGAAAAAACGTTTTTACATTCCTGAAGAAGATAAGTGGATTACACTAAAAGTGTCTACCTCTGCTTTAAAAAATATCAACAAGAAAGGAATTTCTGCAGTGCTTAAAGAAGCTCGTGCAAAAGGATTCTTAACAAAATAATCCCATAAAGAGTAACAGAAATGGCAAAGAAAGGGAACAGAGTACAAGTGATCTTAGAGTGCACAGAGCACAAAGCAACTGGTGAGCCAGGGACTTCAAGATACATTACAACAAAGAATAAAAAGAATACGCCAGACCGTATGGAGTTAAAGAAATTTAACGCAGTACTTAAGCGTATGACCGTTCATAAAGAAATTAAATAAGTTAAGACATGGCAAAGAAATCAGTAGCATCGTTACAGACAGGATCAAAGCGTTTGACAAAAGCGATCAAAATGGTAAAATCTCCAAAATCGGGAGCTTACACTTTTGTTGAGTCTGTTATGGCACCAGATAAAGTAAACGAATTCTTAGCTAAGAAATAAGTTTTACTTACAACGTATAAAAAACCGTCTTCATTTGAAGACGGTTTTTTTTATTTCTATAATTTAAGTTAGTTATAAATCTTCTAGATTTGCGAAAAACATAATAGGTATCCGCGCACATATATCATTGTTAACCACAATAATTTTAAATATATGCTTTTTAATAGTTTATCATTTGTAATTCTAGTCTCATTAACTTTCATGATTTTTTATAGTGTGAAAACTGTAAAAACTCAAGTTCGAATTTTAATACTGGCTAGTTTAATTTTCTATGCTTGGCATGATGCATTGCTTTTATTATTACTATTAACTTCTGCGGGTGTCAATATCTTAACTAGTTTCTATGTAATTCATAATAAAAAAAATAAAAAACTCATTGCATCTATCGGTGTAATATCTAATCTATCTATTCTTGCTTTTTTTAAATATAGTGGGCTAATTGCCAAAACAGTATTAAATGATTCTGATTTTAGCGAATTTCTTATTTCAATTCCCCTTCCTATAGGTATTTCCTTTTTTACGTTTCAAGGAATCAGCTTATTAGTCGATGTTTATAAAGAAAATCATTTTGAAAATAAAAAGATCATTCCGAATTCATTAGCCACTCATGCACAAAACACTCTTTTCTTCATTGCATTTTTTCCGCAATTAATTGCTGGACCCATTGTAAAGGCACATGATTTTTTACCTCAAATAAAAATTAAAACGTTGAATACCATTAATTGGGAAAAATGCTTTAAGAATATTTTGACAGGTTATTTTTTAAAAATGGTCATTGCAGATAATTTAAAAGATTTTACTTTTTGGATTTCTTACCCATACTTTGAGAGCAAAGATTCTGTATCCCTTGTTACTATGCTATTTGGTTATTCTAATCAAATTTTTGCAGACTTTGCAGGATATTCACTTATTGCAATTGGCATTGCAGGACTATTTGGGTATAATCTTCATGATAATTTTAACTTTCCTTATATATCAACATCATTTAAAGAGTTTTGGAAACGCTGGCATATTTCTCTTTCATCATTTTTAATGGAATATTTATATATCCCAATTGGAGGGAATAGAAAAGGGAAATACCGAACTTACATTAACCTTATGATAACTATGATATTAGGAGGTTTGTGGCATGGAGCGGCGTGGAGCTATGCTATTTGGGGCTTGTTTCATGGATTAGCATTGGCTCTCGAGAGAGTTTTCTCTCCATATACTCGAAAAATAAAATTCCCAGGAATTCGCTTTTTACAATGGATTACAATTTTTAGTCTAGTCACAATAGCTTGGTTATTATTTAAGTTACCAGAGTTCGATCATGTAATCAAATATATAGAAGCTATTTATAATAATTTTACTATTTCATTTGAACGCCCCTTAGTCATTAAAATATTAATATATTCATCCCCTATATTGATATATCATTTAATTTATTTATACGTAAACAATTTTGGCAAGAAGCATCTTAAACGATTTGAATTTATATTCTACTCAATTATGTTATTGTTAATTTTAGTCAATAGTGGTACACCTGGTGACTTTATTTATTTCCAATTTTAATTTAAAAATGATAAAAAAAACGATATTAACGAGCATTGTTTTATTTTCAATTTGGTCAATAATTCTATATGCATATCCCAACCTTAGTGTCTCACAACACCAATGGCAAGACAATTATATAAGAGCAGAAAAGTATCTATATGCAAGTGATGAAATTGAAAATGTAATTATTGGATCCTCACTTTCTACCCGAATTATTATGGATAGTTTACCTACCTTTTATAATTTGTCATTTGGAGGTCAGAGCACCTTTGATGGATTAAAAGTTATCACAACAAAAGCAAACTCACCTAATAATGTGTTTATTGAAATTAATGTTTTGTATAAAGAAGAAAACAAAACATTTACTAGGTCATTAACTTCCCAAGTTCCTTATATGACAAAAAAGAAGTTTTTGGCATTCCGTTCTGATAAACAACCTCTAGCAATATTTGGAGATCGTATAATCCAGCCTTTTGCTAGTAGGGTTCATCGTTTGATAAGAAAAGGATACTACAAAACATTTGATAATTCAATATCATTTAATAAATCATCAGATTCATCATTATTTGAGAAGATGAAAGCTCTTCAAGTAGAAAGAAATACACAACTCTTATCTAATGAAAAAATCACGCTACTTATAGATAATCTAAGATTTGCTGTACGTAATTTAGAGAAGAAAAATATAAATGTGATCTTTTTTGAAATGCCAGTAAATATTGAAATTCACAATTTGAGTAAACCGAATCAAATTAGATCATTAATCCAAAAAAGTTTTCCAAACCATATTTTTATAGCTGCACCAAGAGATTTAGAGAAATACAAAACCTCAGATGGAATCCATTTGCCCAGGGATGAAGCCGCATTATATACAGATTATTTAAAAAAGGAAATAAAAACTATAAATAATAATAAATAAGAGGAATCGAAACAGTTTTATATTTTAGTTGTTAGTACAAACAAAAAAGACTCAGAATCATTTATTATTTAATTCTTAAAGCTTAATAAGCGTTTTAATCTCTCGTCCACTCCACAGAGTCACCTATTTCAATAATCCAATCTTCAGAAAGGCCTCCATTGATTTCTAGGATATATTTTGCAGGGACTTGAGATGGTAATGATGTAAGATCAAGTGGTTTTGCATTCTCAGCAAAAGACACTACTTTTTTATTACTATCTATAAAGATAAGGTCCAATGATATGAGCGTGTTTTTCATATAAAAATTCTGCAGGCGCTCTTCATCTTGTATAAATAGCATCCCTTGTAATGGTTTCATACTTGAGCGATGCATTAAGCCGGTCTCACGTTCATAATCATCTTCGGCAAACTCAATATCTATTTTTTTAATAAGGCTTCCATCAGCCTTTGTTAAGGTAAGTGTCCCTTCTTTTGTAAAAGGAATCTCACTAGAAACAATTGAACCTTCTTCTGTATTTTTCTTACAACTCGTTATTAGAATAGCAATGAGAAGTATACCTAAGATTCTTTTTATGATATTCATGTTATACTGTTTTTCTTGTAAGCGCAGTGTATACTAGATAAGTGCCAATTAATATGAATGGGATACTTAATAGTTGGCCAGTATTTAATGCCCAATCTGCACGTTCATTTACCTGAACCTCTTTAAAGTTTTCTACAATCAAACGTACGCCCATTAATAGAAGTAAGAACGTACCAAATAAGAGACCTGTCTTTTCTGAGGCTTTTGTTTTCCAGTATAAATAGAAGATGATAAGAAAAACAACAGCATAGCCGGCAGCTTCCATTAATTGACCGGGATAACGATATGGGATGTCTGCAATTTTTTCTGCAAATTGAGAATCCTCTGTAAGAGCTTGATATGCCTTTCTTGGATTTTTTATGTTTGTAATAGTTGTTGCATGTCTTTCAGAAATGGCATCTTGTACAAACTTAATTCCGATAGGGCTATCGGTAACTTTTCCTATCATTTCTGAATTAAAAAAGTTTCCTATCCTCACAAACATAGCGCCTAATGATACAGGAATTACAACACGATCCAATGTCCACAATACAGATTTACCTAATACTTTTTTACTATAACGATACATCCCATACATTCCTACAATCACGGCGCCATGGCTAGCTAGTCCTCTAAAACCTGTAAACTGGAATTCAGGCTTAAATGTAAAAGGAAGCAACACAGAGAATGGGTCTTCCCATAATAATTCTGTTTGATAGAAAATAACATGGCCTAGACGTGCTCCTATAAGGATAGAAACAACCGCATAGATAAATAGCTTGTCTAACTTCTCTAATGGAATATCTTCGTTTTTATACACTTTTTTCATGAGGTAGAATCCTAATGAAAAGGCAATGACAAACATTAAACTATAAAAATGAATGGTAAGAAAACCAAGATCTAATCCAGAAATTGGATTCCAAGTAAATTTGAGTGGCAGCATAATTATTCTTATCTAAAGGATAAAGATAACAAAGTCCATGTGCCTTTGCGTTATCCTTCTCTTAATTTTTAGGTTCTTCTATAGGAGGTACAGGATCATGTCCTTGTCCTCCCCATGGATGACATGAAAAAATGCGTTTTATAGATAAACGACTTCCTTTTATAAGTCCGTGTGTTTGCAATGCTTCTTTTGTATAATGCGAACAGGTAGGTGTATATCGGCAACTAGATGGTGTCCAAGAAGAAATGAATTTTTGGTAAAACCAAATGATTCCTAGAAACGGCGCAACAGCTATTTTTTTAAAAGATGCCATTAGCTTGTCGTAAACGTAGTGCCTTCACGGCCATCTTTTAATTGGATTCCTAAAGCAAGTAATTCATCTCTTATTTTGTCACTAGTAGCAAAGTCTTTATTCTCTCTAGCTTCTTTACGAAGTTTGATTAATAATTCGACTGCGCCAGAGAGTTTGGAATCGTCCGCTTTCGCGAAAGCGTCCCCATCTTCAAGACCTAATACATCAAAAACAAAAGTTTCAAGAGTGTGAATTAATACCTTTAAATCATCGGCCGTAATGGTTGCTTTTTCATCTTTAATTAGATGTATTTGTTTTACACCTTCAAAGAGTTGTGCAATCAGAATTGGACTATTAAAATCATCATTCATTGCATCATAACAAGACTGTCGCCATGCTGCAATATCCATAGTACTTGTAGTACTTGTAGGTAATGACTTCATGATTTTAAGAGCTTCCATAAGACGATTAAAGCCTTTTTCACTCGCAAGTAATGCATCATTACTAAAATCTAGAATACTTCTATAATTAGCTTGTAGTACAAAGAAACGGGCGGCACTAGGAGCAAAGCCTTTAGTTAGATGTGGGCTATCTCCAGTAAATATTTCTCCAGGATTAATATTATTACCTGTGCTTTTTGACATTTTTTGACCATTAAGCGTGAGCATATTTGCATGTAACCAGTAGCGAACAGGTACAGTTCCAAGAGCGGCTTCGTTTTGAGCAATCTCACATTCATGGTGTGGGAATTTTAAATCCATACCACCACCGTGTATATCAAATTGATTTCCTAGGTATTTTGTACTCATTGCAGTACATTCTAAATGCCATCCTGGAAAACCATCTCCCCAAGGACTAGGCCAACGCATAATGTGTTCTGGACCTGCTTTTTTCCAAAGAGCAAAATCTTGCGGATTTTCTTTTTCATCCTGTGCATTAAGAGCACGCGTATTGGCAATCATATCTTCTAATTTACGACCGCTCAATTTACCGTATTCATGATCTTTATTAAATGTGTTTACATTAAAATATACAGAACCATTTTTTTCATAGGCATATCCGTTATCTATGATCTTTTTAATGATTTCTATCTGTTCTATAATGTGTCCTGTTGCAGTTGGTTCTATGCTAGGAGGTAAGAAATTAAAGGTATTTAAAACGTTATGAAAGTCAACAGTATACTGCTGTACAATTTCCATAGGTTCTATTTTTTCAAGACGTGCTTTTTTTGCAATTTTATCTTCTCCTTGATCTCCATCATCTGTTAAGTGACCAGCATCTGTGATATTACGTACATAACGTACTTTATATCCTAAATGTTTAAGGTATCTAAAAATCATATCAAAACTCATGAATGTGCGTACATTTCCTAAATGTACATTACTATATACAGTAGGACCACAGACATACATTCCAACATGTCCTTCTAGAAGGGGAATAAACGCTTCTTTTTTTCCTGTTAGAGAATTGTACATTTTTAACTGTTGCTCTTTATATAATGCCATTCTTTGGGCTTTTAAAATGATTGTAATATTGATAACGAAGATAGTATGCTTTGTGTCAAAATCAAAAGCGATAACACATTGGTTACCGCTTTTTTAAATTTTAATAGATGTTTGGTGTGTTTTCTAAAAGGAATTAAAAATTAGTATCTAATTTTATATAATCTAAAAATTCTCTTCGAGTTTCTGTTTCTTTAAATTTTCCACCAAACTCACTGGTAACAGTACTGCTTTCTATATCGCGTATGCCGCGACTATTAACGCATAAATGTTTTGCATCTATAACGCAGGCTACATCTTTTGTACCTAAAGCTTCTTGGAGCTCTTGGACAATTTGCATCGTAAGTCTTTCTTGTACCTGTGGTCGTTTTGCATAATAATCTACAATACGATTCATTTTAGAAAGACCTACTACAGTACCATTTGATATGTATGCTACGTGCGCCCTGCCTACGATAGGTAAGAGGTGGTGCTCACACGTAGAGTACACAACAATATTTTTTTCTACAAGCATTTCTCCATACTTGTAATTATTATCAAATGTAGATGCTTTAGGTTTACGATCTGGATGTAAACCTCCAAAAATCTCATTGACAAACATCTTTGCTACTCGAGTAGGAGTACCTTTAAGACTATCGTCAGTCATGTCAAGACCTAATGTTTGCATGATATGAGCAACATCTTTTTTGATACTTGCTATTTTTTCTATATCACTTAGTTCAAAAGCATCATCACGTAGAGGTGTAATGGCACTTGAACCTATATGATCATTACCCATAGCATCTATTTGCTCTTGGTAATATTCAGTGTTTTTTTCCAATTCTGTTTTCATCTTCGTGTAATTCCAACACGTTAATTATACATTTGTATAAACTCCGTTAGAAATATTTTTATTATTATACTACTCTCTGTCGAAAGAAATTAAGCAGTCTTGCAAAGATACTTAATATAGTTATTATAGTTATTATTTTATTGTATTAAGACGGTGAGCTACAGCATCTCTATAGCTTCTACTTATAGGGATTGAGGAGCGTCCTATCGTAATATGTTCATTTGTGAAACTATCTATTTTTGAGATATTTATGATAAAAGAACGATGCGTACGTATAAAGGACTGTTCAGGAAGTTTATCAATAATAGTACGTATGGTTTCCCTAGTAATATATGCTTCTTGTTTTGTGTAAAGCTTTATATAATCTCCACGACTTTCTGTATATAAGAGGTCTTCAAAATTGATTTTGACCATCTTACGATCACATCTAAAAAAAGTAAACTCGTGTACTTGTTGTACCTGTGACGTCGTTTGTTCTCCTATAAACTTATGAACGGCTTTCATAAGACGCTCTAAGGAAATAGGTTTTAATAAATAATCAACAGCCTGTAGTTCAAACCCATCGACAGCATATTCTCGATACGCTGTTGTAAAGATGACATTACTCTTTCCTTGGATTGCATTTGCAAACATCAATCCAGTTACTTCTGGCATATTGATATCTAAGAAAACGAGATCTATATGCTGTTTACTTAATTCTGAAAAAGCTTCGGTAGCATTTTTGCAGCTAGCAACTACCTGAATAGCATCTATTTTACTTAGATGCGTAGCAAGTATCTCACGAGCAGTTGGCTCATCATCTACAAGTATGGCTGTATACTGTTTTGTCATGAATTAAGTTGTATCTCTACGTGTACTTTATAAGTGTTTTCTTCCTGTACACTGCTTAATGTATATAAATCTGGATATAATGTTTCTAAACGTTTTTTGGTATTCTCCAGTCCGATACCGTGACTTTCTTTATTTTTATTTTTTATGTTTATCGTATTTTCAATAGTACAATATAAAGAAGTAGCATCTGTTTTTAAATGGATTTTAATATCTAAAAAATCATTCACAGGAGCTCCGTGTTTGAAGGCATTTTCTACAAGGGCAATAAATAACATAGGAGGAACTTGTATCTCTTTTTGAATGTCTTTTGTAAAAGTAATACGCAACGTATCTCTAAAACGAACGCGTTCTAGACCAATATATGCCTCTATATGTTTGATTTCTTCTGTTAATGGAACCGTTGGTTTTTCTATCTGATTTAAAATATAATCTAAGAGATTAGATAATTTGAGTATAAGTTCTGGTGTTTCTTTTGATCCTTTAAGAGCAAAACCATAAACGGTATTTAGTGTATTGAATAAGAAATGAGGATGTATCTGTTGTTTGAGGTAATACAACTCTTTTTGTTTAAGAAGTAGCTTTCCTTCTAAAAGCTTATTTTCTAATTCTTTATTTCTGTTTGATGTTTTGTGATTATACCTTAATAACTGTATAAAACAAACCACACTTACCACAAGATATACAAGGATAAGAACAAATATCACATTACGAGTAAGTAATGGCATTTCTGTAATTCTAAAATCAGATAAGAAAATTAGATTAATAAAAGTAATAATAAGAATAAGGTATATAGAGCAAATGACTGTATAAACTAGATATGTTATAAAGAGGACATACTTTTTTGTAATCAAATATTTAGGAATAAGCCCATACGATATAAAGTACGTAATAATAATTGTTACTGGTAAAAGACTTGTAGAAAACCAGAATACAAAGTCTGTATTATTTGATCCATAACTAAAGAAATAGCTATAGAATAGCCATACACCCATCCATAAAATAATATGTACTGGTGTAAATTTTAGTTCCTTCAGTATTGATTTAAACATCATACAAAGGTGAATAAAATCTTTAAACTATGCAGGTTTTTGAGACAGATTACAGATTTTCCGCTGTAAATGACATAATCATCACGCGATATGTCTTTATGATACTATTTTATGTTATAACGAGTGTAAAAGAGGGTATTGGTCGCATTACGCTTTCGCGAAAGCGTATAGAAGATACATTTGAAGTATTAAATGATACATACATCACCTATGAAAAAAATAACAATACTATTTTTATTAAGTTTCTGCTCTATCATTGGACAAAACAAAGGTCAAAGTGAGTTAGATACTATTTTTAATACCCTTGAAACAACGGCACAAGGAATGGGAGGAATTTCCATCTATAAAGAAGGTAAAGAAGTATATCAGAAATCTTTTGGGTATGCAAATATCGATCAAAAGATAAAAGGGAATAATATGACCCAATATCGTATAGGATCTGTGACCAAAATGTATACAGCAACTATTATTATACAATTGGTAGAAGAAGGGAAATTAAAAATGGATACTCCATTAAGTACGTTTTTTCCAAAACTTCCTAATGCTTCCAAAATATCAATTAAGAACCTCCTTAAACATCAAAGTGGATTATTTAATATTACAGAAGATGAGCACTTTACAACTTGGATGTACGAACCTCAAACACGTGTAAAAATGATTGATCGTATGACTAAAAATGGTGTTATTTTTGAACCAGGTACCGATACTTCTTATTGTAATACAAATTATATACTGCTAGCGTATGTTGCAGAGATGGCTACAGGAAAAAGCTTCTATAATATCGTTCAAGATAGACTTGTAAAACCGTTACAATTAGACATTACTAGAATAGGTACAGATATGCCACAAGGCAAACAAGAAGCAGTATCCTACCAACGTGTTGATGAAGATTGGGAAATGGTGTCTCAATATACAGATATGAGTGCTCCAACAGGGGCAGGAGCTATTATAAGTACCCCGTCAGAAGTAAATGTATTTACAAATGCTTTATATACTGGAGAGCTTATATCACAAACTTCGTATGAGCACATGACAGATGTAAGTTCAGGTATGGGAATGGGATTAGGAGGTGCGCCTATTATGAATATGCAAGGGTATGGAATGAGTGGACAAATAGACGGTTTTAAATCATTAGCTATTTTTTTTCCAGAGAAAAAAGTATCAATAACGTTAGTCGCAAATGCTTATGATGGATCTTTACAGGAGATCATGATGGGTGTCTTACAAACATATTTTGAATAATAATCAGTAACTTTAAAATTTAGAAATTATGTCACAATTAATAGATAGAATTCAAGAAGGAGGCCCAGTATTTATGGTTCCTCTGGTACTTATCATTATTGCCATTATAGTATTATTTACCCTGAGTCTATTAGGAAAGAAAAATACGATACACACCAATCAACTTATAGGACATCTGAGTCTTTTTGCAATGATTTGGGGATTTTTGGGATCTACTTTAGGGCTTATTAGTGCTTTTGACGCTTTTGAAGCTATAGGAGGTAATGTATCTCAACCTATGTTTGCCTCAGGTCTTAAAGTTGCTTTACTTACAACAGTATTTGGGCTCTTAGCATTTTTGATAGGAAGACTGGCAATGCTAATACTTACAATTAAATTACAGAAAGGAATAACACCTGAAGCATAAAAATGTGATTCAATTAAAAAGCCCTTTTCAAAATTTTGAAAAGGGCTTTTGTGTATATAAATATATTGATTAAAATAATTTTTTCTTTCGGAGTTCAAAGTTCTGCCCTAGATATACTTTACGTACCATCTCATCGGCAGCGAGTTCTTCAGGAATTCCATGTTTTAAGATACTACCCTCAAACATAAGATAGGTGCGATCTGTAATGGCAAGGGTTTCTTGTACATTATGATCGGTAATAAGAATCCCTATATTTTTATCTTTAAGTTGTGCGACGATACGCTGGATATCTTCTACTGCTACGGGATCTACTCCTGCAAAGGGTTCATCCAGTAATATGAAATTGGGAGAGGTTGCAAGTGCACGAGCAATCTCTGTACGTCTACGTTCTCCTCCAGATAATAAATCTCCTCTACTTTTACGTATGTGTCCTAGACTAAACTCTTCAATGAGTTCTTCCATTTTATGGAGTTGCTCTTTTTTAGAAAGTTTAGTGAGTTGTAATACACTTAGGATATTGTCCTCTATACTCAGTTTTCTAAAAACAGAGGCTTCTTGTGCGAGGTACCCAATACCATTTTGAGCACGCTTATACATAGGGAATTTTGTAATCTCTTGATTGTCTAGAAAGATAGTTCCTCCATTGGGTTTTACTAATCCTACAATCATATAAAAAGAAGTCGTTTTTCCGGCGCCATTAGGCCCAAGAAGTCCTACAATTTCCCCTTGATTTACTTCTACAGAAATTCCTTTTACAACCTTTCGGCCTTTATAGGATTTCATTAGATTATCTGCGCGTAATTTCATTTACTTTTAAATTTTTATTTCATTAAAGATGAAATAAATAAAAATTTTATGCTTAAATCAACCGCTACGCTTTCGCATAAAAAATTTAATTACTTTTAGGTAGTAAATAATTAATTAAATTTATTTACACTCATTTCATAAGTCGTAAATATACGTGTTTCGTGTGATTTGCTATAAAGTAAGAAGATACTTTAGGAATGTGTTAACGCTTCGGTCTTAGTTGCCTTGTGTTTCTAACTCATGCCAGAATTCTCTTGCTCTACGTAAATGTGGTATCACGATCGTACCTCCCACAAGGGTTGCAACACTCATTGTCTCCATCATTTCTTCTGTGGTGACTCCTTCTTTATGAGCTGTTTCAAGATGGTACTTTATACAGTCATCACAACGTAATACAGCTGAGGCAACAAGCCCTAGTAATTCTTTGGTTTTTACATCAAGAGCACCAGCTGTATAGGTATTGGTATCCAGATTAAAAATACGTTTGATTACTTTATTATTATCACCAAGTATCATCTCGTTCATTCTAACGCGATACTCATTAAATTCTTCTACTTGCTTACTCATAGCTTTTATATTTTCATTCCCACGTAGGAGGTTTTTCTTCTTTTTATACAAATGATTTACTCATTAGAATCGTGTAATCTGACATTTTAGATTTTAATTAAGCTTGCTGTTTTTTGAGCCTTTTCTCTTCTCGTTTTACAACAATCCTACTGATAAGGATGCTTACTTCATATAAAATCAATATAGGTACAGCCACAATAACTTGCGTTGAGATGTCTGGAGGTGTAATGATCGCAGAGAGGATCAATACGATAACTAGTGCATACTTTCTGTTTTTTCTTAAAAATGTAGGTGTTACTAGTCCAATTTTAGTTAGAAAATAAATAATGATAGGAAGTTCAAATATGATTCCAGCGGCCAGTACAGATGCTCTAACTAAACTAATGAAAGAATCAATATCAAATTCATTTAGTATAATTTCTGAGATCTTAAATCCAGCTAAAAAATTTACTGATAATGGCGTAATTACATAATATCCAAAAAATGCACCCATAAAAAATAATAAAGATGCGATGATAATAAAACCTCTTGAGCTTTTACGTTCATTGTCGTATAAGCCAGGGGATATAAACTTCCAGAACTCATATAATATGTATGGAAATCCAACGACAATACCTGCGGTAATAGATGTCCAGATAGCAGCATTAAATTGCCCAGCAACTTTGCGACTTTGTACAATAAAATCTAAATCTCCTTCGCCTATACACCCTTTTTCCATACCGATAAGATTCGATATTTTGCAGAGGATATCATAGGATATGAAGTCTGCATCTTTTGGAGCAAAAATAATGACATCAAATAAAAAGGTTCTAAAAATAAAGGCAACAGTACCTATAATAACAACAGCCAGAGTACATCGTATTAAATGCCAGCGTAATTCTTCTAAATGATCTAGGAAAGACATCTCTCCTGCATTTTTTTTGATTTTTTTTGATGCCATTAAATAATACCTTCTTTTATTAAGTCATGTACGTGTACAACACCCGCATAGATCCCTTGGTTTGTCGCAAGTAGTTGGCTAATTCCGTTTTCTTCTAAGACACGTTTGGCTTTTACAGCCATGGCGTCGTTTTCTATTGTTTTAGGAGATGCACTCATAATATCTCGAGCAGTAAGTCCTTCTAAATTATCATTTTCAGAAAGCATCCTACGTAAGTCACCATCAGTGATGATTCCTATGATTTCTGTATTTTCTATTACAGCTGTAACGCCTAATCTTTTTGCCGAAATCTCAACAATCACTTCCTTAATACTTGCATTTGGAGCGACTGAAGGGCGTTCATTTGCCTCGGTTAAGTCACTTACTCGTAAATAAAGTTTTTTACCCAAAGCTCCACCAGGATGGTATTTTGCAAAATCTTTATCAGAAAATCCTCTGAGATCTAGTAATGCAACGGCAACGGCATCACCTATTACAAGTTGTGCAGTTGTACTTGTAGTAGGAGCAAGGTTATTAGGACAAGCCTCTACACTGACGTAAGCGTGTAATACATAATCAGCTTGTGTTCCTAAGAAAGAATCTCTATTGGATGTAATTGCAATTAAGGGGTTGTTGGTTTTTTTAATAAGAGGAACCAATACTTTTATTTCGGGTGTATTTCCACTTTTTGAAATACAAATCACCACATCATCTTGCTGAATGGTTCCTAGATCTCCGTGTATAGCATCTGCGGCATGCATAAAAATAGAAGGAGTTCCTGTGCTATTGAGTGTTGCTACAATTTTTTGAGCAATAATCGCACTTTTACCTATTCCGGTAATAATTACTCTTCCTACAGAATTATAAATTACCGAAACTGCCTGGGCAAATTCTTCGTCTATTAATGTGTGTAGATGAGCGATTGCTTCTTGTTCTATAGCTATGGTTTTCTGAGCGCTAGCAATTATTTGCTGGGAAATGTTCAAAACTTAGTTTTTATTAGGTTTGTATACCGTAAGGAATTCACTATATTTATGTAATACAAAGGTATGCAAAAATGCACAAGAATACATGAATACTGGGCAAATAGACTTACACGCTTCGCTTAAAAAATATTTTGGTTTTGGGCAGTTTAAAGGACTTCAAGAAGAAGTTATAAAAAGTATTGTTGGTGGAGACCATACATTCGTGATTATGCCTACCGGTGGTGGGAAATCACTTTGTTATCAATTACCTGCATTATTAAAAGAAGGTACGGCCATTGTGGTTTCTCCATTAATCGCTTTAATGAAGAACCAAGTGGATGCATTACGAGGGATTTCCCAAGAAGAGGGAATTGCTCATGTGTTGAACTCTTCTTTGACCAAAGGTGAAATAAAAACGGTAAAAGAAGATATCACTCGTGGTGTGACAAAACTACTGTATGTAGCACCCGAATCTCTTACCAAAGAAGAAAATGCAGAATTTTTACGATCGGTTCCTATTTCTTTTCTAGCCATAGATGAAGCGCATTGTATTTCAGAATGGGGTCATGATTTTAGACCTGAATATCGTAACCTCCGCAGTATTATTAAAAGAATAGGAGATAATATTCCTATCATCGCTGTAACTGCTACAGCTACTCCAAAAGTGCAAGAAGATATTCTTAAAAACTTAGGAGTGACAGATGCAAATACGTTTAAAGCATCTTTTAATAGACCAAACCTTTATTACGAAATACGCCCTAAAACAAAGGATGCAGATGCAGATATTATTCGGTTTGTAAAACAGAACGAAGGGAAGAGTGGTATTATTTATTGTCTTTCGCGAAAGCGTGTAGAAGAACTTGCACAAACATTACAGGTAAACGGACTAAAAGCTGTTCCTTACCATGCAGGACTAGATGCAAAAACACGTGTGAAACATCAGGATATGTTCTTGATGGAAGATACAGATGTAGTAGTTGCTACCATTGCTTTTGGAATGGGAATCGATAAACCAGATGTACGTTTTGTGATACATCATGATATTCCTAAAAGTATAGAGAGTTATTATCAAGAAACTGGTCGTGCTGGTCGTGATGGAGGAGAAGGACACTGTCTTGCTTTTTATGCTTATAAAGATATAGAGAAACTAGAAAAATTTATGAGTGGCAAGCCTGTGGCAGAGCAGGAAATAGGACAAGCATTACTTCAAGAAGTGGTTGCCTATGCAGAAACGAGTATGTCTAGACGTAAATTTATCTTACATTATTTTGGAGAAGAATTTGACAATGAGACTGGAGAAGGAGGAATGCTTGATGACAATATGCGTTATCCTAAGAAAAAGCATGAAGCAAAAGATGAGCTTATAACTGTGCTTAAAGTAGTACGAGATACCAAACAAATATATAAAGGAAAAGAACTCGTATTTACCTTACGAGGAGAAGAAAATGCGATCATTACTTCTCATAAAACACACCAACAGCCTTTCTTTGGTTGTGGTAAAGAACGAGAGAGAACCTATTGGCATGCTTTATTAAGACAAGCGTTAGTAGCGGGGTATATCAAAAAAGATATAGAGACTTATGGCGTTATAAAAATGACACCAGCTGGATTGGCATATATAGATGCACCTACCTCATTTATGATGACAGATGATCATACATATGATGAGAATACAAATAATCAGATTGTCTCTGGAGGCAAAGGTGGAGGTGCCGATAAAAAATTGGTAGTAATGCTTAAGGATCTTCGTAAGAAAGTATCCAAGAAACTGAATGTACCACCATATATCGTTTTTCAAGACCCATCTATTGAAGATATGGGGATTAAATACCCTATGACGATCGAAGAACTTTCTTCAGTACATGGAGTAGGTGATGGAAAAGCAAAGAAATATGGAAAAGAATTTGTCGCTCTTATTGAAAAATATGTAGCTGATAATGAAATTTTGCGTCCAGATGATCTTATTGTAAAAAGTACAGGAGCCAATAGCGGACTTAAACTATACATCATTCAGAATGTAGACCGTAAGTTACCTCTAGATGATATTGCTGCGGCAAAAGGGAAGGACATGAAGGACTTCATTAAAGAAATGGAAGCCATTGTCTATAGTGGTACAAAGCTTAATATCTCATATTGGATAGATGATTTGCTAGATGAAGATCAACAAGAAGAACTTCATGAGTATTTTATAGAGTCCGAAACCGATGGAATAGAAGCGGCACTTGAAGAGTTTGATGGAGATTATGATGATGAAGAGTTACGTCTGTATCGTATTAAATTCATCAGTGAAGTAGCAAATTAAAATTCACAACTTTTAAGTTTTTTTATACGCTTTCGCGAAAGCATATAAAAAAATCAGGTACGCGTAATCACGTACCTGACTTCAAAAGCAATGAGCGTGTTATACTTATTCCTTTACTAATTTTCTTGTTAGGAAGAATCCTGAAAGAAGTCCTGTTCCTGCCATTAAGAAGATAACAGCTGGATATATAGCGTCTTCATGACCAAATACAGGATGAAGTATCAGTGCGATTAAGATTCCTAATCCAATTCCCATTAATAATAACGCTAGATTAATTGTCAGTACTTTCCAAATAGGTGGAGTTTCTTTAGATTGCTTAAAGATGCCTGCATCTACCCCTTTTTCAATGAGTGCTAGGCGTTCTTTGTTACGTGTAGAGTAATGTAAGTAAGCGATTCCGAAAAAGGCTCCAAAAAGACATATAAATATGATAATTTCTCCTCCCATAATTGTTGATTTTTAATTGATTTATGATTATTTATTTGCTCATAAGACGGGGTATATTTTAAAACGGTTACAGAAATTGTAAAGTTTTTTTGCTTTCGCTAAAAATATTCTAGGAAGCATTAGGTTTAATATTTAGTAGAATACGACTACGTATAGCTTTTTGTAGTTGTCTTTTACCCTTTCTTTCTATTATTTTTAAATGACTTATCTGGATAGGCAGGTGGTGCTGGGACTTCTCGAGGATCTTCTTTGATGAGTTGTTGTAGATGTTTGATTGCAGCATCGAGTTGTGCATCTTGTCCATTAAATGTTGAGTGAGGAAGGTTCTCTACTTCAATATCAGGTTCAAATCCACGTCCTTCAATCAACCATTCCCCTTTGTCACTATATACACCAAACATAGGAGCTCTAGCAAGTCCATTGTCACTTAATCTATTACTACTATTTAACCAGATTTCACCACCCCATGTTCGAGTTCCTATTGTTGTACCTAACTCTAATTTTTTGAAACCGTCTGCAAATGCTTCGCCATCAGAATATGTGTTTTCATTTACAAGTACTACAATATGACCTCTGAATGCATAAGGCATATTCCAGTATGGTTCTCCTGATCTTGCTTTCCAATACATCCAAGCCTTTCTTAGAAGTTTTTCTAAAATAAAGCTATCGATATTACCTCCAAAATTATACCTCACATCTATAATAAGGCCTGGTTTATTGAAAACTGGATAGAATTCACGATAAAATTGACTAATATCATTGTTACCCATAGCCCTTAAGTGTAAATAACCAATGTCATTTTTACTCTTTTTTTCCACATCAAGACGATTGCCATACTCCCAATCACGATAGCGAAGGTTATAATCGTTTGCTACTGGTTTAACAATGATATCTCTAGATGAAGTACCGCGGGATAGTGTCATTCGTACTTGTTTTCCAGCTTGATCACGAATTAACTCACCTATATCAACGGCAGATAATGCTTCTTTACCATTAACATGGGTAATTACATCTCCGATACGTACATCTAAATAGGGATCGTCCAAAGGTGACTTTTCATTAGGATAATCAGGATCAACTTTATAGATATGCTCGATTTTAAATCCTTTTTTTTGCTCGTCCCTAATAAACACAGCACCCAGACTTGCTACCGAAATATTTTTATCATCATTTCTTTGATCACCACCTCGAACACTCGTGTGTAGAGCAGATAGTTCTCCAACAAACCTACCGATGAGGTCAGAAAGTTCACTTCGTGTTGTGACCCTGTCAACGAGTGGTAAATATTTGGTATGCATTGCATCCCAATCTACCCCATGCATATTTTTATCGTAAAAATAATCACGCTCCATGCGCCAAGCATCAGTAAAGATCTGTTTCCAATCTTCTTGAGGTATAATCGGTAATTTCCACCCGTTTAAATTTATTTTACTTTCTGATAGATTACTTACTTTAGATATTCCTGCATCAATCATATGATAATTCCTCCCTTTTCTAACCAGAATTTTTTTACCATTACTCGTAAGTTCGAATGAATTAATTTCGTTTACCATTGTTTTTAGACTCACGTCTTTATTGTCAATCTTTACAAAGGATAAATGTCTCTTGGCATTGACTCCTGTTTCACTTGAGGTTAAATAAAGTGCTTTTTTATTCACTTCAAGTCCATTATAGTTACCCGGTTTGATAGGAACTTCTATGATTCTTTCTTGAATACCTACTTGATCTATACTGACTACTAATTTGTTATTATCTTCCTCCTCGCTTTTCTTTTTCTTATCAGTTTTAGTAGAAGAGTCTTCTTTTTTAGTATCATTAAAAAGTTCATCGTCTTCTCTAAAAGGGGAACGTGTTCCCTTTTTTAAAGCGACATGATATACTTTCTCACTTGCATCAAAATATGGTTCTGGTTGTCTAGTACCCCATGGACTACCAACTAAAGAAGTGAAACTCCTATCTGAAATAAAATAAATGAACTTACCATCAGGACTCCATTTTGGATTGAAGCTATTAGCTCTATCAGTCGTTAGATCAAAGGAGATACCAGTATTCACATTATAAATTTTGATTTGTGCCATCGTATTAGAAGCCGTTTGTACAAATGCTAACCATGTATTATCTGGAGACCATGAAAAACCTCTGATACCTTCTTGATTAGTAGAAATCTTTTTGCTCACTCCATTAGATATATTGAGGACATACATATTGTTTTCTAAATCATTATAGGCAATCCATTTGCCGTCTGAAGAAGGCTCGCCTCCATATCTAAGAACATCACCATTACTTGTAATACTATTTTCTGAACCTTGTCCATTTGATGGCATGCTTACAAATTCAAACTCTCCTGACTCATCAGAGAGTGTGTAAATAGTTGATCCATCATGAGAAAATATGGCATCTCTATATCTCACAGATGTCTTATCTGTAAAGGATATAAGACGACCTGAATTGACTGGAGCTACAAAAACGCGACCTCTAGCTGTTATTACAATTTGTTTACCATTAGGATCAGCATGCACAGAAGTAATATATTGAGATGGGTTATCATCCCACTTCACTCGTAGTTGATCAAGATCAGAGACCAATTTGATGTTGATTTTTTTACTCTCTTTAGAGGTTAAATTATAATGCCATAGATCTGCAGCCATTTGATAAACAATATTACCATTAGATATACTAGCAGAGCGAACATCAAAATCCTTGTGACTTGTATGCTGTTTATGATCTTCCCCGTCTTCATTCATAGACCAGATATTCATAATACCGTCTCTATCTGAGATGTAATATATCCTTTTAGAATACCACATCGGGTGATGATTTCCTCCAATGTAATCTGTTGTTAATTTTACTGCTTCATCAGTTCCTTGTGTGAATTTCCAGATTTGTCTGGCTGTACCACCTTTATATCTTTTAGTAACATTTCCGTGATAACCTGGACTCACAAAATACACTGTTTTACCTGTGTCATCATAAGAGGCTTCACTAGCTTGAGAAAGTGGAATTTTAGTCTTATGTTTAGTTACTAAATCTATAGCTAGAATCTGATTACTAGGAACTTTTGAGTAAGCTCGAGTACTATATATTATTTTACCATCTGGTGTCCAAGAATTGGTGATAGAAGATGCTCGTTCATAAGTCCACCTTTTAGGTAGCCCCCCTTCGATTGGCATTGTATAAACTTCTGTAGGTCCTTCATAACTAGCAGAGAAAGCAATAGTCTTTCCATCTGGAGAAATCGAAGGGAACATTTCTCTTTCAGAGTGTGTCGTCAATCGTTGGGCTAACCCTCCAGTTAAAGGAACTGTCCAAAGATCACCTTCGGCAGCAAATACAATGGTGTTCTCATAAATAGCTGGTGTTTGGTAATACCCTTCAAACCCTTGTGCTGATGAAACGAAATAGACAAAAAAACTAAAGAAAAGAAGTATGACAGATTTTGATAAACGAAATACTGATAATGTATTCATGGATATAAGTTTTGATTGAAAGATGAATTAAACCTTGTTGATTGTAATTATAAATATACAACTACTATTTTTGCATTTATAAACTGTATCTACCTAAAGCTTTAACAGTGAGTAATGTGTTTACATATAATTAACTGTGTTGATAAAGTTAGTAAACAAAACAAAAGAAACTAGAAAGTAACTGTATGATTTACTTAATAGACAAAGAATAAACTATTAAGTATAACTACTATTATACACCCTTTCTTTTTCATATAGTTTTTGAAATTCAGTAACGCTTAAATGATGTTCTTTTATCAGCGTTCCCTGATCAAATTCTAATACTATAAATATGGCATTTTCTACACCTGTATGAGCATCGTCAATTCTTAGAAATCCAGAAAAGAATTCACATTTTTTAGTAGAAGGAAATGCTTTGTCTAAAACACTTTCTGGAATGAAAAAATCAGAAGTTTTTTTATCAACTCCTATATATCTCTTTAAAGAAACAATATGTAGTTCGTTGTTTTTTGATATTTCAAATTCTGAAAAATAACCTCTCCATAAAGACGTAATCATAAAAGGAGTCTTGGAAACTCTTTCGGGATATCTCTCAAAATATTCAGTTAAGATATTATCCCATATCTGAATCTCTGCTCCTTTATACCTCAATATATCTCTTTTCTGGAGTGTCAACTTTTCTATATGATTTACAATAATGAAATATAATATATCTATGTTCTAACGAGTGTTTCCTTGACAAATTTATTCTCTATTTTCTTTTTTAGTAACTTTTATAACAAATAATGTAACCGTATGATACATATTTGAGTCTTACTACTGTAATGATCCATCAAGAATGACCCATCAAGATGACCAGAAATACATAACAATGACCTTAGCGGGCAATGCAAATGCCTTTGCTACATTGATAGATCGTTATAAAAACATGGTCTATACACTTTGCTTGCGTATGATGAAAACGACAGAAGATGCAGAGGAGGTAGCTCAAGATGTATTCTTGAAAGTATTTCAGAAGTTGGATACTTTTAAAGGAACTTCAAAGTTTAGTACATGGTTATATAGTATCACGTATCATAAGTGTTTGGATACGCTTTCGCGAAAGCGTAAGATACCGACACATCATGCTGCCGAAATTAATGAAGAGATTACAGAAGAGAAAGTAGCCAGTATTCTGGAAGTGATTGAAACTAGAGAATTGAGAGATCAATTGGAGGGGTGTATCCAGCAATTGCGAGAAGAAGATGCATTTCTAGTAACTTTGTATTATCTAGAAGAACAATCATTGGAAGAAATTGCAACCGTGACTGGGATGACAAAGAACAATGTGAAAGTGAAAATATTTAGAGCTCGAAAGAAATTATATACGATTATGGCAAGACAGTTGCCACAAGAACTAGTAGCACGTTATGAAAATTAATGAAGAAAAAATAGTAGATCAGTTAGTGTCTAAGGCCATTCAGAGTGTAGACGTAAAAGCTCCTTCGGTAGATTTTACTCAAACTCTTATGGATAAGATTCAGACAGAACAAGCTACTCAAACAGTAATAGTATATGAACCTCTTATTTCTAGAAGAATGTGGAGTTTTCTCATTGCGATTATAGGAGGACTTATAGGATATGTAAGTATACAGAATATAGGACTTACTACAATTTCTAGTGCGTTACGTGATGTTTCAACTAAGATTCCTACTTGGGAATTGCCTAGTTTTAATGTGCCAAATGTAGATATGAGTGTAGCAACGACAAGTCCTTTTGTATATGGAACGTTAACACTAGCAGGGTTCTTAGTGATTGAGATTTTGATTTTGAAAAGGAAATATAAATGGTAGGCTATTATTTATTAAATAATAGCTTATAAATAAAAAAGTGCCCACCCTTCCCCTAGGTAAGCACTTTCGTAAATAATCGTAAAAAATTAACTAACTCTTAATCTTTCGGAGGCTAATTTCTGTAAACGATATGTAATTGTATTACGGTTTTCCGTAAATAGGAAAAAGAATGTTCACATATATTTATTAATTCTTTTATGACCGTAAATAGTGTGGTATTTCTATTCTAATCTTTTAAAAAAGAAAGGTTCATAGTTTGTCAAAATTTCTGGATGAGCTATAGAGATAATATCTTTTAAAATAAGATCTGGACGTAAGGGCCCTAATTCAAAATAAAGTAATCCTCCGTTTTCTCCAATCTTATTTGTGTAGGTATAGATATTGCTATTTTTATAAGCATCAAAAAAAGCATAGTTTTTATTGTTTGCAACCATCTGCGCTTTATCTGTAAAACTTCCTGCACCAATCCATAATGGTGCTTGTTGCGCTTTGATCAATACATTTTCAAAATTTAGTTGTAGGCTTCCTGTATTAGGAGTGTCTTTCCAGAGGTAATTGGTATTTGCATCTTCTAAGTATTTTGCTACAAAACTTTTTCCACCTGGAATATTCCATACATCTTTAAAGGTCGATCCAGAAAATACAATAGGCCTTTCTTTTACATTCAAAGCAATTTTCTTGGCTTCTAAATAATCACTTTCTACACTTTTAAAAATGGCCTCTGCTTCTGTTTCTTTATCAAAAAATGCAGCAATAAATTTTATCCATTCTGCACGGCCTAATGGGTGTTGTTCCGTCCAAGCACCATCTAGAACAACGGGGATTCCAAATTGCTCTATCTTATCTAATGTATTATTACTACCATTTACAGAAAAACCGATAACAAGTTCGGGTTCTAGCTCTAAGAGAAGTTCCATATTAATGTCTACATCACTATTGAGGTTTTTAATTTTTCCGTTATCAATATTGGCTCTTGTTTTTTCTGAAGAAATATAATTTGTGTTTGGAAAACCTACTAACAAATCATCTACTTCTAAGTACTCTAGAGATGGAATGTTGGTAGTAGACATTGCAATGACTCTCTTTATAGGTAACTCAATCACCACAGTATGTTCGTCTTGTTGCGTATATGTACTTTTATCTTTAGTTAGAATATATGTAAATATCTCATCACTATCTGGCCAAGCAGATGTGACTGTGATTTCTTTGTAATCTGCATAATGAGTTATAGAAAACCCTTTTGCATACTGTATATCCTCGAACCTTTTTGATTTGGTTATTTCTTGAGAAGGTGTTGAGGTCTTTTTACTTTCTTCTTTACAGGAAGTATATAAAAATAAACAGGAGATACAAACAATGATAAATCGCATAAGTAGAATTTAGAAAATCAAAATTCGTTATTTTTTTTGTATTGCTATCTACATAAAAGTATTTTTGGGATAAATTATAATGAATGAATTTTTTATGCTCGTGGAGTGGAGGTAAGGATAGTTGTTATGCTTTTTATAAAGCAGTACAATCTGGATATCAACCTACGGTTCTTCTTAATGTGATGAATGAATATGGAGATCGATCTCGTTCTCATGGGATTCCTAAAGAAATTCTTGAGGCTCAAGCAACAGCCATAGGAGTTCCTATCCATTTTTTTAATAGTACGTGGACAGATTATGAAGTAAACTATATCAAACACTTAAAAGACCTTGTAAAGAGGTATGACTTGTCTCATGCTGTTTTTGGAGATATAGATATTGCTTCTCATCGTGCTTGGGAGGAAAAAGTATCTGCTGCAGCAAGTGTAGAAGCGGTGTTGCCTTTATGGCAAGGAGATAGAAAGGAATTAGTGCTAGCCATGATCGAAGATGGAGTAGAAGCTATGATTGTGTCTTGTAATCAAACAGTAGGGTCTGATTTTCTAGGAAGAATGATTGATAAGTCACTTCTAGAAGAATTAGAAGCTATGGGAGTAGACGCCTGCGGTGAGAATGGAGAATATCATACGTTAGTCGTAAATACTCCTTTTTTTAAGAACCGATTAGATATTGAAATGACTGGAAAAGCTACTTCGAGTAATTATAATTTTGCAGAATTACAGCTGAAGTAATTTTTATGAACTCTTCACTCTGAACTTGTTTCAGAGTCTCAATAATACAATCATGAGTAATCTTTTGAGATGCTGAAACAAGTTCAGCATGACAACTATTATACTTTCTATCACTTTATAAATATTCAAAAGAATTAAGAAACAGGAATATCAGTCATTACTTTAATCTCCTGATTCACTTTCCTGAGATGAATCACATCTCCGTATTGAATCTTAATACGAAATGATTTTTCTAAAGGAATGTCAAGTAACCTAGCTAACAAAGCACGCATAGGACCTGCATGGGAAACAATAATAGTATTTTGGATAGTTTCAGCTTGTTGCAATTCTTCAAAAAAAGAATATACTCGTGTTGCCAAGTCTACATAGGACTCTCCATTAGGAACGCGTACGTTTACAAAGTCATTCATCCAAGGCTCTATGTCTTTTTGAGGAATATCATTCCAAGGCATAAGCTCCCAATCTCCAAAATCTAATTCCATTAGCCTATTGTCATAAGTGATGGGGGTTTTGTACGCTTTCGCGAAAGCGGAACAACGTTGTAAAGGACTTGAAATAACGTGATACGAATCTTCAGGAACTACATCTAGTATAGCTTTAAATTCTTCAGGATAACTGTCTGCAAGTTCGAGATCACTCTGACCATAACAAATGCCTTTGTCTATTTTGGGAGTGGTGTGACGTACTAAATAAATGTCCATAATGTGATAAGACTTATATAAAAAATGACTTCAGAGAGCTGTTGTACTGCACCTGCGCAATCGCCTGTTTGACCGCCAAGCCATTTGGTGAATTTGGCTCCCAGATACATTTTGGATAGATACATAGGAATGATGACTAGAAATACCCAAGGAGATTTAAAAAAGAATAATGGGATGATTCCTATAAGCCCGCTTATAATCACAATATCTATACTGATATTCTTTGCAGCAGGCTTGGCTTTACTGTCTTCTGTATCTCTTACATAAGGATGTGTATACAGTAATGTAGTAGCAATAAAGCGACTTAAACTATGTCCAGAAATAATAGTTAATGGAATATAATACGTAGGAACTTCTCGTAATGCTGAAAACTTAATAGCTAGTAATAACCCTAAACCAATGACACCATAGGTGCCTAGCGTAGAATCTTTCATAATGAGAAGGATTTTTTCTTTGGTCCACCCACCTCCAAGACCATCACATACATCTGCAAATCCGTCTTCGTGAAAAGCACCTGTCGTATATACTGATGTTGCCATACTTAGTAAAATGGCAATTTCTAAAGGTAAAATAAACGAAGCTCCATAAAATACAAGTGCTGCGATACTACCTACTAGAATCCCTACTAAAGAAAAATAACGAGCACTTTTTTTGAGATACGTAGGATTGTGGTCTACCCATTTTGGACACGGAATTCGTGTAAAAAACATAAGGGCTGTAAAAAAAACATGAATTTCTTTTTTCATTTAGTTGGTTGTTTCTCCGCTTACACCTGCACTTTCAAAACTAGCCATTTCATCTAAGAAATTAACAGAAGCTTGTAACAACGGTATGGCTAGTGCTGCACCCGTTCCTTCTCCTAGTCGTAATCCTAAAGATAGTATAGGTTGTACTTTTAAAAAATCTAACATTTTTATATGCCCTTGCTCATTAGAGGTATGCGCAAATAGGCAATAATCTAATACGTTGGGTTGGATGGCGTGTGCAGCTAGTAAAGCTGCAGTGACAATAAATCCATCAATTACGATGGTCATTTTTAATTCGGCGGCTTTTAAAATTGCCCCCGTAATCATGGCTACCTCAAACCCTCCAAAAGTTGTTAATGCCTCTATTGGATTTTGAATATTATAGTTGCGATATACCTCTGATAGAATACGTTGCTTTTTGCTAATACCATTTTGATCAAGCCCTGTTCCAGAACCGATACATTCTCCTATTGGAATCTGTGTAAAATAACTCATAAGTAAAGAAGCCGATGAGGTATTACCTATTCCCATTTCTCCAAATCCAATCGTATTTACACCTTCTTTATGTAAATTAGAAACAATATCCTCTGCGTGTCGAATCGTAATTTCCAGTTCACGAGGTGTCATAGCAGGACTATCCTGATAATTCTTAGTTCCCATAGCGACCTTTGCATTAATGATGTTAAGATCATTTGCAAAGTCATGGTTTACACCAGCATCAACGACTTTTAAATCAATATTATTAGTTTTACTCAATACATTAATAGCAGCACCTCCCTGTGCAAAATTATACACCATTTGAGATGTTACTTCTTGCGGAAAAGGATTTACTTCTCCTTGAGCAGCAATCCCATGATCTCCAGCAAAAACAACGATAGTTGGCTTTGTGATTTTTGGCGATACGGTTTGTTGTATACATCCTATTTGAAAGGCTATGTTTTCTAGCATTCCCAAAGCACCTATGGGTTTTGTTTTTAAGTCAATTTTATGTTGAATTTTAGCTTCTAACTCTTTGTTTTTAGTAGAGGTGATGGTAACGTTCATGTATAGAGTTTATTTAAGAGTCATAGGAATTCCAGAAACCATAAAAGTGGCTTTATCTGCTCGTTTTGCAATGTGTTGATTTACCCAACCTTGAAGTTCGGTAAACTTTCTACCTACTTCGGTTTGTGCATGCACACCCATTCCTATTTCGTTAGAAATGATAATGATAGTAGCATCTATATTTGCTAGTTTGTCAAATTCCGCTTTCGCGAAAGCTAAACATTGCTGGATATCATTTTTTGTATCAACAAAATAGTTTGTAAGCCATAAAGTCACACAATCTATTACCACGACATCATCGGTAGAAACTACTGCTGAAATGTTTTTTTCTTCCTCTATAGAAGTCCAACGTTCATCCCTATCTGCTTTATGTCTATCAATACGATCTGTATGGTCACCGCCCCAATTGCGTGATGTTGCAATGTATATTGGTGTGTCAGATAGAGAAGTAGCCAGTGCTTGCGCATGACTACTTTTTCCTGAACGTTCACCACCTGTAATATAATAGATCATATACTTCTATTTTTCAGAATTTATGAATGCAAAGATTATGTTTTTTTGAATTAATAGTAAAGAAAATAAGATTTGATTATAAAAATGATAGTATCTTCGTATCGAATTTTGGTTTGATTATGTCATTTTATGATAGTATCAATTAAAAGGGAATCTGGTGAAATAGTGAACTATTAATTCCAGGACTGTTCCCGCAACTGTAATTCTTTGCCGATGTATTTCGGCACCTTTTGGATGTTATTTACTACAAGACCACTGGCATAAGCTGGGAAGGTATGATAACATAAGATAAGTCAGGAGACCTGCCCATTTTCAGCAAAATAAGTCAAACTTTCGGGATAAAAGTTTACGTATAATAGTGATTATACTATTCTCGATTTTAATTAAAAAAAATGAAAAAAAAATCAAACGCGTTTCTAGCAGTAGGAATCTTGTGTTCTATGTTTGCATCAGCACAACAAGATCAACAACCTAAAGTTGAAACATTAGAAGAAGTAGTGTTAACAGATTCTCGTTTTGCATTAAAACGTGAAAATTCTGGAAAAACAGTAATTACAATTTCTAAAGACGAAATTGAAAAAAATCAAGGACGTTCTGTAGCCGAATTAATCAATACAAAATCTGGTATTGAAATAAACGGAAGTAGAAGTAATGCAGGACAAAACTTAGGTGTTTTTGTACGAGGAGGAAGAAATCGTCAAGTACTTGTTATTATTGATGGAGTACAAGTTTCTGATCCATCTCAAATTAATGGAGAGTATGATTTACGTCTATTATCTTTAGGGAATATAGAGAAAATAGAGATAATTAAAGGGGCAGCGAGTACACTTTATGGAAGTGGCGCAGCAGCAGCTGTTATTAATATTACAACAAAAAAAGCAACAGATGAAGCTATTAATGTTGTCGTAAGTTCTAGTATTGGGACAAATCAATCTCAAGATGATCAAGATTACAGATTATCAGATTTTAATAATAGTGTAGATGTAAACGGAACGCTAAATAAGTTTACATATAAAGCTGGATACAATCAGCAATTTACTGACGGACTTTCTGCTGCTATTGTAGAAGAAGGAGAAGGAGAAAGAGATGATTTCTCTAGAAAGAGTTTTGATGTAAATCTAGGATACCAATTTACAGATGCATTTTCTGTAAACGTATTTGGAAATGTAACAGATATTAATTCAGATTTTGATGGTGGGTCTTTTGCAGATGTGACAGGGAGTGTCTTTAAAAGTGATCAATATAGAGTGGGACTTTCATCTACATATAAATATACCAATGGTAGTGTAAATGTAAATGCATCGTATAGTACATTTGAAAGAAATTTTATTTCTGATTTCCCATTTTCTGCCGAAGGAGAGAACTTAATATTGGATGTATACAATAAGTATACTTTTAATAAATCATTTTATACGATTATAGGTCTTAATGTAATAGACAACCAAGTTACATTTGAAGGAAATACAGTAAACGAGAATCCTGATTTTAATATTATAGATCCGTATGCAAATGTGGTATATGTATCAGATTTTGGGTTAAATATTAATGTTGGAGCGCGATTAAATAACCATAGCGAGTATGGATCAAACTTTACATACAATGTAAACCCTTCATATACATACAAATTTGGAGAAGGAAGTTATGTAAAGCCATTTGGATCATATAGCACATCATTTATCACTCCATCTATAAGTCAGTTATTCGGTAATTTTGGACCTAATCCAGAATTAGATCCTGAAGAAAACCTAACGATAGAAGGAGGAGTTGAGGTCAAATTAGGAAAGAACTTTAGAGCAAGTGCCTTATACTTTGATAGAGAGGAAACAGACGTGATTCTTTTTGATTTTACAGAAGGGTACTTTAATAATCCTGATGAAGTAAACACAAGTGGTATTGAAGTAGAGGTAAACGCTACTCCATTAAAGAACCTATCATTAACAGCAAACTATACCTATATAGATAATGAAAATGAAGCTGTACTTATTCCTGAAAGTAAAGGAAGTTTTGTAGTGGGATATGATTTTTCTCCTAGAACATTTGCTTCTGTAGCATATCAGTATACAGATGATAGACTGGCAAATGATTTTAGAGACTTTCCAGCTACAGTAGTAACATTAGAAAGTTTTAGTCTAGTGAATTTAGCATTTGGTCATACATTAAAGAATGACAAATGGAGATTCTTAGTAAGTGTAGATAATGTATTAAATGAAGATTATCAAGATGTTTTTGGATTTACGACAAGAGGCGCAAACGTGAAACTTGGAGTAACTCTTAATCTTTTATAAGAATTAGTTGAATTAAGCATATTCTATTTGCATTGTAAATAGAGTACAACTAAAAAGCACGTATCATATATTGATACGTGCTTTTTTAGTTTTATGGAGATCTATTTCTTTTTAAAGATCAGATTAAATAAGAATAGAATTACGATTGCTCCTATGGCTCCTGTAAGTATGGCTCCAATCCAACCAGAACCAAGACTAACGCCAAGTTTTCTTAATAGCCAATTACCAACAAAACTACCGATGATCCCGACGATAATATTACCAATAATGCCTAACCCGCTGCCTTTGTATAGTTTACTCCCTAGCCAACCAGCTAATGCTCCAATAATTAGTGTTGCAATTAATCCCATGTTTTGATTTTTTAGTTGTTAGTATACTACCAATGTAACAGATTTTTTTGAGATTGTTTATTTACTACTGTGTTTTTAGATGCTTGTTTGTATCAGAAATATTTTCTTTATCGTCATCAATCCCTAGTATACATACAGAAGTTAGATATTAAGTATAGTCATAAAAAAATGGAGGTTATCATACTTGTTTTGTATAATAACCTCCGTTTGGATATGTATATAGCTAGATGTAAAAATATATAGCTATTTATTCTGACAGACTAATCACTTGTGTCTCGTTGTGTAATGTTTTATGTACAGGACATTTATCTGCAATTTGCATGATACGTGCTTTCTGTTTTTCGTCTAGTGTATCGGCAGTCAGTTTTACGACTCTTGTAAAGGTGTCTATTTTTGCTGTTGGATCGTCTTCACAAGCTTGACAATCTTGAGGGTACGATTTAGAGTAACTTGTATGTACCTCTACATTGTCTATTTTCCACCCTTTACGTCTAGCATACATTTGTATGGTCATTGCTGTACAAGCAGATAATGATCCAGCTAGCAATTCATAAGGTGTAGGTCCATAATCGTTACCACCTATACTTGGCGGTTCGTCAGCCTTCATATAATGATTTCCTAGTTTAAGTTGCGTGGTAAACACATCTTCATCATCTAGACTTGCAGCTACTTGGTATGTACTTGTAATTGTTTCTTCTTCTGGAGCTGGAATATATCGTGCTGCCCATCCTGCTACAATTTTACCAACATAAGAAGCATTTTTCTTATCAATTAATAAATGTTCAGAACCATCCAGAGTAACAAAACTTTTTGGGTGATGCGCTGCGTGATAAATCTCTTCTGCATTCTTAATAGAAACAGTAGCATCTTGAGGCGAATGTAAAATCAATAATGCTTTATGTAAATGACGAGCAGCCGTTACACAAGAGCTAGACTCTAGATCATCTATAAATTGTTTCTTAAACGTAAAATCACGTCCGGCAAGTGTTACATTAGCCTGTCCTTCTTGCTTAATTACATCTAGTTTGCTACCTAATTGTTTTTGTACATGCTTTGGATTACTAGGAGCTCCTATAGTCGCCACAGCTAGGACACTATCTATTTGCCCCCCTGCAAAAATGGCAGCGGCACCACCTAAAGAATGCCCAACAATAAGCGAAGGTGCTTTATATTCTTTTGCAAGAAACTCAGACGCACTAATAAGGTCGGTTACATTGCTAGAAAAATTCGTATCGGCAAAATCACCATCACTACCTCCTAGACCCATAAAGTCAAAACGTAATACCCCAAAACCTTCTGATGCTAGTGCACGACTCACATTACGTACTGCACTAAAATCTTTACTACAGGTAAAACAATGTGCAAAAATGGCAAAATTATGAGGGTTTTGATTTGCAGGAAGATCCAATCGTGCTGATAAGGATTTCCCTTCTTTATTTGTGAATGTTAATTTGCTTGATTTCATGAAATTGATTTGTTTTGATGGTACTCTAAGTCGGTTTTCTGTAATATTCCTAACGTTTTTCGGTGCGTTAAGTTACAAATATTCCCATTTCTAAATTGTATTTTTGAATACCATTTTAACAGTATCGATGTCCGTAGAAAAAGAAGCAAGCATATACCCTATATCAAAACGAATAGCAGTACTAGACATTCTTAGAGGATTTGCATTGTTTGGTATTTTTATGGTGAATGCAGAGATTATGAATTGTGTCTTTATGAATCAAGATACATTCTCACAACAATGGACAACTCCTATAGATCGTCTTGCTGTACGAGTACAACAATTTTTCTTTTATGGAAAATTCTTCCCTATTTTCTCTTTCCTATTTGGCGTAGGAATCAGTATTCAATTTTTAAGCTTAAAGCGAAAGGGGATATCGATGACGTTTTTTTATCGCCGCATGGGTGCCTTGTTTCTGTTTGGAATTGGGCATATTCTTTTTTTATGGTCAGGTGATGTGATTCACCTTTATGCACTCTTAGGATTGTGTATTCTTTTCTTAATACGATGGAAACCTAAAAATTTATTGTTATTAGCAGGATGTATATTCCTTTTTCCTTTCTATAATACCATTTTTGAGTGGGTGCTTTCTACCACTGGATATCAACCTGAGTCCTATTTGGCAAACTATAAACCAGATGATATCGTACAAGTTATTAGAGAAGGTTCGTATAGAGATGGTATGGGATTACGCATACAAGAATATAAAAGCAATGTAGCCGTATTATTCCTATCATTAATGCCTATCGCTTTTGCAATGTTTATTTTAGGACTCACGATAGGGAAGAAGGGATGGTTACAAGATATTGATAAGTGGATACAGCAAATTAAGAAACCCGTTTTATGGATTGCTGTATTGTCTAATATATATAGAGTATTCTTTTTGTTCTTTTTATGGGAAACGGCTATTTGGAAAGCACCCTTTTGGAGAGACACTTTTATCTATCTCATGCATATCTGTGATACCTTGATGGCATTGTTTTATGTTTGGTTGATTGTATATCTATACCAATATAGATTTTGGAAAAAAATACTAAGTCCATTACAATACGCAGGACGTATGGCACTCACTAATTATTTATTACAAAGTGCTATAGGGCTGTTTATTTTTTCTTCTATTGGATTACACTGGTATCAAACCTTATCACCTTCGCAAACGATAGGACTCGCTATTGTTGTATTTATGGTGCAAGTATTACTTAGTAAGCTCTGGTTACAGTTCTTTAAGTTTGGTCCTTTAGAATGGGTATGGCGTTGTATCTCGTATTGGAAGGTGTTGGGGATTAGGAAGGGAGATTGAATGTAAAAAATAATGAAGTGTAAAAAGACACTAATTTTTCAGATAAATATAGAACCGAATTTTATATTTTGTTTTTAACTTGTAGTTTACTTTTTAGCTCTTTTGCTAAATTCTTCATCCTACTATCATTAGAGGTCGCCCAATCAATAAATTTAGTTATTTCTACTTTGTTGTCATTTATTATGTGATGTTTCCCTCTAGACTTATGACTCAAGATTTTTGTCTCAGTCATTTCGATAGAGTGAGGTATGAGCGACGAGCCTGCCTACCGCAAGCAGGAAATAGCATCATATTGAGTATTTATCATATGATCTTAACTAGACGTGTGATCTCTCCTGTAGTCGAGATGACTACAATCATTATTTTGATATTATGAGAGGTTTTTGATTAAGTATTAGTCTTGATTCCTGATTCTTTTGATTCTTGTTTCGCTTTCGCGAAAGCGGAAAAAAGAATATAGAAGGAATAGCAGAAGTTTGGAATTTGATGTGCAATCTCCCCTGTTAGTGAGATGAATTTATCACGTCAATACACTTCTAAAGTTCTATTTTATAACATTTTAAACAACTCTATCTATATTAATTAGGATATGAAAATTTACCATTGAGGTTATAAACACTACCTACTGATAGATCGCAAAAGATGAAAGTGACCGTGTTACCATCGTTTTCAATAAATAAAGTTTCATCAATAGGGGAAGTACCTCCACCTTGACTCCCTATACCAAAATCTTCTATAAGTATGATCACTTCTCCGTTAGATCTGATCGATTGATTATCGTACGAATTTACGGTTGTATAGGCTCCTGTAAGTGGTAGGTTTGCATCTATCTCATTAAAGCGAACTTTAATTCGTAATGTAGAACTAAAAGTGCTTGTTTCAAATTCAAGATTACCATCGTTAAAACCACTTGGATCATCTAAGGAAACTGTATTAATTGAAATTGTACCAAATCCTGTATTGATCGAGTTTTCTTGTTGTGGATCACAAGATGGTGCTGGATCTGTAGTAAATTGAAAAACCTGTCCATAGCCAATTCCTACTTCATTAATACCATACGTGCTATAATAGTATGTTGTACTCGGTGTTAAGATATCGTAGGTGTCTGAGAAAAAACCAATACCTGTGCCTACTTGAATTTTTACATCTTGAACCGTTGGAGGGTTAGACAATCCAAGTACCAAACCATACTCCGTAATTGCTTTCCCACCTTCTCCTAATACAAAACCACCAAGTACGGCAGAGTTTGCTTGAATGTTAGTAGGTTCATCTGTTACCATTATAGGTGCAAGAGGGTCAATATTTTCGATTTCGCAACTTATTGATATAATAGCAATTAGATAAAGTATAGCTTTTTTCATAGTAAAAATTGAGCGCAAATATAACATTTCTATATATTTGCGCCCAGTAAAATCAATCTATGCGAAAAATTATTTTATGTGTTGTTGTACTTTTTAGTACTCAAATAGCGTTGTCTCAATTCTTTAATAATAATTCTGCAAATGGTATTTTTGATGGTAGGTTTGGAGTGACTATAGGAGTGACAAACTATGTGACAGATACAAATCTTCTTTTCTCAAAATCGGGAACAGGATTTACTGTAGGTCTTATTGGAACTGCTGAATTTTCTGATAGATCTAGTTTGATTATGGAAATCAATTATAATCAACACCGTGTAAAATTAGTAGGTAAGGAAGATGAGCTAAGCCCTCAGGAAGATATTCCTTTTAATCTCGTTGATTTTTCTGTACCTATAATTTTCAACTACAATTACCTCCTCCTTGATGATTTTAAATTTGGCGTTCAGGCTGGACCTTCGTTTCATTTGTTACACAGCTTTGAACTTGTAAATGATTCTGATGAAGGTCACATTCTTGAACCATTATTATTAGAACCAAGATTTTTGCGTTTTGATGATGAGAATGAGAAAGTCTCTTTTAATATTTTTGGTGCCGTCGGATTAAGTGTCGAGTATAACGAAAAAATATTAGCGCAGTTTAGATACTACCGAAGTATTACAGATCCTTATAGACAAGCTCCTGTGGTGTCTCGTTTTGTTGATATAGAAGGGCAGGACTATTATTTTTCATTCACTGTATCTTATTTATTCTAATTCAATCCATTTCCCATTCACTAAATTTTTCCATTCGGGATTTTTATTGAATTTCTACTTTATACGTACAGGATCAACCTATTTCGTGTAAGGTTGAAGTCGATGCAATTCATACACTGCAATACTTTTATCTACTTTGCCTGAATAAGCAGCTCCGACGGATAGCTCAGCCCAACGTTCGGCCATATAATAGAAATAAGCAAAAGTGGTATTGTACGAGTTACCTGCAATAAGTTCGTGCACAATAGTTGATATTTCGCTAAAGCGAATTCCTTCAACCAAACACCAAAATAGGCGAAGCAAATCTTCATTTTTATCCGTCCAATCAATGGTCAAATCAACAACTTGATCTATGGAATTTTGTAGGGCTGCCAAAGTAACTGATTCCTGACAAACACTATCAATTTGTGTATAGGTGCCAATTTGATAATAGGCATCACCGTAAGGGATTTTATTTGCTTTTGGAATCGTAAAACCAGCTTGGTTCAAGGAATCAAAAGCTTCTCCTTCATAGGCGAAATATTGATTGTCAATCTTGAAGCCATATACATAATAAAACTCAAGGTTTATAATCAAGGTAAGTTGGCTCTTATTGGAAGTGATGTTTAAATATGCATACTGATTGCCATCCAGGTATACTGCAGGATAGTTGTTTTTATTATATGTAAAATTTTGAGAAGTAGCTGCTCTAAAAGTAGCATAATCATGTAGGAATTGATCCTCCTCCAATGTTAGGCTATACGATTTGGTTGTGTTCATAATTATGTTTTGTTATACTATTGATTAATAACCAACTTAAAACATCTCGATGAGCTGTGGGAAAACGGTGAATGCTACAATGATTTGTAGTATTAAAGTTAGTTATTTATGTACTTCTATTTTTTTTTAATATTTACAACGGATTTGTATATGTTTTGTAGCGAATTTCACGCACTAAAATATAGTAAATTAAAAGCATATAAAATGATAATAAATATATTCGTAAATAAGCAAGTAATAGCTATAAAGTATATACGGTATTGGTTAAAGTATGAAACGCTCCAATTGTAATTATCTCAATTATTTTTCGAGTTAGATTCAGCACAACTATTTTGTCTAAACCCTATAAACTCATCGGGCATGGCCATTGTTCTGTTTTATTTTTATAACAAAGTATAGTTCCAAAAAGGAACATTTTATTGAGTACACTCAAGGTGTTCGTATTATTACTTGGTATCGTTACACAAAATCAAAGTAAATACAAGTTAAAGCTATGGTGTTAAAAAAACCATGTACGGCTATAATAAACCACAAATCGTATTTACGCAAGTAGAATATCAGGGCTAAGAGTGCTCCAACAATCCAAGTAACAAGTTGTCCAGTAATTCCTTGATAGCTATGCATAAAGCCAAAAAAACCAGTAATTAGGACAATGTTAAGCACAATACTGACTTTGCTTTCCCCAAAGAATTTTACAAATTGTCGCATAAAATAACCACGAAAGATTATTTCTTCACCAAATCCCGCAGTAGCCCATACTAATAATAAAGTAATTAAAAAGGCTGGAAGATTTCCTTTTAATTGATCAAAACTTGAATAATCTATAGGAGTTTCTGTGAGTTCTGTAATCCCAGGAACCAATAGGAAGACATAAAAAATAAAGAGCCCTAGTGCCACTAATGGAGCAAGTACGAAAATGTTTTTAAATGTGAACTTTTCACGTTGAAATCCAAGTGCAGAAAATGGTTTTTCTTTATATTCTATATAGCTTGCTATAATGATTAATATAGAAATAATGATATTTTCTATGGTTATACGGAATGGTCCAAACCAAAAAAAGCAGATGATTGAAATGGTGATTAATGGAATTAATATTTGTCGTAAGGTGATTTTGTTCATTGTTTTTTGATTTTAAATTCTAAACGAAATAATGAACAAAATCTCTGAAATCCCCCGTAAACACTTATGCTTTTACTGAATGGTCGTAATTAGTAACTGAATAGTCGGTAGTTTTTGGCATCTTTTATTGAAACCAATCCATAAATGTTTTTCGCTTGTAACGACTGATATTGATTTCGGCAATTGCATCATTTTTAATGAAAGCTTTTAACCGAATACGCAACTTACCATTTTCAATCTTTTCGATTAGGTCTACAGTATCTTTATGAATGATGATTTGCCGATTAGCTCTAAAAAATAATTGATCGTTTATTTTTTCTTCGAGCTCATTTAATGTAAAATCAGTATTAATTGTAGTGCCATCATTTTGTACAGTATACACAATTTTGTTTTCGCTATAAAAACATGCAATATTTTCATAGGTTAGCTTTGTCATTTTCGCGCCACTTTCAATAGTAATTTCAGCATCTCTTATAGATAACTTATATAAATTGTATATGTCTTGAGCATACAATAAAACGATGAGGATAAAACATATTAATAAAGTGATTAGTAAACCAATTAATACATAATAGAACTGTAGCTGTCCACCTGCAACTATTTCTATAAAAATACTTACAGGAATATAAATTATTGCAATATATCCTAAAGTAGAAGCCATGAACCTTACGATGGTAGAAGTCTCCACCTTTTTTGAGAAATGTTTTTTTTTGTAAAATTTAAAATTAAGATCCGCCATGATTCCGACGAGAATAGATAAAACAATGGTAAACAGAAAACCTACAATAGGGAATCTATAGGATTCACCACCTGGAAAACTGCGCGTTGCTAAATGATTTACAACTAAAGCAAAAATCGTTAATATGATTGCTTTTTGGACCCAACGCCATGAAGAACTACTGATACAGGTATGCCATTCTGTTTTCTTGGTTGGTTGTTTATTACTCATGAATTAGAAGCTCTTTTTTTTCAAATTCAAAAGTAAAGAATAATTTCTCTATAGAACTTTCGCCAACAATCTTATGTATGAAATATGGTGTCTAAAAAATGCTAATTTTCGAATTAACATAGAGCCGAGTTTTTATATTTTGTTTCATTTTCGCGAAAGCGAGTTTTAAAACATCTACCATACCTCAGTAATCACAAATGACTAACAGATTTCATACAATGTATAAAGCCCTGTCTTTCCTTTTAGAGTAGTTTCAAAGACATTACAGGTCGGGTATGCTTCCTCCACTTTTTGGTATGCTTCTTTTGAGAGTAGGAGTTTGGTGCCAAATTCCTTATTGGCAGATTCAATACGGCTGGCATAATTTACGTTATCACCTATGATAGCTAGCTTTTTCATAGCACCTGTATCAAAGGGACCTACAATCACATTTCCATAGTGAACTCCAGCTCTTATGCCAAAATGAGTATTAAAATTCTCTTTGAGGTATTCATTAAAATCTTCTAATTTCTGATTCATACCTTCAATCGCCTGGATGGCATCCAAGACAGCATTGTCGCTATCTTCATCGATACCAAATACTGCTAAAATCCCATCACCAGCTACATCACTAATAATTCCTTTATTGTCTTTAATAATGGAATTCATCATTTGATAATACCGATTGAGTACATGTACAATATCATACGGAGGAAATTTTTCAGCAAAAGAGGTATAATTTACAATATCGGTAAATACAATCGCTAACTTTTGTTGCCGCCCTAAAGCAATTTCTGAGTCTTCAGAAAATTGTTCTGAGATAAGATCGATATCTAGTTCGTCTGATACCATTCTTCGGATTAATACATCACCTTTTAGCTTTGTTTGGCAAGCCAGTCTGATTTCCTCGGGGAAGTTTAGCTTCGTTGCAATGAGAAGTTCTAGTTCATTTTTTGGATAGCAATTCTCAATTCCTTCCATAATACTCACCCGACAAGTAGAGCATTTTCCTTGCCCTCCGCAGGCATGCGCATGATTTATATGTGCTGCTAATGTTGCCTTTAAAATAGTGTTGTCTTCAGCACAATGAATCTCTTGTTTCTCTTTAAATAAGTGAATTTTATTAGAAGTAGTATGACTCATTTGTTATTTTTTGCTTCTCTAGTTTAGACGATTGTAAACTCGTTTTATGTTTAGACGAGACAATTGTATAAAACATAGGAATAAAGGTAGACTTTTGTAATGAAGAACTATAGGACATATAACATTTGGTCATCTAGCTTTTCCTTTAACCTTTAACCTCTTCTTTCTTTTTTCTAAAATCAGTTTTAATAAATACGGCAACCTGAAAACGATCAAAGGTATCTACTCTAAAATCATTTTTAAGGTAGCCAACTTGTGTGCTCAAGTTTTTAGAGAAATTGTACCCTACAGCGCCATATAAACGATTTTGTCCGAAGAAATCATTCTGTAAATTAATAAATACTTCATCATAAGCAGTTAAGAACCATTTATCATTAAATGGATACGTAATCCTTAAAAAATAACGGGCACGATGTTGCGTATCATTTCCCGAAAGGGGACTATCTATAAAACGTTGTTCCAAACGATATCTGTGACTGAACTTAAATTTACCTACGGAGTTACGTAGTACAAACTGTTGGTAGATACGGTGTTCTGTAGTATTTTTTTCTCCATCTGGTTCTTCAAAAGTAGGGTCCGTACTAATAAATCCATATCCAAAAGAAGCCATGGCTTTATCTGAGATATGATAGTTTAAAGCAGAACGTAATAATAATTGATTAAAATTATCTGCAAACTCATAGTTACGATATTGTACTTCGGCGTGGATACTTAACTTCTCAGAAACTCGATGATTTGTAAATAACATATACCAAGCCCCGAGATCATCTTCTCCTGTTTCTTGTGCTTGTATTGTAAGTGTACTAATAAATAGTAATAAGATAGGTAATAGTAATTTTTTCATTGTATATAAATAGTAAAAGTGCTTTGATAAATATAAACCCTATAGGTTAATTATCAAAGCACTTATTTTGGATTAATTTGTTTTTTATAAATCGTTTTCTTTTAAAGCATTGCGATCTCCTTTAAGGTATTGATCTAAGAATTCTTTTACTTTTTTTGATGCTTCCATCTGGTTTTCTTTTTTAACAAAACCATGGCCTTCATCTTCAAAAAGAACATACTCAACAGGCACTCCATTTTTACGAACCCCTTCTACAATCTCATCACTTTCTACTTGTAGTACTCTTGGGTCTTGTGCTCCTTGTAATACGAGTAATGGTTTTGTTACTTTATCAGTATGGAATAGTGGAGAAATCTGTCTCAGACGAATAGAATCTGCAGTATGTGGGTCTCCCATTTCGTCATATAACGCATCTTTAAAGGACGCCCACCATGGTGGAATGCTTTTAAGTGTACGAATCCAGTTGGTTACACCAAAATAGTTCACACCAACTTTAAACTCTTCTGGAGTATATGTAAGTGCTGCCATAGTCATAAAACCACCATAAGAGCCACCCATAATTCCTATTTTATCAGGATCAATAACATCTTGTTGAGCAAGCCAATCTTTACCAGCAACACAATCTTTAAGATCTTTATCTCCATGATTTTGATTATCCATCTGATAAAAAGTCTTTCCATATCCGCTACTACCTCTATTGTTTACTGCAAGAATGGCATATCCTTGATTTACGAGATATTGCGTACGCGAACTAAAATTAAGTCTTGATTGCCCTCCAGGACCACCATGTACCATTACTAATGCTGGTACTTTATTGTTTGCATTTGCTTGCTTAGGTTGATAATAGATAGCAGGAACTTCTACCCCGTCAAAAGATTTGAATCGTACCACAACACCTTCTACAAGGTCATCTGGATTGATATCTTTATTAAGTACATCTGTTAATTGGTGGTACTCTTTGGTCTTCATATTATAAGAGTACATATTTGAAGGCTTAGCTGAATTTCCTACGCGTAATAACGCCATAGACTCATCTCTAGAAAAACTAGCACTACCCACAGACTGTCCATCTATTTCTGGAAAATCTATTGTTTGTCCAGAAGCAACATCTGTTACTTTCATGACTGTTTTTGCATCGTCATTTGTAAAGAACACATTGTAGTTTCCGTTACGAGTGAAGTAATAACTAAATACTGGCCATTCATTATTGGTAACACGTTCTATAGTACCTGTAGCAATATCATAGCTTGCTACATAAGTATTTTCGGCTCCTAAATCTGTAGAAAAGTAAAGCATTTTTCCGTCAGGAGAAAAATCTAAGTGTCCATTACTACTTAGTTCAGAGTTGATTTTCTTTTGCTCTTTGGTTTCTGTGTTTACGATGTATAGATTGCTATCATTAGTATTAATCGCTTCAGATAAGGTGATGTATTTTCCATCATCACTCATCGCATTAAAATCCAAGCTACTTTCTACTTTATAGACCATTTTTGATGTAAAATCATCGATGTTCATTTCATAATGATCTAGAAACTGAGGATCACGCTCATTACTTCCATAAAAGAAACTTTTACCATCTTTAGACCATCCTCTAAAAGCAGTTCTTACACCTTCAAGTGGAGTCAATGCTTTTACGCCTTCTTCATCTTTTACAAACAGCTTAAAAATCTCATCACCATTTCCGTCCATTCTAAATAAGATACGATCATCTTTAGGGAAATAAGAGATTCCATAAACAGAGCTACTATCACTTTGTGTAATAGGAGTGAGTTCTCCTCCTTTTGCAGAAATAGAATACATATTAATAATTCCTGAGCGATTGCTTGTAATTAATACCTTGGATTTATCGGCAGAAAAGCCATTGGCTCCTGCACTTTCATTATCCATAAATTGCTCGATAGAGTATTGAGCAATGGTTCGTTCTTGGGGCGTAGCTTCTTGTGTTTGTTCTTTACATGAGAAAAGAATCAAAACACAACCAGCTATGAGATAAACTGCTTTTTTCATACGATTAGATTGTTAGTTATTAAAAAAGACCCCTCCGTTATGGAGGGGTTATATATAAGACGTTTTATTAATTCATATTAAAACGCTTAATTTCTTTAAATGGCTTCACATCCAGCGCTTCTAACTTCGCTTGGAAAGGTATCCATTCATCTGTAAAGAACGTATTGGTCTTGTCCAGAGCACTTTGTAACTCATCTTTTGCTTGCTGAATAAGTAAGTCTTCCGTATCCGTCAGTCCATTAGGACGACTACCTGCATAACGCCTAGCTAAACCTATACGTTGCATCGCAGTGATTTCCGGATTACGTGTAATCCCTTGACGCTTGTCTACTGTACCTAAGTATAAGGCAATTACTTTATCAATACTTTTTACCATTTTTCCGATAGTTTTAAGATCTTCTTTATGAGCATCCTTATCTAGTTTCTTGAGTACTTTCTTATAATCCTCGGCAATCGTTTTACTTTCTACCAGTTGCTTTACAGCATCGGCAGCAGTTTGTGTCAATCCTTCTAGTGTTTTACCAGCAGTATAGCGATCATTAATTGCTTTTTGTGCTACCGTTAATCTAGGATCTGAAGCCACTGTAATCGTGGAGGCACTCATCTGATCTCCATAACTCATTTCAAGTCTGTACGTTCCTGGTTTTACTCCAACACCTCCTGGCTCATTTCTGCGTTTACGGATCGTACGAGAAGGTCTATCTCCTCCAACTTCGTTCATAAACCATCTTGTTTTATGAATCCCTGTGCTGTCTGGTGTTTTCCATTTTAAGTGACGTATTTGTCTATCTCCATCATAAATTTTAAGATGGATAGAATCCCATGTTACTTTCTTTACTTCTGAGTCATTTGCTTCATCTTCTTTATCCTCACCTTTCTCTTTAGACTTCTTTTTTTCTTGTTTGGTTACATAATATGTAATATGTGCACCACGTCCTCTGTTTTCAGCATTGTATAATGCATCACCCCCAAAACGACTTCCCGTAGGTTGTTGGTAGGCTGCTTGATATGCAGTAGGAGGTTGAAAGAGTTGTAGCTTTCGCGAAAGCGTACCCTTATCCTTTGCAATTGCACGTAATGGTCTGATATCATCAAGAACCCAAGCCGCACGACCGAAAGTTCCAATCACAAGATCATGTTCTCTCGGCTGAATCACTAAATCCTTTACTGGTGTTGTAGGAAATCCTTTGGTCCATTTTTCCCAGCTAGACCCAGCGTCTAACGAAATATAAAGACCATCATCGGTACCTAAAAACAATAAGTTAGGTTCTTCGATATCCTCTACAATAGATAATGTATAACTCTGTACATCATTTCCATCTACAATACGTTCCCACGTCTTTCCGTAGTTACGCGTACGATATGCATATGGCATATAGTTAAAACGACGGTAATCGTTTGCTATTAGTAATGCCTCTCCTTGTTTTTTATTACTCGCTTTAATTTGTACAATCCAACTTCCAGCGGGTAATCCTTTAATATTATTGGTGACTTCTGTGTAGCTATTTCCACCGTTAGTGGTGTAATGTACACGACCATCATCGGTTCCTACCCAGAACATATTGCGTTCTAATGGCGATGGCTCAATCACAAGAATTGTTGTGTGATTCTCTGCACCCGTTGCATCCATAGAAAGACCTCCTGATTCTGATTGTTTTTGCTTCTCAGGATCGTTGGTTGTTAAGTCTGGAGAAATCACTTTCCACGTTAACCCTTTATCTGTTGATTTATGTACAAACTGACTTCCAAAATAAATCGTGTTATTGTCAAATGGATCAATATTAATTGCCGAGTTCCAGTTAAAACGTAAGAATACATCTGGATCTGGATGTGTTGGTTTTACCCCATAATTATTCCCAGTTTGCCAGTCATAACGACTTACAAACCCTTGCTGACTCATACTCCACCCATAACGGCTATCGTCTTTATCTGGGATGACATCAAATCCATCTCCAAAAGAAATTTCTTGCCAGTAACTATTACGGATTCCTTGTGCTTTCCAAACGTATGCAGGACCTCTCCAACTACCATTATCTTGCATTCCTCCGTATACATTGTATGGAAACTCATTATCTACATTAATATGATAAAACTGCGCTACAGGAAGGTTTCCTATAAAACGCCATGTTTTACCGCCATCTTTAGTAATGTTCATTCCTCCATCATTTCCGTCGATCATAAACTGACCGTTATCTGGATGAATCCACCAAGCGTGGTGATCTGGATGTACTCCATTATTAACCCCATAAGCTCCCATGAGTTGTGAGAAGTTCTTTCCGCCATCTTCAGATACATTTACATAGGTAAATACAGAAAACACTCTATTTTCATTATCTGGATCTACGTGAATATCTGAATAGTAAAAAGGTCTATTCCCAATATCTGTTTTGTCATTTATTTTCTTCCAGTTAAACCCACCATCGTCAGAGCGATATAGTGCATTCTTCTTTGCTTCGATCAGTGCATAGATCACATTTGTCTTATTAGGCGCAATCGAGATTCCGATACGACCTAACTCTCCTTTTGGTAACCCATCTTTATCAGATAATTTCTTCCAAGTTTTTCCACCATCGTGTGTCATATGTAAACCAGAACCTTCTCCTCCAGACTTAAAAAACCAAGGATCACGTTTGTGTTCCCACATCGCAACAAGTAATTTATTAGGATTGCTAGGATCCATCACCATATCGGCAACCCCTGTTTTATTATTTGCAAACAAGATTTTGTTCCATGTCTTTCCGCCATCGGTAGTTTTAAATACCCCACGTTCTGGATGTATTCCCCAAGGAGATCCTATCGCACCTACATACACGATATCAGGATTTGTAGGATCGATAATTACACGGTGAATGTGCCTTGTTTTTTCAAGACCCATAGACTGCCAGGTTTTTCCGCCGTCAAGTGATTTATAGACACCAAATCCACCATTTAGTGAGTTCCGAGGATTTCCTTCTCCCGTTCCTACCCAAATTACACTAGGATTAGATTGTTGGATCGCAACTGCTCCAATAGAAGCCGTCAATTCATTATCAAAAACTGGATCCCATTTGATCCCGCCAGAAGTAGACTTCCAGAGACCACCAGAGGCAGTACCTACGTACATCACATCTGGATTATCGGTTACAACATCTATAGCCGTCACACGACCAGACATACCGCCAGGGCCTATATTACGTGGTTGCATGTCTTGAAGAACAGACATGTCGAGCTTTTGCGCGCTTGCAAGAGTACATACGCACAAGAAAAGGAGTGAGAAAATGTGTTTCATTTGGTTGATTTAATATATGGTATCTGTTAGCATCTTAATTTTTTGAATTACTACTTGGTTACGGTAGTATTTGCTAACCATTTTTTATTGAATCGACTAAGTTAAGGAAATGTGAAAGCCTAAAATCTTAAAGGGGTGTTAAGTTCGCTTTCGCGAAAGCGTAATTAACACAATTATCGTATTTTTATATGGCATGAAAAAAGAACAGATACGAAAAGGGTTTGTCTTTAAACCCTACGAAGCAGAAAGTCAGTCGTTATTTGATAAACTGCTTGATATTTTCCAAGAGTTAATCACGCATACATCGGGAGATTTTGATGAAGCGATGGAGTGGCTGGAGCAACTAGATAAAGAATATGAACTTACAAATGAAGACTATACCTTAGCCGATTTTGTCCAAGAATTAAAAGATAAAGGATATATCCGAGAAGAAGTACGCCCTGATGGGACAAAAGGTGGTGCCATTACTGAGAAGACAGAGCGCGCTATACGCCAGCGCGCTTTGGATCAGATTTTTGGGAAACTAAAGAAAAGTGCCCAAGGGAATCACCGCTCTAAAATGAGTGGACGAGGGGATGAGCATACGGGTGATTATCGCGGGTATCGTTTTGGCGATCCCTTAGAACGCATCTCGATGACCGAAAGCCTGCGCAATGCACAGATCAATAATGGCGTTGGAGATTTTAGCCTCACCGAAAATGATCTAGTGGTCGAAGAGACTCATTTTAAAGCACAGATGAGTACGGTTTTAATGATTGATATCTCACACAGTATGATTCTGTATGGCGAAGATCGAATCACACCAGCAAAGAAAGTGGCGATGGCACTGGCACAACTCATCACAACACGTTATCCAAAAGATACCTTAGATATTATTGTATTTGGTAATGATGCCTGGCGCATTAAGATCAAGGATTTACCTTACCTTCAAGTAGGTCCGTATCATACCAATACGGTGGCTGGACTGGAGCTAGCGATGGATATCTTGCGTCGACAACGTAATACCAACAAACAAATCTTTATGATTACTGACGGGAAACCGAGTTGTTTACGTCTTAAAGATGGGAGGTATTATAAAAATCCGAATGGGTTAGATCAACATATCGTAGGGAAATGTTATACGAAGGCGCGTCAAGCGCGAAAATTACACATTCCCATTACCACGTTTATGATCGCAAGTGATCCGTATTTACAACAGTTTGTAGATAACTTCACTGAAGCCAATCAAGGAAAAGCATTTTATACTGGCTTAAAAGGACTAGGAGAGATGATTTTTCAGGATTACGAAACAAATAGGAAGAAGCGGATTAAATAGAGTATAGATAATAGAGTATAGAATATAGACTAAAAGAGTTTTGCTTGCGCAAAATGGAAGTAAGACCGCTTCGCTTTAGGACGTAAGACGTAGGACAGTAAGGAGTAAGTGATGATGAGGTTCCTACTTTCGTGAGAATGAAAACAATAATAAAGCAACGTCATTTCGACAGAGCGAAGAATGAGTGACGAGCCTGCCAGTCGCAGACAGGAAATCACATAATGTGGAGCTAGATGTGTGATCTCTCCTATCGTCGAGATGACTGAGAATAAAAAGAATAATAAAGCAAAGGATATTGAGTGATTTGATTTCGCCGAAAGGCAGAAAGAAAATAGTACCGAAATGACCGATTTGAATAGAATATATGAGATTCCCGTCTTCACGGGAATGAAAATGAAACTATGAAAGACATCACAACACTAGGAGCATTAAAAGCATCCAACTGGACATCACGAAGTATTAAGGAAGAGCTTCGCGAGCATTTAATTGAAAAATTGCAAAAGAAAGAACCTACGTTTACGGGGATTCACGGATATGAGAATACGGTGATTCCAGAATTGGAACGTGCAATACTATCACGCCATAATATCAATCTGTTAGGATTACGCGGACAGGCAAAAACGCGTCTAGCCAGACAGATGGTAAATTTACTGGATGAATGGATGCCGATTATAGAAGGATCGGAGATTAATGATGATCCGTTACATCCTATTTCTCGCTACGCAACAGAACTCATTGCCGAAAAAGGAGATGATACACCTATTGCTTGGGTACATCGCTCAGAGCGTTTTGCAGAAAAACTCGCAACACCCGATGTAACAGTAGCAGATATTGTGGGAGATGTAGATCCGATAAAAGCAGCCAACTTAAAATTAAGTTATGCTGATGATCGTGTGATACATTACGGGATGATTCCTCGTGCCAATCGTAGTATTTTTGTGATTAATGAGTTACCCGATTTACAAGCACGAATCCAAGTAGCGTTATTTAATATCTTACAGGAAGGGGATATCCAAATTCGCGGTTTCAAACTGCGTTTACCTCTGGATATGCAATTTGTCTTTACTGCAAACCCTGAAGATTATACAAACCGTGGAAGTATCGTCACGCCGTTGAAGGATCGTATTGGTTCGCAAATCTTGACGCATTATCCAGAAGATGTAGCCACTGCTAGAGCGATTACAGAGCAGGAAGCGCGTCTAGATGAACGCCAGAAAGAGAAGGTACATGTACCAGATTTGGTGAAGGATTTATTGGAAGAGATTAGCTTCGTAGCGCGTGAGAGTGAGTTTATAGACGAGAAGAGCGGGATTAGTGCACGTATGAGTATTACGGCTTTTGAGAATCTTATGAGTACGGCAGAGCGTCGTATGCTCATTAGTAGGGAGAAAGAAACATCGATTCGTTTTGGCGATTTGATGGGGATTGTGCCTGCAATTACTGGAAAGGTAGAACTCGTTTATGAAGGAGAGCAGGAGGGAGCTGATTTTGTAGCGAAAACCTTAATTGGAGAAGCAACAAAATCACTCTTTGATGACTACTTCCCTAAAATTGAGAAACTCACTAAAGAAACGGATCAAGATCCGTATGATGAGGTGCTCTCATGGTTCTTTGAACAGAGTGGGTTTGTCCTAGAGGATGATCTTTCTGATGCCGAGTATAAAGCAAAACTGGATAGTATCACGCCTTTAGTTGCACTTATTAAAAAATACCAACCTGATACCGACGCCGCAGATATGTATTTTATGCAAGAATTCGTATTATGGGCACTTGTGGAATATAAGAAACTTAGTAAGTATCCGTTGTCTAACGGAATGCGTTTTAATGACTTGTATGGGAGTTATATTTCTGGGCTGTCGTAAGTGGTAAAAATTGGGTGGTTGTTTTGTATTCTTTGTACCTTTTTTTCTGACAAAGAATACAGAACTTTCCGCCTTGCCTTTCTAAATATAAGAAGTTAAATATCTATCCTTTATCGAGTGGGATGCGTTTTAATGACTTGTAAAAAGAGTATCTGTTATGAACTGGCAGGAGTGTTAAGTGGATTAAGCATTTAACAATGTATTATTTTATGCATCGTTGTTCTTTGTTTTTATCATCTCAATGGCACTTTTGGCTAATTCAGAAAAAGTATCAACGGTAAATATTTCTGGAGTTTCATAATCATCCCATTTTGGGCCTCTATATATATCAGTTTTAGTAGTATTATTTAATTCTAAAGAAATAGTTTCTACACACTCTGATATATGATGTATTGCTGCAAATTGAATAGCATACGTTTTCATTCCAGTTTCATTCGCGCTAATTAAATTGTTTAAAACTGGTATGATGTATTTTGGATCAGATTTCATTATTTCTTTTATCCAGGAAAAAGTAAACGCTCTTATGTTATCATCATCTTCAGAATTAATCTCTAAGTAGTTTTTTTCTATGAATTGATTGATGTCATTTTGATTTGATGTATTACTTATAGATGCTCCTTTTTTAGTATGTACTAAAAATATAGAATTACTCCTGTATTCAATAGATTTTGATTCCCCACTTTTATAATAGTGATAGATCGTATTTTGTAATTTATCATGATGATATACCAAAATATCATTTGAAGAATAGATCTTCAAATAATCAGGGTTATCTATCTTTTTATATTTTTCGGAAGACATTTTTAATCAGGTGTTTTGTACAAGATTTTGTGTATGAGGTATTACACGCAAAAAGATACTACATTTTAAGGTAGACTTGAAAATTGAGTTTTGTGTTTATGGGTGTCTTGGAGTTGTAGTGGGTGTGAAGTTTTGGGAGTAGGAATTATGGGAGCATCAGTTACAAACTGCCACTATCGGGAGTGGAGGTTATACTGAGTTTATCGAAGTGCTCGGTGTAATATTTCGCGAAAGCGGATGTATGATTAGTAAATTAAGGGCGTGGAGTTTTTATTTTATTTCTGTTACTTCAACGATTCCTTTTGTAGCGTTTTTAATAACTCTTTTTAATATTTCTGTGTCAATTTCCCAATACTCATTTTTATATGTAAATGACATATATACAAACCCTCTGGTGTATGGTTGTTGGATTGTTTTTATTTCTGCATAAGTATACTCACTCGTCACTATTAATCTATCACCTTCGTTAGGGGTATATGTAAAAGCAAAGCATGTTTCTAAATTAATAACTTCTTCAATAATCGTATTTGAAATCCCATGGACTTCTGTTATAATTTGTTCAGGTATTTCCTGATAACGAATACCTTTTTTTTCATCTTCTTCTATGGCTTTATATGGATATTCTTCTATGTCCTCCCATTTTATTAATGTCCAAATAATTCTTTTATCAAAGTATTTATGATCATCTGGTAACTTCTTGGAACGTGGGATATGAAAAGTGAGGATCTCTTTTTCATAAATATCAGCTTCAATAAATTTTAAATTTAATGATTGACTCATGTGTGTTCTTATACGAATGATTACAGTTCTTACAAATCTAATCTAATTTAAAAATTGTAAAAATAACCAGTTGTAATGGAATCTTCAAAAGCCTTGTGAATGCATACAAACTCATTCAATTTCTCTTATACGTGTTAGTACGTATAAGTGCATAGCAAATTACGTACTAACTCTTATTTGTAGGAATAATCTTGTTAATTACATTTGAAAAGTGTTTTTAAAGAGATATCAGGAGCTCATAATCTATAGCGTCGCAAATGATATTGATTTATACTCGATACAGTCAGTTGGATTGATTCCTAAAACAGGAAAAAATAGCTATAGAAATCTGACTTGGCTGCAATACAGTGAGAAGAAGTGATCATATCATAATTCTCTATAAATAAACAGATACCAAAAATAAACTGCTCAATACATGAAGCAGCTATTATTTATTACTAACCAAACTTTTTTTATTATGATGAAAATTAAATTTACAGGATTCACATTAAGTGCTATTCTTTGTGCTGGACTATTTCTTACTAGTTGTGAATCGGAGAATGAAATTACTCTTGAAGAAAATCTAAATTTAGAAACAACTATTGGATTCCCCGCGCATATTGAAACCACAGGCGAATCAATTAAAGCGATATATAATGATAAACCTGTTACCTTATTTCAAATAGATGAAGAGCGATACTTGTATGATGGAGATATTATTCTTAATAGAAGTCAATTTACGTTGCCTGGAGAACCGATAGAGAGAGGAACTTATAATGGTAATGCTTGGGCAAATCGTACTGTTTATTATTCGTATGCAAGAGGACGAAACAAACCAAATAATGCTACAAAAAATTATTTTCAAACAGCAGCAGCTGCATGGGGGAATGATCTAGGATTTACCTTTATTGAGGTAGCTAATGATTATAATGGTGATTATATCCAGGTACAAAGTAACAAGAGTGGCGTTGCTTACAGTACAAGTATTGGTCGTGATGGAGGTAGACAAATCATAAGCTTAGATAGTAGGTATTATAATGCTGGTAGTATGATTCATGAAATTGGACATGCCGTAGGTTTAGAGCATGAGCAAAAAAGACCAGATGCAGAGCAATTTATCATTATTAACTGGGATAATATTAAACCAGGTTCACCTACGTATCAGTTTGAGCCATGTGTAGGAAATTGTGTAGGAGATGGTGTATTTGATTTTGATTCAATCATGTTATATCCTTCATCTGGATATAGTTCAGAATGGGTATATGATACGTCTATACCAACAATGACCAAATTGGACGGATCTACTTGGGTCTCACAAAGAGATAATTTATCTGATGGAGATATAGATGCTATGAATGCGATGTATAATTAATAATTTATTTTTAAAGGTAAAAAGCGACTGTTGAGAAACAGTCGCTTTTTTTATGATATGAACAGGGTTATATTTTAAAGTTTTATAAATTATTTAGAACGGTATCGGTTGCAAAATGTTAGGAGCGAGGTACTCATTACCAAAATGGCATTACCTAGGAACTGGAGTTAGTAGATATGTTTCTTCCTTTAACTAAAAGCCAAACCATAAAAACCAACTCTCCAAAGAAGGTAAAGAATAAGAAGTCTAAATTAATTTCTGGAAATAAAAAGGCACCTAAAGTATGAACCAAATATCCCAAACCAGCTATTATCAATAATATTCCAAATATTTTAGGAATATAGATAGCTTTATATACTAAATAACCTAATAGAAAAAGATAGATACCAAAGATCATGAGTCCAAACGACCATTCTAGTTTGAATGAACTTATATAAAACGCTACATTATCAGAAAAGTTTACAAATTCTGTATTTTCTGAATGGTTAATTATAGTCAATATCTTAATCAAATTAACAAGTGCAACTAAATACATTGCTGTATAAATAATTCTAAACCAAGCAGTCAATAATGAAATGCTTTGTTGAACTGGTTTAAGAAAAACGTAAAGAGCCCAAGCCACAATAATATCACAGATCAATGTTATGAAATGAAGGAAAATGCTTACTGTAAAGAGCATTTTGTTAGTTACAATATTGTTTGCAGTATTTTCAGAATTTTCACTGATCAGTTTTGGAAAAATATAAAATTCGGCAAATGGAACTGTTAAAACCATTAAAAGAAGGCCAAAACCTGCTATAATTGCTACATTAGATAGTGAGATTGTTTTCATAATTAGTTGATTAACTAGATTATCAATGTGTATAAGGCAATCTAGAAAATAGACGAATGAGATTACAACATGTTACTAAAATAGGTTTTGTTGAAGTGACTTACAACGTATTTAGTTTTCTACATTTATTATGAATTGTCACGTTTTGTTTTAAAACTCAAATCTAAAATAGAAGTAAGCATTCTTTTTTGCGTAGTTGTTTTTTTCTTTTAATTATTGTTAATGGTCTTGTGTATGACTCACAATATATAAAAAGACACTACATTTTGAATTAGTACTAAAAGTAGATTTACTAGTTACTCTGAAGACCACCAGTTAGAAACTGGCGGTAGCGAGGGGGTAATCTGTTATGAAGTCCAATAGTGGTTGTTCTGTATTCTTTGCGCCTTTTTTTAACAAAGATGAGAAAACTACAGTTTTTATACTTTGTTCTCTACAGATTTCCTATCCTTTAACATACTCTTTTGTAATTTTGATTTTGAATATTTGCTTTTTCGAATTGTAAATGTGTATGCAGCTAATGTTTTTTGTTCTTCTCATCCTCTGATAAACTATGATTATGAGATAGTATTAAATACATCATTAGAAGTAGTAAAAATATACCATAAGCAACTAAATATTTAAGATCGAGACCTGATGATTTTTCTATAAATAATTTTTCAATAATTTTTATAACGGTATAGGACATCATTGAAGAAATAAATAAAGTCTTAGTTGTGTTTAAATTATTTTTTGATTGCTTTATATCCTCTATATCTGTACTGCCAGAATTAATTAACTTTGTTTTAAAATTAGATTCAAAATAATAATATAGACCTAACAAAACTAGAAAGGGTAATAGATACACAAAAATATGTTCAATTATTTTTAATGATTCTAGATCTTTTTTATTAGACTTTACTTTTACTATTTGCTCACTCTCATTTTCAATTGTTTTTAATAAAATTTTTATTTGTTCATCTTTTAATTTTAAATTTTCTTGAACCAATGTAGTATCTATTCTAATAGATTTTTCGATATTTAATTTTAAAGAGTCAACTATTTGCTTACTATAGTCTTTTGTGTTTGAATAGTTTACTATTCCTTTTATGTCATTAAAAAACATTGAAACTGAGTAAACTAGCGATAATGTAATTAATAAAAACATTGCGTACCTTATGAGGGTGAAAATACACTCAGCTTTATCGCGCCATAAGCGTCTTGCATAAAATAGCCTATCAATAAATTTGGTAAACCAGTTTGGACTAACTAAGTATAGTTTTTTTAAAAAAACTTTGGAATTACCAGCATTGTCTGAACTTGTTAATTTATTATAAATCAGATCATTTATTTCGCTTTCAAGTTCTTTTATTTTTTTATCTCTATCCATTCATAATTTTTTTAATTATGTCAATTTCATATGCACCCGAGCCATCCTTTTGTATATGGTTTATCTTCAAACTTTCATTTATTTCCTTTAAATTCTCAATAACTGTTGATTCTTCGGCCACACTTATAATATAACATTTCGCATTTTTGGTAATTTCTTTACTCATTAAATAATTATAAAACTTTAAACCTTCATCATCTACATTGCCTTTAAGTGCTACATCAATGAAAATTAAAGAATCATTGTTGATATAAAGAGATGCAATAATTTTGTTAAAAACATTTTCACGATTTGTGTCATTAATTTTTTTATAAACATCTTTTAATAATAGAAAATCATTTGAATAGTTTTTACTTTTTAAATTTTTAAAATTTTCGATACTTTCTATATCACTAAAATCTAAATTTGATTTATTCAGTATTCTTGGGTAAATATTTGTGTATTCTACTATTTTCTGTACAGTTATTTTTTTAATTATATCTTCAAGTTTAGATATATCATCTTCTATAAATATAATATTATTCATGTTTAGTTATTTTTAGTTTTACAAAATGATTTTTGCCAATAGTTTTAAAAGAAATATATTTTTCTAATTTACCATCTTCTATATTATATGTCTTTTGCATTAAATTTTTACAGATACTTTTACCTCCTCTTATTCTTTTCTTTTGTTCACTTTTACTACCAATTCTATTTTTAAAAATCAAGTAATCATCTTTAAAGTAGATTTCAATGTTTTTTGAAAGATTATTATCTGTATATCTTTTAATATTAATCAATAATTGAGGGATTATTATGTTGTATTGTAGAATATTCATATACAACTTATTTATTAAATCTAAATTTATAGTAAATTGTTCTTCTGAAAATGAGCTTCCTTCAATTAACTTAGATTTTAATATTAATATAATGAATTCTTCAATTGTTTTTTTTGAGTAAAACTTCGATGAATGATTTATTTTTATCATATTAATTTGAGAAAACACGGCATCTAAAATTATCTTATGGGTTTTTAATAAATCTTCTTTTTTATAAAATTCGGAGTTAATGTCACCCACAGTTAAGTTATTAATAGAGTTTATTATATCAATAGTATCAATGTGGATTTTTAAATCGCTTTCAAAATTATTGATTTTCTTTACTATTTGCTCTAGATTGGATTTAAAGCTATTTAAATAATGGGCATTGTTTTTAATTAAGTTTTCTTCAATCTCAACGCTAATTAATCCTAAGAAGCTTGTCCCAGCGGTCTCATTTTTTATAAAACTTGTAAAATCTTGTCGTAGTGCTAATAATAGGCGAAGCTTCTTTTCGTTTAATCTAGTAGATTGATTCAGATAAATTGTAAATATTCCTAATGTGTTAAATACTAGTTCAGATTGCTCTTTATCTATATCGTTTTCAATAAAATCAGATATACGAATTAATAAAATGGATTTTTCTTTTTCCAATTCTTTAAATTGTTCAGTCTTTATAATATTCCTTTTTACTTCTTTATCATTTCTACATGATGGCCCTCCTAAGTTGTCTTTTCTTACCTCAAAATGAGAGTATAAATCGTTGTCCGATTTAAACCTCTCTTCGCCCATCATAGTAGTTAGAGAATTTTTTTCTTTGGTGAACTCAAGTCTTTTAGTAGAAGAATCGTTTAAGCTAAAAGTATGAATATCATCTTTATCATACTTATTTATTTCTTTGTAGTTTATAGTAAAGAAAATATCTTCCACTCTTTCTCCAATTATTTTATTTATATGGGATAAGAGAGGCCTTATTATTTTTTGAATTTTTTTTCCACTATCTTTTTGTTTTTTTATACTCTTTTTACTCAAGAGTTTTTTAACGTAAAGAAAATGATTTAGACTTGTCTCATCTTTATTTTGAACTTCAACAAGTTGCTCATATTTTTTGTTTCCCAATAAAGTTTTATTTAGATCTTCAATTTTTTTGTCTATTAATATTGGGATAAACTCTTCGGCATATTTATTTAATATTTCGGTGTTCTCTAAGTGAAGTAATCTTAGTAAATGATTGTATGTTGCACTTTCATTACAATTTGGGTCATAATCATTTTCACGTTCATTCTTTAGTACCTTATCTAGTTTTATAGATTTTGTTTCGTTTTGAATTACCAATTCTTGTACTAATGCAACTAAATGGTTAATTAGTTTTTTTGTGTTTGATAGCTTGTATCTTGGGTTTTCAATTAGAAGATTATAAAAGGATTCTCTGAACTTAGTATATGATGCTTTATCATTACGATTAATTAATGGGAAGTTGTTATTCGTTTCAAAACTATCCATTGAGTTAGCTATCTGATCTCTATAGTAGTAATGTTCTTTAATTAGGCTTTTGTGGTAATTATCCGTGATTTTTTTATCTTCATTTTCAATTCCTTTTTTTGTAATTTTTTTAGAATCAAAAGTAAATTCTTCAATTACATTGTTTTTAATATTATTTTGAACAAAATCATAAAGAAACAGTTTAATCGTTGGGATATTTAAATACACTTTATTTTTGCATATTTCTTGTAAGTTTTTAGTGAAAGATTTATTTCTTTTTTTTGCATTACTCTTTTTAGAGGGTTCAATTTTATTTAATTTTTCAATTAAAACTTTGTAGAATTTAAAAGTGTCTTTATGAAATATAATATTGCTCTGTAACTTGATAGATTTTTTTAGTAAAAATTTTAAATCTTGGTAGATACTATAATTAGTCTTAGAGTTTAACTCATAAAATGCAATTGGATGATTTTCTAGTTTTCTGTTTATAATTTTAATGGTTCTATTTATTTTAATATGAACCCAATAAAATGCTATTTTTCTTATTTGCTTATAGTAGATTAGCGGCGTACTACATATCACTTTTAAAATAGTGTAGTCAAGATTATTTTTGTTTTCATATATTATTAATCTGTGTTTTAAATCGAATTTTAGTTCTTCTTCGATTTTATTTTTAATATTGTTAATAGACTCAAGTACAATCTTGTATCCTTTTTTATCTAGTTTAAAGACTTTATCCTCTTCAGATTTTAGTAATGGGAAATAGTGCTGTATTATTTCTAGCCATTTATCGTCTGCTTTTTTTTTATAATTTATTATTTCTTTTTCATTATTTGAACTAGGAGAAAAGTCGTATTCGAAAATGGTATATAAGGCATTTAATACTAATGCTTGATATAGTTTTTTATTTCGTTTTTTTTTCTTCTCAAAATCAAGAGAGTAATCTTTAACTTTTAAAGATGGTGTTTTATTTAAATTATTAGCCTCAATTCCTTTCCTTTTTTTATAGAAGTAATTTCTTACTTCATCCAATGAAGATCTTTTTTCTAAGTAGTCGTATTTACTTTTTTCTATTTCTAAAGGGAATTTCTTATTAGTTTCTTCAATAGTTGGGTTGTTAATTTTATAATAGTAAATCAGTTTATCTTCAGGAGGTATGGATTTTATTATTACACCATCATTTGGTTCCCCTTTTTTTGTTTTTTCTTTGTCTTCATCCTCACTACTTGTATTTTTATTTATTTCAAGAGTTTTAAGCTTTAATAAAATATTATTTTCATCAGAAAATGCTAATCTGTTTATTAGCGTGAAACAATAATCTATCCCTTTTCCTGAGTGGTTTTTATTACGTATGTATTTTATGATATAGTTTACATCCAAAAATGATTTAGCTGTAGATAATACATCATCTACATATACTATGGTGTCCGCATTATAGAGTCCGTCAGAGTACAAAGTTTCAGAATTTTCGATATAATCTTCTTGTAAAGAAATAATTATACAATTAGCTGTATACTCATAAAGAAACTCATTTATTAAATCCAGAAAATTAGAACGAGAGCCAGAACTAGGAGTTACTACTACTACTTTTTTATCTATAAAGTCTTTTTTGTAAATTTCATTTTTTTCAAACCTTTCCTTTAGTTTTATTATCCAATTTTTAATTTCCTCTTCATTATTAGTAATTACCTTTCCTGTTCTATTATAGTAGAGATACTGGTTATTTTTCTTTTTTAGGTTTCCATATAGTAATGAACCTTCAAGTGATAGATAGTTCTTATCGGAACCAAAAATAGAGTGGTAAGGTTTGGTCTTTGGAAAACTAAAAATTATTTGTGGGGTTATAGAAGCTTGCCCGGTTTCAATTAAGCACCTTTCATCGTAAGCACCTTCAGGGTAGCATAATTTACATTCATTTGCTTTATGCCAAGTAGTATAAACCGGTACTAGATATTTTTGTTCTCTTTCATCTCTAGGAAAATTATATCTTTCTACAATTATTTTTTTATTCTCCTTATCTGCTATTTTCCAGTTATATTCTGAATAAATTTTTTCTTTAATGAATTTCCCTTTATTGTCAATAAAATCTATTAAAAACACACTTTTACTCCCATCTTCATTAATAGGCCTGTGAGCAACTAATATCACATTTTGAGTAGGTTGAAGGACATTGATTTTTAGGAAATCAAATACTTCGATTTTTTTTCCTCTTTTTACGATACCATTTAATTGATCTTCTATTTTTAGAGAAGTATTAAATGAAGTTGCAATTGGTACAACAATAATAACATTTTGCATTAGTTTATGCCTTTCTCTAGAAAGTTGTCCATCTTTGTCTATGGTCAAATGATTTATTTTAATTTCAATATCATTTACTTGTTCTATTTTTTTTGTTAAAAAATTTCTTATACTACTTATTAATAAGCTTGAATAGTTTTCATAACCAATTAGGGTAAATGATTTTAATTCATCATTCTTATCTAATAGTTTTCCAGAGTGATCTTTCCATATATTTTCTGAAATTTGGTATGCTAATGGGGTTGTGAAAAAACTGTTTTGAAAAAGTTTTTTTGCATAATAGAAATCAGATATGTGAATTTTTGAGCCTAATCTAAAGTGGGTATCTTGTATCTTATATCCTTTGTTATTAGTATTTTCTGTTCTTCTTTCCTGTAAAAGCGTGTTTAGAGAATATTGAACCGATTTCTCAAAAAGTGAAATTTTATCTTCATTTTCTGTTTGGGTGTTTAACAAAACCTCAAAGTATCTTAAATTTTTACTGCTTCCGCTAAATAAAACACTATTAAAAACGCCTAGATTTTTATTTGCTTCTGAGATCTTGTTTATATTAAAAACGCCTTCTTTATAGCTATAATGATGAGTCCATATTTTCCTATTAATATAATTGAAATCATCTATACTTTTACCTGCTAATATATTTGCTCCATATCTATAGTACTCATTATCGGTAATGTTTTTGGAATAGAAAAGAATTTTTGAATTTTCATCATCCCATATGTTTTTTTTATCAATATTTTTTTCAGTCTCATAAAAAAGTTTACGAATATTAATAATCTCTTTAAAATACTCTAAACGAATATCATATAGTATTATGTTGTCAAAAAAATCAGTTAATGTCCATATAAATCTAAGCCATTGACTGGCGTTTTCGATATGTTCCTTTTTTATACTATTACAGTTTACTGCAATAATATCATTATCTCTGTTATAATTATAAGATGATAAAAGAGTAGAAATATAAATAAGGCTTTTATCTTTTATTGTTGGTGTTGACTCAACTTCAAAAGTTGGCTTATATCTAATTATATTGTTTATACCAACTATATAATTCTTTAAATCTTCACCTATTTGAGAAAAGTTGAACTCTTCTAAACTTTCAAAAGTGTTATAGTTAGAGCTTTTAGTATTTGTAGTTGTATTATGTTGACTAATGTTTTTATGTTCCCAATTATTAATAGGAATTATTGCATTATAAAAAGTTCCAAACGCAATAAAGTCTTCTTGCCTACTTGCTTCTAAATTTAATTCTCTCTCCTCATTATCATAAAATATTGCTTTCTCATTTAGAGAAGAAATTTTAATAAATCCTCCATATTTGTTTATAATTAAACGTGTGAAATACTGGAGACCAATTCTTGTTGTTAATTTATTGTTTTGAACTGATAATCCTTCAGCTTTATCTTTGGGTATAAATAGATCTTTAAAAGTGATTTTATTTTGCTCTAATCTCTTAATGTCTGAATCAAACGATAACCCAAAAACTTTTTTAAGTTTATTATTTATAGGTTCTTTGTTGTTCTCTTTTCTTTTTATTTCATATTCATTTAGAGCCTCTATGTATGTCTTTTTTGTTTCTGTTAGATTTGTAATAAATTTTTCTTTGATATTTTTATTTCCTAAATCTATGACATTAATATCTATAAAATCAGAAAAATCTAATGTCGAAATAAATTTATTCTCATCACCATCTCTCTTTTTTATTAGTGATATTTTTTGCTTATCATAATTTCGTACAGAAATAACACCGTTTTTCCCACTATGTTGTACTATGTTTAAGGCCAGTTCTTTTAAACCATAGCAGATTTCTTTAGTAGAAAGAATAAAATTTGATATAGTTCTTATATTTTCTTTAATAGCAATATTTTTATTACCCTTCAAGGATTTGAAAAAATTGTTTAATTTTTTCTTTGTAGCCTTGTATACAAATAAGCTCAATATTGATAATTCGATAAAAGATAGTTTTTCAATTTTCTCCAACAGAATTTTCCTATCTTTTTTTACAACAGTTTTACCTAATATTTTATCAATCTCTTTTTCTATTTTTTCTAAATATAAATCATAAAGTTTATTCTTTACAATTCTTTCATTAAAGAAATAATCAATTTGCTTATTTTCGGATATTAATAAATGCGGAATATACCCACTACTAGATTGGAGTGTTTTATAATCATTTGTTTCTCCAGTGTCAGTATCTAAAAATTGAAATTGTAACCTTTTTCCGTTATTAGTGATTTTAGAATATAAAAAATTGATTTGATTAACTTGGGTTGAAGCACTATAATACCTATCCGTATTGTCGTCTTTAAGAGTTATAATAACATTTAGAAGGTCTATTTCTACTAGTAAAAGTAAAACATAGGAAAAAAAAACAGGATCTATTTGCCCTTTAGTAAGTGTAATTGATAGGTTGGGGCTTTTTTTCAGACTATCAATATTACTTAAAAGGTCATTAATTTCAGGATACCCTATATTTTGCCAATCTCTTTCCATTCATTAAATTCTATTCAGTTTTCTAATATAATTAATTGTTTGTCATGTGTTTAGAGACTTTTGTAAAATATCTCAATTTTCCTTTGTAATCGTTACTAAACCTACCATATTAAGTTCATACTCCACTACGGTTTCCCGTAATCCATATAGAAAAGCAGTAAGAGGCATTTTGGGATTTCAACAAACACTTCGACAAGCTCAGTGTGACACTCAGTTTATTCACTCCTTCCTATAATACTTCTTATGCATATCATCAATATATTTAGACACATCATCCCCATTATGAAACTCAGGAGGGGTCACGGTTGTACCCGTTTCACGTGATGCTTTTTCTGCGAGCGCTCCTGCATGCATTTTTTGAATTTGAGAAGCATGCGGTTGTATTTGAATATTAGGATTGGCTATGGGAGGAACCACGCCTTCCATAGGGTCATCGGTTCTTGGTGTTAAACGTGTGCATACATCCATAACGTCTGGTGCGGCTTTATCACGCTCTGTAAGAGGTGTTTTTAAATCAAAACATTTTCTGAGTGTTGCCAAAATAGAGGTATGATCCAATGGAGTTTCGCCTTTGGTACGATATACGGTTCCGGCTTCGATCCATGGAGAAATTAAGACGGTAGGTACACGAACGCCAAATCGCGTAAAGTCAAAATCAAATGCTAGTGATTTTGCTGGGGGAGAAACGGCATTTGTAGGCGGTGTCACATGATCGTAGCAACCTCCATGCTCGTCATAGGTAATGATCAATAAAGTATCTTCCCAATAGTCAGATAATTTTAGTGCCTTGTATATTTCAAGAAGGTAGTCATCTCCTAAAGCAACATTATAGTTAGGATGTTGGCTATTTCCTTTGGATCCCCAGATAGGCTCCAAGAAGGTATAGCTTGGCAATGTTTTATCGGTTAATGCAGTTTTAAAATCTTCAAAACTTCCTGTTTTGCATCCTGATGGATACGGTGTTTGGAGATCTTGACAAAAAGAAAGAGTATATGGATTACCATGATTTCCAAAAATCCCCCAAGTGTGATTGTTATCGGTTAAGTGTTTGAAAATACTTTTTGCACTGTATGATTTTACCTCATCATATAGATAACCTTGTGAGGTTCCCATATGCGTAAATGCTCTGTTGGGGAGTGTTTCTGTAGGTGCAGAACAATACCAATGATCACAGACGGCATAGCCTTTTGCAAGACCAGAAAGCACAGGAAGCATATCAGAGGTATAGATTCCCATAATATCTTTAGGTTGCACTTCTTCTAAGTCTGGAACTTCAGAGGCATGACCTGATGGAGGAGGTGTTTTGTACCATTTTTTATAGGCATCACTGCGGTATTTGTGATGTGTATCTGGAGATTTTTTTCTCTGTATAGGTACTATAAAGGGATCATCCTTCATCTCTTTATCTTCCAATGGGGCATTGTCAATGGTACTTTGAAAATCACGTACAAATCCTTGATTGTCTTCAATGCCTTCTGGGAATGGAGGTTGTCCCGCTCCAAAAAGCTGAAAATTCGTATTCGCAAAGCCTTCTCCTGGATCTTTCTGCGGCATAAAATAGGCATACGGATGCTCTTTCTGAATAGGAAATGCCTTGATTTCATTCCCTTCGTTGTCTGGGTTACTTTCTTTCCCTGTTAAGCCTTCAAAAGGATGTCCTAAAGGAGATATGTTATTATTGTCTTTGTATAAATACCCCAACATACTGTCGAAAGAGCGATTTTCGAACATCATAACAACAACATGTTTAAATTTGGTAAGATCGGTCATAGTGATAAATAGGTTAATTGTTTGGTTAATAGAACCTAAGATAAATTCAAAAGAGCTCATGACAAAACAGATCGCTGTTTATTTATTCACTTTTAGTTTGTAGAGTGCATATGTAATGATCTTATTGTAGGTGATTTAGATATGGAAGTTGTTGTATACGCTTTCGCGAAAGCGTACACAAAAGAAGTAAGAGTTTAGACAAAAAAGTGAGAAACGTTTTGGTAGGCTTAGTATGATTCTCACTCAGTATAGATTTGTATTGTTATACGCTTTCGCGCCTGCCTGCCGGTAGGCAGGAAAGCGGAAACAAGAGATATTAAAGTGGGAGGGATGTGGAAGTATCGTTTTGTGTCTAGAGTCTAACGGAATGTTATTTATGTAGTATACCCAAAATGGTGGGTAGTATTTTTAATCACCCGGTATTGTATATGATATATGCCAATTTATCAATTTCAGGACGATACGTTTCTTTGTCTTTTTCGTAATTTACTTGTAGTCTTTCTTGATATTCTGTTCGAAAGGACCTTAAAATCTCTTTATCCTTCTCTTCTTGTTCTTTGCCTCCCTTATTTTGATACTGATCCCATTGTGGCACCATAGGATTCCCTAATATCATAACGTATAGAATTCCTGTGTCTTCAAGTTTTTTTCGGTACCACTGTTCTGCTTCTAGATTTGCAATAAAATAACCAGACCTAACATAAGCATTTTCTATTTCGGTTCTTTTTTCTCCTTGTACATTCATTGTTGAAGAGATCATAATACCTCCTTTTTCTGTGGCGTTAAAGAATACCTTTGCAGCCTTTTCAATATCAGAATTTGATAACCCTTGTATGGCATTATTGTTTAAGACAACATCAAATAGTTCATTAGGAGATTCATTTCTAAAATCTGCAACCTTAATTTGGGGTTCAATAAACTTAGTTTGATATTCGATGTCTATTTCATCAAGAACAGGTTGAAGTTGATTTAATAGTTTGAATGGATTTTTCTTTAATAATTCACTTTGAAATTTTATAGCAGTTTTAGAAATATCTGTGGCTAAAACTTCACAGTTGAGATAAGAAAATAGCCAAGGACTTAATTCTAAGCCACAGCCAGAAACCCACACTTTTCTATTTGCTACAGCCGAAAAATATCTCAAACTATCTTCTATTTCATAATTAGCAATGTCTTTGATCACTACTTGATTTTCTTCAAAGTAAAGATCCCATTCTTTCGTATTATTCCAGTCTATTGGTATATTCATATCCTTCAATTTAATACATTAGTTTAGTGTATATAAGATACGGATTTTTGAATGAATATCACATCAAAATAGTGTGTTTTATGCACTGATTTTGTTTTTGTAAAAATATATGAATTGCAGCGTTTATAGTGCCTAACACTGCGTTTTGTGTCTATATGTAGTTGCTGTGATTTTTGTACGTTATGATTATTTTTCCTTCCTGTTTTTTTACTCAAATCAGCGATATAAAAATCAATAGGTACTACTAATTTTCTTTAAAAAATATCTAGTATTTATTTGTGTCTTTTAAATGAAAATAACATATTGAATTAGTAGTATTTTTGCAGAACATTCATCGCTATTAGATTGACTACCTCATGAATCCAAACTTTACAAACTACCTTTTAAAGATTACTTCATCTACAGAGTGTAGAGAGGTGGAGGTCATTCAATCGTTGTGGAGTGGTTACGGTAGCATTTCCCGATACCAATTGGACAATGCATCATTTCCTACCGTTGTCGTAAAACAAATCTCTTTAAATACATCTGGTGAACATCCAAGAGGTTGGAATACAGAATTCTCTCATAATAGAAAGGTGCAATCATACAAAGTGGAAACACATTGGTATGAACAATGGGGTCAGCTTTGCACCGATGATTGTAAAATCCCAAAGTTGATTGGTTCCTTTACTGAAGGAACTCATCAATGGATTGTTTTGGAGGATTTGAATCTACACTTTCCGTTACGAAAGGAACAACTTCACCTTACAGAGGTAAAAGCATGCTTAACTTGGTTAGCAAGTTTCCATATGACCTTTTTAAATCACAAGCCAGTTGGTTTATGGGAAGTGGGAACGTATTGGCATTTGCAGACACGTCCTGATGAGTTCAATACGATGGAGCATCAAGAGCTAAAATCAAAGGCGCACATCATTGATACTTCACTAAATGAGTGTACCTATCAAACAATTGTTCACGGAGATGCTAAGCTTGCTAATTTTTGTTTTTCTGAGGATGGAAGAGAAGTAGCGGCTGTCGATTTTCAATACGTTGGTGGCGGATGCGGAATAAAAGATGTTGCTTATTTCCTGGGAAGTTGCCTTTCTAGTTCTGAATGTGAAGTATACGAAAAGGAGTTATTGGATTTCTATTTTTCAGCATTAAAACATGCATTTGATACTAGTACATCCAGTATTGATTTTAAAGCATTGGAATCCGAATGGCGGAAGCTGTATCCTATTGCTTGTACTGATTTTACTCGATTCTTACTGGGTTGGATGCCATCACATCAAAAAATAAATACGTATAGTCTTAATATCATGAACTCGGTTTTATCAAGTTTGTAAGACTTTTTACTATTGTTCTTGATAATTACTATTTTAAAACTTTCGTGGAGTTTTAAAAGGTTTTGTCAATTGTTTATTAGTCTCTGTAGTAACGATTGATGATAAAAATTTTATCATCGGTAAAGCTGATGTTGGATATTTATAGCTATACCCAACAGGTGTTTGTCTTTTATTGTTAGCAAATACTTTTATCTTGATCAGAGTGCCATGAGATGATAATCCAATATTGTCTATTTTAAAACGGAAAATGCCACTTGCATTTACATCTTTTTTTAATTGAATTTGTTCGGTTTTAGTCAGAGAACCTTTATAATAATTTGTCTCTTGAGTATTCTCTTCTGATGTGTTTTCCTTTTTTAATGGATTCACTTTTTTAAGTATCTTAAATGTTCCATCTTGATATATTTCTAAATAATTATAATATTCTTGAAACCAACCGTTGCTTTTCCAAGATACTCTAATTTTTGACCAGTTTATTTTTTCAATAAGTGTATTTGCATTGTATAATTTAATGGTCTTAAAATAGTCTGGTGTAAAACTTGAATCTGAAATAATTGTTTTTGATTGGTCAATAAACCTATTCTTTAACCTTGCAGAGATCGCTATTGCAGATCGATTAATTGGATTTAGATAGAGGCTGTCAGAAGTTAGTTTTGTTATTTTAAACCATGAATTTGGAATAGAATCATATGGACAGGGAATAACTACAGTTTTACCATTTTCTGTAGTCATACATTCATATTTGGGATACCGATGTTTAATTTTTAACGTATCGTTTTCTGTACTATAGTCTCCAAAAAAATCAAAAATATCACTTGTAACAAGATGATCGTTTTTTGAAATAAATGAACTTTGATCATCATATAGCCAAGTACCTTCTAGTTCTTGCCCTATCATAGAAAAGGAATTCATAATTATTATTATAATAAATAATTTCATTTTGGATGTTGGTTTCTCAAATATCATTCAATTGTAAAGATCAGAAAAGGGATAATGAGTAAAATGGACTTTTGAATGAGTCAAACTGTTTTTAAATGATGCGTTACGATGTCATAATAGTCTCAAATAATATAAAAATCCCGCTACTTTTTAATATGCAGCGGGAGGTATTGTATGTTGTTTATAGTAAAATGTTATGACTTGTAAAAGTCATATATGTAGATGCGTATTAACAATCTACCATCGTTGGTGGTGGTGGTGGTGGACATCCTGTGGGTTGACAAGAACTTGTCATACCTGTCATATCTGTAATACCTAATACGCCTCCTCTACCACCTTGTATAGAAGAAGGATTATTCAATTTTGAAATGGTTAATTTGTTTAAAGCGAGTTTCTTAATAGATTGTCTGTTTTTCATAGTGTTTTATATTTTTCATTTTAAAGTTACAAAAAATGTGTATGCTATCTCTAAGATTTCTAGGGATTTATTTTTAATAATCCACTGGAGTGTATTTATGTGAATGATTTGAAATACCACAAACTAGAAACTAACGAGAGTGAGTGTTTTATTTACTTACGAATGCAAGTATTGTTGTTGGAAACTTATCAGTAATCAAAAGAAAACCTTTGTTTTCAAGCCTTACAATGCCTTCCCAATTTCTGCTTTCTTCCTGTTCTAATTCAAGTTGAATTGGTTTATGATCAGATAGCGATATTTTGCCATCTTTGTATTGCAATTCCACTAGCCGCTCAACAAATGGGTTTTTTTGATGTGTGATTCCTTGTTCTATATCATACCATTCAATAACTTGATCTTTTACGACACTTAATGCTTTCTCTTTATGATAAAAATAATTTATCACCCAGAAGTGTCCATCAGAATCCAATGCTGTGGCATCCGTAATTCGAAATGGAATTATTGGCATTTCTATAGGTTTCATTTTTTGTAACTCTTTTGAGAATACAGATGCATATATTGGATCTTTCTCACGAACGCCATTGGCTTCATGAAAAGAAATGAGTTGGCTTTTTTCTCTTTTTTTGGAAGATGTAAGAATTAATGCTTCTTCTGCCATATTTTCTACGTCGGATTGGGATGGGATTTTTTGATTGACGTATGATGTATATTCAATGGGATCAATAGAGATAGAAGTCATGTCTTTACTGAGTTGTCCCTTGACTATTACCGAATAGGGAGGTGATTGTTCTGGTTCAAACTCTATTGTTAACCAAGATTCTCCCGTTCTTGAATCAAAAACAATCGACTCAAATCCTTCATAACCATCTATAATTTTCCAGAATTGTGTTGTGAACTTTATTGATTTTGGTCGTAAAGGATTGGGGTTTTTATTTTTCTCAACGTTACTCAAATACTCCAATATTTCTTTTTTGTGAAGGCTATAAATTTCACCTTTTTTTTCTGGATATTGAGGTAATAAAATTAAGTAATCATTATACCATGCCATCCCAGAAATCTCCGATTCCCTGTCGGCAATATATCCCTTAAGTTGTATTTCCTGTAGTTTGGCTTCAGTTTCCTGTGCTTGCAAATTAAGAGCAAGTACTAGCATAACAAAAGTGAATAAAACAGTTATTCTATTTCTCATAGTCTAATTTGGAGTCATATCTTGTATATGAAACGTAATGTATAAAAAGATGCTTACTTTTCAAGTTATTACGACACCAAATTTTTATATGATATAGGGAATAGGTCTTTCTATTGGAAGCTAAATTCTGCTATTATCTCAAAAAAATCACAATTAGAACATCCTATTGTGGTTGTATTTATTACCTCTTCTCCAGCTATAAACTCATTACTATCAAAATACGTGTCTCCAAATGAATTCATTTTAGTCACTAAATTGTCATTTTCATCATAAAATTCTATTTGATACACAGCTGTATTATTAGCGTTACTTCCATTATTGAGTTGTATTGTGTTTCCAGGAAAATCTATAGTCCAATCTGTTGCGCTAGGAACTATAGAGCTAATGTTTTGCCTTGTTTGTGATGTGTATGTATACGATGTCCCATTTAGTGTGAGTTTATTTATTCTAAAATAAAGGGAGTTATAATTTTGAGGAATATCTTTTAGTGTCAATGTGTTAAATAACAAACTTGAAGGTCTTGTAATCGTAATGGCTTGTTCGGTTTGTATATCAAATTGATTTGACCGTAGTCTAATGGTATAGTCTCCAATTCGGTTTGCATTGAAATTTAAATTTTGTGATGTAAAAGTTTCAACCCCAAAGTCTGAAATAACTTCCCAGATATAACCTCCATTTTGGTTTGTAGTTGTATTGGTAATATTAATTTCGGAAGATGCGATTCTGCTTCCACTTTCAATGTTAAAAGATAAGTTTGGTTGAAATTCGTCAGAATCTGATGAGCAACTATGTAATGTAATAATTGCAATGGAAAGGATTATTAATTTTTTCATTCTAGTTTTAAATTTATTTCAGTATTGTTTGGGTTTTATTTAATTGTAGATAAGGATGTTACATTTTAAAAAGTTACCTAATAGTCATCTATAATTAATTAGTAAACCTATTGATTCCAAACCAGATACCATTACGGTTTTCCATAATCGATATAGAAAAGTAGTTGGAATTGTTTTGCGTTTAAGTGGAGGCAGTGTGAGATTTAGAATGGGCTTCTGCGTTGTTACGCTTTCGCGAAAGCGAGACCAGTACTTATAGAAATGTGGATGAAGAATATGTTTATAGATGAGTCACTCACTACTCAGAGTAACACCAGTTTATAAACTGATGCTAGCGAAGCGACTGTCCCCAAAGTAATGATGAATAAACGTTGTTAGTCAATCGTTTTATATATAGTATTGCAGTGTATTATTTCTGCGTTCCTTCTAGTGTTTTTTGTAAATCAGAATTTATTTTTTCATTTATAATATCAGTTAATTTTCCACTTTCAAAATCATATTTTTTGATTAAAGTAGGCTCATTATATTCTTGATATTGTCCATCATTATTTTTATCAACCCCAAACTCAATAATCAAATTTTTACTGTTATTTATGAATTTATAATTATATACATCCATCCCGTCAATTCCGATTTTTTTCATTTCATTTTGACTAAATGAATAGATATACAGTGATTTAAAATCTTTTAAATTAATAACTCCATCCTTGTGGGTATCTTTTTCGGAAGCCTTTATGAATAGAAGAATTTCTTTGTCAAAATATTCTGTATTTATAGTGTTAAAATTCACTCGTTTGTCAAATAGTTTTTTGTTTATTCCATCATTGGAGTGATATACAATAATATTATTATATGTTCCGTAAAATCCACTTGAATACCTAGTGTCTGGTGATTCAAAATTACCTGATACAGAAATTGCATTTAGAAGACCGCTTATATCTTCTTCTTCATTCAAAGTTTTATGTGAAACAGGCACAATATAGATTGAGTTTAGGGTGTCAATAAGCTTAGGCGTTTTGTATGAGATGACTTGTTCTCGTTTATTTTCTTTTTGTAGTTCTTCAATTTTTTCGTCCGACAATATTCCAGTTTCAACGTCATCATAACTATATCTACGATGTTCTATAATTGTAACTGAAATAAATGCTATCAACGCAACTATTAAAAATAGTACTCCAACGGTTCCTAAAACAGCTAATAATTTTTGATTGTATTTCTCGATTTTCATGTATTGTTTTATTTTTTAATGAGACACAATGGTATAAAAGCATTGCTTGTTTTAAGGGCACTTATTTTTGTTACACTCAGTTAATACCAAGATATTTTTTTATGTTCTCTTGTTTAAAGTTACTTTTCTTAAATGGATGCGCTTCTGTGTTAAATATATAATCATTGAAATCAAACTTATTTTTATCTACTACAGCAACATAAAAATATTTAAGTGTTTCGGCAAAGAAATAGGTAGCTAAATGATCTTTTTCTTTCATCGTACGCACATCTTCTATCGAGTTAAATGCAACATTATTTCGACAACAAGACTTCATGTCTTTCCAATATTTATAGATCATATCCAAATATTTTTGTTTTCCTGTAATTTCATGCAAATAATAGGCAGATTCAATAATCTCAGGATTTAATTCAGAATTGGCATATTCAATCGAATCTGCTTCGTATAGATAACGAGTCGGTAAGAGGCCATACTTGTCCCATACCCAATCCCAAGTTGCCATGTTCTTTTCTGCATTTTCAAGATCTCCATGTAGTGCCTGAATTGCAGGAAAAAAAGCATCGTATAGTGACATCGATCTTTTTACAATTTCTCCAGTATGCATGTTTACACAAGCATAAAATTGTTTGCCATTATATTCTTCGGCATAATACTGGTTTATCTTTTCTAAACTATATTCCCAAATCTCTTCTATTTCTGGATCAGGAAAGAGGAGGTTGCTTTTAAATAAGTACTCATAATAAGAATCCATTCCAGCTTGTAGATACGACCAATTATTGGTCCATTCACCTGTTTCCACATGTATGAAATCTCCAGGTAAACCGATTTCGGATTTCCTTTCAAATATGGCTTTGGTTGCTTTTTTGGCAGCTTGATAATATTTGGGGTCTTTAGAATAATAACTTAAGATTCCAAACTCAAACAAGTAAGTAGCTGCTTGAGCTGTATTTACAATGTTTCCTTTGCCCTCACCAAGATTTCCGGATGTCTTTCCTGTTTTTAAGTTAACAGAATGATAGGGGATTCCTGTAGGGGAATCAAAAGCAGGAAGTAATCTATCTCCAAAATCAATGGCCTTCTCAAGAATCTCTTTATTTTTAGTATCATCATAAATGGCGAGTAGTCCACCAAGAATTCTAATATTCACTTCAAAAACCTGTACATATATGTCCTGATCCCAATCTTTGGATAGAGCGTATTCTTCTATTTCTTTAGCTTCTTTATCTAATGCCATTAATGCAAGCGTACTATATGCATCAAAAGGTGATATCCCAAGCGATTCTTCATACCAATTATAGCCAGATTTTGAAAGAGGTAATAATACATCATAACCCCAAGCATATTCTTTATATGCACTCCAAGATCTTAGCATTTCTGTCTTTATCTCATCAGCATCGTAAGCTAAAGTGTCAACGATCACATCCTTAGTAGGTTTATCTATGTTCTCTTTATTTTTCTCTGAAGAATTACAAGAAACCAATATGGTTACAGTAAGGATAGCAATGATGATAGATTTCATTTGTTTTTCAATTGAATGCAACACATATGAATAGGGAGATATTAACTAGGCCTAAATTAATAAAAGAAAGTAAATGAGAGGAGAATTGAGAGGGTTTTTTGGGTATAGCACTAGTTGAGGTTTTCCCAAAGTAGGTGTATCTAATAATCTATATATAAAACAGGTGGTATTTGCTTTCGCGAAAGCGGAAAATTAAGTATTTGATACCCCCAATTAAGTGTGAGAAATTCTTTGTGTTTTAATCTCCGCCACCTCCTAAATTAGCAGCAGTAAGATATCTGAGTAATGCCCAGAGCGATCGACCATGAACTGGATCTATATGATCAAATACTATATCCTGAATGTCTGGTGGAATGTAGTTGGGTACCGCTAGGCCTTGTTGTTGGTAATGATTTGTTAGTGCTGTAAAAGCATTCCCTAGAGCAGTTGCAAGAGCTAGGGCATTAGCAGTTAGTAACCCACCTTGAACTAGTGTGGTGAAAGCAAATGCTGGGTTTGCTTGAAAAATTGCAAATTCAGCACTGAATGTTCCTTGGTTCCCTGCCCAAACGTTTCCCGCATGATAGTGAGCGTCCATTTGAGCTAAGGTTAATGTGTTAGCAGGTGCAGGAACAATTACGGGAGGTCCTCCATCCCCATCTGCTTCTTCATCTGCATCTGCCATTTCTATTGCCGAAGATGGGTTAGTCGAACTTCCATATTCTTCCCAAACCATTCCCGTTGTATCAGTATCTGGAGGGCTATGAAATTGGTCGGGTAGATCATCTTCATCAAGAAAACCGCTATCTCGCAATGACGACCCTAGAGCGTTTGCACCAAATGTATCCAGTGTATGTGCGTGTGCATCTTCATCACCGTAACGACCTGGCTGTTGGGTAAAATATGGAACAGAATCTGTATGTGTTCTGATGTCTTGTCCAGTTAGAAATGTTGTACCAAAATCCATAGTGCTGAATAAGCCAGGCCGGCCTGGCTGCTCGCCTTGTAAATGACGAGAAGCAATAACCCCGCCCATTCTTCTTGCCACGCTTGACTGAGCATATTCACGAACAGTATGTTGTTGATTGGCTTGTTCTGTAGATGGGTGGCGCATAGCCGTATCTTCTCGGTCTTGCCCTACTGGCGTGGCGTGGTCAGGTTGTGTATGTGCCCAAGGTGCTCGTGGGTAATCTGGTAGTCCAAACTGTTGTAATTGATCTCTAGCAGAAACACCTCCATGAATAGTTCGTTCAGAACGTCTAGGTTCTTGGTGTTGCACGCGATGTCCATCATGAAACCATGAGACATCCTCGTGATGTGTACTCTGTGGCATCACTTGATCGGCTCTTGGTGGCGGTAATGGAAATGGAGCTCCTATTTCGCCTCGAGAGGTATCTGAAGCTGCTAGAAAAAGCCCGTGTGGTCGGTTAGCATTTGGTGCATTTGGCATTGATTGGAGTGCAGGGGGATCTACTCGAATTCTTCTATTTCTGGCTAGGGCATCCAAGTCACTTTGTGTAGGACCCCTTCTGCCTTCCCAATATGATTGATTTGTTCCATCAATGTTTATCCATCGCATTTGGAAAACATTAGACTGTCCAGTGAGTGCTTTTGATGTTGGCGTAGCCAGATCATTGGTTTGTTCTTTTGTAGAAAGTTGTAGCGCCATTGCTCTGGCTCCCATTAGGTCTGCCTCTTTTTCCAAATCATCATCATCATTCACGTTTACTTTCCCTTTCATCTGCATGGTTGGCTTTACGCGTCCTTGTTTCTGCTGAACGACGTGCCATGCTTCATGAGGGAGGTGTTTATCTTGTCCAGGTCCTAAATGAATATCAGATCCTTGCGCATACGCGTGTGCTTGTAATTGTGCAGGTTTATCAGAGTTTCGGTGGACTTTTACATCATCCATTGATATTCCAGATAGGTTCTCTATTCCTGTTTTTAAATTATCTGGTAAGCCAGTATCATTTTTTTTCTTTTGGATTGGATGCTGTTGTTGAGAAGTGTAGTTATCTACCATCTCTAGTATTTTTCGTTGTGCTACTGCTTCAGGACGATTATCTTCAAAATGAAAAGTTGGCTTACTACTGCTTTTTCTTTGCGAAACTGCACTTGCTGCCGACTCGTTTTTATTTTTTTGCACGTTATCTGCGTGAGTATTCATACTTAAATGTACTAAATATGAGGAAATTAGAGAGAGGCGGGAGCATGAAAGAAAGCTGTTGTCTATGAAATGTCTACGGAAGTTTTAAAAATGACTTTAAATCAATACTTATTCAGGAAAATTGTATAAAAAAATCCCACTAGTTTCTTAAAACTAGTGGGATGTATACTGTGTGTGCTGTTTTATATTACAGGTGTAATCTTATACATATATAACGATTACATACTGATTAACAATCGCAACTACATGATCCTTTGTAAGAAGGAGGTGGTGGACATCTATTTGGAAAAGAAGGACAATTTACAGCAGTAGATGCTGCGCATATACCACTATCACAAACACCAGACCCACCTTGTATAGTAGATGAACTATTTAATTTTGAAATGGTTAATTTTTTTAAAGACAGTTTTTTTAGGGAAGGCTTATTTTTCATATTGTTTCTATATTTTATTTGAAAGTTACAAAAAATATACGTTAAGGTAAGGAGGTATATGTATTACGCAGTTTTTTTCGCCTGTAAATTTTTGATATAGTATGAGGGACTGATACCCGTTGTTTTCTTAAAGGCGTCAGAAAATGACTTAGCCGAATTAAAACCTGCTTCTTGACCAATACTCAAAATAGTATATCGTTGTAAAGTGGGATTGGTTTTTAATTCCCTCATCATATAATTGATTCTCAAGTCATTGATATAATGTATAAACGATTTTTCTTTATAGGTATTAATAATCTTGGATAGATATTTTGTATTTGTACCTAGTTTTTTAGCTAATGAAGTGACTGTAATATTGTTTTTCAAAAATTCATTTTTAGTTTCAAAAGCAACTAGTTTTTCTAAGATTATTGTAACTATTGGAGAATCAATATCAAGTTTTTTTGAAGGTGTTTTTAGCGTATGTGATGTTGTATTGTTTGTTTGTTGATTATTTAATTTTGTAATAATAGCTTCAAATCGTTTTTTGTATAAACGATGCTTTCTTAACTGTAGAATGAGTATACTAATAGAAATCAAAAAAAGCGCTAATATTAAAAAGGCTTTTACACTTAATGTCTGATTTTTACTTTCTAATAGTTTAATTAAATATTCTTTACTTTTTATAAGCTCTGGAGTATCAAACTCTGCGTGTAGCTTATCAGTCATATTTATTTTTCTGAGGAATGCAATACTATCAAATCGAATTAATTTATCAGTAATAGCAAGATGTTCTATATGATTCTTGTCTGCTTTATATTTTTTAATAAGAAACTCATATACTTCTCTTACTTCTGGGAGGACTGTATTTGTTTGAGTCAATAACGAATCTACTTTTAAGAAATGATTTTTTGTTGCTTCGGGATTTGAAGATAGCTGTATTTTTCCAAGATAAAATTGTAATAAAATATCATATTTAGAGCCAGAGAGATCGCTTGTATTTATTTGATGTGTAACTTTTTGTAAAAGTACTTCTGCCTCTTCTATATCGTTCTTATAATATAAATTGATCCCTTCGTTTAATGTTGCTATATTAAGATAATAAGCGTCTTTTTCTTGAGCATTTTCCTTAATGATAGTATAATAGTAAGATGCAGAGTCATGCTGTTTGTTATTTCTAAATGATTCTGCCAGAAATACCGTAATCGGAATAATCCCATTATAACCTGATGGAGAATTCTTTTGTTGTAAGATGAGGCTCTTCTTATACATATCAAGCGCTTCTTTATGCTTTCCTATATATTTTTTTAAGCTCGCAATATTGTTATATGAAAAAATTTCATATTGTTCATAATCATATTTTTCAGAAAGGTGTAACACCTTTAGATGTTGTTGAAGTGCATTTTCATAGTCATATTCAGCTTGATAATATATTCCCAAATGATTATATGTAACTATAGAGTATAAAGAATCTACAGCATTACTTATTGATAAGGATTTGTGAATGAGATCTAGCTCGATCTCTTTGGTATCTGCATAATACGCAAGATTATTAAGTACAATAGATTGGCTTATTCTGTCATTTGCTACGACTGCTTTTGTAAGATATGTGTTGAGATATAACTTAACAGCGGTAGTGTCTTGGTAATTTTCTAAGTATCTATCATATAGATATTCGTAATCTTTACCTTTAAGAGAATCTGGTATTTGAAAATTTTCCTCTTGACCAAACGTAGCAATCGTCACAGAGAAGAAGCACCAAAATATCAGATACCACTTCATCGTTAAGCGTATACTTTTTGTATGTCTTTTTAGGGGTGACATTTTTTTTTGCATCTAAAATAGTCAAATCTTATAGACTTCCTTTTTATTACTTATAGATTATAATTTTGAATGATACGCTTTCGCGAAAGCGTACTTAGAAACACCACCTATCTTTTAATGCTTCTAATACCGTACAAACATATTCTAAATGTGATCCCAGAATGAAACAAGAAATATGCTATTGAAGAATATTGAGACAGAATAAAATGCAAAATGCTTACGCTATTTCATTAGAAAATACGTCCTTTATACAACCTAAAAAGAATCCCTTTTTAAAACTGTATCATGACCAAGGAAGAACGTATAGAATCCTCAAAGACTACCATCTTTAAAGCTGTATTTCCCAATACAACAAATCATTATCACACTTTGTTTGGAGGGACTGCCATGCAACTTATGGATGAAACCGCTTTTATCACTGCCACTCGTTTTAGTAGACAACAAATGGTGACAGTAAGTAGTGACCGTATTGACTTTAAAAAACCAATTCCAGCAGGAACGATTGTTGAATTAGTTGGAAAAGTATCGTATTTGGGAAATACAAGCCTAAAAATAAGAGTTGATATCTTTGTAGAAGAAATGTATACGGATTCTAGAGAAAAAGCAGTTTCTGGAGAATTTACATTTGTAGCCATAGATGATCAAAAGAATCCAATAAAAATCAAATAAGGTTTTTATAGAAGAAAACGCAATGATTGAATTTCTAAATAAAGCAGGACATTTCTCTGAGGAAGAGGCAATGCTTCTCCAAGAAGAAGTACAACATCATCTATGTACAAAAAATACCTACTTATTAAGAAAAGGTGAGGTTAGTTCTTCTATCTACTTTATTAAGAAAGGAGCTGTATCTCATCATAGGACAGACCAAGATGGTAATGTACAGATCATTGATCTAAATGTGACGCACGATTGGGTAGTAAATCATACCAGTTTTACTACTAGAAAACCATCGGCATGCGAGATACAAGTGTATGAAGATAGTGAGATGTATGAGTTATCTATAACATCTATTCACAAGCTTATAGCTTTATCACAATCCTTTCTTCAAATGGGTAAAGTTCTTGAAGAAACAACATCGCGGATTCATTTTTTTGATGGAAACTATACTCCAGATGAGAAATATGCACATATCTTAACCCATAAACCAATATTGCTTCAGAAATTTCCGCAAACAATGATTGCCTCTTACCTCAAAATAACTCCAGAAACCTTAAGCCGCGTACGAAAGCGAGTTTCTTAGATTTCTTGATTCAAATCAAGTGTGATTCTACAGTTCCTATATGATATTTGATGTAATAACTAAAACATCACTATTTTATGGAAAATCAAGCATATAAGAGTACAGGAATTTCTCTTGTCGTTGGGTCATTATTAATTATCGCAACAATGGTACTACACCCTTCTGGTGGCAGTATGGAACGTATTATTGCTATTTCAAAAACAATTACGTTTGCGCATGCCTTAGCTATTTTTTGCATGCCTATTGTTCTCTTTGGATTTTATGGATTAACGATGAAACTCATGGATTCTATGAAGTTATCCGTACTTGCTTTTTTTACCTTAGTTTTTGGTTGTATTGCTGCTATGTTTGCAGCCCTCATAAATGGATTGACAGTCCCTTATTTTTTAGGACAATATGCAGATAGATTAGAAAAAAATAGCGTTGTATTAAGCTCTATTTTAGATTATAGTTTTGCCATCAATAAACCATTGGACTATATCTTTATTGTTTCTTTCTGTCTAGCAATAGCAATATACTCTATCGTTATTATACGTACTGATAGGTTTCCTAAATGGTTAGGATATTTTGGGATGTTATTTATCATCTTTGTTACAATAGGTGCTTTGGCAGGTTTTGTATTTACAAGTTTAACTGGATTTAGAATTATTGTATTCAGTCTAGCAGGATGGATTTTGAGCGCAGGTTTCTTAATCGTTAAACCAATAAAAAAAAGAAAAGAGATCCAGTAAACATTATTATATGAGTAAAGAAAAAATTAAACAGACCTATGATGTGCTTGCAGAGCGATATAATGCTTTAATAGATCACAAGCCACACAACGCTTATTATGATCGTCCTAATACATTAGGGTTGATCACAGCACCTAAAGGCAAGAAGATTCTAGATGCAGCTTGCGGCCCTGGAAAGTATGCAGAGATCTTACTTTCGGAAGGAGCAGAAGTGGTTGGTTTTGATATCAGTCCCGAAATGATAAAACACGCCAAAGCACGTAACAAGGGTGAAGGATCATTTTTTGTACACGACTTAGAAAAACCCTTTGATCTGCTTAAGGATAACTCGTTTGATGTTATTGTATGTGCATTAGCCATGCATTATATAGAAGATTGGAATCAGACACTTCAAGAATTTTATAGAGTATTACGACCACATGGAACCCTAGTAATATCTATAGAACATCCATTTTTTGAGTATAACTATTATAAGTCAACACATTACTTTGATGTAGAACCTGTCTCATGTACTTGGAATGGTTTTGGAATGCCTGTTGAGGTGCATAGCTACCGAAGATCACTTCAAGAGTGTATTAATCCTCTAACTAGAAATGGATTTTTGATAGACACCATACTAGAACCAAAACCTGTAGCCGCTTTTGAAGCACTAGACCCTAAACATTTTAAAGAGCTTAATGCCTTTCCAGCCTTTATGTGTATACGCGCTATTAAGAAAATATAGGTAATACCTGTAAATTATGTGTTTTTTCTAGATGTAATTCATATTCGTTTTTATACAGTTTGTCCCGGAAATTCGACATTTCATCAAGCATATCTCAATTTGTTGTAACAAATTAATAGTTATGTCGTCTTTTAAGTATCAATCAATAAATCAAATCATTATGAGAACTGAGAATCAAACACCCACTGAAAACCCCAAAAATTATAGGCGTAATACACTATTAGGTATCTATGTAATTTTAACAACAACATTTGTAAGCGCCTATACACTTATCCAGGTAATGGCAGTGGTTTAATCACCCACTGTACAAATAGGCATAAAATACAAAATCTGCGTACTTGTACGCAGATTTCGTTCTTCATCATAGCAGATTTTTAATGTCTTTTATAACATCAAAAAAGATGAATATTCCCTATCAGTCGACTAGGAATATAGCTCCTTACATAAATAATAAAAAAAAAGTCAATTTGACATCAATAGCGTATTTTAGCATATCTAAAAAATATATGATTATGCGTTATTTATTTCTACCCATTTTATTTTTTATGATTTGTTTTACAAGTTGTAAAGAAGCCAAAACAACCCCACCTGTAGAAGTAGCTACTCCAGAAGTAGCTATAACAACAACTACCTATTACCTTATCAGACATGCCGAGAAGGATCGGAGTGATCCAGAAAATAGAAACCCATCTCTTAAAGAAGAGGGAATTGCAAGAGCACAGCAATGGAGTGAGGTTTTTAAAGATGTGACTTTTGATATGGTATATAGTACCAATTATGCGCGTACTCAAGAAACAGCGACACCTACGGCAAAAAGAAAGGGATTAGAAATAAAGAGTTATGATCCAAGAACACCCTTTGATGCTACTTTTGAAAAAGAAACTTTAGGTAAAACGGTATTGGTTGTAGGGCATAGTAATACAACACCTATGTTTACCAACGCTATTTTAAAAGAAGAGCAATTTGCCCAAATAGATGATACCAATAATGGTAATTTATATATTGTCACTGTTACAGGTGATGAGAGAAGTGCACAATTACTTCATGTAGATTAGTAATTCGTGTGAAATAAAAAAAGGTGATTGAGACATTATTCTCAATCACCTTTTTTTATTTTGTACACTCTTAATTTACAGCAATAGGAGTTACTTTAGGGTTTTCGGTTTCTATCTTAGAAAGTAATTTTAATTCATCATTCTCAAATTGAGTATCTAGATCTGTAAGCGGTGGGAATTGCGTTTTTGGTTTGTAATTACGATAATCTACAAAACGAACTCCTTCTACAACACGCTCGTTATAAGCTTCTCTAAAACGAGTACCTCCTTCATCTACTTGATAATTATACGCAATATAATCTACTGCATAATCTTCGGTTGAGATCCAATACATGTATTGATCTTCAAAATCTTCCCCGCCACCTTCTTCAGCAAAAACGACTTGTACACGATAGTATGATTTTCCTTTTACATCATGGGTATCAATAAGTGTTTTGGTCACCGCAGGATCATTCAGCCCAAATGGTAACACAGAAAAATAGTGTACCGAGTTGACACTGTTGGCATATTTTTGTTGCATACTATCGGGAGTTTGTGTGAGTTCGCTTTCGCGAAAGCGTTTAAAACCTCCATCATTGTATAATACATCACGTTGTTGTACACAGGCTTCATCAAGGCATCTTTCTAAGGTACGTGTCCCATCTTGACGAGTAGCTTTGTAATAATGATCTCTAAATTTAAATTGGATGTTAGAATTCTGAACGGTTGTCCCACCACTATGTGCGATCGCATTGTCTACAATCTCTTGTACATCAGGTGTTTTTGGTGCGCAAGATGCAAGTACGATAATGCCTATAAATGCAATAATACCTACTAGATTGTGTATTGTAAAGAACTTTTGAACATTGTTTTTTGAGCTCATCATGTAGTAAAATATATTAGTATGGATATCCTATTAAATTTGGAAATAGTATTTAGTCTCAAAAGTAGCATTTTCATTACATTTGTGGCAATGTCAAATACCGTAAATATATTAAATAAGAAAGCGCGTTTTGAGTATGAGATTTTAGACCGTCTTACAGCAGGTATTGTACTTGCTGGAACAGAGATAAAATCCATACGAGAAGGGAAAGCATCTATTGCTGAGAGTTTTTGTGAATTTAATGACAGACAAGAACTGTTTGTGATTAATATGACGATTCAGGAATATTCGCATGCGACTTATTATAATCATGCGCCAAAAAGTGAACGCAAATTATTATTAAATAAACGCGAACTCAAAAAATGGCAACGGGAAGTAAATAAAGCAGGACTTACCATTGTCCCACTACGATTATTTACAAACGAAAAAGGATTTGCAAAACTAGAAATCGCTCTAGCTAAAGGAAAGAAAATCTACGACAAACGCGAAGTAATGAAAGACCGTGATAACAAACGTGACTTAAGTCGCATCAAGAAAAACTTTAATAACTAGATAGATTACTAAATATCAAAGTAAGATTTGGGAATTATTAATTATTGAAGTGTAGATTTTATTACTGAAATAAAGACGTGCTATGGCAATTGACTTATCACTTACAGCAGTACCAATTCAAGTAAAAAATATCTTAAGTAAATCTGTTGAGAAGAAAGATTCAGAATACGCAGATGCATTGTTTACTTTACCAAGTGCTTTTCAATCTGATTTTATTGATTTTGGACACCCAGATTGGATAGCATTTAGGAAAGATGCAATTTCCTTAGTGAAATATTATCCTAAGAAAAAGTTTGAAGATAAATATCATTTTGATACAAATCGAATTTATGGCGCTTTGAACTATCTAATTGCTCAATATGAAAACAAAAAAGAATCATCATTTTTTAATGATGGCATACCTGTTGATGAATTGAGAAGTGGACAAGGATTTTTACTTAAATATTGGGATCGAGAAATGATTAAAAAGAAAAAGGAATTGATTGAAAGTATCAAATATGAGGATCTTATTAGGCATTATGATTTTGAGAAGATGTACATGGATGGAGTTTATAAAGTTACCCAAATAGATAAAGATTCTATTAAAACTATATTTCAAGGTTTAAAAGATTTTATAATTAATGCTGCAATATTAAATGGATTTGTAATTGTATCTAAGTATTAAATAACTTTTAAAATTAAGATAAAATTATATTTTAAATACTGATTATCAATAGCTTAAAAAGCTATTTCTTCCCAAAAGATTCACAACTAACATTTTTTTAAGAAGGTAACGTTCTTAAGTATAGTTTCTTTGAAGTACTAACCAATTAACAATCATGAATAAAACTACACTAACACTTTTTTTATCTTTTATGGTATCTATAGTGTCGGCTCAAATTACGGGTACGGTACGAGATGATAAAGGAGAAACACTTCCTTTTGTAAACATATACCTAGATGGCTCTACAGATGGAACGACTACCAATGGTGCTGGAGAATATGAACTCGATGTTTTGAGTTCTGGAGCTGGTGGATCCTATACGATTGTCTTTCAATTTTTAGGGTATAAGACTATACGTGAGCAAATCAATGTACAAGGATCTCAACATACACTTGATGTCATATTGACACCAGAGACAACCTCTCTTGATGAGGTAATTGTTGAAGCTGGTGTAAATCCTGCCGACAGAGTCATACGTGCAACGATTGCCAATAGGAAAATCAATCTCGAAAAACTCAGCGAGTATAAAGCTGATTTTTATTCTCGTGGGTTGTGGCAAGTAAAAAATGCACCCGAAAAGTTTCTTGGTCAAGAAGTAGGGGATTTAGGTGGAGGTCTAGATTCTACCCGTACAGGGATTATTTACTTGAGTGAGACCATTTCTGAGATTGCATACCAACGTCCTAATAATTTTTCTGAAAAAATTATTGCCAGTAAAGTGAGTGGTGATGATAATGGATTCAGTTTTAACTCGGCGATTGATGCCAATTTTTCTTTTTATGAAAACACGATAGATCTTAATGCTCAGATTATTTCGCCTATTGGAGTAAATGCTTTCTCCTATTATAAATATAAGCTCATAGGTACTTTTTATGAGCAAGGAAAAATTATTAATAAGATAGAGGTAACGCCGCGTCGCGCCAATGATCGTGTCTTTAATGGGTTTGTGTATATCGTAGAAGATGAGTGGCAATTGTATGGGGTAGATCTTAATACTAATGGTCAAGCGATACAAGTACCTATAGTAGAGCAACTTCGTTTTAAACAAGATTATAAATATAATGAGGAGTATAAACAATGGGTAAAAATCTCCCAAGTGATTGATTTTAGCTTTGGACTTTTTGGATTTAAAGGGGATGGACGCTTTACGGCGGGTTATAGTAATTATGATTTTGAACCCAATTTTATAAAAGGATCATTTACAAATGAAGTCCTTTCTTTTGCTGATGAGGCCAATAAAAAAGATAGTACCTACTGGCAGGGAAAACGCCCTGTACCATTAACGGTAGAGGAGTCTAGTGATTATCTTAAGAAAGATAGTATTCAGGTTATTAGAAAATCGCAGAAGTATCTAGACTCTATAGATACGAGAGGTAATGCATTTAAAATTTTAGATCCGATTACGGGATATTCTTATGGCAATACCTACAAACGGTGGCGTTTTAGTTATGATGGGATTTTGAATAGTACGGGGTATAATACGGTACAAGGATGGAATAGTTCTACAGGGATTAATTATTTTACTTGGAATGATGATGATTATTCAAAGACGTTATACGCTTTCGCGAAAGCGAGCTACGGCATCTCAGACGATAGATTGCGATATACAGCTGGATTTACACGCCAGTTCAATCAAAAAAATAGAGCTACTTTAAGCGTTATTGGAGGGGTAGAGACTAAGCAGTTTAATCCAACAAACCCCATTACAAATACAGTAAACACTATCGCTTCCTTATTTTTTGAACGTAATTATTTAAAAATATATGAGCGTTCTTTTGTAGATGTGGCCTACTCTCAGGAGATATTTAATGGCTTACGTTTATGGGGAAGTGTAAGTTATGAGGATAGAAAAGGATTGGAGAATACCACAGATCAGACATTTTATCCAAAAGATGATATTGTCTTTTCTAGTAATAATCCAAGAGATCCAGAAAATCTTTTTCCACCAGATCCTACTGGGGTACAGAATCATTCTATTGTAAAAACACAGTTGAGTGCACGTATTAATTTTGGACAGAAATATTATAATTATCCGAATGCAAAATTTAATATTTCTAATGATAGGTACCCTACATTATTCTTAACCTATGAAGGTGGGTTAGCATCAGATAATAGCCGAAATAATTTTACGCAATTAGGTATTCGTTTGCGTCAAGGGTTTGATATAGGAAATAAAGGTCGTTTTAGATATAACTTACGAGGAGGAACATTTTTAAACTCGGCAAATGGAGCGAGTTTTATAGATTACCAACACTTTAACGGAAACCAAACGAGAGTGACGCTAGATGGTTCTAATCTGAATCGCTTTAATCTTTTACCATATTATGAACGTAGTACCAACAAAGCATATTTTGAAGGACATGCAGAACATAATTTTAAAGGATGGATTCTCGGGAAGATTCCTGGAATTAACAAACTTAATTTTAATCTTGTTGCTGGTGCGCACGTATTAAGTACCGATGGTACAACTCCCTATATGGAATATTCTATTGGACTGGATAATATAGGTTGGGGGAAATTTCGTTTCCTGCGTGTAGATTATATACGTTCTACAGGACTAGGTTCAAATGATGGTGCCTTTGTGTTTGGGATGAGTTTTTAAGAATAAAGAAAAGAGATGTTATGTATGATCGTTTCTAGTGAAGTAGATCTGAGGTAACATTAATAAATGAGTTTTTTTTGATTAGCCTATTATGCTAAAACTCTTGGGTGTAGTAGGCTTTTCTATTTTTCTACTGGAGAAAATAGGAGTACCGTATCATAATCGGAGAGTTGCATTGTCTTTTCATAGTGCAGTCCGATCTTGTGTAAGAGTGCGATAGATGCACCGTTTTTTGGATCTGTAATAGCGATCACTTTGTTTATTTTTAAAGTGTGTTTTGCGTGTTTTAATGTTGCAGATGCCATTTCAAAACCATAGCCTTTACCGGCATATTCAGGTAGTAAAGCAAATCCGATGTCTATATCTTCAAGTGTATCTCTATTGACCAAACCACACATCCCGATAGGGTTTTGTGTGTCTTTTAAGGCAACTAGCCAAAGACCATATCCATGGTTTGTATAACTTTTAATAAGGCTTTCTGTGATGAACTTCTGTGCATCTTGCGTAGTTTTGACATTACGTTCTCCAATAAACTCTATCCAGCTTGGTGTGTTTACAAGCGTGATAATAAACTCCGTGTCTTGGAGTGTAAACTCTCTTAGAGAGAGACGTTCGGTTTCTAATATGATCGTTTTTGACATGGGAACCACGTATCGTTGTTAAATAGGTAATGCTGTTGTGTACGCTTTCGCGAAAGCGTATTTATTATCATATTTATTTTTTTTGCCTCACTATCTTTTTAAGAATTGCAATTTGTCCTAGATGGTAATGTGTATGTTCTACAATGCCTTGAAGGTTTCTATAATAATTACCATATTTTGGATCTGCAAAATCTTTCCACACAATATCATCAGGAAGTTGCTCTATAAGAGATGCAAAATGATCTGCAGCTATATATGTTTTTTCTAAAAAAGTGTCCCATTCTTCTTTAGATTGGATAGGAGGGTGGTCAAAACTATATTTATCCTTTCCTTCTAGTGGGCCACCTTCTAGTACTTTTGTGACTGTATCTACATAATAATGGATATGATAGGCAAGGGTTGCGATGGTATTGCAATCATATACTTGGGTTATTGCTTCTTGCCAATTAACATCTGCAAGTTGATCTTTAAGATTGGACGATGTCCAGTTTCCAGAAAAATAGACGTCTCGAAGATGCTTTGCAATGTGTGCGGTAGTTGCCATTGGATTGGATATTAAAATTATGGTAGTACATTTTGTGATTCCCATTGTAATGCAAAATCAGCTTCTCCTGTAGGGATTGTAGTATTATTTCCTCCTTGAATAGATAGTAAGTCAATATTTGTTAATAGAATATTCTTACTTATTTGGATAGATGTTTTGTTATCTTTTTCCATAATAATGATTTTTTTTGTAGTTCTAAATTTACGCTATTTAATCATTATTTTACGCTGTTAAGGTTTTTAATAGTACTATATATTAGATTATCTCTAAGATAGAAATAACCATACGTATTACATGTTTTTATGATGTTTTCAATTTCATCCAGATTTGATTTATTTTTAAAAAAATGATCTTCGCTTCCATTTTTAAAAGCTTTTAATCCTAATTCAATTAGTGAGGATACAATAGGTGTATCTGTATTGCTTAAAATGATGCCATTGTTTTGTCCTATAGCTATCATTAATGCTTTACTAATCTCGATAAATCCTTCTTTTTCTACAGATGACCTTAATGGAAGTGCTATATTATTCAAGTTCTCAATAGCTCTAAACAAATCTTTATTAATTTCTGATGTAGTATCATTAAACACTTGTTCTCCTATGTGATTTATACGATTCCACAGTCTAGAAACTTTTTTCTTGGTATCATCAGAATGAAGCCATTTTGAAATAATAATTTCAGAATGCCTTTCTCTCATGGCTCTGATTGCCATGTCCTTAATAACTGAGATATATGTGTTTCTTAAATTATGATCATTTCCATTTCCGAGATTTTGTTTTATGATATCATAGGTGGTTTTTAAATAATATAATGGTATAAAAACGGATAGTTTAGATGTGTTAAGGATTTCCTGTCCTATGGAATTATATTTTTCAAGATCGTTTTTAGAGATAGCCTTTAACTCTTCTATATATTTATTTTTGATATCTATATGACTATAATCTGAATTTGAGAATTCTTTTAAATAGGTGTCGATTACAATTCTCTTCTCACCTATAGCAATAAGTACTGTTTTATCTTTTTTAGAATAATCAATGACCAAACCTAAATTTATGTTTTTTATGGAATCATTATCAAGGTTTGATTCAGCTAGCATAGCAATATTTGAGGTTTTTGACCTAACAAGATGATAGCTATATCCTTCTGTTGGATGTACTACTGTTTCCTCTTCTAGTTTTTTTATGTATTCTATTGTTATTGTTTTTCCGTTGTGTAGACTATCAAATTCTGTAGTAGCCAATTGAGTATGAATAAAAGAACTTTCAGTATCAATATGAATCTTGAGTTTTTTATCATATTGCCCTCTAACAATATGCTTAATTAATTGAATTTTAGTAATTCCATTGAGAGGACGAATCCAAGAAATATCTTTATAATTGACATAATGTAATGTCATATCAACTTGATTGAAAATGATAATTCCTTCATGATTTTCAATAGAGACAGGTTTTACTAACTCACAATCAAGATCTTTTTGTTGTTGAGAATCTATAGTAGTTTTATCTATATCATTATTTTTATTACTATGTACAAATTGAGATTTTATATTAATACCATGAATAAAGTTTTCTTCGTTTTGTGTGATATAGAATCTATTTCTTAAGAGTTCACTTAATGATTTTAATACACTAGAATCTGTAATTACTTCCTTAGGAATATATGGTATTAAATCTTGGATTCTAAAATTTAATAAAAGAGGACCTGATTTTAATAATAATGTATCTTCATCTAGTTTCCCTAAAATAATAGCTACTATAACATTTCTTTTATTACTTATTTGAGGAACTTTATTTAATTGATAATCCCTTGATATATAAATCTCTTTTATTGTGTCATTTATAGAATCTACAGTAACTGGAATATAACCTCCAGCGGTATCAATGAGTTGTTTTACATGCTCTGTGGTAAACCATTGATTTAAAAAAGAATCTTCTCCTTTAACTATAATTTTATAATCTATATACAGATGTGTAGTAAGTCTAAGGGTGTTATTTTCTATATAAAGAAGCGTTGTACAGGATGTTATATTTTTTATTTTATCTACTCGACTATGGTAATTACTTGTAGTATCTATTGCACGAATTTCTTTACGATCTGTAGTCTGATTTTTTCTATGTAAAACTTGTGGGATTTTAATTTCGAATTTGCCTTTTCCAAATTTTAATAAACCCATGTTAGATTGTACAAATGGTAATATCGCTTTTTCGTTAAAAGAGCTTCTTCCTGAAGGAATCCATTCTAATACTTCAACGCTGTCTAATTCATAGTTATAATAATTAACAATTTTTAATTTCAATTTTAAACGATCTCCAGTACCTAATAACCCTTTAGGAATATTATTCATTCCTAATGTTGAATTCTTAAACTTTAAGTAATCACTTTGAATTTCAACAATTCTAGTGGGTAATACTTCTATAAATAATTTATTTTCATATTCGCAAACAATAGTTACATCTGTGGTTCTTTCTTTTTGATTTTTAAGATGATAAACAAGGCTTGCCGTAGGAAGGCTTATTTTAGATAATTCTGTTACATCTATTTCTTTTTTATTTGAGTGAAAAGGGAACCTAAAAGTCATATTATCTCTTCTATTTAAAAAAGAGGTAATTATACTATTATTGTATCTTTTATTAGAGATAGATACACTCTTCCAATGATCATTTTCCCAAATTTGTGTTGTTTGATCTATATAACGCCAACTTGAATTTAAAAACTGTTCTTTAATAATTGAAAATTGCTTTTCTTGAAAAGAAAGTTGACTTCCCCATATTTCATAATTTTTATTAGAAAAATGAACGAGAAGTGAATTATTTTTAGTTACTAAATAATTATTCTTAAATAAAATTTCAACTTGTTTATACCTGAAGTTTTGATTAATATCAACCTTTGCTACAAAGTTATTAATCAAGGCATTTTTATCTTTTTGTTGTAGGAAGTGTACTAGTTTATGAGTCTTCTTAAGTTTAAGTTCAATGTTTGCAAATTCTGATGCGATAAAATAATCTTTGGTATAGAAAGAGTCATCTATACTATTTGGATCAATATCATGGATGTCATTTTTAGGAAGAATACTTATGAGTTTTGTGCCTTGAAAAAAACGAATATCGGATGGAATTACCATTTTAAATATAATGCCATCTTTTTCTTTCTTTATTTTTACTACATCTCCATGCTTAAAATATTTTTTATTGATTATACCAATTTCTATAAAAATGCCAGGTTTTAATTCAACTCTATATTTATTACGATGCCTATCATGATTGATAACTACAGCTGTAATGTTTCCTTTCTCTAACATTCCGTTTAAACTTGATTCATGTCTAATGGGCATATTAAAGCGACCGTGACGTATTGTATCTCTTGTTCCTATTAAAGAAAAATGATACTTACCCTTATTGTTATCATAGCTTAAATGGACTAAGAAAAGCTCATCTTTTACCAACTCAGATGTTTCTTTACTTTTATCTAGACGCTCATTATAAAGTGTCATTAATGTATTAGCTTCTGATGAAAAATCTCTTTTTTTTATAAAACAATTTTCTAAAAAATCAGTAGATACATTATGCTCAGGTACATTGTCTAATAATGGAAGTATTTTTAATTTATAAATATTATTTTCATAATAAATGTTTTCAGCTTTAAAAAACATTAATTTGTTATGTAACGTATTAGTATCATTACTTAATTGGACGATATTAAACTCGATAAAGCTACCATTTGTTTGTTCTTCTACTTTTGCATACAATATAATCTCATCAGTTTGATAATGTTCATTTTCTAAAATTTCCTTAGATTCTTCAGATAACTTAAATACTTTCCTTTGGTTTTTATGAACATTATTTGTCTTTAAATCTGATCTAGAATTTGTAGATACAACTTTTATGATTTCTTTTGTTCTTGAATTTATATGCAACGTATGAATTACATTTTTACGTAAAGATTCGTTGTATATTCTGCTTGTGAAAAAGTCAATTTTGCGAGTAGTTATCCACTTATTAGAGTTTGTATTTTTATCATAGTCTATCTTTATGTTGGTAAATTTATCTCCATAAAATATTATAGATTTATAATTTGCAATACTTGTTGTATGAATTTTAATTTGAGTTTCGTCTAAAATAATGACCCTGCCATATCCAAATTCAAAAAGATATTCTTTGAGTTCTGTAGTTGAATTATAATAGAATTTGTAATCGTTAGTGTCATATATACCAATATATGTTAATTGAAAGCGTTTTTGCTCCTCTGCATTTAATCTAGAAAACCATTTTGAAAAACTTTGTAAATCATAAGGTTTTATTTTTGATGTACTAATATACAGTCCATTTTTCCAGACCCTTAATTCTAAGAAAGCATTATAACCTTGATCATAGTCTTTAAAAAAGGTAGAGTTATACGTATTAGGTGATAAATGTGATATGTTTATTTGGCTACTTAATGTTTTTGGATGAAACGTTTTAACCCATTTGGTGTTTGAAGAAGTTGGTATTCTTAAATCAGCTGGTAAATAGTAATCTATTAACGTAATATTTCTCTTAGCGTCAATTTTTGCTTTAAGATTTGGTTTGTCTAATTGGTTATAGTCTAAAAATGCATTTAGTTTTTCTGAATTAAGATCATGTTTTTTGGGAGGTTGTATTGGTTCTTCCGGAGGTGTGCCAGTTCCTTTCTCTGGAAGCTTTTTGCCGTTTGATGACGGTGTAAGAGGTTCTGATTTTTTTTGAGGAATTTTCTTTATTACCTCTATAAAGGGGTTCCAAGAATATTCTGATATATCAAATACAATTTCCTCTTCATATATTGGAGGATGATTGAAGTCTATATTTATTTCAGATGAGTATAGATTACTTACGTTGTTGTTTTTTAAATTGGCTACCCATTTATTTTTTTCTTTGTTTTTATAGATTGTTTTTATAGTAGGTAATAGATCATGTTTTATGGTTATATTTTCTTTTAATTCGGAGAAGAGTTTTTCTGACATTGACATTTTTGTGCCATCATCATTAATCGTGAAGTATAGAATTAATCCTTTAGTTGCATTTTTAATTCCGCTGTATTTTGTCCTTATTACTTCAAAAATATGATCAATATTTTCTAGAGTAGTGATTTCATATTGATTCTTTTCTATAAATACATTTTTTCCAATAGCATATGACCATAAGTCACCTTTTTTACCAGTGATAGGATTTGTATAGTTATTATATAGTAATACAAATCTTATTTCTTTTTTAGGGTCGGTGATTTCACAAATAAATTCAAAAAGACTTAATGGATATGGATTTGATACCCCAGATGCTATTTGATACGTAATTGGAGTGTACTCAGTATCATTATGAATGTTTTGTTTAATACCAATAATATCTACTAACCATTGAGAATCTTCATGATTTTCTATTTCTTTTTTGTAAGAAGATTGTTGTAAAAAGTCTATGGAATTCCATTTGCCAGTGGATGCAACCTTTATTTTGATTTTTTTATTATTGTAGGTTTTTGCATAATCCTTTTTTTGTTTAAATACAATATTCGTAGAATAATTATTTCTATCATGATAAATAGCCTGTAGTTGATCTACGTTTTTTAAATATTTATCAGCATCAGTAGTTATAGGCTCTTGGTTAAAATGATTTTTTTCCCCATAAAGAAAATGAATTAATGTTTCATTATTTTTAATTAAGGAGTCCTTTATCAATGGATTTTTTGAAAAGTTTAGCGCCAAATAAGTTAATTTTTTTTGAATAAATGCTATCTTATTTTTTTGATATAAAGCATTGTATGGAGAAGTTATAAGCCCTCTTTCTGTTGTTTTGTTTTTAAGTAATGTATAAAAACCATAGATTATTTTTTTTTGTAATAATTGTTGTTTTAACTCATTTTTAGAGGTTGTAAATAGGGTGTCAAATAATAAATCTATATCATAAATGCCGCCATATTCTAATATTAAGTATACTATTAATTCTCTAATAATATCATTTTCAGATTTTAATAAAAGCTTGTTATTTAAAGAATGAATTAACTGTAACCTAACATAGCGGTCTAATTGTACTTCATGAAATACAGCAGATAATTCTTTTTCTAAATCTTTTAAAGAGGTGTCTACGGTTTCTTCATATTCATCATAAATATTTTCTTTGTTTATAATATAGATAATCCTAATTGCTTTATGTAATAGGAGACTACTTCCATTTTTATTTTTGTTTGGTGTATTAATAAGTCTTTTAAGTTCTTCTTCAGTAGAAGCACTTAATAAACACCTAGGACTTGAAGCAGTAAGGTCTAATTTTAATGGAGAGTATTCAATCTTACTATAATCAGAAATATCCTTCTCTGAAGAAGAAAACGAATGTAAACAACTTAATTGGTTTTTAATAAAAGTGGCGACACCATAGAACTTTTTACCCTGAAGATTTTTTAGAGAGACTTCATGATTTATAACAAGTTTTAGAACACCAATTTTTTTATTTTCTATTTCATCAGAAAGATAGGTTTGTGTGATCCAAAAAAAGATTGAATTTGGTAATATAACATTAAAATATAAATCAGAGTAGTTACTACTACTTAAAAGCTGGTACCCTTCTGTAATAGTACTCGTTGTTTTATCATAAAACCATTTATATACATTTATATTGGGTAAAGATGAGATTCCTTTAATTCTTTCGTAAAATAATCTTTGAATGCTTATCTGTTTTTCCGACCCATAGCAAACAATATAAGAGTTATCTCTATGACGACCTTCTTTTTTCATATTGAGCATAGTATGATATGCTTTATGATCTCTATTTTTAATATATCCCCAATATTCTTTATGAAATCTCATACTAATAGTTGATAATTTCAATAAAGTTTCAAAAGTTTGACTGTTACTAATTTGATTAAAAGACAAGTATTGAGTCCCTAAATATCCAAAAATAGAAGTTCTAAAATATAAGAATGGATCTTCACTATTTTGAAACCAAGTTGGATCATTAAAAAGAATTCCTGGCTTGTTTAGTGAAATTCGAGGTAAAGGAGAGTATACTTGTTTTTTTATTTCATCTATAGTAACATCAATGTGATTCTCATTTTTCCATTTATAAATGTTTTTTAAACTATAAATGGCTGTTACGTTTTGATTTTCTATTGGTAAATTCTGAAAATTAATGTTATGTTCAGGCTCAATAATAGTAGATGCAAAAAATTCTAATGATATTTTTGGATCTCTTAAAAAAAACGTGTTTAATAAATTAAATTGCCAATATGTTATTTTTAATGCCTTTTTTCGAAGAGAAAAACTTGTAGTGGTATTTGATTTGATAGGTTCTTTAAGTTGTTGGAAATAATAATTATTTTCATCTTTATTTCTTTCTGATAGCCTATTAAATAAAACCAAATCATAAAATTCTTCTTTTATTTTACTAGTGATTATGTGCGATTTATCGTTATTGTTTTTTTGATTACCTATCTCATCTATCTCATCTATCTCATCTACTTCATCATTCTCGTGATCATCTATATATTCTTCTTCTATATCAAAATATTGAGCATCAATGATTAACTCTGTTAAATCTGGATTTATGTGTATGTCTCTATAGCTAACATATTTAAAAATCTGATCATTAATACCGCTTTTATAATTTTCAAAATCAATTAATCGTATGATTCTCGCTGCAATTATAAATGCTAATCTTCCATACTGATATGAATATGCATTGTTTATTAAATTTTTGAGAGGATTGTTTTCTTCTTCTTCTTCCTCATATTCTGTTTGGAAGTCATGTTTAAATTCAAGATTACTTTTTAAGTTTATATACAAATAACTTAATAGGACAGTAGTTTCCTTGTATTGATAAATATCTTGGTAGTTATCTAACTTTTCAGATTCGTTTATTTCACTTAGTTCTTTGTATAATCTATGGTGATTTTTGTTTTTTTCATTATAAAGATTGTGAAAAGAGCTTGCATTTATTTTAGCTAAAAAATCAATACAAAAATCATTGATTATTTTCCTTGAGAACGTATCCTTAACTTCAAATAATACAGTTAAGATTTGTGGGTATGCATATATTTTATAGTAATCGTCTAATAAGTTGAGTTGCTCAATGGCAGATTTTAAGGCATTATGATTTGTATTCTGCCAATTAATAATGTCTAAGCAATTTAAAAAAACATTTGCTTGCTCAAATGGGCATTCCATGCTTAGTGTAAAATGCCAATCTCTTAGTGGATTAAATTTCATAGATATATAGATTTTCTTCTAAAAAGGATGATTCGATATATGCATTTTTACTATCGTCTTCCTTAACAAGATGATAGGCCAATCTTAAATCTGGACTTTGTATTATTTTTGATAATTCATCTTCAGAAAATGGAGATGTTATTGATTTTAAATATTTTATAGCAGGATTTAGATTTTTAGAATTAATAGTATCTATTAACCTTTTATTTGTTTTTAGTAAAAGCCAAAATTCTTTTCGATTTGTTGGTTTTAAATCTTCATTCTTATTTGGTTCTATATATTTTATATAGGGGTAGGGATTAGGTAATTTATTCTTTAATATGATATAGAATTCAGGTTTGAGGTTCAAAATTTTATTAAATGCAGTAAGAAAAATAATTCTTTTATTTACTTGTAAGAGAGTGGTGAATTCTTGAGTGTTTAATTGATTTAAAAATTTTTCTAAAAGATTTAAATCTGTTTTTATTTGCTCGTAAATATCTGATTTCGATGCTGTTATTTTTTTAATAAAAACTTCCTTTTGACTGTATTCTGTAAATGTGAAGAGAAGTTTTAAAAATTGATTGATTAGTCCATTTTGTTCTATTTTGGAATAAAAAATTGTATCCTTTTTATAAAAATGATTAAAGTTATTTGAATCTATTCCTAGGGTAGATAGTAAGTTACTAGACGTGTTTAAAATCTTTAAAATATCTTTTAAAGGTTTTTTATTTTTATTTTCTACTTTACTATCAGTAAGTAATCTTATTTTATGCTTCTTTGATTTTAGAGATAGGGATATTTGAGCGGCATATATTTTTGATATAGCGATACTTTTTAAATTGAAGCATATAATTACATTATATCCTTGTAAATCATTTAATCTAGATTTTAGACATAGATAATCATCCTCATTTTGAATGTTTATAAAAAGTGAATCTTGATCACTATTAGACTTTTCAATGTTTTTTTCCCAGTTTCGAGTTTTGTATCCTTTTTCAGAGAATTGAATATAATTTTCTAATTCTTGAAGTTCTATAAATATGTCTGGGCTTCCAATCCATATATGAACATAATTTAATCTATTAAAAACAAGGTATTTTAAAACATTAATTTCCAGTAAACTTGTAGTGAATGTATCGTTAATAAGATATCCTTTTCTGAATACTGTTTCTATATTAAGATTAATCTTAGCTGTATCTAATTCTTGAGTTATACTGGGAAGTTTACTTGAGTTTTTATTAATGTGTTTAATTATTTCTTTACAATACTTTTTTCTAGACTTTTTGTTAATATTATACGATTTGTATATATACTTCTCATTTTTTTGTATAAAAACCTCTTTTTTAAATTGAGCTAATTTCTCAGGGCAATAATTAGAAGTAAAGAAAGGTTTATCATCATATTTCCCTATATAATATGGTATTATTGTTATATTATTTTCCTTTGCTTCTTGATATTCTAAATGAGTAATTGAAAGATCATTCTTATAAATATTTTCACTATAAGTGTCTCCAATAAGTAAAATCATCATAGAGGATTCTCTAACAGCTTCCATCGATCTTCTTAAAGGGCCTTTAATATGAGCTTCATCATCATCTAGGTTAATTATCTGAATGTTGTAATTCCCTTCCTCATTATATTTTTTGAATTTAGAATCTATGATCTTTCTTTCTTCTTCAAATTCTTTAAATCTTCCAGCTAAGAATACTTTCATATAACACTTCGCATTAAATTTAATGTCAGATTAAATAACTACAGGCTAAGCTATTAAGAAGGAATAATGTATGGTACAGTATATATGAGGATTTGTATATCCTCAGAATTGAGGATACATGAAATAGATTTTTCCTTATTCAGATATAAGGACTTTATATTATTTTGGTTGATTCTAACTTCGATTTTTTAGGACTAAACATTTATTTTAATGTAGAGATTTGTTCTTTCCTAAGTTTTATATCGATAACATTCGTCTCAGAAAAATGATCATGCCATCCTTTGGGTCCAAATAAGAAAGAAAAAGGTTCGAATGGGATGATTCGGCAGAGAGTTCTCAAAAAGATATTGTTTGTTTTTGAACCGTCTTGTCCTACCACTTTAGTCTGGGTTAATGTCTTTCCTACTGTTGTTTTAAATACATATTCTAAAATAAAATAATACAAAAATTGAAGTGTGAGACTTTGAAAAGCGACAGATGATGTTTGCTGGCTTTCTATATCTCTAAAGAAGAGCATATATAAGAGACTTATCATAAAAAGGTCGATACTATAGTTTAGAAAACGCTTTGTTTTAGATGCTTTGATAGTCTCAATATTTATAGGAAGTATATCTGTATGTTTATATAGAAATGTTTCTAACCTTCCTTTAATTTCTTTAGGCACTTCTATCATCTTATCTTCAATGATATCTATCCTCTTAAGACTTCTTAAAAAATCAATAACGTTAAAAATAGATTCTTTATCAGACCCAAAATAAATAGCTGTTGTTGTAGTAGTCACTTTAAGAATATAATAGCTCTCAAAAGGTACAATAGCGATATCAGTAATCTCCTGATATGTAATAGCCGTTGCAACAGAAGAGATCCCATTGGTAAACTTGAACACAATACCCCTAGGTTTTCCTTTGATGCGAATGACGCTATCCATATCTTTTTGATCTTTCCCGTTGAGATAGGTGTTAAATCCAGTAATTCCAGATAAATAGATGAGTTGAGAAGTGAGCACAATATCATCGGCCAGCGCCCATTCTTTGCCAACCTTTTTGTGGATTTCGCTTCTTGTCATGGCATCCATACTGTCTGTAGATGATATCAATTATGTATACTCTAAGATACTTTAAATTATTTGTATGTATTTTATAATGATGATATTATAGTCTTTAATTATTTATGATTATAAATTATACAGATTTCATTTTTTCATAAATATTTTCTACCCAAACCCTTAATGAATCATGTAAGTTTATTAATTCACTTTCTGCAGAATTAGCTTTCTTAGAAAATGTTTCGTAATCCAAAATGTGAATGGAGGTATTAATCACATTTTTCTTATTAATAAATATATAATCATTGTCTCCAATATCTGTCATATACTTACCGTAAGAATGTGAAATCAATGTGTCTAGTTTTTTTAATGATAGTAAGTACTCGAGAGGTTCTTGAATATTTATAGGAATATTACCGCTTAAAAAAAAGCAAAGCTTTTTTCCTGTTGAATTTTGATACTCTAATGATTCCATTTTCATTTCATATTCAAATTCTTTGTTTATCAATAAATCAATTTTTAAAAGCCTTCTATTGAAACCATCAGATCGGCGGCAAATAAAAATATAATCCTCTTGAAGAATTGATTTTTTATTGCTATAAATATTTATTGGTAGTTTGTAATTCATAAGGAAATTATAAAGATGCAATTTCTATTAAGAATTTTTTTTCTTCAAGGATTAGTAATGCATTCTCTATGAGGAATGGTTTATTTTGTTCTTTTGGACACCAACCATTTGATATATAATATTCAATAAGTTTTCTGATGATAGCAGGTCTATTAAGATTTATATCTATATTTTCGGTTTGAGGTTTTTCATCATCTCTTGGCTTTGAAAGCCAGATAACACCCGTTTCTGGATATCCAACACACCATTTTTGTTTCTTTATATCTGTGCTAGTACATAAGTTGTCTTCTTCTCTAAATAGAAGTTGTAAAGGTGCTTTTTTATAGTCTTTTAAGTAAATGACGACTTTTTCTACACATTTGGCATGTTTAAAAGATTCTAAATGATAATGCCCAACCTTCCATAGGTATTTTTGATCTGCAATTGTAATCTTTCTCAGGCTAGCTTTATTGATATGTTTCATGACCTTCAAATATATAGATTAACCCTTAGAGATATGTTTCAATATATTACCTAAATGGAGGCCCCGATACCCAACCAACAATGGATTGACGTGTACCTTTTGTTATGGGAGTAACTCGATGAATGATAAATGATGGAAAAATGATAATAGTACCTCTTTCTCTCGGTGCATTTACTATTTTCTGATTAATCATAAATTGTAAATCTCCACCTTCATAATCATCTGGATCTGATAACTGAATCGTCATACTTAGTTTTCGAGCTGAAATTTCTCCTGCACCAAAATCTAAATGCCATTCAAAAAAATCTCCTTCTGAATATCGTGTAAGTTGTAATTCTTGATGAAAACCTAACAAGTCAAACCAATATCGCTCATTGTTACAATGCATAGCAAGGTCTGCTAGTTTTTTATAAATCCATTCATTCTCTTGATTGTTGTCAATAAACATGACTGAACTCTTTCTTAACTCATCATTAGATTTCCCTTCTCCAGAAATAGTTGCTTCTATTGTTTTATTATCATCCCAAAAGTTAAGGATTCTATCTACTTCATGAGGAAGGAACAGTCCTTGATAATAGATGTATTCTGCAAAATTATGTTTGAGGGGAAGACCAAATGAATAGTTTATTGCCATATTTGAAAGTATTGTTTCATGAAAAATTATAATAGAATGCTCCTTTATTATTACATTCTGATAGTCACAAGATTCTTTGTGTTAGTCTATTAGAATGAAAAATCAAGATAGTTAATTTATTTAGATAATAACTGTGGTTCAGAAGTGAAACCTAGAGCGTAGTAATATGAAATGTTACTTGCTTTTTTTTAATTCATCAATGACTTTTGTACTTACCCAGTAAATATCTTGATTACTTGTGTAAAAGAGATACCTGCCATCTTTTGAGACAAAAGGACAGAGTTCATGGTTTTCTGTATTTATTGTATCTCCCATATTCACAGAGGGTGTCCAAGTTCCATCAGAATTTTTGAAACTAATGTAAAGATCACCTCGACCTAATCCATCTGATCGTCTTGCACAAAAAATAACATAGGTTTCTGCTGGATCAACAAAAACATCGGCTTCGTAATTTGAAGTGTTAATTGACTCTCCAAGCTTCATCGCTTTTTGAAACTCCCCATTAATACTTTTAGAGGTGTATATGTCAAAGCTGTTTTGCTTTTCACCAGGTGTTCTTTTATTTGAAGAGAAATACATGGTTCCTTCTTGTGTAAATGACATATAATACTCGTTACTACTTGAGTTAATATTAAGTCCTGCATTGATAGGCTCAGACCACTTATTGCCTTCTTTTTCTACATACCAGATATCATGATCTTGTTTGGCTCCCGAGCCATCTAATGATCTTTCTGATATAAAGTATAATCTCTTTTCATCTGGAGATAGAAAAGGGTCATTAAATCCATATTTTTCGTGTGATAAGATCGTTCGAGGTGCACTCCATGTGTTTCCTATGAGTTCTGAATATCTTATTTCTGTTCGTCCACCCATATCTACACCATAGAAAAAAGCTGTTGCTTTAGCATTAAAAACAGAACCAAATTCTGATTCTGTATTTTTAGAAATAAGACCAGGAGCAAATACTTCTGGGGTCATAGATGGAGGTTTTTGTTCAAGATAGGTAAGACGTTCATCTATTTCTTGAGAAAAGGCTGTCACTGGAATGAATAAACACCAGAAAAAATACTTAGTTAAGAAACGCATATGTTTTAAGTTTTGTCTATGTATAGATAACGTGTTCATATCTGGTTAGTTGTGTTGACTAATTTTAAAATAGCAATGGGTATATACATTTACAGTGTATAATTGATCAAAACACTTTCATCTTCTATTTCTGAAATAAGTTTCTTGTCGTTAACAATTGGATCTCCATTTTTATCGTAAAATTTCCATTTTTGATCAACAAATCCAGAAAAGATAGAATCTCCACCTTTACAACTAGTCGAGATAAATCGTTTCCTCTTTAAGTACTTACCATAGGCTTTTAATTCTCCATTCTTGTGAAAATAACTCCATTCTCCAACTTTATATATATAGTTCTGGATACAAGGTCCGGCGAAACAACATTGCGTATAATCACCAACTTTAAATTGCCCTTTTGATTTAAGTTCTCCGGATTCGTAAAATTGCGTAAGTTTTTCAATTTCGATGTTTTCAATTGATTCTTTACTTGTTTGGATGATACCAATTCTATCCCCTTTATAATCCATTAAAACAAGTTTGTTTTTACAGCTCACAAAAATTAAAATCCCGAAAATCAGGTATGTTATTTTATTTGTTTTCATAAATTCTCTATAGTAATTATCGTACTTAGTTATTTATGCTATGTTCAAATTTTATTTTTCTAACTCCGTGATCGGTGTCCCATTGTTTAACTTCTTTGAAACCAAATTTCTTATACAATTCAGTTGCAGGTCCATTCTCCAATCCCGTTTCGACAACAAAAAGATTGGAATCAAACGTATTAAAAACAAATTCCATTAATGTTCTCGCAACTCCTTGTCTAAAGAATGCTGGATTTACAACCAAGCTGTTAATACTTGTAAAGCTATTGTTATGTTCGATTTCAATAACTCCAGCAAGTTCGCTATCTTTTAGGTACCCGAAAAATGCTGTGTTACTACTCACATATTTTTCAAGAGGTCTTTTTAAAGGAGGGAAATCAATGGCATTTAATATTTCTGCTTCTACTTTATATGATAATTGAAAAACTGCACGTATTTTTTTGGATACTTCTATGTCATTATGTTGAAGTCTTTCAATCATCTTTTGTAATTGGTTATTTTAAAAGTTAAGATAGTACATTTCGCGAAAGCGAAAAGAAAAAGAATATTTGTTATAGCGCATAGATGAGTCCTGATGTGCTATCCTACAAAAACAAAAAAGCCATTTCGTTACAAAATGGCTTTTAAGAAGTTTTTATAGTATAGGATCATCCTTCTGGTAATTCAATACTCTCATACGCTCCAAGGTCTGGAGACGTTGTTCTATTAGTTCCGTTAATGTCTACAGGAAATAAGCTTGCGGCACTTTGTAGTCCTTGTCCATTTCCTACAGTTCCTTCTCCTACTTGTAGGATGTTATTAAACTCATCTTGAAAATCTGGATCTCCACCACGTATAATGTCTGTATATAAAGTAGTATTTGTAAAGTCAAAGAATGGATCTTCATCAAAATTCCCAAAGGTGTCATCAAAACGGATGAGTGTATTTCTGAAGTTATAATTTAGCGTAGCATCTTCATCTTGATTAAAACCTAATTCTTCTCCTTGGTTTCCAAAAATGATACAGTTTGTAAAATTGGCATTTTGTAGGTCGGCTACAAAAAGGGTATCTCCTGCAAGAAGTGTATTATCTAAGAATACAGATGGTGTATTTCTAAAACTCTGTGACCAGTAGTTTGCAAATGTACAATGTGTGAAGTTATAACTTCCTCCCAATTGAACTAGCATTGAGAATTGCCCACAGTTATTAATCACCATATTTGATCCTTCTACATTAGACAGGCGATTTAATAAACCTACGGCAGAGGCATTATAGATCTGTGTGTTACTTATTGTCAAATCTGTATTTCCCGTTTGCGAACTAGATTCATTAAGAATCCCAACAGTAGCGTTTTTTATAGTAGCATAATTTATTTCATTATTAACACTTCCGTCGGTTAATAATATGGTTCCCCATTGTCCTGGAGTTTCAGAAAAAGAAGTTTCTAATCGATCTCCTTCAAAAATTACTTCGTTTTCTAAAGCTTCTGGATCTGTACTTAAAGTACCATTTATATCAAGGGTTCCCTCATCGGCAACGACGATCCCACTATCTGCGTGAAAATGAACACGAGCACCAGCATCTATGGTCAATGTTTTTGGTGTATTTCCATTAGGGTCTCCTACAGCGACATACCCATAAATAACATAAGGTTTCTCATTGGTAAAGGTAAGTTCCTCATCGGTTAAGTATCGTCCTTCTAGTGTGGTCTCTACACCATTTATTGTTAAGGTTTCTACCATACCAGTATTTTCATCACGGTCTGCAAATAAGAAAACAGCGTCTTTTACTAAGGTCACAAGCTCTACATTCTGTTGAATTGCACCACTATCAAATTCGATTGCATCTGTACTTAAAAACTCCAAACTTCCAGCGCCTACATCATTAATGTCTGTTGTCGTTTCTACAAATACAAAAATACTATCGTTTGCAAGAATTTCTACATTTTCAAACGTACGTCCAGGGATTCCATCTACATTAAGACGGTAGTCAGAATCTTCTCCATCACCTAATCGTACGGTAGGAATATTGATAGTTTCATCACTATCATTATATACTTTTAGATTAAAGGTACTTGATCCTATATTAGTAAATACAGTGTCTAAGAAAATCGTGTCTTTAGAAAATCGTAAATTTCCTGTACTTGGTGTAGTGTCAAAGTCATTACGACATGAACTTGCCAAAATAATACAACCTAAAATGAGTAACGTATATATACTGCGCATTCAGAAAAATTTTATAACAAATATAACTTTTTAGGTAGTGTAATATTGCCTTGTTATACGATTACTTTTATTTTGAGTCTAGCTTTTGGTTTTGCAAAGTTCTTTTTTCTGTGTTTTCTTATATTTTTTGTACGTTTTTTGTTCTTTGTATGTTTTAATTTTTTCCTTTTGAAGATGTGTGTGAATTATCAGGAACATATGCAATTTTCCCCATCATAATACTTTTAACTTTATAGGATTCCATCGTAATATTTATGATTGCTTCCGTTTCCTTATCTATGTTGATTTCTACCGTTTTATGACTTACATATTTAAAAACGAGAATATCTCCTACAGTAACTTCTAATTCATAGGTGCCATCGAGTTTGGCGTGTGTTCCTTTTTTGGTTCCTTTAATAAAAATAGCTGTACCGGGTAAAGGTCCAAATCCTTCAGAGACCGTTCCTTTTATGATGCGTGTTGTTTGTTTTTGGAGGGTGTCTTGTTTGTTTTGCTTTCGCGAAAGCGAACTAATTCCCAAACTCGTATAACGCCCATCTGTTTGTTCTGTAGTGTACACTTCGCCTTGGGCTTTGATTTCTTGTGTCGCTAGTATAGCTGCAGGAATAAGTAGGGAAGCGGCATAACTCGCCCATGACCTTCCTTCTTTGCGAGACAGAGATATATTGCGATCTAATTGCTTTTCTGAAAATCGACCACAGAGATTGCCACCGTTTGCCACCGTTTTATATAATTGCTCGTTGGTGTAGTTTGTAAAATCAATAACTTCTTTTTCACAGAGGGCACAATGTCTTCCTTTTTGAGTAGGGGTCATGGTTGCCCAATCTTCATGACATGGTTCTGGAATCGTTATTTTGATTGACTTCTTCATTGGTTTTTGTTTTGACATAGTCAAACCTAGGTTTTTTACATGCCTAATAAAACCGTGAATGAGGGAATGGGTTATTTTATTGAGGGAACGCGATCATTACAAGTTTCCTGTTTTTTTAGAGTGGACTAAGGGATGTGTATTGTCATAGAAAATACTAAAATTAGAGTACAACTCTAATTTAGAGTGTTACTCTATTTTGAATTTTAAAAAATAAGGATTAGAGAAATTTACTTTTCTACAATTTCGATTTCAAATAAGGTATTCCAGTCTTTACCTGTTACAAATAGCCTATTTTCATTTGCTTTATATGCAATTCCATTTAATACTTGATTTTGAGGATCAAGTCCAGTTTGTACTTCTTTAGGCAATGATGTAAGGTCAATAAGTCCTTCTATAGCTCCAGAAGTAGGATCTATAATAGCGATACTCGCCACTTGGTAGGTGTTTGCATAAATCTTACCATTGATGAATTCTAATTCGTTAAAAGCCTTGGAAACGCTTTTATGATTAGTAGGTTCAATATAGGTTTGCTCAGAAAGATTTGCGGGGTCTAATGCCCATATTTTACTTGTACCATCAGATTTATAGATCACGTTTCCGTCATTACACAATCCCCAACCTTCTTTACTTTTTGAATACGCAAATGTGCTTGTTTTTTCAAGACTAGATAAATTGTAAATAAATCCTATATTTTCTCTCCAAGTAAGTTGGTATAATTTGTCATTAAAAACAGTAAGGCCTTCGGCAAAATATGCATCACCTAGATCTATTTGTTGTAATACCTCTCCTGTTTTATAATCTACTTTACGCAGACTCGAAGATCCATACCTTCCTGTGCTTTCATATAAAGTATCTCCAACAAATTCTAGTCCTTGTGTATAGGCATCTGTTTTATGAGGGTAGCGATTGATTATTTTATACCCATAAATCTTAGGTGCTTTTGTATGTAATATGGTAATATAGTCTGTAACAGTTGTCGTTCCTTCTGGGGTATATACAGTTGCTGTAAGAGTTTTACGACCTAGGGTAGTACTTTGTGCTGTTGTTTTGTAATCGCTAGTCTGTGTAGTGGTTGCGAGCTTCTTAGTATCTAATGTATAAACGATAGAGTCTATAGGGTAGGATTTTTTCGCTTTAAGCGAAAAAGAAATTTCCTGTCCATTTGGAACAGCATTCTTCTTTTTTGAAGTAGTAATCGTATAATTATCTGTTAAACTTTTTGCGTCTCCACAAGAAAAAATAAGTAGTGGTAAAGCTAAAAGAATGAGGGTCTTATATAGTGATGTCATGAGTGTCTTATTGGTATGGCAATTTATAACAAAAAATCGGGCAAAAAAACCTTGCACAGGTATGTAAATGATGTATCTTTGCAGAGGCAAGTCCTACACAACTAGCTCCTGTTGAATCCCCCAGGGCGGGAACGCAGCAAGGGTAGACGGTCGTAGCGGTGTGATGTAGGTAGCTTGCCTTTTTTATTGTTAGTTATTAATAGTTCATATATCAAAAAACCGAAGCAATTTTGCTTCGGTTTTTTTTGTTTATACAACATTATACTTTCAGCTTTTGTATGACGTTTATTAATTAATTATAAATTGGAGTATATTTTAGGTAGTCTAAGTAATTTTTTTAAGTTTCTTCGACATAATCCTTAAACTATTATTGATCCTACATTTTATATAAAAATGAAACAATTATTAACCACTTCACTTTTTGCTGTCCTATTTTTGCTGAGTAGTTGCATAGGAGAAGATATTATTGATGATAGTATAGACGAAGCTGTTCGTATAGATAATCCTGTATTAAACCTTGAGATAGGAGAAACATATCAGTTTGAAGCAACCTATTTTAATAATGTAGGGCAGCCTGAGAATGCAACGATACTATGGTCAAGTACTGATGAGAATATCATAAATATTACGCAAGATGGACTGGCCACAGGAATTACAGAAGGGGTAATCACCGTTTCTGCAGCAGTCATTCAAGATGATGTTAATGTCATTTCCAATAATACACTTGCAGTGGTAGAAAGCTCTGAAGAAGAAGAAGAGCCTATTGCTATTGTAAAATCTGGAATTATAGAAACCACGAGTAGTTATACCTTGGAAGGAGCATTTGTATTTGAAGAAATTCTTGAATCTAATAGTACCCGACTATCATTTAATGACAGCTATCAAGCATCTTCTAACTTACCTGGACTATATCTTTATTTAACAAACAACCCTAACTCTATAGCAAATGCGTATAATGCTGGACCTGTAGCCGTTTTTGATGGAGCACATAGTTATGAGTTTGATGATGTTCAAATAAATGATTTCCAATACCTTCTATATTGGTGCGAACCTTTTAGTGTAAAAGTAGGAGAAGGAACTATTAACTAACAGTTTTTATGAACAATCACTTTCTTAAAAAAGGAATCTTCTTTTTAATAGTTATTATGTCAACGCCTTCTTTTGGACAATGGGGGCATGAGAAAGGAAAAGGATATTATAAATTGTCCTCATGGTTTCTTGAATCCGATGAGCACTTTACAGACCAAGGAGAGAAAGACCCTAATGCAACTAGAGGACAGTTTAATATAAACTTTTATGGAGAATACGGCCTTACCGATAAGCTAGACTTAATAGCCTATATTCCTTTTTTTGCAAGAACCTATCAAAACGATGTGATCTCAGGAGTTACAGGAGATCTTATTGTGGAAGGGGATGAGGTAAACGCTATTGGAGATATAGAAATTGGAGCCTCTTATACTATTGTCAAAACAGAAAAATTTGCACTATCTGGAACTTTAAAATTAGGAATTCCTACAGGTGAGAATGATGGAGGACGCGATGGAAGTTATCAAACTGGAGATGGAGAGTTTAATCAATTACTACAAATCAATGCTGGAATTCCATTTAAGATACAGAAAACACCTTTATATGTAAAAGGATACTTAGGATACAATAACAGGACAGAAAATTTTTCAAGTGAATGGCGTACTGGCATAGAAGTAGGAGCAAACCTATGGAAGGATAAGCTATGGATTATAAGTAAATTTAATGTTGTAGAATCTCTTAATAATGGAAGCTTGAATGCTCAAACTAGCCAAGGAAGCATTTTTGCTAATAATATAGAATTTGTAAACCTAGGTGGTGAAGTTTCATATTACTTCACAAAAAAATGGGGTGTATCATTTGGATATACTGCCATACTAAGTGGACGTATTATTTATGCAAGTCCATCCTATACTGGTGGTGTCTTCTTAGATGTTTTTGATAAAAGTTAATCTTTATCCCTTTCAAAATAAGTCATTACAGAACCTATTATAAAACCAAGAATTAGGATTAACATAATCGCTTCTAAAGGTGTAATTTCAATATCAGTTAATGGTTTACGATCTCTATCAAAAATATAATCTCCTTGAAGTGTCATGGCAATAACATACAGAAAAGGAGAAAGAAACATTGAAAAATTATATTTTTAAAATTAAAGCGATTCACTAATTATTAGCCTGCATCTCCATACCAAGAAAATCTAAGAGATGTGTTACGTAAACAACCACCCACTTTATAAAACCTAACAGGCATCCATACCAGGAAAAGCAAGCATTTGTCCCATTCCGACGGTGAAGAGCCAATTACCATATAAAGCATGCTCTATAGAAACAAAGGTCGTCGATTTTGTTTTTGAATATGTATAGGCAAATAACAATCCTCCTATAAATGTAAGAACAGTTACGAGGGTGTTACGTAAAAATAAATGTGCCATACAGAAAACAATGGCATTTATAAAAATGAGTAGTTTTTTATTCTTAAAAAACGAACCATAACGTTCAAAGAAAAAAGTACGGTAAATCACTTCTTGAGGCCATACAGATAAGAAAGTATACACAAACAGAATCGTCACCCAAAGATCTGGCTTATTTCTAGGAACACAGAAAAGTGCAGAAGCGTCCATAATATAAACATATATAGACGTTATGACTGCAATACCTACAAACTTGATGGCAGTTGCCTTCCAAAAAGAACGCCAGTCTATCCCTTTCATTATCTTAAAACGTACAGGTGTCTTTTTAAAAAGAACAAATAGGAGGTATACAAAAGCGACCAATATAGAAATCCCTTTAATCCTAAAGTCATACGGTAATAATAAACTAAGAGGTAAAGCAATAAACAGTATAAAAAGCTCTGCAGCAAGATACTTTGGTAAATTCATATTAAATCGTAATTGCGGTGGTGTGTTTTACTTCATTAATCACAAATGCACTGTGTGTACTACCTATATGATCTAGCGTGGTAAGTTTTGTAACCATAAATTCTCTAAAATCATTCATATCTGCGACCAATACTTTTAAAATGTAGTCGTAATCACCACTCACATGATAACACTCTACAACTTCTTCTATAGCAAGAACTGCTTTTTCAAAAGTAGTAAGATATTCTTTACGGTGTTGCACTAATTTTATATGACATAATACGACAAAATCACGATTCACTTTTGTCTTATTAACAAGACCAACATAGTTTTCTATAATCCCTTCTCGTTCCAGTTTTTTGATACGCTCATATACCGCGGTAACCGATAGATTTAAAAGTCCAGAAAGCTCTTTATTGGTTTTTTTACAGTCTTCTTGCAGATATGCAAGGAGCTTTTTGTCTATGGCATCAAAGTTCATACAGAAAATATTTCTAAGGTTTGCAAATTTCTATACGCTTTCGCGAAAGCGTATACAGCAAAAATACAATTAATATAGTTTAATTTTCTAAATATTATTGTAATCATTGATAATTAGTCTACAATAATCTAATTTTGATGTATAAAAAATAATCACCATTAATGTGTGATTACATCATATTCATTCACATAAACGCTATATACGATGTCTTTTAAACCAGCAAACGAAATTCAAGATTTACAATATTTTGGAGAATTTGGAGGCGTAAACCCTTCTATTTCTGATAGCTCCACCTACACCTTTTTATCAGCAAAGACCATGTTTGATACTTTTGAAGGAAATGCAGATGGATGTTATTTATACTCTCGTCATAGTACACCTTCTAATCTACATTTAGGAGAAGCACTTGCAGCGATGGAAGGTACTCAAACCGCAAATGTATCTGCGAGCGGGATGGGAGCTATTACCCCTGTATTATTACAACTTTGTGAAGCAGGAGACCATATCGTTTCTAGTAGAACCATCTACGGAGGAACGTATGCTTTTCTTAAGAATTTTACACCGAGATTCGGTATTGCAACTAGCTTTGTAGATATAACAAATCTTGAAAGTGTAGAGGCAGCAATCACGCCACAAACAAAAGTATTATACTGTGAGTCGGTAAGTAATCCACTTTTGGAGATTGCAGATTTGGAGGCGTTAAGTGCGCTTTCGCGAAAGCATAACCTGAAACTAGTCGTAGATAATACATTCTCTCCATTGTCTATTACTCCTGTAAAATTTGGAGCAGATATCGTAATCCATAGTTTGACTAAATTTATAAATGGATCATCAGATACCGTAGGAGGTGTAGTATGTGGGAGTCAAGAATTTATAGATCAATTACGTAATGTAAATGATGGCGCTAGTATGTTGTTAGGATCTACGATGGATAGTTTAAGAGCTGCTTCTGTACTTAAGAATATGCGTACACTACATATTAGAATGAAACAACATAGCTATAATGCGAGTTATCTTGCAAAACAATTTGAAGCAGATGGATTACGTACAGTATATCCAGGATTAGAATCTCATCCGTGTCATACGGTATTTAAGAGAATGATGAATGAAGAGTATGGGTATGGAGGAATGCTTACGGTAGATGTAGGAAGTCTAGATAAAGCAAATGCGCTTATGGAGGCCATGCAAGAAGATAATCTTGGGTATTTAGCGGTGAGTTTAGGATTTTATAAAACATTGTTTAGCGCTCCATGTACGTCGACTTCTTCAGAAATTCCAGAAGATGAGCAAGCAGCCATGGGACTTACCGATGGATTGATTCGTTTTTCTGTAGGACTTGATAATGATATAGAACGTACGTACCAAAAAATGCGTGCTTGTATGGAGAAATTAGAAATTCTTCAAACAATGGTTCCTGCTTAATTAACCATTTGAAATATAATATGACGGATAAAGTCCAAAACTAATTTGTTTTGGACTTTATTTTTTTTCTATAAAATGGTTACATTGTGAGTTCAAAAATAGATCAAGAATGGATAGTCAGACAGAAGATATTAAAAACCAAAATATTGTTGAAAATAAAGAACTGAATATTTGGGAAGCTCTTATTCCTGTACTTATTCTTATGGGATTATTAGCGTATAATATTTTCCTTAAAGAAGGAGCTTGGTTAGGAGATTATTCTAATCAATACATTCTTTTAATGGGAGGAGGCGTTGCTGCTATTGTTGGGTTTTATAATAAAACGTCTATCAATACTATGATTGCTGAGATTTGGGAAAACCTTAAAAGTGTTTTTGTTCCTATTATGATATTATTTTTGGTAGGAGCTTTGGCGGGAACTTGGCTTGTGAGTGGTATTATACCTGCTATGGTATATTATGGATTACAAGTACTTAACCCTACTATTTTCTTGCCTGCATCAGTTATTATAGCTGCAATTATATCGATCGCTACCGGAAGTTCTTGGACAACCTCTGCTACGGTAGGTATAGCATTAATTGGAATAGGGTCTGCTTTGGGAATCCCTACAGGAATGATTGCTGGAGCAGTGATCTCTGGTGCTTATTTTGGAGATAAGATGTCTCCGCTAAGTGATACTACAAATCTTGCGCCAGCCATGGCAGGAACAGATTTATTTACGCATATTAAATACATGACTATTACAACAGTACCTACAATATTAATAGCGCTTGTTGTATTTAGTATTTTAAGTTTTACTATTGATACTTCTGGAAATGCAGATGTGAGTGGACTTTTAACAACGATAGATGCTACCTTTAATATTACGCCATATTTATTTATAGTTCCTTTGGTAGTAATTGCATTAATATTAACCAAGACAAAACCTCTTATTGCCCTTTTAACTGGAGTTGTTCTTGCGGCGATTTTTGCTTTTATTTTTCAACCAGATATTCTAACGAGTCTGGCCGATTCTAAAATGAATGCTATTACAACAGCAATGTTAACAGATACATCTATTACAACTACAAATGAAACTCTTAATGAGCTATTTAGTTCGGGAGGGATGAGCGGAATGATCTGGACAATTTTATTAATTGCTTGTGCTATGGTTTTTGGTGGAATCATGGATGGAATAGGAGCATTAGCTCGTATTACAAAATCATTGTTAAAAATGACAGATTCTGTATTTGGTTTATTTGCAAGTACAGTAATTAGTTGTTTAGGACTTAATGCTATTGCATCAGATCAATATCTGGCACTTGTGATTCCTGGAAAAATGTTTAAAAAAGCATATGAAGATAAAGATCTAGCTCCAGAAAATTTATCTAGAACTCTAGAAGATTCTGGAACAGTAACATCTGTATTAATTCCTTGGAATACATGTGGCGCCTATCAGAGTACTGTTCTAGGCGTTTCTGTAGCTGATTACTTTATTTATGCTATTTTTAATTGGTTAAGCCCTTTTACAACCTTGTTATTTGCAGCATTTAATATTAAGATTCGTCAGTTAAAAGATGCTCGGAAAGCAGCAAAATAACATTATATTATACCGTTATTATAATGGCTCTCTTATAGATATAAGGGAGCCATTTTTTTATCTTAAAAAAATAGCATTTTACTTTTGTAATTAGACGTCACATATTTACTTTTGCGCGCTTGTATATCAAGATGTTTTTTACTTGATCTATATAACAAAGAACTACTATTTTTAAAATCAATCTTATGACATTAGTTGGAAAAAACTTTCCAAACCTCGCAGTAGATGCTATAAACCATCGAGGCGAAAACAAAAAAATAAACATCCTTGAAGAAGCACAGAACCAAGGAAAGAAAGTACTCCTTTTTTGGTATCCAAAAGACTTTACATTTGTGTGCCCTACAGAGCTTCATGCATTTCAAGCAGCTGTACAAGAATTTGAAAAAAGAAACACGATTGTAATAGGAGCTTCTTGTGATACCCCAGAAGTACACTTTGCATGGTTATGTACTCCTAAGAATAATGGAGGAATCGAAGGAGTAACATATCCTATACTTGCAGATAGTAATCGTAACCTAGCAAATCAGTTAGGGATTCTTGATGTGACCAATGAGCGTTATGATGAAGAAACCGGAACAGTGATGGTCGATGGAGATAATGTAACCTATCGAGCGACCTACCTTATTGATGAAAAAGGGATTGTTTTTCACGAAAGTGTAAACCATATGCCTGTAGGACGTAATGTGTCAGAATTTATACGTCTTATCGATGCGTATACACATGTACAAGAGAATGGTGAAGTTTGTCCAGCAAATTGGATAGAAGGAGAAGAAGCTATGAATGCTGATAGAGAGGGAGTTGCAACATACTTAAGCGAGCAACTTAATTAAGAAATCACAATATATAATTGTAAAAAGTCTTGTTGAGAAGCAAGGCTTTTTCTTTTAGATTTTTTTACTTTTACAAAAAGACTCAATTATGGCATCAGTAACTCTAGGGGGAACTCCAGTAAATACAATAAATAATCTTCCAGAAGTTGGAAGTCCAGCACCTGCATTTACACTTTCGCGAAATGACCTATCTTCTGTAACACTTAATGATTATAGAGGAAAAAAATTAGTATTAAATATCTTTCCAAGTGTAGATACTGGTGTATGTGCACAATCTATCAGAACATTTAATGAGAAAGCAGCTGCTTTAGAAAATACAGCAGTACTATGCATCTCTCGTGATTTGCCATTTGCACAAGCGCGTTTTTGTGGTGCAGAAGGAATAGAAAATGTAAGTACACTTTCTGATTTTAAAACAGGTGCCTTTGGAAAAGACTATGGTGTAGAGCTTATAGATGGAGGTTTTGAAGGATTACACTCAAGGGCTATTATTGTGGTAGATGAAAAAGGGAAAGTAGTACATACAGAACAAGTCCCAGAAATTGGGCACGAACCTAATTATGAATCTGCTCTTAATGCACTATAATAATGCCTCTTACATTTATAAAAGGACGACTTAAAGGATGTGTATATGCTTTTAAAGGTGGTATACTACTCTTAAAATCGGAAGCCAGTATTCAAGTACAGTTTGGGATTGCTATTCTGATTACAATCGCAGGTTTTTATTATCATATATCACCTACAGAGTGGATGATACAAACCTTATGTATAGGAATGGTGATGAGTATAGAAGGTTTAAATACAGCCGTCGAAGAAATTGCAGATTTTGTACACCCAGATTTTCATAGTAAAATTGGAAGAATAAAAGATATTGCTGCTGGTGCTGTAGGTATTGCCGCACTTATTGCTGTGATTGTTGCAGGTATTATTTATGTGCCTAAGATATTTTAAAATGAAGTTTTTAAAACTATTTTTTAAAAGGTATGCCGTATTACTATTGGTAATCGTAATCTCTTGTGACAATGATGATACTCAAACAGTAATATCAGATAATGAGATGCCTATCGATGAGACAATGTCTATACTCTTCATAGGAAATAGTCATACAAATTATAACTCGGGGATAGCAACTCATCTAGAAGGATTTGCCTCTTCTTTAGATATAGAAATACAAGCTCAAATCATAGCCCCCAACGGATTTACACTAGAAGAGCATCTACAATCTGAGAGTACCCTTTTTATAATAAATAATACAGATTGGGATGTTATTATATTACAAGAAAACACCTATAGAGCTGCTTATGAAACAGAAGAAATGAAAGAAAGTATTCTGGCTTTTAAGGATGTACTAGCATCTATTAATATGCAAGTTTATTTGTTTAAAACATGGGCATATCAAGATATGCCGGAAATGAATAACTTATTAGATACTGCATATAATGAATCTAGTTTATTATCAGATTTCCCTGTTATTTCTATAGGAAGTGCGTGGGAAACATTTTTGACCGCTTCTAGTATCAATATATATGATGACGATACTATACATCCTAATCTTAATGGTACATACCTAACAGCAGGGTTATTTTTTAAGAAATTATTTTCTGATCAAAATATTATATCTTCACCTTATAATAGTTCCTTAACACCAGAAATAGCAAGTGAAATCAAGACATTTGTTAGTTCGCAAACTATAATACAGTAGAATCGAGCCCTTTTTTATAACTCGTGATAACTACAAACACCAAATTTTGATTTTTTCCGTTTCATATTTGTATTTTTAACACAACAACGCAATCCAATCAATTGCTTAATGGCAAAAAAGAAAACAACGACCAAACGCAAACCCAAAAAAGTAAAGACACCCAGAAAACCCATAAACTTTAAACTTTCTAGACAACAGCAGATTATACTTGGAAGTTTCTTGTTTTTTTTAGGGGTCGCTTTACTCTTCTCATTTATTTCCTATTTTTTTACTGGGAAAATAGATCAAAGTATCCTTCCTAATCTTTCAGATAGAGAGATTCCTGCTGCAAACTGGCTTAGTAAATTTGGAGCTGGAGTCAGTGATTTCTTTGTGTATAAAGGATTTGGGATTCCTGCCTTTATTATTGCAATATTATTAGCAATTTCTGGAGTATATTACTTCTTTGATTATGCAAAACAGAAACTACGCCAATTTTGGTTTTGGGGTATATTAGTCATGCTATGGCTCTCTGTGTTTTTAGGATTCTTTCATGAGAAGAATGATATCTTAGGGGGGAGAGTAGGATTTGAAATCAATGATTTTTTACAAGATTACTTAGGGTTTATAGGAACCGCATTTATGATGGCATTCCTAGCCATTGCTTATGCTGTAGTCAGACTTAAAATGACACCAGATAAAGTGGGAGCCTTCTTTAAAAGTACAAAAGAACAACTCTCAGAAGAATTTACAGAACCTACCACAGAAGAACCTACCACAGACGAAATTCCATTATCAGAAGAAACTACTGTAGAAGTTACCCAATCTACAGAAGAAGTTCCTACAGAAGAACCAGTACTTAAGGAGGAAGAGACAACCACAAAATCTACATTTGAAATGAATGTAGAAAACCTACAGCCTACCATAGGTAAAAAGACCAAGGTAGAGGTACAAGACCTCCCTATGGAGATTACAACACCAGAGCCAGAACTTGTTGTTGTACCAGAAGTAGCAGAAGAACTAAATATAGAAATAAAACCTCCAGTAGAAGAAAAAGAAGTTAAGAAGAATCTCAGTGATAAACTCGTTGATGATTTTGGAGAATTTGACCCTACTTTAGAATTAGGAAACTATAAATTTCCTCCTATTGATTTATTAAAAGATTATACAGCAGGACAAGGTATAACTATCAATCAGCAAGAATTAGAAGAAAATAAAAACCGAATTGTAGAGACTTTAAATAATTACAAAATTGGGATTGCAAATATCAAAGCAACTGTAGGCCCTACAGTTACCTTATATGAAATTGTACCAGAAGCTGGTGTACGTATTTCGAAGATTAAAAACTTAGAAGACGATATAGCCTTATCATTAAGTGCACTTGGTATTCGTATTATAGCACCTATTCCTGGGAAAGGAACCATAGGTATTGAAGTACCTAATAAAAATCCAAGAATTGTATCTATGCGCTCTGCAGTGGCATCTCCTAAGTTTCAAGAAGCAGAGATGGAATTACCACTTACGTTAGGTAAAACAATCTCTAATGAAACCTTTGTGGTAGATCTTGCAAAAATGCCTCACTTATTGATGGCTGGAGCAACAGGACAAGGAAAATCGGTAGGGCTTAATGCAATACTTGCATCTTTACTATATAAGAAACACCCAGCCGAAGTTAAATTTGTACTCGTAGACCCTAAGAAAGTAGAACTTACCTTATTTAATAAAATTGAACGTCATTACTTGGCAAAATTACCAGATACGGAGGAAGCTATTATTACAGATAACTCCAAGGTGATTAATACACTTAACTCTCTTTGTATAGAGATGGATGCCCGTTATGACATGCTTAAAAATGCGATGTGTCGTAATATTAAAGAGTACAATACTAAGTTCAAAGCGCGCAAGCTTAATCCTAATAATGGACATAAATTCTTACCCTATATCGTGTTAGTAGTAGATGAGTTTGCAGATCTTATTATGACTTCAGGAAAAGAGGTAGAAACCCCTATTGCTCGTCTGGCTCAGCTAGCCCGTGCTATTGGAATACATCTCATAATAGCAACACAACGTCCTTCTGTAAATGTGATTACAGGGATTATTAAAGCCAATTTCCCTGCACGTATTGCTTTTAGAGTGACTTCAAAAATAGACAGCCGTACGATTTTGGACACTTCTGGAGCCGACCAATTAATAGGACGTGGAGATATGTTATATACACAAGGTAATGAGGTAGTACGTATACAATGTGCCTTTGTAGATACTCCTGAGGTAGAACGTATTGTGGATTATATAGGAGGGCAAAAAGCGTATCCAGATGCACATCTATTACCAGAGTATGTAGGAGAAGAAAGTGGCACGGGTCTTGATATAGACATTAGTGATAGAGATAAGTTATTCCGCGAAGCAGCAGAAGTACTAGTGATAGCACAGCAAGGAAGCGCTTCTTTATTACAACGTAAACTCAAACTAGGATATAATAGAGCAGGCCGTCTTATAGACCAACTGGAAGCAGCTGGAATCGTAGGACCTTTTGAAGGAAGTAAAGCACGTCAAGTTCTTGTTCCAGATATTTTGGCTCTAGATCAACTTTTAAACAATGAAGGAAATGAATAAAGTACGTATGCGATTTTTAATGAGTATGGTTTTAATTTTGGGAGGGTACGCTTTCGCGAAAGCGCAATCTGCACAATCGTTACTTAAAGAAGTAGATGCAAAAGTAAAGAGCTATGATAATATAGCCATCGATTTTAAGTACGCATTAACCAATGAAGCCGAAGGAGTAAATCAAGAAACTAAAGGAAATGTAGTGCTTAACGGAGATTTATATGCTTTAAACCTACTAGGAACTACACAACTCTTTGATGGATCAAATATATATACCATTGTTCCAGAAGATGAAGAAGTGACTATAAGTGCAATTGCTGATCAAGATGAAACAGCAATTACACCCTCAAAAATGCTTTCTTTTTTTAATGATGGATATACCCAGAAAATGGATATCAGTCAGAAAATTAAAGGACGTACTATCCAGTATGTAAAGCTTACCCCTATGGATTCTAACAGTGAAGTAAAACACACGTTATTAGGCATAGACACAGAGACTAAGCATATTTATAGGTTAATTATTGTACAGAAAAATGATACAAAAATCACGATAACTGTAAACTCTTTTAAGTCGAATCAACCGCTTTCAAAAAATGCATTTACATTTGATAAAAGTAAGTATGCAGATTATTACATTAACAAAATATAACAACCTCTGTACTGTAAGAATGAAGAAGGTATTGTATTTTTGTTTTAGGATTTCCTATTAATGAAAATACTAGACCGTTATATACTTTTCACTTTTGTGAAAACATTTTTGAGCATCTTTATCATATTGATGTTCATTTTTGTTTTACAAAGTGTCTGGCTTTATATTCAAGAACTCGCAGGACGAGATCTTGATTTTGGAGTGATACTTAAATTCTTATTATTTGTAACACCAAGTCTAGTGACACTCGTATTACCATTATCGGTGCTGCTTACGAGTATTATGACTTTTGGGAATTTTGCCGAAAATTATGAATTTGCCGCAATGAAGTCTACTGGGATTTCGTTGCAACGTGCTATGAAAAGCTTGATTGTTTTTATAGTATTCTTAGGAATCACATCATTTTTATTTGCAAACTATGTAATCCCTGCATCCCAATTTGAATTTAGAAATCTCCGTAATAACATAGGAAAACTCAAACCAGCAATGATTATACGTTCTGGACAGTTTAATGCTGTTGGAGACGAAATTAATATACGTGTTGCAAATAAACATGGAGAGCGTGATCAATATCTTACAGATGTTATTATACACAAAAAGGAACCAGGTCGCGTAGGGAACTTTACGGTCATCAAAGCAAAAAAAGGAGAACTTATTAGTTCGCTAGAATCACCTATTCTCTCTCTAAAACTTTCTGAAGGGAATTACTATAGTGAAGTAGTCCAAAAAGACTATAAGAAAAAGAAAAGAGAGCCTTTTGTAAAGAGCTTTTTTGAAACATACACGCTTAACATTGATTTAGGAAGTCTAGATGATGTAGATCTTGACGAAAAAGGAATTGATAACTCCTATCAAATGCTTAATGCAAAAGAGTTGGATTCTTCTTTACAAGAGTTATCTGTAAACTATACTAAAAGTAGAACCGATTTTGGAGAGACCTTTATTAGAAAAGCAAATTTTTCTCCATTAAAGGATTTTAAAGTTCCAGAAGCAGATACGATTCAGGAGATTCTTTTAGATAATTACGAGCTTGTAGATCGAGTTGCTATTTTGCAAACTATGAAAACGAGTATCAATAATTCTATAACCTCTATAGAAAGAAGGAGGAAGATCCATGCGGTAGATGTAAAGAGACTTAGCAAATTTGAAATTGCTATTCATGATAAGTATGTATTAGGATTTAGTTGTATCGTACTTTTCTTTGTAGGAGCACCTTTGGGAGCTATTATTCGTAAAGGAGGACTAGGACTTCCTATTGTAATAGGCGTTGGACTTTTCTTGACATTTCACTTTGTAGGGATTTTTGCAAAAAATAGTGCCGAAGATGGTACGATATCGGCTTTTACAGCAAGTTGGTTAAGTACGTTTATCACATTACCCATAGGCGTATATCTCACCTATAGAGCGACAACAGACCAAGGAATAGTAGACTTTGACCCTATACGTTTATTCTTCCAAAAGATTTTTGGTAAAAAGAAAAAAGAAGTAGAAGACGTTGTAGAAGAAAAGATAGCGTACACCCTAACAGAGGATGAAGAAGCATTGCTAGATGCTCGCTCTATTAATCAGTTAAAAGAGCTTATTACAACATATAAAGAAGATAATTATAGTGAGGCTGTAAAACATGGAGCCCTTGACCGATTAGCAGCTTTAGGAATTACTAAAGAGAACCTTAAATCTCAAGGATTCCTTTAATTTATAAGAGTGTATTGATTTCGATTTATATAACAACCTCTCTCTTTTACAAATGATAACGTTGTATTAAAGTACCTTTTTCTGTTCTTAAAAACACATCATAATCCGTATCTTTGTATTCAAAAATAAGAGCTATGCAAGTAACTGCAGAACGTACAACACAACTTCACACCATACAAGAAGCGATAGAAGACATTAGACAAGGAAAGGTCATTATCGTAGTAGATGATGAAGATCGTGAGAATGAAGGAGATTTTGTAGCCGCCGCTGGAGCAGCCACTCCAGAAATGATCAACTTTATGGCAACCCATGGACGAGGATTGATTTGTGCACCTATCACAGAAGATCGTTGTGATGAGCTTCAACTTAATATGATGGTGACCAGTAATACCGATCCATTAGAAACTGCTTTTACCGTTTCTATAGACTTAAAAGGAGAAGGTGTTACAACAGGAATCTCTGCATCAGATCGTGCAAAGACAGTAAAATCTCTTATTGATCCTAATGTAAAACCACACGACCTAAGCAGACCAGGACATATCTTCCCACTTAAAGCAAAAGAAGGCGGTGTTTTACGTCGTACCGGACATACAGAAGCAGCTATAGACTTTGCAAGACTTGCAGGATTTGAACCTGCTGGTGTGATTGTAGAAATCATGAATGAAGATGGAACGATGGCTCGCCTACCACAACTCTTAGAAGTTGCTAAGAAATTTGACCTTAAAATTGTTTCTATAGAAGATCTTATTGCCTATCGTATGGAACACGATAGCCTTATCAATAAGAAAGAAGATTTTGAAATCCATACCCGTTTTGGAGATTATAGATTACGTGCCTATAAGCAAACCACAAATGACCAAGTACACGTAGCACTTACCAAAGGAAGTTGGACAAAAGATGAGCCCGTACTCGTACGTGTAAACTCTACACAGATCAATAATGATATCCTAGGGACCCTTACCAATAATGTAGATAAGAAACTAGACGATATGTTTAGAGCCATTAATGCTGCAAAAAAAGGAGCCATTGTATTTGTCAATCAAGATAATACCGCTGCAAACTTATTGGGACGACTGAGCGAACTTAAAAAGAATCAGAAAGACGGAGTGATGAAAGCGCCTAATATTGTGATGGACGCTAGAGACTTTGGTATAGGCGCACAGATATTACATGACCTTTCTATAACGAAGATCAAATTATTATCTAATAGCGATGGAACAAAACGTGTTGGTATGATAGGATACGGTCTTGAGATTGTAGATCGCGTACAATACTAAAAATATATAGACATATTGAAAAAGAGTAGTGCTCTACAATAGAGCACTACTCTTTTTTTTGCTTTCTATCTAACTTAACTATTTGCTTTAAAAAAAAGTAAAGTATGTTATACGCTTTCGCGAAAGTGTATTTAGAAAGATAATAACACAAGAACTTCCTATTTAAGTAAGAATGAACCTTAAAAATTATACGTAAGTCCAAAACAATTAAACCTATAAACTTTTAAACTCAAGGAAGGGTTTGTACCTTTGTACGACTATTTAAAAAAAACTTATGAGTTCATACGATGTAGCCGTTATAGGCTCTGGTCCTGGAGGATATGTAGCAGCAATACGTTGCGCACAACTAGGAATGAAAACTGCCATTATAGAGAAGTACAGTACTTTAGGAGGAACTTGCCTTAATGTAGGGTGTATTCCATCAAAAGCATTGCTTGATTCTTCACACCATTATGAAGATTCGATAAAGCATTTTGAAGAACACGGAATCGAAGTAGGAGAGGTAAAACTCAACCTAGAGAAGATGATTGCTCGTAAGCAAGGCGTTGTAGATATGACCACAAAGGGAATTGAATTCCTAATGGGGAAAAATAAAATAGACGTTTATCAAGGTGTTGGATCTTTTAAAGATGCAACTCATATCAATATAGACGGAGAAAAGAAGGAAACGATCGAAGCAAAGAACACCATCATTGCTACAGGATCTAAACCAAGTACACTTCCTTTTATTACTTTGGATAAAGAACGTATCATCACTTCTACAGAAGCTTTAAAGTTAAAAGAAGTACCTAAACACCTTGTCGTTATCGGTGGAGGTGTGATAGGCTTAGAACTTGGACAAGTATACAAACGTCTAGGTGCTGAGGTAACTGTAGTTGAGTATATGGATCGCCTTATTGCAGGAATGGACGGAGCACAGAGTAAAGAAATACTCAAAACACTCAAGAAACAAAAAATGAAAATTGCCGTATCTCATGCTGTAACTGCTGTAGAGCGTAATGGAGATGAAATTACTGTAAAGGCAACCAATAATAAGAAAAACGCAGAAGTAGAGTTTAAAGCAGATTATGTCCTTGTAGCTGTAGGACGTCATGCCTATACTGACGGATTAAACTTGGAAGCTGTAGGTGTTGCAACAGATGATCGTGGGAAAGTAGAAGTAAATGAACATTTACAAACTAATGTGTCAAACATCTATGCGATAGGTGATGTCATTAAAGGAGCAATGCTTGCACATAAAGCCGAAGAAGAAGGGGTTTTTGTAGCCGAAACATTGGCAGGGCAAAAACCACACATCAATTATAACCTAATTCCAGGTGTTGTATACACATGGCCAGAAGTTGCCTCTGTTGGAAAAACAGAAGAACAACTTAAGGAATCTGGAGTCGAGTATAAATCAGGACAATTCCCGATGCGTGCCTTAGGACGTAGTCGTGCAAGTGGTGATATAGATGGATTTGTAAAAATCCTTGCAGATAAAACCACAGACGAAGTACTAGGAGTCCATATGGTAGGCGCTCGTGTAGCCGATCTTATTGCAGAAGGTGTAACAGCAATGGAGTTCAGAGCAAGTGCAGAAGATATTGCACGTATGAGCCATGCACATCCTACCTATGCCGAAGCCGTAAAAGAAGCAGCACTTGCTGCTACAGAAGACAGACCATTACATATTTAACATATAACTGAATGATCCCGCGCTTGTCGCGGGATTTTTTTTGAACTATAGTGTACTTTGATATAACTAACTATGTACAGAACGACCCTCAAAATATCCATCATCTTTTTATATCTCATTATTATTGCTGGTGCTGTTGTTAGGATGACAGGAAGCGGTATGGGATGTCCAGATTGGCCTAAGTGCTTTGGGTATTATATACCACCTACCCAAGAAGCACAAATTCAATGGGAATCTAATAAGGAATATAAAGAAGGGCACATTATTATTGTAGATGAGTCGTTACGTATTGCTCCCAAAGATTTTACCTCTGGTACAGCATATACAGAAAGCAATTGGTCTACCTATGATAAACACGATTATGCTAAATTTAATGTATGGCAAACCTGGATAGAGTACATCAATAGACAAGTAACAGTGCTCGCGGGTATTCCGATTCTCTTAATGATTATCAGTGCTTTTTGGTATTGGAGACGGCGTCCGTGGCTCATCTTTGGATCCTTCTTTGTACTACCGTTAATGGGCTTTGAAGCTTGGTTAGGAAAACAAGTAGTAGATTCTAATTTGCTACCTGTAAAGATTACCATTCACTTGATTGCTGCCTTATTTATCGTAGCGCTCTTATTATATCTATGGTATACATCTCAGGTAAAGGAGAGGAGTATGTTCGCGAACCTGCCTGCCGGTAGGCAGGAGCAAAAAAAGTATGATCCACTATTTAAAAATTTAATTCTATTTGCAGGTGTGCTTACTTTAGTACAAGTCGCTTTTGGAACTCAAGTACGTCAACATGTAGATGAGCAAGTAATGGCGTTGGGATATGATGCCAAGGATCAATGGCTCAATCCGCCTACATTTTTGTTTTATGTACATAGATCATTCTCTATACTCGTCACTTTATTAAACGTATACCTATTCTGGCGTAACCGAAAATACCTATTAGGACATGCCAATTTATTGCTGTGGGTACTTATCTTAATTGCACTAGAAGTCGTAACAGGAATTGCGATGTATTATATAGATTTCCCATTTGGAACACAGCCATTACATCTTGTAGTAGCATCGTTGCTATTTGGCGTACAGTTTTATGTGTATTTGGAGAGTTTTAAAGATAAGAAGGAAGTGATTGCAGTATAATAGTATCTTTTAAAAAACATATTATAGATTCTTAAAACAATTTTCCATAATAGTTTAAGTCAATTAATCGCCCACTCGTAGTACGATAATCACGCCTAATGGTGCCTTCATATTCAAAACCGCAATGTAGGGCTACTTGTATGCTTCTTTTGTTTTCTTTGGCGATTCTACAGAGAAGCTTTTTGAAGTCATGTTCTTGAACAATGGTATCTATTAAATCAGTAAGATGATGGGTAATAATACCTTTTCCTTCATAATCTTCATCTATAAAAGCACCTAGTTCTGCTTTAGGAACTTCCCAATCTATATTCTTTACATCTATAAATCCTATAAGTTTTTGGGAAGATTTTTCCTTGATGAGGTATGGATAATAGGCGCGATCTTCTATACGTGTCATGATGTCTTTGCAATAGCTTTGTGTAGCTTCAAGAGTACCTGTTTTTGCAACAGTACCTGCAAAGAAGTCGTTTAATCGTTTTTTATTCTTTTGGATAAGCGTAAAAAAAGAAAGGCTGTCTTCTTCTTGCAACAATTCAAATTGATAGGTGTTAAAGTCAAATGACATAGGATACTCGTTTGATATCACAATTTTACAACGAATTTTAATCAAAAAAATTGATTTAAATCAAGGTTTTTGAATTCTTGATAATGTTTCTGGAGTCATCCTTAAATAGGAAGCAATATATCGATGCGGAATTTCTTGAAATAACTTGGGATGACCTTCCAATACTTGCAGATATCTAGCCTTTGGTGAATCAAGTAATAAGTTTTTCTCACGATCAATCTGCATTAATAAAAGTTGTGAAAGTACTTGTTGCCACAGTGCCAATGTTTCTTTCTCTTTCTCGATAAACTGTAAAAACTGTTTTTTGGATATGACTCTAACTTTTGTCTTTTTGATGGTTTTAATACATAGTATTGAAGATGTATCGGTCAAGAAAGAATCTATAGCAGAGAGTAATGAGTGTGTATATCCAAAATATACGATATGTTCTTTACCATCTTCTGTAAAATAGACGCGCGCACTTCCTTCTTCCAGAAAATATAGATTTGTATCTACTGTACCAGCCTCTTTAATAAAAACATCTCTTTTAAATTCAAGTACAGATTCCCATAAATTGGCTTTGGCAATTTTGTCTTTTAGTATTTGAACAGCATCTTCTATCAAAATAATATATGTTTAGTGCTCTTTATAGTTTTTTGAGAGTTGGTTCAAAACGTGTATTGCTTTATGAGCATCTGCGTGATCTACAAAAATATGATCGTGATAATATCCAGCAATCACATTACAACTAATGTCATTTTTTGCTAATTCAGTAGAGAATAATGCCGTCAGGCCAACAGCATCTAGCGACGAATGAATTTTTAATGTAATCCAAGAAGCTATATATTCATAGGTAAGTCGTAACGCATCTGCTTTTCTACGCTCTATAATAACAGTAGTCCCTTCCTTTTCTTTAAACTCGCAAATGGTATCTTTCCTGTTTATCGTATGTATATCCTGTATTGTACAAAACACATACTCTCCATCTTGTAACTCTGGAGTCATGCCTTTTATTAACTCAGCTAAATTTCTCTCTCCTGCCATGTATTTGTTGTTATATACGATGTATATTGAGATATAATGTATAGAATTTGAAACTAAATGTATATCACGAACTACATGATAACATAGAACACCCTACTTTATGACGTGCCCATTCGGGACGTTTAGCAAACCAGTGTTCATATGCTGGTTGTTCATCATATGGGTTTTTTAGGAGTGTATGAATTTCGTTAAGAAGCTCATAATTCCCTTTGTCTGCCTTATCGATTACGAGTTGCGAGATATAATTACGTAAGACATATTTAGGGTTTATAGCATTCATTTGTGTTTTGCGTTCTTCATCGGTGAGATGTTCTTGAGAGAGTCGTTCTCGATAGGCGAGAAACCATGCTTCCCAATCAGAACGAATAATTCCTGTGATCTCTTCTGGGGTGTAGAAGGCCGCTTTCGCGAAAGCAAAAAAAGCATCCTCCGCATCCTTTGCTCCTTCTTTAGAAACCTGAGTCAGATTCCTAAAGAAAATAGTCATATCGGTTTCTGACGCCTGTAAGTTTTTCTCCAGATCTGCTATGAGTTGAATGTCTGTTTCTACAGCAAGTTGGAGTCCTAACTTCTCGCGCATCATTGCCATATATTTTTTAGGATACTCGGTATGATATGTTTGTAAAATAGCTTCTAACGGAGCTGCTTCATCAATTAATGGGTAAAGTGCATTGGCAAGTTGTAATAGATTCCAAAGCCCAATCTGTGGTTGGTTTCCAAAGCGATATCGTTTATGTTGCCTATCGGTTGTATTGGGTGTCCATTCTGGATCGTAGCCTTCTAGCCATCCGTAAGGACCATAATCTATAGTAAGCCCAAGAATAGACATATTATCGGTATTCATTACGCCATGTACAAAACCTACACGTTGCCAGTGTATAATCATATCTAGCGTGTTTTGTACCACCTCATTAAAGAAACCAAGATAGTTCTCTTTTGTTCCTCCTTCATACTGAGGGTAAAACTGTTCAATTGTATAATCTACTAGTGTTTTAAGAGTCTCTGAATCTTGACGACTTGCAAAAATTTCAAAGCTCCCAAAACGTATAAAGCTTGGAGCTACACGACATACAATGGCTCCCTTTTCATAATCTGCATTCCCATCATATAAGACATCTCTTAGTACTTGATCTCCAGAGAGCGATAAAGATAAGGAACGTGTTGTGGGAACGCCTAAATGATACATCGCTTCGCTACACAAGTGTTCTCTTATAGAAGAACGAAGTACAGCAAGACCGTCTGCTGTACGAGAATAGGGCGTTTCTCCAGCTCCTTTAAGTTGTATTGCCCAACGTTTATTGCGATGCGTTATCTCCGTAAGATTAATTGCTCTACCATCTCCTAATTGTCCTGCCCAGTTTCCAAACTGATGCCCGCCATAACACATGGCATATGGAGATGTGTCTTCTAGGACGTTTGCACCTGTCACCATAGATAGAAATCTTTTGGTGTGTACATCATCTTCTGATAGACCAAGTTCGTTTGCCATTTCTATAGATACATGAAGTAAAGAAGGAGCCGATGGTATTCTAGGCGTTACATAAGAAAAACATGCATTCTCGACTTGTCGCCTTGTATTTCCTGTAATAGGATCGGCAGGTAATTTTGTAGTAAATGTGTTATCTATTTTTAATTCCATAATGCCTATATGCTATAACTTTATTGGTATATACAACGTATCTATTCTTAAAAGTAATACTTCTTAGTCGTAGAAATGATAAAGTTACAACGTCTTATGCGATCTTCCTATAAATACACTGAAACTACTGATCCAATCTCAAAAAAATGCTATGATTTTGAATTTCCTGATATACTTTTGACGTGTACGTTAAGATGAGGGAAATCAAGATAACGAAGTGCCAATAATACGAAAAAGTAAGGCATAAATATCTTCTTAAAGTAGCTTAAGGCGCTTATTAGGGAAACGCTGATACTACTGGAAGGATCTTGAAAAATTAGTGTGATTCTTGATTTCCTCATGTACTTTTGACTTCTGTTTGAAGGATAAAACTGAAATAACAACATAGTAATAATAGAAATTGATTAAGTAATACTATAAGACACGAACATGTTTCTGAGACATCAAAGTAATCGTCTCTTATAGTTGTTTTACTACAGAGAATACTAGAGGGAATAGTCTACAAGAAAATAAACCTCAATAATTACATATATACAATTAAAAAAAGAGCATACATGGCAGTATCAATTAATACGATTAAAGATTGGTTCAGAAATGGTTTAAGGCCTACACAAACACAATTTTGGGCAACTTGGGATAGTTTTTGGCATAAGGATGAAAAACTACCTATTGAAAGTATAGAAGGTCTTCAAGATACTTTAGATACGATTCAAGAAAACAATACGACAGATGCTTATACAGGCTCTTTTATTGATCAGTCAGGAAAAGAATTTTCTGTTGTTAATGGTTTAATTACATTAGTAAATTCTATATATGATGATTTTAAAAATGGGCTTACGCATCATTATACATTTAATGAGATATCTAATTCAACTTTTGTAGATGAAATTGGACCTGTAAATGGAATAGTACAAGGAAATATAGATGTTTCTGTTGATGGGATTGTAGGGAAAGGAGCTATTTTTAATGGTGTAAATGCTAGCGTCCAATCTTTGGGTAATTTAGGATTAACAGCTTTTCCATTCGCTTTTAAAATATGGTTTTATTGTAATAACTTAACTGAAGTCAGAGTTGTAATACATGGCACAGATTTGACTGAACATGTAGGTGTTTCTATTTTGCAAGTATCCGATAAACTCCTTGTGAGAAAAGGCTCAGGTGGTACCGGAGATACAGCTAGGAAAGATTTTATTACTGATGAAGCATGTCTTTCTATTGGGTGGAATTTCTTATTCATTAACATTAAGGAGGAAGATAATTATGATATATATGTAGGATCTAATTTGTTTACAAATTCTTTTTATGCAGGAAATGCTATAAGTGTAGATTTACAAGGAGCAAATTATCAATTAATGAAATATTCTAACTCATATTATGATGGCGCTTGTGATGAATTTAGTGTTTATAATATAGAGGTTTCTCCTGCTGTTATTAAAGCTATATATGAAAAGGAAGTTATGGGAGAGAGTATTTTATTTGAAACTTCTACACCATTGATAAACTTTATATTTAATAAATCTATTAATATAGGTCAACCATCATTTGATGTAGCAGATACGACAAATCATATACTTGTAGGAAGTTCAAGAAGAATTATAAAAGTAAATAAAACAACCGAAGTATTTTCTACTCATTTATTATCATTTGAAGCTGGTGTAAGAGGCGTTGTATCTTCTGAATCAGACGATGTAGTTTTTTTATTATTAATACCAGCAGCATCGCCTCAATTATCAAGGATTCAAGTCCGTAGTCTTTCTAATCTAGATATAGTACATCAAGATATTACGGATACTGTTTTTGGAGTCAGTGGTTGGTATGATACTACATCTAAAAGATTATATGTTGGAATAGTTAATGCTGTTCGAATTTACTCATTTGATAATACAACAAATAAATTAACCGTAGTGGATACTTTAGATGTACCATCATTTACTACTTCAGATATCCATATTGTAGGGAACAAAATGTTTTTGTCGACTTCAGGAGGATGTAAACTATATACAATAACAGCAGGGACTCCATACACTTACACTTTTGTACAAGATATAGCACTTAATGCAAATGAAATTAGAGGAGTGTATTATTCTGAAACACAAGGTTTGTTTTTTACTCATGGAACAGAAACAAATGCTATATCTAGACACGATCCTGTAACATACACATATATAGAAGATATTATTATTCAGAATGCAAATCAACCCTGCGGGTTTTATGTGAAAGATAACAAACTGTGGTTTTCAAATGCTGGAAGTAATAACATAATACAAGCTCAATTTATATCGTAGGATAGATTGATTAGGTAATACTAAACGAATACTAGAGGGAATAATCTACAAGAAAGTAAACCTCAATAATAACATATACACAATTAAAAAAAAGAATACATGAAAGTATCAATTAGCACAATTAAAGATTGGTTTAGAAATGGCTTAAGACCAACACAAACACAATTTTGGGCAACTTGGGATAGTTTTTGGCATAAGGATGAGCAAATTCCTTTTTCGTCAATAGAAAATATACAAGAAAATTTAGATGAAAAATTAGATGTGGAAGTATATGAAAATGAAAAAGCTAATTTTCAAAATACATCATTTAAAAATGTAGGTGATGGAACACCTAATGTTGACACAACAATGTCTGCTTACAGGGAAGGTAAAATAGGTGTAGGAGAACCAGATCCAATAGAAACAGTAGATGTTATTGGTTCTGGAAAGTTTCAATATACCTATTCAGATGGTTCTATAGCTAGAGCTACTTTAGGTGGAGAAAACACGAATAGTGAAATAGGATTGCCTAGTGGATTAATAAAAACGAATACGTTAGCCTTTTTTCCAGATCAATCAGCGCATCCAGGAACTCAAGGGTATTTTTATACAGGAGATATTTCTTCTTTAGTCCCTGCGTCAGGAAAACTATCAACAGGAATGGGGATTGCTAGCTTAACAAACACTAAATATGCTAGATCAGCATTTTTTCCATATAACAATAATGGAAATCCAGAATCTGAATATGTAGGTGTTTTTGAAGCTAGACATGAAGATGGAAATGCAACGGCTGTTCAAGTATTTAATAAAGGAGGAGAACTAGGTAAAAAGAATGAGGCTTATCTGGTTTTAAGGGCATCTGTTAATCATACAGAGACTGTTGCTAGAATTACATTAAGCCCTAGGATAGCAACTGTAGAAGGAGCTTTATTACAACTTAAAGAATATGCTGATGATACATTAATAGAAGGGTATGTACATAATGATGATGAAGCAACTACTGGAACAGCAGCGACTACTATAGGAGCGTTAAAACCTTTAGGGGTTGATTCTGATGGTAATGTTGGTAAAATTTTAACAGGAACTAGTGAAGTTACTGCATCTAATGGGGTAACTGAAACTTCTGGGGATATTAAATTAGGAGGAAATTTAATAGAAGAAACAATTATAGAAACTGACACTAATCTATTTAGAGTAGGAAATACCCAATCTGATGATGAAGGAGGTTTTCTATATTCCAATGGTATGACTATAAATGGGAATGATATAACTTTTAAACAATCTGTTGCAGATGTTATAGAATTAACAGATGACACAACTATAATATCAAAATTTAATAGAGATCTAATAATTGGAATGTCTGGGATAATTTTTGATACAGGTTTTAGTTCAGGAAGAAGCGTAGATTTTGTTACTCCTGATATAAGATTTGCTATAAATAATGGAAGTCCTAGATATTATGCCATATTTGATTTCTTAGGTAGTGAAATAGAAGATCCTAATTCAGGGTTTCGAAATGTTACCTATTTATTTCCTAAAAGATCTGGTAGAATCGCTTTAGTAGAAGATTTTCCAACTTTTGAAGGTTATTCAGAAACAGGGACAGTTCTAGGAGGAGACTTGGTTTCTACTATAGGATCAGGACCTGATTCTACTTTAATTCTTGAAGGACTTCCAATACATGCTGATGAGACTGCGGCTATTGCAGCATCTTTAATAACTGGCACAGTTTATATGACAGCAACAGGAGAATTAAGAATTAAATTATAATTTGAAATATGATACCAGATTATAATAATATTTTATATGGAGAAACGAATAGAGAAGTGTGTGACATATTCTTACCCGTTTCTGATACTCCTACAGGGGTAGTTATAGAATTTCATGGTGGCGGATTTATATCTGGAAATAAGACCAATACCTATAATGAGACGACTAAGCAAGATTTTATAGAAGCATTATTAGATAATAAAATAGCTTATATAACAGCTAATTATGATCTAATGGAGACAGTTGTAGAAAGAAAAGGAATTATTTCTAGTTTAGAATCTTCTTTAAAATTAATTAAATACCTAGAAAATAATTTAGGTGCCTATAATTTAGATAGGGATAAATTTATTTTAAAAGGGCAATCATCTGGTGCTGGTATAAGTATGTGGATTGGATATCAAGATAATAATATACTTGCTATTAGTATCGCACAGCCACAAGCTACTTATGATCTCTTAAAATGGGATGATGTATTTTCTGTTTATGGATATAATGTAAAATTAGATTATCAAACTAATGAACTTTCCAAAATATCTACAGATAGATTTTATGCTGTGACATCTTTTAAGGAAATAGAAGATGTAAATTTCACTAGTTATAGGGAAAGTGTAGATATGCTACAGTTTATAGAAACCAATGGGGGTGTTCCTACCTGGTTACTTAGTAATGCTTCTACATTTGAAACTCAATTAACGTCTAATACGTTGCTTGATATTAACCATAATAGTTACCATGGAAAAACAATACTAGATGCTTTAAATAGTAAGAAAACAGAAGTTATAGCTTATTTAACAAGCGGTTTAGATTATACAGATCCAACAGAGGAAGATGAATTGAGTTTTATTATTAGAAAAATAAACGGAGATAAAAAACAAGTTGATTTTCTAACAAATCTAACAGCGGCATACCAATTTAATGACAATTTTAGTGATTCTATTGGAGCAAATAATGCTGCAAAATTTGGGATTGTCAAATTCGTAAATGGGTTAGTTGGAAAAACTGCCGAATTTGATGGATCGACAGGTCATTTGATTATTCCACCTACAGATGATTTTACATTTACAGATGGAACTCAGGATCTTCCTTTTCATATTTCGTATTTAACAAAAATAAACACGTTAGATGACCAGTTTTTTATAAGTAGGAGAGGGCGGACTGGTGAAAATAAACTAGAATGGTCCATTAATATATCTAATGGCTATCTATATATTATGTGTCGATTAGGTGATAATACTGGAAGAATACAAGCAAAAGTTAATAATCCTTTAATTATTGGAGAATGGGGACAACTTGACTTTGGATATGATGGTTCAAAAGATGCAAGTGGATTAAAAATATATAAAAATGGTGTATTACTGCCTTCAGAAAATATAGAAGTCGGCAATTATACTGGAATGGATAATACAGGAGCAGAAACATATATAGGGAGAGATGAGTGGACAAATGGATTATTCCTAAATGGGCAAATGGATACTATTAAGATCTGGAAAAATAGAGAACTAAAAGAACAAGAAGTTATAGCACTATATAACAAACAATTGGCAGGAGTAGATGTCTTGTCTTAAATCAAAATGGTTTTAGAAACACTGAAACTACCGATTCAATCCTGAAAAAGTAGCGATATTTAAAACTAACTGATCTATTTTTGACAACTGTTAGAATGATGAAAATCAGGATAACAAGATAGTAATACTAAGTATATATTAAGTAGTATTATTTCATTGAAAAGTTGGATTATGTAGCTTTAAAAGAAGAACTGAAACTACCGATTCAACTCTGAAAAAGTAGCGATATTTAAAACTAACTGATCTATTTTTGACAACTGTTAGAATTATGAAAATCAGGATAACAAGATAGTAATACTAAGTATATATTAAGTAGTATTATTTCATTGAAAAGTTGGATTATGTAGCTTTAAAAGAAGAACTGAAACTACCGATTCAACCTTGAAAAAGTAGTGATGTTTAAAACAAACTGATTTACTTTTGACAACAGTTAGAATGATAAAAATCAGGATAACAAGATAGTTATACTAAGAATAAGTTAGGTAGTACTATTTCATTGAAAAGTTGGATTATATAGTTTTAAAAGAAGAACTGAAACTACCGATTCAATCCTGAAAAAGTAGTGATGTTTAAAACAAACTGATTTACTTTTGACAACAGTTAGAATGATAAAAATCAGGATAACAAGATAGTTATACTAAGAATAAGTTAGGTAGTACTATTTCATTAAAAAGTTGGATTATGTAGTTTTAAAAGAAGAACTGAAACTACCGATTCAATCCTGAAAAAGTAGTGATGTTTAAAACAAACTGATTTACTTTTGATGACAGTTAGAATGATGGAAATCAAGATAATAACATAGTAATGCTAAGTGTATATTAAGTAGTGCTATTTCATTGAAAAGTTGGATTATGTAGTTTTAAAAGAACGACTGAAACTACCGATTCAATCCTGAAAAAGTAGTGATTTTTAAAACAAACTGATCTACTTTTGACAACAGTTAGAATGAAGAATGATATTGAAAAATTATTAAAAAAAGTTGTGTATTATACATACGATACTGTGTAATAAATTAGAATTATGAGAAAACAGAGAGAAGCACTAAGGGAATATTTTAAAAATGGAGATCGTCCTACAGAATCTCAGTTTTCAGAGCTTATAGAGTCATATGTACATTTAAATGAATTGAATTTTGGATTGAAAGTATATCCATCTGGAGACTTAAAAGAATCTTTTTACCATTTTTATAGAGCAACTAACATTAATAATACTTCAGCTGGACATAAGATTTTAGAAGCTTCTTTTGGTAGTACAGCAGATACAATAGCAAATTATACTCATGTTTTGAGTAGAAGAGTAAAGTATAAACAGCTTATATTTAAAATACAAGGTGCTATCGATATTGCAAAACACCAACCTAAAATTATTATAGAGCGCTATAAGCAAAAGAAGAAATTAGCTAGTGGTTATGTAAAACCTGCCGGTTTTTATAAAGAAAAAGTTGAGGATGCTGCATTCTGGAATAGACAATCAGAATATGATGTGACCTCTAAAGAAATGATAATAAATGTAAATCCTATTCATTATTTTAAACCACATAATAATTTTAGCGAATTTAGGCCTTCTGGTAGTATATATAGAAGTGGATCTTTTAAATACTCTAAACATAATAAACCATTTGTTCCAATTCAAGTAAAATTACAAGTTACCATAGATAATATGGATTATACGTCTCATCCTATAGACTTAAAAATAGTATTAGGAAATGGAGAAGAAACAGATGCAATAAATTTTGCTTTTAATTAAGCAATACGTTCATAAATAAAATAACCTTAACTGTGTAGGATGCCTTTATAAGTTTAACCTTTATAAAGATAGTCAGGAGACTAGCTTTTATATATGTATAGCTTTCTTAGGCGAGTTAGAATTTACACCAGTACTATAAAGTGGGATTGTTTGATAAGACAAGGGTTCGCACCTGTAAACAGAGGTTTACTTTGGTAAATCAAAAACTTACAACCGTGGATCACGGCTCATCAACACTCATATGTACTACCGTAGAAGACAGGTTACACTAGTATTAAAAATGGGGGGTTCTTTAGTAAGACACGAGTCTACTAACTTAAGCCGCGATTTACTTCGGTAAATCAAAACTTAGACCTGTAGATCACGGCTCACTATTCCCTCAGAATATACTTCTGTAAACATAGACTGCTTTTGAGAGTGAAGATATATATTGCTTTTCAAGTGATTGTTAGTAGGATCTTCATGGGAGAGAGACTCTAGGCCAAAACACCTAACAGTGTTTCTGTGAGACTCTTTAGTCTGTTGGTAACCTTGCGGTTAAGGTTTTATATTAAAAAAAAGAGGTTAATCTATATAGATTAACCTCTTTTTTTATGATTAATAATTAGGGTGATAGATATGCTCTTCTATATATTTTTTAAGGTCAGTAGGTCTTTCATCTCTTGCAAGTCCTAATTCATACGCTTTTTCTGCTACAGCTACAGCGATATCTAATGACAGTCTTCTAATTTCTGTTAATCTTGGATATAATGCTCCTTCCTGTATATTTTCTTCGGTAACAAGTTGTGCAAGTGTTCTAGCAGCGACTAAGAATAAGTCATCAGGAATTGTAGATGCATTTGCCATGATAGCTCCTAAGCCTAACCCTGGAAATATATAGGCATTATTCCCTTGTCCAGGACGAAACTCTTTTCCATTATAGGATACTTTATCAAATGGACTTCCGCTTGAAAAAATAGCTTTTCCTTTACTCCAGGTATATGCCTGTTCGGCAGTACACTCTGCTTTTGATGTAGGATTAGACAAAGCAAAAATAACGGGACGGTCATTTATAGTGGTCATGTGTTCTATCACCTCTTGTGTAAATGTACCTGGTGCTCCTGTCGCTCCTATAAGTACATGAGGTTGTATAGTATCTATCGCTTCTACAAAGTGACGATGTGGTACTTCATGTGCATATGGTAAGTTATGAGACCTTAAGTCAGTACGACTTGCAACCACTAATCCTTCTGAATCTACAAACCAAAGACGTTTGCGAGCTTCTTCTGGTGATAATCCTTCATCTATAAAAGCAGCAACCATCAAATCTGCAATTCCTGTAGCTGCAGATCCTGCGCCCAAAAACATCACTTTTGAATCAGAAAAAGAACGGCCTGTAATCCTACTCGAAGCATATACTCCAGCTAGAGCTACAGCAGCAGTACCTTGTATATCATCATTAAAACTTAAGACGCGATCTTTATAAGTATTTAATAGCCCATATGCATTAGGGGTTAAAAAATCTTCAAATTGTATAAGTGCTTTTGGATATTTCTTTTGTACAGCTTGAACAAACTCTTCAACGAGATCTAGATATGCTTGCCCTTCTAGTCTTTTCTTTGGATATCCTAAGTATAATGGATCATTGAGAAGTTCTTCATTATTAGTTCCTACATCAAGCATGACTGGTAAAGCTTGATGTGGGGGTATTCCAGCACAAGCCGTATAAAGCGCTAGTTTTCCTATAGGAATTCCCATACCATTAGCTCCTAGATCACCAAGACCAAGAATACGCTGTCCATCTGTGATGACAATAATTCGGATGTCATCTTGTGGCCAGTTATCCAGAATGGTTTCTATTTCTCCTTTATCTTCTGGTGTAATGTAAAACCCTTTTGGACTTCTAAAAATATTAGAAAATTCTGTACTTGCTTGACCTACAGTTGGAGTATAAATCAATGGCATAATCTCTTCTATATGATCTATAGCTACTTTATAAAAAAGACGTTCATCTCGTTCTTGCAATGAGGATAGTAAAATATAACGCTCTATATCATATCCTTTACGACGTATCCCTGCTATGATGCGTTCTACCTGTGTATCTTGACTTTCTACAGAATAAGGCAATAAGCCTCTTAAACCTAATTGTGCCCGTTCCTCTTTAGAGAAAGAGACTGATTTATTAAGTGTTCCATCTTCTAAAATGGCAAGACATCTTTTTTGTGTTGGCATGAATTCTTTATTTAGTGAGTTAGTATCTTTTAAGTTGTAAGATGCCACCTTGGTCAAAAGGAAGAATCTCTGTTTGAAACTGATTATATACTGTAGCCGGAATTCCTAAATCTACTATATAAATCTTTGTTGTTGTAGGAAGATCATATAAGATTTTTTTAGGAGCAGCGAGTGTGACAATAGTATCTGCTTCAAAAAAGAGTGTATGGGGATTTCCCAAATACCCTGTTGGGATGTCCAGCACTATTTTTTGCGCATTACTAGCATTTGCTTGTATGATTCTTTCTTCTAAGGTTTCTCTTAATGGTAGCTTTTGCGAAAAGCCTAAATAAGCATCTACCCAAACATCAGGTTGTGATATCGTATCGAGGGAAGCTCCAAATTTTAAAGCTCTTTTTAATTGAGCTTTAGGAAGTTCTTTTGTAATCTCTGTAAATGGATCTATATATACCAGATATCCCCAAGCTGCTAGTCTACGGGCGGCAACAAGACCACCACCACCATTATTTCCATTACCAACACCTATCTTAATAGATTGTGTTTTTTCAACTGTTTTTGAAATTACCTGAGCTAATTGGTATCCAGCATTTTCCATCATAAGCTCTATAGGAAGATTATAATGTGCAACTGCATAATAATCCATATCCATAAAGCTTTGAAGCGTTAATGCTTTTTCTTTTGAATACTTGATTATTGGATAATGTACAATACTTGACATGTACTTATAATGATTTTGGTTGTTAGGTAATAGTCAGTTTTACTAACTTACTAGACGAAAGAAATAAAAAATACTTACGTATTAAAAATGTAGAATTGATAAGTGTGTCTTCTTTACGACACTATTCATAATTCTATAATTATGAACTTTAGATTACATATTTTTTGTGTATCGAATTCTATATGTTCTTAATATGTTTTTTAGTTTTTTTTGAGAGACATTAAGCTCATCAATTTTAATCTTTTCATATACATCCTCACCTATGTAGTAAAATAGGAATGGAATTGTATTCTTTCCATCTGGTTCATAAATGATTTCTTCATCCATGATCTCAGCCCAAGGAGCGAAGCCATAGACTCTGGAAGTAATTCCTTGCCGATCAATACTAATATGTGGTTTTCTGTCTAGTGATTTTTTTAAATTTTTAAAGGTGTAGTAGGCACCAAAAATGACAGCAAGGAAAGCCCATATTTGGTATTTTTCTTTCGAAAAAAATATAAAATAGATTCCTACAATCAATAAAAATATAGAGATGACAAGCTGAAAGATAATGGTAGTTTTAGAAAAATAAATAGCAGTTTTTAAAGGAAGTGAATAATCTTCTTTATAGATGTCTTCTTTTTCAAATTTATGTTTGAGTTTATCTATTTTTTCTTTTTGATATTTAGATCTGATTTCTGTTTTTTCAAATTTGCTATGATCTCCCCAAATCAATTTTTCTTCAATAGCTCTTTTCTTTAGTTCGTGAACATTTCTTACATTATTAAATGCCCATATTCTCCATTTTGTAATCATAAAACTCCAGATGAGCCATGCTAATACAAAACCAATCAAAAATGCAACAAATATTCCCCAAACAGGAATGAGTCCTTGATACTTTAAGTAAAATGATAATGCAGGGATACCAAATAGACTTAAAAGTACAGGAGCGTTCACCATAAAATGCCCCTTCCAAATAGCTTTATCAACAGATACGTACTGCCTCATATAGGCTTTATTCTTTTATACCAGGTTGTTTAATTTCATAACCACCTTCATCAGCTTTTGCTTTATCGACCATTGCTTTTACATCACGCAGTAATTGTTTTGCATCGTAGATAATACCGTCTTTGATAGTGTATTTTACACCTCCAGTTCGAATGACCTCATTATCTTCAGTAAGTTTAATAGCACCTGTACCATACAGTACTTTTAAATTTTGAAGTGGGTTTTCGTCTACGATCACAAAATCGGCTAGTTTTCCTACTTGTACAGACCCTATTTTATCATCCATTCCTAAAGCTTCAGCTCCATTAAGAGTGGCTGCACGGATAACTTCCATAGGATGAAATCCTGCTTCTCTAAGAAGTTCTAACTCTCTGACATATGCAAATCCATATAGCTGAAAGATAAATCCAGAGTCAGACCCAGTAGTAACGCGACCTCCTCGGTTTTTATACTCATTGATAAAAGTCATCCACAAGCGGTAGTTTTCGCGCCAAGCGACTTCTTCTTCAGTACCCCAAAAATGCCAATATGATCCGTGAGAGATTTTACTTGGCTGATAAAAGCGCCATAAAGAGGGTAGGGTATAATCTTCATGCCACTCTGCGCGACGAGATCTCATAAGATCACGACTTGCTTCATAGATATTAAAGGTAGGATCCAATGTGAAATCGAGTTCAAGGAGTTCGTTCATCACCGCATTCCAATGGTCAGAATAAGGAGCTGCAGCTTGTTTCCATAAGCGCCCAGCTTCTCCAAATCGGTGTTGTTCATTGTTGTAATTATAATCTAGCGGATAATCTTGTACAGTGCGGTCTTCAAAAAGTGCTTCGGGTAATCCATACCAATGTTCCATGGAGGTAAGTCCAGCTCTTGCAGAATGTAATACATTCCATCTTGCAACACTTAGTTGTGCATGATGCATGGATGAGGTAAGACCTAACTTTTTATTTTCATCTAGAGCGGCTTTCATAATATGCGGTTCGGCTCCAAAGAATTTAATCCCGTCGGCTCCTTTTTTTGCATTGTCACGTACCCATTGTCTTGCTTGCTCTGCTGTTGTGATAGGCGTTTTACTTCCAGAACCAAAACCTGTATGAGCAACAAGTCTTGGTGCAATGATCTCGTTTTTTGCAGATCGACGTTTAAGGTCTAATGTATAATCAAGCCCTCTTCCTGAAGGTTCTCGTACTGTAGTCACACCATGCGCCATCCATAATTTAAATACATAATCCCAATCTGCTCCTTGTGCAACGCCACCTATATGTCCGTGCATATCGATAAAACCTGGTAAGAGGTACATTCCATTTGCGTCCAGTTCTTTTCCTCCATTTTTAAGTTGAGGACGTTTTGTATTGTCTATGGGAACTCCAGGATACCCTACGACTTTAATTTGTTTGATGATATTGTTTTCTACGACGATATCTACAGGACCTATTGGTGGTGCACCGTCTCCATTTATGACGGTCACTCCTCGTATGATTAATTGATTAAAAGGGCCTTGTTGGGTTTGCGCTTTCGCGAAAGCGTATAGACTCAAAACAAATGTTAGCGTAAGAAGTAATTGTTTTTTCATAATATCCTTAATCTCTTTGTGGTGATAATCTTACTTATGTAATCCTTCGAAGATAAGAATCTTAATTTTGAATTATATTTTTTTTTGATAGATGTTATAACCAAGCATTCCCTTGTTCTCGTTGGAAATCTGTCATACCAATGCGATTTCTATATGCATTTATAATCTCTCTATCTTCTGGTGTCATTATCTCTTGATATGCCTGAAGATTACGTAGGTCAGAAATAGTGATTTGATCTTCAGGGACTTGTGCAAATGCACCTGGATAACGAGCAGCTACTTCTAGAATAGGACCTGCGTTTGGTAATGGTAACCGAGCTAAAGCTTCAGGACCTGTGGTATTCATAACGGCATCTCTAGCAGCATTGCCACCGTCAAGAATAATTTGAGCTTGTTCATCTGTTAAATTTGCACTTGCACTCGCAAGATATTGTTCAATAAAGGGACTATCAGGTGTGGCAGAAATGGCATCATTAGACATAACACCGTTAATATTACCCAATTTAAATCCAGCGGGTGCTTCACCACCAACTAAACCAGCAGATCCTTCGGTAGGTAAATTGTCTGAATCCATATAAGTACCACCTTCGGCTTGCAATGCAGCTAGGCGAACAATGTCTGATAATGCTCCTGTTGCTGGTGGGTTTACAGCACCTGCATCGTTAACTGTAGGTAATTTATTTGTAGCATCTGCTATACGTGGGTCATCATCACCTAAGGTATTTATATTTGCGATTTGAACATTATGTTCTCCTAATGCTTCAATTTGATCTGCGCTTGCAGCTTGAGAGTTATCATCTACCCATAAACGTAATGTAGTTCCTTCTCCCATGGCTTGACGCCATAGTATGATATTATTTCTGCGTTCGTCTGGAAGGCGACCTCCTAACCAAACAAAATGCATTCTTTGATTAATGATTGGAGCTGCTTCTTCTCCAGCTTCTTCTCCAGCTCCTACAGGTGCTATTTGTTGTTGTTGACCTCCGGCTAATAAATTCATAAGACCCATAATACCATTTCCGAAACCATTTATAACATATCCCAGACCATTCATAACATTTCCAATCATTCCACCTAACCCTCCTAATGGCCACCCTATGGCTTGAATAGGTGATTGATTATTAGATCTTATCGTAGATGATTTTAATTCACTATGATTAGTATTTTCTTTTTTTTGAATAGGTTGTTGTAGTGTATTAATATCTGGCGATTTATTTTTAAAACTATGATGTTCATTTGTAAGATTACTATGCTCCATAGCCTCTAGCAATTTTCTTTGTACAGTAGTTTCGGGTCTATTATCTGTAAATTGAAAAATAGGTGTTTTTCCTTGTTTTTCTTGATGTAATCTGGCAGAAGCCGTTTGAGTTGTAGTTTCTTTTTTTTTACTGATTGGAGTCTGCATACCATTAAAGATATTATAATACGCTATAAATCAAGGAGTAAAACTTATGTAAAACAGGTTGTGTCTACGATTTGTATACGAAAATGATGAAAAGAGAAGTATTTGCTCTTGCAGAGACTAATTAAACAGACGAGTTCTTAATATATAAAGGGATGATACTTCCCATCTATAATGTTTTATTAATGAAGTAGGTTTTGTTGAGTTTACGCGACACCTACAGCAGATATGTTTTTTGCCAATGCGTATAGATTCAAAACAAATACAACGTGAGAAGTAGTTGTTTTTTATATAGAAGATTATTTTAAATAGTACTAGTTTATTAGTCTAAAACTCTGTGCTATTTTTTCGCCAGCAACGACATCTTGATTATAACAATAGATGGTAGCTTCATAAATAATTTTTTCTTTTTCGTTGTACATCACCACTACAAAAACGGGTGTTTTTGGATCTTCATCTAGATCCGATGATCTTACATAATATCCATGTTCCATGTGTGGTAATTTTATAGCAGTTTTCACCTCGTGTAAGGATAACTGACGAGCGATTGACTCTGTTGTTTTAGAAAGATTTACAAAGTAATCTTTTGCTACTTCATTAGGGTAAAATATTTCTATATCTACAGCAAGATCATCATTTTCATACCCTACAACGCGATCAGACTCTGTATCGTATTGTGCTATATTTGCAGACGTTTCAAATGAAAAATGATACTTTTCTGATCTAAGTGTTCCTTGAGAAAACCCTATTTGGGAAGTTGTGATTAGGAAAACGATAGTGTACATTATCTTTTTAGTCATAGGTATTGATTGTAGTTGGTATTTATAATGGGCGATTGTATGCTTGCTAGTTATTGTCTAAAGATACGTATTGTGGTTTAAATACATTAAAGATGTCTTCTTGGTTTTACAGATCAGTTATTTACTGGTTTTTTGACACTATACGCTTTCGCGAAAGCGTATATATTTTAAACAAATATTAGTGTAAGGAATATTTGTTGGCTTGAATTATCTTCCTTTGGAGGATACATTATTTTACAGTTTTCACCTTTCCGTAAGGTTTTTTCTCCCAAGATTTAGAATAGAAACCCATTAATTCTTTTACATCTTTTAGTTCTAGTTCTGAAAATTGAAGATTAAAATGCGTAAGTATTTCTGTTTCAAATTTATCGATAAATTCAGGATACATAAGTAAACAAAGATTGTCATTGGTATAAATTTTTACCTGTTTACGATGTTGCTCTACTATATGAGTTAGATATTTTTCTTTGGAGGTATTTGTAAAACTTCTTTCTATAAAATGTTTTCTTAGTATATCTGTAGGTTGATAAAACCAATTTTGTATGCCTCCATCTGATTTATAAAGAGATGCCACTACATCTTCTGTATTTCGGTCTATGTATGTCCATTTTGTAGATGGGTATATTTTTTGAAACAAGCGTATCATAAACACATTCCAAGATGTAAATTTAAAAATTATGTATTTTTCTTCCCCGATGGGTTGGCGGTATGCATCTATGATAATTTTTAATTGAGTCATTACTTTCTTCTCAGGAAGGTTGTGTAATAGGTATGAAAGTAATAATCCGTTTATAGCTTCTGTTTCTGAGATGACTCTAATTTTTGATGATATACCCAGCATTCTTGAGAGTAATGTTGATCCACAATGAGAAGTATGAAAAATGAAACCTTTGATTTCAAGTAAGTTGCTATCATCAAGAAGTTCTATTTCTTGTAGATTATATTGTTTTTTAATGTGGTTTCCACCTTGTAGAGCTATAGCACCTTCATTAAAAAATGGATAGTCAAATGCTTCTCCATTGATCTGTTTACAAATAGTAATTGGTTCTTTATCTACAATGGTATATTCAGGGAATATTCTTTGACTCATTCTTTGGTACTTTATAACTGATGATGATTAATACATCGTATTTGGATTTGCTGATTTTTCAGGAATCTGCTGAATAGCATCCCAATGCTCACAAATTTTTCCTTGTTTATCAAATCTAAAAAAATCCATCGTAACATATTGATCATTTCCAGGCCACGTTTGATGAGTGTGTAATGCGACTAAATTGCCTTCTGCAATACATCTCACAAACTCGATAGACTTATCGGGGTATTCTTCTTGCATTTTTTCAAAATAGTCTATAAACCCTTGTGTACCATCGGCAACATCTGGGTTGTGCTGGATGTATTCTTCGCCAGTATAGTGTGAGATGGCTTGTTTAGGATTACCTTCATATGCCATTTTATAAAAGGCAATCGCATGTTCCTTATTTCTTTCTTGGTTCATGTTTTTTTAAGTATTGTTATTTGACATTTTCTAAAAAGAGTTCTAATCTACTAAAGGCAGATCCCCAACCATTATTAATTCCCATAGCTTCTTGTTGTTTACAATATGCCTCTGTTTTATGAACGACACTGAATGTAAAATGAGTTTTATCTCCTTGTTCTTCTAAAGTAATATGTAGTTCGACCCCTTCAGTCATAGGTCTGAAATCTGCTGTTGTGACTATTTTTTGGAATTCGATAATTTCTAGATATTCTCCTTCAGAAATAAACTCTTTCCCATTAGGCATAGGCATGGTATATTTCCATACGCCTCCTACTTTAAAACTATGTTCAATGATATTAATGTCCATTCCTTTTGGTCCCCACCATTGCGCAATATGTTCCGGTTGTGTCCAAGCTTGCCATACTAATTTGATAGGTGCATCAAACGTTCTTTGTAGTGTGATTGTGCGGTTGTTTGTATTACTCATTTTTTTGATTTTTAGTTTGTAATTCTTTTAAATACGCTTCAAAGTTATCAAGCTTACTTTCCCAAAGATTTTTGTATTGTTCTATCCATAAAAAGGCAGGAATCAAGTTTTGTGGCTTTATTTCATAGAGACGTTCTCTACCTTGTTGATTGGTCGCTACGATACCACATTCTTTTAATATTTTAAGATGCTTAGAAATCGCAGGACGACTTATGTCAAAGTTTTCAGCAACTTCATTTACGGTAAGCGCTTCTTTGGCCAATATTTCTATAATATCTCGCCTTATGGGATCTGCGATCGCTTGAAATACATCTCTTCTCATAATAGGTAACTGTTCGGTTACAAATATATATGTAATCATTCGGTTACGCAAATAATGTTACATAAAAAGATACTATAGGATAGAGAGAATGGGGTAGGTTAGAGTTTTTAAAAACGAATTATAAGTTTTTATAAAGTATCTTTGATATTATTCGTTTCCATTAAAAAATAAGGGCGTGACCTTTATCCTGAAACAAGTTCAGGAATCAGGTCGGGCTTTCTGTTTCAATTCCTCGCACCTCCTTTGTCGGGCTGTGGGATTTACACTACAATCCCTCACGCAAAACACGTACGATCATAAATAAAGAACCAAATAATGACTACAGATATAAAGATAAATAAGCCAAGACCCATAGTTCCTAAAAAACAAGTCGCATTGTTTGATCGCGATACAAATTTTAAGCGCACTATTACGATATTAGAATCTGGTAAACCTGTAGTGATAACAGAGTTTTATAGTAATGGTTTGTTATTACAAGATGCATTAAAGAAACATCTTAAAAGAAAACTACCTACCGAATCTTTTAAGGAACAACGAGCTTATCGTGCTGCATACCATACCCTATCAAATCGTATCTTGATAGAAATTGTAGACCATAAAATTGCTGTAAAAAAAGCACCCTCTATCGGTTGGTTAGAAAAGTTATATCCAGATACAAGCAATTTCTTCTTGCCTTTCCCTCAAATACAAGGATTAAATAGCTCTTGGCAATGGTATAAAAACGGAATTGTAATACCCGTATTACGTAATAAAGTACATCCTTATTTTGGCACCTACTTCCCAACACGTTTTGATCATTTAATTTTATTTGATAATTGGTTAAAACGCTATGAAGGACCTAAAAAATCAGCAATGGACATAGGATTGGGGAGTGGAATCCTCTCTTTTCAAATGGTAAAACATGGATTTCAAAAAGTGTTTGGAACAGATACAAACCCCAATGCTATTGTGGGATTGAAAGAATTTATGGGAGATACAAAACTATCGCGTAAGATAGAATTAGACTTTGCTTCTCTTTTTGGAAGGTTTAAAAAACAAACTGAGCTCATTGTTTTTAATCCACCTTGGTTACCTCAATCATATAATCCAGATAGTATAGACGAAGCAATCTATTATAATGAGAATCTATTTCCTGATTTTTTCGCGGAAGCAAAAAAACAATTATTACCAGAAGGGAAAATAGTCCTCTTATTCTCCAATTTGGCACAAATAACAAATGTCACACAAGAACATCCTATAGAAAAAGAACTCGCAGAAGGGGGACGATTTCAGTTAGAAAGATGCTTTACAAAAAAAGTAAAATTAGCTTCTAAAGACACAAAACGGGACCAGCATTGGCGCGACTCAGAAGAAGTGGAACTATGGGAACTTACCCATAAGTAAACCTTATTCAAATATAATAGGCAAATCAGTAACTGGGATCTTTACAATATAATAAGGTTGCGTAAGTGCAGTAGTAACACCTCCTCCAGTTGGAACGACATGAGTAATATTTACTATGATATTTACAGAATTTGACATAATATCCAACTCTAAGGAATAACCTCCAGTTGCTTTTACCTCATCAAAAACTGCAATTACGGTAAATTCAGAAAAGTCAATGTCTATTTCCGAAAAGCTATCAGAAACATTGTTTACAGTATTCATTTGAGTTATTAAATTGTTCCAAGTGTTTTGGTCAGTAATAACGCTGTTTTGTTGTACAATTCCTTCGTCTCCTGCTCCAGAAAGAATGGATTTAGCAATTAGTGTAGATTCAATAACAACAACTTCAGAAGAATCATCATCCGAATTACAACTTAAAACCAATATTGATACTAGAATTAGTAAGATACCCTTTTTCATAACAGACAGTGTTTTTATAATAGATGCAAAAAGATGTATATGGTTGCGTTTATATACACTATTATATAGTATATATAAACGACATAAGACGTAAACGTAATCGTTACATAGAACATTTTGCGTCAAACATAGACTAATTTTTAATTATCTTTTTTGTAATGATTTGCTCTTTGTCAGTATTAAGTTTAAGATAATATGTGCCAGATGGATAATTACTCATATCAATTCTGTATTGACTTGGGTAGTTTTTAAATTCATATAATCCTACATTTTGCCCTAATATATTATATAATGAAGCCGAATTAATATTTACATCAGTATTAACATCAATAAGAATTTGATCTTTTACTGGAATAGGATACACCCTTATAGAATCGCTTATTGTGATATCATTAATGCCTAATGAATTAAATAAATTGCCTGTCTCTAGACTCCCAACACCATTTGTGGCTTCCCAAAAATTATGAGTGTGAGATGCATCATCAGATGCTGGTCTTCCAAATTTTTCTGAATGATCATTTACCAAATTCCATTGATTGGTACTAAGAGGAGTGTCTGTTAAAATCAAAACCAAAAGTTTAAAATCTTTCTGTGAATCTATATAAGACGGATTTCTAATTCCTAGAGTTGATTCTAAAAGCTCTGGAGTATAGGTTGTTCTATCATTAGCTTCAAAGTGAAACATGTCTGGATCATCTACTGGAGTTACAGATAAAGATGTAATATCTGTAAAAACATCAAAAGGATCAATATCAGTAATAGGAATCATGCCCATAAGATATAGTTCAGTTTGAGAATAAGGAACAGAATTACCTCCATTTGCATTAGGGCCAAAATCTTCTACAGTATATGAGTTTTCGCCATTTTCAATAAGCGTACTTTGGTCAAAACCTCCTAATTGTCCCTTGTTACTTCCTCCAGTAAAGCCCCAATGTGGTATATATGGGAATGAAGAAAGATCATCTCCTGTAGCAGATACTGATTCTGTATAAATACCAGAATTTCCCCAATTATGCATAATCTCATGTAGTGATGGACCAGCTCTTAAATAATCTCTTCGTGTAAGATGCATCACCGCTTTTAATTGACCATTAGAACCATAGTTTGGACTGTTGTTAAATATATTTTTACCAATGCCTTCAATGTCATTTGAAACATTAATTAATTGACCAAATGGGAGATTACTAGGTCTAGTATCTTCATTCAATATTAAAAAAACAAAATCAAAATCATCTTCAAAATATTGATATATATCTTGAAAAAGAGAATGTCTAACTGTAGCATTATTAAACTCATCATTGATAATCCAATTGTTATATTCTGATGGCTCCATTAATAATGAAGCGACTCTACCTTCAGGATGAATTTCAATAAGATGTTCTTGTGCATTTAAATTTATAGCACAGACAATTGCAACGAAAAAAAGTAGTAAATTTTTCATAAGTAGGTATATAAATTATTAAAAACGGGCAATCAAATATAATTAATTTTATATATGATAGTATTCTATTTCTGTTTTAGTTTTTCAATCCCATTTAATACTTCAGTTCGATTTTTTCTTGATGTCATCCATTTAGGAAGTCTTGCTCCTAAACTCCGATTATGATTATTTGTAAGATCTCTATATCTCAGTTTCGCATGTATATGTTTTTCTAAAAAATCCAAATGCTCATAGTTATAAGCCCATAAAAGCCCATCTGGCATTTCTTTCTGAAGCCAAAGCGGGAGTCTAAAATAGGGATCTATATTTGCTCCCAAAATTAGATTCCGTGTTTCGTATGTTACCTCACTATGTTGCAAAGTCCATATATCTTTTGGCGTTTCAGCATAATACGTATTCATTCCACATGAGGAGCAAGTCAACTTTATTTCTGTTTCATCTTTTTCTTTTAAGAAACCCTTAGAAGTAACAATTGCTTGATTTTTACACTTTGGACAAACAACATATATATTATTTGTAAACTCATAAAGCGTCTTCCCGTATGCGTTAAATTTTGTTTTCACAATCTTTGTTATTGTTTATATTCAGATGTGATTTAAAAATTTCAGTAGACTTGATTTTGCATTTTCAAACATTAGGATATGTCCTTCTTCATTAGGGTGTAATCCATCTTCCAAAAATAATTTTGGAGTCATACCTACTGTAAAATCTATAAAATCTAAACCATCATCTATCGCAAATTGTTTTAATGTTCTTTGAAACAACTGAATTCGTTTACTTAAACTAAGAACCTCAGTAGATACATATTCATCTATACTATCTTCTTGATTATAAAAAGGTGTTGGAATTCCTATGATCGGAATGATACCATGATGTTTAGCATATCTTGTCATGGCAAGTATGTTGCTTATGAGTATGTTATTGGGAAGCTGTAATGATAAATCATTTGTGCCTCCCATAATGATAGTATGCGTAGGCTTATGTTTAATGACCATATCCTGAAATCGAGCTAGCATTCCAGAAGTTGTATCTCCCGAAATACCACTATTCATAACCTCAATATGTAAATCTTGACTTAGTAGGTGAGGCCATGCATGAATTATTTGTACCCCATATCCAGCAGTTAAACTATCGCCTATGCAAACAATTCTTTCTCGATCCATCTGTTGTTTTTGTTAAAGATAGGTATGATTACCCTAAATAATTTTATCCGTTATAATTTCCAAGCTAACTTCTAATTAAAAATGCGAAGAGGAATACATTCCTCTTCGCATTTTTTTGCTTAGGTACTACTTAATTTGATTTAGAAATTAGGTGCACTTATACATCCCTTTAAAGATTTTAGATACCTTCTACCATCATACGTGTATCTGGTAAGTTTGCTAAAGGTGCAATTTCCATATCGGGCTTTGCCATACGACTAATAACATTAATCGCAGCAGCAATAGCACCTTCTTGCCAACCTGGTAGAGATGAAATTTGATCTCCCACAATAAAGAAACAAGGAATAGTATGTGTGTCGCTACTCGGATCATAGATTCTAGTTCCTTGAGCAATGGCATTAAATTGTTCTGTGGCATATTTAGGTTCACCTACAGCTTGCCAATAAGCCCAACCTCCTTTAATGTGAGGCATGTTTTGCCATGCAATTGCTAACCCATCTTTTAATCCTTTCCCAAATCGTTCATTAAATTTCTCGGCATCATCTCTCGCTTTATCCAATCGTTCAGAAATAGGTAATGTACCCCATTCTCGAGCAGTCCCTCCAAAATTATAAGCCCCTGTTAGAACACCTTTCTGATCTTGATATGCCGTAGACGGATACCAAATTTGCTGAATATCATTATCGGTCCATGAGATCCCTCCAAAAATAGGAACAACCCCAACTTCAGAATCCTCTACATCACCCGTTGTAGCGTTAATGGGACTTCCTTGCCATAAGTGTCTATCAGCTTGCCAGCCTACTTTTGTAGTATCGGCTAAAAAACGTGGGACATATATTTCGCGTTTAGGTCTATACCCAGGTGCCTTGGTAGGCTCAAATTGAGCAGTATATACAGCATTAAGTGCTACTTTAAATCGATCTTCAAACCCACTATTGCTTTTATTCATAAGCGTGTCTGATAAAATCTCTTTTAAAAAGGGCATAGCGAGATTACAAACACAATAATCTGCTTCGTATACAATAAGATCTTCTGTTCCTACTTGGCTCACAGAAACGATAAACTTTTTCTTTTTCTCAGACCAATCTATTTTTTTAACAGGACTATTTAAATGGATATCACCACCTAAAGCAGCAACTTGCTGAGCAAAAGAATGCTGTACTTGATCCATCCCGCCAACAGGCTGGAATAATGTAGGTTGCCATAAGAAATCTGTAGGCTGATAAAACTTCGTGCCTTCCCAAAACTTAGACTCCAATAAATTATCAAAACTCAATACGTCGGCAACAATTCCTGCAGCAACACCAGGTAGGACTTTATAACCAGCACGCGTTTTTCCATTTTCAAATCCAGGAGTTCCAGCGGTGACTACGTATTTTCCTTTCGTATCAAGTTCCCCAAAACTGATCATTAAGCTCTGTAATTCTTTAATACGTTCCTTAAGTTTTTTCTGATCAATATTCATGTCTGAGTCACTTAATAAATCCTCAGCTTTACTATATACCATTTGTGCTAGCCAGCCACGTGTATTATGATCTAGACGACGATACACCATAGCTTCTCCATCAAAACTGCTATCCTTTTGAACCAAATTAGATTCAGAATTCATCACATACACTTCAACATCAACCGAGAATTTTTTTAAGTAATGAAGTAATCGTTTATGACTACTTGGTATTCGCCCTGGACCAGCGTTGAGGTATGGTTCTGCATCGCCTACAGGTCTTTTAAAACGAACCACTTGTGACTCGCCAGGCGTAGAGTTGAATAAATCACTATTTATATCTTCCGTTAAGACATCACCAGTTCGCAAACTTAAACAACGACCACCCGTTCTATTAAGTGCTTCCAATACCGTTACTTTAGCACCAGATTTTTGTGCTAGTATTTCGTAAGCAGTAGTTAATCCACCAACTCCAGATCCTACAATAATAACTTCCTTCCCTTTGAGCTGACCAGGAGTGAGGTTTATTGCACGATCGGTAATTTGTTTTTGTTGTCGAGTTGCCTGTGCTAATGCTGCAAATGCAGAGGCTTGAGGATTGTCTTCTAGAAAGTCTTTACGACTTTTATAGTGTGCCATGTTCTTGTGTTTTTAAGGTTGACTAAACTTACACAATTGATGGCAGTCTATTTCGGGGGTATTCCCCTGTTTTTATTTTTTTAATATAACTTTTTATTTGCAATTATTTAGTTATCAGTTATTTATAATTATAATTTATTTTTTCACTTTCGTGAAATTTACCGACTCCTGACTAGAATTTGCATACAAATTGTTGAGATAGCTCGCTACCGTATGTTTTTGATTAAATAACTGTCTAATGAGTATCTATATACGTTGTGAGGTATTGACTTTTATCTGGTCGCGATAGATTAGATAATGCTAGAAGTCCGCCAACAGAAAGTATCGCTCCTCCAATAAATGGAAATCCAGCACCAACAAGATCTGCCATATTTGATGAAAACAAAAATGGTAAACAAAATAGCATTCCAAAAATACCTGCTGTTATAGATGCAAAAGCACCAAATTTTGTTATTCGTTTCATATCAATGATTGGTTTTTGTTTTCCTATTGGTTTTATGATTTCAGCTCTTAACTCAATTAGATTTCTATGCGCATACTTTTCGATGGTCCATTCAGATATTTGGATAGATCTCTTTCCTTTTTTATAATCTGAGTAAAAAGTCAACCACAGATCAGGAAGTAATACTACTCCAAAAATCAAAATTGCAAAAGATGGAATGGAGTAGTTTCCATTCCCAATCATAAACGCTTGCATTCGGATTTCGTCTTCTGCTGTCATTTTATAGTCAAGCAATACATGTTTCAAATCATGACTTTCGTATGTAGGCACTAAAGTCAATTGATGCAGGTCAAGACAGGTTGCTATTTCTTTACCTAGAGTCCCAGGCTCAAGCTTCCTTAATTCTGATACCTTCTCTTTATAAGGTTCCATACTACTAAAGAACTCGATTATTGAAACTGAAAAGTCAAAGGACTGTTTTATTATTTTTCTAGCGATTCTTTGTAGTATGTTCATATTTTAGCTTACTTATTATAATCTTATATATTCCAATCTATTGCTGTATTACGGTATAGATTGCTTGTGCTATTTCAGAAATTCCTTCTTCGCTAGTTAACTGCTGTCTATCTTTTTCATTGGAGAGAAAACCTATTTCTGCCAGAACGATAGGATACGTTACATTTTTTAAGAGATGAAAATTTGCCTTTTTAATACCACGATTTTGTTCTTTAAGTGCATCTTTAATTTTTAGTGCAAGCGCTGTTGATTTTTCTTTTTCGCTATTATTGTCACTTATGTAGATATCATTCCCTTTCACCGTTTCTTTGTGATATGCATTTGTGTGAAGTGAAATTACAAATTCAGGTGCTAGCGAATTAATAAAAGCAGTACGCTCTTTTAAAGTAACAAATGTATCCGAATCTCTCGTTAGAATAATATCAATGTTTGCGTCCTTGTTAAGCTCTTTTATTTTGTGTGCAATACGCAATACAACTTCTTTTTCATGGATTCCGTGAGCCGTTTTTCCAGCATCTTTTCCTCCATGTCCCACATCAATCACAATGGTTCTTTTTGTAGATGTTGTAAAAGATAACATAAGTGTTAAGGCAATCATCCCAATGATTGTTAGTAGCTGTTTCATAAGAGTTTGTTTTTTTGATGACGATAATTCGTTTGATTGAAATAACAATGATCATAGAAGGCAGGTCATTGTTTCTAGTTCTATTACAAACTCTCATTTCTGAGATTTATTTCCTTTTGGGATATTGATTAGACGTTTGGAGGTGTTTATAAGTGTATACAATACCTATGTTTTATGAAGTATACGCTTTCGCGAAAAGCCTGCCTTCCGTAGGTATGGCGTATATATCAAGAAGAGATTATTCAAAAGACCACCAGTTACAAATGGGTAGAAGTTGAGTTGTCAATAGTACGTTATTGTATTGATTTTGATTGTTCAATGTTAGAAATAACGTCTTTTGCATGATCATTATTAGGATTCAATTTGAGAGATATTTTATAATTTTCAAGTGCTTTTTTATAATTTTCATCAGTAAGATATGCTTCTCCAAGACTATCAAATAAATTGGCATTATCTGGAAATTTTTTGACAGCAAACTCAAACATTTCAATGGCTTCTTTTCTATTTTTTTCAGAGGCCAACAAATCATACCCTATACGATTTAGTGCGTAGGAAAGACTTGTGTTGAAGTATTTGTCTTCCTGATCTTTCAGTGCATTAAACGCTGTTACACCAGCTTCTTTGTTTTCTAGAAACTTAGATTTTAATAATGACGTCAAATTGATTTTGGGAAATTTAATCAAATCTGGCTCTATTTTACCGATAAATAATTGAATCCAATCATCAAAAGATTCGTCGGAGTTGTTATTTATAAGTACGATTTGTCCATAATTACTATCAGGGCAAAGTAGTAAACCACTTTGTATGCCTTCAGAGGTTCCTGTTTTTGAATAGTAAAAACCTTCTTCTTCAGCGATTCCCATATCTTGCCATAAATACCCCATGACATTATCGTCATCATCTTCATATAGTATTTTTGTGGACTCCTTAATTAAAGGATCATCACTTTCTAGCTGAAATTTCATAAACTTCATTAAATCTGGTAACGTACTGATTAACCCGAATGCTCCACCAGTGAGTGGATTTTTGTCTTTTGGAACAATTTTTCTATCACTGTCATATCCATTTGCAATATCTTTTGAACCCTCTGGAGAATTATCTAGTAAGAAGGTGTCATTCATATCCAATTCGCTCAAGAAAGACATAAGAAGCTCTTTGTATGGTTTCTGATATACCTTTCCTAAAATATGAGCCACTAGTTCTGGTCCTGCAGAGTTATATTCATAAAATGTTCCTGGCTTTTTGTTTACTTCTGAAGTTTTTAGCTCTTCCAAAAAATCAGTCATAGTGTAATCTATAACCCTATTTTCATAATAACCTTCTGATATTTTTTTTATAACATTTCCAAACTCCTTAGGTCTTCTATCTTTCAGTCCAAGAGTATGCGTTAATAAATGCCTGATAGTAATAGGATGTCCTTCAAATTCTAAATTGGGATATGGACTCTCTAAGTAATTTCGAATGTCATCATCCAGCGCTATTTTATGCTCCAAAACAGCTTTTGCAGCAAGTGATCCTGCAAAAACCTTGGTAATAGATGCTATTTCATATAACGTATTATCATTGGGTTTGTTCTGTGCATTTTTATCCAATTCGCCAAAATAATTGTGATACATCTTCCCATCTTTATACACGGCTACAGCAATTGAGTTGATATGGTCAGGTTGTAACGCATCATTAGCATACTGATCAATGAGTTGGGTAAGTTGGTCAAAAGGAGCGTCTTCTGTTTTTGTAGCAGGTTGACAACTGATTAATAAGAGACAAATAATAGCAAAGATGGATATTCTCATGGTATAAATTTTACTAAAGACCTTTGCTTGTTTGGCTTGTTACAGTTCTGTAATCGGAGTATAGATGATTTTGTGAGAAATGTAGGGTTGGATTTTAAATTTTTGGGTTCGCTTTCGCGAAAGCGTGTACTGGAAACTACTCGTTTTATTCAAGTATTGATTGTACCTGCTTTTTCAAATCAGTGATTCCATTGAATTTTTTAAATGTCACATCCTTTCCGAGTACTGTTAACTCAGTGGATAGTTCAAGAAGTAGTTCTAAAGGCTTGGCTTCAAATCCAAACATGTTTTTATCAAATTCTGTTCCGATGAGAAGTCCGTCATTCTCCATGCCAATACACCAGTTTTCCATAAAATCAGATAATGGAATTTCGATAACTTTATACCTTCTCCAACCATCTGTAATACAAGATTTTGCCAATGCTCTATTTGCCCAAAAACAAATCATTCCAATGGGATTTCCTTGATCATCTTCGTCATGTATAGAACTCGAAGTCGCAAACCCTTTTCTGTTTTTTAGTCCGTAAACGATTTCAGATTCGCAAACCGTTTTTATAAATCGTTGATGTCGTTTTTCAAGGAGTATAGCGTCTTGTAACATTATTTAAATTTTTCAATTAATAAAGCAATTCCAGTATCGTCATCTTCTGTGCGACTAATCCATCTATCGCAAAATTCGTGTCTATTAAAAATGAGTTTCCCTTTTCTTGGGTGAATCATAGTAATTTTATCCCAGGTTACTTTTGTAAGTATGACAAAATAATTACCATCCCAGTGCGCAATACAGGGTAAGGGAACATCTACCAAACCATTTTGTTTTCCATCTATTCCATCAAAGGTTACTTTAACACCCAGAGATTTAAACCCATGATTCTTAGCACAATTTGATAAGCTTAATAAGTTTGCTCCTTTTTCTGTCAGGTCAGTTTCTTGAGCAATAGTATCAAAATCGACCTCTTTTCCATAGTACTTAAACATCATTTGTAGACATCTAGGTCCACACTCATACCCATAATGCTCTTTAATGAAAGGAAACTTCTTCTTTGATATTTTTTTATATCCTACTTCACATAACGTTATAAGAAAATCTATTATGTTTATTACCATTGCATAGTGTATTCTAAGTTTACAAACCGTCAATGTACGTTCTTTTATGATATAAAAGCAAGGGATTTACAACCCTAAAGAAGAAACCAAAATGACCCAGCAAAAGAAAAGTATAGGAATCAAAGAAATAATTAACCAGATGATATTCTTCTTCCAGTAAAACGTTTTACTTTTTACGATTTCAATAGCTATTATGAGAGATGAAATCAAAGAAACGCCTATAAGAAGATACAAGATCATTTTTCCAAAAACATACAACCAGTTTAATTCTTGAGACAGCCTAAATCGATCTGTAAGTAGGCTAATGGTTATTCCAATTGCATAAATTAAAACAGGCAATACCGCTAAAATTTTAAAATTCTTAAGTGTTTTGATTAAAATAGAATTCATTTTAATGAAGAATGGTAATGGCTTTGGGTATGTTATTTTAACGTATGATTACTTAGAATGGTATCGGTTGTAAATATGGGAGAGTGGATTTTTTTAAACTATATTTTTTCTAGTCTATTAATTTTTCGCCTGTTTCTGATAAATTGATAAATCTCGATAATTTAATAAGCTTTTCTTGATCTTTAATTTTCACTTCCGCTCTAATAGTTGATGTGCCCCAAGCAAGTTCTTTTAATTCAAAATTTCTTGTTCTATCATATTTTTTTTGAACAGGATTAGGGTAACTAGCATCTAGTTTATATTTCACATATTCAATTCTATCTAAGGCAGAGATTTGACCTTGCACAATTACCTGAATTCCAAACATTCTTTTTCCAAATTCTTTGTCTTTTCGTTGATACCTCCAACTTGAATGAATTAAAGCTAAATGCTCATCGGTTATATCTTCATTCTGCTTTGCTTCGGGTAGAGATAAGGCAACACCAACTTTAAAGCCTTGAAATTCTAATTCAGAACCGGACTTTATTCTTGACTCTAGAGAGTTAAAAATTGATTTAAACCTTCGAATATTAGTAAGGTATACTACTAAGGCTATTATTGGCCATATAAGTATTTTTATTAATTCTATAACTTGTTCTACTGTCATTCTAATTATGTATAATGATTTTGCATATGAAACGTAGCGTGTAAAAAGATACTCATTTTTCAAATAAACTGAGAATTAGATATTTTTAAGGTATTAAGTATTCAGATGATCACCCGTTATAAACTGGCGGGAGTGAGGAAGATGTATGTAGAAATATTTTATTTAATTATGTATAGATTCATGACAAGGCCTGCATATTGAAACAAGCCATTTGATAGGTTCCTTTCCAATGTTCTTTTTTGCATATCTCTTATGGTGAACTTGAGTAGCGCGCTTCCCACAATAAACACAACGCCAGTTGTCTCGTTTTAGCACAACATAGCGCTTACGTTTCCATGCATCTGATTTGAGGTATACGTCCCTATAATAGTCGCGACGACGTTTACGTTTTATGTTAAATACCCAACGCTCAATGAACCAGATGCATATTGCAGCAATAAATAGAAGTAAGAGCTTATATTCCATTTTTAAGGTATTAAGTATTTAGAACGCCACCAGTTATAAACTGGCGGGAGCGAGGGGTGGAAGTTTTTTAATTATACGTACATTGTTTAGTACCACTTTTAATATTCTTGAATCATAGAAATTATAGATTTTGAATTATAAACAAAGGCTATACTTTCAGATGCCCGAGTAACTGAAACATAGAATTTGTGTTTGTCTTTGAGAAAACTTATATCACCAGATTTGAGGAAATCTCTAACGGGTTTAGTCGGAAAAATTAATACTCGTTCATAAGTTTGTCCTTTAGACTTGCCAAAATTAATAGCACTTAAACCAAAAGTATTGGAGCTTTTACTATGGCGAAGAACAATTGGAGTATATTCTTCATAATATTTTTGTACATCTTTTTCGTGAACTGCAAATATACCTTGATGATCTGTGGATCCTTTGTACTTGCTTAATGTTTTTGTTAATTCTGGGAAAATTATATCAGCAAAGTCACAAATAATTTGGATTGATCTAAAACATTCATTTCTTTCAATTATTTTACACAAATTTCTTTTTTCAGCTTCTCGATAAAAATCAATAGCTTTTTCCTTTCTATATTGACTTAATCTTTTTGCGTGATGAGTAGAGTAAACAACTTGTCTAATATCACCAACAACGATGATTTTAATTTTTGACTTAAATAACAAAGCAATAATATCTAAATCGTAAGAAGCTAAATCTTGAGCTTCATCTACGAAGATATAGTCCCAAAGCTGTTCTAGTCGTTGAATTGCTAGTCCACTTGAGTCTTGATTACATTTGACAGCAAATTTTGCGAGTTTATCAGAATAGAGATTTTCGTTTGTTGTAATATAGTGTCCTTTAATTTTTTTCTCATCTATATATGTTGCTGATTGCCCTTGAATGAAAGTTATTCCTGATATCCTTGATTCATTATAAGAAATATTTTGGTAAGGTCTAACACATTCATTGATAAGGAATGATACCCAAGTTAACACTGATAAGTTTTTTGGAATGAAGCCAAGTTGAGAGTTGATTCTATTTTTTAACTCATCCTTGTTAATAATTGTATAAGTCAATATTAAAACCTTCTTCTCACTGTTAAATAAGCTAATAGAATCATCTATAACCATTGTAGTTTTACGAGAACCAGCGCAAGAAAAGATGGCTTTATTCATATTACATCTGAAATATACTTAGGAATTAAAATTTTTCCATCCGACTCTAATATTTTTAATGCAGATTCTGTTTTATTACTTCCAGAAGTCATCCATAAAATTGCATCATCTTTTGATTTAAATTCTTTCTTGAAAACTTTATTTAGCACTTCTAATTCATTGATTTTTACAATTTGTGGCTCTAAAGTTGGATAATCAATGTCTTTGTCATATGAAATCTGTATGTTTTTCGAATTTTTAAAATCTTCATACTTTTTTTCTAAGGCTTCAATATTTCCATCATTGTCAGTTATTACAGTTAATTTTAAATCTAATCGGTCAGCTATCTCAAGAAATCTTTTGAACGAAAGTCCTTTAACAGAAATTACATCTCTTCCATTTACAAGTGGTGTTTTACCATATTTCTTGAAATAGGAGTAATTAACTATTAATTCATCAGATGGACCTTCTACTAATATTGGGTTTGAAGATAAAATTACTCGCAAGGTATCATGTCCTGGTAATTTTTTAAAATAATTATATGTGCTTGAATCAAGGTCATTAAGTCTAATTATTTTTTTATTAGAGAGTAAGATTAAATGCTCTAAGCCTAATTTATTAGTAACAAAACTTGAATGTGTTGTGATAATTAGTTGATTTCCTTTACTTCGTTCATTTATTTTATCGATGAGAGAAGACATCTTACTATAAGTCAGGTGATTTTCTGGTTCTTCGACTAAAATTATTGTATTATCCAATACTTCGGCAAGAGCTAATTTTGTTTTAATAGAACTCTGTTCACCTTTTCCAATAAAACCGAAAGGAATTTCTTCAATATAAGCTGTTAAAGTGTTTTCCCAAGCTGATTTACTCGAAACATCAATCGAGTAGGTCAATTTTCTATCTGTTATGCGATCAGAGTATTCCTCTAACTTCTTATTGATATTTTGAATACTTGTATTTTGTTCGAACTTTTCTTTTAAAGTTCTGTAATTTAGTTTTATTCCAGCTCGTTCATTAACGTTTAGAAAATTGTTAATTATTCTAGCTACATATTTGTCAGTTCCAGTAAATGATACTTCTCCTAAAGATGTGTCAACATATACTACATTTAGCGGAATTGATCGAGAAGTTACGGGTACTCCTTTAAAAGAGTACCATTCAATATGATAGTATTCAATGGGAATATTCCTTATTAAACTAGGGTCGGAAATGTATTGAACATATTCATCCGAAAATATTGAATTAAAATTTATTTTGAAAGATATTCCAGGACAATTCAAACCTAAAGAATTGTTTATTCCCTTTAAGTCTGCATTTTTATCGAGATCCTTTGCGTATAATTCAATACTTATTTCAGGAAGAGGTAGATTTGGTCCGGTGGAGTTTAATGCTTCAATATATTCTTTTACAGATTCTTGATTAAAATAAAAAGGATTCAATTCATTCAAGATAAACTTGTTTCCTATTGTTCCAGTTAATGCTAAATTAATACATTCAAGAATTGAAGATTTACCTGACTCATTATTTCCAACAATAATATTGATATCACTCGATAATTCAGCTTCAAATCGGTTTTTGAATGATTTGTAATTTTTAATGACTATTTTATTAATTATCATGATTTTTGTATTTGATAATCAGGCATTTAAGATGTTAATGAGATTAGTTTTGAAATCATAATTTTCTGATGTTTAAATTTATTTTCATAAACATTCTATTTTATTGAATTAAGTATTTTTTTATACCCATTGTTGCAAAATGTTATAATTTACTTCATCCATAAAAGTAATTCTCCATCAGATTGGATATATGGTATCACATAGATGATTAAAATGTAAGAAATTACAAATACTAATTCCCAATTTTTTAAGTTCACAGATTTATGTTTATAAATTGAAATGATAATTCTAGAAATGATGATTAAGATTAAAAAGATGGTGGTATAAATTGTAAATTTTCCTTTGTTATTATTCAGGCTTGATACTTCTTGGAAGCCAAAACCATTCTTAGAACCCTTTACTCTACTAGTTAGTACCCATTTTCCTTCATTTACTTTTGAATATAATATTGAAAATATTTCTCCATCTCCTTTTTCTAAAGCCTCTGCATTTGACAACGAGAAAATAATGGAATCTTTTAAAATTTTTGAAATAAATTTAATATTGGGTCTACTGCTCTTTATAGATGAAACTTTTAAAAATTTAACACTTCCTTCATTGTACAATGTAAGTGGTTTATTTTCCACAAAATCAGAATAATCAATTATGTCGTTTCCATTATTCCATATTCTGATGTCTATTTTATGAATGTTATTAATTAGCGAATCTTTCCATTTAATCGAAATATTAGAATCATTTAAATTTTTTGCTACTAATTTTGATTCAGTAATATTATATAATGGTTCTTTATTTTTAGTACTTAAATTATAAAATATATAACTAATTATTAAACTAATGAAAATAGCAGCTATAGGGTTTTTGATAGTTTTATAAAAAATATTAGCCGACTTGTGAGTTATCTTTATCATCTGTATATGTACCTTTTACTATAAATCTTTTTATATTACCTATATTATCATTAATAACTTGAGCTTTTAAGAATATTTTCCCTTCTCCCCCATAAACAGAAGCTTTATATAATGACCATTTTAATAACTCTTCTTGTTCTACACTAATTTCATTTTTATCAATATTAAAAGGAAGAGTTTTTTTCTCATCATCCATATAAAATCTACCATAACCTGTGATTATGTTGTATTTTGTTACATTACCTAAAATATCTTCTCTTAAGCCTCCATCATTTTTAGAATAGACATAATTTTTTGTGTCATTATCTAGAACAAGAATTTTTCCACTTCTTGGTCTAATAATCTGGATTTTCAAATCTGAATTATCTATAGGTCTATGTATTTGTTGCAATGGTGTTTCTAAAACAGCTTTTAGCTCATCTGTTATAAGTTCATTACCTTTTACTATTCTTTGAACAGTTCTAGTTTTAGGAATAGCATCTTTTCCTGTTGCAATTTTCCAAGAATATTCTAGCATATCCCAAAAAGCAGAAATTACCACACTTGTTCCTAATGCTTGAACCGCAGGATCTCCAAAAACAACTGATACAACCTCTATAAAACTTCCCTTTTTAGGAGGGTGTAAATAAAATTTCACATCTGGAATATTAGCGCCTTTTACTCGAATGTCATTTCCTCTGGTTATAACAGCTTGAGTTGTTATCGCTAATGCTTTTGATATACCTAGTAAAGATGTACTTGCGTTGTATAGGTCAAGTCTGTGACCATCCGCTTCTCCACCAATATATCGGATATTAATTCTGGCTTCTTTTTCATTCATTTTTTCTCATTATTATATTTTGCAACATATTTATAATAGATCACCTAAAATACTATGAAAAAGCATAACAGTCTTATTTTTAGCGGTTTTGATTTTAAATAAGAAGTGATTTTATAAACATTGCTAACAATTATACACATTGATACATGTTTATGTTTTGAAAAGAAACCCCCTCTAACTCCGCAAGCTAAACAACCCAAACATGGCCTCTTTACGGTTTTCCGCAATGGGCATGATTTTTTTTATTGTTTTGTGTTTTAAATACGACTTCGATAGATTCAGTATGACAAGTAGTTTGCATATTGTATTTTACACTTTCACAAGTTTTCAGTCTAACATTTAGTATTGGTTTTTATAGAATATATAGGTAACATATTAGTTAGTTATTTACAAGCTCCTTCAACTCGGCATGCACATTCTGTTACGACATGACAAGCATGGTCTTCACATCTAGAGGCAAATGCATCTCCAATTTCAGTATTAAATACAGATTGATACATCTTTTTAGTTTCTTCAAACTCATTTAATAAGTTCTGATGATCTTCTTGTCCATAAATTCCAAAATATGGAAAATGATCAATGAATCTGTTGAAAATCTGTTGACAATCTTCTCTATAAGATTTAGTGTCAAGAATATGCATATGCCAAAATTCATCCATTAGTTTACTAGGAACAATCCTTTTATTAATATGTAGTTTAATTAATGTTAGGTATCTTTTGTATTCCCTCTCTGCCAAATTGATTTTTTCTTCAGACCATCCCAATGATTCCTTTAAAGCCATCTTATGTTTGATTCTATCAAAATTTAAATTTTGAATTTCAGGAAGAATTCCAAAATTGTCTATTGTATCGAATTCCTTTTTATCAATTATAGTTGTAGTTTCCATGGTTTTTTTTATTGCTAATGATATATACTTCCTTTAGTCTAGTAAGTTAAAAAACCCAAACGCAACCTTGTTACGGCTTTCCGTAATCAACATAGTTTTTTATTGTTCAGTAATCATTTTGGAACGAGCGAAGGTACGAACGACGAGCCTGCCTGCCGTAGGCAGGAAATCGCATAACCGTGAGCTAGATGTGTGATCTTTCCTATGGTCGAGATGACTAACGATTTCTACTACGTTTCCATCCTGATTCTTGATTCCTTTGATTCCTGTTTCTTTTTCACACTTCGACAGACATCTGTGACACTTAAAAGATGCTTTTAGGTCACTATATACTTTCGTACTTCGACAGACATCTGTAACACTTAAAAGATGCTTTTAGATCACTATATACTTTCGCGAAAGCGTACCCTAAAAAAATAGTATTTTTACGACAGGAGTTATGAGATAGCCCGACAACTTAAAAAAGAATCAAGATTCGATGAAAATATATAGCAGAAAACAGATCTACGAAGCCGACCAAGTAACCGTACAAAAGGAAAACCTTCCGTCTATTAACTTGATGGAACGCGCAGGTGGATACATCTATGAATGGGTGAATGAACGTTTACAAGGTGGTAAAGTACCGATCAAAGTATTCTGCGGAATTGGAAATAATGGAGGCGACGGGATGGTACTCGCGAGATACCTGATAGAAAACAATTACAATGTCACGACCTATGTGGTAAATTACAACACAAAACGTGTTCCTGATTTCCTCGAAGCCTATAGCAGATTAAAGTCGGCGACAAAGAATTGGCCTATCGTGATTAATGAAGGAGACGAGTTACCAGCGATTAGTCCGCAAGACATTGTAGTAGATGCCATATTTGGTATTGGTCTAAATCGCGTCGTACAAGATTGGGTAAAGGCTCTTTTTACTGCCATTAATACATCCAATGCATATGTCCTAAGTATTGATATCCCTTCGGGAATGTATATGGATATATCGCCACAAGAAGGGGATGTAATTATACAACCCCGATTTACGCTGAGTTTTCAAGCGCCAAAATTACCGTTCTTTTTACCAGCTACAGCACCGTTTATGCAAGCGTGGGATGTGCTAGATATCGGGCTTGATCCAGAATACCTAGCTAAAACACCTACCGATGTAGAACTCATCGGAAAACAAGAAGTGATTCAGATGTATCGTAGTCGTCATCAGTTTGGACATAAAGGGATGTATGGGCATAGTTTACTCATAGGAGGAAGCTATGGGAAGATGGGAGCGATTGTGCTTGCTACTAAAGCGGCAATGCGTGCTGGAAGTGGTATGGTAACCGCCTATGTACCACAAATAGGAGTGCCGATCTTACAAACAGCTATTCCAGAAGCGATGGCAGAAACCGATAACTTTAATGGGAAAGTACTGGAAGAAATTGACTTCCAAACAGAAGCCAATGCGATCGGAATTGGTCCTGGTATGGGAACCGATAAGAAGACGGTAAAAGCTGTAGAAGATTTCTTAAAAGCGCAGAAAGAACCTATCGTTATAGATGCCGATGCGATTAATATCATTGCTGCCAATCCAGCATTCTTAGAACACGTACCCAACTTGTCGGTATTTACACCGCATTTAGGCGAATTAGAACGCTTGATAGGCCCTTGGGAAGATGACTTTGATAAACTAGAAAAGGCAGCCAAATTTGCCAAAAACCACGATGTGGCTCTTGTGATTAAAGGCGCACATACCATTACCACCTACGATATGAAGTTGTATGTCAATGATTCTGGAAACCCAGGACTGGCAACTGCAGGAAGTGGTGATGTATTAACGGGTGTGATTACTGGACTCTTAGCACAAGGATATCATCCTATGGAAGCGGCACTAATGGGGGTATATTTTCATGGAAGAGCTGCCGATATTGCGATTAACCAATACGGAATCGAAGGGCTGATGGCTAGTGATGTGACGGAGTTTTTAGGAAGAGCGTATATGGATCTTTTTGCAAAACCAGAACAACCACCACAGCAACAAGCTGAAGGGTAGAATAGTAATTATAAATTTGGCGTAACTAATTGTTTTGTGTGATTTGTTAAAAAATAATACAAATCACTTATAAGCAACAATGTTGTTCATTTTCTTTACTTGTCCAAAGAAAACGAACCAAAAGAAAAGATACTTTTTCTTAGATATTTTTTCGCTTTGCGCGAAAAATCGCGTAAGATTTGTTAAATTTTTTCCAAGGCTTCAAAAATTTTTAACGTAAACGCCATCGCTTCTCCTCGCCCAGAACTTACATTCTGTCGTATACTGGAGAAAAAGAAAACTAAGTGTTGAAAGTGGGATTTTATTATAGCAACTTGTAATCTATTATAGTTTGTAATGACTTAAGCAAGCTTTACGTAACAAAACGAAATGAGCGGAAGGTTAAGCAAAATAGAGTGTGTTCATAGTTTCTAATACAACTTATATTTTCTATATAGTTCATAAGATTCTTACCTTGAAATAGTTTTATTTTGCGCTGTAGCGAATAAAGTTTTTAGTAAAGCTTGGTTACGTCTAGCGTTTTTTGGTTCGTTTTTTTGGCAATGAAAAAAATGAACAAGAGCAAGAAATATGATTATAAATAGCTATTATCTTAACATTCATTTAAAAAATATTGCTAACAAAACATTCAATATACAATTTTGAAATATGAACTTTATCAAAAGAGTATTCTATCCAAAGAAGAATGGTGGGAAAATAGATTTGGAATGGAATGAACATCTAGAAAAGGTGTATGCATCAATACAGGAGGACGAATTAAAATATCCGATAATTATGTTTTCTGATATAGTATGGGATTTTCGAACATACCAAGAACCAATAGTTTTAATAGGTGAATCAATCTCTGGACATTGGGGATTAAATGAAGATCTAGCAAATACAACCGATGAGTCAACAATAGTAATAGATAGTTCTGGGAAGTCATATACATTATCACACCAACATTACGATAAAGAAACGAAAACTGGATTTTCATACCCCTCAAATGTAGTTGAGCATGAAACTTTAGAAAACATGAAGAAACGAATCATTGATGGTTGTCATGATTATACAGCATTATTTTGTGAACGGAATATTCTTGTTGAGAAAATTGAAACCGTAAAAAAAATAGATTCGTTTCGTGAATTAATACTTTTTGCTGACAACGAATTAAACTTTTAGATAACAGAATATATAATACATTAAGCTAAGCCTGTCGAAGTTTTCATAAGTTGATTATTGATAATCCTTCGACAAACTCAGGATGACATTTTTTAAACATCTATTTACCACCTATGCAAAACCTACTCAAATCCATTTTCATTTCCATTTTCCCTGTCTTTGCACTCTATGTAGTGATACAATACATATGGGTACTACTACAAACAGGATTCTCGACACAGTCCTTAGGAATGATTATCGCTGCTTTGCCAGTTGTAATTTTCTTTGCGGGACTCTTTTTAAAACCAGTAGCAAGAACAAAACGATATTTAAACATCTATACCAATCTTATTGGAATAGGATTTGTCATCAGTATGATAGGGTACGCCTTTGATAGTATAGATCAAGCACACCTATTGGGAGTAGTACTTATTATAGGATGGGTATTATATCTCAAATGGTACTCAGTGTTTAATAAACGAAATACAACGGTACTAAAAGTAGGAGAGAAGCTTCCTAATGTCACTTTAGAAAATGCTCAAAAAGAAACCATACCTGTAGCTGACTTTCTAGGCAATCCAACTATCTATTTATTTTATAGAGGTAATTGGTGTCCGTTGTGTATGGCACAAATCAAGGAGATTGTAGATCAATATAAAATCTTGGAAGAACGAGGCGTAAACACTGTATTTATAAGTCCGCAACCACATAAGTATTCTGAAAACTTATCCAAAAAACACGGACTGCAATTTCACTTTCTAACCGATGCTAATAATACGACAGCCAAACAACTTGGCATCCTTTCTAAAAACGGAATCCCATTTGGCTTTCAAACCTTAGGATATGATAGTGATACCGTATTACCAACGGTCGTGATTACCGATAAAGAAGGAATCATCCAGTTTGTAGACCTTACTGATAACTATAGAGTACGCCCAGAACCTGATTTCTTTATGAAATACGTGTGACCCTTTAATTTTGAAGAGGAATTCTTTTAAATACGCTTTCGCGAAAGCGTATACTTCATAAAACAAAAATAGAGTATTACTCTAATTTAGAATAGTACTCTATTTTTTAAAGATGGCGATTACGTTATGCATGTTTCCTGTAGAATTACATAACCACCAACAGCTAATCAAAAAATTTATTTCTTATTGTACAACTAAATAGAATATTACTTTTATATTTAGCTTTGTACTAGCAGTATATTATTTAAAATATTTAAAAGAAGGCGGTTATGATATCCTTGTACGATGATATCTTTATAGTTCCTAATTATTTAACCGCCTTACAAATCAAAATATTTGCTTTATTTACAGTTAAGTAGACTATTATTTTCTAAACTTAATCTGTATGAATGAGTATACTACTTTAAATGAAGGCGGTTACGATATCTATTACGATACCAAATGTTACTAACCATTGTAACCGCCTTACTATCAAAATATTTATCTTTATTGAACTGTTACGTCAAATGTTACTTCTACATCTGTCTCTCCCCCAGCATCAGCAAGACCTGAATTAGGTTTTGTAGGCTCGTGACGTAGTGTTACTGTAAAATTACCGTTACTTGCATCTCCTGTAGTTAATGTAAATACCGTTCCTAATGGATTTCCATCATCATCAAAGTTACCGTACTCTGTAGTTATGTTAAGACCAGCAGCAGGTGTGAAAAATACTTGATGCTCATCATCTTCTTCCTCTACTTCTTCTGTAATATCTTCAGCAGGTGTTTCTGTTTCATTTAAGAAAGTTACAGTTCCTGCATAGGTCGTATTAGCCATAACGTCTCCTGTAATTGTGATTACAGGCACATTTGGCCCATCTTCACCATCACTGTCTAAACTTTGTAAAGTAACACTTCCTGCAGTACTTGTTAACTGTACCCTTACTGTTGTGATTACTTCTTCATCATTGATTACTATAGGTGTGTTGTCATCATCACTAGAACAAGAAAATGCAATAATCCCTGTGGCAAGAGCAATAATGTAGGTCTGAATAGATTTAATAGATTTCATAATAATTGTTTTTTTAATTTTAATGTTAAATTGGTTTTGATTTTAATAATTTATTTTGAGTTGCAGACTCACATTTCTGCCAAGATCATCAGCAAAAAAGCGTTGTCTATTTAAGTAATTACGATACGATGTATCAAAAAGATTATTAACTGCTAATGCTACTTGTAATGTAGATTTATTACTAACTGTAAAGTCAAGCTGTCCTCTTAGATTGATTAAATGATAAGCATCTGGTGGTGTACTAACGTCTACAAGTATATTTTGATCAGTTTCGACAATAAAAATTTCAAAATTATTATTTGGAAATTCATTTTGTCTAAAGACATACTGACTCTCAGCAGATACTTTTAAATTATGCCATTTTTTATTAGTATAAGTAATACGATTTGTAGTATTTACTGGTGGAATATTGATCAATGGTAAGTCTAACGTAGTATCCTGTCCTTTTACAATAGATAGTTGATTGTTAATACTAAAATGCTCGCTTACGCGAAACTCATTATCGACATCTATACCCAAAAGTCGAGCATCGGTCTGGCGATATTCCCATACTTGAAAATTACCACGTAACGATTGTTGACTTCCGGTAGGTTCTATCAGGATAAAATCTGAAATAAAATTTGCAAATGGAGCCACCGTGAAAGACCATCCATCCCAAAAGCTTTCCTGCCTGCCGGCAGGCAGGCGCGAAAGCGCAACAGACACCTTATTAGAGGTTTCTTGATCAAAACGAATGTCACCTAGTTCAATGCGCGCTGCACTTTGATGCAATCCATCACTAAATAATTCTGACGGATTAGGCGCTCTACTTGAAAGAGCATAGTTTGCTGTTATACTATATAGATCATTAAAGTCATATCCCACACCAGCAGTAGCTGATACATTGTGAAACGTAAATTCTGGATTTGTCAAAATCTGAGTCCCTAAATCTTCTACGACCAATTCTGGGAATAAAACATCATACCCTCTAGCTTCCCAAAAAGAAGTACGATAAAACTTTTGTGCATCTATAAAATTATAATCATAACGTACACCACCTTCAATAGTCCAAGCATCTAGTGTTTTGGAAGCTAATGCATAGACACCAAAATCAACACGATCATAGTCAGGAATCAATCTTCGTATACCTGTTGTAGGATCTGGAAAGTTGGTTTGTGTACGTGCTAATAATCCAGCTTTTGCATCAATAGTATTGTCGGCTGTATATTCAAAATCTAACGTAGCACTATGTGTACGTAATTCTAAATCAATTGCTGGTCGCACATCTTCACTATCACGTCTGATGTCAAATTCCAAACGATTGTTTTGCTGAAAGTCATATTGAAAGCTAAACTTCCCGATATCATCAAAACGCTTATAAGCATTTAATCTCGCTACTTGATGTTTAACTTCTTGCCTTGGCGGATTAATATCATATGTAAAATCCTCAATAAATAACGGCCTATCGCTATTAATAGCATTAGCAAGATCTGCAGCACTCCCTACGTGAGAAGCGCGTAAAATCCCTAATTTGTTGTTATAAATAGAATAACTTGCTTCAACTCCGTAAGAATACTTGTTGACTCCAATGCGAACTGCAGCATCACGTTCATCGGCTCCTGTATTGCTAAGGATGTAGTCTGGCGCTTCAAAATCTCCAAAACGCTTTAAAGTTCCTTGAAAACTAGCATACCATCCTGAATTATAGGATTTAGTAAGACTGGTTGTAACACTACCACCGCGTCCATTTGTAACACCTGTAAGTAAGGTCTCTCCATAGAGACTATCAGAAATAGGAATACGTTTTGGATTTACAATAATAGTTCCACCTACGGCATCTCCACCATATTGTAGTCCTGCCGCTCCTTTGATAACAGAAATACTTCCCGCATTATTTAAATCAATGTTTGGAGCATGCTCTACACCCCATTCCTGATCTTGTAATCGAGTTCCTTCTGTTATTAATACTACGCGACTACTATGTAACCCTTGAATCACAGGCTTTACAACAGTATTTCCTGTATTTAAAGAAGAAACACCACTTAACTGGTTTAAAGCATCTCCTAATGAACCTGCGCTATTTGCTTGAATAATCTCATTAGAAACTTGCGATTCAATAGCCGTTTTTCCCCCATTCTTTTTTGCTTCTCCAGTGATTGAAACTTCCCCTAATTCTTCTAAGTGGTGTTCCATATTTATGGTACGCTCTGTATCCCCATTAATTGTAACATTAATAGTTTGTGTATTACATAATGGATGTGACACACGTATAGTATAGGTTGCACCATTACATAAATTACTAAAAGTATACTTTCCTTTAGCATCTGTTTTTATGATGTTTCCTAGTTCTTCTATGCTGAGTGTTGCATCAACAAGAGTTTCCTGATCGTGTAAATCAATTACGTAACCTGTAAGAGTGTTTGTACAGCTTTGTGCTATACTAATACTACTGCACATGAATGCGCAGAGCATGATAAAAAATTTCATGAGTAAATAATTTGTTAATTTAAAGCGTAGTATAACTTATCATTAACAAGCGGGAGGACCTCGTGACTCTGTAGTACGATATATAGAAAGGTATACCGTTTGTGTATGAATAGCTTTTTCTGGAATATCCTGATATGGTATAAACAGGATTTCTTTAGTAGGAGTAAAAATTCCATTATTCTTTAGCGTAGCATCGCAAAGACAACAATCTAATTCCTTTTCGTGAATATGTGTGCTTGATGTATTTTCGCAAAGATCGTCATGGTTATGTCCTTCTGCACTATGCAAAAAGTTTACTACCGTTGGTAGTAATAAGAAGAACATAAGGGCTACTGCCGATATGTTTTTTATAATATGTAAACGATATATACGCAAGCTTACTTTTTAAATAAAAATCCAAACCCCATTCTGGAGGCCATTTTGATCGCAAATTCCTTAAAAAAATTGTATTGACCAAATATCCACCCAAAAATGACCAATAAAACTTGATAAATTGGGAAAATTAACAAAATTCTAACAGGCCAGTAGATCCATCCGTTGGTGGTTTCTTTTGTAAGTCCGATAAATTCCATTAATGGATTTGAAATTTTTCCTGCGGTAGACCCTGTTACTGCAAAGACTAGAAACATTGCGATGAGTTGCCATCTATGTGTAACACCCCAACGACTATATAATTTTTTAAATAACCAAAATGTGATTTTTAATAATAAATATCCTACAAGAAGTGTTCCTAGGGATATTGCGACTAGTTTAAGCGTATCATTCTGTATGGTAATACTTTTTAGAATCCCTCTAGTAATAAGGTAAGCAGAAAAAAAAGTGGCAATCAGTCCAAGGATTACATGGATGAATTGCCAATTTTGGGTAATTTCCCAACGATTTTTAATAGTTTGTATCACAAGTCAAAAGTACGATTATCGTAGCTTTTGTTTGTAGCGTTTTTCAAAAAATTCAAACCAATTGTGTAATAGGTAATTAACTTCGTACCCATAATCTACACCTCGTTGGTAATCTATTTGCTGTAAATAGACATTTGGATCAAACTGAATAGAGTTTAAAACTCGGTTATTGTATTGTGTGACTCGAACAATATTTCTGTTTTCTAACCAGAATTGTTCATAAAACCCTCTAGGTCTTTGTGTGACAAGCCATGAATTGAAACCTGGTTCAATAATAAGGATTTCGTATTCTAGACTATCATTTGCGATACGTACTGTATCAGAATAGCCATCTGTAGTAGCTGCAATGTCTTTTTTTGTGTTGGTAGTCGCGCATCCTATAATAAAAGTGGCAAGTGCTAGTGTGTAAAAAATCTTTTTCATAATCTTAAATGTACTAAATATAGTTTGAAAAATGTGTTAATGTAAAGCAGGATGATTACTGCTTTTGTCGTGAACAAATCTATAGTACTTACGTTATTATAAAAATGATAAATGAGGGAATGGGAGATTTGAGTGAGGGATCTTATCTCAGAATAGATTAATACTATTCCTTAAAACAAAGAATCACATAATACCTGAGTATTATGTGATTCTCGCTAACATTTAATTTAGGTTAAGTGCAATTTATTTTCCAAAAAGACCTCCTAGCAATCCGCCAAGGCCTCCACCTTTTTTGTTTCCTCCTAATACCATTCCAGCAACATCATCTAAGATACTTCCGTCTCCATCTGCATCAAGTAATGATGAGATAAGGCTTTGATTTTCTTTAGGTTGTCCCCCTAGCATACCACCAAGTAAAGCATTCATTCCTCCAGCGTCACTTACTCCAGCTTGTTTTGTTTGCTTTCCTAATACACCCATAAGAATAGGCGCAGCTACTTTAAGTATTTGCCCTACTGATCCGGCATCTATTCCTGATTTTTGACTTAAGGCACTCTCTACATTAGAACGATTTCCTCCTAAAAGGTGTCCTAAAATTCCGTCTCCATCTTTTGTTACACTTTCATCTACTCCTCCTTGGAAAAGACCACCAAGGTTATCTAGTATTCCTCCATCATGCTTTCCTGAAAGCGCTCCCATTAATCCTGCAGCTCCATCTGGAGTTTGCACATTTTTTTTCATAGCACCCATAAGTACTGGCATCGCCATACTTAACAGACTGCCTGTTGCACTTTCTGATTGACCTGTAGACCCGCTCACTCCGCTAATAATCTGCTTTCCCATCGGGCTATTTAATAAGTCTAGTAATCCTGACATGTTTTATATTTTAAGTTATTAATGATTTCAATTTACAAAATATTTAGATAAAATGCAGTTAGACTTAGTTAACTTGCTTTTAATCGAGTAAATACGCTTTTAATCGATGTTTTTTGAAAATAGTTCAAAAAAAATCACTCAACACAATGTGAGAGTGATTTTTTATAATGTATTATATAATAGGGGTGTATCCTATTTTAGGATGCTAATAATCTGATCTGCAAGCTCTGTTCCTATACGATCTTGAGCTTGTTGTGTCGCTGCTCCTATATGTGGTGTAAGCGATACTCTAGGATTCATTAATACTTGAATAGCTGGTTTTGGTTCATTCTCAAAAACATCAAGTCCTGCAAAAGAAAGTTTTCCTTTATCAAGGGCATCTACTAATGCAACTTCATCTATCACACCACCTCGTGCTGCATTTACAATTCCAGCACCATCTTTCATCATGGCAAATTCACTTTTTCCAATAACGTATTCTTTTTGAGCAGGAACGTGTAGCGTAACAAAGTCGGCTTCTTTAAGCACATCTTCTTTTCCAATAGTCTCAATAGTAAATGAAGCTGATTGTCCATCAAAGAAAGGAACATCAATAGTTGCATTGTCCATAAATGGATCACTTGCAATTACTTTCATTCCACACCCTATAGCAATTTTTGCAACTTCTTGTCCTATACGACCAAATCCGATAACACCTAGAGTTTTTCCTCTAAGTTCAACTCCTTTTGCATATGCTTTTTTAAGATCTTTAAATTTTGAATCTCCATCCAGAGGCATATCTCTATTGGCAGCAAATAAGAAGCGTACACTTCCATATAAATGCGCAAATACAAGTTCTGCTACAGAAGCAGATGACGCCGCAGGAGTATTGATCACATGTAATCCTTTCTCACGAGCATAGGCTACATCTATATTATCCATTCCTACACCACCACGTCCTATTACTTTAAGAGTAGGACATACATCTATAACTTCTTTACGTACTGTTGTAGCACTACGTACCAATACTACATCTATGCTTTCTGAATTGATGTAATTTGCGAGTTGTTCTTGTGCAACTTTTGTTGTAATAACTTCAAATCCTGCTTTTTCTAAAGCATCTATACCTGTTTGTGAAACTCCGTCGTTTGCTAATACTTTCATATTAATGCCCACATAAGTGGGGATCTTTTTAAGTTCTTACTATAATAAGAACTTGATTAATTATTTTAAACTATGCTTTTCTTTCTAATTCGCTCATCACATCTACAAGTGTTCCCACACTCTCTAGTGATAAGGCATTATACATAGAAGCTCTATAACCACCTACACTTCTATGTCCATTAAGTCCATTAATACCAGCTTCTTTCCACATGGCATCAAAGGTTTCTTTTAAATCTCCATCAGTAAGAGAGAAGGTTGCATTCATAGAAGAACGATCTTCTTTTGCAGCATATCCTTTAAATAATGGATTGAGTTCTATTTCTGAGTATAATAAAGCCGCTTTGCGATCATTTACTTCTTCTATAGCAGTAATACCTCCTAAATTTTTAAGCCATCTCATCGTAAGCATAGACACATACACGGCATATACAGATGGAGTATTAAACATACTGCCTTTACTGATATGTGTTTTGTAATCTAACATACTAGGAATTGCACGCGTTACTTTACCAAGAATTTCTTCACGTATAATAACTAGAGTTGTTCCAGCTGGACCCATATTTTTTTGAGCACCTGCATAGATCATATCAAATTTTGAAAAATCTAGCTTTCGCGAAAAAATATCACTACTCATATCACAAATCAATGGGCAGTCTACTTCTGGAAAGTTTTTAATTTGTGTTCCAAAAATGGTGTTATTACTTGTAAGATGTAAGTAATCTAATCCTTCGGGTAACATAAATCCTTTTGGGATGTACTTATAGTTTACATCTTTACTAGATGCTACCTCAATAACTTCTCCAAAGAGTTTTGCTTCCTTGATCGCTTTATCACTCCAAGTACCTGTGTTTAAATAACCTGCTTTGGTTTGAAGTAAGTTATAAGCAGTCATTAAGAATTGTGTGCTTGCACCTCCTTGTAAAAACACAGCTTTATATCCAAGACCTTCAAGCCCTAATAATTCTAATGCTAGATTACGAGCTTCATCCATCACATCTACAAAGTCTTTGCTACGATGCGAAATCTCTAGAATAGATAATCCAGAGTTATTAAAATCTAAAATAGCTTGAGAGGCTTCTTGAAAAACTTCTTGTGGTAAAATACAAGGTCCTGCGCTAAAATTATGCTTCTTCATAAAGTGTTTTTTTATACACTGCAAAGATGCCTAAATTGATATAAAAACGCGTTGTCAAAATGATAATTTATACACTATTTTTTTAACAAAAACGCAATAGTATCGACTCCATCGGCATAGTCATGCAATTGTGGTTTCTGAGTATGTCCAAATTTTATAGTGGTACTTTCTAAATTTTCTGATACCACACACTGTATACGGTCTGAATTTTCTTGTAAAGCTTCTTGCAATTTTTCTAAAGAGTCATAACGCTCATAAAATAAGGTAGCAATAGGAGATCCAAAACTAGGATCTTCCTTAAGCATTAAGAATCCATTTTCTAAGAGATCAAAAAGACTCATAAGGTATACAGCCTTATTATAATCGTAATTATTAGCGTATTTTGCTTGGTTAATGATCTCATTCCAAGGATAAATAGCATTAAAGAATGCATCAAAATTATATCCTTGAGGTACATATAGTTTTGAAACATTACGACATCCTAAGCCATAGTATCTAAAAATATCTTCTGCTAAGGCTTCCAATTGTTCTGAAGATTCTTCTCCTGTAAGAACAGCAACAGAGTTTCTGTTTTTACGGATGATATTTGGCTTTTTACCAAAGTAATAATCAAAATAACGTGCTGTATTATCGCTTCCTGTGGCAATTACTGCATCGTGTTCTGGAAGTTTTCCTTCTGTAAAAGTAATTTGTCCTTTAAAGCCTGGCGCTACATATTCTAAGTATTTTGCTAGAAAAGGAAGTAAATGTTTGTCATTGCTAGATTGTTTTACAACAACTTTATGTCCAGATATAAGAACGCATAAGAAATCATGAAATCCAACCAGCGGGATATTACCTGCCATGATAATAGCGATGGTTTTTGTTGTATACGCTTTCGCGAAAGCGGACTCATACTCATTTAACCAGTTTTTTAGATGTTCTTGAGTAAGTAAAGCTGCCCATCCCTCGATGGCAAATATGATATTTTCTTTTGTAAACCAACCGTTGTGTTCGCCGGCGAGTTTAATTTGATGTTGGAATCCTTCAAAAAAAAGTTCATTATGAGGGATGCCTTCTTTCTGGGCAATATCTGTTCTTGAAAACTGAGATAAAAAGTCTCCTAATTGTGTAAAAGCGTTAATTCTTTGTAGTAATTCCATATGAACTTGCCTAATCTATGGCTAGGCACTATTTTTGTACAAAGTTATTGAAAAAAGAACCTATGGCAATTATCATTACAGATGAATGTATAAACTGCGGAGCATGTGAACCAGAATGCCCAAATACAGCAATTTATGAAGGAGCAGATGACTGGCGTTATGCAGATGGAACAAGTCTAGAGGGTAATGTTGTGTTACCTAATGGAAAAGCTGTTGATGCAAACGAGTCTCAAGAACCTGTAAGCGACGAGATTTATTATATCATTCCTGATAAATGTACGGAGTGTAAAGGATTTCATGATGAACCTCAGTGTGCTGCGGTATGTCCTGTAGATTGTTGTGTTCCTGATGAAGATCATGTAGAAACAGAAGAAGTCCTTCTAGGGAAACAAGCATTTATGCATCCAGAAAATTAAAAAAACAGTTTAACTTATAAAAACAAAAAACACCTCCATTTGGAGGTGTTTTTTGTTTTGAATAACTAATAAATAGACAATTTACATTTGATTTATAAATTGAATGTCTGTTGTATTATATTTACTTACAATATCTTTCACTTGTCTAATCCAATGTTTTGAAAGGATAGTTTCATCGTTATTTTGAATTTCAAATATTTCTTCACTATTAATTAACTCTATCAATACTTTTCTATTAGTACTATCATAAGTCATCGTTTCAATATTTTTTGCTTTTAATTCAGTTTCAAATTTTTGTAGTGTTATTGGCTCATAAGATTTTGAACAGCTACTAACAAGAATACATGTTAATATGATGAACAATGATTTTTGAATGATATTCTTCATGGATTTAATGTAAATAATTTAGTTTTTAATTAACCCTTGTCCTTCTATCCAAGGAGCACCAGCTCTCTTCAAGTCACTTTCTAGTGATGGAAGTGTTGAGTTTATAATAGGTGTTAGTTTTGTCTTTACTTTTCTTAATTGACTTTGCACCCTACTTAATAACCCTTTATGTTCATCGGTTGGACCATAGGTGTTTCCTAAAAATCTTCCTAATGAATTTCCATCACTTGCTGTAGGGTTTGTACGTTCCCCAATTTGACCTTTTATAGGATTTCCGTGAAGTTCTTTGTCTATATCTAGTAATGCAATTTTTGCATCTTGTAAACGGGTATATAAATCATTAGATGGAGACGTTGCCTTATTTAAGGCTCGTAACATCGCATCAACTTTTTGCTGACTTTTAGATAAAGCAATATTGGTAGCAGTTAAGTCTTGTTGAAAAGCAAAAGTGGCTTCTCTAAAGGTTTCCATGTCTTTATATGGTTTTCTAGGTAGTGCCCCTTCAAATAACGGAACAACGTTAAACGGTTCTGGACCTTGTAATATGGTTTGTTTACCGTCCATTTGTTTTATTAAAGTTACAGTATAACTACCAGGAGTTGCCATGACACCACCGCCTCTAAAGCCGCGACGACCTCTAGGTGCTTGCAAGCGTTCTCCTCTTTTACTAGGATAGGCTAAATTCCAACTCACACGGTTGAATCCTTTTTTATTAGTTCCTTTCACTGTATTGACTACTTGGCCATTTGCATCTTTAATGACTAATAGGATAGAAGGTTTGTCTTGTCTACTTTCTTCTTCAAGAGCATCCCAACCTGGGAATTTTGCATTGCCTTTCTTTTCTTTAGCTTTTCTCAGGTCTTTTTTAGACTTGATTTTGTCAGGCATATAATAAGTAAAATTAGCTCCAAATGGTGGGTTTTTTGCAATCCACTCTGCATCTCCTTGACTTCCCACTCGGCTTGACTGTCGGTACCAGTTTACTGTTTTGATAGGAAACAAAGTAGCTTCAGTTTCATTCATACTTGTATTAAAATTACGTAGTGGTGTAATATCATCTAGAATGTAAATCCCTCTTGCAAACGAACCTGCTACTAGATCATTTTCACGTCTTTGAATCTTAATATCTCTAATTGGAATGGTTGGCATTCCACCTTTTAGTTTGGTCCAATTTCCACCTCCGTTAGATGTGAAGTATACACCAAATTCTGTAGCTGCAAATAGAAGGTCTTTCTTTACGTGATCCTGTACCAATCTCCATATTAATAGTTTTCCTGGTAAATCACCATTAATTAGTTTCCAAGTTTTTCCTTTGTCACTACTTTTAATAATGTAAGGTTTGTAATCTCCATATTTATGATTGTCTAAGGCTGCATATACTACATTTGCATCAAAAAGATCTGCACGAACATCATTTACAAAAGGAGTTTCTGGTACTCCCTTGATATTATTTAAGGTGAATTTCTTCCAACTTGTTCCTCCATTTTCGGTTACTTGAATAAGGCCATCATCTGTACCTGCATACAATAACCCCTCTTGTTTTGGTGATTCGGCTAATGAGGTAATGGTATTGTAATTTGACATGGCAAAAACATCCCAAGCATTATCCCAACTTTGCGATTTGTCATAATATGGGAAGGTCACTCGTTCTTGATTCAAAGTTAAATCACCAGAAATAGGTTCCCAACCATCTCCTCTGTTTTCTGATTTCCAAACACGTTGTGAAGCAAAATAGAGTCTTTTAGGGTTATGTGAACTTACGACAATAGGGGCATCCCAATTAAAGCGTTCGTATGGATCGCCTTCTCTTGCTTGTGGTTGAATAAAAACCGTTTCTCTTGTCTTGCTATCAATTCTCCATAAAGCTCCTTGTTGGAATTCTCCATAAGTGATATCAGGATTTCCTGGTTCTGTAGCAGTTTGTGCTCCATCAGCTCCTAAGGTTTTCCACCAATCGGCACTAGCAATACCATCAGAACTTATCGTTCTAGAAGGACCTCCATGTGATCCATTATCTTGTGTGCCTCCGTATACATTATAAAAGGGTAGGGCATCGTCTACCGCAATTTTAAAGTATTGTGTAATGGGTAAGTTTCTTACATATTTCCAGCTGTCTGTATTGTCAAAGCTTTCATATAGACCTCCATCGGTCCCAATTAATAAATAATTTGGGTCTGATTTTTTAAATACTAGTGCATGGCTATCACTATGCTGATTTGAACGCTTCATATTGGTAAAGGTTTTCCCATGATCGGTTGAGATCAAAGCAGCATTATTCATCATATATAGGGTGCCTTCATAATGCGGCGAAGCAATTAATTCCTGATAATAATGCGGTCCTGTACCGCCTCCAACAGCATCAGATTGTTTGGTCCAAGTCGTCCCTCCATTTTTTGTGATAAATACACCTCCTTTTCTTCGGTCTAATTCGATAGCTGCATAAATAACCTCTGTGTTAAAAGGTGACATTGCCAATCCTATTTTTCCAAGATTTGATTTAGGAATTCCACTTTTAAGAGGTTTCCACGTTTTTCCTCCATCCGTACTTTTATGAAGTCCAGATCCAGGTCCACCACCTAAGTAACCAGCTACGGTACGGTGTCTTTGCCACGTAGCTGCATAGAGTACATCAGAGTTATTTGGGTCAATAAGTAAATCTGTAGCGCCTACCCATGCGTCATCTCCTAAGGTACGATTCCAAGTTTTTCCTCCGTCTATGGTTTTATAAACTCCACGATCACCTCCTTTACTCCAAAGAGGTCCTTGAGAAGCTACCCATACGATATCTGAGTTTTCTGGATGTACAATAATTTTGGAAAGATGTTCTGAGTTTTCCAATCCCATATTCTTCCATGATTTTCCATCATTATGACTTACATAAATCCCGTCGCCAAATCCTGCATGACGTCCTCCTACATTTTCGCCAGAGCCTGCCCAGATGGTATGTGGGTTATTCGGATCTATGGTAATGCACCCCATAGAGTACACTTTTTCATTGTCAAATATAGATTTCCAGGTAGTTCCAGCATTGGTTGTTTTCCAGATACCTCCTGATCCTACAGCGACATACCAGACATTTTCGTTTTCAGGATGAATAGCAATGTCTGCAATTCTTCCAGAAGTCATGGCAGGGCCAATATTTCTAAATTCTAAACCATTAAATGGGTTTTTGGATTTTTCTTGCGCATGAAGTGTCATGCTAACCGCGCATAGGAATAGCATCACATAGTTAATAGCAATCTTCATTTTTTGGTGTGGTTTTAGTGATTATTTTGAATGTGTTCTTTTGATAAAGAATACATAACTCCTAAAATTACAAAAAACGAAGTAGGGCTTGGTTTGTATGTTAAAAATTTAACGAAGTTTTTTAGTGTTTTATTTAAACTGTCAATTCATAACAAAAAACGTATATGTCTTGAAGTTCCTGTATTCTTGGTAAAGACAATATAGAAACTAATATAGAATTATTAAGAAAACATGCATTTATGTGTCTATAAGATTAAATAGTAACACATACTATTTTAATCATTAATCATTAATATCTGATAATAATCGATTAAAGCCAAGTGCATTTTTAACTTCAGTGTATTGAGGATCAGATTCTGATTCATTTGTTATTAGATTTGCTCCAATTAATCCATAGGTCATAGCTCCTTTGCCACCAACACCAGACATTCCTGCCAGTACAATAAAATTCATGTCTGGTTCAAAATTGTCTTTGTAAAGTGTTGTTACATAAGGCACTTCGGATTCTGTGAGGGAATATACACAGGAATAACCATCTATTAATTCTAAATCTTTTATTTCAAGGGGAAGTTGTAATAATGTAAAGTAACGTAATGTACTTGTCTTACTCCATTCAATTTCATCTGGCGTAAGTTTTTCATTCCAAACATCATCTAAGTTATTAATTTTAGAACGTTGAAAATGACCTCCAATTTTAATTATTGGTTTATCATCGACGTAGTTTTCAATCATTGAGAAAAAACTACCACCTCTTGTTCCCGTGCTACTGTTTATTACTGGGTATGAGTTTTTAATCACCTCTTTCTGTGCTTGACTTAAACTTGTGTAGGTTTCGTCTTTTATTTTTAAGAATGATAAAAACACTCTTTCAGGTTTAATTAAACTATCGAATGCTGGGGCGATCTTTCCAAGTAATTTTCCAGTATAAGGCCCAGCAGCGCTTACAATTTTTTTACTTTTAATATTATATTGCTCTTTCGTTTTATTATCAGTTACTGAGATCTCATAATAGTTGGGAAGCTTTTGAATAGAAGTTACTGTTTGTCCATATTTTACTTCATTATTCTTTTTTACAATTGCTTTGTGTAACAATTGTATTAATACCTTAGGGTTAACTGTGCCAGAATATTTATTATACTCTCTTTGTATAAGAACGCTATCTGGAAGTAAAACATTGAATATTTCTTGCCCTTCCTTCGGAGTACTAGCAATTTTATAATCAACTTTTTGGCGTTTTAAAGAAGCCATTAACTTATCATAAATATGAGTTCGTCCTACATAAGTTACAGGAGAGGTCGTATAGATATCTTCCATCTTATATGCATTGGGAGTATCATTATTTAAAAAATCTATTAATTCTTCTGTTTCCTTTACCGAACGATTGTGTAAATATGACCACATATCATTTCCTCGATTGTTGCTTCTGGCGATTCTAGCTTCTCCATAACTAGACCCTTGAGTGTAGATTGAATCTTGCTTTTCTAATAATAGGACTGATTTTCCTTTTTTTGAAAGTTGCCAAGCAGTACTACTGCCCATTAAACCTCCACCTATTACAACTACTTCATTTATATCGGAATTTGTTTTTTTACAGGATATAACTAGAAGCCCTAAAACTGTTACTAGAATAAGTTGTTTCATGTAAGAGATTTTAATTATGAATAACTACTGTATAAAGTAATTTAAAAATAATATAAAAACCTAATACTCGTATTTATAATGATTTCTCTGGAAGTAAGAGAGACCATTTATTAATCTATTCAATGATATATCTTGTATCATTATATTTAAGTTAAAATAAGTTGTGGTAGCTTTCGCGAAAGCGTATAGAGTACAAATAAATAAACAGATATTGTACTAATTCCCTTTTCTAAGATAAACACTACCTAAACTCGCATCTAACTTCATTTTAGTCTTGCCTCCATTTAATTGAAGTCTCATTCTTTTTCCATCAAATTCGGTGAGGTCTTCATTTAAGACTTTAAAATCAATATCACTTAAAATACGATTGCCAGTAACATCTAGTTGTACATTGACATTGGTAGACATAGTTACATCTATGTACCCGTCATTACTAATTAATGAATATAGATTTGTAGGTGATGTCTTATCAAAGATTACTTTTATATTTCCGCCTATTGTATTTGCTATTACTGGACCACTTACGTCTGTTAAGCTAATAGAGCGATAGGAGGTTGAGATTTCGGCTTCTCCTTTGAAATTTGATAAATCCCTTGCTTTAGAATCAGAGGTTATAAAAAAGGTATTCGAATTGGTCTTTGTGCAATTTTCTGTATTCCATAATAATTTAATTGAATTTGGGATTAGTATTTCATACTTGTTATTAAAATTGACAGCGTTTATTATTTCATAAGTATTAGATTGACTTGAGTTTGTTGCATTATAATCCTTAATGATTAGTTCTCCTAGATTCTCTGTGATATCTAAATATAAATTGTCTGCTGGATTATTTGATTTATTTCCTAATGGTGTCAGGCCTTCTTCCAATTCTTTATTTTCGCCTAGATTATAAAAGCTTTTATATCTAAATAAAACAGAGTCTGATGTTTTTAGATTATTTATCTTTTCACCAAAGCGATTATAAAATGTATAGTTTGTATTAGTGTTAAGGCTTTTGATGATAACTTCATCTCCATCATATCCACTAATTTTCATATTAGAAGTAGAACATATTTTTAGAGTTCCTTTATTAAATGCAATGCGTTTTTCATTATTTTGTGCGTAAGCTATTCCTGCGATAAATAGGAGCGTTACTAGTGTGATTATATTTTTCATTTTGTTCGTTTTTATTGATTTAACATGGCCAATGAGGCAGAAGCATTTCCTTTGACTAAGGGTAATGATTCTTTATTTTCTATGATTTTTTTAAGTGGCTCTTTTGCTCGTTTTTCTCTTAAAATGGACACTGATTTTATAAGTTTAAGCTGTACTAAGGGTTCTTTTTCGTTTTCTAGAGCATTAATAAGATTGTTTCTTACCGTTTGATTATTTGGAAATTTTAAAAGTGCATCGATCACTGCTATTTTAGAATTACTATCAGAATCTTCTTTTAGAATTTTAAAAAATGCATTTAGTATTTTTTCATCTTCTTTTTGATTTTCATACTGATTTTCTATTTCATAAATGGCTTCTAGACGTGTGCTATTTGTTTGATCTTCTCCTAAAGCAAGTACCAAATTGTCTCTAATTTCTGTTTGTTCTTTTTTGTTTTCATTATAGAGGTATCCGAGTGACATTAGGATAATCAAACTTGCCGCCATAGAGATATACCGTATCATTTTTATCCTTTTAAAACGATTTGAAGCATGCAACTCATTTTTCAATCTCGTTTCAAAATCTAACGGTGCATTAGCAGGCATTTCTTGATCGTCAAATGCTTTTTTGTGCTTTTTTATAAATTCTTCTACACTCATATTACTAATTTGTTTTGCAATTGCTGTATTAAAAGACGCTTTCCTCGTCTGTATTGGTTACGTACGGTACTTTCATTTAACCCTAATTGTTCGGCTATTTCTCTATGTGAATAGTCTTCAATGAGGTACAGTACTATAATGATTCGGTATTTGTCTTTTAATGTGTTGATTGCTTTTTTTACTTCTTCGACTTTTAAAGAGTTATCTTCAAATGTGTCTGTGTCTTCTTCCTCTTCTTGAATCTCAATCGACTCTTGTAACCAACCGAGTTTCTTTTTCTTTCGTAAGAAATCTAAAGAGCAATTGATGACAATACGTTTTAACCAGGCGCCTAGGTTATGATTGTGTTCTAGTTTTGAAATATTTTGGAACGCTTTTATAAAGGCATCATGCACGGTGTCTTGTGCATCTTGTTTGCTTTTTACAATTCTAAAACTCACATTGTACAGCATATCTTTGTATAGCAGATAGACTTGCATTTGTGCTTTTAGATCATTGTTTTTGCATGCTTCTATTAATTCTGAATGTTCCAAAAATCGGTTTTGATGTGTTGGTTTATTATAATAACGCACCTTTTTTAAAAGTGTCGCAAAAAAGTTGTATTAATTATTCTTAACAAGATGAAGTAAATGATAGAGAGCAACTGTGAAATGGATTTTGAACAACGTTTTTCTATAAAGAGATTAGTATACTTTTTCGCGAAAGCGGAACTTTTTAAAAAGAGAATATGGGATATAAAATATATAGAGAAAATAGAGTCTAAATTCTAGACAACGATGCTTAGAATGATTGTGTGTGAGATTCTGAAATGAATTCAGAATGACGTTTTATCAACTATTTTTTTTCTTTTTTCTTACCTAATGAAACTTTATAGTCATCGATGTTTCCTTTTATTTTTAGGTTGAGGTATTTAATTCTTTTGGTGGAGTCTACTTCTACAATTTTATCTTCTTGTTCCGTATTTACAATGGTGTCCTTCTTGTTTTTAAATAGTTTTTGCCAAGTCGCTTTTCTTACTGTTTTCCAAGGAATACGTACATAATAATCTATATTTTGTTCACTATCATGCGTACCAGATAATTCTATATGACCTAAAGTAGATTCAATAGTCATCGCAGGAATACGAATCTTTCCTTTCTGTATATCTAAGCTATTTTGTAAGGTGTCAAACCGAATGTTTTGCAAGTTTTTATCTCCCATATACTCTGAAAGTGCTAGCATTGGGTCGTAATTTTTTAATCTTCCATTTAATACTTTTACGTCCATTTCTATGGTAGATTGGTCCAGATCTGGTGTCATATCTGGGTATACTCTAACTTTTCCTTTTATTCTAGTGGTGAGTTTGCCTTGTAAGTTTTCTGAAACGAGATGGTCTTGTCCAAAATTTTCGAATTTGAACAGCAATTTATCTAAATCAACATTAGTCATCACCAAATCTGGTTGCATATAAATGTGTTTAGGATCGCTCCCATTAAAATAGCCACTTAATCGAATATTTCCTCCTGCGGCATCCATATCTAGTGTATCTATATAGATGTAATGATTGGGGGTTGTTCTTATCGCTGTTTTGATATTTTGAAGGTCTATTCTATGGTACATAAAATGACCAATATCTACCTTAATTTGCATGTCTGTAAATGGCAATTCATATAGATTGAAGGCTTCTGCATGTTCTTTTACATCTGCTGTTTTTGAACTCGCCACTTCTGTTGGTTTAGGAGAATTTTCATCAAAATTGGAAAGGGCATCAAAGTCAATATAATTTGCTTTTAATTCCAAATAGTTATCTCGTTTCTTTATTTGTTGATCCTCTCCTAAATAATAGTTTAGATCAAAATTAAAATTGGTAGTTCCTATTTCTCCATGAAAGTCTTTTATGACGATATGTTCGTCTTCATAATGTATGTTTCCTTTAAAATTTTTAAAAGGAAGCGGATGTACTTTCATTTTTGCATCTAGCTTGTCTAAAGCGAGATCGATGGAATGTAATACGGAATCTTTATAATGCATACTTGAGGCAACATGCAATGCCAAATTATCAAATTCTTCATGTCTATACTCTTCCGGAACATAGTTTTCTCCTTTATACGAAAAGACATCTTCTAGTCTTAACTTCTTAGATGTTAGATTTATATCTAAATCTACATCTCCTTTAAGCTCTGGTTGCAACCAAAAGGCATACTCATGTATAAATCCATCAAAATGAAAATCACTATCATCTATATAGCCTGTAAAATCTATTATTTCTAAGTTTTTGTCATCTATAAATACATCGGCATTAAAATCGTGTAGTTCATGAGGATAATGCTTTAAGTCGGCATGCAAACTATCGATAAAAAATTCGCCTCTTGGTAAATATTTGGATTCTGTAAAGTCTTTTGCAGAAGCGCTAAAAGATAGCCCTAAATTCAGGTCTTTTATTTGTTCATCAAAACCAGTTTGGACAGAGTCTTGTATTGAAAAACTTGTTAATTGTGCAATATCTAAATACTTGGAAGAAATATCTAAATGAGCTTCTACAGGGATATTTGTATGATGTACAATGGCGGGTAAGTCTGAAAGAAAACCATTGATGGATAGGTCTGAATCTCCCATTAATAATTCAAACTGTTTTAGCGTTGCTTCTTTGCCATTCATGACTACGTTTACATTCAAATCTTTTAAGGGAGCGGGTAGTTCTTTGGAAACTACATTTACGTCTTTCACAATCAATTCTGCAAAATATGCCTGATTTAATTTTTGTAATGCCTTTCTGGGATTGTCAATATCAATAATATCGTGAAAATTCATTTTCAACGAGACTTGCCCAGACGCATCTTGTACTTGCTCTAGTTCAAAAAAGTCTGCAATAAAATCAAGATTAAAATTTGAGTTTATTTGCATATCTACTTCTGGAGATTCAAAATTCTTGATAAAAATTGAACCTTGAAACTCACCTTCTTCCAGAGATGCAGTGATATCGGTTAATGAAAACTCCATGGTAGTTGCGTCTCTGTTTTCGCCATTTGTAAAATGGCCATTAAAGCCCATTTTATCTATCTTTTTCTTTCTTACAGTGTTTTCTAAAAAGGCTTTTCCTGCTCCAAAATTGACATTAATAGCTGGTCTATTTCCTTTGTTGGCAGGACCTTGGATGCTCGCATTAAAATAAATTTTACCTGCGTTATTGTATTTCTCTAATATGGGTATTATATCTGCTGGAGCAAAGGCTATAAACATATCAAAATTTGTCTTTGTTCCTTTTATAGAAAGGTCAAGGTCTACATCATTCTTTGTGTCTATAGAACCTTCTAATTCAAAATCGCCATTCTCCATGACAATACCTGAAGGTTGTATGTCAAGAATACCTGTATCGTCATTATATATAATATCTGTATGTACTTCGAAATGTTTTTTATGGATGAAGGTTGTATCTCCATCTTTTATCACATTTAATTCAAAATCTGTATCTATATGTCCAGCGGTAATATTATCTTTTTGGCTAAAACCACCGGTGCCTGTATATATGAATTTCTCAACATCTGTATTTGTAGCTTCATCTAATGTATGGATATCTAAGTTTTTAAATTTAATTTTTTTAAGATGAATATTGGTGGTGGGTGTTTCTATTTCGGAAGTGCTTGCTAAGGAGTTTTGAATATTAGTGGTATTGTTTTCGTGAATGACAATATTAAAAACGCCTTCTTCAACTAATACCGATTGAATATCATAGTTCTTGTTAACAATATCCCATAGATTAAAACCTATGTATATGTCTTTTACATCCATTATGATGGGTGCATTATCTTCTTTTGTTTCAAAAACTTGCACATCATCTACTTTTATAGAGATGTGTGGGAAGTTGCCAAAAAGGGATAATTCACTTTCACCAACACTTATAAGACCTTTGTGTTCTTGATTTAGTTTTGCGATCTCTCCTTTAATAATTTCAGACTGGTTGCTTTGAATATATAGTATTAGACCTCCTACCAATACAATAGGAACTAAGATGAGTCCTATTAGAATTCGTTTCCAGAGTTTTTTAATCTTCAAAGTAGATGTCTTTAAGGTTAGAAAAGGTGTTTGACTTTAAAAGTAACAAATTCGTATGAAAAAACTTATTTAGTACTCTAGTAAGTTTAGAATACACATATGTATCCCTTTTACGAAAGTGGTTTTTAAAAAGAAAGAGTAGGAGAGACTACTTATTTCTAGAGTTATTTTTTATAGTACGATCATACAATTTTCTTAAGTTCTTGAAAACTATCGATGATGTACGTAGGGTTTTGTTGTTTTAATGCATCTTTTGTGTTGTTTCCATAGGTGACACCACAGGTATCTACATGAGCTCTTTGTCCCATTTCTATATCAAAGATAGTGTCGCCAACAACTAAGCATTCATTGGGTTGATAGGTATATGTATTTATAATATGGTTGACAATATCCGGAGAAGGTTTTTTGTTTTTTGCATCTTCCTCGCCACCTACAAATGAAAATATATTATAGATATTGTGCTTTTTAAGAATCTTAACTAGCGCTTCTTTTCCTTTACTAGATGCAACTGTTAAGTGTATGTCTTTCTTATGAAAATCAATCAATGTTTCTTTGACACCATCAAAAAGAGAAATAGTATCGATGGCAATTTCATTATAGTGTTTGCGATAGATTAAAGTGGCTTCTTTACTTAATTTTTTATCAAATGCAAATGCTTTTTCAAACGTAGTTTTGAGAGGTAGTCCTATGAGGCTCTTTATAAGTCCTTCATCAAAATTTTTAGTCTTTAGAGTGTTAGACACAAACCTCATAGTCTGAATGATGCTTTCTTTTGTGTCGGCTAGAGTGCCATCAAAATCTAAAATCAATGTTTTGTATTTCATTTAGTTTTTCATGCTAATATACCAAATGAATTTTTAGATTAATTTTTACTCTGTTCATAAATTTCCAATGGCACTTATCTCGCTTTTATGCTCTAACTTCTAATCTTACATTAATATTTTTTTTTGTTTTCTTCTATCAATGTTTTTAGATTGTTCAGGTTATTGTCTTCTTGTGTCTTCATAGAACCACCCATAAATGAAAGCATAGACTTTGCAAATAGTCCGTTTCCAGTAGTTGTTGATTTTGATGTAATGGTTGTTTTACCACCTTCTTCTTTCATATGCATTTCATAATCCATATTCATAAAATCCATGGTAAATGTCATGGCCATTAATTCATTGGGCGTTATTTTGGTAATCGTTTCTTCCATGACCATTTCTTGTCCTCCATCTTCAACATATACATTTGAAACTGCTCCTACAGTATTTGCAGTACCACTTACTAATTCAATTTTCTTTACCTCTTTTATCCATTGGGATAATTTGGTTTCATCCGACATAACTGCCCATGATTCTTCTACCGATTTATTGACAACTATTTCGCTTTCATAATTAATAGAAGGGGTTAATAAGCCTTTCCCAAAAAAGATAATGGCTATTAATAAAATGAGACCTAATACATACTTTAAATACTTCATCTTGAAAAAAATTAATGGTTAAAAAATTATGATTTTCATAGCGCTTTGATACACTAAAGTAAAGATTTATTGAGACTTCAAGTAATTAATTGATTTTATAAGGTGTTGCTTATAGTATTAGAAGTGTAAAAAAATGCGGAGATGCTTGTAAAAGCTTTCGCGAAAGCGAACTCAAAAAGAAAAACTTTTTATACTGCGACTGGTTCTTTACAAATAACGTGTTGTAAACGTTTTCCATAATCCAAGAGTGCTTTAATCTCTTTGATACTAGCGATACGTTCTTTATTAAAGATGAGTAATTGGTCTCCGTTAGATTCTATATGGTAATATGGATTGCTTTCAAAAAAGTGTACGAGATCGTCCGAGAAGAATTCACGTATAGCTTGTTCGTTTTCTCCTACAAGGTAAAAACGATTGGAAAAATCGCTATGATTTTTGATATCAATATCCTTATATCCTGCTAAGGAATAAAACTTTTCTAAAAGCCCTTCACGATCTATTTTAAAAGAAGGAATTGCTTTAGGAAGTTTTATAATAAGCATCGTGGTACGTATAATTTCTTTTGCAATAAATTCTCCTTCAGAAAAGGTGATGTCAAAGGAATTAATGATGTTTTCTGGATTAGAGATTCTATTGTTAATATGCTCAATTTTCTTTGTTCTGAAACAGTAAAAACTCTCTAAGAAATGTGTTTCTGTGCTTTTCTGAGCATTATATTCTAAATGGTAATCTTTTGCAAGTTCTTCTAAGGCTACTTGCCTTCTTGTAAGATTGTTTTTAATAACATTTGAAATAGGTAATAAGCGACGTAATGCAAAAGGATGTTCTGATTTTGTATCGTGCATATCAAGTCCTATCACTTCAAAATGACCTCCTCGTTTTGAAAATAATTCTTGATAGTTATGTAAATTTTCCATCACTGTGTGATCTACAAATTCACACATAGAAAAATCAACCACAACATCAGTATCTTCTGAGATGGCGTCTAGTTTTTCTTTGAGTTTATAGTAGTTTAAGAATGTGCAAAAATGTTTTACACTTACATAATAGCTATTATCAGAAATCCCTTCGGATTCTTTAAACATTAATACATTAGGTTTTAATACATTCCTAATAAATAGTGCCATATTCTTATTTACAATAATGTGTATGATAAATGTTATCAATACTCCTACGGCTATACCAGTAATAAGATCTAGAAATAATGTTGTAATTAAAGTTCCAAAGAAGATAATAAGTTGCTCACGTCCAATAGAAAAAATCTTTCCTATCATTACTGGAGATGCTAGTTTGTATCCTGTGTATACTAGAATGGCCATTAATGCTGGTAAAGGTATTCTGGTGAGTTGTGTGCTAAAAAGGGCAATAAATAAAACTAGAAAACCAGCGTGAAAGAAGTTTGCACTTCGATTGGTCCCTCCATTATTTACATTTACAGAGCTTCGAGCAATAACAGTCACTACATTAAGTCCTCCTAAGAAACCACTTCCTACGGTTGCCAATCCTAGTGCTTTTAAATCACGATTGATATTAGACCTTCTTTTTTGAGGATCTAACTTGTCTACGGCTTTAATACTCAATAAAGATTCAATACTAGCAATAAGGGTTAATGCCACTACACTTGACCAAAATGGTAAAGTACCTATTGTTGAAAAGTCTGGTGTAGGTATGTCTGATACAATTTGACCCAATGCAGGAATATTAGAGACCATATATGCTGGATCAATAGGATTTGGAAGTTTTAAAATGAGTTCGTAATAATAACTAAACCCTATAGATAGTAATACAATCCACATCGGTGCTGGAACCAATTGTAAGTATTTGTTTCTAATTTTAGGATAAAATACCATAATAGCCAAACTTAGAACCCCTGCAATAGCAGCATAGGTAAGCCCGGTGCTGTCATATGAAAAAGCTCCTTTTATGGTCGCGGGAATTTCTAATAGGTATTGAATTTTACCATCTCTTTTTATCTCATTACCCATCATAATATGGAATTGCTTTCCTAGGATAATCAATCCAATAGCAGCTAGCATTCCTTGAATAGCTGAGGAAGGGAAAAAGTCGGCTAGTTTTCCTAAACGTAAAAATCCAAGGATGAGTAAAACGACTCCAGATGCAATAATAGCAGCATATGCGCCTGTAGGGCCTAATACGGTCATTGCAATTAATAAACCTCCTACGAGACCATTACCAGGTCCAGTAATGGTTACATGACTACCACCTAATATGGATACTAAAATTCCACCGACTACTGCAGTAATGATACCAGCAATAGGAGGTGCATCACTTGCCATTGCTAGCCCTAAGCCTAATGGTAAGGCAATAAGACTTACAACAAATCCTGAAAATATATTTTTAGGAAGTGCTTTAAAAAAAGTTGCTATTTTGTTTTCTTTTGGACTCACTGGATAATTAAAACGTCTGTGGGTAATTCGGTTAAAATGTGTTCGATATCATGTGGGAAAAGGCGATCCCAAAAACCGACTTTTGTAGGAGCATTCATCACTAATAAATCTGCTCTAACTACCTCAGCATAGTGACCTATACTATATCCTTGTTTTCCAAAAATAGCCTGTGTATTTATAGAAATTCCTTTTTTGTAATCTTCTGGAACTTCAGTGATTATTTGTTTTACTCTGTGATCTTCTCGTCTACTTATTTTTTCTTTTTTTATGGTCGCTTCTCTAAGGGATTTGTCATCATTTACTTGTACCGCTACTTCTTGCTGTTTTATTTCTTCAACAATTGTAATACGTGAAGCACTTAGTTTTTTTGAAACATAAAATGCAGCATCTATTGTTTGTAGTGTTCTAGCATCTTCAAGTCCATTTACTACGATATGGTCACAAGGAATACGCTCTACAGATGGCTTAATAAGTAGAAGTATTGAGCATTTTGCTTTTCGAGTAATTTTACGAGCGATAGAGCCTATATAATATTTTAGGATATTTTCTCTTTGTGCAGCTCCTAATACTAATAAGTCAATATTGTTTTGTTCTGTAGTTGTAAGAATGACTTTTACGGGGTCTCCTGCTTTAAATACAAATTCATAGGAGAGTCCTTCTTTTATAAATGGGGCTACAATCTCTTCAAGCTTATCTTGCTTTTCTGTAGAAAAGTCTCCTACGTGAATGAGAATTAATTTTGAATTAAAAAACAGACATAACCTTGCGGCTTCATATACGTTAGCTTTTAAGTTAGGAGAAAATCCAGCGCCTATACCTATGACATGAAATGGTTGTGTATTCAAATAGTTTTTAATCAAAAGTTAAGCAGGGAAGATACTATTTTTTTTGAATAATATTTTAACAGATATAAAATATTATTGAGATATATAATACAAGAAGAACCTTGTAAAAGGCTCTTCTTGTAAAGGTGTTATATGCTTATTCTTTTATAAAACGTATTGTCTTTTGATTTCCAGAGATATTGGTCGCTTGTAGAAAGTAAATTCCGTTGGATAGTTTGGAGATATCGACACTTTGTTGATTTTCTATAGCATTATTTTCTATAACAACTTGCCCTACCATATTTACCACTTTAATAGAAGTACTAGGATTTGTAGTACGTATTGTGATTTGATCTTTAGCAGGATTAGGGAAGATAGAGAGAGGAATAACAGTAGTATCATCTACACTTAGTGTTGTATTACGGATACTTGCCCAAGGGAGTTGTGATCCAGAGATTCCTATATTAGATATAAATGTTGTTTCTCCAGTTTCTGTATTTACGGATCTAAATTCTCCTGTAGCATTTCCATTATTGTAGCCAGTCATATATAATGTTTGAGATGGTTTATCCCATTCTAAATCTTGACCAAAATTTGCATCAAAACTAAGCGGAGCGAGAAGTGTCGCTAGTCCAGTATTAATATCAATAGCATAAAAATTATCTGTAACTACATCATGACCATACATATTACCACTGTCATCTATGGCAATTGCAATCATACCAGCAGTTCCTGTTGTACCTACAGGTGTTGCAGTTAAAGCATCAATGTCTATTATAGATAATGTAGAACTATTTGAAAAATTTGCTGAAATACCATATAGTTGAGTTGTATCTGGATCAAACTCTATCCCGTTCCAGTTTTCTCCATTTGGAGGAGTAATAGTACCAAGAAATGTATAATTACCACTTGAGACTTCAAGACTATAAAATTCACCTAGTCCTAGTGTTAATACATAGGCTGTATCTAAATCTTGTGGATCGATATCTCCTGCAGCTTCAAAATCTGTAGTATTAGAATTATCTCCCAAAATATTTAGAACATCTGGAGTGTCTACTCCTAATGAAACGAAAGCGTCATCATCAAAGCTATATCCAAAAATAATAGCAGCATCACCGCCATTATTGTCTTCCGGAGCATTGTTTTGAGATGCTGCAAAATGTGTTTGTAGTATAGTAATTTCTGATGTTGTAAAATAATGAGATATACTGTTTCCATTAGGAGGAATATTTTGATAGCGCTCCAAAAGTTCAGAAAGGGATGGCGTTTCTGATGTTTGCCCAATGCTATTTATAGAAAATAGTAAAATGGCAATTAGTAGTAATTGTTTTTTCATAATTGATAGAGTAAATAATTAGTTAGTATAAATGTAGAGAGATTGAATGAATTAATAGAAGTGCTTCTTGTTATAAATTTGTTATAAAATGCTATGAAGTAGTTAAATACTGTTATAGTGTCTCTTGTTTTATAAGATTGTATTAATGCAAAGAAAGTTTTTTTGAGATAAGAATTTGCACCTTAAGGAGGCGGGAACTTTGCTTGATTATTTAAATTTTAGTATTAAATATCTGGTATACGCTTTCGCGAAAGCGGACACAGTCTTCTCTCTATTTTACTTATATTTAAGAAAAAAATAGGCATATATGAAGAAATTACTTTTTGTACTGTTTCTTGGGACAGTTTCGCTTCAAGCGCAAGTAAAAGCATTAGTAGGAGGGACTCTTATTGACGGTTATGGATCTACACCTATACAGAATAGTGTTATTATTATAGAAGGAGATAAGATTAAAACTGTAGGTACTATAGATACGGTAAAAATTCCGGCTGGAGCCGAAGTTATCTCTACAGAAGGAATGTCTGTACTTCCTGGATTATGGGATATGCACGTACATACAATGATTAATGGACATGCAGACTATGCTTATTGGGATAAGACGTATTTGCCTTTACTAGAAAACACGATTATGCCTTCTTCTGCAGAGCAATTATTGATGGCTGGAGTGACAAGTGCTCGTGATCTAGGAGCGCCTCTTGAGGAAAGTATTTCTGTACGAGATCGTATTAATAAGGGAGAGATTCCTGGAGCCACTTTATATGTATCTGGCCCTTTTATACAAAAGAAACCATATCCTGGTACTGAGGCTTTTAGATGGGGTATTAACGGAGTAGATGACGCTCGTAAGAAAGTAAAACGTCTTGCAGATGCTGGTGTAGATTGTATCAAACTGATTGATCAGGATCAAATGACAGAAGCCGAGTTACAGGCTGTTGTCGATGAGGCACATAAACATAATTTAAAAGTAGTAGCGCATGGTCATCGCCCTATGGAAATTATATCTGGACTTAAAGCGGGAGCCGATTGTTTTGAACATACGGGATTATCATCTGCACCAAGATATCCAGATAATGTCATGGATGCCATACGATCACGTACAGCACAAATGAATTTAGGGCCTTTATTTTGGTGCCCTACCGTCGAGGGATTGTATAACTATGAATATGTACGTGATAACGGAGAGCATCTAGATAATGATTCTTGGCATCGCGGACTTCACGATACGATTGTAACAGATATTAAGAATAGTTTTATACATAAAGATCGTTTGCCTTATTTCCAACTTACTCCTGCTCGTAAGCCTACGTTAGAGACAAAAATTAAACAACTTATAGATGCTGGAGTTGTACTTATGATAGGAACAGATAGTGGGATTCCTATGAAATTTCATAGTCAGTCTACTTGGAACGAACTGGATGTATGGGTAAATGAATTTGGTATAGACCCTATGTATGCAATACGTGGTGCTACATACTGGCCGTCATTATGGATGGGGGTTGCTGATGAGGTAGGTACCGTTACTGAAGGCAAATTTGCAGATATCATTGCCGTAAAAGGGGATGTATTAAGACACATAAGCTTATTACAAAATGTAGATATTGTTATTAAGCATGGAAAACAATATAAATAAGAAGCTATATTAATCGTTGTAAAGTGAGTGTGATCTCTTTTTGTTCTCCAGATGCTTTTTTAACTATAATACGTATAGTTTCTCCTTCCTTTTTTAAAAGATCTCGATACTTTTTTAATGTAGTATGAGAGATGCCATTTATGGAGACCACTTCATCGTTTTCAGTAATGTCATTTTGTGCTGCTTCTGTATCTTTTATTACGTCTGCAATAATAATTTTATTGTCAACTTTTCTTAATGCAAACCCAACCAATGGCATTTCGAAAGCGTCTTTATAGCGTGCATTTGGTTTTAAGTAGATGTTTTTATTTTTATAATCTAAAATCATATCAAAACGATTAATGATTTTTGCACCAAGGATTCCTGCAAAGTTTTTTTGAGAACTCACCCCATGAGTTGCTTGTGATATACTAATAGGAAGTTCTTCAAAGTTATATCCCAACAATGTAGCTCCAGCGAGGGTTCCTATGGTAGAGTTTGATGTACTTGTAAGACCTCGCGCTGTAATAACAACTGTTTTGTCAACCTTGTCTTTTAATTGATGTTTTTTTGCATAAGGGGTATTAAAGAGTACCGTTAAGTTGGCTCCACTATCAAAAAGAAATTCTCCAGAAATTGTTTTTCCGTTTTTAAGCGTACAGTCTATTGTTACTAAGGGGATAGCACTGTTTATCTGAATAGGATGTAAAGAGAAATCTTGTGTATTAATGTCATTGATGTTTTTATGAAGGTGTATTTTTTGCGCTGCAAAATCAAATTGAGTGATATATTCTTTAATCACATCATATCCTATAATACCATCTATACGTACGCCAGAGCGATTACTTAATTCTTGTAAATCTACTAGAACAAGGTTTAATTTATCAAAACGAATATCGGCAATTTCTAATGTTCTATGTATTGCAATTTCATACTCTTGCGAGCCAGAAGCTCCTGTAGCATATTGTTTGGTATCTGCTTCTATTCCTAATCGTGTGGCTATACTCTTATCTAAGACTGCTGTCGAAGCCCCCGTATCAAAAACAAATTGAAGTGTTTCCTCTTCTCCAGGTACAGTAACAGGGATATACACAAGTCCATCTTCTATAAATGGAATACTAGCTATTTGCCCTGTCGTTGTGGTATATATACCTATGAAAATGAAAAATAAGAAATACTTCATGGTGTTTTTTCCAAAAGTAGGAAACAAGATGATAAATGATAGTTAATGAGTGTTAACAGATATTTATTACATAAATAAGCAATTTTTCACAAGTATTATTTGTAATATTTATGAATATCTTTTTTTATTTTTAAATATTTTATACGTTAAAAGTGTGTTTTTAATCGATAAAAAGCAATTTGTTATTTTTTTTACTTAAATTACAAATCTACAACTAACTACTTGAATGCGATATAGGGGATATATATTTACAGCCTTTTTGTGCTTTAGCTTGTGCATGTCTGCTCAAGAAACGGGCACTGTTTTATTAGACTCTATGTCAAAAGAGGTAGATAGAGCTTATGATTTATTTGATAAGTTTGATTATGGAGGTGCAATTAAAGTGTCACATAAAGTCATTGAATATGCTACAAAAACCTCTAATGATCACTTAAAGGCAAAAGCATATAATGTATTAGGAAATACTTATTATAATACAGGAAATGACTCTTTATGTTTTGAATACTTGTTTAAATCAAGGGATCTTCTTTTAAAAGTAAATGATATAAGTAATGCCATAAAAGCCACGAGTGATATTGGAGTTACCTATAGAGAATACAATGATATAGAAAAAGCAAATCTTTATTTTAAGGAAGCTATAGACCTAGGTCGAACATCTCAAAATAAGGACGAAATTATCTATCCTTTATATAATTATGGTAGACACTTACATAATACAAGCGATTATGAGAACGCCTTGATATACTTAAATGAGGCGTATGAATTATCAAAACAATCAGAACTTGTAAAAGGAAGATCTATTGTTGGATATTTATATTTACGATTGCATGGTATTTATAATACATTAGGAAATACAGAACGTTCTACAATTCTTTATAATGAAGGTGTTGCTTATACCAAAAAGCATAAGATTTATGGTGTTTTGGCTAGTTTTTATAGAGGACAATCAGAGATTTATTATAACAGTAAAAAGACAGAAGATGCTTTTTTAGCATTACGACAATATACAGAGGTTGCAGATACAATTTATACTTTCCAAGAATTAGAGATTGCAAAACAAGCTGAACTAGAGACTAATCGATTTTTAAAAGAAAATACCAAAAAATTAGATCTAGCAAACCAAGAAAAAGAACTTCAGGCGACAACAATAAAAAAAGCAAAGATTTATAATATAGTACTCATTGGCTTAATTGCCATTTTATTACTTGGTGTATATGCTATCTTTAAGAAAAACAAACAGCTTAAGATTGCAAAAGAAGAGGCAGAAGAATTATCTAAGGTAAAAAGTAAATTTTATTCAGAAATCAGTCATGAATTACGTACACCATTATATGCTGTTATAGAACTTTCTAGACTATTACTAAAGGAAAATGTAAATAGTAGTCATAAAGAATACCTAGAATCTCTTAATTTTTCAGGAAACCATTTACTGTCATTAATAAATAATGTACTCCAGTTAAATAAAGTAGAATCTGGAAGAATGAAAGTTGAATTTTTAGAATTCAGACCCAAAATACTAATTTTAAGTATCGTAGAAAGCTTAGAATATGCACTGCGTGATAGTAACAATAAAGTGCAATTAGAGTATGATACAAACATTCCAGAATTACTTGTAGGGGATTCATTAAAGCTTTCACAAGTACTTATCAATCTTATTTCAAATGCTATTAAATTTACGAGCAATGGCACGATTACCATTACCGCGCAATTATTAGAAAATCAAATTGATGAGGTAAAAGTCTTTTTTGCGGTAAAAGATAATGGGATTGGCATTTCAAAAGAGAATCAGTCTAAGATTTTTGAAGAGTTTTATCAAGAGCATTCTAAGACAGAAAAATCATTTAAGGGTACTGGCTTAGGATTACCTATTGTAAAGAGAACACTTGATGCCATGGGAAGTGCTATTATGATAAAGAGTATCAAAGGTGAAGGCGCTTCTTTTAGTTTTGAATTACAATTATCAAAAAGCACAAAGTCCGTTCTTAAAGATGAAGACCTTAAGAGTCTCATCGTAGATCTCTCAGATAAGACCATACTGGTTGTAGATGATAATAAGATTAATTTGCTTGTAACTAAGAAGATTTTGGATCAATACCATATAGCTTCTCAGGTGGTAGATTCTGGTAAAAAAGCCATAGAACTTATAAAAGAAACCTCTTTTGATTGTATTTTGATGGATATTCACATGCCAGAATTAGATGGATATGAGACGACAACTATCATAAGAGAGTTTGATAAAGACACGCCTATTGTTGCTCTCACTGCAACATCTACAGAAGAAGTAGAGAAGCAAATCCATAATCATCGTATGAATGGATATATTTTAAAACCATTTATAACAGCAGATTTTATTCAAAAAATTCATTGTGTTGCCGTAAAACAAGAGATGCTTTGCTAATAAGCTCTAAGAGACGAGTACTACCTTATTTAGGACGCGCATTAAAAATATGAACGTGTAGAAACGTACCTATTTTTCTAGCTCTATTTTTTAATACCTCTGTTTTTTCTCCTATAAACAAATCATCTATCGTTTGGACCCAATGATTTAACCACACTCCAAAGTGTTGTTCATTAATCGTATATCCTTCAGAAGCATCTACTTCTTGATGTTTTAGTAGTGGATTTCCAGTGAATTTCTTATCAAAAAAGAGTTGAGCTTCCCAAAAATCGGTAAGATGTTCTAGGTGTTCATCCCAATCTTGAATATGACGATTAAAGATAGGAGCGAGGTACACATCTTTACGTATGCGACTATAAAAGGAAGAGACAAGAAGATAGACATCTTCTCTAGTAGTAATTTCTTTTTTCATAAGATAGGAGCAAGGTACTAACAATAGCGCAGTTATTTTTAAAAATAATCAGGTGTATCGCAAGATGTTTTCTCTAAGTACGCTTTCGCGAAAGCGTATAAAGCAACATATCTATATGGTATTGAATTATTCAAGATAAAAGAGCGCTCTCTAGTATACAATGATAAAAGCAACCTAAGTACAGTACTTAGATTGCTTTTAATAAATAAGGGGAGATTGTAAGTTTGTATATTTTTTGCTTTAATCGTTATTTAGACCAAGCAAATTTTTGGAAAGGCTCATCTACAGGAGTGTTTGCAATATGATTTGTATAATTACTTATCACCTTTTGAGAGATCCCTAAAATGATTTCTAGTACTTGACGTTGTCCATATCCAGCAGCATAAAATGCTTCTAATTCGGCATCATTGATACGGCCCCGATTTCTAGCAATACTTAAGGTTGTATCCTGTAATGCTTGTAATTTTTCTGTAGGCATCGGGGTATTATTTCTTAATGCTTCTGATAAAGCAGGGTCTACCTTCATCATATGCGCAATAGCCGTATGTGCAGGAACACAATAGTGACACTCGTGTTCTACGTTTATAGTTTGCCAAACAACAGTAAGCTCTTCTGCATTAAATGAAGAATCCGAAAATAATTGATGTATTGTTTTATACGCTTCTAATACACCTGGAGCTTCTGATAAAACACCATGTAAATTAGGTAGCATCCCAAATGCTTTTACAGAGTTTTCTAATGATGCTTTACTCTCTTGTGGAGCAGATTCGATGGTGTGAACTTTTAAGGTACTCATAGTCTTAGTTTTTTAGTGTTTGTAATTATAAATAACTAAACAATCGTTTAGTTATTGGATAAAAAAAATGTTATGCGTTTTTAAATATGTTTTCTATATAATTATGTAATTGTTCTTTTGGGAATACTCTAGATGCAGAAGCCATCCCAAACATAGAGATAAGAAAGTAGTCAGCTTGATTTTCTATAGTGATTGCGTCTTTTGTTGTGTTACGCTTTAAAGCATTTGCAAAATGAGTTCTTATTTCTCCTGTAAATTTTGATAATTCTGCTTTTATAGTGGGATCTGCATCTTCATTTAATTCATTAGCTGTATTTGTAATTAAGCATCCTCTTGCAATCTGTGGATCTCTAGAAAATTCTATAAAATCATAAAAATATTGTTTCAATCCTTTCATTCCATCTGTTGCATTTTTTAAAGGAAGGATGATTTGGTTTAGTTTCTTTTTATAGCATTTCATACATTCAAGAAAAACACCATTTTTATTGCCAAAACTAGCATATATAGAAAACTTATTGATTCCCATTTCTTTTTCGAGCATCTGCATAGAAGTAGTTTCATAACCATTATTCCAGAATAAAGCCATTGCTTTTTCTATTACCTCTTCTTCTTTATATTCTTTTTTTCTAGCCATTATTCTCTAATAACAACACAAAACTAAACAATCGGTTAGAAATAAAAAAATGTTTGATATTTTTTATACATCAATATTTGATTTTATTGTAATGATGATAGCTTCTCTAAGAAACGGAGTACTTGAATTCGTGAGTTTATCATAGCATTAATTGTTCCTTCCTGAGTACCTCCGTATAAGAATTTATGTTTTTTTATACCAGTCAAGTTCATAGATTGATATTCAGTTCTTTTTTGAGGGACTTCTTGATCAAACCAAACAAATTGATGTCCACAATCTTTATATGAAATATGTGTGAGTATACGTTCTTGTTTATTTTTTTCTGCTTCAGATTTAATCAAATTTGCCATTTTATAAGATGGCCATACCAAATCATCTTCTCCAGATAATAGCAATATGTGACACATACTATTTTCTACTTGAATTCTTGACTTTTTTATTTGTTCTGCATTATTAAAAATTGGAGTTATATAATTTTTATATACTATTTTTCCAGCAGGATCATTAAATGGACTGAGCCTTGCAAAAGGGACCTCATTACCATGAAGCGACCATGAAGATTTTTGTGATTCTTTTTTTTGAACTCCAATGTGATTAGGTAAAATAAAAGAACTTGGAGAGTAACATATTAATCCATCTATAAGATCATAATTACTTGCAAAAGCTAAGCTATATTCTGCTCCTTTAGAGATTCCTAACAAAACAATTTTTCTTTCTGGAAACTTCTTTTTTGACCATAAGACTACTTCCTTAAGATATTCTAAAGGAATTAGTTCGATTTTTTGAGGTAAGTTACTTTCTCCAAAATATGCAATAGAGAGCACATCATATCCACTAAAGACTAAACCGTAGAGTTTTTTGTTTGGAATATAACTTCCCCCAGAGCCAGGAACAACAATAACTAATGGTCTACTTGTGTTTTTTGATTTTGATATTAACCTAGCAGAAATATTTGTTTGGTTAATTTTTTCAACAGCAATATTTTCTGGAATATCACTACATCCAGAGATTAAGATATATATTAAAAAAACTAGGGATCTCTTCATGTTGTTGTATTAAGAATATCAACGTTTCATTCATTATAACGTATAAAAATCTTTTTTGTTTACTTCTTCTTCAGTATATCTCGTATAAATACTCCAACCATTATGACCATAAATAATGCAAAAGGCAACGAAGTAATAATGAGTAGTTTTTGCAAGGCTACAAGAACATTAATTTCTGGACGTGCATTACCAAGAAGAATCATTGCGATTGCAAAGACGGCAATACAAATAGACCAGATCAATCTATGTCTACGTTTTGGTGTAGGGTTGCCTTTATCGGTAAACATACTGAGTACAAATACCGCCGAGTCTACAGAGGTGACTAAAAAACTAACCAAAAGTACAATGGTTACAATATTGAGTATGCTTGCAAAAGGATAATTTTCAAAAAACACAAAAATAGAGGAGAATACATCGCCAAACTGCCCATTATAATTACCCCAACTATCTATGAGTGTAAAAGCACTGTCTCCAAAAACGCTAAACCAAAAAAACGTTCCTAATGCTGGAATGATTAAGACCCCTAGTAGCAATTCTCTAATGGTTCGTCCGCGAGAGATACGTGCTATAAAGATTCCTGTAAAGGGAGCCCAAGCCAACCAGAATGCCCAGTAATAATACGTCCAGTCGGTTAGGAATGCTTCACCAGGGTTGTAATCTCCAATAGCAAGACTTAGTGGAATAAAATCTAGGATGTAATGTGTTAACGCTTTCGCGAAAGCGGATACCACAGCAGTCATATCACTTTGTATAAAGATAAAGAGAAGGATGCCTAAAGTAATCCAGATATTAAGTGTAGAAATACGTTTGATCCCTTTGTGCATTCCTTTCCATACAGATACAAAGGATAAGATCGCAATACATATAGTAATGCCTATGGTGGTCCAAAGCCCAAAGCCTCCTTGTGTAAGATGATTAAGTCCTCCGTTTATTTGGGTGGTTCCTAATCCTACAGCACCTACAAGTCCAAAGACGGTTGTTACTGTTGCTAAGATGTCAATACTATGTCTAGTGCCTTTATGTTTTGTTATACTTTGTATGGATGAGCTTATAAGTGCTGGTCGATCTTTAGAGAATAGATAGTATCCTATGATGAGTGCAAAGAGACCATAAAATGCCCAAGCGGTAAATCCCCATTGATAAAAGGTATATTCTAATGCTATAATTTCTGAAGAATTCCCTGTTTGTATAGGAGGGTTTTGTTGCATAAATACAGGCTCCTGTACAGCTCTTAGTAAAATGCCTGCACCCATACCGGCACTATATAGCATGGCTATCCAAGCCCATCTAGAAAACTCTGGTATATCTTCTGGTTTACCTAGCTTTTTTTTCCCGAAAGGAGAAAGCGCAAGGACCAAAATAAACAACACACAAAAAAGCCCAAGGTAGAGGTAGAAACTTCCAAACCACTTGCGCACCCATAAAGAGGCTTGCTCAATACTGTTGTAAAAACCTATGGTATTTGCAAATACAATAACTGCAAATAGGAGGAGTAACCCTATAGAAAAGGTGAGAACGGGATATTTCTTAATATGCGAAAAGATAGGTAGCGTTTTAAATATATACTGATGACTAAGGTACTTAAATCTATAGTATGAATTGGAAAGGTAGCATTAAAAAAGGGACACCATATGGTGTCCCTTTTTTGTAAATAGGTATTAAATTGTTTATTGTTTTACTGGGTTAAGCTTGGTTTCGTTACCATCTTTATCAAGTAATTTTACTTCATCAAAGCCCATTTTTTCAAACTGTGCATATTGCGTCGCTGCATCTCCAACAACGAGGTATGCCATCGTTGACTCATTAAGATACTTATTTGCAAGTGCTTTGTGTTGCTCTAACGTCATATTACGTACCGTAGTTTCCTCTCCTTCAATATAGTTTGGAGCTAAGTCATAAGCACTCATTTCTCGTAACATACCTAACAATGCCCCTTGTGTTTCAAAACGACGAGAGTTAGATTTGATCAATGCGTTTTTAGTAAACTCAAGATCTTCTGCAGTGATTCCTTCTTTATAACGTGCAATCTCATCTTTAAAGATCTGTACAGATTCTCCAGTTGTATTTGTACGTACACTTGATGATGCGGTAAAAGTTCCTGGGATTTTAGTACCACTAAATCCAGTACGTGCACCATAGGTGTATCCTTTTTCTTCACGAAGAATTCTATTTACTACACCGTTAAAGGCGCCACCTAAACTATAGTTCATTACTTCTGCAGGGTAAAAATCTTTATCTGTACGAGCAAGTCCAATATTACCAATACTAATTACAGATTGTTTTGCATTAGGCACATCTACAAATAATAAAGAAGACTTCTCTCTCTGTGCAGGAATTTCATACGTAGGTATCGTTACTTCTTTTGCAGCCCATTTTGTTTCAAGATCTTTAAGCACATTTAACGTTGTTGCTTTATCAATCTTTCCTACAATATGGAATCTACTTATAGATGGAGAGAAATTGGTATTGTAAAATGCTTTTAAGTCGTCTATAGTAAGTGCATTTACAGATTCTTCTGTACCACTATTAGGGTATGAGAAGATATGATCTTCGCCATATAATGTCTTTGCATAGATTCTATTTGCAATTACATTTGGATTTGCACTAGAACGCTTGATACCATTAATAGTTGCCGTTTTAATACGTCCAAACTCTTCTTCATCCCAACGAGGCTCTAATAGTATTTCTTCTATCAGGTCCATAGTTGCTTCAAAATTACGTGTTAACGCATTTCCTTGTACTATAATAGATTCACGAGTGGTAAACATATTTATTCTTGCTCCTAAGCTTTGAATAGCTTTTTCTAACTCAGCTGGTGTTTTACTAGCTGTACCTTCCATTAAGATGTCGGTCATTAGGTTTGCAACACCATTTTTGTTTTTATCATCTAGTAAATGTCCACCTTCTATAACAAGGTTAAAGTTTACGGTAGGGATTTCGTTTTGCTCTATACCATATACTTTTAATCCGTTAGAAAGATTTGCTGTCCAACTAGCAGGAATATTAAGCGCAGGAGCAGGTCCTTGTGCAGGCTCTACAGAGCGATCAAAACTTGATGCTGTTTTTACAATTTCTATTTCTACATCATTTACTTCTTTTGTAACATTTTCTGTAATAGCTTCTTCTACAATAGGTGCTTTTTCAGAATTTTCTGCAATAAGGTCTAATTGTCCTTTAGGAACAAAGCTTGTCAATACAAATGGTTTGTCTTTGATATATGTATTGTACACACGTAAGATGTCTGCTTCTGTTACATTTTTGATATTCTCAATATCTTTTTCAATAAAACTAGGCTCTCCAGCAAATACATTGTATTGTGCCATTTGGAATGACTTTCCTAATACACTACTAATGCCATTATAAAAATCAGTTTCTTGACTTGCCTTAAGACGTTCAAGATCACCTTCTTTAATTCCATTTGTTTCAAAGCGTTTCATTGCTTCAAAAATTCCTTTCTCTATATCATTTAAGTTCTTACCAGCATTTGCCGTTACAGAGATACGGAATGCTCCAGCAAGTTCTTGTGAGTTGTTAAATGCAAAGGCATTTGAGGTTAACTCTTTTTCTTTTACAAGTACTTCATAAATAGGTGCTTCTTTTCCATCGGATAAAATCTCACCTAAGAAATCTAATGCATATGCATCATTTGTATACTGCTCTACAGTAGGCCATACCATATTTAATTGTGGCGCTTGCGCAAAATTGTCTTCGTGATATAAACGCTTCGTTTCAGATAGAGTCACACGTTGTGGAGATAGTTTAGGTACATCTTCTCCTTTTTTAATTTCCCCAAAATACTTCTCGATCATCGCTTTTGCCTCTGCAGTATCAAAATCTCCTGCAAGTACAAGTGTCGCATTATTTGGACCGTAGTATTTTGCATAAAACTCTTTTACATCATCAATAGTCGCATTTTGAAGATCTACTAGTTCTCCAATGACTTGCCAGTTGTATGGATGTCCTTCTGGATATATGTTTTTATCGATTACCCAACCTGTGTGTCCGTAAGGATTGTTATCTACACGTTGGCGCTTTTCATTCTGAACTACTTCTTGCTGGTTATAAAAAGCAGATTCGGTTACTGTATTTATTAAATACCCCATACGATCACTTTCTAGCCACATTACCATTTCCATAGCATTGTTAGGTACTACTTCATAATATATGGTGCCATCTTTCCAAGTACCTCCGTTAAGCGTACCTCCAGCATCTTGTATCTTTTTAAAGAACTGATCTTGTGGTACATTTTCAGACTCTTGGAATAGCATATGTTCAAAAAGGTGGGCAAACCCAGTACGTCCTGTTTTTTCACGATTTGATCCCACACCATATTGAACTGCTAGAGAAACAATAGGATCACTTTTATCTTGATGTAAAATCACATCAAGTCCATTTGCAAGCTCATATTTTTCATAATCTACAGAAAAAGAAGTGCTCTCTTCAGCATTATCGCTAGTGCCTTCAGAACAAGCAATAAAAAAGCTTGGTAGTACTAGTGCGATAAACGCTAGTCGTAAAGATTTTTGTAATGTCATAGTTTTTATATTAGAATGGTACAATGTACAACACAACTTTTGTGTACAAAAGCCTATTTGTGTTAAAGAATTTAACGTTTAAAAACGGTTGTTTAGTACTGTGCATGCTTATTTACGAAGCAAAGAATATATGAAGTCTAATGGAATAAAAGAGAAGTAACCTACTTTTTCCCTACCTTTAAGGATGGCATATTGGGTACCAACATTATTATTAATTATTGCGATTTATATAGTCATTAGCTTGTTACTGTATTATTTACAAGATTATTTTTTGTTTAAACCTGAAAAATTACCTGCTGATTTTCAATTCTTTTATGAAAATCAAGAAGTAGACGAATATAATATTGAGACTCGTGATGGTGCTATTCTTAATGGCCTTCATTTTAAAGTAGAAAAACCAAAAGGTGTTGTTTTATATCTTAAAGGAAATTCTAAAAGCATCAAAGGCTGGGGTAAATTTGCTGTTGATTTTACTCGTAATGGGTATGATGTAGTGATGATGGATTATCGTGGTTTTGGTAAAAGTACTGGGCGTAGAAATCAAAAAGCACTAAAACGTGATTTACAGGTTATCTATAACAAGTTACGAGAACACGTAGACGAAAAACATATCATTTTGTATGGTCGTAGTTTAGGTTCTGGGCTTGCTACCAAAATAGCATCGGTAAACAATCCAAGAATGTTAGTTCTAGACGCTCCTTATTATAGCCTTACTAAAGTTACTGCGAGATATGCTCCTTTTATGCCACTTTCTTTATTAATAAAGTATCCTTTGCCTACATATAAATGGCTTAAATATGTACAATGCCCTATTCATATTATCCATGGAACAGATGATAAACTGATTCCTTATAAAACGAGTGTAAAACTTTCTAAAGTAAAACCTAAGCTTACCCAATTATACACGGTTATAGGAGGAGGACATAAAAACCTCAATAACTTTAAGAGTTACCATAAAATGCTTACCGAGATTCTTAACTCAAAACCAAAAGATGTCGATCTAGAAGGGACTAGTTTTAAAGTTATTCATAATACAAAACGCAAAAACGCGTAACTTAGTAATAACGCTGTTTTTAGCTGATAATTAGCTACTTACATTCATATCTGAATTCCTGAAAACAGATATAGACTTCTTGTAATTCCTATAATTTCTTTCCATATTCGTAGAAGAATTGTTGATGTAACAATCAGTAATTCAAAACATTACAATACTCTGATCAGGTGTTTTATAAAGGCGGAAACCGAAAAGCTTATTATAGAGTAGGTACTATTAATTATAAACTATTATGAAAAATTCAAAAATTGCCGCAGGGATACTTTTTATCGTATTAACATTTGTATATGCCTGTACTACAGATGAGAACACAAATGCACCAGAAACAGCAGCTCAAATAACAGCAGTTATAGGAGTACAAGAAAATGGTGAATTTCATATCAATGATGAAAATGCACTTAAATCAAAATGGGAACAGACATTGCGTACAGAAGGACATGATGTGACACTTGAAAGATTTGACTTTGTAGATGTCGATCTTGATGGAAGTGGAGAATACAATATGATATTAATGGCTTCAAGTATAGACGGAACTGTAAAAATTGCGACTGCAATTACCTTAGGAGAAGAGATTAATAATGTACGTCGTATTATGGCTATTGGTGGCTCTGTTACTTGTACTGGATGTACTGTAGGATGTAATCCAAAAGATCATGCTGAGTACGGTTGGACCTGTACACCTTGTGTTACTTCTGGTACGTGTACTAAATCAGAAACTGTAGAGACTATTTCTGTTAATTAGTATTAGTTACGACACATATCATAATATATCTTATTAAAAGATACTAAATAACCCCCGATCCATAGTCGTTATGAATCGGGGGTTGTTTATATGGTAACTTATGCTGTACTTTGTTATAAATTAAAGCGTAATGAAGCGTACTTTAAAAAGAGGAGCAATCCTTCTATTTATTTTGGGAAATATCTATGGAATTTTATGTGGTGGACTCTATTTCTTTCAAGAGAATATGTTATTTCATCCTGAACAACTACCCAAAGAATATGTTTTTGAATTTGACGAACCTTTTGAAGAAGTATATCAAACTGGAGAAGGAGGGATTCAACTTCATGGACTTCACTTTCCTGTACAGAATGCCAAAGGCGTGATTCTTTATTTTCATGGAAATGCCGGTAGTGTAAGACGATGGGGAGAAATCACGAGTTTCTTTACAAAAAAAGGATATGCTGTGATTGTTATGGATTATCGTAATTATGGAAAGAGCGAAGTACCTAGTGATAAAGTTCTAGATCCAGAACAGGCACTATATGATGATAGTGATGTATGGTACGCTTTCGCGAAAGCGAACTATCCAGAATCACAGATTCACGTATATGGGAGAAGTTTAGGAACTACCTTTGCTACCTATGTGGCAAGTAAAAATAACCCTAAAAATGTAACCTTAGAAACTCCTTTCTATAGTATCGAAGATGAAGCAAAATCTCGCTTTCCTTGGCTACCTATAAAACGATTATTAAAATATAAGATGGCTACCCATCAATATATAAATGATGTTTCATGTCCTATTACTATTTTTCATGGGACAGCAGATGAGGTTGTTGATTATACGCACGGACAAAAGCTATTTAATAGCATGACTTCGTCAAAAAAAGAATTCATCACTATTCCAGATGGAGGTCATAATGATCTCGTTAACTTTAAAGAATATACAGAGACTATTGATCAGGTTCTTGAAAAACACTAAGAAACTGTAACATTTATACTTTATAATCTTCTAAGAGATATAGGCTTTTAGAAATCTATGATGCATTTTAAAAAAGAACTTCGCCCTATCGCCATTGTATATCTATGCACATGGCTGATATTCTTGATACTATATTGTATCGGGATTTGGCAAGCAGGAGTATCCTTCAAAGAAGCGATGTATCAATTACTAAGTGTGATTCCTAATGCTACATTTCTTATTGGGTTTCACTTCCTTTTTCTACTACTATACGTATTATTTCTTATTGGTAGGTATGCCATACGAGGATTTAAAAGTAACGGTTGGAAAACAGCTTTTAAACGATTAAGCTTCTCATTAATACTTCCCGTATTATTCATTTTTCTAAGCATTAAAGGAGTTGTTGCTAAGAATAGTAAAGAGCTATACGAGTATACTTGGAATCATACGATAGAAAATACCACAGAAAACGCGACAAACCTCTATGATATAGATGGAAAACACAGAGGGATGAGTGTTTTTTGGTCCTATAATAGGAATGAAGACTATAAGAAGGCCACAAAGGATCTTATTAAAGATAACATAGAATGGGCGACTGTCATTCCATTTATAGATCAGGAAACCGAAGAGACCAATAAGATAGAAGGTCGAGTAATTCCTGGTGTTTGGTCTCGTAGAGATTCTTCAGTGATAAAACAAATAGGTTGGTTACAAGAAAGAGGTATTCGAGTACATTTAAAACCTCATATTTGGCTGGTAGATGGATGGCGATCTAATATTAAACTTTCCAATGAAGATTGGACGATATGGTTTGATAGTTATAAAGAAAGAATGCTACAATATGCCCGTATAGCAGCAGTGACAGATGTTCCTTTGTTTTGTATAGGCACAGAACTACGTACTGTAATTAAAAATAAACCAGATGCTTGGTTTGAACTTATAAAAGAGATCAAGACCTTGTATTCTGGAAAGTTAACCTATGCTTTAAACTGGGATGACCCTATAGAAGATATTCCATTTTGGGATGAACTGGATTATATAGGACTTCAAGCTTATTTTCCGTTGACAACAAATAAAAGTCCAAATTTAGAAGAAATCAAGCAAGGTTGGGATGTACATATTGAAAAGATGAAAATAGCATCTCAAGCCTATAAAAAACCTATTTTATTTACAGAGGTTGGCTATCGTAGTGATGTGTCTGCGACTATAAAACCTTGGGAATGGGGAGCAATTACTGGTGCGTTAACTAAGAAAAAATCAAATCAAACGCAACAACTAGCTTACGAAGCTATGTTTCAGAAATTATGGGATGAACCTTGGTTTGCTGGATGTTATATATGGCAATGGCATACTGGATCTACACCAGAAAGTACTAAGAATAGCGTAGACTTTACACCTCGTTTTAAGCCTGCCGAAAACACCATTACAAAATGGTACGGGCAAAAGGGGAAAGTGACTATAAAAAGCAATGAATAAGCGTGTTATAAAACGAATTTGAAAAAAACATCAACACTTATACACTAAATCTTCGTTTTTTTGTGCAGCATTATATATAGAAATACATTTCATTATTACTAACCATAAAATATTATAATGATGAAAAATTTATTGATGTTATCTTTAGTATTATTAGCCTTCACTGCCTGTGAAACAGAAACAGATCTTGATACAAGTTCAGAGTTTCAACCAGAAGCCCAACTTCTATTCTCTACAGAAAATTTTGAACAGATAGAAAATAATTATCCAGATGTAGATAAGACTACGATGGATAGGTCTTTAGCATTGCATACAGAAAATGGACAAACACTGTATTCTATGGATGTGGTAAATAATACAGACGTAACAAATAATAAGGTTGCTCAAAGTCAATTATTTTTTACTGTAGAAAACAATCAAGTTGGTAAATCAATGATTATAGAAAGTCATACAGTAGCAGGAACCAATAATGTAAATTTCAAAATCCGTAACGATTCTCATCAAGTTTTTGCAGAGTATACACTAGTGGAGACAGAAAAAGGAATTGAAGTACAATGGCAAATGAGAAGTTGTTTTGGCGATTGTATTCAAGGATTGGTAGATGTTTGTCAAGAAAATATTTTTACAATAATAGGATGTAGTATCGCAAGTCCAGTCTTTATCGCTATGTGTGGTTTGGAATGTGCACTTTAGAATATACCCTTGTTGTATGTAAGATATATATAGTTTCAAAAGCCTCAACATTTGTTGAGGCTTTTTTACTTTAGGATATGGAGATTCCTTTTTTGATTGTAGGTTGTTGTTATAGTATCTCTTTTCCTAGTATCTTTGCACCTCGAAAAAAAGTGGTTGATAAGAAAGCCGCTTTCGCGAAAGCGTATTAAAACACATATATGAAAGCAGGAATCGTAGGATTACCTAATGTTGGTAAATCAACTTTATTTAATTGTTTGTCTAATGCCAAAGCGCAAAGTGCAAACTTCCCATTTTGTACCATAGAACCAAACATAGGAGTGGTTAATGTACCAGATCCTCGCCTTGAAAAACTAGAAGAACTAGTAGTCCCAGAACGTGTTGTACCTGCAACTGTAGATATAGTAGATATTGCAGGACTTGTAAAAGGAGCAAGTAAAGGAGAAGGATTAGGAAATCAATTTCTTGGAAATATCCGTGAGACTGATGCGATCCTACATGTATTGCGTTGTTTTGATAATGATAACATTGTACACGTAGATGGAAATGTAGATCCTATACGTGATAAAGAAACCATTGATATAGAGCTTCAATTAAAAGATCTGGAAACAGTAGATAAGAAGTTAGAAAAAGTTAAGAGAGCCGCTAGGACTGGAAATAAAGAAGCGCAGGATGAAGAAGCTGTATTAGTAGCTCTTAAAAAAGGATTAGAAGCAGGTATGTCTGTACGAGCTATCGCTATAGATGATGACGCACGTGCAACTTATGTAAAACCATTACAGTTTATAACAGATAAGCCTGTAATGTACGTATGTAATGTAGATGAGAATAGTGCGGTAAACGGAAATGCATATGTAGATCTTGTAAAAGAAAATGTAAAAGATGAAGATGCAGAGGTGTTAGTCCTTGCTGTAGGAATCGAAGCCGATATTACAGAACTAGATGACTATGAAGAGCGCCAGATGTTTCTTGCAGATATTGGACTTGATGAACCAGGAAGTGCAAAATTAATACGTAGCGCTTATAAATTATTAAATCAGCAAACGTATTTTACAGCAGGTGTTAAAGAAGTACGTGCTTGGACCATTAATATAGGATCTACAGCACCACAAGCAGGAGGGGTAATACACTCAGATTTTGAAAACAAATTTATACGTGCAGAAGTAGTAAGTTATGATGATTACGTACATTACGGAAGTGATTCTAAGGCACGCGAAGCTGGAAAACTAAGAGCAGAAGGAAAAGCATATATCGTTCAAGATGGAGATGTAATGCACTTTTTATAAAATAGAAGAATATATAATACTATAAAAAAGCCAGAACATTATTGTTCTGGCTTTTTAGTTTTTTAAAGATGATTTGTAGCATACATACATGCGAATCATTGATATCCAATGGGACAAGAAATAGATGCAATTAATTAGAACGCCCTATAAAATAACCTCCAAAAAATAGGGCATCTACCTATAAAATTCTGTACCTTTACGCCCCGTAAACGAATCATAGATTTCCATTAATGGCAACTACAAAATACATCTTCGTAACGGGCGGAGTATCTTCTTCATTAGGTAAAGGCATCATTGCCGCATCTCTTGCAAAACTATTGCAAGCACGAGGCCACCGAGTGACTATTCAAAAACTAGATCCCTATATCAATATTGATCCTGGAACCCTTAATCCATACGAACATGGGGAGTGTTATGTGACAGATGATGGAGCAGAAACAGATTTAGATTTAGGACATTACGAGCGTTTCTTAAACGTTCCAACCTCACAATCAAACAATGTTACAACAGGGCGTATATACCAAAGTGTAATAGATAAAGAACGTAGAGGAGAGTTTTTAGGAAAAACAGTTCAAGTAATTCCTCATATTACCAATGAGATTAAAGAACGTATTCAGATTCTTGGAAAAAGTGGAGATTATGATATCGTAATCACAGAAATAGGAGGAACTGTAGGAGATATAGAATCACTACCATATATAGAAAGTATCCGTCAATTAAAATGGGAACTAGGAAAGCAAAACTCACTTGTGATACATTTGACACTTATCCCATATCTTGCTGCTGCAGGTGAACTTAAGACAAAACCTACACAACACAGTGTAAAGACATTGATGGAGAGCGGGATACAAGCAGATATACTAGTATGTCGTACAGAACATAAACTTAATGATGAATTGCGCTCAAAACTAGCTCGTTTTTGTAATGTAGAACGAGAAGCAGTGATAGAGTCTATAGATGCAAGCACAATTTATGATGTTCCTAATCTTATGTTGGAAGAAGGATTGGATAAAATTGTTCTTAAGAACTTAGATTTAGATGATACAACAACGCCTACATTAACGCGTTGGAACGAATTTTTAACCAAGCATAAAAACCCTAAGTCTCAAGTTACTATTGGACTTATAGGGAAATATGTAGAACTTCAAGATTCATACAAATCAATACTAGAATCTTTTATTCATGCAGGTGCAGAAAATGAAGTTAAAGTAAAGATTGAAAGTATCCATAGTGAATATATCTCTGATGAGGTTATTAAAAATCAAATTTCAAAATTAGATGGAGTCCTTGTAGCGCCAGGTTTTGGAGAACGAGGTATTGAAGGAAAAATCAAAGCTGTACAATATGCACGAGAACATAAAATTCCGTTTTTAGGAATCTGTTTAGGAATGCAGATGGCAGTGATAGAATATGGTAGGAATGTGTGCGCTTTCGCGAAAGCGAACTCAACCGAAATGGATCCTACTACACCACATCCAGTGATTGATATCATGGAAGAACAGAAGAGCATTACCGATATGGGAGGAACCATGCGTTTAGGTGCTTGGGAATGTGCTCTTGCCGAAGGAAGTATCGTACGCGATGTGTACAAAACTGATATTATAGAAGAGCGTCATCGCCATCGTTATGAATTTAATGATGCGTATCGTGACCAGCTTGTCACTGCAGGAATGAAAATTACGGGAACAAACCCAAATACAGGACTTGTAGAAATTATTGAGTTACCTGACCACCCATGGTTTGTAGGAGTACAGTATCATCCTGAGTATAAGAGTACTGTGGCAAATCCTCATCCGTTATTTGTAGCTTTTGTGAAAGCAGCAGTTACATATGCAGAAAAAAAATAATGCCAGTATGGCATAAAAGAAACCTTTGGAGATAGAATTGCTATCTCTTATAAGAAATATTACTTTCGCAAAAGCGAACTATATAATACCAATTAATGAAAAAACTCGATAGAACTTCACTGATAGGAATGCTCTTAATGGGAGCCATTATTCTATATATATTTTATGTCAAACCTAGTCCTGAAGAACTTCAAGCGCTAGAAGAGGCAAAACAAGAACAAGTACAAGAAGAGCAAGCACAAGAAACTTCAGAAGTTGCGACACCAGACTTTACTAATACGGTTACACCTACAGATTCTATAGGACGTTCTCAATTGCAAAACAGATTAGGAGCTTTTGCATATTCAGGAACATTAGCTTCGGCAAAGGAAGGGGTGACTGTAGTAAAGAATGATGTTCTTGAACTAGAGGTAAGTAATAAAGGAGGGCATATTGTAAAAGCTACTTTATTACAACATAAAACGTTTGATTCTATTCCAGTATATCTAATTAAGGATGGAAATAGTGAGTTTAATGTTTCTTTTAGCACGACAGATAATCGTAACCTGAATACAAAAGATTTATTTTTTGAACCACAACTTTCAAAAAATGGAGATAATGAGGTTTTGACAATGCGTTTAAAAGTTTCGCCTACAGAATTCTTTGAATATCGTTACGAGTTAAAGAAAGGCGATTATATGCTTGATTTTGGGATGAGATCGCAAGGACTTTCTCGTGTACTTAATACAAGTCAACCTATGCGTTTGCAATGGGATTTTAAAGGAATGCGTCATGCAAAGAGTATTAAGTATGAAAATAGATATACACGACTTACATATGAATATGAAGATGGGAAGACTGATAAATTAAGTCAGATGGGTGAGGATGATGAACTAAGAAAAGATCTTTCTTGGATGAATTATCGTCAGCACTTCTTTAGTTCTATGCTATTGACGGATACACCCTTTGAAGAAGCAAAACTAACATCTACCGATTTGTTTAAAATTGCAGATGATGCAGAGGAAAAAACAGAGTTTACAAAAGAATACAAAGCAGATCTTTTATTGGCTCCTAAAAATGGAGAATTAGATTATGCAATGAATATGTATTATGGTCCTACAGATTATAAAATCTTAAAAGAGTATGACCGTAACCTAGATGAAGCAATGCCATTGGGTTGGGGAATTTTTGGATTCTTAAATAAATACCTAGTCATTCCATTCTTTGGATTTTTATCAGGGTTTTTACCAGCAGGAATTGCGATTATCTTAATGACAGTTTTTATTAAGTTATTATTATCTCCAGTACAGTATAAACAGTATGTTTCTCAAGCAAAGATGAAAGTACTTAAACCAGAAATAACTGCTATTTCTGAGAAGTACAAGGACAATGCAATGAAGAAACAAAAGGAAACAATGGCATTGTATAGTAAAGCAGGCGCTAGTCCAGCAGCAGGTTGTTTGCCAGCGTTATTGCAAATCCCTGTCTTTTATGCCTTATTTACATTCTTTCCATCTGCTTTTGATTTACGAGGTAAAAGCTTTTTATGGGCAGAAGATTTAAGTTCTTATGATGCTATTTTCCAGTGGGATTTTAATATTCCTATTATCTCTAGTTTTTATGGGAACCACGTGAGTTTATTTCCAATATTAGCAGCAGTAACTATTTTCTTCTCTATGCGATTAACAACAGGAAATCAAGCGATGCAACAGCCTACGCAAGAAGGGATGCCAGATATGGGTAAAATGATGAAATATATGATGTATTTCTCTCCACTATTAATGTTATTCTTCTTTAATAATTATGCCAGTGGATTGAGTTTATATTACTTCATTTCTAACTTACTTACTATCGGTATTATCTTGGTTATCAAGAAGTATATTATTGATGAAGATAAGATCAAAGCAAAAATAGAAGTGAAGAAAGCAAAGCCTAAAAAACAAGGTCGTTTCCAAAAGAAAATGGCTGAGATGATGGAGCAAGCTGAAAAACAAAAGAATGCTAAAAAATAATTGGTTTTATCATTCAGTACTAATTAACTCAATATTATGCCTTTTAAGTTATACTATTTTAAAACATTTGCTTTTATTCTTTTCTCTTATTTATTTCTGTCTTGCAGTGATGATGATGCTGAGGTAAATCAATCTATAGTTGAAGAATACATACATGTGGGAGACCTATTCTTAACATCGCAGGGTAATGTCGATTTTTATGGTCAGATGAATTTAATTGAAGTCACAGGAACTCTGAATATATCAAGTGCATTAAGTGATCCTATTATTGATTTAACCCCTATTAATTCATTAAGAAAGGTTAATATATTAAGTGTATCTGGTAATTCTCAATTAGAAACATTTAATGGATTAGAAAACTTAAGAGAAGTTCAAAATATTCAGATTTTCAGTAACCCTAGGTTAGAAAGCATTGATGCTTTACAATTGGATGGAAATATAATTAATGGTATTGGTATATCAAACCTTCCGATGTTAGAAAATACGACAACATTTAGTAATATTGAAGAAATTAAAGTCTTATCTATTGGTAACTTAATTTGGACAGATCTTTTTGCTTTTTCTGGTTTAAAAAGAGTTACAAATGTATTTAGTGTTGGGGACATGAATTTTCTAGAATCACTTGACGGTATTAATATTGAATATGTTGAGTCAGATATTAAAATTGAAAATAATGATCAACTTATAAATATAGATGCTCTTCAAAGCATTACCGAGACCGGAATTAGTTGCGAACTATCCATTTTACTTAATCAAAATTTGACCAATATTGATGGCTTTAATTCTCTTACAAGTATAAATAGAATTAGAATTCTAGATAATAATAGTCTTCAAAACTTGGATGGGTTTTCTAATTTAACAGCAATCACAAATGAATTGGATATATCTAGAAATGAGTCTTTATCTGATTTCTGCGGATTGGTACCAGTAATTACATCTGATGGCTTGGTCGGCAATTTTATTGTAGAAAATAACTTATTTAATCCAACCAGTTTTCAATTAAGCCAAGGGATTTGTACAGAATAATTATTAGTAATTCTAGCTTTTATATATAGTAATGATAGATAGCTATATTGGTTTCATGAAAGGTTAAAATTATATCTTATAAGACTTTTCGTTTTTGCTTTTAAAAACAAGGTCGTTTCCAAAAGAAAATGGCTGAGATGATGGAACAAGCTGAAAAACAAAAGAATGCTAAAGGGAAGAAATAATATTCCTTTCATATATAGATGAAAAAGTGATGCATTTGCATCACTTTTTTTGTTTATTGATTGCACTTTTATTTTAAATGATTAGTATTGTAAATATGGATATAACGATTCTTCTTACGTACGGTTTTCTATTAGTTAGTGTTATTTCTATATGGTTTAGATATAAACTATTTAATAAAATACCATTATGGTTGTTTTTTATAATACTATCATTTATATGTGCTTTATCATTTGAAAGAGCATCTGTTGTATCATTAGTATATACTACGACCTTAGGCTTTGCAACTTATTATTACTATCAAAAAAGGAGTATTCTCCTATTCTTCTTAGTACTCCTTCTAGCTATTCCTTTAATGCTCCATATTGAAATTCTTGGATTTGATAATTATAAATATGTAGACGCTATTGTTTTAAGTCCAAGTTCTAGTTCGTATAGTTTATATTTTAATTTGGATAAAACGGCCATAGGAATATTTATAGTAGCCTTTAGTTATAAAGCTCTAAAAGTAAATACCTTATTTATTCTAAAGCAAATAGGAATAAGCCTCGCTATTATGGCACTACTTTTCTTTGTGTTAGCAACAGTATTAGGGTATTCTAAGTTTGAACCCAAACTACCTTACTTTACACCTATATGGATTCTCGTTAATTTGTTTTTTACCTGTCTAGCAGAAGAAGCCATATTTAGGAGGTTTATCCAACAAAGAATTTATGATGCGTTGCCTAGTAAGTATGCTTTAACTGTTAGTTTACTTGTGGCTTCGTTAGCTTTTGGATTAGCACACTATAATGGCGGAATACTATATATAATTCTCGCTTCTATAGCTGGAGTATTTTATGGATATATATATCATAAAACAAAAAGAATAGAAAGTTCAATGCTTTTGCATATGCTATTTAATTTAACTCATCTATTACTTTTTACCTATCCTTCACTTGTCTAAAGGGGTTTAAAATACTTATAGAATTATGTTGCATCCATAATAAAAGCTCCGATACAACTGAAAATATCGGAGCTTCTGTTATACTAACGTTGTCATTAATCTAAAAAATGTGTTAGTATGGTATTGATTTTTTTGTATTAGAAATCTCTTAATACACGACTTACTGTTTGTATAACTCCATTTGTAGCTTGAGCATTGGTTACTATAATTCCATTAGATTCACCATCTGGATCTATAAGAGCAGGTGTAGCAGCGTCTATTGTAATAGCGGTGCCTCCTAGTGTTGTTACGTTTGTACCATCTATATCAGCAAGGTCTTCTGTTCGTACGTTTGCACCAGGAACTATGTGTAATTCTATTATTGTTTGTAATGTAGAAACAGGAACTTCATCAAGGCTTACAAGGTCTAAATCTGCAAGTAATTCTGTAAAGGCGTCATTTGTAGGAGCAAATACAGTAAAAGGTGCTGGCATTGTTCCATTAGGTGTTTGAAGTGCATCTATAAAATTAAAAGAAGCGTCTGTTGTAAGTGCTGTTACAAGTGAAGAAAACATAGGATCTGCAAGTGCAAATGTTGTTACATCCGGAAGTTCTATAACTGCATCAACTATATGGATAACACCATTTACAGCAACAATATCTGTCTGAGTAGCATTTACACTTCCATTAATAGTTAAACCACTATCTGTATTGAGATACATACTTATAGGAGCGTCTGCTTCTCCATTAAAAATAGCAGATGTACTTACATAAGAGTTTCCTATGGCAGTAGAGATACCAACTGTATTTGGAATTACATGATTTGATAAGAGCTGTCCAAGAACATCATTATCTATATCATCTAAGGTACTACCATTTAAAAAAGTAGTAAAAGCATCGTTGGTAGGAGCAAATACGGTAAAATCTGAAGTCGTATCAGATAATAAATCAACAAAAGTTGTATTTCCTTCATCGGTAAGAGCAGCGATAAGAGAACTTAATACTGGATTTATAGTTGTAAGCGTGACAAGAGTAGGTAATTCTATAACAGTATCTACGATATGCACTATTCCATTATCTGCATCTATATCAGGAGTTGTAACTGTAGATTGATTATTAATTGTTACACCACTTGAAGTATCTATATACATATCAATATTTGCATTTGTAGAAGCTTCTGTTGCTAAATTCTTTTGATATCCGGTTATTAAATCTGCAGATGGAATCTCAGCGTTAATGACGTGATTTAATAATAACTGAGTTAATACATCATCATCTATATCTTCTAGTAAGGTTCCCCCTAGGAAGGTATCAAAAGCGTCATTTGTAGGAGCAAATACAGTAAAAGTCCCACTACCAGCAAGTGTAGCATCAAGACCCGTTTGCTGTAATGCAGCTAATAAAGAACTAAAATCAGGATTGCTTATAGCAATATCCAAAATGCTATTACTTGGTGTATTATCTATAATGTTACCATTATCGTCATCATCTACACAAGAAATGATTCCTGTGAACGTTATAGCAAGGATTGCTATTTTTGTATAATTAATAAATCTTTTCATAGTGATTGTGTTTGCTTCTCTAATAACAAATATAATACTTAGGTTAGGTAAGCAAAGAGTATAAAATAAAATTAAAATGATTAAACAAAATTTATTTTTTTTCGTTTTCTGTGTGATATTTCAATTTTCTGCAATAGCACAAGAAGTTAACAATATAGATGAAAATGGTAAAAAACATGGTACTTGGCGCAAGTTTTATGAAGGGTCAAAACAGATCCGATATCAAGGAGCATTTGATCATGGTCAAGAAGTGGGAACTTTTAAGTTTTATGACTCAAAAGGTGGACATCCTACCGCGATCAAAATATATACGGTTGGAAACGAACTTTTAGATGTTATATTTTACACAACTGAAGGAAAAAAAGTGAGTGAAGGAAAAATGAAACAACGCTCTAGAGAAGGAAAATGGATGTATTATCATCAAGACGGAGTAAAGGTGATGACAGAAGAATACTATGTAAATAACCTATTAGAAGGAGAACGTGTCGTGTATTTTGAGAATGGTGCTATAGCACAGCGAGTAAATTATACAAAAGGAAAAGAAAATGGAGTAGAAACGCATTATAGTGAAGAAGGTATTGTTGTAAAAACATATACCCACGTAGACGGAAAACTCCACGGCCCAGTAAAGTTGTATGAGTTAAACGGTACATTATTAAGAGAAGGAAAGTATAAAGACAATAAGAAAGACGGAACTTGGAAGTATTATAAAAATGGAAAATTAGAAAAAACAGTCAAATTTCCTCGTAATAAATTTGGAACAGGAACGCATTAATTCTTAAACTTCTGTTATCATACGTTAGATTTTAACATTTGTAACGACTTTCAAAAGAAAAGATATGTTACAAGCTATTAAAAAAACAGTATTGTTTTCTCTCCTTGGGATTTCAATAGGACTTCTTAATAGTCCAAAAATGTTTTCTCAAGAAGTATCTGCATCAAGCGAAATTCATTATTTCTTAGATTTAGTAACAACATCAAGTCGATCTGAACAGGAAAAGTTACTCACAACCATAGAAAAAAACTGGAAACCAGAGTTTACCATTATGGCTATAGAAGTGATGTATTTTGGATACACATCAGATATAGGCGTTAAGATGGCATTGGTTTTACAAAAAAAGACAGGTCAGAATTTTGGTCTGGATTTTAATAAATGGTATGAATACCTGTGGAATCAGGAACAAAAAATACTTCCTGATTATGCGTATTTTAAATCACAACTTCACAAATCACTAGACGCTAAATTTGAAACTTATTTCCAAGGACGTCAACCTTCTAGTTTAATTCGTATGGATGAAATACGTTGGGGAGGCGTGCAACAAGATGGAATCCCTCCATTACGTGATCCAGCGATGATTCCGGCAAGTAGTGCTTCCTATCTAGAAGATGATCATATTGTATTTGGAATCGTAGTAAATGGTGATGCACGCGCATATCCAAAACGAATTCTCGCATGGCATGAGATGTTTGTAGATGAAGTAGGAGGCATCCCAGTAACAGGCGTCTATTGTACCTTATGTGGAACTGTGATTCTTTATAAAAGTGAAGTAAACGGCATTGTACATGAGATGGGAACTAGCGGGTTCCTGTACCGATCTAATAAACTCATGTATGATCAAGCTACACAATCGCTATGGAGTACATTAGAAGGAAAACCAGTAGTTGGCCCTCTTGTAGGCAAAGGAATTCAAATGGATTATTTAAGTGTGGTCACAACCACTTGGGGAGAATGGAAAGAACGCCATCCAGAAACAGAAGTACTTTCTCTAAGCACAGGACACCGTAGAGATTATGGAGAAGGAGTAGCCTACCAAGCGTATTTTGCAAACGATGACTTAATGTTTAATGTCCCTTCTGTAAATGGAAAGTTAAAAAACAAACAATCTATACTTGCTATACGACTTCCTGAATACCCAGAACAACCACTCGCAATTTCTGTAAAATACCTTAAGAAAAACCCTGTATATCAATCTACAATTGGAGATACACGATTTGTCGTTTTTACAGATAAAACAGGTGCAAATAGAGTATACAATGCTAGGAATCTCAATTTTAAAAAATACGATCAAAAGAGCACAGCGACAGACGCAAGAGGAGACGTTTGGACAGTATATGAAGATCGTATAGAAAATTCTTCGGGTGAAGTGAGACCTAGAATACATACATTTAATGCCTTTTGGTTTGGATGGCAAGCAGCATATCCAGACACAAAACTAGTGAAGTAAGGAATCAATAGATTTCCCTAAATAATTGCGTAATTTTGCAACATATTATAAGCGGTTGATTCCGCTTTCGCGAAAGCGTATAAATAGTAATTAAAAACAAATCTCTGCTTAGGCAGAGAATATTATGAAAACAGTAGTTGTAGGTCTTAGTGGAGGAGTAGATAGTAGTGTTACAGCCTATTTATTAAAAGAACAAGGATATCAAGTGATTGGCCTTTTTATGAAAAACTGGCATGATGATTCTGTCACCATATCTGATGAGTGCCCTTGGTTAGATGATAGTAATGATGCCATGCTTGTTGCAGATAAATTGGGTATTCCTTTTCAAACTGTAGACCTTAGTGAAGAATATAAAGAGCGTATCGTAAACTATATGTTTAAGGAATACGAGATGGGGCGTACCCCTAATCCTGATGTGTTATGTAATCGTGAGATTAAGTTTGATGTTTTTATGAAAATTGCATTGAGTTTAGGAGCAGATTATGTGGCTACAGGACATTATTGCCAAAAAACAACGATAGAAAAAGACGGTAAAGAAGTACACCAATTACTTGCTGGAGCTGATGGAAATAAAGATCAGTCGTATTTTTTATGTCAATTGTCGCAAGAACAACTTGCCAAAACATTATTTCCAATAGGACATCTCCAAAAACCAAAAGTAAGAGAAATTGCCCTTGCGCAAGATCTAGTTACCGCTGGAAAAAAAGATTCTCAAGGACTTTGTTTTATAGGTAAAGTACGCCTTCCTGATTTTTTACAACAACAACTCCGACCTAAAGAAGGTGTGATTGTAGAGATTCCAGAAAGTGCTGTTCCACAAATGATAAATAGGGATGTGGCTAGTAACGCTTTCGCGAAAGCAGACTTACCCCTTCTCGCAGAAAAACCAGTATATCAAGTAGCAGACGGAAAGGTCGTCGCAAAGCACCAAGGTGCCCATTACTTTACAAAAGGGCAACGCAAAGGACTTGCTGTTGGAGGTACAGCCGAACCTTTATTTGTGATAGAAACAGACGTAAAAGAAAACGTTATTTATACAGGACAAGGAAAAAGTCATCCTGGATTATACCGTAAAGGACTTTTTGTAAAAGAAGAAGAAATACACTGGATACGAGAAGATCTGACATTGTCTATAGATGAAACCATGGACGTAGAAGCCCGTATACGTTATAGACAACCTCTAGAAAAAGCAACACTATACCGTGTAGAAGGAGGGATGTATGTAATCTTTGATAATCCACAAACTGCTATTGCCGAAGGACAATTTGTTGCTTGGTATCATGGAGATGAGTGCTTAGGTTCGGGAGTTATTTCGTAACTTTATAAAAAAACTACATATTATGAAAAGAATTCTACTATTGGCGATCCTACTTATGCCATGTATGACCTTTGCACAACAAGATGCTTGGGTGTTTTTTACAGATAAAGAAAACGTAGCAACGAGCATTGCAAACCCATTAACAATTCTTACACAAGAAGCTATCGATCGTAAAGCCTCGCATGGTGTGGCTATAGATGAGAGAGATGTTCCTGTAAATGAATCTTACATTACACAAATAAAACAACAAACGGGTATTACGGTACTAGCCAAGTCAAAGTGGATGAACTGTGTACACGTACGTGGTTCAGAGGCAGATATTGATGCTTTGGAAACATTAGGATTTGTATCTAGTATAGAATTTGCTGATGATAGTTTAACGAGTTTTGCACCAGATTTTGAAAATCCAAAGAATGAACCCGTATCTGTTCAACAGCGAGTTACATATAATTATGGAGCTACAGAAAATCAAGTCACCATGCTCTCTGCAGACTTTTTACACGAACAAGATTTTACTGGAGCAGGCATGATTGTAGCCGTATTAGACTCAGGTTTTCCGGGAGTTGACACCAATGCTGGTTTTGCGCGTGTTAGAGATGAAGGACGTTTACTAGATGGATATGATTTTGTGGCGCGTGTAGATAATGAGTTTGCCTTTGGAGGTAGTAGTCACGGAACTCGTACAGCTAGTGATATAGCTGGATTTATACAAGATCAATTTGTAGGAACGGCACCCGATGTATCATTATATTGTTTTCGTACAGAAGATGTAGCTAGTGAAAATCCAGTAGAAGAATCGTATTGGGTAGAAGCAGCAGAACGCGCAGATAGCCTAGGAGTTGATGTGATTAATACATCCCTTGGATATCGTAATTATGATAATCCTAACTATAGCTATTCTTATGAAGATATGGATGGACAAACTGCATTTATATCTAGAGGATCCAATCTTGCTTTTGAAAAAGGAATGCTTTTGGTAACTAGTGCTGGTAATTCAGGTACTGATATGATTGCTGCCCCAGCAGATGCACCTGGTGTGCTTACTGTAGGCGCCGTAGATAGTAACGGAAACTACGTTGGTTTTAGTAGTATAGGTCCTTCTAGTGATGGACGTGTAAAGCCAGATGTAATGGCAAAAGGACAAAGCAGTGCTGTAATTATACCTAATGGAACCATTACAACAAGTAGTGGGACAAGTTTTAGTTCGCCTATTATGGCAGGTGCAGTCACTTGTTTCTGGCAAGCATTCCCAGAAAAAACAAATGAAGAGATTATGCAATTGGTGAGAGAATCGGCACATTTATTTGATACACCAAATGCTCAAATGGGATATGGAATTCCCAATTTTGAAGATGCATTTACCAATACATTAAGTGTCGGTGAGGAGTCCGCTTTCGCGAAAGCGTATACACTTTCACCAAATCCAAGTAGTAATATCGTTCAAATCCAGTTTCCAGAAGGAATAGAAAGAGCGCGTATTGCCATTTATGATATGCTAGGAAAACAAGTGATCAATACAGATGTAACGACTACAGATAATGTAGTGGCTATAGATAGACTGACTACAGGAGTGTATATTGTTCAGATTCAGGATGACACGCTTTCTACAACACAAAAGCTGATTAAACAATAGTGGGGAAAATCACAGACTTATTTGATATACAATATCCGTTAATACAAGGCGGAATGATTTGGAATAGTGGATGGCGACTGGCAAGTGCCGTAAGTAATGCAGGAGGATTGGGGCTTATAGGCGCCGCTTCTATGTATCCAGAGGTACTTGTAGAGCATATCCAAAAATGTAAAAAAGCAACCGACAAACCTTTTGGGGTAAATATCCCAATGCTGTATCCTAATATAGAGGAACACATGAAAACCATAGTAGACTATAAAGTCCCTATTGTTTTTACGAGTGCAGGAAATCCTAAGTTATGGACATCTCATCTTAAAAAGCATAATATCAAAGTCGTTCACGTAGTGAGTAGTGTGAAGTTTGCACTCAAAGCACAAGATGCTGGTGTAGATGCGATCGTAGCCGAAGGTTTTGAAGCTGGAGGTCATAACGGACGTGAAGAGACAACAACGCTTACGCTCATTCCTATGGTAAAGGAGAAGCTTGATATCCCACTTATTGCTGCAGGAGGAATAGGTACCGGAAGAGGCATGCTTGCTGCGATGGTTCTCGGAGCCGATGGCGTGCAAGTAGGAAGTCGCTTTGCGGCGAGCGAAGAGTCAAGTGCGCATCAATTATTTAAACAAGCAATTGTAGATGCAAATGAAGGTGATACCGTTTTGACCCTTAAAGAACTCGCTCCTGTACGTTTAATTAAAAATAAATTCTATAACCAGTTAGCTGAGTTATACCAAACATCACCTACGCCAGAACAACTCAAAGAATTGTTAGGACGAGCACGTGCAAAACGCGGTATGTTTGAAGGAGATCTTGAGGATGGCGAATTAGAAATAGGGCAAATTTCAGGACTTATACACGATATTAAACCTGCTGGTCAAATCGTCTCTGATATGATCACCGAATATAATCAGGCAAAAACCGAACTTACTGCATTAGGAAATTTATAACGTATGCCAAAAGGCTATCTACAAACCGTTCATCCAGTACTTCCTGTAAGGGATGTGGTAGCCTCGTTGCGTTATTATGTAGAGAAGCTAGGATTTGAGATTGCTTTTGCAGATGATCAACACAATCCTATGTATGCAGGAATTACTCGTGATGGTATTGAGATTCATTTACAATGGCATGACGCTTCTAACTGGAAGCAAATGAATGCTTCTTCACTTCGCTTTGTAATACAAGACATAAATGCTTTATATGATGAATATAAAACTAAAGATGTCTTCCATAAAAATACGTCTTTAAAAGAAACGTCTTGGGGCACTCGTGAGTTTGCCTTTTATGATCCAAATATGAATGGATTGACGTTTTATACGGATGTGTAACACCATGTTATATAATTATTGACTTTTAGCTACTCCTTAACATTACTTGTATACCCTCCAGTAATTATAAAGCGATTTCCTAAATAACACACAAATACACCCCAATGAAACCCCGTATTTATGCGCAGTTTTTATTGATATGGAATTGATAAGTTTAGATCTTACTAATCAAACCACAGAAATAAGATGGCAAACTTTAAAGGTATTTGTTACCAACCATTTCCTCCAGGATATAATCCTTCTACGGCAAACAAGACATGTATTTTTTTTGGAAGTGATATTGCGTACGACCCTATGGAACCTATTTGGGGAAATGCATATACGTCTTCTACGGGAAGTTCGTGTAACTTAACAGGCCCAAATAAAGCACGAAATGATATTCAAACCTTACGTGATATGGGGGTACAATTAATTAGATTATACGATTGGGAACCAAGAAATAATCACTTAAAGTTTCTAGATTATTGCAATGCACATAATATCAAAGTACTCGTTCCTGTTTCCAATTATTTTTTAAAACCTGGTGAAGGACTGCCTAATAGAAAAACATTAATCCATAGTCTTATCGATTCGTTTTCGAATGCTGGGAAGACGGATTACCATTCGGCAATCGAAGGGATTATTATAGGAAATGAGCCAAGACTAAATGGATTTGATGCACAGAATTGTATTGATTTTACGACAGATTGGGCAACAATAGAGGCAAGTACGTATAGTGGCTATCGCGAACTGCAAATTGGGCATCCTGTAGATTTTGCTACCTATGGCGGACAGTATCCATGTTTTGGATTTTGGGATCCATTGTTTGCTGCTTTAGATAAAGTCACTGCAAAGAACTTAAATAAGCGATTGTTTCTAGCACCTCAAACGTATAACAATGAGGACTATTTGTTTACAAATGCAGAGGGCTCGGGCAAAGGCTATGTAGACTTGGCGTATGATGCCTATAAAAAACCGATTCTCTTTACTGAGATTGGCTACGGAAGAAATAATAGTGGTTATGAAGCTTTTGTTGATGGTCAATTGTCTGGAAGTATTGCATACCATACTCAAAACCCGAGCAAGTTAATAGGACTATGTTACTTTCAATTTGCAGATAAAGTGTGGTTAAGTAAAGGAGATTCTGAAGCGATGTTTGGTGCCTATAGCCATGCGGGAGGAACGGAATGTACGATAGATTATGGTGATAAAGATTTTACACATTGGGATAACGGTAGCTGTGATGGATCATCTATGACAGTAGACACACTAGCAAAAACACCCTTATATGATGTCGTTGTAAAGAATTATACATAATGACCTGATAGGTTACTAGTAGGCAACAAAAAAATGCTGGACAATTTTGTCCAGCATTTTTTTGTGATTCAACTATAAATGGATCTGGATTTCTCTATCTGTTTGATATATAGTTTGTACGCTTTCGCGAAAGCGTATACCAGATCATTAGTGACTAGTTATTTAGTAATCCAAACTCTTATGATAAGACCATTTTTACCAGCAGGTCTAACATCATTCCCAGCTTTTGCCTTATAGTCTATAGTTACTGTATAATCATTCTTAAACGCATCTCGTAAAATGTCTAACATCCCATTTTTAACGGACTCATTAGTATCGTTTCTTAATGTAAACCCAAAAGCTTTTCCAGGATGGTTTCTGAATTTAATAATAACTTCTGCATCAATCTGATCGTTGGGTGGCCCATATTTTCCGCCTACTTCATGGACTCTTATAAAATTTACTTTCCCAGAAACTTGCTTAATCTGGGCAAACATTGTAGAACTCAAAAATAACATGGAGACAATAACAAATAATTTTGAAAGTACTTTAATCTGATTCATAGTAATAGTGTTTTTAAAATAGTGATTTTTAGATATACGCTTCGTATTATTTTTACTGAATGAATTCCATTTCTTATAATACGATAGCAAAAGTAATTTGGAAAGCTTTTAGAATATTGGGGTGAATACCCCAGTTTTTTATGGCAATCAATGTGTTTTGAAGTGGGGTTATAGCCGTATTCGTTTTTGTCTGATGTTGGTGAATCAACATAAACTTCAAGTGTACCTATTTACTATGAGATGTATATATATAACATCATACTATTTTATAATTTGCTTATTTGTAGTGGATTAAGTGATGTTTGATTTATATTAGTAGTGTCAATTAAATAATCGTTCACATGAAACTAGATGCAATAAAAGAAGCAATAAAAAAATGGGACACTTCAAGAAATGACCTTGATGGAATGAAAGCCTTATTTAAAGGTGTGAACTGTTTTACATTTACATGGCCTGACGATTTTTCAAGTGACGATGCGTTTATACATGCATATTTAGCGGTGTCCAAAACAGATACACTAGATATGTTATTAATTCCTCGAAGCAAGGATCGTGAAAAGCAAGAGTATATCCAGGAGCATGTAGTAAAAGTGGCTCTAGGTTATGAGGAAATACTAAAAGATGTAGTAGACCCTAAGGATGCAAAAAGGAGAATTGGGAATTGGGAAAACCATTGTGAGAGTTGGTTAAAAACACGCTTGGATGAGAAAGAGATAATTCATCAAGTATTTGTAATACCCAAAAGATATTTGAAAAGAGGGAGAACGTATCTAGCATTTTTTGCGCTAAAAGATGAGGTAGGAACTCCAGGGAATGTAACATCATTGGTAGGCGATATGATTGTATGGGATAAAGATACCAATGCGATTGTGTATCCAAATAATGATGATACTGGGGATACGTTTTATAATACGATTTATTTAGTACCTCCATTTAAACCAATATTAAAAGAAATAGCTACTAAAGAAAAATTCTATTTACTAAAATTAGCAAATGCTATTTACGATTGATTTTTGGTTGAAAATATTACAACATCTCCCAGCAATAACTTCATTTATAGGAATTATTGTTGGAGTTTTTATTTATAAAAAAATAGACATAGGTAGTAAATATCTTTTCTTCTATTTAGTTATTGCTCTTATTGCATATTTACTAAGTAGGTATATAGCAATTGCATTTAATAATAATCTTATTTTAATACCCATTTTTGGTTTCATAGAATTACTACTATTTTCTATGCTATACCATCGGTTTTTATTTAAAAATAGTAACCGAGTATTTCAACTTATTATCGGAGTTTTATTATTACTCATTATAATAGACATTGCTACTTGCAATCCTTTTGAATCTGAAAAATTTAAATCATATGGAAGAGTGATAGATAGTGTAGCATTGGTCTTTATAAGTCTATATTATTATTGGAAAGTACTAAAGAATGATGTACAAAAAGATGGACATATATTAGTGTTTAATGGTATTGTGTTGTTATTCTTTTTATTAAATAGTATATGGTTTTTAATCGTAAATTTTCTTGTGAATACTCCAAATAAAATAATGTTTCCAATTTGGCTGATCAATGCGATTGCGATGCCATTATTTTATTTATACTTAGCTTATTATATATGGCACAATGGCAAGATTCAGAAACGTTAGTTTTCTGGATACTCATCGTTTTTTTAATTGTACTATTCTTAGGAGTGGCGATTGTCGTATTTGTCCAAGTGCATTTAAAGAAAATGGTCACTGCACAAGAAAAACTGAGTGCCGAAAAAATTAAACACCAAGAAGCATTATTGGATTCTAGCATAAAAGTGCAGGAACGAGAACGAGAACGAATAGCTTCCAATCTACACGATGAACTTATTGGAAAGCTTAATATAGTATTACTTGCATCAGCGTCTAAAACCACAGAGGTTGACACACAAAAGATGCTTAGAGATAGTATTGGTATTGCTCGTAGAATCTCTCATGACCTCTCACCTCCATTATTAGAAGAAACACCTCTAGCAGAGTGGATACGTGATATGGTATCACCTCTCAGAAATTTTTATACCGTTACAGTAACGATTACCGAAGAACCTTCTCTTTTAGTCCCTAAAGATGTAAAACTACAACTCATACGGATTGTACAAGAAGTGATTAATAACTGTATAAAGCACGCCAAGGCAACTCAACTGTCATTTACGCTACGCGAAACAAAAAAGTACATTGCTTTAAAAATAACTGACAACGGTATTGGTTTTAGCACCAAGGGAAAACACGAAGGTCTTGGACTACAGAATATCGAACTAAGAATGCAACTTCTAAAAGGCACCTATAAACTTACCTCTTCAAAAGAAAATGGAACAAGCTTATTGCTGCTCATAAAACTACCCATCGTATGAATACAACTCATTTTAATCTAGCCATTGTTGACGATGATAAACTCGTGGTCGAGTTATTAAAAAACTTCTTTCAAGAAACAACAACTATAGAAGTTGTCATCACAGCATACAATGGAGTAGAGTTGATAGAAGCTTTGCAGGAAAACGATACGCTTCCAGATATGGTATTGCTCGATTTACGTATGGATAAAATGAATGGCATAGATACGATGTCTGTTCTTAAAAAAGAATTCCCAGATATTAAAATTGTTGTGCTGTCTTCTCATTATAAAAGATCCTTTATGGGTTTTATGCTCAAATCTGGCGCCAATGCTTTTTTACCTAAAGAAATAGAGGCTACTAAACTTCTAGATATTCTAATTGAAGTCCATACAAAAGGACATTATTTCTTGCCAGAACAGGTAGATGTGATCAAAGAACAACTCTCTAGCAATACACCAAAACTTACTTTAGCCTCAAAAGATGCACTCTCAGAAAGAGAATTGGAAGTCCTAAAATTGATTTGTCTTCAACTTACGGCTAGAGAAATAGGAGAGCGTCTTTTTATCACTCAACGCACGGTTGAAGGACATAAAAACCGAATTCTTTTAAAAACGGGTGTTAAGAATACCGCTGGATTGGTGCTCTACAGTGTACAACATAACCTTATCCATCCAGATGATTATTTTTTAGGATAACTATCTGGTTATCAATATATAAATTCAATTTCCTTGTAGTAGGTATAATTACCTTAATCATAAAAGGAGGTATTTACGTCCTATATTACACCTCTGAAATCCTGTTGCTTTGTCATAACGTTTAATCAAAACACTTTTTAAACCTATGACTACTTCAAATCAAAATTACGATTTAGGCGGATTTAATATGGTTGTTTCTATCAGGCAAGCAGTACTTAACAGTCAATTTGCTGTTCTAAACCGTAGACTTCCTAGACACATTAGAAATATCAATGTTTCGGATGGCACCTGTAAATTAAAAGCGACGCTATTACCTCATAAGATTCAGTTGTTAGCTGAGCCAGGGCAAAAACAACAAAGGGCATTCATTGGTGTGAATTTTAAAATAGATGTGTTTGTAGGAGAAGATCATACCTATGAAGAAAATATAATACCGCCTAATTGGGAGATTCTTTACCTTAGTACATTGGTACAGCAAGAAATCCAGAATGAAGATTGGACACCAAAATCTTGCCACCTTGAAAATCAAGTCAAAACCCATATTAAGGAACTTAAGAAGTGGGAAGAACTACAAATCATAAAGATTTATTTCACCTTTACAAAGGATAGATTAAGCGAACTTGCTGACTTAAGTATGAGTTCCCTTCCGGGAAATATGACTCCACGTGATAAGCGTATTCTTTTGAAACTATTGGATACGTATTATAAGACTACAAACCTGATGGAGGTTCAAAATATCCTTTCTTTAAGCCCTCAGGTTCCTCAAAATTACCATTACAGCAATCCAGAACATATATTTTGGGGTAGTAAACTACATCATTCTCTAACCTATAATAAGGAACAACCTCAAGATAGTTTACTGAATTTTATGGCAATGTCCTTGCATCAACCATCACCTCCAGAGGAAGCCTTACAAGATGATAATGATCCTCGAGGAAAACTGTATTACACTCCAAATTTTAATGGAAGAGAGCACCCTAATGATGCAGGAGGAATCTTACGGTATTCTCAGTCTCACTTTATCTTGAAAGGGTTTATTGATTCCTTAAATTACCTAACCCGTTTGCAACATGGGAATCATCCTACTAAGTGGGAATTCAAACAAACAGCTTGTGGTAAATGGGGAACTTCTTTTCATACAGAAGTTAGAAAAGGAATACTAAAAAGAGGACTTCCTTATTCTTTTTCAACGGTTAATGCATACACTTTTGATATACGTGATTATGAGCATCCAAAACATGGCCGCTGTGTAAAGGTAGAAATGAATGCCTCTATTATTCGCCATGCTAGTGCAAGAAGATTTCGAGCACAATCCAATATGCAAGCAAAACTCATTTTATATCTAACAATAGATGATGGTCGTCATTTCTTTTTTCATGATGATCCTGAATTTTCAAGGAACACACATACCTTGCCTACGATTTCTAACCAAGCCGACTATCGGGCTTATATTCGATTTGCTGACGATAAACAAGAAACGCAAGAGGGCGAGCATTTTGGACAAGTTTCCCGCTACTTCCTATTGTACCAAGGCTCAGAACGAACCATTTTTAATCCTAAACATTGGCGTAACCAAGCAACTCCAGTATTCTTCCCTACGAGTAATGACTTTCGCCTATCTGTTCCTAGTATGATGTGTTACCGCACCTTTAATAATCTCAGAACATATTTTAACTACAATAACAAAGTACCTGATAAAAATGCATAATGTGTTGATAATTAGGTTGTATACGCTTTCGCGAAAGCGTACTGAAAATATTGAAAATCAGTAACATATAGTATTTGTTGTGATTTTCCCATGTACTAGATAACAATAACTAAAAACAGATTTAAAATGAAAACTTATAAAACTCATGAACACGATCACCAGTTTGAAGTTCCTGCAAGAATTGACGGTGTCAATGATCAACTACATATTACAGTAAATTCAGACCTGATGAAGCAATACAGTCCAGGGGCACATCCTGAACCTATTGCCAGAAAAAACTTGAGAGCTGTTAAAGACGCTGAAGGTTTCCCGATGGTTTTTTTCCTAAATGATGAGAACGAATTAAAACTAGCTTATAAAGTTTCAACCTTTAAACAAGGAGAGGAAGAATGGAATTTGCCAACCATTTCTGATCAATTATTTGAAGATCATTTCCCAGGTAGAAAAGACCTTAACATTACAACTTTTGAAGTAAGCCAGACCAAGTCTGGGCATTTCAAACTACTCATAGAAATTTATGAAAAAGAGAAAGACATAAGTCATTTATTAACTTCAGGATCTATATCCAATAAGATAAATGAGGATTTCTTAAAACGAGTAAGACGTTTTGAAAACCGTGGAATTCTTAGCGGTAAAGCTCAGAAAATTCTTGTAGGAACTGCACCTATAACACTTACCAATGGCAAAAAATATGAACCTATTGAAGTAGTAAGTACCCTTAATAAGGGAGACTTAAGGTATTATTTTTGGAAGCCAGCGGGTCTTGGTTCTCCAGAGGCCAATTGGCGTGAGTTTACCTTAACAACTACAGCAAATAACCTTAGAGCGATCGTTCCCATGCAAAGTATGGATGGGTATGGAATATATGCATTAATTGAACGAGGTGGTATTGAGACGTTAAGCCTTAATGTTTTAATAGACGTAGATGGAGGAATGCAAACAACTCGTCGCGAACTAGTGCTGCCTCCAGGTGGAATAGGATCTATAGATTCTGCGCTTTCAAATGAAGATGAACATACTGATCTCTATCTTGGAGGAGAGGGGTTATGGGTACATAAAGCAGAAGGTACGGAGAAGAATATTGCAAAGACCAATCAACCAATTCGCCTTACTAAGGAGAATGAACTCAAAAATATCAAGCAACTTTTTACCGTCAGTGATCATAAAGAAGTAACTGCGCTAGCACTTAATGAAGAGGGAATTCTTTATCGACTATGTCGTAAACTCGATATAGATACATTGAACACCTATTTGAGCGATCCTGAATATCTCAGTCCAGCTCCTATCCATAATAATATTAAGGAATTTCATCCAGTTCTCGGTTGGGATGGACATTCAGAATCATTGATTCTTATAGATGAAGAAAATAAAATAGCGCGTTTTGAGCACAGTCTAAGTGGTTGGCACGAAAAGAATATTCCAATTCCAAATGAAAAGAAAGAGATTAATGAAGTTCATTCTTCTACTATGCAGATTAATATTCACCGTAAAGATGGACAAGCTTTCAATAGCGAGAGATCCCATGAATTTATTCGTCCCAGTTTTACTTTGCATTGTGAGGAGTCAATAGAGGTACTCATCAATGGAAAACATGAACGTTTGCTTCCCAATAAAAACACTTTAGTATATCCAGATATGAATGGGAAGATTACGATTGTCAAACAGACAGTTTCTCCGGGTATTCCACCTGTAATCTTAGGAAGCCCTTATTTTGAAGAGAAACTAAATTTGAATCTTTCTAGAAAATTTGAGCGAAAATTACATTCATATAAAACAAAAGAAGATTTAGAAAATGACCTAGTAGATCAAAATACGTGTGAGAGTCTTATCCCAGAAACTCATAAAGAAAATCTCGAGGAGGTTTATAAGGTCACTCATAATATTCAACAAATCGATGTAAGTATGAAACTTGATCGTGGAGAATTGATTGATTTTTCTGGTGATGTTAATCCTGTAAATACTTGGAGATTATCAATTATTAATGGCAACGCAAGTTATGTTGAAGGAGATGCAGCACTTGCTGATGTTTACGGAAATTGGTTCTGGGATGCTTTAAAATCTGCCGCTTCTGATGTACTTAGGTGGGCAGAAAAAGCAATGTCAGATACTATTGACTTCATCGTTAAAATGATAGATGATATTTGGCATTTTGCTATAAAAATCGGGAAAGAAATATTTCGTTTTGTAGTAAAAACAGCAGCACAAATCTATCAAGTATTTAAAACCATATTAAAGCATGGGTTAGGTATTGATCTAGATGCTATTTTCAAATGGATTGGTTTTCTATTTGATTGGAAGGATGTAGTGACCACTTATAGTGTATATTCTAATTTGACGTATCAGAGTTTCAAACAAGGAGAGCATCGTGTACAGGAGTTAAAAAAAGAAGCAATAAAATGGATTGATAAAACGCATACCAACATTACAGAATCCATTAGAAACTTGGAAAGTCATCCAAAGTTGAAACATAAAATTAATGATAACCTAAACAATGGTCGTCAGCATGAAAGCCCTGAGGCTAAAAAAGCAGCAAGTATGACTCGGAACAGTCCAGGAGGAAATTTTGGACTCTTTCAATTACAAAATGGAGGTTTGATTAGTCAAGACCCTCAATCTGGTGCACTCATAACTCCAACTCTTACTTTGGAACTGGATACGTTCTTAGATCAGGTTAGACAAAAATTAAGTAATGAAGAGATTGATTGGGAAGTACATTTAGGTAATCTGGAAAGCTGGATAGAAGCAGTTGTCAATGACTTAATTAGAATCATAGAGAACGTAAAAAGAATGGTTCAAGGGGATCTAACCAATCCAAATGACTTATATAAGAATATTGAGAATATACTAGACAGATTTGCTAGTGGTGGAAAAGCACTTGTAAACGTTCTGTTTGATATCGTAGGAGAGATATTTAAAGTATTTGAAAAAATTCTATTTGATGTAATTATTCCAAATTCCTATATAAACGGATTGTTTGACATGTTAATTCAACTAGGTGGTGGAGCAGATTTACCAGCTCGAAGTAGGAGATTAAATGTTGTAAACTTCTTCATGTTAGTGATGGCAATTCCTACAACAGTGATGTTTAAGATGGTGACCAATCGCACTCCATTTCCAAATACTGGAGGCATGGATCGCTTAGAAAGAGCACCTCTTTTTAAAGCCCTTGAAGGTGGAACGATGCCTTTGAGAGTTTATAAAGATCTATCACACATGAAAGGACTCACCAATGGAGTATTAAATATCTTAGAAAGTCCTCTTACTGCGATTAGTGCGCTCTCAGGAGGTTCCATACCACCGTACTTAAACTTGCCTATAGACATAGTAAGGGTTGGGTGCAATATGCCATATGGAACTCCTACAATCTCTAAATATATAGGATGGGTGATTTACTGGATTCCACTTGGCGGAAATATATATGGTGTTCTTAGTCCAGGGCCTTCTGGAAAAGTATCGAGTGCATTAAAAATTGTAGGTAAGCTTATCTCTATGGCGTATGGAGGATATGTATACATTGACAACCTAACTGCTATTACACATCCCGATTTTAAAGATAAAGATCATATCGTCGAGCATGTAATAAATACAGAATGGCAACTTTTTTCTAAGGCGACATCAACCACGGGTGGTTGTGTATTAAATGTAGCAACCTTTGACGATGAGCCTGAATCAAAAGCAGCTCTTATGATGGTAGGAGTGGCCTGTAATGTAATTTCTGATATGAGTGAATTATGTAGAGCCGCAACCGTTGCTCACTTAGATTTGGCTCCTTTAAATATCGTTAGGAAATAATACTATGTAATTAAATAAATATAATATGGATACAGAAAATAACAACGACAAAGCAAACGAAATAAGAAAAGTGTGTAGCTATAAAATCTATACTCAAGACGGAAAGTTTACCGAAATGGGATCAGGAAAAGTGACCTTACTAATTAATTTTGGCGGGGGTTCTAATGGAAATACACCTATCACTGGATTGGCCATGACTATGGATGGAAGTTCAGGAACAGATGAAGTATTAATACCTTCTGGCTTCACATCTAGCAGTGGTGGTACTAATATGCACGTACGCCTTAAAGGTAGCGGAAGTAGTGTGAATGCTATATATGGACGTTTGACAAGGCCACTATATCGGGGTTCAAGATTAATCCTCCCTGGAGAATATATATATGTTGGGAAGCCTTTTCAAGATGTTCTTCCTGATCCTCCCACAGGACATGATTTTTATTACATCTTATTCCGTGAGGATGATACTGAGGGACTTGAAGATACAGAACCTATCTCAATGTATTTTGACTAAAAACGTTTACATCTTTAGCTGGAAGCATATTTATTAAACTTTAAGAAAGAGAACAAAATGGTTTTGGTATTGTAGATATGCGTGGTTTTTATATAAAAAAAAGGATGCATTGTTTATGATTAAGAACCTACTCATTGAGTAGGTTCTTTTTTATGAGGACTCCTATATCATACATACATGTTTAGAAATTCTAAAGAGTTTTTATACGCTTTCGCGAAAGCGTATAAAGAAAGATTAATATCTCTTTGAGACAAATTTAGAAGGTTTAAATTCTAAATAGATCTACAACCATAATTCACCATCTACATAACCAGTAAATGAAACAGATATTGAGGTAGGAATTTACACGCTTTAATTGTTTAAGATTAAAAGAAACCTATTAATAATAATTGCTATAGAAAACAATACTTTCCTATTCTTAAGAAAATAAGGCATACTCCTGTGATAACTGGAAGTATTAAAGTGTTTGACCTCTATAGTTTTTAATGGTTTTACTGTTACATAACATAAAGTATAATCTCTTTAACCAAAAAAAATGAATCGCTTTAACAATCAACGAAAAATTCTAACAGCCTTTTTAGTATTAATTTTTTCAGCATATAGCTATGCACAACATACATTTTCTATTGTCGCTGTAGACCCAGTAACGGGGGAAATAGGAAGTGCAGGAGCAACCTGTCTTGATATAGATGATCTTAATGGAGAAGAAGGAGCACTTGTGATAAGTGATATTATTTTAGGTGTAGGAGGAATACATACTCAATCCTTTTTCACCTTTGAAATCCAAGCACAAGCAAGAGCAAGGATGGAAGCAGGGGATTCGCCACAAGAAATTCTAGATTGGTTAATGGCCAATGACTCACAACATCAAACAAGACAGTATGGAATTGTAGATTTGATAGGAGGACCTGGAGGAACTCCAAGAGCTGTAGGATTTACAGGAAGTAATAATGGTAGTTTTGCAAACCATATTGTAGGGCCTAATTATGCTATTCAAGGAAATATCCTTTTATCACAAGATGTACTGGATGATATGGAAACAGGATTTCTAGAAACAGAAGGAACACTGGCAGATAAGTTAATGGCTGCTATGCAAGGGGCAAAACGTATTGGGGCTCAAACTTCTTGTACGAGTAATGAGACAAGTTCTAAATCGGCTTTTTTACGTGTAGCCAAAGTAGAAGACTTATTTACCAATTACGGACATTTAACAGTAGATCTTAATGTAAGTAAAACAGCTTTTGCAGAAGATCCAATAGATGTATTACAAACGACGTATGATTTTTATTTAACCAATCCAGGAACAACCTGTAGTGATACGGTAACAACATATCCATATTCAGAAAGTTTTGAAACAGATCTTGGTTTATGGGAGCAAAACGATAATGATTTATCACACGTAGGAAATACAGATTTTGACTGGACAAGAGATGCAGATGGAACACCAACATCAAACACGGGACCAAGTAGTGCAACAGATGGGGATTTTTACTTATACACAGAAGCTACGGGATCTAATGTAGGTAATCCAACAAAGAGAGCTGTTTTAAACAGTCCTTGTTTTGATCTTAGTAGTATTACTGAGACTCCAACCCTAACCTTTGACTACCATATGTTTGGAGTAAACGTAGGAAATATGGCAGTACGTGTAAATGACGGTACTGGATGGACTACAGTTTGGTTATTAAATGGAAATCAAGGAAATGAGTGGACTACAGCAACAATAAACCTTGAAGAATATGCAGGTCAAACCATCCAACTTAGAATGGATAGTACTACTGGAATAGGACAACGTGGAGATGTTGCTATTGATAACATCATGCTATCTTCTGAAGTATTAGGAATAGACGAACTTGCCTTAGAAACAATACAGATGTATCCTAATCCAATTCAAGATGTGTTGAATATAGACTCTCCTAGAACAGTGATTCAACAAGTAAAAATATATGATGTGAAAGGTAGTATTGTTTCAGATGAAATAATAGATTCTCAAAACTCACAGATAGATGTATCTGCATTAAAATCTGCGGTATATTTTGTAGAAATTTCTACAGAAAGCGGGACAACGGTTAGACAAGTTATAAAGCGTTAAACTTCTTAAATAATCAACCATATTTTATAAAAAAAATCAACCAGAAATGGTTGATTTTTTTGTTTTATAGAAGGTGAAATGCTCTTTTTAGGAACGATTTGAATATGATGGATATCTTTTGTATACGCTCCTGTCTCCCGTCAGGCAGGTTCGCGAAAGCGTACTTATAAAAGCCTTACTTACACGGAAAATCCATAGCTTCTCTTACAAACCCTGTAAATGGATTCAGCGCAGTAACTACCATCTTAGGCATATCTGTTTGTGTGTCCCATTCAAAAAGACGACCATAGTCGTTTACAAAATCAACAAAAGTACCACTAGGATCTTTTTGTCCATTAGGACCATATAAATGATAATCAAAGGCGGCTTGATCTTTATACATTTCGACAAATACAATGTCATTAGGATTGGGGACAGGGTCACTGTACCCCTTCGTATTTATTGCTTGTGGGAGATAGAGTAGTGTGCCAGGTTCGGTGGCTTGTACTTTTGTTGCAAGGGCTTCTAATGCTGGAATGACTTCACTCTCTTTTCCTTTAAGGATTGTCCAGACTGCGGTTACGGATACCATATTTTTATGTGTTTTATGTTTGTTACTTTATATATTCAAAACTGGGACCGACTGCCAATCCGTTATTCCCTGGAATTTTCATAAGTTCAAGTGCTTTGTATTTCATATCAAACATGATCATGATGCCTTCTCTAAGGACTTCAGGTTTTCCATTACAACCTTTGTTAAGATTATCCAATAAATTAGAATACGTTTTATTAAAATCGTACATCTTCTTGCGGATTTCAGAACCTTCTGGATAGTCTTTCATTTTTGGATTGTCATTCATCATATATACTTCCTCCCAATCAATGTCAATCTCTTCACCTGTAGGACGCCCTCGATTAGGACTATCGCGGTGGGCAGAATCTGTTGGTTTATAAAATCGACCAAATTGAACTTCTTTAAACCTAAAGTAATGTGCATATTCTTCGACATCGGCACCAAACCAGAGGTATTCTTCTTTTCCTTCTTTATATGGCTCGGCAAAAATAGATCCGAAACTTCCTTCTCCTTGGTCTACAATCTCATCAATTACGGCACGGGCATCATCTATATTATGAACGGGAATAATGCTTCCTCCAGCACCATAATAATGCTCTGGAGTAACTTGTGGTGTTTTACCAGTAAAGATGGTTTTTCCTTTCTTATGAGCGTCTTCTTCTAACGCCTCCATATCATCTAGAATTGCAGCATAAAAATCACCTATAGAAGCATATTCTGTCTCTCCATCTTTTATCGATCGTAATTTGGCTCTTTCTTCACGTTCTTCATCGCCAGGGTGTTCAATTTTACAAAAAACACGTATTTGTTTTTTGGTCATAGATGTTAGGTTCACAATAAGACTTGGATCTACATTACCTGGAAGTGGTGTTGGATATGAAGGTATAAAAGGTTCTCCTTTCACCTCTCCAACAACAGGTTTTCCTCCTATAGCATTGATTAGGTTTGCCACCATTACCATGTGTAACATTTCTTCAATGACAACACTCTTGATGATTTCTGTCGCCATAAGGTTTTTACCTTCCTTGATAGAATATAATGCACATAAATATGGAGGAATCGTCGAATGTTCTAGCTTCATGGCCGTTTGTAAATTGGCTTTTAGCTTTTTTAGAGTAGGCTTCTTTTTCTTTTTAATAGCTCCAGATGCTCTAAGTAATCCTGCTTTTGCAGTAACCGCTTGTTGTTCTTGATGTTTAAGACGGCTATTAAGTTTCTGACGTCTTGGATTTGTATTATTATATGAATCGCTCATTATTATTTTTTATCTAAGTGTTTAAGAATAGCTTCTGCTGCTTTAAAAGTAAGAGCAGACATGGTAAGTGTTGGATTTGAAGTTCCTAATGTTGGCATATTTCCACATCCTATGAGATACAAGTTGTCATGATCCCAGGTCCTTTGATCTGGGTTTACGACAGAGTTGCTCGGTTTTGTTCCCATCCTGTGGGTACCTACAATATGACCAGCTCCCCAGAAATTATATCCTTTCCCTTTGTACTCTACATAATCAGGGTCAAGTTCTTGGCTATAACTTGTGTGATCTTCAATATTTGCTTCTTCAAAAATCTGATTAGATACTTTTACAGCAGCTTCAAACGATTTATTCATGTATTCGTTTGTATTGTAATGTACAATTGGGCGATAGTTACCAATAGGATCTTTATAAGCTTCGTCTATTGTAATTCTGTTGTTTGGATCTGGTGTTTGCTCACACTCAAAATGTAGTAATAATTGTCTTGTGAGAACATGATTAAGGTGATTTTTCAATTCTTTTCCTAACATATCTTTCCCTAAGGCGTCACTCAAATCTGATCCTGGAGAAAATACAGGCCAAGCCCATCCCCAATTGTCTACAGGAGAAATCCAAGCAGCATGTTTACTTCTAAATGCTCCATCTCTAAACGTTGGAATATTAGTTGTTGATCCAGGTCCTCTATATGGGTATGCTTTTTTAGGAAGTAATCCCCAGGTTAATAATACAAGATGATCCATTAAGTTTCTACCTACTTGGTCACTTGAATTTGCAATACCAGAGGCGAGTAAAATCTTTGCATTTTCTATAGCACTAGCACCGAGAACATAAATTTTTCCTTTTGCTACACGTGTATTGTATATTACATCATCGCCTGTGTCAAAGGTTTTATATTCTATACCTGTTACTTTTTTTCCTTTCTTATCTACAAGAACACGAGAAGCTACGGCTTGTGTTTTGATATCTAGATACTCACCGACTGCTTTTCTCAATGTTTTTAAAGCATTGTATTTTGCCTGTACGGGACAAATAGGGACACAACTTGCATTTCCTTCACAACGTAGTCCTACATTAGGACTCCAAATGGCTCCAGATTGCTTGTATTTTTCTGTAGCGGTACTTCTTACTAGTTGAAGTTTTTTCCTTCTCTTATCCCAAGTTATATCACGGTATTGATATTCTGGGCAAGGAATAGAGTTACGACCTTGTGGGGTACTAACAAACTCTATTTTATATTTTTTACCATCCAGCTTTACTACAGAATCTCCTCCTTTTTTCATTTCTTTCATAAAGACTTGATCAAGGTAGCTCTGCGGAATTTTCTCCATAGGAAAATCATAATCCCCATAATAGCTTTTAGTAACGCCTGGTCCTTTTTGTTCCTTAACATTACCTGAAACGCCAATTTCTAACTCGGCCATCTCATAATACCGCTTTAGATCATCGTATCCAAATGGCCAATCTACGCCAACACCATACTTGGTTTTCATCTGGAAATCATTAGGTAGCATACGTGGTGTAGTTCCTAGCCAGTGCATGGTAGTTCCACCAGGACCACGCCAGTTGTCACTTCCAAAAGGTAAAGGACCCGCTTGTACGAGATAGTCACCTTTGGTACTTGGTTCTGTTGGACTTGGGATTGTTTCGATGTTAATCACATCGATAGAGGGGGCATCTTTTAAGTTTGGATACGGAGAGTTAGGAACTTTTGCTGCAGCATTAAAAAATGTTTCCATATAGGTCATATAATTATAATATGAACCATTGCTTTTCATGGTTGCTCCTGCGGTAAGTCCTGCTTCCAGAAGCAATACACTTTTACCTGCTTGTGTAAGGGTTTTTGCCATGATAGACCCAGAGATTCCTGATCCTACGATAACAACGTCGTATTCTTTGTCTTTCATAACACTTATTTTATGTTTCCTTTTGAGTTAATAGGTTCTTTAGCCCATGATCCATATCCAGGTTGTTTTGCTCCTGGTGGGTGTGTCTCTGCGGCATCCCAAATTAATCCTTGTACATAGGCTTGCCCTTGTTTGTATCCTTCTATAGAGATGACTTCGCCATTCCATTCTCCAGTATACCACATGGTTACTAGTTGTGTGACAAGTGTATTGAACTTTGCATAGGGTAGAAAACGAGCTTTTACAGCATTAATAACTGCATCTTCATCAGGACCAAATTCTTCTACAATTACTTTTGATTCCATCAGAAAGGATTGTAATGTGCCAGCGTCGTCTGCGTCTACATATTGCTTTATAGTATATCTATAATAGGGATCAAGCATCCCTGTACCTAACAAATCGGCTTTTTCAAAACCTGTTAAGTAAGCCGAAATCTCTAGTAGTATTTCGGATCCATTATTATTTTCTTTCATAATAGGTTGATTATGAGATGAAAATACAATTTTGGTGTTTTTGTTTTACACGTATTTATACGTGTATTTTATGGGAGGATAAAATTTAGAATGTTTGATGAGTATACTGCTGATGGAGTGATAATAAGTTGAGGTGTTATACGCTTTCGCGAAAGCGTATATAGTAGCATATAAATGATAGATCAGTTTACTATTTAGTAGTGTTGTTTTCTTTGCGATTTTTTGAAAACTTACGAACTCTTCTTTACATATTTTGTAACAATCACTACTTGCTGACCATTGATTCTTCCTTCTATATGTTCTGCATTGTCATGAACTAATGAAATATTACGCATAAAAGCGCCACGTTTTGCGGTAAAGTTAGCTCCTTTTACATCAAGATCTTTGATAAGCACTACGCTATCTCCGTGAGAAAGACGAACTCCATTTGAATCTTTGTGGATAATCGTATTCTCATCTTCTTCAATGTGATCTCCGGTTGCTTCTGCCCAAGTTTGCACATGTTCTTCCAAATACATCATATCAAGTAAATCCTGTGACCATCCATCTTTTTTGAGTTTATGAAGCATACGCCAAGCAACTACTTTTACACCATCTACTTCACTCCACATACTATCATTAAGACACCTCCAGTGATTTGAGTCCATCGTTTCTGGGTCTTCTATTTGCCCAGCACAGTTAGAACACACGAGAATCTGCTCTTCTTTTGGAGTAACTGTATAGGCTTGTAGATCTTCATCGTGACCACATAATTCACATACAGTACTTCTTTTTTGTAGTTCTCTCAGGTTGCTCATAATATCTTGGATTGTTCGTCTCGCGAAGAAACGAAAAATGAAGAAATAAATGCTGGAAATAGCAATGGTTTTTTATTAAATGATGCCACCTTTTATTTGTCGTTTTTCCTACTTTTTTCAAGTTCGTAAACTTCTCTGCCAAGTTGCGCTAAGAAAGGAATCCCTAGGGTGTCATACTCGTAGATATCATCATTAAAGATCCTATTCTCATTTACGAGTATGGTTGCAGAGAGTATAAACTGAATGTTTTCTTTTGTATCTACAATGTAGGCTGTTTCAGTAAGTGTACCATAAGCGTAACCTACTTTATTATAGATTTTTATGTGATCAGGAATGGAGTCCTTAGAATCCCCAAACATAAAGAATTTTACATAACTATCGTAATAGGTTTCTGGATCGTATTTTGCATTTCTAGGAAGTGTACGCATTGCTTTTTGGATACGATATAAATCTATATTTGATATTTTAAACCGCTTTCTTTTTGAAAATTGGTCTCCAAAAAATAATCGTTTTGTCAATTCGTGTTGGGCTTCTAATGGAAAGTAATTTTTTTTAGAAAAATCGAAAGGCATATCTATAAGAGCACCGTCTTTTATATATCCAGTTCCTTTTTGTTGATTTTTGAGAGAATGGATCTTTATAGGCAGATCTGGAGAAAAATCTGGTATGATGGTTTGGCCTTCATAAGAAGGAAAAAACTTTATAGTATCTCTTTTAGGATCATTGGCATTTGAAGTAGAGAGACGATGAGCAATCCGAGTAGGAGAGAAACCTAGTTCTTTAAGCCGTTTATTAATCTGATCTCTCCCTAATAAATCATATAATCTATTATACGCTTCATTATCACTCACAGCAAAGATCTGCCGTATATCATCTGCTACACTATGTAAGATTGTATCTCTTCTTGAGATGTAAGGAGTGTCTAGGTGAAGTTCTTTATGTTGTTCTAAATATTCTGCAGCGAGCAATGCAATGGGTAATTTTACAGTACTAGCAGGGTAGAAATAATCTTTGTTCTTTGCTTGAAATGAAAAATCTTTAAAACGAATATCTCCTTTATCTGTTGTATCTATTTGGGTGTATAGAATTTGCACTTCATGTTTTTCTATGCTATCTATTACCTTCTTAATACTAGGATGGTCTGATGTTAAAAGAGTATCTATAGTTGTATCGCAAGAAATACATACTATACAAAGCATTATAATTAAAAATACAAGAACCCGCATTTTTAAAAATACTAATTTTTAAGAAGTTATATGTTGATTTTATTCTCTAAGGTATTTTTTGCCTTTTTTTAATGGCCTTTTTGGACGTATTTTAAAGTAAAACGAAAGAGTAACTTTTGGAAAGGAGAAGAAAAAAACAAAGCGCATAGAGTGTAAATTCTTTATGCGCTTTGTTATAGATTATAGTATCAACTACTTCATTTTATATCAGAAGTTTCTATAGCTTTTAGAGGTACTTGGTTATGAAGTAAATCTTCAAATGTTTCTCTTTTGCGTATCAAATGCGCTTCTCCATCTTTCCAGAGTATTTCTGCCGGACGATACCGACTATTATAATTACTAGCCATGGTAAAGCAATAAGCACCAGCATTACTAAAAGCAAGGATATCTCCCTCACTAATTTCTGAGATACGTCTGTTATTTGCAAAAGTATCTGTCTCACAAATGTATCCTACAACGCTATAAAAACGTTCTCTCCCTTCTGGATTACTAATATTATGGATCTCGTGACGGCTTCCGTAAAGCATAGGTCTTATTAAATGATTAAAACCACTGTCTACCTGTGCAAAAACAGTTGAGGTTGTTTGTTTAACAACATTCACATTTACAAGAAATTTACCAGACTCGCTCACAAGAAATTTACCAGGTTCAAAGGTTAAGGTGAGTGGTTTTCCATACGCTTTCGCGAAAGCGTTAAAACGATCTCCCAATTTCTCTCCTAACTCTTCTATATTGGTCTCAATATCACCAGGCTTATAGGGTACTTTAAAACCACTTCCGAAATCAATAAAATCTAAATTTTGAAACTGTTTTGCTGTTTCAAAAAGGATTTCAGACGCATATAAGAATACATCGATATCTAAAATATCACTCCCAGTATGCATATGAATCCCATTTATATTCATTCCTGTATTTTCTACAATACGTAAAAGATGTGGTACTTGGTGAATACTAATACCAAATTTACTATCTATATGTCCTACCGAAATATTTGTATTTCCTCCAGCCATTACATGGGGATTAATACGAATACACACAGGAACATTAGGGTATTTGGTTCCAAACTGTTCAAGTATTGATAAATTATCAATATTGATTTGCACACCCATCTTTGCTACAGCTTCTATCTCAGAAAGGGATACCCCGTTAGGAGTAAAAATAATACGGTCTGCAGGGCATCCAGAGGCAAGACCCAGTTGTACTTCTTGTATAGAAACAGTATCTAACCCAGCTCCTAAACCATGAATATGTTGTAAGACTGAGATATTACTTAACGCCTTTACCGCATAGTTTAGGCGTAATTGTTTGACCTTCTTAAAAGCAGCAGTTAAGCGTTTATATTGAGATGTAATTGTTGCAGCGTTATACACATACACAGGACTTCCATGCTCTCGAACTACTTGTAAAAGATCTTTGTTTGTCATTTCTATTAATTATTTTAAGCCTACGAAATTAGTAGACTAATTTTAATAGACAATACTTAAAAGCTAAAAAGATCAATAAGAAGGTTAAAATTTAAGATTTCGATAACAATTAGTACCTTCCTTTCAACTTTTTTATTAAAAACAGTACTAAAAATGACAACGACATTACCTATGTTTCCTCTTGAATTGGTAGCATTTCCAGAAGAAGAACTTTCGTTACATATTTTTGAGCAGCGATACCAACAATTATTAGAAGATTGTGTAGAAGGTCGTATCACTTTTGGAATCCCTACCTATATAGATAAACGATTAGAATTTGGAACAGAAATGGAACTTTTAAAAGTGGTGAAACGATATCCTTCTGGGGCAAGTGATATTATATGTAAAGGAGTACGTGTTTTTAAACTTATTGATTTTTATAATAGACTAGATGACAAACTATATGCAGGAGCTGTTGTACATTTTATAGACGCCATAGATGATGGTACAGTAGTCGTAAGAGACAATTTTATTAACTTACTTAATGCTTTTTACAACGAACTAGATATAGAAACTCCTGCCGTAGATGTAAATAAAGTTACAAGTTATAGCTTATCTCATAAGATGGGACTTAGCGTTGCTCAAGAATATAAATTACTTCAGATTGCTTCAGAAAAAGAAAGATATCTTTTTTTAATTCAACATCTTAAAACGATGTTACCTACTGTACAATCTATAAATAGAACCAAAGAGATTATAAAATTAAATGGGCATTTTAAAAACTTTGACCCATTAGATTTTGAAGAATACTAATATATATGCTATTTTTTGTGGTTTTACCGTAAACTTTGCAATGATTTATGTTAATTTATTAAATAATACTCAATATATAGTTTATTACTTGTATATTTATAATGCTATTAACATAAGATGTTTGTAATAAGGAAAAGAAATAAAAAACGTTACTACTAATTTAATTAGAGTCTACTTGCTTTAAAAAAATATATACGATGCATTCCCAGAAGAAGAGAATGCACATTTCTTTAAAAAGAAATTAGTAACAAAATAAAGAATCATATACAAGATTTACTCTTTCTATTACATTTTTTAAACATCGTTTATGCATCTTCTAAGAGATGCTTTCTAGCTCTATTTTATTTAAAAATGAGCGCTAATCAATCTACTTTACATTATTTTACTAGTATATTTTATTTATTGAATAGTTATAAAAACATAATTTTTTATGGTTTTACCGTAAATTTTAAGATAATTTATGTTAAAATGTTGTAGTATTCGTAATTTATTATAATTTCTCATTACATTTATACCATTACTAATCAAAATATTTATTAAAATGAAAGCAAATTTTAAATCAGTTTTTTTCTTACTAGCTGGAGCTACATTATTGTTCTCAAGTTGTGAGCGTGATGAGATTACTTTAGATGAAGATTCGAATCTAGTTGTAGAGGTTTCTCCCGAAATTGTAAATGATGATGTTACTTCTCGTGATGCTGTCACAGATGAGACCGTTCTAGAATTAATTAGATCTTTAGAGATTGATGCAGGAACTATAACAAAAGGTGACTTTCATTTACCTGATGGAAGTATAGAAGAGCGTATTTATATAGGAGATGACATTGTAATGACTATAGAAGAGCTAAGAGCGATTCAAGCAGTAGATGCACAAAGCCGTCAATACCGTACAATTAACCTTGTTACTGGATCTAATAGAACGATTGATATCATAGGATACACAGGAAATGATCAATTTGGACTTTCTAGTAAAGGACAAACTGCTTTGCAGTGGGCAGTAAATAACTATAACCGTTTGAGTGGAGTGACATTACAATTTAATCTAACGTATGGAACAAATTTCCAAGCAGCTGATATGGTTGTATATGATAACTCTACAAACAATAATGGTTCTGGAGGTGTAGCTGGATTCCCAACTAACGGAGGAGCGCCTCACAAGTTTATACAGATTTACAATCTTGATGGATTCTCTACAAACGTAAACGAGCACGTAATCACTCATGAGATTGGACATTCTATAGGATTCCGTCATTCAGATTGGTTTGATCGTTTAAGTTGCCCATCTTCTTCTCAAGGAAATGAAGGTCAAGGTTCTGATGGTGCTATTCACGTAGCAGGTACTCCAACAGGAAGAGATGTAAACTCTGTAATGCAAGCTTGTTTCTCAAGTAATGAGGATGGAGAGTTTGATAATAATGATATTACCGCATTGCGTAATATGTATTAATATATTTTATTTAGTTTATTTATTATTGAAAAAGAAAAAACGCTTCCAGAAATGGAAGCGTTTTTTTTATAATATATTTTGTAAAAAAGATTATTTAATTTCCTCTTTGCCATCGGCGTGTATAGCAAAACGTCCTTTGTTTCTGTCATGTGTATGATCATGTGTTGGCCATGGCCACCCCCCAAATTCAGTGTTGCGATATTCGGTTATTGCATCATTAATTTCTTGATGATTATTCATTACAAATGGACCTTGTTTTGCTACAGGCTCTCCAATAGGTTTACCTTGAATAAATAAGAACGAACTTTTTTCTTTTCCATTTTGAATACTAATCTCTTGATCTGAGATGAGATCTAATCCATGATTTTTAGGAATTTGATATCCATCTGTGGTAATCTCATCACCTTTATAAAAATATAATGTTCTATTTAAACCTGAATCTGATGTAGGAACGTTCCAACGTGCTTGAGCATCCAGTGTAATAAGCCAAATCTGAACACCGTTTTCTGCTTGCGCAGCCCAACTATCAGGAGCAGGGGATAAGGCAATGGTATCTAGATATTGACCAGAGATAATTTTCACTTTGATTGTGTGACCATCATTATCTTGATGCGTTACTACAGGAATGTCCTCATGCCATAACATTTTATAATGAGGTTCTACCATTTTACTTACCTTAGGTAGATTGAGCCATAATTGAAATAACAATAAAGGATTTTCTCCTTCCTGGTTTAATAAAGGGAACATCTCACTATGTTGTACCCCTTTACCAGAGGTCATCCATTGTACATCTCCTTCTCCAAACCTACCTGCAGCACCAAGAGAATCACTGTGATCTGCAAGACCTTGTTCTACAATAGTAATGGTTTCAAAACCTCTATGCGGATGTGCAGGAAAACCAGGTACTGTCTGTCCATGGTACATATTCCATCCATCTTTTCCGTGAAAATCCATGCCTATATTACGACCAGCTAGTGATGCATCGGGTCCTAATTGATCATTGCCTTTTGGATATTTGTCTAGATGATATGCACAAAACAAAAATGGATCCTGTGTTTCCCATTGTGATCCAAGCTCTCGTATCTTTTTTATTGCTTTCATAACTGCTTGATTTCCGTGAAAGCGGAAATCTTATTTTAAAATTCTAGTATACGCTTTCGCGAAAGCATACACCGTTACATTACCTTTTAGTCGTATATATAGTATATTTTTACGAGTCTAGTACCTCGCTCCTTGATTGATATTTGCAGATGATTTTTTGATAAAATCACGGATATCATCATTGGCTTTAATTAAATCTTCATTACGTAAATACATCATATGACCACTGCGATATCCTTTAAAACTCAATCGATCAGAGAGTTTTCCAGAAGCATTTAATTGCCACATAACATACTTTGCATTAAAGTAAGTTGTTGCTCCATCAAAATACCCACTTTGAATCATCACATGAAGGTTTTTGTTAACCCCCATGGCTTCTCTTAAATCGGCTCCCGAATTATTATTAGTACGATCCCACGGACGTACAGGACCAAACATATTGTAACTCAAATCAGTTTTAAGCCCTAATTCTTGTGGGTAATAATAATTAATGGCAGGCGTAAAGGCATGTAACCAAGCTGTGAGTTCGCTATTATAATCAGGACGATCTCCTGCTTCTTTGACGTCAAGTCCTTTATAACGAGAGTCTAATCGCCCTATCGTTAACCCATCGCGATCTCTAAGAAGGTCTTTCCAGAAATAAGCTTTAGGAACCTCTAGATTATGTTGTCGTATTGTACGTTCTGATAAACCTGAATAATAAGCCATTTTTTTAATCACAGCTTCTTTTCTTGCGGGGTCTATATATCCCGTATTTACCATCACAGGTAGTAATTCATTTACCGCATATTGCTCACTTTCGGCGAGAACTTCTAGGAGATCTTTACTTTGTAGTACAGGAGGTAATGCTTTATGATACCAAGCAGCCGCTGTAAAATATGGAAGACGGTTTGCTACTTCTACAGGTCCATCAAATTCAAAACCTATCTGTGTAGGCGATACAAGAATCACCCCATTGATGTACATCCATTTTCTGTTTTGAAGCTCCGCTGCTAGTCCAGAAACACGCGTAGTACCATAACTTTCTCCAATTAAATACTTAGGAGAACGCCACCTGTTTACGCGACTTACAAAGGTATTTACCCAGTCTGCAAGATATTTGATATCTGCATTTACACCAAAGAACTTTTTCTTATCAGGCATCTTGCCATCTTTACCAGCAATCATTCTGCTGTATCCCGTATTTACAGGATTTACAAAGACAATATCAGCAACATCTAAAATAGAATTCGGATTGCTTTTAACCCCATAAGGTTGTACAGGAAAACCTTCATCATCTATTTTTAAGATACGAGGTCCCGTATAAGCAACATGCATCCATACAGAAGCAGATCCAGGTCCTCCATTAAAAGAAATAACAAGAGGTCTGTTCTCATCGTTCTTTATATCACTACGTTTATAATAAGTATACAAAAGAGAAGCTATAGGCATTCCTTCTTCATCCCATACAGGCTGAAAACCTGCTGTTGCAGTATATGGAATGGTTTTTCCTTTGATTGTCGTTGTATGACTTGTAACGACCTCTTCATCTACAGGAACGCTTACCTTTTGAGACATCATATCTTTAGACATCATCTTGTCTTGTGCATAGGTAGTCATACATAGAAAACTAACAAATACAAATAGGAATAGTGTTTTTTTCATGGTTATTCATTTTTACCTCCACGAAGGTGGAAGTCACATTATTGGTTATTCCAAAATAGAGTATTGTTCTATTTTAGAGTAGTACTCTATTTTTATAGTTGTAAAATGAGATTTCGATACTATTTTCTTTCTGCCTTTCGGCGAAATTAAATCACTCAGTCTCCTACATAATGGTAATTTTTATATTTTTTCAGCATATTTAACTAATATCATTAATCTCAATAATTTGTAATCCTTCGAATCTAAATATTGATTTCCCTTGCATTTCAAGTATCTCTCCTTCTTTTAATCCATTAGGTAAATCAATAGCCAAAGTTCCAGTATAATCAATACCTATTGTTATAATATCATTTTCCTGTATAGCATTTATGATTTTTTGTTCTCGCTGACTAAAAAATGATACTGCCTTTTCTGCTTGTGTTTTAAATTCATCAACCCCGTTAGTAACTAAGTCAACAGTGTCATTCGTGATATTTTTAAAGATGATATCAGAAGATAAATTTTTTATCATTCCTTTCACATCAAAACTGTTATATGCGTTTATATAACTTTTGATAACCTCTAGTTTTTGTTTATCTACGTTATTCATGTCTCATTATTTTATGATGACTAAGTATTTAAAACTGGTTTGTGCCAAAAAACACCTCCCTAAATTCCTATTTCCTAGGAGGAAAGCCTTCACTTCATTCCCGTGAAGGCGGGAATTTCATTAATTATATTTATGCCTTTAGCTTTATACTAACGGAAAATTCAAAACCGATGTGTGCCAAAAGCTACACATCCTTTTGAATAACCACCACAAGGATGCTATTGTACTATAATCATTTTAACATTTGTATTTCGTATTTCTAATTTCAACTTTACTCATGCCCTACGTGACATCCGCATCCAGGAATAGTGAAACTATTACTTTCTTGATGCCAAGGAAAGGCAGTGCTTTGTTTTGTGTTTTCCCACCAGAATTCTCCACGATTTTTGGTGGTATTACCTACCTCATTCATTGTTGATGTATCATATAATCGACCATTCACCATCGTATGAGTTACCTTTTCTGTATCTCTTATATTTTCTATTGGGTTTCCATCTATGATAATAAGATCGGCTAGTTTACCTACTTTAAGCGATCCTATTTCATCGCCGGCTCCGATATATTCAGCACCATTAATGGTTGCAGCACGTAACGCTTCAAGATTGGTCATACCACCTTGCTGTAACATCCACGTTTCCCAATGCGCCCCAAGACCTTGTAATTGTCCGTGAGCTCCCATATTTACTTTAACACCTTTATCAGCTAATGCTTTTACGGTTTTTGAAGTAAGAATATGACCATTTTGATACTCCTCATCTGGAACCATCGTACGGTGACGTGATCTTGCATCTACAATAGAGCGTGGAGTATACTTCAGTAATTTCTCATTTTCCCACACATCATCATGTTGGTAGAAATAAAATTCTCCATTAACACCTGCATAATTTACAATAAGGGTTGGTGTATATCCAGTGTTACTCGTTCCCCATAATTCGAGTACATCTTTATATACTGGAGCTACAGGAATATTATGTTCTACCCCAGTATGTCCATCCATAATCATGGTCATATTGGTATAAAAAGTCGATCCACCTTCTGGAACAACATTAATCCCTAACTCACGAGCAGCTTGCATTACTTGTTGGCGTTGCTCTCTTCGTGGCTGATTGTAACTCTTCACTGATTTTGCGCCAAAAGCTTTGGTACGTCGTATCGCAGAGCGCGCATCATCTAGATTATTGATCACTGCTTTAAAATCACCATCGGCTCCATATAGAATAAATCCTGTAGAGTAGAGGCGTGGTCCTACCATATCACCGCTTTTTAGAAGTTCACTTAACGTGAAAATGGTCTCAGTATTAGCACTCGGGTCATGTGAGGTGGTAACACCAAAAGCTAGGTTTGCATAGAAAGGCCAATGTTTTTGTGATGGCAATCCATAGCGGAAAGCACCGACGTGTGCATGAGCATCTACAAGTCCAGGCATGATCGTCTTTCCAGATACATCAATAGTATTTGCTCCAGAAGGAATCGATACATTCTGACCCATGGCTGTGATTTTATTATCTGTAATGACGATGGTTCCATTTTCAATGACTTGATCTCCTTCCATGGTGATAATACGTGCATTTGTAAATGCAGTAACGCCTGATGGTTTATCTGTTTTCGCTTTAAGCGCAATAGCAATTCCCGTTACATCTATTTCTGGAACTTTCTCTGGAGATCCTGGTAAATACGTAAAACGGTCTTTGATGTTATTTGAAAAATATTGATCCCCTAAAGTCCACATCACTTTCTGACTATTTGGTGACCAATGGATGTTGATTCCTGCGTCTTTTGCAATTTGAGATACAGGGACATATTTTGAATTGTTATCTAAATCGATTGTTTTTCCGTTCATCACAAGCGGCGCAATAAATGCTTTATGAAGATTGGTATAGGCAATCCATTTGTTGTCAGGACTCGGTATGAGTCTATTTGCATATTTTGATGTAACGTGTGTCCGTTGGTCATTTCCGTTAAGATCTACAGAGATAAGGCTCTTGGTAAGATTCCCAAAATACGTACCTCCAGTTTGCAAGAAAATACGTTTTCCATCGGCGGTATACATTGGATATTCTCCGTTCTGGGTGATCAGTTTCGGTTGTTGTCCTTGCGTTAATGTATAGATACCAGGTTTCTTTGCAAAAGATAATCCCTGATCTGTATTACGTGCTTCTTTACGATAGATGATCGTTCTCGCGCCTGCCCCGGCAGGTGAAAAAGCGGGCGTACGATAAATCCCTTTTTCTTGAGTGAGTTTTTGAGAAGTCCCACCGTTTATAGATACAGTGCGGATACTTCCATAATTGTCATCATTCCAAGTGACATAAATAAGTCGTTGTCCATCTGCCGAAAATGAAGGCTCAAATTCAAAATCTTCATTCTGAGAAGTGATACGTTGTGGCGTTCCGTTAGGCAATGATTTCTTGTATAGTTTACCGAGTGCACTAAAAACAAGCGTATTCCCATTTGGCGATGTGGTGGCGTGACGAATCACTTTTACATCAAACTCATCGGGAGCGACAGGAGATTTAAAATGAACCGTTTCTGCAATTTGTAAGGTAACATCTGCTGTAAACGGAATCAGGTTATGATTGTAATTTCGGATGTTTACTTTGTTGATTTTTCCGCCAGACCAGAAGACAATTTCTTCATTATTTGGCATCCAATCAAAATTGGGATATACCCCAAAAATAGCCCAAGCTTCCTGTTGATCTTTATTAAGTGCATCATATATAGGCCATTCTTCTCCTGTGGTTAGATCATGAATATATAACACCGTTTTTGTGCGAACACGTTTGATAAACGCAAGTAGTTTTCCATCTGGCGAAACGGTAGGACGCGCAGCACCTCCAGGACCATTGGTTAAGGTTTGGATTTTTCCATCCTCAAAATGATACCGTTGGATGACATAGATCTGCTTGTTAGGATCTTTATTGTATTGGAAGAATCCTCCAGGATAGACATCTTCGCTATAGTATAGGTATTTTCCATCTGGAGATACAGATGGTTCGTTTACGTCTTGTTGATCGTTTTTACGTTTGGTGAGTTGTAATCCAGCACCACCTGTATGATGGTATTGCCACATTTCTCCAGCTCCTAATGAACGTCCAGACGTAAAGTGTTTACGAGCAATAAGATATTGTCCATCTGCTGTCCACGTAGCATTATTAAGCAGTCTAAATTTTTCTTTGGTGACTTGCTTGGCATCACTACCATCTGCGTTCATGATCCAAATATTATCACCACCGCCTGCATCACTAGTAAACGAAATTTTTGTTCCATCTGGAGAGAACTTAGGCTGTACTTCAAAAGGAATTCCAGTACGGAGTGGGCTGGCTTTTCCGCCAGAGATTGGCATGGTATAGATATCCCCCATCAAATCAAAGATCACGGTACTACCATCAGGACTTACATCAAGGTTCATCCATGTTCCTTCGTCTGTTGTAAAGGAGTGTGATTTGTAATTAAAGCTATCTCCAGGATTTGCAACATCCCATGTGGCTTCTTTTGTGTCTTTGTCTTTTTTACTTTTCTTCTTTTTCTTTTGAGCAGTTGCAGGAAATGCAAGCACTAGCGCAATACACGCAACGAGGAATCTTTTGGTCATAGGGTGTTATTTTTTAACTGAAATATGGAATAGAACTTCGTAATGAAGCTTGAAGATACAATTAAAACGAAACAAAGTGGTCGTTTTTACAGTAGATTCAAGATGTAATAGATTTTCTATTCTGTATCCCAGTTTTAGTCTTCTAAGATACCAAATTGTAGTGAAAGAGGAGTGTTAAAGAGGTGTTAAGGGGAAGATTAGAAAAGGCATAGATTCCTATAAGAATCTATGCCTTTTTATATATGTTATTTTTATAATAAATACTACCTCCCAGAAGCTTCTATCTTTTCTAAAAGTAAGGTTGCTTTTGAGATATATCCATAATCACTAGATGTACTTTTTTTAGCAGCCTCTAGGCAACGCGTTGCATATGCTTTTGCTGTTTTTGTATCGTTGAGTTGTAACGCTAGTTCTCCTCTGTAATACACATACCAAAAAGCACTTGGACGCATTTCTATGGCTTTATCAAACCAAGTGACTGCTTTGTCTAACTGTACATTTTTTAGGTAATAAAACTGTGCTGCATCAAAATAGGTAGCGGCTGTGATTTCTCCTGTAGCATTTGTGATTTTTGCATCTATTTCTGCAAAGATTGCTTTGTCTGAATCTACATATACAGGGATGCGAACTTTGGTGTTTTCCCATGCAATTACGAGATCACCTCCATTGGTATTGAAGTTTTCAAAGTGAATCGTAAAGGTTTCTAAGGTATCTTCTAGCGCAATAGAAGGCACTTTAAAACGAATAAAATCTTCTGATTCGTTATAATTTCCAGCTCCCCAAAGTTTGCTATTTTTGCTTAAAATAATTGTCCATTCACCCTTCGTAGGAATACTGTATAGTCCATACGTTCCCGCAGGGATGGCATTGCCAGCAAAAGTTACATCTGTATCTATTGTGATTTTTGTGGACGCATTAGCACCTGTACGCCATAATTTGTTATACGGGATCAACGTTCCAAAAATGGCCCTTCCTTGTTTGTTCGGTTGTCCGTATTCTAAGGTGAAGTTGGCAAGACCTACTTGTTGTTGTGTGACTATTTTGGGACTTAGACTCGGTTTTGTGATTTGCGCATTGCTAATCACAGATACAAAACATAGGATGCTAAAGGCAATGGTTTTGATGGTATTCATAGGTACAATTATTTTATTCGGAATACGGATACTATATTACTCGACTTGATTGTCGTCTACAGTATGTAGGTTTCCATTTTTGATGGTATGTCGTATACTTTGTGTATTCCTAATATCTTCTAGTGGATTTTTTGATAAAATCACCAAATCGGCTCTATTGCCTACCGCAATTCCATACCCTTTTTTCTTTAAAAATTTTGATCCATTGTATCCAGAAGTTTGCAATGCTTGTAGTGGGGTTAATCCTGCTTCGACCATTTGTGCTAATTCTCCGTGTAGGGAAGGACCAGGATAGGTGTATGAGTTATACGCACCGGCATCAGATCCAGCAAGAAGAGATACGCCCGCATCGTGTAGCGACTTGGTGAGTATGATAAAGAATTGTTGCAGTTCTTTTCTGTCTTTTTTTGCTTTCGCGGAAGCGTTCATAACGCCTTTAATACGTCCTTCATAGGTCTTGGTAAAGGCAACTTCTAAACATTTGAGATAGGCATCTTGAGAATGATCTACTTCATCCAAGTAACTTAAGACATCGCCTATATGTAGGGTAGGGGTTACAAAAACATTATTGGCTTTGAGTCGAGCAAATGTTTGTTGTGCAATCGTCTCATCATAGGTTGCAATGAGTTGTTCCATACTTCCCCAAAAGCCAAGTGTACCATCTATAATTTGTTGTGTAATCTCTTTTTCGTTAGAAGAACATCCTTTTAAGACATAGTATAAATGCTCAATATTATCAAGTCCAGCATCGATGGCTTCTTGTAATTCGACAGTAAAAGGCATGTGTCCAGAAGTGATCATATCACGAGTTTCTGCAGCAGTGATGATATCTAGGTATTGCTTTCGCGAAAGCGTACTATCATACAGTTTTACATAATCCGTGTCTAGTGCTTGTAAGGAGTCTAACGCTGTGGTAATATCTTCTGCCGTCGAAACGGGTAGTGATCCCGCCCAGCGTGCATTAGGGCCGTCTAGCTTTGGCCCTGAGGTATAAATCGTTGGACCTGTACGAGTACAACAATAGACTTCCTGATTCCATTGTTGGACTTGTGGGGTCAGATCTCCACCAGCATCGCGTACGGTCGTAATACCATAATTAATGTATTCCTCTAAGAATTTTTCATTTTGTGCAATGAGTTCTTCCCCTCCGCGAAAATGAACATGGTTATCCCAAAAACCAGGGAGTACATAAACTCTATCTGCCTCAATGTGTTTAAAAGTGTTGAAGTCTTTTTTAAATTCTGGTGTGATTTTTACAATAACGCCTTTTCTTATATACAACGTTTGTTTAGTAATAGCTCCAGATTCTATATCGATTACTTGCGCATTAGAGAGAACAAGATCAAAGATTTCCTTAGGTAGCTCTTTAGGTGATTCCTTTGGTTGATCTTTACAACTTATAGCTAGAAAAATAATGGCAATACTAGTGATGTTTCTAAGTGTTTTCATAGCTTTTCTTGTTTGTAAACCTTTCCGTTTTTCATGACAAATGTGACATTTCTCATTGTAGTAATATCTTTTGTAGGATCACCAGGAACAGCAATAAGATCTGCCCAATACCCTTCTTTTACGTTTCCTAGTTTTTCTAAGTGAAATACGTTTGCATTGACAGCGGTTGCTGCGCGTAATGTTTGGATAGGAGTCATTCCGTAGTCAACCATCAATTCGAGTTCGCGATAGTTTTCTCCATGTGTATATACACCTACATCACCTCCAAAGCCTATCGTAACTCCTGATTGTAGCGCAAGTGCAAAGGATGCCTTTTTATTTCTAATACGACTCGGATCTGGATCTATACCTTTATTCCATCCTCTATATCGAGAGATGGCATCTCCAGCAGCTAGTGTAGGGTAGAAGGCTACTCTCTTTTCTTTCATGAGTCTAAAAATTTCTAAGGTTCCACCATCTCCATGCTCTATAGTTTCTACACCAGCAAGAATGGCTCTTTTCATTCCTTCTGGAGTACCTGCATGGGCTACAGCATATCTACCAGCGCTTTTTGTAGCAGCGATCATAGCATCGAGTTCTTCTTGTAAAAATGTAGCCTGCGATGGTTCACCAGAGCTCCAGCGATAATCGGCATAGATTTTAATAAAATCGGCGCCATTACCTATTTGTCTACGTACGGCTTTGATAACTTCCGTAGTTCCGCTAGCAGATTCTGCCCCTAATGGAACAGTGACGCCTTCATGAAACCCTTTTGGGCCATAGGCTCCTGTAGCTACAATAGCGGGTCCTGCAACCAATAGGCGAGGACCAGGAATAATACCTTCATCGATGGTTTTCTTTAAATATACATCGCTATATCCAGCTCCTTCAGAACCCAAATCTCGCATGGTAGTAACGCCTGCTAATAAAGAATTTTTTGCATGTACTACACCTCGTATAGCTCTCTCTGTATGTGATTCTTTGAGGACTTGATCATTCCAATTCGTCTCATTGTATGGATGTAATAAGAGATGAGAATGCCCTTCAATAAGACCTGGCATGAGGGTCATACCTTCTAAGCTTATAGAAAAGTATCTTTCCATTTTTTTTGAAGGAGTACCTGCATAGGTGATAATGCTATCTGTGACAACGACTACCCAGTCTTTATGAAGTGTTTCTCCATCAAAAACGGCATCTGGTCTTAAAACGGTTTGCCCATGTAGTTGTGTGATGCATATGGTGATTACAAGAAATAGTATTTTTTTCATAACAGGTATTCATTTTATTTCCATACTTCGGCTAGGTTCAGCATAAACTCCAGTGGAAATCTCATAATTATTTTTCAATTTTTTGTGTATTACTTCTTTTTTTGACCCCAACCTCCACCGTCTCTAGACTTTTGGTTTGCTTCGCATAAATGGATAATTTCTTTGATACGTTTTTGTTTGGTTTCTTCTCGTTTTGCTTGATTGAGCCAGTATAAATAACTCCTACGGTAACTTGGCGCAAAGTTTTTGTAATTTGTAAATGCTAGAGGGTTATCGTCAAATGCTTTTTGTAAATTTTCTGGAATGATGCCATTATCTGGACCATCTAGTGCAGCCCAAGAGCCATCTTTTTTTGCTTGTTTGATAAGGCGTCTGCCACTTTCCTGCATGAGACCTGATTTTTCAAGGTCTATGATATAGGTTTTGTTAAGTTTACTCCAGACACTTTTAGGGTTTCGAGGGCAGAAGTATTGTCTGCGCTTTCCATCTCCAAGACTTTTTACAGTACTATCTATCCAACCATAGCATAAGGCTACTTTTACAGCTTCTTCCCAGCGCATCGATGGTACTTTTGTTTCGATTTTATAGAAGATTAAATAAATCCCTCCTGTTGTTGCGTGATTATTATGTAACCATTCTCGCCATTCTACATCACGAGGAAAGTATAATTCTGGAATTGTGCTCATATTCTTAATTTGAAAACCCTTTTTCCCACTCACTACCTTCGAGTGTTCCGCTAAAAACCCATTTTTGACCAAATGTCCAAATACCCATAGTAAAGTCTTCTTTTATTGTTGTTGCGTTAACACGCCATTCTCCTTGATGATTGGGGTTTCCTAATAATGTTACAGCTCTATCATGAACTCCCTCCATAGTCGTATAGGTAATGATAATTTGATAGAGTAGGGGTTGTTCAGTTTTTGTAAATAAATAGGTATACGAACTAATTCCTGAAGTCGTTGCAAGTTCTGATACTTCTATTTTAAATGCTGAAGGTGTATTACTACGAGTTGCTTCTTTTCGTTTTCTAGTTAGTTTTTCTAATGACATTCCTAGATAGATTCCTTTTTTAGTGAGTTCTTTAGGAAAATAGCGATATTGCTTCCCTTTTGATGCAACGATCGTTGTATTATCAAGAGGATATATACAGGAGAATATCCCTATCCATATTAAAACTAGATACTTCATATGTAGACTTCAATATACACAAAATAATTCCTCATAGTTAGGCTCTTCTTGAATTGACTAGCATTTTAACATCAATAGTTATAAATTAAAAAAGACTTCGAATAATTGAATACCCGAAGTCTTTTTATAATTGGTATGTATTAGAATTTCTTATTTGATAATTCCAGCACAGCTTATACGTTTTCCAGCAGCTCCACTTGGTTGTGATGTTAGATCATCAGTTCCTTGGTGTACGATAATTGCTTTTCCAACAATATCTTTCTTTTCATCTCCACAACCTATACACCATTGGTCTGTTTTAAAAGTGATTTCTCCATTTCCTTTTGCATCTGCTTTAAAGTTTCCTATATCTCCTTTGTGATATCCTTCTGCAGCTCCCCAAGCTCCATGTGGTTGTGCCGTAGGGTTCCAATGTCCACCAGAAGATTTCCCATCAGGAGAAGAGCAATCTGCTTTTTCATGTATATGTATGGCGTGGGTTCCTTCAGAAAGACCTTGTATAGAAGCCATCATTTTTACGGTACCTTCAGATTCTTCAAAAATGATACTTCCAGTAGTTTTAGTATCACTCTTTGATTCTAACCCTATTTTTAGTTTCTCAACTTTTATTTCTTTTACTTCTTTTTTAACCTCTTTAACGACTTCTTCAGCTTCTTTTTCTGTCGTTTTTGTATCTCCTTTACAGCTAGCAAATAATGCTATTGCAATCATAGCACTTGCTATATATGTTGTTTTCATAGGGTTTCTTTTTTTGGATTTAATGGTTCTCTTTTAAAATGATCTCTAAGATACAGGTTTTTCTATTTATGAGAAAGCATTATAATGACTAGTACTTATAATCGTTTGATTAGCTCTCTCGGGTCTGTGATCCCTTGTTTTAGGTTTTCAAAAATCAGTAAAGACTTATCTACTTGAGTTTGTTCATTTTTAAAACGTTTTATATAGTAAATCAATCCTCTTTTCCTACCATCGGTGAGGTTTTCAAAATATGAAAACCCTTCTGGATCACTATCCATAACAGCTTGTAATGCTTCAGGAATCTCTACGCCATAGGTGGTTGTATTTTCAAAAAACTGAAATTCAAAAAAATCAGTTGGAAAGACACCAAGCTCTTTTTGATACCGTTTTCCAAAACTTACTAAGTAATTACCTTGGTATAAACGAAGCGCTCCGTGAAAGACAATGCATTTTTCTTCAAAAAATGCTTTTATATGTATCCGTTTATGACCTCCATTTACAAATGGAATAGCATGCTCCTCTGGTATCATTACGGCATGTGTTCCTGTGATATGGACTGGAAATTTAGGAGAACAAAGACCCATTTATATTACATTTCTTCTCCGAAAAAGATCGCATTCATCAGTAATTTATTTGTTCCATACCAGAATGCTCTAAAGTTAGTATTGTCTGTAAATAAAATAACTTCTCCTCTTCCAGAACTTTGATGTACAAAAGGCCTGGTTTCTGACATTGCTTTTAGATTGATCTTGCTAATGTATCCAGATTGTAATGGGTTTTTAGTATACTGAATTGGATTTCTATAACTCGTCGAATCTGATTTTACAAAAATGGTCGTGTTTCTAAACATAGAGATACGATCGTTTACATATCCAAAATTGATAGGATGAGAACGATCTTGCTTTGCTTCAAAAATAGCACCTCCAATAACTTGTGCGCCATTAAAATCTCCACGTTGTTCAAAATTCACATTCTTTGCTGGATTTTTTGTTTTCTCAAAAGCGATAGAAAGCATTTTGCTTTTTTCAAGCCAGTTGGCTGCATTACGATAGCCTATAAGGGTACCTCCTTGTTGTACCCATTTTTTTAATTTTTCTGTTTTTCCTTTGTCAAGTACTCCACCAAAAGCGTGAGGGATAATAATATCTGTATAGCGGCTTAAGTCATATCTATTCAGGTTTTTGATATCTAGTTTTGTTATTTTCATATCATAACGAGTATCAAATAAATGCCAAATTTCTCCTGCATCATGTGGATTAAAACCTTCTCCAAGAACAATAGCAACTTTTGCAGGTTCTAAAGCCCTAAATTGATTACTTCCCAAATCTATTCCCTCGGTAAGTCCTGTGCTCACAGCTGTAATATCAACCTGCGTATCTTTAGAAATGTCACTTAAAAAACGGCTGAGTTCTTGTGCATTCATTTCTTGATTTTGAACAGGAATTAAGATCGTTCCATAGTCATAGGAATTACCTTCTAAGGTAAATTGCTTCATTCCTACTTTAGCTCGTAATCCAGCATTTAGAATTTTATTAAGCGCTTTAGGGGTATAGTACTCGTGCCATTGCATTAAGTATCCATAGGTACTTGTAGTGACTGCTTTTGGAGCGCGTTTTTGTAGTTCTTGAATAGCAGGTCCAGCATTTGCTGTCGATGCATTTTCGGTAAAGTTAAGTCCAAAAGAAAGCGGGAAGGACCAAGCAGAGATGTCGTAGAAGAGACTATCTTGAAATGTAGTTCGCTTTTCAAACATGGCTTTGATAAGTCTGCTTTGTCGCTGACTTTTTGGTACAATGTAGCTATAGCCTTTTTTGTATTCTTTTCCGCTTTCGCGAAAGCTATTACCCACTTCATGTACTTCTATTTTGTGTCTTTTAAGAATCTCAGCAAGGTGATATGCACTTGCGGCATCTTTTTCAGTTCCAAATGCGTATGCGCCACCTTTTGATTCACTACGAGCATTGTTGAAAAAATCTCGTTGATAATCAAGTAATTCTGTTCGCATGCCTTGTGCAGCTTCTAGTGTAGAAAGTATGGCTGTAAATTGATTTCTAATAGTAAACGGAAATTCTAGTAATCCGTTGTCTGTTTCTTGTGCATGTCCTCGCGAACTTGCTTGCTCAAATAAGATTCCAATTCCTCCATTGATATCTGGAAATGTAGACCCTTTTCCATAATAAAAATCATCAAAACTTTCTTCTGTATAATATAAACTTCCAATTTTATTAAGTGCCGAAGCATGATATGTTCCAATCTTCTTCGTAAGTTCTTGATTGAGTTTAGGAGTTAATGGATGTGTGCGTGATTGTATTCCTGGTTGAAAAAAGAAGGTAGCATTACTTCCCATCTCGTGATGATCTGTTAGGATATTTGGATACCAGTGATGAAATGTCTTGATACGCGCTCTAGACTCTGGTAATTGTACTGGTAACCAATCGCGGTTCATATCAAACCAATAATGATTAGAACGCCCTCTAGGCCATACTTCACTATACTCACGATCTTGTGGATCTGCATTAATGTTTGCGCTTTTATTTGTATTTGCCCAATACGCAAAACGTTGTAACCCATCAGGATTAAATGAAGGATCAAAAAGGATGACCGTGTTTTCTAGCATAGCATCAATTTTGCCCCCTTGAGCGGCAGCTAAATAATAAGCTGCTACCAAACCTGAATTTGCTCCAGAAGGTTCATTTCCGTGAATGGATAGCCCTTGATAAACTACAATAGGCATATTTGAAGTAGAGAGTGATGTACTTCCTTTTTCAGTAAGTTTTATATGCGCTGTACGTATGTCTTCTATGCGACTATGATTAGAAGGAGATGTAATTGTAAGTAATAATAATGGACGACCTTCTGCAGTAGTCCCTCTGTTTTCTATAGTAATACGATCACTAGCTGCAGCTAGGATACGCATATATTCTGATAACTTATCATGGCTTACATGCCATTCACCAGGAACAAAACCTATAATGCTCTCAGGTGTTGGTATTTCTTTATTATAAGAAACGTCCTGTGGTAGGTAATAGGACATATCTACTTTTCCGCTTTGAGCAAAAGAAATTGATACCGATAAGAATAGCGTGGCAATAACGTAAAATAAACGCATAGTAGTAAATGTAATTTTAGTGAGTTGTTTTGGTCAGTTTTAAACTGAAGCATTAAAAATAAGGTAATTTTTAATGAAGAATATAAAAAGTACAGGTTTTAACGGATAATTAGTTGCATAACTCTTAAAATACGCGCTATCATTTTTAATACTCTAATCGACCATTAAGGTTTTTAATGATCCAAACTATGTTGGTTATTCCTGAATTCTAGATTACTTATAGGCTTGTATTGTTTTTATAGAGTTATTAAAACATATCTATTGTTTGAGATTTGTAATTTTTTTGTTTTTGAGAAATAAAAAAACAGCTACTTGAAAAGTAGCTGTTTTTTAAATACTGTACGGGGGTATAGTGCAGGATTTTTTTAATCAATATATGATTATATATCTTCAAAATTTACATTAGTAAAGCTCTCAGCATTTGGTGTCTCAGCATTATCCTCTGCTCCATCATTATCTTGGGCAACTTCTGGACGCTGATAATCACTTTGATGACGATCGCTTATAACTTCTTCTCCTTTTTCTTCAAGGATATAGCTTGTCATCTCGTTTAAGATATCTGTAAATCCAGAAAAATCTTCTTTGTATAAGTAGATTTTATGCTTCTTGAAGTGAAATGATCCGTCATCATTTGTAAACTTCTTACTCTCTGTAATGGTTAAGTAATAATCTCCAGCTTTTGTAGAGCGTACATCAAAGAAATATGTTCTTCTACCGGCTCTTAGTACTTTAGAAAAAATCTCTTCATTATCACGCGTATCATAATCACTCATAGTTAATATATAGTTTTAAGTTTTAGTAATTCTTAGCTCAAAAATGATAAAAAAAAGAATGTCGCCCAATTTTTTTTTACATTTCTTTCTCATCAAGTTGTTTTAGATATAGTTCTTTATAGTATCCTTTTTCCTTTATAAGCTGATTATGAGTGCCTTTCTGGATTATTTTTCCTTCGTCTAGAATTATAATTTGGTCAGCATTTTTTGCAGAAGAAATCCTATGACTTACTATAATTGTGGTCGTATTTTGACTAAATGTGTTAAGGTTTTCTAGAATCTGTTCTTCTGTTTCGGTATCTACAGCACTTAATGAATCATCTAATAGTATCAATTTTGGTTTGTTTATAAGTGCTCTTGCAATAGATACTCGTTGTTTTTGCCCTCCAGATAATGTGATCCCTCGTTCTCCAAGGATTGTATCATATCCATCTTTAAATTCATTAATATTTTGATGTACAACTGCTGCTTTTGCATAAGCAATTACTTCTTCATCGGTTGCTTTTGTCGCACCAAATTTTATATTCTCTTTTATAGTGTCGGAAAATAAGAAGGCATCTTGAGGAACATATCCTATAGATGCGCGTAAATCATTTAAATTAAGCTGTATTAAAGGGGTATTGTCAATACGAATTTCTCCTTCAGTCACATCGTATAACCTACTTATAAGTTCAAGAATAGTAGATTTTCCAGAACCAGTACGCCCTATGATAGCAATTGTTTCTCCTTTTTTAATAGAGAAGCTTACATTTTTGAGTGCAGTAATATGAGTGTCTTCGTAAGTAAAACTTACATTATCAAATACAATTTGACCTTGAATAGGAGTAGAGTCTTCTGTATGATTTTGTATTTCTGGTTCAATTTTTAGAAATTCATTAATTCTAACCTGAGAAGCTTCTGCCGCTTTTATGATAGATGTAACCCATCCCACAGTAGCCACAGGCCAAGTAAGCATGTTTACAAATATGATAAACTCTACAAGGGTACCAAAATCGGCAATCGTACCATCAATAAATTGTTTGCCTCCTATATATATAACAAGTAAGTTACTAGCTCCTATGAGTCCAATCATTAAAGGAAAAAAGAGTGCTTGTACCTTTACTAAATCTAAGTTCTTATCCTTACTATCATCACTTAATTGTGTAAATCCTTTAAATGTATGAGATTCTAGAGTATATGCTTTGATTACAGAAATACCGCTAAAAGACTCTTGTGTAAATGTTGTTAGTTTAGAAAGATATTCTTGGACAATTGTACTACGCTTATGAATCTCTCGGCTCAACTTATAAATTGCAATAGATAGTATAGGTAAAGGAATGAGTGTATATAAAGTAAGACTTGGTGCTGCTGTGTACATATATGGAATTACAGTTGCAAAAAGTACAAGAGCCGTAAGCATATACATAATGGCTGGCCCTACATACATACGTACTTTTCCTACGTCTTCACTAATACGGTTCATTAAGTCCCCTGTTCTGTTTTTCTTATAAAATCCTAAGGATAATCTTTGGTATTGCGCATAGATATCATCTTTAAGATCTGCTTCAATAAAACGTGAGACAACAATGATGAGTTGACGCATTAAAAACGTAAATAACCCAGATAAAAGAACAGCTCCAAGTAACAGAAGAAGAGAATGCTTAAGGTCACTTTTTAATTGAGCATATGTTATTTCATTACTATAATGAGCTTTAATAACATCTACAGACTCTCCAACTAGTGTAACCACTGTCACAGCAAAAAAGCGTGCAGCAATGATGGTAAAGATCCCGATAATAAGTCTCCATTTATAACGTAAGAAGTAGTGGTTTAGGGTTTTAAGTGCTTTCATTTAAAAAAGGCAAACATCTATTTTATTAATAAATTCGCATTTTAACTGCATTTTTGCAGTAACAAATTGAACTATTCATTATTTTTACACTCTTATTTTTAGAAAACAACAATAAATTTATCTTAATAATTTATGACTGCAGATATACTTACCCCACAAGAGCTAAAAAAAGTAAATCCAGTTTTTGGACAGCCTTCTTTTAATGATCATGAACAAATCGTTTTTTGTAATGACAAAGATACAGGTTTAAAAGCAATCATAGGAATACATAATACAGTTCTAGGACCAGCTCTTGGAGGTACACGTATGTGGAACTATGCTACAGAATGGGATGCCCTTAATGACGTGTTACGCCTTTCTAGAGGAATGTCATTTAAGAGTGCAATTACTGGGCTTAATCTTGGAGGAGGAAAAGCAGTTATTATAGGAGATGCCAAAACACAAAAGACACCAGAGTTAATGAAACGTTTTGGTGAATTTGTTCATTCTTTAAGTGGAAGATATATCACCGCAGAAGATGTTGGTATGGAAACTGCCGATATGGATCTTGTACGTGAAGTGACTCCCTATGTAACTGGGATTTCAGAAAGTAAAGGTGGAGCAGGTAATCCATCGCCTATTACTGCGTATGGTGTATTTATGGGAATGAAAGCAGCTTCAAAATTTGCATACGGATCAGATAATTTAGAAGGACGTACTGTTGTAGTACAAGGTATTGGTCATGTAGGTGAAGTCCTTGTTGAACATATTACCAATGAGGGAGGAAACGTTATCATAAGTGATATAAATGAAGCTCGCTTACAAGAAGTAAGTAAAAAATATGGAGCAGAAATTTATAGAGGAGATGATGTGTATAGTATACCTATGGATATTTATGCTCCTTGTGCCTTAGGAGCTACCGTAAATAATGATACTGTAAATAAATTACAAGCAAAAGTGATTGCAGGTGCTGCAAATAATCAACTTGCAGATGAGAACATACATGGATCTCTACTAAAAGAGAAAGGAATTGTATATGCCCCAGATTTCTTAATTAATGCTGGAGGTATTATTAATGTGTATGCAGAACTTGAAAATTACGGAAAACAAGAAATCATTCGTAAAACAGAAAATATTTTTGATACAACACTTGAAATCTTCCGTACTGCAGAGTCTAGTAACATTACAACACATCAAGCAGCACTTAAAGTTGCTATAGAACGTATTGAAGCACGTAAAAATCAAAAATAAGTAGGAATACTCCTTTTAAAAATATGTATTTTTGCAGGGATTTTGTCAAAGACGATAAAATCCCTTTTTTATTTATTTAAAAGAAAAAGTTCTTTGTTGCTATGTTGAATAGAAGACACATTCGAGTGAAGGTGATGCAAACCATATATGCTATGGGATGCAAGGAGAAAAATGATCTCCAAGTAGAGGGTAAATTTGTAAATGATAGTATAGCACAAGTCTATAATCTGTATCTTTTGATGCTAGATATGATGGTGGAAGTACACGCTTTCGCGAAAGCGCACTCAGAAAAAGTATCCAAAAAAATTCTTGCTACCGAAGAGGATAAAAATCCTAATACTAAATTTATTGAAAACGAAGTTCTTGTAAAATTGAGTGATAATGCTTTATTACAAGATGAACTCGACAAGCGTAAGCTTAAAAACTGGCGCATGGATGATGAATATGTTGCCGTTATATATAATGAACTTGTAGAAAGTGAATTATACGATGCTTACATGAATAATGAGGAGGCAGGATTTAAAAGTGCAAAGAATTTTATTATTAAATGGTATACAGAACTCATTGCTCCTAATGATAAACTATACGATTATATAGAAGATAATAGGCTTACTTGGATAGATGATTTGCCAATTGTAAATATGGCAATCCTTAAGCGATTACAAAAAGTAAAACCTAACTCTCCTGAAAGTCTTTTTCTTCCTAGTTTATTTAAGAATGACGACGATAGAGGGTTTAGTATAGAACTGCTAGAACGTACAGTAAGTAATAGTGTGTTTTTAAGTGATGAAATAGAAAAAAATACACCCAATTGGGATAAAGAACGTATTGCAGATGTCGATTTTGTACTTATAAAAATGGCTTTATGTGAGTTTTTAAAATTCCCGTCAATTCCTGTAAAAGCTACAATTAATGAATATTTGGAAATTGCTAAAGAATATTCTACACCTAAGAGTAGCATCTTTATTAATGGAATACTTGATAAGCTTGTAAAAGAGTATGAAAAAGGAAATAAATTTATGAAAGAAGGTAGAGGCTTGGAATAATTATGCAAGTATCTCTCTTTATATTCTTATAAAGATTTTATAAGATAAAAATCTAAATGCTAGAAAGACTACTTCCTATTCATAGGATATAACTATTTTTAGTATTTTTGCTTTAGAACTATATTAATTAAAATTATAAAAAATGAAAAAAGGTATTCTAGTATTAGGTGTACTAACAGCTATGATCTTTACATCTTGTAAAGAAGATGCATCTAGTAAAGTAAAAGAAGAAAACATTGAAGTAGCTGCAGCACGTGATGCACAAGCGACTGAATTTCCTGTAATGACTTTTGATGAAACTGAATATGATTTTGGAACCATTGAAAAAGGAAGCCCAGTTGAGCATAAATTTACATTTACAAATACAGGAAAAGCTCCTTTAGTAATTGTAGATGCAAAAAGCTCTTGTGGATGTACAATTCCTGAGTATTCTAGAAATCCTGTTGCACCAGGAGAAAAAGGTGAATTACTTGTAAAGTATAACGCTAGTGGTACAAATGCAATTACAAAATCAATCACGATTACTGCAAATACTGAAAAAGGTAAAGAAGCATTAAAGATTAAAGCATTTGTAAATGCACCAGCTGCACCAGCAAGCAAATAATATATGGGTGATTTAGGACAACTTGCAGGACCACTCTTACTGTTTACGGTATTTATTATATTCTTTATAGTATTACCGCAACGTAAGAAAATCAAGCAAGAAAAGAACTTTGATAAAGCTCTTAAAAAAGGTGATAAAGTAATCACTAAAAGCGGTTTGCACGGAAAAGTATTAGAATTAAATGATAATGGTACGTGTGTTCTTGAAACAGGAGCTGGAAAAATGAAATTTGAACGTTCTGCAATTTCTATAGAAATGAGCAGTAAACTCAATACTCCAGTAGTCGAAAAAAAATAAGAGTACTTTTATTTAAGTAAAAAAAGAGCTATCCATTTGGATAGCTCTTTTTTTGTGCGCTATTTTTTAAAACCTACAATGTATTTACGATCATACATTGAGATGCAATTATATAATGAAATAATGATTTTTAGAATACTATAAAACGATAAGCATATGAATGATATTATTAAACGATTTGTGTATTTAATCGTTTTATTGGTGTATTTTGTCGATTTTTTTTTAAATTATTCGTATTTTTAACAAGATATTAATACTCATGCTAACAATAACTCATGAGGATGTGAATAATTACCTCATAATTACTTATATCCAAAATATTTAAATCATTGATGTTATAATGTTATGATTATGGTATTAAAAATTAGTAATTCCCTAAATTTTAAAAAGAATCAACTATGAACAAAAAAGTACTCGCGCTATCTATTCTCGTTTTGGGAATTATTAGTTTCTTATTTTTTTATGGAGAAAGATCAGAAGAAAAAGAACAAACCCAACCTCAAACATTACAATCTGTAAAAACAGAGAAGAAAGAAAAAAAAACAATTGAAGAAAAGCAACGAAGCGTTGAACAACGCGCTGCGTTTGAATTTGACATGCAAAAAAACCCTGCGACAGGGTTGATTCCTAGAGAAGAAAAAGATGTAGAACTTCAGGTTGCCATAAGAGAGAAGAATACGAGTTTAACTACAAACTCAAGCTCAAGAGCTTTTACAACCCCTTATGAATCTAGAGGACCTTCAAATCTTGGAGGACGTACAAGAGCACTTGCTATAGACCTTAGTGATGCTACTGGTAATACCATGTTAGCAGGAGGAATAAGTAGTGGTGTTTTTAGAACTACAGATGGAGGTACATCTTGGACAAAGGTATCTGAAGATGACGATATTCATAATGTAACTGCTATAGCACAAGATCCAAGAGTTGGATTTCAAAATATCTGGTATTATGGAACTGGAGAAGTGTTTGGAAATAGTGCAGGTATAGGAAATGCGTTTTACTTAGGACAAGGAATCTGGAGATCTGTAGATAGCGGAGTGACTTGGACACAATTGCCAGGAACAGGTTCTACATTTGAAATTTTTGATTCTAATTTTGATATTATTAACTCTTTAGCTGTACATCCAACTACTGGAGAATTATTTATTGCTGCATTTGGTGGTATATTTAGATATGATGGAACTAATTTTAATCTAGAGGTTAATGCATCTTCAGCTCAGGAAACTGATGTAAAGATTACTTCTACAGGAAGAGTATTTGCTTCTGTGGCAGGTACTAATGGCTCTCAAAATGGTGTTTATACATCTCCTACAGGTACAGGAAGTTATACACGTATTGCTCAGAACGGGTCTCCTGCAGGATGGGCGTCTACAGGAAGAGTTGTATTAGGAATTGCACCATCAGATACAGATGTAGTGTATGCTTTATATAATAATGGACAAACGTCTAGTGTTGTACCTATTCAAATAGAAGCAGACTTATGGCGCTATGATTTAGGAACAAATACTTGGACAGATTTTTCTGGAAAGCTTCCAGATGAGGCAGGTGGAGACTTAGGAGGAAATGATCCTTTTTCTATACAAAGTGGATATGACCTTGAAGTGTCTGTAAAACCTGATAACGAAGACTTTGTCGTGATAGGAGGTACTAATGTATATCGTATAGCAGATATTGTAACTGATGCGACATTTGATCGTATAGGTGGGTATATCAGTAATTTAAGTTTTGCATCTTATGGTTCTGGTGATGCCGCAGCTAATGACGGTGATACGCATCATCCAGATATTCATGATTTGGTATTTAGTCCTTTTGATGCAAATACATTGCTTTCTGGAACTGATGGCGGTGTACATACAACCGATGTTACATCGGGAACAGTACGTTGGACAACACTTAACAATAACTATCAAACGTATCAATATTATCATGTTGGGATGGATCCTCTGGATGGAACAGACTTTGTCATAGGAGGAGCACAAGATAATGGTACTTCATTAGGTGGCGCTGCAGGATTAACAGGGGTAGGTAGTAGTACAGAACATCTTGATTTTTTTGGAGGAGATGGTGTTGCTGCAGCTATAGGAAGAACAGGTAATGGTCCTTTAAATTTAGCAGACATTCAATTATACTTAGGAGCTCAAGGTGGAGACATTTTTACATTTAGAAATTCTGGAGCTTTTTTTGCTAATGTTAGACCTACAGGAACAACCAGTAGTATTTTTGTTACCTATTTTTACTTAGATACAGAAACAAATACATTGTATTATGCAGATGGGACAAATTTATATAGGACTCTTGATGGACCTACAGTAACTTCAGCAGTTTCTGCAGCTTCATGGACGGATATAGGAACCTTATCTACGGCTCAAAATATACGTAGTATGGCAGCTACAAGAGGAGCATATAGCACTGCGAATAGTTTTACACTGATTGGAGGTGAAAATGGAGGCGTTTTTAGACATCTTAATCCTCGAAATACCGACCTTAATACAGCAGATAATATTACACCTGGAGGCGCGTCTACAGCTGTAAATTCGGTAGTAAGTGGTGTCGCAATACACCCTACAGATCCTGATATTGGAATGGTCGTCTATTCTAACTATGGGATTAATAATATATATGTAACGTCAAATCTAACAGAGACAAACCCTTCATGGACCCTTGCAGAACGTAACTTATCGTCACATTCTATACGATCGGCAGCGATTACAGAAGTAGATGGAGTGATTACGTATTTTGTAGGTACAGCAAGAGGGTTGTATTCTAGTACAGATCCTACAACTGTAGATTGGAGACTTGAATCTCCTGATCAAGTAGGACTAGCTATTGTAAGTAGTTTGGTATATCGCCCTGGTGATAATATACTGCTAATTGGAACCCATGGTAATGGAATGTATCAAGCTGACTTAAATTCTTGTCCTACAACCACGACTTATACTATCGCAGGAGGATGGGATAATGGAGCTCCTACAGCTTCTGTAAGAGCGATTATAGCAGAAAGTTATGATACGTCAGATGGTGGTTTAGGTAGTATTACTGCTTGTGAACTTACGATCAGTGCTGGCGCTATACTTACTGTAGAAGACGGTACTTTTGTAAGTGTTCAAAACGATATTACTGTAAATGGTACACTAGATATATCTAATACAGGGAGTGTGATACAAGTTTTTGATGCTGCAGAGACCTTTAATAATGGAAACATTAGTGTAGAAAAAATTACACCTACAATCGATGATCGCAATTATGTAGCCATGAGTAGCCCTATGACTGCCGAGACAAGAGATGGCGTATATGGAAATTCTAGAGCTGTATTTAGTATCATTCCAGCTAATTTTGTGCCTTTTGATATTGATCTTATGACATTTCCAGAATTTGTTGGAGCAGAGAATTTCCTTGATGATGATAACGATTATTTATTACCAGTTACTGGAAGCACTGCTTTACCAGATGCTGGAATAGGTCAACTTATTTTTCCTCAACCAGCACCTAATGTAGGAGATGGAGCTTATACGCTTACATATACACAAGGGACTTTAAACTCAGGTGCTATTTCTGTGCCTATTACTTATAATGGTCCAGCTACTATAAATAACTATAATATTTTAGGAAATCCATATGCATCTGCTATAGATGTTACGGCTTTTATAAATGCAAATAATGCTGTAAACGAAGTCTATTATTGGGATCATATTTCTGGCCCTTCTTCGGCTTTACCAGGAGCAGGAACGAGTAATTTCTCTATGAATGATATTTCTGTACGTAATGCTATGATGGGAACTGTTGCCGTAAATGGAGGCACAGCACCTACCCAATTTATGTCCTCAGGACAAGGTTTTGGTATTAAAGCACAACAAGATCAGGCTTTAAATACTACCCCGGTAGTGTTTAATAACAGTATGAGGGTTACAGGTAATAATGATGGTTTTAGAAGTAATGAAGCGGTATCAAATAACTCTTTTGATAAACTATGGTTAAATCTTACAACATCTGCTTATGACGAAGCTGTCTCGCAAGCTGGTGTTGGATTTACAAATCTTGCAACGCCCGAATTTGATAATGGGTATGATACAAAAAGACTTGGAACCTTCTTATCATTATTTACGAATCTAGATGGGGAACAACTTTCAATTCAAGGACGTGAAGCTTTCCATACACAGATAGAATTAGATTTAGGATTTGCTACTACAGTAGAGGCTGAAGAAACGTATACAATCAGTATAGATCATTTTGAAGGAACAGGGCTTGAAGAAGCTCCTATATTTATTATAGATAACCTTCTTAATACTATTACAAACCTTAAGGAAACACCGTATACGTTTACAGCGACTAAAGGAATACAACCAGATCGCTTTATTATAGTATTTGAAGAGAGAGAAGTATTGAGTACAGAAGACGAAGTAATAGCTACAAATGATATCACTGTATATCCTAATCCAGCTACAAGTGAGATCACACTAGGTTATTCTGGAACTAAGCAATTACAAGAACTTGTTATTGTTAATGTGAATGGACAAAAAGTACAGCAAATTGATTTGAGTAACTTTAATCAATCTCAACAATTTGATATACGTATACTTTCTACTGGAATATACTTTATGCAAATTGTAAGTGAAGACGAAACCATTGTAAAGAAGTTGATTGTGAAATAATTACCTTCTAATGTTATACATTTTAAAGCCCCTTTGTAAAGGGGCTTTTTTTATGAAAAAAATAAAGTACTGTAAATCAATTTAATAAATAGGTGTTTTTACGCGTGTTTGCTATTTCTTTTTCTTTTACTTTTCAGAAAAATATAATACCCTATGCATCTATGGGTATATATTATTTTATATCCTTATTAGATTTAAGGATTCAATATTATGATGTACTCCAAATTATTTAAGTGATAAAATAGATTGCAATAAGCAATTAAAGGTATTCTAATAATGCTCACCGAAAAAAATGAATATATCCTTATAGGGAGTGATATCTCTACTTCTTTGGCTTCTATTATAAGAAGTCTGAAAGGATTTAGTCATTATTCATTTGTGACTTCTACACGAATACAAGATAGCCTTCATATAGCAAAATCATTAGAACCAGCTTTAATGATTTTTTACTTCAGAAATCCTCAAGAACTTATACAAACAGTATTGCGTTATCCAAATATAAAATGCACTCCTATATTATGTCTTACCCGCTCTCATGAAATTATAGAGGTAGATATATCGGTAGATTTGATCTTATTTACACAGTCTTTTGAATCGGCTATTAGAGACCAGCTTTTAAAAAATAATGTACAAAGCATTCTTAATTTAGTATATAAAACAAGACAATTTCAATCTAATAATACTTCTTCTCACACTACACTTGACGATAGTTTTTTAGATCAAAATAAAAATCTAGCGAGATATATTATGGAGTTGGATCAAAAATCTACGACGCTTTTTAAAATCAAAGAACGTATCCAAGAATTATATTCTGATGTAGGCCATCCTATAAAAACAAAACTCATGTCTATTGTAAATACAATTAAGGTAAATACAAAAGACACGAAGCACTGGGAAGATTTTAAATTGTATTTTGAGAATATAAATCCTGCATTTTTAAAAGATCTATCTCGCAAGTATCCTTGTCTCACAAATAAAGATTTAAAATATTGTTGTTATCTTAAAATGAATATGTCTAATGAGGATATAAGACATGTTTTGGGAATTAATCAAGAGAGTGTACGTACTCATAAGTATCGATTAAAAAAGAAAATGACATTATCAAAAAACCAAGATTTACGTCTTTATCTCCGCGCTTTTTCTAATTAATATATAGTCAACTACCTGTTTTTTATTTACTTAAGAATATCTCTTTTTGCGACATTTTTACTTTTGTCTACGAATTGTCTACGGTTATATAGATAAAACTTGTGTTTGTACATAAATGGTATACAAGGAATATGAATATTTTATCTTTAGTATGTATAGTTTTATAGTGAATGTTTTACACCTGTAAAATATTACTATACCTATGATACAAGAGGCATTTCAATACACTCGCAACGTTTTTAATCAATTTATTAAAAATAAATTTGGAGTAGATGAGGATGCAGTAGTTATAAACACTATTGTAGATCAAAGTGGTGCAATACCAGTGGGGAATCAAAATAAGATTATTATGTCCCTTATTCATATAGAACAGGAGACTGTAAAACCTTTTTATACTAAAAACCAAAAAGTATCAAATGGTAATTATGTAGCATCACCGCAAACAGAACGATACAATATATATGTATTGGTCACTTCATATTTTGATGATTATAATGAAACTTTAAAGTTCTTAAATGCTTCTATACAGTTTTTTCAAGAACACCAATCGCTAGATGCTACTATAAATTCTGATCTTCCTAAAGGGCTACAGAAGTTAAATTTTGACCTTCAAAAAGGAGGAGATTATATGCAGATGCATAATTTATGGAGTGCATTAGGTGCAAAATATCAACCATCAGTTATTTATAAGATGCGATTAGTAACGATTGCTTCTACAGGTATTGATGAGTTTGTGCCTAAAATCACTAAAATCTCAAATAGATCTACTTTATGATAGCAAGCCAATTCATCTTATTATTTTCTGTAGCTATAGAGCACACGTATTATACAAATGGTATTTGTGTTGATTTACACTATAAACCATCACAACAAACTCAAATAGTGATGGATCGATATGGATTACAGTTGCAAAGAACACTTGAGGGTTTTTCATTTTATGCATCTACAGATCAATCTATTAAAGATTTTTTAAATTATATAAAAACAACAGAGGATACGACTTCTTTTTCTTTTGATGTGGTATCTATGAATCAAGATTTTACAGTGTTTACAGACTATCCCATTACTACTTTAGGAGTATTTTCTTTTGACAGTAGTCATAGTATTGTTGTAGATGGTGTTACGATTTTGAAAGAGGTGTTTGAACCTAGAACAGCAAGTAATATATCTTTTTCTGTAACTGTAGATTATGATGCTATTATACGCTTTCGCGAAAGCGGAAACAACCCCTTCTATACAATTAAATTTAGAGCTAGAAAGACACAATGGCGGTATTATATCATAAACAATAGTAACCAGCATTTTGAGAAACTAGAGATTAAAGGAGATTCAGAAGTACAGTTTGATGCGCCTATAGAAGTAACATTGCCAAATAATGCGACGGCTCTTTTATTTTCTTCGGGTGATACAAAATTGCCATTACAAGAAAATGCTACGTATACATTTAATTTATTAGGAACCAAAACAAACCTAGGAAATACGCGTACACAAATAATACTTAATGGATTACCTATAGCAAAGAGTAACAGTATAGAAACCTATACCGAAGAGGAAGGCGGTACAACGCAAGTTGCATCGCCTTTATACATATATATATAATACGACTATTTAAAACAAATATCAATGTAACAACAATGTTCTATGAATTTATCAACTATTAAATCTCCAGGGGTTTATATCAACGAGATTAATGCTTTTCCAAATGCAGTTGTGCCTATTCCTTCTGCTGTACCAGCATTTATTGGATATACTCCTCAAGCAATGTACGAAGGGAAATCGTATACGAATGTACCCACGAAAATAACGTCATTCGCAGACTTTCAAACTATATTTTGCTATGATAATCCGCCACCACCGGCAGATCCTAAAAAGCAATATGAACCACAGTATTACTTAGTAAAACAAGATAGTAAACCAGAAAAGGGGGACTATATCATGATTGCTAATGATTTCTATTCGATCGTTCCTGATGCGAATACAATTTACTATTTATACAATAGTATTCGTTTATTTTATAATAATGGAGGAGGTGATGCTTACATCGTTTCTGTAGGAACGTATGGTGCTCCTTCAGGAACGCCAATGACTCCAGGTGATCAGATTATAAATACAAATGTGGCATTAACAGATCTTACAGACGGGTTGGCATTATTAAAAAATGAACAAGAGCCGACTATGTATATCTGCCCAGAAGCAACATTATTATCTGTAGAGAATAATGCTGGTTTAATGGCAGCAATGTTATTGCAGAGCTCTACTATGCAAACTTCAGTAAGCATTTTTGATGTGATAGGAGGACGTAATCCAGATCCTATTATGTATATGGATGCAATTACTACTTTTAGAAATAGTACAGGCGCAAATGGTCTAGATTATGGTACAGCATATTACCCTTTTGTTGGGACATCGATCATGCAGAGTACAGATATAGATTATACAAACTTATTTGGAGGCGATATAAAACAATTGGAACCGCTCTTAAGTCCACCTTCAAGTCCTAATGAGACTGTAAAATCAATTCTTTCAAATATAGAAAAGCCACCAGGAGAACCTCTTACGGTGAGTCAATATAATAACTCCTTAGTTGTTGCAAGTCCGACCTATGTTACCATTATAAACAATATACTGGCAGATGTAAATATTTTACCTCCTAGTGGTGGTATGGCTGGTGTTATTACTAAAACTGATAATGAAGTAGGACCTTGGCAAGCACCTGCAAATACGTCTATGGTAAGTGCAAATAGCTTACCGATTAAGTTATCAGAAGCACAACAAGGAGATCTTAATGTAGATGCTATTTCTGGAAAGGCGATTAATGCGATTCGATTTTTTAATGGATTAGGAATTTTGATCTGGGGCGCAAGAACACTAGATGCAAACAGTTTGGACTGGAGATATCTTTCTGTAAGAAGAACCATGAACTTCCTAGAGCAATCGTGTAAACTAGCGGCAAATGCCTATGTATTTGAACCTAACACGAAGAATACTTGGGAATCTGTAAAAGCTATGATAGGAGGATTTCTGTCCGATATATGGAAACAAGGAGGTCTTCAAGGTGCTAGCGCTGCAGATGCATTTTCTGTAGAATGTGGTCTTGGAATTACCATGACTGGTGAAGATATACTTAAAGGATTTATGAACGTAACCATTAAAGTGGCAGTTGTACGTCCAGCAGAATTTATCGTATTGACATTTCAACAGCAGATGGCTACATCTAGTTAATAGACCAATTTATTCTTAAACATATTTATTAATTAATATTATAAAAACATATAATTATGGCAGATGATGGAAGCGCACAAGGCGCAACGTGGCCCATGCCAAAGTTCCGATTTGAAGTAGATTTAGGTAGCGATTTAACAAAAGTCGCATTTCAGGAAGTTTCTGGAATGGATGTCGAAAACCAAATCATTGAATATCGTAAAAGTAATAGCCCTCTTTTTTCAACTGAAAAAATGCCTGGCATTGCTAAGTACGGAAATGTCACTATGAAACGTGGTGTTTTTGTAAACGATAACAAATTTTGGGATTGGCATGAAGAAATTAAAATGAATACCATTAAACGGAGAACAGTACTTATTAAACTACTGGACGAATCTGGAGAGGTGACTATGCAATGGCAATTAAACAATGCTTGGCCTACTAAAATCTCTAGTACAGATCTAAAATCTGATGGTAATGAAGTGGCTATTGATACTATAGAAATAGCACACGAACAGCTCATTATAACAAATGGATAATAAGAAATCACCAGAAGAAGAGGTCATTGGGAAATTTCCTGTAGGCTTTTATTTTTCAGTTTCATTTGGAGATGAAATAGATGTCGATTTTCAAGAAATATCAGGTATCTCAAAAGAGATGAATGTAGAGGATGTTGTAGGAGGTGGTGAAAACCAGTATAAATATAGACTTCCTACAGGATCTTCTAGTAAAAATTTAGTGCTTAAAAGAGCTATAATACTAGAGGGTTCTAACCTACTTACTTGGTGTGAAGAATGTATTGATGGGGGGTTATTATACCCAATCAAAACACAGAATGTATCTGTAGACTTATTAGATAAAAAAGGAATTGTGTCTATGAAATGGGTTTTTAATAATGCATACCCAGTGAAGTATTCCGTTTCGGATCTTAAATCACAAGAAAGCGAGGTTCTTATGGAGTCTATAGAGCTCGCATATTCCTTTTTTAAAATTCATCCAGTATGATGATAAAATATTAATGTTATGCCTATAGAAATAAGAGAACTTACCATTAAGACTGAAATAAGAACTACAATGTCTGACGCAACTGTGACAAAGTCAATAAGTGAAGAAGACTTTACTGTTTTAAAGTTACAATTATTAGACTCATGTAAGCGTATGATTTCTGATGTGAATAGGAGAACAAAATACAATAGATAAAGCGTAGCATGAGTTTAAATTTCTTAACAATGACCGCATTCCTAGATGGGAATTTTAAAACACCAATGCCTGGTGTGTCTGCATATAGTGTTATGATCAATCCTAATTCGATTAAATGGGATCGTAAGATTACATATACAGAGCAACAACCTTTAGATTCTAGTACTTCTTCTCAAAAATATAAGAGCAGTCCTAGTGTAAATCTCAATTTTGATATTATCATAGATTGTACTGGAGTTGTAGATTCTAATAGGGTAGATATGTCTAAGGAGATACAGGACTTAGAGACTATTGTATATACGTATAACGGGGAGATTCATAGACCTAATTATGTACGCGTACAGTGGGGTGCTGGTCAAATATTTGATAGTGTTCTTAAAACTTTCAATACAGAGTATACGCTGTTTAGACCTAATGGAGACCCTTTAAGAGCAAAAGTCTCTTTAAGTTTTGGGGAATATGTATGTCCTGAGAAAAGGAAAAAGAAAGAAAAGAAAACTTCTCCAGATATAACACATCTTATAGAAGTTGTAGAAGGAGAGAGCTTACCGCAATTATCAAATAAAGTATGGAATACTCCCTACTACTATGTACAAGTTGCAGCGTATAATGACCTTAATAAATTTAGACACCTTAAAGGCGGTCAAGAATTAGTTTTTCCACCAATAATAAAACCATCATGAGTGATTCATCGTGTACAGAGAATGGAGGCTTAGTCACCTATGATCTTAAAGTAGGAGGAAATACACTTCCCGATACGGTCATAGTAAAAAGTATACTTGTTGAGAAGAAGCTTAATAAAGTAGCAACAGCAACATTTATTATTATAGATGGTGATGCAAGTAATGGGAAATTTCCAGCAAGCTCTTCAGATAATTTTGTTCCTGGGACTAAGGTAAGTGTTGAAACGGGATATAATTCTGTAAACTACCCAGTCTTTAAAGGTATTGTTACAAAACAAAGTATTCGTATTGATGAAGAGAAGGGGCCTGTTCTTGAAGTAGAGTGTAGAGATGAGGCTATTAAAATGATTGTAGGGAGAAAGAGTGTCGCATACATAAAAAAGAAAGATAGTGACATCATAAGTACAATTGTAAAAGAGTACTCAGGATTATCCTCTAAAGTTACAGCTACACCAACTGTATGGCCAGAACAGATCCAATATTATGCAACAGATTGGGATTTTATTCTAGCGAGGGCAGAAGCAAATGGAATGGTAGTAACTACTCTTAATGGAGAAGTGGCTGTGTTTTCGCCATCTGCAAATACAAAGTCGGTATTGGAAGTAACCTATGGAGAGAATCTTATGGAGTTTAATGCAGAGCTTAATTCAATTACTCAATTAAATAATGTAACTGCAAGTAGTTGGAACTATGAAACACAAAAAGTAAATACAGGACAAACTAGTAATAGTTATAAAGGGCCTGGGAATTTATCTTCAAAAAAACTATCTGAAGTTGTAGGATTATCTAAGTACGATTTACAAAGTACAGCTCCTTTGACATCTACTGAACTAACAGATTGGTCAAAAGCCCAACTGGTAAAGAGTAACTATTCAAAAATACAAGGAGAGATGAAGCTTCAAGGGACTGAAGTTATAGAACCTGGAACTTATATTACTCTTGATGGTTTAGGAGAGCGTTTTAATGGTGATCATCTTGTGTCGGGGGTACACCATGAAATTAGTGACGGTAATTGGATTACAGAAGTTTCTGTAGGGTTTTCTAATATTTGGTTTACAGAAGAACCAGATGTGATGGCTCCACCTGCTTCAGGATTACTTCCTGGAGTTCAAGGGTTGTTTAATGGTGTTGTCAAGAAGATAGACGATGATCCAGACAAACAATATCGCATTCTAATTGATATTCCGCTATTTGACAAAAAAAGAGAGGGTATATGGGCGCGATTAACAAATTTTTATTCTACTAATGGAGCAGGTGTTTTCTTTCTTCCAGAGATAGGAGATGAGGTTATTGTTGGTTTTTTAAATGAAGATCCACGATTTCCGGTAATACTAGGAAGCGTTTATAGTGGAGCAACCCATAAACCTTTTACTGGATTAACTCCAAACAACAAAAACAGTAAGAAGGCAATTGTTTCAAATTCAAAAATATTTATAGAGTTTGATGATGAGAACAAGGTTTTTACGATTGAAACTCCCAAGAAAAATACATTTATTCTAAGTGATAAAGACAAGAAGATTACGATAAAGGATCAGAATAATAATAGCATCATTATGTCTTCTTCTGGGATTGATATAAAGAGTCCAAAAAACATCAATATTGAAGCAAATCAAAAAGTGACTATAAAAGGGAAACAAGGAGTAAATATAGAATCTTCACCTGGAGATGTAGATATAAAAGGAACAAATATAAAGCTTACTGCAAAAGCACAGCTTGCAGCAAAAGCAAGTGCCTCGGCGCAAATTAATGGGGGTTTAAATACAACTATTAAAGGTGCCATGGTTATGATAAATTAAAAAGAAAGATATGCCACCAGCAGCTAGATTAACAGATTTTCATCAATGTCCAATGCAAACCCCAGCTCCTGTGCCTATTCCTCATGTAGGAGGACCCATTATAGGGCCAGGTCAACCTAATGTTTTGATAGTTGGATTACCAGCAGCTAGACTAGGTGATATGCTAGTTTGTGTTGGTCCTCCAGATAGTATTATAAAAGGGTCAAGTACTGTTATGATAGGAGGGAAGCCAGCTGCTAGAATGGGAGATACCACAGCACATGGTGGGCAAATAGTTTTGGGAGCTTTTAATGTCATGATAGGTGGGTGATCAATTAACAAATCGTAAAAAGGAATTTTTAGGCTCTGGTTGGTCTTTTCCTGTAACATTCTCTATAGGGGATCATAAGTTGATTCTTACTCGGTATGAAAAAAATATAACAGACTCTATTGATGTTATTTTACAAACAAAATTTGGAGAGCGCCCTCTAGTACCAGAGTTTGGATCAGGTTTACAACGATTCTTCTTTAAAGCGATGGATGAAACCTTAAAAGGAAAAATAAAAAATACAGTAGAATCTGCGCTTTTAGATAATGAACCCAGAATTACAATATTAAATGTGGATGTCTTCTTTACAGATATGGAAAGAGGACTTATAGAAATTAAAATTGATTATGAGTATAACCAAACAAATACAAGACATAATTATGTATATCCTTTTTATATAAAAGAAGGAACAAATCTAGGAAGATAACTTATGAATTTAATAGATCAAAATAGCGCAATTGTATCACTAAATAAAGCTTTAGTGCCAAGCCCTTATTTGATTGAAAGCCGTTCAGAAAGTGACCGTTTAAGCTTCTTGACAAATTTTGCTTCTCTTATTAATTTTTATGACAATAAAAATAAAATTAATGGAAACTGGTCTCCTTTTTTGTTGAAAGATCCAGTCTTTTTAATGGCGTCTATCTCTAAAACACCTTTTCAAAAAATACATACAATGTATGTTAAAAGCTGTATTCGAGTACGTCGTAAATATCCTCCATCAGATACTAAAGATACTACGTTTACTACTTTAGAAATCATAAATATATTATTTGATCAATTAATAGAAGTGTTTCATATCATAGAAAGGTGGACTTATTTTTTATATAAATCTGATGAAGTGTATGTTCTTAAAAACTACGTGATTACAGAAATTAAAAAAGTGTATGGTGAATTATTATGGGCCATCTTATCATTAAGAGCGTATTTATCTCAAATACATAAACAGATAGATGATGTAAACTGGTATTCCTTTGAATCTTTTGATAAAAAAATATGGAAAGAAACAAATGATACTAGACCTTTCTGGGATGTATTAGGACTTAATCCTCTTTTGAATGAAAATACAGTTTATGATTATTATATAGCTGTAAAAAGTGCTGGTGATATGTTATTTTCTTTTTTTAACAGTATCATAGAATATTCTAATGTTGAGTATAAGAATGTAAAAAAAATAAAAGGAAAATTTCCAGATACGCTATTACTACGCACATTTACCAATCTATTACAGATATATGAAAATCAGTTAAACACATTATCAAGTAAACATCTTCAGTTTTATTATAAAGACATTTTAAAACAGAATCAAGAACATGCAAAAGCAGACAGTGTGTATATATGTGCAGATTTAGTAGAGATAGATAAAGAATATGATTTGCCTAAGAATACATTGTTTATCGCAGGAACTTATGAAGATACCAGTCCTATTTTATTTGGATCTGAAAAGCAAGTGTCTTTAAACCCAGCAACGGTACAGGTTATTTATACATTATATAAAATAGAAGATACCCTTGATAAGAAATTTAGTGATTTATACCTAGCAAAACAATCAGAAGTCGATGTTGTAAAAAAGGATGAAGAAGGTGTAATAGAGAGTTGGAAAACTTTTGGCACATCAATTCCTTCTCCTGATCAAAAAGTCTCTATAGGGTTTTGTTTTGCATCTCCTATGTTGTTCTTGAGAGAAGGGAAGCGTACGATAACGATTGTTTTTACACTAAAAAATGAAGTTAAGGAAACAAAGATGTTTACCGATGCAGCCTTTTATCTGAGTACGCAAACTGATTGGCTAGAAATACTGACTAAACCAAATGATCCAATTATTGTAGGTGAAGAAACTCCTTCTAAAGAAGAGAATTTGATTACTATAGATGGTAGAAAAGTTACGGTTTTAATAGAATTAAAAGAAGAAGATCCTTCTATAGAAGCCTTTTTAGAAAATCCTGATGGTATAGAAAGTGTTTGGCCTATGTTTAGGATATCATTTCCAAAATTGGAGACAGGGCAAAAGCCGCCAGAGATTGATTCTTTAGATATTGATGTAGATGTAAAAGGAGTACGTAATTTTCAATTGTATAATGATTTTGGAGTATTAGAGACTAAAAAACCTTTTCAACCCTTAGGATTATCACCAGCAAAAGATCAGAGTTTTATAATAGGAAGCAATGAGGTATTTACTAAAAAAGTTGATACATTAGATATTCAACTCAATTGGGATAATTTACCTCCTCTACCACCAGATACACCTTTAGATGAATTTTCAACTTATTATAATGCCTATAATAAGTTCTTATATCAATGTTATTCTGATATACAAAAGGATTGTTCTCAAAAACCTCCAGATACTTCAGATGTTTCTGATACTTCTTCATTTAAAGTTATAGGAACTTTCTTGGAGAAAATGCGTTCTCTTGTAAAAAATAATCCCGATGATAACTCCGATGATAATTCGGTACCAAAAATCTTCAATAATACGTGTTTTCATATTGATTTTCAATTGCTACAATATGGAGAGTGGGTACCTATTATAGTGAATGCATCGTCTGTAGATATAAGTAAACCACAAGAACAAACCTTAGACTCAGATGAAAATAGTGAAGTTACTATAGTGGCAGAACCGTTATCTCTATTTCAAAATAAAGCAAGCAAAACCGTTATTGAAGATACTGATGAGAGCCCTAAAACTGATACTAGTTTAAAAACATATAGTTCATATACATCTTCTTCAATAGCTGATTTTCAAAATGAAAAGAATCCAATAGCACAATTAGAAACAATACCATATTCTGATAGCAGTACTTCTGGTTTTTTAAGAATGCAATTAACAGCACCATCTTATGGTTTTGGTATGTCATTATATCCGAAAGTTGTGAGTGCCATTGCACTATATAATGCACAACAAATTATAAAGTATATAAATGACCCAGAAAATGCTACGTTAGAAAACGTTCCTAATGAGCCATATTCTCCAACAGCTAGCTTATTTATAGGTAATTATACTTCTTCTGTTTCGTATTCTTTTAGTACTGAAAAAAATGAGTATCCTTTAGAATGTTTTTACTATTCGCCATTTTGTAATTTTAAAGTATATGATACTGAAGATGGGTATATAGGCCAGGAACATCCAGATGAGAAGGCACTCCCTATGTTTCAATACCTACCTTATGATGGGCAATTACTTATAACACTTACAGATATAATTACACCAGCAGAAGTTAGTTTTTTCTTTGAATTGGCAAACACAAATACTACAGAACAAGTAGCTACTGTAGAGATAGAATACAAGTATTTATCTACAAGTGGATGGAAACCTTTAGATGTTTTATCAGATGAAACCAATGGTTTTAGTTGTTCAGGAATTATCACATTTAATATTCAGGACGATATATCTAATGATACGCATACCATGCCAGGTTTAGGAGTTCTTTATTATTTGTCTATAGGAGTAAAAGGTAATTTAGATGCATTTCCAGAAACTGTATTCTTAAAAACAAATGGGATAAAATTACAAAGAGTAGATCAAGAATTTAGTGCGCTAGATACGAAGCCTTTTATTCAGCCAGATACAATTCTAACTACTCTTAATGGAATCCCAGCAATTGCAGCAATTGCTCAACCTTTTTCTTCTTTTGGAGGTGTTGCTTCAGAAACAAATACTCAGATGGATCGCCGTATTAGTAAGAGGATTAAAACGAAGGATAGATTGGTTACTTCTACCGATTATTTTAGAGCAATTCAACAAAACTTCACATCGATTTATTATGTAAAGCCTGTGTATTCTAAAAAGAATGCATGTGTAGAAATATATGTTATTAATAAAGTTGCAAATTGGATGAATGCACATGCATTTAGACCTTATGTGACTTCTTGTAAACGATTAGAAATTCAAGAATATTTAAAAAACAAAACTTCTGTTTTTACAAAGAAAAAAGTGCGCAATTTTGAAATTGTTTATATAAGAGTACTTGCTGATGTCTCTGTAGAGAAAGGAAATGAACCTTTAGGAATAGGGCGAAAAATCAATACAATGATTAATATTTTTCTAGCCCCTTGGATTCAAAGTAATCAAGAACAAATATCAATAAGTAGTTATTTAGATACCGCTCAAATTGCTTCTTTCATAAAAAGCCAAAAAGGTGTTTTAAATGTTGAAAATGTAGAAATACAAAAGAGTTTAGATATATCTGATCCTAAGAAAACCATCTACTCAAATGCCGAAAAACAATTAACCCTTTCTAATGATAATCAATTATTTGTGCCCTCATTAGACAGTAAAAGAATCACATATTCATAAATGGAAGATCTACATCACATAGAAGATTCTAAACTTCCTTTAGAGCTTGATTACAAAGCTCTAAAGGAAGAGGGTATGGCTTACATTCAGAAGCATAGCGGTAATCAATGGACAAACTTGAACCCTAGTGATCCTGGAATTACAATTTTGAATCAATTGTGTTATGCATTTACAGAACTAGGGTATTGTGCAAACTTTCCTATCAAAGATATTTTGACAAATAGCGATGGGGTATTAGAAACAGAAAATCAGTTTTTCTCTCCAGAAGACATCTTGACAACATCACCTATTACAACAACAGATTATGTAAAATATATTGTAGATAGGGTAGCTCATGTTAAAAACTGTTATATAGATATATTTGAGAACATAACTGGAGCCATACAACGACAGTATCAAATATATCTTTTAATTGATGCTAAGATTACGGACCCAAAAAAAATAGATGCTATATGTCAAGAAGTTTTTTTTGTAGTAAATAAAGTACGTAATCTAGGAGAATATTTTTTGAATCCTTTGCCTCTCAATCCTATAGATTTTTTAGTATCTGGAACTTTAGAGATAGCGCAGGGATACAATATGAATTCAATTCTGACTGAGATAAATTATAGTATAAATAACTTTATTTTTCCAGAAATTGTTCAAACGGGATATGATACATTACAAGAAGAAGGGGTTTCTATAAATAATATATTTAATGGACCAAAACTCAAGAATGGTTGGGTTGATAATTCAACAATAGGTTTTAAAAAAAATGTTATTGAAGCTTATGAAATTCAAAAAGAAATACGCAGTATAAAAGGAGTTATTTCTATTACAGGTGTACGCTTTACTCCTTCTCAACATATAAAAAATACTACTCAAGACCCTTATTGCATTTCATCAAAACCAAATGAAGTCTTGACATTAAACTTTATAGAATCTATAGAAGTGACTAAATCCTTTACAATTGTGAGGAAAGGAAGAGCATTAAACAAAACAATTAATCAAGATTTTATTAATGAGATTGCTACTTTAAAACTTCCTTCTTCTCAAATAGAAAGAGTTGCTTCTATACAAATGAATTCGGAATATCCAAAAGGAAAATATAGAGACATAAGTAATTACTACTCTATTCAGAATACATTTCCTGAAATATATGCAGTAGGAATTGATGCTTTAGAAGCAAATGCAACAAATTTTCAAATAGCACAATCTCGACAGTTAAAAGGATATTTAACACTATTTGATCAAGTGTTGAGTAATCAATTTGCACAACTTGCTAATCTAGGAACATTATTCTCTTTTAAAAATCCTATGACAGGAGCTCCTACAGAAGAAAAGCATTTTAATGAAACAAGAAATGAGTTTGATCTTGAAAATCCTAAATACCCAGCATCATTTAAGAGCTTTTCTGCTACATACTTTTATCAATCACTTTATAACTCTGTTCCATACATACGTCCTTTATTAAAAAATAATGATACATATAAGTACAGTTTTGGTAATAAACCAGCAAAAATTTTAGAGAACGATAGTTGGCTGGCTTATATGCAAGATCCCTATAACGCTTATATACATGGGCTCATGGTATTTATAGAAGATGAGCAAGTAAATTTAGATAGACGTAATAAGATTCTAGATCATCTTCTGGCTAGACATGGAGAATCTCCATTTATTATAGATAGGATCATTAGTATTCATGCATATTCAGCAATGCCTTTAAAAACTCAAGTTATAATCAAAAGTTTACTCCTCCAAAATTATCAGTCATTGTCTTATTATAGAACAAAAGCTTATGATTATTTAGGTGCTTCAAAACTATATGATACCATAAAACCAGTTACAGACTCATATATAGAAAAGTTATTAGAAGGTAATCAAAGCGATTTTATATTTAACACAGAAGCTGTTGATAAAGAACAATTTATACAACCTGTAGATTTTCAAAACCATGCAACAGCAGTATTAAAACTCAATCTACTCTTTGCCATTGATAGTTATTATCATAATTTCTTGATACAAGAAAAAAATAGTAAAGATGATAAAGGAATTGCCTTATGGTTGCTTGATAATAGAAAAGGACTCTTTTTTATTGAAACGGATTTGTTAAAACAATCTCTTAAATATGATTTTGTGATTAGAGAAACACGTTCTGACAATGAAGCAGTTTTTGTTACGCTAGATAGAAAATTGGATTATAAGCAAATTCTAAAACTCGATCAAATTTTAAAACATGTAAAAGGTCAAGATCTCAATACTATAAAAAATGAAATCATACAGGTAATAAAAGAAACTCTGAAGTTTAGTGAATCTACAAAAACAACAATCAACTCAGATTCTTTTCAAGCTGTAAAGGATACTCCATATGCTTGGGCAGTGGTATTCCCTATAGATAATGATAAAGAAGAAGATACATCAATATCGTTATATGATCCATTGTTTAATGATACTGTTGTATTACTATTTCCAAAATTCATTTTAGGTACTGAAAATAGTACGAATGAAGATAATGATAAAGAGAAGGAATCTCATTTTGAAGAAAAGTTAGATTATTTCTTAGAAAACGAATTACCTATTCAGGTAACACCAAAAAAGAAGTTTTTACAACTATCAGAAATTGCAAAAATCATCCCTCTCTATGTGGCATGGCATAATAGCCTCATTTATGATACGGGAGATAATAAAAAAACCGACCCGAGTAAAACAACAACTCCACCACTAACAGAAAGTATCAAAGAATTTGCAACAATCATTATAAAACTAATCACTTCGAGATGATAGATAACAGACAACATATCATTGCACATTGTAATTGGAATACCTCTTTTGATTCAAAAGAACATGGTGTCCAGTTACAAGATATGATAAGTCATTGGAGTCGTTATCATTTATCAAGAGAACTCAATCCTATATTTAATACCATTTGTCCAGAAGGACAGACACTAAAAATTAATGCATTAGAAGTAGACTTAGGTATTATAGAGTATGCAAATTTTCAAGAAGAACTTACTTTAAAATTAAAAGAACAGCTCTTCAAGAAATTACAAGATATTATTATGTACCCGTATGCACACGGGCAAGGATTGGAAATAATACAAGAAGATATATCCTATATAGAATCTCTCAAGTGTTTTTTACTACAAGGAATTATGCCTTGGAATTATAGTAAGACTGATGGAAATATACATGCCATATTTGATAACCAGATTCTTCATAATAGTGCTGTATTAATGAAGATGATCTTATCTGTTGGAGTACATCAATATGTGAGGAGAAGAATTGCATGGCAGCTTAAAGATGCTGTGATAAAAAAGATAATTAAAAATTTAGAACCGAGTAACCATCATCAAATTTTTCTCTTTTCTGAGGAGATCGTCAATATTCAAAAGAAAGAGTCTATTGTAAAGACGAGCTTACATGATTTTAAAAAAAATCTATGGTTTTGGATTCTTAATTACCTCTTTGTTGAGCGAGGCACCATCTTTAATAAAATGACATTTGTAAAAAGTAATATTAGACAAATGGCAAATCATTTTAATATAGCGTATTATACACTATTTGAACTTATAGAAGAAGCTGTATATAGAATTCATAAAAACACTTCTATAAAAAATGATTTTATACTCATCCTTATTGCTTTATCAAAAGAACAAAATGAAGATGTCACAGCACCCGTAACACTTAAGCAAAAAGAGCAACACTGGGAGCTTTTAGAGAATATGTTTTTAAATCCGCTTTCGCGAAAAGTAACTACGGCCAAAAATAAATTAAACGACCTTATTCTATATTTTGTCAAAACTGATCCCTCAAGACTTAAAAAATTTCTTTTTTCATCTGCGATAAAATCAAATGCATGGATTCAGATTTTTTCTGACCTGAGACCTTCTGTAGTAGAAAAAGTGTTCTATATCATTGCGCCAGAAAAAGGAACTCGTCTTGTCTCACAAATACGTTTTTTTAAAACGTTAGAAGTACAACAAGCATTTGCACTTCCTGCTACACGATTATGGGATATAGGGATTAAATTCTTACTAAAAAATCATGCAAAAACGTATGATGATCATCGTTTTATGACCCATGTGGTCACGACACTTAGTCGTACACATCATTTTTCAAAAACAGAAGTATTAGAAAAATTAATCCATACAGAAATTAAACACACACATAAAACGATAGATGCAGTATCTATGTATAAAGTACTGAAAGAGATTCATATGGATACAGTACTTCGTAAGGATGTTGTTTTTACAAAAGAACGATTCAGTATCATATTACATAGATTACAAGAAGTATTACAAAACAACTCATTAGATCAGATAGTTATTCATGAATTGCATACGATGCTTCTAGATTGGATAGAAAAGGATGCTATAAAGGTGTGGGATATGTTATTAGAATATCCAAATAAAGAACAAATAATTCCATACATCTCAGCACTTATTGGTGAACAAAAAGCACAAGTGTTTATAGAAAGAAAACATCAAAAAGAGGCTTCTTTTCTAAAAGATTTTCAGGATAGTATTGCATTAGCAATCTCACAAAAAACATCCAATCAGAAACTCCTTATTACTATACAATCTTGTATTGTAACACTAGGTTTAGAAATTATGTTGCGTCATAAAAATGGGACGTTTATACAATTTGTCACTCGTATTATAGCGCAACTTAGAGTGCAAGAAGGGATAGGGAACTCTTTAAATTTCGCGAAAGCGATCTCAGAAATTTTATCCATTTTCTATCAAAGAATAGGAGACGCATCTCTACAGAAATTACTAAAGAAAGAACAAGATGCACTATTAAAAGATGAAGATACGCTCACCTTACTAGATAGCGTGATAAAAGAACCATCGAGACAGTCATATGTTGCAAAACTACTTAAAGAATTACTCATCAATAATAGATTAGAGACACAAGTATTTCAATCATTGTCTGTAGAGGTTCAAGCTTATTTATTACCTAATACTGCGTCTCTTTTACAAGATCTTATAAAAGAGTATATACTAGAGTATAAAACATATAGTAACAAGCAAGATGAAGGTGCTGTAAAAGAAATACTACGGTATATATACTGGAATTGTCTCATAGATTATCAAAGCTATAGAGGGGATAAAGCACTGTTTAAAACATTATTTAAGAAAGCCGTATACTATCGTTTTGAAGCATTAAAATCTGCAAAGGTTAATATTGGTATCACTACAAAAAAATACCCAATAGCACATCATGATAAGCTTTTGAGAATATCAGAAGAGGGGGTATATACTTATATTGAACGTTGTATTATTACTTCAGAACTGTCTATACAAATAGATAAAAAGAATGTAGCATTTAAAACAATATTAGTAGTAGGATTAGAACAGTCTCCAGAGCGCATCCGACAGTTAATTTATAAGTCGTCCATAACAAAGCAACAGCTAGATGTATTTGTAAAGGCTATTGATTTTGAACAATTCGTATCACTTATCGCTACCGATATAAAAGAACCTGCATTATCTCAATTTTATGTTGCAGTATGTTCTTTATATCGTTTACTGCATGAGATTAAGATCAGCCGATCTATTACTGGAAGTATACATCATTTTTGGCAACAAATATTTAAACTCCTCAAAGGAAAGAAGCAACATACCACCATTTTAAAAGAGCTCACAGTGTACACACTAGACCTACTATCTAAAGAAAATGGGATGAATACTGAACACCTTATGAGATACAGCATAGAAAAACATATTAAAATTCCAGAAGTTTTAAAAAAGAGATTGGTTATAGAAAATGCTGCATTTAAAACCCTTCCAGTTTCAGTACAAGAAAATAAAAAGTCAAAAGACATTACATATGGTGTCACGATAGATAAAATAGAGGAAGTGTTATTGTATGTCCTACATTATAATAAAATACCTTCTTGGTTTTATACTACAGAATACCATAACCCCAAGATATTCTTAAAAGACATTGCGATCCAATATCCTTTGCAGTTACTTTCAGTTTTAAGAAGACATTCTATTACCGAAATGCAATTTATGCGTTTGTATGAAGCGATATCATACACAGAATTTTTAGGGGTATTAAAACAGCTATATCCTAGACAACAAAAGCATTTTGAGGCTTTTAAAAACTTCTACGCGGTATTAGGAACCATTGAGATCATTGGAATGTCTAGCAAGATGGTTCGGAATATTCTGTTTCAGAAACTATTGACTGCTTGGAAAACGTCCAATTGGGAATTGATTTCTGATAGTGTCATATGGACCGAGTTGCTATGGGAAATATGTGCAAAAAGAAGCATTTCAAAAACATCTTTTTTTAATGCTTTTGACGATCTCAAGATACGATTGCCAGTTGCGCTTCAAATCACATACGATCAAATACAGAAATCTAAAAAAATCCAAGTGCAACCTAAAGAGTCAACACATTTAATACCACCTAAGATTATGAGTGAACCACAGAAACCATCTATTACATTGAGCGCAGGAATTACTGTTCATAATGCAGGAATGGTGATTATGAATACCTATATAGCGATGCTTTTTGATAGGTTAGGACTTGTAGAGAACAACTCTTTTACCTCTGATGAGAATCAGCTAGATGCCGTACATTATTTACAGTATTTAATAACCGGACTAGCACAAACGGAAGAATCATTACTCGTATTAAATAAAGTGCTTTGTGGAATTCCTATCACAACACCCATTAAGGAAGGAATAGAAATCTCAGAAGATCATAAGAACTTAATACATGGACTTATTGAAGCTGCTATAGGGTATTGGCCAGCAATAGGACAATGTTCTGTAGACGGTTTTAGGGGAAACTGGTTGGTACGAGACGGAATCTTAAGAGAAGAAGAAGATCGATGGGAACTTCAAGTAGAAAAAAGAAGCTATGATATACTAATGCTTAAATCTCCTTTTTCATTTTCAATAATCAAATTACCATGGATGACAAAACCATTGCATGTCATCTGGTCATTTTAAAAATAATAATGATGATAGAACTGTATACACCATGTATTGCTATAGATAGTAGTTAAGCTATAGATACGTAATCGCATAATACAATAAAAGCCTCTTTGAGGTATAAAGTAATTAATAATTTAAAATCATTTTCTATGAATTCTTACAATGATAATCTACATTCTGGAATTGTTACTTCATTGAACAATCAAGAAATAGAACTAAAAAAATTAAAGGGGCAATTTGATGCTTCTATGCTATCGTTATACTACTCTGAAGGGAGTCGTATTACAGCAGCTGAGAAATTAAATAAGGCGAGTGAGGAATATGAATCTCATAAGAACATCTCAGAGCAAGCTGTTATTGATAGTGATGTCTCTACAAATGTCTTACAATCTGCTACTAAGGCAAAAGAAATAGTGGCAAATACGGTCACAAATACGGCTGTAGCAGCAGCAAATGTACAAGTAGCTGCAAACGCAATCTTAAAATTGGCTAGTGATACCGGTAGTATTTATAGTATTGTCCAAGCTGCAAACTTTGGAGGTGATATTTACGACCAGAGCAATGAAGCAAAAAAACTTATGGATGATACAGCTTATCTTGCAGAAAGCGTTTCTCAATATAGTATGGAAGCTTCTGGTGCAATAGCCGAAGTCGCTACAGGAATTCTTGCAGATAAAGCAACTGCTACAGATACAGGAGTTAAGAACTTATTAGGTGTTACTACAGCAGATCTTGATACAGCTTCGGCAACAGTTACTGCTGCAAATGAAACATTGGCAACAACAAATAAAGCAGAAAAAGAAGCAGAAGGAACTCTTGAAAATATAAACTCGATTTATTATGCTTCAGAATCTGCGTATCATTTAAATAATGAAGAACTTAATCTAGACTTAAAAGTTGTAGTTGCAAAAGATATAGTGAGTAAAGACTACAAATATACGGTCTCTTTTAATCCGTTTATGAGTGCTTTTAAAGGACCAAATGTAGGTACAAAACCATATCCTGTAGAAACGTATTACGTATTATTAGTAAAAGATGCAGTAAAAAAGAATTTCTCAATATCAAATGCTGAGAGTATCATTAATAACGATCCAGATAATAAGGATAAGAAGTATAAAAAAATATCGGCAACAGGGACAACAGAGCCATATTCTAAAACGATTACAAGTAAAGAATTAAACGATGTTAATGGAAACCCTTTTGAATTAGGAAGTACGTATGTTGTATTTGTATTTGCTGATTTATCTACAGAGTATAAAAGGATTATAAATACATTTGATAATTACCTAACAGCGTCTTCACCTTCTTTTGCTATTACAGATCATTTGATTCCAGCAACTCACATTAGTGTAGGTCCTCCAAAGAAGAAAACTCCAACAGATGCACCACCTAGTACCGCAGTTACTAATGAGCAAGTAGTCACTTTTAATGTGGCTAAGAATGTAGCTACTAAGATTGAATATAGATGTATTTTTCTTCCTGATGACAAAACTCTTACTAAAGGATTACTAACTGTAGGAGAATTAAGATCTATAGAAAATGAACAAAAAGCCTTACAAGCAGCTGAAGACGAATACACGGCAGAAATTCATGAACTTGAAGAACTTTTAACAAAAGAAAAGAATACGAAAGAAGGATTAATAGAACAAATCCGAGCGCTTGAAAAGCAAATAGAAGATGGAAAGACAACTAATGATGGTAAAGTGCCTGCTAAACCTAAAAAAGATAAAGATGCTAAGACAAAATTATTAAACACTACTCAAAGTAAAATAGACGAATATTTAAAAAAGCTAGAAAAATTGATGATTGAGATTAAAGCAAAAGCTTTAAATCATTCTCACATGGCTTATGAAATTCCTGGGTTTTGTTTTAACCTTATGATTGCAGAAAAGATTCCTGCAGGTAGTTATAAAGAGGTAAAAGAAATTGTTTCTGCTTTAGCATCACTTGAAGCTCCGCCTTCTGGTACTGGAAAAGATGCAAAAGCCCCGTCAGCTAAAGTTAAAGCTAATGGCATATCACTCAGTGGTTCACTAGTCGTTACAAAAGCAATGACAGACAATTTTGGTAACAGATTACAAAAAGGGTATTCATACATCCCTGTGATATTATCAATGTCTAATGATGTAGAAAATATCAATAAACAAATTACAAATGCATTGTCTGATTTTAAAAACACACCATCATTTACCTATGATGGATAATCAAAAAATATTAATCTATAAAAAATATACATATGAGTACGATAGACACATTAGATATACTCGATTCTATAAAAAAACGTGGAGTTACTGAGTCAAAGAAGAAAGAGCTAGATGCGATGACATCAAAAGTATTAGAAGCTCAAAATAAAGTAGAAGAAATACAAGCCGTTGTTACATCCTTAACAAGCAAAGCTTCAACAATAAAAGCAGAGCTTGCAACTAGAGATGGTAATAAAACAAAAGCACTGAGTAATAAAGATTTACTAGATACAGTTGTTGATCAGGTAACAGAGCTAAATAATAATTCGAAAATAGTAGGATTAGAAATTAAAGAATCAAATTTAAAGATCAAGCATGTCGCTTTAGATACTAAAGAGCTTATCGATAAATTGATTTATTCGGCAGAGGTGATTAATAAGCTTTCAAACTTAGTCGTGAGAGAAAAAGCAATAAACCCTCTTGTGTCTGATGAGTTAGTAACCATGGTCGCAACTGCAGGAACAAATGCAAACAGCGCTGTAGCATTAACACTAGTAGCTTTAAACGCTGTATTTACATCTCAGGCAAATACTATTGAGTCTGAAGCTATTGTGATCTTAGAGAACTTTCAGGCAGAGAAGTTATTTGAGTTTATGACACAAGAAGATCCAAATGGTAAAGATGATGGCTTACCTAAAACAAATATTAAAACACTCATAGATAAGATGTATGATGATTCATTAGTATTATATGCAAGTGCACTAGATGCTAATAATGATATTACAAAGCAACTTAGTAATGCTACTGCAGACCTAGAAAGAGCAAAAATGCAATTAAGTTCTTTAGAAGCTGGACTTGCAGCAGCAAATGCAGCCTCACTTGCTTCTTAAGAAAATAACATAGGTCTACTTAACGGGAGACGGTAAGTAGGCCTGTGTTTTTAATTAAGGATGTTATAGGGTCAAGTTTTTAATAATGGAAGTGTTGCTGTGTACGCTTTCGCGAAAGCGTATATAATATACATCCAATACCCCTGAGAGGTCCTATACTCATTATAATGTGTAGTATCTTTCTAATAATAGTTGTACCAAGTAATCTCAATTAAAATGTAATATATGAGTAGTGTATTTAAAAAATTTTATAGATCCTTTTATAACAGAACTTCTGGATTTATTCCAACAAAACCTATTAATCAAAACATGTATCCAGGAGATTTTTTCCAGATTCGTAATGGGGAGATGATCATCTTAGGAAACATATATCGTAATGGGATTGTTGGAAAAGAAGATTGTATTATTCAAAGTGGGATTACGTTAAATGCTGCGAGTTGGAATTTTAGTGAGGGTGTTACAAAACCCTATTCTGGGAGAGATCAAGGAAATAATATTATAGATGGGGAATTTAAATTTTGTAAACAAGTGCTCGCTTTTGATAGTTTAGGAAGTTTCTTCTTTAGTGGGCAACATCCAGAATCTGTTAAGATTATAAACTGGAATGAGATAGAAAGAGAACTCATTATTAAACTTACGCAAACCATCTATTCTTTTAGGGAATTATATGTAGTGACAGAAAGTGCAGTAGCTTCAGAGTGGACACTTGCCGTAGCTGGATCTGATAAAGCAGAGTTAGAAATTGCGACAGAGTCAGAGAGTTTTGGGTTGGTAGATTTGTTTGGGGATGTGAATGCAAAAACCATTCAAGCAAGAGAAATAGAATATTATCATAAAGAAACCAAGAAGAAACCTTCGTTTTTTAAAGCAAAGAAACTAGTTGTTCAACAAGGAAAACTAGATGAATTTATAAGTGATTTAATCCGTGAGAATACACAGAAAGTAGATTGGGCTTCTTCATTTTTTGAATATGATTTTTATCACGATACGGTTCATTTTCCTAGTGCTGTATCTACAAGTGCGCAAGCATGTGTTCTGGATATGTTACAAGCAAATCAACTTAATCCTAATACAGCATTATCCTATTTTAAATGGGAGGATACTAACCTAGATGATGTAGAAAAAATGTTTACTATTTATGGATACTGATACACCTCTTAGTACCTTATACCAAGAAATAGATTGGCTACAAACAGTCATTCATCATGCGATAGGAATATACTTACAGCAAGCTGTAAATTATAAGGACTGGAGAGAGATTCCAGTACCCGATTATACAGAAGTAGATACGCCATACGCAATTACGATTAGGGATTGGGAATTAAATATGTATCAACGTCTAGCACTTGCTTTATCGCTAGTGCCTCATGTACGACCAGAAGTATTAGACATATTTTTTGGTAAAAATAAACTCTATGATAGAGGCTTTACAGAATTTGGAGGAATCATAGATAAACATCATAGCGGATTCTTGCCTACAGGACAAACATTAGTATTTATTGCTACGGTAACAGATAAAGAAGCGAGAATTAAAATAATGCAAGCTTTGCAAGGGGATTCTATTTTATATAAAGAACAAGTTCTAACCCTTGAGAAAACAGAATCTTTTATGCCTACGTATAATGGTGTACTAAACCTAGATGATCGGTGGTTGCATTATTTTATAACTGGAGAAAAACCTAAGATTGCACATAGTAGTACATTTCCAGCTACGCAATTACATACTCATTTAGACTGGGATGATTTAGTTCTTAATGATGTTGTGATGGATCAAGTATTAGAAATTAATGCTTGGTTAGAACATGGAGATACATTGATGAATGATTGGGGATTGTATAAGAAAATCAAACCTGGATACAGATCTTTATTTTATGGACCTCCGGGGACAGGAAAGACATTAACCGTGTCTTTATTAGGCAAAGTATCTGGAAGAGAAGTGTATAGAGTAGACCTATCTATGATTGTATCAAAATATATAGGGGAAACAGAAAAAAACCTCTCTAAGATATTTGATATTGCTCAATACCAAGATTGGATTCTGTTTTTTGATGAAGCAGATGCTTTGTTTGGAAAACGTACAGAAGCAAACTCATCAAATGATAGACATGCCAATCAGCAGACTTCTTATTTATTACAGCGTATAGAAGATTTTCCAGGCGTTGTTATACTGGCTTCCAATCTAAAAGCAAATATGGACGATGCCTTTACAAGACGTTTCCAATCGATGATTTGTTTTAGTATACCTAGTCCAGAAGAGCGTTATATACTATGGCAACAAGCATTCTCTGGGACGTGTAAATTACATCCAGAAATAGACCTTAGAAAAATAGCAGATGATTACGAACTTGCTGGAGGAGCGATTATAAACATATTACGATTTTGTGCCTTAGCAGCTATAAAAAGGAAGGATACTGTAGTTACTTCACAAGAACTTCTAGCAGGCTTGAGAAGAGAATTTAAAAAAGAAAATAAAACAATAGCAAGGCTGTAATGATCATTATATAATCACCCGAAACATGAGTAAAGACAAGCAAATACATAAACATAAGACACATTATTTGCTGTTGCATTTGGGATCTTGGATAGAAGATATACCAGAGGATAACGTTAAGATTATAATAGCAGTATCTCTCAACTATTGTGTGTATAATGAAGATGTTAGGATTAAAGGATACTTGATTACTCAACATCATATATGTCTTGTTATCCATTCTAAAAAGCATAGTATACACCACATACTTACGGTACTTTCTGAACAAATAGAAATACGAGTATATCGATATTTAAAAATGAATTGGGAAGATGAGAAGGTTGTTTATTTAGACAATCAGTATAGTATGTTTACAAAACATATATTACGCAACAAATATTTGATCCAACTTATCACTGGTCATATGGAAGGGCCTCCATATTACAGTCCAGAATTTGCACGATTAAAAAGGCTTACTCATAACTATAATTATTGTTCAGTACTAAATTATGTAGGTGTAAAAGGACCCGCAGAAGGACCTGTACAAGTTCAAATAGATAAAAAGTGAGTGCATGGAATATAAAGAACAAATGCATCCACAAAAAAGGAACAAGGAAATAGAGCAAGAAATAACTTCTAGAAATGCTGGGGATAATGGCATGTTCCTAGAAGATAATAGATCTGCAACCCCAATACAGAAAAAGACAATAGATGCTTTAGAGCATAAAAGCATGACTGCACCTATACAAAAAAAGGAAAATAATACTGGGCTTCCTGATACACTTAAGTCCGGTATTGAGAATCTTTCTGGGTATGCGATGGATGATGTAAAAGTGCATTATAATTCTAATAAACCAGCACAACTCAATGCACATGCCTATGCACAAGGCACCGATATACATCTTGGTTCTGGACAAGAACAACACTTAGCCCATGAAGCGTGGCATGTCGTACAACAAAAACAAGGAAGAGTACAACCCACTATGCAATTAAAAAGCAAGGTGAATATCAATGATGATGTGGGATTAGAAAAAGAAGCCGATGTGATGGGAGCAAAGGCATTGCAATTTCAATCAAAAGGAGGAACATCTGTGTTGCAAACCGTTACTATTTCTAAAAAAACAACACAACGATATATAGTACCTGAGGATGAGGTTGCTGGAAGTTTTACGTCACAGGTATCTAGAGATAAAGACGGGGGAGGAAGAACATTTTTAGATGATACTGGTAAAGAAGCCAAATTTGAAACAAAAGAGAAAAGCAAAGTACGTGTAGCTGTTTCAGGAAAAATGGCAATAGAAGATTCTGATAAAGGAGCTCGACAAGCAAAATTCTTTTATGCAGACGGAGACATTCTTGCGCAGGCTAATGCAGCTATGGAATCTATAGAATCTCCTATATCATTTGATATGGGATCTGCTAAGATTACAGTGCGCGATGAAAATGGATTCGAACATGTATTAGACCTTATTGTTCCTATTAAAAATGAAGGCGCTGAAGATCAGGCTACAGGAACCAATATTAGAATCCCAGAAAACTGTAATGAAGCGGCTTGTGCAATTACAAAATTGGGTGGTAGTCAGAATATGTTTAAAGGAAAATTTAACTCTGGTGAAAATGCTATTGACCCTCTTCTAGGAACTCTAGGGCATGATTTACTAGCTAGAACTGCAAGCTTTTTACCTGCATATCTCAAAGATAAAAAAGCTTCTGAAGATTCTTCTGCTGATGATGAACACATTTTAGAACCTAGTGAAGAACAAATAATGATGGATACGGCAAGAAGTCTATCTATAGAATCTAGAGATAAGATTATTGGTTATGATAAAAGTGCAGGTGGACTTGACCCTGATATGCCAGATAGAATTGCCCAACATTATTCTGAAGATTTTTTAATGCAACCTGGAAGCAAAGAAGTCATAGATCAATTAGGAATCAATGAAAGTGCTGCACCAGATGCAGGAGATGCTATGGCCATTTTTTCAATAGGAAAGGGGATGACAAATGATGGTGTGCAAAGTATGATGGATTATCGTACGGGAAATCCTATTGAAAATTTTGCTCCGTATCACTTTGCGACAGTGATTGCTAGAAGTGGTGCAGACTATATTACCATGGAAAATTATGTAAGGCAAAAAGAAGAAGCAGATGATCATGACCCAGAAGCATTAGACCCTCGTTACTTCTTTAGAATGTATGGTCCGGAAGCACAATCTTTTCATAGTGAAAATGAGAGTAGATATCCTAATGCAATGACCTTGGCTTTAAGTAAACCAATACAACAAGTTGCACAATTACAAAGTGATGCTCCGATACAATTTAGTGATGAAGAAGATACTGTTGATGAGGTTCGTGATTTGATGACTGATGGCCCAGGGAATCAAACAACAAGTTCAAAGAAGGCGAAAGAAAGTTTTGATCTAGCATCACAATTAGAAGACTTATTACTTATAACAAAAAACTCAAAAAACAACAAAACTGAAGAAAATAGAGGTTTAGATGGATTAGGTGGAGATGCTTTGTATAGAAAAAATGAAATGAAAGATTATGATTATCTAACTGTTCCCCATTACGTTGGTTTTATGAATGGAGGAAAAGAAAGAGCAGAGCAACTTGATAAAGCAAAAAAACTAAAGAATCTAACAGAAATTGTATGGAGAAATTTTGTGTTACAAAAAACAGGTGGCGGTTCCTGTGACCATATCTCAGCAGTTACATATATGAATCTTGCAGATAAAGGTAAAAAACCAGTGTTGGTAAGTTATGAACCAAAACCTGATAAAGAGTATAAGGTTACACCCCCCTCAGAAGAGTATAATAAACATCGCTCCGTATTATTACTGGAAGAGCAAAAGGATAAAGAACCACTTAGAAAAGAAGTAGACCCTTGGTTTCCTGACAATGGAAGGGTTCAAATATTTGAATCTGAAAAAGATGCAAGTAGCAAACTCAAAAATGTAAAAATAAAATGGCAATGGACGCCCGATGACCAAGAATTTATAGATGCAGTAGAGAAAGAACTAGAAGTGAGATATAAAGAATTTGGAGGAGATGAGAAATTAAAAGAATTAACTGGTAAGCCTGAAAATGTTAAATATCTATGGAAGATAGAAAGTAAGAAAAAGGATGAAGAAAAATAAAGAATAGAATCAAGAGGTTTATTATACTCTATTTCCCCTCCAATCTATTTTCAAGTGTCGGATATTAAAATTACATTTGTTTTGAAACGCACGATTCTTTATTTATGGCTGGAAATACCTACGGGACACTTTTTAAATTAACTACATTCGGAGAATCACACGGAAAAGCGATAGGAGGCATTATAGATGGTTGTCCAGCTGGTTTAACCCTAGATTTTGAAGCTATCCAACAAGAGCTTGAACGTCGCAAACCTGGACAATCAAAGATTGTTACTCAACGTAAAGAACCTGACACGGTAGATTTTTTGTCTGGAATTTTTGAAGGCCAAACTACAGGAACCCCTATAGGTTTTGAGATTGTAAATACCAATCAGAAGTCAAAAGACTATTCACACATTAAAGATACCTACCGTCCTAGTCATGCAGATTATACCTATGATCAAAAGTATGGCACACGTGATTATCGTGGTGGTGGTCGCTCTTCGGCTAGAGAGACAGCCAGTAGAGTAGTTGCAGGAGCTATTGCACAACAATTTTTAAAAGATATTACGATCCATTCCTATACGTCTTCGGTGGGAGAACTAGAGATGGATATTCCATATCAAGAGCTTGACTTTAGTAAGATTGATAGTAATGACGTGAGATGTCCTGATGACGCTTTCGCGAAAGCGTTTATAGAAAGAATAAAAGAAATCCGTAAAGAAGGAAATACCATAGGAGGTGTGATTACCTGCGTGATACAAAATGTACCTGTAGGGCTAGGAGAACCTGTATTTGATAAATTACACGCAGAGCTTGGAAAAGCGATGTTGTCTATAAATGCAGTCAAAGGGTTTGAATACGGAAGTGGTTTTGAAGGTGCAAAGATGAAAGGAAGTGATCATAATGACATCTTTAATGCCGATGGAAGTACCAAAACAAACCTAAGTGGTGGGGTACAAGGCGGCATAAGTAATGGGATGGATATCTACTTTAAAGTAGCTTTTAAACCTGTGGCGACCATTATGCAAAAACAAGAAACGATAGACTCGCAAGGGAATATTGTAGAGATGCACGGAAAAGGAAGACATGACCCTTGTGTAGTGCCAAGAGCCGTACCTATTGTAGATGCGATGGCAGCACTCGTTCTTGCCGATTTTGTGTTGAGAGATAAATCAATCAAGTTATAATGTATGAATACTTAGAAAGGATTTTCTTTTTAAGGATACTAACAACGTATATATTTAATTAAACATGTAGAAGGTGAGATGTATTTCTGCTTTCGCGAAAAGGAATAACATATGAAAAAACTAGCATTACATTGGAAGATTATTATTGGTCTATTATTAGGAATTGTATGGGCCCTACTATCTAGTTCTTTAGGATGGAGTTCATTTACAATTAATTGGATAGCACCTTTTGGAGAGATTTTTATTAATCTTCTTAAACTTATTGCTGTACCATTGGTTTTATTTTCTATTATAAACGGAGTTGCTGGTATAGGTGATCCTTCTAGTTTAGGTAGAATGGGAGGGAAGACTCTTATAGCTTACCTCGCGACGACCTTACTTGCCGTGGCCTTAGGGTTGATTCTAGTTAATGCCATGCAACCAGGAACCATGGTTGATGAAAATACTCGTATAGATAACAGAATAAGTTATGAATTATGGGCACAAGGAGAAGGTATTGCTATTAAAGATGGTGTTCATTTCTTAGAAGATGCTCAATATAAAGATCGTATTGCAGCTGTTATCGAAAGAGAAAAAAATGCAGTAATGGACCCTGCGATTGTTAAACGTTTGAAAACGGTAAAGGAAAATGAAGATGCAGGACCACTAAAACCACTTGTAGAACTTGTACCTCAAAATATTTTTAAATCACTTACAGATAATGGATTAATGTTACAAGTGATTTTCTTTGCGCTCTTTTTCGGAGTCAGTTTATTATTTATTCCTAAAAGCAAATCAGAACCAGTAATAAAGATTGTTGATAGTATGATGGAAATCTTTCTAAAGATGATAGATTTTGTGATGCAAGCAGCACCGTTTTTTGTATTTGCTTTATTAGCTGGAGTTATTAGTAAAATGGCAGGAGATGATGTTGGAAAAGTAATAGAGATTTTTAAAGGATTGTCTTGGTATTCTCTGACGGTTGTTATCGGACTTGGTTTGATGATATTCTTTGTATATCCTTTGATTATGAAATTACTAGTGCGTGTAGTTCCTTATAAAGGCTTCTTTAAAGCAATGGGACTTGCTCAAACGACCGCATTTTCTACTTCAAGTAGTGCTGCAACGCTTCCTGTAACGATGGAGTGTGTAGAGGATAACTTAGGTGTAGATAAAAAGATAACGAGCTTTGTATTACCTATTGGAGCTACCGTAAACATGGATGGTACCGTATTGTATCAAGCTATCGTAGTGGTATTCTTAGCACAATTTCATATGATAGATCTTACCTTAGGGCAACAGCTTACCATTGTACTTACAGCTACGCTGGCTTCTATAGGATCGGCAGCAGTTCCTAGTGCAGGTCTTGTGATGCTTATTGTGGTTCTAGGATCTGTAGGGTTAAATCCAGCTTGGATCGCTATTATCTTCCCAGTAGACCGTATTCTGGATATGTGTCGTACCGTGGTGAATGTAACTGGAGATGCGACCGTATCTTCTATTATTGCAAAAGGAGAAGGAATGCTACATTATGATCCATCAAAAGATCCAGATGATGCTTTTGATCCAGAAAAATAATACAATTTGAACTTACAAAACGATTCTTATACTATAACAAATGAGTATAAGAATTGTTGTATTTTATGACCCCCAAAGTCTATATGCGCATGGATACTACTTAATATTATAAAAAAAAGATTACCATGCAAAGAAATATATTACAGATTGCCTTTTTATTTTTTATTGGAGTTTCTTACGCTCAAGTTGGGATAGGAACTACAACACCTTCGGATGCCTCTATGTTGGATATAAGTCCAACACCAGATGGTGGCACTACGTTTAGAGGGCTAATGCCTCCAGTAATGACAGTAGCTCAAAGAAATTTAATACCTGTAACAGCTACAGATGTTGGGTTGCTTGTTTTTATTAATGATTCTGTAGAAGGGGTCCAGTGTTTACAGTTTTATACAGGAACTACATGGGAGTGTGCAAACAATGCTTCGGCTACAGGTTTTACAGTTTTAGCAGCCCAAGATTTTGACACAACAACTTCGTGGAATTTTACATTAACACCTACAGCTTATAATGATCCCATAACTATTGATGTTTGGGATGTGGTAAACACACTTGATGATATAACAGGTTTTACAGGTAACTTTTTAGGATGTCAAGATTTGGATAACCCTACCGCCTCAGGTGATCATACGATTGCTTTTGATAATATTGATGTTTCTACGGCCACAGCACCAAAAGTAAGTTTTGATTACGATATTTTTGAATATGATACAGGTGACAGCGTTTTTTATGAATTGTTTTATGATGATGTAAGTCAAGGAACATTTCCAATATTAACAGGGATAGTAGGAGGCATTTCTTTAAGTGGAACTACAACCTTAAACATACCAAATACAGTAACAAATGTTCGTATTTCTATAATTATTAATCAAAATGGAAATACAGATACTGCAGGATTTGATAATTTCAGAGTATTTGAATGATTTTCAAGTAAATATTTTTATTTTTTATACATAAAAACTGGAAACATATTTATTGTTTCATCATAATTAGTATATTTAATTTATCTAAATAACTGTACATGAATGTTTGCTATATAATGTATCCATGGGAAACTATGGACCCAGATAATGATACGACTCTTGCCTTAATCCATGAATGTGTAAAACGTGAGCATGGTGTTGCTATAACAACTCCAGCAAACCTTACTATTAGAGATAGTGAGACATTTGCATTTTGTAAAGCAATAAACAAAATGGAAAAAGTGCCTGGAAACTTAAAGTCGTTTCATAAGAAGGCAACTTTACGAGAAGAAATGCTTCCATTGGCAGGTTTTGACGTGATTATATTACGTAGCAATCCGCCACTAGATATGATTATGCTCAACTTCTTAGATTCTGTAAAAGACGATGTCTTTATTATGAACGATGTAGATGGTGTGCGTCGTGCTAACAATAAGTTGTATACAGCTGCCTTTGAAGATAACACAAGAGATTTTATACCACGAACCCACGTGACAAAAAATAAAGATTACTTGATCAAAATGATTCGGGAATCAGAAGAAGATAAAATGATCCTAAAACCTCTTAATGGTTTTGGAGGTTCTGGTGTTATTTTGATAGAAAAAAGAGCAATGTCAAGTATACGATCGCTTTTAGATTTTTATATAGATAATAAGGATGGATCTACAAATTATGTAATTCTTCAGGATTATATCCCTGGAGCAGATCAGGGTGATGTACGTATCTTAATTCTTAATGGCAAACCTATAGGTGCCATGAAGCGTGTTCCTGGAACTGATGATCACAGATCTAATGTATCTGCTGGTGGATCTGTACAAAAGCATACACTTACAAAGCAAGAAAAAGAATTGTGTAGACGTATAGGACCAAAACTTGTAAAAGATGGTCTTTACTTTGTAGGGATAGATGTTATAAATGGGATGCTTGTTGAGGTTAATGTGATGAGCCCTGGTGGAATTACATATATCAATAAAGTCTATAAGGTGAAGCTTCAAGAAAAAGTAATCAACTTTATAGAAGATAAAGTACTCGAACGTGTAAGCCGTATAGAACGAAGAGCAAAACTTAGAAAAACGGTAGCAGATGCTTAAACTTTCAATCACCGATATAATAGCAAGAATCGGTAGGGAAGAGCCTTTTCATGCAGTTTCTGATGATTATTCATTTACTTTAAAAATAGATAGCTATACTTATTTTTTATGCGGTGCTGTACACGATGGTCACCAGTTTAGAAAAGAATTGTGGGACAATTGTCTTCATTCGGAATATGACCGTTGGTATGAAGAAGATCCTTGTACTAGACAGATGGTACAAAGTAATCCTATGGTTATAGCAGGACTAGATAGCCGGTTTGAATATGATTTAAACAGAGCTCCAGACACAGCGATCTATGAGGACGCTTGGGGTAAAAAATTATGGGATACACCATTACCAGAAAATCAAAAACAGAAGAGTTTATCTAAACATGAGAACTTCTACAAAGTAGTACACGCATTAATTCTAAAAATGGAAGAAAAGTTTGGCGCAGCCATTGTGTATGATATGCATTCCTATAATTGGAAACGATGGGATAGACCAGTTCCTGTGGTTAACTTAGGGACAAAAAATATAGATAATGATCGTTTTTCCGCTTTCGCGAAAGCGTGGCGAGATACATTAGAAACGATTATATTGCCTCACAACATAGAAACAACGGCGGGGATTAATGACACTTTTCAAGGCAATGGTTATTTTTTAAAATACATTACAGATCATTTTGATAATACGTTGGTACTCGCGACAGAGTTTTCAAAAATTTATTGTGATGAGTATGAATATATCATCTTTCCAGAGGTAGTTACTGCTATTGAAGAACAATTAAAATTAAAACTACGTAATCACGCAACTACATTTTATAACGATTTTATCTTGAAAAATGGATTGTTACCTAACTAAATCTGTAAGATTTTTATATTTTTGACGATCTAAATTACTCTATGCATTTTCAAGCTGTTGATACAAACGCCGCCATTTTTGAAATTGATCAAAATCTTGATCGACTAGTTCATAATATAGAATTGCTTAACTATCTCAATCCGTTAAATATAGAGATAGAGAAGAAGCGCTTTTTTGCTAGTAAATACACGGTCGAACCTCAGTTTAAGTATCGTAAAATTAAATTTAGCCCTTTTAAGCTTCAGCGATTGTTCTTTAATCAACGTTTAGAACGCATAGATGATGAAGATATCCAACGACTGTATCGAGATATTATATATGAATACTCTGGATTAATAGCGTGTATAGAAACCATAGGAAAAGGAAAAAAGTTTTATTATAATAATCTCAAGGTATTTGGAACTCCAAAAGAACGTGATGTTGAGAATGCGCGTTTTATTCTTCATTTTGCAAATGAAGAAGAAGGAGATGATATGATTCCAAAATACAATGTAAATGAGGCACAAACTTATTTTGAGGAGTTTGGAAAACGATATGACTTTGATTTTAATATAAAACAAAGCAATCATATTTCGGCAGCAGCTATGGTACTTAATGCATCAGACACGATGCTTTTAAAGAAAAATCATACCTATTGTAAGAATCAAATAGAAGTACTAGCAAACCATGAGATAGGAGTACATCTTGTCACAACTCATAATGGAAAAGCACAGCCGTTAAAAATATTTTCTAATGGTTTTGTAAACAATACAGAAACACAAGAAGGTCTGGCTGTCTTTAGTGAATATATGAGTGGTAATCTTACATTAAGTCGACTTAAAGAATTAGCTCATCGCGTGATAGCAGCAGATAGTCTTATTAAAGGGTATAGTTTTGTAGATACCTTTGATTTACTTTTTAATCAATATAAAGTTCCTAAAGAAAAAGCGTGGCAAATCACGTTACGAGTGCATCGAGGTGGTGGATTTACTAAAGATTTTTTATACTTAACAGGGCTTAAGAAAGTATATGATTACTATAAAAAAGGGGAAGATCTTTCTTTATTACTTACAGGAAAAGTAACCTTAGAAAACCTTCCGGTCATAAAAAAAATGATGGATTTAGGGCTTGCAATTCCTAGTACGCATATTACAGATTCGTATACTCAAAATTTAAATGCAAATACAAAATTAGATTTTATATTAAGTAATTTGAAATAAGATAACGATACGTTCAAAAGGTATAATGAGGTGCGTATTTATCATTGCTTTATCTTTAAAGTACGTGAAATGAGTATCTATGTTCATATAAATGGAAAATTATTTTAAGAATCCTTCTTATATATTGATGAGCTTACTTATATTTCTGTTCTAGAAATATTGCTATGTTTTTTATTCGTTTTAGTATCAAGAAAATAAGTATAACCTTCTTATTTTCCATATTTGTTTTTTCTTTTTTACAAGCTCAGGATAGATCTGATTATGCACTCCTGTGGGAGATACAGCATAAAGGTGATACAAAGAAATCTTATTTGTTTGGTACGATGCACTTAAAAGATAAACGTGTTTTTGATTTTAGTGATGCATTTTTGCCTGCTCTTAAGGCAAGCGAGGTTTTTGCTTTAGAATTAAATCCGGAAACATTAGAAATGGATTTAGAAAAAATCAAGCTATTCAAGGATTTATCTTCAAAGTATAAAGAAATCTTAGATAGTGATGATTATGAAAGGCTACGACAGAAAATTAAAGATAAAACGGGCGATGATCTAGATGAATTACCAGTAAATGATCCAGATTATTTAGAATCGATTTTTAGACCAGATTTAGATAAGGAAGATGATAAAGATATATTTTTAGACTTATACTTATATCAAATTGCTGCATCTCTTGATAAAGAAATAGATGGATTAGAAGAGTTAAAAGATCAAATGACTGATTATACAACTCTTTCTGATGAAAAGGTTAAGAATACAGTATTAGAACTTATCAATTACTCTGATGAAGAGTATGTGTCTCAAATAGAGAAAATGATAGAAGTATATGTGTCTGGTGATCTTAATAAGATAGATGCTTTTATAAAATCCTATTCTGGTTATGATGCTGTTTTAGAAAAAAGGAATAAAGTGATGGTTGCAAGCATTACATCCATCATAGAGGATAAAAGTTTATTTGCAGCGATTGGAGCTGCTCATTTACCAGGTGAAACGGGAGTGATTAACCTCCTTCGAAAAGAAGGATATACAGTAAAAAAAGTTGAGAATGTATTTACAGGGTTATCTAATAATTTTGTTATAAAACCAAATCTTGATGCATGGGATTCGTATACAGATGTATTACATGGATATACCTTAAATCTACCTGCCTCTGTTCAAAAAATAGAAATAGGAGAAGAGGATGGGAAAGAAGCTTTTGTAGATTTAAAATCGGGAACTATTTTCTTTCATTTTGGATTAGATATGAGAGATAAAAGCAAGCTTCTTCAAGAACGTGCTCCAGAAAAATTTGTACAAAACCTAGTCTTAAAAGATTCTACAGCGGTATTGTCAAATAAAGAAGTAGTTCGTGAAAATGGAGTATATAAACAAATCATCATAAAAGGTCAGAGTTTAAATAAAGTAAATCATTTTGAACTTATTTCTAAAAATGGATTCTTTTATGTTTTTGGGATGGAGTATAGTAAGAGTAATCATAGCGTAATTGCTGAAAATTTCTTTAAGAATGTTACCTTTCAAATACCCACGTTAGAAAATTCTTTATGGCAACCATTTATACATAAAGAAGGTGCTTTTTCTGTAGATATGCCAGGTGATATTACTGATAATTCTAGAACAACGCCTAATCCAATTGATCCAGATGGAGATCCTTATGAGATCAATATGTACTTTGCTCAAGACATCGGAAGTGGCCATAATTATATTGTACGTTATAATAACTTTCCTTTAGGGTATTATCTTCAAAATCAAACAGAGAGTGCTGGAGAATTAGTGAGTCAGGTAGAACAATCTACAGGCGCTAAAGTATTAAGTAATAATATATCAACGCATAATGGATATACTACATATGATTTTGAAGTAAAACTACAGGGTAAATACCATTCGATAATACGATATTTCTTTAGAGATAGTAGAACATATATTCTTTTAAGTCAAAGTGTTAATGAGATCGACACAGTAAGTTTTGATAATCCTGTTTTTAATTCATTTAAGTTTGAAGAATATCAACCTAGTGATTTTAAAAGCGTAGATGATGTTGATGGAAAATATTCTTTTATTTTCCCTAATGAACTTCGATCAGAAATAGACACAGAAAGACAATATGATACCTACATTGCTGATTCAAAAACCTATTATGGATTAGATAAAAATACAGGAGGATGTTATAGTATTAATCTAAGTGATCTTAAAAAATACTTTAGGGTTAATAAAGATGAAATAGGAACTTTTTTTGATGAGTATGCAGATGCTTATAAAGAGTATGGAGATTCTATATATAAGAAGAAATCGTTTTTAGACGAAAAATACCCAGCAAAAGAATACTATATGAGGTCTGATGATACTCCTGTTTTAAAAAGACACAAATTTATACTCATGAATAATCGCTTAGTTGTTCTAAGCTCTTATTTGGGTGAAGAAGAAACAGAATCTCAAAAAGCAACACGTTTTTTTAATGGAGTAACTATGAAGAAACAAAAGGCTTTTGATGTATATACTTCAAAGGCTTCTTTGATCATGAAAGATATAAAATCTTCGGATAGTATCACTCGTTTTGAAGCAAATGGCGCTCTTGATTATTATGATTTCGAAACATCAGACAGAACTATTCTAGAAAAAGGTTTAACCCGAAAGTATATAAACGATACGACGTATTATGGAACAAAAAACTTACTAATATACAACTTAGGGCTTATCGGAAATACATCTACGATTTCTAAATTAGAATCATTTTATAACAGTGATGCCGCTAAAGAATATAATAAATCAATGACTCTAGTCGCACTTACAAAAATGAAATTAAGTGAAGCAAATGAAGTATACTTTAGACTTATAGAGACCAATCCTCCTATACGAGAAGTTGATGGTGAATATCCAATATTAGATGCTGAAGCAGATTCTATATTATCTTACAAAAAATATGGAGATCGAATCCTTAAACTTAACGATACTCCTGAATTTAGAGACCTTGTTATTTCATATTGGGTAAGAACTATACGAAAAGATTCGACTGCGATTGAATTTTTAAAGGAAAGGAAAGATCAACTTTTTAAACATTTTGAAGAAGATGTTATGTTATACACAAATACTTCTTCCAAAATACTTCCCATATATCTAAGTTACGAGGGAATTATTAATGATTACATAAACTTGTACTCTTCACTGAATATTGATACTAAAGAAACCAAAGAGGTTATAGAAAATCTATTTCATCATGTTGATAAGAGAAATTGGTATACCTACAGGTTGTATGATTACTATATTACAAATACAGATATGCCAAATCAGGCAGTAGCTTCCTCATTGTTAGAAGAATTATACTATCGTTTTGAAGCTATGCAGGTTATACTAAAATCGGGTAAAGAAGAATTAATACCTATGGAATACCTTGAACCATCCTCTTTTGCAAAATTATCTTTGTATAATGCTATAGGTGATTATCATGGATATTCGGATGAGATAACATATAATAAGACTATACCCTATAAAGGGGAAGAATATGATATATACACAGTATCCTACACAATTACTCCTGATGAAGGAGAAGTGTATACATCAAATTATCTAGGAGTTGTTAAAAAAGGAGTTATAGATGTAACGGATTTTAATTTACTGGAAGCTCATTATTCGTATGAAGTAATGTCTGAAGAGTCTCTAGATAATCAAGCAATCTCTTTATTAGATTCCATACATAAAAAATAAAGTGTTCTATTCTTCAACACGCCAATAAATAAAAGGAATTCTCATATCATCAGAATAGACAATGGCAGTCAGTGTATCATCAAAATAAGAATATGCGATATGCTTTGGAAATTCATTACTAGGATTATGCGCAGTAAAAGTATTTGCTGTTTTCTTAATAATAGCAAATGGAACTATAGGTTCTCCATCGCTTTGAATCTCAAGAGTCCAAGTCGTATCTCGTTGTATTAATTGCATATGTTCTTTCCAAATTGTATCACTATTTTGAAGTGTAAAACCTACTCCTTTGTAAAGAGATTCTTTAGTATGTTCCCAATATTCAAAGGTTACTTTTCCTTCCTGTTCATTGGTACGTTCCCAATTCCCTATGAGATAATCAAAATCTCCTTTTGGGATTTGAGTAGTTTTTTTTTGACAGGAGATAGTCAGTATTATACAACATAAAAAGAGGACAAGTAATCTCATAGAATAACATAAGTATTTGTAATACGACTAGGAACTAGACTAAAGATAGCTCATGTAAAGTTAGATATACTAATTGATACTATAAAATGATGCTTTATACTTTATATCAATAGATAGAATATTTTATATTAGCAAAAAAATAATGTGATGAGATTTTTAGTAGTAGTTATATGTTGTGTGTTTATGATATCTTGTGGAAGTGATGATAATGGAGATGATCCAGTAATATGCACTACACAAGCATTTCCAGGTTTTGAAATTCAAATAACTAATGCTAGTACTGGCACTGCACTCTCTGGAGTTACAATAACAGCAAGAGAAGGTAATACTTTTGAAGAAGTTCTAGAAGAAACAGCAACTCTAGGAACATATCAAGGAGTATTTGAACGCGAAGGCTCTTACGTCCTTGTTATAGCGCTTACTGGCTTCCAGACAATTATTACTGAGTCTATTACAGTAGGACGATTAGAAGATGTGTGTACGACACTAGATACACAAGAATTATCTTTTTCTTTGACAGAACTATAATACTATATTTAGGAAACAGATTTCTTATACATCGTAAAAAATAAGAACGGTAGAAATCCAAAGCCAAATATAATAGCCGTTGCGCCTAATAATATATCTGCTCCTTGTAGATGGAATATTTTAAAAAGCACTGTTATTCCAGCAATAATTGCAGCTATAGCTCCTAAGACTATTTTTAATCGTTCTGAGAGTGTTTTAGAAATAGCCACTTTATAGCGATCTAAGGCAACTAAAGGAATAAACACTAAGAATAGTGTAATAATTCCTATTGTAAAAAGAATATCCGCTCCAGGATACCAAAATAATTTAAAAGCAATACCAGCTGTTAAAGAAAGAGCCCCAAGAAAACCAATTGAATACATTAATTTTTTCATAATAAGAATACGTTTAGAGTTTAATAAAAATATAGTTTGGTGTTGTATGTCTTTTAGTCCATTAGGAGCAATATCTATGATTGCTTCTTGTAGGAGTTGATCAAATTCTTTTTCTTTTCCAAGTTGACTCTCTACCACACAACACAAATGATCTATAATATCATCTTGTAAAGAAGGTAATTGTATTCCTTGTTTTTTAACAAGGGCTTTTATAGTATCCTCTTGTTTAGATGTTAACTTCATAAAGGACTAAGTTGATTGAAAATGATTTTATCAAGTGTCTTCATAAAATCTTTGAGTTCTTCGATGTGAAATATTTTAGCCTTTTCTCCTTCTGGAGTTAAATAATAATATTTGCGTACACGTTTACCGATATATACTTCTTCAAAAGAGATAAGTCCATCCCTGTTCATTTTTTGCAAAGCAGGATATAATGACCCATCTTTCAATAAAATTTTTTCATCAGACCGTTCTTTTACAAGTTTAAAAATTTCATATCCATACATCCTACTATGATCAGATAGAAGTTTTAAGATAATGACCGATAGAGTTCCTTTTAAAAGTTCTTTAGAATACATAGTTCAAATATACATAAAAATACAATACATCACAAATCTATGTATTATATTTATAAATATTTAATTACTTGTTTTCTTAAACAGAGGTTATTTTATATTCTTACTTTCTGTAATGTTAAAAGTTTAAAAATGAAATTTGGGCATATGATTCTTGTTGTCATTTAACACTAATCACTCTTGTTTTTGACATGGTATCATGCCATCCTCTAGCGTCATCATTTAAAAATGAAAATGCATCAAAAGGGATAAACCTACATAAGGAACGCAATACAATAGCATTAAAAGTTACTTTCTCTCCATTTTCAGCAACTACTTTGGTACGTGTAATAAACTTAGCCATAGTGCGTCCAGAAAACCCTTCAAGAGCAGTATAATATATAAAGCTGATTAGGAAGCTTATCAAGTACAATATGAAATCACTTATACTTCCCATAAAATTTTCTACAGAGGAATTTGTTACTAGAATAATCACAGCTATGAGCATATAAAATAGAATATTAAGAACTATAATGAATAGAAAATCAAGAATATAATTTGCAAGTCGTACTCCCTTACCTACTGTTTTTTGAGCGAGTTCTTTTTGGGCATCTTCTTTTACTTTTTTCTCTTTTAGATAAGAATCTTCCTCTAGAAACTCACATTGATCTTGGAATGTTGCTATACTATTTGTTAATCCACAAATAATTCCTTGATTGGGGTCATATTTTTGATTTTTACATATTTTACAGGATTGTAAGTGTTCTTCTCTAGTCATAACAGTATATTAATCACTTACAATATAGTATATTATATATCGAATTTACGAATCAATTTTTCTGTAAATATACCTGTTAAAAACTCCTATATTTTGTGGTTTAGAATTTTGAATTACTGATGTTAAAATTGGTATTTTTGCCTATGCAAAACAACGTCCTTATTTTAGACTTCGGGTCTCAGTATACACAGTTAATTGCACGTCGCGTACGTGAGCTTAACATCTATTCAGAAATCAAGCCTTATAATAATCCTCCTAAGGATTTATCAAAATATAAAGCAGTAATTTTATCAGGATCGCCACATTCTGTACGAGGAGAAAATCCGCCACATCCGGATCTTTCTGAAATTAAAGGAAAGAAACCACTTTTAGGAGTATGTTATGGAGCTCAATATATAGCGCATTTTCATGGAGGAGAAGTAGGACAATCTAATACCCGTGAGTATGGTAGAGCAAATCTATCTATGGTAAAAGACGGTGAAGTCTTTTTAGAAGGAGTTTCTAATGATAGTCAAGTATGGATGAGTCATAGTGATACGATAAAACAACTTCCAGAAGGAGCAGTACGTATTGCATCTACACATGATGTAGAGAATGCAGGGTATCGTATAGAAGGAGAAGATACGTATGCTATCCAGTTTCATCCAGAAGTATATCACTCTACAGATGGGAAAAAATTACTAGAAAATTTCTTAGTAAAAATCGCTGGCATTGCCCAGACATGGACGCCTGACGCGTTTGTAGAAACTACAGTAGCAGACCTAAAATCAAAAATAGGTGATGATCGCGTGATCCTTGGACTCTCCGGTGGCGTAGATAGTACAGTGGCAGCAACATTATTACATAAAGCTATTGGAAAAAACCTACACTGTATTTTTGTGAATAATGGTTTGCTTCGCAAGAATGAGTATACAGATGTACTTAAGCAATATGAAGGCTTAGGTCTTAATGTAAAGGGAGTAGATGCTTCGGCACGCTTCTTGGATGCACTAGAAGGAGAAAGTGATCCAGAGACCAAACGTAAGGCAATAGGACGTGTATTTGTAGAAGTTTTTGATGATGAAAGTAAATTGGTAGAAAATGCAACTTGGCTAGCACAAGGAACGATCTATCCAGATGTTATAGAATCTGTAAGTGCTACAGGAGGACCAAGTGCAACGATAAAATCGCATCATAATGTAGGAGGTTTACCTGACTATATGAAGTTACAAGTGGTAGAACCATTACGTATGATTTTTAAAGATGAAGTGCGTAGAGTTGGAGCAAGTATGGGATTATCGGCACAATTACTCGGTAGACACCCATTTCCAGGTCCAGGACTTGCTATACGTATTCTTGGAGATGTCTCTAGAGAAAAAGTACGTATATTACAAGAGGTAGACCATATTTTTATAAGCGGTCTTCGAGAATGGAGACTCTATGACAAAGTGTGGCAAGCAGGAGCTATGTTGCTTCCTGTAAACTCAGTAGGAGTAATGGGAGATGAACGTACCTATGAAAAATGTGTAGCATTACGTGCTGTAGAGAGTACAGATGGAATGACGGCAGATTGGGTAGATTTACCATATGAGTTTTTGCAGAAAGTGTCAAATGATATAATAAACAAAGTAAAAGGCGTTAATAGAGTAGTATACGACATCAGTTCTAAACCGCCAGCCACTATAGAGTGGGAATAAACCAAAATTATGAAGCATCTTTTTTTTATATGGATATGTGTGGCATCGTGCGCTTTCGCGAAAGCGGAATCATACAGAACACCTATCTTACAAGAATTTATTTCGCATCAAGTAACCAAAGGAGAAACGGTATATAGCATTGCTAGAAAATATAAGATTACTGAGAAAGAAATTATAAAACTCAATCCAGATGCAAAAGATAGAGTGTATGAAGGTCTAGTACTTATATTACCTTCATCTTCTAAAAAAACAACAACTTCTGACGCATCACCAGATCAAGAAGATATTAGATTTAAAAAACATAAAGTAAGACGTAAAGAAACATTATATAGTATTTCCAAAAAATATAATGTCACTCAAGATGCTATTAAAAAGTATAATAAACGCTTATATAGTGAGACACTACGTAAAGGGGATAGAATTAGAATCCCATTAAATTATGTAGGTGTTGTAGAAGAGAAAGTAACGATAGTAAGCACTGGAGGAGGAATCTCACAAGACGATGCCCCAAAAGATGGAGGACCAGCATTCGTTCCTTATGTGGTACAACCTAAGGAAACAAAATATGGCATAGCACGCTTATATGGTATCACAATAGCAGAACTAGAAGAAATGAATCCAGGAATGGGAACTGGATTGAAAGTAGGAGAACGTATTAGTGTTCCTAATACTACAGTACTAGCTACAGATACAGCAGTTATTAATGAAGAAGTATATGCTTTTTATGAAGTTCAAAAAGGGAATACAATTTATAGCCTTTTAAAAGAGTTCAATATCAATGTAGATGAACTTGTTGTACTTAACCCTACTGTTGCAGATGGACTTAAAGAAGGAATGATTCTTAAAGTACCTAAAGGAGTTGTAGGTACGATTTCGACAACAACAGAAAATACAGGAGATGTACTTGTATCTGAAACTACGACAAGAACAAGTTTACTAGATAGTCTTTCTGATTATTCTAAAAAGAAAGTGGTATTAATGCTTCCATTTGGTCTTAAGCGTACCACTGCAGATACATTATCTGATGCAGAAGATATTATTAAAAATGATCGTGTGCTTAGATTTTCATTAGATTTTTATAGTGGTGCATTAATGGCATTAGAAACAGCAAAAGGACATGGAATTTCTACAGATTTAGAAATCTATGATACTGATTATGTACAAGCGGATGGGAAGGCTACCAATGCTCGTAAAGTAGAATCTATTATTTCTAGTCAAGATTTTACAGATGTAGATGTAGTAATAGGGCCATTAATCTCTGGAAATTTTAATAGAGCCTCCAGTTTACTAGCTCGTCAAAATATTCCTTTAATTTCCCCTCAAACCCGAAAAGTAGACGAGAAATCAAATGTATTCCAATCTAGACCTAGTGAAGCCATGTTACGTCAAGCGATGCTTGATTATTTAAAGAAAGAAGGGGCAGATAAGAACATTATCATTATTGCCGATGCAAAGAATGCCGCAATTAAAGGAAAACTTATTTCCTTATTTCCTAATGCAAAAGTGGTGAATCCTAGGACGAGTGATGATGGGTTGTTTTTATATCCAGATGATATTCCTAGTCAAATTTCTGATACAAAAGAAAATTGGGTGATTATAGAAACTGGAGATGTACCACTTATAAGCACCGTTACTACACGTCTTAATACACTTGTTGCTACGCATAAAATCACACTATTTACAACTAATAGATCAAGTAGAACTTATGATAGTGATGCTATTCAACATATGCATTTAATGCATTTGAATTTTCATTTCCCATCTATGAATAAGGAATATAAATATGAGGATAACAAAGCATTTATAGATGCGTATGAAGAACATTATAAGATTAGCCCTAGTGAGGAAGCAATACGTGGGTACGATATTATGTATGATACCTTATTACGCCTTGCATTTGCAAAAGACTTGTACAGTGCAGCGAGTACAGGAATGGAAACAGACTATATAGAAAACAAGTTTAGATACGGTAGAAAATCTTCAGGTGGTTTTTATAATACCGCTATTTACTTGATGAAATATACAGAAGATCTAAAACTTGAAGAAGTTGTTGTAGAAGAAACGATAGAAGATTAATCTAGTCAAAAAAACATAGCATAAAAAAAGGCAATCTATAAGATTGCCTTTTTTTATGCTATTATCATTTCAAGTATATGAAGTGATCTATTTTATAATCCTCCATTTGCCTGTAAATCGGCAATACATAAGGGATCAAATTCTGGAATATCTCCTATATCACTAGAGTTAAATACACTAGTTACTGTCTGGAAAAACATCAAACAGCCAGGGACATTACAATGTCTTTCATTATTCTCATCTTCATGATCTGACGTAAGGGGCGTTCCTGAATTTACTAATCCAAAGATATGTCCAAATTCATGACGTAATGTTGAGGTTTCTAATAAGGTTCTATTAATAGGTTCTGTCGAGTTATTTGCTAGGTCAATAAATGTTTTTTCATAAATCACCATAGAGGTATTACGATATGCAGTACCCAATACAAATGAGTTTCCTGAGTTTGATGCAGAAATCCCATCAGAAAAAAACATCCAGACACCAATCTCATCTCCATTATTAAATACCGTACGATTTGCATCTTCTATAGCAACGATTTCATTAATATCATAAGGAGCCGTCTCTGCAGATGTAATTTGATTTTCTACGATGGTGACTCCATCGGGTTTATCTAGTCTACTTTCTAGAAAACTCTGGATAAGATTTATCGTTTCTTGTGTAGGACGAAAACCGTCAACATACGCAAGTTCAAGACGTAAACTTGTAAATTCATTTGAAGATAATAACTCATTTGCAGATGTTCCTAATGGTTGTTGGTTTGCAGAATTATTTGCAGTAGGAGGAGTTGTTGTCCCTTCATCGTCATTTCCACACCCTACAACGGTAAAAGCAATGAATAATACGGATAGTATAGGTAGTCTCAATCTTTTAAATATCATTTTTTATATCTTTAATGCTATAAATTTAATCGTAAAAATGATGAAAAAATTACTTTTCGCACTATTTTTTTTATGTTCCTTACAATTTAATGCTCAAGAAGCAACCTATCATCAGGATGTTTTGAGATACCTTACCATGAATGGAACTGCAAATCAATATGGGGAAGCAATCAATCAATTATTTGATTTATTGCAACAACAATATAAAAATCAGAATGTTACAAGTGATGTGTGGGATGAACTCAAAAAAGATACCGCTCCAGAAGTAAATCGTATTTTAAATATGTTGGTTTCTGCTTATAGAGGAACCTATGAGCATGATGATATTAAAAATATGATGACGTTTTATGAGACAGAAACTGGAAAACAACTGTTAGCTGATAAAACAGCTTTGAATTATGAGCAGCAAAAAGATGCATCTGTATTTTATAATTCACAAACAGGTCAAAAAATACTTACATCAGAACAAGAAATAGGGCGTAGAGTAGGAGAGGTTTCTGAAATCTGGAGTCGTGATTTATATAGAAATATTATCGATAAACTTGCAGCAAAAGGATATGTTATGCAAGAGTAAGACATGCTAAATAATCATAATGATCACCTTCTAAAATGAGTTTGCATTGCAACTCATTTTTTTTTGCATATTCTTGAAGTGTATCAAAGTCTAGATATAACCATTTAAAATCATTTGAACGCTGTCCTTTATAGCTCATGGCCATAGTGACTTCCCCATAATATGTATTATGTATATCTATCCAATAGCCGCCATCTTCGGTTTCAAACATATATTTAATATCCGATCCATCTATTAAGATCTGTCCGTTAGGTTTTAAAAGTGTTTTTAAATGCTGTAAATAAGCATCTACTTTTGAGATTTCTTCAAAAATCCCAGTCCCATTCATAAGGATGAGAAGTGTGTCATACTGTCCTTTATGATCTAAAATGGATGAGGTTATTACTTTTTCTAGGGTACGCTTTCGCGAAAGCATACTACATCCCTTAGAAATATCAAGCGCAGTGATGTCTATTCCTTGTTCTTGTAACCAAAGACTGTGACTTCCTGCACCACTTCCTACATCAAGGGTTTTGCCTTTACAAAGTTGTAAGGCCTTTTTCTCTATAGATGGCATCTCATTATAAGGTCTAAACAAGTAAGGAATAGGTAGCACATCATCTTCTGAAATAGAGGAATGTACAATAATATCTTCTGTATAGTCATCATTGTAATAGTCTATAACTGCCTGCCCAAATATGTCTATATCCATAAATACTTGCTTACATTTGTGCTATGGAGGAAGTACTTAAATCATTACCACAGCTTGCCAAAGATAAGCATAACGAGAACAAAAAGTTCTTTGCAAAACTGCGTAAAAAAACTCCTAAAAACTTAGATTATATAATGCAAGACTTGCACCAATCTGAGTTTGAACGTACGGACTGTTTGGAATGTGCAAATTGCTGTAAAACAACAGGACCTTTGTTTACAGACAAGGATGTAACACGTATTGCAAAGCATTTTAGAATGAAAGAGCAAGCGTTTATAGATACGTATTTACGAGTAGATGAAGAGCAAGATTATGTCTTACAAAGTGTCCCTTGTACTTTTCTAGGAGCAGATAACTATTGTTCTATATATGAAGTGCGTCCTAAAGCGTGTAGAGAGTTCCCACATACCGACAGGAAGAAGTTTCAACAAATTTCTAATCTCACGCTTAAAAACGTTGCTATTTGCCCAGCGGCTTATAATATTGTAGAAGAAATGAAACGCAGAATACAGTAAGTTAATTTAACTGATTATCAAAATAGCCAATCACTTCCTGAAGCGCATTTTTTGTAGGGTGCCCTTCTTTATCTACAAAGTCTAAAGTGAGTATTGAGTGTCCATCTCCTGGTAGTTGATGTAAAATAATACGTTGTCTATCGCTATTAAATTCCTTGTCAAGGGCATCAAATCTTTCGGCGGCACAAATTTTATCACCTTGGAGTCGCCCACAATGCATAGGCCCTATTTGATCAAGTCTATTTTTAACAGCAGTGACCTCTTCATCACTCATGTGAATAAACCCTTGTTTTTTAAGAGGTAAAGAAGGTTGGCTTGCAAATCCAGCAAGAACATTCTCATTTGCCATAAGTGAAATTGCAAAATTACCTGTTAAGCACATCCCTATGACTGCAACACCTTTTACTTGGTGTCTTTCTTTCATCATAGTACATAGGTCAGATAAAAAGTCGACAATTGGACTGGATTGATTTTTTGCAAATACGCTAAATTGTTTTCTCATACAGAAGACCTTTACCATATTGATAATCGTGGCTGTTTTCCCAATTTTCCCAAATAAATGAGGTAGTACGACCGTATATCCTTGTGCTACAAATCGATCTGCAAGTGCCAGCGTCTCTTGTCCAATACCAGGTAATTCCTGTATTAGGATTAATACTTTAGTACCACTTCCTTGTGTATAAATATCATGAGTTACTATTTTTCCGTTTCTCAACGTACTTGTAAATGACTCTTTAGTGTACGATGTTATTTGAGTAATTGCCGTATTCATGAATGTAGATGATTTTATAATTGTATCTAAATATAAGCATACTTATTAAAATATTATTTTAATGATATGTATTTCAAAGACATAACAAAAAGTGAACATCGGTATTATACAAGGTTTTTGTGTTTGAGATATACTTTTTAAGTACTATTAAACTTGGCTATCAGTAATGATTTTTCGTATCCATTCATTAGGAATCATATCAATGGTAAGATTGATACGTTCTTCTGTTCCGCCATTAATCACTCTATGAGGATCGGTAAGTCGTAAGTACCAACATTCTCCTGGATTCATAGGTACAGTAGTGTTATTAAGAAAGAACTCCACTTGATCATTGTTTAAAATGGGTATAGTAAGCCTGATAACTGATCTCTCAACTTCTAGACCTAAGGTGGGATCTGTATGTTCTTTTACTATAGAATCTGGAGCGAGCCTCAATAAACGAACTAATGTTACTTTGGTGTGTTCTCTAAATGTATCTATAACACTTTTTAAATATGGAGCCGCATCTAGAGCAGGTGTATCCATCCAATCTGTCCAAGAACCATCAGCATAATCGGCGGCAGGAGGAGGAAATGGTAATGATTTATCTACTTCGTGTGCAGGGCAACGTAAAGGAATGACATTATAATATTCAAAGTTTCCTAATTGTAATGCTTCAAACTCAGCGAGCATTTTTTCTGTATCAAATGTAAATGGTAATTTGATACGGTCTTTACTTTGTGTTTTAGATGCTATTGTGTCCATTATAACAAGTCTTTGAGGATTAATAATAGTGATTTCAAAATACTACTATGTATTTATATAAACACCCGTAAAACTACTTGATTTTGTTTTATACGCTTTCGCGAACCTGCCTCGCCGGCAGGCAGGAGCGTATCATACGCTATACTAAAGAAAATGCATATACTAAAAATGAGGTCTCTTTTATACTAGCTATTCATTATATTAGTGTGTCAATAATCAAAAAACACCATATGGATAGTAGTCAAAATAAGAAGGGGAGTATCTTTAAAAAACTCTGGTATCGCTTCATCTTTCTTTATATCATACTGTACATATATCCCTATGGGTTTGAATATATTCAAGAATTAACTACTAGTGATATTTCTTTCTGGAATGGTATTACCATATGGTTTGGAGAAACGTTTATTGGATGGGATTTAAACGAAGATTATTTATTAAACGGATTTGATTCTAAATACGATTATAGCAGGTTTCTTTTAATCGCGACATTGTCTGTTATAGGCACTATTATCTGGCATTTTATAGATGTAAAATTTAAGATTTCCTATCCTTCAAAACTAAAGGTGTTACTTCATACTATTTTGCGATATCACGTAGGATTAACCCTTATTATTTATGGATTGTCTAAGGTATTTATGCTCCAATTTGGTGAGATGGACTTAAATCGACTTGAAACGTCTATGGGCGATCAAGTTGGGATGAGTTTCCTATGGACATTTATGAGTTATTCCAAGTTGTATACAATGACTAGTGGTTGGATTGAAGTTATCGGTGGTGTCTTGTTATTATTTAGAAGATCTACATTTATAGGTGCTTTTATTTTGTTTATTGCTATGGCAAATGTGGTACTTATTGATATAGGCTATGATGTACGTGTAAAAATGTTTGCGATTCATTTATTCTTTATGACCCTTCTATTAATGAGTGATCATTTTAAAAGAATATTTAATTTCTTTATACTTAATAAAACGGCCTCTTCCCATGTAGAGTTTCCATTATTTACAGGAAAAAAAGCAAAACGAGTTGGGTATACCCTTAAAGGCACATTATTGCTTTATTTTTTGATATCTAATATCATGAATTTTTCAGACAGAATTCATAGTCAGACAGATAATAGGTACCCATCTTTAACTCGTTTTCACGAAATTGAAACTTTTATGATTAATGGTGATACGATACCTGTAAGTTCGCAAGATCTTGCTTGGAAATCACTCTCAATTAATGGAGCTTCTTATATCCCAGAAACCTTGATGATTACCAAAGAAAGTGGGTACGGAAATAACTTTTCTTTTGAAGCAGACACTCTTGCAAAAACGATCATGTTTCATCCTATGAGAGGTGATACCAATGACATATATACATTTACGTATAAAGAACGTTCTAATGGAGTATTCATTTTTGAAGGGACACATGCACAGGATACTATCTGGATGAAAACCAAATCAAAAACATTGAAAGATTATCAACTAACAAGGCAACGATTTAAATGGGTTACAGATGGAGAGTAAGTTTATATGATGGGTTAGTTCTGGTTAATTCTTACTATATAAACGTACTCTTTTTAAAACACGATGCGCATGTAATGGGAAATCTGTTCGGCCGTGAAGCAATAGGTCATTTCTAAATATAATCAAGTCATTTGCTTTTAGTGATAAGGTAAAAGTTAACTTCCGACACAGATCGTCAAACTCGTTAAGAATATGTAATTCATCCTGCGTCAGATCTGTATAAGATTCCATGGTTATTCGATTATAACAAATACTATATTTCCCTTGTATAAGTGAGATTACTGGGCGATACACATTTCCAAATGCCCAATGTTTTTGTGTTAGAATAGCTAAGAGTGGTTTAGGTAATTCTTGTATGAGTTCAGAAAGTTTGACAAATAAGCTTTCTCCGCCTTCTATACTAGGCGTCACACATAATAAAGCAACATACTCTGGAATCTCCTTATAATTTGAACAATCTGTATGTACAGGGAAGAATAAGTTTGAATTTGCATACGAGCTAAAGTGAGCCTCTTTGTGATGTACTTGTACTTTAAAAATACTACCAGAATCTTCATTGAGATGTTCGTGTACAGCATTTCCTATATGTGAAAGAAAATCGTTTAACACGTAATCCTGACTTGGAAAACCTTCTATGAGCGCAATTTCTTCTGGAAATCTCTGCAGTGATTCTAAGACAGAGGGTAAAATTTCTTTATGGTATATGTATTTAGTCAACTCTTGGTCCTTTCTCTATAAGTAACTGTACCGTATTTGTAGCGTCAAGTTGTAATGATGCTACTGTTATGTCTTTTTTTCTTACAGATTTCGTATTTATAAAATAATCATAAGTAACTTGCATTGCTCTTCTATGAGGAGGAGCTCCTCCTTGAATGGTATAGGTTTCTGACTCTTCTATGGCTATATGAAACTGTGTCAATAAATCCTTTACCGTTGCATCTTCAAGTAGTGTTATCTGTATTTCCCCAGTTCCGAAATACCCCTTATATGCTATATTTAAAATCATAGGAATAGTATTTAAGTTAAGGTACTAATATTTTATAAATCAAGAATATTCTTATGGAGCATTTATTCCTGGAAATGATCAATTAATGACTCAAGGGATTCTATAGATTACGAATAGGAGTAAGCGATTATACTTTTTCGTGACAACGAACTTTTAATTAAAAAGGTTTTATATAAAGTCATGTTTTCTATTAAGAAATATGCTTCATTACATACTCTGTAATACGATCGCATCTATTAAAGCCAAATTCAAAAATAGGAGTATCATTGGAGAGTTCATATAGTTTTTCTTTCAGCATTGCTTTTGCACGGTGAGATCGTACTTTTACATTGGCAACAGTAATGTTTAAAATCTGAGCAATTTCTTTAAGACTTAATTCTTCGATCTCTTTTAAGATATATACCGTTCTATACTTTAACTCTAGACTATCAATAGCATTTTCTAATACTAGTTTGGTTTCTTTTTGTATCATCAGATCATGCGGACTTAATTGTTTAGTATCGGGTATTTCTAAGACTAGAGTATGGGCTGTATCTTTTGAAAGATCCTGGATTGGATATACCTTTCCTTTTTCTTTTAATCTTTTTAAGGTCTCATTTATAGCAATTCTTATAAGCCAAGTAGAAAAAGAAGCCTCTAGCTTAAACTGATATAATTTTGAATATGCTTTGAGATAACTATTTTGCATCACATCTTCAATCTCTGCTTCGTTTTTTAAATAACTTCTGACGACTCTATATAGTTTTTGGTTGTTTCTCCTAACAAGTATTTCATAGAGTTCCTTCTCTCCTTTAAGAATGCGTGCAATAACCTCGGATTCTTTTATTTTTTGATTATTAAAATCATTGATTGCGATAGCTTCCATTGGATATCTTTTTGTTTTAGATATAGAAGAGATGAAGAAGTTACAAAAAAATGTAACCTTTTTTAAAATTCCCAATCCAAAGAGGGTAATCACTTTTTAAATACTTAAAGAAAGAACTTATGAATTCAAATCTAGAATTAGTAAAGAATGTATTAAAATATACGTTTGGGTTAGTACCTATTGTTGCAGGACTTGATAAATTTACAAACCTCTTAACCGATTGGAGTCAGTATGTCTCAGATGGGTTTGCAGGAATGTTACCTCTTGAAGCAGGAACATTTATGATGATCGTTGGTATTATTGAGATTGTTGCGGGAATTCTCGTATTGACCAAAACAAGAATTGGAGCATACGTTGTTGCTGGATGGCTTGTCGCTATTGCCTTAACCCTCATTTTAAGTTGGAGTTATGTAGATGTAGCAGTACGAGATATTGTGATGGCTATTGCAGCTTTTTCACTAGCAAAACTTTCAGAAATGACACCTATTAAAGCGCGTAATTAAAAATTTAGTAAACATAAATTTCAGTGACATGTAGTTTGTAAAGGCATCGTTGTATGATAGGTTGTAGACTGTTATATAATGATGTCTTTATTATATTACCCATCTACAGAAACACCGACAGCTTTATTGTTTTCAAAAAAAACATTAAAGAAATAATATGGAGATTTCTTTTCTTGAAAGGTCAGTTCAAAACCTTGTTCTTGGATAAATAATGAACGTACATCAAAATGAGTATCTATATTAATAAACTCCATATTGGCATTTTCAAATTGCTCTTTAAGTGCTTTTTCAGATTCAAAAGATATCTGTGCTTCCTGAGTTAAAATTGTTTGTAAGGTACGTTTCTGAATGTCTGAAATTCCATTTTTGTCACCTCTTAGAAAAACATCAATGTGAGTACCTATAAAAGATTGTTTTACTAACCAATCTACATGAGTTCCTTTTATATGAATGCTTTCAATATCTCCATAATCAGGATCTGTAATTTTTAGCTTTTTCTTTCCAAACAATGTATTAAATATCCCCATAGTTTTCTTGTACTCAAATATTATCTTATAAGTATGCTGTCTTTTTGGGGATTTTGTGAATACTGAGTACGCTTTCGCGAAAGCATACTCAGTATCTTTATACAATGTAGATATAAATACTTACTATTTTAGTATTTTATGAATGATATCTGTTGTTTTTTTTGCTTGTTTATAAACAAATATATGTGTTCCCTGTTCTATAATAATATCTGGATGATTGATATGTTTTATAGGAAATGTCTTATCTCTAGTCCCATGAATCTGTATGAGTTGCGTTGTATTAGGAAGTTTGGGAGCATGCCAAGAAGATAGTTCGCGTAAGGCCCATTGTAAATACCTATTAGATTGTAATCCTACCATATCTTTAAAAAGTTGTTTATCACTTTTTGTTTCAAATCCGTGGGATTTCCCCCAGTAATTTATAGTATGGATACTTATTTCTTTGGTAAAGAAAAGATCTAATCGTAATGGTTTTGCAATACGAAATGAGAACGGCATTTCTTTCCTAGATGTGATACTTGAGAGTAAGATTACTTTATGAATTTTATGAACGCTTGCAATTTCTTGAGCAACGATGCCTCCTAAGGAATGACCTATAAGAACGATGTCTTGAGCATCATCCTTGATTTTTGAAAATAGACGCTGTGCGTAAGCGTGAATATGTTCTCCTTTTTTTGGATCTATCCAATCTAGATACGCTATCATAGGATATGATAACTCTAAGGACTTAAAAATCCTATGGTCATATCCTAAACCTGGAATGAAAATGATTTTCATACACTACTTATAAAGAATTAAAGCCTTACGTTACGTTTAAATGTAATTATTAAAACTTAAAATGAAGCTCACATTCCTGTATATCTACATTTGATTGATATTCAAAATGAGATATTCTTATACTATTTATTGCTTTTCCAAATGTGTTATCGCATCAAGTATTTGTTGTTTATCCTTCGGTAAATCATTAGCAACCGATCTGAAAAAGGCTTGCCTATCGGTAGGATATGATATCGTATAATCCACAGGCACGCCTATATTCTCATAAGAATTCCCTTTAAGGTCCATATAGACCTCGTTTGAGATAGAAAATGCCCACCCATTAGGCAATGTTTTTTCTAAAGCCGTAGAGAGTGCTCCTTGCGTAGATGCACCTATTCTTTTATGATGTGGTATCGCCATAGAACTTATTGCAAAAGCTTCGGCGGCGCTACCCGTTTGTGGAGATGTGAGTATATATACAGGATGGGTATACGGAGTGAGCGCACTATCTAAGTATAAAGGTAACTCCGGAGAGAAATGATCTTTATGTTTTAGTTTGGTGGTTACTGTTTTTCGTTTTTGATCATTAAAACGTTTTAATATTTCAAAACTCACAGCATCCTGCCCGCCACCGTTAAAACGGACATCTATTACCATTGCTTTTGTATCCTTGAGATCATTCATAACACGATCCATGAGTTTTATGATTCCTTTTACTTCTTTCTGAACATACTGCCCTTCATCCATCGTGTGGAATGTAGTGACATACGCATCTACAAATCCTATCTCATCAACCAATGCTTGTGGGATATCAAGTTGAGCATATAACCACATCGCCTTTAGCTGAATATAGCCTATGTTATTTTCCATTTTTCCCCATTTGACAAGCCAAGAATCGGCAGTCATATCTTTTGTAAGATACTCTTCTGCTACCATGTTTGCGATTTGAAAATCACCATATTCTTGTTCTTCATCCTCTGTAATAGACTCTTCTTCCTCTTTCTGAGGAATAGCTTCTAAAGCTGTATACAGCGCATCAGATGCTTCAAGGAAAGCGTGATTGTCGCCTAGCTTTTCAAGGGTTTCTTCTAAGACGTTATATAGATTGGTATCGGTTGGGTTTTGAGTAAGTTTTCTTTTTTGCTCCTCATACAGTATTTGCCAGTCTATGTTATTGAGCTCCATAAATACATAATGTTCTTTTACAGTTTGCGCAAATACTTCAAAGTTATGTAAAGGATCTTGTTGCTGTTCTTCGGTACGATCTGTAGTACAAAGTGAAGGGGTTTCTTCTGTTCTTGTAAACAGATAGGTCATGACACCCTTCTTTAGGTGCAAGGTGTCGTTGGTGAGCGAGAGTGATGCCATGATCTCTTCTAGTCCCGCCTTTCTATTGAGGAGACATGAAATATCGGTAGTATCATATAAAGCATATTGTGTGCTATCTTGTATTTGAAGCAGCCAACCAGCACCTATGGATTCCCAAGTTCCGTTTATTGATTTGGGTTCTTGTATTGTTTTTTGACACGAAGTAAGAAGTAGTGCAATGCCTAGGGCAATGATCATTGATTTCATCTGGTGATTTATTCAAAGACCTGACTTCTCTATAATCGTTACAGTGTGGATGGAATGTATTGTGGGATGGTACGCTTTCGCGAAAGCGTATAAAAAAACCACCCCAATAAAGAAGTGGCTTTATATATGATTATAATGTTTGGCTACTTAACAGTTCTCACCATGTACATCACAGTTTTCTCCTTCAGATGTAATTTCTGCGTTTTCTAAGCTGGTAACCTGTTTAAAAGCATCTAAGAATACTTCTGAAGGTTGTGCACCACTGATACCATACTTATTATTAATGATAAAGAAAGGGACGCCAGAAACACCCAATTCTTGAAAATGTTTAATTTTTTGTTGTACTGCTTTTCCTAGTTCTTCGTTTTGTATAATAGATTGTACTTTCTCAGCAGACCAACCAAATTCGGCTCCAATGCCTTCTAATATACTCGTATCATTAAGATGTAATGTTTCTACAAAATAGGCTTTTAAGAAGCGCTCTTTAAGTTCGCTTTTAAATCCTTCCTGTCCAGCAATGACAAGCATTTGATGTAATGGCAATGTATTTACAGCAAGCCAGTTATCACCAAAATCAAAATCTATTCCTAGTTCTTTCCCAACAGTAGTCAAGTTATCTGTCATCTGCTTGGCACGATCTATATCTCCAAATTTATTTCCTAAATAAGTATCTCTATTCAGACCTTCTGCACGCATGGTTGGGTCTAATTGATACGGGTGCCATTCAATTTCTACAGGAGCACCTTCCCATTGTGCTAAGGCATTTTCAAGTCTTCGCTTCCCAACATAGCACCAAGGACATGCAACGTCTGATACAATATCTATTTTGATAGGAGTCTGTAACGTGGTATTCATAGGTTTGATCTTATTTGGAAAGTTAGTAGGGAGGAGTGGAGATTCCTTACTAGATTATAAATATATACGCCATAGCTACGGCAGGCAAGCTTTTCGCGAAAGCGCATAAAAAACAAAACCCACTTCATTTCCAAAGTGGGTTTATAGATTTAGATTCTTCTATCCTTCGACAAATTCAAAATAACATCGATTAGTTCTTAATCTACCACCTTGGTAAGTTCCATAGGAGAGTCAATACCTATAAGCTGTGTAACTTCGCCTTTGGTGTCTAGTACAAACTGAATACGTTCTTTGATATCTCCTACTTTAAAAATGTGATCTTCCAATGGTGTTAGCGCCATTTTGCCCCCATTAGAACGAACTTGTCCGTAAAGTATATTATTTTCTAATGTAATCGTAATGGTAATAGCTCCACCTTGATACGTACCTAAATATTTTGTGTATGCCGAAGTATCAATATTGGCGTTACTATCAGGAATCGAAATGAATTCAAGTAGATTCTCATAATTAGAAGGGTCGATATTGCTAGTGTTATTCTCTTTTGCATAGGTTATCGCGAGCTGATATCCTTTTGTAAAAGCGTGTGCACTTGTGGTTTTTATATGCGGAATAACACCTACCTGTTCAAAACTTGTTTTGGTCACCGCATTAATGGTTTCTTCACTAGAGACCTGTACGATAAAGCGATCATTAACAGAGTGTATAGAAGCACCATTACCAGCGCCTACCGTCGTTTCACCTATGATGGTTGCTCTACCCAAATGCTTGAGCATATAGGCAAACGACTCTGCTGCCGATCCAGTATTAGCGTTGACCAATACATATAGCTTCGTATCTGGAAGTTTGGTGCCGAGTACATTTGGATCGGTTGAGATGCCGTAGGTATGACCGTGTAGCGTACAGCGATAGTCCGAAAGGTGAATGGGCTCCTTACTATCAAAGAAATAACTAATGTAGTATGCAACCATATCTTCAAAACCACCGCCATTATCCCGTACATCTACAATAAGAGCTTCTGTATTCTTTAAGGATTCGATAGCACTAGTCACAACAGGCTTAATCGCTTCAAAATATTGATGTCGTGTAAAATGCTTGATTTTTAAATATCCTATGTTTCCTTCGAGTACTTTGATTTCACTAAGACCATAATTGGACCAAATACCTGATGAATTTACTTGTATAGATGGGGCATCCCCTGTCGTTCTTTCTCTCGGAGAACGATAGATCATACTCATGTGCAAATCATTGTTAATAGCCCTTAAATCAACTTCGAGTGTATCTGCAAGTGTTTGAGGATTAGTCATTGTAGTGTATGCTCCGTTTTTATGTTTGGTACGTATGTTGTTTACGATTTTGGTGCCTATTTCAGGATCTATATAATAGCGTTTTACAATGGAGGTTATAGAGTCTACAATGGTATTAACCTCTTGTTCGGTTACTGGTTGGATATCGTTGTTTTGCTGTGCCTGCATTTCTTTTGAAAAGAGACAGAGTAATAGTATGACAAACATTGATATGCGTAGTTGATTTTTTTTGCAATATGATTTCATGGATTCGTTTTTTGATACTGTAAAAATAACAGAAGTCGTGTATCAAAAAATAGAATGAAATTAGCCAGTTTCTTAAAACTTCCGATAATCTCGAGGTAAAAATCCAGTAAGTTGTTTGAAGTTTCGTATAAAGTGACTTTGATCTGTAAACCCGCAGTAAAAGGCAATTTCTGATAAAGAGAGCTTAGAATTCTTGATAAGATCAATACTCTTTTCAATCTTTAATCTACGTTGGTAGGTTCCTAAGGTGCACTGAAAGTACTTCCTAAAATTCTTAGAAATCGTCACAGGATGGGCTCCTACAAGTACTGCTATTTCTTGTAGTGATAGTGCTTCATTCCATTGATCGTGGAGTAATTGCTTAAGTAAAACAACCCATCTTGGTAGACTCTTATTCGTGTTTTGTTTTTGGTTAGAAACAAGTTCTAATAAAAGGATTTGCAAATGCATGTATTTGTTCTGATCCAGATACAGTAATTCCTTTTGCATTTTTAAAATCAATGCTTTGGCATTTACATTGGTTTCAACAGCTTCTTTAATATCTTGCTCAGTAAGGTCATATTTAGAAAGAAAGGAACGATCAATTTCTATATTGGCACTTTTTGAGATAGGAGCAGGAGAAATCCATCGGTGACGCTCTTCGGCATGATAAAAAAAGATACTGCCTTCTTTTTTACTATAGGTGGTTTGATGTTTTGTTTCTGCTTTACCTCCTTCAAATACAAAACAGATATGAAGATTTTCGTGGTAATGCCATTCAGGATTATTTTTACGAGTAGAGTAGTGGGTATTGGTAATTGTACTCCCGTCTATGTGTAGCCGATGTATAACTTCTCCCGTATATTCTCCCTTGTTTAAAACAATCATTCTGTAAAGCTACTCATTTAAGATGAAATATGGTGGAGTCCGCTTTCGCGAAAGCGTATAAAACAAAACATCCTCATGTAAACAACATAGTTTTTGACTTATTATTCTTTTTCCTGAGAAATACCCATGAGTTTTGCTGTGGCTACAAAGACTTCTTTCCAGGATAATGCAGTATTTGCTAGTATAACTACTACTGTTTTTGTACTTGGAATGATAAAGAGTTGTGATGCCGATCCAGATTGTTCCCCACTATGCCCAATGATAGCTCCTTCATTTGGTTTTGGATTATATAAAAACCAACCAAAACCATAGGCATTTGCTTCTTTTTCTAAGCTGTGATGTTGTCTCATCAGGTCTAGTGTGTTTTGTGAGACAAATGTATTATTTAGTACAGCATTCCCAAATTTGAGCATATCTTCTAGTGTGATATAAAAGCCACCTCCAGGGATTCTATTACTTAAATTATTATGTTTAGACTGTTTTATCTTTCCTTTTCTATCACGGTGATATAATTTTGATTTTCCTGGAATTGCTACGCCATATTTTTCGACACCAGTATTGTTCATATCGGCTTTATCCCAAATGTTTTTTTGGAGATACTCCTCAAATGTAACCCCAGAAACTTGCTCGATAAGCAACCCTAAAACTGTATATCCATAGGTTGTATAACTAAATTGTGTACCAGGTTCAAAGCGTAGTTTTCTGTTTTTAAAAACATCTACAGCTTTTGCTAACGTAGCATAGGTCTTTGTGGTTTCTGTTTCTTTTCCGTTTTTATAACCATCAATTCCAGACGTATGCGATAATAAATGCCTCGTAGTGATTTGTGTTTTTTTCTGTTTTGGATAGTCAGTAATGTATGTTTGTATAGGAGCATCTAGATCAATACGTCCTTGTTCTACCAATTGCATAACTGCTAGGGCAGTCATTGATTTTGCAATAGAGGCAGGTCTTGTGATGGTACCAAGCTCCATCTTTTTTTCATTTTCACGATCTGAATACCCCAGAGCAGACTGCCATTTGGTTTCTCCATCTACAGAATACCCTGCGACAAGACCAACAACTATATTTTCTGATATGAGAGATTCTACAATGAGATCTGCTTTCTCCGGCTGCGTCTGTGCGCTTACGCAAAATGAGATGAAAATGATACCTATGAGAATGAAATACTTTTGCATGCTATGATTTTTAAGAATTAAACGATAAGCCAAAAGTATATCTGAAAGAAGCCAAAACCATATATTTTATAGGGTTTGGGACGAACTATCTGTTTTTAGGGATGAATGATTTAAATCTAAAACAGCTTGTTTATAATTTTTTGAAACAGGAACCTCTACGTGTGTTAATCCTAATAGTGAAGTACTCTTCCATTCTTTAAAATGAATCGGATTTATAAGATGTGACCGATGTACTTTTAATAAACTTGGCGTTTCTTCGTGTATGTTTTTTAAGGTATTTCTCAATAACTTTTTCTGAAGCAAGTTGTCTTTGAGATAACTCACTTCTATATAATTATCTGCACTTGAAACACTAATGAGATCGGTGATATAGATTTGTAAAATATCTAGCTTATTTTCTCCTGTTAGGGTGATTTTTGTAACAGGTTTTGTGGGTGCCTTTCTATTGAGAAACCATCGTAAAAAAATCAATATGGGTAATAAGATAAAGAAAATAGGAGTGAAGACTTCTAGCGAAAATTTTGAAAAAGAATAATCACCATTAATAATCCCAGTTTTATAATACCCATAACTACCTATAAGAACAAGGATGTTAAAGGTAGAGATAAAAATAATTTCAGAAATCAGTGTCCAACGATTCATTGTAGTAAATACCTTATTCTGAATAGGAATTAATACCATATATCCTATAAACGAAATGACACCATAAAATGGAAGTATTTGTAGCCTAATTATAAATGATAAATCTGAAGCATCAAAAGGAGCAATAAGTACGAGAAAAGAAACTAACCAAAGACTAATGATCCCTGCAATGATAACATGATATTTATAAGAGGTATGTAATGGTAAGAGACGCACGATTGTTTGTATACTTGTTAACTACTAAATGAGGGTTTTTGTGAGTGTAATATACAGCCTTACTTAATTACCTTCAAGTTTCTTTTCTATTCGTTTGATGGTATTCCAGTTTCGAGTAGTGATGTTTTTCCCAAAAAAGGATTCTAAGGCTTTCATTGCTTTTGGCGTTTTATTAATAGAAACATCTAAGACACTTAGGATGGTTTTTTCTTGTTTGACTAGAATTGTATAGGCATTGTCTTCACTTGTCCATGGCGTTTGTAAATCGGCTTCTGTAGTGTCCTTTAAAAACGATATGTATAATCTAATGTCTTTTGTCATAACAATGTCCTTAAAAGGATCGCTCTTGAGTAATTGATAGATTGTTTCTGCACTTCGTACCATTGTTGGAATAGGAAAACCAAAAACTTTTTCTAAATGCTCAGTAACTTTTTTTTCAAGTAATTCTTCATCATGAACTTCGGTATCAAACAATACATTGCCTGAGTTTAAAATGGTGATGATATTTGTAAATCCTAGTGTTTCCATTTCAACACGAAGTTGTACCATAGGGACTTTATGATGCCCGTTTACATTAATTCCTCGTAAAAAAGCGACGTAAGTTTTCATGAGTTAATTTTTTCTGATCAGAAGTTTATACTTTGAAAGATAGGTTTAAATATACGCTTTCGCGAAAGCGTATAAAGAAAATTGTACTAGAGAAGTATGTATGCTATGAAAAGAATTACTGACAATCTGCATTATATCTGGTATCTGTCTTGCTACTGCTATCTATAATAGTTTGATAGGCTACTTCTTGACTCTGACCACCTTCCATACTTTTGTTTAATAAATATGTAAATGTAGGGCCATCGGGATTTCCATATTTTTTAATATCTCTTGCTTGTAGTGTCTTTACAGCTTCTTTGTCTTGCATCATAAAACGAGCATTAACTCTCGCTTTGTGACGTAAATCATATGCTTTATGTGCGCGTGTTTCTAGATCGATTCCATCTTGCATCCATTTCTCATTGATAACTCCTACTGCTACAATCTGATAATTATACCAAAGCCTGATTTCACAATCTGTTTTAGGAACATGGGTTAAATTCTTAGGAGATGGAAGCCCTGGAATCCAAATTTTTTGCCCAATACGAATATCATTGGCGCTATTGATTTTAAGAAAACTCGCATCAGAAGTAGCTTTCTCATTGGTGCCTTCTATAATACGATAATACAAATGCGGACTATCATATGCTTTTTTTGAAATTTTACTTAACCAGTCACCTTGCTCAATGGTATATGTACTATTAGGCGTTTGTGCGATAGATGGAATGGCACATAGAAATGTAAGAAGGAATGAAAGAAGGAATGTAGCTATGTGGTTATTTTTTAATTTCATAGTTTTCTTTTTATTTACTCAAACAACGCAACAACTCTTGCTGGTGCCGCCGATGCTCCAACAATTTTTAAAGGGAAAACAGCAATCTTAAATCCACTATAAGGCAAGGCATCTAGGTTGACTAATTGCTCCATATGGCAATATTCTTTTTGTTGACCTACTAGATGTGCTTCCCAAAACAATTCAGAGTTTCCGGTTTCTTTTGCTTTTTTGAGCATATATGGAAGCGGTAAATCCCACCCCCAAGCATCAATACCCATGACTTTTATGCCTTTGTCTATAAGCCACTCAGTTGCTTGAGCACTCATGCCTGTACCTACTTTATGAAAGTCTTTGGTGCCGTTATAAATATCCCTTCCCGTTTTAATAAGCACAATCATGCCTTCTTTGATCGCTAAGTCATGTTCTGTTAGAAAACCTTCAATGTCCTCTACCGTAATAGGATCAAAGTCTGCTTTGTGCTTCATATCAATGACAAGCCCTTCTCCGTAACACCAGTCTAAAGGAATCTCATCAATTGTTTTTGATTTCTTACCATTGGTCGTAGACGAGTAGTGCCAAGGCGCATCAATATGCGTGGTTGAGTGAACTCCCATTTTCTGGATCGTGTCATCTGCCCAGCCTTCAAAACCTTTTGGAAATAGTTTAAAAGGCAATCCCAAAAATCGAATAAGCCATTTTGCCTTTTTGTGTGGTTTATGCTTGATCTTGACTTTCATAAACCAAGGATCCGCTTTATTGTATTGAATTGGCTTAGATAAATCTACTATTTTCATGGGATGATGTTGTTTTTACGCCATACTTACAGCAGGCAGGCTTTTCGCGAAAGCAAAAAAAAAAAGATACTGTATTTTTTGGTGCTTAAAAGTTGATTTTTTTATTTTTTATAAAAAGAAAGGATGTGTTCGATCCATTTCTTAGGACTTCCTAATTGGCAAAAATGCCCCAAACCATCCATAATTGTTAATGTGGCGTCTTTGCATATGTTTTCTTTTAAATAATGAGCGATAGCCACTTTTGCAACGGCATCTTCATTACCCCAACAAATATGAATAGGTATTTTAGTGTGTTGTAATGCAGGTAACCACCGTGTTTTTTCAAATCGTTTCCTGTCATTCAAATAGGTAATGGTACGATGTACATTTTTATGTCCATCCTGTTTTATATGTAACTCCCAGAGTGTTTGTATCTCTTCTACGGATAAATTTTGATTTCCATGTGCACTGCGTATTTGTTGTTTAAATAACTTAAAAGTACTTAGATTACTCAATAGAGACCCAAACCTAGATAGCAATATTTTTTGGGTAACTCGTAGACTAGCTAACTCAAGTACCATCCCTCCATTTGTAAATGTTATACTTTGTAACCCATCCGAAAACCAAGTTGGCAGAAGCCCATTTTCATATCTGGCTACTATTTCTGTAGCAATACTATCACCCATGTCATGAGCAAGGAGATGACCCCCTTTGATACCAAAATGCTTCCAAACTGCAAAAACAGTATCCGTTTGCTCAAATAAAGAATATGTATATCCTGTCACTGGTTTATCACTTAAGCCATAACCTAACAGGTCAAACAAGATAATACGATCAAATTGCTGTAATAAACCATCTACAATGGCATGATACGAATATGAGGATTCTGGAAATCCATGAATGAGTAAGATCGTTTTGTCTGACGTTGCTTGAGAATCACCTATTTGTTTGACAAATAATGTATGTTGGAATGGACCATATGGTATGTATTCACCTGTTGCTTCCCAAGTTGTTAATTGTGATGATATCATTTGATTTTCTTTTTGATGTCAATGATCTCATCAGGAATCCAATTGAGAGTAGTATCTAACGTATATGCTTTTTGCTTTAGTATTAATGCCTCCTTATATCGACCCATGAGTAGTAGGACATCAGCCTTTGAATCATATGGATTCCCTTTATTAGGTTCACATCTTATATAATTGTCAAATGCTTTTTCAGCTTTTTCTAATTCGTCGTTGCGCATATAGGCATATCCAAGAATGTTGTATCCAGAACCATAGTTTGGATCTATTGCTATTGATTTTTTTCCTGCTGTAATTGCCAAGCTAGGATTCTTTCTAAATAATAAAAAACAAATGGTATGGTATATATATTTATCAGATGGATATAATTCTGCTACTTTAAACAATAGCTTTTCTGCATGATCATTGGGGTGCTCAAATCTGTATTCTGTTGCATCAACAAGTAATTGTTCTGCTTCAGAAACCAAATGCTTATACTTTTTTGCTAACTCATGGTTGCTTTTTTTAATAGAGTCATTTGGAGCGTATATAGAAATGAAATTATACATTCTTACAAATGTAGAATCTAAAGCTATAGCTTTCTGATATTGCATTATTGGATGTGCATCTAATCCGTTTTGAACTAAAAATTGTGCTTGTTTAAAATGTTTTTTTGCTTCCTCATTAACTGTTGTGATGGGTACACTATCATAAGTAAGTGTTTCAGATTGTTGTTTATCTTCTTTACATGATAGTGACAGTATAGATAATAGTATGACTACTATGATTATTCTCATACAGGTAGATTCTTTTTGTCTTTATATTTAATTGATCGTATTATTTATAAAGTTAACACATATACTCCTAAGTTTTTCTGTAGGGATCGCATCTATCATATGTGGCACCTCGTCTAAGATTTCTAATTTACCATTAGGCAAGGCTTCTGCACTTTCTCTGGATTCTTGGATGCTTACCATATGATCTTTACTTCCAATTCCTATGAGTACTTCGTGATCTATTTGTGTTAGTTCTTGCGATGTTATTTTTTTCCCATTTCCTAAATCATGCATCATCTGTGCTGTTTTATGCATGACTTCTTTCCAATCATTATGGGAATGAACTGTTGCCAGTTTTTTGGCGAAAGCCGGAACCTTCTCTTCAATCTTTTCAGGATGAAGCATCTTCATTTCCTTGGCAGCAGTTTCTTTGTTCCATGCAAATTTCGTCCCTAAAGTGATGATTTTTCCAATACATCCAGGATGTTTATGAGCAAGGCGTAATGCAACATATCCACCCATACTATAGCCAAAAATGTGAACCTTCTCAATGGTATGTGCTCTCAGATAATCAATGACATTACCTACAAATACAGCCATCGAAAAATCTTTGGAAGACGCTCTATTTCCGTGACCTTCAAAATCTAATGTGTGTACTTCAAAGTCACTAGATAATGCCTCTTTTAGACTGTTAAACTGTTCTTTAGAACCTAAGGCGCCGTGTAATAGAAGTAACTTCTGATTCATATCCTTTTCATTTTAAGACGAATATAAATTATTTTTAGGTTTCGCTTTCGCGAAAATTTCTAAAAACTTGTTACACGTTATATTAAAATGATTTACAATCGTATGTATTGTTATTTGATCTTAAAAAACTCAACTTGATATTTCTTTTTTCTAAAGAATGTCTCTACAATGATAGATGCAGGTGTCTTTTTTATAATCTCATAGGTATATATATCACCAGGCTCACTCAGTGCTTTTTTTAAAGGGTCATTACTGTCTTTAAACGTTAATTTAAAATCACAATCGCTTGTCCATTCTATTTGTAATCTAGAATAGGTTTTGCCACCTCTCATACGTTCTAAGTACATTGTATCTGTTATAGTAAGATAAGTTGTATCTTTTACATTAAGCTCTTTTACTTCATTTATATAATAATACTCCCCTTGGTGTACATCTAAACATGTAAGATCTTCTTCAGACTCTATAAACCCTGATTCTTTTCCAGCTTCATCTGAAAATACATCTAAAATATAATCACAGTTTTTTGCCAGATGAGCTCCAATGATACCTCCAGCTTCATCCATATCAATTTCATCTATTGTCTTAGCATCATAATGTTTATATAATCCGTCTAGGTTACTCATTAATGTTCTTTCAAAACAAGAATTTAAACCTTCTTCTGTTGTTGCCTTTTCTTTTTCAAGGCACTTACAAATCTTGGTTGCAATTTTAGTATGTATTTTTTGTGAAAAAAGGGGCGTACTCATAAGGAGTACTGCAATAGGAATAATGATATTTTTTTTCATGTAATTCTTGTGTTATCTGTGATCGTTTGAGTGATATACTATTACAGTCTACCTACTATTGCAGCAACTTCTTTGTATTTTTTTGATTCTAAAAATGCTAAAGAATCATCAATAAATTGCTCAACTGCATTTCCAGGACTTTTTCTCCAAGCGTCAAATTGCTTGTTTAGACTTTCTCCAATGACTACTGTTTTAGAATTACTGAGTAATGGATTTTGAGAGTTATCAAACTCATATAGCTCTTTTTTAATCGTACAATTTTTTAAGCTTGAGATTATTTTCTTTTCATCAGGTGAGTCTATTGCTACAATGTTTTCATTAAAGTATAGCGCACCTGGCAACCAGCTTTCATCAAATGGTTTTTCTAAATCTACATGTTGAATTAACCTAATTAAAAAAACATGCCCATGATTTCGGCAATAAAATGATACAGATCCACCGTCTAATGTTAAACTAAAATCAAAAATTTCTATTTTTCCTTTAAGATCAGTGATAGATATTTGATCCATTTTGTGTTCATTCATTTTTCTTTTTTTAGAAAGTCAAATATATAAGAACCATCGGACTTATGATTCATCTATTCTGATCAGAAAATTTATACAGTCCATAAGTGCCCTATAGCGTATGTTCTTGCTTTGCCGCTTATGATTACTCTATCTCCTTTCTGTTGACATTGTAAAGTCCCAACTCTCTCAGAGATTTGCATCGCAGAGAGCTTATTTTTACCAAGTCTCAATGCCCAAAAAGGAATTAAAGAACAATGTGCAGACCCAGTTACTGGATCTTCTAGAATGGAAGCTTGTGGGGTAAAGAAGCGCGATACAAAATCACAGTGTTCTCCTTTTGCAGTGACTATGACACCACCTGGATCAAGGTTTATGGTATCAAATAATTGCCTATCAATTTTGATGCTTTTAATCTGTTCTTCTGAGTCATATACGAGTACATAATCTCTAGATTTGTAGACTTCAGTGGGCTGAATGTTTAAGGATTTATGGATGACTTCTGGTAAACAAGAAATGGTTGGCATGCGTGACGGAAAATCTAAATAATACAGATCGTTTTTTATAGAAACCGTGACATCTCCACTTAATGTTTCAAATACGATCGTATCATTTGGATAGTTTAAAATTGTCTTTAAACAATGTGCAGTCGCAAGTGTCGCATGTCCGCAAAGATCCATTTCTATTTCTGGAGTAAACCATCGTAAATGAATCTTATCTCCTTTATCAATAAAAAAGGCAGTTTCTGCAACAGCATTCTCTTGCGTAATTTTAAACAATATCTCATCTGGCAACCACTCTTTTAATGGAACAACACACGCTGGGTTTCCTCCAAAAATGGTGTCAGTAAAGGCATCTATTTGATATAATTCAAGCTTCATTTTGTATTGTTAGGATGATCTCTATTGTGGAGTATTGTTTTTACGCTTTCCTGCCTGCAGGCAAGAAAGCGTATACATTAACAGTCATCATTTTTTGACATATACATATACCAATTATATTCCCAAGTAGTACCGTTATCTGTAGAAAATGCTTGACTCCAAATGGGGTTTTCAATATCCGTTTTATCCCATTCAAACATTACAATGATGTCTTGTTTATTAAAAATGTCTTTGGTATAAAACCTTCCTACATCCCCATAAAATGAACCAACGGTGGGAGGTTGAAGAACACCCGTAGTACTGTCGGTCCAATACATACTCCAGAGTCTGGTCGTAGGGTTAAATAAGCGAATAGTTCTTCCTTCAAAAGGTTCTCCATCAAATGATGCAACAAAATCATCAGTATTCCCAAGGCCAAGTAGTATGGATTGCATTTTTTGTAAAGCATCAAATTCTATCCATTCTGTACAGTTGCAAAGACGGTCTTTTAGTTTTCTATTTTTAATTTTCCATGAACCAACATAAAAATCAAAATCATTTTTTGAAGATGTTTCTGATGGAGTGATTTCTAAAACACCATTGTCTAATATTCGGATATCTTTCATGTGAGTTTAGTTTTTGATGGTAGACAATTGTCTATTGTATGAGCAATTTTAATAGCTTATTGTAAGTTATTATAAATCGTTTTAATTACATTATTTGAGGAAATATTTTTTTAAACCTCTGAGGGAAATCATCTTTTTGGTGAATTTCTTTATGGGTAAATGGATGTATAAACGTTAGAGAATATGCATGTAAATACAAGCCTTTTCCATTCAGGATCAAACTTTCAATACCATATTCTTTATCTCCCAATATCGGATTTCCAATAGCCGATAGATGTTTACGTAGTTGATGCCTTCTTCCTGTTTGAGGTTCTAGCTGCACCAAATTGAGTTGACCAAACCTATCTGAAGAAACAGATTCACAAAGTGTATAGTTTGATTGCGATTTCTTACCATCAATCTCAGAAGTGATTTCTCCTTGACTCTCCATTTTACCTATAGTAACGGCATAGTAAGTTTTTTTAATCGCTCTATGTTCAAACATTTTATTTAGAGCACGAATACTACTACTCGTTTTTCCTACTAATAAAATACCTGTCGTAGCAAAATCCAATCGATGAACAGGTTGCGGTTTTGTAGCATCAGGTAGAGTACTTCGTTGTATGTTTTGTGGTAAAGCTTGGGCAACGGTTTTAAAACTGTTACCGCTTACTAAGATACCAGCTGGCTTATGGATCAATGCTAAGTAGTCGTCTTCAAAGAGTACATCAAGTTTTAATATCAGTTTCTTCTTCGGTTTATCTTCTTCTAAAATAGATAAGACAATGCATTCTCCACCTTTAATAAATGTCGCCGAAGTAGCGATCACATCATTAACTGTAATATATTGCTTCTTAAGTATTTTCTTTAATGCAGATTTTGTTAAAGCGGAATCAAAAATACCCACCCCGTATTCTTGTAGCCGAATAGGAGTAGAGAGTGTAGGGACAATATGGGATTCAATGAGTTTGATGGTGTTATTATATTACACTTTATTTAATTCGTTAATCATAAGAATTTTAGATAGTTTATTCATTCCGGTATTTGAGACAAACCGAAATCCTAATTCAATAAACACAAATCTCAAGAATAGAATTCCTATGATTGCTGGAATTATGATTCCGATTGATTTTTCAATTCCATTAGTTATTATAGCAATTCCAAATCCAATGAACGGCATGAGTATTAATATTGAAAACATAACTTTAAACGCTTTATGTATTCGTATTTCAAGTTCGCCATTTTTCCCATCAAATTCTCCAATCAAAACACATATTGCTCCACGACCTATTTCAGATGATATTATTTTGAATCCCTTTTCGTGTACTTGTCCACGAAATGCTTTTTTTGTCCAATCCGATGTTAGTAAATCAGTAATATCAGTATTTGATTTCAAATGCTCCATAGAGTTTGAATAATCATTTTTCAATGTTACTTTAAAATTCTTAGTCGGAAATAGTTTCATTCAATTTGTAAAGTTTTTTTAAATGTAGTAAAAACACTCTTATGGATGACTTACCTGGTAGGTTAACTTTAAATGATAAAAGAAGGTTTTCCAAAAGTAACCTCATAAGTCCAATTCCCATCCTGGATGTGTTCGCTCTTCTTTCCAATCCCAATAAGTACCATAAAAGTCATCGTGAAGCATGGATTCCATATCATGTTCTTCCTCATGGTCAACCAGCATAACCTCACTCCATTCTCCATACTCTACAGTGGGGTCGGCAGTTCCATCAATGATATTTAATAAAGAGAAAAAGCAATCAGCAGTATTACTGGCTAATATTTTTCTCAATGCACTTTTTAACGTTGGATTTATAGTCAATTTAGACAATTCAGTTTTTTCTGATTCTGTCAATCCTCCATTTGGCGGATAATTTATTAATCGTTGTATTCTTTTATTTTCAAGATCATTTGCTGTATGACTTGCATTTTCCTCAATCAACTGATGTATTGAAATTAAAAGCGACATTTTATTTTTTTCGGATAATTTCATTTAAGTACGTTTTTTAATTCATTTTTCAGAGCATTTGTATTTTCTCTTAATCGCTCCCTTGCTTCTGAAGTACTTTCATTATATGCTTTGTGATCTTGAGCATTTTGAAGCATGTGTATGTGCCAAGCATAACTATCTTCTAATAACTGAATATAGTCCTTCATTTTATCAGGTAATTGATTGTGTACAAATCCATCAGCCTTGTAATGAGATTCAAGAATCTCCCATTTTTTGACATACTTTTTTGCAGGAGTTTCAAATGACATGGAAACCTCAACCATTTCAGACCTACATTCAGGACAATGTACAGTTTGAGTGAAATATTTCTCATTTAAATATGCTACTAGATCTTCTGAAATCTTTTTCTTCGGTTTAGAGAAGTAAAATGCATTCAGCAATAAAGATAGTTCCCCATTTTTTTGAGCTAAATCCTTTTCATTTGGCTGTTTAAAATTTTTACGACAATTAAAACATAAGAAGTGTCTCTTATATCGTTTTTCTCTTTTTATCCAATATGTACTCATTATCTATAGAATTGTCCCTAACAGTTGATGTAATGTAGCGTGTGAAAAGTTACTACATTTTGAGTTTATTATAGAACCAAATTTTTATGTTTTGTCTTTAAGATATCAATTTTAAAAACCAAAATATATATCGCTTTCGCGAAAAATACTATCAGGCTGTATTTTGTAAATAAACGTAGCTCTTCCCATTAAGCACTTATTAATCATATTTTATCCATCAGCCTGCATATATACTTTTAATGCTTCTTTTGTTTTTATATTCATGACAACGGTTATCCTATTTCCAGAGCCTGTCTGATTGCTAGGCCTAAATTCAATTTGATAAATATGAGGATTAGTCTCTGAATAAGAATAACCAATTATTTCAAATTCAGTAATTTCCTTTTGTCTGAATGGAACATTAAATGGGCCAGGAGAAGATGGGAAGTTTTCATCTTTAACTTCATTTACAAAATTATTTATTGATAAATGAATAGCATTTAGGGCAACTTTAGTTACAACACTATCCCAAGGATATTCTTCTTTTAATGTATCATTTTCCAAGTCAATTTCATTCAGATTCAGTTCAAATAAATTTCCAAACTTATCATCTTTCACCATAGTAATTTGAATGTTGTCCCAAGTCAATTCTGTTTGAATTTCTTTCTTTTTTCCGTTTACGATAACTAAAAAAATGATTGGAATACCTTCTCTTTTTTCTTTATAAAATCTGAGAAGATCTTCCGCGTTCTCATAAATAGATGTTAGATGCGACCTTAATTCAATAAGAAATTGATTGTTAGTCAGCTCAATTTCCACAGAGGAATTTTTAGAATTTTCATTTTCTAATCCATGTAGGAATTTAATTGTTGGAAGTTTTATTTTTTCAATTTTAAATGAATTTGATTGTATTTTCCCAACATATTTTATTCGATAAATTCCACAAGCTTGTCCAAATGAACATTGAATTGTTAAGCTTAAAATGATTAGGATTACTATTTTTCTCATGTTGATTAGATTTCCTATCAAATCTATTTTATTTTTAAATGTTCTAAAACACTTAATGAGTAAACTATTCTTTTGGATGAGTAAACCAATCCTTTTTATGATCGACAGCTAGTATATGAATTAATAGGATGAAAAATAAATGTTTCCTATTTGGTTATATACACATTGTTGTGCATAGAACTTTTATTCCCATTCAATCATTAATTCAGCTATTCCCTTTTTTATCCCATCATAATAATTTTCATTTTTGAATTCAGGAACCATTGTATGATCAATGACTCTTTTGCAAATTTCATCGGTTAAAATTTGTTCAGTTCCAGTCCCAGTTGAAATTCCAATTTCTCTTATTGGATTACATAATACGATCACAAGGCCGTTATTTTTTTCTTTAGAACCAACACCCCATTCATTTGCTAAATCCGTTCCAAATTTTTGGATATCCTCATAAGGAGAAATACTGTCAACTGTAACAACTACGATTTGTTTTGTTGTTTCAACGTTATAATCGTGTAGAATTTTTGATAATTCATTCCTTTGACTAGCAGTAAAAACTCGACTGAAGTCATTAATAATTCCAGTCGATTTTGGAAATTTAGTATTAAAATTGGATTCTGATGTAAATTCAGAAGCTGGTATCCCGCTCTCATTCCACATTTTATACGAATGATAAGCAGCTAAAGGAACACCAATTAGATTTGGTAATACATTGCCAATGAAGTAAATGACAACAACTGTAATCCCTAAAATTTTTAATACCTTTTTCATTATATATCTACGTTGTTGACTGCTTTTAGTTACTTCTCTAATTGATTTAGCACAATATCTTTATACCTAAACATCTTCTTTTGCTTTCGCGAAAGCGTACTATGCTACAGTATAGTTTACCTATTAACTACTCGTTACAGATGAGCACTAGCAGACGATTTCGTAAATAATTCTTTTGTTGATTAGAGACTAATATCGTATTTGCTATATCTCATATTATAACACGTTATTTACTGTTTTTATATAATTCAATTGCTTTTAGATACTTTAATCCCCCTGTCTCCGTTTGGTCGTGTATAAATCCATTTAACTCTGGATGATGTTCGTCTATCCAACTTAAAAAATCTGTCCTGTTTTTAACAAACGTCGTATCATTAAAAACTAGGTATTTAACGGTCTCTATACTGGTTATTTTATCACGATCAAATCGAAGCACTTGATTAGTGACAATAGGTTGTTTATGAAGAAATAGGATTCTTTTATCCGCTTTAGAAATCGTTGCTTTCACAATTCCATTTTCTTGTTCGATGTGAAGGATTTCATATGTAGGGTCAAATACAGAATCCCATTTTAACCATTCGATATATTCTTTAAGAGAAAATGTCTGCTCATAGTCATATTCTGTTTCTTTTGTCAAAATACTATCGGTCAGTAAAATTGCTATTTCAGAATCATAAGAATTGTCAAGAACCTCATAATAGTGTTTTGCAATTTCAAGTTTGTCAATTTCTTTTTCAGAATTTTTGCAGGATACAAATCCAATAGTTAATACTAGTAATAGAATTACAATTTTATTCATTTATTTTTTGTTTTGTCCTATGTGCTATGCACGTTGCTGTAAGACGTTTTTTATTTTGTTTTCAAATTCTACTTTTAATATATTTATTTTTCTTTTATTGGCAAACCAATGAAATGGCGATGGACTAGAATGTAATCCAAAAGAAATGCAATTCACAAGAATATCTTTCTCATCATAAAGAATTGTCATCTGTTTCCCCCAATCAGTTCCAGCATCTTGCCAAGAAAAATCAATTATTGTTATTTGGTGATTTGTTGATGAAATATTCCAATTGTTGTTTTCTGCTATTTTCTTGATTAGACCTAAGTTCTTCCCCCTTGAAAGACCAGATATTCGTTTTAAAGAATACAAATTTATAATTGAATAAACTAGTAGTGAACTTATAGTAATTACTAAAATCAAAAATAGTAATGATAAGATAATAGGCTCATTTTTACTTAAATCTGAACTAAATTGCATTATTGCTATAAAAGGAAAAAGACTCGCAAATAATGAATACATAGAATAATCAATAATCTTTTCAAGTAACCATCGTTTAGTGACCAATCTTTCTGCTTGTATTGATTTTAATATATCGATTGGAATTTTACTCATTCAAAATGTTTGCTATCGGTTTTGTATAATATTAGTTATGTGTTTCAGTACCTAATTTCGTAAATAAGTTTGTATTAGCAATGAATTATACACGGTGTTGTAACCCGTTGTTTTCAAAAACTAAGAGAACGTTCCTGTCTTTTCATTTTTAAATCCAGGATGATCCCAATCGTTATTAATACTAAGGCAGCTATAATTACACCAATTTTAATACTATAATCTATTTTACCTTGAACAACAAAACCAATAGCAAATGGAACCGCAAAATTGACAGCCCATGTTGTGTAATAATTGTTTGGTACAAAACGTAATTTGTTTTTTAGATACTTCTTGAATTTAGCTAGTTTCTGTTTAAACATTTCGTTGCTAAATGATGGAATTTTTTCAAGTTCTAAATATTTAATATAACTTTCAATTCCTTTTATTTTTTCAGGACTTAAATCCTTTTCTTTTAGTTTTTGTAAAAGTGCTATAAATTTTTTGAATGTTTTGATTTCCGATTTTTCGTTGGTTTTAGAAAGCTGTTTTTTTAGAAAAATTATAGTTGCTTTTAAATCATTTGTTTCCGTAACCGATTTTGAACCAATTAATTCAGTCAATTCTACATCTAAAGCAATTGCTATTCTTTTAATCGTTTCGCCTGTTGGTTCAGATTCATTATTTTCAATTCTTTGAATAGTCCTCAAGCTGACTCTTGATTCATCTGCTAAATATTCTTGAGACATTCCACGAATTGTTCTTAATTCTTTTAAGTTTTTTGCTAAATCTTTTGTTTCCATTTTAAATGTTATTTATTGTTTCAGCAAATGTAGATTGGAAACATATTTACTTGTTACGTCAAGTTGCCGTCATCTTTATGACTTCTTAGCTAGAACGTGTTTGTGTACGATGTACGTTTAAATCAGATGTTTATTCAAAGATATACATTTGAACTAAATAGGAATGAAGCATTGGTTGTTTTCAAATGTGTTATCGTAGTCAATTACATAGCAAATGCATCCTAAATATTATTTTTATACAATATTGACATAATTGGCGTTATATAGATAACCATTTAAATGCTATACCATGAGATCATTACTGCTCTTAGTTACCATTTTATTCGCCACTTCTATATCGAGTGCACAACAAATTGACACTACAAGACCATCTCTAGACACATCTCACCCAGGAGTATTAGTAACAATTGAAGAAGATTTTCCAAGTAGCTCAATCGATGGATATAATTTGTATGTCCCAAAATCGTGCAAGAAGGGTAGCAAAAAATATCCCATCATTGTTTTTCTTCATGGAGGAAGACTTGTTGGCGGAGACATTGCTAACATTCTTAATTGGGATCTTCCAAAAGCAATTTTGGAAAGCCCTTCAATGGAATCAGAATTAGAAGTTTTATTAAAAGACACTTTTATTGTGGTTATGCCTCATATTAAGAATCGTGAATTTTATGATGGAGAAGCTGCAATGCGTAGCATTCTCGATCGTGTCATCCAAAATAATAATGGAGACTCAGAAAGAATTTACCTCACAGGTTTAAGTCGAGGAGGGTATGGAACTTGGGGATTGGCATCTCGGATGAGTGATGTTTTTGCTGCTGTGGCGCCTATTTGTGGAGGTTCAGCAGGGATAACAGACTATAATAAATTAGAAGGTTTACCTATCTGGGCTACACATAATACAAAAGACAATGTGGTTCCATATAGAGCTTCTGATGGTATTGTCAAGCGTCTTGAAAAAGAATTTGAAACATCGTTTCATAAATCTTCTTCTATTAAATCAGCAGATTATGAAAAACATGATCTAATTTTCACAAGTGGCGTCATCGACAGCCATGATGCATGGACCGAAATGCATGCTAGTGTACATTTTTATAAATGGTTGTTGCGGTTCTCTAAATAACTAACTTTAAGTATGTGAAGCATATCCTATTCCAAAAATAATTTTGCTAAAAAAATTATAAGCAATTAGTAGTTAGTAAAATATGTTGAATTTAAATAATAAGGATCAACTTGTCTCTTTGGTTTGTAACACGTTATTTCATGTACTATTTCGATAAAAATATCTCAGAGATTATATTGAGATTTTCATCAGTAAGATTTGAAGTCTTTTTCAGAATGGTAATAAAGTCTGCCACTTCACTATCTGTTGCTGGGCACCCTATGTTTTCTCCTTTGGCATTGTATGAGTCTTCCATCAAAACTCCAGTATTATCAAGTATAGCCCAGAATGGCAAACCTGCTTTTTCTCCTTTATGTTTTTTTAGAAAATCAATGGCTCCAGGATTCTCTAAATGCTTTTTATTTTTTGATTCTTTTACTACTAAGGTTACTGTAACATAATTAGCGTCAAAAAATGATTTGCAGCTGTCACTTTTCATTTGTCTATCCATTTTCTTACACCAACCACACCATGAAGCACTATATTTTACAAAAACATTCTTGTTTTCAGCTTTAGCTTGAGTAAGTGCATTCTCTAAAATATTTGAAGCGCTATTTTGTGCATTTGTCTGTATAGTACATATGGTTGTGATAAAAAGTAGGATAATTAATTTTAACTTCATTTTGTTGAATTTTAATGCTTTATAACGATCATATTTCGTCTTTTACTATATGCTCTAATAGTTTGTGTAAGATAACGTTACTTTTTCAATTATTCCTCTGTGTAATCTTTGTCATAATTAGTAGCAACAAAATCCCAGTTTCTTTGATAACTTTCAAGATGAACTAAATGCATTGAATCTGTATATTTCTACTTCCTACCGCATATCTACCATGCGTGCAATAAACCATATAAATGCTTCAACTTGTCCTTTTAGTACACAGGTCCCTTTACAGATACTACCAAGTAATCCTTGTACATCCGATGATTTCAAAGCAGTAACAGTGACACGATCTTTAAGAAGCAACGAACAAGTAGCTAAATCAGAATCTATAGGAGCACCCAATGTCACGTCTTCATTTTTAATAACCATAGTGATGGGTTCAGACTGTTCTGAAATGCTCACAGCTATAGCAAGATTTGGTGTTGGAACAGTGGTTTTAGCAATTGTTTTTTTTAGATAGGCAGTATATGTATTTGCCCAATCTTCAATACTAGCTAAGGTGATATATGTGTCTTTTGTATCATCAAGTGTTGTAGCGAGTTGTGCATCTATTTCACGCTCTGCTTCGATAAGCGCTGTTATTGTTTTATCTACATCTTCATACGTATGAGCTGCCGAACAGATAAGTCGCAAGCGTCCTCGTCCGCTTTCCACAATGGGATACGTCACTGCTGATGTTTGAACGCCACGTTGATATAAATTCTGTACAATGGCATATAATTTATCCTTATCAGTAAAATGTGGCGTAACGATAGGTCCGTCCCCAGTTCCTAGATCATAGCCTGCCTCTTCAAATCGTTGACGCATGTAATGCGTCGTATTCCAGAGGCGCTCACGTAATGCATCATCAGAACGGAGGCGTCTTAATGAAGTAAGTGCCGCAGCCATATCTGCAGGACTAATGGATGCCTGAAAGATATAAGCTCTAGAAGATGATTTCATAAGGTCAACGTGTTCTTGGCTAGCTGCAACAACACCGCCAAGACTTCCTAGAGCCTTACTGAGTGTTGTCATAATGAAATCTACCTCTTCGGTAACGCCTTGAGCCGCACAAATACCAGCGCCACCTTTGCCGTAAAAACCAAAAGAATGTGCTTCGTCTACGAGAACGAGTGCCTTGTGTTTTTTTGCCATGCGCACAATTTCTGCAACAGGAGCAGCACCTTCACCCATACTATATACACCTTCTAAAACTACTAGAATAGTACGATAGGGAGATACTTCAGAGGTAAGAACAGTTTCCAAGTCTGATACATTGTTGTGCTGGAACGTTCTAATCGTAGCACCGCATAAACGAGCACCATCAACGATGGATGCATGACAGAGCTGGTCGATAACGACTACATCATTTTTTCCTAAAAGCCCTGCAATTGCCCCGACATTAGCTGTGTATCCTGTTGGGAATAGACAAGCGCTAGGCTTTCCTACTAGATCGGCAAATTCTGTTTCGAATTCTAGATGTTGATTGGTCATCCCTGAGGCTGCTGCCGAGGTACCCATTCCAGTTCCAAAATGTTCTAAAGCTATAGATGCTTCTTTAATAACTTCTGGATCGCGGTTTAAGCCAAGATATAGATTGGTCGTCCATATAATCGCTTCTTGCTCTTCATCATTGTAGGCATCTCCTACAAGACCTCTTGTACCGCTTCCTGTTCGTAATACTTTACTATAAGGATTTCTACGATTATTATTTACCATACGCAGGACTTCTTGAACCAACTTGCTTTTATCAGTCACAGACCAAGTAGGTACTTTTGCAGCCTGAAATGTTGGATGGCTGGATTGCATATGCGTTTGGAAATTTGCAAGAGTATCTTTTAAGACAGTTGGCAAATTAACTGCTAGAGCAGTATTGGTACCACTATCCATGATGTTGAAGATATAATTAGTTAGTGCGTTTGAGGTGGGATGTCCAAAGATTGCCTGATCTGGTAACTCTTTACCCAGTACTTTACTGAGTCGACTACTGAATTCTAATGTACTTAGAGAGTCAAGTCCAAGGTTATCAAATGTATCGTCTGGCAATATATGTGTCGGATCACTTAGGTTAAGGATTGATGCTAATTCTTTCTGAATGATTGACAAGATTGTTGCTTGTTGTTCGTCGTTTGTACCTGTTAATGGTTGTAAAGGAGCGTTATTGTTGACGATAGTTACACTTTGACATGGTGCAAGAATATCTTGTTCAGAAGGCACCGCTACTTCCATGTTCATGAGTTTCTTGCGATCGAGTTTGTCATTGGGTAAAAATGGGAGTGACTCTAGGTGTTTTACCACTTGCGGAACCATATACTTTGGAAGGCGTTCTGCTAGATACGCTTTGACGCTTGTCTGTGTTATAGTTTTACTTTTACTTACTACATAGACCACAAGCATTTTCTGACCAATACCTCCATCTACGGCTGCTGCAGCTGCGGCATCAATACCTTGCATCGATTCAAGTGTTGACTCAATTTCTCTAAGTTCAATTCGATAACCTCTGACCTTTACTTGTTGGTCGATTCGTCCAAGAAATTCAATTTCTCCATTTTCTGTCCAGCGACATAAATCACCCGTTTTGTACAACCGATTATCTGGAATTAGATCACTAGGTTCTATCTCAATAAAACGCTTCTTGGTAAGTGCATCATCATATAAGTATCCACGAGCAAGTTTGTCACCTGCGAGATGTAATTCTCCCGATTCTCCATTAGAAACTGGGATCATATCACAATCTAGGATGTACGCACGTGAGTTGGGCACTGAGCGACCAATGGTAATGACTTGGGTACCCGAAGGAATTTCGGCGATGGTAGAGTAAACGGTATCTTCTGTAGGACCATATGCGTTTAGTACACGTAATGTTGGCTTTTGTGCATATACTTGTTCTACTAAGGAGCGTTTGAGCGCTTCGCCTCCAAAGACCAAACATTGTATTCCCTTTGGTAATTTTTCTACGGAGAGTAATGCTTGCATTGCCGATGCAACCATGACACAAGTTCGTACCTGATTTACAGCAGGAAGTTTGGTTAGTTCTAAGGCGTTTTTTGCAAGTATGATAGTTCCGCCTAAGGATAATGTACCCATAATCTCCATAACCGAAGTATCAAAACATACAGAAGCTGCAGCAAGCATCCCTTTTAACTCTTCATCACTGAATAGTTCGCGCATAGACTGTCTCATAGATAGTATGCCTCTGTGCTCGACAGCGACTCCTTTTGGTTGTCCTGTAGATCCTGAGGTATAAATGATGTAAGCCAAATCATTTGCAGATGGTCGTACTGTGCTATTCGTACGATTTCCTAGTTCATTAATCCATATGAGTTCAGGTACGCCACTACATAGATTGGCAGTGTTTTCCTGATCTACGATTGCCGCTATAGCACGAGAATTCTCTAACATATATTGAATTCGATCTTGTGGATATGCGGGATCTAATGGTATGTATGCACATCCAGCTTGCATTATACCAATGAGTACAGCCACCAGTTCCCAAGAACGATGCATACATACGCCAACCAATGATCTTGGTTGTATCTCTCGACTATGAAGCTCTCCCGCAACTTCATTTGCTCGTTTCATAAGAAGTTTATAATCAATATGGGTCTCGCCATCGATAATGGCTACTTGTTTGGGACGTGCTAGCATTTGTTTTGCAATGAGCTCGCTGATGGTTGTTTCCAGATGATCGTTCGTTTTTTGAGCCAATTCTTTCTCCATGAATTTTTGCAAATCCTGTGGAGCCATCTCAATGATATCTTCTGAATGTTTGATGCCTGCTGCGTGTAACATGCGTTGTCGATTGCTCGCAATTTCGCCCTTGGTTGAACCTGAATTAAAACGATCTAGAGTATCTGTATTGGTTAATAATTTACTGAAAAATTGAGTTAGTGTATCCATGGATCCCTTCTTTTTAGATAATTGATTGGTTTGACTTTATGAAAAGAGATCTCCTGAAAAGATCACTTTTCATAGATGCACGTAGGGATAACATGATTGTAAAAAACAAGAATATAACACACATGCGTGTTATTTCTATCGTGTGTGTTTGTATATGTAATTTACTATAAATTTTTAAAACAAAGTGATATAACTATTTGTTTGTAAGGGTTTTTAGTAAAATCGAACATATGTGATTTGAAGATTAAAGCATACTGTAGTACTTTTCGCGCCTGCCTGTCGGTAGGCAGGAAAGCGAGCTTAATAAAAAGAGAATATAGAATATAGAGAAGAGAATATAGATGGTAGAATTATGGCATATAACAAAGGTTTAATGTTGGGGATTTATGATATATCGTGGCGCTTTTCGCGAAAGCGTATAAAATTACATTTGGTATTTGGTAATAAGAATTAATGTGGGTTTTGAATGATAGGAAAATATTCAGGATCGTTATGCTTGAAGAATCAGGACTCAAGGTTTTTCTAATTTTTGTCTCGATTCCTGATTCCTTTTGTACTTCTGCATACTTCCTATAAAATTCTACATCGCGATGTTCTTTGAAAGTGGTTTTAAAAAGAATATAACGTAATGAGAAGAGAGAAAGAGGCTGGCAAAACTTATTTTTTTATGTGATACTTTTTCCAATCAAATGATCCTTCGTGTAAAGCGAAAAACCAAGTTGGTAATTCTAGATTAAGATATTTGAAACTTGTTTGAAGAACTGTTGAACTTAATTCTGATTTTTTATTTCCGATTAATTCAAGGTCTTTCTTAGTTTCATAATCATATTGATAAACTTTGATTTCATTATCAAGAACTACTGTATATTCCTCTTCAATATCTCCACCCCACATTACACAATAATAATATAAAAATGGGATATTAAATTTTTCATTCAAAGACTTTAAAAAAGTTAACAGCTTAAGTTGGTTATCAGTCAAATCAAGATTTAAATCCATTTTGACAGAAGATACAGAGTCTATGAAATTCCATTTTTCGGTTGGATATTCTTTGTATTTATTCCAAAAATTATTTGTTTTATAATCTTTGTCATAACCAGTCTTATATAATTTAGGTTTTATTACTAAAAGACCTCCTTCAGGTAGCGTATGTTTTCTGTAGCTGTTTTCGTTTGGTTTATCAGATAGCATAAAACTTCTTGTCCAATCAAATCTGATTCCTTCAAAATTATCAACAAGGAATAGTTCATCAACAAATCCCTCAATAGTTTTTAAATACGCTATTAATTCAGGCGTTGGTTTAGTATATATTTGGTCTGCTTTCCAGCTCATTTATTTTTCTTATTTACATATAGCGATTTGTATATGATGCGTTGTGTATTTTAACTCGGAATTTAGTAAATAAAAGCCAAATAAAAAGTTCACAAGTAGGCAAGTACTAACAATAAATAATACACAATGTTATAGATAGGCCTTACTTTTTTAAATTATTAAATCCAACCATAATATATATATACTAATGCAGTAGTGTCAATAAATCCGTGAACAGCAATATTGAACCATAAATCATTCTTGCGGATATGAAAAATAACAGCCAAAAGCGTACCTGTAATACCTGATAAAATCTGTCCACTTATTCCTTGATATGCATGTACCCAACCAAAAATAAATCCAAATAGTAAAATGTTAATAACAAGGCTAATTTTACTTGATCCAAAAAACTTAATAAATTGTCTCATTAGGTATCCTCTAAATACAATTTCCTCTGCAAATGCAGCTGATGTCCACATAAGAGCTAATAAGCTTAATGCAGCAGGTAGGTTACCTTTATAGGGTTCAAACACAGAAAGGTCAATGGGTTGTCCTGTAAGATAGGTAACACTTGGCAGCATTACATAGCTATAAAATAGGAAGATAGCTATACCTAATAGTGGTGCTACAATGAGTAGACTCTTTATATTTATTTTTTTAGGTTGAAAACCTAAAGAACTAAAAAGTTCTTTTTTGTATTCTATGGCACTTGCTATTAATAGTAATAAAGCTGCTATAATCATTTGAAAATATCCTGATAGGTAAAAAATATAGCAAAGAACTATAGCGATTATTGGAGTCAATTTTGTGGTTAAAAAGTTTTTACTCATTTTTTTATCGTTTTTAATTTTAAGTAAAGAAAGAACGATAAAGCAAGATAAACAGTGATATACTGCTCGTTTTTACTGAATGGTATCAAAATAACTGCTGAATAATCATTAGATTTCTAGATTACCATTAAACCAATTCATAAATTCTTGTTTTTTATATCTACTGATATTTATTTGAAAGGCTTTTTTGTTGGTAATAGTAGATTTAAGTTGCACAGATAATTTCCCATTTTCTATAGACTGAACTTGTTCAATAGAACGGACATGAAGAATAGTTTGTCTATTTGCTCTATAAAAATTTTGTTCAATGATTTTACTTTCGATGTCATTTAAAGTAAAATCTGTAATAATTGTAGTACCATCAGTTTTTACGATATATACTATTTTATTTTCACTATATATAAAGGCAATTTCTACATACTTTACTAAGGTTGTTTTTCCACCTTGTTGCACTTTAAGTACTCCTTTTACTGAGAGAAGTTTGTGAAGTTTATAAATATCAATTGAAAATAAAAGAGTAATTCCGAGAGTACATATTAGTAGGGAGACAGAAAGTCCCGTTAGTAGATGATAAATACTGTACGATTCAATTCCATTAATCAAGCCATTTAAAACATAATATAAAGAGATATATAGTATAGTAATATAACCTAAAGTTGAAAATAGAAAGCGTAATAGTATTTGCGGGTCAATTTTTCTAGTAAAGTACTTGTTTTTAAAATGGTTGAAATTAAATCTAGCGATAAGAATTACTATAATTCCTGCAATTATTGATACAACAATTGGAAATAAAGGGAATTTGTAATTTTTGTTAAATGGAAAATTTTCAGGCTCAAAAAGATGGTTTGATAGAATAGATATTATTATAAGTATAAAGCCATTTCTAATCCAAAAATTTGAAAAACTAATATGTTTTTTAAAAGAATTAATTATTGTTTTCATTGATAATTTTAATCTATCGTCTTGCTTTTTTAAACTTATGTGTAAAGGTTTGTGTAAAATGTATTTTACATAATGTTATGCCTTTTTTTTCTTTATTCTCTCCTGAATATATTTAATAATAACCCATTGTAAAATAACATTTACAATGAATAATACTAATAGTAAAACTGGAAATTCTGTTTGATTAAAATATAGATCAAAATCAATGATCCAAAAAGTCGGAAAACCAAAAACATATCTTACAATTCCGATTAGAATACTAGCTTCTTCTTGATAGTTTCCAGCTCCATCCATAACCATCCCACCAGCAATAAATATTAGAACTATATGTATTAATAATACAATACCAAAGTACTTTATTAATCCTTTAAAGAATTTTTTGTCAAATATCATATTCTATTTTTCCTATTTTCAATAGTTGTGTTTAATTATTACTACATTAATTACACACAATTACTTCATAACACACATAAGCGTTACTTCTTATTATGTATGTTTCCTCACAAAACTACTATAATTTTTAAAAGTGTATTGTTGTAGCAGTTTGTTGATTAATGATTTTTTTTAAAAATATAAGGTTATAGAGAAGATTTGATATTGGGAATTTAAGATGGGTTGTATCGCTTTTTGCGCCTACATGCCGGTAGGCAGGAAAGCGGTTAAAGAAAGAGAGAAGAGAGAAGGAGGCTGGCAAAACTTATTTTATTAATTTCACGCGATGAATTCCAAAGCACTTCCAGAAATCGTTATTCAAGGAGCGAGAACCAACAACTTGAAGGACATTTCGTTGCGTATTCCGCATAACAAATTGATTGTTGTGACTGGAATCTCTGGATCTGGAAAATCGAGTCTTGTTTTTGAAATCATTGCCAAAGAAGGACAACGCAGGTATTTTGAAACCCTGCCATCTTTTGCACGACAGTTTATGGGGAAACTGAATCGCCCTGATGTAGATAGCATTAATGGACTTTCTCCAGTCATTGCCATTGGACAGCGTACTACGGGAATGCATGCACGCGCTACGGTTGGAACGATGTCTGATATTTATGATTTGTTGCGCTTACTGTTTGCAAGGACTGGAACGACCCCTAAAAATATCTCACTTTCTCGCGCTCTTTTTTCATTCAACTCAGACGTTGGGAAGTGTACCCGCTGCCATGGAATTGGTAATGAAGAACAAATAGACTTGAACCGTCTTATTAGTCATCCCGAAAAATCAATTAGAGAAGGAGCATTGGCGCCCACGTTACCCAATGGGTACATTATGTACTCGCAAGTAACGATCGATGTACTCAATCAGGTATGCGAAGCCGAAGGGTTCAATGTGGATATCCCGTGGAATGCATTGACAACTCAACAGCGTGACGTTATTTTACATGGAAGTACTAAGATCAAAGTCCCATTTGGAAAACACAGTTTGGAATCTCGATTGAAGTGGACAGGTATAAAAGCCAAACCAAGAGAAGAAGGACATTACAAAGGTATGATTCCGATAATGTCGGATATTTTGAGAAGAGATCGCAATGCCAATATTCTCAAATATGTACATTCCATTACTTGTCAATCGTGCCATGGCATGCGTTTGAATGACGATGCGTTGAGTGTGACCGTTCACAGAAAATCAATAGCAGACCTCGTAACACTAGAATTAAACGAACTCAAAACGTGGATGCAATCTAATAATTGGTCCGCTGTCGCGAAAGAAATCATCGATAAAATAGAAGCCCAAGTAGTTATATTAGAAGATTTAGGATTAGGGCATTTGACCTTAGATCGTTCTGCGAAATCACTTCGTTCTAGTGAGATTCAACGCATCCGAGTAGCAAATCAACTATTGGTTCCCTTGAGTGATGTACTGTACGTTTTTGATGAACCTTCCATAGGATTACATCGAGAAGAGAATGAACGATTATTGTATCATTTGAAACAACTCGTAGAGAAAGGGAATACTGTTATCGTAGTAGAGCACGATCTGGATACCATCACGAGTGCCGATCATATCATAGAGATTGGTCCAAAAGCAGGCGTTAACGGAGGAAAACTCATTTTTAATGGTCCGTTTTCTGAGTTCTCTCAACAAGAGGCATTAAAAGAAATCAGTCCAACATACAGAGCGATTACAAGTTCAAACGGAAAGACTAGATCATCATCAGTATCAAAAGTAGCAGATAATTCTATTCGTTTTTTTAGCTGTCGCGAAAGAAATCTCAAAAACATTGATGTTCAATTTCAGCTTGGAAAACTCAATGTCGTCAGCGGAAGATCAGGTGTCGGAAAATCAAGTCTAGTCAAAGGGACTTTGCTTAAAGCAGTACAACAACAGTTGGGAATCGAAATAGACGATTCTCCAAAACTGAATAGACATGAAAATCTAGATGCCATTAATAAATTGATCTTTATAGATCATTCCCCTATAGGAAAAACGCCCCGTAGTAATCCAGCTACCTATGTAGGATTGTCTGATCATATTCGTGATCTCTACGCAAGTCTGCCCGAATCAAAAACGCAAGGCTATACCAAATCTCGATTCTCATTTAATAACAAAGGAGGACGATGCGAAACCTGCCAAGGTGCAGGAAAAACCCAAATAGGCATGCACTTTTTGGGCAATGTAGATTTGGTATGCGGTACCTGTAATGGAGATCGATTTAACGAAGAAACGCTTCAGATACGCTATAATGGATTATCCATAGCAGATGTCTATACACTATCCATCAATGAAGCTGTGATCTTTTTTGAAGATCAGAAAAAGGTATTAAAAGGACTCCAAATATTACAAGACATAGGACTCGGATATTTGACGCTTGGACAATCTTCTACCACACTATCGGGAGGGGAAGCGCAACGCATTAAAATTGCCAATCAGTTACAGAAAAAGGATACAGGAGATACTTTATATATCATCATCGAACCAAGTATTGGATTACATCATGATGATATTAAGACGCTCACCCAATTATTTGACAGCATCACCGAGAAAGGCAATACCATTGTGTGTATTGAACAAGATGAAGCTATTATAGGTTGGAGTGATTGGCATATCGAACTCGGTCCCAAAAGTGGGAGAGAAGGAGGTGTGATTCTGTATCAAGGAATTCCTAACGTAGAAAATTCCAAGAAAGGAATCCAAAAAGAAGTGCCAAATACGCTAAGGAATGATGAGATCATTTTAAATGGTGTCACGACCCACGGCCTTAAGAATATAGATGTTCGGATTCCTAAAAATCAGTTGACAGTTGTTACGGGTCTTTCTGGAAGCGGAAAATCATCGTTAGTGTATGACACATTATTTGCAGAATCAAATGCCCGATTTACAGAGTCCTTATCGACGTATAACCGAAGTTTCCTTCAACAAAACAGCGAAGCAGAAATCACTTTTTTCTCAGGGTTAGGACCCACTATTGGGATCAACAGAAAAGGGGGAAGTCCTTCAAAACGATCTACTGTTGGAACACTGTCAGGAGTATATGATGCTTTTAGATTGTTGTATTCAAGAATAGCTCAACACGAAGGCGAACACTATACAGCACAACACTTTTCGTTTAATCATCATCTAGGCGCCTGCCCAATGTGCCAAGGTCTCGGAGTACAACGTACCTGCGATCCAGACGCCATCATCGTTTCACCCGATAGATCCATTTTTGAAGGAGCGATAGCTACAAACAAAGCCATTGGTTATTACGCCGATGTACATGGTCAATTCATGGCAACACTCAAGGAAGTCGCAAAACAAAAGAATTGGGATCTCGAACGTCCATGGCAAGAGCTAGAATCTGAGATAAAAGATGTGATTTTGTATGGAACAAAAGATACGATATGGGATGTGACTTGGGAGTATACCACCAAATCAAGAATAGGAACGCAATCATTGACAGCAAAATGGCTAGGACTCTGTAACTATATCGATGATGAATACCAACGAAAATTACATAACAAGAATATCAAAGTACTGGAAGACATATTACATGATGTAGTATGCTCAACATGCCACGGCAGCAGACTGAAACCAGCATTATTAAACACCACATTTCTAGGAAAGAATATTCATGAACTTTCTCAATTGAGTATAAGTTCTTGTTTAGAGTTACTATCGGAGATCAATACTAAAGTAGATGTAGTTGTTTTAGCTATCAGTAACGTTATTTTACCAGCAGTGACAAAACCGTTGAAGACCATTGCCGATCTTGGATTGGGATATTTGAATTTAGATAGAGCGGTGACTACCCTTTCTGGAGGCGAACGACAGCGAGTGACACTAGCAAGTCAATTGTCTACACAATTGTTTGGTGTTACCTATGTGTTGGATGAACCCACCATAGGATTGGATGAAACACAAGTTGCCGTTTTATCAGGAGTATTAAAAAGAATTGTTGCCAATGGAAATACTGTAGTCGTCGTAGAACACGATCCCTCTTTTATCAAAACTGCCGATTACCTGATTGAAATGGGACCCGCCGCTGGACGTTTAGGTGGTAAAGTGGTTTGTCAAGGGAATTTAAACGCTTTCGCGAAAGCAAAAAATACCGTTACCTACAAGATGCTTCAAGAGCAGAAAGTCGATTCTGTTATGAAACAATCTAGAAAAGTGACTTCATTTGGTGTAAAAGGTGCCTCTGCTAATAACCTGAAGAATATTGATGTCGATTTTTATGCAGGTCAACTCATAGCGGTTACTGGTGTTTCAGGAAGTGGGAAATCAAGTTTGATTAAAGAGGTGTTATATCGTTCTTGGTTTAAAAAACGAGCTGTACATTGTATGGCTGTCTATGGGTTGGATGCTTTTGAAGAAGTATTGCTTATAGATCAAGAGATACAGAAACAAAATAGACTGAGCACACCAGCAACGTATACAGGCATTATCGAACACATAAAAACCTTATTTTCAAAAACAGAGGTTGCTAAGAATGCAGGACTCAAAAGAGCCGATTTCTCTTATCAAAGTAAGAATGGAAAATGCCAAACTTGTGGAGGTTATGGAAAACTGAAAACGAGCATGGATTTTATGAGCGATATCTGGCTTACCTGTGATACCTGTAAAGGCATGCGTTACAATGCTATTGCTCTGGCTTGTACACTGAATGGAAAATCAATTGGTGACATATTACAAATGACTGTAGAAGAAGCAATGGCGTTTTTTGATACGGGAACTATTGTTGAACATTTGGAGATTTTAAGTAGAGTAGGTGTGGGGCATTTACTATTAGGTCAATCAGGAAACACCTTGTCTGGAGGCGAAGCCCAACGTTTGAAACTTGCCACCTCCATGCTACAAAAACGAAAAGGCACGACCTTATATCTCTTTGATGAACCTAGTACGGGACTTCATTATTTTGACATTCTACAACTCATTACCGTTTTTCAATCACTCGTTGATGGTGGGGATACCGTTCTTTTTATTGAACATAATAGTACTTTGATTGCTTCTGCTGATCAAGTAATTATGTTGGGTCCTGGGAGCGGGGAGCATGGGGGAGTTGTTGTGGGATGAGGTGTGTGTTGTGTTGAATTTTGATTTTCTTATTATATCTTAATTATTTTTTATTTCATCATAATATGTGACATTTTTACTGGGTTTAGGATCAATTCCATATTTGTTAGAACCAATCGATCCCTTTGAAAATAGTAGAATTAAATTATACAATGGTATACAGATAAACCAACCTGATTTATTTATATCATGAATCCTTTTAATACCTTGAATAATGATAAATAAAATTAAAAATATAGGTAAGATCAAGGTATAAAAACTATCAAAATACGATACAGTTGTATTAAAAGTTGTATCATACGGTTTTGCAATTTCTTTTTTAGGAATTATATAATATAAATTAATAAGATTAACCGAGATATAAATAATGACACTTAATAATACTCTTAAAAGAAATGCTTTTATAGTAATTCTACCTTTAATATATAAGAAATGAGTTTCTTCATTTTTATTTTTATTTGTTTTGTAATTGTATATATTATTTGTTTTTTGCATTAAATTTTTTCATTAACATTTTAGTGTCACTAAAATCAATATTATCTTCTTTTGCTATTTTTATTGCATTTTCAGCAATTTTCTGCGCTGTTTCATAATTGTTAGTTTTATATAATAGAGCAGCATATGTATCTAAATTATAGTAATTTTTTTCTATTTCAATTGATCTTTGAACTAATGTAATAGCATGATTCAATTCTTCAAGATTATTTGAATTTTCATAAATCCTCCATGCCATTCTATTCAAAAGAAAACCATTACTCCAATTTTCTTTTAATAAGATTCCATTATTTTTTGTAATCTTTTCTTTAAATAGTTTTTCAATTGATTTTTGTTCTTTTACAAATGCTTCAATGTTAATCTCACAGCTATTTAATGTGATTTTTTCTTTAATCAGGGAATCATTATTTTTGTAAGATTCATATTTTATGGGTATTTGATGGATATAAAAGGCATTTTCAAAATTAATAAATTTACTAGCTTGATCACTCACGTATACAAATTCATAACGATTATTTGATTTTATAGATACCGTATCTGTAGAGGTTTTTGTCCAATTCTTATTACCATAATAATCTATAGTGTACTGATAAAAGTTAATATAAAACTTGTTATTATAGGTGTTATTTGTATTTGCTACAGTAACTTTATACCTCAATTCTGTTTGACTAATGAATGTTGTTTTATATTCTATGACTTGATATTTTACCAAAGTATCTTTTGTCTCTTTTGTATAAGAAGTAACCCATTCTATTTTCTCTACAGTTTCATCAGGACAATTACCATTACAAGATTGAAGGGTAGAAACACAGCATAGTATATAAAATAGATTAATTCGCATCTTTAATCTTTTTTCTTGTTTTTTTTTGTAGTTCCCTTAATATGTCATTCTGATTATCGCTTAACTTTTCTTTGTTAGCTTTTCCAAGATCTTCTAAATAAGATTTTAATTGATCTTTCGTGTTTATAGAATCTAATTTTTTTGAATTTAATAACTTGGAAATCTGTTCACTTTTTAATTTTAAAGCATTATATCTTTTGTCAAAATATGATAAATCTATATGTAAATAGTCGCTATCTCTTCGGATGGCATCAAAGATTTTTAGTGATTTATTACTATCTTTAGTACTATTAAATTTTTTGAGATTTGTAGATAAATTCGATAATATAATAATATCATCGTTATTTAAAATATTAAAATTTGACAATGAATTTTGAACCATTTTTTCTTCAAGTATAATTTCCCCTTCTTTAGCTTTAGTAATAGTATTTGTACTATTTTCTGGATTTTCCTTATCAAAAATGAGATTATCATTAAAAAAAAATATTCCCAATGATAATAAGGGGAGAAGGCATATTATAGATAATAATTTAATTTTTTTATTAAAACGCTTTTTGGCTCGTTTATACTTTTTGGAAATTTTTTGTTTTTTGTATTTTAAATTGAATATTTTTACTTCATAAGCATTTATAATACTATCACTACCACTTTCACTTTTAACTTCAGGTTTTGCTTCTATTTTTACTGATTCATACTTGATCAATTTGTCATCTGTATTTTCAAAAAAAGTAAATTTATCACCCCATTTTTTATGAGTTCTTATTAAGTGCTCTTTGTCATTTGAAAAATATAATCTTGAAGTATTTTTTATTTCATTGTCAAATTTTACAGAACTTAAAATTATGTTATCTACTAAAAATGCTTTTAAATTTACCTGGTTTTTGGCTATATTAATACGTTGTGTAGTTTTTATTTTATCAAAATAATTTTGAGTTACAAATGCTTTCCAAATTTTGAAGACATCCTCTCTAAAATTACTTTTATTAAATTTTCGTTTGTTTAAACTTAATTTTGAAAACTCTTCTTTTAATGATTTTAATAATTTATTATTTGTTTCAGATATTTTTAAGTTTGAGGTAGATAAAAAAGCAACTCCATAAATACTTCCCGATATTCTAGTCCCATCAACTGCTTGTGCCAATGAATATAATTTTAATAGGGAGTATTTTTGTTTGTCATCTGCAAAATTATATTTTGCTAATATTTCTTTATTTGATGGATCATCAATTGTAAAAACCCCTGATTCTAATAGGTGTAGACTATTAAAAATAGGATTAGATTCAGTTACAATGCCATTAACATCAAATACTTCAATTGTAAAATCTTGAGATTTGCCAAAAAACACTAAATAATTTTTCATATTATCCAAATAATTTTTGAAGCCAAGTTTTTTTATCTAACTCTTTACCTGTACATATTTGATATAATTTTTTCCAATACCTAGCTGGATAATCTCTATTAATACGTACAATTTCTTGAATTTTTAAACCATTAATCTCACTCTCTAATAATTTACCTATAGAGTATTCTCCCCATACTACATTTTTATTTTTAACATAATTATAAATAGAGGGTCTTTTCTCTGCGATATAATCTTCAACTTTTTCATTTTCATTTGGGTTATTGTCCCATTGAGATACAATAACAAAAAACTTAGAACTCTTTAATAAATGAGGTTGATTCATCTCAATATAATTCAAAAAATCATAATGTAGTGTATCTTCCCTATCATGAGCAGATTGTAACGTTTCATTATCCAATAATGCAGGTCTGTAAGGTGTTATTAAGGTGAAAATAACAGGTGAGTTATCTATTTTTAAACCATTGAATACAGCACTAATCTTTTCAGTGAAATTTAAACCTTCACTTAATTTTATTTTTTTAATATCTTCTCCTGCCAAATCTAAAAATGCAAGATTTAAATTTGGAATATTGTTTTTTGATGGTTCTAAATTAATGCCTATTAGATCTAAAGTATTCTTTGCAGTAGCTTCATATAATTTACCCTCATTGAAGTATTTTATCATTTCATCAACTGCTATTCTACCTTTATCAAACGGAAAATTATCCTCGAGATTTGTTTTAAATAAAGTATCTTCTCCTTTTCTCGAATAGTACATAAGAGAAGATAAAAGCAATGATTTTCCTGCTTGAGGAAACCCTATTGGTATAATTAATATTCGATTTTCTTTTTTAAAATTTGTAAAAACTCTTGCTATACTTTGTATATCTAAATCTGCAAGAAATTCTCTTTTTTCTGTAGAATCATTATTATCATTTTCCAGATTACTATCTTCAATATTTAATTTAAAATCGCTCATTAGTTTTTTTTTAAAATTTTTGAGGTTGTTTTTTGCCAGTTATTTTATTCCATAAGAAGAAGGGATTACCCTCATTTTCTTCGCCGTTCTTTACTCTGATCATTAAATAAATGAATAATGGAATTAAGAGATCTAGAAATAGACAAAGAATTATAATTCCCCAAGTATCAATTTTCCCAATTCTTTCTTTTATAGATGATATCGTGTGTTCAAATTTTCCAATATTTCTTGATTTTGCTTCATTGAGTTTTGCATAAATCTCTTCATCGTGTGCATTGTTTATTTTATCTGATGCGTTATCAACTTCTGAAATTAAATCACTTAGTGTTTTAATTTGTAAATGGGTTTCTATAGAGTCTAATTTGATTTCTGAATTATCGTTCTTTATTTCTTTTAATTTAGGAGTATATAATATTTGAATTTCATTTAAATCTTTAATCCCTTCATATAAAGTAATTGCATTTTCATTTTTGCCATCAGCAGTATTTTTAGTATCAAAAGCAGTTAAAGCTTCATTAATTTGTTTTTCTAAAAAAATGTAAATTTTTTCCCTATCCTCGTCTGTATTTCCTACTTTGAAACTTGGTGAGATTATGTTTTTATCTGTTGGATTTGTAATATTTTTATTAATCAAATCATTAAACTGTTTTAAATAAGATTTTGCTTGAATTCCAAATCCATTTTGATATTTAATTTCATCTAATATTTTAGTCTTAAGTAATTTTAGATTTACATAATCCTTTACTAATTCTTGATTTTCATATTTTGAAAGTTGATTCGCATAAGATTGTAACGTGTCATTTAGTTTAGTTGCCTCTTCTTTCACAAGCTGTCGAGCTAGATATGATGGATAGAAATAATTTAAATTAAAAATGAAAAGAAATAGAGCACCTATAACGTAGAAATAGAATGCAGATTTATTTCCATTTATTGCTATATTATATGAGATCAAAATGACAAGTAGAATTATACTAGCAATAGCAATACTACCATATTCAGAATCAAAAACATTCATTTTCTTTAAGCCTAGATGACTATGCCAAAATCCAACTGCAAATGTTATTAAACTTAATAACCATGCAGCCAACTTAACAATTGGAGATATTTTTGTTTTTTTGCTCATTATTCTATTTTTAGTTATTTAATTTAGCATTGAACAACTATTCACTCAATTATTTTATCTTATATATAAATTCAAAATAGTTGTAGATTTAGATATATCTTCTTGTAAAGCTCTAAATCTAAATAACTTAAATAGAATCACCTTACGGATTCCCGTAACTCAATTAAAATAAGATTTAGAGATACTTTTCGTGAAGTGGTCTTAAAAAGGAAATAGCAGCGATAGAGGGTCGTCTATTGAAATTAGTAAAGAAAGATCAACAAGAGCAACTTACATTGCTCAAGAGTATTCCTAGAATGGGAGAGAAAATAGCTTTGTTTTTAATTGTATTAACAGATGGGTTTTCTAAGTTTGAGCATGCAGGACAATTGTGTAGTTACGTAGGTATCACACCTACTATACAAGAGTCTGGAAGTAGTGTGAGGAGTAGGGGTAGAATTAGTAAAGTTGGGAATAAAAAGCTCAGAAACTTGCTGTTTCTTTGTGCGTTTTCTGCTTGTAAATATAATAAGGGGTGTAAGGCGATTTATGATCGTATTGTGGCAAAGGGGAAAAGTAAGAAACTGGCGTTAATAGCGGTAGCAAATAAACTTTTAAAACAGGCTTTTGCTATTGTAAAATCAGGTATACCTTATGATGAAAATTTTAAATCAAGATTAGCTTAGAAAGATTTGTTTTTTAACTCAGTTCTTTGTTGTACGTAGTTTTTAATTTACTTTATTTTGGTGTTCTTTTATTTTAGATTCAGATAAATTCAAAAAGCGAGCTGCGTTATTATAATAAATATCTCTTTTTTCTTTTTCAGTTAACCAGTCTATATTATAAATTATTTCAATGTGCTTTCTAACTGTACCAAAATAGTCAGAGGCGAACATCAATCTGTTTCCAAGACCTTCACTAAACAATTTTTTTACATTTGGCTCCCAAATCTCTTTTGGCATAAATAAACTCACTGCTGAAACTTCGCAATATATTTGAGGGTACAATTTCATCAATTCTATTGCTTGTTCTGAATAACCTCCTCCATAATGCAAGAGATAAATTTTTAAATTAGGATGTTTTTCTAAAATAGGTTTTAACAATTCTGGATTTGCGAAAACTGGATTGTAATTAGGTCTTTCCTCATTGTTTACCCTTTCTGGTGGTGGTCCAATATCGGCATGAATGCCTATTGGAATATTAAATTCTTCAGCAATTTTCCAGTATGGTTCTAGTCTCTTATCGGTTGGTGGAATTCCATAGTAGTTAAACATCGATTCACCCAAAATTTTAAGTTTTCCAGTCTTATATATTTCCCGAAGTTCTAATTCATTAAAAAACTCTTTGTAGCAAGGTTCATCTTGTTCGACTGTTTTCATGCAGGGAAAAACCAATCCTCCCCAAAAAAGGCTATCAGTTTCAACATACATTTCAGCGTATTTTAATGTTCCTCCACCAAGTGCTAAAACCACATTGTTTTTATTGTAATCTTCAATAATCCAATCTATTCGCGCACTATCAATATTTACTTTTCGTTGGTTGTAAATCTCATTATCTGCATACCCTTTAGTAATATGGAAATGCATATCGATAATTGGTTGATTCTTTAAAAATTCATCAATATTATTTTGAGCAACAATTGATGAAGTTGTAAAGATTAAAAACAAGGCTATTATTTTTGAAACTATATTTTTCATGATTTTGTCAAATTACGTACAACGTGTTTGTGTATGGTTAGTTGCGTTAGGATTAAAGATAGCAAAAGGGGGCGAGCCTGAGGGAAATTTGGAGAATTTCTCGATTAGCGCATAGAAACCTGTAATTAATTATATACGTTGTTAGCCTTAGTTTTATTTATTGAGCCTCAACAATGCTATTCGCGCTTTTTCATATTTAGGATTAATTTCTAGGCATCTTTGATAGCACGCTATAGCAGTGATAGTATCGCCAAGACTTAAATTAGCGTTTCCAAGTAGTCTCCACGAATAGGTAGATTTCTCATTTAAAGTGTTGTAAAACTCTAAAATTTCTTTTGACTCTAATAACTTTTGGTCATTAATTAAAGCTCCAGTTGATAAGATATCTTGATCGTCTGTGAAATAAATGTCCATGGTATCTTTTTTTAACATATTCCATTGCTCTTTAGCTTTTTCTATTCCATATTTTTTATACACTTCGGTAAATTTATACTTGGATGAAAGTTTATATTCCTTTAGTGGTTCTCCAAATACTGCTTCAGATGCGGCATTTACAATTCTTCCTGCTCTTGAAAAATCTCGATTCGCTAGAACAACGATAGAAACCTCATCTTGCGGGAATATGTATGACATTGCCTCAAAGCCAGTATCACTACCAGTATGCATTATTATAGGACGATCAAGATAGGTTTGTAAAAACCAACTTAATCCAATATTATCTCCCCAAGGTGTCTCGTATTTTGGCGAAACGATCATTTTGAAATGTTTTTTATCTATTACTGAATTTCCATCAATAGTACCTTGGTTAACATGAAGTTGTCCCCATCTACACATATCAAGGAGGCTAGAAACAATACCCGAACTTGGAAAGATTCTTTCATTATATGGAAAGGGAGATAAAGTTTGAGTTTCTAGACCATGTGAATGTGCATTAGCCCAATCTGAAGGTAATACGTCCTTAGGTTTCTTCAAGGAGGTATTCATCATTCCTGCTGGTTTAAAAATTGCTTCATCTAAATATTCATGAAACGGCATCCCACTCACACGACTAATTACGATTCCTAGTATATCGAATGCCGAATTACTATAGCTAAATTTTGTGCCAGGTTCAAAATCTAATTGAAGATTCTTGACAATCTCGATATTCTCATCCAAAGCGTTATTACCATAGGATGGGTCTAGCCAATCATCTATTTTGATATTACGGGGAATTCCAGATGTATGAGTGAGAATATGTTGAATAGTTATTTTGCTGTATCCTTCACCCTTCATTTTAAATTCAGGGATATACTCAATTAAAAGGTCTTCTAAATTTATTTTATTTTCCTGAACTAGTTTGGCAATTGCTACAGCACTAAAAGGTTTGGAAACAGATGCTAAATGAAAACGTGAATTTAGATCAACTTTTTGACCTTGATCAATATTTGCAAAGCCAAATGTTCGCGCATAGATTATATCTTCCCCCTTTGTTATTCCTATTGCTAAACCAGCGGAGTTGTCTGTTAACTTTCTAAGATCTTGAACATAAGGTGTCAATATACTATCTATATAATAACCCGTCTCACCCTTAACAATAGTGCTATTTATCTTTGGTTCATTTGTATTACATGCAATTAAAATTAACGAGAAGATGGCTGTTAGGAATGGTTTCATTGGAAATTAGATTTTTAGTCTGATTGAATTTTGTTACAGTTCTTTTTAAAGAACTAGACTTCAATTAATTGTTACAGTTTCAAAAATTAAGGTTAACGTGTTCGTGTATGGTTAGTTGCGTTGGCAAGAACTAAATTAGTAAAATAGAACTAACCAGAGGAAATTCTGCAGGAATTCCCAAGTAAGCGAGAACCAAGCAATTAATTATACACGTCTTAAGTTTGATTTCTTAACTTTTAAGTATTCATTAGAAAGAACAAAAGAGAGAATTAAGGTTATAATACACGGTGTTACCTACCGTATTTTCTTTTTAGTTTTCTCCATTTCCGTTTGTCCATTGTAATAATTATCAGTCCGTATTTTCCACGTGAACCGTAATATTCACATATTTTATCAGTCGGTTTATGCAAATCTATTTTTTCAATATTCTCTAAAGTGATAAATTCCAAAACTTTTAGTTTCTCTAGTGCATATTGATTTATAATAATCAAAGGATTTTTTGCTGTCGCTAAATCACGAACAATTATTTCAGTATCGACTCCTTCGTGAGAGATTATTACTCCTTTTTCAGAAATAGAATCTTTCTTTTCTGCGTTAAATTCCAAATAGTCGTACGCTTGTTTTTCCACATAACTTTTCAGCGATATAGATTTATCGAGTTGTTTCCATTCCGCATTTGATTCTTGTCCGAAAGTTATATTTCCAACTAAAATTAATGTTATGAGAATTAGTTTTTTCATATGGTTGATAATTAATAAGTGTGAAATTCGGTTATTCAAGTTGTTTTCTCAAGCTTGAATTAGTGAATGGAATTTCTCATTTAGTTAAGTTGCTTCATATGGTAGGTAACGATCTAGTGTATGAGTAGTAGTGGATTTCTACTCACAAACCTTTCGGTTTTGCATTGACCTTTGTTTTATGTTTATACTCTTGTTTTATCACTTAAACTACTATTACTTATGCACCGTATTGTGAGCAGTAATCTTTATATGTTCCAATTAAATTTGGTTAATTTATCAGTTAATTTTTGGTCAACTATTTTTATAGTAATATTAGAGTTTACTTTTTCAAGAATAATCATTGAACCTTTTTCTAATATTCCACTATTGTTAAATTCTGCTTCTCTAATTTTAATAGAATTAGTAATACCATTTGTATAAATTTCTTCATTGTATGGTTCTCCTGTGTGTCCATAAAAATGATATTTGAAAATTACATTATTCAAAAGCTCTCCAATTTCTTTCATTCCATACCCTCTTTGACTGCTATCATCTTTGTCGTGAGTAATGAGTAAATCGAATATCTCCTTATTTTCCTTTATTAGTTCTTTTATTTTCTTTTTTTCGTACTCTTGAATAAATCTATTATTTGTTCGTTCCTTTCTATCTCCAATTCTACCAACTCCTACAAAACTTAAAGTTTCTTTGCCAACTTTTAATTCTTGTTTATGGCCAGTTTTACATACAAAAACACGATTATAAATATCTATTGGAAATCTTGAGTCTTCTGTTTCTTTTTCTAATTTATCTAAATATTCGTGGTCTTCGTGATTACCTCTTACACAAATCATATCAATATTTAATTTGTCTAAAAAACTCCTGACTTCAGGAATATCTTTTATAAAGTAATCATAAAACCCTAATTCGTCTCTATCGGTTTTTGCGTGTTTAATTGTGGCTTTGTCCAAGTTATCAATATTCGGATAACAGCCCATATCACCACATTGCAATATAAAATCAATTGTTTCATTGGTCTCTTTTTGGTAGAGGTCTACTAATTTGAAGGGAAGTAATATTTTTCCGTGTATATCCGAAAAGATAGCAACTTTCATTATTTTTCGTTTTTTCTTATTGCTCACAACGTTCAATATAAGAAATCATAGGACAGGAGATAAGCACTTTCGATTCGATTTATTATTTAGCAGACTTTATAAATATTCACAGGACTTTCGATTTAGCCCAAAAGTCCGCATTACGTTTAGGTTTTGTTAGGCAATGTTTTTTTTGCGTTCTGTATTCTTTCTGATTGGATTTCAGTTTTTCCAATCTCTTGCTTTTATTCCTTTACTAAACTTAGTTTGGCTTACCGAAAATCCTTTCTCAATAATTTCATCATTTCTTAATTCCGACTCCTCTAGGGAACTTTTACTTTTCAATTCGATGTATGCATCAAGTTTATAAGATTCCGAATCCCAGAAAAAAAAATAGCTGTACAATTCTGTATGTACTACGTTTAAATGTGTATTTATTGCTTTGCTTTCTAAAAGCCTTTTCATTGCGAGGTCCCACGTCTTAATTTCGTCAGTTGTAAATTTCGTTGGATTTATGTCCTTTGCGATGTTTAATCTTAGGGCATAAAGGCTCTGTAATTCCGTTCTAGGTTTTGAAAACCCTCTCTGAAATAACACATCATTAGTTTCCATTTCCAATATGCATTTTAAGATTTTATCATCGATATGATATGTCTTTAATTTTGCAAGGACTTGGTTAAATGTCATATGTTTCAAAATATTGCCTAACGTGTTTGTGTATGATTTCGTTGCGTCTTTCAGCAACTAATTTAGCAAATACAAACCGAATAGAAAATCCGCGAGGATTTTCGTAAGTAGGCGAGTACTAGCAATGAATTATACACGGTGTTACCCAACGTTTTTATTTCAGTTTTTTTCTCCGACCCAAACTTTTCCAATTTCAAAAGCATAAGATTCGGTTCCGTCTTTCAATGTTTTTTTAATGTGGTTTCGCTTTAATCTATCGTTAAACCATTTTTTATCTTCTAAATATTCTTTTTCATTTTCATAATCGTCTGGATTTCCAATATCAGTACTAAACATAAAATCTTCGTCAAGTCTATGCTCCCAATTAAAGTTTTCAATCCGATTTTTTGTTATTCTGCCAAGGTCAGTTTTAAATTCTTTTATATTTTCGGGAATGTTAAAAGTCTTATTATAAAAGTCAATTGAGTTTCCGATTGCACAGACAACTTGGGATTTCGAGAACCTTTCCTCGAAAAACCATATTTTCAAATAATAAGATTCATTCAATTCATCAAGTTGTTTTTTCCAACTTTCATAAATATCTAAGAGTCCGTTTAGAATTCTTTTTCTCGTTTCTCGTTTTGGTTCAGGATTTTGGCTATTTGTTATTGATATTCCACTAAATGGATGAACCCAAATTTTTGCATAATCTCTTTCGCTCTGTTTTAGATTTTCTAAATCAAGTTTCAGATTAGCGTTTTTCCATTTTTCAATGTCTTTCCAAATTCGATTATGCCCTCTAATTTTCTTTGTTCTCATTCGGTTTTCTCAAATGTGGTGTAACGTTTAGTGTAAAATGCGTTTTAATGCATTTTTACACAGTGTTGTATGTTGTTTTATTTTAATTCTACTAAGTATTTATATTCTTTAAATATTGAGATAATCGAATCAAAGTAATTCTCTAAATTTCTTTTTGAATACTCATGATTGCTCCATATTAGAGTAAAAGGTTTACCTACTCCGAATCCGCCACAAAAACAATCATGTAAACCATCTAATCCGAAACCAAAGTAACCTCCAATCCCATTTACGGCTTCACCTAAGGCACAATAAAAATCTAATTCAGAATCTATTAATTCCCCATCCAATTTAACGACTAAATTATCTTTATCCTTTGTTATTTTATGTTTTTGGAAATTATAAGAAACAACTAGCCAACCTTCCTTATTTTCTTCTGATAACTCTTTCCAAAGCCCAACAGTTTTAATAGAGTTTTGAAAATACATTTTCCACACATCTAATTCACCACTTCTTGATTCATGGACCTTTGCAGTTAATATCAAATTTGAATTTTTATGCTTTTCTAATATCGTAATATCGCAGATAGATAATTCTCCTAAAATTTTTTTGTTTTGATCTAGGAGGCTTAAATATCCTTCAGTGACAAATTTTTCTCTTTCATTTTCAAAATTAGAGTTTAATTCTTCATTCTTAATTTGAATATTAATAGTATGATATTTTCCTTCAATTTTCTCAAATTTAAGGCTTCCAATATCAGCAATGTAAGCAATTATATTGGGTGGTTTTGGATAATTGTCAAATCTTAATCCTATCATCTTTGTAAATTACATACAACGGTATTGTATAAGAATAATGCGGTTTTGTGTGCGAGGAATTTCCGCAGGAAATTCAGAAGTAACAAAAATGCACTGCCCTCTGTTTAAGCACTAAATTACGCATTATTTTTATGCGTTGTTGTAGGTAGTTTTTATTTCCGATAACCATGTATTCTTATTTTATTCAATTCCGTAATGAATTCTATATTTGTCTTTTCTAATTCAGCTTTTAATTCCGACGTATTATTCAGAGTTAGATGCTCCAACTCCAAGAACTCTATAAAGTCCCCAGAATTGTCAATCAGAATTGAGGTCTGTTCGAGTTCGAGTATATGTTTAGGTTTTCTAATTTCAGGCGAGAGAAGAGTTTTTAATTCAAATTCAGCGTTGTTTTGTTCAATCAATTCAAATATCCAATACCATTTATGATTGTTCAATAAACTTCCAGAAGTTTTTTCGAGTATAAAATTCCGAGTTTCCTTGATTCTAGAATCTCGTTTTTCTTTACTTCTTAAATGATATAATTCACTTTTTTTCGTCATTTCTCAAATTACCTACAACGTCTCGGCTATGGTTAGTACGGGAATTAAAAGTAACTAATCCCCGATTAAGCACTTAGCCAAATCTTTTTATTTTGTTTTATCTTTTTTGTTTTAAAGCCAAATCAAAAGATTTAGCGGACTTAGTTAAAAAGCAATATATTTTGGGTTAAGTACCAAAACCCGTATTAACTATAGCCATTGTTGGCAGTAGTTATTTTATGGTAATTCGTAATTTTTAAAGAAGTTCCACATTAAAGAACTAGCATTAAAATGATTTGTTATTTCTAAATTTGGCAAAGCTTGTCCACCTGGCCAAGTATGACCTCCATCTTGACTTACATAGAGTTCTATTTGTACGTTATTCTCACAATCTGAGTATTTGAAAAAATCATACGTATTTAAATCACTAAATATGGTTTGTTTAATTAAATCACAATTATAATCATTAGCAATTAACAGCAGAGTAGAATCAATTGAAGGAAACTCAAAGTCAATATTAGGTGAGGAAGAAAATCCGCCATTATAAGGTGCATTTAAGTCTTGGTATGAGTGAAAATGTATAATAGGTACTTTTCTTATAGGATTAAATGGGAAATCCTGAAGTACTCCAGCAACTGATGATACTGCAGCAAATTTATCAGGATATCGGTTAGCTAATTTATATGCAAATTGACCTCCATTGGAAAAACCTGTTGCATAAACTTTTTTACGATTGATTGATATTTCAAGCTTTAATTTTTCAAGTAATGAATTTATAAAACCAACATCATCAGTTGCTAGTGTTGTAGCTGAAGGGCAACAATCTCCAGCATTCCAAGTTCTAAATCCGAATGTTTTTAAGCCTTCAGGATAAACAACAATAAAGTTTTCTGAATCAGAAAGTTCGGATAACTGAGATTGAAATTCAATTCCTTCATAACCTAATTGTCCACCTCCGTGCATTGCAAAAATTAAAGGGTAGGAAATCGAAGGATTATAACTTGCAGGTAAATGAACAAAATAAGTTCGTTCTAATCCGTCACTAACAATGGATTCATAATATTCCAATTCAATCGTTTGATTATCGTCTTGTTTGTTACAAGAGATTAATGTTGTAAATATAAATAGATATATGATTTTTGTCATTTCGTTTTAATTAAACACAACGGTTTTGTATAAGATTAGTTGCGTGTTTCAGTACCTAATTTAGCAAATACAAACCGAATAGAAAATTCAAGAGGATTTTCGTAAGTTGGCTTGTACAAGCAATTAATTTTATACGGTGTTAGCAAACGTATTAATTTTCAACTTCGATTATTTTTGATTCGCTATTATCATCTGATTCAGTATATTCAGATTCCGTCATTACTTTTTTTAATTGATTTATAGTTTTAATGTGACTATAATCATTAAATTCTTCAAAAACCTCAAAATATATAGAATCATTAGGCTTTCTTTTAATAGCTAATTCTAGTAAAATTTTACTTCTAATGCTATCGCCAATCGTCATATACATTGATGCCATACTTAATGTGTCAGTTTTTGTCCAATATTCTTGCGCTTTTTTAGAAAATACTTCTCGTGCTTTTTCATAATACAATTCAGACTCCTCATTTTTATCAAAGACCGCTAACAAAAGTCCAGTTTTAGAATAATATTGATATGAATCTGGATTAAGCTCAATCAATTTTTTATTCAGTTCTAAAGACTTTTCAAAATCGAGAGTTTCAAAAGTTAATTCAGACAAAACCCGATAAGCATCAATATTCGAATTGTCTAACAATATAATTTTTTCACAATCTTTAATGGCTGCACGTTTTTTTCCCGAAATTCTGTTACTATTTACTTGCTTAAATAATTCAGCAATTTCTTTTTCATTATTAGTGTTACAACTAAAAAGGAGTAAGATTAATGATATGCAGATAGTCTGTTTCATATGTTTGCTAACGGGTTTGTGTATGATTTCGTTGCCTTGGGATTAAAGATAGCAAATGGGGAGGAACCTGAGGAATATTCGGAGAATACTCCGATTAGTACATACGATACTCTAGCAATGAATTATACACGGTGTTGTGTAACGTAATTATTCCAAATTCTATGGTTAATTTTTATATTCCCAATAACTTTCTACAGAAGAAGCATCGGTTTTTAATTTTTCATTAATTAACTTTTCCAGTAACAAGAATGCATTAATATATCTATCTTTATATTGGCTTACACAATTATCAATACCTCTCCATCTTGAATTTTTTACATCCTCATTAATTTCTGACTCATCTTTAAATGCATTTCCATTTTTAAGCAAAATTTGTAAAGCATTTTTTCGCATTTCTCTCAAATTCTCATTTGAGATATAATTTTCACTTGAATTTATTTTTTTAATTATTTTTTTAATAAGTTTAATTATTAGTTCTTTTCGTTCTTTGTCAATCAAAAATTCATCTAAACTCATTGACATTCCTCCATAAATCAAAGGTAATGAATGCAGTGCAAGCTCTTCTTTATATTGAATTATCCATGAATTGGAATCAAATTCAGTTAATTTAATTTCATTAATAAGACAATTTTGCATTGCTTCTACAAAACCATCTTTTGCCCAAAAACCGTAATCTTTGAATTCGATAAAGCTTGATGCCATATTTTTATCGTTTGTTTAATGCTACACAACGGTTTGTGTATGAAAAGTGCGGCTTTTGATGCGCGGTACTTTCCGAAAGACTAAAGTTAATTAAATTGTAGGAGTTTTAATTCATTAACCATCGAGCGCATTTTTTATATACGTTGTTGGACAGCATTATTTATCCTTGCCTTTAATCTTGTCTATAATTTCCACAATTTTTTCTAATAATTTAGGGTCAAAATCTTCACTTTTTTGCCCCATAAATGAAGATTGATTGCTAATATTCCAATCTCGGAAGATATCTTTTAGTTCTTCTGTTTCAATTCTTTTATTGAATACTTGTAAATAGAACTTACCAAATGAAATTGCGTGAATTCTATCAGCAATTTTCATTGTTTCGTTCATATAGGATTTGCCTAAATTGAATGAGTACTTAGAAGATGCAATTAGTAGTATTATAATTAGGGCACTTTTGATAGCAAAGAATATTGTTTTACTCCAATTTTCATTATCTCCAAAATTTTCCAATCCAGAGTTAGAGAGCCATATTGTTGCAGCAACTCCAGATACAAGCGCAATAAAACCTAGAGAGTACCAGATTAATGCGTATTTTTTCATATTAGATTCTTTTGACTTTAGGTCACTTAAAGTTTGTTCAATGTATTCTGGTGCAGAAGATTCAATTTTTTCTTTAACCTCTTTTTCTTGCTCCTCAATTGCTATTTGTTTACCATAGAATGAGTTAATTGCAATATCTAATTCCAGAGCGGTTTCTTCTGCATCATTTTCAGTTACACCGTTTAACGTAATCCCCTGAATATTTCTAATAGAACTTGGTAAATCGTTAAAAAATACATTCGGGTAGAATATTGGAATAAAAAGTTTTCGAAGATTCGAATGAACTGAATAATTCCGTAGTTGCATTACTTCATTCGTAAAGTAATTTGAGTTCATCGAATCATTTGAAATCAAGGCTATTTGAATGTCAGCACTTTTCATAGAATTCTTCAGCGAGGTATTTATATCGTGACCTACTTCAAAGTCACTTAGCACCAATTCGTGACCTAAATCAGTCAACCTATTCATTAAAGCACGAACAAAGCCATCTTTTTCTCTTGAGTGTAAAATATAAATTTTTGCCATACTTATTATGTTCTTTAATAATGCCCAAACTATAGTATTAGTAATGACTTGCCCTATTTTTTTTATACATTGTTAGGTGCTGCCTTTTTATTTAAATTCTTGAAGTGGTTGAGTATGTCTTATTGAATCTTTTTCAAAAGCTAATATATGAGCATATTTAACATCAACTGAATCATTTTTAATAGAATTAGCAAAATATGTCAAATAATCAAAAGGTGGATTTGGTTTTATAAGGTTAATAAGTTCATTGCCAGCATTACTGAAAACATCAACAGGCATTTTTATTGTTGGTGTATTAGCTTTTACTTTTGCGATTATCACGATACTTCCAGAAGTAAATACTCTTTGAGTTTCTTTTGAGTCTTTTGCTATTAGGTAGTTTACATATGTTCCTGGTTGTATTAATCCTATTTCTGTTAATAAAGCTATATCTGCATAGAATAGTTTGTATTTTTCACTTAATATTTTTTCGTTTTTACCTTTAAATAAATAATTCGTGTTTGCTGATTTTATTGCGAAACTTGCAACTTTCATAAAAGTATCTGCTTCTTTCTTTGAAAGATTACGAATCAGTTCCAATGTTCTTAAAGAATAGGTTTTAGGTTGTTTTATTTCTCCAGCAAGGATTTTCCCCCATAAAGCTTGCATTTCTTCGTTACTAACTTCTTCGGCAATACGGAAAAATCGAGTTGTCCAATCTTTATCAACTGGTTCATCGGTTACAAGACCTTCATTTTTTAGTTCTTCGGCTGCATAAGCTGTAACATTTTCTAAATTAATCTGTTTTTTAGTTTCTTGGAAGTTGATTCTTTCTTGAACTCGTTCTTCAATTGGCGGTTCAATTAGAATTGGCTCATCAGTTTTTATTGGTAATTCTTTAGGCGAACTAATAGCTATTTTATCATCTTTATATTCTATTCCTCCACCTGTTAACTTAAAATTTTCTTTAATAGCGTTTGCCATTATTTTCATTTCGTCAGCTTTTGCTTCTGCAAGCTTCTTTATTGCATATGCTTGTGTGTCGACATCTTTCCTATCAAAATAGGGCTTGGATATTCTGCCAACTGAATTTGAGACAATGTCAATTAGTTTGTCAATCGGTAAGACTTTCCCAAGTCCTAAAATGTCGTTTAATTTCATTATTTATTATTAAAGTATGTAATAGTCGGAGAATTTATATGAAAGTAATATTTTTTAATTGAGTAATAACTATTGCTATTGTTTTCGCAATTAATTAATTAGAACGAGAATTATGTTTTTTTTTATTTTTTATTTCTAATTCTAATAACATTAATGGATTGCATACATTTTGATAATTTATTTCACAACCTCTTTTAATTTCATTTTTTAAAGTTTTATTAAATCTAGTAAAACATCCGTGTAAATAACAACAAGAATTAAATAGATTTATGTTAGTGATTTTTTCAGATTCATTAACTATTCTTAGTGTTTGAGATATTGCACTACTATAATCAAAAACATTTTTAGAATTTAAATTTTCACTCATACATTCAACTAATATATTTAGATTTTCAAGAAAAGTTTTTAATTCTTTTAAATCTAATCCTTGATTAAACTGAAAGTGTTTACAAGTATAAGTTACGATCTTACTATGAATACGTTCTAGATTAAATAGTTTATCTCCTATTGTATATGCATTTATTGCTTTTTTCATCTTGGCTGTATGTTTTTTAGGTGCGATAGCAAATTATTATATTGATCAAAGTCATCGATTAAAATTAAATTTGTCCCTACTCTTTCTTTATATTTTTCTAAGATAATATCAGCTTTGTCTCTTAAAGTAATCAAAAATGATTCGGGTAATGAGTATGAAGAATCTATTAATGGAAAATATTCAGCTAATTCTTCTAGTACTTCTTCTAAATGCGGATCACTAGCGCCATATCCTACAAACAGTGTTGAATAACGAGTAAACAGCATACGCAAAGCAAAAGAGAAACCTTCATATTTCTTTAATATTATTTTATTGTAATCTTCTTTTGCAAAAATTAATTCATCAATCTCAAGATTATTAACTATACCATGAACATGAATAATTGCAGATTGTTCATTATTTATTAATTTTATTATTTCTGTTTGATTTTTAAAGCTAAAAGTATTTCCAGATAGTCTTATATGTCCTACATCATACGCAGCTGATTGTAATAAATCATCATAATTAGAAGTTAAAATATATTTATAATTTGTAGATACAATATCAATATGTTTTTGATTAGCTTTATTACTTCCAAATGTTGAACCTATCCAGTTATGATAGTCTTTATAAGCTTGTGATTGAGGTATAGTTAACTCTATAGAATCTCTTAATCTATTCTTTAATACAGTCGCTATTTCAATAGGATTAAAACGTCCGGATGCTTTTCTCTTATCTGCCATATCACAAATTTCATGAATAGCCTTTTTGTCCTTCTCTTGAACAAATCGAATATGCCTTGCCATATCAATAAATTGTTCAATTAATCCATTCCAAGTTGGAATTCCTGAATCAATGGAAATTCCTGAACCAATAAAAATATTAAGTTTACCTTCTATAAGAAGCTTTTCTAAAATAGGAAGTGCTTCTTTAATTTCATACCTCATAAATTTATTTTTACTTTGTTAACATGAATGAAAACTGATTTTTAATTACTCGAATTTTTTTTGTAAACGGAAGCATTTATATTCATTATGTTATTATCAGTTATTTTAATCCAACTGTATTCTTCAAATTCAAATTCATCAGATAATTTGGTTTAAAGATTTTATCATTTTTAACAATTATATTGAGTACAAGTAGTATTGTCCGAAACGATTAGTTATGCTGGGTCAAATTGATATTACTTATAGCATTCATAATACTAGAATAATCATGTTTTGAATAAATATGCATTTATTAATAATTAAGATAACTTGTAAAATGTCAATTTTTGTAAATACAAACAGTTACGATTTTCTTATAAATATTTTACAAATCACATGCTCAATTTATAAAACTAACTAACTCAGATAGAACCACCTTACGGATTCCCGTAACCCAGTTAAAAAATATATTTAGAGATGATTTTCGCGAAAGCGATTTTAAAAAAGAATATAGAAAAGAGAATATAGAGGGTAGAGAAGAAGAACAGAGAAGTTGTGGTCACGTAATATTCTAAAACAAAAAAACCACCTCTTTTGGAGGTGGTTTCCCTTCTACTTGTGTAGAAGTGTCCGAATATCTAATTGTTTTTGTTCTCAATAAATAAAACTAGATAAACGTATTATCATCCATCAAAACGATACTCGCCATTTTCTTCTAGATCGGCGGCAATCTGATTACGTAATGCAATTACGTTTGGTTGGTTTTGATATTTGGTAAAACGTTTAAGGCCCATAAGCATCATACGTTGTTCGTCCCCTTCGGCAAAAGAAACAATAGCTTCTTTGGCTTTGGTTTGTATGATATCTACAGCATTAAATAGGTACAATTGTGTCATTGCGATTTGGGTCGACTGACTTTCTACACCGAAACGTTTTGCGTTTTTCTCGGTGCGCAATATAGCACTTTCCGACATATAAATCTCTATTAAAATGTCGGCAGCACTCATTAATAATTGTTGGTGTTCTTCTAGTTGCGGACCATACTTCTGTACGGCTGCTCCAGACACCATTAAGAATACTTTTTTAAGCTTTGCAAGCAATGCTTTTTCTTCAGAAAGTGTCTCCGAATAATCTGGTGTTTCAAATGAAGGGATTCCTACCAGTTCTTCACCTACAGCAGTTGCAGGGCCTAAGAAATCTACATGTCCTTTCATTGCTTTCTTTACCAACATCCCTACAGAAAGCATACGATTAATCTCGTTTGTTCCTTCATAAATACGTGAGATACGTGCATCACGCCAAGCTGATTCCATTGGGGTATCGGCAGAGAAGCCCATTCCTCCAAAAATTTGGATTCCTTCATCGGTGGTTTGCTGTACATCTTCAGATACGGCTACTTTTAAAATAGAACACTCAATAGCATATTCTTCTACACCTTTAAGCTCTGCTTCTTGATGTGAATTTCCTGCTGCTTCGCGCATTGCAATACGATCTTCTATGTTTTTGGCAGCACGATATGATGCAGACTCATCTACATATACATTAGTCGCCATAAGTGCCAACTTCGCTTTAATGGCACCAAAATCAATGATAGGTGTCTTAAACTGCACACGTTCTTTTGCATACTTAATAGACTCATCAATCACACGACGTTGTGCGTCTAGACACGCGCCAGCTAGTTTGATACGTCCTACGTTTAAGGCATTCATCGCAATTTTAAATCCGTTACCACGCTCAGAAAGCATATTTTCTACCGGTACTACAGTATCGCTAAAGAATACCTGGCGGGTAGACGAGGAGTGGATTCCTAATTTCTTCTCTTCATCTCCAAGAGAAATTCCATTGCTAGGATCATTTTCTACAATAAATCCAGTGATATTCTTATCATCTTCTATACGTGCAAACACGATAAAAACACTACAAAAACCTGCGTTTGAGATCCACATTTTCTGTCCTGAAATCTTATAACTTTTCCCATCTTCAGATAGGACTGCTTTTGTCTTTCCAGAGTTTGCATCAGATCCCGCGCCTGGTTCTGTCAAACAGTAGGCTCCAAACCACTCACCACTCGCAAGTTTTGGAACATACTTTTTCTTTTGTTCTTCGTTACCATATAAAGTAATTGGCATGGTACCAATTCCCGTATGTGCTCCAAAGGCAGTACTAAATGACCCAGTAGCTCCAGAGATATAATCACAAACAAGCATGGTAGAGACAAAGCCCATTCCAAGCCCATCATAAGCTTCTGGTACAGCAACTCCTAGTAAACCTAGTTCGCCTGCTTTGCGCATACATGCTTCTGTAAATGCATAATCTTTTTGCTCAAAGCGTTCCCAATGCGCCCAGATCTCACGATCTACAAACTCTTTGGTACTATCACGCATCATTTTCTGTTCTTCACTGATATCTTCGAGTGTAAATACATCTTCACATGCGGTTTCTCTCACGAGGAATTGTCCGCCGCGTAGGATATCTTTTTCTGTTGCTTCTGTGCTCATTGGTTGTCTATTTATTAATAAGATTATGGAACATAGATTATAGAGTATAGACACTATCTAATTAGGTCTGAGTTATCTATATACTATGCTTTAATATTCAATCCTTTTTTATTATTTTTTTAAGCTTTCGCGAAAGCTTACTCCTTATTTTCTATACTCTTAAAAGCCATGGGCTTTATTTAAGGAACTCATATATCCCAGCAGCTCCTTGTCCAGTACCTACACACATCGTCACCATTCCATATTTACCGCTCATATCACGCTTACGCATCTCATCAAAGAGTTGTACTGATAATTTTCCTCCCGTACATCCTAATGGGTGTCCAAGGGCAATGGCTCCTCCATTTACATTTACGATGTCTGGATTTAGCCCTAATTCACGAATCACAGCTAATGATTGTGAAGCAAAGGCTTCATTAAGCTCAATAAGTTCAATATCTTTTTGTTGTAATCCAGCTTGCTTTAATGCTTTTGGCACTGCAGCAACAGGTCCTATTCCCATAATGCGCGGTGGTACACCAGCCGCAGCATAGTTTACCATACGTGCGATAGGTTCTAGGTTTAATTCTTTTACCATCTCTTCACTCATCACAAGTACAAAGGCAGCTCCATCACTCATTTGTGAAGAGTTTCCTGCAGTAACACTTCCGCCTGCAGCAAATACAGGGCGTAGTTTGTTAAGCACTGCAGTATTGGTTCCTGCACGAGGTCCTTCATCTTTGGTTACCGTATACTTCTTTGTGGCTTTCTTCCCATTCTCATCTACATATATTTGTTCTACATCAATGGGTACGATCTGATCTTGAAAACGATTTTCTGCTTGCGCTTTTAAGGCTTTCATATGTGAGTTATAGGCAAATTCATCTTGGTCTTCACGAGAGACCTTAAATTCGTTTGCTACAGCCTCAGCAGTATTCCCCATACCCCAGTAATAATCTTCATGTCCTGCTTTTACAATAGCGTCATAGTTTAATTCTGGTTTAAATCCTGTCATCGGTACAGACGACATAGACTCGGCTCCACCAGCAATGATACAACTTGCCATTCCTGATTGGATTTTGGCAACGGCCATTCCGATGGTTTCTATTCCTGAAGAACAAAAACGGTTGACAGTCACACCTGGCACATCAATAATGTCTAGTCCCATTAATGAGATGAGACGTGCCATATTCAGTCCTTGCGCTCCTTCTGGCATTGCATTTCCAACAATCACGTCGTCTATGCGTTTTTTATCAAAGTTGGGTAGCTCATTCATCATATATTGAATGGTCTCTGCTGCCAACTCATCTGCTCGCTTAAAGCGAAATACTCCTTTTGGTGCTTTCCCTACGGCTGTACGGTAGGCTTTTACTATATATGCTGTTTTCATCTTTATATAAGATTATAGAATATGGAGTATAGAATATAGACTTAACTGTCTAAACGATCTATAAAAGCTCCTATCATTCTTTGTATTTGGTGTATTCTATCTATTAATTCTTTGTAATCTGTATCTGTAACATAGCCTTGAATATTTGCAATTTCTAGTTGTGTTTCCCATTCGTATGCAGATCCTAAACTTGTCTCTAGATATGTTTTAAAATGTTTATCTGTTGACTTTGCTGTCCCTTCTGCTATATTTGATGGAATAGAAAGTGCGCTTCTATTCATTTGGCTTGTTATATTATAGAGTTCCGTTTTTGGGAATGTTTTTGTCAATTTATAATTCAGTGTCACGAAACTTATTCCGTCTTTCCAAATTTTTAAATTTCTAAAATTATGTCTCGCCATCTATGTGCTCTATAATCTATGCTCTATTATCTATATTCTTTTATACGCTTTCGCGAAAGCGAACAAAACTAGTTTCTCAACGGTTTTCCTCTTTTCAACATATGCTCAATACGTTCTAATGTTTTGCGCTCTGTTGTAAGTGATAAGAAGGCTTCACGTTCTAAGTCTAGTAAGTATTGTTCTGATACTCTTGTTGGTTCTGAAAGATCTCCTCCAGCCATCACATAGGCTAGTTTGTTTGCTATTTTCTTATCGTGTTCTGAGATATAATGACTTGCTTCCATACTGTCTGTTCCTACTAAGAACATTCCTAAGGCTTGCTTTCCTAATACTAAGACATCATTACGTTTTACCGGTTGTGTGTATCCTGCGTCTGCCATAATTTTTGCGTGCGCTTTTGCGGTAGCAATCTGACGGTCTTTATTTACAACGACAATATCTTTTCCTTTTTGTAGAATCCCTGTATCAAAAGCTTCATAGGCAGATGTAGATACTTTTGCCATACCAATGGTAAGGAAATGTTCTTGTAATACATTAAGCTCTACATCTCCTTTCTGGAAGGTGTCTGAGGCACGTAATGCCATTTCTTTAGAACCTCCACCACCAGGGATGACACCAACACCAAATTCTACAAGTCCAATGTATGACTCGGCTGCGGCAACTACTTTATCTGCGTGAAGTGATAACTCACATCCACCTCCTAAAGTCATACCGTGTGCGGCAGAAATGGTTGGGATGGCTGAGTAACGCATACGCATCATCGTGTCTTGGAAATACTTAATGGCCATATTGAGCTCATCATATTCCTGATCTACTGCCATCATAAAGATCATTCCAATATTGGCACCTACAGAGAAGTTAGCTCCTTGGTTTCCTATCACGAGACCTGCAAAATCTTTCTCTGCAATATCAATGGCTGTATTTAGTCCTGCTAATACATCACCACCAATGGTATTCATCTTACTACGGAACTCTAGGTTTAAGATTCCGTCACCGAGATCTTGTAGAGAAACGCCTGAGTTTTTAAAGACTTCGGTTTGTTTTCTAATATTATCTAGGATGATAAATGCATCTTGTCCAGGAACTTTAGTTTGTGTTTTTGAAGGGATATCATAAAAATGAGTGGCTCCTTCGTTTACAGAATAGAAAGATGTGCTTCCAGAAGCGATCATCTCGGTCACCCAAGAAGCTGCTTCAAGTCCTTCTGCTTTCATAAGTTCGATTCCTTTTTCTACTCCGATGGCATCCCAAATTTGGAAAGGTCCGTGTTGCCATCCGAAACCAGCTTTCATTGCGTCGTCTATTTTATAGAGTTCGTCAGTGATTTCTGGGATACGGTTTTGTACATAGGCAAATAGGTGAGCAAAGGATTTGCGGTAAAATTCGCCTGCTTTGTCTTTTCCTCCTACGAGTACTTTAAAACGATCTGCGACATTGTCTATCGTTTTTGTAAGTTCAAGAGTTGCAAATTTTGCACGTTTGTTTGCACGGTATTCTAAGGTATCTAAGTCTAACGAAAGGATTTCTGTTTTCCCTTCGGCGTTTTTTGTTTTTTTATAAAACCCTTGTCCAGTTTTTGACCCTAGCCATTTATTTTCCATCATGGTGTTGATGAAAGATGGCAAGGCGAAGAGTTCTTTACGCTCGTCGTCTTTACAATTTTGAGCAATTCCGTTGGCTACGTGTACAAGCGTATCAAGTCCTACAACATCTACGGTACGAAAGGTAGCCGACTTAGGGCGTCCAATAACTGGACCAGTAAGTTTGTCTACTTCTTCTACAGTAAGTCCCATTTCTTTTACAGCGTGGAATAGACTCATAATTGAGAAAATTCCGATACGGTTTCCGATAAAGGCTGGCGTATCTTTTGCTACTACAGAGGTCTTTCCTAAGTATTGTTCTCCGTAGTTATTTAAGAAATCAAGTACGTCTTGGTCTGTATTGGGACCAGGAATAATTTCAAATAACTTTAAGTAACGTGCAGGATTAAAGAAGTGGGTTCCGCAGAAATGTTTTTGGAAATCCTCACTACGTCCTTCATTCATAAACTGGATAGGAATTCCAGAGGTGTTTGAAGTAATAAGGGTTCCTGGTGTTCTGTGTTTTTCTAGGTTCTCAAATACTTGTTGTTTGATATCTAGACGTTCTACAACAACCTCAATGATCCAATCTACATCTTTTACCTTGGCGATATCATCTTCTAGGTTTCCTGTGGTAATACGTTTTGCAAAAGCTTGACTATAAATAGGAGAGGGCTTACTTTTTAAGGCAGCCTTTAATGAGTCGTTTACCATACGGTTACGTACGACTTTATGCTCTAATGTTAATCCTTTTGCTTTTTCTTTATCATTTAGTTCGCGAGGGACGATGTCCAGAAGGAGTACATCCACACCAATATTTGCAAAATGGCAAGCGATTCCGCTTCCCATAATTCCGCTACCGATGACGGCTACTTTTCTTATTATACGTTTTGCCATTATTTATGTATAGTTTCTTCTTGATTAAATATTTTCTTGTTTTGTACTAAGTCGTTTATAGTTTCTATTACTTTATAAAACCCTAGTATTTCTTCTTCAGAAACATGTTCTCGGATTTTATTATTAAACTGGAGTACATGATCTTTTGAATATTGACGTTTACGTCTTCCTTCTTCTGTAAGATGTATTAAAACACTTCTTCCATCTGCTGGATTAGGTTTACGTACGATTAATTTTTTGTCTTCCATAGTCTTAAGCGTACGAGATAGAGAAGTAGCTTCCATTCCCATACGAGGTCCTAATGCTGTAGAAGGAGTCCCTTCTTCTTGATCTATACTAAGAAGCGCAAATGCGTGGGCCATGGTTGCATCGTATTTTGACGCTTGCTCGTTATACATTTTTATAACGGCTTGCCAAGTATAACGCAAACAAAAATCAATGGTTTTATCTTTCATTAGGGAGTGTTAAGTTTCGAAATCGTTGTAAAGATACATAAATATGCTATGCATGCATAGTAAAATACATATAAATTTTTAATATAATAAGGGAATGTTAGTTATAAAGGACTCACAGTAGCGGTTTGCGAGGTGTTTTAACAATTTTTGTACGATTATAACTTTATAAATATAGGAAAGATTTTACTTATAGGTATGATTGCTTCAATTTTGAGATGTTGTATAATAATAATTGAGATATTATTTATTTACATATATTGGGAGTATATCTAGGAGTGGTATACGCTTTCGCGAAAGCGTATTACAAATAAACCCTATATTATTGTATATTAATTTTCTTTAATTAATCTTTCTAAGGGCTTCTTGCTCGCTTAATGGTGCGAGGCAATTTTTAGAAACAAATTCTATAACCGCTTGTGGGTTTGTTTTACTGTATTCTCGCAATGCCCAACCAATAGCCTTATTCATAAAAAACTCCCCAGTGTCTTTATGTTGTAAACATAGAGAGAAGAGTAGGGAAGTGTCGGTTCCTTGTTTATAGTCTAGTTGAAAAATAATGGCACTTCTATTAAGCCATAGATGGTTTGCAGTACTAAACTCTTGAATTACTTTTATCGTTTCTTCTGGAAATAGTTTTAAGTACCCACCGAGATGGTGTTTTGCAATCATATCTACGGTGTCCCACCACGCACGTGTAATAATGAGATGTTTAATAAGCGAAATGTCTTCTTTACGAAATTTCTTTTTCAGAAAACGAGTTACAAGTTCGACGGCACAGTAATGGAGTTCACGTTGCGGATGTTTATAGAGTTGCTTTACAATAGTAATTACGGTGGATCTATCTAGTTGTGGTTTATAGTGATCTATGGTGGTTTTAAGAATGGCTTTTCGCTCTGGAGCTTTGATACCAAAATAACTATACCTCCCTCTCATATATTCTGTCATGCTTTTTGCATGTGCTGTATTTGCTACTGCAGAAAGAGAATCTATAAGGTCTGAGACGAAGTTCATTACTGTTATGGATTAATGATATATTATTTTAAACGGACACACCCCTTAATCCTCTCTTCCTAGAGGGGAAACTCATAACTTTTACAAAGTAGAGGTTTCTGGGTTTGATTATATTTTTGATTTAAAGCACTCAGTTACCTTTAACTCGTCTATTTTCTATATTCTTTTTTCTTTACTTTTAAAATATCTAAAATCCAACAGCAGTATCATCGCCACGATGATCTGCTCCTCCTTCTAGTGTTCCATCAGGAAGTACAAGAATTCCGTCTACTTTTCCTATTACAGGAGATACCTCTTCATTAGGTGTATATCCTTTGGCTTTTAGGTTTTCAAGTAGTGTAGGATCAAAACTGTTAGGTTCAAACATTACAATATCTGGTAACCATTGGTGATGAAAGCGCGGTGCATTTACTGCTTCTTGCATTCCCATTTCAAATTCATGTACATTAAGAATCGTTTGTAATACCGAGGTAATAATGGTAGATCCTCCTGGGGTTCCAACGGTCATCCAGAATTTTCCATCTTTTTCTACCAAAGTTGGCGTCATACTAGAGAGCATACGTTTACCTGGTGCAATCTCATTGGCTTTGGCTCCTAAAAGCCCAAACATATTAGGAACGCCTGGTTTTGAAGAAAAATCATCCATCTCATTATTTAAGAAGAAACCAAGTTCGTCTACATATAGTTTTGATCCAAACGCACCATTTAATGTCGTTGTTACAGCAATGGCATTCCCAAATTGGTCTACGATAGAGTAGTGGGTGGTTTCCATACTTTCATAACCAGGAAGGTCACTATGGTTGACCTCGCTAGATGGTGTTGCTTTTTCCCAAGAGAAGGTATCCATCCTGTTGGTGCTATAGGTATCGGAGATTAAAGTTTCGATAGGGATATCTACAAAGTCAGGATCTCCTAAGTAGAAGCTTCGATCTGCATAGGCACGACGTTCTGCTTCGGTAATGACTTGTATTGTTTTTTCTGAGTTATGCCCTAGTTGTGATACGTCATACGGTTCTATCATTTGCATGATTTGTGCAAGACAAACACCTCCACTTGATGGTGGACTCATAGAGATAATTTTTAGGTTATCATACTCAAAGGTTACTGGTGTACGCCATTGTGCTTCATATGCTTCAAGATCGGCTACAGTCATAATGCCTCCTTTATCTTGTAGGTATTGGACCATTTTTTGACCTGTTTCTCCGCCGTAAAACTCGGATTTTCCGTTTGTGATGATGCGTTCTAAGGTTTCGGCTAAAGCAGGGTTTTTTACTGTTTCAGCTTTCGCGAAAGCGGTACTATATAGCATCGTACTGTCTCCATTTACTTTATTAAAAACATCGCTATATTTTTTAAATCGACCGGCTTGTTTCTCTGTAACTACATATCCATTCCTTGCTAGATCTACTACGGGTTGTAATAGTTTTTCTATAGGCATTGATCCAAATTTTTCGTGTGCGGCAAAGATTCCGGAGATGGTTCCTGGAACACCTACGGCCATAGCGCCTTCTGTACTTAGGTTTGGAATTACATTGCCTTCTTCATCTAGGTACATGTCCTTATCTGCTGCACCTGGTGCTTTCTCACGATAGTCTAGTGCTCCTACTTGGCCATCGGCAGTGCGGTAGACCATAAAACCACCACCACCTAGGTTTCCAGCATAGGGATAGGTTACGGCAAGTGCCATTTCTGTAGCAACCATGGCATCAAAGGCATTACCGCCTTGTTCCATAATCATCGATCCTATTTTTGAGGCTTCTTCTCGTGCCGAAACTACCATAGCTTTTTGGGTAATAACGCCACGCTTGATCTCTCTCTTTTCTTGAGGAGTTTCGGTTTTACAACTTGTGACTAAGAATAATAGGGAACAAAGGGATGCGATGTAATATTTCATAGAGTAATAAGAATATCTTTTTAAGAAGAATTAGATAGGTTATGATTGAGTATAACCCGTATTGTTCTTTATTTTTTAAAAGTAGGGATTCTTATTAAAATGAAAAAATATTCCTGAGACACTATTTATATGATGGTTGTAATCGTATGTAAAAATAGCCTGAATATATGAAATATACTCAGGCTGTTTTTATGTATTTTTAAAATATGCTTACTATTGACAGAAGTGATTAATTGGTAATTCACAAAGACCGCTGTTGCCAAAACCAGACCAATTCCCTCCACAGCTTTCACATCCTTCTTGAGTAGAAATGATATGTAATAATGGACAGGTTCCTCCCTTGATGTTTTTTTGTGTAGCATGATTTAATAGCTGCACTCCGTTTACATTTAAAATTTTCTTTAACATACTAAATAAGTTATAAGGTTATTATGCCTGATCATTTAAGACACTCAGGTATATGTCTATTCTTGCAAGAATGTAATTTAATAGCCTGAATATAAATGTTTTATTTTTTATGAAAGTGTTTTTTAACACGCTGATAGAAGAAAAAAGGATATTTTTAACATATTGATAATCAATATGTTAAAAATAATAGCAAATACGTTTTATATGTGGATTGAAAAAAGAAGCAGTCTGGATATGCACCACTATATTCAGACTGCTTTGATACTATTATAGTAAGGTCATAGTATGCTTCTTATATAATAGAGTTGTAAAATACTAAATGGTTGTGTCTAGAGATGTTAATTAATTGTTAGGATTTATAATGATATTGTTAAAGCTGATGTATTTCTATTTTTTAAATCTATGTATACTACTTGTGATCATCATATATAATGTTCCTGGAATGCCTATATATATGAGTTCGCTTAGGATAACACGTTTTCCTCGATCACTAAAAAAATTACCAATTCCTATAGGAGAGACTTTGATAGGTCTCCAGTCAAAAAAGTGACGTGTGTCATCCCAAGGAGAAAAAAAAGCAACACCTAACCCTCCCGTTGTCATAGCATCTAGAATTGCATGAGAGGCTGTTGCTACCGTAAAAAATAGAATGATTATGATTCCTTTTCTAGAAAAAAATAGTTTGTAGTAAAAAAGAAAACAGATAATGAGACCTACCAAAATGGCAAATAACAGAGAATGACTAAAACCTCGGTGTCCCCAAAAGGATTCATACGGAATTCCAAAAGAAAATCCAATCACATCTGCATCAGGAAGTATTGAACAGATCATGGCAAGTAACCAGAATTTGATAGACCTCATCTCTTTAGGTAATGTAGTTCCTAATGCTATTGCTGCAAATGCATGACCAAATGCCGAAGCCATATGTGTTGTATATAATTAATTCTGTTTTCTAAGAGATTCATTATCCCATTCTTTTTCAAAATAATCTATGTAATGATTATATCCTCTTTCTGTGGTAGAATATTTTCTAGTGAGCTTAGCCCATTCTTCAAATTTCTTTCTATTCTTAATAAGAAAATAATAGTTAGCCATATTTACAGCCATTTCGCTTTTTTCAAAGTCATCGTCAGAAATTTCAATCCCTTTTGTATAGGTTGTTTCTGCCTCTTCTATATTACCGAGATATCTATAAGAAAATCCTAATTCACGATAAAAATAAAAATTATTAGGATTATGATCGATGGCTTTTATCAAGATTGGAATTGCTTTTTTGTATTGTTTGAGCGCATTGTAGGCATATGTAATTTCAAACTCTAATCCTTCATAATGAGGATCTAGCGTATATGCTTTTTCTAATGGAATTAATGCTCTTTGTGATTGTCCTATATGATTGTAATGATATCCTTCATTTTTTAAATAGTTAACGGTATTTTCACCAGACTTATATGTAGCTAACCATTCGGGAGTTTTTGGAAGTTTTAAATCTTTTATTTGTTGTTCTGATAATAGCGTTACGGTGTAGGTTTTCTGAGGGTCTAGCCTTGCTTTTATAGAACTATTTATAAACTTATCTTCTATCTTAGTAAGTTTATTTTCATGTATAGTTGCACTACCTTCATAGTTATATGTAAATCCTGCGGTATTATCTAGGTATATAAGACCATATCCTACTTCATTTTTTTCTTTATCTCGAGTCTAAATTACCCATTGATCTACTGCTTCATAATAGGGAACAGTCAGATTCATCGAAGGATCTTCTTCTTGAGAAAAAACAGATATCGACAGGAATAATGAAAATATGGTTAGGATTATTTTATTCATGATATTATTTTAATATTCTTAGTTAAACGAGGCGTTGATTTCTTTTGTTTTTTGAGCTATAAAAGTTCTTAACTCTTCAAAAAAGGCAGTAAACTCTTTTTCAAAAGCATCATAATGTTCTTTTAGGTCTTGGATCGCTTCATCCATGGGAACTCTATTTTTTATACGAATGTTCATATTATAGAGTACAGTCTCAATACCTTCTAGCGTAGCATAACTTAATAACCAGTTTTGCTTCATCATAGGGACCATCATCTTTTGGATACGCGTAGTAAGCAAATCATGATTGTCTTTAAGGAGTGTATAAAAATCGTCTACATACTCATCTAAAGGTTGATCGTGATAGTTTTTCCAGTTCTTTGCCAAAAAATGATCGTAGAGTATATCTACAATAACGCCACTGTAATGACCATATTTGGCGTGTAATTTTTTAGTACTTTGTTTGGTAATAGGATGACTATCGGTATAACTATCAATCCAGCGATGGATAAGAATTCCTTTTTGGATGCCTTCTTGATATTTTAAATACTTCTTCCCTTTGATGCCATCGGCCATAAAGTTGCCTATTGTAATTAAGTCATCATTTCCAGAAAGATATATGTGTGCGAGAAAATTCATAAGTGAACAAGGTACTATTTGCTACGTAATAACTCCTAAAAATAGATAACATTTTTTAGTGTTGTTTTGTTAAGGTTTTATACGCTTTCGCGAAAGCGGACTTAGTACATTTACCGACACATCCTACCGTTGATATTATGAAAACTTTACTATTCTTAGAATGAAGCTAAAATAGTTTCTCTTTTTCTTACTTTTGCAATCCCCCAAATGCTAAATGAATTATTAACAACAATAAATATTTTTGCTTTCCTGCTAACTGGCAGGCAGGCGCGAAAGCACAACCAATCATATGACATTAATAAAATCCATTTCTGGGATACGAGGAACCATAGGAGGTTCTACAGGTGATAACTTAACTCCAATAGATGCTGTAAAATTTGCTGCGGCATATGGCGCTTGGCTCAAAAACGATCGCAATAAAGAAACGTATCGCGTTGTGGTAGGTCGAGATGCTCGTATTTCTGGAGCCATGATTCAAGAACTTGTGATGAATACCTTAATAGGAATGGGAATTCATGTAATCGATTTAGGGCTATCTACAACACCTACGGTTGAAGTTGCAGTTCCTATGGAACATGCAGATGGAGGGATAATCTTAACGGCATCTCATAATCCAAAACAATGGAATGCACTTAAACTGCTTAATAGTAAAGGAGAATTTTTAAATGGTATCGAAGGAGAGAAGATTCTTAACTATGCCGAAAATGAAGACTTTACATTTGCTGAGGTAGATGATCTCGGGAAGATCACGGTAAACGATGCATATATCGATTTGCATATAGAAGAAGTACTAGCACTAGATCTTGTCGATGTAGATGCGATTAAAGCTGCAAAGTTTAAAGTAGTAGTAGATGGAGTAAATTCCACGGGAGGTATTGCGATTCCTAGATTGCTAGATGCATTAGGAGTGATTCCTGTCGAATTGTATTGTGAACCTAATGGAGAGTTCCCACACAATCCAGAACCGCTTAAAGAACATTTAGGTGATATTTGCAAACTTGTAGTAAAGGAAAAGGCAGATTTTGGAGTTGTAGTTGACCCAGATGTAGATCGTCTTGCCTTTATAGATGAGACTGGAGAGATGTTTGGTGAAGAATATACCCTTGTTGCTTGTGCAGATTATGTACTAGGAGAGACCAAAGGGAATACCGTGTCTAATCTTTCTTCATCTCGTGCGCTTAGAGATATTACACAAAAGCATGGAGGAACTTATAATGCCAGTGCTGTAGGTGAGGTAAATGTAGTGCAGTTAATGAAGGATACCGATGCTGTTATAGGAGGTGAAGGGAATGGAGGAATTATATATCCAGCCTCTCATTATGGACGTGATAGTCTTGTAGGAACTGCGTTATTCTTAACACATCTTGCAAAAGGAACCATGACTGTGAGTCAACTTAAAGCTAGTTATCCTCAATACTTTATGAGTAAGCAGAAGATACAACTTACACCAACACTTGATGTAGATGCTTTATTAGCAACGATGGCAACAAAGTATGCCCATGAAGATATTAGTACAATAGATGGTGTTAAGATAGATTTTGAACATCACTGGGTACATTTACGTAAGTCTAATACAGAGCCTATCATTCGTATTTACACAGAGGCAGGTACACAAGAAGAAGCAACTCGTGTAGCCGATGCGATGATTGATGAAATTAAAGAAGTAGCTGGATTATAAGAACTATAACTAGCATAAATAAAAAAGCCCTCTTGTCACTAAGAGGGCTTTTTTATTTACATTAAAAATGGATACGTATTTTAAGAAGTCTTGTCTTTTCCTGCTGATTGTTGTTTTTTTCCAAGGAGTTTAAAACGTTTATGCGTCCATAAGTAATAACGTGGTTCTTCTTGTATTTGAGATTCTAATGCTTTTGCAAAGGCGTCAGTAATATCAAAATTTTCTACCTCATTTGGGTTTTCTGCTAGGCGAATGAATGTTCCTTCATAATGCCCTCGCTTTGTTTTTTTTGTTTTAAGATAGACAACTGGCAAATTTAAGTTTTTTGCAATACGCTCAACACCAGTAAAGAAAGGCAATTCATGTCCTAAGAACATAGTCCAATAACTAGATTTTTGAAGCTTAGGAGATTGATCGGCAGCAAAGCCATACATGGTAGTAATACCATCTTTCTTATGTTGTGCCATACGTTTTGCGGCAAATTTATTTGCAATGAGTTCTGTATTCCATCTCCCTCTAATACGTCTTACTAATTTATCAAAGTGTGGATTTTTGATTTTTTTATAAATACCGTGTCCTGTATTTTTTAAGTGTAATTGCATGGCAAATGCCCATTCATAACTAGCATAATGACCTAGGAGTATAATAATATTTTGCTTTTCTTTTTCATATCCTTGTAGAACTTCTATATTGGTAAACGTCATTCTAGTATTGAGTTGTTCTTTAGTAATGCTTAAGGTTTTTATCATTTCTGAGAATAAGTCACAGAGATGATGGTAGAATTTTTTTTCTATTTGTAGTAGTTCAGTAGATGATTTTTCTGGAAACGCCGTTTTAAGATTATAACGCACTGTTTTTTTACGATATCCAATCACGCGATATATAAGGATATAAACGACATCAGAAAGCATATATAATGCCCTGAAAGGTAGTTTTGAAATAATCCAAAGTAGCGGATATATGAGCCAATATGCTATAGCTTGCATTCAGAAAAAATGTTATAATTCAATATCACAAATATAGGTATCTTTACTGCGTATTGATACTCATTGGATTTCTAAATGGTGTATATTTAAACGGTATAAAAATAAATTATGGGGGACTTACATCCAGTAACAATAGTCATTATAGTATTAAACGCACTTGTCTCGTTGAAAGGTTTTAATGATTTTAGTTTTAGAGAGAAATACTTATTTAATATAGGAGCTATTCGTAGAGGTGAGCAAATACGTATGATAAGCTCAGCATTTTTACATGCCAATCCTCCTCATCTTATTTTTAATATGCTTACGTTATACTTCTTTGCAGACGCAGTTATTTTTGCATTAGGTACTATTAATTTTATAATTATTTATGTAGGAAGCCTTTTAATAGGAAACTTGTTATCTTATTTCTTCCATAAAGATGAGTATCATTATTCTGCATTAGGAGCGAGTGGTGCAGTATCTGGTATTTTATATGCGGCTATCTTATTAAATCCAGAGATGAAACTAGCTTTTATCTTGATTCCTATACCTATCCCTGCTTATGTATTTGGGATAGGATATCTTTTATATTCTATATATGGGATGCGTGCTCAAAATGATAATATAGGGCATGATGCTCACTTTGGGGGAGCTGTAGGTGGATACCTCATTACTTTATTTATTGCTCCTTTTTTATTAGAAACCAGTACGTTAATGGTTATTTTACTCGCAATACCTATTATAATCTTATTTGTAATGATTAAATTAGGTAAAATTTAATTCTATCACAATGAAATCAATTTGTATCCTTTTAATTTTTTGTACTATGAGCCTTACTGCACAAACCAATACTATAGAACCTCTTGTTAATGTTGTAGGCAAAGGAGTCGTAAAAGTCACACCAGATCAAGTAGATATTAAAGTACGAGTAGAGAGTGAAGGTAAAAATGCTGTTGCTGTTAAGACAGAGAATGACGCATCTATCAATGCGGTGATTAAATTTTTAAGAGCTCAAGGCTTAGAAAAAGAAGATGTACAAACAGAATATATTAACTTAAATAAGAATTACGATTATAACTCAAAGACGTATTCTTATAAGGCAAATCAATCACTTACAGTACGACTTAAAGATATCAAACAGTATGAAACGATTATATCTGGTTTATTAAACTCAGGGATCAATCGTATAGATGGAGTTCAGTTTAAATCTTCTCAGGCTACAGCTTTACAGGAAGAAGCTAGAGTAAAGGCAATGCTAGATGCAAAAAAACGAGCAGAAACGTATGCAGGTGCTATTGGACAATCTGTAGGAAAAGCAGTTCAAATAAGTGAATCATCTACACAGTCGCCACAACCTAGATTTAAAAGTGCCAATTTTGCAATGGAAGCTTCATCTGATGCTGGTGGTGAAAGCATTGCTCCTGGTGAGTTGTCTATAATAGTACGTATCTCTGCTAGTTTTGAATTGAAATAATACTTTACATATTATATAAATTAAAAACATCCTTTCGATCATATGACTGAAAGGATGTTTTTTATGAAAGAAAGAGGTAAACACCTCAACTGACTTATTCTCTATCTACTTGATAAATTTCCTCTGCTTCAAACATACGTTGTATTTCATCACGAGAGATGCCATACATAAATTCTCCGTAGTTTTCATCGATATCAATATCTGATATACCTGTCCTTAGATTGGTCATATATTCATTTGGAATAACAAAAATTGAGTCCTCAGTAATTTCAGCTACTTTAAGGGTTGTAAATTCTTCATAGCCTTCTTTATATCTATATATGTCACCACTCCTTGGGCTTGTCATGTACTCAGCATATTTTGCATCGTCTGCTTTAGATTGGTAGATGAAGTAACCTATTAAAAGTGCTACAAGTATAATTCCAGCAAATTGCCAGATAGGAAGTTTGGTATCTTTTTTAGTCTCTTGATACGCCCTACGCATATGCTCAGGCATTTGTTTGGGCTTTAATTCTTCTCCACAATTTGTACAACTAGAAAACCCTTTTCGTACATATGGAAACATAGGAATCCAAAATACATGAAAATGACTACTGTAATAACTAAAAGCAATTTGCCCTTGGGTATCACAATTTCCGCATTTTACTGTTTTGTTTTCAACGGTTTTTAAATGAACGGGTTTGGTTCCGTATATGATCATAGTTTGATGGTTATTGTTGAGCTAAATATATACTTTTTATTCTATAACCTGTATTACATTGTCAAGATCGTTTACTACAATCTTCATAATCACTTTTTTATCAGTAATATATGAATCCATTTTTTTTTTAAGAATTGTGAACTCTTTTATGACTCCTTGATCATCTGCATACATCTCAGAAATAGGCATATACAATTCATAAGTTTGCTCTTCTTTATTTACGTATACATATTTTGCAACATCAAGGTCAAAAAATGCGTGTTCTATAAAGCCATCTGCAATCTGATCTATTTCTGTTACAGTAAAATCTGAAGTATTATATTCAATTTCATGTTTTACCGTTAGACCATATTTTTTTGTAGCCATATTACTTTCTTCAATTTCTATAATTGTAAAAGCAGTTATAAGAAGTATAGCCCCAGTTATTATTATACCTATTATTGAAACCCCAATAGTTCTTCCCCAGCTATAATACTCTCCACTAGATTCAAGTTGGTTTAGTACATTAGGCTCTTGATATTTTTTAAATATACCAGAAGCAATCGCTGTATATATGGCAGGAATTAGGATTTTAGGAAAACGAGTGTTCTCAGGTATTAAAAATGCTAATCCAAAAATGGCGATAGTTGCTAGGATTGTTATGATCCAAGTTTTTGTTACTTTATCCGATTGGCCTATGGCTTTGAAGTTTTCAGCTAAAAGATAGCCACCTACTAGTGGACCTCCAATAAACGTTCCAATAGATATTGCTTTGTCTTTATACATTTTCTTCTTAAGAGAATCACGTCTTGTTATCAGTTCTTCCATGCTTAAGAATCGTGTGTTTTTGTTGATTTTTCGACAAGTCTATTAATTTCGTCAAGTTCTTCTATGGTGATATCTCTCCATTGTCCTTCTGGCATATCGAGGGTTATATTCATAATACGATTTCGCTTTAAGCGCACCACATCATAATCTAGATATTCACACATCCTACGTATCTGACGATTTAATCCTTGTGTCAGGATGATTTTAAATTTAAAACGGCTTAATTTTTCTACTTCGCATTTACGGGTAACGGTATCAAGGATAGGAACTCCATTACTCATTTGTTGTATAAAAGAAGGAGTAATAGGTTTATCTACCGTTACTTCATATTCTTTCTCGTGGTTGTTACGAGCTCTTAGAATCTTATTTACAATATCGCCATCATTGGTTAGGAAAATAAGACCTTCACTGGGTTTATCAAGACGACCGATAGGGAAGATACGTTTTGGGTAATTGATATATTCTATGATATTATCTTTCTCAACACGCGTGTCTGTTGTGCACACAATACCTACTGGTTTATTAAAAGCAATATATACAAGCGCTTCATCTGTAGGAGAAATCAAAACCCCATCTACGTGCACTTTATCACCAGAAACAATCTTTGTACCCATTTCTGGCACTTTACCATTTATGGTGACTCTTCCTTGATCTATAAGCTTATCTGCAGCTCTTCGCGAGCAATATCCTACCTCACTTAGGTATTTATTAATACGTGTGGTTTTTTGTTCTTCCATAGTTGGCAAAATTAAAAGAATTAATCGTTAGCTGTTTGCTTTCGCGAAAAAATTAAAATCACGTACTTTGTCTTCTTAAATATAGCATATGGCACTTACAAATAATGATATCTTTAAAAAATTACGTGTAGCACATAAATTACGTGATGATGATATTGTTAAAATATGCAGTCTTGTTGATTTTAAAGTAACCAAAAGTGAACTAGGCGCTATTTTCAGAGCAGAAGATCATCCTAAGTATATGGAATGTGGTGATCAGTTCTTACGTAATTTTTTAAACGGTCTTGTTATTCATTTACGAGGACCAATGCCTCCTAAGAAGGATAAGAAGCCAGAATAGTTCCTTATTATATTTTTATATGATCTGTATATTGAGATTCTAATAGACTCAAAAGGATTAAGCTAGTTTAACTCTTACTTTGGTTTTCTTTACACGGGCATTATCCAGTGTATGAATGAGTTGTTTTGCGACTGTTTTATGTACTGCAATAAAAGCAGTGTCTTGTTTTAATTCAATTACACCTAGTTGTTCTTTGGTAATTCCTCCTTGTTTAAAGAATAGTCCTGCAATATCTCCTTTTGATATTTTGTCTTTACGACCTCCAGAAATTTGCAAGGTTTCCCATATAGATGCTGGACGTACTTCTTTATCTAGAATGTATTCTTCATCCATTTTTTTTATAAAATCGGGTAAACGCTCATTACGCCAGTGAAGGACATATGCAGCGCCTTCATTATGCATTCTGGCAGTACGGCCATTACGGTGTGTAAACTCTTCTACACGTACCGGTAGATGATAATGAATGATAAATTTAATATCGGGTACATCAATTCCTCTGGCCGCAAGATCTGTTGCTAGTAATAACTGGTGCGTCCCATTTCTAAATTTTAATAATGATAATTCTCTGTCTCGTTGTTCCATTCCTCCGTAAAAGCAACCGTGTGCAATCCCGTAGTCTGATAAGTATTCACTTATGCGAGCGATAGTATCTTTAAAATTACAAAAGATAATCCCTGGCTGATTACCGAGATGTCTCAATGCCTTTTCTAGCATGGCTAGTTTATCTTTCTCTGGAGATACAATGGCTTTAATTTCTAGTTTAGAATTTCCTTCATGAAGGTAATCTACCGTTACTGGTTTGTCAAGCTTTACAAATGAGGGGACCGTAATTCCTTGTGTTGCTGAAGTCAATATCTTTTTAGATAGATTAGGAAGGTAACTTATGATTTCTGTCATTTCTCCTTCAAAACCTACTTCTAGTGATTTATCAAACTCATCAAGAATGAGTGTCTTAATATCTTCTGTCGGGAAGGTTTCTCTTCGTAAATGATCTGCAAGACGTCCAGGAGTTCCTATAAGTATGGCGGGTCTATGTTTGATGGCCTGTCTATCTGTATTAAAAGATTGCCCACCGTATGCAGCATGTATTTTATATCCAGTGCCCATATTACGAGCTACTTGTTCTATCTGTATTGCAAGTTCGCGAGACGGTACTACAATAAGCAATTGTACTTCCTGAATGTCAGGATCAAGCTCGGCTATCGTAGGTAATAAGAAAGCGAGTGTCTTCCCTGTTCCTGTAGGGGAGAGTAAAACAACATCTTTAGATGCATGAATAGCAAGCTGAGCAGCTTCTTGCATGTCATTAAGAGTTGTAATACCAAGCTTTGCTAGTATTTGCTGCTGATTTTTTTGATGACTTATCATACCGCAAAGGTACTACCATTAAAGCAAAGTGTATGACGTACTTTTTTATTTATTTCTAAGAATATTTATAAAATCTTATATCAGAAAGAATCTATTTTGGATACTGGATAAATCTAGTGTATAGGCATCCAAACGTATAGGTAAACAGCCATAAAATGACAAAAACTCCCTATGCAAACAAAGACATGAAAAATAGCATGATTCCCTGGAATCTTATTAAAGCTATATATGATTGCGCCTACCGTATAGGCAATTCCACCTCCAAATAACCATTGAACCCCAGTAGGGTGTAGGTTGGCTATCAAAGGTTTGTAGGCAAAGACAATCATCCATCCCATAGCAACATAGAGTATGGTAGATAAAACATCAAAACGTCCTGTATAAAAAATTTTGAGGATCACTCCAAATAGTGCAATGCCCCAAGTAACACAAAAAATAATGATCCCAGTTTCTCCTTCTAATGTTACAAGTGTAAAAGGGGTATATGTTCCTGCAATAAGAATATAAATGGCGGCGTGATCAAAAATTTGGAGTCTAGCTCTTCGTTTTGGTTGCGTCGCTTTATGGTAGATAGTAGATGCAAAGTAGAGGATACATAAACTAAGCCCAAACACAAGCGCACTTATGGTGTAGGTTGTTGTTACGCTTTCGCGAAAGCATAGCATCACAAGTCCTACAACACTCAAAATAAAACCAACCAGGTGCGTATAGATATTCCAATCTTCTTCTAGAGGACTATAGGTAACAGCAGTGTATTGTTTTCCCATGATTACTTTTCGGATAATAAGAAATCTAATTGGGTCTTAAGTTCTACGACTGCAGCTTCAGGTTGTGAAGACGTATTTCCACTTAGAATAACGCCGTTTTCTACAAAGCGAACCTGTCCTTTTTTGTCTAGAAGAATGAGCTTCGGAAACACATTGTTTTTTAAGTCTCTATATAAATAAGTAATAGCATCGACCAGATGTTCAAAGTGAAATGGTTTCTTTTCTAAAAACCGTTCTACTTTATCTTTTGGATCAAAAGTAATGGCAACAAAATGTACTTGATCTTCATAGGTATCTTTTAGATAATTGAGATATGGAATCTCAGTAATACACGGAGGACAGGAAGTAAACCATAGATTTATAAGGGTGACTTTATCTGTATAATCGGTATTAGTTTTGATATGATTTTGAAGATTTTGTAATTCAAAATAGGGGAGTGGTTTATTTATAAAACTTTGTACGCCTGTATTAATATCTAGCGGCGATGAGTTAGATTGCGAGAGTACAACTTCGACATTTTGAATAATAGAATCTTGACGTACTACAGTAGATCGGACTTTGTAAGTTGCTGTGGTATATTTATAATTACTTTGTTGTGAGTAGATTTCTTCGATGGATTTTAGCTTTTCGCGAAAGCGTACTTCATCATATATGTCGTCTTGAAAATTATAATATGTTTCCTGGCAGAAAGTACTACTGTAGCAACATAAAAAAACAAGAAAGAGATAGAATCGCATGTGAACGAGGGTATATAATTGCAAATAGAAAATAGGTTAGATAGGTACTTAGCAATCGCTAAGATATAAAAGTGTTTTTAAAGTTTGTGTTATATACTATGAACGTGAATACTACGTTTTTTCTAGAAAACTATTCAACTATTCTTATGAAGTATTTCGTTTTTATGTTTCTGTTTTTTCCTTCTCTACTTATAGCACAAACAGAAATAAAAGCGAGTTTATATTATGATCATGATGCGTACCAACTTGAAGAAAAACATGTACAAAAAATAGATAGTATAAAACAATTATTGATTACTCAGGATTCTATAACTATACGAATACAAGGATTTGCAAATGCATATGGAACAGATAGGTATAATGTACAACTTTCTAAAAAAAGAGCACGAGAAGTCCAATTATTGTTTGATACTTATCATATCCTTGAAACAGAAGGTTACGGAGCACTGGAGAGCACATCTGGTAAAAATAGAAGGGTAGATATCTTTATTTCTCGTTTTATGCATACAAAAAAGGAAACAGTCATTATAGATAAGGAAGTTTCTGACTCTCAAGAAATCAATGACCTTTCTACCTTAGAGATAGGTGATAAAATAGTTTTAAAAGGAATTCTCTTTCTAGGAGGGACAGATACTATATTAGAAGAAAGTACTTCAGTTTTACAAGAATTGTATGATTATTTAGATACAAACCCAAAAACCCATATTAATCTTATAGGACATATATGTTGCCATGGAAGTATTCCATCTAGTAAAGATGGATTTAATGTTATTACAAAAAGCTACAGCCTCTCAAAAGATAGAGCAAAAGCGATATATGATTACTTAGTAGATAATGGAATCTCAAATGAACGATTGGCCTATGAAGGTAGAGCATACCTAGAACCTTTGGGTAAGGGTAGTAAATATGATCGTAGGGTTGAGATAGAGATTATAGAGTAACTTATACGTCTTTGATTGTATGAATTTAACTAGAAAAGTCGAATTATGATCTATAGTTTCGTACTTGCATTTGTTACTTTTTACAAAACTCATTCCAGATTTACAGTCTCTCGTTCCTATATATCCCGTGTTTATAACATTTTTTTAAATTCAAAACCGCCTATTCTTCATCTTTGAAGTGTTAAACAATTGGAAATAAATTAAGTACAGGTAATTATAACCTAGTAAAATTTACGATATCGTTTAATAAACATCCTGTATTTTAAAGTATATGACTTTGATTAAGTAGCTACTATTATTCTTTCTTATTACAGGTTTAGACTTACACAATAATTAATCATTTTAAAAATAATTATCATGGCAACAGACATAGTAAATGTAGGAATATTTATAGACGCAGATACAATTATCTCAACTCAAGGTGGAAATACTGGAAATCCAGTATTTGTTAACAATTCAGCGAATACGATCTATATGGTCTCACAAAAGGCAAATGAAATTAGTGGTCATGGGGCTGCAGAATTAAATGTTAAAATGCACCCTAATCAAGATATAAGATGGCGGGCGTCAACACTGACATTTGGAGGACAGTATACCGTAAATCTATATGCAATTAGTGTTACTCAAGGTGAGAGTCTACTTGATAGAGTAGAACCAGCTAGAAGCTCTGAGATGATAGCAGAAATTAATCCAAATGATATTCAAAATCCAAATGTGTTAGAAGCAAATCTTGGGTATTGGTCAGCAACTGCTTATAAAGAAGGAAATGTTACATATAATTTTTACTTTCAAATTATGAAACCACATGCAGATGGGACTTTAGAAACTGTTGGACGTTTTTACTGGGATCCATATATTGACATATCATGGGACAACTAGTAGTAGTTTAAAATACGACACTTAAAAAGCCAATGCTATTACAAAGTAATTTCATTGGCTTTTTATATATGGGTTATATTAAGATCGTGTTATATATCTTTTCTATATGTTCTTCTGCGTTTATGTAGTTCGTGTTCATAGTTTTTCCAAAGCTGTTGGATAGCTTTGTTTTCTTCTAGTTCAGGATTGGTTTCTACATCGGTAATCCCTCTTTTATTAAAGAGATCTTGCATCATTTGAAATATAACGGCAGTCACTCCTTTATTTTGATATTCTGGATCAATACCAATAAGATAAAAAGCAGCGGTACTTGTTTTCTTTTTTGCTTTTAATAAGTGATAAAATCCAAATGGAAATAATTTTCCATTTGCTTTCTTTAATGCTTTAGAAAAGGAAGGCATTGTAATTGCAAAAGCGACTAGGTTCCCATCTTTATCTTGCACACATTTTATAAAATCGGGGTGGATATATTTTAAGTATTTCTCTTTGTAATGATCAATTTGATATTGTTGAATGGGAACAAATGTCGAGAGTTTATCATAGGTTTTATTTAATAAACCAAACATCTCATCTACATAAGGTTTGATCTCATCTGAGGTTCTAAACTGTAAAGGGGTAAGATCGTATCGTTTTGCAATGATATCTGCAAACTTCTTTACTTTAGGGTTTTGCTTTTCTGGTGGATCAATTTTTATTTTAAATTCTACCCATTCTGCTGCCGTTTCAAAACCTAATTGTTCAAAATGATCTTTATAATAGGCATAATTATACCAAGTAATCATGGTATTCAAATAGTCAAATCCTTCTACTAATAGACCTGCTTTCTCCATATTTGAAAAACCAACAGGACCTTCTATAAATTCTAAGTTATGAGATTTTCCTATCTCACTTACTTTGTTTAGTAATGCTTTTGTTACTTCAATATCATTTATCGTATCAAACCAACCAAAACGCATTTTTGGTTTTCCTTGCTCTTTAACTTCTATATGATTAATTATCGCACAGATGCGACCTACAGGTTTGTCTTGTATGTAAGCGATAAAATATCGAGCCTCTGCATTTTTGAAAACAGGATTCTTAGCAGGATCCATACTATCCAACTCATCTGCAATAATAGGAGCTACCCAGTTGGGTTCATCCTTGTATAATAAAAACGGATACTTAACAAACTGTTTAAGTTCCGAAGGGGTTTTCATTTCTTTTAGGGTAATCATCTAGTCAAATACTTCGTTTTACAAATTGCCATCATCGTCTCCACCATCTGGGTCTACGCCGTCTCGTCTTTTTTTCTTATTTATTTTTTCTGCTTGTCGTTTGGAAGCAGATTTTTTCTTTTTACCATCTTTTTCATCATCTCCACTTGTGTCTTCTATTGTTTCATCTTTTTTATGAAGATCTAATCGCCAAGATAATCCAGCGGCAACATTCCATCGAGTAGGAGTGTCTTTAAAATTAACAAGACCACTGATATCTACTTGCAAATTTTTTGTGAGTAGATAAGCACCTCCTGCACGTGCAATATTATCGGCATATAGATCTCCTGTAATGAGTTGGTATTCTGCAAAAAATGCAATTTTTTCTGTAGCAGAGTGAGTCATTGTTGTAATCCAAGAATAAGCTGGAAAATCACTCGTAACACGATCTGCAATAATATTATTTACCCAAACCCAACGTCCCCAATTGTTTTGTGTAATAAGCGCTATATTAGGGCTTATACCAGCTTCACGACGTGTGTCTAATTCGTTTTCAAAATCAAAAACAGCACCTGCATACACAGAGATTGCTGGGATTAATGATTTCCATTTAAATTTGAAATTTGCATGGTATGAGTATAAGTTAGGCTCGTCTTCCCCTTTTTTATGAGGATCGTACACAAGATATTTTGCTCCTAACTGTAGGTTCTCAACCCCATTTACTCTTCGTGGATCTATACTCCCTGTTGTAAATGAAACATTATTAGATTGATATCTAAAGAAAGTACTTACTTCTAAGGCTTCTTTCCAGAACCCATATCTCAAATCAAGATTAAATGCTGTGATATCAATATCTGTATTAAGTAAATCATGAGTGTCATTTCCAAGATCAAAACCAGATTCTACTTGTATCACTTGTGTGCCTACAGCAAAGGCGCCTTGTGACTCTCCAGGACGATTAGAGTTAATTGTCTCAGTGTATTGACCATATACTGTTCCGCTTAATGCAAAACATAAAAAAATACAGAGTCCATAAATAGGTTTACGCATGTCGATTGGAGTTAGCATTCAAATATATAAGAATTTATCATTTTTTTAAGCTTTATTAGGTAGTTGTTATAAATCATAATGCCTAATTTTACTAAAAATTTCACACAATGCTCTTACTTTTAGCACTAGATGGTTTTTTTAAAACGATTTTAATCATCGTCTTGGTATATGTAACCCTACGTTTTTTAGGGCGTTTGCTATTTCCGTACTTCATGCGCTATATAGCAAAGAAAGCTGGACAAAAAATGGAAACTACTTTTAAAGGTTTCAACGGTTTTCCGCAAGATAATACGCCAGAACCGGCGCCTGTTGAAAAGAAATCTAAAAAAACAGTGGGTGATTATATTGATTTTGAAGAGATCGATTAATGCTCTTTTATACGCTTTCGCGAAAGCGTAAACACATCCATACCCGATAATTTGTTAATAGTATATCTCTTAAGTATGAGAATAGACTAGTATATCTTCGTCTTTTTTCCGTTATTTTTGTGCGTATACTCTAATTTGCTTTTATGAATTTTCAGTTCAAACGTTTCTTACCACACTTTCTGGTTGTTATAGGATTTATAGTTGTCTCATTGTTATACTTCAGTCCGGTATTATCTGGTAAAATGATTTACCAAAATGATATCAAGTTGTATGAAGGGATGGCAAAGCAACAAAATGATCATAGGCTAGCGACGGGTGAAGAAACATATTGGACAAACTCTTCTTATGGCGGGATGCCAACTTACCAGATGGGCGCTAAGTTCCCTCATGATTATATGGATAAGCTTGATAAACTTATAAGATTCCTACCACGCCCAGCCGATTATTTGTTCTTATACTTATTGAGTTTTTATGTTCTCATGCTTGTAATGAGAGTACCTTGGAAGTTTGCTGTTATAGGAGCGCTTGCCTTTGGATTATCAACGTATCTTATTATTATTATTGGGGTAGGACATAACTCAAAAGCACACGCCATTGCTTATTTCCCATTGGTGCTTTCTGGTATTATACTCACTTTTCAGAAACGATATATATGGGGATTTATACTCACAGCCGTTGCCATGGGATTGGAAGTACAGGCAAATCATTACCAAATGACGTATTATCTAGGACTTGCGGTGATCGTTTTAGGAATCGCGTACCTTATAGATGCGTATAAAAAGAAAGAATTGCCTCATTTTTTTAAATGCATAGGTGTTTTGTTAATTGCTGTTACGCTAGGACTGGCAACCAATGCTACAACATTACTCTCGACAGCAGAGTATGCAAAAACAAGTATCCGAGGAGAAAAATTACTTAAAGACCCTGCAGCTTTTGGTGATGAAGTTGGGAATGGATTAGACTATGAGTACATCACAGAGTATAGTTATGGAAAATTAGAATCTCTGAATCTTTTAGTGCCTAAATTATTTGGAGCAGGTAGAGCTTCAGATTTGGGTAATGAATCTGTACTTTATAAAAAATACATACAGTTAGGAGCTTCTCCTGCCGAAGCAAAATATTACTCAGGAGTTCCGCTTTATTGGGGAGAACAGCCTTTTGTAGAAGCACCGCCATATCTTGGTGTTACCGTTGTCTTTCTTGCATTATTAGGATTGTTACTCGTAAAAGGACGACTTAGATGGTGGTTACTAGGAGGAATTATACTATCACTACTGCTAAGTTGGGGTAAGAATTTTGAAGGGCTCACACGCTTTTTTATAGACTACATCCCTTTTTATAACAAGTTTAGAGCGGTATCTAGTATTCAAGCAATTTTAGAATTATTAATCCCTATAGCAGCCGTTTTTGGACTGTATCGCTTTTTTAATGATAGAGAAGATCCTAAAGAAAGACTTAAAAAATTACTGATAGCCTCTGGTATTCTAGGAGGTTTATGTTTGCTATTCTATCTCTTTGGAGGAAGTTTATTTAATTTACGATCATCTAGAGAATTAGGGATGGCTACTGGTGAGCAAGCACCTATTTTAAACGCTTTAAAAGAAGATCGTTTACATGTTTTAAAAAGTGATAGTTTGCGATCATTGCTTTTTATTATTGGGGTTGCAGGGATTTTGTGGCTCACGTTTAAAAAGAAGGTTTCAGAAAACATCGCTATTATTATTGTTGGTGTTTTTATTGTGATAGACTTGGTAGGCGTCGATAGAAGAAGTGTTAATGAGGATAATTTTATATCTGAAAGAGAATACAGACAGAATTTTGAAGCGACTCCAGCAGATGATATGATTCTAAAAGATGATGGCTACTTTAGAGTATTAGATAATTTTAGAGGGTTTAATAACTCTCATACTTCTTATTTCTTTAATTCTCTTAACGGATACTCTGCTGTGCGTCCACAACGTATGGAGGATATCTATGATAAAATCATTTCGGGTAAAATAGGAGTGCTTAATATGTTGAATGTAAAATATATCATCCAAGAGAATGAAGGTAATATGTTTGCAAATCGCAATCCATATGCAAATGGACCTGCATGGTTTGTAGAGGAGATACAACTGTTGCCAGATTATAATAGTGTGTATGATGCATTGGATATTGTAGATACAAAGAAAGTTGCTGTTCTCAGAAGTGCATATAAAGAGGAATTAAACGGTTTTGCTCCTAAGAAAGATAGCCTTGCTACGGTTCAATTAGTAAAAGCGTCTCCTAATAAGATGGAGTATACTACTGCAAATACAAGTGATGGATTTGTGGTCTTTTCTGAAGCGTATTATAAAAATGGCTGGAAAGCAACAATCGATGGAACAGAAGCTTCAATTTTTGAAGCAGATTATATGTTAAGAGGATTAAGGGTTCCAAAAGGAGAACACAAGATTCAATTTACATTTGACCCTCCCGTAGTTAAAAAAGGAGGAATGATTATGCTCATAAGTTTTATCATACTAATCCTTTTTGTGATTGGAGGGATGTATATGAGTTTTAAGAATCAAGATCAACAGACGGCTATAGAAGAAGCTTAATTTTTCATGTCAAAAAAAGTACTTATCATTTGTTATTACTGGCCTCCAGCAGGAGGGCCTGGAGTACAACGATGGTTAAAATTTGTAAAGTACTTACCACAATTTGATATAGCACCTATCGTATATGTACCAGAAAATCCTGAGTATCCGATTGTAGATACGACGCTTATAAAAGAAGTTCCAGATGGAGTAACGATCCTTACACAACCTATAAAAGAACCGTATCGCTTTGCGAGTTTGCTTTCCTACCTGCCGACAGGTAGGCGCGAAAGTGTCAAACAATTATCGGCTGGAATTGTACCTAAACAAACAAAACAATCTTTGGTACAACGACTTATGTTGTATATACGTGGGAACTTTTTTGTTCCAGATGCCCGTGTAGGGTGGGTGAAACCTTCTGTGTCATATCTTGAGGATTATATCGAGAAGCATCAAATAGAAACGATCATCACTACAGGCCCGCCACATAGTTTACATCTTATAGGGATGCAGCTTAAAGCGAAAATTGCTCAAGGTGATTCCAAAAGAAATATACAATGGATTGCCGATTTTAGAGATCCGTGGACTACGATAGGGTATCACGATAAATTGAAAATGACGGCAAAGACACAGCAGAAACATAAGGAGTTAGAACGTACCGTCCTCACAACAGCCGATGCCATTATTGTTACCAGTCCCACAACAAAAAAGGAATTTAGCACCATTACAGAACAACCCATAACGGTGATTACAAATGGTTTTGATACCAAACAACAAGAAGTAGTAATAACACCTACAAGCTTTACGATGTCGCATATAGGATCACTATTATCTGATCGTAATCCTATGGTGTTGTGGAAAGTACTTTCTAAGTTAGTAGATACTAATGAAGCGTTTAAAAATAGCTTCACGTTAACACTAGCTGGTAAGATAAGCGAAGAAGTCATAGATGCAATAGCAGAATATGGGCTTACGTCTTATGTCAAAAATTTAGGCTATGTTTCTCATCCAGAAGCGATACAATTACAAAGAGAAGCTGCTGTATTGTTACTCATAGAGATAGATGCCGAAATTACCAAAGGAATTATCCCAGGAAAGGTATTTGAATACCTCTCTGCACAACGACCTATCTTAGGATTAGGACCTAAAGATGCCGATGTAGGGGAGATCATTACAACGACAGGTAGCGGGCATTATGTAAGTTACAGTGAAGAAGAAAGATTAGAACAATTGATACTACAGTTATTTGAGAATTATACCTCTCCAGATTGGAAGGATAGGGGAGATGCCATCTCAAAATACCATAGAAAAGCATTAACCGAAGCTCTTGCTACGCTTATTAAAACTGTGTCATAGCTATGGGAATCGTTATTAAGCAATCATTTAGTAACCTTATTACTACCTATCTAGGGTTTGCGATAGGAGCACTTAATACGTTGTTTTTGTATATCAATTTCATGTCTGAAGACTATTATGGTCTGGTGAGTTTTATTGTCTCTACCGCCATGATTTTAATGCCAGTTACAGCCTTTGGAGTACACAATACGCTTGTAAAGTTTTACTCAGCATACAAAGGGAGAGAACAGAGTGTCTTTTTGAATTGGATGCTTATACTGCCTTTACTAGTGGCTATTCCAGGCGCATTGATCTGTTTCTTTTTTTATGAGAAAATAGGCTTGTTTCTAGCGACAAAAAATGAGATTGTATATGATTATGTGTGGTACATCTTTATAATTGCCGTATCGTCTGCTTATTTTGAAGCCTTTTTTGCGTGGTCAAAAGTGCAGTTTAAAACCATCTTTGGTAATTTTATGAAAGAGGTATTTCATAGACTAGGAATCACAACACTTCTTACCTTATTAGCTTTTGATAGTATCACGGTTGATACTTTTTTAAAAGCGTTAGTAGGCGTCTATGTACTTCGTATGTTTGTGATGAATGTGTATGCATTTATGCTTAAAAGACCTAAACACATACGGTATACCATTACAAGCTTGACTACAAACAGGAGGCGTCCAGAAAATTTTATGGCTATTCTTAAGTATACAAGCCTTATTATAATTGCAGGGTCTGTTGCAAATTTATTGTTAGACTTGGATAAAGTGATGTTAGGGTTGTATAAAGAGATAGAAAACGTAGCGTATTACTCTGTGGCTATTTATATCGCTACGGTCATTGCAGTACCAGCAAGAGCGATGCATCAAATTACCTATCCTATGGTGGCAAAAATGCTTAATAACAAGCGATACGATGATATGAGAAAACTCTATCATAAGAGTTCGTTAACGCTATTTGTTATTGCTTCTCTACTATTCTTACTGATTGTATGTAATATAGCAAGTCTATATGATATGGTGACGGTTAATTATAGAACTGGATTGTATGTTGTATTGTGTATTGGCGCCGCAAAACTATTAGATAATTGTCTCGGTATTAATAATGCGATTTTATACAACAGTGATTATTATAGAATCATTCTTGTATTGGGCGTATTATTAATTATAGTAGCGGTTATACTCAATACAGTTTTTATCCCAATTTATGGGATTAACGGAGCTGCTATAGCCACGTTTGTGGCTTCAGTACTATATACCTTATTTAAGATTATTATTGTGTATAAGAAATTTGGAATGCAACCCTTTACAAAAGGATCTTTTAAAACATTTGTATTACTCATCTTGTTTTTTAGTGCTTTTTACTTTTGGGATTTTACATTTCATCCTTTTGTAAATATTGCCTTAAAATCTATACTGTTGGGTGGTAGTTATCTTCTTGCTATTTATTTTTTAAATGTCTCTCAGGATGTCACACAAGCTATAGATGGGGTGTTGAAACGCAGGAAGTGATGAACGATTAATACTATAACACACCATATAGTTTTTATATATATTATCCTTAAAGCTTCATCTAATTACTATTTATAATGGTGATAAACGAGCTTATTAATTTAATCAATATAAACTTTATAATCAGTGAGTTCTTCGATAAATGAACCCGTAATATTTGCCTTAGTAAAAGAGTTCTTTAAACTTTCTGAAATAATAATTTCTACACCTCCAGGACTTCTAAACAAGTCATATGGATTATTTAATGTTAATCTTTTAGGTGCAATAGAACCAGAAATAGGTTCATTTAAGTCTAATTTCACCTCTTTATCATCCTCTAAAAAATCAATAAATTTACTTTTATTAATGTTTAAAAGTTCTCCATAATTATCAATTACATGCATAAAGAAATAATTATTAATATCCTCATTTTTATTCATTAGAATAGAAGTATTATAAAATTTAACTCCAAAGGCATTGTGTTTCTCAATGATTTCTTTGGTTTTTGAAGACACAAACATTCCTTTTGATATATCAAGTTGAATTGTACTTAGAAAGTCTGTTAATTTTGCTTTTTTGTTTAATTCAAAGTTTTTAAGATTAGGTGCTTTTTCTTGAAACGAATGGTAATTTATTGTTTCAAAATTATTTGTTATTTCCCAATATTTATTAGGAACATCCATTTGTTTCCAATGGCCAATTTCTTTAATGACAGTACTATAGTTTAGTTTGAAATATTTTTCACTAATCATGTTTATTATTTTATAGTAATTTTCCTTCTGATTTTAGTTTTTTTAAAACAGACATATATAGTTCTCGTGGATTGACGTTACCCATATTAGGTCCTTTTTTGAATAAATCATTAACTTTTACTTCATTTTTAACTGAAATATCTTTTATTTTTAAAATCAGTTCCCCCGCTCCCGCCAGTTTGTAACTGGTGGAGATTTGAGTAAGAAAATTAATTCATATAGGCAATAAATACTACAATATGACCTACTATATAGTTTTTACTAGTTTCTCTAAAATACAAAAAGCCATAGTTTTAAACTATGGCTTTTGTTAATGCTTTTCAATTTTTAAAAATCTTCATAAAATTCTGTTTGTGTCTTTCTGTTTTTAAAGTCGAAACCAGTAATTTTATTTTTTTCTATATCGTTTTTTAACCTCTCGGAAATTAAGATGCTTTTGTCTATGCTAGATTTAAATAAGTCCACATTTTTTGTCAAAATTATTTTTAGTGGAGTAATCGTATTTTCTCCATTAGTTTCAAAATATAATTCTTTTTTTTTGTTTTTTAATTCTTCAGAATCATTAAACTTTAACTCAATACTTTTGTCTACTTTATCTAGCCCACTTACTATTCCAAAGATTGATTTTTTATAATTGAATATGTCTTTAGCATCTAAAAAGCTTAATAAATAATAATTATGATGTTGATCTTTATTAGTTATTAAACAATCTAATAGTTGGCTATTCTCTAAGTCAAATCTATTAAGTAATTTTGATAATTTATCAGATATAAAAAATCCATCTGTAGAAAAAAATCTAGTACTCATACAGTCTGTCATTTTTGCTTTATTATGAGTTTTAAATTTTGTTAAGTCTAATTTTTTAGATATGTGTTCATAATAATTAAAGCCTTTATATAAATCAAACCTATTTTCATCATTATTCTCAGGATCAATAAAATTATCTACTTGAGTATTGTATTCAGAATCATTTATGTTTCCAACAATTTTTGGTTCTATAGAATGATTTAAATGATAATAACTTATTTTTTTCATCTTAAAATATAATATCGTTTAACTTTATTTTCTTATCTAACGGTAGAGATTTATTTAGTTCTATAAGATCATCTATTTTGTTATTTATTTGTTTTGCAAAATTATCCATAAACTTTCTGACTTCTAGTGCTGTTACAGCATCAATAGGCTTTTCTAATATTTCTTGGGCATAATCATTAAATCCCCGCTCCCGCCAGTTTGTAACTGGTGGAGACTTGCGTAAGAAAACTAATTCATATAATAGGTCAATACTACGATATGATCTATTATATAGTTTTCACTAGTTTCTCTAAAATACAAAAAGCTATGATTGGATATCATAGCTTTTTGCTTATACTCACTTATTATTTTAAATACTCTTCTTGCGACTAGTTACAAACTGGCGGGAGCGGGGAGTTAATAATAAAATATTTAATTTTATTCATTTATATAAAACTCTATATCCATTTCTTTAAATTCTATTCCTGTAAGACCTTTTTGTTCTATATCATTTTTTAATTTTTCTGAAATTAAGGTATTAGAGTTTAACCCCCTACTCCCGCCAGTTTGTAACTGGTGGAGATTTGAGTAAGAAAATTAATTCATATAATCGATCAATACTACAATATGGCCTACTATATAGTTTTACTCGTTTCTCTAAAAGACAAAAAGCTATGATATCTTATTCATAGCTTTTTGCTCATACTCACTTATTATTTATTCAAATAAATGAGCGATTTCTTTTTTTCTAGGCATATCCAATAATTTATATAAAGTAATACCATGTTTATTAGGTGTTTTAGGATCTGCACCATGTTCTAATAAAGTTTCAATTACACTAGTGTCACCTTTGCGATATCTCATAACTGCGGTCATTATCGCTGAATTACCTTCATCATCTTGACAGTTTATATTTGCCTTGTGCTTTAATAATAATACTACCAAATCTGTATTTCTATTTGAAATCGCATATAATAAAGGAGTATAATCATGAAGCCCTTTGGTATTAATATTTACAGGGTACTTTAAAAGTAATTTTACTATATTTATATATCCTTCATCACATGCTATATGTAATGCTGTATTTCCAAATTCATCTTTTTGATTTACATCAATACCTTTTTCCAATTCTAATTTGAGAAGATCTATTTCTCCTCTAATAATTGTTCCAAAATTCATAATTAATGTTTTATAATTTAATCTAATTTTCTACTTCTATTTGAACTTCTTTCTTCTAAAATATACAAGTCTGGATTATTTTCAGCTTCAATAATTTCTTTTCTTGTACTTCCTTTTTCCTTATGTTTTTTTAATCTTTTTTCCCAAGTTTGTCCTTTAATATGTCCAATATCTGCTCTAGGTTGCCCTATTAAGTTTTCTGGTACTCTTTGACCAGCTTTAGGATGCTTATGTCCTAAGGGTGTAAACTCTGGATAGTGAGTGCCAAAGTTTGGAATGTCCTTATGAGTTTTACCATCAAAATATATTTTATGACCATTAGCGTCTTTTCTCCCTGTATATGCAGTTTCAAAGATTTCATCTTTTACATCTTTTCTTAACGAAACTCGCTCACTTTTTACTCCTCCTCTAATTTTTTCAGCTCTAGCAGCATCATCTAATTTATCTAATTTTCCAAATTCTTCAATTTGATCCGCTTTAGATGAATTTTCTATTTTATTGGAAAATTTATTCCCTTCATCTGCTATAATAATTCCATCCTGTTCGCCTACCTTAGTTTTTTTACCAACTATTTGACGTGTATCTAAATCTTTTCTAAGTTTTTTGGAATCAATTTCAATTACTCCTTTTTGTTTCTGATCATTGATATCTATGTTAGATAATAATACTTTAGCATTAAATTGCCCCCATAATTGTAAACGATTCCCGTGACGTTCAAACCAAACTTTCTTAAAGCCTAATTTATCCAGAACTCTGTTTCTAAATGTATTAAACTTTTTAATTCCTTTCCCTACTTTCTTGTTAAAACTTATTACTAATTTATTTCCTTTCAGGCGAGAACCTATAGTTGCTAATCCTTTTTTACTTCCTTTAATCGCTCCTTTAGTTATCTTACGTATACCTTTAGTATTCTTAGCTACAAACTTACCAACTTTTGTTGCTTTTACAGCTTTAATCGTAGTTTTAAGAACTTTCCCCATTCCAAGTAAAATACGGTCTATTAAAAACTCTACCACTATAATGGCAAAGGCAGAAGCCAGTGCTTTTCCTGCATCTTTAGGATTATTATTCCATGCTAGTTGTACATACTCTTTTATTTTTCCACTAGCGCGGTATATGGCTATAGCTCCAAAAACTAAAATTAATGCATTCATGATAAGTTGTACTGCGGCAAGTACTGCTGCACCACCTGTAAAGAATGCGGCTACACCAGCAATTATTAATGCTGCGATTAGCCCTCCAATAATGTATGCTTTATACTTATTCCATAATACTTTAACTCCTGTAAGCATTTGTTGTCCAAAATACTTTATTCTTCTTCCAATACTTAGACGCCCAGTTTTTGCCATTAATGCTGCGGGACTCGTATCATTTACGGGTTGACTTTTAGGTTCTGGACCATTAGGTTCTTTACTTCCTGCGGCTTCAGACTCTTGAAGCATTTGATCATTATAATAGGTTAGTTTATTTTCATCACTCATATTATAGAAATCAGTACTTCCTCCTGTTGCACCTTCAGTTCCTGTAGTTTCTTGACCAAGATCGCTAGCAAATCCTTCTTGTCCAGCGGCTTGTTCTTGAATTTGCTCTCGCGTTATTGGACTTGCAGATCCTCCTAATTCAAAAACTTCTCCATCTTTCATGCTATTAAATTGTTGAGAAGCTAATGATGGATCCATTTCGACAAGAGGATTTGGAGTAATTGCCACATCATCATCTGCTAATAGATTCTTTGTTAGCACCTCTGGTATTGACGCCCCTTCTGAAGAGATTCCATTTCTTTTGCCATCAAAGGTTATTCTTCCTTCTGGTAAGCCCATAGCTTGAGACCATTTACCTTCATTTTGAATAGAAACTTCTGTGTCTTGTAATGGTTCTCCAGGGTTACCTCCTAAAGCTTCCTCTCCTAAAGCACCTAAAAACTCTATAGTTGAATAACTAGCTCCGATTCCTAAATTGGCTAAAAACCTAATGATTATTAATACCCCAACCGTAATCGCTTCTAATACATCTAGTGCTAGATTAATGGCTTTTTGATATAGTACTAAAATCATATCTATTACCTTACCTATAACATCTAGTAATGCGTGTACTGTTTTTTCTAATGCCTCTGCTAACTTGTTTATAACCTGAACAGTTTGCGCTACTTTCTTATCTATATAGGCATTGAACTTTGCTGCTGTTTCTGGGAACATAAATAGAGCAGCGCTCACGACAGATTTTGCAATCTCTCCAAATACTTTTACTGCTTTAATTGCAAAGTCTCTTACCGCATTGATAATACCGGATGCTTTTTCTTTTGCCCAATTAACAAGGCTTTTCACAGCAGCGCGTAATTTATCAAAAATGAAATTCACTGCTTTTTTGATTTTATCAAACTGATCACTTACCCAATCTATAGCACTATCAAACCAACCTTTTTCTTCTTTCTCTACGCCTTCTTTCTCTTGTTGCGCTACATCTTGATCTGCCTTTTTTGTTTTGGCTTCAATGTCTTTATCGGCTTTAGCATAGGTATCTGCTATTTGTTGATTTCCTTCTGTTTGCTTTTTGGTGATACTAGCCTCATTCTTGGTTTGCTCCTTCGCCAACTGCATCGAAGCATCTTCCTTAATTTTTTGGTTTTCTGCTTGCCAGTTTTGCTTTTGATTAACAACGTCTCGTTGTCCTTTACCACGTTCTGCACGTTGTGCTGCTTTTGCTTCTTCGGTAGCATTCATCATATCTTGTTGATGTTTGCTCTTCTCAGCTATGATGTTCTGGTCTTTATCTGTACCAGCAGTCTGCATATCTTGTGATGCAGTATCAATTTCGTTTTGGTAACGTGCTTGTAATTCCTGATTGATACTTGCTGTTTCTGTATCATCAAAACTTGGCATCTCAGTGTCTTGAGACAGTAAGCTTTCACGTTGTTCTGTCAACTCCGTTTTGATATTAATTTTTGCCTTCTTATGTGCTTTCTTAGGGAACATACCACTTTCTCCAAAGTCTTGGATAGTAGCTTTTTGTGCGTTTCCTAATTCGTTTCCTACACTTTGCTGTGCTTGTATATTGTTTGCTTGTATCTGAGCAGGATTTGATGCTTCATCAAAACTTGCTGCAGGTTGTGCTCCAAGATCAGATTGTGCAGCTGTCTGTACATTACCTAAATTTTCTCTTGACTGCTGTATGTCTTTTATAAACGCGCCTCTCTTTGTGGTTACTTTTCCAATAGGTGCTTTTTTAGTGGCTTTATCTAGTTTTTTGGTATCCTTGTCTGCGGTTACTTTTTTAGCTGTAGTTGGCGTTTTAATTTTTGGAACTTTTCCTTTTGGTAAAGCTTTGACTTTTGGTTGTGATACTTCTGATGCAGCATCTATACCAGTAGGAATGGTAATTTCTTCCATGCCTGCTTGTGCTTCTGCAAGTTGTCCTTGTTGCGCTTGTGCCGCTATGGTAGTTGCCTCTTTCATAGAGCCAAATGCCTGTAGAGGCGGTAATTTTGTAACACTACTTATGGCTGCTTCTGGGGAAGAAGTAGCAATCTCTTGTTTTGGTTTGTTTTGTGATGCTCCCGTATCTTTTATTGCTATTGTTTGTACGGTAGTATCTTTTGTTTCTTCTTCTGTTAGCTTGTCTTTTGGGGCATTAGTGTTGTTTACCAGTTGGATAAACGGATCATTCTTTAAGAGTTGTGTAATAGGGTCATTATCTAGTAATTGTGTGATAGGATCATTTGCGATAAGTTGCTGAAAAGCATCTCCTTTTGCTCCCGTTTTGTCACCAGCTGTCGTTGCGTCGTCTTGAAGCCCTGTTCCTGTATGTGTAGTATCCGAATTATGAACTCCATCTGTTTTTTCTGGAGATTGTATATCAGATTGAGTCGTACTTTCTAGTTTTTCCTTTTCTAGTTCGGGATCTGGTTTTACCTTAGATGTTGGGCTCACTGCTTTTTTTTGCGGTACTACTTTAGGTCTTGGCTTAAATTCGTACATAGATGATCTTTATTTTTTATGACTGTATGAGACAGTACTTATTTGTTCCTGTATAAAAGGGAGGATAGATGAGAATAGACGCTTATAAGAAGCGCCTATTCTGCATTAAAAACCAACCCATATACCTTAAGTATAATGAACTACAAAGATGAACTGTTATAGGCTAATAGTAAAGTTTTTTGAGGTGTAGGATCCGTAGTTTCAGTAGATTATGCGATGTGTAATCTATTTACTGAAGTGACTGTTTTTTGAAAGGTGTCTTTATACGCTTTCGCGAAAGCGTATACCTGTACATTATCATAAACAAACTATATATAAAAAGAAAGCCCCATACAGCAAATGCTATATGGGGCTTTCAAACTAACCAACCAAAAATCTATTATCTTCTACCGTTTCGTTTTACAGCGTTACGGTTTCTTTTTCTACCATAATAATGATCATTGTCATTATCATAGGTGTTATAGTTGTTATTATGACTGTAATGAGTAACATATCCTTTTGTGTGAGAGATATCTCCATAATGATCATAATATACTCTTAGGTTTCCTACACGTACTAATCTTCCGTGTGCATATCGTAAGGTTATATTTCCTATTTGGTTAACATCACAATTGCGATTATATCCTATATAGTTACGTCCAACTTTTGTAGCGTTGCCTAAATAATCATAGGCTACATATCCTCGATTTCCTCGATTAGAATATGTGGTTCCTGGTGCATTGTGACCACGTCTCCCATGATGTTGTGGGTTTGAGAATCTGAAATCAAATTCTCCGTTTGGATATACAATAAATTTTACACCACGTTGTACAAATGAAATTGACTGTGGTACATTGTAACGTATCCCTGTTGTGTTGTTGTTGTGATCGAGATTCGTCACTTCGTTTGCTTGTGCAGTCATTCCTCCTAGAAATAATACTGCTAATACGACTAACTTTTTCATACTTAAAAAATATTAGGGTTATTACGTTACCGACTCTCGGCTTACGCTTCTGGTTATTATAAACCAAGGAGCGTGCCAAAGTTTTAAATAACTGTAAATCAATATTTTAAGATATTCTTGTTGCCTTACTATGATTAATCCTAAATCATTTATATCATGAAAAAAAAGAATCTTACAAGCTTAAGACTTAACAAAACCACGATTTCTAATCTTAGAAATACTAATGGAGGAGGTAGAGAATCAAGACCTACGGTTGAAACCCGTGAACTTTCTTACTGTATTGGAATTGGTGTTCCGGCTACCTGTATCTCGGTAGACCCTTGCGCATAATTAAATAATGAAAAGCAAGCTTAGGTTTGCTTTTCATTGTTACCTGTATCACTACAATCTGGTGTTTATCTACTTGTTTGAATATCAGGGATTAGTACGCCATTATCGGACGATACTTCCTATATTATCAATTTTATAAATTTGATAATACGACCTTTGTTTTTAATACCTGTTCCTTGCTAAATTCACTCTATTATTAATTTAAAAAGTATAATTATGTTAAAAAACATTTCAGGTTTAGGTACAGTCTTAAACAAAAAAGAGCAAGAGTCAATTAAGGGTAGTGGGATTTTAATATGTAGACCTCACGAGTGTCCAATTGGTATGGAATGGGATCGATTTGAGTGTACGTGTGTAGAATCAGATTATCATTGTTAATTTTTAAGTAACGATCCAAAATAAGAAAAGCGAGCATAGCTCGCTTTTCTTTTGCTCTTTACGATATTCTGTATATGTTTTTAATTACGGAAAAACCATAATTATCTGATTGTCAATTATTTACTATCTTAGTTCTATTATTAATTTTAAAAATCATTTAGTATGTTAAAATCAATTTTAAATGTAGAAGGTGTTAAGGAATTAGACAAAACTGCACAGAAGTCTGTTGGCGGAGGTGGCTCAAGAGGAATATGTTGTATGACATTCCCTTCTGGTTTTACGCTTTGCGAACCAGGGTATTGGTGTGGTAATAGATGCCACTGGTATTAATTATTATAAAAGCGGGCTTGTCCCGCTTTTATTTTTGCTTTTCATAACTCATAAATTTTATTGCCATGAAATCATTCGTTCACTTATTTCTATTATCTTTTTTTATATTTACTAGCTTTAATGCTAAGAGTCAATCTCCATCTCTTACGGTCTGGAATAGCACAAATTGTCCACAAACCATTATCGTATACACGGATACAGCAGGTTGTAATAATCCTATAATTTCTGGCCAACTAGTTGTGCCTGCTAATTTTTGGGCTAACAATTATTATACGGCTCCACCGGGGGATTACGTAGTTGGAATCGGTTATGGAGGTCTCCCGTCTGGTCCTGGAAACGGAGTTTCTGACCCAACTCAAGGAGGAGTTTGTAATATTTTTCCCGATTGTGATACTTTTATTCCTAATGGTGTCAATACTTGTGCACCTCCTAGTGGTTTTACTTCTTTGTGTTTTAAGAAGAAAGGAGCCGGCCCTAATTCTTCTGCGTCAATTGCAATATTTTAAAATTTACTATGGCTACATAGTGCTATTCATTTATTACAGCAAAAAGATGCAATATGACCAAAACAAGCATTCTTATTTTTTATATTTAGTATACCAAGTTGTGGTTGATATCTTAAAGAAAATCAAAAAATAATCATTGTTTTTTGTTACGTTAATTCAGTGAATTCTAATAGGTTATTGTTGAATTATATTGAGTGTATATATACTTTTAGCATACTATTAATCTTTAAAATTTTATTATTATGTTAAAAAGCATTTTAAATGTTGAAGGTGTTCAACAACTGGACAAAAAAGAGTTAGTATCTATTAATGGTTCAAGAGGAGGTTGTTATGCTTGTTTTTGTCATCATACCAATACGGATCCTAATTGCTGTTGCGTTAATTAAAGACTTTAAGGCGAGTCTTGACTCGCCTTTTCTTTTTTACTTATTCTTACTTTTGATAAAAATTTAAAGTTATAGATTGATACGTTTCTCTTTAGGATAGCGTAACTCGTATGAAAAACTTTTTTCTTGTGTACTATTGGGTGTGATGTTTAGATTCCATTCTAGTAATCCTGTTTTGGTTTTATAATTTGCATCCCCCGTTTCTATATCATCTACTTTTATTTCTTTGTTTTGTGACTTAGGAATTCTATCTAAGAGCTTAAGATTAATTGCTATCTTCTTGTTGTTTTTGATTTCTATGGTATAGCTATTATCTATTATGCGTTGTGACCCTATAAATGAGGTTGCTTTTATATTATCTAGTTGTTCACGTTTTATAATGACACCTTGATCTACTCCTAAGGAAATGGTTAACTCTTCTGTAGTGGTCAATGGGTCTATAAAAGTTTTACCAGAAAAACTCCCTTCAAAATAGATGTTTGCTTCTCCTGGTAATAAACTATATTTTGTCCAGTCTGTAATACTAGCTGTTAAGAATACATTCTCATTAAGGATAGGGGCTGCAAAATATTCATAGGTTGCAGGAATCTCAAAAGTGTCTACTTCTATCACGGTAATATCACCGTCTGAAGGAATAGAGTATTGTTTTTTAATCTCAAAACGTGTCGTTGTAATGCCTTCTGTTTTGATATCTCCTGTGCTTGTGTAATCTACATCGACTCCTCTAGCTTTTCCTTCTAGCGTGTTTGTTATATCTTCTAACTGTACTTCGGTTGTAGCATATCCTAATGCTTTTTTCTGTTTGCTACGATAGTAGTTATTTATAAAGTTTAAGTATTTAGGACCTAATTCTGGCTTTAAGTTATTAGTGTTAGGATCTCCTGTAGAGATCACAAGTTTTACATCATCCCAATTTGAACCTGTATTTTGGTGTATGTGCGCTTTATAAGATAATGCTAGAGGCGTATTAATAGTTTTTGCTTTCAGATCATATAAAGGATACCATCCTGCATTCCTCACATTGTATGATACATTAAGTTGTAATGATGTTTTTAAGTCACTATATACTTTTAGAGTGATTTGTCCTGTACTTTTTTCTTCGGTGATATTAAGTTCGTTTAATTGTTTTGTGAGATCTTGATTTTGTTGTTGCAATTCAGCTCTTTTGAGTTCTGCATCTAAGAGGGCATTTTTAATTGCTGTGATACGTTCTCTATAATAGGTTGCTAGTGCTTTTACCTTCTCTAGACTTACTTCTTGAGTAGTACTTCCAAGTTTCTGATTAAGGGTAATGACCTCTTCTTCTTTATGCAAGCCTGTCATCAGATTGTTCAGTTTCTTGATGCTAAAGACAATGGCTTTTTTCTCTTTTTGTAAGGCTTCTACAGCCTCGGTGTTTTTATGTTTTGTGAGATGATTGATGCTATAATTTATAGAGAGAATGGTGGCATCGTTCAATCCTGATACTTGAATGCTATTCTCGTCTATGGTATTTGAGAGGTTGTCTATCATAAAGGTGGTCGTACCTTCAGAGATCAATACGTTTGCAGCTCTTTCTACTTGAGCTCCATTGAGATATACAGTGACTAAAGAGATGTTTGAGGCTACAGATTTTGGGACTGTAGATGGGATTTCTGAAGTTTCTGTATATGCCATACCTACGGCAGGCAGGCTTTTCGCGAAAGCGTAATTAGCAATAAGAAATGCAATAAGGAGAAATACTTTTTTCATGGGTGTATTGTTTGTTTGCTCAAAATTATGTCCAAACAATGATGTGTAAAACCTACAATGAGGGAAGTGGTACTTCTGATGCGTAAACGGAATATACGAGATAGGCTAGTCTAGAAACTTTGCCTTTAATTCTGGAGTAGGGATCATACATGATTCTTTCTTTCCATACCATTTGTAACGATTACGAGCGATGTAATCATACACTACATTTCTAAGGAACGCAGGGAAGATTAAGAAGATGGCCAGGAAAGAATAACCGCCAGAAAGATGGCGCGCAATACGTAATGCTGCCGATGATTTTGTATATGCTTTTTCTTGATCAACTAGAATAATAGAGTCTACCTTAGTACTATCTATGTCATGTTTTGAGATAAGTGCTTTACCAAGATCACTTTGTAGAGGAGCAAATCGAAAAAGATCCTTTGGGTCATGCTTGATCACAAAGATGATAGACGTATTGCATAGGTTACAAACGCCGTCAAATAAAATAATCTTCTTGTCTTTTGGTAGTTCCATGAATTCTTGTGAATATGGGAATCTTATTCCAATAGTTACATTTTCTTTATTGGTATTACAAAGGTAGTGACACTGTAGGACAGTTCTTTTAAAATCTTGTTAAGCTTCTCTATATACTATGCAGACAAGAATGTATTATTTCTTCTTTTTTGCCTGTACCAGTTCTAATTGATCGATAGAAACATTGGTTGTAAACATACCATAATCTACTGTTGCTTTTCCTTTTTCTATGGCATCGATAACTCCAACGGCTTTGCCATCTTGCATACGTACACGATCGCCAACTTTTAAAATAGCTTTTGGTTTTTCTACTTTAGGAGCTTCGATCTTTGCTTCTTTCTTCTTTTTTCGAATAACTGCTACCTTTTTTTCGACTTCTTTCTTTACTTGTGTTTCTTTTGCTTTTTGAACTTTTGCTTCTTTTACCGATTGTTTTTTACGTTTAGAATTTTCTATTTGTACAATCTTCATAAGCTCGGCAACAAGTTCTCGTTTTTTCTTATCGCGATAAAACTTCTCACTGACAGTGTCTAGTTTTTGACCTAAATAGATAAGACGCTGGTTACTATCATATAGTTCTTGATAGTTTTCTAACTTAGATTGTACCTTGGCATTGATCTCTTGTAGTTTTTGATCTTGTTGTAATGCTTTTTGTTCTTTCTCTTTAAGGGTAGAGGTTGTTTTTGCAAGTTTACTACGTTCTTTTTGAAGGTTTGCAATACTCTTATCAAAACGTATTTTACCGCGCTCTACTTTCTTTTTTGAACGGTTAATGAGGGAGTAGGGGATTCCATTTTTTTGAGCAACTTCAAAGGTAAAGGAACTTCCTGCTTCTCCTAAGTGTAATTTAAATAATGGCTCTAGAGTTCTGGCATCAAAGAGCATGTTTGCATTTACAATCTCCTGTGTTTCATTGGCCATCATTTTAAGGTTTGCATAATGGGTGGTAATGATTCCAAAGCTTTCTCGTTCATGAAATACTTCTAAGAAAGTTTCGGCAAGCGCTCCTCCAAGTTCTGGGTCAGATCCTGTTCCAAATTCATCAATAAGAAATAGGGTGTATTTATCACATTTCTTAAGAAAATAGTTCATATTCTTAAGACGATAGCTATAGGTACTTAAATGATTTTCTATACTTTGGTTATCTCCAATATCTGTAAGTATCCTATTAAAAAGACACATTCTAGAGTATTCATGTACCGGAATTAACATTCCACTTTGTAGCATGAGTTGCAAAAGCCCTACTGTTTTTAAGGTAATACTTTTACCTCCAGCATTGGGTCCAGAAATGACAATGATGCGACTCCCCTTATCAAGATGAATGTCTTGAGGGAATGTTTTTTCTTTTTTGGCAGTATTACTTAATAAGAGTAAAGGATGATATGCTTCTTTAAGTGTTACTTCTCTATCTTTTGTGATGGTTGGTAATACAGCATTTAGTTTTTGTGCATATTTTGCTTTTGCTGCTATCACATCAATAGTGCTTAGTAAATCTTGATATGTTTCAAATAGAGGTATAAAAGGGCGTATTGTATTTGTAAGTTCTTTAAGGATGCGTTTGATCTCTTCGTCTTCTTCAAAAAGGAGATTGTTGAGTTCTCGCTGGGCTTGTTGAGTTGCTTCAGGTTGTATGTATACAATACTTCCAGTTTTGGAGCTTCCCATGATAGATCCTTTTACTTTACGACGGTGCATTGCTGTTACAGCAAGTACACGTACATTTTCAACAACAGATTCTCTAATATCATCTAAGTAACCGTATCCTTGATATTGACCTAATGCAGAAGAGAAACTAGAGTTTATTCTTCCTTTTACTTGATTGATACTTCTGCGTGTTGTTTGTAATAAGGTAGAGGCATCATCTCGTAACTCTCCATAACGATCAAAAACGATATTTACCGCATCTATAACAATCGTTGTATATTCTGTACTAGATACTGTCTGATGAAGCGTAGGATAGCGTTCTTGGTACTTCTGAAAGAATTTTATATGGATATTAGTCGTTTCAGAAATGCTAGATAGTTTTTTAAAACTTCCTTTTTCTAAAACGCTATCTTCTATATCAAGGTATTTAATCTCTCTATCTACAGAATCAAACCCATGATTAGGAATTACTGTTTCATGAAATCGAGATGAGACATACTCATTGGTTTGGTGTAGCCCAAAAAGAGCTAATTTTGAAGAGGCGTATGGGACAATAGCCATTGCTTTGGCTTTTCCATGCTCAGTAATACAGCGTTCTGCGATGTGTTCGCAAACTGTTGGGAATTCTAGATCTTTAAGGGTTTTCTGATGTATGTTTATCATCGTAGGGATGCTGTAGGTGTCTATTAATATAGAATAGCCTACGGTATATTCTTTTTCTTTTAAAAATTTAATTCACGTTATAATAACAACACAAAAGTACAGAATAAATAAATGTGATTAAGTGTCTTAGTATGCTTTCGCGAAAGCGTACTAAGATAAAGCAGTATCTGTTTTAAGAATATTTAAAAAAGCCCTAAAAGTTTAGATAACTTTTAGGGCTTTTTTTGATGGTTTATTTATCAAAATATAAGATTAACTACTTGTAGTGACTCCAAATAAATCAATGCATTTCCAAGAAGATGTGATTACTGTAAATGAGATCGTGTCTGTACGTGGTTTAGGTCTTTCTTCAGAATTATTTGTAGCCCCTCCAATAATAGTTTGTAGATTATTTTGTGTTAATCGGGCAATGTTAGTTTTTTGAAATAGGAGTTGGTTTTTTAATTTAGATTTTTTCATAATCTTTTATATTTTAGTTCATTATAAAGTTAAAAGAATAATTAACATTATAATAGACTATTTAATTTGAGCTGTCTTCATTCATAAATAAAGACATTGTAAGAAGTAGTCGTTTATACTTATTTTGACTTGTTAAGTTGTTTAATAAAAAATGAAGGATAGATTTCATAGATTTTATAAAACGTTTTTGAAAAGGATTCAGCACTTTTAAAACCACATTCTTCTGCAATTGCTTTTATGGTAAATTTCCTAAGTTTTTCTTCTGCTTTTAATCTATTAAATGCATGATTTACACGTAGTTGTTTTATATACGAAGTAAAACTTTTTTGCTTATTTGTATTTATAACTTTAGATAGATAATTGCTATTTGTATTCATTTTTGAAGCAAGACTATGTAATGTTATTTTAGAATCTGTATAGTTATGTTCTTCTTCAAAAACGGACAACCTATTTAAAATCTCTTTTACAATGTCTTCAGGAACATCTGGTATAATAGTGTCTGAGACCTGGGTAAAAGGTGTTTTTTTTGGAGTATTATGTATAAGTTCTTTAAACCTTTTTTTATAGAATGATTTCTTTCTAAACTGATATATTGCAATGCCTATAATACCAGTTAGAATAGCTATTAAAACAATAGATGAAGTTTTGGATTTTTTCTTATCAGACTTTAATTGAACAATAAGTGCTTCTTTACTACTGATAAGTTTTGGAATATCTAGTTTGTCTATTATTTCTTCACTAAGATATTTATATCGATTTGTTAAAACATGATCTACTTTTATGAGCTTTTCTGTATATTCAAGTTGATCTTCTATACTGTTATTTTCTTTATAATATTTTATAATTTCTTGGTATGCATTTGTGAGCTCTGGTACTATATAATCTGTATGTTGATACACACTATCTACTTTTTTAAAATTTTGAATAGCTTTAGGTTTGTCTTTTAAATGTAGATGCGTTTTTCCTAAATAATAGTACCCGAGGGCTAATGAGTTTTGATCAAATACTTGTTCAATTTGTGGTAATGATTTTTGGATATTGATTTCTGCTTCGGCATATTCTCCAGTATAAAACTTCAAAACACCATCTAACATTAAAAAATGATTGTAATTAATAGAGTTATTTGATGTGTTTTTATCTAGTAAACCTAATCTGTTATATACTCTCGCAGAGTCTATATAATTCATTTTTCTATATGCATTGGTCAGTGCGTATAATACATTGTAATAAAGCGGAGAATTCTCTTCTTTATAATTTTGTTCAATAACATATTTATAGCAATTTTTTGCTAGTGTTAAGGCTTCTTGGTTTTTATCTATATTAGATTTTAATAAACCGAGACTTTGATTAATAAGGAATTCTAAGTGTTCTTTTCTACTTCCATTATTATACTTAGAGGCTTGAATATAGTTGTCTAGTGCGTTTTTATAAAGATATTTTCTATGATAAATAACTCCTTTATCGAAGTATGCAGTCGCTGGGAAATTTTCATTTTTTAGATTTTTTGAGAGTTCAATGATCGTATCATACAGATGAAATGATTTCTCTTTTTTTGTATCTAAAATAATTTTGAAATAATACCCTTTTACCATTCTCGAAGTATCTTTTTCTCTTTTTGCTTTAAGTATAAAAGCATTGGCATACTTCATTGCTGTTATGGAATCGTCTGCGTGTGTTATTAACGATTTTCTTATCTCGTTATAATCTAACTGTATAAGTGAATCTTGTGTTTTTTCTTGGGCATTAAGAAAAATAGGTCCCAAAATGCTTAAAAAAAAGATAAATACGGAATTCCTTATATACATTTTGAATAAAATTAAATTTAAAATGAATTTCTTAGAATAATCAGAGTTTTAAAGATAGTCTATTGCTTCTTGTTAGACAAAACAGGCTTATTTAGAGCATTTTATGAGTATTCCTCCTAACAATCTTCATTCTTAAATGAAGAGTCTTCATTCTTAAACGGGACAGTACTTGTCCTTGTTTCCTTTGATTATTCGGTAAACATTTGTAACAGAAATCAACCAACTATGATTCCCTAGTTATTTGATTTACAGATGTTAAAAATTATTACTAATCAAAATCAAATATATTTTATGAGCTAATTTTTTAAACAGTACAAAGATAACTTCTACAAGGTAGATCGTCTTACAGAATCCTTAATGAGTGTTTGATTCATTTAATTATGAAACACTTTTAAAATTTCGCGGAAACCGAAAAGCGTATGAGTAGGTAAACTAATAATACAACCATATTATGAAAAATTTTATACATAGAATAACGACACTTTCAGTAGTACTTATTTTCTTTTTATCAGTAAGCGTAAAAGCACAACCGGCACAACCACCTGGATCATCTGATGATTTACCATGGTGGAAAACAGCATTGGTAGATGCAGGTGGCGCTCTAGGTGGCGCTGGTGCCGTAGGAGGATTTATAGGGCCTGGTTCGATTACACCAGGTGGTTGGGTAGCCTTAGGAGGCGGCGCAATATTAGGAGGTGCAAGCGCTTCTGTTGCTGTCACAAGTAACTCTTCTTCTGTAGAGCATGCCGAAGAAGCTCAGGTTATAAAGTCAGCTTTAAACTCAGGAAACTCAAGAAGTTCAAGAACTTCAAAAACAACAACTAATCAGAATGACCAAATTGGGCAATTACATAATCTAATCATATCTGAATACTTTGATAAACACAACACTTTTAATAGAGATACCTTCTATAAGTTTGTGATAAATGATGAAAGAGTATTTCCTAGAGGGACAACGCCTATACTCACTAAAAAAGATTATGATCAAATTGTTCAGGAGAGTATGTATTTAAGAGTTCCTAATAATAACGATATGATTATTGAGTTTATCTTGAAGCATTTACCAGATACTGTGGATACACAAAAATTCCGTGATTATTTGATTTTACTTTTAAATAGTAATACAGTAGATTCATTTAATGCAAATCTTGATTTTGTAGAAGGAGAAGTACGATCAGACAATGATTTATCCGAAAGAGATTCTTTTGCTATGGATGCTTTCTTTAGTACGGCAAGAAATTCAGCACAGCTTTGGAAATAGTACCTGATATGGCTAGTACTTTAAAGAAGTTAAAGTACTAGCCATATATAATATAACCACATTATTTCTCATCAATAGTCTTTAGGAATTATGAAAAAAGCAATAACACTATTATTCTGTATCTGGTATACAATATCTAGTATATCTCAAGATGGAGTTATAAAAAATGAAACTTCTGGTAATACAAACTTTAGTGGAAGACACTGTAGAGGAACTAATGGATTGTGTAGTATAAGTGAGGAGAAAAACATGGACAGTAATAATACAGTTATCGCATACAATGATAATAAGGCTGCCATTACTTTTACTATAGACAGAAACCGTATCAGTACAGCAGAGGAAATTCAAATCTTAGGAAGACCTATACAAGCATCAGATATTGATATGACATTGTCCTTTATCATGGATGATGATTTTACACTAAACACAACGCTGGTAACCTATTTACAAATACCGTCACAAACGGTTATTATTACAAAAGGAAGTTACCCAGTTTATGTATCTAAAGAACATTTATTAATTACTTTTAAACTATAATGTTATGAAACATTTTTTCTATTTCTTGTGCTTACTATTATGTACAAATCAATTATGTTTTAGCAATACAATTTCTGATACGGATGAGTTAGAGATCGTTTTAATGGATTTAATAGAGGAGACATCGTTTATCACTAATAAATACAATGCGATACATCATTCATTAGAAACAGAACTACACAAAATCAACTCAAGATTAAAGAATACCATTATTTTAGAAAAGCAAGTTGCATTGCTTATTAAAAAAGATCAACTACAAGATCAACTAGCGTTTAGTGTATTATCTGAAGTTTCAGATTTGAGCAAAGTGCGTTATTTAAAAGGGTTACAGATCATAAAGATTTTATATGAAAAGACATTATCATTAGATCACCATTTTACATCTGTAGCAACTTTTAATGAGATTAATAATTTAAGTAATCCTAATCATTACCCTGAATTTGAAAAATTGAAAGACGGCTTATCTAGTCATCAGAATAAAAAAATGGGGTTTACACTTCCTTCTATTTTAGGAGATAATATTTATACATCTATCTTATATTCATTTGTTTCTTTATTTACAAGTAATAATGGATCAAAACAAGAAAAAGAAGCAGAGTTAAAAGATGTGGAGTGTATTTTAGATTTTACATTGCGTATGCATAACGATTTAAACACTATCTATTTTGAGACAGCATTTCTTCAAAAAAGTAATGATAATATTATTCTAGAATTAGAAAAACTCTTTGTAGACTTTACAAAACCTATAAAATATAAAACAGCATTAAAGGAATGTAGAGGAAGTGATGACTGGGATGAGGTAAGAGAACATCTATACAGCTATTTAGAAACATTAAATAGTATCATTCAAGATGATACTCAACGTTACAGAGCACATAAAATGCAAATTAATTTGGAATTTCCTATCGATAGATTACTGCAATTTATCACACAATATAATTCTCATATAGACCAAGGAGCAAAGTTTTATGAGAAATTTGGAATTATGCTCAATAGTTATGAAAATGAAAAACAATGTGCTACAAAGATTCCTGCAGAGTATAAAAAACTTAAAAGTAACATCTCCATAGCAATTGATAAATTTAACACAGCATATAAACCTGTTGAGATTAACGGAAGTAAGATGAAAGAGGTATTATATGGTATTAATGAATATGATTAAAGGTGTGTAATTGATACTTTAGTTGTGTTTTTTTAGAGAAAGCACGTAACTTTATACATTATCAATAGTAGCGCATACATGAATGTAAATATACATGCAAGTTGGAAGGAAGAACTCATGACCGAATTTGAGAAGGAGTACTTTAAAAACCTATCCACTTTTGTCACAGATGAATATACTTCTTATACGTGTTTTCCAAATGAGAAAGATATTTTTAATGCTTTTGATCATTGTCCACTTGATGAGGTAAAAGTGGTTATTTTGGGACAAGATCCTTATCACGGAGTAGGACAGGCTAATGGCTTGTGTTTTTCTGTACAAGATGAGATTGCTATGCCTCCTTCCCTGATTAATATCTTTAAAGAAATAGAAACAGACCTAGGACTTCCATTTCCTAAGACTGGTAATCTAGAGCGATGGGCATCCCAAGGAATTCTTTTATTAAATGCCACTCTAACGGTACGTGCTCATCAAGCAGGGTCTCATCAAAGAAAAGGATGGGAGACTTTTACGGATGCGGTGATAAGTACGCTTTCGCGAAAGCGTAAAAACATCATTTTCCTTCTTTGGGGCGGATATGCAAAAAAGAAAGGAGCAAAAATAGATACCTCAAAACATCACGTTCTTACAGCAGGACATCCATCACCTTTGAGTGCTAATAGGGGATATTGGTTTGGGAATAAACATTTCAGTAAGACGAATGAATTATTGATTTCTTTTGGAAAGAAAGAGATACAGTGGTAATAAGCCCTTAAATTTATGGCATAAAAAAATGACGCCGAAAATTTGAATTAAGCTTCAGCGCCATTTAGTCTTGTGTTATATATATAAATCTGAACGTTTATTCTTCGTCTGGATCAGGCTCAATGGTTTTATTACAGCTAAACTGTAAGAGTAAAAAATTTACTGCAACCAAAATTCCTATTACTATAAAAAATGTAGTCATTGTCCCCAAATTAATTAGTATACCTTATAGATGCGTAAAATTCAATAAGGTTGCGTCTAAAGTTAAAAAAAAATTAAATTAATGTAAATTAACATAAATTTCATTTGCATCTATCTCGTTATCAATCATTTGTAATTCAGTTAATTTTGACTGAATACGATTAATTTCTTCGGTAGTGATTTGTTCTTGAGACCAGGTAGTGCCAGATAACCATTTTTGGATGTCTTCCAGTTGTTGTTCATACCGATGGGCTAGCGTACGATCTATAGATGGTATTTTTTTAAAATCACGACTAACAGTATTAATAACTTGGAGTACTGTTTGTATTTCTTTACTCTTAGTTTTAATAGCGTCGTCTGTCCCAGCAATAACAAAACAACTCCACGGAGTAGGAAAGTCTCCTAATCTTCTAAAGATTCCAGCATCTACAATAGGTTTTGTAGTAAAATGTTCCCACATAAAATAGTCTGCTTTCTTTTCTGTAAGTGCTTCTACAGCATTTTCTAGTGTATTGACCACTTCAAACTCTAGTTTTGAAGTATCCCATCCTCTTTGTTTTGCTTGTACATGTGCCATTACATGTGATCCAGAACCATAGCGACTTATTGCTGCTTTTGCATATTGCAGTTCATCAATAGTAGTAAAAGGACTATGATGAGGTACGTGAACGCCCCATAATAGAGGAGAAGAAACATACAATTGTAAAATCTTAGAAGGATTGCCGTTTGCAATATCCTTTATAACGCCACCAGTGAGTATAACAGCGAGGTCTATTTCTTTTGCTCGTAATGCTTTATTCATTGCACCAGTTCCTTCAGGAAATTCAACCCAAACGACAGATACTCCAGCTTTAAAAAATAAATCTTCTTCTAAGGCAAGATGCCATGGAAGATTAAAATGCTCAGGAACGCCTCCTATTCGTATGATATTCATGTGTATTAAAATGTAGTATAAAATTACGCAAATCCTATTACATAGTTGCGATACGATCTAATGTATATTGTATTAATTTGTCTACGGTTTTGCTGGGTTGAGTGCTAAAGTCTCCAGTTACTCTATTTGCTAGAATTGCATTAAGAGATACAGCTCTGTGTCCTAAAAGTTTAGCTAGACCATAAATACCTGCAGTTTCCATTTCTAGGTTTGTAATTTTGCTTTCGCGAAAGCGGAATTCCCCCAATTTCATATTCATCATTGCATCAGAAGTTGGTAATCGAAGGACTCTTCCTTGCGGTCCATAAAAACCAATGTTTGTAGCTGTGACGCCTTTAACTATGTTCTCTCCATTAAAAACAGATGCAAGTTCCTTATTACAAGAAACGATATAGGGTTCGCTTTTTTGAGGAGACCAATCCATATGTTTTACAAATGCTTTCTGAATCTCAGGATACTGTATATGCGTACTATTATAGAAATGGAGTAATGCATCTAATCCAATGGCCATATCACTTAAAAGAAAAGAATCTACAGGAATTTCTTCCTGAATTGCACCACTCGTACCTATACGTATAATGTCAAGAGATGTATGCGTCTCCTTTATCATACGTGTTTCTAGGTCGATATTTGCAAGAGCATCTAGTTCATTAAAAACAATATCAATATTATCAGTCCCAATTCCTGTAGAGATCACAGTAATGGATTTATTCTTATAGATTCCCGTCGTTGTTTTAAACTCTCTTCGCTGTACTGTATGCGTGATCGTGTCAAAATACCCTGTAACGGTATCTACTCGATCTGGATCACCTACAGTAATCACTGTAGTAGCAAGATGTTCTGGACGAAGATGTAAATGATAGATACTACCGTCTGGATTTAAAATAAGTTCGGAAGCGGGAATGCTCATAGGGTGTTAAGAGGTTATAAGTTGTTGTGTGTCTTTATTATAAATGTATGCGTATTTTGAGACACCTCCAAAATAACAAGGTTTTTCTCGACCTTCATAAATGGTATACTCTCCATCGAGTGCTTTACGTCCTTTTTCTGTTAAGGTAAGGTGCTCTTCTAGAGATTCAAAATAGGAAGAAAGACGTTTGATTATCTTAAAGATTTGCATATCTCCATACCCATAGTATCCTTGATTACGTAATATATGTCTGCATAATTGATGTTCTGAAGTTGGAATATGCTCTTTTATACGTTTGAGAATCTGAATTTCTAGTGCATTTAAACCCGATACTTTATCTGGAAAACGTTCTTTATGTGCTTTTATACATGCATATAAGTATAGAAAACTACTACCTGTAGCTAGTTCTGGTTGTAACTGCGTGTGATCATCACTACAATAGATCTTCCAGAGATGATCACATAGTAAGAGGTCATTAGAAGTTAATTGTATTTTTTGCTCATAATGCTCAAGCAATTGTTTCTCGGTAAGTTCTGAAAGCCCTTTGAGACCAGTTTCTCCAGATATCTCGCCACTACAGACAAGATAGATTGGAGTTGTACAATGACTTTGTAAAAGGTAGCTTATGCAAGCTATCATATTGATATGACAAAATACATCGTATTCAAACCAAAGGATAATTTCATCATACTCATGACAACTTTTTATCAGTTCTAGTTGAGTGATAAATTTGGCTTCATAATTAGAGTCTCCTAGATTGTAATCGGTTTTAAAAAAAGTAGTACGATCGTCAATAAAAGTTTTACTTCCTATCGTATAGGTTGTTTTTCCTTCACAAAGCATTTCTCTCCATACCGCATAATCACCTTTGATTTTTAGATCAAGAAGCCAATTATTAAGGCTGTCACCATTAGTAATATGTAATGTTTTTGTAGACAAAATTGATATTTATATAAAGTGGTACTTACGGTAATTTATTTATCCCCCAACGCGTTTCACTTTAAAACCTTTATCTTTTAGGAAGGTCATAATTTTATCACGATAATCTCCTTGTATAATGATCTGCTCATTCTTAAAACTACCACCTACGCTAAGGAGTTTTTTAATCTCTTTGGCAAGGAGTTTAAAATCACTGTCGGCGCCTGTGTACCCTTCTATAATAGTAATAGGTTTGCCTTTACGCTTTTCATACTTACAGATAAGAGGATCGTCTTGCATCCATAATGTATTCTCCGTTTCTTCTTGAATTTCTGGTTCAGAAGGGGTATGATCTGGAAAAAGGTTTTTGAGTTGATCTTGTAAATCCATGAGATAGATTTATTCCTTTATTAATCCGATTTCTACCAGACGTTGATGTAAAAAATCTCCAGCAGTAATATCATCAAATGCTTTAGGATGTTCTTCATTTACACATGCATCTAGACAGTTTAATTTCATATCGCTACGTGGATGCATAAAAAATGGAATAGAAAAACGAGGCGTATCCCATTGTTCTTTTGGAGGGTTTACTACTCTATGTATGGTAGAACGGAGTTTATTGTTGGTATGACGCTCTAGCATATCTCCTACGTTAATAACGAGTTCATCCTCATTAGGAATCGCATCGATCCATTCTCCATCATTACGAAGTACTTGTAATCCTCCTGCAGAAGCTCCCATAAGAAGGGTGATAAGGTTAATGTCTCCATGCGCTCCAGCACGTACGGCTCCTTTAGGTTCTTCGGTGATAGGAGGATAGTGTATCGGGCGTAAAATACTATTTCCATTACTTGCCCAATGATCAAAATAGTGCTCATCAAGTCCTATATATAATGCAAGTGCTCTTAATACGTAAATACCTGTCTTTTCAAGCATACGATAGGCTTCCATACCTGTTGCATTAAAATCAGGAAGTTCATTTACAATAACATTTTCTGGATATTCTTCTATAAGATTTGCATCTTCATCTGCTTCTTGTCCAAAATGCCAAAACTCTTTTAAATCGCCTTCTTTTTTTCCTTTTGCATGTTCTTTTCCAAAAGAGATATATCCACGTTGTCCACCTAATCCTTCTATCTCATATTTTGCTTTATCCTCAAGAGGTAATGCAAAAAAACTTTTAACTTCTTTATATAGCCCATTAACGAGAGCGTCATCTAAGAAGTGATTCCTTAAAGAAACAAAACCTATTTCCTCATAAGCAGTTCCTATTTCCTGTACAAATTTTTGCTTGCGATTGGGATCGTCGCTCAAAAAATCGGCGAGATCTACACTTGGTATATTATTCATTACTTTTATCTTAAATAGCTGTCTTACAAAGATACGAATTTTCGTGTGTAGGCATACGCTTTCGCGAAAGCGTATATCTAATATTTTTTCTTCTATAAATTTAAAATAAAACGTTTCTGTTGTTACTTATTTTTCTACATTTGATTTGTTCTTAATATCAGAAAATGGCAACAAAAACTGCACCCAAAGTTCATTTTGATTACGACCGTAGTACACTTACGGACGAAATGCTTTTGCAATTATATAAAGCAATGCTTACTCCAAGACTTATTGAAGAGAAGATGCTTATTCTTCTTAGACAAGGTAAAATCTCAAAATGGTTTGCAGGGATTGGTCAAGAAGCGATTTCTGTAGGAGTGACTACAGCTATGCGATCTGAAGAGTATATACTGCCGATGCACCGTAATTTGGGAGTGTTTACAACACGTGAGATTCCTTTATATCGTCTTTTTGCACAATGGCAAGGGAAAGCAAGTGGCTTTACAAAAGGACGTGATCGTAGTTTTCATTTTGGAACTCAAGAATACAATATTGTAGGAATGATTTCTCATTTGGGACCTCAACTTGGCGTTGCTGATGGAATTGCTCTAGCTCATAAATTGCGTAAAGAAAAAGCAGTTACGGCTGTTTTTACAGGAGAAGGAGGAACTAGTGAGGGAGATTTTCACGAAGCACTTAATGTTGCTTCTGTATGGCAGTTACCGGTTTTATTCTGTATAGAGAATAATGGATATGGACTCTCTACACCTACAAGCGAACAATATAATTGTGAAAACTTAGCCGATAGAGCTCTAGGATATGGTATGGAAAGTCATATCATAGATGGTAATAACATATTAGAAGTTTATACTACCGTAAACGCGCTAGCAGAAGATATACGTACTAATCCAAGACCTGTATTACTAGAGTTTAAAACGTTTAGAATGCGTGGTCACGAAGAGGCGAGTGGTACAAAATATGTCCCTAAAGAATTAATGGAAGCTTGGGCTGAAAAAGACCCAATAGAAAATTATAAAAATTACTTATTAGGATTAGATGTTCTTACAGAAGAGATGCATGAAGAAATGGCTTCTCAAATCAAAGAAGCAATTAATGAAAATTTAGATATAGCTTATAATGAAGAGGCTATTATTCCTAATCTAGAAACAGAATTACTAGATGTATATGCTCCATATACATATCAAGATACGCCTCCTAATGAAGAAACTGAAGAATTACGTCTTATAGATGCTATTTCTGAAGGATTAAAACAATCTATGGAGCGTTATGATGATCTTGTGATTATGGGGCAAGATATTGCAGAGTATGGAGGTGTCTTTAAGATTACAGATGGCTTTGTAGATGCTTTTGGAAAGGAACGTGTTCGTAATACTCCTATTTGTGAGAGCGCTATTGTAGAAGCGGCTATGGGGCTTGCAATTAATGGAAAAAAAGCTGTCATGGAAATGCAATTTGCAGATTTTGCTACTTCTGGTTTTAATCCTATTGTAAATTACTTGGCAAAGTCACATTATCGTTGGTCACAACCAGCAGATGTTGTTGTACGTATGCCTTGTGGCGCAGGAGTAGGAGCGGGACCATATCATTCACAAACAAATGAAGCTTGGTTTACACATACACCAGGACTTAAAGTGGTCTATCCAGCATTTCCTTATGATGCTAAGGGATTACTTGCTGCAGCCATTGAAGATCCAAATCCAGTACTGTTTTTTGAACATAAAGCATTATACAGAAGAATACGTCAAGAAGTGCCTACAGCATATTATACACTACCTATAGGAAAGGCAGTTTCTTTACAAGAAGGAAATGATGTAACAATTATTACTTATGGAGCTGGAGTACATTGGGCTTTAGAAACGTTAGAGAAGAATACGGCTATTTCTGCAGATCTTATAGATTTAAGAACATTACAACCTCTAGATACAGAGGCAATATATGCATCTGTAAAGAAAACTGGTAAAGTTTTATTGTTGACAGAGGATGCAGGTTTTGGAAGCGTGATGTCAGATATATCGGCAATGATTACTGAAGCATGTTTTGAATTTCTGGATGCTCCTATACGTCGTGTAACAAGTATAGATACACCTATTCCTTTTGCAGAACAACTAGAAGAACAATATCTTTCTCGTACTCGACTTGAAGAGCGATTAAAAGAATTACTGGCGTATTAAAAATAGAAAATAACATTCAGACTTAAATAGTTTAATCTAAGTCTGAATGTTACTAGGTATTTTCTAGTAAGGAATACACCACCCTCCCTGACTAGTAGAACATTCACCTGGACAACCGCAATGACCTTGATAATAGCACCGCGCTCCATTTGGTCTTCCAGCGCAATTACCATTACATAGTTTTGCACCTCCATTAACTTCTTTTTGTTGAGCTTTATTTAATGTTTGAGCTCCTTTAAGATTCATTAGTTTTTTCATAATAATAAAATATTAAGTTAAAAATCCTGAACAGTTTAAAGACATCAGGTTAGTGTCTATGCTGTTTGTAGGATAGGGATAACAAAATTTATTTTTAAATCTCATTTATAACTTTCTTAATGTAACGGTGTATGCCTTGAAGTGTGTCTGGTTGTTCTATTATCTGCAATTCAGTAATTCAAATACAATATAGAATACGACGAGTATCCACTACTTAATAAATAAGCATGCTATACTCTATAGAGTCAGAAAGTTTGATTTGTTACCCATAATGTAGATATGGGATATATTTTATAGGAAAATTTTAAATAAAAATAGTAACAATCAAGCTTAGATAGTATTTTCTAAGTTTGATTGTTATCATGTATTTTCTAGTATGGAATACATCCTCCATAATTACTAGAGCATTCACCTAGATAGCTATAATGACTTTGATAATAGCAACGTGATCTATCTGGTTTTCCTGAACAGTTCCCATTTAATAATTCAAGTATAGTATAACTACTAGTGTCTATTGTATGATAGGCTAAAAAGTATAAAAACATTCAGAACTAAAATTTATATCTAGTTCTGAATGTTGATATCTTATTCTATAAAGGTACGCATCCGTTTAAGCATACTCCTGGACATCCACAATGACCGTGATAATAACAACGTGATCCTTGTGGTCTTCCAGCGCAGTTTCCATTACATAGTTTTGCACCTCCATTAACTTCTTTTTGTTGAGCTTTATTTAATGTTTGAGCTCCTTTAAGATTCATTAATTTTTTCATGATAAAAATATTAAGTTAAAATTCCTGAACAATTTAGAGACATTCAGGTTATTGTCTATGCTATTTGTAGTATAGGGATTAACAAAATATATTTTATTGAAAATTTAATTTTTACTTTTTATATAGTTTTAAAGTTAATAATTTCTTGATCATTCTTTATGAAGAAATAAGCGCATTATCATCTCCTATTTCTGTTGCTTGATTTTGTGATAACTCGGCTAGATCGTCTAAAAATAATGACAAATCACTTCTATCATATTCTTTTGGGAATTGATTGCCAAGAATATAAAGAGCTGGTGTAAAGTTAATGCTATTCTTTGTGCACCATTCTTTTTGAGCTTTTAAGACATCACCATAATCTGCATTTGGTATCGATTCTTTTTGTTTTAACCATTGTTTTAAATCAACATCATCTTGATATACTTCGTGCATCATCTTCATACAGCTTACCTCTCCTTCTGTATTATATGCGTGTATTAAATGTGAAGTCACTTGAAATCCTGTATCTTCGGGATTGTCTGCTCCTACATTAAAACGAACAATAATCTTAAGTAGGTTATCAGCTTGTTTTAATACATTCTCTATATCTGTATGTGCTTGTTTACAGTAATAACACAACGGGCTTGTAACCAAAATGACTTCTATTGGTGCATCTCTATTCCCTAAAACTATCTCTTGAGGAAGATTCATATCATTTACAATTGCATCATTCTCCTTTAGTAATGTATGAAAGATTGAAAAGTTTCTTTTAAACGTATTACTTTCTATTTTTAATTTACCTAATGCCACTTTCTTATGCAATAACGGTTTAATGTAAAACCAAAGACTTGCAATGATCAATAAACTAGTCACATATAATCCAGCTTCTTTTAATCCTATAGAAGCAAATTCATTATAATTACCTGTAGCAAACAAAATAACACCTTGAAGCGCTAGAACACCTACAATACCTAAACATAACGGGCACCATTTTTTTAAAACACTAGCTTGATAATATACAGAGTATAACACAAATGGAATAGAGAATAATGTTAATGCAGCTATTATGGCCACAGTAGGTGTGTTACTTAATAATGATAAACAATAAAATAAAATGTATCCAGCAAATGCTAGTATACTTGCATCACTGAGTGTTAATAAACCACCTATTTTGGCTCCTTTCGAGTTAAGAACGGCATCACAGCTTGTTTTTTCTGATAAATTACAAATACTGGCAGTACTAGCAGATTCTATCCCTAATGAGTGAGATACAATAAGGATACTTAAAATCAACCCAACTCCACTTAGGAAATAATGAATTCCTACAAAAAGAGAAGTGTCTTTAAATAAAAGAACACCTATAGCTACAAGTCCAACAATACATAACCATTGCCATACTTTTGTGGTATTTGTTGTTTGTTCTTCTTTTACCGTTTCATCTTTTTCTACCGCAATTATAATACCGTCCCAAATTTCTATAAACTTGGTAACAGATACACTTTTTACTTGCTTTTGATCAAGATGCATTTGTATAGCTCCTTTTTTCTTCTCTATTAAAGCGAGATTATTTCCTTTATCACCAGCTACATTTGCTATAAAAGTAGTAGGCAATTGATCTAATGTATCTTGATCTGTAGGTACTTGTAAAGCAAGATTTGGCACCCCAAAGTGCTTGAGAACTCCAGTTACTGAATGTAAACTGGGGTATGATGGGTGACTTAATAATTGTAATTTTAATTCCTCTTTATTAAGTTTAATCTTATTCGTTACCAATAATTTGTAAAGAATATTAAATAATTGATCTTGCATATATGTTTTGATGTATGTAAAGTGTTAAATCACAAGTTCTAAGTTACATTTTATTTTTACATAAAAATACATTGATTAGCAAATTGTATTAAAATAAATGAAAATTATAACAGCATATGTGGTATTAAAATCAAAATCATTGGGTCATTTTATTACATACTATCTTCATAGTTTTAAAAATATAAAGACATTTGAAGTACACGCTAGAGATATTAATTGTTTTATTATAAATGGTATAAATATTTGTTTTGTAACGACTACTTTTAAAAGGAATACTTAACTTCCCTTATTGTGAATACAAAAAACACTATTTTAATTATAGGAGGAGGCCTTGCAGGTTTGACGAGTGCTATTCACTTATCACAAGAAGGCTTTGAAGTAATATTAATTGAAAAAAATCAATTTCCTAAACATAAAGTTTGTGGTGAATACGTATCTAATGAAGTCCTTCCATACCTAGAAATATTAGGGGTTAATCCCTTTGAACATCAAGCAAAAAGAATACATAGATTTCAATTCTCTGGCTTATCAGGAACGACACTTGATATAGAATTACCACTGGGAGGATTTGGAATAAGTAGATTTGCATTAGATCAAATTTTGGTTGATAGAGCTATTGTACTCGGAGTTCAAGTGGTTCAGGCAACTGTAAAGAGTGTTGTTTTTCAAGAAACTCAATTTCAAATTACAACGTCTAACAATCAGTGTTTTAAAGCAGATTATGTTTTAGGAGCTTACGGAAAACGAAGTAATATTGATATCACGCTTTCGCGAAAATTTATACAAAAAAAATCATCTTGGCTTGGTGTCAAAGCACATTATAAGGCAGATTTCCCTAGCGATGTCGTAGCCCTTCATAACTTTAATGGTGGCTATTGTGGCCTTTCAAAAGTAGAAACAGATCACATTAATCTATGTTATCTAGCAGATTATAAATCGTTCAAAAAATATAAAAATATAGATGCGTATCAAAAAAGTGTACTATATAAAAATAAAGAATTGAAAACCTTTTTTGAAAACAGTGAGATTGTCTTTGATGTACCCTTAACGATAAGTCAAATATCATTTGATAAGAAAGAACCCGTAACAGATCATATTCTTATGATAGGAGATAGTGCTGGTTTAATCCATCCATTATGTGGAAACGGTATGGCCATGGCAATTCATAGTGCAAAGATTGCAGCAAGCTTACTTGTAGCACAACGATTACAAAATATCTCTAGAGATCAACTTGAAGATTTATATACAAAACAATGGAACCTTGCCTTTCAAAAACGTCTTAAAGCAGGACGACTTATCCAACAAGCATTACAAAATAAAAGATTGACACGTATAGGAGTATCATTAGTAGGAACTTCTCCTTACGTATTAAAGAATATTATAAAATCCACACATGGGCATCCATTAGTATGAGAGATATAACTGTTAGATCTACAGAAAGAGAACTCATGGATGATCCCGATATTCCTGAGGTAGATTTAAGAAATGCACTTATTGATATTTCTAAGTCAAACAAGATGCTAGGCGGTAATGCGATCACATTTAAGGCCATAGAAAAACTCATACAAGAAAACCCATTAAAAAAAGAATGGACCATTGTAGATGTAGGTTGTGGAGATGGAGAGATGCTTCGTCTTATTGCAGACTATTTTAAAAATAATGATATACACTTACAGTTAATAGGAGTTGACTTAAGTTCACAAAGTATTGCGATGGGAATTGAGTTGTCAAAAACATACCCAGAAATAACATTGTTAGAAAAGGATATATTAACTATTGATAATGAGATGTTTGGTTGTGATATAGTAATATGTACACTTACTTTACATCATTTTAAGGATCAAGAGATTCTTAGATTTATGAAGCAATTTGTAAAACTAGCGCAAGTTGCAGTAATTATAAACGACTTACATAGAAGTAAAATAGCATATCTGTTATTTAGATTATTTAGTCGTATTTTTATCAAAAGCCATGTGGCTAAAAATGATGGACTTGTGTCTATTGCAAGCGGATTTAGAAAAGAAGAATTAAAAATATTTGCACAACAATTGAAACTAGAACATTCTGAGATCACTTGGAAATGGGCATTTCGATACTTGTGGTTAATTAAAACCCTATGAATGTAAAGATTACCACTGTTGCAAAACAACTTCCGCAATACCATAGAACTACAGACGAAATTATTCCCTTTTTAGATGTATGGTTGCATGAGCAGGATGATCGTTTTAAACGAAAAGTAAAAAAGATTTTTGGTAATGCAGCTGTCGATAAGCGTTATAGTATTATGGCGCCAGAAGAAGTCTTTACAGCAACAACCTTCGAAGAAAAAAATGATATCTATACCCGAGAAGTTGTAAAACTCGGAGAGCAAGTACTTCAAAAAGCTTTTCAGAAAGCAAACTGGGAATCGCAATCATTAGATTTTATTATTACAGTAAGTTGTACAGGGATCATGATTCCTTCACTGGATGCCTATTTGATTAATAGTTTACAGTTACGACAAGATATTGTACGATTACCCGTAACAGAAATGGGGTGCGCTGCAGGAGTTTCTGGAGTTGTATATGCCAATGAGTTTTTAAAAGCAAACCCTGGTAAACGTGCTGCTGTTATTGCCATAGAAAGCCCTACAGCTACATTTCAACACACAGATTTTTCTATGGTAAATGTAGTGAGCGCTGCTATTTTTGGAGATGGAGCCGCTTGTGTATTACTTTCATCTAGAGAGGAAGACGAAGGTCCAGAAATTATAGATACAGAAATGTATCATTTTTATGATGCACAACAAATGATGGGTTTTAAGCTTGTAAATACGGGATTGCAAATGATCCTTGACCAAAAAGTTCCAGAAACAATAGCACAACAGTTTCCAGATATTATACATCCCTTTTTAGAAAAAAATAAACTAAATATAGATGCTGTAAATCACCTTATATTTCATCCTGGAGGACGTAAAATTGTCGAAACTGTAGAAGATCTTTTTGGAAAATTAGGAAAGAATATAGATGATACCAAAGAAGTATTACGATTATATGGAAATATGAGTAGTGCTACTGTTTTGTATGTTTTAGAACGATTTCTGGATAAAAAATTACCTAAAGACGATATAGGGATTATGCTCAGTTTTGGCCCAGGATTCTCAGCACAACGCGTGTTATTAAAATGGTAAGTATGATAGATGCTACGCAAGATTATAAAGGAAAATGGGGTATTGTTTTAGGCGGAAGTAGTGGCTTAGGACTTGCTACTGCTCATAAGCTTGCTAGAGAAGGCATGAACATCTGTATTGTACATCGTAGTAGAAGAAGTGTACTAGCTCCTTTTGAAGAAGCAGTTCAAGAGATGAAATCTTTTGGTATACATGTATTAGCCTATAATGTAGATGCTATGAATACAGAAAAGCGTTTGCAGGTAATCGATGATTTATTAAAAGAAATAGGTAAAGGACATATAAAAACATTGATACATAGTATTGCAAGAGGAAATTTGAAACCTTTGCATAGCGATGGAGGAACTATTTTGAGTCATGATGACTTTGTACGTACACTAGATGCTATGGCAATAAGTTTATATGACTGGGTATCCGCTTTCGCGAAAGCGAACTTATTCTCACCAGATGCGAGAATTATTTCCTTTACAAGTGAAGGAAGTCACAAAGCCTGGAAACAGTATGGAGCTGTCGCAGCTGCAAAAGCAGCCTTAGAGAGTATCACACGTAGTATAGCGCTAGAATTTGCACCATTGGGCATAAAAGCAAATTGTATACAAGCTGGCGTAACAGATACAGAAAGCTTGCGATTAATACCAGGAAGTGCTATTATGAAAGAGAAATCGATAGAGCGTAATCCTTATGGACGTTTGACTATCCCAGATGATGTAGCAAATGCAGTGTATCTTTTATGTAGAGATGAAGCTTCTTGGATTAATGGAGCCGTTATACCTGTAGACGGGGGAGAACACATACGATGAAAGGAGAAGAAATCATAGCACTATTACCTTATACAGAGCCATTTCTATTTGTAAATGATATAGAAGTTGTAACCAATACCCATATAAAAGGATCCTATACTTTTACAGATGATGCTTTCTTCTATAAAGGACATTTTAAAGGATACCCAGTAACACCAGGTGTCATTCTTACAGAATGCATGGCACAAATAGGACTTGTGTGTTTAGGTATTTACTTACTTAAAGACAAAGCACCACTTCAGGATATGAAAGTAGCTTTTACAAATGCTAATGTGGAGTACCTAAAGCCTGTATATCCTAATGAAAGAGTAACAGTGGTGTCCGATATGAAGTATTTTAGATTTAATAAGTTAAAATGTAATGTAAAGCTTTATAACAGTCAAGACGAAGTAGTTTGTCAAGGAGAGTTAGCAGGAGTTTTTCAAGTATAAAAAATGAAAAAAAGAGTTGTTGTTACAGGGCTTGGTGTTTGTGCTCCTAATGGAGTTGGAATTCCTGCGTTTACAAAATCTATTAAAGAAGGGATTTCTGGAATACAATTTAGGCAAGAACTAGCTGATCTCAATTTTGGATGTCAAATCGCTGGTCAACCTCAAATTCCTGAAGATTTGCTTTCATCATATTTTACTCCTTTACAGTTAAGAGATCTTGAAGCTACCGGCATTGTGTATGGAATGATAGCTGGTGTAGATGCTTGGAAAGATGCGGGTCTTACTGTTACTGATAAAGAAACTGTAGATTATGATAGTGGTATTATTTTTGGTACTTCTCTATTAGGCGCTGAGAAGTTTAGAAAAGCCATTTATCTTACTGATGAGGGAAAAGTAAAACGTCTAGGGAGTACTACAGTTATCCAAACGATGGCAAGCGGTATAAGCGCGTATTTAGGAGGTTATTTAGGTTGTGGTAATCAAGTGACTACCAATTCTAGTGCATGCACAACAGGTACAGAAAGTATCTTGATGGGATATGAGCGTATCGCAAATGGACAGGCAATACGTATGCTTGTAGGTGGATGTAACGATTCTGGGCCTTATATATGGGGTGGTTTTGATGCTATGCGTGTTCTTAATAAAAAACATAATGATCAACCAGAATTGGGAAGTAGACCTATGCAAAGTGATGCAGGAGGATTTGTTCCAGGAAGTGGAGCAGGAGCATTAGTTCTAGAAAGCTTAGAAAGTGCCATTGCTAGAGAAGCAACCATTTATGCAGAAATTTTAGGAGGCGCTGTAAATAGTGGTGGACAACGTCAAGCTGGAAGCATGACCGCACCTAATAGTGTAGCAGTTCAACGATGCATTAAGGATGCATTACAGTATGCAAATGTCCATCCAGATTCCATAGATACCATTAATGGGCATCTTACAGCAACTGGAATGTGCCCTACAGAAGTAAAAAACTGGAGCGAAGCACTAGGACGAGCCGGTAAAGATTTTCCATATATAAATTCCCTTAAAAGCATGACTGGACACTGTCTTGCTGCTGCAGGAAGTATAGAAAGTGTTGCAACAGTACTAGAACTCTCAGAAGGTATGGTTTTTGGAAATGTAAATTGTGATGATATCCATGAAGATATACTTACAATTGTAGATCAAGAGAGAATTCCAAATAAAACGATACACACAGAAATTAAAGTAGCAGCCAAGGCTAGTTTTGGTTTTGGAGACGTAAACTGTTGTATACTTTTAAAAAAATACGATATATAATAAAAATATAAAAATCAATACTATGAATACAGACAACTACGAGGCATTAAAAACTATTATTAAAATTTACTTACCAGAAGATGTTTCTGTAGATGATATCACACCTAATAGCCATTTGATAAATGAATTAAATATCAATTCTGCAAACTTAGTAGATGTAGTCTTAGATGTAGAAGATCATTTTGACATCACTATTGAAGACGACGAAATTGAAAAAATGGATACTGTTGCCAGCGCTTTAGAAATTATTGGTCAGAAAGTAAACTAGTGACAGTTATGTTGTTGATGTTCAATATCGATTGATATACATGTTTTTAAGTACATAATATGATATCATTTTTTATAATTATGACAATATTGTATATTTAATGTAATTACTGCTACTAACACCATCCAAATATGAAATTACTAAGTACCATTATTAGAATATTTTTAGTGATTATATTATTTTGTAGCTTATCTAGTTTTATTGAACTTAAAGTGGACGCTATAGTAGATACTGAAAGAGTAGAGACAATTAGTATACATAGTTCTCAACTTACTAAAGTTGAAAATTATAGAAGAGAATCTATACAATATACTAGAAATGGAGAAACTGATCTTGCTGTAGAGAGCCTTAGAAACTATATTATTGCTACTGGTGATTTTTCAATTTTAGAAAGTAGTGCTTATATAAATATATCTCGTGATGAAGGGTTTATAAGACTTAAAAATGATTACACTATTAATTTTGGAATTAGTGAGTTTTTCTATATTTATATAGGTTTAATTGGGTTTTTTATCGCATTTATACTTAATTTAAGAAGACGATCAGATAAAGTTGCAAATAGACTTTTGAGCGTTTTTGTTCTTATGCACTCGCTTTTTTTAATCCATACAATATTGTATAAGGCTAATTATACCTTATATCACCCACATACACTACATATGTCCACAATATTTTCTTTTTTATATGGACCAATCTTATATTTTTATTTTAAAAGAATTACAGGAAATTATGTGTTCAAAAAGATAGATGCATTACATCTATTACCTACACTAGCATGCCTCATTGTGTTTATACCCATATATAGCTTATCTGCAGAGGAAAAGTTAAAAGTTATGCTTGGAGTAGGGAAATATGATCAACATCCATATTTGGGATATATAGCTATTATGAAAATAATGTCTCTAATGATTTATGGTTATTTTACGCTAAGAATGTATCTTAAAAGCGTCAATAAATCTATAACAAATGTTTCTATAAAAGCTGATATTCAAAAAACGATCATAATTATTCACATAGTCTATGTAATCTCATATTCATTGTATGCTATTAATATTATGACTGTAGGTTTTAATGGTATTATTTTTAATATACAATTCTTTGCAATGGCATCATTAGTTTTATTTGTAGGATATATCGCTATAGTCTACACTAATATTCAACAAACAATTGAAAACTAAGACATATTGTAAGTTATATACATAGTTTAAAATACTATTAATGCTAATATTAAAAATCTAATAATAGTATGATTATACTCTAACTTATTAGTTTGCTACAATCTTAATGTAGAGATTATTTTGACCTTATTATTGAGATAATACATACTTGAAGATTGATGTTACTGCTTGTGTTTTTTAAAATTTGGCTTTAAAAACTTAATAAATAAACTGTATTTTATCGATGTTTTGCTTAGTTCTTGTAAGAATTTATATGCATTTTACACGTAATTGGCTTACTGTTTCCCCTTCGTCTTAATTTTAACACTTTTATTAATCCGATTATATTTTACTATTTACTATTGTCTATCCGATAAAAGTTTACTAATTAAAGCCTTTGTTTATAGTGTTTTGAGTATTTTTGTTCTTTTGTAAAATTAAAAATGGGCAAAGGTTTAAAAGTAAACATTTATCGGTGCGTACTATAATATTTTGATATGTACGACAATTTTGTACCTTTATTGTGGTTGTTCCTATAATACCATCCAATATATGCAGCTTATAAAAAACATTACAAGAGCTTTATTAATCGTCACATTATTTTGTGGCATATCTAGTTTTACTAGTCTTACTATTGATCCTGAAATTGGTGATGTAAGTACAAGCGATTTTCAGCTTACTCAGGGAGATAACTATAAAAGAGAATCTATAAAATACACTAAAGAAGGAAAAACGGATCTTGCTGTAGAAAGTATTAGAAATTATATTCTTGCAACGGGTGATTTTTCAATCTTAGAGGGTAGTGCTTATGAAAGCATAAATAATAGTAAAGGTTTTGAGGAACTTAAAGATAAATATATTGTTGATTTTAGTATAATTTCGTTTTTGTATTTATATGTAGGGCTGATAGGAATTTTTATTGCACTTGTGCTTAATTTAAGAAAACGTACAGATAGAGTAGCAAACGCTCTTATAGGGTTTTTTGTACTTATGCATTCATTCTTTTTAATACATACAACTTTATATACAAGCCATTATACATTATACCACCCGCATACACAGAATATGTCAACCATGCTATCTTTTTTATATGGTCCAATTTTGTATTTTTATTTTAAAAGAATCACTGAAAATTATTCGTTTAAAAAATCAGATTTATTACATCTATTACCTACCCTAGGATTTATCATTGTATTTATACCTATTTATAGTTTATCTGCAGAAGAAAAATTAAAAGTAATGCTTGGAGTAGGGCAATATGATGAGCATCCATATTTGAATCAAGTTGCAATTATAAAGTTAACATCACTTATGGTGTATGGTTATTATACATTACGCTTGTATCTTAAGAATGTCAAAAAATCGGCTAAAGTAACACCTAAGAAAATAAAGCTTCAAAAAATGATCATGATCATTCATGGAGTGTATGCTATTTCATATACATTATATGCAATTAATATTATGACGATTGGTTTTGAAGGTGTTATTTTTGATATTCAATTTTTTGCTATGGCAACATTAGTATTATATGTTGGATATATAGCTTATGCAAACCCTCAAGTACTTGTGGGTACTGTGCAAGCGCTTAAAAAAGAGGTTGTTAAATATAAGAATTCAGGACTTACAACCAGTTTCTCTACAGAGTTAAAAGAAGAATTGGTTCGATTATTAGAAGTTGAAAAAGTATACAGACAAAACTCTATTAAACTTGAAACTATAGCCGAAAGACTTGGTACAACAAGACATAATGCTTCTCAAGTTATTAATGAACATTTTGATCTTAATTTCTTTGAGTTGATTAATAAATATAGAGTAGAAGAGGCTATGGAATTACTCAAGTCTAATAAAGATAATCTCAATATTATTGATATTGCATACGAGGTTGGTTACAATAATAAAGTGACGTTTAATAAGTCCTTTAAGCGATTTAGTAATCTTACGCCATCTCAATTTATGAAGTTGGAAAGAGGAGCTGCATAAATAAGGATTTATTCTATTTTGTAATCTTCATATAGATAAGACGCTCGTAAATAAGTAATATTTTTCAACGAATCTGTACGGTAACTTTTACGCTTTCGCGAAAGCGTAAACCCATTTTCTGTGATCATTTCTTCATTTATAATAAGGCTATAGTGATCTGATGTTTTAACCCAGTATCCTTTCCAAGAGAAGTCTTCTTTACTATAGTAATGTCTCCATACATCTTGAGAGCCTTTAAAAGTGACTTTTAATACGTGACAAGGAGTGTTTTGGAAATCCTGAACTCCTTCATACGTTTTTATTGAAGTAGGGGCATCTAAGGTATATGGAAGCCCTACCACAAAAGTTGCAGCATTTAGTTTAGATTGTAATTGACTTGAAGTGGCTAATGTATCAGACACACCATTTTTAATTTGATATATAGCACTATCTGATCGATGTATTTCATATAAAGTATCATTTTGAATCCAGGTTACCTCACGATTTATTCCTTCTGTAAAATCATATGTATGTTGCTCTTTGAGGTCTTTTTCTATACTACCATCTTCTGCATATAATTGAAATGATTTTTTATAATTCATGTTTTTAATATGGCTCCAGTTTTCTTTTCCACCTTGCGTTTCCATAACAGTTTCTAACAGAGAAGTAGCGTCATATCTGGGATCTTGATCTGGTAATATATATCCTATGATTTTGAAGAGGATAAATCCAATAATTACAATTCCTATGATATAGACAAAGCGATCAGATGTAGTTTTTGTAGTCATATTTTACTCTTTTTTTACTAGGATTATTTTGGTGTAGAAGTTGATCAATATCTTGAGCTAAAGATACCATGAATTGTTTTTCCATTCAGTTTTTTATAAATTGTATACATATACATACTGTGATTTTATAATTTGCTAGTAGTATATGTGTATACCCAACTTAAAAAAATGTCTAAATACCACCTCTCAGCATTATGCTGTCTTTTTGTGTTTACTATGTATGCACAAAAGTCAACTAATGATAGTTTACAGCTTGTTATAAAAACAAGTGAAGTGCCTATCGCTATTGCGCAAGCTCATTATACGTTAAGTAAATCATTTAAATCAAAAAAGGTGGACTCTGCTATATATCACCTTACTCAAAGTTATAGTATAGCTAGTAAGCATCATATAGATACGTTACAACTTACATCTGTTATTGGTCTTGCTAAGAAGTATTATCACGAAAAATCTGATAGAGACTCTTCAAGATATTATTTAGATATAGGGTATGCTCTTAATAAGAAACTTCAAAATCAACGTGAGTTATATAGTCTTAATATTTTAAAGGCATATTTATATGATGACGTTGGTAAATATAGTGAAGCTATTGAATTACATCTAGAAAATATAAAAATAGCAGATAATCTTAAAAATTATAAAATAAAGGCTTATGCTTTTTCTGGAATTGCAGATGTGTACAGGTTGCAGGGTAATGGTGAAAAAGCAGTAGAGTATATGGAATTTGCTAGACAAGAGGTCAATAGACTTGATAGTACGTATGTGCATTCTAAATTTATAATGTCTTTAAACCTAGCATTAGCATATGATAAGAATAACCAACTAGAAAAGGCAGTTGCGCTTCTTGAATCTATGATTCCTTCATCAATTATAGATGGCCCTTTTAGCGAAGCTATTTTATACCATAATCTTGGGCGGTTTTATATTATAAATGAAGAGTATACGAAAGCAGATATCTATTTGTCTAAAGCAATGCAAATAGACGCTTGGTCATCTATTCCAAGAAGAAGAGTAGCAACCCTTAAGGAGTTATCGTCTTTATATATGGCTACAAATCGCTCTAAAGAAGCTTTGGTTGTTGCAAAACAAGTATATGAAGGCGCATGTACGTTAGGGCTTCAATATCACTTAGAAGACGCTACACGTAATCTCAGTCATGCATATGCGTTGGAAGGAGATTTTAAAAATAGTCTTGTTTTAAAAGAAGAATATATAGAGATCATAAATAATATGTTTGATCAGGATAAAAATGAACTCATGTTGGAGCTAGATGCTAAGTATCAAACAAGTGAAAAAGAAAAGGAAATACAAAGCTTAACAGCTGCAAATGCGATTACAAAACGTAACACAATGATATGGATTCTTTCTACTATTCTGGCATTAGTAGTGCTTTGGTATACTTGGTTTTATCAGAAAAAGAAAAACAATTTTTTAGTAAAAGAAAAAGAATTACAACTTAAAACAGAAAGAAATAAAACAGACTTAATCGCATTACGGCTTAAAAATGAAAAGATATTTTCAAAACAACAGCAACAAGAAAAAGAGATTATTGCTCTTGAATTAAAGCTAAAAGAGAAAGAGCTCACTACAAATGCGATGTCTTTATTACAACAAAAAGAACAATATGAATCTCTTATTCAAAAACTTTCTGATATTCATTCTGGAAGTAATGATGATGATGCTAGCAGCAAAATTGCAGCAGTAATTAGAGAAACCAAAGCTTCTTTACGGAGTTATAACTGGGAAGAATTTCAACATGTATTTGAAAAAGTACATGTAGATTTTTATAATAACTTATTAGCAAAATTTCCAAGGATTACACCTAATGAAAAGAAAATTAGCGCTTTTCTTAGATTAGGATTGTCTACAAAAGATATATCTTCTATTACAAACCAGACACCACATAGTATTTTAATTGCCCGATCGAGATTGCGCAAAAAACTAGGACTTTCTAAAGAAGAAAGTCTAACGCAATACATAAGTACTTTTTAGAATTGTATATAGATTGTATAGATGTGTTTTTAAGCATTGTATATAGATTGTATATATACTTTTTGGGCAATCTATCTATTTGATTATTAAATTTATAACATCATAACTATAGAGGTTTTGATAATTATGTGATTCCTCGAGAGTTCGCGCGGTAAGCTTTAAATCATATCATGGTTGTTTAATTACAGGTAGGGCCATAAAAAGATTTGGGGAAGTTTGCTATTAAGTGAGTCACTTGAATTTGGGGTTTAAGTGTGTTAATGATTTTGTATAACTAACCTCTTGGGGAATTTTTTTTCATCATTTAAATTACGCATTCCTTATCAAGAATAAGGGTTTATACGTATTGTAATTCAAGGGGTTACCCTCTTTTTTAATTTATTGATAGTCAATATGTTTGATGAGTTAATATTAATCAAACTATTATGAAATCAATAAAAAGTCACTTCATTTATTTTCTGATACTCTATGTTTCTCTTCTTACAATTGTATTAGGCTGTTCCAAGTCAGATTCATATGTAGCGGTAACACAAGAGCCAGATGCAAAAATGGCAACATATCAAACGGATAAGTATGTTTGGGAAAAAATGGTTAGAAGTTTCCAAGTAAAAACAGAAGACCCTATAAATTTAAATTGGGAATTTTGGTCTACTACTGAGCATGCCTATAGCAATCCTTGTGATAGTGTTTCTTGGCCTTTAGATATCGTTGACGTGTCTGAGGCTACTCCAAAAAGAGTTGCAATTCTAGATGGAATTAATAATCGTCCAGGAAATTTTATAACTACAGATTTTGTATTCTTAACCCTTAATTTTACAGCTCCATATTATGAAGAATTACGGATTAATAAACCTATGTTTGAGTATATACAGAAAATGGAACTATACAATCAGAATACGGTATATGATATGGCAAAAACCAATGCTATTAGTTTTCCTTCTGATGCTATGATGATAAAGGCACAATGGTTACCCGTAGATCAATTGGTAGAACAAGGGAAAAATGTAGATGCATATTATCAAAAAATAATTAGTGGTTATAACGCAGTAGACTCTACAGTTACGGGAAAAACAAATATGGGGCTTGTTGCTTTTCATCTTGTCACTCATGAATTACCTAATTGGGTATGGGCTACTTTTGAACATTCAAGTAATATAGGATTGTGTGATTATATAGGTTGTAAAGATGCTTTTGGATGTACACCAAGTTATATTCCTTCTCATGAGGAAGTCAATAAAGGATATACCATAGGTAAAACAACTCCAGAACTCAAAGCATTATTCAAAGAATTTGGAGTCCCAAGTGTTTTTGAGAACTATAGATTAAAAGGAAGTCAGACGGAATACACAAATACTATGGGAGATACGCTATTACTTGGTAATTCTATTTTAGAAGCAAATCTTGTGACTTCATCTTCCTGTATATCCTGTCACGCAAGAGCTACGGTAAATAATATAAAAGATAGCAATGGACAACGTGGTAATCTAGGAATGTTCATCATTGATAGTATAAATAATCAAGTGGATTTAAGCAGCACTATTCAATTTCAAAGAGCATCAGACACAACGACACTAGGTTTTCACCCAGTAACATATTCAGGAACCCCAATACCAGAAGATTATCTTACAAATGCATCAGATCCTGATGCTACCTATTATCAAACTAATTTTATGTGGCAATTAGCACAACATGCAAAGCCTTGTCAAAATGATTGATAAAACATTAAAATTATTGCAAATAATCCTGCTATATAGCGGGATTTATTTTTTGTAAAACATACACAAAAAATACATAAGTAAGTAGTTATAAAACAATCAACAGTTATTATCATAAAATTGTTGATTACTTCTTTTTTATCGGGTTTTATAAGCGCTTATGATGTCTTATATTAGCCATTCTACCTACAATTATGACTAAAGAAACGCAATACAACGAGGATAATATACGATCGCTTGATTGGAAGGAGCATATTCGTATGCGACCAGGAATGTATATTGGAAAACTTGGTGACGGATCAAGTGCAGATGATGGTATCTATATTCTTGTAAAAGAAGTACTTGATAACTGTATTGATGAATTTGTGATGGGTGCTGGTAAAACCATTGAAATTTCCATTCAAGGAGAGAAGGTGATTGTACGCGATTTTGGACGTGGGATTCCTTTAGGCAAAGTGGTAGATGTCGTTTCAAAAATGAACACAGGAGGAAAGTATGATTCTCGTGCATTCAAGAAATCAGTAGGACTTAATGGAGTAGGTACCAAAGCAGTAAATGCACTTTCTAGTTATTTTAGAGTAGAGTCTACCCGTGATGGAAAATCTGCTTCGGCAGAGTTTGAACGAGGAGAACTGAATAATCAAGATTTATTAGATGAAACGTCTCGTCGTCGCGGGACGAAAGTTTCTTTTACTCCAGATGAGAAGATCTTCAAAAATTATAAATTTCGTAGTGAGTATGTAGAACGTCTTATTAAAAATTATGTGTATCTCAATCCTGGATTGACGATTGTTTTTAATGGGGAAAAGTTCTTTTCAGAAAATGGGCTAAAAGATTTACTTTCTGAAAGTATTGCTGAAGGGGATCGTTTATATCCTATTATTCATCTGAAAGGAGATGATATAGAAATAGCGATTACGCATAGTAAAACGCAGTACTCAGAAGAGTATCACTCGTTTGTGAATGGACAAAATACGACACAAGGTGGAACACATCAGGCAGCTTTTCGCGAAAGCGTAGTAAAAACCATTAGAGAATTTTACGGTAAAAATTACGAGGCTTCGGATATACGTAAATCTATTGTGTCTGCCATTAGTATTAAAGTCATGGAGCCTGTTTTTGAATCTCAAACAAAAACCAAGTTGGGAAGTACAGATATGGGAGGCGATCTACCTACGGTACGCACCTATATTAATGACTTTCTTAAAAAATCGTTAGATAATTTTTTACATAAGAATCCTGAGGTTACAGATGCTTTACAGCGAAAGATATTACAAGCAGAACGAGAACGTAAAGATCTCTCTGGTATCCGAAAGTTAGCCAGAGACAGAGCAAAAAAATCCAACTTACACAACAAAAAGTTAAGAGACTGCCGTATTCATCTTACGGATAGTAAGAAAGAACGTAATCTAGAATCCACCCTATTTATTACAGAGGGAGATTCAGCAAGTGGATCGATTACAAAATCAAGAGATGTAAATACACAAGCTGTTTTCAGTTTAAAAGGAAAACCTTTAAATAGCTATGGGCTTACCAAGAAGATTGTGTATGAAAATGAAGAATTCAATCTCCTACAAGCAGCGCTTAATATAGAAGAGTCTATCGAGGACTTACGCTATAACAATATCGTCATCGCAACTGATGCCGATGTAGATGGAATGCACATTAGATTATTATTGATCACCTTCTTTTTACAGTTCTTTCCAGAAATTATTAAAGAAGGACATTTATATATTTTAGAAACCCCTTTGTTTAGAGTTCGTAATAAAAAAGAAACGATCTATTGTTATAGTGAGCAAGAGCGACAAGATGCGATGGCTAAGTTGGGGGCAAAACCTGAGATCACCCGATTTAAGGGACTTGGAGAGATTTCTCCTGATGAGTTCCAATATTTTATTGGAGAGGATATTCGTTTGGCACCAGTGATGCTTGATAAAGCCTTAATGATTGAAGATTTACTCTCTTTCTATATGGGCAAAAATACACCAGATCGTCAGAAATTTATTATTGAAAATCTGAAAGTAGAATTAGATAGAGTAGAAGAAAGTTAGTAAACGATATCAAATAGTCATGACCACCGATGTACTTCAAAACTTACTTATTGCCACCGCAGGAATCATTGTGGGATATATTACGAGCCTTTTTCTAGCAAAATATAATGCTAAGATGGCATTACAACGAGAATTGAAAAACTCGATTGCTCAGAAAAAAGCAGAAACGTACATCAAACTTTGGAAACTATGTGAGAACAATATTTCCAAGAAAGAGGAGCAAGACAAACGATTAGAAAAACTACAAAAATGGTATTCTAATGGAGGAGGTTTAATGTTATCATTTAAAGCTGCAGATCATTTTTTTGGAGCATTAGATATTCTTAAAAAAGATTTTGAAAAAAATAATGAAGTATTAAAAACACATTTTACTTGGTTGCGAACAGAAATGAAATATGAAGTTGGATCGTATACCAGAAAAGAAGCAGATACTTATTTACCTAATACTAAATAAACTAACGGACTTTATTGACCAATGAGTGAAGAAATAAACGAGCATAACGAAGAAGAGTTAAACGAAGAGATGCTACCTCAGGAAGGAGGGGAAGTGACAGGAGAAACGATTACTCGAGTGTCGGGGATGTTTCAAGATTGGTTTTTAGACTATGCTTCATATGTAATTCTAGAACGTGCTGTACCTGCTATAGAAGATGGTTTTAAACCTGTGCAGCGTCGTATTATGCATGCGCTTAAAGAACTAGATGATGGGCGTTATAATAAAGTAGCTAATGTGGTAGGTCACACCATGCAGTATCACCCTCATGGGGATGCGAGTATTGGTGATGCTATGGTAGGAATAGGTCAAAAAGACTTATTGATAGATACCCAAGGTAACTGGGGAAATATACTCACAGGAGATCGTGCAGCAGCATCTAGATATATAGAAGCACGACTTTCTAAGTTTGCACTAGATGTAGTGTATAATCCAAAAATTACCGATTGGCAAGCGTCGTATGATGGACGTAAAAAAGAACCAATTAACTTACCAGTGATGTTCCCATTACTTCTTGCACAAGGAGCAGAAGGAATTGCGGTAGGATTAAGTACCAAAGTATTACCTCATAATTTTATAGAACTTATAGATGCTTCGATTAAGCATCTTAAAGACAAACGATTTACAATACTTCCAGATTTTGCAACTGCAGGAATTGCCGACTTTACAAACTATAATGACGGACTCCGAGGTGGAAAAGTACGTGTACGAGCACGCATGAATCAACAGGATAAAAATACCCTTGTCATCACAGAAGTCCCTTTTGGGCAGACTACAGGTTCCTTAATAGATTCTATCTTAAAAGCCAATGATAAGGGGAAAATTAAGATTAAGAAAATAGAAGATAATACCTCAGCAAATGTTGAAATTTTAGTACACCTTCCCTCTGGAATATCACCAGATAAGACCATAGATGCATTATATGCATTTACAAACTGCGAGACTTCTATCTCTCCTTTAGGATGTGTGATAGAGGATAATAGCCCGTTGTTTGTTGGAGTGACAGAAATGTTAAAACGTAGTACAGATCGTACAAAAGAATTATTACGCCAAGAATTAGAAATACAACGTAATGAATTTGAAAACCAATGGCATTATGCTTCTTTAGAGCGTATTTTTATAGAAAATAGAATCTATCGTGATATTGAAGAAGAAGAAACATGGGACGGAGTTATAAAGGCGATAGATAAAGGGTTAAAACCACATGTTGGGCATTTAAAACGAGCAGTCACAGAAGAAGATATAACACGCCTTACAGAAATACGAATCAAACGTATCTCTAAATTTGATATTGATAAAGCACAACAAAAAATAGATGCGCTCGAAGAACAAATAGCACAAGTAAATCATCACCTTGATAATCTTACACAATATGCTATAGATTACTTTACCCGTTTAAAGAAAGACTATGGTAAAGGAAAAGAGCGCAAAACGGAGATTCGCATTTTTGATGATATCCAAGCCACAAAAGTAGTTTTACGAAATACCAAACTCTATGTAAATAGAGAAGAAGGCTTTATAGGAACTTCTCTTAAAAGGGATGAGTATGTTACTGACTGTTCTGATATAGATGATATTATTGTTTTTACCAAAGAAGGTAAAATGATGGTGACCAAAGTAGATACTAAAACCTTTATAGGTAAAGATATCATTCATGTGGCGGTGTTTAAGAAAAAAGACAAGCGCACGACTTATAATATGATTTATAGAGATGGAGCAGGAGGTGCTACATATGTAAAACGTTTTAATGTAACCTCAATCACACGAGATAAAGAGTACGATCTTACCAATGATAAGAAAGGATCTGTGATGTTTTATTTTACCCCAAATCCTAATGGGGAAGCAGAGACAGTTACAGTATATTTAAGAGCAGTTGCAAGCGTTAAAAAACTACGCTTAGAGTTAGATTTTTCAGATATTCTTATAAAAGGACGTGCCTCTAAAGGAAATATTGTTACAAAACATTCTGTAAAATCGGTTGAGCTTAAGGAGAAAGGACTCTCTACGTTAAAACCACGTAAAATTTGGTTTGATGATACTGTACAACGCCTTAATGTTGACGGTAGAGGAGATTTACTAGGAGAATTTAGATCCGAAGACAGGCTACTCATTATTAATCAACATGGGAATGCACGTACCATTGTTCCAGATGTAACAGCACATTTTGATAATGATATGATCGTACTAGAAAAATGGGAACCTAAAAAACCTATTTCTGCTATTTATTGGGATGGTGAAAAAGAACGATATTATGGAAAACGTTTCTTTATTGATAATCCAGAGAAGAATGAAACCTTTATCTCTGACCATGCAAATAGTCAACTAGAATTAGTCTCTACCGATCACCGACCGGTCGCCGAACTTATATTTTATAAAGAACGAGGGAAAGATCAAAAAGAGAATGAATCGGTGAGTATGGAGGACTTTATCGCTGTAAAAGGAATCAATGCATTAGGAAACCAATTGTATCCTCAAAAGTTAAAACAACTTAATTGGCTAGAATCCCTTCCTTATGAAGCGCCTATAGAAATCCCTAAAGAAGAGATAGAAGTTATAGGAGAAGAAACAGTGTCTTCATCAGAAGATAGTGATGGTACGACACCAAATCAAACCCCTCCAAAAGCAAAAGATGAAAATATCGATGGTGATGCACAAGATGATGATGAAGGACAGATTACACTTTTTTAGTTACTACTAGGAAGTTAATGTTTTATTTAATGTAGCAACTGCTTTTTTTAGAACAGTTGTTAATTGTCTGCGTTGTTAAAGTTACCGCATTATCATTGTTTTAAAGTATATTTAAATAAAATTGAGGGATTCTTTACTTCGTTCACATATCTAAGATACAGTTGTGTACTATATTGCTGTTTGTTGTTTCCGCTTTCGCGAAAGCGCAAGATTGTGCAACCCTAACAAGTCCCAATCCTTTACCTGTAGAAAATGAACTTACATGGACAGATGAAGGTGTTGCAGGAGGCTATACACTTATGATTACAGATTCTGGTGGAGTTATGTCAGAAATTCAAAGAACGCCATCACAAACGTTTTATAGACCTGCTATGGGATGGCCAGAAAACGAAACATATACAATTATCGTTGGTCTTAGAGAAGATCCAGCAGATCCAGATCCCACTACATTATGTAATGCGCAAACTTTTACTATAGGTAGCATCACTACATTACCAGGATGTAATATGATTACGAGTCCGCTAGATGGTACTATTGATGTACCCTTAACCCCTCTTATTACCTGGAGTTATGCTCCGAGAGCAACAGAATACCTACTTAATATAGGAACCACACTAGGAGGGAATGACGTGCTGGCAAATCAATTGATTACCAATGGAGGGCTTTCATTTCAAATCACAACACCCCTTGCAGAAGGAACTTTATATTATGCGAGTGTAACCCCTCGTAATGCTGTAGGAGAAGCCGTAGCCTGCAACAACGATAGTACCTTTACTACATTAATCAATGCTTCGGAAGTACCAGAATGTACGATGCTTAATTCACCTATGAATGGAGAAGATAATGTCGCGATTACGCCTTTACTTACATGGGTACCTGTAGCCAATGCAGATGGGTATAGACTTACGATAGGTAGTAGTCCAACTGCTTCAGATATTGTGGATGATATAGATTTTGGAAATGTGACATCTACCTTTGTTGTTGATTTTGATGAGGGAATAAAATATTATGTAACAGTAACTCCTTATAATACTGCTGGAGATGCGATAGATTGTACACAGACGTGTTTTACAACGACTTTAGGTTGTGGTCCTTACTTTGATCCTATCACAGGAGAAACTGTCGATTTAAATCCTCAAATCATTTTAGAGGATAGTTATAGTTTTTGTAATAATGATGATCCTTTACAATTGAGCTATACAGGAGTAGGCGAGGTGTTTTCTTGGATTCAGATGGTAAATGGCGCTGCATTAGAAATTTCTTCCACTCGCAATGTCACTATTACAGAGAGTGGTACATATCGACTTGACGTAATCACAGAAGTACCTATAGAAGAAGGAATCATTACCTGTGATAGTTCGCACACCTTTACAGTATCTGTATCAGAAGCGCCAGTTATAGAGGATTTAAATGTAAGTATTCAAAATCTGAATGTGAGTATCAATGTCGCCGTAAGTGGGATAGGGGATTATGAGTATTCTATCGTATCTCCCGATGGTCCGTATCAGGATAGTCCTGTATTTACTAATCTTGGAATTTCTGATGTTGAAGTTTTTGTAAGAGATCGTAATGGTTGTGGGATTGATAGTGCAAGCCTTAATGCAGATATAGATTTAGGGTTTCCAAAATATTTTACACCTAATGGTGATGGTATCAATGATTACTGGCAAGTACGTGGTATTGTAGTACGCGGAGAAACCATCACCCGTATTGAAGTGTATGACCGTTATGGAAAACGTATTACAAGTTTTAGTCCGAGAAGTATGGGCTGGGATGGTACCTTTAATGGGAGACGTCTGTTAGATGCTGGATTTTGGTATAAAGCGTTTACGTTAAGCAATCAAGTTCTTGTAGGACATTTTGCGTTGCGGAGGTAATAGAGTTTTTATTTTCAGACGTTTCGCGCAAGCAAGCTTGGCTCTTGTCAGAAAACAAAAAACCCGCAACATTGTTGCGGGTTTCTTTTGCGGAGAATGAGGGATCTATCCTAATTATTTTATTTGTCTTAATGACTATATTCAAATGAGTTGTGTGTAAATAAACAAATAACTTACTACCTATTTCTACCCTAGAATCATAACAAATACTACCTTTACTGTCAACGATTTTGTTAACTGTAAAATTATTATGATTAAAACCATAAAAGTTAAAGAGCCTGCCTTTTTTAAATCTAATGATGTAAAAGAGTTTAAAAGCTTATTAATAAAACATTTTTCGCAACCAATATCTCGTCGTAGTCAAAAAAAGTTTCCGATTAGTGACATAGAGCTAAAACTTAAAAATGTAAAAAGTGAGCTTTTAAAAAAAACAGCTAATAAATGTGCGTACTGTGAATCCGAATTTAAAGATTCTTTTGTTACTATAGATCATTTTAGACCACATCATGCAGCAGCAGATATTGATGGTAAAATTTCATCAGAACATTATTGGTGGTTAGCTTTTAATTGGAATAATTTGTACCCAGTTTGTCAAGTATGTAATTCTAATAAAAAAAATTATTTTCCAATATCTAAACAAAGAGCTACAGTTAAATATTATGGAAAAGGAACACTTTTCAATAAAGAAAACCCAATTTTTATAGATCCAGAATATGAAAATCCAGAAGAATATTTTTATTATGACCAAAATGGAATAATATATACTAAGACGGAACGAGGAAGAATAACTATTGATTTATTAGGTTTAAATAGAACCGAATTGGTTGAAGCTAGAAAAGTTGTTGTTTTTGAATTGGATTATCTTTTTGAAGATTTATTAAAAGCGCAAAAAGGTTATAATCCAGACGGTACATTCTTTAATAGCAGCGAGATGCAAAATATTTTTGAGCGTTTAGAAGAGAGTTTTAATACTAATGAAATTCCTTATTTGGGGATGCGTAGATATTTTATTCGTCAATATTTCTGGGAAAGAAATATAATTAATTCTCCAAAGAATTTTTTGCCGACTAGTTTTAGACGAAAATTAAAAATTACACTAAAGCAAGAACATAGTTTTAATGATATACCAAGAACTGTTATTAATCAATTTGAAATTAACACTATTTCCATAAAAAATTATAAGTCTATAAATGAAATAACAATTGATTTTAAACGTACTAAAAATGGAAATGCTGGTTGGGCAATCTTAATTGGCGAAAATGGCGTTGGTAAAAGTTCCACACTTTCAGCTACTTTAAAAACATTAATTGGCAGAAATTACTCTGGATTCAAATTTAATAAACATGAAATAAAAAGAGATCAGGACGAAAATGCATCTGTTATAATTTCGTTTAATAATAATAATTTAAATGCTGATGTTTTAATTGCAGATAGGATATTGTATTTCTTACCAAAAGACCATTTTATTAATAGTTCAATACTTGCATTCGGGCCATTCAAACATTCTAACAAAAATGATAGTTATTATAAAAGTTTTAAGGGAAGTTGTTTTGTAGATAATTTTTTTAATCCAGCTACTCCTTTACATAATGCATTAAAATTTATTCTTCGTTTAACACCTGAACAGTTTGAGTATGTAGCTATTTCTTTATTAGACTTATTAATGTTAGAAAATAGAGCCAAAATCTATAGAAAAGAAAATACAGAAGAAGTTTGGTTTCAATATAACAATTCAGATAGAAAACAGTTTTTTAATCAGTTAAGTGATGGTTATCAATCTATAATAACATTAGGGTGTAATATAATAGAAGGTTTATTACTTAATAATGAAAGTATTGAAAATGCTTCAGGTTTTGTTGTTATAGATGAAATAGGTGCAAACTTACATCCAAGATGGAAAATGCAAATAGTAAAAAGACTAAGAAGAACATTTCCTAATGTTCAATTTTTGGCAACAACACATGACCCTCTTTGTCTCAAGGGAATTGAAGAAAATGAAACCTATGTTTTGAAGTCTAATAATGGGGAACTTGAAGTATTAACAGATTTACCAAACCCTTCTGAGTATAGAGCAGATCAATTATTAACTTCAGAGTTTTTTGGTTTGTTTAGTACAGTTGACCCAGAAATGGAAGAAGACTTTATAGAATATTATGAACTTCTATATAAGTCAAGTGAATCATTAAATATCTCAGAGAAAAGAAGACTGGATGACCTTAAAAAGGTACTTAGAGAAAAAAATCATTTAGGAAATAGCCTTAGAGAAGAATTACTATATGTAGCAATAGATGAAATTTTAAGTAAACAGAAACAATCTAAAAAACCATTCTCAAGAATAAAAGTTGTAAAAGAAGTTAAAGAAATAGCAATTGAGTTAATGGATGAATTTTTAAATGACTTGGAAGAATGATATTTATAGATCGAAGTAAAGCTAAAAAACCAGAAATTCTAGAAAAGGATTCTAATATTGAACATGAAAAAGCTCATAAACATTATGTGACAGATGGTAAAGAAAAAGCTTTTGATCATAAGCTTTTTAAAAAGCCTGAAGTTAAAGAAGCTTTGATAAAATTATTTAATGGTAAATGTGCATACTGTGAATCTAAAATCAATAAAACTGCTCCAATTGATAAAGAACATTTTCGCCCAAAAACTAGTATTAAAAATAAAGAAACAGGTAATTCAATAAGAGGTTATTACTGGTTAGCTGCAGACTGGGATAATTTATTATCTGCCTGTGCACATTGTAATAGAACAGGAACTCACGAAACAGATCTAGGTGAAAAATTTGTTTCTGGTAAACTAGATTATTTCCCTTTATTTGATGAATCAAAAAGAGCCAGTTATGGTAATGATTTAAAAGAAGAAGAAAAAGTGAGGCTGTTAATAAATCCTTGTATTGATAAACCTGAAACTATGATTAGATATAATGAAGATGGAGAGATTTTTCCAATTGAAGGTATAAACATAAGAAAAGAGAAAATGGTTAAAACCTCTGTAGAAACGTTTGGTTTACATAGAGGTGATTTACATAAAGATAGAAGAGAAAAATGGAAGGGTGTTCAAATTCAAATTGTCAGAATAAAAAAAGCATATCATAATTATATTAAATATTCAGATATTGATTTTTTAGATACATTAAAAGAAGAATTTGAATTGTTAAAAATATATAAATCTATTGATAATGAGCATCTAGGAGTAGTAAGGTTTGTTATGAGACAAGAACTTCTAGAGTTAAGAAAGATATTAATTGCAATTAAACAGAAGTAAAATAAATATATTATTGGATATAAGTATTTTGATAGATTTAGAATTCATAAATAAAATTTTCAATAGTTAACTATATCTTCTCAATCTGCTTTTTAGTTAATCCTGTAGATTTTTTGATAGTTTCAATATCTACATCTAAGGATTTTAAACGCCTAGCAATCTCTAAAGCTTCTTCTTTCTTAGCCTTCTTCTCGGCAATCTCTAATTTGAAAGCTTTCATCTCTTCACTTTCCTTTTTGACAAGTTCGTAAAGACCATTGTTTTCAAATTCAGATATAAGACCATCATTCATAAAACTAAAGTAATCACTCTCGGTAATGATGAGGTGTTCTATAACCTTAATATCTATCATCTTACCCACCTTTAAAAGACGGTCAGTAAAGTTTTTATCGTTTTCAGAAGGAGTTAACACACCACTAGGATGATTATGTACTAAGATCATCTTAACAGCAAGTTTATAAATACCCATTCTAAAAACATCGGGTGGCGATACATTTACACGATTTGTACCACCTATACTTATTAGCTCAACAAATAAGACCGTATTTTGATTATCCAGACCTACCACCCAAAAATATTCCTGACTACGACGTATTTTGTTTTGACGTAATAAGATTTGTTGCATAATCTTATATACATCACCTGCATTTAAAATTTGGATTTTTTGATCTTCGGTAAGGCGTACGTTCATAGTATCAAATATACAATTATATAGAAATTATGTTATTTATAAATATAAGGATTAAAAGGGTGTAGGGGTTAATATTTTCAATTAAGTATTTTTTATAAATCATAGAGATTATGTTTTATAGTCTTACCTTTCAGATGGTTAAAATCATTTAGAAATCAATAATTAATAAATAAAATATGTTTATAGAATATCCAGTACACTATGAAGGTGTAATAAATAGTGATGAACAGATTAGTAGTTTAATTGATAATGTAAAAAGAATACATAATGCAGACATTACTCCAGAACTTTTTTATTCGATAATAATACATATGCGAGATGGTTTAAGTCAACCTAATCAATCTAATGAATTCACTATTGGTGGTTGGGTAGATTTTTATGCTAATAGATCTAATCCAATTATTGTGACAAGTGATCAATTAGAAGTGTTATTTCAATACCTGCAAAGATTCAAAATCAATGTCATAAGGTTTAATGGTAATGAATTTTGTACGGTAAATTTTGAAACAAGAAATTTTGATACTTACTTTTTTATAGAAATGATAATTTTAAGAGCATTATAAGCCTTATATGGAAGACTTTTGACACCTATATTGACACCTAAAAAAACAAAGCCCCGTTATCATTACGATAACGAGGCTTTTTGCGGAGAATGAGGGATTACAGATCCCTTGATCACACGTTTGTGACAATAAAGCTCGATCTCGCTACGCGATCTCTGGGCTTTTTCTTTTTCATCCATTCAGGAAAACTATGTTTTCAACATTTTTGAAAAAGAAAAAGCCCGATTTCTATTCAGAAATCGAGCTTTGCTCTAAGCGGAGAATGAGGGATTCGAACCCCCGGAGGTGTGACCCTCAACAGTTTTCAAGACTGCCGCATTCGACCACTCTGCCAATTCTCCTGAGTGCCTCATCAAGGTATTTCCTTGAATGCGGGTGCAAATATATGACCTTTTTTCTGTTTCAAAAACCTTTTCATTACTTTTTTAAAAAGAATTTTTACTTTTAAAATTTATAATTGTAAAAACATAAAATTTGATGCTTTAAATACTTTTTTCCAAAAATAATACATACTCATAATGTATTGTGTTTTTAGTAGAGAGATACTATTTCTTTGTTGTTGTAAGATTAGGTAATAATCCGGTTACAATACCTAATAATGGTAAGAAAGCGCATAACTGAAAGATATAGATTACACTTGTTTGGTCAGCTAAATATCCTAATAATGCAGCTCCTAAACCACCTAACCCAAATGCCAAGCCAAAAAATAATCCAGAAATCATACCTACTTTATGAGGGAGCAACTCTTGACCATACACTAAGATTGCCGAAAAGGCAGAGGCAATAATGATCCCGATGAGTATAGAGAGTATTAAAACCCATAATAAACCCACATAAGGTAATAGCAAAGTAAATGGCGCTGCTCCAAGGATAGATCCCCATATTACTTTCTTTCGCCCATACTTGTCGCCTAATGGCCCTCCAAAGTATGTCCCCAAGGCTATAGCACCCAAAAATGCAAATAGATACAATTGAGATTGATGTATAGAAAGACTAAATTTTTCTATAAGAAAGAAGGTAAGGTAATTAGTCATAGATGCCATATAGAAATACTTAGAAAACATAAGTATAATTAAAACAGCAATTGCCCTTTTTATTTGAGATGACGGCATGGATGACTTTTCATTAAAAAGTGATTTTGATTGTTTTTTTCTCTCGGAGATATGATTCTTATACCACTTAGAAACTCGATAGAGTATAAAAACACCTAATGATGCACCTACTGCAAACCAAGCAACATGTGCTTGTCCATACGGAATTACAAATACAGCCACAAGTAATGGTCCTATGGCACTACCAGAATTACCACCTATTTGAAAAACTGATTGTGCATACCCTTTTCTGTTTGCTGTAGTAAGACTAACAATCCTTGATAATTCAGGATGAAAAATAGAAGACCCTAAACCAATAATAGCTACCGATAGAAGAATCCAAAGATAGTTAGGTGCCCAAGATAGATTAATAATCCCTACCAATGTACATAGTGCTCCAATGACAACAGCAAAAGGCCAAGGTCTCTTATCTGTTAGATTCCCTATTAATGGCTGGAACAAAGAAGCTGTTAATTGATAACACAAAGCAATAAACCCTATTTGTGTAAATGTCAAACTGTAGTTACTCTTAAGTAAAGGATACATGGCAGGAATCACAGACTGTAATGCATCATTTATAAAATGAGCAAAGCTTATAGTATATAAAATACTATATACAGATGTATGCTTAGATGAACGGTGTTCTACGGGCATTGGTTAATTCCTTATAAAAGTCAAGATAAGAAAGCTGTTTTGTTTATCCCATTTTCTGCTACGATTACTCAATACGCAATAGATATTTATAGAAGTTTCTTGCCATGATTTTGAAGTCAGAAAAGGCAATAACTGGACATTTTTCTTTTAAGTGTCTGCTAAGGGAACTTCTAAAATTTTAATACTAAAAAAACAAGTATTGAAAATATATATTTATGAATAATTTATAAAACAAACGATAAAAACAAGAATAATGAATGTAAGCAAAGATCAAAAATTAAAGGCATTATTTTTAAACTGCACGATCAAATATAGTCCAGAAGAATCAAATACAGAAGCACTTACTCATAAGCTTATTGAGAGGATGAAAAAAGAACATTCCAATCTAGAAATTGAACTTCTTAGAGTTACTGATTATGATGTCAAATTTGGAGGAGCTAGTAATGATATGGGAAATGGTGATGAATGGCCAATCATACTTGAGAAAGTGAAGTCTTGTGACATTTTTGTGATGGCTATGCCAGTCTGGATGGGAGTACGTTGCTCAGTAGGTCAGATGGTTATAGAAAGACTTGATGGAACTACAAAAGGTGAGGGAACACAATTCCCATTGTATAATAGTGTTGCAGGAGTTGTTGTTACAGGAAATGAAGATGGGGCACATGATGTAGCAGCAAATACGTTGTACAATTTGGCTCATTTTGGGTGCACGATTCCACCAAATACAGATGTGTATTGGGTAGGTGATGCAGGTCCAGGAGCTAGTTATATAGAAGCAATGGGAGGATTAAGCCCGTATGTAAATAGAAATGTCGAAATGACAGCCCAAAATTTAATACATGGCGCATTAATGCTCAAAGCAATGCCATATACAATTGATCTACGTCCTATAAAAGAAAAGATGATGCAGGGTATGAAAATAAAAATGGAAGTTATGAAAGAAGCAACCATGAAATTAAAACAGCGATTAGAAACTGAATAATCCATCATTATTTCAGATAAAACAGGGTTTGTGATACATCTCAAATCCTGTTTGTTTAGTACTTAAAAACCTAAATATGATTCCTATTTTAAAAGTAATGCTAAACTATGATTAAACCATTAATACCCAAAAATGAATCAGAAAGATTAGCAGACTTGCTATCACTTAACTTATCTGAGTCATATAAGAAAGATCAATTTGATGGTGTCGTTATGATCTTGTCAAAATGCATAAACGTTCCCATTGCATATATTTCATCTATCGAGAGTAAAAAACAAAATATCCACTCTTCTTGTGGATTAAATTTTGAATCATCAGACAGAGAGACTTCTTTTTGTGGACATACCATATTGCAAGATGATCTTTTGATTGTTGAAGATACCCTTCTTGATGAGCGCTTTATAGATAACCCAATGGTCATTAATGACCCAAAGATTCGATTCTATGCAGGATATCCATTATCAAGTCTATTAGGTAATAATATAGGAGCTCTTTGCATTGCAGACACCAAACCAAGACAACTTGAAGAGATAGAGTTAAGAATATTAAAAATGATGGGAAAGCTTTTAACCGAACGAATTAGGCTTCATAAATTAGGAGATCTCCAACATCAAATCTTAGAATCTAAAAAACATTTAGAAGAACTTAATAATGAATTGCTCGAGTCTAATCAATTTTATAAGCAAATATTTGGACAGTATATGAGTGAATCTTTATTGGAAAAAGTCATTAAAAATAAGAAAGGAACAGACCTAGGAGGAGAAGAGCGCTATGTTACTGTACTGGTAAGTGACTTAAGAGGGTTTTCTCCTTTGTCTGAAAATTATAATGCAAAAGTAGTAATAGAAGTTTTGAATATTTATTTTGAAGAAATGATAGAAATTATCCAAAAATTTGAAGGTTATATTAATGAGATTCTTGGCGATGGTATCCTTGTTATTTTTGGCGCACCAAACGATATAGGTGATGCTGCTTTAAAATCTGTTAAATGTGCTCGTGCTATGCAAAGAGGCTTAAAAAAAGTAAATAAAAAGCTACAAATTAAAGAGCTTCCCATTCTAGAGATGGGCATTGGAATAAATAGTGGAAACTTGGTTGTTGGAAATATTGGATCAAAAAGAAGAATGAAATACGGTGTTGTTGGAGAAAATATAAATATCGCAGCTAGAATAGAAGCGCTAACGATAGCAAATCAAATCTTGATTTCTGATGCTATTTATGAACAAATTTCTAATGATATAATTCCTATAGGTAATATAAGAACTAAAATAAAGGGTTTTAAAAAACCTATAACCATTTATGATGTGTCCGAATATCTAGATTAATAGGTGCAAATTACCTACGTATATGAGTTATTATTTTGATTAAGTATTTGTATTGTATTTGCAAAAAGAATCGCTTAGAATACGCTCAAGTCTGAGGTTCTCGAAAACAAAAAAAAGCCATATCACAATGATATGGCTTTTTAGTTATAATCCCCTAATTATGAACTACAACTACAGTTGGGATATAAAACTCAAAAGTTAGACTTGGAGCTACCTCACAAACTCCAATGTATCCCTAACTAACTAAAAATAAAACTTGAATTTTTGTAATTCGTTGGGCAAACTACTTTTTAATTCAATAATATTGGCAAGGTACATGGAAACAATACGCTATTAAATAAGTACTAATACGTAATTAATACGTGTTAACTCGTATATAAATGATGAACACCTTAAATTTCTAGAAAAATAGAATGTATCCTTAACAAATAAGTACACATTATCTAAGCAGATGAGCTATCATTTTACGTTTATTAAATAAAATGATAGCTTCATAAGAAATTAGTATGTAAATAGATACTTGTTAATTAGGCATCCTAACTATATTTGTAATAAGAATTGTTATGAGTACGCTCCTGCCTGCCGGCTAGGCAGGTTCGCGAAAGCAAAAAAAGAAAACACATATATAATCAGAACGTTGCTTATTAAGTAAGCAGTGTATATTAAAAATGACAACTATGCGAACGTTACAATTTCATTATAACCATCTCTTACAGGGAGATTTTGAAATTAAAAACCTTAATGTATTATTAGTATTTCAAGTAAATTGCCCTGGATGTTTTTCTTATGCCTTGCCCTTTTTCAATCAACTCTATAAGGAGTTTGTTTCTGATGGGGTTTCTTTTTTAGCACTCTCTACAGCTTTTGAAGATTTTGATAAAAATACATTGGCAAATACCAAAGCATTGGTTGAGGATGCTGTTGTCATAGGAGAAACTAAAAAGATGATGATCCAACAAGGATATGAAAAACTACCATATACATTAGACTTTCCTATAGCCATGGATCAACTTGAGGAAGACCCTAGTGATATGGATACGGTCATAGAAAGTATCTGTGTTTTAAATCCAAACTATCTACAGTGGGGAGAAGCAGAAAAAGAAGCATTACAAAAACGGGTAAAAAAATATATAAGTACACTGGACAAAGTTGCACTCACATTCACATTAAACCAATTAAGAGGGACTCCTAGTTTTGTGTTGTTTAACAAAGAATATGAGATTCTAGATGAATGGTTTGGACACGTCCCTTACAAATCAATATCTGAAAAGATGAAACAATTCGTGTAAACATATTAATTTTGAAATCTATAAATTTTATCTAGTACTTGATGAGCACACACGATTTAATTATGCATTCTGTAGAAGATGTACTTCCATTGAGTGAAATCCAGTTTAGTAAAGAGAACAAAGAAGCTCTTGATCAGTTACTCAAGGAGTTTAAACATATTGATGTTTTAAAAAAATATAAACTCCCGGTAGACAATAAAGTATTGTTATATGGTCATACTGGCTGTGGAAAAACAACAACAGCAAAGGCAATTGCTCATTCCTTAAATAAAAAAATCATTATTTTAAATTTAGGGAAAATGATCTCCTCACGATTAGGAGAAACGGCTAAGAATATGGCAAGCATCTTTCAAAGAGCCGATATAGAAAATGCAGTATTGTTTATAGATGAATTTGATTATATAGGTAGAGAAAGAGACAGTGACATTAAGGACTCTGGAGAAATGAAACGATTGGTCAATACGCTTATTCAATTGATCGATTACCTACCAGAAAGTACCTTACTGATAGCTGCTACAAATCATTCTAAAAGTATTGATACAGCTCTGTTACGAAGATTTCAATTACGATTAAAGTATGAGTTGCCTAGCAGAGATGCATTAAATGTGTATTATAATACGATGCTAGCTCAATATCCTGAAGAATACAGAAATCTTACAATGAAGTATGATATCTCTTTTGCCGAAGCAAAAGATATTATTCATAGAGCTGTTAAAAGCAAGGTTATAGCTTCCGAAGAACAAAAATGCAAATCGTAAGAGATATTAAAGTATTCATAAAATATGAAAGTACTAAAGAGGCTTTAAAAATAATTAGAATATCTTGATATCTTTATAAATCATTTCCGACAGATTATACTGTATGCTAAAATCATTACTCTTTATTCCTGATATTTCTGGATTCACAAAGTTTGTGCAAACAACAGAGGTGGAGCATAGTCAGCATGTGATTGCAGAATTATTAGAAATTCTTATCGCTTCAAACACTCAAAAATTGCAACTCGCAGAAGTAGAGGGAGATGCTTTGTTTTTTTATAAAGAACAAGACATTCCATCGCAAGAAAAATTACTCGCCCAAGTAGAGACAATGTACACTGCTTTTTATGGGCACCTTAAACTTCTGGAGAAAAATAGAATTTGCCCGTGCAATGCCTGTACTATGGCACCTCAGCTAGAACTTAAGATTGTAGCACATTGTGGAGAGATTCAGTCATTACAAGTACAAGGGAATAAAAAACCATTTGGAGAATCTGTAATAGAGACCCATAGATTGCTTAAAAATAATATAGATAGTGATAACTATATTCTGATTAGCGATGAACTCGCAAGCGAATTGAAGATGAGTCTGGGATATGAAAGCAGATTGTTTAGCTTTCGCGAAAGCGCAGAAAACTACGATGACAAAGAAATTAAATTTATTTATTCAGAAGTAGATAAAGAATTACTAAAGTTATTGCCTTATGAAAGCCCAACATACGTCGAGCTGGATAAGAAACCTAATCTTTCTTATACGATCCAGATCGATGCTTCAGCAAATGAGGTCTTAGAAATTATCACCAATTATCGATATAGAGGAGATTGGGTAAAAGGCGTAGACCGATTTGAATATAATGAAGGCGAGATCACACGCTTAGGGTCAGAACATGTATGTGTTATTAATGGGAAGCATTTTAACTTTACGACAGTCACAAAAGATGTAGATCCAGGGAAGATGATTTATGGCGAACTCACAGAGAGTATTCCTCCCATAGACAAATTTTATCAGTTTTACACTTTAGAATCACTTACAGAAAATAGCTGTACCGTAACTTGCGAAACCTACTGGGTCACACGCTCACTTATTAAAAAATTAATCATCGCATTGGTGATTAAAAAGCACTTCAAAAAGAATATGAAAAATTCTCTCGATAACTTAAAAGCTTTTACAGAAAAATAACCTTCTCTTTTTAATGCCTAGAAGATTTGGTTTACTTTTGTATGTTATATAGTAAACTTTGATAATATATACCTTCTGGTTTGCTGGTTTTTTTAAGTATATATTAAAAATAATATATTTAATTTTGTAAGATATTTCTTTGTTTATTTGCGGAAAAACAATACTTTTGTACTGTAATTAATTCAATGCCTTATGGTTAGAAATAAAAAAAATATGAATATAATGGACCGTATTTCACGATGCGTCGTAGCGATTGCACTTCTTGCTGTAGTTATTTACGGTGCTGTAGGCATACTTTTAAGTTCTTTATTTATTCTCTTATCTATCCTATTTGTAGTTGCTGGTATTAGCGGGTTTTGTCCTTTTTATAAATCTATAAACGTAGATTTTAATAATTCTGACGAATATTTCAAGTAATTTTCCTGAGTACGCTTTCGCGAAAGCGTATAAAACATATATTTTATCTATACATTAATTCCTTAAGTTGTTTAGACTTCTTGTAAGTTATATGTTTCCCAAAATGCTTCTTTTGACCATCGTTGTTCACGTTGATATAGTTTGTTTTTAGTATCTAGATAAGCTGTAAAAATCCCTTGCATATCCTGTTTATAATTTTCTAAGGTATATGATGATGCTATTAACGCTTGACTGGCGCGATGTGCAGTGTATATTGCATTTGTAATCCCATGGGAGGATAAAGGATCAAAAGCCATAGCGGCATCACCTATAGCTAGCCAATTATTACCTGCCATGTGTTGAGGTGCAGATGAATTTGCTTTTCCACCTAAAATGGTATCTGGAATTTCTTTTGATAAGAATTTGCGTAAGTATTTGGTATCAGCGAGAATAGTTTTCCAGTTAGAATAGTCGGTTAGTTGCTTATGTAACCCCGTATTTTTGGCAGTATATAACGTCATGACTTGTGTGTTTTTACATAAACCAGAAACGATACCCCATCCACCAGCAAAAGATTCTGTAAACACATCGTGAACCATATGTTTATGTTTTGCTCTTGGGATATGACAACTAAAAGATATAAGCTCATCATAGTGGTGTATAGGAATTTGCAAGGAATGAAGTAAGGCTCTATTTCTTCCTGTTGCATCTACTATGTATTTCCCTTGAATGTGTTGCTTTTCTTTTTGATAACGCGTTGAGATACATACTTTTTCAGACGTAATAGCTATATTCTCTAATAAATCATACGATAATATGTGCGTTTCTGCATTTGTTTTTAACGTATCTCGAATCGTTTGTTTATCTATTTTTAGACCATATTTAAAAGGGTTATTATCAAAAAAATGCTTGGTTTGTATTGTTTTACTACCCCATATAGAATGATATCCATATGTTTTACGAAGCGCCGTTTCTTCAAACAATTTGAGGAGTTCTAATTCTTCAAGTAACGTCATAGCAGATGGCGGAAGTGTTTCCGCCAATGCCATAACTTTCTGTTTTTGTAAACGATCTAAAACAATATGTGGTATTTGTTTCCTCTTTAAGAGTAACGAAAGAACGAGACCAGAAATCCCACTCCCTATGATAATCACATCCGTTTTAATCATATATTCTATTTTGATTGTTTTCCATTATAGGCAACATATACCGTTTTTGGTAAACCTCTTACGTTTAATTTTCTACCTGTAACGACACCAATATCTTTCCATTTATAAACCATGTTAATTAAGCCATTCATATAGCCTCCTTCTGCATGATATCCTATAAACCCAGTATCGGTAGTATGTAACCAAGCCAAACGTGATGCATAAATATTATGCTTTGTTTTGAGTAAGATAGTTGGATCTAATAGTTTATTGTAAGAGTCTTCTGGTAATACCTGAACGGGTAAGTTTGCAGCCCACCAAGATGGAATAGGATATTGCTTTTCTACAAATACAGCTTGACAACTTCCTGCATCAGATTGCCAAGGAATTCCCATCCACTTAGTTAAATCTCCAGGAGTAGCTTTCCATAACCAGTGATCTGCTCCTTTTTTCATAGATTCTTTAATGTTATCAGAATCCATTTGGAATCCAAAATCATTATAGAAGATTTCTTTTTGTTCTTCTGGAGAAGCTGTGTTGAGACGTATTTCGCGTAAGCCATAAAAACCATAGGTGTAATTTTTATGTTCAGATATCCAAGGATATATCATTTTGTTTTCTGCATACATAGTATTATGTCGCATTGGCCAAGTAAGTTCTACTCCTGGATGGAATCCACCTCCATATAGTGTTTCTAGAACTGCTCTAGTCATCAATAATGGTTTTTTAGCTTCATCTTTTGCAGCTTGTTTAAAACGCTTTCGGTAATACTTACCCATTTGGTTGATATTCTTAAAATGGAAATGTTCTGGTGTTTCAAATTCACCATCTCTCCATTTACGTAATTCGTCATATATCATGGGAGGAATTGCAAACCATTGTGCAGGACTTCCCGGATAATCAATACCATCACCAGGATAATAAGGTAACTTTAATGTTTCTGTTCCGCTACCTCGATTATCAATATTAGTCATATCCTTACTAGGAATGATAGGCTCATTGTCGTAGTTGTAAATTGGATTTCTGAAGAGGTTAAACACCATCTCACGAACCTTGTCTGCTTCTTCTCTTTCTTCAAGAGTAGTTCCTTTAGAATAGATGTACTTGAATTTATTTTCTTTTGCCAGTTTATCCATGGTTTCTTTAAAAGAAGGCGAAAGAAAATCTCCAAGGTTCACCCATTGCATTCTATACAAGCGGTACATCATAGGAAATACGAGACTTAATTCTGGTTCATAGGTGTCATTTGCAGCGCCACAGACTAAATCAAACATGGTTGAAATAGGTTGGATTTGAGGGGCATAATCTGGTGGAGCAGACGCTACCCAAGCAGCACTTTCGGAGTCATTAAGGTGGTATTCTTTTTTACCGTCTTTTGTCTTAATAGTAGCCGTAATACGTCCATCACAGATATCATCATACCAATTTGAGTTATCTGCAAAATCAGTGTTTAAATCCGATGGATTTAAGGATGCTGAGAGACCGTCTGCAGGATAAAATATTAAAGTCCCATCATCATACTCGGCAGTTCCTAGATTGACTTGTTTTGAATTTGTATTTAAACTCTTAGCAAGTAAACTTTGTGCTTTCCCTTTTGTAAATGGGAATTTTCCGTGAATTTCTTGTCTTTTATGATCTTCACTTACATGCACAGCATCAGGGCTATTTACCAATTCTTTACGATAATCATATCCGCCTCCTTGTCGTAATCCTTGATTTAATACATTAGGATTTCTACGCTTTGCACCTACGCCAGGTGCAATGTTTTTTTCAACAAAATTTGGAGATAGATTTTGATTGTCTGCAACAACAGAAAGATCTAAACTATTATTGAAATCATACCAAAAAGGTTTTTTATTGGCGACTTCAACAGACCAGTTAATATCATACTCTTCGGGGTTAATGACTCGGACTGGTTTTCCATCTGCATCACACTCATAAATATAAAAACGCTGCGCTTGTTTTTTTAAGGCACCATCTTCTGTAATATAATTTTGTTTTGTGTCGTATAGATTTGCCCAAGGGACTTCTGGACTAAAAATTACTTGATCTTTTGTAGCGGGACCATTTCCCATTCGAGCGATTCCAATGGAGGGGTAAATTCTAAACTTAGGTAGGTTCATGTTTTTGGTATTTAAAATGATTAAGCCATAAAATTACTACTGATCTCCGAAAGTTATATGCGTATTTATACTGGTTTACAGATAGTAAGCTATAATTTGTTGTTTTTTAAATTTTAAAAACCACCCCTGACATATTCTGTCAAGATCACAAATACTTTTGTAGTAGTAAACATTTAAAAACATATTACATCATGAAAAACGCAGTTAATTGGTTTGAAATTCCAGTAAACGATTACGAAAGAGCAAAAAAATTCTATTCGACAGTAATAGGAGCAGAGATTATTGACCACCATATGGATGATAAGAATATGAAATATGGTATTTTTCCGTATGATATGGAGAATAACAAAGTAGGTGGTGCCATTTTACAAATGGAAGGGATGAATCCATCTGCAGATGGATCTACCATTTATTTGAATGGAGGAGAAGATCTTAGTGTTCCTTTGGCTAGAGTAGAGGCAGCAGGCGGAAAAATACTCATGCCAAAAACAGATATCCAGGAAAATGGATTTATTGCTCAATTTAACGATACCGAAGGGAATCGTGTAGCACTCCATTCTATGGGGTAATTATTAATGTAATGTGAATTTGAAGTAAATCATTAAGTTTTTCTTCTTTTTCTCCAGTGTAACAAAGTGTTTTCGTTAAAAATTTTTGAAGCCTTGGAAACGACAAAGCGTTAGCTTTGGGCGAGCCTGAGCGACGGAGATACACTTTGTGGTTTTTCGCTTAAAGCGAAAAAATACCTTAGAAAAAGTGTCTTTTCTTTTGGTTCGGTTTTCTTTGGACAAGCAAAGAAAATGAACAATAAGTATGATTATAAGTTAATATGCTGAAGTTTTAACAAGATTAGACAAAGAAATTAATTAGTTCTTTACATTGAATTTATGCTAACAATATAGCAAACGCCTTGATCAAGCGTTTGCTATCTTTGTTTTATATGTCACAACTATCTAGACTCATATCAATACTTACACTGTTACGATCTAAACGATTGCTAACGGCTACGGAGTTGGCAGATAAATATGATGTGAGTGTACGTACCATTTATAGAGATATACGAAAACTGGAAGAAGCTGGCATTCCTGTGTATACGATAGAGGGCCGTGGATATAGTTTAGGTGATACATATACAGTCGCTCCTGTACAATTTACAGAACAACAAGCCAATGCCTTGATTACCGCACAACATCTTATCGGTCAATCTAAAGATGCTTCCTTTGTTACCGATTTTAACGAAGCACTTATCAAGATAAAATCTGTGTTTCGTACATCTGTACAAGAAAAAAGTGAATTATTAAACGACAAACTGCTTGTTTTTAATTGGGAGCGGGAAGAGTTTTCTAGTAATGCACTGTCAGAAATTCAGTTAGCGATTACCCATTTTAAGTATATGGAGATTCAGTATCAGAAAGCCGATGATCCCAATGTAACGTTCAGAAAAATAGAACCTTGTGCGATGTACTCTGCCTATCATAAATGGATTTTGATTGCTTGGTGTCATTTACGTAAAGACATGCGCGCCTTCCGTATTGATCGCATCCAGCATTATAAAATCTTATCTGAGACTTTTGAGGATCGCAAGTTTAGTATTCAAGACTATTTTGCTACTTGTCCTTTTGGGGATAAGTAGGTTAGATATATAGACTGTTCTTTTTTATTTATCTGCTAAATCTGTAAGTGCTTTTACTTTAAATCCTTGTGGTATAGAATAACTCTTTGGTCCAGAAGAAGTTACTTTAATTGATTCTGGAGAACTATCTCCACCTTCTGCAGGATTAGGATGATAGTGATATACTCCAATTTTCTTTCCTCCTTTCATGATACTCCATTCATGTCCAAGGGCAGCTCCGCTACCATAGCTATGACTATATACAATGGTAGTTGTATCATCAATTTCTTGTTCTAGATTCCTAAGAGCTATATTTTCTGGTTTTGCAGCTTCTTCTCTTGCAGCTTCTTCTTTTGCTGCCGCTCTTTCTGCTTTTTCCCTTTCCTTTCTCTGTTGTCCTTGAGCTAATGCTTGCTTGCCTTCTTTAGAACTCGGATCTACAAATAATAAACGCTTAGATTGTGGTTTAAGGACAGGAGGCGCAGCTTGTCGAGGTGCTTGACTGCCATATCCTCCACCGTAAGAAGGAACAAAACTACTTCCACCATAAGAAGGCACTTGTTGAGGACCTTGGGGATGACTATACGGAGGAGGAGCAAAACTACCACCACCGTAAAAAGGCGGTTGTTGAAGACCTTGGGAATAACTATACGGAGGAGGAGCAAAACCACCACCGTAGGAAGGCGCATGTTGAGGCGCTTGAAGTCTTCTAGCCTGAGGAGTTGGCATAACATGACCATCACCACCAGCTTTTAGGTCTTTAGTCCTAGCTTCTTGTTGATTTCTAAAAGGACCCCCAGCAATGTTTGAGTACCATTGTCCACCTGATTCATATATAGCCCTCTGGATAGGTTGTTGTGATGTGCTATTATGGGTCGCTTCTTGTAACTTGAGCTGTGCTACACTTTTAGGCCTATTATCTTCAAGATAAATAGCAGACGTATTATCACTTTGTTTTTGAGAAGTAGCATGAGCTGCCGATTGATTTTTATTCTCTTGTGTTTTGTCAGCATGAGTATTCATACTTCAAGATACTTATTGTAAGCTAAATAAACGTACGATAAAAACAATAAAACACCCTATGTCTACGAATTGTATACGACTAGATTGAAAAAATGTAGCATATAGAATCCGAGAGTAGATTTTAAAATTGAAACTCGTCATTCCGAATTTATTTCGGAATCTCAGTATACGGGTAATGCTTTTTTATGATGAGAACCTGAGACGAATTCCGGTTGACTCCCTAATCCTCATAGGGAAATGAAAGCAAAAATTAGAGTAACACTTTATTTTAGAGTAGTACTCTAATTTTGGAAATAAAATAACTTACGCATCATTTTGACAGAAGGAAGTACGTCTCCTTAATTCCCAAAGAAGAGGTAAAAATAAGAGCTAGATTACCAATATCTATGCGTCTTGCCGTTTTCTAGGAATTCCTTTAAGGACGTATAAATCAAGTATTCCCATCCTTTTACAAAATTGCCTCTGATGAAATCGGGATTTGTAAACGTTTCAAGCCCTTCATGAATGAGTTTTACGCTAGTTTTCTCACCGACAGATGATAATTCAAACGTAACAAAGGAAATCCCAGTGTATCCTTCATATTTCCAAGAATACTTGAGTTTTTTGAGCGGAATGACTTCTAAAACTTCACATAAATGGATATAACGTTTGTCTTCCTCACCACCTTCAAATTGAAATTTGCAACCCACCTCTGGTTTGAAATCTGTGATATCAAAATACCATTTTTTCATGAGTTCTTTTTCAGTAATAGCACGCCAAACAAGTTCTACTGGTGCATTGAATTCCTGTTCTATTAATAAAGGTTTGTTCTCCATGGTAAACGTTTTTTATAATTCCTTTTTTGGTTTAGATTGTAGTTCGTCTAATAAGGTATCAAGTTGATTAAATTTTCCAGTCCACATCTTTCTAAAAGGTTCTAACCAATCGGCTATTTCGGTTAGTTTTTGAATTTCAAGACTACAATGACGCTCTCTACCTTCTTTTTTTATGGTGATAACACCACATTCTTGTAGGTATTTGATATGTAAGGATACTGCCTGTCGGGTCATATCAAACTTATCTGCCAATGCATTTACATGTTGAGACTCGCTTGTCAAGGACATGAGTATACTTCTTCTAGTAGGGTCTGCAATAGCATTAAATACATCTCTATTCATAATTATCACTTAATACGCAAGTAATTGCTTGCAAATATATAGGAAAGCAATCACTTGCGCAAATTTTTAAGACACATCTTACCACCAAATTACGTACCTTGGTAGTATGAGATTCGTATGTGTTATTCTGTTATTGGTGTATGTGCAAGGTGAAGCACAAGAAATTACACCGGTGGTAAATGACAGCCTCTCTGTATTACTTTTTGAAAGAGGTACTTTAAAAGTAAATAAGTGTACCCCTTGGCACCACCTACAATGTGTCTATATAACAGGAACAGAAGTATATAAAGATGGACGCGAAGGGAAGTCTACACGTCACTGGTGGCGTATGTCTTATATCGGAAGGGCGTGTACTGCACAGCATGGGACTGTTTTTGGAAAAGTGTTTGAAGGTTTTTTTGCGATCCCGCACTATATAAGCATAGGGATAGGAAATGGAGTTGGCTATATGGTGTATCTACTACGAGGTTCCCCAGAAAAAATACAAGCACGAAAACAAAAGAAACAAGAACGAAAATCTCTCAAAAAAGCAGCGCGACAGAAAAAGAAAAATAGATCAGGCTAGGAGGCGTATCAATGCCAAGTATTCAGGTGCTTTATATACGACATAGTCTATTAAAATTTGTAAAAGAGTTTAATGTCAAAATTAAAATTCAATCTTGTAACAGACCCTTCTATTTCTAGAAAATCTCTAATATTTGGAGCGACCGATTCTACAAGTCCACCATCTTCTCCTTGATTGTTAGGGTCTAGTTCGGGATTTACAATGTTTGAAAAATCAACAGATCTCACTCTTACTCCAAATCCAACTTTTGGGATTAAACCAAATCTCTTTGAAAAATTAATAATGGCTCCATAATTAAGATTTAGACCAAATTTTTGCCTTCGGTAATCAGCACTATCATAGTTGAAATACTGAGAATTGGTTTCACTTCTGTAAGAACTGTTTTCAAAACTATCTGTATGACGGATATAGAAAGCTTCGGCCGAAACAAAATTCTCAAATGTATGATTGGGATTCAGAACGTAGATTAATTCTGGCGAAACTTCAAATTTAAAATAGTCATTTTCAATCCAATCTCCATCTCCTACAAAATTAATGGAGGTCCCATATGTTCCTATACCGACCTCTGCTCCGATAATAAATTGGTCATTTATTTTTCTAAAATATCCTACTTTCCAGGCAGGACTATAACTGGCTATAGGAGAAAGAACATCAAACGTTACGTAAGATTTTCTTTGAACCTCTTCAGATTGTCCAAACAGGCTATGCGTACTAATGAGTAGAAAACAAACAAGCAAAAAATTATTTTTCATAAATGGATCTTTTTAGTATAGATGTGTTGTTATTCAAAAGGTTGCGTTCAATTGACCTCTAAGAATTTTATACCCATATGCAGATTACTAGTTTTTATATGTGTTTCTAGTCTTTATGAGTACGCTTTCGCGAAAGCGTATATAACCACATGTATATTTTTTATAGATAGGATGAATTTTATTTGTCGAGCATATAGAAATGCGACTTATTTTAGCACTACAGCAATAGCAGTATGAATTATAAGCAGCAACAACCTTCTTCTGAATTATCGCATATCATTAAGAGTTTTTGGATGATAGATAGTGGACAGGATGCTACTATTAACAGGCAAAAAATCATTCCCGATGGATACCCTGAAATGATTTTTCATAGTGCAGATTCTTATCGCACAACAATTCATGGAGTCTGGCAACTTCAAGATCGAGATCTTATTGCAGGACAGATTACAAATTATTTTTACCTAGAGAATACAGGTGTCACAAAGATGTTTGCTATAAAATTTCAACCTTGGGCACTTACGGTATTATTTGGTATTGACATGGCTACAATCACAGATACAGTCATTACTATAGATCATAGCTTGTTGAAAGTACTGAGCCCTATAAAACAAATTGCAATCCAAGATGATCATACTTTTGAAGATAAAGTCACAGATATAGAAAACTGGCTTATTACATATGTAGATACAATCACATATACGTTACAAAAGGGGATAAGAGCAACAGAATGTATGATCGAAAGCCAAGGAAAACTTGGACTGACTGAGATGCGAAAGCAAGTTGATATCAGTGAGCGAAGCTTAGAACGGTTTTTTAAAAGACATATAGGATTATCTCCCAAACGTTATTACAGGATATTACGATTCTCCAATGTTTTTAATTTGGTGCAAGAGAAGGGCTTTAAATGGTCTGATGTGGTATATCTAGGTGGTTTTTATGACCAATCTCATTTTATTAAAAACTTTAAAGAGTTTACAGGAGAGGAGCCTTCCAATTATGGATTTGAAGAAGAGACTATGGCAAATTTCTTTTTGAAAAAATAACGATGTCGGTTTTTTACAATACTAGATGGGTATGTAAACGTAGTTTAGCCATAAAATCTTAAACTATTTATAATGATACTTAAATCAATGTTTGCTTCTTTATGTTTTGTTATTCTTATGACTTCTTGCCAGGGACAATCTGCTCTAGAAGACCTCAGCTTTTTAAGCGGTACTTGGAAAATAGAGAATAAAGAAACTTTTGAAGTCTGGAATCTGGAGGATGACCAATTTATAGGACATTCCTATAAAATGAATAATGGGAATAAAATTATTACAGAAACATTACAAATTGCTATTATAGATACAAACGTTGTTTATAAAGCAACAGTACCTAATCAAAATAGTGGTGAGACGATTCCTTTTGTATTGAATCCTTTGGTTACAGATAAGCTGTCTTTTGAGAATTTACATCACGACTTTCCAAAGAAAATTCAATACCAACAGGTAACAGATTCTAAAATTTTGGTACAGGTACTTGGAGAAGATGATAAAGGATTTTCATATCATATAATAAAGCAATAAGTGCGTTTTAATAAGGTGTTATAGTCTTTTCTAAGAATAGTATCATACTATTATCTGAATGGCTATTGGAATGTGACTTTATACGCTTTCGCGAAAGCGTATATACAAACATCACAACTAAGAATAAAATATAAAATCACATACGCGTTTTGATATAATAATTATATCATTGTTTTATGGAACTTGATTTCTTTATCATCATTAATAACCTTACTGCTGCAACAGCTATCATGTTAGGGTTGTTATTTATGACATCACCTTCTAAAAATAGAAGAGCAAACATATTTTTAGGCTTGTTTCTTTGGAGTTTGGCGATTGAGGTAGTAGGTGTTATATCGGATGCTTTTTATGAAGAGTTTATTTATATTCCGGAAACATCCCTTGCGACAATTCCTTTTTTAGTATTGTATATCAATCAAACGATCAATAGTAAAATTAAAGGTTGGTATGTTGCTCTTTTTATCCCCGTAGTACTGGTTAACTTTTTAGATCTTGAAGAAGGAACCCAATGGATGTTACGTCTTTTTGATTATGTTTTTAATATAAGCTTGTTGTTATTCATCTTAAGAATCGTAAAAAAACATAGCATACGTGTGAATAGTTTTTATTCAGATTTGGAGCATAAAACCATACGATGGATTACCATTATTGTTTATATATATCTTGGGTTTTATATGCTTTGGTTTATTGAAGATATTGTAGTGACTCAAAATGAAAATCTTGTGGAGTCTTTTGCTAAGCTCTCAACGGTGCTTACCTTTTTTATGGTCTATTGGATAGGTTATAACGGATTTACACAGCATGAAACGTTCAAACAACAAGTGTTTCATAGAGAAGAAGATATACCCTTTGAGGAGGTAGATAGCAAAGAGAAGGAGTTAGATATGATATCAGAAGCAGATATGCTTCTTTTTGAAAAGATGTGCGTACGTATAGATTCAGAAAAATTATATGCAAATTCTAAGCTAACTCTTAACATACTTTCTGATGCTCTAGCGCTTCCTTCTAGAGATGTTTCTAGACTAATTAATTTGAATACAAAAGGAAACTTTTATCAGTTTATTAATGGTTTACGTACAGAAGAGTTTAAAAGACTACTAGAATCTCCAAAGGCTCAGAAAATGTCTATTTTAGGGTTAGCAGAAGAGTCTGGTTTTTCCTCAAAATCAACATTTTATACAGTTTTTAAGTCCATGGAAGGGATGACTCCAAAAGCATACGAATTGTCTCTTAAAGAGTCCGAATAGATGCAGTCGGACGTATTCTTGTGCATATTTTTTATCATTAGCCGTTAGTTTGTTATTCATTATTAATTAAAACAAAAAACGCATATTTATGAAAAAAATAGTTTCGACAAGTTTAATGATTTTTTGCTTTCTACTTATGAGCTGTATGTCTTGTTCTAATGACGATACAGATACGACACCTATCACAACAGAAAACATAACCCCAGGGAATGATCCAAATTTTACAATTGTAGCAAATGAGGACACTGGGTTTACTAATTTTAATAGAAAAGTATTGGTTTTTGATATTCCAATTTATGCAGTAGCACAAGTAGAAGATAGAAAACTATTACACGCGGCAAATCTCATGGCGCAATACTTGGATAATGATGAGGATGGTAGTATAGATAATATGACGATTTATAATTCTATGCGTTCTAATAATGCCTTTTTATTTATGTGGAAAGTCGAAGCAGATCTAGAGAATTTTGATCCTCCTAATGGTTTTACTGTTGGTCAAGATTTAGGAAACGATGAGACCATTCCAGAATGGCATACCAATGGACATACTGGACAGTTTGATGCTGCGATAGAAGAGGTGTGGCATATTATCACCAATGGTGGACATGAGAGGGCTTATCCAGAAGTTTTTAGCTCACAATCTAACTCGGAAATCAGTAACGCGATGGATATTGCTCGTGGAGGTAATTTTCAAAATCCACCCGCAAATTACCCTGCAGATGCTTGGTATACATATGATGATCCTACGTGTGACTATAATTGTCAGGTAGGGGAATACTTATATTGGGTAATGACATCTATGCTAGGAGGTCAAGAAAATAGATTGGATGAGATAGATAATGAATGGAGATTAAATACAAGAGCATTAGTTGAGGCTAACGATCCTGCGGCTTTTTCAATTTTTACAAATCCAACGTATATGATGCCTTCGATATTACCAGATGGTACCTACAGACAATAAGATATGCTATATGCCTGAATAAGCTAGCTATTTGAACTATAAAGCTTACTGCTCATAGTAGTAGGCTTTATATCTTATACTCTAATTATAGTGGTTATTTAGGATTTGGATAGGTAGCTGTTCCAAATTTATAATAGGCCTCTTTATTGAGGATATAGTCTTGAACAGTAATACCTACCTCCTTGGTATAGGTATAGACTGTTTTTCCTTGCTCTGTTTCTGGGGAACCCCAAAAGATCGTTAAAAGATTTTCAGAAACTGTTCCTTTAAGCGGAAATTGAACACCTCTAGCGTCAAACCAAGTTCCAGATACCATGGTGTCTTGCGTTACTTTATAGTAGGCTTTTGCTTTAAAAGTGATGTCATTTCCATCGGTTGTTTTTCTGTTATTTTCAAAATCTAAGGTGTAAAATGCATTATCTAATTCTTGAGACCAATGCATGCTATATGTTGCTGGGCTATTCATTAAAGTCCCAGTGCCTACCCATGGAACCTCTTTTATCTTTTCAAAAATGGTTTGTCCAAATAATGGCGTAGTCAAAAAAACGATGCCTACGGTCAATACAATGTATTTTGTTTTCATAAGATATATGCTATAATTATGTTCTGTTTTCTTTTCTAATCACAACCTTTAGTCCAGACCATACTGGACTCACACTACATACTTTTATATCTACAAGCCCTAATGGAAATGCGAGTTCTCTTACGGTATCCTCTGTAATATCTGTAGGTACTTTTGAAGCTTTTTTTGGCCATGAAACCCAAATCATACCATGTTGTTGTATACGATGTCTATTTTCTGATAAATAGGCTTGTAGTTTTACTTTTTCAAAACTAAAGATATGTACGATGTCTGCGAGTTGTATGTCTGTTGCTTTTGTTATTACAAATGGAATTTCTAACCATTGTTCATATGCTTCGGGTGCATCTATAAGACGTACGGTATGTTCTTCTTTGATGCCTAACTTTTGATACAGCGGCTTCCCTGAATATCCTGTTCGAACGGGTTTCTTCATATGATGAATTTTATATACATCTTGTTCTTTTCCTTTACGGAGTCATATAGCTATTGCTTGTGAGCGAATTTTATAAAAGAGTTCGCGCCCTAGCATAAACCACCCTAACCCTACAAGTGTATTTCCTATAATGAGCCCAATGATAGCTGAAAGTACAGCACTAAGTATTGGTGTAGCAAACAAACCCGAAATAATCAATATAGGTCCTACAGCTTTATATACATTATTTTGCATGATAAATATAGAAAATAGAATCCATCCTATAACAAAAAAGGAAAAAGCAATAATAGCGCCTAGGTCTAATTGGTTAAAGTTTTCTATTGCTTCTATTTTTACAAGTGCATCCGGAGTTGTTTGGGCTAGTTGATGAATAATAAAGATCTCTCCCCATTCTTGTGCAAGCAACACCATATTGCCTATAGATACTAGGATAAAGGAGATAAAACCATGCCTATTTGCTTTATTACATAGGGATAGATAGATTCCTATACTTCCAAAAAATAGGAGTATCGCTGTTATTGCAGATAATCCCTGTCTTAGTAAAAAAAGAGTTGATGCTGCTTGTTGCTCAAAGGAAAGATGTGTATCAAAAAAAGGAGTGACGATGGCATTTACAATCACAATGAGTACACCGGCACTGCATAATGCTATCGCCGAGAATGGTATTAATTTATTCATGTTCGATTGTTTATTTTTTATAAATAGTAAGTTCGATTTTAATTGTATCTCCTATAAGCATATTCATAGCGCCAAAGTCTAATTTAAAATCACTTCTACTCAATGTGGTTGTCATTCGTATACCAATCGCATCGGTGTTTTTTGTATTGAGAAAGATATATGGAAGGTGTATTTCTTTCTTGACCTCTTTTATTTGTAAGATTCCTGTGATGGTATCTGTTGTGATCTGAGTAGCATTAAACGTAATTTGAGGATGTTTTGATGCGTGTAAATAGGCTTCGCTTCGCAGAGTTTGATCTCTAGATGTATCTCCAGTATCTATACTATGTACAGAAATGATACTTTGGATATCTTTTAATTCTTTCTGAGAATCTATGATCATACTCCCTGTAAAACCTGTGAAGTGACCTTCTACAGTTAGGAGCCCCATGTGCGTGATAGAAAAGGCTATGGTCGATTGCTCGGTGTCTATCTCATGATACGCTGTTTGTGCATAGCATAAGAAACTTATACTCCATAACAAGACGACCATAGCTTTTTTTCTATTCATGAAGACACGATTATTCTTCAAGGGCAAGAATGTTCAATGTGATCTTTACATCATTTCCTATGATACTCGTACCAGATGCGAGCTTTGCATTAAAGGCAATTCCGTAATCCTGACGATTTATAGTAATGGTAGCGACAAATGCAATAGATTGTTTCTTTGTAGGTAGGTCTAGTAAGGGACCATGGATGGTAAATGGTAGTTTAATCTCGTTAGTCACACCATGGATTGTTACATTTCCTATTAGATAGTTTTTGTCATTCTCCTGTACTACACTCGTTGTTGTAAATGTTATTTCTGGGTAGGTTTCTGCATCAAGAAATACATTGCTCTTCACAGCAGCTTCGCCACCAGCACTATTGGCATCATAACTCGCTACTTTGATAGCTGCATTTGCTACAGACTTTGTAATATCATCTTTTGAATAGGTAATAGTTCCTTCTACATCTTTAAATCTCCCCACGACATCAATAACTCCAAACCGTTGGATTTGGATTTGCACGGAGCTATGTTCGCTATCTATGGTATAATTTTGGGCTGCCACTTCTGAAGCTACAAGTAAAAAAAGAAAGATAAAAGTAAGTTTGATTTTCATGGTATATACGTTTAAGATTGAAGAAACAATGGTATTGTTTCTTACACGTGGGATCGACAATCTTTATAAAGATTGTCTGTATATACATAGAATTAGTAAAAAATTAACAGCTACAGCGCTTTCTTAAATGCCGATGGTGTTTGTGATTCAAACTTTTTAAACGCATTGATAAAAGAGGTTTTATTATTAAACCCTGCATCAAATGCAATTTGTAGTAAATTTTTCTCTGGAGAAGTTTGTATCAAGCTTTTTGCTTCCTGAATTCGGTATTTATTTACAAAGTCAAAAAAAGAACACCCGTATTGCTCATTGATAAGTTGCGATACATGATGACTGCTTACATCTAGTTTGGAAGCAAGGTCTTTGATTCTTAACTCATTTTGTAGATATAATTTATCAATATCCATAATCTGCTCTAAGCGTTGTTGCATATCAGATTTTACAGCCTCTTTTAAACTAGATGCTTGATATTTTTGAGCGGGTTGCTCAACTTTACGCCAATGTACACCAGATAAATAATACCCTATAGAGTACATAAAAAGTCCCATAGGTACCACATAGATATAATCTAGATTTCTACTATATACATCGGTTTGAAATAAAATATAGAGATATACTGACGCTAGAAGTAAAACAACCATCAGGATAATGGTAAAAGCTTTTAACCAGATAATGCGATGCAAATTAGAATATTCATCCTTAAGTTTCTTTGTGTAGGAAGTGATGATCTTATAATTTATGATGAGGTAGATAGCTAGATGCACAAACTGTACATAAAAAACAGTCGAATACACATATTCAAAAACAGTTACTGTTTTTGGTCTGTAATCAAAAACGGCAAGCATCCCATAATGAATTTGTCGCAAACTTAAATCTTGCCCGCTTATAAGCGGAATGATACCTACAAAAAGCAAAAAAGGAATCAAATGTAAAGAGGACTTCCATGTAAAACGCCATCCTTCTATAGTGAGCGATTTGTAAAAGTAATAGAGGAGAGGCCCAACCAGTAGCCAAGATCCATATCGAGTACCATAAAATGCATTAACGGGGACTTTAAACGCATTTCGTATTGCTAGGAATTCTAGTAATACCCAAATCACAAATACAATGAGAATAGCGAGATATCTATTTGCAATTACAGCTTTACGTTGTGGTGATAACAACAATAGACTTAGTGTAAAAACACCTTGTGCTACAAAAATGATGATGATGATAGACCAAATATCCAATGAAGTACTGATTTGTGTTATGCGTACTGAAATGTATTAAAATAAAATGAAGTTGGAGATTTTATGTTGTATAAAAACATTTTGATGCTTCATTGAATTGTTGATGCTGTTTAATTTGTTTCTGTACTTGGCGATGTACTCAGACATGTTTTGTGTGTGGTTTCTCTTATCGTCATTCCGAATTCATTTCGGAATCTCATTAGGCATACATGATTCTTTTATTTGAGCACCTGAAATACTGAAAAAGGTTAAGCACAGACAAGTTCAGGTTGACGAGAATCCTCCTAACCTCCAAAGAGGGAATGAAAATAGTGTACGAGTTTGCCTCCTTGAGGCGTTGTGCTGAGCTTGTAGAAGTAAGGGAGTAAGGGAAGTGTTAACGTTGCGTACGTAATTTATAAAGAGAATATCTAAGTAAAAATTGGAATTTGAGGTTTTTTAATTTAAAAATATACAATTACAGAAACCCACAATACAAAATAGAAAAGACACATCCATTTTCTCATGCAGATAGTTTCTGTATACATTTTCGCGCCTGCCTGCCGGCAGGCAGGCAAGCGTACTATAGACTAAGACAGAAAAGCATATTCTTTTTCTCCTGTTTCTATACGCATAACAAAAAGCACTACTTTATTTTTTGTCCACGAATAACCTAACCATTACAGAAATAACCCTACCTAGACTTTATATAAAGGAGTCTCTTTTTAAAATCAAAAATCCAATGAAAATCTTTCATAATAGCACCACCTACGATTGCAGTAAAATCTATAGTTGCTGGGGTTTTGTTTAAATTTGCGTTGATATTTTCTACCAATATGTTTGCAAACATTGCTTTTGGGATCATCACTTCATCAGATCGCATGATGGTTCCGTCTGTACCTTCGGATTGAGAACTTCCTAAATTTTGAAATTGGTCGGCTAGTCCTTTTTGAGACACAATTTTATGATAGACTATAAGATCACCATTATAACCGGTATCAATCATAACTGGAAATGTTGCAGGAGTTTCTTTTTTGAAGACCGTCATATCCATATAGAAGAGATCCCCCATAAATTGTAAGGATATTTTTTCGAAGGTATTAGGGTTTGCAATGGTCTTCTCTGAAGTATGTATGACGATTCTTTGAGAGGCATAATCTATCTCCATAAGATAATCTTCAAAAAATGGATATCCTATAACCCCATCAAATGAATAATGCTCTTTAGGATATGCAATGCCTATAAGTTCTTCGTTTTTTCGTTCAAAACGGCCAATTCTTAATGTATTTCCTGCACTTACTCTTTGGGTACTTACTCCATTTGCACCTATATTCTCTATAGTACTGCCATAGGTTAGTTGGAGTTTTTTGTCTGTCATGGTTGTATTTGCAACCATTGCCGATGCTCCTGTGTCAAATATAAAATCTAACGCTTCAGATCCATTTACACTTGCTTTTAAATAAATCCTGTTGTCATTACCTATCGTAATAGGAATTGTGTCCTGTGCAAGAATAGGGAAAGAAAAAAAGAGGATACAAAAATGTAAAAGAAATAAGATGTTATATTTCATATCGATGTATGATAGATTAATTGTCGTCTATAAATAACTATAGATCTTGCCTGATAGTATGTATACTATAGCGTTTAATAGATCTCAATGTGGCTTAATATTTTGTAGGGAGGATTTTTTGACTCCATATACTGTAAGAGTTTTTCAAATGCATCTTTTCCTTTAATCTTTCCAGTTAAAAATAGTACCATTCTCTCAGAATGGCCACCCATCAAAATGTCTTCGAATTCTATATGTAGTCTAAATTCAGAGTAGAAATTTTGTGCCCAGTCATTTATTTCTGCAATGTATTTTCCTCTTTTTGAGCCAATCCATATTAAGTCCTCTTTAATTTCGGTTAGCTCCTCTAAAACCGTATTAAATAACTCTTTAGAAATACTCTTTTTTAATTGTTTTACGTTTCTCTCTAGTTCTTCAAAGTCACTTTCATTTTTGATGTCTTTTGAAATTGATTCCAAGAATGATACTGTAATTTTGCTTTTACATTCTTTTTGTATTTCTTCAAGTACATGTGTTGAAATAGTGGTTTTACATAACACATCTGACCATTTATTCATTTATCCTTATGTTTAATTCAATTAAAATTATCGTTTCTTCTTATGTGAAAAAATGTGCTCAGTGTATCTTACCTTGGGTTGTCAAAGAAATCATTCCAAATGGTATTATCCCCATGTTGATAGGTTTCTTCGTAATAGTCATACTTTTTGTTTGTTATCCAATCAATGTTTTCATGACTCATGGATTTTAATGATTCTGATAACACTTCAGAATATATTTTGGTAATTTCTTCATCTAAGTTTACTGGGTAGCGCATTCTTATCGAGTCAGGAATTTCTGGGTATTGATACACAATGTATTCGATTTTCCTTTCTTGTCCAGGTGCTAAACTTCCATATGTTGAAAACAGATTAGGTGTTTTGTATCCCCAAAGGGTGTCTTTTTGAGACAATAAATACATATTAGGTGACGGAACAAAAACTGGAAACTTTCCGTAGTTTTTCATGTATACCTTAATATATAGGGTGTCCTTGCTTTCATTAAATTGATTGGTGTAGTTAAGCTGTAGGCTGGGATATAGTGCTGGTATTTCTTCTAGAAGTAGTTGCTTTGTTCTGACGGTGTCATTTTTGACTGTAATAGCGTTTACGAAGCAATATGTTAAGATTCCTCCTATAATAATTAATATGATTTGTATCAAGTCTTTTAATTCAATTTCAGTTTTTACCTTCATTTTTTTTGATTTTATGTAGTGTAACGTAAAAATATATCCTGTCTAAGGGATAGATTTTTGTAATCATATAGGGGAATAAATAGATACCCTCTAGTGAATACTGAGGCTTGTTTTGAGAAATACATATAATGTAAGGGATCACTAATTTATATAATTAATTGATGGGATACAAAATTGTCTATTATTCCTTATACATTTTCGGTATCCTCTTGTTGTGATCTTTTGGTAGAGAAAAATAATGTTTGTTATTTCTTTTATTTGTAGAACCTAAAACGAAATAGGGGAGATGTACTTATTTTATCAAGCAGATAATTTCTGTATACATTTTCGCGCCTGCCTACCGGTAGGCAGGAAAGCGAACTTAGAAAAAAATAAAAATTAACAAATAAGAAAAACTTATAGTACACTTATGTGAAAATAAAATTTTCTTATGCATTCAAAAATTCATGCCTTTTTAAAGCTGTTTTAAGCCATGTTTAAAAATAAGCCATAGCAAAACATGGGTCTTGATTTTTGAACGAAATAAAATAGGTTATTTGTAGAATTTACTTTTTAAGCCGTTTCAAACTCACTCACAAAATGCATCTTTACGGAGGGGTATTTTTGCTGAGTCATTTGTAAGCTAAAGGAAGAATCGGCAAAAAATACTAATTGACCTCTTTTATCTTTTGCCATAAAGCGTTGCTTCACACGTAAGAATTCTTTAAACTCTTCTCCTTTTGGATCTTCAGGTTGTACCCAACAGGCTTTGTATACACTAAGCGGTTCATAGGTACACTTAGCTCCATACTCATGTTCTAGACGGTATTGGATTACCTCATATTGTAATGCACCAACAGTACCAATGACTTTACGGCCGTTAAGTTCTAGTGTAAATAACTGCGCAACTCCTTCATCCATTAATTGATCAATCCCTTTTGCCAGTTGTTTGGACTTCATAGGATCTGCATTGTTAATATATCTAAAATGCTCAGGAGAGAAGGAAGGAATTCCTTTATAACGAATATCTTCTCCAGAGGTTAGGGTGTCACCTATCTTAAAATTACCAGTATCGTGCAGTCCAACGATATCACCTGGATAGGAAATATCGACAATTTGCTTACGCTCTGCAAAGAAGGCATTAGGACTTGAGAATTTTAATTTCTTTTTGTTGCGTACATGTAAATAAGGAGTGTTACGTTCAAAGACTCCAGACACAATTTTTACAAAGGCAAGACGGTCTCTGTGTTTTGGATCCATATTGGCATGAATCTTAAAGACAAAACCAGAAAAATCTTTTTCATCTGGATGTACTAAACGTTCTTCACTTTGCTTAGGACGTGGAGTAGGAGCAATATGAACAAAGCAATCTAGGAGTTCGCGAACTCCAAAACTATTTAAAGCAGAACCAAAAAAGACAGGTTGTTGTTGCCCTTCTAAATAGGCTTTTTTATCAAATTCTGGATAGACACCTTGTACAAGCTCTACTTCTTCTCTTAGGTTATTTGCAGCTTCACTTCCTACGAGGGTATCGAGTATTTCATCCTGAAGATCAGATACTTCTACCGTTTCTTCTATGTTTTTACGACTATCACCACTAAAGAGGTTGACATTTTTCTCCCATATATTATAGATCCCTTTAAAATCGTATCCCATCCCAATAGGAAAACTAAGAGGGGTTACAGATAGATGTAATTTTTGCTCGATTTCATCTAGCAATTCAAACGCATCTTTTCCTTCACGATCCAGCTTGTTTACAAATACAATCATAGGAATATTACGCATGCGACATACCTCTACGAGTTTTTCGGTTTGGTCCTCAACTCCTTTTGCGACATCTATCACGACAATCACACTATCTACTGCAGTGAGGGTTCTAAAGGTATCTTCGGCAAAATCTTTGTGCCCAGGTGTATCGAGGATATTAATTTTAATTCCCTGATATTCAAATGCTAACACAGAAGTAGCTACAGAAATCCCACGTTGACGTTCTATCTCCATAAAGTCACTGGTCGCTCCTTTCTTAATCTTATTGGATTTTACAGCACCAGCTTCTTGAATCGCTCCTCCAAAAAGTAATAACTTCTCTGTTAATGTGGTTTTACCAGCATCAGGGTGAGAGATAATTCCAAATGTTCTACGTCTTGCGATTTCTTCTTTTATACTCATGTATATGGGATAAATTTTCTGGTGCAAATATAAGGGAAACCATGTAGTAAATAAATACGTATGTATTCTCAAAAAATAGAGCTATAATAAAAAATGAATGATAATTAGGGACTATTTTCTGTTTACATTTTTTGGATATTCAGATGGGGTCGTATTTGGAAAAAAAACCTGTTGAATATTTAAAAATGAGTGCCTCTATTTTTATAAAATTGAGATCAAAAAATAACTTAATAAATTCATAAATAAACCTCCAAAATTTGATGTCAAAGAACTATTGGTTTTTTAACGATTTTCTCTTAACAGAAACAGAAAAAAACATCTCATTTGTAACCTTTTTTACGGTTTTATTAGGTTTTTATTTATTTTTCGCTTTCGCGGAAGCAAACTTAAAATGCTGAAATGATTGTAATTAGAGTTGTAGATCATTTTGCTTGTTATGGGAAAACAGTATTTTCGATTTTCGTTAAAAATTGTGTATTAAACACGTACAAAACATTATGGGAAAACCATAATGTGTGTAGTTCGTCGATGATTTGGTCACAAAGGTCTAAAAACTAAAATAATGTATTTCCAGTTGGTAATATTGAAATATATTTGATCACCCAACTTGATTCAAACTAATAGCATAAACAATTTATACAACTATAAAATGTGAATATTATGGTAGAGTATAGAAATAGACGAATAGATCTATATACTCATTGGGGAGTTACAAGTACGATTGCATTTCAAGATAATGCTCGTCGTGTACATTCATTCTTAAAAGAATCAAAAACCCTCTGACAATTTAGATATTTAAAATAGACATTAACTAATGGTGACATCGCTATTCTTTGAGATAGTTGTGTTGCGATTTTTTTGATTTGATTACACATCATCACAATGAAAAATAAATGTAATATGAATTATAACTACTTAAAGGTATTAAAATCCCAAATTTTAGCGCTAAGTGTTATGATCCTGTTTGTGGCTTCAGTACAAGCACAGACAACTAACGTAACAGAAATACAAACCAATTCTTTTGCAAATGCAAATACAAGGAATACATTGCTTCCAAGAGATTGTACCTGTAGTCCATTTGTAGAAAATGGAGATTTTAGCGACCCTGTTTTAATATCAGGATCAAATCTACAAGTTGGTGCTGTATATCGTTTTTCTAACGTGTTTCCAAATATAGATGCACTCGTAGAAATCGAAGAATTTGCAAACGGGGCTTCTCTATTACAAATTGATGTTGCAGGTTTTGGAACAGCAGCTGCATTCCAACCTCAAATTAATAGTACAAACAATGGAGATCAAAGTGTCCTCTTTGATATTAAGTTTGTTACTTCTGGAGGAACAGCAGCAGATCAGATCTTATTGTCATTTTTTGGGACACCTCTTGATATTGATGGTGATAGTGATACAGTGAGAGAATATGCAGAACTGTCACTACCTGATGCCTATTATGTGTCTAGTAATACACTTCTAAATGTTACGAATAATGCAACATTTGTGCGTGGGGAAGCACAATCACCTAGTAATGCACCTGATGATGGAAATGGTATATCTACAGATCCTAGATATACGTTTAGTAATTATTACGAAAATTATTCAAATCTTAAATATAGAACCGGAAAGTTAGATGATGATTCTGATCGTTTTTATTCTTTAAACCTTACAAATGCTACGTATGTAGATCCAGTGTCTATATTTATTACAGCTCCAGTTATTTGTGGAAATGTAAGTGATGAAGAAGGAAACCCTTTACAAAATGTAGAAATAAATGTTGTAGGAGATGATAATACATCAACAACAGTTTTTACAGACGCAGACGGAAATTATAGAGCATTAACTGAGATAAATGATATTAATGCAGTCGTTGATTATGTAATAACAGAAACAGATCTAGCGGGTTATATTTCGATCTCTGATGTTGATGGAGCAAATGATAATACCATTAATAGGACAATAAATATTCAATCTAGTTGTAATAATGATTATGTAGACGGATTTGAACTTATAATTTCTGCCGAAGGACAAACAGATGTTCTATGTAATGGAGAAGCTACAGGTTCTTTGGAAGTTTCTGCAACAGGAGGGGTAGCACCTTACCAATTTAGTGTGGATGGTGGACCAAACCAATCAAGTGGAGTTTTTAATAATTTACTTGCAGGAGCACATACAGTAACAGTGACTGATGCTTTAGGTAGAACAGAAGATATTGTTATCACAATTACAGAGCCGGATAGTGGATTAAGTGTAAACATCACTCGAGTAGATGCAACAACAGCTCAAGGATGTCTTAATGGAGAAGCTACAGCAACTCCAAGTGGAGGTACAGCACCATATACATATTTGTGGAGTGCAAGTGCAGGAAGTCAGACAACAGCAACTGCTACCAACTTACCAGGAAACTTTAATGGAAATGGAGCAGGAGTTCATTCGGTTACTATAACAGATGCGAATGGTTGTGAATTAGTACAGAGTGTTATTATCAGTTGTAGTGATACGTGTGATGCGGTTATTGCTATTCAAGATGTTACAGATGTACTTTGTGCCGGAGAAAATACAGGAAGTACTACCGTAAGCGCAAGTTCAAATGCGAACGCAGCCGCTTTATTTACGTTTACGTGGAATACAGGTCAAGTAGATACAGGAGTTACAACAAGTACGTTAAGTAATCTAGCAGCTGGAGTATATACGGTAAGTGTTACGATAGATGGAACTGTTTGTTTAGCAGTAGAACAAAGTGTGACGATTACTGAACCAACGAGTTCTGTGGAGGTTAGTGTATCATCTACAGATGAGACAGGCCCAAATTTAAATAATGGAACAGCAACAGCTAGTGCAACAGGAGGAGTACCTCCATATACTTATTTATGGAGTAATGGCGAGACTACTTCGGCAATCACAGGTTTAGCACCAAATACCTATACGGTAACAGCTACCGATGCTAATGGTTGTGAGGCTATGAACACTGTGATTGTAAATGAAGGAAATTGTAATAATTTAGCGATTACGACAAGTGCAACTGATGTAAGTTGTAACGGATTCTCAGATGGAACCGCCTCATCTAATACTACAGGAGGTGTCGGTCCATTCACATACTTATGGAGTACAGGAGCAACAACCGAAGATATTACAGGTTTAGTTGCAGGATCTTATACAGTAACAGTAACAGATGGTTTTACAAATTGTACTGCACAATCTACAATAACTGTAAATGAACCAAGTGTATTAAGTGCAGGGATTGCAGTAAACAATGTACTTTGTTTTAGTGAGAATACAGGATCTCTTAACTTAACAGTAAGTGGCGGAACCTTCCCATACACATTTGCTTGGAGTAATGGAGAGACTACAGAAGATATTATAGAATTAGTAGCAGGTGATTATTCAGTAGTAGTAACTGATGCAAATGGATGTATAGTTACAGCAAATGCTACAGTAACACAACCAACGAAAGCTTTAGAAGCATCGGGAACAACAACAGATGTTTTATGTAACGGTGACGCTACTGGAGCGATTGACTTTACAATAGATGGAGGAACACCTCCATATACATATGCTTGGAGTAATGGGGAGACTACTCAAGACCTTTCAGGCTTAGTAGCTGGTACGTACTCAATAGTAGCAACAGATGCAAATGGATGTACGATTTCAGATAGCTTTACAATCACAGAGCCAGATAGTGGATTAAGTGTTAATATTACTAGAATTGATGCCACAACAGCACAGGGTTGTCTTGATGGAGAAGCTACCGCTACTGTAAGTGGAGGTACAGCACCATATACATATTTATGGAGTGCAAGTGCAGGAAGTCAGACAACGGCAACTGCTACCAACTTACCAGGAAACTTTAATGGAAATGGAGCAGGAGTTCATTCGGTTACAATAACAGATGCGAATGGTTGTGAATTAGTACAGAGTGTTATTATCAGTTGTAGTGATACGTGTGATGCGGTTATTGCTATTCAAGATGTTACAGATGTACTTTGTGCTGGAGAAAATACAGGAAGTACTACTGTAAGTGCTAGTTCCAATGCAAATTCAGGAGCTTTATTTACGTTTACGTGGAATACAGGTCAAGTAGATGCAGGAGTTACAACAAGTACGTTAAGTAATCTAGCAGCTGGAGTATATACAGTGAGCGTAACAATAGATGGAACAGTTTGTTTAGCAGTAGAGCAGAGTGTAACGATTACTGAACCAGCAAGTCCAGTGGGAGTTGATGTTACATCTACGGATGAGACAGGTCCAGGGTTAGATAATGGAACAGCAACAGCTGTAGGAACAGGTGGAACTCCACCATATACATACTCTTGGAGTAATGGCGAGACTACTGCAGCAATCACAGGCTTAACTCCAGCCGATTATACGGTTACAGTTACTGATGCCAATGGTTGTGAAGCAATGAATACTGTGACTGTAAATCCAGGAAGTTGTAATAATTTGGCAATTACCACAAGTGCAACTGATGTAAGTTGTAATGGTTTTTCAGATGGAACTGCTTCATCAAACACAACCGGAGGAGTAGGGCCATTCACATACTTATGGAGTAATGGAGCAACAACCGAAGATATTACAGGTTTAGTTGCAGGCGATTATACAGTAACGGTAACAGATGGTTTTACAAATTGTACTGCACAATCTACGGTAACTGTAAATGAACCAAGTGTATTGAGTGGAGGAATCGCAGTAAATAATGTACTTTGTTTTAGTGAGAATACAGGATCTCTTAACTTGACAGTAAGCGGAGGAACACTTCCTTATACATTTGCTTGGAGTAATGGAGAGACTACAGAAGATATTATAGAATTAATAGCAGGTGATTATTCAGTAGTAGTAACCGATGCAAATGGATGTACTATTACAGTAGATGCTACAATAGCACAACCAGACAGCGCTGTGACTGGTGATGTTACAACTACAGATGAAAATGGTGTAACTGCAAATGATGGAACAGCAACGGTTGTTGCTTCAGGAGGAACACCTCCATTGCTTGGAGTAATGGGGAAACAACAGCTTCGATAACAGATCTAGATTCAGGAGATTATACTATTATTGTAACCGATGCTAATGGATGTACATATACAGAAACAGTAACTGTTGGCTCTATTAATCAAACTCCAGACCCAGAAGATGATACTGCTACAACTCCAGAAGATACTCCTGTAAATATAGATGTTACCGATAACGATAGTTTTGGAACAGATGGCCCTTCAACAGGAGTTATTATCATTACTGTAGTTGCTTCAAACGGAACAGCAACTGTAAATGATAACAATACACCGAATGACCCAACCGATGATACAATCGATTATGTACCAGGTCCTAACTTTGTTGGTGTAGATGAATTATTCTACCAAATAGAAGATAGTACAGGTGATACAGCAACAGCAAAAGTAACAGTAACAGTAACTCCAATAGAGGATATTATGGATGATACTGCTACCACTCCAGAGGATACTCCAGTAGATATCGATGTATTAGATAATGATACTTTTGTAGGAATCTATGGAGATGATTTTGAGGTAACAGATGTTACAGATCCAGCAAATGGAACGGTAACAATCAATGCAGATGGAACGGTGACTTATACGCCAGATCCTGATTACATTGGTGTAGATACTTTTGATTATACAGTAACGGTAACCAATCCAGATGGATCAACTACAACAGAGACTGCTACGGTAACGGTAACAGTAACTCCAGTAGAGGATGTTATGGATGATACTGCTACCACACCAGAGGATACTCCAGTAGATATCGATGTATTAGATAATGATACGTTTAATCCAAACAGTGATGTCGAGGTAACAGATGTTACAGATCCAGCAAATGGAACAGTAACAATCAATGCAGATGGAACGGTGACTTATACACCAGACCCTAACTATAATGGAACCGATACTTTTGACTATACAGTAACGGTAACTAATCCAGATGGTTCTACTACGACAGAGACTGCTACGGTAATAGTAATAGTAACTCCTGATAACCCATCATTAGAATTATTAAAAGATGGTGTTTATGAGGATACGAACGGCGATGGTATTGTAAATGAAGGAGATTCAGTAATCTATACCTTTACAGTAACTAATAATGGTGATGTACCTTTATTTAATATTACCATTACCGATCCATCGGTAACAGTACTAGGAGGTCCAATAGATTTAGGAGTTGGAGAGAGTGATAGTACAACCTTTACAGCTGTCTATGCTCTTACACAGGAAGACATTGATGCAGGTGGTGTATATAACTTAGCGATAGCAAATGGAGTAGATGGAGCTGACGAACCAGCAACAGATGAGTCAGAGGATCCAACACCTATTGATCCAAATGATCCTGATAATCCACCTATTGATCCAGATTGTTTAGAGTGTACAATTACACCATTAGATCAAGATCCAAGTATTGCACTAATCAAAACAGGAACATTTAACGATGAGAATGGTGATGGTGTAGCACAAGTAGGAGAAACTATCAGTTATACTTTTACGGTGACTAATAATGGAAATGTAACAGTAACCAATATTGTAATTACAGATCCATTAACAGGACTTGTATTATCAGGAGGACCAATTGCAGAATTAGATCCAGGAGAAACTGATAGTACTACCTATACAGGAGAGTATACAATCACACAAGCAGATATTGATGCAGGTTCTGTAATGAATCAAGCACTTGCTACTGGTCAAGATCCAGACGGAGGTGATGTTACAGATGAATCTGATGATGATAGTCCAATTGAAGATGACACTACGATAACTATTCTTCCACAAGGAAGTAGTATATCATTAGTAAAAATTGGTGTATTCAACGATGAAGACGGAGATGGATTTGCACAAGTTGGTGAGACAATTACATATACCTTTATTGTAACAAATACAGGAAATGTAACAATTACAAATATCACCTTAGACGATCCATTACCAGGACTTGTATTATCAGGTGGACCAATTGCAGAACTGCTACCAGGTGAAGTTGATGATACGACATTTACAGGAATCTATACAATTACAGAAGAAGACCTTATTAATGGCGAAGTCGTTAATCAAGCAATTGCAACAGGTCAAGATCCAGACGGAGAAGATGTAATTGATATTTCTGATGATGATACAACATTAGAGGATGATGAAACTGTAACAGAACTCCCTCAAGGAAGTATTACATTAGAGAAAACAGGAGAGATTATTGATCTTAATGGTGATGAATTTACACAAGCGGGAGAAATTATTCAGTATACATTTAAAGTGACAAATACTGGGAATGTACCGTTATTTAATATCACAATAGATGATCCGATAGTTACTGTAGATGGAGGACCTATAGATTTATTACCAGGAGAAATGGATAGCACTACGTTTACTGCTACTTATATTCTTACAGATGCAGATATAGAAGCACTAATGGTAATAAATCAAGCAACTGTAACTGGAGCTGATCAAAATGGTAACGTAGTAACAGACCTTTCTGATGATCCTTTAGAAACAGCAAATGTAGATCTAGAAGGAGATGGAGAACCAGATGATCCTACTGTAATTATTATTACAGGTGTACTTAATGAAGATGATATTGAAATTTTTAATGGAGTAACTCCTGACGGTGATAACTCAAATGACATCTTTATTATAAGAGGAATCGAAAATTTCCCAGATAACACAGTACAGATATTTAATAGATGGGGAATAGAGGTATACTTTAGAGAAGGATATTTAAATGATAGCCAAGGTTTCGCAGGTATTTCAGAAGGAAGAGCTACATTAAATAGTGGAAAAGAACTTCCAGTAGGAACATACTATTACATAGTTAAATATGTAGCAGATGGAGAAACCAGGCAGCAAGCAGGATATCTATATCTCAATAGATAATAATAAGAAGAATAGATGTGAGTACGCTTTCGCGAAAGCGTACTCATATTAAAGGAAATAAGTAATCATATAAGTACTTATAATAGATTTTAAGTATTTGTAAAAGTTGAAAAAAAATGAAGCATTTAACAATAGGGTGTCTTATTTA
>NZ_JBDUXP010000005.1:0-193803 GCF_039945015.1 Dokdonia sp.
GGAAGAAGAGGAAGAAACAGAAGAAGAGGAAGAGGAGGAAGAAGATACTACTGGTGATTGGGAAGAGGAAGAAGAAGGAGAAACAAACGGTGACTGGGAAGAAGAGGAAGAGGAAGGCACTTTTGAAGAAGATGAACAAGAAGAAGAAGGAGGTACTTTTGAAGAAAATGAACAAGAAGAAGAAGGAGGCACTTTTGAAGAAAATGAACAAGAGGAAGAAGAAGGTACTTTTGAAGAAAATGAGACTACTGAAGAAGGTGGAACTACAGGAGAAAATACTGAAGACGACGACACCTTAGGGGTTCTAGAACAAAACCTAGAGACAGATATCAATAGTATTACCGTCTTTTATAGCTCACAACAACATATCATTACAATTACAAAAAGCGAGCTTAACAACGTAAATAATGCTACTCTATTCTCTATGCTAGGACAAGTAATAAAACAATGGAAACCTATAACAGGAACTAATACATTAGAATTACCAGTCCCTAATATGAGTAAAGGTCCATATATACTCCGTCTTGAAACGGATAAAGGATTATTTACAGAAAAATTAATTATTCACTAACATTTTATACATACATTGACAAAAGAAGCCTCTCTAGTAGAGGCTTCTTTGTTTTATACTCCTTTATATTTATAAGTATACGCTTTCGCGAAAGCGTACGATTAACAACCCCACTCCCCTCTTATACTTATTAAAAAGTAACTAGTTCAAAATGCAATTTCAAAGCATGTGATTTATCTGTACTATATTTATATAGTAATATATTATAAAGAATTACTTAAATTTTAACAATTTCTGTATGTTTGGCTCATGTTAAAAAATACATCCCTATATAGTATTTTATCAGTATTCTTACTATTCTCTTGTACCAATGATCAGAATTTAACTGACAAGAGTATAGATCGTATTGTTCTTGAATTACAAGAGAAGTCAAGACAAAGTAAAATTGACTCAACACTTTTTTATTTAAAAACAGCAGATACACTTATAACAACAACACCTTCTATTACTGATTCTATCATTATTGAAAATGATTTTTTAAAAGGGACTTACTACATTAACACAGGAAAACCTGATAGTGCTTCTATTTATTTATATCGAACCATAGAGCGTATTAAAGACACCATAAAAAGGGATAAAGAACTCTTATATTTTTATAATGCCTGGGATGTACATTTAAGTATCAATGAAATAGGTGAAGCTATTGCTATTTCAAAACGATTTGAATCATTACTTGATAGAAAAAATTATCCATATAGAGCAGTCGCCTATTATCAATTAACAAATACGTATAGCAAAACAAGGGAATATGATAAAGCATTAGAAAATGCTGATTTACAAATAGACATGCTTAAAAAAGCAAATGATTCTTCTACCCTAGCATCTGCAGTTATTAATAAATCTCAAATTCAATACGATTACTTTCCAAACAAAGAAATTGCTATTCAAACATTAGAAGATTTAATTGAAAAAGATGCACCACTTAACTTAAATGCAAAACATGATTTATATGCTCACTACGGGTATTTTCAACATCTGCAAAAAAACTATAGTGAAGCAAAAAAAAATTATTTACAAGGTGTACGTTTTTTAGAGTTAACAAATGACTCCCCATTAAGAAGCAAAAATATTGCAGTCTCTTATGCAAATCTCGGAGAAGTATCTCTAGATTTACATGAATATGACTCAGCAAAATATTATCTAGACAAAGCACTTACCTTAAATAAAGACTATATCGCAGAAAGTACTTTGCGCAATATATTAAGTTATAAAATGCGATATGCATACGATACAAAATCAAATATTAAAGAAGTACAAAAATATTTAGATACCATTTTAAAATATCAAAATGCTAGGTATGAGAAAAAATACACCTCACAATTAAAATCTTTAGAAACTTCTTATTTAGAAAAAGAAGCTATACGAGCTCAAAAACAACAAGTAGAAATAGAAAAAATAAGGACTCAAGCACAATTATTATTTGTCTTTGTACTATCTATATTACTTATAGGACTAGGGGTTTATTTCTATAAAAAACGACAACGCTCTTTTGATACAATGAGCTTACAAATGCAACAACGTTTGCTACGTTCACAAATGAATCCTCATTTTACGTTTAATACTCTATATGCGATTCAAAATACAATAAAAAAGGATCAACAAGGAGCCATAGATTATTTATTAAAATTTTCTAGATTACTTAGGCTTATTTTAGAAAACTCCACAAATAACTATGTCCAATTAGAAAAAGAAATAGAATCCCTGCGGAAGTATATGGATCTCCAATTATTGCGTTTTCCATCTAAGTTTGATTATGAAATTCATTTACAAGACCTAGAAGAAGATGATTTCATTTTTATCCCACCTATGCTTATGCAACCCTATATAGAAAATAGTATAGAACACGGTTTTCAAGGTATAGATTATAAAGGGAAAATAAGTATTACATTATCTGAGAAAAATGAATTTTTAGAATGTCGTATTGAAGATAATGGAAGAGGTATTGATACTACTAAAAATTCTTATAAGAAATCGATATCCACTACATTGATAGCCAATTTTATAGAAAAAGCAACCAAACAAAAAATTACCGACATAAATAAAAAGGATCTTGATTCCTCTACCAGTGGGGTAATCACTACTTTTTTAATCCCTTATAAACAAACAGAACATGATTAAAGCCATTATTATTGACGATGAAGCTAACGTAAGAGCTGATATCAAAGAGAAAATAGAAACACATTTCAAAAATGAAATTACGATCGTGAGTGAGGCAGATAGCGTTGCCTCTGGGATTAAGGTTATTGAGCAATTTGAACCTCAATTACTCCTACTAGACGTGCATCTAGGTGATGGTACTAGTTTTGACATATTGCAACAAACAACTTTTAAAGATTTTAACATCATTTTTATCACAGGATTTGACACCCATGCGATCAAAGCCATAAAAGTAGGCGCATTAGACTATATCCTTAAACCTTTAGAAACCGAAGAATTTATAAATGCATTACAGAAAGTAACAACACAAGAAAAAAAAGAAAGTCATTTAGAAAAATTAATAGAGATCTCTAGTGAATATTTTAGTGGTGTAAAAAATAAAAGAGTCATTCTCAAAACCAGTGATAATGTATATGCTATCTATGAAGATGACATTATTTATTGTCGATCAGAAGGAAACTATACAACTTTCTACACACAACAAATGGAAAAAATTATGGTATCAAAATCTATTAAGAAAGTAGAAGAAATCCTATCTGAAGATACCTTTATAAGATGCCACCAATCCTACATCGTAAATAAGAAACATGTACTTAAATACAATAAACAAGGCATCCTCGTGGTGCACCTTGACTTTAAAGTTCCTGTATCTAGCAGACGAAAAGATTATGTACTTAAAAAGATTTTTAATTAAAATCAAAAATGAAATAAACCCCTGCAAAAATGAAATAAACACATACACTTATATAAGGACACTTATGTTTTGCATAAAAATAGAGTACTATTACCCTATAATTTAAAAACCCTAGACTATGAAAAACTATAATTTTTACGTAATATCAGCTTGTCTTTTATTACTATTCTCTTGCGCAACAGATGATGAAATCATTACAGAAGATAGTACCACTTTAAATTCAGAACTATACATTCAAGAAACAAATGATAGTACACTGGATATTACTAAAAACCCTATTATTGACAATCAAGAGTTAAAAGCAAACATGCATTGGATTTCTTTTGTCACTGCAGAAACTTTTATGCAAAGCATCAATGCACGACAAAATTTCTCATACCTCGCTGCTGGTCAAGATTATGTTGAATTGGAAGATTTAATTGGAGACGATGCAAATGGAGTATTTAAAACCGAATTCTATATCAATTTAACATCGATCATTAGTGAAGCTATTCAAGAAGCTATTTATCAAATGAATTGTCAAAATGACCCTATGAGTTGTGGAGCTCCAGAACCACCTGCAACTACGCCTCCATTACCTAGTGGTACGGGACCTAGTGGATCACCATTTGGTGATGCAATTCCTACAGTACAACAAGTCATCGATTATTTAATAAATTACGTTCTAAATGATCAATGTTTTGAGGTTTTCGTTCCAAAAACACTTCCTACATCTAGTCAGGATATAGAAATCGCAGCTACAGAACATCCATTGTCTTCTGTACAATCTAACGAAGCAGCCATATTTACAAATGGAATTATTCAAGGAAGTACACATCGTGATATATATTATGATATCATATACCCATCATTTATTGGTAGTGGTGGACCTATGGCAAATAATAATTTTGTAGTTATTGTAAGACCAGAGAGAACACGTACTTGTCTATATTCTGAATATGCAAGAATTGATTTTAAAAATTTCTTTAATTAATCTTAATACATACAGAACAAACAGTAGGTTATCCATATGGATAACCTACTGTTTGTATTTAAAGAATAACGTATTTGAAAAAAACAGCATCGATTATGAAATACATATTGCTATCATAAAATATAAAAGTCAATTTTAGGTATTATTACCGCAACTGATAATCAGTTGCTTACATGTTTTTTTTCGCGAAAAGCAGACATAAACTGTGAATGTCTTTAAATGATCACATTATTTTAATATCTAAAATTTCAAAATCATGTTAAAAAACATTTCAAATTTAGGAACACAGTTAAGTAAATCAGAACAACAACGCATTCAAGCAGGTGATGCCTTTTGTAAAGGAGGTTGCGTAGGAAAAAACGCAGGAGACCCTTGTTATACCTCATCAGGTGGTTGCCGTACTAGATTACCAGGAGTTTGTCAGAATTTTGGGGGAACTCTAGGATGTAATCCATTTTAGTATGTAATCATATTATTGCATTAAAAATTCCCCGATTTATGTCGGGGAATCCTTGTTTTACAAACTATCCAACTGATTACTATTTTTATCATCACTTATAGTCCAGAAAAAGCCTACAAAAAAGAATTGATCTGCCGCTGGCGTGATGGTTCTCCTATCAAACACACCATTTGCATTAGGAGTATCGCTATATTGGAAACCATTTACATTATTAAATCCTAAAACATTATTTACAGACAGGTATAAGATTTTCTGTTGCGAGATAAGATATGCCCAGTTTAAACTAATACTATTAAAAGACTTTGTCTCCTCTTGTAAAAATCCAGATGTGTTTAAATCTGTATATGTTCTACCAGAACCATATTGATAACTAAATCCTACTTGAGATTTCCAATCGGTAATAAAATACTTTGCTACCGCAGAGAAGTTGTGTGTATTTGCAAAGGAAGGGGTTGCTTGTTCTGGGAAATTAAGATACTGTCTTTCTGTATCTAAAAAAGAATAACTCACCCAATAATCCATATTCTTTATACTCGTATTATCTCTCCAAAAAATATCCAGTCCTTGCGCATAACCATCTCCCCCGTTTTCAAAAACACTATCTACTCCTGCAAACTCTGTATCAAAAGTCACAAGTCTATTATAGTCTTTTCTATATGCTTCGGCTCTAAAAATACGGCCGTTATTACTGTATTGGTAATTGAGAATATAGTGCTGTGTTTTCTGAGCTTCTAAATCTTGACTAAACTTCAAAAAGTCATTGGTTGGGTTTTGGTAAAAATCTCCATAAGCAAGAGACAATTGACTTTTCTTCCCAGTTTTATAAGCAAAAGATATTCTAGGTGATACTGTAAATTGGTCAACTAGATTTGTATAAGACCCCCTCACTCCTACTTTAAGAGCCAGTTTTTTTGAAAAAATAATATCACTTTCTATAAAAGAAGCACTAATGGAGGTATCATAACCATAGGAATCTGTTACTGTTACATCATTAAACGCTCCTCTAAAATCTTCAGTAAAGTCAGTTATAAATTGTTCTACTCCAAAAGAAAGTTTAAATCGGCTAGAAAAACGTTTCTTTAATTTTACTTTAAGGTGTGCTGAGTTTTCGGTATCATCTATATCGTTTGTAATAATTCCAAGCTTTGTTTTTCCGTACGTATAACTTCCTCCAGTTTGAAGACTCCAAGTATCCGATAATACGCCCGTATATGAACCATTTATGTATAAGTTGCTATTGTTTAATTTAAAATCAAGCCCATCTTCTAGATTAATATCCTCTTGATTTATCTCAAAATTTGAGGTGTCAAAAGCTGTGTATAGTTTAAATAGTCCATCTGTAGTACGGTAACGATATACTGCTTCACCTGCAAAAGACTCAAAAGGTTTTGACCACTCATTACGATCTGGAAAAGCTTCGATATATGGAGCAAGGTTTATATATGATGTACTCACACTTAATGATGACTTTTCCCATTTTCTGGTAAGTCCTAGTCCACCACCTACAGACATAACTGATATATCCGTTTTATTTTGATCAGGCTCATCTACAGTATTTAATAAAAGAACACTAGACAATGCTTCTCCGTATTCTGCCGAATATCCTCCTGTAGAAAATGTAATTCCATCAAATAAAAATGGGCTATATCTCCCTCGTGTAGGGACATTATTTGCCGTAGGAGTATAAGGTGTAAATACACGGATTCCATCTATAAAGATTTGCGTTTCTCCTGCATCTCCTCCTCGTACAAAAAGGCGACCATCTTCGGCTACAGTAGTTGTTCCTGGTAATGTCTGTAGAGCTCCTACAAAATCACCTAAAGCACTTGCCGTTGTCACTACATCCAGAGGTTTTAATACAGATACTTTACTATTATCACTAGCTTCAAAACTCCCAGCAGAAATCACTACAGTATCTAGAGAGTTTACATCTTCTTTCATTTGAATTTTTAGGTTTGTCATACTAGAAACTGGACCAAAAAAAGAGAAGGGTTCATAAGATAAAAAAGTAACAAGTAATACTTGATCTCCTATTTCTGTTGTTGTAAAACTAAACGTACCGTCTGTAGTACTTGATCCACCATCATAGGTTCCATCGAGATATACATTTGCACCTTCTATAGGGGTTCCTTTAGCATCGGTTACTGTTCCAGAAATAGTCGTTTGTGCGTGTATGGAAAATCCTAAAAATAAAAATAAGAGGATAAAATACTTCATAATGATCGTTTTTTGTTGATTGATTGATTACAGCACAAAAATGTGACTTAGTACGCTTTCGCGAAAGCATAAACTACCCAACCGTTATTTTTTGATACTCAACTGTATTTTTGTGGAAAAAATAGCGATGACAACGTTAAAAAACCGAAGACATTCCAAGTAATTGATTAACTTTAACTTCTATAAAAAAAGCTATGAAAAAAAACTACATCTTTCTTATTGCGGCATTCCTAAGCCTTAGCATATATGCACAAGACACTTTTTCTATAATTGCCGTCGATCCTGATACGGGCGAAGTAGGTTCTGCCGGGGCATCCTGTGTAGATGGGATAGGAGATTTTGGAGGTCTTATAGATATTATTACCGATATTATTCCTGGACGTGGCGGGGTAAACTCTCAAGCGTATGTTTGTATCCCAAACTCTAATCTAGCAAGTGCCATCCAGCAAATGGAAGCAGGTCTTTCTCCAGATGAAATTATTGATTACTTAATCAATAATGACAACTGTAATTCTCAAAACTTCAATCCAGCATTTAGACAATACGGTATTGCAGACTTAGATCCAGATGGAAATCCTAGAACAGCTGGATTTACAGGGAACCTTGCAGACGACTATAAAGATGATATTCAAGGAGCTACCTATAGCGTACAAGGTAATATCCTTCTTAATGAGACGGTTCTTAATAATATGGAAGCAAACTTTAATGATACCGACGGAACGCTTGCAGACAAGCTTATGGCCGCTATGCAAGGGGCTAACTTTGCAGGAGCAGATATGAGATGTCTTGATAGAGGGACTTCCTCTACTTCTGCCTATCTTGTTGTATATCAAGAAACAGATGCTCCTGGAGATCCTACATTGGAGTTAAATATAGAAGAAATGCCATTTGGAGAAGAACCTATAGATTCACTTCAAACACTTTATGATGATTTTTTACTCTCAGTACGAGATACACCTCTTGAAAATACTGTACGTGTATTTCCAAACCCAGTTTCAGACCAATTTCAAGTAACTATAACACCTTCAAGATTTATTTCTAAATTAGAAATATTTGACGTTAGTGGTAAACAAGTATACTTGCAGACTGAGTTTACGGGATTAACTACTGGAGAATTCATAGATAGTAGCTCTTTTAAGAAGGGAGTTTATTTCTTACGTATTACAGGTGCAAAAGAGATCCATACTGTAAAAATTATTAAAAATTAAATATGACTACCCTGGAAAAGATCGATGCCTATTTTGAGAAAGAGTCACTTTTTAGAGAAGGCATTAATCATATACGCTCAATTGTACAGGAAACAGAGTTACAAGAGGATTGGAAATGGAATATCCCATGTTATACTGTACAAGGACGTAATGTTATAGGTATTGCAAGGTTCAAAAATCATTTTGGACTTTGGTTTTTTCAAGGTGTATTTTTAAAGGATAGTAAAAAAGTATTACGCAATGCACAAGATGGGAAGACCAAAGCGATGCGTTCTTTACATTATGAATCTATAGAGGCTATTGATTCTAGTATTTTAAAAGCATATATACTCGAAGCTATTCAGAATGCAAAAGACGGCAAAGAGGTTCGCCCTGACCGTTCTAAAAAAGAAGTTGTTATTCCTGCTGAACTTGAGTCCGCTTTCGCGAAAGCGGAAAACTTAAAAATTGCATTTCAAGCATTAACTCCTGGTAAACAAAGAGAATATACAGAACATATTGGTGGTGCTAAACAAGAAGCAACTCGATTGCGAAGACTTGAAAAATGTACCCCAATGATTCTAGAAGGAGTAGGACTCAATGATAAATATAAGAATTGCTAAATGGTCTTATAATGAGTGATGTAAAAACAAAGGTAAATGATGCTTCTGTAGAAGATTTCTTACATGCTATAGAACATCCTGTAAAAAGAGCAGATAGCCTTGTTCTTTTACAATTAATGACTGATATAACAGGTCTTGCTCCAAAAATGTGGGGGGAGAGTATCGTAGGTTTTGACACGTATCATTATGTATACGCAAGTGGTCGTGAAGGAGATTGGCCTTTGGTTGGGTTTTCTCCTCGCAAACAAAATATCAGTCTGTATATTATGCCTGGTTTTAACAACTTTGGACCTTTACTTGAAAAACTCGGGAAACATAAAACAAGTAAAGCATGCCTCTATATCAATAAACTCGCCGATGTAGATATAGAGATTCTTAAAAAGTTAATTGAACAATCTGTTACGTATATGCGTGATAAATACCATACATAAACACACCCTTTCCCACTCCTTAACATGGCATTATGATTTGTAATTACGCTTTTGCAAAAGCGTATACTAGAAAAACTATTGCAAATTTTGTAACGTTATAGAAAAAGGAGCTACTTATAGATAACTAACGATCAATCATTGGATAAACATTTACAAGAGAAATTTGTGACGCTTCTGGAGGAGAACCAGAACATTGTGCATAAAGTATGTCGATTATACACAAATAATCGGGATCAACACAACGACCTTTTTCAAGAGGTCACTATACAACTATGGCGTGCGTTTCCTAAGTTTAGAGGAGATGCAAAGTTTAGTACCTGGATGTATCGTGTAGCTTTAAATACAGCTATAACACTGTATAGAAAATCAAAGCGTACTGTACAAACGCAAGATTTTGACAATGTGATGTTCCGTATATCGTCAGAAGAATATGATGATACTGTTGAGCTACAACTCAAAGTAATGTACAGTGCAATAAAAGATTTAAACGATATAGAGAAAGCGTTAGTTTTCCTATATCTAGAAGATAAGAATTATAAAGAGATTTCTGAAACCATGGGAATTACAGAGGTAAATGCCCGAGTAAAAATGAACCGTGTAAAAGGAAAACTCAAAAAAATATTAAACCCATAACTACTATGGTAGATAAATTAGAATTATTAAAGAAACAGTGGCAGAAGCAAGAAGGTACGCTTCCTAAACTCACCAAAGAAGACATTTACCCAATGCTTCTAAAAAAATCTTCCTCTATTGTAAAGTGGATTTCTATCATTAGTATGCTAGAATTTGGATTTTGGATACTACTATCATTTGCCTTTGGAGGAAGCGACTCTCGACAATTTGAAGAAGAGCATGGCCTACAAACATTTGATAATATTATCCTTGTTTTACACTTAGGAGCCCTGATCTTTTTTGTGCTTTGGTTTTATAGAAATTATAAGAGAATACAATCTACAGACTCCTCTAAGGTATTATTAGAAAATATTATAAAGACCAGAAAAACTGTAAAATATTACATCTGGTTTAGCATGGCATTTCTTGCTGTAAGCGCTACCATAGCCTTTATTATAACAACTCAGAATAATCCAGAAGATTTAGCAGGTCGCAGCATGACCGTACTCATATTACAATTCATGGTAATCATAGGTATTATGATGCTACTCATGTGGGGCTTTTATAGAATGATTTACGGAATTCTTATGAAACGATTGGATCGTAATTATAAAGAATTAAAGAAAATGGAACTATAGTTTTTGGGGAACTATAGTCAGAAACCTGAATGTTCATATGAATATTCAGGTTTTTTTATGCTCATTTTTAAAGTACGCTTTCGCGAAAACTGCTTCAGTTTGTTTTGAAGTGAATTACGATCATACAAATCAGTGAATAATAATATAATACTCATAGTCAAAACACAACTACATTTGGAAAAGAAGTCGATCGATTTGTGCTCCAGTTTAAAAGGTAAAATTACGGTCTACAACATATCTAATTTATTAATAAACAATCTGCTCAATTTTATTTCCTAAATTAGATGCTTACACATTATAAACCATACTTTTAGAAATGACCAAATACATTCAAGTTTTCATCCTCTTTTTGACATTCTCTGCTTATGGACAACATGCAATCCAAATGGAAACACCGGAAAACACCAATGAAAAGTTTGCAGAATTTATTGCAAAGAAAAAGTTCATAAAAGAGAATTATTACACTGGAATTCCAGACAAAAAAATACAACTCCTTTCTACAGAAAATATCAACCAAGTCGCTACTGATTTTAGAGCTGTTGCAACATCAGAAAAACCAACGGACAAAAAATATCAAGAAAAGATCAAGATTGGGCTTTTGAGATTTTCATCTTTTTATTTAGAATTGGATACAGAAGACCGAGAACGCGTCTGCACTTACTTTGAGGAACTCATGGACATTGTCGGGTTGGAAAGCTCAAATGGACAATTAAATACATTTATGTATGGATTTGATCCTAACAAACCCAAAAAAAATCATTAAAAGACTTATTAGCAACAGTTAAGATCCCCCTCTTCACTTAATCAAAATTAAGAAACTAGCACATTTTGCCTAAACTTTAAAGGTGTCTGCTCTACTCTTTTTTTAAAAACACGATTAAACGCAGCCTCCGACTTATATCCTACTTGCAATGCAACCTCGCCAACTGATAAACTATTCTCAGCAAGCAATTCTTTAGCCTGTATAATTCTCCATTGTGTCAAATAGTTAAATGGCGTTTCCCCTAATAATGATTTAAATCGATTTGCAAAACTTGTTCTTGACATACCAGCAATTTGCGCTAATTGTTCTAGTTGCCAATCATTTTCTGGAAAAGAATGTATTTCCTTTAACACTCTACTTATTCGTACATCTTGAATTGCCGCTATAAAACCAGATGTTGACTTATTTTTTTCTATATATGCTCTAAGTGTATGGATAAATAAAATCTCCCCAAGTTTGTTAACAATAACTGTACTTCCAGATTGTTCTTTTGTTGCCTCATCTATTACCAAATCTGTAATATTTCTCAACCAATAAAATTGTTTCACATCAGATTCACTGATTTTAATCATCGCGGGCAATTCTTTAATAAATGGGTGATCCATATTTCTATCAAAATCAAAATGACCACAAACTAAGGTTGCAGATATAGTATCTCCTTCAAATAAGGATATACCAGAAAGTATTGAATCTACTACTTCTTGTCCATTATATAACCTACTACCCTCATCATTTGCTAACCAATGACTTGCTCCAAATGGGAAAACAATAATATCTCCTCTAAATAACTGAATAATTTCGTTTTTTGTCTTTAAAACACATTGACCATGCGTAACTATATGAAATTGAGCAAAAGGACCTTTAGGAACATCCATTCCCCAAGGAGCCGAAAAATCAGATTTAAAATATACAACACTTGAAAGTTTAACCTTTGAAAGTATATCGCTTAACACATCCATAAAACATAAAATTGTACTTAAAAGCAAATATAATGTATTATTTGACATTAATAATACATTATCCATATATACATTTGTACCATTATTAATCATATAAGTATACGATGAAAACAATTAAAAAAATGATTATGATCTTATTGGTCACCATAGTAGCAAACAACATTCATGCGCAAAAAGTAAATACCGATGAAAACAAATTGGCAAACAAAGGATATGATGTAGTAAATTATTTTATTACAAATACTGCAAAACAAGGTAGTGTAGAGTTCTCTACAACACATAAAGAAGCTATCTACTATTTTGTAAACGCAGAAAATCTACGAGTATTTAAAGAGAATCCGACAGCATATTTGCCACAGTTTGATGGACACTGTGCTTTTGCTGTTGCAAAAATGAATACAAGAGCACCTGTTAATCCTGAAACTTTTAGAATCGATGATGGGAAATTATACCTGTTTTATAATGACTTCTGGGAAGGAAAACCATTTAATACCATAATTCCATGGTTACACAATGAAGCCGAAATGGAAAAAACAGCTACAACCAATTGGAAAGCTTTAAAAAACAATTAAAAAGAAAGAAAGTGCAAACCATCCCTAAAGTTTGTACTTTTTTATACTAACGTGCAAATGTTTTACAAAAGTAATTGAAGAAATAGTTTTTAAAATTTTCAGAGAATGTTTAATACTCCCACTGCCTTTTTTTATTAAGCTCTTCTTCTTTTTCTAACTCTTCTACAGGGATTACTTTAAGGAAAGATGGATGCTGTTCTATAGCATATTCTAATTGTTCTACAATCTTATCTACAGAGTCATTCTCATAATCAATCACTAAAGGTTCTTTCACTTCAAAAGTTTGCAGGATATTACGCTTTTTGATACGCAACCCTTTCTTATCAAAACTACGTCTAAAACCGTCTATAACGATAGGTACTACAATTGGCTTATATTGTTTGATAATGTGTGCAGTTCCTTTACGAATAGGCTTCCAAGGCTTTGTAGTTCCTTGAGGAAAGGTAATCACCCAACCATCATCTAGAGCAACCCCTATATTTTCTGTATCTTGAAAATTAACCTGACGTTCTATTTCTTTTCCTTTTTCTCTCCAAGTTCTACTTACTGTAATCGCTCCTGCATACGCAAGAATACGAGGTAATAAACCACTCTTCATAGTTTCTCCTGCCGCGACGTAATACAAGTTTAATTTAGGTTGCCATAAATAGCCTATATTTTTAATAGAATCCTCTCTTCCGCTAAGACTTGCATTAAAAACGTGAAACATCGATACTACATCTGCAAAATATGTTTGATGATTTGAAACAAATAAAACGCCTTGATCTGGCAAATTCTTTAAGATATCTGATCCTTCTATTTGTAATTCATTAAAACCTCTATAACGCCTGTGTGTCAAGGCTCCTGCAATGCGTATAAGCCATTTTTTAAAGAAAAGTATATGCCCGAATGGATTGGTTTTAAATATCCCCATGTATTGTATTAAATAAACCTGTTTGTATCAAAACAGAACTCCAAAGATACAAAAACCCTATCCTTTTAATCCAGAAAGTAAGAGTTCCTTTACTTCGCTTAGCATCATAGCAGTAGCTCCCCAAACAACATGACCATTTAATAAAAAAGCTGGGACATCAATATCGTCCATATAAGAAGTTGACATTTTTTTTGAAATAACTGTTGCATCAGATAATAAGTCATCTAGAGAAACTTCTATAATACCCTCTACCTCTTCTTCTTGGGGTGTAAAATGTAAAGGAGTATTACAATAGCCTATAAAAGGATATACATTAAAATTACTAGGTGGGATATAACTCGTACTCATGGCTTTAACAACTGTTATCATTGAGGTAGAAACTCCTATTTCTTCTTCGGTTTCTCTTAAAGCTGTCGCTTGCATAGAGCTATCTTCTTTTTCTATTTTCCCTCCAGGAAAGCTTACTTGATTCGAGTGAACTCCTTGATATGTCTTCCTAAGAATCAATACTATTTTTGTAATATCCTCTTGATCTGGATACAAAAGAATCATCACTCCCGCTTTGCGAGGAGACCGTTTTTCTATATCAAGATCACTAAACTTTTTCACCCGTTCTATAGGTGCCATCTTAAACTGAGCTACTTTACCTGGCAATGGCAAATTGCTTATTTTTGAAAGTAATTTTAAACAAGTATCAAATTTCATTTATGTACAGGTCAATTATTTTTTTAATCTTACTTATGCTTTCCTTAAGCTGTCAAGATACTAAATCTGCAAAGAAAGAGCCTTCAGAACCTGTTACAATTATAGATACTATTCAAGTAAAAGAAGAAGAAAAAAAAGCACCAAAAAGGACTTCAAAAAATCCACTTATTGCATCTCAAGCTGACTTAAAACCTTTCTTAAAAAAATATGGAGAAGAAAATCCAGAAACAAAGGTTCGCATAGAAACTCGTTTTGGAAATATTGAAGTGACCCTTTTTGAAGATACTCCTCTACATCGTGCAAATTTTATTATGCTTGTTAAGAATGAGTACTTTAATACTACTCAGTTTCATAGAGTATCACCTGATTTTGTAGTTCAAGGAGGAAATAACGATACCAAAACAACAGCAAATAATCGTGCTAGTATAGGACGTTATCTATTGCCTAATGAAGCTAAGAAAAAATATAAGCACATAAGAGGTGCGTTTTCTGCTGCAAAATATAGTGAGCAAAATATAAGCAATGCCTCTTCTCCTTTTGAGTTCTTTATTGTACAATCACATCGAGGAGCACATCATATAGATGGAGACCATACCGTTTTTGGTCGTGTTACAAAAGGAATGGATGTAATAGATGAAATAAATAAAGTAACAGTAGACGGAAGTGAATGGCCTGAAGAAAACATCTATATGAAAATAGAAATCATTGAGTAATTCAACAGATTCTATAACACTCTCATAGATGTACTTCTACATGATCATAATTATATGCGTAGTAGCATCTGTATTTATCATGTCTACTTCTGAGGATTTAAAAAACACAAAACGATAGAACCTTATGGAATTCACAAAGGAAAATTATCTGATGGGTTCTGGCAAAGGAATAAAGGGAATCTTAAGTATAAAAACTACTATACATTATATAGTATTGTTATAACTATATTACCGGTTATCACTATAATGGTTTTGTATGCAATTCTTAAAGAAAACATGTGTTAGTATATTCTTTTTTTGCTTTCGCGAAAGCAAAATACATTCATACACTATTCTCTAAAACAACCTCATTCCCTACACTACTGTTTCTTAAGATTCTCTACACGTTGTAATAATGTAGGGTGTGAATAATTGAGCTTTACATATAAAGGATGTGGCGTCAAGTTACTCAAGCTATTCTTTGATAGTTTTTTAAGCGAGGTGATTAAAGGTTCTGAAGCATACGTTTGTGCTGCATAGTTGTCTGCTTCATATTCATGCTTTCGCGAAAGCGCACTCATAAAAAATCCCGTCACTGCCGAAATAGGTGTAAATAAAATCCCAAAAACAACAAGTCCTACATGAAAAGAAGGGGTTGTGACACCTATTGCTTCTGCGATGATAGATTCTCCTATAAATAAGGAAAATAACCATAACGTAAATCCAGTAATGACAAACGATAACATCATATTTGTAATAATGTGTTTACGCTTATAATGTCCGACTTCATGAGCAAGTACAGCTACAATTTCTGTATCATCAAGGTCATGAATTAATGTATCATATAATGTAATACGCTTCTCACGACCAAATCCTGAGAAATATGCGTTTGCCTTACTACTACGTTTTGAACCATCTATGGTAAATATATTGTGGATAGTAAACCCAACTTTAGTAGCGTAGGTCTCTATTTTTGAACGAAGGTCTCCTTTTTCTAACGGGGCTTGTTTATTAAATATAGGAACGATAAGGCGTGCATAAAACATATTCATAAATACAGAAAATATGGTAATTACTACCCACGTATAGATCCAAAATCTATTTTGTGTCATTTCGTATATCCAAATAATCAATGCTAGTAAACCACCTCCTATGACTACTCCCATAAACCAACCTTTTACTTTATCCATAAAAAAAGTAATAGGTTTCATCTTATTAAATCCATACTTCTCTTCGATAACAAAATTATTATAATAGGCAAAAGGGGTAGTAAGAATATCACTTCCGAACATAATAACACCAAAAAAGATCAAAGCTACTCCTATAGGGTGATCTGTAAATGATCTTGCCCACGTATCTATTAGTGCAAAGCCGTCAAAAAAGAAAAAAACAAGCATGAGTAATAATCCAAATGTAGCTGTATAATTCCCAAACGTATCATTTGCCTTCTTATAAGCTTGCGATTTTAAATATTCTTCTTCTGTATATACATCTTTTAATAGTTCAGGAATAGGATCACTATAATGTTTTGCATTTAAATATCCCATAGCAAAATCTATAAGATAGCTTATAATAAGAATCCCTATAATAATGTAAAATAAAATATGTGGAGTCATAAGTATTGGGGCTAAACGTAATTATTGTATTAACAACCAAATCTACGAATTAAAGTAACAGTTTTTTGTATAAAGAATAAATAGTGGCATTGCTTTAATATAAGATTCTATAATGCTATAGGCTATAAATAGAATCAGTACCATACTGGAGTTTTCTAATTGATCACGGTCAACAGAAAATCCTTTTTTAAGATTCAACCTATTCTTTATATATAGATAAAATAAATGTAAAATAAAATTATATGATTGATAATCAGTTTACTATATTAGATAATCAAGTATGTATTTCTTCATTTTATAGTATTAAAATTTTGAGAGCACGTACTTGAGTTCTTTTTGATACAACCTATTATTAAGGTATCAAAGAAACAATACTAACAATCACTAAAACCAAATAATTATGAAAACAATCTACCAATCTATTTTTTTAAAAAGTACAAAATTACTTTACACACATCGTATAAAAATGAATGTTTCATTCATCTTACTTTTAATGATCGCATTTACTGGACTATCTAATAATCCAAGCGTAAAAGATGTAAAAGAGAATACAGTAACAAAAGCCAATATAGAAATACAGCAAACCATATCTGGAACTGTAGTAGATGATAAAGGAGTTGCTGTCCCTAGTGCTTCTGTCGTTATAAAAGGAACTACTACTGGCACAACTACAGATTTTGATGGAAAATACACTATAGATTGCCCTTCAGGAAGTGTACTCGTTTTTTCTTATATAGGTTTTGAAACACAAGAAATAACGGTAGGTAACTCATCACAAATTAATGTCACTCTTGTTACAGGAGTTAGCTTGGATGCCATTCAACTAGTAGGATCTAGAAGTCCAAAGCGTACAGCTGTTGATACACCAGTTGCTATAGATGTTATAGACATTGGAGCTGTATCATCTCAATCTGGAAAAATTGAAGTAAATGAGTTACTACAATATGCAGCACCTTCTTTTAATGCCAATAAACAATCAGGGGCAGACGGAGCAGATCATATTGACCCAGCAACCTTAAGAGGTCTAGGTCCAGATCAAACATTGGTATTAATCAATGGAAAAAGAAGACATACTTCATCCCTGATTAATATCTTCGGAACAAGAGGTCGAGGTAATTCAGGAACAGATTTAAATAATATTCCAGTTTCTGCTATTAAAAGAATTGAAGTACTGCGTGATGGAGCTTCTGCTCAATATGGGTCTGATGCTATTGCTGGAGTTATAAATATTGTACTTAAAGATAATGTAAATGAGCTTACAGGAACATTAAGTTACGGGGCTTATAATACAAATGCTCAAGGGGATTTTCCTGCAGGAACTCCAAATACCGATGGTAATCGTTTAGATACAGATAGAGATGGAAACGTCATTGCTGATGATCAAAGTTTTGATGGTGGTTCTGTTAAACTAGGTTTAAACTATGGTGTAGCTATTGGAGACGAAGGATTTGCAAACTTCTCTATGGAGTATGTAGACAAAAATAAAACGTTACGTCCAGGATATGATTTTAGAAGAGGATTTGGAGAAGCCGCTTTAACTGGATTTAATTTTATAGGAAATGTTTCTATCCCAGTTTCTGAAAAAACAGAAGTATATGCCTTTGGAGGAAGAAATTATCGTGATACAGATGCCTTTGCTTTTACGCGTAATGGAGGAGAAAGAGTTATCCCTAGTATCTATCCAAATGGATTTACACCAAGAATCACTTCTACAATAACAGACAACTCTGTTTCTGCAGGTATTAGAACAGAAACTGATTCGGGTTGGAATATTGATTTTAATAATACTTGGGGAAAGAACAATTTCCATTACTTTATTGAAGGAACTTTAAATGCATCATTAGAAGAAGCATCTCCTACAGAGTTTGATGCTGGAGGTCACTCATTAAGCCAGAATACGAGTAGTGTTGATTTTTCTAAATATTATGATGAAATTGCTAGTGGTTTCAACCTCGCTTTAGGATTAGAATATCGTACAGAAAATTTCATCATATTCTCTGGAGAAGAAGGTTCTTATGGAACTTTTGACACGAATGGATTATTAATTACAGATCCTGCAACGCAAACACAACCTACAGATCCATTAACAGGAGAATTACGTCCAGGAGGATCTCAAGGATTCCCAGGATACAGTCCTTCAAATGAAGTAGATAGAAACCGATCTAATTTCTCTTTATATGCAGATGGAGAATTAGACATCACAGACAATTTCTTGCTTGCCGCTGCAGCTCGATTTGAAAACTACAGTGATTTTGGAAGTACCATAAACGGAAAAGTAGCTGCTAGAGTAAAAGCCTCAGATAACTTTAATATTAGAGGATCTGCGAGTACTGGTTTTAGAGCTCCTTCATTAGCACAAGTGTATTTCAATTTGAGGTTTACAGATTTTCAAGGTGGTGTTGCTACCGAAACGTTATTGTCTCCTAATAACAGCCCAGTAACCGCAGCGTTTGGCATTGGAGAATTAAAAGAAGAAACTGCTGTAAACCTATCGTTAGGTTTTGCTGCTACATTTGGTGATTTTACAGCTACTGTAGACGGTTATTATATTACTGTAGATGATAGAATTGTACTTACCGGAACTTTTGATGCTAGTGGCTTAGGAATCAATGTTAGTGAAGCTCAATTCTTTGCAAATGGAGTAGATACAGAAACTACAGGATTAGATCTTGTTTTATCTTGGAAAAAAAATATAGGAAATGGGTTGTTTAGAACTTCGCTTATTGGTAATATAAATAATCTTAGTATTAGAAATATTAATAATAGAGCTTTAGATGCAGGTACATTTTTTGGAGCGAGAGAACAATCATTCCTAGAAGCTTCTGCTCCAGATAGTAAGTTTGTACTCAATGCTTCTTATAAAATCAAGAAATTTAATGTGGCTGCAACTGCTACAAACTATAGCGAAGTTGTCTTAATAGATTTTGCCGATACAGAAGATGTATATGAATCAAAAACTGTCTTTGATTTGAATTTTGGATATGAATTAAGCGATAACCTTACATTGAGTATTGGAGGTAATAATATCTTTAATGAGTACCCTTCTCAACAAAATGATGGTGAAACAGAATCTGGTGGATATTGGGATGCTGTACAATTTGGGTTTGGTGGTGCATTTTACTACGCCCGTATAGGATTTAAATTCTAAGCATTCTTCAAAAAAGACTCTTTACAAAAAAGCGGTTATATATCTTATCTATAACCGCTTTTTTATTTGATTATATACCTAATAATTATTTAAAATCTCGCTGTCTTTTTGCTTCAAAAGTAAGTATTCCTGCAGCCACACTAACGTTCATACTATCGATAGCTCCACTCATAGGTATTTTAATATTTTGTGTGCTTGCCTGCCTCCAAGCTTCTGTAAGCCCTGTAGCCTCAGTTCCTACAACAAGGGCGGATGCTTTTGTATAATCTTGCAGATGATAAGGCTGTGCCTCCTGAAGAATTGCACTAAAAATTTGAATATCATGCGCTTGTAAAAAAGAAATAACCTCATCTGTAGATGCTAGTACCACTTGATTTGTAAAAACACATCCTACACTTGACCTTATAATATTTGGGTTGTAAATATCTGTTTTGGGATTGGCTATAATCACTGCATCTACAGCAGCGGCATCTGCAGTACGTAATAATGCTCCTATATTTCCTGGCTTTTCAGGGGCTTCAGCGATAAGAAGTAACGGGTTTTCTGGTAATTGTAATTCTTGTAAACTAGTATTTTTTGCTTTCGCGAAAGCGATCACAGACTCAGTTCCATCTCGATATGCTATCTTACTATACACCTCATCAGACAGAGATATTACAGAAACATTTTTCAGAGAATCTATAAGAGTCACAATCGAAACATCTTCTAGATAACTTTCTTTTATGTACAACTCTGTAATCGTATAATCTCCAGAAATGGCAAGGCTTATCTCGCGTAATCCTTCAATAATAAAACCTCCTTCTTTCTTACGAGATCGGGACTTTTCTTGTAACTGCAACAGTCTTTTCACTGTTGGATTTTGAGGACTTGTAATGTGTTTTAACATAGATTATAGGTGCGATTCTATTGGAAGCAAAGGTATTATAACTATTTTTACTTTTAAACTACTCATCATGAATAAACTATTACTTTATCTTTTTGTATTTGGAAGCTTATATTCCTTAAAAGCATCTTCTATGGATGCCATAGAAAACCCACCCGTAGACCTTGTTGTTTGTGATGACGATACAGATGGATTTGCTCTTTTTGATCTTACTCAAAACGATGCTGTCGTTTTAGGTTCTCAAAATCCAGCAGATTTTGTTGTCACATATCATCTATCGCAAGCAGATGCAGATAATAATGTAGCTCCTATCGCTAATCCAACTGCTTTTGCAAGCAGTGATGCTATTATATTTGTACGTGTTGAGGAAGTCGTTAACAGTGATTTATTTGAAATAGGGGTATTTAATCTTATTGTAAATACTATACCTAATGTCTCTTCAGATCTTGGGGCTTTAGAATTATGTAATGAAGATGGCGCTTTTGCTGTTTTTGATTTAACAGTGGTAGAGAGTAGTATTGTTGGAAGCGACCCTAATCTTGTTGTTTCATATTTTGAATCCCTAGCAGATCTGAATGCTGATATTTTAATTGTTGATCCTGTCAACTATGTAAATGTTGTAAATCCACAACTAATCTATATTAAAGTAACAGACCCTACAACTTCTTGCTTTGCGACTACAACAATAACTCTTATTGTAAACCTAGCCCCTATTGCTAATGTACCTACAGATTATGAAGTGTGTGATGATGATAATGATGGGATTTTCGACTCATTTAATCTCTCTAGTCGTGATGACGAAATTATAGGTGGAGCACCCGGATTAGAGGTAACTTATTTCTTTACGGAAGCAGATGCAATCAATGCTCCTGCTGGTTTAGAACTCGACAATATGCAATTTGTAAATATTGATCCTTTCTTTATGACGGTATATGCAAGGGTAAGTGATATAATAACGGGGTGTTTTGATGTTGTACCGTTAAATCTTGTGATATTAGATACTCCTGAAATTAATACAGATCTAGCGCCATATCTAGTTTGTGATTTTGATACAGATGGAATAACCGCCTTTGATCTTACGACACAGGAATCGCAAATTCTTGGAACTTTAGACCCTACAATATTTATTGTTACTTGGTTTATAGATCAAACTGCCGCAGATAATGGAGCTCCTCAAATACCAAATCCAGAAAGCTATATAAGTAATACAAATACGGTAGTAGCTGTAGTGACTAACACTGTTCAAAGTACTACTACATTTTGCACAAATAGTGTTGTCGTTGATCTCATTGTAGGATTTTGTGTAGATAGCGATAATGATGGAGTTCCAGACGATGAAGAAGATCTTAATGACAATGGAGATCTAGATGATGATGATACCGATAACGATAATATTCCAAACTACCTAGATGACGATGATGATGGAGACCTAGTGATGACTATAGATGAAATCACGGGAATAGGTGCTGGTGTTGCTCCACAAGACTTTATTGACACAGATAATGACATGATAGAAAATTATCTAGACAATGATGATGATGGAGATACTGTACTTACTGCTGATGAGGATTATAATAATAGTGGTTCTCCTCTAGACGATGATATCAATAACAATAACATTCCAGATTTCTTAGATCCAGATGTAGCCTTAAATACTGATGAGTTTTCAGTTACTAATTTTACGATCTATCCTAATCCTGTAGCACATGAAATTACAATTACTGCTACAACTCCATTTAAAGTAGTTACTATCTATGATATCACAGGAAAAATGGTTCAACAAATAACGCATACATCACAAATAGAGCAAACGGTACGGGTTGGTTCATTAAAAACGGGACTTTATTTTGTTCGTATAGATGCGAATGGCCCTTTACTTAAAATGTTAAAACGATAATCAAATTCTTGTATAAAAGTAAGATCTTATAAAGTTTCTTACTTTTATACCATGAAAAAAACTACAAAAAGAATTATAGGTATTATCTGTTTCTTGGCATCATCATTTGCTATATCTCAAGTAACAGCAAATCAAGCACAAGATATTTATCTCTGTGACATTAATAACCCTGGAGATGGCGTAGAAGTCTTTGATCTTACAACAACAATTCCTGAGATTATTGGAGATCAAACAAATGTAAATGTAACATTCCATCTTACATCTGGAGATGCACTAGGTAACGGTCCTGGATTTCCTAATCCAGAGAGTTATGAAAATGTTGTAAACCCTCAATTAGTTTTTGTGAGAGTACAAGGAGGAGGAGGTTTTGATATTACAACCTTTACTATTGAGGCTAGACTTCCTTTTGAACCTAATACGACAACACCTGACCCTCTTGTCATAACAGATGTAAATGGCGATGGTTTTGAAGTATTTGATCTAACAGCAATTATACCTCAATTTACAAATGATCCTTTCGTCCTTGATATTACATATCACGAAACATTACAGGACGCTCAGAATAATATAAATCCAATTGCAGATCCTGAAAATTATACAAATACAGTCGCGGCTATGCAGACACTCTATGTGCGTTTTCAAAATGCTCCTCAAGACGAATGTGTGACTATTGTTCCTTTTGAAATTATTGCTTTCCTTGATCTTGGTATTGAAGATGAAATCACATTTTCAATAAAAGTGTATCCAAATCCAACCACATCTGTAATTATTGTAGAAAATATCGACTTAGATTCCGATATTATCATTTATGATACCTTAGGCCGTGTTGTATTACGTCATAAAAATACTGACTCGCAATTAGTTACAATGAATGTAAGTACATTTACTAATGGTATTTATTTTATAAGAGTAAGTGATAGAAAACCAGTAACATTTATTAAAAACTAATTACCCTCATGAAAAAAATTATTTTCTTATTTGCGATATCTATTTTCGCTTTAAGCTGTAAACAGTCTACAGAAACAGCTCCAATTCCAGAATTAGTAGAAGAAACTCCAAAAGTTGCTACTAAAGAATATCCAGCAACTATTGCATCTGTTTTTAAAGCACACGGAGGTATCGACACTTGGAATGCTGCAAATAATGTATCATTCACATTAGAAAAAGAAGCTGGAAATGAGGTACATACTGTAGATTTAAAATCACGTAAAGTAACGATTAAAACAGAAAAATTCACTTTAGGATTTGACGGAGAGAAAGTATGGCTTGATCAAGACTCTACGTATTATCAACCACAACGTGCTCGTTTTTATCATAACCTTATGTTTTACTTTTATGCAATGCCATTTGTCTTAGGTGATGATGGAATTACCTATACAGATGTTCCAGCTTTAGATTTTGAAGGAGTATCCTACCCTGGAACTAAAATTTCTTTTGGAGCTGGCGTAGGTGACGCACCTGATGATGAGTACATCGTATATCGTGATCCAAAAACAAATCAAATGACTTGGCTAGCCTATACAGTAACCTATGGTAAAAATGAAAAAAGTGATCGTTTTAGTTTTATAAAATATGATCAATGGACTAAGGTAGGTGACTTACAGTTACCTAGTGCTTTACAATGGTATAAAGTGGTAGATGGTGCTCCTACAGAAATGGCAGCTGAGCGTACATTTATTAATGCTACTGCTTCTGACAAAATATTAGACGATTCTTTCTTTGCAAAGCCTGAAAGCGGGGAATTTGCTGAGTAATCGTTATATCTTTTTGCAAAACAAAAAAGGCTGTCCAAATTGGACAGCCTTTTTTTATTATATAGCTATTTAATTACTTCAAGAAACCATAAGTCTTAGCATATTCTAACATCTGAGCTTCAAACGATGCAGGTTGCTCTATAGTAAACCCTGTAATCTCTCCATCTGTCATTGTAGGAACAATCACTGGATTTACAAAACCACTATAAGCTGCACTTTTAAATTTACTATTACGATCTAATACTTCTTTATGAATCACTTGATCTACTTTTACACCATAGTCCTCTACAAGTGCTTTTCCAGCCTCATAATCTCCTTCTGATGTGATACGTTGTGTCTCACGTAATAACTCCCCAAAAATAGCACGTAGCTTTGTGTAGTCATTAATATTATAATACGTTTTCCCATCACGAGTTACCTTCTCGATAACATTCTCTTCTGCTCCTCTTTCAAAAGCCCACGCACTTACCCACTGACGGTTACGCATATGCGCTTCCTCTACATCATCTCCTAATTCTAGACGTACCAATTGTGATAACATACCATTACGGATGTAGCCATCATAAGCAGCAGTTCCTGTTTTTTTCCAATCTGTTACGAGTCCTAATTCTTGTAATTTTGGATCCATTAAGTAATACAGTCCAAAAAGATCTGCACGTCCTTCTTCGATTGTTGACTTGTAACTCTTCAACGTTTCTTTAGGTGTACCTACATCTTTATTAATTTGTCCTGAAGCGTGTCCAACTACTTCATGTAAAGCTGTATGAAGTTTATCTGCAAGTTGACCATATTCTTTTTCTAGTGCTATCTCTTCTTCATCATGAGAAAACTCTTCCAAACGTCCCGATCCTCCTGCATTTGCATATGAATTTATAATATTACCTAGCGATACAGACTTACTCCCATGTGCTTGTCTGATCCAGTTATTATTTGGTAAGTTCACTCCAATAGGTGTACTAGGCGAAGCATCTCCTGCCTCTCCAGCAACAATTACTGTCTTATACGAAACTCCTTTTACAGTATCCTTTTTATGTTCTGCCATTAAAGGTGAATTGTCTTCAAACCATTGTGCATCTTGAGAAAGGACAGCCATCTTCTTAGACATATCAAAATCTTTAATCTGTACAATCGTCTCATAAGATCCTTTGTATCCTTTTGGGTCATTATATACTTCTATAAATCCATTGATCCAATCTATATTTCCATCTGTTGAAGTTGCCCAAGCGATACAGTAATCATCCCAAGTATCAAGACTTCCCGTTTTATAATATTCTATAAGTAACCCTAAAGCCTCTTCCTGTTTAGAATTTTCTGCAACGCCTTTTGCTTTTTCTAACCAACCAATGATTTGATCGATAGCTTCCCCATATAAACCTCCACTTCTATATACTTGCTCTACAAGTTTTCCATTTTCTTTTACAAGACGTGTGTTTAACCCTACTTCTATAGGTTCTTCCTTATCTACTTTTATAGCACTATAATATGCTTCTACATCTGCTGTAGTTACATCTGGTCCATAAAAATTGATCGCACTTTCAAGTACAATATCTGCATCTTTAGAAAGGTTTACTTTCTTAGCATCTTTATCATTAAAAAGTACATCAAACTCCTCCCCTTCTAGTGTTGCCCCAGTAGCAGATAATAACGTTTTCAAATAGTCAGCTGAGAATGCTGGTTTCAACTTTGCATTACTATAATGGTGATGTATTCCGTTTGAAAACCACACACGTTTAAGATATTCTTCAAAATGTTTCCAGTCTTCAGAATTCTTGTCTCCATTATATGAAGTATATACTGTTTCTAATGCGGCACGTATCGTTAAATTATGACGGTAATTTTGTGCCCACATCAAATCACGTCCTGCAAGCCCTGCCTGTGTCATATAATACACAAGTTGTTGTTCTTTAAGTGTTAAATCCTCAAATCCTGGAATTTGGTATCGTAATATCTTGATATCTGCAAATTGATCTACTTGATAGTCAAATGTTGTTTCCGCTTTCGCGAAAGCGGTATCATTCGTATCCCCTTCATTAGTAGTTTTTTGTTCTTGACCGCAACTTACCGATAATAATACGGCAAGACCAAAGCCATAAATTGCTTTAAATTTCATTGAGAAAGTTTTTTGTTACGCGTAAATATACCAAAATTACATGTTTTAAAAATCCTTTATCTTAGCTACATTAACTAACCCCCCTAGACACTATGAAAGTTTTTAAACTGATCCTCTTCCTATTACTTATTTTTTTAATCGGTGGATCTATTTATTTTGCCTCTAAAGACGGAAACTACGATATCAAAGAAAGCAAGGTAATTCAAGCTCCCGCTTCTCTCCTATTTAATACTGTAAATGATTATAAAACTTGGGAACATTGGGGTCCTTGGAAAAAAGAAGATTCTACCATGATGTTCACATATCTTAAAAATACTGTAGGTGTTGGAGGTGGTTATTCTTGGGATGGTGATTTTCCTGGTAATATGAAAACAACAAACGCAGAACAGGATTTGAGTATCGAGCAAGATCTTGCTATTGTAACGCCTGGAGGAGAACGATTTTCTAAAGTGTATTGGGAATTTACACATACTAAAACTGGAGAGGTAAGAGTTTCTTGGAGAACTACTGGAGAGCACACCCTTATGGATAAAGTATATTTTGCTTTCTCTAGTATGGATTTTGACAAGGACATGCGTGCTATGTACACATCGGGATTAGAGGGACTCGCTTCACATGTAAGAGGAAGAATGGATGAGCATACTGTTACGATAAAAGGGGTTACAGAATATGGTGGTGGCTTTTACGTATATAAAACGACATCTGCTAGTGGAAGTAATATAAGTTCCATTATGGGGCAGAATTATGGGGAGATTCTTCAATATATGAATCAGCATACCGTCTCACAAGCTGGAATGCCATTTACGATCTATAATGAGATGAATTCTAATGGAACTGTTATTATGAGTAATGCAATTCCTACGCAAAACAAAGTCGAGATAGAAGGAGAAAGTACTTTATTAAGTGGGTATATTCCTAGAACAAAAACGGTACTGGTGACATTAAAAGGAAACTATACGTTCCTAGGGAATGCTTGGGATGAGGGGATGAAATACCTCAGTCAATACAGTCTTATACAAAGTGATCAAAAACCATTTGAGATTTATACGAACGATCCTGGGCAATTTCCAAATCCAGCAGACTGGATCACTGAAATTTATATTCCTATCCAATAATTAATAGTATTTTTACTTCGCTTTATTTAAAAGGTAGAGCCATTATATGAAACAATTATTACTTGTCTTTTTAGGTGGTGGTACAGGAAGTATTGCTAGGTATTTATTATCCAAGATTTGGAATACCTCTTCTACTGGTATCCCATATGGGACTTTTACAGCAAACATTCTCGGCAGTTTATTCATAGGCATGATATTGGGTTGGGCACTAAAGAATAATGCATTATCCAGTAATGCAACTCTCTTACTTGCTACTGGGTTTTGTGGTGGTTTTACAACGTTCTCCACCTTTGCATATGAACATCATTCCTTTTTAAAATCTGGTGATTTTATGCTATTTGCAATTTATGCTATTGCAAGTTTTTCTCTAGGTATTCTTGCTGTTTTTGGAGGGATGTGGATTATAAAAACAGTATAAGTAACTATACTAAATGAATACACAGAATTGGAACATAGATAACGATGGCACTTCTGTACATTCAATTTCGGAAGTATATATTCCATGGTTAGGAGATTCAATGAAAACTTGGTTTGAAATTGAAGAAAATCAAACTTGGTGGACTGATAGACAAGCCCAAGTTTTTGAAGAGTTCTTGAATCTTTCAATCAATGTACAACTGGATTTGATCGATAAATTACAACAAGTATATTTAAAAAGTCTTGAAAATGGACGTATAGAAAATGTGTTATTTGAAGATATTTTAAAATCAATTGATTGGAAGAAAAGCCATATTTGTATTCCACAACATTATGAATCGAAAAATCAATATGCTTTCCTTCTTCTAGAAACAAAATGGAAACTTACAGACAGTGATTTTACATTTGAATTAGAAATGCTCTTCACCAACGGAAAGATTGAAATTGTCCAGGAAATGTCTGGTCTATGGAATAGAATAGAATGGTTTGAAGACTATTTGAAAAGAAAAAATACCAAAAATACTATATAAAAACAGTATAGTTAGCTCTATTACATAAAAAAGGGTTACTATCTTACGATAATAACCCTTCACCTACTAAAATCATTAATCTCCCTAAGATTAATTAATTTATTGTTTAATAAGTTTAATGGTATTCTGTCCTTCTGGAGTTGTTACAGTCGCAATATAAATCCCAGTTCTAAGGTTTGAAGCATTAATATCAAATGTAGTTGCATTTGGTGTTGCTATCGATACTCTTCTTCCTAACATATCATATACAGCTATAGACGTAATGATATTAGAATTTGTAGTTACTGTCCAACGCTCTGCTGTAGGGTTAGGGTACACAGATACATTAATATTTGAAAATTCTTCAGTACCAAGAGTTGTATTGTTATGTAAGTATATATTATCTAAAAAGATGGTTCTATTTCCACCATCTGCCCCAGATAATGTAAGTACAAACTGTCTTAAAGCATCTCTTTGTTGATCGTTACTATTGTTTCCAAAATCAAAACTTGAAAGAGGAACATCTACAGATACCCACTCACCAAATGTTGTAACTGGATTTGTTAATCCAAATGAAGATGTTTCTCCAGCATCTCCAACATGGTTAGACCAAAGTGGATTTGCTATTAAACCGGTAGATATATCAGTATCAATCCAATAATCCATATGGAAATGAGTCATTGCTGTATTGTCTACAAGAACTCCCCAATCTACTAATAAGAATTCTGCAGCTGGCTGATTTGTACCAATCTGTTGTGTATTGTCACCTTCTATCTGAATTGTTTCAATATCTTGAGTACCTACACCAAACGCTCCAAATACAACATCTGGCTGATCAGTATATGCATCACTAAAAATAGAGAATACAGCTTCTACAGCTCTTGCAGGAGGTGTTGGAGCGGCAACTGCAGGAAGAACTGGATCTTCACCACCATCTGCTAACGTTAAGGATACATTGTCAATCACTAAAACACCGTCGTCTGCTCCTAAATCAAATAATGCACGACTATTAGCACTACCAGAAGGAGGTGTTAACGTAAATGTAAAAGTTTGCATATCAGAAGTTATAGTAACTGTTTCTGTAGCTGCTGCAAAATCACCTTCATTAAGGCCAATCCCTGCGATGATTGTTCTACTACCATCTTCCATTGAAGTAGATGCATCAAAACTAAAAGTATATGCAACTCCAGCTTCAAGTGCTACTGGGTGACTTAAATTTACGTCAAATGGATTTCCTGAAACTTCATTATCTGATAGGTTAAAACTATTTCCACCATCTGTTTGTACATTAAAGGCATTTCCAAACCAAGTAACCATTCCTTGTTCAAAATCACCATTTGATAACAGTTCACCTTCATTATTCATTTCTTCATTTAAAACAAGTGTCACATTATCAATAACGACAATACCTGTAGCTGCTCCCATATCAAATAATACGCGACTATCTGCAGAAGTAAAGTTTGCTACAAGCTCTAAAGAAAATGTTTGTGTTGTTTCAGTTACTGTCACTTCCATACTTTGATTTGTAAACGGATCTACAAAAAGACCTATTCCAGCTAGCATTGTACGACTTGCTGTTGTTGCATCTGTAGAAGCATCAAAAGTTAAAGTAAATGTTTGACCTTCTGTAATATTAATTCCTCTTTGACTAAGGTTTACAGCAAAAGGCTCTCCAGCTGAAGCAACATCTACAAAGTTAAAGCTGTTACCTCCGTCTGTTTGTACATTAAATCCGTTTCCTTCCCATACAGTCATTCCTTCTTCAAAATCACCATTAGATAATAAATTATCTCCTGAAGGAGGCGTATCGTTTAAAGTAAGTGATACATTATCTATAACTACAATACCTGTAGCTGCTCCCATATCAAATAATACGCGGCTGTCTGCAGAACTAAAATTAGCAACAAGTTCTAAAGAAAACGTTTGTGTTGTTTCTGTTACAGTAACTTCCATACTTTGATTTGTAAATGGGTCTACAAAAAGACCAATTCCTGCTAGCATTGTGCGGCTTGCAGTTGTTGCATCTGTAGAAGCATCAAAAGTTAGAGTGAAAGTTTGTCCTTCTGCAATGTCAAGCCCTCTCTGACTTAAATTTACGTCAAATGGATTTCCTGCGGTAGCAACATCTACAAAATTAAAGCTGTTACCTCCATCTGTTTGTACATTAAATCCATTTCCTTCCCATACAGTCATCCCTCCTTCAAAGTCACCATTGCTTAGTAAGTTTTGAGATTGCATAGTCACTCCTCCGAGCAAAGCAAAAAATAATAATAAAGTAATTTTTTTCATAATAATATATTTAAGAAAGTATTAAACGATTACATTAGAATTTGATGAATCATAATTAATAGTGAGAACCTTATATTATTTGCTAACAATAATGATTCAGGCTAAAGCATGTTTTTACCAGAATTCCAATCTTCTCAAATTTAGGCTCAAACGCTGAGGATTCCTTAAATAAGCCCTATACAAAAAACATACATTGCAATTTCTGGCACTACTTGTTATCATATTATCAAATAATAATAATATGACTCAGTGTTTATAGGGTCTTAACTAAAGAAAAGAAATTAATATAATTTGAAAATTTTAAGTTAAATTACATCAATGTTGTACTTATGTTGAGTTTTAAAAAGCAGTTGTTGTACTCGCTAAAGATCAATGAAGTAGTCATTTAGATTGACATCCCTTGATAAATTGAGTTTTTTACGTAATCTGTAACGTTTTATTTCAACACTACGTGAGGAGATGTTTAATAATGGAGCGATTTCTTTTGAAGACATATTCAGTCGTAAATACACACATAATTTTAAGTCATTTGCTGTTAAAGAAGAATGTATTTCTTTTACCTTTCTGAAAAAATCTTTATCAGCATGATTGAATGCTTCTTCAAAAAAGTTCCAGTCTTCCTCATTCTCGATAGTCTTATCTACTAAGGATATGATTGTATTTATGTCTTCAACTTTTTTAGCTTTTAATAAAGCACTTTTAATAGTATTAAGAGTTTTGCTTTTATTAATCATGTTCATGGTAGAAACAGCAAGTTCTCTGTTACGTGCATCAATATCTAGTTTAAGATTAGCATTATTCAATACTACAATTTGTTTTTCGCTCTCTAGCGCCTTAAGCTCCATATCTTTTTTGGTACGATCAAGAGCTAATTCTTGTTGTTTCTTATAGTATCGTTTATAAAACCAATTTAATGCTATAAACAACAATATGGTTAGTATACTGTATATTATGATACTCATGTTAGACAAATACCAAGGGCGCTCAATAGTAAAAGTATATTGTATTTCATTACTTGTTTCTACTCCTCCTACCCGAGCTTTCACTCTAAATGTATACGTATTATGAGGTAAGTTTTCAAAATCTAGACTTGAATTGGATGTCCAAGGGCTCCAAGATTCATACAATCCATCTAATAAATAGGAATACTCAGTAGTATGGAATTTATCATATTCAGGAACTCCAAAAGAAAAACTTAAATTATTATCATACGATGGAAAAATCACATCTTCCTTATAAGGCATTAATCTAGGTTTTTCACCCAACTTGTGAACAGCTACAGACTTTAAGTTAATTTTATACTCTTGAGTTGTATTTTCATTTTTAGATGTATTTACAACGATATAACCATTTGAGGTTCCTAGTAGATATTCATTTTTACGTATGTTAACAAAGCTTTCATAACCTTCTACAGTATTTCGCAAGTTAAATGGCATAGAAATTTTCTCAACTATATATTCCCCATCTAGTTTATCTCGTGTAATACTAATAAGGTTTTCTTTTGTGAATGCCCATATCCTATCTTGATCTTCAATTAATTTTCCGGTAACAAAAGCATCATCATTGAAGATTTTACTAAGTTTTTCTTCTCGTATAAAGTTTCGACCTTTACTATTATATGTAAAAACTCCTTCTTTATTTGCATAAAAAATAGCGTCATCTAGCCTTGACAGACTAGAATGTTCACCGATAATAGCAACACTTGTATGCTTAAACACTTCCAGAGCTTGTTGATACTGCTGATCCGTTTTTATTTCAAATACTCCCTTATACTCATGACTAACAAGAATGCTATTGTCTTCTGTGAATTCAAAATGCTTAGAGGAATTAACAAAGTTTTCAATCTTATTTCTGACGCTCCATTCTGTAGAAGTTTGCTCTAAGACATAAAGCCCGCCATAATTACCTTGTAGAAGAAGACCTTCCTTACCCGGAATTTTTTTAATATCCCAAGTACCTTCAATATCAGCAATTAATCGCTGTGTATCATTCTCTATAATATATGTTCCATTATTATGACCACAAAAAAGGGTCCCGTCTATAAGACGCAAGTTCCATACTTGCCCTTCAGTTCCTGGCATTCTTATAAAATCTGATTGTGAGTTTTCTAATTTATAAAACAATCCTTGATTTGTTCCTAAATACATATAACCGTTTACGGTTGCTGAGGCATATATAGTTCCTAAAATTCCGTTTACATCTATATATTGACGAAAAGGACTTTGACTATTTACACAATCAATTCCAGCATCTAAACCGATCCATAAATTTTGATCCTTATCCTCTAATAGTGCTAGCGCTGTATTATTATTTAGACCACTCCCTTGTTTTATTTGATATTGAAATTCACCATCTTTTGAGAGTTGGACGATTCCGTTTTCAATAGTACCCAAAACAATAGATTTATTTTTTCGCTGTAAAGCACTATAAACAGTATATTTTTTTATGGATTCATTATCTAATACATCCCATGATATCGCTTCTTCTTTATCTATAATATAGAACCCCTTATTTGCAGTAATACCTATTAACTGTCCTTCAATTCTAAAGAGATTAATTAAACGCTCTTGAATAACTATAGAACTTGAATTAAAAAGGCTTGGTTGTCCTTTATCTATAGTATATAATCCTTTATCTTTTACTTGAAAAAACAAGTCATCATCCACCAAAAATAAACGCACTACTGGTCCATCTGGAGTAATCATTTCGATTTTACCACCTAAATCATCATATATATAAATGCGATCTAGAGATTGAAAAAGCACGTATTGTCCATAACGTTCTATATTCCAAATATGCTCATCTTCAATCATTGCTACTTTCAACCTTGTCACAATAGAGGTATATTGCAGCACCCCAGTTTCATCCTTTTCCCATACGCCAAAATCCATATAAGCACCTGTATATACTTTATTGCCAACTGCTTTGACTCCTCGAACTATAGTTCCATTTGGAGAAGGGTATAAATCCCATTGTGCCCCATTAAAAACCAATAAACCCTTATTATTTGCAACATATAATGTTTTATCTGGAGCTTGTGTAAGCATCCAGTTTTGGTTATCTGCATTATATGTATCTGGTGGGTAATTTACTACAGGAGGAATTCCTTGAGCTTGTATTAAAGTCAAGGAAAATATTAAAAAATATATACGAATTATAAGTTTCATCATTCTAATAGTCTTTTCCTATTTAAAACTGACTTAAAGATCTCTTTTTTATAGTGTATGAAACAGCAGATATTCTTTAATAAAATAGGAGTCTCTGTAAATAAATCCTCAAGAATTATGCTTTTTGCTATTAATTTAAGGTAATAACACCTATACAAGAAATGAAATCACTACAACATTAATACAACATTAATACAATATTAACACAACATAGATGCAAGTTAACATTTTTTTTAGCTCAAAAAACATGTATTTGAAATATACAAATTCTTAACGCTACAGAGCATAAATCATCAAATTCTTAAAGAAAAGAACACAAATACGCTAAATGTATAGTTTTTGTTCATATACATTTAATAATATTCACAATCCTTAATGATATATTTACTTAGAACACAATACAAAACAATTACAACACATAAAACATCATTTTTTTTATTGATACAAACATACTTACTAAAACCTATAATTCTATGAAACATTATTTGTTAAGACTATTTCTGTTTTTAGCCTCAACATCATTATTAGCTCAAGCGAGTAAAGTCACAATTTTAAATGAAAGTGACGGCATGAAGCTACTAGTAGATGGGCAAGATTTTATGATTAATGGTATGAATTGGGATTATATTCCTATTGGGCAGACAATAGCTACAACTTCATATCAATTTTGGAATCAATCGGATGATATCATTAAAGCTGCTTTAGATGCCGAAATGGAACTTCTAAAAAATATGGGGGTAAATACCATTAGACAATATGTAGGGGTAAAACCAAAATGGGTACAATACATCTATGAGAAACATGGTATCTATACGATGATTAATCATGCGTTTGGACGTTATGGCCTTACAATAGGCGGAGCTTGGGTACCTAATACTGATTATTCAGATCCTCGTGTTAGAGAGCTTTTACTAAAAGAAACTACTGCAATGGCTAGGGAATTTAAGGATACCCCTGGTATATTGATGTTCCTTCTTGGAAATGAAAATAACTATGGGCTTTTTTGGGATGGCGCAGAAACTGAAGATATTCCAATTGAAGATAGGAAATCTACCAAACGAGCACGTGATATGTATAAGCTTTTTAATGAAGCGACGGTAGCTATGAAACAAATAGTTACTTCACAACCTATTGCCATCTGTAACGGAGATCTATTATTCTTAGATATCATAGCAGAAGAATGTAAAGACATTGATATTTATGGTACAAATATGTATCGAGGGGTATCCTTTGGCGACACTTTTGAAAGAGTAAAAAAGGAATATGGTAAACCATTGATGTTTACAGAGTTTGGCGCCGATGCTTTTAATGCTGTTCAAAACCAAGAAGATCAGAAAGCTCAAGCATACTATATGGTTGGTAATTGGAAAGAAATTTACGCAAATGCAGCTGGTTTAGGAAAAGCAGGAAACTCTATAGGTGGGTTTACCTTCCAATTTAGTGATGGTTGGTGGAAATTTGGTCAAACCAAGAATCTCGACCTTCACGACAATAATGCTTCATGGTCAAACGGTGGTTATAAAGAAGATTTTGTTGAAGGTGAAAATAATATGAATGAAGAGTGGTTTGGTATCTGTGCCAAAGGACCTACGAATGAAAAAGGCCTTTATACCTTATACCCAAGAGCGGCTTATTATGCATTAAAGGAAGCACACCAATTAAATCCATATACATTAGGAACTACAGCAGTATCTGTAGAGAATCATTTTAATAACATCCAATTAATTGATGCTGTTTTAAGAGCTAGAGGCGATAAAGCTGCATCTGGTAGTAGTGGAGGTAATAAAATTAGAATAAGTTCTTTAAGGGCTGAGTTTACTACTTTTAGTACAGGAGGTAATCGTGTAACAACACCCGAAAATCCTGATCCTAATACAACGACCTTCCCAGATCAACTTGGTTTTGATAATATGGAATCCTATTATATTGGTATTGAAGCTAACCCTACACCAGGTTTAAGAGCTAACGTTATAACTAATATCTTAGGGAATGTAGCTGGAAACCCTATCGATGAGATTTTCTTTGAAAATAGAGGACGTCCTACAATAGTTGATTCAAACAATGGACCAGTAACCCTTTCGGATAATAATAGAGTTCAAGTATATCAAGCAGAATTTGATTGGAATACCAAATATGCAAATATTAAAGGATTTTACAGAACAGGACACTATCATTGGGGATATGAAGGAGATTTCTTTGGTTTATATCCAGAAGCTAACTACGGTCCAAACCTAGACTTATATAATGGTCTAGCCCCTTTCGGATTTGAGTTTGAAGGTAAAAAAGCTTTCAAAGGATTTAAAGTAGCTTTTGGTCCTGAGCTATGGTGGGGAGCAAATCCTGCAATTTTAGCCAAGTATGAAAAGCAAATTGGAAAATATAAAGTAGCGGGAGTGTTTCATGAAGATATTGCAGACCCAGGTGCTGGGGTAACATCAGCAGCTATTCCACAACCTAGAACACGTAGAGCTACAGGATATGTACAACGTAAATTTGGAAAATTTGATGTAGAACTAGGAGCTATTTGGGCTGGAAATCCATTAAATGGTAGAGAATACCAAATCATACAAACAGATGCAGCAGGTAATACTAATGTACTTGTTAATCAAATCGACTCTGATGATAATTGGGGAGGAAAAATAAAAATAAAATATACTGGTGGTAAATTCAATTGGTATGCTCAAAGTTCTGCGCAAGGTTTAGTTGCTAGTGGAGGTGCAGATAATACGAAGACATTCACTGGATGGAGATTAAAAGATAGTGGAAGCGGAAACCAATATAACTTCTTAACTGGTTTTACGTATACGATAGGTGATTTCCAAATTGCACCTAACTTCTTATGGCAAGAGCCTATAGTAGATCCTATTCCGTTAGGTTCTCCTGCACCCGCAAGAGCAAGGAATATTATTAGTGATCCATTTGTGGTTAGATCAAATAGACGAACTACAGCAGGTGAACTATTATTAACGTATGACCCAACTCCTGGATCATGGTTTTATGAATGGGATAATGACAGAGCAGAGGATGCAATATTTGCTGCTAGTTTAGGTTTTGTATACCGTTACCTTCCAACGACGCAAGATGCTGCAATCGGATTCTTTGGTAATAGTCGTGAGCCAGTTGCTTTTGCATCTGCTCCATCTGCAGAAGATTTATGGGAATTTAATGGTAGAGTTGTTTCTAAAATAACACCTGATTTTGGATTCATTGCAAACTTTTTTGGAGGAAACGGTCAGGCTAACGGAAGTGACGATAGAGTAATTCATAGATATGGTACTGATGTACGTGTAATTTATAATAAACTTAAATTAATTACTGAAGTAAAAGTAGATGACTGGGGACCATTTGATTTTCATAGAGATTTCAACCTTACGTTCCCGCTACAATTTAAAGTCGACCTTTCTACTACTTTAGGTAAACAAGATTGGTTTATTTTACCAAATACCCGTTTAGGTATTCGTTACACTTGGCGTTCATTAGATAACTTCTCTCCGAGGTTTGAATTTCAAGATCCAATTGATCAAGGGTTTCCTAACGGAAATGAGTGGGAGATCAGAACATACTTACATATTAACATTGGAAAATAAAAAATCATGAAAAAGATATTCACAAAAAGAACGCTTAGCTATTTTATGTCTGCGCTATTTCTGGTTATTAATTATAGCTGTCAGCCTGATGAAGAAAATCTAGAAGAAGCAACATTTCCTAATATTGCAGAGGTCTTCATAGATACTTTTAGTGCTGGTTTGCAGTATGACGCTTTTGGAACCTCAAGAGTAACTGCATTTGATGTAGATACCGATGTAGTTTTTCAAGGGACTGCTGCTATGAGATTTGACATTCCAAATACAGATGACCCTCAAGGTGGTTTTGCTGGAGGTGTATTTACTACTGAAGTTGGTAGAGACTTAACAAGTTATAATGTATTAACTTTTTATGCCAGAGCATCAAGAGGAGAAACTATAAACGAAATAGGTTTTGGTTTAACTTTTCAAGGAGAAGTTTTCAGAACACAAGTTAATGGTCTTCAAGTAGGAACCGAATGGCAAAAATACTTCATCCCAATACCAAATGCAGCTAGACTTACGCAAGAAAGAGGGATGTTATGGTATGCAGAAGCTGCCGATGATGGTGAAGCTTATCAATTATGGATAGATGAAGTAAAATTTGAAAACCTAAGCACAATTATCCAAGAAGACGCTGCAATTCTAGAAGGACAAGATCAAGTATTTCCCGCTACTGTAGGAAATGACATTCCAGTTGGAGGTGCATTTAGCACGTACAATCTCCCTTCTGGAGTTTTACAACGAGTTGAAGCTGCACCAGCATATTTTGATTATACTTCTTCAAATGAAAGTGTAGCAACTGCAAATGAACTGGGAGTAGTTTCTGTACTTTCTTCTGATGGCTTTGCTACAATAACAGCAACCTTAGCAGGTACAAGCGCAGATGGATCTTTAACTGTAGGTATGGAGGATTTACCTCCTTCACCTAATGTAGACGATTCTAATGCCGCTCAAGTATCACTTCCTATGGGTTTTGAGTCTACCACTTTAAGCTACGATATTCAAGGTTTTGAAGGAGCAGCCTCTGCTATAGAAGCAAATCCTGATCCATCTGGAGTTAACCCTACCACAAATGTGCTAAGATCAACCAAAACCGTAGGTGGACAATTTTTTGCAGGTACATTAATTAACCTCGATGCCCCTATAGATTTTTCAACATCTGAGATTATAAGTATGAAAACCTACTCTCCAAAAGCCAATATCCCTGTGAGAATGGCTATAGAAAATCAAGCTATTGGAGCTGGGTCACAAATAGTGGTCGACATTAATACGACCGTTACAAATGTATGGGAAGAACTTGTCTATAATTTTAGCGGACAAATTGATCCTAACATTAACTATGATCGTATCATTGTTTTCTTTGAATTTGTTCCAGATCTTCCAGGAGATGGATCAATATATTACTACGATGATCTTTTTGTTATAGGATCTGATCCTATAAATGATGATGATTCAGGAGGAAACACTGGAGATAATTTATTAATGAATGGTGATTTTGAGCAAGGCATGGTTGCATGGTCTGGAAATGCTTTTAATGTCATAGAGGATGGTGGAAACAACTTCAACTTTGCAAATGTAATAACAGCAGGAAATGCATTTGATGTAAACTTAAGTCAAGTTGTTGAAATTACTCAAGGTGAAACGTATACACTAACCTTTGACGCATCATCAGATGGGAATCGTACAATCATTGCTGGTATTGGTCTTAATGAAGCACCTTTTGAATCTGCAACAGAAGTCGTAAATCTAACGACAGAAACACAAACATTTACCCTAACACTTACAGCTACTAACTTTGGTATTCCAAATAGTCGAGTATTATTTGATATGGGTGCAGAAACAGGTGTTGTCGTTATAGACAACGTAGTCTTAACCACAGATGGCGATCCAGGTGGAAACACTGGAGATGATTTATTAATGAATGGAGATTTTGAAGAGGGTATGGTCGTATGGTTTGGAAATGCTTTTAATGTTCAGGAAGATGGAGGGAACAGTTTTAATTTTGCAAACGTAACAACGGCTGGAAATGCATTTGATGTAAACTTAAGTCAAGTTGTTGAAATCACTCAGGGAGATACATACACACTAACCTTTGATGCATCATCAGATGGGAATCGTACTATGATTGCCGGTATTGGTCTTAATGAAGCTCCCTTTGAAGCCACAATTGAGACCGTAAACCTAACGACAGAGACACAAACGTTTACCCTAACACTAGAAGCTACCAATTTTGGTATTCCAAACAGTAGAGTCTTGTTTGATATGGGAGCAGAAACAGGTGTCGTAGTTATAGACAATGTATCCTTAACCTTAAATTAATCACAGGAATAAAACAATAAATGACACTATACGCATTTCTAAATATCAATGATACGCTTTCGCGAAAGCGTACTTAGAAAATGTACCCTAGAGACAGTCTCTCTATTAATAACCATGTTATTTTTTGTCACACATAAAAAAATAGAAAAATGAAACTGAAAAATATAATCTTAAAAAGTATAGCATACAGCTTTGTCCTCTTTACGATCTCGAGTTGTAATGAGGATGAAGGTACCGATATAGGTTTGTCAAATCTTAATCTAATATTTGAAGATAATTTTAATGGAGAAGCAGGACAATCTATTAATACAGATAATTGGAATTTTGATATAGGTACTGGTCAAAACGGTTGGGGAAATCAAGAGTTACAGTATTATACAGATCGTCCAGAGAATGTTTCACTGGACGGAGAAGGAAATATGGTGATTACAGCTCGTAGAGAATCTTTTCAAGGGTCTCCATTTACCTCTGCTAGAATAAACACAAGAGATAAAGTAGAGCAACAATACGGTCGTTTTGAAGCACGTATTCAAATGCCTGGAGGACGTGGTGTATGGCCAGCTTTCTGGATGTTAGGTAGTAATATTGAAACGCAACCAGATGATGACCCAGCAACTGTAGTATGGCCTTTTGCAGGTGAAATAGATATTACTGAAATGAGAGGGCAAGAACCTTTTAGAAGTATTGGTACTATACATGGTCCTGGATATTCTGGAGGAGGAGGAATATCAGATCAATTTGATCTTGCAGAAGAACGTTTTGATACTGAATTTCATGTATTTGCCATTGAATGGAGTCCTGATTTTATCGATTATTTTATTGATGGAGTACGCTTTAATAGAATACGTAAAGATGACATTCCAAATGGAACTGATTGGGTTTTTGATGATCAACCATTCTTTATACTATTAAATGTTGCCGTTGGTGGGACTTTTGTAGGTTTCCCAGTAGATACAACACCATTACCGCAACGTATGATCGTAGACTATGTACGTATATACGCCATCGCAAACTAACCAAATAGAGATAAAAAAGATAAGAACAGTATCGGTTAATTTCTGTAGCAGAAGCATCGTGATACTAGGTCTAGTATAATAATTCTATTAGAATTATGTACAAAACTGTTTATGGCCTTTTCTAACTGATGTATAAGACTATAAAATTTTGACCCATAGAAATAGTATATCAATACATATTTCAAATAAAATAGTGCCAATTAATAATAATGGTTTCAAAAAGATAAGAGCCCTTATTATGAAAAAATACAAATGACAAAACAACCCATCTATATAGGAAATAAACTTGCTTCATTTAATGAGCATGAAATTAAAGGAGAACTCATCACTTTTGATAACGAAGTATATTATAAGATTTCTAATAGCAATCAAATGAGACCCTTTTTTATGAGTCTTATCAGTGATTCAAACCATTGGATGTTTATCGCTAGCAATGGAGGATTATCCGCTGGCAGAAAAGATTCGGATCATGCTTTATTCCCTTATTATACAGATGACAAAATTACGGAGTCTAATAATGTAACAGGTAGTAAAACCATATTCAAAGTATATAAAGAGGATAAGATATTTTTATGGGAACCTTTTACAAATAAATATGAAGGAGTTTATAACATAACTCGAAATCTCTACAAAAACAGCCATGGTAATAAGGTGATTTTTGAAGAACATAATAATGACTTTGGGCTTACATATCGATACCAATGGAATTCTAGTGACACTCACGGTTTTGTCAAAAAAGCGACCCTAGTAAATAATCTAGAAAACACGATAAAAGTAATCATGCTTGATGGAGTACAAAATATTGTTCCTCACAGCGTTGGTGAAGACATGCAAAAAACGGGTAGTAATCTCGTTGATGCCTATAAACGTAATGAACTTATAGCTGATTCTGGAGTCGGGATTTATGCCCTTAGTGCTACTATTGTTGATAAGGCAGAACCTAGTGAAGCATTAAAAAGTAATGTGGTTTGGTCATTAGGCTTTGAGAATCCAAAATACCTTGTATCCTCACTTCAGTTAGACAATTTTAGACATGGAGGAGCCATCCGTCAAGAAACAGATGTAAAAGCCGAACGAGGCGCTTACTTTGTGTATGAAGAGATGGAGATAGACGCTCTTAGTCAAAGAGAATGGATGTTTATTGCCAATACAAATCAAACAATAAGTTCGATAACAGAAATTTCTGAAAAAATAAAGACAACTCCAAATCTTATGGAGTTAATACAAGAAGATATTGATCTAGGTACTAAACGCCTTTTGGAACTTGCTGGTGCATCAGATGCGATGCAATTAAGTGCAAACAAACTTAGAAATACACGACATTTTTCAAATACCCTTTTCAATATCATGAGAGGAGGTATTTTTGATCACAATTATCAAATAGAAAAATGGGATTTTGAAACCTATCTAGCAAAAGCAAATACGGCTGTCTTTGAAAAAGCAACGTCCAGTATAACAGCATTACCTGATCAATTCTCACTCTCACATTTAAAAACAGTAGCATCCCAAAGTGATGATAGCCATTTTAAAAGATTGTGCTTAGAATACATGCCGCTAAAATTTAGTAGAAGACACGGAGACCCTAGCAGACCTTGGAATAAATTCTCTATCAATACCCAAAATGAAATTGATGGTTCTAAAGTATTAGATTATCAAGGTAACTGGAGAGATATCTTTCAAAACTGGGAAGCATTGGCCCTCGCCTACCCCGAGTTTATTGAGAATATGATCCATAAGTTTTTAAACGCAACTACCTTTGATGGTTATAACCCATATCGCGTTACAAAAGATGGTTTTGACTGGGAAACTATTGAAGAAGATGATCCATGGTCATATATAGGCTACTGGGGGGATCATCAAATTATCTATTTACAGAAGTTTTTAGAAATCATTGAGAACCATAAACCAGGAAAATTAGCAAGTTATTTTAATGAAGACCTTTTTGTATATGCTAATGTTCCTTATAAAATAAAAAGCTATTCAGAGATACTCAAAAATCCTAAAGATACTATTGACTTTGATTTTGATCTTGATCAGGAAATAAGAAATCGAAGATCAATTTTAGGAATAGATGGTGCGCTTCTATATGATACAAAAGGCGCTATCTATAATGTTAACTTTATTGAAAAAATTCTAGCAACGGTACTCGCCAAAGTTTCAAACTTTATTCCTGAAGCCGGAATCTGGTTAAATACACAACGCCCTGAATGGAATGATGCAAATAATGCGCTTGTAGGAAATGGCGTCTCTATGGTTACGTTATATTATCTAAGACGTTTTTTAAATTTCTTTGGTGAAATTATTGCAAAAAGTTCTATTAAAGAAACTCAAATATCTGAAGAGTTAGAACAGTTTTATACTAGTGTTACATATACTCTTAGCACTCATAAAAATCTATTAAACGGTACTATTTCTGACACAGATCGCAAAACCATTTTAGATGGTCTAGGTATTCCAGCAAGCGAGTATAGAGCACAAGTCTATCATCATACGTTCTCTGGAAAAAAGAAACCTATTTCGTTATATAGTATTTCTGAGTTTATAACAACTAGTCTTACATATATAGAGCATACCATAGATGCAAATAAACGAGAAGATCATTTGTATCACGCATATAACTTAATGACAGTTAGCGGAGAAAAAGAAGTTACTATAAATCACCTTGAAGAAATGCTGGAAGGGCAAGTAGCTGTGTTAAGTTCTGGATATCTTAGTTCTAAAGAAAACCTCGAGGTGCTAGACGGTTTAAAAAACAGTTCTTTATTTAGAGAAGATCAGTACAGTTATATCCTCTACCCTAACAAAGAATTATCTAAGTTTTTAGAAAAAAATCAAATCCCTCAAGAAGCTGTTCAGGAATCACAACTCTTACAACAACTTCTTGAAGATGGTAACGCACAAATCGTTCAAAAAGACATCAAGGGTAATTACCATTTTAACGGTAATTTTAATAATGCAAACAGGCTTAATGAAGCGCTGGATGATTTAAATGACCCTCACTATCAAAATCTTATTATTAAGGAGCGTCAATTTTTATTAGACACCTATGAAGTGGTCTTTAATCATAAAGCCTTCACTGGGAGATCAGGTACATTTTTTGGCTATGAAGGTCTTGGTTCTATTTACTGGCATATGGTATCCAAATTATTACTTGCTGTACAAGAATGCTGCTTAAAAGCCATTAAAGAGCAGGAAGATGAAGAAACTATTGGTCGATTACTGGCTCATTATTATGAGATAAATGAAGGAATTGGAGTTCATAAATCTCCAAAACTATATGGAGCCTTTCCTACAGATCCCTATTCACATACACCAGGAGGTAAAGGTGCACAACAACCGGGTATGACTGGGCAAGTAAAAGAAGATATTTTAAGTCGTTTTGGAGAATTAGGGGTATTTGTTAATAATGGTAAACTCCAGTTTAGCCCTAATATGCTCCGCAAGTCAGAGTTTTTAGATACTCCACAACCATTTGATTATATAGATATTAATCTTAAAAAGCAACACATAAGTATTTCAAAGGATTCGTTATGTTTTACCTATTGTCAAGTACCTATAATTTATACTATTTCAGAAAAAACAAGTATCGTGGTATTTACAAAAGATGGTACAACTCAATCTTTTGAGCAATTAAGCTTAGACCAAGCACTAAGTCATCAAGTATTTAATCGTACAGGTGATATTACTCAAATACATGTGGCAATAACAAATGACTACTTAAAGTAATATGAAGCATTAAAAAACAAGGAGAGTTTATGATGGTACGCTTTCGCGAAAGCGTATAAAACAATAGATAAAAAAGTAAACCAAATTATTTATAAAAAACACAAGACAAATGAAAACAACAAAACACATATTAGTAGGAGTGCTTCTCACTATCTGTGTCTTGTCTTGTAAAGAATCTATGAAAGCTCCCGAAACACCTACACCAAAACCTAAAAACGTGACAGCTCAAGATATATTAGGAAATCCAAACTATTTAGCTATTTCATACGGTGGTTATCGCATGACCTCTCGTGATAGTCAACCCACAATAACAGAACTCAAAGAAGATATGAAATTGCTTCACGCAATGAATGTCAAATTTATAAGGACTTATAATGTTCAGTTAGCACATGCATCAAACATTCTTAAAGCGATTAGAGCGCTTAAAGAAGAAGATCCAACCTTTGAGATGTATGTTATGTTAGGTGCATGGATAGATTGTTTGAATGCCTGGACGGGGAACGCTCCTGATCATCAGATAGAAAGCGCTCAAAATGAAGAAGAAATTGGGAGAGCAGTAGCTCTAGCACAGCAATATCCAGATATTATTAAAGTCATTGCAGTAGGTAATGAAGCCATGGTTAAATGGGCTACCGCTTATTTTGTACAACCAGATGTGATTTTAAAATGGGTGAATCATTTACAAGAACTCAAAAATAAAGGGGAACTATCTAAAGATTTATGGATTACCAGTTCAGATAATTTTGCTTCTTGGGGAGGTGGTGAAAGTCAATACCATGTCAAAGCACTCGAAGATCTTATCGCAGCGGTAGACTATCTCTCAGTACACACCTACCCTATGCATGATACGCACTACAACCCTACATTCTGGGGTGTATTTGGTCAAGAAAACGAACTCACCAAAGTAGAAAAAATAGATGCCGCAATGAAGCGTGCAAAAAAATATGCCAAAGCACAAGTAGATAGTGTTGCAAATTATGTAAAAAGCTTAGGTCTTGAAAAACCAATACATATAGGTGAAACAGGATGGGCAAGTGCATCTAATGCACTTTATGGCGCCAATGGATCTAAAGCTACAGATGAATATAAAGAAGCATTATTCTATAAACACATGCGAGATTGGACCAATGAAAACGGAATGTCTTGCTTTTATTTTGAAGCTTTTAATGAACCCTGGAAAGATGCACACAACGCTGGAGGGTCAGAAAATCATTTTGGTCTATTTACGGTAGATGGTAAAGCAAAGTATGCACTTTGGGAGCTAGTAGATCAACACATATTTGATGGTTTAACACGTGATGGAAACACGATAATCAAAACTTATAATGGAGATAAGAAAGCACTTCTTAATGATGTGCTCTTACCTCCTGAAAAAGGAAAGATTCTAATGAATCATTAATTATGAAAGTCAATAATGGGCATTATAAAAATAAAAGTCAATAGCTATCGAAAATATTTATTTTTTTAAAATAATAGATTTTTACAAAATTTCAAATAGATGAAATATTTAAAAACATATAGTGTACTCATACTCATAACTGCAATGATGGCTTGTTCTACAGATAACATACTTCAGGTTGAAGTTTATGAAACTTCCGCCAAGGGAAATAATTTAACATTAGTGCATACAGCTTCTGAGACAAAAACATCAGAGCAAATCACACTTCATCCTGAAAAAGAATTACAAACCATCACAGGATTTGGAGGTGCCTTTACAGAATCCTCTGCCTATTTACTCAATAAATTAAGTAAGAAGAATCGAGATACCATCATACAAGCTTACTTCGGTAAGGAAGGAGCAAATTATTCCCTTACTAGAACACATATGAATTCTTGTGATTTCTCATTATCACAATACTCGTATTCACCAGTCGAAGATGATATCGAATTGGAACACTTTTCCATACAAGAAGACAAAGAAGATTTAATTCCGATGATTAAAGACGCGATGGCTGCTTCTGAAGACGGATTTAAAATCTTTGCATCCCCATGGACTGCTGCTCCTTGGATGAAAGATAATAACAAATGGGTTGGCGGAAAATTATTGCCTAAATATTACGATACATGGGCATTATTCTTTTCAAAATATGTAGATGCTTATAAAGCAGAAGGTATTGATGTTTGGGGCTTCACTGTAGAAAATGAACCTCACGGTAATGGAGACAACTGGGAAAGTATGCATTATACACCCGATGAAATGACCAATTTTGTACAGAATCATTTAGGTCCAAAACTAGAAGCCGATGGTCATGGTGATAAAATAATTTTGGGGTATGATCAAAATAGAGCAGGTTTAAAAGAATGGGTAGACTCTATGTATGCTACCGAAGCATCTTCAAAATATTTTGATGGTACTGCCATACATTGGTATGAAAGTACTTTTGAAGTATTTCCCGAAGAATTACAATATGCACACAACAAAGCGCCCAACAAATTATTAATAGAAACAGAAGGCTGTGTAGACTCTGAAGTCCCGGCTTGGAAGGATGATATGTGGTATTGGAGCAAAGAATCAACCGATTGGGGTTGGGATTGGGCTCCAGAAAAAGATAAGTATTTGCATCCTAAATACGCTCCTGTAAATCGATATGCTAGAGATATTATAGGGTGTTTAAACAACTGGGTAGATGGTTGGGTAGATTGGAATATGGTTCTAGATAAACAAGGAGGACCTAACTGGTTTAAAAACTGGTGTGCTGCACCAGTAATTGTAGATCCAGATACCGATGAAGTGTACTTCACTCCTCTCTATTATACCATGGCACATTTTAGTAAATACATTCGTCCTGGTGCAAAAGTCATTGCGCTAGATAAACCAGAAGACAAGAAATTTATGGTTACTGCCGCAAAAAATCCAGATGGATCTATTGCCGTTGTCGTATTTAATGAAGAACCTACAGCGCGGGATTTTAACCTTACGCTTGGCGAGAAGACAACAACTCTTCATATTGAAGGGCAAGCATTGCAAACGATTGTGATTACACATGAATAAATAGATCAAATTATTAGGTGTTATGCTTTCGCGAAAGCAAGATTAACCTTTTCAAAATAGAATACATTAACTAACCAAAAATCTAAAGAATTATGTCCACAACTACCAAAAAAGTTCCACTCGGTCAAAAAATTGCATTTGGTGTCGGTATGCTTGCTAATCAAATGTTTCCTGCTGCTTTAGCAATTTTTATGGTAGTACTAACTCAAGATTATGGAATCTCTCCTATTTTGTGGGGAGTTTTGTTTTTTCTCCCTCGTATTTTCGATGCTTTTACAGATCCATTAATGGGTTTTATTTCAGATAATACCAGATCTGTTTGGGGTAGACGTAGACAATATGTTTTAATAGGAGCTATTATTATGGGAGTTTCTTTTTCAATAATGTGGCAATTATATGTAGCTGATGGCGCAACTTACAACTTTATATATTTCTTAATATGGTCATTAGTTTTTTATCTAGGTATGACCATATTTAGTGTCCCATATGTAGCTATGGGGTATGAAATGAGTGATGATTTTCATGAGCGCACCAATATTATGGCAGTTGCACAGTCGATCGGGCAATGGGCTTGGGTTATTGCACCATGGTTTTGGGTAGTTATGTATAATGACGATTGGTTTGGAGTTACCACTGAAACAACAAGGGTTTTAGGTATTTGGGTTGGTGTTATTTGTGCATTTTTAGCTATGGTACCTGCTCTTTTCATAAAAAGTAAATCGACTAAAAGTGATGAAAGTCTGACCCCGCTAACTATGAAGACTTTAGGAGGTAGTTTTAAACAGATTATTGGGAATTTCAAGGAAGCTTTTAAAATTGAGGCTTTTAGAAAATTATGTTTTTCAACATTTTTAATTTATAATGCTTTTAATGTAGTTGCTGGTTTTTCATTTTTTATTGTAGTCTATTACTTATTTAATGGGGATGCAGAAGCGGCAGGTCTTTGGCCTACATTATTAGGGAGTATAGGAGCCTTAGCAACAACATTCTTAGTTATACCAATTGTAACAAAGATGTCGAAATCCTTGGGTAAAAAGAAAGCTTTTTTATGGTCTCAAGGAATTTCAGTTTTAGGGTATATCATGCTCTGGTTTTTATTTATTCCAGGTAAACCATATATGTTTTTATTTGCATTACCATTTTTCTCTTTTGGAATTGGAGGGTTGTTTACACTTATGATGTCTATGACTTCTGATATTATAGATATTGATGAATTAAATACAGGAAAAAGAAGGGAAGGAGTTTTTGGTGCTATTTACTGGTGGATGGTAAAGTTTGGTTTTGCAATTGCAGGGTTACTGACAGGTGCGATAATGACATTAGTAGGTTTTGTACCAGACACCGTTAATTCTGAAGCCTCTATTACAGGGATAAGAATGTTTTATTCAGGGTTACCAATACTCGGTACACTTGGAGCCATGTGGATCATGCGTAATTATAATCATACAGAAGAGCGTGCATTAGAAATAAGCGCAGAGCTAGACAAACGTAAAAAGTCTACTCAAAAACCAACATCTTACTATCAAACAGGGAAATTAGCTTCCTTAATGGCGACTACAGTTGATACAGACTCGAAAAGTGATACTGATTTTAGTTCCATGTCTGACACTGGAATTAAAGCGCTATTTGCTACATCGTTACATAATGGTGTACACGGAATGTGTTTCAGTCCGTACATAGAAGGTCAAAATATTGGTGACCAATTATCAGAAAACCAGATTGAACGTCGTATGAGTGTGATTGCTCCACATACAAAATGGGTTCGCTCCTTCTCTTGTACAGAAGGGAACGAGTTTATACCTAAAGTAGCCCAAGAAAAAAGATTAAAAACCATGGTTGGTGCTTGGATTGGGAATGATAAAGCCCAGAACGACAAAGAAATCGATGCACTATTAGGTCTTGCAAAAAAAGGATATGTAGATATTGCTGTCGTAGGTAACGAAGTATTGATGCGCAATGAATTAAGCGTACAAGAAATTATTGCATATATCCATAAAGTAAAGAAAGCATTGCCAGATACCCCTGTAGGATATGTAGATGCTTATTATAAATTTCACGAGCATCCAGAACTTGTAGAGGCTTGTGATGTCATTTTAGCAAATTGTTATCCATTCTGGGAAGGATGTAGCATAGAGGAATCGTCACGTTATCTAAGACAAATGTATGCGTTAACAAAAAATATTTCAAATGGGAAGCCAGTGATTATCACAGAAACTGGATGGCCAAATCAAGGGGATAGTACAGATGGTGCAACGCCTTCATCAGAAAATGCTATGAAGTATTTTATAAATACTTCTAATTGGGCACAGGGCGAAGAAATTCCGTTGTTTTACTTCTCTTCATTTGATGAGTCTTGGAAGGTGCATCATGAAGGAGATGTAGGAGCACGTTGGGGAATATGGGGTTCTAATGAAAAATTAAAATATAAATAATCATGTCATATAGAGGAGATCATAACTTTCTACTTGAGAACACAGATTTTACACATCACAAAGGTGTTGATTTTAGTAAATACTCAACCGAAGCATTAGAAAAACTTTGGAAAAAAACATTAAAGGCAGGGATGCACGGACTCTGTTTTAGTATGTATGAGGACGGACAGGAGCCTGGTGATACTATTACAGAAGCACAAGTAGAACGAAGAATAAAAATCATAAAGCCACATACAAAGTGGGTTCGTTCTTTTTCCTGTATTGAAGGAAATGAATTTGTTCCTCGTATGGCACATAAGCACGGACTTAAAACCATGGTTGGTGCTTGGTTAAGTGATGATTTAGAAAAAAATGAAGATGAGATTGAAGCCTTAATCGAACTGGCTAAAGAAGGTTGTGTAGATATTGCAGCGGTAGGCAATGAGGTTATGTATCGAGGTGAACTGACAGAAGAGCAATTACTGGACTATATCTATCTTGTAAAAGAAGCCCTACCAGAGATTACTGTAGGATATGTAGATGCATATTATGAATTTTCTCATAGACCCAAAATCACAGAAGCCTGTGATGTAATACTATCAAATTGTTATCCATATTGGGAAGGATGTGATCTTGAAAATTCACTTAACCATATGCAGCAAATGTTTGGACAAGCTACTGATGCAGCTCAAGGAAAAAAAGTAATCATCACAGAGACTGGATGGCCTAGTCATGGAACTAATTTAAAAGGCGCTTTTCCTTCACGAGAAAATGCCATAAAATATTTCATTAATGCACAAGCCTGGTCTGCTAAAGAAAATATAGAATTATTTTACTTCTCATCTTTTGATGAATCTTGGAAAGTAGGACCTGAAGGTGATGTAGGTGCCTATTGGGGACTTTGGGATAAACATGAAAAATTAAAATTTTAGTATCAAAGGAATTAGCCTGAGAGTACCCCAAAATCATTTGATTTAATTATAAAGAGTATATAAGCAACTTGAAACCTTAAAACGGTGCATCCCCAAGCTAGTATTAGTGTATGGGGATGTTTTTATTAAAATAGTAATCTAGTGTTCTCCAAAATCTTTTACTCCAGCCTCTATTCGTATCGTTAAATCGTTATACTCTGGAGGGATTGGACAACTATATCCCGTTGTATACGCACAATACGGATTATAATTCTTATTAAAATCTATAATAAGCTTATCATCTACAATATCAGATAGTTCCATATCTATGTAGCGTCCTCCTCCATACGATCCATCACCACTTGTATAATCTGTAAATGGTAAAAAGAGACTCTGTCCATACTCATGTTCTGGATGTTCTCTATAATAGGTGTTTTGATAAATAGGTAATGTAAATAATTTTCCTTCTATGGTAAATTTTGCAATACCATACATCACATACTCTCTCGTACGTCCTGAAGATAAAGCCATATCAAAAGGGGTTGCATTTGGTGTTTTTGTAAATGTTGCGCTTACGCGAAATTTTACATCGATAGGATAGAACTCTAGTCCACGAAAATCTTTTAATTGTTTCTTACTAAGAATCGAAGTTTCTGGATTTTGGTATACTTCAGAAAGAGAATCCTGATGTTTTTTGGCTTGTTTGATTACTACTTGATCTTGGTCAGATAAAGGGGTATTTGTCTGAGCAACAGTGATTTTAGCGAAAGCAAAAACAACTAAAAATATATAAAATTTCATTTTTCTTGTTTTATAAGTGTACAAGTAACACATTTTTTACTTAGTTTTGATCTATCAAATAAACAAAGATGAAACAAGTCAATACATATAACCAGAGAAAGACGTGGTCTCCCACTGTCGGATGGTATGTATTGTGACTCACTATATAGATATAAAAAGTAACAATCCAGAAAAGTCCGACCATTGCGTCGGACTTTTTACTTTTGTAAAAGCCGGCGCAGGTATTTACCCATTCAATAAACAACTGAATTATGAAATTATTACTGCGCAATTACATCAAAACCTTTGAAGGTCTCTCAAGAGAGATCTGGTGGCTTGCATTAATCACTCTGATTAACAGAACTGGGGCAATGGTCATCCCCTTTCTATCACTATATCTTACAGAAGATTTATCTTTTACCCTAGCAGATGCTAGTTGGGTTATGACTGCCTATGGATTAGGATCCCTTTTTGGTTCTTGGGCTGGAGGAAAACTATCTAATATCATAGGATATTATAAAGTGATTCTACTCAGTCTTGTTTTTACAGGAGTTAATTTCTTGTGGGTCATGCATGTACAGAGTTTCTGGCTTATGTGTGTATCATTCTTTATCCTAATCGCTGTAGCAGATATGGGCCGTCCTGCCTTTTTTGTAGCCTTAAGTGCCTATTCAAAACCTGAGAATAAAACAAGATCATTAACGCTTATACGACTTGCTATCAACCTAGGATTTTCTATGGGGCCTGCTGTAGGAGGTATTCTTATTGCGACACTAGGATATGAAGCTTTATTTTATGTAGATGGTATTACGTGCATTCTTGCAGGCGTGTTAATGACACAAACATTACACCCTCGTAAAGCTAGAGAGATGGATAAAGAAGTACCTGTAAACAATCCACTACCACCACAAAAGGATACTCAATACATATTATTCCTCGTGGCATTAGCATTGTTTGGTATTGTTTTCATACAGTACTTCTCTACAGTGCCATTATTTTACAAACAAGTACACAATCTAGGAGAAGGAAGTATAGGTCTTATTCTAGCGTTAAATGGTGTCTTAATTGTACTACTAGAAATGCCGCTTATCGCTTGGATGGATCGTAAAAAATGGTCTAATATTAAGAATACCATCGCAGGGTTATTGCTTACAGGAATTAGTTTCTTACTATTATATTGGGAGTCTTGGGTAGGCATTGTGATCATAGGGATGATTGTTGCCACTATTGGTGAGATGATTTCCTTTCCTTTTAGTAACAAATATGCATTAGATCGTTCTAAAAAAGGGTTGCAAGGATCGTATATGGGATTATATAGTATGGCATTTTCTATCTCTCATATTTTTGGACATAGTAGTGGGATGCAAATCACAGAATACTTTGGGTATAAAACTACTTGGAGCTTTCTTATTGTACTCACACTCATTGCATGGGCATTATTATATATTGTACAACGATCTATACATAAAGAATCCTTAAAAGAACCCGTATCTTTAGAACCAAAATTGAATACATGAGACATCTATTTATATATATAGCCGCTTTTTTAATCATCTCTTGTGGAGATCAATACAATAAGGAAGTCCCTACCGATGCACAAGAGGCTATTTCTAATGATAAGGAACGTGTTTCCGCTTTCGCGAAAGCAAAACCAGAACTAATAGAAGGGCGATATAATGTCGCCTTTCTTATCATGGATGGTACGTATAATACAGAACTCACTGCTCCTTTTGATATCTTTCAGCATACACAATACAGAGAAAATATCAAACAGATGAATGTCTTTACCGTGGCAAATACATTAGACCCAATACGTACATTTGAAGGAATGTACCTCCTACCCGATTTTGATTATACTGCTCCAGACCTTCCAAAAATTGATATCCTCGTCGTACCAAGCGCAGAACATCATCTAGATACTGATCTTGATGATGAAGTCATGATTAATTTTGTAAAAGAAGTAGATAAGCATGCCCTCTATATGACCTCACATTGTGATGGTGCATTTGTACTTGCAAAAGCAGGTATTTTGGACGGTAGTGTATCTACCACCTTTCCTAGTGATATAGATAAAATGCGTGAGACGTTCCCGCAACTTGATATTCGCAAAGAGGTCCTATTTGTACACGATGGAAAATACATCACCTCAGCGGGTGGCGCCAAAAGCTTTGAAGCTGCTTTATATCTTGCAGAGCATTTATACGGTGCAGAGATTGCCCGTTCTCTTGCAGGAGGACTAGTCATAGACTGGAAAATCGAAGATGTACCACATATAATTATGAAGTAATCCAAGATTCTTTATGTTGAAATAATATGTATTAGCTTTTATAGGCTACATACTCCTTGCCTCTATATATCAAGTATATATGGTAGTTAAATATTATAAAAATTACCCTTCAAACGATATTTTATATGTATTCTTGCTCGTTTTAAGAATGATTCATTATTCATCAAACTTGTAAGGTTCATGCCAAGATTCATTATCATCTTTTTTATCTTTTTTATATCAATCTCATACTCACAAAATAAGGATGCAACTCAGAATACAACACAATCAGTTGAAAAAATAAAGTTATTTATAAAGACTTCTGATTCTATAAAAAAGATCAAAAAAACAATCAATAAAACAAAGGCAAATGATACAGCATCTTATCTAGCATATACTAAGATATTTCTTCAAAGAGGTATTGATGAAGAGAATTATAAATATCAATATTATGCTGCCTATCGATTAGGATATATGTATAATACGATGTCAGATTACTTTCAGTCTATTGCCTATACAAAAGTTGCAAAGGAAGCTTCTATATACTTACAAGATTCTGAAAAGAAAACTTCGAGCGCTATTCTAAATGCAGGGAATTACTTTAAACTCAACTTATATGATGAATCGCTTAAACAATATCTAGATGCCAGAACGTATTCAAAAAAGATAAAGGAAGAGAACAGGAAAAATTATGAATTCATCATCTTACCAAATATTGCTAACATTAGAGTTACATTAAAAAAGTATGAAGATGCCCTAAAAGTGTATAACACAACACTTGAAGTATTAGATAAACAAGCATATAAAGAAACTGTAGGATATAAACAAACACTACTTAGCACACTTCTAGGTAAAGGTAAATGCCAAAAAAAATTAAAAGATTTTGATGGAGCTTTACAGACTTATGAAAAAGGGATTAATTTTGCTAAAGAATTACAATTACCCAAATACATTATTGATTTTCAAGTAAGTATAGGAAACGCCTATTATCTCAAAGGTGACTATCAAAATGCTTTAAAATACCTCAATGATGCAAAAAGTACTATCGATTCTCAGTATAATACATATCCAAATGTTTCTCAAGCAAATTATTATTTAGCACAATGCTATGTTGCCCAAAACAAATATAAGAGGGCTATATATTTATTAGAAAACAATTTTGACCTAGCGCAAGAAAAGCAACAAGAAAATCTTTTAAAGGAAATGTATGAATTACGTGTAGAAATAGCACAAATTCAAAAGGATTTACAAACTGAAAATGTATATCAAAAAAGAATATTAAAGCTTGTAGATAGAAAAAATGAAAAAAGAGAAAATACTATAGAACTTCTTCACAATAACGATTTACGGGTTTATCAAGATCTTAATCAAGAATTAGAAATAAAGAATAACAAAATTAATTCTCAAAAGAAGACAGCAATATTTATTGTTTTCGCTTTAATATTAATCCTTATATTTTCCCTCTTTTATTACAAGAAAAAAAGCAAGGCCAAAGCACAGAGGTTTCAAGAAATCATAAAAGAAATTCAAGATCAATACAGTGCAATATCGGAGACTAAATCTAAGCCACATATAAAAGATACGCAAGCTCAAGAAATACTAGATAAATTATCTCAATTAGAAAAAACCGGTTTTTATAAATCAAAAGAGTGCAATTTATACACAACCGCAAAAGCAATACATACAAACACAACCTATCTTTCAAAAACACTTAACGAAGTAAAGAAACAATCATTTAGTCAGTATCTAAATGAACTTCGAATAGACTACGTCTTGATAAAATTAAAAGAAGATACTAGATTTAGATCCTATACTGTTAAAGCTATTTCTGAAGAAATAGGCTATAAAAGCGTCACTACATTTCTAAAAGCTTTTAAAAGCAAAACAAATCTAAATCCATCCTATTACATTGATAGTCTGAATACTATAAATAATTAAATGTCTTCATATTTATAAATATGAAGACATTTAATTATAAAAAAAAGAGGATTACACATATTTTAGTATAAAATAATTTTAAAAATATACTATGACAAAAAAAATGTTATTAATCTCCCTACTTGTATCATTCTTATATGCTATTCCTTCTATAGCTCAAGAGTATGATCATAAAATAAAAGTAACCATTACTATAACTGATGAGATCATTCCAACTCGTCCAGCAAGTATAATTCAACATCATACACTCTCCTTTGAAAAGCATCCTAATTTTGTATTTGAAATGAATGATCAAGTAGGATTTGAATTCTATATTGATAATCAATCTCTATCTGGAAAAACATTTCATTATAGAGTGGGATATTCTCCCCGAAATGGAGAAACTATATTTTCTGAAGAAGAAATTCCAACAGGAGTTTTGACTCCTATTATACTTCCTCCTGTAGACGATGAAGATGATGAAGCTCAAAATGCTCCTGTCAATCCATACCCATATACTATAGAAGGAGAGTATCTTGATTGGGGAACAAGATTAGGTTTCCAATCGCTTAGAGTTTTCTTATCTATTAAAAACGAACATAACGATACTTTTATGTATAATAGTGAAATTTCTAATATCTTCAGAACTATCATTTCTAATGAAACTCCTGTAGATGGAGTAAAAGCAAAAAATACTAAAACAGATCTAATATTATATCCAAATCCTCTTGATACACACTTACATATAAAGCTAGCAAACGATATTAAAAATAAAAATACAACAGCTGCGCTTGAAGTGTATACAATGCAAGGAATATTACTAAAAAAATCTTTAATAAAACCTAATCAAATTGATCATAATCTTCAATATGATTTTACAAATCCCCCAACATTAAAAAGAGGAACTTACATTTATAAAATTACCATTCAAGGTGAGACCTATATAAAAATGCTACAAAAAAAGTAAACAATGTATTCTTTTACATACACATAAGGAGTATTAAAAATCCTTATGCTTCCATGCCTATTATGATCGCACCACATCGTAATAGGTTTTTTTATACAAAATAACCTCTTCTTCTATGAAATAGAGATAGTGTATACATCTTCAGTACACAACCTAGTCAGAAAAAGTCAAACACTTGATCACTTCCATCGATCATAAATTATTTCTAAAAGAGAAAACATAGCTCTCTTCTTACACTAATAATTCTTCATAAAAACGCTCATCAATAGTACTTGATAATACATCATTTATAAATTACTCTCAAGTAAGAATAATACATGTACATAAACATATGTCCTTATTAAAAAAAGAAAGTGAAAATGATTTTTAATGAGTATAAAACTCATTAAAAATTGATAATATTATAAAATTGCATACAATCAAGCAAAAAAGGTAAATCATTGTCGTGCAACACATTGACTTACTTCAAATTTATAAAAATGTTTATTTAAGCTTTTATATTTCAGAATTACTCACCTAGTTTAGCCTAAGAAACGACGTCGAAATAATAAGTAATTGTTTAACAAAATATCACTCATGAAAAATAATATTTTTAAATACGCTCTCCTTTTAGGGTTCGTATCACAACCCATTATAGCGCAACAAAACGCTACCACTAATGCGCCCATAATTCCTAGCCCAGTTGTCATCCAAACAAACACAAATTTAGGTCAGGGTTCTGGGACAAATGGCACCTATAATACGAACATAGGGTATCTTACTGGAACAACAAGTACTGGAAGTAGTAATACCTTTATAGGATCAATTGCAGGTGCGACTAATAGTACAGGTAAAAATAACACCTTTGTAGGAAGATCTGCTGGTCAGTTAAATACAACTGGAATTGGAAATGTTTATTTAGGACTTAATGCTATGTTCTCTAATCAAGGTGGTCATAACAATGTGGCTATTGGGAATAAAGCTGGATCTGATAACAATTCAGGTTCTAGAAATGTATTTTTAGGAAGCCGTTCTGGATCTAATAATCAAGGATACGGAAATATATTTTTAGGAAATAGATCTGGAGAATTTGAGTTAGGAAATGATAAATTATACATAGACAATACTCAGACTAGCGAGCCGCTTGTATATGGTGATTTTGCAACAAATTTACTCGCTGTCAACGGAAGTTTTTTTGTCAACGGAAACATACAAAGTAATAGTGGCCTTTCTGTTAATGCACAAGGTGCATTTCTAGCAATAGGACCTACTTCTCAAACTCCTGGCAAATGGTCTTTTAGTACGGGTAGTTCACCAGCGCCAGGGCCATTACCTCCACCTAGTCAGAATATTTTTATGAATGTAGATCAACTGACTAGAAATGTAGGAGTTGGGCAAAACCCAGGTACTGAATTTGCTCAACTTACGGTTACAAGTAGCGGAGTTCCTCTAGCCTTTGAAAATCCAAGTGTAGCAAACAATGCTGGCGGATTATGGAGATTCTTTCAGGTGGGAGATCACGTAGGATTTGATGTAAATACTGGAAGTACTGGTAGTGAGTTTGGTAGTAATTACAAACGTCCATTACGTATGAGTGATGATGGTAATGTAGGAAGAGTTGGTGTAGGACTTCCTACAGTGGCTCCTTCATACGAACTTGATGTAAATGGTATCGTAAGAGCATCTTCTTTTATATCAAACTCTGACAGACGTTTTAAACAAAACATAGAACCTCTTGAAAATGCATTAGAAAAAATCAATGCTATGGAAGGCGTGAGTTACCAATTTAAAAAGTCAAAGATTAATGAGTACAACTTACCATCAGAACAACAGTATGGACTTATTGCTCAAGATGTTCAAAAAATTGCACCAGATATTGTTCAAGAAGATGAACAAGGATATTTAGGCATTGATTATATAAAAATCATTCCATTATTAATAGAATCGGTAAAAGAGCAACAAGCAAGTATTGTAACACTTCAGGAAGAGAATGCAGCATTAAAAGAAGCAATAGATCAATTAACTGGAGGTAATACAACTTCTAAGAAAGAGAAATCTGAAGCAAAACTATATCAAAACACACCAAACCCATTGGTAGATCAAACAACAATTAGATATAGCATTACAAAAGAAGACATAGCAAAAAATGCACACATCGAAATCTATGATTTTAATGGCATTGTTATCAAGCGCTTTGACAATTTAAAAGAGGGTAAAAATGCAATAGAGGTATCATCATCACTATTAACATCAAGAATCACCTTTTATAGACTTATCGTACAAGGCGAAGTGGTTGATACAAAAAAAATGTTGAAACGATAAGCTAGTACTTTAATTTATCGATTTAATGACAGGAAGCCATCTAACACATATTAGATGGCTTCTTTTTACGCTTTCGCGAAAGCGTATACATTATATTACTGTAATGGATCACATTTTGTATACGGTTGTGGAAACTCAGTAGGGTTCTTCTCCCAAGTCAATGTGATCTTATCTCTAGATATTGTTGGATTTTCTGGAACTGCTGCGGTATATGGATTCCCAACGCAAAAACCAACAGAGTCAAATTCTAGTTTCCCGCTACTCATAACCGTAATAGTACTATATCCAAAAAATGGTGCTGCACCTTCACTTCCTGCATTTCCAGCAATGATTTGGTACGTTCCACCTTTTAAAGAATCATTAATAGGTTGCCATCGTTGATAATCATGAACGTGAGCAGATAATAAGGCCGCTACTCCGTTTTCTTCAAATACTGGCCACAGTTCAGGTCCTTGCGGTAACCCGTGATGTCCAGTAGATGTCTTACCATCTACATAATAAGGCCGATGCGCTAGTACAAAAATATGATCAACACTAGTATCTGCTTTATAAGCTCTTACTTGACTGTTGACCCATACTGCAGGAACTTGTCCTTCTAAACCGTATGGGTTCTCAGGAGGGTTAGGCGGATTATACGAATCAGAATTCATCACTATAAACCCTACATTATGTCTCTTAAAAGCAAATGTCATTCGGTTATCTAAGGTGTCAGAACTAGGCGCTGTAGTTCGATCTGTAGGCATATAAGGTTTCATATAATTAAGCCAGACATCACTACTACCTTTCAATGGAAATTCTTTCCATTTTTTCTTATTATGTTTGGTTGTTACTTCTCTAGAATATAGCATCTCGTGATTACCTGGTACCGCTACAAGTTCAATTCCTGATTTACTAAAAGCATCACCTTCATACAATGCTTTCCATCCTTTAAGTTGCGCATCAAGATTGGTCAGTGTCGTTTCTGCAAGGACAAGATCTCCTAAGAAAAAGAACAATTCTGGTTGATCTTGCGCTGCTGTTAATTCACTAAAAATACGCTGTAAAGCATACTTATTTGCTGTAGAAGGAATAGAGTCTACCGTATCGCCTCTGTTTACACGATTACATCCCATAAAAGAAAAACTAAATAATGCAGAATCTTTAATGACAACTACTTTCTCTTTTTCCTCAACTTTAGGAGGTGTTTCTGTTTTGGGTTTACAACTACTTATTAAAACGAGAAGTACAAGACTGCTCCATACAATAATACGATTCATATTGGTTAGTTTAAGAGATAATAGGTTAATGATTACAAAGTTACATTTTTATAGTTGCAATATAAATTTGTGATTTGCCTTGAGCAGTATGTTGCGCCCATACAAGTTTTGTCCCGTCTGGAGAGAACTTAGCATGTAATGAATTATTAGTTATAGCACTTACAGGAATGGCTTTGTTATTATAAGGGAATTCTCCAACTTCCTGAAGAAATATTTGCAAGTTATTTGAAAGACCATCTGTACCTTCATAGGCCATGATTTTTCCATCTGGGCTAAACCAAGGACCTCTTCCTATGGTTGATTTACTAGAAAATAAAGCTGGAGGGCTGGTAGCCCGTTCTATCCAGATTTGATTTATACTTTGATCATATCCAGTGCTATTTATGGATTGTCCAGCATATGCAATTGTAGTGGGATGTAGCGCAGAGACTGTTCCCATTCCTGCCCATTTTGTACGAGAAGATACTACTCCCAGAAATACTCCATCTGTCGTTGCTTTTATTAATGATAACCCTTTATAATCTGTTATTAGTAATGCCATTTCGTTAGCATACCACGCTGGATACGACAAACTAATATTTGCTTGATATCCTTGTATGGAAAGTTCGCGTGCACTATTAGATTTTCCGTTTTCATCCAGAAGCATAATTTTAGAAATGCCGTTAGAATTTGCAGTAAAGGCAATTTGATCTTTTTCTTGGTTTGGATTCCAAGACCAGGCAGCACGAAGACATTTATAGGTGTCTGATATGTAATATGGCAATTCAGAGCCTACTTCGTTTATAGATACAGACCAAAATTCTGCTAAATCTATACCACTCCCACTACGCTCAAAAAGTACTGTTTTCCCGTCTGGGCTAAAACAAGGGCGTCCGTCTAAGTAAGGTTTTTTTGATGTAACCTGCGTTAGTGCTTTAATATCTGTAACCTCCATATCATCATATATTTAGAAATATAAATGTATAGAAAATCATAGCTAGTTCTATGAGTACATATACCTGTTTAAGAAAGGTATCATAGTCTAAATAAGATGATAGAAAAGGATCTAATCATTATAAAACTTAGATTTCCCTAGGTATCCTTTTACAATAGCATTCCACTCCTCTCCTATTCGTAAGGCCGTTGTACCATCTATATTATAGAGAAGTTCATATCCCGTAAATCCGCTTTTAAGGAGCTCTTCTAAATAAAACAAAGCAGCGTCAACATCTCCTTCCTTAGCACTTAAAGAAATAGCATTTATAAAAGCTTGTTGATTTTCTGGATCTACTAGTGTACGTAAGACATTCATAAATAGCAATTGCGATATCTTAGGATTTTGGGATTTTATTTCTTCATATCGCTCTTCAGTAATACTTTTTACAAATCCTTTAAGGCGGATAGACGCTTTACGTTCTTGTTCAAAAACAGCTGTACTATCTATTTTTTCATCCAAGTCGGACATTTGAAAATTCCACCAACCTAAATTATCAAAATAAGAATTTTTTGAATCCTCTTCCAAGTAGTATTGAAAATCCTCAGCCAGTAAGATCTCTGCATATTTAACACTGGTTTGCTTAGATCTCTTGGCTTTAAAAGCAGCATTCGCTCGGATTGCTTTTAAAAGTTCTTTTTGTAAATCAAGCTCTACGCTATTCTTGTATTGTGGTCTTAAGTCTTTTACAAACTCAAAAGCAGACAAGTGCTTTTGTTTTCTATATAACAACTCTCCAAAGGCAAGATCACTGTTATAATATTCTTGCACTTGTTCTTTTGGTGTTCCAGCATTCATTAATATATCTACCATGGCTGCCGATAAAAATCCAGCATCAGGCCAGTCCTTCCCACCTTCATATTCATAAAACCCTGCAAAACTAGCACTACTCTTTAGTACTGTATGATAGCCTCTCATTTTATAATAATGTGGTCCTTCATCACCAGAAATCAGTACAAAACGAATTTTGGAACTTCTTGTAAATAAACTCTTATCAATATATGCATCATTAATCGCTATGATTCCTTTTACTTTCTGATTAAGATATGCACTCGCACTAGCCACCAATGCACCATCACCTCTTCCTGCTAGTATAATCTTATTCTCATCTATTGCATAACGCTCATATACGGTATTTACCAGTTTCTCTGTTTTCTTAAGTCCAGATTTTAAAGAATCTTTAAACGGAAAATTAGCCCCTACTATAATACTTTTTGTGAGCTCTGCTCCTATTGTAAATTGTTGTACGGCTCTATCCCCAGCTCTTGTCTCATCAAAAACAAAGACAACGGGATAATTTCCATTTTCATCGTAGTCTCTAGGTAAGTATAGAGCATATGTTTCTTTTTGATCGGTATCTAGGGCTATTGAGCTTACAATTGTTCCAGGAACGATATCTTGTCCGAAAGCAGGAATGGTAAGTAAGAGAAAGAATAAAATATGACGCATAAAAAAAATTAAAAATTTGAACAATCTGTATCAAATACCGTGCAAGAAATAAAGAAACAAAAAAATAAATGAATCCACATCATGTGTAAAGCTCTTATTTTTTGGTTATTTTTAAAACACCAAAACTCCACATATGCGATTCTCATTATTAGTAGTTTTTCTACTATTGTCCGCTTTCGCGAAAGCGCAAGATTATTACTTTTCAAAGTTTGCCCCTTTCCAACCAGATATCCCTACTCCTGCAGAGTTCTTAGGATATGATATTGGGGAACAACACACACGACACGATCAAATTGTTTCTTACCTAGAGAAACTTGCCGAAGTGTCCAATCGCGCTACCATTAGTGAATATGGTCGTACTCATGAACGCAGAAAACTTGTAATGCTTACCGTATCTACACCAGAAAATCATAATAATCTTGCAAGTATTAAACAACAGCATCTCGCTTTTACAAATACCAAACAAAAGGTAACCAACTATGACGAAGTCCCTGTATTTATACAATTGGGATATAACGTACACGGGAATGAACCTTCAAGTTCAGAAGCGGCATTATTAACAGCTTATACCTTGGTCGCATCAGAGCATCCAGAGATTACAAAATATAGAGAAAACGCTATTATTTTTATAGATCCTACGATTAATCCAGATGGTCGTGATCGTCATACCCAATGGGCAAATAGTTTTAAAGGATCACCACTCGTAGCCGATAATGTAGATGCAGAACATACAGAAGCATGGCCACGTGGGCGTACCAATCATTATTGGTTTGATCTAAATCGCGATTGGTTGCTAGGAATCAATCCGGAGAGTCGCGGCAAATTAAATTGGTATCACGACTGGTATCCAAATGTCGTTACCGATTTTCATGAGATGGGTACAAACAGCACCCATTTCTTTGAACCTATGCTACCTATAGGAAGTTTAAACCCTATTATGCCTAAGGAAAACTATGACGATCTTAACAATCTGTTTGCCCCTTACTTTTCGGATGCACTAGATGCTATAGGCTCTTTTTACTTTACAAAAGAATCTTTTGATGGTACCTATCCTGGGTATGGAAGTTCATATCCCGATTTACAAGGAGCATTGGCGTTATTATTTGAACAAGCCAGTAGTCGAGGACATTTACAGAATACCGATTTTGGGACGATCACCTTCCCGTTTACCATACGCAATCAGTATACCTCTAGTTTTGCCACTGTAAAAGCAGCTGTCGAGAATAAAGGACGTTTACGTAAATACCAGCAGGATTTCTTTGTTTCCGCTTTCGCGAAAGCAAAAACAGATCAATCATCTGCTTATGAATTTGGAGATCCAAACGATAAGAATAGAACCAAAGCCTTTATAGACAAGCTCTTATTACATCGCATCAAAACATACGAAAGCGGGAATGGAAAATACATCGTACCGCTCGCTCAACCTCAAAAACGTATGGTACAATCCATCTTTGAAACGTATAGCAAATACCGAGACAGCGTGTATTATGATGCAAGTGCTTGGAGTGTCGCAAATTTTTATAATATGCGTTACAAAGGCCTTAATAGTGTGCCTAGCCTTGGAACAGAAATTACGAGTACCGATAACCTAGCTCGTGTAACTCCCGTAGCAAGAACGGGCTATGCGTATCTTATAGATTATGATGATTATAATGCTTCTGCCCTATTATATCATTTGCAAGAAAAAGGAATTATACTATCTACCGCTTTTAAACCCTTTACGGCAAAAACACTCAGCGGATCAAAGGACTTTAATTACGGGACATTGCTTGTTCCTGTGAGCCGTCAATCACTAGATGAAGATGCAGTATACACGATTATCTCCGAAGCACAAACTCGTTTTCAGGTGCCTATATATGCAACCAAAACTGGATTTAGCCTTAAAGGAATTGACTTAGGAAGTCGCAATTTTGCTAAGATAGAGACACCTAAAGCGATGATGCTTATAGGCGATGGCACAAGTTCTTATGAAGCTGGTGAAGTATGGCATTTACTAGATACTCGTGTTCATATGCCTATTACTAAAATACTGATGAATAACGTTCGTTTTGCAGACCTAAGTGACTATAACACCCTTGTGATGGTGTCTGGTAATTATAGTCAACTCTCAGATGGAACGGTTAAAAACATTAAAGACTGGGTATCTCAGGGAAATACACTTATTACTATAGGTCGTGCTACTTCGTGGGCGATCAATGCAAAGGTTGCCACTGGAAAGCTTACAGAAAAGAAGAAAGACACGAGCAAAGTCACAGAACGCAAAAACTATGTAGATGAAAGACCTAATAATGGAAAACAACGTCTTGGAGGCGCTATTTTTGAAGTAGATCTAGATATTACGCATCCATTAGGTTTTGGTTATAATTACCGCGATCTTCCTGTGTATAAAAATAACAATGTATGGCTAGCACCAAGTAAAGATGAATATAACACGATAGCAAAGTATACAAAGAACCCGCATATTGATGGATATATCTCTGATGAGAACTTAGAAGATCATTTAAAACCGTCTGCATCGCTAGTGGTGAGTCCGCAAGGACGAGGTCGTGTGATCTTATTTGCCGATAACCCCAACTTTAGAGGTAGTTGGTATGGTACGAATAAGTTATTCTTGAATGCCATATTCTTTGGAAATTTGATAAACTAATTATGAGTTGCATGCCAACGTGAATGTTGGTGGTTGTTTTTAAATCTTTGTATTTTTTTCTCTTACAAAGATTTTAAAACTTTCCGTATACTGCTCCTACTAAGTTATTCTTGAATGCCATATTCTTTGGAAATTTGATAAACTAATTATGAGTTACATGCCAACGTGAATGTTGGTGGTTGTTATTTGTTTTTTAGAATATGTGAATGACAAGGTAATTAAGAATAAAAACTGTTGCCAACAACGTTGTATAATTTATTGCTTCTGATTTCTCTTCGGAAAGTCTTTGCTGCTGAATAATGGGTTTCTGATTATTTGCTAACTTAGTCTTCAACGCAACGAAACCATACACGAACACGTTGTAGGGCATTTGAAGAAAATAACTATCTATGAAATTTAAACTAAAGGATCTAAAAATTAACAGAACTGAATGGATCTCATTTTTGCTAACTCTGATAGCAACGTTAGCTGGTGTTTTAATTGCAATATGGTTAACTAATTCAGGAATTCGAAGTAAAGAAAAAGAAGATACAATTAAACTTCTGCAAACTGCCAATATTATTCTAGTAAACACTAATGAATATGCAAATACTTTGAATAGTAGTTTCATTGAATTTGAAAGGGACACTGTAAATTATAAGATAGATGCACTAGAAGAATTTAAATCCAACAATCCAATCCCGTACCCTGACTTATTAGAAGCTGTAATTTCTAACGAATTAATTTCCAAGAATATTTCAGAGTTTTCTCATAGTCGAATTTATACAGGATTGATTAATTTTAAAAAACTCGCTAACTATGAGAGTGTGAAAAATTACCAGAAATCTTTAGAAGTAATGATATTATTATTGAATTTAGAAATAGAAAATCAAAAAGGGGAAATTAACTCACAAGAGTTTGTTTCTAAATTTCAGAATGGTAGAAAAAGGATATATGATATACTTGAAAATGAGGTAATTTATAAATGAAACTTGAATAAAAATGCACTACAACAACATATAAAAAATAATAGCAATTTAATCGCTAAAATGAAAGGAGGCAAATATAAAAGAGGTTTGTGTTTAACCGAAAAGTTAGTGCTTAAAAAAACCCGCTACTATTCTTATACTAGACCGTTGTGTGTAATGCACAAAAAACAATAATCTTAACTTAATTTATCTATTCAGGCAACCATTTTTCAAAAATGAACGTCTATATAAATAGAACTCCACAATTAAGTCTAAATGAAGAATTCAACCAAAGCCCTTCTAATTATCATAATATCATTCGGAATATATTTTGTCCTTGATGATATGTATTTTAAATCTCTTAGGCAATGGATTTTTGAATTAACAGGTCAATTTGGATTAAGTCACATAATAACCTATACAATTTCTGGAATACCTCTTTTTTTAGGAACACTTCTAATTAGTCGAAGGTTAGGCATTTTTGAAAGTTTAGGATTGAATAAATCAATCATTAAAGGTTTTTTATTCGCACTTATTTGCACATTACCAATGTATATTGGTTTCAGTTTCGTCTTCGATTTTAATCCCAAAATATCACTTAATACATTTTTGATTTCAGTTATTTCGGCAGGTTTTTTTGAAGAACTTTATTTCCGAGGATTCTTATTCGGATTACCGTTTAGAAAAGCAAAACTCGGATTTATACTTTCTGTTTTGTTTGGAGCACTTTACTTTGGTTCATTGCACTTATATCAAAGTACTGAATTAAATGAACTTTTGGGAATATTCTTGATTACCTTTTTGGGTGGCATTCTATTTGCTTGGGTATATGCTGAATGGAATTTCAATATTTGGATGCCTGTGTTCCTGCATATGCTAATGAACTTAGCTTGGGAACTATTTTCTATAAGCGAAAATGCACTCGGAGGAATTTACTCAAATATTTTCCGGTTTTTGACTGTGGCACTGGTAATTATACTTACAATACTTTATAAAAAAAGAAAAGGAATGAAATTGGCAGTAAATAAAAAGACACTTTTACTGAAAAAACATAACTAATATGAAAAGGACACTAAAAGCACTACACACAACAACGTTGTAAGCAATTTAGACCAAATCAACACATATAGAGACTTCACTCATTGGTATAGGCTGTTTACTAAATCTAATTTTTAATTTCTCTGAATTAAAATTAGTTTCGGTTAAATTTAAAACCGAATATGAAATCGACTGAAAAACTATTGATTCTTTTTTTAAGCCTTTTAATTTTGATTTCATGTAAAACAAGTAATCTTTTACGAAAACCAAAAACAACTTATTCAAGTGCCGAAATTTTAAAAATGGCAGAATGGCGTTTTGACTATGATTTAGAAAATGTAAAATTATGTGACTTATATATTTTGGACGGAGTTCCTTATGAAAAAAAGGCGATTGATTCTATTTTAGCCAAATATGACAAACGAGATATCAGAATGATTAGTTTCCTTGAAAAACCAGAAGAAAATACTTGGTTGAACAAGAACTGTGACTTAATACCTCAAATACAAACAAGATTAATTGAACAAACACGAGAATACAAAACAGAAATTCTAAACAGAATTATAAAAATTTACAGTAAATACGATAAAGAAATTAAAATAGCAGGAACATCTTGTGACTATTGCCCATTGATTATTCTAAATAACAAACCATTTTTTGCAAGCCAAAGTCAAGTTCTATCAAAAATACGTGAATTGAAAATAAACGAAATTGACTATATCGCTGATTATAAAAAATCTCACAATATTGAATATTTTGGTTCTTTATCAAAAAACGGAGTTGTTGAAATATTTACGAAATAAAAACTGCGTAGAATAACGTGTATCGTTAATGGCTTATTTTCGCCTACTTACGAAAGTCCTTGTGGACTTTCTACCTGTGATTTATTTGCTAAATTAGTTGTTCAACAACGTTGTACTTAATATAAATCGATGATGAACAAATGAATTGGAAGGAATTTACAGAAAGTGAATGGCAGGACTATGCAAAAAGTTGGTTAATCGGATTAATAAATACTGAATCAAGTAATTCTGGAGCAAGCATTATTATGCTGAATTTTATGGGCTCTGCCGAAGAGAACTGGAAGTTCATTATGTGTGCATTTGAATTTGCGAAAACTGATGATGAATTAGGACATATTGCTTCTGGACCTTTGGAACACTTTATCGGAAAGTTTGGAACTGACTATATAGATAAAATTGAAGAATTGGCTAATAATGACTCAAGGTTCAATCGTCTTTTAACGGGTGTTTGGAAACATTTGTCAGAAGATGATATTTGGAATCGAATTCGAGTGTTGCAAAAGAAGGTAGTTGATCCTCTACCAGAATACCGAGATGAATAAAATATAACTAAGCATAACAAGGTGTATAGCGCATAACCTTCGGGATACGCACCATAAACTAAACGTTGCCTGCAAGCACGAAAAAAAAATAAACTTAAAATTGAACCAATCAGATTTTATTGCCGAATTAAAATTTCAAACTACTGAAAAAAGTGGAAGGAAAAGCTATGTCAAATCTGGTTATAGGCCTCATATCGAATTTGAAAATTATCCTGAATACTGGACTTCAGGACAACAAACTTATATTGGAACTGATTTTGTATTGCCTGGTGAAACTGTGAATGCTGAAATTAGAATTTTAAGTACCGAATATTTCACTAAACGTTTATATGAGAATATGGAATTTAAGTTTTGTGAAAGTGCTCGAACAATTGGTTTTGGTAAAATAATAAAAATAACGAATCAAGGCCTTAAATCCGACCCAAATACACCACAAGAATCAATCAATCTTAATCTATATCCAATAGACATCATTGAAAAAATAAAATCAGATTTTGGACAGAGTTGGAATAAAGCATTTTCAGAAATCCAAAAACTAATTATATCGAATCAAACTTTCAGAAGTAATCGAATTGTAAGGTCTATAATTTATATAGGAAATAAAGACATTGTCCATTTGGAAAAAACAATTGATCAAGCTAAAACAGATTGGAGAGATATATTATTATGGGCTGAATATGATAAAAAAGAAAAACGTGTTAGGGATTTTAATAATGAATTTGGAAAACAAGAAATATAGCCAGTAGGTAACAAAAGCTATAAGTTAATGCGAGTTTGGTATGTAATCCAAAATTTAATGTGTGTTTATAAAGTCTGCCAAATCTTTTTGATTTGGCTTTATGAACAAAAAAGATAAAACAAAATAAAAAAAATTGGTTAAGTGCTTAATCAAAAGTTCACTACTTTTAATTCCCGTACTAACCATAGCCGAGACGTTGGCAACAATTTAAAAAAACAACTTTGGAAATAAAAGCTACAGATATTTATGTTTCTAAATCGACTGAACAAATTGATATTTTCAGAAGAAGTGATTTAAAATACTCTGGAATTTTAAAACCCTCAAATTCTTCAGAGATTGGACAAGTTGTTCATTCTGGACTTTATGACAAAGAATATGACGGAATAAAATGGGAATCCTCAAATAATTACGAAAAGATTCGAGAAGAGGATTGGGGATATGTTGTTGTAGTAATTGAAATGGAAAACAAAACATACGTCTCAACACCTTATTGGGATTATGAAAGAGCTCCCGAAATTTATATTAAAGACACAACCGATTTTGAAGAAATTGGAAAGGCGATAATTAAAGCTTTTGATTATTGCAAAAGAGTGATTAAGGAAAACAGTTAGCATCAATTTAAGAAATGACTAAATACATTCAAATTTTTATAATCCTCTTGACATTATCTGCTTGCGGACAAAAAGGAACTGAAAAGAAAACACAAGAAAATGCGAATGAAAAGTTTGCAGAATCTGAACAAACGGCTGAATCGCAAAAAGAAGAAAAATGGACTGATTCAAATGGAAACATTTTCTTCCAAAAAGGAAATGAAGTTTCTATAATTCCCGCCAAATACGATAAAACTGAAAAAACATATAGAGTGTTTATTTTCAATGAAACTTCCAACGAAATTGGAAGTTTCAAAAATCTAAAAATTAATCCGAATGAATTCAAAGTTTTTACCCTAAAAGGTACTGACACTCTTAAATTAGATAACGGAGTGAAATTTATGTTTGGAGAAACTTACGGACTTGAAATTGAGGATAAGAAATCACAAGTTAGTGGTCTCGGAGGGAAATTTTTAGAAGAGTATAAAGTTCCTGACGATGCTGAATGGGCTTTTGTTATAGTTCCAGAAGGACAAGGTGATTAAACATAAAAACTGTTACCAACAACATATATAAAACATAGCTAATAAAAGCTTTTCGAAAGGTTTGTACTTATTTGTAAAGACCGCTAAATTTAAAAATTTGGCTTTTAAAATAGAAAAAATAAAAACAAAATATAAAAACAAAATATAAAAATCCGACTCTGTGTTAATCCGAAAAGTTAGTGTCTATTTACACGCTACATTTCATATACAAGACCGTTGTGTGTCATTCAAAAAAAAGTCTGCAATAAATGAATTACCAAACATTTCAACCAAATTCTGATTTGGAATCACTTATCAGTTGCTATTGGACATTAGAAGTTCCTGCTGAATCTGATGCACAAAAACAGCGGATAATTCCAGACGGAACAATTGAAATGGCTTTTATCCTTGGAGAGGATATTAAACGATATACTTCTGAAGATGAATTCATTATACAACCTCGTGCAATGGTTCTTGGACACACAATCGAGCCATTTTATATCGAACCGACAGGATTTGTAAATACTTTTGCAATTCGGTTTTACCCTTACGGTTTTTCAAATTTTGTAAATATGCCGATTAAGAATTTGGCAAATAAGGAAACACCTATTGAATTATTCTTCGGAGAAAAAATCGCTAATGACTTGGAACGAAAAATAATTGAGGCAACGAATAGCAGTGAACGAATAGAAATTATTGAAAACTTTCTTTTAGATAAATTAAACGAAAAAACTACAATTGACAATATTGTAAAAACAACGATTGATGCTCTTTTAGCAACAAACGGAAGTGCTTCAATAAAAACAATTCTTAAAGAAGATTTATCAAAACGGAGACAACTTGAACGAAATTTCAAAAAACAAATTGGTGTTAGTCCAAAACAATTGGGTAAAGTAATCCGACTGCAAACTGCTCTAAAATTACTTCTTAATAAAAAAACAGAAAACCTGACTGACATTGCATATGAAAGTGAATACTTCGACCAAGCACATTTCATAAAAGACTTTAAAGAGTTTACCGGAATTAACCCAAAGGAGTTTTTAGGCAATGAAAATATGATACTTTCTACCCTTTTCTACAAATAGTCAACGTGTCGCATTTTTACAATTTTTGTATTTGTACCTAATCTAAATTTGTCTTGTCAAATCAAACAGGGCAAAATGAAAAAACCCATACTTTGTACAGCCATAATTCTTTCCTTTAGCATTACAGCTTGTAACCACCAAAACAAATCTAAACCCGAAACTATCTCGGTTGAATGCAACATTAATCAAAAAACAAAAGAAATGAAAAGTCATATTTCAATTTTTGAAATTCCAGCAACAAATGTTTCAAGAGCAGTAAACTTCTATCAAACAATTTTAGACATTAACATTGAGAAAATGGAAATGCCCGAAATGGAAATGGGAATATTCCCATATGAAGAACAAATGGTTACAGGAGTTATCATTAGAGCAGAAGGATATAAACCTTCGGCTAATGGTATAACTATATACTTAAATGGTGGAGATAATCTTCAAATAATTCTTGATAAAGTAGAGAAAAATGATGGAGAAATAATTGTTCCGAAATCACTTCACGCAGATGAAAGTGGTTATTATGCTATATTTCTTGATTCGGAAGGAAATAAAATCGGTCTGCATTCCCCAAACTAAACGCGGGAAAAGAACGAACGCACAACAACGTGTATAGTTTTAATTGTTTGTTTAGTAAATTAGTTGCTCAAACACGTTATCATTAGTTAAAAAAATGGATAATATAAAAATTTATCTGAAATTATTTATTACCATAGTATTTATATTACTACTAACAACAGGTTGTTCTCATTTACATTCTAATATATATAAGAATGAAATGTTTAACCTTAAAAAAGGGACTTTAGATTGGCAAAAAACATTTAAGAATACTAGTATCTTAGAGATTCCTATAATTAAACCCAATAACTCTGCAATATACTTATCCTCTACAGACAATCCACATGGTGTTAAGGATATGACTGTTGAATATGACAGTAAATCGCAAATTGACAGACTAATTCCAATTGTTTTATCAAGGCTCAAAAAAAAAGGATTCAAAATAAATATTGGAACGGTTCATTGCCGTGAATGGGCTTGGAGGAATAACACTGATGACAATACGATTGAATATCATGGTACATCACCAAAAGACGAGTGTGTATATCTTGAATTTACAGAAAATAAAAATCTAGTAAAGGTAAATGTTGGTATTGCTGATTAATAATACCTCAAAAAACTAATGTCAACACCATATATAATTTATTGCTAGTTCTAGCCTACTTACGAAAATAATCGCGAATTTTCTATTCTGTTTGTATTTGCTAAATTAGTTATTGAAACACGCAACGAAATCATACACAAGACTGTTGATGGAGTCGGTTAAAGGTTATTTAGGATATTCTGCCAAATTCCCAACACTTCTTTTCTTTTTGCTAACTTAGTTTCCAAACACCACAGATCTTACACAAATACGTTGACAGTAATTTTTACATAAATGACATTCTACGAAGCAGAAATAAAACGAATTCAAAAAATCTGTTATTCAAATGATAAACAGATAAATACTGTGGTAGCAACACGGAATTTTATCTATAATAATTTTGAGAAAGAATTGAATTTGGACTATTTATCTCATATACACTTTACATCAAAATATCATTTGCTCAGGCTTTTTAAAAGGTACTATGGAATAACCCCAAAGCAATATTTGATTATCAGACGGCTTGAAAAAGCAAAGGAATACTTAAAAAATGGAATGAGTGTATCGGAAGCTTGTTATAATGTAGGATTTGAAACACCCAGCTCGTTCAGCACACTATTTAAAAATAAAATAGGGCTTTCGCCAATTGAATTTCAAAAAGAGCAACTTTCACAAAACGATTCTCACAAATACTTCATTACTTGTGCAAATAAAAAAATGAAAAATGAAAGTTAAAGGTATAGGTATACCTGTTTTAGATCAAGACAGAGCCTTAAAATTTTATACTGAAAAATTGGGCTTTGTAAAAAAACACGATGTGCCAGTAAGTGATGGCAATAGATGGCTAACAGTAGTAGCTAAAGAAGAACAAGAAGGAACAGAGATACTACTCGAACCATCACCAAACAATTTTGAACCTGCTAAAGTATTCCAAAAAGCTCTTAAAGATGCAGGCATACCATACACACAATTTGATGTCCACAATGTCCAAGAAGAATACGAAAGACTTGTGAACCTCCATGTGAATTTTAGTGTAAAACCAATTATAATGGGAACTGTTAAAATTGCTGTATTTGACGACACTTGTGGGAATAATATTCAAATTGTAGAAATGCTGTAAATTAAAAACTCAGAATATGAAAAGAATTATACCAATACTAACCCTAACGTTACTCGCATTGAGTTGTTCTGACTATAAAGGTAATAATGATGTAAATGAAGAATTAATTGCACTGCGAACAGAACTTGACAGTATAAAAAAATTATCAGAGGAAACACCAAGTAATGCAAAAGGAAAAATCGTCACATTTTTGACGTTTCAGAAAAATGATGCAGAAGAAGCAATGAACTTCTATATAGGGTTATTTGAAAATTCAAAAATTATTGATGTTCAACGATGGGGGAAAGATGGTCCCACCAAAGAAGGAACAATTATGGTAGCGAAATTTGAGTTGAATGGAGCACTATTTATGTGCAGTGACAGTCCACCCATTCATGATTGGGATTTCACACCTGCTGTTTCCAACTACATAGAATGTGAAAATGAAAATGAACTTGAAAGACTATTTTCTAAACTATCTAAAAACGGAATAGTTATGATGCCATTAAATAACTACGGTTTCAGTCAAAAATTTGGCTTTGTAGAAGATAGATTTGGAGTTTCTTGGCAGTTAAATTTAAAATAAAAAATGTTTGTACCTGTATTAACCGACCTATTTCCGAAAATCTTCGTGGACTTTTTATCTGTGATTTATTTGCTAACTTTAGTACTTAAACCAAGCAGCTAATCTTATACAAATACGTTAGCAAACATTTGAATCAATCTTATGAAAAGAACAACAATCAAAATTAATTATTTACGGACTATTGATTGGTTTGACAATAATGTTATTGATTGGAATTCTGCTGGAACACAATATTTCGAAAACGGGGAAACTAAACAATTACAGAAATATCATTTTGGATTTGTCTGTGATGGTTCAATAACTTCTGAAAATGGCGAATATGTTCTGATTTATCAAAAATTAGGAACTAAAGGTCTTTTATTAAGAAATGGCGAACTGTTAAGAGAAATTAATAGAAGTTATTACCAATCTTCAGTCTATGAGTTTCCAGCAACGTTCTTGACTTTTAAAAATAGAACATATTTAGTTCATTGTCCTTTTGGATACAATCAACTCGATTTTGAAGATGCGGAAACAGGGAAAATAATAACTAATATTTCCAAACGTAAACCAAAAGATATTTTTCACTCTCGATTAGAAGTGAGTCCTGATAATAAATATATAATTAGTAAAGGTTGGGTTTGGCATCCAATAGATGTTATTGAACTATTTGATATTGAAAAATGTTTTGAGAATCCGAGCTTACTTGATAAAGGAATTAATATCCCAAATGTTAACGCTGAGATAAGTACAGCAAGTTTTATTGATAATGATAATATTCTTGTTTGTGCGTCTAAAGAAGGTTGGGCTGATGAGGAAACAGATATAATAAAAGATGGCCAAATAGCAACTTGGAATTTTAAAACAGGAGAAATTATAAATTCAGTAAATATAAACTCAGAATACGGAAACATTTTTGCAATTGATAAGACAAAATGTTGGGACTTGTTCAGTTACCCTAAAATAATTGACCTTAAAAGTGGAGAAGTTATTGACAAAATAGAAGAAATTGAATCTGGGAAACAAGGTTCTTCTGTCATCCATCATCTTACAGATTTGCCAAAAATTGCTTTTAACAAAAAAACCAAACAAATCGCAATTGCAAAAGATAATACGATTGAAATATTAACTGAATAATTAGTTATGAAAAATAAAACTACTGGCTACAGTACGTATAGTTCATTGCAAGGTAATCTCGTAATGTCCTAGTTGACAATTCTATAATGAAAACTATAGCTCAACTGTTGCCAGTAATACTAGAATAATAGTATATCCAAAAGAGCATATTGATTGTCAATTTCGGAGTGAATTAATAATTGCAACTTTCAATAAGTAAACTACTTATCTAATTGACAATTTTTGATTTGAATTAAAATTTAAAAAAGATGAAGACAACAACATTTCTAACATTTGTAGGTGATCAATGCGGAAAGGCTAAAGAAGCTATAAATTTCTATACTTCTCTCTTCCCAAATTCGGAAATTAAAAACATCATAAAATACTCAGAAGGAGAGGCTGGAGGAACACCCGAGCTTATCAAATATGGAGTATTTACATTAAATGATGTAGAATATGGGATTTCTGAAAGTAATTTTAATCACGCATGGACATTTACACCAGGGGTATCACTGTTTGTTCAAAGTAATTCTGAAAATGAAATACAAACTTTATTTGAAAAACTTTCTTCAGATGGAGGCCAAATAATGGTTCCTCTGGACAACTACGATTCAGGAGATTACGGTTTTGGTGAAAAATTTGGATGGTGTGCCGATAAATATGGTATTTCATGGCAACTTATTCTTATAGAATAAATTCGAATTATACTACTTTGTTTTTAAATGTTTTTGCCCTTTGGCGTTTAATAAATTAATAACCAGATGAAACATATTATAATTATATGTCTACTAATAAACTGTCTTTCATTAACAGCTCAAAATATTGATGATTTATCGTTTGGTACAGAAAGTACATTAGATATAGTTACTTGGAATATTGAATATTTTCCTAAAAATGGTCAAGCAACAGTAAACTATGTAATTGATATAATAGAAGCTTTAGATGTTGATGTATTAGCTATTCAAGAAGTAGAAAATATAAATGATTTTGAGCAAATGATGGATGGTCTAAGTGCGTACAATAGTTACCTAGAATCTGTTTGGTTTGCAGGTTTGGCTTACATTTTTAAACCTGATGTAATTCAAATCAATAGCATTTATGAAATATATACTACATCAGAATATTGGAGTTATTTTCCAAGATCTCCAATGGTCATGGATTTAAATTTTATGGATCAGAGGTACATCATCATAAATAATCATTTTAAATGCTGTGGAAATGGAATTTTGAATATTAATAATACAAATGATGAAGAAACAAGGAGGTATTTTGCAAGTAATTTGTTGAAAGAATATGTGGACACTCATTTTTCTGATGAAAATGTAATAGTATTAGGTGACCTAAATGATAATCTAGCAGACATCCCTCAAAATAATGTCTTTCAAATGATTCTTGACGATAGTGAGAATTATTTATTTGCAGATTATGAAATTGCAGCAGGCAACAGTTCTGAATGGTCATTTCCAACCTGGCCTTCACATCTTGATCATATTTTGATAACAAATGAATTGTTTGATAAAATGGAAGATATTCAAACAATTAAAGTGGATGAATATCTAACTGGCGGGTGGATGGAGTATGACGGAAATATATCAGACCATAGACCCGTAGCTCTAAAACTGGCAGTTGATGATAATCTAAACGTTGCTAAGGTTGACAAACCCAAAAAATACTTTTCAAATTATCCAAATCCATTTAATTCTGAAACGGTATTTTCATTTAGCAGACGAACATCTTCTAATAAAATTGAAGTATATAATATGAATAGTCAAAAAATAGCTTCTCTAAACATTCCAAAAGGACAGTCTTCAATTAGTTTGAATGCTGAAGGTTTTTCAAATGGAATCTATATTGCAAAATTGTTATCAGGTACGAATGTTATAGCAACTCGAAAACTTATAATAATGAAATGAGTAAACTGTTACCAACATCAGGTATAAAAAATCATTTAATTTAAGTTCAATTAAAGATAGCTGGACGTTTACTATCCCTTAAGCGTAAATAAAGCAACATAAAAAGGGAAAATAGTAATAGATAACAATGTAAAAGACAATAGCGATTTTTGGATTCAAACTCAAAGTATTATTGACTTTAATTTTATAATTATAAGTATTAAAATCGCTACAAACTAAAAATCAAATTTCAGACAACCATTTTGTATTAATTAGCGTCTATTAAAATAAAGTACAATGTACTTTACTAAATATTCTTAATCATGGTTGAACAAAAAACAAAGCCAAAGACTTCTAAAATCCTTATCACAATAGGAAGCATGCTTCTAGTTATAATGGCTATATTCCACGGAAGTGGTTTCTTTTATGTCAGTGATTTAATAAATGAATCTAATGCAGAAGGATTTCTTAAAGAAATTGTTCCTGTTTTATTTGCTCATCCATCAATTCATCTCATTGGGCTTGCAGCCTTAGGCATAACAACTCTTTATCTTAAGTATGAAGCAAAAAAAATCATATTTTTACTTACCATTCTTGTTACCATTGATACGATTTTAGCATTTAGCATTGGAGGGTTAATTCCAGGATGTATACTTACTATTCCTGTTGTATGTTTTTTAATAGCTGGATTCAACATGAACCAGAACTCAGCCAGTAGCAAATAGTATCTATAAAAAACATCATAAGTAGTCAAATGAATTAAAATCCTTACTTTTAAATTAAATACCCCCTATTCTAAAAATATGTTTATTGAAAAAACGTCTTTTTCATAAACAAAGCTATTGTAGCCTATTACAAGTTAATCAACATTGAGTTTAATTATGAAAAAAATAGACCGCAGAAAAGCAATTAAAAATTTGACTATTGGAATTAGTGGTGCTTCCTTGTTATCAAGCCCATTAGCTAGCTTTGCAAATACGGATGCCGAAAATAAGACGATTCCAGCTAAAGTGTATGGGAATACTGATATTGAGGATCCAGTAACCGTCATAACTTTAGGAGCTGGAGCAAGAGGAAATGTATATGGTAATTACAGTATTCAATTCCCTAAAGAACTAGATATAGTTGGTGTTGCAGAACCAATTCCTATAAGAAATGAACGCTACTCAAAGAAACATAATATATCTGAAGAAAATCGATTTATAACTTGGGAACACGTTTTTGAGCGACCTAAGTTTGCAGACGCAGTTATTATCTCTACTCCTGACGATTTACATTATGGTCCTTGTATGAAAGCTCTAGAAATGGGGTATGATATCTTATTGGAAAAACCGATAGCTCCTACAGAAAAAGAATGCCTAGATATTCTTACACTAGCAAACAAAAAAGGTAGAATTGTCGCTGTGTGTCATGTATTGCGTTATGCTCCTTATTTTATCAAACTACGTGAAATGATTCAATCTGGTTCAATAGGAGAACTTATCAGTATACAACATCTAGAGCCTATCCAACATATACATATGTCACATTCTTATGTTAGAGGAAATTGGCATAACTCTAAAGAGACAACTCCAATTATTCTTGCTAAATCATGTCACGATTTAGACATTTTAAGATGGATGATAGGAAAACCTTGTAAAAGTATTTCTGCATTTGGAAGTTTAAAGTGGTTTAAAGAAGCTAATGCTCCTGAAGGAAGTACTAATAGGTGTACCGATGGTTGTCCTGTAGAATCAACTTGCCCCTATTCGGCTTTGAAAATTTATAACGAAAAAGGTGGTTGGAATTCTGTATTTGATTTACCAGATGATGAATCCAAGCATTCCGATTATATTCTAGAGCAATTAAAAACTACAAATTACGGACGTTGTGTTTACAAAATGGAAAATGACCAACCCGACCATTATGTTACATCTATGGAATTTGAAGATGAAATCACTGCCAATTTTTCTATGGAAGCTTTTACCTCATACCACGGGCGAAGAACTAGAATTATGGGATCGCATGGCGATATTACAGGTGACATGACCGAATTCATCCATACAGATTTCTTAACAGGTGAAGTGACTACGTGGAATGTTACTACTGATAATGATAGTGATCATAAAGATAGTGGTCATGGTGGTGGAGATTGGGGATTAGTCACAGACTGGATTAATGCAATAAAAAAACAAGATCCAAACTTACTAACCTCAACAATAGATGCATCTGTTGAAAGCCACATTATGGGATTTATGGCAGAGAAAAGCCGAAAAACAAAACAAATTATCCCTATTGATTTAAAATGATAAGCTATAAGAATTATATAAATTTTTGTTTCTAATTCAAGTAAATACTAAAAACAAACACTTCATCTACTATTATACAAATGGTAAATAATAACTTCTAGGAAAAAGGTTAACGGGTTTTAAAAACTGTATATAATAGTATTGTTCTTTATTGTATACTATTTATGTAACCAAAGCATCTATAAACAGATAAGCCAAGCGAAATCAAATATCTTGAAACCATCTCGAATTCCTAAAAATCATAGAACTCATTTTTTAAAATCACTCACTAAAATTAAAAGTTTTCTACCTTTTAATTAGGTACGCTTTATTTTAGAATAATTATTATTTATCAATAAAAATAATATATTTATCGTTTATCAATAAATATTTATCTATATTTGCATGTATAAATAATAAACTATTTCAGTTATGTCAGAAACAAACAACTTCGTTTTTAAAGGTCTAAAAATTGCTTCTTGGATCATCTTTGTTGGTTTATGCATTGAAGCTGGAGCTCTAATTGTAAATTTTATTATTAGTTTATATAATCCAGAAATCGTTCAAAATCTATATCAAAAGCTGGACTTAAGCGAAATGTATGAACGTAGTCAATGGGCTTTTTTCAGTATGTACAGTTTTATATTGACCATCTCGATTCTTAAAGCGTATCTATTTTATTTAGTTATTAAACTAGTAACCAAAATTGATTTATTAAAACCATTCAATAGCTTGGTTTCAAAACAAATTTTACAAATTAGTTACTACACGCTTTCAATCGGGTTATTAAGTTATTTAGCACGCCAGACTGCAAGAAAGTTGCAACATCGTGAATACAATATTGACATGTTAAACCAGTTTTGGGCAGATAGTCAAGCATTTATTTTAATGGCGGCTGTAATTTATATTATTGCGACTATTTTCTCAAAAGGAGTTGAGTATCAAGAAGAACTAGAAGAAACGGTATAGGCTATGGCAATTATTGTAAATCTCGATGTTATGATGGCAAAACGAAAAATGTCGCTTAACGAATTATCGGAAACTGTAAATATCTCATTAGCCAATTTATCTAAACTAAAAAATGGAAAAGTAAAAGCGGTTAGGTTTAGCACTCTTAATGCTATTTGTGAAGCATTAGATTGTCAACCTGGAGATTTATTGGAACATTCAAAAGATGAAAAATCTTAATAGTAAAAAAGTGTAAAATTGCTATGGCAAAATTACAGATTCCAATGTTAGATTATAATTATTATGACTATGTATAACTAGCAAAAATGGATAGAAACTGGAAAATTGTAAACAAGATTTTTACTCATCTAGAATAAACAATTACAAACAATCTATAAAAACAAAATAGCAGCTTGAGTGTTATCTCAAGCTGCTATTTTGTTTTTATTTTGTACATTCCTTTCAGAGAAGTAATTATCCGAAAATCATTACATTTCATACGTAAGATAATTGTAACACAAATCTAATAATCAATATAGAATAGCAAGCACTTCCAACTAGCGATAATGCATGAAAAAAATAATAACCATGTTTTTTACGCTTTCGCGAAAGCGTAATTTTAACTTTTAGAATTTAAGAAATAGAAATATAATCATACTATCGCTCTTACTATTCTTGTAGATGTCGTATACAACATAAGACCGTTTAATATATTAGGAACAAGTACTTATAATGAAAAATGAATTTGACATAACTGTAAGAGAGATTCAACTAAAAGATGTTGATTTAATTACTGATTATTGGCTTAAATCTGATCCTGATCATTTAATACAAATGGGGGTCGACTTAAATAGACTACCAAAAAGAAATAAATTAGTAGAAGCCTTAACTCAACAAGTGAACAATTCAATAACCGATAAAAAATCCTATGCACTTATCTGGGAGCTTAACGGAAAGCAAATTGGACATTCAAATGTAAACAACATTGAATATGGTAAAGTAGCAACGATGCATTTGCATTTATGGGAATCTACAAATAGAAAAAAAGGAATAGGAACTGAACTGGTTAAAAAATCGATACCTTTTTATTTTGAAAAATTAAAAATTAAAAAAATAATTTGTGAACCGTATGCATTAAACCCTGCACCAAACAGGACATTAAGTAATGTTGGATTTGAATTTATAAAAAAGTATAGAACAATTCCTGGAACATTAAATTTTGAACAAGAAGTAAATCGTTGGGAATTAACTGAAGAGCATTATAAAGCACTATACTAACAGCAATCAAAAAACAAAAACTAGTAGTAATTGCAAATACGAATCATAGAACAAATCAAAGTGACAAAATCAATGATGAAGACACCCTATATAGCATTCCTATTTCTCATCCCATTATGGATGTATGGACAACGTACTAATGATACTGTAATTAATGATGATTTAAAAAACGTCTTATTGTTACATAAAGAGTTTGTAAGTATTCCTAATCTACCTGAAGATGCAGACTTAATGCTTAAAAACATCCATTGGGTAGCTAATCAGTATGATGATTTAGATTTTAACACCGCATTACTTGAAACAAGTACACTTCCTATCTTAATTGCTGAAAAGATATATGATCCAAATTATAAAACAGTATTATTCTATTTTCATATTGATGGACAACCTATCAATCCAGCATCTTGGAATCAGGAGCATCCATTTGATCCAGTTTTAAAAGAAAAAGACAAAAATGGGGTATGGCAACACATAGCATGGGATAAACTAGATGGTCCTATTGATGATGAGTGGCGCATTTTTGCTCGAGCTGCCGCTGATGATAAAGCGCCTATCATTATGCTTCTATCTGCGCTCAAAATGCTTAAAACAAAGAACAATACCCCTAAAGTCAATATAAAAATAATCTTTGATCCAGAGGAAGAATATGGTTCTAATGCTCTTTTATCAACTTTAGATACGTATAAGGAACGATACGCTTCAGATTTCTTTATTGTCATGGACGGTCCAGCACACAATTCTAATAAACCAACTGTTACTTTTGGATGTAGAGGAATTGCAACTTGTGCTATCACTACATATGGATCTAAATTACCGCAACATAGCGGTCATTATGGAAACTATGTGCCAAATCCAGTATTCAGTTTAGCAAATCTTTTGTCTAGTATGAAAGATGAACAAGGCAAGGTCTTAATTTCTGAATATTATGACGGCATAGAAATAACGCCAGAAGTCTCTAGACTTTTAGAATCAGTTCCTTTTGACGCTAATAGTTTAAACAAAGACTTAGGAATCTATGCTTCAGAAAAGGTTGGAGGAAATTATCAGGAATCACTACAATACCCATCTTTAAACGTTCGGCAAATTGGAACATCTTGGAAAGGACAAGGACTAAAAACGGTCATCCCCGAATATGCCACAGCAGACATAGACGTTAGACTCGTCCCAGAAACAGATGGCAAGATTCAAATGCAAAAAATTAAGGAGCATATTAAACAACAAGGATATTATGTTATTGATAGAGATCCAACAGATGAGGAAAGACGCAACCATCCTAAAATTGCAAAATTCATAGCATCCCGAAGCATCAATGCTTTTAGAACGAGTCCCGATTCTGATTTTGGAAAAAAAATAAGAACCCAATTACTAGAAGGGTTTGGTGAAGAACCTGTTGTCATAAGATTAATGGGAGGTACTGTTCCTATTGTTCCCGTTATAAATAAACTAAATGTTCCTACTGTAATTATTCCTATGGTTAATATGGACAATAATCAACATAATCCTAATGAAAATATAAGGATTGGAAATATAAGACAAGGAATCAAAATTTGTTTATCTATTTTAAATTCAGAATATTAATGGTCTTGATCACGCTACATCATTTTGGTTACACATGAAAATACTAGAAAAAGACATACAAATAGATTATCAAAACAGGATAAATCGAGTTTTTGAGTATATAGATCAAAACTTGGATGCTGATCTCTCACTACATACAATTTCTGACATTGCCTTTTTTTCTCCATACCATTTTCATCGCATATTTAAGTTTATTACTGGCGAAACCCTAAACGAATATGTAACTAGACAGAGAATAGAAAAGTCTGCTTTGGATTTGATACATAAAAATATTGGGATAACAGAGATATCTATTAAATACGGTTTTAATGATAGTTCTTCATTTACAAGAGCTTTTAAAAAACATTACGGTGCAAGTCCAACAGCGTTTAGAAAACAACATCCTAATAAGTTTAGCAAGATTCGTCAATTGGAAAGCAAGAATGGTCAAGAGTATCCTGATTATGACAAATACATTTGCATCATTAATAATCTTAAAAACTGGATAAAAATGAATGCAAAAATTGAAATTAAAGAAACACCAAAAATGAATTTGGCATATGTATCAAATATTGGATCTCAGAATCTTGGATATGCGTATGAAAAGTTAATGAAATGGGCTACACCCCAAGGCTTGATGCATGAACAAACCAAAATGATTACGATTTATTACGATAGTTTTAAAGTCACAGAAGCTAGTAAAGTACGAATGAATGCTTGCATCTTATTGCAGGAACCTATAGAAACAGAGGGAGAAATAGGCCTGATTTCAATTGAAGCTGGAAAATGTATCGTAGGGAGTTTTGAAATTGAGGCAAACGCTTTCGCGAAAGCGTGGACCGGATTATTTATTTGGATGAACGAAAATGGATATAAAAAAGCAGACAGAAACCCATTTGAAATGTATCATAACAATTTTAATGAGCATCCAGAAAAGAAAGCAATTGTTGACTTCTACATACCCATTATATAAAACGAACAAATCAATCACATAATCAATGATAAGATTTATACTAGCATTCTTTTTAATCATAACAATCTCTTGTTCTGACAAGAACAAATCTAAAGGGGTCCAACATACGGTTAAAAAAACTGAAAATTTAATAGCAGTTTTAGATACGATATGGCAAAAAGAACAAATACCAATAAGGTTAAGAGATTCTCTAATTACCATTTATGGAGCAGAATCAAAAGAAGCAGCTGTATATCAAAAAGAGTTTAGAGAAAATCACGTTCATAATATCAAGAAAGTGAAAGAGATACTCGACAATCACAATTGGCCAGAACAAGCTATAATTGGAGAACAAGGGAATATAACTATTTGTAATGTTCTTCAACATGCAGACCAAGAAACTCGAGAACATTATATCCCTATGATGCGACAAGCTGTGCTAGATAAAAAATTAGAGGCTAGATATCTCGTACGTGCTGAAGATAGAATTGCAACAGACAAAGGTGAACTACAAATTTATGGTGGACAGATGAAGTACTATCCTAAAACAAAAAGCTTCAATGTATGGCCTGTTTATGATCCTATAAATATTGATAAACGACGAGCAGAAATTGGACTTGGTCCTATATCCGAATTTTTAAAAGGTAGATTTGATTTTGAATGGAACCTTGAGGAGCAAATAGAAAGAACAATTCAATTTGAAAAGGAAAGATTGAAAAAACAAGAATAGCTTGCCAATAATACACTGCACATAAACACACTAAACAGCGCATAAAAAAATACTCGTCCAATTTTCGGTTGCTGAATAAATTCTATCATCGGTACTTTGTATTAAAATAATAAAAGATGGAATTTAAAGACTTACACAAGCAAGATAAACCCTTATTAATCGGAAATGTTTGGGATGTACCAAGTACAAAAACTGCTGAAAAATTAAATTTCCAAGCGCTCGGAACTTCTAGCTCTGCAATTGCAACACTTTTAGGGTATCAAGATGGTGAGGAAATGACATTTTCTGAATTGGAGTATTTTGTAAAGCGAATAGCAGCAAACACAGATCTTCCGCTATCTGTTGATTTAGAATCAGGGTATAGTCGTAATCCAAGAGATATCGCAAATCATATAAAACGACTGGCAGACCTAGGAGTTGTTGGAATTAATATAGAAGATAGTATTGTTCAAAATCATAGACTATTATTAAACAAAAATGAGTTTTCAAAAACACTTACAGAAGTAAATGAAATACTTCTAAAGGAAAATAGTAGTATTTTTTTAAATGTGAGAACTGATACGTTTTTAGTAGGGCATTCCAATGTCATTGAAGAAACAAAAAAACGAATCCGATTATATGAAAACGCAGGTGCAAATGGAATTTTCACTCCTTGTATTGAAAATATCTCTGACATTAAAGAAATTGTAAATTGCACTAGCTTACCTATTAATGTAATGTGTATGCCAAATCTTCCTGACTTCAACACATTAACAAAGTTAGGTGTAAAAAGGATAAGCATGGGTAATTTTCTATTTGATAACATGTATACTCAATTTGAAGATATAACAAAGAAAGTCATAAGTCAAGAATCATTTAAATCCATTTTTTAAATGCTAGTTACAGAAAAGAAAAAAATAGAAACATACTATAAAGCACTGTTAGAAAGAAATCAGAGCTTTGTAGGGATCTTTTTTGTAGGTGTAAAAACGACATCTATTTTTTGTATAGCAACCTGTAGAGCAAGAAAACCGAAATTGGAAAATGTAGCTTTTTACACGTCGTTTAAAGAAGCCATGGATCATGGATATAGACCGTGTAAAATTTGTAAACCTACAGGAAATGCAAATGAAGCACCAGAACAAATTGAATTGGCAATTACGCTAGTCAAAGAAAATCCAAAAGAAAAAATAACCGACGATCAACTTCGTGAGAAAAACATAAGCCCAGAAGTACTACGTAGATGGTTCAATAAAAATTATGGTATGACTTTTCAAGCATATCAAAGAATGTATAGAATTAACAATGCATATCAAGAATTAAAAAAAGGAAAGAATACGACCCATACTGCTTTTGATACTGGTTATGAATCCTTAAGTGGTTTTGGATATACATTCAAAAAAATCATAGGTAAATCCCCTCAAAAAAGTACCGAAGAGAATATCATTTTAATCAGTAGACTTACAACTCCTCTAGGACCAATGTTTGTTTGTGCAACCGATAAAGGGATTTGCTTATTAGAATTTGTAGATAGACAGATTCTTGAAAAAGAGTTTAAAGACTTGCAAAAACTACTAAAAGCCAAAATAATAGCTGGTGAAAATGAATATATAAAACAAACTAAAAAGGAAATTGCAGAATATTTTGACGGCAAGAGAAAAACCTTTGATGTACAACTTGAAACTCCAGGAACCGATTTTCAAAATTCAGTCTGGAATAATTTACAAGAAATTAAGTACGGAAAAACCAGCACCTATCAACAACAAGCAGAAAAAATTCATAATCAAAAAGCTGTAAGAGCGGTTGCCTCTGCAAATGGTTCCAATAGAATTTCTATACTTATTCCTTGTCATAGAGTCATTGGTAAGAATGGAAAAATGGCAGGATACAGTGGAGGAATCGAACGAAAAAAATGGCTTATTGAACACGAACGTAACATTCTTTCAGAAACAAATAGTAACCAAATACATTAAAAAAGAACAACACTTTTTTTAAAAATAAAATAGTATACTAAATGGTAGTCGTTAGGATAGAAATTCTAACGACTATTTCATTTAAATCCGCTATGCATTAGAACTTCGTTATGAGTATTGAAACAGTAATAAAATATGACATTTTCTAAGTTTTAGCATAGCATCACTATGGTTACATTCAAAAATGTAACGCAGTGGTATATTTTGCAGTTGTTTCAAGACGGAATAGATTTTCTAATGCATAATGCAGGTAAAATAAAGTATCTTGTACTAAAGAGCCTATAAATAATAATCCCCTCAAAAATGAGGTGTAAATAAAAATGCGAATGAGATCACTCAAAGGTCAATATATTAAAAACGCACAATTGGGAATATCAGCAATAATCGTTTTAAGTGCAGGCCTCATGTATGGACTACATCCAAGTAAAATTCTACCTATCGTTTTTGGATTTGAAGTACAAGATTTGGAGCTAAAGAATATTTTTAGAGCCATCATGGGATTATACTTAGTATTGGGAATCTACTGGATCATTGGAATTATAAAACCCAAACACTGGCAAACAGCAACTATAATAAATGTATTATTTATGGGCGGACTTGCATTTGGAAGAATAATAAGTACTATTTTTGATGGTATCTCCTCACAATATATGATCGGACTCATTTTGGAATTGTTATTTATGATTTGGGGTATTTACAATTTAAAAAGTAGAGTTCCTCAGCATCAAAAAAGTTAACATTCTGAATAACAAACTATAAATAGTTGTTCACAAGGTCATAGCTCATAATTTCAAAATAGTATCATTTAAAATTAACACAACATGAAACCATTCCTATTTTTGACGCTAGCATTCATTACTATTGTAAGTTCTTGTAAAGATGCGTCACCAGCACCTCAAGGTACAGTTGCAACAACTCCTAAAGAAGCCTCTGAAAGAAAAATCATTGATTTATCACACGTATATTCTAGTGAGACAATCTATTGGGTGACTGCAAAGGAATTTGAACTGGATACTGTTTTTAAAGGACAAACAGACAAAGGATATTATTATTCAGCTAATAACTTTACTACTGCAGAGCATGGAGGCACACATATAGATGCACCAATTCACTTTGCAGAAGGTAGACAATCTGTAGATGAGATTCCGCTAGATAAATTAATAGGGAATGCTATAAAGATTGATGTTTCTTCTAAAGCATTTACGAGTCCAGATTACTTAATTAGTATAGACGATCTGAAAGCTTGGGAGGCAAAAGAGAAAACTAAAATTCCAAATGGTAGTATTGTTTTATTACAAACAGGATATTCAAAATACTACCCAGATAAAGTTAAATACCTAGGAACCGAAGAGCGTGGAGAAAATGCAGTAAAACAACTTCATTTCCCAGGGTTATCCCCAGAAGCAGCTACTTGGCTTGTTGAAAATCGCGATATCAATGCTATTGGTATTGACACACCAAGTATTGATTACGGCCAGTCTGAATACTTTAAAAGCCATGTTATATTACTCTCTAAAGACATACCCGCTTTTGAAAACCTAACAAACCTTGATCTACTTCCGAGTAGTGGTTTTGAAATCATTGCATTGCCTATGAAAATTCAAGGAGGAAGTGGTGCTCCTTTACGAATCGTAGCCATTGTTACTGAGTAAGAATCGTATCTTTATACCATGAACAACAAAGTAAAGACGTACTTAATTTCTGGTGCTTTTCTCACGTATTACGGATTAAAAGATGACAACTTTTTAATTTGGTATAATGGACTAGCATTAGCTCTAGGAATAACAGCTTTAATACTAGCATATATAACTTATAGAAAAGATAAAAATCAAAGTGGCAAAAATCATACTCCAGAGAACTAGTTAAAGCCTGAAACAATAGGAATACATAAACGTTTAATGGATATCTTTAAATAGTAAATACAGGTTAAACCAAATACATCATGAAAAAAGCATTAAAAATCGGAGGTATTATTATAGTCATTCTATTTGCAGCTGGATACGGTTTTAGAGAATATGTGATTTCTCAAACAAAAAAAGCTAGCCCTGAACAAATAGTAAACTATACTAATGGAGACACAACACTCGAAGTATTTTATAATCGACCATATAAGAAAGGGCGTGTCATTTTTGGCGAATTAGTTCCCTATGATATTACTTGGCGTACAGGTGCAAATGAAGCGACTACATTTGAAACAAATACAGACTTAACCATTATGGGGAAAACACTTCCCAAAGGAAAATATACGTTATGGACAATTCCTAGCGCTACAAGTTGGCAAGTGATCTTTAATGATAAAATGTATCTATGGGGAACCGGAAGTAATGGCGCCTCTCGTGATCCAGAAAAAGATGCAATCATTGTCACAGTTCCTGTAAACACCACTGCCGAGGCAGAACAGTTTACGATTACATTAGAAGAAACTGGTGCTCAAGTACATTTAAACCTCGCTTGGGATACCACAAGCGTTTCTGTTCCTATGACTATACAGTAAACAGCGTTCTTAATACTAATATGTTTTTATACGCTTTCGCGAAAGCGTATAGCATAAATAAAAAATGAAAGATGAAAAACATAAATTTCAAACTCATACTCATTCATTTATTAGGGGCTATCTTATTCATTTGGGCATTTGGACAACTTTTCTGGTTATATGATATAGAATTAATAACAGCTCTTTCTAAAGAAGGCAAAGAATCAGTTCGGGATTTTGGTCCTGAAAGAATGGCTTACGTTCTATTAGCAAAAGATATTGTCCCCTTCATTGGGCTTCTACTGTCATTTTCTATCTCTTTATTTTTGACTATAAAAAGAAAAAAAGGGGTTATTAATTCTATACTAGTTTTTGTAATAGCACTTGCGTTAATTATAGTAGAATTACTAGATTTTGATTTTATCAATCACATCATCATGCTTCCAGGAAAAATCTTATTTGATTCTGTATTGTGGACTTCAATAACAAATGCAGCGATTCTAATTCTAGTAGCCGTTTGGGTACATTTCTCTAAATTAACAAATAAGTAGATGTAAGTAATCTGAGGTTAAATAGTACCATTAGATAGGAAAAGAAAATGACTCCTAAATACCAACTACATTCCAACGATATACTCACACAACATGTAAAAAAACATGATGTAAACTCTTGGGAAGAATTAGTATCCTTTATAAGAGCATTGCCCTATGGGAGAAATACCAATCGGACTGACCTCTCTTTAGTCATCAAAGAAAAGAAAGGAACGTGTAGTTCAAAACATGCTTTTTTAAAGAAAATAGCAGATCTAAATAACATTCCAAGTGTCAAATTGATTCTAGGAATGTATAAAATGAGTGAAGCAAATACACCAAAAATTGGCGCCGAATTAACGACACATCATTTAGATTATATTCCCGAAGCACATTGCTATTTAAAAATAAATAACAAACGTGTTGACATAACCTCTAGCACATCTCAATTTTCTAACATTGAACAAGACATCCTTCAAGAAAGAGAAATCACGCCAGAACAAGTAGCTCACTTTAAGGTGGACTATCACAAGGACTATATAAAAAAATGGATCATAGATCAAGACACTAAATTTACTTTTGACGCACTCTGGAAGATTAGGGAAACGTGTATCAAAAATCTAACAGAATCTTAAAGTTCAGTGTTCTTTTTTTATACAAATACCGCTTTCGCGAAAGCTTACCAAGCATAAAACCCTTAGTCCATAAACTCTATACCATTCCTACTTCTAAATAACGAAAAAAGCAAACGGCTTCCTCTCCTTTTAATCAAATGCAGTATCTTTCCCTTACCAATCATTTTCAATGCTATGAAAAGAAGAAAATTTATTGAAACCGCTGGAATTCTTGGAGCAGCAACCTTACTACCTATATCTTGTTTAACCATGAAAAAAACACCTACATACAAATTGGGGTATCAGTTATTTTCTATCCGTGACAAAATGGATAAAGATCCTATAGCTACGTTAAAAGCATTAAAAATGATAGGTTATCAAGATTTTGAAGCCTACGGATTTGATCCAGAAAAAGGAATGTATTATGGACATACAGCCTTAGATTTTAAACAAATCCTAGATGACCTAGAACTTTCTGTCTCTAGTGGTCATTATGGGTTTTCATCCTACCTAGAAGCCTCAGATGATGATTTGAAACATTTTGTAGACCAATGTATTAAAGGAGCCAAAACACTAAATAGCGCCTACATTACATGGCCATGGATCGCTCCAGAACAACGCACTATAGATAATTTTAAATTAATGTCTCATAAGCTTAATCTTATTGGAGAACAAGTAACCGCAGCTGGCCTTGGGTTTGCATATCATAATCATGGATTTGAATTTGAGGATCACAATGGCAAAAATGGCTTTGATATTATCATCTCAGAAACCGATGCATCCCTAGTAAAACTCCAAATGGATATGTATTGGGTAACACATTCTTCTAAGTATACCCCTAAGGAATTAATACATAAACAACCCGGAAGATACGTGATGTGGCATATCAAAGATATGGACACAAACACCAGAGATTATACAGAATTAGGAAATGGATCTATAGATTATACAAAGCTCCTCCCCGACCCTATCACCTCAGGACTTGAATTTTATTACATAGAACAAGGAGGTAATTTTACTCACAATTCTTTACAAAGTGCTACAGATAGCGCTATTTATTTTAAAGAACATCTTCAAAAATTCTTATAACTATCCCCAAGAGAATACAACTATGACACTATATACAGCCATTCCCAAAAAATTGAAGCCATTTTATACCACAGAATTATCAAAATATCAAATTGCCTACGCTCAAGGAGATTTAGCTGGCGCTTGGTATCATTTGGAACGAGCACATATCATTGGGCAAAAATATCCATATGCGCACACATATGTACATTGGAAAATGCTTCAATTTGGTATTAAAATCAAAAACAGAAAGGAAATCATCGGGCAAATCCCAAGGCTCATTTTTGGAGGCGTAAAGTCTTTTGTTGGAAAAATTCCTGTTGGAAATCCTGGTGGCGCAAATGTACCTCCTTTAAAGACGTTTCCTATAGCTCATGATTTGCAAGAAATATTTGCAAAAGCACAGGTACTTTCTAATTAAAAAAAATGAGAGTACATAACTAAATACTTCAAAAATCAAGACCTATCCTCAAGTAAAAATCAAAGACTACATATTATTCATTTAGGACACCTCTACTCTAAAGAATCCACAAAATAAAAAGAAAATATTCTCGATTTCATAAAAATCATATGTATCGCTTGCACAGTAAGATAAAAAGACTACTTTTATTTAAGCTAAGAGATATGAATACAACAACAAACATATTCATTTATACTACTACCATTATTTCTATTGGTACTATGACCCCTATGGGGTTATAGCTATACATATCATCCATTCTGTCATATCGCTTTTGCGAAACCAGCCTCGTCGATAGACAGGAGCAAGACACCTATTCTAAATACACATATATAATATAAAATAACTGTATACACAGTTATCAAAACCATACCCGTTATACGGGCATTACAAATGAGAGTACTCAAATTTGGAGGGACATCTGTAGGAAGTCCAGATAATATACAAAAAGTCATTGCTGTTGTAGATCAATGCGCAAAAGAAGAACAAGTTGCAGTCGTCGTATCGGCTATAGGAGGAATTACCAATCAATTAATCTTGGTAGGAAATCTAGCTGCTCAAAAAGATAGTTCGTACATAACCGTTTTTCAAAGAATCAAAGACGTACACCTATCTTTTACAAAAGAACTTACAGAGAATAATCCCGAAACACTTCAGAAAGTAACACGCCATATGAATGATCTGGAAGCCTTACTACAGGGTATTTTCCTTATTCATGAGCTATCCCCAAAAACCATCGATAAACTCACCGCTTTTGGAGAACTTACGTCTTCTATTATTATTACTGCTGCCTTTAATCATCAAAAAGTAGAAGCACATCTTAAAGACACGCGAGAACTCATACTCACAGATAGTACCCATACGAAAGCCATGGTGCAATATGAGCAAACCAATGATGCTATTACAACTCATTTTAAACAAAGTGACGCAAAGATTACAGTTCTCCCTGGTTTTATAGCACGATCAGGTACAGGAGAAACAAGTACTTTAGGACGTGGAGGATCTGACTTTACAGCAGCTATTATTGCAGCTGCACTCGATGCAGATGTTCTCGAAATCTGGACAGATGTGAGTGGGATGTACAGTGCAAATCCCAAAATAGTAAAGCAAGCGCAACCTATCGCCCATATTTCATATCATGAAGCCATGGAACTTTCTCATTTTGGAGCCAAAGTACTTTACCCTCCTACCATTGCTCCTGTGATGCAAAAAGATATCCCGTTATATATTAAAAATACATTAGACCCAGAAGCATTAGGCACCTGTATTTCAAAAGATGGAAATGGAAAAAACACGCCTATTAAAGGAATCAGTCATATAGGTGACATCGCTTTACTCACATTAGAAGGAACAGGAATGATTGGTATTTCTGGGATTTCAAAACGCTTTTTTGAAACACTCTCTTCACTTGATATCAGTGTAATCATGATTACACAAGCCTCTAGCGAACACAGCATTTGTATAGGAATCACTCAAGAAGATGCTCAAAAAGCAAAAAAAGCAATAGATACTACGTTTGCCTATGAAATTGCACTTCATAAAATAGATCCTGTTTACATAGAAAAAGAGCTCGCTATTATTGCGCTCGTGGGCGAAAAAATGAAAAGCCATCAAGGCATTTCTGGAAAAATGTTTAGTACATTAGGAAAGAATAATGTCAACATCAGAGCTATTGCACAAGGCGCTAGCGAAAAGAACATCTCAGCAGTCATCGCTTCAAAGGATGTAAAGAAAGCCCTTAATAGCTTACATGAACGCTTCTTTGAAGATCAACGCAAACAACTTAATCTCTTTGTGATGGGAGTGGGAAATGTAGGTGGTAAATTACTGGCTCAAATTCAACAACAACAAGAATATCTTTCGGAAAATCTCAATTTACATCTTCGAGTAATCGGGCTGTCCAATAGCCGTACGATGTGCTTTAAAGAAGATGGTATTGATCTTACACAATGGCAATCTACACTAGCCGATGGGAAGAAAGCAGATGTGGTACGCTTTCGCGAAAGCGTCATTAACCTCAACATACGCAACTCCGTATTTGTAGACGTTACAGCAAATGAAAACGTAGCCATGAGTTACGCCGAATATCTTCGCAATAGTATTGCGGTGGTGGCATGTAATAAAATTGCAAGTGCAAGCGCTATGCAAAACTATAGTTTACTTAAAAGATTAAGCAGAAAATACAATGCTCCATACTTATTTGAAACCAATGTTGGTGCAGGATTACCTATTATAGATACTTTACAAAACCTCATCGCTTCTGGAGATAGAATTACAAAAATTCAAGCAGTTTTATCTGGGAGTTTAAACTTTGTCTTTAATAACTTTACATCAGGAAGTAGTTTTCACGATGTTGTACAACAAGCCAAAGAAGAAGGATACACAGAACCTGATCCACGAATTGATTTAAGTGGTGTAGATGTGGCTCGAAAAATATTGATCCTTGCTAGAGAATCAGGACTCACACTAGAACTCGAAGACATTATTAATACGCCTTTCTTAACAGAAAAGAACTTAAACAGTACCGATGTACCTCACTTCTTTGACACTTTAAAAGAAGATGCACCACATTTTGAAACTCTAGTGAGTACTGCCTCTGCAAAAGGAGAGCGACTCAAATATGTCGCACAATTAGAAAACAATAAAGCTAGTGTAGGCTTACAATCTGTAGGGTCAGAAAGTCCATTTTATCAATTAGAAGGAAAAGATAATATTGTACTTTTCTACACACAACGATATCCAGACCAACCACTTATTGTAAAAGGAGCTGGAGCTGGCGCCGATGTAACTGCTAGTGGATTATTTTCAGACATTATTAGATTAAGACAATATTAAAATCATCCGCTTAAGCGGTCATAGATATGAATACTATAAGAGAGGAAGTACGGATCTTTTGCCCTGCTACAGTTGCTAATGTCAATTGTGGTTTTGATGCATTAGGTTTTGCATTAGAAGGCATCGGAGACGAGATGGTTATCCGTAAAGTAAAAACACCTGGAGTTACTATTACCAAAATTACAGGAGAAGAACTTCCTATGGAAGCTCATAAAAATGTAGCTGGCGTGTCTGGGCTAGCCATGCTAGAAGGCATCAATGCCAATTTTGGGATAGAGATTGAGATTCATAAGAAAATTAGAGCAGGAAGTGGGATTGGAAGTAGTTCTGCAAGTGCTGCGGGAGCCGTTTTTGGGATCAATCAGTTATTAGAAAATCCATTGGATAACCTAGCATTGACCAACTATGCTATGAAAGGCGAAGCTCTTGCTAGTGGTAATGAACATGCAGATAATGTTGCTCCATGTGTCTATGGAGGAACTACCTTAATCACAGGATATAATCCTTTACGTATTATTGCGTTACCACCTATGGATAGTATCTATGTAGGGATTTTGCATCCACATATAAAAATAGCAACCAAAGAAGCTAGAGCAATTCTTCCAAAAGAAGTTTCGCTTGCAAATGCAATTACACAAGCACAGAACTTGGCTAGTTTTGTTGCAAGTTTATATGAATGGGACAAGCAACTTTTTGCAGACAGTTTGCAGGATGTTCTTGTAGAACCACATCGCAAGCAATTGATTCCGCATTTTGATACAATTAAGCGTATTTCAAAAGAACATAATTGTATCGCTTTTGGTATTTCTGGAAGTGGTCCAAGTTTATTTTCGTTCGCTTTCGCGAAAGCAGATATAGATACCTACCTATCTACAAGTAAAGCTTTTTATGAAGAACAAGGACTTGCTGTAGATGCTTATTCTAGTCGAATAAGTGAACACGGATGTCGAGTGATTTCCCCCTAACCCCAAAGGGGAATTAAAAAACCTCTAGATAAATTAAACCAGATCTCCACCTTCGTGAAGATTAATTAAAATACACCCACCTGTACGGACATACATATGAATTATTATAGTTTAAACAAACAAGCACCTCAGGTCACTTTTGACGAAGCTGTCATCAGAGGAATCGCACCAGATAAGGGATTATATTTTCCAGAATCTATTCCAGAATTACCATCTGATTTTTGGGAGAATATAGAGCAATTGTCTCACGAAGAAATCGCATGCATTTCTATGAAACCCTTTGTAGGCAATACTATAGACGATGCCACTTTACTAGAGATCGTTACTGATGTTCTATCATTTGATTTTCCAATCATCGAGATAGAAAATCAAATCGCTACGCTGGAACTCTTTCATGGGCCTACCATGGCTTTTAAAGATGTGGGAGCTAGATTTATGGCACGTTGTCTTGGTCATTTCTTAAAACAACGAGGACAAACCGAAGAAGTAACAGTGCTAGTAGCAACCAGTGGAGATACTGGTGGTGCTGTAGCTCGTGGATTTTATAAAGTACCCGGTATTAAAGTTGTCATCCTCTACCCTTCTGGAAAAGTGAGTGAGATACAAGAAAAACAGTTAACAACGTTAGGGGAAAACATTACAGCATTTGAAGTAGATGGAACTTTTGATGATTGCCAAGCAATGGTCAAACGCGCTTTTCTAGATCAAGATATTACGGATGTACGTCAGCTTACCTCTGCAAATAGTATTAATGTCGCCCGTTGGTTACCGCAGTTACTTTATTACCTATTTGCCTATAAAGCATTGAAACAAAAACAACAAGAGTTAGTATTTTCTGTTCCTAGTGGCAACTTTGGAAATATCTGTGCAGGAATGATGGCACATCGTATGGGAATGCCAGTACAACAGTTTGTTGCCGCTGTAAATAGTAATACAACGATTCCGCGATTTATGCAATCTGGAAAGTATGAGCCTACAGCAACCGTTCCCACAATAAGTAATGCTATGGATGTAAGTGATCCTAGTAATTTTGTACGTGTATTACAATTGTTTGAAAATGATAGAAATACGCTTTCGCGAAAGCTTACCTCTTATTCATATTGCGATAACGCTACACGGTCTACGATGCGAACACTGTATACAAATCATAACTATACCGCCGATCCTCACGGAGCTGTAGGATATCTAGGACTTAAAGAGTATCTAAAAGAACATCCAGATGCCTATGGTGTATTTCTAGAAACAGCGCATCCTGTAAAATTCTTACCTGCCGTCGAACCTATTGTAGGTCCTTTTACAGAGTTACCAGAGCAAATTAAAGGATTGATGAATAAAGAGAAAGTGGCTTCAAAAATTAGTGATTACGAAGGATTGAAAGCATATTTAATGTAAAAAACTGGGTAATAAATAGCTTATTTTTGATACATATGAATTGTGAAACAACCCATTATTAAAATGAAAGAGAACACCTTTGAAATTGCTCAAAAAAAAATACACGTCTTAGCATTCTTAATTGACTTTACTATCTATGCTACCATTATTACGATTTTGGGGTATTTTTTTGGAGGAACATTAGAAGATGCATTTGGATTTCGTTTAAACGTACTTGCTACATTAACGATCCTGTTTATGGGGTTTTTTCTTTGGCCAATTAGTGAAGGGTTATGGGGACAAACTATTGGGAAAAGGATATTTAAACTAAAAGTACTTTCTGATGATTATAAACCTATCGAGATGGGGCCTGCCGTTTTGCGTGCCCTACTAGGGTTTATAGATTATATCTTTTTAGCAGGGCTCATTGTCGCTACTACAAATGATAAAAATAAACGTATAGGTGATCTGGCAGCAAAAACTATTGTTGTTCAATTAAAGAAGTGAAGCGTATGAAAAAGAGAAAGTAATACCGCGAATACAAGGGTATTCTGCTAAAAAGAAATATGTTAGAATTACCCAATCAAATTAAAAACCTAATAAATAAGGGGTAGATAACCCAAAAAATTGCAAACTATAGTGATTTAAAGGGGTATTTAACCCTACCAAATCCGTGGTAATTAATTTAGTTTTGTACTTATATATTCTAACTAACAAATATATGATATGCAAAATAACGTCATAGAATATACCTTCGAACATGAATTTCAAATCGCCAGCACAAGAACACGAATCATCGCTTCCATAATAGATTTTTCTATTTTTTGTATCATAAGTATAATTTTGGAGTATTTTTTTGGTGAACCTATAGAGGCTATTGGTTTTGAGTTTTATAAAATGCCAGCACTTATACTCATGTCCACAGCCTTTTTCTTATGGCCTATTAGTGAAAGTGTCTGGGGTCAAACTCTAGGAAAAAGAATTTTAGGTATAAAAGTACTTACTGATCATTATGAGCCTATTGATATAACAGCTTCTATAACACGTTATATATTAGGTTTTATAGATTATATCTTCTTAACAGGAATCATTGTAGCTGCAAATAACAAAATGAATAAAAGTATAGGAGATATGGCGGCCAATACCATTGTTGTTCAATTAAAAGAATAACAAGATTAAAACACAAGTAGTACAACTTCCGTTTTAATCTTGTTATTCTTTTAATTGAACAACGTTCCAATCATACTTTATCTTTCGTTTTAAATACTCTTTTAAGGGTTCTAGACCTATTTCTGCTCTACGTTGATCAACATATTCAGGATCTATTATTGGAAAGGGCTCTAGCACTCGTTGAGCATTATAGCGAAACTGCATTCCATAGATTTGAAGTTCATTGTCATTCACAAGAACCCTATCCTGAATCTTAGCATATTCCATACAGCTTCCCTCCTGATCTATACAGGATTGTTTTATTTGTGTTAGGTATTCTTTACGCACAGCATCATCTTTGTGGTGATTAATGACCAAAAGCGGAGCATCTGCAGCCAACTCTCCAACCATAGAATATTTTGGCCATCCATAGATTTCCAAAAGTTGTTGCATTGTTTTATAATTCTCTTCTATTATCTGCTCCTTGTATGCTCCTAACGGATAATACCATTGTGGAGCTGTTCCCTCCTTCATAAAATAAGATTTAGCCTGATCTATATAGTAATCCAGTGCTTGATCTCTTATAATGATACGAAGCAGTTTCCTTGCGTATTCAGGTTGCATCAGTTTCCCGTGATGTTCTTGGTATCTTTTTAATTGACTCTCCTCTATTGCAGACCAACGAGGGTCGTCTATTAAGGCATACAAATCTGAGTCGGCTAATGCCCATAAAGAGTTGTCTTCTTTTAAAGCCATATTGAGATACTGATACGCACTATCTTTTTGAAACGTAAGTGCATACACACAAGCAAGATTATATCCTGTTTTCCATTGTTTTGTCTGTTTATATTCTTCTTTATATGCTATGATTGCAGCTTCTAGTTTTCCTTCTCTTCTTAAACTATCACCTTTAGAAATCGAAGATTGCCCTAGACATATAGTTCCTGTGAGCACCATCAAGATGAATGTATATAATACTCTCATAATGCTACTTTTTTTGGTGTTATTACATTAAAAACTCCTTTTAGAATTTTACAACATATAAAAAGACAAACTCCCATTACAGGTGTAATTAAGGCATAAGAAACTCCTTGAAAAATTAAACTAGGTGCTATCCCTCCAGTTTTCCCTATGAAATAGAAACTGTGCATAAACCCTAATAGTAAAGAGAATACACTAGATATTAATATCCAAAAAGCAGCATTATTTATTTTTGAATTATGATACTGTATAAGTTCGAGATTATCTTGGTGGTTTCTTGCTTGTATCTTCTTTAAAAAATGATACACGGCAAGCGAACAAAAAGCGAGAAAAACAATTATAAATTTTAGATCCCCACTTGTAATAAATTCTGAAAAAGGCATTCTCATTCGAGTTCGTTTTTGTGATTAATGATCTCAAAAGTATCTTGAAGAAAGCTTCCTTTATTATTTTTACGATGGATAGACAAATTAGTTCCTTCTTTAACTGTTTTTATTCCTTTTTTAATACCTTCATCTTACAAATACTACAACAATACATCGTATGGGTGCCAAAAAGGCTGCTAAAAAATATATCAAGAAGAAGTACAATGATTTAGGGCTAGGAGAAAAAGACACTTCTGGTGGATATCGTACACTGAATAAAGATGGTTCTTTTAATGTACGTAAGACCAATGTTCCATTCCTAGAACGAATCAATTTTTTCCATTCTTTAGTCTCTATGCCTTGGCCACGTTTCTTGGGGCTTATTCTTCTGGGCTATTTTGTGATTAATATTGTGTTTGCCTCTATCTATATGTTCATAGGTGTAGAGCACCTTACAGGCATAAAAGAAGGTACTTCTTTTGAACAGTTCATGGAAGCTTTTTTCTTTAGTGCGCAAACCATTACAACTTTGGGATATGGACGTGTTGCTCCTATGGGGCTTCTTGCAAACATCGTTGCTGCTACCGAATCTATGTTGGGATTACTTGCATTTGCACTAGCCACAGGAATGCTCTATGGTCGGTTTTCAAAACCTTCGGCTACATTAAAATACAGTACACATGCTGTCATTGCTCCCTATCAAGATATTAATGGATTTATGTTTAGAGTAGTAAATGTGCAAGACAATCAACTCGTAGAGGTAGAAGTTGCCGTATCATTATCCGTAAGAAGAGAAGCATCTGAATTAAGAGATTTTTTCCGTCTAGAGCTTGAACGATCTAAGGTCGTTTTTTTACCTTCTGTATGGACTATAGTACATCCTATAAGTGATACAAGCCCTTTATATAAACAAACCATAGATGGTATGATAGCTAAAGATGCCGAATTTATTATCACTATAAAAGCTTTTGATGAATCTTTCTCACAAACGGTGTATTCTCGTACTTCATATAAAGCATCTGAAATAAAATGGGGAGAAAAATTTGTGTACTTAGTCACTCAAGAAAGAGATCGAATCTCTGTAGATTTAGGAAGACTCGATGAGACCTATAAAGCGACATTAAATACATAAAAAATCACGACACATGAAAATGTACATTCTAGTCAAAGATGATATTCCAGAAGGGTTTGCCGTTTTAGCAGCTGCTCATGCGTCACTGGCTGCATATTTAAAATTTAAAGAAGATCCAGATATGCAAATCTGGGTAACTAGTACATTTTATAAAGTAGTCTGTAAAGTAAACAAGAAAGAGTTTGAAAGAGCAAAAACGTTTGAGAACAGTGTTGTCTTAACCGAATCTGCATTAGATCATAAAGAAGTTGCCATTGCTTTTAAACCTCGTAAAGAATGGCCTAAACCATTTAAATTTTACAATCTATATAAATAAGATCATGAGACAAAAACTAGTACTTATCTGTTTTTTTAGTATTCTCTTTTATAGTTGTGATAAGCAAAATATTAATGGGCATTGGCATATTGTAGAAGTAACAGAAGAAGAAGAAGAAGAAGAAGAAGAAGAAGTGCTTTTTTCTGATGAAATTCCATCAGAATTTTACGATTTCCGCACTTTAGATATAAGTGACCATAAAGGGATAGTTAATCGTAATTCTACTTTTCTAAGACAGTATGAAATTAGTCAAGACATAAAAAATCAAGAACTTACAATACATACAGATTCAGAGCCTATTAAATTAAAGTATACAGTAGCTCCATGGATAGTTGATAGTGAAAACCTTTCAGATACCGATACCATATATCTATTTTCTAAAGAAACCAATAACAGATATAGAGGATACAGAGATTATGGCACTACGGATGTTAATCATATATATGACCCATTAAATAGTAGAAATTTTAGACACTTAAAAATTCTTGCCATTTCTAATACATCAAATTTAAAAACTGAAGATCAAAATATTACAAACTCACACCTCATCATTTTCCCAAATGAACCAAGAAAATATTTGTCGGCGTCATCTCTGATGATTATTGCAAATAGAATTGCTTCAAAAGATTCTCCTGAGGAAACTAAAAGGAACATTCAAAAGATAATAAAAGATATAAAGGATCAAAAAATAAAAGTTTTTATTGATGGTAGGTATAAAAAGGATGAATTAAAAGAATTACTTCAAACACTCTTAAGTGTAGGCGCAAAAGGTATTTACATCTCAATTAAAAAGCAAATCAAGAAAATATTCATTGGATAGAGGCTTCTAATCTACTGGATTTTATCATTCAATCAGAAAATGACAATCCTGATTTCAAAATATGGGATGCAGTAGATATATATTGATCGTATCATAATTGTTAAGCAAAATCATCATTTAACATAAATACACCAGAATATTCCTATCTTTCCTATCTAAATTCTCAATTTTATTACACTGTTATGAAAAGAAATCTCACTACTCATTTTCTATTCCTAATGCTCTTTATTTTTTCGATAGCTTGTGCGCAAAAAAAGGAAGGTCAAGGGGAAAAAATAACTCCTATTTTTAAAGATGGAGAAGCTCAAATAGTTCCTGAATTTAAAGATTCAGATGATTGGATACGGCATGACTTATGGGTCGAAACCGACTTTAATACAGATGGCGATGACAAAATGGATCGTATGCATGTATCAGTTACGCGTCCTAAACAAACAGATACAGAAGGTTTAAAACTTCCCATTGTATATGTAAGTAGTCCTTATTTTGCAGGAGTTGCTTCAGATACTCCAAATTGGAATGTAGCGCACGAACTTGGTGAAACTGCAGAAGAACGTCTACATCCAGAAGCAAAACGAACAGGAGAACGTCCTATCATTTCTAATTCTCATATCAAAACATGGGTACCAAGAGGGTATATAGTAGTACACTCTTCCTCTCCAGGGACTGGATTATCGCAAGGTGCTCCTACCGTAGGAGGTCCTAATGAATCACTCGCTCCAAAAGCAGTCATTGAATGGCTATGTGGTCGTAGAAAAGGATATACATCTATAGATGGAGATAAGACCGTAGATGCTTTTTGGTCTACAGGAAAAGTAGGAATGACAGGAACTTCTTATAATGGTACATTACCACTAGCTGCTGCAACAACAGGTGTCGAAGGACTTGAAGCTATTATTCCTATAGCACCTAACACATCCTATTACCATTACTATCGCTCTAACGGTCTTGTACGTTCGCCTGGAGGATATCTCGGAGAAGATATAGATGTTCTATATGATTTTATACATAGTGGAGACGAGTCAAAACGTCCATATAATAACAAAACTGTACGCGATACAGAGATGAAAAACGGTATGGATCGTATCACAGGAGATTATAATGATTTTTGGGAAGGAAGGGATTACCTCAACCAGATGAAACCTATGAAAGCGGCTTTATTAATGTCTCACGGATTTAATGATTGGAATGTGATGCCAGAACATAGTTATCGTATTTATGCCCAAGCAAAAGCACAAGGCATTCCTTCGCAAATCTTTTACCATCAGAATGGTCATGGAGGTCCGCCACCTATGACCATGCGTAATCGTTGGTTTACTCGCTATTTACACGGTATAGAAAATGGAGTAGAAAATGATGCTCGTGCATGGATTGTACGTGAGAATGACAAACGAAGTGAACCTACTTCATATGCAGAATACCCTAATCCAGACGCTTCAGATGTTGTGTTATACTTAGGAGGTGATGGCCCTGCAAAAGGAACGCTAGGTATCGTAAAAAAAGCAAAACAAGGTAGAGAAACTTTTGTAGATGATTATAGAATAAAAGGAAGCGATTTTGCCAAAGCAGAAATTTCAAAAAATCGTTTATTATATCTTACTCCAGAACTTACTGAGGATGTACATATTTCTGGAGTTCCAAAAATTACTGTAAAGTTAGCCAGTGATAAACCAGCAGCAAACTTATCTGTATGGCTTGTATCTTTACCTTGGAACGACGGTGCTAAAATAAAAATCACCGATAATATCATTACACGTGGTTGGGCAGATCCTCAAAACCATAGCTCTATACGTGAAGGAGAACCACTCGAACCAGGGACATTTTACAATGTGACTTTTGACTTAATGCCAGATGATCAAATCATACCTAAAGGACAACAGATTGGACTTATGATTTTTTCTAGTGATAATGAGTTTACCTTACATCCAGAGCCGGGAACACAACTCACGGTTGCTCTTGGAGGAACAACACTTACGCTTCCTATTGTGGGAGGTAAGAACGCTTTCGCGAAAGCGGTAAAAGAATAAACAAACTCTTAGAAATACTTTCTTTAAATATATAAAAGCATCAGTGATAAGGAATATACCATCGCTGATGCTTTTTTACTGTAACATTTTGTAGTATTCCCAATCTTTGATAGTGAACCTTTTACTATCTATTATGAAATTGCAACTTGTTTTCTTAGTGCTTCTCTTTCAATTTAATAACCTATTAAGTCAAACTTCTTTACAAGAAATAGATTTAGACTATGGTAGATACACTATAGGTTTTAAACATTATACTGCTACAGATAGTACACGCACTTATATTCCTAAAATAACAGTCAATCATAAGGAAGTATTACGGCCTATTCCTATAAGTATTTGGTATCCTTCTACAACATCTATACTCTCTAAATCTCCAATGTCTGTTTTAAACTATATGGAGGTTCTCAAAGAGGAAGAAGAATGGGAAAGTTTACCCAATTATTTTATTTTAGATTGGTTTTATTATGCAAATACTCCTCAAAATCAGCAACATCTTAAGGAAACAGCACAAGCCTATATAGACATTCCAATTGCAAAAGAGTCATTTCCAGTAATTATATATGCACCTAGTTTTCAAGCTTCATCTATAGAAAATTTTGCTATATGTGAGCAATTAGCTAGTCATGGATATATTGTAATTTCCAGTCCAAGTAGAGGTGCTTCTTCTAAACGTTTTCAAAAACCAGAGCGTGCTATAGAAACTCAAGCTAGAGATCTTGAATTTTTAATAAAAGAAGTTTCTCGTTTTCCTTCTTCAGATATGAATCGTGTAGCTACTATGGGGTTTAGTTTTGGGGGGTTGTCTAATGTACTTACTCAAATGCGTACCACTATCTTTAAGGCAAACCTAAGCCTTGATGGAACTATACGTTATAATCCTGATCTTTTAAAATCAACTGCTTTTTATGATCCTAAGAAGATCACTATTCCTTTTATGCATCTTGCTCAAAAAGAAATTCCTCAAGCGGTTATGCAACAGGAAAATATAAGCGCTACCTTAAATACTGATTTTGAATTTTATGATGCTCTTACCCATTGTGATGCCTACAAAATGAGATTTCACGATATGTCCCACTCCTATTTTAGTACACTAGGTGTTCTTTTTGAAAAACGAGACCTTCGCCAAGATAAAAGTGATCAAAAAATCATGGCATCTTATAAATTAGTTTCTACATATAGTCTACAGTTTATGAATGCGTATCTTAAAGATGATGCAACTGCTTTACAATTTATAACAAACACACCTCAAGAAAATAATATTTCTTCAGATCTAATTTCAAAAGAATCTAAAACAGCAACCGTACAAAAGGCGTTTGATTTTTATGATTTTGTACATCAGGCAAAGCTTCAAAATTATAAGAATGTAAAAACATTCTATAAACAGATTAAAAAAACACATCCTACATTAGAGCTTCCTGAAGGAAGGCTTAACACTTTAGGGTTACAATTGATTTTTAATCCTAAAAACGTTCAAGCTGGAATCTCTATTTTTGAATTAGCGCTTCAGTTATATCCTACATCGGCAAACCTATATGACAGTTTAGCCGAAGGATATCTATATATAGGTGATACAAAAAATGCCATTTATAATTTTGAAAAATCTTTATCATTAAATCCTGATAATCAAAATGCTACAAAAAGATTAAAAGAATTAAACCCATAGAAGCATAAGAATTTCATATCCGTATTAACAGCTTTTTAAGTAGGCATTAACGCAATCTTGTGATGATACGATAGTATATTGTATCCAACTAATCAACATATATCATCATGAATACTACTGTACTCACCGACCAAAGTCGTCGTAATTTTCTTAAAAAATCATCATTTGCAGCCGCTGGAACATTAAGCCTTATTTCTATTCCTCTTATGGGTGCTTCTTGCACTCCAATACAAGATGGGCTTAATATTGTAGGGCCAAAATCCGGATATGCACCGCAAGTAGGTACACTTGTCTCTATGATGAACTGGATGCGTAACGTTGTCGAAGGTCAAGTAAGAGGTCTCGAACAAGAACAGCTTGATTTCTTAATAGATGACAAAGCAAATTCTATAGGTGCCATGCTTATGCACCTTGCAGCCACAGAACGTTTTTATCAAATACATACACTAGAAGGTAAAAACTGGGGAAATTGGTCTCGTGAAGATTCAAAACGTTGGAGTACAGCTTCTGGGCTTGGAGATCAAGCTCGTAAAAAAATAAAAGGAAATGACCTTACCTATTACCTAGATACTCTTAATGAAGTACGTTCTCATACATTAAAAGAACTTGGAAATCGTGATGATGAGTGGCTTCTTAAAGCAGATAACAACTGGGCTTGGGGACCTACAAATGCATATTGTAAATGGTTTCATGTCGTAGAACATGAATCAAATCACAATGGACAAATTAAATTTATAAAAGCGAGATTACCTTCTTAATATATACTTCTTTTTTATTTTACGGTAAAAAAACTTCCATGTATGTCATCAGAAGAGATCATACAAAAACAACTAGACGCATATAATAATAGAGTTGGCAACAATACTAAAAAAATGAAAATTAGATCCTTAATTATTCTCTGTAGCCTTCTTTATTCTTTAACTGCTTGCGAGAACAGTGCAAAAAAGGTCATAGACTACAATAAATATCATTCAGAAATTATATTGGCAGAAGAATTAATTAGTCAAGAAAAATATGAAGAAGCATTAATTCGATATGAAAAATTATTTAATGAATATGACTTCATTTTTCTTCGAGACTATAAAATTGCTTCCCAGATTTCTTTCCTAATTGGAGAAAAGGAAAAAGGGTTGATTTATGTTAAAAAAGCGATCTCCAATGGCTGGGAATTAATACATCTCAAAGAACAAAAATTCTTAAGTAAAAATCTACTTGATTCTGATTGGGATACTATTGAAAAACAATACGAAGAGTTGCGCAATCAGTTTTTAAATAAAATTGATTCAACACTTAAAAATAGAGTTCACTCGATGTTTGAAAAAGATCAGAAAATCGCATATGAAGCCTACATTATCGAAGATGAACAAGGACAAGAGCAATTTATTACAGAAAATTTTCCTAAGCATAGTGAAGAACAATTAGTTAATCTACTTGAGATTATAGAAATTAATGGTTATCCAGGAGAGCTTCTAATAGGAAATGATTTCTGGGTTTCAACTATTTTGAGTCATCACAATTCCCAAGGAACTCAGTATGTTAAAAAAGATACCCTGTATGATTTCATAAAGCCAAAATTGATTCAATTCTTAAATGAAGGATATATATCTCCATATGAAATTGCTTTAGCCGAAGATTGGAAAAAAGCAGTTACATCAGAATGGAATGAATCATCCTATGGTTATCTTAATCCTCCTAACACATCAACTATTTCCCAAATAAATAAAACAAGAAAAGCAATTGGATTAAGGACTGTGGCATTGAGAAATAAATTGATAGATATTGAAGCAAAAACGGGAATGAATTTTTATTTACCGGACTGGGTTGATGGTAAAATAAAAATCGAAGAAAAATAAACAGTTGCCAACAATCTATAACTGCAATTACGGCAAATTCACCTACCTCCGAATCCACTCGAAATTACTAAAGTTAGTTCTTAGTGGATGTGTTAGGACTCATCCCTATTTATGAAATAGATGAAACTACTATCACAAAAGCACATTTTATATGTAAATAAGCATTTTAATGATACTTCTGGAATACCTTTAAAGCTTCATTGTAACTGCTTTCAAAAGACATCGTATTGATGTTATCGTATGCCTTTACAGAGGCTACATAAGAAATGAGTTTTTCTGTTGGCATATTACCAGTAAGTTCATCTTTTGCCATTGGACATCCTCCAAAGCCTTGGATAGCACCATCAAAACGGCGACAACCAGCTTGATAGGCTGCATCTACTTTCTCATGCCAAGTCGTAGGCGTTGTATGTAAGTGTGCTCCAAACTCAATATCTGGGTACTTAGGTATTAAATTAGAAAATAAATACTTAATATTCTCGGGATTAGACGTTCCAACTGTATCAGAAAGCGAAAGAATCTTCACGCCCATAGCACTTAGCTTTTCTGTCCATTGCCCTACAATATCAACATTCCAAGGATCCCCATACGGGTTTCCAAATCCCATAGAGATATACACAACTACCTGCTTATCATTGCTATGTGCTAGATCTAATATCTCTCTTAAAATCTCTACAGATTGTGCAATCGTTTTATGCGTATTACGCATTTGGAAGTTCTCTGAGATAGAAAATGGATACCCAAGATAATCTATCATGTCATGTTTTACAGCTTCTGTAGCGCCACGCACATTGGCAACGATTGATAGTAATTTACTTTCTGTTTTAGATAAATCAAGTTTGTATAAAACCTCAGCAGAGTCCTGCATTTGCGGAATTGCTTTAGGAGACACAAAACTTCCCACATCTATGGTATCAAAACCACAACGCAATAATGACTGGATATATTGAACTTTTTCATCTGTAGGAATCCAGTCCTTTATTCCTTGCATGGCGTCACGAGGACATTCTATGATTTTGACTTTGTTATTCACTATGTAAAAATAAGGCTAATTCCGCTTTCGCGAAAGCTATATCAAAATGAAAACAGCAATTCCAATGAATACAATAATCTGAACCCACTTAAGAACGACACCTACTTTTTCGCTCTTTCGTAAATATCCAGAAATACTTCCTGCCAGTACGGCAATGCCTCCAAAAATAAAAAGGGATTCAATCATAAATAAAATACCCAGGATGTAAAACTGAATCACGGTATTACCATCTGGATCCCATAAAAATCCAGGAAAAAAAGCGAGGAAGAAAATCGTGACTTTGGGGTTTAAAATATTCATCATTACCCCTTGTTTAAATAAAGCTGTATAGCTTTTTTTAGGAGCACCATCGGTAAGTGAAACTTTTGCATCACTTTTAAAAACACTATAGGCGAGGTATACCAAATATAAAGCGCCTAGTAATTTAATGGCAAAAAACACCGTAGGTGATGTTGCAATAATGGCAGAAAGTCCAAAAGCAACTAGTGTTGTATGTACGATACATCCAGAAATTAATCCTGCAGTCGTTGCTAGACCCGAATTGCGTCCATTTGCTACACTTTGCGTAAGTACATAAATATTATCAGGACCAGGAGAAAATGCTAATAAAGCAGTGGCTCCCATAAAAGCAATAATGGATTCAATCATATCGCACTAATATATTGCATTATATCGAATCAAAGTATATGATATCTTCAGTAATAAATTACCACTGTCTTTCTTTCCACATTAAATAGAGTCCAATAAGAAGTAATAAAAAAGCTGCGCCTACTTTTACGATTTGCGGGATAAATTTTGCAAAGTCAGGTTTTAATGAAGCCAACAGTACCATGACAGAAGCTAAAAGTAATTTATGAGAGTTACGCATTGTATGTAATTTATGCCCATTTCTAATGAGTATAAGGCAATTCATTTCTTTTAATCGAAAAAACTAGTAATCATTACAAGAAATCGATTATTAATCTATTATTTAAAACTTATGCTCTTTTGAGTAATGCTTTATTGATGTCTTTAATTAAGCTTGGTCCTTCATAAATAAACCCTGTATACAACTGTACAAGACTAGCTCCAGCATCTATTTTATCTAAAGCATCTTGTACAGAATGAATTCCTCCTACTCCAATGATAGGAAATGATTGATTACTTTTTTCTGATAGGTATTTGATCACTCGTGTAGAGGTGTCTGTAATTGGTTTTCCGCTCAAGCCACCATTCCCTATTTCTTCTAGACGTTCTTTACTCGCTTTTAATCCCTCACGAGATACGGATGTATTACTTGCGATCACTCCATCCAACTTTGTTTCCTGTACTAAATCTACAATCTCATCTAGTTGTTGATCATTGAGGTCTGGAGCGATTTTTAATACAATAGGTCGTTGCACATCAAAGGTTCTATTTGCTCCTTGTACCGCATTAATAAGTTCTATTAAGTAGTCTTTATCATTCAGTTTTGCATGACTAGATACATTAGGACAACTTACATTGAGAACAAAATAATCTACATACGGATGTAATGCGTTAAAACACGTTAGATAATCTGCTGTATATGCTTCAGGTTTAACTCCTGTATTTTTACCTATATTCCCCCCTACTAGTACATTTTTATTAGACTTGAGTCTTTCTACGGCAGCATCTACACCTCCATTATTAAACCCCATTCGGTTAATAATGGCTTGATCACTTTTTAATCTAAATAGGCGTTTTTTAGGGTTCCCAATTTGTCCTTTAGGCGTTACTGTTCCTATCTCAATAAATCCAAAACCTACATTATCAAGCTCTTTATAAAGCTTTGCATCTTTATCAAATCCTGCGGCAAGACCTACCGGATTCTTAAATGTCAATCCAAAAACTTTTCGTTCTAACCGTTTATCGTTTACTTGCCATAGACTTCTAAATATTCCGCCAAAACCAAATTTGGTCATATTTCTGATAAGCGAAAAGGTAAAATAATGGACTTTCTCTGGGTCAAAAAGGAAAAGAATGGGTCTAACGAGAAGTTTATACATATAAGTAATATTCTTATCTGCAAAAGTAATTGAAAATGGGTAATTTTATGCTTTCGCGAAAGCATAAAAAAAATCAATAGTATTTATGATAAAAAAATACGTTTTCTATCTTCTATTCCTCTCACAATATATCGTAGTTACGGGACAAGAAAACAAGGTTCCTATTAGCTTGGAAACCACACCTTTTAGTATAGGAGAAACACACACCTTTTATTCTGATATTCTTAAAGAAAATAGAATCATAAACGTATACCTACCTCAATCCTATGCAAAGGAAAAAGAAAAGACATATCCTGTGATCTATCTTCTGGATGGTAGTGCTGATGAGGATTTTATTCACGTGGCAGGAATTGTTCAGTTTGGAAGTTTCCCTTGGATTAAAATGCTCCCAGAGTCTATCATCATAGGAATAAGTAATATAGACAGAAAGCGAGATTTTACCTATCCTACAACCAATGAGAAGGATAAAAAAGACTTTCCTACAACAGGTGGATCAGAAGCATTTATCTCCTTTTTAGAAAAAGAATTACAACCCTTTGTGACAACAAATTATAAAATAACAACAGAGCGTACTTTAATAGGACAATCATTAGGAGGGTTACTCGCAACAGAAATACTTTGGAAAACACCTGATCTTTTTTCTAATTATATCATTGTAAGTCCGAGCCTTTGGTGGGATGATAACTCTTTACTTCCACAAGAAAGAATAAAGAGTACTATTCAAAAAAAGGTGTATGTTGCCGTTGGAAAAGAAGGACCATACATGGAAAGCGCCGCTTTTAGCCTTATAGGTCGTATTAAAGAAGATCGTACTATTGTGTCTAGTTTTACTTATTTTGATGGTCAAGACCATTCTAATATCTTGCATAAAGCCGTGTACGAAGCGTTCTTACATTTTTATGCGCCAGTAGAAGAAAAGAAAGAATAATAGTTTGCTTTCGCGAACCTGCCTAGCCGGCAGGCAGGAGCGTATAAAGCAACTAAACAATAGATATAAACAAATTGTAAATATGAATGCGGAGTTAGATGTCTGCTTTCACAGAAATAAAAAAGAATATGATCAACAAACAAGCACTCCTCAACCGATTTATAAGTTATGTCACTATAGATACAGAAAGTGATCCAAACAGTGATACAACACCAAGCTCTGCAAAACAATGGGATCTTGCTCGCAAACTAGCTGAGGAGTTGGAAGCTATGGGTATGTCTGATGTGACTATAGATGATAATGCCTATATCATGGCAACACTCCCATCTAATGTCTCTCACGAAGTTCCAACCATAGGTTTTGTTGCTCATTTTGACACGACGCCAGATTTTACTGGAAAAGATGTAAAACCACAAATTATAGAAAACTATGATGGTGGAGACATTGTTTTAAATCCCGCACAAAACATTGTATTATCGCCAGATTACTTTGATGACCTTACCCAGTATAAAGGTCAAACCATCGTTACTACAGATGGCACAACATTACTAGGAGCCGATGATAAAGCGGGTATTACGGAAATTATGGAAGCGATGCAGTATTTACTAGCGCATCCAGAAATTAAGCATGGAACCATTAGAGTTGGTTTTACCCCCGATGAGGAAATAGGACGTGGTGCTCATAAATTTGATGTCGAAAAATTTGGTGCTGCTTGGGCATATACTATGGACGGTAGCCAGATAGGAGAATTAGAATATGAAAACTTTAATGCTGCTGGAGCTATAGTTACTATAGAAGGTAAAATAGTACATCCTGGATATGCAAAAGGCAAAATGGTAAATAGTATGTATATCGCTACAGATTACATAAATTCTTTACCTAAACTTGAAACACCAGAACATACAGAAGATCGAGAAGGATTCTTTCATTTATATAGTATAAACGGTAGCGTAGATAGCACACGATTAGAATACATTATACGGGATCACGACAAAGGACATTTTGAGGCTCGTAAAGAGATGATGCAAAAGCTAGCTCGTGAACTTAATTCTCAATTAGGAAAAGATCTTGTTTCTGTAGAGATCAAAGATCAATACTTTAATATGAGAGAAAAAGTAGAACCAGTAATGCATATTGTAGACATCGCAGAAGAGGCTATGAAGGCATTAGGTATTAAACCTTTAATTAAACCTATACGTGGTGGAACAGATGGATCTCAGCTTTCTTTTATGGGATTACCGTGTCCAAATATTTTTGCTGGAGGACACAACTTCCATGGACGTTATGAATATGTTCCTGTAGAGAGTATGATGCGTGCTGTAGAAGTCATTGTTAAGATCGCTGAAATTACTGCTCAGAAAGAACAGTAATATTATAATTCAACAAAATTTAAGCCTCCTCGGTATACGTTTATTGTATATGGAGGGGGCTTTTTATGTGTCTATATTTTAAATATAAAAATTTGGTTTACAAATAGTTAACACCTGTTTCTTATTTAATTCATTTTTAAAGGGTAACAAATACTCTTTTTATGAAACAGGAATGTATCAATGAGAAAATCTCATTGAACAACTAATTTTATGACTATTTATATTATGAATAAAAGATTGATCAAACATGCCTTTACAGTTTTAGTAATGACCATACTATTCCTGCTTCAAAGTTGTACTACTGATGCTCTAGAAGAAGAAACAATTCTTGAAGAACAAGAATATTCTTTACGTATAACTCCTGTTATTGAAAGGCTTATTCATATGGGATATGCGCCTGAAAAAATTACTGAATTTGATGATTTTTATATTGTAGATGGAGACTTGCGTTTTTCTAAAGATATTAAAGACTTTCCAAAAGATACTGAGAATCAACGTACACATTATAGAGGCAGTAGTCTAGTTTCTGATGATAATATTACTATAACGGTGTTTTCATCTATTTCTGAACCAGATGGTATTCCACAAGGAACAAGTTGGAATTTAGCCGTTTTAGAAGCAATCGATGATTGGAACGCAACTAGAAACGGTTGTAGTGATCTTTTTCAAGTAACAACAAATTTAAGCGATGCAGATATCGTTTTACTAGGACCAGAAACACTTCCAGGAGGTTTTCCTAGTGGACCTAGTCATATTTTTGGATGGGTTGGCGGAAGCCCTGCTTGTGGAAAACCATATCGTGATGTTTTTATTAATACAAATTTCCGTTACAATAGAAACGAATTTCCTACTCAAATAAATATGCGAAATATAGTAGGTCATGAACTTGGTCATGCGATTGGTTTTAGACATACAGATGGTCATGAAGGCTCTGCTATCACAGGAACAGCTGGGATAGATTCTTTTTCTATTATGCATGGAAACATCGTAAACAGGTTAGTTTCTGGATTAACACCCAATGATGTTAGCGCAGTACAACACTTATACGGCTGTAATAGCACTGTAAATGATAATCAAAATTTTGTTGGGGCTATTCATATAGACGAAATTTCACCTGATCCATTTTGTGTTACCGAAACGTTTAGCATCAGTGGTACGTACACCAATTGTACAGATGATAATGCAACTATTGAATTATGTTTTAGTGAATTGGGCGGTCCTTTTTCTTTTCAAGAGTGCATAAATCCAAGCAACTTTAGTAATGGTAGCTTCACTTTTACAAACTTAAGTTTAAATAATATAACCAACTTTAATCCTAATAGCACTTATGTTGTAACGGCTAGAACTACTGGAAACAATAGTGTAACGTCTAATGCTGTAGAAGTACCTTTTACAACAGATTGTACGACTAGTGGTGATTGTCCAGATGTAATTATGAACCCACTTACTTTATCATATACACCTTCACTTGGAAAACCATTACAATCTACCATTAGTTGGACAGATATCTACAATGGTAATTATATCCTTGAATTTACTTCTAGTGATGAATGTGCAAACGGGGATTTCACAAATGTAGGAGCAAGTGTAACATATACACAAAGTGGTAATTCATTTAACTTAATGAATGCTGTAAATGATCTAGATAGTAGGTGTCTAACAGTGTCTATTAGGACAGATTGTTCTACCCAAAGTGATACGTGTTTGTTTAGAGTAAGAACTCTCCAAGATCCTATAAATGCTCCCCTTTTTATATTTGAAGATTGCAACATATTTTATAATTAATCTAGTAAATCATAAAACTTTAATAATTGTGGTGCTTTGAGAGATTGAATACCAGATATCTTAATCATAAAGTTGTCAATAATTTTAAAAAATCAAACTACATGAAAAAAGAGAAAATTATTGACTTTGGGATTTTAGCATTACGCTGGTATTTGATTTTTTATATGATAAGTTACGGTTGGAGTAAACTGACTTTGAGCCAATTTGGAGTTTATGATGCTTCTATTTTAGAAAAACCAATTAAAGATATTGATAGTTTTTATGTGACTTGGCATCTCTATGGGAGAAGTACATTTTTTAATATTTCAACAGGGATTTTAGAAATTATTGGAGGAATATTACTGATTTTCAATAGAACTGTTTTAATCGGAACTCTACTTGTATTATCTATATTGGCTCAAATTTTAATTATAGACATCGCTTTTACAACAGGTGTTCACGGATTTGCACTTCCAATTAGAATTAGCGGAATGATTATGGCTGATTTAGTAATTCTCTATTACTATAAAGAAAAAATAATAATTGCCTGGAAAAATCTAACGAATGGAATATCAACAAAATTCAAATACAAATGGTGGGTCTATTTAATTTTACCTATAGTTGGATTTTTAATGGATTTTGTAATTGCCATTTTTACAATGCCAATTAAAATGCTATTAAACTGGCTTGGGAATTAAAGACTAATGACAACAGCGTATATAATTTATAGCAAATTAGTTGCTTCATCGAAGTTAAAGCATATTGGCAAGGCCGATTAAGTATTGACCCTCAAAAATAAAATAGCGACTCTATATAGGGTCGCTATTTTTATATACTATCTATTCATATGTATTTCGCAGTACTACAAAGATGATGAATTGTTAAAAAAATCGTTTTAACCATAAAGCGTTGTTAATCTTAGGTTAAGTACAATTTTTAAAAGCAACCAATACCTAATTCTTCTATCTAGAAGATATTAACTAACGAGATAGTATAAGACCAGAAATTGGCTTCTGTCTTTATAAAATAATATCAATCTTATGAAAAACGTAATCACAGTCTTATTCTTACTTATCTCTATTATAGCATCTGCTCAAGAAGATACCGATGATCAACCTGTAAACCTCAATCAAATAAATAACAAGAAACATGAGTTCAGAATAGACGTATTAGAAAGTCTACTTGTTCCCGCCATAGATATTAGTTATGAATATGTTTTAAGTAAATACTCAGGGATTGGAGCTAGTGTCAATTTTGATTTTGATGATGATGATTTTGATTTTGACCAAAAATTTGCATTTACTGCCTATTATAGACAGTACTTCTTTAATAAAAAAGACTATGGCGCCAGAGGCTTCTTTGCAGAAGGTTTACTGCAATATGCAAATGGTAACAATAATGATATCAGTTTTATTACCGATGACCAAGGTTTTATAACAGAGACAATACAAAGTAATGGTACTTGGAATAAATTTGGTGTTGGCGCTGCTATAGGTCAGAAATGGGTAAGTAAAAACGGATTTGTTTTAGAATTATCTCTAGGCGGTGGTCGCTATCTAGGTGATGATGATAATGACTCTCCAGAAGGCTTTTTCAGAGGGGGTGTTTCTTTTGGATATCGTTTCTAATCTAGAAAATTATATATAGTATAAAAAGAGGCATTTTCTATAAATGCCTCTTTTTATACTCAAATTAAAAATCTTTTACATTGGTTCGCAACCTGAAGGAGTACACGTCCAACCTCTAGGGCAATCACGATCAGAATAACAACTTGGAGGACATCCTCCTGTAATTGTTTTTTTCTCTGATATATTCAATTCAGAGCCTAATTTTGAAATTGTTTTTAACATAATTTAAATTTTTATGATGACTATAAATTTACTTATTTTTTTCAAAAAAACTGATAATCAGTTACATATATTTACTCAAACAATTAATTTAGCATAGTACTCTCTCTCTTTTTGGTAATAAAATGGTAAACAAATATGTCCACAAATTTTGATTATAATGATAAAAATCCTGAAGACAAACGTAATTTACATTATTAAGATATTTTATCTCAAAAACATAGATGAATAGAAACGGATTTGTTTTAAAACTGTCTGTAGGTGGTGGCCGTTATCTTGGAGAAGATGATGGTGATAGATCATCAGAAGGATTCTTATAAAGGAGGTATTTCTTTTGGATATCGCTTCTAAGTCTCGTCTTTGTTTATCGTACACACAAGAGTTAAAATAATAAACACAAAAAAAGGTGATCATACGTATGATCACCTTTTTTTGTGTTTATTATGGTCTATCCTACACTCTTTGCTCCTGCATCTGCTACTGTATGATCATTCTCTACAGAACTCCCACTTACACCTACTGCACCAATGATAGTACCATCTGCATCTTTTATAGGTACTCCTCCTGGAAATGTGATTAATCCATTATTAGAATGTTCTATATTATATAGAGGCTGTCCTGGTTGAGATAGTTCTCCAATAATTCCTGTATTCATATCAAAATAACGTGCTGTCTTTGCTTTCTTAATAGAAATATCTAACGAGCCTAACCATGCTCCGTCCATACGTGCAAATGCAACTAGGTTTGCACCTGCATCTACAACAGCTATATTCATTTTAGTATCTAATGTAATAGATGCTGCTTTTGCTGCTTCTATAACTTTTTCGGCTTGTTTTAGTGTAATATTCATATTGTGTTTTTATGTTTTATGTTCAGTTATAATTTGAATTGCAAGTATACTGTCGTATTAAAGTAAGATGCTTACGAGAAAAGGTCAAGTTATGTAAAAGTATGACCTAATGTTCCATTAATATGCTCTTACTTCTTAAATGAATCTATTTTTCTAATTAAGAAATAGCAAATGTATGAAGTGCTCTTTTGAGAATATATTCTTTCAATCAAAAGTAAAAATCCTTCGCGTTTTAACCCAAAAAAAAGCGCTCAATATTTCTTATGGTAAACCCGTATTGCATGTACAGGTATTCGTCAGATGGTATCTTAATAAAAAAAGGGCCATTTTGTGTATATCAGCTATAGTACTATGCACTTTATCGATGAAATACACTATTTTTTATCTCGATGAACCGACGAAATACACAAAATAGAGCTGTAAATGTTAAAATTCGATGTATTTCATCGAAAAAAACAATCACTTAGTCGTGCGCCAAAAGAAACTATGTACATTAGTATCACCCAAATCAAACATACCCTATGAAAATCATTACAACACTTGCGTTAGCATTATTTGTTTCTTTCAGCTCATTTGCTCAAATATCTCCTTTAGAAAAACAAGCTTTAGTCGATTTGTATACACAAACAAATGGTTCGTCTTGGACAAATTCTTGGGATATAGAACAATCACCAAAATCTTGGAAAGGAGTTGTTATAATTAACAATAAGGTAATCGCACTAACGCTTAATGACAACAACCTAACCGGTGAACTTCCTGAAAGTATCGGAAACCTAGCAAACCTAAAAGTACTTAACCTACACAAAAATAGTATAGAAGGAACAATTCCTCAGACGGTTACTAATATTAAAGGATTGAAAGTATTAAACATCTCTTTTAATAAATTAGAAGGAACACTTCCTACACATCTTACTGATTTAGCAAGTTTAGAATATTTAGATTTATTCTTTAATAATTTAACTGGTGAATTACCACAAGATATAGGGAACTTAAAAAACCTTAAAAGAATAAGTTTATATAGCAATAACTTTAAAGGACAATTACCAACATCTATAGAGAAGCTACAACACTTACGTGATATCCAAATAAGCAGTAACAACTTTAACGGTGAGTTACCTGTAGGTATTGCTTCTTTAAACTCTCTTAAGAGGTTAAGTATTTTTGATAATAATTTTTCTGGAAATTTTCCTGAAATGATTAATACACTTGATTTACAAGAGCTAGCATATCAAAACAATAAATTCAACGCAACTACTTTAGTAGCTGTAAGTGATAAATAATATATTCACATACTAGTTTAGGCTAGTATTTTTTACCCCAAATCTTTTAGATTTAGTTAAGAGCCTCCATTAGGGGGCTTTTTACATGTAGTGTAATAAGACTATTTTTAAAATAAATACGATTACGTTTTCCTTCTCTTTATATCTCCAAGCTTCCTTTCCCTTCTCTAATCAAAACAGGCTCTCCATTTGTAAGATCTATAACTGTAGATGGCACATTGTCTCCATACCCTCCATCGACTATAACATCGACTAAATCGTTCCATTTTTCATATATGAGTTCTGGATCTGTCATATACTCTATCACCTCATCTTCATCATATATAGATGTAGATACAATAGGGTTTCCTAATTCGGAGATAATTGCATTGGTTATAGAATTATCCGGCACTCTAATGCCTACCTCTTTTTTCTTTTTAAAGACCGTAGGTAAGTTATTATTTCCCGGTAGTATGAATGTATATGGGCCAGGTAATGCTCTTTTAAGTAACTTAAATGTAGCAGTATCAATTTGTTTTACATAATCAGATAGATTACTTAAATCTTTACACACAAAAGAAAAATTTGCTTTAGCTAGTTTTACCCCTTTAATCTTGGCAACTCGCTCTAAAGCCCTATTATTTGTGATATCACATCCTAAAGCATATACTGTATCACTAGGATAGATAATCAAACCACCGTTTCGTATGATAGATACGATACGTTGCACATCCTTAGGATTTGGATTATCATTATATAATTTAATAAGCGTTGCCATATAGTGTTAAGGTCGTTATAATCTATTAGTAACAAAATTACAAAAAGCAGTACGCTTTCGCGAAAGCGTATACAACATCTTTACAAATTCAAGAGTAAAATTAGACTATTAAGAGAAAAAAGCTTGATTTGAAAAAATTATATGCAGTAGCTTCACAAAAGGCATAATAATTGATGCGTTAAAAAAATCGTAATGTCATGATATACGCAATACATCATAACGAGCGTTATACTAAAAAAACAACCCATGAGATATCTACAGCTATTTATACTTATTCTTGGATTTTCTATTACATTTTCTAGCTGTACATCATCTGATGAGGAGATCACAACAGACGACACTACAATAGTCGAAGAGCCTGCCTCAGAAGCACTTGTACTAAACAATGTATCCTACGGCACCAATGCCCAACAAGTATATGATCTCTATTTACCAGCAGGAAGAACAAGTGTTACCACAAAGGTAGTGATGCTCATTCATGGAGGTGGCTGGACCTCTGGAGACAAGAGTGATATGGCAGCTTCGGTGGCATTTTTACAAGCTTTTCATCCAGATCATGCCATTGTAAATATAAATTATGTCCTAGCCGATTTTCCTGATACACCAGCTTTTCCTAATCAATATCTAGATATACAAGCCGTTATAAATCAACTTGTAGAACAACACGAAGAATTACAAATTACTCCAGAGTTTGGAATGATAGGCGTAAGTGCTGGAGCGCATCTTGCCATGATGTATGATTATGTATATGATACTTCTGACCAAGTAAAATTTGTGATAAATATTGTAGGCCCTAGTAATTTTACAGATCCATTTTATGCAGACGACCCTATCTTTAATATTGCACTAAGTTTATTTGTAGATGAAGATCAGTTTCCTGCAAATGCAGATTATGCCGTAGCAAATAGCCCTGCATTACAGATTACAGAAAGCAGCAGTCCTACCCTACTCTTTTATGGAAATCAAGATCCTTTGGTACCACTTACAAACGGTATGCAACTAGATAGTAGTTTAAACACATCTAATATCCCACACTTATTTACCGTTTATCAAGGAGGACATGGCAATGATTGGAGTGAAGCCAGTACTATTGATTTATCACAAAAGTCAAGTGAGTATATCAATACCTATCTTCCTATAGTTATCCAATAATTTTAAGCTTTGCAAAACGTAGCAAAAGCTTTTTGATCCCTCCATTCTGGAAGTTAATTTCGGCTTTTTGATCTTGCCCTTTCCCTTCGATTCGAGCTACAATTCCTTTTCCAAAACGAATATGCTCTACAATCGTTCCAGCAACTAACTCACCTACAACGTTAGACACAGGTGCATCAGGACTTGCAGGTTTTATTTTTCGTAATTTTCGTAATTGGTCTTGAGTAGGCGTTCCTACACTAGGTGGAGCACTACTTACTGGTTTCTTTAAACGAAGCTTGCTTTTATCTACATCACCAAAAATATCGGTATCCATTAATGGTTTATATCGATACGTTTGCATTGGAGTCTGATAGTCCAAGAACTTATCATCTATCTCCTCTATAAATCGGCTAGGTTCTGCATCTACTAGTTTTCCCCATCGATACCTAGACTCTGTATAGGTAAGATATGCTTGTTTCTCTGCTCGGGTCAATGCCACATAAAAAAGACGTCGTTCCTCTTCTAGTTCACTACGTGTATTCATACTCATTGCACTCGGAAAAAGATCTTCTTCCATCCCTACGATGTACACAAATGGAAACTCAAGTCCTTTTGCTAAGTGAATCGTCATTAATGCCACACGATCCTCGTCTCCCTTATCATTATCCATATCGGTAGCCAAAGCTACATCCTCTAGAAACTCGGCAAGTGACCCTGTAGTATCTGCTAGTTGTTTTTGCTCCTCTACAAAATCGCGCATTCCATTAAGAAGCTCTTCTATATTCTCAATACGAGCAATTCCTTCTGGAGTTCCATCCTTCTTAAGTTCCTGTAAAAGTCCTGTTTTCTTTGCAACAGTCTCTGCCAATTCAAAAGCATTCCCATCCTCATTAAGGACTTGAAAACTCTTGATCATTATCACAAAATTAGACAACTTGGTTTGCGTCCCGCGATTGATATTCATAGAACCGCCGAGTTGGTCTATTTTCTCCATCACCTCAAAAATAGAACGCCCGTAATGCTTTGCAGCAACAATCAATTTATCTATCGTTGTACCGCCTATACCACGAGCGGGATAATTCACTACACGTTTAAGCGCCTCTTCATCCTTAGGATTGATAATCAATCGTAAATAGCCTAATACATCTTTAATCTCTTTACGTTGATAGAAAGAAAGACCTCCATAAATACGATACGGGATATCACGTTTACGTAACGCATCCTCCATCGCACGAGATTGTGCATTGGTACGATATAAAATAGCAAAATCCCCATTCAATAACTGATGGTTCATTCGGTTTTCAAAAATATTGGAAGCCACATAACGCCCTTCTTCCCCGTCAGTAGGTGATCTATGTACAACAATCTTTCCTCCATCATCATTAGACGTCCAAACCGTCTTATCAAGACGTGTTTTATTTTTCTCTATTACAGAGTTTGCCGCTTCTACAATATTCTTTGTAGAACGATAATTTTGCTCTAGGCGATACATCGCTACATTCTCATAATCCTTCTGGAAATTTAGAATGTTATTAATATTTGCCCCTCTAAAGGCATAAATACTCTGAGAGTCATCCCCTACCACACAAATATTCTGAAAACGATCAGAAAGTGCTTTTACGATTAAGTATTGACTATGGTTGGTATCTTGGTACTCATCCACTAGAATGTACTGGAAACGATTTTGATATTTTGCAAGTACTTCTGGAAAACGGTTTAGGAGTTCATTGGTACGTAACAACAGATCATCAAAATCCATAGCACCTGCCTTAAAACAACGATCTACATACTCTTTATAGATCTCTCCCATACGAGGACGTTTTGCCATGGCATCTGCCTCAACAAGATCTGGATCATTAAAATAAGCTCTTACCGTGATAAGGCTATTTTTAAAAGAAGATATTCTATTTTGTACCTGCTTGTACTTATAAATGTCCTTGTCTAATTGCATTTCCTTGATAATCCCACTGATTAATCGTTGAGAATCTTGGGTATCATAAATCGTGAAGTTAGAAGGGAATCCGAGTTTATCTGCTTCAAAACGAAGGATTTTTGCAAAAATCGAATGAAAAGTTCCCATCCATAGATTTTTAGCCTCACTACTTCCTACAATTCCAGCGATACGTTTTTTCATCTCACGAGCTGCTTTATTGGTAAACGTAAGAGACAGAATATTAAATGCATCTACCCCTTGGCTCATCAAATAAGCAATACGCATCGTAAGCACACGTGTCTTCCCTGATCCTGCTCCTGCAATCACAATAAGTGCTCCATCTTTATGCAAGGTGGGTGCACGTTGGGCCTCATTTAAGCCCTCAATATATACTTCTAGTTTAGAATCCATAGCTATATGCCAAAGTACGATATGAAGTTTGATTTCAAAACCTATATCACTCGTTTTTATAGAGATTTTTCAACAACTTTCAAAAAGAATATAGAATATAGAAATGTATCGAGGTTTCGATTTTCAAAATAGAGTACTACTCTAAATTAGAGCAATACTCTATTTTTTTAATTTTGATTACAAGTGTATAAAATTGAAGTCTATGCGCTATACTCCATATTCTTTTTTACATCTCTCTTTTCTTTTCTTTTTTGAAGCAAACAAATTATAAAGTATCTTCACGGAGAAGAAATATCCTATGAAGAAACTAATATATATTGTGTGTGTATTCGCTTTCGCGAAAGCGTACGCCCAACAACCCACCTCTCAATCAGGAAACGTCATTCCTGAGTTTGGAAAAACCTATGAAATCACAAATCCAGATTTTAAAACCAATACTGATATGGTCTTTAAGGCTGTTTTTGATGTTTCAAAAGCACCTGAAGATAAAAGTAAACGCAATCCATATATAGAAACCATTGCACGTTTTCTAAACATGCACGAAAACGCAGGTGTTCCTGTAAAAAACCTCAGCGTACGTATGGCCATGCACGGACAAGCATCCTACGGATTACTGACCAATGAAGCCTATAAAGAAAAATTTGGTGTTGATAACCCTAATATAGAATTACTCGAAGCGATAGACAAAGCGGGTGTCGATATTATCTTATGTGGGCAAACAGCAGGTGCTCGTAACATTACCGAAGAACGACGTTTACCACTCACACAAACGGCACTTTCTGCTATGACGATTCTCATACAGTCACAAGGAGAAGGGTATCGTATGATTGCTTTTTAACATGAATTTTTTGAAGTTTTTTATAGTATATATAGCACTGATTCTCTTTAGTATTGATTCATATGGTCAATATACAGATGGTACAGTAGATTCTATACGAGAAACGTCTTATGCAATTCTTAAAAAGAAAATGAGATTTAAGGAGAAGACAATATGGTCACACTCATACTCGTCTATATCTGAAGTAAAAAAATCAAGAAAATTTATACAGGCAATAACCACTTTAAAAGAGGGGAATCGTATCGATATAAAATATTATAAACTAAAACGTAATAAATATATGGTACATATAAGTGATCCTGACGAACCGAAAGGAGTCACTAATTATGAATTTGCAATACATAATAAAGAAATTCTATATGAAAGCAGGGTAGATATTATGGAAACTTGCAGAGGGTATAGTGAAGAAGATTTTAATGAACAATGGATCAAGCAGTATCATTATACTACGGATGAATTACAACAGTTTAGCCTTGTATTATTACATAAAATAAATACCACTATTAAATAAGATTCCTACCTTAGTTGGAATAAAATCAATTACTATGAAGAAACTCCTATTACCATTACTCCTACTTCTTGTAGGAACCACATTTGCTCAAACGAGCTTTGATAAAGACGTCGAAGCTGTAAAAGATAAAGTCATTGAGTGGCGTCGTGATTTTCATGCGAATCCAGAACTTGGAAATCGCGAATTCAAAACCGCCGATAAAATTGCTAAACACTTAAAATCACTTGGCATCGAGGTACAAACTGGCGTAGCCAAAACGGGTGTTGTGGGTATCCTTAAAGGAGATAATCCTGGAAAAGTGATTGCCCTTCGTGCAGATATCGATGCACTTCCAGTGACAGAGCGTAATGATCTTGCATTCAAGTCTGAAGTAAAGACCACTTTCTTAGGTGCAGAAACGGGTGTGATGCATGCATGTGGTCACGATACACACACAGCTATCCTTATGGGTGTTGCCGAAGTACTTGCAAAAAACAAAGACAAAATCAACGGAACTGTAAAGTTCATTTTTCAACCATCAGAAGAGGGACCACCTCCTGGTGAAGAAGGGGGCGCAAAACTAATGGTAAAAGAAGGGGTTCTTGAAAACCCAAAAGTAGATGCTATCTTCGGATTGCATATCAATAGTGGTACGCCTGTCAATACCATACGCTATAAGCCGGGAGGAACCATGGCAGCAACAGAACGTTTTGTAGTAAACGTAAAAGGAAAGCAAACACACGGGAGTCAGCCGTGGTCTGGGGTTGATCCTATTTATATTTCGGCTAAGATTATAGATGGCTTTCAAAGTATTATCTCAAGAGAGAGTAAATTAACCGATGAAGCTGCCGTGATTACGATTGGAAAAATCTCTTCTGGGTTACGTTTTAACATCATTCCTGAAAGTGCAGAGATGATTGGTACGGTACGTACTCTTGATCCTGATATGCGTACTAAAATTATACGTCGTATGGACGAAATGGCACGTGATATTGCCAAAGCGTATGGTGGAGAAGCAACTATCGATTGGCAAAATATGACCGTAGTTACTTATAATGATCTTGATCTTACTGCACAAATGCTTCCTACACTTCAAAAAGTAGGTGGTACCGAAAATATCCAGTTACAGAAAGCGGTCACAGGTGGTGAAGATTTTTCTTTCTTTCAAGAGAAAGTCCCAGGTTTTTATTTCTTCTTAGGAGGAATGACTCCTGGTAATGCAGAAGCATTCCCACATCATACTCCCGACTTCTTCATAGACGAATCCGGCTTCCAATTAGGCGTCAAAGCGCTTAGCCAAATGTCTATTGATTATCTGAATGGGAAGTAAACTAACATAGCTTCCTCTTTCCAAATCTTCTCTTTTTTAATACATTTATAGCTCTTCAAAATAATTTCTTATGGACAAAGCATTACAAACAATGATCAATAATATGCCTGAGAAAACAGGAAAGTCATTAGATCAATGGAAAGTAGTACTCAAAACAATGTCGTTTAGTAAACATTCGGAAGCTGTGAACTTTCTAAAGAAAGAGCATCAAGTAACACATGGTTTTGCAAATACGATAGTGACCCTATCAAAAGAAGAAAATAATACCCCTACAGATCTTGTAGAAGCGCAATACAAGGGGAAAGAAAGTTTACTTCCTATCTATGAACAATTACTTACTGTCGTAAAAGGTTTTGGAGAAGATGTCGTTATCACACCTAAAAAAACAAGCGTAAGCATCATTAGGAAAAAGCAATTTGCGCTCATTAAACCTGCTACTAAAACGCGTATAGATCTTGGTTTAAAATTAAAAGATACGCCTATCACTGAGCGTCTTGAAAACTCAGGGCCTTTTGGTACGATGTGTACACACCGCGTGAAATTATCAAATAGTAGTGAGGTAGATGATGAACTTATATCTTGGTTGCAGGAAGCCTACCAGAAAGCGCAGTAAATCTCAATTAATTAAGTAGCTCTCCATCAACTCCTCTAATTAATTCGTATTTTTCAGACAAATCAAATTTGTTATTCAATTCAAACCTTTTATATGAAATACACTAAAGCACTCCTTTTAAGCGGGATCGTTCTGGTATCCGCTTTCGCGAAAGCGCAATCACTAGAGAAAGAAATTAATGCTGTCGAATCTAAAGTAATCGAATGGCGTAGAGATTTTCATCAAAATCCTGAATTAGGAAATAGAGAATTCCGCACTGCCGAAAAAATTGCTGCACATTTAAGATCATTAGGCATCGAGGTACAAACTGAAGTTGCAAAAACGGGCGTTGTAGGAATTCTTAAAGGAAAACGTGATGGAAAAGTAGTAGCATTACGTGCAGATATAGATGCATTGCCTGTAGAAGAGCGTGTAGATTTACCATTTAAATCTACTGCAAAAGGAACGTACAGAGGTAATGAAGTACCTGTGATGCATGCTTGTGGTCACGATACTCATATTGCTATCCTTATGGGAGTGGCAGAAGTCCTAGCTAAGAACAATGACTTTGCAGGAACCGTAAAATTTATCTTTCAACCAGCAGAAGAGGGAGCGCCTCCAGGTGAAGAAGGTGGTGCAGAACTTATGGTAAAGGAAGGGGTTCTTAAAAATCCAGATGTCGATGCTATTTTTGGATTGCATATCGGAGCTGGTCAAGATATAGGTACTATTTCTTATAAAGCAGGCGGTATTATGGCGGCTTCGCAAAGTTTTGAAATAAACGTAAAAGGAAAACAAAGCCACGGGTCTACGCCTTGGACAAGTGTTGATCCTATTATGGCTTCTGTAAAAATTATAGATGGGTTACAAACTATTATTTCGCGAGAAGCACCACTTACACAAGAAGCAGCAGTACTTTCTATAGGAAAAATCAATGCTGGTGTACGCAGTAATATCATTCCTGAAAGTGCACAAATTATAGGAACGCTTCGTACACTAGATTATGGAATGCAAGCACAAATCAATAAGCGTATGCAAGAAATGGTTCCTGCCATTGCTGCTGCATATCGTGCCGAGGCTACGATTACCATTGCAAAAGGGTATCCTATTACCTATAATCATCTTGATCTTACAGCACAAATGCTTCCTTCTATGGAAAAAGCAGCGGGGAAGGACAATGTAAAACTCATCAAAGCCATTACAGGTGCCGAGGATTTCTCATTCTTTCAAAAAGAAGTGCCTGGTGTTTATTTCTTTTTAGGAGGTAAAACACCTGGTGATAAAACAGCAGCACCTCATCATACGCCAGATTTCCATATAGACGAAAACGGCCTATTATTAGGTGTTAAGACATTCGTTCAAATGACTACTGATTATCTAGGTAACTAGATGTGGTGAAAGGGTGGTTGTTTAAGAAATTGTGTAACTTTTTCTGTGCATAATTTCTTAAACTTTCCGTACCTACTCATATTCAAAAAGTAGTACAGATTATCTAGGTAACTAGCTGTGGTGAAAGGGTGGTTGTTTAAGAAATTGTGTAACTTTTCTGTGCATAATCTCTTAAACTTTCCGTGCCTACTCATATTCAAAAAGTAGTACTGATTATCTAGGTAACTAGATGTGGTGAAAGGGTGGTTGTTTAAGAAGTTGTGCAACTTTTTCTGTGCATAATCTCTTAAACTTTCCGTGCCTACTCATATTCAAAAAGTAGTACAGATTATCTAGGTAACTAGGTGTGGTGAAAGGGTGGTTGTTTAAAAAATTGTGTAACTTTTTCTGTGCATAATTTCTTAAACTTTCCGTGCCTACTCATATTCAAAAAGTAGTACTGAAAGATCCATATAACGAAACAATCATTCAAAAGGCAATAGAAGAAAGGAAAAGAATGAGAGGAATTAGAGAATAACATTCTTGTATAGATATAAGTACATAAAAGGACGACCATCTTCGTAAGAATCCATCTTTCTCAACTATAATTTGACCATTTCCTCAGACCATTGTATTTTTAAGAAAAAATTAATCTTTATATGGATACGATTTTAAATTTTCTAGGAAATATAGCTTGGTGGGGTTGGATACTTATTGTGATTGCTGTGATAGCATTACGAGATATTTTTCAGCGTAAGCATACGATAAGTCATAACTTCCCTATTGTAGGGCATATACGCTATATGTTAGAAAGTATTGGTCCAGAAATGCGTCAGTATTTTGTTGCAAATAATCGAGAAGAACTTCCTTTTAATCGTATTGAGCGTGGTTGGATTTACGCTTCCGCGAAAAAAGAAAACAACTACGAAGGCTTCGGAACCGATAGAGATATCTATGCACATCAGCATATATTTATTAATAATGCGATGATGCCTTATCAAGTTAAAGAAAATCATCCCAATACAAAAGATAAATCTTTTTTACCATGTGCAAAGGTTATTGGTACATATCACAACCGTAAAAAACCATATCGTCCAGCATCTATTATTAATGTAAGTGCGATGAGTTTTGGTTCCCTTAGCGCAAAAGCAATTGAATCTTTAAATAAAGGAGTAAAGATTGCTGGAGCTTATCACAATACTGGAGAAGGAGGACTCTCTCCATATCATAGCCACGGAGGTGATGTGGTCTTCCATTTTGGTACAGGTTATTTTGGAGTTAGAGCCGAAGATGGAGGTTTTTCTATGGAGAAAATGATCAAACTCGTTGAAAAAAACCCTTTCATACGTGCTATAGAAGTAAAACTATCACAAGGTGCAAAACCAGGAAAAGGAGGAGTATTGCCTGGTGCAAAAATTACTCCTGAAATAGCAGAAATACGTGGCGTTGAAGTTGGAAAAGATGTACTCTCCCCTCCTAATCATAAAGCCTTTTCAAACGTACCCGAAATGGTCGATTTTATAGAAGAAATTGCTGCGGCCACAGGATTACCAGTAGGCATTAAAGCTGCTATTGGAAAATTAGAACAATGGGAAGAACTTGCTGATATTATGGTAAAAACTGGAAAAGGCCCTGATTTTATTACTGTAGATGGTGGTGAAGGTGGTACAGGAGCGGCCCCTCCGAGCTTTGCAGATCACGTGTCTTTACCGTGGGTTTATGGGTTTAGTGATTTATATCGTATGTTTCAAGAAAAAGGACTCTCAGAACATATTGTCTTTATAGGAAGTGGCAAACTAGGATTCCCAGCCAAAGCCGCTATGGCATTTTCTATGGGGGTAGATTGTATTAATGTCGCTCGCGAAGCTATGATGAGTATCGGATGTATACAAGCACAAATATGCCATACCAATCGTTGTCCTGCAGGTGTTGCCACTCAAAGTAAATGGTTGCAAAACGGAATCAATATTCCTCTAAAATCAGATCGCCTAGCACAATATTTTAAAACCTTTAGAAAAGAATTTATTGAGATTACACACGCTGCTGGATATGAACATCCGTGCCAGTTTAAAATGAGTGATATAGAAATCAACTTAAATGATAATAAAATCTCTACGGAGCTAGATAAAACCTATTGTTACGAGAAAAGCCCAGTTCCATTTAACGGTATGCAAGAATTATATGATTGCCAGCATTTAGGAGGTAAAAACAAAATGGAAATGGAAAACGCATAAGCGCAATAGATAGTTTCTGTGTACGCTTTCGCGAAAGCAAAAAAACCCACTCAGCACGAGTGGGTTTTTTCTATTTTAATAATACGTATTAATCTCTAATGACATGTAATGAACCACTTACTGGTTGTACCACTGCTGAGTTATCTGAATAAGTACCTGTAAAAGTAATGTCTATATAATCCCCTACTGCACCAAAAGCATTTAGTTGAAATGTAATGTTAATTGGAGCATTATAATCTATATCTGCTTGAGACAACACTTCATACATTTCCATTTCAAAAGAACCTGGAGGTGCTTGGATACCATTACCCCAAGTATATGTCCCTACAGTAGTATCTGAACTACTCATATAGAAAAAGTCATTCCCATTACTAGCATTAACACTAAAGTTATTTCCGTTATCAAAAGTGTTTATCGGTGATGTTAAGAAATGTTGTACTCCTTCTATCTCCCATTCTATATACTCAGACACAGCATTACAAGAAGTAATGGTTCCTAAGGAAGTTGTAGGAGGTGTAAATGCGTAGTTAATAACTCCACTAGATTGTTGGTTTGTAATATCTATTGCCTCAAGTGTAAATACATTACTAGCTGGACAGCTAATTAAGTTAATATCAAAAAACCCTGCTGTAACTGGCTCATAAAATATATTTCCACCATAATCTAAAACTACATACCCATCTGTAATTGGACTATTAGAACAATCATTAAAGTTACCTATTACTTGTTGTGATGTTGACGAACCTGGGTTTACAGAAATAGGTCCGTATGTAGTCGCACCTGCAAATGGTCCAATAACATCTGAAAAAATAGGGTTGCCACATAAATCTACTACCTCTATAGTCATAGTCAGTCCAGAAGGAACCTTCCCACATACTTGTCCGTTTTGATCTGTTACACCAGATCTTGGGTAAGGCGTATTTGGACTCGTTATAGTTACAGTAGTATTTGCTAAAGGATTTCCATTATCATCTAGTACGGTTGTACAAAAATCTACTACAGGAAACGGTGCATCACAATTCCAGAAAGAGAAGTGAGATACCATACCTACATATTCATTTCCTTGCAAAGTTGCCTCTCCATCTTCTATCCAATATCCTAATTCATCATCAAAACTCCATAATGGAATTGTCGCTGGCGCGACACCTTGTAGTGCTGGATCTAAAGGAAAACGTAATTCAGCTGGGCTATTAGGGTCTATATTAAGTTCGTTTCCGCTTGCGTCACGTAGCTCTACAGAAATCATTCCGAATGTTTCAAGATACACCTCATCACCCGCTACATCTTCTGCATATAACATCCCTGGCATTACAGCATCTAAGTCTTCTGATGCTGGATCTAAAAAATCAAGAATTACATCTACTGACCCTGTATACGGATTCCCATTTTCATCTATATAATCACCTGGTAAAGCGACACTGGTTCCATTTCCTAATTGTACAGTTTCTGGAACTCCACTAGTTACGGTAGCAGTTACGTCTGCACTCAAAAGCATAACCTTTACACGGTTTACTCCATCTGTAGGACGTAAAGCCCTACCACTTGTCACATAACCAAATGCAGTAACTCGCAAGTAAGCAAACTGCTCATTCACTGAAACATTTTGTACAGAAAAAATTCCGTTAGTATCTGTAGCTACCATTTGTGTTCCTACATGTACAAGAGCTCCTGAAATACCATTATTATTCTCATCGACTACTTGACCGAAAAAGCTTCTTGTCGCAGCTGCTCCAAAAAACTGATCCAAGTTTCCTGTATCATCAGAATCGTCTACAATTACAGTATCATCAGGAATATCTGGATTATCTTGTGTAAAATCATCATCGCGCTCACAAGAAGTAAATACTAAAGTGAAAGCTATCATTATCGTTGTTAAAATTCTAAGCGTTTTCATAATTAAAAATTTTGTTGTTACATCCCTATATCAACCAGTGTTCTATTTTGTTACCCTTCTATTTGAAAAACTTTTAAAAAAGCAAAATAATCTTGCTGTCAAAGCGTTGTAAAAAAGGAATAAAACGTTTACATTAGTCATCCCAAATTTTATATTCATGGAAATAAATTTAGTCAACTTGGCTTTTAATTTACTCCCAGCACTTATTGTTGCTGGAATATCGTATTCTTTTTTTAGCCAATATACCAAGAGTGAAGAAGGAAGAAGACGTTTCCTTTTACATAAGGCAAACCAAACATCTGCTTTACCTCAAAAATTACAAGCCTACGAGCGTTTAACACTTTTCTTAGAACGTATCTCGCCTGGAAGTCTCCTCATTCGTGTTAAGCCATACAGTGATGATAAAAACGAATACGAATCTCTTTTACTACGTAGTATAGAACAAGAGTTTGAACACAATCTAGCGCAACAAATTTATGTAACAGAAGAATGCTGGAATGTTGTACGTACCGCAAAAAATGCTACAATCTCTATCATCCGTAAGACAAATATGAGTGGTAAAATAGAAAATAGTGATCGTTTACGAGAAACTATTCTTCAAGACTTAATGGATAACCAAGCTCCTAGTGAAGCTGGTATCACCTATATCAAAAGAGAAGTAGGCGAACTTATTTAAAAAAAGAAAAAGAGTATAGAATATAGATCACTACGCCTCTTCAGTTATTTTTATTGACTACGCTTTGATACGTGCTAGGTATGCTAACTCTTTCTCATTCAATAATGGTTTTACACTTTGCATAATCTCCTTGATCCGTTCTTCTTTAAGAAGTTCGTTTAATAAATTACGTGAGTTTTCTCTAAAACGCCAGGTATGGTGAGTACATCCTTCTACTAAATTTTTAAGACTGATACGATCAAAAGATTGAATTTGTAATAAGTATTGAAAGGCATTTTCTCGTAACTGAAAAGGGTATTCTGGCCCAGTATACGACACTAACTCGTCATAACGCGCTCCTGCTTGATTTCCTTTATACTCTTGCGTTGCAAGACTAAGAGTTAACCATAGTGCACGCATATTACCATCTGCAAAGCCAAATTGAGTATCCATTTTATCTAGTAATGTTTTTTGTTTTTTCAAATCATTCTTGGCTCTATAATACAGCCATAGTTTTAAAAATGCTTGCTCTCTAGTGACGTAACTCGGATCATTTAAAAAACTCTCAAATTGATATACTAAAGGCTCAGGAATTTGTTCTACCGAAGTTGCAATGGCTTGTCGTACCAACACGTTTTTACTTGCAAATGCTTGTTTGTAAAACCCAATACTCAATTGTAATTTACTTCCTGCAAGTTGGTATACTGCTTCTTGTCCCAAATAATCATTAGGCAGTTTTAATATATCTCCTATTTCTTTATACTTATCTTTAAAAGCAATAGGTCGCAAGGCTTGCAACTCAAAATACGAACGCATAAAAGAAGATTTCTTAAGTAGTTCTAACGCTTCTGAGGCTTGAAATGCACTTTGGTACAACCACTTTTTTTGATAATTAACTAGGTCTTGTCCATAGGCTGTTTCTACCTCAGCCATAAAATCATCAGTAGTTACATTCTTATATTGATATTTTTCTAAATAGGTTTTTACTGCTTTCGCGAAAGCGGACTCCCCTACTTTCTCACGCAATGCATGTAATGCCCACGCTCCTTTCTGGTAATATGTTAGGCTACTCCCGCCAGCAGCTACCAGTTTCTGCCCTTTTCCTTTATCACTTAATTCCCTAAGCTGTTCTGCAGATTCATATAATTTATAATAAAAATAATCATCTCCAAAAATCTCCCGTTCTGCCAGTAATGCATAATAGGTTGCAAACCCTTCATGCAACCAGTGATGATCACTCATGGTCTCAGTCACTAGATCTCCAAACCATTGGTGTGCAAGTTCATGTGCATTTACATTTACATAATTGCGATCTGTAAATCCTATGCTATCTACTACAAAACTATCAGAAAAAATAGTCGTTCCTGTGTTTTCCATTCCCGCATATAAGAAATCTTTTACGGGTACTTGTTTGTAGTTTTGCCAAGGATATGGCACTCCTATTTCTTTCTCATAGAAGTCAAAAATCTGTTTAGAATACCGATAGGTTGGTTCGGCTTTTAAAGAATCCTTAGGGTAATAATAAAATGCTAATGGAACACCAGAAGTAGCTTTAAAGGTTGTTTTCTTATACTCCCCTATAGATAATGCAACTAAGTAACTAGACATAGGTTGCTCCATATTATAACTCCAAACAGTAGATTGCCCTAATGGCTCCTTTTCTATCATCTTACCATTGGCAATAACTTCATATTGTGATGGAGCAATCACAGAAAGATCAAATTCAATCTTATCATTCATATCATCAATACTCGGCAACCAGTGCGACGTATACTTGCCTTGTCCTTGTGTCCAAATTTGATCTTTATTATTGGCATTTACAAAATACAAGGTCTGCTTTGGTGTTGCTTTATAAGTAAATTGTACGGTATATTTTTTAGTTGCGTTAAAATCTCCTTTAAAGACAATATGATCTTTCTCTGCAATAACCGTAGCAATACCTGAACTATCAACTACAGACATATTTTTAGCATCTAGACGTACTTCTGTAACGTTCTCAGAAGGTTCAAAACTCACCCATATTTGACCATCTATCGATTTTGTATCAAACTGAGGTGTTATAATCGCACGGATACTTTGGATATCTACACGGTTGGTTTGAGGAGATATCTCTTGGGTATACGCTTTCGCGAAAGCGATAACAAAAAAACAGAATAGTGCAATTCTTTTCATAGGCTTAAAAATACAATTATCTCATAGCATATGTAGTACCAAAATGTCTTCTTCCCATATTTTCACAAGAATTTAATACTTAGAAGCGCGTAGTTATAGGACCATAAAATCATGTATATTTAGCTATACCTTACATATGTTGCTTTACTCATTATTTAATATTAGACGTAATTATGGCTATTCTCGAACACCCAATATATGTATTACTTATGCTCCTAGGGATGGTAATTCTCGCAGTATATGCGGCAAAAACCAAACTAGGTAAAAAATTAGGTGTTGCGCTACTCGCCATTCTTTTTACGGCCGTTATTGCCAACTTAAACCTCATCCCATCGGCATCTAACTCAATTCCTTTATATGATGGTATTTTTAAATACCTCGCACCTATCTCGATTTTTTATTTACTCTTAGGGGTTAATCTTACGTCTATTAAAAGAGCCGGAGCGCCTATGATTATTCTGTTTTTAATTGGTTCGCTAGCAACAACTTTAGGAATTTTAATTTCTTGGTATCTCATCGCACCTCAAGATGTCTTAGGAGAAGATGCACATATCATCGCAGGAATGCTCACGGGCACCTATACCGGCGGAAGTATTAATTTTAATGCCGTAGCCTTAGAATATAATTTTCAAGAACGTGGGGTTTTATATGCAGGAACTATCGCTATAGATAATGTCGTGACTACCTTATGGATTATTGTGACGCTTGCTTTTCCAGCTATATTACGTAAATTCTGGAAGGACAAAAAAATAAGTGTTCCTGAAGAAAAAACTGACACTCAAGAGCAGGAAGGTATTAATTTCCATAGTTTAATGTGGTTATTCTTCTTAGGTCTTGCGGCTTATTTTGTCTCTGATCTACTAGCGACCTATGTCCCGCAAATCCCATCTATGATTACAATTTCTACTTTGGGAATCATACTCGCTCAAATTCCTTTTGTATCCAAACTAAAAGGGAGTCAGACGTTAGGGTTATATCTGGTCTATATTTTTCTAGCTGTGATTGGTGCCTATTGTGAGCTCAGTGCTGTCGTAGAGTTAAAAGATATAGGGCTCACCTTACTTGGTTTTACGGCATTTGCCGTCTTACTACATGGAATTTTCACCATTGTTTTAGGTGGACTGGTTTACAAAGATTGGGATATGATCTCTATTGTAAGTCAGGCAAATATTGGTGGAGGTACTACAGCGATTGCTCTCGCCGAAACCTTTAAACGTAAAGAGCTCCTCTTACCAGCTATCCTCGTAGGTACATTAGGGAATGCATTAGGAACGTACTTAGGGTTTATGGTAGTGTATTTGTTATAATGCTTTCTTTATATGCTTTCGCGAAAGCGTACTCAAAAATACTATACAGCTACAAATCATCGTTATAACATCACTAACTTATAATGATCTTATGAAAACCAAACGCTCAGTATATCTTATCCTGTGGATAGGTATCATTACTTCTAGTGCCTTTGCTCAAGAAACAATTACCACTTCTGATATTGGAACTTTTACGACTGTGGAAAAACAATATTCCAATAGTACCGTAGATGGTTATAATTTATACGTCCCTAAATCGTGTACGGCAACATCTGCATCTTTTCCTGTGATTGTCTTCTTACAAGGTGGACTTGGCGTAGGTGGCGATGTAGATGTGATTTATGGTTGGGGATTACCCAAAACACTCAAAGACCCAAGCCATCTCAATAAAGAGCTTAAAAAACTCATCACCGATACGTTTGTGATTGTCATGCCACATACAGATGGTGGACAATTTTATTCGAATGAGAAAGCTATACAAACGATTCTAAAAGAGGTAGCTTCCAATACTAATGTTGATGCTAACCGTATTTATCTTACAGGTCTAAGTTTTGGAGGTCATGGAACATGGGGATTAGGGAGTCGGATTCCAGAAACCTTTGCGGCCATAGCGCCTATTTGTGGTAGAGCAAATGGGATTTCTGATTATACTACATTAGCAAGTTTGCCGATATGGAACTCTCATAATACAGGTGATAGCAGAGTAAATTATTCTATTTCGCAACGTATCATATCTCAATTGGAAGCTACTGGAATTTCATTTCATAACACATCGAGTATCGCAAGTACGAATTATAAAAAATATGATCATATTTTCACGTCTACAAAAAGTGAGAGTCACGATGCCTGGACCGAAATGTATAATGATCCTAACCTATATAAGTGGTTTCTGAAGTATACTAAGGAGTAGGTTATTATTTCTTACGACCTTAAATTTTTAACCAGTACATATTATATAAAATAGCCAAGAACCATCAAAATAAACTTCATGAATCATAAACTAATCGTAGCCTGCTGCTTCATCATTATATGCATTAGTTGTAAGAATGATGTTATAGACAACAAACCAAAGAAAGAATTAAAAGTGATTACAACTATTGATTCTCAAATTGAACAATGGCAACAAGAGTTAAAGGTTCCAAATGTAGCGTTAGGTATTATTGAAGATGGGAAAATCATCAAAACAAAAGTTTACGGAAATACAAAAGAAGGCGCAAAAGCGCCTGATGATATGCTATTTAATGTTGCTTCTGTTACAAAAGTGGTGTTTACAGCACTCGCATTAAAACTTATAGAAAATGGAGATTTAGATATCAACGAACCATTATACCCATACTATGTAGATCCTGATGTGGTTTCTGATGAACGACATAAAAAATTGACCCCGTATACATTGCTAAGCCAGCAATCGGGTTTTAGTAATAACTGGCGTTGGGATCATCCTACCGAAAAACTTATTTTCACTACTGATCCAGGCTCCGTATATAATTATTCTGGAGAAGGCATGGAATATCTCAGGAATTCTATTGAGCAAAAGTTTCAAAAAAGCTTAACAACGCTTTCTGATTCTTTACTCTTCAACCCTCTATCTATGTATAAAACGAGTCATAGTTGGGATGGAAAAAAGGATTTGAATGCATTTAGCTTAGCGTATAATACCCTAGGGGAATTACACAACCTAGACGATCACTCAACGATAGATAATGCCGGAGATGATTTAATAACTACCGCTAGTGACTTGTCTACATTTGGAGTATATATGCTTGATCAAATACATAAGGAGAAATCACCTTATACAGAAATGACCAAGGTCCAGACATCCATAACTCCTAATCTAAACCAAGGTTTAGGATGGAGAATGGTTACTAATTTACCAAATGGAGAGTATGCAATTCAGCACGGAGGTAATGATATAGGTGTTGCTGCTATTATTGTATTACTTCCTAATTCAAAAAGAGGTATTGTGGTGTTAACCAATGGGGATAATGGTGCATTGATCTGCAATAATATTGTAAGAGTCGTTTTTCCAGATGTTGGAAATGAAATCATTCATAAGTCCTATAAAAGTGGTGTCATTCAAGAGGTTATTGACATTACTCAAGAAGAATTACAAAAATATAATGGAAACTATATACAACCTAACGGACGGAAATTAGGAATTACTACGATAGAAAATGGACTGCATTTAAAAATGCCAGGAATCCCAAATTTAAATTTCTACCAAGCAGAAGAGGATACGTTTTTTTCTCCTGATTTTGATTTTGAGCTCTTATTTTTCAGAAATGAAGAAGGAGGAATAAACGAAACCAGTCTTAGTTTTGAAGGAAAAAATATGATCCGATGTAAAAAGGAATAGCTGTTGTTGTAATATCTTAAAATAGAAAAAGCAGAAACAAGATGTTATTTATGCCTTTTTGTTTGCTTGGTATTTGTGGATACTTATATCGGGACTATTAACCTTTATATCGAAAAGAGTCACAAATAGAATCATTACATGCTCAAAAACAGTATTTTAGAAACAATAAACACTTTCTAAAATATGAGCTCTGAAGGATTATCATTAAGTACAGATACATTTGCAAAACCTAAAGTACAACCATTACAATTGCTAAAAGGCATTGCTAATATTATAAAAGATTCTGTTACACCTGGAGCACAATCTAGTCTACCCGCAGATATCATAGATACTATAACAAGTATCAAACTTGAAGATAAGCCCGAACAAATTGGATGGAAATTAGTTAGCCGTTCCATTGCTCAAGCATTGTTCTCTTTAATATTTGAATCTAGTCATCTATTTCCTGAAGGTCATATTGAAACCAAACCTTTAGATGAAAGACTTAATAAGTATTTAGAAAACAAAGAATATTATTTAGAAAATGACTTCTTCAAAAATCCAAAGAGTTTTAAATTAATTGAAGATATAAAACCCACATTAAAAGAATATCTGGAATTACTTCATTTCGATGATATTCAAGCTACTAATATTTTAATACGCTTAAACAGTTATTTTGTATTTGCATTAATAAGTGAATGGAGGATTAACATAGCTTACTATGCTCCTTTGGAATCTATCATTAAAACTCCTTTTAATGAAGCAGAAAAGAAAGAAACAGAATGGAAAGTATACGAGGCATATTTACAAAACGAGATTCATAAACCTATTTTTTCTGAAACATTTAGTTTAAATCAAGTATACATTCCTCTTCGTGCCTATTATAAAGAAAAAACAACTAAAAATGTAAAAGAAAAAAGCGCACTAGATCATCTGGCAGAAAAAGAATCAAATACTATAAAAAGAATAGTTGTCGATTTAGAATCCCACCTTATTGACTGGGTCAATAAAGGAAGTAAAAATGATAGCATACGCATTATACGAGGAGGACCAGGCTATGGAAAATCTTCTTTTCTTAAAGTACTTGCTTCAAAATTATCTTCACTAGGAAATCGAGTTTTATTTATACCTCTACATCGGTTTGATATAGAAGATAAATTAGATGAAAGCATACGTGCATTTTTGCGATACGATAAGTATTTTACACATGACCCTATTAATGATGATGATGAAAAATTAGTTATTCTATTTGATGGATTAGATGAACTTGCTATGCAAGGAAAAGTTCTTGCAGATATTGCGCAAAGCTTTTTAAGAGAGGTAGAAAAAAGCATTACTAACTTTAATAGCAGAGAGTTAAAAATACAAGCCATCATTAGTGGAAGGGATATTATTATACAACAAAATGAATCTGACTTTCGAAACAATGGACAAATCTTACGCCTATTGCCTTATTATCTTCCTAAAAATGAAAAAACAAATTTAACAGATCTTAAAAAGTTATTAGATAAAGATCAACGTGATCTCTGGTGGAAAAAATATGGGCAAGTTACCGGACTGAGGTATAAAAAATTACCAGAAGAACTTCAAAATGAAGAAATAGACGAAATTACTGCGCAGCCTTTACTTAATTTTCTAGTAGCCTTAAGTTATCAACGGGGCAAAATTACATTTACAGAAAATACAAATCTTAATGAAATTTATGATGATCTATTAAAAGCTGTATATGAACGAAGTTATGCGGACGGGAAACGTCTACAGTCAATTAAAAAGATTGAAATTAAACATTTTTGCGTGATTCTAGAAGAAATAGCTCTGTCTGCTTGGCATGGAAAAGGTCGTACAACGACTGTAAAAGATATTACACAACACTTTGAAACTAATGGATTAACTCGTTTACTAAAACAATTTATTTCTGATGCAGAGAAAGGGGTTCTCTCATTATTAGCTGCTTTTTATTTTCGACAAGCTGGACAATCTTCAGAAGGATCACAAACTTTTGAATTTACACATAAAAGTTTTGGGGAATATCTGACTGCTAAAAAACTAACCAATAAACTGTTAATTATCCAAGAGCAGTTAAAAGAAAACGAAAACGACCCATACAAAAACAAAGGATGGAATGAAGAAGATTGCCTAGTAGAATGGATTAAACTCTTTGGTCCGATGATACCAGACTATGATCTCATCAAATTTATACGAAATGAGTTTCAATTGCTCCATAAAACCAATCCTGAAATACTTACATCTTTACAGAGCACAATTGTCATTCTATTTAACCAAATGCTTGACAAAGGAATGCCTTTAGAAAAAATATCACCTAGACTTCCTACATACAATGTAGAAAACAAACAAGCAATAAACGCTGAGAGGGCTTTATTAGTTTTTAATAGTATTATAGCTAATATTACCGATATAGTATCAGATATTAAATGGCCAAATGAAACTTCTTTTGGGAATTTTACAGCTAGAATATCTGAACAAAGAGTTGGAGGAGAAAAACTTATGTTAAATTTCTATAATCATTTAAATATCAAAGACTCAACATTACATGTAAAGGATTTATATAACGTTAATTTCTATAAAACAAACTTGAATGGAGTACAACTAGCTTATGTTAATTTAACTTATGCTAATTTAAGAGAGGGTGATTTAAAAAATACTCATTTACCAAAAGCTATTTTAAGAGATGCTATTTTAAGAGATGCTGATTTAACAAAAGCTAATTTAAGAGATGCTGATTTAACAAGAGCTTCTTTAAGAGGTGCTAATTTAACAGGAGCTGATTTAACAGAAGCTATTTTAAGAGATGCTGATTTAAGAGGTGCTGATTTAAGAGATGCTGATTTAAGAGATGCTGACTTAACAGGTGTTATCTTAACAGGTGCTAACTTAAAAGGAGCTGATCTAACTAATACAAAAATCAGTAAAAAAGTATTAGAAGAACTCAAAAAAAATAAACAAATTTAAAATAGTAAACTTATATCGATCATTGTCTGAATATAGAAATTCATTTAAATTAACGTTAATGAATCCCACATTTCTTTGCACACAAGACCACTACCCTACATCTAAAAAACAACCCTATTAAACGCTCTTAATAAAAAGATGGCGCATTTTTTGATAAAATAGATTAAAAAAAGAAATGAAATACCTTCTACCTATTGTACTTATAATTTCTACGTTTTCATTTCAAAAGTCCTTTTCTCAAACAAGCAATGTCGAAGATCCAATTTTAAAATCTATCGAAAAACATGGGAGTTCTTTTATAAAAGACAAAGATATCAACTCAGTATCTATTGGTATATATAAAGACGGCGAGGTGTATACTGGACATTATGGAGAAATTGACAAAGGAGAAGGCAATACTCCAAACAATGAAACCATATATGAAATCGCATCTGTCACAAAAACGATGACAGGGTATTTGGTCGCTAGAGCAGTATTAGAAGAAAAAATAAAGTTAGATGATGCTGTAATCATCTATTTAGAAGGAGACTTTTCAAACTTACAATATAATGACACTCCTATCACGATAAAGCATTTACTCACACATACAAGTGGTTTGCCTAAGTTTTTACCTCTAGAAATGAATAACGTATTTGAAAAATTTGATGAACATGTCCCTGAAGAATATATTAAACTGGAGAGATCTTATAACAAAAAACAGTTTCTAGCAGATTTAAAAAACATTTCCATAACTGAAGCACCAGGAACTACATACTTATATTCAAATGCTGGAGCAGAGTTGATTGGACATGTTTTAGAAACAATCTACCAAAAGGATATTGATCAATTATTAAAAGAGAGTTTCTTAGCTGAAAATAATATGTTCAATACTGCTATTACATTGGACGAAACACAGAAACAAAAGCTTGTTCAAGGATACTGGATGAACAATGAAACACAATCTCCTAACCAATTAAATACACTTTGGGCAACAGGAAGCGGAGCAAAAATGACTATGACAGATATGATGCAATATGCCGCTTTACAATTAAATACTAAAAACCCAGTCGTCCTTGAATCTCAAAGAGTACTATACGAAAGAGGAAAAACTTTTAAAATTGGATACTTTTGGAGAGTATGGAATGATAAGTATGGTAGATCTTATAATCATCACGGAGGAACTAGCGGAATGCAAAACTGGTTATTCATTTTCCCAAAGTATAACGTAGGTATTTCAATCATGACCAATCAGAGTGGACCAAAAACACCAAATAAACTTAGCAAAACGGTACGAAAAATATTGAAAAACATTATAGAAGAATGAAAATGTATATTTTTAAAAAAGCAATTCTGATTCTAGTATTCCAACTTTTTTATCAATTAAGTATTGCTGATTGTGGACATTGTTTTTCAATTGTAAAAACAAAAATCATCTATACTAATGGGAATATTGAAATAAGTAATCTAAAATTTTTTGGAGAATATATGATTGAAGATAATTATATAAAACCTAAAGAAAATGAGTCAATTAAAAAATACTTCACCAAAGACAGTACAGTACAATTAATAGATTTCATTTATCAGTTAGAAAACTTACCTCCTTTTATTAACAGAAAAGATAGAAAAAATGTTGAGCTTAAAGAAATTAAAGATATTTATCTACTAGAGTGGACTACAATTCATGGCGCTGGTGAACTACCATATCTTTCAGGCGAATCAATAGAAAGAATAATTAATAGTGATACTTTATTCGTCAATACTAAAATTTTTGGTGGATATGACGAGATGTATATTTATACTGGAGCCAAATTAAGTTTAGAAGACTTTAATGTATTAATCAAAGAATCCTATAACTATGCAGATTTAGAGCCCGCAGCAATAAGTCGTTTAAAAATAGATAAGCGAAAAGATATTTATCCCAATGAAGTTGAATTAAATAAAGCTTTTGAAACTTATTTTAAGGAAATAAATAGAAGTATATGCATCTCCTCTGAAATAAAAATTAACAAAGAAATTGATGAATACTTTCAAAATTATATGGTTAGTTTAGAAAAAAAGAAAAGATATTTAGAATTAGTTTTAGAATATTTGAATACCAAAATGACTAACGATCTTGAAGATTTTATTTTAACCCATGTTAAAGGGGATTATTATAAGAATGTCCTCTTAAAAGAAATTCACAAAAAGATTGACAAAAAGAACGATCTTATAAAAAATACTATTGACTTAGCAACAAAATTATACGTTTTTAAAGAAGACCATATTCTGAATGAAGCGTTTTATAACGTTTTAAAAAAGGAAGGTATAATTGTGTTACCCATACAATGGGATTAGTAGAACACCACACAACTACACATTATGGAAGCATTGATACATATTAAATATCATTTACATTGAAAAAGACGACAATACTCGTATTTCTACTCTTTGCACTGAACAGTTGTGACTTTACGCCTGCTGGCGAATATTATAATAATGCTTTAGGCTTAAAGAAAGAAGGAAAATGGGAAGAAGCTATTTTAAGTCTTGACAAAGCTATTGATAAGCAATCCAAATTCAGGCCTGCTCTTTTAAACAGAGGCTTTTATAAATCAAAATTAGGAGATTATAAAGGAGGTATCGCTGATTATAAAAAACTATTAGGATTTGATGGTGACAATACTGTGGCACTATATAATATTGGAAACAATTTTAGTAGTTTAAAAGAACATAATAAAGCCATTGCCTACTATACTGAGGCTCTTAAAACTGAAGGTGCATTAAATTCAAATGAAGGAGGTATCAGTATTGTTCCAAATTTTGACTTTAAGAATTTTGATAGTGATATGGATTACAACGTATACGATTACGAAATCTATTTTGAACGAGGACTTGAATTTTTAGAAATAGAAATGTACGATAGGGCTATTTCTGATATCAACAAATCTTTAAAAGCCAATTATGCTATAAAGGATTGTTATTTCATACTTGGGAAAGCATATATTGGAAAAAAGGATTCCATAAATGCTTGTCAAAATTTTATAGAATCGGCTAAGTTAGGAGATGAAGAAGCACGAGAAAAACTAAAAACACACTGTATATAAAAGAGATATGAATTTAATTTTAACTATTATTAAATGGATTTTGATTATTTTATTCTTTCCATTCTCATTAATCTTTGTTGCCTATTATAAACAAAAGAAAGCTAAGAAAGAATATTGGAAAAAAGATACGCCGCAATAAAACAAGGGTTATAACATAGGAACAAATTAAAAATAAATACGCTCAAACAAAAATTTCCCAAACCAGTGAAATTCATTTAAATTAGCTTTAATGAATCCCACATTCCTTCAGACACCTATCGACTACTTAAAAGGCGTTGGACCCAATAGGGCTGATTTATTACGTGCTGAGTTAGGGATTCATACCTATCAAGACCTAATACATCTTTTTCCTAACCGATATATAGACCGTACTCGGTATTATACCATTTCTGAGTTAGAACGCAATAGTTCTGATGTGCAAATCGTCGGTAAGGTAACCAGTCTTAAAATGGTAGAAGGAAAAGGAAAGCGACTCGTTGCTACTTTTAAAGATGATGGAGGCACCATGGAGCTCGTTTGGTTTAGAGGACAGAAGTGGATCAAAGAACGATTAAAGCTCAATACGGTGTATGTGATTTTTGGGAAGACCAATTATTATAATGGCAATTATTCTATGCCACATCCAGAAATGGAATTACTAGAAGACCACAAAAAAAGTCTACGTAGTGCCATGCAACCTGTATATCCAAGTACTGAAAAATTGAGCAATAAAGGCATCACAAATAAGGTTGTAAATGTACTTATGCAAACGCTCTTTTTGGAAGCCAAAAGTCACTTACATGAAAGCCTCTCAAAACCTATCATTGAAGCTCTGAAATTAATGCCAAAAAGAGAGGCATTATTGAACATTCATTTTCCACAATCTCAGAGTGATTTAGCAAAGGCACAATACCGATTAAAATTTGAAGAATTTTTCTATATTCAGTTACAACTTGCATTTAAAAACAGAACACATAAAACCAAAATAAAAGGGTATTCTTTTGAAAAAGTAGGACCGCTTTTTAATGACTTTTACAAACAGCATTTACCCTTTGATTTAACAGATGCTCAAAAACGAGTCATTAAAGAAATACGTCGTGATTTGGGTACACATGCGCAAATGAGTCGGCTTTTGCAAGGAGATGTAGGTTCTGGGAAGACTATTGTAGCGTTACTATCAATGTTAATAGCACTTGACAATGGTTTTCAAGCGTGTCTTATGGCGCCAACTGAAATTTTGTCAGTCCAACACTATAATGGACTTATTGAATTATGTAAACCGCTAAAAACCAGTATCTCATTATTAACTGGCTCAACTAAAGCTTCAGATAGAAAAATTCTTCATGAAAAATTAGAAAATGGCGAATTAGACATCTTAATCGGTACACATGCGTTGCTCGAAGATAAGGTTAAATTTAAAAATTTAGGACTTGCTGTGATTGATGAACAACATCGTTTTGGTGTAAAACAACGCAGTAAATTATGGCATAAAAATGAGTTCCCTCCTAACGTACTTGTGATGACCGCCACTCCTATTCCTCGCACCCTCGCCATGACCGTTTATGGAGATCTTGATGTATCTATAATTGATGAGTTACCACCTGGTAGAAAATCGATTAAAACTGTACACAGATATGATGCAAATAGACTCAAAGTTTTTGCCTTTATTCGTGATGAAATTAAGAAGGGAAGACAGGTCTATATTGTGTACCCATTAATCCAAGAATCTGAGGCTATGGATTACAAAGATTTGATGGATGGCTACGAGAGTATTTCGAGAGAATTTCAACAGCCCGAATATCAAATTTCTATCGTGCATGGAAAGATGAAAGCTGCCGATAAAGAATATGAAATGCAACGCTTTATCAAAGGCGAAACTCAAATCATGGTTGCCACAACGGTGATTGAAGTTGGCGTAAATGTCCCTAATGCCTCAATGATGATTATTGAGAGTGCCGAGCGATTTGGATTGAGTCAACTACATCAATTAAGAGGTCGTGTAGGTCGTGGTGCCGAGCAGAGTTATTGTATTCTTATGACCAGTTTTAAGCTCTCTAGTGATTCCAAAACTAGATTGGAGACGATGACACGCACCAATGATGGTTTTGAGATTGCAGAGGTTGATTTAAAGCTTAGAGGCCCTGGTGATATTATGGGTACACAACAAAGTGGTGTCCTTAACCTTAAAATAGGTGACATCATACGCGATAATGATATCTTAAAAGTGGCAAGAAGCTATGCATGGGGTGTGGTAAAGGATGACCCCGCTTTCGCGAAAGCGGAAAACCAAATCATACGCTTTATGTATGCGCAAATGGTTAAGTTTAAGAATATCTGGAGCTATATAAGCTAGTTTGTAATTTATTAACACGCCTTAAAGCAACCTTTTTACATTCTTTACATCTTATTATAAATAATCTTCATGAAAACTACCTACATCAATTATCTAATCTTACTAATCACAGCAAGCATCTTTACTGGTTGCTCAAACGATGATGATAATGCCCAAATCGTCTCTCTAGAAATTAAACATTACAAAACAACAGCCGTAGGTCTTGATTTACAATTTACTACACTTGTAAGAGAAGGTGATGATCCTAATTTTAGGATTTTTTATAGTGGTATAGAAGGGTTTAATTATGAACTCGGATTTGATTATGAGCTTATTGTGAGAAAGTCTGAAATAGACAATCCTCCTGCCGATGGAAGCAGCATACGTTATGAACTTATAAATGAAGTAAGCAAAACACCTGGATCTACTACAGAAACTTTTGATGTATGGCTTGCTTTAGGTGCGGGTGGTGTCACGGAAACATTTGTTACAGGCGATACAACTACAGGATTTCAATTATTAAACACAATTCCTATTGATTGCTCTACTATGTGTGATGAGATCATTAGCCAACTTCAGGATAACAATCGTTTGATAGGCACATTCACTAGAAATAGTGATAATACGTACGTTCTTATATGTACCACAATACTATAAGAGAAAAAAGAATGCTTACTCCAACACAATCATATTCCACGGATGATCTGTGACTTCAAGATTTGTTAAGAGTACTCCTTCATTAGAAAACTTAGCAACGCCGCCTTGTGTGACGCCACTGGCGTCTACATAGCTATACCCAATAAGCCACGCTTGTAAAGAATCTACATAGTTCATTGTAGTACGTGTAAGATTGGTCCATCCATTATTCTCAGAAAGTGTTGCAAGCATTGGCGTAATATCTACGAGTGTGGTCGTTTGGGAATTAATATCATAAATAGCTGGTACATCTTCTATCACAGTAGGCTCTGGTTGCATAAAGGTATAATACAATTGACCATTTATAATAGGTTCTGAACCATCTAAAACACGATTAAATGAAGAAGGCGCTGTGTCTAAAAGTGTAAACGTATTTACATCATATCTCACATAAGTATTGTTACTCAAAAATGCATAGATATCATGGGCATCTCCAAAAGCGAGCCCGAAAACATGAACTCCGTCTAGGACTTCTAACCCAATTACTTCTACTTCGTCTGTATTCACAACCACTAGTGTAGCTTGTTGAGTTCCCGTGGTGGTCGTTTGATTTTCATAAAAAACCAATCGTTGATTTTTATAAGCAGGAATACTGTTTTGACCTAAAGCCCCTATTTGTGTCTCAGAAACGACTCCTGTATTAAGACTGATCGTACGGAGTTTAAAATTATCAAAGGCTGGCGAATCATTAAATCCAGAGAACACTTCTTGTTCTGAGTTAACTGTCCAACTACGAAACTCTGTATCCGATTCATCAAAAAAGTTAGTCCCCACAGATACCGTTCCTGTCCTAAAGTTTTTAAGCCACACCATATTACCTGCATACATACCTGCCACATCCCCCACAACCTCAACTCGCTGTATATTAGGACTTACACCATCTAAAGAAGCAATATCGGTGTAACTTCCCATTTGATTAAAAGACAAGAATTCGTATTGCAATAAAGTAGTAGTTCCTGAGAAGTTTAAGAATGTAAAATCAGGAAAATCTGTTGTGGTATCTACCGGCAATATCATAGCATCATCATCTGTATCCGAGCAACCGCATAGCAGTACAGCACTCAAAATAAGCATGTATACACATCCTTTCATTTCTTTTTTTTAGAAAGATACTTAAAAAGCAGCGGAGTCTACTTCTCTAAAACAAAAAAGCCTACGTATGTAGGCTTTAAAGTAATTGCATTTTATTTTAAAAGACTAATTGATGTCTTCTCCTTTTTTAAGTTTATCGATATTTGCTTGTACATTTCCTTTAGAACCAGCGTTTGGAGCGTTTTGTAAGGCTTTTTGTAAGTATTTAATCGCTGTTTTATAATCTGCTTTTGCAGAGTATAGTCTACCTAAGCCATATTGCGTAGGCCATGCATTGTTATTTTTCTTTGCATTAGTTTTAAAGACTTCTTCTGCTTTTTCAAGGTTTCCTCCAGCTATTAATTGTCTTCCATATCCGTGTAATTCTAATGCTGTTGCTTGATCAAATACGCTTTCCATTTCGGCGATAGCTTCATTAGATTTCCCCATTTGATTTAATATCGCCGATTTCAATTGTGCATTGCCAAATGTCTTCTGACTAAAAAACTGTCCTGCTTGTGCTGCATTTACCCATTCTAAAGCTTTTTCTGTATTTCCAATACTAAATGCATATTGTGCTGCACTTTCCCAAGCTGGACGGTTAAATCCTGTTTGATCTCTTAATTTGTTACTGATATCTTCCATCACAATACTAGGAACATCAAACCCTATTTTAAAAGGGATTGCTTTTTTCTCCCATTGTAATGCTACCGTTGCAGATGCATTATCTACTGCTACAAATGCATAAGTGAGTAACTCTGTATGTGCATTATCTGCCATCTTTACATCTACACGTAAAGCATCTTCATTTTCGTCATAAAAATAACTTCCCCAAGAGGTCGAATTATTTGAAAATACCACAGTGGCGGTACCATTTTCTTGTAATCCTACGTGCAACCCATACGTTCCCGCTTTAATTGCTTTCCCTTCTACAGTAGCATCGTGAGAAAATGTAATCACTGTATTCTCATCGGCTCCAGCTCTCCAAGGCGCTGCTTTTGATGTTCCAAAACCTAAATTCTGGAAGCCATAATGTGCCAGTTGAGTTCCCCATATTTTTCTTCCTCTTACACTAGGTCTTGAGTATGTAATAGATACATCAGAAATCCCTACGGTTTGATTTACCGTTGCTTTCTGGCTTGTTGCTGGTGTTTTTATTTGTGCAGTTGCATCTACCTGTACGATTAATAAACATATTGCTAGACTTGCAATAATTTGGTATATTTTTTTCATTTTCGGGTTGTTTTTTTAGAGCCCAAAAGGTATGAAGCACGTTTTATAAAAAATGTTAGCTTCCTGTTAAATCTACTCCTCAAGTAGACTTTTAACATATTGCTCAAAATCTGCTTTAAAATCAAGGTGTTTTTGACCCGTTGCTGCTCCATTAAAACCAGTATGAATACGCCTTACTTCCCCTTTCTTATCTACAAAAACTGAAGTAGGATATGAGATAATATGGTTAAGCATTGGCAATTTATCATTAGCCAATTTCTTATCGGAATCTCCATACTGAGCGAGTAAAATAGGGTATGGAATCTCTAATCGATCTTTTAATCGTTTAATGCTTCCAAAGGCTTTTTCCTTTGTCGGAGCATATTCAAAAGCGAGTGCAACGATTTCAAAATTAGGATTTGGATGTTCTTTTAAATATTCAACATAGTATTTAGATTCTTCTAAGCAATTAGGACACCAAGACCCCATAATTTGCACAAGAACCACTTTGTCTTTATAACGTTCATCATCCAGAGATACCATCGTGCCATCTATATCTGGAAATGAAAACGAGAGTCCATCATATCCCTCTTTTATATAGGTCAAATCTTTAGCATCTGGAAGTTCATACTCATTATTACGTTTAGACACAAAAGGTTCTTTCCAATGATTTCCGCTATAAAAATGTCCTTCTAAAGTACTATCAGTCACGGTTGCCGTAAATAAGAATGCATGGGCTCCATCAAAGGTTGAGAGTTGTAATTGATCCCCTTCTATAACTCCTTCAAGAAATCTATAATCCCCTGTGGTTGTTCGGAAAGTCCCTATTACTTGGTTTCCGTCTTGTTCAAAAATACCTTTGGCAATATATCGATCTTCAGGACCTTCATCACTAAATACGGTTTCCCAACTTCCTGTGATATCGGTAATGGGTGTTTTTACGCTTTCGCGAAAGCGTACTTCGTCTCCATACTTCATCGTAAATGGGACGACGCGATCTAGACTTGGTTTTATAAAGTCGCCTGTAATTTGGGTTCCATCTTTACTGAATACACCTTGAAAATACCCTTCAAAAACGGGTGTTTGGATTCGGATACTATCACCTTTGATCACAATCTCATCAACTGTAATACGCTCTTCAGCATTTTGAATCACAAGGGTTCCATTGTCTTTTACTTCAAAAATAAAAGGAAGCTCCTTAGTGTCTTGAACAATTAAGGCAGCTCTCCAAAAACCCGTTTGAAGTGTTGGACTTGGTTTTTCGCACGAAAGTGCACATATACATACAATAAGGAGGAATATCTTTTTCATAAAACGAGTTGGAACGCTAGGTCAATAAATACTATAATTCCTTACAAGATACATATTATAAGGCATAAAAAATCGCCTAAAGAAGAATCTCTAAGCGATCTTTAAAAGTATAAAAAATAACGCTTAACGCTTTATAAATTTCTTACTGATCGTGCGTTGATCGTCTTGGATATTTATAAAATAGATGCCTTTTGGCATAGCAGTCACTTGTGTTGTCCCTTTAAAAGAACCTTCTGTGATTTGTTGTCCTAGTACATTATAAATCGTGTATGCTACTTCCCTATCATCTGTCATCTGAATCATCATCGCTGCATCGCGTTGTATAAATTGTGCATCAAATACTGGAGTTTCAACACCCAATTCACCATCTATTCTCATGGCAAGATTTGTGCTTGTTGCTTCTCTATTTGAAGAAATTGTAACTGTATAATCTTCTACCTCGCCATAAGAGAATGTTTCACAAGGTGTCGGTACACCATTCCACTTCATAGCAACACGCATTCTCGTATTTCCGGCAAGTGCTGTCGTAGGCACTGTAAGGTTATAGGATAAATTCCCTGCACTAGATGTTGATCCTGTCACTACTTTTTCTGAAGACTCAAAGGTTCCGTTTTGATTAAAATCAATCCAAACACCCCAATTTTCTGTATAAGATTGTCCAGAAAAACCTACGCTCAATACAATACTATTAGATCCATATCCTAGTGTTCCTGTTTGGTTTGTAAAATCTCCATAACCGCCATTTGCATTTGTTGTATTTGAAATACCAGAGATTCCAACAAAATCAATGTACTCAAAATTCACATTGTTTCCGCTAGAATTACAGTAGTTTAGAACCACTGCATCTGTTGTTACAGACACGCTAGCACTTGCATTTGAAACATTGGATGCATCATCTTTTGCCCTTATACTAAAGCTATAGCTTGTTGCTTGTGTTAATCCTGTCACTGCATAATTGGTCACTGTTGTTGTCGCGATTACTGCATTACCATTATAAACATCATACGCTACAACACCTACATTATCGATAGCTGCATTCCAAGATAGGTTTACGGTGGTTTCTGTAATAGATGAAGCTGTAAGGTTTGTAGGAGCTGTAGGAGCTTCTGTATCTGGTGTAGACCCTGAACCTTCGATCGTATGTGCTCCTAGACCATCTACGGTATTTGAAGAAAAACTATCCCACTCTGCCGTTGTATAGGTGGTATTTGGTGATAATACTGTAGCTTTTCTACGAAGTGTTACATCTTTTGCAAAGTTGGCACTTCCGCCATTAAATGTTCCGATAACATCGATTAACACTCCGTTTTTAAATAAACCTACAGGATCGTTTCCATTAAAACTAATTGCCGAGTTTGATGTTGCAGCATCTGCAACTCCTGTAATCGTAGCATTTGCAGAGCTATGTGCTACTACAAATACATCATTAGTGTTTAAAGAGCCACTCAATGCATAACCACTACTCCAAGAACCGGATCCATTCGTTTGTCTTCGTATAGAGTATGAAGATAATCCTACAGATGCGCCTGTAAAGTTTGCGATCTCTACTGCTTTATTAAAAGAAGATCCTTCTACATATTCCGAAAAGAATAGTTCTGAAGCAGTTGTATCTCCAGGGTCTGTAGTGCCTCCTCCAAATCGATCTTCGGCTTGTGATCCTCCCCATATTTGCGTAGCAAAAGCGGGGTTATCTATAAAAGGATTTCTATTTCCTTGGATACCTTCTATAGCCTGATTACGGGTATCTTCAAAAGCACTTACTGGATCTTCTACATTCCACTCTAAGAATAAATCAATCATATTTGCATCACTTGCTACTGCGTTTCCTATCCCCACATTAGAAGGTAAACAACGACTATTGTAACGTACATACATAAATAACATCATACGCGCTACATCTCCTTTCCATTCATCTCCAGGATAAAAATGTCCTTGTGCAGTAACTCCAGCATTTCCAGAACCATCTGCATATTTACGATTGCTTCGTTGCGAATTTAACTGAATGTCACTTGGACGGATATGATGTGCATCAGATCCTGGCCCTTCACTTCCTAAATTAGGATTTCCTAATGATCTAGGATAGGTATGTTCTCTATTCCACTCGCCTGCACTTCCTCCATTTAGATTTTTATCTCTTGTTCTATCTGTTAATGTATTACCATCAGTATCATCATAACCGTAAATAAGTAATACATTATTTGAATTTGTAGGATCTAGATCTGCTACTTGTAATGCGTCCCATACTCCTGGGGTATATGTCAAAAAGGTGGTATGTGTATTTGTAACCTTGGATGCCAATTCGTTTTGCAAGGAGGTACCTTGTAATGTAAGATTTACATCATCATAATAAGCCGGAATCTGACTGAAAGCGATTACATGAACACAAAAAAGTGTCAAAAAAAGTACTGTTTTCTTCATAAAAATTATGTTAGGTTATTATATATGCAAAAATAGAAATTTCATCACAACTTATTTATTATGAAATTGTTACCTCTATAATGCGGTTGCGAATCTATGAGAAAAAATATAATCATCCTATGCGTGCATAGTTTTAATTAATTGCACTAATAACAATATGTAAGTAGTTTCCTGATTACTAATTACATATAAGCCGTTAGATTGTTAATAATTCTTATTAAAAAGAAGATAAACACATTTAATTGCCAAGTCCTAACACATTGTACAGATTTGCAATTGCTGTTATTTGCTTGATTAACAGCGTATTTTCTTTTAGTTCTGCGTTTATTAATTTTTGTTCTCTAGAATTAATAAGAAATAACGAACTCTCACCTAAAAAGAATTTACGTTCTTCTGCACTGACTAATGTTTTATAGTCATCTACAATACGTTTAATAAGTTCATTTTGTTTATCAAGAGACGTTATCTCAGTTTGTACAGCGCTTAATTTATTTTTTAGTGTGAGCGAGGTTGAGATACGATCCAATTCTGTGCTTTGCAATTTCTGCTCAGCAAGTCTAACATCACCTCGTTCCTTCCTCGTAAAAATAGGGTAGCTAAAAGCTAGCCCAGCTTTATACTCCTGCGTATTATATCCAGAAAGATCATTAAATTCTGGACTTATAAAATTATACTCTAGATTGATTTTAGGTAGTAACTTATTTTTCTTCAGAGATCGATCTATTATTAAGTTTGAGATTTTAGCGTCTAGGCTTCTCAATTTAGGATGTGTTTCTAAGAAAGCATCCACCTGCATTGTACCATCTATCTGAAGGGATTGTTTTAAAATTTGCTGTTGTGGTATTATAGGCATGATATCGTCTTGCAACTCAATAGGGACGTCTTGTAGCCACAAAAAATTACTTACAATCAAGGCTGCTTTTTGTCTTTTTAAAGACACTACTTCTAAATTAAGTTCCCTATTCTGAAGTGTGATCTTAGCTTCTACGCTATCAATTGCTGCTTTATCCCCTACTGCCACACTACGTTCAACTGCTTTGAGACGTATTGTTGCATTCTCCAAAAAAGCGGTATAAATACGTTGAGCATTTGCATACTCAAGCCATTCAAAATATGCTTTACTTGCTTCAAATAGCACATTATTCACCAATAAGTCTCTATCTGCTTTTGTTTGTTCTTTAAAGAATTTGGCTTTTCTCAACGTAGCCATCCGATCATTGATCAAAAACCCTTGTGCAAGTGCTATCGAAACACCTACACTATACAACCCTTCTTCTGGTACATTAAGTCTTGGATTTAAAAATTCTCCAGAATTTTGCTCAAATCCTGCTTTAAACTCGACGCCATACCACGTAGGTATTTTAAATGTTGTATTGAGTTCATCATAATAATCGATGCCTTTAAATTGTTTACGAGCATAATCTACTTCTATCTTAGGGTCAAAACCTCCTCTTGCTTTTAAGAGGTTAGCTTCTCCTTGTTTTAAGACTAGCTCTGCTTGTTTTAATAAAGGATGATGCTTTTTTACATATCCTATATATTCTTCAAATGTGAGGATTTGTTCTCCTGTTGTACCGGATTCTTGTGCACTCCCTACCGTTATAAAAGAACAAAGGATCACTAGCAAACTATATATAATTTGTGTTTTCATGTTATTTCTTTTTGGCAATTTCTTTTCCGTCTGGTGTATAGTAATTAGGAGGAAACCCATTAAGCTGCCTCCATAGTTCGTACCAAATGGGTACATCTTCAAGTAATGCAATCGTATATGCTCCTGAGCCTACTCGCATGCTTTTTGGCCAAGCTTCTTGAGTTGCATCTGGAGCAATAAGTACTCTAAATTTCCCATTATCACTTATAAAGGTTTCTATCGCTACAACTTTTCCTGCATAGGTCCCAAAAGAAGCATTAGGCCAACCGCTAAAAAAAATTGCTGGCCAACCATCAAACTGGATACGTACATTTTCTCCCAAATGAATCAGTGGTAAATCTATAGGAGCTACATATGTCTCTACAGCGAGGTCGTAGTTTGCAGGCATAATCCCTACAAGTTTATCTCCTTCTTTAAACGTCTCTCCTATTCCATCTTTTATCGCTTTATTGATATAACCATTTTGTGGTGCCGTAATATAATAGAGAGCATTACGCATCTCATAATTTGTCGCTTGATTTTCTAATTTACTCACCTGCGCTTGGGTGTCAAACTGATTAGATTCTGCTGTATAACGATCACTACGAGACTTGGCAATCTTATCTGCATAGGATGCTGCAATACGACTGATCTCTAATTGAGCGTTAATCACTTCATTTTGACTTGCTAATAATTTATTTTCCTGAGAGATCCGTTTTGCTTGTGTTTCTTGAAGTTTCAATCGTTTTACCTCAACATCAGTCACTGCTTTTAATCCTTCTGATTGTAATATAACAGTACGATCGTATTGTTTTTGTGCTACCTCAAGATTTGTTTGAGCCGCTTGAAGATCGATACTATCACTTTTTACTTTAAAGCCAGATTGTTTTAGTTTATTCTCAGCTTGTGACAATTTTAATGCACGTTCATTAACAAGTGCATTTACTTGATTTCCTAAGGCTTTTATCTTCTCTTGATAGGAAGTTACAGAACGGCTTTTTGCATTACGTTGTTCATTGGTACGCGCTACCAATTGCGGGTCTTGGTATTCCGTTTTTATTTCTGAAATAAATAAAATGGTATCTCCTTTCTTTACAAAATCTCCTTCTCTTACATACCATTGTTCAATACGACCAGGAATAGGTGATTGTATGGTTTGTGGACGTTGATCTGGTGTTAGCGTTGTTACATATCCATTTCCGTTTACATTCTGTGTCCACGGTAAAAAGAGTACTAACACACCTATGATAGCAAATATGATTAAAAAACGATTAAAATAAACGCTATATTTTGGGGTAAACGCTTTCGCGAAAGCGGTATATCCCTCTAGTGATACTTTCTTATTAAGTTTATTATGAGAGATGTTAAGCATTGTTCTTATTTTTTGAGGTTATTTTCCCTTCTGAAATCGAAATAACTTGATTACAATAGTGATTCCAATGTTCATTCCTACTTGACACCACAAGTGCCCAAGGTCTTTCTGGTGCTGTGAGATAGTGTATAATTTGAATGGCTTCTTCTGGCTCAAAATGTTCTAGAGGGTCTTTAAGTAATAATAATCTTGGGTTATGAATAATAGCACTTGCAAGCACAATGCGTTTAGATACTGTAAAAGGGATTTGTTGTCCTTCTGGGTAAATTATCGTATTAAGACCATTAGATTGTTCTTTTATAAAGGGAAGTAATCCAATGTTTTTAAGCACACTATGTAATTGTTCTTTTGAAATGTTCTTATTCCCAAATGTGATATTTTCTAAGATGGTTCCTTCAAAAGGGGATTGAGATGGAAGCACTTGTCCTATCCCCGCTCGATATTTACTAGGCCATATTCCTTTTATAGATATATCATTTATATATAAGGCACCACTTGTAGGTTGTACTAATCCAGATAATAATTTAAGTATCGTTGTTTTTCCAGATCCAGAAGCTCCTTCAAGAAGGGTTCTATCTTTTTTATCTACCTTAAAATCAATGGCATGCAGTACTTCTTTTTCTTCAGGTGTTATATATTTTACATTATCTAATTCTATATGAAGATCTTCTGTATTATCAAATGGATCTTCACCTGATTGTTCTTCCAGTTTTTTATCTACAATCTGTCCTATCTTTTCTAAAGATGTCAATACATCATAAAAAGATTCTAAACCATTAATTAATTTTTCTACTGATCCAATAACCAATAAAATTATAATCTCTGCAGCTACAAACTGACCTATGTTCATTTTTTGATTTAAAACAAGTAATCCACCTATGATTAAAAGTCCAGCTGTCACCAATACTTTAAAACCAATAAGTTGTATAAACTGAATTACTAATACCTTAAAATGACTTTCTCTAGCTTCTAGGTAACTTGTTGTCAAAGAGTCATTACGTTGCATCGCAAGGTTTGTATTCCCAGATACTTTAAAGCTTATAAGTGACCTAGAAACTTCTTGAATCCAATGTGCTACTTTGTACTTGCTCTTTGATTCAGCCAAACTAGTTTCCAGTCCTTTCTTTGCTGTGTATTTAAAAACCACATACATAAGAATAACCAATAAGAATCCATAAATAATAAAGAAAGGATGATACAATGATAATACGATAAGTCCAAATACAATTTGTAAGGCTGCTGCTGGAAAATCTATTAATATTTTTGAAAGCCCTTTCTGTATCGTAAGCACATCAAAAAAGCGATTTGCAAGTTCTGGTGGATAATAATTACGAAGTTCTTCCATTTTAATTTTAGGAAAACGATACGCAAACTCAAAAGAAGCTCTTGTAAATATTTTTTGTTGCATATTTTCTAAAATGCGTATTTGCATTAATTGTAGAATACCTTGAAAAATAACTCCTAGTGTTACGAGAACAACAAGAACAATCCAAGAAGAAGATACCTGAGCTCCTTGAATAAGGTTAATAATAGCTTGAATTCCCAAGGGAAGTGTAAGTGCTACTAGGCCCGCAAAAATGGCATAGTAAAAAATTTGACGAACATCTTTTCTATCGAGTTCTAGAAGACTTATAAATCGCTTCCAAGGTGACATGATTAGTTTCATCTAATGACAATTAAATGTTATGAAATGAGACCACTATAAAGTAGTCCTGTATGTTTTATATGTATTGTGAATAGTGTACCCCAAAAGACATGGGGACATTACTAGATAGGTAGTAAACGATTATACTATATCTGGCGGTGGGATAGGGATTTCTAAAACAATACTATTGCCTATAGATTGAGGTTTTGAGTATAGAGAAGATTGACTTCTGTAATACAGTGTATTGTTAGTATATATTGCAAATAGTTTTATTTTTTTTTCCTTAATGTCTTCTCGTTTTTCTTTCTCGTCAACATCTTCTTCTCTATCGACTAGCTCTAACTCGTAGCTAGTATCTACAAGAAGTGCAAGCGTTGGGCTTACAGATTGCAACATCATCATACCAAATATGATAAGCACAACAAGGTGTTTAGAGTATAATATCACACTATACTTTCTCATTCTTTTATGGTTTTTAAAACAAGATCATTATAAAAACGAGCAATATTATCTTTTCCTTCTTCTACATCGGTAAGAGAAGGTAAGTGTTTAGAAAAATAACGTTGATGATGAACTCCTTCAATTACCGTTGATATTAACATATGCGGAAATTCAAAATTTGGATTTACATCGAGAACAAAATCACTTACACCCTGTACTACACGTTTATACGTTTTATAGTATCCTTTCTCATTCTCTTTATCTATATCCTTTGTATGATAGGCTTTAGAAGATTCGGCTATTATAATTTTATGAAGAAGTACTTCATTAATAAATGAAAAAGCATTGTCTTCGATCACTCTTTGAGTAAGTACCTGTATAGCATTTATAAGCTTTAATTCAGGTGAAGCTATATTGGCTGTAGCAAATGCTAATTTATATTCTACCCAACTCCAATACCAGCTTATCAAATACACAAGTAACGCATGCTTACTTTCAAAATACCTATAAATAGAGCTTTCATTAGACCCTATTTCAATTCCTAGTTTTTTAAAAGTAAATCTTTCAAAACCCAATGCATCAATCATCCCTATACTAGTTCCCACTATTTTCTTCCCTAAAGCAGTAGCTTCTGGATTTCTAATATAAAGTTCGGGACTTATAACGATATGTATTTGTAGGTTTTTCATTATTAAAGCAAAGATATAATAGTAATACTATTAAAATACAAAGTTTAACTATTTTTTATAAAAAAGAAGCCATATTTAAAAACTGTATTTGATTCTGCACCTAAAGCATATATAATAATTGAGAAAAAATACGCAGGTCATAATAACGCTTTCCATACATGTTAAAAATATATCATAGATAGTATTGCGACTTCTTTGTCTGCTTATGATCTTATTCTATCTTTGTCATCTTATAAAATTATATTTTAATCAATGAAAATTTCCTATAACTGGCTTAAGCAATTTCTAAAAATAGATTGGGATGCAGAAAAGACTGGAGAGCTCTTAACAGACTTGGGTCTTGAAGTAGAAGGTATAGAATCATATCAAAGCGTACAGGGAGGGCTTGAAGGTATTGTCGTAGGACATGTACTTACTTGTGAGCAACATAGCAATGCAGACAAACTTAAGGTTACTACTGTAGACATAGGAGGCGAAACTCCTGTACAAATTGTATGTGGAGCTCCTAATGTAGCAAAAGGTCAAAAAGTCCCTGTAGCAACTATAGGCACTACTTTATATACAGAAGAAGGTGAAGCTTGGACGATTAAAAAAGGAAAAATACGCGGAGAAGAATCTCACGGAATGATTTGTGCCGAAGATGAGTTGGGATTAGGAAAAAGTCATGATGGTATTATGATACTAGATGCCAGCTTAGTTCCTGGAACTGTTGCTTCTGAAGTATTTGATATAGAAAATGATCAAGTTTTTGAAATTGGCCTTACACCAAATCGTGCAGATGCTATGAGTCATTTGGGTACAGCTCGTGATTTACGTGCTGGACTTATGCAGCAGGATATAACTCCTGAATTAATTACGCCTTCTAATTCTTCATTTAAAATAGAAAATAGGCTTAATAAAGTAGATGTATCTATTATAGACGGGGAGCGAGCACCTCGATATGCAGGTGTCGTAATAAGTGGCCTTAAAGTAGAAGAATCTCCTTCTTGGATTAAGCATCGTTTAAAAGCAATAGGGTTATCTCCTATAAATAATGTAGTTGATGTTACCAATTATGTCCTACACGAATTAGGGCAACCCCTTCACGCATTTGATTTGACTAAAATCAAAGGAAACAAGATTGAAGTTAAAACCGTTGAAAAAGGAACAAAATTTACCACATTAGATGGAGTTGAGCGTGAATTGCACGAAGAAGACCTTATGATATGTGACGAAGAGAAACCAATGTGTATTGCTGGTGTTTTTGGAGGTGAGCATAGCGGTGTTACAGAAAGTACAACTGCTATTTTCTTAGAAAGCGCTTATTTTAATCCCGTATCTATACGTAAAACAGCAAAACGTCACGGACTTAACACAGATGCATCTTTCCGTTTTGAAAGAGGGATTGATCCTAATATTACAGACTATGCTCTTATGAGAGCTGCTGTATTATTACAAGAAGTTGCTGGCGGAGAAATCACAAGTGAAATTGTAGATATCTACCCTAAAAAAATTGAAGATCAACAAGTATTTATGAGTTTTGAAAATGCTACAAAACTTATAGGAGAAGAACTTCCTAAAGAAAAGATAAAAGCGATCCTTTCATCTTTAGATATTAAGATCAATAATGTAACAGAAACAGGCTTAGGAATGACAATTCCTGCTTATCGCAATGATGTTACTCGTGAAGTAGATGTTATTGAGGAAGTACTTCGAGTATATGGATATAACAATATTAACTTTGGTAATAAATTAAATGCAACTATAGCAAATTCTTCTAAGTTTGAAGATCATAAAGTTCAAAATGTAGTAGCAAATCAGCTAGTAGCACAAGGTTTTTATGAGATCATGGCAAACAGTCTGACAACACCTAGCTATGTTGAGTATACCGATATATTACAAGAAGAAAATAATGTTACTATGCTCAATCCATTAGGTCAAGAGTTAAGTATCTTAAGGAGATCTATGCTCTTTTCTGGGCTTGAAGCTATCTCATATAATATTAATAGAAAACGTTCTGATCTTGCATTTTTTGAGTTTGGAAAAACGTATCACAGTTATGAATCTGGTCATCAAGAAGACAAACATCTTACTCTATTTGTAACTGGGAATCGTCATTCTGAGCATTGGAAAAATGAGAACGCAACTACCGATTTCTTTTACCTTAAGGGTATTGTGCAATCTGTACTAGATAAATTAGGCATTACAAGAGGAAGAACATCTTCTGTAAAGAATGATATCTTTTCTGAAGCTACAGGAATACAACTAGGAAAAACCAAGCTTGTAGACTTTGGACTTGTAAAAAAGAATGTTTTGAAAAAAATTGATATCTCTCAAGATGTCTATTATGCTGATTTTTATTGGGATAATATCCTTGAAGTGGCAAGTCGCAATAAGATAAAATTCCAAGCAATTCCTAAATACCCAGCAGTACGTAGAGACTTTGCTTTATTATTGGACACGACTACTGGTTTTGAAGAAATTCGCACCATCGCAAAGCAAACTGAGAAGCAACTCCTTAAAGACGTTCAACTGTTTGATGTATATGAAGGAAAAAACCTTCCAGATGGAAAGAAAAGTTACGCTGTAAGTTTTACACTTCAAGATGAACATAAAACACTTACTGACAAACAAATTGACAAAGTAATGAATAAACTACAACAACGTTTTGAAAAAGAACTAGGTGCTAGTTTAAGATAAAACACTTATTACAAGAGTTTTAAAACCCTGTTTATTTATAAACAGGGTTTTTTATTTAATCATTTCAAAAGTCTAGCTCTTAGTTTGTATCATATTGACATATACCTTAAAACTGCGTATCTTTAAAAACAAAAAGAACATGTTACTACCCAGAACTAATATTCACGAAAAATTACTTCAGGTACGTAATAAGAACAATAAAGAAGAAGATATACTTCTACAAGTACAACGGGTGTTTGATGAAGACCGCTTTCGCGAAAGCGGAATCTTACATACTCTAAAAGGAAAAACCGAAATAGACGATCCCATTTTTAATCTTGACATTCTAGACAAGAATCGAATTTTCAATAGTAAAGAAATACAAAAAATTTGCATCGATTATAGATTACGTTTTTTAGATTCTAAATATTTTAAAGGGAAATATCCTCAAGGTGCGCTTGATGAAATTAAATATCTAGAGAATAAACATCAAATTACTCTTGATGGCTTTAAGGTTATTGCACCTTCAAAAATGTTTATTCTTGAAAAAGCAGATGATCCTTTACTTTTTGCTCCCATTGGAAATGATTATTTTTACCTAGTCCATAAATGGGGAAATGATTTACATCCATTACGTAAATTATTAATGTGGCCTTATAAGTCTTTTGAAAACTTAATTGTGACGATATTCATAATAAGTATGATTATAACGTTCTTAGTACCAGATGGCTTATTTACTAAAGAACAAACTTTTTCTCAAGACATCATGGTTTTCTTTTTTATGTTTAAATCTATTGCTGCCATTGTATTGTTTTATGGGTTTGCATTAGGTAAAAACTTTAATCCTGCTATATGGAATAGCAAATACGACAAAACACGTTAAATGAATATAATTCCTGAATCACAATACAAAAAAATATTTACTGGGTCAAAAATCACAGCGCAACACCTTAAACTAGTTTTGGAAGAAGCAGGTATTTCTAGTATTGAAAGAGATGATGCCGAAAGTGCCTTGAGAGCAGGATATGTAGCTGCCTTTGACAATGACACAAAATTATTTGTAAATAAAAAGGATATTCTTAAAGCAAAACATATTGTCTCTACAACATTAGAAAACATGGATAAAGACAAATTATCTGATGATGAATTTGCAAAAATTGCAGAACAGAAAAATGATATTATCTCTATATCTTCATCAAAAAATACACAAAAAAAAGAGACCTATCGTAGGTCTCCTTTCAATGTAGTATTAAACATTCTTATTGTTATATATTCTATATGGAGGTTGTCTCCATTATTAAGAGGAGAAACGCTCTCTACATTACGTATTGTTGTAAGTTCTAGTTTAATTCTATTTTGTTCTTGGGCTATAATTCGTCACTTTAGACAAAAGAACGTATAGATTAATTATACATACTAGTTCTTAGCTCTTTAATTTTTGAATCGCTCATATACTCATCAAAGGTCATATAGCGATCTATAACCCCTTTTGGAGTTAATTCTATAACTCTGTTCCCCACAGTTTGTGCAAACTCATGATCATGTGTTGTTAACATCACCGTTCCTTTAAAGTTCTTTAAAGCATTATTAAAAGCAGTAATAGATTCTAGGTCTAAGTGATTTGTCGGTTCATCTACCATAAGAATATTAGCTCGTTTCATCATCATCTTACTGATCATACAACGTACTTTTTCTCCTCCAGATAGCACATTAGATTTTTTCAATGCTTCTTCTCCACTAAATATCATTTTTCCAAGAAAACCTCTTAGGTGAACTTCTTCTCGTTCTTCTTCTGTTTGTGCATACTGACGTAACCAGTCTACAAGATTTAACTCTGCCGATTGAAAGTATTCTGCATTATCAAGCGGAAGGTATGATTGCGTTGTCGTAATTCCCCAAGAGAATTCTCCATTATCTGCTTTTCCTTTTCCATTTATAATTTCATAAAACGCAGATGTTGCTCTACTATCTCTCGAGAAAAGGACTGCCTTATCCCCTTTTGCAAGGTTAATATCAATTCCTTTAAATAACACTTCACCATCTAAAGAGGCTGAAAGTCCTTGTGAATTAAATATCTGATCTCCAGCTTCTCTATCTCTATCAAAAATAATTCCCGGATAACGTCTACTTGAAGGTCTAATCTCTTCAATATTTAATTTATCAATCATTTTTTTACGAGAAGTTGCTTGTTTTGATTTTGCAACGTTTGCACTAAAACGAGCGATAAATTCTTGTAATTCTTTTTTCTTTTCTTCTGCCTTTTTATTTTGTTGTGCTCTTTGTCTCGCTGCTAGTTGAGAAGATTCATACCAAAATGTATAGTTACCGCTATAATGTGTAATTTTACTATGATCAATATCTGAAATATGCGTACATACTGCATCTAAAAAGTGTCTATCGTGAGATACGACAATAACACAGTTTTCATAATTTGCTAAGAAATGCTCTAACCAATTTATTGTTTCGTAATCTAAATCATTGGTAGGCTCATCCATAATAAGCACATCAGGATTCCCAAATAATGCTTGAGCTATAAGGACACGTACACGTTGCTTACCATCAAGGTCTGCCATTAACGTATAATGTAATTCTTCCTTAATTCCTAAATTAGAAAGCATTGCTGCTGCATCACTATCTGCATTCCAACCATTCATTTCATCAAATTGCAATTGCAATTCTCCTATACGATCTGCATTTTCATCAGAATAGTCTGCATATAAGGCATCAATCTCTTTCTTTATAGTATAGAGTGGTTGATTCCCCATAACTACCGTCTCTAGTACATTATACTCATCATATGCATAATGATTTTGCTCTAGAACCGACATACGCTTTCCAGCCTCAAGATGTACGTGACCTGAAGTTGCATCTTGTTTCCCAGAAAGAATTTTAAGAAAGGTAGATTTTCCTGCGCCATTTGCACCAATAATCCCATAGCAATTACCAGATACAAAGGAAGTATTTACCTCATCAAATAAAATTCGTTTCCCAAATTGTACTGATAAATTAGAAACTGAAAGCATGTTTTTGTGTATTTATATTTTAAGCTTGCAAAAATACCGATTCTTGTAGAGATAGTGAAGCGTATCAACACATACTATTCGTATTATTTAACTCAATATCACAAAATAACTCATTAGTACTCTCAAAAAGAGATAAAATGGTATGCGTTTTAACTTCTAATTAACAACACTTTTTCTTTGTAAAAGTTACATTTGATGGTTAACTCACAAAATATAAACGTCATCACCTACGCTCAACGACATACTTCTATTAAAGGAATGATCCCAATCCTTATAGCGCTGCTCGTGTTAAGTGCCTGTAATTCTAATAAAGACAAGCAATCTACAAGTACGTATATTGGTGGAGAAATCATCAATCCTAAACGAGGACATGTAATACTTGCCAAAAATAATCAGACCATAGACTCTATTGTATTAAACGCCCATAATCGCTTTTTTTATGAGTTTAAAGATGTTGATCCAGGTATTTATCAATTTATTCACGGAGAACGTCAGCTCATTCATATAGAACCGGGAGATAGTATCATGGTGAGAGTAAATACTACAGAATTTGACGAATCTATAAGTTTTTCTGGGAAAGGATCTGAACGCAGCAGTTTCTTAATAGATATGCATTTACAATGGGAAAAAGAATATAAAAAGGTTAGACAGCATTACCAAAAAAGTCCAGAAGACTTTCAACACTTTTTAGATTCTTTGCACAGAATAAGAGAAAAAAAATTAAATAAATTCAATATAAAATATGAAGCCTCTTCAGAGTTTCAAGAAATAGCTTCAGCTGCAATCAATTTTGATAATTACCAACGTAAAGAAAGCTATCCATTCTCTCATTATCGTGAGAATGATAAAATTGCATTTATAAACGAATTATCTGGAGACTTTTATAGCTTTCGCGAAAGCATAAACTTTAACAATATGAATTTATTTGACCTATATTCATATCAGCGATATTTAAGTGCTTTCTTAAATCATCAAGCATACAAAGAGTATTGTCAAAACCATTCTTATAATACCGTTTCATACTTACATAATTATAATGAGATAAAAGTAATCAATAAGTATATTACAAATCCTAAACTTAAAGACATGAAACTTTTTAGGACTGGACAACGTTTTATTGAAAATAGCAATGATAAAAAACGTGTTGATGAAATCTTTAAACTTGTGACCGCTTCTATGACTTCTCCTGATATAAAAAAGAATATATCTAATTTATACGAAGCTCACAAGAAAATGGAAGCTGGCAATATCATACCAGACCTTATGCTTGTAAATTCAGAACAACGTATGGTTACTCTTTCTAGTAGGGTACAAAAACCGACTGTACTTTATTTCTGGTCTTATAACAGTCATATGCATATGGAAGAATCTCATAAAAAGGCTAAAGATTTACAATCTAAATATCCTGAGTTTAATTTTATAGGAGTAAATGTAAATGATGAAAACAATAAATGGATAAAACATATACGCCAACACGAGTTTGATCCATCCATGGAATATAGATTTAACAATGCTAGAGATGCTAGAAAATCTCTAGTTATAAATGATATAAGTAAGACCATTGTCCTTGATAAAAAAGGAAGAATCTTAAATAGTCATGCTAATATTCATCGTACAAATTTTGAAAGCGAACTCCTCGCTTATCTTAATCAATAAATATTAAATACATAAAAAAAGCCACTTCAAAAGAAGTGGCTTTTTTTATGTATTTAATATAAAGGAATTAATTTCCTTTCTTATAATCTGCTAAGAATTTTGCAAGTCCAATATCTGTTAATGGATGCTTTAATAACCCTTCTATAGATGATAAAGGTCCTGTCATTACATCTGCTCCTATTTTTGCGCAATCTATTACGTGCATTGTATGACGTACAGATGCTGCAAGAATTTCTGTTTCAAAACCGTAATTGTCATATATATGACGAATCTCTGCAATAAGGTTAAGACCATCTGTAGAGATGTCATCTAGACGTCCTATAAAAGGAGATACATATGTTGCTCCTGCTTTTGCAGCTAGTAGCGCTTGCCCTGCAGAAAATACAAGTGTTACATTTGTACGGATACCTTTATCACTAAAATATTTACATGCTTTTATTCCATCTTTAATCATAGGTAACTTTACTACGATTTGCTCATGTAATTGTGCTAGCTCTTCACCTTCTTTAATCATAGCTTCATACTCTGTAGCTATCACTTCGGCGCTTACATCTCCATCTACTATTGTACAGATATCAACATAATGTTTTAAGATATTATCACGACCAGTGATTCCTTCTTTTGCCATAAGAGAAGGGTTTGTTGTTACACCATCTAATACACCAAGGTCTTGTGCTTCTTTAATTTGAGCAAGGTTTGCAGTATCAATAAAAAATTTCATAGGATAGAGTTATTGTTTATTTTTTGCAAAAATAGGCAAAGAAACCCTCTTAATAAACAACTGTAGTTTTAAATTATCTCACACTTATACACAATCTATTGACTAATTATAATACTAGATACAGATCTAAAATGTAACCCTATAGCTTGTAGTGATTAAGGAGTAATTTTTCATACCAAGTGTCTGGTAACATTCTTTTAAGAGCAATACTGAATTTTTGCATAAAAAACCCTACTCTATAATGAACTTTAGGGTTTTTGGTTTGCATAATACGATGTACAACTTTTGCCATAATTTCTGTATCCATACCTGCATCTACATGTTCGTCCATTAATTTTAATGTGTTCCCATAGTTTTCTTTGTATGGTGAGTTATCAAGGATGGGGGCATGATATCTTCCTGCTGCGATATTTGTCGCAAAATCACCAGGAGCTACGGTAGTCATTTTTACATTAAACTCTTTAAGTTCCATACGGTATGCTTCTGTAGTAATTCCCAAAGCACCTTTTGTTGCACTATAAATACCTCTATATGGTAGTCCCATGTATCCTGCAATAGAGGTAACATTAATAATCATACCACTACGTTGTGCCCGCATCGTAGGAAGTACTGCTTTTATAACTTCTAAAACTCCAAAATAATTTGTTTCAAAAACACGTCTAGTCTCATGATCAGGTGTCTCTTCTAGAGGTCCTGTAATACCCATTCCTGCATTATTTATAACATAATCAATGCGACTTTCCTCTGTAAGAACTGTCTCAACTGCCTGAGTAATAGATGCAGCTTCTGTTACATCAAGAGGTATCATTTTTACCTTGCCGTCTAACGCTGCTTTAGGTGTTCGGCTTGTTCCATAAACGAGATATCCTTTATCTGAGAGATAATGAGCTATAGAAGCTCCAATTCCTGAGGAAGCTCCTGTTATTAAAACGACTTTAGACATAGTGGGTACATTAAAGCGCAAATATCAAACTACACACGCCAATATGCAAATTATAATAGTAAGGATTATAGGACAAATAACAATTGTCATTTAAGCATTAGAAAATTCATAAACATTAATTTACATAAATAGAGAGCCATAGCCTAAGTAAACTAAGGGAGTAAATTATACATTTAACAAAAAGATTATCTAATAGCGCGCGCTTTATCAAGAAATGCAAAATACCCACTCGTATCTCTCAACATGCTATATGCAGAGATACTTTCTCGTACTTTTCCATTTCCATCTAACGCTAATAATGTAGGAAACGCTCCTTCTTTATTGTATTTTTTTTGAAGTTCTTTATTTCTTTTAAAATGATCTGGATCTAGAACATCTTCTCTAAAAGGTACATCTACCTCTAACAATACAAAGTCGTCAGATTGTTTTATAAATTCTGGGTTTAGCCAGAAGTCTTTTTTAAGTAATTTACAAGGACCACACCAATCACTTCCTGTAAAATACATAAGAATAGGTTTATTGGTTTTCTTAGCTGTTTTTTTTGCTTTATCAAAATCTGTAAACCAAGTCGCTTCTTGTGCTTGACAAACAGTAGCAAAAACTAAAAAAAGAATACATATTAAACGCTTCATCATATCGTAATAACAATTACAAATTTAAAAATTAATAAGACATATACAAAAATGGGTACATAACAGATGTACTCATTACTGAGAGTTATACAATAGAAATAACAACAATCTTGCCAAAATATTGTCAACTACCGTACAGAGAGCATCTATATCTCTATAACAGCGTCTTTTAACGTTTTACGAACTTTCTTAAATCCAGCAAACATATCATCATCAGCACGAACCCCTATAGGCATTACTAATACAGATGAAAGTCCTTTTTCTGGCAACCCCAATAAAGCATCGTATCCTTCAGGATTAAATCCTTCCATAGGGCAAGCATCTATCTTTTCTATAGCACATATGGTAAGTAAGTTTCCCATAGCAAGATATGCTTGTTTTGTAGCCCAATTTATAATATCATCTGGAGTTTCGGTTTCAAAATGACCATACAGATACTCTCTAAAAGGTTGTAGAATTTTATCAGGTGTATTTCTAATATCCTGAACATTCTTAAAATAAGCTTCGATATATGCTTTATCTATATTCTTTTCTATACAAAATACAAGCACATGAGATGCATCTGCTACTTGTTGTTGTTCCATAGACAATGCAACTAGATGATCTTGTATTCCTTGATTATGGATAATTAAAAGTCGAACAGGTTGTAACCCAAAGCTCGAAGCAGTAAGGTTAAAAGCTTCTTTTAAAACAGCAATTTTATGAGTTGGCAATATACTATTTGCATCAAATTTCTTTGTAGCATACCTCCATTGAAGGGCTTCGATTATTTGTGACATAGAAACATAATTTAGAATATATCAAAGATACTAACCTATACTTCTTAGACCACCTGTTATCTATAGTAAAATCTAATAGTAGTATGTAGGCATTGTATGAACCTAAAAAAGCCTTCCAATGTATGGAAGGCTTTTTTATTATATAAAGATACGTGAGTTTATTTCTTAAACTTAGCGTATTTGTTTTTGAATTTGTCTATACGTCCAGCAGTATCTACTAGTTTTGCTTTTCCTGTATAGAATGGATGAGAAGTTCTAGAGATCTCTAATTTGATAAGAGGATACTCAGTTCCTTCAACTTCAAGTGTTTCTTTAGTTTCAGCTGCAGATTTTGTTAAAAAAACTTCGTCGTTAGACATATCTTTAAATGCAACTAATCTATAATTCTCTGGGTGTATACCTTGTTTCATCTCGTAACTCTTTATTAATGCTCGATTTTTCGAGGTGCAAATTTACATATAAATTCAATATTTGCAACTATAAAAATAGAAAAAATAAACAAAATAAACACTCTTTTGTATTTTTATCATAACAACGTAACGTTTTGGTATCTTTGTATACTAATGTGACTATAACCAATACTAAAAAGACAATGAGTAAAACAATGAAATCATCATCGTTAAATTATGGACTTATAGCTGGAGTCTCGTTAACACTATTATATGTAATATTATATGTGATAGATGCTAGTTTATTGAATAGTTTTTCAATAGGACTTTTAATTTTATTAGGTTTAATAATACTTGGATTTATTTCGACAGCAAAAGCAAAAAAGATAAATGAAGGTTATTTAACATTCAAAGAAGCATTTACTGCATACTTTATTCCTGTTGCTATTGGATTGTTAATCCCAACACTATTCCTTTACATTCTCTTTAATTTTATAGATCCAGAAACAGCAGAATTCTTGAAAGAAGAAAGTTTAGTTCAAGCTGAAGCACTAATGAAGAGGTTTGGCGCTCCTGAAGCTGAAATTGAAAAAGCTCTTGAAGATGCAGCAAATGAAGATCAAAACTCTTTAGGAAGCACACTTACCCGTTATGCATTTGTGACAATATTTATGTCTGTTATAGGATTAATAGCAGCTTTAACTATGAAAAAGAAAAAAGAAGACTAAATGCAACTATCTGTTGTTATCCCATTGCTCAATGAGCAAGAATCACTTAAAGAATTGCATCATTGGCTTTCAGAAGTACTGAAAGCCAATAGCTTTTCCTACGAAATCCTATTTATAGATGATGGTAGCACAGACGACTCTTGGAATGAGATTAGTACGCTTTCGCGAAAGCATACCGAAGTAAAAGCCATTCGTTTTAGTAGAAACTACGGAAAATCTCAAGCACTCCATGCTGGATTTGAAGCTGCGCAAGGAGATGTTATTATTACCATGGATGCCGATTTACAAGATAATCCTGAAGAAATTCCTGAGTTATATACTATGATTACAGAACAAGGATTTGATCTAGTTTCTGGATGGAAAAAGAAACGTTACGACTCTGTTATTGCAAAAAACTTACCCAGTAAACTCTTTAATGCTGCTGCTCGTAAAACCAGTGGTTTAAAACTACACGATTTTAATTGCGGTTTAAAGGCATATAAGAAAGAAGTGATCAAAACCATAGATGTATATGGAGAAATGCATCGTTACATCCCTGTACTAGCTAAGAATGTAGGTTTTTCTAACATAGGTGAAAAAGTAGTACAACATCAAGCTCGTAAATACGGAACTACAAAGTTTGGTATGGAACGCTTTATAAATGGGTTTCTGGATTTACTTACGATCTGGTTTTTATCAAGCTTTGCAAAAAGACCTATGCATCTTTTTGGAGCATTAGGTGTTATTATGTTTTTTATTGGATTTGGTTTTTCATTATACTTAGGGATAGATAAACTGTTTTTACATCCAGACGGACGTTTGATTACAGATAGACCACAGTTTTATATAGCATTAGTTTCTATGCTTATAGGAATACAACTATTTATTGCTGGGTTTATAGGTGAACTTATACAACGATCATCTAAGGATAAGGAACGCTATCAAATTAAAGAGACTATAACAGGAAAAGACTAATATTAGCGACGTACTAACGTAAAATGTCCATAATATTCTGCTCCTTCATATTCTATACGATACCAATAAGCATTTGTAGGCATTAATCTACCTGCATAAGTACCATCCCAACCTCTACTCCTGTTATTCATTTGGTAAAGTTGTTTTCCAAACCTATCAAATATCTTAATTTCCATCCCTTGATAGTTCTCTGCTTCATTAACATGCCATAAATCATGAGTACCATCATTATTAGGGGTAAAATAACGTGGAGCACCTCGTATTAAAATAATCTCATTATGCTCATTACATCCATCCAAATCTTTTACAATAAGATTGTAATATTTTGGAATTAGGTTTGTAAAATTGCCATTCGTTTGAAAAGTCAATCCTCCATCTATAGAATATAATAAATCTAATGATGTATCACTAGGCGTTACTTTAATAGAATTATATTGTTGAAAATCAGAAACTTCAATACTAATATCAAATATTTCTGTTTCAGTAACAACAAATTGTATAACCCCACTACAGCCAGCTAGGCTTTCAACTGCTAAATTATAAGTACCTGGCTCATTTACAGTTATACTAGGTGTTGTATCTCCTGTAGACCAATGATAAGACAAATACTCATCAACAGTAACCAATGCCACTCCTCCATCAGAAGTGCAAAAATTTACTTCTTTATTTTCTTCTTCTACACCACGTAAAATTTCAAAATCTACTTCCCCTACTGCAAGACATTCCCCTTCATCTGACACTATATAGTAGACACTTAAAAATCCAACTTCAGTTAAAGAATGTGGCACTGTAATTAAATTTAACTGATTGACTTGCCCAACAACATCATCTAGAGATAAATAAAAAGCTACAGTAGCGTCATTAGAAAAATCCTGAATAATCTCACTTTCTAAAATTTGCAACGCTTGCCATACATCTTGTTTACTCAATAATATGTCACATAATTCATATGTAAAATTAGTTCCCGAAGGGTTAACAGATACATCAAGAGTTATTTCTATAATATTATTACAAGACAACTCAGTACCAATTATTAAATATAAAGTCTCTCCATTAAAAGAATTTAAATAAGTAGTAGGACTCAAAATAGGATTTTGTTCTAATTGAGCATCTGTTAATGACGTATAAAACCTATACTGCAAGTTATCTATTTGTAACTCTGCATTTGTAAAATCAATTAAATTAAATACACTTATTCCATCATCTACACCATCTATATCACATTGAGTAAAATTAATAGATTCTGGTAAGTCTAACTGAGGGATGATTAGCACGAACTCTACAAAGGTTTTTGGAACGCGATCTGAAAATTGAAATTCAACGGTAACTGTATACAATCCAGCTTCAGTAAAATTATGGGTAGGATTAATAGATGTAGATGTATTATCAGGGCCACTAGCTGGGTCTCCAAAATCCCATTGAGCAGCTATTACATTTGCATTAGGATCTACAGTAAAAACAGTTTCATCATTCTCGCAAAGGTTCTCTATTGTCACAAAAGATTCAAAAAAAGATTGAATATATTGTGGTAAACCAAAAGAACTACTTCTAAATCCTAAGTTTACAGACTCTTGAGTAAAATTTACTAAAGGTCCTATCAATTTTGGGTTGTTAATTACTGATAAGTTTGTCCCTGGAAGTGCATGATAGATTTTTCTATCCATGGCAATTTGTAAGGCACCAGCAAGATCACTTAATAATCCATTCTCAAGATCTAATACTAAATATCTTGAACCTACTATAGATGGTGCATTTAAATCATATTGTTCAATAACAATACGATCAGATTGCCCTTGGTTATCCACTGTTTTTCCACTGAAATACAATTTAGATGAGTCGGATGAAAACTCGACCCCATAATACACAAGATCATCATTGATTAATAACTGATTATCTACAATTCCTGTTGCATTATCAAAATCATATAAATATGCAAACCCTCCTAAACTAGGTTCAAACAAACAATGTGAAATTGCTAATTTAGATCCGTTAGGAGCAATTTTCATAGCTCCCCTAAAATTTTCAAAATCATCAATATTTGGACCAATAGTAGATATTATTGGAGTAGTACTAATCCCTGAAGCATCTAATAGGTATGCATAAAACTTATTTTGAAAATGAGTAACTATCCAATAATTGACCCCATCTGATGTCTCTACAACAGAAATTTTTTCTGAACCTTCTAATAGTAAGTTTGTATTTTTTTCTATGACTTCTCCTAGTCCATTATCTCCCAACATAGAAACAATTGAATAATTTATTCCATTACCCATTCCATTATTTTGGTAGGCTTGAACCTCATCTGTTGTGATTATGTAAAAAAGAGTATCACTACCTGGTAATGGTACAATTACTGCAGATTGGGTTGATGATAAGCTACCAAGTAAATCAGTACCATTAGACATCACATCATTATTCCTATTCCAAACGGTAGTTCCTTCTGTATAAAAAAGAATATTTCCCGTGTCTTTATCAGAAATCGCCGAACAGCCTTCTGTAGTATCCAATGCTCCATCATCAATTACTACAGGAACACCAGAATTAAAATCCAATCCAGCAAAATTACCAAAATACCAATTAGCAGCATCTCGTTGCCCTAAGGCTTGAAAAGAACAGCACAGAAAGAAAAAGATAATGGTTAAGTATACTTTCAATGTTTTTGGTTGAGTTAGAAAACAATTGGTGTTAAGTTTTATTCAAATATCACTGATAATAACTATAAAATAGTAATTACCGATAAAAATTAACACAAAAACGTATTTTTGTAATATAATCTTATACGTACTATGATCTACCATAAACCCGATATACTCAATAAAGCAAATGCTTGGTTAACTAACTCTTTTGACAAGGAAACTCAGGATGCTATAAAGGAAAATATAGCCTATAATCCTGAAGAACTTGAAGATAGTTTTTATAAAAATTTAGAATTTGGTACTGGAGGTATGCGTGGTATCATGGGACCAGGTACAAATAGAATAAATAAATATACTTTAGGTAAGAATACACAAGGGCTTTCTAGTTATTTAAAAAGAGTTTTCCCTGATCAAGCTCATAAAGTAGCCATTGCATACGATTGCAGGAATAATAGTAAAGAACTCGCACAGATAGTGGCCAATGTTTTTTCGGCAAATGATATTGATGTATTTCTATTTTCTGACCTTCGACCTACTCCAGAACTCAGTTTTGCAGTAAAGTTACTCGATTGTCAATGTGGTATTGTACTTACTGCAAGTCACAATCCACCAGAGTATAATGGATATAAAGTATATTGGGTAGACGGAGGACAATTAGTCCCTCCTCAAGATAAAGAAATTATCAAAGAGATAGAGTCTCTAGACTTTAAAGATATTCGGTTTAATGAGCAAGCAGATCGTATCAAGCTTATTGATAAAGAAGTTGATAAAGCATTTATAAATGCAAGTATTGCTAATGTTTCATCAGATCTTACGACACAAGAAAAAGAACAGTTATCTATAGTATTTACATCTTTACACGGTACATCTATAACACTCGTTCCGGATACGCTTAGACAAGCTGGTTTTACAAACCTACATATTGTAGAAGAACAAGCTGTTCCCGACGGAAACTTCCCTACAGTAGCTTCTCCAAACCCAGAAGAACCTTCGGCTTTAAAAATGGCATTAGAGTTAGGAGAAGAAAAAAACGCAGATATTGTTATAGGAACAGATCCCGATTGTGATCGATTAGGAATTGCCGTACGTGGTGATGACGGTAAACTTGCGATCTTAAATGGTAATCAGACTATGATTTTAATGACTGATTATTTATTAGAACGCTTTCGCGAAAGCAAAAACCAGCCCCCTACTCCTTTTATAGGATCTACCATTGTGTCTACTCCAATGATGGAAATACTAGCAAACTCTTATGATGTAGAATGCAAAATAGGACTTACAGGGTTTAAATGGATCGCAAAAATGATTGAAGATTACCCGCAACAGTTTTTTATAGGAGGTGGTGAAGAAAGTTTTGGATATATGGTAGGAGATTTTGTACGAGATAAAGATGCCGTTACTGCTTCTTTGCTTGCTTGTACAATAGCTGCCATAGCAAAAACAAAAGGGCAAACATTACATCAAAAATTAAAAGATCTTTATGTAAAGCATGGTTTTTATAAAGAGATATTAATTGCCTTGGTAAAGAAAGGACAATCTGGTGCTGCCGAAATCAAACAGATGCTTATTGATTTACGTGAGCAACCTATGCAGGAAATTAATAATAGTAAAGTAATACGCGTAGAAGATTATCAATCACAACAAGCAACAAATATACTGACAGGCGAGGTAGAGACGCTAGATATCCCTGCATCTAATGTTTTAATTTATTATACAGAAGATGGAAGTAAAATTGCTGCTAGACCTAGTGGGACAGAGCCTAAAGTTAAATTTTACATCAGTGTTCATACCGCACTTAACTCACTAGAAGAGTATGACACAATTTCAGCGCAACTAGATCGCCGTATAGATGGCATAAAAAATGCATTAGGCGTATAAATTAATTTTGCTTTCGCGAAAGCATACTATCACATATGAATTACTTTAAAAAGATCATGCGCTTTGCGCTTCCTTATAAAAAATTTGGTGTTCTAAACATTATAAGTAATGTTTTTTATGCCCTTTTTAGCGCATTATCATTTATAGCACTGATACCAATGCTAGATGTTTTGTTTGAAAAGGATAAGGAAAGGGTTATCATAAAACCTATTTATCAGGGCATAACAAATCTAAAAGATTTTTACAAAGATTATTTAGCATATCAAATCCAAGAGTATGCGCAAAATGACCCATCAAAAGCATTGATATTAGTAGTATCGATGGTTATTTCTCTCTTTTTATTAAAAAACATTTTTAGATATTTAGCCATGTATTTTATTACATTTTTACGTAATGGAGTATTAAGAGATATTAGAAATGAATTATATGATAAAATAGTTGATCTACCCATATCGTTTTTTTCTGAAAAAAGAAAAGGAGATATACTTGCTAGATCTGGAACTGATGTATTAGAAATACAACATTCGTTTTTATCTATCCTAGAGCTCATCGTGCGAGAGCCACTTACTATTATTTTTACAATATTAATGATGCTAGTGATAAGCGTTAAGCTTACCATTTTTGTTTTCATATTTATTCCTATTTCTGGATTTATCATTTCTAGAATTGGTAAGGGTCTAAAGAAAAAATCTGATAGTGTTCAAAAAGAGCAAGGAATATTTCTTTCTAATCTTGAAGAAACATTGGGTGGACTTAAGATTATAAAAGTATTTAATGCTGAAAAAATATTTGGTGATAAATTTAAAGCATCTACACATAGATTTTATAAATTTTCTAATAACCTCTTAAATAGACAAAATTTAGCCTCTCCAACAAGTGAATTTTTAGGCATTGTTGTTATTGCAATACTATTATGGTATGGAGGGAGAATGGTTTTAATAGACGGTACTTTGGATGGTAGTTCTTTTATCGCATATATGGGACTTGCCTATAATATATTGACTCCAGCAAAAGCAATAAGCAAAGCCAGTTACAATGTTAAAAAAGGGAATGCTGCTGCAGAAAGAGTTTTAGAGATACTAGATACAAAGTCTACAATACAAGATCATCCTAACGCTATAACCAAAAACGATTTTAAAGAAGCCCTTCATATTAAAAATGTACATTTCAAATATGAAAATGAATGGGTATTAAAGGATTTTTCTGTTACTATTCCTAAAGGAAGTACAGTTGCTCTTGTAGGACAAAGTGGAAGTGGAAAAAGTACCATTGCAAATCTAATTACTCGCTTTTATGATGTAACAGAAGGAGAAATAGAAGTAGATGGCGAAAATATAAAGAATATTACACAAGAGTCTTTAAGAAGTCTTTTAGGTCTAGTAAGTCAAGATTCTATATTATTTAACGATTCTATAAAAGGAAATTTACTTGTAGCAAATAAAAATGCTACTGACGAAGAAATCATAGAAGCATTAAAAATAGCTAATGCTTGGGAATTTGTACAAGACTTACCTGAAGGTATTGATGCTAATATAGGAGATGGCGGCAGTAAATTAAGTGGAGGTCAGAAACAACGCTTATCTATCGCGAGAGCGGTACTTAAAAACCCTCCCATTATGATTCTGGATGAAGCCACCTCTGCGCTAGATACAGAGAGTGAACGATTGGTTCAAAAGGCATTAGAAAACATGATGCAAAATAGAACCTCTATTGTAATAGCGCATAGATTATCTACGATTCAAAACGCGGATACAATTGTCGTTATGCAAAAAGGAGTTATCGTCGAACAAGGGAAACATCAGGAACTACTAGATAAACAAGGTGTCTATAGTAAATTAGTGACAATGCAATCTTTTGAATAAAAAAAAGCTACTTTTAAAAAAAGTAGCTTTTTTAGGTTAAGTAGGTTATTATATTGATACTACAATTGGGGCTCGTAGTATCAAAAAGCATATTTAAAATTAAATCAACATATGAATTTGGGGTTTCTTAAGTCGATCATTGTTTAATGATGGTTCAAATATAACACGTTACTTTTTATAAAACAAAGAATTTGTGCATTTTATCCTAATAAACGTGTATTTTATCGATCATTTTAAACATTTAAGATCATAACATTTTCATAACCTTCTCATTATCAGAGGTGAAATAAATTTTAAAATAAATTAAACTTTTTTAAAAAAATGTAGTCTATATATTGTGATTGATACTCAAATAACAGAAAATCAACTTTTAGAAGACTTAAAAAAGAAGCCTAATCATTCGGCTTTCAATATATTGGTGCAACAATACCAAGAACGCCTTTATTGGCATATTCGTCATATGGTGAAGAATCATGAAGATACAGATGATGTATTACAAAATGTTTTTATAAAAGTACATCGCAGTATTGGTAATTTTAAAGGAGATAGCAAGCTATATACATGGTTATATAGAATAGCTACCAATGAAGCCCTTACTTTTTTAAACAAAAGAGCAAAGCAATATCAGATATCCAGTGAAGCATTACAAGATAGACTTATAGACTCTTTAGAGAGTGACTCTTATTTTGAAGGAGATGAAATCCAACTTAAATTACAAAGAGCTATACAAAGTCTTCCAGAGAAACAACAAAGTGTATTTAGAATGAAGTATTTTGATGATATTACATATGAACAATTAAGTGAGATTACGGATACATCTGTAGGAGCTCTAAAAAGCTCATATCATATCGCAACAAAAAAGATTACCGAATTTTTAAAAAACATATAAGTTTGATATAGACATTAAAAAATGAAAAAGAATAATGACATACCAAAAGATATAAATTATAACGTTCCTGACGATTATTTTATTGATTTTCAAGAGCGCTTACAAGTTCAAATTGAATTTGAAGAATTACTTGGTTCAAAAAGAGAAACAGGATTTAAAGTTCCTGATGGTTATTTTGATTCTTTTGCAAATAAAATAGAAATACAGACAAAGCCAGAACCAAAAGTAATTACCTTATATAAAAATAAATGGGCATACGCGATTGCGGGTGTTGCTGCAATCGTCTTATTTTTATTTTTGATCCTTCCTAAAGAAACTCAAATATCATTTGAGTCAATAGAAAATGATAGCATCGCTGAGTATTTAGAAATTGACAATAGTTTATTATCAGAATACGATCTTGGTGCTTTACTTACAGATGAAGAGTTTGATGATCTATCAAATACAATACAATTTGAAGATTCAGAATTAATAGATTATCTCGACATAACAACAGATCAATATGATCTTATGATACAATAATATTATGAAAACAACATTCCTTATTCTAGCGTTAGCATTTTCTACACTTGTAGTGGCGCAAAGACCTAGTAAAGAACAAATAAAGTCTCTTAAAATAGCATTTATTACAGAACGCTTAGACCTTTCTACAAAGGAAGCACAAGTCTTTTGGCCTATATACAATGACTACGACAAAAGCATGCAAAAATTAAGACGTCAAGAACGTAAGTTACTCACTGATTTGAAGGAAAATTTTAAAACAATTTCAGAAAAAGAAGGAGATACAGCTTTGAGTACATTATCAAAATTTGGACAAGACAAACTAGATATTAGAGAGAGCTTAGTCACACAATTAAAAAATGTAATCTCATCAAAAAAGATTCTCACTCTATTAAAAGCCGAAGAAGATTTTAAACATAATCTTATCAGAAAATTAGGAGGTCGAAAAGGCAGAGGTGGGCCTCGTTCTAATAGTCCTAACGGCGGAAAGTAAGTCTAACTAACTTATTTCTTCCTCCTGCATATGCAATACTGTCATTTAAAAATCGAAAACTCAATAGTGACTCTTTAGAGATTTCTTTCCAATGATCTCCACCATCTTGAGAATATGAAATCCCAGTAAATCCTAATGCTATAAGCTCGTTACCATTACTATAAGGCACATATTGAACACAACTTTTATACCCTTGGTTTGTACCTGCTGTTGTAGAACTCCAAGTCTTACCTCCATCCTGTGTACGAATAATATTATTTGTAGTCATCTCTGGCGTTGTATAATCTCCCCCATATACAATCCCATTCTTATCATCATAAAAATCCATAGAATATCCGCCGGTAGTCTCACTTCCTTGTATAATCGGGGTATCAAACAACTCCCAAGTTTCTCCTTTATCAGAGCTATGCAATACTCTAGATTTTAAACCTCCAGTAATAATCCAAGCGTGATCTCCTATAATTTTAATATTAGTATCACTAGCTGCAAAAGCTGCTTCTCCAACTTCTGTTTTAGGTAATGTAACACATGCTTTCTTTTGCCAAGTAGCACCTCCATCTCTTGTAATGATAATAGATAAACATCCATCTACTGGATCACCCATAGCAATCCCTTCTTGATCATTCCAAAATGTCATAGCATCATAAAAAACTCCCTCTACTTGTTCTATATATACTAGATTTATTTCTTCTGAATTTTTATCTATTTTATATAAAAGTGCTGGGCTTGCAATACTAAGTACAAAAAAGGCATCTGTCGTATTTGCTAGCGACCTAAATGCTGGTTTTTTATCTAAAAAATCAATAGCGCCACTATTTTTTGTTTTAAAATAAGAAGGTACCACTGCCCCATCATCAGATGTTGAAATTGGGTTTATTTTAAAATTACCATATACCCCATTACTCCCTGCAAAAAGAATCTCATGTTCAGAAACCTCTACAGCACGTATACTTGTAGAATCTTGATATATAACATCAATAGATACTCCAGAAATAGGTGCTAGAGGCACACCTCTAGTTGGCGACGGTTCATTTGTTTCTTTTTTATTACAAGAACAACATATAATAATGAACAGGAAAATGGCATTTCTCATTGCTTAAATTTTATCAAAAATAGTACTATTAATGAGAGAAGCAATACCTTTGCAACTTAATAGAAATTATGAAATTACATCGTAACCTTGTTTTTGCAGCTGTAGATGCTTTAAATCTCATATTTAATGAAGATAAGCAAGCAGATAAGGTATTAAAACAAGTTCTTAAATTTGATAAACGATGGGGCGCTCGTGACCGAGGTTTCATTGCAGAAACGGTATATGATATTGTTCGTTGGAAACGATTATATTCTGAAATAGCAGAAGTAAAAGCTCCATACTCAAGACAAAATCTCTTTAGACTTTTTGCTGTTTGGGCAACATTAAGAGGTATAGAAATTCCTGATTGGAAACAAATGGAACCTGTTCCTTCTAGAAGAATTAAAGGTCGTTTTGATGAATTATCAAAGATTAGAAAATACAGAGAGTCTATTCCAGATTGGATGGATGCTTTGGGTGAAAAGGCGTTAGGAAAACAATGGGATAAAGAACTAGCTGCTCTTAATGCACTTGCTCCTGTTGTTTTAAGAGCAAACAGTCTTAAAACAACTCCAAAGAACTTACGTAACCTTCTTGCAGATCAAGATATAGATACATTGCTTGTAGAAGCATATCCAGATGTAGTACAACTTGTAGAGCGTAAAAATGTGTTTAGAACAGAGGCGTTTAAAAATGGCTTTTTTGAAGTACAGGATGCTTCCTCTCAACGTGTCGCACGTTTTCTAGATGTACAACCAGGAATGCGCGTTGTAGATACTTGTGCTGGAGCTGGAGGAAAAACATTACACTTGGCAGCTCTTATGGAAAACAAAGGGCAAATCATTGCTATGGATATCTATGAAGGGAAACTTAAAGAGCTCAAAAGACGTGCTAAGCGTGCAGGAGCTCATAATATAGAGCCTCGTGTTATAGATAGTACAAAGGTCTTTAAAAAGTTATATGGTAAAGCAGATAGAGTTTTAATAGATGCTCCTTGTACAGGATTAGGGACCATTAAAAGAAGTCCAGATCTTAAATGGAAATTACAACCTGATTTTGTTCAAAAAGTAATTGATCGCCAAGCAGAGCTTTTACAGTCATATAGCAAAATTGTAAAACCTGGAGGGAAAATGGTCTATGCAACCTGCTCTATACTACCTCAAGAAAATCAAGAACAAATTAAAAACTTTTTAGCCACTGAAGAAGGGGCAAATTTTACACTCACACAAGATGAAAAGATAAGTCCTGCAAAAACAGGATATGATGGATTTTATATGGCTTTGCTTTCGCGAAAAGCGTAAAAAAATGAAAAAATGAAAAAACTATTACTATTACTTATTCCTTTTTGTGCAATAAACCTTAATGCACAACAACCTTATTATGATGATGTAGACCTGTCACTCACTGGAGAAGCATTATATACAGAATTACAAGGTAAAATATCTGTTTTTAATGAAGACTATACTTATGGAGATGTAAGGGATTCATTTTTAATAACAGATATAGATCCTACCAATATTAATGATGTATTATTAGTATATGGCTTCAATGATACTGATGGTGATTGTACTACAGATAGGACAAGAGATAAAAACAATTTTGGAGGAGATAGTTGCGAGTATAACCGTGAACATGTATTTCCAAGGAGTAGATCAATGCCTCCTATGGGAAATGCAGTAAATAGTGCTACTGGTATTGTTGCAGATCCTCATAATCTTCGCCCTAGTGATGTACAGCGTAACGGGAGTCGTGGTTCTAAAAAATTTGATGATGGGTCTGGGAATTCTGGAGATGTAAATTCTGGTAATTGGTACCCTGGAGATGAATGGAAAGGAGATGTCGCGCGTATTATTATGTATATGTATGTACGATATGGGGACCAATGTCTTCCTGAATTTACTGGAATAGGCGCTACAGAAGGAGAAACAGATATGCTTCAAGTATTTCTAAATTGGAATGTAGAAGACCCTGTATCTGCTGTAGAAAACCAACGTAATCCACAATTAGAAATAGAATATGGTAGTCGTAATCCTTTTATAGATAACCCAAGTTTTGCTACACTAATATGGGGTGGCCAACCAGCAGAAGACCCTTTTGATCTTTTAGCAACAGATGATTTTGAGACTACAAGTCTATCTATATATCCTAACCCAGCTACAACTTCTGTATCTATAACAGCGACACAGGTACTAGAAGATATTATAGTATATGACATTACAGGAAAACTAGTATTAAAAATTCCTTCTGATTCTAGTATAACAAAAACAATAGATACTTCTGGCTTACTATCTGGAGTATATCTTATTCGTATGCAAAATAGTATTCAGAGATTAATTATTAAATAGTTTTTCTCTTATTGAGAAACAAAAAAGGCGAGCAATGCTCGCCTTTTTATTTTTATAAAACTCTCGTTTACTGTACAATTATTCTTGCAGTCTTAAATCCTTGAGGATCTCTACTACCAAGACGTAATATATATACTCCAGATGCCATAGCATTCATATCTAATGTAATACCATGTCCGTTATTTCTTCTAGATATTGGTTTATACGTAAGTTGTTGTCCAAGCATATTGTATACTGCTATAAATATTGGTCCATCATACGTAGTTGTTAAATCTACATCAAAACGATTATTCCCTAATGTATTTACAACCAAACCTCCATCTTGGATAGCTTGCTCTTCTGCACTTAAAGTACCCGTAATATTTGCAGTATAATCATTTGTTCTACCAAATTGTAAATCACCACAAGGATCTAATACATCACCAGCAGTACTCTCATCTTCACCTCTAAGTCTCATTCTATGAACTCCAGATGTTACAGCCGGAATAGATTCAAAATCAACTGTAAATGCAAAATCACTATTTGCTGCTGCTACAAAATCATTTGCAACTAATTCTTCAGTTTCAAAAACACCGTTATCATTAAAATCAATCCATAAAGCAAAAACAGAATCGGCAAATCCCATTTGTAATACACCTTCAAATGGATTACTTCCAAGTGCAAAATTAAATATGATATCAGTATCATCACTATATCCTGCTGGAGAAGTTCCACAGTTTGTTGCAATATCTTGATCTGCTAGTGCAAATTGTGTTACTCCATCATCAAACCCTGCACAGTTAGATGTAGGCTGACATACTGTATTTTGTATTGCTTCACAAGTAGAATCATTTGATGTGTCTGAATCACCAGCAAGACTTGTCGCTACACAAAGAGTGTAATCTTGAAAAGAAGATAAATCTACGGTTGCTGTAAATGTATAATCTAATGTTTCTCCAGATGCAATCGGTCCTGCTACAGTCTCAGTTGTCATTGCGCCATCTAAATCAAGTATTACATCAAAATCTGTTTGAGTTGCAGATCCAAAGTTTTCTATTGTAACAGTTACTGCTTCTGCTCCAGAAAGGTTAGATCCAGAAACTGGTGCTATAATAGCTATAACTCCAAGATCATTTTGAAATAAGTGTTTTACTATTTTTGTAGTACAATCATTATTTTCAAACTGATCTCCTGCAAGTCCTGTACAAACTGTAATATCATATTCTTGTCCTTCTACAGATAAATCTAATGTTTGCGTAAATGTATAATTCACTGACGCTCCTGGTGCAATAGGTCCAGCAACAACTTCATTTGCAACAACAGTTCCATCAAGACTTAATGATACTGGTACATCTGAAATTTCTTCTGTTCCAAAGTTTCTCACTGTTACTTCTACAGTTTCCGTAGCCGTTAGTGCTCCATTTGATGGAGAGACAATCATATTAACACCTGCATCTACTTCAAAACCTCCTGAAAGGCTAAATGAAGCAACACGTGTTACCCAAGAGTTATTTGATGCAAAATATTCTGCTGTATGCCAGAAAGTAAAATTATCAGGATCCATTGTAAGTTGAGAATAGTCTCCAAAACGATTTGTTGTTGACTGAACTCCTCCTCCAACAACAATAACTTCTTCTGGAACTGTCATTTCTCCAGGTGTATCATCTACAAATCTTCCTGTATAACTAATTCCTACCGGTGTATCTGGTCCTCCAACATTAAAAGCAAGTCCAATATTACCTTGTGCGTCTATGGCACCACTTCCCATAAAACGGCTATTACCATCTGCTGGTGCATATGTTCCTTCTTGATGAACAGCCCAATCATCAGTATCACTATTTCGTAATTCAATCCAACGTACTCCAGCAGTTGTATTATCTCCTAATGCATCAACATTAAAAGTAACTAACCAAGAATTGTGATTTGCAAAAGGTCTGTAATGAGCAGCGTAAGAGATAACTCCTGTTATCATATCAATACGTTGTCCTGTTCCTGGTTGCTGTAATTCTCCTGCTCCAAATGGGGCTAGAAAAGAATCAAAAGGAGCTACAGGGATTTCAAGTGGCGCAGACACTGTAGAATTTGCAGGTGTACCAAAATCAATATCCATTTCCCATACTTTCAAATGGTCAGTAGCTGCTCCCCAACCATCATCTTGTAAATACGTAATGTATCCAGGAGATGCAGGGTCAAAATCAGTTCCAGTAAGATAAGCTGGCTCAGGACTAAAAACCGTATTAGGGTTATTAATTACACCAGGTAAGTTAAATCCTAAAATTTGAGGATTTGCTCCACCAGCTATCATTACGTCTCTTTCAAGAGCATATACATTTGCACCGCTATTTTTGTTGGCAGTCATATAATATGCATCATGCCATACAGCATAATGAGGATAATCTGGAAAGGCATCTAACGGAAATTCATATAAAAAATAAGCTCCTGTTGGATCTGGAGTTTCAGAAATAGCGATAGATAATCCATTATTAGACGTATTAAATTGACTTACAAACCAGCGGTCTGCTAATTGGTCATACATAATAATAGGATCTCCACTATTTTGACCATCACCAATAAAATTACCTAAAGATGTAGGACCTGCAAGTACATTACCTGATTTGTCAAAAATCTTAACAACAACGTTTACTGCATTCACATAATGATTAGGACCAACGGCTCCAGATGGATCTGGAGGTGTTGCTCCACCTTCGGCAGCAGTAATTCCAACAAAGTTCTGTTCTAAGTTTCTCTGTTGAGCAGCCATATTAACAGTAGATTGTATAACAGGGTCTACGCCAGCAGGAAGCGAATTTTCAGTAATATATCCATTTACAGGAAAATTATTAGGAACAATGCGATAGTCTGTTTTACCATCGGGCGCTTCAGTAATTAAAGGGAAATCTCTTAATGGCATTGTCTTGCCGAGAAAGACCCCTTCTCCAATTGAGCCAGGTGCAGTAGCATCCTGAGCAAATAAATTAATAGTAGTAATAAATGCTACTAAAAGTAGGATTGTTTTTTTCATAATATGTAGTTTTTAGTATAAATCGATACGAAAGTAACTATATATTATAAGATTATCTTTTTATATCATAAAATAATTTGTTTTTCATTGCAAAAACAATGATATAAATGTTAATAATCAATTACTTATTCCTCATTAACCTAAGAAAGTATTTTCTTTTTAGAGCATAAAAAAGCGGGCATTGCCCGCTTTTTATTTTAAATAAAACATTAGTTTTATTTAACTAGTATTTTCTCTGTTTTAAATCGACTAGATCCGGTTGTCATCATTTTTACAAAATATACACCAGAAGCTACATTAGACATATCTAATGCTACTCTAAAGGTATTTCCTTCTCGTTGTACTTGCTTGTACTTTAACTGTTGTCCTAGTGAATTATAAACACCTATATAGATATTTCCTTCTAAATTTGAAGATAATTGAATATCAAAATTCTCGTTATCCAACGTAGAAACTGTAAATTCAGAATTTGCAAATGCGATATCATCTACACCTAATGTGTCATCAATGATTACTGTGTAATCTTGAACCTCACCAAAAGCAAAGCTAGAACACGCATTATTAATATCTCCTGCAGCAGAAGTATCTATAGCTTTTGCTCTTAGTATATGGCTACCAATAGTAGACCCAACTGGAATTACTAGATTAAAATCTTCAAGAACTCCTACTTCTTGGAAAAATTCACCAGCTATTAATTGCTCTGAATCTTCAAAATCCCCATTATCATTAAAATCAATCCATACAGAAAGGGCTTCTACACCTGGTCCACCTACCCAGTTTTGTTGAGCTTGAAGAACATATTCGTTTTGACCAGTTACATTACTTAACGTTGTAGATAAATTTGTTCTATTTGCATATCCTTGAGGACTACTATCTGGTTCTGTATTACATCCATTACCTCCATCATCAGCATTAATCGTATTTAAAACAAATTGTTTGATTCCATCTACGTTACATCCATTGGTAGATGTAGGCATACAAATATTTAATAAATCAATACTTGCTTCGTCATTAGACGGATCTTGATCTCCTGCTAAGTTTGTTCTTGAAACAAGCGTATAATTACCCGCGGCAGTAAGATCTACCTGCGTCGTAAACGTATAACTCACTGTTGAGTTAGCCGGAACGTTTCCTGTAAAAGTTTCTACTACTGGATCTTCTGTATCTAAGATATATTGTACTTCAAAGTTAGATTGTGCAATTCCACCAAAGTTAGTTATATCAACTGTAACATCTTCTAACCCTAATGTCCCTGAAGTAGGAGAAGTAATAGCAGATACACCTATATCATCTGCAAAAAGGTGCGTTACTTCAATAGAAGCATCATCATTTACAGTTTGTTGGTCTCCATCTAGTAGTGTGCTAGCAGAAACTACATAAGTTTGATTTTCAATACTTAAATCCACAGTTGCTGTAAATGTATAATTTACAGAATCTCCACCAGCTATTGTACCTGTAAATGTCTCATTAGCAATAAGAGCACCATCTAATCTTAATTCTAAAGGAATATTAGATTGATCTTCTGTTCCGAAGTTTCTTAAGATTACCTCTACAGTTTCTGTGTCAGTAAGATCTCCAGTAGTAGGAGATACAAAACCATTTACTCCTACATCATTAGCAAATCCATCAGATAGTCTAAAAGAAGCAATTCTTGTCGCCCAAACATTATTTGATGAAAAATATTGAGTTGTATGCCAAAAAGTAAATTCATTTGGATCTAATGTCATGTGTGCATAATCCCCAAAGCGATTTGAGTTTGTTTGCACTCCTGGTCCATCAAATATTACATTTTCTTCTACTGTCATTTGACCTAATGGATCTGTAGCAAATCGTCCTGTATGACGAATTCCAACTGGCATACTGGCACCACCAATATTATAAGCTAATCCTATATTACCTTGAGCATCCATAGCTGCACTACTCATAAAACGACTATTACCATCATCTGGCGCATAAGTACCTTCTTGAAATAATGTCCATGTATTATCTGCATCTGTATTACGAAGCTCTATCCATCTAATTCCTGATGTATCATTTCCATCTACATCAACATTAAAAGTAATTAACCAAGAATTATGATCTTCAAACACTCTATAGTTTGCCATATACGATATGATACCACCTTGACCTGCTAATTCTTGTGTTGTACCAGGTTGGTTTATTTCTCCAACTCCAAAAGCAGCGAATAGAGAATCAAATGCGTCTACAGGAATTTCTTGAGGGGTTGCAGAGATTGTAGAATTACTAGTATCATCCCAATCAATAACAGCTTCCCATATTAATAATTGATCTGTATCTATACTTCCGTTCCAAGTATCATCTTGTAAATAAATAAAAAATCCAGGTGAATCTTCAGGAATTGCAAAACCAGTTAGATTTGCAGATGCAGCACTAAAAATTGTAGTTGGATTTGCAAATTGTCCTGTGAGGTTAAGTCCAACAAGTTGTGCATTTGGATCTCCAATTAACATCGCATCACGTTCTAATACAAAAACTTCTCTAGGATTAAATCCACCACCACCACCATTGGCATTGGTTGTAAGGTAATATCCATCAGGCCATATAGAGTAATGTGGGTAATCTTCAAATTGACCATTAAGAATTTCATAAAGAAAATAAGCTCCTCCAGGATCTGATGTTTCTGAAATTGCAACTAATAGAGATTGAGCCCCTTGACCAAACTCACTCACTAACCATCTATCTGCTAATTGATCATATAAAATAATTGGATCTCCACTATTAGAAGGATTCCCTAAAAAAGTTCCTAAAGCAACAGGTCCAACTTCTAAATCACCATCTTTCGAAAAAATTGCAATTGAAGAATTAACTGCTTGCACATAATGATTAGGACCTACGGCTCCTGTAGGATCAGGTGGAAGAAATCCTGTAGCGCCTATTCCTGTAAAATTAGCCTCAATAGCATCAGGTGCCAAAAGTGGCCCCATTTCTGTTTGTAAAGTAGCTGCAGAATTAGACTGACCATCTACTAAGTTATCAAATGAACCTTCATAACGGTTTGGAACTATGACAAGTTCATTAACTCCAAAACTTCCATCTTGTGTAGTTTGAATATCTCTAAGTGGTTGCGTCTTCCCTTTGAAAACTGCTTCTGCAGTCTGACTAGGGCCATTAGTTTCTTGTGCAAAACCTGCTAAACTTAAAAAGAGGATTGCTACAAATAATAGTACTTGTTTTTTCATAAAAATGTAGTTTTTTTGTATAAAGTGAAACGAAAGTAACTATATATTATAAGATTATATAAATTATCCGCAATTAATTATTACTATTTAATATATATATACATATTAACAGTGACGTTAAAAACCTGTTTATAATATCTACAAGCTGCATGAGATAATCGTGTATAGTTTATCTAAAAAACGTAAATTTGCGCCTTTATTTAACACTACATACTCACCTGTATGATTTACTTCTTCGGAGATCCAAAAAAAACTGTCTTTGCAGTTCAAAGCAATCAAAATTTAACACAAGAAGATAGCAAAAAGCTTGTATGGCTTTTTGGCAATCAACCCAAGATAGAAGCGTCCACAATAGACGCTTTTTTTATTGGTCCTAGAGCTACTATGATTACTCCTTGGAGTACAAATGCTGTAGAGATCACACAAAATATGGGAATCCAAAATATTACTCGTATAGAAGAATATACTCCTTCTTCAGAGGATAGTGATTTGTTTGATCCGATGATATCTGAAAAGTATGCTACTCTTAATCAAGACATCTTTACATTTGATATAGCTCCAGAAGATATTATAGAGCTTGACGACATCAATGCCTATAATATACAAGAAGGGCTTGCTTTAAATGAAGAAGAAGTTGCCTATTTAGAAGACGTTTCAAAAAAAATAGGTCGCAAACTCACCGATTCGGAAGTGTTTGGGTTTAGTCAAGTAAACTCGGAGCATTGTCGCCACAAAATATTTAATGGTACATTTATTATAGATGGAGAAGAAATGCCTTCTTCTTTATTTAAGCTTATTAAGAAAACAGCTGCAGAAAATCCGAATACAATTGTTTCTGCATATAAAGATAATGTGGCTTTTACTGAAGGACCTCGTGTTACTCAATTTGCACCTAAAACAGCAGACAAGCCTGATTTTTATCACGAAACAGAATTTGATAGTGTTATTTCGCTTAAAGCTGAAACACACAATTTCCCTACGACTGTAGAACCTTTTAATGGAGCTGCAACTGGATCTGGAGGAGAAATTCGTGATAGACTTGCTGGAGGAAAAGGATCTTTACCACTTGCTGGTACTGCCGTATATATGACTCCATACTCACGACTTACAGAAGATAGAACTTGGGAACAAAAAATGCCTGCTAGAAAATGGCTATACCAAACCCCTATTGATCTTTTAATTAAAGCTTCTAATGGTGCATCTGATTTTGGAAATAAATTTGGACAACCGCTTATTACTGGGTCTGTTCTCACTTTTGAACATCAAGAAGAAGGTCGTAAACTAGGCTATGATAAAGTAATCATGCAAGCTGGAGGTATCGGATATGGTAAAAAAAGCCAAGCGATAAAAGACACTCCTAAAGAAGGTGACAAAATTGTAATCCTTGGAGGTGAGAACTATCGTATAGGAATGGGAGGTGCAGCAGTATCATCTGCCGATACCGGAGCATTTAATTCTGGAATAGAATTAAATGCAATACAACGTTCTAATCCTGAAATGCAAAAACGTGCTGCAAATGCAATACGTGGTCTTGTAGAAAGTAAAGAGAATCCTATTGTATCTATACACGATCATGGCGCAGGAGGGCATCTTAACTGTCTTTCTGAACTTGTAGAAGAAACAGGAGGGCACATCAATCTTGACAAACTTCCAGTAGGGGATAAAACACTATCTGCAAAAGAAATTATAGGTAACGAATCTCAAGAACGTATGGGACTTGTGATAGGAGAAAAAGATATAGAAACACTTAAACGTATTTCTGACCGTGAACGCTCTCCTATGTATGAAGTAGGAGAAGTAACAGAAGATCATCGCTTTTGCTTTGTAAGTGAATCTACAGGAGCATCTCCTATGAATCTAGCTTTAGAAGACATGTTTGGAAGTTCTCCTAAAACTGTTATGGTAGATAAAACAATACAACGTACATACCTAAATCCAGATTATCAATTAGAAAACTTTCATGACTATCTAGAAAACGTATTACAACTAGAAGCTGTAGCATGTAAAGATTGGCTTACTAATAAAGTAGACCGCTGTGTAGGCGGACGTGTCGCAAAACAGCAATGTGCAGGACCATTACAATTACCTCTTAATAATGTAGGCGTTATGGCTTTAGATTATAAAAGCACTGAAGGGATCGCAACTTCTATTGGTCATTCACCAGTAAGTGGTTTAATAGATCCTGTTGCAGGCAGTAAGAATAGTATTGCAGAAGCATTAACAAATATCGTATGGGCGCCACTTACAGAAAACTTAAAATCGGTAAGCCTCTCTGCAAACTGGATGTGGCCTTGTAAAAATGAAGGGGAAGACGCACGTCTATATAAAGCAGTCCAAGCAATCTCTGATTTTGCAATTAACCTAGGTATTAATGTTCCTACTGGAAAGGACAGCCTTTCTATGAAGCAAAAATATCCAGATGGAGATGTCATTGCTCCTGGTACTGTTGTTATTTCGGCAGCAGGAAATTGTAATGATATTAATAAAGTAGTAGAGCCTGTTTTCAAAAAAGGAAGAGGAAGTGTCTATTACATTAATATGTCTCAAGATTCCTATAAATTAGGAGGTTCAAGCTTTGCACAAGTATGTAATACTATAGGAAACGAAGCACCTACGATTGTAGATGATTCCGCTTTCGCGAAAGCGTTTAATACCATACAACATCTTATCAAAAATGATCTTATTGTTGCTGGACATGATGTTGCTAGTGGTGGCCTTATTACTACGTTACTAGAACTTTGCTTTGCAGATGAGCTATTAGGAGCATCTTTAGATCTTTCTGATTTAGGAGAACAAGATATTATTAAAGTACTTTTTGCCGAAAATGCTGGAATTGTTTTTCAAGCAAAAGATGATACTGTAGAAGGTGTCTTAGCAGAACAAGGGATTTCTTTCTCAAAAATAGGAACTGTAAACCATTCTGATACTCTAGAAATTAAGAACCATGGGGTAGAATTAGGACTCAATGTACCTTCTTTACGAGATACTTGGTATAAAACATCTTATTTATTAGATAGTAAACAAACAGCAAACGATCTAGCAAAAGAACGATTTGATAATTATAAAGTACAACCTTTACGCTATGCTTTCCCTGGACATTTTACAGGAAAGCGTCCACAGATAAACCCTAATACGCCTAGACCTAAGGCTGCCATATTACGAGAAAAAGGAAGTAATTCTGAAAGAGAGATGGCTAATGCTATGTATCTTGCTGGTTTTGATGTAAAAGATGTTCACATGACCGATTTAATTTCGGGAAGAGAAACACTAGAAGATATTCAATTTATAGGAGCAGTAGGTGGTTTTTCCAATAGTGATGTATTAGGCTCTGCAAAAGGATGGGCTGGTGCATTCTTATATAATGAAAAAGCAAATAAAGCTTTAAAGAATTTCTTTGCTAGACCAGACACACTATCCATAGGTATTTGTAACGGATGCCAACTCTTTTTAGAGTTAGATCTTATCAATCCAGATCATGAGCATTTATCAAAAATGACACATAATGATTCTGGGAAACATGAAAGTAATTTTACAAGTGTTCTTATAGGAAACAATAATAGTATCATGTTACATAGTCTTTCTGGAACTACTTTAGGTGTATGGATAAGTCATGGAGAAGGAAAATTTAACCTTCCTATGCACGAGCATGAATATAATATTATTGCAAAATATGAGTATCGTGGTTATCCTGCAAACCCTAATGGGTCAGATTATGAGACAGCCATGCTTTGTGATAAAAGTGGTCGTCATCTAGTAACTATGCCACATATAGAGCGCTCTATATTTCAATGGAATTGGGCAAATTATCCAGATGGTAGACAAGATGAAGTATCTCCTTGGATTGAAGCTTTTGAGAATGCTCGCAAATGGATTGATCTAAATAACTAAAATAATGTAATTTAGGGGTAGAAATACCTATTTATATATTCAAACATATTGAACTCTTCTTGACTTTTTGTTTAGAAACAAAAAGTCAAGAAGAGTTCAATAATAAATTTGCCTGAATCGATGAAAAAGATTGTCTTTTTAATATTATTATTTTCATTTTTTACTATTCAAGCGCAAGATCGTTTAGAAACATATCAACGTGCAAAGATCTCGTTTAATCAAGAAAGTGATATTTATAGATTACAAGAACTT
>NZ_JBDUXP010000006.1:0-1848 GCF_039945015.1 Dokdonia sp.
ATAAAATGATACAGATGCAGATAATGCGTTTGTTAAGTCTATAGTATTATTAAGAACAATAGATGAGTTCTCGTCATTTGCATAATTGCCTCCTGGAGAATCTGTAATTGATGTTGGAGCCGATTCGAAAATAACATTTGTTACTCCCCAATCGTTGTTTTCAAAGTTTGTAGTAGAGCTGTTTCCGTTATCAAAGAAAACCTGTTCTGCTTCTCCAAATATTTTTGATACCATAATTGATGTATCAAATGAACCATTATTTACGACCAATTCATAGATGATATCATCTCCAGCAGAAATACCTGAAGAAAGTGTATAGTCTACAGAACCATTTTGATCTTCTAAAGTAGCAAGACCTGAAAAATTCATTGGAGTTCCTACGGCAGTAATATTACTAGAAATAGGATTGACACTTACCGTAAAATCGCCAGAACCGTTAATTCCTAAACGTCTAAGATTAAATGCCGCATCCGATGTGCTATTGCCTATAAACAAAGGAGATCTATCAGATAATGTACCAAAGTTGTTAGTCATTTTTGCAGCAGTAAGATTGAGAAACATCATTTCTCTAGCGATATCTTCTATTTGATTAGAAGGCGGATAAAAAGAGTTATTTATCTCTGGTGTAAAAGCAAATATCTTATCATGTGTACCTACAGTACCATACATAAAGTCATCACTGTCTCCAGCAAAAGGAGAATCTCTTAAAGAGTTATAACCGTTTTGAGAAGTTAATTCATTTCCAATACTTATATATAATGCCTCATCTGCTGTCGCTACATCTGCATACCCGAATGGGTTGTATAATAATCTTCCAAAAGAGTGATTGTTTATTGCAATTACAAATTCGTGTTGTTCTACAAACCATTTGATCGCTTGGTTTTCTACTTCAGAAAAAGCACTAGGTCCGTGGTATGTTTCAGAATTTGGATTTGAAGAAGCTCCTGGACCTCCCCAAGACCCATTATTAGAGTCACCATTAATGTGATAATCATAGTTACGGTTATTATCTACACCATTTCCATCTTTTCTGTTTTTACGCCAAAACCCTTGGCCATTAGTTGGATCTAATACTTGATTATAAAGGTATCCATCAGGATTTACTACAGGGACAAAATACAACTCTGTATTATTTACAATGCTTTGTATTTCTGTATCAGTTTCATAGTTTTCTAAAAGATACCACATGTAGAAAATAAGTTCTGATAAAGTAGCAAACTCACGTGCGTGATGAATACTTGTATATAGTATTTGTGCTTCACCTTCACTAGAATCATTAGGGTTATCACTTATTTTAACCCATTCAATTCTATTTCCCCCTATAGATGGTGTTACAGAATTATCTGCTTGTCCTTCTGTTAAGAAGTCGCTTATACCATCTCTAGCTGTAATTAAGTTAGGGTATAGGTCATGCATATCATCCAGTTCATCAAGAAATTGTTGGTAGGTCATATATCCTCCTAGAGATCCTAAATTAAAATTATCAGGAGTAGGGTAGGTTGCTCCAGAACTAGAAGTGTTACACGTAGCATTTCTCTGCGCGTATGGAACGTTTTGTCTATTCTGTTCTAGATTATGAGCTCTCATATCTTCAATAAGAACATCTACTTGAAAGCCATTAACACGAGCACGTTCTAATTCTGATACTGAGAAATCAGAAATGATAAAGTGATCTTTTTTCTTAATTCCATGATCTGCAGGAATATCAAGTTCTTGTAATCTATAAATATCACTTTCTTGATTAAACGAGATCTTTGCACGTTGATATGTTTCTAAACGATCTTGCGCTTGAATAGTAAAAAATGAAAATAATAATATTAAAAAGACAATCTTTTTCATCGATTCAGG
>NZ_JBDUXP010000007.1:0-227273 GCF_039945015.1 Dokdonia sp.
AGATTTAGATGATGATAACGATGGTATTTTAGATACCGATGAAGTAGATAACAGTTTACCAGTACCGAGCGGTGATGATGATAATGATGGTATTCCAAACTATATGGATACTGATGTTGGAGTAGATGGTAATGGTGATGGGGTAGTAGATGTGTATGATTTTGATGGTGATGGAGTACCAAACCACTTAGATTTGGATGCAGATAATGATGGTATTTATGATGTAGATGAGAGTGGTGGTGTAGACAATGATAATGATGGGATGGCAGATGATACTGATGGTGATGGTACGAATAATAATGGAGTACCAAGTACAGCAGGTATGGGGAATACTCCAATCGATAGTGATCCAGCGAATGCAGATGGTCCTGATTTCTTAGATACAGATTCTGATGGTGATGGCTGTAGTGATGCCAATGAAGCGTATGGAGATAGTAATGCAGATGGCGGCGATGGCGGACAGTTTGGTGTAGGTGATCCACTTACATTAGGTTTAGGAGTGAATCCTGATGGATCAGTGACAGTAGCTCCGTATGATACGGGAGTAGTAACAGATGTGACGACAGTTGGTGTTGATCTAGATGGTGATGGATTGATTGGAGCTTGTGATCTAGATGGTGATGGAGATGGCGTGACTGATGAACAAGAGGAAAGTGATGGTACTGATCCAAATGATCCTTGTAGTTTGATAATTGCTAATCAAACACTCCCAACAGAAGATGTCTTTAATGATGCAGATTGTGATAATGATGGCTTGACTAATGAAGAGGAAATTACAGGAGTAGATGATCCAATTACACCAGAAAATCCAGATGGTAATATCACAGATCCATTAGATTCGGATACTGATGGTGATGGTGTTACTGATGGTGATGAGGCATTAGATGGAACTAATCCGAATGATCCTTGTGACTTAGTAATTGCAAATCAGACAGAAATTCCTGATGACACATTTAATAATGCAGATTGTGATGGAGATGGTGTTACAAATGATATAGAAATCAATACTGATAATACAGATCCATTAGATCCTTGTGATTATAATCCAGTAAATCAAGATGTAGGAGCAGTGACAGCTGAATATAATGAAGAGGATTGTGATAATGATGGCCTTAATAATGGAGAGGAGACCACAGGAATAGATGATCCAGATACTCCAGCCAATCCTGATGGCAATATGACTGACCCACAAGATCCAGATACTGATGGTGATGGAGTGACTGATGGTGATGAAGCCAATGATGGTACTGATCCAAATGATCCTTGTGATTTAGTGATTGCTAGTCAAACGGTAATGCCGGATGATGCCTATAATAATGCAGATTGTGATGATGATGGCTTAACCAATGAAGAGGAAACCACAGGAATTGATGATCCAGATACTCCAGCCGATCCAGATGGTAATATGACGGATCCACAAGACCCAGATACTGATGGTGATGGAGTAAGTGATGGCGATGAGGCAAATGATGGTACGGATCCGAATGATCCTTGTAGTTTACAAGTATCAAGTCAGACTCTTCCAACGGATCCTGTATATGATAATGCTGATTGTGATAATGACGGCTTAACCAATGAGGAGGAGACCACAGGAATAGATGATCCAGATACTCCAGCCGATCCAGATGGTAATATGACAGATCCACAAGATCCAGATACCGATGGTGATGGAGTGACCGATGGTGATGAAGCTAATGATGGTACTGATCCGAATGACCCTTGTGATTTAGTGATTGCTAGTCAAACAGTAATGCCAGATGATGCTTATAATAATGCTGATTGTGATGATGATGGCTTAACCAATGAAGAGGAAACCACAGGAATAGATGATCTAGATACTCCAGCTGATCCAGATGGTAATATGACGGATCCACAAGATCCAGATACGGATGGTGATGGAGTGACCGATGGTGATGAGGCAAATGATGGTACTGATCCAAATGATCCTTGTAGTTTACAAGTATCAAGTCAGACTCTTCCAACGGGTCCTGTATATGATAATGCAGATTGTGATGATGATGGCTTAACAAATGAAGAGGAAACCACAGGAATTGATGATCCAGATACTCCAGCCGATCCAGATGGTAATATGACGGATCCACAAGACCCAGATACCGATGGGGATGGTGTAAGTGATGGTGATGAGGCGAATGATGGGACCGATCCAAATGATCCTTGTGATTTAGTAATAGCAAGTCAAACGCTTCCAACGGATCCTGTATATGATAATGCAGATTGTGATGACGATGGATTAACAAATGAGGAGGAGACTACAGGTGTTGATGATCCAGATACTCCAGCCGATCCAGATGGTAATATGACAGATTCACAAGATCCAGATACAGATGGTGATGGTGTGACCGATGGCGATGAGGCAAATGATGGTACCGATCCAAATGATCCTTGTGATCTTGAATTAGCAAGTCAGACATTAGACCCATCAATGGAGTGGAATGATTTAGATTGTGATAATGATGGTCTTAATAATGGAGAGGAAGTTACTGGAGAAGATGATCCAGATACGGATGCTGATCCAGATGGTAATATGACAGACCCACAAGATCCAGATACGGATGGTGATGGTGTTACTGATAGTGATGAAGCAAGCGATGGTACCGATCCGAATGACCCTTGTGATTTTAATTCTAATAGTCAGACATTGCCTACGGATGAAGATTACGATAATGCCGATTGTGATGGTGATGGTGTAACTAATGGTGATGAGACAAATGATGGTACTGATCCAAATGATCCTTGTGATTTCCTTGTAGATAGTCAGACAGTTCCTACTTCATTAGAGTTTGAAAACTTAGACTGTGATAATGATGGTGTTGATAATGGCGATGAGATAGATGATGGGACTGACCCAGGAGATTCAGATACGGATGGTGATGGTGTGACAGATGGAGATGAAGCAAATGACGGAACCGACCCGAATGATCCTTGTGATTTCCTTGTAGATAGCCAAACTGTAGAACCTGACACAGATTTCTTAGAAGCCGATTGTGATAATGATGGTATACCAAATGGTGATGAATTAGGAGACGATGATGATGATGGAATTCCAGATTTCTTAGAAGAAAATAATGGAGACCTAGATATAGAAGATGGTATTGAAGTATTTGATATCGTAACACCAAATGGTGATGGACTTAATGACGTCTTTGTCATTAGAGGAATAGAACAATTCCCTAATAATACGGTGCGTATATATAACCGTTGGGGAGTTTTAGTCTTTGATACAAGAGGATACGGTCAAGGAGATAATTTCTTTAGAGGAGAATCTACAGGTCGTGCCACTATAGATCAAGATCGTTTACTCCCAGTAGGAACTTATTATTATGTATTAGAATACACAAATAGTGAGGGAAGACTACAGCAGTTAACAGGACCATTATACATTAATAGATAACAAGAATTAATTCATATCTGATAGGTGAGTAATCACTCATCTATCAGATTAAAATAAACACCTATGAGAAAAAGTTACAACGCCATAGTAGCCCTGGCTATAGTAGTTTTAGGTTTGCAAACAGAGAGAGCTGTAGCCCAACAGGATGCGCAGTACACTCAGTATATGTACAATACACAGAGTATTAATCCAGCCTATGCAGGTTCAAGAGGAGGAGTCAGTATCCTAGGACTTCATCGTAGTCAATGGGTAGGATTAGATGGTGCACCTCGTACACAAACCTTTTCTATTCATTCTCCTGTTGGTCAATCAGAACGGGTAGGTTTAGGACTAAATGTAGTTAATGATGAGATATTTATTACGAATGAAACGTATATAGATATAGATTTTAGTTACACAATTCCTACAAGTGATAGAGGAAAACTAGCTTTTGGGATTAAAGGAGGAGTCCATCTATTAGATGTTAGATATAGTGAAGCAAATCCTTTTCAAAATGGAGATGTACTAGCAACTGCTCAAGATAATATAGATAATAAGTTTTCTCCTCAAGTAGGTGTCGGGTTATTCTATTATACAAATAAATACTATTTAGGTTTGAGTGCTCCCAATCTATTGCGTACTGAACATTTTGATGATAGTGATAATAGTAATGATGCTAATGCTACATATCTAGCTAGAGAACGAATCAACTATTATCTCACTTCAGGATATGTATTTGATATTACCGAGGACTTTAAATTCAAACCTGCAGGACTTGTAAAATGGGTGGCAGGAGCTCCATTGCAAGTTGATATTACTGCAAATGCATTATTATATGATAAACTAACATTAGGATTAGCATATAGATGGAGCGCAGCAGTAAGCGCATTGGCTGGATTTCAAATAACAGATGGTTTGATGTTAGGATTTGCATATGATCGAGAAACTACAGAATTACAACAGTTTAATGATGGAAGTTATGAAGTATTCTTAAGATTTGAAATCTTAAATAAACCAAAACGTCTCATCTCACCGAGATTCTTTTAATATCAGTTAAGTTAAATTAAAGTATAGGACAAAATGATGTTTCAGATAAAAAAAGCAATACGTTATACACTTATAGTAACCTTTCTTATGGGTATTAAAGGATTGTCTTATGGACAAGAAATAGGAGATGAGGCAAAACAAGTTGTAAAAGAAAAGAAAGTTGGAGGAGAGAAAAAGGCAGAAAAAAAGTTTGATAACTATGCCTTTGTAGATGCGAGAGATTTATATCTCCGGATAGCTAAAAAAGGATATTCATCTCCCGAAATTCTTAAAAACTTAGGAGACTCTTACTATTTTACAGGAGAATATCGCGATGCTGTTACTTGGTATAGTCAGTTAGTAAGTACAGGAGGAGGTAATGGTATTGCCCCAGAGTATTATTTTAGATATGCACAATCATTAAAAAGTGTACAACGATATGATGAGGCAGATCAAGTTATGGACGCTTTTGAAAAAGCAAGCGGAGGAGATAGTAGAGGACAGATGTTTGCAAAAGAACGAGACTATCTCGCCGAAATCGAGAGGCAGTCAGGAAGATATAGTGTAAAAGCGGTCAGTATTAATTCAGAATTACAAGATTTTAGTCCTAGTTTTTATGGAGAACGTCTTGTTTTTTCTTCAAATAGAGAAGACCGCACAGGGGATTTAATACATGATTGGAATGATCAACCTTTTTTAGATCTTTATATAATAGATAACCCAGAAAGTGATCAACCTATAATTAATAAATTAGAAGGAGAAGCAAATACAAAATATCATGAGAGTAGTTCTGTCTTTAATGACGTAGGCGATATCATGTATTTTACACGTAATAATTATACAAATAAGAAATTAAGACGAGATGAAGCTGGGACTAATAATTTAAAATTATATAGAAGCTTTCGCGAAAGCGGACTATGGAGTGTTGCCGAAGAATTACCTTTTAATAGTAATGAATATTCTGTGGCACATCCAGCATTAAGTCCAGATGGAAAAACACTTTATTTTGCATCAGATATGCCAGGGACAAAAGGACTTTCTGACCTTTGGAGTGTATCCATTAATTCAGATGGGACTTTTGGAGATCCCAAGAATTTGGGGGAAAGAATTAATACAGAAAGTAGAGAGACATTTCCTTTTATAAGTGAAGATGGAAGATTATTTTTTGCTACAGATGGTCATGTAGGGCTAGGCGGTCTAGATGTGTTTGTGGCTCAAATAGAAGATGATGGAACTGTTGGAGATGCTTATAATGCAGGAAAACCAGTAAATAGTAGCTATGATGATTTCGGGCTTATTTTAAATAATGAGAAAGGAGTTGGTTATTTTTCTTCAAATCGCCCGACAGGACATGGGAATGATGATATTTATGGATTTACAAGAGAAAAAAAATTATTAACCAATTGTGGTCAAATGATTTCTGGAATCACAAAAGATGTAAAAACAGATGAAATATTACCTATGACGAGGGTGCAATTAAGAGATAGACAAAACAATGTGATTACCCAAACTACATCAGATGTGTCTGGTAATTACAGCTTTGATGGTATAGGTTGTAATGACACCTATGTAGTGAGAGCAGAAAAAGAAAATTACGATCCTGCAGAAGCAATTGTCATAACAGATATAGAAGCAGGCAGAGAACTAAAACGAGATTTATATTTAAAGCCTCCTGTAAAAGTAAATGTAGGTGACGATCTTAATGAATTACTGGGATTAAAACCTATCTATTTTGATCTGGATAAATCATTTATTCGTTCAGATGCAGAACGAGAACTTATAAAAGTGATTGCATTTATGGAGCAATTTCCAAACTCAAAAATAGATGTGCGTAGTCATACAGATAGCCGTGCAAATGATGCATATAATATAGCATTGTCACAACGAAGAAATACAGCTACGATAGATTATATTGTAAATGTAGGGCGGATATCCAGAAGTAGGCTTACAGGAAGGGGCTATGGAGAAACACAACTTACAAACCGTTGTAGTAATGATGTAAATTGTTCAGAAGGAGAACACCAGCTTAATAGGAGAAGTGAGTTTATCATTATAGCAAGATAAATAACTGCGATTTACCCAACTTAATAAAAACCCGATGTGTCTAGTCGATACATCGGGTTTTTACTTTTATACGCTTTCGCGAAAGCGTATCATTTATTGTTTATAAATAACACCATTTTTCATAACAAAGGAAACAGTTGTCATTACAGAAATATCTTTTATAGGATCTCCATCTACAGCGACAATATCGGCAAGAAAACCTCCTTTGAGCTGTCCTAATTGCCCTTCCATATCAAGCACTTTTGCATTTGTAATCGTTGCCGATTGAATAGAGAACATAGGAGACCAACCAGTCTCTACCATATAGATAAATTCTTTTGCATTTTCTCCATGAGGAAATACACCTGCATCGGTTCCAAAAGCGATATTAACACCTTCTTCCGCAACCATTTTCATTGTCTCTCGGATACCAGCATCTACCTTCATGATTTTAGGAATAATAATGGCTGGATAATACCCAGGGATATCAGCTTGTTGTCTTACATAACGTCCAGCAGATAGTGTAGGAACAAGATACGTGTTGTACTGCTTCATAAGGTCTGCAGTTTCTTTATCCATTAATGATCCATGCTCAATAGTCGTAACACCTGCTTTGATAGCACGTTGCATTCCTTCTATTCCGTGGGCATGGGCAGCCACATGCATTCCGTATTCTTTGGCGGTTTTTACGATTTCATTTGCTTCTTCCTGTGTAAACTGAGGATTGACACCATTCTTGCTTACACTTAAAACACCACCAGTAGCGGTAATTTTAATTAAGTCGGCTCCATTCTTATAGCGTTGACGTACCGCTTTACGGGCATCTTCTGGACTATTGATCACTCCTTCTGCAGGACCTGGATTACCCATAAGATCTTTTTTATAACCGTTTGTTGGGTCGGCATGCCCGCCTGTAGTTCCTATGGCTTTTTCGGCGGTAAAAATACGAGGTCCATCTACAGTCCCTTTATTTATAGCATTACGTAGAGATACATTTACACCACTACCTCCTAGATCACGTATCGTTGTAAAACCAGCTAGTAAGGTGCGTTCTGCAATTTCAGAAGATGTAAAAGCAACATCAGCTTCATTTTTTGTAAAAGGCTCAATATATCGAGTAGGACTTGTCTCTCCCTCAATATGAACATGCATGTCTATAAGACCAGGCATTACAGTTTTTGATTTGAGATCAACAACTGTTTGATTCCCTTTTGGGGTTGTATACCCTTTGACAACAGAAACTATTTTTGATCCTTGTATGGTCACTGTTTGCTCTGTGAGGACTTTTCCGCTTTTGGTATCTATGAGTTTACCGCAATGTAATAGAATTGCTTCTTGTGCAAAAGAAGTCATCGATAGACAAAGTGCAAGAACTAGAAGTGCTACTTTTTTCATGAGTGGTTTTATTTGTTTACAAAATCAATAATTGTCGTTGTAATAAATGCTATCTGTTCATCATCAAGTTCTGTATGCATAGGTAGGGAAATCACGTCTTGTACGAGTTGATTTGTCACTGGAAAATCAGCTTCATCGTAACGATCATCTAGATATGCTTTCTGTCTATGTAATGGGATTGGATAATAGACTCCACATGGGATTTCATTTGCTTGTAAATGAGCAACCAGTGCATCACGATCTGTGTCTTTTACACGTAGTGTGTATTGATGAAAAACGTGACAATCGCAATGATCGCAAATGGTAGGAGTTATAATTTTTTCTTCACTAGTAAATGCGGCGGTGTATTTGCGAGCAGCATCTCTACGTGCTGTATTGTATGCATCAAGATTTGGTAATTTTGCGCGAAGTACAGTTGCTTGTATAGAATCTAATCTACTATTGACACCCACTACATCATGATGATAACGTTTGTACATTCCGTGATTTACAATGCCTCTTATGGTGTGAGCAAGATCATCATCATTTGTAAAAATAGCACCACCATCTCCATAACACCCTAAATTTTTAGAAGGGAAAAAAGAAGTAGTTCCTACATCACCGATACCACCGGTTTTAACTTTCTGTCCATTACGCCCTGTATAATCAGAACCTATTCCTTGTGCATTATCTTCTATAACATACAGATTATGCTCTTTTGCAAGATCCATAATAGCATCCATGTCTGCAGCCATACCAAATAAATGTACAGGGACGATTGCTTTTGTTTTTGGAGTGATTGCTTTTTTAATAGCTTCTATGTCAATATTAAAATTGACAGGATCTACATCTACCAGCACAGGAGTAAGGCGTAATAATGCAATTACTTCTACAGTGGCAGCAAAGGTGAAATCTGCAGTAATGACTTCATCTCCTGGTTGTAAACCTAAGCCCATCATGGCAATTTGTAAAGCATCTGTTCCATTTGCACAAGGAATCACATGTTTTACACCTAGATACTCTTCAAGTTCTTTTTGAAAAGCATGTACTTCTGGACCATTCACAAAGGCACTAGATTCAATAACTTCTAGTACAGATGCATCTATACGCTCTTTTATCTTTTGATATTGACCTTTAAGGTCAACCATTTGTATCTTTTTCATAGGTATATATACGAAGGCATTTGCCCTTTATTGAGATAGGATTGATTGAAATCTTCTTTAAGAAGATGTAACGAAAATACAAAAACTCCCTCCTTCCAACAATCTATTTTAGTACAAAGCGCTATTTTAGCATAGTATGCGTAGTATCTATTCCATTATCATCTCTATAGTACAAGCTATTTTACCGCTTTCAGGAATTTTTAGCTCAAAAATGAAACTCTTTGTGAAGGGTAGAAAAGTTGTTTTTTCTATATTAAAAGAGCGTATTCAACCTCAAGACAGAATCATCTGGTTTCACGCAGCCTCACTTGGAGAGTATGAACAAGGAGTTCCTGTGATGGAAGAGATTATAAAGCGATATCCGGAACATCAATTGGTGATTACGTTTTTCTCACCCTCTGGATATGAGATTAAGAAGAATAACGCTTTCGCGAAAGCGACCACCTATTTACCATTAGACACGCCATCAAATGCTAGACGATTTATAGACTTAGTACATCCAGAGTTGGTGTTTTTTATTAAATATGAATTTTGGCCTAATTATCTTACAGAATTAAAAAGCCGAAACATAAAAACAGTGCTATTATCTGGAGTATTTAGAAATAATCAACCTTTTTTTAAATGGTATGGAAAATGGATGACTAAAAGCTTAGATGCCTTTGATCATTTTTTTCTACAAGATAATGCTTCAGCCATGGCGGCAAAGACTTTACAATTGCAATCTGTGACCATAAGTGGAGATACGCGTTTTGATCGTGTGTCACGTCAAATAGAAATGGATAATACACTAGATTTTGTTACAGATTTTAAAGCCAATAATTTATGTGTAGTCTGCGGAAGTACCTGGCAAGAAGATGAGAATGTTTTGGTGTCTTTTATAAATAATAATGAAGGTGTCTCAAAATTTATTATTGCACCACATCAAATAAAATTGGAAAAAATCAAAAGCCTTCAAGAGAAATTAAAAGTAAAAACAGTTTTGTTCTCAGAAAAAGAAGGGAAAAATCTAGCAACGTATGATGTGCTTATTATAGATACGATAGGATTACTTACAAAGATATACAGTTATGCAGATGTAGCGTATGTAGGTGGAGCTATGGGTACAACAGGATTGCATAATATTTTAGAACCTGCCACTTTTGGAGTGCCTATTGTTATAGGAACTCATTTTGAAAAATTCCCAGAAGCAAAACGATTACAACAACTAGCCGGTTTATATACAGTAGCAAATCAAGAAGAGCTTAATAAAATACTAAATAAATTACTCTTTGATCAGAAATTTCGAACACAAACAGGAATGATCGCTGGACATTTTATTAATAGCAATACTGGGGCTACTAGAACCGTTATGGAGTATCTAACGACGGTACATGAATTGGGGTAAATTATTTTTGAGATTCTTGTGGATTGTTTTTCTTACAATAACGACACAAATAGGAGGGATTGTTTATATAATAGCATTTTTGCTATACAAAAAACGTCCTTTAAAACGAGGACTTGCTTTTATAATAGTATACCTTATCGCTACTTTTGCAATAGTTCCTTATGTAGCACCCGTTTTTGGAAGAGAAAAAATTAAAACCAATGATGCTATTAAGATACACATGTTTTTTACATCATTGGCAAATAGAGATTATGTAGTGCCAGAAGTAAATATAGTATTGGCAGATGTTTCTCATGTATTAAGACAGTCATATCCAGATGTTGCCATCCATTGTTTAGATGCGAACTTCCCTTTTTTTGATGGCTTTCCTTTATTGCCACATTTAAGTCATAAAGATGGAAAGAAATTAGATATTTCTTTGCTTTATAAAAATAAAGAAGGAAACGTTACAAATGCAAAACCTTCTATAAGTGGGTATGGTATTTTTGTATCTCCTAGAGAAATAGAATATGATCAGATTACTGTATGTAAACAAAAAGGATATTGGCAATATGACTTTCCGAAATACCTTACATTAGGAACTACCCATGATGATCTTAATTTTTCTGAAGATGCAACAAGAAAACTACTACAAAGTATAGTCAAACATCCTTCTATTTCTAAAGTTTTTTTAGAACCTCATTTAAGAGATAGAATGAAAGTAAGACATCCTAAATTAAGGTACCATGGATGTCGCGCTGTGCGTCATGATGATCATATTCACCTACAAGTATATTAATCATTTTTTTAGATATATAAGAACTCTTCTATAGGGTAGATGTTTTTAAAGGTTAAACAAAATAATACGTGTATAAATCATGATTTTTACGGTTTATGCGTAATTACCTGTATATTAAATATTTAACAAAAATCAAGAAACCCCTTAAAACAAAGGGTTAAGGAAGTTATTTATTGCTATATTCTTAGTTTTTTAACTTAAAAACTAAGAATGTTTACATTGTTGATAGAATATTTGTTAGTTTTATTGAAATTAATTTAATAAAATCAATCAATATGAAACAAAATTACAAGAGTGTAAAAATGGCTCTTTTATTTATGTTACTTCCATTTTTTGTCTTTGCACAAAATGAAATAACAGGAACAGTACAAGATGATAATGGTGTCCCGATACCATTTGCAAATGTCATTGAACAAGGAACTAGAAACGGAGTCACTACCGATTTTGATGGTAAATTTATTATATCTGTAGATAACCTACCAGCAACATTAGAATTTTCATCATTAGGTTTTACAACGGTATCACAACAAATTACCGATACTTCACCTGTTCTTATTGTTTTGTCAGAATCTTTAGAATCACTAGATGAGGTGATTGTAACTGGACTTGCAACATCTATTAAGAGGTCTAACTCTGCAAATGCAGTTGCATCCATTTCTGCCGAACAGATTTCAGGAACTACACCAGCACCAACATTAGACGGAGCTTTATATGGTAAGTTTGCAGGAGCTATAGTAAACTCAAATTCTGGAGCTCCAGGAGGAGGTTTGTCTGTAAAATTACGTGGAGCAACATCAATCACAGGAAATACACAACCATTATATATTATAGATGGTGTGTATGTAAGTAATGCTTCAATTCCTGCAGGTTTAAATGCTGTTTCAGGAGCAGCAGCAGGGGGTAGTGCTTCTAATCAAGATAATCCAACAAACCGTATTGCAGATCTTAATCCTTATGATATTGAGAATATAGAAATATTAAAAGGGGCTTCTGCAGCAGCCATATATGGATCTCGTGCAGCAGCAGGTGTTGTCGTTATAACAACAAAAAGAGGGAAAGCAGGAGAAACTAAATATAACTTCTCTCAATCTATAGGAGCAACATCTATTCTTAATTCATTAGGACAACGTACCTACACAGAACAGCGTGTAGAAGATAGTTTTGGAGTAGCGGCTGTAGCAGATTTTACAGCAGCTCGTGATGCGGGTCGATTAGTAGATTACGAAGATGAAATTTATGGAGAAAATGGTTTTATATCAAATACAAACTTTAGTGCAAGTGGAGGTACTGAGAATACACGTATGTATGCAGGTATAAGTCATAATAATGAAGAAGGAATTGTAGCAAGGACGGGATATGAAAAAACATCTTTACGCCTTAATATAGATCATAAAGCAACAGATTATTTTAAAATTTCATTTAGTACAAATTATATAAATTCCATTTCTAATAGAGGGTTTTTTAATAATGATAATACAGGTACTACAATAGGGGTATCATTAACCGGTGTAACTCCTTACTTTGATTTATTTCCAGATGCAAATGGAGTTTATCCAGATAATCCTAATGGATCATCTAATCCTTTACAAACGAGAGATAGAGCAACAAATAAAGAAACCGTAAATCGATTTATCGCAGGAACGACTATCAATCTTGATATTTATAAAGCAGAAAAATCAAATTTAGAATTAGTTGCTCGTGGAGGTATTGATTATTTTGGACAGCAATCTAGAGCAATTTTCCCTAAAGACTTACAGTTTCAAAGACCTGAAAATGGAGGAGTGAATGGAGCATCTATACAAGGTAATAGTCAGTATAAAGGATACAATCTAGCTGCTTTTTTAGTACACAATTACTTACCTAATGACACGTGGTCTTTTAGAACTCAGGCAGGATTAACTAATGAGTTCTTTCGATTAAGCACAGAATTAGTTGTAGCTACAGGATTAATTGCTTCAGAAACAAACGTTGATCAAGCGGCCAATGTAGGTATAGATCAAACCAGAAATTTTCAAGAAGATTCAGGGTTTTTTGTACAAGAAGAAATAAATTATAAAGATCAATTTATTGGTACTTTAGGATTAAGAGGAGATAAATCCTCTCTTAATGGAGACCCAGACGAGTTTTTTTATTTTCCTAAGGCATCTCTAGCTGTCAATTTTAATAAATTTGGCTTTTGGAATGATGACAGTATATGGAATCAGTTTAAATTTAGAATTGCTTACGGAGAAGCAGGGAACTTACCTCCAGTGGGGGCAACCTTTACATCATATGATGCTTTTTCTACAGGAGGATTATTGGGTTTAAGTCTTAATGGTGTTCTTGGAAATTCTGATATTAATTTTGAACGTCAAAAGGAATTAGAATTTGGAACAGATGTAAGTTTCTTTGATGGAAAGCTTAGTTTTTCTGGAACCTATTATATCAAGACCATTGATGATTTAATTCTTTCTGCAGCAATAGAGCCTTCTACAGGTTTTACAACCGAAGTTGTGAATGCAGGAAGTTTACGTAATAATGGAGTAGAGCTTGCTGTAAATGCAACTCCATTTTCAAATGAGAATTTTAGATGGGATACAGGAATTAATTTCTTTAAGAATACATCAGAAGTTACTGAGCTTGGTGTTGATCCTTTTAATATAGGAGCTTTTGGAGCAACCTTAGGTACTTTTAGAATAGAAGAAGGAAGTAGTGCTACCCAGATAGTAGGGATAGGACCTAATCCAGGAGCAAACGGGTTTCAGTTGCATGGAGATGCAGAACCAGATTTCCAAATAGCGTTTAATAATTCAATAAGCTATAAAAACTTTGACTTATCTTTTCTGTGGCAATGGAAACAAGGCGGGGATAATGTAAACTTAACAGCATTACTTACAGATTTAAATGGTACAAGTCATGACTTTGATGATGTAGATTTAGATCCATCTGGTCAATTAGGAAATGGCCCTTATAGATTAAGTCAATTAGGGTCATCGGCTGAGGTATTTGTAGAAGATGCTTCTTATTTAAGATTAAGAGAAGTAGGACTCTACTATAACTTTACTCCTACACTATTAAAAGGAATTTTAGGAGGGCGTATTGATGGTCTTCGATTAGGGTTTTCTGGAACAAACTTGATTAATATTTTTGATTATAATAGTTACGATCCTGAAGTCTCAAACTTTGGAGGAAATTCAATTTTTACTGGAGTTGAAGTGACTCCATTTCCATCATCAAAACGATTTTTGTTTCACCTAGCTGTAGACTTTTAAAATAAATAATTATGAAAAAAATAGTTAATAATATATATGTGTTCTTAGCATTATTGGTTGTAACTACAGCTTGTGATGTGCAAGAATTTGATGATTTAAATGGACCTGAAGTAACAGGTTTTGAACAGGGAATTACACGAGGTGATTTACAGGACTTAGTAGGAGGTATTTTTTACAGCACGAGAGATCGATTAGGTACATACCTAGATGATTGTGGTGTGTTAGGAAGAGAGTACTGGCGTTTTTCTAGTTCAGACCCTAGATTTACAGGAGATTTACTAGGAGGAGGTAATGCTGTATTGGATAATAATACCTTTTATATTACAGGGCCGTGGGGTTCTAGATATCGTACTGTTAAAAATGCAAATTTAATTTTAGGATTCTTAGATAATGCTGTTGGTACAGGAGAGTTTTCTGATGCAGAGATTTCAGCAACACGCGGTTTCTTACGGACATTTATTGCGTATGAGTTATTGCTTAATCTTAATCTTACCGATGAAGGTGGGATTAGGCTAGATGTTGTAGATGAGGACAATCTTGGACCTTTTGTAAGTAAAACAGAAGCGCTACAAGGAATACGCTCTATGCTAGAACAAGCAATTACAGATTTAAATCAAGGAAGTGATTTCCCATTTCCATTAACAGGTGGGTTTACAGGATTTGATACTCCAGATACTTTTGTGCAAGCAACAAATGCTATTGCAGCTCGTGTAGCTGCCTATCAAAATGATTCAAGTGGTGTACTTACATTCCTTAATAATTCTTTTTTAAATCTTAACGTAGGAGACCTTAATACAGGAATATATCATGTGTTTGGAGCAGACCCTACAGATTTTTTAAATCCTATGTTCTTCCCTATTACAGCAACAACAGCTGGGGCAAGAGTTATGCAACCTTCTTTCTTAACAGATGGAGAAACTGGTGATATACGTCTTAATAAAGTACAACAACGTTCTGAGCCACTTACATTAGATGACCTTACGGGTGATTACTTAGTCTTTTTATATAATTCAAATATAGACCCTATAGCTATTATAAGAAATGAAGAATTGATCCTTCTGTATGCAGAAGCAAATATTACTGTAAATCCAATAGAAGCTGTTAATGCATTAAATATTGTTAGAAATAGTGCAAGTTTAGGTGATTATATGGGTGCAACAGATGAAGCATCATTAGTAGATGAGATGCTAAACCAGAGACGTTACTCATTATATGCAGAGGGGCATCGATGGGTGGATATGAGACGATATGGAAGGTTAAATGAATTGCCTATTGATAGACCAGAAGACGACGTATTTTCTCAATTTCCTATCCCATTAACAGAAAATCAATAGTGACAAGAAGCTAGTTTGAATTGGCATCACTATTTTATGGAAAAACTCTCGAAGCAATTCGGGAGTTTTTTTATACTAATTGATATTTAAATTATAATTGAATTTCTTCTTTTTCAATCCCTTTAGGGTTCCAACTAGGTTTAAAAAGTTGCATAAATGATAGCGTAAGAACTGCGGTAGTTGCAAAACCACAAATAGCAACGGTAAATAAAATCACACCTAAGCTGGTGGTGCCTCTCCAAGGACCTATGAGATTTTCAAGAAAAGTGGGGGCAATATTGCTAGCATAAATTCCAAAAAAAATTGTAAAAAAGATAGTAGCAACAAAACCAGTGGTAATACCTACAGAAAAACCATCAGCATATGTAAATGCTTCATTTTTTCTAAGTTTAAAACTCTTGATAGCTTCATAAATTCCAAAAGCGGTGATCACTCCATTAAATAAACTAAACAATGGATTTGTATGCCATCCAAATAGTGAAATAACCAAAAAATAACCAATGAGAAGACCACTTATCGCGATCGCATAACGGATAGGGAGTGCAAATTTTGACATAACGAAAGTTTTAGAGAGAACTATAAGTTACGTAAAATCAATGAGTTTTGTGATTTAAACGGTGTTAAAAATGAGTGCGCTTTCGCGAAAGCGTACTAAGAAAAAACAAAAAACGCCAGTATAATACTGGCGTTTTTTAGGGAATAAATAAGGGGATATTTACTCTCCTTCGGGGATTGGATAATTAAAAGATTCATTATCCAACATATTCGTATCTAAAGCATCTGCTAACTCTTCATCATCAATAAATGTAGCTCCATCATTTGTGTCTATAACTGCCGCTCCTCTAAAATAAAGTTTAATACGGTATACAATATAATAGAGTAGTGGGACTATGATTAGTGTTAAGAAAGTAGCTATAATAAGACCGTATATTACTGTCCAGGCTAGTGGTCCCCAGAAAATTACATTATCTCCTCCTACATAAACCCCTGCATCAAAGTCTTGGAACAATCCAAAGAAATCAATATTTATCCCTATTGCTAGCGGTATTAATCCTAAAACTGTAGTAATCGCAGTTAATAATACAGGGCGTAAACGTGCGCGGCCACCTTCTATAATAAGTTGTTTTGTGATATCCTTATCAAGCATTTGCTTTCCTTCAAGACCTCTCTCTACTTCTTTGCGATCTATGAGTAGTTGGGTATAGTCTAGAAGAACTACACCATTATTTACCACAATTCCCGCAAGGGATATAATACCCATCATAGTCATGATAATCACAAAAGAAGATCCACTAATGATAATACCTCCAAAAACACCAATGAAGCTCAAGAAAATGGCAATCATAATAATTATGGGCTTAGAAATAGAACTAAACTGGAAGATTAATAAAAAGAAGATTAATCCTAATCCTCCAAAAAAGGCACTCATCAAGAATGTCATTTCCTTTTGCTGTTCTTCTATTTGTCCTGTATAAAAAACATCTACATTTTTAGGCATCTGGTCATTAAATGCTTCCATTTCTTGTTTAATACTATTTACAACGACTCCTGCATCCGTATATCCTGCAGCAAGAGCAGAGTATACAGTTACTACGCGTTTTGAGTCACGGTGTTTTATAGCACTAAACGAAGAGGTATTTTTTGTTGTCGTTACAGCAGCAACAGGGATTTCTTTAATCTTCCCGCTAGCTTGGTCTCTAAAAATAATATTCTGGTTAAATAATGCCGAGTTATTATACCGTTGATCTTCTTTAAAGCGTACATAGATATCATAATCTTCTCCATCTTTTTTATACACCCCAGCTTTATCTCCAAAAATAGCACGACGTAATTGCATTCCGACTTGACCTACAGCGACACCAAGTTCTCCTGCTTTCTGGCGATCTACAATTACTTCAGTACCTGGTTTTCCTCTGTTTACATTAATTTTGAGTTCGTCTACACCCGGAACATTACGAGAATTTATATAATTACGCATTTTTTCTGCTGCAACAATAAGCTCTCCGTAATCATTTCCTTGCAATTCTAAATTAATAGGATATCCTTGTGGTGGTCCTGCTGCATCTTTTTCTACTGTAATAACAACTCCTGGGTAAATCCCTTTTAAGGCATCTTGTACTTTAAAACGGAGTAACTCACTATCTGCCCCATTACGGAATTTATACTCTCTCATAGTCGCCGTAATCTTTGAGCGATGTGGCATTTCTGCAGCACTTCCACCATCTGTTTGAGGATTTCCGGCACCTTCACCTACTTGAGAAACCGATGTTTCTACGAGGGCGTTGTAATCTTCGCCTTCAAGATATTCTTGATCATTAAATACTTTAAAAATACGACGCTCAATCTCTTTAGTAATCGCATTGGTTTTTTGAATATCTGTTCCTTCTGGGTATTCTATATAGGTAATAATCTGGTTTGGTTTATTGTCTGGGAAGAATTCGATAGCTGTGCGACCAGCTCCTACAGATCCTCCAAATGCCATAAAAGTGGCAATTAATAAGAGGAATATACCTACTACAAATCCTATGGGTTTCCGTCCACGTAATGCCCATCCAAGGAAGTTTCTGTATTTATTTTCTAACCAAGTCAAGAAACGGCGTTGGAAAACTTCAGCAGCATTGTGTAATACATACTTATAGACCCACATCAAGGCAATAGTTGTAAGTATCAATGAGCCAAAACCTCTCACGGTTCCTCCTAAGAAAAGAATCATAAGCCCAATAGGAAGCATGATAAGGGAAATACGAATCAGGGATTTTGTTGTAAGCGGTTTCTCTTTCGTTTTCATAAATTGAGATACCAACATCGAGTTAATAAAGATGGCTACAAATAAGGAGGATCCTAGTACAACAGATAGCGTAATAGGGAAGTAAATCATAAATTGCCCCATAAGCCCTGGCCACAATCCAAGCGGTACAAATGCCGCAACCGTAGTGAGCGTAGAAATAATAATAGGAAAAGCGATCTCACCGATACCTTTTTTTGCAGCTTCTATACGAGACATGCCTTCTTCATCCATAAGTCTATAGACATTCTCTACTACTACAATCCCATTATCTACCAGCATTCCTAGCCCCATAATCAGTGCAAAAAGAATCATGGTATTCATAGTATATCCCATTAAGTTTAGAATCATAAAACTCATAAACATAGACATAGGAATTGCAAATCCTACAAATAGCGCGTTTTTAAACCCTAAGAAAAACATCAATACGCCTACTACGAGAATAATCCCAAAAATGATATTGTTTACAAGATCATTTACTTGATTTTCTGTTTTAGCACTTTGGTCATTTGCTGTTGTTATTTTTACATCGGGAGGGAATACTTCAGTTTCGGCTTTTTTAATAATATCTGTGATTTTTTCTACAGCAGCGATCATATTCTTTCCAGAACGTTTTTTTACGTCTAGCATCACTACACTTTCACTTACCTCTTCATCATTTGCAGATTCTCCTTTTTCAAGAGTAAGATCGCGAGCATAGGTTGTTTTATCTTCCTCAGCAAAAGTAACTGTAGCGATGTCCCTTAAGTATACAGCTCCGTTTTCAGATTTTACAACAAAATTTTCTAACTCTTCGGGAGTTTCTATTTCACCGAGAATACGGATATTACGACGTTGCCCACTAGAAATTAAATTTCCTGCAGAAAGTGTCATATTTCCATTACTTATAGCATTAAGTACATTTTCGAAATTAACTTTGGCTGCCATCATCTTATAGATGTCTACAGCTACTTCTACTTCTCGCTCTTGTGCTCCACGGATAGTTGCTTCTTTTATTTCCTTAAGGCTTTCAATTTCATCTTGAAGATACTCAGCATATTCTTTGAGTTTATCTACAGGATAATCTCCAGAAACATTTACGTTAAGAATAGGTGTTTCTTCTGAGATACTAAGGTCAAAAACGTTAGGCTCTACTTTGGCACCATTAAAAGTAGGCCAGTCTTCATTTGCTGTTTCGCTATCTACTTCGTCTTTTACTTTTTGTTTGGCTGCTTGTACATCCATCTTATAGTCAAACTCTACCGTGATAATGGCATAATCTTCTTGAGATGTTGAGAGGACTTCTTCTACACCAGAAAGGTTTTGTAGTTTGTCTTCTAATGGATCAACGATGAGTCGTTCAATGTCTTCTGCGGTATTCCCTGGATAAGGAACAGAAACATAAATCTTAGTTTCATTAATCTCTGGAAAATTCTCACGTGCCATCCCTAAGTAAGCGCCCATTCCTAAAGCAAGAAATAAGCCCATTAATACATAAATGATCGTTGGGTTATCTATGGCCCAACTCGACAAGCCAAATTCCTTGTCTACATTCTTTTTTTTCTTTGCGCTCATAGTGTTAGTATGTTAAGATTCGTACTTCTTGATTGTCTTTTACAGAACGTGCTCCTTCTACAATAATCTGATCGCCACTTTTAAGTCCAGACAATACTTCTATTTTATCACCTTGTGATTTTCCTGTCTGGATAATTTGTTGTTTAGCTATTGTTGTGTTGCTATCCGCTTTCGCGAAAGCGGTATATACATACTGTTCTCCTGTTGCATTTTCATTAATTACATTTAAAGGGATAAGGATGGCGTTTTCGGAAGTATAATCATTGATAGAAAGTCTAGCGGTAAGGTTAGGTTTTATAGCTCCTTTTTTATTAGGGACGTCTACTTCTATAGGGAAACTCCTGTTAGACGGATTGATGTAATCACCAGTTTGTCTAACTTTAGTTTCTATTGTTTCATCTAGTACTGGGAAGTAGACACGTACATCTTTTCCTTTACGAACTGTTGTAAGATATGTTTCTGGAATTTCTGCGCTTACATACATGTTACTTAAGTTTACAACTCTAAATAGCGCCATGCCAGGAGAAACTACAGTTCCTTGTTCTGTAATCACATCGTCTATAACGCCGGAAAAAGGAGCTTTTACAGCTGTTTTTCCTAGTTGACTCTTCATTTGATTTACAATATTTTCTGAAGATTCAAATTGCGTTTTTGCTTGTAGGTATTGTATTTCTGATCCTATTTTTTGATTCCAAAGACGTTCTTGTCTTTCAAAAGTTGTTTTTGCAAGAGCAGCTTGTGCTTCTAGTTGTGCCAATTGACTGCCTAAACCACCATCATCTATACGTGCAAGAATTTGCCCTTTAGAAACACGCTGTCCTTTTTTTACATGTACGCGGAGTAATGTTCCTTGATATTCTGGGTACACAAGTACATTTTGTTTTGTTTCTACACTACCTTGTATCTCAACATAGTGATTAAATAGTGTGTCTTTTACAGCCATTGTTGTAACAAGAACTTCTTTTTTGGCAGCAGGATCTTTCTCAGCTATTGCCTTTTCTATTTGTGCAAGCTCATTTGTAAGGGTTGACACCTTTGTACTTAGCTCGGTTTTCTTTGCTTTTAGATCCTCTACATTTCCAGTTTCTATAATAGCTTCTATAGATTGTGGTTTGTCCCCTCCGCAAGAAGCAACAAGTATTGCTATGGTTAATATGGATAATAGTTTTTTCATTAGTGTTTTGACTTTTGAGTTTATAGGTTTAAAAGTTTAAAAGTTTTTGAACCCATATATTTTGATTAATTATTTGATTTGTGATTTATATAATCCGTCTAGCATTGCTGCTATTTCAGATATTGATTTTCTTGTATCTATCTAGTTGTTCTTTTGATATAAAATCTAAATCTTGTGATAGTATTAATTGATTTAGGAGTTCTAACAAAGAGCTATATGCGATTTCTGTAAAACGAGCTTTATCTTTAGCAGAATGTCTACCACTTCCTTCAGCTATATTTGAAGAAACAGATATAGAACATCTGCGCATTTGACTAATTAAACCAAATTTCTCTTCGTCTGGGAATGATTTGGTTGATTGGTATATAGCAACTGAAAGTTGCCTAGCTTTTCCCCAAACGTTTAATTTCTCAAATGAAAATGTTCTCATCATATTTTATCTTTTAAACATATAAACTCTTAACCTTGTCACTTTTTATTTCTATAGTCAGGCGTGTTTAATACAGTTTCTAATTCGGCTTTAGAATTAATCATATCAAGCATTGCCTGAAGCATGGTGTTTTGAGCAGTATATAATTGTGTTTGTGCTTGTCGTAATTCAAAACTAGTGCTAAGACCTTCTCTGAATTTGATTTGGTTTTTTTGTTCTATACGCTCAGCTAGGCTTAGATTATCTCTTGACACTTTGAGGTTGTCAATAGCCAATTCATGTTCGCTTTTTGCACGTTCATAAGCAAGTCTAATTTGTTCTTGTGCATATTCAAAATCTGTTTCAGCTTGCTCTAAAGCTATTTTTGCCCTTTGTGTACGGGCACCTCTTGCACCAGAACTAAATAGAGGTACATCTAATGTAAATCCTAATATAGAAGAGGCAAAATAACGTTGCTCACTATCAAAAAAATCAAAAGTATTACGTCCTGCCGAGGTTCCTACATTTATAAAACCTCTTAAACTGGGTAATGCTTTACTACGTTCTAATTTGAGTTCTAGTGAACGTTGCTCAGTAAGGTTTTGAGCAATTTTATAATCTACGTTTTTTTGTATTTCTGGACTATCTTGTATGAGTCCTAAGCCAGGTTTAGCAAGTGATGTAAGTGTGTCTGTAAATTGAGTTTCTGTTTCGATATCAACCCCTACAGCAAGATTGAACATTTGAATAGCAATGTCTTCTAGACGTGTTGCATTGGTTCTTTGGTTAAGCAATTGACTGTATGTAATCTGTAATTGCTCAACGTCTTCTTCTTCTGCCAATCCATTTTCAAAAATAATACGTGTCTCGTCTAGATTCTTCTTAACGGTAGCAATATTACTATCGAGAATAGCAATATTTTCTTGTGTGATTAGGACACTTCCATATGCATTAATGACACCTTTTCTGATTTCTAATTGTGTTTTTTCATTAGAATTTTCAGAAAAATCCAGAAATGCTTTGGCAGCTTTAAGGCCTACTAAATAAGATCCGTCAAAAATTAATTGTGTGAGTGTTGCTGTAGCAGATACATTTTGAGCGGTACCAAAGACTACAGGGGTGAAAGTGCCAGCTTCTCCTCCAAAAAATTCTGAAGGAATAAACGATGTGGGTTGTTTTAATTGGTTTTGGTAGTCTATGGTACCGCTTATTTGAGGAAGTCCTGAAGCGGTGGTTTCCCATTTTTGTTTGATAGCTTTTGCAATATCTCTACGCGCGTTTATAGCTGTACTATTATTATCTAACGCATAAGTAACTGCTTCTTCTAGGGAAAAGCTTTTTTTGTCTTGCGCTTGAAGGGATACTCCAGATAATAATAAAAAGATGATTAAGATTCTTGTCATTACTCTTGATTTGATTGAATAAGATTGTTTAATAATTTTCGACCTTTAGGTGTTACGATTCCACGTAAGTGATACTCTAAATACATATCGTAAAGAATGCTAGGAGGGAATTCTGAAGCTGGAAAAATATCTCCATCTTTAATTCCTGTCATTCCAGTAAAATAAATACCAGCTACAAATTGGATATTAATGTTTGCTCTAAAAAGTCCTTGTTCTACACCGCGACTTATATTCTCGATCATACAATCTTGCATAAAATCGTATTGCTTTTTACGTAATGTCCTATGTATTTTAGGATAGTATTTTTGAAGTTGATACATAGGAGATGTACGTTCTCCCCGTAAATGCTCCAATACAAAACGCTTGATGTCATAAAGTTCTTCTATAGGATTTTTTTTGTTCTCCGTGATATGGTCAATACCACTACAGATCATATTAAAAATCCCAGCTGTAGATGCTTCGATAATAGCTTCTTTATTAGCAAAATGACTATAAATAGTCTTTTTTGATATAGCCATTTCTCGAGCGATATCATCCATTGTAATGCTTTTAAATCCTTGATTTAGAAACAGTTCTGTTGCTGTATGTAATATTTTCTCTTTCATATATTGCAATGCAAATGTACAATGGAAACTTTAAAAACGATTAAAGTTTCCAAAGTTTTTACGATTATTTAACATTTGATTATGCTTTCGCGAAAGCATAATTGTATTCAGAACCAAGGGAAACCGTACTTTTGCGTTTAAAATTTTTAATCGATGTTATCTGTATTAGAATACTCATCAATATTTATAGATTATCTCAGTAAACGTTCTTTAGAAAAAGAACCTAAGAGTCTATACGCTCCTATTAATTACATCCTTGATTTAGGAGGAAAACGATTACGCCCTGTCTTAACACTTATGGCGACAGAGTTATTTGATCAGCCTTATAAAAAGGCATTAGATGCGGCGCTTGCTGTTGAAATCTTTCATAATTTCTCATTAGTACATGATGATATTATGGATGATGCTCCTTTACGAAGAGGACAACAAACTGTTCATGAGAAATGGGATATAAATACGGGTATACTTTCTGGAGATGCGATGCTTATTCTAGCATATCAATTATTTGAAAATTATGATGGCACTATTTTTCGCGAGCTTGCGAAGCTGTTTTCAAAGACGGCCATAGAAGTATGTGAAGGACAGCAATATGATGTAGATTTTGAGACGAGAGATGATGTTACAATCCCTGAGTATCTTACTATGATAGAATATAAAACAGCTGTTTTAGTAGGAGCTGCTCTTAAAATGGGAGCTATTGTTGCAAATGCGTCGGTAGCGTGTCAAGATGCTATTTATAATTATGGACGAGATTTAGGAATTGCCTTTCAATTACAAGATGATTATCTAGATGCTTTTGGAGATCCTAAGACATTTGGAAAACAAGTTGGAGGAGATATTATTGAAAATAAAAAGACGTTTTTATATCTCACAGCATTACAGAAATCGTCAAAAGATGATGCACAACTATTAGAGCATTTATTTTCTATATCGCCTGCAGATCCTATAGAAAAGATAGACACTGTAAAGCAACAATTTATAGATAGTGGTGCGGCAAAAGCTACTCAAGAAGAAATGGAAAAGTACACATTACGTGCTTTTCAATCGTTAGAATCTATTACTATTTCTGAGGATAAAAAGCAATTACTACGTGATTTTGGGAATAGTCTTATGAAAAGAACGGTTTAAAAATAAACTCTTACAAAAGGTTGCCAAGCTTCGGCATATATACTATCATCATTATCAAACAATACATTGTAACGTGCACCTATAGTGACTCCCCCGTATCGATAACCAGCACCTAAGAAAAGAGCTGTGTTATTTACATCATTTGATGAGTTACCTCCAATGCCGTCAAACTCTTGGGTTCCAAATAACTGCTCTACTTCACCAGAAAGTTGAACTTCAGGAATTGGGTTTGCTAGAAAAATCCCGCTAATGCCATAGAGCGTAGATGAAAAATCTCCAAACTTCTGATAATTAAAATTTAATCCAGGACCGAAGGAGATATATTCATTATATTGATATATTGCACTAGGAGCGATAGATATTTGTGTGTTATTATTGCCAAAAGCAAGACCTACACCACCTCCAAAACGAACATTCTTCCAGAACGCACTGCGTTGTTTTATAGGAGAATCTTCTTGAGCATATATGGTGGTTTGTACACTAAAAAACAGAAAAACTATAGAGAGTATCGAGAGTGTTATTTTTGATTTCATAAAATAAATAATTAAAAAAATATCATAAATATAGGAATTATATACCCTAAAATGTTAAATATCGTATTTTTGTACGTCTATACATCAGCAAGACATAGATTATAACTACCAATGGATAGATTTTCATTTCTAAATGCCGCCCATACAGCTTATTTTTCAGAGCTTTACGATCAATATTTGCAAAATCCAGATAGCGTTGAGCCTAGTTGGCGTGCTTTCTTTCAAGGTTTTGATTTTGGATTAGAGAGTAGTGATGCTGTTTCTGATGAAGTAGGAGGGGCACAAATTGCAATTCCTGAGAATGTTCAAAAAGAATTTCAGGTCGTACGATTAATAGATGCATACCGTACAAGAGGACATCTATTTACAAACACAAATCCAGTAAGAGCTCGTCGTAAATACGAACCTACACTGGCATTAGAAAATTTTGAGTTATCTCAAAGCGATCTAGATGCCCAATTTGAAGCGGGTTCTATTTTAGGACTAGGAAAAACTAGCTTACGCGAAATTATACGCCACCTTGAAGCCATTTATTGTGAGTCAATAGGAGTGGAGTATATGTATATCCGTAAACCGGAAGAACGCAAGTGGATTCAAGACTGGTTAAATGTAAATGATAATCATCCTGATTATTCGGCAGATAAAAAGAAGCATATCCTTAAAAAATTAAATGAGGCATTTTCTTTTGAAACTTTTTTGCACAAGAAGTATGTAGGACAAAAACGTTTTTCTATAGAAGGTCTAGATGCTTTAATACCAGGATTAGACAACCTTATTGAATTAGGAGCCGAAAAAGGTGTTCAACAATATGTAGTAGGGATGGCACATCGTGGCCGTTTAAATGTACTTGCAAATATATTTGGAAAATCTGCAGAAAATATTTTTTCTGAATTTGATAGTAAAGAATATGATGAAGAAGAACTTTTTGATGGTGATGTAAAATACCATATGGGATGGACAAGCTTTCGCAAAACAGACGGAGGTAAAAAAGTCCGTATGGATCTTGCCCCTAATCCTTCTCACTTAGAAACTGTAAATGCAGTTGTAGAAGGAATTACTAGGGCAAAAATAGATAATAAATTAGAAGGAGATACCAAAGCAATACTACCTATTCTTATACATGGTGATGCTGCAGTTGCAGGACAAGGGGTTGTATATGAAGTAATACAAATGGCACAACTAGATGGTTATGGTACTGGAGGTACTATTCATGTAGTGGCAAATAATCAAGTAGGATTTACAACAAATTATTTAGATGCAAGATCATCTACCTACTCGACAGATATAGGTAAAGTAACCTTATCTCCAGTACTTCATGTTAACGGTGATGATGTAGAGGCAGTATGTCATGCATTTGCATTTGCATTAGAATTTAGAATGCAGTTTGGACGAGATGTATTTATTGATGTCTTAGGATATCGTAAGTATGGTCATAATGAAGGAGATGAACCTCGTTTTACACAACCCGTATTGTATGATGCAATAGTAAAGCACTCAAAACATTCACATCCAAGAAACATTTATGCTAAGCGTTTAATGGAAGAAGGTGTTATTGTAGAAGGACAGGTAAAGCAATTAGAAAAAGAATATAAAGATGACCTTGAAGAAGACCTTGAAGCATCACGTAAAAAAGACAAAACAGACATCACCGAGATTCTTGCAGATGATTGGGCAGCATATGAATTATCAGGATTAGAAGAAATTTTAACCCCAGTAGATACTACGTATGATATAAAGAAATTAGGAGAACTTGCTCAAGGCATTACAAAGTTGCCAGAAGACAAGAAATTTATCCGAAAAATAGAACGTATTGTTACAGACCGTAATAAACAATACACAGAAAAAAACAAATTAGATTGGGGAATGGGTGAGTTACTCGCTTATGCTACCTTAATGGAAGAAGGATTTAATGTTCGTATCTCTGGTCAAGATGTAGAGCGTGGGACATTCTCACATCGTCATGCCATTATAAAAACAGAAGACGGACAAGAAGAAATTAATCTTCATAATAAATTAGGTGTTTCTGGACGAATGGATATTTATAACTCGCTACTTTCTGAATATGGAGTTGTAGGATTTGATTATGGATATGCAATGGCAGCTCCAGAAACATTAACTATTTGGGAAGCACAATTTGGTGACTTTTCAAATGGAGCACAGATTATGCTAGATCAGTACATCTCTGCAGCCGAGTCTAAATGGAAAATCCAAAATGGCCTCGTGATGTTATTACCTCATGGATACGAAGCACAAGGGTCTGAACATTCTAGTGCACGTATGGAACGTTATTTACAATTGTGTTCTAGAGATAATATGATTATGGCAGATGTTACAACACCTGCAAACTTCTTTCATTTACTACGTCGCCAAATGAAGTGGAATTTTAGAAAACCACTTGTTGTATTTACACCTAAATCATTACTAAGAGATGAAAGAGTTGTAAGTACAAAAGAAGAACTTGCAACTGGTAGTTTTCAAGAAGTGATAGATGATGCACAAGTAGATAAAAATAAAGTAACGTCTCTTGTATTTTGCACAGGTAAGTTTTATTATGACTTACTACTAGAACGTGACGGAAACAAGAAACAAGAAGGTAATGGACGCATAGATGTAGCTATTGTTCGTATAGAACAATTATTTCCATTACCACAAGATAAGATTAAAGAAATAATAGCTGGATATCCTAATGCAACAGATTATGTATGGGCACAAGAAGAGCCTAGAAATATGGGAGCTTGGGGATATATGCTTATGAATTTTGAGGAAGTAAAATTACGTATTGCATCACGTCACGTCTACAGTTCGCCAGCAGCGGGTAGTAGTACGAGATCAAAAGCAAGACACAGAAAAGTAATTGAGAGTGTTTTTGAAACACCAAAAAAGTAATAAATATTTAGAATCAAACCGCTTTCGCGAAAGCGTAACTTAGAACAACTATGGTTTTAGAAATGAAAGTCCCTTCACCGGGAGAATCCATCACCGAAGTAGAAATTGCACAATGGCTCGTTGAAGACGGGGATTATGTAGAAAAAGATCAAGCTATTGCCGAAGTAGATAGTGATAAAGCAACATTAGAACTTCCTGCAGAAGTAAGTGGTGTTATTACACTTAAAGCAGAAGAGGGTGATGAGGTCGCAGTAGGCGCTGTGGTTTGTCTAATAGATACATCTGCCGAAGCACCAGCCGGAGGAGCAAAAAAAGATGCACCTGCTGAGAAGAAGGAAGTATCTGCACCTGCGGCAAAAGTAGAAGCACCTGCTGCAAAAACCTACGCTTCTGGATCACCAAGTCCAGCAGCAAAAAAGATTCTTGACGAAAAAGGAATGGATGCTAATCAAGTATCTGGATCTGGCCGTGATGGACGTATCACAAAAGAAGACGCTGTAAAAGCAACACCTTCTATGGGAACTCCAGGGCCTGGGGCTAGAGGAGAAAGCCGCACAAAACTATCTATGTTACGTCGTAAAGTAGCAGAGCGTCTTGTAGAAGCTAAGAATACAACAGCTATGCTTACGACTTTTAATGAGGTAAACATGCAGCCTATTTTTGATCTTCGTAAAGAATATAAAGAAGCTTTTAAAACAAAGCACGGTGTAAGTTTAGGATTCATGTCTTTCTTTACACTAGCAGTAGTGCGTGCATTAGAAATGTATCCTGCGGTTAATAGTATGATTGACGGGAAAGAAATGCTAACCTTTGATTATAAAGATATTTCTATTGCAGTTTCTGGACCTAAAGGATTAATGGTTCCTGTGATACGCAATGCAGAAAACCTTTCTTTTAGAGGAGTAGAAAGTGAAGTAAAACGTCTTGCAATACGTGCTCGTGATGGACAAATTACGGTAGACGAGATGACAGGAGGAACGTTTACTATCTCTAATGGAGGTGTATTTGGATCTATGTTATCTACACCTATTATCAATCCACCACAATCTGGTATTTTAGGAATGCATAATATTGTAGAGCGTCCTATCGTAAAAGATGGAGAGATTATCATAGCTCCAATTATGTTTGTAGCACTTTCTTATGATCACCGTATCATTGATGGTAAAGAATCTGTAGGATTCCTAGTAGCTGTAAAAGAAGCACTAGAAGATCCGATCAATATATTGATGGATGGCGATATAAAGAAAGCTTTAGAAATGTAAAATTTTTACAATATAGATAATAAAAAACCGAGCTAATTAGCTCGGTTTTTTTGCTATAAACTGTAAATGTCCCCCAACATTTTGAGTGTTCAAAGCAATGATTTACTTAGTCAAGTAGCTCATATTTTTAAATTATAGAATTGTTTTGTGTCCAAATGAGTAATGCCATTTGTGAAGATTTAATTCCTAACTTATATATAATGTTAGAACGGTGTTTTTCTACAGTCCGACGTGAACAATTTCTGATAAGTGCAATCTCAGCCGAAGTATGCTCATTTTTTATATAGCGTAAAATGTCTAGTTCGGTTTTGCTGAGTTGTTTTATAATGTGTTGTGATTGAATAGATGAATGCTTGGTCATCCTCAAATGTAAGAGATGACGCTCCTGTTTGTCAATACGTAGACCTACGTATTTGTGATATTTTAGAAAAGGAGTAGAATACATTCTTTTCTTATAGTTAATTAAACAATTCAGGATTTTTTTGGACCCAAAGGAGAAGTGCATTTTGAGAAGATTTAATGTCTAGTTTATGAATGACATTAGAACGATGTTTTTCTACCGTACGCTTAGAAATAAAAAGATGATCAGCAATTTGAGAAGAAGACCAATCTTTTGCTAAATAACGTAAAATCTTTAACTCAGTTGGAGTTAATCTTTTTATAGTATTGGTGTCATCAGATAAGTGAATCTCTTCCTGTAATTTTTTGCTCTTATAAATATTCCCTTTGATAACTTGGGTAATGCAACTTTCGATCTCTTGTAGCGTATCGTCTTTTAATATGTATCCATGAATTGTAACACCTATCTGCTTTATAATAGCTTCTTCTTTATGTAGGGTAAGTATAATAATTTTGGTATCAATATGATGTTGCTGACAAAGTTTTGCTATTTCTAATCCATTAAGTTTAGGCATATCAAAATCTAAAATAGCAATATCTGGCTGTGTATTTATAATATTGTTATACGCCGTATTGCCATCTGTAGCAGTTTCTAAAATGGTATAACCTCTGGTTTTAAGAAAGTTTTCTGTACCACTTAATAGCAATGGGTGATCATCGGCAATAATTAGAGTTGTTTTTTTCATAGTAGGGGAACAGTTATTGTAATAGTGGTTCCTTTTTGTGGTATAGATACTATACGTAATTGAGCATTTATAAATTGAGCTCTTTCTTTTAATGTTCTTAATCCTAAATTAGAAACACTATTTTCATAAAACTCAGATTCAAAGCCTATCCCGTTATCTTTAAGTTGAAATAAGATGTTTTTTTCATTTTTTGATACATTTAAATTACAAGCAGTGGCTTTAGAATGTTTTATTACATTAGAAATACATTCTTGAAGCATTCTGAAAATGAAAATTTCTTTTTCTTTAGCAATAAGACCTTCTATCTCATCGATGTCAGCAGAAAAGAAAATAGGTGATGTTTTTTGAAATGCATCAATCACATTGTGTAAAGCTTGTGTAAGTCCTAGTTGTTCAAACTGAAAAGGATGCAAATTATGCGACATTTCTCGCACTTCATGTATTGTGTCTTCTACAAGAGGAATCGAATTATCTATACTTTCATTTTTTAATAATAATGTGTTTTTAAGTAATAATAATTTTTGACCTATACTATCATGAAGTTCTTTGGCAATTCGAGAGCGTTCATTCTCTTGAGTATTGATTAACTGCGTGGCAAACTGTTCTTTGAGATTATGACGCTTTTTAAGTTGTAAAATATACCAAAACCCTATTGCTCCAAGTAAGATAATTAAGGATAAATAAAACCAAAATGATTTATAAATGAAGTTTTTTGCATGGATATGTAAGTATAAAGATTCTCCAATTTTTTGTTGAGAAGAATCTAATGCTTCTACTTCTAAGTCATAATTTCCAGGAGCTAAACTCACTAAGTTTAAAAGGTTTTCCCTTCCCAAATTATTCCATTCTTCCTGATTAAAACGATACCTGTAATTTACAGTTTCATTAATAAACATTCCTAATAGCCCAAATTCAAGATTAATATTTCGATGCTCTGCAGGTAGTGTAATTGATGTTAATGTATTTAATTTCTCAGAACTCAGTTCGCGTTTTCGTGCCTTTGTTTTTTTGTCAAAATAAGTTACAGAAGAGAGCTCAAGCAAAGCATCTATTTTGTTTTTACTAATTGAATCAGGGTGAAAATAATTTAATCCTCTCAATGTACCTACGAGAAAATAACCATCTTCTGTTTTTGCAGCACTATACCGATTGCTTTCAAAATGACTCAAACCATCACTTTCTCCATATCGTATCATCGATTGGTCAGAAGGATCAAAAGCTATGATTCCAGAAAAGGTGTTTAACCATATGCGATCATGATTGTCTAATAAAAAAGAAGCAATACTTGCTTTAAGAGGATCTTGGTATATGGTTTTAAATTTTAGTGTTTCTGTGTCAAAATAAAATAATTCACCAGAACGACTCCCCATAAGAAGTCCATAAGGTTTGGTATTTTTGATGGATAATAAAAAATTTCCATCTATAGTAGTAGTAGGTTTATGTATTGTAGCTTTTTTGTTGTGATAAACTAATAAACCATCACCTGTAGCTCCATAAATGATACCATCTTTTTTTGTAATGACTTGTATATCTAGAGTATCTGTTTTTGTTAGAGCGTGATGTTTTTTTGTGACTTTGTCAAAACGCATCAAATTGTATTTATGGGTACCATAGTAAATAGAGGTGCTGTCTTCTATCATAGAAGATACTGGGTAGTGAATGTATGTTTCTAATTCTCGAGAAGTATCATCTACGTGTACAATTCCCTTATTATATGTACTCCAAAAACCATTTTGTGTTTTGAAAAAACCACGATTTTCATCGGCAATATAAGGTTGGCCATTAAGAGTTAATTTGTAAGGGGTTATTTCTTTTGTTTTAGGATTGAGAATATACCACCCATTATTTTCTGTGGAAACTAGAATTTTTTTATTGTTCAAAGGTAAAATACCACGAATACTATAGTTTCTAAGAAACAATGAAAAATTTGAACTTTCAAAAACTATATGATGTAACTGACCACTTTCTCCTATAAATACTTCTTTTTCAAAGTTTCTAGATGTAAAGACAGGAACTCTTGGAAGGTTTATAGAATATGTAAAATCAGGATGATCAAGAGCATTGAGATAACGAGACATTTGTATTCCCGATTTAGTGTCAAAGCTATCAAAACGAAGCACATTGCCATACAGATCATTATGAATCTTATTTGCATTGTTTTTTTTGTTTCTTAAATCTTGAAAAATAAAAGTTTGTATCCATACTCGTTTTTGAGGATCATAAGAAAAATAGTCTTCAGTGCCAGAGAAAAAATTAGCGTGATAACTGCCATTATAGATGAATAACGAATTAATATTTAGATTGTAATCTATAAGGTTTTTATCTACACCTAAATCTTCAGCATCTAAGGTGTTAAGTAAATTCCCTTTAGTATCAAAAGTGAGTATTCCAGATCGATCATCATTAATAATAAAATGATCATCAAACCCCATAAATTGCGATGCTAAAACATTTTTTTTGTTAGGAATTTCTTGAAGTAATGTAAATGTCAAATTAGAATCGAGTGTATATATAAAACTGCGCTCATTGGTATTTATAAACAATATGAAATCATCTTTATAAGGATACAATGTAAGCTCATAATTATCTTTAATATTAATGTGATCTATAGGAAGTATAATTTCTTTACTAACTAAGGTTTTAGGGTTTAATAAAAATAATTGCGAATATTTGTTTTTTTGGCGGTCTTGAATATGCACGTAGATATTTCCATCTTGACGCTTTTTAATAACAGCATTAGAAAATGTTTCAGACTTTATATTTGGTAAATCTATCGTATGAAATGAATTACCATTATAGCGTTGTAAAATACTAACATCACTTTCTATTTTAAATTCATTAGGATTTGATCTATGCCCAGCAATCCATAACCACCCATCATTATCAAAAAGCATTGCACTTACATTGTCAACAAGAAAACCATCTTTGCTATCATATATTTTGTGATTTTGTGGTGTATCCTGAGCTTGACTGCATATTGTATACAAGAATAAATAGAATATAAAAATATATGTATGATGTTGTTTTTTCAATATGTATAGAATAATAGGGATTACTATGCAACCATCCAAAAATAGGTAATTTGTAATATAACGAGTACTTAGATGTAAAAATGAGAATCTAACGCACTGCTTTCTCTGATTTTAGTAAATAGGAAAATAGGTATGAATTTGATAGTAAGATTGTGGTGTATTGACAAGTAAAAAGGAATAGAATACAAATGAATCCTATAAATACCTAATACCTTTGAGTAATTAAAAGCTACAACTAAAAACTGGAAATATGAAAAAGTCAATTATTGCAAATTTTGAACAGGAAATGAATACTACACGTCGTTTTTTTGATGTGATTACTAATGAATTCTTTGCATATCAACCCCATGAAAAATCGATGGATGCTGCAAAACTTATGAATCACATAGCAATGATTCCTGCCATAGTACCTGCAATTGCTGGAGGGCCAAGTCTAGATTTTAGTCAAGTACCGTCTTCTGAACCAGCAACAACAAAAGAAGCAATTATTGAACTTTTTGAAGCTAATGTTGCTCAAGCAAACGAAGCTCTTGAACAATTGAAAGAAGACCAACTTATCGATCCTTGGACATTAAAAAATGGAGAGAATACCTATATCAATGAAGCTCCTAAACAAGATGTGATGCGTAATTTAATAATTAGTCATACCATCCATCATAGAGCACAATTAGGTGTGTATTTACGTATGAACAACCTTAAAGTACCTGCTAGCTATGTAGCTTCTGCAGATGAGAGTTTGGTATAACTTAATAGAATTGTTCTGTAAATTATAAAAGACCGAACATATGTTCGGTCTTTTTGATAAAATAACATAATGATCCCCCAATCAATAAGTTATTTTTAGGGCGAGTGTTCTTATATGTTAGGAGCACTCTATTATCTTACGATCAATTTTTTGGTGATCGTTGTGTTTTCTTGCGATGTAAAGATACTCGGAAGAAATGTTCTAGTATATACGTACCTACTGCAAAAACTACGTAGGGGTACGTAGGGTGTGAAGTTGAAAAAGAGAAAAGAATAGAGAAAATAGAATGTAGATTCAAGAAAGAGATCACCTAAAAAGTAACTTAATATGTCATTCTGAATTTATTTCAGAATCTCATCACTCTGGTTAATTTGATGAGAAACTGAAATAAATTCAGTTTGACGAAAATTATATCTTTTTAGATAACCTCTTTTTTGTAAAATGGTTTAGTGATCCCCCAATCCATATACCATTTTAATCTACGTATTCTTATGTCTTAGGAATACCCAATTATCTCAAGATTAATTTTTTAATAACGGTGTTTTCTTGCGATGTGATCTGCATAAAATACATCCCTCTTGCAAGATCATCCAGATCAATAGTTTGCGTTTGATCAAAGTTTTGAAGATCTATACGTTTGATGATTTTTCCGTTGACGTCTGTAATGATTGCGTTTTCAAGTGTTGAGGTTCCAGTATAGGCTAGTGTCACCTGACCCTGTGATGGATTTGGGTAGAGGTTAATTACGCTTTCGCGAAAGCTATCTTCGTCTGCACTCAATACGTCACGATCTTGGAATACAATCGTAAATCTATCTGTGTATAATCCTTTCTGAGCTGTAAACGCATACGACTGTTCGTTTAAATTGACGATCGTGTTTAAAAAATGATCGATGATAAAAACGGTTGCATTTTCTATAACGATTCCTTCAAGGTTTTCGATACTTATGGTGTATGGAGTTACTGCTTCAATAGACGTCGAAAAACCAAGTGCAATTTCCATGTCAGCATCAAAAACTTCTCTTGACTGAATCCCTAAAAGTTCCCCAGAATCTACCATTGTAAATAACGATAAGAACGTCCCCATTCGCGGACTATCATATCCTTTGTCAATACTTGGTGTTGCATCAGGAGTAAATCCAATGCCTGTTTGAGCAATGACTTCCTCAAAAGCGGTGGTGGTCAAGTTGAGCCATAGTTTATCGACTCCTGTTTCAGTTTCACTACTTCTAAAGCCATCATTATTTCCAGTCACTCGGATACTGTTGGTAAATACGACAGGCGTATTATCCATCATCTCTACTTGATCTGCTTTGATACCAAATCCTTGTCCAGACGCCATAAACTGTCCAGGTGCTGTTCCTCCATTGACGGCAGCAATTCCCATCATGGCATTACGTATAGAAACATCATTCATGGAGAAATTACTCGTTCCAAAACCAGGAAGATCAGATGAAGGATTGGTAATATGATCCCAATAGTAGACTTCATTCACCGCGTCATTTGCAGTAATAAACGCCGTTACATCTATCGCCGAAGCGTATGGATTACCTAATAGATTATAGTTATTGGTAGTTGCAGGACCGTTATAATTGATCGGCACTGATATCGTTCCTGAGTTTAAGGTTCCAGGATTGGTAGAATTTTGTGTATAGGTAAGAGTATAGGCACCGTCTCCTACATTGGGTTCCGGTTGTGGGAATATCAATTGTCCGATACCTGCTGCGGGTGTTGCAGTACTTCCTGTGACAGGCAATAGATAATCATTATTATCATCGAGGAAGTTTTCTGCAAACTCAAACTCTGGAAACTCAACAAAGTCAATAGCAAAAGGCACAAAATTACTTGAGATAATACTAAAGACTGCTCTTGAATTTCCATACACTCTATCTCTAGCCTCGGCAGTTACTGGACTACTCATGGCTACAAAATTACGATCGTCTATGGTTGGGGTAATTTTCGCGACAGCTATAGCTCCATTATTGATAGTTACGGCATCTTCCTGAACTTGCACGACACTTCCTTGGTTAGAAACATCAAGTGTTCCGTTTATAATGATATTATTTTCTACGCTTATAGAATTACCATCTGCAATCGTAAGTGTTATTCCGTTATTAATGATAAGTTCGCAGGCGGTGATGTCTCCAAGACCCATGGTTGAAGTGTTGTAATCTTCGGCAATGATAGCTCTTGTAGCAGTTGTTGGATTTCCATTGTCCCATCCTCCTGCAATGGTATAGGTAGTCGTGGTAACACAACTACTGCCTTCAGAAAATACATTCACAAAAGCACTGCAGGTATTTACATTACCATGAACGTCTGTTACAGTATATGTAACAGGATTTGATCCTATGTCTGCTGTGGTAAATGTAGTTTGGTCCATGGTTATAGAAGCAATACCGCAGGCATCAAAGACAGCTGCGTTTTCAATAATTGTAGCAGATCCATCAGATTCGGTGAGGGTTTCTGTCCAGTTTACAGCAGCAAACTGTCCTTGAGAGCCTGGCTGAAAATTGGTAACCGTACTCGTAGCAGCTCCAAATGTATTATCTAAGGTAAGTGCTCTAAATCCAAATATATCTCCATTACTAAGCATCACTGTTTCTGTTCCAGATTGATTAAAATCATCACCTGCAATATCCGTTAGTTCGGTAAATACGCCATTTATAAGAAATCCGAATGAGTCAAATTCTGCTCCATCATCAGTCGCATAGATCCAATCAAAAGTGATGGTAACATCTTCGGTGATGGGTACGGTAATATCAGAGTTTCCAGGTAAATTAGATTGATTGTCTCCACTCACGAGCACTATTTCAAAAGTAGATAAGTCCGCTAAAATAGCTGCGGGATCTAAGGTAATCGTACCACTCATATCAAGATCTATAGTAATATCTTGACAATTAATCGTAGGAGCAATGTTATCTTCTACAGTAACCATGGTAGTACAGGTATCTATATTACCACTGCCATCATCTACCGTAAGTGTAACCATTTGTGGTGTTCCTACATCTGCACAACTAAAGGTATTGCGATCTACACTAAGGTTGATACTATTACAATCATCTGTACTACCGCCATCTATATCCTGAGGATTCAAGGTAGCCATACCATTAGCATCAAGTTGTAAGGTAAAAGGTTGACACATTGCAACAGGTGGTGTACTATTAGCAACCACAACATTAAAAGAACAGATCGCAATATTTCCAGCTTCATCTACTGCTTCAAAAGTAACTAGAGTCGTTCCAGATGGAAAAAATTCGCCAGAGGCTAGTCCAGAAGTTTGAGTAATCGTAACTGCAGAACAGTTATCGGTTGCGGTAGGTGTTGTAAAAGTCGCTATAGCTCCACAATCTGTTGGATCTGTAGGTTCTGGTAACATAATGTCTGTAGGGCAATCTGTAAATACGGGTAGTATGTTTTCAGGACCTACGTCTATGATATCCCAATTATAAGTGTCAATAATACTTTGCCTAGCTGCTTCTGCAGTACAGTATCCGCTATTTCCTGCATCAAATTCTACATCATTTTGAAGTGTTTGCATGCTCCAACCTGTGAGCAGACTGTCATAATTATCACTAGAAAGTGTAACGCCAAAAAACATCGCAGTCATATTGGTTACACTTTCTACATTCCAATTCCCTAAATCTTGGTCAAAGCTTATAGCTTCATTGAACATAAATTCCATGTTGACGACACTGGCTGTATTTGCTGCCCAAGCTCCAATAGGTATATTAAAAGAGGTCGCGCCCGAGAACATGCCTGCCATCAACTGTACATTGCTTACATTCCAACCGCTTATGTCCTGATTAAATGCAGTAGCTCCTTCAAACATATTGGTCATATCTGTCACATTTCCTAAGCGTGTTCCCCAATCGTTAAGCGGTTGATTAAACGCAGTTGCATCAGAAAACATAAAAGCCATATTTGATACATTGCTTACATTCCAATTATTGATGTCTCTATTAAAAGCAGTGCCTTCAAACACCCCTACCATATTAGTCACTGTGGTTACATCCCAGTTTTCTATAGCTCCATTAAAAGCAGTAGCTCCTCTAAACATAGAGGCCATATTATCTGCATTTCCTAAACGTGTTCCCCAAGCACTTAAATCCTGATTAAACATAGTGGCACCATCAAACATAAAGGCAAAAACACTTACATTACTCACATCCCAATTGCTGATATCTTGATTGAAAGGCGTGTTTCTAAACATCCCATCCATATTCTGTACATTGCTTACGTCCCAATGACCAATATCTTGATTCATGGAGGTAGCTCCATCAAACATTCCAGCCATAACTGTAACGATAGATAAGTCAGGAGCATCTAGTGCATTTATAACGAGGTTAGAACACCCATGAAAAGCTCGTGACATCGAATTCCAAACGGAATCCCCCCAACTTTCTACAGAAAGGATTTTCTCGCGATCTCCTCCGTTATTAAAAAATATCGTTGTGAACGTTCCAGAAATAGTCACCGTATACGTTCCAGCTGTGGGGTATGTATGAGTAATCGCTCCACTTATATTGGTGTCAGGCGTAGACATATCTCCCCAATCTACGGTATAGTTGCCTCCTATAGCAGGTATGGTAATCTGGTTGTCATTAGAAGTACCTGGGTTATCGGTTTTCCAAGTGGTTATAAATTCTGACATTTCAGTAAACACTTCTATGGTATCACTAGCAGTAGCAGCACAACCATTATCATCTGTAAATGTAAACTCAATAGTGTGTGTACCTACACCAGCTGCTGCTGGGTCAAAATTATACAGGGTTCCACTAGCTTCATTTGTTACACCGGGACCAGCATATATACCAGAACCCACTGTTTCTGAACTTGCAGTTCCTGTACCTGATAAGAAATCTAGAAGATCTCCACCAACAGTAAAGTCAGTACCAGAGATGAAATTTATAGTTCCTGAAGCACCTATAATTGCAGTATCTGCAACGATATTTGGTGTTTGACCATTATCAAATGTTAGTGTTATGGTGTCGCCCAAAGCAGTTGCATTCACTAAATTAACTGTACTACCATTGGCTTCATTGTTTGCAATAACGTCTGTGGATAGCATAGCTCCAGGGCCATCAAATACAATATCTCCTCCAATAAAACCTGCAAAACCAAAAACATCATAACTAATATTTAGGGTAACTGTTGTAGATGTAATACTTACCGCTGGAGTTCCTCCACTAAGTCCTGTTTGTATACCTGCATCTACGGGTAGATTTGGTGGTGCTGTAAAGGTTACAGTGGGTAATGCAGCTACTTCTACTGTATCACTGGCAATCGCAATACAGCTATTACTATCTGTAACTTCGTAGGTTATCGTATGTGTTCCAATTCCAGTTACTGTTGGATCAAAACTATAGGTCATTCCGTTGCCATTGTCGGTTACTCCTGTTCCTGAGTATATTCCACCAGAAGGAGTTCCTCCTGATAATCCAGTTTGCACACCAGCATCTATACATATAGGTGCTGGAGCCGTAAATGTTACTGGAGTTTCACAAATGAATAAAACGGTTAATGTAATAGCGGTAGGTGCATAATTGATTTCCCAAGCTAAACCTGGAGGTAATGTTGGAAATGTTGTTGTATCAAAAGTGCCAGAAATTGAACCTGCATTTAAAATGGTAAAGGTATCTCCCATTTGTGGTACAAAGCCAGATAGTAAACTAACATTTAGTGTTCCGGCTAGTTGTGCGTTTTCGGTAATGATTACTTGATCATTACCAGTCCCAGAAACTGTAAAAGCTTCTATTTGGATGTCCATGCGAGCAGTGCTTTCATGGGCGTAGTCATTATCAAAATAATATCTTTTAGTATCAGGACCCGGTGCTAAAATACCTGCATTACTTTGATCACCTGTATGCGAAGTGTTTATTCCGCTTAACACACCATTTTCTGTAAGTACTATGGAACCTGTATTGATAATGTCTTGATCATTTATTAGTGATGCTCCTCCATTATTATTTAGTACCCCATCAACATTATTATTTAAAGTTGCAAAGTTGACTACGGTCCCTCCATCGTTATTATGTATAATGCCATCATTATTCATAACACCACCAAAACTATTATTTAAAACCCCAGTATCGTTGATTGCCAATGTACCTGTACTCGTATTATTTAATGCTGCAAAATTGAATAAAGTTCCAGTAATCGTTATGTTGGTACTATTGTTTAATATTCCACTAGCAAATACTTGTCCTTCTATACTGATAGGTGTGGTCGTATTTATTATTGCTCCAGTATCTATAAAAGCGTTATCTCCTGCACTTAAAGTTGTGCCTGGATATGATGGACTCCAATTTGCAGTATCTGTCCAATTACCTGTTCCAGTATAAGTAAAGGTGGTTTGTGCGTGTAGTGAACTTATAGTAAGTACTAAAACAGAGAGTACTAGTAGTATTTTTCTCATAACAATAGGGATGTTAGTTTACGATGTAAAAATACTGGTAAGATGTTTTCCAACAAATACGTACCTAGTACAAAAATTACGTAGGGGTACGTAGTCCTTGAAGTTGAAAATGAAATCGAAGTTGAAGTTGAAAAGGTGACTGAGTGATTCTGATGCAATCAGAATTATATCGAAGTTACCGTGATGAAATTGAAGTTGAAACTGAAGTTGAAGGCGAAAAAAAGAGAGGAAAGGGAAAATAGACTCAAAAAAAGAGACTATCTAAAAAGATGTAATTTTCGTCAAACTGAACTTGTTTCAGTTTCTCATTAGGATGATAACTAATGTGATAAGATTCTGAAATGAATTCAGAATGACGTATTAAATTGCTTTTAGATAATCTCTTTTTATAAAATGGTTTAGTGATCCCCCAATCAATACACAATTTTAGTCTTTATTCTTGTGTTTTAGGAACATTCAATTATCGTAGGATTAATTTTTTAATAACGGTGTTTTCCTGTGATGTGACCTGCATAAAATACATCCCTCTTGCAAGATCACCTAGATCCATTGTTTGTGTTTGATTAAAATTCGTTAGATCTATATGTTTGATTATTTTTCCGTTGATGTCTGTAATTACCGCATTTTCCAGTGTTGAGGTTCCAGCATATGCGAGTGTGACTTGACCCTGTGATGGATTAGGATAAAGGTTGATTTTGCTTTCGCGAAAGCTATCTTCGTCTGTATCCAACACCTCACGATCTTGGAATACAATAGTGAACCTGTCAGTATGCAATCCTTTTTGAGCTGTAAATGTATACACCTGTTCGTTTAAGTTGACTATCGTGTTTAAAAAATGATCGATGATAAAAACAGATGCGTTTTCTATAGCGATTCCTTCAAGCGTATCGATGCTTATGGTGTAGGGAGTTGCTTCTTCGATAGATGTAGAAAAACCAAGTGCAATTTCCATATCAAGATCAAAAGCTTCTCTTGACTGAATCCCTAAAAGTTCTCCAGAATCTACCGTTGTAAATAACGATAAGAACGTCCCCATTCGCGGACTGTCATATCCTTTGTCAATCGCGGGTGTCGCATCAGGTGTAAAACCAATGCCCGTTTGTGCAATCGCTTCATCAAAAGCCGTTGTTGTCAAGTTGAGCCATAATTTATCAATTCCCGTTTGAGTTTCACTATTTCTAAACCCATCATTATTTCCTGTGACACGAATGCTATTGGTAAATACGACAGGCGTATTATCCATCATCTCTACTTGATCTGCTTTAATTCCAAATCCTTGTCCAGACGCCATAAACTGTCCAGGTGCCGTTCCGCCATTGACGGCAGCAATTCCCATCATGGCATTACGTATAGAAACATCATTCATAGAGAAATTACTCGTTCCAAAACCAGGAAGCTCTGATGTAGGGTTGGTGATATGATCCCAATAATAGACTTCATTTACGGCATCATTTGCAGTAATAAAAGCCGTCACATCTATCGCCGATGCATATGGATTACCAAATAGATTATAGTTGTTTGTCGTCGCTGGGCCGTTATAATTGATCGGTACAGAAATGGTTCCTGAATTAAGTGTTCCTGGATTCATGGCATCTTGAGTGTAGGTTAGGGTATAGGCACCATCACCTACGTTAGGTTCAGGTTGTGGGAAGATCAATTGTCCAATACCTGCATCTGGTAAAGCGGTGCTTCCTGTGACAGGTAATAGATAATCATTATTATCATCTAGGAAGTTTTCCGCAAACTCAAACTCTGGAAACTCAACAAAGTCAATAGCAAAAGGGACAAAGTTACTTGGGATAATACTAAAAACAGCTCTAGAATTTCCATACACTCTATCTCTAGCCTCGGCAGTTACTGGACTACTCATGGCTACAAAATTACGATCGTCTATGGTTGGGGTAGTTTTCGCGACAGCTATACTTCCATTATTTATAGTTACTGCATTCTCATCAACCTGTACCACACTTCCTGTGTTGGCCACATCAAGTGTTCCGCTTATGGTGATATTATTTTCTACGTTTATAAAATTGCCATCTGTCACGGTAAGAGTTGCTCCCATATTAATAATAAGTTCACAGGCGTTGATATCCCCAAGACCCATGGTTGACGTATTATAATCTTCTGCAATGATGGCTCTTGTGGCAGTTGTTGGAGTGCCATTATCCCAACCTCCTGCAATCGTGTATGTGGTGGTTGAGGTACAAAGGTTTACAAACACTTCTATGGTGTCACTTGTAGTAACAGCACAGCCGTTAGCATCTGTAAATGTATACTCAATAATGTGTGTACCTACACCAGCTACTGCAGGATCAAAACTATAGGTAGTTCCATTACCATTATTTATTACGCCTGGCCCAGAATAGATGCTAGTGCCTGGCGTATTTGCAATCCCTGTGCCCGAAAAGAAATCAAAAACATCTCCATCAATAACCAAGTTAGAACCTGAGAACGTTAAACTTCCTGATGCTCCTATAATAGGGGCATCTGCAACAATGGTACCTATTGAACCATTGCCAAAATCTAACGTTATTGTAGCGTCCAAAGCAGTTGCATCTACTAAATTTGTGATACTGCCATTAGCATCATTGTTTGCAGTAACGTCTGTGGATACCATAGTCCCGGAGCTGTTAAATACAATATTTCCTGCTATAAAGCTTTGAAAGCCATCTACTTCATAATCAATAACTATTGTAACTGTAGTTGATAGCATACTCACCGATGGCGTACCACCACTAAGACCTGTTTGTATGCCTGCATCTACGGATAAATCTTCTGGAGCTGTAAAAGTTACAATGGGCAAAGCAACTACTTCTATGGTATCTATAGCAGCGTTACTACATCCATTAGTATCTATTACTTCATAGGTTATCACATGAATGCCTATTCCCGCTACTAGAGGGTCAAAACTATAGGTCATTCCATCACCATCATCTGTAATTCCTGTACCACTATATATACCACCTACAACTGTTCCTCCACTTAAGTTAGTTTGCACACCGGCATCAATACATAAAGGTAGTAGTGGTGCAGTAAATATTACATTGGGTAAAGCAAATACTTCTATAGTGTCGCTGGCTAAATCAATACATCCATTCGTATTTGTAAAACTATAGGTTATCGTATGTGTTCCGGCGCCAGCTACCACTGGGTCAAAGCTATAGGTCATTCCGTCACCTTCATCAATTACTCCAGGCCCTGCATATATTCCGCCAACGGGGAATCCTCCACTTAGATCTGTTTGTATTGGGGCATCTATACATAGTGCTTCTTGAGCGTTAAATGATACATCAATTTCACAATACACAGTAATAGTATCACTAGCAGTCACAGCACAGACATTATCTTCTGTAAATGTATATTCAATAATGTGTGTACCTACACCAGCTACTGCTGGATCAAAACTATAAGTTACTCCATTACCGTCATCTATAACGCCAGGGCCAGCATATATACTAGAACCAAATAAATCTGTAGTTGCAGAGAGTGTGCCGAACACAAAATCGAATGTAAATCCATTAACAGGTATGGGAAATCCTCCTAGAATGTCTACATTTCCAGAAGCTCCTAAAATAGTACTATCTGCAGTAAGACCTGTAAATGCACCATTATCAAACTGTAAAATTATCTGCTGGGAACCACTAACGCTTGCATTGACTACATGAGCTTCAGTATTGGTAGGGATATCAACGAGACTTAGATCAGTAGATAGCATTGTTCCAGAGCCATCAAATACGATTGTTCCTGACAGTAAAGCTGATATTGGAAGTGGTCCACGCCTATACATAGCACTAATAATTAGAGTTGTTGATACAATACTCACGGCTGGTGTACCACCACTAAGACCTGATTGTATACCTGCATCCACAGGTAGATTTTCTGGAGCTGTAAAGGATACTGTGGGTATATCTATTACTTCTATGGTATCACTGTCGAAATCAATACATCCATTTGTATCCGTAAAATTATAGGTAATAGTATGTGTTCCGGCGCCAGCTAATATTGGGTCAAAGCTATAGGTCATTCCGTCGCCTTCATCTGTAACTCCAGGTCCTGAATATATTCCGCCCATGGGCAATCCTCCACTAAGATCTGTTTGTATTCCTGCATCTAGACATAACCCTTCTTGAGCTTGAGCGTTAAATAGTACTGGAAATTCACAGGGTGTAACAACAGTTAGGGTAACATTTGTAGGATAATAATTAATTTCCCATATCTGGTCATTCTGAGTAGGCAAGTTTGCCAAATTTGTCGTGTCAAATGTGCCTGAAACTGTATTTGCTGTAAGTATGGTAAATGTTTCTCCTCCTAGCGGTACAAAACCAGTGGGTAAAGTAACACTTAGCGCTCCACTCAGATTTGCAGTGCCGGCTATAGCCACGTTATCAAACTCGGTTGTGTTTTCTATCTCTATATTGAGGGTTGCATTCGCGGTATGCGTATAGTCGTTATTTAAAGAATAGGTGCCTGTAGATGCTGTTGTATTGCCAGGACTTAGGTTGGCTTGATTAGTAAAGTTTCCTGTATGGTTTGTATTAATACCTACAAGATTTCCATTATTTAAGTTGTTAAATGCACCTGTATGTGTAATTGCTCCAGAATTATTAAGTAGACCTTGATTGTTTAATGTAGCATTATTTATAGTAATCGCCCCAAAATTATCTAAAGTTGCAGTTTCTAGATTAGTTATACTACCTGAATTCATTGCAATCTCTCCTGTATTCGTATTGGTAATTATTGCTGCCCCAAAATTAGCGCCACCATCATTATATGTTAGCGTGCCCGAATTGGTTATGCTGCCTTCGAAATTGTTCATACGGGTATTGAATAGAAGTTCTCCCGTATTAGTTACAGTACCAAAATTATCTAACCTCGACACCTCTGTTTCTCCAGGGATTTCATTTTGGGACATGCCACCACTATTCAGAAAGGTGCCATTATTATCAAACTGCGCATTATTGATAAAAAAAGCTTGATTATCAATAGTCCCATTATTGGTTATGGCTGCATCATTTATGAGGGTTCCTTCTACGATAGTTAAGGTTCCGTTTACTGTGAAGTTTTGGATATCAAAAATCCAGAAAACTCCATTAGGTGCTGTAGTATTATCATAGGTTAATGTTGAGTTCTCATTAATAATAAAAAAACCAAATTCTACTCTAAGAGTACGACTCACGTGCATGGTAGTATTGGTAAGGTTAAAAGAGCCAGAAGTGACTCTAATTACACCACTATTGTCTATGGTATTTGGCGATCCGTCAGAATTAAAGCCACCACCTACAAGGTTAAAGAATCCTGAATTGCCAAGATGACCATTATTAAGAAAAATATCTACGTTAGTGGTGCCTCGGTTAGTAAGTGTACCATTATTAAAGGTTACAAAAGTGTCAAAGTTGCCGTAGTTTATTAATTCTGCTCCAGGCTCAATAAAAAATTGATTGTTATTATCAAGAAGGTCTACCTCAGGATCTCCAAAAACACCATTTATGAGAGTAGCCCCACCTTCTATAGTAGTAAATCCATCATTAACAAAAGAACTAGTGCCAGCTTCTGCTGCTGCACTAGTGAAGGTATGTGTGTCACCAAACCCTCTCATAGTAAATTCTCCAGTAGCGGTGACAGTAAAGGTACCTGTATTCACATGTTCAAGAATCTTATCAGTATCCCCTCCTTGTGAAATAAGAGATAGAAAAGTTCCAGAATTTACAAAAGCCCCATGATTAGTAAACGTGGCTATTCCTAGTTCAGGGATCGGAAAAAAAGTAACTGAATTTGAAATAAACAAAGAGCCTTGATTAATAAATACACTACCAGTCAGATTTGTTAATATACGGGTTCTACCTATGTTTCCTTGATTCTCAATGAAACCATCATTTATAATATTCAAGTCTAAAAAACGATTACTAAACTCTCCTAAATCTACACCAACACTACCTGTAGGAGTAATTAAAAGGGACCCGCCAGAATTAACTCTTATTTGCTTGGGAATGAAAAAATCGCTTATCTGATCTATTGCGCCGGATACAATGATTTCTCCATTATTTATTATTGAATCGTCATTAGTAAAACCACTATTTTGATTGTAGGTCAACCTACCATTTACATAAAGATTTCCATTATTTGTTATTATGGATCCATTAACACCAATTTCTAACCTACCATCAATTTGGATAGTTCCATTATTAGTAGTTAATGTATTTTGAGTTATTATAATCGATGTTCCGATAGGAATGATAACCGTATCGTCTGTATTTATAGTCGCACCAGGAGAGATGCCGCCTTCCCAACTGCTGCCAACGCTCCAATCGAACGCATCTGCTGTGGCTACAAAGGTGGTTTGTGCTTGTAGGGTATTTGTAATACTAGTAATGCAAATAATAATAAGTAGTATTCTTTTCATAACAATAGGGATGTTAGATTCGGATGTAAAAGTAGGCGTAAGGGTTTTCCTAGCAAATACGTACGTACTGCAAAAACTACGTAGGGGTACGTAGTCCTTGAATATGAAAAATGAAACCGAAGTTGAAGTTGAAAAGGTAATTGAGTGATTTTCGCTTAAAGCGAAAATAGTATCGAAATGACCGGTTGTGAAATTGAAATTGAAAAAAGAGAAGAGATGATAGAGCATAGAATATAGATTTAAAAAAGCTATCTAAAAGCAACTTAATACGTCATTCTGAATTCATTTCAGAATCCCATCTTATGTACATACTATAACTGAGCCACTCATGGGATCTTGAAACAAGTTCAAGATGACGCTGGAAGTCTGAAGTTGTTTGTTATTAGATGTGTGTAGTATGATTATTAAAATATAAAAGTAAGATGATGGAGTGATTTTCGCTTAAAGCGAAAATAATATCAAAATTACCGATTATGAAGATGAAAATGAAGTTGAGATTCCCGCCTTCGCGGGAATAAAAAGAACATAGAATATAGACCCAAAAAAACGATCTAAAAGCAACTTAATACGTCATTCTGAATTCATTTCAGAATCTCATCACGCTAGTTATCAAATTAATGAGAAACTGAAACAAGTTCAGTTTGACGAAATTTTCTCCTAAGAAGTAAGGGCTAAGGAGGTGTGAATCCTTAGCTTTTCTTTAGTAATTAGTCAAAGGTTAACTCCGAATTCTACATTACAAAACGAAAAAGTAAAATAGAGTAATACGCTATCGTTAGAGTGTTACTCTATTTTTGATTTTATGGAAAGGTATTGTTTAAGGTTGTGCGAGATTTCTTGACTGGCCTTTCGACAGACTTAAGGTGACAACTTTAGATCACATTATTAGAGAAGAGAGAAAAGAAGAGAGAAAAGAGATTTTTTCTTGACTTCTCTACTCTTTAAAGCGAAAGAATGAGCTCCTGATGTTCTTGGGTCCAAATAGAAAGGGAATCTAAGCCTGTGGGTAATTCTAGTTTGGCAATGATGTTTGCACGGTGTTTTTGTACGGTGCGTATGGAAATAGTCAATAAATCTGCGATTTCTTTAGAGCTGTTGCCTTTTGCAATGAGACGTAAAATAGTACGTTCAGAAGGGGAGAGGAATTTTACTTTTTGTAATTCTGGATTGACTTGTCCTTCCAAAATAGCATCAAAGGTAGCACTGAAATAGGTGCCTCCAGAGGCAACTGCTTGAATGCATTTGTCTATCTCCATAAAAGGTTCGTCTTTGATAAGATATCCAGCAATATTTAATTTTTTTGCTTTTAAAATAAAGCCTTTTTCTTTGTGAGATGTGAGTACAATAAAACGTGTTTTAATGTTTAATTCTTGGCATTTTTTAATGACTTCAAATCCCGTTAATAAAGGCATTTCTATATCCAATACAGCGACATCGGGTTGTTCTTCTTGCACATAATCTAAAGCCAACGCGCCATTCTCTACCGCCACTATATGTGAATATCCTTGTGCTTGTAATGCATTCTTGAGTCCGTCCAATAATAAGGGGTGGTCATCTGCTATGAGTAGGTGTATATCAGTTCTTTGCATGTGTGTGAGGAATTTGGGCAATTGTTTCGGTTCCTGTTTCTGCGTTGCTTTCTATAGTGAGTGTGCCTTCTAAGATACGAATACGCTCCTGAAGTGTTTTTAAACCTAAACTATTATTCTTTTGTTTCTCTAGTACATCAAAGCCTTTTCCGTTGTCTTTAATGGTGATAAGAATGGTTTTTTGTTCTTGTTGTATGGTGACTGAGATTGCTTTCGCGAAAGCGTGCTTCATCACATTAGATACATTTTCCTGAATGAATCTATAGATGTGTAATGCTGCTTTTTCATCAAACAAATGGTCAATGTCATCTATATCTGCTGAAACAAAAAGGTCAGTTTGTTCATCTATATCATAGAGTAATTGTTCAATACTACCGCTAAGACCTAGTTGTTTTAAAATAGCGGGATAGAGATTACGGGAGATATGACGTACGTCTTCCAGGGTTTTATGAGTGAGTTCACTGATGTCTGTATCTCCTTTTTCTTGAAGACGTTGTTTAATTAAGGTGAGTTGCTGGCCTACACTGTCATGTAAATCCTTTGAGATGCGAGCGCGTTCTTCTTCTTGAGATTGCATTAAGTCTTGCGAAAATCCTTCTTGCAGACGTTTACGTAACTGTTGTTGTCTAAACATCCAGAAAAGTATACTTGAGATGAGTACTGTGATGGCTAGAAAAAACCACCAGGTTTTGTAAAAGAAATCTTTAGAGTGTATAGGAAGTAGGAGGGAATCTCCAATTTTATTACCTGAAAAATCCAAGGCTTCAATTTCGAGTATATAATTGCCCGCAGCAAGATTTGGAAAACGTATGGATTGTGTATTTCCTATAGATACCCACTCTTTGTCATCAAGGCGGTAGCGGTAGCGTTCATTTCGAGTAACATCGAGTTGTGTCAAGGCAAAACCAATCTCTAATGCACGATTTTCTGATGGGAGTGTGATGGTTTTTGCTTTCGCGCCGTGCCTGCCGGCAGGCAGGAAAGCGTACTCAGTATCAACTTCTGCGTCACGATGTTCCTTGAAAGCATACTGATCATGCGATACGCTATATTTTTTATCTTGTGTATTATAGGTACTGATGCGTAAAGGAACGATTTGAGCAGTATTTACTTCTGGTTGAAGTTTTTCTGGATCAAAAAGGTTCAATCCTTGTATGGTACCTACCAAAAAGCCGTCTTCGGTCTTTAAAGCGCTATATCGATTTGCTTCATTGTTTGTAAATCCGTCTTTTACAGAAAAACGATGTGTCTGTTTTGATTCAGGATTGAAGGATACAATACCATTAAAGGTGTTGATCCACCAGTTGTCTTGATCATCAAAAAGGATAGTGGCAATACCGGCTTGTAGCTCGTCTTGATATAGGGTTTTGAATTCTTTGGTTGCAAGGTTAAATGTGGTCACTATCCCTGAGCGCGATCCTTGGATATATCCATAGTCAGGATGATAGTCTCCCATGAGAAGAAAAGGATCTGGGAGTTGTGTAGGATCGTTGTAAAATGCGTGCTCTTTTGAGCTAAGGTCATAGGTGAGCAATCCTTTATTTGTACTCGCGACTATATGGTTGTCTGTTTCACGCCATTCAAGATCATAAATATCTAAGGAATCTGTTGATATTAAAGGGGTATGGGTTTTCTTATGGGTGTTAAATTCCATGAGATTGTATCCCTTGGTTCCATACACAATGGTAGAGTCTGTAGGGCGTACCATACAGATGGAAGGATAATGTCTATAATAGTGTAATTCTCGTGTTAAAGTATCTGTCTCAATAATTCCTCCAGAAGTATCATTACTCCATATCGTGCTACCTTCTATAAAAAAATTACGAGAGGCGTATGGTTTTAAAACGTCTCCTTGTTCAAGAACGGTATAGGGTTTTACGGTGTTATTTGTACTATTAAAAAGGTGCCATCCATCTTTCTGGGTAGCAATAAGGTACTCTTTTTGAGAGAGGGAAGTCATCGCTCTTATCTCTTTATCAGGGAGTAGTGTCGTGACAATATCTGAAGGAAACTTTATGTAGTGTAATGTATTGTTGGTCGTAAACCAAGCATCACGATGTATGTCTTGAGATGCTATTTCAATACCACTAGCAGGGCCAAAACTTTTGTCTGCATATATGGTCGTTAATCCCTTGGTGTTATCTAACGTTTGTATTGATAATTGATCTTTATAGGAAGAGATAATAGTGTGCCCTCCTTTTTGATCATTGTATGTTTTTACATTATCGTTTGGAAGCTGACTTTCTGAAGAGGCTATAGGAATTAATCCCATTGCTTTTGGGTCTATACGATATACTTGAGAATTATTATATAAGAGCACATAGTGTTGTCCATTCATTTGGAAATGTCCATTGATCCATTTTTTGTATAATGCGAGTTCTCTGTTATTTTCAAAGCCTTTTGGGTCGATAGTTTTTAGGACATCTCCTTCCCAAGTAACAAAGGTGATCGGGAAGTTGTCGTCACTTATAACGATGACATCTTCAAAAGGAATAAATTGTGTTTTTTGATCTATAAGTATCCGATTAACCCTTGTAGTAAATCGAAATTGTTCTTCAAGGTATGCGTCAGGATGTATCCTATTAATGATCACTTCAAGGTTGTTTTGAGTAATGACATAGTCTTTGCCTTGATACTCAAAGATAGGAGAGATGCCACCGTTTATAAATTCTTGTATTTGTGTGAACTTTGTGCTGATAGGGTTGAATATGTAAAGTGCTTTGTTTGAAACAATATAGAATTGCCCATCACTTCTTTTGTGGATGTCAATGATGTTATTATTCTTGCCAGGTAGCGAGATGGTGTGAAAAGAATTTCCGTTAAAACGTTGTAAAAGCGTTGGATTTGTGTTTGCTATAAGCTTAGAGCGAGATAAATTAACACCACCTCCCAACCAAAGAAATCCATTTTGGTCAAACTCGAGTGCTTGAACGTTATCTATCTCCAATCCATCTTGTTGGGTAAATTGTTTTTGGAACACCTCATTGTTTTGCGCATAACAAACACAACAATAGCACATAAGATAAACGAACAGTAAGATTCTCATTAAGGGTGAGGATTTAAAAGAAAATCACAATTGACAAGATAACTATATTTTACTTTTTAAGATATAAGCAAGTATACTGATAATCAATGATTCCTTTTCCGAGATTCAAAATGTCTGCACCTAAAATGCCATGTACAGGAGGTGTGTTGTGATTTTCTAAGGCGGTATTTACGTGTGATAAATCAAAGAGAACAAGACTAATATCTTGTCGTTTCCATGTACCTATTTTAATAGTATTTTCTTCAGATAACTCTGTCCGCATATCGGTAGCCCCAGCTCCAGCTGCAAGAACTTCACTTTCTTCACTTATCAATTTAAAATGAGATGCAAATTCAAAATCGATACAAGAGTTTGATGCACCCGTATCAAGGATAAAAGAACCTTTTACACCATTGATTTTAGCGGTAATTTCTAAATGTTGGGTGAGTGTTGGGAATAACCGAGTACGTACGTATCCTTTTTCTAATAAAAACGCTCTAAGACTTGCCATATTTTCTAATCAAAACAATACTCAAAAGTACTCCAAAAATACCAAGAATCCACCACCAGATTGTATGCTTTTGTGCTACAGGAATATCTGTAGGCCCATAATAAACAAAGGCACCCCAATAGTACGGAGACTTCTTAATATTGGTTGTGTTTTTATCTTGAAGATAGGCGAGTTGAGAGGCTTGAAGACTTCCGTTTCTTGATGTAGTCTCTTTAAGAAATGTATAATAACTACTCATGAGATTTGCGGTAGATTTATCATTTACTTTCCAAAGAGAGAACAGTACACTTTTTGCACCCGCATATTGAAATCCGCGAGCGAGACTTAAAGGGCCTTCTCCAGTTGCAATACGTCCAATACCTGTCTCGCAGGCACTTAATACAACAAGATCAGGATGTAGTTTTTTACTATACAATTCATTAAGATATAACGACCTATCAATAAAGGCTATACTCGCAGGTTCTACAAAACTACCGCCAGAAGCATGTGTAGAAAAATGTAGCACAGAGTGTTGAGGCGCTTTTGTGAATGTATTTGTAATAGAAGCGTTTTCATCCATAAGAAGCTCTGTACTAAATGTCGAACTTATGGCTTTTGCTTCTTCTTTGGAATGCTCTAAAGTTAAATTAGTGTTTTCAAAAACCGGAAATATACCTAGTACCGTTGCATTATTCTGAAGACCTACATTGGGCGTGAGATATTCTTTATAGGAGAGTTGAAAAGTGATTTGCGTTTCTCTTATAAGAAAGGGCATCGTGTCAAAAGTAATTTGAGTACTGGGTTTACTGAGTAGTGTGTTAAAGGGTATGAAAGCGAGTATGCCATCGGGAATAATAACGAGGTGGTTAACTATAGGTAGATTGAGTGCATTAAATAATTTATGAGATTGAACACTAAAACCAGAAGGATCGTTTAATATGGCACTCGCGTTCTCAAAGTACGTGTTATAGTCTACACACGTTTTAAAGAGTTGATCTCGTGCTTCTTTGTCTTGAGCAATTTGATAAAAGCCTACTTCATCAGGACTGATGATAAATTGATACACGGTTTGTAATCCAAAAAAGTAACTCACCGTCATTTCTTGAGATTGTCTTGTTTGCAATTGAATGTCTTCAAGTGTAAACGTAGTCGTGGACGGTTTTAAATCTGGATATTTTTTGGAAATGGCTTCTCGTAGTTTTTTTTGTAATAAGAGCTCACTGGAGTATGCACTTTGTAATTCTTCTAATCTTTCAATACCTGTAGATTGCTGTTCTTGAAATAATTGTATTTCTAGCTGTGCTCCTTTCTGTAAACGTTGTTCATATTCAATCACTAAGCTGTCTTGGGCATATTGAGTGAGTTTGGCTTTATCTTTAATGGCTTCGCTTACTAAGCTAGCTTTGGATCGATCACTTATTTGTAATGCTTTTTCAAGCAAAGCAGGTTCTTTTTGCTCCTGATAGAACTCATATAATAAAGTGATTCGTTCTTCACTTCTTCTTTTATCCGACGCTTCTAGAACAAGCCTAGATTGTTGTGAGAGTTGCGGCAAATTAAGTAGGTCAGAAACTTCAGATGCGCGTGCGTATGCTTCTAGTGCTTTCTTTTTTTGTCCTTGTTGTTTATAGACTTCTGCGTGAAGATCTAAAGCATCCATTAATGTGTTGTCTGCTAGTAGGCTTTTTGTATCTGGTAGTTTTCTGGAAGGATGATTGGGGAGCCACGATGTATATATGTGATCTAATTGTGCGATTGCGAGCGCATAGTTTTGTTGGACAATATATAATTGTACGAGAACAAGTTTGGTTTTTGTTAGGTCTCTTATGGTTTGGTTAGGAAGTTTTGATTGTGTTTTAATAGCCGTTTCAAGCAACTGAATGGCTTGCTCTGTATCTCCTTTTTGAAGCGCTATTTGTGATAATAACTTGTAGGCATTTATTTGGTTAGGGTCCTTCTTTAAAATACGTTGCGTAAGTTTTTCTGCCTTTTCATTTTCTCCAATACTGAGGTAATTTGTAGCCAGATTCATCTGTATGTTTTTATTTTCTGGAGCGAGCGTATAGGCTTCTTCTAGTATTGTAATGGCTTGGGTATGTTTTCCTTGATTTTGAAGCGGTACGGAGAGATTGATTAAACCAGACAGGAGGTTTTTTTGTTTTTTTTGCTTTCGCGAAAGCGTTATATACCCTTTAATCAAGTTTTCTGCTTCAGTATATGCGTTTGTTTTTGTGTATAAATTCCCAAGCGGAATCATGGCAGAAGTCACAATGTCATATCCTTCTAATTGATACTCACTGTAACGGTCTATCGCATGTTCATATCGGAAGATAGCTTTGTGAAGATTGCCTCGTCGTTCTTGATAATATGCAATATTGCAGTCTACGATTACCTTCGCAAGATGACTTTTTAAGTCTGGAGTTTTTAACGTGTCAGATGCGTCTATTAATAGACTAAAATTCTGTTGTGTTTGCGTTTCTAAAAATTGATCTAGTACTTGGTAAAAGTCGGATTCTTGAGCTTGCGTTCTGCCGAAGAATATTAGAAAAAAGACAGTTAAAAGTACACCTTTAGACATAGATTAGAATTTCCAAATACCGTACACTTGTATTTGCGATTGGGGTTCATTAAAATTGTAAACATATCGCACACCACCACTTGGTCCAATGCGTACTCCCCCAAAATTTGCCCCTACAAACCACCCTGCTTGAAAGTTACCTACACCTTTATTACAATCAGTCTCGAGTAATGTGTCTTGGGTTTCATCACGTATTTCGTTTTCTCCAGGAATAAGTAAAGAAAACTCACCTGTAGTGATTTGATCACAAGTACGACTTAGATCCAATTTTAATTGAAGCCCTGTGCCTATAGCCATAAAATTGTTGAGGTTATATCGATAAGAAATAGGGACTAAGTAGGTGGTGATATTACGTGCTTTTGTTTCTTCTGTAAAGCGAGTAATACTTTCTATTCCAATATCATTGATTTCGCTAGTTTCAAAATTACGTAAATTCTCAAAAGAGGTTGATGAGAAGAAAAGTTCTGCTTGTAAATACCCTCGATATGATTTAAATGGCGAGAGGGTAATTCCTGCAAATACTTCGCGTGCATTATCCAAATCTGGATTGAATATATATCCTGCTTTTGCACCTATAGATATACCAGGCACAAAACGAGTAGTGCTATAATTGGTGTAAATAGGTTCGTTCTTATCAAAATAAATAGCCGTTTGACTTTTGGTGCTTTTTTTATGAAAGTCTTTTCCGAATTTCATTGAGTATTTTACAAATCCTTTTGTTGAATCACGCTCTGTGACATCTTTTTGTTGGGTGCCAGGAAGATAAATTCTTTTAAAGGTAAATATGATTTTGTCTTTTTTGAAAACAGTATCCAAGCAGGAATAATTAACCTCTCGATCTTTAGGACAGATGCGACATAGTGGATACATATTTTCTACCTTTAACGTTTTCTTGTCAAACATTTCTGGGGTGTCTACTTCTAGTCTGATGGTGTTTGCTGGACCTTCACCATCATTTTGAAATTTTACTTTAAACTTTAATCGTTTAAAGCGAACTAATCTATAATTCATTAAAGATCCATTAGAAGACATTTTATTGGGATCATGTGAGGTGACAATTTCTAATTCGGTGTCTTTTACGGTGTGGTTTTCATAATTTTCATCAGGTACGTATACACTTCTTAGAGTGACAATAGCACTGGTATCCTTAATCATTTCTGGTGTTGTCTCTAGTGTCCTGAAGATATTACGTTCTTCACCTGGTTGCATGTCTTTAAACTCAATGATTTGACTATTGAGATACAGTGCTCTAGATTCTTCAAGGGTGAGCGGAAGGTTTGTTTTTTTAGTACTGTCTTGAACCACAAGGGTGTTTTCTCGTAGCTCCGAAGGAAAAGTAGAGGCAAGGTATTCTTGAGAAAAATCTATTCCTGAATTATGAACGAAGTCTTGATTTTGTACTATTTCTTCCTTGTGATGGAGTCTTGTATCTGTCAGTTTAAAATTCTCATTTTTAAAGCTCTTGTCGTTATAAAAGAGGTAGAGTTTTCCGTTAGTCGTATAGTCTTTGGTGTTTTTATAGCTTGTAATGAGTACCATTTCTTGATCTGGAAGCGGATCTCTATTGGTCAGTACAAGAAGGTCTTCATTAGGTTTAAATTTTGAGGGCGCTTTCGCGAAAGCGTTATCATCTACACTTGCTTCTTCATCAGTAGCATCAGAAATAACTACTTTTTTAGGCCTACTTGCTGGCGGTTTGCCATTGTCATAATTGTTGGTGCTCCATAATTTTACCTCATAAGCGCCTTCTTTCTTGTATTTGTGTTGCGGTTCTTTTTCAAAACTATAATTGCCATCTCCCATTTCCCAATAATAGGTGTAAAATGCTTTGGGAGCACCTGCAATTTGATTGAGTTCTGGCATTTTTGCACCGTAAGTAACTTTGTTGCCTAATACGTCATAAAATATAGGAGCACTTCTCGTAAGAGTATCTTGTACCGTTGTTTGCGAGTAACCAGTAAATTTTAATACACCTACAAAAAGAATGACTATGAAAATTCTTTTAGACATAATTTATAGAGAATTAATAATGGTTATTAGTTGGTCTTCTGTAGTTCCATCTGTATTAGTTGTTGCTCCAATACTATTTTGTGACACACTTATTTGTGAAGTGTCTACCATGTATATTCCATCTTGCCTTGAAACAAAAATGAGCGCTCCTTGAGTACCTAAAGGGATCTCATTATAGACCTCACTAAAGACACCTAGACTTGTGTCATATTGTTCAAATAGGCTTACAGCTATTTTATCATTGTTGTAACTAAGAAAGCTATTACTATTGGAGTCATTAAATCCAGGCGGGGGTACATTGTATACAATAGTTCTTTCATTTTGGCTAGTGTTAAATTGACCCATATGATACCATCCTGTTTGGGAAGTCGTAGCGTTATACCCAGTTGTAATATTGCCAATGGGATCTTCTATTTCTGAAGGGAATGCTATTGCTCCTTGAGCGTTTTCCCAAGTGACTGTACAATCTATGTCTGGGCAGGACGGAGAATTGAAAAACAATTGCTCTTCGGTATTGTTTTCTTCTGGGATAAAAATTTGTATTTCTCCTTGAATGACTACGGGTTGTCCATTAAATCGGATATCAAAAAACAAAAGACCTTCGCTTAATGTGGGTTCTATATTTCCAGCAGGATTACGAGTATTAGTAGATAATTGACAGGCTACTACATCGCCAGGAGTAAACATTTCTAATAAGCTAACTTCTACTTCACCATCTATGATAGTTCCATCAGGATTAAATAATGATTGCCCTGGAATAGTAATAGCTCCTCCTTGAGTTCCAAGAATTTGTCCTCCTGCAAACCCTTGTATGATAAATGTTTGCACTTTGGGTAATCGGCAATCTAAAAGACTTGCAGCATAATCTGCTCCATCTATAGGAGTGATAGCATTTGGAGTCTCCATAATGCCTTCCTCACAATCATGATCTTCAGAACAGCTTGTAGCCAGACACCCCGCTAAAAATAGCGCACATAGGAATTGAACATATTTCATAATACAGTTAGTTAGTTGTATGCAAAAGGGGGAATAATGCATCTTAAATATAGTTAAAAACAATCTAATACTAATAAAGAGATAGACCTCAAAGCTATCCTATAGCTTTGAGGTTATCCTCAATTTTATATATAATCTTTATGGTAATGCATTTATTAATGCTGTTAGACCAGCTTCTGTCGTTGTTTGTGTAGTGGTGAAAGTTTCGATATGATCTGTTCCAATGGTTGCTCCCTGTATAGCATATACATAATCACCATCTTGTACAGATACAAATATAAAATGTACTTCTAGTCCGATAGGCATTTGTCCATAATGTTCTGTAAACATATCTAAATTTGTGTCGTATGTATCAAAAAGTGCGAGTGCATTAGGTTCTCCATCATAAGATACATATACGGCGCTATTCGTTTCGTTAAAACCATCAGGGACATCTGCATATACCATTGTTTTAGGACCTGCATAAGACCACCATTTGTCTAAGTTTGTCCACCCAAAATTTGTAAGAGGTGCTACATACGCAGAGGTCCAAGTACCATCAGCATTTTGGATTTCACCTCCTTGTATACCAGCATCTTCATCTTCTTCCCATACAACATCACAATCTAATCCGTTACAGTTTTCAGGCACAAAAACAGTCATTTCTGGATCAAAAGCATCTGTCGGTGCCGTTAATTCAAATGGAGTTTGAACGACAAGTTGATTACCTCCTTGAGTAGCGTTTACAAAAAATTCACCGCCAGAGATGATAGAAACAATATCTCCGTTATCATTTTTTCCATTAGTAGGTAGGTTTTGAGTAAGCATATCTGCTCTACTGTAAATTTCTATAAATTCTATAGCTACGTCACCAGAGACTGCTTCTCCTCCAATATGGGTAAGTGCGTTAGGTGGAAAGTATACTTGAGTCCCATCTTCGCCAATGATGACACCTCCTGTAGATGCATCTATTGTAAAGTTTTGAATGGCGTTTTCACGTGCTTCAGAAATGCTATTGTCATATTCTAATCCTCCAAATATTTGTGCAGTATCATCTGGTAGTTCAGTTATTATATCGACGTCATCATTTGTTTCGCAACTTATTAAAAGTATAAGTGATAATAAACATAAAGTGATTAATCTAGTTACTGAATACACATTCATACTGTTTTTCTGATCTGTGTAATTAAAGATTGCTGTTTTCATAATATTATTAATTTGTTGTTTTGTTTTTGTTTTTACACCCTTATATCACCACCCTCTTTATATTGTTACCCCTTTTCTGAAACTTTTTTTTATATTTACTTATAAATCCAGTAAATATGGGAGATAGCGGGGTGCATCCTGACCAGAAATTTGTACAGGCATTACTTGTAAATGACAATAAACTCATTGCTGAAATCTATACCCGTTTTGCTCCTAAGGTTATTGGATATATTCAAAAGAATAGTGGTGACGAATCTGCCGCTAGAGATATTATTCAAGAAGCACTTATCACAATTTATGATCAAGCAAAGACAAAAGGGCTTACCCTTAGTTGTCCCTTTGATGCTTACTTTTTTTTGATATGTAAACGGAAGTGGCTTAACTTTTTGAAAAAAAATAAGCCAATAGGGGTAACAATAAATGAAGAGATTACATCTATAGATACAAATGTACAACAGCAAGCAGATCAAACAGCTTTGTATGAAGACAGAGCAAGTTTATTTAATCAAATGCTCGAGCAAATGGGTGACGCCTGTAAGAAGCTATTAAAACTTAGTTTTTCTATTAAATCAATGGAAGAAGTAGCAAAGAAGTTAGATGTCTCTTATGCATATGCTCGAAAGAAGAAATCACTTTGTATTGGTAAACTTACTGCAATGGTGCAAGGATCTGCTCAGTACCAAACCCTTAAAAATCTATAGTCATGGACGAGAAAACCATACTACTTTTTGACGACTATCTCCAAGGAGCACTCTCTCCAGAAGCGAGAGATAGTCTTGAGTCAAGACTAAAAACGGAGCCAGAACTTAAAGATGCATTTACCATTTTTAGAGATCTAAATGGGCACTTAAGTCATCATTTTTCTGAAGAACGGATAGCGTTTAAAGACACTTTGGAGACACTTGCAGATCAGCATTTAAAAGTGCCGAATATTCCTAAAAAGGAAGTGAAAGTTATTCCTTTTAAACCATTACGTTACCTAGTTGCAGCCTGTGTGGTGATGTTATTTGGTACGATATTTTGGTTTCAAATGCAGCATGCGAGTTATAGTGATTATGCTTTTGATGGAAATATAGATTTGGTAGAAAGAGGAGGGGATGAGTCCGCTTTCGCGAAAGCGGAAAAATCCTTCAACAACGGATTGTATGATGAGGCTATAGTTCATTTTGATGCTATTTTGATCAATGACCCTGACAATACGCAAGTGTTATTTTATAAAGGAATTGCTTCTGTAGAAATAGAAGAGTATACAAATGCAGAACAGATTTTTACGAGTTTGAGTACTGGAAACTCTGTGTTTAAGCACAAAGCACAATGGTATCAGGCTTTGAATTTTTTAAAACAGGGAAAAAAAGATCAGTGTAAAGTGATTTTAGAAAGCTTGCCAAGAGAAGCAGAAAACTATAAAAATGCACAAGATCTTCTTAAAAAACTATAAGTGTTAGGTTAGGTTATAGGCTATTTCTATTTTTGACTCATGCAATTTACAGATACACACACCCATTTATATAGTGAAGCTTTTGATGAAGATCAAGATGCAATGATTAAACGAGCCATTGATGCAGGTGTAACGCGATTTTTTATTCCGGCTATTGATTCTGAATATACAGACCGAATGTATGCTTTGGAAGCAAAATATCCAGAACATATGTTTTTAATGATGGGATTGCATCCTACGCATGTAAAAGAAAATTATGAAGAAGAGTTACTGCATGTAGAGGAGCAGTTTAAAAATAGATCTTTTTATGCAGTAGGAGAGATAGGGGTGGATTTGTATTGGGATAAAAGTACATTAGCAATACAACAAGATGCTTTTAAAAGACAGATACAACTAGCAAAAAAATATAAATTGCCTATAGTTATTCATTGTAGAGATGCTTTTGATGCTGTTTTTGAAGTGTTGGAAAGTGAGAAAGGTGATGATCTTTATGGGATTTTTCATTGCTTTACAGGAACAAAAGAACAGGCTTTACAAGCAATAGGGTATAATATGAAGTTGGGAATAGGTGGTGTGGCTACATTTAAGAATGGAAAAATAGATCAATTTCTTTCTGAAATTGATTTGAAGCATATTGTATTGGAAACAGATGCTCCATACTTAAGTCCAGTTCCTTTCCGAGGTAAGCGTAATGAGAGTAGTTATGTGACATTAGTGGCAGAAAAACTAGCGACAATCTATCAAAAATCACTTGATGAAATTGCCGAAATCACATCACAAAATGCCAATACGGTATTCCTTAATATAAAGACAAACTAAACTTAGTCTATTATAATGTACTAAACTGAAATAATTTTGTTTCTTTTGTGGCTATTAATTTAAAAGTGTTATTATCTCAATATTTGATCACATACGACCTTATCATGATACTGAAGTAAATAAGGCATTACAACAAGCTTTTAGACATCCTATGTTTAAAGTGCTATTGCAGTTTACTTTTCCAGATGCATCTCCAAGTGAAATTAAAGATGTTTTATCAGATTGCTATTCTATTCATGATTTCCAGACAAAAGTGATCTATAAGTCAGTTCAGAATCTATTAACAAAGAGTTCTGAAGGATTTACTACCTCTGGATTTGATGCTCTTACCGCAGATAAGGCATATTTATATATGTCTAATCATAGAGATATTGTACTAGATACTTCATTGCTAAATGTAGGATTAATAGATAATGGACTTATTACGACCGCTTCTGCTATTGGAGATAATCTTGTTCAAAAAGACTTTCTAATGGCACTGTCTAAGCTTAATCGTAATTTTTTGGTATTAAGAGATCAGTCTCCGAGAGAATTATTAAAGAGTTCAAAAACATTATCAGAATATATTAAACATTTGCTTTCTGAAAATAGATCTGTTTGGATGGCTCAACGAGAAGGTCGTACAAAGGACGGGAAAGATAAAACCCAACAAGGTGTTCTTAAAATGATTACCATGGCCAGAGGTAAGACTCCTTTGTTACAATATATAAAGGAATTGCATATAGTTCCTGTAGCGATATCCTATGAGTATGATCCTACAGATATTTTAAAAGTGCCAGAAATTGTTGCTAAACAAGCAAACGTACCTTATATCAAGACTAACAATGAAGACTTTAATAGCATTTTAAAAGGAGCATTAGGGTTTAAAAAACGAATTCATATTGAAGCGGCTCCATTAGATCCAACTATTTATGACCAAATAGAAGAAGAAGAGCAAAGCGATAATGATAAATTGAAACGTCTTGCTTCTGAAATAGATAAGAAAATATATAGCCATTATAAGTTATGGCCGTCTAACTACATTGCATACGATTTATATAATAAAGACAAAATATATAAAGATCGTTATGACGAAAAAGAATTACGTCATTTTGAGCGTCGTTTAGCTCGAAGAGTAAATATGAAGAACCAATTAGAAGTAGATAGTTTCTTATTGATGTATGCAAACCCTGTAATTAATGCCTTAAAGCTATGAGTGCAAAACCGAATATACTTTTAGTATATACTGGTGGTACTATTGGTATGATTAAAGATTATGAAACAGGAGCTCTTAAAGCTTTTGACTTTGATCAACTTTTACAAAATATCCCAGAACTTAGATTGTTAGATTGTAATATAAGTACATCTTCATTTGATATTCCTATTGATTCTTCAAATATGAATCCTGAATATTGGAATGAATTATGTGAGATGATTGTTTCTAATTATGATGACTATCAGGGATTTGTTGTGTTACATGGAAGTGATACTATGAGTTATACAGCGTCAGCTGTAAGCTTTATGTTAGAAAATCTTGATAAACCAGTTATTTTTACAGGATCTCAATTACCAATAGGTGATTTAAGAACAGATGCTAAAGAAAACCTTATTACGGCTATCCAAATTGCTGGGCTTCAGAAACGTAATAAACCGATAGTTCAGGAAGTTTGTTTGTATTTTGAATATAAATTGTATAGGGCAAATCGTACAACAAAAGTGAGTGCAGAGCATTTTGAAGCTTTTGATTCACCTAATTATCCAGCATTAATAACTTCGGGAGTACACCTTACTGTACATGAAGAATTACTTCTTAAAACAAATAGGAAAGCACTTAAAGTGCACAAAAACCTTGTGACTGAAATTCTTTTGTTGAAGATGTATCCAGGAATCCCTAAGAGTGTTGTGCTGGCTATGCTAGATATATCAGAAATAAAAGGAGTAGTTATGGAAACCTATGGTTCGGGTAATACAACTACTGAAGGTTGGTTTGTTGAAGCTATAAAATCGACAATAAAGAAAGGAATTCCTGTTGTTAATGTGACACAGTGTATAGGAGGTAGTGTTCAAATGGGTAATTATGAGACAAGTGTGGCTTTAAAAAAGATTGGTGTTATAAGTGGAGCAGATATAACTTCTGAGGCGGCAATCACAAAAATGATGTATTTGTTAGGGCAAAAACTAGGACATAAAGTTTTTAAATCTGTTTATGAAACTCCTTTAAGAGGAGAGCTAACATAATTTTAATAGATATCTTTTTAGCAGTTCAGTTTTTTTTTGTTATTTGGCACTCCTTTTGATGAAGGATATTATGCTGCGTCATGTCTAGATAGTACTATAGCATGTTCAAAGTAATCTAGAGAGGTGGCCGAGTGGTCGAAGGCGCACGCCTGGAAAGTGTGTATACGCCAAAAGCGTATCGAGGGTTCGAATCCCTTCCTCTCTGCTTAATGAAGAATTATTCTTTATTATAAGTTCATACATATTATAGAAACATTTTATACGCTTTTTTTAAGGCTAAAAATATGCTATCGCATTCTAAGTAAGGAAGTCTCGTGTATGAGATATGCCTACTATATTGCATTAACAGTTTCTATCAACTATTTTTTTAGAATTAATCTAATTAATTACTATATTTAACCCTTTACTAATTTAAATTTAAGATCAAGAGCAATGAAAAAATTATTCTCTATTATGGCAATCGCAGCTGTTGTAGCTATAAGCACTTTTACAGCTAAAGCCAACAATGTGCAGACAACCCTTCCGGTACAAGTACAGCAAATAGTCGCTAGTGTTGATGCAGGAGCAACTATATCTATTCAAGATGCAGAAGAAGAACTATCTTTTACACAAGATTTAAAGAAACGTTTTATAGAAGGAGGACCTGGATTTATGGGAATTGTTCTTTTATGTCTTATTTTAGGTTTAGCAATCGCAATAGAAAGAATTATATACCTAAACTTATCTTCTACTAATAGTAAGAAATTAGCACAAAATGTAGAAGACGCATTAAACAGTGGTGGTGTTGAAGCTGCAAAAGAAGTATGCCGTAATACTAAAGGACCTGTAGCTTCTATATATTATCAAGGACTTGACCGTGTAGGTGAAGGAGTTGAAGCAGCAGAAAAAGCTGTAGTATCATATGGAGGAGTGCAAATGGGACAATTAGAAAAGAATGTTTCTTGGATTTCATTATTTATTGCATTAGCTCCGATGCTTGGTTTCATGGGAACTGTAATCGGTATGATTCAAGCCTTTGATAAAATTGAGGCAGCAGGAGATATGAATCCGGCTCTTGTAGCAGGAGGTATTAAAGTAGCACTTCTTACAACAGTATTTGGACTTGTTGTGGCTATTATACTTCAAATTTTCTATAATTATATTATTGCAAAAATTGATAGTATTGTAAATGATATGGAGGATTCTTCTATCACACTTATCGATATGTTAGTGAAGCATAAGAAATAATAGTAATACCTTAAAAACTTTAAAAAATTATGGGATTACATAAAATATTTAAAATAGTAGTCGGTATCCTTGGAGTGATCGCTCTTGTAATTGCAGGAGTTGTTGCAACATTGGATAGTGAAGGCTTACAAGAAGAACTGAAAGCCCTAGACGGAAACGTAAATGGGATGGTAGTACCGCAAAGTATTAGTTATTTGATGCTTATTGCTTACATAGTGCTTGCTTTAATTCTAGTATTAGTAATAATATTTGTTATAAAAGGACTTGCTAGTGGAAATGCTAAGAACACATTAATAGGTGTAGGAGCATTTTTAATTGTAATAGCAATATCTTATTTCTCAGCTAATGGTGTCGAAACACCTATGAAAGATGACAAAATATTATCTGCTAATGGCGCAAAATGGGTAGGAGCAGGTATAAATGCATTTTATATTTTAGCAGCAACAGCCATTGGTTTAATGTTGTTTTCAGGAGCAAAGAAACTTATAAAATAACGTATTATGGCAAAACGCTCAGCACCCGAAATTAATGCAGGATCTATGGCAGATATTGCGTTCTTGCTTCTTATTTTTTTCCTAGTTACTACAACTATAGATAAAGATAAAGGATTAGTAAGGCAATTGCCTCCACCTCTTGATGAAGAGGTTGTACCACCTATTATCAAGGAGAAAAATTTATTTATTGTCTTGGTAAATGCTAATAATGACCTCCTAGTAGAAAATGAACCTATGGAGTTGAAGGATTTGCGTCAAGCTGCAATAGATTTCCTAGACAATGGAGGTATTCCTTCTGGTCAAGAAGGATATTGTGATTTTTGTCAAGGATCTCGTAGTCCAAGTTCATCTGATAATCCTGATAAGGCAATTATCTCTATGAGTAGTGCAAGAAAAACAAATTACACTACTTATATAGCTGTTCAAAATGAATTAGGGGCAGCATATAATGAGCTTAGAGATAGAGAGTCGGAAAGACTATATGGATGGAAATATACAGAAGTTAAAGCAGCTATAGATGCTGGTACTTATACTGGTAATGAAGTAAAAACTAAGGAAAAATTAAAAGAGGTTAAAACATTAATCCCTTTTAAACTTTCTGAAGCAGAACCTAAAAGTAATTAATACTATGTCAAAGTTTAAAAAGAAAAAAGGTGGAGAACTTCCACCTGTAAATACTGCATCATTACCCGATATTGTATTTATGTTATTGTTTTTCTTTATGGTAGCAACTGTACTTAGAAAAAATGATCTTAAAGTTCTAAATCAATTACCTCCAGCAGATCAAGTTGAGAAACTTGATAAACAAAGAACGGTTTTTGTATATATTGGAAAACCTGGACCGGGCTATAAAGGAAAATCCAAGGAAGCCATTATACAAATAGGTGACCGTATTGTAGATGTAAGTGAAGTAAAATCTGCTGTTTTGCAAGAAGTTTCTACAAAATTGAATGAAGGATATCAAAGCTCTTCTATCATTGCATTAAAAATTGATGAAAATGCAGAAGCAGGATTGGTTTATGATGTAAAACAAGAATTGCGCGAAGCAAATCTTCCTAAAATTATATTTATTACTACACCTAGTAGTGCAGTTGAATAAATCTAAAATTTTATAATTAGTAAAAAGACGTCTTGATTATCTATCAAGACGTTTTTTTATGCACTTATCTAAAAGTCATTTCTTGTATCTTTGTTTTAAATCAAAATTTTGTGAAGCACATTGCCTTTTTTATAATAATAGTTTTTGTAGGATGTCAGTATGCTTTTAGTCAAAATGACATCTCTGTTGTAGACTCGTTGTATCGTGAAGATCAAGTATATGTTGGTGTAACTTTTAATTTGTTATCCAATAAACCAGAAGGGGTTTCTCAAAATGGACTTAGTGGGAGTTTACAACTTGGATTTATACGCGATATGCCCATTAATAAACGTCGTAATAAAGCTTTTGGAGTTGGGCTAGGTGTATCTATAGATACGTTTAACCAAAATTTATTTATAGGAGAAGAAAGCGATGGAGGTGCTACTGCTTTTTCTGTAATACCTGATGAAACAAACGAAGATAAAAACAGATTTACATTTTATAGCCTAGAAGTTCCAATTCAATATAGGTGGAGGACATCTACACCTACTAAGTACGGATTTTGGCGTATTCATACAGGAGTACAACTGGGATATATATTTAGATTTAAATCTACATTTGTAGAGGCAGGAAATGAAGTTAATCAAACAGATATTCCAGAATTAAATGAGTTTCAATATGGATTAACATTTGCTTTTGGATATGGAGCATTTAACTTTCAAGCGTATTATGGGTTAAATACCCTCTTTAACGATAGTGCTCGTCTTAGTCAAGAGGCAGTAGATTTGCAAATAATACGAATAGGACTTCAATTTTATTTCTTATAATCGAAAAAGTACTCGTGTAGTTTCTCTAATTAGACTAGCAACTATAACCAGTATTTAAAAGACATTAATTGCGGTAATGCCCCAACAAAGAAACCTACTATAAGCTCTGGATACGTATGTGCTTTTGCATCCAATCTTGAGGTTGCTGTGCCTCCACAACCTATTATTAATATGCCTATAAGTAAAAGCAAGTTTTGGTTGAAATGAATACTGAGGCCTATGATAAAAGTGAGTAATCCAGAAACACCAATCATATGTAGACTTGCTTTAAACTTTGCAAATACTAATATGACCGAAGCTAAACTAGACCCTAAAATACCAACAAAAAAGAAATGCAAGGCTGGAATCTCATAACCCTTAAAAATGATTTTAATCAACAAGAATATAAAAAATGCTTGCATCAATAATGGGAGACGTCGTTCTTTTACATTTTTTAAATGAATTTCTGAAACCTGATTTAAGTTTTTAAGCATAAAGTAACTTAAAATAGGAATGATAACGGTCATAATTCCCGTTGCAAATAACTTTGAAAAAAGAAATGAACTGTTAAAAAACCTCGGAGAGATATTAAAATATAGAAGGACACCCGCTATAGGCATAAATAGTGGATGAAAAATATAAGAAAAGCTTCGTATGATGTATTTCATTAGATCTGTTTACGTAGTCTTGCGACAGGAAGGTCTAATTGTTCTCTATATTTTGCAACAGTACGTCTAGCGATAGGATATCCCTTTTCTTTTAGAATACCAGCTAACTTATCGTCTGTTAATGGTTTTTTCTTATTCTCTTCTTCGATGACAGTTTCAAGAATCTTCTTGATCTCACGAGTAGATACTTCTTCTCCTTGGTCATTGGTCATACTCTCACTAAAGAACTCTTTTATAAGTTTTGTTCCATAAGGTGTATCTACATATTTACTATTTGCTACACGTGATACTGTAGAGACATCCATGCTTATTTCATTTGCAATGTCCTTAAGAATCATAGGACGCAAATTACGTTCATCTCCAGTAAGGAAGTACTCTTTTTGGTAATGCATGATGGCGCTCATAGTAACAAACAAGGTCTGTTGGCGCTGTAAAATAGCTTCTATAAACCACTTTGCAGCATCTAGCTTTTGTTTGATAAAAATAACAGCATCTTTTTGCGCTTTTGTTTTCTCTTTTGATGCTTTATACCCCTTTAGCATGTTGCTATAATCTCTAGAGACTCTTAACTCAGGAGCGTTACGTCCATTAAGTGTAAGTTCAAGTTCCCCTTCTACGATACGTATCGTAAAGTCAGGAACTACATGCTCTACAATTTTTGTGTTACTAGCATAAGAACCACCTGGTTTTGGGTTAAGGTGCTCAATCTCTTGAATGGCATTTTTAAGTTCTACTTCTGTAATACTGAACTTAGACATTAGTTTTTTATAATGCTTTTTGCTAAAATGATCAAAAGACTTACTTAAAATATCCATAGCTAGTTCAATAGCTTTGGTAGGTGTTTTACGTGATAATTGTAAAACTAGACATTCTTCAAGATTACGTGCTGCAACTCCAGAAGGATCTAGTTCTTGTACCGTAAAGAGCACCTCTTCTATTTTTTCTTCTGTAGTATAGACATTTTGAGTGAAGGCGAGATCATCCATAAGATCTTCTATAGACCTTCTTAAATAACCGCTTTCATCTAGACTTCCTATGATAAACTCTGCAATATCTCGCTCTTCTTGTGATAAACGAAAAGTGTTGAGTTGTGTCTTAAGATATTGATTAAAAGAAGTGCCAGATGCATAAGGAACTTGCTTGTCTTCATCATCTATACTGTAATTGTTCGCGCTAAGGCGATAGTCAGGAATTTCATCGTCACTTAGGTATTCATCTACATTAATCTCGGCTTCTATAGTTTCATTACCATAGTCATCCTCTGTATTGCTAAACTCGTCAAACTCATCTTTCACTTCTTCTTTGCCACTATCTAATGCAGGATTCTCTTCAAGCTCTTGTTTTATTTTTTGTTCAAAGGCTTGCGTAGGCAATTGGATAAGCTTCATCAACTGAATTTGTTGAGGAGATAGCTTTTGCGAAAGTTTAAAATTGAGTTGTTGTTTTAACATAGAAACAAAAATAAGCAAAAGCAATAGATCATACCCTTATAATTTTAAGATACAAGATGTAATTACTGAAGCTATTGAAAAAAATAGCACTTATGTGTTATTGTAGTACTACGGTTTGAAGATACCGTGTTTTATGGCATAGATGACAAGCCCAGTTCTGTTCTTTAGATTAAGCTTAGAGAAAACACTATCCCTGTATCCTTGTACCGTTTTTGGGCTAAGGAACATTTTGTCTGCAATCTCATTATAAGTCATCTCAGTACATGCGTGTTTTATAAACTCGATCTCTCGCTCCTTTAGTGTCAATGCATTTTCTTCAGTTAGGCTTTTGACAAGAATTTGAGCAACCGTATTGGTGTGATAAAAACCTTGGCTCACTAATTCTTTTAATGCACTTTCTAAAACAGATTTTTCTGTATCCTTAAGTAAGTATCCTCTAGCTCCTGCACGGAGCATTTTTAAAATAGTGCGTTCTTCTTCTTCTACAGAGAGGGCAAGTACTTTGATATCAGGATATCGTTCTTTAAGGTGTGCAGTGGTTTCTATGCCATCCATAATGGGCATGTTTACATCCATAAGAACAATATCAGGACGTTTGTTTTCAAAAACAAGCTGGTCAATAAGCTCTTGTCCGTTTTTACAGGTATATAACACCTCAAAATCCTGAAAAGAATTAACAAGACCACTGATGGCTTGAGAAAGAAGTGTATGGTCATCTACTACTACAAGTTTATTCATGGTGTATGTTTTTTGGTGTATATATAAGATGCAACTGTGTGCCTTTGTCTTCTTCAGAGGTGACTTTTATATCTGCGCCTATCAGTTTTGCTCTTGATTCCATGTTTGAAAGTCCTATGCCTTTTTTTGCTTTCGCGAAAGCAAAATTAAAACCTATCCCATTATCTTCTGCTTTGATATCTATAGTGTTGTCTGTGTATGTAATACGTACATCTAGATGCGTTGCTTTGGAGTGTTTAATCGTATTTGTAAAAAACTCTTGAAACACTCTAAAGATAATGGTCCCTATTTTTTTGTCTACTGCAACAGGAATTCCAATAACTTTTAGGCTAGGAGTAAGGTATTCCATGCGTTTAAAACGATCTAGTTCTAGCTCGATAGCCTCTGTTAGCGTCATATTTTTAAGCGCCTCAGGATTGATAAGCTTAGATAAAGCACGGATCTCTCTGAGTCCTTTCCCTATAGTGTTTGCCGCTTCGTCTAGTTGCTCTTGGTCTCCTCCAGAATTTTGAGTCTGGATTTTGGCAAGCGTTAATAATTGCCCAATATTATCGTGCAATTCCCAACTTATATTACGTAATGTTTCTTCCCGTATTTCTATTTGTGACTCTGCAATCTCTCGTTCAAAACGTTTTTGAGAGGTTTGTTGCTCTAGGAGAAGTTCATTCTTGCGTCGTATGAATACTGAAAATAAAACTCCGACCACAATTAATAATAATAATAATATAGTAATACCTATTAATATTAGGATTACTGTATTATTTCCTTGTGCCTGCGTCATAAGTCATGAATGTAATAAAGCAATTTACTAGTTTTAAATTCTTTAAGCTAGGGTGAATGCTTCTTTTTATAATTAAAACACAATCATTAAGTAATTGATTTAGTAAATATGAAAATTTAGTTTTTATAAGTTTTTCCAGAAATTATAAATCCAAAAATAAAAATACTATTTTGAATTATAATAAATGCTTTTTTTAGTACTATTAGGTTGTTTATTACATCATTATGAAAATATGTGTAATTATTTAATATAATATATACAGGTAAATAACCAATCCAAAAAATAAGATTTCCCATTAAAAACCAAACTGTTAAATCTTTTTGAATAGGGGTTGTGTCTTTACTTTGAAGACGCTCAATGGCATAATACATGATCCCTAAAAGAGATACAAGGCCTCCTGTAAAATAAGATAGTGGTAAATAATTTGAAATGAAATTTTTAAAAAATATGATTTCAATGAACAATGTTAGAAGGTAAAATGTAAATAAAATATCAACAACTTTTCTTCTTACTTTTTTTTGAATGTTTTTCTTTAAAATATAATAAATTAATGTGAAAAGTAAAATTTGACGAATATTATATAAATAGTCAGTTTCTTTCAATATTCCGTCAAGATAATATCCTATTGTAAGATCGTTTATTATGGCATACCATAAATAAAAGCAAATAAACTTTAGAGAGCTATGCCTGTATTTGTAATAGAAGATAGATGAAGCTATAGCTGCAAGTATCTGAATTATGTCTATAATATATAACAACATCTATCTTCTACATATATGTGTTATTAATAATCACCATCTTCATTGTTTATTGGCGGAGGTCTTCTATGACCATCATTACCAACAAGACTCGTTACATCATCATCATTTTTATTTTGAATTTTTTGTTTCTTTTGACCTTTACTTCCTCTAATGTTACTGTAATCTACAAGTTCTCCTACAGGAATAGCTACTGGATTTCCATTTTGATTATATATTGCAAAAGCAACTTCATTTCCTGATTTTAATTGCATTGTCGGGTTGAAAAATACTGTTTCTGCTCTTGGATGTTTCTCATTTTTGTTTTTAGAATATTGACCTAGATACACACGTAAGCCTTTAATATCTGTATGGGCAGCTTGAGCTTCTTGTTCTACATACTTCATGTATTGTTTCATCATCTCAAAATCAAATGTGATCGATGTTGTTGCAAGATATTCTTCTTCTCCGTCTGATGAATTACTGTTTTCGTATTCTTCAATTAAAGGGATTCTATTCTCTTTATAGTTGTAAAATAATTGAGCACCTCTTTGTATGGGAATAATCATTTCTGGAGCATCTACAACAACTGTAGGAGGTCCATCATTGTCGTCATTCTCATTATTGCTGTGATCACCTTTACACTCTACTAGTAATATAATCATAGTGAGTGGGATGATGTACTTGAAAAATTTCATGATTTTTTGGTTTATCGGTTATAGTGAATTTCTTGTAAGGTACAATGATACGGGGAGTATTGACAAGAAAAAAGGGGCTTTTGCCCCTTTTTAAATTCTTATATGCCCGATATTCTAAACTCGTATAATGTATTAGAACTTCGTAATGAGTATTTATACAGCAATAAAATATCACGTTTTCTGAGTTTTAGCATAGCATCGCTATGGTTAAACTTAAAAATGTAACGTAGTGGTATATTTTGCAGTTGCTTTAAGGTGCAATAGATTTTCTAATACATTATGCGGGTTAAAACTCAGCTTGTCCAGGGAATCTAGGATAAGGGATTACATCTCGTATGTTTGTCATCCCTGAAGCAAATAATACTAAACGTTCAAACCCGAGTCCAAAACCACTATGAATACAGGTTCCAAACTTACGGGTATCTAAATACCACCATAATTCTTCTTCTGGTATATCTAAAGCAGCCATCTTTTCTTTAAGGACATCTAGACGCTCTTCTCTTTGCGAGCCTCCTACAATCTCTCCAATACCAGGGAATAAAATATCCATTGCACGTACTGTTTTTCCATCTTCATTTAAGCGCATATAAAATGCCTTAATATCTGCTGGATAATCAAAAAGAATCACTGGACATTCAAAATGCTTCTCTACAAGATAACGCTCATGCTCACTCTGTAAATCTGCTCCCCATTCATCAATAAGGTATTTGAATTTCTTTTTCTTGTTTGGTTTACTATTACGAAGTATTGCTATCGCTTCGGTATAGCTTACACGTTTAAAATTGTTGTCTACTACAAATTTAAGCTTATCGCGTAATGGCATTGCTGCACGTTCTGCTTGCGGTTTTTTACTATCTTCTTCTATAAGACGCTTTTCTAAGAATGCTAAATCATCTTGACAGTGCTCTAAGACATATCCCAGAACAGATTTAATAAAATCTTCTGCAAGATCCATATTTGCATCTAGATCATAAAAAGCAACCTCTGGTTCAATCATCCAGAACTCGGCCAGGTGACGTGAAGTATTACTATTTTCTGCTCTAAAAGTAGGGCCAAAAGTGTATACTTTTCCTAAGCCTAATGCGTACGTTTCTGCCTCTAACTGTCCAGAGACAGTTAAGTTGGTTTCCTTTCCAAAAAAATCTTGACTATAATCTATAGTCCCATCTTCTTTCTTTGGAGGATTTTCAGGATCTAGTGCGCTTACGCGAAACATTTCTCCGGCACCTTCTGCATCACTACCTGTAATGATAGGAGTATGTGCTTGATAAAAACCCTGATCATTAAAATACTGATGTACTGCAAAAGAGAGTTTAGAACGCAATCGCATAATCGCGCCAAATGTATTGGTACGTACACGTAAATGTGCTTGTTCTCTTAATGTTTCAAGTGAGTGACGTTTTGGAGAAAGAATCGTACGTTTTACTTCTTCTGGATCTGCATCTCCTGCAACTTCTAGATCGCTTATTTTAAGTTCAACACGTTGTCCTGCTCCTTGACTTTCCTCCAGTGTTCCTTTTATGATAAGTGCAGCACCCGTTGAAATCCTTTTTAATAAAGCAGGATCGGTATTTTCAAAATCTAAAACACATTGTATATTATTAATAGTAGAGCCGTCATTTATAACGATAAACCGATTCCCTCTAAAAGATCGTACCCAACCTTTTACTATAAATTCTTGATGTATTGCTGTACTGACCAAAAGGTCTACAATAGATATGTGTTTCATTTTTTTTGTTTTATACAGAAGCGCAAAGATAATTTTTGTTTTTAAATATCAAGGTTCATTTTTAAGGAAATGATAAGGAATGCTTCTTGGTTTTTTTATTCCGATAAAGCGGGGATCTCATTCTCTTTTTAAGGGTGTAAGGCAAATCTCTTTTTTCATTATTACTATTTTAGAGTAGTTACATAAAAAATGAAGTCTAATTCATAAATCAGGTATTGCCGGTAATCTTATACGCTTTCGCGAAAGCGTATACATCTTCATTTTTTAATAAAGGGGAATTTGTCGTACTTCTCTTTTTAATAGAGTAAAAAAAGAAAATAGATGTTGTGTAAAACGAAATTGAATCCGATCAGTTAGGTTATTCAGGAAGTTCTTTTTCTTCAGGATCTGTCTCTGAAGTAATAATTTGTAATGCGGGTTCTTTTAGTACTTTCTTATTGGCAATATTGCGCTCTAATGATAAAAGTAGAGAAGGAAGTAAAAGTAAATTTGCTAACATCGCAAATAGTAATGTAGCGCTCACAAGACCTCCCAAGGCAACAGTGCCTCCAAAACTACTAATCATAAAGACAGAAAATCCAAAGAATAATACAATAGATGTGTAGAACATACTAACACCTGTCTCTCTTAAAGAGGCATATACAGATTTTTTAATACGCCATTTACTAGCTCTTAATTCTTGCCTGTATTTTGCAAGAAAGTGTATCGTGTCATCTACAGAAATTCCAAACGCAATACTAAAGACTAAAATGGTAGACGGTTTTATGGGAATGCCTATAAAGCCCATCATACCCGCAGTAACAAGAAGTGGTAAAAGATTTGGAATAAGAGATACAAGAATCATTTTAAATGACCTGAACATCCAAGCCATAAATAATGCTATAAGTAAGATTGCCAAAGACAAGCTTATAACAAGATTATTTACAAGGTAATTTGTTCCCTTCTGAAAAACCAACGCTTTCCCAGTAAGGGTCACTTCATATCGGTCTTTTGGAAATAATGTTTTTATTTTGGCACGTAAATTATCTTCAGCACGCTCCATTTTATCCGTACCTATATCTTTCATAAATGTAGTGATACGAGCATATTGCCCAGTACTATCTACATAAGCTCCCATAAGATTTGTTTGATCAGAAAAAGTACTTGTATATGGAAGTATAAAGTTACGTTCGTTATTACTTGGAAGCTGATAATACTTAGGAGAGCCATTATAATAGGCTTGCTTTGCATACTTCACAAGATTTACGATAGAGATGGGTTTTGATAATTCAGGCTGTTCTTCAATAACCTGACTAAGCTCTTCCATACGTTTTAAAGTAGCGAGCTTCATAACCCCTTTATTACGTTTTGTATCTATCAGAATTTCTAGAGGCATAATACCATCAAACTCTTGTTCAAAAAATTTGATATCCTCAAAGAAAGCTGTTTTCTTAGGCATGTCTTCAATCAGACTTCCAGAAACACGAATCTGATTAATACCAATCATACTGGCGGTAAGTAAAAGAACACTTACTATGTATATAGCAATACGATGGTTGCGTACCATGCGTTCCATCCAGTTTACAAAACCTTCAATCCAGTTCTTTCCTAAATGTTTTAGATGCTTTTCCTTAGGAGGGGGCATATAGCTATACATAATAGGAATGATGAGTAATGATAAAAGAAATATCCCAATAATGTTGATACTCGCGACAACGCCAAATTCTTTAAGAAGCGAACTCTCAGTTAGTATAAAAGTAGCAAATCCAGATGCCGTTGTTATATTGGTCATCAGTGTGGCATTTCCTACTTTGGTAATAACACGCTGAAGCGCTTTTATTTTATTACCATGAGTTTTGTACTCATGCTGGTATTTATTGATAAGAAAGATACAGTTTGGAACTCCTATAACAATAATAAGAGGCGGGATGAGCGCTGTAAGAACAGTGATTTCATATTTAAGTAATCCTAAAAATCCAAAAGCCCACATAACTCCTACGATTACGGTAATCATAGAAATAAAAGTAGCTCTGTAAGATCTAAAAAAGAAAAAGAAAAGTAGGGAAGTGACTAGTAAAGCGCCACCTACAAACCAACCTATTTCATCGATGATATTTTGAGAATTAAGCGTTCTGATATATGGCATGCCACTCGTGCGTACATCAATTCCTGAAGTGATTTTGAATTCCTCAATAAGAGGAATAAGATCGTTAACTATAAAATCTCTTCGTGCTGGTGTGTTTACAATCGTTTTATCTAAGTAAATGGCAGACCGTACAGTCCCTGTTTGTTTATTATAAATTAAATTTTCATAAAATGGTAGATTATTAAAAAGCTGTTTTCTATAATCAGATGCTTGTTTTGTAGAAGTGACACTATCTGGTATAAATGACTTTAGGTCAAATCTAGCAGGGTTTTCCTGTTTGTCAAGTAGTTTTAAATCTTTAAGGGAAATAGATAAAGTGACTTCTGAGTATTGATCTATTTTTTCAGAAAGACTATTCCATGCATTTAATACCCTAGGAGTAAATAAACTATCATTTTTGATCCCTAAAACAATAAGGTTTCCTTCTTCTCCAAACTTATCGAGAAATTTATTGTATTCTAGGTTTACTTCGTGATCATCTGGGAGAAGATTTGCTTCTGTATAGGTAAATCGCATATGCTCCCATTGCTTTCCTAAATATACAGTTGTCCCTAAAATAAGTATAAGTATAAGGAGTCTATTGCGCAGGATAATACCAGCAACGCTCTCCCAAAATCCTGAACTTAAAAACTTAGCCATTCCCTTTATTTACGAGAACAAAGGTATTCTTTTATTAAGGAAAATCCGAGACGTTTACACGACTTTTCTACAGTTGTAAATTGAAGGTAAATTTAAAAGCAATATTATCTGCAAAATTGGGTAAATGATAAGCGCCATAACGATAAGTTAGACTCGTTCCAAAACCAAAAATTAATTTGTTGATTTCAAAACCAGACTCCGTATATCCTTCTTTTAAAGAGCCAAATTCTATATCCAAATGATCTTGAGGATTACTTATGTCTCCGATGGCAAAACGAGTGATAAGAACCATTTCTGGTTTAAAACGTTTGCTTATGTTAAAAGGAGCAAGCCTGTGTTTGAGTTGAGCAGTAAGCAATCTGTCAGAAAAGAACTCACTAAAAAACATGGTTTCAAAACTATTTACCCCAGCAACAGAAAAACGTTGAAGTACCGTTTCTTTTGTAGGAGCATTAGGGTATGCTTGGAATAGGTGAGTAATAGGTAAGTCTCCAAATCCAATATTCCCTTCTACTAATAATTCTGTAGCCGATTTGTTAAGTCTATCTAATCTATAAAAAACCTTAGAGCCTATTTTAGTAAAATTAAAGTCTCCTCCTAACCCGTCAATACTTTGAGAAACTTGTGCTGTCACTTTAGGATATCCATCAGATACCTCAGTGATTCCTGCTTTAGATTTCATAAACTTACTACCAGGACTCCAGCGTATACCAGCAGTAGCTTCTGTAATGTTATAATTGCGTATTTCTTCTCCGTTTTTTATATAGCGATACGGTGTCGTTTGATCAATGCGTCTATGTGCAACCTGAAGTTCTGAGAGTAGCTTTGGAGCAATGCGATATTCAAGATTTGCTCGGGTAGTACGATGTTTGTAAAATAGGTTAATGTTTACTAGGCGTGGTTCAAAAAGTGAATATACACGTCTATCTGTAAGATATGCGTAGTTTCCTACTTCTTCTAGATCACTATTATATGTGAGACTTATCCAAGCATCTTTTTTAGGGTTTAAAAGAAAACCACCTCCAGCTCCATATTTTATCTCTTTATCTTTAAAACCATAAGCTCCATATCCTTCTATTCGAAAACGTTTTGAAAAGCTTTCATTTGTAACACCTCCAAGCCCTAAACGTAATCCTTCAAAATTATTAAATTTCACAGGGTACGTAAGATCAAAATCAAAGAAGTTCACACTATAATACCCAACGCTAAAATTATTAATAGTTCCTAATCGACGTTCTATGTTTTCGGCATTTATGATTCTTTCTATTTCAGAAAAACTGCGTTTGTCTTTTTTAGAAAGATCTTCTAGGCGATATTCTTGCCAAAAATCAGGAGATTGTTCCGTAGCATTTGGTTGTACAGAAATGGCATAGGGTTGACTTTTTTCTTCTTTCGCTTTAAGCGAAAAATTACTATTACGCGTCGTAGAAATGAGATACTTTTTTGTAATCATCCTTTCTAGATCTTCTTCTTGAATGGTTCCTATGGAAATACGTCCTCCAAAAAAAGAAAGACGTCTGTCGCTACGGCCTTTGTCAATAAAAAGTTCTCTGTTTTCTGGTAAATAAATGCCAGATTTTGCGTTATATATATAGGATTGGCTTAGCTTTATTTTTAGCGCATCATCAAGACTTACTTGCACACTCTTGATGGCAAGTTTTTCTTTGTCTAATGTCATAAAACCAGATAGACCAGGTATTGCTTTTGGTCTTTTTGGAGTAAAAGATATGAGTATTTCGTTATCTGCTTCTGATGGGAGAATTGTATAAATGTAATTTCTAAAACCTCGTCGAGATAAGATGCCTGCATATCTTGTATTAAATATAACAAAGTCTTCATCATAAAAAGACCTTGATTGAAGATTTACGGCAAGGACTTCGTAACGTGTTTTTGTAAAACCTGCAAGTTGAAAACCAATAACATCTTCTATAAATCCTTGAGAAGAAACATAACTAGTGTTACTTACTTTTTCTGATAAATAACTATGTGTGCTGGTGTCTAAGCTATCTGTAATGATTGTTTTTTCATAGCTTGTATACGTGTAGTTTGAGAGAACGGTTCGAGGATCATTTTTCTCTCTTAGGGAAATGGCTTTCTGTATAACTTCATCTACGGTTTTGGTAGAATCGGTTTGACCAAAAGAAATTGTTTGTATGCATAATAAAACAAAAAGTATTCTATACATAAATGATGTTTGATATATTCAAATGTATTAAAAAAGCGACCTCTATCGGTCGCTTTTTGTATATGTTTAACGCTCGTTTTTACTAAACGGTCATAATCTCTTTTTCTTTTGCTACAAGTGTATTTTCTACACTTTTAATATAGGTGTCTGTGAGGCTTTGCACATCAATCTCGGCATTTTTAATTAAATCTTCAGATACATCGTCTAGTTTCTTAAGATCATTATTAGCTCCTTTTCTGTCATTGCGTACCCCTATTCTAGCATCTTCTGCTTCAGCTCGAGCTTGTTTTACAAGGTCTTTACGTCTTTCTTCTGTAAGAGGTGGGACATTGATAATAATACTTTCACCGTTATTCATAGGATTAAATCCTAAATTAGAATTCATAATAGCACGTTCTATGTCGGAAATAATACTTTTTTCCCAAGGTTGAACAGTAATTGTTCTTCCGTCAGGAGTATTTACATTTGCTACTTGAGAAAGTGGGGTAGGACTACCATAATAATCTACCATAACACTTTGTAACATGGCAGGACTTGCTTTTCCAGCACGTATTGTGTTTAATCTTTTTTGAAGATGTGAGATAGCACCTTCCATGGCTTCTTTAGTACTATCTAATATAAATTGAATTTCTTCATTCATAATAAAATATGTTTTAAATGTAATTTAACAAAAATTACGCCAGATAATAATTTATAGATTTACTGTGGTACCTATTTGCTCTCCAGTAACTACTTTTAATAAGTTGCCTGACTTGTTCATATCAAAAACAATAATAGGGAGTTCGTTTTCTTGACTTAAGGTAAATGCAGTAGTATCCATCACTTTTAATCCTTTGCGTAATACATCATCAAAAGAGATATGATCATACTTTATAGCATCACTATTTTTTTCAGGATCAGAATTGTAAATTCCATCAACTCTAGTTCCTTTTAGGATAACATCTGCTTCTATTTCTATAGCACGGAGAACAGCGGCAGAGTCTGTAGTGAAGTATGGGTTTCCTGTACCTCCTCCAAAAATAACAACACGTCCTTTTTCTAAATGACGCATCGCTTTTCTTCTTATAAAAGGTTCTGCAACTTCATTTATTTTTATGGCTGTTTGTAATCGAGTAGGGATGTCGGCATCTTCTAGAGCATCTTGTAGTGCTAATCCATTTATAACAGTTGCTAGCATACCCATATGATCACTTTGTACACGATCCATTCCTTTGCTTGCCCCAGCAACTCCTCTAAATATATTTCCGCCACCTATAACAATAGCGACTTGTACTCCTGTACTGGTAACTGTTTTAATATCTGCTGCATATTCAGCAAGGCGTTTGGGGTCAATACCATATTGACGATCGCCCATTAAGGCTTCGCCAGATAACTTAAGTAATATTCTTTTGTATGTCATAGATTAAAAAAGATTACGCAAATATAGTGCTTATACTACTTTTTTAAAGAAATCTTTTATACAAGATTATGATCAAAATAATAGTTTGTTAAGAATACGAAAAAGTGAGTGTCTTAAAATTAATAGGTAAAACATTCGTTTATGTGTAAACTATTATAAACTCTTACCTTTGTAAAAGAGCAAGTTTGTTATATTTATATAATAATACATATAGTGTTATTTACACGTATGTTATTTTGCCAAAATATTTATTAAAATCAAAAATGCGTAATTCAATTATGAACAATTTATTTAAAATAACCTGTTTACTAGCCCTTTCTTTTTTTGTTAGTTGTGGAAGTGATGATGGAGGTCCAACTACTACTGGTGGAGGCGGAGATGATGGTGGCCTTCCTGTGCCTACAGCAACATATGACCTTGGGTTTACAACAAACTTTACAGAAGAAAATAACCCTCAGGATTATCCTGCAGGTGCTACCTTTGGAACCATAGTGGCAATAGTTCATGCGCCAGAAGTATCGGTGTTTTCTATTGGACAAGCTGCATCTGATGGAATGGCTTTATATGCTGAGTCTGGAGATGTAGAAGGGCTTGCTGCCTTTATAAGTACTTCTTTGGGAGAAGATGGAGATGGACAGTTTAGTATCTCAACAGCTGGAGTAATAGGTGCTCAAGCAACAACAACAACTTCGGTTACTGTGACACCAACTCGAACTAGAATTACATTTTTAGCAAGATTAAACCCAAGTCCTGACTGGTTTGTAGGAGTGAGTTCTTTTAATGTAGTAGATGCAACAGGAGTAGGGTTAATACAAATGGGGCAAGTAGAATTACAACCTCTAGATGCAGGTGTTATTTTAGGATCTACTTATGAAGCAAATGATGGTGCAGAAAATGCAGCTATTACGTTGTATGACGAAGCTCCTTTTGGAGATGGAAGTCCACTTTCTGAAGCGATAGGAAGCCTAACATTGGAAAGAACAAACTAGTAGTTTTATAAAATTACTTTATATAAAAAAACGCCCTTTTCAAAAGGGCGTTTTTTTTATGCGTATTAATATGTTTTGAATTACTTTATAGAAACTCTTTCAAATCCAGTAACACTTACATCACCTTTACTGGCAACATAGTCAGCAACAGTTATGCTTTCATCCATAATAAAACGTTGGTCAAGAAGACACTGTTCGTGATCAAGAGTCGTATTATCAGAGATAAAACGCTCTAATTTTCCAGGAACAATTTTATCCCAAATTTTCTCAGGCTTTCCTTCTGATGCCAATTGTGCTTTGATATCATCTTCTGCTTTTGCAAGAACTTCAGGAGTTAATTGCGACATAGAGATATACTCAGGTACATTTTTAAGTGTTTTTCCTAAACGACCTAATTCAATATTATCTTTTTCAATAACTGCGATTCTAGCTTCTGTTTCAGAGGCAACAAATGCAGCATCAAAATCTTTATAAGATAATGTAGTAGCTCCCATAGAAGCGACCTGCATAGATACAGATTTTGCTACTTCAGCAGCACCATCTATAGCAGATGATAAGCCTACAAGAGCACCTATTTTATTTCCGTGTACATAAGAACCTACAAAAGGAGCTTCTAATGTTTTGAAACCACCGATCTCAATTTTCTCACCGATAACACCAGTTTGCTCAATAAGTTTTTCTGCAACAGTCATTCCTTCAAAGTCTGCAGCAAGAAATTCTTCTTTAGAGTTTGTTCCTAAAGCGATGTCTGCCATTTGGCGTGCCATAGCAATATAAGAATCATTTTTTGCAACAAAATCAGTTTCACAGTTAAGTGATATAACGATACCTCTAGTATTGTCATCATTGATTTTTGCAATAACAGCTCCTTCACTTGAGTCTCTGTCTGCTCTTTTATCAGCAATTTTTTGTCCTTTCTTACGAAGGATAGCGATTGCTTTGTCAAAATCACCCTCAGCTTCTACTAATGCATTTTTACAATCCATCATACCAGCTCCGGTAGATTTTCTAAGCTTGTTTACTTCTGCGGCTGTAATTTTTGCCATTTCTTTTATGTATTTAAAATTAAAAAGTCGTTCAGTATGTTTTCTACAAAGAAAGGAACTAAACGACTTTTTTATATTATGAAAATGTTATTTACTCTTCTTCTTCGCTTGCAGCAGCTTCTACTTTTGCTGGTTCAGCTTTTTCTACAGGTGCAACAGGAGCAGCTTTTTCTGCTGGTGCAGGAGTGGCTTTTTCTACTGGTGCAGGAGCAGCTTTTGCTTTAGGCGCATCTTTTGCTTTAGGTGCAGCAGGTGCATCTTTTCCTTCAGCTTGTGCATCTTTCCCAGCTTTACGCTCAGCAAGACCTTCAATTATAGCGTCAGAAACAAATCCTACAATCTTATCGATAGATTTTGAAGCATCATCATTTGATGGGATAAGATAATCAACTTGACGTGGGTCAGAGTTGGTATCTACCATCGCAAATATTGGAATATTTAATTTTTGTGCTTCTTTAATCGCAATATGCTCACGCTTAATATCTACAACAAATAATGCACCTGGAAGACGTGTCATATCTGCAATAGAACCTAAGTTTTTGTCAAGCTTCTCACGAAGACGATTCATTTGTAATTTTTCTTTCTTAGAAAGTGTATCAAAACGACCATCAGCTTTCATACGGTCGATGGTTTGCATCTTTTTAACCGCTTTTCTGATAGTTACAAAGTTGGTAAGCATTCCACCAGGCCATCTTTCTGTGATGTAAGGCATGTTTGCTTTTGCAGCTTTGTCTGCTACGATATCTTTTGCTTGTTTTTTGGTAGCTACGAAGAGTATTTTTCTACCTGATGCTGCGATTTTTCTAAGAGCGTCTGAAGACTCTTCAATTTTTGCAGCAGTTTTGTATAAGTTAATGATGTGAATACCATTACGTTCCATATAAATATATGGAGCCATATTTGGATCCCATCTTCTTGTGAGGTGACCAAAATGTACACCTGCATCAAGTAATTCTTTAACTTCTATGTTGTTTGCCATTTTTGTAATAGTTTACGTTCCGTTGGACTTAAATTAGCAACTTCGTACTCGACGAGGTTTAGATGCTAAACTAACCTTGATTCTTTTTACGCTTTCGCGAAAGCGAACCAAGCCACGACAACATTGAAATACTGAACTTGTTTCAGTATCTGATTATTATTAATTTCAAAATTTCAATTTGTAGAGAGAGATGCTGAAACAAGTTCAGCATATTTGCTCTGCAAATATTAACGCTTAGAGAACTGGAATTTCTTACGAGCTTTCTTCTGTCCGAATTTCTTACGCTCAACCATTCTTGGATCTCTTGTCAATAAACCTTCTGGTTTAAGGATGCTACGGTTCTCTGCATCTAGTTCACACATTGCTCTAGAAAGAGCAAGGCGTATTGCTTCTGCTTGACCGGTAATACCACCTCCGTATACGTTTACTTTAATATCAAAGTTACCGTCATTCTCTGTTAAGACTAATGGTTGGTTTACTTTGTATTGTAACGTAGCGGTAGGGAAGTATGTAGCCATGTCTTTTTTGTTTACGGTAATATTCCCTTTTCCTTCAGAGAGATATACACGTGCTACAGCGGTCTTACGACGACCGATTTTGTGAATTACTTCCATTACTTAATTTCGTTAAGATTAATTGTTCTAGGCTTTTGTGCCTCTTGTCCATGCTCTGTTCCAGAGTACACTTTCAAATTGCGAAATAAAGCACTACCTAATTTGTTTTTAGGTAACATACCTTTTACTGCATTCTCAATGATGCGAGTAGGGTCTTTATCGAAGAGTTCTGTTGCTGTAAGGCTACGTTGACCACCAGGATAACCTGTGTGACGGATATATGATTTGTCCGTCCATTTACTACCTGTTAAGTTGATCTTCTCTGCATTGATAACAACTACGTTATCTCCACAATCAACATGAGGTGTAAAGTTAGTTTTGTACTTACCGCGTAAAAACTTAGCTACGATAGATGACATACGCCCTAGCGTTTGTCCGTCAGCGTCTATCAAAACCCACTCCTTGTTTACGGTAGCTTTGTTTGCAGATACTGTTTTGTAACTTAATGTGTCCACACTAATTATTTTTAATTAAACATTCCAATATTCCCGCGTGAAAACGGGTCTGCAAAAGTACAATTAATTATTGATTACACAAACAGCGATGTTGTAATATTTTATAGTCATTCTATGCCTCTAAAAATAGGTCTAATATATAGGACAAAAATAATGGCGATGATTGCTGTTTTTAATCCCACAACTTTACGGAGATATGCTGCAATTTATTTTAAGTAATTTTGTTTGATAAGTGATAAAATATTCAAAATGAGTAAACTATTGTTAAGTATTTTAATATGTCTTCTATTTGTAAGTTGTAATTCTGACGATACTGATAATTCACCACTTTCTGGGCAGACATTTGTAATTACATCTTATGTTATAGAAACCGATGTCGACCTGAATGGCGATGGTGTATTTTCTAATGATTTAATCCTTGAAAATTTTATATCTGAAGGTATATATTTTGACACCTTTAATGATTGTCTTGAGGCTGGGCAACTTTATTTTGAAGAAGAGGGAATTGCTTGCCCTTTTGCATCTATGCCAATATTTATAGTTGAAGATACTGCTCTAGGAGAACCAGAGCAAATTGCTATATGTGCGTTATTTTTATGTGACGGTTTTTCGGATTATTCAATTAATGATGATACCATTGAATTCTCTTTTGAAGATGAAATATTTAAGCAAGGAGTATTTTTGAATAATACCATAACAATTACTTTTTCTCAAGATGAATTAGAAACTTTTGAATTGTTAAATAATGAAGGGACTATACTTTCTTATAATGGATCTCTCACCGTTACATATACATTACAGTAAATAAATCATTAATGATAGGTTGAGATTGCTTTTTTGACCTCGCTAGAATAGTTAAAAAAGTTAAGATATTCATAAAATTATTCATAGAGTGTCACATCACTTATAACTTATAAGTCTGTTAGGGGACAACTCAATCATCAATTTCATGCAATCAATCAATCAACGAATCGTTTTTCTTATTCTTATTTTATGTGTTTCCGCTTTCGCGAAAGCGTACTCACAAACAGACACTACAAAAACTACGACGGTAGTACCTAAACGTGTCTATACTACAAATGCCTATACAGGTGAAGCACCTACTATAGATGGTATCATTAATGAATCTGCATGGGATGCCGTAGAATGGGCCGGAGATTTTATAGAAAATGAACCCGATGAAAATACAGCTCCAGCACAAGCAACCAAATTTAAAATCACCTACGATCAAAAAAACTTATATGTAGCTTGGCGAGCTTATGATACTGAGACCGATAAGATAGTACGTAGGATGGGACGTAGAGATGATTTCCCAGGAGATTGGGTAGAGATAAATATAGATAGTTATAATGACGACAGATCTGGTTTTTCATTTACTATTTCTGTATCGGGTGTAAAAGGAGATGAATTTATCTCTAATAATGGAAATTTTGATAGTAGTTGGAATCCGATATGGTATGCAGCCACTCAAGTAGATGAAGAAGGATGGACTGCTGAGGCTAGAATTCCTTTGAGCCAACTCAAATTTGGAAAAGCCGAAGAGCAAGTTTGGGGATTACAAGTGACGAGATTGTTTTTTAGAAATCAAGAACGTGATGTATGGCAACGAGTTCCTCAAGATGCCAATGGATGGGTGAGTAATTTTGGAGAATTACGAGGGCTTAAAAATATAGAACCACAAAAACAGCTAGAGATTCAACCATTTTTAGTAGGGCAATATGATACGTTTGAAGCAGAGCCAGGTAACCCTTTTAGGGATGGTGATGACTTTAGATTAAACGGGGGTATAGATGCAAAGATTGGAATTACAAATGATCTTACTTTGGATCTTACTGTAAATCCAGATTTTGGACAAGTAGATGCAGATCCAGGAGCAATTGCATTAGATGGATTTGAAATTTTCTTCCAAGAACGAAGGCCTTTCTTTGTAGAAAATGCAAATATCTTTCAGTTAGGGCTTAATGGAAGTCAAGATAACTTGTTTTTTTCTAGACGTATCGGACGAAGTCCACAAGGATTCTCTACAGCGCAAAGCAGTAAAGGAGAATTTGAAGATGAACCTATAAATTCTACCATACTTGGAGCTGCAAAATTTAGTGGTAAAACAAAAGATGGATGGTCTATAGGGGCTTTGCAAAGTGTGACTGCAAATGAATTCTCAGATATAGAAGTTGATACTCGTGAGGCAATACGAGATGAACTAGAAGCTACAGGTGATTTAGGAGAAAACCGAAGAGAACTTGTCGAGCCACTTACGAGTTATAGTGTGGTACGTGTGCAAAAAGATCTTAATAACCGGAACTCTTTTGTGGGAGGTCTTGTTACATATACAGATCGTACATTAGACAAAAACTTGTCGTTCCTCCATGATAATGCATTAACGGGAGGGATCGATGCGCAACATACTTGGCAGAATAGAAATTACTTTATAGATGGTAAATTCTTATTCAGTAATGTAAATGGATCAGAAGGATCTATTACTAGAACACAGCAATCCATCCGTCATTTATTTAATAGAGTAGATGCAAGTCATGTAAATGTAGACACTACAAAAACGTCTCTTACTGGAACCGGTGGACGTATTGCTATAGGAAAAGATGGAGGTGGTAATTGGAGATACGGAAATAGTGTCGCTTGGAGATCTCCAGAGCTTGAGTTAAATGATATTGGATTCTTACGACAAGCAGATGAAATACGCCAGAGCGCTTGGTTGAGACGATTATTTTTAAAACCTACAAGCTGGTATCGTCGTGCTCAAGTTAATTTTAATCAGTTTACAACCTTTGACTTTGATGGTAATTATAACCGTATTCAATATGAAATACAAGGAGAAATTAACTGGAAAAACAATTGGTTTACAGAAGGAGGCTTTGGTCATAAGCCACGTATTTTTATCAATACCTTTTTAAGAGGAGGTCCTCGTTGGCGTTTTTCTGATGAAAATTTTGCATTCTTATTTGCAGGAACAGATAGGCGTAAAAAATTCTCAGCAGTATTAGGATATGTACATTCTCAAGCAAGGGAAAACAATTTTGAATTTAGACGATATGTGGTGCGTTTTAATTGGCAACCGTTGGATGCATTGAGTCTTAATCTAGAAACTGAGTATGAGAAAAACCCTAATAAGACACAATATGTATCTCAACAAGGATATGCTCCAGCTCAATTTGGAAGACGATATATTACAGGGGAAATAAATCAAGAAACATTAAGCACAACATTACGTGTAAATTATAATATTAACCCTAACCTTACGATACAATATTATGCACAACCTTTTATTGCAAAGGGGACATATTCTAATTTTAATTATGTCGCAAATAGTGAGGCAGAGCGCTTAGGGGATCGTGTGACATTATTTTCAAATAACCAGATTGGTTTTCAGGATGGATCTTATGTTGTAGATGAGGATGAAGATGGTACAACAGATTACTCTTTTAGAGATCCAGATTTTAATTTTGTACAGTTTAGATCAAATTTAGTGATGCGTTGGGAGTATATTCCAGGGTCTGAGTTGTTCTTAGTATGGTCGCAAGGAATAGAAGGTAATAGTAGCTCTGATGCTAGTCTTTTTGATGCAGCAGATCAACAAATTCTTGGGCAACAAATTAGAAATACATTCCTAGTAAAATGGACATATCGATTTGTATTATAATTATGTTAAATCGGTATGAAGTAACCTATACACTTCCTTCAGGGTTTTTGCAGAGGTGTTAGAAGGTGATATTGATACTGCTCAATTAATCGAGGATGTTACATTTAGATACGAGCGTATTTAAGATATAGATACACATCAATCAATACAAAAGCCCGAGAAATAGATATTTCTCGGGCTTTTGTGTTTTATATATACGCTTTCGCGAAAGCGGACTCTTAATGACTATCTCCTTCTTTCTTTGCTTTTAATAAATTCTTTTGGTAGCGCCCTTGTACGATATCTACAATGACTAATACGATAATGACAAAGTAGAAGGTGGTTTTACTCATAGGTGTTACATGATTTCCAAAGAGCTCTAACTTGGCGATATGACCGCCTTCAGAGAGTAACATTACACCTACGATCAATAAGATAAACAGCCCGAGTACTTCGTACATTCTATTTTTTTGCAGGAAATTAGAAACCTTATCTGCCATGACTATCATTAAAACCCCACCAGCTATAATGGCTATAGACATCAGGATTACTTGTGCTTTAAAGCTTTCCATGTCACTGGTTAAAGCCATAGCACTTAAGATAGAATCAAAAGAAAATACAAGGTTCATGATAACAATCCAAAAGATAATTTTTCCAACCGATGCTCTTTTTTGTTCTGTAGCTTCATGCTCTTTCATAAGCATCATATGCCAGATTTCTTTGACAGCAGTATAAATAATAAATACACCTCCACCCAGAACAATCAGGCTATGTACATTGAATTCAAAACCTATAATGCCATTTCCATGTAGTGATACAAAAGGATCTTGGAAATATTGAATCACAGACATCAATATAAAAAGCAATACAATACGTAATACGATCGCAAGTCCTACACCAAGTTTACGTACATAACTTTGCTTTTCTGCGGGTGCTTTTTTGGACTCTAATGAGATATATAATAAGTTGTCAAATCCTAAAACGACTTGCAGCAGGATAAGCATTAATAGGGTAAATAAACTGTCTAGGGTAAGTAATCCTTCCATGAATTGTGATGGTTTGTTAAAATCAAAGGTAACTATTATATCAAATATCTTTAAGTGTTTGAAAATAATATGAAGCAAATAAACTTTTTTTAACCAAGGTGAAAGAAATATTGGTAATTCAATTAGTTATTAAGAAGGTTCAGGATACTTTGTAATATAGATTACTTATAACCATTGTTGAGCGTGTTGGATTAAATGTATATTGTTTTTAATCCCTGTTTTCTTATGAATATTTTTTCTATGAGTATCGATAGTAAATTTGCTAAGTTTTAATTCATTAGCAATTTGAAGACTACTTCGACCTTTGACAATGAGTTGTAGTATTTGGCGTTCACGTTTGGTTAGAGTAATTTCTTCTACATGTTCGTTGTTTTTTTTATATTTTTTATAAGTATCTAAGAATGATTTTTCAAAATAAAGCTCTCCTTTTGAAACAGTATGAATAGCTTCTATCAATGTCTTCTTATTTGTTTTTTTTGGGACATAACCTTTAACTCCTGCATCATACATCTCAAACATATCGGCATTCTGGTCAAACATGCTCAATATGATTACTGGGATATGTGGATAACTGGAATGAAGTAATTTTACTAAAGTAATACCGTCAATTATTGGCATTCTAATATCCGATAAGATGACATCAGGTTCTAATCCTGATTCTAAAAGTTTTAATGCTTCCAAACCATTATTAGACATACCAATAACATCTATCCCAATTTCTTTAATAAAAATAGAAGTTAAGCCATCTAGAAATAGATCGTGATCGTCTACAATAATTATTTTGACACTCATATTGGAACATTAACAATAACAGTTGTGCCGTTACCTGGAATAGAATCTATAGAAAGTGATCCGTTTATTTTACGGATACGTCGTTCAATATTAGATAAACCTATTCCTTCTTTTTTGCTATTTTTATCAAAACCAAGACCATCATCTTCATATACAAAATTAAGTTGATTATTATCTTCAGAAAATTGAATTATAGCTTGTTTGGCTTTTGCATGCTTTATGGTATTTGATAATAATTCTTGGATAATTCTAAATAATTGTAATTCCTTAGAAGTAGATATTTGATAATTAAAATCAATATTAACAACTTTAATATCTAATTTTTTAGACCCATTAATTCTGTTTGCCATAAGTTTTACAGCTGGTATTAATCCTTTATCTATTTGTGTGCTGGATTGTTTTTCGTGAGCTATATTTCGTACTTCATCATAAGTCTCATCCAATAATATACTGATTTTTTTTAAAATTTCTGAATCATTTGCTTTCACTTCATCCATATATAATTTAATAGTAGAGAGTTTACTACCTAAATTGTCGTGTAAATCTTCTGATATACGTTGTCGTTCCTTTTCTTGTCCTTCTAACATAGCATCAAGTCCAATAAGTTCCTGATCTTTTAGAAGTCTATCTGCTTTCTGGATTTCTAAGATTTGTTGTTGCTCTGCAATCGTTTGTTTTCTTTTTGAATTTTTTAATAACAAATAACCGATAATCATTGTTAAACATAATAAACTTATAGTGCCTATTAATAAGTTACGGTTTTGCCTACGCTGAATATTCATTTCCAAATTGACATTTTGTAGGCTTAAAATTTCTTTTTCCTTTTTCCCTGTTTCGTATTTTGTTTGGATTTCGACAAATTCTTTTTGATTTACAGTGTTTAGAATACTATCATTCAGAATTCGTGCTTTTTCTGAAAAAACTAAAGCTTTATTAATGTTTCCTATACCTGTATAACTATCTTTTAGATTATTATACACAGATACAAGTTGTTTGCCTTGAACTTTTTGAGAAGCTTTTGTAAAATATAGAATGGCTTTTTTATAATTTTTGTTTTGTAATTCTATGTACCCTAGGTTGCTCTGAGTAAATTCTATGCCCGATTGAAGATTTAATTCATTCTTTAGAGTAATCGTTTTTTCTAAATAACCTTTGGCTTTATCTAAATTCTTGTTTAAATAAATGTCTCCAAGATTATTATATATGATAGATAATGAGCGTTTGTTATTGAGTTTTAATGCTAGTTTTTCTGCTTTCTCATTATATGATATTGCTGTAAGTGTATCTCCGCTTTTATAATATTGGGCTGCAAGATTGGGTAAAGTGATTAGTTCAAACTGGACTTGATTTAAATCACGAAAAATATCTATGGCTTTTTCACTGTATTCAATGGACTTTGGAAAAATTTCCTGTTCGGCAAATGCACTGGCAATATTACTATAACATTTTGCTGCATTCAGACTGTCTTTTGATTTTTCAAAAAAGGAAGCACTCTCTGTTAAAATTTTAATTGTAGCATTGTAATTCCCTTGTCTAAGTTGAATAGCTCCTAAACTTATATTAATAATCGCTACTCGCCTTTCATCTTTAAGTATTTCTAGTATTGAAATTGCTTTTTTAAAATGGAAAGAGGCTGAATCTAATTTTGATCCAAAAAAATTGAATCGACCTAATTGATTATTCGTTTCAGCAGATAGAGAATCGTTTTTTGTAAAAGTAAGTGCTTGCAAAGCAAACTGTTTGCCTTTGCTTAAATCTATACGTTCATAAAGCTTTGCGAGTGATAGATTAGTTATAGCGCGATTTTCCTCAGAGATATCGGTTTTTAGAACCTGAAGTAAGCTGTCAATTTTTTGATTTTGTGTTAGACCTGTCTTACCAAAAAGGATGAACATGAATACTAAGAAAATCATTTTTTTTGAAATCATTTTTTATCAGTTTCACTATTAAAGATACATAATAGATTACTTGTCAATATTCTTATACTGTAAAACTATTATATAACACTACCAATAAAATACCTACCATTAGGTATTTTATTCAGAAATACAACTTCTAGTTTTGAGATAATCTAAAAAAAGGAAAACATTATGAAAACTTGGATAGCTATTATTTCGTTTTTTATACTATTACAAACAGATTCTTGTAGTAGTGACGATAGTTCAGATGATGGAGGCTTTATAAATGAAAATTTTGTTGAATTTCTTGGTGTGCGTAGTGATGCCAATGGAGGTTGTAATATTGAAACGACCACTGGGAATTTTAGTTGTACATACGCTGGAGCATTTACTTCTGGAGGTTTAAATTATGCAATAGCTGTAACTCATGAGGGTTTATGTAGAACAGCAAGTTTTAACTTGAGAGATAATTTGGACCAACCTAGTAATGCTGTCTTTATTCTCCAAGCCACAAGTGATGGAGTTGCTGTAGAAACATATTTCGGAAATACAGGTACGATCAATGTTACAGATTCTGGAACGGTCACCAGTCTTCGTTTTAACGGGACAGTTATTAATACGGCAACAGGTGATGAAGAAACTATAGAAGGTTTTGTAGAATGTATACTTTAGATATAATAAACGATGGTAAATACTTTAAAAAAAAACAACACGTATTGTAACCTCTTTATTTTACGATGATGGGAAAAGTAAAAAGTCTTCGACAAATTTAGACTGACATCTTGTATAAAAATAGAGTACACTCTAAATTAGAGCAATACTCTATTTTTTGAAATGATTATAATACCGCTTTCGCGAAAGCATAAACGACTCCGTCATCTCGACATTAGGAGAGATCACACATGTAGCTCTGTTTTATCTCAGAATACTGTGATGTGATTTCTCGTCGCTCGTACTTCGCTCTGTCGAAATGACTAAAATAGTTTCAGTATACATTTTCGCGAAAGCGGAAACTGTTTAATACAACTACAAGGAGTCTATAATCTATACTCTATGATCTTTGTTCTCTTCTCTATAATCTCTTTTCTAAAAAAAACATTAATGTGCTTCGAGCCAGTTATGACCCAATCCTACTTCTACGTCTAATGGTACAGTCATGGTAAACGCATTTTCCATTTCGGTTTTAATGAGAGTTTTCATAGCATCTAGTTCTTCATTAGGAACATCAAAAACCAATTCATCATGTACTTGAAGTAGCATCTTTGTTTTGTAGTCACTGCTTTCTAGTTTGTCATAGATGTTAATCATTGCAATCTTTATAATATCGGCAGCACTTCCTTGAATAGGAGCATTTACAGCATTACGCTCTGCAGCGCCACGTACAATAGCATTTGCTGAGTTGATGTTTTTTAAATAACGACGTCTGTCTAATACTGTTTTTACATAGCCATTATCACGTGCAAAATCTACTTGATCACTCATGTAGTTACGTAATCTAGGATAGGTTTTGTAATAGGTGTCTATCAGTTCTTTTGCCTCAGAACGAGAAAGATCTGTCTGATTACTTAATCCAAAAGCAGAAACGCCATAAATAATCCCAAAGTTGACTGTCTTTGCATTACTACGTTGCTCACGTGTTACTTCTTCTAGAGGGATATTAAAGACTTTGGCAGCGGTAGAGGCGTGAATATCTTCCCCATCCTGAAAAGCCTTGATCATGGTTTCCTCCTCACTTAGAGCTGCAATAATACGCAGTTCTATCTGAGAATAATCGGCGGCGAGTAGGGTGTGGTTTTCGTTACGAGGAATAAAAGCTTTACGTACTTCGCGACCACGTTCTGTACGAATAGGAATATTCTGTAAGTTTGGATTGTTAGAACTTAAACGTCCTGTCGCAGCCACTGTTTGCATATAATCTGTATGCACACGGTGATCAATACCAACTTGAACAGGGAGTGCATCTACATAAGTAGATTTTAATTTTGCAAGACCTCGGTAATCTAATATTTTCTGAATGATATCATGATCTTTTGCAAGGTATGATAGTACATCTTCGGCGGTAGAGTATTGTCCTGTTTTGGTCTTTTTAGGCTTATCTACGAGTTTCATTTTATCAAATAGCACTTCGCCTAATTGTTTGGGAGATCCTATATTAAATTCTTCTCCTGCTTCGGCATATATCTCAGAGGTCAATCTAGTGATATCTGTCTCAAGCTCTCCTGATAGTTCTTCTAAGAATCCAACATTAAGGTTAATTCCTTCCAACTCCATAGCGGCAAGAACGCGTAGTAATGGAATCTCAATCTCATCAAATAGTTTGCGAGTTCCGGCTTCGTCTAGTTCTTTCTCAAAATGTTTTTTAAGTTGTAAGGTGATGTCTGCGTCTTCTACTGCATACTCCGTTTGCTGGTCTAACGGAACTTGACGCATAGAGAGTTGGTTCTTTCCTTTTTTACCAATGAGTTCTACAATAGAAACAGGGGTATAATTAAGGTATGTTTCTGCTAGTACGTCCATATTATGACGCATATCAGGATTGATCAGGTAATGCGCTAGCATGGTGTCAAACAATTTCCCTTTAACAGTAACATCATATTTTGCAAGGACTTTAAGGTCGTACTTTAAGTTTTGGCCTATTTTTTCGATCCCTTCGGCTTCGAAGAAGGGTAGTAGTTCTTTAATGAGTTCTTTTGCTTCTGCTTGATCTTCTGGGAAAGGAATATAAAACCCTTTACCTACTTCCCAAGAAAAGGCAATCCCGACAAGCTCTGCGGTAAGGGGGTCAAGTCCTGTTGTCTCGGTATCAAAACAAACAGATGTCTGACCGAGGAGACTGTTGATGAATAATTTTCGCGCAAGCGGACTATCAATACTTTGGTATACGTGTGAGGTATCTTTAATGGTCTTACGACTAGATCCCGCTTCCATGCTTTCTGTAATGGCTGCGCCATCGCCTCCAAAAAGAGAAAACTGACCTTCTCCAGCGGCTGGTTTTGGTGCTTGTTTTTTTGTAGCTGTTGTTTGAGGGGTAGGAGTTGCTTCTTCAGAAAAGATCTTTACAAATTGATCTTTCATACGTCTAAACTCCAGTTCTTCAAATTTCTTGCCTACAGCTTCTGCATCAGGTTTTGAAAGTTCGTAATCTGTTGCATTAAAAGTTACATCACAATCTAGCATAATTGTGGCTAGTTGTTTAGAAAGAATTCCAAGTTCAGCATTTGCTTCGACTTTTTCTTTCATCTTTCCTTTAAGCTGATCGGTATTGGCTAATAAGCCTTCCATAGAACCATAGGCTGCAAGGAATTTTTTAGCTGTTTTATCTCCTACACCAGGAAGTCCAGGGATATTATCGGCACTATCACCCATCATTCCTAGGTAATCAATAACTTGTTCTGGGCGTTCTACTTCAAAGCGTTTTTGTACTTCAGGAATTCCCCATATCTCAATCCCATTCCCCATACGAGCGGGTTTGTACATAAAGATATTTTCTGAAACCAGTTGTGCATAGTCTTTGTCTGGTGTGACCATATATACTTTATACCCTTCTTTTTCGGCTTGTTTTGATAGCGTACCTATAAGATCATCTGCTTCTACACCTACGCGTTCTATAATAGGAATATGCATGGCTTTTAGAATTTCTTTGATATGAGGTACAGCAATTTTTATGGCTTCTGGAGTTTCGTCACGATTTGCTTTATACTCAGGAAATGCTTCTACACGCGCACTACTTCCTCCTTTGTCAAACGCAACAGCAAGGTGGTCAGGACGTTCTCTTCGAATGACGTCAAAAAGACTATTTGTAAATCCCATAATGGCACTTACATCCATGCCACTACTTGTGATTCTTGGGTTTTTAATAAGTGCATAGTAGCCTCTAAAGATGAGTGCAAATGCATCGAGTAAAAAAAGTCTTTTTTGAGTGTTTTCTTCAGTATTGGTCACTTGGAAGGAGTTTTTATACGCTTTCGCGAAAGCGTAATTATGCTAAACTCAAATGTAAGAAGATGACAGCAGAAATTATAGGGGTGTTGATAAGTAGTTGAGGTATTTGTGTTGCTTTATTCTTGACGCTCTGCAAAGTGTTTAAAATTTTCCATCCATTTATAGGCTTGTTTTCTAAACATAGATGGGAATAAGAGGGCCATCAGTTTTGGTAATACCCAACTTATACGTGTGTATTCTCCTTCGGTTTTATATTCGGTCTGGGTGTCATTTATAGAAATGAAAGAGGTCTTTAGCGTGTTATCCATGTGGATATGATGGTAATGGGCTTCAAAGGAATGGGGGAGCTGGTTATCAACAATTGTTTCTACCAGCTCCATGTCCCGTTTCCCCTGCGTAAGATATATCTTAGAAATGGCTCCATTTTCTCCTTCGGAGCCACTTATAAGTTCCTTCTTAGTAAATCCGTCTTGCCATTCTTTTAGATTATTGGTATCAGCAAAAAGTGATGCTACCTTTTTATAAGGTTGATTGATGATAATTGTGTCTCCGAATTTCATACGATTTTATTTTAAGGATACTACAAATTACGAGATTTGAAAATAGCGATTATTTTTTAATAAGTTGACCGCTATATAACTGTTCTGAATTTTGACTAATGATGTATATGTAATTTCCTGCTGACATACCTGAGATGTCAATAGGATGATTAAGTTGTGTATTTTGAATAGGAATGTCTTTTATTTCCTTGATAATACTTCCTAGAATGTCAACGATCTTAATATCAATATTTGAAATGTGTACAGGTAGATTTGCTTCTATGGTAAACGTGTTTTCTACAGGGTTAGGATATGTTTTTATATTGTGTATAAGAGATGCATCTTCTACAGAAAGACTAGGTAATTGTATTTTTCTGATAATTTGTGGATTGATTATCGCTCCATCTAAAAGAACGGCGCAATTTACAAATAGTACTTCACCATTATCAGATACAGCAATTCCATTTGGAGTAGAAAATGTTGCTGTTTCTCCATCTCCATCATCATTTCCTCGTACGCCAGTTCCCACAATATCATCCATCATTAAAGTTTCTAATTTTAAAGAAAATATTTGATGGCCACTATAACTTGCGATGTATAGATTTCCTGTATTTGGATCATAGTCTAGGTGACCATTTCCTGCAACAGTGTTTCCAATAATAGAGGTTGTTCCATCTGGAGTGATTTTTACAATATTTGTGTTTGAAAAATTAGAAACATATAGGTTGTTGTTTTCATCTACAGTAATTCCATTTGGACAAGAAAAGATTTCTCCTGAAGCAAATTGGGTAGATGTTCCGTCTGGAGTTACTTTTCGGATGGTATTGTTCCCGCAGTTACAGACATAAAAGTTGTCTTGATCGTCAAATACAATCCCAACGGGAGCAACAATGCCTGTTGAAGTGACAAAAACGCGTGCGCCGTCTACTATTTTATAAATAGCACTATCTCTTATATCAGATTGATATAAAACACCTTCACTGTCAAAATCATTTCCTGATGCTCCTGTAAAATCGGAAGCAAATACAGTTAGGTTTAAATCTGGATCTAGTTTTAATACATTATTAGGAATTCCATCGGTATCTGCCATTCCTAAGAAGTCGCCAAAATCTGCAATAAAAAGGTTCCCTTCGGAGTCTAAGGATAATCCTCCGCTTCCATTAAATTCAGGAGTAATTGTAGTTACTGTTATTTGAGCCTGTATTGTTGTGTACACAATACAAAGCATGATGAATAAAGTTTTTTTCATGATGTTACGGTTTTATCGTTTGTATAGTGCTAAGGAATATGAAATACAAACAGACCTTGTAATTGCTTATAAACATTTACAAGGAGAGATGTAACCTATTATCGGTGTTTACGCGATGATTTATTACTTATGTGTTTTATAAGAAGACGGAGTCGTTCCAGTATGTTTTTTGAACGCTTTGTAAAATGAAACACGATTATTAAAACCTGATGAGAAAATAATATCAGTAATGCTTAAGTCATTTTTGCTAGTCAATGATTTTTTTGCTTCTTCTATTCTATAGCTATTTATAAAATCGAAGAAATTGGCATCAAAGTGTTCATTGATTATTTGTGAAGTATGATGTCTGGAAAGATTTAGTTTTTCGGCTAAGTCGTCTAGTCGTAATTCGCTGTTCAAGTAAGGTTTGTTTTCATCAAAATAGACGGTAAGCGTTTCTTTTAATTCTAGAGCATAACTTTTTGTAAGACCTGTCTTTTGATATTTTTTAAAAGGTAATATTTTGTCCATAGAGAGACCTTCAAATATTTGAGGTTGTTTGTATCCAAAATATGAGATAAGTCCAATAAAAAACGTAATGACATACATAATTATATAATCATGTTCTGTGTCGATAATGCCTATATAAGAAAGTGTAAAATAAGTAATCATAGAAAAGACATAACAGCTAAAAGATCCTAAAACCCAATAGAACCACCTTTTCTTATTATATCCTACATGAGTGTCTTTAAAAGAGAAATAGGTGTATACCGTATAGAAAAACATAATGCAGGCAAAAAAAGGAGTTATATACTCTATATATCTTATGTGTTGTCCTATAGATTGATTTCTTAAAGCTTCTAGTTTTTCGTAAGAGGATAGGCTATATAAGGGGATGTACAACCAGATAGCACTTAGGGTAGGGAGTAAGTGAATAAGATCTTTTAACTGTACGTTTTTATTCTTGATCACCTTTCTTACATATATATACATAAGTGGAGGATATAATGTCCAAATGATGGCTAATAGACCATAGAAGTGAATGTATTCTATGCGAAATAGAAGTTTAGACCAGTATAGAACATTGTATGTCAAATTACAGGCAAATAAAACAAGGAATAGGCTTAATATTCTATTAGAAAAAGTATTCCCTTTTTTTCTAAAAAAGAAAAACACAGCAACAAGTAAAGCCTGAAAAGCAAAAAATAAAAAAAAGAGTTCCCAGATATTTAACATGTTACAACACTTGTTTTTTTAAGGGTTATATAAAAATTTATTTTAATAAATGAACAATAACTAAAGTACGTAATTTTATAAGAAAAGAATAGCATTGCTCTCAAGTAAACTTGTAGTCACTCTGTTCTACTCAGTAAGGTTAAGAGTTGAATTTTAATAACCAGTAATACGAGTAGTTGTATTGAAAACTATACATAGAGAAAGCCAAGCTTTGTGCTTGGCTTTCATGTTATATTATATTTTTAAGCGAGTTGATTGAGTGTAATAATCAACGGTGTGTTGTTATTCTCGTTCTCTTAAAATTAATAAAGGTTTGCTTGAATGGAATTCTTCTTTTAAAATTTCATTACGTTGCCAGAACTTTTCAAACATGTTTTGTTTTTTTCTACGCAGTAAACAAATCATATCTGGATTGATGGCTTGGTAATTTTCTAAAACCCCTTGAAAAACGGTTGCATTACTTGTATTTGTAAGAGAGTCTTTATTTGCTAATAATCGCTCACTAATTATAGAAGCTTCCTCAGGAACATCAGGTGTTTTTACATGCAATAAATGTAATTTTGCATTGAAAATATCTTTAATTTCTTCAATAGTTTCTAGATTATCTTCATTCTTGAAATTAGCATTTTTAAATGCCATTAATATGCTGTCAAATCTTCTAAATAAATAATCTCTAGGTACGATTAACATAGGAATATCTGTTTCTCGTACTATTTTTCCTGTCGTTTTTCCTAAATAGATATCACTATTTAACTCTATACTTTGTGGAGAAAGAATAATAAAATCAATATGTAGCGCTTTTGCAAATGATGCTATCCCTTCAAAAATATCTCCTGATATAAATTTAGAGACTACTTGAATGTGTTGTGCATGTACATTTTCAAGTACTTCTTTTAAGATAGCTTCTGTATGGTCTCCTGTTTTTATACAGGTTACGTAAATCCTTGCTTGCGTGATGGTTGCAAAATTCACAGCATAGCGTAGATTATTTATTCCAGTTTCAACAGAGCCTATAGGAACTAAGATGTTTTTCATAAGAAAATATGGTATTTAGTATATAACAAGATGCAAAATTACATTGAATTTTAAGAATACAGATCAAATGTTGGTATAAGTTTAATAAGCAAAATTCTTTAAACATTATTAGATATAAAAGAAGAATGGAAAATGATAGAGATGTTGATAAAATTGGAGAACATAATTGATTTCTTTTTTGTTAAAGACTAAAAAATAATCAAAACCTATTTGTATTTTTCAGCATTCAAAATTGAAACTTATGAAGCCTATTGCTTTAGCTATACATGGAGGTGCTGGTACATTACGTAAAGGGACTATGACACTAGAAAAAGAAAAAGAATATAAAGATGCTTTGAAGCTAGCATTAGAACAAGGGTATGCTGTTCTTGAAAATAATGGAAGTGCAGTAACGGCTGTAGAGACTGCTGTAAAGATCCTTGAGGATTCTCCATTATTTAATGCTGGAAAAGGAAGCGTTTTTACTGCAGAAGGGACTCATGAGATGGATGCGGCAATAATGGAAGGAAATACATTGAACGCTGGAGCAGTTTCATTGATAACAGGAATTAAAAATCCGGTATCTTTAGCGCGTGATGTTATGGAGAAAAGCGAACATGTTTTTCTAGCTGGTGAAGGCGCTATGAGATTTGCAAATGACCAAGGATATTTACTTGAAAACGAAGATTATTTTCGTGATGAATTGCGATATAATCAATGGCAACAAATACGAGGTAGTGATAACTTCCAATTGGATCATAGTGTAAAAAAGGATTCAAAGTTTGGAACCGTAGGCGCTGTCGCTTGTGATTCTTCAGGTGATATAGCGGCTGCTACTTCTACAGGAGGAATGACAAACAAAAAATGGGGAAGAGTAGGAGATAGTCCAATGATTGGAGCTGGGAACTATGCAAATAATAAAACATGTGCCGTTAGTTGTACAGGAAGCGGCGAATTCTTTATACGTGGAGTTGTGGCATATGATGTTTCATGCCTTATGGAATATAAAGGACTTACTCTAGAAGAAGCTACAGAAGAGGTTATACAAAGACGAGTATTGTCTATAGGAGGTGATGGAGGATTAGTCGCTATAGATGCTCAGGGTAATATAGCAATGCCTTTTAACACAGAAGGGATGTATCGAGCAAAAATAGATACCTCAGGAATAACAGAAATTGCTATTTATAAATAAATGGGATTGGCTATTGAAGCTTAAGACGCTTTTTATATAACCTTATACAAAAGGGGCTTCTACAGGTAATACCTTGATTTTCTTTTTTCTAATATTAAAGCGATCTCCATTTGCAAGTACATGAGTCTTTAAGTTAACAAGGGACATAGGGGTGCCTTTTTTAAGAATTTTTTGATTGTTATGTTTAAGTTTTGTGCCATCAAAAAGAATGACCATACCAGATCCTATTACTTCAAATGTGTTACAATCTTTAATGACAAGTCCAGTGTCTTCTGCTAGTCCTATTCCAAAATGCTTTGGAAATCTAGCTACAGCTTCGGCAATACGACCAAAACGACCACGACGAATAAAATGGGAATCTATAATAAGGTTTGGTATAAAGTTCATCCCATCATCCATTCCTATAGCTCCTTTTATAAAAGATTTTGTACTACTTCCTCCAGTAATCATTTCTTTAGACATACACATGGCTCCCGCACTAGTACCTGCAATAACAAAATCATCATTTTTATAACGTTCTAGAATGATATCATGTAATTTTGTGCCACCTATTTTTTTTGTAATCTTTGATTGATCTCCACCACTAAACATGAAGCAATTTGCTTTTTTAGCGAATGCTAAGTTTTCAGGTAAATCAGAATCAGATTTTTCTCTTATGTCCATTATGTGGACATTGGTACATCCTAATTTTCCAAATGCACTTAGATAATTTTGGCCAACTTCTTCAGGGATGCTAGATGCTGTAGGAATTACTATGATTATAGCTTCAGTTCCTCCGCTTTCATGAACTACTCTAGAAAGAATTCCTTCTTCAATATATTCAAGAGTATATTGTTCATTTTCTGTATTTCCTTTGTCTTCGTTCCCCCCAATTGGAATTAGTGTTCCTCTAGCCATGATTGTTATTTTTAACAGTTGGCAAAAATACACCAATTGTTCTATAAAAATGATATATTTATAGAATACGAATACTAATAATCAAACAAATTTTCTAAATATGAGAATAAGGGAAATCAACGCAATGCGCGGACCTAATTATTGGTCTGTTAGACGGCATAAACTAATTGTAATGGTGCTGGACTTGGAAGATATGGAAGAAAAGCCGTCAAATACTATAGATGGTTTTCTTGATCGTTTAAAAGAAATGTTTCCGACAATGTATTCACATAGGTGTTCTGTTGGAGAGCCCGGCGGATTTTTTCAACGTGTCGAAGAAGGTACTTGGATGGGGCATATTATAGAACATATTGCGCTAGAGATACAAACCTTAGCAGATATGGATACAGGTTTTGGAAGAACAAGAGATTATGGGGAAAGAGGGGTGTATAATGTAGTATTCTCATATATAGAAGAAAGTGTAGGACGATATGCGGCAAGAGCTGCTGTGCGTATTTGTGAAGCTCTAATTGAAAATGAATCGTATGACCTTGAAGATGATATTCAAGAAATGCGGGAATTAAGAGAAAAAGAAAGATTAGGACCAAGTACAGGATCTATAGTAGAAGAAGCTGCTAGTAGAGGAATTCCTTGGATTCGATTAAATAGATATTCTCTTTGTCAATTAGGGTATGGAGCAAATCAAAAGAGAATACAAGCGACCGTTACGAGTGAGACAAGTAGTATAGGTGTTGAGCTAGCTTGTGATAAAGAAGATACAAAGCATTTATTAGAACAAGCAGAAATTGAAGTGCCTCGCGGTGATATTATAAGTAAAGAACGAAGCCTTGAGGAAGCCTGTCGTTATGTAGGCTACCCTCTTGTAATAAAACCAATAGATGGTAATCATGGAAGAGGAATTACAGTAGATATTCAAAACTATGAAGATGCATTGGTTGCTTTTCATGCTGCAAAAGAAGTATCACGTAGAGTAATCGTCGAAAAATATATTACAGGTGAAGATTATCGTTTGTTAGTTATAAATCATAGGTTGGTTGCTGCTGCAATACGAACTCCTGCACATGTGATAGGTGATGGAAAATCTACAATTAAAGAACTGGTAGATAAAGTAAATGAAGATCCACGTCGAGGATATGGACATGAGAATGTTCTTACTATGATCACACTTAATGATTTAACGAAGACTATTATTGCAACATCTGGATATACAGAAGATTCTGTGCTTGATGATGGAGAAAGACTTGTCTTGAAAGATACTGCAAATCTTAGTACCGGTGGTACGGCAGAAGATATAACAGATATTGTACATCCTGCTAATGTTTCAATGGCTGAACGTATTTCTAAAATTATTGATTTAGATATTTGCGGTATTGATATTATGACAGATGATATAACAAAACCACTGTCAGAAACAGGAGGTGCAGTGCTTGAAGTTAATGCAGGTCCAGGTTTTAGAATGCACTTAGCGCCTACAACAGGGTTGCCAAGAAATGTTGCAGCACCAGTTATTGATAAATTGTTTCCTCAACAGGGAGATACAGGACGAATTCCTATAGTAGCTATTAGTGGTACGAATGGAAAAACGACGACAACAAGATTGATTGCCCATATGGCAAAAATGAGTGGATATAGAGTGGGATATACAACCAGTGATGGTGTCTACATTCAGAATAGATTACTTATGAAAGGAGATTGTACAGGTCCTGCAAGTGCAGAATTTGTATTAAAAGACCCTACAGTAAATTTTGCAGTTTTAGAATCTGCACGTGGAGGATTATTAAGAGCTGGGCTTGGGTTTAAAAATTGTGACATCGGTGTTGTAACAAATGTAGCAGCAGACCATTTAGGTTTGAAAGGTATTCATACTATTGAACAGCTTGCAAGAGTAAAAGGAGTAATCCCAGAAACTGTTTTGCCAGATGGATATGCAATTTTAAATGCAGATGATGACTTAGTATATGATATGCGCCGCAATATCGATTGTAATTTGGCTTTGTTTTCTATGGATGAAAATAACCCTCGTATTCAAGCATTACAGCGTAAGGGAGGTATCACAGCAGTTTTTGAGAATGGATATGTTACTATTTGTAGAGGGACTTGGAAGATGCGTATTATGAAAGTTGAAGACATTCCTCTTACTTATGGAGGGAAAGCTACGTTTATGATTCAAAATGTATTACCAGCTATTCTTACTGCAAATATTAGAGGAATTAGTATTGAAGATATGAAAGCAGCTTTAGAAACATTTATTCCTTCTGCTTCGCAAACACCAGGGCGTTTAAACATATTTGAGTTTGAGAATTTTACGATCCTATTAGATTATGCGCATAACCCTGCTGGTATGAGAGCTTTGCAGAAATTTACGGATAACTTGGATCATGAGTATAAGGTAGGGATTATTGCAGGTATTGGTGATCGTCGTGAAGAGGATAATAATGAGATGGGAATGATAGCAGCAGAAATGTTTGATGAGATTATCATTCGTCAGGATAAACGTCTTCGAGGTAAAACGGAAGAGGAGTTAATTAAAATGCTTAATGATGGTATTATTGCTAAAACACCTAATAAGAAAACAACGATAATTCCTTCTGAAAAAGAAGCAATTACATATGCAGTAAATAATGCAAAAAAAGGTTCTCTTATTATTCTGTGTAGTGATGTCATACCAGATGCTTTAGATCTTGTTGTCAAATTTAAAGAGCAAGAAGCTAGAGGTGAAGTTGTTTTTTCTCAATAAGAAACTTAAATCATGTATAAAAAAGGCAGGAATAAACTCCTGCCTTTTTTATGCTATATAATCCTTAAAGTTATATGTATAAAATTCTATTAAACTAGAAGCGGTTAGTTTGTGAATTCAATGATAAGTAAGTAAATAAACACGTAACTATTCGTTTGTAATTATCGTGCTATAGGGGGATAAATGGCTTGTATCCATTCTTTGATCGAGGCAATAGAAATAATAAAACTTCAAGAAATAAAGAAAGCCAAGCAAGATGCTTGGCTTTCACCCCAAATCATAATTGATTATTTAAAAGTCAATTACAACAGTCTTAAATATTTTTTGCTCTAAGGCGTCTGCAAATATAATAGATTTTTATAATATACTCAGTATTAGAGACTATTTATCTTGAATTACGTGTTATTTATACTATAACGACGGTTTTTTAGCAATAGTATATTGTGAAAATTATTTTTTACTTGTGAAACTTTACAGTATTGATTATTAGATATTTGCAAATGGCGTTTCCAATATCTGTTCCTTGTGATTTTTAAGTAAAAATAAAATTATTGATATCGTTATTTATTATAATAATCCGAAATAATGACTTCTGCATTTTCATTTTGATATTTCATCATATTAAAACCTTTATGTATCGCATAGCTACCTGTTTCTCCAGTTTTGTTCATAGCAATATATGCTACTTGAAAATCTTTATAACGATCTCCTTTTTTAACAATGCGATGTATGGCTTCTTCACATGCTTTTTGCGGAGACATGCCATTGCGCATTAACTCAACGACCAAGAAACTTCCTACTGTTTTTAATACTTCTTCCCCCATTCCGGTAGCTACAGCAGCTCCTACTTCATTATCTATAAAGAGTCCAGAGCCTATAATAGGAGAGTCACCTACACGACCTTTCATTTTATATCCTAACCCAGAAGTTGTGCAAACTCCTGCAATATCTCCAGAACTATCCATGGCTAACATGCCAATAGTATCATGGTTTTCTACATTAATGGCAGGTTGGTAATTACTAGTTTTTAACCACTCTTTCCAAGCTTTTTCAGATGCAGGAGTTAGTAGTTTTTGTTTTTTAAAACCTTGTGTATACGCAAACTCTTCAGCACCTTTACTTGCCATGATGACATGAGGTGTTTCTTCCATTACTTTTCTAGCAAGTGCAGCTACGTGTACAATATTTTCTACAGCGAGGACAGCACCATAATCTCCATCTGGTGACATAACACAGGCATCTAGCGTTACATTTCCTTCACGATCTGGTGTAGCTCCTATGCCTACAGTTGTGTTTTCTTCATTTGCTTCCTCTACAGCAACACCGGCAATAATAGCATCAAGAGCGGGTTTGCCTTGCGCGAGTAATTCTCCAGAAGCATTATTTGCAGATGAAGTATCCCAAGTGCTTATAGAAATATAGGATGATTTTGAGATAGATTTAGTGGTAGAAACTGCTATATCTTTTTCTTCTGGAACTTCTTTACAACTCATTGCAGCAACACCAGTGGCAATACCAGCTCCTGTAAGTGCTGTGTTCTGTATAAACTTTCTTCTATTCATTTTTTTTTTTGCTTTCGCGAAAGCGTATATTTTATGAATACCATAATGTACTCATATATCGTTCGTATAATCTGTTTTCAAGATACTACTTTTGTAGCTTTATATGACTTCCATTTTTTTGTAACCCAATTAAAAATAAATACATACCCTATAAAAAGGCTCAGTTTTAATAAGAGATGAAGTGGCCAATAAGGAATTGTATTAAGGATATCCCAAAAATTAAGATCTTGCCACCCTTCTGGGGCGTAATCCCGGTGCCATGAGACTACAATAATAATAAATCGTTCATAAGTAATTAAGAAAAATGGTATTGTAATGAGTCTTATGAATATGTTCTTGCGTACTAGTTTAAAACGAAAAGGTTGTGTTATAAATAACCACGAAAAAACCATAGCCCAGTATACCCAAGCATAAGGACCTGTAGCTCTGTTTGTGATGGCATATTCATTACTTTCATCCCCCATGAATATAAAAATATATACATAGGATATAAGGAGAATAATGGTATATAATAGTCCTGAAAATATAATAAGACGACACGCTATTTCATCAATTTTTAAAATGGTGTCTTTTATTTTTGGAATATAACGTCCGATTAAAAAAAGAATAGTAAGCAAGCCAAAAGGAATGAAAATATCACTTCTTAAAAAATCTAATGTGATATTAATTACCTCCATTACTTTATTGCAATTTCATCTACAAATATCCAGCTACGTCCTTCATAGGGATGTCCTTTATGCCAAGTTGGAACAGGCCCTAGTGTTTTAGCTATGAGTTTTACATACCGAATTCCAGTGCGTTTTTCTTCTCCTTTAACTGTTATAATAGCTACATTATTTGTTTCTGTAGGCGCATCTATAGTTTGCACTTTATAGGGTTGAAAATTTTCCCCATCAGTAGAGACCATAAGCCGTACTTCTGTAGGAAAGAAAATCCAACTACCTTGATCTTCTAAGAAGTTTGCTTCTATAGATGTGATGTCTTGATGTTCTCCTAAATCTACAGTAGCAATAACATCTCGGTCATGGTACCCTTGCCAAGTTCCAGTTCTAAAATTTGCAGTGCCACGAATCCCGTCTATAAGAGCATCATTACCGCCAGCGTTATATGCGTTTGCATATTCGGCATCTAGCTTTATAGATAAATTTTCGTCTATTTTGTAAAAATCAGTTTTGATCGTGACACTCTTTTGATTTTCTTTTTCTGAGTATGTATGTAGTGTTATAGCTTCAGTAATTATTATTGGATCTGTATATTTTTGAAAATCATCTCCAGTTATACTGTAGTAAATCGTAGTATTATCTCCGCTGGTATTTAATACAATTTCTGTTTGTTTTTTAAAGGCAATGTCTCCTTTAGCAATAAAGGGAACGGGAACAATTAATGCTTCTGTAATCTCTGTACTAGGAATATGAGCATTATCTCTTGCCCAAGTCGAGGGTTGATTAGTCATTTCAAAAACTAATGATCCGCCTTGTGTAATATCATTATGTGTAATGTATGAATATGGATGTGTTTTCCCGTTTAATTTTGCAGAAGCGATATAGATGTTTTTGTCAGAAAGATTATTAGCCTGAATGGTAAAAGTATTTCCGTTTTTAAGATTAATGGTGGCTTTGTCAAATAATGGAGCGCCTATAATATATTCATTACTACCAGGAGTTACAGAATAAAAGCCCATACTACTTAATACATACCATGCACTCATCTGACCACAATCTTCATTTCCAGAAATTCCATCAGGTTCATTTGTATATAAAGTTGTTAAAATCTCCCGTACACGTTCCTGCGTTTTGTGAGGTTTGTTTATAAAATTATAGAGATATGCCATATGATGACTGGGTTCGTTTCCGTGAGCATACTGGCCTATGAGTCCTGTAATATCTGCTTGATCGCGACCCGAAGTTTGCGACTCTGCTATAAAGAGTTCGTCTAGTTGTGCTTCAAGTGCTTTTTTTCCTCCAATCAGTTTTGTAAACCCTGTAATATCTTGAGGGACATAAAAACTATATTGCCATGCATTTGCCTCCGTATAATTAAAATTGACTTCAAAAGGGTCAAAAGGAGAGAACCAAGTATTGCGTACACGACCACGCATAAATTTACTACTTGGGTCAAAAGTATTTTTATAGTATTGCGCTCTTTCTATAAAGGTATTATAGGTTGTCATATCACCTTTAGATTTTGCCATTTGAGCAATGGTCCAATCATCATATGCATATTCCAACGTTTTTGAAACCGACTCAGATTCTTCTTCTACAGGAATATATCCAAATTTTTTATATGCATCTAATCCTAAATGATCTCTAGTAGCACTATAGGTCATGGCTTGTAAGGCCTTATCGGTATCATATCCACGGATACCTTTCATATAAGCGTCTGCAATGACAGGAACGCCATGATATCCTATCATACATCCTGTGTAATTTGCAGAGAGATCCCAAATAGGGAGTATACCACCCTCATCATACTTTGCTAGAAAGGTATTTATGAAGTCATTGGTGCGCTCTTCTTCAATAATAGTATATAAAGGATGTGCAGCTCTATAGGTATCCCATAATGAGAAAACAGTGTAATAATCAAAATCTGTGGTTTGATGTATTTCTTGATCTATGCCACGGTACCTACCATCTACATCTTGATAGAGGTTTGGCGCGATCATGGTATGGTATAATGCACTATAAAAATTGGTTTTGTTGTCAAGATTAGTATCCTCAATTACAATTTTTGATAGTTGAGATTCCCAAGTGTCTTGCGCTTCTTGTTTGAGTTGATCAAATGTTTTTGATCCAATTTCTGTTTCTAAATTCTTTTTTGCACCAGCTTCATCTACAGCAGAAATTCCCACGGAGACATAAATAGGTTTGTTATTTGGGTTGTCAAGTCCCAATGCCATTTTAGTAGGGTCATCTTTAGTATTTGGGGTTGTCTTAAATGGATGCGAGGTTTTTATATAATAAAAAAGCTTCTGTTCTTTTGCCCAAGATTCGGAAAATCGATGACCGCTTATTTCGGTATCAGAAAGGATATTGATACTTCCATTTAGTAATATATCTCTGTGTTCTATATCTACTATGATATGTTGGTTTTCCGCTTTCGCGAAAGCGTACTTATGCATTCCTGCTCTTTGAGTAACTGTAAGGGCAACATCAATATCAGTACTATCTAAATGCACTTCATAATATCCAGGACTTGCCTTTTCATTTTCATGAGAAAAGGGAGCTCGATACCCTGGTTTCTCATCGGCGCCATTATTAAAATTTATAGATGTGGTAGGCATTAATAAAATATCTCCATAATCTAAAATTCCGGTACCACTTAAATGCGTGTGACTAAACCCATAAATATATTTGTCATCATAATGATATCCAGAGCATCCGTCCCAACCTTCTAGTCTTGTATCTGGGCTTAGTTGCATCATCCCAAATGGCATGGTAGCACCTGGATATGTATGACCATGCCCTCCAGTACCTATAAATGTATTTACATAATTTGTGAGAGGTTGATCTGCTGTTGCGACAAGCGTATTTTCTTTTTTACAACTTAGGAATGCACTAAAAATAAAAAGTGCTAAGATTCTATAATGCATAGTGATGTGACAGTTATTGGGTGTAAGATACAGAAAAAGTGTTCGCCTTCATAAGGTTAGATTTTAATGTTATTTTATGAATGATCTCGAGACTATTTTATGTATTTTCGGAATATGTTATTAGAAATTTGTGCAAATTCGTACCAGTCTGCTATTGCAGCTCAGAAAGCAGGAGCACAGCGCATTGAGCTGTGTAGCGAACTAGCGTTAGGAGGAATAACTCCTAGTCATGGATTAATAGAAAAGGTTGTTTCAGATCTTGATATTCCTGTGTATGTATTGATTCGTCCTAGAAGTGGTGATTTTACTTATTATGATGATGAGTTTGATGTGATGTTAAGAGATATTGCTTTCTGTAGAAAAATGAAAGTGGGAGGTGTTGTTTCTGGAGTATTACATCCAGATTTAACGATAGATGAAGAGCGTACACAAACACTTGTGGATGCAGCAGGCGGGATGACATTTACATTTCATCGCGCTTTTGATTGGACTCCTAACGCGATGGATGCTCTTAAAGTACTTCAAAGAATAGGAGTAGACCGTATTCTAACATCTGGACAATCTGATACAGCTCTTGCGGGTTTATTTGTCCTTAAAATGTTATTGAGTAAGGCAAATAATAAGCCTGTTATTTTACCAGGAGGCGGTATCCGACCTAGTAATATAGGGCAGTTTATTACTGCAGGATTTAAAGAGTTACATGCTTCTGCAAGTAATACAATTGAGAGTCTAGAAGGTGCTTTTCCTATGCATAATTTGCAAGCGGTACAACAAGACCTACAAACGTATTCTGATCCAGAAAAAATCAAACAATTATTAGAGGCTATGTATAATTCATAAATCCATCTATACTTTTTAAAATGTGTAGATGTCTTAGGTAAATACTTTGAGAAATATTTTTTAGTCGTTCAGTTTTAAAACAGCCATAAAAGCTTCTTGAGGAATCTCTACATTACCTACAGCACGCATACGCTTCTTTCCTTTTTTCTGTTTTTCAAGAAGTTTACGCTTTCGCGAAATATCACCTCCGTAACATTTAGCGGTTACATCTTTACGTAACGCTTTTACAGTTTCTCTAGAAATTATTTTTGCTCCAATAGCAGCTTGAATAGGAATGTCAAATTGCTGGCGTGGGATTAATTGGCGTAATTTTTCGCACATTTTCTTCCCTATATCATATGCATTATCCTTGTGTAATAAAGCAGAAAGTGCATCTACTTCTTGTCCATTGAGGAGTACATCTACTTTTACAAGATTAGATGGACGCATCCCAATAGGGGTATAGTCAAAAGAAGCATACCCTTTTGACACCGTTTTTAAACGATCATAAAAATCAAAAACGATTTCGGCGAGTGGCATATCAAAGGACAGTTCTACGCGTTCTGGAGTAAGATATGTTTGATTTGTAATAGTCCCACGTTTTTCTATACAAAGCGACATTACAGGACCTACAAAGTCAGACTTTGTAATAATAGATGCTTTAATAAAAGGTTCTTCTACACGATTCATACTAGATGGATCAGGTAAGTCTGATGGGTTATTTACAAGAATAATATCATCTGGATATTTATGTATAAAAGCATGATAAGATACATTAGGTACTGTTGTAATGACCGTCATATCAAATTCACGCTCTAAGCGTTCTTGAATAATCTCAAGATGTAACATTCCTAAGAATCCACAACGAAAACCAAAACCTAAGGCCGCAGAGCTTTCAGGCTCAAAAACTAAAGAAGCGTCATTGAGTTGTAGTTTTTCCATAGAAGCACGGAGTTCTTCATAATCTTCTGTATCTACAGGGTAGATTCCAGCAAATACCATGGGTTTTACATCTTCAAAACCTTCAATAGCTCTCTGAGTTGGTGTCTTTGCATCTGTAATGGTATCTCCTACTTTTACTTCGCGGGCATCTTTGATTCCCGTGATTAAATAGCCAACATCTCCAGTTTTAATTTCTTGTTTAGGAGCTTGAGTGAGTTTTAATGTTCCTACTTCATCAGCTCCGTATGTTTTGCTAGTAGCAACAAACTTTATTTGCTGATTTTTTCTAATACTTCCGTTTAGAACTCTAAAATAGGTTTCTACACCTCTAAAAGGGTTGTATACAGAATCAAAGATCAATGCTTGTAGTGGTTCGTCAGGATTTCCTTTAGGAGCAGGTATACGTTCTATTACTGCTGCAAGAATTTCTACAATCCCAATGCCTGTCTTTGCAGATGCAGGAATTACTTCTTCAGAATCACATCCTAAAAGATCTACAATATCATCTGTTACTTCTTCTGGATTTGCACTCGGTAAATCTACTTTGTTAAGTACAGGAATAATTTCCAGATCATTCTCAAGTGCTAGGTATAAATTTGAAATTGTTTGAGCTTGTATGCTTTGTGCGGCATCTACGACTAGTAATGCGCCTTCACATGCAGCGATACTACGTGATACTTCGTAGGAAAAATCTACATGACCCGGTGTGTCTATTAAATTAAGAATATAGTCTTCACCTTTATAGGTGTATTCCATTTGTATTGCATGGGATTTGATCGTAATACCTCGTTCACGTTCCAAATCCATACTATCTAGTAATTGCGCTTGTGCCTCTCGTTTAGTGACAGTAGAGGTTTCGTCAAGAAGACGATCGGCTAATGTGCTTTTACCGTGATCAATATGTGCAATGATGCAAAAGTTTCTAATATTCTTCATAATCTAATCCAAGTCAATGGGTGCAAATATAGGTCATATGTTAACGATTATGGAAGTTGAAAAATAGAATTTGTGCATTTCGTCGAAAAAAATAATGGCAACCTTCTTTTCGGTTGCTTTTAGAGTATTTTTGGGTGTTGAAAATGAAGAATTTCACCCCAATTTTCTTAGTGTTTCTTTTAACACTATACTCTAGTTTTATTGTAGCTCAAGAAGCTAAAATCTCAGGAATTGTTTTAGATACTTCTGGGAACCCAATCCCTTTTGCAAATGTTGTATTGTATACACCAGACCAAGCAGTCGTAAAAGGAACAATTACAGATGATGCAGGGAGGTATAGTATAGTATCTGTTTCTCAGGGCGCTTATATCATTAAAGTTAGCTTTATAGGATATAAAGAATATGTTTCTGAGGAATTTATACTTTCGGCAAAAGAAGAGTTGCCAAACATACAACTTGAAGAAATAACAGAAAGTCTTAATGAAGTAACTGTTATAAGTAAAAAACCAACTATTGTCCGTGAAGTCGATAGATTGGTTTTTAATGTAGAGAATACTATTGCTGCTACAGGAAGTGCTTGGGAAATACTTAAAAGAACACCAGGCGTAGTTATAAAGCAGGATGCACTTACAGTGAGGAATAATGCAGTAAGTGTATATTTAAATGATCGAAAAATCGAACTGAGTTTTGAGGAAATACAAAGCTTATTGGAAGGGGTAGGAGGTGATACTATAAAATCAATAGAAGTCATCACAAACCCTTCTGCAAAGTATGATGCAGAAGGAGGGGCAATACTAAATATAGTGTCTTCTAAAACTCTATACTTAGGATATAAGGGAAGTGTTGCTGCTAGAGGAACCTATGGCATATTTCCGAAGCACTATTTTGGGACAAGTCATTATTTTAAAACGAAGAAATTAAATGTCTTTTTTAATTATGGCTACTCACCTCTTAAAAGAACAAAACTGAATGATAATTTTGTTAATTATCAAAATGAGAATACACCTATCTCAAGATGGACACAAGATTTTGAGCGTAAAACATGGACAAAAGCGCATAATGCAAATTTGATTGTAGATTATCAGTTGAGTGATCAACAGAAAATTAGTTTTTCGGCGATTGGGTTGTATTCTCCAAATGAATTTGATTTTGAAAGATCGCAAACTGCAGTTTCTTCTTTTGTCGGAGATTCCTTTGTTATAGGAACAACTAGTAATGTTGATGGAGAACAAAAAAATATTGCCTTTGATATGACGTATGCATATTCTTTGAAAAAAGGAGAATTGCAAGCAAATGCTCATTATACCACATATAATAAAGATCGTATTCAAAGACTATCTTCTGTATATATAGATGATGAAAATGCTATTTTTAGGAATGTAAGATTCACGAGTGACGCATTACAAGATATAGAGATTTATACTGGACAAATAGATTATACGACGCAAGCTGGAAAATTTGGTGTTGAAATAGGAGGAAAAGTAGCCGTTATTAATTCAAGATCTGTGATAAATTTTCCATTTATTCAAAATGATGATTCTAATGGACTAGATCAGGCTCAAAATGATGACTTTTTATATGACGAAAATGTTTTTGCTAGCTATGCTACTTTAAGTAGGGATGTAAATAAATGGAGCTTTAAAGGAGGTATTCGTGTTGAGCAGACAAACTCTACTGGGACTTCATTAATTTTAAACGAAGAAGTTGTTTTAGATTATTTAGAATGGTTTCCGTCTGCGTATCTTCAGTATAAGGCTTCAGCAAATCATAGCTTTAGTTTGGATTATAGTCGTAAACTAGATAGACCTCGTTATCAAGATTTAAATCCTTTTGTTTATTTCTTAAATGAAAATAATTTTTTTCAAGGAAATTCTGGACTCTTGCCAGCTTTTAGTCATCAGTTTAATTTTAATTACTCATTATTTGGAAAGTACTTTTTTGATGTATATTATCGGGATAATGGAGAAAATATACTTAGATTAGGTTTTCAAGATAATGTTAATGAAGTATTTCGGTCAGAAAATCAAAATGCAATTGATAGTCAGTCTTGGGGGGTAGATTTCACACACGGACGTTCTATTGCAAAGTGGTGGTATTTTTATACTTATATGAGTCTTTTTCATGAAGAGGAAACGTTTTTGGCCTTAGAGAGTAATAATTCTATAGTGACAAATGATGTTAATGGATTTTATGGGTCATTTTCAAATTTCCTAACGATAAGTAAGGACAAAACATTTACTGGAGAAGTGTCATTAGCATACTTTTCAAGGTTTATTTCGGGAAGTTATGTGCAAGCATCTACAACAGATCTTAGGATAGGAGTCAAAAAAACATTTTGGGATAAACGTGCATCACTATCTATTGCTGTAAATGATGTTTTAGGAGAGGCAAATGCATTACTAACTTCTAGATATCTTAATCAAGATAATGGATATATAGCCGTACCAGAAACTCAAAATCTCCAAATAGGTTTTACTTATAACTTTGGTAATTTTAAACTAAAAGATAATAATCGTACTCTTGATAAAAAAGAGAGAGAGCGTCTTAGCAATAGCGATTAATGTATTAGTCTATCCAATCTACAATAAAGAGATTTGTATCTCTACCACCTCCATTATTTCTATTTGAAGAGAAGGCTAGTTTTTTTCCATCATTTGAAAAAACTGGAAATGCATCAAAGGTTTCTCCATGAGTAATACGTTCTAGATTTCTGCCATCTAGATCTATCATATATAAATTAAAAGGAAAACCACGTTCTGCTTCAAAATTTGAAGAAAATAGAACTTTTTTACCGTTAGGATGAAAGAAAGGACTCCAGTTAGCATTACCCAAACGAGTGAGTTGACGTAAATCAGAACCATCTGCATTGCAAATGTAAAGTTCCATTTCTGTAGGTTCTACAAGACCTTGAGCAAGTAAATCTTTGTATTTTTTGATTTCTTCCTCTGTCTTTGGACGTGATGATCTAAAGATGAGTTTTGTGCCATCTGGAGAGAAAAATGCACCTCCGTCATAGCCTAATTCATCGGTGATTTGTTGTACATCAGATCCATCAATGTTCATGGTATATAGTTCTAAATCACCACTACGTGTTGAAGTAAATACGATTTTATCTCCTTTTGGAGATACTGTAGCTTCTGCATCATAACCTGGTTCATTTGTTAGTTGACCTGTAATATTTCCTTCAAGGTCTGATACAAAAATATCAAAAGTGTCATATACAGGCCAGACGTAATTGCCGTTTTTGCGTAAAGGAACTTCAGGACATTCTTTATCTCCTAGATGTGTAGATCCATAGACAAAAGATGTATTGTCTGGAAGAAAGTAAGCACACGTAGTACGCCCCATTCCTGTAGAAATCATAGGGGGTTTGCTATTTTCAAATGTTTCTCCGAGATTCATTAAAAACATTTGATCACATTCTAATCCCCAATCTGCATAATTGGATTGAAAAATTAATTGTTTATCATCAAAACTCCAATACGCTTCGGCGTTATCTCCTCCAAAAGTAACTTGTTGAATATTCTTAAAATGAACTTCTTCTGGATAGATTAATGGATTGTCTTGAACTTTTACAACGGTTTCTGAGTTTTTGGTTTCAGGAATTGATTGTGATGTGTTTTCTTTGCAAGCAATACATGCAAAAATGATGACAACTATATAAAAGTGTTTCATACGAGTATAAATCATTAATTTTGTGCAAAAATACAGTATTCTTCTATGAAAAAACTCATTTTAGGTCTTGCATTGTTGAATTTGATCTCCTGTAAAAACGAGGTTTTCATTCCAGTTACAATAGAAAATGATGTAACTTTTCTTGCTTCAGATGATTTACAAGGTCGTGAGACCGGTACAGATGGGGAGTTAAAAGCAGCACATTATATTAAAGAACGTTTTGCTTCGATTGGGTTGTCTCCAAAAGGAAATGAAGATGCTTTTTTTCAAACATTTACTTTTGCTCCTAAAAATGATCCACATGGTGAGGTACGCTTTCGCGAAAGCGGAAATGACTCCCTCATAACAGGAACTAATGTAGTAGGATACTTGGATAATAAGTCATTAAATACCATTGTAATTGGGGCACATTATGATCATTTGGGCATGGGTGGTGAAGGGTCTTTGCATAGAGAAGGAGCTGCTGTTCATAATGGTGCAGATGACAATGCTAGTGGTGTGGCAGTCATGTTACAACTAGCTCAGAGACTTCAAGAAGATTCTTATAAGAGTAATAACTATCTTTTTATTGCTTTTTCTGGAGAAGAGATGGGATTGTTAGGATCTAACTTCTTTACCAAAAATGCAACAATACCTCTTTCTGAAGTTAATTATATGATTAATATGGATATGGTAGGAAGACTTAATGAAGAGAAGGCAATTGCTGTTCATGGTACAGGAACGTCACCTATTTTTCCGCAGATCATTTTTTCTGTAAATACAGATTTTAAAATTGCTGAGCATAAAAGTGGAGTAGGACCTTCTGATCACACGTCTTTTTATTTGAATGATATTCCAGTGTTGCATTTATTTACTGGACAGCACGATGATTATCATAAACCGGGAGATGATAGTGAAAAGCTTAATTATGAAGGAATGCGTATGATAGAGGAATATATCTTGCGTATCATTGAAGAGTTAGATAATAACGGAAAGCTTGTATTTACAAAAACAAAAGATGAAAGCGCATCTGTACCTAGTTTTAAAGTAGGATTGGGTGTTGTTCCTGATTATCTTTTTTCTGGTAAAGGAATGCGTATAGACGGGGTGAGCGAAGGTAGAGCTGCTCAAAATGCAGGATTAGAAAAAGGAGATGTAGTAATTAAAATGGGAGATAGTATAGTGGTAGATATGATGAGCTATATGCGAGCACTTTCTGCATATGATGTAGGAGATGAAACAACGATAATTGTTGATAGAAAAGGGGAGGAACTAATCAAAGAAGTATTATTTGTGAAGGATTGATACGCTTTCGCGAAAGCAGAATAGACGTATTTTAAACACATAATATAAGTAATAGATATCCACATTATAGAGGATGGTAATTAAAAGATTAACATGGCAAAAATAGGAGATATAGATGTAGGAGATTTTCCGTTGTTACTAGCACCTATGGAGGACGTAAGCGACCCGCCTTTTCGCGCATTGTGTAAAGAGCAAGGAGCAGATGTAGTGTATACAGAGTTTATTTCTTCTGAAGGCTTAATACGTGATGCTGCAAAAAGTGTTATGAAACTAGATATCTATGAAAAAGAACGCCCTGTAGGAATTCAGATTTTTGGAGCTGTTTTAGAATCTATGCTTAAAAGTGTAGAAATTGTAGAGGCGAGTGGGCCTGATATTATTGATATTAATTTTGGGTGTCCAGTAAAAAAAGTGGTTTCAAAAGGAGCTGGAGCTGGGATTTTAAAAGATATCGATCTTATGGTAAGCCTTACAGAGGCTATGGTAAAGCATACGAAGCTTCCAGTTACAGTAAAAACTCGTCTAGGATGGGATCATGATAGTATTAAAATTGTTGAGGTAGCAGAGCGATTACAAGATGTCGGTTGTGCTGCTATTTCTATCCATGGTCGTACCAGAGCACAAATGTATAAAGGAGATGCCGATTGGCGTCCTATAGCAGACGTGAAGAATAACCCTAGAATGCATATCCCGGTATTTGGAAATGGAGATGTAAATACGCCTGAGCGCGCTGTTGAAATGCGTGATAAGTATGGGCTTGATGGAGCTATGATAGGTAGAGCAAGTATTGGGTATCCTTGGTTTTTTAAGGAAGTAAAACATTTTATGAATACTGGGGAAAAACTTAAACCTCCCACCTTAGAAGAAAGAATAGAAGCGGCACGTCGTCATTTACAAATGTCTATAGATTGGAAAGGAGAGATTTTAGGAGTATTTGAAACTAGAAGGCATTATACAAACTATTTTAGAGGGATTCCTCATTTTAAAGAATACCGTATGAAACTTGTTACAAGTGATCATAGTGAAGATGTATTTGCGGCAATGGATCTTATCGAGAAAAAGTTTGCAGGATACGAATTTGTGTAATTATCCCTTATGCAAGAATTTATTGTTTATTCTACTAGAAGCTAGTTTTGCAGCTAGAACTCCTAGTGTAAGAATTGTTGTGTATACTATTATTAGATTAAGAAATTCAAAGCGCATAGGGTAAGGAAGTGAAGCGGTAATGTTTACAAGTCCAAATTGTTGTTGTGCAAATACAATGATGCTTCCTAAGATAATTCCTATACCTCCTCCTATAATGATCATAAGCGACCCTTGAAAGAAGAAGCTTTTACGTATTGCACTTAATGAAGCACCAAGATCAGAAAGTGTTTTGATGTTTGCCTTCTTGTCAATAATGATCATAATCATACTACCTACAAAACTAAATAGGGCAATAATAAGGACAAGTGTACATATAAAGTATAGAGCTAAATTTTCTGTGTTGAGCATTTTGTATAATGCATCGTTTAGTTCGGTTCTGTTTTTTATGGTAATAGCGTTTGGGAAAATTGCATTGATAGCCTCTCTTGTTTGAACTTCATTTACATCTTCTGTAAGCTTTATCTCAATAGTACTTATTTTATCTATAGGGTAATCTAGTAAATTGCCTACAAAATCTATATTGGCAAATAGGTGATCATTGTCTAGAGATTCTCCTGCTTGAAAAATACCACTTGCAACAGCACTAGATCTATTAAAAGCTTGTGAGGGATCTGTAATTTGACCTGTACCAGGTTTAGGAACCATAATTCTCAATAGGTTTCCATAGTCACTAATTCCTAAAGATAACCTACGTCGTATTCCAAACCCTATGGCAACTTCGGGTTCTCCTACACTAGGCCAAGTTCCGGCAAATAATGTAGTGTCTACTCGGTTTACATTAAGATAATTCTCATCTACTCCTTTTATAAAACCAAGATGTGTTTTTCCATCATATTCAAGATAGGCGCGTTCTTCTATAACTTTAGAATAATAAAAAATTCCAGGTGTCTTTGCTAGCGCATCTTCTTGATCAGAATTTATTGTGATTGTTTTTCCTTTATAGGGAAAGACTTTAAGATCAGGATCTATCACAGAGGTAACAGAAACATTATAATCTTTTAGTCCAGCAAAAGCAGATAATACAATAAGAAGTACTGCGGTGCCTATAATGATGCTTATGACAGAAACTAATGTAATAATATTAATTGCATTTGTTCCACTCTTAGAAAAGAGATATCGTTTTGCAATATATAGGGAAAACCGCATTTATGATTTTCTTCTTTGATCTAGTAGAGAAGGATCTTCAATAGGATTATCTCCTCCTTTTAAGGATTTGTCAATACCATCCATATATTCTAAGGAATCGTCTATGTAAAATTGCAATTCAGGCATGCGTCTTAATTGGTGACGCGTGCGTTGAGAGATTTCATGTCTAATAATGGGTTTAACTAGATTTACTTCTCGTAAGATATTTTCTGCTTCGGCGTTTGGGAAAACACTCATGTATACTTTTGCGATAGAAAGGTCGGTAGGGACTTTTACTTTAGAGATGGATACAATTATTCCTCTGTGTCCACCATCACGTAGGGCATTTTGTAATACATCTGCAAGATCTTTCTGCAAAACACCAGCTACTTTTTTCTGTCTATTTGATTCCATAGGGCAAAAATACGTTTTTTATAGATTGTACTACTTTTGTATTCTGTGTTTTCGATAGGAAAATATACGCTTTCGCGAAAGCATACTCATATTAAAACTAAAATTGATGGATAAAATTGAACATATAGGAATTGCAGTAAAGAATCTTGAAGCGTCAAATCTGTTGTATGCTAAATTGCTCGGTAAAGCACACTATAAAATTGAAGAGGTGCTTACCGAGGGTGTACGTACTTCATTTTTTGAAGTAGGGCCTAATAAAATAGAACTCCTTGAAGCAACTACTGAAGATAGTCCTATTGCAAAATTTATTAATAAAAAAGGAGAAGGAGTGCATCATATTGCTTTTGCTGTCGAAAATATAGAAAAAGAGATGGCTCGATTAAAAGAAGAAGGATTTATATTGCTTAATGAAAAACCTAAGCAAGGTGCTGATAATAAGCTTGTAGCATTCATTCACCCTAAGACTGCAGGTGGTGTTTTGGTAGAATTATGCCAAGAAAATAATAATAAGCAATAAAATTCTTTGCTCTATTGAGTATTTGTCATAAATTTGCACCCGTTTTTGGTCCCATAGCTCAGTTGGTTAGAGCATCTGACTCATAATCAGAGGGTCCTTGGTTCGAGCCCAAGTGGGACCACTTTTTTTTGAAGTATTGTATTTTATTTGTTTTTTGAGTTAGGATAATTACTGTTACAGTTGTTTTATATAAAAACACATAAAGTACAATGGAAGTGTATCTTAGTCAAATCGCTTTGGATAATATATTTTGTGACCTCCATCATGCGTGTAAAATGTAGTAAAATGCTACTCTTTGCATTTATGGTGTTTTTTTTTGTCGGTGTGGGTTGAAGGTTATATTTTTTGCAAAAAAAACAAGTATTTGCTTGTTTTTACCGATAAAATGCTTATTATTGTCGACCAAAAGCACGTTTTTTAATATACTAACACTATAGTAAGAGCGTTATATAGAAATACATTTTGAATTATATATTTTTGTAGTCTATGAGCCCCAAACTCAAGTACTTCGTATTAACCTTAATTCTGCTTGTAGTGGGAACGACTAGTTTTGCCCAAGAAGTAGTGACTGGTGGTCCAATGCCACCTCCTCCTCCTGCACCAGGTGGAGAGCGTATCCCTTCGCTTCCAGGTCTTGCTGTTCCTTTAGATGAAAATATAATGATGCTTCTAACTGCTGGTTTGCTAGTAGGTATTGTGTATTTTTATAAAAACCGCACTATTAAAGCGTAATTAGTACGCTTCAGTTAATCTTTTTACGTACTTGCCAATTACATCAAATTCTAAGTTTACAATTGTGTTTTCTTTGATGTCTTTAAATACGGTGTGCTCATATGTATATGGTATGATGGCTACGCTAAATCCGTTTTTTATAGAATCAACTACCGTAAGACTTACACCATTTATAGTAATAGACCCTTTTTCTATAGTTACGTTTGATAATTTTAGATCGTAAGAGAAGTCAAACCTCCAGCTACCATCCTCTTCTTTTACACCAGTGCAAATGCCAATTTGATCAACATGGCCTTGGACAATATGTCCATCTAATCTTGCGCCAAGTACCATGGCGCGTTCTAGATTGACATCATCTTGTATTTGCAATGTGTGTAGATTTGTTTTTTCTAATGTCTCTTTAATAGCGGTAACGGTGTATTGATTTTTATCTATTGCTACAACAGTTAAGCACACTCCATTATGTGCAACGCTTTGGTCAATTTTAAGTTCTGGAGTAAGACGACTTTCTACGGTAATGTGTATATTTTCTTGCTCTTTTTCTATTTTGATAATTTTACCTAAATCTTCAATAATACCTGTAAACATGAATGACTATAATTTGGTTACTTTTGTGATGTAAAAATACAAAACCCATAGCTGGTATATAATGAAGAAAGATCAAAAAATTAAAGTCGGAATATCTATAGGAGATTTAAATGGAATAGGAGCAGAAGTTGTTTTTAAAACTTTTTCTGAAACTATGATGTTAGATTTTTGTACACCTATCATTTTTTCCTCTGTAAAAACACTTTCTTTTATTAAAAAGAAGTTAGGTAGCCAGGTAAACTTATATGGTGTAGATGTGTTGTCTAAGGTTATAGATGGTAAGGTAAATGTGCTTAACGTGTGGAAGGAGCCTGTAAAGATAGAATTTGGAGAGGCAACAGAAGAAACAGGTAAATATGCACTGTCTTCATTTACAGCAGCAACAAAAGCACTCAAAAATAGAGATATAGATGTTCTTGTGACAGCGCCTATTAATAAAGCGTCTATACAAAATGATGATTTTAAATTCCCTGGCCATACAGATTATCTTGCGCAAGAGCTTAATGGTGATGCTATGATGCTTATGGTTACAGATAACCTTAAAGTAGGACTTCTTACGGATCATGTTGCTGTAAAAGATGTGTCTACTCATATAACACCAGAAGTGATAACGCAAAAAGTGCAAACACTGTATGCTACATTGGAAAGTGATTTTGGTATTCGTTTACCTAAAATAGCACTGCTTGGTATTAATCCTCATGTAGGGGATAATGGGGTGATAGGAGATGAAGATGATAAAGTACTTGTGCCTACATTAGAAAAAATAAGAAGCACTGGAAAAATTGTATATGGGCCATATGCTGCAGATAGTTTTTTTGGGTCAGGTAATTATAAGAATTTTGATGCGGTTTTGGCAGCATATCATGATCAAGGTTTAATTCCTTTTAAAACACTGTCATTTGGTAAGGGTGTCAATTATACTGCTGGATTGGATCGTATCAGGACATCTCCAGATCATGGTACTGCTTATGAGATAGCTGGGAAAGGTGAGGCAGATCATAGCTCTTTTAGAGAAGCAATTTTTACAGCAATCGATATTTATAATAAGAGGCAGGGATATACAGAACTCACAAAGAATGTTCTAAAGGTATCTCCCCGTAAGCAAGGAAACAAAGGTCGTCATAACCCTAGAGAATAGAGAAATAATGTTTTCTTTGTATATATGAGATATAGGTAGAAAATAAATTTCAGTAAGAAGTTTTGGAATTCAGAAAAATATGTATCTTTGCACGCTCCTAACGGATGATGTGATGAAAGATTTGAAACTATTTACCATACAGTATGTAGGTTTAAAAGAAGGAGAACATAATTTTGAATATCAAATAGACAAGTCGTTCTTTGATCATTTTGAATTTGATGACTTTAATGGTGCAAACCTGTATGTTAATCTTGACTTTGTTAAAAAGGCAACATTAATGCAATTGCATTTTAAAGTTGATGGCACTGTGAATATAAATTGTGATCTCACTAATGAACCTTATGATGAACCTATAAAAGGTGATTTTGAGATTGTTGTTAAGTTTGGTCAAGAATATAATGATGAAAACGAAGAGATTCTTATTTTACCTTATGGAGAATATGAATTAAACGTATCTCAATATATATATGAACTAGTCATACTATCTGTCCCAAACAAAAGGATTCATCCTGGCGTTAAAGACGGAACATTAAAATCAGAAATACTAAATAAGCTTGAAGAATTAAGTTTAGGTGGTAAAAAAGAACAAGAAGACGACGATCAGTCAACAACAGATCCCCGATGGGATTTATTAAAGAAACTATTAACAGATAAATAAGAGTATACGTAATGGCACATCCTAAAAGAAAAATCTCGAAAACGAGAAGAGATAAAAGAAGAACGCATTACAAAGCTGCTGTACCACAAATTGCTGTAGATCCTACAACAGGAGAGGCACACCTTTACCACAGAGCACACTGGCACGAAGGAAAATTATATTACAGAGGTCAAGTAGTTATTGATAAAACTGGAGACGAAGTAGAAGCTTAAAAACTTTCTATGACCCATATAGCATAAAAACTCTCACGATGTGGGGGTTTTTTTTGTATATGTTTTTTGTAAAAAAAGTTAATTATTGGTTCGTTTTGACCAAATTTTAGTATTTTTCGCTCCCTTTTGTGTCCTTTTTGATATAGAATGGTAATAACCTAACTGAAGCAAATGAATAAAATCTCAGCGGCAATTACAGCTGTAGGGGCATATGTTCCAGACTACGTGCTCACCAATAAGATTTTGGAGACCATGGTCGATACTAACGATGAATGGATAACCTCAAGAACGGGGATTAAAGAACGTCGTATTCTTAAAGAAGAAGGTAAAGGTACATCGTACCTTGCTATTCAAGCAGCAAATGATTTGTTGAAAAAAACAAATCTTGATCCACTTGAGATCGATATGGTTATTGTTGCTACTGCAACTCCAGATATGCCAGTTGCATCTACTGCAGTCTATACAGCAACGCAAATAGGCGCTACAAATGCTTTTGCATACGATCTTACAGCAGCCTGTTCAAGTTTTTTGTATGGAATGTCAACAGCTTCTAGTTATATAGAATCTGGACGTTATAAAAAAGTATTATTAATAGGTGCAGATAAAATGTCTTCTATTATTGATTATACAGATAGGTCTACATGTATCATTTTTGGAGATGGAGCTGGAGCTGTTCTTTTTGAACCTAATGAAGAAGGATATGGATTACACGACGAAATCTTAAAATCGGATGGTGTAGGACGTGACTTTTTAAAAATAGATGCTGGAGGATCTATACTCCCTAGCTCTCATGAAACAATAAATAATAAACAGCATACCGTCTTTCAAGATGGGAAAACAGTATTTAAATATGCTGTTTCAAATATGGCAGATGTAAGTGATAAAATCATGGCTCGTAATAACCTGACGGGAGATGATGTAAGTTACCTTATTGCTCATCAAGCTAATAAAAGAATAATAGACGCTACCGCAAAACGTATGAAGCTTGAGGAAGACAAAGTTCTTATCAATATTCACCGTTACGGTAACACAACATCAGCAACCTTACCACTGTTGATGAGTGATTATGAAAACCAACTCAAAAAAGGGGACAAAATTATTTTTGCTGCCTTTGGAGGTGGATTTACTTGGGGATCAATTTATTTGACCTGGGCTTATAACTCCTAAAATTAAAACCTAAAAGACTAACAAACGTACTATGGATTTAAAAGAAATTCAAAACCTTATAAGATTTGTTGCAAAATCAGGCGCTAGTGAAGTAAAACTAGAAATGGATGATATTAAAATTACCATTAAAACTGGAAGCGATGAGGAAAAAGGTGCTACGACTTTTGTGCAACATATGCCAGCAATGGCTACAGCTCCAGCTGTTTCTGCACCAGTAGCTCAAGCTGCTGAAACGGCTGTTCCTGCAGTTCCAACCCCAGCAGAAGATGATAATTCAAAATATATCACTATAAAGTCACCAATTATTGGAACATTATACCGTAAACCCGCTCCTGATAAACCAGTTTTTGTTGAAGTAGGAAAAACGATTTCGGAAGGAGATGTTCTTTGTGTGATTGAAGCAATGAAACTCTTTAACGAGATAGAAAGTGAAGTTTCAGGTACTATTGTAAAGATACTTGTAGATGATTCTTCACCAGTAGAGTTTGATCAACCATTGTTTTTAGTAGATCCATCATAATCCCTTACGGGTATTTTTAATGTATTAGGAAGGGTTTGCTTTCGCGAAAGCAAAACATAAGCAATACAATACTGTATGCTTCCTAAAAATAAATTGAACACCTATGTTTAAGAAAATACTTATTGCAAATAGAGGCGAGATCGCTCTGCGCGTTATACGTACGTGTAAGGAGATGGGAATAAAAACAGTTGCTGTATACTCAACAGCAGATGAAGAAAGCCTTCATGTCAAGTTTGCAGACGAAGCCGTTTGTATAGGACCACCTCCTAGTCACGAGTCCTATTTAAAAATGGCAAATATTATTGCTGCTGCAGAAATTACAAATGCAGATGCAATTCACCCAGGTTATGGGTTCCTTTCTGAAAATGCAAAATTTTCTAAGATCTGTGAAGAGCACGATATAAAATTTATTGGAGCTACAGCAGAGATGATTAATAAAATGGGAGATAAGGCTAGTGCAAAAGAAACTATGAAAGCCGCTGGAGTACCTTGTGTACCTGGATCTGAAGGAATTATAGCCGATTTTGAAGAATGCCAAAAACTTGCAATCGAAGTTGGATATCCAGTAATGCTTAAAGCAACTGCTGGTGGTGGTGGAAAAGGTATGCGTGCTGTATGGAAAGAAGATGAACTACTAAAAGCTTGGGAAGATGCTCGACAAGAGAGTGCTGCTGCTTTTGGAAATGACGGAATGTATATGGAAAAACTCATTGAAGAGCCACGCCATATAGAAATCCAAATAGTTGGAGATAGTAATGGAAAAGCATGTCACTTATCAGAAAGAGATTGCTCAGTACAACGTCGCCATCAAAAATTAACAGAAGAGACGCCATCTCCATTTATGACAGATAAGCTGCGTAAAGATATGGGAGATGCCGCTGTACGTGCTGCAGAGTTTATCAAATATGAAGGAGCAGGAACCGTTGAGTTCTTAGTAGATAAGCATCGTAACTTCTATTTTATGGAGATGAATACACGTATTCAAGTAGAGCATCCTATTACAGAACAAGTAGTAGACTATGATTTAATACGTGAACAAATTCTTGCAGCAGCGGGAGTTCCTATTTCTGGGAAAAATTATTTCCCGCAGTTACACGCTATAGAATGTCGTATAAATGCAGAAGATCCTTTTAACGACTTTAGACCTTCACCAGGACGTATTACAACATTACACGCCCCAGGAGGTCACGGAATACGTATAGATACTCATGTGTATAGTGGTTATATGATTCCGCCTAATTATGACTCGATGATTGCAAAATTAATTACGACTGCACAAACACGTGAAGAAGCAATTAATAAAATGAAGCGAGCACTTGATGAGTTTGTTATAGAAGGAATAAAAACAACCATTCCTTTCCATAGACAATTAATGGAACATCCAGATTATATTTCAGGTAACTATACCACAAAGTTTATGGAAGACTTTGAAATGAAACCCGAAGCATAATATTGAAATTATATATAAAAAAGCCGATCTGAAGAGATCGGCTTTTTTGTTTTTTTTAAATATCATTATGATTATTTTTTGCTTACGATATGTATCTTTATCGTGCACTTGAAATAAGAAAAATTGAAAAAGAAAAAAATTTTAATTCTCGATTACTCAGTAGATAGGTTGGAAACACCTACAATTAAAAGCTGTTTGACAGAAGAGCATTGGGATGTGTCTTCGTTGTTTATAGATACAGAAGTATCTTTTCCAGATGATTTAATTGAAAAAGAGTATACGCATATTATCCATACAGGTTCAGCATTGTCTATAGAAGACACTGTTCCTTTTACAGAAAAGGCTATAAAGTATATTAGAGATGCTAGAGACAAAGGCATCTGGCAAATGGGCATTTGTTATGGGCACCAATTAATATGTAAATCGTTAGTTGGCCCTCAGGCAGTCAGATCTTCTCCTCATGGTTTTGAAGTAGGGTGGGGAAGTGTGAAGTTTGTAAATAATGCTAAGGATATACTAAACCTTGAAGGACAAGAACATGTTTGGCAACATCATTTTGATGAAGTTATAGCATTGCCAGAGGGATCTGAAGTTTTGGCAACAAATAATCATTCTGCAATACAAGCGTATATAAATTATAATCAGCGTTTATTAGGGACTCAATTTCATCCGGAATTTAATAAAAAAGTAGGAGATGATTATTTCTTAAATGATAGGATATTTATAGAGAAGAATAATGTAAATGTAGATGAGTTAGTTACAAATTGCCCTTCCTTTGATACTGCAAAAGTATTTTTTACGTATTTCCTCTCTCAAGAATAAGACTGAATCTATTCATATATAGGTCGTGTGTTTAAAATATCACGATGTATCTCGCCTGGATAGATCACATGAACAGGAATCTTTAGATTATACGCTTTACAAAGTTTAATAACATTTGCATCTATCTCTTGTTTAGAATAACGAGATGAAAAGTGATTTAAAATGAGTTTACCTACAGTGATTTCTGAAACCATCTGCAGAACTTCATTAAGTTTACTGTGCTTGTTCTTATTGGAACTGCTTTTTACAATCATGCCTTCTTGATCTTGAAGAAATGTAGATTCATGAATTAATATTTCAGAATGATCCCATGTACTATAATCATCTACAGGAGTGTCTCCAGCATATGATAGTATATTAGTATTAATCGTTTCCATGAGAGCATCTCTGCCTTTTATTTTAATTAAATCTTTAATGTTTTTGCCATCAAGATGTGTAAACTCTTTCCTTAGTTTTTGTTTTGTTTGAAATAGTTTAAAACTGAGACTTTTTGATATGCCTTGTGGAGCTTCTATATGTTCATTGCGGATGGCTTCTACAAATAAATCATTACGTATCGATATCGTGTCAAGATGTTCTAATTCATGCCAAGTTGCTCCTTGGATATGAGGATCAAATTTGTGTTGAAAATCTCTCATTGCTGGAAAAGAACCACTATGTTTTGGGTAATATATTTTAGGATATCCTTTTCTAGTGTTTAATTGATTTAATTGAAACAAGCCTGTAATGTGATCTCTGTCTGGATGTGTGATAAATACATGCTTAATCTTTCCAGATTTTTGTAATAGACCAGAAGTCACTCCATCTCCAGCATCAAATAAAAGACCTAGTTCTTCTATATTAATCCAAGTAGAAAATAAAGCTGTGGAGTAGGCTGTAATGTTTAGATTCATAATTAGGTTTTAATTTCAAATTTTTGCTGAAGTTTCAATAATTAAACTACTTATAATTTTAGATAAAAGATCTTTTTCTTTTTTTTTGAAAATAGTGATAATGAATAATGGAGTATTCTTTCCTTGATAATAATAAACTAATTGATATTCGTGTTTTTTATCTTTAGTACGTCCTATGTCTAGTACATAGATATTATTAACTGCTTGTATTTTTTTTCCAATTTTCGGATTGTGAGAAATGTCTTCTATAATATTTTCAATATGATCAGCATCATATTTTCTCTTGCTCTTTTTTTGAAATTCTATTCCAATAATAACAGTATGCATATAGAGTAAAGTTTATTCTTTGATTGATTTTGAAAAAATAATTGAGTTCTAAATGTATAATAAAAAACCGCCTCATCTGAGGCGGTTTTTTATTTATTTTTTGCTTTCGCGAAAGCAAACTATGAACAGTAAGTAGATTAACTCACTTTCTTGTTATTTACATAATCCATTAGGTCTACGTCATTTCCTAATAATACATCTGTAGGATTGATACGGCCTTCTAATGCTCCGTTTTCTAATTTTAGAACTCCACGAGGGCAAACAGCCGAACATACACCACAACCCACACAACTAGATCGTACGATGTTTTCTCCTTTTTGAGCATAAGCTCTTACATCAATCCCCATCTCACAACTGTTAGAACAGTTACCACAAGAGATACATTGCCCTCCATTTGTAGTAATTCTAAACTTAGAGAACATACGTTGTTGGAAACCTAAGACAGCAGCCATTGGACATCCAAAACGACACCAAGATCTATTTCCTAGGATAGGATAAAATCCTGTTCCTATTACTCCTGAAAAGATAGAACCTATATATAATCCATAGGCAGAGCGCAGTGTTCCTGCTTGCATAAAAAAGATTTCATCTGTTGTTCCTGTTAAGTGTATTACAACTAGAAGTAGCATTACTAAAGCATATCCTATTGCTCCATATCGTGCATCTTTTCCTAATTCTTGACGCTTAAAAAGCATCACTACTGCAAATATAGCCGTTAAGAATACTCCTATAAAAACAAGAAAAGTTGTTCTATTAAACCAATATTTGTCAGGATCGTATCCAAGATAGGTGTAAATGACTCCTACTGTCATGACTACAGAAAATACTAAGACCGTGTGTATTAACCAACGCTCAATTTTCCAAGCAGACATTTTCTTTGAAGATAGAGATCTAAAAGCATCTCCAGCAGTTTCGGCAAGACCACCACATCCACATACCCAAGAGCAATACCAGCGTTTTCCATACTTATACGTAAGGAATGGGGAGATCACAAAAATAGATAGGATTCCTAGTATAAGAAAGGCAAGACCTATCGTTCCAGAATTTATAAATCCATCTACACGCCATTGATCAAAAGCATAATAATTAAGCGGCCACATGTTCTTTAAATCATTATAAGGAACATCTGAGTTTAATCGATACATTAATTCAGGAATCATAAATGCAAATGCAAATTGGAATGACATGACAGATACAGTACGTAATTGCTGGTAACGATTATGACGATATTTTAAGATAAACTTATATCCAAATATGATAATAGCAACGGTATATAATGCACCGTATACAAACCATTCGCTAGCTTGCCGTCCACTTAAGAGATTACTTAAAGGGTCAAATAAAGAGACAAGCCCTGTATTTGCTGCTCCATCTTTACCAAGTCCTAGTAATTCTGCTTTAAAATATAAGACAATATAAAATGCAGTAAGTATGACTCCTAAAATCCACCCCCAAGTTCCTCTTGAAGAGATAGACTTAAACCATAATCCATCATTTTTAATCCCTTTTAACTTGGTAAGATAAGCGTCATTTGCATAAATAACAGTTCCTGTAGAAATAAGCCCTATAGCGATCGTTAGAAAAACTCCTTTATTAGGCATATCTACATTTGCCAAGGCAAGCACCATAATAAATAGTCCTAGAAAACCTAATGCAAGTGCCACTTTTTGTTTAATAGAGATGTCCTGTGGACTAGGCTTAGCTAGAGACATACTCTCGTTTAGTCTTGAATTCATTATATATAGTACTATGTGGTTTGTAATTGATTTTGATAAGCAGTAATAATATTTTGCTCGAAGTATTTATAAAACTCTGGGTCAAAATTGGCTTCTTTTAGATGTTCGATCACATAATCTGTAGATCGCTCTTCGGTAAGCCATTTGTCAAAGACTTCATGTCTCATTCTAATTCCAAAAGTATTTATTCCTAAGAATTTTCCTGAGTCTTTATGGGTAGATACAGTAATACATTTTGTATCATCTTCATGAATCCAGTGAAATTGTTGTTCGTATTCTTGTGGTCTTCCAAAAACCCATCCATATGTTTGATATTCTATATCTAAAAACTTAGCACTATTAAACCAATGACCTGGTTTGTACTCTAATGGATTGCCACAAATAGTTTGAGCAAGTGTTTCACCCATCATGCGTCCTGTATACCATACTGCTTCTATAGGACGACGCATTCCGATACCTTCGTGCTGTTCTGCGCAATCACCTATTGCATAAATATCTGGAATATTTGTTTCTAGTTTACGATTTACTTTAATGCCTCTTCCTAGCTCAATACCACTATCTCTTAAAAAGTCAACATTTGGTGATACTCCAGCAGTAAGTCCTACAACATTACACGGTAGTTCTTCTCCTGTTTCTTGGATGACTACGGCACGTGCACGTCCGTTTTCGTCAGATAAGATTTCTTTTAGATTTGTGCCTAAGCGTAAATCAATATGGTGATTTTTAATATGACGATTTATCATCCCACTTTCTCCAGCTGGTAATACACCATTCCAGAAACTATCTTCTCGCACTAAAAATGTGACAGGAATATTACGAGAACGTAGCATTTCTGCCATTTCAATACCAATTAATCCTCCTCCTACAATAACAGCACGATTACATGCTTTGTTGTCAGGTGCATTTTTTTCTAGAGCATCAAGATCTTGTTTTGAATACATTCCTTGAACGCCTTCTAAGTCTTGACCTGGCCATCCAAATTTGTTGGGTTTTGAACCCACTGCAAGTACAAGTTTATCATATGCCATGGTGCTTCCATCTGCAAATTGTAATTGTTTATTTGCATGATCTACGGTTTCTACAAAAGCACGTTTAAGATCGATCCTGTTTTTTTTCCAGAAATAATCTTCATATGGTTTTGTCATATCATATTTCATATGACCCATGTATATATACATAAGTGCTGTACGAGAAAAGAAATGATCGGTCTCTGCAGAAATTATGGTTATTTTTTTGTCAGATAACTTTCGAATATGTCTAGCAGTTGTTACGCCAGAAATTCCATTACCTATGATAACAATATGTTCTTCCATATGAGGGTAGTTGTTTTTTAGCTTTCGCGAAAGCATTATAAATAGCAATCGCAATAAAATTCCTAATTAAGGTCGTCTTAAAGATAATGAACTTAACAATGTGCCTGTATTTAGAATTATTTTAAATAATGAATTAAAATGTAAGGTCTATGTGGTTTTTACTACGGGGATTTTTTTTTAAAAAAAAGGAAAATTTGACAACTAGTTTTGTAAGACTATAAAAAAAATAACGACAGAAGCCAACATAAAAATTGAAATTAAAATGAAACGAATAGCCACTCTTTTTACTTTATTATTTGTTGCCGTGAGTTACGGGCAAAATGTAGATACGTTTATAAATAAAGCAGATGTATTCTTTAGTACATATATAAAAAATGGACGTGTAGATTATAAAACTATTAAAAGTAACCCTGAAACACTTAATGAACTTGTAACTCTCGCAAAAGGGGTGCGTGTTTCAAAAAGCGATGCAAAAACATACCAGGCTTTTTGGATTAATGCATATAATATTACTGTAATAAAAGGTATTGTAGAGAAGTATCCTGTAAAAGGACCTTTGAAAATAAATGGATTTTTTGATAAAACAACTCATGAGATAGGTGGTACGAAAACAACGCTAAATGATCTTGAAAACAAATTACTTAGGAAAGTATTTCCTCAAGAAGCACGTTTTCATTTTGTATTAGTATGTGCAGGTTTAGGATGCCCTCCTATTATTAATGAAGCATATACCCCTGCAAAATTAGAAGCACAATTACAAAGACAAACAACAATAGCACTTAATAATCCTAACTTTATTAAAGTAAAGGGGAATAAAGTCCAATTATCTCAAATCTTTGAATGGTATAAAGGAGACTTTACTCAAAATGGGAACGAAGTAGACTATATCAATAAATTTAGAAAAGAAGCAATTCCTGCAAAAGCAAAAGTTTCTTACTACCCATATGATTGGACATTAAACCAAGTAAAATAACATTATAAGAATACAATTTTTTATAAAAAGACTTCCTACCTGATCTGCATAATTGAAAATGATCAGGTTTGGGAAGCACAAACCAAAAAACACAAAATGAAAAAGATTTTTACACTAGCGTTAGTTACATTATTTACCATAAGCGCCTTTGCACAAGATGATACAGATAACGATGATCAAGGAGGTTCTGTAATACAAAACTTAACGCCATCAAAATTGATAGGAAAAGGACAAGTTGACATTAAATGGTTTAATAACTTATTTACCCAAACTAGAGAGGCAAATAGTAATGGAGATGTGATAGACGTCGCAAGACAGAATTTTTTCACCTCTACACTTGATGTATTTTATGGGGTTTCAGAAAATAGAAGAGTGAGTGTAGGAGCTATTTTAGAGTTTAGATCAAATACTATTGGAGGAAGAGGAGCATTTGATGTATTTAGTTTTGATGGAGAGAGAGGAACTGCTAGAAGTGGTATTACAAGTATAGCCCCTAGTGTTAAGTTTGTTCCTTTTAAAAGTGTAAGTAATTTTTCTATTCAGAGTTCTATTGTAATCCCACTTATTGATAGTGAGTTTGATGATGGTGTTTTCTTTGATCAAGATGGTTTTACATTTCAAAACAGATTTTTCTATGATCTTCCTTTAGGAAGTAGTAATGAATGGCAATTGTTTTTTGATCTAAATACAGAATTTAATTTTGGAGATGACTTAATTTTTGATACTGGTGATGGAAGATCTGAAGGAAGTTTTGCAAATGATAGTTTACGTCTTACTCCTGGAGTATTCTTAAGTTACTTCCCTAGTTCTAAGTTTACAGTACAAGTATTTGGTCAGCATTTTCAACTTATAGATTTAGGAAATGATTTTGAGCAAGACTTAACAGCTATTGGAACTGGAGCAAAGTACCAACTTACAAAATCCTTAAACGTAGAGGCATTGTTTAGCTACTTTGCGAGAGGGAATGATTCAGGATTAGGAGAATCCTATAATCTAGGGCTTCGTTATGTCCTTTAAGAAATAGTATACATCGCCTAGTCGAGGTACCCCTATACATCTTCTAGGCTATCGTATCCAAGTGTCTCGCAAAGTTTTGAAACCGGTTATAGAAGCTTTGCGAGCCTTTTTTAAGATTACATTTTTGGTAACCCTAATTTATACTTAGGGTTTTTACCGTTTATATTAACACGTTATACTGGTGCTGAAGTTGTGATGAATTTAACACAGAGATATCTGTATAATACTGTAATTTGATCCATAAAAAATAACTATGCATCCAAGTATTCGCTTTTTTATAATCTTTCTTTTTCTTGTGCAAAATAGTGTAGCACAAACTGAAAAAATCAATGGTATAAGTTTTGTCGCTTCACGAGATAAAGTCACGCAAGAACATGTAAAACCAGTAATGCATGTAGGGGCAAATTATGCTGCGGTCATGCCTTTTGGGTTTGTAAGAGGATTAGATAACCCTTCGGTTGTTTATAATACAGATAGACAATGGTTTGGAGAGCGACGTGATGGTGCAAAATCTTATATCAAGTTATTGCAGTCTAATGGTATAAAAGTGATGGTCAAACCTCAAATATGGATTTGGAGAGGAGAGTACACTGGGTATCTTAAAATGGATACCGAAGAGAAATGGAAGATGCTTGAAGAATCGTATTCCAAATTTATACTTGATTATGCGACACTTGCTCAAGAAACCAATGCTGAGTTATTTTCTATAGGAACAGAACTAGAACAATTTGTTGCAAATCGCCCAGAATACTGGAAAGGTCTTATCAAAAAAGTGAAAGCTGTGTATACTGGAAAACTTACTTATGCCGCAAATTGGGATGAATATAAACGAGTTCCTTTTTGGGATGAGATGGATTATATTGGGGTAGATGCTTATTTTCCATTGTCGGAGATGGAGACACCAACAGTGGAGAGTGTGATAGATGGATGGCGATGGTGGAAAGGAGAGTTGTCTGCTTTCTCAAACACACATGCTAAGAAAATTCTTTTTACGGAGTGGGGATATCGTAGTGTCGATTTTACAGCAAAAGAACCTTGGACTTCAGATCATTCTGTGACTACCGTAAATCTAGAAGCACAGACAAATACTACACGAGGGACTTTTGAAGCACTTTGGAAGGAAGATTGGTTTGCAGGTGGATTTATTTGGAAATGGTTTATCCATCATTCAGAATCTGGAGGAAGTAATAATAATAGATTTACACCTCAGAATAAACCAGCAGAAGTTGTAATAAAAGAATATTATGAAAAGGATTAATCTATTATTTGGATTCTTATTTTTACTAGTTGCTTGTGGTTCTGACGACACGGTCATTGAACAAAATGATACATTAGCGGCACTGGTTGCTCAGCAAACTATTGAGATAGATAATGTCATAGCTTGTGCATCGGGTTCTGTAAACCCTAATGAGATTATTGCGTATGTATACCCAAGACCGGGCGCAACAGACTTACGCTATTTTGAAACAGAAAATGCAAGTGTAGATAAAAATGATTATCAAAATTACGTCCAAATAGATCTTCCAGAAGAGAATTTTTTTAATGGATATCTCAAAACGTTTACAAGACAAACATCTCAAGAGAAATGGGTGATTATTAGCTTTCGCGAAAGCGGAATATTACATCTCTCAAATCCTATACGATTAAGACATCAATCTCAGAATACTAATTTTAGTATGGATGTAGCTATTGATCAATCTCAAATAGGAACACCACTTTTTAAATGGGAAACTATTGTACAGCCTTTAGATGCTATTTACTTTCAAGTAGTGTCTGATGTGTCTAATGAATTGCTCTCTGGAACTTATACGTTTGAACCTCAATTTAGATACTATGAATTGGACAATGTAGTGCTCAATATTACACAAGAAACTCCTCCAGATTTGATTGATGGAGATACGTATGGTTTTACGCTTATGGGAGTGAGTGAAGATAATTGGGTAAACACATTATTACAAGTAAATTTTGAGTCAACATTCTGATCTTAAATGTAGTAAAGTCATTACGTGTTTATAAATATACTTTGTAATTATCTACTAGATATTTCGTCTAAATCCTAAAAACTACAAAAATCGAAATTGATATGAGAAAAACCATCTTCTTGCTGGTTTTAATGGTCTCTTCTTTTGCAATATCTCAAGAAGCAATTATTACGAAAATTGAAATAAACGGACTTAAACGTACTAAAGAATCTTTTATAAAACGACTTGTCAAAGTAAAACCTGGAAGCGTTTATGACTCCTTAAAAGTGGCTACAGATGTAGAGCGCCTTAATAGACTTGCTGGGGTTGCCAATGCGACGTCAACGATTGTCAAAAACTCCGAAACAGATTATAACCTTACGTATACTATTGTAGAAAACTTTACTATAATTCCTGGAATACGAATTTCTCAAGCAAATAACGATGAAGATGTTGCTTTTCGGGTTTCGGCTTTTGAGTTTAATTTGTTTGGACGAGGACAGATTATTGGAGGGTTTTATTCTAGAGATGTTTTTGATTCTTATGGTATATTTTGGGAAGCACCTTTTTTGTTTACAAATAAATTAGGGTTAGGAATTAACTATCAAGATAATGTCACTTTTGAACCTATTTTTGTAAATGATGACTCAACTTCTGAAGATTTTAGATTCCAAAATAAAGCATTTCAAGCAAGTCTTATTTATGAGTTTGATTTTCATAATAGAGTAGAGTTGGGGTTTTCGGTAGGAAGTCAAGATTATTTAGTAGAACCAGATCAACCAGATCTTGGATTGCCAGATCAATTAGAAGCAAATAGTGTAGGGATTATAAGTGAGTATGAATATAATGATCTGGATATAGAATATCAATATGTTTCAGGTTTTAGAAATCAAGCAAATGCTCAGTATATATTTAATTCTGGAGGTGAAGAATTCTTAGAAGATGCTTTTGTAGGAACAAATGATCTTGAGTATTTTTTTAGAATTGGAGAGCGAGGAAATTTGGCAAATAGATTGCGTTTGTCTTATACCACAAATGAGGATTCTCCTTTTGCGCCTTTTGCATTGGATAATCAAATTAATATTAGAGGGGTAGGAAATACTGTAGATCGTGGGACGGCTTCTGTCGTTATTAATACCGAGTATAGGCATACACTTTTAGAAAAAGGCTGGTTTGTAATACAGAGTAATGCTTTTATAGATGCAGGGTCTTGGCGTACTCCAGGAAATGATGTCAATCAACTCTTTGATGGGAGTACGATTCGTGTTAACCCAGGACTAGGAGTGCGTTTTATACATAAGCGTATTTTTAATGCGGTCATTAGATTGGATTATGGCTTTGGTATCGGAGAAAATGAAACAAGTGGACTTGTTTTTGGGATTGGACAGTTTTTTTAAAGATAAACACTGCAATAATACTAGTTTTAGCGTTTGAACTAATTATATTTACGTATTCTGATTATAAAGGATAATGCTTAAAAAATCGATACTATTACTCTTTCTTCTATCCTTGTCTTTACAAGGATATGCTCAGGAGCAATATATAGAAGATGTAAAAGTGCAAGGTAATAAGCGCCTTAAGAGTTCTTTTGTTAGATTAATAAGTGATGCCAAACAAGGGCAAGTTCTAGATTCTACAGTTTTAGATCACGATATTATTAGATTAAAAAGGTTACCAGCAGTCTCTCATGCATATTATCAAGTTTTTTACTCTAATGAGACTAATAGTTATAATGTCTTTTATAATATAGAAGAGAATTTTACGATTAACCCTCAACTTAATGTATATACGACAAATGATGATGAATTTGCTTATAGAGTAGGCTTGTATGAGTTTAATACTTTAGGTCGTAATATTGCTTTTGGAGGATTTTATCAAAGAGATACTTTTGATTCGTTTGGTTTTAACCTACGAGCTCCTTTTGTATTTAATAATAAGATAGGTTTAGCTTTAAATTTTCAAAGCTTAACGACACAAGAACCTGTATTTCTAGAGGAAGGCACAGCAGACTATAAATATAATAACACCTCATTTGAAATCTTAGGACTATATTCTTTTAACTTTAAGCATAGAATAGAAACTGGAGTAACCATTTTTAACGAAGATTATGAATATCTTTTTGGAGCAACTAGTGATCTTGTTCCTCAAGCATTAAGTGTAGATAAGTTATTGTTTAAAGGAGTATATGAGTATGATAATTTGGATTACTATTATCAATATACTTCGGGCTTTAAGAGTACATTTAATATCCAGTATGTCATCGCAAGTAATGAGACATTACCCGATTTTTTGATTTGGTGGAATGATTTTCAATACTTTTTGAGAGTTGGCGAAAAAGGAAATTGGGCGAGTAGATTGCGTGGAGGTCTAGCTACAAATGCAGACTCTCCTTTTGCACCTTTTTCTGTAGATAATAATTTAAATGTTCGAGGGGTAGGAAATACGATTGATCGCGGTACAGGCGTGATTGTTCTTAATACAGAATATCGATATACACTTGTAGATAAGACTTGGTTTGCTATTCAAAGTAACGCATTTGTAGATGCAGGTAGTTGGCGTAATCCTGGAGGAGATTTTGGAGATTTTGGAGATGATCAAAATATACGAATTTATCCAGGTGTGGGTTTTCGATTTATTCATAAGAAGATCTTTAATGCTACTTTTAGAGTAGATTATGGATATGGTATTACCCAAGGAGCCACCAGCGGATTAGTCTTTGGAATTGGACAATACTTCTAACTAAAATAGTACATATGAGACGTGTAATAAAAACAATTCTTTTTTTAATAGTTGTAACTATGGGTATGACAATAAATGCACAGACTGACTTTGAGCAAAATGGAATAAGTATAGGTGTTGTTGTTTCTGATCTTGAGGCTTCAAAGATTTTTTATACTGAGGTTGTAGGGATGAAAGAAGTACCGGGATTTAGTGTTACAGGTGATATAGGAAAAAGTACTGGTCTTACAGGAGGATTGCCTTTTGATGTAACAGTACTTAAACTAGAAGATAACCCTACAGCTGCACAATGGAAATTGATGAGTTTTAAGAAGGGAGCTACACACCCTAAACAAAAACATATTCAAGATGATACAGGGATGCAGTATATTACAATCTTTCCTAAAAATATAGCACTGGTTATAGAACGTATTAAGAAAAATAATATTCCGACATTGGGTGAAACACCTATACAATTGCCAGATGGAAAAACATTTGTGCTTATACAGGATCCTGATGGTACATTTGTAGAGTTGATAGGGGATTTGTAATCTATACCTATAATATTATAAGATAACACTTCTGTAAAAAAAAGTTCTCAAGTACATAGCTTGAGGACTTTTTTTATACTTGTAATAGTATGATAAAATTATTAGTGCTATTATTCTTCTGTAAAAACTAATGTTCCTTTCAGTGTAAAATTATCGGCAATAACATTCTCTTTAAGGCTTTTAAAAATAGAAGGAGAATTATAATTGATATCATATTGAGTACGGTCCATAGTGTGATTAAAATCTATAGTAATATGAGTCTCTGTTTTGGTAATGCGTACTTCAATTAACTCTGTATTTGTTTTGCCTTTTATTGTCATTGCTCCAGTAAGAATACAATCAATACTTGTTATGTCTACAGATTTTAATAGTTTAAAAACAGCTGTTTTGTGTTTTTTTACGTGAAAAAAATCTTTACCACGTAAATGCCCAGAGAGTTGTACGTTCTCTTGATATAGAGATGTCATATCTACTACAATAGTAAGCGCTTGTAGTTTTGAATCTGTCGCTTGTATCTCTATGTCTTTAATTTTTAGAGTACCTTCTGGTGTATAGCTTCCCAAAGCTGCTTTTCCTTGCCAAGTGAGTGTATTGCTTTCTTGAGTAGGTGTATGTGTATTTTGACTCCAGATAATGGATGTAATCATTATAAAGAGTATGCTGAAATATGTTTTCATAATTAGTTGTTTAAAAGATGGGTTGTTGTGTTAATGGTGTCGTAACCGCAAATAGTTTCTCCGTCTTCTGTGATACCTATAAAGTACCATAGAGCCCAACCTCCATATAGGTTTTTACCTATGCGCTGATTATCTGTCCAACTATATGGAGTTCCTTGAAGCAATTGTTGTTTTTTAGAGCCAAAAGTTTTGTCTAATTCTTTAAGAGGATATGATTTTCTAAGATTCCAAGTGCCGTCATAAAATAAATACGCTCCATAATCTATAATCTCAACAGGACTTTCTTTACAAAGTATGGAGGTAAGATGTTTCCAATAATAACGATCTCCAATTTTTATAGGATCGTTTTCTTTAGGAAAATTAATCACGTCAATTGCTCTTCTAACGTTCTGTAACTTTTCGGGCAATGGTTCGTTTCCTTTGGGACCACTCCAGTCTCTTTGCGCTAAGAGAGATGTGGTACATAGGACAAGACATATAATAAGATACTTCTTCATCGTTTGTACGTTTTTGTTTGATACAAAGATGAATTAAGAAAGAGATACGAGTCGTCTCAATTCTGATAATGACACATTTTTTGAAGTCTCAATTTTAAAGTTGAACCTGTTAAAGTGTTGATTTTAGAGAGCTAGGAGGCTTTCCGGTAATTTTCTTTACAGCTCTATTAAATGAAGCTTTTGAATTAAAACCTGCGTCATAAGCGAGAGCAAGTAGTGTATAATTGTTGTTTTTAGGATCTTGTAATGCTCGTTTTACTTCTTCAATGCGAAGTTCATTTACATAATCTGTAAACTTTTTTTGAAGTATGGTATTTAAAGATTTTGTAATCAGGTAAGGTTTTGTTTTTAGCTTTCGCGAAAGCGTACTTAACGTCAATTCGGGATCCTTATATAAAGATTCTTCTATCATTATTTTCTGAATACCTACAGCAATTTTTTCTAACTGTTTTTGCTCTTTATCGGAAAGCTGTTGAACAATTTTAAAAGCTTCATCCTTGCGTCTAGAGAATCCTTCGATTCCTAACCAATAGGTAATAATTGCCATTCCTATAAAGACAGGGTGTCCATAAAATAGATTGCTGGCGAAATTAAAGAAAAAGTAATCTATGAGAATCCCTAGCACATACACAATGGCAAATATCTTTATGACTCGTACAACACGATTGATCCAATCTAATTTGCCTTGTATGAGTTGGTATTTTACTTGTTGAGGAAGATGTTTGAGTAGCTTTTGAGCCCTCGTTGTGTAGTAAATAAGAAGCATGCTTGAGATTATATACATGGTAGGATATAACATCCAAGCCATATATCCGTAATACCCTAACCAGGATAAACTCTCTCGTGTACCGTCCCAGTAAAAATTTTGTGATTTTATAAAGAAACTCCAAATGATTTCAATGATAACGGGTAAAAAATGGATGTAATCTTTTCGCTTTAAGCGAAAATCTGGTTGCACATAACTCTTTACAAAAAAGAAGAGTAATGTCCCGTAAATCCAATTGTATTCTAGAAGGATTTGATACCAGAAATCATATCGAAGATACCCGAAAACCTTGCATGTTTCTACGATAAGGCGATAAGAAAAAAAGAAGAGAATAGCTGCTAGAAAACGATTTGCATAAAAATGCATGCTTTTCTTTTGGCATAAAATAGCACCATAGATAATTCCTTGAAAAGCTCCTATAGATAATAGTATGATTAAGATAAGGTCAACCGATTTCACCCCTCTAAGATAATGAAGTGCGTTTAAGAAGCAATCTTCTTTTTATAATACTCGTGTAGTTCTTCTGCAGAAGCACCAAACCACTTTTTTATATAAATTGCCCAAAAATGATATTGTAATTTCCAGATACCATTATTTTTATACCGTCTAGATGAGGTTGTTATCTTTTTATTAATGACTACAAATTTTTGTCTAGCGTAAAGTTTATTTATAAGATCATTATCTTCATAAATAATGAAGCGTTCATCAAATCTCCCGAGTTCTTCAAATAATTTTTTTGTAATAAACTGACTTTGATCTCCTCCTCGACAAGCTCTCCAAGAAAATTGAGTAAGCCAACTGGCAAGTCGTAACCACCAGTGATTACTGTCAAAACGCATTCGGAAACATCCTGCATCATTTCCTTTGTTTACCTCGTTTATAATATATTGATCGTATTCTTCTGGAGGAAAACTATCTGCATGTAAAAAGTAAAGAATCTCCCCCTTTGCTATGATTGCTCCAGCATTCATTTGTTTAGCTCTTCCTTTTGGGGAAGACGTAGCGGTGAATTTTATGGAAGTATGATGACTATTTTGTTTGATATATTTGTCTATCAAATCTGTTGTTGCATCATTGCTTCCTCCATCTACAGTGATGATTTCTATAGGTGTCGGCGTCGCCTTTGTAATGATAAGATGCTCCAAAAGCCGAGTGATATTCTCGGCTTCATTGAGCGTGGGTATTATTATTGATATTTTGGGAGTTCCCAAATATGTTTATTTATTAAGTGACCAGTTATAATCTTTATATCTCCTTTTTGCATTAGAAGCAATCTGGGTATCAGAATACTTATTTAAAAAATCAATAACCGATCCGTTAGTTTTAAAATCTTTTGCAAACCAATTAAAAATTTCTGAAATCTCAATACTATTTGCTGTAATTGTGTTGCGTTCGGTATCATTTACAAAACGACGAGCTAGGGCATCTAATTGTGTGTCTACTTTCTGAGCTGTAAATGCTTCATTAAGAAGTGGAGGACAAGAGAAAGAAGCACAGTTGATGCCAAAGTGAATACGAGCATCTCCCATCTTACGTAGGATTTTGTGTTCAATTTCGTTTAGATTGTAATACTTTTGGCCAAGTTTCCAGAAACGTTGCCCCCAAGGATCTTTAATGTCTTTGATACTTGCTAATGGATAGTTGCGTAGAATAAGATCTACAGTCATCGCATTATAAGCATTCATCCAGTAGGCAAGTTTATCTTCTTTAGTCCATTGATCTGTTGGCATATTCTCGCCTAAAGCTTTTATATAAGTTCTTAAAACCCCCCAATTTCTTTTAAAACCATCATAGTCTACATTACCTTCAGGTGATACATATTTTACAACGAGATCGCCATATGAAGTGTGATCAAATGCTTCTAATGGTTTGAGGATTTCTTTTACTATTTCTTCTTTTACTACAGAGGCTTCGATCTCTTTTTCTTCGATTTCTTCCTTTGCCTCTTCTATAGGAGTATTTGGAGTATCAATGATATCTGTCTCGACTTCAGGAGCTTTACGCTCTGTAATGTCTTTTTCTGCGATAGCTATATCTTTAGTAGGCTGAGCGGATACTATTTTTTTACTTCCTCCGCAAGCTGTTAATATACCTGAAACAATGACTATTGCTAGTATATAATATTTCATGTTTTTAGTTTTAAGGGACATTTTGGAATTAATTTCTTTATAGATTTTATATATCTCTATGTGCGCTTTATTTTTAATATAATGTATTCTTAATACAGGTGTTTAGTCCAAAATTTACGCCATACTTTACATTTGTAAATAATTCTTTTGTTTCATAAAACTTGCTAGCAATTACAAAAGTTATCAGATAGGTATGTTTTAGTCTGTATTTTTTCAGGGTGATTAAACAGTTTTTCTGCACTTCCTGTTTCTATAATGTTCCCTTCACAAATAAATGTTACTTGATCAGAAATACGTTGTGCTTGAGATATATTATGGGTGACAAGTATAATTGTATATTGTTTTTTTAGAGATTGTATAAGGTTTTCAATGGTTTTTGAAGAGATAGGATCTAATGAAGAGGTAGGTTCGTCCATTAGGATTACTTTAGGTTCTATAGCGATAGCTCTTGCAATACAAAGACGTTGCTGTTGTCCTATAGATAAAGAACTTGCTGGCTCGTTTAATCTGTCGGAGACTTCATTCCATAATGATACCGCCTTTAAGTGTTTTTCGGCAATTTTTAGTTTATCAGTTTTGGATAGTTTTTTAAGGTGTTGAATTCCAAATACTACATTTTCTAATATAGATTTTGGAAATACGCAAGGGCGCTGAAAAACCATTCCTATATCTTTCCTTAAATAGCTTAAATCATTATTATCTTTAAAAATATCTTTAGAGTTGAATAGAATAGCGCCTTTTGTTGTTATCCCTTCCGTAGTGTTATTGATGCGATTCATACATCTTAATAAGGTTGATTTGCCACTTCCAGATGGGCCTATCAAAGTATTTACTTTGTTTTTGTAAAAATGAACAGAAATATCCTTTAGTATTTTGGTTGCATGAAATGCAAGACTAAAATTAGAAATAGATATTTCAACAGTGCCTAAATCTGTTTGAATGTTTTTATGTGTTATTGTTTGTATATCCATTAGTAATTAAGTTTAGAAAATTGGATTCTTCTTACAAGGGCAGAAATACTTAGTAAGAAAACGAGTGTAATTAAAACTAGACTTGCTCCCCATGCATTTTGTAATGCTTGAGGGTTTGTTGCTTGTTGAGCGAGAGCGAGTATATGTGTAGGTAATGTGCTTATAGGTTCTTGTATCCTTTCTGGGATGGTTACTCCAGAAAAAGCGGTGGCTATAAACATAATAGGAGCTGTCTCTCCTATGGCTCTTGCAAGACCTATTAATGAACCTGTAAAAGCTCCATTTAATGCTCTTGGTAATAGAACAGATGTAATTACTTGCCATTTATTAAGTCCTAATGCATTCGCATTTTCTCTAAATGCATTTGGAATACTATTGATTGATTGATATGTAGAGAGTATAATCGTTGGGAGAATCATAATGGCTAATATAATAGCTCCTACAAACCAAGAAATACCCGTATTTAAGATGTTTACAAAAAATATTAATCCAAATATTCCATATATAATAGAAGGGATCCCATTTAGAGTATAGATTAACGTGTCTGTCATATTTTGAACAAAAGAGCTCTTTATGTACTCGCTTTTGTAGATGGCTACACCAATAGAAACAGGAGCACTTAAAACTATTACTGTTATGACAAGTATAATACTCCCTATGATTTGATACATAATTCCTCCTTCTGCACCAAAGTTTTTAGAAGATGTAAATAGGAAATCAAAACTAATGGCCTGTATTCCTTTTACGACGAGTACAGTAATTAGGAAAAAGAGAATTCCAAAACATATAGTAACTGCAGACCATATGCCTATTTTAAAAATGCTATTTATATTTTTTCTATTCATATAAACGCTCTTTTTTAAAGTGTACTTGGGTAGTTATTGTAATGATAATAACGAGCACCATAAGCAAACACCCTATAGTATTTAATGCGCTAAAATGAAGTGAGCCGAAGGCACTTTCTCCGATTTCTCTTCCTAATTTGGAAGTGATGGTTTGACCAGGAGAAAGAATATTGTAAAATGGATCAGGGATTTTATCAATGCTCCCAATTAATAACATAACGGCCATAGTTTCTCCTAATGCACGTCCAAGAGCCAGTAAAATTGCTCCGGCAATATCTCTTGAGGCAATTGGTAAGAGAACATTCTTTATAATTTCATAAGGATACATACCTAACCCTTTAGAGGCCTCACTATAGTGTTTAGGAATATTATGTAACGCATCATCACATAGTGTAATAATTGTAGGCAATATCATAAAAGAAAGTAGAATGCCTGCTGTAAATAATGTGCGCCCTGTAGATAAATCAAAAATGGAAGCGACCCAAGTGCTGAAAAAAGCAATTCCTATAAGTCCATAAATGATAGATGGAATACTCGCTAAGAGTTCTAAAGTAGATTTTATAAGTATTCTACCTTTTGAAGAAGTCATTTGAGATGTGAAAATAGCAGCTGATATTCCTAGAGGTGTGGCTATTATAAGAGCAATAAAGGTCACTGTTATAGTTCCATATAACATAGATAAAACACCAAACTTATTAGAAGACGGATTCCATTCTAATGTAAAAAGATTTAATCCTACTTGATGTAGCGCGTCATAACTATTAGAAAATAAAACAATAAAAATAAGAAGCGTAACGGCTACGCAGATATACGTGCTTAGTAATACATAGCCTTTTCCTATTTTATTATTTAATACTGACATATCCGTTATCTGTTACAATAGATTGACCTTGGGGGCTTAGTAAAAAATCTATAAAGTTTTTGACCTCCCCTGTAGGGTTCCCATTTGTTACGATTGTTAGATCTCTTGTAATAGGAAACTTTCCTTCTATAATATTGGATAAGGTTGGGGCGACAGGCTCTCCATTTGGTGTTTGTATAGAAGTACCTTTAACATCATTATTTAACCAAGCCATAGAGAGCATTCCTATGGCTGCATCACTTTGTACAAGAGCAGTTTGTTCTTCGTTGTTTGAGCCTAAGACAAGATCTGCGCCAGGTGCGTCGGCCTCTTTGTTATTCATTACAGTAGCCATAAATACATGGCGAGTGCCTCTAGACTTTTCTTTATCTATAACAAGAATGTCTTTGTTTGGACCTTGCAAAGCGCTCCAATTAGTAATCTCTCCTTTATATATTTTTGCAATTTGCTCTAATGTTAAAGTTGTGATTCCAGCATCATATATTTCAGATGAGATTGCAGGTATAACAGCATCTTTCCCAATAGCTTGAGTTTTAAATAGTATGGAAGGATACAATCCTTTTTCTTTAGAAGTAATGTCTCTAGAGATCATGCCTATATTTACTTTTTGACTTCCCACTTGATTAACACCGACTCCTGATCCTCCTGCATTTACTATAATTTTTATATCAGGGTGTGTTTCCTTATAAAGTTCTGCAGCATTTGAGATAATAGGTAATACAGTACTTGACCCAGCAATAGTTATTGTTTTGGTGTTAGAGCTAGAATTGGAACAAGAACTAACTAGTATAGCAAATACGCATAATAAGAGGAGATGCTTCATAATTAGGGATATCTTAATTAAGAGTGTTTTAAATACTCTTATAATTTTTACTTTAGGATGAATTGGATTGATAGAGATTTAGACATTCGTTAGAATTGTTCTAACGAATGTCTAAATAGTAGATAAGCTATATTTTAACAGCATCCACCACCATCATAATGGTATGTAGATTCACTGATAAAGATATCATCACGTCCTAAAGCTGCGATATCATTTGCTGTTTTATCACAAATCGCAAGGGGTTGATTCTTTAGAAGGATGTGTCCTTTTTTGTCATCAAGATATTCTTCGCTACCATAATAAATAGCTGCTTTTCCAGTAAAAATACAAGGCCCGTCTTCTGGCATAGGGTCTTTGATAGCTGCAATTTCTATAGACTCGATATAGATTAATTCATCTGTAGGATAATCACCAGGATTAAGAATACGATATGGTTTACGGGCTCTAATCTCTATAGTTCCAAATCCAACATCCGTAAGTGCTTTTACATATTCGGAAATAGGAAGGCTTCCACTTAAACAAAGGGCACGTAATCTATCATCGTTACGTAATTCTTCATTCATAGGTTGCTCACAAGTAGGGTCACTCATTACTAAACGACCATGTGGTTTAAGAACACGATACATCTCTTCAATCGCTTTTTTTAGATCTTCTGCTTTGAATATGTTGAATAAGCAATTTTGAGCAGCTACATCAATAGTATTGTCATCTACAGGTAGATTAAGAGCATCTCCTTTTTTTAGATCTACAAAATCACTTTTAAACCAAGGGTTTAATTCTTCAGCTTCAACAAAGTTTTTACGAGAAGCTTCTAACATTTCATCTACAACATCTACTCCTACAACACCGCTCTTGTGTCTATTAAAGTAGGCAAATTGTAATAGCTCCATACCTCCACCAACTCCTACATATAACATTTTAGGTTCGTTGGTAAGATCTCTGGCATTTACAGTACTACCACAGCCATAGTTCATCTCCTGCATGATTCTTGGAATTTTCAGTCCAGGAAGTTCCCAAATAGGGTTTGTTGTACAGCAAAGTCCTACATCTGGTGTCAAAGCTGCTTCTTTATATACATCTACTGTTGCATCTAGGTAACTCATATTTTCTAGTTTTAATTTATTAGGGAAGAACACATAGCAATTCTTTAATTCTTCGTTTAGTTTTATTGTGAAACTTAATTTTGGACTTTTTAGTCGTATTAATTTTCGTTTATATTTTTTTTATTAATTCTGTAAATAAAGTAATCATCTCAGGTTCTGCTTTTCCAGCCATAGCTATAATTTCTGGAATATTTACAGGCTTTAAATTGTCAGGATCACACTCGTCTGTTAGTACAGAAACAGCACATACAGGAAGATTTAAATGATTTGCAACAATGATTTCTGGTACAGTACTCATGCCTACGGCATCTGCACCTATTATTTTAAGATATCTGTATTCTGCACGTGTCTCTAGTTGAGGTCCTACAACAGAAGTATATACTCCTTTGTGTAAATTAATTCCTTTTGAAGAAGCAATGCTTTCTAATGTTGCATTCATTGTTGTGTCATAAGGAGCACTCATATCTGTAAAACGCTCACCAAGTTTTTCTACTCCTTTAAAAGCAAGAGGCGATCCGCCTTGTAAATTAATATGGTCATCAATAAGCATTAACTCTCCTTTTTTGAAGTCGAGATTTACTGCTCCAGCCGCATTTGATACTAATAGCTTTTTAATACCTAAAGCATGCATGATTCTTACTGGGAAAGTAACATCTGTTAATGAGTATCCTTCGTATAAATGAAAACGCCCTTGCATTACAATGACCTTTTTTCCTTCTAATTCACCATAAATTAGTTTGCCTTTATGAAACTCAACTGTTGCTGTCGGAAAGTTAGGGATGTGATTGTAGCTAACTTCTTTTATGATGTCAATCTTGTCTAATAACTGACCTAGTCCTGTTCCTAAAATAATACCTATCTCTGGGTTCTCAAATCCTTTCTTTTGAAGGTATTCTGTAGTCTCTTGAATGAATTTTGTCATAATATGATTTACTGAATAATCAGTTTTCTTGTTGTTTGTTGATCTCCAGAAATCATAGTCATCATATAGATGCCTGTTTTTAATGAAGAAACATTGATTGTTTGATTTGTTACATTTTGTTGAGTGTATACTCTTTTTCCTAAAATGTCAAAAATGACTATTTCTGTATCTTGGGTAGTAAGTCCAGAAATTGTAAACTGATCCTGCATAGGATTTGGTGAGATAGCAACTGCGTCAAATGGGTGATCTTCTGTATTTAAAGTATCACAATCTGCTCCTTGATTAGCTCCCAGACTTGCACGCCCCCATAATACATCTGCTTGGACACACTGTATAATGATATAGTCATAATCACTAAGGTTAACACCATCTGGAACATCAAATACTTTCATACCTGTAATAGGATCATTCATATCTTGACCACCATTATCATCTTGTAAAGGCTCTGTAGTAACTTGTAATTCTGCACCTCCTTGACCAAGGCGTTCTGTGGTCGTTAGGAATACACGTAACTCTATACCTTGTACGGTTGCAAAATCATCTGCAAAAACAACTTGTTTTGTACCGTCTGTTTGAAATAGAATAGAAGCGGTGCCTTCTACTGGATATTGAGTGGGGTCATCTATAGCTGTAAGAGCACCTTCTCTAAAACATTGAGCCTGAGTGATTGTCGTTAAGCCTATAAAGACTAAAAGGGAGATAGTAAATTTTTTCATGATTGCGATTGTAGTTTAATTAGTTAATGTATTTGCTAAACTCTGGATAAGGTTTTAAATCTTCTGCAAAGTCTATATCGTTTAGTTCTTCTAATGTGTGAACTGTGTATGATTTTAAATCGTTTAATGTGCTCTCTAAAACAGTATCACTTCCCCATTCTTTTTGTTTAAAAACAGATGGGATATGCTGCTGCATTCCGAGTAAATAATAGCCTCCATCTTTGGCAGGGCCTATGACTGCTTTGTGAGTAGATAATGCTGTAAATGCTTCTTCTATGTGACGAGGTCGTAAGTCATAAAGATCACTCCCTACAATAATTACTTTTTTGTATCCATCTAAAAAAGCTTTTTTAAATGCATCTTCCATACGTTGTCCCAAATCGTCTCCTTCTTGCGCAAACTTTTCAAAAGAACTTGATTCCCAGATGTCATGATCTCTTACTTTTACTGAGTATCCTACTCGTTTATTGCAATTATTTTGGATCACTATATCATGTGTATGCTGCAATAACTGCTTATATATTGTAAGCGCATTTTCTTGCCCAACTCCTTTTGCAAGTCGTGTTTTTACTTTCCCTAGTTCTGGGTTTCGAGTGAATATAAGAAGCAAGTTATTTGTGTTTTCTGTGCTCACGTTAATATACTTTAATGCCAGTTTTTAAATATTTTGACCACGTTTTACTATATACGTGTATACTATCTGATGGGTTTCCTTTGCTGTTCAAAACAGTATTCCCTTTGTCTTTCCACATAAAAATGCTTCCATATAAATTGTATACATTTTTGTATCCTAAGCGTTGTAGGCTTTCGCCAAAATCTTCAGAACGCACTCCTATCGAACAATACACAACAATAGGTTGTGATTTGTCTGGGTACGCTTTCGCGAAAGCGTAATTATCCAACTTCTCTCCACTCCAAACAGCATCAGGGATATGACTCACGTTAAATTCTTCCTTTTTACGTGTGTCTAAGATGAGGTAGGTGTCTTTGTTTTTATGTAGTTGTTCTACCGAAATATAAGGCACAGTGCGATTATTATATTCTTTTAAAACAAGATCAATAGATTCCTGCCCTATCGCAGTAGATAGTGTAAAAAATAATATAATAACGAGTATTCTCATCTATGGATGACTTCTAATGTTGTGCAATCTTTCTTATAGAAAAAATGCATATATGTATTGATGTAATGCCGACCTTATTTGTTTATGGAATAAACAAATCATACTTGTGAAAAGTATGTGATTTTAAGTGAGAAGTGATATAGGAGATCCTTTGTTGTAGTATAGATTTTGAAAGAATGCCTCTATAAAAGGATTCCTTTTTGTATTAATTATGCGGTTTATAGAAATAATAGCTTCTAATAATTGTCTTAGTTTTCTATTCCCTATTGTGCGAAGTTCTTTGATGATTGTTTTAATATCTATAGCGATATCAATATCTTCTAAGGTTGTGAGTAGGTGTGTTTGCTCAATTTCTTCTGTGTATGTATTTAGAAGTTCTTTTACAAGTGTCTTAGTTTGCCACGGGAGTTGTAAAAATGTCGTAGGATTAAACTGAGATTTATGCAATCCAATAAGATAAAACCCTCCGTCTTTAGAAGGGCCTAAAATAAGGGAATGCTTCTCTAGTTTTTTTGCAGTATCTAAAATGTGATGTGTCTGTAAATGAGGTGTGTCATTACCTATTGTAATAACATTGTCATATCCTTGGTCGTATACCGATTGTATAGCATTTGTTAATCGTTCTCCAAAAGTGGCACCTACTTGGGCTTCTTCTGTAGTATGAAAATAGGGTAATTTGCTATTTTTTACTGTGGTAATCGTATGTTTATTTAACTGCGTAAACACCTTTGCCGCATTTTTAAATGGCTTACTTGCTGCTTCTTTTTGAGCAGATTGAGCAAATATTAATATGGCAGTTTTTTGCAGATTCACAGGTTTATGCTACAGTTCCTTGACAACTACTTCCTGCACCAGCGGTACATCCATAGCAGTGTTGTGATATAATAATATCACGATTATTTAAAACTTCTTCGTTATACTCAGAAATGTGCTTGACTTTCGAATTTACCTTAAGTCCTAGCATTTGATTAAAATCACAATCATATAACCATCCATCCCAACTTATAGAGATCGTATTTATACACATGACATTTGCAACAGCCATTGGGTTATATGCCTCTACTAGTTGATACATATAATCTTCATAATTTTCTGAGGCAATAAGGTAATCTAAAAATCGCGCAATTGGAAGATTTGTAATAGCAAATAAATTATGGAACTGAATTCCAAAATCCTCTATTAACGCTTTTTTAAAGTCTTTTTCCATGCTTGCTTGATCTCCTGGTAAGAAAGCTCCAGATGGATTGTATACAAGATCTAATCGTAAATCACTATCAGGCATACCATATCCTACCGCATTCAATTCTTGTAACGCTTTTATAGATTTATCAAAAACACCGTCCCCACGTTGTTTGTCTGTTTTTCCTTTTGTCCAGTGTGGCATAGAAGAAATAACGTGTACGTTGTGTTTTTTGAAAAATTCAGGGAGATCGTAGTATTTTTTATTTGCTCTTATAATGGTTAGGTTACTACGTACTATAAAATCTTTAATCCCAGCTTTACTAGCTTCTTCTACAAAACGTCTAAAGTTTGGATTCATTTCAGGAGCACCACCAGTAAGATCTAGGGTATGCGCTCCTGTATTTCGTATAATTTCGAGGCATTGTTCCATGGTTTCCCAAGTCATAATCTCTTTGCGATCTGGACCAGCATCTACGTGGCAATGATCACATACTTGATTACACATATATCCTACATTGATTTGTAGAATTTCTAATTTACGTGGACGTAGCGGAAACTGATTTGTTTCCTTTATTTTTTTTGCAAATGTTGGTAACTCTCCATTTTTGAAAATACCATTAGAAAGTATTTCTAACTGACGATTTGCATCTGCTAGTTCGTTTTCGCTTTTCTTAAGTGACTTTGTTGCTCCCATAAGCGTGTTCACATACTTAGTGAACTCTATATTGTTTACGAATAATTTATCCGTCTAGTTTATTTACTTTATTCATCATCATCACTCCATGTACAAGAGTGGCACCACTTTTTATCGCGGCTCCTACATGTACAGCTTCCATCATCTCTTCTTTTGTGATTCCTTTCTGCAACCCATCTTTGGTATAGGCATCTATACAATATGGACATTGCTCTGTATGTGCTACTGCGAGTGCAATGAGTGATTTTTCACGTGCTGTAAGTGCTCCTTCTTCAAATACACTACCATAGTAGTCAAAAAACTTAGTGCCTAACTCTTCACTCCATTCTGTGATCTTACCAAATTTTCTAAGATCTTTTGGGTCATAATATTGATCTGCCATAGTTCGTTCGTAATTACGCAAGCTAATGTATAATTAATCGTAATCCTGTCCAATTACTTACGATAAATTTAAGTAAATGATTTTATTTTTTTTAAAATAGAAAATTATGCTTCTTAAGTTATTGATTTTAGGGGCTTGCGTATAAAAATACAATTCTATATTTATTTTTTGTAAAAAGTTGTTGTTCAGTTTTAAATAAGGTTTTATATTTGCACCCGCATTAGCGAGGTACCTTAGCTCAGTTGGTAGAGCAACGGACTGAAAATCCGTGTGTCCCTGGTTCGATTCCTGGAGGTACCACAGAAAAACCCGATCATTTGATCGGGTTTTTTGTTTTTAATATTATTTCTTTTATTCAACTTCTTTTCTATATTTATAGAACCTAACTAATAGAATGATATGGATCTCTTAAAAGAAGCAGTAGATTTTGAAAATGCCAAAATGAGTAATATGTCTACCAGCGATAGAGTGGTAGCATCTAGAGAAGCAAAGCGACTTGTACTAGCTCTTAATGAAATTTATAAGGAAACAAAAGATCCAGAATTGATGGATATGATGAAACGCCTTACAGAGAAAAAACGAAAAATAGAAAAACGACTTAAAGGAAGACCATCTGAATAATTCTATAGAGGTATGTATAGTTCTCTATTACATGTTATTATAAATGTACTATGAATTTTATATAGGACTAGTTTACGTTGTTGTTCTTTTTGTAGTTTTCTAATTCTTCTTCAATCTCATCTTTAAGATCTAGATGACCAATCGTTTTATTAAGTTCGCGACTTATCCATATTAAAAAGACAATAATAGGCATGATAATAGGGAGGGAGTACCAAAAATCAAAATTGTCGATATATGAAATCTGATAATTTATAACTCCTAGTAACTGAAATAAAAACATTGTTAATGGAATTAAGATAGCCCATTTCCACCAATCTTTAGAGGTTAGAAACCATAGTGATGTGATAATTACAAAGGTGATTTTTGTGTAAAGAGCATGTATATATGCTTGTGCGTTACTAAATCCTTTACTTTCAATCGTAAATAAAGTAGTTTCCCAAATTTTAGAATTGTCTGGGGCGTATTTGTAGAGATAAAATAAAAAAGGTGTGATTGCAAGAATTATTGCAATCACACCTCCAATAATAAGACGCTTTTTCCTATCCGTTTGGTGGGACTTCGTATTTGTCTTTGTCAATTTGTCTTTCATTTGGGGTTGAATTTGTAGTCGTACCTACAAGAACTGCAAGGGCAAATGCAATTACTAGAATTACTTTTTTCATAATTTAAAGGGGTTTTGAGTTTTAATTATGAAACAAATGTCCTCTAACTCCCTCTAGTGATGAAATAAATGCGCAAGTTGTTATTGTATAAGTTATCGACTTATGTTTACAAACTTACTAAAAAATGGTTTTGAAGTTCTTAAAAATGAATTTATGTGTTAACAACCCGCTATTTTTGTTAATGACGTGCCAATTTTCAAAATAGTACGGTCTTTTACGATTCTGTTAACAGGGTAGTATTTTTCAATTTGTATTTTTGAATCCATATTATAAGGTATGCAACTTATTATAGATGTAGGAAATACTAGAGTGAAGGTCGCTGTTTTTGACGATGATGTTATAGTCGCAAAAATAACGATTACTTTACTTCAATTTGTAGAAAAATTAGGCGATTTTGTGGCAGACTACCCTGTAAAGAAGGCAATTATCTCTTCTGTGGGGAGGTTGTCGCAAGAACAGGCTAGATCTGTTCAGCTTCGATTTCCTACAATACTGTTGTCCCATAAGACTCCTTTGCCGTTTGTAAATGACTATGCAACTCCAGAGACATTAGGAGTAGATAGGCTGGCTTTGGTGGCTGCTTTCGCGAAAGCGTACTCAGGAAAAAATGGGTTAATAATAGATGCCGGAACCTGTATTACCTATGATTTTATAAATGCAGAAGGGCATTATAAAGGAGGAGCTATATCTCCAGGAGTTCAATTACGATATAAAACATTAAATAACTTGACAGCAAATCTACCTTTGTTGGAAATGAAAATACCAGAAACAATTGTTGGAGACTCAACAGAAACGGCAATTCATTCTGGAGTTATGATAGGAATTGCCAAAGAAATTGATGGAATAATTGATCAATATAAAAGCGATTTTGGGGTAGATACAATTATTTTGACAGGAGGAGATGCAGAAATCTTGTCAAAACGATTAAAAAATAGCATCTTTGCGCACTCTAATTTTTTGATGGAGGGCTTAAATTATATATTAAGACGAACGAATGATTAAAAAAATTATTATTGCAGTAGTGCTCGTGATCGCTGGAAATGCCTATGGACAAGAGGGCGGGACTGTATCACCTTACTCATTTTTTGGGATAGGGACACAACAATTTAGAGGAGGCTATGAAAGCCGTGCCATGGGTGGTATGGGCTTATATAGCGACAGTTTGCATATTAACTTGTTAAACCCTGCACAGCTAGGTCGCTTAAGATATGTAGCTTTTACAATAGGAGGAGGACATTCAGAAGTGACTCTTAAGGAAGATAATGTAGAGGATAATACATCTATTACTACGGTAGATTATCTTGCACTCGGATTTCCGATTTCAAAAAAAGCTGGAGTAACTTTTGGACTTGTTCCTTTTACATCGGTAGGATATGACTTAGATAATAGTACATCTGATGCTGTAAATACATTTACTGGTAGAGGAGGTGTGAATAGAGTATTCTTAGCAGGAGGGTATAATGTAGGTAAAGGTCTATATATAGGAGCTAGTGTAAATTATAACTTTGGAAATATTCAAAATGAAACAATTCGGACTCAAGATGAGGTAGAGCTAGCTACTCGAGAACGTAACCGCTCTGATATATCAGGGTTTACTTTTGAGCTTGCAGCGCAATATGATCGCATGATTTCTGAGAAATTAGAATTGCGCACTTCTGTAAAGTATATACCAGCATCTGATGTTAAAGCCGAAAATCAACGTCAAATATCTTCTGTAATTTTTAATAACTTGGGATTAGTACAAGATATAGATATCATAGATATACCAGTAGTAGACACAGATTTTGATTTTCCATCATCTATTACATTAGGGGCGGGAATTGGTGAGCCTAAAAAGTGGTTTGTAGGTGCAGAGTATACAAATCAGAAAACTAGTACGTTTACAAATAGAGGGTTTGTTTTAGAAGATGTGCGATTTGATGATGCATCTCAAGTGAGATTAGGAGGATTTTATATTCCTAAATACAACTCTATTACAAGTTACTTTGAGAGAGTGACTTACCGTGCAGGTTTTCGTTATGAACAGAATGGGATTGAGATAGGAAATGAAGATATAAACGAGTTTGGCATATCTTTTGGAGTTGGATTGCCAGCAGGACGAAGATTAAGTAATATTAATTTTACTTTTGAGTACGGACAGCGCGGAACAACAAATTCAGGATTGGTAGAAGAAAACTTCTTTAATGTGGGGATTAGCTTATCCCTCAACGATAATACTTGGTTTCGACAAACTAAATTTAATTAACAGCACAAACCTTAGATTATGAAAACTAAATTAACTACACTTTTTGCAGCAATCGTACTGATGATGACTGGAACTGCAAATCTTAACGCCCAAATAAGTGAGGAGTGTATAACAACAGGTTCTATTTTTGTAGAAGCTGCAAAAGTTAAAAACTACGAAGCAGCGAGGCCTTCTTTTGAAAAATTAAGAAAAGATTGCCCTAACTGGTCTTTGGCCTTATACCAATATGGTGAGCGTTTACTTAAAGCAGATCTTAAGAAAGCAACAGGAGCAGAAAAAACAGCAGTAGCTCAAGATCTTATTGCCTTTTTAAAACAACGTGAGCAATATTTTGCAGCAAAAACTCCGGCAGGAGATAATGCAGCAGATCAAGCTCAAATTCTTTTTGATAATAAGATAGGTACAGCAAAGTCTCAATATGATGCTTTTAATGCAGCATTTGCTAAAGATGCAGAATCTATTACTAGTTCAAAAAGTATCTATACTCGTTTTAAGCTTGCTGTAAGTTTGCATAAAGCAAATCAATTACCGCTTCAAGACGTATTTGATCTATATGATGAGACTCAAGAAAAACTTAATAAGGAAGCTACTAAATTAGATTCTAAATTACAGAAGTTATTAGATAAGGAAGAGTCAGGTACTGCATTGACCGCAAAAGAAAAGAAAAGAAAAAGTGGATATAGTAAAAACCTTAAAGCTTTTGCTACTTTTGCTGGAGGTACGGATGCCGAAATGGGAATCCTAGGAAACTGTGAGAATTTAATTCCTTTATATAATAAAGGATACGAAGAAAATAAGAATGATATCAATTGGATACGTAAAGCAGCAGGACGTCTTGCGGGTAAAGATTGTACAGATTCTGATTTATTTCAAAAATTAGTAACACAATTACATAACCTTGAGCCATCTGCAAAATCTGCACAGTACTTAGGTATTCTTGCCGATAAAAAAGGAGATAACGCTGGAGCTCAAAGATATTTTCAACAAGCGATCGACCTTGAGACTGATCCTAAGGAAAAAGCAAAATCATACTACAGACTTGCTGAGAAAGCTAGAAAGTCTGGAAGCTATGGAAAAGCAAGAGGTCTTTATAATAAAGCCTTAGCAGAAAACCCATCTATGGGTAGATGTTATTTGAAAATTGCAGCAATGTATGCTTCTAGTGTAAATAATTGTGGAGATTCAGTATTTGATAAAAGAGCAGTATACTGGTTAGCTGCAAATACTGCAGAACGTGCAGGACGTGTAAGTCCGTCACTTGCAAAAACAGCAAATGGAACAGCAGCTTCATATAGAGGGAAAGCTCCTGATAAGTCAATGATCTTTAATGGAAACAGAGCAGGTCAGACAGTTAGAATAGGATGTTGGATAGGATCAAGTGTGAAAGTTCCTAATCTATAATGATAAAAAAAACAAAAACATATATACTCTACTTAGTCACAGCTTTTGCTGTGACTTTGTGTTTTAGTTGTAAAGGAAAAGGAGAAGAGATACGTAAAATGCGTATGAAGTCTGATGCAGCTATTGCAGAAGGAACTGGAATTAATCTTAAGTATACAGATTCTGGTAAAGTAACTGCTCATCTTAAGACTCCTTTGCTTAAAGATTTTGGAAATGCGAGTTTCCCTTATGAAGAATTTCCGGAAGGAATAGAAGTTGTTTTTATAGATGATGATGGTAAAGAAAATATCATCACTTCAGAATACGCAATACGTTTTAAAGGCACAAACTTGATAGATTTACGTCAGAATGTAACGCTATTTACAAGTGACTCTGTTACCCTTAATGCACAACAATTATATTGGGACCAATCTAATAACTGGATATTTACAGATCAACCATATACCCTTATTACGGCAGATGGATCTCGTAATGCTGGAGATTTGTTTGATTCTGATAAAGACTTTACAAATTTTGTATCTTTAAACAACGTAAGTAAACAATACGTAAAAGAAACCACAGAAGAAGAATGATGCGCTACGCAAAATTTACAGAATGGATATATGCTATCATAGCAATATTAGCAGGTTACGAAACCTTTTCAAAATGGAATGAAGACAGAAATAATGCCTATCTGTTTTTATTTTTTACCGTTATTAGTATAGGTATGTTCTTTTTTAGAAGACATTTTAGAAAAAAGTTTGAAAAAAGAAATCGTCCTTAAATGGGAACAATTGAGAGTAGTATAGCGATTATTTGTATTTCGCTCATTCTTTCTGCTTTTTTTTCAGGCTTAGAGATTGCCTATATATCGGCAAATAAAATTCATATTGAGATTGAAAAAAAGAAAGAAGACTTTCTCTCTAAAATTCTTACACGCCTTACAGCAAAGCCTTCAAAATTTATAGCCACCATGCTCTTAGGTAATAATATTGCCTTGGTCGTATATGGATACTATATGGGAGATGTGCTGCAAAATTGGTTGGAAGGTATGCCTTTCGGTAAAAATTTTGAATTACTCAATACCTTTGTTTCTGATTTCAGTCTATTAAGTCAGACGATTATTTCTACGATTGTGATATTACTTACGGCTGAGTTTTTGCCTAAAGTATTTTTTCAGATATACGCCAATAAGCTTTTGAAGTTTTTTGCTTTGCCTGCTTATTTTTTCTATGTCATTTTTAGTTTTCTGAGTTCCTTTGTAATTTGGATATCCGATGTTATTTTGAAAAACGTATTTAAAACAGAAGGAGATGATGTGCAATTGGCTTTTTCTAAAGTAGAATTAGGGAATTATATTTCTGAACAGATGGAATCTGTGTCTGAACATGAAGAAATAGACACAGAAATTCAAATCTTTCAGAACGCATTAGATTTTTCAGAAGTAAAATCTCGAGAAGTAATGATTCCTCGGACAGAGATCATTGCAATAGAAGAAAATACAACACCAAGTAAGCTTAATACTATTTTTATAGAATCAGGACTTTCTAAAATTTTGGTGTATAAAGATACGATAGATGATATTGTAGGATATGTACATTCTTTTGCGTTGTTTAAAAAACCTAAAACAATAAGTAGTGTTTTGTTACCTGTGGTATATGTGCCGGAAACAATGCTTGTAAAAGATGTTCTTAATGTTCTTACTAAGAAACGTAAAAGCATTGCCGTGGTCATTGATGAGTACGGAGGCACTAGTGGAATGATGACAGTAGAGGATATTATAGAGGAGCTCTTTGGAGAAATAGAAGATGAGCATGATACAATAGATTTAAAAGAAGATGTTCTTGCAGAAGGACACTACCATTTATCTGCACGTTTAGAAGTAGATTACCTTAATGAAACGTATAAATTAAACCTTCCCGAAAGTGAAAATTACGAAACTTTAGGAGGTCTTGTGTTAAGTCATACAGAAGAGATTCCTGAAGAAGGAGTGTCTATTATTATAGATCACTTACAGTTCAATATTCTAGAGACTTCTAATACAAAAATAGAGCTTATAGAGATCTGCTTGCTCGAAGCGTAAATCCTATCACTTTTTTGTTTTTTATTTTATAAGAAAATGGTATTTTCGCCCACTATTGTAGAATAAATAAATGACAGATGGCAATTTTAAATAAAATACGAAGTAAAAGCATATATCTAATACTTATAATTGCATTAGCGCTTTTTGCATTTATCTTTTCAGGTATCATTGATCAAGGTGGTTTTGATTCGTCAAAACAAAATACTGTTGCGACTATCAATGGAGAAGATATTGATCGAGAAGATTTTGCTCGTAAAGTAGAACAACAAGTACGCCGTTTAGGACCTACTGGGACAACCACTAGAGCTGTAAACTCTGTTTGGGATCAAGAAGTAAATCGTATGGTTTTAGAAGAACAGTACGAAGAACTAGGAATTCAAATAGGGAAAGACCGTATTACAGATCTTTTAAAAGGTGCATTAGAAAATGATGTTAGATTTCAAGATGCAGATGGAAATTATAGCGAAGGTAAAATGCAGGAATTTATTGCTACGTTAAAAGATAGCGGAAATCCTAGAGATTATCAAGATTGGATCATTTTTGAAGAATCACTTGCAAATACAGAAAAGCAAAACGTATACTATAATCTAGTAAAAGCTGGATTAGGGGCTACGCTTAAAGATGGCGAAGTTGCCTATAGATTAGGTGGTAACTCTGTAGATATTCAATTTGTGCAAATTCCTTATGCTAGCATTCCTGATGAAGATATAGCAGTGTCTAAAGCTGAGATAGAAACGTATATCAATGCACATAAAGATGATTATCAGACAGATGCTACACGTGATATTCGTTTTGTGAATTTTGAAGAGAAAGCGAGTCTTGAAGATGAGAATGCACTTAAAGAATCTATGATGACTCTTCTTAATAAAGAATTAATATCATATAATAGATCTACAAAGATTAATGATACACTTGCTGGACTTAGAGAGACAACTGATATAGCAGGATTTTTAAGCGAAAACTCTGACCTTCCATACACGGATCGTTTTGTCTTCAAAAAAGACCTTGCTGGTATTGTAAGAGACACAATTTCTAAGTTAGAAACAGGTGATATTTATGGCCCTTATAAAGATGGACGTTATATGAAGTTGGATCGTGTTATTGAAACACGCCAAATGCCTGATTCAGTTAAAGCTAGTCATGTTTTAGTGTCATACCAAGGAGCTTTACGTTCTTCTGAAACTCGTACAGAAGAAGAAGCAACTAAGTTAGCAGATAGTATTTTAAGTGTTGTAAAAAGAGATAAGAGTAAGTTTGCAACATTAGCAGCAACATTCTCATCAGATACTTCTAATAAAGATAAAGGAGGAGATTTAGGTTTTCAAAATCCAAATATTTATACACCAGATTTTAGAGATTATATCATTGATAATAATGAAGGTTCTCTAGATATTGTAAAAACTGATTTTGGTTTTCACATTATAGAAATAATAGAACAAAAGAATTTTCAAAAAGTGCTTAAGATTGCTTCTGTAGCAAAAGAGATCTTACCTTCTGATCAAACAATTTCTGAAGTATATACAAATACTCAAAAATTTGAAATTGGAGCTGGTGAAGGAGATTTTGAAGCTTTAGCAATAGAAAACGGTTATTTAGTGCGTCCAGTAAATAATATTGGAGTAATGGATGAGACTTTACCAGGGCAAGGGACACAACGTCCTATTGTACAATGGTCTTTTGAAGAAGATGCAAAAGTAGGAGATATTAAGCGTTTCCAAGTGAATAATGGATATATAGTAGCTCAGATAACCCGTAAAGTTAATAAAGGATTACAACGTTCAGAAGATGCATCTGCTAGAGTACTTCCTATTATACGTAATCAGAAGAAAGCTGCACAAATTAAAACTGGTATCTCTGGAACAACATTAGATGCTATTGCACAGAATCAAAGCCAAACAGTTAAGACTTCTGGCTCTATTAATATGACAAGTCCTAATATTGCTGGAGCTGGAGATGAACCTAAGGTAGTAGGAGCTGCATTTTCTCTTGCAGAAGGAGAAACGTCTAATCCTATTGAAGGGGCAAAAGGAATATATGTTATAAAAGTGACTAAGAAGACAGATGCTCCTGTACTAGAAAATTATGGTACATATGCTGTTCAACAAACTAATAGCGCAAGAGCTGGTGTAAATGCAAAAGTGATTGAAGCTCTTAAGGCAGCAGCAGATATTGAAGACAATAGAGGTGTATTCTATTAATATAGGATATATCACAGTATAAATGAAAAGGGATCGCATATGCGATCCCTTTTCATTTATGTTGAGTTGAGATGTTAGAGAATCATATCAGAAAAAGGGATGATGGTCATATATCCTTTTTCTTTAAAATAGCTCATATCTTCTATAGTTCCTATGGCCAAGATAAAATCACCGCCCCAACCTCCAAGACTTTTTATTCCTCTTGTATAATCAGGAAAAAATTGCTCTTTTATAGTCTTCGTCTGAATAATTTCTGAAAGCAAAGATTCATGTTCAAACACTAACTCTTCAAATAAAGGAAGATTATTTTGAGCTGTAATTAATGCCTCAGTTATTGAAGAAATAGTAGCAACATGCTTTTCTATTTCTTTTATGGGAAGGTTTCTATAATGTGTAATGCTATCTCTACTATTCTGTTTTCGGTTGAGATGTATAAAGAATAATTGCTCTTTAAATGATGGATTAAACACAATTGTATTTACTGTAGGAGTATTTGAAGCACGTATGTATGTAATAGGCGTTTCTGTAGTTGCGCAAGCAATATCATAACCACTTCCTCCAAACGTTTTTTCTAATAGCTCATATGGATTAATAGAAGCCCATTGTGCAATATTTACGATTAATGTAGAAGAAGATCCAAGACCCCAATTCCTTGGGAATTCTAATGTACTTACTACTTTGTAACCTTGAGTTTCTTGTAAAAAAGTAGGATTAAGCACTTGAGCAGCTAGTAAAATCTCATATAAGCGATTAATAATACTGTCTTTATGGGTTTGTTTTTTTAAAGGTGTCGTTATTTCTGTTTCAAACCATACGGATCCATCGTGTAATATACTTTGCCAATGAAGTGTCTTTCCTGTCGTTTTAGAGACCGTTAATTGTTGCCCTAATTTTGTGGGTAATGCAAGCGCTGTCGCCCCATCTAGAACAAGGTATTCTCCTGTGAGTAGTAGTTTTCCATGGCTATAAAAAGAGCGCATTAAGATCTTATTTTATTTACAAAAGAAACGACAGCACTATGTGTAACTGGATGTGTCTTAAAGTGGGTAGTCGCTTGTTCTTTTTCAGAAGGATTGGCATCCAGTTGGTTTAGAATATTCATAAGATGCATTTTCATATGCCCTTGTTGAATTCCTGTTGTTGTAAGTGATTTTATAGCTGCAAAATTTTGAGCTAGACCAGCTACAGCAATAATTTGCATAAGTTCTTTTGCATTAGGTTGTTGTAATAACTCAAAAGACCATTTTACAAGTGGGTGTAATTTTGTGAGTCCACCTACGGTCCCGAGTGCTAATGGGATATCAATCCAGAAAGTAAAGATGTCATTTTCAATAGTTACGTGCGTAAGGCTTTGGTATGATCCTTCTTTAGAAGCAAATGCGTGTACACCAGCTTCTACGGCTCTAAAATCATTTCCTGTAGCAAGTACGACAGCATCTATACCATTCATAATTCCTTTATTATGCGTGACGGCACGGTAAGGTTCTACTTCGGCGATGGCGATGGCTTGCGCAAATTTTGCAGCAAATTCCTTCCCATCTATATTTTTTTCGGTGAGTTGATTTACAGAACAACTCACTTCAGCTCTTACAAGGCAATTAGGGACATAATTTGAGAGAATGCTCATAATGATGCAGAGTTCGCTTTCGCGAAAGCGTATATCTGCATTAAACTCTCTTTCAAAACTTTTGGCAAATTGTTCCAAACAACTATTAATGAAGTTGGCTCCCATAGCATCTAGGGTTTCAAATTCACAGTGGAGTTGATAGTAATTTTCTAGGGATTCTGTCTTGTCTACGAGTTGTATATCTATGATACCGCCACCTCTTTTCTCCATATTTGCCGTAAGATGTTTGGCATCTTTAATAAGCGTGGCTTTTGTTGCTGTAAAAAAGGACTGTAAACTTGTTTTATCACCAGTGTATGTAAAATGTACTTGACCAATTTTGGTGGTGCCTAGAATCGTTGTTTTAAAACCTCCACGCTCTCCCCAATACTTGGCCGCTTTACTTGCGGCTGCAACAACAGAGCTTTCTTCTATAGCCATTGGAATTGTATAGTGCTTCCCATTAATTAAAAAATTGGGAGCAACACCTAAGGGTAAGTAGTAATTTGTAAGGGTGTTTTCTATAAATTCATCATGAAGTTGTTGTAGTTTCTTATCGGTGTTCCAATATGTTTTAAGCACTTGTGTAGCGGCTTCTTTTCCTGAGAAATAGGTGTCTGTGAGCCAGTCAATCTTTTGTATTTTGGAAAGTTTTGAAAAACCTGATATTTTTTTGGTCATTCTGTTTGGTTTGTAGTCATCACAAATATAGGCAGAAAGTTCATAAACCCAGAGTATACACTAGAAAGTCTATGAACGTTTGAAATGACTTTGGAAATACATAATTTGTAATGTATAGAGTCAAGCGAGGTGTATACTAACTTGTATTTTTTGTGTACATAGTGAAGTACTGTAACATAATATGGGTTTATGAGGATTTTGGTATTTTTTTTGATACATGTTATTTCTTAACAATTTGATAGTATTTAACACCAAATAGCGTGTTTTCTGATCTTTTTTTAGTAAAATTGGAAAACCTTTACTAAAATTTTGCGATTTTTATGCGAATCTATACTTTAATGATTGCCATATTCTTATTGGCATCCCCCACCATTACAGCACAAAATAAGTCAATTACTGTTGCTGACATTTGGAAAAAGAACACATTTAGGACAGAACGTTTACAAGCTTTACACTCTCTAGCAAATGGGAAAGAGTACGCTGTTCAAAATTTTGATAGAAATACTCGAGTAGGCTCTGTTGATATTTACAATTATGAAACTGGAGAAAAAGTACGTACTGCGGTAAGTACAACAGATATCGAAGGATTGGATTATTTTATAAGCTATGAGTTTAGTGCAGATGAGCAAAAAGTTTTGTTATCTACACAGCTTAAATCTATTTATAGACGATCTACACTTGGAGAGTATTATGTATATGATCTAGTTTCTCAAAAACTCACCAAAGTATCTGATGACCTTATTCAAGAACCTACATTTTCTCCAGATGGATCAAAAATAGCCTATGGGAAAAATAATAACCTGTATGTTTTTGATATCAATGCAAATACTACGGGACAATTTACATTTGACGGGAAGAAAAACAGTATTATAAATGGAATTACCGATTGGGTATATGAAGAGGAGTTTGCTTTTGTACGTGCTTTTGATTGGAGTGCCGATGGAGAACGTATAGCATATATTCGTTTTGATGAGACCAATGTCCCAGAATTTTCTATGGATGTATATGGTAATGAATTATACCAAAAACAACAAGTATTTAAGTATCCTAAAGCGGGAGAAGCAAATGCAAAAGTAAGTTTGCATATCTATTCATTAGGAGCAGCACTTACTGGAACCAATGTAGTAAACACAAAAGAATTAAGTTTAGGAAATATAGATGCTTATTATATTCCTAGAATACAATGGACCAAAGATCCTAATGTATTGTCTTTACAAACGCTTAATAGACATCAAAATGATTTGAAATTAGTGTTTTATAATGCAGCGACAAATAAAGTGACTCAAGCGCTTAAGGATAGAGATGCGGCCTATGTAGATGTTACTAATGATTTGACATTCCTAGACGATAATAGTTTTATATGGACGAGTGAAAAAGATGGATGGAATCATATTTATCATCATAATGCAGATGGTACTCTTAAAAATCAAGTAACTTCTGGAAAATGGGAAGTGACGAGTTACTATGGATATGATGCCACTACACAACGTATTTTTTATCAAAGTACAGAAAACGGTTCTATAAACAGAGGCGTATATGCTATAAGTCTTAATGGGAAAAATAAAACATCACTTGCTGTAGAAAGTGGATCAAATAGCGCAGATTTTAGCGCAGATTTTACATACTTTATAAACTCGTATAGTGATGCAACAACGCCTTGGCGTTTTACACTACACAATGCCTCTGATGGGAAATTACTTAAAACCATAAAGGATAATGAAGCTTTAAAAACATTATATAATACCTATAAAGTATCTCCAAAAGAGTTTTTTACATTAAACATTAATGGAGAAGATCTTAATAGTTATATGATCAAACCATTAGATTTTGATGCTACCAAGAAGTATCCTGTGTTTATGTATCAATATTCTGGTCCAGGTTCTCAATCTGTGAAGAATAGTTGGGGAGGAGCAAATGACTATTGGTTCCAGATGCTTGCTCAGGAAGGTTATATTGTGGTTTGTGTAGATCCAAGAGGAACAGGACTTAAAGGACGTGACTTCAAAAAAATGACTCAAAAAGAATTGGGTAAATATGAAGTAATAGATCAAATTGATGCAGCAAAAGAATTAGGAAAAAGAGAGTATATAGATGCAAATAGAATAGGTATTTGGGGATGGAGTTATGGAGGATTTATGGCATCCAACTGCCTTTTCCAAGGAGCAGATACCTTTAAGATGGCAATTGCTGTAGCGCCAGTAACTTCATGGCGTTTTTATGATACGATATACACGGAGCGTTATATGCAAACTCCACAAGAAAATCCAAGTGGGTATGATACTAACTCTCCAATGAGTCATGTGCAAAAATTAAAAGGAGATTTCTTATTAGTACACGGAAGTGCAGATGACAATGTACATGTACAAAACACAACGCGACTTGTCGAGGCACTTGTACAGGCAGATAAGCAATTTGACTACTTTAATTATCCTGATAAAAACCATGGGATCTTTGGAGGAAATACGCGCTATCATCTCTATACGATGATGACCAACTTCATTAAAGAAAAATTATAATCAACTTTATAACAACCTAATTATTAATTAATATTTACACCTATGGAATTTAAATACGGAGGTTCTGAAACCAATCAAAAAACAGTGCTAGGGCATCCTTCCGGACTGTTTGTGCTATTCTTTACAGAAATGTGGGAACGTTTTTCTTATTACGGAATGCGTGCATTACTCGTACTTTTCTTGGTAGCCTCTATTACTGATGAAGGTGGCTGGGGCTGGGAAAGAGCAGACGCTACGCTTCTTTATGGTTGGTACATCGGACTTGTGTATTTAACTCCTGTACTTGGGGGTATTATAGCAGACAAGATCATGGGATATCGAAATGCGGTTATTCTTGGTGCATTAATCATGACACTTGGACACGCATCTATGGCTCTTGAGGTTTTTGTAGACCTTTTCTTTTACGTTGGTTTGACACTTCTTATTCTAGGAAACGGTTTATTTAAGCCGAATATTTCTTCTATGGTAGGGCAATTGTATAAGGATCAAGGAAAAGAAAAAGATGCTGGATATACCATTTTCTATATGGGGATTAATGCAGGTGCGTTCTTAGGTATTTTACTATGTGGATATATTGGAGAAAGTGTTGGATGGCATTATGGTTTTGGTCTTGCTGGCGTATTTATGTTTTTTGGTATGTTACAATTTTATTTTGCTCAAAAAATCTTTGGGAAAATTGGATTGTCACCAAAAAATGCTGAAGATTTTGATGATGCGATTGAAGACAGTTTAGAAGAAACGAAGGAAGCTATTCAAGATACTGTAGAAGAAGCTGAAAATTCTGCTGTTGTAAAGGATCGATTAATGGTTATTGGTATTTTTGCTTTGTTTACTGTTTTCTTTTGGTGGGCTTTCGAGCAAGCAGGTTCTTCTATGACCATTTTTGCAGCAGATTATACAGATAGAGCTCTAGATGGTTCAGCAGCTACTACCTTTAATATTGTTAATACCATTATTACTGTAGTACCTCTTTTGGTGATCACCTATGTATTGTTTTTATTATTTAAACAAACCTTTAAAAAATATGCACTTTCAAATATATGGTTAGGACTTAGTTTTGCTATCATTTGGGCGATCGTTATTTGGATGTTAGTTAGAGAATTCTCTAGTGATGCAACTGAAGTTAAAGCATCATGGTTTTCTGTTTTAAACTCATTGTTTATTATCATTTTTGCACCTTTCTTTTCTAAGTTATGGAAGACAAAATTCAATCCAACGGGACCTATTAAGTTTGCGATTGGACTTGTGCTTCTAGGTTTAGGATTTGCTTTCCTAGCGTATGGGTCAATGGCTATTCCTGATGGGGCAAAAACAGCAAGTGTAAGTATGATTTGGTTGATTCTAGCCTTTTTGTTTCATACACTGGGAGAATTATGTATTTCTCCAGTAGGGTTATCCTATGTGAGTAAGCTAGCACCTGTTAGATTGGTAGGATTAATGTTTGGAGTATGGTTTATCTCAAACTTTTTGGCAGGAGTAATTGGTGGTTGGACTGCTAGTTATATTGATCCAATTAGTGAAGAATATGGACTATCTACATTCTTCTTGATATTTACATTGATACCTGTTGCGGCAGGAATAGTCCTAGTAGTTTTAAATAAAACATTGTTAAGGAAAATGCACGGGATACGTTAATCTTGTAACACATTATATATTTTCAGAAAACGTTCCTTATCTTGGAACGTTTTTTGTTTGTAAGGGATAGACAAACATAGAGACATAGAAAAAAATACTGATGATGAGAAATTTACTTTATATGTGTGTATTCCTTTTTGTGAGCACATTAACGGCACAAGAAATAAAATGGATGACTTTTGATGAAGCACTTGCTGCACAAAAGGAAACGCCTAAAAAAATCATTGTAGATGCGTACACTACTTGGTGTGGCCCGTGTAAATTACTAGATCGAAATACTTTTGGGAATAAAGAAGTAGCAGATTTTATTAATGAGCATTATTATCCTGTAAAGTTTAATGCAGAGGGGACAGAAGAGGTCAACTACTTAGATAATGTATATACCAATCCTAGACATGATCCTAACCGTCGTGGACGTAATAGCCAACATGAGTTTGCACAGGCTATGAAGCTTAGAGGATATCCTAGTATTGTATTCTTTGATGAACAAGGTAATTATATTCAGCCAGTAGTAGGATATAAAACGCCTCGCCAACTGGAGATTTTCCTTAAGATGATCCAAAATGATGATTATAAAGACTTGACCACACAAGACAAGTGGCAAGCGTATCAAGATAATTTTAAATACACTTTTGGAGAGTAAACCTCCTTACAGTATTCTAAAAAATCCCTTTTCATACGTGTTATGAAAAGGGATTTTTTGTTGGGCATATCTCATAGTAAATAATAAGTATATGGGAGAGAAGTATTTTATACCTTTTTATGATGATCTTTGGTTCGCTTTCGCGAAAGCGTACTAAAAACCTCAAACGATGTTTATACAGTAGACAAGTAGATACACGTCTGTGATTTATAATCTATACCGGTGCGCAACATCCATTCGTAAGATCTTATTTCTCATGTACTAGAAAGATTGTATTCATACTATGACTAGTGATCGTCTATCACGCATACAATCTTTTGAAAATAAAACGAACTTTATTACTACCGAGTTAAATATAAAGATTAGCCGATAAAATCGTCCTCGAAATTCGCGAATTCCAATAAGTCAAGATTGTTTGACTACATTTTATTTTGTTGATTTGTAAGGCAATGTTTAGATATGATCAATCATAAATAATTGATTAATAGATATCTAAAATTAAAAAATAAACTGAAACTCCAGAGCCTTTTATTAGTGTAGTTGTCAGATTTTCACAGGACTAGTTCCCCATTTTATGATTTTGCATTTGTACTGTGATAGAAACTACTTCTATTGGCTTTATGCTTCAACACGATATTCTCTCGCGAGGAATAGACATAAACTGCGAGTGTCTATAATTAGTCGCGGTATATTAATTCTTTGACGATGTCATAGAAAATTCAAATTCTTAGCTGGATAGATGGTACCTCATATTCATTAAGTCTAAATATTTTACTAACTATTTAAATTTTTTTAAAATGAAAAAAATGTTTTTAATTCTAGCTTTTGGGCTATGTATGTTTTCGACTATTACTAAAGCTACAGAAGCATCTGCCGAAGTAAATGTAGCGCCTGCAGAGGAAGTTGTATTTAGTGATCTAACTCTAGAGGGGGATCCATGTATTGCATTGGCTATTATTGCGGAAGTAGCTGCATGTGGTGCAGTACTATGCGATGACGACGTTTATTGGGCCGTATATTTTGCATGTAAAAATATGGACGAGATACTTGAATAATTAATCTTAAACATGGGGTCTTTATTCTATTAATAGAACGAAGACCCTTCTTAATAATTTAATAATGAGGAATTTTTTAGTAAGTAGTGTACTTAGCCTATTTGTTTTTGTAAATGTACAGTCACAAAAGTCAGGAGTAGCTCAGTATCGTGTTATTCCTAAAGACGTAAATGCCATACTGGATCAAAATGACGGTGAAGCTAATGCTATTATAAAGCAGATCTTAAACGCTTCAAAAGACTTTGATTTTGTACTTTATTTTGATGCCAAAGAGAGTTTGTACTATAGGGAAGAACAATTAAGTACTGGAAACAGTACAGCGTTGAGTCAAAAATTGGCCAAAGCGTTAACAGATAAAGGAGTACATTATCAGAACAAAGAGCAGGATGTGTCTATCAGAACATTCTTTGGTTTGGGTAAGGAGTATCGTATTCAGGATAATTTGTTCTTGGAATTTACTATCACTAAAGAGCGAAAAAAAATAAGAGAATTTGAATGTATAAAAGCGATTCTTAATTGTTTTGATTGTGGCGGGAAACCGATAGTTGTCTGGTTTGCGCCCAATGTACCGATTCCTTTTGGTCCTGAAGGATATGGAGGACTTCCGGGGTTAATTGTAGAAGTTGAGAAAAAGATGTTCTCATTGCAGTTAAGTAGCCTTGAGTTCAAGACACTACCCAAAAATAAAATAAAAACACCAAACAAAGGAGAAGTGATTACTAAAGAAGCATATCGCAAATTATCAAAAAGAATGCGAAAGAACAGCGGTTTCTAGTGAAGTAAATAGAGTCGGTAAAATGCATTTGTGTATCGGCATCCGTAGGCTTTGGTAAGTGACCAAAAGAACTTTCTTAATATCGAGAATATTGTTTGCAATTATGTTTATAAGCTTTAGTAAGCTAGTAATAAAACCTTTTAGAATTTATATATTCTAAAAGGTTTATTTCAATAGATATAATCATTATGAATATTACAAAGATTTAAGGACAATCTGTAGTCATTCCTCCTATTTCTGTTCCTGTCAATGCACAGGGAGGACAGCTTTTTTTTGTTATTGGTGGTGGACAACCAGGAGGAAACTCACTAATGATTTGACAATCCAAAGTACCTGTAGTGTCTCCTCCTTTTATGGTGTTAAGATTTGTCAATCTGGAAATAGTTGTCTTCTCAATACGCAGTTGCATTTTCATTTTTTTCATAGTTCCTTAATTTTAAAAGTTATGCTGTCAAATCTATCTTTTTTAAGTATTTAACTAGTTTCGTAATATCATGTGTTTATCGAAATTCGCGAATTTCGATAAACAATACATGCTTTATTTCCTTAGATTTTTTAGAAAATAAGAAGGTTTAAGTCCTGTTCTTTTTTTGAATGCAGCGGCAAAAGATTCAGAAGTGTTAAAGCCGGCTTCTTCTGCGATGCCTTTGATTGTATAATGTCGTAAGATGTTGTTCTCTTGTAATTCGTTTAGAATATAATCAATCCTATGATCATTGATATAGTGCACAAAGGGTTTTCCTTTATGTATCTTTATAACTTCGGATAAATATTTTGTATTGGTAGAAAATCTTTTTGCTAATGATGTGACTTTTAAATTTGTTTTTAAAAAACCTTTCTTTTTTTCAAAGTTTTCCAGCTTGCCTAGTATGGAATCGATAAGCTCCTCACTTATCGTGATATTTTTTGAAAGTACGTGTTTGTTTTTAGATACGCTCCTCACTTTTTTATTCTTTGTTCCAGTGATGATTTGATTAAATCTTTTTTTGTAAGCCCTATGCTTTTTGAATTGAAAAACGGATATGCCGATTAATAGAATGACAAAGACAATAAGGTAAAGTGTTCTAGTATTTAGCTTTTCTGTTTTATTTTCTAATCGTTTAATTAGAGATTCTTTATTGTTTAATAATCCTGGAGTATCAAATTCTGAATGAAGTCTATCGCTCATACGTATCTTTCTTGTTGCAACAAGACTATCAAATCGTAATAGCTTATTGATCATAATGAAATACGCACTATCGTTTTTATGCTCTTTATAATCAGACATAAAAAATTCATAGACTTCTCTGGTTTCGGGGATTATGATATTCGTTTTGTCTAAAAGAGAATCTACTCGATGCAAATATGTTTTTGCGCTTTCTGAATCCTTATAATAGTTTAGCTTTAATTTTCCAAGATAGAGTTGCGATAGTATATAGTAATTTCTGTCAAAAAGATCATTAAAGTTTAATTCTGAAGCAGCCTTAAGCAATAATGTTTCAGATGCAACAAATTTGCCACTCTCATACAGATTAATTCCTTCATTTAAAGTCAAGATATCATGATAATAAGGAATCTTATTTAGGATGTAATGATGGTAATAATAAGAGGCAGAATCATGCTTTTTATTATAACGCATTGATTCTGCAAGACGTAAGACTATTATAGCTAGTTGTGATGAATCTTTATGCGTTTTGGAATTTTCATAAGTATAGCGCTTTTTGAACAATTCCAGAGCTTTGTCATGTTTTCCAATATCTTTTTTTAAGATACCTATTCGATCTAAAGCAATATGTTCATAATTTTTATCACCATATTTTATGGAAAGCTCCTGCACTGTGAGATAATGAGATAGTGCTTTGTCATATTCAAAATACCTATGATAATGAATACCTAGTGCTACATGAGAAGTGACAGCATATATACTATCTAGTCCTTGAGTAGCTTTTAATGATTTTTTTAGAAGTCTTAATTTGTCATTTTTATTTTTTTCATAATAAGAAAGGTAATTTAAAGCACTGGATTTCTCATATTTATCATTATTTATAATTGCTTTTTTGAGGTAGGTGTTGAGATATAGCGTTGAAGTAAGTGTATCTTCATAATTGTTAATGCTTTTCTTAAACAAATACTCATAGCTTTTATCCTTAAGGGAATCTGGGATGGTAAAATTTTCTTCTTGACCTATACAGATCTGTGAGAGAAAGCAGAGTAATAGAATCTGGAGGAAAAGAGGTACGCTTTTTAATATGGCGTTTAAGTACTTGAATAATAGGATCATCAATTTTTTTAATTTCTAAATTAGTCAATTTGAAAAGAAAACTTAGAACATATTTCAAACTGGTCGTGTAGTAAAAAAAAGCATGGACTAAGATGTGATTATATAGACATGACAACACAGGATATGTGACAATGCTATCATGATTATTTTAAATATACTTCTGAGAATAAATCCTTATGGTATTCTAAAAAACCCCTTTTCATACGTGCTATGAAAAGGGATTTTTTGTTGCGCACAACTTGCCTTCCAACGAGTGATATCACTTTTGTAATTTGTACCGTCTGCTATAATCGTTGTATTAGGATATAAGGAGATAAGGTGATCTAGATGGATATTGGGTGATTGACTTAATAAAACATAATCGGGTTGCATACCAGAAATAGTATAGATAGATAAGCTATCTATCACGAGTAGCTTTTTTTGTTTTATGCTAAAATAATTTTGCATAGGAAGCACACAGATGTTATCTAAAGGGAAAGTATTTTGGTATGCTTCTATACGATTATCATCTTTATATTGATAGGTGCTATCTCTTGTATATACTGTTATTTCGTTTGTTGTATATATTCCAATTAGCGTTTGTCTGTTTTTATGAAATATAGTGAGATGTGATTCCTCACCATAATATTTATTATAGTTATTAATAGATATGCTTATTAATACGATTATAAATAGTGTCAAGATTTTTTTATAACTATATTTTTTTAATAATGCTATAGAAGCTATGAGTATGACATATATCATAAACATACTTAGAGAGGTCAAAGATATGTGGGTGATGACAAAAGCTTCTTGAATTGCTATCCATTGTATGAAATGGTTTAAAGTGTCGATAATTTTACCATAGAAAATAGCTAACCAGTCTGGTAATATTGAGAATGCACTTAGACATATTATAAGGACTCCTATAGATAGCAGAATACCCAGGAATGGTAATACAACACTATTAGAAAGTAGAAATAAACCTGGAAACTGATGAAAATAAAACAAACTTAAAGGTGCAACTCCTATTTGGGCAGCAATTGTTACGGTGATAATACCCCAGATTTTACGAGGGATATAATATTTAGGAGTATAAAAACTATATAACCAAGGTTGTATCCATAAGATGGCAATAACAGCAGTGTAACTCAATTGAAAACCTACTTCATACAGTAATGATGGGTTTATAATTAATAAAATAAAAGCAGAAAATAAAAGCGCATCATTGGTTTTTCGTTTTCCACCTAGTGTATCACCTACTTCTAAAAAGCTAAACATGGTAACAGCTCTTAATACAGAAGGAGATAATCCTGTGATAAATGCAAAGAACCATAATAACCCTATAATAATTCCTGATCGTATCCAACGAATTCTTCGAAAGGCAATAGGATGTGTAATAAACCGTAATAGAAGCAATATAATTCCTACATGCAATCCAGAAACAGCAAGTATATGCATCATTCCAGCATTTGCATATTGAGTGCTTATTTCTTTGTCAATCCCTTGTCGTTGCCCTAAGAGTAATGCCTTGATAATAACCAATTGATCTGGGGTGAATTTTTCTCTTTTAAGTTTTGAGAGTACGCTTTCGCGAAAGCGGGAAGACCATACCCACATGTTTTCTGATGTTTGATTAGAAGATAGTATCTCTTGTTTATCTACAAAGAATTGTCCATATATCTGTTTTCTTTTTAAGTACTGTCCATAATCAAATTGGTATGGGTTTTTAGGAATTGGGAGATTTGTTATAGGAGCTCGGATATAATACCATTCTCCAATTTCTAAGGATGACATTGTGCTATCCTTCTGTATATTGAGTAAGACGTTACCTGCTGTTTGTATACTATCTTTCTGATGAAGAATAACAACATATTTATTATGATATGTTGTAGGTTTTAACTTTCCCTCTATTGAGAAAAGGAATGTATGTGTATTTGTGTCTTGTTTGTGTGTGTAATGGGAGAGGTTTAATAATGGATTTCTGATTGATGTATTTAGAATTCCAATATTAAAAAATAATAGTAGAATTCCTATACCAAAAGGTATAGACCACTGTTGTTTTTTTTGAGCTAAAACATGACAAGTAAAAAGGAATATGCATAAAATAATGATACTACTAATAAGAAGAGAGAACGATATAGATATATAGGTGCTAACAATAATACCTAGAATAAATGCAGATGTTGCTTTCCCAAAAAGAAGATTAAAATGATTCAAAATAGGCGTGCTTTTCTAAGGTATCAACCTGTTAGAAATGGCAGCACCTATTATTGTGTTATCATATGAATGGGGTAGCGTAATTGATGATAGATTATTTAATCATCTTAATTTTATTTTTTATAATTCTGAAAGATGTCATTTTAAACCAGACTAACCTTGTTTAGATTTAGTTAATAAGCTTTAAGTGAATATGTATGATGTCTCTTTTAGGTTTAAAATGGTACATGTAATTCTTTGCTTATAAGTAATTTGATGGTAATGCCTATTTGACCCAAATGGTATACAGTATGATGTAAGAGACCATCTATTGCAAACTGAAATGGTTGTTCTTTTTTAAAATCAATATCATTATAAGTTTCTTGTAGGAATGTATCGCTTTTACTTCCTAAAAGGACTACAATTTCTAAGATACTTTGCTCATAATCTGTTTTGAGTTGCGACCATCCTATTTCTTGTAATGTAGCATTTGATCTCCAGTTCTCAGGACTGTTATCGAGTACCTTTCCTTTTTTATTTCTTATTTTATAAGCGGTGTCTTGGTTCCAGATTGTAAGATGTGCCATGATCTCTGCTATACTGTGTATTTGTGGAATAGGACGTATAAAAGCAGTACCCTCTGTAATTCCAGAAACTTTGTCCATAAAGTTGGTGCCTACCCATAACTCTCCTTCATGAATGCAGTTAAACTGACTTATAATATCAATGATTTTAGTATTCATAATTCATTAGTGTCTTTAAGTTATACGACGGATAGTTTATATTGGTTTACTGTTTTAAAAACTATAACCTATAATATTTATATATAGTGTATAGGGATATATAATATCATAGCGCGCGTGCTATAGTTTTTAAAAACAGTCCCCTAACTAATACCAAACTAACTAAAAGGTATTAGCGCTTTATTTGTTTTATTTTGGTGTATGTTTTATAATATGGAGAAGGGAATTCCTAATATTTACTTTATGCGCTTCATAAAAATTAGATTGTAACATCCCTTCTCCTTTTTGTTTTAAAGGAGTTGATTATCCATGTTTTTTGTTTTTCAAGTGTCCTGTTTGTATATCTATATAACGAAATGCCTTTTTTATAAAACCTATTGCTTTAATGATTAGATATATCATCAAAATTATAAAGATGACTAAAAAGACTTGCCAGAATATAGAGTCTATACTTGTTTCGATGATTGTTGTTTCCATATTTACTTTTGTGTTGATCGTAAATTGATTTATTGCTCTTGAAATATTTTTTGGTTAATCATATTCATTAAGTCCGTAGAGCACTTCTTTCATTTTACTCCCATTAATTTCTATAGGCTTATAAGCTGTATTGAATTTATCTATTGCCACAATAATACCTTCTTTGAGTTTTTTATATTCCACAGGAATCTTACTTGCACATTGTTTTTCATTCTCGTAGCTATCAAGCATAATTCCGAACTTCTCATAAAATTTTGCTCCCTGATCTATAAAAGCATTGTACTGTGTAATAAATTGTAAAAGCCTATCTATAGGAAACTCTAAATTAATTTGCATTTTATGTGCTTTGTAACGTTTACTATCATCTGCCAAAGCTTCATTGAGTGTCTCTAAATAGGTGTCTAGATGTTCTCTTACACTATCCCAATCATCACTATTACGACATTCTTTTAATGGTGTTTTATATTTGATAGGTTTTGTAAAGTCTACAAAGAGTTGTTGCAACTCAATGATGATATTGTCATTACTTTTTTGCAGAAATACCGTTTCAAAATAGATCGTATTAAGGTCATTGTGCATCCGTAGGGTAAAATCTAAAATGCACTCTACATCTTTAAGGCTTTCTTCTTTTTGTGTTTTAGAAGTTCCATCACTAGTAAATAGAGAAATAAACGAATGAGCTACCGATGCATAAATATTATTCCCTAAGATATTAGTAAGGTCAAAACCTTTCTTTTTATCTGCTTTAGCGCCTATAGTTTCTTTAATATTTTTAAATTCTGGATAATTGTTAGGGTTGGCAATTTTATTAATCTCATGAAACGTACTTACAGATGCAAAATGATGGTCTAGCGCAAGGGTTTTTTCATATAAAATTTTGATGATTTGTAAACCTTTGATATATCGTATTTTACTTAAATCTGAAAGTTCATTCAGTTTGAGACGTTCCCTTTCTTCCTTAAGCTTGCCTTTTTCTAATAACCAATATAGTTTTTGGTCATTAGTATTGCTTTCTACAATACTTTGATTGGCTTTGGATAACTCAAGAGAGATGTTCATATACTTTTCTTGATAGGTTGCCTTGGTTTTTTCTATCTCAATATATAATTGTGTTATATATTCTTCTATGGAGGGTTCTTTGATCATAACGGTGTCTGTAATCGCATAGATCTTTTGAATACCACAAAGAGATAAAATGATAGTGATGTATATGATGATTTTCATACTGTTATTCTTTTGTGTTAGGTTCTATAATCGTGATATCGATATAATCTTCTGTAATGATTGTAGGGTATGTTTTTGCTTCTAACTCAGTTATCTGTTTTGAGCGTGTGATTGAAATTATAGCTGTTACTTGTTCAGATAGGGACAAGGCTTCTTCCATTATAAATTGTAATGAATCTTTGTTTTTTGATGTAATAGATGTTCCTAATACGCGATCTTGTTCATCTTGCGTAAGTTTATTTCTATAGATTCGTAAAACTGTAGTTCCTTCTTTGATGTGAATAAAAGAAGCATTGTTTGTGTTTACAGTCTTATTGTCTGTATCAGGAGTATTTGTTATCGTACAAATTCCTCTGCCTGTACAGCCAGTTCTGCTTCCAATTGTGATCATTGTGGTTTGAGAAAAGGCAATAGTAATATTGCACACTAAGAATAGTGTGATGAGTATTGTTTTCATATGATTTTTTTTGAATATAAAGCGCCATCTTTCAGTAATGACGCTTTAAGAATTTAAAACCCGAAAATGTATTTAATAATTATTAAAAAAGATTCATTACTTTTTATTGAAAATTGATCAGACTTAAGCTATTTTGGTATTCGATTTTGGTATATTTTAAATCAAAATAAACATGTTAAAAGTTATTTTTTATTTATTATCAAAAAAAGAATTGCTCCAATGAGAGGCATCATAATGATGATGATGATCCAAATAATCTTATTACTTTGTTTCATTTTAGAGTTTTTGAACAATACATATAAAGCATATATTATTAATGCTAATACTGCTAATAATAGAATACTTGAAATGAAATTTGGCATATTTTTTAACTTTAGGTTAATTAAATAGCTATTTATACAAAGTTCTGAAATACTGATTTTCTATTCTAATTGGACAAATAGTTTTTTAAAATATTGAAGCGGTTTAAATTCTTTTGATTCTAATGAATAAAATACAAGTTGTTTATGTCTTATGATAAATAAAGCTTCTAAATGAAAAAATTTAAACCGCTTCAATATTAATTTAGAAGAATAAACTCAATAAGTGACACAGTGGAGAATAAACAATACAAAGTACAGTGCCTGCCTCCGTTTGAGTATCAAAAAGACAATTATTTGCACTTGGACAATCACCAATATCTCTCGTATTAGAGATAGTATTACTAGTTAATAAATCTTTAGGAAATTTCTTACTCTTAGGAACTAGTATTTGTGTAACTCCATTTTTATCAAAGCTAATTTTTACTAATCCGTCGAATTCCTTCATGAATTTTGTGACAGTTTTGATTCCTCCAGAATTTGTTTTTTTTGCACTTCTTTTGTTTTTCCATACATCTGGAATTTCTAGAATAGTTGAATTATCATTCATTGTTGGTGATATAATAATTGGACCTTCTGTGATTGTATAATTATCTTGTGCCTGAGCATTTATATTCCCTGTGATCGCTATAATTGTTAACGTTATAAATATTTTTATTTTTTTCATATACTAAAACTTTAATTGATTTTTGCTGCCTACTCATTCGCTTTTCGGTGACCGCGGCTTAGTTTTAAGTGAGAGCACCTCACATTGGGTAAACCGTTACCTGTTTTAAAACATTTGTGTCTTTATTTTATAATGACAGGCATTAGTTTGTTTTTTCGAAAACTGTGAGATCTTTTACCTTGTAGAAGGATTCTCTTTTTTATAGGATATTTACTTTGTCACTATTTGATTTTTGAGAAAACCTAATGATGGTTTTGTTATTGTTGATAGGTCAAAAGTGAAAGATTTTTAGATGAAGAGCAAGTTCAATAAGTCAAAATTCTTGAATTTATAGGCTTAATTCGTGAATTTGATGTTATTCAAGGTTCTGATATTTAGAAATATGATGTGTTTTGTTAATTGTGTTGTATAATTGTGTTATATAATTCGTTAAAATTTCAAATGTTTCTATCCAAAATTTTAATTTCAATAATAATTTTATTTGTTCCGAATGAAATTTATGGGCAACTAAATAAAGATATTAACGAGGATTTAAGTGTTAGTGAGTTGATTTCTAAGTATTATGATGAAAGAAACGAAGAAGTAAGAAGTATTTATGGATATAAATTAATAGAGTTAGGACAACTGAAAATTGATACTACAGTAAGAATTACAGGGCATTTTTTATTAGCACAATTAAAGTTGAACCAAAATGGAGTAGGTTTAGCTCATTCGGACAGTGTAATAAAGTTGTCTTCTATCAAACCGAATGCTTATCATCCTGCTTTAGCTTATATGAAAAAAGCTGAAATTTATTTTGAAGGAAAAGAGTTTCTAAAATCATTTGAAAATTACCTTGCTGGACAGTCGTATGCAAAAAAATATCCTAATAAAGATTTATTACCTGAAATTAATTATAGAATTGCTATTTTGAAAAATCGAGTAGAAGATTATGAAGGGGCTATAGATCTGTTTAAAAAAAACATTGATAGCACTTCTATCGAAATTACTAATAATAATTATTTATTAAGCTTATTTGGACTTGCAGATGCTAACATGCACCTACATAAAATAGATTCAGCTGTATACTACAATGTACTAGGGTTAGAAAGAGCACAAAAAACTAATAATAATATGTACAACTTTTTTTTGATGAACGAAGGGTATATAAGTTTTCATACTAAGAATTATAATAAGACAATAGAGAAGTTATCAAGATTAGATTCCTTTTTGATAAAACAAAATGACTTAATTAATTTATCCCAATCTAATTTTTATCAAGGAAGAAGCTATTTGTTCCTAAACGATACTATAAAGGGGTTGAAAAAATTTAAAATTGTAGACTCAATTTTTAATATTCAAAATGATCTAACTCCCGAAATTAGATCAATGTACCCTATACTGATTAACTATTATAATAAAGCGAAAAAAATAGATTTAGAATTGTATTATTCTAAACGTCTATTCAGACTTGATAGTATTATTAATTCATATAACTTAAATTTAGCAAAAAGGATTTATAAAAATCATGATATCCCTTTAGTTATAGAAGAAAAAAATAATGAAATAGCTCAATCAGAAAAAAGAAATCAATTATCAAATAAAATAATAAGTTTTACAATATTGATTTTAGTATTAATAACTAGTGCTTTTATATATCAATACTTTAAAAAGAAAAAAATTAAAGCTCGATTAGATTATCTAATTGAAAATAAATCTGAAACTATATTAATTAGTAATGAAGATATAAAACCTAAATCTTATCCAAATATAGGGAATGATATAATTCAAAAAATCTCAAATTCCCTTGAAGAGTTTGAAATGAATAATGGGTTTTTAGATTCCAATATTACAATTCAAAACTTGTCAAAAAAAATTAAAACAAACCCTAAGTACTTATCTTACGTTATCAATAATAAAAGGAACTTGACCTTTTCATCATACATAAATATATTGCGTGTAGAATATGCCATAGATCGATTAAAACGCGATAAGATGTTTAGGAATTATACAGTTAAAGCTATTGCAGCTGAATCGGGATATAATAATCCTGCATCATTTTCAAATGCATTTCGAAAACTTACTAAAGTTAAGCCTTCTCTTTTTATTAAAGAACTCAATAAGAAAAGTTGATTAAAATACATTGAATTCGCGAATGTGATGTATAACTCCTAAATTTTTAGAGATTACTTTTAAAATGAATATTAGATTTACCAAGTAATCAAAATAATATTAAAATGAAAAAAAATGAAATTTCTTTTAGAAAATTTATAATTTCAAGAATCAGTGATTTAAATAATATTCAAGGAGGTAATGGTCCCACTGGAGATGGGAATAATACAACAAATCCGCAAGCTCCAGCACCTGGAAAAGTAAGGAAATGTATAAATGATTCAGCAGATTGGGTAGAGGAGGAAGTCCCAAATGGGCAAGGAAACGAAAATCAATAATTAACTTGATATACAACTAAAGAGAAGATAAATACTTCTCTCCTCTTTAGTTGTATACAGAAATAAATCTATGAGAATACAAAGGATATATTTACTATTGTATAGTCTGTTTTTTATACAAATATCTTGTAATGATGATAAGAGATATACTAATTTTTCTAAAGAGATAAAACAGATAGAGGTTAAGAACTCTTCTAATTTATTTTGGCAGCATCTTGACATAGAGAAAGATACAACTCCTGGTGTAAGTTTAGGTAGAGCGATTGAAACCCTTCCTAAACGAAAAATAACTCCTGTAATAATTGCTATTTTAGATCAAGAAATAGACATCTATTCAGATAAACTATCGGAAATAATTTGGAGAAACTCTAAAGAAATAGAAGGTGATAATATAGACAATGATAATAATGGATATGTAGATGATATCCAAGGATGGAATTTTAGAGGGAATAATCAAGGAATTTCTAGTTCTGCTTCTGTAAATGAGTATGTGAGAGTAGTGAGAGATTATGAAAATAAAAACCTTACTGTAGAAATCACCCTAGAAGAGTATGAACGTGCTAAGAAAAAATTAGATAGTAAGCTAAAAAAAGCTAAAGAGGATAAGGAATATGCCGATATGCTTGAAAGAATAGTTTCGGAAAAAGAAAAAATAATAGTTCCTCTTCTTAAAAAGAATAAATACACTGTTGGGGACCTTAATAGTTTAATAAATTCTTCTTCAGATTCAATAGTTAAAAAATATTCAAAAATTTTAATAGGTTTTCTAGAAAATAATTGGAATTATGAATCTATTTTAAAATATCAAAAAGAGACAACTCAATATCTGGTAGAAACCCTTAATGTTGATTTTAATGATAGATCACTTCAAAAAGATGACCCATATAACATTAATGATATCTATTATGGTAATAATAATGTTTCTTCTAACTTAGATGAAGCAACGCACGGTACTATAGTTAGTGGTATCCTTGCTCGTTTTTATGAATATTTTAAAGAAAATAATGAAATGTCTCCTATTAAAATTATGCCTGTTGTTATTTCTGGATCTGGAGAAAATCCTGATAAGGATATAGCTGTAGCTATAAAATATGCTGTTGATAATGGAGCTTCTATAATTAGTTTAAGCTTTGGCAAAGAGTTTTCAACTCATGATAGTTGGGTGAAAGATGCGATTTTATATGCTCAGATAAATGAAGTGCTTATTGTTTCTTCTGCGGGAAATTCATATAATAACATTGATAATCCTTCTATTTATAATTATCCTAATGATACTGAGGGTAATATTGAGTTTAGTAATAATTTTATAAAAGTAGGTTCTTCTTCTAGACATTTAGATAAAAGATTAAAAAGTAGATTTTCTAATTATGGAAAGGAGCAAGTAGATATATTTGCTCCTGGAGATTCTATTCAAACACTCCTTCCATTCAATAAAACAAAATGGGAACGTGGAACTTCGTTATCTAGCCCTTTAGTGTCAGGTATTGCAGCTCTTATACGAGCTTATTACCCATCGCTTACCGCTTCAGAGGTAAAACAAATCCTTATGGACTCTGGTGTAGAATATGACATTCTTGTAGATGTCCCTACTAAAGAAAATCCAGAACAACAACTTCCTTTCAATCAACTCTCAAAATCAGGTAAGATTGTAAATGCCTATAATGCCATGTTGATGGCAGAGCAATTTGTAAAAGAAAAGAAGAAAAAATAATATCCATATATCATACCCCTAGCTATGATCAAAAATATATGTTTTACTCCATATTCGTATATGCTATCAAATCCAATGAATAAAATCCTAATAGTTGTACTAGTTCTCATTACCATTTCTTGTACATCTTCAAAAGAGAACTATAAATATCCTTTTATCGCTAATCAGGAAATTACAGAAACCTATCACGGTATTACTATTTCTGATCCATATAGGAATATTGAAAATACAAAAGATAGTATTGTGTCTAATTGGATGAAAAATCAATCAATTCTTGCGAATAAGATATTAGACTCATTAAATGGAAGAGATTCTTTAATTAAAACGCAAAAATCTTTTAATCAAAACAGTCTCTTCCGTATTTATGGAATAAAGAAAACAAACGACGGTAAGTATTTTTATTTAAAAAAAGAAAAACAATTAAATGTAGCTTATATTGCATATCGAGATTCTTTGAGAGGCAAAGAGCATTTTTTATTTAACCCTTCAGATAATGCTATTACTAAAGGGTATAATATTAACTATATTAAACCAAATTGGAAAGGAGATAGAATAGCAGTAAGTCTAGTGAAAGGTGGAGATGAAATTGGAATTATTGTTATTTTGGATGTGAAGTCAAGAAGTATAGATAATACAATTATTCAAAATACAGATCCAGTTTCATTTTATGGAGTAAATTGGTTGCCAGATGACAGTGGTTTTATTTATGTTTATATTCCTCATACTAATCCCAATTCACCTGACTATTGGTTAGAAACTAAATCTGTTTTATATTCTTTAGGTACAAACCCAGATATACGTAATGTAATTTTAGAAGCTGGAACTGATAAAAATTTAATTTTATCAAAAGAAGATTTTCCTGCAATTTCAATATATCATCAAGAAGATATATATGCTTATGCTAAAGTAGGTGGCTCTTCAAGATTTAAAGACACGTATTATAAAAGAGTGGAAGATTTAGCTGATACTTCTGTTCTTTGGAAACCATTATTTAAGAAAAAGCATAAAGTTAGAAGATTTATTCCTGCTAAAAATAATTTATATTTTTTAACTGCTTTAAATAATTCCAACTATCAACTTGCAAAAACTAATATACATCAACCTGATTTTGAAGAATACCAAGTCATTGCAGAGCCGATGAATAATCAATCAATAACTGATTATGAACTTACAAAAGATGGAGTGTTTTATGTAGTAGAAAGAAACGGAGTTGAAGCGACTCTTTATTTTACAGATGGTATTACTACAAGAATTATAAATATGCCTACAAAATCGGGTAAAATTACTATTTCAAGCCTAGGTGCTAAATTTTCTGATTTATGGATAGTTAGTAGTGGCTGGTTAAATAATCCTATAACTTATAAGTATAGTATAAAAGAGAATAAATTCGATCAGTTGAATTTAAACAAACCTATAGATTACTCCGATTTTAATGACCTTGAAGTTCTTGAATTTGAGATACCATCGCATGATGGCGTCATGTTACCAGTTTCTATAGTAAAACAAAAATATGTAGAGTTAAATTCTAAAAATCCAGTTTTATTATACGGTTATGGTTCATATGGTACGTCTTTAAAACCATTTTTTAATTCTTTATTTCTAACTTGGGTAACTAAAGGAGGACTTTTAGTAATTCCTCATGTGCGTGGTGGTGGAGAAAAAGGTGACAAATGGTATAAAGATGGAACAAAAACTAATAAATCAAATACTTGGAAAGATTTGATTGCTACTACAGAATATTTAATTGATGAAAAATATACTAATCCTTCTAAGATTGCTGTATGGGGAACTAGCGCTGGTGGAATAATGGCTGGAAAAGCTATAACCACAAGGCCAGAATTGTATGCGACAGCTATTTTTATATCTCCAGCCATGAATATGCTTAGATCAGAAATTCAACCAAATGGATTGAATAGTATTAAGGAATTTGGGACAGTTAAAAAAGAAGATGAATTTAAAGCACTTTTTAATATGGACTCATACCATAGTATAAAAAAAGGGGTAAAGTATCCTTCTGTATATGTCTATGCAGGTGCTAAAGACGGAAGAGTTGTGGTTTGGGATCCAGCAAAATTTGTTGCTAGACTTCAAGCTAGTACTACATCAGAAAAGCCCATTTTATTTAATGTTGATTTTGAGTCTGGTCATGGAGGAAGTGTCAGTTCTGCTAATTCAATTTATAAGCTTTTTGCAAATACCTTATCTTTTGCCCTCTGGCAAACAGGGCATCCAGATTATCAATTAAAAGAATAAAATATATTCCTTACATGAGAATACTTATTGTTTTTCTGACTCTTTTTTCTACAATCATTTCACAAGCACAACAAAAAGACACCCAAGTATCTTGGAGTAAGCTGGTTAAGGTAAAACCCTTAACGGAGTCTCAAGAAAAGAACTGGCAACATCTGGATATAGAAAAAGACACAATCCCTGGCTTAAGTTTTAATACTGCATATTCAAAATTATTAAAAGATAAAAAAGGTAAAGAAGTAATAATTGCACTTTTAGATACTCCAGTAGAAATTTCTCATAAGGGATTGGTAAAACGTGTTTGGGTTAATGATGATGAAATTGCTAATAACAATGTTGATGATGACAATAATGGATATAAAGATGATGTTTATGGTTGGAATTTTTTAGGAAATGATGATGGGGAGATTAGCGATTTTCAACATGAAGAATATATTAGAGTATATGCCAAATTTGTTTCAATGTTTTCTGAAAATGATTTTGTAGTTGAAGATTCTTTAAAGTTGAAAAATTACCTTAAAGCTAAATCAATCTATGAGAGTAAGTTAAAGTACGCCAACGAAGAGTTAGAGTACTCTAAACTTATTAGGAGGGTTAGAACAGAGGGGTTAAAAGAATTAAGGAAGTACTTTCCTGATTTAGATTACGAATTAGGTGATTTAGATAGCCTTAAAAAACAACATCCAGAAGATGAATATTTACAATTACAAATAAAAAAGATGTATGGGGCTAAGAAGTATGGTATAACTGAAAGCTATATTTCTATTTACGAAAAAGAAGCGAAAGAGAGAATAGAGAAAGCTGTTAATCCGTATTATAATGAAAGAATAATACAAAATGACAATCCTAATGATATTGAAGATCGTATTTACGGAAATGGTAATATAAATTTTAATACAGATAAATACACTCATGGTACTAGAGTCTCTGGTGCCTTAGGTTTTTGTTTTTATGATGATGTTGTTTATAATTTTACTCCTCAAATTAAAATTATGCCATTAGTGAATTCAATAAATGGGGATAGACACACAAAAGATATTGCAATAGCAATAATGTATGCTGTTGATAATGGTGCTAAAGTAATAAATATGAGTTTTGGTAAAAACTTTTCATTAAACAATGAATGGATTGAAGAATCGATTACATATGCTGAAAAAAATAATGTACTTATAGTCACATCTGCAGGTAATACATCAACAAATCTAGATGAAAAAGACATAATGAACTTTCCAGATGATAGAGGTTTATTAACAGGAAAAGAAATTGTATCAAACTTTATTAAAGTAGGGAGCTCAACACGATATTTAGATAAAAGACTAAAAAGTAGTTTTAGTTCGTATGGAAAAGAAAACGTTGACTTATTTGCTCCTGCTGATAGTATATACACTATTATGTCAGGAAATAAGTACCGATTTGAGCAAGGGACTTCTATGGCTTCAGCTGTAACTTGTAGTGTAGCTGCCCTTCTTTTTTCATACTACCCATCGCTTAAAGCCTCAGAAGTAAAACAAATACTTATGGATTCTGGCGTGGAGTATGACATTCTTGTGGATGTACCTACTAAAGAAAACCCTGATCAGCAGTTGCCTTTTAATCAGCTCTCAAAATCAGGTAAGATTGTAAATGCCTATAATGCCATGTTGATGGCAGAAGAATTTGTGAAAGCAAAGAAGAAAAAATAAATTTGCCCAAACGATTAGGTGACCCCTTTCTATGAGCATTTGGTGAATGATATATTATAAAATTGTCTTATAATGGTTTTTTTCTATCACTAACTCTTTGTCATTCCTAACGTAATGGAATCTGTTGCAGGAAGAGTTATACACTGTGAAGTAAGTGTAGTTTACAACACTCTTCTTGCTTCTACAAAGGCTCGTTTCCAATACCGTTCCTCTAGTGAAGAGGTGAGTACTCCTTTTGAAGAGGTAGAGTGTATAAAGTAAATCTGCCCACTTTTTACAGCGGTGACCAATCCTACATGATTGATCTGTTTGCTATTTTTGTTGGTTTTGAAAAATACCAAATCTCCTTTTTTTGCACTGCTTTTTGAGATGGGTTTCCCCTTTTTTGCCATATCGCGAGAAACGCGAGGCAATACAATATTTTCTTTCTGAAATGCCACATATACCAATCCAGAACAATCCATTCCTTTTGAAGTTGTCCCGCCAAATTTATACTTGGTCCCACTAAATGCTTGTGCGTGTAAAACCACACGTTCGGTTTTGGGAATGTTACGTTTTTTTGAAACTGTTTTTTTAGAACCGCCACAAGAAACAAGTAGAGATGCTGTAAAAAGAAAGAGGAATAGTTTTTTCATAAAGTATCGTTGTATCCTGATTTGGGTAAAACAAATATGAGGAAAATATAACGGTTGTGAAAATGCTATTTTAAAACCAAAGAGTATAAGACAACGTATAGAATCCTTAGAAATGATGATATAAAAATCAGTATAAGTGAGTATGTGAAACATATCAAAGGCTTTTACATTAGTCGATGTGTGGAGAAGGCTACGTATCGTTCTCCAAAACACACAGTATACATGTTTTAAAAACAATACTTTTATGACCGTTCCAGCCACCAATTCCTATTATGGGGTAATGATTTCTAGTACTTTTCGCGATTTAGAGAAACATAGAAAGGTTATAAAAGACGCGCTAGAAAAAGAAGATTTGCATGTCGTAGGAATGGAATCGCACGTTGCTAGAACAGATGATTCTGTCTATAGTTCTTCTATGAGTATGGTGGAGAAAAGTGCTGCCTATATCGGTTTAATAAGCCATAGGTATGGACAAATCATAGAATCTAACACCTTAAACCCTCATGGGTATTCGATCACAAGGTTAGAGTATGAAAAAGCACAAGCATTAGGATTGCCTACGCTTATGTTTATTATGCACGATGATCATCCCGTAAAAAAGCATGATGTAGAAACTGATCTGATTAAAATAGAAAAGCTGGAAGATTTTAAGAAAGAAGCCAAGAAAGGGCGGATTTATATTGAGTTTGAAGACCTAACGCATTTTGCAAAAGAAGCGCCTCATGTCATGGCACAATTGCGCAGGGAAATAGCAGAAAAGAAGGCTCCCGTTATCACTACTCCAGATATTCTTGAGAAAAAAAAGGAAACAGAAAATATCATTAATATCCCTCCTAATCTCTATGCGCAACCTCCCTATATAGGATCTCATAAGTTTGTAGGACGAAGAGCAGAATTAGAAAAACTAAATGATTGGGCACAAGCTTCCGACCCGCATCCTGTCTTACTTTTTGAGGCGATAGGCGGGAATGGAAAAAGTATGTTGACCTGGGAATGGACAAATAATCACGCTTCGGAAACACGTACCGATTGGGCAGGGAAATTCTGGTATTCGTTTTATGAACGTGGAGCATTGATGTCTGACTTTTGTAGACATGCTTTGGCGTATATGACACAAAAATTATTGGGGGAGTTTAAGAAGAAGAAAATGCCAGAACTCACAGAATTGTTACTGGCACATCTTAGAGCAAAACCATGGCTGTTTATTCTAGATGGATTAGAAAGAGTTTTAGTGGCATACCACAGGATTGATGCAGCTGAAATTCTAGATGAAGAGGTGAATGACCCTACCGATATCATGAGTGATCGAAATCCCTGTGCGGCTATCCGCCCACAAGATGATGACTTAATTTTAGCATTAGCTTCAGTTGCACCATCTAAAATTTTAATCAGCTCACGACTCATCCCTAAAGTGTTGATCAACCCTTCTAATTTACCTATTGCAGGGGTACAGCGTTTCCCTTTAACAGGATTACGCCCTAAAGATGCTGAAGCTTTGATCAAATCTTGTGGTGTTTCTGGGGATAGTAAAAAAATACAAAACTATCTTTCTGAAAATTGTGATTGTCACCCTTTAGTCATTGGCGTATTGGCAGGCTTAATCACAGATTACTTACCTGATAGAGATAATTTTGATGCATGGGTAGATGATCCTGAGTTAGGTGGTGGGAAACTCAATTTAGGAACCTTAGACTTAGTTCAAAAGAGAAACCATATTCTTAAAACAGCATTGGAAAGCTTACATCCTATGAGTAAGCAATTACTCTCTACCTTATCCATGCTTACGGATGTTATAGATTACCCTACACTTTGTGCCTTTAATCCACATCTAGATATAGAAGCAGAAAATGTATCACAACCTCAAGCCATTTCTTTATTAAAAGAAACGGTAAAGAATTTGGAACAACGAGGGTTTGTACAATACGATCACTTGAGCAGCACGTATAATCTCCATCCTGTAGTACGAGGTGTCGTCGCTGGAAGTCTCCAATCAGAAAAACGCGTAGCGTATGGACAGCTAGTAGTAGATTATTTTTCTCAAAAAGCACATAAACCCTATGAAGAAGTGGAAACCTTAGAAGATGTGAGTAATGGAATACATATTGTTAGAACATTGCTCAAAATGGGAGAGTTTCAGAAAGCTTATGAAATTTATGTAGGTGAATTGTCAATTGCAATTAAGTTTAATTTAGAGGCTCATAATGAGAACCTTATGCTTTTACGCCCCTTTTTTTTAAATTCTTGGAGTGAGATGCCTGAAGGAGTTAGTAAAGCTGCAAGTAGTATAATTCTTAACTCGGCCGCTATTAGTATAGGTTATTCTGGAGAAATAGAAAAGGCACTAATGATGTTTAATAATATATTAGAATATGAATTGAAAGAGAGAATGTATTCTCATAACTTTTTAGTTACTCTTTGTTCGATGAGTGTTTTTTTTCTGAGAATTACTATGCCAAAGAAAAGTATAAAGTATATTATACTTGCTATCAAAGGATCAATATTGGTGTATTCACAAGGAATTGAATTTTTAGGACGGTGTAATTATTTTTATTGTTTAATTTTTATAGGAGAATATAAAAAAGCAAATGAAGAATGGAAGTGGATAGAAAAAAACATTAACAAATCTTGGTCTAGAAGTTTATATCGTTTAGGAACAGCTGAAAGTGTATTTTGTAATTATCAATATCGAATAAGAAAGCTTAAAGAAAAAGACTTAATACATGCAGAACAAAAAGCGAGAAAAGGTAAAAATCGAACTGTAATTAGACGTTTGTTATTACTCAGAGGTGTATGGAATATAGATAAAAATAAATTGAAAGGAGCAGAAAAAAACCTTTTGGAAGCTGTTATGATGGCTCGAAAAACTGGTAAAGTAGAACCTCAAGAAGAAACGTTATTAGCGTTAACAAAACTAAAACTAGGAACGCTGCAAAACCCTAAAGAAAAAGCGTTGGAACTTGAGAAAATGAGAAATCCCCACCATCTTTCATTGGCTCAATTATGGGAAGCCATTGGGGATACCCAAAAGGCTACAGATCATGCTTTATTAGCGTATAAAAAATATTGGGGAGAAGGAGAGCCCTATGTAGACCGTTTTTACTTGGAGAGAACTAAAAAACTCCTTTTAAAACTAGGAACCACTCCTCCAGATTTACCACCCTATGATCCTACAAAAGATGCACCGAACCCTATAGAAGCCAAAATTGTAAAAGCCATTGCACAACTTAGAAAGGAAAAAGAGGAAGAACAGGAGTTAAAAGAAGAAGAGTAGCTTTTTTATTATAGAAGAGAGAAGAGAGAAGAGATAAAAGAGCATAGAACATAGATCAAAAATAGAGTAGTACTCTAATTTAGAGTGTTACTCTATTTTTAATTCAGAAAAATGATATAAAGGGAATGGTGTGGTTTTCGCTTTTCGCGAAAATAGGATGCAACTATGCTTATTAAAGTGCTTCTATAGGAATCGTCTATGTTCTAACAGCGCAGTGGTCTATATTCTTAATCTTTACTATGTCCCACAATCATCTTCGCTGTTTTAGAACTTGCGCCACGACCACCTAGTTTTTGTTCTAGGTCATAATAATCTAGAAATAAAGCCGCACGATGATAGTCGTCTAGTATTAAGGTAAGAGATGCTTTCAGCGTTTTGGTAGTAAAGTCATTCTGGATAAGTTCTGTCACTACAGACTTATCCATAATAAGATTCACCAGCGAGATATACTCTAGTTTGATAATCCGTTTGGCAATTTCATACGAGATCCGACTTCCTTTATAACACACCACTTGCGGTACTTTAAACAAAGCGGCTTCTAGCGTTGCAGTACCCGAAGTTACGAGGGCGGCATTTGCAAAACTCAATACATCATACGTTTTATTCATGATTAAACGTACCTGACTATTCTTAAGAAAGGGTTTGTAAAAAGAGGCATCTTGACTAGGAGCTCCTGCAATCACAAATTGATAATCAGGATAGTCATCTACCACACTGAGCATCACACTAAGCATAGCATTTATTTCTTGTTTACGACTTCCTGGTAACAGCGCAATGATAGGACGCTCGTCTAGTTGATGTTCTTTTGCAAAGGCATCTGGATCTGCTTGTGTACGACCCGCAATCGCATCAATAAGAGGATGTCCTACAAAATGAACAGGATAGTTATACTTGTCATAAAACCCTTTTACAAAAGGCAAAATAACATACATATGATCTATAGTTTCCTTAATGGTTTTTACACGCCCTGCACGTGATGCCCATACTTGCGGACTGATATAATAATGGGTTACAAACCCTTCTTGTTTTGCCCACTTTGCAATACGGAGATTAAATCCAGAGTTGTCTATAAAAATAATCACATCTGGTTTAAAAGCCGCAATGTCTTTTTTACAATCACTTATAAAACCTAAGACCGTAAAGAGATTTTTAATAATCTCTATAAAGCCCATAAAGGCACGTTTTTTATAATGAGTGACCAGTGTACCACCTACATCTTGCATAAGATCGCCTCCCCAAAAACGAATGTCTGCGTCTGGATCTTCATGATACAAAGCCTTCATAAGATTTGATCCGTGTAAATCTCCACTAGCTTCTCCTACAAGTATGTAATATTTCATTTATTTTTTTAAAATTTTTATTTCATTGAAAACGAAATAAATAAAAATTTCTTGTTTAGATCAACCGCTATGCTTTCGCATAAAAAATGTAATTATTATGATTGATAAACAACAAATTTAATTTGTTTATGCTCATTTCAAATTATAAGAATTTACGAACCATGATCGCAACAGCGATTAATACAGTAATCATTAATACCCCACGCGCTTTATAATCTTGCTTCTTTTTTATAAAAATGAAAAAGGCAACAAGATTAAGTACAGCACCTAAGGTGACTATCTTACCAAAATATCCATCATCTGTAGCATTTTGTAATACCTCTAGTAGTGTTATTCCATATTTAGAAGCTAAAAACAAAGCATATAATGTGGCCCCTATGGTATTTGCAATGAGTCCTACGATCGCTCCTGTAATGACGTCTTTTTTCATAAGTAAAGATAGCGGTCTTCGCTATGTTGAGTTAGATAATGTATGCAAAAATAGGGATCATTTTTAGGATGTGCCTTATGACGCTTTCGCGAAAGCGTAAAAATGTACATTCCCCGTATAAATAAGCTTAAAATTCCCACGTATTAAGCTCCTGTATAAAGTGATGTGCCGTAAGATCAAATTGTACAGGGACAATAGAAACATATCCTTGTGCAAGTGCCCACTCATCAGTATCTTCTCCTTTGTCTTGGTTTTTAAATTCTCCCGAAAGCCAATAATAATCCCTCCCTTGAGGATTGGTACGTTTATCAAAATCTTCTACCCACATCGCTTTTGCCTGACGACATACCTTAGTGCCTTTGATTTCAGAAAATGGAAGCTTGGGGATATTGACATTGAGGACAATTCCCTTAGGAAGTCCGTTTTTTAATACGCTTAGTGTAATCTCTTTTACAAAGGATTTACATGCGTCAAAATTTGCATTAGGACTATAATCCAATAAGGAAAATCCAATGGCTGGAATACCTTCTACACCCGCTTCTACGGCAGCACTCATTGTTCCGCTATAAATTACATTAATAGAAGAATTACTCCCGTGATTAATCCCACTTACACAGATATCTGGTTTGCGAGGTAAAATTTGCTGAGTAGCAAGCTTTACACAATCTGCTGGTGTGCCAGAACAGCTATACTCTTTATGAGTGGCATGTGCGTCGAGTTCCATAGGGTCACAATACAAGGTGTCGTTTATAGTAATGGCGTGTCCCATGGCACTTTGAGGGCTGTCGGGAGCTACTACCACCACATCGCCTATAGTGAGCATAACATCTATGAGTGTGCGTATTCCTTTGGCCGTAATTCCGTCATCATTTGTGACAAGAATAAGAGGTTTGTCAGTCATTCAATTATTAGTTGGATTCTATCTGCTAAAATACGTAAATTGCTTTTCCTAAAATCAATTCAATTTTGATCTTATTTTTTAAAGTTAAATTGATAGGGTGTCACTTAAGGTTTAACAAAAAATTACGACGGTATGGTAAAAGATGGCACAATTTTTAATGTACATTGGTAGTTAAAAAATGCAAATACTCGATTATATGGCAAGGAATTTAAAATTAATAGCTCTCGCATTATTGTTTTCTGTAGCGAGCTGTAGTTTTACTACAAAAGAAATAGAAGATCCTGAGAAGGACAAATTATTATTAGATCTTATCTCTTACGTTATTGAACGTGGTCATTTTGATGCAAAAGATATGGACGACTCTTTTTCTGAGTCCGTCTTTGAAGATTATATAGATGCACTAGATCCTTTTAGACGATTTTTTCATAAAAAAGATATCGAAGAGTTTGCAGTATATAAAGACAAAATAGATGATATGGTAAAACAAAAGGATCTTACCTTTTTTGATCTTACCTATACCCGTTTTGTACAACGATTTGCAGAAGCAGAAGAAGCTCAGAAAGCAGTGCTTTCTAAACCTTTTGACTTTACAAAAAATGAAACGATAGATACGGACTACGAGAAGTTAGAGTTTGCAAAGAATAAAAAAGAAATTAAAGAGCGCTGGAGGTTACAATTAAAGCTCAATGCTCTTAGCTCTTTTTATGATATGAAAGATACTCAAACCAAAACTGCCGAGGCAGAAGAGGGTAAAGAAATTCTTTCTGATAAAGCAGTTGAGGTAAAAGTAAGAGAAGACTTAACAACAACAATGAAGGACTTCTTTGATCTTACTAATGAACTTGAACGTAAAGATTATTTTGCGACATTCTTAAATGCAATTGTAGAGGAGTATGATCCACATACTAATTATTTTGCACCGGTAGATAAAGACCGATTTGACCAACGTATGAGTGGTCAGTTTGAAGGAATAGGAGCAAGGCTTCAAAAGAGAAGTGGAGAAATTCACGTAACCGATATTATTTCTGGAGGACCCGCTTGGAGACAGGAAGAATTGCAGGCAGGAGACATTATATTAAAAGTAGCACAAGAAGAAGATGAGCAAGCTACCAATGTACAAGGGATGCGTCTTGATGATGCGATCAAACTTATTAAAGGCCCTAAAGACACCAAAGTAATCCTTAATGTAAAGCGTAAAATAGACGGAAGTATCAAAGATATTGTCATCACTAGAGATGTTGTATTACTAGAAGAGACGTATGCAAAATCTGCTTCTGTAAGAAAAGATGATCATAATTATGGGGTGATTAATCTACCTAGTTTTTATTTTGATACAGAAAATCAAAATGGACGTAATGCTGCAACAGATATCAAAGAAGAAATTATACGCCTTAAAAAACAAGGTATGGAAGGTCTCGTTATAGACCTACGTAATAATGGCGGAGGTTCTCTTAAAGCGGTTGTAGATATGGCAGGGCTTTTCATCAAGGAAGGACCGGTTGTACAAGTTAAGACAAGTGGAGAAGAGCCAGATACATTGTATGATGAAGATAAAGGAATATTATGGGATGGACCTCTTGTGATCTTAGTAAATGAAAACTCGGCTTCTGCTAGTGAGATCCTTGCAGCAGCGATGCAAGATTATAAAAGAGCCATCATTATAGGAGGAAAACAAACCTTCGGAAAAGGAACTGTACAACGTTTCTTCCCTCTTAATAGATGGTTACGTTCAAATGATCACGGAGATATGGGATCACTTAAAGTAACAATTCAGAAGTTTTACCGTGTTAATGGTGGATCTACACAACTAGAAGGAGTAAAGAGTGATGTTATCGTTCCAGATTTATACAGCTATATTGATATAGGAGAGCGTGATCAAGAAAACCCATTACCTTGGGATAGAATTAGAGCAGCGACTTATGATGCTTGGGATGGTTATATAGATTATGAGAAAACAATAGAAAGTAGTGTAGCTCGTATCTCAAAAAGTGAGCAACTTAAACTTATTAATGAGTACGCACAATGGCTTAAACAACGTAGAGAAGAAACAAAGTGGGATTTAAGCTTCGAAGGATATAAAGCTAGAGTTCTTAAAAGTGAAGAGGACACAAAGCATTTTGACGCTATAGATGATTATGATTCTAATCTTACATATGCTTCATTACCTTACGAATTAAAGTTGTTTAAAAATGACACAATCTTAAAAGAAAAGAGAGAACGCTGGCACAAAAGTCTTGCAAAAGATATTTATGTAGAGGAAGCAATTAATGTGCTAGAAGACTTAAAGATCAATAATATAAGAAAGAGTAAAATAGCTGCGATAAAAGATTAATTCTATGTCGCAAGCCACAAACTCTCTTACAGGTTTAGCGCTCCAAAAGTTCAGGAAGAACTTTTGGGGCGTTTTGAGTTTGGGCTATATTGTGTTTTGCGGTCTTATTGCACTATTTGCTTATGTGATTGCACCGGATAATAGCCAGAATGCAAACCAAATGCATCTGTCTATACACTCTAGATCTCCAGGTTTTTCAGTAACGATGCTTACGATTCCTTCTACATTAGAAAAGGAATCATTTTCTATAGGTTCTCTTTTCTTTGGAAAGCGTAATAATGATACAGAAATTCCAATAACAGATTATACCTTAGAGAATGATTATATTATGTATACGCCATATGCTGGGGATGATATAAAAGGAATTTCTAAGCGACTGGATATGGAAGAAGGGGTTGCTGTGTCCGCTTTCGCGAAAGCGAATATCTCCTCAAGAAAATTCTTATTAGGAACCGATAAATATGGTAGAGACCTTATGAGTCGTATGTTTGTGGGAACTCGCATCTCGTTTTCTATAGGTTTTGTAGCCGTTTTTATATCCCTTCTTATAGGTGTACTTATGGGGGCAGTTGCTGGGTATTTTGGAGGAAAAATAGATACTGCTATTATGTGGGTTATTAATGTGACTTGGTCTATACCTACCTTATTACTAGTGATCGCTATTACATTGGCCTTAGGGAAAGGTTTCTGGCAAGTATTTATAGCTGTAGGATTGACGATGTGGGTTGAGGTTGCACGTGTGGTGAGAGGACAGGTTATGGGAGTAAAACAAATGCAATATGTCACTGCAGCAAGAGCTTTAGGATATACAGATGGACGTATTATTTTAAGACATATTCTTCCTAATATTATGGCGCCTCTTATCGTGATTTCTGCTGCAAATTTTGCAGGAGCTATTCTTATAGAAAGTGGTTTAAGTTTTTTAGGAATAGGAGCACAACCACCTATGCCTAGTTGGGGAGCTATGATTAAAGATCATTATAGCTATATTATTTTAGGAAAACCCTACTTAGCTGTCATCCCTGGGTTAGCTATTATGTTACTTGTAATGGCATTTATGTTGGTAGGAAATGCTTTGAGGGATGCACTGGATGTGAAGAGTTAATCTATTTTTAAATAATGATGATATATAATAATGCCAAGGTTTATATATACCTTGGCATTATTTATTTTATGTAGAATTAATCTTCACCTCCTCCAGTAAGACACGAATGTACAGCTTGGGTACCTAAGCAGCATCCATTACTAAGAGGGAAGCCACCGCAATCTCTACATTCCCTTGCTGTGTATATAGGGCACCTAGAATCATTTAGACCTCCTTTAATTTCTCTTTGCTCTTTGTTGTTCAATTTTTGAACTCCGTTTAAATTTGAGATTTTTTTTAACATAATAATTGTATTTATGGTTCATGTATGTTGATGAAAAATTAGAGATACTCATCATATATCTATCCTAGCAATGTACGCGTGTGATATATGTAATCAATATTAACACGTGGTTTGCTGGCAATTATCAAAACAATTTCCTAGCTCAATTTTATCTCTAGAAACGAGAACATAATGGTCATAACAAGCAATACAAGAATTATTTCTTGTTGTACTTTTTGAGCTGAGGTGCTAAGTATCTTTCTTATGTTTGAAATATTTCTTAGCATACTAGTGAGATTTAAAATGAATAAATTTTGATTAAAGACATGTCAATAGTCTTGTCTATTTCTCCACAAAAAAAATATTTTGGTTTAAGCCTATTATATGGTTATTTAATCACAGCACATTCCATTCATACAGGTTCCTCTTCCATCAGCTCTATTTGGATTATCATAACAACAACAGCCATCGCTGTCAGATTCACAAACAAATATTTGACAGGCATTTCCTATCCCTCCATTAATTGATAATTGTTCAGTTCTGTTTAGGATTTTTCCTAATTTTAATAAATTTTTCATAGATAAAACATTTTGATTTTTAATGATTGCCTTGATCCATTAAAGACACCCAAGGTTTGTGTCTATCCTTGCAAGAGTATTTTTATACTACATTTATAGTAGTTTGATAGTCAAATGATTGATGAAAATGCTTATTTACTTAAAAATAAAAAAATATTATAGTTAAATATCTGATAATGTGAATTTTAACAACGAATAGTTGTGAATTTTAACGTTTCTGCTACTTTATTGTTTAAAAAACCTTCTCTTTCTAAACGTAAACCAAAAAAGCGAACTACTCAAGAGTAGTTCGCTTTTTTAAGCCATAATATGTTCTAATTACATTTTTATTACGTTTTTGATAAAAGAAGACGTGTCTCTTAACGTTACCTTCATAAAATACATGCCCTTTTTAAGGGTAGCTATATTAATATGGTTACTGTTTACCATTTCTTTTTTCCAAAGAAGACGTCCGTGTGTATTAAATATTTCTATTGTTTCTATTTGGTTTGCTTTACCCTGAAGTTCTATATAGAGTTCTCCTTCTGTAGGATTAGGATAAATCACAATCTGATTATCTAGAGATTCTTTACTGTTTGGTTCTATGTCGGTTAAGACTTCCATAGCTTCAGTCGTGATAGGAGCATCACTACACATAATCCTAATGTTATCTACGCCTACATATCCATCATTAACAATATTAGTTGGATCTGGTATAATAGGAAACTCAATACTCAGTGTTTCAGAAGTCGCTGTAGCTTGCATGACTATCGTAGTGGTATACCATTGGTTTGTATAAGTGGTTGAATAAACTTGATAATTTACAGGTGTATCTGAAACCTCTGTGCTACCAAAATTTACTAAAGGCATATATTGTAATTCTTCAGTCTGTCTTGTGCCTCCAGAAGCTGATGTAGAAATAGGGGAGTGCTCAAAGCTTATTTCATAATATTCTCCAGGTGTTAATCCATCTATGGTTGTCGTAATGCCATTGTATTCCGGAGCTCCTATTTGTTTTTGTGCCCATAGCATGACAAAGTTTTCTCCTCCTGTGCTGGAAGCATCTGCTGGATTGTTATTATAAGTGCCATTAGGAAACATCCATAGGTTTCCATAATTACAACCTTGTGCATTATAGACAGCTTCATCTGTTACGATATAGTGAGCAGCGTGATACTTAGTTGCCTTCCATGGGAATGCTGTATTCCAAGCAGGGTTAAAGTGTCCAAAAGGAAACATCGTGCAGTCATTACCATCACTATAATCTTGCTCGGCAGTTTCAAAATCAAATAAGATATCTACTTGGCAGTTTTCAATACAAGAAACTTGAATATCTATACTATCAATGAAACTAGTAGTGTCAGCAGCAGGAATAGTTACCGTATCAATCAAGCCATTTGCTTCTGTATAATGCAGACCAGTTGTCTCATCCATGTTACGTCTTAACTGATACGTTTCTGTGGAGGTAATGTTGCTAATGGTTAATTCTGAACCATTAGCTATTGGTGAGGTATTGTCCGAAGTAATCAGGTCAGTATCATTTAGTGTGAGTTGGATATCATCACTGGTATAAAAAAGGTCATCATCACCAGCTAACCACCAAGAAAAATTCATCCCTCTGACAGTGCATAAATTTGTACCAATCGTTGTTAATTCATTTAGAGAGCAGTCAACTTCAACTTCTGTTTCAATTTCTTGAATAGTATCTTCAATAATTTCTAAGTGATCAAATAAAATAAATGCAGAGTTTCTTGCAGAAACAAAAGCACCTTCATATTCTTTATCAGTAACAAATGAATACACGTGTTGTGAAATTTGATCAGAGGTTGAAGTGAAATTTGTTACTAACTGTGCTAGATAACTTGGTGAATTTTCTTGAGGAGGAGCGTCTGGATAATATGTGTCTTGATCTATATCTTCAAAAAAACCAATACGATACCTTCTTTTTACCTCTTCATCACTCAGCCCTTTACTAAAATGACTTACTATGTAACGCTTGTTAGGTTGTAAGTTAGAAGTTAATTTTGTCATGACTCCTTTTGTTCCTTCCAAAGCAAAAACTCCATTATTGTTAACTATATCATCAGTAATAGCAGGTATATGAGCAACTAAATTTGTAAGGTTATAGACATCAAAAAAGTATCTTGCTCTATGATTTATCGGATACCATCCAGGCATAAAATCATAGGGAACTCTTGTCCCACTTGAAAAAGTATTATTAAGCACAAGAGGATGAGATGGTAAATCATAATCGGTAATGAATTCAGAATTACATATTAAATTACAATCTGTATTTTCAGAAATACAGTCAAAATCCACTAAATGATCTGAGCAAGGAAGTATTTTAAATGTTACGATTGCAGGATTACTTAACCGACCTGTAGTATTTTCTATAAGTTGATAACGCAACTTATACTCTCTTCCAAGTAGACCTTGATCTATATAATTTAGGGTAATACTATTTGTATTATTCTGTACTTCAACCTGAATATTATCTGCTATTGTGATATTACCAGGTTTTAATAGATTAATCACTTCGGTATTCACAATACTGTAATTAGAAGCTATGATATCGTTTTGTATAACATCTATGGTATACAATGGACCATCACATTCATTAAATGTAAAGTAACTTTCTTCTTCACAAGGGTCATCAATTGCATAGGCGATATTGATATTACTTGCAGAGAAATTAGGATCTCTATTTGGATTTGGAGTTGTGTTGTCAGTAATTAAAAATTCTGATCCATACGTTGATGTTGTTTGGTATCCTAACTCATTAAGTATACGTACTTCATCATGATGTAGTCGTTTATATTCTAAATACGAATAAGAAGGGGACATGATATACTTTACGCCATTTGTACAATTGTTAGTGTCATTTATATGAGATGGTTGTACAAAATTACCATCACTATCCATACTGTGTAATGGGAATGTATGACTTGTTGTTTGAATCGTATTTGTAGGACATGGATCTTGAAATGCTACACTAGGATTAATTCCTGCAGAAATATCCCAGTCATATGGATTAGATGTATCTATAAAGGGTATAGCGTTATTAAAAAGTAATGTATCAAATGGAGATATAAAATCACTAGATGTAATTCCATTACCATGTTCATCTAGAAATGAGATAAATCCCATGGCATGTAATATTTCGTGCTGGATAATCCCATAAAGGTCATAGAAATCTCCAGTTAGATTAGTTCCATCTACATCCATGACTCCGTCATTATTTATATCATCAACAAGATTATCTATATAAAAAGAGTCTAATAAATTTTGATTTATTTGGATAATACCATCATTAGAACTTGTGTTATAACCTGTTCCTAAATTTATTTTATTCCACACATCTCCTCTAATAATAGTACCTCTTCTTGTATTAGCAGCATATAATGCGGTACCAGTCGCTAATGGTTGATCTTCTATTGCAATTGTACCTTCATCTGAGAAGTCTACCATTTGAATTGTAAAAACTACTTGAGGAAAATTTCCATCACAATCTTTTTGAAAGATCAATAGCTGTTCAAGGTCTTCAAAAACCTGATCTATAATTAGTCTAAAAGGAGTAGGAGTGTTGTCATAGAAAGTATTAAAATGCCCTCCGGTAGTTACTCTTTTTTGAGTAGTAGATTTATTTTTAGTATTAAGTACTTCAGTACAATAATAATTTCCAAAGCGATCCATCGCAGACATTTCTTTACTGTGATTTTTGTCCTCATCATAATGTGAGGTATTCTGACAATGTAAGTAAGGCTGTTTTTTAGATGCAAATTCCTTACAAGTATGGGAACCACTGTTTATTTGGGCGTGTAAACATCCCAAAATAAAAAAACAGAAAAAAAGTAATGTAGATTCTCTTTTCATAATTTATTCTTTTATAATTTTTTTAATCGCTATAGCTTCATTACTAGTTTTAATATTGATGAAGTAGATTCCCTTTTTAAGATTAGAGATATTGATTGTAGTATTCTCAAAAGCTTCATTTTTCCATACAAGATGTCCTTGGATATTAAAAATCTCAATGGTTTCTATTTGATTAGATGTGTTTAATAGTTCTATGTTTAGATGCTCTTTTGTAGGAATTGGATAGATTACAATTTGATCTTTATCTGAGGTTGTAACTATACTATTATCATTTTCAAAAACAGTTGTAATCGTTTCTACACAGTTTATTTTAATATCGTCGATGGCAACATATCCATCATTTACAATATTATTAGGATCTGGGTAGAGAGGGAATGATAAAGTTAATTTCATACTTGTATCTGTGGCAACAAAAGTCATTTCTCTTGCGTACCAAGTATTTGGAGCTGTTGTGCTAAAACTGTAATAATACGCTTCAGGTCCATCCCATTCTGTTTGTATACCATTACCATCTTCAAGAGTTACTTTGGTTTTGTAATATAGATTTGGTGTTTGTCTTCCTCCAGGAGTAGATACGGGAGAATCATAGAAAGTAAGACTGTATTCTTTTCCAATTTCTAGATCATCTAGTTGTGTATGTACTCCACTATAGAATGCTTCATTATGTTTACGTTTTGCCCAAAAAGCCATGACGCTTTCATTACCCGAAGGAGAAGTGTCAATAGGATTTGAACTTCCTAACATCCAGATGTTTGTTCCGGTACCTTGATTTACAATAGAAGTACAATTATACTGATCCCAATAGTTTTCGGTTAATAATACGTGATAGGCAGCGTAGTACTCAATGGCTTTCCAAGGAAACGGTGTATTCCAAGCAGCATTAAAATGTCCAAAAGGGAAAGCAGTACATAAATCATTATCGGCATATGTTGCATCTGCAGTGTCAAAATTACCATAGACGTTAATTGGACAAGTTGCTATTTCGAGATTCCAAGTAACTTGATAATTATGTACGTTTTCATGAGTATCTACACGTAACATAGGCGTGATATCTTCAACGTTTACGGTAAGTGTATTTCCTCCTGTGTTAAGATCGCTGATTTGTAGGTTTAATGAAGATATATCGTTTGCTACAATGTTTCCATTAAGCTCCCACGTGATTTTTAAATTTGTTGTAGGGACTAGTTGTAACTGAAATGTTTGATCATCTGAAATTAAAATGGTTGTATTATTTGCGGGATAGAAATTATCTATTGGCTCAACTAACTCATGAATTGCTTCTATAGTCCCTTCTGTACAAACAGCACAAAAAGGGTTATTTAACAATCGCATTTTACAGTTTTGATGAGGTCTATTCCAAGTAGAGCAAGAACTAGTTGGTGCTGAACAATATTGATAGACACCTACATTATCATCGCCTACCCAATTATTCCAGCGAACCAAACTTGGGTCTGACTCTTGTGTCATATTTATGCCTTCTTCTGCATAAAAATCACCCGCCCAATATTCATCTCTTAATTGGACAAAAGAGTGGCCTAACTCATGAATGGCTATTTCATTTGATCGAAAATGCAACGACGCTGTAGGAAAATTTCCTCCACTTCCTCCATATTCAGGACTATTGACCAAGATCATAGTTTGATCATAATTAGGGAAATTATCAGCTAGTACATTCGTTATAGCTACTGTGTTAGTCGCTACCAGTAATCTGTGAATGTCAAAATAATCAAATGTAGATCCAAAGTAATTATCTACGTCGACTACATCGGTAAGTTCTATAGCTGTATTTTCATCATAAGCCGTATCTGGATGATCTGCTCCACTTTCATTAGAAGGTACTCTGATTGCATACACATTAAAATACTCTTGATATTCTTGGTATGGCGATTGCGAGAATAGCTCAGTGACAAAGTCCGTAGCATCATTAATAAAGTTATCTAACTCAGCTGAGGTATATCCATCAGGTAGCATCACTAGATTAATTCTATTTTCCTCAGGGCCATTAATTTGAATAGGTTCAACTGGAAATACCTGAGCCAGTAACGTAGTAGTTCCTAACAGAAATAATAGAATTGTTAAGTATATTGATTTCATATATGTTAGATTTTTGTGGTAATCAATTGGGTTGCCCTTTTATTTGTAGGATCGACCATGGTTAGCCTAATTTCTGTCGCTTCTTTCTCTAATGGTATTCTTACAAAAAAGACAGTTTCTTTTAAATAAATTTCTTTTACGGCTAAGTTTTCTTCCCCATTCACGTATTCTACATATGTATTTAATGGGTCTTTAATTTCAAAAAGGTCAAGCGTATTTGATTTTCCATCTAGTTGGTTACAAGAAATATACCTGTCTGTAGAGGTATACTTTTTATAAGCTTTCTTTTTAAAGGTCCCCTCAACAATTTTTTTGTTAATGAGTTTGATCTCATATGTTCCATTATCATTTTGTGTTATAGCATAATTTAAAAATGCCATGCGCGATGTTGTTTTTTCTTGAGCATAACTTGATTGAAAGAAAAGCAGTAAAATGCTCAACTGAAGAATAAATTTCATACTTGATTTTTATGTTTTTAAACAATTATTTTAGTAGACATAGTAGCTTACTTGAGCCACGAGATACCTAGTACAATTATCACATAAAAGCTGATCTTGATAGAAAGTTACATGCGCTATTTGATACTCTGAATATGTAGAATCACCATAGTCTTTTGCAACACAAGCAAAATGCTGCTTTATTTGGTTAGATATTGCTGGACTAATGTCATCAGATAAAAAATCATACGTTCCAAAAAGATTAGGACTCTCTTCAATACTAAAGGTTACCGAGCATACTTCTAGAGGTTGAGGAGCTCCCATACAAGTACTGAATTCTTCATTGCAGTAAAAAACGCCTTTTAGCTCATCTACGATGTCATTAGTTTCAGCATTATAGGGTACGTTTACTGTGATGTCATTTAAAGAATAAACGTCTGAACATAGAGTCATTGCCGAAGGGCTTACTGGTACCGTTTCTGCATAACAAAAATTAACATGCCCAGTAGTAGTGCCTCTTCTTTCTAAACTTTGATCTGTTATTTTTTCTTCTAATCCAATCGTTTCTTCTTCTGTCTCTGTTGAGCAAGAAATTAAGAAAGAAGCAGATACAATGAATGCGAAAATGAATGTGATTGTTTTTTTCATGATGTGATTGTTTTATGTGTGTTTTTCAATTGATTTTTACTAAGAAAATTCAAATAAAAAAGTGTAGTTAGTTACATTAAGGTTTATCAATTAGATTGGTAGATGAACTAAGGGGAACTTATACAAAGCACCCCTTAGTAATTGTGAGGTGTTATTAATCTCTACAACAAATACAATGTCCCATCGTAGGATGAGGATGATACCCTCTGTTACATGGCTCTTCTTCTGAAGACTTGATATAAGGAGCAAGACATACTACTTCTCCAAATGGTTTCATACCTCCTAAAGTATTTTGTTGTTGTTCTTTACTAAGTGTATTTCCTAAATTTGAAATGTTTTTTAACATAATAAGTATTTATAAAATGATAGTTGCTGTGAACATTTAAAGACACTCACAGGTTGTGTCTATTCTTCGCGAGAGAAATATTTTTAGATCAATGAGATAAAGCATCGTTAGTCTTGTAGCTTTCTAATACAGAAGAGCCATGAAATTTTGAAAATGTAGATGTATACGCTTTCGCGAAAGCGTATAAAAGCATCAGAAATAAAAATAAAAAATGATTGTAGAGACTATCTGAAAAGTAATTTGGTGCGTCATTTTGAATTTATTTCAAAATCTTATCTCAACAACTGCTAGTATTATGAGAAACTGAAACAAGTTCAGTTTGACGAAAATCACTCCTTTTCAGATAGCTTCTTTTTTAATTTAACTAATGATCATATTAGATTTTAGCAATCTCTTCGATCTAAAGAATAACGATTAATATCAGTACAAATAATTTGTATGCAGGAACCAGCTGGATGATCAGTAGGAGTAGGAACTGTATTATTAGGATCTGTAGTTGGTCCACATAGGCATATACTTTGCGCATCAGGAGCGTTAGAAAGCGTCCCGACTCCTATTTCTTGACCTCCTTGTATTTTAGTCAAGTTAGAAATCACTTTTTTATCAAATTGAAGTTTGATTTTCTTTTTTTTCATGATGCTTAATTTTAATTGTTTTTATTGAATTTTTGTTCTTTTTTGGTCAGTATGAAAACTTAATATTTGATTAATTGTTTACTAAATTCATACCCTTGAGTAGTAAATATTTTGACAGAATATAAACCTGTACTTAAACTTGAAACATCTATTTCTTCTTGCTCATTTATTGTAACATCCATTACCAGTACTCCAAGGGAATTATGTATTAAAACTTGTGAAACTTCATCATCGTCGTAATTTAATTCTACTATAAAATGCCTATTAGTAGGGTTTGGTGAAAGCATTACATCTTCATTTGTAGGTTGACCATTTCCTGGCTCTGGATCTATAGGTTCTGGATCTACAGGAGGAATATATGGTTGAGGAGGGTCACAATTCAATACTAATGAACTATCAATGTTTAAATTAATGTAGCCTCCATCCTCAGGGGAGTAATCACCACTCAATATTTCAATATTATTTCTCGCCTTAAATTTTAATTTAGAAGTACCAGAAACAGAGTTGTTACTCATTTTTATTTCATAAGGTGCAGTTGTAAGCTTATAAAACCAAGGGCGATATAAAATTCTATCTTTTACCTCTACAGTTCCAAATTCTTCAGCCATGTCTTTAGACATTTTTACTGCTTCATATGCATCTAATCTTCCTGCTCCTAGTCTACCATAGAAAGGTAGGTTTTCAGGGATTGTATCTATTTTAACAGCAGTAAGTTTTAAAATGGTCTCAATTTCTTTAGGATCTAAACAGTAATTTTTTGAAACCATTAATCCTATAGTTCCTACAACAACAGGAGCTGCCCATGATGTGCCTCCAAGACCTGGATTTCTATATTGGTCATTAACGTCTTCTCTTGGTTTAATTGCTGGAGTGCCATAATAAGTTGGAACAACAATATCTATAGAATCATTATGTTGAAATGATATATTGGTCTCGCTTATGGGAATATCAGTACCATGATATGTGTAAGGAAATGGCTGTTTAATAAGATGTACGTCTTTCCAATTATCATACGTTTGTGGATCACCATCAGTATCAACTCCAATATCATTTTTATTACCCACTGTTGAAACAGAAATCACATTTCCATATGAAGCAGGATACACATATCTACTTGCATAGCTTTCATTAGTGTAAATACCATTCGTTCCTATGGTTCCTCCTCTGTAGGGGCCATTACCCGCTGCACAGACAACAACAGTTCCATTAGCAACAATGTTATTAATTCTGTTTTGATCGTTTTGATTACCATTGGTAGTTGAAGGAGAACCAAAGCTACCGTTGACTACTCTAGCACCTATTAAAGATAGCTCTTGCATAGCGTATACAGATAACCCTCTATTAACAACAGCTTTTGTATCAAAACCAATAGAAGATATTCCTTCTCCATTATCGGTAGCTGCTGTTGCACGCCCTAATGTCCCAGATCCATGAACTGATGGATCATAATAAGCAGTAGGGTTAACGCCTGTATCATAATTTCCTAAGCCACCCACAATTTCTGATTGCAGATCTGGATGATTAACATGAAAGCCTGTATCACTAACTCCTATTAAAACATTTTCATTCCCAGATTCAATATCCCATGCTTCTTGTGCTCTTATCATGATTAAGTCATTCTGTTCGTTTGAATCAAGACTTATTTGAGTGCTTGCATCCAAGGTCTCAAAATCATTAGGCATCAACAAGGTTTCATAAGTGGTTAACTCTTCAAAGCCTTTATAGTGACTAAAATCATTAACTAGTTTTGTCACTAATAAGAGTACTCTTTTTTCATCTCCTAGATGAATATTGATTCTTACTATAGTAGTATTTACGTTGTCATAAATCTCTTTAATATTGATGCAATTGGATATGTTCAATTCATCTAAAATATCATTTATCGATTTTGAATCATTAAGTTCTTTATTGATTAGAAATCTATTTTTTACTTTATCATATTTTGGAACATAACTTTCCTCAGCTACTTCAATGTAGAATTCTTTAAAATCCTGGCTATATATCAATTGTGAAAAAGCTAATATTCCAAATAGGATTACATTTTTTATGTATTTCATATTTAGTCAATTTTAGTTTCTAATTCCTCAATCTTTTTGTTTAACTCAATAATATATAGTGTGAGCTCTTCTATTTTTTCCAATAACTTAGCATTCATGGCTCCTAATTCGATACCGTTTTCAAGAACTTCTGCTTCTGAAGGAACATTAGGTAAATGGCCATTTTGCTTAATGAAATCTTCAACTTCTTCTAGAGATTTTAAATCATAATCATTTTCAAATACATAATCTGCCCAAGTGGTATACACCTTAACACCATGTGCTCTTATTTTTCCATTTACTGAAAAACGATACGTGTCATTTCCATCAACAAATGAGGATGTTCCTATTCCGACATTTCCATTAGGAAACAACACGTTTTCTATATTAATTCCTGTCCCTCTATTGATGACAAAAGCTTCTTGTAAGGCAGATAGGTTATCGTTTTCTGCAAATATTTTAAAGTCTCCATTAATGGCAGACATAGCCCAAACTCTTTCATCAACAGGACTAGATGTAGTGTTGAAAAATAGCTGTGAAGAGAAACCACCTTCAAGCCATGCGTTTGCAAAGGATGGGATGGTAGCTGCATCCCCAACAATTAATTGGTTTGTTCTTGTTGTTCCATTTACGTCTAGTTCTTGAACTGGCGCAGTAGTGCCAATTCCTACATTTCCATCATCGGGAAATACATTTGTTTGTGCTGTTGTTGCTGCTATACTTATTGTAAGTAATACGATTAATAGTGTTAGTTTTTTCATGAGTTTATTGTTTTATAATTTTTTTAATAATTAAATCTTGATTGTTAGTTTGAATATTGATGAAGTATATTCCCTTTTTAAGATCAGAGATATTGATGTACTGATCTTTGATGGTTTCGTTTTTCCAAACCAGTTGTCCTTGAATATTAAATAGTTCAATGGATTTTATTTGATTAGAAGAGTCTAGCAATTCTATATGAAGAATATCAGTAGTAGGATTAGGATAGATCGCTATTTGCTTATTTGAAGATTCTTTAGTAGTTATTTCTGAACTACTCAAAACCGTTCTATTCCCTGTTGAGGTATCACTACAGGTAACTCTAATATTGTCTATTCCTACATAACCATCATTAACAATATTGGCTGGATCTGGTAGTATAGGAAACTCAATACTTAGTGTTTCTGATGCTGCTGTAGCTTGCATGACTATTGTAGTGGTATACCATTGATTTGTATACGTAGTAGAATATATCTGATAATTCACGGGTGTATCAGAAACTTCTGTGCCTCCAAAATTTACTAAAGGCATATATTGTAATAACTCCGTCTGTCTTGTACCTCCAGAAGCCGATGTAGAAATAGGGGAGTGCTCAAAGCTTATTTCGTAATATTCTCCAGGAGTTAATCCATCTATGGTTGTTGTAATACCATTGTATTCAGGAGCTCCTATTTGTTTTTGAGCCCATAGCATAACAAAGTTTTCTCCTCCTGTGTTGGAAGCATCTGCTGGATTGTTATTATAAGTGCCATTAGGAAACATCCATAGGTTTTCATAATTACAACCTTGCGCATTATAGACAGCTTCATCTGTTACGATATAGTGAGCGGCGTGATACTTAGTTGCCTTCCATGGGAATGCTGTATTCCAAGCAGGATTAAAGTGTCCAAAAGGAAACATCGTGCAGTCATTACCATCACTATAATCTTGCTCGGCAGTTTCAAAATCAAATAAGATATCTACTTGGCAGTCTGAAGGCATTGTGCTAGGAATCCATTCTTGAGAAGCTACTTTCCAACCTTTAGTAATAGTCAATGCTTGTAAAGGAGCAAGTCCAAAAGGGAGTTCTTGTTCGAATATAATTTTCCCAGTACGATTTTCTATATAACACAATATACTACCAGTTTCATTTTGTGATTCAAATGTCCAAAAATGCTTTATATACTCAGGATGGACTTCGGTACTTAGACCAAGATTTGTTCTAAAAAAACCAGTTGATGAATTTGTAAACGTGTGTGTATCCCCATTGTCGTCTGTAAGCGTAAACTCAAAATCTTCCCATGGTGTTTCAGATCGTAATTCTTGTTTTATAGAAAAATGAATGTTGGTTTCAATTTCTGTGTGTCCGTCAACGAGTTCTGGTGTTACAGTATGTGAAGTGTTGGAAATATCAGTATGAGATACTGCATGTGTCCAAAAAGTAGTATCATCTCCTTCTAAATACACAATTTCTCCATCAAGACCAGGTGTACCTGTTGGATCGGAGTCTACATAATATTTGTCTATTGGATTTCCGCCCAATGTCGAACCTATCTCTATGACTCTATTTTGTTTAGGATCTACTTTAAAACGAATGACCTCTCCATTTTGCCTTTTTCCTGATGTATTTAATACTAAATTTGAAAGTGTAGTGTTTGATCTTTTGTTGTTCGTATTTCCATTGGTATAATATGGGTTGAAACGAACAAAATCATCCGTGATGCGAAGTGTGAATTCTCCATCTACATAGGCACCATTTGCCCAATCTGTAGTAAAAAAGTGATGTCCGGAACCATTTATTGTAAATGTTGGAACAATAATACTTGCTGATTTATTGGCTAAGGTGTGTTGATTAGAAAATGATATTCTGGCACCAATAGCATTAATATCTGATCCATCAAAAGAATATGGTAAATCATGTGTTTTATTGAATATGTAGACTGCCAGTTCATCACCTACTGGAATATCTGCCATTCCATTATTTTTAGTCTCAGGAGCAAAATATGGACGTATGAGTTTTCCTAAACCTATAGCATTTCTGAATTTGAAATTTCTGAATTCTACTTTTGCACCATCTCTAATGACTCCGTTATTAAAACCTTTAGAAAAAAGTGAATTACCATCGACATGTGCAAACTCACAATTTTCAAAAATAACAGTGCTTTCTTCAGTAAATTCATTAGAATAGGTTTCATTAATACTATTGTCAAACCTAGGGAGACGATTGGTGTTATCAGTATTATTTAGATAATGTAATGTTCCATTAGGGACATAAGGAAATAAATGCTCTCCTCCGTAATTTGTACCAAAAGTTGTGTTGTCAAATTTTACTAAAACGTCTTCTTTTAAAAAACGAACTAAGTTCCCATCATAGTGATCATTAAGACTGATAAAGTCAGAATCATAAACATCAACTACTTGAAATTCAAGACGATTTCCACCATTGCTCGTTAAACTATTAACATAAACATGTTCTCCGTCAATTTCAGTATCTGTGAGTTCTAATTCTCCAAAGATCAATCGAGCTTTTATATCGCTATTCACCACTTTTAAAGTCCCTCGGGTAGCATTAGCTACTTCTTGGTTATTAGTCCCTTCTCCAAAGTTTTGAAATTGTAATCCCGTACCTTGAATATTGGAGTCATAAATTTCAGAAAATGCAGGTTTAATAATAGTATCTACCTCCCCTAAACTAACGTCGTTAGGATCTATCAAATATTGATTTCCAGTCGCATAATACCTCCAGTGTCCAAACTCGCTGGTTATGTTTGTAATTCTAAAAGCTACATCTGGATGAACATAATTAGGATGTCCAAAGGTTCTTACAGTGTTAGAACTTATTATTAAACGACTAGGGGGATTTGGAACAGTCTCACTTGGAGTTGGTCTATTGTCATCATGAAACTGGATGACTATTGTTGCATTAGTTGTATTTGGTAGTCCAGTATTAGAAATATCTAAATTGTGTCCGTTTATGATATCTGCTAAATTTGGTTCCATAGGACTATCTATGTGAAATTGATAAAAAAGCCCTCCATTAATACGTACTCCCATAGCTCTAGAAGGTGCGACATAATCATACCAAGAAAAATCTGCGTTAGGATTAGTAGGTTTTAGAACTCCATTTTCAATTTTAAAATTATCAAACAGCCAACGTCCTCCATCAGTTTCGGTATAGATGCCTTCAGAAGTAAAGCTTCTTCCATTTTCACCTATGTAATGTCCGCTATAATTTACTTTAAGATTTGTAATGGTGATCTGAGAATCACCACCAAACTGAGAGATTCCCCCATTTCTAGTTCTAACTTCAGCATTTGGATCGTCATTAAGAATAAAAATTTCTTGATAGCTAGTAGTGCCTTCAATACCTCCTTTTACCCCATTGAAATAAGAATTCCAGAAAGGATCCGTACCAGTATCTATATCACTAGTTAATGGAGTTGTGTTTTTCAATTCAATAGTTCGGACAGAGTCTTCTGCTCCATTAACAGAAAATAAAGTGGTTGTAAAAAAGGAACATTGTCCTCCCCATCTCGTACTCGCTTCATCAGGTGGAATACATGATACGTCAAGCTTTATATCGTGATTACTCACTTGACTAGCAAATAATGCAAATTTGTAATCCCAGTTTATAGTTTCTGAACATAGTTTAATACGAGCATTACTAGTATTTCTAATCGTTGTTGTTACATTATCTGGAAAGACTAAAGCTTTATTTGTTGTTTCTGTATAATCGTTGTGATAAAAAGGATTGACACCAATAATTCCATTTTGGCTAAGTGTAATTTCTCCACCAGCAGTTATAAGTGCTTGTAATGCATCATAATTGTTGGTGTATACATACGCCCTTGTATCTATGCCTTGATTAGGGGCAACACCATTTATACTTGCAGAAGTACCGTCTGTAGATACACTTGTTACTTGAGCTGTTACAGTGACAATACGTCCAGGTGTTGTAAATGGAATCTCAGCAGTTGAACTTGGGTTATGGTGCCCTTTTTTAATAGCTATTAATTTTCCAACGTCTGCAGCTGTAAAAAGATACCCATTCCGAGCATCTATTTGGTTTGACCCAGCCGTTACTGAAACATCCATATAACGTAAATCTGCGATAATTCCAGTAGAAGAGATACTAGAAGATCGATTTGATGTTGCATTCAGGGATATGCTAAAAGCGCATAGAATAAATAGTATGATTTTATTCATAATAATGTAATTTTTGAGTGTTTGTTTAGTGATTGATGAATAGAGGTGCGTTGTTCACAAAAAGGGTTGAAGGTTTGGTACGCTTTCGCGAAAGCGTATTGAGAATGAATAGTACAAGTTGAGGTGAACTTTTCTGTTTTATAGATCAGGCCTATAAGCGTAAACCCTAAACTCGCAGATAGACCTGTTCTCAAATAAGCTATGTTTTTATCTGGAAAATGAGGAAGAACACCTATAATAGTATGAAGATTTACATACGATAGGTACCCTTGTATTTGAAACACAAGTTCTTTCTGATCAATAGTAATCGTATTGATTCTTGATAGTACCTGTAGTCGATAAGTAATAATATTGTTCAAGGAGACTTTTTAAGTGTTTCTCCTTGTTGTTCCTGTAGTTTATTATTTGTTACCCAAGAAATATATTTTTTTTCTTTTTTTATATAAAATGAAAATAATAAGGATGATACCTATAAGAATAAGAACGTAAAATGTCTTTGTGTTAGAAGTGTATAGAGATGTGTCTGCTTCACCTATTAAAATAAATGGAGCCCAATAATATGGAGATTGTTTTGATAAATTACTATCATGTATATAATCGAGTTTTGCTTGATATAATGCATCAGATTTAGAGTCTCCTTCTTTTATATATGAATAAAATGAATCCATAATTTTTGCGGTAACCTTATCATTGGTTTCCCATAAACTAGATACGACAGTATTTGCTCCAGCATAGAAAAAACCTCTAGCTAGACTCATCACACCTTCACCATAGGCAATATCTCCGACACTCGTATTACAAGCACTGAGTACTACAAGCTCTGCATTATTTTGATATGAGTATAATTCGTGGGCTTGTAATTTAGTATTTCGAAATGCAATCCAGGGATTTGAGGATGCATCTGCGTGCGTTGCTAAATGAATTATTTTACTACTATTTGACTTGGTCAGGAAATTATCTTTTGTAGCCATCTCTTCTAGAAATGAAATGCCTTCTATATTCTTTTTTATAGCACTGATTTCTAAATTACTTTTAGGTAAAGAATATAGATCGTCATAAGAAAATTGTACAGGAGCAAATCCTGTAAATTCGGTATCATATTTTCGTTGAAGCACTTCATTTCTTTTTGAAAACGATAATGAATAGGAGTAATTTATCTTATTTGATGTAATAAAATAGTCTGTTGGGTCTTTAGAAAGTAAGAATGATTCAAATGGAATATACTGTAATTCTCCATCTGGAATAATTAGTAATTCTTTATGAGTAATAGCCGCTTTTATTGTTTTGGAAGGGATTAAAATATTAAATAATGATTGTGCTGCTATTTGATATTTATGTTGCTCAGATGTTGTCTCAAATGGCTTAGCTATAGCAGTTCTGTATTGGGTGATGTTTTTTTTAAGTATATCAGGGTTTTCTATTTCAAAAATTTCAGTGATATCTGTGTCGATGTACATCCCATATACAGACTCTGTATCGTCATCTTGATTTCTTCCCCATATATAAGAAATAATAGCTTTTGTATTGTCTAGGCCCGACCGTACTTCATCTATGGTTGTTAAGTGATCTTTTAACGTGTTTTTTGAATACCAAGGAAAGGCAATTGTGATAGAATCAGTTAGATCTTGATATTGAGTTTTTAGATGAAAGAGAGACTCGTGTTTCTCCTTTTGTATTGTTACATCTTCTGTTTGTGTAATCGTAGTTTCTAATGCTAAAATAGCTTTCTTTAATTCTTGCTCTTGTTTTTGAATAGAGTCTGGGAGTTGCTTGTTCTTAACTTTTATAGAAATCCCAGAGGTAAGTATTAATGCTTTGTTTTTTTCTATAAAATAAAAAGCAGTATCATACTTATTAAGCATGTTAGAAATTCTAACACCTTGTATATATAATAAAGACCCCCTGTCTCTCCAATGTAATTGGGATTTCTCTTCACTACTTCCTTCTAGTATAATATCAATTAATATGTCTGCCATTAGGATATTATCAAGGGCTAGTGATAAGTAATTGGAGTCCTTATTTATTAAGTATAGTTGCTCTAGTACATGTGCTTTTTCTACAAAAGCCGTAAATACATAATTTTTGTTTTTTGTTTCTTTTAATTTAGCACTTGATATCGTAGTTGTCTTAGTGTTTTTTATGCCTGTACTTATGGTAAGAGATTCTTGTATGGCTTTTAGTGCATTGTCAAAATCTCCTCTATATCTATGATACTGACTTAGATGATGATAAGAGTATTCAGCATTTTGAGGGCAATTCTTTAGCGTTTTTTGAATGTAATAGTTAGCACTATCTTTTTTTGCAATATTATAAAGATCTGATAAATTAATATATATAGAACAGTTGTTATGAGTAATTCCTTCTCTTTTGAGTAACTCTATATTTTTGAAATGATAATCCCTTGCTTTTTCAAAATCAAACGTTTCTGTTTGAGTATAATAATCTGCATATCTTGTGTATATATCAGATTTTCTAGAAGGTTTTATGGTGATGAAACCATCTGATTCAAGCGCAAGTATACGATCTAATATCTTTTTGCTTTTTAGACTCGCTTTGGGGCCTTGATTGGAATATACCAGATAGAGATTATTATAGTTGTTAATTAGTTTTGAATAATCTTGTAATTCCTCTAAAATAGAAATGCCTTTTTTAAAGTATTCTTCGGCTTTGTAATAATCACCTATAACATTATAATAAAGACCTAATCGAGAATACGACTGGGCTATTCTAGCTTGGTCAATTCCTTCCTCAATAATACGAAGATATAATTCGTTACTCTTGTCATATTCTTTAGTTACACTATAGAAAAAACCTAGACGAAAGCGAAACGTAGCGTAGATAGAATCTTTTACTTTAGATGTAGGGTATTTTTTTAAAGCAAGCTCTCCATAATGAATAGCTTCTTTGAGATTCGATTTGTAAATTTCAATTGAAAATTGTGAAGCAATAGTACTATAATCTTTATAATTTTTTGAAGATTCACATAGTGTTAGTAAACTATCTACTTTTGTTTTAGAAGTATACCCTTGGTTAGCATATAGTGAGTTATATGTGTCAAAATAATTTTGGCTTTGCATATTGTTTATATAAAACAACACACAAAGCCAAATAGATATATTCTGTAATAATTTCAAATTTTATTTTTAAATAAGTATATGTTTTTCAAAATACATATTTTATAAATACTATAATTTGAGTTATTAAAAATATTTATAAACAAAGACCAACAGAAGGGTATACGATAGATTCTAAATCAGGATCTACTGGTGGTATTACACTTGGTTGTTCTATACAAGGCTCTAATATAGTCCAAATCTCAGCATTTGGGTTGATATCACATTGATCTACGGCAAGCATAAAATTGCAATAAGGAGCCCTTATCCCGGACTTCTGCTTATTTGTGGTGCCTTGTCTATATTCTATATACATATATGATATACAATTTTCAGGTATATAGAGGGAACTATCTGCACACGTTTCAATTTCAGTTTGATCATCAAATCCAAATAAATTTGTAGTTATTTGATCTTCGACAGGATTTTCTCCTTCGGTACTACAACCAATAACTAAAATAAAAATTGATAGTAGAAATGTAAGTTTTAAAATGTTTTTTTTCATAAAAAATGTTTAGGATTAAAAGTATAGGGTATTGTTCCGTACTTCTAATTTATTAATCTATTTAGTTTGTAATTAAGTCTATATCTGTCATACCTGTATTTCGACAATCACTAGCATGTGAAGCTTGTTTTAAATCAGGGTCTACAGGAGGAATCATCCCTGGCTGGCATACTAATGGGAGAGGACCATTGTTGTGACAAGGTCCTCTTACTGTCCAGATCTCAGCATTAGGATTCATGTCACATAATTCTATAGAGATAATACTACCACAATATGGAGCGCGTATAACCTGTTTTTCTTCTCTAGTTAATCCAGGCTCATACTCTATAAAAAAAATATTTATACCATATCCATCAGTGTCTAAATTAGGATCTATACAAGGTGTTTCTGTTTGATCACCAAATAAGTTTGCGGTGATCAATTCTTGCTCTGGAGCATTTTCCTGCTCTACGCTACAACTAATTGTTAAAATAAAAGTAAATAATAGAAATGTAAATTTTAAAATGGTATTTTTCATAAAAATGAGTTTAGGGTTAATATTTATTTTATACAATATCTGTTACATGATCCTATTATTTGTTACCCATAAATATAAAAGTTTATTTTTGTCTACCTAATCATTTTTAACGAATGCTTGATAACACAGAGGCTCTCAATGCTTTACTTGAAAATGACGCTAAAGTAATAGGCGTCATGTATGCAAAAATCTTCCCTAAAGTGAAGAAATTTGTGATACAAAACAAAGGACAGCAAGTAGACGCCGAAGATATTTTTCAAAAAGCATTACTGCAAATAGCAGTTCGTTACCGTAGAGAACCTTTTGAAATTAAGAGTAGTTTTGATGCCTATTTATTTACAGCCTGTAAAAATTTATGGCGTAGAGAATTAAATAAAAACAAACCAAGGGTAACAGAAGATGCAGTTATGGAACTTCATCATGAAGAACGAGATATGGCACTAGCCGCATTTGAGCAAGAACGATGGGAATTGTTCACAGAAAAACTAGAAGCTATATCCGAAAATTGCAAAAAAATACTCAAACTGTTTTTTGCAAAGGTTTCGTACGAGCGCATTGTTAAAGAAATGGGCTATAATTCAGAAACTGTTGCAAGACAGCGCGTGTTTAAGTGCAAAGCAAAGTTGACACAAACCATAACCAGCGACCATCGTTATAATTCCTTAAAAGAATTATGAATCCAGAAGAAGAAAATAAGCACATAGAGTCCTATTTGTTAGGTCATTTATCTACCGAAGAAGTAGCACTTGTAGAAAAACGGATGTCTGAAGATATACGCTTTCGCGAAAGCGTACTTATACACAAACAACTCTTTGAGTCACTCTCAGAAAATAATTGGAGTTCTGCAAAAAATGTAGACCCAAAACGACTTCAAGAATACGAAGCGTTATATAGAGATAAAGAAACGGCACAACTTAAAAAAGCAATTGCAGAGGCACAAAGCAATTATAAAAAAAGCACGTCAAATAATAAACGCCCTTGGTTGTATTACCTTAGTGCCGCTCTTGTTGCTATATTGATTACTATAGCCGTATTAATGCCACAACAGCAAACACCTCAAGAATTATATGTAGCGTATTATACAGTATCAGATATCCCTTCTTTAGCATCACGTGGAACAGAAGAAGACACTTCACTTGTAGATGCAGAGCAGTATTTTGAAGCAGGGAATTATGAGAATGCGTTAGCAATACTTACTCCTAAAGTAGCTTCTGTAGTACACAATAAAGCGAGTGTGTTACTTTATAAAGGAATTTCTGAAATGGAGTTAGGGCGTTCTCAAAATGCAGAAGCTACTTTTGACCAACTTATAAGGAGCGACTTAATGGATGCTTCTATGGGATTGTGGTATAAAGCATTACTTTTCTTAAAAATAGAAGATAAAGAAAAGGCAAAAATGACCTTACTTCAAATACAAAAATCATCTTCAAATTATAAATATAAAGAAGCACAAGCGCTTTTAGAGAAGTTGTAATTTATTTTATTTAAATTTTTTTTCATTTTTTAGGGTAAGAATTCTTTTTGTCTAGAACATATAGGTGTTTATAAAAAACATCTACGTATGGACGAATTAGTTTTTCGCTTTTTATTGCAATCAAATGAGAACTCATTTTCAAAAGAAGATATCTCTCTTCAATTACGTTCTCATGAAGATTACCCTAGCCTAAAAGCTATTACAGATACACTTGATTATTTTGGAGTAGATAATGTAGCCGCTAATATTCCTAAAGATGGATTACCACAATTACCTAAATTATTTTTGGCACTTATAGAAAAGGAGGGAGCTACAGAACTTGTACTTGTAACACAAAAGAAACAATTTTTATTTATAAGAACGATAACCAATAAAAAAGAAAACCTTTCTGTTGAAGATTTTTCTAAAATATGGACTGGGACTATTATTGCAATAGAACAAGAAGAAAATGAAGTGTCTACTTCATTTAAAAAGTTTGTCATTTTTCAAAAATCAATACTATATATAAGTGTTTTAGTTGTAGGGATTCTACTTATGACTTTGAATACAATTGCAGAAGTAGTATATGCATTGTTAACAGTTGTAGGGTTATTATTAAGTTATTTAGTAACTAAAGAAAGTGTAGGGTTAAAAGATGATTTTACGGCAAAAGTGTGTGGTGCATTTTCTTCTAAAGCAGAAAGTTGTAGCACAGTTATTACCTCAAAACAAGGCAATATTGGTAAAGGGTTTGGTTTAGGAGATGCTTCGATTATATATTTTGGGAGTCTCTTTTTTACGATTACATTTTTAGGGGTTTATACTAACGTGCTCTTTGTAGTTTCTATAGGATCTTTGTTGGTTGTAGGATATTCTATATATCTACAAGGAGTTCAGTTAAAACAATGGTGTAGCCTTTGCTTATTAATATCAGTGGTGCTGATATCCCAATTTGGAATGTTATTTTTTACATTCTCAAGTTGGGATTTTTCATTTAATCATATATTAAAAATGTCTGCGATCACTTTTGCATTAAGCGTTTTGTGGTATCAGGTAAAGCCTCTAATCAAAAGAAATGAAGAGTTATTTACTGTGAAAAAAGAGTATTTAAAATTTAAAAGAAACGCTCTTTTTTTTAATACAGCATTGAGAGAAGGAATTAATAATACTTTAAAACATGTACCTAAAGAAGCTCAAGTCTATTTTGGATCTCGAGAAGCTTCAATACAAATAACTGCATACACCAATCCTCTATGTGGTTATTGCGTAGACGCTTTTGAACTATACGATAAATTACTATTACAATATCCAGAAAGTATTGGAGTTCAATTTGTTTTTAATACACCTGCAGATCAAGAAAATCCATCGACTCAAATAGCAAAACGAATACTAGAAGAATATTCTAAAGATTCTAAAAGTGCTTTTATCATACTTAAAGATTGGTTTGCGAATAGGGACGTAGATCAATGGTTGGGAAAATACGGTAGTCCAAATGATATGTTGCTTATGGATGATCAAATACTACAAATACATCGTGATCTAGCAAAACAAAATGATATACAGTATACACCAGAGACATTATTGGGGAATCAGAAGTTTCCTAGAAAGTATTATGAATATGAAGATCTATTCTTATTTATAGAAACATTAAAACAACAAACTACCTTACATAAAGAAATTGTGGTTTAAATATAAAAGAGCCTAGCGTTCACTAGGCTCTAAAACATTCTTGCAAGGACAGACACAAACTGTGAGTGTCTCAAAATGTTCACAGTAAAATTAATTATAAATTTTTATATTATGTTAAAAAACATTTTAAAACTAGAGGGGATTAAAGAATTAAACAAGTCTGATCAAAGAGGGCTAAATGGAAGCGGATCAAGAGCGCCAATCAGTTGTAATTCTGATTTAGATTGTGAGCAAAATGGTGATTTCTGCCCAGGACAAGTTAGATGTGTTCCTGGATTTGGAATATGTTTCGGAGTAGGAGGAGGAGCAGATTGCTAAAACTCTAATGTAAATGCCGTTACGTATTATTCTTAACGGCATTTACTAATATACTTTACTGTCTTTTTTGTTTTCTAGATACATATATACGCATAAGAATGAAAATAAATAATACAATGATTATTGATACGACTATGTGTAGTGTCCAGTTTTTTTCTGGTAATGGCCCTGTTTCTCCTAATAATACAAATGATGCCCAATAATGAGGCAAAAGCTCAGAGCCAGAATGATTATTTAAGTAATTTATTTTGGAGTTATGAAGAGACATTGCTTTAGATTGCCCTTCGTGTAGATTCTTATAAAAATCACCCATAATTTCTGCAGTAGCTTTATCGTCTACTCTCCAAAGTGATGATACTGTAGTTTGTGCACCTCCGTAAAAAAAACCTCTAGAAAGACTCATCGTTCCTTCTCCTTCTTCTATTTTTCCGGTACCTGTATTACAGGCACTTAATACAATTAAGGATGCATCATTTTGATATAAGCTTAATTCATCTAAATATATTTTTTCATCACTAAAAGCTATCCAAGGTGTTATAGTATCATTTGCATTTGCGTGTGTAGCAAGATGAATAATATTATACTTTCCTAAAGCATTAGAAAAAATATCTTTAGTAGCCTTATTATTACGATATACAGTACCTTCAAAATGAGTATTGATATTGTCAACTTCAGTGCTGCTATTTACAAGTTCAATAAGATTTTGATTGTCAAAATTTATAGGGGCAAACGCTAAAAAATTATACTTTTTTGATGTCATATTTGCTAAAACACTATTCTCCTGATGAAACGTATAGCTATACTTATAACTAATTTGATTTTCCTGAATAAGATACTTTATGTTTTTCTGACTCTCTGAGATAACAAGGCTTTCAAATGGAATCCTCGTCAAAAAATCATCAGGAATAATAATAAGCTCTTTGTTTTTGATAAACGTTTTTACTTCTTTTGGGAATAGTTTATCAAATATAGTATGCGATAATTTATTGTATTCTGTGACTTCATTTTGAAGTACAAATGGTTTTGCATTGATATCTGATAATTCCTGTATGTGGCTTCTTAATATATCAACATCTTCTATTTCAAAAAAATGACGGTCATTTTTAGAAATAAAAATAATATACCCCTTATTTGGATTAGGATAGATTCCGAAGCCTGTATCTATATTAATATGGTATTCCACTAAAACTTGATTAGATGTTAACGTGTTTTGAATATCATCATTAGAAAGGGGTTGATAAGGTTTTAAAGTTTTTACATAATCAGGATATATAGATTTGATACTATCTTCAAGGTGAGTAAGCGCATCTCTTAATTCTGTAATTTTGATATTTTCACCTTGATCTAATTCTTTAATTTGTTTTTTGATTTGTAATTCTTTTTGAATTAAGACATCTGGTAACTTTAATTTCTGTTTTTCTTTTCTAGAGATATTTTCTTCATATAATAACAGAGCTTTATTTTTCTCCATAAACTGTAAACCATGCTCAGTATCATTATATAGAAAACAGGCTCTTAGTGCACGACTATAGACCTCAGTCACTTTTTTTCTCCATATAAGTTTAGAAACTTCTTCTTGACTATTTTTATTATAGATGTCAATAAGATCATCAGTAATTAGAGCATATTTTATAGACTCTTTTAGTTGTTCTTTATTCTTAGTTTTTTCATATGCTAATAAATACCCCTCAGATAAATTACCCAACATAATCCATAAATTACTATCACTGTAATATTTATTTAGTATTGTATGTTGTTGCTCTTTTGTAATTGTTTTAAAACTGTTTCCTGTTAAAAGTTCAAGAGCTTTATGGAGCTGATTAATGGATATGTCTATATTCCCAAGAAGAGCATTATTTAGGCCTAAATTTTCATAGATAGTTGCTTTTTTCTTTTGCTCTTTGGAGAATTTTAAAGCAAGTTCATTATAATACAATGCTTTTTTATTATTTGAAGTGTCATAGAGTAACCCTAAATTGGTATATACTTGTGCAATTCTTGTAGAGTCGTGTCTTTTTGTAGCTAATTCTAGGGCTTTATTTAAATGTATGAGACCTTGGGTAGTGTCCTTTATACCATATCTAGCATAATGATCTCCTAAAGCTCTATTGATGGAATATTTTCTGATATACGAAATAGAATGGATATTACTTATAGAGTCAGCTTTTAAAAGATTTGCTAATGTTGTTTCTTTAATTTTATTTATATCAAGAGTTTTATATGCGTTATGAGCGTTTAAATAACATCTTACTAGTTTTTGAGGTTCATTTAGCTCTAGTAATATAGCTTCAGCAATATCATAATATCTTATAGCAGCTTGAAGATCTCCTTTCTTATAATAAACCCTTCCTATTTCAATATATGCATCAGCATTTAAAGAACTAGTAGTGTTATTTGAGAGTTTAAAAATTTCTTGATGAGCCTGTAAACTTTCCTGAAACTGGCCTGTATTATATAAATTTACACCTAATTTATAATATTTTTTTTGTAGACTTATTGTATCTCCTCTATGATATTTTATAGATAAGTTAAGGGTTTCTAATGATTTAGAAACCCTTTTTCTATTATATAGCCAAGAAGCATATCGATTACTTACTATTGAAAAATCATCAAAATTCGATTCCCTTATATTTTCTAAAAGTAATGAATCTAATTTTTGACTAATTAAGCTATCACTTATGGGCAACGCTTTAATTTTTACATAAATATCTTCTTGACTGTGTATACAGATCGTAATAGATATTAAACATAAAACCGATAAAAATCTTTTTAGTTTATAACTAATAAAATTATTCTTCTGCATTGACAACGTCACTTCCTTCAACTTCTTCTCTTGTTGTAGACCCTGGACATATAAGCCCATTATTAAACCCTTCATAATTAAAAATCCACAATTCTAAGTCTGTTGCTGGAGTTAGGCGAAATGCTATATCAAGTCCTAAACTTTCAAAATGTAATCTAGTTAACTCTCTAGTATCTTCAAAGTTTGCAACACCAACAGCAGCTCCTCCTATCCAATTTATTCTATAACGCTCTTCTTGTATACAATTAGTAAAGAAACGATTAGAATTTTCAATATTTAAATCGGTGATAGTTACTAGATCTTCAAAATCTTCTAGTGTTACTGTTTCAACAGTAAGATTACTATTTGCTTGTTCTGTTGTAAGTGAATCTGTTTCTGTTGAGCAACCAGTAATTATTAAAACTAGAGTTACTAGGGATAACATTATTTTTTTTGTTTTCATAATTAATTTTTAAGATTTATATGTTATTTTGTCCTTCTGTTCTAAAAGATTCATAATCTTACCCCCCCCCTAACAATTCTTTTTTAATATATGATTAAAGAAAAAGGTATAGAATTTCTTGAAGGATTGCGAACTGGTGATGAAAAAACCATCAAAGCAATCTACATATCTGTTTTTCCAAAAGTAAGGCATTTTGTACTTAAAAATGAGGGAGGGCAACAAGACGCAGAAGAAGTTTTTCAGAATGCATTGTATCAATTGAGTATTCGATTGAAATTGAGTAATATAGAAATTAAGTCTTCTTTTGAAGCCTATTTATTTACGACGTGTAAAAATTTATGGCGTAAAGAATTAAATTCCAAAAAAAGATGGGTAAGAAATGAAGAAGTTTTAGCACATAAAAGTGAAGAAAGTGATCATAGTGAAGCTATTATCGCACAAGAAAGATGGGATCTTTTTGAAGAAAAGTTAACATTATTATCTCCTAATTGTAAGGAGTTATTAAAAGATTACTTTAAAAAAGTACCTTACGACCGTATTGTAAAGAAGTTTAATTATGCTTCTGAAAATGTGGCGTTTCAGCGTATTTTTAAATGTAAAAAACGTCTTGGAGATTTGATTAAGAAAGATAGTAACTATGCAAAACTCAAATCATAATGGAAGAAGATATACATAAAAAAATAGAAGCGTATCTCAGTAAGACTATGACTGAGGATGAGATGACTCGATTTGAGAAAGATATTGCTGCAAATACAGAATTGAAAGAAGAAGTGATATTGTATAAATCACTTAACCATCACCTTACTGATACTACTTATGATGATGATTCTTTCTTTGATAGTGCTTATAAAAAAGAAATAGATACCTATATACGAAGCGAAGAAGGAGAAGTTTTAAAAAAAAAGTTATTAAAAGTAAAAGAAGAATATTTGGCAACTTCTGAAAAGGAAAAACCTAAAACACGCTCTTTATATTATATGCTATCTGCTGCTGCAGTAATAATTGTATTATTTGGATTATTATTTACTGGAAACCCTAATACAAGCTTATATAACGATTATTACCAAACAACAGAATTACCTTCTTTCATATCAAGATCAGATGATAAAACACTTGCATCAAAAGCAACTTCTTACTTTAAGAAAGGGGATTTAGATAATTCATTATCTAGTTTTAAAGAATATATTCAAAGTACAGGAAAAGATTTAGACCCTAGAGTATATATTTATATAGGATTAATCTATTCAGAAAAAGAGAACCTTAAAGAAGCAATCTCGCAATTTGATCTTTTAGAGAAATCGAAAAGTCTTGACCGTTCTCGTGCATTATGGTATAAAGCGTTGACGTATTTAAAATTTGATAAGATCTCAGAAGCAAAAGAAACCCTTGAGCGTATTCTTAAAGATTCTACCAATTATAAGTATATAGAAGCAAAAGAACTTCTAGGAAAATTGTGATTCTTTATTGTGTAAACGATATTTGCGGTAATGAAACGAAAATATACCTATCCGCTTCTTGTGATCCTATTTATGTTAGGATACCTAGCTTTTGAGAAATATGCCAATCAAAAACTAGATGAACCTATTGTAGAAGCTGGTGCACAGGAAAAGGGAAACACCAACAGTTATTTTTTGCCAAGTTCTACGACAGGGCAAGTGATTCATCATAATTATTATTCTTTGAGTTATAGTGAGCCCCATGAACAAGCAGAATGGGTGGGGTACGAACTCAAGAAATCACAAGTAGTCAATAGTGATTTTAAACGTCCTTATTTTGAAGTAGACCCTGCTGTAAAAACAGCCTCTGCACACTGGCGTAATTATAAAAAATCGGGCTATGATCGTGGGCATTTATGTCCTGCAGGAGATAGAGAGTTTAGTAAAGAAGCCTATGACGAAACCTTTTTAACCAGTAATATTACGCCACAAGAACATAGCTTTAATGCAGGCGTATGGAATAGATTAGAACAAAAAGTACGCTATTGGGCAAAAAAATATGATGGTGTTTTTGTGGTTACTGGCGGTGTTTTAAAAGATGATACTACGAGTATAGGAACTGAAGAAGTTACTGTTCCTACATCCTTCTATAAGATCATTTATGATCGTACAGGAGGCACTCCAAGAATGATTGCTTTTTTAATGGATCACCAAGAATCCAAAGAACCTTTATACAGCTTTGTCACTTCTGTAGACCATATAGAACAACTTACAGGAATTGATTTCTTTCCAAAACTGGATGACGCAACAGAGGCAAAACTAGAAGCCTCTTCAGATTACAAACAGTGGAGTTTTAAGTAAATTTTCTTTGTACGCTTTCGCGAAAGCGGATAACTACTTTTCACACAACTATAGCAATTTAAAAATAGAGTAGTACTCTAAAATAGAACATTACTCTATTTTAATCCAATTGAATTATAGCTGTTTTGAAAGGTTTCTATGATCTAAGAGCGTAGCGGTCTATTTTCTTTTTATTACCATTCATTCACTCGATTACCGTCTAACTTACTACATATAAAGAAGATTGCAATTGCACGGAAAGTTCTTTATCATTTGTGTCGAAAAAACTACAAATGCTATAGAACAACCACCCCATTTTTAAAAAAGAGTTTTAGTTTTTTAATGAATCTATTTTCTATGATCTAAGAGCGTAGCGGTCTATACTCTTTATAGGTGGCTGAGTGATTTTGAGAGTCGAATAAGTGTAGCAATTGAGACGTACAAAATAGTATCGAGGTCACTATCTAACTTACTACATATAAAGAAGATTGCAATTGCACGGAAAGTTCTCTACCATTTGTGTCGAAAAAACTACAAATGCTATAGAACAACCACCCCGTTTTAAAAAAAAAGGCTTTTAGTTTTTTAATGAATCTATTTTCTATGATCTAACAGCGTAGCGGTCTATTTTCTTTTTATTACCATTCATTCACTTGATTACCATCTAACTTACTACATATAAAGAAGATTGCAATTGCACGGAAAGTTCTCTACCATTTGTGTCGAAAAAACTACAAATGCTATAGAACAACCACCCCGTTTTAAAAAAAAAGGCTTTTAGTTTTTTAATGAATCTA
>NZ_JBDUXP010000008.1:0-4162 GCF_039945015.1 Dokdonia sp.
GTTACCAGAAGCCTCTACATACATATAGAAGGCTCCATCTGCACCAGAAGAAGGTCCTGTATTATTAGAAGGTGTTCCTCCAGAATCACGAGTCCAGTTAAGATCATCGCCTCCGCCTTGCGACCAAAGTCCGATATTAGCCTCAAAACTTTCTGAGTATGGAGCACTTTCTCCACCTACACATCCGCCTGGTGGTGGAGGTGTAGTATCTGTAGTTGCAGATACAGTATTACTATTTGCAGATACATTACCAGCAGCATCTTTTGCTCTTACAGAGAATTGGAATGTTGTTCCTTCAGCAAGACCAGTAACGTTTGCAGTAGTTCCAGTTACTTCTCCAAGATTATTACCTCCTTGAAAAACGTCATAAGCAGTTACTCCTACATTATCAGTAGATGCATTCCAAGAAAGAGCTACACTAGAAGTTGTTACTCCTGTTACAGCTAAGTTTGTAGGCACTGTAGGTGCTTGAGTATCTGCAGCTGCAGTACCTTCAATTCCAAAAGCATCAATAGCGATATCACCTTGCCAAGAAGTATTTGTTGTACCTCTAAAACGTAATTGTACTGTATTACCACTATAAGCAGCAAGATCAACATCTTGATTTATCCAAGCCGCTCCTTGATCTCCGGATTGAGTCCATATTTCAGTCCATGTATTTTCACCATCAAGTCTAGCTTCCAGTCTAATCGTCCCTACAGAGTTACCTGTCATTTGATAATGGAAGTTAGCTGTAGGTGCATTTACACCAGCAAGATTAAAACAAGGAGAGTTTAAAATAGTTGTATTTCCTCCAAAGTTAGGACTAGATGCCTCAACATATACATAATGAGTACCTTCAAAAGCTCCAGAAGGACCAGTACTATTAGAAGGAGTCCCTCCAGTTCTAAGAGTCCAATCAAAATCATCACTAGTATCTTGCGTCCAAGCACCTAATGTGTTTTCAAAACCTTCATTATATGGGAAACTAGCTACTGTAGAATCACAAGTTGCTGGCGGTGGTGGTCCTGAACATCCGCTTGTAAATGAAGCAGTTTGATCTGTATTTGTGTTTGTTCCTCCATTTGTATTTTCAACAGCATCTACACCAACACCTCTTCTTGCAAAGGCATCCCAAATTAAACAGTTATATTGACCTCCGTAAAGGTCTTGATCTGCTTGAAGAATACCATCACGTCCAGATACATACCCTGGATTATTTGCTGTGTTTTTAAGTCCTTCAGTAACAAGTGCCATAGCAATATTATTTCCGCCTGTACCAGTATATTGATTACTGTCATATCCTTCTTGATCAATAAGATCCCAAGTCATATCCCATAAAATAGTAGCAAAACCATATCCTACTCCGTGAGGAACAACTAAACTTGATACATCATTATAATCTGTACTATTTACAGCAAAGTCTGTCGAATATCTTGTTGGACGAATTCCAGCACCATCAGTACCTTGTCCTATCGCATAGGTGCCGACACCTCTTGCAGTATTTCTAGTATCTCCTGGACGAATTGTCATAACTAAACCAAACCAATCAGACCATCCTTCACCCATTTGTTCAGAACCTCCTAATGCATTTGTACCTGGTCCTCCTACAAGACGTGTAGAAATACCGTGACCATATTCGTGAGCAATAATTACATTGTCTAAATCTCCATCTCTAGTTGGATTTGTAAATAAGAACATTTGCATTCTTGGATTGCTTCCATCTGGCGGTGTAGCAAAATTAGCATTGTTAGTTCCACTTCCATCTTGTGCATCTGCATTTACAGAATCACTTCCAGCCCCACCATTTCCGTAGTTGTTTTCTTGGAAATTACCAGACGCTTCATTAAAACCATATTGATACCATACATCATGCATAATGTTATTCCAATAGAATAAGTTTGTTGTTGCAGCTGGTAAAAATGTTGATGGATTATTATTTAAGTTTAATGGGAAATCAAAATTTAATCCACTTCCTCCATTAGGAGTAGCACCACTTCCATTATTACCATTAGTATCATCTTGTGCAAGAACATTATTTCCTCTAGTTGTTGTAAATTCTGCTCCAGCAGCTCCGTTGGTGTCATGCCATCCAAAAGGAGAAGCTGTTGCATTTGCAGGATCTGTTACAATAACACGATTACCATGACTAGGGCTTTCAATACCTAATGGATATACGTTGTAAGAACCTCCACCAACTAAAGTAGCATCTACTGAAGTCATCGTATATTCAACAGGTCCCATTTCTACAGTTTCTTCTGTATTTATATGGTTGTGATTTTCGTGATCTGGTGTTCCAAAGCTACAGCTTACAACCCAGTCTTCTGTATGAAGAATTGTTCCTGATCCATCGATAAGAGCATTCCACCAGTGTTGTCCATCTAGTTGGTATAAACTTACTTTCCAAGCAAGTTTTAAAGCACCATCTATAGACATATATACTTTATCTACTTGGATAGGCTCTATACTAATTCCAGAATCTTCATAAACTAAAGTGTTTGCACCTTTATAAGATGGTTGAAGTTTTGTCGGAGCACTTAAACGATGCTCACTAACCAGTTTCATAATAGCATTTTCAGGAGAAATATTTAATGAAGTACTTGCAGCTTTAGTAGCTACATCTCCTATAAATTGATTTATAGACCAAGTAACTTCACCACCCTTTACAGTAAGTTTGAATCGCCCATTCTCAATAGGCACTCCTTGATAAACTTGTTGCACATATATGTGTTGTATTTCTGGATTTAAAGAAGGAACAATATCTGTTACTTTCCATTCTGATGCATCTTGAGATGTAAAACCAGTCTCAGCTTTTCCAGCATGATTGCTCAGATACTTATGGACAATACCGTCCATATTCTGCGCAATTGCAGTTGATCCTAACAGAAAAGCCGCTAAGAAGAATGTGTACATTTTTTTCATAATTATTGATAATTTATAAGTTAATTAGGAACTTGTTTATTAAATATTCAAAATTTTTACATAAAAAACGTGATTATTTAAAGATAAATGAAATTTAATCGATGAAACACACAATTTTTTTTAAGATTTTTTTAAGATTTAATTTTTTCGCAAAAACGTTAAACAAAAATCTACTAATTCGATAGGTTTTATATAATGCTACTTCTTAAAAACAAAAAACCCGATATCAATATGATACCGGGTTTTTCTTAACACTAATTTTGTAGTGTTCAAGTAATATTATTTTTTAATGAATCTCTTATTATGAGTTTCATTACCTACGATTACTTCTATAATATATACTCCAGACTTAAGTCTAGAAACATCCAATGTACTACTGAAAGTTCCAGATCTAACAACCTGACCTAACATGTTATAGATAGCATAATGCTCTGCATCTGCTCCAACTACATTTACAGATAGCTGACCTCTAGTAACTGGATTAGGAGAAATACTAAAGTCAAAAGAAGCTACAGGAGCAGTATTGTTAGTAGCATTTGTATCTGAGAATGAAGTGTTTGTTGTAGTAGCGCCTATATTTACGATATAATCTTCAACCTCACCGTATTGGAAACTCTCACAAGGAGTTTGAGCTGCATTATACTTAAGAGATACACGCATTCTTGTTGGTCCTACTGATGCTCCAGATGGTATGCCAAATGTGCCAGTGATAGGTGTTGCTTGCGTAGGAGCCTGACTAAGTACTTGCTCTCCTGCATCTCCAAAATCACCATCTCTATTCCAATCTACCCATACACTATACGCTTCATTATAAATAGTACCTGTCCAAGTAGGAGTAATAGTAATTGTATTACTGTTGCTTAGGTTTGTAGAAAGATTAGTGAAATCACCATAACCTCCAGCAGAAGCTCCAGTTGCATTATCAATACTTCCTATTTGTACACGACTAATATATTCATCGTTTGTATTGTTTCCATTAGATGCACAGTATCCAGATGGTGGATTTGGATTACCTCCGCCTCCAGCAACAAGCTGTGTGTTATCTATAGCAACATCAGATTGCCAAGTACCACCAGTTACACGGTTAAAACGTAGTTGAATAGCACCACCTAGGTAAGCTGCAAGATCAATACTAACGTTGTTCCATTGGTTTCCTTGATTTCCTGTTTGGTTCCAGATACTCGTCCATGAAGTTCCATTATCAGTACTTACTTCTAAGTCTACACTACCTCCATCAGTAGATCCAAACATATGATAATCA
>NZ_JBDUXP010000009.1:0-288519 GCF_039945015.1 Dokdonia sp.
TGTTGTAGGGTTTAATGATAATAATCAGTATACAAATTCTACGGGTGAAATTGATTATGCATTCTTTTTTGCTTGGAATGATCCTGGAAGATATAGAGTAAGAATTCGTGAAAATGATGTTAGCTCGTATATAACAGGATACATTAATTACAATGCGAATGACCATTTTGCTATAGAGAGAGAAGGGAATGTACTTTCCTTTATTCAAAATGGAACAGTCGTAGCAACCCATACCATGACGCAAAACTTCCCTTCTTTAGTTGGGGATATGGTAATGGCTGATAATGGAGCACAGATCAGTAATCTTAATCTATATGCAACAAATATCGATAAGAGTCTTCAAAAAGTAGACTATCAGTATAATATCCGTGGATGGCTTACAGATATCAATGATGTGGATTCTAATGCAAGAACACCTGCCCTATTTAACTTTCATATTAACTATGATAATACTGTAGAAGGCGATGCAGCAGCTCCTGGACAAGCGGTATCTCTTTATAACGGAAACATCTCACAAACGATCTGGAGAAGTGCAAACGCTGATAGCCAGAAAAGAACCTATGGGTATAAGTATGACGCCTTAAACCGCATCAATACAGCTTATAGTAGAAAAGGAACTAATCTTACAGACTATGATCATTTTAATGTCTCTGGAATTGACTATGATAAAAACGGAAATATTCAGAGTTTAACACGTCAAGCAGATTATAATGGGAATGCTCTAAATATGGATGATCTAGTCTATTCCTATAGCGGAAATCAACTATTAAATGTAGGTGATAATGGACATGTTAATTTGAAAAATGAAGGATTCTTTGATGGAAATACTACTGGAGATGATTACATTTATGATGTAAATGGGAATATGATCATTGATCGCAATAAAGGAATTACAGATATCACTTATAATCACTTAAATCTTCCTACTTCTGTTGAAATTAATACTACAGATCCAGATGGAGATTTGCAAGATGGAACTATTACGTATATTTATGATGCCACAGGCGTAAAACTCGCAAAAGTGCTTCAAGATGATATACAAAATAGTACCATTACCACCTCATATGCAGGTGGATATATCTATGAAAATAACAATGGAACAGAGGCACTAAAAATGTTCCCGCATCCTGAAGGATATATAGAGCCCGTATATGGTACAGAAAAATCTATAGAGAAATTCAATAAAGAAACTGGAACATCTAGTTTTTCTGGATATCAATATGCTTTTAATTATACCGATCATCTAGGAAATGTACGACTCACTTATAGTGACTCTGATGGAGATGGGGCTATTGAACCTAAAACGGAAATTATCTCTGAGAAAAACTACTATCCTTTCGGATTGCAGCAAAAAGGATACAACGACGTGGTTACGAGTAATGTGAACAGCGTTGCCAACCGTTTTGGGTTTGGAAACAAAGAATTAGGAGAAGAACTTGGTTTGGATTGGTACGATATTTCTGCAAGAAATTACGATCCTGCAATTGGACGATGGATGAATCTTGACCCGTTAGCAGAATTAATGAGGCGTCATAGCCCATATAATTATGCCTTTGATAATCCTGTCTTCTTTCAAGATCCTGATGGAATGATGCCACAAGGATGTTGTCCAAATCCTTTTGCAGGAATAGGTGAAGGAATTGCAAATTCAGTTACAACAGCTATAAATAATACATCCGAAAAAGTAAGCAATGCCTGGAATAGTTTTACATCAGGAGTTGTAAATTTATTTAGCCCAGGTAATGAAGGAGGTATGGGGGCAGATGGTGGAGTCGTATTTTACATCGAGGGCTCATCCACAAAAGAGGGTTTATCAACACCTAATACTGCAAATCCAGGTGCTGACGTTAATTACATAGATGCAACAGGTGTTATGAATGTAGCAGATAGTCAGCCAGGCACATTTGGATCAGATAGTAAAGCAGGTGATTTAGCACAGTCAGGAGGCGATCTTTTAAATAAAGTTGCTCCAGAATTTATAGGTCCTATCGAAGAGAATGGAGGATCAATAAGCAATAGTGGTTCAGAAGAACCTACAGTATTAAAAGAAGAACTCCCATTTAGTACTTTTATGATGACTTTTAAGGATGGAAGTAAGACCACATTCCACGAAGGAAATAATGTTCAAGAAACTATAAAAAAAGGTGATTCGATAATGCAAAATGACCCAAAGGTTGATTCACTTCAAATTAAAACTTTCTTTGCCACAGGCGCTCCACCTCCTGGGTTTAAAAGAACAGAAGTTGATACTACTCTTCAAAATTAAAATGAATATGATAAAAATTGTAATTCCATTCTTATTACTAATCTTGATTTCTTGTAATAATAAGAAAAGTGTTGATGATGAAAGTATTTATGATGAAAAAAGTGTCGGAGAGTATGATGGAAGAAGGCATTCTATTAAAGTATCCAAAGATACAGTAGAGGTCAATCAAATGGTTCAAGCATTAGTATATCTTGCTGCTCCATATAATGTTTCATCAGAAACTAAAATGGTAGTTTTTCTAGAAAGAGATGGTTATTCTATGGTGGCAAATAAAGATAGCCTAGACTATTTACCTAAATTAGGTTTTCATAACTTAGAATATAACGTAGATAATCAGAAGTGGACTAGCGATAAATTCGAATATAGATTAACTTCTGCCATAGGTAAACAATTTAATGCACCTGGAGAACACCATTTAAGAGGATATATTTTAGAGTATTATGAAGGTGATCCATTACTTGATTCTGTATTTGATTATTCAAAAACAAAGAAGCATTTTTTTGAGGAAAAAGTATATGTTACTAAACCCAAAGTAATAGATGAAATTAAGTGGTAAGGGTAATGGGTCAAATTAGGTGATGTAGTAAAATGGTGGGCGCTAATCGTTAAAAGCACGACAAAAGTGTTCCAAGTTTGGAACATGCCTGTAAAAGAACAAGTTAGAGTTAAGACAGTTTTTATTAGAACTGTCTTTCTCTTTTTAGAAGTTCATTGATATATTGGAAATAGATTTCAAAAATAGAGACGAGTAAAAAGTAGACCGCGGCTATTTCTACGACTATTCTGAAATAAAACGTCCCTTATAAGGGAAATGACTCAAAGTAAACTAATTATAAAATAGCACAATAATTTTAAACTACTTCAGCACATTTCCTAACTCAAACATAGGCAAGTACATCGATATCAGGATAACACCTACAATAATGCCTACTATTAAAATGATGATAGGCTCTAGAATGGTAGAAAATGATTTAGACTTTCTCAATACTTCTTCGTTGTATTGCTCATTAAGCCTAGAGAATACAAATTCGGTTTGATTAGTCTCTTCTGCTACACGTACAAGCGCAATCATTTTTGCATCAAAAAAAGAATGTTCTTTTAAACTTTCGCTCAAGCTTTTCCCTCTTAAAATATCTTTTTCTACTTGCTCTAATGCGCTTTCTAAAGGAACAAATTCTATCATCTCTTTTGCTAGATGAATACTTTGGACAATAGACACTTTTGTACTTACCAATAAAGAAACAGCCTGTGTAAAACGAGCAATATTTGATGTTTTTATAAAAGAGCCTATGATAGGTATTTTTAATAGTAGTGCATCTCTCTTAGAACGATACCAAGCTTGTTTAATAAGATGTTTTTGAGAAATCACAAATATACTTAACACAAATAATAATATCCATCCATAGTCCCCTAGCCACTCTGAAGTGCTGATAACTCCTTGTGTAATCGCTGGAAGCTCTACATTGTTTTGCTTAAAGATATCTTTAAACATAGGTACAACAAACTGCAACATAAAAATCACAGCAAGTGTTGCTGTACTCAGTACAATGATTGGGTATGTAAGAGCGCTTATTACATTACGTCGTTGCTGATTCTTTCGGGTATAAAAATCAGCAAGTGAATTACATACTTTTTCTAAAGCGCCACTTTGCTCTCCTATACGTATAGAATGTTCTTCATACACTGTAAAGTTCTTATTCTCCTGCAGTACTTTAGAAAAATCATCACCAGCAATGATACGGTCTCCTATCTCTTGAAATAAACGAGCGTCTTCTTTCTTCTTTTGAGATTCCGCTATAAGATAGATAGCATCTTTAAGACGTATTCCAGAGGTAAGTAATACACTTAATTCTGTATAAAATTGCTCTTTCTTTTTTGAGTTAAAAGAATTTCCAAAAAGCTTAATTTCTTTTTTTAAGATACTATCAAGAGAAGATGACGTGTCTTCACGCTTTTTCTCTTTTTTTATGGTGCTCATCTTTATTCCCATAGTCCTTCCATTATATGTTCTGCATCTACTGTTCTAGACACAAAAAAGTGAATAGGTCGCCCAGAAATTGTAATACCTATTGTAAGTCCGTCTACGGATCCTTCTTCTACGTCATCTCCTAGGTAATAAAAAGAAGTATTTTCTACCTTAAAAGGAATCGTATCTGTATCTCTTAGCACATAATCTGACGCGATTTCATAAGTGACAACCTCATTTTGTGTCGTAATATCTAACTGTTGATTCTTTTCACTCCAAGAAACATTAGATGCTTTATTAAAATCAAAGAGTAATCGCTGTTTAAATTTTGTCACTTCGGTGCGTTGTTCATATCTTAAGCGCATTGTCGTAAACTGTTTAGTCACCAAACGTAATACCGTAAAAGCAATAGCAATTACAATACCTGTGATTGCCAGAACCACAAGTACTTCACTTAGCGTGAAAGCGGGTATCTTATTGGGGTGTTGTTTCATCTATTGTTTGTATAGTCAAAGGTGTCTTTTGTTGTTCTTTGCTAGCCTCGTATATAATATAATGTATGTTGTCTTCTGATGTTCTTTCTATAGATATCTCATATTCCTCAAAGCTTTCATAATACGGCAGGGTAAACTTCTCGTGCACGTATAAATACTGTAAAGTCTCTAATCTGTTTTGTACAGAAAAAGTATCTCTTAATGTTAGTGTTCTAAAGGTGTTATTAAGTACCAAACTTGCTATCACAAACACCATAAGAATGATACTCGTAGCCACTATGGTTTCCATAAGTGTTGTTGCTCGTATTTTCTTTTTTAATATACCCATTGCACAAGATTGGTTTGGGTCTCAGTGGTGATTAGACCGCAAAAGGATTCAGATAACTTTCTTGTATCAATAACGGCATTAAAAAGGTGATTTTTATAAACAGAACCTCTAGTTTTGGTTGCAAATTGATGTGTAAATATGGACCCTTTAACAATTCCTGACACCTGAACGATCTGATCACTATATATTTCCCCTTCTATCGTAGCAGTCTCTGATATGGTAATCATAGATCTTGAATCATTCCTTTCTGAACTTCCTAGATGAATAACACTTCCTTGAATAGTACTTTCCTTATCTAGGGTAATTCCTTCTATGATTTCTTTTTTAGAAGTAAGTAAAGATTTCTTTTTCTCTTGCAGCAATAATACCGAGGGGTATGATAATTTTGTGTTTTCACCAACACGAATACTCTTTGATGCAAAAGCTTGAAAAGAGCCTGTTGCGTTATCTTCTATGATAATATGTGGCGCGACAAGTATAACATTTTTTGCTTTCGCGAAAGCTGAAATCCGAATCAAACTATCTGATTTTATAATGATATTATTCTCTATCGATTGATTGTCTATATGTATTACATCTGGGCTATAGATCCATTTAGGAGCGCCCGTAAAGGAAGAAGAAATCTTCGTAGTATAGGAACCAATAAATAAGGAATCTTGTTGTGGCAGACTTCCAAAAAGGAGATCATTTATATAACTCTTTTTCTCTTCAGATAGTTGCGGTTTTATAGAAGCATTTTGAGTGATGGTACCATACACTAGTTTTTCTCCTTGATAGTAATTTCCAACTATATTCCCAGGCTTTATTCCTTGTCTAGGGAGTGTTACATTGCCATAAATAGTAGTTTCCCCTACAACAACCAAGGGAGAGTTTGTATCTTCTAAATAGATTGCAGGACGATCTTCTTTAGATAATTGTCCTCCTAGAATACCTATTTTTTGAGATGTAAAATTTTTACTCTTTGCCAGTGCTAGTACTTTATCAAAAATTCCCCAATGTGTTCTGATAACAGTAAGCTCTTCTTTTAATTCGTTTTCTATAGGGATTTCAATACTATCCCCATATATAAGGGGTTGTTGTTTGGCATATGCAATACCCATATGAGAAAGTTTGATCGTATTAGAAGAACGTTCCAATTGTTTTGCAAATTGAAGTTGCATATAGGTCAGTAAAATAAAAGCGCTGATAATAACTGCAATCACAACACTAATAAGAATTGCAAATTGCAGCGCACCAGCTTTTATCTTTACTCCTAACCCCAACATTAGCCCGAGATATTAATGGTCTTCTTTTTCCCTTTATAAGAAACTGTAACGTTCTTTGTGCTTCCTGAAATAACACGCACACTATCCACAACACTCCCTTCTTTGGTAATATATTCTTTTGCATTTATTTGGAGTGATAGTACTTTTTTATTTGATCCTGCATCAGAAATAACACCCATATATCTAACACTAGGAAAATAAGTATCTTCTGTTGTTTGCTCCTTTTGTTTTGAGGATATAGTACTCGTTATTTGATTTCCTTTAGAAAGCGTTCCTAAAAATGGATCTCTATAATCGTTGTTGATTGTAAATCTTTCTTTTATAACATATTCAGCAGGGGTAAATACGGTTGTTGCTTCAGGGGTAAAAAAAATATCCCCGCCTTTATTACTTAACATAAAAAAACGTCCTACAACAGCTCCATAAATTAATATGACTGCTAGCAATAAATATGTAGTACGCTTTTTATTTTTCATAGTTTATAAAATGGTAATCATTCGCTGGGTAAAAGGAGTATTCTGCGAGTCATTTTCTGCTCGTACTGCCCAAGAATACATTCCTGTTACAAAATCAATAGTGATATCTGTTGTTGTCACCGTTTGTTCAAGAAAGATACTATCGTCAGATAGATCGGTGATAACTACTCTATATAGTGTAGCTTGTTCTATCATTTCCCAAGACAAAGGGATCATTGTATCTGTCGTTTCAAAATTATCTTCTGGAGATAGTAATGTGACTGTTTGATCTGATAATGGCGAGACATCATCTTCAACAAAAAGAGTTTGTGTGGCATATACCGTCTCAGAAACTTCATTTATGGCTTTGATACGCCACTCATAGCTATTGCTATCAAGCATAGTCATATAAGATAATTCAGATGTGATGGTATCGTTTACGATTTGTACGGGGTTTTCAAAGTTTGGAAAAGCTATTTGAATTTGATAACTCGTTGCATCTGCTACTGCTTCCCAGCTAAATCCTATAGCGCCTGATGAAATTGTAACCCCATCTGATGGAGCTATAGTAGTAACTACCTCAGAAGATATATCTCCTACCATTGCAATAGTATCTACTAGTGTAAAACTTTGTGTCGTGTAATCAGTTTGAAAATTACTATTAAGCCCTCGTACTCTCCACTGATACATCTCTGAAGGTAAAGTTTTAGTAAAACTTCTAAAACTTTGTAATGAATCTCCCAAAATGGTGTCGAGTACAACTTGATTTGCATTTTCAAACGTAGGCTGTGCTACTTGAATTTGATATTGATCGGAAAACTCAATTTCCTCCCAAGTAAAAGTAACGTCTGTATTCTCTAATATAGCTCCATCTGTAGGAGCTAATACCGTAATTATATCTTCTGAAATATCTGGAACACTTACAATATCTTCGCATCCATAAATACCAGCTATCACAAAAAATAATGCTATTAGTTTTCTCATAAGTATCTTCTTTAATAATCAGCTAATCTTTTAATAGTATTCAGTTTTTTGGCTTTTCTTTCTAAAGGCCTCTTGCAGGATTTCCCCTCCTCTACAATATCCATAACTACTACTTGTCCTCGCTCGTTCTTTCCATAACAGAAATAAGAAGTTTGATATTCAAAAATGACCACCTCAGAAAAATTAATTGTCTGTACTAACTCTTCCTTTTTATATAGACTAACAGCATATGTTTTATTTGCTGTATCTTCTATAAAAGAAGCCGTCACTCCAGTCATATCAATCGTTGCCATTGTTACCATAGCAATCTTTGTAATTACTCCTGCGTCTTTTGAATTCTTAACGTACTCTCTAATAGAAATATCATTATTAATCGCAGTAGCATACCCAATATCATCGATAAGTTCTACTTCAAAATAAGTTGGTTTATTTTGAGAATCGTCACTATAGGATACGATTGGTTTTTGTGAGTTATATATAGAATTATACTTTGCAAAAGATGTTTTCGTAAATTCTTTTTGGGTAATGGTTACTTTCAATTTCTCAGTTAATAGAGGGATACCTTTAACTTCAATATTATTTTTTAAGACTCCTTCTTTCTTTACAATTACCCCTAATTCTATGTTATTAGTTGTGCCTTTTTTGAACTGAAGTTGTTTTGTCGTTGTACACTCTATAAACAACAAGCTTAAAAGCATACATACTATATATCGTTTATTATCATTCATATTATTTTCCTTTATTGAACTAACTGTAATACAAATTGTCCTTCTAAAGACTCTTTTGATGTCCGATAGTTTTTAAGTTTTTCAAATTGTAATGATGCAATCATCCCAAATTTACTTTTCTGTTCTAATTGATATGCTAATCCCAAAATAGCATTAAAGTCTCCAGAGACTGTAAATGCATAGGAATTTGTCTTTTTCCCTTTTTGTGTTATGCTATGAGGCTCATCAAAAGAAACAACTTTTATAGGATGATCTTTCGCATAACGATCTATAGTCTTTAATAGATTATTCTGTAATGAAGTCTCTGTAATTTGATAATGTTGTAACAACGAATCATAGTGTTTTTCTTTTTGTTTCAACACTCGTAATCGTAACGGGATATTAGCATATATCTGTTCTTGCTGTTTTAGATTGTCATAATTCTTTTTAATAGATAAGGTCGGAGAAATAGACAAAAAATAGCCTATGATAAGTACTATTGCAAATCCTAATCCTAAGACGTTATTTTTTTGTTTAATTGTCATTATGAGCCTATTAGGAGTTCTATACCAAATGTTGTATTTCTCCCTTCTTTTTCCAAATTTTTAATAGATACACTTTCTGTAAATTCTAATCCTTCTAGTGTTGAAATCCATACTGACAGATCATTATTAACCGTTGTCGTTCCCGTAATTATGATGGTATTCTCTTGTACAATTACTGGTTTATTTTTTCGAATCTTCTTTACTAAAGGGTGGTATTGCAACCCATCCAAAAGAATTGTATGTGGCATCTCCTGTATAATTTCATCTAGAAAATATGATGATGATGATGATGCCGACTCTATCACATCTTCAAACAGTTTCTGTTTTTGATTTACAATAGAATCTTTTTTAATCAGAAGTTGTTTTTGTAATACATTGGTTTCTCCTACTTCCTGAAGGCTGGTTACTTCTGTATAATAATGATTATAGAATAAGAAGTTTACTAAAAAGATAAGTAATAATGCACCTATAGTCAGGGGTACTCCTATAGCAAATATCCTATGCTGCTTAAAATGTGATTGTTGCTCACCTTCTCTCTCATTAAAATTTGTAGTTACTAAATCATCATCTGTTCCTCCTATGATTCTTACAATAGCTCCTAAAGCGTTTACATAATCTCCTTCTACTTTTAATCCTTCTACATCATAATACCTTGTTTGATATTCTCTTTCTATAGTGGGAAAAATACCTGTAAGTTTTCCCTTTTCAAGAGATAGGGTTGTTTTGACTGTTTGAATTTCTGATACATCTTCCAGTAAAGAGAAAAGAGAAACAAGCGCTGTACTTCCTAGACTCCAAGCTGTAATAAAAAGTTTTTGATCTTCATAGGTCTTTATCAGTCCATCTATATAGGCTTTTCTACATATATATACATAGGCTGTTACCTCTGTACGTATTATCTCATAATAAAAAGCATCTAGTTCTATATTAGGGAATGCCCCATTAACAATAACCGTATCAGGAACTTTCTGAGTAATCTGAACTGTTTTCTGAAGAACCAAATCATTATTTATAATCAGATGTGCATATCGTAAGGTGTCATAATGTTCTTTGATATCTTCCACCGTTGAGACGACTGCTCTTTCTTCAAGTAGTAACTCTCCTTTTCTTTTTTTAGCAATAAGAACAGCTATGCTCATATCGCGATCTGTACCTCTATGCTCAAGTGCACAATAGGTAGTCCCATAGATGATATTTCGCGTTAAGCTATCCAACATTAGTAAATGACAGTAGGTTTGATTAAGACTGTTAATTTTGATTTTGAATCCGTACGGACTCGTTTACTAAAGAGCCATTTTATAACTGGAATTCGCGCTAAAAAAGGGATGCCGCTACCTGAATCATTTTTACGATTTTCTTCAAGCCCCCCTAATACGACAATATCGTTATTGCGTGATTTAATAATAGAGGTAAATTCCCTAGAACTAATTTCTGGCGGCCCATTTTCTGTAACGCGTTCTCCATTAAAACTAGATTGAATGACTTTGATATCCATCGTAATAATGCCATCTGCTGAAACAAAAGGAAGTACTTCTAATGACAATTCTGCATCTATAGGGACAAAGTTAACACTCTCACTGACAATCGGATTTTGTGTGCCTACAAATTGGTTATTCGTAATTTGAAAATAACTTGTCTGTCCATTAGAAAAATAAGCTCGATGTCCATTAAGTGTCGTAATACGTGGGGAAGATTTTATTTTAAAATTCCCATTAGATTCTGAGGCGCGTATGGTAGCAAAAAAGTTAGGGCCGACTTGTCCAATATTAAAAAAACTAGAACCATCAATACGACCTAAAATACGATTAATGGTATTGGCTCCCAAGTTAATATTGGTTTCTGGAAATATAGCTCCTTGCGTTGTGGTGGGTTCTGATCCTATTCCCCATTCTATCCCTGCATCGAGTGTTGCATTACGACCTACTTCAAGAATCATCACTTCTATAATCACAATAGGCACTTGCTTATCAATCTCTTTTACAAAACGCTTAAATCGTTCTATATCCGAACTTGCACCACTTACTATAAAACTATTAAGTTCATTATCTGCAATAATATTTAAGTCTTGTTTTACATCATCAGGAATAAGAGAGCTTATATCTAATGTATCACGATTTTGATCTCTTTGGCTTGCCTGTCCAGAAGTTTGCCCGTTTCCATTAGAATTAAATGTTCCTGATGTATTTCCAAACCCTGTGTTGGATCCAAATCTTGAATTATTTCCAAAACTTGTATTTGATCTTCCTGCACTTCTACCTGACCGCTGTGGATCTGCTAGTACTCCAATAGATCTATATCGAAGAGGAATCACCTCAGCTGAACGTAATGTGAGCTGTTTAAAAGTTCCAAAGTAATATACGCCGTCTTCTATCTTAAAGGTAAACCTATCTAATGCAGATGTTGGTGGAGTACTTTGTCCTGCTCTGGTTGGGTTATTTGCTGTAGTATTGGTAGTATTTTGTGAAGCTAACGTGGTATTTTCAAAAATTTTAGTAAGCAATTGATCAAAGGTAATATCCTTTGCCTTTACGCTTGCCACTCCTGCATTATCCAATGGAGACGCTGTAAATACATTCAATTGTAATTCATTCCCGATATCATAAATTATATCTGCGACAGCAACATTTTGAATATCAACTTCAAGTCGTTTTGATTCTTGATCAATAACTTTAAAAAAGAAATTTGCTTTACGCGGTCTAATAGGTCTTGTTATTGCTGTTTGTCCGTTAGTGTTATTTCCATTTGGGAGTACTCTTGATTCAAATTCAAAAGAACCATCTTTGGTTTTGGCTACTATCAGATCATTAGAATACGCTATTTTTTCCATAGCTATATCAAAAGGTAACTCTTTGATAAATGCTGAGATTGTTTGATTTGCTACATCAGGAGTGTAGAATATCCCTTTACCAGAAGTATCCGAAATGAGCTTAAAAGCATCTGCAAGATTATCATTCTTTAAGTCGATAGAAAGATATTGACTAGTTGGTTCATAGTTAATATCAATGATGTGTTTTTCAGAATCATTTTTTTTCTGATAGGGTGTCATATATAAAATACTGCCCGTAAAATCAATGGTTACATTATAGGTTTTACATACATACAAAAGCGCATCAGAAACTAATACATCTTTAAAATTATTGATAATCTGTATACCACTTAACTGAGGATTGACATCTAAATTTAGATTATGAACTTCTGATATTCCTAGAAGGAAAGTAGATAAATTTGTTTGTTGTAATGTAATATTAAGTTTTTCAGAAAGGCCTGGTACATCAGTAGAAATTGCTGTTAGCTTATTCTCTAATTTTTGTATCCGCTGCTGATCATATTCTTGTGCTACGATACATTGTATCATAAAGACACACATCCATAAGAATGTTATTTTTTTAATCATATGCTATTAATTTGCTAGTAATGCAAACACTTCTTCTACAGATGTTTCCCCCATTTGAATAAGATGTATCGCTTGATCGCTTAGTCGTTTTATATTTTCTCGTTCTAGATAGTTATCTATCTGTAATTCATTATTCTTAATATGAACTGATAATTCTTTTGTTATCGGTAAGAGTTCATACATTGCTTTTCTTCCCAAATAACCCGTATGATAGCAATGCGAACATCCCTCTGCAATGTAATGCTTTTTTAATCCTATAGGGTCTGTAAAATTCATTGGAAAGGTGTTTTGTTCTACTAATGTTTCTTTTTTACAATGTATACACAGTTTACGCACCAATCGCTGTGCAACACTTATATTTAAAGTACTGGCAATTAAATGTGCAGGTACACCCATATCAATAAGCCTAGAGATCGTCCCCCAAGCAGAATTCGTATGAATCGTTGAGAGTACAAGATGACCTGTAAGTGCAGCACGTATTGCCATATTTGCTGTTTCTACATCTCGTATTTCTCCTACCATAATAATATCTGGGTCTTGACGTAAAAAAGTCTTAAGCGCAGTCTCAAAATCCAATCCTATATCTTCTCTGAGTTGCATTTGCATAACCCCTTCTAAGGTATATTCTATCGGGTCTTCAATTGTTAGAATTTTTGTATCTGTCTTATTTAATTGTTTTAGAGTCGCATATAAAGTGGTTGTCTTTCCTGACCCTGTGGGGCCTGATATCAAGATAATGCCATTAGGATTACGAATACCTTCTTTATATATGAGTAATTCCTTATCAGTAAACCCTAATTGATCTAACTGGATATTTGAAGTGTCTTTACTTAAAATACGAAGTACAATACTCTCTCCATCCATCGTAGGTAATGTAGAGACACGAATATCAAACTCATCAGTTTGTGTTTTTATAGTAATCCTTCCGTCTTGCGGTAAACGGTTTTGAGAGATATCTAAATTCGCTTGATTCTTGATTTTATTAATAATGACAGGATACTCTTCTTTTGCAATACGATATTGTTCCTTTAGTTTCCCGTCTAGTCTAAAACGAATACGACAACTATTTTCAAAAGGTTCAAAATGAATATCACTACTCCCTATGGATTTTGCAGTTAATAAGATTTTCTCTAAAAAGTCTTGCGTATAAGTAAGCGTCTGATTTTCTGTTTCAAAAGCTTTTCTAAAATTAGAACTTAAATACCTGTCTAGCTCTTTTGTTTCAATTTGCTTAATAGAAACGGTATATCCTAAAAATATAAGAAGTTCTTGAGATAATGTATCTGCTGTCTTTGTGTCAGAATATAAGATTACCGTATCGTTTTCTTTATCAATAGGTACGATACGGTATTGATACGCTTGTTCTGCGCTAATCAATTGTTGTAATTCAACAGGAATGCTATATGTAGTTGTATCTTCCATAAGCTAAATCACATATAAATTATCATAAAAACCTAACCAGTGTACTAATAAAACTCCTGCAAAAAACAGTGATAAATAGCCCGCTAGTGGTACTGTTTTTTCTTTATGCATTGATATATCTTTAGTATGCTTTCGCGAAAGCGTAAACTTTTGAAATACCAAGTGAATTATCAATGAAAAGATGAACCCAAAAACAAGCAAAGTCACAAAACTTAGGGTTGCAAATCCTAACGCTAAAGCAAATAGGAAAAAGATATCTCCGATACCTAACACGTTTTGTAAACTGAATGTTTGCATTCTTATTTTTATATATCCTATAAGTACTAATAACATTAGTAAGACAAGACCACTATTAAATGCACTATGAATACCATATTGCAACCAACCAACTGCATTTATATGTATTACGGAAAGCCCTAAGGCTCCTACTAAAAAAAGCCACCAATACACCAAACGATCTTTTTGGTCTTGATAAAAAATGGCTAGTAAACTAGCCATTACTATAATTTTTATGACAATTAGAATCATTAATCTTTAATGATTTGCTTAGGTGTCCCGTTTTCATCTATTTCCCATACATTAAAGACCCCATCTCGATCAAAATCAATAATAGCTGTTGCTCTTGCTTTAAAGCCTTCTGAAGAAACAGTTGTGATTTCATATACATAATTTGCAGTACCCCCTTCTTTTACTGTTTTTGGAGCTTCAAAATCAATCTCATTAAAATCTCCAGAAAAGGTAGAATATGAATAACTATACAGTGTTTGCATATTATGAATCTGCTTTAATTGTGCTTGTGCTTCTATACTTTTTGTTTTAGCAATCAAGGGCATTAATTTAGGCATTGCTAGTAAGAGCAATATCCCAATAATAGCCAGTACAATGAGCATTTCTTGAAGATTAAATGCAGAGAGTTTATGTTTAAAAAATCGCTTCAAAATGAAATGTATTTGTAACATTAAATATACTAGAAAATAAATATAGTATCTATATTTTGCAAACTTTATTGTCTTATTCATACATATCTTATCTGTATAGCAAAAACATAGGTTCTGTCGCATTAATAACTATATTTCAAGTTTTCTGTTCTATTACTACATAAGCTCTAGATCTTATTCAAAATTCTATTTTTATAGAATTAATGCGACAGAACCGTGCCTAGTACGTTAAATTAATCCAACAAATATTTCAAAAGACTTTTGGCCTCTTCATATTTGTAGTGAGAAGGTATAGCCGCAATCTTTTGTAATTCTGAACCAGCCGTATCCTTATCTCCTTTTTTAAGAAACAATAATGCCATATACCATTCTCCTTTGGGTGCATCTATAACATCACTATTGGCCAGAGTTTCAAAAATCTCTCGAGCCTCCGCATAATTACCTAATTCCATATAAGCGATACCTTTATAAACTTCCAATGTTGTATTGGACGGGTCTTTAGGTCTGAAGTCCTGAAAGTAGGCCAGTGCTTCTTTATAATTTTTATTTTCAAAAGCTTCTTGTGCGACTTCAAGCAATCTTTCTGAGTCATTTTCACCTCTGTATGTCAGTGAAGGTAATTCAGAAAGGTTTAGGGCATTGGTATATAACTCGTCTGTAGTAGGAGTTGTTGGCCATAAAAATACAAGTCCACAAATAATGACTACTGCGGCGGCCGTACTATATATTTTCCACAAGCTATTTTTAGATCCGCTAACTGAATTTTGATAGGTAGCGTTAGCTTTATCAATTGTTTCTTTTAGTTTGAGAATATTCTCTCTTTTAGACAATTCTATGTACGCATTTTTATTCTCTTCGTTCACTTTTTGAACATAACTCCAACGCTCAGGATCAATGGAATCAAAGAGCTGCATCTCGATTAGTACGCTTTCGCGAAAGCTTTTCTCTTCAGAAATTCTCTGCTCAATTTCCTTAGTTTCTTCAAGAGAAAGCATTCCGTTCAAGTAGTTACCTATTAAGTGACTTTCTTCACTAGTCATAATTCCTTAAGAGTATTAAAGCGTCGATCTTGTTTTACAATCTCAATGAGCTTATTCTTACATTTATACACACGCTGACTTACAACTAGTTCAGAGTTATACTCCATCTTAATCATAATTTTAACATAAGGAACTTTCGCTAAATAATACTTAAGTATCTCTTTGCAATTATCTGACAATTCGTCCATTTTCTCTGTTATTAATTCCCACCTTTCCTGTTCTAACACAGTATTGGCAATCTCATCATATTCATCTATAGGTTCAAAAACTCCATCACTTATTACCCTTGGGGTGGATTTATTTAGTTCTCGTCTCCATAAATTTCTGCACACAGTAAAAAAATATGCCTTGAAGGTTGTCTCGATAACAAATGGTTCTTTACTATATCGAATGGCAAGTTGCATTAGACCTTTTTGAAAAACATCCTCAGCATCAACCTGTTGCCCTTTATTCTTTAAAACAAAAGAACGGACACTAGGAAATACGTCATTATAAATAGAAAGAATTACTTTGGAATCATTCGCTACCAAAGCTTTCAAAAACACATCGCTATCTGCCACTGATATTTTTTATTTAATACTCCAACAAAAATAAACTTTTATATTTGTTCGGGTAATATTTGAAATTGTTTTGACACGACATAACATATAAACCCTTTAATTAATTTCAATTTATGAAAACATTTAATCACATTGGCAAATTTGCATTAATCTTTAGCTTTTTTGCTTTTTTTGGTTGTAGTACTGAAACAGAAGAATTTAGTGAGATCCAAACCATTGAAACGGTTACTCCAACTACTAGAGCTTCAGATCCTGTATTAGAGGCAGGAGTGCGACCATTTCAAATTACATACGAGTCTGGAACGACCAGAGTCCAAAGACGTGAAACACGAGAAAGTTTCTTAAACGATCCGTTTACCACCTTTGTTGATTTTACTAGTTGTGGATCTCAATCAGATAAAGAGATTTGGTATATGGATGTACATCCAGAACACGCTCCTCCGTGCCCTCCATGTGGCGGACCAAAAACGGCAGCTTCTCACATCGAAGATGACGGAGACCCCCTTGAAAGAATCCTTCAAGTTCTTGATGATGTAGATACTTGTGACTAAATCGAGTTAACACTTAGAATCTGAAACATTTTTTTTTCAAAAATATCGTCTGGTTATGCACTGTGCTTTTCACAAGAATTGGATATAGCCAGACTTTTATTGACTCCTATCAGCAACTCCAACCAAAAAATAAAGGCCTAGCGGTTATTAAACAAGTAGACAGCTTACTTCTGGCTGCAGAGAATACTAAAACGCTTCAAGATGCTATTTTTATAGCACATGATTACGCTATTCGCTGTGCCAGTAAAAGAGTTTATGACAAAGCTATATATTATGCTCAAAAAGATATAGCGTACTATGAATCTACAGACTCCATAAACGCCAAGTATTCACATGCCCTTTTTAACTTGGGTATTTTCTATTATCGAAGCGGTCAAACGAACCCTTCAATAGAAACCTTTGACAAGGTAATTTCAATAAACAACAATCCTTCAAGAGTTGCTAGAGCATACAGCGAGCTAGGAAAATGCTACAATAGATTACAACAATATTACAAAGCTTTTGACCATTATAAAAAAGCTATATCACTACTTGAAGAAGAAGTTCCAGGTGGAGCCCTTTTCTCTGCCTATGTAAACATCTCCCAGGCCTATGATAATCTAGGAACAAAAGAGAGCTATAAGCAAGAGATTACTTACTTAAAAAAGGCACAGACACTTTCAGATAGCATATCTCTTTCGTATAGTCGTTATACCTCCCTTTACAATACTATTGCACGCTATCACAGAGTTAAAGACGTATACAATTACAATGTCTCCAAATTGTACTACAATAAAAGTCTTGCAATGGCGCAAGCCATAGACGACTCCCTATCTACAGCCAAAATCTACCTGAATTTAGGAGAATTATTGCTTGCCGAAAGTAAAAACAAAAACAATATCCCAAAAGATAGTATTCTCTATTATCTCAATAAAAGTATGACCTATGTGTCCGATGAGTATGTAGAGGAGCGCAGTCTTTTTCACAGTAATTTAGCCGATTACTATTTACTTGAAAACAAGTACGAACTCGCGCTTCAAGAACGCCACAATGCTCTGAAAGCAGTACTGCCTCTTGTGGAAGATATATCACGAGCACCGACATTAGCCGACTTAAAAAAAATTCAGAACCAGCATTTCGTAATTGGCGTATTGAGTGAAAAAGCCAATGTTTTTGTAGACCGCTTTCGCGAAAGCGGACATCGAGAAGATCTCGTTTTTGCTATGAATCACTTACAAGTGGCCGACAGTCTAATTACCTATATGCAAGACAGGACCTACGACACTCAATCCAAACTCTTCTGGCGAGATCAAGCCGTATATCTTTATTCGAAGGCAACGAGCACTGCGCATTTGATGAATAATCCTGAACTTGCCTTTAAGTTTACAGAAAAAAACAAAGCGTACTTACTTACAGAAGCAATTCTAAACAATACGCAGCAGGCCGGCATTCCTGAAGCTCTTTTGGACAAAGAAGTAGCCTTAAAAAAGAGACTCTTTTCACTTGAAAACAGCGTTAAAGTAGATGACACCAACAAGAATCAGGATGCTCTTTTTATCCAAAAAGAAAACTACACTCAATTTCTAGATTCCCTTCAAACTGTTTTTCCTGAATTTTACGAAACAAAGATACAGAGTAGTGTTTTTTCTACAAGACAGATTCAAAAAGAGCTTGATTCGCAGACTGCAATCATCTCGTATATATGGAATGAAGAAGATCTTGATTGGCCTGCCTTGAACGGAGTATTACTTACAAAAGATATTTCTGTTGTTTTTGAAGTTAAAGAAGTTCGAGAAATTGAAGACCTTATCACCAGTTTTCGAGCGGCTATTTCTAAACCCTTTGTAAACAATAAAGACAGTGACTCTTTTAAAGAAAGTGCTACAAGATTACATCAGTATTTACTGCCAGAGAAAATCAAAAAACAATTAACTGGAAAAAAGCTAATCATTATACCAGACGGACAATTACAATATCTTCCTTTTGAAGCCTTGGTCGATACTAAAAATGACAAATACCTTATTGAAGAACATCAAGTAAGTTATGCATATTCGGCTTCATTTTTAGTACATAACAAGAAAGTGAATCGTGAAAACACTTCGGGATTTACTGGTTTTGCGCCCGTCTCGTATAATCACAACAATCTTAACACTTTAAAAAACAGTTCGCAGGAATTGAATAATATTCATAGTCTAATAGACGGCCAAAAGTTTTTGGAAGCGGAAGCTTCAAAGGAAAACTTTTTCGCGAAAGCGTCTCAAAGCAATATCATACATCTCGCTACACATTCTGAAGGATCTAACAACCCATGGATTGCTTTTAATGACAGCAAATTAGAAGTTCATGAACTATACACAAGTAAACATCCTGCAGAATTGGTGGTTCTAAGCGGTTGCGAAACCTCTCTAGGAGAAATAGCCAAAGGAGAGGGTGTAATGAGTCTCTCTCGTGGTTTTTTTCATGCTGGAGCAAACACTGTTGTCTCTACCCTTTGGAGAGCTAACGACAAGTCTACAGCGACTATCATGGCTAGTTTCTATAGCAATCTCAAATCAGGACAAACCAAAGCAGAAGCGTTACACAACGCCAAACTCAATTACCTCAACACTGCCAATCTTTCTGAAAAATCTCCTTCCTACTGGGCTCCTTTTATATTGACAGGAGATGGAGAAACTGTATTGTTCACGCCTTGGTATTTGAAAATTCTTTGGGTTCTGGGTGGTGTTATTGGAGTACTTGGTGTTGGTTTCTTTGTAAGAAATAAGTTCAAAGAGTAGACTAATTTAATGTAGCTTGGATATTGCCACCAAGTATTATGCTTTTTAGTCATATTTCCTAGACTCTGTGACTCCTAATCATGAATTAGATAGATAGTGAGTATGAACATCTCATTTAAAATCATCTGACGGTTATTTACAAATGATCTTATCATGTATAGAACAATGAGTATAAATAGTCATACTTTGGCGAAAGCTTAAAACTCAAATTAAGAAGAAAGCCATACAGTTAATTGCATGGCTTTCTAGATTAGAACTCTAATTTAACTTTTACTAAAAGTTGTACTCTTTTTAAACAAGCATGAGTTGTAGGCTTGTCTTTTTCTTTAAGTAACAATTGCTAAATTATTGCCTTGATAAAATTCTTTTTCTAAACTCCTCCCTCAAAGTACCGTCAAAATAATTAATGAATTTTTGTCGTAATTCGACAGTTCTAAATAGCAGTTCACCCACTCTCTTCCTGTTCTCATCTTTAAATGTTATAGTTGCATACCCTTGAAATGTAGTTTCAAGAAACGAATTTCTATCTTGACTGGTCAAAAGTTCTGATCCCATATTATTGTATACAATGTTAGTTCCTGCTTCATATAAGTAACCATAATCACTATTATTTGCTTTAGTATCTAGAACGGTAAAAGTTTCACTAAAATTTACTACACCATAATCCCTATTGAACCCTGTCGCTCTTCTGCCTTTATTGTTTCTACTTCGAACAACATCAGTAGGTAAGTAGGTTATAGTTCGCATATGTTTATAATTTTTAAATTTTTCATTAGTAAAGGAGATTTCTATGACAGTGTGCACATAAACCTTTAGTATAATATGTGATAAAAAAGCGTTTACAATTTTATCTCCTTTACTAGTAGCCTTATCAAGACCAAATTCTTTATCTAGCCCTGCTTTCAAGTTAGCTACATTGATGGTAAACCCTTTTGCTTTTCTTGTACGAGATTCGCCTTTCTTTTTATTATCAATACCTCTATACCTATCAGACCAGTGTCCATTTCTATATTTAGGTTTATCATCCTCAGGATCTCTTTCCGCATCTGCTCCACTTGGGTCTGCAAATACAATAGGGTTATTATCAAATGCAACATATGGAGAAAACTGATGATGAGTTACTGGGTCCATTGAAGTAAATCTTCCAATTGTAGGATCATATTGACGCAATGGCATTTCATATAGGTTAACAGCTAATCCTTCTTCCTGTTCAATCCCATTGTATTTAAATCTACTGGCAATTGAATTTACATTTCCAGAAACATTAGTATTATATCCTCTGTGCTTTAAGCCAAAGGGGTAATAATTATTTTCCTCAATAATTTCTGTATCAGCATTTATACTTCCGTTCTTATCGGCATCTCCAAAAGACAAGCGTACATTGCCTAAGTGATCTTTGTATTGATACACATAGTTGGCAGTAGCCAAAGAATATCCCGATAATAAGGTATAGGTAACTGTCGGTTCTACATAGCCTTCTGGCTGACTTATAAACTTCAAACTCGTATTAGACATCCCTGTTTGGCGTTCATAAATATAATTACCTGCATAAAAAGTAGATTGACCACTAGATAAATTGGCTTGCTTCACATTCTTTTCCTGTTTTACACCATTGGCATCATAGACATACATTATAATCCCTGCATTTGGATTAGACCCCGTATTATTATGCATCACCATCTCTATAGGCAAGTTTAAGTGATTGTAGGTAATATTGGTAATCCCCTTGTTTTTATCAACAGTCATATTTCCATTGTTATCATAAGCATAGTCATCGCCAACCGTATTTCCATCATTAAAACCGTCTGGGTCATTATACTGATCAGTCACACTTAACAATTTATTTCCAGCATCATAAGCATAGGTAAGTCGATCCATTAACCCAGGAGATTCTCCGCGAGATCTCCACAATGTCTGCAAATTCCCATTTTTATCATAGGAAATATTTTGCACATCTAAACGGCCTTGATTTGAAGCATACTGCCCAAATACATGAATGGTATGTTTAGCCTTTTCAAGTCTATTCAATGCGTCATACTCATATGCATAGGCTCTTTTATGATTCGATACATTGTCACTTCTCCATAGGGTTTCACTGATATTTCCATTAAACAATGCTTCTCCATAAATAGTCTCGGGATTGTTATAATTTATTTGAAAACCAAACAAATCGTCTCCCATGTTATTGACATCATTGATTTGCTTCAACCATCCTCTTATATTGTAATCAAAGTCTACTGTTTGTAATCCGACAGAAGCTTCAGGAATTGAAGCTACTTCACCTCCTACTTTCTTAGCCTCTAATTGTCCCAGTTCATCATAGATGTTGTTTACAATGAGTTCCGGAGTCAAATCATTCAAGGTTTGTTTTTGAGTCAACAAACGATTTGCATGATCATAAGTAAACTCATCTAAAGTTTTAATCTCCAGACCATCTTTTTGATGTGTATGTTCTGATGCAATCACCTTACCCACAAAATCAAGCGCCGTAAGTATCACATCTTTCGCCCCTAGATATTGATTGAGACTTCCCGAATATATTGGTCGTTTCTTGAAATCGTAATAAATGGCATCAATAATCCATTTATCTGTCCCCAAAACACGCACCTTTCCTCCTGTAGGGAGTGAATGTGTATCAGAAGTAATCTCATTATTCGTTCCTACTAAGGGAAAGACTCCTAAATGAGGAAACTCTGCATTGACATCATCGGTGTACTCATCATAATAGTTTACAGTATACACTTCAATATTTTGAGTAGGATATACTTTGTTGTTATGATGTAAACTCATATCTCCAATTACCACTGGCGAGACCAATGCTTTTCCTTCACTTAAATCTGTTTGTACATCTAAAATACCTTGTAACAAGAGACGATTGTCGTTACCGTCAAAATCGGCTGACTTAAAATAATAATACTTGCCCGTATACACAACCCTGTTTAACTCATCATATTTAGTAAATAACCAATGATTGGTACTGCCTAAGTTCGGATCTTGCGTCAATACTGGGCGATCTAATTTGTCATAGACAATATACTCCCAACCTTTACCAGGAATCTTCTTGGCAATTAAACGGTTTCTACGATCGTATCTATATTGATACCCTAAATCGTTAAGCACTTCAATTTCAATAGCGCTTCCCGACAATATCCCATCACTTGCTTTAGGAGACAATACAAATGTTAAGTTTCCAAAATCATCATAGATGTACTGTGTATCATGAGCTAGGTTATTTTGATAATTACGTTTTAAAATAATCTGTCCAGATTTATTAGAGAACTCCTCAGAAGTATGATCTTTTTCATGGGTTTGAGTAGGTGACCAATTTTCATCTCTAGTAATACTCTTAAACAATTGTTCAACATCATAGTATCCATTAGAAGTCAATAAAGGCTCTTCAGTGTTACCTGTTGGAAAAGTCACTTTGAAATAACGTACTTCATTTGCGACATTGGTATGATGTTTAAACTTTATCGTGTGATCTGTATCTCCAGAAGCGTCAATTTCCCAATCTTTTCCCGGAGCTCCTTGTTCAAAAACACGACCACTTGGGGATGCCTCCAATGCTTTATCAGAATAAGGATTCGGAGTTGAAGCATTTAAGTCAGCACCATGTTTACCAACATAGTAATCATTTAATTCAGGAAGGAGTATATCATGTCGTGTAAACATACCATTCACAGCTTTCGCATGTGGCAAATAGCTTTTGGTTTGTCTACCGTATTGATCATACACCACTGGAGTAATAATGTCTTTCGCATTTGAAGTATTGAACAATTCAGACAAATCACCTTGTGTACCATCCAATTTTTCTAAAACAGGACGATAAAAGTATTGTAGTACATTACTATCATCGCTTCTGTATAGAAAATTTCTAAACAAAGACTCTGTTGTGTCATCACTCCATTTAAATTCGTTTCCGTTGGCTATTTTATTACCGTTTTTATCATATAAACCACTGATGCCAGTATTGGAAATGCTTCCAAAATCATGTGGATGAATGACCCCTACAAGGAGATACCATGTATTTTCTTGTGGCAGAAAACCACTAAAGAAATAAGGATTGGTATTAAAAACTCCATTCAGGTTTTTAACATTCCTAGTTCCAAAATAGAGCCATCCGTTATTCACATCTCCTGTGCGTTTTACCCATACACTGTATCGATACGCCACGTTTTTATCAACCGACATCATATTGGTATTCCAACCACCATCGGGTCCTAAAACACCATCGTTCCCACATCTCCAAAGCAACCCCAAATCTCCAGAAGGTGTTTCTCCTTGTACAATTTCATTCTCACTTGACTGTCCATATTTATAAAAATTGGGTGTTGTTTGCGCCCCCAAAATCCAATCCATCGTCAACTCATTGTTCACGCTATGCTCACCTCCTTGACGTATTAAAATACTCTGTTCGGGACGCCCTAAACCATCGTAATAATTGATGTTCTCAATTTTATCAAAATTTGAGAGTTGGTTTATTTCTTGTTCATTTTCAACCGGCACTTGATATGCCGTTTGTTTTACGTAATTCTTATTTTGTGTTTGGGCCCATCCTAGACAAGACACCAATAGTAACATTACTGATATTGCTAATTTTTTCATCTTTTCCTAGTTCTGAGCTGTAAAATTATATTCATTCTTACTTAAAATATTCCCATTTTGATCCTTCACATATTTCAATCGATAGAGGTTGTCATATTCGTAGTAAATAGAATTACAACTAGGATCGATCATATGCGTCATCAAATTTGTAAGTGGGTCATAGAAATAAAAACTCACTAGTGATCTTGGAAAAGTATCTGCTACAAATTGACAAAGTATAGGTAGATTGTCTCCTTCAGGAAAAGTTGTTGTAGAAGGAATATAATTTTCAATTTTGCGCGTTACTTGGTTGTGCACGTTGTATTGATACTGCGTAATTGTTCCATTTGCAGCCTTCACCTCAATCAAATTACCAGCACTGTTATACTTTTCAAAAACCACACGTTCTTCAAAGGTATCTTCTCCCTTAGCAGAATGAATAGCAGATGGCAATACATTACCTTCATAGCTATCAAAAACGGTCTTACTTCTCGACAATGTAGAAATCGCTCCTCCTTCTTCTACAAAAGATTCTGACTGAATTGGTGTATTAATTCTCTTACTATCTAATACCGCTTGATAATTCGTTAATTCCTGTGAAGAACTTGCTACCGCAGCTGCCTCATCCAAATACTTTACTATTGTTCCTTGGCGCTTACCATTTATACTAGTGCTCACAGTTGTTTTGGTAGGTTGTCCTGCATAACTATTGTATTCATAAGATGTTTGTGTAATTACTTTTCTGTAATCACTTTCATCTATACTTCCATCCCAGTTTTCTTGAAGGAATAAGTACTCAGCATCCAAATAATTTTGGACCCCATCATTGTCGTGATCCTGCACTTCCCATCCAGGATAATTATATGGATTTCGGGGTGCCGTCACTCCTTCCCAAGCTACTGGAATACAATCCATATAAGTAGTTTGAGTGGTGGCGTTGACAGCCACTTCTTTAGATTGAATCTCATATAATCCAAGTCCTACGTGCGAATATGGAACATAAGCTCCCGCTCCATGATTAGTATGAGCAGAACCTACTACGACCTTTTGGAAAGAGCGCGTTTTATTCTGATACGAATATTGGGTCTCACTTATTTTAAATAGTGTGTCATTTTCTTTTTTAAGTACTTTTTCAGTCAAAGTCTTCCCATGGCGAAGGTTCAACCAACTTGCACCAGAATGCGCTTTGATTATCCCATTAAACGCCATCGTTGAAATTTCTGGAACATGCGTAATAAGGACTGAGTTACCAATATCCTTGATGAATCGTTTTTCTATTCCTCCATTCTCAAATGTATCTCCGCCATAACTAATGGTAACTACTTTATGATTATTGATAACATTTTCAGAATAATTCGTTGGATGTATGCCTAAAGTATAACCTCTATGAGAATCTATTGATCCTGCAAAGGGCAAAGGACTAAACACTCTAGGAGGGGATCCATTCTCACATGGGATATTAGTCATTTCCCAAACATTACATTTTTTTAGTAAGCTTACTTGCTCATGAAATATAGGTTTTCTATAAACAGCAACATAGTCCGCCGGATTTTTAAGAACATTTTCTACTCGAGTATAGTAATATCTTTTTATATTTTGAGGAGTTGCATTTTCACTGTTAGAAACAAAATCAGACAACCGTTTCACTCGCAATCCTTCGCCTTCTACTAATTGATATCCTACGTTGTAATCAAAAGACAAAGACGCCGTCATAGAAGGGGCACTTTGATTGACAGGTGTTGGTAATCTCAACTCAATTTTATAAATCTTTCCTTCTTGAAAATTATAAGAAAAAACCCTTTCTTCTTCATAAGTTGGATCAAAACCATCAGGGTAAATCATGACTATTGATTCAGTATGAACAAGCGTATCATCGGATTGCGTAGTTGGGTCACCTAAATCGATGATAAAAACTTTGGTTCTATCACGAGTATAATCAAGAGCATGAACCTTCACTGTTATTTCAATAGTTTGATCTGTAAACACCCCATTTTGGGTAGATGAAGGAGTATCTCCATCACTCAACAATTCTGGGTAGCCTAAATAAACAAATTCACTTAGTTTATCATTATAATAAGCCCCAGAACCATCTTCAAAAGGATAATTATTACGAAAAGTTCTTATGTACTTGTGTTCAAACTTGATTTCTTTAGCTATTTCTCCTTCGTATTCAAAAAGTGTATGTCCTCCAGTTGGATAGTACATTTTCTTAAGAGCACCTTTAACTTTGTAATTGAGATCGGTACTGCGATCTGCAGTTGCATATCCCAATCCACTCAACACTTGTGAAGCAGAACCGTATCCAGTAGGTAAATCACTTACATCTGGAAGTAATCCGTACTGATTGTTTTTACCATTGTAAAAACCAAGTGCATCTTGAGAATTTGCAAAACGGGCTGGTAAGCCAAGTGGGTCATAGTACTCAAAGTTAAACTCACGATGTTGTCTTCCTCCTACTCCTGAACCGGACTCGAATTCTTTATTAAAAATGACTTTTTCTAAGAAAAAACGCTGTCCTATATTATTACCATAAGCAAAAATATATTCTAAGTCTATATTCTGAAAAAGTGTAGATCCCTTATGCACTTGTACTCCTTCCAAAACACGTTCAAAATTAAAACCTCCATCTATTAAATTGGTGTGATTAAAGATTACTTCCTCGTTTGTAAAAGGGGATCGTATTTTCTTTAAAAACTTACCTCCATAAACACGAGTAAATACTTTTGATGCTGCATAATTTTGACCAGATGATTCTTCCAAAGGTTCACAATTTGGTGGATCACCACAACCTGAATAATATCCCAGTTCAGGGTCCGCCTGATACTTTACGATTGTTTTGCTTTGAGAGGTTAAGAGTCTATAAGATCCAACATCATCATATTCTAGATATATACGCCCATTAATAGGATGTACTATTTGAGTCAAATAGAAAGAGGTGACTGCTCTAGGTGTTACTACATCATGATAGTTTTGATCTAGCATGGTTTCTTCCGTGGCTATATCTCCAAAGTAATACTGAATGCCATCAGGAGTAGTAATTTTAAATTCCTTTTGTTGCAATAATTTTAGACGATTGGTATTTTGACTTCCTAATATTTCAATTTCTAATTCACTATCTACATTAATTAAGATTGGACTCATATCGTCCTGACTCAAATAGAAACTCCCTGAATATCCTGGAAATGAAAAACTGAAAATATCAGGTTGTGTATCCCAAGTTAAACCTGTAGAATTATAGTACTGATAGATTACTACGGCTTCATCTTGTTCATTAGTAATATTAAGTAAATCTATATCTTCTTGAAAAACACGTTGATTTACTTGTTCATCAGGTTTGTGATTTACAGTTCTGGTAATTACACCTCCGGCATCAAGAGTCCAATTAACGCCTGTCCAAGTATTATTGGCGTCAACTTTAACACCATTACCTATATAATTCATTGTAATAGGCAATTGTAATTGCCCTGCACTAAATGTATGAATAGGGACATTGGCAGTTGCCTTTCCTGTAGATTCATTTATTGGCAAATCACCATATTGAGTAATTGCACCCGCCTGTGGCGAGGGTGGCGTAAAATCTGGGAGGTCATTGGGTGCCTCCGAACTAGTTGTTCCATCACCAATTTGAGCATATACGCCTACACTCAAAAACAACACAAACAGTGTTACTACTTTTTTCATTAAACTTTATTTATATGATTATTAAAATAGGTTTGTGCATCCCGCACATCCCAAGTCTCAAATAATCGTGCCTATAAAAATTTATTTATTACCCATAAAATCGAAAAAAGCAAAAAAAACAAGTGAGAAAAGATCGGGGCGGAGAGATATGGCTGATGTTATATAATAAAAGAACAAGACGTGAAACTAAAGCTTTGGATGCACTATTGTTTCCAATAAGTTTATTCGAACAACTTTTCATGTTTTCTTAATGTTTCGAGTCTAGAAGGGGCTCTCAAAACCACCTAATCTTCTAAATAGCAAAGTTTTACGGTTCGATAATGAACTAATAGGGGGAGCAAAAGCGATAAAAGCCTTGACATATATCAAGGCTTTTTTTATACGTACTATTCTGAAAATCTTGTGTTTATTATGACATACACATAGAACTACATTTTTAAAATAATTGTGATTAATCTTCTTGACCTTTGCAAGTTGATGTATCCGTTTGATAAGATCAACTTCTTGCTTAAAAAATTTTATTGATTTCACAATATTTATGCATTTTATTATACTCTTGTTTCCATCTTGAACTATTAAAACTTAGGATTGAAACTGTTTATTTTTTGGCAAGTATCCCTTATAAAAGTTTGTGATACGTACTCTATTTTATAATTATATCATAGGAGGATTTTTCATTTTCTAGTGTTTCAAAGAACAAAACTATAGTAATAATAATAATATAGACATCTAACTTTGAGCAACTTCCCTTATACTGGACATTTTATTTCAAAAGTATTATAGAGATTGTAAGGGAAACTTTTTTGATATGCAAGATTATGGAATAATCACCCCTTTTCTAGTATCATTTTTGTACTTTAATTATTAATTTCTCATTATTCACAAAGTAAAATCGATATTAATGATGCCACAAACACAAGTTAAAAACCTCATAAATGGTCAAAAATTGAGGAACGGACAGACTTCTATGGATATTATTTCTCCTCTGGATGGATCGGTCATTTCCAATCTACCCATGAGTAACAGTTCAGATTTGGATGCGGCAGTAGAAGCAGCTAAAAAAGCATTTCCAACATGGTCAGATATGACACTTAAAGAGCGCGTACACATATTTTTTAAGTATCGCCAATTGCTCGAAGATAATATTGAAGAACTAACGGAACTCGTGCATTTGGAAAATGGGAAGACCGAAGATGAAGCTCGTGCAGAAGTATTAAAGAGTATGGAACTCTGTGAATTTGCCGTATCAATGCCACAAATTGTAACCAATGAAATTCAAGAGGTAAGCAAAGGTGTTGAATGTAGAATAGAAAGAAAACCGCTTGGAGTAGTTGCATGTATTACACCATTCAATTTTCCAAACATGGTGCCTCACTGGACTGTACCTAATGCACTCATTCTAGGAAATACATTGGTGCTCAAACCTTCTGAATTGGTACCTCTTAGTGCAGTAAGAATGGGTGATTTATTAAAAGAAGCTGGATTACCAGATGGAGTATTTAATATTGTCAATGGTGGGAAGGAAGTCGTTGAGGCCATTTGCGACCATCCAGATATCAAAGCAACTTCTTTTGTAGGATCAACCAAAGTGGCAAAAATTGTATATAAAAGAGCAAGTGGAAACCTCCAACGATGTGTAGCTTTAGGAGGTGCAAAAAACCACCTTCTTGTATTACCTGATGCCAATCCTGATATGACTGCAAATAATGTAGTGGCATCTATGGCAGGTTGTGCAGGACAAAGATGTATGGCAGCGTCCGTAATGGTTGGGGTTGATAAAGTACAACACATTATTGACAAAATGATCGCTGAGGCAAACCTGATTATGCCAGGTAAAAACCTTGGCCCAGTAATTAGTCAAGAAGCAAAAGATAGAATAGAAGGATATATTACAGAAGCTGAAGCGCAAGGCGCTAAAATATTAGTAGATGGCAGAGGTGTAACTGTTTCTGGACATGAGAAGGGCTTTTATGTAGGACCAACCATAATTGATTATGTAAAACCAGATATGGCTATTGCTAAAGAGGAAATTTTTGGACCTGTAATTTCTATTATCAGAGCAAGCGATATAGACGAAGCCATTCGAATAGAAAATGGATCAAACTATGGGAATGCAGCCGCTGTATTTACAGAAAGTGGATCTATGGCCAAAAGAGTTATGGACGGTGCAAGTGCAGGAATGATAGGGGTCAATATTGGCGTACCCGTTCCTAGAGAACCTTTCTCCTTTGGCGGATGGAATGAATCAAAATTTGGAGTCGGAGATATTACTGGTAAAAGTTCCATTGAATTTTGGACACAAAATAAGAAGACAACGACAAAATGGAATCCAGAAGATAAGAGGGATTGGATGAGCTAATTAAATGAATTTTCGAAGGCATGACCTTAAAACAAAACTATGAATTCCTGATCAAGTGAAATTACTTCAAATAAAAATATGTAATGACAGAAGCTTCAAACAAAGCAGTTGATATAATTAAAAACAACTTAGACTACACACTCTTCTCCTGGTCAAAACAAGGAGGATTAAATCCACTTAACATAGAAAGAGCCAAAGGTGTCTATTTTTGGGACAGCACTGGTAAAAAATACCTTGACTTCAATTCTCAATTGATGAATGTCAATATTGGACATGGAGATCAAAGGATTACGGAAGCTGTTTCTCGCCAAATGAAAAATTTAAGTTTTATTTATCCGGGAGCAGTTACTGAGGTGAGAGGTGAATTAGGGAAGAAAATAGCAGAGCTTACTCCTGGAAATTTGACAAAAACATTCTTCACCAATAGTGGGGCTGAAGCAATAGAAAATGCCATTAAGATAGCTAGAATATATACTGGGCGAACAAAAATAATTTGTCAATACAGAGGATATCATGGAGCAACTTATGGTGCAATATCTGCAGGAGGCGACCCTAGAAAGCATGCTATTGATGACCATCAAGCGCCTGGATTTGTACGCATTGAAAACCCCTACTTCTATAGATGTCCATGGAACAGCAACTCGATGGAAGAGTGCGGAGAACTTGCTTTGAGGAACTTGGAACAAGTCATTAATTATGAAAACCCAGATAGTGTTGCAGCCATTCTTATGGAAGGTGAATCTGGTTCTTCAGGTTGTATTAAATATCCAAAAAATTACTGGCAAGGTCTACGTAGAATTGCAGATAAGTATGGGATTCTACTCATTTCTGATGAAGTGATGAGTGGTTTTGGACGAACAGGAAAATGGTTTGGAGTAGATCACCATAACGTAACACCCGATATTATGGCTCTGGCCAAAGGATTAACATCTGGATATATCCCATTAGGAGGCACAGTAGTTACTGATACAATTGCTGATGCTTTTAATGAAAAACATCTAACTATAGGACTTACTTATTCTGCTCATGCTGTGGGATGTGCAGCAGGATTAGAGAACGTCAGAATAATACAAAGTGAAAATTTAGTAGAAAATGCCGCTTCTAAAGGTTTATATTTAGAAAAGAAGATGGAAACGCTAATAAGCAAACATCCGTCGATTGGTGATTTTAGAAATACAGGATTACTTGGATGTGTCGAATTGGTAAAAAACAGAGAGACTAAAGAGCAATTAATTCCATGGAATGCCAAGGGAGCTGAAGGAGCCATTGGTGCAAAAATTGCTGCAAAATTAAAAGAATTAGGAATGTTCACTTTTGTAAAGTGGAACTTCATCTTTTTGGCACCGCCATTAAATATAACTGAAGAACAGATTGATGAAGGAATAGGAATCTTATCAAAAGCTTTGGAAATCGCCGATCAACATTATGAAGAATGAAGACATCGTAACTCTTAATGAGGATCTTTCTCATTCGAGTTTGTATAGTGAAGATTTAAAACCTGTTCCGCCAGAGGAACGTACTTGGTCCATGTGGTCACTTGCTGCGCTTTGGGTGGGAATGGCTGTTTGTATTCCAACATATCTCTTGGCTTCCTACATGATAGGTGATGGAATGACCTGGTTGGAATCATTAATTATCATTGGAGTGGCTAATCTTATTATCACAATACCAATGGTACTCAATGGGCATGCTGGTGTAAAATATGGCATCCCCTTCCCTGTGCTTGGTCGGTCTTCATTTGGGATTACCGGCATTCATATACCCTCAATTGTCAGAGCAATTGTTGCTTGTGGTTGGTTTGGAATTCAGACTTGGATTGGCGGCTTAGCTATATATGCCATCTTTAATGCTGTCACTGGAGGTACGGCGGTAGAAGGAATAAGTTTTGGGAAGTTTGTTGGTTTTGGAATATTTTGGTTGTTTAATATGTACTTCATTTGGAAGGGAACAGAAAGTATAAAATTTTTAGAACAGTACTCTGCACCTATTCTTATTATTATGGGTTTGATCCTAATAGGTTGGGGTGCCAACGAAGGAGGAGGTTTTAAAAATGTATTAAACCAAAGTCACTATTTAGCTGCTCCAAGCATTGGTGTAGAATCTGGACAAAATATCATTCACATTAATCCAGCTATGGATAGCGATGGAAATCCTAAAGCCACAGAATATAGATTATTTAATAATGACCAAGCTGAAGATTGGTTGAAATTGGACAATATAACCATTGCACTTAATGGAAGTACAGAGAATAGGAAAATACAACTCAGAAAACTCACCAGTAATGGTTTTGTCGAATCACCAGAAGTTTCTTTGTCTGTCCAGGAGATAAGTACAAGTAACACTGGTTCCAAATTATGGAGTTACATTTTATGGTTGACAATAATGGTCGGGTTTTGGGCAACTATGTCTTTAAGTATTGCCGATATCACTCGATATTCTGCAACCCAAAAAGAGCAAGTCCTTGGGCAATTCATTGGACTTCCAAGTACTATGATGCTATATTCTTTTGTCGGAATCTTTGTAAGTTGTGCCGCTGTCATCATCTTTGACGACGTACTCATTGGTAATAATGCCCCATGGGATCCTGTCACTCTTCTTGCCAAATTTCAAAATCCAGTAGTTGTAATCATATCTCAAATATTTATGATCATTGCTACTCTAAGTACAAATATTGCAGCTAATGTGATCGCTCCTGCCAATGCTTTTTCCAACCTGAATCCTAAAAAAATATCTTTTAAAATGGGAGGCTTGATTACGGGAATTATAGGAATTATAATTTGTCCTTGGTATTTAATGAATGATATCAGCAATATCTTAATTTTCATTAGTGGCCTGTTAGGACCAGTTCTTGGCATCATGTTATCTGATTATTACATAATTAGAAAAATGAAAATTCCCTTAGACGAGTTATACAAAGAAGAAGGTCAATTTAAATATACGAATGGTTTTAATATTTCTGCTGTGATTGCTTTAGCTCTTGGAGTATTTGTTGCCATTATCGGCTATTTTGTACCAAGTCTGGATGCACTCTATAAACTATCTTGGTTTTCTGGCTTCGCTGTCTCTTTTGTAGTTTACTATTTATTAATGAAATCAAAAAAATAAATGTCTGTACTGATTAAAAATGGAAGAGTTGTCACCGCCGAATCGGATTACCTCGGGGATATTTATATTGAAAATGAATCAATTGTAGCCATTGGAAAAGATCTCCCATATAAAGCGGATAAAACAATTAATGCAAAAGACAAATTGGTTTTCCCTGGAGGTATTGATCCCCATGTACATTTAGATATGCCATTCATGGGTACATCTTCGAGCGATGATTATACATCTGGAACACGAGCTGCACTTTTTGGAGGTACAACTATGGTTATTGATTTCATCTTACAAACTCAAGGTGATACTCTAAAAAATGCATTAAAAGCTTGGCAAAAAAGAGCTAAAGATAAAGCTATTGGAGACTATTCTTATCATATGGCAGTCACAGACTTTAACCCTAAGGTTGCAAAAGAAGTGGTGTCTATGATTGAAAAAGAAGGTATTACTAGTTTTAAAACATTCATGGCTTACAAAGGGGCTCTAATGATTGACGATGGTCAAATGATGCAACTTATGAAGGTTGTAAAAGAAAATGGAGGCCTAGTCACAGTACATGCCACAAATGGTGATATGATAGATTCACTCATTGCAAAAAATCGAAAGGCTGGAAATATGAAGCCCATATATCATTACCTATCTCAACCTGAGGTTACAGAAGCAGAAGCTTCAGCTAGGTTTACTGATATGTTAGATTACACAGGTTGTCCTGGTTATATTGTGCATATGACATGTGAGGGTGCACTTAATGCTGTCCGAAAAAGTACCATGAGAAATCAAAAAGTATTTGTTGAAACATGCACTCAATACCTTACTTTGGATGCCAGTCTTTACAAAAGAGATGATGGTGCAAAATGGGTCATGAGTCCTCCTCTTCGCGAAAAGAAAGATCAAACTTCTCTTTGGTCAGGAATAAATCAAGGTCTTATCCAAGTGATAGGAACAGATCATTGCCCATTCACTTGGGAGCAAAAGCAAATGGGTAAAAACGATTTTTCTAAAATCCCAAATGGCCATCCAGCTATCGAACATAGAATGGAATTATTGTTTTCAGAGGGCGTAAGAAAAGGAAAGATCTCTCTCTCCAAATATGTAGAGTTAACTTCAACCAACGCAGCAAAGATTTTTGGCATGTATCCTAAAAAAGGAACTATAGCCATCGGAGCAGATGCAGATTTAGTCATTTTCAATCCTACTAAAAAACAAACTCTCTCTAAAAAGAGCCATCATATGAATGTCGATTATTCTTCTTACGAAGGATTTAAGGTAACAGGAAAAACAGAAACTGTTTTACTTAGAGGTCAAGTAGCTATTGAAGATAACAAATGTTTACTCAAACCTGGTTATGGCCAATTTGTAAAAAGAGGAAAGACATCTTCGTATGTGTAAGAAGGAGTTTCAAATTTAGAATGGGAACGATGATTTTTTTGTAATTTAATAAACACTAAAGAAGTTTCATTGATTAAAAGAAATTAGATTTAAAAACAACCAAATGGCACGAAAAATAAAATCTGGGCTAATACAAATGAGCCTTCCAATAACTGAAGGAGAGGGCAGCATTGACGAAATCATGAACGCAATGATTGACAAACATATCCCTTACATAGAATCCGCAGGAGAACAAGGAGTTCAAATATTATGTCTTCAAGAAATATTCAACACACCATATTTCTGTCCAGGGCAAGATCGTAAATGGTACGAGTCAGCAGAATCAGTACCAGGACCAACAATTGAGCGAATGCAAGTCTATGCTAAAAAATATGACATGGTTATGATCGTTCCTATATATGAGAAAGAGCAACCTGGTGTACTTTATAATACAGCTGCTGTTATAGATGCGGATGGAACTTATTTGGGAAAATATAGAAAAAATCATATTCCACATACGACTGGTTTTTGGGAAAAGTTTTTCTTTAAACCGGGCAATTTGGGATACCCGGTTTTTCAAACCAAGTACGCTAAGATTGGTGTTTACATTTGTTATGATAGACACTTTCCTGATGGTGCTAGAATATTAGGATTGAATGGTGCAGAGATCGTTTATAATCCTTCTGCGACAGTTGCAGGGTTATCGCAATATCTATGGCAGTTAGAACAACCTGCACATGCAGCAGCCAATGGCTACTTTATGGGATGTATCAATAGAGTTGGAGAAGAAAAACCATGGGATCTTGGAAGGTTTTATGGAACATCCTATTTTGTAGACCCTAGAGGGCAAATATTTTCACAGGCATCTGAATATGACGATGAATTGTTAATTGCAGAATTTGATTTAGACTTGATAGAAGAAGTAAGATCTACATGGCAATTTTTCAGAGATAGACGACCTGAAACCTATGGAAAAATAACAGAATTGTAATTATCATTTTAATCTCAAAACTAATTAAATGTCAGAATACAAACAACCGACATCTGAAATAGAGTTTGAACAAAACTTTGCTCAAAAAAAACCTTTGATGAATGCGACAGAGGCATACTTTGAAAGTTCAAAATGTCTATTTTGCTACGACGCTCCTTGTATAAAAGCTTGTCCTACTGGTATTGATATTCCTTTATTTATCAAACAGATAAATTCAGATAATCTGACTGGATCAGCTAAGACTATTTATGAATCGAATTGGTTAGGAAATTCTTGTGGTAAAATTTGTCCTACTGGAGAATTATGTGAAGGAGCATGTGTATTCAATCACCAAGATTTACCTCCAATACAAATTGGACGATTGCAAAGCTTTGCAAGTACAGATGCTATTAAAAATGAAAAAAAACTATTTACTCTGAATTCGCAGAATGGAAGAAAAGTGGCAATTATAGGTTCAGGAGGAGCAGGAATCGCTTGTGCATGTGAATTGCGGACTATGGGATATGAGGTAGATATATATGAAGCCAAATCAAAACCTTCTGGATTGACTTTACATGGTATAGCAGCATATAAAATAACAAATCAAGAGGTTGAGGATGAAATTAATTTTCTTGAAAAACAAATAGGATTAAATTTCATCTGTGATCATCCTATTGAGAATAAAACACAATTAGAAAAATTAGAGGCTGAATATGATGCAATATTCCTTGGAGTTGGTATAGGAGCTACAGCTCAAATAGGTTTACCAGGAGAAAACAAAATTAATGTAATTGGTGCAGTAGAATTTATAGAAGAACTCCGAATGAAACATCATCAATTAACTGTTCCAAAACGAGTGATAGTTATCGGTGGAGGGAATACAGCAATGGATGCCGCCTCACAATCAGCAAGAATGGGGGCAGAATCGGTGGTGTTGGCCTATAGAAGATCAAAAGAAGATATGGGGGCTTATGGATTTGAATATAAATTGGCCATTAACGCGGGTGTAGAAAGTTTATTTAATGCACAACCTTTAGAAATTGTTGGAAATGACAAAGCAACTGGTGTACAATTTATTAGAACCCAAGAAGTAAATGGTAGACTTGAAAACATACAAGGAAGTAAATTCATAGTAGATGCCGACTTGGTGATTAAGGCAACTGGTCAAGCAAAGCAAAAGCATTTTCTTGAGCTGATTGATGGTTTAGAATTAGATAATAGAAAAAGGATTGTTGTGGATGCATCGAGTTTTCAATGTACAAATCCGAAGTATTTTGCTGGAGGTGATGCTGTCAATGGAGGGGCTGAGGTAGTGAATGCTGCTTTTGAGGGAAAGATGGCTGCTCAAGGAATTGAGAAATGGTTGAATAAATAATAAATAATCGAAAATATGCCAAATTTAAATATTGATTTCGCAGGAATAAAAGCACCAAATCCATTTTGGTTGGCTTCAGCGCCACCAACAAATTCTGGATATCAGATTATGAAAGCTTTTGATGCTGGCTGGGGAGGTGCTGTGTGGAAGACACTTGGTGTTCCTGTTATTAATGTGTCGAGTCGATATGGATCTGTAAATTATGGAGGCTCACGAATGGCAGGGTTTAATAATATAGAGTTAATTACTGATCGGCCGCTAGCAGATAACCTTAGAGAGATTGAGGAGGTTAAGAAGTATTTTCCAGATCATGCAATAATTGCATCCCTTATGGTTGAGACCAAAGAAGAGTGGATACAAATAATCAAAGATGTAGAAAACGCAGGGGCAGATGGAATAGAATTAAATTTTGGCTGTCCGCATGGTATGTGTGAACGAGGTATGGGGTCTGCTGTTGGTCAAGAGCCAGCTGTACTTCAGACTATTGTCGAATGGGTGATGGAAGCAGCTAACATACCCGTAATTACTAAATTAACCCCTAATATTTCGCACATTGTTGATCCAGGGTTGGCTGCTGTAAGAGGTGGAACCAACGCTATCTCACTAATCAACACAATTAAAAGTATTGTCGGAATTGATTTAGATACTTATGCTCCATATCCTGTTGTAGGTGGCAAAGGAACTAATGGCGGATATTGCGGCCCGGCAGTAAAACCAATCGCTTTGGAAATGGTGAAAGAACTAACTCAACATCCTGAAATCCAAAATATTCCTGTCTCAGGTATTGGTGGAATAGAAACTTGGAGAGATGTCGTGGAATTCATTTTACTCGGTGCTGGATCTGTTCAGGTATGTACAGCTGTAATGCACTATGGCTTTGGAATCGTTCGCGAAATGAAAGCAGGTCTCGAGCAATTCATGATCGACAAAGGGTATGAAACTATATATGACTTTAAAGGCAAAGCCCTTCCAAATGTAACTGAATGGAAGCACCTAAATCTCAAACATAAAGTCGTAGCAAGTATAGATAATGATAAGTGTATTGGTTGTGATCTTTGTTACATCGCATGTGATGACGGTGCCCACCAAGCCATCCAAATTCCTAAAGAAAATGGCAATAGAATTCCGGAAATAATAGAAGAAAATTGTGTTGGCTGCAATCTCTGCTCTCTTGTTTGTCCTGTTGAAGAATGCATCACTATGGAACAAAGGGATGACGGGAAACAACACTTAACCTGGAATGATAAATCTAAAGCTAATGCTATCCCTACTACCTTTGATGATGATCGAGCTGGAGGTAAAAACCATTTTGTTCCTACCGTTGAAGACGCTTTAAAACATAGAAAATGATAGATCCATTCATGGCTGAAGCTATTAGACAAGCTAAAAAAAGTCTTTCAGAAGGGGGTATTCCAATTGGATCCGTCTTGGTGAAAAATGGAAAAATTATAGCTACTGGTCACAATAAGCGTGTTCAAGAGAAAAACCCAATTCTACACGGAGAAATGGATTGTCTTAATAATGCTGGGCGTGTGGGCTCATATAAGGATTGTGTCATCTACTCTACTCTAATGCCTTGTTATATGTGTGGTGGTACGATTGTCCAATTTAATATTCCCAAGGTTATTGTTGGAGAGGATAAGACTTTTAAAGGGAGTTCTGTATTTATGGAATCACATGGTATAGACGTTGTTAACCTTATGTTACCCGAGTGTGTTGAGATGATGGAGAAATTTATTCAAGAGCGTCCCGAGTTGTGGTGGGAAGATATTGGAGACTTGTGATTCATTAGAAACACATTTTTGAAAATTGAAGGAGTCGTAGAAAAAATAAAAAAACTAGAAAAACAAACAATGATTCAATAACTAAGAGGGTCTTTATTTTTAGCTAATCTGCTAAAAATATGATTCATGAGGTTCGATACTAAACTAAGAAAGGGAGCAGAAAAATTGATAATGAATTAAAAAAATTCCAATTTACATAGTAGGTTTAATTCATTGCTTAAACAGAATATATAAACAAACTAATTCGGCAAGCAATGTTTTTAAGTTGGATCTAAAATTATTCCATAGTCAAAGCTATAGATACCTGTTTTTTTAGAAATAAGAAATCCTAAACAGTAGTAATAACTATTTAGGATCCTTATTATATTATTTTGAACTTTCCGTTATGACTAATCAGCATAAGCTGTAAGCTCAATCTTTCCTGTATCACGATCTACAGTTCCTGAAGCCCATACTTGTAATCCATTTACCCACTTATAGTTTTCTGATGACGTAAATAAGACACCGTTTTCTCTGAAATCGATTATTCTTGAATTATCCGCTCTAAGAGTTGAACTTCCAGTAAGTTGACCAGATATGTTTTGACCATCTTCGGTTTCAATTTTTAAATGAATATTAAGATTGCTTCGACCATCGGCTCTCATATTCATATAATCAACTCCAACTACTTTTCCTTTAACTTTTGGACCTTCTATTGTTCCTTCGAAATCAATATCAAATCTTGCACCTTCTGGCGGTACAGTTGCTTCACCATCTGCAATTTTATCGAAATCAGAACCAAATCCTGTTAGTCCTGTCATATTTAAATCCATTTTGTAAAGGATCTCTTGTGTCTTTGAATGTGCTACATTTCCCATAATTCTTTTTTTTAAGATTATTAAATTAATTTTATAAATTTCACTTTGAAATCCTAAACAAAGATATATCGCATTCAAAACAAGTAAATGGAGAAAGCGGTCAGATATATAGAAGATAAGTTCAATTTGATTTTCTTAAAGTATTTGTTTTTTAACTCATAATTTTAGTTTTCACTAAAAACATGAATTGCAAAAACGTAAACTATGCGGTTGAGCTATCCAATTATACACAACTATTATTGATATGATTATTACGTGCAGGTTTTTCTTTTTTAAAATTGAAGAATATTATGCCAAATCAAAATCTTTACATAAAAAAGAATATTAGTTTTGTGTAATGAAGTTACAAAACTAATATTCTCAATAAACCTCAGTAAATCTTATACTGAAATTGTAAATTAATTATTCCAAGCAAATTTTTGAAATGGAGCATCAATTTCAGTTTTTGCCACATAATTGGTATAATTGCTCATAATCTTCTGCGCATACCCAACTAAGAGTTCTAAGTAATGCTGAACTGTATAATCTGCGTCAAAAAATGCTTGCATTTTTTCATTAGAAATTTTTCCACCATCTCTTGAAATAGACAAAGTCATATCCTGTAAGGCTTGTAATTTCTCATTTGGGAGGGCTGTCTTGTTTCGCAATGCTTCAGTAATTGCAGCATCTACATTCATAGAGTGAGCAACTCCTGTGTGAGCAGGTATACAATAATGACATTCATTTTCTACATTAATAGTTTGCCAAACAATTGTCAATTCTTCTGCATTAAAGATTGTTTTTGTAGCGAATATCTCATGAATGTTTTGGTAGGCTTCCAACATTGCTGGAGACTCTGCCATTACCGCATGAAGATTAGGCAACATTCCATAGGCTTTTACTGATGCTTCCATCATTGGTTTAGAGGTTTCAGGAGCAGATTCTATGGTGTGTATTTTAAATGGATTCATAATTTTATTTTTTAAATTATCTTATTTTTTATAATATAAATTTTCAATGTTTTCTGTTTAATTCAAAAGGAGAAAACGTTCATTATTATAGAGCGTTAGGTCAGAAAAGGTTAAATTATCTTAGATATAATCTACATACCCAACTTCTCCTGGAGCATAGAAAGTATTTGGATCTGCATCAGTTAATGTTTCATTAGCTTTTAATTTTTCAACTAGATTCGGATTTGAAATAAATGGTCTTCCTATATACACTAAATCATAACCTTCATCAATCAGTTCTTCAGCCCTTGAAGCAGTATGTACATCTCCTCCAACGATAATATTTCCGCCAAATGTATTCTTTATAGTACTTTTTATATCTGTAGAAAACTCAGGAGCACCCATCGCGACACGTTGATCAACGATGTGGATATAGGCAAAGTTCAACTTCTTTAATTCTTCGGCTAGATAAGTATACGCATCTACAAGATTTTCATAATCGCCTTGCATGTCATTAAACACTCCATAAGGGGAAAGGCGCATACCAACTTTATTTCCACCAATAATATCGGCAACTCGTTTTGCTATTTCTAAAACAAAACGTGCTCTATTTTTATAATTACCACCATATTCATCTGTTCTAATATTTGATTTAGGGTTGATAAATTGTTCTAACAAATATCCATTTGCTGCGTGTAATTCAATTCCGTCGACACCTACTTTAACTAATTCTACAGCAGCATTTACATGTTCGTCCTGTGCTGTTTTAATATCAGCAATTGTCATTTCAGCAGGTGTATCATGTGGCTGAGGCCCTTTAACATCTGTATACATTTCACCATCTAATTTTATTGCTGATGGCGCTAATGCTTTTGCTCCTTCTGGTAAATTTAATCCTGAAGTCACGCGGCCAGTGTGCATTAATTGCACAAAAAACTTTCCTCCGTTTTTATGAACACCTTCAGCTACTTTTTTCCAACCATTAATCTGTTCATTAGAATAAGCTCCTGGTATTCTTGGATACCCAAGTCCATTTGGTGAAGGTGATGTACCTTCAGAAATAATTAAACCTGCTGATGCTCTTTGCGAATAATATTTTCGCATTAAATCATTAGGTATATTATCTATAGCACGACTTCTAGTTAAAGGAGCCATAATTATTCTATTTTTTAATTTTAAATCTCCTAGTGAGAATTCTTCAAATGTTTTCATAAATTTTTTTTAACTAATTTTTTGACTTAAAAAGCATCTATTAATTATAGATTAACCTTTAGACAAGTTTTCTACAATTTCTGGAGTGATTATATTTCCTCCAATGCTCCAATTAACAGGTTCTTGCTCGTCTATAATAATTGTAACAAATTTTGCAAAATCTTTATTACCACGGCCTTCTGTTCTTATCATTACATCTGTAATTCCTTGATGCATTTCCTTTTTTACTTCTTCTGTAAGCATTCCTTTTGGAGTACTAATTTTTACTGTAGGCATATTTAATGTATTAAATATTTATAATTTATTTAATTCGTATCAGAGACTGAATACTCTCTTTTGATATCAGAATACATATACTACTTGGAGAATATGCTCTTATCAATTTTGTTATTAAATTTAATATTGGTCCAATACGTTGTTGCCCATTTTTTGCCAACAGCGTCACCTTTCCAATTTGACTGAATTTCAACACGATCAGTAGGGACTTTTATTCCATCGATAGTATCATAGCTAAACTTATATAATAAAGGTTCTGTAATGTTGAAGGCTAAAACAGTAAATAACAACTGATCTACAAGTTTAGTCCTCTTATTTACATACAGAACGTAGGTATCTTGAGCATCCCCTATATCATCTCCAAAGGTTACCTTTATTAAATCATAATCACGACCTTCTACTTTTTTGTTTCCAATGTGTTTTAGATTTACACCTTCATCTTGAAGTTTAAAGAACATGGCAAACCAGTAGTAATTTGTTTTTCTCCAGAATCGAGCAACTCCGTTCGATTGCTTGTCATTAGAAAGTTTATCATCGAATCTAATCCATGCCGTTTCACCATCGTAAGCCTCTGTAACCTTGCCTTTTGCACCTAACATGGAATGTTCAGTATACTCCGCAAAGGATTTTTCTTTATCAAAAACATAAATTTCTTTGCTTACTAGAGTCGTTTGTGAGTTTGGATCTCGGTATTCGAGATCATAGGTTACATTTTTCTTTTCGTAAAATGCCTTTTTACCACCTAACTCATTCACCATGTCATCAACTATTTGCTCCGCATTTTGCGCAACTATCATCGTTATTGAGCAAATAGTTAAGACTAAAATTGAAAAAAACTTTTTCATTTTTCTGTATTTATTTATTCTTAATTTTTAAGAACGATTCTAAAACGAGCCTTACCTTCTTCTAGATGTTGCATTGCTTCGTTTACTTTTTCCATTGGAAATTCTTCCACAGTTGGATAGATATTATGCCTTGCACAAAAATCGAGCATCGTTTTTGTCAATTCAGGACTTCCAACACTACTACCACCAACTGTTTTGTTTCCAGCAATTAGGCTAAAAGCAGGAATTTCCATAGGTTCTAATACCGCTCCTACTGTGTGAAATTTTCCTTTCTTTGAAAGTGCCGATAAATAGGCATTCCAATCTAAAGTTACATTGGTAGTGTTTATAATAAGCTTGAGTTTTCCTTGAACAGATGCCAATTCTTCAGGGTCTCTAGAATTAATTACTTTAGATGCTCCCATAGCTAAAATTTCTTCCGTCTTATCAGGGTTTGAAGAGAAAGCAATAACCTCACAACCCCATGCTTTTAAAAATTTAAGTGCCAAATGCCCTAACCCACCTATGCCAATAACTCCAACAGAATCGGTAGGCTGAACACCTGCAATTACAATAGGGCTAAAAACGGTTGCTCCACCACAGAATAAAGGGCCTACTTTACTAGAATCCATTTCTTCAGGAATAGGAATTGCCCATGACCAATGTCCGCGAACATGATCCGCAAATCCACCATGCCTTCCAACAATAGTTGCTTCCGCATTATCACACATATTATGATCACCGTCCATACAGTTTGAGCAGCTCATACATGAAGATGAGAACCATCCCATACCAACTGTTTGGCCTACTGTAACATTCTTTACTGCGCTCCCAATGGCTATAACTTCTCCTACAACTTCATGGCCAGGAACTATAGGGTATTCTGTCATGCCCCATTCATTGTTCATCATGCTTAAATCAGAATGACAAATACCGCAATAAGTAACTTTAATATCAACATCTTCCGCTCCAATTTCACCTAATTCATAGGTAAACGGATTTAATTTTCCTTTCGGTTCTTGAACCGCGTATGCATTTACTTTCATATTAAATGATTTAAATTATTATTACTTCTTTTCATTAAAAATTTCTCGGAGTATTTGCCAATCTCCTATAGTATTTTTTTTCCAGACTATATGCCAATTAGAATCCGTATACCCAATGATTTCTTCATTTTCAAGATAGGTGATTTGATATTCGGCTTTACTCAATGCTAAACTGTCTGAAACAATTAACTCGTGTAACTTCCAGCTTGTAAGCTTTATCTTTTTGGTCTTCAACCTACTTTTGAAATGCGCTACTATGTTTGTTTTATCATAAACTTCGTTTCCATTTCCGTCGATAATAATTGCCTTTTCATCTAATAACTCATAAAATTCAGAAAGACTATTGTTCTTGAATCCGTTAGTCATTTTTTCAAATGATTCTTGAATCATTTGAATATCTTTTTGTCTATGATTCGTAATAAAAGTTTGTTCGTTTTCTGAGTTATTAACCATATTTCTTTTACATGATGTAATTGCAAAAAAAGTTACTAGAAAAAGGATGATTGAGTTTTTCATTGTTAGATTGAGTTTTTAATTAATATCTTCCAACACTTCAAAAATTTGTAAATCTATTTCACTGGTAAGTAGTGGTCTAAGCTTTTCAAAATCCCCTGTTTTATTTCTCCATTCACCATATTCTAAATAATGTTCGCTAGACTCCCAATATTCAATGAGCATAAATTTATGAAGCTCCATTGGGTAGGTTAATATTTTTGCATCCTCACAACCTTCATAATTTCTTGTTTCTGGGAGTATTCTTTTAAAGAAATGTTGAACTTTTTCTATATTTTTATATTGAGCTATTAATTCTATTTTTACCATTATTTTCATAAAAACTTTTATTATTGTGACTATTACTCTAGGTTATACAGTTTGAGAATTAATTGGTTTCACTATATATTATTCTGAATCTTGTCTAGTGTAAAATATTTTACTCACGATTTGCCACTTTCCATCTGCTTTTAATACATGCATAAAATCGATGTATGTAAATGTTAGAAATTGAATTTCTAATTGCGCACTTGCAGCATTGCCTGCTATATCTATAGAAACTACTCTAGTTTTCACATCCTTAAGAGGTGTGCCATCCATCCCTTCTGTTAATCCTGCGATCGCATTAACTTCTTTATATTCTTTACCAACCCATTTCATAGTGGCGGTAGGATGAAACGCTTTCGTTAACGTTTTAGCATCATTATTTACTAATCCTGTTAAATAATAATTTAATGTCGTTTCAATTTTCTGTAAATCGGTTTGTTGTGCTTGTACATTAATTGTTGTAATAAGTACAAATGCTAAAAGTGTGTTTTTCATAATTAAATTATTTTTATTTTTTAACAAAGTCTGGCCATGATTTCATCATTTCGATAAACTTTGGACCTAATCCTTCATGCTCTAAATGAGAGATAGAAATTGGTAATTGTTTTGATTTAAAATTTTTATCGTTCATGACTCTTAGCGGAAAGTCATGATGGAGTATTGCTGACTTTCCTATAGCAACAAAATCTACACCTGAATTAAGAATTTCATAAACTTCCTTGCCACCATTAATTTTACCAGCAACTGTTAGTTTAACGTTATTATAATCTAGTTCTAGAAAATGATCTAACAGCCTTTTATTTGTATCAGAATGCTTTTCAGGTTTTTTAAGAACATCCCATAGGGACAAGTCTAAAAAATCAATTTTATCTGAATCGATAAGCCACTGAGCTACTAATTTCACTTCATCCAATATCATCCCATAGCGCTCTGGTGATAATCGTACTCCAATAAGGAATTCTGAACCACAAGCTTTATAAACGCCATCAATAATTTCAAAAATTAAGCGAGCTCTATTTTCTAAACTCCCTCCATATATATCATTCCTATGATTAATTTCGCTACTTAAAAACTGCGCGAGTAGATAACCGTGCGCTGCATGGATTTCTACACCATCATAACTAGCTTCTTTTGCTCTTAAAGCCGCAGAAATAAAATCATCTTTAACTTGATATACTTCTGCTAAGGACAATGCTCGTGCATCATATTCTTTATTATCAGATGGACAAACAGGCTGACCATCTATCAATTCTTTTGGAGACCTCATTCCTCCATGAAAAAGTTGAATTACAGCAAGACTACCATGGGCTTTAATACCTTCTGCCAATTTTCGATGTCCTGAGAGTTGGATATCTGAATAGACGCCCAATTCTCCAGACCAAGCTTTACCATTGGCTTGTACATTCGAGGCACAAGTCATTACTAATCCAAACTGTCCTTTAGCCCTCATCGTTAACCATTTTAATTCATCGTCTGATAATGTTCCATTATCGTGACTTTGCTTATTGGTTAGAGGTGCTAACATAAATCGGTTTTTCATTGTCTTGCCAGAAGCAAAACGTAAAACCTCATTGGTTTGGACAAGATCATTAGTTTGCATTATATTGAAATAAGGGATTGTTTAAAATATCTTTTTCTGACTTAGAATCGGTATCCCAGTTTAAAACTTCAGAAACCGCTAAATGGTCATCATAAGTTTTTCCGTAATGTGCTTTTTTAACCTTCAAGTTTTCATCAATAAGAAAGTTTGCTGGTAATACTGGATCTTGAAATGTTGATTTTATATTAAAAAATCCACCTTTTATAGCTTTTAAAACTTTCTTAATATTAAAAGAAGTTTTAAACATCCCTTTATACGAAATCTCTATGCCATAACGTTTGTAAATTTTATATTCAGGGTCAGGAATAATTGGAAATGGAGCATTTTGCTTACCAGCATATTTTAATATTTCGCTTCTTGGTGAGGCAAATATTGCTAGGATTTCAATTCCTTTTTTTTCAAATTTATCATGCTCTTTTATTAAATCCTGTAATGCCATGTTACAAAAAGGACATGCTGCTTTCCTAAAAAATACTAAACACAATTTTTTACCTTCATAGTCTTTTAAACGTACTTCGTCGCGATTTATAGTTGTAGCAACAAATAAGTCTATTGAATCTCCTTTTTTAAATCTTTTCATATTAACTTTTTTTTATAATGCTATGAATGTGGTGGTAAAAGACCAGAAACAGATTTTAAAGATTTCGCCTTAAAACCCGTTTCTGGTTTTTAGTTTTAATTTTTTGAATGTGAATCGTAGACTTTTCCACTAATTTTCCATTCTCCATCCTTCTTGTACAGCACAAAGAAGTCTGTAAAACGCATCCCATTCCAATCAATAAATTCAACTTTTGCTGCAGCTGCAGGACCAGAAACGTCTATCCATGCGATACGACTTTTTACATCTTCTGAAGGACCTCCTGCATCTACAATTTCTGCAAATTCCTGAGTTCCAACATTATAAAAATTACCTTCTATTGAACCCACGATGTGAGCGTGATTATAAAAAGTAGATATGCTTAATTTTCCATCGCCTGAACGTGCACTTTGAATATATGGTTGTAAAGCTTTTGCCACTTCGTTATACTCATTAAAATTTTGAATCTCGTCTTGTGCTGTTTCCTTTGTTATTGTTTTCATTTTGTTATATATATTTAATTATTTTTTTACTTATATATTGATGTAATTGTCTGGTCAACATTCCAGATGTCGACTGTCATTTTCCATTCATTGTTAGCATTCTTTTTCCAAATTGTAACTCCTTTTTCAAATAAGTTGACTTGTTTTCCGTCTTCTCCATCAAAATTCACTAAAATTCTATCTACTGAATATCCAAGATCTCCACTTATAGACACAAAAGCTTCTTGTGGCTCCCATATAATTTTGAATCCAGGTAATGATTGAAATTCTTGTAGTGTTTTCCCGATAGCTTCATGTCCTTTTAATACACCTTTGTCTGGTGCCAACATTAGGGCATCACTGCCTATGAAACTAAAAAACTCTTCAGGACTTGCTGCTTTTGCCCATTTGCGATTAGCTTCCATTAAGTTAGCCTCTTCTTGTTTTTGAAGCTTAGCAATTTCTTGAGCTGTTGGTACTGCTTTTTCATTGTTTGCGCAAGAGGCTAAGAAAAGCCCAATTAATGCGATTAAGAATACTTTTTTCATTTTCTATTTTTTTTGGTTTATTTATTATTTAATTAATCTTATTACTATAATTTCTCTATGAAATTTATATAGTCTTTGGCATTAGTGTCAATATCTTCGTGAGTTGGATTATGTTCTTCTCCATAGAATGCATAAAGCGGTCTGTAGTCAGCTTTTACATATTTAAATGTCGTTGCAAAAGGAGTTGTTAATTCTTCTAGAGTATAATCATATCGTCCTGTTGCTCTATAATCTTCCTCTTTAATACCTGCTGTAATTGCTAGTGCAAATTTCTTACCTGCTAGCTTATAACCACTATTTTTACCATAGGCCCATCCATGAGCTAAAACATCATCTATCCATTTTTTCAAAAATGGAGGACAATTAAACCAATAAAAAGGAAATTGCAGTACGACTTTGTCTACCGACTCTATTAATTTTTGCTCTTTTTTTACATCTATATCTAGATCAGGGTAGGAGGCATGTAAATCGTGAATAATAATATTCTCTGGATGTTTTTTTAGTTCTTCAACCCAGCGTTTATTAATTTTAGAGCTTCCTAATTTAGGGTGTGTTACGACCACTAATGTTTTTTCCATAACTTCTTTATTTTTAGTACAACTATTATAATTATACGAGTACTATTCTCTTTATAATAACTTACATTACAAAGATATTAGAGAAGGAAATGTTAGAAATGGAGTAAAAGTCCGTAGATATGGACTTTAAGTTCAAACAGTAGTATTATTGCGATATTCGGTAGGAGAATTACCGATTTTCTTTTTAAAAATTCTGGTAAAATATAGGGGGTCATTGAATCCTACACCATAAGCAATTTCGCTAACAGGCATTTCTGTAATGCTAAGCAATTCTTTAGCTCTTTTAAGTTTCTGTTCAGTAATATAATTATGAGGGGTATCGTTAAATGCTTTTTTGAATTCTCGTTTGAAAGAAGATAAACTTAAGTTGCATAATTTGGCAAATTCATCTAAGCCTAAGTTAGAATAACGATGTAAATCAATAACCTTTTTTACTTGTACACTCCGAGTTGAATATAAATCAGATATTAACTCATGTATTGAACATACATTTTTAGATTGTATGAGTAATAAAATAAGTTCTTTTATTTTAAGTTCAAGAAGATCGTCATTTATTAAGAGAGGATTCTCAAAATAAAACTCTAAAGATTCAATAAATCTTGAAATTACTTCTTTAGAGACTACGATTTCACTTTGTTCATTACAATCGTTTTTTTCAATTAAGCTAGGCAGTTCTTTTGCATATAATTTTTTTAGTATTTCTGGATAGAGATGAACAACCATAGCTTCAACTTCTTCATTATCTGTTTCTTTAAGGATTTCCAAAAAGTGATTACCGCATTTTAATAATACAGCTTCTTGGCTATTTACTTGAACATTCTGATTTGCAGACATTAACTTAGGGGCTCTATCTTTATAGTAGATAAAACAGCCACTATTTTCAAAAATAGCTTCGTATTTAAAAGGAGTTCCTATTTTTACCTTTTCGATAAGTACTCTGTTATCGTATTCGAATGTCTGTCTGTCGAGAATCATTTATTTGTATTTATAATCATTTTATAATTATGAGGTTCGTATTCAAATTTAAACAACAATTTAGATAAACCTAAGCAAATATCTGTCTGTTATTCAGCAATTTTACGTGCTATCTAAATTTGAATACGAATTATCATTTTTAAAAGTCCTGAACTGTTGGACGAATTACTATTTCATTTACATCAACATCTTTTGGTTGCTCTATAGCAAATGCAATTGTTCTAGCAATAGAATCTGATGGAATAGCTATCTCATAAAAATCGTTTACAAAATCTGAACTTTCTTTATGAGAACTTCCATGTTTTAATTCAGAGTCTATAAGCCCTGGTTCTATAGTGGTTGTTCTAATATTTCCGCCAACCTCATGACGTAAACCTTCTGATATAGCACGAACGGCAAACTTTGTCCCACTATAAACGGTACCCCCTGGACTAAAAACTTTTACACCTGCAACTGAAGATATATTTATAAAATGTCCTGATTCTTGCTTCTGAAAAATTGGTAGTGCTGAAGCTATACCGTACAAAACACCTTTAACATTGATATCTATCATACGATCCCATTCATCAATTTTAACCTCGCTCATTGGTGCAATAGACATTAAACCCGCGTTATTAACCATAACGTCTACTCTACCAAATTCATTCACAGCTTTATCTACTAAACTTCTAACTTCTTCTTTTTTAGTAACATCCGTTTTTACAAATACAGCTTTACCGTTTGCTTCTGCATTAATTTCATTAGAAATAGTCTGTAAACGTTCTTCTCTACGCGCTCCTAAAACTACGTTTGCCCCTTTAGATGCTAAGTAACGTGCGGTTGTTTCTCCTAGCCCACTACTAGCACCAGTAATTACTACTACTTTTCCTTTAATGTTATTTTCTAAATTCATAATATTTTTTATTCTTAATTAAATCTTTGTGATTTAACCTTTAGATGACAAAATTATAGTTTAAAAAATGAGGCTTAATGGAGAAATTGTCCTTATATATGGATAATTAGGTCAACTTGATTCTTAATTAGTTTTAAAAATTTAATTTAATATTCAAGAAGTTAAACGCCTAAATTATTATTTCATAAAATATAGTTGACATTTATCACCTATGAAATTAGGATTCATTTAACCAATCTGCACATAGTTTTTTGAAAATCGCTGTAAGAATCATGATATATTATATTCAACAAATGGTTAAAGAATTCTGCACTTAAGCTTTTTTTAATGCTTTTGCTTTATTAATAACGAGAAATCTTCACTTTTTATTAAAAAATAACGTTTCCCTGCTACCTCTACGGCGATATATTTCTCTATGTTTTTAGAAAACTTAAAGACTCATCTTTGGATTGTTGAATGATCAACTTTTATACCTCGCATATTTAATAGCTCTTCTATATCTCGATAACCTTAGAGTGAATCTACATTTAAAATAAAGAGCTTGTAATATACTTCAAATTCCGATTTAGTCTGAGCTACCGTGATATTGAAGAATTGATAGCTATTCGAAGAGTCAAAGAAAGAACACTCGCAGGAATAGAAATCGTACACATTATTAGAATAAGGTCAGATATTGAATCCTAAAACTTCAATGTTTAAAACCTTTTGTTCACTGACTGCTTAATCTTTAAATTTCTTTCAAAATTATATACTAGGTGAAATAACGCGACAGAGCCATCGTAATTGAATATTTATTTTTTTCCAGAATTTAGATATTTAATCCCTACAATTTCACAAACATTGGCACATCCTCCATCAACATCTGTACAGTTTAAAATTGCTTGACTAGCATCTAATCTATCTTCAAAAGTTTCAGACCAGATTAAATCTCCATCACTATCAAAACAATCCACTTGCCAAGCTCTAGTTGAATTTTTATTTTCTATAGATGCATTAATTCTTGAAGTATTTTTTAAAGTAAAACCAATACCATCATAAGCTAGTGTCACATCAAGAGACTCGTTATTTTTACTTTTACTTATCTCTTCAACTTCTTGAAGTACTTTGTCTAAATTTTCTAGCTTTTTTTGTTTTATCTTATAACTAGCTGGTATATAGGTAATTTTGGCATTACAAATAGTAGCGCACCCTCCATTTTCTGTACATTCCCAAGTAGCAGAACCTGCGCAAGCTACATCATTTCCACACTCTGTAACTACAGTCTCTCCATCACTATAACTACAAGTCACGGTATAATTGTCATCTGGCCCTAAAAAGGCTTTAGATGATCCAGTGGAAAAAATATATGCTTTTTTAGAAACATTAAGAATTTTAAAATGTTCTGAAGGATTATCGGATATAATATTTTTGGTTTCAAATACGATAATTTTTTCTTGACTATCTCCTAAATTTTTCATCTCTGAAATAATGCCTTCTATAGTACTTTTTGAAACATCATTTTGAATAATTTTAGATTGAGAAAGTTCTCCATCTACAACAGTTTCTTTTTCAGAGCAGGAAAAGAATAAGATTAAACTTAAAATGAATAATAACCTAGCACTCAATTTTTGTAGATTGTTTTGTCTTATTATGTTTCTTGTTTTACTTTTTCTCGTCTTCATAATGTCTTAATCGGCTAGTAATCACTAATATACAAAAATATATTAAGCTGTTAATTAAATGTTCATAGCAAATTAAATATATCTTCTAGGAAATCCGTTACGGAAATCCGTAATAGCTAAAATTATTTGTATCCAAAAGTTCTCAAATATACATCTTTAGAACACATAACTTATTTAAAATGAATGAAATGACTGAATAAATAAGGGCGTGATAGGTTTTATTAATAAGCGTAACCTGTTAACCTCAAATTTACCAAAACCAATACAATGAAGTGCGAGGCAAAGATATGATTTTGGCGTTATGCAAGGTATGGGACGGTAATATCTTCACTCTTGTAAGGGAGAGACAAATCACATTACATTTGATAAGGTTTTTTGGTATAAGCTTCTAAAAATGCTTACGTATTTCCAAAGATTGTTACTAAATAAACAAAAGATGAAAAACAGTACTTTAGTTTTTTCTTTACATTAGTATCTATACTAAAAACTTAATACTAATGAAATTTAAACTACTTCTCTTCTTATTCTTTTTTGTGTCACTTACATCTTGTCAAGAGAACAAGACAAATAATTTGACTGATCTAAGCCAAGAGGTATGCACTAAACTGAAAAAACATCCTTTAGACACAAGTGAAGAAAAGAGTAAAGAAAATCAAAGACTAGGTAAAATACCTATGGAGGTTCTGAATTTTTCTTCATTCATAGAACACGTAGAAAACCTTTTACCAAAGCATAAAAAAAATGTTTTGGAACATTATCAAATTAATAAGATAGAAGATAAACATCTTCTAAAGCTTTGGGAAGATTTAATTCCACAAGTAGCTAATTGTTCAAATCTATCAGAGCAATATTTAAAAGATGGCTTTAAAAAGTTCAAATCATCCAAGGGCTTGTAGAATCGCTAGCATTCCAGCTAAAACTCATTATATTACGTATCTTGATGCTTGTGTATGAGCGCTTTTGATATTACTTCAAAATTATAAAATGAAAAAAATTATCTTTCTAACTCTTTTTTTGGCTTGCCATTTAGTCATGTGGAGTCAAACCCATACTTGGACAGGAAATGGAGATGGTTTTTTCTGGTCAGATCCTTTAAATTGGGATATGGGAACCATCCCTTTACAAAATGGTGAAGGAACTGTTATCATACCTGAGGGAGTAGAAGTACATTCAACTTCTGCCATCATTTTTACTAAAGGAGAGTTTACAGGTGGAGGGGCATTGAATAGTAACGGTACTTTTCAAGCAATACACACCTCAGAAACAAATGCTACTAAAACGTTATCAAATTTCACATTAAAAAATACAGGAGCGTTCACTATAACAAAAGCAGATGGGATTTCAAACCCAGAACCTTTTTTTATAAATGAACAAGCTAGTTTAATCTCTCAAACGCAACAGGGTTTTATAACAATAGACGGTGTTGACATTAGTTTTAACACGCCAAATCCTGGTTTATTAAATATAACAAGTCCATTTTTTAAAAATGGTGCTGACACTGTCACTATTGATATAGACATGTATATCTGTTGTTATGATTTTACCGTAACCGAAGGAACTTTACTTATTGAACCCTTTAACGAGAATACGATTTTAGGACCTACAATTCAGGTAGAAGAAAATGCAGGTTTAATTTTTAGTGGCGCTAATAATTTTGGACTCAGTGGCGGATCTATTGAGGGCTACAACCATGGGTATTTAGAAATTAAAAATAATGATGAAGCACATCCTACGGTCATCGGTGATTTATTTTATCGTGTAAACGGTATCATAACTTGGGATGATGTCACCTTTACGGGAGGTGGAACATTTAGAATACGAGAAGCAGATCTTCTTATTACAGGAAACCATGACATAACGCTCGATAATGTAATCGTGCTGGTACAGCCTGTAACTAGCTCTGCCATCTTGGGAACTGGAAATCCTTTTACTATTTTCCTTAAAAATGGCGCTCGGTTTAGTAATGGTAGTGATGAATTTTACCTAGATGGCGCCACTTTTATAGGGACTGGAACGGCTAATGAGCGATTTAGTAATTCTGGTATTTTAACTGTTTTGAACTCGACTATTGACCATCACTTTAATGGGTTAGAATTTACAAATAACGAATTAATATTATTAAATGAAGGCACCATACTAATTGATGACACTTCAAGTTTTTCTAATTATTTTTTTCAACATCCAGACTATCCAGAATTTATAGAATATGGAACTTTACAAGGTTCTGGAACATTCCAGTTTCCTTCAACATTTACTATTCCACTATCTAACAATGGGTGTTTTGATCCAGGACCAGGAATTCAGAAATTAAAAACTACAAATTATAATCAAACAGAAACTGCTAAATTATTGATAGATATTAATGGATATATTCCTGGAGTAGATCACGACATCATAGAGAACTCAGATGAGGCTTATTTTGAAGGTGGATTTGAAGTCAATCTAACTTTTGAACCACAAATTGGAGATGAATTTGTAGTGTTCTCATCAGACTCAGAAATCACAAATTGTGTTCCTGAAAGTACGACAACAGCAAGTTACAACAACTTAAATTATACGTTTGATGTTCTTTGCAATTTGCAGGACATCACACTTAAAGTATCACAAATACTTAGTGTCGAAGATTTCATAACTGATAAACCATCATTTAATCTAGCATCAAATCCTGTTTCGACTGAAGCAATTTTCAATATCGAAGATTTCTCCAGAACCAAAGATGCTGAAATAAATATCTATACCCTCGCAGGAAAAAGGATTAAGAGAATCACAAGTATTACTAAAAAAACAACTCTAAATACGGAAGAATTTTCTAATGGGGTATACCTTGTAAAATATGAATCTAATGGTAGATCAAATACATTAAAAATGGTGGTTCAGCGTTAAAACAAAAAACTCCATCCTGTGCTATCTCTACGGTGATTATGAAATAAATTGCCTCGTATAAGGTAAAACGCTTTAAATAAATCAGTTACAAAAAATATATGACTACACATAGTGAAACAAAAAGAGAAGTCTAAATCAGGCTTCTCTTTTTACTTTATGTTATTTCTCTTTTCTTTTTAATAACAGACTATACAAGCATTCTGTTTGTTTTGAAATCTTCTCAATGCTTTTTTCTTTAAAATGACTCGTGTATCTGGGTTTCATCTATCAGATGAAAAGAACAAAACTATAGTAATTAGAATAATATCAATATTATAATTTTATATTTATCTCATTTAGAACTACTTTCTCTTATAGGGAACAATTTGTTTTAAAAGTAAAGTATCATAGAGATTGCGCCGTAACAAAAGTTACACTGTAAGAATCTGAATTCATTTATATTTAGACATTAATAATCCTTTATCGACCAATGAAGAGAAGAAATTTTATTAAGAAGGCAACATTAACCTCTATAGGAACTGTTATAGGAGCAGAAATTGTATTTGCTCATATGATGCCAGAAGGCTATGTACCACTAGCGATACAAGATCCAGACCCGTTTAAGATGTTTGCAAAAAACAAAGAAATGGTCGTCTTAAATGATCGACCTTGGAATATGGAAGCCCAAGCACATCTTCTTAATGAAAAAATCACATCAAGCCAATATATGTTTATTCGTAATAATGGGAAAATCCCTGAGAATATAGATATAAAAAACTGGAAGGTTGTCTTTGATGGAGAATCAATTAAAGCACCAAAAACATATACCTTAGAAGAACTGAAATCAAAATTTCAACAACACACCTATCAATTAACCTTGGAGTGTGGTGGTAATGGTAGAAGTGAGTTTGATCCCCCGGCAAAAGGAAATCAATGGACTGTAGGTGCTGTTTCTTGTGCCACTTGGACGGGTGTTAGATTAAGGGATGTTTTAGAAGATGTAGGCATTAAAGATAACGCAGTATATATAGGTTATCACGCTGCAGATACTCATTTGAGTGGAGATCCTACAAAAGAACCAATCTCTCGTGGAGCTCCAATGGCAAAAGTGATGCAAGATGAAACATTACTTGCCTTTAAAATGAATGGAAAAGAGATACCACTTGCACACGGATATCCTTTAAGGCTTATTGCTGGAGGTTGGCCAGCCTCTGTTTCTGGCAAATGGATTACAGGAATAAGTGTGAGAGATAAAGTACACGATGGTACTAAAATGACTGGTACGGCATATAGAGTTCCTTGTGAACCTGTTGAGCCAGGAGAAAAGGTGAAAGATGAAGATATGTGCATTATCGAGTCAATGCCTGTTAAATCTTTGATTACATATCCTAAGACAGGAGCTACTATAGATGAAGGTAAAAAACTCAATATTAATGGACACGCTTGGGCAGGAGAACTAGCAGTTACAAAAATGGAATACTCTATTGATTTTGGTTCTAATTGGGTTTCTTGTGAAATTGAACCTGCAGTTAATCGTCTCGCTTGGCAACATTTTTCAGCAAGTATATCATTTCCTAAAAAAGGATATTATGAGGTTTGGGCAAGAGCTACAGATGCTCAAGGTGATAGTCAACCTATGGTTTTACCAGGGTGGAACCCTAAAGGATATTTAAATAATGCCTGCCATCGTATTGCGGTAAAAGTAAAGTAATGGACGATAAGCATCAAGAATTTAGACATAGCGTAAAGAAAATATACCACACTATAGTTGCCGTGTTTTCTTTGGTAGGAATTGTTGCCTGCTTTTTAATTTATATGCTAACGGACCCAGGGTTTTCCGCTTTTCGCGAAAGCGATACCTCTACAAGTTATACTGCTATCGACAAAGATGAAAATTGGGATACAATTGAAAACGGCATTCATATACGTACGGGTTTAAAAGAAGGTGAAGGTCTTATGGAAACAGTAAACAATTGTACCAATTGTCACTCTGCAAAGCTAGTAACGCAAAACCGAATGGATGCCAATCGCTGGGCCACTACAATAGACTGGATGCAGGAAACTCAAAATTTATGGGATCTCGGACAAAACGAAGAAATAATTATTAATTACCTAGTCACTAACTATCCTGTTCTGAAAAAAGGAAGGCGTGCTGCATTAGAAAATATTGAGTGGTATGAATTGGAAGACTAGTATATTCTTAAGTACCATTTTAGTATTCATCTCTTGCAAAGAGATGAGCAAGGATGCTACTATAGATTTAAATAAAGAAATAGCTATTGAGTCTATTACTTATGTGAATACTGATCATATTATTGAAGCCAATGAGTTGAAAGATTTGATGGGAATTCCCAACATCAAAATTGTACACTTCGGGAGAGAAAAGCAATATAAAGAGGGTCACATAAAAAGTGCAATTAATATATGGCGTACTGATATAGAAGATGCTTCTTATCCATATAAGGGTATGATGTGCTCTAAATCTCAACTAGAAAAACTATTTAGTTCTAGAGGAATAAGAAATGAAGATACCCTTATAATCTATGATCATGTTGCCTCTTGTGATGCCGCTAGATTATGGTGGATACTAGAAAATTATGGCTTCCATAACGTTAGAATTTTAAATGGAGGCATTAATGGGTGGAATGACATAGATGGTAAACTCACTACTGAAATTACACCAATTAAAGAGAGTAATTTTACCCTACCCGATGTCTCGCCAATGACGTTTTATGTCAATAAGGAGCAAGTGTTATCTGCTGTAAATGACAAAACACCTCCGTTAATTCTAGATACAAGAACAGTAAACGAATACACTGGAGTACGACAAAAGAAAGGGGCAAACTCTGGTGGACGCATCCCAGGAAGTATCCTTATGAATTGGGCAGATTGTGTAAACTATGAGAGCGATAAAAAATTTAAAGACTATATAGCATTAGCAACAATGTATGATTCTATAATCCCTAATAAAGAACAACTTGTTATCGCGTATTGCCATTCTGGAGTTAGATCTGCACATACTACGTTTGTACTTACGGAATTATTAGGGTATAAAAATGTAAAAAATTATGATGGTTCTTGGACAGAATGGTCGCAATTTGAAAATTATCCTAAGAAAAAAGATAGTATAACGACTATATTGAAATAACACTATGGAAAAATATATAAATGGTTTTAAAGATGCCTTTATAGGCACTATAGATTGGACTTGGAAATCAATTTTATTTGAAGTTCCTTGGTACACAAATTATTTTTATGGTCTCATCGTCATCTCTTTTTTAGTATGGACACTAGAAATGATATTCCCGTGGCGTAAAGAGCAATCTGTTTTTAGAAAAGATTTTTGGTTAGATGGATTCTATATGTTTTTTAACTTCTTTATTTTTTCATTAGCAATTAGTGGCTTTTATAAATTACTCCAGTTAGGTTTTGCAGAGATTGGAATAACAGATAAATCATTTGCATTATTTGACCCTTCAGGATGGCCTATGTGGACACAACTAGTCGTTTTCTTTATCATACTAGATTTTGTGCAATGGTTTACACATACATTATTACATAAATATCCTTTCTTTTGGAAATTCCATAAAGTACACCATAGTGTTAAAGAAATGGGATTTGCAGCACACTTACGTTACCACTGGATGGAAAACATCTTATACAAACCATTAAAGACATTTGCGGTAATGATATTATTTGGATTTGAGCCAGAACAGGCATATATCGTCCATTTTATCGCGATTACCATTGGTCATTTTAACCACTCTAATATTAAAATTACCTGGGGTCCATTAAAGTATTTAATTAATAACCCTGTTATGCATTTATACCATCACGCTTATAACTTACCAGAAGGCACATATGGTGTAAACTTTGGAATTAGTTTAAGTGTATGGGATTATATCTTTAAAACAAATTATATTCCTGAAGATAGTGGAACTATAGCGTTAGGGTTTCCTGGTGATGATAAATTTCCTACAGATTTTATAGGACAAACTGCCTACGGATTTAAAAAAGGTCAGAATTAATTAGATGAAGGCAACATTTTTTTGAGGATAAATTTCTTTTATACGCTTTCGCGAAAGCGTAATTAATTTTAATGCACGAATCATTTATACTTCATCATGTATAAATATGTGATTTGAGAAAATTGTCAGAAAAAAGAAATTATAATAAAATAGATTGGGCTTGACACCTAGGAAAGATGTCCATTTTAATTACATAACATTCTTATTTACAGCACATTTCATAAATTTCTACTATTATTACAAATAGAAAAAGTGCTCCAAATATAAAAGGGATTCCTTTTTCAACATTACTCATTTTTTTATAGCGCTTTTTATCATTTCCTTCGCCAAGTTTATCCCATTCGAAAGCAAATAATTTTAATGGTAGTAAATTCTCAATTTCATGAATCACTTTAAACTTCCCCGAATTTAATTTTCGATAGTTCTCCAATAAATTTACCCAATATATACATATCAAAATGGCACTAATCGACAAGCCTAAAACTAAATATTCATCATTTGCCAGACTATTTGTTTTGACATAACCAATAACCCCTGCAACTGATGTTGTTAATGTTAGGTAGAATGTATTAACTGTATTCCTTCTATCTGAAGCTTTTTCAGCCGATGCTACATACAACTTGTACTGTTCAAGAACATGCTCTTGTTCTTGAGTTTCGGGATACGTACCGTCTTTAAAATTTGATAGTTCCATGATATTACGTGATTATTTATGCTAACACATTGTTTATGTATGATTTATAGCGTTCGAGAACTAAGTTAACAAAAAAGAAAGGAAGACATCAAAAATTCAAAAAACGCTCTACATCCTTTTTAAAACACTATGAACGATACTTGATATTTTGGCTTGTTTTAATTCAGAAAAACATCTATAAGCGATACATATTATAAGCACTTAGATTCTAATAAATACACAAATTGCACATTTCACAAGGGTTTAAAATGTATAATTAAAGACAGCCAACTGCTTGTTTTATTCTATGTTTCACAATCTCAAACTGTTTTGGTGAAAACGTAGTTGAGGATGCATCACTTCTCATTATTGAGTTTTCCCATTCTCTCCAATAACCAGATGGAACATATCTCGCTCCTAGATGCCATCCACCTGGATCAGACGTAAATACATTTGCTTTAGGAGTTGGCGGTAAATACCAGGATTCATATGTTCCGATGGCACAGTATGTATCTAAATCAACATACTCATCATCCATATTTCCAAAAGAATGTCCAAATTCGTGTCTCACCAAAAACTTGAAACCATTACCGCTATCATATTTTGAAACGATCATATTGGACACTTTAGGGTTTAAGATCGTATTATATTCTGTAACACCTGGAAATTCGGCACCTCCGTAATAGTCAGTTGTATTGGCTATAATTATTGTATAAGCATAATCTCCTGTTACATAATTACCAAACATATATTCTAATGCATCCCTTCTCCAAGGTTCCATTCCTGCATAATACTCAAGACCAACTCTGTTTCCAAATACAGCCCATGGGGTCCTTGTATATGTATTTACACCTGTTGATGCATTACAAATGCTTGTAAACTGTTTTGTTTTAATTCCAGAGCTACTGGACGGTGAATCTACACGGTAAAAATTCAAGCTATTTGAAGCTGAAGTAAAAGGTTCCATATCTAATATGGCTTGCTTGGCAATATCACAGAGGTTTTTAAATTCTGTTAATTCCGATTCTTTAAAGCCTTCTGCTAAGAAAATAATGTTTGCAACACATCCTGTATTTTCTTGTCCTATTATAACAGGTTCTGGGATTGCAGGAGCCCTTTGTTCCAAATCAATATTGCCTTCTATATTCTGATCGGTTTCAAGCAAATCTTCTTTACTACAGCTGCAAATGGCAAAAAATATTAAAATCAAAAAGATACTTTTTTTCATAATTAAATAATTTTAAATAACGTTACTCTGATATGGATTTTAATTTCTATCATACTTATAAACAGACCTTTATTCTCCTTCTTTGCAAAATTAATGTCTAACTAATTTATGATATTTAAACAAATAAACCTATCCGTTAGCCTCGATAATACATAACATCCCCGTCTGACAGATGAAAGAGAAAACATTCTCGAGAGAACTACACTAGATCATTGTGCCTGTTTTATGATACTACTGAGACAAATGTTGTCTTTACGATGTCTGCCCAAGAAATAGGGTATCATCATTTAGGTGGTAGATTTAGAATAAAGTTAATGTGTAAATCAACTTGGTCTGACTGGATTGAGTATACGGGTGTTTTTATCTAAAATTAATACATCAAATAAGATAATTAATGGCATTCAATTATCTTATTTGATGTATTAATAATGTTGTTTTTGATAGGAATAAATATTCTTTGCCAGATAGACAGCAATTATTATCTCCACAACTTTGTCTATTTTTTCATATTCCAAGTCTGTTTCCATGTTATAAATTCATATGGGTTTTAATTTATATCTTGTTGATTATTAACTAAAAACACTTTGTTATGAAAATTTTTAGGCTTGTTTTTATGATGCTCTTAACGATGTTCCTTTTTAATAGCTGTAGTCCTGAGTCAGGTGATCTCGATGAAATCGGTGCTGAACATTTCACAATTCAAGATGCAACTCTAAAAGAAGGTTGCGAAAACCCTGATACAACAATAACTCTCCATGTTGGATTTACAGATGAAGGATATACACTCTTAGAGTCTATTTTTTATTTTAATAACTGGAAAAACTATGATGTATCTCATCCAGTTTATGGCTGTCTTACATTAAGAATTAAAGGAGCTGTAGCACATCCTAATGTTCCCAATAGATGGTATTTAATTTATCAGAAGGTTCTAAAAAATCAAGAGCTTTCAGGTTTTAATCAAGAATCTGTAACACTCTTCTACCCTAGCGATACAGAATCTTGTAGCTGTCGCGGACATGGAATTAGTGAGTTTATCGTAGATTCTAATCTTCCTGTGTATGCCTCTCTCGTTTGTAATGAATTTGTTATTCCAACGCCTGCATATTTATTTCAAGATATTACAAGGGTTTATTGTTTGTAGTCGGTTTTAATATACTAATAAGAAGCACTATTTAAGCAAAAGCCTTGGCATGATATGTCAAGGCTTTTATATTTCTAATTATCTAAGGTTCTTTTCTTAGTATAGTCATCTATCGTCCCATTAGTCCATAGGCTCCATCTGTTTTTCTCACTCTTGATGGTACTTGTTATAGACTAGCGCTGGCGAGAGCGAGGTACTTTCCTTTTACAATGCTCATTGTAATACTCAAAAATAGGTCCTAAGCTTTTAATATTTGTAAAAGAATATGTGGTTCCTATTTGGGAAACCATATCCTTGCAATTAGATAAATATTCTTTAAGTAGTTTGTTCTTGTTTTTAAAGGCTTTTAATAATGGTCTACCATAAGATTTTCCTCGACGCGTAAGAAAATAGTTTTCACCACTTATTCCTATAGGTCCTATCCCAACACTTTTACCCATGACTCCATATAACTTGACATCATCATAATCATAGACTAAACGACCTAAGGTCTTCAACTTTTTCTTGCTTTTACTTTTATAGACAGCTTCCGTTATAAAATAACCATAAGAAGTAGTATCCTTTTTTCCATATATATCAAACTTCTTAACTCCTGAAGTGGTTATTTTTTTCTTAGTACCATCTTCAAACTTACACCAGATATTTCTCGAGCCATATGCTGCTATCTTACACTCTAAGGTTTTACCATTTTTATAATAAATAATGCCTGGCCTATATTTCTTGATAGCAGGAACTTTTTGACCATAACTTAAACTACCTACTAATAAAAAGAGTACTACTATTAATCTCATATATCTATACTTATTTTTTTATTCTTCTTTACAAAAACCTCCACATTTCTGTAAAGGCTTTATCTTCTTGTTCTTTATCTACTACACATCATTAGCCGAAAACATAATGACAATATAGTGATCGTAATACGTTTTAATTAGAAGTTTCTACTCTTAGTCTAAAAACGCCTTCTGTAATGGCTAGAGTATCATTGTCATCTAATTGATTAAATACCGTACAACTAAAGGTCCCACTAACAATCTGCCCATAGGATGTGCCACCAGCAAATAGCGTATTGTCTTCTTCTGAAGATGTAATGGTAAAACTATTACTGTCAGACTGAGAACCACCGCCTGTAGTAAGATAAAAAGGGCTGTCTGGGATGTCTGGCGAATATTCAAAACCAACGCCATTCTCTGCATCTGTACTAGAATAACTATAATTCCCTACAGGAAAAAGGGTATTAAAAACAGCACCGTCTGCAGACGTGCAAAACGCATCTAGAAACCTATAGAAGGATACGCCAGCTTGAGGGATAGAATTGTCATTTACAGAAAATATACCTGGGCTACAGGTTCTAAAGCAACTTGTGCCACTTAAAAAATCTGTATAACTTATAGAGTGTTGAAATGAAGGGTCAAAATCGTCTAGAGCAAAGCCCATTTCTACTAACTCACCATCTGCTTTAAAGGAAATAAAAAAATCAAAATCTGTTTCTATATTTCCTCCGCTATCACCCCCATTATCATCGCTACTACAGCTCGTCATTAATAAAACACTGGCAAATAATAATACACTTAATTTTAATCGATTCATCATTTTTAATTTTTAATTGTTTTTCATTTTTAGATATGTAAAAAGGCACTATGCCTCCTTATTTTTAATATTGATATCTTCTGTAAATGGGTGTGATTTGTAATTCAAAAATAGTACGCTCTTCTCAAAAAAAGCCCTCACATTACTGTAAAGGCTTCATCTTATTATGTATTCTCTTTTTTCTTTTTCATAATGTCACACGTTACAAACGCATGGTAATGGGTTTACTCTATACGGCACTCGTCACAGACGAGCGCTAGCGGGAGTAAATGTAATTCAGTTTTTGTTTGACTCACAAACATTTATTGTCGAGATTTAAGAATTCCGACAACAAATGTTTAAAAAATAGATGTTATTAGATAAAAACCCTCACATTTCTGTAAAGGCTTTATCTTATTATGTATTCTTCTTTTTCATTCATGGAGCAACAAGTAAACTTGTCTCTAAAAACTGGCTTAACACCAACTCATTCTTCCTATTTTTCTCACTCTTGATGGCACTAGAAAAATTCTAGCTGTAGCACATTCTATGGAACAGTGTACGCTTACTCTATACGGCACTCGTCACAGACGAGCGCTAGCGGGGTTGCTCACTAAAAAGACAAACCTCTAAAAGACTCATACCCATCTAACAATGATATTAAACCATACTCTTTAACTAAATTTCTAATAAATTCATGATATTTGATGTAATGATTATTCCCTATTCTTTTAATGAAAAAGTATAATATATCTAAATCACGATTAAAAGATATTTGGGTTATTTCACCCTCAGGATCTAGAGATTTATAGTATTTCTCGATATCTTCTTTCAATTTAGAAATTTGTGATTCAGATAACTCACTTTTGAAAGAAATTGTACTAAAAAAATCAGATGGTTTCAGAATTTTTTTCTCTAATCCATTAAAATCATATATTTCCATTTTATTTTCCCTTAATAATTCTTCCATAATTTCTTCATTAAAATTATCAGGAAGCATTACTAAAAAATTATCCTTTTGATTCTTTAAAAAACTATAATAAAATGAATTATTCCCATAAACTCTAAATTCGCTATCAATCTTAAGACAAGGTACTCTCATTGGGTTTAGTTTATAATGAAATTTTATTTGGTTTATTTTTTTTTTATCAAAAACATTAGCTTTTTCAATTTCACTTGTAAATAAAATAGATTTAGAAATTATTGCATATTTTTTTTTCATAAGAGTAATATTTAAAATTCTGGTGTCGCTGGAATAATTGGACCTAATTTAGAAAAAATTCCAATTGAATATATAGGTATTATAGTTTCGTCCCAGTAATCACTTTTGTTTACAGGCGGGTTTAGAACTTGTTGCTCTATTATTCCTGGGTTAGAATTTTTGAATATTTCCCATACTTCTTTCTTTATTGTAATTGCAACAACCTGATAACCAACAATTTTTCCTGCTCCAGATTGATCGTTGACGCTAGCCCATATTGCTGCCTGAGCAGGATTAGTAGTCATATACATACCAGGTCTCATATTAAGTTGAGGAAAACCGTTCATAGTAAATGATAAATCTTGAGCAGCAACGGATTCAGCTGCTCTTGGAGCCAATGTTCCTCGAAAGAAAGTAATAAATCCGTCATCATTATCATTAGACGGTTTATCTGTAACATCTGTTGGAACAGTAATTGGGAGCGGTTCATAAGCAGTTTGAGAATAGTCAGGAGAGAGAGCAGCGGCAATAATGCCTACTGTAAGTATATCACCTATAATGAGAGGACCATCTGCTGCTGCTGCTGTACCGGCTTTAGGAGCAGCCCTTCTAAGAGATCCAAGTATTACTCCCGTACTCGCTTCTTCATATTTTCCATTTTTATCTGCATAATAATGAGTTACTACTCTATTTGTATTAGTTACTTTTTCATAATCTGAATAATTATACCAACCTTCATCGAATTCTGTTGAGCCATCTCGATTTACAGTTCCACAATGATAAACTGCTCCACAGGCTTCATCTCCTTCATTCCTATTGTTATTTTTAGCTCTTGTAGGTATTGCTTCTTCAAGACCTTCAAGCTCTACCATATGTATAACTTTATTTCCACTAAATTGATATGGTGTATAATGAGGATATTTAGAAGTTAAAGGGTCGACAGCAAAGAACCTCCCAACTCTAGGGTCATGCATTCTATACTTATAATTTAAACTATTCCCTTCCCCTTTAATCTCATTATCGAGTTCTTGTCCTTGGAAACCGTATCTGTAATCACTCGTATTCGCGTGTCTTCCAGGCAGTAACATACCAAAAGGATAGTAATCATTGTATGCTTTTACATCTGGTGTAAAATGTGTCAAAGAGCCATTACTAGCTAAGATAGGAATTTTTTTGTCAGACACTACACTGAGTACATTTCCTAAGTGATTGGAGAGTTCATAATTTTTATCTCCAGTTTTATTGATATAGTTATAGGATACCGTAGCATCCTCAAACAAACTAGGCATCCATATTGAACTGCTAGATAGAGCCTGCATTGTAATGCCACTATTAGATATTAAATCAGTATTCGTGTCTATAAAATCAAATGTGTCACTTATTGTGTTTTCTGTAGTTGTTACCGTATAGACTAGTGCACGTACTTGGTATTTTTTATTATACGTACCTCCTAGGTGTGAAGTAGGAATGTCTTCTATAGTTGTTGTATTACTTTCTTGACTACGATGTACCGTTAAGAGACCATTGCCTTCTTCAAATGGAATTCCATTAATAGTAAGGGTAACTAGATCTTGAGAAGGTGTAATGTTTGTATTAAAATCTGTAATACTAGATGCCTTAAGAATACTTGTTTCGTCAAAACCAATAGTGGTCGTAATATGCAAAACGTCTATAGGATTTCCATCTGTAATAGACTGAATCTTATAAATAGGGTAGTATAGGTTATTTACCTTTTTTAAATAACCATCAAGGATATTCATGTTTTTCTCATTAACCTTGTTTTTTCTAGTAAATGCCAGACGGACAGTATGAATAGAGTCGTTCTCAAACAAAGGCTCTACCAGTCGCATCTGAAAACCTAATTTATAGTTTACAACGCCAAATTGAGTATCTAAAATGTCATCGGAGTGTAACTGCCAAGCTGTACTTTTATTATTACCTAGTTCTAGCGCTAGATCACTATCTTCTGTAAGCCCCTGAAACGTAGGAGTCAATAGATCTAGGTTTTCGTTCTCTATTCCTAACCTACTACTACCATAGATATGGTGTTCTTCATGTGTTAAAGATGCAAATCTTTGATTTTCAAAATTTTCTTCCTCAGTTGCCGTCGCTTTAAATACTCCCAAGACATTACCTTGTGCATCTCGTGCATATCTGGTAGAAGTGACATTACCCGCAGGGTTTATAATTGTTTTAACAACTCTATTACCTAAACCATCATAATTAAACAGGGTACGTTGTATCGTTCTTGAATCAAAACCACCGACATACTTATCGATATAATCGACCTTTCCATCTACACGCCAGAAAATCTTTAAAAACTCCGTATTGTCTTGTATAAGTTGGCCAATCTCATCATACACATAATTATGACTGTCTATATTATTTTCGTCATAAGGGATTCCGATGATTGCACTTTGATCATCAAGATCTTCCTCAAATACGCCAGCTCCTATAGCATCATTTACTAAGGTAAGTTGATTGGTTCCTTCCTTATATTGATAGTTAAAATCATCCATAAGGGTTAGGGTTTGATCCTGTAGCGCTTTTCGCGAAAGCGTATTCAAGTTCCCATTCTTATCATATGTATATGTAGATTCATAACTAGCAGTACCTGTATTTGATGCTGTAGCATTCATCGCTTTAATACGATTAAGCTGATCATACTCATATACATTGACCTGTGAAGGAAGAGTACTTCCGTTCAGTCCCTTGATACTGGTTACCATCTGTTTGATATTCCCGTTGTATAGGTTGTTTATGGATGCATCAGAAAGTGAAAAGTTTGCATCGGTGGTTGTTCCCGTAGCTAAATAATCCCCATTGTAATATCCTAGAGAATAGCCAAAAGCATCACGTGCCACGAGTGAGCCAGTAGCGCCATCGTTTCCAAAATCACTAGTTGGATCATCAATATACTCTCCATTAACAGCTTTGAGCCATCCTTGTAATGTATAGACATAGTCCATACCCTGTACATTTTTATCTCCTAGTTGCATACGTGCCATTGGACCATGCTCATAATACTCATATGATGCTTCTTTTTCCCATAGATATCCGTCACTAGAGGTTTTTACCTCTGTGATTCGATTATCTGCATCATAACCATATGTATGAATAAACTGATCTTCCTGTCCTTTTTGATAGGTGACTTTGTGTACATTACCACTAATCAGGTCATACTCATAGGCTACTTTTTTGAGATGGTTGTCATTATTTCCTGTGACATACATATCTCCAAAAAACGAAACGAGTTCTTTGACATTACCATGAATGTCATACTGATAGAAGAGTCCATGATCAAATGGATTTGTACCATTTACAGGGACTGTATCATCTCCTAGTGTATCATAGTATAATACGGCACTTACACGATTTCTTAGTGTGCCTGCGTTTTGATTAAAATCTTCAAAAAGTTGCCCTGAATCTACAAAATAGGTCCCTGTATTAGCGGGTAACCCTATTGTTGTGTCGTAATGGGTTTGTGTAACTTCATTACGTACGTAGGCGTCAAATCCATTTACGGGAAGTGTTTCCCCTTCTTTTAATAATCTTCCTTCTTCAGAAATACTATATTGTCCATATTGAGGATTGGTTTCTCCTGCTTCTATAATACGTCCTAGATTATCATACGTGGTATAACTAAATTTTTCTGTAGAGACTCCATTAATTTGTGATTCTAGATCAACAAATTTAATACCTCCTACTTTACGATTTATATAACGCATCATCATGTCCATGCGCATAGGAGCGTCTGGTTGTGCTTCATTCACAGAGGCAACCACGTCACCATTGATATAATAGTTGATCACATTATTATTGCGTTCTATTTTTAGAACATCCCCAGGTTGGTATGTAAGAGGAGAGCCTACAATACGAGCACCATTTGCATAAAGACGCAATCCATCTGCTCCAAAGGTGTAAAATTGATAGTCTACATCTATGTATACGGCAGCATCTACGGTTGAGTTTACATAACCCAATCCAAAACTTATCCCAAGGTTTAATGAAGCATCTTCATAGGTGGTTCGTTCTAAATATCCATTCCCATTAATGACTGATGCACTATGTGCTCTGTCTGTGCTAGAAACGAGTTTTGTGATAGTTTCTCCTCCATCAGAAACACTAAAGGAGTTTGGTACATCTTCAATAAGATTATATGAAGTGATAGATGGATTCTGTCGATCATTTTGAGAGGCAATGATTCGCCCCAAATCATCATATGCAAATCGTGTGATGCCTCCATCTGGTGTTTTTTGCCATACGAGTTGGTTGAGACTATTGTATCTATATTGTGTTTCTAACGTATGATCTGGCAAAAGTCCGATTTCTTCTGTCACTTCTCCATCATGTCGATGCGTATTAATAGCTGTATTTAAAGCAGTATTACTTGCATCTAGACGATTTACACCTTCTGGAGAAACAGTTTGCGCTAGGTTGCCTGCTTGATCATAATAATATAACGTATACTGATACTCTTTATCTCCATAAGTCAAGTTGAAATGCTCATTGAGATTAGAAAGAGCATCTTGGAGATAGGCTTCTCTAAAATCTTGTTTGATCTGTTCTAAATAGGCTTCATATGTATCTTGATTATAGGCTTCATAGACACTCAATTCAAAAGTTTGACAAGGTAACTCATCTACTTCAATATAAAGATCTACTGAAGGGAAGAGTGGTGAAGGAGGGCAGAATTCTGGATGATCTGCTAGGTAATCTGTTGCAAATAATGCCCATGCTTGTGGTATTTCTCCTTCATTTAATCCCTCTACATAGTTTGCATACTCATTAACGACAAGTGCCATCTCATTAAATCCATAGTTTAAAGGTGTAGCTCCAAATACATCAATGGTCAAAAATAAAGGATCTCCTGTATGCGTAATTTCCAAAGTTTCTATATACTGACCATAAGCAGCTGTGATATACGCATAATTATAGTTACAGAAATAAGTTTCGTCAAAGAATTCAGGAAGTATATAGGCTCCAAATTCATCTCCTTCTACGGTACCATTACCATCTATATCTCCATTTACCAAAGCAGCCGTATTTTGAAAAATCGGATACATATCTGTACAGCTCACAGGGTTTAATGTCTGCGGGATACAATACGTACATACTTCGTCAGGGCTATTGTCTTGAGTCGTTCCTGTACTTCTAGTCATAACTTGCATAGCTCTAGTGGTACTTAAGCTTTCAATACGGATATTGTCGTATGCAAAATAGCCTTGGTTAGAAACGCTTCCAGGAGCCTGATCAGGATCATCTATAAATTTACCTAAAAAGCGAATTTCTTGTGTAGTGGCAGTAGCTATAAAGGTTATATCCTCTGTTACCCAACTGTTTTGTCCATATCCTTCATCATACGCTACGATAGGCCCTTCCCAAACTTGATCTCCGAAAGTAATCATAGATTGAATAGCAGCATTTGATGAAGTTCCAGATTCTTTAATGGATGAAAAATCATAACTTACAGTATACTCTTCACCTATTTCCAAACAAGGTAATGTCATATTAATCCCTGTCATTTGATCAACCTCTGTGGATATAGATGATCTAGATTTTATAATAGTTGAAAATTTGTTTCCTGATGATTGGCGGGTAACACTATTAGGTTGGCCGATAAGTGAAGCACCATCATTTTGTGTAATTTCTGAACAACCATATTCATCATAATATTCTTTATTGAGTACTACATACGACATCTGTCCTGTCCAATTTGGTCTAAAATTGAAAAAGTCATTTTGTTCTTGATTGGTATCTCGAAATACGCGAGGTAAAGAAGTACAATTAGAATCATCAAATTGATCAAAAAACTCAAACCCTTCTACAAAACTAGTAAATGGAGTCTCGCAGTTTGTACTACACGAACTGGCAGTATTACTAGGATCTGGCGTATTAGGACAAGTATCACAGGCATTATCTATACCATCTCCATCTGTATCTACTCCTGTATTTGCAATATCTGGACAGCTATCACAGGCATCTGGAATCCCATCACCTCCTATCACTTCAATATTGTCTAGACCGAAATAGGCATCATTACCTCCATTGTGACAGTCAGGTAAGGAAGGATAGAGTTCTCCTTCTATAGTAAGTTCTACTTGTGTACTAGTTGCTACAAATGTCATCTCATTAGACATCCATATATTATCATCATTAATTACAATAGGCACACTGGCTCCTTCTTGTACGCTGTTTCCAAAATAAACCCTTGATTGAATTTCATGTCCAGCACAATTTCTCCCTAAACGTGTACGTATGGTTGTTTGATCATATTTTACAGTATATACATTTCCAGGAATGAGGTTAACTAGTCTTGTTTTTAATCTTGAAGGGGCGCTACCAGAGGGGCTTACAGAAGTAAAGCCTGTAAATAAATGCTTTCCTCCTCCAGGACTTCCTACGGGTTTTATCATGCAGTTGAAACATTCATTATATCTAGGATCTGCAGGGTAAGGATTACAGCTTGTTTGTTGAGCGTTTGCTATATTTTGAGTACACCCATCTTCTTCATAATATTCAAGGCTCTTCATAACATAAACAGCAGATCCAGGAGAATTCCATTGTGTTGCATTTATTGTTGATTGCGTAAATCCACAGCCACTAATTACGGTACATGGGTCTACATAACATTCAGGAAAATTTTCAAAAGTACCATCTACTAATAACACATTTATTCCATCTGTATCTGGCCCACTACATTCCTCATTGTCTCCATTGGTATCTATAGCTTCACAACAAGAAAAGTTTATTGCTTCCCCTTTAGTATATGCTATATCTATAGTAACAGGAGATCCAGCACTACTTGTTGTTTGTAGGGTTGTACTATAACCACTTGGTGTAGGAATTCCACTAATACTGATATAGTTGATACCTTCTGGTAATGATAAACTACCTGTAATGTGCAATTCTAAAGAAAATAATGGTGTACCGTTATGCGATAGTGTGTACACCTGAATATTTGAAGAGGTGTATGACCAAGTTACTCCTGTAGCATTCTCTATCCCAAAAAATTCAGGTAAGAATCCATTTGTATAAGCAGGTAGGGTATCTAAATTTACACTAGTATTAAGTGTCCCTTGATCTGCCAAGCTTTCCATAAGATTCTCTAGAGAAGATTCAAAGAGTTCTCTACGGTCACAGTTATATCCTGTGTCGTCTAATACTTCTCCTACCGTATCTCCATCACCATCGGTAGTACTGGCTCCAACACATTCTCCTATTCTAGCAATCGTAGTTCCTGTAAGTATCACTTCTGAAAAACCTGTTTCTCCTTGTTCTTGTACTGTAGCCAGTATTTGAAAAGAAAATAACCCTGAAGTTGCATTGTAGCTTTGGTAAAAGAGTGTTTCAAATTGAGTTATGTACCAATCACCATATGTATTCCAAGAATAAGTACCGCTTGGCAACACAAGAGAGACTGGAGTCGTGTTTCCATCATCGAGTGTCATATTGAGATAGGTAGGGCTTACAATATTTCCTGCCATTACTAAGTCACCAGTAAGAGGTAATACTCCTCCTAGATCTGTAAATAAACCTGAGGATAGGAAAAGATCATTATAAGCTCCTAAACTTCCTGTTAGATTTACAGGAGTTCCATCTGAGGCTGTGAGATGTACCAAACCATTAAGATAGGCTTCCATATCTCTAGCCATAGGGCATTGTCCCGTCTGTGCATAATGAGAATAATCTGTTTCATCCTCTATATCTTCATAGATATCTTGATCAGATTGTTCAGAATTATAAAGATTATCTATAGGGATAAATCGTTTTTCTTTGGTGAGGTATAAAGCAGCTATGGTATCATCACTACAAATAGCATCTGCAGGTTGGTCTACATTAATATCCCCTGATGATACATTGTAATCTCTTACTACTTGATATAAATCATCTTGTGGGTCTTCATCACCGATACAACCATTATAACAGCCTTCTAACATCGTGTGACGATTTAAAAATACATATACAATATTTGATTTGAGTGATTGATAGTTACCCACATATGTTTGCCAAAACAAGGTCTTATCGTCTTCATTAAAAGTTGCTACATCAGACAGTGAGAATCCACTTGGGACCGTACATGGTGTAAGGTTATTACACATAATGGTAGCATAGGTATATTCTAGAAGAGATACACCAAGTCCTTGATAATTTGAATCAAGCCCTTCTTCTATAATCGCTTTTCTTAATTGAAGATCATTATCTATATCAAAACTAAAATAAGGATCGATATCACTTAGTCTTTGATTATTAAGAATAGCGACTCCTTCTTCATAGGAGCTATTTCTAAGGTAAATGTCATACCCATCTGTATTCCATTCGATATTATCTGGAGAACCATCGCCGTCTGCATCTATATCATTTCGCGAAAGCGTAATACCACACAGTTCTTGTAAATACTCAAAATAACAGTATTCAGGATGGTATGTGATTAAAGATGCTGCCCATGAATCTTGCCAGTAGATATTTGTAAAATCATCAAGATTAGCCAGATATTGAGGTTCTGTAACCCATAAACCTGGATTTTCTGGATCTTGGATTACGTTAGTATCCGGCAATAGAACTTCAGGAGTATAGGATCCATTTTCAAAAGTTACTGGAATATAGACTATTGTTCCATTAGTTGTATAGTAATGATTCGGGTCTGTCTGATTGTAGTGATTAGGTGTTCTAAAATCTCCCCCTAAAATATTATCAGTATCAAACACATTTAGTTCGCTACTGTTTTCTATATCTACAGCTTCTCCCTGATCATTGACTAATGTGTATGTTCTACCATACTGACCATTAGGTCGCATGTCATTAATAAGGGCTAGACGTTTTGACTCGCAAGAGACTGATGTCAAAGTATTCCCTTCTCCTGGATCATCTACAATAACAATCCCATCTATAGTACAGGATGCTTGACAAGCTTCTATAAATAAATACCACTCTGTCGTAAATCGTTCTTCTAATAACGCAATTTCATTTGCACTAAGTCCTGAGGTATCCCAATTTTCTAGTTGGGTATCTACATACTCTGCTACAGCTTCTGCTTCAGTAGGATGACCATTCATAAAAATGGCAACACATTCTTGGCAAGTGGAAAAACATGCTTCAGATGATGCTTCTGGAGTAAGATCTCCAGGATTTAATATACATGAATTATCAGTATCGGTAAGTTGTAATCTCCTAATATAGTCTTGCGCATAAATCTCTAAGGTTGCCTCATCTATCGTTATGTCTTTCTTTATATTATATGTTCCAGTATTTAAAACTTGTTCTATCGAATTGTCAAATAGGTTTGTCGAAGCCGTACTGGTGAGATCAACTAGGTCTTCGGTAATAGAAACATCTTCTCCATCTATTTGAACAGTAAAAGTTTGAGGTGTTGTCGTGTAGGACCCTATCGTAGTCTCGATAGTTCCTCCAGTCAGAACAGAATCACCGCACTCATTGGTAACGTCTTCATTAAGAGTATATACAAAGGGATATCCATTGCCACTTTCTAAATCACAATCATCATCAAATGCAGCAGGACCAGATACATCATAATCAAATATATAGTTATATCCATCTGATGTAAATACTTTTTGGCTTTCATATTTTAAGCCATCGTTTAGGTTTCCATAGACTCCAGTAGCATAAAGAATGTTGCTATCTGTATCTGTGTCAACATCATCTATCTGTAGTTTGTTGAGTAAATCTGTTGTAATTGTATTGGTTTCATCTTCTGCGCCATCAATAGGGTCTAAGGTACTTGGGTTATCTGCAACCAGAGCAGTAGCAATAGTACGTCCTTGTGGGTCAATATAGCTCACGCTCACTTGGCCATTTGGATCTATAACGACATTTTTCTTGTAATGAGTGGCATTTCCTACATGATATCCAAAAAGACGATTCAATTCCTCTTGAGAAGGAATAGAATATAGGTATTTCATCTCATGATCTGTACCCAATTTATGGTCAGGACCTACCCCACTTTTACGTTGTATACGTCCTGTGTTATCATTGGTGTATTCTATTTGAGAAAAAGGAAATCCTTGGGAATCTGGTACATAATCTTGATATGTTCCAGCGGTTGCTTTTGGTCCATAGTATAAAGCTGCTCCCGATTGATCGGATAAAGGCGCTGCTTCGACTTCACAATCTTGACCAGTTACATCCCAATCAAAATCATAATTGTTATAGGGGATGTTGTTTGTGTTAAGGTTTGTGTTTTCATGATACCCTAAGATATCATCATTTACAGGAACTGGTAAAATCTCTATAGCAGGCCTTCCTTGAGCATCATACACAACTTCTCCAACAATTGCATTTTCGTCACTATTGATTCTTGTAACGGTCTGTCTATTTCTAAGTGAACCATCAAAATAACTTACTACCTCTTTTTTCTTTCCTTCTTCTGCATAAGAAGCCTGAAACTGCCAATTTTTTCTTTCTTCATGTGTAAGAACTTCGTAATGATCCCAATCTGTAATTGTTGAACCACCTTCATCACTCCAATCTCCATAATTGTTTCTGGTAATATCTTCCATAAACCTACCTACAGCACGTACTCGATAAAGGATAAAACCACGATCATAAATAAGTGGAATCTCATAAAACAAATCACTAGTCTCAGTTCGAGTATGGTTGATCTCAAAATCACGCTCACTCCAATCTATAGCACCAGCGTCTAAAGTGGGTTCATTTGATGGATCAGGACCATAATTATCGATCCATGTCCAAGCTATTTCATACGATAATGCACCAGCAATAGTGGGCCATTCTAATCTTAGTTGATCATTAGTGGTAACGCCTTCTGTAACAGAAAAAGAGGAAGTATTCAAATTATAATAACGTGAGGCATTAAATCCTGTGATCAAACTTATATGTTGAGGAGTATAGACTCCGTCACCAGGGCCATTGGGATCTTGTGAGGTTGTATTTATACTTACAACTTCTATGTTTACACCACGTGTGTTTGCAATACGGTGGTATACCTTATCAGTATACGCTCCAGTGTTTTCATATGGATTATAACTCAATGATAGTACCGTCAAGTAATCATTGCCTATACTACCATCATTTGAAGTAGGTGTTACTTTGATTTTAACATCATAATTATAGGCATAAAAAGGAGTGACTTCTGTATCTATCTTAAGTAATACAAATGTATGGTTAGAAGCATCTACAAAACCTGTTTGCCCAGGGAGTTCACTATCCTGAATGGACGATAGTGCCCCTACTTGTATAGCATTGCCTTGAAGAGGGCTCGATATTTGTTCATGTTCTTGTGCCTGGCCTATCCCTATCTTTATAAAAAAGAGACACAACACTAAAAAATTCTTACCTAAAATACTGTGACGATTGGTCATAATGCACTATTTATTAGAAAGTTATTGATTCGTATGAGGCAAGAGATCCTATCCCTATTGCCTTGTTTTTTTTAATTTGCACATAAGAAGAAAGTAGTAGTTTCTCCTCGTATGTTGAGATGTCTGTTTGTATGGGAGAAAATGTAATTTCTAGTCGGGGAGTTCCTAAAAATTGGTTCCCAGAATCATCTTTAAAGACGCCATTTCCTAAGTAATACAATACCTGTTTCTTTATTTGTAAGGTCTTTTTGTCAATGTGCATAACGACTTTGCCAAAAGGAAGCGGTGTGATCGCTGTACTAGTAAGTGTACAGATATAAGTATTTGCTGTTTCTGTAAGTTTATGTTCCTTAAAAAAATTGAGATAATTATTTATCGTAATCCCTTTTTCTGCTGATTGTTGTTCTTTTATAGCACCATATTGAAACCGTTTCTGATCATGGTTTGCTTTGAGGTACGCTTTCGCGAAATACACATGCTCCGTATGGTGAATACGAGAATAATAGGTGTCTTCTTGTTTAATTAATAATGCATCATATGCCTCATCTATAACATCACTTTCTGCGCCTTGATATAAGGTATATGTCGCATCCATTGCATATGCATTTTGTGCTTCATACACTTCTTGTGATTGATTTAAGATGTCTATTACTTTTGATATGTCTGATTGTCCAAATATTGCTAAAGGCCATAGGCTTAAAACAATGATATACGTCCATTTTTTTGTCATTTTAAAAGCCTTTTGAATTACCTGATCTTGTTTCTTGTATGGTTTTAACACCACGCTCTGTTTCTTTTTTTACCCTGATGAGTCCACCCTCGTAGTCATATTCATAAAAAGTAGCATAGTTATTTTCGTCTAGCTCCGCTACCAAGCGTTGTGTAATAGGATCATAGACAAAGGATTTCATATTACCATTAAAAGGGAATACTCGTATGTCATCAAAATAGGCAACAACACTAGTGTTCGTAGCTTTTAATTTAATAGTTAGTACGGTGGCATCTTCTGGAACCGTAAAGGTGCCTTGTACACGTTGCCATCCATCTATAATAGGGCCAAGAGCACTAAAGGATTCTGAGACCTCAGTTCCATACGTAATTTCTATGTGACTAGAAGCATATGTAACTTGCGGTGATGTATGCTCTTCTTTGACCCAACCACTGATGACATATTGCCCAGGAGTAGGTTGAAAATAGGCACTCGTATTGTCTTGGGCAAAAAGACCAAGACTCCAAATTAAAAATGAGATTACTAATACTTTTTTCATAATTGTTTTTTCATAATTAATTATTAGCATAGGCTATGTCTACATCGATATCACAATCTGCTATCCCACCACTTAGAACATATGTAAATTCAAATCGAATTTGATGTAAAAATGATGGATTAGTACCCTCAATAAGTTCACCTCTGATATATCTAAAGGATAATGTTTCTTCATTTTCGTTAAAATCAAAATACTCAACAGGTTCTTCTATTATTGATGTTGGTGGTCCACCACCTTGATGAGTATAAATAGGATCGATCATAATGTTTGTAGCGTTGTTAGGGATAGCACTTAGATCTATTTCGATATCAATAAAAGGGGCTCCGTTTAATGCAAAATTATCCCCAAAACTACCAACACAAGCAATATCATTAATAGGTGTACAATCTTCTGGTTGCTCTACTTCAAAAACGTCTGCTTGTAATACGGTTGTTAGCATGGCTTCTTGTCCACCATTTACGCGTATACTATATCTCCCTGAATGAGATTGAGTATCTGTAATTGTATTTACAGAAGAAGCCATGGCAAAATGAGCATCTTGATTATTGTCATTGCCGTCATAATAATAATCTTCAAAACTGTCATATCCTATCTGCCCATAGGTACTGTTTGAAGCAACTGCTGTAGGCAGTGTATAATTATAACCATATTGTGCACTTGAGTATCGGTTAAGCGCATCCATGTTTTCCAGTTCTGCACCATAAGGACTATATTGTGTTACTCGACTGGCAAAGGTCCAATTGTCATCATTCACCGTCCACATATCATTATTTAATCGATAATAAGACGTAAATGAATTGAAAAAACCTTGTTGCCTTGGCGATACTTTTGTTATTGTATTATCTAAGGTATTACGCCCCGTTAAATGTGCGTAAGAATTTACAGCACGCCAATCTCCTAACGCATTATATACATATGGGTTAAACCCATAATTTTCTGGTGGTATGTTTGCTACTGCAGCAGCATTACTTCCAAAAGCCGCCCCTACACTTGATGGGAAAGGAGGAAGTCCTTGTTCTGCTTGTAACTCCCAATATCCTTTATAAGCGATTGCGCTCGCATTGATAAATTTTAGACCAGATGCGTCAGTTTCTGATTCTGTATTAGAAAATATCTGCGGGTTTAGTATACTACCGCCGTTTGCATTAATAATAGGATTTGCCTGACTTGTAATAGATGCCATAGATGCTGTATGAAGGTTGCGATACCCTGAGCGTGCAATTCTAAAATCAAGATTGTATTCTTTGGTAACATCAGAACAGGTTTGATTGACTACATCTCCAGTACGATTCATAAGTGTTACCGTATTTCCTTCTATAGCAACAACCCATAGTTTTTCTGCTTCTCCAAGGATATGCTCACCCGTCTCTTCATCGATACCATAGGTAAATAACTCATCACCTAAAGTAAAAATATCAGAAGCTTGCATCTCGCCTACATTTTGTAACGTAAATAGATGACGTCCTGGAATATGAGATTCACTATCTGTAAAATTCAATGTTCCTTTAATACCAATATTATTACTGGCTTTATCCATGCCTTTATAATACCAATGTGCTGGAAAGGAGAAGTTATAGTATTGATCATCATATTCATTGATGGTCTTCGTAAGTAATATTTGCCCAGACGCAGCATCCCACGCTACATTTTCTGTAGATACACTAGCGCCTAGATCGTATGCTATTTTTTCTTTAAGAATCCCTGTTTTATGGATTACTTTTGTTGTAGTAGTTGTATGTGCTGTTTTTTCATGGGTAGAATGACTTGGAAGTCCTAGAGGAATTACAACAACAAAAGGAGGGAAAGGAACTAAAAATGTAGCTACATTGGTATTGATCCCAAAACTTTCTGATTTTGAAAAGCTTTCTCTAAAATCTGTCACGACATCATAATGTGTCCCTACTTCTTTGTCTTCTCTCACTTCGCCATCCTCATATACCACAGGGACAGAACTGTCAAGATCTCCTTGTGGCGTTATATTATATTTATAATCAACTCCTGATATAAAGGCCTCAGATTCACTATAAACTTTCTGACTTCGTTGTTTTCCATTCATATCATTGGTTTCGACAACAAAGCCTTGACTCATCGCCAGCTCTGTTCGTGTACTTACCGTTTGACCTAATAATCCAGCTAGTACAGAAGCTCCAATATCATTTTCATTTGAAGCATATCCTCCTGGAAATAGTTGTGTGTAATCTGTTTTTGTTGGAAAATCATACGAAGTATAAAAGGTGTTTACCACTTTTCCTGTGGCATGTTTTGATATGGCTTGGTCACCGTCAACGCGTTCCAAATTCTTTACGCTAACCTGACGATAGGTTACCGTAGGAGAAGGGAAAAATGATTCTCCAAAAGGTTTTTCTACATAACTTACCTCTCTAGGAGCAACAAGACGTTCTCCAGTATTATAAAAAGGTTCTATAAATGGATTTTCTTTACTTAAATTAGGTTCGTAAGTTGCAACACCGCTAGAGCGACCATCTGCAAGATTATAATCGTATTCTTGTCCGTATTGAGATGTATAATACTTTATGTTTTCTTCAGCTGGGTTGGCATTGAGCATAGCATCCCATTGATCATTAAGTGTGATTTTTTTGACTCGCAAGCCACCTCCTAATTTACGGTCTCCACTATGTTGGAGTCGTATCCACGATTTATCTGGATTGAAAAGACGACCACATTGCTTGTTTCTTAAAGATTCATTAGGTCCTGTAAAGATTTCAGAGATCGATCCTAGACTTGAAATAAGTCCATACGCAATATCTCCTATATTCTCGCTACCTGGATTAAGTTCTAACCCGTAAGCTTGTCTATTTAAATACTGTCTTGCAAAATACCAAGATGCCTTGGATATAGGATTTACATTTTTAGTGCCGTTGACTCCTCCTTCTAAATCAGAAAACTTCATTCGTATGGCTCCATAATGTTTTCCTTCATTAGAGAACAGATAATACCTGTTGTTGGTTCCGTCAGTAGTTTCTAGAGCAGCTTGGGTATCGACCTCAAAATAACCACTTACATAGTCATAACTTTGAGATTCTCCAACCACCATATTGGACAAAAAGCGATAATAGATAGGTTTGTGTTCTTGACCTCCTAGATATTTATCTCTAAAAGAAAATACACTTTCTTCGGCTTCTGGAAGCTCTACAATAAGATAGCGAGCATCTTCATTGTAATTATCTGGATTATAAAGTTTGTTTCGATTAGTAGGTGATAAATCATCAGGATGGGGTATATTATCTTCTTTGGTTACACCCGCAATCTTAAACATCTGCATAGCTCTTCGATCTTGTACAAATTGATAATCATCAGTTTCATAACTTACATCCAATTTTCCTCCAGAGGGAAGATCTATAGCATTAAGAGACCATGCAGCAGCATACATATCCTGTGTGGCTCTATCTTCTTGATTTACAAAAGGGAATTCGGCAGCAGGAATAGTTGCTCCTTGTATGCTACAGTTTCCTAGATTTTCTTTATAATTCCCCCATACATCATATCCTTTTAGATTATAATTTGGATTAAAGTCACTGTAGTTGAATATATATGGAGTATACTTACCCATATTAGAATTACGATAGGTAAAAAACACCTTACGTAAGGAGAGTTTCCCACCTTCGTTACTTCCAGAATAGTTTTCATGCTGGTCTGGTGCTTCTCCAAAGTTATTAGGTACTTCTTTACATAATGAATAATCATATTCAAAATGTGCTACTTTTATAGGAGAGATCCCTTCATCATTTGTATTGTCGTTATCATTTAATAGATTATACTCTGGTTTTGAGTATAATGAGATGGTATTGATTTTGTACATGGGATTAGATGTAGCATTTCCTCCTCCGTTTTCATCGTCTACACCATGACCATCTTTTCTTTCAGAAAGATCAAATACGGCCACATGAGTTTTGGTTTCAATACGGCTAATATATTTTAGCTCTTTTTCACCATATATATAGTTCCCTTTTTGATCAAATATATTTGTTTTTAGACCTTCATTATAAGATGCTCTATTACTATTATATGGAGTTCTCCATTTAAAATCATTGTCCTTAGTTTCATAAATAAATCGTGTATAAGCACCTAAATCATCATCAGTAGGGCCATCACCTGTGATATCTTCATAATCATTAGATAAAACAGCTGTCAATAAATAAGTATGCGCATATTCTGGTGTTGTAATTTTATTAAAATAGTTATCAATTCCTTTGTCGTTGTCTGGAGTATTATCACTATTAGGAGCATAATTAACGAGTCCTGTAGTACAGTTATCACTGTCATTGCTTCCTACAGCAAAGGTTACTTCTTGTTTGTTTATATTATAAGCTGTTTCTCCATAGACATAGGTTGCGCCATCAGGTTGTAGGATATGCATTCCAGCAGTGTGTGCTTCTTTTGCATTTACATTTGGTGTTATTAACGAACTACTACCTATCGCAGTAACTTCAGCATTTGTAAACTTGGTTACACTTCGATTTTTACGTTCTCTATGGGTACGTTTTATCTTGCCGGTAAAACCATTTTCAGGAATTGACGTATATGTAGGTACATTATTCGTATATCCTTTTTTATTAAATTTATTTAATCCATAGCGACCAAATGAATTTGGGCTATCATTTAATGCTACAGAAATAGGGTCATAACCTCCTAGTTTCTCAAAGAATAGTTCTGACTCATCATCAACACGCATTTCTCCTATAGTTTTAAAATAGACATCTTCATAATCCATTTCATTATTAGCAGGGTTTTCAGGTCTAAAAAACGATGTAGCATTTGTATTCCATACACCAGTACGTGTCTCTGATGGAGATATTTTTAAATCGACACCTAGATGGAATCCTGAGGTTCCTTCTACCTCTCCTCCCAAACTCCCGCTAAAACTTGAATCTTGAACAAGTTGATCAAAAACATAAGATGCTTGACCTCTATAAGGGCGAAACATTCCTCCTATTCCTTGACCATTAATACTGTATAAATCATACGTGTAGTTAACTGCTGGAAGTGCTAATGTATTTTGAGATATGATTCTGTCTTTTGCGCGATTAAAATCCAGAATGTCGCGCGAAGTTGCTTTGTGTGTGTATTCATATCCATATCCTCGTTCTTCTTTGAATTCGTCTTTGATCTTTTGTGAAGATCCAAAAGCATCTAACCCGACCTCTGCGTCAATACCCCAAAAATCAGGTCCTATTGATGCAGAAAATGTATAACTTTGATTGACATAAGCATCTCGCTTAGAAGGAGTAAATGTATTGTTTACAAAAGAGATTGTTCCACTCCCACCTATTTTTGAACGGTAATCTTCTGGGAGCTTAAAATGTCCTAATTTTGTGGCTTCTAATCCTTTGACAGACGTGCTTAAATTTAATGAAGTAAGACCTTGTCTTGAGTTGAAGCCTACACCTAGTCCTAATCCTGATGATATTCCGTTAAGGGAAGATTTTTTGTCTGAACTTAATCTACGATCAAGACTTACATGAGGTGATATAGAAACTCCTTCGGCTGTAGATGTAGAAACATCCATGCCCACACTTACATTATCATTGATAGCAAATGATATCCCATAAGATGGTTTAAAAGAAATTCCTTCGTAATTGTTGTACTGTACACTTAAGCCAAAGCTCAATTCTCCTAATGCTTCAGCGCCTACTTCAACACCAACAATTTGAGGATTGATTCTTAAGTTCATTCCTACTGTCGTGTTAGGCTTAGTAGAGGTTTCATAGGTCATTGTATCGCCATCAAAATCATCGGGTAGTCCTCTGACTTGACGACTGATTTGTCCTACATTAAGGTTCCAACCTAGTCCCACCCATGAAGCTTCTTGATCCATGGTAATACCTGAGTCGTAAGCTAGGTTTAAGGGATATCCCCCAACATCCATAATCGGGATGTTGTAATTAAAATCCCCAGAAGCCAAACTGACCATATCTGAGGTTCCAATAGGTGTAAATGAATTAAATTCTGGTTGTGAAGGACCGCTTGTTAATGCAAATAATTGCATAGGTTGTACCGTCATCAGTATCAATTGTAGTGCTAGATAACTTGATAATACCTTAGAAAATCTACTTGTTCTTATAAAATGGATCATACTACTATCTTTTATAGTTTTATTGGATTATCGTCAAAATTGAATCGTAAGGTTCCTTTTCCAAAAAGTTGATCCTTATACACTAATTCTATCTTATCTTCTGGATTAACATCTCCAAAATGAAGTAATAATCTTTTGAAAGGTGCTACATTAAAATTGCGTTCAAACAAAACCCCAGAACAGGGAATTGTATCTTTAGAAGTGGTAATTAATTGGAAATCGTTTTGTATCCCAAAAGCCATATAGCGTACCGATGCATCATAATCCCGACCAGTAAAATCTGACAACAATAAATCTTTGCCAGTATCTTCCTGAAACTCTATGACAAGAACCCGTTCCCTAGACAGGTCTTGTGACATAGAATCTATTACATCACGTTGAAACATCCCTGTTTGTTTCTGAATGTAATATTGTAACGGAACTTCTGCTGCACGATACGCTATGGCATCCATATGCTTGGTACGCTCTATTGAATTCCAATGTTGACCATTATAAGAAAACTCCTTAACCGATAATGGCTTGTCATAGTTGCAACTTAACATACAACATAGAAAAACAAAACCTAAAACGTACTTACACATATCCCTAGTTATTAATCTTTAATATTTTTACTTCGGACTCGTATGAAAAAAACATAGTAATCCTAGCCCGTGTTCTGTAGAACACAGATAATCAATGCGTTAATTGTTTTTATTTGTTGAAAATATTATGTAAACACATAATAATCCTAGGCCGTATTTTTTGAAATACAGCATACAGATATGTTATCTATTTGTTTCAGAGAAAAAAATAGCACTTACGTACAAATTAAATTTGCACATAATAACATAGCAATTAACTATTGTTATATTTATTTGTTTGTTGAAAAAGATAAAATTTCTATATCGACACTTATTGTAACTTGTACAATATGTCTCAGAAAATAATTTTAAGATACTCTTTTTATAATCCAGGGTAGATTACAACGGCAGAGTATGTGGTGGTATTAAAATTACTTTTTGAGCAAATATCTCAAAAGAACTTTTATAATTACGCATCAAATAACTTTATAATATTTCATTTATGCAAATTAAAATATTAAAAAAAGACAAAATATTTTCTTTGTCACTAATAATCAGTTGATTGTGTTAAATTTATTTTGTGCTGTTTATAGATTCATACAATACTTTTTTTAAAAATATCAATTTGAAGTGCATTGTTTTTTAATCCCATTTTATGGATAAAATTCCATTTTAATACTTATATAAGGGGTTCATCGTGAGCATATTTTCGCGAAAGCGTATACCACATAATTGATAAATTTATTTTAGAATTATTTGAAATGAAAATCTACTTTATCATTCTTATTCTTGTGTATTTGAAATTTTATGTGTTCATTTGGGGCTTAAATGGAAAGTGATATAGCTTCTTTTTTTAGAAAAGAAAATATCATGAGATCGATTTTTTGATAAACTCTTATTTCAATTATATACCCTATTATAACTTGAATTTCAAAATCGATCTCTACTTAAAAGTCTATTTGATTTTTAAGTGTTCTCCATCATTACATTCCTAGTTTTTAAATAAAAATGATAGTCATTGTGACCTGTCGTATGCTATAGTATTATCTATAAATTATGACCTATGTATGTGTATGCATGATACATATTATGAATGTATATCTCTGTTTTTAAGCAAATTAAAGTTAATAAAAGAATGTAACTGGTAAAGATATGAATGTGATTTTTTCTAAAACAATATGTGTATACAGCTGTCTGTTTATATTGTTTTTATCATTCGGCAAAGAGTCTATTCAGCGTAAAATTATACGTGATGGAGCTTATGATTATGTCATCTATGTTTCTGTGGGCAAATCAATAAAAATAAATAATTTAAAAACATATTTCTGGTACCGTTCTGGAGAAATTAAAAATACGATAGGAGGCATAGGAGGAGATGTTTTACATGAAGAATTTAATAAATACTATAGCAACAAACAGCTAGCAGAACAGGGTAATTTTTATTACGGACTAAAGGATGGAATTTGGAAATCCTGGTATGATAACGGAAATGTAGAAAAAGTAATCTCATACCATAAAGGAGTTGCTCAAGGTAATTATTATGCATACGATACTTCTGGTATTATTAAAGCCAAAGGCCACTATTCAAAGGGTAAAAAATCTGGAACTTGGATAACATATGATGCGGTAAGTGATACTATAAAATACAAAAAAGGAGAAGTCTTTATAAAGAAAGAAAAGGACACTCTTAAACCTTCCTTATTTAAGAAAGTATCTCTTTGGATACAACAGAAAACAAGTAAAAAGAAAGACAGTTTAAAGGATACTAAAGCAAACCAAAAAAAAGAAAAAAAGAAACGTCGCAAAAGAGAAAAAACAGCCACTCCAAACAATAAATAAAATCGAAGCATTGATTAAAAATAGTACAGGTAAATTAAAAGCAGCAGCACTTTTAAACTCGGTCACAACATGTTTGATTGTAGCCTTGTTTAGTAGTGCTATCATTATGCTATGGTACTATAACCGCGTTCTTGTAGATACGTATAATCAAGAAATTGAACTCATTGCAGAAAATCAATATGCTGCTCAGTTTTTTCAAGCTTCATACGGATATAATGCTGATCAAAATATATCTGAATATAAAGAGGTTTTTGAAAACGGAATTCGATCGACATACCAACTAAAACCTTGGGGTGTCTACAACGTTTTAACTGTGACTAGTCATAGTAAAAGAGATTCTATATCTAAATCTTTTTTACTAGGGAATACTAAGAAAAAAAATCCAAAACTAGGATTATATCTTGTAGATAATGGAAAATCATTAAAGTATGCAGGCAGTACTACTTTATCTGAAAATATAGCGATTCCTAATGCAAATCTATCATCCCATTTCATTCCTAAAAAGAGGAATATGCTAAAGCGACCTAATAAAATAATAGCATCTACAGATAAGATGCCTGAGATTATTATACAAGAGGGGCCATATGACACAAATAATGATAATACACAGTTACTAGAAGAAATTATATCACAAGGAGGAGTTCTTGTCAATAGTTTTCAGAATAAGACTATTGAAGTTTTTGTACATACATCAGAACCTATAGAAGATGTCGTGCTTAAAGGAAATATTATACTAACGAGTAAAAATGAAGTTGTATTTGGAGAAACAGCTCATATCCAAGATATCATTATCCGAGCGCCAGATGTACGTTTCTTAAAAAACTTTGAAGGAAATGTCCAAGTCATTGCTACAGATAATATCACCTTAGAAGACGGAGCCGTTTTAAAGTATCCTTCAAGTATCTATACAGATGTTAAAGAAGATTCTATTACGATAGCTCTTGAAGGAAAATCAAGATTATATGGAAGTCTTGTGATGAATAGTAATTCTATAATATTTGGCAAAAAGGGGCACATATATATTGATACAGATGCAGCAATTATGGGAGATGTGTTTTGTTACGGAGTAGTTGATTTAAGAGGACGCATCTATGGAAGTGCGTATATAAACAGTTTTCAACATAAAACAAAGACAACAAACAATGATAATCTTATAGTAGATGCTCAAATAATTTCTGATAGTATTCCTAAGAATTATATGCGATTGCCTCTCATTGAGGATAAAGAATTTATATACCATGACATTATTAAAGAACTATAAAAAGTTAAAAGCCTCATCATTGGTAGAGACTATCGTGGCCACTGTTATAAGTGCCATTTGTCTTTCTATTGCGGTACTGGTGTTTGTTCAAGTTTCTAGTAATTCTGATGCTCTTATAGAAACAAAAGCTTCTCAAGCTCTCAACAAAAGAGTATATGAAGACTGGCTTCACGCATCTGTAGAAGATGATGTATTTCTTCTAAATGGCTACTCTATTGAACGTATAAAGAATGATAAAAATGAACAAAAAAAATGGATAGAAGTAACCTATAAAACGAGCGTCAATAATAAAACGAAAATTAAAAAACAATTTTTAAATAATTGGAATTTACAATAGATGAAATTAAAAGCATATACACTTATAGAAGTCATGCTTACTCTTGTAATAAGTAGTATCGTCATTGTATTTACATACACCATATTTTTATTTATTGATAAACAAATGATCACCTATCAAGCAAAGACCCAAGCATATCAGAATTTTAAAATAGTTGAGAAAACGTTGAGTCGAGATCTATACCTATGTGATATCATCGAGGTAAAAGAAGATCAAATGGATCTTATATACTATGACGAGACCATCATATCTTATAAAAAAGAAAGGAATCAGTTATTGCGAAAATCAAATGAAGGAAGTTATGTGTCTGTAGACATGCCTATTGTAGATTGGTCTATTACAGATACATACAATGAGACAAAACATGGCACATTAATACAAATTAAAACACAACTACATACCGATACCATTAATCTTGTTTTTACAAAAATGAAGACAGAAATGATTTTGAAATAGAACAAATGAGAATAGAAGTTTCTACACAAAAACAACATAATGCTGTGCCAAAAACGCAGAATACTTCTTTGATAAAGAAGGAATATACTGTGTTTGGAAAATTTTCAAACAAAAGAAAAGAAGCCTTCTATAGAGAATTTTCTTTGTTATTAAAATCGGGTGTTGATTTTAATAAAGCATTAGAACTCTTAATTACTCAAGAAAAGAACAAACATATTTCAAGTATCTATTCGACAATCCTTACTCAAGTGATTAGAGGAAAATCATTACATGAGTCATTACAAGATCTTTCTGAATTTTCTCCATATGAAGTTTTTAGTATAAAGGCAGGAGAAGAAATACGAAGACTTCCAGAAGTACTGGATGAATTACAAAAATACTATGAGCGAAAAATAAAAATAAAAAGACAAATCACGTCCATTTTTGCCTACCCAACCTTTGTGCTTACACTTACCATTGGGGTACTTTATTTTATGCTCAATTATGTAGTCCCTATGTTCTCTAGCATATTCAAACAATTTGGAGGGGAATTACCTTGGATTACTCAATTTGTGATCAAACTTTCTGCACGTTTTAATACAATAGCTCTTGTATTTGTAGGTACTGTGGCTGCTATTATTATAGCTCATAAATTATTAAAATCTAGTGAACGATATAAGCTCGCTTTAGGGCATGCCATTATAAGGATTCCCCTTTTTGGAAAGAATATTAAACGAATTGCATTGATGAAATTTTGTCAAGCTATGACCTTATTACTATCTGCAAAAACATCACTCACAGAGTCCTTAGAACTCACTGCTAGTATTGTTGATTTTTACCCATTAAAAAAGACAATACTTCAAGCAAAAGAAAGCGTCATAAAAGGAGTCCCTTTGTATGAAAGTTTAGACAGAAAGTTCTTTGATACAAAAATAATAACCATGATCACCATAGGAGAAGAAGTAAACGAACTCGATACGATGTTTGATAAACTCACAAAACAACTCAATGATGAGATGGAGTTTGCCACAAAAACCATAGGAAGTATTATAGAGCCATTAATGATATTCATTATAGCCATCATTGTAGGATTTATACTCATAGCAATGTATTACCCTATGTTTAGTTTAAGTCAAGTCATCGGAAATTAATAGCAATTGATATGAAAAAAGCAAAAAAAATACTTTTAAAAGCCTATTCCCTAACAGAGATTCTAATCGTGTTATGTATCATAGGAATTATCATATACCTAGCAGTACCAGACCAAACATCGACCATAAGTAGAGCCAAAGCAATTGAAGCTCAAAACATGCTTAATATGGTGTACGGCCTTGAAAAAAGCCACTTCTATAGATATGCAAAATACTCTTCAGATTTTGATGAAATAGGATTTGAACAATCTTTAACAACAGATAAAGGAGGCCTTGCAATCTATAAAATATCCATTATAGAAGCCTCTTCAAATACCTTTAAAGCACAAGCAGTTTCTATACAAGATCTAGATGGAGATGGACAGTACAATACCTGGGAGATTGATCAAGATAGAATTTTAAAAGAGACCATTAGAGATTAATACATATGGCAAAATATATCCTTTTAGGGATTTTAATAATCCTCATCGTAATTATATACCAAGACCTTAAGTATAGAGTGTTGGACCTCAAGTATGCTGTTATCCTATTACTATTATGTATTTGGTATAATAGCATACATCCTATACTAGATTATAAAAACACATTCCTAATAACAGGATTTATTCTAGTAAACGTTATGTGTCTTACGCTTTATTTTAGTGCAAAAAAGAGACAATTTATAAACCCTATAGATTCAAAAATAGGATTAGGAGATATTGTCTTCTTTGTAGTTATTGCACCACTTTTTTACCTAAAAGCATACATCTTATTTTTCATCACAGGATTACTATTTTCATTACTTCTATATGGTGTTGTTATACGCTTTCGCGAAAAGCAAAAAACAATTCCACTCGCAGGATATCTATCCATATACTTAGGTCTGATCTTATTGTCTAACACGATTTTTAATACCACCATTTTCAATCTTGGCATCTAGTGATTACATAGAACTCTCTGTAGAATTGCAGCAGCTCATAAGTGCTGAGGAAGCAAATCATTTTTCTATTGTACCCAAAAGTATTTTAGAGAATACCTATGCCTTTTATATAGATGACTCTAGAATTCAAGAAATAAATACAGTTCAACAAGACTTAACATTACTCTATGATAGATCTGTTTCTTTAGAACCTATAGATAAGAATGTGCTACAAAAAACACTGTCTATATACTACAGAAGTGGTAATGAACATATAGAATTACCTACAGGAAATACTAATTTTCTAGAAGGGCTCATTCTGGAAGCCAGAAAAATAAATGCGAGTGATATCCATATAGAAACATATAGTAAAGATGCAAGAGTTCGTATGCGAATTGATGGACATCTTATCGAAAAAAATAAGATTGACAAAAGTGATTATGCAGAGCTGATTAATCAAATTAAAATCAAATCCAAACTTAACATTACAGAAAAACGTTTACCACAAGATGGACGTATAGAGTATGAAGGGTTTGACATAAGAGTCTCTATCCTACCTACGCATTATGGAGAAAATGTCGTGATGCGTATTTTGGGAAAAGATGCATCAAACTTAAATATAAAGTCATTAGGATTGGGAGACAAAGACCTATCTGTATACCTAGAAAATATAAAAAAACCAAATGGTATTATCTTGATAAGCGGTCCTACAGGCTCCGGAAAAACAACCACCTTATATGCAACACTCAAGCACGTAAATGTAACCGAAAAGAAAATTGTTACAGTAGAAGATCCTATAGAATATACCCTTAAAGGAATTAATCAAGTACAATTAAGAGAAGACATAGGGCTTGACTTTACAACAGCATTAAAATCTTTTTTAAGACAAGACCCAGATATCATTATGTTAGGAGAGATCCGAGATGCAAAAACAGCCCAAATGGCTATACGAGCATCTTTAACTGGACATTTGGTGTTATCTACCATACACACAAATTCGTCTATAGGAACCATTTCTAGATTAGAAGATATGGGGATCCCATCCTTTTTAATTGCAGAAACATTAAACCTATCTGTCGCACAACGCTTATTGAGGCTTTTATGTAAAGACTGTTGTGTAAAAGTAAATACAGATCCAAATGATTTTCCATCCTCTTTTAGAGATACAGCGATAGAATTACCAGCATATCATTATCAGGCAAAAGGATGTTCTTCATGCTATTTTACAGGCTATGTAGGACGAAGCGCTATTTACGAAGTTTTAAATATAAATGGAGATGTTGCAAAGCATATAAAAAACGGAACAATAGAAAAGGCATCAGAACATATAGCCTTAGAAACATTGCCATTTAAAGCTTTTGAATTATTAAAAAAAGGAGAAACATCTCTTGATGAAATATATCCATTATTAATACAAGCATAAGAAATGCTTTGAATTGATGTATGAAAATGAAATTATAAAAAATGAGACAATTAATTTTCTTAGTATTTGCCCTTTGTTCCTTACAGATATTTGGACAAATAAACACAGATAAAATAAGTCAAGAACTAGACAATATAGCCGCTTCTAGAAAGGGGATGATGGAAACATTGCGTATTGATGTAGAAGGACTAACGCTACAAGAACTTATCGCTACTATAGGGGAAGAACATGAGCTTAATTTTAGTGTATCAAATGATCTAGATCAAGTGGTGGGTAGTAATTTTTACGATGTTGTTGTAAAAGATGTACTCCTCTTTTTAGTACAACGCTACCAGTTAGATGTTCAATTCATAAATGGAATCATCGTCTTTGAAAAAAAGAAGCCTCAAGAAAAAAAGGAAATCCCACCACCACCCAAAGTGATTGATGTAAGCTATAATGATAAAAACCAGTTCTTGTCTATTAAATTAAAGAATGATTCCTTACCTGCAGTTGCAAAAGCAATCATTGACGCAACAAATAAGAACATTGTCTTATCTCCAGATATCAAGGACAAAAAAATATCATCCTATATCATTAATAGACCCTATGAGCAAGTACTAGAAATGATGGCAAAATCAAATGGATTGATATTGACCAAAGATGAGCACGATTTTTATTACCTAGAAAAAGACAATACACCTGTAGTAGAAAAATCAAAACCATCTCCGAGACGTCCTAGAAATAGTTCCAGTTCATCAAGACAAGCAACAAATCCTGGAGAAATCAAAATAAGCTTGGATGAAGCAGGATTTATTAATATCAAAGCAATAGATGCTTCTTGTATGCAAATCATAGATCAAATCTCCGAAGAGCTTCATATAAATTACTATATGTATGACACCCCAGCAGAAAGTATAAAAACAACAATAGTTGCAAATGGTATCTCGTTTGATGACCTGCTTGAGAACATGTTTAGAGGGAAAGAATACACGTTTAATAAAGAAGGAGAATACTATTTTATAGGAAAACACAAAACCGATGGCTTGATAGAAACCAAGCTTATCCAGCTAGAAAATAGATCTATAGAAACGGTTCTAGAAACACTACCGCAAACATTACTCGAAGATATAGAGATTAAAGAATTTGTAGACTTAAATGGTTTTGTCGTTACAGGATCCAAAACTCAAATCAAAGCCTTTAAAGATTTTGTAAGAGAGATAGATGTTGTTGTCCCAGTAATACAAATAGAAGTGATGATTGTTCAATATCAGAAAGGATATGATATTAACACCGGACTTCAATTAGGAATCGATCAACAAGAACGAACCACGACAGGGACCTTCCTTCCTTCTTCCGATGTAAGCCTCAATTCAGAATCTGTAAATAGTCTTATAGATTCCTTTAATGGTCTTGGTTTTATAAACTTAGGAAAGGTGACCAAAAACTTTTATGCCAACCTACGCGCTATGGAAAGTAACTCTATGGTGAAGATAACTTCCACCCCAAAACTAGTCACGCTAAATGGGCATGAAGCAAACTCTTCTATAGGAGAAACAAGCTATTATTTTGAACAAAATAACACCCTTATTAACTCAGGAATTAGTGATAATATATTACAATCAGGAACCTTTAAACCTACCGAAGCAAACCTAAGTGTAAAAATAACGCCTGTAGTTTCAAAAGATGAACATGTTACTCTTAGTGTCGAAGTAGAACGGAGTTCCTTTTTAGGAAGAGCAGGAGAAAATGCTCCACCGGATAAAGCAACACAACGATTTGGATCTTCTATTCGAGTTAAAAATAATGAGATGGTTCTTTTAGGAGGTCTAGAAGAATTAGAAAAAGAGAATTCCGGAACTGGAGCTCCAGTACTTTCTAGAATCCCTATTATTAAATGGTTCTTTAGTAACAGAACCAAAAGAAAGGATAAATCAAAATTGCACATCTTTATAAAACCCACTGTTATCTATTAAGTATGACTTCTTCTATAAACATAAAATCACCATTACAAAACACAAAACGGTATTACGCCATCAGTGTGATCCTCTCTAAAGAAACGGTGACATATCATGGCGTTTTGATACGAGATGAATCCCAAGGTGATTTTTATATGGAAGATCAGTTTACAGATGTTTCATTTTCTGAGGTGATCTCGACCTGTAAAAATGACTATCCTATCCTCCTCAACTTTGAAGGCGATCCTATTGCTTCAAGACACACGACATATCAAGAAGGATATATAAAGAAAATACTCTTTAGAGCAGACCTTCAAGATTTCTATATCTATGAGATGATTCAAGATACAGACGTTTTTGTTTCCTACACAAGGAAGAATATGATAGACCCCATACTTGAAGATTTTACACAGGCAGACTTTCAGGTAATACGATATACTTTAGGTCCTTTTGTCGTAAAAAATATACTGCCATATATAGAAGAAGAAGTATCTGTGATTACTACAGGGTGTAGTGAGGTTACGCTTTCGCGAAAGCAAATAACTTCTTTTAACAAAAGTCAAGACATAAAAGAAACGATATATACAGTTCTTAACGAATCAATCTCTCATCAACATCTTACGGCGCTTTCTCTTTTTATAGAAGAAAAAATAAACGCTTCTTATGTGATAGGAAGTGAGGCAATTATTAAAAAGAATAGAGAAGATAGTTATTACAAAAAGATATTTAAAAAAGGGGGTGTTATCGCAATCCTCTTTATTATTTGTTCGTTGCTTATAGGCCATATTTTAAAAACACGCACCTCAAAAGCCTTTTTTGAAAAGCAATCAGAGATATCATATCTACAACAAAGTCAAGCCACGATAGACAAGCTTATTGAAGACAAGAAAAACAAGGAATACATTCTTACACATAGTGGGTTTAATAGAAATGCCATGTTTACAGAATATATTTCTGGAATCACAAATTCGGTGCCTTCGGAGATTGTACTTATCTCCTTAGAAGTACAACCGCCAGAAAAGAAAGTAAAACCAAATGAAAAGATAGACCTTGACTTTAACCTCATAAAAATATCTGGAATAAGCAATGATGATACCGCAGTAGATACTTGGATAGATGCGTTAAAAGAGATGTCATGGATAAAACGTATTGAGGTGACAGATTATGAGCGAAATAGATCCCTAGATGGAAGCTTTGAACTTACCGTTGAAATATCATAAAGCTATAGATTATGTTTAAAAATATACCTTATAAAAAGAAAGTCATATACGCATCCATACTTACGGTATTGATGCTTATGGCTTCTTATAAAAAGAATTTTAAGAAGGTATTGCATATTGATAAACAACTAGCAACACTACGATCTAATCAGCTCGAAAATAGAAATTTTACTTCTGATATCCAGTATCTGAAACAAGAAATAAAGGTGATAGAAAAGTACATAGGAGATGTAAATGTAAGTCCCGAAAGTATACAACAACAGATTATTAAATTCATTTCAAAAACAGCTTCACATATTGAAATTGTGGATATAGAAGGGATTCATCATGCCTCTTTTAATCAGTTCAAGGTGTATACCAATCAAGTAACCGTTTCTGGAGATTATAAAAATGTAATGACACTCTTACATACAATCGAAAAAGAGTTTTCGAGCTCAAAAATAACAAGTACTCATTTTTTTGTCAAAACAGATTATAGGCGTAATCGCAAAGAATTGTTTCTTAAAATAATATTTCAAAACTATGAAAAAGTATAAAATAATAACCCTTATAGGATGCATGCTCATGGCTATATGTATAAGCTGTGATGATGTTTTAGAAGAAGATATTTCTGATGAAGAAGTTGTCCCTTTTTCTCCTTTACAGGGAAATCAGATAGACGGAAATACGGTTAATTTTCAATGGAGTTTTGTAGAAGATGCAGACGCATATAGACTACAAGTACAAAATGATATTCAAAATATAGGTCTCGTATTAGACTCCCTAGTACCAGCCACTTCTTTACAAGTAAATCTACCTTCAGGAAATTATGCCTGGACTGTACGCGCAGAAAATTTTGCCTATGTCACGCCGTTTTTTGAGTCTACATCGTTTAGTGTTGTTTTTTCTGATGATCTGGCATCGCAAAGCGTGACGCTTAGTACGCCAAGCAATAGCCTATTTACAAACAATACCACATTGATTTATACTTGGGAAGCGCTAGCAGCAGCAGACTCCTATGATTTTGAATTACTAAGAGTTTTAAACGGAACAACCACCGTGACTCAAGAAAATACAGTGATGACCTCTATTCAAGTAGATAATAATGTATACGAAGAAGATGCGCAATACTTATGGCGTGTCAAAGCGATAAATGATGAGTCACAAACCACCTTTAGTGAACGCTCCGTTTTTATAGATCGATCTGTACCCGAAGCACCCACGTTAGGTACACCAGCTCAAGATGCCATGTTTGATACAGATACGATAGATTTTGATTGGTCGATAGGTGCAGACACAGGGAATGTACAATCAGAAAGAAGTAGTGTCATCGAGTTTTCAGAAACCGAAGATTTTGAAACCCTAATAGATACGGTAACAGTAAATGTTTCTGAGACAACCTATACATTTACAAATACAGGAGTTATCTACTGGCGTGTACGTGTAGATGATGTCGCTGGAAATATGAGTGCATATAGTGAGATAACCTCTTTTATGATTAACTAGTTGTGAAAAAGAAAATAAACATAGCGTTAATTGTAGTCATGGTAATTGTCTATGGAGGGATTGCCTATAAATATTTTGGAGGCGGTACTTCTAATGAACAAACTGACACAGCTACATATACTGGAGAGCAATTACGCCTTCCAGAAAATAGGGCAGAGAAAGAAAATGTGTTTGCACTCAACCTTTCCAATAGAGATCCATTTTTAGATAAAAAGTATACAGCAAAAAAAAGAGCCTCTTCTATAATTGGAGAAACAACACCAAGAATTAAAACAAATAAAAAACCAATGTCGATACATTGGCCTACCATCACCTATTTAGGATTTACAAAAAGTAACAGTCAAACAAGAAAAACAGCAGTTTTAAGAATTGATGGGAAATTATATAGAAAGAGAGAAGGAAGTACCATTGATCATATCAAAGTTTTGAAAATAGTTGGAGATTCTATTTATATCATGTTTAATAAAAAAGAGAAGCAGTATTTTTATAAAAATAAGGAACAATAACTATTCGGATACTGTATATTTATAAGTAGAAAATTACTTGAAATGATGATTAAAACGGACTGTTTTTTTAGCATTTTTTGACACAATATGGCAAAAAACAGCCATTATTTTAGCTTTTTAAAAACAAGTGATGTGTTTGAAATTTAATATGTAAATTTCTGATTTTCAACAAAAAACAAATGATATAGGTAACTATATTCTTGATGTTCTTACACATAAGATTACTATCCTTTTGGTATGCTTTTACCAGGAAGACACGCTAATACCAGTGATTATAGGTATGGCTTCCAAGGACAAGAACTCGATAATGAGATCAAAGGGGTAGGGAATAGCCAGAACTATACCTTTAGAATGCATGATCCGAGAGTTGGGAGGTTTTTTGCTCAAGATCCATTGTTTAAAGAATATCCTTGGAATTCTCCGTATGCTTTTTCTGAAAACAGAGTGTTAGATGGTGTTGAATTAGAAGGATTAGAGTTAGGGAGATTGCCAAGTACTTTGAATCCTTTCACAATATTTCAATCTGGACCAGCGACTGCCAATTTTGTAGTTGGAACTTCAGAAGATATTGTTGATGGAGTTGTTTATACATCAACCATCATTGTTTCGGGATTAGTAGGAGGTTTCACATTTGGTTATGGAGAAGTAGTTTATGGAGATAAAGGCGGATATCAAACTAAAGTTGAAGTTCCTCAATATGGATTTAGTTGGAATAGAGGTATCTTTGAAGAAGATTATAATGCAGGAACTGGAACTCCAAGTTTTGAAGACGGCATGAGATTGTTTGAAGGGGTTACAGCAATCTATACATTTGGAGAACTTAGTGCTTATAGAAAAGCAGTTTTAGAAGCGAGTAAAGCTAGTGCTAAATCAGAAAGTAGTACGGGTATAAGTGCTATAATTGCTATGCTTAAAACTAATTCTCTAAAGAATAGAGCTGATGAAATAGTAGTAAACTTTGTTGACGAAACTGGTAGTGGTGTATATAGTTTATTAGAAGCTGAAGGAGCAGCCATTATTGAAGATGCTTTCCAAACAACATTAAGAGCTGTTAAGAAAACTGATCCAAAATCTGGTGATTTTATATTTACTACTGGAAGATATAAAAATAAATCTATTGATATGATTAGTGCTCCAAATCACTCAGGCTTTAATATTGATAGCTTTATAAAATCAATTGACTCTCATTTTCGTGATAAAGGGGCTACTACAGATTTTTTTAACATTGATATGAGAGCACTTGATAATGCTGGCAAAAAAAGAGTACAAGATCATGTAAGTAAAATGAGTAAGAGTAATCAAGAGAAAGTAATTTATACACAGTAATTTATAAAAAATGTCAACAAGTATTATTAGATATAATGATAAATATATCGACCCTAATGATTTTATTTTAATTTTAGGCTTGTCTTTATTTAAAGAAAGTGTAAGAAATAAGGGTGTATTGTTATGGTTTGAAAATTATTTAAAAGATATAATTGATCCAATTATTGATATAAAACCAGTAGGATGGGTTACACTATCTTTAGAAGATAATCTTAACTCTAAAGAAAGGAGAATTTATTTAATTAAATTATTAGATGATAGTATAAAGTACATAAAAGAAAATTATGAAGAACAAATCAATGCTACTCAAATAAATCGATTAATGAAATTGGAAGGAAGAGAAAAAAGACCTGAAAAAGCATTTATAACAAGAATTAATATTACAGATGTTCTAGAGGATATAATTCTTTTACTAAACGATGATATAATTGAAGATCATCCACGTATGAATATTTACGAAAAGAATTAGCCCCCCGCTAGCGCTCGTCTGTGACGAGTGCCGTATAGAGTAAGTAGGCACAAAGAATAAAAGCAGTTTTTATTGAGCTATTTTAAAAGAATTAAAAGTATTACTTACTAATACACGGGCTACAATTATTGTAGTAATAAGGGGATCTGTATTATTAATTAAGTATAATTAAGAGGCCGAGTATCGTTGTAAATATTCGGTCTCTATAAAAGTTTTAATTATTATCATTTTAAAGAATACTCATAAACTCTACCCTAACAAGCATACCAAAACATAGTAATCTTAACATATTGTAAAGACGTTATTTGAAAAGTAACTGAATACGTCATTCTGAACTCGTTTCAGAATCTCAGCATTAGTTAGTAATGCTATGAGAAACTGAAACGAGTTCAGTTTGACAGCAGTTATACTTTTTAAATAATCTCTTTTTAACTCATTGTATACTAACCCAACGGTTGTTTACAAAAGAGATGACCTATGTCTATTCGAGTCTGGCTAAGAACTGTTTTCTTCTATCAAGATAAATGCTGTTACCTATTCACACAGGTCATATATCCTCTTTTGTAAACAATGCGATATTAATTTGATTACTCATGAAAAAAACACAACCATTACTTCCTCTTTTTAGGCAGTTTATAAAAGATACACAAACAGGAAAACGCTTAAAAAAGAATGGAGAGCGTATCAAAAAACAATCTATAGACAACTATAGGTATGTACTTCATAATCTAGAGCAATTTACAGAAGGAACCTCTTTTGAGTTACGCATTTGTGACACAACCAAACTTACCAAACGAGAACGTCTTTCAGAGAAAAATTATTGGAAAAAATTCTATAAAAACTACACCAATTTCCTCTACAAAAAAGGATGTCGGGATAATTATGTAGGTTCTAATATTAAAATCATTCGAGTATTCTTAAACTATCTCTCCTATGATAAAGACATCTATACAGGAGATTATCACAGGCTTTTATATGTGCGTAAAGAAGAAGTAGATATCCTGGTATTATCTCCAGAACAGCTTAAGTTTTTAATTCATGATCGGGGGTTTCATGATTCTTTAAAACCGATGCATAAAAAGGTGAAAGATATTTTTGTATTTGGTTGTACTACAGGACTTCGGTATTCGGATATTTTTACATTGACCATCAAAAATTTTGAGTTACAAGACGATCAATGGTATCTTAAAATCAAATCACAAAAAACCAAAACCTATAGTTTTATCAAGCTTCCAGAATATGCCGTTGCTATTTTTAAAAAGTATAGAACCCGTAGTTCTAAAACGTTCCTTTTTGGATCTTTGACACTATTCAATTATAATAAAAACTTGAAACACATAGGCGAACTTGCTGGTTTTACCAATGTGATAGAGCAAACTCGTGAAGTACAAGGCAAGGCTGTAAAAAATAAAAACCAAACCAAGCAAACACGCTTTTGTGATAAGATGAGTTCGCATATGATGCGTCGTACTGCTATCACTACCCTACTCATCTTAGGCATGCCAGAACATCTCGTAAGAAAGATAAGTGGTCATAGCAATATGAGTGCTTCCTTTAACCGCTATGTACACTATGCACAAGCCTATGTAGACAGAGAGATAGACAAGGTACACGAGAAATTAAATACGTACTGACTCTCGTTATTTTCCTCTTTTGGGCAATACGTATTGCATACAAAGCAACCCCTAGACCGGGTACAAAAAACAACTCTGAATACCTCTATTTTCAGAATGAATACGCTTTCGCGAAAGCGTACATATTAAGAATAGAATAATCCATATTCTTCTAGAAAAATAAGAAGAGGTCCAGATCTTATTTATTGAATACATAAAACACTATTCAATTGATAATCATTAAATTATATTCCCGTATCTTTACCATTATAATTAATTGTCATTCCCTAGTGATATGTTTATAGATTTTAGTTTTGCAGATAACACCATAGGCTACGTTATAGAAGGCACTATGGACAAAAAGACCATTTTAGATCTTCGGTCTCAGATTTTAAAAAAACTTGAGATACACGATAAGATTAACCTATATCTAGAAGATAGTAATATTAAACGCTTCTCGTTAAGTGCCGCTACCATAGGTACTTTATTCCCTTTAGAGTATGCAAATCGTTTTAATAAAATTGCGCTAGTAACAAATAGAAAATGGATTCATGCCCTTGCTGCTTTTGATAATGCATTATTAGTAGAAGCGACTTTAAAATACTTTCCTATTAAAGATAGGATGTCTGCCATTTCTTGGATAGTTGACAACGGTCAAATAGGTCAAAATACTTAAAAAATATTCTTCTTTAGTTCGTATGCACATTAACTAGTAAAGTTAATGAGTGCTATTTATTTCTCATTGATATCTGTAATCATCACTTGATCTTTAACAGGATTAAGATCGTGGGTTACGCTTTCGCGAAAGCGTATATATTAAAAATTAGAAGTATGTTGATTGTAATAGATCGTATTAAAACTTTTGAAAAACAACTTAATTTACCTCTTGATTACCAATAAAAGATACCTTTTCTTATAACTGCACATATTTCTAATAGCACTTAGTATATTGCTAAAATCACTTCTTATTTTAAAAATAGCCTATAGCATAAAAGCTATAGGCTATTTATTAATGTTTAATTACATTTAAAAGATGTATTCCTATAGTACAATTAATCCGTATGCGCCAACTGCTGGTAAACCAGATGCTGTATAAAGACCTATTTCTTCTAGATCACCTTCTGGCATGATTTTAAAAACCATAATCGCTCCTTTATTACTTATCAACTGGTTAAGGTAACGTCCATCTTTACTAACAAAACTATCACCAAAAAATAAGCTTTCGTCACTCATTTTAAACGCTTTTTCGTTTTTAAGAGTTAAGCTGCCATTGTTTCCTATATCATAAGAGGTTACAGAACTAGAAAGTGCATTGGAAGCCCAAAGATACTTTTCATCTGGAGAAACTTCTACCCAGCAATTTGCAATTTGTCCTCCTTCTTTATTCTCTCCTGTCATAACATCACCAGAAACCATTTTTATCTGCCCTGCTTTATCTAGTGTATATGAAGACGTAGATCCCGTTTGCCATGAATACTTTGGAGATTGAGGTACCTTGTTTGCTTCTTCTCTGAGCATTCCTGCATTATCCAAAAATCTAGCTTCAGAAACCAGTATCACATGTTTATTTCCTTTTTTGACTATATCAAATCCAACAGGAATAGGCAACCATCTACCATTCTGAACATCATGAGGAGACTTTGTCATGGAGATAGGTTCTGTTGTTAACATCCCATTGGCTTGAACCCCATACACCTTGATTAAACCGCTTACTAATTCTGCAACAACAAGATATTTACCGTCAGATGTAAAAGCAACGCAAGTAGGACGTGCTTTTAAGTCCCTTGTTGAATTTGCAATAGGTGTTAACTTCCCTGATCCATCTATACGATATCCCGTAATGTTTCCGCTAAAGGGAGGGGTTTTTACATTCCCAGAGCTAGCCACATAAACTACTCCTCCATGTGATGCAATACTTAAAGGATGTATATCTCCCGCAGCTACCGTACTTGCAAGAGTAAGACTCTTGTCCTTATTTACATTAAAAGAACTTACTGTTGCATCTCCAGAGTTTACGACCAAAAGATGTTTGCTATCACTGGTTTTAAAAATTCCATACGCAGAAATTAATGGATCTACACCATCTGCAAGAGGGTGAGTAGGGTCATATCCTCCATCAAATATTTCTATATTTCCGGTTCCTGTTCCTCCACTTGCATACTCGCCAATAGCTTCCAGAGAACCATCATCATTCTGTATAAAACCTACAACAGAATTGCCAGAAGTTTTATTTGTTGCAACATAAATCGCACCATCATTAGCGATGGTTTCGCTATTTGGCTCGGTTGTTTTGTTTACGACGGTAAAGCCCAATAATACAGCTGTAACAATTACCGCGACGATCATTTTACTTAGTGTTTTCATAATAAATTAAAAATTTAGTTAGCATTAAAAAAAGTTCTCATTAAACTTGAGAAGTAGTAATTTAATATGCTAAAGCCTAAACGTATTGGACTCTTTTCTTTTTTGAATACAGATCAAAAATAGAGTCCTGAAAATAGTAGAAGTATAATAGAGGGTTACGCTTTCGCGAAAGCGTATATCTTAAAAAGATCGCCTAAAAAGATATTTTAAGAAACTGGATAATTTCTTTTATTCACACCATATAATCTCCTGATATAGATATAATTTAATAACAAATTACATATCTTGAGAGAGATTACAACACTATATATTTAATAATCAACACCCTATATCTCACCTATCTAATACTAATTATGCACGATATTTTTAAAAAAACATATGAAAATAAAGGTCCTATCGGAAATTGGAAAAACAAGATAGAAGGGTCTATTACGTTTCCCGAACTCACAGGAAAAGTGTCAAATAGGATGTTTTACAAAGGTCAAGAATGTATTAATTGGTCTTCTAATAATTATTTAGGATTGGCCAATCATCCAGAGGTAACCAAGGTCGAGATTGAAACTGTTAATGAATGGGGCGGCAGTTATCCTATGGGCTCTAGAATGATGACGGGAGAAACATCATATCATAAAGAATTAGAAAGAAAACTAGCAACCTTTGTAAATAAGGAAGCGGCATTTGTGACAAATATTGGGTATCAAGCGATGCTTTCTTGTATTGATGCATTGGTAGATAAAAATGATATTATAATATACGATGCCGAATGTCATGCGTGTATTGTAGATGGGGTTAGATTGCATGTAGGACAACACTATGCTTTTTCTCACAATAATGTAGATGCTTTAGAACAAAACTTAAAACGAGCAGAAAAGAGAGTAGACAAGACAGGAGGCGGAATCTTAGTCATTACCGAAGGGATTTTTGGAATTCAAGGAGAACAAGGAAAATTAAAAGAGATTATCGCTCTAAAAGCATCGTATAATTTTAGGGTTATGGTAGATGATGCTCATGGTTTTGGTACGATGGGACACGATGGATCTGGAACAGGAACCGAGCAAGGGATACAAGATCATATCGATATTTATTATTCTACGTTTACAAAATCAATGGCTAGTATGGGTGCTTTTATTACCGCAGACAGCAACGTTATAGACTATCTAAAATACAATATGCGCTCTCAAATATTCTCTAGAACATTACCACTTCTATATGTTCTTGGGGCTATTAAAAGACTTGATATCATGCGTAATACTCCAGAATTAAGAAATAAACTTTGGGCAAACACACAAGAATTACAAACTGGATTTAAAAATTTAGGGTATGATATAGGAAAAACTAATTCCTGCGTTACGCCTCTTTATTTATCTGGAGATATTGTTAAAGCTATTCATCTGGTTGAAAAATTAAGAAAAGATTTTTCTATATTTTGCTCAATGGTAGCTTACCCGGTTGTGCCTAAGAAACTTGCGCTCTTAAGAGTAATTCCAACAGCTACTCATACCAAAGAAGATATAGAAGAGACCTTATATGCTTTTTCTAAACCGGAAGTAAAATCAATGGCATTTACAGAAGAAATCAAGCAACAATAATTGCTATTATGTAAATTTTTTCTCTCTAAATTTTGACGGTGAAAGTCCTACTTTTTTCTTGAAAAATCTTGAAAAATGCCCAGATTCATTGTACCCGAGTTCATATGCAATTTCTTTTGCTGTTTTATCAGAATAAAGTAATAATCGTTTTGCTTCTAGTAATATCCTGTCATTTATGATTGTTAATGGTAGTGCATCACCCATCTTTTTAAATAACGTAGATAGGGTTTTGGGTGTTTTATGTAACATATCGGCATAGTCTGCAACTTGATGTTTTTCTCTAAAATGTTTTTCGACCAATACATTATAACGCCTAACAATATCTAGTTGAGTAGATGGAATCGTAACATCATTAAGTTCCTTTCTTATGAGTCTGCTTGATTTTATAAGTATCCTTTTAAGCAAGACTCTAAGCATCTCACCTTGGATGTGGTCTTTTTCTTCAAACTCTTCTTCTAAGATATAAAACATGGCTTGAAAGCATGTTGTATCTTTTTTATTTAATGTAATAATTGGAGGTGTAGACGAACCAAAAAACAGAAACCCATTACATGATACTTCTTCATCATGATCCCTAATACAATAAAATTCTCGATTAAAAACTATCGCTATTAGACCATCTTCCTTTGGAATATCAAGCACGTTTAATGGCGTGCAAAAAATCATTTGATCCTTTTTTAGAACGATTTCATATCCATCTATACCGATAGTGACATCTTTATCGTTACTCCATACAATTTTATAGCTTCCTTTTCTCTTAAGTAAATATTGAGATGGATCACAATTAAAATTTGTTACAACAAAAGAACTCTCATCTTTAAAATCTTCATATTCTAATCTCATACTCAAAGAAAGGAAATTAAATTAAATGTTTTAGGTTCTTTCCTGTTTTAAAATTCAAATCCGAGATGCATTCCTAGTATAATTTCTGAGTTCTCACCTAATATAAGCCCCGAGACTGGGCCAAAATGAAACCATTCTGAAAGACGAATATTACCTTCTGCTTCTACATACGCAGATACTTCAAAATCCCTTTCTTCTCCAGACAAGCCAAAATTTGGTCCTACGTTAAGTGTCATCCATCTAGTAACATTCCAACTACCAAGTAGTGCTATATCATGTAATGTTTCTTCATCTTCAAACTTTGCTGTATATGACAATCCACCACCCCATTCTTCATTATGCCAATATGTTAAGTGTATCTCAGTCCCATAGGCACTTTCATCCTCTTTTAAAGAAGAAGAATAAATCCCTGATGTGATAATCTCTATTACAGGTTTTTCTTCTTCTTTTTCAATATCCTCGTCATGTTGTGCATACAGTGATAGCGAAGCAAACATGAGTACTATTAAAACGAAATATTCCTTTATCATCTTTTATATAAGTGGTTTATATCTATTTAATAAAACTACCAAATCTTTCAAAATGGCAAGTATATCCATTAGGTTTCCTAACCAAGTAATCTTGATGTTCTGGTTCTGCTGGCCAAAACTTTGTAAATGGCTCTAGCGTAGTAACAGCATCTCCTCCCCATTTACCTGAATTATCTACAAGTTTTATAACCTCTTTTGCGTCACTTACCTCTTCTTCATTTTGGAAAAATATAGTAGATCGATAACTCGACCCTCTATCATTTCCCTGTCTATCTAATGTTGTAGGGTTATGAATTCTAAAGAAATAATCTAAAATGTGTTTAAATGATGTTTTATCTGAATCGTATGTTATTTCGATACCTTCTGCATGACCTGGGTGATTCCTATAGGTTGGATGATCATTTTCTCCTCCTAAATAACCTACTTCAGTATTCTTAATCCCTGGTCTTACTCTAAACAAGTCTTCCATTCCCCAAAAACATCCACCTGCGATATATGCTTTTTTAAAATTTCCCATAATCTAATTTTTTAATAATTGTATTTAATGTACTGTAGAAGAACGTTCATACTGTATTACATTCAAATCTTTATCTTTAATAATGCTCTTTGACAACCATACGTATACCTTTTGTTTAGGGTCATACCCGAGCATTGAAAACTCCTCTCCATAAGGACAATTAGGGAAGTCTGGAAAACCTCTTCGCAAAACATAACAATTAGTATCTTCTGTAAATTTGTCTTTATAAATTCTTGGTAAATAGCCAAATTTTAAATCTGTAGAAGAGTTCTTTTCCCCACAATACTTACGTTTATATATGTTATAAATAAAACAAGTTATACACTTGCCTTATGACAACAATTTACAATATAACGCGTATTATTTCTAAGACAAAAACAAGTTGTATTTATCGCATTCTACAAGCAATGGCCGCTTGATATTTTAAAGTCATTGCGCGATAAAGAGTTGCTTCTCCCTTAAGCTCTTGTCCTTCTTTAGAATTTGGATCTTGAGCAAATAAAAGAGTTGCTTTCTCATCTAAGACATTCGCTTGTTCTAACTTCATCTGTATAATCTGATTGAACGTTGCAATCTCTTCTTGTGATTCTTTAGAGATCTCTTTTTTACTAGAGTCTATAGTCGTCTTGTTAGGATTTATAAATCCAAAAATTATAATAATCGGTACTAAAATTAAGTGCTTTAACATCGTTGACATATTTTAATTAATGATTCATTTTTTATAAGGACAAAGGTACTTTGTGAGTCCTTTATTTTTATTGCACATTCTTCTATTTCTCTTACCCATTTCACCTCTCAAAGGTTATTATCATATGATGAAACATTAACAAATGTGCGTTATACGTATGCTTTTAAAAGAGATTATGTGATCGACTTTACTTTTGTGTTGTGTCTTCTTCTAAATTTAACAAGTTTAGGTTCGATTACTGCTATACTATAGCGAGACTCTTTATTTGATTTATAATACTCTTGATGTTCTTCTTCGGCTTTAAAGAAGCATTCCTGTTTTTTTACCTCTGTACGTATGGGTCTATCAAAAAACGTTTGATATTCAGAGAGTACTAGATCTATTATCGCCTTCTCTCTTGTATTCTCATAAAATATAATCGACCTATATTGTGTCTCTTGTTTTGCCTCTTCTTCATTAAGAAGTGTTGGGTTATGAGTTGTCATAAATATAACAAGTAATTCTTCAAAAAGAATAACATGAGCATCATATATTACTTGAATAACTTCGGCATGACCTGTGGTTCCCGAACATACTTCTTCATAGGATGGGTGATGATCTGTAGTTCCTCCGCTATATCCCGATGTCACTTCTATTACTCCTTTTACTTCTTGAAATATAGCTTCATTACACCAGAAACAGCCTCCTCCAAAAGTGACTAATTTTGTGTGCATTGTTATGTTTCTTCTTTTGCTTTCGCGAAAGCGTTATTATCTTATAAGTGTAGCGTTATGGCTTCTGAATTAATACAAAATCTTAGTCCAGAGGGTGCTGGTCCATCGGGAAAAACATGTCCCAAATGCGCATCACACGTACTACAAATTGTCTCTACCCGAATCATCCCAAACGTGGTGTCTTTAATAAAGCTAATCACATTATCCTTTATAGGCTCTGTAAAACTAGGCCATCCCGAACTTGAATTAAATTTTCCTGAAGAATCAAAAAGCGTTGTATCACAACAAACACAACCATACTCTCCACTTTCAAAAATACTACAGAGTGCTCCTGTATGAGCTCTTTCTGTTCCTTTTAAGCGGGTGATTCTGTATTGTTCTTCTGTAAGCTCTTTTTGCCATTGTTCATCTGTTTTTTCGACTCGACGATCTGGCGTAGGGCTTCCGTTATTTGCAAATTTTATAACATCATTCCAGTTCATATCCTCTTTTTAGGATTCTATTATATACAAAATGAGGCCTAGTAAGGACCTCATTTTTAGTAATAATAATCAAGAAATAATTAAGGTCTCTATCTTGCCGAAGTGTTTTCAGGAACGACCCCAGATCCTACACTTTTTGCTGCACGTAGTACTGGATAATGTTGTGTAAACACAAAATCATCTTTTGCACTATTTGCGTGACAAGAATTACAAGCATTTGTAGGGAATGGCGCTGCTGAAGATTTTAGATCTTCATTTGCAGGCGTTGTAAAGCTGAAGTATGCCCAGTTTCCTGGTTCACTTGCAAAATGCTTACTACTTTTAATGGTTGCCTCTAAACCAATGAATTCTCCCATAAAATAGCCATTACCACTTACTGCAGCTTTTCCTCCTACACTAACAAGTTCTTTAATCAGAATAGTTCCATCTCTCCACTTCCCTGTTGCTTTATACTCATCATAACTCACAGGGTCGATATATACATTATGAAATTCTGGAAAGGCTGCCTTCCCATTATTGAGGTCGTTAGGGGTTAATGGTGTTCCTACATATACCCAACTTCTATAATCTGTTGGACGTTTTAACTCATTTCCTTGCATTGTAAAATAGGTCACTTCTTCATAAGAAGCTTCACTATTACCACAGGACATAAATCCTGCTGCAATACATACGAATGCTAATACTTTTACTATTGAATTTTTCATTTATGGTTGATTTTTATTATAATTAATAATTTTTAATCTTGAAAAGGAAAAGAGGTTCTTACCATATCTCTGTTTCCTATTTGGTGACAACTTATACATCCATTTACTCCATTACCCATCGCTGCTAAGGCACTCGAATCTTCAGTACTTGTTACTTCATACCAAAACCATCCTAGTCCATTATCTGATCCGTCTTGTGTTTTTACCATCACAGCCCATCCAGATAATTCGCCGTTTTTATTAAACATTTCCTTTACAATACTTGCTCCCATTGGGTGCTCATCTCTATTTGATGCTAAAGAGCTTGCTATCCCATCATTCATAAAAACTCTTACAGGCAGACCTACTTGTGTGTGTGGTCCTGTAGATGGATGCTTTTCTTTTTCTTGAGTTTTAAATTCCTTATATGCCCCAGATTTTAGGTACGCAAATAATGCTTCTTTTTCTAAAGGTATTTCTAAGTCCAAGTTTGCTGGTGTCGGAGCAGACGGCTCCCACTCTCCTATAACCATAGTCTTAGGTCTACTTGATCTGTTTTCTGGAGTAATTCCTTCACCAGCTCCTTTTGCTGCTCGTAATACAGGATAATGCTGCGTGAACACAAAATCATCTTGCGCATTCCCTTCATGACAACTATTACATTGGTTTGTATTAAAGGCAGTTGCTGTATTCTTTAAATCTTTAGATCCTGGATTTGTAAAACTAAAGTAAGACCAATTTCCAGGCTCATTAGGAAATAGTTTTTTGCTTTTTATAGTAGCTTCTAATCCTATAAAGTCTCCCATAAAATATCCGTTACCACTCACCGCAGCTTTTGTACCTACACTAACAAGTTCTTTAATTAGAATAGTTCCCTCTCTCCACTCTCCTGTAGCTTTCCAATGTTTGTAACTAGTCGGGTCTATATATACATTATGAAATTCTGGAAAAGCCGCTTTTCCATTATTCATATCATTAGGCGTTGTTGGAGTACCTACATACACCCATTTTCTATAATCTGTTGGGCGTTTGAGTTTATCTCCTTCCATAGTAAAGTATGTTACTTCATCATAACTAGATGTAGCATCACTACACGAGGTTATAATACCAAGAAATACTGCTAATACAAGAATGCTTACTTTTTTCATAATTTTAATATGATATAATCGTGTGAATATGTTTTGTAATTTTATTATTGTTCCAAGAACTAGTAACTGTATGCTCTGTTAAATCTATACTGCCTCCTTTATCTTTTGTAATCATAAAAATCTGAAAAGCTAAGGTGTCATTCTCAACTTCAATATTTTCCAGCTTACATTGCACTATGGTGACTTTTTGTAAATATTTACAAAAAGGAACAAGTGTTCTATATTCTTTTTTGCTATTACACAATCTAGTAACCTCAACAATGGTTTTTGATGTAAAGTATTGAGATAATATTTGTGCCAAATTTCCATTTCTAACGTGAAAAATAAAATTGTGACCTATGTCAATAAATTTCATATGATAAAATTACAGGAGTTATATTGATAAAGAATGGACTTTTTTCTTTTTTGATAATCCGCCCTCAAAAACGAGAAAAACCAGTTATTTGTTTATGTTATTCATTCATATTTAAAAAACATCATGGGTATTTGTTTTAAAACAAAAAACACAAACTATTTGATTGTCAGATATTTAACTCTACTTGTTAAGTAAAGAAAAAAGTCCAAGTCTTTTATCTGTTTATTTTATTCTTTTATTAGTTTGAACAGAACATATAATTCAGACACATACACGAATGAAAAAAAATCGTAAAAAAAAGGTCATATTGACAAAAAGCATCCTCTTACTTCTTGCTGTTATTTTTATTGGAATTCAATTTTACAGGCCCAATAAGAACATTCAAGATGATGCTACTTATAGTGATTTTCTCGTAACAGAAAATGCTCCTGAACACATTGCTACTCTTTTTAAAAATTCTTGTTATAATTGTCATTCAAATACAACAGATTATTATTGGTATGATAATATCAGTCCTGCTTCTTGGTATGTTGATAATCATATTAAAGAAGCTAAGAATGAACTTAATTTTTCTAAATGGAAACATATAGACTATAGAACAAAAAGAGTGCATTTATCAAATATCATAACAAACATCACAGAAAATAAAATGCCCCTTCCTTCTTATACCTTTATGCATCCAGAGGCTAAGCTTTCTAAAGAGCAAGTAGCACAAATTGTAGAGTGGGTTGGTACCATAGAGGTTAATTAAAACCTGCATTATATTTTACTCTAAATTCCTTCATTGTCATTCCTACATTTTTTTTAAAAAATCTAGAAAAATAAGCGGGGTCGTTAAACCCTACATCAAAACAAATAATCTTTATACTCTTATCTGTATATATTAATTGTCTTTTGACTTCAACTAGAATTCTATTTTTAATAAAAGCATGTGGGTTTAATAATCCTTCTTTATAAAACTTCTCTGTTATCCCTTTTGACGTTATCTCAAGAAGATTTGCATAATAAGAGATTTGATGATACATCGTATAATGCTCATGTACCGAGCTCACAAAAGAATAAACTAAAGGAAGTTGACTATTATTAGGGTTATCAGAATATGTTGGGCTTAGTTTAAAAATTTCTTCTATAACAGAAAATGCTTTTTTATTCCATTCCAAATGTTTCTCTGTAATTAAAGTGTTTAACTTTTTTACTTGTTCTTTAATGCTCTTATAATTTTGGTTTGTTAAAGGGAATAATTTGTCAATATTCCCATATGCATAATCAAAACCATATACTTTTTTAAGAGGAGACATTTCATCAAAAGATACTACAGTCACGTGTTTATAATCTTTAATTCTAAAGATTTCTCCTGGACACAAAAAAAGAATATTAAAATCTGAGCTTTTTGTTTCATCAAAATTAACTTCAATAGTTCCTTTATATTCTAAAATGACAATTGAAAACCTATTAATATCACATACAACAAGAGGAGAATTTGTATATGATTCTACGTTAACTTTGTCATTATTTTCATCAGGACTTTTGTTAATTATATTTGAAAACATATCTGTATGTATTAGAACACAAATATATTTTCTAACCTATTTTAACATAATGGACATTTTTCTTTAAAGATTGGACATTTTTCTCAATAAGCTGTACGTTTTCCAAAAAACGAGAAAAATTGGCTATAATCTGGTTTTTTATATATTATTTTAACAGATTAAAATGACATCTCAGTTATAGTACAACTATTACTATTGAGAAAATCTTTTTCTGTTATACGCTTTCGCGAAAGCATATAACAGAAATATTACATTCATATAATGCCTCGATCCTTTGCTAAGGAAATAAGTTGTACAGGATTTCTTGCATTTAAGAGCACTTTTAATCTACCTATATTTTTTTCGACGCTACTAAGGCTACAAGAAGGAGTGAGTGTTTCGGAAATTTGTCTTTGAGACAATCCTTTAGAAAGAAAATCTAATATTTTAATATCTTCTTCTCCTATTTCGTCAATATCATCTACACTTCTGAGGAGTTGTTTTATTTTTGGAGTACAATACGATTTTTTGGCATAAACGGCTTCCAGAGCTTTTTTAATATGTAAAGATTCATCTCTTCCTTTTGCTACAAAAGCGTGGATACCGTACTCATCAAAGAGTTTCTTAATCCTTCCTATTCCTTTCTCTACTGAGAAAACTATGATTTTTATATCTGGTATGATCTTTTTTACTGCGGCAATTAATTCTTCGCCACTGGTAATCTCTCGATCTCTATGATCCTCTTCAAATTGAAGATCTGTGATAAGTGCCTCATATGGAGCATTTTCTTGTAAAGATGCTTTTATTTTTATGAATGCATCATCACAATATTTAGTTTTTTGAACAGATGGAACTACTTCTTTCAAGATACTTTCTACTCCACGGTGAGTTGTATCTTGGTCTTCTGCGGTTATTATTTTTTTAAACATAAGAAAAGGGAGATTTAATTTAAAAAATAAAGGCGGGCTTTAAAACCGTTTCCTTTTGATGTTATAAAAGTAACATTCCCTCCGATGTTTTTTATACGGGTTTCCACATTTTGGAGTCCTCTTATAGGCACATCGTCTATAGCAACCCCTATCCCATTATCCATATAGTTTATAAAATTCTTATTTTCTTCTGATTTAAAAATAACGGTTACCTCTGTGGCTTTGCTATGTTTTTTCATATTAACAAGCAACTCTTGAAGACTTCTATAAATATTAATTTTTTTATGATCTGATACGATATCCCAATTAATTCCAGTCATCACATTAGTAATTACTTTGACACCCTTTGTACGGTGTTGTGTGATCAAAAATTTAAGGTTTTTGGCAAAGTCTTTACTTTCAAAACCTCCTATCTCTGCAGAGATATCTCGTGTACGGTCGTATATATCATCTAGTTTATTTACCAAATGCGTTTTTATAGTAGTGGGAATTTCTGTGTGATTATCTACATAATTTAACGTATCAGACATGTCATTTGCTAACTCATCATGTATTTTCTTAGATAACCTACGCTCTGTCTGAAAGGTTTCTCGTATAACCACTCTTGTTTTTTCTTTTTTGTGTTTCCGAACAAGAAATAATGTAAAAAAGATTCCTATAAGCCCTATCATTATAGCAGTTATAATACTAATAGTTTTTTTGAGTTTTTCTTTAACATTATCTACTTCAAGTGCTTGTATTTCTTTTTGATTTTCGTCGTTTTCAAAACGAGTAATAGCATATATATCTTGAGTTTTTCGTCTCAATTTTGTCAATTCATTGTCGATTTCTTTAAATAGTCTTGCCTCATATATAAGATTATCTTTCAAATCTATAATATACCCTAGAGATTCTTTAATAGAATAAAGGCTTTTTACTTGTTTTGACTTCATTAATGCTTCTTGAGCATATTGTAGTGATTTTTCATTATTAATACCTTTATAATATTGTGTCAAATGAATATTGCTGGCAATAAGACCGTTTATATCTTCTATTTTTTGACGCTCTTTTAAAGCATCTTGTAATAATTTTTCAGATTTAAGGTTTTCTTTATCTTTTAACCATAACGTATAACCAAGATTACTTTGAATTCTAGCTTTTTCCTTTTTGTTTTCTATTACAAGAGAATCTGATAATAGTTTATTAAAAATAGTTGTCGCCTTACTATAATCTCCTTGGTCTTTATGAATGTTTGCTTGCGTAATTTCACAAGTTAAAAGGTTTTTCCTAACTATCTTCTTTATACCTAATGGGCTTTGAGATAATGTTATTGCTTTTTCAATATATTTTTGTGCTTTCTCATAATTTTCTTGTTCTCTATATACGGTTGCTATAGATTGATATAAACCTAAAATAGTTTTTACATCATCTGTGTTTTCTGAATATTTAAGAGCATCGGTTGCTGTTTCTAAACTTCCTGAAAAATCTCCAATTTTCTTTTGAATTTTAGACATCTCAAATAAAGCCCTACCAGCTTCAATACTATCAATACTTCTAAAAAAACTAAAGGAATTATTATAAGAATCAAACGATTCTGACAACCTTTTCTCATCCTTATTGTACTTTCCAAGTTTTAAGTAAGCTTTTGCTATATAAAAAGTATCTCTTTTTTCTATTGCTTTATCAAGAAAGTAATTAGAATAATAAATAGCGCTGTCTAATTCTTTTTCCTTTGAGTGCAAAAACGTTTTCAATAATAAAGTCCTGTATAATAATGTATCCCTGTTTGTGTTTTTTACTTTCTTGAAATAAGAATTAGTTAGTGATAACATATCTACATTTGATATAGAATCATTGTTAAATATGTTTTGAAGTTGAGTATATAGTTCCGTATTATCTTTAGAAGATTCATCATTAACTGTTTTACAAGAAATAATTAAGAAGAGGGATGCTACAAGTATATGTTTCATCCCTCTAAATTAGTGAATTAAGTGTTTAAAAAAGAATCATTTATCCATTTGATCCATCATCATCTTCTCCTTCAATTTCTCCATCTTCTCCTTCTGTAAATTGAAGTTCTAATTCTTCGGAGAGAGGTTCTGGATTACAAGAAGTAAAAAATATACTACCAAAAACTACGGCTATTAAAAATAACTTTTTCATCATTAAAAATTTTGAATTTTGAAAAAGGAGAGCCTGTCTGAGATTATCTCAGATCTACTGCACGGGTTCTAGAATCCCGTTACTCACAAGTGAGTTCTCCTTGGTTTTTGGAAAGTTGAAATCCGTATCACAGTTACACTAGGTAACTTTCCGATCGTCCATAAGTAGACTGTTTTACGGGTTTCCGTAAGAAGTAGTTTTGTACAATTGTTATGTTAGCAATACATAACAGCAACTATCCCTGATACAAAGAAAATTGAAGATGATAAGGTTATTGCAGACAGAATATGGACACGTTTAAGACAAGTTATAGACATCAATAAATACAGGCAATGACAAGGCATAAAGTCGAGTATTTGTCTAATGTATAATTCTCATATCCCTATGAATCACAAGCAAATAGAAAGAATCGTTCAAGAAGTATTTGAAAAAGCGAAAAAAGGAAGTGTCTCTCATTCTAAATATGCTTTAGCAAAGCAAGTTGTTAAAGAAATAGGAGATTTAAATGCAAAAACCCTAGAGCGGGCTTATGCCAGGTATATTAAAAAAAATGATACTATAAGTACTCCAAATCCAGATACCGTAAATTTTTTATGTAAGTATATTGGGTATGATGATTATCAAAATTATGTGATTACAAATTCATCTACAGAAATTGCCAACATAGATAAAGAATCACTCAAAAAGAGTTCAAAGAAGATAAACAAGGGGGTTAAAAAAAATCATACATTCAAAAAGAAATATCGCTGGTCATTAACTTTAAAAATAGCGATCGCGTTTGGAATTGTTATACTGGCAACAAACTAATTTATAGAAGATAAAAAAGAAGGAATCTTCTCTTTCTTCTGATAATCAAAAAAAGAGAATTCTTTATCGTACGCTTTCGCGAAAGCGTATAAAAAAAGCTTCAAATCATCAGACTTGAAGCTTTTTTAGTTAATACATTATTAAGAAAATCTGAATGACTACTCTGCTACATCAGCAATAACAATAGCTGTTATCCAACCATTCATATTCTTATCATTAGAAGGTTGAATGTCAAGTTTTGCCGTTACATCAACCGAATTGGATGACGGTGCAATAGTTGTTATATTACTATTCATAAAAACAGCCCTTTCCCCCTTAAAATCAATGTTCTTCACCCTTAAAATAGTAACGGGTTTCCCCTTTACATTTGATATCAAACACAAAGACCTTACTCTAAATAATCAGAGTAAGGTCTTTTCTTCTTTTGTAAAGATTACAATATCAACTTGTACGAGTAACCGAAGGTGGCACCCATGTTTGTGTTGTCGCTACTGAAGGTGCGGGTATATAAACTCGCAATATCATAAAAAATGAATCATCATAATTGTTGTCCTCATCTGCTGTAGGGGTTTGAAGCCAATAAGTTCCGTCTGAGTTATCTATAGGCTCTTCTTGTTGTAAAAGAATTGTCATTCCTCCTTCATTATTACGAGATTGATATTCTGTTGCGTTACTATTTATAGTATAAGCAACAGAATTTGGTATTAATTGGTACGAGCTATTATACAGTGTAATAGACCAAAACCCATTAAAATTACTTTCAAACGGAGGAAAACTATTTTCTGTAAACTCAATCGTATAATCCTGATTTCCTGATAGGTTTTGACCACTGCTATCCAAAATGGTATTTAAATAAACCGCTTCAATAGTCCACTGCGCTGTAATGCCTGATAATGCTTGTAAAGAAGCTCTTACCAAGTAATCTCCGACTTGACCTGCCTTACCCATATATGTAGGAGGATAACTCCAGTTATTTATCAATGTACTTGTGTTTCCAGAAGATGTTTTTAAAATCTGTAATCCGTCCTGAGCTGCTTGTTGTAATATTTCTAAATTCTCGGTGGACTGGGTTCTCAAATCTTGATTAGGTCCTATCCCTATTTGAGCAAATAATTGTATTAATTGATCTTGTGCAATACTAGGGTATACGCCTGGGGGACATTGCGTCATTGCTCTATTTATGGTAACCCAATTGCCTATAGAATTATTATAATCCAAACCTATTGGAAGTTGTGCTTTAGGCGCTACCGAATTGGATTCCCCAGTTACCCAATCAGAAAGTGTTGTTAGTTTATACTGATTCTGAATCTCATTTGCTATTTGGATATCCTCTTGAGTTCCTGTAGTAATTCCCGTACGACCCATTAATAAAATAGAATCATAAAATGGTCTTGGTAATACGTCCAATATTTGTTCATCTAGCTCTTTCCCTTCATTATAACGCTCTATACTTCCATGCCAATTGGGGCTAGCCAGTAAATAATTGCCCGCTGCTGTTCCTGTTGCTCTCGTCCCTACATATCCAAAAGTATCTGAGTCTATTCCAGATAACTCAATGCAATAATAGCGATTTGTCACCTCTGGTACTGATAGAATTAGTGGTTCTTCACTAAGATCACACCAAGCAAGTGAGTATAGTGTATCTGCATTAGGGCTACCTCCGGTAGGAGTACCCGAACTTGCTAAACCAGGTGCACACCAAAAAGAATTTATGGGAGCCGATATCGCCATTCCTCCATCTTGTTCTTGAATAGTTTTACCAGCTTCAGAAGTCCAAAGCCATCTAAGTTGGCTCAAATACAACCAAGGAAATGCATATATATACGCCTGAACAGCCAGGCTATATAAATTACCTTGAGATGCATCTACTCTGCCCAATGTAGTAGAAGGTAGTGTTCCATATTCTTTGAGATTGTCTAAGATCTTTTTTCCTATTTTTTGTGGGTTTATAGATTTCATACTATTAGTTGTTAGTGTTATTAATATCCTGAATCATTGCAAACCCAGGTGATGGATTGGGATAATAAAGCTTTCCATCATATCCTATGGAAGCCAAAGAAACACTAGGATCAACATCTGAAGGATATTGATGTAATACCGTTTGTGAGCCATCATCCAGATTGATTGCCCAATATTTGAGCATTCCATCTTCTGAATCTCTACTAATAATATACCCTCTATTACTTACTGATGAGCAACAAAAAGCACCTCCTATTTGAGCAATAGGCGAGTGCCATAACACCTCCATTGTTGTCGTATTTACTGCTGCCATCCCTCCTGTTAAATCTGATGTCTCGCATATCACTATAAGCATGTTTTTATCTGGAACAGCTCCTACACAATGTGCACTTACAGATCCTATCGCTTCTGGAAATGGAATACATGTCCCCTCGACTTCTCCAGAAGTACGGTCAACACTATAGATTTGCATGGCATTATTATCTTGAGGTTTTGCCGCTGCATACACACGATTAGAAACTACAACAGCATCACTAAGATTAAAAGAAGTATCTCGTTCTTGATGAGGTACTGCCCAAACTGGATCGGGGAGTATTGTTTGTGTTTCTTGATCATACAATAATTTTGACATGAATCCATCACTTGTAAAATACAAACCACCTTCTTCATCACTTACTGGCCTAGGCATTATAGGATAAAAAGGATATACGTGTTCTTCATTCCACATAATAGAATATAGATCTAAAGAGCTTATTACTTTGAAAGTCCCATTGGTTCGTTCTGAAGAAATAATATGGGCTGCAATCGAGGTTGTTACTAGAAAATTACCATCTGGTAAAAAACAGCACGTGTTATATGCTTGTCCAGAAGGCTCAAAAGACTCTGACCATACTACTTCGCTTAAATCAGGAGAAAGTCTAGCCACTCTATCATTTGCTGTAAACCATAAATATCCTTTATCATCTAAGGTTCCTCCCGCAAAAAAAGGAAACGTTGCATCAAGATTAGGACTCGTAGCTAGTAGTTCCAGCGTTTCTGGATGAAACGCTTTTACATAATTTTCAGCTTCTTGCACATAAATTGCATTTGGTGTACTTAGCATAAGTATTACATCCGAATCTAATTGTGCTAGAATAGTACTAGCATCCTCTTGTGTAGGACCTTCATTAGGACTTGTTTTAGTGCCTTGTGGGTCACAATGAATCATAGGCCAAGTAGTATTTGCCAGTTCGTTTTGAGAAGCTAGTTTTCGCTGTTTTTTTCTTTTAATAATTGACATAGTTGTACTGTTTTAATGAGTTGTATCTACTCTTTTATCTTCTTAGGCTTATTTTTTATAGCATCTATAAGAATGGTTTTTCGACGTTCACCTATATAGAATTATGACCTATTCTATAAAACAAAATTGGTTTATAGTTTTATAAAAAAACAGCTTGCATTCCCTGAAAAAATGTGACCTAACCCCCTCCTTTTAGTAAAGGGTATACCCTGAAAACACCTATGGAATTCCATAGAAATCAAAACCCTTTCTTAGCGTAACCTCCTGTATATAAAGAGATTCTAGTAAATTTGTAAAATCAACATTCATGCTATTATGTCATTTCAGAAAGATAATCTTGTACCTTGTATACCATAAACCAACTAAAACTTTTAATCATGAAAAAATCGGTGTCTTATTATTTGATTTTCTTGCTCCTTATTATTTCTTGTAAAAAAGAAAATGAATCAGTTACAATAATTACAGAAGAAAAAAGGATAATCGAGACCTCAGAATACCCTTGTATAGATTCCGATTATATCATGTATAAAGAGACAGCTACAATGTGGGAAAAAAGTTGGGCTGGAGTATTTACAAATCCTCAAGAAAATGCTTCTATCTCACCTGTGCTTCAATTTTCAAATGATAGTATTAATAAACTACTTGATAAATTTACTGGAAGAGAACCTATTGGTGTACGTATCTATTATATTCTTCTAGAAGACAAAGACATAGTTCCTTCTCTTGCTATGGTTAATTTAGAAAGTTGTAAAAAAGATCAAACTTGTGATGATTGTGTCTTAATTTCTACCATATATGGAGAAGAAGAATTTATTTCTTCAAAAGAAGCTGATACTTTAAGAGGGTTTTGGGAAGATGCATCAGATACATATCCTGATCACACTCCTGTATATGGTTACAATTATGGGTATGAAAAAATCAAAGAGCTTATGAATAGCTCTGAAAATGCTGTCTCAAATCCATCAGAAGCGGCTATTAATATAAAATATGGACTACATACATTAGGGCCATTAGATACAGAACTATTCACCGACCCAAATTCTCCTAGTACAGATTTAAACGTCACAGGAAGTATTGTATATGCTAATATTATATATGCCAACACTATAAATACTGATAATGCCCAAAGAAATAGCGCAGACCCTGAGTTTGATTTTGATTTTGCAATGCCTTGTCCAGCATATTGTAGTGGTAATGGTTCTGAATAAATTAAATAACACCAAACTATGACGCTCGTTTATATTGCTCTTTTTTTTCCATTGTTACCTGCTATTCTTTCTATTATAAAATGGAAATCTATGGATACACCTCAACGATGGTTTGCGATTTTACTTTGGTCTATAGTTATTATTTCTTTTTCTGGAAGACTATGGACAATACAAACTCAAGAGAGTAATCTGCCTTTTTTTTACATTTATATACTAATTGAATATTTAATTTTATTACATTTTTTTAGAATATTATTAAAAATCAAAAATAGTAGTTGGCTATTTCTAACTGTCGGATTTACAATAACCTGGTGTATAAATATATGCACAGGAAAAGGTTGGTGGGCTTTTCCAGATTATATTCATGCCTTAGAAGCCATTATCATAATTACGCTAGTTATTCTTTGGTTTATAAAGATGTTAAAAGAAAAAACTATCGCACAACCTTATAAAACATTTGAGTTTTGGATTTGCGCTGGATTATTAATTTTTTTTAGTGGAAACTTCCTCTTATTCGTTTTTCCTAAATTTATATTAAATACTGGTAATGAAGTTTTTCTAGCTATCTGGAAAGTAAATAATATCTTAAACATATTATTATACAGTATATACACTATTGCATTACTATGCGTGAAGAGGAGAATCAGATAATATTCATTTTTGTAGTAAGTGCTGCCTTTGTAGTTCTTCTAGCTATTCTATTAGTGCTATTTCTAGTAATCTATCAGAAACGTATCGTTACACAAGAAAACAGACTTCAAAAACTTGAAAATGAAAAACAACAATCTTTATTAAAAGCGACTATAGAAGGGCAAGAACGAGAACGTAAACGTCTTGCTAAGGATTTACACGATAGTATAGGTTCTTTATTATCTGGATTAAGTTTTAATTTGAAGTTTCAAAAAAATTTAAAAAACCAAGATCAGCAACAACTTGTATTTCTAGAAGAAGCCTGTAAACTTGTAGATGAAGGCATTGAGAATATACGCATCGTGAGTCATAATTTAATACCTTCTACCTTAGAAAACTTTGGTCTCGTATCTGCTATCAAAGAATGTATTGTTCCCTTAATACAAACAAACAATCTTGAAATTAATATCCAAACGTCTGAAGAATTCCCCCCTTTACCTCTAGAAATTTCTCTAGGTATTTTAAGGGTGTTTCAAGAGCTTGTTCAAAACACGATCAAACATGCTTACGCCTCAAAAATAGAGGTGCTATTAATTTGTACACCAGATACTATTTCATTAGAATATACAGACAATGGCAAAGGGTTTCATATAAATGATATAGATCTATATGGCATAGGAATCAAAAACATGCAGAGCCGTATACAAGCGCTACACGGGACATTTTTTATTGATTCAAAAGTTAAAAAAGGATTTAGAGCGTATCTAGAAGTTCCTATTATTTTAAAAGAAGATACTCATGGACAAACTCATTAGAATTGCGATTGCAGATGACCACCAACTCGTACGCGCTGGCATTGCCAGAATCTTACAAGAAAACCAAGAGTTTTTAATCGTACAACAAGCAGCAAATGGTCAAGAATTAATAGATGGTATAAAAAACTCAAGACCTAACGTAATATTATTAGATCTTGAAATGCCTATTTTATCTGGTAGAGAAACGCTTATCCAAATTCGTAAAGAATATCCAGATATTAAAATTCTCATGCTTACTATGCATAAAAATGAGGCGTTCATTGTACAAATGATGGAACTCGGTGCCAACGGGTATCTCATCAAGAATACAGATCCAAAAGAGGTTACAAAAGCCATTTATAAAGTCATGGAATCTGAGTTTTACTTTTCAGATATTGTCTCTATGGCAATGCTTCAAGGAATTTCAAACCCAAAAGCAGCCACAAATCAATTAAAAGGAAGTGGTCTTACAGAGCGAGAAATAGATGTATTACGTCTTATTTGTAAAGAATATACGACTATCGAGATAGGAGAAGCCTTATTTTTAAGTCCAAAAACAATAGAAGGGTATCGTAAAATACTCATGGATAAAACAGAAGCCCGAAACATGGCTGGACTTGTCCTATTTGCTGTACGTCATGGGTTACATATAGAATCATAGTACTAAAAAAGATGCTCAGAAGAGCGTCTTTTTATTTATTTTGATATATCAAGATTAACACCCTAATCCAGATACAGACTTGCCACCACCCGGACAATTAAGATCACAACTCACTTCTATGATTTCTGAAAGACCTTGTTTATTTTGAACAACACATCCACAGCAAAATTTATCGCCAGATGGAAAACGAAGACCTGCTGTAATTTTCTTTTGTTGCTTTGATGTAAGTGCTTCGGCTCCTTTTAAGTGTACTAATTTTTTCATAACATCTATGTTTATTTTCCTTCCCTAGATTCCCTTTAAAACACTAAAGGAATCTCTCTCATGACTCCATAAATATACTAACATAAAATACTAAACACTAATAATCAATCGCTTTACCTCCGTATTTTAGACAAAATGAGGGTATAAACACATAACAAAAACACTATACATACTTTTTTTAGATTTCTTACCTTGTGGTATCATCAACCTTATATCATATATGTCTTTATCTCGTTTTATCATTCCTGTACTATGCATTGGACTTTTATTGCAGTCCGCTTTCGCGAAAGCGCAACAATTATCAAAACAAGAACAACAACTTATTGTTAAAGTATCTGAAAATAATCAGGAAGCCATTCGGTTTTTAGAAGAGGTTGTAAATATCAATAGCGGAACATTAAATACCGAAGGTGTTAAAGAAGTTGGAGCTGTCTTTACAAAGGCATTTCAAGATATAGAATTTAATACAGAATGGATAGATATGCCCTCAGAAATGAATCGTGCAGGACATCTATTTGCCTCAACTCAAGGTAGCAAAGGAAAACGATTATTACTCATTGGACATCTAGATACTGTTTTTGAAAAAGACAGTGAGTTTCAACAATTTGAAATGGTCAATGATTCTATTGCAAAAGGCCCTGGAGCAAATGATATGAAAGGCGGAAATGTTGTTGTACTCTATGCATTAAAAGCTTTATATCAATCTGGATTACTTAAAGACACTCAGATTACTGTTGCCTTTACAGGAGATGAAGAAAGTACAGGAAAGCCTTTAAGCATAAGTAGAAAATCGTTAATTGATGCTGCTAAACAAAGTGATATTGCATTAGGGTTTGAAACCTCAACAGGTTTTGACAATGCAACAGTAGCACGTAGGGGTTCTTCAAACTGGAAGGTAACTGTCACAGGAAAAAGAGCACATTCTTCTGGTATTTTTAGTGAATATACAGGAGCTGGAGCAAATTTTGAATTAGCTCGTATACTACATCAGTTTTATACCGATGTGCGAGGAGAAGAGTTACTCACTTTTAATCCTGGTATGATGTTAGGAGGAACGACTATGGATTTACAAGCACAAGAAAGTAAAGGTGCTATTTTTGGAAAAGGAAATGTTGTTGCACAAACGGCTTACGCGCAAGGGGGTCTTCGTTTTATCTCAGAAGAACAAAAAGAACGCGCGCGTACTAAGATGCGAGAAATCGTGGCAAATAATCTCCCACATACAAGTGCAAAAGTAGAATTTCAGGATAGCTATCCTGCTATGAATCCAACACCTGAAAATTATAAATTATTAGACGTATTAAGCCAAGTGAGTCAAGATCTTGGGCAACCTAAAGTAGAAGGATACGATCCTGGTAAACGAGGTGCTGCCGATGTCTCTTTTGTAGCTGAGTATGTTGCATGTCTTGACGGTCTTGGAACCATGGGAACTGGAGCTCATACTCCTTCTGAAACTGTAAATCTCAACACGATAGAAATGCTTACAAAACGTACGGCAATCTTAATTTATAGATTAATAAGTCAACCTAGATAGTCCTTCTACAAATGCTTCTCTTGATAAGGGTTTGATCTTTATGCTATAAAATCACTTTAAAGTTGTAGAGTCATAAGTCACTTGGATTACTTCTGCATGACCTGTAAGGCCTGAGCATATCTCTCTATGGTTGGTTTGCTAGGAACAGTTCCTCTTGTATATCCTAACACGATTATGAATTCCTTTTAATCGTTGTATAACAGCTTCTACACACCAAAACAACTGCCTCCAAAGGTTGCCACTTCCATCGTTGAATTATTCATATCCCTTTTTGGTTTTATCAATTTTTAACCACACTTTATCTGTATTGAGATGAAATGTTCCTACAAAACCCCAACTACATTCTTCTGGGGAAATTAAGGATAAAAAAGGGTTGCCATCTTTAGAGCGATATAAATGATACGTTTCTCCTACAATAGGTTCAAAAGAAAATTTAGCTGAATAAATAAGATTATTATATTCAAATTGCTCCATCATGGCTTCATATTTTGCCTTTAGATCTTCATACTCTGTCTTAAATTGATGATTAACTCTATTGATACTTGTATTCTTCCAAGTTGTCACATCATCTGTTGCAATTGCAGGAGCTCCAAGATTTGTCCCATAAGGAGTAAGTGACGCATCATAACGTTCTTTTTCTTCATTATAAACAACTTGATCTGGTTTTTTCTTTTTCACGAAGTAAAGATACTTATTGACTTTATAAAAAGAAAGGTAGTGTGGCTTATCTATGTATTACTATTATTTGATATAGGTATTTTAGGAGTGTTTGTTTTTTTGCTTTCGCGAAAGCAAAATTTATAAAAAGTAAAAAGGGTCACACTAGACTATGACCCCTTTTACACAACTCAACCAAACTAGTTTTTAATCTACAGACAGGTAAAACAATCTGCGTCAAGACTTAATAATTGATTTATCTCAGTAGGATTTAATGCTTTTTTGTAAACTCTTAAGTCATCTATATGACCTGTAAATCCTTGACCTAGGGTAAAAAAGGATAGAGGGTCGTCTCCAATATAAAATGGAGAGTTTTGTATAATATCTCTTAACGTGCCATCTCTATATAGACGTACGGTATTATCTTCATCTACGGTAACAACAAGGTGATGCCAATCATCATTTGTCCATATAACATCAACTTCATGATTCCAATCTGAATCAATAACAGCGTACCCAGGAATGTCTATAAAATAAGGAGCATTTAGATCAAATAGCTTCAATTCAAACCCTTCAGCTATCTGAGTTCCTTTTTGAAATAAAACTTCAACATCACTCGGATTTGTGTTCTGCATTCTAAACCATACACTTATTGAAAATGAATCTCCTTGTACAATCTGGTTTGTATCTGTTACAGGAATAGATAGTGCGTCTGCATTTACAAAAGAGTATGCACAGGTAGGATTTCCTGCTCTATCTTCTACAAATGATCCATTTGGATTATCTATAGAAAAATCATTTATAATATCCTTAAACTCGTTTGAAAAAGGCATATAAATGATTAAGTCTTCTATTAGTACATCTGGGTTATCGCAGCAATCTTCCACCGTTATGGTGAAAGAAAATATTTCAAAAATGGTTGGATCAGAGACTAAGGATGCCCTATAATAAATAGTTTGAGGATTATCCATATTAGTATATGCGGTCGGATCAATTATAGGGGATGCTTCATTTATAGCATCTGCCTCTGTTTCATAAAAGGCGACATTATAAGATGCTATATCATCACAATTTTCTATGGCCGCTGTCAAATCAAAAACTTCTACACCATTACCATTTCCATCACATATAAATAAACCTACTGTATTAAAACATATATCAGGAGGAGTAATACTACAGTTTTGATCTGCATTACTTATTGCTTCTTCTAATTCTTGATTGCTATTTACAGATATAGTATCTCCGTTTTCATATTCTAAAACGATAGGGTAATTTAAACTAGCGATAATAGCTCCATCTGAACTTCCTATGCTTAGTAAGAATTCATATAGTGCTTCATCATTACCTATAGTCACTGTATCTGCGTTTTGAAAATCTGTATTAAAAACAGAAAATGATATTGGATATTGAAAATCTGCACAGGATACAATATCGTTTCCAAAACAATCGAGAACATATTCTAACAACTCTTCTTCACTATTTACAACAACATCTGTATAATCACTAAGTGTTATAGTAATAGGGAATGAAATTTGAATGATATCATCATCTGTATCTGAAGCATCTATACTTTCTTCTACAAGTGATATATCATTAAGGTTGTTAATGGCAATTGTACTTCCATTTACTGTAACTGTCACTGGAAGATTAATTTCTATACAGCTAGCATTATCTAATAAATCATCTAAAGAACCGTCATTTATAGACATTTGCTCTAGTAGTAGTATTAAATTAGAATTTACACCTACAACCTCATCATTATTAGGATTTGTAATCTCTGTTTCTTCTTGCTGACAAGACACAACGAAGGCCATCAGGAAAAAAATCCAGAGAAATGAGATATTAAAATTAAATGTTATTTTCATAAATGTTTATAATACAAAAAAAAATGGGTTTACCCCCTTTATTTGTGAGCTATTACAATATTATACTACATATCTAAAACAATTAAGCTATAAAAACTCCTACCTTTACACTCCAAAAAATGTATCATAAATTTGTATTTTGACTCCCTGACACCCTCTTATGAGCAAAAGCTTACATAAAAATATATGTGATAAAGTGTTGTTTTCTAACTTCTTCAAGAAGCATTCAGAAGATTTACACTCTTTCTTATATTATAAATTTGGAAATCATTTAAATCCAAAAGATAAAGTACAAGAAGCTTTTATTAAAGTTTGGGAGAATTGTAAAAACATCTCGCCAGACAAAGCTAAAAATTATGTATTTACTGTAGGGAACAATTTAATGCTTAATGAGGTAAAACACCAAAAAGTGGTTTTAAAATTTCAGCAAGAAAAACCAACATCTCATACCAATGAAAGCCCTGAGTTTTTATTAGAAGAACATGAGTACTCTCTAAAATTACAAAAAGCAATCTCAAATTTAACAGAAGCACAGCGCGTTGCCTTTTTATTAAATAGGATTGAAGGAAAAAAACATAAAGAAATTGCACAGCTTTTAAACATTAGCACAAAAGCGGTAGAAAAGAGAATATACGGAGCTCTAAGGAAACTAAAAGAAGAAATTAAAGAATTATAATAGTAGGGTAGGTAGGAATTATTAGGTTTAAGTTGTTATACTATTGGACACATGTTATGAAAAGAGAAGAATTAATAAAAAAGTGGTTAGATAATGAACTTGATTCTAAAGAGCTCGAACTCTTTAAGAATCTGGATGATTATGAAGATTTACTACGTATCTCTAATAGCATGCGTTACTTTAAGGCAGATTCTTATGATACACATGTAGAATTTGAAAAAATAGAAAAAATCATAGAAGTAAAACAAAAAAGGAATTGGTTCAAACCTTTGTCTTCTATCGCAGCTGTTCTTTTAGTCATTTTTGGCGTATACTACTCTTTTTCTATTCAAGAAACTGAGGTATCAACACTGGCTAGTCAAAAACAAACGTTAGAACTTCCTGATCACTCTAGTGTATCACTTAACGCCTTATCGTCATTAACCTATGATGCTGATGAATGGGATATAAATCGTGAAGTTGAATTAAAAGGAGAAGCTTTTTTTAAAGTAGAAAAAGGAGCTACATTTCATGTAAAAACAGCGTCAGGACTTGTAACCGTTGTTGGTACCGAATTTATAGTAAAAGATCGTGAAGAATTATTTGAAGTTATTTGCTATGAAGGATCTGTACGTGTAAATCATAATGGATCATCTATTCTTTTAAAAGAAGGAGATCGTTATACATACATAAATGGTACTTCAGGTCAAACAAAAACAACACAAGAAAATCCATCTTGGATTAACAACACTAGTACATTTAAAAGCATGCCATATAGTGTTGTAATTGCTGAATTTGAAAGACAGTATGGGATTGCTATACATCTAGAAGAAATAGACGCCAAACAACTTTATACAGGAAGTTTTATCCACGATAATATGGATATTGCATTAAAATCGATTACCTTACCGCTAAATTTGAAATTCTCTAGAACAAATCGAATGATAACTTTAAAGAGTGAATAACAAGAATAGACTCATTCTCTTTTTTATTATTGTCCTTTTTAGTTTCTCAAAAATCCTGTCTCAAACCAAAGAAGAAGCTGAAAAACAATCCCTCTCCTATATCCTTGAGCTTATAGAGTCTCGCTATGACATCCGCTTTTCTTACGCAGATAACACCATACTCAATAAAACATCTATTATTCCCGAAGACAATCTAACCTTGAAAGAGGTTTTATTTATTTTAGAACAAAACACAGATTTAAAATTTCAAGTTATAGATAATCGCTTTATTGCTATCAAAAAAACATTAGAAAATAGCTTTATAAATCAGCAACTGGAAGAAGTATATATAAAAGACTATTTAACCTCAGGTATTTCTACAAGTAACACTGGAGCTATTATTGTAAAATCTGATGATTTTGGAATATTACCTGGACTCATCGAGCCAGATATATTACAAACTATACAAGCGCTTCCAGGTATATTAAGTGTTGACGAAACAGTCTCAAACATTAATGTAAGAGGAGGTACTCATGATCAAAATCTCATTTTATGGGATGGGATTAAAGTATATCAATCTGGACACTTTTTTGGCTTGATCTCTGCCTTCAATCCACATCTTGCAAAAAATGTTTTTATTGCAAAAAATGGCACAAGTGCTATATATGGAGATGGTGTTTCTAGTATTATAGATATACAGTTAGATCAAACTATAAATGACACCTTTTCTGGAGGTTTGGGATTTAATTTTATTGATGCAAATGGAATTGCAAAAATCCCAATATCAGATAAATTAGAACTTCAAGTATCTGCGCGTAGATCTATCACCGATGTAATACAAACACCTACGTTTAAGCAATATTTTGATCGTATTTTCCAAAATACAGAAATCACAAATAGCCGTCCTGACACTGACCAAACAGTCATTAGAGATGAAGCATTTTATTTTTATGACATAGGGACAAAATTCCTTTACGACATTTCAAAAAAAGACAGATTACGTCTTAATTTTACTTCCATTTTTAATTCTCTAGATTACTTAGAAGAAACAACAGTTTTAAACACAAGAGAAGCATCTAGTAGCGGTATCACACAACGTAATCTCGCTACTGGATTTACATATAGTAGAGACTGGAGCTCTACTTTTACTAGTGATGTACAGGTATACGGATCACTCTATACACTAGATGCTACAAACTCAGATATCTTGAACGATCAACGTTTAAATCAAGAAAATGAAGTTTTTGATACAGGAGTAAAACTAAACACAACCTATAAGCCTCGCAAGGGGATTACCTGGATGAATGGTTATCAATTTTTTGAAGTTGGTATCACAAATCTAGAAGATATTGATAACCCTCCTTTTAGAAGTAATGTAAAAGAAGTTCTAAGAAGTCACGCACTTTATAGTGAATTACATCTAACTTCAAACTCAAAAAAAACAAATTTAAAAACAGGGTTACGTGCTAATTATTTCAGAAAATTTGACAGGGCTATCATAGAACCTAGATTAAGTTTTAGTCAGAAATTTCTCAAGTCATTTAAACTAGAAGTTTTAGGAGAATTAAAAAGTCAGACTACTTCACAAATAATAGATAGACAAAATGATTTCTTAGGAGTAGAAAGTAGACGTTGGGTTCTCGCAAATGAAACATCAATACCTATTATCAAAAGTAAACAAGCTTCTGTAGGGGTACAATACAATAAGAATAAATTACTTATAAGTGTAGAAGGGTTTCTTAAAAAAGTAGATGGAATTACAGCGCGAAGTCAAGGTTTTCAAAACCAATTCCAATTTGTAAATGCCGTTGGAGACTTTGAAGTAAGAGGTGTTGACTTCCTCGTTAATAAACGATTTAGGAATGTAAGCGCTTGGTTAAGTTATTCTTTTAGTGATAATAATTATCAATTTGACTCTCTTAATGATGGGAATCCTTTCCCTAATAATGCAGATATAACGCACGCACTAACCTTTGCCGGCACATACTCTATAGGCGACAACCTAAAATTTGCACTAGGTGTTAACTGGCGATCTGGTAATGTAACTACATTGCCAAGTGGGGATAGTCCTTTTGTTAGAGAAATTATCTATGGTTCTCCCAATAGTGAGCGTGTAAATGACTATGTAAGAACCGATTTTTCATCAACCTATAGCTTTTCTTTAAAAGGGAAAGCAAAGGGGAAAATAGGTGTATCTGTCTGGAATGTTCTAAACCGTAAAAACATACTAAACACCTACTTTATAGTAAATGATGACAGTACTATTTCTAAAATTGATAATACATCACTAGGAATTACACCTAACTTCAGTTTTAGAGTATCTTTTTAAAAACTAAAACAATTTGTTATTTAATATATTTATTTCTTAAATTCTCAAGCATTGTCTGTGTGATCTCATCAAGACCAAATTTATGTGACCAACCCCAATCTCGTCTCGCTTCACTATCATCTATACTCTGAGGCCAAGTATCGGCAATAGATTGTCTAAAATCAGGTTCATAGATGATTTCAAAATCTGGGATCTGTTTTTGAATACTCGCCGCAACATCTTCTGGCGCATAACTTACAGCAGCCAGATTATAAGAAGATCGTATTTTAATATCTTCATCTTTTGCATCCATAATACCTATAGTTGCCTTAATAGCATCATCCATATACATCATAGGAAGAATCGTTCCTTCTTTTAAGAAACAACGGTATTGCCCATGTTTTAACGCTCGATGATAAATATCTACCGCGTAGTCTGTAGTACCTCCTCCTGGTTCTGTAGTATAACTTATAAGTCCTGGATAACGAATACTTCTCACATCCACCCCAAATTTTTTATGATAATACTCACACCAACGTTCTCCTGTTTGTTTAGAAATCCCATATACCGTAGAGGGTTCCATGACGGTCGTTTGTGCTGTGTTTTGAGCTGGAGTTGTTTCTCCAAAAACAGCAATACTAGAAGGCCAAAATACCTTCTTTACTTTTCCTTCTTTGGCTAGATTAAGGATATGAAAAAGAGAATTCATATTAAGATCCCATGCCTTTGCAGGAAATCGCTCTGCAATAGCACTTAACATAGCAGCCATAAGATATACTGTATCTACTTTATATCTAAAAATAACATCTTCTACCGCCTTTAAATCTGTCGCATCAAGCAATTCAAAATGAGAATTCTTCATCATAGATTCATTCCCTTCTCGTATATCACTAGCTACAACTTTATCTTTTCCAAAACGCTCACTTAATGCCATTGTAAGTTCTGTCCCTATCTGGCCGCAAGCTCCTATAATAAGTATTCTTGATTTCATGTAAATATTTTTTGAATAAATGTACGCTTTCGCGAAAGCGTATACAAAAGCAAACTTAATCATAAAATTTTCTTGTATATTACGATTTAGGCTACTTTTGTCTATCAACTTTTAAAATACTTATGAAACTGCGTATTTCCATATACTTACTAAGCTCCTTATTTTTTTTAAGTGCTTGCACAAAAAAAGAAACACAAAGTATAGAAAACACAGCCTCTATAGGCACAATAGACACTTTAACAATTCCTGCAGTCGCTGGATTAAAACCTTCATTACGTCTCACTTCAAAAGCTAAAGAAGCAACCAAAGACTGGCAACTGTATCAAACCTTTTCTACAAGATTTGATAGTATTCAGAATGTATCTTTAGGGACACTCAAAAACCAATTAAGTAATATCATTCCATTGTTTAATGCACAGGAAGAGGCAGAAGAGGCGAGTGTAGCACTTATTCCTAGTAATTTAGATAGCCCCGCTATAAAAGCGAGATTATTAACGATAGAAACAAAGCTAAAAGTCTTAAATAATTATGTTCAAAAAGGGGAACCAGATGCTCAAGAAATAGGGCTAGCTGTGGTAGAACTCAAAAATGCTTTTCAAAATCTAAATCTACAAATCAATGAGAATTTTGCGCTTAGTATAGAAGAGATGCTAAAAGAGCTCAATCAAGTTCCAGATGCCCCAAACGAACCTGAAGATGAAAAACCAACTCCTCGAGGAAAACCACCTGTAGAAATATATAAAACAAAACAATGATACGGATCTCCATATTTCTTCTATTTTTATCTATCTCGACAACAATACTAAGTCAAAATTCAGATAAAGATGTAATAGATGCAATGCTTGTTTCATGGCATAAAGCTGCTGCAGAAGCCTATTTTGATGCCTATTTTGGTAAGATGGCAGACGACGCAGTTTTTATAGGGACAGATGCAACAGAAAACTGGCAAAATATAGCTTTTAGAGATTTCTCAAAACCTTATTTTGACAAAGGAAAAGCTTGGACATTTACAACATTAGAACGGAACATCTATATGGATACTAATGGGGATACAGCATGGTTTGATGAGCATCTCAAAACACAAATGGGTATCTGTAGAGGGTCTGGAGTAGTAAAAAAAATAAACGGAATCTGGAAAGTAAAACACTACGTACTATCTATTGCAATCCCAAATGAAAATGTATCTGAAATTACTGCAATCAAGAAGAAATGGGATAGCTTACAGACTCTTAAAATGCTTAAGAATTAGCACTTTACATTATACTGCAAATCCTCAATATATACTTTTGTATTTTCGTTGTAACAATATATAAGAAATCACGTCTTATTCACCATAATCAAGAAACCTAATAACAGCATGAAACTAGTAAAATCTGCGATTATTCTAGCTTCTTGTGCTATTGCGTTTACAAGTTGTAAACAAGAAACCACAGAAGGAGGAAAAACAGCGCCCGTTACAGAAAAAATACCTGGAATTGTCCTTGAAAATATGGACACTTCGGTAAGTCCAAAAAATGACTTTTACAACTACGTAAATGGTAGTTGGATGAAAAACACAGAAATCCCTGCAGACCGTACAAGCTGGGGAGGCTTTAGTGTATTACGTAAATCTACAGATGCAGATGTATTAGAAATACTAGCAGAAGCAAAAGCTAGTGGAAAATACAGTCCTGGTTCTGATCAAGCAAAAGCACTTGCTATCTTTGATACAAAATTAGATACTGTTGCCCGTAATAAGGCAGGAATCACACCTCTTTTACCAGCTCTAGAAGAAATAGATGGAATAAAAAATCTTGTAGACTTACAAACAGTACTTTCTACAAATCCTGCAGTAAGCTCTCCTTTTATAAGTATAGGAGCTGGAGCAGATCTTAATGACAGCTCTATGAATGCAGTATATCTAGGAGCAAATGGTCTTGGATTACCTGATCGTGATTACTATCTAGAACAAGATACAAAGTCTAAAGAGATACGTGAAGAATACAAAAAACACGTTGCTCGCATGTTACAAATGCTTGGAGATAGTGAAGCAGATGCAACTGCTGCTGCTGAGAAAATCTTAGCTATGGAAACAACACTAGCCGAACCACGCCTTGATAAAGTAGAAAGCCGTGATGCTAGAAACTTTAACAATGTGCGTTCTATAGATCAAGCAGATGCTATATTTTCGTCAATAGACATAAAAAAGATGATCTCCGATATAGGGATCACAAAGAAGTTTGACTCTCTTATTGTTACACAATTAAAATACTCAGGAGCTTTAGACACATTCTTAAAAGAAACTTCTATAGATGACCTTAAGACATTAGTACGCTGGGATACATTTAATAGTGCTTCGGGACTACTAAGTACAGATATAGAAACTGCAAACTGGGAATTTTATAGTAAATACTTAAGTGGCGCAAAAAAACAACGTGCTGCAGATGAACGTGCACTCGCTACTGTAAATGGAACTGTAGGAGAAGCATTAGGGCAATTGTATGTAGATGCTAAGTTTCCGCCAGAAGCAAAAGCAAGTGCAGAAACAATGATTAAAAATGTGATCGAAGCATATAAGTCTCGAATCCAAGATTTAGACTGGATGGGAGCAGAAACAAAAACAAAAGCTATCGAAAAACTTGATAAATTTACTGTGAAAATTGCATACCCAAATAAATGGGAAGATTATAGTGCAATGGAAGTATCTGCAGACAAGACATATTTTGAAAATATGACTGCTGTAGGTAAATGGGGTCAAGACAAAAACTATGCAGATATAGGAGAGCCTGTAGATAAATCAAAATGGGGGATGTCTCCACAAACAGTAAACGCATACTTTAATCCATTAAACAACGAGATTGTATTTCCAGCAGCTATTTTACAGCCACCTTTCTATAACTATACAGCAGATGAGGCCGTAAATTATGGAGGAATAGGAGCTGTTATTGGTCATGAGATTTCTCACGCATTTGATGATAGTGGAGCTCGTTTTGATAGCGACGGAAACTTAAAAAACTGGTGGACGGATGATGATCTTAAAGCATTTACAGAAAGAGGAAATGCACTTGCAGAACAATACAGCAGTCTAGAAGTTTTAGACAGTGTATATGTAAATGGAAAATTCACCTTAGGAGAAAACATTGGAGATTTAGGAGGTGTTCTTGGAGCGTATGATGGTCTTCAAAAATTCTTTAAAGAAAATGGTCGTCCTGATGATATTGATGGATTTACGGCAGAACAACGTTTCTTTATGTCTTGGGCAACTGTATGGAGAACAAAAGCTCGTGATGAGTCTATTCGTACACAAGTAAAGACAGATCCGCACTCACCTGGTCAAGTACGTGCTATACAACCTCTTTTAAATGTTGATGCTTTTTACAAAGCTTTTGACATTAAAGAAGGAGACGATATGTATTTAGCTCCAGAAAAACGTGTTCGTATCTGGTAGTATTATATAGTATACGCTGAAGTTTATGCTGAGCATAGCTGAAGTACGAAAGCATAAAAAAACCACCTCATTAATGAGGTGGTTTTTCTTTGAAATAATATTTGTATCGTACCTTAAATACGGCACTACAATCAAGATAATTTCACGGCATACGACATTAACACAATCACAATGTCACTTTAAATGTATAGGACAATATACTATCTATACATATACTATCTACTTTCTTAAAATTAGCATCTTTTTCTATACTATATTCAGGAGATTCTAAATCTAATTTTTCTGCTTGCGCTGTATAATACTCTCGTTTTGTAGGGTGTTGTGGCGCCACGGCATTAAACATATGCCCAAAAGCATCTTTTTGAATAATAGATAAAAGAATCCCAATACAATCCTCCCGATGAATCATATTTACAGGAGCATCACCATTACTTAATCCCTTTCTACCTGCTACAAAACGCACAGGATTGCGATTACCTCCAAACAATCCTCCAAAACGCACAATAGTCGTCTCAAAAGCAGGCGTATTAAAAAAGATTTGTTCAACATCATATAATTGCTTTGCAGCATTATTTTGCGGTTCTGGCACATCCTTTTCGGTGACGTGTCCTTGATCATCATCATACACAGAAGTGCTACTTACAAGAATTACTTTTTTAATGGATGATTCTTCTATTTGGTGTGAAAAATGAGCCATTCTTAATGCATAATTTACCCCTGTATTTCTACGAAGTCCTGGTGGAATCATAATAGCCAATACATCTGTATCAGAAAGTAAACTTCTCACTTCTCCTGTAACGCCTCCTTCTGTTAAAACAAGTGGGAATGCAGTAATTCCTCTTTCGGTAAGTTCTTGTGCTTTACCACTATCTGTAACGCTTCCTTTTACGGTATACCCTAAACTTATAAGGGTGGATGCAAAGGCATTGCCTAACCATCCTAAACCTGCAATTGTGATTCTTTTATTCAATAGTTCTTTTTTTCTTTCCTACAAAAAGCAGGAATCTTAGTACTCTTTTTTAGTCGTAAAAAATGTAAGTTATTCGCTTTCGCAAAAACGAATATAAACAACATCAAGATATGCCTCTATTTTCTTTTTTGATCAATATCCATTTAAATAATACCCAAACATAATGTGATTCCCAAGATGCACCATACTGTGTAGCATGTTCAAACTCGGCTATGGTATGAATTGCAAATACACCACCCGTTTTTATTTCAAAAAAATAATGATATCTCCCTTTTTTATTCCAATCATACTCTTCTATACACTTATTGGGTAACGCCTCGCACAATTCTAATTTATATGCTGCAAAAATAGGAAAAGACGCCACTACTTTCTCTTCTTCTAAGGGGGCATTTGCTCCTACAAAAATCTCTTCAAATTCATTTTCTGAGAAAAAAACAAAAGTTTCATAGTGTTTTCCAATCGGATATATAATATTCTTTTTTCCAAAGAGATAATAGGTAGTACATTGTATACATACAAGTACAATCAGTATCAAAAAAAACCCTTTTAATAACTTTCTAATCAATCGATTTCTCTATAACTTCTTGACCAACGGCAATTGTATCATTTTTTGCTTTCGCGAAAGCGGACACATCAATCTTACGCTCTACAACAACAGCATCATTTGCTATAAATGGATTTGGTTTTGTTGTATTAGGTCTCGCCGAAACTGTAAAACTAGGATTGTCAAGTAAATCATACGAGAACTCTTTCAGGGTAAAATTAGGGGTTACTCCTTTAGCAACTCCATATTTAAATTCTAAAGAATCTCCTAAGGACATATAATAACTTAAGATTCCTTTACTTCCTCTCTTTTTATACAATGTTTCTGTACTGTCTGGCGCATATACTTTCCCATTATACTCCATATGGGTAAATACGGTTTCTTGATCTGTATACAAGCGCATTTGATTCACGGCACGCTGAGGAACAATGGTCATTGTTGAATATACTACATCTCCTATAACCGTATCTTGAACCACGTTTATTTTGCTTTCGGGCAATTTAATAACGGCTGTTTCTTTTGCATATGTATAAGGTGTGTTATACTTACTTCCGGCTGCATTTCCTATGTATGTAGTTGCCAGTTCTGGATTATCTCCTAAGTAACCACGAGTCCAATCATCTATCTGTTTATTATAGGTCGCCCAGTATGCCTTATTTGTATCTGCATTATGATAATATAATAGACTATTAGGTTGTTGTCTCTCTGGAGATGCATCAGATTTTACATGTGCTATTCCTAAAAAAATGATAGCCATTAACAGGCTTAGAACTCCAACTATTTTCTTATTTCTAAAAAGACCAAAAACAGGAATTAGCAATCCAAAAAGTAAGACTAGAAAAATAACTGAAACATATAACATATTTGGTCCTAACCCTATCGGGAAAAACTGTATTAAAGGAGCAAAAATAAATATAGCTGGTGCCGATAGCAAGACCAATAAAGTCATACTAGGATTATGCTGTCGTATTAATAAGAAAAGAGCGAGTAACCCAAAATAAACAGGTATAATAAAAAATGCCGCTCCTTGAAGTTCTAACGCCAATGCCGTATTTATAAGTAACCAGATTGTAAGAGGAGCGACTAATGAACTTGCGGTATGCTCTGGTTTTACCATCTTATGATAAATTCCAAAACACAGACTCAGACCTAAAAACACAAACGCAATGATATACCAATGACCGTTGTAGAGAAATACAGGAAGGATATCATTATAAGACGGGTATAGTAATTTGATGAGTTCCCAAAACAAATACATAGTTCCTCCTCCAAGAATTAAACTTAACATAAATGCTCCAAACCCTTTTCCAATCGCTTTTTTATCAAGTCTTTTCTTTCTATATCCGTATACTAAAAGAACAATAAAAAGTACAATAGCAAGCACTAGCATAGGCCAAACCCAGGAAAAAGGATATGCAACAAATTTTGCTACAGCAATATCAAAATACACATAATCTTCACTTGCTTTTACAGTAGATAAATCTGCATTTGCATAATGTGCTAGTAAAGGCATTAAATAGCTTCCTTGATGTTCTAAGCTATTTCTGTCTAAGTTTTCTGCAGTATCATTAATGGTATGATAATCATAATGGTCATCTACAAAGGCAAAGAAAAAACCATCAATATCTCCATCTTCTCTTAAGATGGTAGAATCTGTATCATTAGGCAATTTTTTATAGATACTATACATCAATGAGGTAGCTACTGGATACGTCACATCTGCTTCTATAAAACTCTTAATAAGATTAGCATTTCCTCCATTTGTTTCTACAATCATATTTGAAGGCCCTCCACTTCCTCTTGCCTCAAAATTAAGTGCCAAAGCAACGTCTTTTGCCCAAGGATGTTCATTTACAAATAGAGAAGCACCATTAAGTCCTAGTTCTTCAGAATCTGTAATACAGATAATAATATCATTTTTAGGTGTTGCTCCACTTGCTACATAAGCTCTCACACTTTCTAGTATTGTAACAACTCCAGAACCTGCATCACTAGCTCCGTGAGAAGAACTATGCGGAGCACTGTCATAATGAGACATCAATAATAATGCTTTTCCGTCACCAGTTCCTTTGATACGAGCTAAGATGTTTTGTGGCTTTACTAAGTTGCCATATCCATTCCATTCATCAAAAGTATATCCCTCTTGTATTTGAGGGTTCAATCCTAATTTTTTAAGCTCCTGTACAATATAATCACGTACCTCATCGTGTGCTTTTGTTCCCACAAAATGTGGTTCTTTTGCTATAATTTCTAGATGTTGCATAGCACGCTCGGTAGAAAACTCAGTCTCTGGTGTATCCAAACCACTTATCTCTTTTGGAAGTAATGAGTTAAATGCGACCGAAATCAAAGCAACAATGAGCACAAGAGAAAAAATATGGACAATACGTTTCATAAGAGTTAGTTTAGTTATCCTAAAAATACAATTTTTGAAGATGTTTCTGCTTTCGCGAAAGCAGAAACCACACAATATCCTTTTATTTCACTAACTTTAAGTGGATTTACTTATTAAAAAAAGAAAACGTTATGGGAATCAAAAGTTTTACTGGACGTCGCGCCAAACCTACAAAAGGCAATCCAACAGATATAAAAGTGAGTGATTACATGACTAAAAAACTCATCACATTCAGACCAGATCAATCTGTCCTCGAAGTCATGAATACCCTCATTAAAAATAAAATTTCTGGAGGGCCTGTTGTTAACGAAAACAACGAACTTATGGGCATTATTTCTGAAGGTGATTGTATGAAGCAAATCTCAGAAAGTCGATATTACAATATGCCTATGGCAGATATGATTGTAGAAAAACACATGGCAAAAGAAGTCGAAACCATAGATGGAAATATGAATGTTTTTGATGCTGCAAACAAGTTTGTAAATTCAAAACGCCGTCGTTTTCCTATCGTAGAAAACGGAAAACTCGTAGGGCAAATCAGTCAGAAAGATGTTCTTAAAGCTGCTTTAACCTTAAATGGTCAAACTTGGAAATAATTAAATTACGAAAGTTCACTATCAAACCAAGCTAGCATAAGATTTTCGGGTTCATAAAAAAAATCTTCTTTACGTTCCAGTCCTATTTTTTCTAGCACACGGCATGAAGCACCATTTTCTAACTCCGCTATTCCGCAAAGTTTCTGCTCTGGAAAATGCTCAAAAAAATAGTCTCTTGCTGCGATAGAAGACTCTGTAGCGTAACCTTTACCCCAATATTGAGGCATAAATCGGTAGCCTATATCATAAAAATTGCTATGCCCATTTGGTGACCACTCGGTATTCATTTTAAGCCCTGTCCATCCTATCCAATCACCACTCGATTTTTCTATAGCAGCCCAACGACCTATCCCATGCTTCTCATATTGCATACGGATATAATCTATATAATAACGAGCCTTCCCCTTACAATGAAGAGGGTTATTTCCTAGGTATTTATGCACCAAAGGATCACTATCCAAACGATACATATCACCGGTATCTTCTATAACAATTTCCCTAAGAATGAGATGTTCTGTCTCTGCAAATATTTTCATGAAGAATGTGTTTTATGATATAAAGTATGTGATGAATATATCTAAGTAAAATTAAGAATACTATAAGATATAATCGATACTAAATAAATTATTTTCGCTCTACTCTATTTTCATAGATCATCTCTTTATAAAAAATTGCTATGCAACATCAAAAACACCTCTTCTCACTTCCAGAAAACGCAACATACATCAATGGAGCTTATATGTCTCCTCAACTCAAAAGTGTTGCGCAAGTAGGACTGGAAAGTATTGTGAGAAAAAATAACCCCATGGCGATTTCTCAAGATGATTTTTTTACAGATCGGGTCTTAATAAAACAACGATTTGCACAACTCATCGATGCTCCTGATTATCAGAATTGTGCCATCATTCCTTCGGTATCTTATGGAATTGCTACCGTTGCAAAAAATATAGCATTACAACAAGGAGATGAGATTCTTCTGGTAGATGAGCAGTTTCCAAGTAATGTATACGCTTGGCGCGAAAAAGCAAACATAACTGGCGCTATTATAAATGTGATAGCTCCACCTACAACTTTTGAAAACAGAGGTCAACGCTGGAATAAAAGTATTCTGGAAGCTATAAACCCAAAAACAAAAGTTGTCGCTATAGGACATATCCATTGGGCAGACGGTACTCTGTTTGACCTAATAGAAATACGTAAAAGAGCGCACCAAGTAGGTGCAAAATTAATTATAGATGGTACTCAAAGCATAGGCGCACTTCCTTTTTCTGTAAAAGAGATTCAGCCAGATGCATTAATTACTGGTGGCTATAAATGGTTACTAGGCCCTTACTCTATAGGAATGGCTTATTATGCTGATACTTTTAATGATGGGCAACCACTAGAATACAATTGGATCAACAGAAAAAATAGTGAGGATTTTAGTCAGCTTGTGAACTATCAAGATGAATACCAACCCAAAGCCGATCGTTTTTCTGTAGGAGAATCTAGCAATTTTATTCTAGTTCCTATGCAAATCAAAGCGATTGAGCAATTATTGGATTGGGGCGTTCAAAACATTCAAGATTATTGTCATACAATTTCTGCTACTGCGATACAACAATTACGAGATCTAGGTTGCTTTATAGAAGACGAAGCCTATCGTTCTAAACATCTATTTGGTGTCTATCTTCCTGATCATATGGATATGGAAGTGTTAAAAGTACGCTTTCGCGAAAGCGATATCTCCGTAGGCATACGAGGAGAAGCCATTAGAGTTGCTCCACACGTGTATAATACTGCCGAAGATTTTGAAAAGTTTGTTGCTTGTTTTAAGTAAACAAAACTCTAAATAATTTTAATGGTCTGAGCAATAACCTACCTTTGCAGTCTAGTAAAATAGACACTCATGAACAAAGACACTTTAGAACTTTCTAAAGAAGAGATGACTGCTTATGGCTATAGCGTTGTAGATGCTGTAGTTGCACATTATGACACTCTTAATGACAAAAATCCTATTGCAACAGGAAGTCGTAAAGAGATGGACAACTTATTTCTTGAAGAAGCTCCAGAAAAAGCTTCAGACCCAAAAGAAGTCTTAGATTTTGTGATTGAAAAAGTCATGAATAAAGGGGCTATTGCAGCGCACCCAAAATTTTTCTCATTTGTTCCTGGACCTAGCAATTATATAAGTGCTATGGCAGATACACTTGCTACAGGATACAATGTGTTTTCTGGTGGATGGTCACAATCACCACCCGCTGCAGAACTAGAAATTGTAACTATAAGTTGGCTACTTAAAATATTTGGGCTTCCTGTAAAAAAAGGAGGTGGCATTTTTACCAGTGGTGGTTCTATGGCAAATCTAACTGCTATTGTAGCTGCGCGTCGTGTGATGTGTGGTGATGATTTTTCTAAAGCAATTATATATCTATCCGATCAAGCACATTCTAGTAATGTAAAAGCGATTAGAACCATAGGATTTAGAAAAGAACAAATCCGTTTGATCCCAACAGATTCTGAGTTCAAGTTTTCTACTATAAAATTAAAAAATGCGATTGCAAGAGACCGCTTAGAAGGGCTTCATCCCTTTTGCGTTATAGGGACTGCAGGCACTACAAATACAGGTACCATTGATCCGCTTACAGAAATTGCAAGAATCTGTAAAGAAGAGAAACTATGGTTTCATATAGATGGAGCCTATGGAGGTGCTGCGATTCTTTCTAAAAAAGGGAAAGAACTCCTTAAGGGAATTTCTAAAGCAGACTCCGTTACTGTAGATCCTCATAAATGGTTCTTCCAGCCTTACGAAATGGGATGCCTATTAATACGTAATCATAAACATCTTAAAAGTACATTTTTAGAAAAACCAGAATACCTAAGAGATATAGAAGGTAACGAATCTGAGATCAACTTTTATGATCACGGGGTTCAACTTACACGGCGTTTTAGAGCTTTAAAGTTTTACATGTCTCTTAAAACATTTGGGTTAAAAGCCTTTAGGAATGCGGTTACCTATAACATAGAACTCGCTGAAAAAACAGAACGATTACTCCGTAAAAGCTCAAAGTGGGAAATTGTTTCTCCTGCGACATTAGCCATTATAAATTTTAGATACAACCCTATAGGAAACCATCATTCTGAAAAACAGCTTGATGCTTTAAATCAGAAAATATCAGAAAATGTCGTCGCATCAAAAGAAGCCTTTCTAGTTACTACCATCCTTAATGGTCAAGTGGTTCTTAGAATGTGTCTTATTAATCCTCGTACTACGTTTCAGGATATTAAAGATACGCTAGCGCTTTGTGAGCAATTTGCATAAATTATTGTTTTGAGTCCGCTTTTAAGAAGTAAACAACACAGAAGTTTATACTGAACTTAGCTGATGTGCAAAAGCATACGTACCTTTATAAAAATCCATCAAGGAATTATGAAAAAAGTACTCGCTATTGTAAACTTACTTTCAGTCATTCTCGTCCTCTTAGTAAATGGCTTATCCCAATCACAACGTTGGAATAATACAACCATAGGAGAAGTAAGTGATGCCTACGAGAATCTCTTTACACCTGCTGGATATGCATTTGCTATTTGGGGCCTTATCTTTTTAATGCTTATTGGGTATGTTATATTTCAAATACGCAGCGCTTTTTTTAGCAAAAAAGAATCGTTGTTTATTGAGCAAACTGGCTGGTGGTTTACCATTGCAAATATCTTAAACGCAAGTTGGGTCGTCGCCTTTACCTATGAATATGTAGGTCTTTCTGTATTCATTATGCTAGGTATTTTAATCAGTCTTTTACAAATCATACGAAAGACTAATATGGAACGATGGGATGCTCCTATAGAAATCATTGCGTTTGTATGGTGGCCTATTTGTATCTATTCAGGCTGGATCGCCGTAGCTACTATTGCAAATTTTAGCGCCTTTTTTGCAAGTATAGATCTTACGGGGGTTGAGTCTACTCAAATTACATGGACCATACTCATGATTACTATTGCTGTCCTTCTCAATATTTTTATGATTAAGACACGTAATATGCGTGAGTTTGCTGGTGTCGCAGTATGGGCGCTCATCGCCATTTACATACGGCATAAAGACAGTATAGAAAGTATTGCTTATTATGCCCTTTGTGGCGCTATTGTACTACTAGCAATGATTTCTTTACACGCATATACTAACAGGAAAACAGCGCCACATATCAAATTAAAAGAGCGTTTGAATAAGTAAAGACTCGATTATGAAATCGCCCCTTGGTTTAATGCATCTCCAATAGTGGTTCCCCAAGTGCCATTAGTATCACTAGAGAATTGCCAGTTCATCATACCACCAAGTACTCCATCTTGTTGTATAGGTTGCATAACATCTGTCACAATTTCGTTTACAGGCATGTATCCAGATCCCGCATCATGACTTGTTACTGGAAGTCCGATCATCAATTTTTCTGGGCTCATTCCTTGTAATTGAGAGAATGTATGATAGGCACTTATAATTTCGCTAGGATCGGCGCTCCAAGGTGGGTTATTATAAAACTGAACATTGAGCCAGTCTATTTGATCACCTGCTTCTTCCATAATGGTTACATATCCATCCATCCCACTTCCAACTTGTAGATACGGTGGTTGCGGCGCATGTGTAATCAGGTATTGCGGGCTTGGTAGTTCTTGTCGAAGTGCCTTGGTTAAATTAACGAGAAGATCAACACCATTATAGGTTGCTTTTCCCATAAAAGCCTGCGTATCTTCAAAGTCAAGGTCGACACCATCCAGGTTGTATTTTTTTACAAATGCCGCAATAGATTGCGCCATTTGCACTTCATTGCCAACAATACCAGCATATCCTTTTGAAGACATCTGACCGCCTCCAAAAGAGATCATTACTTTTTGATCATTAGCCTTTAATGATGCTATGGCATCAATAGTGTGCTGTGTTAATTGAGGTGGAGATGCCGATGCAGCCATTCCTCCTGCAATTTGTAATGACAATGGGTCATTTTCATTGGTAAATAAGAACGCTAAAATCAATGTTGTATACGGAAGATTTACAGCCGAACTAAGTGCAATATGACCGCTGTTGTAATAGGAAATTAATTGAGACATAATGTGTGGTACTTTGAGGTTTTAGTGATTCATAGAGTGTATCATACATACCTGAGAATCAATACATATGACCCTCAAATATACATAAACACGTTTGTAATATCCTAACAAACAGCTCATTAATAATGCGAAAACAGGTAGTTATACGGGTAGATTTTGATTAAATGTCGCTTCTTATAAAAGTTGCTGTACTAAGCGTGTTGAAGTACATTATTATATAAAAATCAATGACCTTGCTACGTTTAGGCTCTAATCCCGTCATTTCGATACTATAAAACAATAACCTAAGGACATTGAGTGATTTATAGAGTGCTAGAAGCACTTTATAAATAGTATCGAAATGACCGAATGACCGACTAGGTGCTTTAATAAAAAATAGAGTACTACTCTAATTTAGAGTGTTACTCTATTTTTTAATCATCATTACATGTGCACAATTTTACGTTCGAGTCTTCTCTCCTAAAAAGGAGGGACTGAGGGAGATGTTCCTAGTGTGTAAAAAACTCAAAACAATAATTAATTTTCTGTTTCCGCTTTCGCGAAAGCGTAATTACCACGTATCTTTGTTTTAAATTAATTCTCACGTGAGTAAAACAACACTCTCGCATCAACTTGCACAGTCTCAACAACTCTTGAAACTGCAGGATGCTATTGCCCAAAATCACCGAAACATACAAGCAAAAGGCCTTATAGGTTCTGCATTATCTTATACTATAAGTGCTGTTTTTGAGCAAATAGAACGCCCAATTCTACTTATTCTTAATGACAAAGAAGAAGCTGCGTATTACCTTAATGACTTAGAGCAATTACGTAAAGAAGTCAACGTATTATTCTATCCAGGAAGTTATAGAAGACCCTATCAAATAGAAGAAACAGACAATGCAAATGTACTACTGAGAGCAGAGGTTTTAAACCGAATTAATAGTAGGAAAAAGTCGGCACTTATTGTGACCTATCCTGATGCGTTATTTGAAAAAGTAGTTACGCGTAGAGAATTAGACAGGCAAACCTTAAAAGTAAATGTAGGAGATAAATTGTCTATCGACTTTATAAATGAGATGCTTTTTGAGTATCATTTTAAGCGTGTTGATTTTGTCACAGAACCTGGTGAATTTTCTGTGCGTGGAGGAATTGTAGATGTATTTTCTTTTAGTCATGATGAGCCGTATCGCGTAGAGTTTTTTGGAGACGAAGTAGATAGTATACGTACCTTTGATGTAGAGACGCAACTTTCTTCTGATCAAGTAAAGAAAATCTCGATCATGCCTAATGTAGAAAACAAAGCATTAGAAGAAAAACGTGATACTTTCCTTAAATATATTGCGAGCAATACCTTAGTTTTTATAAAGAACAGATCCTTATTTTATGATCGGATTGATACTAATTTTGCAAAAGCGGAAGAAGCCTTTACAAAATTGTCTTCGGAGATCAAACATGCTACTCCTGCCGAGTTATTCTGTAAAGGAACCTTATTAAAATCTGAATTAGAAAGCTTTCAAACCATAGATATCAGTACATCGGTAACGGATGTAAAGATAAATACACTGGTGGTATATAACCAGCAACCACAACCTTCATTTAATAAGCAATTTGATTTACTCATTCAGAATTTAAATGATAACCATAAAACTGGATATAAAAACTATATCGCGTGTGTAAGTGAGCAACAAGCTAAGCGTTTTCGAGATATTTTTGATGATGCGCAAACCGATGTTGCTCCTTATGAAACTATTGTCGTTTCCTTGTATCAAGGATTTATAGATGATGATTTAAAAATAGTAGTATATACAGATCATCAGGTTTTTGAACGATATCATAAATTCAATCTTAAAAATGGATATGCAAAGAAGCAAGCCATCACTCTTAAGGAATTAACAAACCTTAAAGTAGGAGATTATGTGACGCATATCGATCACGGGATTGGAAAATTTGGTGGACTTCAAAAAATAGATGTCGAAGGCAAAAAGCAAGAAGCCATAAAACTTGTATATGGAGAGCGTGATATCCTGTATTTAAGTATTCACTCACTTCATAAAATTACCAAGTTTACAGGAAAAGATGGAAAAGCACCTCAAATCTATAAACTAGGAAGTCAAGCTTGGAAAAAATTAAAAGCCAAGACAAAATCGCGTGTCAAGCATATTGCTTTTAATCTCATTAAATTATATGCAAAACGTAGGACACAAAAAGGATATGCTTTTGGTCCAGATTCGCATATGCAACACGAGCTTGAAGCTAGTTTTATTTATGAAGATACACCAGACCAAAGTACGGCTACAGAAGATGTAAAACGAGATATGGAAAGCGATCGTCCTATGGATCGATTGGTATGTGGAGATGTAGGCTTTGGAAAAACAGAAGTAGCCATACGCGCCGCTTTTAAAGCCGTAGATAATGGCAAACAAGTTGCCATTCTGGTGCCCACCACTATTTTAGCATTTCAGCATGCAAAAACCTTTAGAGAACGCCTTAAGGATTTTCCTATCCGTGTAGAATATCTTAACCGTTTTAGGACAGCAAAACAAAAACGTGATGTCCTAGAAGGACTCACCAATGGATCAGTAGATATTGTTATTGGAACCCATCAACTCACGAGTAAAAATGTCATTTTTAAAGACCTAGGATTACTTGTTATAGATGAAGAACAAAAATTTGGTGTTGCTGTAAAAGACAAGCTCAAGACAATAAGTGAAAATGTAGATACATTAACGCTTACGGCAACTCCAATTCCAAGGACATTGCAATTTAGCCTGATGGCAGCAAGAGATTTAAGTACGATTACAACAGCACCTCCTAACAGATATCCTATTGAGAGTAGTGTCGTTCGTTTTTCTGAAGAGACCATACGAGATGCCGTGAGTTATGAAATTCAACGAGGAGGGCAAGTGTTCTTTATTCATAACCGTATAGAAAATATTAAAGAAGTTGCTGGACTTGTGCAACGATTGGTGCCAGATGCAAAAGTAGCCGTAGGACACGGACAAATGGAAGGTAAAAAACTAGAAAATCTCATGCTTGCCTTTATGACTGGAGAGTTTGATGTACTAGTCTCAACAACCATTGTAGAAAGTGGACTTGATGTGCCAAATGCCAATACGATCTTTATAAATAATGCTAATAACTTTGGACTATCCGACCTTCACCAAATGCGTGGTCGCGTAGGGCGAAGCAATAAAAAAGCATTCTGTTATTTTATCACACCTCCATACAGCGCTATGACAGAAGATGCCCGTAAGCGTATCTCTGCTTTAGAGCAGTTTTCTGTATTAGGGAGCGGATTTAATATTGCCATGAAAGACCTTGAAATACGTGGTGCTGGAGACTTATTAGGTGGAGAACAAAGTGGTTTTATAAACGAAATAGGTTTTGACACCTATCAAAAAATCCTAAATGAAGCCATCGAGGAACTTAAAGAAAATGAGTTTAAGGAATTGTATGAAGGAGATGCCGCTTTCGCGAAAGCAAATAAAGACTACGTAAAAGATACCGTTATCGATACCGACTTTAGTTTGCTTTTTCCTGATGATTATATCAATAATATTTCCGAACGTCTTAATCTGTATACACAACTTAATAATACCAAAAATGAAGATGAACTTGCCATTTTTGAGGCAGAACTCATAGACCGCTTTGGAACATTGCCAAATCAAGCAAAAGATTTATTAAATTCTGTTCGTATTAAATGGATCGCTACCAAAATTGGTATCGAAAAAGTAGTCATGAAAAACGATAAATTTATAGGTTTCTTTATCTCAGATCAAGCATCAGAATTTTATCAAAGTGATGCCTTTACTAGCGTATTACAATTTGTACAAGAAAATGCATATCGTGTAAAATTAGAGGAAAAGAAAACACGTACTGGATCTCGATTATTACTCAAGTTTGAAAGCGCAAGATCCATTCAAGAAGTCTTTGAAGTACTCCTTCCTCTTATGCCTAAAACGAAAGAAGCTACATAAATACCATTATTAGAAAACGGTGATTCTATGTTTCTGCTTATATATTTCTTTTGGGAAGATTTACCTAACAAAAACAAGATAGAATTAGGATTGGACTATAGAATAGATTCTTTTATAAATAGTTCTCCAGATCGCAGATATTGGACACAGATAGGATATTCTCTTTCATTATAAAATATACGCTTTCGCGAAAGCGTATAAGAAAACAGTCTTTAAAACATCTATATTAACGTTTTAAAGAGATGGTTTTTAAAATTTTATGCATTTTTTCACGTTAATAACATTAGTTATAAACTAACTTTATAGTTTTAATATCTATAATCATCAATTATTTGCTATATGAAAAAACACATTACACTATTTCTTAGTCTGTTTCTCACTGCAGGATTTGCCATCGCGCAAACCTCTGGAGATGTACAATCATCAACCCCAATTCCTACAGCAGAGATTCCTGTAGATCCTAATGTAAAAGTTGGAACACTCTCTAACGGGCTTACCTATTACATACGTAATAACGGAAAACCAGAAGACAAAGTTGAGCTTCGACTTGCAGTAAATGCTGGATCTATTATGGAGACAGAACGACAATTAGGTCTTGCCCATTTTATGGAGCATATGAACTTTAATGGAACTAAGAACTTTCAAAAAAATGACCTTGTAGATTACTTACAAAGTATCGGAGTAAAATTTGGTGCAGACTTAAATGCCTATACTAGTTTTGACGAGACGGTATATATCCTTCCTATTCCTAGTGATGATCCAGAAAAACTTGAAAAAGGATTTCAAATCATAGAAGACTGGGCACATAACACTACCCTTTCTGAAGAAGCCATCGATGGAGAACGCGGCGTTGTTCTTGAAGAGTTACGATTACGTCTTGGAGCTGAAGAGCGCATGCAACGTGAGACGTTACCAAAAATAATGTATGGATCTAGATATGCAGATCGATTACCTATAGGAACTAAAGAAAATCTTGAAAACTTCAGTTATGAAGACGTTCGTAGTTATTATAAAACATGGTACCGTCCAGAGTTAATGGCAGTAGTTGCTGTAGGAGATCTTGATGTAGAGACAATGGAGCAAAAGATTAAGGATCATTTTGGAAAAATTCCTGCAACTACTAATGGAAAAGAACGCGAGAGCTACCAACTTCCTAATCATGAAGAAACTTTTATTGCAATAGCATCCGATCCTGAGGCTGCTTTTAGTCGTGTAAATGTTATGTATAAGGATCGCAAAAATGCCGAACCTAGTGTAAATATTAAAGATTACAGAGAAGGGCTTGTACGCAATCTGTTCTCACAACTTATTAATAATCGTCTTGGAGAATTACGTAATAGTGCAAAACCTCCTTTTGTATTTGGTTTTTCTTTTTACGGAGGCACTTTTGCCAGAACAAAAAACGCCTATCAATCTATCGCACAAACTAGCGCCGAAGGACAACTAGAAGGACTAAAAGCACTACTTCTAGAGAACGAACGTGTAAAGCGTTATGGATTCCAACAAGGAGAATTAGATCGTGCAAAGAAAAGTATCATTGCAAGACTAGAGAAATCATATAATGATCGTGATAAAATAGAGAGTGGTCGTATTGTAGGGCAATATGTAAGCAACTATTTAGACAAACAACCTATTCCAGGAATAGAGTGGCAATTTACAACTACAAAAAGATTGCTAGATGGGATTGAGCTTGAAGAAGTAAGTAAGCTTATCAATGCTTTTATACATGATGACAATCGTGTGATCACACTTACAGGACCTGAAAAAGAAGGGCTTGAAAAAGTAACCGAAGCACAAGTACTTGATTTAATCAAAGAGGTAGAAAATGCAAACATTACTGCATATGAAGATGAAGCTGTTCGAGAAGCTCTAATCGAGAAGTTACCTGCACCTGGATCTATTGTTTCTACTACAAAAAATGATGCTGTAGGAACTACGACAATGACACTTTCTAATGGAGCGACCATTACGATTAAAAAAACAGACTTTAAAAATGATGAAGTCCTTTTTCAAGCCTTTAGTTTTGGAGGAACAAGCTTATACTCTGATGAAGATTTAATTGCTACATCTTTTGCCAATGGTGGTATTACACAAGCAGGAATAGGCGGTTTATCTCTTACAGATATGTCTAAGTTTATGAGTGGGAAAATTGCTAATGTTTCTCCATTTTTATCAAATTCGGCAGAGAATTTTAGAGGTTCGGCAGCACCTAAGGATTTGGAAATATTATTCCAAATGGTACACCTATACTTTACAGATATAAATAAAGATAATGAAGCTTACCAATCGTTTGTCACAAAACAAAAAAGCTTTTTAGGAAACTTAATGGCAAACCCTAGTTTCTATTTTCAAGATAAAGTTGGATCAAAACGTAATGAGGGCAATCCTCGTTATGGAGGTTTTCCTACTGCTGAGAAATATGATGCCGCCGATTATGATCTAGCATATACAAAATTTAAAGAACGCTATGCCGATGCAGGGGATTTCCATTTTTACTTCGTAGGGAATGTTGATGAGGCGCAAGTGGCCGCTTTCGCGAAAGCGTACATAGCATCTTTACCTGGTCTTAATAGTAACGAAAAGTATATCCCTACAAAATTTAGAGAAAAAGACACCTATGAAAAATTTGTCGTTAATAGAGGAGCAGATCCAAAAAGCTCAGTGTCTATCGCTTGGCGAGAAGAAACCACCTATGATAGAGAGACTGAACTTGCAGCAAATGCACTTGGGGAAGTACTTACTATCAAACTTGTAGAGAAACTACGTGAAGAAGAAGGTGGCGTGTATGGTGTAGGCGCTCGAGGAAGTCTTAGTAAGATTACATTTGTCGATTTTGATTTCTCTATTTCTTTCCCTTGTGGACCAGAAAACGTAGATAAGTTAGTAGCTGCTTCACTTGCTGAGGTAGAAAAAATCAAAAAAGAAGGTGTTACGGCAGAAGATCTTGCCAAAGTAAAAGAAACCTACTTAGTGGCTCGAAAAGAACAGGTAAAAACGAACCGTTTCTGGCTAACAAATCTTGTAAATTTAAGACAGCAAGACCGTGATGCCACGTATATTTCGGAATATGAAAAAAGAGTACATAATCTTACTGCAAAAGATATTCAGAATGTAGCACAAAAGTTTCTTGATGAAAACTATTTCTTGTCGATACTTATGCCAGAAGAAAAAGAATAAGCACCACGTATTTTATATTGCGAAAGCCTCCTATTCTATATATAGGAGGCTTTTTATATGGTAATAATATGCTTCGTTATTCTGTAATAGGAGTTACTGTATATCCTGCTTTACGCAGTAGATTAATGACTCCTTGATCTCCTGCTAAGTGACCAGCACCAACACCGTAAAATGCTTTTTTGTCTTTAGAAATAGTTCCTATTTTACCGATCCAATCATTATTCCGGTCATCAAGAAGTGCTTTTTGTAATGCTGGGTCCATCTCAAACGTTTCATTCATGGCATTATATAACCCTAGAATATCTTCCTTTTTATATTTTTCGATCATATTGTCAAACATACCAGTAACCTTCTTCTCATCAGACACATATTCTATGACTTGATCCATTTGTGCATCATATGGTTGTGCATCAAAAACTCCTATTTGAAATTCTGGTGTTTCTAGTCCGATTACTTCTTTTTGACCTTCCTTTGTTCTTTTAATAATTTCAGCTTCATAACTTACTGTTTGTTTTCCCATCATCGCTATTGAGATCATAGATGATACTGCAAAAGGTTTAAACGTATTAAAAGCGGTCATTCCTACTCCCATATGTTCTTTAAGATATGTATCTAATATTTCATATTCTTTCTCATCCATATATGAACTCAATTTCTCATCTCCGTCTAATTGCATAAGACCTTGCATTCCCCCCATCATTTGAGGGTCATCCATATCAAGTTCTAAAACCGTAATTTCTGTATCCTTAATTGCCTTTTCTACTTTATCCTTAAATACAAAATCTGCTTGCGGAATTAAATGAAAGGTTCCAAAAACATAAGAAGTCTTAATGTCATCACCTTCTATTTTCCATAATAAACTAGATTCTTCTTGAGCGATTAAAGAAAAGGTACTAAGACAAAATGCTATAAATGCTTTACATGTGTTTTTCATAATTATATTTTCCTGTTTTCTATACTGTGTACATGATTACATGTCATATAGGTGTATATTCCTATTAAAATGTTACACAATCAGGTACAAACTCTTATTCTTACTACAATGACGGGTAAATACTCCTATTATAGTAAAAGCAGTAGATCTTATCAGAAGGTAGTATTAAGTAGTACCACATTAGATCATTGTGGCAAAAAGTAAGCCGAGGCAAATATAAATTTGACCTCGGCTAGTAAATCATCAATTTTTCTATTCAATTTTATCTCACTAAAAATAAATATGATATTCTTTGATGATTATAAGTGTTACACTTATGTCTTAAATGTGTGCTTCACTAATTAGAAGCTATCATTATAAAATTATTATTTCTAAATTCTTAAGTCTCTTAGACTTTTACCATATAACAATAACATGTTTTTTTATTGTATATATCAGTCTTAAAACGACTTCCTTTTACTATTAGTATATCATTTGTCATATTAAGGGACTTATTTATTTATAAGATCAAAAGCAAACGATTTGACCACATCTTTTTTTGATATCCAATCCTCTAGTGATATAGAAACTGGATAATCAGGAATAGTGCCTCTCCCTATATTTTTGTTTGGATCTACAGCATTTACATATTTATGTAAAGGAACCGTAATTACAAATCCTCCCTGCATTATTACTTCTGGCATAAGACCACTGGTATTTCCTTGATACCCACCAGCACTCTCTTCACCTACTACTTTTGCTTTTTTGTTATCAGATAAAATAGCAATAAAATCGGCTGCAGAAGACATACAAAATCCATTAGTAAGAAGATATGTTTGTCCTTTAAAATTATATTTTGCCGGTTTTTGAGGCTTATAATATCTAAATTCTTTTGTGAGCAAAGCTCCTTTCCAGAGATAAGTCGAATCTTTTTTCTCAGGCTTACTATAAAATATTTTTGCCATGCCTTTGCTTACCTGTCCTGCTATTTGTTCCGTAACTTCAATGCGATCCCAATATCTAAATTCTTCATCAAAGAAATAAGAAGCAAGCAGTGCTGCATTACCATCGGTTCCTCCCGTATTATATCGCAAATCGATAATCAAGTTTTCTACTTCCTCTTCTTCTAATGTTTTAAAAACATCTTTTATAAACTTCTTAAAATGTTGTCCATTACTTTTGATCGTAGTCTTAGCAAAGGTTTGAATTTTCAACACTCCAATGTTATCTCTAACCTCAAAAACTAACTGTTCTTTGTTTGTTGGAGCAATCATATCTTGGGTGGGGAAAACTTCAGGAGTAATTCCTTGTATTGTATATTCTTGTATTATGTTTTCTGATCTAATCTTCACTTTAAATGCATCTGTCATTTCAATAATACTTTGATACCAAAACGGAAATCGAAGATTGAGTGCCAGTACTTTTTCTGTTTCATTATATCCATCAGAAGGGATCGCTTTAAGTAAGGTTTCTATTATAGAATCAATAGGTGTATCATTAATAGAAAGGAGTTCTCCTTTTATAGGAATAGTTACATTCTTAGCATGATCTTTTGTGATAAACACCTTTCTGTTTTCATCTATAAAAATTTCTAACGGAATATGTGTTTTTGTTTCTCTCATTGCCGTTTCATAGGCTTCAGGAAGTGCAATACCTGTATGTAAACATCCTATTTGTGCAATAAGCGGTTTTATGTTTCTATAAAAATCTAATGTAGTGAGCGAATCAGTAACCGTTTGTAATCTAGCATCTATAATCACATCAAATTCTTCTTTTGAGGTGTATCTATAAAATCCTGGATGTCCTTTTTGCATAATATCCAAGATATTTTTAGTCCATGTCTTAATGCTATCCTGATGGTATTTTTTATCAAAATTTACTCCCTCATTTTCTTGAGAGAAAAGAGGCATTATAAACAGGCTACAAACAAAAAATAAAATGGGTTTTATATACATAAATGATCCTCTAATAGATTATGAGCCGAAAAGTAAGTAATCATACATGACAAGTCTTTATTCTTAACAAAACTATAAGCCAGTTTTTAGATACAATTATACTTTATACGCTTTCGCGAAAGCGTATACACGCACATTTAATTCCTCAAAATAGACGCACCTCTATTTCGATTTAGATTATGATTGTTTTATAAATACAAGTTGTCCCACATGATCTCCGTCACAATCTGTTCCTGTAAAATCAATAACAAAATTTTCATTTGCATTGATTATTCCATCGCCAGAAAAACTTCCTTCACAATCTACAATCGTATCTGTAAAAGTAAAAGAGGTAATCGTCGTACCATCAAGATTTATGACCATTGTTCCGTCATTTGCATTAGTACTACAACATGAAGTGTAATTTGAGGTTGCAAAAAATGCTGCATCAATACGATTTGGGTTTGATGCACTTACAACAAATCTCGCAGAGATGGCAAAATCTGTATAGGTTATTGAAGGTGTAACAGAGTTCCAAGTACCTCTATAATTTCCAGAAAATGTTTCTTCTATAGGGTCTTCTTCTTCCATTTGTTGAGGTTCATTATCATTATCTGAGCCACAGCTAGAAAGGAATAAGCATAGACATAGCATCCATGCATAAAGTGTTAGGTGTTTTTTCATTCTTAATTGTTTAGTTAGTTAATTAATTATACTCACTAAACAAATATTTTGGCTAAGGTGCGCCTTTTGAGAGTACTAAAAGTACGTTTTTAAAATCAAAAATAATAAAAACGTACTCAAAATATTTTATTTCTTCTTGTATTGTGGTAAGCGCGCTTGCTTTATTAAAAAGAGGTTTAACGATACTCTGAATATCTGGCACGCGTTCACGTATTTTTATATTTTAATACTTTTTTATAATACTATTGTTTCACAAATTTTCGATTCACTACGGTTTCTCCAATCTTAATTTTAACAACGTATACCCCTTTGCTCCATGTACTTGTACTTAATATTGATTGTAAGTTTCCATTTTGAATAGAACCTTCTGCTGTTTTTACTAATTGACCTGCAGTATCATATACACTAACGGTATACTTTTGTGCATTTATTAATGTCGCTTGAATTGTTATAGAATCATTTTGCGGATTTGAAAACAACTTAACTCCTATCGTGTTTTCAGAATCATTTAAACCTAAGGTTTCTAAATCTATGGCACGAATCAACCCAACTTGTCCATCAAGAACATATAGTGTATCCCCTGCCTCATTAACCGTACAGCTATTTGGAAAATTAAACTCAGCTTCTAGTAATTCGCCATCCGTTGTTGAGGATCCACCAGAACCTGCAAAATGCTCCACACTACCATCGCCAGTATTTACTCGATATATCATTCTTAAATTAGGTGAAGGAATATACACATACTCATTAGAATAAACGATCTGATTAATTTGAGCTCCTGCAACAGTGGCGATAGTTTCAATGTTTTGAGCAGTATCTACTTTAATAACATTTCCTCCAACAAAATTGGTTATAAATAAGTCTTGATTTTCATCTACAGTTATGCCGATGGCATCTAGTATTCCATTACCAGAAGCATATATCTCAGAATTACCCTCGAGATCGAACTTTAATACTGTGCTACCAGTTCCACTAAAATTAGCGCCAAATAAGGTGACCAATATTTCATCGTTTTCAGTAACAATGAGCCCCGCTGGACCATCCAAATCTGAAGCAAATTCAGTTATAGTTCCTTCTGGTGTTACTTTACTAATTGTATTTCCAGTATAATTAGACACATAGAGGTTTCCATCTGAGTCAAAACCCATACCAACTGGTCCCAGTAATCCAGTAACATGCTCTGTTACCTCTCCTTCTAGAGTTATCTTTAAAATATTGGTTTTGTTAAATCCTCCCGACACTAAAATATCACCCTCTGGAGTGATGATCATACCATCTCCATAATTTGATTCTATTGAAGCTAGTGTTGTAACTTCTTGTGAAAAAAGCGTATTTACTGTTGCTAATAATGCTATTATTAATGTAAGTTTCCATTTTTTCATAATTATTTGAATTTTAAATTAAATTCAAATAAAAAACGAATACTTTATACTTACGACAGTATGGGTACAAGGCTACCCTTTTAGGCTACTTTTTTACTTTTTATATACGCACTAGGTGTCTGTGAAGTCACATGTTTAAAAGCCTTATTAAAGGTTGACTTTGAATTAAATCCAGCATCAAAAGCAATCGCCAGCAAGGTTTGCTTGAGGTGTATTTCCCGATCAATACTTTCTAATACATCTTGTACACGATGTGCATTGATATAATCATAAAATGATTTTTGATAGATTTGGTTCAATAACCATGAAAGATTATTGGGTGATGTATTCAATTTTTCAGCTAAGGTTTTAAGAGATAAGTCTGATACTTTATAAATCGCTTCCTCTTGAATATAGAATTGTAATCTTTTCTGCAATTTTTGGATTTCATCTGGCTTAAGACGCGCTCTTTCCTCTTTTGTTTTAAGGCGTAGCGGTATTCTAAAAATTTCTGGCTGACGTAAACTATAGTATCCAATCACATAAATAAATAATGGAATAGAAATCCATACCAATTGATAATTAAGCACTGTACTGAAGCTTGAAAACCCAAATATCTTACTTACAAAACTAACAAGCCATAATACTGTAAATAATGTAATCGTTCCTAACACATACGTAGTATATCGACGTATAATAAGCACATAAGAAACTTGATGCATCATCACTTCTCTATGCTTTTTAAATAACTTATATGAAGCAAGGATGTAAGCAATAAAACTTATAATTCCGATAAGCTCTGCAAAAAACCAAAAAAATGGCAAGAAGCTACTTCCCTGTAAAGCTGCAATACTTTTAGGAAGTAATGAATACGTAGTAAGTGTTGTTCCAAAATGTATTATGGCAATCAAATAATGCCAAAAAGAAAGCCTAAAAACAGTTGCTTCTTGAAAAAGAAGACGTCGTATATAACAATATATAAGAGGCCCAAATAAAAAAATTGTTACATCTACTATATCAGAAACATAAACGACCCAGAGTGCGTCTATTCTAAAAGCAATAACACGACCAAATAGCATCACTACTGCAATACCTATTGCTATAGAAAGCACATCATTTGCCGCTTTATTACGATTGTCTATAAAACGTAATGTGATGGCCAGAAAAATTCCTTGGCTTACTCCCAAAAAAAGAATAATATCTAAAAGTGTAAACGACATCTTTATCTTACTTTATTGGTGTTTCGTCTATTAGTAAAATAAGTAATCATAGATAACTAATCTTTATTCTTAACAAGAATATACGTGTTTTTGGGTACACTCATACACTATATATCTATCATGTAGGTTGTATACGCTTTCTCGAACCTGCCTGTCGGCAGACAGGAGCGCACTCTTAATCATTTCAGAAAAATCAAAAATGATAAAAAGCGTCTTCAAAATGTTTTATTTCTTCTTGTGTTGTGTTTTTAAGAACCGCTATAATATCAAAACGGACTTCGACATCAAGATCTTTTGAGATCACATACTCGTTGGTCGCTTTTACAATGTTCTTGATTTTGCCTTGTGAAACAAAGCTTTGTGGATCTCCAAAAAAGTCAGAATTACGTGTTTTTACCTCAACAACAACAAGAGTTCCTTTTTCTTTCTGACATACAATATCCAATTCTGCTTTATTGTAAAACCAATTACGCTCTAAAATGGTGTATCCTTGTTTAATAAGGTATAGCGTTGCATATTCCTCTCCCCATTCGCCAAGTTCGTTATGTGTCATAAACTTTCTTCTCTACGTACTCTTTCTATAAATCCTATTATCTGTGTATTTTCTGCTAGATCTAAATCGACAATCATTTTTTCTAAATATTTAAAACCAGACATCCATTCTTCATTTTCGATATAGGTATTTACTTGAGTAGTGATATCTTCAACATACTGATCATTATTCTTAAACATAGAATAATCCTTATCAAATTTACTTTCTTGATAAGCTTTTGTAACATGATTTAAAAGTATTTTGAGTTTTGTTTCCTGATTTAAAATAATAGCATCACTGACTTCTCCTAAATTTAAATCACTATCACCATTTAATGGATCATACCCTTTTTGAATTCCTAGTTCTATAATTTGTTTTATGATATATGGGCTAATAGGAAAACATTGAAACAAATTAAAATCATAAGAAGCGTAATCTATATTTGCAAATATCTTTTTACTATTTGTAATATTTGCAGCCATCACTGAAATATTATTTCGAAATTCCGAATACTCTCCGCTTCTTGAACAAATCCAATAATATGGATTTCCATTTACTTCAATTTTTCTTGATTTCTTTTTTGGGAATGCCATTACTTTTTATAGGGTTATGATTCCTTCTTCATCTCAGGTTGATCCTTCACATCAAGTGTAAAAATATCAGGTCGCGCATAATGCCCTATGGTATCAAAGTCAAGTTTACTACGTGTGATTTCGTGAAGATCAATGGTTGTGGTAAGTGCTCCTGCTTTATCAAAAAGAGGTCCCGCAAGAATCTGACCGTTGGGTGCTACAATCACACTCCCGCCACGGCACATCATTTCAGGTTCATCTACAGCAAGCGCTTGATACTTTTCTGAGTACATAGACTTGGTAAAAAACTGATTACATCCTAGTACAAAACAGCGCCCTTCTAAGGCAATATGTTGCATGGTCGACGTCCAGTTATCTCTAGCATCGGCTGTAGGGGCAATATAAATTTCTATCCCTTTTTGATACATAGCTATACGTGCTTCTGGCATATAATTTTCCCAGCAAATCAATCCGCCGAGTTTTCCTATATCCGTATGAAAAGTAACCAATCCTTCGCCTCCCGCTTCTCCCCAAATAATACGTTCAAAACCTGTTGGCTTGATCTTACGATGCACACCTAATAGTCCAACTTTAGGAGAGATATACAACATGCTACAATACAAAGTCCCATTTATCGCTTTGCGCTCGGTAACGCCTAAAACAAGGTATACATTTTGCTCTTTGGCAAGTTGTTCCATCCGAGGAAGATCATCACTTTCTAAATCAAAACTGTGCTCATAATACTCGGCATATAAATCTCTTCCTGCTTCGGTACGGCTTCCTACTTTGGTGCCAAACATAAATCCACGAGGGTAACCAGGCACAAAGGATTCTGGAAATACGATAAGCTCGCTTCCTGTTGCCGCGTGTGTTTTTGCGAGTTGTTCTACTTTTTGAAGTGTTGCCTCTTTATTAAAGAATACTGGACTGTCTTGTATGAGGGTTACCTTAACTTTCATAAGTTACTATGCAATTATTTTTTGTTACTTCAACCGCAACGGTTGCTCCCATAATTAAGGCTCGGTTATCGTCTACGTGTCCTGCTGGGAAATCAAAGGCGACTGGGTATTCACATTCTCCAATGGCATCTATCACAATCTCTTGTGCCGTCTTCCCAAAAGGAATTCGATTATCGTGCATTTTGGTCATACCTCCTACAATAAGACCTGATAAATGATCCAACATTTTATTTCGTTTGAGATTCATAATCATACGATCTACATGATAGAGATATTCATCCAGATCTTCTATAAATAAAACTTTCCCGTCGGTATCTAAGGCAGAACTGCTTCCGCACATAGAGTATAGCATCGATAGATTTCCTCCTACGAGTTGTCCTTTGGCGGCACCTATTCTATTTAATGTATGAGATGTCTCGTATGTGATTGTTGGTTTTTCTCCAAATAGGGCTTGTTTTAAAGACGCTTTCGCGAAAGCGGTATTATCCTGAACACTAACAGGCATTGTCCCATGAATGGTTTTAAAGCCTATTTTATGTATGTGACTATGGAATACAGTTACATCAGAATATCCAACGATCCACTTAGGGTATTTTACAAATTTGTAAAAATCGAGTTGGTCAATAATGCGTACGCTTCCATACCCGCCTCGAGCACACCAAATGGCTTTAATATCTGGATTATCAAGCATTTCTTGAAAATCACGTGCACGAGCAGCATCGTTGCCAGCATACTGGTGGTCTGATGCTCCGATTGTTTTTCCAATGACAGGAACCAGCCCCCAACTTTTAATAAGTTGAATTCCTTCTTCAAGTTCTTCCAATGAGATTTTACGTGCCGTAGCAACCAAACCAACTTTATCACCGTATATTAATGCGGGAGGTGTAACCATAGTGTTGTTTTACTCGTCTCAAGATACTAAATGAACTTGTTTAAACGTTTTCTTTTAGTGCTAAAGTCTAAAAAGTTTTAGATTCTAAATAAAAAGGAGACACTCGTTTGAGTCATTAAACCTTTTCGTTTTTTAAAAGTCAAAAGTTAACAAATTGCTTGTTTAGAACGATTTGCATACTTTTAAGATAACCAAACCTCACATATTATGGAAATTCTTACTTCATGTAACCTCGCTTCCATTGCTCCTTATGTCCCCGATGCTGGGAATCCTTGGGATATAGCCAAAGTAAAACACGTATACCGACGATTGAATTATGGTGCAACAGATGCTACTTTAAACATTGGTATTATAGGAACGCCTAGCGAACTTATAGATACGCTTGTTCAAGAAGCCATAGATACTCCCAATCCATCGCAACCTGTTTGGGGGTTTTGGAATATAAATAATTATACCGATTTTGAGACTGAGAATCCAGCTCAAATTAATGAGTGGTATGCCCAAACTTCCATTGAATTTATTAATGGGAATTTAAAAAATCGCCTTGCATTTTTCTGGTTTAATCATTTTGTAACGCAAGTAGAGGTATATTTTTATGGACCTTATTTATACCAATATTGGGATTTGATGCATACGTATGCAGTAGGCAATTTTAAAGAATTTGTAAGAGCTGTAGGAACATCTTCTGCCATGTTATTCTTCTTAAATGGGTTTGAAAATACCAACAATAGTCCTAATGAAAATTATGCAAGAGAACTTTACGAACTCTTTACATTAGGCATCAATAATGGATATACACAAACCGATATAGAAGAAACCTCAAGAGCACTTACGGGATATAATCATTTTGGTGGAAATGTCCCTGGAAATCCAATTTCTTTTGATGCCTCTACGTTTGACGATTCTGTAAAAACCATTTTTGAACAAGAAGGTGCTTGGGGATATGATGATGTGATTGATATCCTTTTTGATCAAAAAGCAGATTTAATAGCTCCTTATATCTGTGAGAAATTATACAACTATTTTATAAGTCCTGATACCAATCAGAATATTGTAAATGAAATGGCTGTGACATTTCTCGCTAATGATTTTGAAATAGCTCCTGTATTAGAGCAGTTATTTAAAAGCGAACATTTTTATGATATTGACGCTACAGGGCTTGTTATAAAAAGTCCTTATGATCTCACCACTACTTTTGTAAGAGAAACGGGTTTTCAATATGACAATACAGACGATCAGTTTACAAACTTTATTATTTACCTCAATCAGATTACAGGACAAAATTTATTTCAACCTGTAGATGTTGCTGGATGGCAACGCAATCGAGATTGGATTAATAGTAGTACTCTTGCTGGACGGTGGGAAGGAATGCGCATATTACTGTATAATTTTTGGAATTTTGATGAAGAGCAATTTCGAGATTTTGCTATTAATATGACTGGAAATAGTAATGATCCTGCCATCATTACAAGAACTATTATTGATTTCTTGATGTCTAGACCTCTACATACAGAGGCAGATTATGATATTGCAATCACCGTTTTTAGATGGGAGATTCCGGATAATTATTATGACGATGGCCTTTGGAATCTCAGCTGGGAGTCTGCACCTTATCAAGTGCTTCTCCTTTTGTTTCATATTATCAGAATGCCTGAATTTCAACTTAAATAGCCTTTATTATGTGTGATCACCATAACACTCCCAAAAAAAATAATACACAGAAAAAAGGACAAAAATTATATAAAGGTCCTTCTGCAAAAATCACTGATCATCATCACGATGAAGAACACACTACTTGGAGTAGGCGTTCCTTTATGCAAGCTCTTGGTCTTGTAGGAACAGGCTCTATCATGGTAGGTGGATCTAACTTATCTGCTGCCGCACCTTCTAGGTTAACAACAGCACTTGCAAATGCAGATAGTGATCGCATCTTAGTCTTAATTCGATTAAAAGGAGGGAACGACGGCTTAAATACCATCGTACCTATATACGATTATGACTTTTATGCACAAAGTCGTCCTACGATACGATATCAAGAAAGTGAGCTCTATAATTTATCTCCAGATTTTGGGATTCCTCCGTCTATGGATCCTTTACAGTCTTTATGGGGTAATGGCCAGATGAAAGTAGTACATGGCGTAGGCTATCCTGACCAAAGTTTATCTCATTTTAGAGGATCCGATATTTGGGCTTCTGCACAACCTAATGACGTAGAAGATACAGGTGTTTTTGGTCGTTATTTTGAAGATTTATATCCAGATTTTTTAATTAATCCACCGGATATTCCACCAGCAATCCAGATAGGAAGTAGCGGGAATTTAATTTTTGACGGTGATGAGACTAGGTATGCATTTTCTGTAGCAAACCCACAACAGCTCGAAGATATTGCTGAGAATGGTGTCTTACATGATGTGACAAATATCCCTGATTGTACTTTTGGGGATCAATTGGGATTTATGCGTAGTGTGATCAATACTTCTTTTACTTACGCAGGTACTATAAACGAAGCGTATGAAAATGCCTCTAATGCAGTTGAGTATGGTGCAGGACAACTAGCAAGACAACTGGCAATTGTCGCTAGAATGATCAAAGGAGGATTAGGTACACAAGTGTATCTAGTTACCTTAGGTAGTTTTGATACACATGCCAATCAATTAGAAGATCACGGACAATTACTCGAGGATCTCTCTGTTTCTGTAAAGAACTTTTATGATGATCTCAATAGTACTGGGATGGGTGAAAACGTATTGTCTATGACCTTTTCTGAGTTTGGACGTCGTATTGAAGAAAATGGGTCTAACGGAACCGATCACGGAACAGCTTCTCCAATATTGATGTTTGGAGATGGTCTGAACGATCAAGGTTTTGTAGGCACACATCCAGACATTCAAAATCCAGACACGACAGGAAACCCTTCCTTTACCACCGATTTTAGAAGTGTATATGCAACAGTACTAAAACAATGGCTTTGTATAGATGAAAGTCTTGTAGATCAAATCCTTTTTGGGCAAACATTTGACCCACTTGATTTAGGATTTAGTTGTGATTCTTTAGGGATTTCTGATTTTGCAACTTCTGGTGGTTTCCAACATCTTGCTACCTATCAAGGAAAAGAAACGTTTATAGAATTTACGATGCCTACGACCGCAAGAGTCACCGTCTCTTTATTTAATTTATTAGGACAAGAAGTAGGCAAACTTAAAGACGAGTTTATACTAGAAGGACCGCAACGCCTTAATGTCAAACAATCAATACGTACCCGTTTACGCATAGGACAATATATCTATCGGATTTCTTTTAATGGGAAGAGTTATAGTAAGTCTATTTTGGTGAGGTGATAGGGTAAATCGTATTGTTTATGCTTTCGCGAAAGCGTAAACATCATCTATTTAGATAAAATATTGGATTCATTACAAGTTTACAAGTATAAATAAATTATTAAATTCATTTATTATCAATAGTTTTGCAAAATGTTTTATAGAAGAAAATTAGTGTTTGCATTATTAGAAAAAATTGAAGGAGATCTCGAGAGGACTCGAATTCAGAAACTAATTTTTTTACTTACTCAAAAACAAGCTAAATCATCTTACGATTTTGTGCCATATAAATTTGGATGCTATTCCTATTCTTTAAAAGCAGACTTAAATGCAATGATTAAAAGGGAATGGTTAATAGATAATGAAAATCATTATACTTTACTCACTAAAAAAAAGTATTATGATGAACTTACCCTTATAGATAAAAAGATTGTCAACGAGACAGTAGAGTTATACGGTGAAATGCGAACAGATATAATTACTAAACACACTTATTTAAATCATCCATATTACGCGATAAATAGTATAATAGCAAAAGATATTTTGCCTAAAAAATATTATGATCGTATTATCAATTCCAAACCAAAAAACACGGACACTGTTCTTTTTACTATTGGATATGAAGGTATTTCATTAGAAGAGTATTTAAATCGTTTAATTAAAAATGATATTAAGTTATTAGTAGATGTAAGACGCAATCCTTTAAGTCAAAAATATGGATTTAGTAAAAAATTACTAAAAGGCTTTTGTGAGAAGTTAAACATAAATTATTTACATATACCTGAGGTAGGTATAGATTCAAGTAAACGTAGATCTTTAAATACTCAAGATGATTATGATTTATTGTTTGATGACTACAAACAAACCATTTTAAACGAAACTACTGACAGTCAAAATCTAATTCTAAAATTACTTAAAGACCACAAGAGAATTGCCTTAACCTGTTTTGAGTCAGATATTTGTCAATGTCACAGAACACATCTTGCTGAAAAAATAAAAAATTCCCCTACATTTAGATATGAATTACAACATATCTAATTTATGGCAACCACCAAAGTACTTATTACAGTAAAAACATACCCTACAATTTCGAGTAAATATGATGAATTAGTCTGTACCGCAGGGCTTTTAGAAGATGGTTCGTGGATTAGAATTTATCCAATACCTTTTAGAAAGAAAGACTATGAGCAACAGTATAGTAAATATGATTGGATTGAAATTGATCTAGTTAATAATAAAAGTGATTTTCGACCAGAAAGTTATCGCCCTTACTCTGCAAAGACGAAGATAGCCATTATAGATAAAATTAATACAGATCATAATTGGCAAGCCCGTAAGGATATAGTTTTACAAAACGTACACTATGATCTTGCTTCTCTTATATTAGATGCGCATAATAAAGAAAAATGCACTTCACTAGCTACATATAAACCTAAAGAGATTATTGACTTTGTTGCAGAACCTGTTTCAAGAAAATGGGACCAAAAGAAAATTGCTAAATTAAAAGCATCAAGAGAGCAAGGAAATCTTTTTGAACACCCGGAAGACCCTTTTGACGTAGTAGATAAATTACCATATAAGTTTTCTTATGTATTTCTAGACAAAGATGGAAAACAACGAAAGATGATGATTGAAGATTGGGAAACTGGAGCTCTATATTGGAGACAACTTGCAAAATATGAGGGAAACGAGGAAAAAGCTGTTTCCGACGTTATTAAGAAATATCTTAATGATTTTGCAAAAACAAAAGATTTATATTTTTTCTTAGGGACAACACAATTACATCACTATAGATCTCATAATCCTTTTGTTATCATAGGTACATTTACACCTAAAATTGACATTCAAACTAAGTTATTTTAGTGTTTTTTTTCGCGAAAGCGTAAACATCATCATTCAACTAACTCAAAAAGCATCTCTATTAGGTTGTGATTGGGGGGGTTGATTATAGGATTCTAATGTAGAAGATTGGTTATAAATCCTCTGGAGGGTTTAAATAAAACACCACATATAAACTCTTATATTCAATGCTGCATATCCTAACAGGAACTGGTGTTTTTGGACTATTTATAGTTGAATTACTCATAATTTGCTTTTGAGTCTCTTAATGGTGCTTCACCTTTCTTAAATTCCCTATTTTTGTGCCTTTAAATCATACTTAATGTCTCAAAGATATACTATTACCGCCGCTTTACCTTATACAAATGGACCTCTTCATATAGGCCACCTTGCAGGAGTTTATGTTCCTGCAGATATTTATGCACGTTACCTCCGTATGCAAGGAGCCGATGTTGCTTTTGTATGCGGAAGCGATGAGCATGGTGTACCTATCACAATCAAAGCAAAAAAAGAAGGCATTACACCACAAGATGTAGTCGATAAATATCATGCCATTATCAAGCAATCATTTCTTGATTTTGGGATTACATTTGACAATTACTCACGTACTTCTGCTCCGATTCATCATGAGACAGCATCCGATTTTTTTAAGACGATGTATGATAAAGGGAAGTTCCTTGAAGAAACCAATGCACAATTATACGATGCAGAAGCAAATCAGTTTCTAGCCGATCGTTTTGTGACAGGAACCTGCCCTAAATGTGGTTTTGAAGAAGCCTATGGCGATCAATGTGAAAACTGTGGAACGTCACATAATGCCACCGATTTAATCAATCCTAAAAGTGCGATTTCTGGAGCAGTGCCAAGTCTTAAAGAAACCAAACACTGGTTTTTACCGCTTGATCAATATGATGCATTCTTTAGAGAATGGATTTTAAAAGGACATAAAAAAGATTGGAAATCTAACGTATACGGACAATGTAAATCATGGATTGACGATGGGTTACGCCCTCGCGCCGTGACACGTGATCTAGATTGGGGAATCCCTGTTCCTGTTGAGGGAGCCGATGGGAAAGTACTCTATGTTTGGTTTGATGCACCTATCGGATATATCTCTGCGACCAAAGAATGGGCAGCAAGAGAAGGAAAAGAATGGGAACCGTATTGGAAAGATGAAAACACAAAATTAGTTCACTTTATTGGGAAGGATAATATTGTATTTCACTGTATTATTTTCCCAGCAATGCTTAAAGGTCATGGTGATTATATCTTACCAGAAAATGTGCCAGCCAATGAGTTTTTAAACCTAGAAGGTCGTAAGCTTTCTACTTCAAAAAATTGGGCGGTTTGGTTACACGAGTATCTAGAAGATTTTCCTGATAAGCAAGATGTATTGCGCTATGTATTAACAGCAAATGCGCCCGAAGGAAAAGACAATGACTTTACGTGGAAGGATTTCCAACAACGTAATAATAGCGAACTCGTAGCCACTTTTGGTAATTTTATAAACCGTGTCACTGTACTTACACATAAGTATTATGACGGTGTCGTTCCTAAAATTAGTGCTCTTTCTGAGATAGATCGCAAGACACTTGGAGAAATGGCCGCATATCCACAAGTTATAGGAAATAGTATTGAAAAATATCGTTTTCGCGAAGCTCAGAACCTCCTTATGAACCTTGCTCGTCTTGGAAACAAATACTTAGCAGATGAAGAGCCTTGGAAAACGATCAAAACAGACGAAGAGCGTACCAAAACAGTAATGTGTGTTGCTCTTCAAATTGCAGCAACACTCGCAGGATTATGTGAGCCATTCTTACCGCATACTAGTACTAAACTGAAAAAAATACTTAATCTGAGTAGTGACTTAAATCTATACAGAAGACCTGAGAAAAAGCATAATACCCCTTCTAAACATGAAATAGATGCTACTATATTACCTGGACACATCATCAATACATCAGAACTCCTCTTCTCAAAGATAGAAGATGCGGAGATCCAAAAACAATTAGATAAATTGGAAGCAAGTAGAAAAGCAAATGAAGCTGAGAATGCTGTGGCCGAGCCTCAAAAAGAGACCATAGGTTTTGACGATTTTACAAAAATCGATATGCGTGTGGGTACTATTACTGAGGCAGAAAAAGTTCCTAAAACCAAAAAGCTCATGAAGCTTACGGTAGACACCGGTATTGATACACGTACAATTGTTTCTGGAATTGCTGAGAGCTTTACTGCAGAGGAAATCATAGGTAAAAAAGTAACCGTATTGGTAAATCTAGCGCCTCGTGCTTTACGTGGTGTTGAGAGCCAAGGAATGATCCTAATGACAGAAGATACCAATGGAAAACTAGTTTTCTTAAACCCAGATACGGATGGAGTAAAGAACGGGGAAACGATAAATTAATATGTAATAAATGAAAAGATATATTTATTTCTTAATGATCACACTAAGCACTATGCTTAGTGCCCAAGAATCTGCTGATCTAAATATATCTATGATTGAAAGTGAGGTTTTCAAATCTCAACATAAAAAAGCTGATCTTAATGCACGCCATAGTGATAATGCAGGAGGTGGGTATTTACTTTTAAATAACTATTCTGATGAAGTAGATTACATTGTTCAGCATATAAATAGTGATCTACAGATAGATACTGAGAAAACATTTTCTTTTGATAAAGAACGTATTATGTCCAGTTTTTTAATTGACGATACGTTTTACTTTATCACAAATGTCATAAATAAGGATACGCGCAAACTTGAGTTTAGAAGCTATTATACAAGTGACTATGCAAAAACGTTTGATCAAAAATTATTTTTAGAAATTCCCATTGAAGATTTAGAAATCAAAATAGGGTTTTCAAAACTTGTTGATTTTCTAGTTCCATCATTCAAAATAGATAATGTAGATAAGGATCGTAATGGTTTTATTTCATTTTCGGAAAACAAAAACTTTTTTGCTATTAGCTTTGATAAGCCTGAAACGAAAACAGACGAGCATTTAATCTTTGTTTTTGATAAAAAATTTCAGCTTATACACGAATTAGCTATAGATAGTGGAGAGGCAAGAGATGAGAAATATAACTTTGTAGATATGGAGGTTTCTGATCTAGATGGAACCGTATATTATTTATCAAAAGTAACCACGAAGAAAAACTTTTTTGGTATTCGTAAATATGAATTTGAAATTCTAAAAATAAATCAACAATCTACACAAGCATTCACTTTTAAAAAAGAAGGGATCTCTTATGGTTCTTTACGATTAAGAATTGACAAACTCGACAATAGTCTTAAAGCGATAGGTACCTATTCTGAAATCTCAGATTATTATGATAAAGGAATTGTAATGGTTTCTTTTGATCCTATAAATCTTGAGGAATATACAACAAGCTTATCTCCTTTTTCTGATGACTTGATTGCTCAGAAATACGGCAATTCTAAAAAAAAGGAATTAAGACAATACTTTATTAGAGATATTGTTCAAAAGGACAATGGAGATTTTATTTTTATAAGTGAAGAACTAAAAGTAATAGATAGAAGCAACGAGTACGGACACGTAAGCAGTCCTTTTTATTTTCAGTTTAAAGATATATTGGTTGCTGAAGTTTCAAATGAAGGCGCAATTAATTGGGTGAAGAATATTAATAAGCATCAAGAAATATTAAATTTAGCATACCTCCCTATGGCATCTTTTTCTGGTATTGTGCGTAATGATGAAATCTATCTTTTCTTTAATGCCAAAAAAATATTGAATAAGAAAAACAAACCAAATGTGTTCTTCTCTTCTTCAGTATCTCCTTCTCGTCAATACATTGTAAAGTTGGACAATACTGGTAAAATGACGTATCAGGAACATACAACAGATAAGCCTAAAATGTTGTACGCTACTGGAGAGGCTATCTTTTCATCAGAAAATAATACTACGCATTTGATCATTACAGCATCTTCTTTAAATAAAAGAAAGTTTTTAAAAATCAATTTATTGGAAAGTAACTAATCCAATCTTTCTCACTCCTGCAATACCTCTTTAATTCGAGAGATAAACACATTATTACTCGTCCATGACTTTCCAAGACGTACAATGATTAAATCTTCACTAGGAGAGATATACACTTGTTGCCCTAAGATTCCTAAAGCATAAAAGTCCTCTGCACAATCTTTACTATACCATTGGTATTGATAACAGTCGTTTTCTTTATTGGGAGTGGTTAGTTTTTCTACCCATTGTTTCGATACGATTTGCTTTCCATTGTATTCTCCTTTATGAATCATTAATCGAGCAATTTTAGCAAGGTCAATAGCGGTAGTATTTAGACAACAAAATGCTTTGGTATTCTTATTCTTCTCATCGTCATAACTCCAGGTGGCTGGATTTTCCATTTCTAGCGGAATCCACAATTTGGCTTCTAAGTATTTACCCAGTCGCATTCCCGTAACACGTTCTATAGCAATTCCTAGAAGTGTTGTACATACACTTTGATATTCATGATGCGTTCCAGGTTCATAATTAAATTCCATATTAGAAATTTGCTTGAGTTGTTGTTTCCCATAATATAAACGGCTTACTTCATCAAAAGGACTACTATAGGTCTCGCTAAATGCTAATCCTGATCGCATGTCAAGTAAATGCTCTAAAGTCAGTTTTTTAAACAACGGATCTGCTTCATTAAGCTCTGGAATATATTTGGTAATAGGATCATGTATACTTTCTAGCTTTCCCTCTTCTATCGCAATACCAACGAGAAGAGATGTCACCGACTTAGATACCGAAAAGATATTAGAAATAGAATCTCTTTTATACCCTTCATAATACTTCTCAAATACAATAGCATCGTTTTTGATCACAAGAAATGCAGTCGTTTCTGAGTAGTCATCTAGAATTTTATCCATCACAAATCGATTTCCATTTGCAGAAAAAACAAGCGTATCTAGTATTTTTGCAGCATTAGTGTTACTTCCATCTTCAAAATAGAAGGTGTTCTCTCCAATGTTTACTTCTGTATATGGGAATATTTTGTGATCATCTATATCGGCTTTATAATATCTAATCATACGTCCATAATGACAGGATTGTAAACAGATAATTAAGAGTAAAAATGTTATATTTTTCATTGTTCGTTTAGTATTAATGCTACACAAACATATTTTCTTTCTGGTGTGTAAACGTATTATTTAGGGCTATTGTGGCGAAATGACATCTATTTGTGGTGAGTTGTAATACACTTTATAGAAAGCATCCGAGTTTACATTTGGTTTCTATAGATAAGCCTTTAGAAAAGCTACGTTGAAGTAGTAATATACACCAGTATTTTTAATTACTTTTGACTATATTCATCTAAAGAAAGATTCCTTGTTACAATATATACAGAAACACACACAACTTCCTGAAGTTGGTATAAAAAATACGCTCAAACTCTTAACCGAAGATTGTACGCTTCCTTTTATTGCACGCTATCGTAAAGAAGCTACAGGTAACCTAGATGAAGTAGAGATTGAACAGATCATCACTTTTAAAGATCAATTTGAAACACTTGAAAAGCGTAAAACTACCATCTTAAAAGCATTAGACGAACAAGGCATTTTAACAGATGAGTTAAAATCAAAAGTGACTACCTCCCAAGACTTAACAACACTAGAAGATCTATACCTCCCATACAAGAAGAAACGTAAGACCAAAGCAGAAACAGCGCGTAAAAATGGATTAGAACCACTCGCCAAAATGATCATGAGTCAGAATGCTCGTGACATAGAAGGGCTTGCGCAACGCTATACAAATAATGAAGTTCCATCTTTTGAAGATGCCCTAGAAGGAGCACGTCATATCATTGCCGAGTGGATCAATGAACGTGTTGATATACGTAATAACATACGCTATCAATTAGAGCGTTTTGCAACCATCGAGACCAAAGTCATCAAGACCAAAGAAAGTGATGAAAAAGCGCAAAAATTTAGAGATTATTTTAATTGGTCAGAATCTTTAAATAGATGCCCATCACATCGATTACTTGCTATTTTACGTGCAGAAAAAGAAGGGTATATCCGTGTTAAAATCGAGATCGATCATGAGCGTGCACTTAACAAGATAGAGGATCGAATCATACGTTCTCAAAATGAATGTGCAACACAAATAAAACGTGCCATCGCAGACGGATACAAACGGTTACTCTTTCCTGCATTATCTAATGAAGCATTATCTACTGCCAAAAAGAAAGCAGATGAAACGGCCATTCAAGTCTTTGCAAAAAACTTAAAACAACTTCTTCTTGGTTCACCTCTTGGAGAAAAACGGATTCTTGCGATAGACCCTGGATTTAGAACAGGTTGTAAAGTGGTTTGTCTGGATGCACAAGGCGCTTTATTACACAACGAAACCATATATCCACACGCACCCAAAAATGATGACAAAGGAGCCATTAAGAAAATAAGTTCGCTCACTGATGCTTATAAAATAGAGGCTATTGCGATAGGGAATGGAACCGCTTCACGCGAAACCGAACGCCTTATAAAACGCATTCATTTTAAAAACGAATTACAAGTATTTGTAGTGAGTGAAGCTGGTGCTTCTATTTACTCTGCCTCTAAAATTGCCCGAGATGAATTCCCAAATTATGATGTAACCGTTCGTGGTGCTGTCTCCATAGGAAGACGTCTCGCAGATCCGCTGGCTGAGCTTGTAAAGATTGATGCCAAGTCTATTGGTGTAGGTCAATACCAGCATGATGTAGATCAGACGGCGCTTAAAAATAGTTTGGATCGTGTTGTAGAAACCTGTGTAAATAATGTGGGGGTTAATGTGAATACGGCAAGTGCTTCGTTACTAAGTTATGTGTCAGGTATTGGTCCAAAACTAGCAGAAGGTGTGGTACGCTTTCGCGAAAGCGAAGGCCCCTTTACTTCAAGAGTCGCCATAAAAAAAGTGCCTCGTCTAGGTGGAAAAGCCTTTGAGCAAGCTGCAGGTTTTCTTAGAATTAAAGGTGCTAGTAACCCGCTGGATGACTCATCGGTGCATCCTGAACGGTATAAACTTATAGAGAAAATAGCCAAAGATCAAAAAACGGCCATCTCAGAAATGATAGGGAATAGTTCGCTCTTAAAAGCTATTGATCTACAAAAATATGTCACTGAAGAAGTTGGACTTCCTACGCTTACAGATATCATTAAAGAACTCGAAAAACCTGGACTTGACATACGAGAGAAGGCAAAAGTGTTTACCTTTAATCAAAATATCAGAACAATAGAAGATTTACAAGCAGGACAACTATTGCCAGGCATTGTAAATAATGTCACCAACTTTGGATGTTTTGTAGATATTGGAATTAAAGAAAGTGGGCTCATTCATATTTCAAATCTCGCTGATGGTTTTGTGTCTGATGTATCGGCACATGTGAGTTTACAACAACAAATCATTGTCAAAGTCCTCGAGGTTGATATTTCGCGAAAGCGTATTCAGCTTAAACTACATAAATAGCAATGTTAAGCCTCATAAAATAACATGGGAAAACCACGAAGAAGATATGTAGCAAAAGGAGTTCCAGGCGGGTGGCGCATCTGGAACAACTTGAGCAGGAAATGGTGGGGACAATTATATGAAAGACAACCCGATGAACTTATTGAAGAGTTAAATGGTGAGAGGCGACCTGAGGTCATCGTCATGCTCACTCGAAGATTTCAAAAGGACAAAAGATAATAACAGAAAAGAAAGCCTAACAAAGTATAATATCATAGTTTATGAAAGTATTCACTTTATTGTTTTTATTTCTTGTCTCCTTTTCGGGTATAGCACAAGAGCCTTTTTTAAGTTTTGAACACTATTTAAAAACTAGTAAGAAAGTAACGCAGCTTTTTTCGGCTGTATTTCCAGAAAATAATACTTTTCTAGTTTTTGTAGAGGACAAAAAGCAACTAGCGGTCTACTCTTTTGATCAATCAGGACGGGAAATCAGTGAAGGGTTTACGTTGCCAAAATTTGCCAAAGAATACCCTAATATAGGAGGGTACACTTATCAAAATGATGCTTATACTTTATATTTATCTACCGAAAATAAAGAAGATTGGGCTTTAATAACTCTTGATTTTAAAAAGAAATCATTTGACCTCCAAGAAGTCTCTCCAGAAATAAACCAAAACCGAATATTAGAGTCTCTCACCTATAATGGAAAGCATTATTTATTTACAGTAAAACGTGATACCTCCATTGTAGAGTTATTTGTTTTGGACTCAAAAGGAAGTATTACAACACAATTATTTTCTTTTGAAGATGCTCATTTTGAGGTTGGGAAAAGCACCAAAAACCTATACGGCTTATTGAATGGAGTCTATGCAAAAGATGTTACTACGCTAGATAATAATTCTCCCAATGCTCTAGAAACTTCGAAGCCTAAAAATAAGTTTTACCAAGAAGATCATCTGATTGCATTTACTATTGACGTAACTAAAAATAATACGTACTATCTACAATTTGATTTAGAAAATAATACTACAGATTATCAAGCAATTTCAAAAAAAACATTTGAAAAAAAAATACTTCGTACTGAGTCTAATTCTTTTATGTTTGATAATAAACTTTTTGTATTAAAAGCATCTTCAGAAGAAATGGATTTTTCTATACACAACTTAAATGCTACAGAAAAGTCCACTTCTTTTTCTGCACAACAAGGAACACCTATTGATTTTAAGAACACTCCTATTATTCAAGAAGGAGGAGGGTTTAAATCATATCGAGAACTTGAAAAGACCTCTAAGTTTTTACGTAAGGTATCTTTATCAGACGCTGCTATTTCTGTTTTTAAAGAAAATGACAACTATATTATCACCTTGGGAGGCACCAAAGAAGTGGCAAAAGGAGGTCCTCCTGTTTATATATACGGAGCTGGGCTTACAGGTGCTGTTATAGGAGGAATCATGTCAGGCATCGCAAATGCTACCTATTACCAATATAATGCTTACACCTATACAAAAAGTGCACGATTTCAAATGGTGCTTGATGAATCATTAAATTTTGTGCCCGATATAGAAGTCCCTCTCAACTCATTTGATAACATAAAAGAATTTACACAGGATACCCCAGAAACAGTAATACAAACTGTTTTTAAATTCTCAGATACTTTTATATGGGGGGCATTAAATGCTAAAAACAATAAGATTAATTTCTTTAAATTTTAGACAGTGCTCAAAATTGCATACCATTCTATTTACAAACATCACCTTCCCGATGGACATCGCTTTCCTATGGCAAAGTATGATTTACTCCCTCGCCAACTCATACATGAGGGGACGTGTACAGAAGCTAATTTTTTTGAACCTGGAATCATAGATGATACACACGTACTACGATGTCATACCCAAGAATATCTTACCAATCTTAAGGCAATAGCTATTGAGCGTCGAGAAGCTCGGAAAATAGGGTTTCCACTATCTAAAGAATTGGTACAACGAGAACAGATCATTGCACAAGGCACTATAGATGGATGTCATTACGCACTTGAATATGGTATTGCTATGAATGTTGCCGGAGGTACCCATCATGCTTATACAGATCACGGAGAAGCTTTTTGTATGCTTAATGACCAAGCCATCGGAGCTAGATATTTGCAATCTCAAGGGCTTGCAAAGAAAATACTCATTATAGATCTCGATGTACATCAAGGCAATGGTACGGCTGAGATTTTTCAAAATGATCCTACTGTATTTACATTCTCTATGCATGGTGAGGCAAATTATCCCTTTAAAAAAGAAACATCAGACCTTGATATTGCACTTGAAACTGATACTACTGACGCGCAGTACCTCACGGCTTTAAAAGAAGCATTCCCAACGCTCATTGAACAACAACAACCAGACTTTATTTTTTACCTCTCTGGCGTTGACATTTTGGCTAGTGACAAATTAGGGAAGCTAGGGTGCAGTATTCAAGGGTGCAAAGAAAGAGATCGATATGTCCTACAAACTTGTAAAGACGCAAATATCCCTGTACAATGTAGTATGGGAGGCGGTTATTCTCCAGATATCAAAATCATTATAGATGCACACGCAAATACCTTTAGACTCGCTCAGGATATTTACTTTTAAGTCTCTTTCGCTTTAAGAAAAAAGGTTTAGAGGTGAGGGAAAATACGTAACTTCGTAGGGTGCAAACTCACTACGATTATATCTTTTTAGGTGGCGGTCTTTCTGGACTTACACTAGCATACAGAATGTCTCAAGATGCTTTCTTTAATTCAAAATCAATACTGATTATTGATGCTTCTCAAAAAAATAAAAATGATCGTACGTGGTGTTTCTGGGAGACACAGTCAGATATTTTTGAAAGCATTGTTTCTCATCGTTGGTCTACAATAGGGTTTAAAAGCCCTGTGTTTTCAGATGAAATTAATATACAACCTTATCAATACAAAAAAATTGAAGGGAAAGATTTTTACGCTTTCGCGAAAGCGGAATTAGAAAAACACCCACATATTTCTTTCCTACAAGAAACCGTACTCTCTGTAGAAAATCAATCGAATCAAGTTGTCATAACAACAGATCACCAAAAGCTTTCAGGATCAAAAGTATTTAATAGTATTCTAAATTCTGAATTACTTGAATCACAATCACAACATCAATATTTAAAACAACATTTTATCGGTTGGTTTATTAAAACGGAAACACCAGTCTTTGATCCAGATACTGCCACCTTTATGGATTTTACAGTGCCACAAAAAGGGAATTGTAGGTTTATGTATGTGTTGCCTACCTCTACTACCGAAGCCTTGTTTGAGTACACCTTATTTTCTAAAGACCTGCTTGAAGAGCAAGAATATGAAATAGCGATTGCAGCATATTTATCTAATAAAGATATATTGCAATATAGCATTGAAAGTAAAGAAAAAGGAAGTATTCCAATGTCTTCCTATCGTTTTGACAAGCATAACACCAAGAACATCATTCATATAGGAAGTGCAGGAGGATGGACCAAAGCAAGTACAGGATTTACATTTAAACATACCCTTAAAAAGACAGCGGCTCTCATTGATTTTCTAAAAACAGAACAAGATTTCCGTAGGTTTTCAAAACGCACACGTTTCTGGTGGTATGATTTATTATTGGTAGATGTGTTGTATCGTAAAAATTATCTTGGGGCTCCTATTTTTGGGGAGATGTTTAAAAACAATCCTACGGATCGCATTTTTAAATTTCTAGATGATGAGTCTACACTTAAAGAAGAATTACAAATTATTTGGAGTCTACCTAAGAAAGAATTTATCAAAGCTGTTTTTAGTAGATTATTTAAACTATAAAACTGTTTTAAGATACAGGCTCTTTTCCTTTTATCAATTTATGATATACAAATATCCCAATAAACGAAATTGTCCAAAAACAAATTGAAATAAGAACTAGATAAATCAACCAATAGTACAGCAATATTGCAATAGATTCTATCCCATACTCTTTGATATGGGCATAACGATCTATTACCACATAAATCCAGTATCCAATTGTAAAAACTAGTATTGTATATTTAAAAACGATACATGTTTTTCTTATCGAGTCTCTCATATAAAGGATATTTTAGAGAGATCTCTCATTTAGAGAAAGGATGTAAGTAAAGGAATCTAAATCCCTCGTTCTTTCTGAATAGTCTCATAGGCTTCTTGGACTTTTCTAAATTTATCTTCTGCTCCTTTTTGATAGGCCTCATCCATATGTTGTAGTTTATCAGGATGGTATTTTTTTGCCATCGTACGAAATGCTTTCTTCACTTGGTCATTAGTGGCTGTTTTTTCTATCTCAAGAATTTTGTAAGCACTATCTGCATTTTTAAAGAACATGGCCTTGATACTCTCAAAATCTTGATGATTTACACCAAAATATCCTGCAATTTGTGACATTACATTTACTTCTGACTCGCTTACTTGGCCATCGGCTTGTGCAATTCCAAATAGAAAGTGTAAAATTTGTAATCGCACTTCATAACGTGTACGTTTATTAAGATAAGAGCAGATACGTGATGCCGAAATTTCTCGATTTTTAATCACATCGTTAAATGTTTTGAACGTTGCATTGGCACGTTCTTTTCCATAAGCTCGTACAAAATACTGGCGCGCATAATCTAGTTCACTTTGGCTCACTTTTCCATCGGCTTTTATGACAATAGAAGCCAGTGACAATAAGTTTAATTCAAAATCTCCAGGAGAAACAGACTCACGTGTCGCTTGTTCAAAAACATCTTTAAAACCTCTACGTTGTCCTCCTCCATTTTTATTTGGGGAAAGCATACTATCTGCAACACTTCCTAATCCATACCCAATAAGAGCACCAAAAAAACCTCTTCCTATTAACCAGCCCAGAACTGCGCCTATATATTTAATCATCTATATTTCTTATTACTAACAGAACCACAAAAATAAGGGTTCTAGTATATATGACGTAGATATATACAGATTGTTACGATTGTTGGACAACTTGACAAGAGATAAAGAATACTTTTATTCCTCTGTCATAATATAAAACTCTAATGTAATATACTGTCAAAATTACCGCCTATAGATTGAGGTATGCTTTTTGTATCTTTGTATTCAAAATAAATTGATTATGTATCCAGCAGATTTAGTAAAACCGATGCGTGAAGACCTTACCAATAATGGCTTCACAGAATTACATACAACAGACGACGTACACGCAGCTATGAAAAAAGAAGGAACAACTCTTATGGTTGTAAATTCTGTTTGTGGTTGTGCGGCTCGTAATGCACGTCCAGCAGCAGTACACGCAGTACATAACGGGAAAAAACCAGATAACATATATACTGTATTTGCAGGTGTAGACGGCGAAGCAACAGATCTTGCTCGTAGTTTTATGGTGCCTTTTCCTCCATCTAGTCCTTCTATGGCATTATTTAAAGATGGGGAACTTGTACACATGCTAGAGCGCCATCATATTGAAGGTCGCCCTGCAGAAATGATTGCAGAAAATCTTATCGACGCTTTTGATGAGCATTGTTAATCGTCTATTTTTTTAAAATAAAAAACCCGTTCTAATTAATTAGAACGGGTTTTTTATGGAACCACTTCTCCATATAATAAGGTTTACATCATCTTTGATATAGATATAATTTGTACCTTTTTACTCCAAATCCTATACAATGCGCATCCTTTTAGTGATTGTCTTATATTTTACATTTAGTACTGCTTATAGTCAAAACGATGAATACATCTATATCAAATTTGATCCAGATATTATACTTCAGGATATACAAGATTTTTCTACTATTTCTGGTTTTGATGCATTACAATCTCAATATAACTTTACTATAAAAAGAGGACTTGCATTGTCTAATAAAAAAATTGAAACCCTATCAAAAAATGGACATTCCTTAAAAAATATTTTTAAAATCAAAGCTATACTACCAAATCAAAATATAGATGCTTTGATAAAAAATTTAAAAGAACTTCCTAATGTAGTCTATTGTTATAAAAGCATTTCTGCACCTATTCCACCTAGTGATATTCCTCCAGTGACGCCAAATTTTGAGTCAGAACAAGGATATATAGAAAGTGATCCTGGTGTACATATGAGATACGCTTGGGACCAAGGAATTATTGGAGCTGGGATAAATATCAAAAATATTGAGTATGGTCTAAATGTTAATCATGAAGATCTAAATGATCAAAATATAAGTATAGAAGCTGGTGTTACGCTACATGAAGACATTCCTGATTATTTTCAAGAACATGGAACTGCTGTAGCTGGTATTGTACATTCTAATCAAGGAAATTATGGTACAAGTGGACTTGCGCATGGCGCAACAGAATTTATATTATATCCTGAATGGACACAAGAAAACGGTATAGACAGGGTACGTGCTATCTCTAGTGCTATACAAGATTCTAACGAAGGAGACATTATTATTTTTGAAATTCAAACGATGAATTCTGAACCTGGAGAATTTGAGCAAGTTGTATGGGACTTAACAAAAGCGGCGACAGACGCAGGTATTGTTGTTATAGCTGCTGCAGGAAATGGAGCGCACGATCTTGATAGTGATTTTTTTGAAGAATATATTGCGCGAGGAGATAGTGGCGCTATCATCGTAGGAGCTGGAACTCCAGACACATTACATATTCCTATATCATCTCAAAATCACCCTTCTTTAGGGAATTATGGATCTAGAGTGAATGTGCAAGGTTGGGGCACTGCAGTATTTACAACAGGCTCAGGAAGTATCGAAATAGGTAATGATATAAACCAAAGTTATAACGCTAGCTTTAACGGCACGAGTTCAGCCACAGCTATTGTTTCTGGTTGTGTTGCCGTTTTACAAGGGTATTATAAAGATCTTACGGGTGGATTCCTATCTAGTGTTCAATTAAGAGATCTATTAATAGAAACTGGAACTCCTCAAGGAGAAGGCCCACATATTGGCCCATTACCTAATATAGAAAATGCAATCAATGCCATAAATGCAATACTTAGCGTTGAGACTCCAAATACACTGTTATCATTTATCAGTCCTAATCCTTCCCAAGATTATATAATGATTCAGCTTCAAAATACTCATAATTCTAAGGTTACAATGAGCCTTTATAATACTTTAGGAAAACAAGTACTCTCAAAAAATATTCAAGGAGAAAGTGATATTATTGATGTACAATCATTTGCATCTGGAGTGTATTTCTTACACATAGCATCAGAAAATGATCGCCACACAAAAAAGGTAATTATCAACTAATTTTCTTTTACAAAAGGTTTCTATATTTTTACGCTTTCGCGAAAGCATACCCATGAGAAAAATACTAGCCTATCCATTAACGATTATATATTATCTCTTGTTTGGGCTTACATTGGTTATTTTTCACCCAATACAATGGGTAAGTGTGCGCTTTTTTGGATATCAAGCACACAAGAAAAGTGTAGACATCCTAAATTTCTTCCTATTACGGTGTCTCAATGTTTTAGGAACTCGATTTCATTTTGAAAATTCACACCATATTCCTTTAAATCAACCTTGTATTATTGTTGCAAACCACCAAGGCACCTATGATATTCCTCCTATTATATGGTATCTACGCCATTTACACCCTAAATTTATTAGTAAAAAAGAATTAGGAAAAGGGATTCCTAGTATCTCGTTTAATCTTAGACATGGAGGATCTGTTCTTATAGATCGCAAAGATAAAACGCAGGCATTACAAGCTATAAAAGGCCTTACAGAATATCTTAACACACATCATCGTTCGGTGGTTATTTTTGCTGAAGGGACACGTAGTAAAGATGGTGTTCCTATGCGATTTGCAACAGCAGGATTAAAAACGCTTTTTGAAGCGATGCCTACAGCTCTTATTGTTCCTATAACCATTAATAATTCTTGGAAACTCAATCGTTGGGGTGGATTTCCTATGGATATTGGGGTATTTGTAAAACATAAAGTACACGTTCCCTTTTTTGTACATAGTGCTCCAGTAGAAACACTTATTTCTCAAGTAGAATCTGTAATTTTACAAGACTTCTCAGAAATAAAAGAGCGTAGAAAACAATAACAAAATGACAGATCAACAACTTATAGAAAACACCATTGTTTTTGTAAAAAACACCCTTGCAAATGCAGAAGGAGGGCATGATTGGTTTCATATAGAACGTGTTTATAAAAATGCTATTCAAATCGCTCAAGGCGAAAATGTAAACTTGCTTATTGTCTCTCTAGGTGCATTACTTCATGATATCGCCGATTCAAAATTTTTTAATGGTGATGAAACCATCGCTCCTAGAATGGCTAGTGAGTTCCTGTTAAGTTTGGACGCAGATAGTGCCGTGATTGAACATGTGGTTCAGATTATTAAAAATATCTCTTTTAAAGGGGGAAATAAAGTACAAGCTTTCAAATCTTTAGAGCTAGACGTTGTACAAGATGCAGATCGGCTAGATGCTTTGGGTGCGATAGGTATTGCACGAACGTTTAACTACGGAGGTTTTAAAAATCGTAAACTTTACGACCCTTCTATTGTTCCTAAACTGGATATGACTCCAGAAGAATATAAAGCTTCAACAGCTCCTACCATTAATCATTTTTACGAGAAATTGTTACTTCTTAAAGATAAAATGAACACAAAAACAGGACGTGCTATAGCAGAAAAACGCCACCAATATATGGAAGCGTTTCTGAAACAATTTTATGGAGAATGGGAAGGAAAATTATAGATATACGCTTTTATACTTCGACAAGGTCAGTATAAACTTCGGCTATGCCGAAAGCCTACTATAAAACAATCTTTCCTAATGTTACTTTATCAGATTGCTTAAATAACTTAACAACCTTTACTTCTTTTATCTCTTTTGAAGTCCCATAGTGTCTATATATCGTATATTTTAAGAACGGAGGAAGTACATAATCTCCTTCATCTCCTAAGTACTGAACATTAATCAACCATTCTCCTCTTGGAGCATCATCTATAATAAATTCTTCCGTTTGAAATCCTTGAGACAATTCCTGATCAATTCTGTCTTTATTGTCGTTTAATGTGTGTGCCCATTTAAAGAATTTCTTGTCCGGATTTACAAACTGAAATTCAAAAGGAACAGTACGATCTGACCATTCGATCACCATACGGATATCTACATCAAAATCTGTCGTTAACCACTCGTTAGGGAGACGTTCAAAATCAATTTTATCCTTATATAAAGAAACCAAATGCTTAAGTTCACTTTGTAATGGTTTTTCTAATCCTTCAAAATTAACTCCTTTAATTTGTTCTCCTAACATATTATAATACAACTCAAGTGCTTGATTGTATTTTCCTGTTTCTTGATAAATCAATGCAAGATCACGATAGGATTGTGCTTCGGATGGAGCAATTTTTAAAATACGCTCATAAACCCAAGCTGCTTTTCTATAATCTCCAGCCACTTCGTATAAATAGGCTAGTGTACGCAATGCTTTTGTATTATTTCTAGAAATATAAGCAAGATCTTCTCGTACTTTATTAGCTAAATCTTTGTCTACCTTATCAAAATACTTTGCTACATCTACATAAAACTCTAATGGAGATTCTTGAGTCCTAGAGATTTTTTTATATAATTTAAATTGGTCATTTACATTAGGTAGCTTACGTAAACGTTCAATATAGCTAGGAGTTACTTCTTCTATTGATGTTGTATTTGTATCTATGTATTCGTTTCCTTTAACAAGTGCAGATTTTACTTCTTCTTTTCCTCCTCTAGTATTAAAAACATGATCTTTTGTTTTTATTAAAAAAGCACCTCCAGCTCCTATTGTACCATACCTAGATGTTGCTATCACCGATTTTAATACAGAGATACTTGCAATTTGTTGTACATCTAAGAAATCTGGTGGATCTTGATATACAAATCCATTTACGACCCAGATAGGAGGAACTTCATTGGTCACAGATTGACTCCCTCCTCTAATTTTATAGGTCACTTGACTACCACTAAATAATCCCCCTTGTACAGAAACTCCTGATAGTTTACCCGTAATTAACTGTTGTAGGTTTGTTGCTCCTGCAGAAAAATCCTCGCTTGTAAGCTCGTCAGAATCATATCCTAATTTATCTCTGTTTACTTTTCCGTCTGATGTTTCGATGGTATTATCAACACGCTTGTTCCCTTCTAGAATTATTTCTGCTAACTCATCACTTTTAAAAATAAGCTCTATAGTTCCTATATCTTTCTTTTCTACTAAAATTTCTTTATTAAAATACCCTATCTTACTCAGCACCAACACATCTCCTATTGATGCTTCTATTACAAATCTTCCGTTAGAATCTGAAAACACTTCATTAAAGTCTCCTTTCTTTGTAATTGCTACATCTCCTAAAAGTCCTTTAATGTTTTTTATAGTACCTGTTATACCATTTTTTATAGTACTCGTTGTTGTATTTTGAGAAGAAGCTTCTATGTTATTTTTAACCTTTCCTAATGGCACATACTTTCCAGATGTATATGCTGCTAATTTTTGCATATAACTTCTTCCTTCTTTTTGTTCTTGACTCATCACTGCAAAAACAGGTATGTTTTGTGATACTTTTAATGTCCCATAATTTGCATTTCCATTTGAAGAAAAGAAAATTGCATCTGCTCCTTTTGTTGTCAGAATACCATAATTAGATGGGCCTCCATAAACCAATGCTCCTATACTTTTACGGAAATCTGACAAGTCCCCATTCTTAACAACAATGACTTCTTCTTTTTGCACTTCATAACTGAATGTTATAAGGTGGATTTTAAGATTTTTATGAGTATCTACATAGCGTTGTATATAAGCCAACTCTGCTTCAACATCTCTTCCTTGCATATCTTCTGAGATATCCCAAAAAACAGTTATCTTTTTTACGTTTTTAGTTTTTGATTGACTCTTAGAAGGTTCTAATTCTATCGTACTTGATCGATTAAATAATTCTCGAATGGCTTCTTCATCTAGCTGGATAGTTTCATATCCTTTTGCTCCAATAACTAATGTGCTTTCACCTCCCAACACTTCATGATGCTTACGATAATTAAAGCGTCCTTTTGAGTCTGTAATTTCCCCAACTCCTTGATCACTTATTCCAACGTTTGCATTAAGAATAGGTTGTTTGGTCTCAGCATTTATAACAGTGCCTCTAAACACTGTTTGAGCTCCCGCAATTGTAGTACTTAATACTACAAATAATATGATATATAATTTCTGATTGATTTTCATATAAAAGTGAATCTTCTTATTCTAATTAAGATGTAAAATTATGTTGTTATCTTATTCTATGTATGTGATTTAACCTTTTTTTATAATTATTAAAAACAAAAGTATACTACTATATATTGTTCTTGGGTTAAATAACGTTAATGACTGTTAACCTGCTATAACTATTAAAAACAATAAGTCCTACATCTTAAGATCTTGTTACAATTTCCAATAAGAAAATTATATAATCTCTAGATATAGGACTTAGACTCTTATTTTTTAAAAAGGTTTATTTATATCCTTTTATTATCATAAAACAACCTTTCCTAAAGTTACCTTGTCGGATTGTTTAAAGAGTTTTACGACTTTAATTTCTTTGGTTTCTTGTGGTGTTCCATAGTTTCTATAGACCGTATACTTTAAAAAAGGAGGCAATACATAATCTCCTTCATCTCCCAAGTATTGTATATTAATAAGCCATTCTCCTTGTGGAGCATCATCTATAATAAATTCTTCCATTTGGTACCCTTGCGCTTGTTCTTCCTCCAATCGTTCTCTACTCTCTTCTAGTGTATGCGTCCATTTAAAAAATTTCTTGTCAGGATTTACAAACTGAAATTCAAATGGTACCGAACGATCAGACCAATCAATCACCATACGGATATCTATATCAAAATCTGCTCGTAACCACTCATTAGGGAATCGTTTATAATCTACTTTATCTTTATGTAATGCCAAAAGGTGGCTCAACTCATTTTTTAATGATTTTTCTAGTCCTTTAAAATTAACCCCTTTAATTTGTTCTCCTAACATATTATAGTACAGTTCTAGCGCCTGGTTATATTTTCCTATCTCTTGATATATTAATGCAAGATCTCTATAGGATTGCGCTTCGGATGGAGCAACTTTTACAATACGCTCATATATTAATGCTGCTTTTTTATAGTCTCCGGCAGCTTCATATATATAACATAATGTTCGTAATGCTTTTGTATTATTTCTAGAGATATATGCTAGATCTGCTCGTACTTGATCTGCCATTTTTTTATCAAGACCATCAAAGTATTGAGCTACATCTACATAAAACTCTAATGGAGATTCTTGCGTTCTAGAAATACGTTGATAGGTTTCAAATTGTTCTTCTAGATTAACTATTTCTCGTAAACGTAAAATATATTCTGGTAATGTAGATGTATCTATGGTACGTGTTGAGGATTCATTATAATCATTACCGTTTACCAATGCTGATTTTTGAACTTCTCTTGCCTTGTCTTTAAAACTTAATTCTTTTGTTTTAATTAAAAAGGCACCTCCAGCAGCAAGAGTCCCATAACGGGACGTTGCTATTACCGATTTTAATACCGTAATACTCTCTATTTGTTGAACATCTAGAAAATTAGGAGGGTCTTGATACGGAGTCCCATTTACAATCCAGATAGGAGGAATATTATTGGTTATAGATTGGTTTCCTCCACGTATTTTATATACTACTTCACTACCACTAAAACCAGCGCCTTCTACAGAAACTCCAGATACTTTTCCGGTAATGAGTTGTTGTAAGTTTGTAGCTCCAGCACTAAAACTATCGCTCGTAAGCTCATCTACAGCATATCCTAATTTATCTTTACTTACACGACGTCCATCACTCGTTTCTATGGTATTATCTACGCGTTTATCACCAGAGAGTACAACTTCATCTAACTCATCATTTTTTGGAGTAAGCTCTATATTTCCTACATCTTGAGACTCGATGAGTACTTCTTTGGTAAACATTCCAACTTTGCTTATAACTAACACATCATCTATAGATGCTTTTATGCTAAAACGACCTTGTGCATTTGTATATACCTCATCAAAACTTCCTTTACGAGTAACCGTAGCATCACTCAAAAACCCTTTTGGATCTTTTACAATACCACTGACCAAAACTTTGGAAGAACGAATTCTTGGCTCGTTTATAGATTTAATTTCTTCTGTATATTCATTTCCTTTTACTAATGCAGAAGGAATCTCTTTCTTTATAACCGTATTAGGGCTTGAAGCAATCGTTGTTATTTTAATCACTCCTCCTTGTCCTTGTCCTGCCGAACTCGCAAACCCAGAATTAATAACCTCGATCTTAACTATCGTACTAATGCTTATAAAATCTAATATGTCTTGATCATAAAGAACACCATCTAAAAGAACACCAAAAGGAGCATTTAACGCAGAACGAGGGTTTACAATTACTTGATCTGGATATACTCCTTGAGTCTGAATTCCAGAAAATTTACCTGAAATAAGATCTACAATATCATGAGTATTTGATTTTGCAATTTCATCTTGAGTTAAAACTCTTGGGGCATATGATTTGCGTTTATATTCCTCATCTATAGCCTCTATTTTTTTAAGCTCTTCTGATTTATTCTCTCCATTTAAAACAACTTCATCTAAGACATCATTTTTAGGAATTAGAGAGATATCATAGGAAGTATTATTGCCTACTATAAAACCTTTAGGTTGCATTCCTAAATATCTTACAACAAGATTATCTCCTATGGATGCAGGTAATTCAAACGTTCCATCAGATTTTGAAGTATATTCTTCAAAGGTACCTTGCTTTGTCAAAGTTGCTCCTTGGATAGGTTTTCCAAGACTCGTTACTTTTCCTTTTATTGTTTTTGAAGAACGGGTAATCTGATTGTCAATAGTGGCAATATTTTCATCATAATCATTGCCTTTTACAAGCGCAGATGGCACAGGCTTATTAATGGAAATAAAATCTATGGTATCTATAAAAATGGCTCTTCCTATAATTCCTACTATGTTTTTCTTGACAGAAACTGTTGCAATATTTGTTGGGTTTATTGAAAAAAATTGAACTCTATCTACTGGAGTTCCATTAATATAATATGTAGCATCATCGCCTCTTATAGAAATGCTTTCTTGGCCAGGTTTTGTATTTACATCAACATTCGAAAATTTTCCTGATAATCCTAATGCAACATTTGCCCATCCTTCTATGTTTGTATCATCTTTTGTAAGTGTTTGGACATTAAAAGATCCTAAAAACTTTCTTTTATACCTTCCCGTTTCAACATCTGCTCCTTCTTCATTTTCTGATTTTTTTCTAGCATTTCCAGATAGTTCAACTTCATCTAACACATCATTTTTGGGTAGTAAATCAATTTCAATTTCTTTAATATCATCACTTATAAGAATAAGTTTTGTATACATTCCTAGATAATTCACTGCAAGAATATCTCCTTCAGATACGTTTGCTATAAAAGAACCATCACCCTTAGATATAAATTCGTCAAATGTTCCTTTTTTTGAAATTACCGCACCCTGAATAGGTTTTCCTAAACTTGTTACTTTCCCTTTAATTTGGGTTTTACTTGTTATTACAGAGCTTGGATTTATATCAGGGAGCGTCTCATCAAAGTTATTATTCTTAGCCAGGTATTCCTTACTATTCTTAAATTCTTCTCGACCCCTCTTTGTTGTAACTAATACTTGTAGCCCCTTTTCTCCTTGCCCTCCATATTTTATATTAGTCATATCTGAGTCCTTTATAATTATAGATGCAATATCACTATCTGGAATGTATAATGGCTCAGGTTCTCCTGCTTGTAAAGAAAATCCATTTATTATCCATAGAGGTCTCTTACCAAATATTGTGACAACCTCTCCTCTTGGGGTATAACTTATTGTCACTCCACTAAATTTTTCTCTTAGAACCATTTCTAAAGTCTTACCATTAGGGGTGATATCTTTATGGGTAATATAAAAATCTCCTAGCTTTGTGATCCCACCAGGTATATGAGGTTCGTTTGTTCCTCTTATGACTTTATCTCCAACAAGTATTTTTTCATATTCTTTTGTAAGTACTACTTCGTCCAGTACATCATTTTTGGGTAGTAATTCTACCTTAATATCATCTGTGTTTTCTACCAACACAATCTTAGGAAACATTCCCAAATAACGAAATTGTAAAATATCTCCATCATTCGCTGGTAACTCAAAACTCCCGTCAGCTTTTGTAAGATATTCTGTAAGATCTCCTTTTTTGATAATAGAAACTTCTTGCAATGGCTTTCCTAAACTGGTTATTTTACCGCGCACTATAGGGTCATTACCATGTTGCTTGGATACACTCTTTTGAGGTGATCTAGTCTTACGATTATTTAATGGAGTATAGGTTCCTTGTGTATAGTCTGCAAGCGCATTCATGTAAGGAACTTCTACATTGGTATTTTGACTCGTAATTGCATATACTGGAATATGTTGGCTTACGCGAAAATTTCCATAATTAGGGTTCCCATTAGAGCTAAAAATAACTGCATCTGCTCCTGCAATGTCTAGTATATCATAATTTGAAGGTCCATTGTATATAAGACTACTTACGCTTTCGCGAAAGCGTGATAAATCTCCTCCCCGTATTTCTATTTGTTCATCCTTACGTATCTCATATCCAAAAGCAACGAGTCGTAGAGTAATTTTCTTGTATTGACTTACATATTCTTGAAGATACGCCAGTTCTGTATCTACATTCCTACCTTGCATATCTTCTGAAACATCCCAAAAAACAGTAATCATTTTTACATTGGGTGTGTTCACTTTTTTTCTAGTAGGGATTAATTTTATAGTACTTGATGTATTAAAAAGTTCGCGTGTTTTTCCTGCATCTAGTGATATAGATTCATATCCATTTGCTCCAACGACTAGTTTACTTTCTGATTGTAAGACCTCCTCATATCGTTTATAATTAAAAAGTCCTTTTTCATTTGTGAGTTCGCCAACTCCTTGATCGCTTATTCCTACTCTCGCATTTACTATAGGTTGTTTTGTGTTTGCATCTACAACAACTCCTCTAAAGACTGTTTGGCTATTTACAGATAGACTACATATTATTAAAAGAAGGGTGATTACTAATGTATAATTTGTTTTCATAGTACTAGTTTATCTAAGTGTTAGTGTCCCTAAAGTGGTTTTTTCTTTTTGTTGGAAAAGTTTAATAATCTTTACTTCCTTGGTTTCTTGTGGTGTTGCATAATTGAGGTAAAGTGTATATTTTAAATAGATGGGAGGTTGTATATTATCTTCCCCAAGGTATTGAATGTTTATTAACCACTCTCCAGGAGGCGCGTCATCAAGTGCAAATTCTTCTAGGCTATATCCTTTTATCACTTCATCTTTTAAACGTTCTTGGTTTGAAAAAACCGAGTGTTCCCATTTAAAATATTTTCCTTGTGGGTTTACAAATTGAATTTCAAATGCTGCCTGAGGATCTGTCCATTCAAAAACAAGGCGACGATCTTTTTTAAAACCAACGTTTAGCAATTCATTAGGAAGGTCTGTAAAATTAATCTTTGATTTATGGAACGCTACTAAGCGCATTAATTCAAACTCGGCAGTCTTTTTAAGAGGCGTAAAGTCCAGTCCTTCTGTTTCATTTACAAGAATTTGTTTATACAATTCAAATGCTTTTTTGTAATCCCCTATTTGTTGATAGGACAAAGCAAGATCTCTATAAGATTGGATTTTACTAGGAGCAAGATCAAATATTTTTCTATACACCTTATTTGCTAGTTCTTCTTCTTCAAAAGATTCTAAATGGTATGCTAGCAATTTTAATACTTCTATATTATCCGGAGCTACCTCCGATAGATTAGAAAGTATACGTAAGGCTATATTTTTATCCCATTTTTTAAAATAGGAAGCTACATCTGTATAAAACACAATAGGATCATCCAGTATTGTATTTTTATACATTTGATAAGTTCTTTCTGCTTGCTCAATAGTCGTCGTTCTTTCTAACTGAATGAGATATACTGGCTTATTAATATCTTCATCTAGAGTCACCACAGCTTCTCCATCATAATCATTGCCTTGAATAAGTAGTGATGGTTTTTTTTCTTTCTTTGAAGCATAATAATCAGGGTCTCCTGTTTTTGTTGTGACTATGATCGCTCCTCCTCTTCCAAGTGTTCCATATAGAGTAACCGCATGAATTGATGTTATTACCTGAACAGATGCCATATTTTGAGGATTAATAAAAGGAACAGATGCCTGATCATAAGGAACCCCATCTAGAACAACAATAGGGAGCACTTTTAGTGTAATACTGCCAGCTCTTGGGTTTACATATTCTTCTTCTCCAGTAAATACATTACGATTTACTCGTATCCCTGACACTCTTGTTAAAACATCTCCGAGGGTTAAATGACTTGGACTTATATCTTCTTCTGTAATGATATTTGTTTTAAAACTTACTGCATCAAAATTTTTCTTGCCACTCGCTGTTTTAACAAGTTCTTCTTCTTTTTTACCACGTAACACCACTTCTTCAAGCAAATTTCCATCTACCTTCATAACAATATCCATCTGCGTATCTGTGACTTGAATTTCGTTGATTTCCATCGTTGGGAAGCGTACGATGAGCACATCTCCTTGTTCTGCCAAAATTTCAAACCTTCCTTTGGCATCAGATTGCTGTTCTTTAAATGTGTTCTTAACTTTTATGGCAGCTCCTTGAAGAGGGCCAAATTCTGAAGTGATTTTTCCTTTTATTTTTGAAATGGTTACATCATTTTCTTCATCAGAATTTTCAACAGGGATATCTTCCAGTAAATAGATCAGTGCTTTTTTAGGGGTATGTCTATTTAAGTCTATATAAACCCCATCTGTATATAACGCAACTTCTTCTAAAACCTCTGTATTTGTTTTCTTATTTGTGCTTATCGTAAATGTAGGATTGTTAAATACAGGCGTTAAATCAGAAAACAGTGTATTTCCATTTGTAAAAATTAAATGTGATTGGGTTTTTTGAGAGGGAAACTCCTTTAGTGAAGCATAGTCAGGAACTCCTTCATAAATAGTCTCATTTAGGTAATCTAGTACGGCTTCTGATTTTCCTTTTTTAACCTGAAATGTTTTAGAATCTACATATTTGAATGCAAATTTCTGAACGGTAACTTCGGCATTTTTTAATGCTTTAATGTATCGATCTATAAGTTCGAATTCGGCATCTAGATCACGTAATTTCCCTTTCGCGGAAGCGTCCCAAAAAATAGTAATAGCTTCTGGACGTACTCTATCTATCGTTTCTTTATCTCCCTTTTTTAATGGATAAGACACGTCCATTGTAAAGCCCATAGCTTCTGCCTTATGGGGTTTCCAATAATCCTGACTAATAGAACGTGTAAATGATGGGTTTTTATTTGCGCTTCCGGCGACAGCAAAACCTAGACGTTCTCCATAAATCTCAATTAATTCAATACTTACAATGACATCTGTGTCTGTAAAGATCTTATATTTTGATAAAGGAATGCGTTCTATACCGCTTCTTTTAGATACTGTATGATAAATAGTTGTATTTAAAAGATTGTTTTTTGGTGTTCTAAAAACTGGATCTATATCATATACATTTACTCTAATACGAATACTGTCTGACAAGTTTTCTAATACCATGAAATTCAGACTTTGTAACTGAGTTTGTTTTCTTTTGATTTTAATTTTTGAAGCAATCTCACCGCCTAATCCTAATTCATTTTTCCAGTATCCGAACTTCTCAGGGTTTATTTTTGAATTGCCAATAGTTGTATTTTTAATCTTGGTATTTTCTAATACGACTTCTTCTAGATCATATAGTTCGGGAACAAGTGTTAGTGTATTTCTGTTGGAAAGTAATGATTCTATAGAAGCTATAGGAATTTGTTTTGTTTTAAAGCCAATGATAGAAAATTGAATAATATCTGAACCTTTGATTTTATGGGTAGGATAAGTTAATTCAAAATACCCTTGAGCATCTGTAACAGAACCTATTCCTTTTCCTATAAATCCTACATTGACAAAAGCAATGGGTGCTTTTGTTTCTTGGTGAAGTATCTGGGCTTTTAATGTGGTATTATTTCCGTTTGATGTACGTTGCGCTTGTGTATAAGTATTAAAAAACACAACAACAAAGAAGCATAAGAGCGTAGTATTTATTTTCATAAGCGATGGTTATTTATGTACACCAAATGAATACGTTACATCTCAATTGATCACCTATTAAAGATAAATCATAAAACGTAACGTCTGGTATATACCGATAAGTATTTACTTTCTGATGGTACTATGTATCTGCGCTTATTATACTATGCTATAAAGATTCAAGAAGGAATATTACAATAAAAACTCATCTAGTTGTGCTTTTCCAATATCAGAAGTAAGCTTTATTACTTTTACATCTTTACGCTCACTCGGAGTTCCGTAATCTCTATAAATGGTATACTTAAGATATGGCGGAATTGTTGTAAAAGTTTCTTCTCCTAGGTATTCTATATTAACAATCCAAAGCCCGTGAGGAGCTTCGTCTATCACAAATTCTTCTGTTTGAAAGCCCGATTTAACTTCTGCTTCAAGGCGTTCTTTATTATCAAATAATGTGTGATTCCATTTAAAATATTTCTTATTTGGGTCTACAAACTGAAATTCAAAAGGCGCTTCTTTATCAGACCACTCTAATACCATACGCAAGTCCAAACGATACTCATTAAGCAGCCATTCTTCAGGGAGTCTACTTGTATTTATTTTGTCTTTATGTAAAGAGACTAAGTGTAATAATTCATGTCCTAAAGGTTTTTCTAAGCCAGAAAAATCTACACCAAGAATCTTCTCGGCAAGCATATTAACATATAACTCTAAAGATTTGTCATAAAACCCTGCTTCTTCATATGCTTTTGCAAGATCTCTATAGGATTGTGCTTCTCTTGGTACTATACTCGTAATACGCTCATACAGTTTTAATGCATTTTCACTATCTCCTACACTTTCATAGAGGTATGCTGCTACACGTAATACCTTCGCATTTTTTTGTGCTATTTCAACAAGTCTTGATCTGATATATTTTGCTTTTTCTTTATCTAGTTGCTCAAAATAAAGTGCCATATCTATAAAGAAAGCAGCATTTGTTGTATTTGCTTTAGACAAGTTTTGATACATTATATATTGCGCTTCTATACCTTCTATTTCTTGAATTTGCTTTACATAATCTGGTTTTAAAGCTTCTAGATTGATTTGAGCTACTTGTTCTGTATACTCATTCCCTGTAATTAAAGCAGTATCTATAACCTCGCCATCGGTTCCTTTTGTGATAAATGCTTTTGTCTTTACAATAAATGCTCCTCCAGATGCAATAGAACCATATCTAGCAGAGGCTTGAATCGATTTTAAAATTGAAATCGTTGAGATGTTTTGAGGGTCTATAAAATCAGGTGTTTGTTCGTAGAGAGATCCATCTACAATCCAAATAGCGGGTTTAGAACTATTATCTCCTCTAATTGTAAAGGAAGCACCACTTCCAAATCCTGTAATCTTAACGCCTGCAAAACGTCCTCGTATCACATCTGCAATATATTGTGCCCCTGGTCTTATATCTGCACTTGTAATTGTATTTACAGAAACCCCAACTTGATCTACACTTCTTTCTCCAAAACCTGTGTCAGAAGTTTCCTTACTTTTTGCTCTTTTCCCTTTTATGACGACCTCCTTTAATAGCTCGTCGATAGCCTTCATATCTACCGTTAGTAGGTCTACATCTTCTACAACCATCTCTTTAGGGTGCATTCCTAAATAGCGAATCTGTAATACATCACCTACCTCTGCAGGAACTGTAAAGCTACCATCTGCTTTTGAGAAAAACTCTTCCAGATCGCCTTTAATCGTAATACTTGCTCCTTGAATTGGTCCTATAGACGTTTTTACAACGCCATTAAATGAAGAGGAAATGGCTACTGTTTTATCTTTAAAAGGAATGCCTCTTTTAATCTGATCTATACTCTCTGCAATAGATGCTTCAGATAAATTTACATAGCTTCCTGTTGTGTATTGTGCTAGTGATCTTAAGTATTCATGATTTGCTCTAGAAAGACTACTTACGGCATAAAAAGGAATATCTCGATCTCCTTGCCATCCCCCCAAAACAGATTCTCCATCAGATAATAAAATAGCGGCATCATCATTTCCTGTAGAAAGAATATCATACGATGTTGTCCCTTCATACACCAGGTCACCTACGGCTGTTTTTAAAGCAGTAATATCTTTATGAATAGGGTATCTTTTTGTTGAGATCACCTTCTCATTAAAAATAACAAAAGTGACCTGTACCTCTCCTAATTCTTCAAAATACGCTTCTAGAAATCCCCATTCTTTTTTAAAATCTCTACGATTTGAAGATAGCGATGCATCCCAAAAAATCTTTACATTTTTTTGATCTGAAAAAGAAGTGGTAACCGGTACCTCTCCATTTTTAGTAAGATAAATTTTACTAGACTTATTAAAAAGACCTCGTATATTATCTCCTCTAAGCTCTATGGTTTCATAACCTGGAGCACTTATCTTTAATCTAGATCCGGTTCCTATTGTTTGATGATATCTACGGTAATTAAAAAGTCCACTTGCGCTTGTTACCACACCAATCCCTTGATCAGAAATTCCAATCTTAGCATCACCTATTGGAGTCTGAGATACTTCATCTAAAATCTTTCCTCTAAAAACTGTTTGTGCTGTTAGGGTTTGAAAAAAACCAACAATAAACAGCCCTAAAACGATCGTACAATATTTTTTTATCATTACTTAAAAGTACATTAACCTTGCAAATATGGCAAAACACATACCAATAGTGTCCTAAAGATTGTTAAAAAGTCCTAATTGCCCTTTATCTGTCTTTATAAATAGTTGTGTATTTAAGGGAGGAAGCTCTTTCCCTTTTAAGAAACGATGCTTTCCTATCTTAAATTGCCTATGGATTTGGGTTGCAAAATGCCCTTCTCCTTTCATACGGTGTCCAAATCGTGAGTCGCTTAATTGCCCACCATGGCAATCTGCGATTTGATTTAACACCTTGTCTGCTCTGTCTGGCATCACTCTCCGAATCCAATCTTCAAATATACCACCTATTGCTCCATTAAGACGAACAATCGTATAGCCAATCTTAAGAGCTCCTCTGTCTACGACTTCTTTTATCAAAGGAATAATCTCGTGTGTATTAATCCCTGGAATCATAGGACCTGCCATCACCATCACAGGAATTCCTGCAGCACTCAATTGCTCAATGGCTTCTAGTCGCTTCTTTATCGTTGCCGTTCTAGGCTCCATAAGTCGACGCGTCTCTTCTGATAATGTAGTGACAGAAAATATAACACGGCATAAATTATCCTTAGCGAGTTCGCTTAAAATATCAATGTCACGGGTGACCAATACGTTCTTAGTAATGATCCCAACAGGATGTTTATACTTTAGAAAAACCTGTAACAATTGTCGTGTGATCTCTAGCTTTTTTTCGATAGGTTGATAGCAATCCGTATTTCCAGATAATACGATGGTAGCTGCTTCCCAAGAAGAGCTTTGCAATTTCTTCTCAAGCAAAGCTGCTGCATTTTTTTTCACTAAAATCTTCTGTTCAAAATCCAATCCTGCACCGTATCCCCAATACTCATGACTATTACGAGCATAACAATAAATACATCCATGCTCACAACCCTGATATGGATTTAAAGAATACCCCATTCCTACATCGGGGCTTTTTACTTTATTTACAATCGTTTTGGGAAAGGTTTCTATGTACTCTGTTTTGGGATTTGTTGGGAGTTCGCTTTCGCGAAAGCAATATTCCAAGAAATCATCACGTATTTCTTCATTATGTTTAGAAAAACGATTTGAGACTTTTATTTGGGCACCACGTCCTTTTATGGAATCTTTCATTATAAGCTTTCGCGAAAGCAGAATACATAAAACCCCCGCTGTTTTTATTTAGTGTAATTTGGAATTAAAACAAATTTATGGAATTATTCCAACATTTAATATCAATAAAAATTATTTAACTTTAAAAAAAATAACCATTCACTCATGAAACGTCGTTCCTTCCTTAAGAAGTCTGCTGCTGCTAGTGCAGCATTTACTATTGTCCCTAGCTTTGTGTTAGGAGGAAATCATATTCCTCCCAGTGACACCCTTTATATTGCTGCCGTTGGAGTAGGTGGACGTGGAGGCGGTGTTGTAAGAGAACTTACGGAATATGGAAAAGTAAAATTTGTCGCTCTATGTGATGTAGATGATAAAATGGGAGCAGGAAGTTATAAATTACATCCCAACGCAAAACAGTATCGTGATTTTAGAAAAATATATGATAATCATCTTAATGATATAGATGCTATTATGGTGGGAACGCCTGATCATACGCACGCGACTATCGCGCTTCCTTTTATGCGCGAAAAAAAGCATGCCTATGTAGAAAAGCCACTTACCCATAATATTTATGAAGCACGTCTTATGGCAGAAACGGCTGCAAAGCAAGGGATCATTACACAAATGGGAAATCAAGGTGCTTCTGGAGATGGTATTCGGATTGCACAAGAATGGATCAATGCTGGTGTTATAGGAAAAGTACATCGTGTAGATTGCTGGACCAATCGTCCTGTATGGCCACAAGGTTTTAAACACATCACCGAAGGACAGCCTATTCCAGACAATCTGGATTGGGACTTATGGTTAGGGCCTGCTGCTAGCCGTCCTTATAATGAGAATTATTTACCTTTTAAATGGCGTGGTTTCTGGGATTTTGGAACCGGAGCTATGGGGGATATGGGATGTCATATTATGGAAACTCCATTTAAGACATTAGATCTTGGATTCCCGTATGAAGCAGAGGCAAGTTGTACGACTATTTGGTCTGGAGATTTTGTAGAAGCAAATTATGCTGAAGCATGTCCGCCAAGTTCTATTGTACGTTTAAAGTTTGACTCTCCTACACAAGGCGATGTTTCTTTAAATTGGTATGACGGAGGTATTATGCCAGATCTTCCATCTGAGTTAAAAGATGGAGAAAAGCCTGGAGATGGTGGTGGTGGAAGTATCTTTCACGGTACTGATGGTATTATGATTACAGATACGTATTCTCGTAATCCTCGTTTATTACCTAGCGAGCGTATGAAAGATTTTAAACGCCCTGCCGAAACGATTGCACGTGTAAAAACATCACATGCAGGTGAGTGGGTAGAAGCGTGTCTTAATAATAAACCGACTTCTTCTCCTTTCTCTTATGGAGGACCGCTGACTGAAGCTGTTCTTATGGGGAATCTTGCCATCAAAGCATTCCAATACAAAAGGCTTAAAGAAGGAAAGAAAATAGGGGATTGGGATCCGTATGAGTATCCTGGACGTCGTACGATTAAATGGGACGGAGCCAATATGCGTGTAACCAACTATGATGAAGCAAACGCTTGGGTAAAACGTGCATATCGCGAAGGATGGGAGTTGTAGTTTATTACAATATCATTTTACACTAGATCTTATAGATTTTGCTTTTAGCAGAAGGTATATTTTATAGAGAAAGTAAAAAACAGGTAATCCTAAAACAACAGTAATTATAAGTGTTGCAAGCATAAGTTTAAACCCGATAAAAGGCACTTTCCTTATTTCGTCTAGAATATCTGTATCTTCATATAAGAAAAAAGCAAAACCAATAGAAATTGTATAAAACAATGTAATTCCTAGATTTTTAATAAAATCTAAATTCTCATACACCTGTACATCATTTTTATATTGATATACGTGAGTTAATATAAGTACTATGACTGCTACAATGAGCATCCCTCTAATTGCTTTTATATTTTTATGTGTATCGCCACTGAGATAGCTGGATCGTCTACAGTCAGAACAATGATCCTCATCCATACTTAAGCACGTATAGCACATGCCTCGATAACATTCTTTACACTTTTTTTGAGAAAATAAATTTGGATGCGTATGACAGAAATATGCTTCTTTTTCTTCGTCTTTCATAAATGCAATTATTCCTCAAAACTACAAATTATTCCTTCTTAAGAATTCTTGCTTTATTTTTCAGACCTGTTACTACAATTTCTGGATCGCCATATAGTTCTAATGTAGCAGTATCTTGAGCATATAGTTCTATACGTTCTTTTACTTGTATATACGCATCTGAGCTTTCTGAAAGCGAAAGAGTCGCCGTTGTAAAAGTGCCTTCTCTTGCATCTAGTTTTCCGCTACCTTCTACTTTAATCGTAGCATTTTCTATGACCCCATCTAAAGTTAATTTTGACGAATCGCTTAATTCCATTTCTATCGCCTCTATCAGAAAGTATCCTTTTAGATTTGAGCGCCCGTCTGTTGTCACTTTACTATTTATTGAAGTGGCTCTTACAGTTCCCTTTGCATCACTAAACAACTCTATATCGATAGCTTCTGTATAATCCAAGTCAAGATCAAATACAGATGATTTTCCAGCCGTTACAAGAATACGATCTCCTTTTATAAGTTGATCTGCTTTGATGCGTGCCTCGTTATTTAGATGTATTTCAGAAATGGTTTCTGCAGTAACAGTGATATTAAACCGCTTCTTTTTTACAATACGATGTGTTGCCGAGATTTTCAGTGTGTTATCTTCTACTTTAAACTGTATCACATCTATAAGATTATCATCAGTCTCTATCTCATATTGGCTTGTTTTTCCTTGACGTAGTTCGATCTCAAAATCTCCATCAATATCAATGCTATTAAAAGCATCTGTAATCTCGACTTCTTTTAAAATGACAATTCCAGATCCTTTAATTTTTGGGAGTTGTTGTCCAAACATACACGTGCTTATAAGAAATAAGCTAATGATACATAGTGCTCTCATGATATAGTATTAAGTAGGTTATATAATGTTGGGATAACTTATTTGCCTGGAAACGCTGCTTTGCGTTTTTCTAAAAAAGCCGTCGTCCCTTCTTTAAAGTCTTCTGTACCAAAACACGTTCCAAAAGCATCAATCTCTGCATCAAAACCATTGATACCATCTGTAAATCCTGCATTAATCGCCTTTATCCCTGCGGCAATAGCAACAGATGAGTTACGCATTATCTTTCCTGCTATCTTTTCTGCTAATGGTACTAATTCTTCTTGAGAAACTACGTGATTAATCAAACCATAATCCAATGCTGTATTTGCATCTATCATCCCAGCGGTCATAATCATCTCCATAGCGCGTCCTTTCCCTACGAGTTGTGGTAAACGTTGTGTCCCTCCATATCCAGGAATAACGCCTAGAGATACTTCTGGTAATCCCATACGTGCATTATCGCTTGCGAGTCTAAAATGAGCTGCCATCGCTAGTTCTAAACCTCCACCTAATGCAAATCCATTAACCGCTGCAATTACGGGAGTACTTAGATTTTCTACATAGTCAAATAAATCTTCCTGTCCTTTTCTAGCAAGTACGGCTCCTTCTTCTACAGAAAAGTCTGCAAACTCAGAAATATCGGCTCCTGCAACAAATGCTTTTTCTCCAGAACCTGTAATAATAATTGCTTTTGTAGATGCTTCTTGGTCTGCTTTCGCGAAAGCGTCATGCAATTCAGCAATCGTTTCTTTATTTAAGGCATTTAATTTTGAAGGTCTATTAATGGTAATCGTTGTAATACCGTTATCGTGGTCTGAAAGGATATTGTTATAACTCATAATCGTTTATGCTTATTCTTTTATAGTAGGTTTCTTCTTGTTTGTAAACGTATTCTTAGCGTGCATTGTAATGATGCTACTCTTTAGGAAAAGTGACCGTAAAGACCGTTCCTTTTCCTTCTTCGGATGTAAAAGTAATACTTCCATTATAGGTTTCCATAATATTTTTAACCATCGCAAGACCAAGTCCCATACCGCTGGTTTTGGTTGTGAATTTAGGTTCAAATATTTTAGGTTTATTTTCTTCTGTAATCCCCAAACCATTATCGCTTACACTAATTTGAACGAGTGCATCTACTTCTAAAACATGAACATGTATCTGTGGGTCTTCCGTGTTTACGGTTGCCTGAATAGCGTTCTTAACAAGATTTGTAACAACACGTATCAATTGTGTTCTATCAAACTTGGCAAGTATTTCTTGGTCCGCTTTCGCGAAAGCGATATTACGTTCTCTAAAAATATCTAACGCCAACTTTACAATCTTAGGAACATTTAATGTCTCGCTTTGTTGCGCTGGCATATCTGCAAAATTTGAAAATGCAGAAGCAATACTACTCATGGTATCTATTTGCTGGATCAGAGTATTGCTATACTCCTTTAATTTTTGATTGATTTCTGGATCTTCAGGGTCAAAACGACGCTCAAAACTCTGTACGGTTAATCGCATAGGAGTTAGCGGGTTTTTAATCTCGTGTGCTACTTGTTTTGCCATTTCGCGCCAAGCAGCTTCTCGTTCACTTTGTGCTAGTTGTGCCGCACTTTCTTCAAGTTCATCAATCATCCCATTGTATGCAGAAACGAGTGTCAGCAACTCCGTAGGAAGACTTTGTGTATCTACCTTTTTATTGCGTTTATCTAGTTGTGTCTCCTTAATCTTTTCTTCTATCGCCTTTAAACGCTGTGTGATATATCGTGCAAGAACATAGGCAAGAATAATAGCTGTAATAAAAACAATAAGCGCCACCACACCCATACGCCAAAGAATCTCGCGCATCTCTTTATTGATAAAAGATTCACTATTTTCATACTGAATCTGAAGAATTGCTAATGGTTTAAACCTAGGGTCATTGATATAAGAATACGAGAGTTGTCTAGGGATTTCAGTCTCTATGCGCTCTACAAATCTTTTTTCTATAACAGATGCTTCTAACGTATCTAAAATACGTTGTGGAATAGCTTCTTTAACAGGGCTATTAAATAGTTTTTCTGTAGATGATATGAGTGGTCTTCCTTCGAGGTCATATAATGTTACATTCTCGCCATGGATACGTGCAATATCAAAAATTTCTTCTTTAAATATGAAAGGAATCTTGTCTGTAAGAAGTTGGTAGGTCGTAGATTTAAGAGTCCTATCGATATCCTTTTTAATGGCGTTTTCTTTACGCTCTAGACGATCTTTATTATAGTCTCTTACTTGCTCACGATACTGATAATAGGTAATCCCTGCAATTAATGCAAAGGCAATAACTACCAGTAAAAACATGGAAGTAAAAATGCGAAAGCCTAAAGATTTACTATTAAAATTCAACATAATGCTAAGTATCAAATATCGTGCTAAAATAATCTTCTACTATGTTTTTACATAAAAGAAGAAAGGTGTTTTCTTAAGCATCAGGATTCTTTTCCTGAATCTTACGGTATAGTCGTATTCCGAGCATTAATAATACACCGAGTCCTATAATACCTAATACACCATAGATCCAGTTTGTCGCACTTTTTGTGATTGCTAGAAAAACAACAGCAAATAAAATAAGCGTAGCGCCTTCATTCCAGATGCGCATAAACTTAGATGAATGCTTAAATTCTCCTTTTTGTAATTGCTTATGTATACTCCAAGTCTTAGCATGATAGATATATAGCAATATGACAAATCCTAGTTTTATTTGCATCCAAGGTTGTTCTAATAAAAAAGGTGCTGTATGTAACATCAAAAAGGCAAAAAGAGAACAAAGGACTAAAGACGGCCCGGTAATGATCTTCCATAATCGTTTTGCCATTAAGCCTAATTGCTTTCCTAAAATCTCACGATCTGGAGATGGTTTTTCATTGGCTTCGACTTGATACACAAAAAGTCTTGGCATATAAAAAAGGCCCGCAAACCATGTGACCATAAAAATGATATGGAGTGCTTTTATATAATCGTAATAATCTGCCATAGGTCAAAGATACGCGATAGTTGTAAGTAATAAAAAAACCTTCAAAAGAAGGTTTTTTTATTACTGGATATTTACTAGTTAAGGTTAAAAAAAGATATTAAAACCTGCATTAAAACCAAACCCATTAGTAACAAATCTTACATTATTGTCATTATCGTCTCTTGGTTTTACTGAAGATGATCTATACCCTACTCCTAAATCTATAGATGCACTATTTCCAAGGAAAAATGCAACACCTCCTTCAAACCCATAATTAAAAACAGAATTTTTAAATTCATCCTCTCCAAAGTCATCATCTACTTTTGTATTTGAAAAACCTGCCCCTACTGTTCCTTGTAAAAAAGGTTTGACATTTCCTTCAGTAAAATAATAACGCACAAAAGGAGAAAAAACAAAAGCGGTATTTGTTGATTCAAAGTCAAATGCATCTGACTTTGTTTTATTTGAAGTAAATGAAATTCCTCCACCAATTGCTAAATTATCTATTACAAAATATCCAAAATTAGGCATAAATGAAAAAGAAGTATTTCTTGTTTCAGTATCTGGGAAGTCTCCTGAGTCACTTTTTGTTTTTGGAGTCGAACTTGAAAAATTAAAACTTGAACTCCCTCCAATAACAAAATTGCCTTTAGCCGTAGGTATTGGTTCTTCTTCTTCCGTTTGAGAAAATCCAACAAAAGAATAGAGTAATAAACTTAAAATTAAAATAGATTTTAGTGATTTCATAGATTGTGATTAATTAGTTCCTATTTTTTAAAAAAGACATATCTCATTGATTGTCTGGCTATAAGTGCTAAATAGTAATCATTTGTTACAGATTTACAACAAAAAGACCCAGCAATGTGCTGGGTCTATATTCTTTATTCTATTTTTCTTCTTTTTAATCTTCTACAAACAAATAATTTAATTTCAAATTATTAAAATCTGTATTAAACTGAGCTACCTCAGCATCTAGCATGGTATCAAAGGCTTTCAATTGTTTTTTGATCGCTGCAGAGAGTTCATTCTTAACAGCTATATCTTGATCTGTTGGTCCAAAATCTCCCATTCCTACAAGGCTATTAAGGTGTCCTAATTTATTAGTCAACTTAATAGGGAAGTTTAAAGGATCTTGCCCAGAACGGTTTTTTGTTTGGTATAGTTCTTTCTCTATTTTGCCAAATGATTCTTGCATCGTTTTAGCTTTCTCTCGTAGATCTGCTGTGCGAGCATCTTCTTTATATTGCGCTTCAAATGCTTTTAATTGCGCATTTATCTTTCTTATTTTTTTGATACTTTGATGCGCTCGGTCTACAGATTTATTAATATCAGAAATAAAATCATGTTGTCGTTGCATATCTGCTACTGTTGCTTCGGCATTAGGGTTTGGTAAGATGGTAAAAGATTCTGTTTGTTGTTCTCCATTTACATCAAGTGCTACTTTATATTGCCCCGGAATTGCCTTAGGTCCATCAAGACTTGCCCACCAAAGAATCATTCCCTTAAGACGTTCTGCTCCATCTGTACGGGTATTCCAAGCAAATAAGTTTCCTCCTTTTTCTACTTTTAACTGATCTTTCTTTTCTTTTGCACCCGTACTAAAAGATTGTAAGGTATCTCCAGCTACAGTCATATATGTAAGTGATACTGTATCTTTCTTTTTATCAAACTCTTTTAGATTAAAATAAGTCATGACTCCACTAGGGTGATTGGTTCCTTCGGTAAGGCTTCCTGAACGTCCACCACCTCCCATACGATAGGTGTTTTTGGGCTTAAAAAGATGGGTTGATCTCGCTTTCGCGAAAGCGGACTGATGCAACATCCCCAAGTCATCTATAATCCAAAGACTACGCCCTTGTGTGGCTACAATAAGATTATTGTCTTTAATTGTAAGATCGGTAATAGGAACAATCGGTAAATTAAGCTGAAAAGATGTCCAGTTATTTCCTCCATTAAAACTGATATACATCCCTGTTTCTGTTCCTGCATATAAGAGCCCTTTTTGCTTTGGGTCTTCACGTACAACACGTGTAAAATGCTCAGAAGGAATACCGTTGGTGATTTTCTTCCAAGATTTTCCGTAGTCGATTGTTTTGTATAGATATGGAGCAAAATCTCCAGACTTATATCGCGTTCCAGCTATGTAGGCAGTACCTTCATCAAAAGCACTTGGCTCTACACTATTAATCATCATCCATTCCGGCATTCCTTTAGGAGTTACATTATCCCATGTAGTACCTCCGTTACGACTCACATGCACCAATCCGTCATCACTTCCTACCCAAAGTAATCCTTCTTTAAGAGGAGACTCTGCCGCTGCAAAAATGGTACAATAATACTCTACAGATGTGTTGTCTTGCGTAATAGGTCCTCCTGAAGATTTCATCTTTTCTGGATCATTACGCGTTAAGTCTGGACTGATCACTTTCCAGCTCTGACCTTCATTTTCTGTCACGTGTACATTTTGTGAGAATGTATACATACGATTAGGATTGTGTTTACTAAAGATAATAGGGAAATTCCATTGGAAACGGTATTTCATATCCTCAACGCCATGCCCCATTGGATTATCCGGCCATACAGAAATAGAACGCACGGTGTTCTTCTCATGATTTACTCTTGTTAAGAAGCCGTCATAACTTCCTCCATATACAATCTCATTGTTTTCTGGATCTACAGCAATATGAGCACTCTCACCTCCTGCAGTACTTTCCCAGTCAGCTGCAGAAATACTTCTTCCTTCTGTACGATGCGGGATACGGATCGTACTATTATCTTGTTGTGCTACATAAATACGGTATGGAAATGCATTATCCGTAGTGACACGATAAAACTGTGCAGTAGGCTGATTGAGATAGGTGCTCCAGCTACGTCCTCCATCATAGGTCACTTGAGCTCCACCATCATCTCCTATAATCATACGATTAGGATCTTCTGGAGCTATCCATAAATCATGGTGATCTCCATGAGGGGCGTTATACGTGCTAAAAGATTTTCCTCCGTCTGTAGATTTATGGTAACGTACGTTTAGAACATATACTGTGTTCTCATCTTTTGTATCTGCATATAGGCGTGTATAATACCATGCTCGCTGACGTAATTTACGTTCTGAATTTATTTTTGCCCATGTTGTTCCTCCATCGGTAGAGGTGTATAATCCTCCTTCTTTTTCGTTCTCAACCATGGCATATAGTTTATTACTATTTACAGGAGATACTGTAATTCCCATAATTCCTAAAATGCCCTTTGCAAATCCTTCGTTTGTCGAGATCTCTTTCCAAGATTCTCCGCTATCTGTACTTTTCCAAAGTGCAGAACCATCACCTCCTGAACTTAAACTATACGGAGTTCGTCTTGCATTCCATGTAGTTGCATATAAAACACGTGTATTATTAGGGTCTATAATTAAATCGACAACTCCTGCATTGGAATTACTAAACAATGTCTGACGCCAAGTTTTACCTCCATCTATACTTTTATAGACGCCTCGTTCTTGGGTAGGTTTATAGATATTTCCTAATACACCCGCATACACAATATCTGGATTTGTAGGATGCACACGTATACGAGGCACGTGGCGACTATTTTTAAGTCCCATTTGCTCCCAAGTTTGACCAGCATCTACTGTTTTCCAAATTCCATATCCAGAAGATACATTCCCTCGCAAGGTTTTTTCTCCTCCTCCTACATAAATCACATTTGGATCACTTTTTGAAACTTCTACCGCTCCAATACTTCCTCCAAAAAACCCATCAGAAATATTTTCCCATGCTGCACCTCCATTGGTTGTACGCCATACACCGCCTCCAGTACTTCCCATGTAAAATAAGTCGGGTTGTCCTGGTACTCCAGTAACAGCAGCACTTCGCCCGCCTCTAAAAGGTCCAATTAATCGATACTCTAAAGCTTCATAAGAAGATGGGTCTGGGGTTTGGGCAATAGTTTCTAGTGCCATTCCTGAGCAAATGCTCAGAAAAAGGAAAAGGATTTTGGTTTTCATTGAATTTTAGTTTGATAATATCTTTGAAATTTAAGGAATTCTTAAGAATCATCTGTTCTTCGGCCATTTTTTAACGTATTTAAAAAAAAGATATGTGGTTGTCTCTCAACAAGGATTAAAGCTCCTGATTTATATGAGAGGATGTTGTATACGCTTTCGCGAAAGCGTATATACGTTGAATTATCATAAGTAATTTAATTCAGTAAATTCCCTGAATCATTATATTTTCACATCTAGAGTCCGACAAAATATTACTCTTATTTCAACAGTTTTTTATTTTTTTGAATTGTATTAATTCTTTAAATTATATTATTATGTTTAAAAAAATATCTGCCCTTCAAGGGGTTAAATTACTAAGTAAAGATGAGCAACAAGCTATTAACGGAGGTGTTCTAAATGTAGAGTGTAATTACTCAGATGGATTAGGCTATGACTTAACATATAATAGTACCAGCGCTGCAATAGATGCTATACTTCACTGTATTGAAAGTGGAGGTGATTATACTTTGATTATTTACCATCACCCAGATCTCGATTAAGATTTATAAAAGAAAAAATATTATGTAGGCTCTTCCTGAAGCGCGAGTTTGGTTTTTACTTCTCTATTAAGGCAATACCCTGTCACAATAGTAGAGAGAACATCAGCAATTGGGAAGGCAATCCAGACCCCCCATACACCTATGAATGGAGGTAATATAAGAATTAAAGGTATCAAGAAAAACCCTTGTTTTGTAAGACTAAGAAGCAATGCTGGAACAGCTTTGCCTATAGATTGAAAATAGGCAGACCCTATTAATTGTACCACAATAATTGGAGTTGCAGCAAATACCCAACGTAGTGCATTAGGTGTTCTTGCAAAAATAGCAGCATTATCTGCAATGGTTTGTGCATCTCCGCCTTTGTCACTTAAAAATATAGAAACAAAGAACTCTGGAAAGCTCATAATAATTGCAAAAATGGCCAGTGCAAGAATCCCTCCATATTTAATAGAGGTGTTAATTGTTTCTCTTACTCTAGTATATTTTTTTGCTCCATAGTTATAGCCTGCAATAGGCATAAATCCTTGGGTTATCCCTATCACTGGAAATAATGCAAACATGAGCATTCTACTAATGATTCCATAGGAAGCTTGATCTAATGCATCTCCATATGTAATCAATATATTATTCAATAGAATACCTAAGATACTAATGATGCCCTGACGTGCCAATGTTACCCCGCTAAGACTACTTATTTCTTTTAAAATTTTTGCTTTAAGCTTAAGAGAATGAAGCTTAATCCGGAGTTCGCTTTTGGCAATAAAAAACCAAAATATAAATCCAAAACAAACTGCATAACTTATAAATGTTGCCCAAGCAGCTCCTTCCATTCCATACCCTAATACTTTTATAAGGATATAATCCATGATGATATTTCCAATAGCAGGAAGAATCATAGCATACATCGCAAACTTAGGTTTTCCTTCTGCGCGTATGACATTATTACCCATCATACAGAGTGATAGCATTAAAATACCATATAGTACGATACGGTAATAAACAAGTGCCATATCTTTATAAGAATCGGCTGCGCCAAAAAATGTTATAAAATAGTCTTGAAAAACAAGTCCAATAATGGCAAGTGATCCAGAGGTAAGTAAGGTTAATGTAATTTGATTTCCAAAAACATTCAGTGCTTTCTCATCTTCTCCAGCGCCTAATGCTCTAGACAATACAGAACTTCCTCCTACACCTATTGCAAGTCCTATGGCGGCTATAAAAAAGGTGAAAGGAATGACTACAGTAATTGCCGAAATGGCTTGTGGACCTATCCACCTTCCCACAAAAATGGTATCTACAATCATGTTAAGTGACATGACAAGAATTCCAATAGATGCAGGCACTGCTTGCTTAACAAGTAATTTTGAAATAGGTTCTGAACCTAAGGCTGTGGAGTTTTTTTTGGACAAGAATGAGGTGTTAGTTCCTTGCAAGATGCAACCACTTTTTTAAAACTAGTGTTAACTTACTGAAAATTTAACTTAAAATTAAGCTGTTACACTCTCTGCATTTTGCCATTCTTGAATCCATCCTCCTATAACAGCTGCCCAATCATCGCGATCATTTAAACAAGGAATGGTTGCAAATTCCTCTCCTCCAGCTTCATGAAAAATTTCTTCGCCTTCCATAGCGATTTCTTCTAGTGTTTCTAGACAGTCTGATACAAAGGCTGGTGTTACAATGGCCATCTTTTTAAATCCTTCTTTCCCCATACGTTCTATTGTACGGTCTGTATAAGGTTGTAACCAAGGGTCAAATCCTAAACGGGATTGAAAAGATGTAGAGAATGTACCTGGTTCAAGGTTTAAGTATTGCCCAACTTTACGTGTTGTCTCATAGCACTGATGACGGTAGCAAAACTCATGTGCTTTTGATCCTGCGCTACAACAACTACCGTCTATCTTACAATGCAACTTTGTGACATCACTCTTTCTAATATGTCTTTCTGGCACTCCATGGTAGCTAAATAGTAAGTGCTCATAGTCTAACTCTTTAAGATGTTCTCCTATGCTTTCTGCAAGTACTTTGGAATAGTCTTCTTTATTGTAAAAGGCAGGTACATTTGTGATTTTCATTGCAGGAAAATGTTGTGCACGCAATGCTTCTGCAAGGACGAGAATTGTTTCTGTAGTCGCCATGGCATGTTGAGGATATAATGGTAGTAACATCACATCATCTATGCCTTGATCATGAAGTTTTTGCAACCCTTCCATAATAGAAGGAGTCCCATAGCGCATGGCTATTTCTACAGGTAGGTTTGTATGCGTTTGCACCTTTTTTTGTAATCGCTCTGTAAGAACAATAAGAGGCGATCCTTCTTCCCACCATATTTTACTATAAGCTTCTGCACTTTGCTTAGGTCGTGTATTGAGAATAATCCCTTTTACTATAAATGCGCGTAAAGCATAGGGTACATCTATAACCCGTTCGTCCATTAAAAACTCACCTAAATATTTTTTAACATCTTTAGGGTTTGTACTCTTTGGAGATCCTAAGTTGACTAGTAAAACACCTTTGTTCATTTCTTTTCTTTATCTATAAATCCTGTTAAATAGTAGGACAAAATTCGTTAATTGTCTAATCATTATTGCTCTTGATTAAACAAATATTGTTCGCAAAAATACGGAGTATCTTACAATACCGCATTATGAAAAGCATAAGAGTTTCTGATAGTACTATTCTAAACACCATAGGATGGCTTCTTCAAGGTGTTTTCTAAAATCAGGTTCTGTATACGCTTCTTTAGTATGTCCTCCACCAGTATAAAACGCCTTCCCTCCATCATAGATATGATACCAAGCTATTGCATGTGTTTCCCCTTGATTCCCTCCTTCATAACTAGTTTCGTCCAGTAATAAAATAGGTGTTATATCTGGGTTGACATTTTTATAATTGTACCATTCATCATCCCTAGAAAAAGAAGTTGGCAAATGTGCTGTACTTCTATGGTTATTTGTTGTTGTTTCCAAAGTAGCTTTTCTAATATTTGGATCATTAGGATGACTTTCAAAATAGCCTCCTACAAGTTTTCCATACCAAGGCCAATCATATTCTGTATCGGCAGCGGCATGTATTCCCATATAACTTCCTCCGTTTTGGATATAGGTTTCAAATTTTTTTTGAGCATCATCATCGAGTACATTTCCTGTGGTACTTAAAAAGATAATCGCATCATATTGTGGTAAAAAAGCAGTTGAAAAATGAGTGCTATCTTCTGTATGCTCTACGACAAAATTATTATTTTTCCCTAGTTCTTTTATCGTAGCAACACCTGTTGCGATAGATTTATGTCGCCACCCCAATGTCTTTGTAAACACCAATACTTTTTGAGTTTGAGTTTGTTTTTGGGTAGCGATTTGGGTGGTCGTATTCTTTTTCGCGCAAGCGGAAAAAAGAAATGCAATACAAATTATAGTAAAAAGTTTATTCATCATAATATTAGAAATGCAATGATTTGATAAAGTTACTATATATATACTACTTTACTCATTCAGGATATCTAATTCCTTTTAGGATTTCATAGTATGTATGATACCTCTCTAAATAGGTAAGCTCTTGTAGGGTTTTACTATATACATTAACTACAATTATATATTTAGCGTAACCAACAAAACTACACATCATAATGAAAACATTTATATCATTACTATTTATCTTAATTACATTTTTTTCTTGTAGTAATGATGATAAAACAATAGATATAGTAACTCAAGAGATTTCAAGGGGCGCTATATTACGAACATTAGCGATTAATAATCTTGAGTTTGATATAAATAACATTAACTCTATTTTTTCTGTAGATATTGAAGAGCAAGATATACAAAATGGAAATTTGTTAGACTATGTAGACGTCTTTGTTTCTTTTGAAGATCACACACTAGAATCTGGTGAAAATTACTCAACACAGTCTACACTAATAGAACGATTAGAGAAAGAAGATTTTACTAATGGATCTAGAGGGTTTCCAATAAGAACACTAGAATATTCTTTTTCGCAACTATTAGAAGAGACTGGAGTCCTCCAAGCTAATGTGTCATGTAAGGATCAATTTATTATCACTTTAGAATTACAATTACTTAATGGTGAAAAATTTACAGAAAACAATGTTAATGCAGTTACATTAGCAAGTAATACTTTTTCTAGTTCTCCTTTCTCTTATACAATTACTGTTCTTGAACCTATTTCTGAAGATTTATTTATAGGGAATTATGCATTTAACAATGTACAGGAAGGAGCATTTGGACCTTCTTTTATTCCTTTTAATCCAACAGTTGAAATTACTAGAGGGCATTCTTTTAATACTAGACTTGTAACGTTATTATATACCATTAACAGAGATGATCCAAGAGTGTTTGAATTTACCATTGCTTGTGATGAAATAATCATGGGTAAGTATCAATTATCATCCATTTGCGGAAGTTGTAATGAAGTAACACCAGGAAGACGCGATTGTGATACAGGCGATCTTATCTTACTAGGACCAGATGCCATGAATGCTTTTATATCTCAAAATGATGATACTGTGTTTGAATTAAATTTTGTGGAAGGTTACAGGGGTTTTGATGGAAATTGTGGCATTGATTCTTTCCCATCCAGAATTAGATTTACAAAACAATAAATAAGCTATTTACAATCTTATCCCAAAGACATTAAATATTTCTTAGGGGTTGTTCCAAATTTCTTTTTAAATCCAGCTATAAAATGACTCGAAGTACTATAACCTACTTTAAGTCCCACTTCATTTACATTGTAGTTTCCAGAAGCAAGTAATTGTCTCGCTACTTCCATTTTATAATCAAACAAAAAACTATAAACAGAGTCTCCATAAATTTGTCTAAAACCTTCTTTCAATTTTTTAAGGGATAGTCCTATTTCTATAGATAATTCAAGTAGTGTAGGTGGCTCAGTCATACGAGCAATAATGATTTCTTTGGCTTTTTTTATTTTGGTAACATTATCCTCATCGGCTAAGAAAGGGCATTGCGCAATATCTGCATCTACAGGACGATTAAAATAAAGGCTCAATAATTCGTATGCTTTTCCTTTAAAGTAGAGTTCTTTAATACTTGGATGCAAATTGTAATTCATTAACTGATTTAATACAATAGCCATACTTGGAGTCACTGTACCATCTTTATAATACTTACGGTCCTTATTTTCTTCACTTAAAAAAGGAATGTAGGTCGCTTCACGCGAAAAAAGACTATGAAATTTATTTATAGAGACAAGTATAGAAACCACCCAAGTATCAGACTGCAATTGTAAATTCATGGGGAGATCTCGTTGCGGATTATATAATAACAAGGAATGATCTTCTGGCATAGGCAAGCGGTACTCTCCATTGTTAAATGTAAAAACTGATTGTCCTTTTAAACAAAAATGAAATTGTATGACACTGCTATCGACTTCATGCATAATTTGTTTATTGACATCCAATGCATTAGAAAATGTCAAAATAGAAAATCCAGATTCTAATATAGTTTCTGTCTGTAAACCTTTAGCGATACTTTCTTGATCGATTTCGATAGCCATAGTCTTTGTTTTATTTAGAATCATTCTAATTAACGATATAAGAATATCGCTTAGACACCCACTAAAATAAGGTGTTTTCATTAAAAATTCACGTAGAAATACGCGAATTTAATCTATTCGACAATTTTGGAACGTCTAGCGTTACTTTTTTTCGACTAAGGAGAATATTTTTGCGCAGTGATGAAAACTCCCATTTCTTCAAAATTTCATGCCATCGGTCTCAGCTATAAGAAAGCAGATGCCGAAGTACGAGGGCACTTTAGTATTTCTGAAGATGCTCAAGAGCAAATTCTAAAAAACGCAAAAACCTCTGGTGTAGAAGCCCTCATTGTTATATCTACATGTAATCGAACTGAATTATATGGCTTTGCACAAAATCCTAATCAACTCATACAGCTCTTGTGTCAACATACCCAAGGTAGTGTTGCTGAATTTGAGAACGTATCTTATATACACGAAGGTGATCATGCTATCCAACATTTATTTAAAGTAGGAACTGGTCTTGACAGTCAGATTCTTGGTGATTTTGAGATTATAGGACAGCTTAAAGTTGGGTTTAAAAAAGCAAAAGCACATCATTTAGTCAATCCATATATGGAACGACTTATCAATAGTGTCATTCAAGCAAGTAAGCGTATTAAAACAGAAACAGAAATATCTTCTGGTGCTACTTCTGTAAGTTTTGCAGCCGTACAATACATTATGGCCCGCGTACCTTATGTTTCAGAAAAAAATATCTTGCTTTTTGGGACAGGAAAAATAGGGCGTAACACCTGTGAAAATCTTGTAAAGCACACAAAAAATGAGCATATCACCCTTATTAATCGCACAAAAGAAAAAGCTCAAAAAATAGCAGGAAAGTTTAATCTTCTAGTAAAGGATTATGCAGATATCCAAAGCGAAATCTCGCAAACAGACATCTTAGTCGTTGCTACAGGTGCACAAAAACCTACGATTTCTAAAGATATTATTTATACGAAAAAACCATTGCTCATTCTTGATTTATCCATTCCTAAAAATGTATCAAATGATGTTACAGAGTTAGAGAATGTAACGCTTATTCACCTTGATCAGCTTTCAAAAATGACGGATGATACATTAAAACGTCGTCAAAAATATATTCCAAAAGCAGAAGCTATTATAGCACAAATCACCAAAGAGTTTAATGCTTGGATAACGACACGTTCTTTTGCTCCTACCATTCATGCATTAAAAACAAAGCTCAACGATATTAATTCTTTAGAGCTACATAATCATCGTAAAAAAATTGATGGTTTTAATGAAGAACAAGCAGCACTTATTTCAGACCGCCTTATTCAAAAAATTACAAATCGATTTGCAAATCACTTACGAGAAGCAAATGGTAATGCACAAGAAAGCATCGGTTTAATCCAGGCTATTTTCCAACTAGAACAAAAAGATAGTGAGTAGAGTTATACGCATTGGGACACGAGATAGTGACCTTGCATTATGGCAAGCAAAAACAGTACAACAACAACTTGAAAGTCACGGATACACAACAACCCTTGTTCCTGTAAAATCTACTGGAGACCTTGTCTTAGATAAACCTTTATATGAATTAGGCATTACGGGTATCTTTACAAAAACATTGGATATTGCTATGCTTAACGGCACTGTAGATATTGCTGTACATAGTATGAAAGATGTTCCCACTGCATTACCCATCGGTATTGTACAAGCGGCAGTGTTACAACGCGCAGATACCCAAGATATTCTAGTACACAAAGGCAATCCTAATTATAAAGAATCTTGTACTATTGCAACTGGGAGTTTACGTCGTCAAGCACAGTGGCTTCATAAGTACCCTCATCATACGACTACAGATATACGTGGTAATGTAAATACACGATTACAAAAACTAGCAGATAGCGATTGGACAGGAGCCATATTTGCTAAAGCAGGGTTAGAACGTATCAATGTACTTCCATCTAATTATGAAGTACTAGACTGGATGACCCCAGCTCCCGCACAAGGAGCAATGCTTATTGTTGCTATGGAAGAAGATAATTTTTGTAAAACCGCTTGCGCAAAATTAAACCATACTGACACTGCATTATGTACCCATATTGAAAGAGAGTTTTTACGCACACTAGAAGGAGGCTGTACTGCCCCAATAGGTGCGCTTGCAATAATAGAGGATGATACCATTCATTTTACAGGTGTTTTGTTTTCTCTAGATGGTAAAACAAAAATAGATGTACAACAATCTATTTCTGTATCGCATAGCCAAGGATTAGGTACAGATTGCGCTCTAGAGATATTAGATAATGGAGGGCGTACATTAATGAAAGAAATTAAAGAGTCTATTAGTAAAAAATAAAATACCCTCATCCCCAACCCTTCTCCCACTGAGAAGGGAGTATTATGAAAAAGAGTACTAAAAAAGATATCGCTCGTCACTTAAGGCAAGAACAAACACCTGCTGAAGCGCATCTATGGGAATTACTTAGAAATAGACAATTTGAAGATCTTAAATTTAGAAGACAACACCCTATTAAAGAATATATCGTTGACTTTTGTTGTATAGAGATTATGTTAGTCATTGAGCTTGATGGAGAATACCACAATGACACCTATCAAAAAGAAAAAGATGAACTAAGAGATACTCATATAAGAGGATTAGGGTATCGAGTACTACGTTATCCAAATAAAACAGCACTTAAAAACACTCAATTTATTTATGATGATATTCTTAAAAGAAAAGGAGAAACACCTCCTTCTCCCTCGAGGGAGAAGGTTGGGTTGAGGGTGCTATCCACAAAAAAATTAAAACCTAACCAGCGAGAATTACTTCTCAATGCCGGAGTAAGTTTTGTGGAGTATGATGCGATCTCAATAGAATCTATTGATTTTGAAATTCCAAAAGGCTTAGGAAATATCATTATTACAAGTCAAAATGGAGCAAATGCTTTTATCAATTCGAATGATTTACAAGAAGAAAAAATAGGTTTGATGTGTTTTTGTGTTGGAAATAAAACAACAGCACTTTTAGAGAAAAATGGATTAAAAGTGGTTAAAGCAGCTCAAAATGGAGAAGAATTGGGTCATTTTATAGCAAAAAACCATCAAAACGAACATTTTACCTATTTCTGCGGAAATCAAAGAAGAGATGAATTACCCACTATTTTAAAAGAAGCTGGTATTTCGTGTAACGAAATTGTGACTTATGAAACTCATCTAAACGAGCAAACATTTAATCAGAAGTTTGATGGTTTTTTATTTTATAGTCCAAGTGGTGTATCCGCTTTCGCGAAAGCAAACACAATATCAACCGCATTTTGCATAGGAGAAACCACAGCCACAGAAGTTAAGAAATACACTCAAAATATAGTGGTCTCTAATGCAACAACCATAGAAAGCACGATTGCAAAGGCAGTAAACACATTAAAAAAACAAGGTATCCAATAGTACAGATATCACATGAAATTATGATAAAGAACGATTTATTTTTACGAGCTCTAAAAGGAGAAACTGTAGACCGTCCACCAGTATGGATGATGCGTCAAGCAGGGAGATATCTTCCAGAATTTATGGAAATCAAAGCAAAGTATGATTTCTTCACACGTTGCCAGACTCCAGAACTTGCTAGTGAAATTACGGTACAACCTATACGTCGTTATGGGATGGATGCAGCTATTTTATTTTCAGATATTCTAGTGATTCCGCAAGCGATGAATATAGATGTAGAGATGAAGCCTAATATTGGTCCTTGGGTACCTAACCCTATACGTTCTGCCAAAGATGTTGAACAAGTAATCGTTCCAGACATTCAGGAAACATTGGGGTACGTCATGGATGCTATAAAAATGACAAAGGAAAAACTCAATGATGAAATTCCATTAATTGGTTTTGCTGGAAGCCCATGGACAATTCTTTGTTATTGTGTACAAGGGCAAGGGTCTAAAAACTTTGATCTTGCAAAGGAATTTTGTTTTACACAACCACTTGCAGCGCATGCATTACTTCAAAAAATTACAGATACTACCATCGCTTACTTAAAAGAAAAAGTAAAAGCAGGTGTAAATGCTGTACAAGTTTTTGATAGTTGGGGTGGTATGCTTTCTCCTGTAGATTATCAAACATTCTCTTGGCAATACATCCAGCAAATTATAGATGCCTTAAAAGACGAATCTCCTGTAATTGCTTTTGGAAAAGGATGTTGGTTTGCACTAGATACAATGGCAAAATCTGGTGCTTCGGCATTAGGTATTGATTGGACTGTAAGTGCTCGTAATGCTCGTTATTTAACAGGTGGTAATATCACTTTACAAGGGAATTTTGATCCTACACGATTATTCTCACCTCCTAGTGAAATCAAGCGTATGGTGCACGAGATGATCCGTAGTTTTGGGAAAGACAAATACATTGTAAACCTTGGTCATGGTATTTTACCTACGATCCCTTTAGAAAATGCAGGTGCATTTATTGAGGCAGTAAAAGAATATAAAGAGTAGTGTGAACCTCAACAAGATCATAAAATCAATGGATTTTAAGCAGCTCTGGAGTCTTGCCGGATTTTGCTTACGATATCCATTATTTATGATTCCTACCTATATTGCTACTCGTAAAACGGTTGCCGTTTGTGATCAGAAATTTGGAAAAGCACATCATAAAAATGGTAGAGCAAATGCATTCAGACATGCCTTATGGAATGTGTTCATTATCCATAAATGCAAACGATGGGCTTCTATAAAAAAAGCGACTGCCTGGGCAAAACGTATTACAGATTGGCATGAGGATTTTTCAATTAACCCAGAATTAGCTAGAGCCATGGATTTACATAATAATCACATAGGACGTACATTTGCACAACAACATGCAGATGCGAGTGAAAGTCAGTTAATACAATTAGTGATGGTAATGCTTCCGCTTTCGCAAAAGCATACAACCGTTCAACAAATGCAAGAAAACCCTAACACATTAACACATATAGAAGATGATTAAAGGTATTATAAATGGCCTCAAAACATATGGAACTTCTTTTGGGCTTATCTCAAAATTAGGGCTTTGGAAATACTTTGCCATTCCTATGCTCATTAGCCTTCTTACTGCAGTAATCATTGGCTTTACCGCCTGGGGATTATCTGATAATATTGGTCATTGGATTTCTGGTATTTGGCCTTGGGATTGGGGATCGCAAACCTTTGAAACTATCGCCTCCTTTTTAGGAGCACTTGTCGTAATAGCTATAGGATTGATCCTTTATAAACATATTATTATGGCATTAAGTGCTCCATTTATGAGTCCTGTATCAGAAAAAATAGAAACACATATATTAGGGACAGATCACCTACATAGAGATACTACCTTTAAAGCACAACTATGGCGTGGTATCCGAATAAACGTACGTAACCTAAGTCTAGAATTGCTTCTTACTATCCCTATTTTATTATTTAGTTTTATTCCTGTCATAGGAATTCTAAGTACTATTTTATTATTCTTAGTACAGGCTTATTATGCTGGTTTTGGGAATATGGATTATACCTTAGAACGTCATTATAAGTACGATAAGAGTGTACAATTTGTAAGAAGTCATAAAGGGTATGCTATCGGGAATGGTATTGTTTTTATGCTTTTCTTATTAATCCCAATTATAGGGGTGATTCTTGTCCTACCTATTTCTGTAACTGCGGCAACAGTACAGACCATTAATTTAATAGAGCCTGATAAAAAGCAACAACTTCCTACCTCTAAAGAAAATAAACAACTCTCTTAAGAAGTATATACCTTATGAAAGAACAATTTGTAACCTATATCCATACCCTACAAGATACTATCACTTCTACACTAGAAGCCATCGATGGCACAGCTACATTTCAAGAAGATTTATGGAAACGTCCTGAAGGTGGTGGTGGTCGTACACGTGTCATCGAGAATGGAAATGTCTTTGAAAAAGGAGGAGTTAATATCTCACAAGTACACGGGAAATTACCAGAAACTATGCAACAGTATTTTGGTGTAAAAGACGCCAACTTCTTTGCCTGTGGACTTTCACTTGTACTTCACCCTAAAAGCCCAATGGTACCTACCGTACACGCAAACTGGCGTTATTTTGAAATGTATAACCAAGATGGAGAAATCGTAGATCAGTGGTTTGGCGGAGGGCAAGACCTTACACCATATTATCTTTTTGATGAAGATGCCATACACTTTCATACGATTTGTAAAACAGCTTGTGACGCACATCATCCTGAATTTCATCCAAAATACAAAGCACGTTGTGATGAATATTTTTACAATGCTCATCGTGGTGAGGGCCGTGGATTAGGAGGGTTATTTTTTGATTATCTTAAAAAAACAGAAGATACTTCTATGCAAGATTGGTATAACTTTGTCACCACTGTAGGTGATAGTTTTTTAGAAGCTTACACACCCATAGTGAAGCGTAGGAAAGATACCGCTTTCGCGAAAGCGCAAAAAGATTGGCAAGAAGTACGTCGTGGTCGTTATGTAGAATTTAATCTCGTACATGACAAAGGCACCTTGTTTGGTCTTAAAACAAATGGTCGTATAGAAAGTATCTTAATGAGTTTGCCTCCTGTCGTGCAATGGAAATACGATCATCATCCTGAAGAAGGAAGTGAAGAAGCTAGACTCATAGAAATATTAAAAAACCCTAAAGAATGGGTATAGTACGAATAATTAGACATTAATTATGTGGTATATATTTAAACGCATCTTCCTTATTATTAATTGGAAAACACTCTTAATAACAGGGCTATCCATTGCTTCTACTATGTTTTGTTTGCATTATCATATCAAAGCAAATTTTCCACTTACTTTTATAAGCACAGCTATTGTATTTCCTATTGTGTTTTCTATAGGTGGTGCTTATAAACGACGTGAAGTCGCTCTGGATGAATATGGCGCTATTAAAGCACATGGAAGAGCTTTATATTTTGCAGTATCTCACTGGTTAGAAAATCCACCAGAAACACTTAAAAGCGAACTTAAGGCATCTATGAATGGTTTATTAGACTCTTGTCGTAAAATGTTTAGTCAACCAGTAAAAGCACTAGAAGAAAACGAGAAAGAAGTATATGAAAGTTTTCATAGATTATCGCTCTTTGTGAAAGAAATGAGAAGTCATGGTCTTCCCTCTGGAGAAGCCTCAAGGTCCAATCAATTTATAAGCAAAATGATGATTTCTTTTGAGCGTATCAAGCATATTTATCAATACAGAACACCACGTACATTGAGAACATATAGCGATATTTTTATTGTGATTTTACCTATTATATACGGACCACATTTTGCAGAAAATGCAACCAATTTCAACTATGGATTACAGTTTGCTGTCCCTGTACTTTTTAGCGTCATCTTAGTAGCGCTAGATAATATCCAATCACATCTAGAAAATCCTTTTGATCAACAAGGAGAAGATGATGTACAGATCAATGCCGAGAAGTTTATAAGAAATTTAGAGTAGTGTGAGCATCTGATGGATCAGGCTTCTATAAACCAGCCTAGGGTTTAATCTGTTCTTTTTAAGCTAGTTAGAATTTATTTTTTGTATATTCATCTGTATACTAACTAATTAAACGTACATCATGTTAAAAAACATTTCAAAACTAGAAGGGGTTTTGCCCTTAAAAAAAGAACAACAACTTCATATTCATGGAGGGATGAACAATAGCTGTCTTCAAGAATGTAGGCAAGATTTTGCAGACTGTAGAGAGGATGGACACTCTCATTGTTTTGCTAGTTTAAGAGCTTGTCAAGCAAATTGCTAATAAAATAAGACTATACTCTTTGTAGAAAAGAAATAAAGCAGGCATATGCCTGCTTTATTTATAATATTTATATCCCTACAAAAATCCTCAATAAAGTTAAAAGAAGAGTAAAATCACTTCCATATGGCTGCTGTTTTTGTTTTAAATCCACCTTCTGTATTTAAGTAATGAAAACGTGCTTTTAATAGTTTTTTACGCCCCTCTTTATTCCTTGTAAAGATTAAAATAGCCTTGCCTTTATGACGTTGCCAATGGTTTAAAAATAATGTCGCATCTTTTTTACGCTCAGCAAAGACCGAAGGAACTCCATAGTATTTTGGAAATCCAAATGTTTTCTGCATTCCGTCAAACTCTTTAATCATATATCTTGGATTATCTATTGCCTGAACGATCTCCCTCAAACTATTTACAAACAAGACTTCCTCTTTTACTGTAGCACCACTAATAAAACAAGTAACTTCTTTCTCACCATTTTTTTGAACTTCCAAAGTAACTTTTGAAAACGAGGTGTTGATTAATTTTTTTTCATATAAAGCATGTAAGAGTGTCTTGCCTATTTTATACAATGCTTTATCTACCTGTCCATATTTTAAAAACAATTGTAATGCATTTTGCATTTTAGGAAAATACTTGATAAAACCTCCTATAAAAATAATCAGAAGAGATACTGTGAGACTTCTAGACAAAGAAGTGTATGAAAATGCTATAAAAGATAATACACATAGTACTAGAAACAGTACTTCTATTACAACAAGTTCTATTACTTTTCTAAGATATATTCTTTGTTTTGTTGATGTTTTCGCAGTGGTCTGAGAAACCTCATTAAAATCTAATTTTAATTCTCTCACAAGAATATTACCCGTAGTAATTGCATGTTTCCAACGTAGCTTGACTTCTTCTCGTTGCATTGCCAAAGAAAACATCCTCTCATTGAGCGTCGTTGCATCAAACTCCTTTTTAGGAAGCGCAAATCGATCTGAGCCGTTTTCTACATAGGATTGTCCTTGCAGAGATATCCCACAAAAAGCATCAAATCTATGATACAGCTTTTTTAAATCCTCTCCCCCATCAATATTGGTAGGATCAATACAAGCAAGGTGCCACACAGAAGCCACTTTATCTGGATATTTTGGATATACGCGTATCGCTCTTCCTCGCATCTGATTAGACATCACAAAAGATCCTACATACGAAGCAAGCACCAATGTATTTATAGCAGGAGCATCCCATCCTTCACCAAGTAGTGATGTTGTTCCTATCAATACTTCTATATGCCCTTTTGTAAATAGCGCTGTCATAACACTAACGATATGACTTTTGCCTTTTTCTTTAGGTCTAAGAATTAGAAAATCTGTCTCTCCTAAAGGGGATACTGTATAATAATCTTCTGGAATTTCTTTAGCAATATGTTCTCTTAATCGATCATGTACAATAACAAGTGTCCCTGTAAGTACTGCTAGTTTTTCTTGCTTATTCTCTTCTTGCCATTTTTCCGGATCTCGCGCTAGAGAAGCTCTTAAATAATGAAATATGGGAACAACCCCCAATTTATTTATGGTAGGCAAATCTTCTTCTGCAATAGATTCTAAGAACTCTTTCCTAATATAATCTGCAAGGATAACAGCTCGTAGCCCATTTTTTAATTGTTCAGACTCAAAAGAGATGATCTCTTGAATACTTTTTAGTTTGTTAGGGCTTTGTGTAAGAGAAGTATATAATTCTTTGTTCCCTTCCAATAGTATTTGCTGTTTATCAAATGCCCCTATTTTGCGCAATGAATTCTCCATCTTTTTTAGAAGGACCTCCTGTTCAGGAAAAGATGCTCGATCTGTGACTAATATAGATTCTAATAAAACTGCCATCCAAGGAAAGGTTAAGACAGGAATGGCTATTATTTCTGTTTCTATGCCCAACAATGCGACTTTACCTGGTAAAATGTCTGTTTTTGCGGCATTTAAATATATAAGGATTGCAGCATACAAATCGGGCTGGTCGTATATCGCTTCTAATACGGTATCTGTTTTGGCATAAAAAGGGTGTTGTAGTATAAAATTTTTAAAGGAAGGGTCCTCAATAAGCTCGTGTACAAATGCCTGTACTTTTTCCCGAAATGCTTTGATATATTTTATTTGAGCATCATCAGGCTCTGAAAAATGAATATAATCTTGATGCGGACATAAATTCCCTTCTTTCACTAATTCTGGTACTCCAATCTCTACGTCAATAGGACCACATAATTCAAAATATTTTGCAATCTCTCTTTGCGAACTATCATACGGCGGCGTTGCTGTAAGTGCAATCAAAGAACAGGTCGGTAATGCTTTTAATGCAAAAAGAGGTTTCCACCATTCGTTTTTAAGATGATGTGCTTCGTCTAGTACGATGTTTTTTATGTTCGCTTTCGCGAAAAAAGCTACGAGTTTTTCAGCATCTCCTTCCATTTCGTTTTTAAAGAAGGCATGTAATGATTGGTAGGTCGTAAAAGTAATATGAGCAGGTTGTTTAATATTTCGCGAAAGCGGAATATCACACGTTTCCTCATCTACAAAACATTCAAACATACGCTCTTCCCATTGATTCCGTATCGTTAATGTAGGCGCAAGGACGATGGTTTTTTGATTTACACGCCTAATCATTTCTAATCCTAATACTGTTTTCCCAGAACCAGGAGGGGCAACAACATGAAGGTGAGCGTCTTCAAAATGAAGATCAAATTTCTCTAAAAACCGATGCTGATAGCTACGCCAAGCATATTTAAATTGAAATGTTTTTTCTAATGATAGCAAAATGTAGACTCGGTTTTTAATTTGGTAAATTTGCAATAGCAAAATACAGTATTTTATGTATCCATTACGAAGAAATCGTAGATTAAGAACTTCAGAGGCTATACGTAGCTTAGTACGTGAGACTATTATCACACCAAACGACTTTATTGTTCCACTTTTTATTGTAGAAGGAAAAGGGATTCGAGAAGAAATTCCTTCGATGCCTAATTACTATAGACAGAGTTTAGATCTTGTAGGAAAAGAGGTGAAAGAACTCTGGAATATGGGACTTAAATCTGTGTTACTATTTGTAAAAGTACCAGACAATTTAAAAGACAATGCAGGTACCGAAGCCATAAATGCTGATGGACTGATGCAACGCGCTATTAAAACGGTAAAAGACGCCTGTCCAGAAATGCTTGTTATGACAGATGTTGCACTGGATCCGTATTCTAGTTATGGTCATGACGGTATTGTAGGGCAAGGTCAAATTATAAATGATGAGACCAATGCTGTTTTGGCTAAAATGGGATTATCACACGCGCAAGCTGGTGCCGATATTCTGGCTCCTAGTGATATGATGGATGGTCGTATATATGATATGCGTATCCTCTTAGAAGAAGAAGGGTTTCATAATACAGGGATTATGAGCTATAGTGCCAAATATGCCTCAGCTTTTTATGGGCCTTTTAGAGATGCATTAGATAGCGCTCCAGCAGATATACAAGATGTTCCTAAGGACAAAAAGACGTATCAAATGGATTTTGCAAATCGCGATGAAGCAGTGAAGGAAACGCTTATGGATATAGAAGAAGGAGCCGATATTGTCATGGTAAAACCTGGCCTTGCATATCTCGATATTGTACGTGATATACGCGATGCAGTAGATGTCCCAGTGGCAGTTTATCAAGTAAGTGGTGAATACGCCATGCTTAAAGCAGCAGCATCAAAAGGGTGGTTAGATCATGATGCCGTTATGATGGAGCAGATCACGGCTATTAAAAGAGCTGGAGCACATATGATCGCAAGCTATTTTGCAAAAGATGTCATAAAACTATTATGATACTATGAAAGATAATACCGTACTCATATATGCGGTAACACTCATAGGTATAACATTACTAAGTTATATCCTATGGAATCTTGATTACTCTAAACAGCCTGTTGAGGAACCAATAACGGGTAATTATTTTATATGTGGTAATACTTTTTCAGGTCCAACTTCTGAATTAGTAGAAGAAGGAAAAACGCTCTTTAGATCAAATTGTGCAGCTTGTCATAAAATATATAAAAGAGCAACGGGTCCAGCCTTATTAAATAGTATAAAGAACTTTTCTTCTGACTCTTCTTTTCATTTTTACTTAAAGAAAGATAAAGTAACTCAAGAATATGGTGCTCCCTGTATTAAATTTCCTCAACTAACTTATGAAGATGCTATCGTTTTGAGAGCATATCTTAAAAACGCTCGATAAAACCAAAAAAGCCACTCATAAGAGTGGCTTTTTATATTCTTAAAAGAACTTTTCTTATTTGTTCTTTGCATACGTTGCGCTTACAACATCCCAGTTTATTACATTAAAAAACGCATTGATATAATCTGGACGTCTGTTTTGGTAATTTAAATAATATGCATGTTCCCATACATCAAGACCTAACATAGGAGTTCCTCCACATCCTACACCCGGCATAAGGGTATTGTCTTGGTTTGGTGTAGAGCATACTTCTACTTTTCCTCCTGCATGTACACATAACCAAGCCCATCCAGATCCAAACTGCGTTGCCGCTGCTTTTGAGAATGCATCTTTAAATCCTTCAAAACTTCCATAAGCAGCATTGATGGCATCTGCAAGATCTCCAGAAGGAGCTCCTCCACCATTAGGAGACATTACTTCCCAGAAAAGACGATGGTTATAAAAACCACCTCCATTGTTACGTACTCCTCCATTTGACATATCAAGGTTTGCTAATATATCTTCTATACTTTTTCCTTCTAAATCTGTTCCTGCTATAGCAGCATTAAGCTTAGAAGTATATCCATTATGATGTTTACTATGGTGTATTTCCATAGTGCGTGCGTCTATATGTGGCTCTAATGCATCGTATGCATAGTTCAATTTTGGTAATTCAAATGACATATCTGTTGAATTTTAGATTAATAATTGATTGCACACAAAGTTACGTAATAGTGATAGCAATTAAAATGCTTTACCCTTATAAAATTAGTATCGCTTCATAGATAGATTTTATACTTCCTATAATAACAATCAACATTTTGTAGTTGTTTTGCTATTTTTTTATAAAAAGATGCTATATAAAAGCAACCCTTTCTATATCTCACCGTCTTATATTATGTAAGGCGATGTTATTTTAGATATAACACACACTTTTTCTTACATTTTAAGTTGGTTAGTTAGGTTTGTTTAGAAAAGCTATTCGTTGTCGAGTAGCTTTTCTATCTTTATACCACTCAAAGTTACCATAACAAAACACTATTTTTATAGTAATTCCAAAATCGTAAAGGATAGTAAACCGATGTTATCTTCACATAGTTTAACGGTACTTAATGCGTCGGCAGGGTCTGGAAAGACGTATAGCTTAGTAAAGGCATATGTTACCACTTTACTTACAAGTGAAAATCCTAAGAAATATAGACAACTCCTTGCCATTACTTTTACAAACAAAGCTGTAAAAGAAATGAAAGAGCGTATTCTAGAAAATTTATACGCTTTTAGCACGTACACAGTTTCTCAAGATACCATCCCTACGATGTTAATACAAGTATCTGATGAGATTGGAGAATCCCCTACAACCATTGCAAAAAGAGCTACTCAAATTCTCAATGCAATCTTGCATAACTATGCCGCTTTTGATGTAGTGACGATAGATACCTTAACACACCGTATTCTTCGTACATTTTCTAAAGATCTTGAGATCTCAGGTAATTTTGAAGTATCGTTAGATAGTAAAACACTTCATGCAAGAGCCGTAGATGCTCTTATTGATGCAGCTGGTAAAAACAAACACATCACCAATATTTTAGTTGAATTTGCACTTCAAAAAGCAGATGATGATAAAAGCTGGGATATTACAAAAGACCTTAATGATATTGCTCGCTTACTAGCAAGTGAAAATGATGCTCCGTATGTTGAACAATTACAATTAAAAACGCTTGAGGATTTTGCTAACTTGAAAAAGGGATTGGGTCAACTTGAAATTTCGCTTAAAGCGAAAATAAAAAATAGTGCAACCCAACATCTAGAACGCATTCATAGTCTAGGACTAGATGAAACTCATTTTACTGGAAAATATTTTTACAATCATCTTATTAAACTTCAAAAACCTACACTCGAAGTAGATTATAAAGCCAAGTGGAAACAAGATATAGATAGTTATACCTTTTATAAAAAAGCAGAAAAACAAAACATAAAAGATGATATTGACAGCATAAGAGATCAGCTTATTGTATGTTTTAAAGAAACTAAAGAGCTATTTTACAAACTCCAACTCATCCTAGAGTTTGCAAAAAAAGTAGTGCCATTATCTGTTTTACAGTTAATAAATAAAGAGCTTCAAAAAATTAAAGAAGATGAGAATATCCTCTTAATTTCTGATTTTAATGCTCTTATCTATAAATCACTAAAAGATCAGCCTGCTGCCTTTATATATGAACGTATTGGAGAACGGTATACAAACTATTTTATAGACGAGTTTCAAGATACTTCGGTGGTGCAATGGCATAACCTTATCCCACTAGTAGACAACACTATTTCTAGTGCTAGTAATGACACCGTTAAAAACAGTTTGTTGCTTGTAGGAGATCCTAAACAAGCTATTTATAGATGGAGAGGAGGAAAAGCAGAACAATTTATTGATTTAGCACAAAACAAGCATCCTTTCTCTATTGATGATGCTAATATTAAACAACTGGATACCAATTATAGGAGTTATTCTGAAATCATTAATTTTAATAATACCTTCTTTACATACATCTCTAGTTTTTTTTCTGATACCACTTATACATCTATATATAAAACAGATAATAATCAGAAGTATAATCATCAAGAAGGAGGTTTTGTCTCTTTGCAGTTTATAGAAGCTAATACCATACAAGAAGCAGATGAGCTATATCCAGAAGAGGTTTTAAAAATTATTACTACTGTTTCTGAACAAGGGTATCTTAAAAGTGATATCTGTATCCTTACAAGAAATAATAGGCATGGAGCTCATATCGCACAATACTTAACAGCACATCAAATTAAAGTAGTTTCTTCTGAAAGTCTTTTAATAAATAGTGCTCCTTCTGTACGGTTTATACACGCCTTATTAGAATTACAATTGCAACCTAACACGCCTCAAATTACCTTGAAGCTTCTTTCCTTTCTTGTCAATAAATTTGAGATAAAAGACATTCACGATTTTTATGCGCAATGGGCAAAAGTACCAACACAAGAGTTTATAAAAGGATTGGAAGAACGAGGCATTTATTTTTCATCGGCTATTTTTGAGTCGCTAAGTTTATATGAAGGCGTAGAGTATATGGTGCGTGTGTTTCATTTAAAAAGAGAAGCAGATGCCTATCTATTTGCATATCTCAATACCGTTTTTGAATACACTCAAAAAAATAACACAGGTCTTATAGGGTTTTTAAATTACTGGGAGGAAAAGAAAGATACCTTAAGTATTGTCGCTCCTCCACAAAGTGATGCGGTACAAATTATGAGTATTCACAAATCTAAAGGACTTGAGTTTGATGTTGTCATCTATCCATATGCAGATTCAGAATTATATAATAACCGCAATGAGCATCACTGGTATCCTACAGAAGCATCTCATTTTGCAGGTTTTGAACACCTATTAGTAGGGCATAAAACAGATCTTTCAGAATACAGCACTCACGGATCATTTCTATATGAAGAGCGTACTTCTCAACAACAATTTGATGCGGTAAATATATTATATGTTGCGCTCACAAGAGCTGTAGAAAGGGTATATGTCTTATCACGCTTTCGCGAAAGCAATACCCCTAAAACATTTAGTGAGCTATTTGTCTCTTATCTTAAACATACAGATGTTTGGAATGGTCCCGACCAATCCTATACTTATGGAAAAGAAAACATAAAAGAAAAAGAAGTTACTAATGAGAGTAAGGAAATAGTAACGATCCCTTTTATGTCTTCTTCAAAGGAATCTCACAATATCTATACAATTACAAAAGCCGGTTTCTTATGGAACGAAGAACGACAACATGCCATTACGTATGGGAATTTAGTTCATGAGCTCATGGCAAAAATTATAGATAGACAAGATCTAGATCACGCGGTTGAAGAAGCCATCCTTGAAGGGATTATATCTATAAAAGAAAGAGAGTCTTTAAAAAATGTCTTGTCCAATGTTATAAACCATCCCGAATTACGTTCTTATTTTTCTCGTGCTCATACAGTATATAACGAACGGCAAATTCTCTCGGCAGATGGATCTTTATACATCCCCGACCGAATAGAGATTCTTCCTGATGGACATGCTGTTATTATGGATTATAAGACAGGCATCCCTTCAGAAAATCATGCATATCAAGTACAACAATATGCACAACTACTTACAGAGATGAATATCACTATAAAACATCTTTTTTTAATATACATAAATAAGGAAGTAACCATTATTAAGGTATAAATCTTAAAATAAATGGTATTATAAATCTATACATTTGCAAAAAATAAAAATCCATGTACGGAAAAATACAAGATCACTTACAAAACGAACTTGCTTCTATTAAAGAAGCTGGACTTTATAAAAAAGAACGCATTATTACCTCACCGCAAGATGCGGTTATCAAAATCTCGACTGGAGAAGAGGTAATTAATTTTTGTGCAAACAATTATTTAGGACTTTCTTCAAACAAAGAAGTAATTCAAGCAGCAAAAGATGCTATGGATACTCATGGGTTTGGTATGAGTTCTGTCCGTTTTATATGCGGTACTCAAGATATACACAAAGAGTTAGAGCAAAAGATTGCAGATTTTTATGGTACAGAAGACACTATATTATACGCAGCAGCATTTGATGCAAACGGAGGTGTCTTTGAGCCTTTACTTGGAGCAGAGGATGCTATTATTTCAGATTCTTTAAATCACGCATCTATTATAGATGGGGTTCGTTTATGTAAAGCAGCTCGCTATCGCTATCAAAACAACGATATGCAAGATTTGGAAGAACAACTTAAAAAAGCAAATGAAGCAGGAGCCCGTCATAAGATCATTGTAACCGATGGTGTATTTTCTATGGATGGACTCGTTGCGCCATTAGATAAAATATGCGATTTAGCAGATGCTTATGATGCCCTCGTTATGATTGATGAATGTCACTCGGCTGGATTTATAGGAGAAACAGGGCGTGGTACTTTGGAAGAAAAAAATGTCATGGGGAGAATTGATATTATCACAGGTACACTTGGAAAAGCATTAGGAGGAGCTATGGGAGGATATACCACGGCAAAAAAAGAGATTATAGAAATTTTAAGACAACGTAGTCGACCTTATCTTTTTTCTAACTCGCTTGCTCCTGCAATTGTAGGTGCTTCAATTAAGGTTTTTGAGATGCTGGATAGTGATACATCTTTACGAGATAAGCTCGCTTCAAACACTATTTATTTTAAAAATGGGATGAAAAAAGCTGGATTTGACATCATTGATGGTGATTCTGCTATCGTTCCTGTTATGTTATATGACGCAAAGCTTTCTCAAAAAATGGCAGATGCTTTATTAGACGAAGGAATCTATGTTATCGGTTTCTTCTTTCCCGTAGTTCCAAGGGGTAAAGCCCGTATTCGCGTACAACTGAGTGCTGCTCATGAAGTTAAACATCTTGACAAAGCAATTCAAGCATTTACAAAAGTTGGAAAAGAATTAGACGTCATTAAATAACATTCTTTACACTATAAGGCAGTGCATTTTCTAAAATTTTAGTACTTTTATCTTTGTTGATTAGTTTTAACAACTTACTTTTGCTTTTAATTAACACTTAAAATTAAGAATAAACAATGAAACATCTTAGCAGATTTTTAGTTGCTTCGCTTCTGATCATGGTAATCGGGTCAGTGAATGCACAAGACAAAAATAACCCTTGGGCAATTAGTGTCGGTGCCAATGCTATTGACACTTATCCTGTTGGAGACCGTGCTCGCGAGGCTGGAACAAACCTTGAGATCAGAGGAGGCGTATTTGAAGAATTTTATAATGTAAACGATCACTGGAACATTGTTCCTTCTGTATCATACATTAACATTTCTAGATATGTAGGTGACGGGTTTGTAGTTGGAGTAACAGGAACATTAAACAGAATAGATAAACTAGGTGATAGTAGCCCTGTAAATGAATTACAACATTTTGCTGTAGATGGTGCTGTTTCATATAGCCTTAAAGAACTTATTTCTAGTAGCTGGTTTGATCCTTATTTAAAAGTAGGAGCTGGTTATACTTGGTTAGACAGTCAATTAACTGGAGGAACTCCAGGATTTGGAACTGCTAACGGAGGTGCTGGTATACGTTTTTGGTTATCAGAAAACTTTAACGTTGGACTTCAGTCTTTATATAAGCACACTTTTGAAGATGATAGAGGTATCAATCATTTCCAACATTCTGCTTCTGTAGGATTCTCTTTTGGAGGAAAAGATACTGATGGTGATGGTATATATGACAAAGATGATGCTTGTCCAGAAGTTGCTGGTATTCCTGAATTTGATGGATGTCCTGATTCTGATGGTGATGGTATCCAAGATTCTAAAGATGCTTGTCCTACTGTAGCTGGTTCAGCTGAGTTTGAAGGGTGTCCTGATACTGACGGTGATGGTATCCCTGATCCTAAAGATGCTTGTCCTACTGTAGCTGGTACTGCCGCTCTAGGTGGATGTCCAGATGCTGATAGCGATGGTATTAAAGATTCTGAAGATGGTTGTCCTAATGAGGCAGGTCCACGTGCAAACAACGGATGTCCTTACCAAGATAAAGATGGTGACGGTGTATTAGATAAAGATGATGAGTGTCCAGATGTTGCAGGTACTGTAGCAAACAACGGATGTCCTGAAGTATCTGTTGAAGTTCTTAACGAATTAAACGTACAATTCAAGTCAGTTCTTTTTGATTACAACAAAGCAAGTATTCGTGCTGAATCTAATGCAACTCTTGATAACGTTGCAAAAATCATGAATGAATATCCTAAGACTCGTTTCTTAATTGAAGGTCATACTGACGATAGAGGACGTGATTCTTACAACTTAAACCTTTCTGATGAAAGAGCTGCTTCTGTAAGAAACTACTTAACTGGAAAAGGAATTGCTGCTTCTCGTTTAGAATCTAAAGGTATTGGTGAAGCTAGACCTATTGCTTCTAACAAAACGGCTGCAGGTCGTCAAGAAAACAGACGTGTAGAGCTTTCTATTCTTAAGTAATAGAAAAACCTAAACATATATTAAAAAGCCTCGCAAATGCGAGGCTTTTTTTATTGCCATACAATCACATTTTTTTAAATACTATCGCCCCTTTCTAAAGAAGTAGTTATTTTAGACCTATGTTATCATTTATAGAAGATGTTGTTACAAATTGTTTAAAAGAACAAGAGGATCTTTCTTCTACTGCATTTATAGTTCCTAGTAGACGTGCAGGAAGTTTTCTTCGAAATACAATAGCTCAGCATTTAAAAAAATCGATTTTTTCTCCTGAAATCTATAGTATAGAGGAATTTATAGAATATCTGTCTGGCCTTAAACAGGCCTCTCAAACAGATCAAGTTTTTGCCCTTTATGAAGCATATACACAAATAACTCCAAATGATGATAAAGAACCTTTCTCTATATTTTATGGGTGGGCACAGACGATATTAAGTGACTTCAATGAAATAGACAGGTATCTAGTAGACCACAAATCATTTTTTGATTATTTAGGAGCTATACAAGATTTAAACCATTGGTCTAATGAAAAGGAATCTACTTCGCTTGTCAAAAATTATTTAAAATTTTGGAAATTACTTCCTCAATACTATGCCCTTTTTACATCTACATTACTTGAGGCAAATACAGCACATCAAGGTCTTATTTATCGTAAAGCTGCAGAAGACATAGAACATTACATTCATAATAATACTACAAAGAAGCATATCTTCCTTGGATTTAATGCACTTAATACATCTGAACAGCATCTTATTCAAGCATTACTAGCAACAGGAAATAGTACTATTTATTGGGACGCAGAGACCCATTTTATGCAAAACACTTCTCATGAAGCTTCTCTTTTTATGAGAGATCATATAAAGAACTGGCCCTATTTTAAATCAAATGCATTTGATACCGTTTACAACCATTACAATTCTCAAAAACAGATTACAGTAACAGAAGTTACACAAGGATTGCAACTTGCAAAACATGTAGGGAATCTATTAGAATCATATTCTAAAGAACAACTTAATGAAACGGTTTTGGTATTAGGAGATGAAAGCTTATTACTCCCTATTATTAATGCACTTCCTAAAAACATTAAGAATCTTAATGTTACTATGGGGATACCGCTTAGACAGACACCTCTAGCATCTTTATTTGAACATTTTTTTACTCTTAAAAAAGAGTATAACGAAAAAGGATTTTATTATAAAAATGTAATTACTTTATTACAACAACCTATACTACATAAACTACTCTCAGGTCAAGTAGAAACAATCATTACATCCATTCAACGATTGAACATCATTTTTATAAAGATAGAAGATGTACAAAATATTTTAGGTGTCGCAACACTATCTAAAGAACTACAAATCTTGTTTAGTCATTGGGAAGAAAATTCTATAAAAGCTATTGAGAACTGTCTAGCTCTTATAAGTGTCCTCAAAAATGCACTTGATCCATCTCAAGATGCACTTAATTTAGAATACCTCTATGGTTTTTATAAGACTTTTAATAAACTATTTACACTTAATTCTACGTATAAATATATTGAAAACATTCCTACTTTAATTCGATTTTATAGAGACACTATATCATCTGAGACTATCGATTTACAAGGAGACCCACATCAAGGATTACAAATTATGGGTATGCTAGAGTCTAGATTACTAGATTTTAAAAACGTAATACTAACATCTCTTAATGAGGGTATATTACCCGCAGGAAAAAGTAATAATTCCTATATTCCGTACGACCTTAAATACATACATAAATTACCAACATATCAAGAAAAAGACGCAGTTTATGCGTACCATTTTTATAGATTATTACATAGGTCTGAGAATATCCATCTTGTGTATACTTCGGCATCTGAGGGAATTGGCAGTACAGAAAAAAGTAGATTTATTCTTCAATTAGAATTGGAAGGAATACATGAAATTCACCACCAAGTAGCAACTCCGATTCTCAATGTATCAAAACCGATACAACAATCTATAGAAAAGACAGACGCTGTTATTTCTACTCTTAAAAATTTATATGCCTCAGGATTATCCCCTTCATCGTTATCTACCTATTTACGCAATCCATTACATTTTTATTATAAATACGTATTAGGGATTCAGGATTTGGAAGAAGTAGAAGAGGTCGTTGCCCTCAATACAATGGGTACAATTATCCACAACGCATTAGAATACCTTTATCAACCTTATATCAATATAGAACTCACTGTACAACATATCGATGCTATACTCCCTAAAATAGAGCCTACAATCAAAGCCCAGTTTGATCTTATTTATAAAAAGATGAATCTTTCTAAAGGTAAAAATCTTATTATCTATGAGGTTATACAGCGCTATATTGTCAATTTCCTAGCTTTAGAAAGGAATAGTATTCTCAAAGGAGATATTATACGCATTGTACAACTAGAACAACAGCTTAAAACGCCCTTAGAAAGCACAGAACTTCCTTTTACTACTATTTTAAAAGGGACAGCAGATAGAATAGAGGTGCGCAATAATGAGGTCCGTATTATAGATTATAAATCAGGAAGTGTAGATAAAGGGAATCTTATTATAAAAGACTGGGAAGACTTACTCGCTCCTGAAGGTAAATATGAAAAAGCATTTCAGATTCTTTTATACACCTATATGCTTTATAAGTCTAATAAGATTACTTTTCCAGCAAAAGCGGGTATCATTTCTCTCAAGAAATTGAAAAATGGATTTATGCCTTTTACAATTAATAAAGACAGTAATATTACTGAAGAAACCCTCCTAGAATTTGAAAAAGTGCTTATAAAGCTGATTTTAGAAATTGGAAATCAGGGAGTTGTTTTTGAAGAATATTCTATGTAAACAACTTAACTTTTTAAACAAAGCTTTTTAATTAAGGGGCTTGGTATCTGTATTTATCCAAGTTATTAATTTGTTTAAACTATTTTTGGCTTCTTTCATAATAGGTAGAATTGGCCATATATGAGGCATTCCATCTCCAATAATGACTTTAAGGTTTGTATTAGAATTTTTCATTTTTTCAATTACAATCTTTTGATCAGGATACGTAATATCATTTTCTGCAGCAAATATTAACGTATTTGGAAAAGCTTCAAAACTTCCATTAATTGGTGAAATTCTCACATTGCTTAAATCATTATTATCCACACACATTTGTTTTGCACTTAAAACACCTTTTTTAGATAGCATTGGGTCAATTCTTTCAATCTTTTCAATTTCAGGATTTGATAATGTTGCATCAACAACTGGAGAAATTAAAACCAATTTTGAAGGGCGTTCTATATCTTCCAAAACTAATCTTTGTACAAGACTTATTATTAAAGTCCCTCCAACAGAATCTCCAATTAAAGTAATAGTATTAGCAATATATTTTTCAAGTGCTTTTGAATATACCTTGTCAATATTTTCACAAATAACATCTATTTTATTTTCAGGAGCTTTCGGGTAATCAATCATCCATACTATAGCATTTGTTTTAGTAGCTATTTCTCTTATAGCATCCCAATGATGTTTGGAGGGTCCTGAAATAAAAGCACCTCCATGGCAATAGATGATTAAGTTCTTCGTAGCACTAGCAGGAATAATTTCTGTTATTGATGTTTTTGCTTCAACAAACCTCTTTACTTGATGTAACTTAAACAAGCTATTCTTAGGGGTTCTAACATCTTCTTTTCGTAGTTTACTATAATTAATAGGAGTTTTACTGAATTCTTGTTTAACTCCTTTTAATTTTAATATTAAAAGCATTACATAATACGTTAGGCTCTTCATTATTGTTTTAGGAGTTTACTTTTCTAATCAATTGCACGGTTATTAATTATTCCAAATATATCTGTATAAAGACAAATTACACTTGACAAATATCAATAAACATAAAACTTCACTCTGATCAAACATCTCAAGTAAAAATTTAAACGCTTTATACCCTTATTTACTCCCTCTAATTCTACTTAATGTTTCAGGGGTAATATTTAGATATGAAGCAAGATGTTTTAAGGGTACTCTTTGAAATAAATATGGCTTTCTTTCTAATAATTTTTCATAACGTTCTTTAGCATTATGAAAGTGTAAATCATTAATTCTTTCTATTAAATTTAAATGAAGTTGTTGTACAAATAATCGACCAAACCTTTCAAATTTTGGGTTTTTAATTAGTACATTTTCTATATCAAAAAAAGAAATTTCCATAGCCTCTACATCTTCTAACGCCTCTATATTAAACTTGCTTTTTTCACGCTTTACATAACTTTCAAAAACAGAAGCAGTCTCTTGTTCTGTACAGAAATGAACCGTTATATCTTTATTTTCTTTATAGTAAAACATGCGTGTAATACCAGAAATAATGATGTACAGGTGATCACAAATGTTTCCTGTTTCGCACAACAAATGACCCTTTGTAAATTTTTTATAAACCATGATTTTTTTAAATCCTTCGGCTATTTCTGAATTTTCGAGTAATAAAGATGGGTTTTGTTCGTATAATGAGCTCATGTACTGTCCGTTTTTTTAAATACGCGCTAGCGAATCCAAGGTATTATTTATAATACAAAAACGAACTTGATATATGTCAAGAAATTAAATCTTTAAGCAAAATCAGTATTGCTATATATCAATAGATGTTATATCGCTAAGGAAATTATTTTACACAAGTAAGGCTAACCGTTAGTATCTCTTTTAATAAAAAATATGCCAATTGTAGCAGCAACTAGACCTTGAAGAGGGCCTAAATACATATTTGAACGTTCCATCCTTACAACAATTCCTGGCTCTGGATTATCAGCAAGTAAAACCCAAAGAATCACTAAGAAATAAAATAATGATATAGAAAACACAAGCCTAAAATAAAATCTATCAACCCCTCGTCTGCTAGGCGTACGATTATTTACATCCATAACAAAAATTGTAATAATAAGAGATAGTGTAGGCAAAATAGAAGAAAAAATCCAACCCCATGCTTCATTATCTTTAGGACTAAACTTATCATGTTGGGATGAAAAAAAGATCATGATCGCTAAGATTATTCCTGAAGAAATAAACCATAGAATAGCTAGTTTTTTTTGTGCTTTACTAAATTGAATTTTCATAATTTTAATTTATCTAATATTCCTGATAGCTCCATTTGTTTACCTGGGAACAAGCTTGGTATGTTTTGAGTAGCTCGTAGATCATTCTCTGATATTTCGTATTCATAAATAAAAACAGTAACAGAATGACTTTCTGTATAAAGATTCTTCCCAATAGCACTAGGTAAAACAGGTGCCCCATTAATAGCCCATTCTTTAACTGTTTCCATAGGAGTATTTTCTAAATTAGAATTATCTTTATATGGATTTGGGGAGACAACAAAAACAAAACTTCGATAATACCCTTTGTGCTTTTCTCCAATAGCTAAAATCCTCTCTAAAATACTATAATGCTCTTTATGATTATATATTTTATCTACAATCCATCGATCTCTTCCTTCTAAAGAAATTCCGTTTTTATCAGTTTGTTCCGTTTGGGTTGCAATTGCAAAACCATTTTCAACGTAATAGTAGTTTTTTTGAGCATATCCCGCTTTATCTAAAGCAGAAGTAAGCACCTCTTTTACATCAGACCAATTTTTTGCATTTTCAAAATAATTCTTTGATAGCTCTTCGGTACCAGAGGGTTGATTATTTGTTAAATCAAAATACGGAAAATCTCCCATTGAAGGCAGTATTACTTCTTCTGGGCAGCCATTATTTCCAACAATCCCTGCAATTTCTGGGCACTCATCATCTTTATCTAATATACCGTCACCATCGGCATCTCGGAAAGGACATCCGTTGTTTGCACGCGAACCTGCCTCATTTGGACAAGCATCTTCAGAATCTTTAATATTATCACCATCAGCATCTGGGCATCCACCTAGAGTTATATCACCAGCCGAAGTAGGGCAAGCATCTTTAGAATCAGGAATACCATCACCGTCGGAATCTGGACACCCATTAAATTCAAATATACCGGCAACTTCTGGACAAGCATCATTTCTGTCATATATACCATCACTGTCAGCATCCGGATTTATAAATTCCTTTATTGCTTTACAGCTAAATAGAGAGCATAAAATAAATACATATAATAGCCTGCTTAGTCTTTTCATAAACAATATGGATTTAACTCGTAATATACAAAGATTTACCAATCTCTCAATCAGGTGTTTCTACTCGATTGAGAATATTTGATATAATAATATTAAACAGAAAATCCATTTGCTTATACAAATGGATTTTCTGTTTAATGTGGAGAAGATGGGACTCGAACCCACGACCTCTTGACTGCCAGTCAAGCGCTCTAGCCAGCTGAGCTACATCCCCAAGGTGTCGATATACGCTTTTGCGCCTGCCTGTCAGCAGACAGGAAAGCCATACTTACCTTATTCTTGAACTCGTAAAATAAGTAATGGTTTTGTTGTGTAAAAATCTTTTCTTAAGACCGCATTAGCTTCCCAAAGTTTTTTGAAAAACCCACGTTTTCTGCGTACCACACAAATGATATCTGGCTCATGAGATTGAAAATGCTCTAAAACTCCTTGATATGTTGTTGCATTTTTTGTCTTGGTATAAGATGCACTTATCTTTTTTAACTTACCACTTACCTCTAACGTTTCTGGAGTACTATCTGGTGTTTCTACCTGTAAAAGATGTAATTTACTATCAAAATGCTTTTGAAACTTACAAATAGGTTCTAGAATTTTCTTTTTTGAAAATTTTCCGTCCTTAAATGCCATTAGTATTTTTTCTGGTGCTGTAAACACTTCATTTTCTGGAACGACAAGCACAGGAATATCTGTTTCTTTTACAAGTTTACCAGAGGTTTTTCCAAGATATACTTCTTCTCTCACAGAATTACTTCGAGGAGATAGTACCATCAAATCTACAGGTACGTGCTTATTAAATCGTTGTACGCCTTCTAGAACATCTCCTTTTATAGGATGTGCAATTACAGATACATCTTTCTTATCTACAGCATTAAGTACAGTGTTAATAGTCTTTTCTGTTTCTTCTTTAAGTAAAGTATTCACCTTTGACATACCACCTACTCTAGAGAACTCTTGAAAGACAGAAATCACATATACATTGGCATCAATCTTCTGTGCAAGATCAATTGCATATTGTAATGTAGTAATGGCACCATTAGATGATCCTATAGGAACTAGTATATTTTTCATAGAATAACACTTATTTTTGCTGTACGAAGCAAAAATACTCCATATCTGTGATTGTACCCGCAAAAATTTCGGAAATCCCTGAAATTCTATCCTTGACTAAAGCTTGTGCTCAGTTTATGATCTCAAAAGGGATCTTTCAATGGAACGAGCATTACCCTTCTCAATCAGCCTTTGAGAGAGATATAGACCGCAACGAACTCTATCTTTTAAAAGTAGAAAGCCGTATTCTAGGAATCGTTGTAATTTCTACATTTATGGATGAAGAATATATTCCTGTGAATTGGCTTTCGCCAAATAGTAATAACCTATACATCCATAGACTGGCAGTACATCCAGATTTTCAGAGAAAAGGCTATGCCATCCAATTAATGGATTATGCAGAAGCTTTCGCGAAAGCGCAAAAAGCCATCTCCATACGTCTAGATACATTTAGTCAAAACCCTAGAAATCAAAAATTTTATACCGCTCGCGGATATCAAAAAGTAGGAGACATCGCATACCCTAAGCAAAGTAAATATCCATTTTATTGTTATGAACTCTTACTTACATAGACTTAGTGATGCATAAAGATAATAATCTCAAAAACTAGAATTAACATTAAAAACCTCCATCTATCTACTCAAATAGCAAAATAGACATTTCTTTTAAACGAATCCAACAGCTAGCAATTCCTGCTATTATTGCTGGAATTGCAGAGCCAGTTCTCTCTAGTACAGATGCTGCTATTGTAGGAAATATGGATTTTTATAGTATAGAATCACTTTCGGCTGTAGGGATTGCGGGTGCTTTTCTCTCAACGCTTATCTGGATATTAGGGCAAACTCGAAGTGCTATATCTGCTGTTATTTCTCAAAATCTAGGGGCAGGAAAAATAGATGATATCAAAACCTTACCAGCACAAGCAGTCTTTTTTAATATTATACTTAGTCTTGTTGTTCTGGCAAGCACCTATTTTTTTGCAGAAGAGATTTTTTCCCTTCTCAATGCAGAAGGAATGATCTTGGATTTAAGTCTTGAATATTATAATATTAGAGTGTGGGGATTCCCACTTACACTCTTTACATTTGCTGTTTTCGGAATTTTTAGAGGTCTACAAAATACGTTTTGGCCTATGGTTGTAGCCATGTCTGGAGCGGTAATTAATATTGGTCTCGACTTTGCTCTTGTATATGGAGTTGAAGACATCATTGCTCCTATGGGTGTTAAAGGTGCTGCATGGGCAAGCCTTATTGCACAGGGACTTATGGCAATTATGTCGCTTATCTTTGTGCTTATAAAAACAGATATTTCGTTACGATTACGATTCCCTTTACACAAAGAACTCAATAGACTTGTTGTTATGAGTCTTAATCTATTTGTACGTTCTTTATCACTTAATATAGCACTTGTTCTTGCAGTAAAAGAAGCGACTGCATTGGGAAAAGAAACAATCGCAGCACATACCATTGCTGTTAATATTTGGTTATTTACCGCCTTCTTTATTGATGGTTATGGTGCCGCAGGTAATGTGTTAGGGGGAAGATTACTAGGTGCCAAAAGTTATAAAGACCTTTGGACATTAACAAAACGACTTAATCTATACAATCTCATTGTTGCTGCTTTATTAATGAGTGTTGCTTTTATCTTTTATACATCCTCAGGACTTATCTTTAGTAAAGACGAGACGGTACTTCAGGCCTTTTATAGTGTCTTTTTTATAGTGATCCTAATGCAACCCCTTAACTCCATAGCATTTACCTTAGATGCTATCTTTAAAGGGTTAGGAGAGACAGCTTATCTTCGCAACACACTACTAGGCGCTACATTTTTAGGGTTTATTCCTATAATCTATCTCAGTAGATATTTAGAATGGGGGTTTATAGGAATCTGGATTGCATTTGTAGTATGGATGTTTATTCGATCCAGTGCACTCATCTTTAAGTATCATAATACGTATTACAAACTCGCTAAGAAGTAAAAAACAATCTTAGTTTGTCGTATTATTTACAGTCACTTCATCTCCTATCATAGGTTTTCCTAGGTATGCTAAGGTGCACCCTTCAAAAGATTTTAACTCTAGTTCTTGTACAAACGAACTGAGAATATCAATCGTGCCATCTTTTTCTTTTACAAAGAGAGGAATCATATCTCGATCCTTTAAAAGAATATCTACAATTGCATGATACTCTTCTTCATTATTTATAGAAACCTCTTGAATGGTTGGATATTTACGAGACACCTCTGTGAGGTTTATAAAATCATCTGTGCCTGAAAAAAGACCTTCTTTAGGAATACTATCAGGCTCATCCATTTCTTTTTTTGTGATTAAGCGGAACGATCCATTTTCTCCAAACTGTTTTTTAAATCGGCTTAGTGCATAGCTATTAATCTCACTACTTCCTGTAAGTGCCATCAAATATCCTACGTGGCTCAATTCTATATTATCGGTAAGGTCATCTGAATATATATTTGCTTCGAGAGCTTCTAAGTCTAACTCTTTTGCCGCTCTTACATTACTACTATTACTGTCTAGAAGAACAACATGCCTGTTATTGCGTTGTAAATAACGGGCTATAAGCCTTGACACTTCCGAAGCGCCTACAATAAGTATTCCATCAGATTTTTTAAGAAAAACACCGATCGCTTTTGCAAAAACACGTGCCGTTGTTGCATTTAAAACCACCGTTCCTAGAACAATCATAAATACAAGAGGTGTTATATACTCGGCTCCAGGTTCTCCTTTTAAAAGGAGTTTTGATCCAAAAAGAGAAGCAATTCCTGCGGCTACAATTCCGCGAGGCCCTACCCAACTTATAAAAACACGCTCATTCATTTTAAGATTAGAACCTTTGGTACTCAGAAATACACCTATGGGTCTTATGACAAAAACAACTATTAGAAACAACGCCGCTGTCTCCCATCTGTATAGTAATTGTAAATCCTCAATATTAATATTTGCAGAGAGTAGGATAAAAAGAATAGATATTAATAATACGCTCAACGATTCTTTAAAATAAAGGAGTTCTTTAAGATTAGGAAGGTTTATATTTCCTAGTACCATCCCCATAACAACAACAGCAAGTAATCCTGATTCGTGTGCAAAAGCATCAGACATCACAAAAACACCCAGTACCGCAGAAAGGGTAAAAACGTTTAAAAGATAATGAGGGATCAAATGTTTCTTTGTAGAAAAAGCCAGTGCATGTGCAAAAGAAAACCCAAACGTACTTCCAAAAAGGACAATTTTACCAAACTCTTTGAGCGCAGTAACGGTAAACTCTCCTCCTTCTCCAGCAACAATAAATTCGTAAACTAATACAGCGACTAATGCTCCAATCGGGTCGATCAAAATTCCTTCCCATTTTAGGACAGAAGACACATCTTTTTTAAGAGGGATATTACGTAATATAGGAGAAATCACTGTAGGTCCTGTCACTATAATTAATCCAGAAAATAAGAAAGAAATTTTAAGGCTTAAACCAAAAATAAAATAAGCAGCTATTCCTGCTCCTATAAAAGTAACAAGACTTCCTATTGTAATTAATTTTGTGATTACTGGTCCTATATTGCGAATCTCGGATCGCTTAAGTGTCAAGCCCCCTTCAAAAAGAATGATACTTATAGCAAGTGACACAAAATAATAAAGACTCTCTCCGGGAAAGAACCCTTCCACACCATTCCATATCGGTTCTATCCATTTTGTTCCGTCATCAGAAAGTAAGGTAGAAAACGGCCCTACAAAAAGACCTATCAAAATAAGTGGCAATATCGCAGGTAGTTTTAATCGCCACGCGACCCACTGTGCGATGATTCCTAAAATGATGATTCCTGCTAATTCTAACATAGATGTTTGTTTTGAGGGTATACTTAATGAGCATTAAAAATAACACTCATTTTACATATTATATAGTATTATACTATTTTTAATCGTTTTTTGACAATAAAAGAATATACAATTCTTTGTTAAAAAGGCGCTTAGAACTTACTGTTAAAAAGCCTTTTTCCTTATTTTGCAAGGATTTTAAAAGTTAAAAGAAGGTAATTTATACGCTTTCGCGAAAGCGTACTCATCTCCACACATCTTTTATTTTTTTATCATCCAAAACATATAGATAACCTATGAAAATTTATCCCATAGAAGCAGGCAATTTTAAACTAGATGGAGGCGCTATGTTTGGTGTCGTTCCTAAAAGTTTATGGACACGTACAAATCCTGCAGATGCTCATAATATGATAGATATTGCAGCTAGATGTATGCTTATAGAGGATGGAGATCGTCTTATTCTTATCGATACAGGTATGGGAGATAAACAATCTGATAAGTTTTTTGGTTACTATTTTCAATGGGGAGATTATACTATAGATACATCATTGGCCAAATATGGATTTCATAGAGACGATATTACAGATGTGTTTATGACACATCTCCATTTTGATCACTGCGGTGGCTCTGTGCAATGGAATAAAGATAGAACCGGATATGAACTAGCTTTTAAAAACGCAACTTTTTGGAGTAATGAAGATCACTGGACATGGGCAACTCAACCTAATAGAAGAGAAAAAGCTTCGTTCTTAAAAGAAAACATACTTCCTATGGAAGAAAGTGGCCAATTAAAGTTTATCTCTAGAGCAGGAACTACGTATCAAGAGACATCAGAACTAGGTTTTGGTATCTTTTTTGCAGATGGTCATACAGACAAACAAATGATTCCTCACATTACGTATCAAGATAAAACAATTGTTTTTATGGCAGATTTATTGCCTACAGCAGGTCATTTACCATTGCCTTTTGTAATGGGGTATGATACACGTCCTTTACGTACACTTGATGAAAAAGAATTATTTTTGAATACTGCTGCAGATAAAGGATATTATCTTTGGTTAGAACATGATGCTCATAATCCCATTATCACAGTACAACATACAGAAAAAGGTGTACGCCTAAAAGACACCTTTACACATAATGAACTTTTTAATTTTTAATTCCTAACAATGCACACCATTTTAAAAAAACTCACACTAGCAATTACAGTATCTGCTTTTATAGTAAGCTGTGATACTCCCGCTACTCTTGTAACTGTAGCAGAAGCAAATGTTGACAGCAACCCTCTTAAAGTCTCTCCACTTACTGAAGCTCAAGAGAAATCTTGGGGAGGTAAAGATCTTGTTACCGATACCATTCCAGGAATGAGTATCGAAAAAACATACGCAGAGATTCTTCCAGGAAAATCTGGAGTACAGACTATTGTTGCTGTTATTGATAGTGGCATCGATATCAATCATGAAGATCTTAAGAATGTAATCTGGACAAACCCTAATGAGATTGCTGGAAATGGGAAGGATGATGACAATAATGGATATATAGATGATATACACGGATGGAACTTCTTAGGAAATACTGAAGCAGAGCAACTTGAACTTGCTAGAATTATTGATCGTTATGGCAATGAATTTAGCGGAAAAACAGTAGGTCAAATCTCTTCTGATAAAAAAGATCTCTTTTTAGCTTATCAAAGGGCAAAAGCAGAACGCTCTGAAGAAGTTAATAGCTTAGAAGGAACACAACAACAATATACCCAAATATCAAGACAAGCTAAGACTTCTCATAAAGCTGTTGTAAAAAAACTTGGTAAAGAAAATTATACTTTAAAGGAATTAAATGGTATAAAAAATCCAAGTCAAGAGATGCAAAACCATATTGCTTTTCTATCTCAAATGTTTCAGTATGGAGATACTATTCCTCAATTTGTAGAGAGTATCGATGGTGATTTAGAGCAGATAGAAGGTAGATTAAAAAACTTTAGCCTTAATGCTACTTATAGACAAGTTGTAGGTGATAATCCATATGATATTACAGATACAGGATACGGTAATAATAATGTAACAGGACCTAAACCAGAAGGCGCTAGACACGGAACACACGTAGGAGGAATTATTGCAGCACAACGTAATAATGGTATTGGAATGAATGGGGTTGCAAATAGCAACATTAAACTTATGGTATTACGTGCTGTACCAGATGGAGATGAATATGATAAAGACATTGCCCTTGCAATACGTTATGCCGTGGATAATGGTGCAAAAGTAATTAACACTTCATTTGGTAAGTATTATGCTCAAAATCCAGAATGGGTATATGAAGCAATTCAATATGCTGCAAAAAATGATGTTCTAATTGTGAATGCTGCTGGTAATGAAGGATACAATCTAGATGATGCTACGCACACTGTCTTTCCTAATGACCAACTAGACAATATTTCAGAAATGAGTGATACATTTTTAACAGTAGGTGCATTAGACGAAAAATATGGTAGTGAGATGGTCGCTTCTTTTTCTAATTATGGAAAATCTAATGTAGATGTATTTGCTCCTGGAGTACGAATATGGTCTACAACACCAAATAATACCTATGAATTTTTAGGAGGAACCTCTATGGCTGCTCCAAATACTGCAGGAGTAGCAGCTATGTTACGTAGCTATTACCCTAGACTTAAAGCAAGTCAAATAAAAAGAATTATCATTAGAAGTGGATTAACAACAACAACATCGGTTATTGTTTCTGGCGACCCATCAAAAAGAGCTCGTTTTAATGAGCTTTCTAAATCGGGGAAAATGGTAAATATGTATAATGCCTTTAAACTGGCAGAACTTAATAAAAAATAACAACTCATGATCAAACCTATTTTAAAACGCATCCTTTTTATAGGAGCTTTTGTTCTTATACAAACAGGAGTTTTTGCACAAAACACATCTTACTGGCAACAACATGTTGATTACAAAATGGAAATCGACATGAATGTGAATAACTATCAATATGATGGAAAACAAGAATTAACCTATACAAACAACTCGCCAGATGTACTAGACAAGGTATTTTATCATCTCTTTTTTAATGCTTTCCAACCAGGTAGTGAGATGGATGTAAGATCTCGCACTATTGCAGATGCAGATTCTCGTGTAGGAGATAGAATAAGCAAGTTATCACCCGATGAGATAGGTTTTATAAAAGTAAATAGTCTCGATCAGGATGGTAAAAGCGTATCATACACTGTTGCCGGAACCGTACTAGAGGTAACACTTGCAAAACCTATCCTTCCTGGAGAAAAAACAACATTTACAATGGATTTTACAGGACAAGTCCCTGTTCAAATACGTCGTAGTGGCCGTAATAATAAGGAAGGCGTAGCTTTATCTATGACACAATGGTACCCTAAACTTGCCGAATATGATTTTGAAGGGTGGCATGCAGATCCATATATCGCTCGTGAGTTTCACGGTGTTTGGGGAGATTTTGATGTAAAAATAACAATAGATGCAGATTATATTCTTGGTGGTACTGGGTACATTCAGAACGGGAATGACGTGGGTAATGGATATCAAGATGAAGGGGCTTCTGCTACTCCAAAAACAAAAAGAGGAAAATATACATGGCATTTTGTAGCTCCAAACGTACATGATTTTACATGGGCTGCAGATCCAAACTATATACATGACACCGTCATAGCAGAAAATGGTGTAAAACTCCATTTCCTTTATAAAAACAATCCTGAGATTATTGAAAACTGGAAAAAGCTACAACCTAAAACAGCAGCAATTCTATCCTATTTTAATAAACATATAGGCGCATATCCATACAAACAATACTCTGTGATACAAGGAGGCGATGGTGGTATGGAATATGCTATGTGTACTTTAATTACAGGAGAACGTAGTTTTGGAAGTCTAGTGGGAGTAACAGCTCATGAATTTGCCCATACGTGGTTCCAATTTTTATTAGCAACTAATGAAGCAAAGCATGAATGGATGGATGAAGGGTTTACTTCATATATTTCTGCATTAGCCATGAATGAGGTAATGGATCAGAACAGAGACAACCCTTTCTCTGGGTCTTATGGTGGTTATTATAGATTGGTAGAAAGTGGGTTTGAACAACCTCAAACCACACACGCAGATCGTTATAATAGAAACTTTGCCTATGGTGTCGCTGCTTATAGTAAAGGAGCTATTTTTCTGTCACAACTAGGATATATTATAGGAGAAGACAACTTGGCAAAAACATTAAAAAAATACTATACTGATTTTGCTTTTAAACACCCTACTCCTAATGATATAAAACGTACTGCAGAGAAAGTTTCTGGAATACAATTAGATTGGTACCTATCAGATTGGACTCAAACCACAAACACTATAGATTATGCAATTACAGAAGTAGTTGCAGATGGTAATAAAACCAAAATTACGCTTTCGCGAAAAGGACTTATGCCTATGCCTATAGACTTACAAATAGTAACTAATAAAGGAGAAACCAATTATTATGTGCCATTACGTATGATGCGTGGAGAAAAGCCAAATACAACAAACTATACACAACTCGAAGATTGGGCTTGGGCACATCCTACGTATACATTTACAATAGATGTTCCTATGTCAAAAATAAAATCAATGACTATTGATCCTAGTACTTTAATGGCCGACATTCAGAGAGAAAATAATGAATGGAAAAAATAAGATCTAAGATATTCATCCCATAGATTTCTTTAAGCAAACATTAAAGAAATTACACACAAAAGCCCATCTACTAGTAGATGGGCTTTTGTGTGTATAGTTATTAAATAACTCTTTATTTCTCTTAATGAATATAAGTGTTTCTTTTATTCATACTTCTACGATGTAGGATATATTACAACCTCATAGTAATTAGTATAAAAAAAATCCTCAGACTTATGCCTGAGGATTTTTAATAGCTATAGAATTGGTTTAAAATTCTATTATCTTAATACAACATATTATCTCTTGATAAACCTAGAGACTACTTGTTGATCGTTTTGTGTCGTTGCTCTTATAAAGTAAACACCACTTGTATAATTACTTACATCTACAGTTCCTTGAGATAGGTCATCTACAGACCCTTCTTGCACAATTCTACCTGTATAATCTATTATTTGAAATGCTGAGATACTATTTGCACCACCAATTCTAAAGTTTAATACATCACTCGTAGGATTAGGAAAAAGACTAAGGTTATTTTCTGTTGCATTCGCAGTAAGATCATCTACGGCAAGAACTGTCGCATTAGTATCATACATACCATTACCGTGAGTTCCTATAAGTAACCTGTTATCAGATGGGCGATAATTAAGATCACTTATTAAAGCCATTCCTATTTGACCAAAACCTTCAAGGGTCCAATCAGTTTGTGCTGGGTTAGGGCTACTAAATAATCCTCTTGCAGTACCCACATAATATCCTACTTGACCATTCACTTCTGTAATCGCTGCAGAGCGGATAGAGTGTGCAGATAAGTTACGCTCTACTACTTCCCATGTTGGTGTATCACTAGTAGCATCATTTGTAAGAAAGATGTTTGTAATATTATAGTTACCATATACAGCCATAACAATATCAGGATTTGTAGGGTGTATAGCAAAACCACTTACAATTGTTCCATTTGCAGTTGATGCACCTGGAGGTGTTATGTTAATCGCGTCTGATAAATCTGTTGAGTTATGCGGATCATCAAGTCTAAAAACTCCTCCTCTGTTACCTCCTACAAGAAGATAGCTACTTGCAGCATTATAATCTCCTCTTGTTGCGGCAAATCGTCTTAAACTTTCATTTGTAGATACTCCTCCTAGGTTCTCCCAAGTAGTAGGAGTAATATTCTCTGCATCTGCTGTTTTAAACATGGTATTCCCATCTGCATAATATAGCGCATTCGTATTGTCTTGATCAAGATAAAAATAAGTAACAAAAATACTACTGTTAGATCCATCTGGTCTTATATTGCCTATTAGGTTAGAACTTATAAATCCATTTTGAGATCCAAAATATACTTCAATCTGATCATTTGCCCCTCTTCTAGCAATACCAACAGCAACACCATCTCCTCCTGCAAATGAAGTATGCTGTGTTAAGTTAGGTAAACCAACATCTGTTCCTCCAAAAGTAGTTCCATTATCTTGAGCTCCTCCAAATACAAAGTCAGAACCATCTACTGGATCAAGAGCCGTATGATAATACTGATATGTTTGATAATTATTATTAAGATTTGTCCACGCAACAGTGCCTGCTGTCACATCATCTGTTCTATGTACACCTCCATCTGTTCCTGTAAAAAAGGTATTAGGATCTGTAGGATCAAAAACGAGTGCATGAATATCTGGGTGATGCGTATCTCCTCCTCCTAAATCGTATAAAGCAAAACTTTGATTGTTACGATATCCTCCTATTCTGGTGAACATAGCATCGTTTTCTATATCTTCAATCTTATATACATTAGATCCACCTATAACGACAAAATTCTCGTCATCAGATTTTACATTTATAGCCTGATCATAGGCTACTTGATGTGTATAAGGATCATTTCCACCAAGGTCTCCTCCTGGTTCATCTGGCATCGTAGAAGAAAAATCTATCCAAGTGTCAGAACTTAAGTCATAACGCCATAAATCTGCGTCTATTCCAGTTGTATTTCCATTCGTGTATAACGCATATAGCAAATTATCATTTGATGGTGCCGTAGCAATAACAATACGGCTAAGACTATTGGTCGTTGCATCCCAACCTGCAGGACTTCCGTTTTCAGCAATACGTACCCAACTACCGTCTCCAGTTTCTGAAGTATGAACACCATTCATCGATGAATTACCATTAAAAGTAGCAAATACTCTCCCTTCTCCATTTACGGCTACATCGGTAAAGCTTCCATTACCAGGTTCTTGTAATTCAACAGTAATATTTGTACCATCATATCGGTGTATTCTTCCTACAGATGCTATAAAAAGATCTCCAGTTACTGGACTTACAGCTAATGCATTGTTAAGGTCAAAAGAAGAATCAAAGTCACCAAAAACAGAATTTGTTTCAGGTATCTGTTCCCAATTTATTCCTCCGTCTTCAGATCTCCAAACTCCTTGACCAAAGAAGAATCCTCCTAAAGTTGCTGAGTTTCCACGAAGTTCTCCTGTAGCATAGTACCAAATATTTTGGAAACCATCACGAGGATCTTGAGCAATAGCAGTCACATTATGTATCTCGCCATTAGAAGATACTTTACTCCAGCTATCCCCGCCATTTATAGATCTAAAAAGACCTCCACTTACAGCACCTGCAAGCATAATATTTCCAGTAGGATCACTTATGTCAATAGCCAATGCTCTAGTACGTCCTCCTAAATTAGAAGGCCCTCTATTTACATATACGTTATCAGAAGATCGTGAAGTATCTTGATTACGAGATGATTCTAGAGATGATTGAAGCTCTAACAATTGTTGATCTCTTGGAATCTCCCCTGTCAAAGGATCTCTTTGGAATTCTAACTCGTATTCCAATCTTTCTTGTGTAAATTGACGTTTTTGCTCAATAGGTGTTTTTTCTGTTTTTATTGTAGTAACAGGTGTAAGAAGTTGAGCTCCTTCTTTTTCGATCTCTTCATTGTTAATAAAGCAATAGGATGCGATACCTATTGCCAGAGTTGCCAAGGCATACGTAGTTTTTTTCATTTTTTTTGCAATTTTTTTTTCTTGTATATATACTTAAAAGAGTATATCAGGAATTTATTGTGTCGTACTTAAAATCTTTTCATTTCATTTAAGATGCTACTTTAGGAAATATTCTCTTGTTAAATACAAGAAGAATTCCTACCCCAGTACTTATTGCCATATCCGCAATATTAAAAATAGCATTAAAAAAGGTAAATGTTTTCCCTCCTATAAAAGGCAACCAAGTTGGGAATGTCGCATTTTTTATGAATGGAAAATATAGCATATCAACTACTTTACCATATAACGGGGATGCATAACCTTCTCCCGGTAGAAAACTGGCGATATTGCCATTATCACTACTTTCAAAAATCACACCATATAGCAATGAATCTATAATATTACCTACGGCTCCTGCAAATATGAGAGAAATTGAAATGATAAGGAGTTTTGGTGCATTGTCTTTTACAGACTTATATAACCAGTACCCTATTAGGGGTGCAATAATTAATCGAAAGAGAGATAAAATAATTTTTCCATATTCCCCTGGAAGTTGAGCTCCCCATGCGGCTCCTTCATTCTCTACAAAATATATTTGAAACCAATCTAATCCAAAAACCTTAATAGATTCTCCTATATGAAAATGTGTTTTCACATAAACCTTAATGCATTGATCAACAAGTAGTATTAAAAAGATGATTAGTCCCGCCTTTTTTAGTGACATAAATTTTATTTAGGATCGTAAAAATAAGGTTTTACTGGGAATTTTCAACCGTTATATCACCATGAATACTCTTCAAATGTATTGCATGATCTCCCGTCATTCCATAAGGAATAACGATATTTCCATTACGAGATTGTGCAACGATTTGTACTTGTGTAGTCCTTATGTGTATATTTCCAGATATTGTGTTTATGTATGCGCTTTCGCGAAAGCTAAAATTAGAAAATTGACACCCACCTCTATCTAGGTTTATACGCACATTTTTATAGTTTCCACTTGCTTCAACACTCGCTAAGGCTGAGTAGATATCAATAGTCATGTATTCTGGAATCGTAATCTCTAGTACAATAGACAATATCTTATGAGCAGATAGTTTGTCATTAAAAGGAATAAAGTCTGGAGTTCGCCCCGTAGTGATATTTAATTGCTTTTCTATACGTTTTGTATTGAGTAACGAACTTTCAAAAGTTTCTCCTTCAATTACTGTATAAATGCTAATTTTATCTGTTTGAGAGGTAGTGAGTTTAATTTGAAAAATCTCATCACTTTCTATAAATAATGTTTCTATTCCTTTTGCATCATACTCCTTGAACAGTTTTTTCTGTCCAAACAGACTCCCTGAAAACACAAGGAATAGTATAAATAAATAAATGTGTTTCATAAAAAAGCGTCCCGAAGGACGCTATGTTATTTTTTAACTCTGCATATTCTTTGCTTCTATACTGAGTGTTGCATGAGGTACAAGTTTTAATCGCTCTGGATTAATAAGCTTTCCTGTTACACGACATATCCCGTATGTTTTATTATTAATACGTGTAAGTGCATTTTTGAGGTCTCTAATAAATTTTTCTTGCCTAATAGCAAGAGCGCTATTTGCCTCTTTACTCATTGTTGCACTTCCTTCTTCAAAAGATTTAAAAGTAGGAGAGGTGTCATCGGTTCCATTTGTTCCGCTATTGAGGTATGCACTCTTGATTAATTCTAAATCATGTTGTGCATTGTCAATTTTTGCTTGTATCAGTACACGGAAATCTTCTAGTTCCGCATCATTATATCTTTGTCCTTTTGTGTCTGGCATACTTAATGTTTTGATATGGTTAAATATGTAATTATATTATCAAAGCTTATTTCAAGCCCATTTGTTATTTTTTCTACTACTTCTATAGAGTCTGCTAGTGTTTCTGCTTTTATATAGTCTGCATTGTTTTTAACCGTTTGCTCAATAAGAGGTTCTTGTTGTAAAACAATATCTATACGATCTGTCACTTCAAATCCAGAATCTTTACGGAGATTCTGTATACGGTTTACCAATTCTCGTGCCACACCTTCTTTCTGAAGATCTTCTGTAATGGTAATATCTAAGGCTACCGTCATCCCATTCTGACTTGCTACTAACCATCCATCTATATCTTGTGATAAAATCTCTACGTCGCTCGATTCTAAAATAGTCATTTTTCCATTAATTTCTACTTCAATCTTACCATCTCGTTCAATTTTTGCTATCTCATCGCTCCCAAACCCTTGTATAGCGCTAGAAATCAATTTCATATCTTTTCCAAAACGTGGTCCTAAAACCTTAAAATTAGGCTTTATTTGTTTAACTAAAATTCCAGAATCATCACTTATAAGCTCTATTTCTTTAACATTTACCTCTGATTTTATAAGGTCTGCTACAGCTAGAATTTCTTCTTTATCTGTCTCGGTCAATACAGGAATCATAATACGTTGTAATGGCTGACGTACTTTAATCTTCTCTTTTGCACGAAGTGACAACACTAATGAACTAGCTGTTTGAGCCTTCTCCATCTTGTGCTCTAACGACGTATCTATATAATTAGTATCACTTTTTGGAAAATGTGACAGATGTACACTGTCAAAATTTTCTTTTCCTGTTACTTTATTTAAATCTTTATACAAACGGTCCATAAAAAATGGTGCTACAGGAGCTGCAAGTTTTGCTACTTCTATAAGGCAGGTATACAGCGTTTGATATGCGCTTATTTTATCTGTTTCGTATGATCCTTTCCAGAACCTCCTACGACTTAATCGCACAAACCAGTTAGATAAATTCTCTTGTACAAAAGTATCTATCGCTCTTGTTGCTTTGGTAGGTTCATATTCTGAATAAAACTTATCTACTCTAGCAATAAGGGTATGAAGTTCAGAAAGTACCCAACGATCTATTTCTGGACGTTCTTGTAATGGTATTTCTTCTTCTGTATATGCAAAATTATCTAGATTTGCATAGAGTACAAAGAAGCCATATGTATTATAAAGTGTTCCAAAAAACTTACGTTTTACTTCTTCAATTCCTGGTGAAAATTCTTCAAAATCTTCTCCTTTACTCGAATCGGGTTTTTCCCACGAAAACTTTAAATTATCCCAAGGGTTTGCGTTACTTATCATATACCAACGCGTTGCATCTGGACCGTACTTAGACAGCGTCGTAAATGGATCTACAGCATTGCCTAAACGCTTAGACATTTTCTGTCCATTTTTATCTAGCACAAGGCCATTAGACACCACGTTTTTATAAGCAACATCATCAAAAATCATCGTCCCTATAGCGTGTAATGTATAAAACCATCCACGTGTTTGATCTACACCTTCTGCAATAAAATCTGCTTTACGCCACGTATCTTCAACAAGTTCTTTGTTTTCAAATGGGTAATGCCATTGTGCATATGGCATAGATCCAGAATCAAACCATACATCTATAAGATCACTCTCACGATTCATAGCCTGCCCAGAAGGCGATACTAATACAATACGATCTACTACATTTTTATGAAGGTCTACAAGTTCATAATTTTCTTCACTCATATCTCCTACAGCAAATCCTTCAAAAGGATCGCTATTCATAATACCAGCATCTAGTGATTTTTGGATCTCTTCTTTAAGCTCTTTTATAGAACCTATGATGATTTCTTCTTTACCATCTTCTGTTCGCCAGATAGGTAATGGGATTCCCCAAAAACGACTACGAGATAAGTTCCAGTCATTTGCATTTGCTAGCCAATTTCCAAAACGTCCTTCTCCAGTTGCTTTAGGTTTCCAGTTTATTCCTAGATTAAGCTCATGCATACGATCTTTAAAATCGGTTACTTTGATAAACCAAGAGTCTAATGGGTAATACAACACAGGTTTATCTGTACGCCAACAGTGTGGGTAACTGTGCACATACTTTTCTACCTTAAATGCTTTATTTTCTTCTTTAAGGCGGATTGCAAGCTCGACATCCATTGATTTTTCTGGAGCTTCCCCATCAGTATAGTATTCATTTTTGATGTACTTATTCCCAAATTCTTTCATTTCTGGGCGAAACCTTCCTTGTAAATCTACAAGTGGAACTAAGTTATCATTTTCGTCTTTGATTAATAATGGCGGAACTTCAGGAGATGCTTGTTTTGCTACCATGGCATCATCTGCTCCAAAAGTAGGTGCTGTATGCACAATTCCTGTTCCGTCTTCTGTCGTCACAAAATCTCCTGCAATTACTCGAAAAGCATCTTGAGGATTGTCATGTGGTGCTACAAAATCAAATAACTGTTCATAACGTAATTCTAAAAGGTCAGCTCCTTTAAATTCACGGGTTACTAGGTATGGAATCTTCTTATCTCCTTCTTTATATGTTTCTAAGTCTGCTTTCGCGAAAGCGGTATCACCTCCAATTTCATAAAACTTGCCAGAAAATTGCTTCCCTACCAATGCTTTAGCCAGGATCACTTTGATAGGCTCAAACGTATATTGATTGTATGTCTCTACAAGGACATAATCTATCTTCTTTCCAACAGTAAGTGCGGTGTTAGAAGGTAATGTCCAAGGAGTGGTTGTCCAAGCGATAAAATAGGTTTGTCCATCTGCCAATTCTTTTGCAAGTGGATTATTTCCTTCTCCTGTCATTTTAAACTGAGCTACCACGGTAGTGTCCGTCACATCTCGATAACATCCTGGTTGGTTAAGTTCATGAGAGCTTAATCCTGTTCCTGCTTTAGGAGAATAAGGCTGGATAGAATATCCTTTGTATAATAAATCTTTATTATATACTTGTTTTAGGAGCCACCAAACGGTCTCCATATATTTGGATTTATAGGTCACATATGGGTCTGTCATATCTACCCAATAGCCCATCTTCTCTGTAAGGTCATTCCAGATATCAGTATAACGCATCACGGCTTTTTTACAAGCCTCATTATACTCCTCTATCGTAATTTTTGTGCCGATATCTTCTTTGGTAATTCCGAGTTCTTTCTCAACACCTAATTCTACTGGAAGTCCATGCGTATCCCATCCTGCTTTACGCTTTACTTGAAAACCTTTCATGGTTTTGTAACGCGGAAAAATATCTTTTATAGATCTCGCAAGTACGTGATGTACACCTGGTAATCCGTTTGCCGAAGGAGGCCCTTCAAAAAACACATAAGGTTTTGCTCCTTCACGAGTGGTGACACTCTTTTCAAACACGTTATTCTCTTTCCAAAAAGCAAGTACCTCATCGGCTACTTTTGGAAGGTTTAATCCTTTATATTCAGTGAACTTAGCGCTCATGGTATTTTCTTTTTAATAAGGGTGCGAATTTACGGAATTTGAAGGAGAAATAATACACCTTATTACGTTAAGCGATGTAACTATATATACTAGGTATATTCATTAAAAAAAGAAATACTCTTTGAATTTAAATTCAAAGAGTATTTCTAGTAGGTAAGAGACACTTTTTAAAAGCATTTCTTATGGGTATTATTTTATAATAAACTACTATAAAGTTTTTATTTATTAGCCTGCAAAGCGTTTTTAAAATCTTGTATTGTCTCTGTTGTTCTTGTGGGTGGCGTAAATGCATCATCCTCAAATGCAATAGTTCCTGAATGACCGTTCCATTCCCAAACACCTTGTACTCCAAAAGAGACATAACAACCAATAGCTGGATTTGCACCTGTTAAGTCAACATTAAAAAGGCCTACTGTTTGCCCGTTAGCATTGCTTACCATTGTGCTTACTCCTATAGAGTAAGAAGCATTTATATCTCCAATAGGAAGTGTTTGACCTTGAGCCCAAAATTCATTTCCAGATAGTGCATTATTTGGGTCTCCAAACCTAGCAAAAATGGGAGTAAATGTCTGAACAGTGCCAACAAAACAACTCCAATCAAAAGGTTCAATAGTCGTATCTGTAAACATAGCTCCCGTAGGTCCTACTGTACACGTTTGCGTCAGGACGGGTAATCCAAGAATAGGATCTAAAGTACCGTCAGTCATTAAATCCCAAGTCCCAGCAAATGTAGCATCACCAGTATCTACATAGGTGCCTAAAGCAACATCTGCTCTTTGGTCACTACGGTCTTTTACGGTTTGAATATAACTCTCTTTGTTATCTATAACAACTTGAGTGGCTACGGGGTGATTATAATCAGACACATCATAGGTAAATGAACCTCTCTCTCCAATAAATGATATTGTAGAGAATGATGTTATAGACGAACCCCTTCCCATATTTGCAAAAAAGGATAGTTTATCTCCTGTATTAGTAACAACCGTTGCATTGTATTTACCATCATTTTCTAGGTTGATCCAAATTCTACCATGAATCTCTGTGTCAGAAGAAACTACAATTCCGTGGTACATCCCCTTGGTATCTTCATTAAATCTTGCTTGTGGTAGTGTAATAATGGGATTAATCGCTCCTTTATACGTCCCTTTTATATCTGTAGATGCCTGTTCAGCAATAAGAATCTCTATGGTAATATCAAAATCTGAAGTTGTAATATCATGACTTACTTCGTCATTGCTACACGATAAACATATAGCAAAAACAAAAGCTCCAATAACTAATTTTTTCATCTTCATTTTTTTTTTGGTTAGTACTCAAATATAGCGCACTTTTTTTAAAGCCTCTCGTATGCGTTCTTGTCATCATTCAGAAATGTATAACCCATTACTACACAGTTATATCGACGTATGCAACCTTCTTAACAAGATATAATGAAACTTAAATACAATAAAAAACCTCCATAACAAAAATTTGTTATGGAGGTTTTAATAGTATAAAAAGAATACTTTTTATTTATAACAATAGTTCTTATTCTTGAAAAGTCATTCCAGACATTGCTTCTTTAAATCCTTCGTAATCTATATTTTCTACAGCTCTCATAGGAACGTCAAATGGATCATCAAAACTTGAAGTCCCTGAACGTCCATTCCAAAACCAAACTCCTTTTTCACCATCTATTGCATTACAACCAGCGACTGGAGGATCTGCAAAATCATTGTTATGCCATCCATGATTTGCAAAAGCAGTTCCATTGTTATCTACAAGAAAGCTACTTTGACCTAACCAGTATGTTAATGTAGCATTTCCTAAGGCAAACTGTTGATCTTGTGCCCAGAATTCATTACGTCCATTTGGCGTCGTCATAGGGTCTTCGTGTAAAAAGATAGGAGTTATAGGTCCAGAGGGTATAAAGAAACATGGGTATTCAAATGTTTCAAAATCAGTGTCTGAATATACATTCCCATTATTTGCAACTGTAATAACTATTTCTGTTAGATTAGGAAAACCAAATACATCTGCATTAGTACTTCCATCTGTCATCAAATCCCAAGTCCCTGAAATAATATTAGCAGGATCATCATTTGTTTCAAATGTCCCTAAGATAACTGCTGCACGTTGTCCTTCTCTATCTTTTAAAGCGGCAATGTGTGCTTCTTTAGAGTCTACAATCACATTAGTAGCTATTGGGTTTTCAATGTCTGTTACATCAAAATCAAAAGAACCTCTTTCTCCTGAAAAAGAAAATTTGGTTCCGTCACGACTCGTTGGGTTTCCTAAAAATCTAAATTTATCACCTTGATTAGAAACAACAGTAGCGTTATACTGTCCATCATTATTGATGTTTATCCAAACTTTTGCATGAAGCTGAGTATCTAATGTTACAAAAATCCCATGATAAAGACCTTCACTTGTGTTATTAAATCTACCATCTGGTTGAGCAGTTTCAGGGTTGAAATCTATTTGCTCAATAGTTACTTCTAAGTCTGTACTAGTATCATTGCTACTAATTATTTCTTCATCACTACAAGAAGCAAAAAAGACAGAAGCAAAAACACCTAAAAAAAGTATTTGTTTTCTCATTATTTTCATATTATTTATTCCAAAAAATCTCCCGTAAATATAGAATATAAAGGAGTTATAAGTTTCCAAAAAAACAGTCTAAGGGTTTTTTAACATTCTCATGTTTTTCATCCTAAAAAAATGCTTTTTGTAGATTTTTAAGGTTATTCTACGTAAGAATTATATGCCAAAATAAGAAAAAATTACGTTTTTACCGTACTATTTATAAGGTTTTTTATCATTTAATTGTCGTTTAAAAGTCTAAAAACTAATGATTAGCAGTAAGTAAAGCTTTATTTTTTGCTTTATATAAAAACAAAAAGTGTGAGAAAGATTGAACTTTCAGTTCATCTTTCTCACACAAAATGCTTATTTTTTTAAAGTCTATAAAAGCTTACTACACATGTTTTCCAACTTCAAAACCGTGCTTTCCTAAATATTGATCTCCACTTTCTATTGCATCACCTTCTAGTGTGGTGCCCATAGAATCATTCCAGCGATTAAGATATCCAAACAATGAGATTACTCCGAGCATTTCTACAATTTCTCCTTCATCCCAATATTTATATAATTCTTCCTTGATCTTAGCATCTACAGCATTGGGTATTTGACTTGCTGCAAGTGAAAAATCTAATGCAGCACGTTCTGCATCAGAAAAAGCTGTATGAGTACGATATTCCCATATATTATCTAGTTGTTCTTGTTCTGCTCCATAACGCTCTGCGGCGCGTATAGCATGTGCTTGGCAGTAACGGCATCCTGTTGCATTACTAGAAACCCAAGCGATCATTCGTTTTAGAGCAGAAGTCACATTGCCTTGATTTGCCATAACAGCTTTATTAAGGTTTATAAATGCTCGAGAAATATCTGGACGACGTTGCATTGTTAAAACTGAGTTTGGACAAAATCCTAATGTCTCATTAAAAAATGCTGCAAGTTCTTTTGTTGTTTCGTCGTGCTCAGCACTTAGTGGTGTTACTAATGGCATAATAGTATAATACGTTAAATTGTTTATTATTTAGTTATTTGTATAGTATATATAGTCGTATGATTCCTGTTTCTTTACTACAACTCTTTATAGGTCATAAAATAGTATATTCTATCTATACAGGTCTGTTAATTTATAAAATTAACGTCGCCTCTAAAGTACTAATTTCAATCTAGTTTTTGTACCTTCATTTCTTCCAATTAAAATTAAAACAATGGCATCACATACAGTTACGACTACCTACAAAAAAGACATGCAATTTGAAACCGATAGCCCTACTGGTTATAAAACATTAATAGATACTTCCCCAGAAAACGGAGGTCATAATGATGGTATGGGGCCCAAAGCTCTTATGTTATCTTCTCTTGCCGGATGTACAGGGTTAGACATCGTCTTTGTATTAAATAAAATGCGTGTTGACATTCCAAAATTTAAAATGGAAGTAAAAGGAGAACTTACCGAGGAACATCCTAAGTATTACCATAAAGTCTGGTTAGATTATCATTTTTATGGAGATAACTTAGACGAGACAAAAATTCAAAAAGCAGTTGACCTTTCAGAGAGTACATATTGTGGCGTTATGGAAATGTTTAGAAAATTTTCTACCTTAGAAGTTGGTGTACACTTTCATAAAGACAACGCCTAACTAATTATATTCCCCAAATCTTATGCGTCTTTTTTTTATCCCTATTTGCTTATTGTTGACTGTAACTCTTCCTGCTCAAAACAGTAAAGAGTTTACCAGAGTTAATGAATTTTATATACATGGGAATACTCAAGTTATAGGAAATAACAATGTAAGTAAGCACAAAAATAAAGCGATAGATGATAAAAAAGGTCTTAATGATGAGACCAAAATGAAATATGTAGATATAGATAATAATACTGCTACATATAACTCTAGTAGTGCTAATCTTACAATTCCTGAAGATGCTACATTACGTTATGCTGCATTATATTGGACAGCCACATATCCTACAAAAAAAGGAACTAAAGTAGCAAAAGGAAATCGTTATGTATATAAAGCAAACGGAGACCCTACAGAAGATATTCAAGAGATACAGTTAAAAGTTCCTGGCGCAGGTTATATTCCTATTAGAGGTGATTTAGTGTATGACGGAAAACAAGGAACTGTAAAAGGAATTACTTCTAGTAGACCCTATACATGTTATAAAGATATTACTGATATTATAAAGAATAACCAAACAATTAATGGCTCTTATAATGTTGCCAATATTGCTGCTACCCAAGGATATATATCTGGAGGAAGCTCTGCGGGCTGGATGCTATATGTTATCTATGAAAGAGACCAAGATCCACTTCAATATATAACGACTTATAATGGCTTTAATCATATTGATAAAAAAGGGGTCGCTATTGATTTTGGGAATTTTAAATCCCCAGAAAAAACAGAAACCAAAACAGCGGTCACTATAAGTGCTCTCGAAGGAGATCTTACACTAAAGAAAGATCAAATCGCGATTTATTATCCGGAAGAAAAAAAGTTTGTCACCTTAGATAATGACGTTAGAGCTTCCAGTAATTTTTTTAATAGTAGCATTACTATAGACAACACCTACTTCACAGATCGAGTTCCTAATAGCAAAAATACATTAGGGTTTGATATTGCAAAAATTACTATTCCCAATGAAATAAATAAGAGTATTGCGACAAGCAACAATGGTTTTAAATTACAATTTAAAACCAGAGCCGATAGGTATTATGTATATTTTGCAGCTTTTCAAACAACACTCAGTGAAACTTTTTATGAAGAGATCGTTGCAAATACAGCAGTAAAAACAGAAGAAAAGGAAGAAGAGGTAACATCACTTGAAGAAATTGTGACAACTCCTACTTCTACTCCTAAAGAGCTAGAAATAAATATAGAAACACCTGTTATAAAAGAAGAGATTTCTATTCAAGAAAAGCAGGAAGAAGTTCAAGTAATTCAAAAAGAAAAGACAGAAACTATAGATGACACACTTGTAGCCATCATTGATAAAAAACCTACAAAAGTCCCTGATGTATTGAGAGGATATTATATTATCTCAAATGTTTTTTCTTCAAAAACAAATGCAGATAGGTGGGCAGCCAAATTAAAAAACAAAGACATTCAATCTACTATTTTTAAAAGGCCTGAAAATAACTTTTATTACGTATCCATAGGAAATAACGAAGATCCTGTGTTGTTATACGAAGTACTAAAAAAAATGAGAAAAGATCAAGACCTCAAAGACGCCTGGATATTCAAAATAAATATACAGTAATGTATGCGATGGACCATCAAACCTATACCAGATTCTGAAAAAGCAAAAGCACTTTCTACATCTTTACAAGTTGACAAAACGGTGGCGCAACTGCTCATACAAAGAGGCATAGACAATTACGAAAAAGCAAAAACATTCTTTCGTCCTACTCTAGATGAGCTTCATGACCCTTTTCTAATGAAAGACATGGAGGAAGCAGTTGTTCGTATAGAACAAGCTATAACTCAAGGAGAAAATATTCTAGTATACGGAGATTATGATGTAGATGGAACCACTAGCGTAGCTTTAATGTCTTCCTATTTAAAAACAATACATCCCAATATAGCCACATATATACCAGACAGATATGCAGAAGGATATGGGGTTTCTTATATGGGTATAGACTATGCTTCAGATAATGACATGACACTTATCATTGCTTTAGACTGCGGCGTAAAAGCAATAGAAAAAGTAGCTTATGCTAAAGAAAAAGGAGTCGATTTTATCATTTGTGACCATCACAGACCTGGTCCTGAATTACCCGATGCTGTCGCTATTTTAGATCCAAAACGTGAAGATTGCGAGTATCCTTATGACGAACTATGTGGCTGTGGAGTTGGTTTTAAATTAATTAGTGCGCTTTCGCGAAAGCGTAATCAACCCTTTTCAGAACTACATCCTTATCTAGATCTTGTTGCCACAGCGATAGGGGCAGATATCGTACCTATCACTGGAGAAAATAGAATTCTTGCTTATTATGGCTTACAAGTTATAAATACGGCTCCCCGTGCTGGTTTTAAGGCAATCATCCAGCAACTCAAAAAAAATATATTAACCATTACAGATGTTGTTTTTATTATAGCTCCTCGTATCAATGCTGCTGGTCGTATGAAACATGGAAACCATGCAGTCACATTACTTATAGAGGAAGACTACGATATTGCATGTGAATATGCTTCAGAAATAGAACAATATAATGCCGATAGAAAAGAAGCCGACAAAGTCATCACCGAAGAAGCTCTCAAACAAATTAAAGACAATGATGAAACCTCCAGAAAAACAACCGTTGTTTATCAAGAAGATTGGCACAAAGGAGTAATCGGTATTGTTGCTTCTAGGCTTATTGAAACCTATTACCGACCAACACTAGTTTTTACAAAAAGTGGTGATATGCTCGCCGCGTCTGCAAGATCTGTAAAAGGGTTTGATGTATATAATGCTCTACATGAATGCAAGGATCATATAGAGCAATTCGGAGGTCACAAATATGCTGCAGGACTTACATTAAAAGAAGAAAACTATGAAGCATTCAAACAACGATTTGAAGAAGTAGTTTCTACTACTTGTCCAGAACAGTTACTTATTCCTGAAGTTACTATAGAATCAGAAATTAACCTTGAAGAGATTACTCCAAAGTTTTACCGTATCCTTAAACAATTTGCTCCTTTTGGTCCAGGAAATATGAGACCAATATTTATGACCAAAAATTTAATAGATACTGGATATGGCAAAAAAGTAGGTGCAGATCAAACACATCTTAAGATTACAGTAACACAAGGAAATAAAGGTAAACCTATAGGAGGTATAGGATTTAATATGGGAAATAAGTACGATCTTATTTCTAATAAAAAACCTTTTAATGTAGTCTATGCACTTGATGAAAATGAATGGAATGGAGCCGTAAGTTTACAATTACTCATTAAGGATATAAAATAATACCCCTCTAAAATAAAGTGTCTTAATTACTTTATAAACTCTAGAATCATTTGTGCGATCTCTTCTGGTTTTTCTTCTTGAATAAAGTGTTTTGCTTCAAGTAGATGTATATCTTCATCTTTAATATTTAAATCTTTTTGAAGTACTTCTTGTTGGGGTTCTAGTTTTAAAAAGGAATCGTTTTTACCCCAAATTATAGTAGCTGGTATATCCATCTTTTGAATCATAGGCTGATACTCAGGTAATGAATTACAGGTTTGAGTAAAGAAGTAATACATAGCACGTGTCTTACCCTCTTTAAGTGGTCGTTTATAACCCTCAACATCTATTTTGTTTAGATTATTCTCAGTAAGTCCTTCTTTAAAAAGCCCTTTTAACATGACATTAGTGGTGATTCCATTGCGATATCCCCACATTGCCATACGAGCCATAATTCCCGCCTCAAAACGAATAGGAGGGTCAAAGCCCTCTTCATAAATAATAGTGTTTAAAATCGCTAAGTTTTTAATTTTATCAGGAGCTTGTTCCATTAGTTCCCAAGTCCATAATCCCCCTGCATCATGCATCACATGAGTCCAAGAATCAATAGCAAGATGATTCATTAATTCTAACAATCGTTGTGCATGCATTTCTTCTGAGTAAATCTCATACCCTTTTGGAGAATCACTATTTCCAAAACCAAGCATATCCGGAGCAATGACACGATATCCTCCATCAACAAGAGGGTCAATCATTTTACGATATAACCATCCCGAAGTAGGAACCCCATGTAATAAAAGAATCACGGGTCCTTCTCCTTTATCTATATACTTAATAGCTCCTTCTGTCGTAGAAAACGATTGTTGTTGCGCTCTAAAAGTATCGTACGTTATTTGTTCTGATCTCATAGTCGTCGATTGATAAGGTTTACATGCCGTAAAAAATAAAACAATGGATAGTATAGTGAGGTAGTAACGCATAAACTCTTAATTTATAAAATATAAATATACACTTTAACCTTGTGACGGTTCAAACTCCTTTATAGAAAATAGCTCCCCATCAAAAACGCCATATGTATAATGATGAATCCAATCTCCTAAATTAAAATAGGTCGATGTCTCTCCAACTTTAATCTCCATAGGTAAATGACGATGTCCAAAAACAAAGTAATCATAATGCTCTGTTTCTAACTTACGCTTTGCATAGGTTGCTAACCATTCATTCTCTTCTCCAAGAAAAATGTGATCATCATCTCCAGAAATTAATTTATTCTTTACCGAAAAGTAATGTGCAATACGCATCCCAATATCCGGATGCCCCCATCTAAATATCCATTGAAAAAAACGTCCTCTAAACACTTTTTTCATACGTTTATATCCATTATCTCCAGGTCCTAAACCATCTCCATGTCCTAAAAAGAACTTTTTATCGTTTATCGTAAATACTTTAGGATTGTGATACACAGGAATTCCCAATTCATCTTCAAAGTAACCATTCATCCACAAATCATGATTTCCTACAAAAAAATAGATCTCTATCCCACTATCCCTAAATTCTGCCAGCTTCCCTAGGGTTCTTACAAATCCTTTAGGAACTACAGTGCGATACTCAAACCAAAAATCAAAAAGGTCTCCTAATAAAAATATAGCATGTGCGTCTGGACGAATCTCATCTAGCCATCTCAAAAATTTCTGCTCTCTAGGTCTACTCTCATTATGTGTAGGAGCTCCTAGATGATTGTCACTAGAAAAATAAACTTTCTTTCCTGCTGGAATATTCATAGGCTAATTGTCACTTGCAAACCACTCTGCATAACTCGTTCGAGTTTCTTGAAGTCGTAAAGAATGAAGTTGTATATGATCTGGAAGTAATGGTTGTATTTTTTGAGCAAAATCAATCACCATCATCTCACTCGTTGGTTGGTAATCTACCAATAATACATTATGTCCTCTTTCTGACAATTCTCTTGCGAGCTCGACATGAGGTGTATTTTTATTAAAAACCGTTGCATGATCAAAAACATCTACAATCTCTTGGTTTACAATTTTCTTTAAATCACCAAAATCGATTACCATTCCAAATTTCACATGGTTTGTATCAGAAATAGGAATTCCTATAACAGTTACACTAAGTTCATAACTATGACCGTGTACGTTTTTACACTTTCCATCATAGCCATATAAAGCATGACCTGTTTCAAATGTAAATTGTTTTGTAATGCGGATGTTTGCCATGGGTTCGCTTTCGCGAAAGCGTATTCTTATCGCTTTCTATTCTTTATTTTATTGTATAAAAATACGATAATTAATACGAGTGCAAGAAGTATAAATATGCCACTGCCACTCAAAAAATTCAAAATGTCCATACCTTCATTATTATAATATTGAGTAATCGTTATATGCCGAATCTAAAATCGACTAATAACCTACTTTGTTTCGCACTCTAGTCAACACATTATTTGCAACAACTTTTGCCTTTTCTGCCCCAATAACTAGTGCTGCATCTACCTCATCAAGGTTTGCCATATAATGGTTATAACGTTCTCGTTGCACTGCATATTTTTCTACAATCAGTTCATAAAACGCCTGCTTTGCATGTCCATATCCATAATTGCCTCCTTCATAATTTGCACGCATTTCTGCAATTTGCTCTGGAGAAGCTACTATTTTATATAAAGCAAATAAATTACACGTATCTGGATTCTTAGGTTCTTCTAACGGAGTACTATCCGTTTGAATTCCCATAATTTGCTTACGTAATTTCTTATCTGGCTGAAAAATATCTATGATATTCCCTTTGGATTTACTCATTTTTCCTCCATCTGTGCCAGGAACATACATGGTCTCCTCATTATGACTTGCTTCAGGAATCACAAAAACTTCACTCTTCATCACTGCATGGAAACGACTAGCAACGTCACGTGTTATTTCTAGGTGTTGTGCTTGATCTTTCCCAACTGGAACAACTTCTGCGTCATATAAGAGAATATCTGCAGCCATAAGCACAGGGTAATTAAATAGTCCTGTATTTACATCTTCTAGACGATCTGCTTTATCTTTAAAACTAGTCGCTAGTGTTAATCTTTTATAAGGGAAAAAACAGCTTAAATACCAAGAAAGCTCCGTTACTTGAGGAATATCACTTTGTCTATAAAAAACTGTTTTCTCTATATCCAAGCCAAAAGCAAGCCAAGTAGCGGCCGTACTATACGTGTTCTGCCTTAAAACGTCTCCATCTTTAATCTGAGTAAGCGAGTGCATATCTGCTATAAAGAGAAAAGAGTCATTTCCTGGAGCATTTGCCATCTCAATCGCTGGAATAATTGCTCCTAATAAGTTTCCTAAATGAGGCGTTCCCGTACTTTGTACGCCAGTTAATATTCTTGCCATAAATTATTGTATCACGATCGTGGACATCTATTGCTTTTGCCTTTTTATAAAGATATTCTTCTTTTAATTAAGGCTATTGTTAATAATATAAAGCAAAGTTACTTTTTTCTGAGCATAGGCTACTACCTTTTACTTATTTTTGACCTGATGAATTTTTTTAGAAAAATAGGAATTGCACTTTGGAGGATATGGTTTTATATTTTAATGCTTGTTGTTATTCTTATATTATCTCCTTTACTCATCATTAGTGTCTTAAAAGAAACGTGGTATCCTTTCTTTTTTAAACTAGCTCGTATTTGGGCAAGAGTCATTATGTTCTGCATGGGTTTTTATCCTAGTATCAAAAGAGAACAATCTTTTAAAAAGGGAGAAAGTTATATGCTGGTATCTAATCATGCTTCTATGCTAGATATTATGTTAATGCTTCACGTTTCAAAAAACCCTTTTGTTTTTGTAGGAAAGGCAGAACTTGCAAAAATTCCACTTTTTGGATTTTTTTATAAACGAACTTGCATCCTTGTAGATCGTGGTAATGCCCGTAGTCGCAAAGCTGTTTTTGACCAAGCTCAAAAAAGACTTACACAAGGCTTAAGTATTTGTATTTTTCCTGAAGGAGGTGTTCCAAATGATACATCTATCACACTAGATAGCTTTAAAGATGGTGCTTTTAGACTTGCTATTGATCATCAAATAGCGATTATTCCTATGGTTTTTTATGATAATAAGAAGTTGTTTCCATATCAATTTTATGAAGGCGGGCCTGGTAAAATGAGAGCAAAAGTACTTTCATTTATTCCTACTCAAGGAATGGATCAAAGTCATAAAAAAGAGCTTAGAGAAAAAACACGTATTGTTATTTTAAAAGAATTAGAAAACACGCTTAATATACCCTAATATATATACATGTAAAAGGCGTCGTAACCAGCGACGCCTTTCTGTAATTATTGCTTATCGCAACAACTAACCTAACCAACTAAAAAACTAACCTAACGGCAAGTGTTTTTTCTAGAAGCGATAATTCACTCCTGTATATATTCCTACGTAGTATGGCTTAAATTCTCCAACGCTATTACTATAAGCGTTAAGTTGATATTTAAGAGATGGTTCTACGTTTATTTTTATTTTTTCTGTTACTTTATAATTAAGCCCTACACCTACATTTGTTGTAAAACTTACGTCATTAAGAGCATTGGAAGTTCCTAGATTTGTACGAAGTCCGTTAGATTCTAAAAAGACTTCATTGTTATTAAGTAATAACGTGCTTACTCCTCCTATAAGCTCAACTCCCAATCGTTTATCAGAAAGCACATATACTGCTTCTAGAGGGATTTCTATATATCCTACGTTTTGTTGAATTTCTCCATTAGAAACCGAATTACCTCCTTGTCCTAAACCATCTTCACTTATTGTTGGAGAAGATGAAGGGTCTACACGATCTGTAATATCTAAAAAACTTGCGCCTTGAGAAAAATCAATTCCCCTTAATGTACGAGCACTATTACTTGCTGTAAATGAAATATCTTGAGTGTTATAATTTAAGTCTACATTACTTACTCCTGTACGTACTTTGAATTTAGAGCTCACAGCATAACTTACTTGTACACCATAACTTAAATTTAAATCACTCGTTTTTGAATTATCTTTAAACTGAGGGTCTATACCAGAGCCTCCAAAATCACCATAAAACACAGGAGCTGCTACAGCGCCTACATCCCATCTTCTTCCTACAGCATCTTTCTCTTGGTCTTCATCTTCTTGCTCCTCATTTGCGGCAATACGAGCAGCTTCTTCTACAAGTGATTTCTTCTGATCATCTTGAACTTCTTCTTGATCTTCCTCTATACTTTTATTTTCAGTAGTCTCTGTGTTTTCTGTTGTTGCTGCTATTACTTCTCCAGTACTTTGATCTATAGTAACCGTAGGATCTATAAGATCAGATCGTTTTGGAGTTTCTTGCTCCCCTATTGTTACAGTAACATCTTCTGTAGAAGATTGTACAGACGTATTCCTTGGAGTATCTACAATTCCATGATTTGATTTCTGTTGATTTGTAGTTGTTGTTTTATTAGTACCCGTTACATCATTTTGAATGTTCCCATTTTTGGGGAAAAGACCTTCTTTTTCTTGATCACTAATGTTGGTAGGGGTTGTATTGCTTTTAGGGTCGCCTGTGTTTACTATTAACTCAGATGATGTATCTGATTGTAATGAATTATCTTCATTTTGATGTGCTTCATCTGCGGGAATAGAAGGGTCACTATCAGTTTTTACTACACTGGTATCTGAATTTCCTTCTTTTTCAGTTTGTACTAACCCTGGCTCGCTATTAAGAGTATCTCCTGAAGAAGAATTCCATACTATTGTTCCTGTTGTTATCAGTAACAATAATACTGCTGCAACACCACCAAGACGCCACCATATAATAGCAACCTTACGGTCTTCTTTTTTCTTTGCTTTTGCTGCGACAATATTTTTCCACACTTGATCACTAGGATGTGCTTCAAAATTTTTAAATTTCTCCTGAAAAAGCCTGTCTAGATTCTTTTTCTCTTTCATTTGGTTTGAAATTGACTTAAGGTATAGTCTTGACTTACCTCAATTTTATTTTTTAATATTTTACGAGCACGAGCCAAATTAGATTTAGACGTGCCTTCTGAAATTTCCAATAATCCAGAAATCTCTTTATGAGAATACCCATCAAGTATATAAAGGTTAAATACCATTCTATATCTATCTGGTAACTCTTGAATAATATGAAGTAAATAATCAAGAGGCACACTTTCTTCTTCTACCTCTACATCTACTTCACTTATATTCTCTTCATTAATCAAGTTAAGAACTCCTGTTTTCCGGTAACGTTGGAGTGCTGTATTGATTGCTATTCTTTTTAACCAACCTTCAAAAGAACCTTGGTGTTTATACTGAGCAACTTTATCAAAAATGATAATAAAAGCATCTTGCAGTATGTCTTCGGCATCTGCATAGCTAGAAGCATATTTTAAGCAAACCGAAAAAAGCGTACTAGCATAACGCTTGTATAACTCTTCTTGGGCTTTTGCATGTTTCTTTTTACAATTATCAATGAGTCGTTCTAAACTCAAAATATAGTTATTGGTTAGTTACCTTTTCTATTCTACAATAGGTACATTAAATGTCAAAAATGTGGGATCGCCTTCGGCATTATTTCCCGCAAAAAAACTTAAATTTAATTGACCTACTTCTTCTGGTGTTATAACTAGTGGAGCTGTCCTCATATCATCTTGTAAACCTGAACAACTAGCTCTTCCTTGAACTACCTTTGTTACAAGAGCAATCTCTCTTACATCTCCATCTGTATTTATATCAAACCCATTAAACGCATGACATGTAGAGGGTCTTCTATATGTTACTTGTAACGTATCTGTTTGTCCCACTACAAATGTATCAGGAACATCACTTACAGTATTTACAGGCGTAACTTCAAAAAAGAAAGTAGGTACATCATCTGTACTACATCCTATTAGGAATAAAAAAACGACAAATAGTATACTTATTTTTTTCATATATTAATAAGGCATTTATACTATAGATACGTAAAACACTAAAAGGTTGCGTCCTGATGCAAAAAAACCTCCTAAAAATAGGAGGTTTTTAAAATGCTATTCATTTGATGCTTTAATTGCAGCGTGAATTTTTGTTTCGAGTTCTTCCATCAGATCAGGATTATCTAGCAACAATGCTTTGACGGCATCTCGACCTTGACCGAGCTTTGTGTCTTGATAACTAAACCAGGAACCGCTTTTCTTTACGATCTCATAATTTACACCTATATCTATAATTTCTCCTACTTTAGAAACGCCCTCTCCATACATAATATCAAACTCTGCCATTCTAAATGGAGGTGCTACTTTATTTTTAACAACCTTTACACGGGTTTTATTACCCATTACATTTGCATTACTGTCTTTAATTTGAGTAGATCTTCTTATGTCTAATCGTACAGAAGCATAAAACTTTAATGCATTACCTCCAGTCGTCGTTTCTGGATTTCCAAACATAACACCTATCTTCTCACGTAATTGATTAATAAAAATTACGGTACAATTGGTTTTGCTTATCGACCCAGTAAGTTTACGAAGAGCTTGCGACATTAATCGTGCATGTAATCCCATTTTTGAATCTCCCATTTCGCCTTCTATCTCGCTTTTAGGAGTTAGAGCGGCCACAGAATCAATAACGATGATGTCTATTGCTCCAGAACGTATCAAGTTATCTGCAATTTCAAGAGCTTGCTCCCCATTATCTGGTTGGGAGATAATAAGATTTTCTATATCAACATTTAGTTTCTCAGCATAAAAACGATCAAATGCATGTTCTGCATCTATAAATGCAGCAATTCCTCCTGCTTTTTGAGCTTCAGCGATAGCGTGAAGCGTTAGTGTTGTTTTTCCAGAAGATTCTGGTCCATATATTTCGATAACACGTCCACGAGGATACCCTCCTACACCCAAAGCAACATCTAGGCCCAAAGAGCCTGTTGGGATAGAATCTACATCTACAATAGCTTGATCTCCCATCTTCATTACGGCGCCTTTTCCGTAGGTTTTATCTAGCTTATCTAAGGTAAGTTGTAGCGCTTTTAATTTGGCTTCTTTTTCACTGCTCATTTTCTTCACTTTTTGAATTCTAAAAATTGGTAAGTAAAAGTAGGGTTTCTATTTGAAGGGGGCAAGGTACGCTTTCGCGAAAGCGTAATACTTTTTAACAAAAAATCTTTTTTTTAAAAACACGCAACCCTTTTCTTTTTTGTAGTCTACTTCATGAGAAGTAATACCAAAAATGAGTTTAAAACGAATTAAAAACAATAAAATCCAACTGAAAGCGAAGCGTTCTATGATGCTAACGCATAGCAGAAAGTTGGAAGGCGGCTAGCTTAAGCGACATTTCTGTGCTTGTAACACAAATAGAAATAAGTTTAACAAATGAATTAGCCGTTCAAAAAAATGCCCGCAGGATCAACCTCCGGGCATTTTTTGTGATCTTTTTATGAAGATATAGTACCTTTGCAAAAATTATTTCTTTTTAACTTAAATACACGTATAGCATGCAACTGTACAACACATTAAGCGCAAAGGAGAGAGCAGCCCTTATAGACGAGGCTGGAGATGAGCGCTTCACACTCTCTTTTTACCAATATGCACATATAGGTAACCCCGAACTTTTTAGAAATCACTTATTCCTAGCTTGGGACGACATGAATGTCTTAGGGCGCATCTATGTCGCCAAAGAAGGTATTAATGCACAACTATCTGTTCCTGCAACAAATTTTACTAAGTTCAAGTCCTTTATAGATAAGATTCACTTCTTATACAATGTACGTTTAAACATTGCCATAGAACAAGACAACAAGTCTTTTCTAAAACTCAAAGTAAAAGTGCGTAATAAGATTGTAGCCGATGGACTTATTGATGAAACTTTTGATGTGACTAATAAAGGAATTCATGTAGATGCACAAACATTTAATACACTTATCGAACAAGAAGATACTGTGCTTGTAGATATGCGTAATCATTATGAAAGTGAAATAGGTCATTTTAAAAATGCTATTACTCCAGATGTAGATACTTTTAGAGATTCTCTAGACATCATAGAAGATGATCTTAAAGATCATAAAGAAGATAAAAAACTAGTAATGTATTGCACGGGTGGTATACGTTGTGAGAAAGCGAGTGCTTACTTTAAACACAAAGGGTTTAAAAATGTATTTCAACTAGAAGGGGGTATTATAGAATATGCCAGACAGGTCGAACAACAAAAGCTAGATAACAAATTCAAAGGAAAAAACTTTGTTTTTGATCATAGAAGAGGAGAGCGTATTTCTGAAGATATTATTTCAAATTGTCATCAGTGTGGTAATTCGTGCGATACTCATGTTAACTGTGCAAACGAAGCTTGTCATCTCTTATTTATTCAATGTGAATCTTGTGCTTCTCAAATGGAGAATTGCTGTTCTCAAGAGTGTGCAGAAATAACACACCTTCCTCATGAAGAACAGAAAAAACTAAGAAGTGGTAAAGGCAACAGTAACAAAATATTCAAAAAAGGACGATCTGAGAAATTAAAGTTTCAGAAAAAATAAATCTCTTAGGTTTTAAAATACACTGCGTAAAAACAAAAAAGCGACATTATATAATGTCGCTTTTTTAGTATCATAAAGGTGTGTGTTTGTTTTATCTTTTGATGATCCTTAATACTGTCTGAGCATCAGAATCAATGGCTTTTGCTGTTACAAAATAGATTCCTGTTGTTAAATGAGTAAGATCCATTTCTAAACTCACTTCATTTAAGTTTTGAAAATCAAGCACTGTTCTACCTACAGCGTCTCTTATTATAACTTGTCCAAGAGCTACAGGAGCTCCTATAGTTACAATATCATTTGTCGGATTTGGAAATAGTCTAACTTCATCAAATATCTCATCTTCTACAGAAAGTTGACCTACAGTAAAGGTATGTTCGTCAACTTCTTCATTATAGGTAACAATATACGTCCACTCTCCTAGTACACTGTTTATTGTTCTTTGTTGTGCCCACCAAGAAGCGGCATAATCATCTGTAAAATTTGTCGTCCAGCTAGAAAACAAATTTCCATTAGGATCATATACTTCATTTAGAGCAGATGTTCCAGTTACCTGGTCTTTATAATACCCAATAAACCATATTGTTGATTCTGGATCAAATTGTGTGCTCTCAAAAGTCTCTTCTATTTCTGGACATGTTCCAAAATTAGGAAGGTCCGTATGCGTAAGTATTGTATTAATTCCAGTGTTAAGGTATTCTTTTTGTTCTGCCCACCAACTTGTGTCATTAAGATCATTACACGGTCCAGCATAAGGATCTATAAGATTACCCCCTGCGCTTTCATATACTTCAAAGTGTAAGTGAGGTCCTGTTGAGTTTCCAGAACTAGCAACAACTCCTAAAAATTCTCCTTGTTCTACCGTATCTCCTACATTTTTTGTTGTAAGGCTTCCGCTTTTCATATGTCCATACCAAGCAACACTTCCGTCAGAATGCTCTACAAAAACGGCGTTCCATTGTTGCCCGTTTCCACCAGCAGTACAATTTTTATCAAAGCTGCCATCATTTTTAAAAACAATTTGTCCTGCGGCTGCGGCTATAACCTCTGTTTGTTCTTCTTCTACTTGTTTCCAAGAAAATGGCCATAAAAAAATATCGACACCTTGGTGATTATATCCACTTGAAGTATCATAAGTTCGTGTACCACAGTTCCAATCTTCTAGACCTCCTGTCGTTTCATCATGATCAAAATAAACAGAAATAGCCCAAGTACTATTATAGTCAAAATCATCTGCCTGTCTTACAGGCCAAGCAAATGCTACTTGTTGTGATTCTCTTTGTAAATGAGGTCGATAAGATCGTAATTCATCTCGAGAAAGTTCTTCTATATTATTTAAAAGAGTTCCTTGATATGTTTGATACTCTCCTTCTGAAAGACAATTAAGTCCTGAAGCATTAAATATCATTTGCCCACCTTGTGTTTGATTAAATTCTTGTGCAAGACCTATATTATATATACCGAGTATACATAATAAAAGAGTTACACGTAGAATTAGTTTCATAAGGTGGAGTTTAAGTCTTAAATTTGTTCGATCGCTTTTTCAAAAAAGGAAACTAACAAAAGAAACCTTAATAAATGGTATCTTTAAACCTTAGCTAGCTATCAAAACTAAATAATAATAATGAGCAAAGTACAAAATTTATCAATTAAATATTGATTTTTAGTCTTTTGCCTTAAGATATATCTAATATATGGCGTGTGGTAATTGCGGAACAGGAGCCGATGGGCAACCTCGTGGTTGTAAAAACAACGGAACCTGTGGAACAGATGGTTGTAATAAACTTACTGTTTTCGATTGGCTTTCAAATATGACTATTCCAGAAGGTCAGACAGGATTTAACTATGTCGAAGTTCGTTTTAAAAATGGACGTAAAGACTATTATAAAAATACAGAAAGCCTATCTTTAAGTATCGGAGATATTGTTGCCACACAGGCAGCAACTGGGCATGATATAGGAATGGTTACACTTACAGGAGAACTTGTACGTGTCCAAATGAAACGTAAAAAAGTAAAAGAAGATACCGAAGAAACACTTAAAGTATACCGCAAAGCGACTCAAAAAGATATAGACATCTGGACAAAAGCTAGGGAGCGAGAAGAGCCTATGAAGGTAAAAGCGCGCCAGATAGCGATACGACTTGAACTACAAATGAAAATCTCTGATATTGAGTTTCAAGGAGACGCATCAAAAGCTACATTTTACTACACCGCAGAAGATCGTGTGGACTTTCGTCAACTCATCAAGGAATTTGCTCAAGAGTTTAGAACGCGTATTGAGATGAAACAAATTGGTCTTCGTCAAGAAGCCGCTAGACTTGGAGGAATCGGCTCTTGTGGACGTGAATTATGTTGCTCTACTTGGCTCACAGACTTTAGATCTGTAACAACAGGTGCTGCTCGTTACCAACAATTATCTCTCAATCCTCAAAAACTAGCAGGACAATGTGGGAAATTAAAATGCTGTCTTAATTATGAGTTAGATGCTTATATGGATGCATTAAAAGAATTTCCAAAAACAGACGTAAAGCTATACACAGAAAAAGGAACTGCTGTTTGTCAAAAAATAGATATTTTTCAAGGATATCTTTGGTACGCTTATGAGGGTGAATGGATGAACTGGCATCAACTTACAGCTGCTAATGCTAATGAAATTATTGCAGCAAACAAAGCAAAAGAACCCGTAGTAAGTCTAGAAGAATTTGCTGCAGAAATAGAAAAAGACACTAAAACAGACTTTGGAAACGTTGTAGGTCAAGACAGTCTTACTCGTTTTGATAAACCAAAACAAACAAACAAACGTCGTAACAACCGAAATCGAAATAAAAAACGAACAGCAGCTACGGCCACAACTACAAAATCAAATCAAAAAAAACCAACTCAAAAGAAGCCAGCCCAAAAGAATACCGATCAAAAGAAGCCAGCCCAAAAAGGAAACACAAACGCAAAGCGCTCTAATAACAGACGTAATAGACCAAAAAAGAAACCTAACAACGATGTGTAAAGTAACGATGCTTTTACTCTTTGTTATTACCTTTATATCATGTGATAACAATCGTGTCTATGATAGTTATCATACCATGAATAATGGTTGGGTAAAAGAACAACCGATCCAATTTGAGATTTCTGACGTAGATAGTATAGAACCTCATAACTTGTTTATTACATTACGTAATACAAATGAGTATAAATACAGTAATTTATTTCTTATTGCAAGAATGGATTTCCCTAATGGGAAAAGGCTTACTGACACATTGGAATATGAAATGTCAACCCCAGAAGGAGAATGGTTAGGAACAGGATTTAATGACGTAAAAGAAAATAAACTATGGTATAAAGAAGGTGTACGCTTTCGCGAAAGCGGAACCTACAAATTCTCCATAGAACATGCCGTACGTAAAAATGGAAACATTACTGGAGACGTACGATTAGAAGGGATTACCGAAGTAGGATTACGTATAGAACGTTCTCAAAATTAATAACAATGGCAAAAAAGCAAATCAAAAATAAAAAAGCAACTCAACCTCAAAACAATTTTAAAAAATTTATAAAATGGTTCTGGGGATTATTTGCTGGGGGTCTTCTGGCTATAGTGCTATTATTCTTACTTGCAAGTTGGAATGTTTTTGGAAAGCTTCCAACCTTTGAAGAATTAGAAAATCCAGAAAGTAACCTCGCTACCAAAATCATTTCGGCAGATGGTCAACAACTAGGAACTTACTATAACGAAAACCGTACACCTATTAAGTATGAAGACTTACCTCAAAATCTTATAGATGCTTTAGTCGCCACCGAAGATGAGCGTTATTATGACCACTCTGGAATAGATTTTAGAGGAACCGCAAGAGCCTTTGCATATTTAGGACAAAATGGGGGCGCGAGCACCGTGACACAACAGTTATCTAAGCTTTTATTTTCAAATCCTCCTAAATCAACCATAGAACGATTAATCCAAAAAGTAAAAGAATACGTCATCTCAACACGACTAGAGCGTCAATATACCAAAGAAGAGATCATTACGATGTATCTTAATAAGTTTGGCTTCTTGTATAATGCTATTGGGATAAGTTCTGCATCCCGTATTTATTTTAATAAAAATGTAAAAGATTTAACTTTAGAAGAATCTGCGGTCTTTGTTGCCATGCTTAAAAACCCTAGGCAGTATAACCCTCATCGCGAAATATCTAGAGAAAAGTCTAAAAGACGTCGGGATCAAGTCTTTAAACAAATGGAAAAAAACGGCTTTCTTACCACTGCCGAAAAAGATTCATTACAAGCATTACCTATGATCGTTAGGTTTACTCCAGAAGGACATAGAGATGGTATCGCAACCTATTTTAGAGAAAATCTTAAAAAGTTTCTAGCAGACTGGATTGAAGAAAATCCCAAAGGTGAAGATGCAGATGGAAATATAGAATATTACAATATATACCGTGATGGATTAACCATTACCACAACAATAGATTCTAGAATGCAGCGCATGGCCGAAGAAGCCGTACAAAAGCACATGCCAAGACTGCAATTAGAATTTGATAAACAGAATGTAAAAAATAAAACTGCACCATTTAGAGATATTGAACAACACGAAGAAGATCTCATCTTTACTCGTGCAATTAAAAGCTCTGACAGATGGCGCAAAATGAAAGCCGCTGGAAAAAGCGAGGGTGATATCCTTAAATCATTTGACATAAAAACAGATATGTCTATATTTTCTTGGCAAGGAGATATAGATACTATAATGACTCCTCGCGACTCTATACGATATTATAAAAAGTTCTTACGTACAGGTATGATGTCTATGGTTCCTCAAACTGGAGAAGTTCGTGCTTGGGTAGGTGGTATTAATATGTCACACTTTCAGTATGATCATGTACAAACAGGAAAACGTCAAGTAGGATCTACTTTTAAGCCTTTCTTATATGCTACAGCAGTAGACCAACTACACATTTCACCCTGTGATACATTACCTAATACATTGTTTAGTATTGCTGCAGGAACGCACGGAAATACCAAAGATTGGGAGCCTAAAAACTCTGACGGAAAATATGGAGGTATGATGACGATGAAAGATGCACTTGCAGGTTCTGTTAATACCATATCTGCTAGACTCATGAACGAAGTAGGACCTCAACCTATTATTGATCTTGTTGAAAAACTAGGAGTTGATGTAGAAAACATCCCTCCTGTACCCTCAATCGCATTAGGAACAGCAGACTTAAGCCTTTATGAAATGGTCTCTGCATATAGTGCTTTTGCAAACAAAGGAGTGTATATCAAACCGCAAATTGTAAGCTCTATTGCCGATAAAAATGGAACTATTCTTTATCAACATGTTCCAAATCCTAAAGATGTATTAAGTGAAGAAGCAGCCTATGTTACCTTAAAATTAATGGAAGGAGTAACAGAAGCTGGTTCGGGACGTAGATTACGTACAGGAAAATCCAACCGTGCAGATTATAAAAACGTAGTAACGGGTCATCCTTATTCTTTTAGAAACCCTATTGCTGGAAAAACAGGAACTACACAAAACCAAAGTGATGGTTGGTTTATGGGTATTGTCCCTAATCTTGTTACAGGTGTATGGGTAGGAGGTGATGATAGAGCTACACATTTTAGAACAACCCGATATGGACAAGGTGCTACAATGGCGCTACCTATATGGGGATTATATATGAAAGATGTCTACAGTAATAAAGATCTTAACGTCTCTGATGGAAAATTTGAAAAACCAAAAGACCTATCTATAGAGGTAAATTGTGAAGATTATAAAGGAAAAGGAGTAAGTGATGAACTCCCTGACGAACTAGACATGTAGTTTCTCTAAAAACAACAATTAAAAAACCTGTCAAATTTGATGGGTTTTTTTATGCTTTCGCGAAAGCGTACTCATCTCTAATTTTTGTATTTTTAAATCAAATTAAATAACGATGATCACAAAGAAAGTAAACAGTGTTCAAGAAGCATTAAAAGGCGTAAAAAGCGGTATGACCATGATGTTTGGAGGTTTTGGCCTAAGTGGTATTCCAGAAAATGCTATTGCACAACTTGTTCATCTCGATATAAATGAGCTTACCTGTGTCTCTAATAATGCGGGGGTAGATGATTTTGGACTCGGATTGCTATTACAAAAACGTCAAATCAAAAAAATGATTTCTTCTTATGTAGGAGAAAATGCAGAGTTTGAAAGACAAATGCTTAGTGGAGAACTAGATGTAGAGCTCATTCCTCAAGGAACACTTGCAGAGCGCTGTAGAGCTGCCCAAGGAGGATTCCCTGCTTTTTATACCCCAGCTGGTTATGGAACCGAAGTAGCAGAAGGAAAAGAGACACGGTTATTTAATGGAAAAATGCATGTATTAGAACACGCATTTGATGCAGACTTTGCTTTTGTAAAAGCTTGGAAAGGGGATGCTGCGGGAAATCTTATTTTTAAAGGAACTGCACGTAATTTTAATCCCAATATGTGCGGTGCTGCAAAAATAACAGTCGCAGAAGTAGAAGAACTTGTTCCCGTAGGAACATTGGATCCTAATCAAATACATATTCCCGGCATTTTTGTTCAACGTATTTTTCAAGGAGAACGCTATGAAAAACGTATTGAACAAAGAACCGTAAGAACAAGAGAGTAATTTGTTTTTTGCTCAAAAAAAACCAACAATAGTATCAAATTGATTATGGCATTAAATAAAAATCAAATCGCACAACGTATCGCTCAAGAAGTAAAGAATGGGTATTATGTAAACTTAGGTATAGGTATACCTACACTCGTAGCAAATTATGTACGCAATGATATTGAGGTAGAATTCCAAAGTGAAAATGGGGTTTTAGGAATGGGACCTTTTCCATTTGAAGGAGACGAAGATGCAGACATTATTAATGCAGGAAAACAAACCATCACAACATTACCTGGTGCCAGTTTTTTTGATAGTGCAACAAGTTTTAGTATGATACGAGGTCAACACGTTGACCTTACAATATTAGGCGCTATGGAAGTCGCAGATAATGGAGATATCGCAAACTGGAAAATACCAGGCAAAATGGTAAAAGGAATGGGAGGCGCTATGGACCTAGTCGCTAGTGCAGAGAATATCATTGTCGCTATGATGCACACCAATAAAGCTGGACATTCTAAATTACTTAAGCAATGTAGCTTACCTCTTACTGGAGTAGGCTGTGTAAAAAAAATAGTAACCAACCTAGCTGTTATAAAAGTCACCTCTGAAGGCTTTCTTCTTTTAGAAAGAGCTCCAGGAGTTTCTGTAGAAGATATTCAAAATGCTACCGAAGGAAAGCTCACCATACCAGATGAAGTCCCAGAAATGAATCTATAGATAACTATGACTATATACGATCTTCAAAAACAACCTCACCTTTATACATATATCGAAGATCGTAATTATGATATTATTTCAGATCGTTTTATACGTAATACATTTAAAGCATTAGATTTTTTATATAAAACTAATGCGCTCACTATTACATATGAAGATGATGGAGTCATGGAAACAGTAGATATTATAGATGTATTGGTAGCAGATACGATACACGATATTAAACTTGTGTACTCCAAAGGCAAAAACTTTTATAGCCCCAAAAATAATACTGTAGGTTTTTATGACACCCATGGCCTTGTCTTTAGAAAAAATCATCGTAAGAAATGGTTTATAAAAAACAAAGGCTATAATTCTCCTATGGCCGTGCTTGCTCATGAATTAATACATTGCTATAATGAGCTTTTTGAAACAGAAGATTATATAAGACGTAAAGGAGATCTTTCTCCAAGAGGTAAAAAATTAGATCATGCTGGACGTGATCTTTCTTTCCCAAATAAAGAAGAAGAGTTTGTGATTAAAATGACAAACCAAGTTGCAAAACGACTTCAAGAAGACAAACGCTCTAATTATGGACGTTCTTATTACCAAGTAGCAGATGTTCGTTATGTGAGAAAACACACAGAAAACAAAAATGGCAGGTTTTCTAAAATTTTCAAATAATTTTCTCCTTCAATTTTATTAATTCTGATGGCTTATTTTTTCTATTTATTATGTTTTGACGATTAAAAACTCAATAAAATCGATGAAATACACAAAATTTTAACATTTAAAGAAAAAAATTAAGATTAAAATTTGGATAAGTAAAAAAATATACTACATTAGCACTCCCCAAATGAAATAATTGATATCGATAAAGTGTTTAATTAACCAGACAAGTGACCAGTTAAACCTTTATCAAAACCGAATAGCTTTAAAACTCATACGAGTGTTTAATGTTATGATTTGTTAGAAATCCGCGGGGGGAGCCCTGCGGATTTTGTTTTACCCCTAATCGAAACAAATTACTATGGAGCCTAATTACTCTTTAAACCCTATCAAATCATTTTTCAACAGCCTTAAAGAAGCATTTAACTTTATAGGCAACTGTTTATATCTTGCCAAAAAGGTATTTCTATTTATGATTTAAGCACCTTTAGGAATAGCATCTATAAGATTCTTTGTATATGCTTTATCAGGGTTTTTATAAATACTATCTGCTTCTCCTATTTCTTCTATCTTTCCTTTATTCATAACCACAAGTTGATCAGACATATATTTGACCACTGCCAAATCATGTGATATAAATATGTAAGTAAACTTAAAATCTTGTTTTAGTTCATTAAGTAAATTTAAAACTTGCGCTTGAACAGAAATATCTAATGCGCTTACAGATTCATCACATATAATTAATTTAGGTTGTACTGCTATAGTACGTGCAATTCCTATACGTTGTCGTTGACCTCCGCTAAACTCATGCGGATATCTATTATAATGTGAACTTTCTAAACCTACTCGATGTAATATCTCCATCGCTTTTTCTTTACGCTCCTTTTTTGTCGAAAATAATTTATGCACTTCCATAGGTTCTGTTATAGCCTCGCCTACAGTAAGTCTAGGGTTTAAGGATGCATAAGGATCCTGAAAGATAATCTGTATCTCTCTGCGTAAAGCTCTTAATGCTTTTCCTTTAAGAGTTGTAATATCATTTCCTCTATATATAATAGAGCCCGCAGATGCTTTATCTAGTTGCAAAATAGCATTCCCTAAAGTTGATTTTCCGCAACCAGATTCACCTACAAGTCCTAATGTCTCTCCTTCATATAAAGAAAAAGAAATATCATTTACCGCTTTTACAATTCTAGTTTTACCAAATAACCCTGTTTTAGAAATATATGTTTTTTCTACATTCTGCACTTCTAATAATGGTGTTGTCTCATACAATTCTTTTAATCGTTTTGTACGTTCTTCAGGAATTTCAACCTGAGAATCTATCATATTTGTAAGATAGTCTGTAATTGTAGGCAGTTTAAGTAAGCGATTTTCTAGAGACGGTCTTGCATTTAATAATGCCTTTGTATAATTATGAGTGGGTGTTTTAAATAACACCTCTGCTGGAGCCTCTTCTACTATATCTCCTTTATACATAACAAGTACTCTGTCTGCAATCTCTTTAACTAGCGATAAATCATGAGAGATAAAAATAATACTCATTCCTGTCTCTTCTTGAATATCTCGAAGTAATTGTATGATCTCTTTTTGTACAGTAACATCGAGTGCTGTAGTAGGCTCATCGGCAATAAGGATTTCTGGGTCACACGCAATCGCCATCGCAATCATCACACGCTGTTTCTGCCCTCCACTTATTTGATGTGGATATACATTAAACAAACTTTCGGGATCGGGTAATTTAACTTTCTCGAAAAGTAGAATAGTCCTTTCTTTGGCCTCTTGGTTTGTTAATGCTGTATGCTGTTTCAAAATCTCAATCACTTGATAACCACAAGTAAGCGATGGATTTAAAGAACTCATGGGTTCTTGAAAAATCATAGAGATTATTCGGCCTCGTAAATTCCTATATGCTTTCTCAGAAAAAGAAAGAAGCTCTGTACTCTTAAATAAAATACTTCCTTTTACTATTGCTTTTTTATCAAGAAGTCCCAAAGTAGCTAGGCTTGTAATAGACTTTCCAGATCCAGATTCACCTACAATAGCAAGAATCTCATTTCTTCTAAGGTCAAAAGATATCTCATGTATAACCTCTTCAATACTTCCTTTTTGAGGGAATGAGATTGAGAGTTTATTTACAGAAAGTATCGTGCTTTGTTCCATCATTTCAAAAGTACATATTAATTATAGTGTTTTGTCGATAAACAAGCATACTTGTTTACTCAATATGTGACTTTTTCAAATCATTATTTGGAAAATACCGTTTTTCTAAAAACAGTAATAATATATTGTATGTCTCCTTAATTTATAAATATAGTTGTGTGTATTCTTCTCATTTTGAGGTAAAACCTTATTTAGGTTGTTGTTTTAAATCAAATTCACAAAAATCAAATGTTAATTTTGAGTATTTCATCGATGAAATTTTTACCAGTTTTACTTGTAAAAGATTTTTTCGTGCATTTTGTCGAAAATTTTTTTTCTTTCTGTTTTTTTGATTGACTTTCGCCGCCGTAGTAAAAACATTGTAATGTAATTACTTACCCCGAACCATAAACAACAATCATGAAAAAAAACTACCTAAGAGTACTATCTCTAGGATTGGCATTATGTGCAACACAAGTAAATGCGCAAACGCCAGACCAAATCGCACAAATCAAAAAAGAAAACAATCAGGAACGACTTGCTCAATTAGAACAGCAGTTCTTACAAATTAATTCTCAGCAACGTCAACTTGCAAAACAACAAGCCACTCAAAAAGGTCTTGAAACTCTGCTTACTTTAGAAGATGGAGGTCTTGCAGAACTACAACGTATTCTTCCTGACGGAACACCTGTATATTATCGTACATTTAATGCAAATACTGCTGTATCAACAAGAACAACTCATATTAATGCTGGAGGTTCATTAGGATTAAACCTAATGGGTCAAAATATGACAGCATACGTATGGGATGGTGGTCATGCAAGAGCATCTCACCAAGAGTATGATGGAACAGGAGGAACAAATCGCTATACTGTTCAAGATGAAGCAAGTGAAGGAATTCAGCTTAATTACCATGCTGCTCACGTAACTGGAACCATTATGGCTTCTGGTGTTCAAGCAGAAGCACAAGGAATGGCTCCTCATGTTACAACCAATGGATATCGTTGGAATGATGATGTTGCAGAAGCAACAGCTGCAGCTGCTAATGGAATGCTTATCTCTAATCACTCATATGGACTACTAGGAACGACTATTCCTGATCAATGGTTTGGATCTTATTCTAGTGAGTCTCAAAGCTGGGATGAAATTATGTATAACGCACCATTTTACCTTATGGTTGCTGCTGCAGGTAATGAAGGAAACATAGATTCATTTAACGGCGCTCCACTTGGCGGAAATCCTACGTATGACAAGCTTACCGGTAAAGCAATTACAAAAAACAACTTAGTTGTTGCAAATGCGCAAGATGCCAGTGTCGGAGTAGATGGATCTTTATATAGTGTTACTATTAATGGTGGAAGTAGTGAAGGACCTACAGATGATTTCCGTATTAAGCCAGATATCGCTGGTAATGGAACAGAAGTATACTCTACATTCCAAAACAGTGATACTGCATATAATTCCCTTTCTGGAACGTCTATGGCTTCTCCTAATGTAATGGGATCTTTATTATTGCTTCAACAACACTATAATGATGTTAATGGCGCTTTCGCGAAAGCGGCAACACTTAAAGGTCTTGCTTTACACACAGCAGACGACGCTGGATCTAATGGTCCTGATGCAATCTTCGGATGGGGATTATTAAATGCAAAAAGAATGGCAGAAACAGTTACTGCTAATGGAACTACAGCGACAATTGATGAGCGTACATTAACTGATGGTGATTCATATCAAACTCAAATTACTGTGCCAGCAGGTAAGATTTTACAAGCATCTATTTCTTGGACAGATGCTCCAGGAACTCCTGTAACTGGAACAAATGATCCTACCCCTGTACTTATTAATGACCTTGATATCCGTATTACTAAAGATGCAGACACATTTATGCCTTGGAGATTAACGGGTGTTGACTCAAATGCAAAAGAAGATAATGTTGTAGATCCTTATGAGCGTGTAGATGTTGAAGGAGCAGATGGAACATATACAATTACCGTAACTCATAAAGGAAGCTTATTCTCTGGAAGTCAGAACTACACGCTTATTATAACCACGATAGATACTCCAGTAGAACCTGTAAACGAATGTATCGTACAAGTGAATACTTTCCCTTATACCCAAGGGTTCAATAATACATTAGGACAGTGGACTCAAGATTCTAACGATGATTTTGATTGGGCAATAAATAGTGGAATTACACAGTCTAATGGAACAGGGCCTTCGGACGCAATAGAAGGATCTCATTATATATATATGGAAACTTCAAGCCCTAACAATCCTGGGAAAACGGCTATCTTAAATTCTCCTTGTTTCGACTTTACTGGAATGACAGAAGCACAAGCTACTTTCCAATATCATATGACTGGAGATGCTGTAGGTTCTATTCGTTTAGAAGCAAGTACAAACAGTGGAATTTCTTGGACAGAAGTATGGCATAAATCAGGAAATCAAGGTTCAAACTGGCAAAAAGCTACTGTAGACCTAAATGCTTATGTGGGCGGAACAGTTTCTTTAAGATTACAAGGAGGATCCGGAAACGGCTGGCAAGGTGATATAGCTATAGATGATTTAATGATCTCTGAAGGAGCTTTTGTAGATATTATTGCACCTTCTACTCCTATTAACTTAAGTACTTCCGATATTACAGAAACAACATTAAATCTAACTTGGGATGCTTCTACAGATAATGTAGCTGTTACTGGATATGATGTATATGTAGACAATGTTCTTTTTAATACAACAGCGACAAATTCAATAAATATTTCTGGATTAGTAGCTGAAACAACGTACGCGCTATCAGTAAGCGCTAAGGATGAAGCAGGAAATGTTTCTGCAACAAGCGCCTCTATAAATGCAACAACATTAGCTGCGGAATCAAATCAAATCCCTCCTACTGGGTATTGCTCTTCAAATGGAAATATAATAAGTGATGAGTATATCCAAAGAGTACAGATAGGAACTATTGATAATACAACTGGTGCTTCTGCCGGAGGATATGGTGATTTTACAAATTTATCTACAGAACTAGGAACAAATAATACAATTACAATTACTCCTCAATGGACAGGAAGAGTATATAGTGAAGCATATGCTGTATTTGTAGATTGGAACCGTGATGGTGACTTTGGAGACGCTGGAGAAACAGTATACACTAGAGCAGCAACAACAGCTACTCCTATCACAGGAACATTTAGCGTGCCTGCTGGTGCAGCTATAGGAGCTACACGTATGCGTGTATCTATGAAGTATAATGGATTACCTACAGCTTGTGAAAGTTTCCAATATGGAGAGGTTGAGGATTATATTGTAACTGTGGGTGCTTCTAGTGGTACTTTCTCTGATGGAGATACTACTACTAGCGCTTTTGAAACAAATTCAAATACATCATTTGAGTTTAGTGTATTCCCTAATCCAGTTACTAGAGGACAACTTTCAATACACGTTACTGGAACAGATGTAGAACGTTATACTATCTACAATATGTTAGGTCAAGTTGTAAGTTCAGATACTTTTAGTAATACATTAGATGTATCAAGACTTAAAGCCGGTATGTACATTATAGAAATTGCTATAGGAGATCAAACTCAAGCTAAGCGATTTATTAAAAAATAAAAAGGAATACTACTTGAGCACTATAAAACTAGTGTTAAGAAAAGCCCGATGTTGTAATGACATCGGGCTTTTTGCTTATAGATAATATATTTTCTCTTCTTATTTTAAAACAAGATAAGGAGGATCTCTTTTTTAATGGATAATATGATCTTCTAAAAAAGCATATTGAATATCATTTTTTAAAAAATGACACATTCTAATTATTCAATTTATAACGTTAAAATGCAAAAAACAAAATGCATACTTTTTAACAATTACATCAAAAATTGATCAAAACAATACGTTTTCTGTAAAATTATAAAGAAATGCATACTTTTTTTAATGATTGTTTAACAATTTTTGTGTAGTTAGTCGAAAAAATTTTTGTAATCACAAACAATTCATTTTTTTTGCAGAAATGTTTAAGAATCCTTAACCATTCAACTAAAAACACTAACTAAAATCAAAACAATTATGAAAAAAATGTACTTAAAGAGATTATCTCTTTTAGTGGTATTTTTAGGATCAATGTCTGTCTATGGACAAACACCCTCACAAATCCAAGAAATCACCAAAGATTACGATCTAGCTAACCTCACTCAGTTAGAACAGAAATTTTCCCAAATTAATCAACAACAAAAACAATTAGCAAAACAACAAGCTACACAACGAGGTCTTGCTACAACACTACTTCTAGAAGATGGGGGTTTTGCTGAATTGCAACGTATTTTACCAGATGGAACTCCTATTTATTACCGCACATTTAATACAGACGCAGCTAGATCTACACGTACAGATCATCTAAATGCAGGAGGTTCCTTAGGGCTTAATTTAATGGGTCAGAACATGACAGCTCACGTATGGGACGGTGGTCATGGACGTGTTACACATCAAGAATATGATGGTCCTGGAGGAAATAATCGCTTAACAATAAGAGATATTGCTTCAGAAGGAGGAACACAATTAAACTTTCATGCCGCTCATGTATCTGGAACTATTATGGCTTCAGGTGTACAAGCCAACGCTCAAGGAATGGCACCACATACAAAAGTAGATGGGTATATGTGGAACAATGATGTTGCAGAAGCAACTGCTGCTGCTGCAAACGGGATGTTAATCTCAAACCATTCTTATGGTTTTAGAGGAGATCTTGTTCCTGATCAATATTTTGGAGCATATATTGACGAGTCTCGTAATTGGGATGAAGTTATGTATAATGCACCTAACTATCTTATGGTTGTTGCAGCTGGTAATGACGGAAATCAAAATAGTTATAATGGAGCTCCTTTAGACGGGAACTCATCATATGATAAACTAACAGGACATTCTACTTCTAAGAATAATCTTGTGGTAGCAAATGCTCAAGATGCAAATATTGCAGCAGATGGAACATTAATAAGTGTTACTATTAATAGTGGTAGTAGTGAAGGACCAACGGATGATTATCGTATCAAGCCAGATATTACAGGTAACGGAACACAGTTATATTCTACATATCAAAATAGTGATACTGCTTACAATTCTATTACAGGAACATCAATGGCTTCTCCTAATGTAACTGGATCATTATTATTACTTCAACAACATTATAATAATACTAATGGCGCTTTCGCGAAAGCGGCAACAATTAAAGGTTTAGCATTACATACTGCAGATGACATAGGACCTGCTGGACCAGATCCAGTTCACGGTTGGGGATTATTAAATGCTAAGAAAGCAGCAGAAACAATTTCTGGAAATGGAACTTCATCTATCGTAGATGAACGAACGCTTGCAAATGGTGGGTCATACCAAATACAAGTTGATGCAAACGGAGGTCCACTTTTGGCTTCTATTTCATGGACGGATCTTCCTGGAACAGCTACAACAGCTACAAACTCTAATACATCAAGATTAGTAAATGATTTAGATATACGTATTACACAGAACGGAACAACGTCTACTCCTTGGAGATTAACTGGAGTTACTACAAATGGAAAAGGAGATAACACTGTTGATCCATATGAGCGTGTAGATATCGCAAATGCATCTGGAAGTTATACTATTACAGTAACACATAAAGGTTCTCTTTCTGGAGGAAGTCAAGCATTTACTTTGGTTGTAACAGGTAACGGAACTTCAACTCCACCTCCACCAATAACATGTGATGCAACAATTTCTAATTTCCCATATGCAGAAGGTTTTGAAAACACTTTAGGTGCATGGTCACAAGGTTCTGGAGACGATTTTGATTGGGCAATAAATAGTGGAGGTACTCCTTCAAATGGAACAGGTCCTGCTGCTGCTGCTGCTGGTACATATTATGTGTATGCAGAAACTTCAAATCCTAATAACCCATCAAAGGTTACTATTTTAAACTCTCCTTGTTTTAATCTTACAGGAGTAAATGCTCCTTCGGCTACTTTTCAGTATCAAATGACAGGAACTGCAGTAGGTAATGTAAAATTAGAAGCTAGACTTGATGGTGAAAATACATGGACACAAATATGGTCCCAAGCTGGAGATCAAGGAGCCGCTTGGATAGAGGCAAATGTTGATCTTGCTGCTTATAGTGGTAATACAGTACAATTACGTTTTGTAGCAACTTCAGGAAGTTCTTGGTCTGGTGATATTGCTATTGATGCTTTTGGAATTGAAGGAGCACCAACTACAGATACACAAGCGCCTACAGTGCCTACAAATCTTTCAGTAACAGGAGTAACAACAACTACCGTAGATATCGCTTGGAGCGCATCGACAGATAATGTAGGAGTAACTGCTTATGATGTATTCCAAGGAAGCTCTAACTTAGGAGAAGTAACAGGAACTTCTGCAAACATTACTGGTCTTGCAGAAGGAACAACATACCAATTCTCTGTAAGAGCAAAAGATGCTGCTGGTAATGTATCTGCAAATAGCAACACAGTATCTGCTACTACAGATACTACATCTCCACCATCAGGCGGATGTGTAGGTGGAGAAAGTGCTCCATACTCAGAAAGTTTTGAAGCTAATATCGGACTTTGGTCGCAAGGCGGAGGCGATGATCTTAACTGGACTCGTGATTCTGGAGGAACACCTTCTAATAATACAGGACCTTCTTCTGGTGCAGATGGAGCCTTCTATATGTATGTAGAGGCTTCTGGTAAC
>NZ_JBDUXP010000010.1:0-4128 GCF_039945015.1 Dokdonia sp.
CCCAAGTAGTGTGATTATCACAATCTACAGAAAGACGTATTGGATTAATACTACCAAAGGTTCCTGCGAGCGTTGGCGTTGTGTTAAAACTAGAAGCATCAACAATAGTGGCTGTGTTATCGTAAAGATCACCAGTAGAAAGAGATATTTGATAAAAATCTCCTACACTTGCATCTCTAAAAATAGCAGACGCTTGTCCACCAATATAAGGTAGGTCAGTACCTCCAAATTCTTCTCCATAGATAACATCTATAGGGCAACATACAGCTCCGTTTGTAATTCCTATGGCATCTAATATGAGTCCAAAAACCGATACATCTACGGTTCCATCACCATTATCTATATTCGTCGTTCCAACAGTTCCACTAAATGAAGAGGTTAACACTACTGTGTGCGTAGGGTCAGGAATATTTGATATAGTAGTCACTAGTAAATTATTAGGGTCAAAGACACCCGATAACTCATAGGCAGCTACTACGAGGCCTTCTTCTCCAGTATTTACATCACCCTCAATTACTACAAAAGTTCCTGCAAATGATTCACCTGCTTTTCCTATTATTTCGATTTGTTGATCACTAGTTCCATCACCTTCTACTGGTTGATATTCACTTATTAAAACATCATAGTCTACATTAGAAACTAATGTAATTGTAGCCATACATTCTGATGTATTTCCATTAGCATCAACAAACGTAACTGTTACTTCATGATCTCCAAGATCGTCAATAGTAAAGTCTAAAGAAGCCTGACCATCGATTAGAATTTCAGTTATTCCTACATTGTCTGTAGCACCACTATCCAATTGATCTCCAGTTACAGTAATTTCTCCAAAACCAATCTCCAATATGATGTCTTGACAAACTGCATTCGGCGCTACATTATCTGATCGTAATACAACATCATTACCATCACCACCGGTATAGCTGATTATACCTTCAAAATCTCCAAACACCACTTCACTACCTTCAGGCAGGCCATTAAATATACCTACAACAGGATTATTACTATAATTATTAATAATAATTAGCTCGTCATCTGGTCCTATAACGTAACCTCCATTAGGTGATAAATTGGCATCGTCTAAAGTAACAGTCCCGAATGGTGCTACTGCTAGTTTATCAAATTCAGAAGCTCCTGTTCCTTCGATTAATGGCGCAAAAGTGGCTCCAGTATTCATTGTTAAGTCATCAAAGGTATATTCTAAACCAGTGGTTCCTCCTCCTGGAGAAATTATAGCGCTATCTGATATGGTTGTAAGGGGCCCTTGTAGGTAAGAACTACCTGCAAGTAGCGTTGTATCGCCTGAGAAATTTGCACTTTCTGTAACGTATATATCAATATTATTAGTATCGATAATCCCATTAGCATTTAAGGTGCCAAAAGTAAAACCTCTGTTAGGACCTGTCACAGGAAAGGTTGTTGTTGAACTAATAATATTTGTAATGGTTCCTGGCTGACCAGTATAAGTCATTTGAGATAGAAAATCGTTTGTGTCTCCGTTAAAATTGATCGTACCTGCATTATGGTTAATGATAGCTGTACCTGTACCGTTATTCATATCGATATCTGCATTGAAGTTACTTACACCAGATCCACGCTTTGTGATATTAGTAAAGTCTGGCTCAAAATCAAATTGAGGTGCTGTAAGATTAAACTCAACTACATCTATGTCTTCTAAGAACATATTACTTGTATTTGTAAAAGACAAGGATGCTAAGTCTACAGCATTGGGATCGAAAGGGTTTGAGGTTCCTAATGCTTCAATGTTATTATTATTATCTATAGTTACTGTAGTATTTCCATTTCCTCTAAAGACTAGGAATGGTACATCAATACTACCTCCTGTTTGAGAAATATTGTTAAAACTACAAACAAATAAAGTTGAACCATTTCCACCTAAAACAGTAACATCTCCATTAAAAGTGATATTACCTGGAGCTGCGGTAAAAGTATGCGCAATGCCAATACCTGCATCTGTAGCATTTATTTCTCCAAAAGTAGTATCTGCTCCTGCGGAGAAAATTAGTTCATTAGATGTTAAAATTACTTCACCACCAAAAGTGTGTCTTCCTTGGCCATTTTCTATATTAACTCCATCTCCTGCTTGCAATTGTGTGACTCCTGATATGGTTAATGCCAATTCTTGATCAAGGATTCTGTCTACACCATCTATTGTAAAGTTATTTGCTGTGATTTCACCTAGAGTTAAGTCAAAACCAATACCATTAATTGTTAAATCACCTTCAATGTTTATACTGCCAGTTTGCTCGTAGTTTTTTAATCCCGTTAGTGTTATACCATTATTAACTCCTGTTAGTGTTAAATCGTTGGCAAAGGTGATGATGTTGAATCCGTTGTTGGATCCATTAGCCGAACTAAATTCTATACCATTCGTAATACTAGCCAAAGGCACTGTAACTGTAGTTGGATCAAAAAGTGTTGGTCCGCCGGTAACAGAAGGAGTTATTAAATCACTGATAGTTAATGTTGTTCCGTCACTAGAAAACGTTATTTGATCGTTAGAATCACTTTCAATATCGGTAATTATTAATTTTCCATTATCTAGTACTACAGTTGTTTCCGTTGGGGGAGGAAGTACCTCAACAATAAAAAAGCAGTTCCCTGTATTTCCAAATGCATCTGTAGCTGAAAAGTAGTTTATAGTTGTTCCTATTGGGAATTCGCTTCCAGAAACTAAACCTGATGATTGTCTAATATTTGCTTCAGATTTCTCTAAGATATAGATTCTTGCGGTATTATTATTTACATCATTCCATCTACCACCACCGTTCATGATTGTATAATCTTCATTTCCACCTGCATTATTAGGCTCTATGGTTGCCCAATTTTCGTAGGTAGATCCTCCATTAGGATTGTGCCATACAAAAGTATCTTCTTCTACAATATCATTATATCCAATTAGTATGTTTTCGTTTGTAAGACCTTGATTATCTACTGCTGCTCTAAGCCACTCATTATGTTCTGCATCTATAACAGTAGCTATATGTCCGCCTTGAAGCTCTGCATTTGCAAAAGCCTCACTTGGCACTAAAGGATTGTGTGATACGAAATAACTTCTACCATCGTGGGTACCTATAAAATCGAAGCCATCAACCCATTCAAAAGTGCAATCATCATAAGTGACATCTGCATAGTTTACGATGGCAGTACCAGTTTCTGCATCTGCAGTTACTGTCATATCACCAGGACAAGTTAACACGGGATCATTACCATCAGTAATTATTACAACAGACTCGCAAGAACTTGAATTTCCATTTTGATCTGTAACTATTAACCTTACAGAGTTATAACCAACATCATTACAATCAAAATTGCTTTTGCTAAGTGAGAAAGTAGCAAGACCTGAATCGGCATCAGTTGAATTATTGTTTATAGCACCTGCGTTAAGATTCAGAGTATTATTGGCACCTAAAGCACGTGTTATATCTTTACAATTAGCCTCTGGAGCTACATTATCTTCATAATGCACACGTGTGCGCAGATCCCAACTTCCAGTTCCTGTAGTTGACCAATCACGAATAAAATTTCCACTAGTATATACATTATTCACATCAACTCGTACTCCTACCGTGTATTGCGTGTCATTTAACACAAATACAACAGCATATTCTGTTCCTGAGACTAATTGTGGTAGACTTGTAAAAGGGAAATAGTGATCTACATTTGAACCTTCTGCGGGACTAAAAGGTAAGTCCTGTGTTTGGGAAGTCATGAGTACTCGGCCATTACTGAATGGATTTCGCCATAATTGCGCAGTCATTGATGCGCCACCAATATTTCCTCCAGAAACATTGTCGGTTCCCAAAGTGACACCTCTTATGGGACCAGAGCAGGTTGCAATAAAGGTTTGTCCTGCATTATCAGGTCTATTATCATTTGGTACATCAATATCGTACCAATTGGTTGTCGAAAATTGCACAAAATCACTGTTTGCATCACATTGCGCATTTAAAGAGAAGTTAAAACTACATAAGATAATGGTAAAGAGAAGAAGTGTCTTTTTGTTTTTAATGTAACGACCTTGAATACTATCTTTAGGATTGTTACTTAGTGTCTTACATACATTAGATAACGTATTTGAAAAAAAAGAGTCAGAAATAATATGGT
>NZ_JBDUXP010000011.1:0-3825 GCF_039945015.1 Dokdonia sp.
CCCAAGTAGTGTGATTATCACAATCTACAGAAAGACGTATTGGATTAATACTACCAAAGGTTCCTGCGAGCGTTGGCGTTGTGTTAAAACTAGAAGCATCAACAATAGTGGCTGTGTTATCGTAAAGATCACCAGTAGAAAAAGATATTTGATAAAAATCTCCATCACTACCTTCTCTGAAAATGGCTCCTGGAACACTACCAATATTTGGTAAATTTATACCTCCAAAGTCCGTTCCATAACGAACTCCTTCAGGGCAACAAGCACCTCCATCGCTGACACCAACAGCATCGAAAATGACACCAAAAGATGATAAGTCATCTGCAACACCATCATCGTCTGTATCAATATCAGTAACATCAACTGTTCCATTAAACGAACTTGTTAATACTACAGTATGGGTCGGATCTTCTATGTTAGGCAATGTAGCGACTATTAATCCATTTGTGTTGAAATTTGTTGAAAAGCTAGTTGTACTTTTTACAATACCAGTAGTCCCTGAATCAGTATCGCCTTCAATAACTACAAAGGTTCCAACAAAAGCTTCACCTGGCTCACCTTTTATTTCAAGGGCTTGTAAAGAGCTAGCTATTTGAGGCTGATATTCGCTGATCAATATGGGTAAAGTTACAGTTGAATTTAAAGTGATCGTGGCCATACAGTCTGCTGTGTTACCATTATTATCAACAAACGTAATTGTTACTTCATGATCTCCAATATCGTCAATAGTAAAATCTAAAGAAGTCTCACCATCGATAAGAATTTCAGTTATTCCTACATTATCAGTAGAGCCGCCATCTAATTGGTCTCCAGTAACTGTGATACCAGTTAAGTCAATATTTAATGTAATATCTTGACAAACTGCAATTGGTGCTACATTATCTGGTCGTAATACAACATCATTACCATCACCACCAGTATAGCTGATTATACCTTCAAAATCTCCAAATATAACTTCACTACCCTCTGGTAGACCATTAAATGTACCTATTACAGGACCAATACTATTATTATTAATAATAATTAGTTCATCATCTGATCCAATAACGTAACCTCCAATAGGTGATAAATTGGCATCGTTTAAAGTAACAGTACCGTTTACGACTAGTTCATCAAATTCAGATCCTCCCGTTCCTTCAACTAATGGCGCAAAAGTTGCTCCACTATCCATTATTAAGTCATCAAAGCTATATTCTAAACCAGTGGTTCCTCCTCCTGGAGTAATTTTAGCGCCACCTGATATGGTTGTAAGGGCTCCTTGTAAATAAGGAACACCAGTAAGTGACGTTGTATTTAATGAAAAATTAGCACCATCTGAAAGATTAATATCTATATCTCCAGCGTCTATTGCCCCAGTAGCATTTAAGGTGCCAAAAGTAAAACCTCTATTTGTACCTGCAAAAGGAAAGCTTGTTGTTACACTATTAATATTTGTAATGGTTCCTGGCTGACCAATATAGGTCATTTGAGATAGAAAATCGTTTGTGTCTCCGTTAAAATTTATGGTACCTGCATTATGGTTAATGATAGCTGTACCTGTACCGTTATTCATATCGATATCTGCATTGAAGTTACTTACACCAGATCCACGCTTTGTGATATTAGTAAAGTCTGGCTCAAAATCAAATTGAGGTGCTGTAAGGTTAAACTCATCTACATCTATGATCTCTAAGAACATATTACTTGTATTTGTAAAAGACAATGATGCTAAGTCTACAGCATTGGCATCGAAAGGGTTTGAGGTTCCTAATGCTCCAATGTTATTATTATTATCTATAGTTGCTGTAGTATTTCCATTTCCTCTAAAGATTAGAAAAGGCGTTTCAATTATACCTCCTGTTTGAGAAATATTGTTTAGACTACAAACAAATAGATTAGCATTACTTCCTAAAATAGTAACATCGCCATTAAACGCTATATCACCTGGTGCTACAGTAAAAGTGTGCGGTAGCCCAACACCTTGGTCTGTAGCATTTATCTCTCCAAAAGTAGTATTTGCTCCTGCGGAGAAAATTAATTCACCGGATGTTAAATGTACTTCATCACCAAAAGTGTGTCTTCCTTGGCCGTTTTCTATATTAATACCATCTCCTGCTTGCAATTGTGTGACTCCAGATATCGTTAATGCCAATTCTTGATCAAGGATTCTATCTACACCATCTATTGTTAAATTATTTGCCGTGATTTCACCTAGGGTTAAGTCGAAACCAAATAGGGTTAAGCCGAAACCAACACCATTAATTGTTAAATCACCTTCAATGTTAATGCTGCCAGTTTGTACATAGCCTCTTAGACCGTTGAGAGTTATATCGTTATCAACTCCTGTTAGTGTTAAATCATTGGCAAAAGTGATGATATTGAATCCAGTATTACCTCCATTACCCGCATTAAACACTATACCATTAGTAATACTAGCCAATGGCACTGTAACTGTAGTTGGATCAACCAGTGTTGGTCCGCCACTAACAGATGGATCTATTAAGTCGCTGATAGTTAAAGTGGTGCCGTCACTAGAAAACGTTATTTGATCGCTAGATTCACTTTCAATATCGGTAATTGTTAATTTTCCGTTAATAAGTTCAATAGAGGTTTCAGGAAGATTCTCTACGGTTACATTAAATGAGCAGTTATACACTTCGTCACCATAACCTTCAGTTTCAAAACTATAAGTATATGTTCCAGCTGAAACCAAAGCTCCAGAGACAAAACCAGAAGTTTGAATTAAAGGAGCTACTGAGCAATCAGTTTGTACAGTAATCACTGGTTGATTATAATCTACAGCAACAGAACCTCCAGCAACTGCATAGAATGTCATATCTGGTGGGCATGTTAAAGTTAATGGAGGAGCTTCAACGGTAATTGTTGATTGACAAGTACCAATAAGATCTGTTTCTGGATCTCTAGCCTCAACAGTTATTTCGATTTCTCTTCCTATGTCACCACAATCAAAAAAAGGGTCAGGACTAAATGTGATTATATATTGTCCTTCGGCAGTGTACAATAGATCAGGATCATCAAGTATCCACTCCCCAAAACTATCTAAAGTAGCGGTAAGATTATCAACACAGTTGACAACAGGAAGTGTAAAATATTCATAGGCTAATTCAATGTTTTCTATTAAAAAATTTCCAGATGTTCCGCTAACTGAATCAATTATGATAACTTCCCATTCACCAGAAACTCCAGAAACATTGTTTACACTTGTCATAAAAGAAGCAAAAGTATCAGGATTATTGGAACCATCATCGTCAGGATAGAACTCACAGATATTATTAGATTCACAAATTACTTCATTAGAACTTAATCTAGGAAAAACAACAGTACCATTACCTCCCATAATTTCAGCACTATAAATAGCATTATCTGAAAAACTAATAGGATAATTATCATCTAAATTAGCTGGACTATATATGGTTTCACCATCTGAAAATGTTTCCGACGGCCTATTTACAAGTGTCATTTGAAGACCAGTTGGAGATTTTAAAAACATTTTTAAATCCCCAGCATTATTATGATTAATACTTAATGACAATTCTATTCCTGTTAAATTAGCATGACTAGGTATTTCACTAAAATCAACAGTAGCACTAACACCTCCCGAATTATTATCAGGAATATTTACTAAAGTATTAGTATTTCCTGTTACGGTTGCTTCAGTCTGTGCTGTTAATGAGAGGTTGAAATTACATAAGATAATGGTAAAGAGAAGAAGTGTCTTTTTGTTTTTAATGTAACGACCTTGAATACTATCTTTAGGATTGTTACTTAGTGTCTTACATACATTAGATAACGTATTTGAAAAAAAAGAGTCAGAAATAATATGGT
>NZ_JBDUXP010000012.1:0-370963 GCF_039945015.1 Dokdonia sp.
GGAAGAAGAGGAAGAAACAGAAGAAGAGGAAGAGGAGGAAGAAGATACTACTGGTGATTGGGAAGAGGAAGAAGAAGGAGAAACAAACGGTGACTGGGAAGAAGAGGAAGAGGAAGGCACTTTTGAAGAAGATGAACAAGAGGAAGAAGGTGGAACTTTTGAAGAAGATGAGACTACTGAAGAAGGTGGAACTACAGGAGAAAATACTGAAGACGACGATACTTTAGGGGTTCTAGAACAAAACCTAGAGACAGATATCAATAGTATTACTGTCTTTTATAGCTCGCAACAACATATCATTACAATTACAAAAAGCGAGCTTAACAATGTAAATAATGCTACTCTATTCTCTATGCTAGGACAAGTAATAAAGCAATGGAAACCTATAACAGGAACTAATACATTAGAATTACCAGTCCCTAATATGAGTAAAGGTCCATATATACTCCGTCTTGAAACGGATAAAGGATTATTTACAAAAAAATTAATTATTCACTAACCGTTTAGTTAGCATAAATTGATAAAAAGCTTTTTTTATCTCTTGTATTTACTAAAACTAAAAAAGCGTTTAGAATTAACTCTAAACGCTTTTTTAATACTTATGGGATATATTTAAATCTTAAAGAGATTTAAATAAAGATTCCATTTTTTCTTGTTCTTCAGTTGCAAGTACGCTATCTACTAGAATACGACCACTATGTTCATCAGTAATGATTTTTTTGCGGCCAGCAATTTCAACTTGTACTTGTGGTGGAATTGTGAAAAAAGATCCTCCAGAAGCTCCACGTTCAATTGCTACAACAGCTAAACCATTTCTTACATTAGTTCGTATGCGTTTGTATGCCTTTACTAAGCGTTCATCAATTTCTTTTTCAAAATCATCACTCTTCTTGATTAGAGCCTTTTCTTCTTTTTCTGTTTCAGATAGGATGGCATCTAATTCACTTTTCTTGTGCTTAAGATGTTTCTCACGTTCTCCTAAACGTACTTTAGTAGTAGAAATAACTTCGTTCTTTTGCTCTATTTGAGCTTTAAATTCACGAATATTCTTTTCTGCAAGTTGAATTTCTAACTCTTGAAACTCAACTTCCTTGCTCAACGCATTAAACTCACGATTATTACGCACATTTTTTTGTTGTTCAGAATATTTTTTGATAGAAGCTTTTGAATCTTCTATTTGAATTTTTTTAGCTTTAATCTGATCTTCTATAAGCGATAGCTCATTATCCAGTTTCTCAATACGCTTATTGAGACCAGCAACCTCGTCTTCTAGATCTTCTACTTCTAAGGGTAATTCTCCTCTTACGTTGCGTATTTGATCTATTCTAGAATCTATAAGTTGTAAATCATACAATGCTCTTAGCTTCTCTTCGACAGTTGACTCCTTTTTCTTTGCCATACTTTATAAATAGTTGATGGGATTGGTATTTTCTTCCGATAAAATGACTGCAAAATTACGAATTTTTTCTGTAAGATAGTCAGCTATTATGTTTTTTGTAAAGCGTTCACTTTCAAAGTGACCAATATCTGCTAATAAAATTCGTTTTTCGGCTTTATAATAGTCGTGATATTTAAGATCTGCTGTTACATATGCATCTGCTCCTCTTCGTATTGCTTGTGATATTCCAAAGGCGCCACTTCCTCCTAAAACAGCTACTTTTTTAATGGGTTTATTAAGTATTTCAGAGTGTCTTACTCCACCAGTTTGAAAAGTATTTTTTATAAGATGTAGAAAATCAATTTGATCTAAAGGATCTTCAAGACTACCTATCATCCCCATCCCTATGTTTTTATGTGCATTTTGGAGAGCTGTAACCTCGTATGCAACTTCTTCATAGGGGTGATTTGCGAACAATGCTTTTAAGATACGCTGTTCTAAATGTTTCTCAAAAGTAACATGTATCTGTGTTTCTGGTTCTTGATGTTGTACATTTATTTTGCCTATAACTGGGGTTGCATTTTTGCTTGCGCGAAAAGTTCCTTCGCCTGAAGTGCTAAAACTACATTCATCATAATTTCCTATTGTCCCTGCTCCAGCTTTAAAAAGAGCTGTTTTAAGAGTATTTGCAGAGGCATGTGGAACATATGTTATTAGTTTGTAGATGTAATCTTGTTTGGGTATAAGTATTTCAGTATTTATAAGATTTATAGCTCTTGCCATCCCAAAATTCACTCCATAAGAGACATTGTCTAGTGCTGTGTGTATTGCATAAATTGCAATGTCATTTTTAATTGCTTTTAGGATTGACCTCTCAACATAATTAGATCCTGTTATTTTCTTTAATCCTGAAAATAGAATAGGATGGAAGCATACAATTAAATTACAATCTTTTTCAATAGCTTCTTGAACTACGTTTTCTAAAGCATCATGAGCGACTAGAATATTTGTGATTTTTGTTGATGAGTTGCCTACAAGTAATCCTACATTGTCAAAGTCTTCTGCATAAGATAAAGGAGCCCATTTTTCAAGTATATCGGAAATATCACGTATCGTCATAGTGTGTGTCTTAAAAAAGTAAAGATAAAAATTATACCTTCGCTCTTTATGAAACATCTACGTAAAATTTTATTTCCTTTTGCAGGGCTTTATTATATAATAACTTTATTAAGAAATAAGGCATACGATTGGAATATAAATACTCATAAGGAATATGAAATTCCTATTATTTGTGTGGGTAATCTAAATACAGGTGGGACAGGGAAAAGTCCAATGACTGAGTATCTAGTGCGATTGGTAAAAGGACGGTGTAAGACTGCAACGTTAAGTCGTGGGTATGGACGAAAAACAAAAGGATACCTCAATGTCACTGCAGATAGCCTAGCTGAAGAGGTAGGAGACGAGCCGTTACAATTTGCTAGAAAATTTGACGATATTAAAGTGGCTGTATGTGAAGACAGACAACGTGGTATTTCTACTCTTTTAAAATCAGAATTTTCTCCTGAACTTATAATTTTAGATGATGCTTATCAACATAGAAAAGTGAAAGCTGGCTTTCAGATAGTTTTAACAGCTTATGGCGATCTTTATGTAGATGATTATATATTGCCTGTAGGTAACCTTAGAGAAGCCCGAAAAGGTATTGCTAGAGCGCAAGTAATTGTAGTAACCAAGTGTCCTGATGGGTTTTCTAAAATAGAGAGAGAAACTATTATAGAGAGAATAAATCCTTTGCCGCATCAAGCCGTTTACTTTACAACGATTACCTATGGTGACGTGCTTATTAATGATGATACAGCATTAAGCTTCCCTGAGTTAAAAAATAAAGAAATTACACTTGTTACTGGAATAGCAAACCCTAAACCGTTAGTTAGTTATCTTAAAAATAATGGATTAGAGTTTGACCATAAAGTGTATGGAGATCATCATAATTTCGCTTTAAGCGAAATAAAAACTTTAGAGTCTTGCGGGTTAATTATAACTACAGAAAAGGATTACGTAAGGTTGCGCCCTTTATTGTCAAATAACACACTGTTTTACCTTCCTATTGAAGCAAAATTTATAGATAAAGAAGAGGTTTTTAATAAACAACTGTTAGAGTTTATTAATGACTTTTAATTAAACACTTTAGATTGTTTTAAGCCATTGTGTATTTTTTGAAAAAATTCTTCCACTTTGTATGGTTTCGGAATAATGTCATTAAATCCAGCTTCATGAAACTCATCGATGTTTTCATCAATGGTTACAGCGGTTAATGCTAGTATAGGAATCTCTTTGTCAAATAAACGTATTTGTTCGGTTGCTTCAATACCACTTATACCTGGCATATGAATATCCATTAAAATTAGATCAAAACTTTGATTTCGCGCTTTCTCTACAGCAATTTCGCCATTGTCGGCTACATCACATACCATTTTATTTTTTTCTAAGATTTTACGCGTAATCATTTGATTAATCTTATTGTCTTCGACCACTAATATTTTGCGATTTTCTAGAGCGACATAATCAATGTCATAAATTATATTATGAGGATTTGATTCTTCTCCAGCTTGCTTAACAAGATTGTATTTGATGTCAAAAGAAAAAGTAGATCCCTTACCTAATGTGCTTTCTAAAGTTACTTTACTTCCAAGAAGATCAAGCAAGTTTTTTACAATAGATAAACCTAAACCTGTCCCTCCAAATTTCCTATTTATAGCAACAGATCCTTGGGTGAAATTTTGGAAAATATTTTTTTGTTTCTTTTTTGAAATTCCTTCTCCAGTATCTTCTACTTCAAAGTGAAGATAAGCTTCTGTTTCGGTTTGTTTTATTTTTTGAACACGAACATCTACATCTCCATCACGCGTAAATTTTACTGCGTTCCCTACAAGATTAATTAAGATTTGAGAAATCATTAGTGGATCACCTAATACTTCTTCAGGGATGTCTTCATCAAATTCAAAATTGAGACTGTTTCCTTTGTCTTTTGCAGATTTCCCTAATGCAAATAAAACATCTTCAATACGTTTCTTTAAATTAAAAGCAGTTTGTTCTACCTCTACTTTATTTGCTTCTAATTTGTTGAGATCAAGTATATTGTTAATTAATGAAAGTAAATATTCTCCAGAAAATTTAAGAGAATCTAAATGTTTTTTCTGTTCAGGGGTAGGGTTCTCACTTAGTAATAAATGTGTTAGTCCTGTAACAGCGTACATTGGAGTACGCAATTCATGAGTTATAGTAGATAGGAATTGTGCTTTTACCATGGAGGCTTTTTCAGCATTATCTTTTGCTACAATAAGCTCTGTGTTTTTAGCTTGTAATAACTCATTTGCCTTTGCTCTAAGGTTGTTGTTTTTGTATAGAGATAGGATAAGTAAAGAGAGTATTGTAATCATGGCAATAAGTAGAACGGTTGTTACTTTATTTGCCATTAAAGAACGTTCTCTTTCTGTCTCTATATCCTTTTTTAATTGAGCGCTAAGCACGTGATCGTCTTGTAATTGATCTATGCTAAAATTAGATTCTGTTTTTTTGTTTCTGTTTTTTTCTAGATAGTCTTTATAAAGACTCATGTGTTCATATGCCTTGGAAATGTTATTTTGTTCTTTTGCAATATGACTACTTATTTTATATGACTCTGATAGTAATGTTGGGTAGTTTTCGGAAGTGCTTATTTGTTGCGCAATTTCTATAGCAATTTCAGCTTCATCGTATTTTTTTTGAATAGCTAGGGCTTCAGCTTTTTGTATATTACTTTTAGCAAGTACGAATTTATTCTCAGCATCATTAGCCTGAATAATTGCTAGATTAAATAGTTCTTCAGCGTTTTGAGTGTTGTTTTTTGTCAAAGCAATAGCTCCTTGATTACTATATACTTGAGCTAATAATTCAGGTCTTCTCCCATTTTTAAGAATTTCCTTTGCCTGTTCTAAATATTCAGAAGCTTCTGAATATCTTTTTTCTTGTTGAGCAATTTTTGCAGCTGTAATATAACTTTGACCACGATTTTCTTCGTTGTCATTATCTTGTTGCATTTTAATAGCACGCTCGTTTTCTTCCTTAGCTTTTTTTAGATTGCCAGTGAGTAAATAAAGACGAGAAAGAGCACTTGAGGCTAAACCTATTCGATTATTATTATTTGTTTGTTCAGCTAAAATCCTTGCTCTTGTCATAAGTAGCGCAGAGTTAGTATAGTCGTTATTTTCAATGGCAGTAGCTGCTACAGTTAATAAAGAGTCAATTTTCTGACTAGTAGCCTTTTGAGTAGCAGTATCTATTTCTTGTGCCACAGTGATTGTGGGAAGAGTAAATAGCATTGCGAGCATAAAACGAATGAAGAACGCGCTCATATATTAGGGTACATTAAACAGGTACGAATATATATTATTTCCTGTTAATGAATGATATTAATTCGATAATTCGACTAGAATATCCAATTTCATTGTCATACCAACCTATTATTTTTACCATTTTACCTATAACAGAGGTCATTTGTGAATCAAAGATGCAAGAATGTGTATTGCCTATTATATCTACTGAGACTAACGGTAGTTCTGTATATTCTAAAATACCTTTTAGATTAGTTTCAGAGGCTTCTTTTAAGGCATTGTTTATTTCTTCTATAGTCGTACTTTTTTTTACATTAAAAGTAATATCAGTAAGAGAGCCATTTGCAATAGGAACTCTGATTCCGCATCCTCCTATAACATCTGCTAGGTGTGGAAAAACTCTTGTTAGTGCTTTTGCAGCTCCTGTCGTTGTAGGAACAATGCTTTGACCTGCTGCTCTTGCCCTTCTAAGATCACGATGGGGTTGATCGTGTAAACTTTGGTCGGTAGTGTATGAATGAATGGTTGTTATATAGGCTTGCTCTACGCCGCAAATTTGATCAATAGTGCTAATCATAGGTGCTGCATTATTTGTAGTGCATGAAGCGTTTGAAATAATGGTTTCACTACCATCTAGGATGTGTTCATTTACTCCGAGAACTACCATCTTGATTTGATCATCTTGGGGTGGGACAGCCAAAATAACTTTTTGTGCCCCGTTAGAAATGTGATGCTCTAGTTCTGTCTTGATTTTATATTTCCCTGTACTTTCAACAACGATGTCTGGTTGTACAAGACTCCAAGGTATGTTTTCAATAGATGAAGAATTAAACAATGGAATTTCTACGTCATCTACAATGATATATGAGGAGGGTCCGCTTTCGCGAAAGCGAACATCTGCATCAAATATGCCGTGGATACTGTCAAATTTTAATAAATGACTTAATGTGTGAGCATCTGCCAAGTCATTTATGGCAACCACATCGATTTCAGGATGAGTATGAAGTAATTTAAAAAGATTACGCCCTATACGTCCAAAGCCATTTATTGCAACTTTGATATGACTCATAAATTGTTATGTAAGATGTTTTTGTGCTTTATATGAAGAACGTACAAGGGCTCCGCTTTCTACATGTCTAAAGCCCATTTTGAGGCCTATTTCTTCATATTTTTTAAATTGATCAGGAGTGATAAATTGCTTTACAGGAAGGTGTTTTTTGGAAGGTTGTAAATATTGACCTATTGTCACAATATCTAAGTTGACAGATCTTAAATCTTCCAGTGTTTGTATTACTTCACTTTCGGTTTCTCCAAGACCTAGCATTATACCTGATTTTGTACGGTTAATACCGTTTTCTTTAAGATACTTTAAAACCCCTAAACTGCGCTCATACTTTGCTTGTATGCGAACTTCGCGAGTAAGGCGCTTTACCGTTTCCATATTGTGAGATACTACCTCTGGATGTACGGCTATAATACGATCAAGTAAATCTTCTCGACCTTGAAAATCGGGAATTAATGTTTCAAGTGTTGTTTCTGGATTCATGCGTCTTATCGCTTTTACAGTTTCTCCCCATACGATAGTTCCCATATCTTTGAGATCATCTCTATCTACAGAAGTTATCACTGCATGTTTTATAGCCATAATTTTTATAGATCGAGCTACTTTTTCAGGTTCTTCCCAATCTACAGTTTCTGGACGTCCAGTCTTTACGCCACAAAAACCACAGGAACGTGTACAAATATTTCCTAATATCATAAATGTAGCAGTACCTTCGCTCCAGCATTCTCCCATATTAGGGCAACTTCCAGATGTACATATTGTATGTAGGTCATATTTATCTACTAGACCTCTTAATTCGGTATATTTTTTTCCAGTAGGAAGTTTAACTCGTAACCATTTAGGTTTAGGTTGACGCACAGGTGATGCTATTTTTTCTTCTTGCATAGCTTGTTTTCAAGGATAACAAAGATACGAATAAAAGAATCTTAAGTATGCAAAGTCGGAGGTGATAATATTGATTAGAAAAGTAATTCTAATTCTTTTAAATCATATTCATTTATGATATTATCTTCTTCTAATAAAATGAGTTTGCCTTGGTCAGTAACTCCTTGTATGATGCCAACAAATTGTTCTTGATTTGACCTTAAAAAAGTTGATGGTTTGTCTTTTCTAAAAAGATGCTCCTCGTAGTTTTTTTTAATAGCTTCGAGATTTCCGTCAAGAAGCATTTTGACATAATAATGAAATTGCTCAAGAAGCATATTTAGAATTTCTTGAAGGTCAAAATGTATCCCTGTTTGCGATTTTATAGAAGTAACTCTGGTGAGATCTTTCCATTCAGTTTGATTTACATTAAGTCCAACTCCAATAACCATGGCATTTAATTCTCCTTTTTTTATGACATTTTCGATAAGGATGCCACATATCTTTTGTTTGTCTGACAATATGTCGTTAGGCCATTTTACCCGTACATCTTTTATTAAAAGTTTCTTAAGTACATCTTTTACGGCAAGGGATGCTGCCATTAAGGGATAAAATTGTTGATTTATGGTAACTTGTTGAATTTTCCTAAAGACACTGAATGTGAGGTTTTTATTAGGTTCTGTAGACCATTTTGTGCCCATTTGTCCTCGCCCATTAGTTTGTTCTAGAGCCCAGACAACGGTGTCCTCTTCTAGACTTTCTTCTTTGGCTAATGACTTAAGATAGTCATTTGTCGAATCGGTGGTATAAAGTTTGACTATACGCATATACGTGATTATGTTATTTAAACTTATGTTAAGAAGGCTGATAAACGTAAATTTGTAATAACTTTGTGTAAATAAAAGGATTTAATGGCAAAAAAAGAAACGAGTGCAGATCAATTAATTGCAAAAATTATAGAAGGAATTGAAGAAGTTAAAGGGCAAGGTATTGATATTCTTGATTTAAGAGATATTGAAAACACAGTTTGTGATTATTTCATTATTTGTAATGGTACTTCAAATACGCAAGTAGCTGCAATAGTAAATTCTATTCAAAAAATTGCCAGTAAAGAATTAAAAGAAAAACCTTGGCATGTCGAAGGTTTAGATAATTCTGAATGGGTATTAATGGATTATGTCAATGTAGTAGTCCATGTGTTCCAAAAGCATATAAGGGAGTTTTATGATATAGAAAGCCTTTGGGGCGACGCAAAAATTACTTCAATAGCAACCAGTTATTAAAAAAGAGAGTTAATGTCTAAAGAAACAAAAAATAACCCTACGCCTAATAAGCCTAAATTTAGTAACTATTGGATCTACGGATTGATAGTGGTTATATTTATTGCTATTAGTATGTTTAGTGGGAATAGCGGCTTTAATGAACCAAAGAAAACATCATTATATAAATTTAATGAATACCTTAGAAATGGAGATATAGAGCGTATTGAAATTGTAAATAAAAATGTAGCAAAGGTATATCTTACCAAAGAAGCCGAAGCAAAAGACACACATAGTAATAGAGGTAGTTCTTTTCTAAAACCAGCACCTAGTGCTGCTGATTATAAATTTCAGTTTGGAGATTTACAGAATTTTGAAAATGAAATTAATACGGCTATAGCTGCCAATAATTTAAAGACAGAAGTTGGGTATGAAACCGAAGGTAACATTTGGGAGATGCTTATTAATTTCTTTCCTATCATTTTAATTATTGGGATATGGATATTTATTATGAGACGTATGTCTGCAGGTTCTGGAGGAGGGCCTGGAGGACAGATATTTAATATAGGGAAGTCAAAAGCAAAACTCTTTGATGAAAAATCAGATGTAAAAACATCATTTAAAGATGTAGCGGGTCTGGAAGGAGCAAAAGAAGAGGTACAAGAAATAGTAGACTTTCTTAAAAACCCTGAAAAATATACAAGCCTTGGGGGTAAAATACCAAAAGGAGCTTTATTGGTAGGTCAACCAGGAACAGGTAAAACATTACTAGCAAAGGCTGTTGCTGGAGAGGCTCAAGTTCCGTTCTTTTCTTTATCTGGATCTGATTTTGTTGAGATGTTTGTAGGAGTAGGAGCTTCACGTGTACGTGATTTGTTTAAACAAGCAAAAGAGAAATCTCCTGCAATTATTTTTATAGATGAGATAGATGCCATAGGAAGAGCACGTGGTAAAAATAATTTTTCAGGTTCTAATGATGAGCGCGAAAATACGCTTAATCAGTTATTAACTGAAATGGATGGTTTTGGAACCAATACAAATGTAATTGTACTTGCTGCAACAAACCGAGCAGATGTTCTTGATAAAGCATTAATGCGTGCAGGAAGATTTGATAGACAAATTTATGTTGATCTTCCAGATGTTAGAGAGCGTAAAGAGATTTTTGAAGTACACTTACGTCCATTAAAGAAAATAGATGAAGAATTAGATATTGACTTTTTGGCTAAGCAAACACCTGGTTTCTCAGGAGCAGATATTGCAAATGTTTGTAACGAGGCAGCTTTAATAGCGGCACGTAAAGGTCATAAAGCAGTTGGTAAACAAGATTTCTTAGATGCAGTAGATAGAATTGTAGGAGGTCTTGAAAAGAAAAATAAAATTATTACTCCGGATGAGAAAAAAGCAATTGCATATCACGAAGCTGGTCATGCAACTGTAAGTTGGATGTTAGAACATGCTGCACCTCTTGTAAAGGTGACAATTGTTCCTAGAGGACAATCTTTAGGAGCTGCTTGGTATCTTCCAGAAGAACGCCTTATTGTTCGTCCAGAACAAATGCTAGATGAGATGTGTGCTGCTTTAGGAGGTAGAGCTGCAGAAAAAGTTATTTTTGATAAGATATCTACAGGAGCACTTAGTGATTTGGAAAAAGTAACAAAGCAAGCTCGTATGATGGTTACTGTATATGGATTAAATGATAAAGTAGGTAATCTTACATATTATGATTCATCAGGGCAGTCTGAATATAACTTTAGTAAGCCGTATAGTGAAAAAACAGCTGAGTTAATAGATAAAGAAATATCTTCTATTATAGAAGAGCAATATCAGAGGGCTATTGATTTATTGGAAGCAAATAAGGATAAGTTAAGCCAGCTAGCAGATTTACTTTTAGATAAAGAAGTTATATTTAAAGATAACCTTTTAGAGATATTTGGGGATAGACCTTTTGGGAAAAAGGAAGATATTGCAACAACAGTTTAAGATATTTTAATTATTCTTTAGAATTAAAACTTGATTTAACTTATCGTTAAATCAAGTTTTTTTATATTTGAACAACTTGTACGCTCGAATCTAAATCTCATTATGAGTCTATTTAGAAAATTATTTAAAAAAGAATCTAAATCAGACAGCCCTCGCTCAGATAGAAATCAAGACGAGCGCAGTAAGTACATGCCTGATGTACATACCCCTGCTGACGAACGTTTCACGAAAAATTTCATACTAAATGGTGGAAAGTTTCTGTATGCAATTAATTTAGAAGAGCTTAAAGAAAATTTTGATGATATCCTTTTAGAGAATGATTGGTATGAACAACAAGTGTTTTGCTTTGATAAACATTTAGAAGATACATTTAAGGGGTTTAATCTTACATTTGGTCAAAAAGGGGAGTCTCCTTTTTTTCTAACTACCTGTGAAAGTCTTATTGCAGATAATGGTTCTATATTAGTGAGTTCTCATCAACTTAAAGAATTAAAATTACAGGAATTTCCTCAATGTATGATTGTATTTGCAACAACAAGCCAAATTGTAAATAGTATTGGAGAAGGGCTTCGCCTTATTAAAAATAAAAATAAAGGTAATATACCAAGTAATATTACAACCATTAAACATTTTGAAACAAACGAAGAGGAAAAAGACTTTATGTCTTATGGAAGCAGTACAAAAAATCTATATTTACTACTGTTAGAAGATTTGTAATATGCGAGAAGTTATTATTAGGGCACTTTCTGGGTTATTGTATGTCGCATTTTTGCTACTTGCAATATTCTCTCTTGAGAATATATATCTAATATTAATATTGATATTTGGAATCTTGTGTCTATATGAATTTTTGCGTCTTATAAATGTAAAATCTATAGTACCCTATTTCTTACTTGTTTTAGCAACTCTTGTTTTTTGTTATTTTAAATGGTACAATCAGGTGACTCTTGTTTTCTTGTCACTTACTATAATGACAAACCTATATCTTATTAAGAATCTTATACGCCCTTCAGAAAAATATATTACGATAGCTCAAAAATATATATACTTGCTATTTTATATTATTGGAGGTTTTGTCTTTACTATATTGTTACCATCATATCAAGGAGAGTACACCTCTTATCTAGTCGCCAGTGTGTTTGCGTTAATATGGATTAACGATACTTTTGCATTTATTGTAGGTAAAAGTATAGGTAAGCATAAATTACTTGAACGTATTTCTCCTAAGAAAACTGTAGAAGGTTTTATAGGTGGGCTTGTTTTTTCTTGTATTGCTAGTGTTTTTATTTATAAATTTACAGAACTTTTAAGTATCCAATTGTGGATCACTGTGGCTATTGTAACTTCTGTTTTTGGAACCCTAGGAGATTTAATACAATCACAGTTGAAAAGACAAGCAGGAGTTAAAGATAGTGGCCAATTAATGCCAGGTCACGGTGGGATATATGATAGATTAGATAGTATCATCTTTGCAAGTCCATTTATTTATTTATTTTTAATAGTGCTAGATTATGTTTCATAAAGAAGGGAGTAAGATTATTACAATTGCATTGGGTCTATTTACTATTGGATTACTCACTGCAAATAGGTTTTTAGAAAAAGATTGGCTGTTTTATTTAATAGTAACTACACTCGTAGTTCTTTTAATACTTATTCTTCAGTTTTTTAGAAACCCTAGCCGTATAGCTCCCAATAATGATGTTTCGATTGTATCTCCGGTAGATGGTAAAGTTGTTGTTATAGAAGAAGTATTTGAGAAAGAATACTTTAAAGATAAACGCTTGCAAGTATCTGTGTTTATGTCTCCGCTTAATGTTCATGTAACGCGATACCCAGGAGCGGGTAACGTTGTTTTTAGCAAGTATCATCCTGGTAAATATCTTGTAGCGTGGCATCCTAAGGCAAGTGAAGAAAACGAACGAACAACGGTTGTTGTAAAAACAGAGAAATTTGGAGAAGTAATGCATAGACAAATTGCAGGAGCACTTGCAAAACGTATAGTAAACTATGCAGAAGAAGGAGACGTAGTGTCTCAAGGAGGAGAAAGCGGTTTTATTAAATTTGGATCTCGTGTAGATATTTATCTTCCAATAGGAACTAATATTGCTGTAGCATTGAATCAAAAAGTAAAAGGAGCATCATCGATAATAGCAACAGCATAATGGAAAAAGAGGCGCTCAATACCGCTTTTTTGGACGCTTTTAAAAGGGTGAGTGAGGCAACACAAGAGTTTCCTCCAGATGTTTTATTGCAATTTTATGCACTTTATAAACAAGCAACTCAGGAAAATACATTTAGTCATCAAGAAGGAGAACATGAGCTTGTAAGTGCGTTTAAAATTAATGCACTATTACAAGTAAAAAGCATGTCAAGTGATGATGCAAAAAGAGAGTATATAGAAACAGCAAATAAATACGTAGAAAGATAAATACGTTTTGAAAATAAAATTAAAAAGCGCTTACTAACCAGTAAGCGCTTTTTAATTTTATAATATATCTATTTAGAATTAAGTAAGACTATTCAGTCTTTTTTCTAAAGCTTCTATCTTAGCTTTAGCATCAGTTTGTTTTTGTTTTTCCATAGCAACTACTTTTTCTGGTGCATTATTTACAAAACGCTCGTTACTTAGTTTTTTAGAAACTGATATTAAAAACCCTTTAGTATATTTTAGTTCTTCTTCTATTTTGATAATCTCAGCTTCAACATCAATTTCTTCTTCAAACGGAATAAAATATTCATTTGATTTTACTCTAAAAGAAAGTGCCCCTTCTATAAGTGTATCAGTAACTGTATAATTTGTTATGTTTCCTAAATTAAGAATGAGTGTATCTAGGTAACTAGGAACTTCTTCATTACTTATAGTGTGTAATTCTATAGATTCATGATTTGGAATGTTCTTGCTTTTTCGAGCTCTTCTAATGCCAGAAATAACTTGAGATACATATTCAAAATCCGTGATGATTTGTTCATTAAAAGGTAGCTGATTTGGCCAATTGTTTACAATAAGTGCTTCCTCTGGAGTTCGCTCTGATAATGTTTGCCATATCTCTTCTGATGCAAAAGGAATAAAAGGATGCAGGATGCGTAAATTATTTTCTAAAGCTTCAATAACGGCATTGTACGTCTTGGGATCTATAGGTTGTTTATAGGCTGGTTTTGCAATTTCTAATAACCATCCACAAAAATCATCTTTAACTAATTTGTAGGTAGCCATTAATGCATCACTAATACGGTACTTTGAAAAATGATCTTCTATCTCAACAAGTGTTTGGTTAAAACGAGCTGTATACCATTCTAATCCTTTCTTACTTGATTCGGGTTGATCTATAGTATCACTAATCTCCCATCCTTGTATAAGTCGAAAAGCATTCCATATCTTATTAACAAACCCTTTACCTTGGTTGCAAAGTTCTTCATCAAACATCAAATCATTACCAGCAGCACTACTTAGTAAAAGCCCTACACGTACCCCATCTGCTCCATAATCATCTATAAGCTTAAGAGCATCAGGAGAGTTTCCTAATGATTTAGACATTTTTCGACCTTGTTTGTCACGTACGAGCCCCGTTAAATAAACATTCTGAAAAGGACGCTGGTCCGTATATTCATACCCAGCAATGATCATACGTGCTACCCAGAAAAACAAAATATCTGGACCAGTTACAAGATCATTAGTAGGGTAGTAGTATTTAAATTCTTCATTATCTGGATTTCGTATTCCGTCAAAAACACTCATAGGCCATAGCCAAGAAGAGAACCAAGTATCCATAGCATCTTCATCTTGACGTAAATCAGAAATTTGTAGATTATCATTCTGAGTACGCTTTCGCGAAAGCGTTAACGCCTCCTCTATAGTTTCGGCTACAACAAAATCTTCTTTCCCATCTCCGTAGAAATAAGCAGGAATTTGCTGCCCCCACCATAATTGACGAGAGATATTCCAATCACGAATATTTTCCATCCAGTGACGGTAAGTGTTGTCAAACCTCTTATTAGGAAATAGTTTTACGTCACCCGTTTCTAATACTGCCTTAATAGCAGGCTTTACGAGATCTTCCATTTTAAGAAACCACTGATCAGAAAGACGAGGTTCTATAACAGCTTTTGTACGTTCTGAAGTTCCTACTTTGTTAATGTAGTTCTCCGTTTTTACAAGATGCCCTTTTTCTTCAAGTTCTTGCTTAATAGCTTTGCGTACCTTAAAACGATCTTGACCTTCATAATGTAATCCAAAACTATTAAGAGAGGCATCTTCATGAAAGATGTCAATAACTTCTAATTTGTGTTTGTCACCAAGAACTTTATCATTTTCGTCATGAGCAGGAGTCACTTTTAAGCAACCTGTTCCAAACTCTATATCTACATACTCATCTTCTATAATAGGAATAACACGACCACATATAGGAACAATCGCTTTTTTGCCTTTTAAGTGAGTAAAACGTTCGTCATTTGGATTTATACAAATAGCTGTATCGCCAAAAATAGTCTCTGGACGCGTTGTTGCAATTGTTAAGAAGTCTTCAGAACCTTCAATCTGATAGTTGAGATAATATAAGAGTCCTTGCTTTTCTATATGGATAACTTCTTCATCAGAAAGTGTTGTTTTTGCTTCAGGGTCCCAATTTACCATACGATACCCTCTATAAATTCTTCCTTTATTATAAAGATCTACAAAAGTTTTAATCACCGCTTCAGACATGTCGGGGTCCATGGTAAATTTAGTGCGTTCCCAATCACAAGAAGCACCTAGTTTTTTAAGTTGCTCTAGAATAACGCCCCCATACTCTTCCTTCCATTCCCATGCGTGTTTTAAAAACTCCTCACGAGTAAGGTCAGATTTCTTAATGCCTTGCTCTGCAAGTTTTGCAACTACCTTAGCTTCAGTAGCAATAGAGGCATGATCTGTCCCTGGTACCCAGCATGCATTAAGTCCTGTTAAACGAGCACGTCTTATTAAAACATCTTGTATTGTGTTATTAAGCATATGTCCCATATGTAATACTCCCGTGACATTAGGAGGAGGAATAACAATGGTGTATGGTTTCTTCTCATTGGGTGTAGAATGGAAATAATTATGTTCCATCCAGTACGTATACCACTTGTCTTCTACCTGTGAAGCGTCATATTTTGAAGCAATGCTCATAGTTTGGTCTGATTATTGAATAATAATGAGCAAAAGTACTGATAACGGTATGATTAATAAATATAGTCAGTAGAAATTTTTAATGATAAAAATTTGTTCAGTGTTATCATTGAATTGTTGATATCATTATTTGGTAGAGGGCTTATTTCTGACTATTTTTAACGTCCTCAAATATTGGAAATTATGAAAAAACTAATGTTATTGTTGTTTACTGGTCTTATGATGATGAGTGTAACAGCCCAAGAGAAAAAAGCAGCTATTACTTTTGAAAGTGATGTTGTAGATTATGGAGAGGTAGATTATGGAGCAGATGGAGTACGTGAATTTAATTTTACAAATACTGGTACAGACGTGCTTATTGTAGCTCGTGTATATTCAACGTGTGGATGTACAGTTCCTGAAAAACCGGAAGGTCCTATTAAACCAGGAGAAAGCGGTGTCATAAAGGTAAAATACGATACAAAACGTCCAGGCCCTATTAGAAAAACAATTACAGTGTATTCTAATGCATCTGAAGTCCCATACACCCTTAAGATTAAAGGGAGTGTTAAGCCAGAAGCTGGAAAGTAATACTCTTTAAAAATTATTTTTTAAAAGCCACTCATTGAGTGGCTTTTTTATTTAGTATAGATGCTGCTTTTTTTTGAGAACGAATCTATAAATACCAATATAAATTTGCATTTTTGTAAAGCAAAAAAAGAAAACAATTATGCCAGTAATTTCTAATAAGGGGCAAATTATGCCTCAATCTCCTATTCGTAAATTAGTGCCTTTTGCAGAAGCAGCAAAAGAAAGAGGAATACAAATACATCACCTTAATATAGGGCAACCAGATATAAAAACACCACAAGTAGCACTTGATGCTGTAAAGAATAATGCAATAGAAGTTTTGGCTTACTCGCATAGTGCAGGTTTTGCATCTTATAGAGATAAACTAGCGAGTTATTATAAAAAAAATGGAATTGATGTATCTTCTGAAGATGTTATTGTTACTACAGGAGGTTCTGAAGCATTGCTTTTTGCCATGGGTAGTATAACAGATCCAGGTGATCAAGTAATTATTCCTGAGCCTTTTTATGCAAACTATAATGGATTTGCTACAGCTAGTGGAGTGTCTGTGGTTCCTGTAATATCAAATCTTGATTCAGGTTTTGCATTACCTCCTATTGCAGATTTTGAAAAACTAATTACTTCAAAAACGAAAGCTATTGTTATATGTAATCCAGGAAACCCAACAGGATACCTGTATAGTGAAGATGAAATTAAACAACTAGCTGTGCTCGTAAAAAAGCATGACCTTTTCTTAATTGCAGATGAAGTATACAGAGAATTTGCGTATGATGGCTTAAAACATCATTCTGTGATGACACAACGTGATATAGATGCGCATACTATTATGATAGATTCTGTGTCAAAACGATATTCAATGTGTGGTGCACGTATAGGTTGTATCGTAAGTAGAAATAAAGAATTAATAAGTACAGCCATGAAGTTTGCTCAAGCTCGCTTGAGTCCACCTACATTTGCACAAGTGGCAAGTGAAGCTGCTTTGGAAACACCAGAATCATACTTTACAGATGTTATTGAAGATTATGTATCAAGGCGTAATACACTTATTGCGGGACTCGAAACTATTCCTGGTGTAAAAGTTGCAAAACCGAAAGGTGCTTTTTATTGTATTGCAGAACTTCCTGTAGAAAATGCAGATGCTTTTGCACAGTGGTTATTAGAATCTTTCCAACTAGATGGTAAAACGATTATGGTTGCACCAGCAGCAGGATTTTATTCTAGTAAAGGAGTTGGACTTAATCAAGTGAGAATTGCATATGTTTTAGAAGAAAACTTACTTAAAGAAGCTGTAGAAATTTTACGTGCAGCGTTAAAAGAGTATAAAGAGTAATATATGACATCTAGGAAAGCTTCTTTAAAAAAATACAATACGTTTGGCATCGATGTACACGCCCTTGAAATTTTATCTGTGACATCTGTATCAGATTTACAGCGTATTATAAAAGAAAAGCATCCTTCAGAACTATTTATTATTGGAGGTGGCAGTAATATGTTATTGACTAAGGATATTGATAAATATGTAGTTCATATTAATAATAAAGGCTATCATGTCCTTGATATGCCTTCTGACGAAAATGAAGTACTACTTAAGGTAGCTGGAGGTGAAAACTGGCATGATTTTGTTCTATATTGTATAGATCATAATTATGGGGGAGTTGAGAATTTGTCTCTTATTCCAGGTAATGTAGGTACAGCTCCTATTCAAAACATAGGAGCCTATGGAGTTGAGCTTAAAGATGTTTTTTATGAATGTGAAGCTGTCTCTAGAAAAGATGGGACTATAAAAATATTTTCACGTGATGAATGTAATTTTGGATATCGAGATTCTGTTTTTAAAACGGAATTAAAAGATCAATACGTAATTACATCTGTTACATTTAGATTGACATCAAAGAAACATACTATTACTACAGATTATGGAGCTATTTATGATACACTTATCGCAAAAGGCATTACAAAGCCAAACATAAAAGACGTGTCAGACGTAGTTGTAGAAATACGTCAATCTAAACTCCCAGATCCAGCAAAGATTGGGAATAGTGGAAGTTTTTTTAAAAACCCAGTAATATCTCAAGCTGTTTTTTCAGAATTACGTAAGAAGTTTCCGGAGATCCCCTATTACCCTATAGGATCAGATCAAATCAAAGTGCCAGCAGGATGGCTTATAGAGCAAGCAGGTTTTAAAGGGAAACGTTATGGGGATGCAGGTGTTCATGAAAAACAAGCATTAGTACTTGTTAATTATGATAAAGCAACAGGAACCGAAATATGGGAATTGGCTCTACGAATTCAAGAGGAAGTAAAAGCTAGATTTGGACTTACAATCACTCCAGAAGTTAACGTGTTTTAATGCTGAATGAATATATAAAAAATAGCCTTATTCTTTGAACAAGGCTATTTTTATACAAAAATAACGGCTATAATTATTTAGGTAATACAACGCTGTCTATTACATGAATGACTCCATTAGATGCTTTTAAATCTGTGGCAGTTATTATTGAAGTGCCTCCATTTGCATCTGTAAGAATCACTTGTTTTCCCTTAAGAGAAGCAATTAAAGTACCGCCATTTACAGTTTTAATAGCAAACTTTCCACCTCCTTTTTTGATAGCTGTAATCACATCTGCAGCTTTAAAGTTTCCAGCAATAACATGGTATGTCAAAATTGCAGCTAATTTACTTTTTGATTCAGGCTTTAGAAGTGATTCTAATGTCCCTTTAGGTAATGCATCAAATGCAGCGTTTGTAGGTGCAAAAATAGTAAATGGTCCCTCTCCTTTAAGTGTGTTTACTAAGTCTGCGGCTTTTACGGCAGCAACTAGACTAGTATGATCTTTTGAGGATAAAGCTACATCTACAACATCAGATTGGGCTATAGATAAAGTTGAGAAACAGAATGTTAACATGGCGAAGATTAAAATCGTCTTTTTCATAATAAAAATTGATTTGTTGAGTTAATAATTAAAAGTTGTTTTCATTTGTAATAGATACGCCGTAACTTTAAAGAGCAGATTTCTATGCATTCACAAACTTTTGTTAAATCAAAAACCAACCATTTTTGAAACCATTTATAGAACAACATATCGTTGAGCTACTAAAAGCTCAAGATGAACGTGCTATAGGATTATTATACGATCACTATGCAGATGCATTATTTGGTGTTGCTATAAAAGTGACCAAAGATGAAGTACTTGCACAAGATGTCTTGCAAGAATCTTTTGTAAAAATCTGGAAAAATGCAAGTCGTTATGACGCAAGTAAAGCACGGTTGTTTACGTGGCTATTCCGAGTTGTGCAAAATACAGCCATAGATGCTGTAAGAAGTAGACAACGCAAGACCGTAAAAGAAATCCAAATACAAGATTCTAACGTATATCATATACCAACGACAAAGTTTGCTATAGAACACCTTGATATAGCAGCTCATGCAAGTGGACTTGAAGATAAATATAGAGTCGTTATAGACGCTCTTTTTTTTCAAGGAATGACCCAACAAGAAGCAAGCGATGAGTTAGATATTCCTTTAGGGACTGTGAAATCAAGGTTGAAAATAGGATTAAGAGAATTGCGCAAGCTATTTGGTATAGTCATTGTATTTTTGTCATTATGAATGAGAGAGTAAAGATATTTTTAGAAGGCGATTTGCTAGAGCGCTACTTGATGGACACCACATCTCCTATGGAGTCTAAGGAAGTAGAGCATTATATAGAAAAGTATCCTGAAGTGAAGAAAACGTACATAGAGCTTCAAGAGAATTTAGAAGAATACGCAACATCTTATGCTGTAACTGCACCATCAGATCTTAAGGATAAGATTTTAAAACAAGTCACGACTCGTTCTAAACCAGCAATCCCGTTACTAGCTATTACGGCATGTGTTGCAACAATTCTTTTTGGAATTATGACATTTATGATCTGGCGCCAAAACCAAGAACTACTAGAAGATAGAAGACTTACAACACAACTTATAGGGAATCTTAATGATGATATTGTTTCTAACCGAGAAACACTTCAATCGGTAGAAGAGCAATTTATGATTCTTAATAACTCTGCTACAGAAAAGTATGTCTTAAGAGGTAATAGGCATGCCCGTAAACTAGAAACAGTAGCATATGTGAATATGCTTGAAAAAAAATCATACGTACATGTAGTAGCTCTTCCAGAATTACCAGATGAGCAGGTGTATCAAATGTGGGCAGATGTAGATGGACATATGGTACCATTGGATATTTTAAAAATAACCAAAGAAAACCTTGTAGAGATTCCATACGAAGAACGTATGGCAAGTCTTAATATTACCATAGAACCCAAAGGAGGCAGTAAAGAAGCTACGGTAGATAATCTTGTAGCCAATATTTCCTTCTAACTATTTTATGGGTTTTTGAGTAAGTGATTTTTTGAATTCTTCGTATATTTGCACAAAATATATACTATGAAATTACTCCTTCTTACACTAGCGCTTTTAGGTCTTGCCGTTGCAGGAATTGCAATAAAGTTATGGGCAAAAAAGGATGGTAAATTTGCAGGTACTTGTGCAAGCCAAAGCCCATTTCTTAATAAGGATGGAGAAGCTTGTGGTATGTGTGGTAAATTACCTTCGGAGATGGGAGACTGTAATAACGATCAGTAAGTACTGACGATATTGAAGATTCTACTCACTTACGTATTATATACTTTTATAGGAGTAGCAGCCATTAATAGCTGTTATTATCTTTTTTTCTTTGTATTCGCTTTCGCGAAAGCGAAACAAAAAACGTCCCCTTACTTACCTCCTGTATCCCTTATTATCTGCTCTAAGAATGAAGCCGAAAATTTACGAGAAAACATCCCTAAATGGTTGAAACAAAAGTACCAAGAATTTGAACTTGTACTTATAAATGATGCCTCCATAGATGAGACAAAAGATGTTATAGAAGAATTTGCCTCATTGCATACCAATATTGTTCAAGTACATGTAGAAAATAATGAAGCATTTTGGGGAAGTAAGAAATACGCACTTACATTAGGAATTAAAAAAGCAACCCATAAACATTTACTATTTACAGATGCCGATTGTCATCCTGAATCCCCTTATTGGATACAGGGCATGGCAAATCACTTTATAGGCAAAAAAGAACTCGTATTAGGATATGGAGCCTATGAAAAGATAAAAGGCTCATGGCTTAATAAATTAATTCGTTTTGAGACAGTACTTACTGCTATGCAATATTATAGTTATGCTATTGCTGGGAAACCCTATATGGGAGTAGGTCGTAACCTTGCCTACACGACACATCTATTTTATGAACAGCGAGGGTTTATAGATCATATGCAAGTGCAAAGTGGCGATGATGATCTTTTTGTAAATCAAGCGGGAACCAAAGAAAATGTTGCAGTAAATTACCAATCAAATAGTTTTACAATTTCAAAACCTAAGAAGACATTTTCCGATTGGTTTACTCAGAAGCGTAGGCATGTAAATGTAGCATCACATTATCGTTTTGCAGATAAGTTTTTTTTAGGACTATTTTATACAAGTCAATTACTGTTTTTTGCACTAGCATCCTTACTACTTACACTTTTGTTTCAATGGGAAATAGTGGTAATTGGTGTTGTTGCACGATATCTTATCTCATGGTTATCAATAGGAATGAGTGCTTATAAGCTCAAAGAAAAAGATGTGATATACTTATATCCTATTAATGAATTATTTTTATTATTTTTCCAATTGAGTATCTTTATCACAAATTTGATCTCAAAACCTAATCGTTGGAAATAAATCCCACTACCGTTTTTTCTGAAATCCAAAATGCAAAAGAAGGCAAACAAAGCGCCTATAATTTTTTGCTTAATACTTTTTGGAATGAAGTGTATAATTTTCAATTAAAACGTACTAAAAATGAATATGAAGCCGAAGAGATTACAATTCAAACATTCTCGAAAGCTTTTGATAAAATAAGCACTTATAAAGAAGAGTATAAGTTTAATACGTGGCTTATTACAATTTCTAAGAATATTCATATCGATATTTTAAGAAAACACGAATCGTCTATACGTTCTAAAATTACCAGAAAAGAAGAAGACGGTGTTTATAAAATTCCAGATGAAAACCCTACACCAGAAGATGCATTAATCAAGGAACAAAATCTTGCGCAACTCTTACGATATATTAAAATGTTAAAACCTCATTATCAAGAGATGATTAACTTGAGATATTTCCAAGAAATGAGTTATAAGGAGATGGAAAAAACATTAAATGAACCTATGAATAATGTAAAGGTTAAATTACTTAGAGCTAGAAGACTCTTGGCAGATATCATTCAAAAAGCAGAGAGATGAGCAGTATCTCTCTTAAGAAACTAGGTCCAGGTCTTCTATTTGCAGGAGCAGCTATTGGAGTATCTCACTTAGTACAAAGTACACGTGCTGGAGCCGATTTTGGTTTTGGTTTATTGTGGGCTTTAATTCTTATTAATATTATTAAGTACCCTTCATTTCAATTTGGACCACGATATGCAGCAGCGACAGAAAAAAGTTTACTAGAAGGATATTTAGGTTTAGGTAGAGGAGTTTTGATTACCTATTTTGTGCTTTCGCTGCTTACTATGTTTACGATACAAACTGCAGTAACCATTGTGACAGCTGGTCTGGCAGTACAACTTTTTGGGATATCAGAAAGTGTAGCAGTGTGGAGTGTTGTCATTACATTAGGTTGCTCACTTATTCTTGCCGTAGGACGCTATAAACTACTAGACAGTCTAATGAAGGCAATCATTATTATACTAACATTAAGTACGATGGTTGCGGTTCTTTTTGCTTTTCGCGAAAGCATACAAACAGATGGAATAGGATCATCGCAAGGACTCGTGCAATTATTACCTACTGATGCAGCTGGTCTGGCTTTTTTAATCGCTTTTATGGGATGGATGCCAGCACCATTAGATATTTCTATATTTCATTCTTTATGGACACTTGAGAAAGGTAAAACTCAGAAGAATGATGTCAAAACATCCTTATTTGATTTTAATATAGGATATTTTGGAACTGTAGTATTGGGAATTTGTTTTGTAACGTTGGGAGCGCTTATTATGTTTGGATCTGGTGAGACTTTTTCTAGTAAAGGAGGAGTGTTTGCAGGACAGTTGATTAATATGTATACGACAAGCTTAGGAGGTTGGGCAACTGTCTTGATAGGAGTTGCAGCTTTTACAACGATGTTTAGTACTACATTAACAACGCTGGATGCATCGCCAAGAGCTATGTCTACCGCTACAAATTTATTGGGTGCTAAAGGGATATTTAAAACATACTTATTCTGGCTAGTTGTCCTTATTCTAGGTACAAGTATTATTCTTTTTTTCTTTGTAAGTGAGATGGGAGTGTTAGTGAAAGCAGCAACGATTCTATCATTTCTGACAGCACCGTTTTATGCCATTTGTAATTTTCTGGTTTTTAGAGATCCAACGATACCTAAAAAAGAACGATTAAGTATGCCTATGAAGATTTATAGTATTGTGAGTATCTTGTTTTTGATTGTTTTTAGTCTCTGGTTTATAAGTACATTGCTTTAACTAGATTTTATCAAAAGCCCTATAGCACATCGTATTTATAAAAACTATCTTTGCGCCCTATGCAATTTGACCTTCTTACAACAGATCCTGCAAGTAAAGCAAGAGCAGGAAAGCTTACAACAGATCACGGAGTGATCGAGACTCCTATTTTTATGCCTGTTGGAACAGTGGCTTCTGTAAAAGGAGTACACCAACGTGAGTTGCGAGAAGATATCGATCCTGATATTATTTTAGGAAATACCTATCATTTGTATTTACGCCCAGGAACAGAGATTTTGCAAAAAGCAGGAGGTCTACATAAGTTTATGAGTTGGGATCGTCCTATTCTTACTGATAGTGGTGGTTTTCAAGTGTATTCTTTGTCTAATAGACGTAAGATTAAAGAAGAAGGAGTAAAGTTTAAATCTCATGTAGATGGATCTATGCATTTGTTTACGCCAGAAAATGTCATGGAGATCCAACGTAAGATTGGAGCAGATATCATTATGGCTTTTGATGAGTGTACGCCATATCCTTGTGATTATAGATATGCAAAGCGATCTATGCATATGACACACCGTTGGTTAGATAGATGTATTACACATTTTGAAAAAACACCTGCTCTATATGGATATGAGCAAGCGCTATTTCCTATTATACAAGGAAGTACATATAAAGATTTAAGAACACAATCTGCCGAGTATATTGCAAATTCTAATGCTTTTGGAAATGCGATAGGAGGATTATCTGTAGGAGAACCCGCCGAAGAGATGTATGCTATGACAGAAGTGGTGACGGCTGTATTACCAGAAGAGAAACCTAGATATTTAATGGGAGTAGGGACTCCAATTAATATTTTAGAAAACATAGCATTAGGTATCGATATGTTTGACTGTGTGATGCCTACTCGTAATGCTCGTAATGGGATGTTGTTTACTGCACATGGTACCATTAATATTAAGAACTTAAAATGGGAAGATGATTTTTCGCCTATAGACGAAATGGGAATTACTTGGGTAGATACAGAATATAGTAAAGCATATTTGCGCCATTTATTTAAATGCCATGAGTTATTAGGAATGCAAATAGCTACCATTCATAATTTAGGATTTTATATGTGGCTTGTACGAGAAGCTCGTAAACAAATTCTTGCAGGTACATTTGTTACTTGGAAAGAGATGATGGTAAAACAAATGGATAAGCGTCTGTAAGATGAAAATTTTAGATTGGTACATAGTAAAACGTTATCTCGGGACATTTCTCACGATGCTTCTGCTATTTATACCCATTGGGATTACAGTAAACTTAGCAGAGAAGATAGATAAAATTCTAGCAAATGATGTCCCTTTTGTTGAAGTTGCATTGTATTACTTGAACTTTACAATTTACTTTGCAAACTTACTTTTTCCATTATTTCTTTTCCTATCAGTTATTTGGTTTACTTCAAAACTAGCAAACAATACAGAAGTTATTGCATTTTTAAGTAGTGGGGTTTCTTTTTGGAGATTCTTGCGTCCATATATGATTGGAGCAACAATAGTCTGTCTAGGAGCATTTGTATTAGGGACATATCTAGCACCGAGAGCAAATAAAGGCTATAATGAGTTTATTTATGAGTATCTCAAAAGGCATAAGAAGGATAAAGAAACAAAAGATATTTATCGTCAGATAGCAGATAATGATTATATCTATGTAAGTAACTTTAGTACTAAATCAAAAACTGGACGTGATTTTACTTGGGAACATTTTGACGGAAACCAAATGACCTATAAAATCTCAGCAGCTCGACTTAAATTTAATCCAAAAGACACTACGTATACATTATTTAATTATAAGAAACGTACTATTGGAATAGATGGAGATATCCTAGAAGGGAAGCAAAAATTAGATACTATTTTGCCATTTGACTTAGATGACTTAACACCTGTAAAATATATAGCAGAGACTTTTACAACCTCTGAGCTTCGAAAATTTATCAAAAAAGAAAGAGCACGTGGATCTTCTTATATAAGTCGTTATGAGGTAACACTTCAAAAACGTTTCAGTTTACCAGTTGCTGCTTATATTCTTACCATTATTGCGGTTGCAGTATCTGCAATGAAGCGTAGAGGAGGTATGGGATCTAATCTTGCGTTTGGAATTATGCTAGCTTTTATATTTATCTTTTTTGATAAGATATTTGGAACATTAGCAGAACAGTCTGATTTTCCACCACTAGTTGCTGTGTGGCTTCCTAATATTCTGTTTGCTATTTTAGCAGTATATCTATTGCAAAATGCAAAACGCTAAACTACGTAGTTATCTACATTTTCATCTCATTGTATTTATATGGGGATTTACGGCTGTATTAGGCGCACTCATTAGTATAGATTCAGTGCCACTAGTTTGGTTTCGGATGGGGATGGCTTCTGTTTTTATTCTCTTGTATATTAAATGGAAAAAGATAGATATTTCGCTTTCGCCAAAAGCGCTTTTGTCCTTTTCTATAGCAGGTGTCATTATTGCATTACACTGGTTGACGTTTTTTGGTGCTATTAAAGTATCCAATGTTTCTATAACATTGGCTATGATGAGTACAGGTGCTTTTTTTACAGCATTGTTAGAACCTATCTTTTATAAACGTAAATTAATTTGGTATGAACTTTTATTTGGACTGATTGTCATAGGGGCACTTTATTTAATTTTTGAAGTACAACCAGAATATAGACTGGGTATAGGACTTGCACTGCTTTCTGCATTATTGGCTGCTATTTTTACATTAGTAAATGGCAAATTTGTACATAAACACAATCCCACGAAGATTTCGTTTTATGAATTATTAATAGGATCCTTTTTTATTACGCTGTATTTAGCTTTCGCGAAAGCGGATACCTTCTTTTCAATAAACTTTTTTGCATTGCCATATACAGATTGGATATATCTTTTGGTTCTTGCTACAATCTGTACAGCCTATGCTTTTATAGCTTCTGTAAAGGTGATGAAGCATTTGAGCCCTTATACACTTATGCTTACCATAAACCTTGAACCAGTATATGGTATTTTACTTGCATTTATGGTCCTTGGAGATAAAGAACAAATGAGTCCAGAGTTTTATTACGGAGCCATTGTGATACTTGTAGTGGTCATAGCAAATGGGATTCTAAAAAATAGAAATCTTTTACGTGCAAAAAAAGCAACAGGAGTAGATTAGAAACTAGTATATTTGTAAGATAAACCTAACAACCCCCTTTCGAGAAATCGAGAAAGGTAATAAACTGAAAATGGAATATTTAGATTTCGAATTACCCATTAAAGAGCTAGAAGAACAACTAGAAAAATGCGTTATTATAGGTGCAGAAAGCGATGTAGATGTAAGCCAAACCTGTAAACAAATTGAAAAAAAACTAGCGCAAACTAAAAAAGACATTTATAAAAACTTGACAGCATGGCAACGTGTACAATTGTCAAGACACCCTAATCGTCCTTATACATTGGACTATATAAATGCTATTTGTGGAAATACATTTTTAGAACTTCACGGAGATCGTAATGTTAAGGATGACAAAGCAATGATCGGTGGTCTTGGAAAGATCGGAGATCAAAGCTATATGTTTATTGGACAACAAAAAGGGTATAATACAAAGACACGACAATATCGCAATTTTGGGATGGCAAATCCTGAAGGGTATCGTAAAGCACTTAGACTAATGAAAAGTGCAGAGAAGTTTAATGTACCAGTTATTACCATTATAGATACACCAGGTGCATATCCAGGATTAGAAGCAGAAGAGCGAGGACAAGGAGAGGCAATTGCACGTAATATTCTTGAGATGACACGCCTTAAAGTACCTATCATTGTGTTAATTATAGGGGAAGGAGCTAGTGGAGGAGCCTTAGGTATAGGTGTAGGTAATAAAGTACTTATGCTTGAAAATGCTTGGTATTCTGTAATATCTCCAGAAAATTGTTCTTCTATACTATGGAGAAGCTGGGAGCAAAAAGAAATTGCAGCAGAGGCTTTAAAACTAACAGCAAAGGATAGTCTTAAACTTAAAGTAATCGATGAGATTATTAAAGAACCTCTAGGAGGAGCACACGCAAATAGAGCTCAAACATTTGAAACTGTAAAAGAGGCAATTGTTGCTTCTTTTGAAGAATTAAAAAACTTATCACCAGAAGAATTGGTAGATAATAGAATGAATAAATATTCAGAAATGGGAGTATTTAAAGGTTAAGACCCATTTTTTCACTTAACACCAAATCCGAGACCTTTTGAGTTTCGGATTTTTTTGTGACTATTAACAATAAAGTAAACTTATTAACAGTTCAATTGTTAATGAGGTGTTGACATTGAGCTTTTGCAAAAGAACCAACCCCTTTAACAATTTGTTTACATTCGTAACCATGGAAAAAATCAAGCCCACTCCAGCATATAATATCTCATCAGGACAAGTAATTTCATTAGAAAAAGGTAAAATACCACCACAAGCAGTTGATTTAGAGGTTGTTGTGATTGGCGCATTGATGATTGATAAAAAAGGAGTCGATGAAGTTATTGATATTCTTTCTCCAGATGTTTTTTATAAAGATCAACATAAACACATTTTTGAAGCTATTAGAATCCTCTTTGAAGAAGGGCAGCCAGTTGACTTATTAACTGTTTCTGAGCAGCTTAAGAAAATGGCAAAATTAGAGGCTGCAGGTGGTGATTTTTATTTGATTCAGTTAACCCAAAAAGTAGCATCATCTGCACATATAGAGTATCATGCACGTATCATATTACAGAAATTTATCCAACGATCTTTAATTAAGATTTCAAACGAAATCATCGAAGAAGCGTATGATGATACCACCGATGTTTTTGATTTACTAGATACTGCAGAGAGTAAACTATATGAAGTAACTCAAGGAAATGTAAAACGTAGTAGTGAGTCTGCTCAAAACTTAGTAATTCAAGCTAAGAAGAAGATTGAGGAAATGTCTAATAAAGAGGGAATGTCTGGAATTCCTACTGGATTTACAAAAGTAGATGCATTGACCTCGGGATGGCAACCTAGTGATTTAATTATTGTAGCTGCACGTCCAGGTATGGGTAAAACCGCGATGACCCTTACGATGGCACGTAATATGGCGGTAGATCAAAATATACCAGTTGCATTCTTCTCTCTGGAGATGTCATCAGTACAGTTGATTACACGTTTGATTTCATCAGAGACGGGACTTTCTTCTGAGAAATTACGTACCGGTAAATTAGAAAAACATGAATGGGAGCAACTTAACGTTAAAGTAAAAAGTTTAGAAAAAGCACCGCTTTTTATAGATGATACTCCATCACTTTCTATTTTTGATTTGAGGGCAAAAGCACGTCGTTTGGCATCTCAATTTGGAATAAAGATTATCATGATAGATTACCTTCAATTAATGACAGGTGGATCTGCACAAAAAGGAGGCGGAAATCGTGAGCAAGAAATCTCGATGATTTCTCGTAACCTAAAAGCATTGGCAAAAGAACTCTCTATACCAGTAATTGCCTTATCACAGTTATCTCGTGCTGTAGAGACACGTGGGGGAAGCAAACGACCTTTACTATCCGATCTTCGTGAATCTGGAGCGATTGAGCAAGATGCAGATATTGTATCTTTTATCTATCGTCCGGAATACTACAAGATTGAAGAATGGGATGATGAAGAGCGTAGCCCGACAGAAGGCCAAGGAGAATTTATTGTTGCAAAACACCGTAATGGAGGTTTAGATAACATCCGATTGAAGTTTATAGGCCACTTAGGTAAGTTTGATAACCTAGATGACTTTAGTACACCTTATGAATTCCACAGTAGTATGAATGCTGCTGCAAATGATGACACCTTTAAACCAGATAGTCTCCCATCACCAGATCAAGCTTTTGGAGGCGAAGATGATGGAGTGCCTTTTTAAGAAGACATTACCGTGTTGTGCCTACTTAAAATAACTGTTTTACAATAGTCAAAATGGATCGGACTTGTCAGAGATGTAATTTTAATAAATTAGATTCTGAATATATAGTTTGTCCCAAGTGTAAAGCACTAAATTTTAATTGGAATATTAAAAATACTGAGTGACTATTTGAAATTTTTCCTTCTTAGATAAAGTTGGTTTTTATATATTTTTTCTTGTCTCTTGATTCTTTAAGTGAAGCAATCTAGATTCTATTAATCATCGACTGTATAACTTCATACTGTTAACTAGATACTAATCCCTCACTCTGGCACCACTTTTGTCATAAGAAAACCGTATTTTTAAACGTTACAGACTATACCAGTTGATAGTCTGTGTTATTGCTTATGAAAAATTTTTTAATAGTATTTGTTTTTATCATGTTTGGTCAGTTTGCACAAGCATCTTATATACTTTTGCCCATGGACTTAGAAGGGCAGAAGGAACACCTTAAAGCTTACGGAATTACCTATTGGACCCTTGATCAGCAAATCAAAGTAAAGTGGTTACTTAATTATAGAGGCGGTTCTTTTTTATTGCCAGATACAGAAGAGATCAGAAGAGAGTGCACCATACGTGGGGTTTCTTACGAGGTATTATCTGATAGTAAAACCGAAGAATTACTTACTATGATAGGAAGCCCTTCTCAGAATATGGAAGCGGTTGTTCTTGAAAAAGCACCTAAAATTGCGGTATATACTCCAGATAGTAAAGTGCCTTGGGATGATGCCGTAACGATGGTGTTAACCTATGCAGAGATTCCTTATGAGACGATTTATGATGAGGAAGTGTTAAGTGATCAATTAATATTGTATGATTGGTTGCATTTACATCATGAAGATTTTACAGGACAGTTTGGTAAGTTTTATGGAGCCTACCGTTCAGCACCTTGGTATATAGAAGAAAAGAAAACAGCTGAGAACTTAGCTGCAAAACTGGGTTATGATAAAGTGTCTGAAGAGAAAAGAGATGTCTCTTTAAAAATAAGAGACTATGTTGTAGGTGGAGGTTTTATGTTTGCTATGTGTAGTGCTACCGATAGTTTTGATATTGCACTTGCCGCTGAAGGAGTAGATATTTGTGAACCCATGTTTGACGGTGATGCCTCAGAAGCAGGATATCAATCTAAAATAGACTTTGGGAAAACATTTGCGTTTAAAGACTTTACCTTAGAGCGTTCTCCTACAACGTATGAATTTTCTACCATAGATATGACGCGTAAACGTCGTATCCCTTTTGAAACAGATTATTTTACCCTTAAAGATTATAGCGCAAAATGGGATCCTATTCCTACAATGTTATGTCAAAATCATACAGCTTTAGTAAAAGGATTTATGGGGCAAACAACCTCATATGATGCAAATACTATAAAATCAAATGTCCTTGTTATGGGAGAAAACCTAACAAATGGGGAAGCGAGATACATACACGGAATCAAAGGAAAAGGCTTTTTTACATTTTATGGTGGTCATGACCCAGAAGATTATCGTCATAGAGTAGGAGATCCTAAAACAGAGTTGGAACTACACCCTAATTCTCCAGGATATCGTTTGATATTAAATAATGTTCTTTTTCCAGCAGCTCGCAAAAAGAAACAAAAGACCTGATATATGAATCGAAATAAAGTACTTGGGATTATTGGTTTGATCGTATTATGTTCATTTATGGTAGCTCCAGAACGTATTGCTTGGAAATCTGATGTAACATTGTCTTGGTCCGATTTTAAAGGAAAATCTAAAAGAGGGGATAAGTTTGTAGCTAGTACAAGTAGTGGCATGAGTCAATCATATGTAATAGATGCAAATGGAATCCTAGATAAGTCGGAGACGTATGTAACAGCTCATTTTTACCCTGAGTATTCTTGGTATAAGGCAAAAGATACAACAAGAGCTTTGTTAAAACATGAACAAACTCATTTTGATATTACAGAAGTACATGCGCGTATGCTCAATGCACGTATTAGATCCTATTCTTTTACTTCAAATTCTAAAGCAGAAGTAAAGGCACTTTATGATAGAATAGAAAATGAGCGACGTGAGATGCAAAAGAAATTTGACGAAGAAACAAATCATTCAATTAATAGGGAGGCTGAAAAAAAATGGGAAGCAAAAATTGCAAAGTTGCTTTTGCCTCAATAGATATTCTTTTCTTCAAAGAATAATTATTATAAATTATAAGAACTACGCAAAATCATTTCGTTGTTTGAATTTACTATTGCTATCTCAAATAATAGTAATTAAAACTGATGAATGATTTATACGATAGAAAAAGCAAATTTAATCACAGTACAATTACGGAAATTTACGACAGGATATTCACATCATGTAGTTGGGCAATTTGCCAATATTGACTTTTGGCTACAAGAAGTAATCGATGCTCAAAAAGTAATCGATGCCTACAGATATCGATTTACCAGTATGTGTGATACTCAAAAAGAATGGGTAGAAAAACATGATGTAAGGGTCTCTGATTATTGTCAAATTTGTAGAGGAAAATGTGAATTAAGTGATGGAAATCCACCACCACCATCACCACCTATGCGTATGCCAAGTTCAGAATTAGATACGACACGAAAAGAATTGGTAAATGCGATGTATTATTTCTTAGCACGTTGTTATAGAATAGGCCTTCTTAATGATGCAACATTGAAGCAAAAATGTGATATAATAGGGACTAGTATTGATCCAAGTGATTTGAATACATAAAAAAAGTCCTCCCATTGGGAGGACTTTTTTTATGTATTATATAGTATTTCTTAGTTGTAAAAAGGTACTTCAACACGTGTAGTTCCCCATCCCATAACAAGGTGATATCCTGCGTCTACTCCTTTAAATGCAATAGAGAAAGACTCCACTTCTTTTCCGCTAGCTACAGGAACTGTAATACGAGCAACATCGTTTGCTTCTTTATATGCATATGCACCCCAATCATCAAGATCTGAATTTAGAATGATTGTCCATTCTTTTTCTCCAGGTATTGTAAATAAAGAATATGTTCCAGCTTTTACTGTTTTACCTCCAAATTTATAATCTTTTGTCAGTTTGATCTCAGTAGCTTCATCTGCACCAGTACGCCATACTTTTCCGTAAGGAACTAATTTTCCAAAAAGTTCACGACCTTTTTTCTGTGGACGACTATAAACTACTTTCATTGTTGGCTTTGCGCGACGATCTGTTTTTGCATAAGAAATGTCTGTTGGGCTTTTTTGAAGACCAGCAAATTCATCTTGAGCATTAGCTGTAGGAGCAGCTATAAAAGCTATTACTACTAGAGCAATTGTAAATAATTTTTTCATTTTGAGTTTAATTTTGGTTAAAGATACAGTGGGTATCTATTATAGATTGTTAAATAAAACCTAAGATTTTTTCAGAATGTTCAGTCGTAATTTGTTGTAAAAACTTTCAAAATCTTGCGAGGTATGCTTTCGCGAAAGCAAAATTCTTTTGAATAATCATTATAAATCTATTTTTTGTTTCAATATGTAATTAATACTTGATTTATAGTTTTATTAATGAAAGTATAATTGCATTTTTGGCTTATCAATTTAAAATAAGATCATTATGTGCGGAATAGTATGCGCCTTTGAATTAAAGCAAGATGTGATGACATTACGTCCTCAGATATTAGAAATGTCTAAGAAAATTAGACACAGAGGTCCGGATTGGAATGGTGTATATCATGCAGAAAAAGCAATCTTAGCTCACGAACGTCTAGCTATTGTAGACCCAGCTTCTGGAAAACAACCATTATTTAATAAGGAAGCTACCTTAGTGCTTGCAGCCAATGGAGAAATTTATAACCATGAAGAGCTCAAAAAAAACCTTACAACAGACTACGAATTTCAAACGGCTTCAGATTGTGAGATCATCCTTGCACTATATGAAGAGAAAGGGGAGGATTTTGTAGATGATCTTAATGGAATTTTTGGTTTTGCTTTATATGATACCAAAACAGATACGTACTTTATTGCCCGTGATCATATGGGGATTATTCCTTTGTATATGGGATGGGATTTGCACGGAACATTTTATGTAGCTTCAGAACTAAAAGCATTAGAAGGCGTTTGTTCAAAAATTGAGCTATTCCCTCCAGGGCATTATATGTCTAGTAAAGATGGTAAACTAGTACAATGGTACAAGAGAGATTGGATGGAGTATGATGCTGTAAAAGATAACGAGACAAGTATTGATGATTTGCACGATGCATTGGCCGCTTCTGTAAAGAGGCAATTAATGAGTGATGTTCCTTATGGAGTGTTGCTTTCTGGAGGATTAGATTCTTCTATTACTAGTGCTGTAGCAAAGTTGTACTCAGAAAAACGTATTGAGTCTGGAGATAAACAAGGAGCTTGGTGGCCACAACTACATTCTTTTAGTATTGGACTAGAAGGTTCGCCAGATCTTGCTGCGGCTCAAATAGTGGCAGATCATATAGGGACTGTACATCACGAAATTAAATTTACAATTCAAGAAGGTCTAGATGCTATCCGAGATGTGATTTATCATTTAGAAACCTATGACATTACAACAATACGAGCGAGTACGCCTATGTATTTAATGGCACGAGTTATTAAATCTATGGGAGTAAAAATGGTCCTTTCTGGAGAAGGAGCCGATGAGATTTTTGGAGGATATTTATATTTTCATAAGGCTCCAACAGCAAAAGATTTTCATGAAGAGACTGTTCGTAAACTGGATAAATTACATATGTATGATTGTCTTCGTGCAAATAAATCACTAGCTGCTTGGGGAATTGAAGGGCGTGTTCCTTTTCTGGATAAAGAATTTATGGATGTTGCTATGCGTCTTAATCCAAAGGACAAAATGATTACAAAAGAACGTCGAGGAATGGAGAAATGGGTATTGCGTAAAGCTTTTGAAAAATACTTACCAGATAGTGTTGCTTGGAGGCAAAAAGAACAGTTTTCTGATGGGGTAGGCTATAGTTGGATAGATACACTTAAACAGGTGGTAGATAAGGCAGTGAGCGATGTGCAAATGGAGAATGCGCATCACCGTTTCCCAATCCATACACCGCAAAATAAAGAAGAACTTTATTATCGTACTATTTTTGAAGAGCATTTTCCAAGTGATGCTGCTGCGTTATGTGTTCCTTCTGTTCCTTCTGTAGCGTGTAGTACGCCTATTGCTTTAGAGTGGGATGAAGCTTTTAAAAATATGAATGATCCATCTGGAAGAGCCGTAGCCATGGTACATGAAGATGCTTATTGAAAACATGGATTATAATAGGTAAAAACGCTGGCTATATGCTAGCGTTTTTTGTTTGATAATATGTCATTCATAAATAAATTTGATTTTGTGAGGGTACGCTTTCGCGAAAGCGCATAAATACTATATCTCCCGAGTATTTTGTTTTTCACAAATTGTTGATAACTTCAAGGCTTTTGATGCTGTTTTTGACCTGTAGAAGATACCCTTTTTCTATATTTGTTAACCTTTGATTTTTAAGACAATTTAAGAAGACTACATATGAGCGAAGACGCTAACAAAAATCAGTATTCAGCAGATAGTATTCAGGCCCTTGAAGGGATGGAACATGTACGTATGCGACCATCGATGTATATCGGTGATGTAGGCGTAAGAGGATTACACCATTTGGTATATGAAGTTGTTGATAACTCCATCGATGAAGCGATGGCTGGACACTGTGATACGATCAATGTTACTATTAATGAAAATAACTCTATTACAACACGTGATAACGGTCGTGGTATTCCTGTAGGAATACACAAAAAAGAAGGAGTATCTGCTCTTGAGGTTGTTATGACTAAGATCGGAGCTGGAGGTAAATTTGACAAAGATTCATATAAAGTTTCTGGAGGACTTCACGGAGTTGGAGTTTCTTGTGTAAATGCACTTTCTGATCATCTAAGAGCAACGGTATATAAAGAAGGTAAAGTTTGGGAGCAAGAATATGAAAGAGGAAAGGCAATGTACCCTGTTAAGGCCATTGGGGAAACTGATTTTACAGGTACAGAAGTTACTTTTTTACCAGATACAAGCATCTTTACACAAACGGTAGAGTATAACTATGATACGCTTGCTTCTCGTTTAAGAGAACTGTCATATTTAAATAAAGGATTAACAATTACTCTTGAAGATAAACGTCAACCAAAAGAAGATGGAACATTTGAGGGAGAAACTTTTTATAGTGAGATTGGTCTTGCCGAGTTTGTACGTTTCTTAGATGGAACACGTCATGCCATCATAGGAGATGTAATCTCTATGGAAGGAGAAAAAAATGGTATTCCTGTAGAAGTAGCTATGATTTATAATGATAGTTATTCAGAAAATTTACACTCGTATGTAAATAATATTAATACCCACGAAGGAGGAACACATTTAGCTGGTTTCCGTCGTGGTCTTACAGGTTCTTTAAAGAAGTTTGCAGATAATTCTGGAATGCTAGATAAGCTTAAGTTTGATATTGCGGGAGATGATTTCCGTGAAGGATTAACAGCGATCATATCTGTAAAAGTAGGAGAGCCTCAGTTTGAAGGGCAAACCAAAACAAAATTAGGAAACCGTGAAGTAACATCGGCCGTTTCGCAAGCAGTTGCAGAAATGATCGAAATTTACATGGAAGAAAATCCTAACGATGCAAAGGTAATCGTACAAAAGGTAATTCTTGCGGCGCAAGCACGTCATGCGGCTAAAAAAGCACGTGAGATGGTGCAACGTAAGACCGTGATGAGTATCGGAGGTCTTCCTGGAAAATTATCTGATTGTTCTGAAACCGATCCAACATTATGTGAAGTATTTCTTGTAGAGGGAGATTCGGCAGGAGGAACGGCAAAACAAGGCCGTGATCGTGAGTTTCAAGCTATTTTGCCATTACGTGGTAAAATCTTGAATGTAGAAAAAGCGATGCAACATAAAGTTTTTGAAAACGAAGAAATCAGAAATATCTTTACTGCTCTTGGAGTTACCATAGGAACCGAAGAAGATAGTAAAGCTTTGAATCTTTCAAAATTACGTTATCATAAAGTAGTGATTATGTGTGATGCCGATGTCGATGGTAGTCATATATCAACACTGATATTAACGTTCTTCTTCCGTTATATGAAAGAACTTGTAGAAAACGGTTATGTATATATTGCAACACCGCCATTATATCTTGTAAAAAAAGGACAGAAAAAGCAATATGCTTGGGATGATGAACAACGTGATCAAATCGCAGAATCATATGGAGGTCAAGGCGTGTCTATACAACGTTATAAAGGTCTTGGAGAGATGAATGCTGAACAACTATGGGATACAACCATGAATCCTGAATTTAGAACATTAAGACAAGTAGCGATAGATAATGGAACCGAAGCAGATCGTATTTTCTCAATGCTTATGGGAGATGAGGTTCCACCTCGTCGTGAGTTTATAGAGAAAAACGCTGTGTATGCAAATATTGATGCTTAGTATAAAACGATATACAGTTTTGGATATTAAAAATTAATATATAAAATTACATTCTTAATTTAAAAAGCTGAACAACAATATGGTTGTTCAGCTTTTTATGTTTTTAATATTTGATAAAAGAATTACTCTAATTTTTTTAGAAGCTCTTTTGCCTCGTTATGTTTATAATAGGCTGAGTTATTAGAAATGATTTCTAGAGTTTGTATTGCCTTTTCCTTGTTTCCTTGTTTTAAGAAAGTTAGCACTTTGTACCAATGTCCTTTATGAGCATCTATAGAGTTACTCTGTAAAAGGGAATCAAATATCTTTAATGCCTTTTCATATTGATGTAACTCTAGATGAGAAACTCCTACAAATAGTATTGCTTGTTGGTCAAACTCATAAACTGAAGCATCTAAGGTATTGGCCTGTGTGATAACATTTTGATATTCTTTGGCATGAAAAAGTAACTCTAGTTCTTTATAGATATCACTATTACTATCTCCTTTTGAAACATAAGAAGGAAGTTCATCCCAATTATGATACTGCTCAAATAATGATGCTGGATCATAGTCTTTAGGGTAAAATATAAAAATGGCAATAATGATAACAGCAGCAACTGTACTAAGCAACTGTATATTAAATATCTTTTTCTTTTGTTTAGGATTTGTTGTGTTACGAAATTTTTTGAGACGTTCTGAAAATTCTAATGTTTCTTGTGATCTAAACAATGAGGCTTCTTTTTTTACGACGTCAGAATCTCCATTAAACTCAAACCAATCATCATTTTCAGGTATACTATATAGTGCTTTATATAGTGCAATTTGTTCTTTTAAATTAGGGTTTTCTTTTATGTTTTTTTCAAAAAGAGTCTGTTCTCCAGGCGTCATTTCCTTTCGGAGATAACGTTCTATAATGTCATGTTCTAACTCGTTCTCATTCATAATTTAAGGTTTAAGTCGTAGGTATCTAGAATCCTTTTTAATGAGCTTTGTTAAACGTGATTTGCATTTAAAAACACGTTGTCTTGCTACAGTTTCAGAGGCATAATTAAAGAACGTTACAATATCTTTATAGGCAATTTTTTTTAAACTCATCGTCAGTAGTTTTCTACAATTTTCAGATAACTCTTTAAATTTCTCTTGATATAATTCCCATTGTTTTTGCTCAATAGAGAATTTAGCTAAATCTACACTTTCATCAATAAGAGGAGTATTAGGGAGGTTTGTTACCCTATTTTGAGAGCATTCTCTTCGCCATAAGTTTTTACAGATTGTAAATAGATAGCTATTAAAAGATTTAATCTGCAATTCATCATTTTTTAATTTCACAAAAAGAGTAACCAATGCATTCTGAAAAATGTCTTCTGCAGCTTGCTTAGAGCCACTTCTGTTTACTATGTAGCGTTGTACTGCGGGAAAAGATTCGGTGTAAATCTTATTAAATGTATCTGGTTCTCCATTAAGAAAACCTACAATAAAAGGATCTGTTTTATTCATAGAACGAAATACATTGAAATGGCTCGATTAAATTACTTGAAAAATGTCGGCTAACAAAATATTTATAACAGCTCATACTATTGCTGGTTTTTTAAAGTCAGTGCCCGAGAAACTTGTAATAGGATAAGAAAGAAACTAATACAATTATGAAGGGAAATAACAATAGCTATTTTTATGAGCATTCAAGGTTACTTGCGTAAACGTTTTTTGAATAGTAAAAAGAGTATAATAAGTAGGATACTTAAAGAAAATATCCATAAATAAATAGTAGATGTTACTCCTAAGTCTATTGTGCTATCATGTCCTGTTAATGTAATGCCGCTCCAATAATAAGGAGATGTTTCGCTCGTATTAGCATGTTTTTTGAGATAGGAAAGTTTAGCATTTCTAAGGGCTTGCGATTTTTTCTTTCCAGATGCTATTTCTTTATAGAAACCCGTAATGATTTCCATATTGGCTTTTTCATTAACATCCCATAAGGTAGATATGACGCTTCTTGCACCAGCTTTAAAAAAACCTCTTTTAATGCTAAAAACTCCTTCCCCTTTTTTAATGTCACCTACATCAGTTTTACAAGCGCTTAAAACAACAAGTTCTTTTCTGTTTTTTGGAGAATAAAGTTCTTCTAGTCGAAGTTTGCTATCATAAAAAGCGAGCCAAGGCCCATCACTATCGGTTCCTCCGTGTGTAGAGATATGAATGATGGCATTATTGTCAAATTCAGTTAAAAATAATTCTTTAGAAGCCATTTCATGTGTATAGGTGTGATCTTGATAATAATTGCTTATTCCTTTTGCTTCTTTAGTGCTAAAAGGTAATGTTGTTAAATAACTATTTATAAAATCGGTAGGTAAGAAACTTATTGAGTTATTATTTGCAGGTCGTAATTGTGCTATGTGTTCGTCTAATGAATGAGAATATTTATAGGTAATTGTATAGGAAGAAATAAAGTATGTTTTTGGTATGTGTAATTCTTCAGATATTGTGAGTGCTTCAAAAGGGACTTTCTGAATCATCCCATCAGGAATAATGATTAAAGCTGTTTGTGGTCCGCTTTCGCGAAAGCGTTTAAAAGGAAGTAATACTTGAGATAAGTTTGTTGCTGCTTTTTTATAGTTTGCTATTTCTTGAGTATTCGTAAGAGGTTGGATTAAGGTGTTTTGAAATTCATCAATTTGTTGCCGAAGATCTGATAACGACGTTGGAATTTGTTTAAATTGAATGTCGTTTTTTGTAATCAACATCACGTATCCTAAACTGTCTCCAAGAGCATAGTCTATGACTTGCTCGTCTGCCTTTAGTGTTTTCTGAATATCTTTTAAAGAAGAAATGTTTAATTGTTTTTTAGTATTGACATATACGGGATATAAAACTTCAATAGAATCTATAAACTTTCGATACTTATTTTTTAAAGAAAACAAATCTTTTTTTACAATTTCTGTAGCTTCTGATTGCATTTCTGTAGACGAAATGTCTGTAAGTGAGTTTAGATGCTTCCTGATGTCAGATAAAATAACTTCTTCTTTTTCTAATATATATTGGGGGATATTAGCTCTTTGTTTTGCGAGTATTTCTGTAGTGTTTTCTAGTAAGAGAAGCCCTTTCTTTTTTTCCATATAGTATAAGGCAACTTCTGGTTTGTTGAGAAGGTAAGCAGTTTTGATAGCATCCATATATACATGAGATGCTTTTTTACGCCAATCTAGTTTTGATAATTCTTCTTGACTTTCGAGAAAAAGTTCATCTATAGTAGCATCTGCATATTTTAAAACCTTAAGTGCTTCTAGTAAGTATTCTTCTTTTTGATCTTTTTCATAATAGATTATCCATGCTTTTGATAAGTCATATAAATAACTAAAAAGCTGCTTTTTATCTGGTGAAATACTAATTTCTGTTTGGATAGGTAGCTGTCTTCTAGGTGATAGCGTGTCTCCTTTGCTTATTAAAGAAATTGCATCGTAATAATGTTCTAATGCTCTTTCATAATTTCCCATTTCGAGATCAAGACTCCCTAAATTATTTGAAATATTACTTAGTGGAACTTTTTTGTCTTCAGTATACGTATATGCTTGATTAAAATAATCTCTTGCTTTATTAAAATTATTTTTTTTAGTTTCAATAACTCCTAATAAAATTATAGAATTAAATATATTATTTGGGATACCTAAGCTTTTATAACTTTCAAAAGATTTGAGAGCATTTTTTTCTGCATCTTCTAGTAAACCTGCAACCAGATACATGGCGGCAGTATTATATATAATTTTAGCCTTGGTTGAACTAGAAATATCTGATTTGTTATAAGTTTCTATCTTTTTTTTAATTTGAATAAAATCATTTAAATACGTAGCGTCATTTAATTCTACATACATTGCTAAAATGTTATTGAGGACTTTGACCGCCTGATTATAGTATTTTTTCTCCCTAAGAATCTGTTCTGATAATAAAAAATGTTCAAGTGCGTTTTGAAAATCTCCCCATTTATCATAAACAAGACCTAACTCTCCATAGGCTCTGCCTAGTCTTACCTCATGATCTTTAGAAATGGATACCAAAGTATCATAATAGGCTTTTGATTTCCATGGTTTTGGGTTATCTGAATTATAATAAAAGTAACCAAGATTATATAAATTTCGTTTTGTTTTATCTGCTGTAGAGTCATGTTTTTTTAATCGTAAAACACGTTCCATTCTACCATATAACTGCCCTTTTTCATGATCTCCATTATAAAGGAAACACCATTTTGAATATTCATAATAGGCATCTTCTAAATAAGGAGTGTCCTCGGGTAGTGACGAGAAATAACGTTCTATTTGAAGTTCTTTTTGGTCATTGGTTATTTGTAGTGCTGTAATAGAATCGATATAGGTAGTTGGAGAATCTTGAGGCCAAATAGGAAGTGTAAACAAACATAAAAATGATATTAAAGGTATTTCTCTTACTCCTCTCATAAATAATGTTTTATAACGTAAATATATACTATTTTAGGGAAGGAGTTTTACCTCCTTCCCTAGTGGTCTAAACAATATAGTGTCTACCTAAACCTAATTATTCAAACCTGATTAGTAGTGTAAATATGAGTGATATTTGATTCTTTCTAAGTTGTTATTTACTGTACATACAGAAAGTATGTTTTGGATATGTTGTGATGGAGCTATATCAGGGACGTATAGTTGGCCAGCAACAGCAGATGTATATGCTGCCGAATAAGAAGTGCCCGAAAGCAAAATGTATTCATTCTGATCTAAGTAAAAAGGGATGTCTTCTCCAGGTGCTGCAATATCAACAGATTGTATTCCATAATTTGAAAACTTTGATAGATGTGGGTTATATATGTTTCCGTTCCATGAGGCTATAGAAAGTATATTATCGGTTTCATAAGAAGACGGGTAATGAGGAGTAATATCATTGTCATTTTTATAATTACCAGCAGAAGTTATAATAAGGACATCATCTTGCGTTTCTGTAATAAACTGTCTTAAGAGTCCGTAATCTATATTATACCAGCCAAAACTCATATTGATGATTTTTACATCACTATTATTAGTAGCATATTTAAAACCACAAAGGATATCAAAATAACGAGCATCACCATTCTCATCAAATACTTTTATAGGAAGTATCTGAAAATTAATATTTTGAGATGTTAGCCTTTCAAACATCATATAGATAGCTTCAGTTGCATGTCCATGATCATCAAAAGGGTCATAGTCACTATTTACAAAATCCCACCCAAAGTAATCGGTCATTCCATTTTCTGAACAGGTATTGGTATTTAATTGAGTATTGTATAGAAAAGGGGAGTCAAAACCAAAGTAGTTATAATCAATACCTGTATCTAAAACAGCGATTGTTACTCCATCATTAGAAGAAGTTAATAAATTAGTTGCGTTATTTATATCTTCAGGCCCAAAAGAGCTGTTTAATTTAGCACTTCTATGTTTTATAATCTCATTCATTTGAGATTCTTCTACTCCAAGTGTTTCTCTGGTACCATTAACAACGGTTTCTAAATCCAGACCACTCGAAGTTGTACCGTTATCGTCTATATCAAAAATCCATAATTCAAGAGTAGGGTCTGCACAAGTACAATTTTTATAATTTGTGACTTGGTATTGGTTTCTTATGACCTGTTTTTCTGCTTCATTAATGCCATCTTTATATTTGATTATAATCTCTCCTAAAGAGGATTGAGTATTTGCTACGTTATAGTCAGAAGTTATGTTTTCTGTATCTAGTTGTAAAGAATCATTTATACTGTCGTCTTTTTCGCACCCAGTGATCATACATAGAATGCATAGTGTTGTTAAAAAAAATAATTTTTTCATAATTTTTGAATTTAAATTAGGCTTAGGATTTTGCAATGCAATAAACAGTGTTTTTTAATTTGATTATCTGTTTATTAATGTATAATAAACATCCCAGACATATGGTATCGGGGTGTCTGTATAAAGTATAGAGTAAAGTATATCATTTTGTTACCCATAGTATATATTTTTAAATAGAAAAATGTACCACGATAAAACTCTCTTTTAACCCTTCCTTATGGATTAAATGTTAAAGAAGCCGTATTTTTGCGACTACATACTAAATAATTATAAATTCAAAAAAATAATTTTATGAAAGTTACCGTAGTAGGTGCAGGAGCTGTAGGAGCAAGTTGTGCCGAATATATCGCTATTAAAAATTTTGCAAGCGAAGTTGTATTATTAGATATTAAAGAAGGATATGCTGAAGGTAAAGCAATGGACTTAATGCAAACAGCATCCCTTAATGGCTTTGATACAAAGATTACTGGATCTACAAGTGATTATAGTAAAACAGCGGGAAGTGATATCGCGGTAATTACTTCTGGAATTCCTCGTAAACCAGGAATGACTCGTGAAGAACTTATAGGAATTAATGCAGGAATTGTAAAAACAGTATCAACAAATCTTGTTGAGCATTCTCCAAATGTGATTCTAATAGTTGTATCTAATCCTATGGATACAATGACCTATCTAACTCATAAAGTAACAGGACTTCCTAAAAACCGTATTATTGGTATGGGAGGAGCTTTAGATAGTGCTCGTTTTAAATACCGTCTTGCAGAAGCTCTAGGAGCTCCTATTTCAGATGTAGATGGTATGGTGATTGGTGGACATTCTGATAAAGGAATGGTTCCATTAACAAGACTTGCGACACGTAACAGTGTACCAGTATCAGAATATATAAGTGAAGAACGTTTACAACAAGTATTAGAAGATACTAAGGTTGGAGGTGCGACACTTACAAAACTTTTGGGAACTTCTGCTTGGTATGCACCAGGAGCAGCAGTATCAGGACTTGTTCAAGCAATCGCTTGTGATCAAAAGAAAATATTCCCTTGTTCTACATTACTAGAAGGAGAATACGGACTTTCAGATCTATGTATTGGAGTACCTGTAGTATTAGGTCGTAATGGAATTGAAAAAGTAGTAGAAATCAATTTAAGTGATGCAGAAAGAGCGCACTTAGAAGAAAGTGCTGCTGGAGTTAAGAAGACAAATGCGCTTTTAGACGCATAAGTAGTATAGTGTTTACGCTTTCGCGAAAGCGTACTCATAGTCATATAAGAAAGAGATCGTTGAAAAATGATCTCTTTCTTGTTTTACGACAATTTTTAGAAAACAATTTTACGAGTGTAAAAAATATTGGATACTCCTAATTGAAATCCTATATTTGTGCGTTTTGTAAAAATGATCGATTCATTTATACGATATAATTACAATCTTTGTTTTTTATATTTGACGCATGAAAAATAAGTGGTACATAAGTGCTTTAATTTTTGCCCTAGCTATTATTGGTATTAGCTTGGATAAAGCTTCTGTGCCTAATCAGGAAATTGTACTTCAATTTACTGATGTCGAAGTGACACCTACAGAAACTCAAGATGCAATAGCGCTTGTTAAGAGTCAATTACAAGCCGTATCTGTTGATAATATTAAAATACAAGAATCTGGAAACGGAATACTAAAGATCACCTATTATAGTGATGTTGATGTTGCCGAAATAAAAAAAATATTTTCAAAAGAAAGAAGTGTAACACTTGATCACGCTTCTTATGATTTTAATAAAGACAATACCGACTTTCCTTTTGAGAAGGATTTAAAAAAGTATCAACTAGAGGTATATGAAATTCAAGACATTCAAGATCTAGTAGGTTCTAGTGGAAATGTCCTGGAATTAAAATCAGAAGTTATTCGCTTTTTTACTCCAGATAGTTATGCTATCCTAAATAAGGTACAAAGCGAAGAAAAAAACAAAACTGAAAAATTAGCATACGTAGTACAAAGAAATATTGCAATTGCAATAGATAACTCTTCTTATAATATTCCTGAAGTTAGGGCTGGACCTATAGCTTAAAGGGATTTTCAAATACTTTTGGTTGTAATTAAATTATAGCACTTTAGATGGTGCCTTTTTACAATTTAAAAGTGGCTTTCTTCAAAATGTAAAGCCTAAAATTAAATTATCATTATTAAAATTAATTATCAAATGACACTAGAGGTTATCTAGGGTGCGCATTTGATTACAAAAAACACAAAAATGCAAAATAAAGGACTCATTAGATTATTTGCAATTGTTTTTGGTTTGGTATGTATATATCAATTATCATTTACATATTTAACAAATAAAACAGAGACAGTGGCAAAAGAATTTGCCATAAGTAAAGCAGGAGATGATGTAGATCAAAGAGATATTTTTGAAAAAGTATATCTAGACAGTGTAGGTAAGACACCAATTTATGCAGGAATTACCTATGATGAAGCAAAGGAAAAGGAACTTAATAAAGGACTTGACCTTAAAGGAGGAATTAATGTAATTCTTCAGATTTCTGTAAGAGATATCTTAGGAGGTCTAGCAAACGGGAAGAGAGACCCAGCGTTTATTACAGCCTTAGATGCGGCAGATGAAATACAAAAGAATAGTCAAAACACATATTTAGAAGATTTTTTAAGTGCGTTTGATACTCAGGAAGCTGTAAAACTTGCTTCACCAGATATATTTTCTAATGTAATTCTTGGAGACAAAATTGATCCAAAAATGAGCAATAACGATGTTGCTGCTGTTCTTACAAAAGAAGTTAAAGAAACCTTAGAATCTGCTTTTAAAACACTTCGTAATCGTATTGATAAATTTGGAGTGACACAACCTAATATCCAAAGTCTTGGAGATAACGGTCGTATTCTTGTAGAACTTCCAGGAGCAAAGGATATCCAACGTGCTGTACGATTTGTAACGGCAAAAGCACAATTAGAGTTTTATGAAACTCATTATGCTGGAGATGCCTTAAATTATTTAGGACTTGTAGATCAAACACTCGCAGCCGAAGTAAAGAATGAAGAGAAGAAAGAAGCTGTACAAGAAGAAGATACTACAGCTGTAGCAAATGCAGATAGCGCAGTAGATGAATTATTAAAGGATGCAGAAGAGAGTGCAGAAGAAGAAGAAGAAGTTACTCAGGTAAATCCATTATTTGAACTTCTATCGCCTAACCCAAGAGCTTTACAACTTGCAGAAACACCAACTATTGGATATGCTGCTGCAAAGGATACTGCTCAAATTAATGTATACTTAAGAACTCCATCTATTGTTCGTTTACGTCCAGCAAACTTACGTTTTGCAAAATTTACTTGGGGAGAAGTTGAGACATTAGGAGAAGGAGATACTGCTGTAGAAAGAATTGCTTTATATGCTTTAGAATCTAATCGTTCTGGAGAACCTTATATGAGTGGAGACGTTGTAAATGGTGCACGTCAACAATATACACAAACACAACTGCCTGCTGTAGGACTTGATTTTGAAGGACAAGGTGTAAATCAATGGGCAAAATTAACAGCTACTGTAGCTCAAAAAAGAAATGCAATTGCTATCGTTCTTGATAATACAGTACAATCTGCTGCAACAGCTAGACAAGAAATTAAAAATGGAAGTACAGAAATTTCTGGAAACTTTACAGTACAGTCTGCACAAGATCTTGCTACAGTATTAAACGCTGGTAAACTTCCTGCATCTGCAGATGTTATTGAAGCAGAAGAGATTGGAGCAACTTTAGGGAAAGAAGCTATTAATAGTGGTGTTATCTCATTTATAATTGCACTTGCATTAGTACTTGTATGGATGGTATTCTATTACGGGAAAGCTGGTCTGTTTGCAGATATTGCTTTGATTGTAAACATCTTATTTATCTTTGGAATACTTGCTAGTTTAGGAGCTGTATTAACACTTCCTGGTATTGCCGGTATTGTACTGACCATAGGTATGTCTGTGGATGCAAACGTACTTATCTTTGAACGAATTAAAGAAGAATTACGAAAAGGGAAATCTCAAAAAGATGCTATTAAAGATGGATTTAATAATGCATTATCATCAATCCTTGATGCAAACATTACTACATTCTTAACAGCATTAATCTTATTCTTATTTGGAACAGGACCTGTACAAGGATTTGCTACTACCTTAATGATCGGTATTGCAACATCTTTATTCTCTGCAATATTTATCACACGTCTTTTTATTGATAATTATGGGAAGAACGGAAAGTCATTAGCATTTGCTACAGAAATGACAAAGAACTTATTTGTAAATACTAAAATAGACTTCTTAGGAAAACGTAAAATGGCTTACGCAATCTCAGGAGTATTAGTAGCGGCGGGTATTTTCTCTTTAGTATCTGGAGGCTTAGATGCAGGGGTAGACTTTGTAGGAGGTCGTTCATATACTGTACGTTTTGAAAAAGCAATGAATTCTTCAGAAGTAGGAGAGCTTCTTGCTGGAGAAGATGTATTTGGAAGTGCTATTGTAAAAACATATGGAGCAGATAATCAATTAAAGATTACTACAAAATATAGAATTCAAGAGAGTGGATTAGAAGTAGATGAGGCAGTAGAACAAAAATTATTTACAGCACTTAAAAACTACTTACCAGCTAACTTAAACTTTGAAGATTTTAGTAGATCGTATGATGGCAAGGAGATTGGTAAGATGAGTTATAATAAAGTAGGGCCTACGATTGCAGATGATATTAAAAGAGGCGCTTTACTAGCCGTTATCGGATCACTTATCGTAGTATTCTTATACATCTTATTACGTTTCCGTAGATGGCAGTTCTCATTAGGAGCTGTAGCGGCAGTATTCCATGATGTATTAATCGTACTTGGAATCTTTGCTATCTTCAAAAACATTATGCCATTTGATATGGAGGTAGATCAAAACTTTATTGCAGCGATCCTGACAGTAATTGGGTACTCTCTGAATGATACCGTGGTTGTATTTGACCGTATTCGTGAGTATATCAAGGAGCATGGATCAACACGAGGATTTGGTAAACTAATCAATCAAGCATTAAATAGTACATTAAGCCGTACATTAAATACCTCTGTAACAACATTAATCGTGTTACTAGCGATCTTCTTCTTAGGAGCAGATTCTATTAGAGGATTAATGTTTGCATTAATTGTAGGGGTGATCGTAGGAACGTACTCGTCACTATTTATTGCAACACCAGTAATGTTTGATACAGTACAGAAAAAAGCATTAAAAGAAGAGAAAAAAGAAGAAGAGTCTGAAGAAGCTTAATCTCTTTTCTTAATTATATACAAAAACCCGTTATAGATATTATAACGGGTTTTGTTTTTATAAGTCAAAATAACCGTTTTTTAAGATAATTACGCTTTCGCGAAAGCATACACACCTGACATAATTGCATTCTCAGGAAAAGGCACTATTTTTGACATTCCAACGATGACATTCCACTAAAAAAGAAACATGAGTTTTTTCAAAAAAATATTTTCCAAAGAGAAAAAAGAAACCCTAGATAAAGGCCTTGAAAAATCAAAGACGAGCTTCTTTGAAAAAATGAGTAAAGCTGTTGCTGGAAAATCTAAGGTAGATGACGATGTTTTGGATAATCTAGAAGAAGTGTTGGTTACCAGTGATGTAGGTGTAAAAACAACATTAAAAGTGATCACACGAATAGAAGAACGTGTAGCCAAAGATAAATACTTAGGAACCGATGAACTTAATAAAATCTTACGAGAAGAAATTGCAGGATTGTTAAGTGAAACAAATGCTGGTAATGCTACAGAGTTTGATATTCCTGAAGGGACAAAACCTCATGTCATCATGGTGGTAGGTGTTAATGGAGTAGGGAAGACAACGACTATTGGGAAACTAGCTTATCAATTTAAGAAGCAAGGTAAGAAAGTTGTGTTAGGTGCTGGAGATACTTTTAGAGCAGCGGCAATTGATCAATTACAAGTTTGGGCAGATAGAGTAGATGTTCCTATTGTAAAACAACAAATGGGAAGTGATCCTGCATCTGTTGCCTTTGATGCTTTAGAGAGCGGTGTAAACCAAAATGCCGATGTTATTATTATAGATACCGCTGGACGTTTACATAATAAAGTAAACTTGATGAATGAGCTTACTAAAGTAAAACGAGTAATGCAAAAAGTAGTAGGAGATGCACCACACGATGTATTATTAGTCCTTGATGGATCTACAGGTCAAAATGCATTTGAACAAGCAAAACAGTTTACAGCTGCAACAGAGGTAACTTCACTAGCTGTTACAAAACTAGATGGAACTGCCAAAGGTGGTGTTGTGATAGGTATCTCTGATCAATTTCAAATTCCTGTAAAATATATTGGAGTAGGAGAAGGTATCGAAGACTTACAAGTCTTTAATAAAATAGAATTTGTAGATTCTTTCTTTAAATAAAGAGAATATATTATAATAAAAAGGGCTTTACGGTTTAACGTAAAGCCCTTTTTTTATACCTTGAATGCAAAAAAAAAACAATAAAGGCTTCCTTGTAGAAGCTTAAAGAGAAAAGCTATGAAAAAACATTTTTTAATTTGCCTGATTTTTATTTTAGGTTGTATTTCTTGTAAGCAAGAACACAAAGATGCAGCCGTTGTAAAAAATGATCCTATCGTTTGGCAATCCTATGATGAGACAGCAGATCTTGCCAGGACTCAAGAGTTACAAAATACCAGAATGCACTTAAAGTTAGTGAATTCTAAAGTGCGCGATAAAAATGATATCTGGAAGCCAATAGCTGGAGAATTAAATACGTTTTCTATACGTAGATATAAAGAATTGCTATCTCAAATCTTAGAAAAAGATATTCCAACATTACAGCAAAGTATAAAAGATGGAGCTTTTACCTATGAAGAACTTACCTTGTTTTATTTATATCGTATTGCAAATATAGAAAGCAATAATGAACGAGCGCTTAATGGAGTTATTTCCTTAAGTCCAGATGCTGTGTCTAGAGCACGTGAGTTGGATAAGAAAGATAAGAACAAGATCAATAATTACTCTGTGTTTGGAATGCCTATTCTGCTGAAAGATAATATAGGTGCTTCTGGAATGAAAACGACTGCAGGAGCAATCGCTTTACAAGATAACCATACTGGAGATGCATTTATAACACAACGACTAGAATCAGAAAATGCTATTATTTTAGGAAAGGCAAACCTCAGTGAATGGGCTTATTTTTTATGTACAGGATGTCCAGTAGGATATAGTGCTGTAGGCGGACAGACGATTAACCCATATGGAAGATTACAATTTGAATCTGGAGGATCAAGTTCTGGAAGTGGTGTCTCTGTAGCTGCAAATTATGCTGTAGGTGCTATAGGCACAGAAACAGCGGGATCTATTTTATCCCCTTCGAGTCAGAACTCAGTGGTGGGTCTTAAACCTACTATAGGCGCTTTGAGTAGAACAGGGATTGTTCCTATTTCTAGCACGCTAGATACACCTGGTCCTATGACCAAAAATAGTATTGATAATGCCATTCTTTTTAATGCATTGACAGGTAAAGATCTTGCCGATACAAAATCGGTTATGGTACCATTATTTGACCCAGAAATGATCACTAAGGGCACTGTAAAAGAAAAACGTTTTGGCGTAATAACATCTTTTCTAACAGATACACTCTATGCAAAAGCAATAGAAAAAATAAAAACAAATGGAGGAACTATTGTTGAGATAGAACCTGATCAAATAGGTCTTCCAGGGTTTCTAACGGTATTAAATATAGATATGAAAAATGACCTTCCTGATTATATTGAGAAGCATGCGGGGACGTCTGTTACTATTAAAAATATAGAAGATGCCGTTGCATTTAATAAGCTCGATACTTTGGTGCGTATTCCGTATGGACAACAACTTTTTGAAGGCATTGTTGCCGATGCAACTACAGAAGTAGCCCTTGAAGAAATTAAAAATAATCTGGAAACGATCTCTAGAGCTTATTTTGATGCGATGCTAGATGAGCACCAATTAGATGCTTTTCTATCGATCAATAATTATCATGCAGCTTATGCAGCCATGGCAAAATATCCAGCACTTACAATTCCTATGGGGTATACTACTTCTGGAGAACCAGAAGGATTAACATTTATAGGAAAACCATTTACAGAAACAACTCTTTTAGGATTGGGATATGGATATGAGCAAATTTCGAAAGAACGTAAATTGCCAGAAGGATATGAGGAATAGTAGTATAAAACCTATAAAAGTGACAAATCTGTCACTTTTATAGGTTTTATACATGTATGTTATAATTTATTTTTTTATAAACTTCCGTACTTGTTTTCCTTCTTTAGAAACAATACTTATAAAATAGATGCCGTTTTTTAATGTACTGATATCAAGTGTTAAGTTGGTTGTAGCATTTATAGACTTTTCTTGAATAATTTGTCCACTTAGTGAAATGATTTGTATCTCACCAGATGGAACATTTGTAGGAAAAGAAATTGTTATTTGATTACTTGCCGGATTAGGAAATATTGCAAGGCTATTTAATGTATTATTCTCTGTAGATAATACAACAACAGTGTTAACTTCAGCGTCAAGAAAGTCTGGAATACCATTATTGTTAATATCATCATCTATAGGAGTTCCATTTCCATTATGATCTTCATCTATAGAATTTGCAGCATCTCCATCGTCATCGTTATCAAGATAATTTTCTAGTCCATCATCATCAGTATCTATAAAAGTATACGTACTATCTGTAAAACCTGCACCTATACCGGTAACTTCATCTTGAGTATTTACTTGGTCATTATCATCATCAGGATCTAAATAGTTTGGAATACCATCATTATCAGTATCATCATTACTAAGAATACCATCATTATTTAAATCTTCATCTACGGTATCTACGCCATCGTTATCATTATCTATACAAGTAACTAATTGTAACGTTACATCAGAAACTGCAAATAGCCCATTTGTATCTTCAGCTCTAGCATAAATAACCTCTGGGTTTTGGGTATTTGTATATAAATTTGAAGAAAAGGGATTCAGATTGTCATTAGCATCAAGAAAAGTTGAGTGATAAGTTACCGCAACATTTGTTTGGTTTCCTATAACACTTGGTGTTGCAAAATTTAAGTCAAAGGTCTCTGTTTGGTCTCCGTCTTCATCACACATATCCAAACTTGTATTGTACGCTTCTGGAACAGTTCCTTGAAAAGCACTAAAACGCCATGCTTCATTAAAAGCTTCCCAACCCTCAAGATTTAGATCTCTATTGGGAGCTGCTACACCCATATCTCCTGTTTGATTAATAACCCCAATAACAGCTAAGCCATTATTCCAAGGAGAACATCTGAACCTTTCTCGTATATAAACTTCAATGATATTTGTAGTCTCGTACAAAACAATTTGAGAAGTAGAAATTAAATCATTACAACTAAACTGCGGGTTTTCATAAAAGTTTACTACAAATCGCCTATTAGGGGCAGTACCAAACTGTCCAAAATTAATAAATGCAACTTCAGGATCATCTGCAACTGAAACATCAACGTCGTGATAGGGACCAAAAATAGCATTAACTATAGGGAAATCAGTACTAGGAAAAGAGTCTGGATCCGTGTTCCAATTACAAAAACCGTTTGCATTACTACTATCAAAATTGATTACTACATTAGATCCTATCACTAATTGATCGTGATCTTCTCCATAAAAGTTAAATGTAAACCCTATGTCAATAACATCAGAATAAACATCATCCAAATTTACTAAAGAACTTTCCTGATTATAGGAATGTGGTGGATTATATCCAATTGATTCAACTCCGTAGTCCTGAGAATGAACAACTATATGAGTTAAAAAAAGAAAGAGAAAAGTAATGATTGGTTTCATAAGCAATATGTATAATATATTAAGCTTTCAAAGTACAAATAAATTTAGGATAGTCCGTTATTTGGCGTTTAAAATCAATGATTTACTGCTCTGTAGAATGACTCAGTTAATAAGGATAGTGGTATATTTTCTAAAATAAATTAGATAATAATACTATACGCTTTCGCGAAAGCGTATAAATCATTTTTAATCCTAAACTACTCTATAAGATCATTGATTTTTCCCCAAAGCTCATTATCAAACCCAGAAGGACCTAATGAACCCATTCCTGCGTCACTACCCATTCGTATGATAACGAGCCCTTTGCTAGGAATGATATAGAGTTTTTGATCATTTGCTCCTAGTCCTGCGATAAGATCATCGGGAGCGTTTACAATCAGACTGCCAGGAAATACAGTTGTTGTTCCAGGTAAGATATAATTGCTCTTACCATTGAGCCACCAAAGATATCCATAAGCAGGATTCAGACTTTGAGAAGTTGTAGTCATTTCATTAAAATAAGTTTCAGAAATAAGTTGATCTCCATTCCAATTACCTCGATTGAGATTAAGTAATCCAAAACGAGCCATACTTCGCGCAGTACTAAAATACGTACGATTAAACCCAAGGTTTATCCATGCCCCATTCATGCCGATTGTGTTTTTGAGTTTGGAATTAAAATAAGAATCAAACCCTTGTGGAATTGCATTCTCAAGTACAGGCTGTGTAAGGGTGTAAAAGGCATTATGGTAATACCAAGAAGTGTTTGGGGTATCTAAAAATAAAAGACATTCTGGGTCGGTACAAAAGGTGTCGGCAACCGTATAATCACCCCCAGAAGTCATCGTGAGTTGATTCTTAATGGTAATAGCTTGCTCTTGTTCTGGAGTCATAACTGTCCATTCTTCGCCTAAATAGGTAGAGGTAGGGTCGTTTATAGATAGAAAACTATCGTCTTGTGCCATCCCTACAGTAAAACTAGTAAGTGTTTTTCCAGCAGAAAACCATGGATTATTGTCACTCATCATGGCGCCATTATAATACTCTTCGATAGCTATTTTTCCATCTTTTAGAATGATAAAGGCTTTTGTGTTACTATCTATTAAGAACGTACGAAGTACCTCTAGAGCTGTTGTATCCCAACCTACTACCTCTGGTGATGTAGTTTCCCAAGAGTCATTATTAATGGGAGGGAAGTATAGCGTAGTGTTTGAGGTGTCCTCATCAGTTGGGATAGGTTCTTCCATCGTGATCTCTTGGGATGAGGTGTCGGCGTTATCATCAGGTGAAGAACAACTTATACCTATTAAAAAGACAATAAAACAGATGGATTTCATGGCTTGTGGTGTTTGGTTATTCCTTTGACCTTTAAAATGAAAGATCGTTTAATTAGGTATTAAAAAACGATAAGTAGAGTATAGAGTATTTGCTATGTTGTTTTTCTGCTTTCTTTATCACTCCTATTTTTTTAAACGTATCTTTGCACCCCGAATAAAATATAGGTATGAGAACGAAAACCCTCAAAAAGAATAAGATTAATGTAGTCACTCTTGGATGTTCTAAGAACGTGTATGACAGTGAAGTATTGATGGGGCAACTTAAGGCCAATGGCAAAGAGGTAGCCCATGAGGAAGAAGGAAATATTGTTGTAATTAATACCTGTGGCTTTATAGATAACGCAAAAGAAGAATCTGTAAATACGATTCTTGACTATGTAAAGCAAAAGGAAGAAGGAGATGTAGATAAAGTCTTTGTGACGGGGTGTTTATCTGAACGCTATAAGCCAGATTTACAGAAAGAAATCCCTGATGTCGATCAATACTTTGGAACAACAGAATTACCCGGTTTATTAAAAGCATTAGGAGCAGATTATAAGCATGAGTTAATAGGAGAACGTATTACAACGACGCCAAAAAATTATGCGTATCTTAAAATTGCAGAAGGCTGTGACCGTCCTTGCTCATTTTGTGCTATCCCATTAATGCGCGGGAAACATAAATCAAAACCCATTGAACACCTTGTTACTGAAGCACAAAAGCTAGCTGCAAATGGTGTTTCTGAACTTATTCTAATCGCACAAGATCTTACCTATTACGGACTTGATTTATATAAGAAACGTAATCTTGCTGAGTTGCTGGAAGCGCTTGTAAAAGTAGAAGGTATCGAGTGGATTCGTTTGCATTATGCATTTCCTACAGGATTTCCGATGGAAGTTCTAGAGGTAATGAATCGCGAACCTAAAGTGTGTAACTATATAGATATTCCTTTACAACATATTTCTGATCCTATTTTAAAGTCAATGAGACGAGGAACGACGATGGCAAAAACGAATGCATTGTTAGACCGCTTTCGCGAAAGCGTACCCAACATGACTATCCGTACGACCTTAATCGTTGGATATCCAGGAGAGACAGAAGAAGATTTCCAAATGCTGAAACAATGGGTGAAAGATCAGCGTTTTGAACGTTTAGGATGCTTTACCTATTCTCATGAAGAAAACACACACGCTTTCAAACTAGAAGATGATGTACCTGAGGAAGTAAAAATGGACCGAGCTAATCAAATCATGGAAATTCAATCTCAAATTTCTTGGGAACTCAATCAGCAAAAAATCGGACAAGAATTTAAAATTGTAGTTGACCGCAAAGAAGGAAATCACTTTGTAGGTCGAACAGAATTTGATAGCCCAGATGTAGATAATGAAGTGCTCATAGACGCCACAAAATATTACCTTAAAACTGGGGGTTACACAACTGTAAAAGTAATTGAAGCAGAAGATTTTGACCTATATGCAGAACCTCTAGAGATACTAGAAAGACCGAAACCTATGCATGCAAAATCTAAGGCTACTAAATAGTATATAGATCATGAGATACGTTATTCTTTTACTTGTCTGTTTTACTTTTTCGTGTAAACAAAAAGAAGAATCTCTTAAGGTAGAAGAAACACAAGAGATTTTATCAGAATCGCTATTTGAAAAAATAGAATCTCCAAGCAAAGGGAAAGCGCATTTACCAAAATTGGTTGCTCAAAATGGAACATTGCATATGAGTTGGGTGGAAGAAGAGGATTCTCTAGCAATTCTTAAATATGCGACCTATAAAAATGATGTTTGGACGAGTCCAAAAACAATCACATCAGGAACAGATTGGTTTGTAAACTGGGCAGATTTTCCAGCACTTGCTATCAATGGAGAAACAGTACTTACAAATATTCTTCAGAAGTCAGATCAAGGAATATATGATTATGATATAAAGTTAAATCTCTTATCAGGAGATGAAGTTGTAAAATCAAATTTCCTTTTAAATACAGACGGTGTTGCCGCTGAGCATGGATTTGTGTCTATGCGACCTTATGATGATGGGTTTTATGTGACGTGGCTTGATGGGCGTGACACAAAAAATGAAAAGAAAGAAGACAATCAGATGGCCTTACGAGCAGCTATTGTAGGTTTAGATGGGACAATTAGAGAAGATTCAGAAATAGATGCTAGAGTATGTGATTGTTGCAATACAGCCATTGCAATTACGTATAATGGGCCAGTGGTGGTATATCGCGATCGATCTGATACAGAGGAAGAAATACGAGATACATATATCGTACGATGGGTAGATGGTGCTTGGACAACTCCTAAAGCTGTATATAATGATCATTGGAAACTTAATGGATGCCCTGTAAATGGACCAGCAATAGATACACAAGAGGAGAATCTAGTGGTTACTTGGTTTACAGCGTCTGGAGATGATGCTAGAGTTCTTGTTATATTTTCTCAAGATAATGGAGCTACTTTTGGAATTCCTGTTCGTGTAGATGCTGGTAAAGCGATAGGTCGTGTAGATACTACTTTTTTACAAGATGGAAGCGCATTAGTAAGTTGGTTAGAACCAAGAGGAGAAGAAATTGTCTTGCAGGCTATGCGTGTATATAAAGATGGACATAGTGATGATCCTATAACGATAACAACTACGTCTGCACAACGTGCTAGTGGTTTTCCTCAATTAGAAGTGATTGGTTCTAAGGTATATGCAGCTTGGACAGATCTTCAAGGTGATCAATCTACCATAGAGGTTGTTTCTTTTGAGATATAATGTCTCTTGTTTATCCTTTAGTTATTACAGCGTTAGCCAGTCAAGTGTATTTCCTTTATATCCTACTTGGTTACTTTCTAATGTTTTTGTAGTGTAACGCTTTCGCGAAAGCGTATATAATATAGATTGCTTATATAATAGAGAACTTCTTTCTATAGACTATAATCACAATTAATACGGCAACAACAAGACCAATACCTATTTTAAATAACAATGAGTTATTAGATATTTTAAGCGGTCTATCATCTCCAGTTAGTGTGATAGATGCCCAAAAATAAGGAGACGTTTGCTCTAATTGATGTGTCTTTAAGTATCGTTTTTTTGCAGTATGTAATGCTGTAGATTTTGTTTTTCCTGCTTTAAGTTCTTTATAAAAAGTGTGTGTTATTTCATTGGTAGCGACTTCGTTTACATTCCAATGAGAGGCGATGACACTTTGTGTGCCACTATAAAAAAAACCTCTTGACAAGCTCATTATACCTTCTCCCATTTCTTGCGTTCCTTGTGCACTTTTACAAGCATCTAGTATGACTAGTTCGGTATTGTTTTCTATATCATACAGTTCATTAAGTGTTATTTTATCATCATATAACTCTAGCCAAGGAGTATTATCTTTTGTGTATCCTGCATGAGAATTTATATGAACAATGCTTGTGTTTTTTAAACTTAAAAGACATGCCTTTTTTGAAGCTTTCTCTCTTACATATAGAGACATAGGTAGAAAAGAAGTGTATGACTTCATTTCTTCTTCACTTCTTTCTAGATCGATTAATTGCTTGTTTTTAAAAAATGTAGGAGCAAAGCCAACAATCTCAGTAGTATTTTTTCTTGTTGTTTTGTGGATTTGTTGAAACACAGAAGCAGAATGTAGATAGACTGTTTCTGTATAATTTAATAAGTAATCAAGCTTAAATCCAGTATCAACGTCACTAACTGCAAGCGCAGAAAATGGAAGATTATGAAGCTCATAGTCAGGAACAATAGTTAGTTTTTTAAAACGAATTTCGTTTGCTTTTTCTATAAATGGAAATAATTTTTCATACACAGAAAATGATACACTTCTGTATTTTTGAAAAGCCTCTTTAGTAGTAAAAGGGGCACTTAATTCTTGCTTAAGGAATTGTATTTGCTGTAATAACTCTGGTACCTTTGGAATTTTAAAAAGTATTTTCCTGTCTTCAGTACAAAATATCCCATATCCAGCACCTTTATTTATAATGTACTCTATAAAGTAGGCATCTTTTGATACATGTTTTTCTATGCTTTCTTTAAGAGGTAAAATTGTTGGTTCATTCTTTTTGGTATAATAGGCTGGAAACTTCCCTTTAATAGAGTCTAGGAACATAGTATATTCATGATCTACTTTTACAAACTCTTTCTGAAGTTCAATGTTATTTTTAACTTCCAGTAAACTTCGTCTAAGTGCTATTCTTTTTTCAAGAAGTCCCTTTTCTTGTTTTAATATAATATCTGGAATGTCAAGTTTTTGTTGTTTGTATCGTTTATCTAAGTTTTCGAGCAAAAGCAAGGCTTTATTCTTTTCCATAAAATAAAAAGCCTCATCTGGCTCTTGTAATAGATAACATACTTCTACAGCAAGCATATAAGAATCTACACCACTGTTAATCCAAAAAAGTTTAGATTGATCAAGTTCACTATCCAACCGTATTAATGATACCAGTTTATCTACTAGATACAGTGTTTCTTTAGCATATAATAAATAGTCTTTGTTGTTTTCTTGATAATATGCTTCAATCCAAGCGTTTGCCTTATTGGTAAGATACTCTAATACATCAGGTTTGTATGTAAAGTTTTTAAAGGAATGTATAGTAGGTAATTGATGATTGTCACTACTGTTATATGTTTGATCTAATGCTGTATAAATTGCTTTTTGATAGAATTTAATCTTTTCCTTAGGATCATCTGTTTGGAGATAAAAACCAAGATTATAATAAACATCGGCTTTCTTTATGGAACTTTCATTTATTTCTAAGGCTTTTGCATAATAGGTTTTTGCGATTTCATACTCCTTTTTTTTAGAATGAATAACCCCTAGATTATTATAAAGTGTACCAATATTGTTAGAATCTTCGGCTTCAATATATAAAGAGAGTGCTTTGTTGTAATGTATAATAGCGTCCTCTTTTTTATTTGTTTTTTCAAAAACGGTGCCTAAGTTTGTATGCATATCGGCAACCTCTTTTGTTAAAATATAATCTTCTAGGGATTCTATCTGTTCTTTATGTAGATATACATTGTCTACATATTTATGAGGAGTACTCATTTTGCTATAAGCTTCGAGACAAGATAAGTGTCCTAACGCAAGTATTCTTTGATCTTTATATATATCAGACGATAATATTACAGGTTCCAAGTATTGAAGAGCTTTAAAATAATCTCCTTCTCGCATGCTTAATATAGCGAGCTCTATGAGTACTTTAAAATTAAATCTATCTGTTCCTTTGTTCTTAAGTACTTGTTCCAAAAAAAATTTACCTTTTTGAATCTTACCTAATGCTTTATGATAGATATATGTATTGTATAAACTATTGTTTAGATCTTTTGTGTTTATATCCTTTAGTATATTCCTTATCCGTATTGCTTTGAGTGTTTCTTGTATTGCTTTTTTGTAATTTTTATTTCGATTGTAGAGTAGTCCTAATTTGTGATAAACATATCCTAACTCGTAGGTGTTAAGTAATGTGTCTGTGTTTTTTAATAATAGATGAATACTATCCTCTTTTTGTTCAAAAGATAAAGAGGCATTATTATAATAAGAATCAAATTCTGTTTTTAATGCTTCTTGTGAGTGTACTTGAAAAGATAATGTGACCACTGCATAAAGAATACAATAATAGGCTGATCTATACATATATAATGGTTAGGAGAACTTAAAAATAGGTATAAAAAAAATCTTCGGTAATTTACTGAAGATTTTTTGTGCCTTTACTAGTTAAATGCCCCTTAATATAAGGGGGGAATGAACTTGTCATATTTTGTTTCCTTACTAAAGTTTACATGAATACCGTCCATATCTATTGCATTAATAATTTCCAATGGTGTATATGTCATCCCCGAATTATATAATATTCTTGCTGCAACTGCAGTAACGTGCGGAGCAGAAAAAGAAGTGCCAGAAACATATACAGGATCTCCTGCGCTATTGATAAATGGAATATTGGTTCCTATAGATAAGAAATCTACACTATAGATTCCATAATTTGTAAAATAAGATGTGTCTGTGTTTTCATGATTTGTAGCGCCTACACCAATGACATTGGATGTTGATGAAGAAAAGTTAGACGGGTAATGAGCAATATTTCCGTCATTGTTATTGTCACTATTTCCTGCCGATGTAACAACTAAGACATCTTCATATTCGTGTAGTAAATCTAAAAATATACTACTCGTATATGGGTTTGCTCCATTTGCATCATACCATCCTAGGCTTACTTGAAGAATATCTGCTTTAGGTAGTGAAAATAACATGCCGCATAGCATATCAAATATACTTACAATCCCATCTTCATTGGCCACTTTTACAGGGAGCAATTGAAACGGAATTTCTTCTTCATTAAGAGAATTATATATAAATGCACCTACGGTGGTTCCATGTACTTCATTATAATCATCATAACAATCGTGATTTTCATTTACATAATCCCATCCAGAAATTACATCAGGATTGCCATCATTTGTAGCATTATATAAAAATGGTCTAGCATCAAATGTCGGATAATTAACGTCTATGCCAGAATCTAAAACGGCAATGGTAACCCCTTCATTTTGCTCAACAATTTTTGATGCATAATTATGATTTCCTGATCCTCCAGTCATAGAAAAATAATCTGTTTCGGATTTAAAATCAAATTCTATCATAACATTTTGAATACTCTCGGCACCTCCACTACCTGAACTAACAGAGCCTAACTTGTTTTCTAAATCAATGCCAGGTCCAAAATCCCATTTTTCTATAACCTTATCACAATGAGTACAGATTTCATAATCTACTACCTGATATAGTTGTCGTAAAGCTGCTTTTTTTGAATTCCTTACATTGTCTTTAAACTGGACAATAATTTCTCTCTTAGAAAAATTGAGAGCATTATTTGATGATACCTGCGCTGTATAATTTGTTTCAATACGTATGTTTTCTTCTGTAATATCATCACTGTCAGAACATGATGTAATTAATAAACTTATGACTATTAAAAAACAACCAATTATTTTCTTCATCTTTATGGTTTTAAAAATTAATAAAAGAAGTTACTCTTACTTTATAGTATCAATCATTACGATTCATTACCCAATTAAGTTATTTTTGAATAGATATTTTAAAATCCTATCAAAATTATATGGAAGAAACTCAGAAGTATATGAATGGATTGTTGAATAATGACCGTGTTATAGTAGCATCAATTTATGATTCATTTTTTCCTAAAGTAAAATCCTTTATCCTAGATAATAAGGGAGAAGAAGAAGATGTGAAGGATGTTTTTCATGATGGACTTATGTATCTTATTGTAAAACACCAGGAAAGCCCTTTGCAGATTCGTTCTTTTGAAGCTTATTTTTTTACAATTTGTAAAAATATTTGGAGAAGAACCCTTAAAAATAAAAAAACAAGGGTAATGAATGATAATACATTGCACTATATAGATGAAGACACTGATCTTGGATTATTTATTCTAGAACAAAAAAGATTAGAGATATATCAAGAAAAGTTTCATTTGCTATCCCCAAATTGTAAAGAGGTTTTAGGTAGCTACTTTAATGGTATGTCTTATGAAGAGATCCTTAAAGAATTAGACTATACATCTATAAATACAGTGAGGCAACGTGTTTTTAAATGTAGAGCAAAGATTATTCAATTAATTAAAGAAGATCGTAGGTATCGTAAATTAAACAAATGAGTCAAACTTTCGAAAATAAGAGACAACAAGAGATCGATGCATATCTAGAAGGGAAGATGTCGCAAGACGAAGTGATTGCTTTTGAAGAAAAACTTGCAAAAGATTCAGTACTCAAAGAAGATGTTTTGTTACAGAGATCGTTACATCAATCTTTTAATGAAGATGATTGGAGTACAATTCCTAATGAAGCAGATAATGAAGAATTACAATCGATAAAATCTGCCTTGAGAAATGAAGATAATACAGCGATATCATCTACGATACGAAGTGTTGAGACTCATTATCTTGAGGTTAATACACCTTCAAAAAAGAAAGGAAATACTCGTTTTTACATGCGTGTAGCAATTGCAGCGATCGTACTTGCATTACTTACACTGCCATTCTTAATGCAAGTAAATACAACGAGTCATTATGTACAATACGCAAACTGGGAAGATTTACCATCATTGCGTACAAAAGGAGATACACAGGCTAAAATTATAGAAGGAGAGTCCTTATATCTTTCTCAAAAGTATAAAGAGACAATACAGTATCTTGAACATAATATAGCTGTTAATGACCCGTACTATTCATATGCCCTCATTTATACGGGAGCATCCTATTTCCAAACAGATAACTTAGAAAAAGCGCATGAGACCTATGATCTCTTGATCAATTCAAATACACTCCAGAGTTCATACGGTTATTGGTATAAGTTGTTATTATACCTTAAGATTGATGATACTCAAAAAGCAAAAGAAATATTGGAACTTATCTTGAGTAATCAGGATCATTATAACTATTCAGAAGCAAAAAAGTTGCAAAAAGAATTGGAAAAAGAATAAGTACGCTTTCGCGAAAGCGTATAAAAGCAATTGTATAACAAGCAATATGTATACTAGAAAAAGAGAGAGTTTAGTTCAGAAATATATTAGTTTTAAACCAAAAATTCTCTATAATTTGTAAAGAAAAAATTACAAATTATAGAGAACAGAGATTCGTTTATTCAAGAATGTAAATCGTTCTTACAGTCTAAACTTATTATTGTTTGTAAAGAAAAGAGCATTTGCAAAAAAAACAGCTATTCGTGTAAACGGAAAGTTCTTTAAAACTTGTAAAGAAAAAATTACAAATTTTAAAGAACAACCACCCACATTTTAGTAATGTTAGTATTTTATAATCTAAACTTATTATTGTTTGTAAAGAAAAGAGCATTTGCAAAAAACAGTTTCCCATTTTCCCAAAAAGCACGGAATAGGGGATCATCTACAAGATAGATAATACTACCACTTCCCATACGCTCTTCTCCGAAGACTAGTGATTTTCCCAGTTTTGACTTTGCAGCATCTCCTGCAAAACCAGCAACATTGGTCACATCATCAGTAATGTAAGCAACATTAAACCCTCTATCTAAATGCTTATAAGAACTACTTCCTAGTTTTAAACTATAATAGGTATCTCCATACCCAAATGCCATAGGGTGTGTAGGATCTACTTTAGTCTTAAAAATACTACCAGTGATAAAGTTTGTTACACTTTCTTCTTCACGATCAGCATATGGAGTTAAGTTCTCTTTTTTGTCTTTCTTCTTGTCATCGCTGTTTGATGTATTTCGTTTTAAGCTAAACCCACTTTTTCCAGCAAAGGTATTTACAGCACTACTGATGGCAATTATTTTACCACCACCTCGTACAAAGTTTTTTACTTTTTCTAGAGCACTATCATTAAGAGCACTTCTGTACCTACCACTTGGCATTATAATAATGTCAAAATTATTTAAGTTAATACTTCCAATACGACTTGCTTCTATAGATGTTGCAGGGTATCCTAACGTTTTTTCAAAATAATACCAAGTCGCTCCATAACTTAAAGAAGATGTGCCGTCCCCTTTCAGTAATGCTATTTTTGGAGGATTGATGAGCTTTACTTCTGGAGAACCAAAATCAGGTCCCGAACTAGAAAAACTAGAAGTAGATGGAGTTAACTGTCTTCCGTGGTCTGCAGCAATTTTATAAATGGTATTTATAAAATCTTTATTGTTTTTATTATCACTTTTTGTGATGATAAGAGATCCACGGTCAAATTTCTGACCACTGTTTACAAAAGGCTTCTCTGTAAAACGAGTCTTAATACCCGCTTTTAATAAACCAGCAAGAAACTGAGCATCCTTCATGCTATTCCAAGTAGCAATATATCCAGGGGCATCTATGCGTTGTGCATTTACTACTTGCGTAAAAGGATTTCCACTATTTGTAGCAACTTTGGTTGTACTAGCGATTGCATCTAGTCCGTATGCGTGTGGCAAACTCCAAGCTGTAATATCATAAGTAAGAGGTGTCGATAGTTTTGCATCAGGTTCAAGAAGTACTTTGACCATTTTTCCTTTAGGTTGATCTGTATTTACAACCATAGCAAGATCATAATTCATACTTCCTTGCCCATTTTTTGTATAGCTAAACCCAGTCGCTTTCCCATTGATTGCAAAACCATATGTAATCTCATGACGATCTAGTAATTCAGCAAGTGCCGCTAGGTGATCTTTGTTTCCAGAAAGCACATAGCTTTTGTATTTTAAATCACTGTTATTAAAAAACTTTGCAAACTCATCATTGATTTTTGAAACATTTTGTGATGAGATTTCTACAGTAGAAAGCCCTGTTGTTTTATGATGAGCAACACGATCAAAGAGTGTAAGTTCAAACCCTTCATCATTATGAATACCTAATCCTGCACGACCGTGACCTGCTTGTTCATAGGTCATTCCAATGGCTCCCATATACGTAGGATACGTATCTCCATAACTAGGATATAATAAATCAAAACGCTCACGAGTAAAGAATAACCATCCTTCTTGATCAAAGTAACGTGCATGATTTTGACCTATTTGTGTTTGGAAATCACGTTGCCAATCTGAGATAATCTCATGAAAAGGTTCTGCAGCAGGTGCAAAATAATAAGGCTCATTAATTCCTTGCTCATGAAAATCTACGTGTACGTGAGGTAACCATTTATTGTATACTTTTAAACGAGACTGACTCTCTACCTGAGTAGCCCATGCCCAATCGCGATTAAGGTCAAATAAGTAATGATTAGGACGACCTCCAGGCCATGGTTCGTTATGCTCTGATGCAACTTGTGTTGGATCATAAGGAGTAGAAGCTACTTGATTAAACCAGTTTGCATATCGATCACGTCCATCTGGATTGATACAAGGATCAATAATAACAACCGTATTTTCTAGCCAATTCTTTTTTGTAGTAATAAGCTCATATAAAGTTACCATCGATGCTTCTGTACTAGATGCCTCATTTCCGTGTACATTATAAGAAAGCCATACAATAGCTTTATCTCCAGAAGCTTGACTAGAAGAACCAATACCAGCCTGAGCAAGGTTTGCCGTTCTAATAGATTCTAAGTTAGTATGATTTCCTTTTGAAGTAATAATAGCATAGGTAAGCGGGCGACGCTCATTGGTGCGACCGTATTCTTGATAGGTAACCAGATCACTGTTTTGTGCTACATGCTCAAAGTAACGTACAACGTCCGAGTGACGTGAAAATTGAGACCCAATCTCATATCCTAAAAATTCTGAAGGAGATTGAACTTGAGCTTGAAGTATTCCTGTTAATAATAGTAGGAATAGAGAAAAATGACGCATAAAATTTTCTTTAAGATAAAGCCTTAAATATACTTAATATGCTAGGAAATATAATTGTTTTTAGACAATTTTATGCTTTGTAGGATGTCTCTTGAATTGCAATTTTATATTCCCCTGTTTTGTATATAAATTTCAACCCCTTTTTGGTGTCGTATAAAGAGTCATTTTAGATCAAAAAATCTGTTTTATAAGCAAACGTTAAAAGAGGTTATTTTTCATAATGTTAATTGTAATTTTACCCGATACATTCAGACAGACCATATTATGTAATCATCGCCAAAAGACCTATTTTTGGAAGGAAATCGTTATACTAAAATGCAGAAAGACACTCTTACGTATTCTGAAACAGGATATTTTTCAAAACTCATTTGTGATTATTTAGATCAAGATAAAAACGTACACCCTTTTTATCATAGATTTCCTTCATTAGAAAACTTTGGAGCACAGATAGAAGAAAAGAAGGCGAGTTTTACAGAAGCATCTAGAAAAGTACTTGTTGCATCTTTGCAAGCACAGTATCAACATATCACTATTTCCGAAACGACTCAGGATAATATAGAAAAGTTAGGAGATTCGACGAGTTTTACAATCACAACAGGACACCAACTTAATCTCTTTACAGGACCCCTATATTTCTTGTATAAGATTATACATACAATTACGCTTTCGCGAAAGCTAAAACAACAACACCCCACCTATGATTTTGTGCCTGTATATTGGATGGCAACAGAAGACCATGATTTTGACGAGATTAATTACTTCCGATTCAAAGGACAAAAAGTACAATGGAATCGAGAAGATGGAGGTGCTGTAGGAGAACTTTCAACAGAAGGGCTTGATGTTGTATTAGATTTGTTTAAAACACAATTAGGAAGCTCAAAAAATGCCATACAACTTGTTACTCTTTTTGAAGAGGCATATAACAAACATGACAACCTTGCAGATGCTACTCGCTATCTTGCAAATGAACTTTTTGCACCCTACGGACTTGTCATTGTAGATGGAAACGATAAAGATTTAAAAACAATGTTTGCACCTTATGTGCAACGCGAACTCTTTGAAGAGGTAGCTCATAAAGAAGTCACTGCTCAAACGGTAGGGTTAACGCAACTAGGATATCCAGAACAAGTACATCCTAGGGAGATTAATCTATTTTATATCATAAAAGGGATTCGTGAACGTATCATAAGAGACGGAGATGATTTTATCGTAAACGATACGGAGATCAGATTTAGTGAAGAAGAAATACAATCTGAACTTGCATCGCATCCAGAACGATTCTCACCTAATGCATTATTACGTCCATTATATCAAGAAGTCATTTTGCCGAATCTAACCTATATAGGAGGAGGAGGAGAATTGGCCTATTGGTTTCAATTAAAGACATGTTTTGAGGCAATGGAAGTGCCTTTCCCTATGTTATTGCTACGTAACTCTGCAATGATTAGAACAGAGAAACAAAAGGCAAAAGCAGGAGCCTTAGATGTATCTGACAAGCAACTTTTCTTAAAACAAAACGAATTGGTTAATCTAAAGATACGAGCCATTTCAAATATAGATATTGACTTTTCAGAACAGCGTACCTACCTTAAAGAACATTTTGAAGCGATGCATGCCATTGCTGCAGAGACAGACGCTTCTTTTATAGGAGCAGTAAGAGCACAGGAAAAAAAGCAGCTCAAAGGATTAGATAATTTAGAAAATAGATTATTGCGAGCTCAAAAACGTAAGTTGAAGGATCAAGTACAACGTCTCGTCGATTTACAGAATGCAGTTTTTCCATTACAAAGTTTGCAAGAACGTAATACTAATTTTGCAGAGTTTTATCTAGAGTTTGGAGAAGGTTTAATTCCAGCTTTGATGGATGGTCTAGATCCATTGAGCGGAGAGTTTACAATTGTTACTTTGTAGTATTGCTTACTTCGTCCAGATTTTAAATTCATTACGAATAATCTCAAGGAGTTCACAAACATATTTTGGTTCATCAATTTCTGGATAGAGTTCTCTGTATCTTTCTGGACTTCCGAATTCAAATTCGTTACTCTTATATGAATTTTTAACTTGAAAAGAATAACTCGTCCCATCAAGGGGCATTACATGTTTACTTAACATTTCATATTCTTTGGTTTTTTTGCCGCGTTTCATTCGTTCTACTTTCTTTATTACACCTCTTTTACCTAGTTTCCATTGTATGTCGTTTTGACTGGGTAAATCAAAAATGTAACTTCTAGATAGATTGAAATAAACATATTCGATGTCACTCTTTGAAGTCAAAATACTTTTTTTAGTTTCCAGTGTAGCAACACCATCAATTTTTGACCAATGCTCATAAAATTCAGCAGTCCAATTGCCAGCATTATCCTCATACATTCTGAAGAGAGAACTGTAGTTTGTTATTCCTCTGTCTTTATATATTCTAATTTCGGTAGGGTAGGTAAGTGTATCAACTATTTTTAAGTCCTTATTAATTACGCTCCAATTTTGGGCAGATATTCCAATAGAGTATAGTAGTATTAATAAAGTTAATTGATGTTTCATGTGTTGGTTGTTTTACCAAATGTAACATCAGAATTTCTGGAATAAAATTCAAAATGAGTGACTGAGGCTTTTAGTTTAGGGAAATCGTTTTTGAAAATAACATAACTCTATTATTCACTGGATTCTCATAATTTTAAGTTTAATTGTCTAATTCCTTCATACGCTACAATCCCGACTGCATTTGCAAGATTTAAACTCCTGATGTGTTCGCTAAACAATGGGATTTTATATAGTTGTTCAGGATACCTCTCAGTAACTTCGATAGGTAATCCTTTAGACTCTTTTCCAAAAACTAAGAATAATTCTTCTTCAAAAGGAATCTCATAATGTGACTTTGTACCGTGACTGGAGAGAAAGGCAAATTTCGCCCTTCGACCATGCTCAGGATGAACTCCAGCGTGTTGTTCAAAAAATTGGTCAATATTCTCGTAATATTGCACATCTAGATGTTTCCAATAATCCAATCCCGCCCGTTTAAGACGTGTGTCATCTATTTCAAAACCAAAAGGTTTTACAAGATGTAAACGGCATCCAGAACCAAGACATAATCTTCCTATGTTTCCTGTATTATTAGGTATTTCTGGGTGGATAAGAACAATATTAAGCATGTTTTTTTTGTTAGTCTGAGTTTGTAGAAGTTATTTTTATTGTATCAAATATAGTGAAGATTTTCACCCTTCGATAGGCTTAAAATGACAGTGAGATATGATTAATGCCATCCAAATAAAGTTCCCATAACGGCCTTAAATACTTCTTTGGGTGGAATATCTAATTCCTTAATTTTTATAGAAGTATTGATGGTTATAATTGTGTCGTTGTCTTTTAATAATTTAAAAGCAGTTTTGTTATTAAGCTCATAATCTTTTTGACTATGAATGATTTTGAGGCTATTCCCAAAATATGCTATTTCTGCCCTCTCCTTGATTTGACTCACGTCGATCTGAGAGTTAATATGTAATGTTTCTATTTGACTTACATTTACTTCAATTGCTTCTTTGAAAGTCTGTCTAAGTATCAGAAGAAGAATAGAGATTAATAGCATGGCTCCACCTGCAAACAAAAAAATAACAAAAACAGCTTCCATGATCTCGTTATTTGTAAACCAAAACGAAATAAGAGAGATAAGCATGAACAGACAGAAAATCAATAATGAAATGTTTAGAAACCTTGTTGTTTTTTTAAAATTATTGGTAACAATATTAATTTTCATAGTATTTGCGTCAAATGCAATTTAGGTTGGAGAAAAACTTTCTTCAATTGTGAATTAACTAGAACAATGTATAATGCCACGCATTAAGTAAGAAGATTTCCATGTTCATCCCAAGTAGCGAGGTCGCCACGCGTGTTTTGATCGATGCATTTTGCAATCCATTCTGGATCGTAAGCAACTCCATGTTGATCTAGTACATCTTGAGGGACGCCATCCCATACATTAGGTTGATTCCCTTTATATCCTAGATCTTTGATTCCCCATTCGGAAGTATAATAACCAGTCATAGTAAGATTACGCATCAAACTAAACCATTGAATCTCAAAAGGACGTTTGTTAGACGGAATTTCATGATCATAAAAAGCGATAGAGTCGAGAATTTGTTTTTGTTGTGCTAAGGCAAGCGATTTAAATGGAGTGTTAAATAACTCTAGAGATTGATTGTCTAACCAAAGTAAACCACCTAAGAGCGTGTTTTGCATTCTAGGCATATCCTTGCCAATAAACTCTATAAATTCAGGGACACCCGCTTCAAGAGGTCCACCTACTTCAGGTTTTGGAGGGAGTATAACTTCACTTAAAATAGCAATGGTTTCTAGTTCGTGCTCAGTAAAGAGTTGCTCTGCATTGAGCTTTTCAATTCGCTCTAGTTCTTCAGGAGTCCTTCCAAAAAAACCATCGGCACTCTCTACAATTTGTTGGTCAAGTTCTGGTGCTCCTTCTTCTACGCAACTGTGAAGTCCTAGACTGATAGCACCGGCACCTAGTAGCATGGTTTGTATACTTTTTCTTCTATCCATCACGCTATATGTTTTGTTGTTTTAATTGCTCGATAATATAATCTGACGCTCTCCAAGAAAGTGCCAGTATTGTCCACGTACAATTCTTATCTGCTTGTGAGACAAACGGGCCTGCATCTACGATAAAGACATTATCTACATCGTGTAGCTGATTAAATTTATTGGTTACAGACGTTTTTGGATCATTACCCATACGTGTCGTTCCTACTTCATGTATAATTTCTCCAGGTTTATTGAGCCCGTAGTCTAGATCTTTACCGGGTTTATCCCCTAGCGGTTCTCCTCCCATATTATGAAGTATTTCCTCAAAGGTATCTTGCATATGTTTGGCTTGTCTCTTTTCAAGATCACTCCATTTGTAGTTGAATTTTAATACAGGAATTCCAAATTGATCTACAGTAGTCTCATCGATCTCACAATAGTTATCTATGCGAGCAATACCCTCGCCACGACCCCCAAATCCTACAACCGATCCATAGTATTTTTTTACATCATCACGTAACACATCGCCATATCCGCCTACCTTAGTTCCAAAAAATTTATTGAATTCATTTGCATTAAAACCAAAACCATAATTAGGCATACCCATACCTCCCCAGACTTCTATGTGATATCCACGGGGGAAATCTAATTTTGAGTTATCTCCCCACCAAGGTGAGTATACGTGCATTCCACCTACGCCATCTTCATTATAAGAGGTTTTACGATTCATTAGTCCAGGAATAAAACCTGCACGACTTGCTCCGGTAGAATCATGGAGATATTTACCTACTAGATTGCTGCTATTTCCTAGTCCGTTAGGGTGTTGTTTACTTTTACTATTAAGAAGGATACGTGCAGAACTACATGCCGATGCTGCTAAGATGACAACTTTTGCTTTAAGTTTATATTCTCTACGATCATCTTTACTGATGTAAGAGACTCCAGTAGCTTTCCCTTCTTCGTTAGTGGTCACTTCACGTACCACACAGTTTACATAGAGTCTTACTTTACCACCGCTTTTTTGTGCTGGAAAAATCAAACAACTACCTGAAGAGAAATCTGCATAAGCAGAGCAGGAACGTGCGCACTGTCCGCAATAGAAACAGACACCACGATCATTATTGATTTTTTTTGTAAGCATAGAGAGTCGTCCTGGAATTACAGGGATTCCCGATTTTTTGGCGCCATTAATATAAAAAAGCTCGTGTAATCTTGGTTTTGGAGGTGGTAAGAAAAAACCATCAGGATCATTTACTAGACCTTCGTTGGTTCCAAAAACACCTATTAATTTATCAACCTTGTCATAGTATGGCTTTACATCTTCATAACCTATAGGCCAATCTTCTCCATGTCCATCACGGGTTTTTCCTTTAAAGTCCTTGGGTCCAAAACGTAACGAGATACGTCCCCAGTGATTGGTACGTCCTCCTAGCATATGCGATCTAAACCAGCGAAATTCGGTTCCAAGTTCATGAGTATAAGGCTCTCCTTCTATTTCCCAACCACCATAGGCCATATCAAATTCCCCAAATGCACGATCTGTTCCTGCACCACGACGAGGAGATTCATGTGGCCATTTCATCTGAGTCATTGTTTTGGGATCTGCTGGATCGAAAAAAGGACCCGCTTCTACAACTGCTACATTAAAACCTGCATCTGCAAGTTGTTTGGTCGCCATACCGCCACCAGCACCAGAGCCTACAATAATAACATCGTATACTTCTGAAGATTCTTTGATTTGCATATTATATCGATTGATAGACACACAAGGTAAAAAAAGTTATGGTATTTACACTATAGATATATATTGTAAAAAGGATACTAGTTTAATTAGAGATACTAAAATGTTTTTGCACTCAGAAAAAGTGCTATGCAAAGAACCAATAATCAGTGACTGGATGTTTACCCCATTGTCGTAATTCTTCTATAATTTCTCTTTTGCCATCAGGTGAAGAAACCACAATGAGTATTTGTGGATTATCTATGGTTGGAATCGCATCAAAAGACTGCATCCGTACATCATAAATATCTTTGCCTATCTGTTTTTGATTATTTGATACCCAATGGAAGGTGTCTTTATATGATTGTAAAATTTTTGCCATATCCTTTCCATTACGCCCAGCTCCCCAAAGTACAAGAGGTCTGTCATAATCTCTATCGATCTCATAAAAGAAACGCATTTTTAAATCAAAATAACGGTTGTCTTTATACTCGTCCCAAGTACGAGAAATCCTATTGGAACGATCACGCCAATGATGTAAAATAGAATCAATACCTATAATTTTTAATCCATGACGGTACATTCTAAAACATAGATCATAATCTTCAGGGTAAATGATAGGATCAAAAGCACCTACAGCATCAAGATCTTCTTTATGAATAAGCCAGCAATGTGATGGAATGACACATTCTTTATAAATCTGTTCATAATGTGTACTTGTTTTTGCGACTTCATTAAGCCATCGCTCATACCTTAAAAAACCATCTCCTACTTCTCCTTCGTCTACAAAATGTTCTGTGCCTCCTGCAATGACATGACCTTTGCCATACTTGAGCCATTCATCTACGAGTACTTGGATTTTATAGTCAGGCATTTTGTCATCAGAATCCATTCTGTTAATCAATGTTCCTTTGACTTCTCGATATCCCCTTTGTAGTGTAGGAATTAATTTAGGAACATCGCTATGGAATATACGTATTCTTGAATCTGCTTTCGCGAAAGCGTTTAAAATATCAGGCGTCTCATCTGTAGAGTGATCATTAACAGCAATTAATTCCCAATTTTGATACGTTTGTGCAATGATAGAGTTTATACAGTCATGTAGGTATGGTGCTGTATCTTTTACAGCCATAATAATGGTCACAAGTGGTTGGGTATTCATAGCTGTTATATTCTTTTTACAAAATGGTAATATAACAACAAAAGTCTACTTGCTAAAAAAACAAGAAGACTTTTGTGTCTCAATCAATCAATTAAGTTGGGGTGTTATTTTTTGATAAAGGTTTTGTACGTGGGAGTTGCGTTATGTATGTATTGTAATTTAAGAATATACATTCCTTTTGGTAGGTTATCAATAGGAATGCTATTATTGTTTAATAAACTGTTTTGAATATGTCTACCATCTATGGTGAATAGAGACGCCATTTTTACCTTTTGGTGTGGGGACAGGATAAAATGAAGCGTCTCTTTGGCAGGATTTGGGTACATAAGTAGGCCATCAAATCCTGTAGATTCTGTGATAGATAATAGGGTGTCACAGTTATTTATAAGTGCTTGTATGCTATTATTTACATTAAGTCTTCCTCCAGTAGTTGTAATACTTTCTAATGATGGATTGGGATCTACATAGTCTAGAATAAGGTCTCTTACAATTTGTGCAGCACGTTGCGGGTCTTGTATCGCTAGATCTGCAAGAGTTTGGCAGGGAACACTGTAAAGTAAGGATATGGCTCCTGTAACATGTGGTGTTGCTGCAGAAGTACCACCAAAGTGTCCATATCCTTCTGATTTTGTGGTATAAGTTTCTGTTCCTGGAGCACCTAGATCTATAGTCTCCAGTCCATACCCGGCTTCGGTTTCTTTTATATCATCTCTGGTTGTATTTGTAATAGAGAGTAGATATTCACTAGAACAACCCGTAGGGACATCTCCAATAATGTCTACATTGTAATCGCCATTAATGGTAGCACCACAACTTAAGATGCCATGTGCTCCTAAAGTGTCATACATAGCACACCATAAAGGGGAATCTTCTGGTTGTCCAAAATCAATCCCAAAAGAGGCGTTTGTGGCAACGACAAATGCGCCGCTTTCTCCTTGGGTTGCATTATAGAGCATTCTACTTTCTAGTATATATGAATAGGATTCTAATACATTTCCTTCTGCACTACTGCTACCACTTACAGTCATCACTTTAATATTCCAATTAACTCCAGAAACGCCAGTGCCATTATTTCCCTTTGCGCCTATAATACCAAACACAGATGAGCCGTGGTTAGATGGAACTATAATACCATTATTTGTATAGGCATTCCAACCGTTTGTGTCATCTATATAGCCATTTTGGTCATCATCTATATTGTTATTTGGTATCTCTTGTGTATTAACATATAGATTAGGTTGTAGGTCTGGATGCTGTATATTATAGCCAGTATCAACAGCTGCGGCGACAATGACATCTCCATTAATTGTCGTTCCTCCAGTGGTAATACTCCAAGCATCATTAGCATCGATATCCTGATCATTTTCTTGAAAGTATTGCCATTGTTGGTCAAAGAAATTATCGTCAGGATTTACAGATCTTATGGTTGTATAATGATTGAGTTGTGCAATAAGTACTTGTGAGTTTCGATACAGGAATGTTATAATTTCTTGTTCAGTTTCCTCCGTAATATCTACTGTAAGTTGATAGATGTTCAATGGTCTAGAGATTAGTTTTGAAGACAGTATGGTAACATCATTACGTTCTTGAATTACTTCTGAGATCGTATGATTTTTTTTAAGTTGTATAAGAATCTCGCCACTAACATAATTGGATTCTTGAGCAGTTAATAGTACTGTTATAAATACTATAACAATTGTCATTGTCTTCTTCATGTTCACGCACTTTTTTACAAGAAACCAAGGGGCTTGTAATTAAAAAGAGAAGATTTATTGCGTTATATAATCAATAATAGATTTGGGTAACTGATTCCTATTTAGATATCATCTATTTTTCTAAAAGTAGTTATAGATAATATCTACGGTAAAACCGTAAAACACTATTAATCAGTTATTTAAATATAATAAAAAAATAATTAAGATCAAAATAGATTGCAGTTGTTTCTGTTCTATCTTTAAAAAAGAGGTTGTGTTATTTCCAAGATGTGGGTAAATTTTTTGTAATCTCTATAGATTCAAAAACAGCACTTTCTCTAGCGCCGTGAATCTTAACCCATGTTACCATTTTTTGAATACCTTGAGAGAGTGATGTTTCAGAAACAGGATTAAAAAAAGTAGTGAATTTAGAATGATCAGAATAGGCATGCACAACTTCTTCTCGTTGTTCTAGATAGTCTATCTGAATATCAAATTTCATGACGTTTCCAATTTCTAGGGCTAGTTGGTGTACAGTAGTAGGGATGTCACTACCTATATTAAAGATTTGATTATACGCTTTCGCGAAAGCGGGAGCATTTGCAATATATGGCGCAACATCATCTATATAAGTAAAAGCGCGACTTTGGTTTCCGTCTCCAAAAATGGTTAACGGCGCTTTTTGTAAGATTTGATTCATAAAAATGCCGACCACATTCCTGTATTTATCGCCTATATTTTGATAGGGACCATATACATTATGAGGTCTAAAGATGATATAGTTAAGTCCAAATAGTTTATGAGCATTCTCCAAGTCAAGTTCTACTGCATATTTTGCAATTCCATATGGATCTTCTGGTTGTGGTTTTTGACTTTCTTTTAGAGGGAGCTCTTGATCTCCATATACCGCAATCGAAGAGGTGAAAACAAAGCATTTGATGTTATGGTTTACAGCAGCATTAATAAGGTTGATACTTCCTATAAGGTTATTTTGATAATTAAATCGTCTAATAAAATGACTAAGCCCTTCTGCTGCATAAGCGGCTAGGTGGTATATATAATCAAATTGAAATTCGTCAAAGATGGTATTTACAAAATCAGTGTCTGTAATAGATCCTTGTTTAAAAATAGCTTTGGGATGGATGTTCTCTATAAAACCGCCAGACAAATCATCTATTACTACGACAGTATGATTTTTTTCTATAAGATGTGTAACGACATGAGCTCCTATAAAACCTGCACCACCTGTAACTAGAGAAATATATTGCATAACGCAAAATTACGAATAAGTGGTGTAGTGCAAGCGTGGCATTTTGACAAAAAAAGAAGAATGATTTACGAGGCTATTTGATATGGAATAAATAATCTTTATCTTTATAATAATTTAAAAACCAATCAATTATGAAAAAATTACAATCAATTAAAGGAGCTTCAGTTTTAACGAATAAGCAACAAAAAGATATTGTCGGAGGAATAGGCGGAGGCTTAGGCGGAGGCAATGTTGACTTATCCTTATGTGGGTGTGACTGTGCTGGAAGTGTTACAGGGCCGTTTTATTGCGGATTTTATATTGCCTGTCCACACGTATACACGTGTAGCCATGATTCTTAAAAAGATGTAAAGACACATCATAAAAAAACCTGTAAAGAATTCTTTACAGGTTTTTTTATGATGTGTCTTTAGAGAACTACTTATTTTTTTCTTGAGTTCTAGCTTGTTTAAAATATTTTATAGGTGGAAATAGCATGCCAAAAGATTCTCCGTCTTCTTTACCTAAGTGTTTATGATGCATTTTATGTGCACGTCTTAGCGCTTTTCCATACCATCCATTTGCGTTTCTAAATAACTTAAAACGCTGGTGTATAAAAATGTCGTGTACTGTAAAATATGCAACGCCGTATGCAAAAATACCTAGTCCTATAGGAAAACCAGCCCAGAAATCTTTGTATTCCCATAATAAGAAACAACCTATGCTTACTAGTGCATAAAAAATAAAAAATAGATCATTGCGTTCCCACCAAGAACTATGGTCTTTGTGATGATGATCTTTGTGGACTGACCACATAAAGCCATGCATGACATATTTATGAGTAAACCATGCCATAAATTCCATGATACAAAAAGTGAGAAGAAAAATAAATATCCAAAGTAGGGTTTGCATTATAATAACTTAAATAAGGTTGAGACGATATTTGACATAACTACGAGCGAGTAAACTCACTTTTACGTGATCTGGGACACGTATTCTGCTATTTTTTATTTCAGATGATGGGATGCGTTTTAGTTTTGAGAGTAATTTTTTATAATATCTATAAGCGGCATACACCCCAAATTTTGCTTCGATGGGCAATTTATGAATCCCTGCAAGACCTTTTTCAAAATCTTCCTCTATATCTGCAATAATACGTTGCTTTGATGCTTCATCCAAGTCCTGAAGGTTTGTATTGGGAAAATAAGTTCTACTTAGCCCTTCATAATCTGCTTTGAGATCTCGTAAGAAATTTACTTTTTGAAATGCAGAACCTAGACTCATCGCACTTTCTTTAAGAATCTCATAATGTTCTCTATCTCCTTTTACAAAAACAGTAAGACACATAAGTCCTACAACGTCTGCAGAGCCATAGATGTATTCTTTATACTCTTCATCAGTAAGATAGTCAGACTTAGTAAGGTCAAGTCGCATACTTTTCATAAAAGAATCGATAAGGTGTCTTTCTATATTGTACTTATGAACAGTCTCTTGAAAAGCATTGAGAATAGGGTTTAAACTTATTTTGTCAAGAAGTGCGTTTTCCAAATCTTGTTCAAACCTCTTAAAAAGTACCGCTTTATCATAGTCGTGAAAAGAATCTACAATTTCATCTGCAAAGCGCACAAAACCATAGATGTTATAAATATCTTGTCTTATAATAGGTGATAGCATTTTTGTAGCACTAGAAAAAGAAGTACTGTACGACTTAGTAACTGTCTGAGCACACTTCCTGGATACAATGTCAAATAGTGATTTCATAGTTCTTAATTGTTTTTGGCTATTAATTGTGCCGTAAGTTTACCCGATATTAATGAGGGAGGTACGCCAGGTCCAGGAACAGTTAGCTGTCCTGTAAAATACAAATTTTCCACCTTTTTACTTTTAAGTTTTGGTCTTAAAAATGCAGTTTGTAATAGCGTATTTGCCATTCCGTATGCATTTCCTTTATAGGAATTGTAATCTTTTACAAAATCATTTACGCAAAAAGAGGACTTAAAGTTTACATGTGGTATCACTTTTTGATCGGTCACCGTTTCAAAACGATTCATAATAATATCAAAATACTGTTCTCTTAATTCTGGTGTGTCTTTAAGACCGGGGGCAAGCGGGATTAAAAATATACCCGCTTCTTTTCCTTCTGGGGCAGCGCTTTCATCGGTCATCGAAGGGAAGCTTGCATAGAATAATGGTTTTTCAGGCCATTTAGGGGTATCATAAATAGCTTCGGCATGTTGTGCAAAATCAACATCAAAGAAAAGCGTATGATGATCTACGTTTTTTAATTTTTTATCAAATCCTACATAAAATAGTAGGGATGAGGGCGCAAAAGTTTTGCGTTCCCAATACTTTTCAGAATACTGTCGTAAGTGCTGAGGTAATAAGGTTTCTGTATGATGGTAATCGGCTCCAGATAAGACTAAGTCCGCTTTCGCGAAAGCGTTATTAACTTCAATACCCGTAACCGTATTGTTTTCGGTTTGTATGGCCGTGACATCACTGTCTGTATGAATAATCACACCGAGCTCTTTTGCTAGTGCTGTCATCCCTTCTATGACAGAATACATACCATTTTTAGGATGGAATGTTCCGATACCAAAATCGGCATAGTTCATAAAACTATAGAAAGCTGGTGTATTACTGGGTTTTGCTCCTAAAAATAATACGGGAAATTCTAGAATAGCAACCAGTCTAGGGTTTTTAAATTCTTTGCGAACTTGCTTTGCAATCGTGCTAAAGAATTTACCAATGCGTGTCATCGTTTGTGGTGTGACCAATTCAAGTGGCGATACACCAGGACGATAGACAAGGTCTTTTATGGCAATGTTATAGTTATTTTGAGCATCATCCATAAATTTTTGAAGCTTTATAGCACTTCCTGGCTCTTCGGCTTCAAATACATTTTTTATTTTTTCTAACGTATCTCCGATGGTCAAGTAATCTTGTTTGCCAAAATACACACGATAGGCAGGACCTAATTTTATAAGCTTGTAATAATCTTCTGGTGTTTTTCCAAAATCAGAAAAAAAGCGTTCAAAGACATCAGGCATCCAGTACCAAGTAGGTCCTATGTCAAAAGTAAACCCTTCGTTTTTGTACTGTCTAGCACGACCTCCGACGGTTTTATTTTTTTCAAAAATTTCTACTTGATATCCATCCTTTGCTAAGTAACATGCAGCTGCAAGAGATGAAAATCCAGAACCTATAATGGCAATGTGTTTAGGCATATATTGGGGTGTGTTTAGCAATTAGATTTACAAATTCTCTCATACTCAGCATCACACGAACATTTGAAGGAATCTTAGACTCATCTATATCACCTGTCATATTTCCTAATACATACAGATGTAAATCTTGTTCTCCAAACATGTCATTAAAATCATTAAAGTAGCTTGGGATATCTTCTCTGGCAGGTTGTACCGTAAAATAGGACACAAACGAAAGATTAGGGTGATTTATAGAGAGGTATTTTAGGTTTTCTAGCATAATGCTTTGCCCTAAATAAATGGCTTTATACCCACGAGAAACAATCTCGTAGTTTAAAAACAAAAGCCCCAATTCATGAATCTCATTTTCTGGTAAATACAAAGCAAAAGTTCTGTCACTTTCTTGTGTTACTGTTTGTTGTTTCTTCTCTATATTGAGTAAGATCTTTTGTTTGATAAGGTTAAAAATAAAATGCTCGTGAGATGGATTAATGGTGTCTGTTTGCCATAGGAGCCCAATCTCATGTAATAAAGGGATAAAAGATTCGTAAAATACTTCTTCAAAAGATTTTACCTCAAGCAGTACATTATATGTTTTATGAAAAAGATGTTGATCAAAATTCATCATCGCAATTTTAAAGGAATTAATGGCATGATTTTGATTACTGATACTTTTTTCTGAAACAATTTGGGCTACAATAGCAGCAATTTCTTCGGAGGAGTATTGTCCTATCTTTGAAATTTTGTATTTGTTTTCTGTTAGAAAAACAACATTGAGCAATTTTTGGAGATCACTTAATGCGTATGTCCTTATATTGGTATGTGTGCGTTCAGGCTCTAAAAGATTATATCTTTTCTCCCAAATACGAATAGTGTGTGCCTTGATACCACTAAGACTCTCAAGGTCTTTAATACTGAATTTTGTTTTTACTACGTTATTCATAAGCAATTCTTAACATCTCAAATGTAATCAATAATTTTATATTTTGTTTAAGAAAATGTATTAAAATTTAAACAAAATGTAATTTAACGCTTTCCTAGATTAAAAAGAATATTTTAATAAACCCTTGGAGTCGTTACCTTTGTTTTGATACAAACCAATAATCAGATGAGTGTTTATCTGGTTAGAATTGCACGGTACTTGGAAGGAATACATTATAACATAACGAGTTTAATAGATATTTTAGGTCTTGTACAAGGTCTTTTCTTAGGCGCTATTCTTATTCTTGAAAGTAAAAAACAACGTCCTACCTTATTTCTTGGGCTCTTTTTACTAGCCTATAGCTTTGAATTACTGAATACTGTTTTGGAAGACCTCAATATTCTAAACCTTCGTCCCGGCTTCCTTTTTCTTCCGATAGATTTTTTATACGTAACCATGCCACTTTTCTATTTATATGTGAAGAGTATTACAAACAGTGTTATTACGCGTAAGAATGTGGTGTTGATCTTATTGCCAGGAATAATCGAATTTCTATTTTTTAGTGTCATATTCTTTTTGCCTGCGAGTCTAAAACTTGAAATATCAGAAACGTCAAATGCGCTAGGAATTATAGCACTTCTTATATTGGTTTTATCACTGCCGTATTCTCTATATTATGTGATTCGTATTATAAAGCATATTAATTCTCATAGAAAGAAAATAGAAAATTATTATTCTAATCTTGATGGTAAGTTATTAAACTGGGCAAAAGGGGTTGTTTTGTTTATGTTAATTTTCCACTTGTTTTGGATGATAGAAATTTTTCAAGAAGATCTTTTTTTTGAGACATATACCTATCCTATTTTATCTGCCATCAATGTTATTTTTATTTTTTGGATTGGAATTTCTGGACTCCGTCAATCTAAAGTTATTGGATCTAAAAATGAATCTTCTGATGAAGATATAGTGATAGAACCTCTTAATGATTTTCAAACAGAGATCGATGAAATTCCTGATGAGGATTTTCAAAGACTCGTTCATTTGATGGAAGAAGATGCGTACTATAAAGAACCTAATTTGTCTCTGGCAGATGTAGCCAAAACGTTACAAGTGCCACAACGTAAACTCTCCCAACTTATCAATACAAACGCTCATAAAAACTTTAATCAGTTTGTTAATTATTACCGTGTTGAAGAAGCAAAAAAACTACTGAAAGATAGCACATATACTAATTTGAATATGCTTGGGATTGCTTTTGACTCAGGATTTAATTCTAAAGCATCCTTTTTTAGTGTTTTCAAGAAATTTACGTCCGTTACCCCAAATGCCTATAAAAATCAGTCATAAAAGACTCTCTCAAAGAGTCCAAGATTCTGCATTTTAGTCCAGAATACTGTTTTCTAGACTCCTTCTACATCTTCTAAGACCGTTTCTGTTTCTTCCTGTCACACCTTTGTACCTATAAACTATAAATACTAAATATTATGAAAAAATTAATGGTTATAGGAATGTTATTGTATCTATCTATAGGTGCAGTACAAGCACAACAATATGAATATAAAGTTGTAACAAGTGTAGAGTCTATTGTTCCTAACGGATTAGGAAGATCACGTCTTATTTCTGCTTCAGAAGATAGAGATTATAAAGACTTTACATCTGAGAGAGCAGAGGAAGGTGATAGCAGAAATAAGTCTAAACGAAAAGACATTCGCGTGAAGAATTTTGAAGAAACAAAACTTCTTAACTTTTATAACCTAGGAGGAATTCGTTTTCAGAATATCGTTGCCAATGATGCGGTAATATCTTCAAAAATAAATACGATGGTAACAGAAGGATGGGATTTAGCTTTTGTTGTGAGCGGTGTCGAGAGCGATGCAGGTGATCAAGATGGACAGGGAATATATATCACACGTTATATTTTTAAAAAACTCATTAAGTAGTCTTATCTATTATGTGATTCAAAAATCATGAATCTCCTAAAGTATCGTCTGTAATAATAATACATGTGTATTAGATAGATGTTCTTGAGAAATACGCTTTCGCGAAAGCGTACTTAATAACATCCAGTACAGTATTGCTTTGCATCTTTTAGGGCTCATGATTCTATAAACAAATTCATTTTAAAAAGCACTTATGAAAAAAGCGGCCCTTCTGATTATTGTCTGGTTAATCTTTGTGATATGGGAGATAGAAGTTGCAAAATGGATACAGGAGGAAGCACAACATGTGTTTAGAATAGATCTAGTGATCATTCTTCCAGGTTTGGTATTGCTTACACTCTATACACTGAAAAATAATTTTAATAACATAAAATAATGATACATAAAACACATACAAAATACATAGTTATTGTATTGTTTCTTTCGATTGCGTTGAGCCCTTTTCAAAGTCATGCACAATCATTAAAGCAAGTACTTAAAACATATAAAAAAGATTCAAAAGTAGCCTGTGAGAAAAAAGGAGGTTACTGGTATCAAGGTAAATGTTGGGCCAATTTTTCTGAGTTTGATGATGGAATTTCTGTAGAGAATATTGATTCTGAAGTCGAGAAACAATTAGAAACGGCTGAGAAATATGGAATCTCTGTGGATGGTATAGACCACGAGATCGATTTCTTTTTTCCTGAAATAGATGAAGAGGAAGGAGAAATTCTGTTTATCACTTTATTTAAAGATGAAAACGGAGTCAAAACATTATTGCAAATTGCACCACTCAAAAAAGCTAAGAAAAAATCATTTGAGGCAAATGCGATCTTACTTAATGGAAACCTGCTAGAATTTACAGAAGAAGACCAGGTTGATGTTCCTTCGATGATTATTGCACAAGGAACGTCACAGGTTACAAGTCAAAAAGGAGATGCTGGAGATTTTCTTATAACAGGAAGTTTAACAGACGTTAAGGAGGGAAAAGATATTCCCTTTACCATGAATGCTGGAGAGATGCTTTCTGGAATGGGAGATACTACTCTTGAAATTAAAGGAGACGAGGTATTCCTTAATGGGACTTTAGGAACAAAAAGTTATAAGCAGTTTAAAGACCTTATTGCGCAATATCCAGAAGTAAAGACTATTGTCCTTCAGAATGTGCCAGGGTCTGTAAACGATGCTGTAAATATGCATACAGGTCGTATCATACGTGAAGCAGGCCTGACGACTAAAGTATTGGTAGATAGTCAGATTTCTTCTGGAGGCGTAGATCTTTTTTGTGCTGGTAAAGAACGTATTATTACACAAGGTGCACAATTAGGCATTCACTCTTGGGGAGGCGGAGGCTTATCTGCAGATGACTTTCCTAAAGATCATCCCGCACATCAATACCAAATTGCTTATTTCACCATGTGTCTAGGAGAAGAAATAGGTCCTGACTTTTACTTCAGAACGCTTGAAGCAGCTCCTGCTGGAGAGATGCACTGGATGGATTGGGAGGAAATAAAAAAATGGAGCATTGCTACACAATTAATAAAACATTAAAACAGATCTATGAAAACTATAAACAGATTTACTAGCAAGTTTTTTGCTATCATCCTACTTACATCATTCTTACTTACATCGTGTAACTCTGATGATGATACAAGTCAAGATTTTTCTTCGACATTTACGTTTGATATTTTTACAGTACAACCTGATGAACAGACGGTCATTATGAATGGTGAGATAAAGAGTAGAACGCTTCAGGATTTTACAAATATGTTACAAGGGCATCCTAATATACAACGTATCAATATGGGCACTGTACCAGGATCTAATGATGACGAGATTAATTTTCAAGTTGGAATTATGTTGCGTCAGAATAATATTAATACACATATTTTAGATAATGGAATTATAGCTTCAGGAGGCGTTGATCTTTTTCTAGCAGGTGTACAAAGAACTCGCGGAGAAAATACGATGATTGGAGTACACTCTTGGTCTGATGGTGATGGAAATCAAGCAACAGATTTTCCAGTAGATAGTGCAGAACATTTACCTAATATTCAATATTATGAAAACATAGGCTATAATTCACAATGGTCTAGAGCGTTTTATTTCTTTACAATTAATGCAGCTCCTGCAGAGGGGATACACTGGATGACAGAAGAAGAAATTACGCAGTTTGAGGTCATCTCTCAATAGAAATAAAGAAGATCATATAAGAATGAGATAACATCAAAGATTCGTTTGCTTTGGTGGTTTTATAAAATGCTAAGATGTTAATCTTAGCATTTTTTTTTACTTTTTTTGCTTTCGCGAACCTGCCTCGCCGGCAGGCAGGAGCGTACCCATAATCTTTTATGATATCATATCACTTGATCTTGACCTAGAGATATACGTGTATGCCAATGACCATATGCTACAAAGTATACCCTCTATTGGGTAGTGAGAACACCCATTTTCTGGCATATACTGCAACTCCTGAATATGTCGATTTTCCCATTTTTGCTTATTTCTAATATATCTGCATAATACTGGAGTGTCACTGGCGCTATTTTATATGTCATTCACGACATTTATTTCGGGAATACCAGTAAGGGCGGTATGTTTGAATAAGTCAAATAAAAGTTTTGGCGCGAATAGATAATCATTTAAAATGTAGTATTATGAAAAAACAAATTAAAAATGTTGTCTTTATTACCCTAATTATTTTTAGCGTATATGCCTTAAGTAGTTTTGTAGATATTAGAATTTCTAATGAGATTGCATTTACAAAATCTCTTGTGACACCTATAGCTAATTATGATCTAGATGAAAGTCAATTAAAGTGTATTACCAAATGCAATCCTAGAAGTCCTAATTATATAGGACAAGGAACAGGACGATTATTAGATATTAGATTTGATGAAGCAGATTGGAGTGGCGTGAGAAACACGTGTGGTAATTATGTGCCAGCAAATAGAAGAGGAGGCAATGGAAAAGCATTTACATTTCCCGATCCTAACCTATATCAATACCAGCTTGTTCTTTTTGAAGAAGGTCCAGGAGTACGTAATTATTTTACGATAGGATGTGAAGAAGGAGTTTCATATACCGTTTCGACAAAGAAAGGTTTTAAGTACTATGTATATACAAATGATACGAGTGGAGATCACGACAATAATTCTGGATATTTTTCAGTGTGTTATAACTTTAGATAAAATACAGCCATGATATCAAAAACAAGAAACCTTTTTGCAGTGCTGTTCCTTCTCTTTTTAGTATCCAGTTGCTGCTCATTACAGACAGAACCTTCCGATGAGGGAGATACTAATAGTAGTATGAAAAAGAAAGAAATAGATGATCAGAATGCTGAAAATTTTGACAAATTACTGGCATTACTTATAAAAGAAGGAAATTATAAAGGTCCCTTAAAGAAGAACCCATTTATAAAAGATCACGAGTTTGTAAAGGGAAATACTCGAATAGAAATAAGTAGTTACAATGCTAAATTTAAGATTGTAACTGATGAAAATAGTAAACCGAAAACAGGACAGTATGATCTTATAACAAATGACATAAATGCGTTTGTAGAATTACTAAACACAGCAGAGATTGGAGCGAACGAGATAAGTTACAAACCAAACTTTTTACTCTTAGAAGTAGGCTCAAAAAGAATGACGAATACAGAAATACATATTGATAATTTTCCGATAAAAGGAGATATCAATCATTCGCCAAAAATGACCAAGACACACGCTGAGCGATTAAAGGAACTTATTCTCAATGTTACAGAAATGAATGATTTGTATATCTTGGACAATAGCTCAGGTACTTCGGGATTATTTACTCCTACTGTTGCCATGCGTTTTTCAAAAGGTCAAGATGTATTAATCGCTTTAGGTATTCCTACAGTTATATTTTATGAAAATGGAGAAGCCTATAGAGGTATAAAAATGAACCCAAGCTCTGATGAGTTTATAGAGTTAAAAAAAATTATATCAACATATTACCCTACTATTAACCTTAAAAACGAGAACCCATGAAAAAGCTTTTAATAATACTTGTATTTTGTGTTTTTTCCATTCCTATGATGGGAAATTCTAACCCAGGAAGTGTTACACTTCATATGATCATTTTTGCCGATACAGAAGATGATAACATAGGAGAAAGTTGTGATGTTGATTATGGTAATATGGAAGGATTGGCCGAATTTATTTCTGACAATAGCGATATGGATTTAAAAACATATTACGTTAAGGCAGCTGCCAATAAAAAGAGAGAGATGGAAACCGTATTAGACAACCTACACGTAGGAACAAATGATGTCGTTTTCTTTTATTATTCTGGACACGGATACAGAACGACAGATTCACAATCTCCATATCCAAGAATGTATGTACTAGATGATGCATTTCATCAAAATGACCAAGGCGTTTCTGTAGAAGACGTAAGAACAAAGATAGCTGCCGCAAGTCCTAGATTGTCTATCATTATGGTAGATGCCTGTAATTCTATGCTGGATCTTAAAGAGCCAATAAGTGGAACTTCTGGAGAAGGAAATATCTCGGCACAACTAAGGCGTCTTTTTATAGACGCAGAAGGGGAGATTGTACTTTGTGGAAGCGAAGCTGGTGATGGTATCAACGATAGTGGAAACTATACAGGGTATTCTTGGTCAAATCCTATAGATGGAGGATACTTTACTTTAAACTTTAGAAAAGCTTTTGAAAAGTCATTGCTTTCAAATACGCCAGCAAATTGGAATACATTACTAGCAAATACGAAGCAAATGACTATCGATTATAGTGTTGTACGATTACAAGATCAATTACCTGGAAACAAAGTGCAAATACCAATTTATAAATACACAACATCAAAATAGATTATGTTAGTACGTCGAAACACCATCGTTTTTATTCTTGTTTTTATGGCATCTTTCTGTGCAACCTATGCTCAAAGTACGTTGCATGCCATCATTGTTGTAAAAACAGAAGATACTGCTAGAGAGTTTCCTAGTGACCCAAAACCAGCTTGGAAATTATCTATGCAGAAAATAGAAGATGAGCTTGATCGTGTAGAAGTTCATACTGATTTAAATATTCAAAAGCATTATTTTGTTGGAACCCATTTTGATAAAAGCGCATTGTTAGATGGAATTGATGATTTACAGATAGGAGAAGATGATGTGCTATGGTTTTATTTTGCAGGTCATGGATATGGAGATAGAGATTGTAAATATCCAAATATGGTTGTGAGTCGAAAAAAGGATGCTAATGGAAATAAACTTTATATCAGTTCTGAAGAAGCCCATGTTTCCCTTTCAAGTTGTGATATACAAGATGTACTTATACGTAAAAATGCTAGGTTAACAATAGGTTTGTATGAAACCTGTAATTACTATACTAAGGATTCTAAAGGAGACAGTGGTTATGTTATAAATGCACAGGCAGAAGAGAACTATAAAGTGTTGTTTGAAGAAGCAAAAGGGTATGTTTTTATTACAGCTTCTAAGAATGGACAATATGCTGGTTGGAATACCGAAGTAGGAGGGTACTTTACGCATTGGTTCTTAGAAAGATTACATTATTACTTACGTCAAGAAAGCATCAAACCTTGTGATTGGTATACTGTTGGAGCCTCAACGATAGGAAAGTTAAAAGCATATACTGCTGCTAGACCTGAAGAATTTGACAAACCTCAGATTTTATATGGAGCGGTCGAAATAGTAGATGAAAATGGAATCGAGATAGATTGTAGAAAAACTAAAAACTAAGAAAATGAATATAGAAATTAATAACAAAAGATATTACATCCTCATCCTATGTTTATTTTTAGGAGCAGTTACTAGTTATAGCCAAATGGAATGTGTGCATAAATTGGATGGCGATGAGATGAGTGCTGATAGTGAGTATCAAGAAGGAATACAATGGTTCCCATACGAAACTCAGAAAGCAATGCGTAATGTTCAGAATTTTTTTGATATCAATGTATCATATATCCTCGCAGAAGATTACGATGGGATTTGTCATGAGTTCAATAGCAGTAGAGGTTTGAAAAATGCAACAGTTACAATAGGACAAGATTTTCTAGATGCATATGAAGACGATCCTTTGTTTATAGAAATACTATTAGCTCATGAAGCAGCACATACCTTGCAATATATATATGGGGAAGACGCAGCAGATTATCTAGCATCTCTTTATGGAGGAAATGGTGTTTTAAAGGGTAAAAACAAAGAGTTACAAGCAGATGTCATTGCAGGGTTTTATACCTATTATGTAATTAGAAGAAAGTACGATAAAGCTTCTAGCAAAGAAGAAAAAAATGCTATAGATGCCAGATTAGAAAGATCGGTTGGGAAGTTTGAAGCTATTGCAGATTATCAATTTACACATGCAAATCATCACGGTAGATTTAATGAGAGAGTAGCCGCAGTAAGTAGCGGTGTAAATTTAGCTATGTATGGTTTTAGTGGAGTTCATATTGGAAGAAATGATTTTCAAGGCATCTATTATACTTCTTTAGGTGTAGTTAAAAAATGGAAATCGGCTCATAATCCTGGAGGATTTAAATTTTAAGTATGAAATCTAGTATGAAAATAGGGGTTCTGTTTGTGTTATTATTTTGTTCAAAAGGGATGCTTTCGCAAAACTGTATGAGAATAGATGGACAGGTACTGGAGGCTTCAGAAAAAGAATATGTAGAAGCGACATCAGACATTAGAGCCATATTCAATAAAGTACAAGATTGGTTTGATCGTAGTATTGTATTAAGAGTTGTAAAAGAATATGATGGTGCTTGTTATTATGATAAGAGTACAACGTTTTCTGATGGACTTGTAGAAATAGGGGCTGATGTTTTAGATAAATTTAAAGATAGACCGGATATTATAGAACTATTATTAGTACATGAGATAGCGCACTCCTATAATGTAAATTATAAAGAAAATAGGACGACCTATAACGAACTCTTAGCAGATATGATTACGGGTTATTATATAGGCATCGCTCACGATCAAAACAATTTTATATATGATATTAATAGTGAAGAATATGGAAACTACTTTGGAGACTATTATTTTGATATGAATAGCCATCATGGAAAGCCTAGTATAAGAAACAAAGCACTTCAATTAGGGTTCTTTTTGACACAATTAAAATCTGAAGAATACCATGGAACGATAGCTTGGGATTTATTTAAAATGAAAGAGCTGTATGTAGATGATATAAGTACATCAGAATATGACACAACTATTGTATTATTAAAATCAAACACTTTTTCGGCTTCTAGTGAAGCAAACCCTATCATACAAGGTACGAATATAAACCACTCGTTCCGAGCCTTTATGTATTGCAGTAGTCTTGTGCCAAACATACATTGGTGAAGAAAATTAATGAAATAAAAATAGCTACTTGAAAACAATTAAATCATAAACACCTAAACCATTATTATTATGAAAACATTACTACATATTTTATTCGTATTCGTTCTAATGACACCTCTTGTAAATGCTCAAGAATTAGAAGATCTAGGCTGTGAAACATCAGATTTGCCAGAAAGATTTACAGACCTAAATACATTTGCGCCATTAATGTATAATTTAAATGAAGATTGTCTATTTCAACCTTTGCATATAGAAATGGGAGAGATGGCTTCGTTTACTATTATAGGAAGATTTACTGGAGAAAAAATAAATGAAAATGTATTTGAACTAAGCCGACTTGAATTTGCTTTTTATGAAGCCGCTAAATTTCAAAAACCTATTATCGTAAAAAAGGCGTGGATTGATGAAGATGATGATAGCGATCAGATTGTTATCAATATTGAACTGGAAGATATATCTAAGTGTTATACATTAGATTGCAAAGGAATAAGCAATAGAAAAAAGCAAGGTGCTACAGACTTTGATTTAAAAACAGGTCGTTTAACAATTCTTAAAAATACTAAGATAGATTTCCATATTGTAAATCAAGAAGATATATTTGAAGTAAACCCTAAAGATGTATTTCCAAAAGGAAGACACTGTAATGGTTTTGTAATCTTTTAATAACTAATGAAATATCATATTAAAATACTAGTATGTATTGGCATTTTTCTGAGTGCGTCTTTAGTTCAACTAAAGGCGCAACAGTCAGATGATGTCCTTGACAGCATCCTTTTGGCTAGAAAAAGATATGATATTAAAAAAGCAGAAAAGTTTATTTCGAAACTTAAAAATCAAAAATTAAAAAACCTTTTTCTGGCGGATATCTATTTTCAGAAGATAGGCTTTGTTGTCGAAAATGATTATGAACTAGATGATGTCACATCTCCAAGAGAACATATAATTGCTACATATTTGCATGCCGATTTGTTACAAAAAAGAGAAATACATAAAGACTCGATCATTTATACCATGTATTTTGATGCTTTTAATCGTGCCACCTCATTACAAGATACCCTTATAGTTAATATTCTTCTTCCTAAGATTAATAGACATTTTCTTAGAAACGTAAGCACAAGCGCTTTAAAAACCTTTGATAAATATGTAAAACTTGCAAAAAAATCGGCAAAAGATAGTATTGATCTATATCATTACTATTATTACAAAGCAGGTTATGAGATGAGAGCAAATGAAGCTCAAATGAAAGATATTGATACAACACAATTTAATGTGTTGTTTAAAAATGGCTTAAAATATGCAACAACTCCTTTTTTTAAAGCATATATGCGTCAGTTTAAAGGTATTTATTTAGAAGCTTTTTTGCATAAACCACAACAAGCTATACATTATTATGACCTTGCCTTACAGACATATAAAAAGGATAGTTTGTATTATTCTTCAAAAGGAATCCCAAGTATTGCTTTTAATAAAGCGATTATATATTACGAATCTGGTGACTATAGGAAATCTATTAATTACTTTAAGATTCACCAAGAAAAAGAAAAAAATAAAGTCTATCGTATGTATGGATATGAATGGCTTTACAAAAATTATGATGCGCTTAAAATAAATGATAGTGCATTATATTATTTTAAAAAACTATACAAAGAAAAAGAAGATTCAAATTTATTGAGGCATGCTATTGATATTAAAGAGATTGATAGTAAATACGATTATGATGCTATAGAAAAAGAATTAAGTTCTACCATAAATGAAAACAAAGACCTGTCAGAAAAAGTAACCTATTCACTTCTTATTATAGGTGTGCTCGCTATTATAATATTTATCATATATCTTTTTTTAAAACGGTTTAAAAAACGAAGTGATAAGCTTGAAGATGAACAATCTGAGACCATAAAGCGATTAGAAGAATTAAAAAGTATTGTGACGAAAGACTATATTGTTTTAAAAGACAAAACAAAAGTATATATCTCTGATTTGACGTATATTAAATCAGAAGATCATTATTTACGGGTGTTTTTAAACAACGGCAAGCAGAACTTCGTAAGAGGGAAGTTATCCCAAATTAGTGATGAATTGCCTCCAAATTTTAAAAGATGTCATCGATCATATATCGTTAATGAAAACTATATAAAACAACGTACGATATCCTTTATCGTCATGAATGATAACACGCAAATTCCAGTGTCTAGAACCTATAAGAATAGTATCTAATTGATCGTAGAATAGAGATACACGTTGTATTCTTAATGAGTACGCTTTCGCGAAAGCGTATAAACAAACATTCCCATATCTTATATGGATTAAAAGCAAGTTATAGCAAGATATATAACTCATGGCAATTTGCTATCTTCGGACGAGATTGTATGTTTCTTCTAGAAAAATAGGCAATACATGATACAAAAAATAAGAGAACCAAATTCTAATAATTCTATAACTTGGATATAATTAAAACACTACTCCAGAAACTTTTTCCTTCGAACAGAAAACAAAATGAAGTTGTAAGAGAATTAAAAACCAATTCTAACTTTAAAACAAAGGACGAAACTGAAAAAGGTGAAAATAACCAAGGAGAAAATAAAATAACACCTATTCTACTTTCAGCATTTGGAAATTCAAAAGATTATAAAATAACTGCTTGGCACTTTAAAGTAGGAGATATAGTTCAAAAAGGAAATATTCTATGTGAGATAGAAAATAAAAAGCTCATGATAGAATTTGAAAGTATGATAAACGGAAGAATACGTTCTATATGTCCTGCCAATAAAATGATGCATGCTGGAGATGAGGTATGTAAAATAGAAGTGGTATAAAGCAATTATAGTACCTTGTAGATTATTAATACTTAATAAATGGGTGATTTAAATCAAAGTATAGAAAATCATTACCTTAAGGAAGGGCTTTATGAAGATATCATCCATCGACTTAAGGAACAGAATATTGCATTAGATACAGTAAAGAGATCAGACATCGCAGGAGTCGATGAGTTCCATGTCCGAGGAGCTGCCGTATCAAGAGAACTGGCTAATGGTATTGATCTACAAGGAGCATCTGTTCTGGATGTAGGATGTGGCTTAGGAGGACCTTGTAGGATGCTTGCAGATGAGTATGGTTGTCAAGTGACAGGAATAGATTTAAGTCATGAATATATAAGAACAGCTAGCAATCTATCTAAGCTTGTGCAGTTGGGTGATAAAACAACATTTACACAAGGAGATGCTACAGCACTTCCATTTGAAGACAATGCCTTTGATGTGGTCTGGACACAACATGTTCAAATGAATATTCCAGATAAGAAAAAGCTGTATTCAGAAATGCACAGAGTCTTAAAAACAGGTGGGCATTTTCTTTTTTATGATATCTTAAAAAAAGGAGATGAAGAAATAAGCTATCCGATGCCTTGGGCGAGTACTGTTTATCTTAGTTTTTTATTCAAGGCAGAAGAGATGGATCATCTCTTACAAGATCTTGGTATGATACATAAACAAACTATTGATCAAACTCAAGCAGGAATAGGTTTTTTTGATATTCTTGTTGCTAGACTCAAAGAATTTGGACCTCCTAAAATGGGATTAAATGTCCTTATGGGAGAAACGACAAAACCAAAATTAATGAACCTTTTAAGACATTTAAAAGAAGGAAAACTTGAACTGAAAAGTGGAGTTTATAAAAAAAGCTGAATAAGTAATCAATAAAGATTAAAACTAGGATATGAATTTAAATTTAGCAGTACTTATAGATGGAGATAATATACCATCTGCTCATGTAAAAGAGATGATGGAGGAAATTGCGAAATACGGAAACCCAACCATTAAAAGAATTTATGGAGATTGGACAAATCCTCATTTATCCAAATGGAAAAATTTACTCCTCCAGAATGCAATTACTCCTATTCAGCAATATGCCTATACTACAGGAAAAAATGCTACAGATTCGGCTATGATTATTGATGCCATGGATATTCTCTATTCAGAAAAAGTAAATGGTTTTTGTTTGGTATCAAGTGATAGTGATTTTACAAAACTAGCAACTAGATTAAGAGAGGCAGGAATGCAGGTTATTGGGATAGGAGAAAAAAAGACACCTACCCCTTTTATAGTCGCGTGTGATAAATTTATATATATAGAAATTCTTAGAAATCAATCCAATAAGAAAGAGGACGTTAACAAGAAAGATGACTTTGAAGAAAGTATTGATAGAATTACCCCCAAAGTAATTAAGTTATTGGCAGCAACTATCACAGATTCATCAGATGAGGATGGATGGGCATTTCTGGGTGATGTAGGAAGTTTGATTCAAAAAAAACAACCTAATTTTGATTCTAGGAATTATGGATTTGAAAAATTAACACCATTAATTAAATCTATAGGAAGTTTTGAAATTGAACAACGCGAGAATCCAAAGAGTAAACACAAACTCATCTTTGTAAAGAACAAAGAAAAACAGAAGAGTAGAAGATCATAACGATGTATAAAATACAACAACTCATCACTAAGGATTTAGGTTAATTAAATAAGCATATGAAATTTTCAAGATTTGAACTAGAGACAATTGATATAAAACCATTAGCCAATGCTATTTCTTCTCAAATGGATAGGAGTTATGTAAATGAGACAGATGAGATGATCATCATTGCATCCGAAACGTATAAACTGCGTACTAACTCGACGCAAATGAATATGGTCATTGTAAAAAAAGTAAACTCAAAATCTTATGTTGATATCATCGGAGCTGCTGGCGGGACAGGAATTTTGAATATTAGTCTTTGGGCAGAGTCAGGATTTGTTAGGAGTACTTTAAAGCAATTAGAAGAATACTGTTCTCTACATGGAATTAGATATACTAAGCAAGAAATGAAGGGCTATTAGTCATACGTTACATCATTAAGATACTTCTTATAGGGAATATAAAGTAGTACGCTTTCGCGAAAGAAATACCAACTTGAGAAAATTGTTTTATGAAATTACGAGAGTTTAAAAATTCTGATGCTTTACAACTTTCAATATTATTGAATAACAAGAAAATATGGGATAATTTAAGAAACCGTATACCATATCCGTATGCACTAGAAGATGCCAAGGAATTTATCCAATTTTGCCAGTCAGAGAACCCTCAAACAACGTTTATAATAGAAAAAGAAGGGACTGTAGTTGGAGTTATTGGCTTAATAGTCTTAACGGATGTTTACTGTAAAAGTGCTGAAATTGGATATTGGCTAGGAGAACCATTTTGGAATAAAGGAATCATGACAAAAGCAATTCAAAAAATAGTAACCTACGGTTTTGATGAATTAGATCTAGTTCGGATTTTTGCAGGAGTCTTTGAAAATAATAAGTCATCTCAAAAAGTCTTGGAAAAAGCTGGATTCAAATTTGAATGCATATTTGAAAAAGCAATATTTAAAAATGGTCAATTATTAAATGAATACCGATATTCAAAAATCAATACAAACATATAGTACAGATCATTCTGTTTGATAAGAAAATGGAACTGATTAATAGTTAACACAAAGATAAGCACACGAATGTGTGTAGTAGTCAGTGTCGTATAAAACAACCTAACCACAGTTAAGGTTTTTACTCATTTTAATATACATAATACTACAAAAACAAAAACCCTCGAATATCGAGGGCTTTTTAATTAATTAATCAAGACGTAGTTACTTAAATCGTCTTTTTAAATTCCATGTGATAGCTGGCGTATTACTAAAGACTTTTGTCTTTGTTCCAGTCTTACTTATAGTTGACATTCTTATATCTGTTGATTTCATATTAATATTTTTAAAATAATTTGATTTTGATACTTTATGTATGCATAGATAGACGGATAATAAAATTATATGTTACACATTAAAATGAGATTAACAGACAATTAACTAATATACTCTCAGTGTTTTACGTTCTTTCTTTTAAAATGAGTTATTGTAGGTTATTTTTAAGAAACGCTATTATAGATTCACCCTAGTTTAGACTATAAAAAATGAGGAATCATGTTTGATTAGTCATTGTAGTACCCGAGATGGGACTTTTCAGTGTCGTGACAGGCTGTTTTATAAAAACACCCTAACTATTTCTAGTTGCTAGTTTATGATATAAAAAAAGGAGGAATCATAGTTGATTAGCCATTGTAGTACCCGAGATGGGACTTTTCAGTATCGTAACAGTCTGTTTTGTAAAAACAGCCTAACTATTCCTAGTTGCTAGTTTATGATATAAAAAAATGACTAACCTAGTTGATTAGTCATTGTAGTACCCGAGATGGGACTTGAACCCACACGCAACTAGTGCACACGGCCCTCAACCGTGCCTGTCTACCAATTTCAGCACTCGGGTAGATAGGTGTATAAAAAGGAAAAAGTCGTGCATTATGCGACGACTTTTTGTGACCTGGCTGGGGCTCGAACCCAGGACCCTCTCCTTAAAAGGGAGATGCTCTACCAACTGAGCTACCAGGTCTTTTCCTGAATGCGGGTGCAAATATACACCCAATTAATTTATATATCAAAGCCTTTTTAAAATAAATTTTGCATTTTTTTCATCTTTTGCGAATACCTTTGTTTTTTGATAGAAAAAGAAAGTATGGATATTTATATAATGGGCTATATGGGCTCTGGGAAATCGACTATAGGACAGCTACTAGCAACACAATTAGGATATGATTTTATAGACTATGATCAATACATTAGTGAAAAAGAAGGAATGACGATTTCTGAAATTTTTGATAGAAAGGGGGAAATCTACTTCAGAAAAAAAGAAGCAGCCTACTTAAAAGAAGTATTACAAGAATCTACTACTAAGAAAATTGTTTCATTAGGTGGAGGAACACCTTGCTATGGTTCTAATCTTCAAGACATAAAAGAGAGCGGTGTCATGACTATTTATCTTAACGTTCCTGTACCAGAGCTCACAGAACGATTATGGGAAGCAAAAGATGAGAGACCTCTTGTCACAAGTCAAGAAACTAAAGAAGCATTAGAGGAATTTGTTAGAAAGCATCTTTTTGAAAGAGGTTTTTATTACAATCAAGCATCTAAAGTCATAAAAGTAAAAGAACAATCGGCACCAGAAATTGTAGAAGGAATTATTGCAACCTTATTCTAGAACTGCCATATCATTCCCTTTTCTAAATGTGACTTTTACAGACTCATTAAGAGATGTACTAAGAGAGATTCCTTTAAAGTCAGCCTTTACTGGATATTTTTTATGATTTCTATTTACCAGGACAGCTGTTTTAAAACGTTTTAAAGGTACGTTTAAAAAATGTTGCACTCCATATATCAACGTCGTTCCAGAGTTAAGTACGTCATCTATAAGTACGATTGACTTGTGTGCGTACTCTTCTTGGGTAAGACTTGTTTTGATAGTACCCAAAGGATTCTTTTTATTCATAGAGACTTTGCATAACGTTGTCTTAAAACTAGCTATCTCATTAAGAGCAACCTCTAGACGTTCAGCAAATTTATAACCGTTGTCTGCAATACCAGCAAGGATAACTTCTTCTTCATTTACATTACTCTCATATATCTGGTAAGCAATACGGAGAATCTTATGTTGGATCGCTTTATGGTCTAGTATTTTGTCAAGTTTTACTTTCATACTGTTTTAATTGTAATGATTGTGCTTATTCCTCTTCGTCATCGCTAAAGAAATCATCTTTCTCATAAATATCATCTATGTCTCTACGGTCTTTTTTTGTAGGTCTACCAGTTCCTTTCTTCCTATAATAATCTTTAGAAAATTTAAGGAGCTCTAGTTTTTCTAGATTTTCTTTTGGTGTTGTGTCTTTACGATATATATCTACAAGTTTTGCCCCAAGTCTACTTTCTGGAAGATCGAGCACTTCTAAGGTGTATTGAATCTGATTTTTACGTACACTAATTTTATCTGTAGGATATACATCTCTAGATGGCTTTACAACGACACCTTTTACACGAACTTGTCCTTTTTTACAGGCATTTGTAGCTATAGATCGTGTCTTAAAATAGCGTATACACCATAAATATTTATCAACTCTCATATAAAAATACTTAAAAGCACGTTAATCTATGTGTAAATTATGCTCAAAAATACGTCAAAATTGTATCTTGCGCATCTGAAAAAGAATTTTATGAGAATTAGAAATTATTTAGGTTTACTTCCGATCGTATTTTTGTTCGTTTCTTGCGGAAATGACGATGACGATACACCAGACGCAATCCCTTTTAGAGATAGAGGAGAGCAATCGGTTACTGATGATGCTTTTATCAGAGAATATTTAGAAACTCACTTTTATAATTATGAGGAGTTTGCAAATCCACCTGCAGATTTTGATTATGAGATCAGATTTGATACCATAGCAGGAGATAATGCAGATAAAACGCGAATGATAGATCAAGTTACAACAAAGACCTATGATCGTTTTGAAACAAGTAATACACTGTATATCCTTACAGCCCGTGAAGGAGTAGGAGCGATTCCTACCTATGCAGACTCTACACTTGTAACGTATAGAGGGTCTAATATTCTAAGTAATGTTTTTGATGGAGCGGCAAATCCAATCTGGTTTAATCTTCCAGCAACTATAGATGGCTTTGCAAACGGAATTGCTGGAGCAAAAGCTGGATCAGGATTTACAACAGCACCAGATGGGACTGTAGAATTTAATGACGATTATGGAATAGGAGCTGTATTTATCCCTAGTGGATTGGCGTATTTTGCACAGCCACCTAATAGTGATATTGGTATTTATTCTTCACTAGTATTTACATTCTCATTATTTGAGAGCAAAGTAACAGATCATGATGGAGATGGTATTATTACTATAAATGAAGATATAAATGGGAATGGATTCTTGTTTGATGATGAAGATAATACAGATGGTGATGCTCTAGCAGATTTTAGAGATGAAGATGATGATAATGATGGTGTTACCACGCGTCTAGAAACATTGAGAGATGATGATGGATTTGTAGCACTTATAGATACTGATAACGATGGTATAGCAGATCACCTAGATACGGATGATGATGGAGATGGTATCAATACCGTAGATGAGATTAATATAAACCTTGCAACAGGTGTTATTACGTATCCAGATTCTGATGATGATGGAACTCCTGATTATCTAGATGCAGATAGTTGATCGTCCGCTTTCGCGAAAGCGTATAAAACATATTAAAAAAGGCAACTCATATGAGTTGCCTTTTTTAATATCTAATATTTAAGTTATTATTTTTTGTTGCTTCCCTTAAGTTGATAGGATAAACTTAAAATCCATTGAGAGGGTCTAGAGTCAATAGCTGCGAATTGCTGATTATTAGCCGCCTCTGTTAAATCACTAGTTATAGTAGTATCATTTTCACTAAAAGCATTTTCATACCTTAAGTCAAGCCCTAGTCTTCCAAGTTGAACTCCAACACCTATTTGATATCCAATTGTAAATGTGTTTTCTGGATCATTTACAACATCAGAACCATTGACGTCAAGGTCGTTGTTCAACACAAGTTGAAAAGCAGGTCCTGCTTTTATAGATAACGGCCCTACAATGTCAATCCCTAAAAGTACTGGGATGTCAATCTTAGAGAATTTATAGTCTGCACTTCCATCGATAGACGATTTACCGTAGTCGGTGGTGAGTCGTGTATAGACTAATTCTGGTTGAATGAATATCCCTGCAAATTTTAATCGAGCAAAGGCTCCAAGGTGAAACCCTACTTCATTATCGCCGTCAAAGCTTTCATTAGTAATAGATGTAATGTCGCCCGTAGCTCCAAAATTAAGCCCTCCTTTTATTCCAAATGCTGCACTTTGTCCAAAAGCATGCATTGATGATACAAGTAGTACCAAAATGATTAGTTTTTTCATAATTGAGTTTGTTGTTTGAATGAATGACAAAAATAAAGGCAGAATGTTACAATCCTGCCTTACAATGTATTATAAAAACGTGAAATTAAGATCTTTATTTTCTATTGATCACTTTTTTAGATGCTTTTACAATGGCTTCGGCATTAAGTCCATACTTCTCCATAAGCTGTGCAGGAGTACCACTTTCTCCAAAGGTGTCATTTGTGGCAACAAATTCTTGAGGTGTAGGATGAGCTGTTGTAAGTGCTCTAGCAACACTTTCTCCTAATCCTCCTAGATGGTTGTGTTCTTCTGCAGTAACGATACATCCTGTCTTTTTTACAGAAGCTACGATTGCTTCTTCATCAAGAGGTTTGATCGTGTGTATATTAATTACTTCGGCAGAGATACCAGCTTCGTTTAATGTTTTGGCTGCTTCGAGTGCTTCCCAAACTAAGTGACCTGTAGCAATAATAGTAACGTCGTTTCCGTCTTGTAAATGAACGGCTTTCCCTATTTGGAAATCTTGATCTGCAGGCGTAAAGTTGGCTACTTTTGGACGTCCAAAACGTAAATATACAGGTCCGTTGTGGTCTGCAATAGCAATAGTAGCTGCTTTTGTTTGGTTATAATCACACGTATTGATAACCGTCATCCCTGGTAGCATTTTCATTAATCCTACATCTTCTAGGATTTGATGCGTTGCTCCATCTTCTCCAAGCGTTAACCCAGCGTGTGATGCACAGATTTTTACATTTTTACCAGAATAGGCAACACTCTGACGTATTTGATCATATACACGTCCTGTAGAGAAGTTTGCAAATGTTCCTGTAAATGGAATTTTGCCACCTATAGTCATTCCAGCTGCAAGACCAATCATATTTGCTTCGGCGATTCCTACTTGAAAGAAACGCTCTGGGTGATTTGCTTTAAAAGCATCCATTTTAAGAGAACCTGTAAGATCTGCACATAGTGCAACTACATTCTCGTTAGATTTTCCAAGTTCTTCTAGTCCTGCGCCAAAACCTGATCGAGTATCCTTACTTCCTGTGTTTTCGTATGTTTTCATTGAAATGTTGTTAATTCAGCTTTCGCGAAAGCTAAAACATTATATTTTTAATAGTCTCCTAAAGTTTCTGCGTTTTGAGCAAGACCTATAGCAAGTTGCTCATCGTTAGGTGCTTTTCCATGCCACGCATGTGTATGCATCATAAAGTCTACGCCGTTCCCCATAACCGTATGCATTAATACACAAACAGGTTTTCCGTTACCACTTAGCTTTTTTGCTTCTTTTAGACCTTCTATAACAGCTGCCATATCATTCCCTTGTTTGATGTCTAATACAATCCATCCAAAGGCTTCAAATTTTGCTCTCATACTTCCTAAGGCCAATACATCATCCGTACTACCATCAATCTGTTGCCCATTAAGATCTACTGTTGCAATAATGTTGTCTATCTTATTTGCAGCAGCATACATAATCGCTTCCCAGTTTTGACCTTCTTGTAATTCACCATCTCCCATTAATGTATAGATAGTGTGACCACAACCGTTTAGTTTTTTTGCTTCGGCAGCACCTAGAGCAACACTTAATCCTTGTCCTAAAGATCCTGATGCTACTCGAATACCAGGAAGACCTTCATGAGTCGTAGGGTGTCCTTGTAAACGAGAATTTAGCAATCTAAAAGTATTGAGTTCATCTACAGGGAAATATCCTGATCGAGCTAAAACACTATAGAAAACTGGTGAGATATGTCCGTTTGATAAGAAGAAAAGATCTTCTCCTAAACCATCCATATCAAAACCTTCTTTGCGATCCATAATTTCTTGATACAAGGCCACAAAAAATTCTGCACATCCTAAAGATCCTCCTGGATGACCAGAATTTACTTTATGTACTTGTCTTAAAATATCTCGTCGTACTTGTGTTACAAGGGCTTCGAGCTTCTGAATATCTGCCATTAGAGTTGTGTTATTTTGATGTTCAAAAATACTTTATTTGCCCCCGACAGCCTATATAGATACTGGGAGGTTATCAACTAAAATCAATAAATAATAAACAATTTTTAACTTATGCGATCCAAGTTTGTAGCAAGTGTCTCAATAAATTTTGTGATAGGGCCTTTGATCATCATAGACATCATAGCGTTAAACTCACCCTCAAATGATAACTGAACTTCACTTTTAGTATCTTCTACCTGAGTAATATTACCCGTAAGGGTAAAAGGTAATTTATCACTAGCAGCACCTAGAACAACTTTTGAATGTGGTACACCTTCTTTAAGATCGAGTACAATTTCTGGCATTCCTTTTAATGCAAAAAGAAAACGAGTATCATTGATCTTTTCAAATTTTGTGTTTTCTGGCATAAGTGTTTCAAAATTTTCGATATTCATCAAAAAATGGTACACTTCTTCTGCAGATTTGTCGACTGATTTTATTGGGCTTTCTAAGTTCATTTGATTTTTTTGTTTAATTCAGGTGATGGGTTATCCCCAGTTTGCTGGATCTTTGCGCCAGTTTTCTAGTGCATTTTGTTCTTCGTCTGTAATGTATTTTGTGTCTGCTGCTTGTTCTAAAAGATGTGCATAGTCACTTAAGGTGTTGAGTTGTACATTTGCTTCTTTAAAAGCGGTAACACTCTTTTCAAATCCATAAGTAAAAATAGCAAGCATTCCTTTTACAGTAGCTCCCGATTCTTTAAGAGCATCTACTGCTTTAAGACTACTCATTCCTGTGCTTATTAAATCTTCTATCACAACAACAGAACTTCCAGGTTCTAAATATCCTTCTATTTTATTTTGACGTCCGTGTTTTTTTGGTTCAGGTCGTATATATACAAAAGGAAGGTTTAAGTAGTCTGCAACAAGCATACCAATACCTATAGCACCCGTTGCAACACCTGCTATAGCGTCAGGTTTGCCATAAATAGTTTCTACTTGTTTTGCCATTTCTTGATGAAGATAGTTACGTATCGCAGGATAGGATAGCGTAATTCTATTGTCACAATAGATGGGAGATTTCCATCCTGATGCCCATGTAAAAGGGGCTTGTGGTTGTAATTTTATTGCATTAATTTGCAATAATAATTCGGCAGTTTTTTTTGCCGTTTCTTTGTCTAAAATCATACTGCAAATGTATAAAGTTTTTGTGAATGATATTCCTATAATTCTATCAACAGAAAAAGATATTGGGAATAACTATAAATCGATTCCGCTTAAGAAGGCAAAGCTGAAAAGAATTATAAGAAAAATAATAAATGGAGAGTTGTTTTATGTCAACTTATATCATGAAAACGAAGAGAAACTGCTCAAGTTCTTAAAAAAGAAACTTCCTGTTATTGTAGCGGGAGGTGGACTTGTGTATAATAAGAAGAAAGAAATTCTCTTTATTTACAGAAATGGAAAATGGGATTTACCTAAAGGTAAGATTGAGAAAGATGAAGATATTCAGACGTGTGCTGTTCGTGAAGTAGAAGAGGAAACGGGTGTTTCTGGGGTAGTGATTAAAAAATTTATTACAAAAACATATCACATTTTTAAACGCAATGAGAAGTTTCGATTAAAAGAAACGTATTGGTATGAGATGTATACAGATTATGATGGTGACTTAACGCCACAAGAAAATGAAGGTATTAAGAAAGCAAAATGGAAAGATTTTCAAAAAACGCAAAAAGCGTTAGAAAAATCTTATAATAATATCAAGCTTCTTTTTCCAGCAGCATATTTAACGAAGCATCCTAACGATAGGATATCGTAAATGAGCTTTTTCATAATTGGGAGATTTCTTATGAATCCAACTTAGTTGCGCATACCAGTTTTGAGCAAAAGCGGGTTCGGCTATTTTTTTTGCTTCAAAGGCAGTTTTGATATCTGGATTTGCATTTAGAAACTCCAAGGCTTTATCTTCCCAAACATATGGAGAGAATCCTTCTTTTTGCTGTAAGATAGTATCAAAGAAATTCCAATTAAAAAAACTATCATTTGCCTCTGGTTCTAAAGTTTCTAACAGATAACGCAAACCATCTTGATCTTCAGTTTTTACAAGATAACCACCTCTTTTTACGGTAACTTCTTCTTGACTTCTCTTAACTGTTGTGTTGTAATGAGGGTAATGCCCTTCATATGGATTTCTACTAGTTTGATAGGTGTCTATATGATATACTTCTGCCATAAAAGTAGTATCCTTTTTAAGTTGCTTAAAATAAATTTCATTGTCTTGTAACTTCAAAGCAATATCTCTCCATCCTCTAGGGATAACATAGGCTTTTGGGATGGTCACTTCTTTGGTTGGTTTAAAGTAATTATAATAGGTGACGTCTTTTGTAAAAGGCTGATCTCGGTCGTATTTTAATCTTGTTTTTTGGGTAACTTCACTTTCTAAAAAGGTTCCTTCATATCCTAGAAATTGCAACGTGGATGTCCTTGTACTATCTATAGAAAATGCAAGTGGGTAGGTTTCCGCTTTCGCGAAAGCGTTAAAAGCATCTTTACGCAATGCCTTGATCTTTTCTCCTTCTTGAGAAGTGATTTTTAAAGCACTTTTCATTAATTCATAAGTGCCTTCTACTCTTGGTTTATAGGGTTTAAGCATATGAGTCTCAACCATAAGGCCAATGGTGTTCCAAAGGGCAGTATATCCTGTTGAATATCGAGGGTGATCCATAAACTGGCTAAATCCTTGTTCTGGAGTTCTATTAAAAACATTTACATATGGCGTAATATCCCAATCTTTAGATTTTAAATCTTGCTCCAATTTTACTTGAAAGTCTTGATGCATATATTCTCCTAAGACACCACCTAACTTATCGTGCTGTGTAAAGAGGTGTGTAAGTGTGTATTGGTAATCTGCGCCATTACTTACATGGTTGTCTATAAAAACATCTGGACGTACAAGATGAAAAATCTCTGTAAACGAATCTGCATTTTTAGTATCGGTTTTTATAAAATCTCTATTGAGGTCGTAGTTTTTTGAATTCCCTCTAAATCCGTATGCTTCAGGACCATTTTGATTTGTTCTAGACGTACTATTACGATTAAGCGCGCCTCCTATATTATAGACAGCAATAGCACCTACCCAAGTGTTTGCGGGAGCTTCTATTTTTCCTTGTGCAAGATCACGCATAAGCATCATCGTAGCATCTATACCATCAGATTCTCCTGGGTGAATTCCATTATTGATAAGTACACGCCGTACATCTTTACTCTCTGAAAACTCACTGTCAAAAGTACGGTCTGGATTAAAGGTGATAAGTGTTAATGGTTTTCCTATATCGGTTGTTCCTACTTCGTATGTTTTTATAGAAACATAAGCATCATCTAAGTCCTTGTAAAAAGTAATGACTTCTTCATACGTAGGTGTTTGCGTACCGTTACTTGTTTCGAATAAAGTGGTAAAATCTTTGTTGTCAGGGTTGTCTACTGTTTCTGAACAAGAAAATAATAATGCAATTGAAAAAAGGAAAAATGCGTTTTTCATAAGAGATTGATTGATGTTGTGAAGATACGGAATGTCACGTAAAAGCACCAATTATAGACAAACTGAAAACGACTTGTTTTTAAATAAAATATCCCGAGACTTCAATAAGTTTCGGGATATACTTGGTTGGTAAATAGTCTCTTTATTGTTTTATAATACGCTTTACAGTACTTTCATTTGCAGTACTTATGCGAGCAAAATAAATTCCTGATGCATAGTTTTCTAAAGAGATTTGTGTTTCTATAGCTCCGTTTTGAACCGTACGTGTTTCAATAATACGTCCATTAATGTCAGAGATACTGATGTGCGATACTATTTTATTACTAGTGTTTGCTATTGTAATAATATCTCTAGTTGGATTAGGGTATAGACTAATGGTATTTTCTAGAGATTCTTCAGTTATACTTAATGATGATAATACCGTAATATCAAACACGCATAACGATGTGTTTCCAGACGCATCTACGGCAGTTAGTGTTACTGTTTGTACAGTAGCTTGATCTAGAGTTGTTCCTGCGATAGGTTCTTGTGTAATTGTTACTCCACTACAGTTGTCACTAGCAGAAACCAATGTTGTAAAATCATCTAATATTACTGTTGCATTTCCTTCTTGATTTACTTCAGAGTCTTCTGGACATCCTATAAAGAAAGGTTGTGTAGTGTCTAGTACTGTTACATCAAAAGAACAACTTAAAATAGATCCATCATTGCCCATCACTTCAAATGTGTTTGTCGTTGTTCCGGATGAGAAGAGTTCGCCACTTGCTAGTCCGGCTGTTTGTGTCGCTGTGTTTGAAGTGCCTGTTACTATAGGCATATCATAAGTAACCTCAGCGTCACAAGAAGTGCCTACAAAAGCAATCTCTGCAAAACCAGTGTCATCATCTCCATGATTACTAAGTACATCCATGCGTATAAATACAGCTTCTATGTCTGAAAAACCTTGTTGTTCAGGACCAATAGGGCCATTTGCAAGCACTTGAGCAAATTGAGTTGGAGCATCCGAAATGGGAGTAAAGTTAACTCCGTCAAGAGAAGATGAAAATAGAACTTCTCTAAGTCCTTCTTCTCCTAGATTACCTGGTCCACCAGCATTTTGATTCCATATAGAAACACCATTAAGTATAAAAGTACCTCCAAGGTCAAAATCAAAACTTCCAGTAACTTCATTCTCACTTACAAAAGAATTGCTAGGCGATGTGTCATCGTGTAATGCTACGACACTAGGAAACTCTGATAATCCAGAGCCATCGATTACACTTTCTGGAACTGTTGTAAAACCAGGAGTAAAAGTGGTCGTTACTCCCACAGGAATAATACTTGGGTTGTTTGCGATTTCTATATTTTCAGGACACATAATAGAAAATGAAACAAAGGACATACAGAAATTATTCAGTGTCCCTATGTCACTACTACTAAAAACATCGATGATGGTTAATGTCCAATCTCCATTGATTTGCTCTCCAGTAAAAGCTGCTGCAAAAGTACCTCCTTGCGGTTCAAAAATTCCTGTAAAAGGAGGAGATGCGGCATTAATAGGATCTCCTCCGTCTTGAAAAACAGTATCGATATAATCATTACCACTTCCACCATTTTCATTAGATAGGATTAATGTGGTTCCTTCTGGTGAAGTCAAGTTAATATCTAAATCTCCTGTAAATCTATGGGTGATATCTAACATGAGATTATCTATAGAAAATTCATTTCCTATAATTCCAGTTTCAGCAATTGTAATGACAGAAGTAATCGTATCGTCTGTGTTAGATGCATCTGGATCTATAATTTGCCCAGTAGGGCCACAAAGAGTAAAACTTTCATTGGGTAATGAAAACCGAATAGCACTTATTCCGTCTAGTGGAATAGGATCATTAAAAGCATATTGATAAACAGTTGTCTCACTTACAACTCCTATAGTGGCGCTTTGTCCATTATCAAAATCGGCATCATCAAATAAGACATCGTCATACACAAAAAGAATATCGTTTGTAGTTTCAAATAAAACCAGTTGGAATGTTGCGGGGTCGATTTCTGTATCTCCAGGGAAATGAGGTCTATCATCCCATTGTATAATCACACGTCTAGCGGGAGCTGTACCTAACACTTCCCAATACACATCTCCTGTCTCATCGTCAAAGTCATCCCAAAAAGGGACAATTCTAGGTGTTTGTCCATCCAAAGGTAAATTCCCAGCAAATAAATCACCCGTAGTAGTACCAAATAAAACACCGCCATTATTTCCAATTCTAATATTAGAAGAAACTTGACCATCTAAGTCAAAATCAAATGGAATTACAATGTTTTCTTCGCCATCATCTGCAAGACCTAAGGGAGTTCCTGTAGCACTTATGTCTTCAAAAGGGGTCATGTCTGCATCATCAATTATAAGTTGCCCATAGGAAACTATGCTTATACATAATGCAAAAAGAGAAAGTGTAATTTTTTTCATAGTAAAGTAGGTTTTAGTACTAGTAAAACTACTGAATATTTTGAAATAAGAGTGTTACAAAGCGCTAGAAGTATTGGTTTCGTATATAAAAAACAATTATTTATATAAATTTTTTAGAAAAAAGGAGTGTACTGTAAAACTCTATAATCTAGTGTTGTAAAACTTGGATTCTCGCTTTTGAGTTTCTTGTAAAGAGGGTGACTTCCTACTGCGCGATTTGCCGCGCCAGATGGTGCTGTAAGTGATATTGTTTTTATGGTACGACCTTCCCATAAAAAAGAATGGATACGAGGCACTTCACTAGATACTACTTCTAGTTTGATAGCTTGTTCTTTTGCCTTTCGGCGAAAAAAATATTCGGGGCCATTCTTGCTGTTGCCTCCCGTAAATAATAAAGTCTCAATATTTGGATGTTTAGAGAGGTACCCAAAAATATCTCTTAACTCAACATCTTGCATTCCAATGTCCGAAGCATCTATTTTTTCTCGTTGTGCAGAAGCAACGATATCACACACGCCTATTTTTCGCGAAAGCAAAAAATCGCTACGTTGTTTAATTGCTTTTGGAGAATTTTCATATACAAGTCCAAGGTTGAAAATACGATCTAGAATAGGCCATAATTGACCATTACTACTCCCGTAACAAAAATCGACATCTTTAGTATTTAATGCACCTACCGTAAATCGAGGAGGTGGGAGTGTGCCTACAATAATTTTTGTAGCATTTTCTAAATTATAAGGAGCGTATGGATGTGTATGATTAAATGTACTCATAGGTTATTCTGCGACGAGTTCATCGTGTAATTTTCGTATTTCTATAAACGTAGTTTTATATTTCTGTTTATTTGGCTTTGTCATATACGCTCCTTCAGAGAGTAAATCTTCTAATAATTCCTTAGCTTCTTCTTCCTTATTATTATCCTTTAAAAACTGAGCTAGAATAAAGCGTTCTTCATAATTAGAATATCGCTTATTTACCTTTTTTAGAATCTCTTCAGCTTCGTCATGATTTCCTACTTTTGATAAAGAAAGTCCATAAAGGAATTGTGCTTTTGATGATGAGAAATCAGGTTTGTCTTTAATGATTTGAGCCGTAGCAATAACTTCTGCATATTCATCAAATTTGTAATATGCTTTTACTAATTGCTCATTCCCATAATAATCTTTACTATGACTACCAGATAAGGCTTCTTTGTAGTGAGAAATAGCATTTCCAAAATCACTGATTTCTACATAGGCATCTGCAAGATCTAATCTGTTTTGGAAGGTATCTGAAAAAGCGACTTTGGCTTCTAGTTCTTTTATTCTTGCTGTAGGGTTTATTACTGCTGTAAGTTCTTTCTGTACTTTTTCTACATCTTTTTTTGTAAATACTTGGGTGACCAAATAAACAACAGATCCTAAGAGAGGCGCTAAAAAAATAATCAAATACCAGTATAATTTATTACGTGTTGTGTACGCGTGATATGCACAGTACAATTGCAAACCGATAATAAGATAGTATAACATGTCTCAAAAGTAGGCAAAGGAAAGGAATATGCAACTTAATAAGAATGTTATTAATAGTGGATTTTAATTCTCTTTATGGTATTCTCCAAGTCTGTAATATACAAATCGCTGTTATTTTGATTTTCTTGATTGATTTTTCTGGCCTCTGAAGGATCTTTAGTAAAGCACAAAATGTAACATTTTTTTTATTTCGTTTCTGTGAATTTTATTCAAATAACAATAGGTCTGGCTTCAAGAACTCTGTTTTTGCTTTTTCTGAACCAAAAATATCAAAACTGTAATGAGTGTTTATGAGTTCTTTAAAATCAGTTTTTAATTGTGAATATTCATCTATGAAGTCGGTAAAGTTATCTGACTTAGATTTTTGAAAAAAGTGGTTTACAATCTTAATTGCTACAATGGTTAAAGTTTTGTGATATTTATCTTTTGCGCCAATAATCTCAACAAACTTCTGTAATTGATCTTGAATTTGATGTTCTGCTTGTTTTAATCCAAATGTAGAAATGTATATCCAAGCCAAACGTAGATGAGCTTCATGATTAAATATTTCAGGATTTAGAGAACCATTTTTAAATTGTTCAGCAAAATCAGTATCTGTTAATTGAGTATGATGTAGATTATTTTTCATTATCTAGACGGTTTTTAATGTTGTTTATGTAACGTTGTACTGCTTTTACAAGAAACCCTTCTTCAACAAACATGCGTACTAAAGGAACCCCTTTTTCATATAATCCAGCATTGTGTTCTATCCAAGTTACAGCAGTTGAATTTTCTCTTTCCCCTTTTTTACAATAGATATCAATGCGTTGTATTTCAAAATCATCCCATACGACAAGGTATTGTATATGCCCTTTTTCTGAGTCATACTCGGTAACGGTAAGCATAACATCTAATTCGTCATACTTCGAGAATAAAACTTGTCCTTCTAATGTTCCGTTTTTTCCCTCTCGCAATAACGTTGGATTCCAATTGTCATAAAGCAATGTACGTCCTTGCGGTTCAAACAATGGAAATACGCGATTAATAGGAAATGAAATTATGTCTTTGTAGACTACTTTATATCCAACTGTTGGGAAACTTATAATGGTTTCAGATCCAACTTTATTTTCTTTTGACGCTGTGTTTTTTGCGCTATGAGAATCATGACTCTTTCCATGATGTTGCTGTCCGTTACATCCTGTAACCAATAGCATAGTTAAAATAAGTATTTGTGTAATTTTCATACTGCAAAGTAACAATGCAGTATTTTTATTCTCATTTACATTTGTTGATAAATTGCTTTCGTGCTCGACTTAATTGAGTGGGGGTTATACCTAAATAATTTGCAATATAATAGTGCGGTATTCGGTTTAGTAAACTTGGGTATTCATTTAAAAATAGTTCGTATTTTTCTAATGAATTTAAGTTGAGTAATGAAACTAATCTTGCTTGTAATTGGTTATTGAGCTTCTGGAATTGTTTGGTAATGATTTCTGTGATTTCTTTATCCTTATTTACATTTTCCATTACTTGTGAATAGTCTGCAACCGAAATTTCACAATCTTGTAACGCCTCAACTGTCATTGCGGCATTAGTTTTTGGAATATAACTACCTATTACCATATCATTTTCTTGATAAAAATGAGTGGTAATTTCGTTTCCATCATTGTCAAAAACAAAGCCTCGCATGATTCCTTTTTGTAACATTCCAATTTGGACACAAGGTTTCCCAATTTGAAGGAATAAATCCCCTTTTTTTAAGTGTTTGATTGAGTGTATGGATTCACTGATTCTTTTTTCGTTCATTTTTAGTTTAAATTATTGGAAACAGTTTGGGGATTAAAAGTAACAAGTTTTACTTAGAAAATATTTCAGATATACAAAAGATAATAAAAAAGCCCAAACCTAAAGGATTGGGCAAAACTACTATTCTTTATATAGGGTGTTACTTACAGTTATTTCTGTATCTATTTTAAATCATTCCATTATTGTGTGCCATAACTTCAGGAATTATTTGTGAGACAGCCCAATGTTCTATTATCAATCCATTGTCTAATCGGTATATGTCATAGAATACGAAATCTTCGTTATCTACAATAGCTTTTGATTGTGTTACTACAAAATTCCCTTGCCCAATTATTTTATGGACTTTCTGAATCTTTATTTTTTGATAATACTCTGCAATACCTTTTAATCCTTTATTCATTTTTGGATTGTGCTGAATTAAATCAGGAACTACAAAATTCTTTAATGTTTGAAAATTGCCTTCAATCAAAATTTGATTTGTAAAATCTTCGACTATTTTTTTGTTTTGGATCGTGGCTTTTTCATTTTCAATCAAAATCGGACCTTCTATTTCTGAATTACCGTTCAGGCTAATTTCAGATTTGTTTTGAATGGCGTCCCAGTGTTCTGCTATTAATCCATTTTCGATTCTAAACATATCGAGCACGATTTTTTTCTGTCCACCAAATTCAACATTTAAATGAACAATGACATATTCATTGTCTGCAATTATTCGCATAAAAGGTGTAGGTGTGTTTTTTTGTTTTGGCATTTGTTTCAAAAATGCGATAGCTTCTAAAAAACCAGCCTTTCCTGTTCTTACTTGTGGATTGTGTTGGATATAATCTTCCGTCACAATTCTTTTTGCATATTCAAGATCTTGTTCACCAATTACTTTTTTATAAAAATCGGTTACTATTAGCTTATTTATATATTGTTCCATTTTTGTATTTGTTTTGTTTCTCTGTTCGCAAGACACCATAAGAAATAGGCAAACAGATAGGTATATTGATTTCATATTCAATTACTTAATTAATAGTTGTGTTTTATATTTGAAGATAGACATCGCTATCCTTGCTTTAAAATATAGAGTTATCTAAAGCAATGTGATCCCTTTACATGAAGGGCGCCTTTTGGTAAGGCTTTAGTGGTATGTAATAAAAATTAACAGATGACTAAAGTAGCAAAATAATTTAGATTAGAATGGGTAGTGATTTTTTTTAATTGCTAGTAAAGTGTTTGTATGAAGTTTTTGCTAAAAGAACGCTAGAAATTGGTTATAAAGAGTAATGACATTTCAATTATAAACACCCAAATATCATTAAATTGAATATTTGAAATAATATTTTAATATTTACTTTTTTTAAAATCAATTCTAAACTTTACGTATCCATAAATTATTGCAATTGCTATAAGAGTAAACATTCCGATTTCTCCAATGTCTATTTTTGTATGTGTGATTTTTGAGAAAGCTTGTATTACAAACCAAATGGTTCCATAAACGCTAGAAAAATAAAGCCAAAATTTCTTCATGTTTTATGAATTTAGAGTTAAAAACTGTAACTGTGTCTGACGCTATTATATATGATTAACTATGTTGCAAAATACTTACTATTTCATTCTTTCTTATCACAACTTTACAACTTCAATACAGCCTCTATCTGCAATTGTTATATAGCATTCCTTATAATCATTACTAAATGTAATGTTTGTTGGTTTTTTACCTTTTAATTCTATTTCTTTTAATACTACTCCTGCCGAAGATAGCATCGCAATTGTTCCTTTTCCATATCGACATACATATAAGTTTCCATTTTCATCACAACGCATTCCATCTAATCCAAAATCTTTAAAAGAAAAGAATTCTTGCTTATTTCTTACTAAGCCATTTTCGACAATATCATAAACCCATATTTTTCGTTGAACTGATTCATTTACATATAATTTTTTGCCATCAGGACTTACTTCGATTCCGTTTGTCGTTCCCATTCCTTCTTCTAATAACTCAAACCCTTTTTCTTTTGTTATTTTCCAAAGTTTACCAGTGTTATTCGACCAGTCTGGATCACTTGCGTAGAGTGTTTTATTTGGAGAGATAGCTATGTCATTTGGTTGACTTGCTTTGGGTTCATTTGCAAATACTTCAACCTTTTTATTTCTCAAATCAATTTCTAAGATGTTATGATTTGTATAATCTGCAACAAACATTTGATTCTTTTCCCCAAATCGGATGCCATTTCCTATACTCCCATTAGGTAATTTTATAAACACAGAGCCTTCTCCATTTGATGTGATTTTTCCTATTGTTCCTTGTTCTTCAAAATTCACAGCATAAATATTTCCTGCATAATCTGTAGCAGGTCCTTCAACCCCATCTGTAAAGCTTCCTTCTTTTGTGAAATCACTACTTTGTAATTGTTGACCACACGAGATAATCAACATTGATAATAGAGTCAACATTATAATTCTTTTCATTTATTTTATGATTGTGTCTAACGGAAGTGTATATGGCATGTTGCTATATTTCTTAGTTCATTTTTTCAATCGAGACAGAGTTTTATATGTTAGGAATATTTTAAATAGCTAAAATTTGACAATGTGTTAAATGCGTTTTTGTAACACTTTTTTTGCTCTATCTAACTCCGGTCTTGTTTAGCAGATTCTTCTAGTTCGTCATCAATGTTAACGTCCCAATTCAGATTTTGTACTTGCCATATTTCATTTGGTTTATATAGTACAAAAGTAAAGCGAACAGGTTGTCGATCATACTTGAGCATATAGCTTATCAATTTTAAATTTTTTCCAATACTCTTTTCTGTTATCAATTCATAGCCATAATAATCACCAATCAATGGAAGTAAATCCTTAAATTTTGTTTTTAAACTTTCTATTCCATCTATGTTTCTTTGCATCCATTTATTGGTCGAAAATGCATAATCCATTGCTTTCATTGGTTCACTTTGGAATACTTTAAAAAATTCAGATGTAATTTCTTTTTCAGAAGATTGTGCATTTACTTTTGTGATAAACGCTATTGTTATACTAACTAATAATAATAGGGTGATTTTCTTTGTCATCGTTTCTCTTAAATGTATTATAACTACTCATTTAACCCAAATATACTTAAAACATACAGTTTAACTATTTGTTACTAGATGTTAGCACTATTTAGATGTCCGTAAGTGGCTCCATAAACTGGGCGTTGGTTTTAAATAACGCGATTTATCCATTTCGGCTTTCCATTTTTGAGAAATAAATGGACTTACTTGAATCCGAGAGTCTACTTGTTGAAATGTCGGATTGTTAATCCACATAGGTTGTGCAGACCAATTCACATTAATATAGCTAAAGGCTTTAATGACATCTTTGTTTTGGTTTATGGTCTTAATAAATGGGAGAAACCATTGTTGCCAAGCTCTTTTTGCTATTTTTTCCTTTTTTAAATCAGTATCAAAAAACAACCCGTCTGTTTGTAAAACAGGACTTGCTTCTGCGATGAAAACGGGTTTGTTATGCTTTCTAGCAAAGGTGAGCATTTCTGTATCTGGGTTTCCAAAGTAAGAATAAGCACACCAGTCTACGATATCATCTCCAGGATACCAATCTTCTAAAACTTCCTGATCAGATCCAGAACCTTTAGATTGCCATACATAGGCTAGATTGTCAACGCGCATCTCTGTAAAGATGGTATGGATACGTTTCCAAGCGTTTATATAATGCTTTTTCTTATAATGATTCCAACTCCAACCATCAAACTCGTAACCGATTCGAAGAAAAACAGGACGCTCAATAGACTTGATCCAACTGCCAAGTTCTCTTATTAAATCATCGTGCTCGCCTTTTGCCACTTTCTTCTCATGATTGACCATAGATAATCCTATAGCCAAAACACTATTTTTATAGGTAGCATCGTCTATATAATACTGTGCGGCGGAATCTCCAGCACCCCAATTTGCTTTGGTTTTAAGCCCATCAAGTCCTTTGTTATAATAGCCAAATGATTCATCACCAGGAGAAAGATTGGTATAGATGGTAATTCCTGAAGGAGTATCAAAAAAGTCAGCGTATCCAGAGGTATACTCGTCAAGTCCACCAGTAGCTGCTAAATCTTGTCCTATAAAGAGAAGACATTCTCCATCTGCAGGTTCAAATTTTGCAAGTGTATCTTTTGCCGAAGTACTGGACGTTTGCGCTTGCCCAAACACGAATGAAAAGCTTAAAAATAATCCTATACATAATTTTAAAACTTTCATATGGATATTATTATGTGTAGGAACTAGTTGTTACACTAGATCTCTTCTAAAACGGTGATCTATTCACTACCGGATAAATACCAACTCATTTTTGTCTAGATCAGAATGCTCTTCACTAAATCCGTATTCTTCATAATCAAATCCTTTCAAACCTTCTAGTGTTTGGATATCTTTATCGATGATGTAACGTACCATCAGACCTCTTGCTTTTTTGGCAAAAAACGAAATCACTTTCAACTTTCCATTTTTATAATCCTTAAAAATAGGTGTGATGACAGGTACTTTGAGTTGTTTAGGTTGTACAGATTTAAAATATTCAGTACTTGCTAGGTTGATGAATAACTCATCATCTTCTAGTTCGTTATTAAGATGATCTGTAAGTGTGCTTCCCCAATATTTATAGAGATTTTCTTTACGACCTACTTTTAATTTTGATCCCATTTCTAGACGATAGGCTTGCATAAGATCTAGTGGTTTTAAAATACCATACATCCCAGAAAGAATACGTAAACTGTCTTGTAATCGATCTAGTTTTTCTTCAGGAATTGAGTAAGCATCCAGCCCTGTATAGACATCTCCATCAAAAGTGTAGACCGCTTGTCTTGCATTGTCTGATGTAAATGGGGTATGAAAATCTAAGGTACGTTGCTTGTTAAGCGCTGCTAGATTATCGCTAATATGCATCAATTCTCCAATCGCTTTTTTTGATTTTCGCGAAAGCGCTTTGTTTAAAACACTCGCCTGTTCTACAAATGCAGGTTGCGTAGTACGCGTCGTAGGGATTTTGGATTCTAGATTTAGAGATTTAGCTGGAGAAACAACAATTTTCATAGGAATAATCTTTTATCCAAAAATAAGAAAACTCTACCTGAAAAAACAGGACAAAATATAGATTGTGCATACCTAGGTATAGAGGAATCTTATCATTTTAAAAGAGAAGAGATACAAGAATGCAGCATATGGAAAAGAGAAAAAAGAATATAGATTTATATTGGATGATAAACATTCAATTATAAATAATTTAAAAAGAAGTCATGTGCTTTTGCGACTAGCAAGAAAGCGTTTACAATTTACAATCTCTTTTCTTTGCTCTATTCTCTCTTTTCTTTAGAATTACTGTTGATGCGTTGCATACCCTTTCCATTTTGCGATACAAGCAGTCATATCTTCTGGGATAGGAGCTTCAAAACGCATAAATTCTCCTGTGGTTGGGTGTATAAAACCTAGTGTCTTTGCGTGTAATGCCTGACGGGGTAATATCTTAAAACAGTTATCTACAAATTGCTTGTATTTTGAAAAAGATGTTCCTTTAAGAATTGCATTCCCTCCATAGCGCTCATCATTAAATAAAGTATGACCGATGTACTTCATATGTACTCTAATCTGGTGGGTACGTCCCGTTTCTAGTTTACAAGAAACAAGGGTTACATACCCTAGACGTTCTATGAGTTTGTAATGCGTAACGGCGTGCTTCCCAAGATGTGCATCGTCATCTTTATAGACGGTGTTCTGCAATCTGTTTTTAGGATGACGCCCTATATTTCCTTCGATAGTGCCCTCATCATCGTTCATGTTTCCCCAGACCAATGCCACATATTCTCGCTCTGTAGTCTTATCAAAAAACTGTTTTGATAGATGTGTCATTGCCTGTTCTGTCTTTGCCACTACGAGTAGGCCACTTGTATCTTTATCGATACGATGTACAAGTCCTGGACGGTCGCTACTATTATTGGGAAGATTTTCAAAATGATAGATAAGCGCATTGATCAATGTTCCAGAATAATTTCCGTGACCAGGATGTACAACCATTCCTGCCGCTTTGTTTACGACAAGCAGATCATCATCTTCATATACAATATCTATCGGAAGATCTTGTGGAGTGAGTAAATATTCAAACGGTGGGTGTTCAAAAAGGACACGTATGTTATCGCCTCCTTTTACTTTATAATTTTGTTTGACTACGTTTCCGTTTACCTCAATACTACCGTTTTTAGCAGCTTTTTGAATTTTGTTACGGGTTGCATTTTCGATAAAATTCATTAAGAATTTATCTATACGTAAAGGTTCTTGCCCTTCACTAGCTGTAATGTTATGATGTTCATACAGCTCATCATCTTGTGGTTCGGGTCCAATAGGACTAGTTTCCTCCATCTTCATTTTCGTTTTGAGAATCAGTATCTCCTCCTATAGACTCTCTATAATTTCCTTTTCCATTACCTAATACAAGGTCTATGGTAGCCGTTTTTTGGAGTTGATCCCCAGGATTAAGGCGTTTTCCTTTATGATGCATCTCACGTACTTCATCTTTACCTATATAATCTATATAGGTAATTTTTCCTATTTTAAAACCAAGAGCTTTAAGCGTAGGCTCTGCTTGTCTTCTTGTTTTACTAATTACATTAGGAATGGAAAGCTTGCGAAACCCAGAAGGGTTTAATACCAGATAAATCTGCCTATTTTCTTTTACAAATTTACCAGCTGCAGGATTTTGTTCAATGACAGAATATCTAGGATAATCAGGATTGTAGTTGGCACTATCTATAATAAAATAACGCAAATCTGCATTGCTCAATTCTTGTTCTACAAGCTCAAGCGTCATTCCTTTAATATCTGGAACAGCAATTTTCTGATCATGATTTGTGGTACTTCCTAACCACCACTTTACAATAAAAATAAAAAGAACAAGTGCTAGTAAAGCAAAGGCAATTTGTTTAAGAAAAATCTTACTTATAAGAAAACGAAATATACTCATAGAATATTGGGTTAGCTGCGCAAAGATATAAAATTGACCGCCTTTTGGTAGCCTACTTATTATCTAGTATTTTTGATTTATCTAAATATGCTCAAAGCAGATAAGTTTTAGGAGTTTTAGAGGCGAGGTTTTTTTTCTTTATTTAGACAAAACTTTTAAGCATAGCAGTAGCTACGGTTATAAATTTTAACGAAGATAAAGAGAAAAAGAACATCTATAAAAACCGAAAAGCTATTTGCTTTGAGTATATAAACGTAAATAACTGATTTTTCTTTTAAAATCGTATCGATCTTAAGTCTTTTTTATGTCAAAAAATATTGCCGTCCTCATGGGAGGTTATAGCAGTGAGTATGAAATATCTATACAAAGTGGTACTACTGTTATACATGCCCTAGACCCAGAAAAGTATACTGCATATGCAGTACATATCTTAAAAGATAAATGGATATGTCTGTATGAAGGAGAAGAGTTTTATATGGATATGGGAGAATTTAGAGTATTACTTCCATTTGGGAATGTATATTTTGATGCCTGTTATAATACCATACATGGAACTCCAGGTGAAGATGGAGAGATTCAAGCATACCTTAAAACGATTGGAATCCCACAGACGAGTTGTGATTTTTATCAGAGTGCACTTACCTTTAATAAAAGAGATACCCTTAGTGTATTGCGTCCGTATGGAATCCCGATGGCACAATCTGTATATGTAAATAAGGGGGATGCTATTGATGCCGCTTTCGCGAAAGCAGTAAAAGAAAAAATAGATTTCCCTTGTTTTGTAAAGCCTAACCGAGCGGGATCTAGCTTTGGGATAAGCAAAGTGTATAATGAAGAAGGACTTGCACCTGCACTAGAAAAAGCCTTTCTAGAAGATGATGAAGTACTTGTCGAAGCTTTTTTAAGCGGTACCGAAGTGTCTGTAGGTGTTTGTGTGTATCAAGGCGGTGTAAAAGTTTTACCCGTATGTGAGATCGTGTCAGAAAACGACTTTTTTGACTATGAAGCAAAGTACAAAGGAAAATCTCAAGAAATTGTACCAGCAAGGTTAAGCGATAACCAAAGAGATAGCGTACAATCACTCACCATTGCTATTTATGAGCTGTTAAAACTAAAAGGGATTTGTAGAGCAGATTTTATTTTTCATAATGGGACTCCTCATTTTGTAGAGATAAACTCCAATCCAGGACTTTCTCCAGAGAGTATTATTCCTAGACAAGCCAAAGCAGCAGGAATTGCATTGTCTGATTTATTTGCGAGTGCTATAGAAGCGGTTCTAGAAGAATAATCAGGTAATTATACTCAGTTTTTCATAAGAATATATCCCTATTTTTAAGGCTGAATTCTCAACCTTAAAACATAACCTCCATGAAAAAAGGCACTCTTTTTCAGTTAGTAGACGATGTTACGCCTGCTAATTTAAAACAAGCCATGCAACAAGCAATCGAAATAGAGATTGCTACCATTCCAGTATATTTATATACGTATTACTCTATTACCAGAGTACCGGATCAAGGCGCTATTACAAAACAAATTTTAGCCGATTTCAAAGCACAAAATAAATGTGAAAAAACAGATGCCGAGCTAGAAGAAGCTGCTGAGAAACTAGGACTCGATATTATGGTATTTGCAAATAAGGCAGGTTCCTTAATCATGAGTGTTGCTGTAGAAGAGATGTTGCATATGTCTTTATCTTCTAATATAAAGAATGCATTAAAAAAATATGGAGGATTACCAGAACTAGTAGGGAAAACTCCAAAACATTGGCCTGCTTTTCTTCCTGGACACGAGCCACCTTTTCCTATCAATAGAGCAAAGCTAACACTAGATCAATTGTATACATTTCTTTTGATAGAGAGTCCGTTACCTGTAGTGCCAGACCCAAAGTCAAAAGCAAAAGCTATTCCTTATGATACTATTGGAGACTATTACCAGAAGATCATAGACTGTATGAATAAGTATCTTACCGATGATGATTTTGATGCAGATGCACCACAATTAATAAATAGTAAGTTTTACTCACAGAATAATGTAGATACGGTGTATTATGATGCAGATCATAAACCACAATTTAGCAATGAAGAAGATAGCGGTGGACTTGTACATGTAACAAGTGTAGCAACAGCAGTACATGCAATGGATGAGATTGTAGAGCAAGGAGAAGGAGCTACATCAAAAACAGGTAAAAAAGGAGACCACCTTACTCATGATGGAAAAGTAGTGTGTGCTACAAAAATAAATCCGTTATCCTATGATGATCCAAGTAAAGGAGAACTCTCTCACTTTGATAAATTTTTAGAAATCTATTGTACTATACAACGCACCAACCATGATTTAAATATGTTCTTAGGTACTGAAGATTTTGATTACACAAAATATTTTATAAAAGACTTGCCGACCAACCCAGCTACCACTGATTATCCAGAAGATATTCAAAAAGTATGTACACTTAATAATGCCATTTACACTTATCTATTTGTTATGGCAGAAGGTTGCTATAAGAAAAAAGGACATACTCAATTTGAAATATTTATGTTTGGAATCCATAAAACGATGATTTGGTTATTAAATACGATTTCAGATTCGATGGCTGGATTGACGTATACAGACCCAAAAGATAAGACTACAAAATGTGTGTCTGCTACTTTTGAAGATTATGATTTTAGTAAAAGCACCGCTTCTCCTAAAGAACAAGTAATTGCTCTTGGAGAGATTGCTATGAAGGTTAAGAATAGTATTATTAATCAAGGAGTCTTAGATATTATTCATGACTTGCCAGATGTAGAACTATAATAGTCTAGGTCTTTTAAGAATTGTATCATCAGTAAAATTAAACACATGGAAAATTTTAAATATAGTCAGAAAGCAAATGGATGTGGTAGCGGCGGTGGATCATCAAATAAAACAGATATACAAGTACCTATAGAACTTCATGCTTGTATGGGATTAAATGCCTGTAAAGGCCATGACCGTTATGGAGATAATGATTGTGCTGGAGCAGGATATTGTGCGACACAAGTACATTACTGTCATACGATGAATAACTGTAGAGGTCAAGGAGGATGTGGTCTTTATGGAGATACCGAAGAACAATGTACACCAGGAGCAAATGATTGTGCTTGGCAAGGCAGTTGCGGAACCCCAATTCCTGCAGAACGATTTATTACACAAGGAAAGAGTAAAGGAAGAAGTGTCTGGCAACTTGCTCGTAAGTTATTTGAAGATCGTATGGATAATGCCAATAGAAATGTCCAAGAAGCTCCTTTTAGATATGGACCACCTATTAAGTGGTTACAAGATAATGGAAGAGGAGAATCTTGTGGATATAGTGGTCATAAAAACTGCGCATTTATAATAAATGCAGAAGATCGATTAAAAGCACAAGAAAAAAGCTCTAGACAGTTTAGTCAGGAAAGTGCTAGACTACTAGATAATACCGTTGAGAATTGCAACAATTGTGATGAGGTAGAAAATGCATCTTTAAAAAAGAAATAATAATCTTTTATAGTATGTGACTTAGTGCGCTTTCGCGAAAGCGTATAAAAGAATATTTTTTAATTAATGTTATGCATTTGAAGAAAAAAGAACAATTCTTAATGTATTGCTTTTTTGACTTTCGAAAAATTTAGACTAGGTTTCGTCTGTCTAGACTTTTTTGTTTCTTTTTTTAGCAATGAAAAAAAGAAAAGAGACAAATCCAATGTACAGTTAATAAGATGTAGAGAATGACAAAAGACATATATAGCAATCAAGTAAAAGCACTTCCTAATTTAGGATTAGGATTAGGATTACGAGGAGAGCATTTTAATCATATTCTAGAACATACTCCTAAAGTAGATTGGTTTGAAATTATTTCAGAAAACTTTATGGATTCTGGTGGAAGACCTCGCTATGTACTTGATCAAATTGTAGAACAGTACCAAGTAGTTATGCACGGAGTTTCTATGTCTATCGGAAGCACAGATCCTCTTAATTTTGATTATTTAAAACGTTTAAAACAACTTGCAAAAGAAATCAATCCCGTTTGGATAAGTGATCACTTGTGTTGGACAGGTGTCCTAGGAGTAAACTCTCACGATTTATTGCCAGTTCCTTTAAATGAGGAAAGCTTGTGTCATATTACAAGTAGAATAACACAGGTTCAAGAATATTTAGAACGCCCACTTATTATAGAAAACCCAAGTACGTATCTTAGTTTTAAAGACTCTACAATTAAAGAGTGGGATTTTATGCGATATATGGTAGAAGAAACAGGTTGTGGTTTATTACTAGATGTAAATAATGTGTATGTATCTGCTTTTAATAATGAATTTGATCCAGTCACATATATAGAAGCATTGCCACACGAAAGTATTGTACAGATGCATCTTGCAGGACATCAGCATAATGGTGATCATATTATAGATACACACGATCGAGAAGTGGTAGATGAGGTTTGGGAACTCTTTAGATTAGCTTGGCAGAAAACAGGTGGTGTCTCCACATTATTAGAGTGGGATGGTAATATCCCAACGTTTGATGTGTGCCATGATGAATTACTAAAAGCAAAACAATACATGTCTGCATTAGAACAACCAACGGTCATCAAAAAAAGGAAAGAAGATCAAACGTCTCAAGAAGTGTCAAATCCAATTCATTTTATGGTACATAAAATGACAAAGGAATTTGTGAAATAATAGGGGAGATGTATATAGAAAAGAATACAACAGAGATAGATGGACAAGGAGCAAATTTACGTTCTATTCAATCTTGGTTGCAACAACAATTGTTACTGCCAGGACCCGATATGCGTATAGAAAATCATATTTGTAGTACGAGTAAATTATCTTCTAGACAACATCTTGCGATCTATCAACGTAGTTATATTATAAGATTACGAGAATGTATGGCACTGCAATTTCCAGCATTGGCATACGCTTTAGGAGAAGATTTGTTCCAAAATTTTACAGATGTTTTTTTAGGAGAACACCCATCTCATAGCTATACCTTAGCCGATTTAGGAAAGGGTTTTGCACAATTTCTAGAAGAAAGCAGACCCGATCAGGATGCTTATGTAAAAGAATCATGGCCAGATTTTATGATAGAGTTAGCTCGGTTTGAATACCAAATAAACACAGCCTTTGATGAACAAGTAATTCAAAAAGAAACACATTATTCTTCTCAAGATGACGATGATTTAATCTTGACACCTGTATTGCACTTGTTTAAACATCGATTTCCTATAAGTATTTATTATAAAGCTTATATAGGAGATCAAAAACCCTCACTACCTTTTGAACAAGAAAGTTATGCTGTATTGATACGAAGAGATTATAAGTTAGGTTTGTTTGAAATACACCCTTCCCAATATATTTTTTTAAAACATTTAAAAGAGCATGGGTCAGTCGAAATGGCAAAACACATGTTTGTAGAAGAATATTCGTTTTCTGAAGAAGAAATAGAAAAGTTCTGGAACCTATGGAAAACCAAATGGTTAGAAGAAGGTTTCTTTGATCTCTAAAATTCGTATTTTTAAGGCATGAGAAGAGCAGTTTTTCCAGGATCTTTTGATCCCATCACTATGGGGCATTATGATATTATCGAGCGAGGAGTTACATTATTTGATGAGGTGATTCTTGCGATAGGCGTTAACTCAGATAAAAAGTATATGTTCTCACTAGAGCAACGTATGAAATTCCTAGAAGAAACATTTGCAAATGAGCCTAAGATTAAGGTGATGAGCTACAAAGGGCTTACCGTAGATTTTTGTAGAGAACAAGATTGCGAATTTATTTTACGAGGACTACGTAATCCTGGAGATTTTGAGTTTGAAAAAGCTATTGCACATACCAATAGAAAACTGTCTGGAATAGAAACAGTATTCTTACTGACTTCTTCTGGTAAAAGCTATATCTCATCTTCTATTGTAAGAGATGTGATCCGTAACGGAGGTGATTGCTCAGACCTTGTTCCTGAAGTTGTACGACCGTGTGCAAATAATGCTTGGTTGAAAGAACATCAAGAAAAATAAAAAAAGTAGTACATCATGAAAAAAGTAAAATACTTTTTAAGTATTTCGTTTATATTTTTTCTTTTAACACCTTCTTATGCTCAAGATTGGCCAAACTTAAAACGTTATCAAGAAGAGAATGCTGCATTGGAAATTCTTAATCCAAATGAACATCGGATTGTATTTATGGGAAATTCAATTACAGAAGGTTGGTTAAACATACGACCAGAGTTTTTTGAAAATAAGCCATATGTAAATAGAGGTATTAGTGGTCAAACAACTCCTCAAATGCTATTGCGTTTTAGGCAAGACGTTATCAATCTAACACCATCTGCAGTAGTTATATTGGCAGGAATAAATGACATTGCAGAAAATACGGGTCCTTCAACAATTGAAATGATTGTAAATAACATTGTATCTATGGCAGAGTTGGCAAAAGCTAACAATATAAAAGTGATCCTATGCTCTATACTTCCAGCGTATGATTTTCCTTGGAAAACAGGATTAGAACCTGCTGGAAAAGTTGTAAAACTGAATGCACAATTAAAAGCATACGCTACTCAAAATAGCGTAATTTATGTAGATTACTTTACGCCTATGGTAAACACATCTAATGGTTTAAAAAAGGAACTTGGAAGTGATGGTATTCATCCTAATGTATCTGGATATTTGATTATGGAACCTCTTGTAGAAGAGGGAATCTCAAAAGCATTAATTCAAAATTAAATCTAATTGATTACGTAATACTAGATAATAAAAGTCCTAATGAATAGTATTCATCAGGACCTCTTAGTACGATATTATTTAAAACAAAGTATTCAGCTTTTTTAATTCTTCTTGTAGCTCTTCAATAGTATATCCTTTAAAATTCAAATCTAGCTCTTCAAGATTCTTTGTGTTGACATCCTTAATGGCTAGATGATACTGGTTGTCAACAATTTTTATAGCGATGAGTGTTATATCTTCCCCTTTAGGAATATCACCAAAATCAAAACTACCATCTACAGGTAATCCAGATAAAATAGAACGTGTATTTTTAAAAACGATTTTTACATCTGTTCTATCACTATCTTTAATCTTGACCTTATACCTGATTTTAAGCCCTTTATATCCTATAAAACGGTCACAGTTAATCCACCTTAAACGAGATGTTTTAAAAAGATAATATGTAGTATTTTGTCTGCGAGAAACTTGTCTATTATTTAGACTTCCAATAATTACATTATTTCCGTTTACTGTAGAATCTCTTCTTAAAGTAGAATCTCTTAGCGAAGATTTTCTAAATTGGACAGGTTTGCTAGGAATTTTTCTTATTGATTGTTTATTTGTGATTTGTGTACTATCCCATCGTTTTCTAATTACATTACCGCCTCTTGTGATAGAGTCTGTAGATAGTATTGAAAATCCCGAATCTGGATTTTCAAGGACTGCTTTACGTATAAAGACATAACGACTTCCATTTATTTTTTGATATCGTATCAGTCGTCTTTTCTTATAATCAATGAATCTATCTAAAAATACCTGATCTATAGTTATATCATTATTCTGCAGTACTTCTTTAAGCTCTCCAAGCGTTTCTTCTAGTTTCCTTGTTGGAATGCGTCCATCATAATAAATTGTATTATTAACTCCTGTAACTATTGTTGAGTCTTCTTGTGAAAATTTTATAGATGTAGGTATAGGGTCTAGTTGTGTTACTCTTCTATCACTATTATCAAAAGTATCGTCAAATTGAATAAATATAGGTAAAGAATACAATACATTTACTGCTTGACCTCTTTGTTCACCAGGTATTAGTTTAGGAACTAAAGCTAAGACTCTTTCTACTTCTTCTTGAATTCCAGGAAAAGATGGTCTTGTTGTAATATTTGTAATGTTCCCTGTTGTATCTATAGCAAATGAAGTAAAGATGCGCAACCTATTATTTGTACTAAAATCCTGAAAAATATCGGCATTAAATTTTCTATTAATAACACGTTGAAATACGACGGATACACATTCCTTCTTTTCTTCATTATTTTTTCCTTTACATTCAGGAAATGAAGGAATTTCTTCAACAATAGCAAAAGGGACATCTGTGATATCATGTATTAATGGATCTACAAGGGAAGAATTTTCTATGGTCCAATTGATGCTGTTCCCAGTCTCTTGACCTGTGAATAATTGCATGTCTGGCTTCTTGTTTTCAGTTGGAAACTCTATAGCCATCTTAGTATTGAGTTGTAAAGGAATCTTGTCGCTAAATGCTTCTATAAATAGCATTCCACCAGTTTCTAATTGTCTGTCATCTGATTTTGTAGTAAGATTCGCAAGAAGTATATCTGCTAATTCATAGTATTCTGTAATCTCTAGTTTAATCTTTCCCTTTACAGTTTGATCTGTTCCTTTATAATTAAAAGAGTTTGCTTTTATTGTAAGCACGGTGCCTTCTTTACATGTGATAATAGTATCTTTTTCTGTGTTTATATGGAATGTTTGTGGAACCTTTTTTACAGTAGTATAGAATTGATTTAAATCTGTTTCTTTACTATTATGTATTGGCACGTCAAAGTTTTCTTGATCAAGAACAGTACTATCACTTAGTTGTTCTATCTGTAAATCTGTATTACGATCATTACTTTCTACTAATATTCCTTTAGGAGATGATACTTCTTTTTGAGTGTTACTTTGTACTTGAATTGTTGTGCTAGGGGTAGAAGTTTGTGTAGTGCCCTCTTTAGATATCGCACTATATGTCAGTACAGAAAGACCAATAATACCCATTGCAATAGCAATGTATTTGATCCATTTTGCTTTTAAATATCCTTTACGTGCAGCTTGAATTTCTTGTTTTAATTGGATACGACCCAAACCTCCTAAAAATGTAAGATGCTCTTCGTATATTTCTTTAAAGCCACTATCTGTTGTTAATTGTAGATGAAATGCTTGTTTTTCTTTTTCAGATAAGACGTTGTTTATATATTGATTGATGCGTTCTATGTCTTGTATATACTTTTCCATAATATTTCGAATTAAGATTGAACCGTTTTGTACTTGGTTTTAAAGATGTCTTTTGCTTTTTGTAAGCACTTGTACTTCTGGTTTTTTGCAACCTTTTCAGAGGCAAATTGCATCATTTCTGCAATGACTTTAAATGACATTGCTTTGTGATAAAACAGTTGTAACAATTGTTGACATCGCTCTCCTAATTCGAGAAACGCTTTTTCAGCATATTGATATTTCTTTTCTTCTAATACATTGTGGAAAATAGATACTTCCTCTTCTTTTAAATTATGTAGTTCTTGTTTTGAATATTGTTTTTGAGTGTCTTTCCAGATAAATCGAGAGACAGCATAGATATAAGTGTAAAAAGAAGACGTTAGTTTAAAATCTGATTTTTCAAGATTTTTACTTAAGATAATTAATGCCTCTTGAAATACATCTTGTGCATCATTTTTAGACCCTCCTTTTGAAAGAATTAATTTTTCAATCCTTGGGAACAGACTATATAGTTGTCGAAATGCTTTGTCTCTCTGACCATTTTTAAAAAGAGCCATTATTTTTTGATCACTCATAAAAGTATGTTTTACTTATTAATGGTCATTTTGTGAAAAGGTCTCCTCAATTTTATGAAATATTTTTAAAATAGCATACTAACAATAGCCATACCATTTACTCCTCAAAAGAAATAATCACAGGACTATGATCACTTAGTGCTGTCCAATCTTTATGATTTCCTACGGATACATTTTTTAGTTTTTTAAGAAGATTTTGAGATGTAAAACAATAATCCAAATGATAAGGACGTCCTATCTGTTTATAGAGATAAAAGGTAGGGTCTTTCTCCTTCCCTTGTACTTGGTTATAAAAATAATGATAGGCGCTTTCTATGCCTAATTTAGATAGATAAGAAACAACATTAGAATGATTAGATACTCGATTGGGTTTGTCCCAAAATGTATTGCTATTAAAATCTCCGATAAGAAGTAAATTGTCTAATGATAGTAGATCAGTATAATAGCTTATCGCATTCCAGATGTGAATGCCATAATTATCATTGGTATCTGGTTTTTGAGCCCAGATAGCAAGAAGAGTATAAGTGTTTTTTGCATTAGAAACTTGTAAAGGAGCTACAAAACGAAAATCTGTATTGTGATCTGGAAGAGGAGAAATTGTATAATTCCCATAGGTGAAAACACCTAATCCTTTATGAGGATTATCTCCATACCAATAGGAATCATTATACTCTTTTATAGCATCTTTAAAGATGAGTTTATCAAGGCGTTCGCACTCCTGAATAATAAGAATATCTGGGTTTTCGGAAAGGAGAGCCTGTGCCTTTTTCCGAAATGCCATATTACAATTCCAGGTAATGATCTTCACTGTTATGGATTAAAACGGTCAATAAAATCGGCAAAGGATTTGATAAAATGTGGTCTCGGTGTTTCCATAAACGCAGCATGATCACCACCAGATATAACTACCCAACTTTTGTCTTTTGTTTTTAATTGGGTAAAGAGTGTCGCTTGACGATCTGTTGGTCCAATAGGATCTTCGGCTCCTTGTATTATTAATACAGGTGTTGTAATAGTGGAAGGATCTATCAGGTTATACTCATTCAGATGTTTCCAATCTGCTCGAATCGGGTCTGCGGCTAGCGCGGCTTTCACGTAAGTGTCAATAGCATTTTTACTAATACTTCCAGGGATAATAAAATCACTGGCAGCAGCTTGGGCAGTGTTTACTCTTTTTTCTAACGCAACATCAGCAGGGCTTTCAGGAATTGTTGTGTTGAGGTCTAACCAAAACTCAAACAGGGTTAAACTTTCAATATGTGTATCGTCTTTTTGAGTAGCTAATAAAGATAGAGTAGATCCCATAGACCAACCAAATAAGTGTACTTTTTGATGATTGTTTTGAGCAGAGATCCATTGTAATACGTTATTGATATCCTGAGCTGCTTTATTTGGAGTGTTCCACTCACTAGCATCTCTTGGCGTAGCTCCATATCCTCGTAAATCAATAGCATATGTAGTATATCCTTGTTCGACTAGACCATCCATTAAGGATAGATCTTCTCCTTCTACTTGTAAATCAAAATCTGGGACACCGCTCCAAGTACGACCATGCACAAAAAGGATAATTCCTTTAGAGTTGAGTGTTTTTTTCTCCCACACTGCCATAGGGTGTCCTTCAGAAAGAACTGTGTGTTGTATAAGTGAGTCTTTTACAATCGTTGTTGTCTCTACAACGTCAATAGGAGTTCCTTCTTTTTTGCATGCAATAGTGACGAATGCGCAGATAAGAAGTGTAATTTTAAATATAGATTTCATAGCAAGTATATTTTCAAATGTTAACTGGCAATACCTTCTAGTGCTTTTACCAAATAATCAATATCCTTTTTGGTAATAAAAATGGCAAAAGAAATACGAACGCCATTGAGACCAAATGTAGTCATAGGACGTGTGTCAATTCCGTAGGTATCTGAGAGCTGTTTTTTGACATCAGAAACATGCTTACCAACCACTTCCAACGTTTGTATTGCACAAGATAGTGCATCATTTTCTGGAGTCTTAAACTTGAATGCTGGATTGCCTTTGATCTTTGATCTAAAATAGTTTTTGAGTTCATACGATCGTTGTGCTATTTTTTCTTTTCCGATATTGTTATGAAAATCTACAGCAACACCTAATCCTAAAAACTCAGGTAAATTTCTGGTGTTGTAGTTTTCAAGACGTCGTATACTTGTATCATCATATCCATAAGCAACAATAAGGGGTTTTAAATAGTGTTGACTCTCTTGTTTTGCATAAAACATGCTGATACCTTTCGGCGAAAAAAGCCACTTGTGGGCACTCGCTGTGTAGAAATCACAACCTAAATCATGAAGATCTATATCAAACATACCAGAACCTTGAGCGCCATCTACAGCCACTAGGATTCCTTTTTCATGTGCCATTTCTGAAATTTCCTTTACCGGTAAGATCATGCCATTTGTATTTACAATATGACACATAGAAATCACTTTCGTTTTTGACGTAATGGCATTTCTATAGACAGTTACGATGTCTTCAACAGTTTCTGGAAGTATAGGTAATATAGGACGTACTAGTTTGACTCCCTTTGTTTCTTGCCAAGCTTTCCAAGGAATGGTACCGCTATGATGCTCATGATCTGCAAGAATGACTTCATCATCGGGTTGTAAATCAAAGCTACGTGCGATAAGATTCATCCCTTCAGTGGTGTTATGCGTAATGGCAATTTCTTCATTGGAGACAGAAAATAAATCGGCTACTTTTTGACGTACAATTTCTTTCTCTTCGCTCCATCCTCCCCACATATATTTTGAAGGAAATCCATCTAAGGTTTCTCTATACGTCGTTGTAGCTGCTTGTACAGGAATAGGAGAGGGGCCTAGAGATGCATTATTGAAATAATGAAGTCCTTTTGGAAATTTAAATTGTAGCTTAACACCTTCCCAAAATGCTTCTGATGTATCATCAGTATCTAAAGAGGGAAGCCGATGTGTATTGTTTGTAGCTGTGGCAGTAAACGAAGGAGCTAAAAGAGCACCAGTAGTACCAGCAAGTAATTTCTTTACAAAAGACCTACGACGATTATTTTTCATACGTATGAATGGGTTAATTCTTAATCGTAGGTAAGATACGCAGAAACCATCCAATAATTGTTTTATCGGTTAGTAGAGACTTGATTTCTCCAACCTCTTTTTTCAAGACTTCTCACATTGTGTGTATTTTTTATACTATGAAGGTATTCTGAGAGTGCTTGTAATTCTTTGTCGTTTTGATTTCCTTCAAATGCGTTGATGTATATCGCATTGCCATAATTATCTCTTGTCTTTTCAGGGGAGTCATCTATGATAAGCATACGTTCTAACGTAAAGCCTAGCTTTTTTGCTTTTTTGAGACGTTTTTCATGAACATACCTATCTAGATCATAATCTCGTCTTGTTGTGCAACGCGTTCGTCCCCATACAAATTCAAATGTTATTGTCGAAGGTTTAATCTTGTCGACTATTTCTTGTACATACATATCGTCTGCAGAGGACCAAATAGCCAAATTAAAGTGTAGACTAATTGTTTCTAGAAATTCCTTGAGATAGGGTCTCTCATAAATAAAATAATTAGTATACCTAAAATTATGAGGAACTTCTAATTGAGTTCCTGTGGCATGAATTAAGGTCTCATCGAGATCTAATATGAGTAATATGTTATCTGGATTTTTCAGGAATTGATAGAGTGATATTTGTTTTTTGAGGAAAATTAAGAATAATAATCGTCATCTTCTTCTTTATTCTTTCGAAAAAGAATTTCAGCATCAATACCAAATATTTTGGCTCCTTTTGGAAAGAAATAAGCGAGTACTACTAATCCAATAAATACAATTATAAATATAAAAGTTGCCATATACGATAAGTATATGATATTATAGAAATGTTACATAGTAGCTCTGACTTGTTTTGAATACAATGTCTATATGATTTGGTGTCTGCTCAAAAAATAAGAACAGAAATACTTGGGGCGTATATTTCTGTTCTTGTTGTTGATTTGGGGAAAAAAAGGTAATACAACTGTAATTAATATAAAACTGCAAAGGTATTTGTTGTATTCGTTTCTATGCTTGTTGCATACATACGAATACTTCTCAAGTTGGGTAGTGTATTAATTTCTGTAGGTAAAAATCCTGTAAAATCATTTGAGTATATATACAGATATTCAAGACTTTTTATTTTTGATATTTCTTCAGGTACGTTTCCTTGGAGTGTATTTAGAGATATATTAAGACTTATTAATTTGCCTAAGTTTCCAATAGATGTAGGAATGTTTCCTTGTATGGTATTGTTATGAAGATTTAAAACCTTTAGGTTTACAAGGTTTCCTATAGATGCTGGAAGTTCTCCATTGAGATTGTTATTTGTAAGTTTTAATGCCACTACTTTATTATCAATAATAGTGACTCCTTTCCAGTGTTCTACAGATGCATTTAAGTCCCAAGACTCAGTCCAATTATCTCCATTTGTAGCATAATACAAATCGATTAACGCTTGTTTTTCTAAAGATGGTAATGTAGTTGCTCCTATAGTGAAAGAAAAAAGAGATACTACTAAAATAATAACTGTTTTCATAATCTTGAGTTCTGTGAATACAAAAATATGAGGAGTTCAGTCTATCCTTTATTTTTTAAGACAAAACATCGACTAAACGTCGAAATACACAAAAACATCGATATAATACACAATTTTTATGATAATTTACTATGCGTGCATTATTTTTTTACAAAAACAATGTAGCTTTAAAACATTTAGAAATGATAGTTTGGATGATTTTGAAAACACATGTTCACATGTTTTTTAATTAAATGTTACACTAACATTTATCGAATTGTCTTCACAAATGTGTCTACACTATCTGCACCATGTGTAGTGATATGTTTTATAAAAGCACTTCCGATGATGGCACCTTTCGCGTAAGCGGTAGCTGCATTAAATGTATTTGCATTACTAATTCCAAACCCTACAATTTGTGGGTTTTTAAGCTTCATAGAAGCAATACGTTCAAAATATTCAGATTGTGTATTTCCAAAACCACTTTGTGCTCCCGTCGTACTTGTACTACTTACCATATATATAAATCCATCACTCGCAGCATCTATCTGCCTGATACGATCATCACTGGTTTGTGGCGTAATCAAAAAGACATTAATAAGCCCATATTTCTCAAAAATAGCTTTGTATTCAGCTTCATATTCGGCAAGTGGTAAGTCTGGCATAATGATTCCATCAATTCCTATTTCTGCACAAGTCGCACAAAATTTCTCAACACCATATTGTAACATCGGATTAAAATAACCCATCAAGATAAGCGGGATATCAATCGTCTTACGTACATCTTTAAGTTGGTCAAATAACAATTGCGTAGTCATCCCATTGTGAAGCGCGGTAGTACTACTTGCTTGAATGGTTGGGCCATCGGCTAGCGGATCAGAAAAAGGAAGTCCTATTTCAACCATATCAACACCGCTATCTTGTAATTGTTGTAGGATAGGCATTGTGTCATTAATAGCTGGATATCCAGCTGTAAAATAGAGACTAAGTAACTTTTTATCTTCTTGTAATCTTTGTTGTATTCTGTTCATTTTATTCTCACGTAGGCAGAAATATCTTCGAGCATACGACTTTATTATATATTATGTAGCGTTTTTTTTGCTTTCGCGAAAGCGGAAATAAAAATTAAACTATAGCTTAAAATAATCGATATATGTATTTAAATCTTTATCTCCACGACCAGATAAATTAACTACGACTACATCATCTGGCTTGAATGTTCTAGTTTCAAAAATAGCAAGGGCATGACTGGTTTCTATAGCAGGAATAATCCCTTCTAGTTTACTCAGTGCGAGTCCTGCTTGCATAGCGTCATCATCGGTAATAGAGATAAACTCACCACGACCTGTTCTAAATAAATGCGCATGCATCGGTCCAACACCAGGATAATCCAATCCTGCCGAGATAGAATAAGGTTCTGTAATCTGTCCGTCTGGAGTTTGCATCAATAATGTCTTACTACCGTGTATAATGCCTTCACGACCCAGTGCAGATGTTGCTGCACTTTCTCCCGTATCTATTCCTTTTCCAGCAGCTTCAACAGCGATAATACCCACCTCTGGCTGATCTAGATAATGATAAAATAATCCAGCAGCATTACTACCACCACCTACACAAGCCACTACATAATCTGGATTTTCACGACCTTCGACTTCTTGCAGTTGCTTTTTTGTCTCAGCAGAAATCACCGATTGAAAGCGAGCCACCATATCTGGATACGGATGAGGTCCCACCACAGATCCGATAATGTAATGTGTGTCTACAGGATTATTAATCCAATCTCGTATCGCTTCATTTGTTGCATCCTTCAGTGTTTTACTTCCCGACATGGCTGGACGCACTGTAGCACCTAGCATTTTCATACGAGCTACATTAGGCGCTTGTCTCTCTATATCAATAGCACCCATATATACAATACATTCTAGTCCCATTAAAGCACAAACAGTTGCTGTTGCAACGCCATGCTGTCCTGCACCAGTCTCAGCAATAACACGTGTTTTGCCTAATCGTTTTGCCATCAATATCTGACCAATCGTATTGTTTACTTTATGAGCTCCAGTATGGCATAAATCTTCACGTTTTAGGTATACTTTTGTATTGTATTTTTTGCTAAAACGTTCAGCATAGTACAAAGGTGTAGGACGACCTACATAATCTTTAAGTAAGGCATTAAATTCCTTTTGGAATGAAGGCTCTTGCATAATTTGCACATATTGAGAGCGCAATTCTTCTACATTGGGATAGAGCATTTCTGGAATAAATGCACCCCCAAAATCACCGTAATATCCTCGATCGTCTGCTTGGTAACTAGTATGTGGTTCTGTAATCATAGTATTCATTTAATTTCCGCGAAGGCGGAAATCTCATCCACCCTAGCTTATTATTAGTTTCCCGTCTCCACGGGAAGTATTTTATTTTTTGGAGCATCCAACTTAAATCATCCCAATTTGGATTCATATCGTTGATTAAATTTTCTTTCCATTCTCGATTCCATTTCTTTATTTGACGTTCTCTTTTTCTTGCTTCCGATACCGTTTTAAACGTTTCAAAATAGATGAGTTTGTCAAGGTTATATTTGCTTGTAAAACTCTTTTTGTAAACTTCGTCTTTTTAAGTTAACAGTAAATACTGTATATAAAACTTTGTTATGCGTATTTGTTGTCATATAAAAGTAAAATTACTCTTCTGAGAATTCCATTTTACTTTACGTTTAATTTGATGAGTCTTCCGCCTTCGCAGAAGCGTCTTGAACTTTATTGAAGTCTAGTCCATTTATAAATTGTTTTAGACTTTCTATATTTTTTTGTCCAGGTGTATCTTCAAACTTGCTATTTATATCTAGTGCAAGAATGGGAAGATGAGTTCCTAGAATTTCTTTTATGTTATCTATTTCTTCTAGTCCAATACCGCCACTTAAAATAAAGGGTGTTTGAGTCGAATATTTTTTTAGAACACTCCAATCAAAGGTATATCCATTACCACCTTTTGCTTTTCCTTTGGTGTCAAAAAGGAAGGCATCAACAAGAGATTCATAAGGAATAAGTCTGTCAAAATCAAAGATGTCTTTGATCCCAAAAACTTTCCATATTTCTAGTGTACTCTTTGAATCTTCGGTAAACTCAGATTGACATGCAGTTTTTAATTCTTGAATATACTCAGGAGATTCGTTTCCGTGTAATTGGATGATGTCTAGTTGGTATTTTTCTATGTTCGCTTTCGCGAAAGCAATATCAGCATCTACAAATACACCTACTTTTTTTATGCCTTCTGGAAGTTGTGGTATTTCCCCATTAAAATTGCGCGGACTTTTTTCATAAAATATAAACCCAAGATAGTCTGGTTGCAATGCAGCGACTTCTTGTGTATTATATTTCATTCCGCAAATTTTGAGTTTCATATTACAGCTTCTTAATAAACTCGTTAGCACTTGCTCCAGGGTTATCAGTTTTCATAAAATTTTCTCCTATCAGAAAACCTTCAAAACCATAAGGTTTCAACTCTTTAATTGCATCTACAGAACTGATTCCGCTTTCGGATACTTTGACAAAATTGTCTGGTATCAAGGAGACTAAGTCTTTACTCGTCTGGATACTTACATCAAAGGTCTTTAAATTTCTATTATTTATTCCTAACATATCTACGGTCGGAACAATAGATTTGAGAAGTTCTTCTTTATTATGTGATTCGCAAAGGACGTCTAGGTGTAACGCTTTCGCGAAAGCGGAAAAATCTTCAATCTCCTTTCTTGTAAGTGAGGCAGCAATTAATAGAATAGCATCGGCACCATGGGCTTTTGCTTCTAGAATCTGATACTCATCTACAATAAATTCTTTGCGTAATAACGGAAACTGAGTGGCTGCTCTAGCTAGTAATAAATCATCAAGCGATCCTCCAAAATATTTACCATCTGTCAAAACAGACATGCCACTAGCACCTGCTATTTCATATCCTAAAGCGACATCTTGAACACTTAAACTGTTATTTATTACAGATTTACTAGGAGACCTTCGTTTGTGCTCTGCGATAACCCCAGATCCGTGTTGTAAAGTAGTTGCTAGAGATTGTGTTTCTCGTTCAAATAAGGCAGATTGCTCTAATTGGGAGATAGGAATAAGTTGTTTTTTAAGAGCAACTTCTTTATGTTTATCTGCAATTATTTTTTCTAGTATTGTCATAGTATGTCACCTCATCCTAACTTTCTCCTCAAGGAGAAGGAATAGATGTATTATTTACTGAGTTGTTGTAATTTCTTTAATTTTTCTAATGCTTTTCCAGACAGCAAACTTTCTCTAGCTTGTTCAAAGCCTTCTTTTGGGGTGAGTCCTTTTACGGTAGCAATTGCCATTCCTGCATTTGCACAGACCACATTATTTTGTGGCTCCGTGCCTTTGCCAGAAATAACATCTACAAAAATATTTGCAGATGCCTCAACACTATCACCTCCATAGATATCTTGTTGTGTGTGTGCTATTACGCCAAAATCTGATGGAGTAAGTATGGTTTCTGTGCGGTTTGTAATTGTTTTTGTAGGACCTGTTAATGAGATTTCATCATACCCATCCAGCGCATGAAGGATGGTAAAGTTTTTATCTCCTTTTTGATAGAGGTATCCATACATTCTTGCAAGTTCAAGGTTAAAAACACCTACAAGCTGATTTTTTGGAAATGCTGGATTTACCATAGGACCTAGCATATTAAAAAAGGTTTTGACTCCAAGTTCTCGCCGTATAGGAGCTACGTTTTTCATTGCTGGGTGAAATAACGGCGCATGTAATACACACATTCCAACTTCATCCATAGATCGTTTTAGGAAATCACTATCATTACTAAACTTGATGCCTAAGTATTCCATCACATTACTACTACCACTTACCGAAGAGACTCCATAATTACCGTGTTTAGTCACATGTACTCCAGCACCGGCAGTAACAAAACTAGATAGTGTAGAAATATTAAAGGTGTCTTTTCCGTCTCCTCCAGTACCACATAAATCAATGGTGTTATACTCAGAAAGGTCGATGGAAAGGCACAAATCTAATAATGCATCTCTAAATCCTTCGAGCTCTTCTACTGTGATGCTACGCATCATATAGACCGTTAAAAATGACGCTATCTGACTAGGGTTGTATTTCCCTTCTGATATATTGACTAAAATTTCACGTGATTCTTGCTTAGAAAGAACATCGTGTTGTATAAGTCTATTAAGTATCTTTTTCATAGTTATTTTTCATGAAGACGGAACCTTTATTTTAGTCACGTCTGTCTTTGTCATTTATAGTATTCAGAACTATTGATTATTGATGTGTATAATTTCTAGCTCTTTTTTATCTGCAGCAATATTTTTAATCCCTTTCTTTTCTATTCTTGATGATTTTGGAGCTCTTCTCCCAAAGGCTCCTCGTTCTATATAATTATAAATACCCGTAGGAGTCGAAGCAATCCATCCTTTTGCAAAATTTGATTTCTCCACAAAGATGATATCTCCGTCATGAGCTGAGAGGATTTTTTTTGCTGCCCTTACAGCATCTTTTTCGGCGGTATTATTAGGAAAAACGAGATAGGTGCCATTTTTAAATAATACCCAGTTTTTCTTACCAGGATTAATCCCTAGTTGTACATTAAAAATTAAAGACTTATAATCTTCTCTTTTTTTTGTGACTACTTTTTTCTTAACAGGAGGAGGGGTCTTTTTTATAACTTCAGGAACTGGTGGTGGTTCAGGAATAGAGTCTGCTTCTGGAGCTGGTGGTGTTTCAGGCACTTCAACAACTGCAGGAGTGGCAGGCAGTTCAGGTGGTGCTGGCTTGTCCTTTATACAAGAAACAACCAAACAACTCAATGATAGGTATAAAAAAGCTTTTTTCATGGTATTAAAATTAATTTAGGTTAGTTATTAATCCAATTCTTAATCATTGCTTTCCCATCGGGTGTAAGTACACTTTCTGGATGGAATTGTACGCCTCTCACATCAAATATTTTGTGACGTAATCCCATAATTTGACCATTACCATCTACAGCAGTTATTTCTAAACTTTCAGGAAAGCCTTCATTGGCAACTACCCAAGAATGATATCTACCTACAGGAATATGTTGATCTAATCCTTTGAAAAGGATAGTATCTTCCTTTGTAATGTCAATCTGTGTAGCTACTCCATGAAATACTTGATCTAGGTTGATAAGTGTTCCTCCAAAAACTTCACCTATGGCTTGTTGCCCTAAGCATACTCCTAAAATACTTTTTGTAGCAGCATATTTCTTAATAACTTCTTTAAGTAATCCAGCTTCTTCTGGGATTCCAGGGCCTGGTGATAATAATATTTTTGAATATTCTTCACAATCATCAATATGAAATTGATCATTACGCTTTACAACAACAGTGCAATCTAATTCTTCAAGATAGTGTACAAGATTGTACACAAAACTATCATAGTTATCTATTACGAGTACTTTTTTCATCTTTTCTAAATTAAATTTCTTCGGCAATTTCTAATGCCATTGTTAATGCACCTAGTTTATTATATACTTCTTGTAGCTCTTTTGCGGGATCACTGCCCGAAACAATTCCGGCTCCTGCTTGGTAATGTAATGCATGATTCTTACTTAAGAACGAACGAATAATGATTGCATGATTAAAATTGCCATTAAAATCCATAAATCCTATGGCACCACCATAAAATGTGCGATTTCTATTTTCGTATTTTTCTAGTAATTGCATTGCCATATGCTTAGGCGCGCCACTTAGAGTTCCTGCAGGAAATGTATCTGCAACTACTTGTAATGTACTAGATGACGTGTGTTTATGAGCAGTTACTTTGCTTACAAGATGAATTACATGTGAGAAGAATTGTACTTCTCTATAGGTTTCGACTTGAACCCCATGTCCATTTCTAGAAAGATCATTACGCGCAAGATCTACGAGCATAACATGCTCGCTATTTTCTTTTTCATCTATGGCAAGTTCTTTGGCAAGTTGTGCATCTTGTTCATCATTTCCTGTACGTTTAAACGTACCAGCGATGGGATGAATTTCGGCTTTTCCATCACTTACAATGAGTTGCGCTTCTGGTGATGAACCAAAAATTTTAAAATCTCCATAGTCAAAGTAAAATAAATAAGGGGATGGATTTACACTACGCAATGCTCGATATACATTAAACTCATCTCCTTTAAATTGTTGAGAGAATCGTTTGCTAGGTACTATTTGAAAGACATCACCTCGTTGACAATGCTTTTTGCATGTTTCTACTAAAGATTTATAGTCATCATCAGAAATATTAGTTTCTGGAGTGCCTTCTCTATTAAAATTATACTCTGCAAAGTTTTTAACTTTAAGTAGTTGTTCTATTTGCGAAATATTATTTTCACCTGATGTGGTATGACAAAATATATAGGCTTCATTATTAAAATGATTGATCGCAATGATATTTTGATACACAGCATAATAGATATCTGGGATAGCAAGATCGTGCTCTTTTTTTGTGACCTCTATATCTTCAAAATAATGAACAGCATCGTATGATAGGTATCCAAAGAGGCCATTATTTATGAATTTAAAGTCTGATGATTCTGATGTGAACGCTTTCGCGAAAGCGTCTAAAATTCCTACAACATCGGTCTCTGGAGTATTACTGTCTGTAATTGTCTTACCGTCAGGGAATTGTTGTGTAATCTCATTGCGATCTACTTTAATAGAGGCAATGGGATTGCAACAGATATAACTAAAACTATTGTCATTTGCGTGGTAATCGCTACTTTCTAATAATAAACTATTAGGAAAACGATCACGTAGTCGCAAGTACACGGATACGGGTGTAATCGTATCTGCAAGCAGTTTTTTGGAATGTGTTTTTAATACGTATGTCATTAGCATATTCTTTTTTATAGTCCTATTGTCTATAGAAATGAAAAAAGCCTGTCGTAAGACAGGCTTTTTATATGATTTAATACATAGGGGCTTCTTACGACAACTGTTGTTTCGTTTTCCACCACCAAGTATGTACTGTGTTGTTTTTCATTTAGGGTATAAAGATAGGAAGCCCATTTAAATAAAAAAAACGCAATAACTAAATTTTATAAAAATTGTTAGTACGTTTTTTTGTGAAGGGTCTTTACTTTAGAATTTTAAACTCACAGCAAGATCAAAATTATCACTAATAGCTTTGTCTTTTAAGTTATCAAAGAAAGATGAAGATCCGTACTTGATACCGTATTTTGTACGATCTACAGATAATGTAGTAGATGCTGTATTCCCATTCATATCCATATGAATTTTCATGTTTTGTGTGACTCCCTTGATTGTCATATCACCTACAACGCTATATCCATTACCACTTTTTACAGACTTTGTAATTGTAAAAGTAGCAGATGGAAAGTTATCGACTCCAAAAAACTGGTCCGTTTTTAAGTGGCCTTCTAGTTTTTCTTTTCCTTTTCCAGCCTCTAGGTCGGTTACTTGTATAGAAGTCATATCAATAGTAAAACTTCCACCTACAAGTGTATTCCCTTCCATAATAAGAGTACCCTCTTTTAAGTTAATAGAACCTGTATGTGAACCTGTTACTTTTTTTCCAGTCCAAGTAATGGTAGCTTCTTTTACTTTTACTTCTTTTTTTATTGGGTTTGTTGTGGCAAATGCTCCTGTTACTATAAGTGCTAAAACTGCTGTAAAAATTCTTGTTTTCATTGTTTCTGTTTAAATATATTTATTGTCTAAGTTTATTGAGTAGTTTATTGAGCAACTCAAGCTCATCTTCATTTAGTTGTTGTGTGACTCTATTTTCGGCATCATTTACAACGATGTCCATTTTTTCTAAAAGTAAAAGTCCTTTTTTTGTGATTGTGATTTCTACTTTTCTTCTGTTTGAAGGACACACAGTACGTTCTGTATATCCTTTCAAAATTAATTTATCTACAAGTCTTGTTGTATTACTCATCTTAGAGACCATTCTAGAATTAATGGTAGATAGGTTTGCAGGTTTGTTTTTCTGCCCTCTTAAAATTCGTAATACATTAAATTGTTGTAATGATACATCAAATGGTTTTATAGCTTCAGTGATGATATCATTAGCCCAGCTTGCTGAGTACAAAACATTTATCGTTAGTTTTCGCGAAAGCGGTAATGTTTTTGTTTTTATGATATCTTCAATTGTCATTACAATATTTGTATATACAAATGTAATATGTTTGAACTTAAATTTGGAATATTTAACAATTTTTTAAAAATTTGATGATTTTCTAAGAAGAGTGCAACAATTTTTTAACGTATAAATCCCAAAGTTTGTTAATAGAACCTATAGAACAAAAACCATATTATACATTTGTAATGATGAAATACTATATACTCGTAGGTGTATTGATCTTGATGGGTTGTAAAGGAGGAAAGGAAGAAGTCATTACGTCAACCAAAATGTCTTCCCAAGTATCTTTTGAAACAGTTGATTACGAAGGATTAGAGGAATATCTAGAAACGTCCAATGCAACAGTTCAAGTGGTTAACTTTTGGGCAACTTGGTGTCAACCTTGTGTCAAAGAATTACCTTATTTTGAGAAGGTAAATACATTGTATGCAGATCAGGATGTAGATGTAATTTTGGTAAGTCTTGATTTTCCAGATCATATAGAACGCTTAAGTCGTTTTATAGAAAAGCATAATATTCAATCAGAAGTAGTATTTTTAGACGATGGGGATGCAAATAATTGGATACCTAAAGTAGATGTTTCATGGTCGGGAGCAATTCCAGCCACTATTATATATACTAAAGAAAAACGTTCTTTTTATGAAAGATCATTTACATATGATGAATTAGAAAAAGAGCTTAAATTATTTTTATGAAAACATTAAAAATCTTAACCGCCCTTGCTGTCGTAGTGATTTTATCTGCGTTTGTAGTAAAGTCTATGGGACCTAAAGGAATAGGGAGTAATGGATATGGTGTAGGAGATATGGCAGATGATATTCATCTTAAAAATATAGATGGACAATTTGTTTCTTTTTCAGATTATACAAGCGCAAAAGGATTTATTGTGATTTTTACCTGTAATACGTGTCCATTTTCTGTAGCAAATGAAGATAGGATTATAGCACTTGATACAAAATATAAGAATTTAGGTTATCCTGTAATTGCTATAAACCCTAATAATCCAGATGTAAAACCTGGAGATAGTTTTGAAGCTATGAAAGTAAGAGCAAAAGAAAAAGGGTTTACATTTCCATATCTTTTTGATGAAGGTCAACAGGTATATCCAAAGTATGGAGCGACAAAAACACCACATGTATATTTACTTCAGAAAACTGATAAAGGGAATGAAGTAAAATATATAGGTGCTATTGATGATAATTCTAGAAGCGCAAATGCTGTAAAAGTAAGATACTTGGAAAATGCAGTAGATGCACTATTATCTGGTAAGTCAGTAGAGGTAACAGAGACCAAAGCTATAGGTTGTTCTATTAAGGCATAGTCTAAGCTTATGAAAATATAGAAAATCGAAATCGACTGATTTCGATTTTTTTGTTTACCCCTATTTTATTTGCTTAAATTTGTACTCAAACTACACATACGTTATGATCTTAGAACAAATGTATACAAAGTGCCTAGCCCAAGGAGCTTATTTTATAAGTTCGCAAGGTGAGGCTGTTATTATAGATCCATTAAGAGAGGTACAACCTTATCTTGATCTTGCCAAAGAACACGAGAGTGTTATTAAGTATGTTTTTTTAACTCATTTTCATGCTGATTTTGTAAGTGGACAAGTAGACTTAGCAAAGGCTACAGGAGCGACGGTGGTATTAGGACCTAATGCAAAAGCTGGCTATGATTATCATGGAGCAAAAGATGGAGAAGTTTTTACATTGGGAGCACTTACTATAGAAGTGATCCATACGCCTGGTCATACTATGGAATCTACGTGTTATTTGCTGCGAAATGAAAAAGGGGAGGAGCAAGCGTTATTTACAGGAGACACTTTATTTATAGGAGATGTAGGACGTCCAGATCTTGCAGCAAAATCAAACCTGACCAAAGAAGATCTAGCAGGGCATCTCTATGATAGTTTACATAATCGCATTATGCCATTATCTGATGATATTATCGTTTATCCAGCACATGGTGCAGGATCTGCTTGTGGTAAAAACATGAGTAGTCAGACTAGTGATACATTAGGAAATCAAAAGGAGACAAATTATGCTTTTAAACTTTCTAAAGCAGATTTTATAAAAGAACTTATTACAGGACTTCAAGCGCCTCCTAGTTATTTTCCTGAGAATGTCGCTATGAATAAGCGTGTGAATATAGATTTTGATACAATTATAAAAAGAGGAACAACACCACTTTCGGTTGAAGAGTTTGAGACAATAGCCTCGCAGGATGATGTATTAATACTAGATACAAGAGCTATTTTTGCTTTCGCGAAAGCGTCCTTACCACATGCTTGGTTTATAGGTCTTAGCGGTCAGTTTGCTCCGTGGGTAGGATCTGTAGTGCAAGATATCAATCAAAAAATAATATTTATAGCCGAAGAAGGGAAGGAAGAAGAAGTGGCAACACGTCTTTCTAGAGTAGGATATGATCATAGTTTAGGATATCTTAAAGGAGGTGTAGAGGCATGGGTAGCTGCTGGAAAAGAAACTGTAGCAATACAAGAAGTAACGGCACAAGAATTTGTAGACGGAATTACAAACGGTAGTATTACAAACCCTCTTGATGTGCGTAAGCCTGGAGAGTATGCTACAAGTCATATAGATGGAGTATCTCACGCCTCGCTAGACGAAGTACATACAAATAGCAAAAACTTAGATCCCTCAAAAACATACCATATACATTGTGCAGGAGGCTATAGATCATTAATTTATGCTTCTATTGCAAGATCACAAGGGATCGACAATGTGGTAAATGTATTAGGAGGATATGGAGCCATAAAGAAAACAGAATTAGGACAACTCAAATTAACATAATGAAAGATATAACAGTAGATGAGTGGAAATCACTTATAGCAACAGACGAAAATGCAGTAATTCTAGATGTACGAACAGATGATGAAGTAGAAGAAGGAATGCTAGATAATGCACAGCATATAGATATATATCTAGGGCAAGGTTTTATAGATGAGGTAAAGAAATTAGACCCAGCAAAAAATTACTATGTGTATTGTCGTTCTGGTAATCGTAGTGGTCAAGCTTGTGCTATTATGGGACAACTTGGTTTTGAAACAACTTATAATATGCTAGGTGGGTATACTGCTTGGGTAGATCAAGAAGGTTAATTAAAAAATGATGAGATACGTCATTCCTTTGTGTATTGTTTTATCAATAGTTTCTTGTAAAGAGGTAGCTACAGAACCTCGTGTTGAAGTGATTTCTGTACAAGAGATGGAAGAAGTACTTCGTGCGGAATCTGTACAGTTAATAGATGTTCGCACAAGAAACGAATTTGCTTCTAATCACATAAAGAATGCAAAAAACATCGTATATCAAGGTGATGATTGGGCAGCACAGATATCAGAACTTGATAAAGATAAACCAGTATACGTGTATTGCCAGAAAGGAGGCAGAAGTGCAAAATGTGCTGCTTTGCTAGAAGAAGCTGGTTTTGAAAAAATATACGACTTGGAAGGAGGAATTTCTCAATGGACTGCTGAAGGTAAAGAAGTAGAGTAATTTCTTTGATCGAGAGTGTAAAAAAAATGCGTGCCAAATGGCACGCATTTTTTATGTACTTATTTTAGAAGTAAATAGATCCTTATTTCTTTAAGAACTGTTGTACGTATGATTTGTTTTCTTGATAAATACGCATAAAGTAATTTCCTGTTGCAAGATTACTTACATCAACAGCATTTGTATCAAGTTTTCCATTAAGAACACGCTTACCATCTATTGTAAATACAGTATAAATAGCATTGTTTAATTGGAATGATGTTTCTAGATTTATGAAATCTTCTGCAGGGTTAGGGAATAGTTTAAGATCATTTGCAGTAATATCATCTATTCCTAATGCTTCATTTTCATGTATAACAAGTGTTTCATTAATATCTGGATTATCAATTGTAGTAATAATACCTGAAGGCCAATAAACAGTTACGACCTCAATAGCATCATCTTGACCTAAACCAAAATGAGTATTTAAAGAACTCATGTATCTAAAACCTTCTCCACTTCGTACATCTCTTATCTGAGTTCCTAATCCAGAAGATGTAATCTCTACACGAGCTCCAATACCATTTCTATTACTTTGATCTCCTATAGTTACTATTTTGATCCAGTTATTATCGTTTGCATTGTTTAAGAAAAGTCCATTACTGAAAATATCTAAGAAACCATCATCATTAGCATCTCCAATAGCTCCGCTTTGAGGAACTGTTTGGCTAAGGACTGTAAAAGAAAGTCCATCACCTCCGTTTAAAAGAATTCTACCATTTGAGAATATATCAAGGTGACCATCATTATTAAAGTCTCCCGGTGCATTTTCGATCCCTAATGGTGTTCCAGAAAGGTCTACAGAACCAGAAATGTCTGTAAAAGTTCCATCTCCATTATTACGCATATATTTTGTAGGTCCGTCTGAAGTAGAACTCGCTCCAATGTACCCATCCATATCTCCGTCATTATCATAATCTCCCCAAGCTGAAGACCAAGTCTGAACAGCATCGGCAAGATTTACGCCCGTATCTCCAGCGATATTAGTATAGGTGTTGTCACCATTATTTCTATGAAGTTGATTGATTTTTGCTTCAGTTTGACCTCCTCTACATTTTGCGATAAAAAGATCCATATCATGATCATTGTCAAAATCAATCCATACAGTACCGTAGTTACCTCCGTTTGAAACTAGACCTAAACCAGATGGGATTCCATCAGGATCTGCTCCTTGGTAGAATGTAAGATTCCCATCACCATCATTAATATAGTATACATTAGGTTGTACATCGTGACATACAAAAGCGTCTAAGTTACCATCGTTATTAAGATCTACAAAATTAGAACGTTGCGAGAAAACATATTCCGGTCCTGAAACTTCTGTAAATCCTGTGCCATCATCATTTGCATACATAAAAGTAACACCACTACCTCCACCATAAAGTAAGTCGTTATAACCATTCCCATCTATATCTCCAGCAGCAAGACTCCAAGAAGGAGTATAGTTTGCAGGAGTCGTTGTGATGTCTACAGTATTAAAACCGCCACCTTCAAGTTGGTAATTAATATTTACGTTTGTGTTAGATACAGATACTAAATCGTCAAGGAAGTCTCCATTCATATCAACCATGGCAAGTCTAGAACCATTAGTTGTAACTCCTTGAGCTGTAAATGTAAGTTGTCCTGGAGGTGGAGCATCTGCTTCACTAATTTCAAAATCAAAACCGTTAGAAGACCAATTGTTGTCCCAAGCGATATAATAAGATGTGCCAGCCGTTGCTTGAAAAGAAGCAACAGATAAGTATCCATTTCCAATATTACCGCCGTCATCATCTCCGATAACACAGTTTAAATTTCCACAATCTCCACTATAAATCTGTAGACGTGTATCCCCTCCAGAATTTACTTGAAGATCTGATGTTACAGTAACAAAAACATCATCTGCTGCAGTATACAGGTACCATTCTCCATTGTTAGCAGGGTTTGTAGTTGAAGTTGTACAGACAGGTGTAGGAGCTTCACCGTCTATGGTGTCTACAGTATATGTTCCTGCACTTACTGAAATTGCATTTGCGCAATCTTGTTGAGCTAGTAATGCAAAAGGCATACATAGTAATAAAGTGTAAAGTAATTTTTTCATGATTGGTGTAGTTTAGTTATTCACATTCAGTTTCTAGTTGGTTTATAAATTCTTCTATAAGTGTAATAGCCTCATCGTGTATAAGAGTTCTTCCTAAAAGAGGCATACGAACTTCTTCGGCTGTGGTATTTAGTCTAAAAAATAAAGTTGATCTTCCTATATTTCCTGGCTTGATAATATGAGAAAGCCCTCCTCCTAAATCTTCATCTGGTTCAACACAAATTCCAATGTTTTCATCTAATATAGATGATGCGTAATCTAATCGTATAGGTCTATAAGAGCAATGTCCTTCATCTATATGACAATGAGCACAGTTAACCTCAGCATAACTACGTACTCTATCTTTAATAGGGGCACTCGTGTCTTCCCAGTCTACTAAAGTATTTATGCTATTAGGAAATGATTGTAAGTATCCTGCATCTAGCCATTTTTGAAGTTGATTTTCTGTAGTTCCATCAGAATAGGTAAATGATTTGTTAAGATTTTGAGGTTTAGGTCCAATAGGAATAGAAGTGTCACCCGTTTTATGACATGTCTGACATTCTGCAATATTAGGAATTCTATAATTTACAGATCTAGTTTCACCATTGAGTTCCCACATAATATCTACATTACTACCATCTAAATCTAGCGTAGCTTCTGTTTGTGCTTCATTCCATACATAATTGGCAAATTCCCAACCATCAGCAGTACGTATAAGCATACGAGTTTCTAGAATACGTCTAGAGTTTGCAGGAAGAACATTATCGTAAAAGAAGTTTTTGACTATTATAGTGCCAATTGGAAAAATAAGTAATTTATTATCACTATCGTATGTAGAGGTTACTCCTTCTGGCATCCATATAAAACGTTTTTTTATTGAGTAATCAGAAAAGAGTTTATTAATTAATGAGTATTCAAGTACTCCTTGATTAGGAATAAGGTCTGCTAGATTTCCATCAAAAAAGCCATATTCAGATAATGAAGTAAAAGGAACTGCAGTTAAGTCAACAGTTACATTCATATCATCTACAGTACCTTGATCATCTGTCATGATTGGGTCGTCATCAGTTTCATTTACAGGAATATAATTATCATCATTACCACAGGATAATAATAAAGCAAATAAGAAAGTCAACAGGGTTAAATAATATTTACTCATGTAGTGTAGTTTTTTTGAAAAATACGGTTTTTATTTTATATTTTAATTGAGCTTGTTCATATAGAGACCTATGTGTTGGCTAATTACACGTTATCCTTTGTTTATATGAGCATATTAGTCTTACATAAATACTAACGTCATGTCAGTATTTAAGTATGTTTGATTGAAAAGGTATAATTGACTTGATGCTATTGCCTACTAAAATAACAACTGAATGTCAAAAATTCCTACCGTATGTTGTTAAAAATAACACAAAGCTAATGTTTCCTGCTGAATCAGTGTATTTTATAAATGTGTATGATGTCAAAAACTCCTCATTTGTAATTTTGATTTGTTAAGCGAAGTTTGGGTTGACATATGTCAAAAATTCTTATTTAATACTTAATGGAAGTACTATGGTTCTCTAACTATTTTGTGCTATTAATTTATGTGTTATTAGGTTTATTTTTTTTAAATTTAAAGAGCTAAAAAAAATACTATGAATACTTCCAAAAGGCTTGAGGACGCTATTACAAAATTATATACTGCTTTTCATAGTGATTTATTACATCCTGAATGTTGTAAATCATGTGCTGTAGGAAATATTCTAGACAACACAGAAGCTTGGAAATATCTTTCTGATGATCATGGTGCTATTGTTTTGAATTATATTGGAAAAGTACATCAAGGATTGGGACGAACGTTTAATGGATATACGCCTCAAGAATTATTGCAAATCGAAGCTGTTTTTTTAGAGGCTTGTGGATATTCTTTACCTATACGATATTATGGACAAAAACCTATTAACCCGAAAGATAAAGAAGTGTTGTTTAATAGTCTTTGTGTAACAGTCTCTTATTTATGTAAACTTGATGGAGTTTCTAATGTAATGGATTACTCTAAGTTATTTGAGTTTGAGAATGATGGGGCTGTATATGAATTGGCTTTTTAACTTAATATGTAAAAGATTTAATCTGTTATGTGCGATAAATAAAAAATCCCCTGAAAACTCAGAGGATTTTTTATTTTCATATATTTTTGAGATTAACTAGTTGCTCGCGCATTAAGAGCAAGTCCTGTTAAAGTTGTAAATAGTGCAAGATGTATCATAATATTCATCCAATTACCTGAAGGAATATGTACTAGTACTAATGCCATTAACATGATAAATGCTAAAAAAACATATGCCAGAAAAGTCTTTTTGTTAATGATAAGAAGTATACCAGCAATGAGTTCTAGAGCTGCTAATAAAGCTCCTAGTGCGTATGTTCCTGAATCTCCTAAAAATGAAAGACCACTACTTTTAAGAAAAGCAGCCATATTGTCAAGACCTACACCGCCTAAAAATCCTTCAATAAATTTTTCTACGCCACCCCAAATAAATAAGAGTCCAAAGCCTAATCTGATAATTAAATTTCCAGTGTTCATATAAAATGTGTTTTAATGGTTACTTATGATATTTAACAAATGTATGCTGATTTAAAGTTAATTAAAAGGTCAGTATTTCCCAAATACTTATATATCTTTCATTTTTTTTGAAAGATATATTTTAAAACAAATTGTCTTCAATTGTTCTTGTATGCTCTATATTCTTTAATATAGTTTTGTAATGTTTCTCCATCGACGACTTTACTCCATAAATCAAGATCTTTTTCTATTACAGTGGGATTGTAAGAAGCGTTTATATACTTCTTTATAGACGTTATATAACGTTTGTCATTCATTGGTATTTTAATGATAGATTGCCTTCCAGTAATGGCATAATCACCTTCATATGAGACACAAAAAACTAAAACTTGATTCCCTTTTTTAAGAGATGTGCCATCAAAACAATCAGTTTCTAGATGACGTATTGTATTCATATCTCTATTGTGTGATTTTGAATCGTATATGATTTCTTGAATGGTAATACGACCTTCTACAGATGTATATAATGCATCTTCAGATGGTGTAGATGGAGGTTCTAATTTAGTAACAGTTCCTAAGACAATAAGAGAATAGCGAGAACCAAATCCAAACGGAGTGAAGTCATTTGCCCAATACATATAACCAAGATCAAGACTTTCCTTTTTTACTTCTACCTCTTTAATCGCATGATTAGATTTGCATGCACTTGCAAAAAATAGTGTTAGTAATAGAATAAGTAATGTACATGGATTTTTCATAGTACTATAACTAGTCTAAAAATACAAATAATTAAATAAAAAGAGTAAAATCATATTTTTTTCATATGACTTTGTACTGCGGTTATCTTGTCTGAAATATAATTGCAAAGAGACAAGTTTTTGCTCTTTACATTGATTTCTACTTTAATATTTTCTTTACAATTATTTATTCTCCTTATACAAAATTTCCCGAAAGGGAAGAACACTTGTAAATCATTTTCTTCATCTTGTAGATATAAATCAAACTCTCCGCTAATCCAATTTAAAAACGTGTCATAAACGTCATTATTTGCAAATGATTCTTTTCGAATAACTTCATAATATGATTTGTTTGTTTGCATTCTTAAGTTTGTTGATATATGAGTCAGTCTTTAAGTTCTATAATCTTGAGGTAGTTATTTTTATTAAGAATAATAAAACAGGTTTTATCATTAATGATTATCTTTTTTATTGATCTAGCTTCATTATTATTTAAGTAGCTGGTGTCGGTGCTAAATTTAAATGTACCTTCTTCATTTCCTAGTAAGATGTATCCTTTTGAAGAATCATAACGAATAGTTTCTACTTCGGATTCAAATACATTGCCTATCCCAAAAATATCTACATATCCATCATTGTTAATGTCATGACTTTCTATACTTAAAGTAGGACTAAATTGTGCCTGATTTGGTAACCTTTGTGTTTTAAATTGACCATTCCCTTTATTGACCAAAACAAAGGATGCAAAGTTGTGAGCCTGGTAATGAGTTGCTTTGTTTAGTTTGTCATCCCCATAAATTTTAAACATTGTAGAAGATGCAAATTCTTTATAATTTTTAATAGTATTATTTATAAAAGGTGTTTGTTGGGAAGAACACTCTCTTCCTCGTACAGGGATTAAATCTCCTGTTTTAGATACTTTACTAAGTGCTATATCAAAAGTTGTATTATCATCAAAATAATCTGCATATATATGTAATGGTTTTGTTTCTGTAGGATGAAACTTGTTGTTAGTACCCCAATTTCCTATAACATAGTCAGGCTTACCATCATTATTTATATCAGTTTCTTTAATTGCTTGATACCAACCGTTAATACTATCTAATGTAGAATCTTCTTTTTTAATGAATTGTTGATCTCTATTTTCAAAAATTGTAATAGGCATCCATTCTCCTACTACTATTAAATCATCATCTCCATCATTGTCATAATCAGAAAAGATGGCATCATTTACCATGCGTAATGTAGAGATATCATTAATTTTTTCAGAAGTAACATTTTCATACTTTTGACCCTTATTTTCAAGTAAATATGAATGATCAGATAAAGGATATTTCCCAGATTTAACCCTACTGCCTATAAAAATATCTTTATCACCATCATTATCAAAATCTGTAGCAGTAATCCCTTTAGAATTTATAAATATAAGAGGTAACATATCACTTTCGTGAAAAAAGCCCTCCCCATCATTTATATATAAACGATCTTGTAATAATGGACTATTATCCTCTACTTCATAGCCTCCTGAGGTTACATATAAATCATAATCATTATCATTGTCAATGTCAATAAATTTTGCATCCGTGTCTTCATAAAGAAGATCTTTCTGAAATAATTTTTGATTGCTTTCTATAAAAGCGCCATCTCTTTTTTGAATATATAAAGATGATGCAGCTCCTCTAGCATTTCCAACAAAAAAATCGTCTAGTCCATCATTGTTGACATCAGCCACTGCTAATACAGAACTTATTTCTGATTGTTTTTGAGGTAATAGAAGTTGTATGTCAAAATCATTAAATTGATTTTCTTTTTGAAGATAATTAATACCTAAACTTGATGGGTCAATATTTTTAAATAAAGAAGGAATGACTTCTTTATGTTTTGTGGAAGACGAATCTTTTTTGGTAAAATCTAATTCTAATACTTGATTAACCTCTACATCAGTTAAAAACTGATTAGACCCATCTGGCCATTCAACCTTGATGCTATCAATAATAGTTGTATTTCCTAATCCAAAATGTAATTTATTAGTCACTGAAGATTGATAGCCTCTACTTACAAATAATGTTTTTGATTGTTGTAAGTCTTTAGCATATAATTGTACTTTACTACCTATCGCATTCTTATTTTGACTTGGGCCTTTAAGTGAAAAAGTGATAAAATTTTGATTAGAGTTATTAGCGTATACAGAAGCTTCATCTGCTTGATTATTGATAACTAAATCTAAATCTCCATCATTATCTAAATCACTATATACAGCACCATTAGAATTCACTTTTTCCTGAATACCCCAAGTTTTTGATGCTTTTGTAAATGTTAGATCTCCATTATTTTTATATACGTAATTCTGTAATTTATTAGAAGGCATCATAGCAATAGCTTGTTCTAAACTTACCTTTTTTCTATTCATGATATTTTGACGCATTTGGTCTCTAAAATCTTGATTAGAAAGATCATGATGTATTCCATTAGTAATAAAAATATCTTTTAGTCCATCATTGTCAAAATCAGCAATTAATGGAGCCCAAGACCAATCAGTATTACCAATACCAGCTAATTGGGCAATTTCACTAAAAGTATTATTGCCATTATTTAGTTGAAAAACATTAGACATATATTGATGGTGGTAATTTGCATTTACCATCATATTAAAACTATTAATATTCATGGATGCCATATTCTCTTTACCTCTTATATGATCTTCGGCAAGCATGTCTAATACAATTAAATCTGATTTAAAATCATTATTGAGATCTTCAAAATCAGAACCCATACTATTATTTGATATATGCTTAAAAGTGTTTAACGCATTATCTGAGAATGTGCCATTTTTATTATTGAGATATAAATAGTCTGGATGAAAAAAATCATTAGCAACAAAAACATCTAACCAACCATCATCATTAAAATCACCTATAGATGCAGATAATCCCCAAGCCTTATTTGCTATACCAGAACTATTAGTAATATTTATAAAGCGCCCATTCTCATTTTTAAATAATTGATCAGATCCGTAATCTTCAATTTTTTCATCCCTCTGTATGTCAATAGTGATATTATTCCTAAAATCTACCCTATGATTTACTAAATACATATCCAAATCTCCATCATTATCCATATCAAAAAAATAAGATTGGATAGAAAACCCATAAAAATCAATCCCGTATTGAGTAGCACTCTCTTTAAAAGTATTGTTTTTTTGATTTATAAAAAGCTTGTTTTTACGAGCTTCGTTATTTTGTAAAGTTCCGGATTTGCATACATAAATATCTAACCAACCATCATTGTTAATATCTACCATTGTTACTCCGGTGGTCCAACCTTCTTCATCAGAAACACTAGCACTTTCTGTTATGTCTTCAAACTTAAAATCCCCATTGTTTACATATAATTTGTTAGATTTTTGATTGGAAGTAAAATATAAATCTTCTAATCCATCATTGTTAATATCACCAGTAGCAACGCCACCTCCATTATATACATATGGATAATTTAAAAAGTTGAAATACAAATCTTCTTCTACTATATTGGTAAAATGAATATTAGTATGGTCGTTATTTACTAAACTAAAAAGTGTTTTGTTTTTTGTTATTTCTTCAGATTTATTACAAGAAGTAAATAGGAACAAGAATAGAAACAAATAATATATTATTAATTGAATATGTCCTTTAATAGTTTTCATTTATTTCTATTAAGTATATGTGAGTTTGATCTTTTTATTATTAAGCACTTAAATGAGTATGGTTAATCTTTAAAAGTAACTCTTTTACAGAATCTTGACCAATTTTAAAGCCTCTCTCTTTATAAATGTCATTTGCCTTTTTTTGCTTATTTATGTAAATAACGGGTATTCCTTTTTTAATGAAGTTTTTTATATGATTTTCTGCTTTTGAGAGAATAACTTTTTGTGTTGAAGAAAAAATAAGTCCATCTATAATATTACTATCAAATAATAATTTAGAATATTCTATTTCTTTATTATAATCATTACAAGATTGATAGACCATGATCTTATAATCATTTTTATAAGATTCTTCAGTAATACCATTTAAAGAGTCTAAAAAAAAACTATCCTTAAGGTCAGGAAGTATAACTCCTAATATTAAACTATGACGATTATTCCTTAATGCAGATGCATGAATATTTGGTCTATAATTAAGTAGTTTAGCTATATCTTTTACTTTCTTTTTAGTTTCCTTGCTTATTTGAGAACTATTACTAAGAGCTTTAGATACTGTAGAAATAGAAACCCCTAAAATTGATGCCAAATCTTTTAATGTAATATTATTAGCTTTCATATTCTTTCACTTAATTAAATAGTTAATCTCACAAAATTTAATTATTCGTTCTAGTGAATCTACTATTGCTAATTCAACATCGATAATAGCCTCTTCTAAAATATGTAAGGATGCCTTTAATTCATTAAGATCATTTTGTGTAATCTTTTTTGTATTAATTGCTTTAAGTAATATCTTAGAAGTATTAGATAAATTTTGGGATAAGGCTCTTAGAGGAGCAACATTGGGATTATGAAGTATAGGTTGTAGATTTCTATAGTTATTTGACCAAATTTCAAGATGTTTTTTAATTTCTATAATAGAACTTTCTTCTTCTAATTTGTTTGTAATGTTATTAAATCTCATTGCATCTGGAGCATCTGCGGTACAAGCATCAGCAAATAGGGTAAAGGGGGAGTAGGTTTTGTATTCAGTACCTCCTTTATTTCTGGAATACACTTTTAATGGTTCACATAGATTAGACAACGATTGAAGAGCTTCGTTGTCTTTATGATTACTAATATTTCTTAAAATAACTTCTTTATTTCTTATATGCGTAATCCCTAATTCTTCTAATTTATTAGAAACATCTTCAAGCCGAATTAACATATTATCAATATCATTAATTTCTTTTTCTGACCAAAATCTTTCTGCTATAGCAGCTGTTCTTGGCCAAATTCGAGAATCAATCGTAAGAGGAGTTACTAATTCACTCCACATTGTTGCTTCTCCTCCTAATATACGCTTTCGTTCATCTGTTGTTAATTGAACATCTCCTATTGGATCTACAGTATAATGATGCTTTACAGACAACATTCTATCAATATAATAACCATTAGAAAGTACCGTTTGATACCCTTTCTTTGCAGCACTAATTAACGAACCTCCTTTGGACATTCCTTCATTTTCACCTCTCCAAGAATGTATCACAGCTGTTGTTGGCATATTTGGAGTCATTATTTCATCCCAACCCATTAACTTCTTTCCTAAATTACTTAAGATTTCTTCAAGTTTAATATTAAAATAAGTTTGTAAATCATGATTTGTTTTTAAATCATGCTGTTTTTTGAACTTTTGAATAGCTAGGTTTTTATCCCAATGTTTTCCTTCATTCTCATCTCCTCCAATATGAAAATATTCATCTGGAAATAAAGGTGCGATTTCTGTAAATAAATTCTTTAAAAAAAGATATGTCTTGTCATTAGTAGGGTCTAAAGTAGGATCAAAAACACCTGCATATCTCTCAATAGCATATGCATATTCTTTTTTGCTTCCTAATTCTGGATAAGCAGTTAATATAGCAGAAGCATGACCAGGAACATCAAACTCTGGAATAACCCTTATACCTATACTAGATGCATAATTGACAACCTCTTTTATTTGTTCTTGAGTATAGTACAATCCATCAGATGATAACTCTTGAAGTTTAGGATATACTTTAGATTCTACTCTGAACCCTTGATCGTCTGTTAAATGCCAATGAAAAACATTAAGCTTCACAGAAGCCATGGCGTCTAAATTTCGTTTAATAACATGCACTGGCTGAAAATGCCTAGCAACATCAATCATTAAACCACGCCAAACAAAACGAGGGGTATCATTTATATTTAATCCATGAAAATAATAATTGTTACTGTCATAATCGGTTAATTGTAACAATGTTTGTAACGCATATAACGCACCAATATCTGTTGGAGCAGATATTAAAATTTTCTTTTCTTTAATAGATAAAGAATAAGATTCATCATCTTGTAAAGATAATGTTGAGATACGATCAAATTTTATTTGAATAGAAGCTTCTTTGTCATTTATTAATGGAAACCCCTCATTAATAAAGATTCCAGTTCTATTGGTCAATCGTCTAAGAAAATTAATAGAAGCGTTATAAACTCTTCCTTTTTTTTTTGTTCCCTGTATTGAAATTTTGATATCAGGATTTATTATAAAAGCAGCATCGATTTCAATAACTTCTTTTGGCCATGGCATTAAATTATAGTTCTCTTGTAAGTCGTTTTGAGAAAACAATGTTAAGCTTATAAAACAAAATAAGATTAGATGTAATGTTAAGCGCTTCTTCATATTTTAAAAGTGATATCTCTTAAATGCTTCTATAGCTGCATAATCAGCTAGTCCAAGATCATTGTATTTTTTTGCAGTTAACCTGTTTCTATCTTCAACTCTAACCCAGAATTCTCTAGAATCATCGCCTTGAAACATGACACCATCTTTTTGTGATTGATGATAAAATATTGCGTGTCTCTTTTTGAGAACTTGATCTGGACTCATGGGTACTGCCATATCTATTTCGTAAGATTCCCATTCATGCCAAGCTCCTCTGTATAACCAAACCCAACAATCTTGCATATATGGTTTTTCTTTTAAGAAATTAATAGATGAAAATAAAATATCTAGACACGCCTTATGAGTTCCATGTGGATCTGCTAAATCTCCTGCTGCAAATATTTGATTAGGTTGGATTTTATTTATTAATTCATTGACAATAGAGATGTCTTCTTGAGTGATATTCCCTTTTTTGATAGTTCCAGTTTCATAAAAGGGGAGATTTAAAAAATGTACATTAGTGTCTGATATTCCTAGATATCGTGTCGCAGCCAATGATTCACTTTTTCGGATAGACCCTTTAAGCCTCCTAACAGAAAGCGGATCTATGGTGTCATTATCCTTTTCATTTTTTATAAAGTCAATAATGTTGTTTACCTCTTTAGAATCTGAATTAATAGTTTTTGCAATCTCTGCAAATTTTAATGCTTCTTCATTAGACACAGCTATATTTCCAGATGTTTGATATGCAATATGAACTTCATGTCCTTGTTCTACTAATCGATCAAAAGTTCCTCCCATAGATATGACATCATCATCTGGATGAGGACTAAATATGATAACCTTTTTTTTAGTAGGAATAGCTCTTTCGGGCCTATTAGAATCGTCTGAATTAGGTTTTCCTCCAGGCCAACCAGTAATTGTATGTTGAAGCCTATTGAACATCTTAATGTTTAAATCATATGCAGTCCCTTCTTCTGATAAAAGATCAGACATCCCATTGTCATTATAGTCTTTGTCTGTTAATTTTAGAATAGGTTTTTTTAATAATTCACTTAACCAGACTACGGCCTTTAGTTTAAGAGAAGCTGTCCATAGACATGATTTGACAAGCCATGGCGTTTTTACTCGAGTTAACTCAGAAGAAGCTTCTTCATCTATTACAAAAGTTGCATTTTTATGATGCTGCAAATATGTTGCAGGAACATTAGAACTGATATCACCTTCAATAGTTTTCTTTATAATAGTATTCTTATTGAGACCCCAAGCTAAAAGAACAATTCTTTTTGCATTACATACGGTGCCAATTCCCATAGTAATTGCTTTTTTTGGTACATTGTCAATACCTAAAAAAGCAGGAGCTGCATCTATTCTTGTTATATGATCTAGGGTTATAATTCTAGTACTTGAATTAAAATGTGAACCAGGTTCATTAAAACCAATATGCCCTGTTCTACCGATTCCTAAAAGTTGAAAATCAATCCCTCCAACTTCTTTAATCTTTATTTCATAATCTATACAATATTGATATAAATCTTCACTTTTTATGACCCCATTGGGAATATTGATATTTTCTGGTAAGATGTCAATATGATTAAACAAATGCTCGTGCATAAAGTAGTGATAGCTTTGGATATTACTACTATCCATAGGGTAATACTCATCAAGGTTAAAAGTGATCACGTTTGAAAAACTTAAGCCTTCCTCTTTATGCATTCTTACTAATTCCTCATATACTTTAATAGGGGATGAGCCAGTAGCTAACCCTAGAACACAATGAGAATTAGACTGTGTCTTTTCTTTAATTAAAGCGGCTATTTCTCTTGCGACTAAAATAGAAGCTTCATTGGAAGTTTTAAAAAGGACATTATGAATTTTTTCATAACGAGTTTCTTCAAATCTCCCAGCTTTAGAATAGGTAAGTGTTTTGTAATTTTCTAAATCTAATATCATAAGCATTATTCTATACAAAATTTCTAAGTACAGAGCAACATGAATGGCGCTGTTTTAGAATCCTAAATTTATAGTTGTTTGTTACGCTTTCGCGAAAGCGTACTAATCCCGATTCACAATATTTAATGATCTTTATAAGTGTAAAGCAACGGGGTATTATTTCCCCGTTGCTAAAGCTTAATTCAAACTAATATTCAAACAGAATTATTTTTAAAAGTTAGGACCTCCTGTATCCCACCATACTCTTGTGCCAGCATTATCAGGACCACCCAAAAGATTGACAGCAGCAGCTACTCCTGTAGCATTTGTAGATAATTCACTATCTACAAAAGGAATCCTTCGTATCTGTATATCTGTATCTACAACTCCTCCACTTTGATTACTCACTACAGGAAATATTCTTGGATAACCTGTACGTCTATATTCGGTCCATGCTTCTTGACCTTCAGGGAACATAGCTATCCATTTTTGAGTGATAACCTTTTCTAACTTCATTTCATTAGAGTCACCAACATTCCAAGCTATGGTAGCGTCACTAAGAGCCGCTATATTATTAGCTGGCGTTACAGGATCTACATAATCTGCGGGTGTTGAAGTATTATCAATAATATAACTAGAGGCACCACTTGCTCCTCGTTGTTGAAAAGAGATTGCAATACCTTGTTCATAATTTGTTTGTGCATCTCCAGCTCCAGTCCAATTGCGTAATGACGCTTCAGCTCTTAAAAAATAAACTTCTGATGCTGTCATTAATTGAACTATTGGCGTGTGAATATCATCATTTAATACTGCAAAATTGATGTAATCAGCTTTTTGAGCAAGTTCATCGGCAAATCCAGAAAGTAATGGCAATCCACCACGAACTCCTTTTAATTCCCCAGGAACAACAGGGACTGTTTCTGCATCTCCTGGATTTACTTCAGAAAAATAAGAATTTATTCTTGGATCATTATATCCCGATAATATTGACTCCATAGAAGCATTCATACGGATATCACCCCATGAATTATCTATGGTAGCGAGAGGGTGATCTATATTACTGTTTACAAAAAAGCCATCTTCATTTGATTCTATTACACCTATAGGGTGATTTAATGCTTTTTCTCCTTCAGTTTGTGCCTTTGCTGGATCTACTTTTGAAATATGAATAGCCAAGCGTAAACGTAATGAGTTTGCAAATCTGACCCATTTCGTATAATTTCCTCCGTATGATAAATCAAAAGCAGTAAATCTCGCGTTGTCAATATCTGCGGTTAAGCTTGCTACCGCAATATCTAAGTCGGCAAAAAATGCATTATAGGCTTCTTGTTGAGAATCATAAACCCCCGCATTTTCTAAATCACCAAAATTAGTATACACTATAGGTCCAAAAACATCAGAAACACGATGCATAGCCTCAACTCTTAGAATTAAAGCGACGGCATTTAATGTTGGAAAATCAGTCTCTGTTAATCTGTTAATAGTTGCTACATTATTCATTACATTAGAATAAGGTACCGTCCAAATAAAATCATTCCACCCACTAACCAAATTATATGTTGTGTTGTTTGCTCCTGCTACAAACGGGCGAGGATTGGTCATATATCCTGAATATACATCTGCATTTAAATTTTGTTGTAATTGATAAGACCATGCAGGTGCATATTGATAAATATTTTCAAAAATAGGTCTGTAATTTGAACCTACAATCTGAAAATCTACTTCCAGTTGTTCTTCTGTAATGTTTCTGGGATTAACATTTACATCGTCAATATCACTACAGGAAATTGTAATTAATCCAAAAATAATTAGAATTAATAATAGCTTACTTATTTGTTTCATAGTCATTTTTTTAAAATGTTAAGTTAACGTTAAGTCCAATGCTTCTCGTAGATGGAAGACCAAAAACATCTACACCTTGTAATGCATTACCTGTACTTAACGAAATATTTGGATCATGGGGAGCATCTTTGTAAAAGAAAAATAAATTACTCGCAACTAAAGAAGCCTTGATATTTGAGAAAAATGAATCATTAGATAAATTGAAGTTATGACCAAGTGCAAATTCTGCAAGTCTTACATTTGTTGCACTATACACATACTCTCCTGTAAATCCATTTCTACCACCAGCTGCACTATAATATTGTTGAGCAGTAATTGTAGAAACGACTCCTTCTGAACTAACGATTTGTACAGGCGCATTTGCAGTTTCTCTTGCAGAGTTATTACTTATACCTTCAACAATAGCTTCTGTCAAACTCACCGTTTCGCCACCAAACTTTCCATCAATTAAAAAGTCTAATGTAAAACTTTTGTACTCAAAAGAGTTGTTCCAACCAAGTGTAAAGTCTGGATTTGCGTTACCCACTAATTCTAATCCAGGAACTCTGTCGTCGTCGTCTTGCTGTTGAATAATAATAGATCCAGCTTCATCTATATCTACTATAGGTAAACCATTTTCGTTTCTGGCAACTACTTGTGCATAGATATCCCCAAAAGATCCTCCTTGTACTAAAAATGATCCAAAAGTATTTACACCAGGGGGTGAAATAGCAACGTTCGATAGTGAATTTATTCCATCTATATCAGTGTTTACCACTTTCTCAATTTCATTATCGTTAGTTGCAAAATTTAAATTTGTGTGCCATTTAAAATCATCAGTATCTATTGGCTTAGCAAATACAGTAACTTCGACCCCTTTATTTAAAATATCTCCAGAATTTATCAATGCAAAAGGAGCTCCTTCTGGTGTTGCGGTTGTTGAAATAGGGACTGTAAATAATTGATTTATCGTGTTTGTTCTGTAGTAACCTATATCAATTCCATAGCGGTTATTGTCAAAACGCCATTCTGTACCTATTTCGAAAGAACGCTGTCTTTCTGGCTCAGGAGTAGTTCCTGGAAAAGGATTTATTGGTTGGGTAGAACTAATTCCTCCGCCACCAAATACAATAGATCTATTACGTGCTAATAAATCTGCGCCAAAACCATTTCCAACTTCGGCATAGGAAACACGAAGTTTTGCAAAAGAAACTTTATCTCCAAGATCAAACAACTCGCTTAATACTCCAGTAGCTCCTATAGAAGGATAGAAGAAAGAATTATCTGAAGATGGAAGTGTAGAGTCCCAATCGTTTCTTGCTGTTAGATCTACATATAATTTGTCTTGATATCCTAAGGTAATGCTTGTAAATACAGAATACCCTAAAGTTTCAAATGAGTTCTGAGTAAAGTTTACTTGTGGATTTCCTTCAAAATTTTGGAACGAAAATACGTTTGCAAACTGTAAACCTCCATTAGTTCCAGAATCTCCTGTAAAAGACTCAGTTGTGTTACGAGTAATACTAGTTCCTACAATGGCATTTAATGAATAATCATCATTAATTGTTGGTGTTATCGTGGCTATAACATCTCCAAAAAGACGTGTAAAATCATTTTCAGTGACAATATAACGCCCATTTAAAGGAGCTAAAGTAGCTTCGGTAGTTGCAAATACTCTCTTTTCATAATCTAGAATTGACTTGTCATACGTACCTCTGGCTTGAAGAGTTATTAAGTCATTAAATTTATAGTTCAAATTTAATGATGCTAATAATTTATTGTTAGTGTCTTCTGCTGGGTTACGATTCAAAATCCAATATGGGTTTTGTTCGATATCTGATGTTGGTCTAAACCAGCGTTGCGCTTGAATATTTCTAGAAGGATCAAACTCTTCAAAATTACTATACTCAGAAAGGTTTTCTGTATCCGATTGAAAATTATATGCTCCTATTAATGGGTTAAAATACAAACCTGAAACGGCTCTATTTCTAATTTTTTGAGTAGAAGCAAGTACACTTGCATTAACCTTAAGTTTGCCATCAAATAATTGAGCAGTCTCTCTGATGTTAAATGTATGTTGTTTTATATTGTTTGTTTCTAATACACCTGACCCAAAAGTATTACTATATGAAAAATATGTTTGTGCCGTTTCTGATCCTCCAGATATATTAAGAGAGTTTATGTTTGTTACTCCGGTACTTAGAAAATCATCAACGTTGTCTTCGGTTTCATTATTAAAATCTAAATGATAAGCGGCACTTTCTACAGTTAAATTAGAAGAATAGTTTACTTTAAATCCACCAGATCTACCACGTTTTGTAGTAATTAAGATAACCCCATTTAAACCAGCGCTACCATATAGTGCAGATGCTGAGGCCCCTTTTAAAACCGTTAAAGATTCGATGTCATCTGGATTAAGTAGTGCTAATGCATCACCACCATCTCTATTACCACCATTAATATCACCAAATGTATCAGATGGTTGTCCTGCTGTTGGATTAGATAATGGCACACCATCTACCACATATAATGGTTGATTACTACCCAGAGAAGAATTACCTCTTAAAACAACTTTTACAGAACCTCCAGATCCCGAAGCACTTCGTGTAATGGATACTCCAGATATTTTACCAGATAAACTGTTAATAGGATTTGTCTGTTTAGTTCTGCTTAATTCATCAGCATTAATATCTTGAGCAGCATACGTTATAGATTTACGTGTTTTTTTGATTCCGAGTGCAGTGACAATAACTTCATCAAGACTCTCTAAGTCTTCTTCAAGTTCAATGTTAATAACTGTAGCATCCTGAACAGTAACCTGTGTAGTTTTCATTCCTAGATAGGAAAAACTCAATATGTCACCTGTCGATGCCGTAATGACATAATTACCATCAAAATCTGTTTGAGCACCTTTTGTTGTACCTTCAATTAAGACGTTAACCCCTACAATAGGAGTCCCATCGATTTTTAAAGTCACTTTTCCTGTAATTTCTTTTTCTTGAGCAAAAGTCACTTGACTCGTGAGCAGTAAAAATGAAAATAAGAAAAATAATCTTAAGCTTTGTTTCATAATTTTGGTTATTTAATTTGCGTTAAATCTATCAGTTTAGGGAGTATTAAAAAAAAAAATAATGCAGACAACGTAGTTTTGCATACGAACAACACTAAATTGTCGACAAAGAATATTGACATTAAAAGAATTCCTAATTTTATTGCTAATTAATTATTATATCGTTAAAATTGTTGCCTAATTAATAATATTTTGGCAATAAAAAAGAGGATTAAAAATACCATTCCAATTAAATACCATATCCTATTTTGGTTAGGTTATTTTTCATTTAATGTAATTCGTTGGGGTAGTTATTTTGATGATTTTTGGTATTCGTTTAAATCAAATCTTGTCGAGTTTCCTATTCATATTATTGTGATATACATTAATGTGTATTACCTTATCCCTAAGTATATTCTAAATAAAAAATATAGAAAATACTTATTGTATCTGTCATTAATATTGGTGTTAGTTTATTTGATTCGAACAGGATTGAATTATCTGCTAGTAACAAAAGAAATTTGGCCAGAGGCAGAAGATTCTGGGAAATTTTTAGAATTAAATCACATCATTGCTGTAATTCTCGGAGAACTTTATGTGGTAGGATTTGTATCTGCAATTAAGTTAGTTATTGATTGGTCTATTGAGAAACGAAAAAATGAAGATTTGGCTATTTTGCAGACAAGTACTGAACTTAAATATTTGAGAACTCAAATACAGCCACATTTCTTTTTTAATACATTAAATAATTTATATGCCTTAACATTACAAAAATCAGATAATGCCCCTAGACTAGTTATTAAATTATCAGAAATGATGCAATATGTATTATATGAAGTTAATACGTCTAAGGCAGATTTAATAGAAGAAATAAGTCATATCAATAACTTTATAGATATAGAAAAATTACGTTTTGGAGATCGTGTTGAATCTGTTATGAGTATATCTGGCAATATAGAAGAAGTTAGCGTACCTCCGTTGCTCATCCTTTCATTTGTAGAAAATTGTTTTAAACATGGACTTAAAGAAAATGATAGCGTAAAAATTAATATGGACTTTAAAATAATAGATAAAGATTATTTAGAATTTACACTTAGTAATAATTTCAATCCTGATTCCAATACAAATGATAAAGAAGGTTTTGGAATTGGAATTGCCAATGCAAAACGAAGATTATATTTATTGTTTTATAACAACTTTACTTTAGAAACTAATGTTAAAGAAAATATATATAGTCTCTCTCTAAAGATTCCAGTGAAATGAAAATTAAATGCATAATCATTGATGATGAACAACTGGCAATTAATGTCATAGAGAGTCATTTGAAAAAATTTACTGATGTTGAAATTATAAACACATTTAATCAACCCTTAAAGGCATATAGTAGTCTTGAGAAAGAAAAAATAGATGTTCTTTTCATAGACATTAACATGCCTCAAATGAATGGACTTACGTTTATAGAAAACTTAAACTATAAACCTCTAATTGTTATAACAACAGCCTATAGAGAATACGCTGTAAGGAGTTATGAACTAAATATTTTAGACTATTTAGTAAAACCAATCCCTTTTAATAGATTCCTAAAAACAATGAATAAAATATACCAACAGGTTTATTTGAATTCAGAAAATCAACATACTCATTTACGCCAAGAACCTCATATTTTCTTAAAAGTAAATAAGAAACTAATTAAGATTAACCTTAATGATATCTTATATATAGAAAGCCTGAAGGACTATATTAAGCTTATTACAAATGTCGGTGATCATCTCGTTCATAAATCTTTAACAGCAATAACTGATGAACTTCCTGAATCAAGTTTTATAAGAATACACCGCTCATATACGATCTCTATAAATAAAATAGAAGCTATAGAAGGAAATACTGTAGAAATAGCAAGTAGAAAGATTCCTATAGGAAGAAATTATTTAAAAATAACGAGAGATCGAATACTTAATACCCCAGAAGAAGAAAATTAACAATGAATGATGCCCTTAAAGTATTACCCCAAAAAAGTACATTAATTCCAATTCTTATTATAGCCGGATTGTTTTTTATTGTTGGATTCATTACTTGGATTAATGGAGCCTTAATTCCATTTATGAAAACAATAAATGAATTAACAGATTCCCAATCATATATAGTAGTATCTGCGTCATACATTTCTTTTGTCTTTATGGCTTTGCCTGCTTCGTATATTATCAATAAAATTGGCTATAAAAAGGGAATGTCATTAGGTTTAATTATCATGGCAATAGGAGCATTAATATTTATACCTGCAGCTCGAGCGAGAACGTATTGGATATTTTTAATTGGAATTTTTGTACAAGGAGCTGGAATGACATTGTTGCAAACAGCCTCAAATCCATATATAACTATTTTAGGTCCATTAAAGAGTGCTGCAAAACGTATAGCTATTATGGGAATTGCAAATAAAGTTGCAGGAGCACTTGGATCGGTGATTTTTGGAGCCATATTATTATCAGGAATAGATGAAATAAAAAACAAGTTAAGTTTAGTCGATACTATAGAAAAAAATCAACTGTTGAATACTATGGCTGACAGTGTTATAGCTCCATACATTATTATGGCAGTTGTATTGCTTTTTTTAGGTTTTTTAATAAGAAAAGCACCACTTCCTAATGTAGAAGCTGCACCCATTAAAGAAATAAAAGAAGGAGCATCTATTAAAAAAAATATTTTTCAATTCCCACATTTATGGTTTGGTGTTCTAGCATTGTTTGTATACGTCGGAGTAGAAGTTATAGCGGGTGATACTATTATATCCTATGGAATTTCTTTAAATATCCCGATAGAGCAAGCAAAGTTTTTTACACTATTTACATTAATGGCAATGGTAGGAACTTATATTTTAGGAGTATTTCTTATTCCAAAATATATCCGTCAAGAAACAGCATTAAAAGTAAGTGCTATACTTGGTATAATACTATCAGTTTGTATTATAATGACAAACGGATTTTCTTCAGTTCTTTTTGTTTCTGCATTGGGAATTGCAAATGCATTAGTTTGGCCTGCAATATGGCCATTGGCTTTAAATGGATTAGGGAAATTTACAAAAACGGCTTCAGCATTACTTATCATGGCAATTTCTGGTGGGGCTATTATGCCCATAGTATATGGGGCTATAGTAGATTATAGAAAAGAAGAACTAATTACAGTAGGGGTAGAAGAAGTTATAGCAAGTTCTGAAGCTTCTACTTCAGGATATTGGATTTTATTACCTTGTTATGTCATCATTTTGCTTTATGCTTTTTGGGGACATAAGATAGGCTTGAGAAAGGAATCCATTTCTTCTTCAAGTTTGGATTAACTAATGTTAGAAGATATTAAAAGCATAAAAAAGATCGTATAGTTTTATCTATACGATCTTAATTTTATAGTCAGTAATGACTAGCAGTATACACAAACGCGAGGTCATGCATATGGATGACCACTATAATCACAAAAAGTAACATGATCACAGTTTAGATCACGGCACTCTTCATCAATTCCTTTTTGCCATTTTTACTTAAGATTTCCCCTAAATTCAGTAACTTTTTCATAATCAAAATTTTTATGATTACTAAAAACCTTAATTATGTAATGACATTCTTAAAGGATGTATTAAAGAAGGTGATACCTCATTAACAATAAGGCAATTAATTGCTTGTGTTTTAATGTGTTTATTAACAAGTGCATACGCCTCCTAGGTATGCTATAGTCCCATTAGGAAGAGTATGGGGATGTGTACCTGCACAATAATGGTCTAAATCTGGGCAATCAGCACCATTACCATAAGGGTTACAAGAACCTCCTGTATTACATTCACCATCAGAAAAACCGACAAGTCTTCTTCCTCCTTTAATTTCTTTTTGTTGTGTGCGAGTTAATTCTTCTCCTAAGATCAATAAATTTTTCATGTTTAAATTTTTTATGATTATTAAAAACCTTGATCATTTAAAGACATTCAAGATGTACGTCTATATTCTAAAAATTGTGTAGTTACTTACACTTTAATTACGATTAGTTACAAGTGCATATTCCAGCTGTAAATACTTCTCTAGGTCTTTGAAAACCTATAATTGTAGTTGTAGTACCTACACAATAGTGATCTAAGTCTGGACAATCACTACCATTTCCATAAGGATCACAAGACCCTCCTGTTGTACACTCTCCATCTGATATACCAAAATCCCCACCTTTGATCTCTTTTTGTTGCGCGCGAGTTAATGCTTCTCCTAGTTTTAATAGTTTTTTCATGATTATAATTTTAAGTAATGTATAAATCCTCGATCATTTAAAGACATTCAAGGTATCTGTCTATTTCTCTTTGATAGTCTTAAAGGATATATTAAAAAGACAATACTTTATTGTTGAAATAGTTTATTCAATTTAAAGGAAACAATGTGGTGTATTTGTTTTATAACTCGATACTCAAACTTCAGTGTTTCTAGGGGTTAACACAAGAAACATGTGCGAAAATTCACGGAATTGGAACACTCAAATTTGTTTGTAAATGACTGTTTGTGAGATGTCTATTTCATTTTAAAGTAAAATAAAATATAAGAAGTATATAAGCGTCGGTACGATAGTATAATACTAGTTTCTATATGAAGAATGTGACATTGTTTCTTCATATTGATCGGTAACAACTAAGTAGTATTGGACAGAAAGAGATGTATGGTAAGTACGCTTTCGCGAAAGCGTATAAAGAAGATGTACAATTATTTTCTAAACCATTTCTTAACCGTAGCTTCTGTTGCTTTATTATTAGGAGTAAAAGCCGTATTCTCTGCGCCACGGTATTCTAGATAACTAGGGAATTTCCACCATAGGATTCCTGCACACCACGGCTCATTCTGAATGCCTTTAAAAATGACTTCATAACAGCGCCTTTGGTGATCCTCATTAAAGGGAGTATCTCCATCGGCATGTGGGTTTTTCCATGGAGCTTCAATACTTCTAAAACCAATTTCAGTAAAGACAATAGGTTTCTTGTATTTCTGATACACATCTTTGATTTTGGTTTTTACTTCCTCAAAGCTAGCTTTTAATTGAGCATCTGTAGGATTATCTTCTTTACTTAGTGGGTAGTATGAGTTTAAGCCTATAAAATCGAGTTCGTTCCAGAAATCAACATTTTCAAATTCTTCTCCCCAATTTGCTGCATAAGTCATATTGCCTTGATATAATCCTCTAGCTTTTTGAAACATGTGTTTCCATTGTTCTCCATGACTCAACGTTGCTTTTGCAAACTCAACGCCCATGCATAGTGCATCTATTTGGTGTATTTCTGCAAGGAAGGTATAATGACGAATCCATCTGTAATAATAGTCAAAAAAGGCATTCCAATCTTTTTCGTTATCATATTCGAGAGCTCCTGGCCAGCTATTACCAAAGAATACTTGTGGTTTTAATACTGATTGCATGCCTCGTTGTTTTGCTTCATAGGCAGAGTGTACAACGCCTTGGTCGTTTTCTGATCCTGCTCTACTTCCTATAGAGAGATAGGTAGGAGCATTTTGACCTCGTATGTAGCTATATGGAACAATAGCAATAGCATTGCCTCCCATATCATGTTGCTTCTCTATCGCTTCTGTAGCTTTTCTAGACAGGTATCCATTATAAATGCTATATCCTTCGTGAGCAAAATTAAATCCTTTGAGGTATCCTACGTCTGGTTTTTCTCTTTTCTTTTTAGGGTATTTACGTGCCTCTCTAGCAAGATATTGTTGCCATTCTTTTTCTAATGCCTGTATTTCTTTTTGAGATGGAATCCAGTTGGTGTATTTTTTTAAGAATGCTTCTTTTCCCAGATCCTCTATTAAAAAAGAAACAAGTGAAGCAGACATACATGCGGTGAGCAAGGGAGATTCTTTCTCAATCAACTCATTATCAAAAAGTTCTTTTAAGCTTAAAGCGTTTCCGGATTCATATAAACGTGCAGACCAATATGGATATCCCTCTCTTTGCCATTGATCTGAAAAATAAACACCAAAACCTTGTGAGAATGTCTTAGAAGAGGCATCTCCTAAGATATGCTGAAGTAACAATGTATTTTCTTTTTCTATATAATTGTCGAGGTACTTATCATTTATAATAGTGTGTACCGCATTATTATCTATATCGATATGTGCTTGTTGTGTGTTACCTACCATAAGCCCTTTATCTTCGGCAGTAGGATACAGATGGTATTTTATTTTTGCAATGGATGTGGTACTTCCTGTAAAATCAATAATCTGTTGGTATGTATTCTCTAGATCGATTACCAATGCTGTTACAGCATCTTGTGATATCTTATGTTGATGTGAGATAACATCAAAATGTGCAGATTGTGCAATTGTCTCATTGCCTTCAGAATAATCAAAATAGGTAGTAGGATCTATTTTCCATTGTGAATTAAAATTACCCATCGTAATCCTGTCAGTGGTACGATAGATTTCATAATCCATATTTTGCCAGAAAAAAGACGCGCCTGTTTGTGTGACTCTATGATTAAAGAATTCAAAAAGAGCAGTCGCATCATTACCTGTTAAAAAAGAAAAAGGAAACGTATTATTCTCTGGATTTGGAAAAAATGCAACCGATAAAATATCGGAAGTTGTCGTATATGATTTTGAGTTAAAAGTAATCTTATTGTTAGAAAAGGAAACAGGGATGTTTTTGGTGAGTTTTTGTAATAACGGATTGTCCTGAGGTGTGCCTATTAAAAAGAGAATGTTTTCTTGGATATCTGTTTCTGTTAATTCGGTTACTTGTTTGTAACGAATAGTCGCATTTCTTCTTCTTCCAGTTTGAGGTAGTTCAGTAACCTTTTGTAATAGCGTTTTATAGTTTTGAATCAGCGTAGGATTTTCGGCTCCAAAAACAACAAGTACTTCTCGTTTGTTAAAGAAGCTACGTCGGAGTTGCCGACGTGTCGGTAAAGAGACCGTATCTTGTTCTAGCATCACCATGTCTTGAAGCAATGCTGTGTCCTGAGAAGGCGCATTACTTAGAAGAAAAACTCCAGAAATAAGTAAAATGACTACAATTACCCCAATGCCTATACGTTTCATGATATGGTCTAATTATTATGTATTAAATGTAATCTAAATACAGGTATGTAATATCTAAATATTTATTAAAAAATGAATGTGATGATTTCTGTAGAATACTCGAGAGGTATTAAGTGGTTGTATAAATGCTTTAAGGTTCGTAAGGACTTTATAATTTAGACTACTATTACAGTGATTTTAATAGTACCTTGTGTACTTATAAAAATAGTAAGCAAACTCTTTACTTGAGACTCCATAGATACATATTTTTAACGCTTCTTGTTGTCATGGCTCATACAATTCAAGCACAACAACTTCGAGCAGATGGAGGCCTTTTATTAAAAGCAGAAATTACTCTAGGAAATCAAAATCAATGGCTTAAGATAGGTGCTTTCGGGTTTGGGACTTTAAATTATGGAGATATTTCTTTAGAGAGTGGTGTTTCTTTTGCATCCTATCAATTCTTAAAAAGACATACCAAGAAAAGATCGGGGTTGGCATATTCATATGAGTTTTTTGCTCTTGGCGGAATAGGAAAAAACACCAATCTTTTAGGGTCTTCAGTATCAGAATTAAATAGCGCTATTATTTTTAATCCATATGGAGAAGGAGGTTTTAATGGCCTCGGTTTTGGTTTTGGAAAAGATTATTTACCTAAAGATTTACAGAGTTATGGTATAAAAAGAGGGCAATTTATTATGCGTTTCAGTAATGCAAATCATAGTGTGCATAGTGTTTTTTCAAACGACTTTAAATTTGGAAATATTTTTAATGGAGAGCGTACAGATTATGCAACTACAGGATCTCTTACGATAGGAGTAACCGATATACGTGATATTCATCGAGTATATCAAGCAGGAATTGCGGTTGAATTATTTACGCCACAACCAGATTACTCAAGATCTCCAAGGAACCCTATAAATTCTGATGATGGTCGTAAGAATGTTTGGTTTACACTACCGCCTTTTAAAGAGTTGTTTTATTCAAATTTATATGCTTTTGGAACCTATCAAAATGAGCACTATGAACTACATTCAAAAATAGGAGTCAATAGCAAATGGATAGGTGCTTTTGTACAAAACACATTGCATGATGGATTTGGGCTAAACCCTCGATTCCCTTGGAATGTAGAAGAAAAAGATACCTTGTTTTATGAAATTACAGGAAGTGCTATTTACACCTTAGGAGCAGACCATGAATAGAACAGTTTTTATATCATGTATACTACTCGTCTTACTCTCTAGTTGTGGAACCTATACTACGTTTTATGGAGAAACAGTACAAGACACAACGGTTGATGAGCATACAAGACGATTGGACTTGAGTTATCAAAACCTCACGGAACTTCCGTTGGCATATGACACATTACACAGTTTGCGAATGCTAGACCTTTCTGGTAATGTAGATTTGGATATCTCTCACGTATTGGCATCTATTACATACCCAGAAGAGATAGACGTACTCATATTAGATAGTTTAAATCTTAAAGAAATTCCTCCAGAACTAAAGAGATACACACACCTCAAACAATTGTCGTTAGGATATAATCCAAGATTAGATATAGAGAAAACAATTGCTAGTCTCGAGGGGACTTCGTTAGAGTTTTTAAATTTAAGAGGGAATGAGATTATAGAGATACCTCAAAATATTGAGACTTTACAAACGCTTAAGGATCTTAATCTTTCATATAACCATATTCATGATGAGGCGAGTTATCAATATTTAGGAGCATTGCCAAAATTGTTTTCCTTATGGATTGACCATAATGAGTTAACAGTATTGCCTACGACAATAGGAGGGTTGTCTCAGCTTCGTTACTTTTATATAGATCATAATAAACTGACCACTTTACCCAGCGAAATTTCTGGAATGGAAAGAGTCTGGACGATACACGCAGGACATAACCGATTTACGGAATTACCAATAGAATTAATGGGTGTGCCCAAATTAATACTGGTACATATGAATAACAATAGGATCGCTTCTATTTCTAGGAACTATGGAGAAAAGAAATACTCTATGAAGGCATTATTGTTAGATCATAACCCACTTCCAAAAGAGGAACGTTTATGGGCAGAAAAGGCATTTAAGAATTTCTTTTTACTGTCTTTTAAACAAACATTTTAAGGTGTTATTTTCTGTTATTTTGATAAGAAAACTGTACATTAGATCCTTGTAAACTACCTATGCAACCAGACCAACTTATCGTAAGATTTCAACAAAAGGACGAGCGTGCTTTTGCAGAACTCTATGCGTTATATAAGGAGAGTATTCTGGGGGTTATTTATAGTGTAGTACATGATCAAGAACTCTCAGAAGAAGTATTGCAAGATGTATTTGTAAAAGCATGGAATAATGCAAGTTCTTATAGTTCAGAAAAAGGACGTTTCTTTACCTGGCTATTAAATATAGCTCGTAATGCAGCGATCGATAAAACGCGTTCTAAAGCATTTAAAAATAGTAAGCAAAACCAGAATGCTGCGTATTACGTAGATATTCTCGAGGAAAAAAGTAATTTTTCTTCCAAGGTGGATGCAATAGGCATAAAAAAGTATATTGAGATATTAGAACCTATATGTAAAAAGGTAATACAATTACTCTTCTTTAAGGGATATACACAAAAAGAAACAGCCGAAGCGTTAGATATCCCACTAGGGACTGTAAAGACCCGTAATAGGATTTGTATTAAAAAATTAAGAGAAGTATTAGGAGAAACGTGATAGATATTCAAGCATATATCGATTCGGGAGTTTTAGAACTCTATATCTACGGGACACTTTCTGAAGCAGAAAATCTCGAGGTTTCTCGTCTTGTTGCATTACACCCTGAACTCAAGGTTGAGGTAGAGCGTATCGAGACAGCATTACAAGAACTCTCAAGTGCCGTAGCTCCAGATACATCTTCTAATTTTGAAGCGATTCAGAAAAGAATTCAGATGCAAGAAGGGGATGGCGTGATTCCGCTTTCGCGAAAGCAAACTTCACCAGAAAATAAACGTGTCCCTATTGCTGCTTATTTAGGTTGGGCAGCAGCTGTATTATTACTTGTGGCTGTAGGATATCAGTACACTGAAAATCAAAAACTAGAAGATCGTATTGTAAATACAGAACGTGAGCAAATTCTTCGAGATGCAAGAGTGCAAATGGCCGAAGAAGAATTGCAAATAACAACGCAATTGCTAGATGTATTACGCAATAAAGATATCATCTCGGTGCCATTAGGAGCACAAGCTATCGCACCTGAAGCTTATGCATCTGTGTATTGGGATAAAGAAACTGGGAAGGCATATGTTGATGTACGTGGATTGCCTACACCACCAGAAGGAAAAGTGTACCAACTATGGTCACTTACATTAGATCCTCTTACACCTACAAATATGGGGATACTTGATCAATACGATCCAGAAGGAACACAGCTCTTTGCTGTTGATAATCCAAATGCTTCTCAAGCCTTTGGAATTACCTTAGAACCAGCAGGAGGTAGTGATACACCTACGCTAGAGCAACTCTATGCTCTAGGCGTTGTTGAGCCATAGTAAGGAAGTGCTAAATATCAGGCTTATAAAGAGTATAATATAAGCAGTTCTTTTTAAAGGATTCCATTCCTGATTCTCTTTTAAAATTACTGTTCTCATACTAGGAGAAAAGATCATCATTAGCGAAGAGAAGAATAGTAAGATAAAAGCAATCAACCTACCGTTTGTAGATGATGCGCTTTCTGCAAAACCGTTTAAGAAAAGTGGAATAATATCGTATAAAAACAATCCATTCCATACAATAAAACCACCAATGGCGTATGAATTTTTAAATGGAATAGAGAAGAACTTCTTCTTTTCTGGTGGCGTCATGATGTATTTATATACACCTAAATTAAACCATATTTACAAATAAAAAACGCCCTATTCCAGTAACCAGAAAGAATAGGACGCTATACCCAAAAGATGTGGGTATACTAAACAAATCAAAAAACAAATCTAGTCGTTGGTATTTTTTGCGTAATTATAAATTTTTAATAGCTCTTGTGGTTATAGGACCTAGTTCGTAACTAGCTTCTAGTAATTCTTTTTTTATAGGAGCTACACGATCATGTAAGCCATTTGCTTTATAAATTTCGGCAAGATGATATTGCGCTACGGGTTCGTGTGTTTTATTTGCCACATGGGCTTCAGCGATGGCTAAGGCTTTTTTATACTCTCCTTTTTGTTGGTAGGTATAGGCAAGTAAATCATACGATTGTGGGGTTGGTCTATTCTCAATTTCTTTTTGTGCAATCTGTATAGCAGTATCATATGCTTTGCCTTCACTAAGAAGGGTTTCGGCAGTATAGGTATTGTACATATCTCCATATGCTGGATTTTGAATTGCTTCAAAATAGCTGTCTAGATATTCTTCTTTGAGATTTGGCTTGTTTTGGTATTCAGCTATTTCGGCTTTAAGTAAGAAGTAATCTGGACTTTGATGTTGTTTTTGAATCGCTGCTAGGATACGTAAGGCTTCCTCTGGATTCTTCTCATGAGAGTAGGTGATCCAGGCGATCCCTTTTTTCGCGTAAGCGTTATTAGGATCCATCTTTAATGACTTGAGGTAATATGTATACGAATCTTTGATACGTCCTGCGTGGCCATAATAATCGGCAAGATTGGTGTAACTCCAGATTTGCAATGGTTTATTTGAACTACGGTCTACAATGGCCATAGCTTGTTCCATATAATGAATGGTTGCATCTAGGTCACCTTTGTAATCTTTCCATTTTGCTAAACGAATAAGGTAATTAAAGTCAGAAAAATCAACAACGCGTTGTAAATAAAGTTCTGCAGCTACGTAATCTCCTAATTCCATGGCAACATCATATTGCATTAAATGGGTTTCTCTTTTGTTAGGAAGAAAATCTTCTGCTTCTTGTAATGCTTGAGCAGCTTCTTTAAATCGATGTTGAGAAATAAGATTATGAGCTAATGATCTTAGGTAGTTTTCTTTTCCTATGTAGGCTTTATCTGCCACTTTTCTAATAGTAGATTCGGCTTTTTTTAATGAATTTATATTACCAGTGATTTGAAAAAGGGTAGTGTATGCTTGCGCGCTTTTTCCTAAAGGAATGATCTGGATACTATCCTGTTTTATTCTAGGATTCCAAAATTTTAAATCACGGAATGCTTCGTTTTTTACGGCAACGTCTTGTGATTCTAAGTAGGTGTTATAATCTTGTATGTCTGTAATTTGTTGTTCTTGACATGCAAAAAGAAAACAGATACAGGCTATTAAATATATAGGTTTCATGTTGATATTGTTTTTGATAGCAAGGATATTAAAAATTGACTTTTATAGAAGGAGCTTGTTTTTATGGACAAGCTCCTTTTTTTCTTTCAGGTTTAGTTATGTGGCGCTTCTAGGTATGGAAATGTACTAGATGGCGTTTCGCCAGATGCGCTTACACCATCAGATACTAGGATAGGAAGATCAGGAGTTCCGTCACCATCTGTGTCTTGTCCATTAAAACGATCTCCGTTTACACCTCCAAAAAATAGAATAAGAGAGATGTCTATCACATCATCTGTTAATGTTCTTCCTGTTAAAACATTGGTTCCATCAAAATACGATGTCGGATTGTCTGGTGCTACTTGTAATACATCAGATGCAAGGATTGTTGTTAATGTCACGGCATCAAGTCCTAAAATATTTGTTTCATATTCTACTCCAAATGCGGCATGTAAATCTATAGCACGTTGTAAGAATGTAGGCTGAAATGCTGCTCCTTGCTCAGAAGGAATGGTCACATTAAAAGCGTTTTCTGTAGCATTATCAGGACTTAATACGGTGTTGATTCCTGGGCGTCCCATTTGATCTTCTTGTGTAAATGTGCCACTAAAATCTAATGTTATTCCTCCATCATCATCGGTTGGTAGCGTTGTATCATCGTCATCACTACAACTTAGGATACCAACCATTGTAAATAGTACGATTAGTGTTTTTAAATGAATACGTTTCATAATATGTTTTTTTGAAAATTGTTTATTGTTGTCTTTTTGCTTCTAACCAAGTATTAAATACTTGTACGCCTGTTCCAGCTGGATGTGGAAAGGTGTCTCCTAAAAATGTATTAGGAACTTCGATCACTATTGATAAGATATTGGTTCCATCAAAGTCATCATTTCCAGGGTTATTAAATCCATTGGGAGCCATACCGCCTACCACTGCATTAAATTGAGTAAAATCAAAGAAAAATGGATCTTCGCGTAAACCTGCAAAGTAAGAGATGCCATTTGCGTTTGAAGTGGTTGCATTTGCTCCTGTAGAAATAGCAACTTCTCCTCGATACAGAGCGTCTTCATTAATGGTACTGTTAAGACCTGTTGCATCTGGAGCATACGGTCCAAAAAAGTACATGATTCCGTCTCTTGGAATGGCTTGTATAATAAGATCTTCTACTAGATCTCCATCATTATCAATGTTGATTTCTATAAGAACATTCTCGTCAAATTGAGCGGTACTTCCAGGGATGAGTAAACCTTGAACACCAGCTACAAAAACAGTATTGTTTGGATTTGCACCTTCAAAGGCATAGAGGTCTGTAATGTCTGCTGTTGATCCTATGACACCTGGCGCTTCAGCATGATCGGCTGCAATGAGAGCAAGTGCAATGGCAATAAAGCCACCTAGGATGAATAAACTTGTTTTTTTCATAATAGTTGTTTTAAAAAAATGTTTTACAGCGAGACATACGTAGTGATACAAATCGTGGTTTCCTTATGAATGTTAAAATTTTCTTAACATCTAAAATGAATTGTTTTCTTAGATGGATTTAAAATTTCTTTTTTGATAGAAAAGACCTACTTTAGTTCACCATCAAAAACGTGATATTGTGGGGAAAAATGAACCTAAATTAGACCTTCTTATTCCAAAGGCATTAATCTTATTATACTTGATAATTGGTCTTGTACCTAGATTTAAAGCGGTAGATCCTATTGGTTCTCAGTGGTTTTATTTCTCTATAATTAATTTATTTGGACTTTTTTATATCTATGCTAATAGGGTAGAACTTGCTTTTTTTAATAAGCAACGGCATGTCATGGTGTTTTTTAGCAGTTATATTTTATTTTTTCTTTTTGGGATTATTTCGCTGTTTGGAGCTCTTAACTTTCCTGAAGGGATTAAAGATTTAGCAAGAATTGTCACATGTCTAGTTGCAGTAATGAATTTATTTTTGATTTTTAAAATAGCCCCAAAACAATTATTTGAATTTATTGTAAAAGTGAGCCATATTATTGTAATGCTTATTGCTGTTCAAGTAATTTGGGTGTTTTTAGATGCAGATACCTCAAGGAATAGTACTTTGTTAAAGGAGACTGCTTTATCAACTTATGGAACTCAAAATGCGGCAGCAGCAACGCTTGCGATTCAACTTCCTTTTGTATTATGGGGATTAATAAGGCATACTAGTAAGTGGAGGATTTTTAGTGTTATTAATTTATTATTTGGAATTTCGGCATTACTTCTTATAGGTGCCAGAACTGCAGTTTTAAGCGCTATTTTTTATGTAGCTATTTTTCTAGGATATGTTATTATTGATAGTATTCAGAAAAAAACAATAGCTACTTCTTTTAAAACAATACTACTTCCTTTTATAGGAATCCTAGCTGTATCATATTTATTTGCAACAAATATCAATCGAATTGAAGCTACAAAAGCAAATACTTTTAATGATCTATTATTTGCTCCAGTTTTAAGTCCTGATAGAGTAGCTGAGGAGTATACAAAGAATCAAAAGGGTTTTGTAAGTTATGATAGTGGACGTATCGTGTATTATGAAATGGCTTATGATGATTTTAAATCTAGTCCATTAATAGGAGTAGGTGTTGGAAATTGGAAACTTACCAATAAGGATAAATATTTTGCGGCTACAAAGAGAGATAAATTTATATATCCATTACGTGTACATAGTGATTTTTTACAAGTGTTGGCAGAAGTAGGGGCTCTAGGTTTTATAACATATCTTGCTATTTTTATGGTACTTATCATTTGTATTTTAAAACTGTTTTTTACAAATCAAAGTAAGGACGATCGATGGATGTATGCTGTTATTATTTTTGCTTTTTTAGGATATGGATTTGATGCTTTAATTAACTTCCCTTTGGAGAGAGCTCCTATTCAAGGACATTTTGTAATACTGGCGTCTTTAATCCTAGCATTATTTTATAACTCTCGAGAAAAGATAGATACTAAAAAAGTCGTTGTAGGAATGCCAGTATTGGTGACCTTAGCAATCTTAGCTTTAGGGTCTTCTGTTATTTCTTATGTACGGTATAAGTCCTATGTAACACATAACTATATACTCGCAGATACGACGGGGAAGAACTTAATGAAGGATTCTTATGTGTATTCTTATGAAAAAATTGTAAAAGATCTTTCTGGGTACTTTACACTGTCTGGAATAGGTAGGCCTAATGAACATGTAAAAGGGATGTATGCGATGAGTGAAGGACGTATAGATAAATCATTAGCACACTTAGACAAGTCTATAGCACAAGCGCCAAATCACTATGAATCAAGAATGCTAAAGGCCATTATCTTTGGACAACGTAAGGTAAATAATGACAGTGCCATTTATTATGCAAAACAAGGTTTTGAAAAATATCCTGCGATAAAAAATAACTATATTATACTTCTTAATGCGTATAGAGCAAAAGGAGATACCATCAATTATTTTAAAACAATAGATAAGCGATTAGAAGATAATCTTTGGGATGTCAGTCAGTGGCAACTTAAGAGCCAACGTATTATGGATTTTTATAAAGATGCAGATAGAGCGATGGCTGTTCTAGATGAAGCGCTTGAGCATAACCCTGGAAATGTTGATTTAATTAAGCATAAAGAAAGATATACTGTAAAGAATAGTGCGACAGACATTAAGGCCTGGTATGCAAATGCCTTTGATCTTATTAAAGAAAAAAAATATAAAGAAGCTAAAGTGGAATTCTTGAAAATTCTTGAAATAACACCTTCCAATAATCCTACATTATTAAATCTTGGTATTATTGAAATAAAGATGAAGCAGTATGAAGAAACAATTAAACATCTTACTAAGGTAATAGATTCAAAGAAGTATAAAGATGGGCGAGCAGAATATAATAGGGGACTGGCTTATGAAAGATTAGGACAAAAAGATAAGGCAGCCATAGATTATAGAAAAAGTAAAAAATTAGGATATAGATTAGCATTAAAGCTAAGTGAAAATAAGTTAAAATAAATGCAGAAAATTTTAGGAATAGGATCACGTATAGATCACCCTACTCACGGAGTTGGAGTAGTTACAAATGTAACATCAGAATTGTATTGGGTTACTTTTATAAAAGACGGACTAGAAACAATTACAATAGATGACACTTTTGAAGTCATTGATGCTGTAGAAGATGAGGTTGATACTGTAAGCTTTTACGAAGTAGAAAAAAACCTTAAAGATATTCTTAAGCGGTATAGCGATATTTCAGAGGTGATTCCTATTGCAGATAAATGGAAAGGAGGCACCATGACATTGAGTCCTAAGGATAAAAGCCTTAGCTCTAAAGATATCCCTATAGATACGTTTTTTCATAAAATTGTCATGGTACGTGACCGCATCCGCGTGATGGAACAAAAAATAAACGCGAGTAAAACCCTTGACGACCAAGATAAAATAGACTTACAACAATATATTACTAGGATATATGGAAGTCTAACTACCTTTAATGTTTTGTTTAAAAATGCAAGCCAAAACTTTAAAGGAGAGAGTTCTAAGAAATAGATGTCATTTTTATACGTTGTGATGCTATGCTTATAGTTCAAGGATATGTCAAAGAATACGATTGGTTAATTCCATATATCATGGGGGCATTAGCTATTTGGATACTTTATGTAATCTTTAGGATGTATGAGAATTGGTATGCAAATAAGTATGACCGTTTGATATTTAGAGATATATGGGTGTATAGAAAGCTTTCGCGAAAGCAAAAACAGATACTTTCTACAGAGTTGCATTTTTATCAATTACTAACGACTAAGCAAAAACGTAGTTTTGAACATAGAGTAGCTAGTTTTATAAAAAAGAAACAGTTTATAGGTCGAGATGATCTTGTTGTCACCGATCGTATGAAGGTGCTTGTTGCAGGAGTAGGATGTATGCTTACTTTTGGGAGAAAACATTATATCTATAAATACATTGATTTTGTATTAATTTATCCTGAGGCATTTTATAGTGCATCAAATGATAATTACCATAAAGGGGAGTTTAATCCAAGGGGGAAGACACTTGTACTTTCGTGGAAAGATTTTGAGATTGGATACCGTATTACGGATGATAATCTTAATCTAGGTATTCATGAGTTTATGCATGCATTACAGGTAGAAGCAAAACAAAATGATGATATAGACTCGTTACGTTTTGAACGTCAATTCCAGAAGATCCTTCGTAGACTTACAGATCAAGACTTAAAAGATAAACTTGATGAGGTACGATATTTTAGAGCGTATGCTTTTACAAATGAGTTTGAGTTTATGGCAGTTCTTGCCGAGTATTTTATGGAATCTCCAGAAGAATTTAAAATAAATTTCCCAAAACTATATGCATATCAGAAATGCTTGCTTAATTTTAACTTTGCAAACTATTAAATAATTAAAAGAAAATGGAATATTCAGAATATCCTCAAATAAGCCCAGTAAGTAGTCTTACCGATGAACGTCGTGTTGCTTTTTATCGTAAAACATATACGCATGTAGCGCTTGCAGTATTGCTGTTTATAGTGGTTGAGATATTATTTTTTCAATCCCCTGCTATTGTAAATTTTGCAGCATCTTTAATAGGCGGTTGGAGTTGGTTACTTCTCTTAGGAGCTTTTATGTTTGTCACAAATTATGCAGAAAATCTCGCCTTAAAATCACAAGATAAGAATACGCATTATATCGCTTTGGGGATATATGTGGTGGCAGAAGCTTTTATTTTTATTCCCATGTTATTATTTGCATTACAGGCAGTTGATGGGGTACAAATGCTACAACAAGCAGCTGTGATGACGATTGCTTTATTTGCTGGACTTTCTACAATAGTGTTTGTTACTAAGAAGGATTTTTCTTTTTTAAAGTCAATATTAGCGATAGGGTTCTTTGCTGCATTGGGACTTATTGTTGCAGGTACGCTATTTGGATTTGACTTAGGGCTTTGGTTTAGTGTAGCAATGGTTTTGCTAGCGGCAGGTTCTATATTATACTCAACATCAAATATGATTCATAAATATGAAGAAGAGCAATATGTTGCCGCTGCATTAGGATTGTTTGCTTCTTTGATGTTATTGTTTTGGTATATTTTAAGAATATTTATGTCTAGAGATTAAGTAAATTCATAGTATTATATAATTACAAAAGCGACTATTTCTATAAAGAGATAGTCGCTTTTTTAGGGAATAAAGCGTGTGGTGCATTTATTCTTTTTTTACAATAACTTTTTGTGTTTGTTGTGATCCATCTATTCCTATTGTTTTCATAAAATAGATCCCTTCTGCATATTCCTGAGCATTCCATTGTATACTAGTGTTATTAAGATCTAATGTTGTTGTAAGTTGGCCTAGTACATTGTAGATTTTAATACTATCGAGTTTTGATGTATCTTCAATATCAACCGTAAATAAAGTTCCAATAGTAGGGGTGACAATACTATTGCTAGCAAAAGCATCTTCTATAGATAATGGAATTTCTCTACGTACAATCGCATTGGGGGTCAGTAAATCTCCAGCGTTACTTTCTATAAACACCTCTATGAAGGTGCCATTACTACTATAACGATTTACAGCACTATTATTTCCATCACCTATTAAAATGTCACCATTTGGAAAAAAATCAAAACCTTCGGCAAAACTAATTCCGTCAATAAATACTCCTAAGAAGTTTCCGTCGCTATCGAATCTTTTTACGGATCCTCCATTATAATCTATGACAATTAAGTCACCATTATCTTCAAACCAAATATTTGTAGGGCCTACTAAATTGGAGTCTATAAAAGTTTCTATGAATACACCATTGGAGTCAAATTTTTCTACAGAATCTCCTGAGAATGATGCTACATATAAATTTCCATCTGTATCCCAATCTATCCCTATACTTTGAGGAACTCCTGTGTCTGTAAACTCATCTACAAAAGTACCATCTAGTTCGTATCTAAATACATTTCCATTGCCTTGCCATTGTAGTACATATAATAAATTGTCCGATCCTATTTTCATTCGGGTAGGCCCTCCAATGTCAGAGGCAAAATTTTCAATAAATACACCTGTTGTTGCATTGTGCCTTGTAATTAAACCACTGTTGAGACTTGAAATAAGAACCGTATTGTCATCATCAAGAAAAACGATGTCTTGTGGCCAAGCAATATGCCCGTCATCATCGTCTATAAATACTTCAGGGTTTTCTCCGTTTTGATCAAACTTGAGAATTTGCCATGGAGGATTATTAAAATTTCCTGCGTCACTTACATAGATGGCTACTTCTGGTTCTTGAGCGGTTGTAATCCCTATAAAAGTAATAAGGAATAATACACAAAGTAATTTTGTAATTTTCATAATGTCAGAGTTTTAAGATTATAAAAACTAATTTCTGACTTATTTCATAAGAAGTTGTCCAAAATTATAAACCTTACCTCTTCACGACAAAGTGTTACTTTTAAAAGATTCTCTATATTCAATAGGAGTACAGTTGTATTTCCCTTTAAAGACATTATAAAAAGTGGTTCTGCTATTAAATCCTAAATCGTAGCACATTGTGTATATAGAAATATCTTTATTGTTCTTGAGAAGAACCTCGGCATCCTTTAAACGATATTCATTTATAAACTGGTTGAAGTTTTTATGTGATTTTTCATTAATAAGCTGTGATACGATATGAATAGGTAATCCAATTTCTGTTGCAATATCAATGAGGCGGAGTTCATTATTTAAGTATGGTTTTGAAGTCTCCACATATTGAGTAAGTGTATTATAAAACTCTTCTTTTGTTTCTGCACTTAATTTGCCCTTCTCCTTCTTTGGAGATTGAAAAAGATGAGTGTATAATTCGCCATTAAATATTTTAGGTTCCATATAGACAATATATCCTATTCCATAGACTCCAATAGCCATTGTAAAGCTTATAGCATAATCCCATAATGGGTTGAAAAACGAGAATTTTACTAAGATGTAATAACTTATATAGGCTATTACAAATAGTGAGAATAATAGTACTAAAAAACGAATCCATCGAGTGCGTAGATGTGTGGCTTCATTTTCTTTTTCAGGAGTGTATATCTTTATAAAATCAACAGACGCTATAATATAAATGATAAGTATTCCAATAGCGACCCAAGGAGATTTTAAAGACCAATACAAAGTAAATAGTACTTCTCCTTTAACATCTTCAAATTCCGTATGCCCTTTTGTTTTAATAAAATATATGATAGATAATATTCCAAAAGCGATAGGAATTATAAAATGGATGAAATTTACTTTGTACTTCTTTACATAAAACTTAAGAATGTAGATATAGAAAAGAGGGCCAAATAAGAAATACCAAACATTATCAAAAAAATAGACATAAGGATATCTAGCTCTATAGTTTGTCCAGATAAGAACATACTGCACAAGAACCAAAGAAAACCCTAAAATAATAAGTGCTATTGGCCAATTATTTTTTCGTCCATTTTTATCTGTAAAAAGAAGTATTGATAGGAAGGATCCTATAGCACTTACTATTAAAAATAAAGATGTCCAAGTATTAAATGACGCTTCTGGCATATCGTATCATATATACCATGTAATATACTCAATAAATTAATTTACGAGGGCTTTGAGATCTTTTACTGTTGTAATGGGATCAGAAGATTTAAAAACATAACTTCCAGCTACAAGTACATCTGCACCAGCCTCTACAAGTTGTTTTGCATTTTTGTTTGTAACACCTCCATCTATTTCGATACGTGTAGCTGCATTTTTGCGAGTAATCATTTCTTTAAGAGCACGTACTTTTGTATACGTGTTTTCTATAAAACTTTGTCCTCCAAATCCAGGGTTTACACTCATAATACATACCATATCTAAATCTTGAATGACATCTTCTAGTACCTGTACGCTCGTATGTGGATTAAGAGCTACTCCTGCTTTCATCCCAGCTGCTTTAATAGCTTGAATCGTACGGTGAAGATGTGTACACGCTTCGTAATGTACCGTAAGAATATCACTGCCTAAATCTGCAAATGTCTGAATATATCTATCCGGATCTACAATCATAAGGTGTACGTCTATTGTTTTTGTAGCGTGTTTTACAATATCACGTAATACAGGCATTCCAAAAGAAATATTAGGAACAAAAACACCATCCATAATATCTATATGAAACCAGTCTGCTTGACTTGTGTTAATCATTTCTACATCACGTTGTAAATTTGCAAAGTCTGCTGCAAGTACAGATGGGGCAATCAGTTTTTCTGACATTAAAGAGGGTTTATATTTTTTGTAAAACTACATCTTTTTTAAGAATTGTACTCTGCTCTTAAAAAAGAATTGACCGTATTAGAAAGCATTTTCATTTCAGTAGAATCTAGATACTTAAGTAATTTTAGATATGATCTTAAGTTTTTAATTTGATTCTTTTCTATTATAGAAGTAAATCCAGCTTCATACCCTGTGAAGTATTGGGCATTAATTTCTCTTTCAAAAAGTGTGATAATATTTTTATGTCGGGGATCTTTTTTTATTTTGTTGGTATAGAGTTCTTGTATGTCTTCTTTATTACCTTCAAAGTATTGTAAAAAATTACCAGAATTATGAAGTAAAACACCGCTTATACCTTCAGTAATGTTTTTAGTGGCACAAAACTCAAATAATAATTTAAGTTCTTGAGCGCTTAAAGGCTTATTTAAAGTGCTTACATAGCATATACCATAAAGCATAGATGAAATGGGGTTATATATTATTGATAATCAAGGTACAAAAAAATCCCCGGTAATCAGCCGAGGATTCATTCATCAATCAAAAAACGAACAGTTATGATAAACTGTTGTTACCGTAATTAGGAATTATTTATCCTAAATAAGTTTTTAATATTTTACTACGAGACGTATGTTTAAGTCTACGTATTGCTTTTTCTTTAATCTGACGTACACGCTCACGAGTAAGATCAAAAGTTTCTCCTATTTCTTCTAGTGTCATAGGATGTTGATCTCCTAGCCCAAAATATAAGCGAATCACATCTGCCTCACGAGGCGTTAATGTTTCTAATGCACGCTCAATTTCAGTACGTAATGATTCGTGTAATAATTCACGATCAGGATTTGGTGACTCACCAGAACGTAATACATCATATAAGTTTGAATCTTCCCCTTCTACAAGTGGAGCATCCATACTTACGTGACGTCCAGAATTCTTCATAGACTCTTTTACGTCATTGATAGTCATATCAAGTTCTTTTGCAATTTCTTCGGCACTTGGCGGACGCTCGTGTGCTTGCTCAAGAAATGCATAGGTCTTGTTTATTTTATTAATAGATCCAATCTTATTAAGCGGTAAACGCACAATACGAGATTGCTCTGCTAATGCTTGAAGGATAGATTGACGAATCCACCATACAGCATATGATATAAATTTAAATCCACGAGTTTCATCAAAACGTTGAGCCGCTTTAATTAATCCAAGATTTCCTTCGTTAATTAAATCTGGTAATGTTAATCCTTGGTTTTGGTATTGCTTTGCCACAGATACTACAAAACGTAAGTTTGCTTTGGTTAACTTCTCTAAAGCTCGTTGATCACCAGCTTTAATACGCTGTGCTAATTCTACTTCTTCATCAGCAGTAATTAAATCTACTTTTCCAATTTCTTGTAGGTATTTATCAAGGGAAGCAGTCTCACGATTCGTTACCTGCTTGGTAATTTTGAGTTGTCTCATGTAAAAATCAACATTTGTGTTTGAGTGTGTTGTACCTATTATACGTATTAAAGTCGCAAAATGTTACAAAAACTTTATTTTAATTTTAAATTTTCTCTAGATAATAGTGATATACGCTTTCGCGAAAGCGTATAAAATAAAAAATTAAATTGTATTTATATGATTGATTAATAGTTTGTTAGTTGGTATTAGTGCTCCTTCTGGTACGTTGTTTTCTTTTTAAGAATTAATAATAAAATTTATGTAAAAATTTCTGGCTAAAGAGGAATCTTATGGTATGTTTCATACACAAAAGTGAACAGGTATATTGTATTTAAGAATTAAAACTTATATGACATTCCAAATTGTAGTCCAAAATAATAAGGTTTAAAATTACCTATATTATCAGAATATGGATTGAGTTGGTATTTAAAAGCTGGCTCAATATCAAATCTCCATTTTTTTGAAAAATTGTAATGAGTTCCAAGTCCTAAATTAAAGGCAAGGCTTAAATCCTTAAGACTTGTTTCTCGACCTATAAAAATACTTTGACCACTTTCTGCAGTCGCAAAAACTTCATTGTTTGTAAGTACAAATAAACTTAATCCTGTATTAAAACTTACAGAAACACGCTTATTTAAAAGACGATATTGATAGTCTATAGGTACTTCTATATACGATATGTCTTGTTCTATACTTACGACATCATTCATGTTAAAAAAGGAAAGCGCTTGCGGACTTGTCTCAATACCTCCTCCTTGTCCTTGTCCAAGGTTTTGAGGGTTGATGCCAGATAATTGAAAGATATTTATATTATTATCACCTGTGATGAGTACTTGAAAATCACTTGTTCTGTATTGTAAAGGTGCAAGACCTATTCCAAAACGAACACTTGATCTTTCAGAAAGTTTATAATCTGCACGTATACCATATCCTATAGTCCCAATAGCATCTCTAGGATTGTTTACAAGTCTATCGTCTATAGATGATCCTTTGGTAAGAGAACCATAACTTAAAATGCTCGTGTACGGAGATATTGCAAGTTTATAATCTACAGATTCTTTGCGGTCTTTTTCTCGTTCTTCTTTTGTTTTAGGAAGTTTAGGAAGTTTTTCTTCCTTTGCTGTTTCTACAGTTTTCACTGCCAACTCTGCTTTTTTAATAGCCTCTAGATTTGCTATAGAGTCAAACCATTTTTGTGATGCAATCTTACTCTCCTCTTTTTGAAGTGTAATAGCTTGGGCAAGTTCATTTTTTATTTTTGTTTGATATGTTTCTCTTGCTTCTAATTCTTTTTGCTTTCTAGCTTTTTGAGTAGCACTCTCCATTGTGCGAAGCACTTCTAGTATAGAAGCCGTTTTTTGATTGGTATATACTTGACTAGATGTTTGGGAGGTAGTATTAGACAGTGATGTATTATTTGTATATGAATTTGATGTAGATTGTGTTTTAGAGCTACTATTATTTGTTGCTATTGTTGGTTGTGTCTGATCTGAGTTTTGAACATTTAAAGATGAGTCAGACGTATTACTGCTATTATTTATTAGTGTAGTGTTGTTTGTTGTATTATGATCTTCATTATTGGTTATAGAAGACTGTGTGGTTATGGTTGTTTTAGTACCAGTGGTATTGTTAGAAGAAAGTGTTTCTTGTGTGTTTGTGTTTTCTAGAGCATCAGTAGTAGTACCTTCTTTTGAGGTGTTATTTTCTAGTGTGTCGTTATTTACAATAGTTTGTTGTTCTTGTAAAGATGGAAGTTCAGAAGTAGTATTCCAGGGTTGCCAAAACCATAGCCCTGCGAGCATCCCTACAAGTACTAATCCGCCAAAATAAAACCAAAAAGGCGCTATTTTTCGATCAGATTCCTGATCTAGTTCGGAAGCAATATTATTCCATAAGTTAGCATCTGGTGCTTGTTCAAAATCTTTGAACCGCTCATTAAATAATTTGCCTATGTCTTTTCTATTACCCATTTGCAATTGAATTTTTTTGGGTGACTATATACAATGATGTTATTTTTTCTTTAAGAATCAATTTTGCTCTGTGCAAATTTGATTTTGAAGTGCCTACACTAATTCCTAAAATTTTACTTATTTCTATATGTGTATGATTATCTAGTTCATATAAGTTAAAGACTAATCTATATCTGCTAGGAAGCTCTTGTATGAGTGCTAACATTTCTTGTAAATTCACAGGAGCTTCATCTACATCTATAGAAATGTCTTCTTTTAAATGTTGATCTGTAATAGGTTCTATAAATGGTTCTTTCTTATATCGATCTATAGCTCTATTTATAGTGATACGTTTCATCCAGCCTTCAAATGATCCTTTACCATTATATGCCTTCATGTTTTGAAATATTTTTATAAAAGAATCTTGTAGATTGTCTTCTGCTTCTGCACGATTCTTACAGTATTTTAGACAAAGCGCAAAGAGTTTGTCCTTATACATTTTGTATAAGATTTGCTGTGACTGTCGATCACCTTTTTTACACTTCTCTATGATTTGGACTAGATCCAATATTTTGGCTGCTTTTTAGAATAGACTCTATAATTACAAATGGTTGCGTCAATACGTAAAAATATATGAATATTTTTAAAAGCTTTTTCTTTTGGTTTGTACCTAGTTAATTAATAGACTTAAAAAAAAGAAAAGGTTGCGTATTTGTTATAAATAAAAAGGCTGTCCTTTCAGACAGCCTTTTTATTTATGCATTTATTATTATTGTTTAGTAAACCTATATGTTGTTATTTCTGGCGAAGCACAATCTGATTGTACATCGTTTTCAAATGTAACAAAGAATACAGTATCATCATTTGCGTCATAATTTGCAGGAGCATCTGTAGGCCCAAAATAGTCTGCACCACTACTACAAGAACAGTTACTCTCTTGTATAGGGACTACAATTTCTCCACATACAAATAAGAAATTAAAATCATTTGGAGTTGAGCAATAATCTGGGTAGTTTGGTGTGAAGAATAAACGTTCTGTATCGGTACTTCCTATAAGGACTTCAACTACAGATCCATCTGCAAATGTTGGTCCATCTACATAAGGAGTAATTTCTTCTATTAAATATTCACCTACAAATGAATCTGTGCTTAGATTACATACTACAGGTGTACTATATTGGAAAGGAGAATTAAAGAAACCTCCTGTAACAATTCCTCCAGCATTATCTGTCGAGAATACACGACCGTCTGTAAGGTTTAAAGCAAGTCTTGTTGTAAATGTATCTCCTCCAAAAAGTGCATCTGGAGTAAGATTTACAGCACTAATTAACTCAGAAGCTTGTATTTCAAATGATGTTCTTGGTAAACCAAAAGGACCCGTCTCAAATAAATCAAGAGGAATAGTACCTAGAAAAACTTCATCTGTAATAGCCGCAGTAGTATCACCAGTATCTGGAGAACCGTCAGTAAAGATAGTATATACATCTACACTTTGTAGTAACGCACCTTGTTGCTCATCTTGTTCTTCTATTATAATAGATAACATGGCAGAATCGGCGATCGTAGTTTGTCCATTTTCAATAGCAATAGGAATAGAGTTTTCTATAATTTCTATAGTTCTAAGAATTGCTCCAGTTTCTACAGTATCTTGCACAACCGTGGTTACTTTATCGTCTTCGTCACACGAAAATAAAAGGCATCCTGCAAGTAAAGGGAAGAGTAATTTTTTGAATTTCATATATTAGATTGTTTAGTTTAGTTAATAAAAATGTTTTAAAATTATGCGTTATCTAATAGTGTCAAAAATAAAGATAATTCTTTTTATTATGACAACAGTCTATATAATAGACTTTGAAAAATAAAAATGGTTGCGTGCATATAAAAATAAAGTAACCTTATATAAGGTTACTTTATGTATTTACAGAAAAAATGATTGACTAATCTATCTTTAAAGAATCTTGTTTAGGTTCATTTGCTTGCCTGATAGAGTCTATAACTCGTTTGTCCATACTACTCATTTCTTGTCCATTTTTACTATTATAGTAATAATATACTTTTTTTGAAGTATGAGTTACAGGAACATCATTTCTATTTACAATAGAATCTCTAGTGATGTTATTCTCAGAAACTTTGTTACGAAGATTTATTGCTGTTTTCTCTGTTTGAACACCAGATTCATCAGTAGAAACCACTTTGTCAATAGAAGTGTCTTTTACAGTTGTTGCCATCTCATCCTTTGGTGTTGTTTCTTTCGTATTTGGAGTTGAGACTTCAATTTTTGGAGTACTATTTTCTTCTTGAGAATGCGGGTCGTTCTTAGTATCCATATCTTGAGTAATAGCACCTTCTTCTTCTAAAGAATTAAGCGTACTTGTCTCAGTATTCAAATACGTATTTGTTTCTATAACTTTGGTATGAATATCTTCGGTTTTTGAAGCGTTTGTTATACTAGTATCCTGTGTTTGAGATGGCGTTACCTGTTTTGTGTTAGAGGTATCAATGTTATTATTTAGTATAAGAAAACCAATGATCGAAAGTAAAGCAATACCAGATCCCCAGCGTAAGAAAAATACAAATCTTTTCTTTTTCTTACGTTCCTTTAAAGAGGATTGTATTCTATCCCAAGTTTCTTCATTAGAAGGCTTTTCTGTAGATTGGAGCTTTGTTTTAATAAAGCTTCCTATGTCTTCTTGTGGTTTCATAGGTTATAGATTCAATAATGTTTTACCAGAAAATTCTAGTATTTTATCTTTTAAAATTTGTTTGGCGCGATGCAAATTTGATTTTGATGTACCAATAGAAATTGATAACATATGTGCAATTTCTTTATGAGAATAATCATCTAGTTGGTATAGATTAAAAACAAGACGATATTTATTAGGCAATTCTTGTATTGCTTTAAAAATATAATCAATAGGAACATCTGCCTTGTCAGGGTCTATGGTAACTTCTCTAGAATCACTTTCTATTTGGTATGGTAAATCAGTCGTTTTCTTTTGTCTAAACTTATCTACAGCCTTATGTATTGCTATACGTCTTATCCACCCTTCAAAAGATCCTTTGTTTTTATACTTATGAATAGTTTCAAAAATGACAATAAAGACATCATGCACGTTATCTTCTGCCTCTGCTTCATTTCCACAGTATTTTAAGGAAGTTGTGTATACAAGATCCTTATACTTAAGAAATAACATCTTCTGTGCTACTAGATCATTTTTTTTGCATCCAGCAATGAGTTGTAACTTTTCCAATAATGTGTTTCCGTTTATAGCTATTAAACTTACCTTAATAGTCTAGTAAGTTATAAAAGGTTGCGTCAGTAACGTTAAAAATATTATTAATTACGCTTTCGCGAAAGCGTATACTTCGTAATCCCTATTCAAAATCTAGTGCTTCTGAAGCACTTATGAGATATTCTAAGGCATGTATTTTCTTATGTATTTTATTGAAAAATGCATTTCTCTCCTTCTCGCCAGCTGTGTTCAATAATTTGGAATGCTGTAATTGCTTGTCAAGATACGCCTTTGCATGATTACACGTAATACGGTCTGATGTACGGTAATATGAAAGGAGTGTAAATGGAATATATAATGATTGTTGATCATCTATCTCTGCATAAATGTTATTATTCATTAAGAGTAACTCGTTATAATAAAATGTATATGTAGGATCTGTTATGACTCGTTGTGAGATTGCAGTAATGTTTTCTGAAAGACTAGCAGTGATCGTTAAGGCATCTTTTTCTGTAAGATGACCTGCTTTAAAATAAAAATGAATTTGTTTTAATGTACCATTAATGGTTGTTAAGTCCCATATTTCTGTAATAGGTAGGTCTTCATATAAATTACCTAAACGCTTAGCGATTTGTTGAACACTTAAACTAGGAGTAAAATGCGTATAACTTATAGAGTGAAAATTTGGATCTAATAATTTTAACCATACATATATTTTAAAGCGCATCATAATGTCGCTTTTTAAATCATAAAAAATAGGAATATCCTTTGCCGAATATATAAGCTTGCATCCTTTTTTACCGAGTAAAGGATATAAGTTATTATAAGAGTTTTCAAAATAAACCTTTAGCTCTTCTTCATTATGTATGGCAGCTGTTTTCTCAACAGAAACCCAATTACTTTTTGTGGCTGTAAATAATCTATCTAGAGATAAGTTAAATCGTTTTGCGAGCATAACGCTTTCTGGTAAGGAAAGTTTGCTCTTTAAATTTGTCCTCCTATGTGCGGCATCATAACTTATATCTAAAGCATCTGCAACAGCATCTATAAGAGAAGTGTTAGGAGGTAATACGTTTTTAATTTCGGTTAAGAAGAGTGCCTGTTCCATAGTATAAAGATACTTTTTTTGCGATAATCACAAAAAATAAACAAAAACCTTGTATTTATAACTTAATAATATGCGAATAACACAATAGTTTTGGATTGAATTTAAAAATCAAACGATGCGTTTTTCCATAGAGTACTTTTTAAAATTATTAAAGACCAATCTTAATAGATCATTATATCTATTTGTTCCAAGCTTTATACTTCTTATAACAACAAGTGGCTGTGCTTCCTTTTCAAAGAAGGAATTTTCTAGAGAATATGTACGTCTTGAGAAGAATAGTATATCCAAGTTAGATGGTCAATATCGTTTCTACCCAAAAAAATGTTTTGGAGATTATTACAAAGATGTGCCTTCGGATTCTTTGAAATACAAAAACCTATTTCAGAATATAGTCTATGAAGAAAGAGAAGAAAGAGAAAGATGGGATTCATTAACAGCTCCTAAGAAAGATCTATCTGTTGTATTAAAACTTAATGGTAATACTGAGTTAAGCATTACAGTATTCGAGAATAAAAAAATAGTAAGAGATACTGTCTTGACAGGAAAATTAAGACAAGGCATGTTCTATCTGGATGATAAATATCTAAAAATTAGAGGTATTCCTTTTCTTTTTGGAGGGTATAATAGTAATAAAAGAAGAATAGGAATCTCTAAAAATGATGGACTCATCGTTAACGAAGCTTATGGGAATGAAGGCGGTATATTGATCATTTTGGGTTCTGGGTATACAAGTAATGCATCCTATGAATATGAAAGAATAGATGACTAATCGGCGCTATTTTACAATGAACTCATATTTGAATGTAGTATGTGGGTAGAGATAAGAATATAATTATTATAAAATATTTACTTATGAAATTTAGAAAGTTTAAAACATCAGAAAAGGAGAAGGAATTCTTTACAACTCTCAGGAAGAGGGTTTATAAAAAATTAGATAATAATTACACTAAATATGGAGGTTTTAATTTTTGGTTTAAAGGTTTTTTTTGGATTATAATATCATACGTGTCTTTTGTATCTCTGTTAAATATAAATGCCCATTTCCTTTTTTGGGTACTGTATTTTGTTTTTCAGATTTCAGGGTTATTAATAGGTTTTAGTTTAGGGCATGATGCCTCGCATAATACTGCTTTTAAGAGTAAATCTGCAAATCAAATATTACATTTTTTTAGTTTCTTAACCGTAGGAATAGACCCATTGTTATGGGGGTTGAGACATGTTCGTTCTCATCATTTATATGCCAATGTAGAAGGGAGTGATATTGATATTGATAAAAATCCATTTCTTAGACTTGCGCCATCACATCCTTGGTCAAAAAAGCATGCATATCAACATCTATATGCTCCTTTTGTATATATGCTAGCATTATTACATTCTGTATTTGTAGGGGATTGGATTTATTTGTTTTCCAAAGAATACTCTTGGATGAGAGAAGGTGTTGCGAAAAACCAACTGTATATCCGATACTTTTTATTTAAAATCCTTTATTTCAATTTGGTGCTTATTATTCCCATTTTGTTTTCACAATTTTCTATTGGGTTTGTAATCTTTACGTACATCACTACGTCGGCTTTTACTTCTTTGGTATTTGTTGTAATGCTTGTAGGGACTCATTTTTTTGATGAAGCATCATATTATCAGCCTCTTACAGATGAGTTAGAGTCTTCTTGGGCAATTCATCAATTAAAAACAAGTTGCGATTGGAATCCTAATAATACGTTTGCACGTTTTTTAAGTGGTGGTTCAAATTGTCATGCAGCGCATCATCTATTTCCAAATATTTGTCACACAAACTATGATCAGATAAATGATGTCATTGAAGAAACAACAAGTGAGTTTAATGTCACATACCATAAGAAAACATTACCCAACATGATGAGGTCTCACTTTAAGCATTTAAAAAACATGGGGAAAATGAACTCTTGAAAACATGTGTATTTGATACGGAAGTAGCATTTTTTAAACGAAACTCTTATGCAACTTAAATATAGAAATCAAATGGGAAAAATAGTTTTGAATAATAATAGGCAATGGAAGGTATGCGTATTCGTATTAGTTATCATGTGTTTTACTTCTTGTGTCACTACATATAGAATTAAAGAGTCAGAGTTTGATCTTGTTCCATATAAAGGAAATGAGATTCTGGTGTTTGAATCTAATCAAGGGAACATTGATACGATAACTTTAAAAAAGTATAAAGGGTGGAGTAGAACAGAAAAAGCCCCTTATCGAATTTTTCATAATAGATATGAAAAATATGGGATTCAATTAATACATACTAATCGATCTGTAGCAGATTCTACTTCAAGTTTTTTAATAGAAATTTGTGCTTTTAATTGGAAAGGTTTACGAATAGATGTACGTGCTCAATCTAATTACTATGAATACATAAATATGACTCGATTTACGAAGGAAGAGTTTGATAGTATATCGTCTCAAGAAATAAGAATTGGAAAAAAAATATATTCAGATGTAAAAATTACCCCAGGAGATACACTAAAAAATAATTTTAGAGAACCAAATTTAAAAAATCAAGTACTCCAATTTTATTGGAGTAAAAAGAAAGGCTTGCTAGGATGGGATAGTAAGAATGCTATCTGGAGACTGAGAAAAAAATACATGCTATAAAAATGTTTATCCCTAGATAAGGTTTCGTTTTAAATCTCTAAAAAGAAATATTTTTTTAAACAAAACCCATATGTTAACTAATACAGTAATAAAATGAAGAAAATAATTTTGAAGACTACCTATGGAGCTCAATGGAAGGTATATATTTTGGTGCTGGTTACTGTTTGCTTGACTTCATGTGCTAGTAGAAAAAGACAAGAAGATACAGTGAAAGTTGAGGTAGGTTTTAATGCAACTGTTGTAAATGAACCTTATGAAACCAAGAATAGTGACTTGTCTACTTTTAATAGATACAACTTACTACATATGTTAAATATATATGATAAGGATATAGATACCATTATGATGAATTTTAAAAACAAGAACGAACTCATCATTACGTATGTTGAAGAAATAGGAAGTATTCATAAAACGGAGTCGGCTATTTTTAAAGGAAAATTTAAAAAAGATGGTAGTTTTCAAATTTTTCTTGAAAAACGAAGACTTCAAGTTCCTCCCGTTATTCCTGTTTTATATAACCAAGTGCATATAGATAAAGTAATGATGTCAATGACTAAAGACGGTAATTTACTATTAGAAAATTATTATAAGAGAGAAGGAAGTGTTCTTATAATAGGAGGGGGTAATACATTTAAGTATAGTCAAAAATTTAAAATCATTGATTGACATAATATAAAGTACATTATAAATATTGTGATTTTTCAAAAAGTACTATATATATAGTTTTTAATAAAGGCTTTGTGGTGCGAGCTTTTATTTTCTTAACTATTTTAAATGATAAAAGCGGTTACGTAATTATGTAACCGCTTTTATGTATTATGCGTTTATAGTTTTATTGTACTGTTGTGATAATATTAAAATCACTAGTAAGTCCGCCATTATCACCAGTGTTATTTACAGAAAATACACGACCATCTGTAAGTACTAATTCAAATCGCACAATATATTCATCTCCCGATGCAATACCATCTAGTGTGTTATTTGTAATCGTTAAGAAATCTTGTGTTGTAATGATAAGATTATGTCTAGGAAAACCATCTTGACCTAAAGTAAATTCAGTAGGTTCTACAGTTCTTAAAAGAACTTCTTCTCTTACAAGAGCATTTGTGCTATCTCCCGTATTGTCACTATTGTCTAAGAAAGTGATATATATGTTGAAATCATCAAGTAAGCTTCCACTTTCTGAATCTCTATACTCTACAATGGTGTCTAATAAACCATCTAGATTATTATTAAATATAATGTTGTCTGCTGTAGTTACAATTTCGACAAGAGCTCCGTTGTCAAGATCATTTATTGATGGAATATCATTTCCATCATCACTGCTACAACTAGCGAGTGTAATAATAAAGATAAGGAGTAAGAGTAATTTTTGAATTTTCATAGTCATGTATTTGATGTTTATGTAGCCAAAGTACTAAAGAAAAAGATTGATTTTTGAAAAAAGAGCGATAACTATTATCGGCGATTCCTTTTTTGACTAGTTTGTATAAAAAAAGAGGCTACTTTTTTTAAAGTAGCCTCTTTGTATTATATCGATATTAGAAATTAATCTTTGTTTCTATCACGATTACGATTATCACGACCTCTATTGTCGCGGTTTCTATTATCTCTTCCGCCACGATCATTGTTTTCTCTTGGTGGACGAGGTACATATCCTTCTGGCTTATCCATTAATGCTTTACGAGATACTTTCTCTTTACGAGTACGTTTGTCTATGCCAAAGTATTTAACTTCTAGTTCTTCTCCCATAGAGAGTACATCAGAAGCATTTTCTGTGCGTTCCCAAGCGATTTCAGAAACATGAAGTAATACTTCGTTTCCTGGAGCATCTAGGTATTCTACTACGGCACCAAAATCAAGCATCTTAATTACCTTCACTTTATATGTGTTACCTACAGTAGGCTTAAAGGTAATAGAATCTATCTTAGCAAGAACAGCATTAATACCATCTTGTCCAGTTCCTAGAATTTCAACAATTCCTTCTTCTGTAACAGGATCTTCGTTAATAACGATTGTACATCCAGTTTCTTTCTGAAGTTCTTGTATCACTTTTCCACCAGGTCCAATTAATGCACCGATGTAATCATTTGCAATACGCGTAGTCACCATTTTAGGAGCGTAGTCTTTTACGTCTTCACGTGGTGTTGCGATTGTTTCTGTAAGTTTATCAAGAATATGAAGACGACCAGCACGTGCTTGTTGTAAAGCATTTACAAGAATTTCATAAGAAAGTCCTTTTACTTTAATATCCATTTGACACGCTGTGATACCGTCTGCTGTACCTGTAACCTTAAAGTCCATATCTCCTAAGTGATCTTCATCACCAAGAATATCAGAAAGTACTGCGTACTTTCCAGAATCTGCATCAGATATAAGTCCCATTGCAATACCAGAAACTGGTTTTGTCATTTGGATACCTGCATCCATCATTGCCATTGTTCCAGCACAAACAGTTGCCATAGAAGAAGAACCGTTAGATTCTAATACTTCAGATACTACACGTACTGTGTAAGGGCAATCATCTGGTACCATTCCTTTAAGGCCACGTTGAGCAAGATTACCATGTCCTACTTCACGACGTGAAGTACCACGGATAGGTCTTGCTTCTCCAGTACAGAAAGGAGGGAAGTTATAGTGAAGGTAGAAAGTCTCTTCTCCTTCGTATGATGGCATATCTATTTTGTTTGCCTCTCTAGAAGTTCCTAGTGTTACTGTTGCAAGTGCTTGAGTTTCTCCACGGGTGAAGATAGCAGAACCGTGTACAGATGGTAAATAATCTGTCTCACACCAGATAGGACGAATATCTACAGTCTGACGACCATCAAGACGAAGTCCCTCGTTTAGAGTGAGATCACGTATGGCAGCTTTTTCTGCTGCACGATAATACTTAGATACAAGATCTCCAAAATCTTCAAGCTCTTCCTCAGAAAAGGTTGCTTTGACTTCTTCTTTAATCTCACTAAAAGCCATTCCGCGTTCCTTCTTAGAAGAACCTGCTTTTGCGATAGCATATACTTTATCGTATGCCATAGCATGTACTTTCTCTTTAAGATCTGCATCTTCTCTTTCGGCTGGGTACTCACGTACTTCTTTCTTTCCGAAAGCCTCAGCAAGACGTAATTGAGCAGCACACTGAACCTTAATAGCTTCGTGAGCAAACTTGATAGCGTCTGCCATTTCTTCTTCAGAGATTTCATCCATCTCACCTTCTACCATCATTACAGAATCTGCAGAAGCTCCAATCATCATATCGATGTCAGATTCTTCAAGTTGTGCTCTGGTTGGGTTGATTATAAATTCACCATTTACACGTCCTACTCTCGCTTCAGAGATAGCACATTCAAAAGGAAAATCAGAAAGCTGGATTGCTGCAGATGCTGCAAGGCCTGCCATTGCATCTGGCATAACATCTTCGTCATGAGACATTAATTGGATCATTACCTGAGTTTCAGAGTGATAATCTTTTGGAAAAAGTGGACGTAATACACGATCCACAAGACGCATTGTTAATACTTCACCGTCAGATGGACGTGCTTCTCTTTTAAAGAAACCACCTGGGTAACGACCAGCTGCTGCAAACTTCTCACGGTAATCTACTGTAAGAGGAAGAAAGTCTAAGTCTTTTTGTTCGTAATTAGAAACTACGGTACAAAGCAACATACACTTTCCAGACTGTACTACGACAGATCCGTGTGCTTGCTTTGCAAGTTTCCCTGTTTCGATAGAAATCTCTCTACCGTCTCCGAGGTCGATAACCTCTTTGTAAACCTTTGGAATCATATATTAAGTTTTTCATTTTCGTCTGTTCATCAGACGGATTCATAGATCTGATTAACCTAGTGTTATGTACGTTGGTTAACCATGTGTTGTTGTGTTGTAGTTGTAGTTGTGGTGACCAATGAAAAACTAGCTGTTTAGCTTTCTCTGCCTCTTGTCTCGGAGGACTTAGTGTGTGTTCGCTTTCGCGAAAGCGTAAAAAAGAAGGGGGCACAAAGCCCCCTCAAAAATTCTTTATTTTCTAATACCTAATTCTTTAATAATAGCACGGTATCTTAAAACGTCTTTCTTGATTAAATAATCAAGAAGGGAACGACGCTTACCTACTAGCTTTACTAATGAACGCTCTGTATTATAATCTTTACGATTATCCTTTAAGTGTCCAGTTAGGTGATTAATACGGTGTGTAAACAATGCGATTTGCCCTTCAGCAGATCCTGTATCGTTTTTTCCTTTACCGTGTTTTTCGAAAATTTCTTCTTTAACTTCTTTTGTTAAATACATTCCAATATTATTTAAATGATTTTTATGTATATGATAGACTGTCTATCAGCGTGCAAAAGTAATGAAAATATCAATTATAACAGATGAATACCTATTATTTTATAGCGTTTTGCCCTTTAAGAACTCGTCAATTCCATAAATAACCCTTCCAAACTTGCATTTTTCTGATTAAGTTGTAAAATCTTAAGTCCATTATCGTGTGCAAAATCAAAAACTTTTGAACGCATATCTTCCTTACCTTTAAATACAATTTCATAGATAAAATCGTGTGTGTTTTTTACAGAAACAGCTTGGTCTAATCTTTCTAAGGCAACGGTTTCTACTCGGTAATCAAACTCTACAATGACTGTTTGTTGTTGACCTTCTCTTAACTCTTGTAGTTTGCGATCTGCAACAACCTCTCCTTTATTAATGATAATCACTCGGTCGCAGATAGCTTCTACCTCTTGCATAATGTGTGTGCTCATTAATATTGTTTTCTCCTTTCCTATAGATGTAATAAGATTGCGTATTTCTAATAACTGATTAGGATCGAGTCCTGTTGTAGGCTCATCGAGAATTAATACTTCAGGATCATGTAATAAGGCATTGGCGAGGCCAACACGCTGACGATATCCTTTAGAAAGTTGCCCTATTTTTTTATGCGCTTCTGGAGTTAGTCCTGTAAGCGCAATGACTTCGGCAACACGTTCTTTAGGAGTATTATGAATATTTGCATTAAATGTGAGGTACTCTCGTACATACATTTCTAAATACAAGGGATTGTGTTCAGGAAGATATCCTACAGATTTACGTACGTTTTGCGTTTCTGTTTGAGTGTCATAATCATTTACAGATGCAGTTCCTTCAGAAGGAGTAAGATAGGTTGTGAGGATTTTCATCATGGTACTCTTTCCGGCGCCATTTGGACCTAAGAAACCAACAATCTCTCCTTTCTTTAATGTAAAGGAAACGGTGTCTAATGCTTTTTGAGCATTGTACATTTTTGTAATGTTCTTGACAACAATAGACATGGGTAAGACTTTTTACAAATCTAACGAATAAGAACAATACATATTTTATATTATACAGGTAGATTTTTTATTCATTTATGATTTTTTTATGTAAAAACTGAACTTACTGAAAAAATGAAGAAAAAATAAATCTATAATGTTGGTTACCTTACTTTTTTTTCTACATTTACGTCTAAGACAAATTCATAATGTTTATAAATATTTATTACTGGAACAACTATTTCTTTTTCTTCTTCTTCGGAAAGAAGGACTCGGGACGTTGATTGTAATAAATAACACTCAAAAACTATTTAAAGTCCTGATATCATTATCAGGACTTTTTGTTTTTTATAGCATAGAGTATTAAAAAATAGTATAAAATAAATTCATGAAAGTAGCAATTCAAGGAGTGCAAGGATCTTTTCATCATAAAGTAGCTCAGGAGTTTTTTATTCCAGAGGTGCCTGTTGCAGAGTGTATGTCTTTTCCTGTATTAGTAGATCAACTTATTACAGGACAAGTTACAGCTGCTGTGATGGCTATAGAAAACTCTATAGCAGGAGCTATTCTGCCTAATTATGCATTGGTAAATCAATATGACCTTACTATAGATGGAGAATATTATCTAGATGTACAACACAATCTTATGGGGTTGCCAGGACAAACAATAGCAGATATTAAAGAGGTATGGTCTCATCCTATGGCGCATATACAATGCCGTCAATTTTTTCAAAACTACCCAGATATAAAACTAGTAGAAGATACAGATACTGCAGGTGTTGCGCGCCAAATCCAAAAAGAAGGTCTTAAAGGAATTGGAGCGATTGCAAGTGTGGCTGCTTCTCAAATATATAACCTAGATATTATTGCTTCTCAAATACAAACGATAAAAAATAATGAGACACGTTTTTTTATTTTAAATACGCAAGAAAAGCAAATAGGTGACGATTGTGATAAAGCATCCTTATGTTTTACAACAGATCACAAAAGAGGAAGTCTTGCTACTATATTAAATGTGATGAGTGATTGTAAACTTAATCTAACGAAGATACAATCTATGCCAATTATAGAAACTCCTTGGAAGTATGCATTTTTTGTAGACATCACTTTTGATGTATATACAGATTATGAAAAGGCAAAAAAGATCTTACAGATTATGGCTACAGATTTTAAAGTATTAGGAGAATATAAAAATCGTAAAAAATGATACATCCTGCACATAGATTACAAGATACAAAGGAGTATTACTTTTCGCGTAAGCTTAAAGAAGTGCGAGCCCTTGCGGCTGAGGGCCATCCTATTATAAATATGGGAATTGGGAGTCCAGATATGCCCGCTCCAGAAGCTGTAGTTCAAGCATTAGAAAGTGGGTTAAAAGATGCAAAAGCGCATCAATATCAGAGTTACACAGGAATCCCTGAGTTGCGAACAGCTATGGCACGTTTTTATAAAAAACATTATACAGTTACCCTAGATCCAGAGACAGAAGTATTGCCCTTAATGGGGTCTAAAGAAGGAATCATGCATATTAGTATGGCTTTTCTTAATCCTGGAGATGAGGTTTTAATTCCTAACCCTGGGTATCCTACCTATAGTGCAGTGACCAAACTCGTAGAGGCAGTTCCTGTAGCCTATGATTTGGACGCGACAAATAGTTGGTTGCCAGATCTTGATGCATTAGCACAGCAGGATCTTAGCCGTGTAAAAATGATGTGGGTAAATTATCCTCATATGCCTACTGGTACAAAAGCGAGAGATGTTTTTTTTGAAAAATTAATCACTTTTGCAAAGGCACATGCTATACTTATTATAAATGATAATCCGTATAGTTTTATTCTTAATGATCATCCAAAATCAATTTTAGATATTGAAGGTGCAAAAGATGTGGCATTAGAGCTTAACTCATTGAGTAAGACTTTTAATATGGCAGGTTGGCGTGTTGGAATGGTCGCGGGAAATGCTACGTATATAAATCATATCCTTAAGGTGAAATCAAATATGGATAGTGGGATGTTTTATGGGATCCAAAAAGGAGCTATTGCTGCTTTGGAGTTGGAATCTTCCTGGTTTGATACTATTAATGAGGTGTATGCAAAACGACGACAACTTATATATAATCTGGTAGAGAAATTGGGTTGTACTTATGATTCTAATAGTGTTGGACTGTTTGTGTGGGCAAAACTTCCTGAAGGAGTAGATGCCGAAAATTTTATAGACACTGTATTACAAGAAAAATACATTTTTATAACACCAGGAACCATATTTGGAACACAAGGAGAGGGGTATATCCGTTTTAGTTTATGTGTGACAGAAGAAGAAATTAAAAAAGCAATTAAAAGATTTTAAGTACGCTTTCGCGAAAGCGTATACAATAAAAAAGAAGAGCATTTGGAAAAGATATACATCATAGGAGTAGGGCTTATAGGAGGTTCTCTAGCAAAGGATTTACGAGGACAATATCCTGAAGCGTACATTTTTGGAATAGATACGACTCCTGCTCATATAACAGAGGCAATAGCTACTGGATTAATCGATGACGAAGGACATCTAGATGCCATAAGTGAAGCAGATCTTGTTGTGCTTTCTATTCCTGTGGATATTGCTGTTGAGGTATTACCTACAGTGTTAGATCAAGTTGGAGATCATACGTTAGTTATCGATATGGGATCGACTAAGGCGGCTATTTGTAAAAGTGTGGCAACTCATGAGAAACGAAGAAATTTTTTAGCCTGTCATCCTATTGCAGGTACAGAGTTTTCTGGGCCAAGTGCAGCTATAGAAGGTTTGTATAAAAGCAAAACTAATATCATATGTGAAGTAGAAAAAACAAGTTTTAAATTACAGGAAAAAGCGCTAGAATTATTTAGATCTATAGGGATGCGTATTCGATATATGGACCCTATATCTCATGATAAACACATTGCTTATGTTTCACATCTATCACATATAAGTTCTTTTATGTTAGGAAAGACGATCATAGATAAAGAAAAAAATGAACGTGATATTTTTGATATGGCAGGAAGTGGATTTGCTTCTACCGTGAGACTTGCAAAAAGTAATCCTACAACTTGGACCTCTATATTTAAAGAAAACAAAGAAAATATATTAGAAACATTAGAAGAATATATAGCAAACCTTGAGCATTTTAGAGAGTTAATGAGGCAAGAAGACTTTATTGGAGTGCATCAAGAAATGAAGAATACAAATCATATTAAAGAAATATTAAAAGGAATAGAATAAGCTTAATAGGCATAAAATAGTACCGTCATGGAAAATAAAAAAGAACTTAGAAATTGGTTAGATGCTTTTAATTTAGATCACCCTCTTGTAATTGCAGGACCTTGTAGTGCTGAAACGGAAGCACAAGTATTAAAAATCGCACATCAACTTAAAGATACAGATGCAACCGTATTACGTGCTGGTATCTGGAAACCACGTACCCGCCCTGGTAATTTTGAAGGCGTTGGGGCATTGGGATTGAAATGGTTGCAGAAAGCAAAAGAAGAAACAGGAATGCTTACTACAACAGAAGTTGCAAATGCTAATCATGTAGATCTTGCATTACAACACGATGTAGATATTCTTTGGATTGGAGCACGTACAACAGTATCTCCTTTTATCGTTCAAGATATTGCAGATGCACTTAAGGGAACAGATAAAACAGTACTTATTAAAAATCCGGTAAATCCAGATTTATCTCTTTGGCTGGGAGCTGTAGAACGTTTTCATACAGCAGATATACAAAACTTAGGAGTGATACATAGAGGTTTTTCTACCTATGAAAAAACACGTTATAGAAACAATCCTGAATGGCAAATAGCGATTGACCTTCAAAATCGTTTTCCAGACCTTCCGTTAATTCTTGATCCATCGCATATAGCTGGACGTCGTGATATTATTCATGATTTAAGTCAGACAGCTTTAGACCTGAATTATGATGGACTTATGGTAGAGACGCACTATGATCCTGATAATGCTTGGAGTGATGCTGCGCAGCAAATTACACCAGAGACATTGATCCAGATGATGATTGATCTTAAAATCAGAAAGGTAGAAGGGAGTGAAGTAGAGTATAATAATAAAATCAATACACTACGTACACAAATAGACGTTGTTGATCATCAACTTATTGAGTCATTAGGAAAGCGTATGAAAGTTGCAGATGAAATAGGCCGCCTTAAAAAAGATAATAATGTAGCTATACTTCAAACAAGACGTTGGAACGAAATTTTAGGGAAAATGATTCTTGAAGGAGAACAACATAATTTAAGTGAGGAGTTCATATTGAGAGTGTTTAAAGCTGTGCATCAGGAATCAATTAATCATCAACAAAAGATAGCTCAGAAAGAATAACTAATGTTATCTTTTTGTATAGATACAACCCAATAACATTTATAAGAGGTTATTGGGTTTTTTATGTGCAGTTAATTGCGTTTACAATAGTTCTGTGGCGTAATAGCTTTTCTACTGTATAATCTGGGTTTAGGTAAGTTGCTAGATAAAAAGTACCTATTTTTGCTATAACTATTTATTATGACAGGAACCGTTTATAAATCTACAGGAAGTTGGTATACCGTAAAAGCGGAGAATGGACAATGGTACGAATGTCGTATAAAGGGGAAGTTCCGTATAAAAGGAATAAAAAGCACAAATCCTGTAGCTGTAGGTGATCTAGTAGATTTTGATCTTGATACAAAAAGTGATGTAGAGACAGGTGTTATCACAAACATTCATGAGCGTGATAATTATATCATAAGAAAGTCTGTAAATTTATCTAAGCAAACCCATATTATCGCATCAAATATTGATCAAGTGTTTTTGCTAGTTACATTAAATAATCCTCCCACATTTACAGCATTTATAGATCGTTTCTTAATTACAGCAGAGGCATATGATATTAAAGCAGTGCTACTTTTTAATAAGATAGATACTTATACAGAAGATGAGTTACTAGAGATTAAATTTCTGGCAGCAATGTACAGAGAAGTCGGGTATGAGTGTATGGGAATTTCTGCCTTAAAACAAACAAATGTAGATGCTGTTAAGCAAGCTATGGAAGGTAAAGTAAATATGTTTACGGGACATAGTGGTGTGGGGAAATCAACATTAGTAAACGCTATAGAGTCTGATCTAGATATTAAAACTAAAGAAATCAGTGAACAGCATATGCAAGGGCAGCATACCACCACCTTTGCCGAAATGTATGATTTAAGTTTTGATGCAAAAATAATAGATACTCCAGGGATAAAAGGGTTTGGGATTGTAGATATGGAGAAGGAAGAAATTGGAGATTATTTCCCTGAATTTTTTGCCTTAAAAAGTGAATGTAAATTTAATAATTGTTTGCATCTAGAAGAACCGAAATGTGCTGTTAAGGATGCTTTAGATAATGATGAACTCCACTGGTCACGTTATAAGAGTTATGTTCAGATTATGGAAGGAGATGATGAGCAATATCGTAAAGATCAATATGCAATATAGTTAGTTATGAGAGTTATTATTCAGCGAGTTTCTGAAGCATCTGTTACTATAGATACCCATATAAAATCTAGTATAGCACATGGATTTCTTATTTTATTAGGTATCACACATCAAGATACTCAAGAAGATATAGATTGGTTGACTAATAAGATTATAGGATTGCGTGTTTTTAGTGATGAGAATGGTGCTATGAATTTATCTGTAAAAGATGTAGACGGTAATCTTTTAGTCATAAGTCAGTTTACATTACATGCAAGTACAAAAAAAGGAAATCGACCATCATTTCTAGAAGCTGCAAAACCAGATATTGCCATTCCTTTGTATGAAAATTTTGTAAGTACGCTTTCGCGAAAGCATACTAAGGAAATATTTACAGGAGAATTTGGGGCAGATATGAAAGTAAAACTACTCAATGATGGCCCTGTTACTATTACAATAGATTCAAAAAACAGAGAATAATCTTTTGCTATTTCTAGAAGTAGTTCTATATTTCCAAAAAAAGTTAATGCGTTTATTTCTTTTGTGTTACCTCTTGGTACAGTCTACAATATTGTTTGCACAAGACCCTATCGAATTACAAGCTCTTATGTTACCTGATGACCTTAAAGAGAATGCAAATAGTGTCATACGTAATGAACGTATAACTGTTCATATTCCTAATCAACGTACCATCGAATATTCTACATATAGAATAGTAACGGTACTTAATAAAAAAGGACTTAGTGATGTAGGTGCTTATGTTCATTATGATGATGATTCACGAGTTAAGAAACTAGAAGCTGTTATTTATGATCAGTTAGGTAAAGAAATTAAACGTATTAAGAAAGGAGATTTTAAAGATGTAAGTTCGGTAAGTAATGGTAGTCTTTTTGAAGACTCTAGAGTGAAGTACCTGAATTACACCCCAGTTTCATATCCTTTTACTGTTGTGTTTACATCTTCATGGGTAAGTAGTGATACCGCATTTATATATCCTTGGGTTCCTAATAATAGTTATCAAAGCAGTACAGGGAAGAGTTCATGTACAATAACACATACGCCAGATCTTGAATTGAAGTATAAATTATTAAATCCTAATGATCAAATAGTCATAAACCAATCCCCTGGTAAAATAGAGGTGTCTACAGAAAATTATAAAGCATTAGTGCGAGAGGCATACAGTCCAAGTTTTCAAAATATAGTTCCTACCGTAATCTTTGCTCTAAATAAGTTTCATCTATCTGGAGTAGATGGAACCGCAGAAGATTGGACAAGTTATGGTAAATGGATGGAAGATTATCTTTTGAAAGAGACTCGGCAATTACCAGAAGAAACAAAAATAGAAATATTAGAGCTTGTTAAAGGAGAGACCGATAATATAGAGAAAGCACGTAAAATATATCAGTATGTACAAGATAAAACAAGGTATATAAGTGTACAAGTTGGTATAGGAGGATGGAAGCCTATGTTGGCTTCAGAGGTAGATGCGTTAGGATATGGAGACTGTAAAGCATTGACTAATTATACAAAATCACTACTAGAGGTGGCAGAAATCCCTTCATATTATACAATTTTATATGGAGGAAATAGTAAAAGAGATATTCAACCAGATTTTGTTTCTATGCAAGGGAATCATGCAATTTTAAGTATTCCAAATGGAGATGATTATATATGGTTAGAATGCACAAGCCAAGAAGTTCCGTTTGGTTTTATAGCTGGTTTTACAGATGATAGAGATGTAGTAATTATTACACCAGAAGGGGGTAAAATAGTGCATACTGATGTTTATAATCATTTAGAAAATTCACAATATTTAAAAGGCTCTTATCAAATTACTCCTGATGGAATGATAGATGCGCAGGTTTCTATAAAATCTAAAGGGGTGCAATATAATGATCGCTATTTTGTAGAGAATCAAATAGAAAGCGATCAAAAGAAGCATTACTATAGTTTTTGGGAACATATCAATAATATGAAAATTGATACCATTGATGTAAAGAGTAATAAAAGAGATGCAGTCATACATGAGAAAATCACTTTTACAGCAGATAGTTATGCCTCTTTTGCAGGAGAAGAAATGCTTGTCTCTTTAAATGCATTTAATAGATATACAAGGGTTCCGCAAAGATATAAAGTAAGAAATTTTGATTTACAAATTAGTAGAGGTTTTGTAGATGAGGATGAAGTAATGATTACAATTCCTGACACTTATACATTACCAGATGCTTTTGAAGATATTCATGTAGAGAATGAGTTTGGGATGTATAATCTTTCTTATAATCGTATAGATGATACTTCCATACAGTATACTAGAAAATTCTCTCTCTATGATGGGACATTTTCAAAAGAAAAATATAAAGCTTTTAGATCATTTGTGAGGAAAGTGGCTCGTTACGACAATCAAAAGATCGCATTAACAAAAAAATAATAGACAACTATGATTAAATTTTTACTAACGACTATAAGTATCGTTTTTTTAAGTCAGTGCGTAGATGCTCAAAATTACAAATTTGGAAAAGTGTCTAAAGAAGAACTTGCGCAAACTGCTCATGCATCAGACCCGGAAGCAAGTGCAGCGGTATTATATAGAAAAACTAGTACGAAGTTTACGTATAGTGAAGATGATGGATTTGTAGTAGTAACGGATCATCATGAGAGAATTAAGATATATAATAAAGATGGATATGATCTTGCTAACCAGCAAATAGGAATGTATCTAGGTTCAAGTGATAAAGAAAGTGTAGCGTCATTAAAGGCGGTGACTTATAACTTAGTAGACGGTAGTGTTAAGGGGAGTAAGCTTCAAAGTAACGGAGTGTTTGATGAAGAGCGTAGTAAAACGTTAAGGATTAAAAAATTTACGATGCCAGATATACAAGATGGTTGTATCATTGAGTTTAAGTATACATTTACATCTCCTTTTATCTCTACTATAGATGAATTTCGTTTTCAAGAAGAAATTCCAGTAGATAAAGTAGAAATGCGATTCTTTGCACCAGAATATTTAATCTATAGAACTCATGGAAAAGGTTCTATTCCTTTGGGGCTACAAACTACAAAAAAAGCACGTACACTTAGATTTAGATATGAACGACAAGCTCTGGCAAGAGCTACAGAGGTAGAAAGAGGTACTAGAGAGGTAGAGCTTACGGAGAATGGATACATTGTAAATCTTGAAAACATACCGGCACTTAAAGAGGAACCTTTTGCAGGAAATATAAATAATTATATGTCGGCATTACAATTTGAATTATCATATACAAAATACCCTAATTCTCTAGTGCGTAATTATGCGACAACTTGGGAAGATGTAGCAAAGAAGATATATAAATCAGATGGTTTTGGAAAAGAGTTAGAGCAAACAAAATATTTTAGAAAAGATATCGACGTGCTTATTGCAGGAATTTCAGATCCGAAAGAAAAAATGATGAAAGTGTACGATTATGTCAAGACAAAAATGAATTGGAATAAGTACTATGGCGTATATGTAGATAAAGGAAGTAAAAAAGCATATTCAGAAGGAGTTGGTAATGTGGCAGATATAAATCTAATGTTAATAGCTATGCTTAACTATGCAGGGATAGAAACTAACCCTATTTTGTTGAGTACCAAAGCAAATGGGATACCATTTTTTCCTACAAGAACTGGGTTTAATTATGTGATTGCTGGCGCTATCTTGGATAATAGATTATTCCTTCTTGATGGTGTTGATAAAACAAGTTCTCCTAGTATCTTAAAAACTAATCTTTTAAATTGGAAAGGAAGAATGGTGAAAGCAGATGGTAGTTCATTATTAGTAGATTTACTTCCGGCCAAACCAGCAGTTCATACAAGCCTTATAAATCTAGAAATAAATGAAGACCTTGTGATTATTGGAAATTCTAAAAATAGATTTACAGGTCATTATGCAAAAGGACAAAGAGCTCGATATAAAAGTTTAAATGAAGATGAACAATCTAAAAAAATGGAAGAGAACTTCGAATCTGTTCAAATGATTGATCATACATTTAAGGAAATGGATAATAGTAATAAACCATTAACGTTAGAATATAATTTTGAAAATGAAGAGGCTGTTGAGGCTATAGGGAATAAAATGTATATCTCTCCATTGCTTCATTTGGCAACAAAAGAAAACTATTTTAAAGCAGAAACGAGATCGTACCCTATAGATTATCTATACCCTAGATCAGATAAGTATAATATCTCTATAAAGATTCCAGAAGGATATATGGTAGAATCACTGCCAGAACCTTTATCAATTAATCTTACAGATAATATGGGGTCTTTTAGGTATGGAGTTTCTGAAAATGGAGGAAAAGTAACAATAACACTCCTGAATGCTATTAAAACACCAGTGATGGGTGCAGAGTTCTATAAGGATTTACAAGAGTATTATAAAATGATTTTAGAAAAAGAAGCAGAAAAGATAGTTTTTGTAAAATCATAATTTAACCTGTTATCAAGGTAATATGCTATTCCTAAGAATAAATGCATTGATTCTATTCATTTCGATGATCAAAAAAATACTCTAAAAAAAATAAATAACTAGTTATGATTAAATTTTTACTAACGATTATAAGTATCGTTTTTTTAGGTGAATATGTAAATGCTCAAAACTACAAATTTGGAAAGGTGTCTCAAGAAGAACTTGCAGAAGAACTACACAGATTAGATCCAGAAGCAGGTGCGGCGGTACTATATAGAAAAACAAATACAAGTTTTAAGTATAATCAGAATAGTAGTTCTTTTCAGGCAATAATTAAAGTTCATGAACGTGTCAAAATATATTCAAAAGAAAATGGAGGTGAAGTCGCAACCATTCAATTACCATTATATAAAGGGTATGGCGCTTCTGATGATAAAATAATTAATCTTAAAGGAAGTACGTATACATTAGAAGATGGAGGGATTAATGAAGTAAAACTTACTTCTAATGGGATTTTTCTTGAAGAATACACAGATTATTTAGACATTAAAAAATTTACAATGCCAAATATTACTGATGGTGCTGTTATTGAATATAAGTATACAATTATAACTCCTTATATAGGAAATTTATCTCCTTATCATTTTCAAGAAACAATCCCTGTTGATAAGGTTGAGATGAATTTTTGGGCACCAGAATATATGATTTTTAAAATCCATAATAAAGGCTGGTATTCGTTTGATATTAAAAGAGAAAAACGAAGAGATAAAATCAAACTTAAATACAAAGTAGAGTCTAGTAGATTGGTAGGTGGTAGTCGTAATAGAATAGAAGAAATAGAATTAGAATCTAATGGATATGAAGTTGTTTTAAGTGATGTTCCAGCTTTAAAAAAAGAAGATTTTACTTCAAATATAGAAAACTATAGAAGCGGAATAGAATTCGAGTTGAATTATACGAAGTTTCCTAATTCACCTATTAATACATATTCAACAAGTTGGGATGCAGTAGCTAAGGATATAAATGATTCTAAAAAATTTGGAGATCAATTAAGTGAATCTAAATTTTTTAAAAAAGTACTGGCAAATGTTGTAGATGATTCAAGTTCTAAGGAAGAAAAAATTGTTCAAATTTTTGAATTCGTTCGTTCTAATATTATATGGAATGGACAAAAAGGGATCTATGCTAGTAAAGGAGTTAGAAAAGCTTTTGATGAGAAAAATGGAAATAGTGCAGATATAAATTTGTTATTAGTTGGACTTTTAAGAGAGGCAGGGATAGATAGTAATCCTGTTTTAATAAGCTCAAAAAGCAATGGAATTCCTTTGTTTCCTACTCGTAATGGATTTGATTTTGTCGTTGCAGCTGTAGGAGGTGATGGAAACCCTTTGTTGTTGGATGCATCACATAAACTTAGTGCGCCACAGATTTTAAATACAGAGCTTATTAACTGGAATGGCCGTATGATTAGAGCTAATGGTACTTCTAGTGCAGTAAATCTGAATGCTCCAAAAATTGCAGTTCATAATAGTTTTGTTTCTGCTAGTATTGATGCAGATTTAGTATTAAAAGGAAATTCAAAAAATCGGTTTACAGGTCATTATGGTATGGAAGCTAGAGAAGCATATGTTGGTCTTAATAAAGAAGAACAACTTAGTAAAATAGAGCAAAAAAATAAATCATGGGAGATAGAAAAAGCTAGCTTTAAAGAGATGGAGAATATATATAAACCATTAGTGTTAGAATATGATTTTATTTCTGAAAGTACAGTAGAAGAAATAGGAGGTAAGTTATACATATCCCCTCTTTTAAATATGATACCAAATCAAAACTATTTTAAGTCAGAAAACCGCCTTTATCCGATAGATTTTGAATTTGCAAAAGAAGATAAATATAATATTACCATAAAAATACCAGAAGGATATAAAGTAGAATCTTTACCAGAAAAACTTGCCATAAACTTAAAAGGCGGCATGGGTACTTTTAGATTTGATATATCAGAATCTAATGGTGTAATTACAGTAGTAGAACAGAAATCAATAAACAGATCACGATTTGGTGCAGAAACATACAAAGACTTGCAACAATATTTTAAAATGATAACAAAGAAGGAAAATGAAAAAATTGTTTTAATAAAGTTATGATGGTAAAATATAGGTTACTTATGTTCTTGGTTTTATTTATGAGTACTGTCGTAACCGCTCAAGAATATAAAGTAGGGAAAATAAAAAAGCAACATTTTGAGATTGCTTTAAATGATGAACAAAAAGCGGCTCCAGCTGTTTATTTAAATAAATATAGAAGAACACATTTTGAGTACCGTGATGAACTAGATGGATGGGTGTTATTTACAACAGTGCATGACGTCATAAAAATCAATAGTATTTCTGGATTTTCATATGGAACAAAAAAAATGCAATTGTATCATGATGGTAGAGAAGTAGAAAATATAAAAAAGATAGAAGCATACACCTATAATCTTGAAGATGGCAAAGTAAAGCGTATTAAAATGGGTAAGGAAAGCATCATAAAAAATCGACTTACAGATAATGTCGATGAGGTGTCTATTGCAATACCAGCCATAAGACAAGGGTCTATTATAGAATACCAATATGTTATAGAATCTACCTATTGGGCAATTGATGATGTGATTTTTCAAGAAGATATTCCAGTGAAAAATGCTTTTGCAAAAATCGAGGTTCCACAGTTTTTTGATTATAATAAATTTGTGAAAGGCTATTTAGATATAGATCCAAAATTATATGTAGAAAGTCGAAATGAAAATTTTAGTATAGAACAAAAAAATCCTTTTGGAGGACGTACAAGTAGAACCCTTACTAGTAATATACAGTATAAAGAAGCTGTTTCAGAATATAGTCTCAAGGATATTCCTGCATTAAAAAAAGAAGCTTTTGTAAATAATATGGATAATTACCGAGTGTCTATTGTATATGAATTGGCTGCGGTAGAATTTAGAGAAGGTAAAAAACAAACCAGAGCAAAAAGCTGGGAAGAAGTTGCTCAGTTTTTAAATAGTGATGATCGTATTGCAGGTCAAATTAAAAGAACTAATTTTTTAAATGATGTAAGTACTGAGTTAAAGTCAAAATCTGTTGCGACTCTGGATAGAGTTCATATGGCATATAAATATATCCAGAATAAAATGACTTGGGATAGAAGTGCAAATAAATATAGAGTACAAAACTTACGTAAAGCCTATAATGATAATGCTGGCACGGCATATGAGATAAATGTATTATTAGTGGCATTACTTAAGAAAATGGGACTTAAAGCCGCTCCAGTAATGGCGAGTACTAAGGGACATGGAATTCCAATATACCCTACGATCAATGGCTTTGATTATGTAGTAGCTGCAGTATATTATAATAATGAATGGATACTTATGGATGCAACAGGAAAAAATTTATATCCAGGATTATTGCCAGAACGAGTAATGAATTGGGAAGGAAGACTCATAAAAGAAAATGGGCAGTCTATAGCAATTCCTTTATTTTCAAAAGAGTATTCAAGTAATAGATCTTTAATGATAGCAACGATAGATGAGAAAGGAGCTATTTCTGGAAAGTGTAGACGTAACTTTTCAAATAGTGAAGGCATCTATATTAGAAATACATACAAAGGAATTTCTAAAGATCGTCAAGAAGAGATATTAAAAGAACAAATAAACTTAGATGAAGTGTCAGATATTTCTTTTAATCTTGATCACTTGTTTAAACCAGCGACCATTTCTTTTAGCTTTAATACAGTAGATTTTACAGAAATAATAGGTGATAAGATGTATCTCTCTCCTCAATTGTTTTTAATAAAATCACAAAACCCCTTTAAATCATCAGATAGAGTCTTGCCTATAGATTTTCGCTACCCAAGAACAGTAGAGAATACGATAACATTTACGATTCCTGAGGACTATAAAGTAGTGAGTATTCCAGCAAACTTAGAAGTAAATATTTCTGAAGGATTGGGTTCTTACAAAATTAAATTTAAGCAAATAAATGAAACGAGTATACAAATTTCTAGCTCTTTTAGAAATAATAGTACACTGGTAGAGGCTGATGCTTACAATGAGATTAAAGATTTTTACACACAAATTGTTACCAAAGAAAAAGAAAAGGTAGTTTTGATAAAAAAATAATCATGGATATTTCAAACGCTCAACAAGCCGTAGATGAATGGATCAAAAATCACGGAGTCCGTTATTTTAATGAACTTACCAACATGGCACAGCTTACCGAAGAAGTAGGTGAAGTGGCACGTATTATCGCAAGACGATATGGAGAACAAAGCGAGAAGGAGAGTGATAAAAATAAAGACCTAGGAGAAGAACTGGCAGATGTGTTATTTGTGGTACTCTGTTTAGCAAATCAAACAGGAATAGACTTACAAGAAGCTTTTGATAAGAAATTAGATATTAAGACAAAAAGAGATCATGATCGTCATCACAATAACGAGAAGCTCAAATAAATAAAAAGAATGCTTCTTAGAACAGAAAATACCAAAAATCACCTTAAAAGTGATATTAGAATTACAGGCTCAAAAAGTGAGACTAATCGTCTATTACTTCTACAAGCTCTTTTTGAAGGACTTATTATAGAAAACACGTCAAATAGTGATGATGGGATGCTTATGCAAAAAGCATTAAAAAGCGAAGATGAGGTTATAGATATAAGTCATGCTGGAACAGCAATGCGTTTTCTTACTGCCTATTTTGCTATTCAGAAAGATCGTAAAACAATACTAACAGGAAGTAAACGTATGCAAGAACGTCCTATAGGAATACTTGTAGATGCGTTACGATCATTAGGAGCAGATATAGAATATCAAAAAAATGAAGGATATCCACCTCTATGTATTAAAGGGACTACATTATTAAAAAATAAAGTAACCCTACAAGCAAATGTAAGTAGTCAGTACATCTCTGCATTAATGCTTATCGGAGCAGCTTTGCCAGAAGGAATTGTAATAAACTTAGATGGAAAGATAACCTCTGTTCCTTACATTAAAATGACTCTAGAATTATTACATCAATTAGGGATTACGGCACACTTTGAAGGACAATCTATACAAATTAAACCATTCAAGGAGACAAGTAACATTAAAACAATTGTCGTAGAGTCAGATTGGAGTAGTGCCTCGTATTATTATAGTTTAGTAGCGATGATGCATACCCGTTCTAAGAGTGATGCCATCACACAAATAACAATCTCTAGCTATAGAAAGAATAGCTTGCAAGGAGATGCAGTACTAGCAGAGATATATAAACAATTGGGAGTTGTGTCACATTTTGAAGACCATAAATTGCATCTGCAATTAGACGCTGCGATACAATTGCCAGAAATATTACAACTAGACCTTAGTAATAGTCCTGACATAGCGCAGACTATAGCAGTGAGTTGTTTAGGTTTAGGAATAGGTTGTGAGTTAACAGGATTGCATACCTTAAAAATCAAAGAAACAGACAGATTAGAAGCGCTGTATGCAGAAATCACAAAACTAGGAGGTACTATTAAAGTAACAGATACATCGCTTTACCTAGAAAAAAGAACAACACCTTTAAAGGAAGATATTACGATAGCTACCTATCATGACCATAGAATGGCTATGGCCTTTGCACCACTTGGGTTATGTGTTCCAATAATGATAGAAGATGCAGGCGTTGTATCAAAATCATACCCTGATTTTTGGGAAGATTTGAAAACTTTGGGTTTTAAACAAGAGATAATTGATTAATTACTTGACAACCCCTATCCCGAGATTGTATATTTGCCACTTTGCAAAAATAAACGTGTTTTATATACGCTTTCGCGAAAACAACTATTTATACCTAAACTAAAAATAATTCCAACGGATGAAATTATCACATTTCAACTTTAATTTACCAGAAGAACTTCTTGCTGAACGTCCAGCCGAAAATCGTGACGAATCACGATTAATGGTACTTAATCGAAAAGAGCAAACGATAGAACATAAAATGTTCAAAGATATTATCGATTATTTTGAGCCTGAAGATGTGATGGTTCTTAATAATACAAAAGTATTTCCTGCTCGTTTATATGGAAATAAAGAAAAAACAGGAGCACGTATAGAAGTGTTTCTTCTTAGAGAATTAAATCCTGAAACACGTCTTTGGGATGTTTTAGTAGATCCTGCTCGTAAAATTAGAATTGGTAACAAATTATACTTTGGTGATGACGAAAGCCTAGTAGCAGAAGTTATTGATAATACAACCTCACGTGGACGTACCCTTCGTTTTTTATATGATGGATCATACGAAGAGTTTAGAAGAAAATTGACAGATTTAGGAGAAACACCACTTCCTAAATATATCAAAAGAGATGTAGAGCCAGAAGATAAAGATCGGTATCAAACAATATATGCAAAAGAAGAAGGAGCCGTTGCAGCTCCTACAGCAGGAATGCATTTTTCTAGACATTTATTAAAACGTCTTGAGATAAAAGGAATTCATTATGCAGAGGTTACTTTACATGTTGGATTAGGAACGTTTAGTCCAGTAGAAGTAGAAGATCTGTCTAAACATAAAATGGATAGTGAAGAAGCATATATCCATAAACCAGCTACAGAAATTATAAACAGAGCGATTAAGGAAAAACGCAGAGTATGTGCCGTAGGTACTACAGCGATGAGAGCTTTAGAAAGTGCAGTATCTAGTGCAAATACATTAAATGAGTTTGGAGGATGGACAAATAAATTTATTTTCCCTCCATATGAGTTTAGTATAGCAAACTGTATGATCACAAACTTCCATACACCAAAATCTACATTATTAATGATGGTATCTGCTTTTGCAGGACATGATTTAATGAAGAAGGCGTATGAAGAAGCAATAGAAGAGAAATACAATTTCTACTCTTACGGTGATGCGATGTTAATTATCTAATTTTCGCGAAAGCAAAAATTCTATAGATATAAAATCTAAAAAACTCAAGCACATTGCTTGAGTTTTTTTATGTCTTCATCTAGGTTTATGTTCCTTATGAAAAACCTAACTTTGCATCGTGATTACAAATAAAAAAGATATACGCAAACTCTCTAAAGAAGAACTCCGAGACTTTTTTGTTTCAGAAGGAGATAAGGCTTTTAGAGGAAACCAAGTATATGAGTGGTTGTGGCAGAAAGGAGCTCATAATTTTGACGACATGACTAATGTCTCAAAAGCAACTCGTGTATTATTAGACACTCATTTTGTGATCAATCACATTAAGGTAGATCAAATGCAACGTAGCAGTGATGGTACGATTAAAAATGCAGTACAATTACACGATGGGCTTATTGTAGAATCTGTTCTTATACCTACAGCGACACGTACAACAGCATGTGTGTCTTCACAAGTAGGATGTAGTTTAAATTGTAAATTTTGTGCTACAGCGCGTTTAAAACGAATGCGTAATCTAAATCCTGATGAAATCGTAGATCAAGTTGTCGTCATAGATCAACAGAGTAAACTCTATCACAATAGACCATTGTCTAATATTGTGTTTATGGGAATGGGAGAGCCTCTAATGAACTATAATAATGTTCTTAAGGCCATTGATAAGATTACATCTCCAGAAGGATTAGGAATGTCTTCTAAGCGTATTACAGTATCTACATCTGGAGTGCCTAAGATTATAAAGAAAATGGCAGATGAAAATGTAAAGTTTAACCTAGCAGTGTCTTTACATTCAGCTATACATGAAGTGCGTACAGAGATTATGCCATTTAATGAGCAAATGCCATTACAAGAACTCAAAGAAGCATTGCAATATTGGTATCTAAAAACTAAAAAACGGATCACCTATGAATACGTAGTTTGGGACGGAATTAATGATAGAAAAGTAGATGTTCATGCATTACTAGATTTCTGTAAAGCAGTACCTAGTAAAGTAAACCTTATAGAATATAACCCTATAGATGATGGACAATTTCAGCAAGCTTCTCCAGAAGCAATAGATATGTATGTCTCTATATTAGAGTCACAGGGGGTTACTGTCACAGTAAGACGCTCTAGAGGTAAAGATATTGATGCTGCTTGTGGGCAACTAGCAAATAAACAATAGTAGGGTGTCTATGCACCGACCATTTTCTTATATTTGATTCTAGATGAAAGTTGTAGCACAAATCAAAGAACCTATATCCTATGAAATGGAACTTTTTGAAGAAAAGTTTGCACTTTCTATGCGTTCTAAAGTAGCACTTCTTAATCGTATCACACATTATATTGTAAACAGAAAGGGAAAGCAAATGCGACCTATGTTTGTATTTCTAGTTGCAAAAATGCTAGGAAAAGGTCAAGTAAATGATCGTACATATCGAGGTGCTTCTGTTATCGAGCTAATTCATACAGCGAGTCTTGTACATGATGATGTTGTGGATGATAGTAATACAAGAAGAGGTTTTTTCTCTCTTAATGCTCTATGGAAAAATAAAATAGCAGTACTCGTTGGAGATTTCTTATTCTCAAAAGGATTGCTACTTTCTATTGATAATGAAGATTTTGATTTATTGCAAATTATTTCTGTTGCTGTTAGAGAAATTAGTGAAGGAGAACTATTACAATTAGAGAAATCTAGAAAACTAGACATTACAGAAGATATTTATTACGAGATCATACGTCAGAAAACGGCAACACTTATAGCTGCTTGTTGTGCACTTGGTGCTTGTGCTGTGCATGCCAATAAAGAAGAAGTAGAAAAAATGAGACACTTTGGAGAGCTTATAGGAACTGCTTTTCAAATAAAAGATGACCTCTTTGATTATGGAGATGATAAAATAGGAAAACCTACAGGTATCGATATCAAAGAGCAAAAAATGACACTACCTCTTATACATGTATTGAATAATGTTGAGGTCAAGGAGAAAAATTGGCTTATTAATAGCATTAAAAATCACAATACAGATAAGAAAAGAGTAAAGGAAGTGATCACTTTTGTAAAAGACAAAGGAGGACTTGAATATGCGACTTCTCAAATGAAAAAAATACAACAAGAAGCTTTAGAAATACTACACACCTATCCTGTATCCCAATATAGAGATTCGCTGGAACTTATGGTGAATTATGTGATAGATCGTAAAAAATAATAAAAAAGATACTGAGTGCGCTTTCGCGAAAGCGTATAAATAAACCATACCATAAACTAACTTGTAGTGATGATGAAATCTTATTTACATACCGCAATATGTGCAGCAATTGACGGAGGAAAAGCAATCATGGAAGTGTATGCTACAGATTTTGATGTGGTTATTAAAGAAGACGAATCTCCATTGACAATTGCAGATAAGAATGCAAATGCAATTATTAATACATACTTAGAGAAAACAGATATTCCTATTATTAGTGAGGAAAATAAACAAGCCGAATATTCAGAACGTAAAGATTGGGAGCGCTGTTGGATTGTAGATCCATTAGACGGGACAAAAGAATTTATAAAACGTAATGGAGAGTTTACAGTAAATATTGCATTGATAAAAGATGGAGTCCCATTTTTAGGAGTGATTTATGTTCCAGTTACAAAAACACTATATTTTACCTCAGACGATGGAGAAGCTTCTTATAAATTTGTGGTAGAAAACGACATTATTGTCAATGCCGAAGACATTGTCAAAAAAGCAATAAAAATTGCTCCAGCATTAAAAACCGAACCTGTAAAAGTAGTAGGAAGTCGTTCGCATTTTAATGAAGATACCAAGGCATTTATCTCAGAGATCGAAAAAGAAAAAGAAGTAAATATAGTATCAAAAGGGAGCTCCTTAAAATTTTGTGTTGTTGCAGAAGGCGGTGCTCATGTTTATCCACGTTTTGCACCAACTATGGAGTGGGACACTGCTGCAGGGCATGCTATTTGTAAAGCAGTAGGTGTCGCAGTAATTGATCAAGAAACTCAAAAACCACTCAGATATAATAAAGAAGACTTATTAAACCCTCATTTTCTAGTTAGCTATTAAGATGACTCAGTATAAAGAGGAATCACATACGAGAAGTTTATTAAAAGGAATTGTATGGCGCATTATTGCCACACTAGACACTATCCTTTTAGTACTTGTGTTTACCTGTTTATATGATCAATGTAGTACAGAAAATGCGTTTACAATTGCAACAATAGATTTTGTTATAAAATTAGTACTCTACTATATACACGAACGTTTATGGCAAAGACGAAGAAAAGCAACTGTGTCAAAAAGAGAAACTCTTTATAAATCTATTTCTTGGCGTATAATAGCTACTGGAATATTGTTTGTTATTTCTGGAGTTGTTTTAGAAGGTTATAGTGGGATTGCTCTTTTTATTGCATTGGCAGAGTTAATCACTAAATTTGTTTTGTATTATTTTCATGAGCGATTATGGCTACGTTTACCATTAGGTTACATCCGTAATCGTATATTTAAGAAATTTTAAAACAAACATGCAGGAAAATATCATTCCACATAATTTTAGTGTCGATCTTGAACAACTCAAAGCTATAAAGAATCATAATGCTTTTTTAATTTGGTTTACTGGGTTGTCTGGTTCTGGAAAATCTACAATAGCAAATGCATTAAACCAATCTTTATTAGAGAAGAAAGTGCATACTTGTATCTTAGATGGCGATAGTGTTAGAAAAGGACTGAATAACGATTTGACTTTTTCTCCAGATGATAGAAGAGAAAATATTCGCCGTATTGGAGAAGTCGCAAATCTGATGATTACACATGCAGGCTTAGTTGTTTTAGGAGCATTTATTTCTCCGTACGAGAGAGATAGATCACGTATTAAAGAAATTGTAGGAGAGGATAAGTTTGTAGAGGTATATGTAAGTACTCCTATTGAGGTATGTGAAAAGCAAGATGTAAAAGGATTGTATAAAAAAGCGAGAGCTGGAGAGATAAAAGACTTTACAGGGATTGATGCGCCTTATGAAGTGCCTTTAACTCCTGCTATAGAAATTGATGCAACAAAACATTCTATAAAGGAAGCAGCATCATTAGTGTTAACGTATATAGAAAGTAAACTGAATAATAATGGGTAAGTATTATTTAAATTATTTAGATGAATTAGAATCTGAAGCTATTTATATCTTAAGGGAAGTAGCAGCACAGTTTGAGAATCCTGTTATTCTTTTCTCGGGAGGGAAGGATTCTATTTTGGTAACCCATTTAGCCAAGAAGGCTTTTTACCCTTCAAAAATCCCTTTTCCGTTAGTTCATGTAGATACAGGGCATAATTTCCCGGAAGCAATTCAATTTAGAGACTGCTTGGTAAAAGAATTAGGAGTACAGTTAATTGTAGGCTCTGTGCAAGAATCTATTGATACGGGTCGTGTAGCCGAAGAAAAAGGACAGCACGCAACACGTAATGCGTTACAAATAACAACCTTACTGGATACAATAGAAGCAAACCATATAGATTGTGCTATAGGAGGAGGAAGACGTGATGAAGAAAAAGCAAGAGCAAAAGAACGATTCTTCTCGCATCGAGATGATTTTGGATCTTGGGATCCAAAAAATCAACGACCAGAATTATGGAACATCTTAAATGGAAAGCATTTTGAAGGAGAACATTTTAGAGCTTTTCCAATAAGTAATTGGACAGAGATGGATGTTTGGAATTATATTCTTCGAGAAAACATACAAGTTCCTTCATTGTATTTTGCACATCAACGAGATGTTGTTTGGAGGAATGATTCTTGGATCCCTGTTTCTGAATATTTAAATAAGAGAGAAGGGGAAGCGATACATTCTAAAAAAGTGCGTTTTAGAACGTTGGGAGATATCACAATCACTGGCGGACTAGAAAGTGATGCAGATACGCTGGATAAAATTGTAGCAGAAGTTGCTATGATGAAGCAAACCGAAAGAGGAAATCGTTCCGATGATAAACGTAGTGAGTCTGCAATGGAAGATAGGAAAAAGCAAGGGTATTTTTAAGCTTTCGCGAAAGCGTATTTAGGAAAAACTACAATATCATACCAGCAGCTACAGTCTCGTTAGTGTTATCATCTACTAAGACAAAACTTCCTGTAATACGGTTGTCTCTATATTCATCTATCATTAATGGACGTGTCGTTCTTACTTTTATACGAGCAATGTCATTCATCAGTAAATCTTTATTCTGTTCTTCTCTTTTATAGGTGTCAATGTCAATCTTATAAATGACTTCCTTGATCATTGCTTTTTGTTCATTAGACGTATGAAGAATCGTGTACTTTGTTCTAGGGCGAGCTGTATTTGTATGTAACCAGCAAATCATAGCGTCAAACTCTTGAGTAGGAGTAGGAGTGTTATTTGTTTTTACAATCATATCACCACGACTAATATCAATATCATCTTCTAAGGTGATAGATACAGACATGGGGGCGTATGCTTCTTTAAGAGATTCGTTTATAGTGTCTATGGTTTTGATAGTAGATGTAAAGCCTGATGGGTATATTGTTACCTTATCATTAGGTCTGAAAATTCCGCTAGCGACACGACCAGCATACCCTCTGTAATCAAGAAAATCTTTGCTTTGTGGTCTTAATACTGTCTGAACAGGAAAACGAGCATCTATTTTATTGATATCACTACTTATATGCATATGTTCCAAGGTATGAAGTAATGGTGCATCCTGAAACCAAGGCATATTTTGAGATCTATTTACAACATTATCACCATCTAGAGCGCTTATAGGAATGAATCGAATGTCCTTTACATGTAGTTTTGAAGAAAACTCTTCAAAATGAGAACGTATGTCTTCATAAACCTTTTCTGAATAATCTACCAAATCCATTTTGTTTACACATACAATGATGTGAGGAATTTGAAGTAACGAAGCAATAAACGCATGTCTTTTAGTTTGTTCTATAATTCCATGACGAGCATCTATTAAAATAAGAGCAACGTTTGCAGTAGATGCACCAGTAACCATATTACGAGTATACTGAATATGACCAGGTGTATCTGCAATGATAAATTTACGTTTTGGAGTTGTAAAATAGCGATATGCTACATCAATAGTAATTCCTTGAGCTCTTTCATCTCGAAGCCCATCTGTAAATAAAGCTAAGTCTATTTGTTCGTGACCCTTACGTTTACTTATGGATGAAACAGACTCTAATTGATCTTCAAAAATAGCTTTGGAGTCATATAAAAGTCGTCCAATGAGCGTACTTTTTCCGTCATCCACACTGCCAGCAGTTGTAAAACGTAATAATTGATTGTTGTCTATTATCATGAATTGGAATTATTGGGTGAATATAATAAATATGATAATGATGGTGAAGAAGACTTTGTAATTATGTTGTATAAAAAAAGCGATCCGAAGACCGCTTTTTTTATATTAATATAGATAAGGTAATTATTTTACAAACTTGATAGCAGTTTCTGTACCTTCTATAGATACTGTTGCAATATATACACCAGTACTTAATCCATTAAGATCAATAGTCTCAATTGTATTAGATAATTTCTGTGAAATTACTTCTTGACCAGAAATACTAAAAACAGAAATTGTTTCTATTGGAGTTCTAGCGTTTAAAGTAAGTACATTGTCAGAAACATATGATGAAAACCCTTCGATAGTGTTATCTTCTATAGAAAGAGTCTGTCCAGCCATAATTTGTGCATCTGCAACTGAGTTGTAAGCGTAGTCCTTAAGAGTCATTGTACCAGAATTTGCATCAGGAACGTTAACGTCTACACGAGCCCACCCATAATGAGTGTTACCGTTTAGTTGGAAAACTAAACCTACGTATGCATCAACTAGGTCACCACAAAACTGGCTACTACTGTATGCACATCCGTAAAAGTTATTATCTGCTCTTCTTAGAGGATCAGTTGTAGGTGATGTAGCATCAATGATATCTCCAGCGGCTAAATTAGAACCGTAAAAGAAGTTACCGTTAGCAAAACCAACAAATACATTGTCAGTAGAACCCATACCGCCACCTTGGTCAACACCTGGGAAACCAACAAAACCAAAACCTCCTGTGAAGTTTGGTAAATCTAAAGAAAAGTCTATATCTCCATTTTGATCAAGATCAACAGAAGTAGTAGAGCCTAGGGTATTAATGGTAACGTCATCTATGTCTGTATAGACGATCTGACCGCTAACATTTGCTACTCCTAAAATAGCAGCAGACATAGCCCCGTAATTAAGTAATTTTTTTGAAGTAATTTTTTTCATAAATTAAATTGTTTATGTTCGTAATGTAATTGCTATTTTACAGCAGTAAAACTCAATAATAGCTCACAAATTAGAGATAATTTTTAAGGTGGACAATATTTAACCAGAATATATTTTAAATGGAAAGAAAAAAAAAGGATAAAAAAATAAAAATAGACCTGTCTAATGTGCCTGTAGATAGCTCATTAGGATTGCTTGCAGTAGGGGATATTGCATTTGTAGAATGGAGGAAAGTTAAAAAGGCTCATAATATTGTAAAAGGAGTTAAGGTTATAGAAAATAATACAGATGAGTAAGAAAAAACTTTTATTAATAGGATGGGATGCTGCAGATTGGAAAATAATTGGACCTTTGCTTGCTAAAGGGCAGATGCCAGCTCTAAAAAAAATGATAGATAATGGTGTTTATGGTAATATGAGTACTATGAATCCACCTTTTTCGCCTATGTTATGGTCTTCAGTAGCCACTGGTAAAACAGCAGATAAACATGGTGTTTTAGGGTTTATAGAAATTATGCCAGATTTAGAAGGCGTGAGACCTGTTACTACAAACTCTAGAAAAACTAGAGCCATTTGGAATATTTTACATAATAAAGGATATAAAAGTAATTTAGTAGGTTGGTGGCCTAGCTATCCTGTAGAGCCTATTAATGGAGTCGTTATCTCTGATAAATTTCAGAAAGTTAACATAGATCCTAATAAACCTAGTCCACTAGCAAAGGGTACCATACATCCAAAAAGTGCATATGATGATTTCTTAGATTTAAGAATGTTTCCATATGAAATTACTAAAGAGCATATTCTTCCATTTATTCCTAGAGCAAATGAGATAAACCAAGAGGAGGAAAAAACGTTAACAGCATTTGCTCAGATGATGGCGCAAAATGTCTCAGTACATAACGCAACTACAAAATTATTGCGTACTACAGAGTGGGATTTTATGGGAGTTTATTACGACCTTATTGATCATTTCTGTCACACATTTATGAGATTTCATCCTCCTTTATTACCAGGAGTTGATAAAGAAAAACATGATATATATAAGGAAGCTGTGATTGGTGCATATCGCTTCCAAGACATGATGTTAGGACGTACTTTGGATTTAATTGATGATGATACGACAGTTATGGTGATGTCTGATCATGGGTATGAATCTGGTAATAAGAGAATTTTAAAAGAAAACATGCCTAAAGTACAAGCAGCTCCAGCATTAGAGCATAGAGAATTTGGCATGTTTGTCGCCATGGGACCTAATATTAAGAAAAATGAAAGCGTTTTTGGATTAAACCTTTTAGATATAACTCCAACTATATTACATCATTTTGGACTGCCTGTAGGAGAAGATATGGATGGTAAGGTAATACTAGAGATGTTTAAAGAGCAGAAACAACCTGAATTTATAAAAAGTTGGGAAGATGTAGAAGGTGATTTTGGAGAAATAGACAAAGACGAGAAGCCTGATGCATTATCTGATTATGAAGCAATGGAACAGCTTATTGAATTAGGGTATATAGATAGGCCTGATGAAAAAAAAGAAGTTGCTATACATAAAGTGAGATGTGATCTAAAACACAACCTAGTAACTGTGCATCTAGGGAGGAAAAACTATGTAGAGGCAAAACGATTATTGCTGGAATTAATAGAAGAACCAGATCCTATAGATATAGCTCCTTATTATAAAGATTTAGTTACGATAAGTGTAACTAATAAGAATTATAAAGAAGCATCCGAATATTTAAATAAACTTAAGAGAACAGATACCAAAATTAAATATAATCTGTTTTTTCTAGAGGTAGATATTCATGAAGGATTAGGAGAAACTCGAAGAGCACTTAAGATTTTAGAAGATGCATCAGAAGTACGAGGGCATTTAGGAGAAATATGGTACAGGATTGGGACGTTAAAATATAAAATGAGTGACTATGAACCTGCAAAAATAGCTTTTGAGAAAGCAATAAGTATCGAGTCTGATAAGGCAAAATACCATAGAGGAATGGCAGAGGTGATGCTAAGTCTAAAAGAATATGAAGAAGCTGTAGAGTATGCTTTGACAAGTATTGAATTGGTAAGGAATTTTCCTCAAGCTCATTTTGTATTAGGACAGGCTTTAGAAAAATTAGGAGATTTAGAGAATGCTAAAATAGCTTTTGAAATGGCTTCTAAACTTAAACCTATCATAGCCCAAAAAGATATTAAAGCTTTAGAAAATATAGAAGAGAAACTTGAGACACCTATAGAGCTTAGAGATAAAAATACATTTAAATATCGTAAAGATCAGATCGTTGTGGTTTCAGGATTGCCAAGATCAGGGACATCGCTTATGATGCAAATGCTTGATAAAGGGGGGATGCCTATACTTACAGATAATAAAAGGAAAGCAGATGAGTCTAATCCAAAAGGATACTATGAGCTTGAATCTGTGATGTCTATCCACAAAGATAATTCTTGGTTAGATCAATCTAAAGATAAAGCTGTCAAAGTAGTAGGGCCTCTCTTAAAACATTTAGATCCACAATTTAGATATAAGATTATTTTTATGAAGAGAGATTTATTTGAAATCATTAAATCACAACGTAAAATGATAGGTAAAGATCCAAGTGTATTACCTGTTAAGTTAATGGATTCTTATAAAAAACTTTTAGAAAATATAGAAAATTGGAAGGAGAAGGAACCAGGAGTAGAGCTTGTCTATATAGATTATAAAGAAACTTTAAGTGATCCTCAGACATCTTTGAATAAAATTGAAGAATTTTTAGGAGTTGATTTAGATAAAGAAGAAATGGAAAAATGTATTGATGTTTCTCTTTATAGAAATAGAGGAAAAGAAAGTAAATAAGAAAATGATCTTAAACTTAAAAAGGAGTTACCATTCGGTAACTCCTTTTTTTTATAATCTATGTTTTGTTAGCTGTTAAGCTCTTACGGCTCTATTTAAAATTAAATCTAAATATAGATTGAGCTTGTCCTTAAGTTCTTGTCTCGGTGTAATAAAATCTAAGAAACCATGTTCTTGAAGAAACTCTGCAGTTTGAAATCCTTCTGGTAATTCTTTTCCTGTAGTATCTCTTACGATACGAGGTCCTGCAAACCCGATAAGTGCTCCAGGTTCAGAAATATTAATGTCACCTAGCATGGCAAAAGAAGCAGTTGTTCCTCCCGTAGTTGGATCAGTACATAATGAAATGTAAGGAATACCAGCATCGGCAAGTTGTGCTAATTTTGCAGATGTTTTTGCAAGTTGCATTAATGATAATGCAGCTTCCATCATACGTGCACCTCCAGATTTTGAAATAATCATAAAAGGAATGTTATTTTTAAGGGAATAATCTGCTGCACGAGCAATTTTTTCTCCTACAACGCTACCCATAGATCCACCTATAAAACGAAAATCCATACAGGCAATAACAAGATCTTCTCCTTTAGATTTTCCTACAGCCGTACGTACAGCATCTTTAAGACCTGTTTTCTCCTGCGCTTCTTTTAATCTATCGGTATACTTCTTTTTATCTTCAAATTTTAAAGGATCTTTAGAGGTAAGATTCTTGTCTAACTCTTTGAACGTATTGTCATCAAAAAGAATTTCAAAGTATTCTTTACTTCCAATACGTACGTGGTAACCGTCTTCTGGACTGATATAGAAATTCTTTTCTAATTCTTCTGTATCAACGATTTTACCAGTAGGCGATTTATACCACAGTCCTTTAGGAGTGTCTTTTTTTTCTTCGGTAGGAGTTTGTATTCCTTTATCTTTTCTCTTAAACCAAGCCATAATATGAGGGAGTATTTATGAGTATATGTTTATGCTTTCGCGAAAGCGTACTATAATGTATTTACATTATTTAAATCTTCAAAAGCTTTTTCTAATCGAGCACGCATAGTGCCTTCTGCCTTACGTAGCCAAACACGCGGGTCGTAATATTTTTTGTTTGGTGAATCATCACCCGTTGGATTACCGATTTGAGATTTAAGATAGTCAGTATTCTCATTAAAATAATCACGTATTCCTTCTGCGGTTGCATATTGAAGATCTGTATCAATATTCATTTTAATAACACCATAACTTATCCCTTCTCTGATCTCTTCTAGTGTAGATCCACTTCCTCCGTGAAAAACAAAATCAATATGATTATGCTCAACACCGTATTTTTGAGTAATGTGTTCTTGAGAATTTTTAAGAATCTTTGGAGTTAACTTCACATTGCCTGGTTTATAAACTCCGTGTACATTTCCAAATGCAGCGGCAATTGTAAACTGATCACTTACTTTAGAAAGTTCTTCATATGCATAAGCTACCTCTTCAGGCTGTGTGTATAATTTTGAATCATCTACATCAGTATTATCTACACCGTCTTCTTCACCTCCTGTAATACCTAACTCTATTTCTAAAGTCATGTCCATTTTCTCCATACGTTCAAGATACCCTTTACATATTTCGATATTCTCTTCTATAGGCTCTTCACTTAAATCAATCATATGAGAACTAAATAATGAATGCCCATGTTCTTTATAGTAAGCTTCACTAGCATCTAGCATTCCGTCCATCCAAGGCAATAATTTTTTTGCACAATGGTCTGTATGAAGTATTACGGTTGCTCCGTATGCTTTTGCAAGTTCATGTACGTGTTTTGCTCCAGCAACAGCTCCAGCAACAGCTGCTTTTTGATTCTCATTATTTAACCCTTTTCCAGCATTAAATTGAGCTCCTCCATTACTGAATTGTATAATCACGGGAGCATTAAGTGCAGCAGCCGTTTCTAATACAGTATTGATACTATTTGATCCAATAACATTTACAGCAGGAAGTGCAAATCCTTTTTCTTTTGCATAATTAAAAATCTTTTGCACTTGATAACCAGTAGCAACTCCTGGTTTAATAGAATGAGCCATATTTTTGATTTATGTTTAAGGTGGTAAAAATAAGAAATAATATAGTAAAACAGTCTAGGATTGTAAGGGAAACTAAAAGGAATTGCGATAACGTTTGAGAAGAAGGTAAACCCTTTTAGAAAGGGTAGTTTATCCCAATATTATAAACAGCATTCGAAAAATTATATTCTCTAAACCATCTATTTCCTGTTTCTAAAGAGGGATCATATGTCTTAAAACCAACATCAAATCGAAAAAGGAAAAAATCAAAATCCAATCGTAATCCAAAACCAGAACCTACAGCAAGATCACTTAAACTTGAAAACCCTCTGAATTGAGAATTTTGATCTTCTACATTATCAAAAACGTTCCAAATATTACCAGCATCTACAAATAAGGCACCTTCAAAGAAACCTAATAAATCAAAACGATGCTCAACATTAAAGGCAAGTTTCATATTTGCTTCATTAAATTCATTTGGGGCACCACTGCTTCCTGGCCCTAACTCATAAGCTCTCCAAGCACGATTGTCATTGGATCCTCCTGCAAAAAAACTACGCGTAAAGGGAACACTGTTTGCATTACCATACGGCACTGCAAGACCTCCAAAAGCTCTAATAGCAATAATATTGTCGTTTCTTAATTTCCAATGTTTTGTATAGTCGATCTCCGTTTTTGCATATTGAGAAAAAACAACACCAAAAATACGAGAGTTGTCATTTTCATCTTTAGGAGCATTTGCAATATTTGCTGCCGCAGACAAGACATTACCTGCGAGTTCAAGACGAGTTCTAAATCTAGAATACGTATCGTCATACAAATTATCTCTATTGTTATATGTGTATGTGAAATTAAGTGCAAAAATAAGGTTGTCCTCAGTTAGTCGATCTTGTCGTTCACGTATAGCATTAACTTCAGAAACCTCGTCATCATTAAAACCAGAAACAGTCCCGTTTGTGACATCATTAATAAAACTATTTGCTCCATTAGGAATAGAAAGCGTAGGCGTAGTTGCATCTGCCTGAAAGTAATCAGGGTTTATATTGTCAATATTTGATGTAGCTAATGTGTTAAGATCGTCAAAACTATTTCTGTAAATATTAAAATAATTATTAGAGTTGATGTTACGAACATATTGTGCGTCGATAAGATCAAATGTAAAAGTATTTGTTTTAGATGGTGTCCAGTTATAGGATAATCCTCCAGCAAAACTTTGCTTATCTAGTCCTATGTTTTGTTGTACACTTAATCCTAAATTAAGACGTGTACTAGGTTGCCATTGAGCAGGAATAAGTTTTGTCGTATTAATAGGAAAAAATATTCTTGGAAAAAGAATACTGGCATCTATTCCTATTTCTGAAATATTAAAAAAGCTATCATCATCATTGGCCGCGTCATCAGAAGCTCCTAAGCTACCTCTTCCAGAAATTTCTAATGTTTCTGCACCTTTGAAGATATTACGTATGAGTAGAGAACCAAATCCTGCAATACCAATATCTTGAATGTTTGATGTAGATACATCAAAATCTGCTCTAAGTTTATACTTGTCAAGAGGTGTAAGTCGGATACTTGCAATTAAATCTGATCCTGTAGAATCTGCAGGATCTTGCTGATAAATAATACTAGGGTATTTAAATGTGTTCAGTCTACTTAAACGTGTTAATGTTTGCGTTTTGTCTATATCTCGATATATCGCTCCAGGTTTAAGAGGAATAATGTCGGTAATAGCATTAGTCCTGTATTTTATTCTATCGTATGCATAAAAATTAAATCCATCTGCATTTATAGAATCGGCATATGTGCTATTCTTATTTGCATAACCATAATCAGTAACAATATTGATCTTGCTTATTTTATGTACTTTAAAAGGGAAATCTTTAATAGAATCACCGATAGTCTCTTTTCGGTTATCTATAAAATACTCTATGTTAGATTTATGTCCAGTATTATTAGAATCTACTTTTACTCGAATACGATCAGATTCAAAATGATACAGCCCATTATTCCTAAATAGTTTTTCTATACGTGCTCTTTCTCTATCAAGATTTAATTTTTGATAAGGATCACCTTTTATAAGATAAGATTCATTTTTATGAACATGATAGATAGAATCTGCAACGGGTGACGCAATAATAGGGGTTATAGTATCTAGTGGATACGGTTTATGACGTATTACGTTATAATGTACAGTTGCTCTCTGATTACTATCTCTTTTAATCTTATAATCGACTTCAGTATTAAAATATCCATTATTAATATAAAACTTAGCAAGTCTATTTGCCGATTTCTTAGTAAGAATTTCATTTACAATAGTAGGCGCTTCTCCTGTTTTTTTAATTCCAGAATTAAAATCCTTTTTGAATTTTCTAAAAGACTCTACTTGCTTTCGCGAAAGCAAACGCGTCCAGAAACTACGTCGAGTATCATCTTTTGCACGTTGTACATTTAAAATAGAATCTATGTTAGGTCGTGCCCAATTATATATATAAAGACGGAAAGGAGCTTTAAGTAGCTCTGTGTTAGGTTTTTGGTATAGAAAATTATAATAACGTTGGTCTGTGATTTTTTCTCCATCTACTGTAATTGTGTTTTCAGTGAGTAGATGTTCATCTTTAGGAACACGTTTAATTGCATTACAACTAGCAAGTAGGACTGCTAGAAGAATAAATAATGATATTTTTGTAAACGTATATTTCAAGTGGGTGAGGATAATAAATCAAAAGTACATTTTATATAGTGTTAAGCAAAAGTAATATCAAACGAATAACGGGATTACATCAAAAAAAGTACCGTCAGCGAGAAGGTCTCTTTGTTGCCGAAGGTATTAAAGTGATTAATGAGCTACTACAATCTTCATTCCAATTAGAAGCAATCTATGGTATTGATGCTAGTTTTTTGAATATTTCGAGGGATGATAGCGTTATCTTTCAAGAAGTAACTCTAGCTGAACTTAAAAAAGTAAGTTTTCTTAAAACTCCACAGACAGCCCTTGCGTTGTTTAAAATACCAGAAAATGTACTCACAATATCTGATGGAATAACAGTTGTGTTAGACGATGTAAGAGACCCTGGTAATCTGGGAACAATTATTAGATTATGTGATTGGTTTGGAGTATCAAGTTTAGTATGTTCTTCTCAAACGGTAGATTGTTATAACCCTAAAGTTGTACAAGCTACTATGGGATCCTTGTCTAGAGTGTCTATTACATATGTAGATATAGAAGGATACCTGAAAGAAGAGAAGAGACCAGTCTATGGGACATTCATGGAGGGAAAGAATATTTATGGGTCAACTTTACCTAGTGAAGCTGTAATTATTATGGGCAATGAAGCCAATGGAATTTCAGATACAGTTGCACGTTTTGTAACTCAAAAAATTGCAATTCCTCGTTTTGGACAACTACAAAAGACAGAGAGTTTAAACGTTGCAACAGCAACGGCTATCTGTTTAAGTGAGTTTAAACGAAATACGTCTATTGAAAAGTAAAATTGATAAATACCCCTCTAGAGGATAACTTACTTATGTTGCCAGTCCATGGACTATTTGAAACATTATCTCTTACAAGTTCATCGCTAACAGCAAATACACCACGGATACTAGGAGTGAATTTAAAGTAGAAAAGGTATAAATCTATTCCAAACCCTACTTCATAGAAAAATGGATTTGTTGTTGTTCTAAACTGTCCCGCAAAATTATCGTCAGGATTCTTTTCATTACTAGATAAGTTTACCGTTGTAGAAACTCCAAAGGTTACAAATGGTCTTACATTATTAAGTCGTTTTGTATTCACTTTTAATAATAAAGGGAGGTAAATATAAGTGGCAGGTACTTCTCGGATTAGATCATCGGGACTATCAAATTGAGGATCTGCTGCATAAATTAAATCACGACGTGTAAATGATAGTCCTGGTTCTAAACGCAAATCTACATATTCAGATAATCTTAAATTTCCAATAAGCCCAACATTAAACCCTACCGATTTTTTTACCTGTATTTCTTCTTGATCATTTATATAATCAAAGTTATAATCAAAAGAATTAAACCCTAAGTAATATCCCCAAGAGATAAGTTTTTTGTCAAAGTTTTGATCGTTTTGCACGCGAGGCCTTGTAAGCCATTGTGCTTGCACTGTACTAGTGAGGGTAAGGAAAAATAGGATTGCTATTAAGATTCTCATGTATTTATTTTGAAGCTGTATAAATAGTTGATACACCAAATGTTTGTGGTTTGTCTTCCACGTTGGTAAACCCAATTTTACGTAAAATATTGTTTAACTCCTCTCCAAAAGGAAAAACAGAAGCACTTTTACTTAAATATGTATACGCTTCTTTGTCTTTTGAAAAAAGGCGACCTACAATGGGTAAGATCAATTTAGAGTGAAATTTATACCCTTGTTTAAATGGAGTTTTTGTAGGAACAGAAGTTTCTAGAATCACAAAAATTCCACCTGGTTTAAGTATGCGGTAAATTTCTCCTAGCCCTTTTTCAAGGGTTTCAAAATTACGTACGCCAAAGGCTACGGTAATTGCGTCAAAACTATCATTTTCAAAAGGCATGGCTTCGCTATCGGCTTGGATCATTTCAATACGATCGTCCAATCCACTTTCTTTAATTTTTTTACGACCTACAGAAAGCATTCCTTCAGAAATATCTAGACCTACGAGCTTAGAAGCTCCACTTTGTGCTAGATTTATAATAAGATCTCCTGTTCCTGTAGCGATATCAAGGATACTGTCAGGTTTGGTGTCAGTTACTAGTTGTACTACTTTTTTACGCCATTTTACATCAATTCCAAATGAAATGACTCTATTAAGACCGTCGTAGTTACCAGAAATAGTGTCAAACATTTGCTCGACTTGCTCTTTCTTGGATTGATCAGAAGAATTATATGGCGTTACCTTTTTGGCCATGGCACAATTTTTGGCAAATATACGGTATCGGTTGAGAAGATTAGAAGGGTTTTCGAAAAAGGAAGAACACTTTTTATTTTTGAAATTAATATGCTTTCTAATACGCGTTTTTAAACGAGATGTGCCTTTATTATGCTTTCGCGAAAGCGTACTTTATCGAATTATTTACAGGATTACTCTCTATATATGTTCAATCGTGTATCTTTGTATCACTTTTCAGTTCATTATATTATATGAAAATTATTATTGCAGGAGCTGGGGAGGTGGGCTTCCATCTCGCTAAACTGCTATCATACGAGTCTCAGGACATTACACTTATAGACACCAACAAACAAAGCCTGGCGTATGCGGATACGCATTTGGATATACGAACTATAAAGGGAGATGCTACTTCTATTGCAATTCTTCAAGATTCTAGAGTTGATAACGTAGACCTTGTCATTGCTGTGACAGCAAGTGAAACCACAAACATTACTGTGTGTGTGCTTGCAAAACAATTAGGAGCGGCGAGGACCATTGCTAGAATATCTAATACAGAGTTTATAGAGCATAAAGAACTTGCTGGGTTTTCTAAATTTGGTATAGATGAGTTGATTTCACCAGAGAGTTTGGCGGCATCAGAAATCGAATTATTACTTAATCAAAGTGGTTTTAGTGATAGTTATGAGTTTGAGGAAGGAGCACTTACTATGGTAGGGACAACACTTTCTCGTACAGCTTCTTTTGTAGGAAAAAGCGTGAAAGATGCAGCGACTATTTTTCCAGAATTACATTTTATGCCTATTGCGATACAGCGATTTGGTACACAATATACGTTGATCCCTCGCGGCGATACCATTTTTAAGGAAGGAGATCAAGTATATTTTATGACGGTACAAGGTGGTGTAGAAGAAATTTATAAGCTTACAGGTAAAATACGTCAGGACATTAAAAATGTTATGATCTTAGGAGGTAGTAATATAGGATATAAAACCTGTAGGGATTTATGCTCTCATAAGTTTAATGTAAAATTGGTAGAGCGAGATAAAGAGAAAGCAATTGATCTTGCAGATATTCTTCCTAAAGCATTAGTAATTAATGGAGATGGACGTAACGTAGAGTTGCTAGAAGAAGAAAATATAGAAGATATGGATGCCTTTATATCTGTCACTGGGGATAGTGAGACAAATATTATGTCTTGTCTAGTTGCAAAGTCAAAAGGTGTTAAAAAAACAATAGCCCTTGTAGAGAATATGGATTACTTCCAACTTTCGCAAAGTATAGGGATTGATACATTGATTAATAAAAAACTTTTAGCGGCAAATAATATCTTTAGATATATTAGAAAAGGAGAAGTGGTTGCTATGACCAAGCTCAATAATATGAATGCAGAATTATTAGAGTTTGTTGTAAAACCTACGTCACAGGCAGAAGGGAAACAAATTAAAGATATTGATTTCCCTAGATCTGCTACAATTGCAGGGGTTGTACGTAATGGTATTGGGAGTATCGCTCTTGGAGATTTTAAAATTTTAGCTGGTGATCGTGTTGTGGTTTGTTGTTTACCTCGATCTATAAAACAAGTAGAAAAAATGTTTGTTTAAAATAGGAGTAGCACATGCCAAAACTTAATTATAAAATCATTTTTCATTTAATGGGGTTGCTATTACTTTTTAATGGCGGCTTTATGATGATATCAGCTTTAGTAAGTTTTATTACAGAAGACGGTGTCGCTTTACAAATTACAGCTTCAGGACTGTTAGTGCTTTTTGCAGGAATGCTCTTGATGTTTATTACACGTGATCATAAAAAAGAAATAAAAAAGAGAGAAGGGTATATTGTCGTGACCTTTGGGTGGTTATTTATGTCCTTAAGTGGGATGTTGCCTTACTTAGTTACAGATACAATTCCTTCGGTAACAGATGCTTTTTTTGAAACTATTAGCGGGTATACAACTACTGGTGCAACGATATTATCTGAGATAGAGTCTTTGCCTAAAGGAATTCTTTTTTGGCGTAGTACAACACATTGGATAGGGGGTATGGGTATTATCGTACTGGCAATTGCCATATTGCCATTATTAGGAATAGGAGGAATGCAACTCTTTGCTGCAGAAGCTCCAGGACCCAGTGCTGATAAGCTTCATCCTAGAATTACAGATACGGCAAAGCGATTATGGCTTATATACTTTGGCTTTACAGCTGCTGAAACCATTGCTCTAAAAGTAGCAGGAATGTCGTTTTTTGATGCTATAAATCATGCAATGAGTACATTGTCTACAGGAGGGTTTTCTACAAAAAATGATAGTATTGCATATTGGAATGACTCTCCTCTTATCCAATATATTATTATCTTTTTTATGATGCTGGCAGGAATGAACTTTGTATTAAGTTACTTTGCTTTTAAAGGTAAAGTGCAGAAGATTATAAAAGATGAGGAATTCAGACTGTATATGATATTTATTATAGGCTTTACAATAATTACAGCATTTGTCATTTATTTTAAAGCAGATATAGAGGCATCATCTATAGATCACCCTATGGTATTAGGAGCTGGTGAAAGCGCTTTTAGACATGGATTATTTCAGGTACTAGCTGTGATAACAACAACAGGGTTTGTGACGGCAGATTTTACAGCTTGGGCTCCAGTTCTTACCATTATTTTCTTTGGACTTATGTTTGTAGGAGGATCGGCTGGATCTACTGCTGGAGGGATAAAAATAGTAAGACACTTATTAACAATACGTAATGCTTTTGTAGAGTTTAAGCGCACATTACACCCTAATGCTATTGTTCCCGTACGTTATAATACTCGTTCTGTAGATCGAACAATTATCTTTAATATTCTTGCTTTTTTTATACTTTATATGCTTTCTTGGATTGTAGGAGCTAGTGTATTAGGAGCTTTAGGATTAGATTTTACAACAGCATTAGGTGGGGCTGCTTCTGCCTTAGGTAATGTAGGGCCCGCTTTTGGAGATTTAAGCCCTATAGATAATTATGGAGCATTACCAAGCGCTGGTAAATGGTGGCTTACATTTTTAATGCTTATAGGTCGCTTAGAATTATTTACAGTATTAATTTTACTCACGCCATTCTTCTGGCGTAATAGATAACTATGCTTTTATCAAAAAACTATGACCTTATTATTATAGGTGGAGGACCTATAGGACTCTCTTGTGGTGTAGAGGCTGAGAAAAATGGACTTTCATATCTTATCCTTGAAAAAGGTGTATTAGTAAACGCACTTTATAATTTCCCAGAACAGATGACTTTTTTTAGTACATCAAACCTCTTAGAAATTGGAGGTGTTCCATTTATATCTCATACGGATAAACCTACTCGTAAAGAAGCATTAGAATATTATAGAAGAGTTCAAGAAAGCTGGAATCTTACTATAAAACTGTATACAGAAGTTACGGCAATGCACTCTGAAGAAAACGGATATCGCATTCACACGACCAAAGGAGATACTTTTACAAAAGCAGTGGTTGTATGTACCGGTTTTTATGATACGCCACGCTTACTTAATGTCCCTGGAGAAGAATTACCCAAAGTACGTCATTTTTATAATAGCCCTCATCCATATATAGGACAGAAAATTCTTGTTGTAGGCGCAGCAAATTCAGCATGTGATGTAGCATTAGAAACCTATTATAAAGGAGCCGAAGTGACTATGGCTATTCGAAAATCAGAAATTTATCCTAAAACAAAATATTGGATCAAACCCAATATAGAAAACAGAATTAAAGAAGGGTCAATCAAAGCTTATTTTGATAGCACAGTAACTCATATAAAAGAGGATACTGTAGTTATACAGACTCCAGAAGGTATTGTTGAGGTTGCAAATGATTTTGTCCTTGCTATGGTAGGGTATATGCCTAATTATGCGCTGTTTGAAAAATTGGCATTACCTATAGCTAATGATGCTTATAAAACACCTATTCATGACACAAAAACTCTTGAGACACCGCTTAAGAATGTGTATGTTGCAGGCGTTATTAATGCAGGTTTACAAACAAGCACATTATTTATAGAAAATACACGCGAACATGCAGCTATAATTTTGCAAGATATCGTTAGTAAGTTGTAGCTTTACAACTTTTATTATAGTTTCTGAATCATGAGCCAAATTACCGATACAATTTTAATGATTCGTCCTGTAAATTTTAGGATGAATGAACAAACTGCTGTAAATAATTATTATCAAAAAGTGATTGATGGAGTTACTCCTGAAACACTGTTGCAAAATGCACAAGATGAGTTTGATAATTTTGTAAAGAAACTAGAAGCTGTAGGAATTCAAGTGGTAGTGGTAGATGATGTAAAAGAAACAGATACACCAGACGCTCATTTTCCAAATAACTGGATAAGCTTTCACCATAGCGGAAGAGTAGCCCTGTATCCTATGTTTGCAGAAAACAGACGTACAGAACGTCGTGAAGATATACTAGATACATTAGAGTCAAAAGGATTTTCTATAACAGATGTCATAGATTATTCTTCTGCAGAGGAAGAAAGTCTTTTCTTAGAAGGTACTGGAAGTTTGTTGTTAGACCGTGTAAATCGTAAAGCGTATTGCGCACTTTCACCTCGAGCAGATGAAGAATTACTTATAGAATTCTGTGAAGATTTTGAATATACGCCAGTCATTTTTACAGCAAATCAAACAGTAGAAGGAAAACGACTTCCTATATATCATACCAATGTTATGATGTGTTTAGGGAAAGCATTTTCTGTTATCTGTATAGATAGTATAGATGATAAGAAAGAACGTAAAAATGTGATAAAACATCTTAAAGAAGATGGTAAAGAGATCATTGCAATTACAGAAAATCAAGTAGTACATTTTGCAGGAAACATGTTAGAACTTAAAGGGACTAATGATATATCATACCTTGTGATGAGTAATGCAGCACATCAAAGTCTTACAAAAGTTCAAATCAATCAAATAGAAAAACACGCAACTATATTGTCAAGCTCTCTTGATATTATAGAAGCTTGTGGTGGGGGAAGCGCTCGTTGCATGATGGCAGAAGTGTTTCTTCCAAAAAAATAACGTATTTTACCATATGCTTTCGCGAAAAACAAAATACGGACTCAAGGCTCTTACGTACATAGCACGTCAAGAAAAACAGACGATGATTCTTATTCAAGAGATCTCTGAAGCTGAAAAAATTTCTAGAAAATTTCTAGAGAGTATATTACTTTCTCTAAAAAAAGCAGGATTCTTAGGAAGTAAAAAAGGAAAGGGTGGGGGATACTATCTTATTAAAGATCCAACCGAAATAAAGATGGCTTCTGTCATAAGAATTTTAGAAGGACCTATAGCAATGTTACCCTGTGTGAGTCTTAACTTTTATGAAAAATGCGATGATTGCCCTGATGAAGGGGGGTGTAGCCTTCATAGATTGATGGAAGAAGTGCGTGATAGTACGCTACATGTTCTTGAAAATAAGACACTTGCAGATCTTTTAAGGTAAAAAATAAATTCCTAGTAATTATGTAGGAAATTGTATATATTAGACTCATATTATAAGCACAATAATATTGGCATAGAAAGATGTCTTTTTTGTAACTATGTTTGTAGTTTTCATAGTTATTTCTTAACTCAATCATTTTGAGTTAACATTTAGGTTATATTTTTTTAGTAGGATTTAAAAAGCAACCAACACTATCTTTCTTCAATATTCATTGTGCTTTTTTATGCACTAAAATCAACAACTTTCTTTATAGTTGATTTTCCATTTTTATAGTTTTGATATTCCCTAAGTAGTATATTTGTATGTATCGGGATGTGGCGCAGTCCGGTTAGCGTACACGGCTGGGGGCCGTGTGGTCGCAGGTTCAAATCCTGTCATCCCGACTAAGCAGAAAAGTGATTTACTATTGTAAATTGCTTTTCTGTTTGTAATAGATGATTACTAGGATTTAATGACCTCTTTTAAAGTAAAATAAAAATTATAGTGTACAAATTACAACTTCATTTTTCTATGCTCAAGAAGCATTTCACAAGGATATACCTTGCTAATTTTCTTTATCATAATGCGCTAAAAATCACACAAAATTTGTGAAGAACTATTAATAAGGGAATTAGAAAGGTTATTCTTTGGCAACAGCCTTTACTTGCGCTTCTGTGATGATTTCACCATGAGAATTACCCCAACTATTTAAGATGTAATTCATAACGTCTGCTACTTCGTCTTCATAAAGACCTAAGTTAGCCATGACACCATTATAGGTTTCTCCATTAACGGTGATTTCTCCAGTTTGTCCATATTTTACAACACGGATGGCATTGGTAATATTATTTTTAAAAAGCCAGTCAGATTTTGCAAGGGGAGGAAAGGCTTTGGGAACACCTTCTCCTTTACCCATATGGCATTGTATACAATAATCTGTATATACTACTGCACCACGGCCCATACTTTCTTTAAGAGGGTCTTGTGATGTGTATACAGGCGTTTCTCTATGCAATGTAAACGCCATAAGAAGACATGCTATGGCACTTACTATAATGATCTTTTTCATCTATTTATTTTTTTACCATGCGAGCAATTCCAATGCCCTCTATTCCTAGGTATATATACCCATCTGGTCCCATAACAACATTACGCATACGACCAGCATCGGTTAATAGTTTCTCACGAGCTACTACTGTATTTCCTTTTAAGATGAGTCGTTCTATATATTTGAATTTGAGTGAACCTACAAGTAAACTACCATCTAGATCGCTATACTTACTGTTAGAGACAAAGTCCATACCAGAGGGTGCTATAGATGGAACCCAATAATAAATAGGTTGTTCCATACCTTCTTTTTCTGTGATCTCTGTAAATGTAGAACCACTATAGTTGATACCATATGAGATGACTGGCCAACCGTAATTTTTTCCAGCTTCAGGAATATTTACTTCATCTCCTCCTCGAGGTCCATGTTCATGTATCCATACAGCTCCAGTTTTAGGATGTATAGCCATTCCTTGAGGATTACGATGTCCATAAGACCAAATCGCTTCTTTTGCACCAGGCTTTCCAACAAATGGATTGTCTTTAGGAATACTTCCATCATCGTTTAATCTATAAATTTTACCACCATCACGAGTAATATCTTGAGGGTTCTCATCACGAGCTCCGCGATCCCCTATAGAAAAGAAGACATGCCCATTTGAGTCAAAAGAAATTCTTGACCCAAAATGATGACTTTTCCTAGTGTTAGGTCCTCCTTTATATAATACCTTTTGCTCTACAAGAGCAGTTCCTTTAAGTTTAGCACGCATTAAGGCAGTGTGAGCACCTACTTCTTCACCATCTACAGATGAGTAAGTGATGTATATCCAACCATTTTTCTCATAGTTTGGGTGTAGACGTATGTCTAATAACCCTCCTTGATTTCTGCTAGAGACTTCTGGAGTACCAGAAATTGTCGTTTTTGTTCCATTTTTGAAGTGAATGAGTTCTCCACTTTTTTCTGTAATAAGCATAGAGCCATCTGGTAAAAATGCAAGCCCCCAAGGGTTTACAAGTTCAGGAACGACAACTTCTATAGTATAAGAGTCATTCTGTTTTAATTCAAAATCATTGGTTCTGGTCTCTTGAGCACATCCTAAACTTGTAATGACAAGCATGAAGAAAAAAAGGACATTGTTTTTCATGGGTTATTTTTTCGAAAAGTAATAATTATTCTACACATGTACCCTATTCTTAACATTATCATATGTTTTATAGGGACGATATTATCAGTTCTTGTTATTAAGTCATACGTTTTCTTGATAAAATCTTTGTAAGGATATCCCTTAAAATCCTACTTTTGTAATCTTACTTTATATTTAATTAAATAAATGAACCTGCGTTTGTAATATACATGCGCTCCTGCCTGCCGGCAGGCAGGTTCGCGAAAGCATAAAAATATGGAAATCGAACACGTAAAATGTTTAATCATAGGATCAGGACCTGCAGGATATACCGCAGCAATTTATGCAGCAAGAGCAAATATGGCTCCTGTATTATATCAAGGGATGCAACCTGGAGGACAGTTAACCACCACAAATGAGGTAGAAAACTTCCCAGGGTATCCTGACGGAATTACGGGGCCAGCTATGATGATCGAATTAATGAATCAAGCAAAACGTTTTGAAACAGATGTGCGTGATGGATGGATCACTAAAGTTGATTTTTCTGGAGATGTGCATAAAGTTTGGGTAAACGGTCAGACAGAAATACACGCAGATACGATTGTTATTTCTACTGGAGCAACTGCAAAATACTTAGGACTTGAATCTGAACAAAAATATTTAAACTTAGGAGGTGGAGTTTCTGCCTGTGCAGTATGTGATGGATTCTTCTATAAGAATCAAGAAGTAGTGATTGTAGGTGCAGGAGATTCTGCTGCCGAAGAAGCACATTATTTATCTAAGCTATGTACAAAAGTAACCATGCTTGTACGTCGTGATGAATTTAGAGCGTCTAAGATTATGGCTGCTCGTGTTAAGAATACTCCAAATATTGAAATCCTTTTTAATACAGAAACAGAAGAGGTATTAGGAGATGGACAAGTAGTAACAGGAGTTCGCGTCGTAAATAATAAGACTAATGAAAAGCACGATATTCCTTCGACTGGGTTTTTTGTGGCAATTGGACATAAACCTAACACAGATATTTTTAAAGACTATCTAAATCTAGACGAGACAGGATATATCATTAATGTACCTGGAACATCAAAAACAAATGTACCTGGTGTATTTGTTTCTGGAGATGCCGCAGATCACGTATATCGTCAAGCTGTTACTGCAGCCGGTACAGGATGTATGGCAGCACTAGACGCAGAGCGTTACCTAGCAGCAAAAGAAAGTGTAGTAGAGACAGAGGCGTAAAAAGTTTCTCTCTTTAAAATATAAAAACCCTCTTGAGTTCAAAACTCAAGAGGGTTTTATTTTGAACTATATAGTTTTCCTCCTATAAAACGACACCCTACATATCCAAGACTAAGTACTATAAAAATAATACTCGTTAGTATCGTAAACTCAATAAGTGTAGTACTCAGTTTTGGGTATGCAGGGTCGGTATCTATAGCATATCCTAAACCAGTTAATGCTATTGCAAGAACTATAAATAACCAGCTATTTTTTTTATAATGACGTGTCATATATATTTAAAACTTAAAGTTACAAAAAAAAGCGCCTATCATTTGATAGGCGCTTTCGTGTGAATCAAGAGCAGTGATTACACACAGATTTAGATTGGTTATTTTACTGTTTTGTATTAGTCCTTTGCATCTACGCTTCCGCCTGAATAGCTTTTCTTAGGCTTATCTACCTCTTTAGGATTTCCCCAATAATCGATATCGCCTCCACTAGAAGCACGTGCACGAAGCTTATCTGTTACTCTAAGGTCTATGTTTCCACCACTAGATGCATTTGCTGTCGCATATTTTGCTTTAAGATCCCTTGCATTTATAGTACCTCCACTAGATACATCTGCATCTAGCTGTTCTGAACTTCCTGCAATACGGATAGAACCGCCACTACTTACATCAGTATTAATATTACGTACAATAGCTTCGGTCTTTATAGAACCTCCGCTAGAGACATTAAGACTTAAATCTTCTCCTTTTAAAACTTCTTTTGTGATAATGTCTGCTCCACTACTTGCTTTTATAGACGTTAGATTATCTACATAGGTTACAAATACTTTTTTAGAAGTAGCTCTGCTTATATTATGCTCACAATAAATCTTTAATGTATTTCCGTTTACATAGATATCTGCTAGACCAATAATGTTCTCGTCTGCTTCTACAACGACAGAGTATTCAGATCCTTTTTCTAAATATACATCCCAACCATTTCCAGCAGATACGCCGTCAAAATCTTGAGTGATATTAAAATTTTCAGTTTGTACGTTTCCATTGCCACGTACTTGGTTAAAATTTCCGTCAAAGACACATGATGTCATAAGTAAGGCGGAAAGTAGTCCGATAATAAATTTGATAAGTGTTGTCATAATGAGATGTTTTTTTGATTGATAGTTGACTGATGAATGATTCCTCTTTGATTTATATACTATAAAGATGGTTTGTTTTACGCTTTCGCGAAAGCATAATTTCCCCAACTGTTATTTTTTTAGGTTGAACTGTATTTTTTCTTTTTTGCAAATGAAATAATGATTCTGGGTAGTTTATAAGTGATTGTAAATACGATAAATAGGAAAGCTGCAAATAAGAGTGGTAATATTGATCCAAATATATATACCATCCCTAAAATATACCCCAATAAACATTCTGCTCTATATAAAGGGAGGAAAAAAGATATTGCGATATGTCCTAATGCTAAATACCCTGGCACGTCTGACCCTGTTATAAAAAAATAGGACAGTATTCCAGCATATATTATATGACCTATAAATCCATAAAGAATCAATGATGTTTGATCTTTCTCTTGGGTTTGTACCCTACGATTAACTAGATATAATAATCCCCAAGTAACTAAAGGTATGGTGATGGCTCCCCACCAGTTTGAAAATCCTGGATACGCATCATTATGTAATATATAATGTACGGGAACTCCTCCGTGAAAATGATCCCAAGCCAAAAACGTCCACATCAATATACTCACTACCCCTGTAAATAATAATCGATTTTTAAATGTAAGTATCGTTTTCATTGGTTTTCTTATATCTATTGTCTAACGTTCTATTCGTATGGCTTCTTCTACTGGAGTACCGTTTTCTAATACTATAAATTTTTCTATACTTCCGTCATTATTTGTAATAAACTTTAATACGATTGGAGCTTGAGGATGCGCAAAAAGAATATCAGATTTTGCTACTAAATCTGCTTGCATTTTCCCGGCATCTAGATGCATAACGTCATCTTTTATCGATATAGTTATGTTTCCTGCCTGTGGTGCTTTATAATTGCCAGAATAACGTGCAAGCAGCTCAGTAGCTACTTTAATTCCTTGTGTATCATGTTTTGGTGCTTGGTGATCATAACTCAAAACACGAGATAATTTCCAACCAGTATCTTCTTTAAGCCAAAGATGTGTAAATTTTGAGGCTTCTGTTTTATAAAGTGCTTTACCCGGTTCTTTAATAAAGAACTCGTGTACTCCTTTTTGTATGGCTCCATAAATAACTCCATTATCACGAAGAGGGAAAACAGTAAGGCTACCTGGTACTAATTTTCGAATGGGTTTTTTGTTTTCATCACACATATTCGTAATAAATGAAGTGATGAATACTTCTTTGCCTTTTGTAATACCTCCTTTATCGTGAAAAAACTCGAGGTCTTTACTTAAAGACGACTGCATTGCGTCTTTGTTGCAGTTATTAAATCCTTTTTCGAAAACAAGATGATCCATTTCTTGAAGATGTAGAAATAATTCGGAGTCTTGAGCAACTTGAGCGATTCCTAAAAAAGGAATAAAAAGAGCTATTATGATTGATTTATAGATAGTCATTGATTATTTTTTGATGAATGAATTTTGATTTTTTTTAATGCAGACTGATGACTTCTGCTATTTCCCAGTGATGATCCTTTTTTCTCCATATCATTATAAACTTGCTAGGTTTGGCAATGGCATTTGGTTCTTGATTATTGTAAAAAGTATGCAAGCCCATGACAACAGCTCCAAAATCTTTTATTTCATGTACTTCCAAGCTTCCAGCTACGAGTGTTCTTGTTACTTTATTACAAATATTATTCTTGATTGCCTCCATGATATCTTGCTTTACTGTACTTAACCCACCTTTATCGTGATAGAATTTTATGTCTTCTGCATAAAGGGTTGCTTGTGTTTTAAGATCGCAAGAATTATAGGCATCAAAGTATTGTTGGTCAAGACCTGAGATGGTTTTAAACAACTCAGAGTCTTGAGCAACTTGTCCCATGCCGGATATAGGGATAAGGGCAAAAAGTAGGATGATCTTAAAATGATTCACTATTTGTTTTTTGATTGATGAATGAATGTCCTTTTAAATACTATCCTTCTTTATAATAGTTTCGATTTCTTCTACAACTGGCGTTTCTACAGTTTCTCTTTCCCAGTCAGGAATGTCATTCTCATTTTCATAAGAACGTTCTTCCCAGTCATTCTCTGGAGCGTCGTTGTTATCTCTTTTTTCAGAGCAATCCTCACAGATTAAATCTCCACGTTGTACACGTAAGTATTTCTCTTCATATCCATTGTCTAAGATATCTCTATAACGTCTACTATTACTGTGGTAACTATAAGTATTGTCATCTGCAAAAAGAGTAGCTCCTTCTGGAAGATATAAGATCACTTGGACTTCTTGATTTCTAAATTTACTATCTCCTTCTGTACTAAAAAAGCCATCTAGATATAGTGTGTTTCCTGCAATTTCATAATTATAGTTTATACGACTAGCTTCATCTTTTGCTTTAGAAAAATTACTCCCACTAGATTGTTTGTGAACTTTAAAATAAGCGGCATCTTCTGTAGTACTACGTACGATCAAACGTACATTACGTCTCATATATATACGTTCTCCATTATCATCATATTCCATAAGGAAATTGTTAGAGCGGCGTAACCCTCCAGGTAATAAATCATCTCCTTTCATACGAAGTGTAAGTGTATCATTTGCTGTTATGGCAAGTGTTTCTTGTATAGGAGTTGCTTTTCCTGTATATGAATACTCCGTTGCTTCTCGTATACCTATAACACCTATTCCTATGACAGAGATTAACCATAATCCTAGTAAGGATAGTTTACCTGCAAGAGGCATTGATTTTAAGTTCCCTGCTAGTATTTTTAACCCTAAGTAAAAAAGGAAGAAAAAAGGAATTCCTACAGCAAAGAAGGTTAGTAATGTGACTAGCCATAATGGAAGTCCAGCAGTATGAATAAATTCACTATAATTTCCGAGATCTCCATAGAATACATCAAAGGTACCTGCTGTAAATAACCCTACAAATAGAGCAATGACAACTGAGGCTCCTGTGATAATAAATAAGACTCCAAAAATCTTAGCGAGTATTTTTAAGAAAAACATAATAACGCTTCCTATTGTTTGAAAAAAACCTTGCGCTCCTTTTTTTGCTGTATTACCAAACTTATCGTAATCTACATTCTTCACCGCGTCAGCCACATTTTCAAATCCTTCTTTTACTTTTTCTTGAATATTGTCAATGTTAACTGCCTTTCCCGTCATTGAGAGTTTATCGGCTGTAGAGGTTGCTTCTGGCATCAAAATCCATAATAGAATATATATCAGAATAGGAGATCCAAACCCTACAACAACTAAGAATACCCAGAATAATCGGATCCATAATGAATCTATCCCAAAGTAATGTCCTAATCCGCTAGAGACTCCACCTATGTAGGCATTCTCTGCATCTCTGTATAATTTTTTTCCATTTCCAGGGCGACTTGTACGCTTTGATTTTTTGCTAGAAGGCGCATCTTCAAAGATGTCATCATCTACCATATAATCTTCTGGTTGTCCCATCACAGCGATCACTTCATCTAGTTCTTTAACACTGATAACTTGACGTGCGTCTTGAATTTTGTCACTAAAAAGCTCAGAGATACGAGCTTCTATATCTGCAATAATTTCGTCTTCTCCTGTAACGCCCTCAAATGAACGCTTGATAGCAGAGAGATAGCGCTGTAACTTGGCATACGCATTCTCATCTATATGAAAGAAAACACCGGCTAAATTTATATTTACTGTCTTGTTCATTTTTTTGATTTTTTTGTTGAGGTTACAACCGTTACTGCGGTTTGTAATTCATCCCAGGTAGTTGTGAGTTCATTTAAAAAGAGTTGTCCTGTCTCCGTAAGTCCGTAGTACTTACGTGGTGGTCCGCTTGAGGATTCTTCCCAGCGATAATTAAGCAAACCTGCGTTCTTAAGTCTTGTAAGTAGTGGGTAAATTGTACCTTCCACAACAAGCAACTTAGCGTCTTTAAGTGTCTCTAAGATTTCGGCTACGTAGGCATCGTCGTCTTTTAATACAGACAGGATGCAATACTCTAGCACGCCTTTACGCATCTGTGCTTTGGTGTTTTCAACCTTCATAGATTTCCATTTTAATATGCGTTAAACTGTTCATTTTTTGATTACCCTAAACTAGTGTCTAGGTGATTTGATTGATTGTGATTGATGATGAATTCTTTCTGAGTACGCTTTCGCGAAAGCGTACCAAGTATAATTATAAATTAATTATGTGCTTTCTGTGTCGCTTACATCTTCTCCTGAAGTATCTGTTTCTGGAGTACTTGTTTCTGAAGCACTTGTATCTTCATTAAAAGAAGATTTGATAAAATTGATAGTAAGCGGGTATTTATAATTTTCTCCATTGGAAGCCTTAATGGCAGCAGAAACTACACTGATGATTTCAAAAATCGCAATACCAACGGCAAGGGTTCCAACTATAATAGTAATGATAAAAATCGTACTCATATTTGCAAAATCTCCGTGTGTATGAAAATGATCATTAAATGTAATATGAGCATTTGTTCCATCAAGTTTGATTATTTGCCAGATAAAAAACGGAATACTTATAATGGCTAATGCAATTGTATATAAAAGAATACTTAATTGAAAATTAATAGCATCTCGACCATTGTCATCTACAAAACGTGATTTGTTTCTTTGGGCGCTCCATAAAATGAGAGGAGCGATAAAATTCCCGAAGGGAATAAACCACTTACTAAAGGTAGATAAGTGTATAAATGTGCTAAGATTTTTTTGATGTGTTGTTACGGTGCTTTCCATTACTTACTAATTTCTTATACAAATATATGTCTTTAAAAAGGTATTATGTTACGCATAGTACTAAATATTAACATTTTATTAACGTTTTGAATATTGCGAGTTTGAATTAATAATTTGATTTTCAGACATTTATACTATAAATAAATATTTTAAAATATTTTGGGACATGCTATTTTAATTTGGAAGTATAAAAGTAGAAAGGATAATAAATCACTATTTTTACGCAAAATAGATACCTATGAAGTTTCTTAGCCCGAGTAAATACAACATGTTTACGATGTTAAAATTGCCATCTGCTTGGCTTACGGGAGTTCGCTTAAAAAAGATTGATGAGCAATCCTGTACGGTACAAGTAAAACATAGATGGATTAATCAAAATCCGTTTAAAAGTATGTTTTGGGCAGTACAAGGTATGGCTGCCGAATTATCTACAGGGGTTCTCGTGATAAGTTATGCTCAAAATAGTAATCATAAGATCTCTATGCTTATCGCAAATAATAATGGTTCTTTTACTAAGAAAGCAACAGGACGTATCACCTTTATATGTCATGATGGGTATAAAATTAAAGAGACCATAGAGAAGGCAATTGCTTCAAAAGAAGGGGAAACTTGCTGGATGAAAGCGATTGGAACCAATGCCGAAGGAATTCAAGTAAGTGAGTTTAATTTTGAATGGTCTATAAAAGTAAAAGGATAAGTAAAATAAAACCTATTTTTATAGAGAACGTAACTAAAACTAATACTAATACTAATACATAGTATAGGTTATAACGCTTAACTTTAAGGTTCTTTTCTTCTATATCAGAAATGGTCATAATTGCTCGTATTTCTAGTTTCTAATTTCTAATTTCGTATTTCTAATACTAACCTCGTATTTGATCATGAACTATATTCTTTTTGACGGAACTGTCCGTAAGCAATTGTTACCATTTACATACACACGTCCTGTGGCAGATATCCGAATAGGGATTCTTACCATACGTGAGAAATGGGAGCATTTTCTTGGGTCAACAACATCTACAGTAACAGAAGAGTACTTAAGTGATGTGTGGCCTATGGTTGAATTTCCAGAAAATGTAATGATCAATGCTTCTTATCTGCCTACGCTCAACCTAGTTACTATCATTAAAGGAATGAAAGAAGGACAAGCTATCTTTGATGGAGAAGAGGTCATTGCATTTTATACAAAAGAAGATCAAGAGGTAGATTTTGAGACTTATGATTGTATAGAATATACATATGAGGATTTGTTTACTGTGACACATACGTGGGATATTTTTGCAAAGAATGCACGTGCCATTGCAGAAGATTATGAATTACTGACGGCTGGACGTACGTCACAACCCATTCCTGATAAAACAGTCGCTTTTAATGCTTCAGATATCTTTATAGAAGAAGGTGCAAAATTACCTTTATGTTCACTCAATGCAGAAAACGGACCTATATATATAGGAAAAAATGCAGAGATCATGGAAGGTTCTATGATACGAGGCCCTTTTGCATTATGTGATCATGCCACTGTAAAAATGAGTGCAAAAATCTATGGAGGAACAACGGTTGGTCCTTATTGTAAAGTAGGAGGAGAGATTAATAATTGTGTGCTCTTTGGATATTCTAGTAAAGGACATGATGGATTCTTAGGAAATTCAGTTTTAGGAGAATGGTGTAATATAGGAGCCGATAGTAATAATTCCAATCTTAAAAATAATTATGCTCCAGTAAAATTATGGGATTATGAAACAGGACGTTTTGCAAATACAGGATTACAATTTTGTGGTCTAATGATGGGAGATCATAGTAAATGTGGTATTAATACGATGTTTAATACAGGAACTGTTATTGGAGTAGCAACTAATATTTTTGGAAGTGGATTCCCGCGTAATTTTGTACCATCATTTCAATGGGGTGGTGCTGCCGGTTTTGTAGCACATCTTCCTAAAAAAGCATTTGAAACAGCTCGTATAGCCATGGCACGTCGTGATATAGAACTTACAGAACATGATGAAGCGATTTTAAATCACGTTTTTGAAGAGACCAAGCAGTATCGTAGAGAGTAGTTGTTTTTTGCTCCTGCCTGCCGGCGAGGCAGGTTCGCGAAAAAGTTGGTTTATAGTTTTCTTATGTTTAAAAGTGTATATGATTTCGTTTTTTTAATTACTACCAGGAGCTGTGAAAATGAGCATCCAATCTGTGAGTATAAGAATTGCAAAGAGTACTACTATAGCAACTAACATAACAACAAGGATTTTATAAGTTCTTACTCTTCGTTGTTTTTGGATTTTAGTTCTAATTTCTGCTAATTGTTCAAAAGTCGCTTGTTTAGGGTCTATCCAAGTTTCATTCTTTGAAGTTGTGTATGAACGTTTGTTTTTCTTACGTTTAGGAAGTAATGCTCTATTTGCATTTAACGCTTTATTTGCTGCTCCTGATCCGTATGGCATACTCGTGTTTTTTAAATGTTTATGTTTGTTTTTATAGTGTGGCGTTGTCGTTATATGTAATTGAAGTGTTTTAAATACCAAAGGCAGAATAACATCACTGTAGAAATCAAAATACTTACATATAAAAGCTTTACGCGTCTGCGTCTTTGCTTTTTCTTCATGTCTCTTTTAATTCTCTCTAAAACTTCAGGACTCGCCTTTTTGTAGTGCGTTTCTGTTTTACGACTACTTACTAGTGATACCCCTCTTTTAGATTCGGGACGTTGCGCTCTATTCGTTTTTGTAATAGTTCTTCCTACTAATGCGGCAAAGCCTATACTATTTGTATTTAATCTTCTCATGCTTCTAATGGTATATATCCAACTATGTATATGATTCCTACAATGACTATGATAAGCGCTAGTACTGTAGTAACAATTACTTTCTTGCGCCTTGCTTTTTCTTCTTTCCGTATCCGTGTACGGATTTCCATGAGTTGTTCAAACGTAGGTTGTTTGGGATCTACCCATTTTTCATCTGTAGATGAGGCAAAAGAGAGTTTTCTTTTTTTTCTTTTTTTGAGCATTGCTCTATTTGCCTTCATTGCGTGATTAGCCGCCGCTACACTTCCTCCAAATCCTGCCATAGTCGTTCTGTATTGATTACACTATATGGGTAGTAGGAAATGATAAAATGTTACACAGGTATCATTTCTAAATAGCATTATAAATAAAATGTGTATACTTTTTAAAGTTTAGTCTTCTTCACTCGTTTTAAGACCAAAAAATTCTGAGGATTAGGGGTAAGGCCGCTTATGTTTTTTCGCGTAAAGCGAACTACTTGATCGTAGTATAAAGGGATAATAGGTGCTTTTTCTATAATAATACTATCCATTTTTTTATAATCTAGTTTTCGGAGCTCTACATCAACCATAGAGAGACTATGCTCATAGATAGAATCGTAAACAGCACTTTTAAAATGGGTGTAATTAGGGCCGTTTGGAGTGAAGTTTTTACTATAAAATAAACTCAAATAATTTTCGGCATCGGGGTAATCTGCAATCCAGCTTGCGCGAAAAGCATCTAGATCACCACTGCTCTTCATTTGCCTAAGCGTAGATGGTGGCATTACATTGATCTCTACGTTGAGTCCAGCTTTCCCTAATTCGCGTTGTATATACTCACAAATATCAAGATACTGACTATTGGTTCCTATAGAGATCATAGGTTCCATATTGCCACTCATTTTCTTATATTTTTTTATAAGCTTTCGCGAAAGCATAGGTTTATAATCATACCCTTTTATATAATCAAAACCTGGAAGTCCCATCGGTATAAATCCGTGCGTGGCAGGTTCTCCGATACCGTTACGTAAATAAGTGATCATTTTCTCACGATCAAAGCCATAATTTACAGCTTTACGAAGTAATTCAGATTGTACTTCGGGGGTTTTGCTGTCTAGATAGAAACCGATGTATTCTGTGTTTAATTGCGGACTCACACTGAGGTTTACTTCGTCTTGGTATTTTTCGCGTAAGCGCCCAGAAGCAGTTAATAGTTCATCTTTATAGGATGGGTCAAGAGAGTTTAAAAAATCTAAATTGCCCTGTGCAAATTGAAGAAATTCACTTTGTTTGTCTGGTAAAAACGTAATGGCAACAGCTTCTAAATACGGAAGCTGATTTCCAGCCTCATCCCGTTCATAATACAATTCATTTTTACGTAATACGAGTTTTACACCTTCTTCCCAACGTTTAAATTTAAAAGGACCTGTCCCGATAGGGTGTGATCGAAAGTCACTACCATAAAAAGCGACAATTTCTTTGGGAACGACAGAACAGTATCGCATGCTTAGTAATCCTAGAAAGGCTGGAAATGGTTTCTTAAGTTGTATAACAAATGTACTGTCATTTAATGCCTTGTAATGGTCTACTTTGCTGAGTACCCAGCTTCCTGGGGAAGCGACAGCGGGATCTGTTAATCTTCCAAAACTAAAAGCAAAATCTTGCGCTGTTACATATCGTGTACTGTCTTTTGTTTTAAACTGTGCGTGTTTATGGAATTGTACATCGTCTCGCAATGTAAAGGTATATTGTAAGGCATCATCAGAAACCACCCAAGAGGTAGCAATGTCTGGTTGTATGTTTAAATCATCATCTAGTTGTACAAGCCCGTTAAAAAGTTGATTTGTAGGCCAGATAATTGATGGATTACGAGCAAATGCAGGATCTAATGTTGAGATTTGATATTGTTCATTATATCTGAAAACGAGGTGGTCTCGGTCTTGGGTGTCGTTTGAGGAGCATCCTAAACATGTCATAAGAACAAATAAGGTTACTGTGTAGATTTTTACGAGTGGTGCTGGATGCTGGATGCTGGATGTTTTCAAGAATTGAATTTATTACGGTATGCGATCATCATGTTCATTAACTTATAACAAAAGTCGTATTTCTTTTTAAAAATTTCATTGCTAATATAAGATCTGTTTTTTTTGTATAAACAAGTGACTACTTCGGCTAAAGATCGGATGGAATATCCTAAAAATCGTCTTTGTTCAAGATCTGATTGTAAGATGCTTCCTTCAGAAATATTAAGAGCTATAGAGTCTGTTGCTCGGCGAATTTGAGATGATAAATTGTATATTTCTTTTTTGGGAAAAGTATCAGTTAAAACATTAATATCCTCTCCTAAGATCATTGCGTCTTTCCAAATATTCAACTTCTCGAATTTAAAACTCATTAATTTTTGTATTAGTTGGATAAGTTACAATTTTTAAAATCTATATATAACCCAACACCCAACACCCAACACCCAACACCATATTTCTAACTCATTCTACATCCAATTAAATATCGTAATTTTGCATACTTATTTTTAGTACGCATGGACACACGTAAGAGAGTTGCATTCTATACATTAGGTTGCAAATTAAATTTTTCTGAGACATCTACAATTGCTCGTGATTTCACAAACGAAGGATTTGATCGTGTGGATTTTTCTGAACGAGCAGATATCTACGTGATTAATACATGTAGTGTGACTGAAAATGCAGATAAGCGTTTTAAAACCATTGTAAAGCAAGCTCAAAAAGCAAATCCAGAAGCATTTGTTGCTGCTGTAGGTTGTTATGCACAATTAAAGCCTGAACAGCTTGTTGCCGTAGATGGAGTAGACCTTGTATTAGGAGCTACAGAAAAATTTAAGATTACAGATTATATTCATGACTTGTCTAAGAATGACCACGGAGAGGTGCATTCTTGTGAGATCGAAGAAGCCGATTTTTATGTAGGTTCCTATGCAGTAGGAGATCGTACGCGTGCCTTTTTAAAAGTGCAAGACGGATGTGATTATAAATGTACCTATTGTACGATCCCACTTGCAAGAGGAATTTCTCGTAGTGACACATTAACCAATGTCCTTAAAAACGCTTCAGAAATTGCAGCACAAAATATCAAAGAGATTGTGCTAACAGGAGTTAATATAGGAGATTACGGGAAAGGAGAGTTTGGAAATAAAAAACATGAACATACTTTTTTAGAACTCGTTACTGCGCTAGATAAAGTAGATGGTATTGAGCGTTTACGGATCTCGTCTATAGAGCCTAATTTGTTGAAAAATGAAACGATAGACGTCGTGGCAAAATCACGAGCTTTTGTACCTCATTTTCATATTCCATTACAAAGTGGAAGTAATGAGATTTTAGGATTGATGAAACGTAGGTACAGAAAAGAATTATATGTAGATCGTGTGACAAAAATTAAAGAGGTGATGCCACATGCTTGTATTGGGGTAGATGTGATTGTTGGTTTTCCTGGAGAAACAGATGCTCATTTTCTCGAGACGTATAATTTCTTAAATGAACTCGATATATCCTATTTGCACGTATTTACATATTCAGAAAGAGATAATACAGAAGCGGCTACTATGGAAGGAGTTATTCCTAAAAACGTACGTAGTAAGCGTAGCAAGATGTTACGTGGTCTTTCTGTAAAGAAGAGACGTGCCTTTTATGAATCTCAATTAGGGACACGTCGTACAGTTCTTTTTGAAGGAGAAAATAAAGAAGGATACATTCATGGGTTTACAGAAAATTATGTCAAAGTAAAAGCGCCGTGGAATCCAGAATTTGTAAATACACTACATGAGGTTGACCTTACCAAAATAGATGATGATGGTATGGTACGTTTTGACTTTGTAACTTCTGTAGTACACTAAATTTATCAAGCATTCTTATGCTTAATTATTTAAGGTCAACAGGGTCAATATTAAGAGGGTTGATATTATATCCTTTTACCTGAGTGTCACCTTCTAGTATGTTTACATGAAAGTTTTGAGTCATACCATTACCATATACAAATGTTCCCATGTGCGTATAATATGTACTAGTTTCATGTGTGCCCTCACCAATTCCATAATAATAGTAATTAATGATAGCTCCAGCTGATGCAGTAGTCTCTGTGAAATAATCGTTTATTGTTTTTGCTTCTTGTGTAGGGACTAGACCTGTAGCTAGAATGGGTTCAAGATTTTTATAGGATGCATTGGAAATTGATTCGGCAAATTGATATATGGTTTCCTTAGTCGCATTTATTTTTTCTAATGTATTTATAGAAAAAGAAAAAGGAACGTTTTCTTTATTTTTTTGAGCAATAGACACACCGATGTAGTCATAATTATTTCGCTCTTCATTAGATAGGTTTTCGTAGGTGATGGCAGCAATGTTGTTTAAAGAAAAGTTAGTGTTTAATGTATCTAAAATAGGACTTTGAGCGACATATACATTCTTTACATTTATATTCTCTTTCTCTGCTAGCGTGCCATTAAAGATATCCTCAAAAGAGGTTTCTGCTAGATAGATACTAGCTACTTTCTTTTTTGTTTTTTTATCAGAAGGGCTAACTCCAGAATCGCAAGCATACATAAATAGTATGCATATCAGGGATATAAAATATTGATTTTTCAAGTGAATTAATTTTGGTTAGTATGATTAATTATATGAAGCAAGGTAGTCGCTCCTTAAAAATAAATCATCCAAGAATTCATTCAGTACATAAAAATCAATGAAAACCAGTATGTTTTGTGTTAGAGTTGTGTTGTAAAAAAAAGGAGTATAAAAAAACCACCTATGAAGGTGGTTTTTAAATTTTTTATGTCATTTTATACACTAGATATTAATACCTACTGGTAGTAATTTCTTGTACTTACGACGATTTGATCTCATAAATTTTGCAATTTCTGGACTTGTAGGAACAAGACTGATATTACGGTCTTCTACTTCTCTAAAAACAGAAACGATAAAATCATTCATATGTCCTTCGGTCCCTTCTGGCATCATAATTTTAGTTAGGAAGATCTTCCGTTCTTGTAATGAGTATTCAATTTTTGCCATTTTTTCATCAAAAGTGGCTTCAAATTGTCTTAAGAACTCATTATCTGTCAATTCAATTGCTGTCATTGCTTCCATAAATTTGTAAATATGTTAGGGTATTTATAGTATTATTATGAGTATTTAAGAAATCTCTTTATAATTTTGTAGGAGATTCAATCACTTTTTCAATAGAGTTTTTGATAACTTTTAGATTTCTTAATATTAAGTTCTTGCAAAGGTACAAAAAAATACCTACATATAGATTTTTAATTATGTTAAACCCTTATAATAAAGATAGATGACACATGTATATTTGATGCCCGGTATGGCGGCAAACCCATCCATCTTTGAACATATAAAATTGCCTGAAGACAGATTTACGATACATCTCTTAGAATGGCAACTTCCTAAATCTAAGGAAACTATATTTGACTATGCAAAACGGATGACAGCATTTATTCTTCATAAGGATAGTGTATTGTTAGGTGTTAGTTTTGGAGGTCTTTTGGTACAGGAAATGGCAAAACACGTGACACTTAAAAAGCTAATTATCGTAAGTAGCGTAAAGTCTAAGCATGAGTTACCGAGGAGAATGAAGCTTTCGCGAAAGCTAAAACTATATAACATCCTACCTACACGACTTATTGAAGATGTAGATAAACTGGCAAAGTATGCTTTTGGAGAAACGGTTAAAGATAGAGTAGCGTTGTATCAAAAGTATCTTTCTATGAATGATAGACGTTATATGAGTTGGGCAGTAAAGGAAATGGTGTGTTGGGATCAAGAGAAACCTGATGAAAATATACTGCATATCCATGGCGATATAGATCGTGTTTTCCCTATAAAATATATAGACAATTGCATATCTGTACCAGGAGGTTCACATATAATGGTGATAACTAAACATAAATGGTTTAATGAAAACCTTCCAAAACTTATTGAAAATAATTAAATTAGATGTATTAAATTTTTAAGATATGAAACGAATTGAACGCATATTTGCTATTGTGGGGTTGCTTGCTGTTGTTGTTGTTGCAATTAATGCTGTACAACTTCCAGATGAAGCAGTAGAGAAGGTAGATGCAGAACAGGTAGATGTAGAAGAAAAATTAATAAATGATTATAATGTGTATGCATTGCCTATTCCTGATCATTTAAACTTTGCAGGAGAAGCTGTTCCTGTAGAAAACCCAGACATTAAAGAACGTATGGATCGAGAGTTGCTCGTAAATACGTACTGGCAATCTAATTCTTTATTACTCTTTAAAAGAGCGAATAAGTATTTTCCAATTATAGAGCCTATACTCGCCGCTGAAGGTGTGCCTGATGACTTTAAATATCTTGCTGTTATAGAAAGCGGACTTACACAGGCTGTGTCTCCAGCTAGAGCGACAGGTTTTTGGCAGATCCTTAAAGGGACAGGTCGAGAATATGGGTTAGAAGTAAACGATAATGTAGATGAGAGATATCATATAGAGAAGTCTACAAGAGTGGCTTGTACATATCTCAAAAAAGCAAAAAAACGCTTCGGGAGTTGGACAGCGGCAGCGGCTGCCTATAATGCTGGAAATGCTGGAGTGTCTAGACGTATGAAAAGTCAAAATGTAAATACATATTATGATTTGTTATTAGGAGAAGAGACAGGGCGTTATGTGTTTAGAATTGTTGCGCTAAAAGAGATATTGAGCAATCCAGCAAAATATGGTTTTAATTATAAAGATCAAGACTTGTATGATTATATTCCTACGTATAAAGTAAGTGTAGATTCTGCAGTAACAGATTTTGTAAAATTCTCAGAACGTTTTGGAATTAATTATAAAATTTTAAAACTTCATAACCCTTGGCTTAGAGAGCCACACCTTAATAATAAAACGAGAAAACAATATTTTATAGATATTCCAAAAGAGGGGTATTATTCTTTAGGAAAGTAATATATTTCTTATAAATCTATAGTATTACTAGGGAAATGATTTTTAAAATCATTTCCCTTTTTTGCATTTTTTAGGAAGGGGTTTTCCTATTTTTATAAAAAATTACCCACAAAAAATATGAATGCAACTGTTATCATTGCGCTTATTGTTATAGGCCTTCTTGCTGGACTCCTTAGTGGAGTTATGGGAGTAGGTGGCGGAGTTATTATGATTCCATTAATGATTTTATTACTAGGTTTTAATCAGCATGAAGCTCAGGGAACAAGTCTAGCTGTTCTGGCTGTACCAGTAACATTTCTTGCAGCATATAATTATTATGGCGAGGGATATGTAAATTGGAAATACGCCGCGCTCATTGCTATATTTTTTGTGGTAGGTGGTTTTATAGGTTCAAAAATGGCTGTGAATCTAGATCAAAAAACATTAAAGAGAATTTTTGGCGGAATTTTACTTATTATCGCTGTAAAGATGCTTTGGGGAAAATAGCAATCGTTAGGCAACCTCTATTACAGTATATGAAGGTCACTATATAAAGACGTGGTAGTGCATCTTCTTTAAATAGTATTCAAAAAAAAGATTCATATTTCCAAAATATGAATCTTTTTTTATACTTATATGTAACTCTTTTCTTAAAGTTGATTTCCACTTTATTGGACTCGATACTATAAGGTAAGAAGTATTCTTGTTATTTATCGTCTGCCACCGCGTCCTCCACGACCACTTCTTCCTCCACCATATTGTTGTTTTGGTTGTTGTCCGGCACGCTTCATGTTTTGCTCCATCATCTTGACTTGCTCTCCAAGCATATTGTGCTTGTCAAGTGCTTTTGCTTCCTTAAGAAGTATTTGAGCTTCACGCTTACGGTTTTTAGACAATGCAATTCCAGCAAGATTAAGTTTTGCCATAGCCAAATCTGACTTCATAGAAAGTCCTAATCCGATAGCCTTCTTAAATAATTTCTCAGCTTCAGTCATATTTGTTTGTGAGACCATCAGTCCTTGTAAGTAATAATAGTATCCTTGTTGTTTCTTGGTAAGAGCAGCTTCAGGACTCTTTATTTTATTAAGCCATTTTTGTGCGCCGGGAAAATCTTGTTTACGTAATCTTAAAAAAGCAAGAATGATAATTTCGTTCTTAAAATAAAGTAGAACAAAGATAGCAGCTAGTAAAATGAACATAATACCATTTCCTATTTCGTTCTCTGTAAATTGCCATACAGCGAGTCCTAACGTGGCTATTGCTAGTATTAATTTTATAATTTTATTAAACATAGTAGAATTAGTATGTATTTTTGATGCTTGAAAAGTTGATTTTTATCTATTATAAAATGTGCATTTTTAATAGATGACAAATGTACTAAAAACAACTATAAAAAAATTGAAATTTGCGTTTGGAGAAGTAAAAACTTATTGTATATTTGCCCCCAGCTTTTAAAGCAGGATTCTAGAAGTAAAAATTCAGACTTATTTAAAGTCAAAAAGAAGATACAAGATGAGTAAAAGAACGTTTCAACCGTCAAAAAGGAAAAGAAGAAACAAACACGGTTTTAGAGATCGTATGGCTACAGCAAATGGACGTAAAGTTCTAGCACGTCGCCGTGCAAAAGGTAGAAAGAAAATAAGTGTATCTTCAGAACCACGTCACAAAAAATAATGATATATTAATATCAATATAAGGGTGTTGCTTTTTTTAAGTAACACCTTTTTTTATACCCTGTCAGTTCCTATTTTTATACCGCAGAAATTCCTTTCATTAATATGCCTAGAAACAATAAATTAAAATCGATACTTCTTATAGGCTCAGGGCCTATTGTCATTGGTCAAGCCTGTGAATTTGATTATGCAGGATCACAGTCATTACGTTCTTTGAGAGAAGATGGAATAGAGACTATTCTTATCAATTCTAATCCAGCAACAATTATGACAGATCCTTTTATGGCTGATCATGTATACCTGTTGCCACTTACAACAAAATCGATCATTCAAATTCTTAAAGAGCATCCACAAATTGATGCAGTACTTCCTACAATGGGAGGGCAGACAGCTCTTAATCTTTGTATTGAAGCAGATGAGAAAGGAATTTGGAAAGACTTTGGTGTAGAGCTTATTGGAGTTGATATCGATGCGATTAATATTACCGAAGATAGAGACCAATTTAAAAGCTTGATGCGTGAGATAGGAGTGCCTATGGCACCACAAGCTAGTGCAAACTCTTTTTTAACAGGAAAAGAAATTGCTCAGGAATTTGGCTTTCCGCTTGTAATACGTTCTTCATTTACATTAGGTGGAGCAGGTGCTTCATTTGTATATAAAGAAGAAGACTTTGACAAACTTTTATCTCATGGTCTAGAAGTATCTCCAGTACATGAAGTGATGATTGATAAAGCTTTGATCGGTTGGAAAGAATACGAACTAGAATTACTAAGAGATGCCAATGATAATGTTGTTATCATCTGTGCTATAGAAAATATGGACCCTATGGGAATCCATACAGGAGACTCTATTACTGTAGCTCCAGCAATGACATTATCTGATGTAACGTATCAGAAAATGCGTGATATGGCAATCCATATGATGCGTAGTATCGGTGATTTTGCAGGAGGATGTAATGTCCAGTTTGCTGTAAATCCCGATAATGAAGAAGAAATTATAGCGATCGAAATTAACCCAAGGGTGTCTAGATCATCAGCACTTGCGTCAAAAGCAACTGGGTATCCTATTGCAAAAATTGCAACCAAGCTTGCTATAGGTTATCATCTAGATGAACTTGAAAACCAAATCACAAAATCTACATCGGCATTATTTGAACCAACATTAGATTATGTAATTGTAAAAATCCCTCGTTGGAACTTTGATAAATTCGAAGGAAGTGACCGTACATTAGGACTTCAAATGAAGTCTGTAGGAGAAGTAATGGGAATAGGACGTTCTTTCCAAGAAGCATTACATAAAGCGACTCAATCTTTAGAAATCAAACGTAATGGACTAGGAGCCGACGGAAAAGGATATAAAAACTATGACCAAATCATAGAGAAGTTAACCTATGCAAGTTGGGATCGTGTTTTTGTGATTTATGATGCAATTCAAATGGGAATTCCTTTGAGTCGTATCCATGAGATTACAAAAATCGATATGTGGTTCTTAAAACAATATGAAGAACTGTATATGATGGAGAAAGAAATCTCTAAATATACGATAGATACGCTTCCGCGAAATTTAATGCTAGAGGCAAAGCAACGTGGTTTTGCAGATCGCCAGATAGCACATATGCTTGAATGCCTAGAAAGTCAAGTATATAATAAAAGAGACGAGCAAGGAATCAAGAGAGTTTATAAACTAGTTGATACCTGTGCAGCAGAATTTGTCGCACAAACTCCTTATTTCTATTCTACTTTTGAATATGAAATGGAAACGACAGATGGAAAGAAATTTTCATCAAATGAAAGTATTGTTTCTGATAAAAAGAAAATCATTGTATTAGGATCTGGACCTAATCGTATAGGACAAGGAATCGAATTTGATTACTGTTGTGTTCATGGAGTATTAGCAGCTGCAGAATGTGGCTACGAAACCATTATGATTAATTGTAATCCAGAAACAGTATCTACAGATTTTGATACTGCAGATAAGCTATATTTTGAACCTGTTTTCTGGGAACATATTTATGACATTATCCGTCATGAGAAACCAGAAGGAGTTATTGTACAGTTAGGAGGGCAAACAGCTTTAAAACTTGCAGAAAAACTAGATAGATACGGTATTAAAGTAATAGGAACTAGTTACCAAGCATTAGATTTAGCAGAAGATAGAGGAAGTTTCTCTACCTTACTAAAAGACCTTAATATACCATATCCAGAATTTGATGTTGCCGAAACTGCAGACGAAGCACTTGCGGTAGCAGATAAATTAGATTTCCCAATATTAGTACGTCCATCGTATGTATTAGGCGGACAAGGAATGAAAATCGTTATAAATAAAGACGAACTAGAGAAGCATGTTGTTGATTTATTACGTAAGATTCCTAATAATAAATTACTACTAGATCATTATCTAGATGGAGCTATAGAAGCAGAAGCAGATGCTATATGTGATGGTGAAGATGTATACATTATTGGAATTATGGAGCATATAGAGCCTTGTGGGATTCACTCGGGAGATTCTAATGCAACATTACCTCCCTTTAACCTTGGAGATTTAGTTTTAGAACAAATTAAAGAGCATACACGCAAGATAGCATTAGCATTAGACACTGTAGGCCTTATAAATATACAGTTTGCTATAAAAGATGAAATGGTATACATTATCGAAGCAAACCCTAGAGCATCGCGTACAGTACCTTTTATAGCAAAAGCATATAAAGAACCTTATGTAAACTATGCTACAAAAGTGATGTTAGGAGAGAAGAAAGTAAAAGACTTTAATTTTAATCCTCAACTAGAAGGATATGCGATAAAGCAACCTGTATTTTCTTTTAATAAGTTCCCTAATGTAGATAAGAAACTAGGACCAGAAATGAAGAGTACAGGTGAGAGTATTTTATTTATAGATAGCCTTAGAGACGATGCGTTTTATGATCTATATTCAAGACGTAAGATGTATTTGAGCAAATAAATACGATTCTAGAAAGAATTGATGAAAAAGGATCGTTATGTATATAACGATCCTTTTTGTTTTTGGTACGCTTTCGCGAAAGCGTAAAAAAATCACATAAACGAATATGATTGCACGATCATCTTTGTATTTTGCAAACGTGTCATACCTAAAAAAAATTATAAAAGGATGTTTACAGCTAGTGATCATTAGTTGTATTACACTTTTACTCTTTGAAGTCGTATATAGGTACGGAGTTATTGATTTCTATAAAGCAGAAATTGAAGCATTAAATTCAAAAAACACCATCGAAAGCGACTCTATAGATTACCTTGTTTTTGGAGATTCATTTTCTACTCCTACAAATAATTATGTAGATAGATTACAAAAGAAACACCCAGAAATATCTTTTTTAAATCTTGGTATTTCTGGAACAGGAATTAAGCAAGTAAATACATTTGCTAGAAAAAAAATAAAGAAATACAATCCTAAACATATTATATATCAGGTATACATTGGGAATGACCTTCTAGATGTAAAACACTTATCTAATTGGAAGGATTTATCTGTTACAAGAAATGTGTATTGGGGAATTACAAACTATATTTCTTCAGGAGTGTATATCAATCAGAGACTAAAAGGGTTTAGTTCTAATAAAATAGACACACGTGCACTTAAAAAAGAAGTGTTTTCTGTACCCTTATACACAAAGAGACAGCGTATGCTTTTTAAAGCAGATTCAGATTATTTATATAATACAATAACATTACAAGATGATTTTATGGATCGATATGATTCATGGAAAAAAGCGATGACCTCTTTTTTAGAAATAGTTCCTTCTGATGTTACTGTTTCTGTTGTATTTGTTCCGCATTGTGCGCAAGTAAATAATCAGTATTATACAAATATGCTAGAGTTGGGTGCTCAATTTAAAAACAAAGAAAATACTCAAGAGAATAACTATGTGTTTTATGCTAAAGCAGTTAAAGATTTTCAGGCATTTACTCATGTCTCTTTTTACAATCCAATAAAATATTTAAAGCAGAAAGATGCGCCTCTAAATAGATTGTATTATAATAATGATCCACACTTTAATGATCAAGGACAGAAGGCTATCTATGAGTTTTTAGATGAGGTTATTTTTGATAAATAGAAAAAATAAAGTTTTTCTCTCCCATTTTTTTAGTCTCATATACATGTTCCATAATTACATTATTTTCTAATGCAATACGTTTAATCTTCTCAAGCTCACAATCTTCTGAGAGAATCATATAGGTCGTATTTTCTTTAGAAAGATACTTTGGAAGTTGCTTAAAAAGAGATTTGAAGTATTCAAATTCTTCTCCGCAAAACCAAGCTTGTTGCTTTATATTCTCAGGAGATTTTGGATAATAAGGCGGATTGATGAAAATATAATCAAATTGCTTTTCTGCTATATTTTCAAATAAATCGGAGTGTACACAATCTATAGGAAGTTCATTATTTTTTGATGCATTATTGAGGTATTCTAGTGCGGTAGTATTAATGTCGCTTGCTGTCACTTTTGCTCCTTTCTGACTAGCAAACAGAGATATAATTCCAGAACCACAGCCTAGTTCTAAAAATGTCTTTTGAGTAAGATCTATTTCAGAAATAAAGTCTAATAGTATTTTAGTGCTTAGTGTTAAATGAGGAGGAAAAACATCTGGATGCACCATCGTTGTAATTCCTTTGTAAGAGTATGGGCGTGGTTTTTTGTAGTAATAATCTGCTCCCTTTTTTAGAAAAGGATGTGTTACTTTCTTAATAAGATTACGTAGGAGGCTCATTATTCTGAATAAAATCCTTGTTCTTCAGGTTGGCGATATTTCCATATCTTATGTAATGCTTTGATCTCATATGGAAACTTATATATCCCAGTTTTGTAACGTATTTTAGAAATAGAGCGAAGCAATTTCTTTTTAGCTCCTTTAATCCTAAAATCTGAAGCAGTAGGATAATAGCCATTTAAGACGGTTTCAAAATTCATAATACGATCCACCATTTTGGCAGTAAGCCAAGGAGTTAATGGATTTTTACGTAAATCAAAATTCTCCCAAGCTGGATCTAACCAATCATCTAGTTTTTTAGGAAAACTAAAACCGGCTTTTTGAATTTGCTCATACAATTCAGAACCTTCGGTAGCTACGGGGCTATATAGATAAATAATGATTTCTGAATCTGGATTGATCTCTTTTATTTCTTTAATAAAGTTAATGTCCCATTCTATTTGAGCCATCACTTGCTCAGGAGTATCAGCAGGCATTCCTAAAACAAAAGAAAATTCAGGAATGATCCCTATAGGATATAAACGTGCTGCAAAGTCTTTGATACCTTGTCCCGTTTGTGTTCCTCCTTTATTCATTTGTTTAAGAATCTCATCATTTCCAGTTTCGGCACCGAGAAAGATCATCTTACAACCAGCCTCTTTCATGATCTTTAAATCATCATCTGAATATTTGTTAATCGTATCTATACGACCTTCTCCCCACCAAGTGATTCCATCATCTTTGATAAGTTTTGAAAACTCAACAACTCGTTTTCTTGAAGTAAAGAAATTGTTGTCATGAAATTCTATGGCATTGATACCATAATTATCCTTAAAATATTTGACATCATTGTACACTGTTTGAGCTGACTTTGCTTTCCAACGTCCTTGATAAATAGGAACAACTGCACAAAATGAACACGTAAACGGGCATCCTAAACTTGAGTGATAAGAAAATGTTTTACTGCCTAGAAACGTTCGGCTTAAATAGTTATCTAAGTCATAGAATGAATTGAGGTGTGTATATGGTAATTGTGGTAACGTATCTTGCTCTAAAAGTTTTTCTTTTTTGGTACGGGTAATAGTGCCGTTTTCTTCTAAGTAAATAAGATTCTGAATATTCGGTAATTCCTCTAAGTTTCCTGTTTCTAATGTATTTAATAGCGTAGGGAATGTAACGTCACCAGGGCCATTAACAATATAATCTACATATGGAGCTTCTATAGATACCTTATATTGATTTGATGCAAAATACCCTCCCCATATTGTTATGGTATCAGGAAACTCCTGTTTTATTTTTCGTGTAAACGGAATAGCTTGTCTTAATTGAGGACCAGGCATTACTGTGCTACAAAAATATTTGAACTCTCCAGTATTGAAATATGAAGTTATTTTTTCCCAAGGATCTTCCTCTAGATTGCCGTCTATAAATGCAAAATCAAATTTCCCATAAATAGAAGCGCCTACTTGAAGAATAGAATTAGGAATACGGTGCTTCTGATTAGCACTTCTTGGATTAAATATGAGGACCTTGTTTTTCAAAAAAAATACTATTAACGCCTCTTAGACGTGTTTCATGCAAATATATTACTGTGAATTCTTTCTATTGGTATCTATTCCTTAAAAGTAGCTTTAATTTTTTATAGCATTATAAGAATTAATTATAAAACGTATTGGTTGCTAAATATGTTTTGAAGGTGTCTTTTTCTTGGTCTGTAAACTCATTTTTCCAATATCCTTGTTCTCCTTTTCGAAGTAATTTTTTAAAATGAGCATCTTTAGAGTCTGATGTTTCCTTCTTTTTTTTGTCAAAAGACTGCTTTTGAATACAATAATCAATATGTTTTGCATCAATATCAAGATCTAAAAACTGTGTTATTTTTGAGCACTGCTCTTGAGGATGCATAAGCATATCTTCATATCTAATGGTAAGAACTTCTTTGTTTATAAATGTTTCTAAATGATTCTTCCAGGATAATGATACCCATTGATTTACTTTTTCATCACCTTCTAGTATTGCTTTAATCATTCGTTTCTTTTTTTCTGTTGAAGAAACAGCAAATAACGGTGTATGTATCCCTATTTTTTTTAAAATCTTTTGAGGCGTATTTGTAAAATTAAAATAGTGACTTCCAGAAATAGCTACATCTCTAGGATCTCTTAGCACATGGATGATTTTAAAAACTTTTTTTTCGTCTTTAGAAGAGATCTCATTATATGTAAAATGTGTTTTATAACAATCATAAGGCGAATCTCTTTTTTCTCCTTCTTCATACAGTGCCTTAATGTGACTAAAACCCCAATCTCCTTGTAAAGGGCATGTGGCTAATTCTGCCACCAATCTACTTATCCAAGTAGTGCCACTTTTAGGGTAGCCTGCAATAATAATATTTTTCTTAGTCATCATTTTTAATTCGTATTGTGAATTAGAACTTCGTAATGAAGCTTGAATACGCAATAAAATATAATGTTTTCTGAGTTTTAGCATAGCAGTAGCTACGGTTAAACTCAAAAATATAGTCTAATGGTATATTTTGAAATGTTTTCAAGATGTAATAGATTTTCTAATATGTAATACGGATTTTAGTGATAGTAAAGATAAAGAATAACTAGCGATTCACTATTTTGAGAGCATTATATTTAATCCTATATTACATACGTATTGTATTGCCACTATGAGAAAAAAAATAGTTCTTTTTGTTACATCTACAGTAGTAACATTACTTATTTGTGAACTACTCATCCGAATAACATTTCCACAAATCAGTGATCATGATGTCATGTTCCGATTTGAAGAAAATCTTGGATGGGAATTTATCCCTGATAAAGATGTACAGATTGTTTATGATGAAGGAATTAACCATGTTATGAAGGTTAATAAAGAGGGATATCGTGATACTCCTTTTGAAGAAAAGAAAGAGGACTCTAAAATTATGATATTAGGAGATTCTTTTGTGAGTAATATCTCTGTTAAGGATGAAGAAGTTTTTACACGAGTGATGGAAGATCAGTTATCTAATACGTCTGTATATAATCTAGGTGTAAATGGGTATGGACAAGTGCAGGAATATATGATACTTAAAGAATGGCTCCCAAAAATACAACCAGATCTTGTGATGGTGTTGATATACCTTCGGAATGACTTTACAGATAATATGGGGAAATACCCTTGGTTATATCCCAGACCAACTGTTGCCTTTAATGAAGGTGGGAATGCAGATGGATCTATGCAAATTACGCCTCCATCTATTGCTGACTATACAAGTAAAAAGGAGCTTCCATTTTATTATAAATCTCACTTATTCCTATTTGTAAAGAGGCGTATAGCTACTATAAAATCAAAATTCTCAAAGGAGAAAGATGCCTCTCACACCCCTCCTGAAATACATACATGTAACACTACTTTTTCTGATGATACTAAAGCGATGTATGAAATGATGGGGAAATTGATGCTAGAAATGAATCAATACGGAAAAGATAATAATACGTCTATCGTGTTTGCATTAGCGCCTTCCCTGGTTCAAGTAGAGGATGCCTTGTGGACAGAAGTAACCGAATATGATGCTAGGTTACGTTTACAGAATGACTTGCCTAATGCTACTTTGTTAGCTTTCGCGAAAGCTAATAATTTACAAATGATAGATTTAATGCCATCGTTACAGAAAGCACACCGTAGTGGAAGTAAGATGTATAATACTCAAGAGCAACACTGGACGGTTCAAGGGAATAAAGTTGTAGCCAATGCCCTTTCAGAATATATTACGACTTCTAAAACAAAACCTCAGGATAGTTTACAGTAATTGTTGCCGTTACCAAGTCTTCTCAAAAGTGTCTTTTGTAAAGGTTTTATCTACCGTTTTAAAAAGAGTTGTATCTGTTTTTTTAAGTTGTAAAGGATCTTTTTCTCCAAAGAGCCTTGATAATAATGCCATGGGGAAAAGAATGATAAAAAAAACAGCAGATAGTAAAATAGGAGGAATGATATAACTTAATATGGTGCCTAAACCCATCCAAGCATCTTGAATTTTTAAAGCGAGGTATGAAGAGAGTAACCCAGGAATTCCTACAACTATAGCCACCCATAACGCCCATGTGAAATCACCATCTAACTGGTCAATAAGGCCTAGCAGGTAGATCACTAAAAATCCTATAACAATGGTTAGGACGGTTTTGCTTGGCGTTAGTCCTTTTTTTGAAGCCATACTAAAAAAGAGAATAGACAAAAGGAGCAAAGGCACTGCTTCCTCCAATTACAATTAAAATTCCTAAAAACAATAACACTATAATAATAGGAAGTAACCAGAACTTTTTACGCTCTTTCATAAATAACCAAAGGTCTTTTAGTGCATCCATATTAATCTTTTTTAAACGTTTTTGTCCAGATTTCTTTATTATCCCAATCTGGTTGTTCTTTTTTATAATAGATATAATTTTCGATGACGAGAATATCCATTTCGGTATTCATAAAACATCTATAGGCATCATCAGGATTACATACAATAGGTTCTCCACGTACATTAAAACTGGTGTTGATAAGAATTCCTTTACCCGTTTTTTCTTTTACATCTTGTAATAATTGCCAGTATTTTGGATTTGTTTCTTTATGTACCGTCTGTATTCTTGCCGAAAAATCCAAATGTGTTATTGCCTGTAAATCACTTCTAGTACAATATAATTTTTCAAGTAAAGGTAATTCATGATAATTAGAAGGGATTTCTTTTTGTGCACTTTTTTTGACATCGGCGACGAGTGTCATGTATGGAGAAGCCGTTTCCAAATCAAAAAAGTTAGCGGCATCTGTATCGAGCACAGAGGGCGCAAATGGTCTGAAGCTTTCTCGTTTTTTAATTTTTAGATTGAGCTTTTTTTGCATTTCGATATTGGAAGGGTCTCCTATAATACTTCGATTACCGAGGGCTCTAGGTCCAAATTCCATACGTCCTTGAAACCATCCTATAATGGCTCCATCTGCTATTTCTGATGCAATTGTTTTTGTAAGTGTATCAAAATCATCCTCCTTATGTGAGACTGTTTTGTATCGCTTATTAACCTGTGTTATTTCTTTATCAGAATAGTAGGGACCTAGATAACTACCTTGCATACTATCCTTTTGAGGATCTACTTCTCGGGTGTTCTCAAAGTACATATAATGCGCGGCAAGTGCTGCGCCTACCGCTCCTCCAGCATCTCCAGATGCGGGTTGGATATAGATGTCTTTAAAGAAGTTTTCTTTTAAGAGTTTTCCATTGGCGACACAGTTTAAAGCAACTCCTCCTGCGAGACATAAGTGGGATGCTGCTGTTTCCGCTTTCGCGAAAGCGGCCATCTTCACAACCACCTCTTCTGTCACTTGCTGAATTGCATACGCAAGATTACAATGCTCCTGTAATAACTCAGCTTCCTGACTTCTTCTTTTGAGACCAAAAAGCTGTTCCCACTTGCTGTCTTTGGTCATCGTTAAACCTGTCGCATAGTTAAAATACGATTGGTCTAACCATATGGATCCGTCTTCTTTGATAGAAACAAGATGTTCTTTAATCTGTTGTACGTACTTCTTTGTTTGCTCTGAATTGGGATTGCCATAAGGCGCAAGTCCCATAAGTTTATATTCTCCAGAGTTTACGGTAAACCCTAGATAATAAGTGAATGCGCTATATAACAACCCTACCGAATGCGGAAAGGTGAGTTCTTTTTTTACGGTAATGATATTTCCCTTTCCTTCAGAAATGGTAGCTGTTGCCCATTCTCCAACACCGTCTACCGTAAGGATAGCTGCGTGTTCAAATGGCGAAGCATAAAACGTACTCGCTGCATGGGATAGGTGGTGTTCTGTAAAGAGTAGTTTGAGTTTCTTTTTGTCATACTTCATGACCTCTTTTAATCCATCACGAATCTGTTTTTTGAGAAACAATTTCTGTTCTAACCAAACAGGAATTGACTTTAAAAAAGACACAATACCTTTAGGTGCAAACGCATAATAGGTTTGTAATAATCGCTCAAATGTGAGTAGTGGTTTGTCATAAAAAACCACCGCATCTAGTTGATCTATTGTAAGACCCGCTTCTTCTAGACAATACGTAATTGCGTGTACAGGAAAATCGGGAGTATGTTTTATTCTAGTAAATCGTTCTTCTTGTGCAGCAGCAATGATCACACCGTCTATAGTGATAGCAGCAGCGGAGTCATGGTAAAAAGCAGCAATTCCTAGAATGTTTGGCATGTGGGTTTAGATGTTATATCGTAAATATACTATTTGTTAGCAAGGGTTATTTTTATTCTCCTTACTCCAAACTTTTGTTACATTTTCAATATTTTTAATGGTCATTTGTTGTGTTTGAATTAATGTTTTTATTCCATACATCATAATCATTGATGCTTTTCCTGTTTCGATGAAATATTTTAATTCCATTTCGTTTTTTAATTTTAAAAGTCCAAACGTAAATAATTTGCCATCTAACCCCTTAAAGTCTATAGGTTGTTTGAGAGTTGAATCAATTAAATTCCCAACATTTTCAATTCCGTTCTCATTAGTGATTAATTTTTGAGTAGTCAAAATACTATAATTATGAGAGTCGATAATAGTTGAGCAGATAATTAATTCGTTTTGTGTGAGGTTAAGATGAAATTGCGAATGGGGGAAGTCTGAATTAGATTCATAAAACTTTGTCCATTTATAATTATATGGTTGAAATGTCTTTCTTTTAATAGAAGCTATGCAAATATTATGTTTTGATTTATCGGATTTAGTCATCTTTAATTATCGCTAACTTTCTTGTAAATATACCATTTGTTACACACTACTATTTGAAGGTTTTAAAAACTCTTTTCTAAAATATAATAAAGCCAAAACAACTATCCATTGTCCAATCATTTTTATAGATAATGCTCCTATAGATTGATAGGTGTCGATGGTAAAATACCCTAAGATTATTTGAACTAAAGCTGTCACTCCTATAATAATAGCAACAAGCGTTTGTTTGTCGTTTTTATAAAATTCGTTAATCAGTAATAGATGTACAAAAAGAGTAATGATAAATAGATATGCTAAAAGATAACTCGTAGGACTAAATGTGAATTCGTAAATGTATGTGATGATAACATAAATGACTGTTGTTGCTATTGCACCAATGATAATTCCCAGGAATAAAAACTGTTTTTCTATAGCATTTCTTGTTTTCTTTGAGATGCGATAAAAGATTTTAATGAATGGGTTAATCATATAGGCAGCTCCTAGTTGTAATATAGCAATCAGACTGATGAAAATTTGATATTGACTTAGATCTTCCTTGGTAAAATAGATTGTCCCATAGTAACTGTCTATCTTCGTTCTTAAGGTTCCTAATACCATAGGAATAAGAAAAGGGATAGATGCAATGAGACTTTGAGAATCTAATGTGATTTTTGTGCTTTGAAGTGTTTTGAAATAAAAAACAGAATAAAAAATAGCTTTAATAAGCAGTCCTCCAATAATAATATACAGGAATTGATCTAGTTGAAGCATACCATCGAAGAATAGCAATACCCCAACAACACTACTATTCCTGATAAGTTCTGTAATAAAATTGAACTTAAAATCCTTTTGATATAGAATCAATACTTCAAATGATTGATTGTAAAACAATAGGAATATCCAGCTCAAGATAAGCAAGCGGTAGGGTTCAAATAATGGAATAAAAAAAACGAATATCCCAATCAAAAAGAACACAAGAAAGCGCGTACTGAAGTTGGATAACCAAGTCGTATAGATCTTACCTGGTTGTTCGCTAAATTGCTTAAGGAGGTAGTTTTTATTGCCAAAATAAGAGAATATAACAATGAGATTCACCCAAAGTAATAAAGTGACATATTCTCCCCAAAGAGCTGTAGAATGTTTTTTGATAATAAGCAATGATATAATAAGCTGCGCTATCATAGGAATGCTCTGTCCGAAACCATATAAGGAGACAGTCTTAGCACGAGTAAGCAACTTAGAATACTGCAATTGCATTGCTATATAGAATTAAAAAGCTTCGATTTTATAAGCCTATTTTTATGTAAAAAATATTTGATAGAAACCCCCAAAACACCAAGTCCATAGGTAACACTTCGCGAAAAATTAATAGAAGATGCTTCTGGAAAATATTTGGTAGGACACGATACTTCACCTATTTGCATATTTGCATAGCACAACTGCCCTAGCATCTGATTGTCAAAAACAAAATCTTCTGAGTTATCTTGATATGGAATGGAGAGTAATGCTTTTTTACTAAACACACGATATCCTGTATGATACTCCGACAATTTTTGTCCCATCAGTATGTTTTGGAAAAGGGTCAGTATCCTATTGGCAATATATTTATATAAAGGCATTCCTCCTTTACGAGCACCTTTGTTTAAAATACGAGATCCTAATACCACATCATATACATCATTTGCAATAAGATACACCATCGAGGGAATAAGCTTTGGTGTGTATTGGTAGTCAGGATGTAGCATAATGACAATATCTGCATCTAGTTCCAATGCTTTGTTATAACACGATTTCTGATTGCCGCCATATCCTCTGTTCTTTTCGTGAACAATGATATGTTGTATCCCTAAAGACTTTCCTACTTCTACAGTATTGTCAGTACTATGGTCGTCTGTTAGGATCACATCGTCTACGATATCAAAAGGAATTTCAGTATAGGTTTGTTGTAATGTAAGTGCTGCATTATATGCAGGTAATACGACAACTACTTTTTTGTTGTTGATCATGCGATGTGTTACTATTTTTAATCCTATATATAGACGGTATAGAAACACAAAGTTAACATATTAAAGAGAATAGATTTGATTCTTTAAATAAGGTTATTTTTGTAAGAACAATAACTAGTAACAAATGAATAGAATACTAATTTTAATAATATCTCTTTTTACTTCATTAATTTACGGGCAGTCATTTGAAGGGAAATTAACATATAAAATTGAATTCGAAATCAATATGGAAGGAATATCTGAAAATGATATGATTAATCATATGAAGAAGTCTGGAGAATACTTTGATACATTAGTGATAAATATCAAAAAGGGGAATTATGAGAAATTGGTGAATTCAGCTAATTCTAAAAGAATTGTCTATAGGCCGGATAGTAATAAAATATACAATTTTGATTCGGGTTTTGAGTATGTGTTGATTACAAATGCAAAAAAATATGGTGCGACAATTATAGATTTTGAGAAACCAAAAATTATTCAAAACGACTCAATAGTTTCAATCTTAGGAAAAAAATGTAATTCAATAACATTTAGTTGGGGTAATCTAGGCGAAGAGACATATTTTTATAATGATTCGTTTTTAAAAATTAATCCTGAATTATTTCAAGAGCATAATTTTGAATATCTCAATGAGGTTTTAAATTTAACTAAATCATATCCTACTCAAATCATAAAGTCATTGAATGACTTTATTAAAATTAAAATGATTTTAGTTGATTATTCCGAAGAAAAAATAGATGACTCTTCATTTGAGATACCTGAATTACAATTGGCAGACAAGGAATATTCTGAATTAATAAAGCAAACTACTGGACAAGAAGTGATGCAGTTAAAAAACTAATATCAAATACGAATAGAATACAATATTTTTAAAAAATATTCCCCATTAGATTCATGAATACTGAGATTAAGAATACTAAAATAATTCTGATATACTTGCTACCTACAGTAGCTTTATGTCTTTACTTTTTGGTTTCTTCGTATTCGATGCCATTGCATGATTTTTCAAACAGTTATTTTCCTGCTAGACTTTTACATGAAGGTGTTGCTCCCGAAACAGTGATTTTTGATATTCATTCGTTTAATAGCTATATCTGGGAGCTAGGATATACAGAAGAGTTAGTAGACTTTTATGTAAATAGTCCTTTTACGGTAGCTGCATTTTACCCATTAGCCTATATCGAGAATCCATATACGGCAAAACTTATTTTTAACTGTATCAGTATGCTGCTATTTTTAGCAGGATTGCTATTGTTAGCAAAGAAAACACTAGGTAATGCAAAGTGGTTGTTACTAGCAATCCCCATACTATTTTATGTGCCTATCCGAAATCAAATTCTTTTTGGACAGTCTTATTTTATTATTCTTTTTTGTGTCATTGCTGGCTATTACTTTCTAGATAAGAAAAAAGAATACTTGACAGGAGTATTTTTAGGGTTTGCAGTACTGCTTAAATTTTTTCCTGTTTTTTATGGAATTCCGCTAGCGTTTCAAAAGAAATGGAAAACCATAGGATGGTGTATTTTAGGAACTGCTATTGTATGTGTTATTGGAATCTCTATCACAGGATATACCCTTTGGGAATCTTATTTCTTTGACATACTTCCGCATACTTTTTTAAGTAATACAACCACGGACTATAGACCTAATTATCAATCACTAGATGTGTTTTTTAAAACACTTTTTGTAGAAGATGCCTATTATAACCCTAACGCTTGGATAGCAAACGAGCGCATCTATGGATTTGCAAACTGGATCACCAAAGCAATCATCTTGGGTAGTGCAATTGCAATATCCATCCGTAAGAAAAACAATATGCTTGCTTTACTTGCGATATGGGTAACGACTTTGTTTTTAACGCAAGACAGAACAGCCACCTATGCACAGATTTTATGGATTATTCCATTGTTTGTGGTGTTTCCGCTTTCGCGAAAGCGGTTAAATCTACATTATAAATTAGTGCTCCTAGGGTTATTAATAGTGATCTGTAATTTCCCTTTTCGAGTATTGGCGAGTATGTTTGTAGGGATTCAGTTTTCTAGATTGTGGTTAGTGATCCTATTAAGTATATGTATATATAAATTGCTAGGAGGGAAGTTCCAAGTGCGATATATTGCTTTAACCTTTGCCGTATTATTTCCTATGTTTTATGGCACTATAAAAGGGAAAACAGAAGATGCATCACACTATGCTTTATCAGAGAAAAAACATTTTATGGTCTATGATTTCTTTAATGATCAAGGCAAACTTGCCTATAAAGCATTAGGTAGACATGGCGATGAAACCATTACTACAGATATTTCTATTACCAGTTTTGATGAACAGGCGATTATCTTAAAAGAACATGAATTATATGACGGAGATGATGTAATTAAAACAGATGCATCTTTAAAGAAAAAACCAGTATTGGTAAATGATTCTAGAGTGTATTTTTTAACCGATCATCATTCTAGAAGAGGTGCCTTTACACTTAAGTATATAGATCTTGATAATTAATTATAGTGATAAAACCTTTCTTAAAATATCATATTAAAGATCGTTGGGTGCTCAAACAGCAAGAGCAGCAACTACGAGATCGTACACAAGAACCAGTGCTAGTGTTTACGATGGCAAAAGTTGGGTCATCAAGTGTCTATCATTCTTTAAAGAATCAATCGAGTATTCCTTGCTTTCATATCCATAGTCTTAGTATAGAAGAAGAACTACAGGCTATAAAAATATGTAAAGAAAAAGGAGTCTATCCAGGTAGTAGAAGTCCTGTGTTTATGTTACATAAATACCTACTCGAAAAGCAAGAAAACTATAAAGTAATCTCATTATTTAGAAATCCAATAGAACGTAATCTATCTGCTTTTTTTGAAGCTTTTGAAATCCATATGGGTGTGCCAACACATCTTTTTAAAGGAAGTCTTCAAGACATTGAAGCTGCTTTTTATCAAAAACTCGATCATTCCTATTGTAAAGATTGGTTTGATAATCATCTTAAAGATGGAACGGGGGTAGATGTGTATGAACATGCTTTCCTGCCGACCGAGCAGGCGGGCGCGAAAGCAAAAGGCTATACAATTATAAAGGATAGTCAAGTTGATGTCCTAGTATTGAACAGTAACCTTGACGATGCCTTAAAATCAAAACTAGTTGGTGATTTTTGTGATGTAAAAGACTTTACTATCAAAAATGTAAATGTCACAGAGGCTAAGAAAGGTGCCGCTTTATATGCCGAATTTAAATCTTATATCCGTTTTTCAAAATCGTATTTAGACGATCAGTTAGAGTCCAAGTATATGAATCACTTTTTTACAAAGGAGGAGAAAGAAGCACTTTATGAAAAGTGGTTGACTATCTAGTTTATAGTCTTCTCTATGTTCTTTTTAATTTGATTTTCGGTGAACCCAAAAAAGGTCATTTCGTATAATGAATGTGCTATTATTTCGGATTCATTAAAATTCTTTATAGTTTCTAAATGAATCTCCATGCCTAAGCACTTTTCCCACCCTTGACCTGAAATATTATATATGTTTCCAAATTCATGTGGTTCTCCGATTCCAGATACAGCAATGTCCTCTTCTTCATTTTCTGAATTTATTTTTTGAATGTTTAGTATCAAATCAGAATGAATAGGATTCATTTTAGTTAATTCAAGATACACTGTATGAAAATGAGAAGTTAATTCTTTAAGTTCAGGATATGCTTTTATAAGACTTGATTTAACATCTTCCCAATTGCTTTTGTCTATTAAATTTCTAAAAGTCATATATAAATATTACTTGTTCTCTCCCTTTGGGAGAGATGCCCAAAGGGCAGTGAGGGAATTATTTAATATAATCCACATTCCCTTCATTATTGGATGGTTCTCGTATGTATTCAGGAACTTCAAGAACGTTAAAAGGGGCGAGTGAATCTATATCTTTTCTATAGTATAAATCGCCAAGAAATTCAAATTCGTGATGGCGATGTGATTGGAGATGTGCCACTTTCTTTTTAACCGCTCTTTCAGCCATTTGCCATTCATTGGCAAGTTGCTCAATAGAAGGTTCCATAAACGTAATATATGCAATTTCCATCTCTGTGTGTGAACGTCTATTTTGGATCAAAGAATCTTGCCATACACGATTTTGATACACTCTTAGTTCGCTATTATATCGTTGTAAAGAATCCAAAAAATCTCCAGCAGGCATATGATTTTTAATATCTACTTGCTTTCTAAAAAGAGGTTGAATCCCAGATTCATGGCACCACATACATTTGCCAGGTTTTCCAGCTCTAGTGACATTTTCATCTCCTTCGGATTTTAAATTTCCTTGGATGTCATATAAGGCAAATCGAGAAAGACCATTGGTCATGACTTCTACCGTTTCAAACTCTTGTATTTCACCAGTTATAGTATCTCTTTCTGCTGAGATAAATGCACGTTTAGTGTCTTTATTATGAATAGAGTATTCTATTTCTCTATCAATCTTAGAGATGCTACTATTATTAATATAAGCTGTTAGTGTGTCAAATGTGTATTGTGATTTTAAGTCAAATAATTGCAACGGGACATCTACTATTTTATAATAATGATGCGGACTTCCTATGGTAAGGGCGATATATCTTCCCAGATCTATCGTTCCTTTTTTCTGATATTCTTCTGAGTTCTGAATGACTGTGTTGAGTGATTGTAAATGTGATATTGCTTTTTCTGTAAACCCTACTTGAGACACATCTAGACGTATCATGTCTTTTGTATATGTAATTCCAGTTAAGGTAGAGTCTAGTGCTATGTTTGACCCTAAAAATGATAATGCCCAAATAAGCCCAGTCCTGTTTTTTTCTAGGTTATCTATCTCGTGTGACTTATTCCATTTAAGATATAGTATGTTAGGATCATGAGTGTTGGAGTCAGAAGTCTTGGTGTTGCAGGCCCATAGCATCAAAAATACGAGCATACTGCAAATAATAGCGTTGCTATATGTGAAGTGTTTAATACTTGGAAATTTCATAGATATAATGGTTTCCTTTGTTGAGAATACTTCCTTCAAACTGTGTTAGAAATTCTATTTTGATAGCTTCATTATACAATCTCCACTCTTTCTTCTGACTGGTGTCAAAAAATGGTTCATAGGTGATAAAGATAACAGATTCTTTGTTTGCTTTTAAGAGTTTTTGGATAGATGTTATCACTTCAATAGTTCCGTGTTCTTGTTGTATAGAAGGTCTATTAAAGGTACAATAGCTTTCAAAACTGTTTGTTCTTGTAAAATAAACAGCTTTTCCAATATAAGCACTTAATGCAGTACCATTACAGGCTTTTGTAGCAATTGTTTTTTCAATTAAGTTATTTTCTTTTAAGTATTGAGCTGTTTGCTGTGCTGTAGTGAATGGTCTTGAAACATCCATAGTAAAGGCGTAGATGCCAGAAATAAAATGCAACCCTAGGATGGAGTAGATAAGTACAGGGCGTATATTTTTTAATAGATTCTCTGATAATAAGAAGGTTTTTTTTGCTTTCGCGAAATGGTATGCTGAGCCTGTCGAAGTAGCGGACTTCTCAAACCATAATGCAGTTATTAAAAACAGGTATAATATGCCATAATATCTGGCAGCATTCATCATCGTAATAAAGAAAAATCCAGCAGTAGCAAATATGCCGAAATAGACATACATCAATAAATTCCTATTCTTATAAAATAAAAGATAAGGGATAGAAAGGCTTATCATTGCAACTATAGCAGCAATCGGTTTGCTGTAATTTACTAGGATATGACTGTTCCAAAAAGAATTGATGGTCACGTCAGGTAGGACAAACATACTTTTAAAAAAAGGCGTCATGCTTTTTGCAATTTTATCAAAGAAAGAAATGCTTTCTCCTCGATCAAAAAATGAAGTGTCTGTTGGCGGAATGATTTGGAGAACGCTTACTAATGTCAATACTCCAAATATGCCAACGCCTATCCAAGTACTTTTGGAGATTTGTAGTCTTTCTGTTTTGAGTCGTTCTAAGGTAAGCATCGCCATAATGGTACTGGCAAGTATCACAAAGATGGCATGACTATTACTGGCAAGTCCCAGTAAAACAGAAATGAGCACAAACTTTACAGTTCGTTTATCATAGAAACTACATCCTAAGAATATAAAAAGAATCCCAATACTGTAGTTTCTACTTAAGATATTATACTCATAAAACATAAAGTATCCAAAGATGAAAAGTAGTTTAAAGAGCCAGGAAAAGGGAGCCTTTTTTAGAAATACACCTACAGAAATTGTCATAATACTGATGTGCAGTATTTGCATCCATATAGGATCTGTGGTCAATCGTGTGATCCAGTAGAGTAGAAGATTCCAAACAATAGGGTGCCCTTCATATCGGGTATTATTTATAAGATCTTGAACAGAAGAACTATCGCGAGCAAGTAAATAATGATGCGCTTCGTCTAACCATAATTCGTGATTTGAAATACCCCATAGACTTAGCAGAAAAAAGAATACTGTCATTGCATATACAGTATAATTGGAGTTTTGCCATGTACTAAGGTTGGTCATGATTATTTGGTGACGGTCATTAATCCATTTGCAATTACAGACTTGATTTTAAACTTCATTGCTTTTTTAAGATCTCTATTGTTAGATTTTGTAATCTCTCTGTGATAATTCACTTCATTTACAACGCGCTTTACAGCATAGTCATAAAACTTACGAGTATAGGTACGTTTAAAATCAATCTCCCTATCTGTTGAGGTTTCCCAATCTGGTCTTGTAATAATGTCTTTTTCTATTTCTGAATAGAGCGAAGTGCCCTTAATAGGATAAGCTATTGTAATGGTAAAATGTGTTGGATTTGCATCCTTCAGGTATTGTACTGTAGTGTTTATATCTTCAAGATCTTCTCCAGGATACCCAAGCATAATAAAGGTGCCGGTCTCCATATCCATGGCGTTTGTTTTTTGAATGGCTTCTTTTACCACGTTTACATCAACGCGACGATCCATAGCGTCTATAATTTTTTGAGAACCACTTTCTGCACCTATCCAGATACGATAACATCCTGCTTCTTTTAAAAGCTGTAAGATGTCATCATTTAATCGTTCGGCTCTGGTGATACATTCAAAAGGGATCACAGCATCTTGTTTGATAACCTCTTCATGAAAAGCTGCTAGCCATTTGTGACTCACGGTAAATACATCGTCTACAAACCAGATAGAATCAGGTGCATAACTATCTTTGAGCATTTTTAATTCGGCTGCAACAAGACTGGCAGGTCTGCGTCTATAACTTTGACCATATACAGCAGTACTACACCATTTACAAGTATAAGGGCAACCTCGTTGTGTACTCACAGTCATAGAGCTCATACCATGATTGTCTTTCCAAGTTTTGAGATATTTTTCCATCGGAATAGCTTCTCTATTTGGAAGCGGTAATACCGATAAATCTTTCATTTTTACACGTGGTTTTGTTTTTGTAACCAACCCATCTTCCAGATAGGCAAGACCTGCGACTTGTGTAATATCAGTGTTGTTTAAAATAGCATCGTGTAGCTCTGCCATGGTTTCTTCTCCTTCGCCTATAACAAGATATTGAGCACCCGCATTAAGATAGTTTTCAAGATTATAACTTATGTCTGGTCCTCCAAGTACGATGGTTGGAAATCCATATTGAGCATCACTTTTTAGGATTTTCATAAGTTTGATGACTTCTACTTTTGTCATCAAATTAGAATAAATAGCAATAATATCAGGTTGTTTTTCTTTGATAAAAGCTAGCTGATCTTCTTTAGAATAAAAGGTAGTGTCAAAAAGATAGTTCTCTATGTTTTGGTCATTGAGATATCCAGAAATATAAAGCTGACCTAGCGGAGGGTAGGGCTTCATAATTTTATGCTCTTTCGGATCGTTAGAGAGATAGTATGCGTGTGTTAATAAAACGCTCATTTCTTTTCAAAGCTTATTAAAAAATGGTCTGCATATTTAGCCCAAAATGGATGTTGAAACCATGACTCTAAAGTAATCAAAAGCTTCATAAAACGAGGCTTGTTTTTAAAATAAGGTTCTAAATACGATGGGGGAATGGCAATTCCAATGGGTTTAATATGAATAGATTTTGTATACGCCCCTGCCTGCCGGCTAGGCAGGTTCGCGAAAGCGGTTATATCCTTTGGGTTATAATACCAAGTTGGAACTTGGACGCCTTCTACATTTGCATAGACAGCCTCTTTTGTGTTTCGCCGAAAGGCTTTTTGAAATTGAAACTTTAGCATAAAATAGAAACGTTCCCAAAGTGTATTCTTAGGCATAATCACCATAATAAGTTTCCCACGATCAGTAAGTAATGTTTCTGATGTTTTAAGAAAATCGCGCAGTTGTGTGCTTGATAAACAATTGAGCCCTCCAAAATTTGAAAAGATCACATCAAATTTTTGATCAAATGTCATTGGTGTAATGCTTGTGATATCTAATGCTTGGAAAGTAATCTTTGGATGTTTCTCTTTTGCTACTGTTAGCATTTCTTCAGAAATATCGGTTGCAATTACTTGATGCCCTTTCTGATGAAAATAGTTTGCATCTTTTCCTGTACCACAGTTTAATTCTAAAATATGTAGTGATTCTGTGGTGTTTATGCTCTCAGAAAGATATGCATATACACGATCACGTTGTGCTTTTCCTATACTAGAATGCGTGAAAATTGCATCGTAGTTTTGAGCGTGTATGTCAAAGTCATTACTCATGTATAGGTTGTTGTGCTATATCGCTACAAATATAAGTTTGTAATCACTTAATTACCCATTTGTATGTTGCATATTCTTTAAAACGACCTTGTCTATAAAAGCACTTGGAGTGTAGTAAAAATATAGCGCCATAGATCGTAATGTGGCTTTTGAGAGCGATAATGGATTTTTAAAGAAGGATTTAAAGTTGGCTATCGCTTGACTTTTTCTATATTCTTTATGTACGTATCGATGTAATTTTTTATAATATTCTGAGTTAAATGTTCCTTGAAACATCATAGCAAGGTCATCACTATCTGTCCAATTTGCTTTAAGTTGCAGGTCGTCTTTTACTTTTTCGTAAAATGGAGTTCCTGGTAAAGGATAGGATACAGAAATCCCTAGATTGTCGGGTAATAACTCTTTAATCATAGATACTGTTTTTGCAATATCTTCTTTGGTTTCTCCTAAGTATCCAAACTGAATAAAGAAAGCTACTTTGACCTGCTTCTTTTTTAAGAGTCGAGTTGCTTCATATATTTGCGCTACTTTGGTTTCTTTGTCCATAGCATCGAGAATCTTCTGAGAACCGCTTTCTGCGCCAACCCATACTTCTTTAAGACCACTTTGGGCAAGAGCTTCGATGGTATCTTCTTTTAAAAGTAAATCTACTCTGCTTTGTATATAATAAGTGATTTTAAGATTTTCTTTCTTTAACTCGGTATTAAAATTCTGAACCCAATTGGGTTTTAATCCAAAAATATCATCACACATCCAGAAATTAGTCACACCATATTGCTCTTTTAAAAACGCAATGTGTTTTGTAATATATTCTGGAGAATGCGAATTATAACGATTCCCATATATAGGTTTTGCGCACCAATTACATTTAAAAGGACATCCTCTGGTGGTTGCTATGTTTAATGTAAACTGTTTTCCGCTTTGTGCCCATACATCTTTATACGCATCTATATCTGCTAGATCCCAAGCAGGTTGAGGTAACTCGTCTAGATTGCGCAGTACAATACGTTTAGGGTGTTTTTTGGTCTCATTATCTTTTCTGTGTACAAGCCCATGAATGAGATCTATAGCTTCTTTGTTTTTTAATGCAAAGACAAGTTCTTTGAGTGTAATTTCTCCTTCTCCTTGTATGATGTAATCTGCACCCGCATCTAGGTATTGATCATATTGATCTGTGCTATCGCTACTGCATACAATGACTTGGCAATCGTATTTTTTTCCTAAGCCTATCATTTCAAAAGCAGCTTCTCGCATGGTGGTAAGACACATCTTGGTGAGATAATTAAATCCATCATCATACATGACTAAAAACTGAGGCTTTTGCTCTTGTATTTTGGATTCTATAGCATAGGGATCACTTCGCAAGTTTGTGTCAAACAAGTCTACGTTATACCCTTCTTGTCTCATTAATGATGCAGCATATAGCGTACCTAATGGTGGGTACGGAGTTTTGTTATCCCATTGTTTTTTGTCAAGAGGATAATAGTAAGAGTGAGAAAATAGGATATCAAGCATGTTCTTTACTTAGCGCAATATTATATTTGGTTTCGTAAGCGATATACTTTTCATTGAGTCGTGTAATGACTTTATGTTGGAAACCTTGAGGGTGGTGTTTTGATACACTCTTTGTAGATTTCATAGCGACATTAAATTGATCAGGATTCATCTCACTAAATTTTAACTCCCATTTTTTATAGGTGAGTTTTAAGAAAAATGTATCTAAGCGTTCTCCCATTTTTGAACGTAATATCTTTTCTGTGAGTCTTGTGATACTTGGTTTGTGGATTGGTTTTAATTCGCCTAATCCCTGACCAAAGTTTTTATTAGGAAACTTTGCGTATGCCCACGTATTAATATCGTAAAATCTTTTGAAACTACCATTACCATACATAGGTATTAGTGTGACAAGTTCTGTAGCTGTAAAGAGGTTTTTTTCTTCTATTTCTAGCGAGTTTTCGCTTATAAAATAATTGACACAGAAATATTTTTTAGAATTGAGCAAGAAAATTTTCTTATATAAGATAAGTAATGTTCTTGCTACCCATAGTCGCTGTTTACTTGTGATAATAAAAAAATCAATGTCTCCATCTTCATCAAAAAAGCCTTTGGATAATGCTCCAGAAATACCAACACCTTCTACAAAAGGAAACTTTGATATTAACCGAGACATGCGATCTGCTTTTTTAGCAATTTTACGAGCTCCTTCATTACCGGCTAACCTTCGCTCTATTTGTGTTGCATCATTCTCACACGAATAAAAATCTTTTATTTTATAAATAACACCACCCTCTACAAGTGATTTTAATTCTTGATGTACTGTGTTTGGATCTTTAGAATTTGAAAATGCAACGACTTCCTCTTTTGTAAGAGGGTATTTAAACAGAGAAAAATATAATAAAGGTTTGAGAGATGTCAATGGGATATAATTTATTTCTAAATTTTTCTTGTAAGAGTCTTGATTATATACGTTTACTTTCTATATAGGGACTTTCCATATATAAATATATAACGTGTTAAAAGCAGGAAATTACTGTTTATTTCTTTATTTTACAATAAGAAAGGAGTAAAGTAATACACTATTTATCATAGACGAAATGTCTATGTTTACCTTACGGATCGATATGCGTATTTGGCATTTTATACGTAAAGTAAGGTCACTCTTTGGTGGATACTATATATAGTAAACTTGTTTTATCCAGAAATATTATTTTTTACTTCCTAAGCTAAAGGCTCTAGATATATTAAACCCTAAGAATACATTTCCTTCTCCAAAATCACCTCTTGCTTGTCCTAAAAATCCGTTAGCAAAAATAGCTCGCGAGTTAGATGCGTGTATCTGAAATACATGGCCACCTGTTTCTATTTCTATACCTAGCGCTAGTGAATTTCTAAAATCAGAACCGCTTACTCTATTTAGGTGTATTCCATAATCTCCTATAAAAGCAAGTCTTTTTGTAAACTTAAAACGTCCTCCAATTCCGAGAGCAAATTGCGAATTATCTTGCCCATCTTCTCTTACCGTATTATCATGAAAGTGTGTTGGAATTAATTGTAATGATAACCAATCACTAAACTTTCTAGAAACCAATATTTGATTTGCATACCCTAAACGATCAACAAATGATACTGGAAATAAATCACCCAGTTCTGTGTCAATTGTAAAAAGATTATACCCTACAACTGTTACAGGTGATCCACCTTCTACTTGTTGTACAAGTCTATATTTTACTGCAGCATCATATGTTTTATTAAAACCTGAACGAGAGATTCCTACATTTAACCAATCGGTAACACCATAGACAAACTGTATACGCGCCGTAGCATCATCAAGTCCAATAAAATTATCTATTCCATCACTTAAATCTCCAAAACGGTGTGATATAATAAATTGTAGTTGTTTCTCTCCTACAAGTTTTGTAGACTCAAAGTTTACAATTTTAATGCCTTTAAAAACAGATGTTACTGGTTGTTTTTCGTCTGGCACTTCTTGTTCTAGTTCATCTAGTAAATCATCTTGAGCAATAGCGATTACTGGCAAGAATAATAGTAAGAATACTAATTTCTTCATGGGTAATGTTTGTTTATGTTGGTATGTGAGGTGGGGTTTTACTTACGTATCGTTGCTTGGTCTAATTTGACTTCTTCTAACAAGTTATCATACCCTATACATCTGGCTTTTATTTGTACAGGTGTGTTTATTTGATTAGAAGTTGGTGGTGTTTCGTTTTCGCTTAAAGCGAAAAAAATAACATGATCAACAACAACAGTATTTCCATCAATACTACTTAATGCGCCTTCTATCTCAATGGTTTTGTTTAAATATTTTGCAGTAGCTTCGGCTTCATTAACCTGAAATTCTTTAATAAAATTAGAAGCTTTTACTGTATACGCTGGTTTTTCTGACTGAATATCTCTGTGATCTTGATATATGTAATTATATCCTACTATGGCTACGATTGCAATAATTGCAATGGCAGAGAAAATTAGTTTTTTCTTTTTCATATCTCTAGATATTAGTTATCGCTTTTTTAAATTAAAGCTAGCTACAATATTGATTTTGTCAGAAATCTTTTCGCTTACAACACTTGGAATGTCAATATCAAAATCTTCTGGAGTTACCACAAAATTGGTGTTTACGTCTATAGTGTCTCCATTTTTTACGATAACAATAGCAGCGACTACTTTTTTTGTTTTCCCATGAATGGTAAGATCTCCTTCTACTTTATATTCTTTTTCTGAGTCGATATCTTTTATTGAAAAATCATTGACAACACCATTAAATGTTGCTTTAGGATATTTGTTGCTTTCCATGTAGTTTTCGTTAAAATGCTCTTCCATGAGCGCATTTCTAAAACGAAATCCTTTGATAAGTCCTAATACTGCTATTTTACCAGTGCTTACTTCTAAGATAGCTGTTGTAGTCTCGTTACTCGCTTTTACAGGTTCGAAGGCTTCTACAGAACCTTCAAAGTTTAATGTTCCAGTTTTTGTATAATATTTTTGTCCAAAGCTTTGTGCTATTATGGCAAAAAATAAGAGAAAGAAGATTGATTTTTTCATGATTAGCTATGTTTAATATTGTTGTTTTAATTTTCTAAAATGCCATTGTCTACCCAGTTTACAATATCTTCTATTATAATATCAGGAAGATTTCCGCTAGGAGGCATTGGGTTTGTCGTATCCATCATACGAGATAACATTCTTCCATTATTTGCTTCTATAAATGCAAACTCATATGCATCTAGTCTAACACCTGCTGTTTGCTCATTTATATTGTGACATTCCACACAAGAATTGTTTAATATTTCCATGGCACGATTTTCATACGTTACCACATCTATAGTATCATCAGCTGCTGCTGCTGCAAGCTCAGATATTGAGTTTGTTTCGCAACTTGTAAACCCAAAGGAGAATACTATAAGAAGACACCATATGGCCTTTATATTATTTCTTGTTGTATATACATTATGATTCATATATATTATGTTGCGTGTTTATGATTGTTTAATCTTAGTATGTTACAAATAACTTCTACTCTTGTCGGAATATAAAATTAAATAAGTTAAAAAGGAAAAAATGACTTTAAAACGGAAAGGATATATTGCCTTTATATCTTTAGTATATCACCTTTTATGCCTAAAAATAGAATCTACGTGTCATCGTATTATCTCAATAGGATATAAGTCAAACTATATCGGGAAATCTTACAATTTTAAAAATATAATATAAGTGACAATATATGAAAACTATTAAAAGAAATTTGTTTCTAATATAAGGTGTTATGTGCTTTTGTAGGGTTGGAGGAGTTTGGTTTACCTGAGGAATTTATGAATTTATTATGTAGCAAATATGTTCTTTACGGAGTTGAGGTAGTCTTTATACGTTTTCGCGTAAGCGTATTTAAAAATATCCTTATGATTAGATTTTTTTATATAAAGGAATTAATTCTTATTAAAGTGTGGAGATTGTTCTAAGGAAATATTGGTGATAAAATATTTTGTGTCTCCCCAGAAAAAAAATGTCCCAAAACGTTCTATATAAGTTACCTTAACGTACTTGCCTTGATAGTCTTTTAGCTTTTGGATGACATCTTCTTCCTTGTCTAAAACAGAAAAGCTAAAAATTTGTGCACCACTTATTCCTTGACTTATTTCACCTTCCCAAGTTTTTGCAATAGCGCCTTTGTAACTAAATTTAATTAACTCTCCAGAGCGCGTTCCTTCACTATAAGGTACATAGTATAGGAACGTATAATAGCTAGCCGCAAGAAGTGCGATAGAAAGTAAAAAAATGATCAGTACTTTTTTCATTGGTTCCGTATAAAGTAAATAAATCTAGGGATTACAAATATGCCTATTAATAGCCCTAGAATGATAGCAATAGATCCCATGTTTATATAAATTTCGTATTCATGCGATGTTTTAAATTCCCGTATAAAGCATGATATACGGCACCTATACCTACAATTAAAGGTGCTAAGCTAGCTGCTAAATATCGTATGGCAGTAACCCAATTTGATATTTTTATAAGTGTTTTAATCCTCAAGAACTTTGATGTCTTCTTCAGAAGCACGTTCTACTAGTTTTTCATTGAGGTGTTTTTTCTGTTTAATACCTAGTTTCTTAAGGCTCTCTACTTTCTTAATAAGATTCCCTTTACCAGTAAGTTTCTTCATGGTAACATCATAACTTCCTTGTACGGTACGTAACTGGTTTCCTACTTTGATAAGATCATCTGTAAGCAAGACAAACTGATCGTATAGACGCCCTGCCTGGATCGCAATTTCTAACGCATTTTGTTGTTGCTTCTCATTGTTCCACATGGTGTCTATGGTACGTAATGTAGCAAGTAAGGTGGATGGAGTGACAATCACGATGTTTTTTTCGAATGCTTGATTGTATAATTGGTTGTCTGTATTTACTGCAATTGCAAATGCTGGTTCTATAGGGATAAAGAGTAAGACGAAATCTGGACTTTCAACCTGATAAATATCTTGGTAGTTTTTATCGCTTAGTTGAGAAATATGACGTTTTAGAGAAGCTACATGTTCTTTAAGTGCTTGTTCTTTAAGTAAGTCATCTTCTTCATTTACAAAGCGTTCATATGCGCTTAGAGATACTTTACTATCTATAATCATGCGTTTGTTGGCAGGTAAATGTATCACCACATCTGGAAGAACACGATTTCCATCTTCTGTAGTAAAGCTTTGTTGTACAAAATACTCTCTATCTTTTTCAAGACCTGATTTTTCAAGAACACGCTCTAAAACAAGTTCGCCCCAATTTCCTTGTGCTTTGTTGTCACCCTTGAGGGCTTTTGTGAGGTTGTTTGCCTCTTGGCTCATTTTCTCATTAAGTGCGGTGAGTCCTTTAATTTGCTCTCGCAAGGATGAAGTTCTATCAATAGCTTCTTTGTTTGTTTCTTCTACACGACGTTCAAATTTTTCAATCTTTTCTTTAAAAGGTTTTAAAATCTCATCTAGATTCTGCTTGTTGCGATCTGTGATTTTATTGGAATTGTCGTGTATGATTTTGTCGGCAATGAGTTGGAATTCTTTGGTGAATTTCTCATTGAGTTTTTCCAGTTCTTCGCCTTTTTCAGAAAGGCGTTCTTCTAGATTTTGGAATTCTACATTACGTGCTGTGAGTTCGTTCTGGAAAAAGTCTTTCTCTTTACGGAGCGTATTCGCATCTTCGGCAGCTTCTTTACGGAAGGTTTCTAATTGGTCAACTGCTTCTTTACGGAGTGCGATTATTTGTGATTCCGCTTTCGCGAAAGCGTCCTTCGTTTCCCTTAATTGATTACTCTCAAGTTTAAGACGTTCTTGTAATCCACTAAATTCACCTTTCTTTTTAAGGTTGGAAATAAATAGACCAAGTACTGCTCCAATGATGATGCAGATAATCGCAATAAGAAAATATAGAAGTATTGGGTTCATGTAGTCCTGTAAAAGATCAAGTTTTGTAATGCGTTAAAATAGACATTAAAAATACAACTAAATTATAATGATGCATAGGATATGCTCTTAGATTACATATAAAATAGTATTACAATGAATCAAAGAATCTAACTACTTTAGGAAGATCAAACCGAATCGCCGTATCTTAAAATAAGCCTATCTAGGCAAGATTCTAATTAGTGTATCTTTCTTAAAACGATGAATCTGTTTGTGAGTTCAAGAATTTCAAACTTTTTTTCTTTTGCTATATACTCGATGGTTTCTGATTTATATATGAATATATGAGTTGGATCGTTTCGATAAAACCATGTCTTAAAATCAATAGTATCAGTATATAATAAAGTCATAATAAGCAATAGACCATTTGGTCTTAATAAGGACGTAAGTCGATCTATTTCTAGTTTTGGATTATTAAAATGCTCAAACACTTCACAACTAACGATATAGTCGTATGTTGTATTAAATATGTTTTGATTAGGAGCAAAGAATGGATCGTATGGGACTATGTCATATTTTTCCTTCTTTAGCATACTTGAAATAACAGGACCAGTACCACTTCCAAAATCTAATCCTTTATGTATAGGTAAGCAGGTGTCTAGCACATAACGAGTAATGGGCATTGTGAAGTTTTGATATCTAACATCTTGTACATCATTGTTGTGAGTTTCATAGTGCGCTTTTTCTTCGTCAGGAGTTAGGTAGTATTTTTTATTCTTTACAAGTGCTTTACAAGTATCACAATCATAGAAATAGATGTCTTTTTGGGTCCTTAGTGTCGAGTTGCAAAGGGGACAGATCATTTTAAATGTAGAGTTTGTTAGGTGTCTATAGAGTCTTGATGTATGCTTATCAAGAAGTTTTTACTTGAAAAAATGTATTATACAATATTACGAAGATCCAAATTTAATAGTCGAGTATACTACTGATGCCAAAAAGAAAAGAATAAGTGCAAGTACTACGATTCCTAAAAACTGCCATGTCTTTTCTGTTCCTGCATTAAAATAGCGATTGTTATATTTTGATTGTAGAATGTTGTTTATTTTGTCCTTTGCGCGATATCTTATCCAAAGGTATACCCACCCTATAATTGGATACATAATTCTTCCAGCCATGTATTACTTTTTTCTTTTTGTCTCTGCAATAATCACTCCGAAATCACCATCAAGTTGTTCCCACTGTTGGGATGGGAGGTAGGTACGAGATACAAAACCGTCTAGATATAATGCATTTTTGCAGCCTTTGTCTTTAAAGAAACAGGCAAAATCATAGAAATTTGTGGTCTCTTTAGACATCGCAAAGAGTAGATTGCCATTAGGTAAAATGCCCACGCCGTTTCTAATATGCACATTAGACGACCCTTCTGTAAATTTGGGATGGATAGCACCATCTATAAGTAACATAGGACCAGATTGTGTTGCGTATTTGATATCTGGTGATAGAGTGAAGCTTGTTGTGGGTGTAATAATCGCTTGATGGTGATTGGTAATGATGAAGATTCCATTAGGATGCAGATAAAAATTAGTACGTGCTCCCTTTTTGGTGTCAATAGGAGATTTAATAATCCCATTCTCAATATATAACCCTTGTGGGGATCGATCTTTAAGATACATCCCTCCATTCATAGCAAAGACAAGTTCTTTTTCTTCTTGTTGTAGACTGTTTTTTAGGTTTTGAAGACTTCCATAATTGTTGTCACTCTTGTCTTTCCAATAGAAATCTAGTTGTTGCGTACTGAGATCTACTTCATAACTCAAGAAATTGGAAGTACTTTGTGGAGAGGACTGAATACTAATAGGAGTGAGACTGATATAGGATATCAGGAGAAATAGTAATAGGATGTTTTTAAGAACGCTCATGTTTTAAAAGTACATAATTCTTAAAAAGGAGAGAAGAAAATAAGTAATCAAAAAAAGATGTATTCATTTTTAAAGATATAGCACTCCGTATTTTTACGCGTTCTCTAAATCTAGTAGTATTACCTGTAATTCTTTATATATATCAATGGAGATTTACTCAGTACTGATATCGAGTCAGAAACTTATGTAATACTAATTTTTAAACAGGTTATTTATGGAAATATTTGATGAATTTTCGCCTATTGAGCAAGCTGCGATGGAGCAATCTCCAGCCAGTGAAACTGATGTACGCTATAATTTTATAGGTGTTAGTAGTTTTATAGATGATATCGCAGAAGGAATTGGAGATATCGTAGAAGGAGTAGGTGAAGTTGCAGAAAATATTGGAGACCATGTTGTTGCTGCAGGAGAAGGTGCTGTTAATGATTTTGTAGAAATTGGCGAAAATGTAGCTGCGGTTGCCGAAGGTGCAGCTGGAGTAGTAGAAGCTGTTGCTGGAGGAGTTGTAATAGATCGCGTTTTTACAAAAAGACAAATAGAACTATTAAAGAGCACACATCAAGAATGCTCTGTTGATGAACTTATCAATTTAAGAAGTAGCTTAATGAAAGCTACTAGCATGAAAAAATAATATACTATGATCCTATCAGATATCTTTTATATGCTTTATTGTTGAATATCTAAAGGTTTAATTACTAGTTAACACTAGTTATGTATGTAATATCCTGTGCTTAAAGAAATTCTTTGAGTACAGGATATTTTATTTCCATATAAGGAAATGTTTTTATGATGTATGATACACATCTTGTATAAAGTATTATGTGCTTGAGATAAGACCTCTTTATTAAGTATACATCTTTTAAGGTTTGATTATGGGTATCGCGTAGAAAGAACCCGTATATACAACGGATTTTAAAACCCGTTGTATATACTTTTAATTTAAGAATAATAACCAAAGACCTTTGATACTTACTGATCAGTAAGTCATTTATTATTAACCTTTTAAATAATTTTTTTATGGAAAATCTCAATGAATTTTCATTTATTGAACAAGCCGCAATGGAGCAATCTCCAGCACATGAAACTGACGTACGTCATAACTTTGTGGAAGCGAGTAGTTTTATAGATGATATTGCAAATGCAGTAGAAAATGCAGCTGATGATGTAGGTCATGCAGTAGAAAATGTTGCTACAGGTGTAGCACACGCAACAGTAGGAGCTGTTAAGGCTGTAACTCCAGAAACTCCTGATGTAGCCGAAGTAACTATTGATGTGGCTGCAGCTGCAGGAGGAATTGTAGTAGACCATGTTTTTACAAAAGAACATGCTACGTTACTAAAAAGTGTAAATCAAGAATGCTCTATTGATGAGCTTATCGACTTGAGATGCAGCTTAATCAAAGCTAATAGAATGCAAAAATAATACCCTATAAACCTATCAAGATATCTTTATGTTTTTTATTGTGGGATGTCTAAGGTTTTGGTTATTAGCTAGCGCTATTTGCTACTGTAATACCCTGCGCCTAAAGAAGCTCTTTGGGCGTATGGATTATTCTCTACCTCTACAACGGTGGAGATGTAGGATTTAATGGTATATGTCTAGATACATTGTTAATTTACCTAAGATGACAATGCAAGTTTTTTGTATGAACACACATGATGATACAAGTCGTAATTGCTCACGATTGAGTTTATATCATTTTTTTGAATGTACATTTTCTAAGTTTTACTATGGATATCGCATAAAAATAACCCGTATATACCACGGGTTTTTAAAACCGTGGTTTACACTTTAAAATTAATAGAATTAACTAATGATATTTATTGTTACTGATTCAGTATTCAATTTAATATTAACTTTTTAAACAATTTTTTATGGAAAGATTTGATGAATTCTCATCTATTGAGCAAGCTGCTATGGAGCAATCTCCAGCCCATGAAACTGATGTACGCCATAACTTTATGGAAGCTAGCAGTTTTATTGGTGATGTTGTTCATGCAGTAGAAAAAACGGCTAACGATGTTGGTCATGCTGTAGTAGATCACGCAAAAGAAGCGATAGAAGTTACTGGTAAAGTCGTTCAAGTAGTAACGCCAGAAACTCCTGAAGCAGAGGAAGCTACAGCAGTAACTGTCGAGGCAGCTGCAGGAGGTGTAGTTGTAGATGGTGTTTTTACTAAACACCATGTTGAACTATTAAGAAGTATCGATCAAGAATGTTCTGTTGATCAACTTATCGACTTGAGAAGTAGTTTAATTAAGGCTAATAGAATGCTAAAATAATACGTTATGAACCTATCAGATATCTTTACATACTTTATTGTCGGATGCCTGGGGTTTTGGCTATTAGCTAGTGCTATTTGTCAATTTAATATCCTGCGTCTAGAGACTTTCTTTAGACGTATGGATTATTTTTCCCTACTTCCTCGCTGGTCATTTTTTGCTCCTAATCCTGGTGTTACAGATTATCACCTGTTATATAGAGATAAAGACAAAGAAAATGAATGTGGACGCTGGAAAGAGCTCCCAATTGCTAGCAAACGAACATTATTAGGAGCCATATGGAATCCTAAAAAAAGATCTAAAAAAGCATTGTCAGATGCTGTTCAAACGATCGTAAGATCTTCAGATAAGCTAAAAGCTAGTGAGTTTAAAACCTCTATTTGTTATATAGCTTTGGTAAATTTTATTTCTTCTTTCCCACGGAAGGAAGATGGTAACACTACTCAGTTTATGATCATGGAATCGTATGGTCATTTCCCAGATAAAGGGCCAAAAATGTTATTTAGATCAGAATTTCATAAAATATAAGTACCATGGAAAATTTTTTAAACATTGAGTTTGTCTATATCTGTATGAAGTACTTTGTATTAGTAGGTATCTCAATTTCTACAATCGAATTACTGTATAATTGGAAAAACTTTAAAGACGATCGCTTGTATAGTTGGAAAGTGATTTCAACACGTGGATATTTTTCAGAGAAGAATACGCTACATAAGTTGGCCAATTTCTTATTAAAGTACCCTAATTTTATAGGGGTAATTATATTAAGACTAATTATTATTTTATTATTAGTCGTCCCTGGTATTTGGGGATTCTCCCAAGCACCACTTTTTCTTGCACTTGTTTTGACATCACTCATGATAAACTATCGTAGCCCTTTTGGACAAGATGGATCAGATCAAATGTCAACCATCGTGATTATTGTTCTCTTTCTGTATCATATTAATCCAGAGAATAGTATTGTTGCACAAGCAGGAATATGGTTTATCGCACTGCAATCATTACTTTCTTATTTTACGGCAGGATTTTTTAAAGCAAAAGGAGAAAAATGGACAACGCGTCCTAATGCTGTTTTTCTAATATTTAATACAGCAACTTATGGAAGTAAACCCATCGCTGGTTATTTACAAAATAGACAGATGGCCATCACCTTTTTAACTTGGTCTACTGTCGCTGTAGAAGCTGCGTTTCCTTTAGTACTAGTTACTGGATATCCTGGAATGATTGTGTTTCTAGGGTGGGGATTAACTTTTCACTTGATGAATGCTTTAGTTATGGGGCTTAATTCCTTTCTATGGGCATTCCTAGCTACCTATGGTGCCATTATTTATTGTTGCTTACAACTTTCTGGATATTGGATATTATAATCTATGGATGATCTTATTGCAGAACATATTATAACACACTCTAAAGACTGTTCTCTTTTACTTGTAAAGAATGGAGAAACTGTAATTAGTGTTAATAAGGATAGTAGGCGCCCTTTGGCAAGCATCTATAAGTTAATTATTTTACTTGCCTATTTGGATCAATGTAAAAAAGGAAAATTACATCCTAAGGATCAAGTACATTTTAGGCAATTAAAGCGATATTGGATTCATTGGGTTGATCCATCTTTTATGAAATGGTATCACTTTGTGAAAGACAAAAACAAGATTCGAAAGGATAGTGTAGCTCTTAGTGAAGTGGTAAAAGGAATGCTAGAACATAGCTGTAATGCACATACCGATTATTTACTTTCAATATTAGGTATGGATGTTATTAATGAACAATTTAATACCTATGCTATACGTGATCATGATCCAGTAATGCCCATAAGCACTTCTATTTTAGTTATTCTTAGAGATGCTTTACAGATGCAGCATACTCCTTTTTCTTTAGCAAAAGAAGCAGACCGTTGTTTCCAAATTATGATGGAGGGAAAGAAAATAGAAGGACTAGACCTTAATCTACTAAATGACTTTGACTACAAGATGCAATGCCGTTGGAGTGATGTACTACCTCATGCTACGGCAAGTAGTTATAGTAAGTTATTGATGAAAATACAACAGTTGCATAAAAGTAATAAAGAATTACAAGAAGTGATGGGTTGGTTTGAAAAGTTAAGAAGCTATAGAGGTCTTACAGGTGGCATGAAATTGGGATATACACCAAAAGTGTTTAATGTTGCCTTGTATGCTACAGATAAAGAAGGAAACAATTATCAACTAGTTTATTTTTTAAACAACCTTACCGTTGAGCAAAAACAAGCTATTGAGCTTACTTACAATGATTTCAATTTGAAAATGTTGAGAGATCCTCTTTTTATAAATCAATTAAAAAATCAAATGGCCCATGTCAATATATGCTGAAAAAATAGTGATGTTTGATGGAGATTGTTCTTTTTGTGATAGTACAGTCAATTTCTTATTTGATAAGAATACACAACGAACACTTTATTTTACTTCTCAACAGTCAGAATTAGGAATGGCATTATTAGAAAAAAATAACTTGCCTACTGATTTGAATACTATCTATTTTTATTCAAAAGGCAACGTGTATGAAAAATCAGATGCCTTCTTTTACATCGCAAAAGAATTAGATGGGCGTTGGAAATACGTTTCTCTTTTAAAGTATATTATTCCGCGATTATTTGCAGATTGGTGCTATGATCGTATTGCAAAGCGAAGGCACTTGCTACTAGGTAAAAAAGATAGTTGTAGATTAATGACAAAGGAAGAACAACAATACTTCTTGTTATAAAGTATTATTTTAAGATGAGTACGCTTTCGCGAAAGCATACTTAGCCTCCTCCAATTAGGAGTCATCAAATTTCCTTTACAAAATTTAAAAAGACCTTTTTGTGAAGTTCTAAATCCATAGTAGGAGAAAGCGCTACACGAGCAATATAATCTTTGTCACCTTCTTTTGTCGTTCCTTGAGTAGATGTTGCAGGAATTGTCCAGTAGCATCCTTTAAGCTGTCCATAACTCACGCAATACTTGCTTTCATTAGGGATTTCTGTAATCATTAAATTGATTAATTTATGATTTAGCGCTCTTTTGTACGATTCTTTTTCTTCATCAGTAGTTCCTTTGGTTGGAAGGTCTAATGAAAACACAGATGGTGTAAATCCTTTTTCTGCCAATTCTTCTGAAACAAAATTGATTTTAGCGGCTGGTAACGTATCATTGATAAAGGTTACAAATTCACGTGTATTGGTATATGCATCCTGAATTCTTTGTTTCATAGAAGGCATTTGTTTGGCTAAGATTTTATATTGAAGACCAGTAGCTTCATTATCACAAAGACTTAGGTGCATTTCTATAGTGTCCATCAATGCTTCCATTTTTTTATTTCCTACACAATAACCAGCAGTACACTGTCCACCACTTGGAAATTTAGATCCACTAGCAAATGAAATAGTTCTCACTGTTGAGAGTATTTCATCATCACCTAAAAAGTGTACGTTAGGACAAAATGTTTGATCTAAAATAAAAACAGGATCAATTGCAGTTTCTCCAGTTGCAGTTTTACGGACTGCGCTTAAAACATTTTTTAATTGTATAAGATCTGGAACTTCAACTCTAGGATTGGTTGGAATTTCTGCAATTATGTACGGAATAGCATCTTCATTGGCAATTTTTGTTAAGACGATATCAATACTCTGTACCATATCATTTCCGCCATCCACTGGTAAATCCACAACTTCAACATTATCTATACAAGCAGCAACGCGTCTTGCTTGGTCATTTGTACCACCATAACAATTAGGAGGAACAATAATTTTGATAGCTTTTCCTTTATGTTTTTCTAGCGCATCATGAATGAGTCCCATTAAAATTGCATATTGAATAGATAGTCCGCTAGAAGCAACTAATGCTTTTGTGTTTGTACCCGTAATGGTTGCAATTGAATCTAAGACACCTGTTTTGTTTGCCTCAAAATCATGTTGCTTTGCCTCAAAAGAAGTCTTATCTATTAAAAACTTTAAAGCAGCGTGACAATTGGCTGGGGTCATAGCAATAGTCTCTCTTCTTCGAACATGTTGAATTTCTGAAATATAAGATTCATTTTGTTCACCATGTACTACTAAAATACTTCCAAGTTGTGCATGGATATTGATAAAAAAATCAATGTTTGGAGTGAGGTTGAAATTACAAATGTCATCTTGCTGCGAGATGAAAATAGTGCTTCCATTAAACACAGGAACTTCTTCTGCATTCTCAACGTTCTTTAACTCAAATGTATATCCATACACTTCTCTTAATACTTTGGTGTCAAAAAAATCTGGTAATTCACCTGTATAAGCGATTTGAGTGTTTTTATTATCTAATAAATTCTTTCTTAGAACTGCCAGAACAGGAATCGTCTTTGATGAAAAACTGATTACACTTTCTGGATGTAGGTGATGCAAATGAGCAATTACCCATTCTAGGACACAAGATAAGGGATGACCTAATCGGATATAGTCAAAAGCTGTAGGTAATTCATTAAGTGCTGATGATTCAGAATTCCCATTATTAAATAAAATATCAAACTGTTCTAAGAATTGTGTTTTAGCCAATTTTTCATTGTAAATATCTAATCGGTGGGTTGTTAGATTTAACCAATCTGTTGGTATATTCTCTAACACATTCTTAATATAGTTTAGCATTTTAGTGTCTTCCATATGTTGAGTCTTGAGAGGGGCGGTTGTATACATTAATTAGATCTATTTTGAAAGTATTATAAGACGTTTTGTTACATGATACCTAACAGCTTATATATGAATAATTGCGGTTTTGTATGCGAGAATTTTGTACAAGAAAATTAAACGTGACAAAAAAACAATGACTTTTAATTAGGGACTAAAATAACAATTATTTTTACGTTGTTAGGTATATTTTTTTGTCATTCGGAGCAATAAATATAACTAACTTGCCCGCCAAGATATCCTTGTTCTGAAGTTGATAAATTTAGAAAGTAATCGGCTTTTAATTTCTGAGAAATCTTTTCAATTGTGCATTCACATAATTGCTTACTATTCTTTTTCTCAGATAGTGCATAATTACAGATATACAAAAATTGGTTTTTTTCATTTTCTGTCCAAGAAATATTGTTAGTGCTATTTATAAAATTATCCCAAAGCTTATATGCATTTGGTCTTCCTTTACTCGTTGCTACCATCTTACTAGATATGGTTGAATACTCCAAAAATGAAGGGCAAAGCGCATGAAGTTTTCTTAAGATACTTTCTCCTTTTTTAGGTTTATAGCTGTCAAGTTTAATTTTTATATTTTTAATGTAAACCCTTTGATTATAGGTGTAGGAGTTGTTTTTTGAATATTTCTTAGTGAATTCTTCGCATAATGTTAATGCCAATTCCTTATCGTTATCTATATTATTTTGCTGTGCAAAACTCAAATTTGCAAATAATAAAAAAAGAATTAAGATGTTTTTCATTTGAATGATGCCCGACGTTTTTATGTATAATTAATTATAGTAGTTGAGAACTAAACTAGTAAAAGAAAATGAACCATAGAAGAATCGATACTGTTTTCCACAATCTAAATTAAAAATAGAGATAAGCCTATAGGATTAGAGCATTATTCATTGATAATAAACCTACCTGTTTCTTTATTAAAACGCACATTTTCTGAAGGAAATAATGTGTTAAAAATGTTATCTTCTATTAATTTTTGAGGCGTGTCCATTCTAGCAATTCCCTCTTGTAAGACAATCATATAATCGCATAAAGGAAGTGCTAGTTCAATATCATGAGTGGAGAACAAAATGGTTTTTTGTTGTTCGTGTGTAATCTGAGTAAGGAGTTTAAGGACTGCTGCTTTGTGATGTAAATCTAGATGTGTCATGGGTTCATCTAAGATAATGACACTAGTATCTTGTGCGAGCGCACGTGCAATGAGTACACGTTGTAATTGTCCATCACTGAGTTCATAACATTTTTTGTTTTTTAGCGTATCTGTATCGGTTGCTTCAAGTGCTTTTGTAATGATTGTACTATCAGTTTCGGATAAAGAGCCAAGCCAGTTAGTATAGGGTTGTCTTCCTAAACTTACCAATTCTAATACCGTTAGATTTTTAGAAATAGATTGCCCAGTAAGCACTACACTGAGTTGTTGCGCGAGTTCTTGAGGCGGAGTACTTGAAAGATGGTTTCCGTTCAGAGTTATATTTCCCGAAAGGGGAGATTGTAAACCTGAAAGAGTCCGTAACAATGTAGATTTTCCAGAACCGTTAATTCCAATGAGTCCCACCAATTGTCCTTGTGGTAAGATGACACGAATTCCAGAGGCTATGATCGTATCTCCTTTTTTTGAAGAATACCCAATGCTGAGGTTGTCTACGCTTAGGATGTTATTACTGTGCTCTTTCAATAGATTGATTTTTAATATACAGGGTAAGATACATAATACTTGCCATTAGAATTGCAAAACAAATAGACTGATCAACCCACCATAATACTTCGCTAGGTTTACTCAGTATGATGATGATGCGTATAAAGAAAAAGAGCTGAAACAAAAGATTGAGATACCTCAGTCTTTTTCTATCTATGTGATTTTTTATAAAAATAATAAGGAGAACAATAAGAGCAATTATAACATATGGACGTATGTCAAACCAATGCATAGTATTAAAAAGGATGCATATGTAGATGGCAAATGATGTGATCCAACCGACTATTTCTAAAGCAAATTTCTTGGTATAACTCACTTCCATAATCGGAATGAAAAATAACAAAACATATTTAATAAACGTTTGATCTATATGTGTATTAAGAAAGTAATTGCCAAAAACAATACTCATGAAATCAGTGATAGCTAGTAGTGAAATAATACCAGCAACAACAGGGACATATATTTTTTTAGAAATCAAAACAATAATTTCTTTTTACGTACTAATAACCAGATCACAACAGGCGCTCCTACCAAGGCAGTAATGGCATTAATAGGTAGTGTGTACTCACTGAGTGGCACTTGAGCAATTGTATCACAAATAAGCATGAGGATGGCTCCTCCAAGCATCACAGCAGGAAATAAAATACGATGATTTGCGGTAGGGATAATTTGTCTAACCAAATGCGGTACTGCAAGTCCTATAAAAGCAATTGGACCTGCAAATGCAGTAATACTACCCGCGAGTAAACTCGTCGCCAGAATGATCCAAAGCCTGCTTCTCTTGTAATTGATTCCTAATGTCTTTGCATAATGATCTCCTAATAAAAACGCATTAAGCGCTTTGAGATTTGCAATCGCAATGAGAATACCTAATGTGAAGCATGCTAGAAGGATGTAAATACCTTCCCAAGAAACATCGCCTAAACTTCCAAATGACCAGAAGATATATTGTTGAAGTTCTTCTGCTTTACTAAAATATGAAAGCACACTTACAACAGCACCGGTAAGACTTCCTACCATAAGTCCTATAATAAGTAATGCCATAGTATCTCGTATTCTAGTAGAGACACCTATGACGATTAATAAGACTAAAAAACTTCCTGTACTAGATGCGAGAATAAGCCCCCATTTTCCTAAAGCTAGTACACTAGAAATTCCGATGACGGTTCCGCCTAGAATAAATAGGGCAACTCCAAGGCTTGCACCACTACTAATTCCTAATACAAATGGACCTGCTAATGGATTGCGAAATAACGTTTGCATTAAGAGCCCAGCAATGGCAAGACCACTACCAGCAATAACAGCCATAATGGATTTGGGTAAACGATAATCTTGTATGATAAATTCCCAAGATGTTTTTGATGCATCACCACCTATAAGACTGTTTATAACGTCTCCTAATGGAATCGCAGCCGAACCCAAACTGATATTGATAAAAAAACACAGGACAAGTGTACTTATCAGTATTATAAAAGGGATGATATAGGAACGATTAGTCTTCAAATGGTGTATAGAAATAAGGTGTATATTCAGGTACTAATTCAGGATGTAGATAGTACACAATGTCTTTTAATACGAGATCTGGTCGGTTAGGAGCGAGCTCATAATATAGAAGTCCTCCCGTTGCTCCTTTTTTGGAGGTAAAAGTGTATACTTTTTTATTTTTAAAAGCATCAAAACTAGCATATATAGCATTGGCTTCTTTCAATTTGCTATAACTCCCAAACTGTCCTGGAGCTATCCAGAATTGTGCATCTTGTCCTTTTTCTAGTACCGACTCTATATTTAAAGCGATACTTCCTGTGCCTTTGGTATCTGCCCATAAATAATGACCTCCTGCATCTTTAATGAGTTGAGCTGGCCAGCTTTCCCCATGTGGTAAATACCAAACATCTTTATACATAGCACCACTTAAAACAGTTGGTTTTTGAGTAACATTTTGAGCTAGTTTTTTGGTTTCTAAATATCCAGACTCGATGGTTTTAAAAATAGCATCTGCTTCTTTTGATTTATTATATAAAGCGCCAAAAAATTTAATCCACTCTGCTTTTCCTAAAGGGCTTTTTTCTACCCAATCTCCATTGTATAATACTGGAATCCCTGCACGCTCTAACGTATTAAGAGATTTGTTTTGTCCATCTATTCCAAAACCGATTACGGCATCTGGATTAAGGTCTATCGCTATTTCTGTATTAATAGATTCGTTTTGACCAAGCTCTTTGATGTCTCCATGGATTATACGTTTTCTTGTGCGCTCACTAGAGATATAATCTAGATTGGGAAACCCAGTAAGCGTTTGATCTACATCTAACATTTCTAAAGAAGGAATGTGCGTTGTAGAGGTTACCACAACAGATTGTAAGGGTACTTTTATGATTGCATCAATAGTTTTGTTTTCTAGTTCTTTTACCAGAGAGAGCATACCATCTCCTTTAGAATGATTTTGAGTTTCTTTTACAAGCGCATATCGATACGTGTCTTCTGCTTCAGGAAAAGCGCCAGAGACTTCTAACAAGGTGTAGTCTGGAAATTCTGTAAGTGTAAATCCTGTGGCATAGTCTACCGTAAATGTTTGCTCTGTGGGAGTCTCAACAATAACATCTTTGGTTTCTTTTTTACAAGAAAGGATGCAAAGGCAAATTGCTAACATCAAAAAAAGAGATAGACTGTATTTTTTCATGTTTCAAAAGTAATATTTTAAACCTGATCATATAATAAAGAGAAGAGATAAGTATATAAAAACGTATGTAATATTTTGAAACCTATGTTGATATACGCTTTCGCGAAAGCGTAATACATCATTTTTTAATTTCTAACTTTCCGCAACACACTGTTTAGGAAGGAAGAAAAGAATATCTTTGTGTCCAATTTGCATATTATAATACGTATGAACATCTAAATATGCATATTCATACGTACTTATATAAACAAAAGACAAAGTATAAGATCCTAATATACTTTTGGCTAAGTATCTGCGTTTTATCAATTTCTGTTGAAGTGATAAAATAAAGGTATTGCTTTTACGTCTACCTGCTGGTAGGTAGGAAAGCGGCATTAATTTTAATAAAAACTACAAATTAAACTATGAAATTATTTAAATTTTTACTGATAGCTATTACGGGTATAGTATTTCTGTATTCCTGTAGTAATGATGATGATGGAGTTCTTGTTATAGACCCAGATCCAGATCCAGAAGAAATGCCCCTTCCTTTTGAGAATGGACTTTTAGTGACCAACCAAGGACCTGTTGCTACAGGATTTGGTAGTGTTTCTTTTATAAATGCAGGATTAACGACTGCAACAAATGATATTTTTCAAAGTGTAACAAATGATAATCTAGGAAACTCAGTACAATCTATGGAGTTTGTAGGTGATCTGGCATATATTGTTGCAAATGGAAGTAATCGTATTACTGTTGTAAATCGCTTTACTTTTGAAGAAGTGGCTCGTATTGAGACAGGATTAGAAAACCCAAGATATTTTATTGAAGCAAACGGAAAAGGATATGTGTCTAATTGGGGAGACCCTTCAGTTTCTACCGATGATTATATAGCTGTTATTGATCTTGCAACAAATGCAGTAACAGGAACAATTCCTGTAGAAGAAGGACCAGATAGAATGTTGTTTAATCGTTTTAATATTTATGTGATAAATACAGGAGGTGTAAACATTAATAACACAGTCTCGGTGATTGATCCAGAAGTAGACCTTGTTTTATCTACTATTAATGTAGGAGAGGCACCTAACTCGTTACAACTAGATGGAGATGGAGATTTATGGGTATTAGGAGGAGGAAGTCCAGTATCTACAGGAAATGAAACAATGGGTACATTAACACGTATTAATCCTGCAAATAATCAAGTGATCAATATCTTTATATTTGGAATGCAAGACCATCCTGATTATTTAAATATTGTAGGGAATGATTTGTATTATTACTTAGATGGCAGTGTTTTTAAAACAAATACCTCTAATTTTTCTATTCCTGCTACAGCAGAGCTTTCTGGATTAGATCTCTTTAATATGTTCTTATTAAATAACACTACATTGATAGGATGCAATGCTGGAAATTCTGTAAATAATGGAACATTAGAAATATATAATTTACAAGATAATACACTTACAACAATGCTTAATGTGGGGATTATCCCAGGGAATGTATATGTGAATCCATAGAAGGAAAAATCTTACTAATGCTAAAAATGCGAATATGTTTCTTACATATTCGCATTTTTTGTTTTGTACTCCTGATGATCATTTGTTTATGGTTGCTGTATTTAGAGGGGAATACATATGTTTTTGTTTAAAATATTGTAAGATAGATTGTTGATTGCTGTTTTCTTGCTATTGAAGCTAAGCAATTGCGTACCTGTTTTTAATTTTTAATAAAATCAGGTAGTTATCCGCTTTATATAATTAGGTATTTATACTGTAGTGAGATTCGGTAAAGTGCTAGATATTTGCGATGTAAGAATATGGAAATGAAAAATATAACATGATGCATCTGTTATATATGCCTTTCAAAACCTATTTTGAATTACTAAAACAATTAACCTTTAAATCTTTAAAAAATGGCAGCAGACAAAATTACATTCACCGTAAAATCAGAAGGATTACCAGGAGTAGAAAAAGTACTAATCGGAAATATGACAGACCCTACAGGTATTGAATTTTGGGCAAAAGTAAATGCTAATCCTTGGGTTTGGGGAAATGATGGACATAACGCAAATTCATTTGGACTTGTGATGAACTATTATGACTCTAATGCAAATCAAGAGCGTACAGCTTTTCATGTACTGGATGTAAGTCCTCAAGATATGGAAGGAGATGTTACTGTAGAGGTAACGCTTAAGCCTTGTACTATTGCTCCAGGAAATGCAATTCAAGCAATTGCTTCTATTGATGGGCAAAAAGGAATTGCGGTAAATAAAGTACCAGGAGAAGCTTCTTGTGATATTGCATAAGAATTACTTTCTACATACTATATAAGAAAACCCCAAGATATGATCTTGGGGTTTTTGTTTTCTGTTTTTTACTCTAGCCTTCCGGCAGGCAGGTTCGCAAAAATAGTTCACGACTACTTATATGTTTATCCTTTCAATCTATAGTTTCCTTTTTTAAACTCAATTTCAAAAGTTCCCTTTTTCCAACCATTATTTAAAGCATATAAGATAGATGTACTCACAAATTTTGGGGTCACTGTTCTGGGTTCAAAATCAGGAGGTCTCTGCGCAGCGTTGTTTGCATAGTCCCAAACATCATACCAACCAAAATCTACTATTAATAAACTATTGTTTGCTTCATTTGGAATCACAAAAACCTTCTTATTAAATTTCCAGAAGAAGATATCTTCATTTACAACAATACTCCTTAATCCTTTTTTTGATATTGCCATTTTGAAAATGATAATTCAATGATGTTATTGATTATGTTTTGTATTTGCTTTCCTGCCTACCGGCAGGCAGGCGCGAAAGCGGGAACCGTCTATTCATTCATCATACGTTGGTATAATATATCGTTTTGATCACTCTCAAATAAGGATGGAGTCTCACGTGTTTCTACATCAATAGTTGGTCTTCTTCCTAATAAGATCTCATCGATAACAGCGTCTAGTAAAGGCTCTCCTTGAACCCCTAGTTGTCCAAGATTTGCAAAGTTTTCTGCAATCTGGATATCAGGAGTAAACCCATCAAAGTAATCTGTAAGTCCATTGGCATTTACAGATCGTAATACCAGTGGTAACATGACATAACGATGATTAGGATTGATATTATCTGTTCTTCTAAAATCTGGAGAGTCATATAATAAGAAGGACCCTTCAAATTTTCCAGACGTTGTTGTTCCTACTTGGACTACTTCTATATATGGATCAAGACCGCTTAGAATAAGTTCGCTGGCAGATGCAGTATTTCCTGTGGTAATTACATATACTTTATTTAAGTTAAGACTATTAATAGATGCTCCTCCATTTCCGCTTCCAATATTGGAATTAAACAAACGATCAAATTCATTATCAGGATTACGATCTTCATTATAGGTTTGCTTAATAAATAATTGCCCATCAAACTGTCCCGTAACCATCGTACTAAGATCATTTGCAGTTTCTATAGAACCACCTCCGTTGTAGCGCAGATCTAAAATTAAATGTGTCACTCCATCTGCTTGAAATTGAGCAAATGCATTATTGAGTTGCTCATCAAATTCATTTGTAAAACCAGTATAATGTAAATACCCTATTTGTTCTCCATCTACAGTAAGGGTTCTTGCAGTATGTACAGGATTAATTGATAATTCAATTTGTGCCAGTGTGATATCTGTTCCATTTAGTGTAAATATCTCGGTGGTAGTATCATAATCGGCTAGATTAATGGTAAATGCATCTTGTCCAAAAATGGCACTTAAATCAGAATCACTTGTAAGTTGTACTCCATCTATTCCTGTAAAAATCATCCCACGCTGTACTCCTGCATCTTGTGCTGGACTATTATTAATAACAAAGCGTACAAGACCAAAAACATTTCCATTACCTGAAGGATCATTAAATAATGAAAAACGCATTCCTGTAGAACGACGTATCCCACTTAATGCATTTTCTAATTCTATATAATCATCTCTAAGAATACTAAATCGATCATTAGGAGATAGTAATGCTTCAAAGGCATCTTCTGGAGTTTCAAATTGAGATAAAAACTCATCTCGTTCTGCATCACTTTCAAAACGATCATTTGCTAGATCTGGCACATCGGCTTTATACAGTGACCAGAAATTAAGGCCTCTATAAATAAATTGTGAAATTTCTAAGTTGGATGCTGGGCGTATCGTATCATCCAGATCATCAGAACAGGTGATCATAGAGAGGGATACACAAACGGTGAGTACTAAAATTTGTATCTTTTTCATAAGCATAGGATTTATTATAGATTGTTATACGTCATAGCATATATAACAGACTATTGTGTTATCAATTATTGAACCATGTAAACATAGCATTTATTTTTTCTTTTTAAATTTTATAATAGACTCGTTAAGAGGGTTGTATAAATGTAGTTCAGATGTGTTAAGCATTACAACTTTTAAAAACTCAGACTTTTCTTGACTATCTACCTGTATAGTTTTCCCATCATTTTCTATTTTCCAAGTTCCTATTAATTCAATTCCAAATGGAGCTCGATTAATAAAAGTACGGTCTTTTTTAAATGTATAATTGACTATCTCATCAGTATCATGTTTGAGAATTAGTGGGTTTTCTTTACCGTCTTTTATCTGCCCATTATAAATCCAAGTACTTTCTAAAGTTTCTGGATTTATGATAATTCCTTCAATTTTGTCTAAAGTATTTGTCTGCTTTTCAATTATAACTTTCTCATTTGTTTTTAATAACTGAAGTTCTATATTATCCTGTGTATATATAATTTGGGTATCGCTAATTTTTTTAATCCCAACTTCTAATCTGTATCCTTTGGAAGCAGTTAATTCATACTTATCCCCATCTATTAAACGCCAAGTACCGCTTTCTGATTTACCCATTATAAATTGAGAGTAATTTGTTGCATCAAAAGAGAATGACATATCCTTAAAAAGATCTTTTGCCATTTCTAAACCCAAGTCATCAATGTCAATATTTTCAGGAATTTTTTCAAATTTCCACTTTCCTAATAGAAAGTCACTTTGTCCCAATGAAGTGAAACTAATAAAGAATAAACATAGTAATAAGTTGATTTTCATTAAATAATGGTTTACTGTAATTGATATTTATTTAGTTATATAATATGTATTTTTCTCTTGTTCTTTTAAAGGCGTCTATATCTGCATACCATCCTTTTTTAATTTCTTTAAAAGTGTATCCTCTTTCTATTTGTTCTTGTAATTTTTTAGTCCCTGCATGAAGGGTAAAGCTTGCAGTTTTAAAGAATTTTTCTTTGTTTGCATGGGCTGTATATGCTTCGATGAGCCATTCTAAACTCACTCTAGCCATATACTCCTGATCTCTTAAATCCATCCCATGACATACAACCCCTTTTTCTTTAGGGTACTTTGCTCCAAAATTAGGCTGAGGCGTATATTCAAAAGGAAAATAAGTAGCATCCAGATGGGGTGATCCAAATATTTGAAACTGCATCTCGGTACCTCGACCTGCATTTATGGTAGTCCCTTCAAAAAATCCAAGACTAGGATAAAGGTTGATACTTTTGTCATTAGGTAAATTAGGAGAAGGACGTGTAGGCAGCGAATATCGAGAGGTATAACTCCAATTTTGTAAGGTAATGACCGTGATATCACACTGGATACCATCAGTAAGCCATCGCTCTCCGTTTACCATTCTAGCATACTCTCCGATGGTCATTCCATAAACCAATGGGATAGGATGCATTCCTAAAAAACTACTGTGCTCTGACTCTAAGGTAGGACCATCTATATAATGCGCATTAGGATTAGGACGGTCTAAGACAATCACAGGAATTCCATTTTCTGCGGCAGCTTCCATCACATATGTCAATGTAGAGATATAAGTATAAAAACGAACACCTACATCTTGTATGTCAAAAAGTAAAACATCAATCCCTTCTAACTGCTCTTGTGTTGGCTTCTTGCTTTTGCCATGTAAAGAAACAATGGAGAGTCCAGTTTTAGGATCTTTTCCATCTTTTACTTTTTCACCTGCATCTGCATCTCCCCTAAACCCATGTTCTGGAGAGTATACTCGTTTTATATCTATATGAAGGCTTAACAAAGAATCTACAATATGGGTACTTTCTTCTTTGCGATGTGTTTCGGTTTTAAAGATAAGACCACTTTGATTGGTAACGATTCCTACTTTTTTGCCTTGTAATAAAGGCACGTATTCAGACGTTCTATTGGCACCTACAATAATAGATGCATTTTTCTTCCTATCGTCGGATTTGTGTTGTGTTGAGTCCGCTTTCGCGAAAGCGTAATTTTCACCATCTCCCTTCGTATTGGGACTTGTATTCCCATTTCCACACGAAATAAGTATAAAGAGCGTTAAAAAAAAGGTATTTTTGAGCAAAAGAATCTGCATTTTGAATCTAGAATATTTTATAGCAAAACGATTAAATGGGGCAACATCGTATAAAAGTAGTGCTTCTGCTACGATTATAAAAATTGCAATCATTGCTATTGCTATTGGGATGATCGCTATGATCATTGCTATTGCAACTGGATTAGGCTTACAATATAAAATAAGAGAAAAGGTTTCTGCTTTTAATGGAGATATTTTAATTTCAAATTTTGATGGGAATAATAGTGAGGAAACAGTAAATCCTATATCAATTCATCAAGATTTTTATCCTGATTTTGAGAGTGTTCCAGAAGTAACACATATACAAGCCGTAGCAGCTAGGGCTGGTATTATACGTACAGCAACAGATTTTGAAGGGGTTATTGTAAAAGGCGTTGGAGCCGACTATGACTGGAGTCGGATAGATGATTACTTGGTGGAAGGTCGTTTTCCAGAGTTTTCTAACGATGGGATTACGACAGATATGCTTATGAGTCGCTATCTGGCAAATAGACTAGGGTTTTCTCTAGGTGATAAAGTGATTGTCTTTTTTATAGATGATAATTCTAATAGACCGAGGCAATTACGACTTGATATTGTAGGAATTTATGAAAGTGCCTACCAAGAATTTGATAAGGTATATTTAATGGCAGATATTGGCCATATACGTAGGATTAATAAGTGGGAAAAAGATGAAGTAGGATCTTTTGAGATTTTTGTAGATGACTTTGATGAGGTACAAGAAATCAATAATAGAGTGTATAAGAACTCAAATTCTATGTTGCGATCCATGACCGTTATAGAACGTAATCGAAATATTTTTGAATGGGTAAAACTCTTTGATTTTAATATCGCATTGATCATATCTATTATGATTATTGTAGGAGGAATTAATATGATTGTAGCGTTACTAGTTCTTATTCTGGAGCGTACTCGCATGATAGGAATCTTGAAGGCTTTAGGAAGTTCTGATTGGAGTATTCGGAAAATCTTTATTTACAATGCCATGTATCTTATTGGGATGGGGCTCTTCTGGGGGAACTTAATAGGACTTGGATTAATTTATGCACAAAAGTACTTTGGGATTATTAAACTCAATCCAGAAACGTATTATGTAAGTGAGGCGCCGGTTTATATGCCAATAGGATACCTTCTTATCCTCAATCTTGGTGTCTTTATACTCTGTCTCTTGATGTTATTGATCCCTTCATATATCATTACAAAGATTAATCCTGTGAAGACGATTCGATTTGAGTAACAACTTAGGTTAGATTATTCTCAATAAGCTCTTGACCAAATTTTTCGATTTGACTTATAATTGGCAATACACTTTTGCCAGAAGCTGTTAATGAATACTCTACTCTTGGAGGAATCTCGGGATACGCTTTTCTATGTAACACTCCATATGACGTAAGAACTTTAAGTTCTTGGATAAGCATTTTTTCACTTATCGCAGGAATTAATCGTTTCAATTCCCCAAATCTTCGTTTTTCATGCCCAATTTCATGAACGATCTGAAGTCTCCATTTACCTCCTATAATCTTAAGTGCTTCTTTTACAGGGCATAATTCAGGACACGATTCTATATTTTTTTTAATTTCTTTCATATTTAAAATATTGATAATCAGTAATACATACTTTTTTGTAAGTACCTTACTTTTAAGTAGGTACTTGTCATATATGGAGTACTGTTGTAATTTTGTCAAAGATATTGAAATAATCGAATTACCATAAAGTGTATAGGAAGTTCTTACATAAGAAAAATGGAGTATACACACACTAAAAAAGAATCGCATGAGAATTTTCGTTACCGGAGCTACCGGTTTTCAAGGAGCAACTATTGCTCAACAATTATTAACAGAACATCATGAAGTCGTTACTTTAAAGCGCAATACTTCAGAAGGTATGCCACTTATACCAGGTATAAAAGTTGTTCCTGGTGGATTAGAAGATAAAGAATCATTGGCAACAGCATTACAAGGCACAGATGCTGCCGTATTCATGCTTCCTTTGATTTTTGATATGGATCTTGCAAAGAGATATACAGCAAATTTTATAGAAGCTGCAAAGGCGCAACATGTACCGCTTGTTGTTTTTAATACAACTTTTTATTTACCTACTGAAGAAACAGGATTACTTGCATTAGATATGAAAGTAACGATGAAGCATATGCTAGATACTTCTGGACTGAATGTCATTACAGTGGTACCCGATGTATATATAGATAATCTTGTAGCGCCTTGGTCTATTCCTGTTATTATAAATGACCACGTATTACCATACCCTGTGGCGTCAGGCAAAAAAATACCATGGATTAGCCATGTAGATTTAGGAAAGTATGTTGCTGCGGCAATTCAAAAGCCAGAACTAGCAGGAGAAGTACTATACATAGGAGGGAACTTATATTCAGGAGAGGAAATAGCTGAAACTATTGGAACAAAGATAGATGCCCATATTCATTTTATAGGAGTAGCGCCCAATGACTTTGAGCAACAATTAATCCCAGGTTTTGGAGCACTAGCAGCAAGAGAGATTTCAAACTTATATCGTTATGTGGAGCAAAACCATGAAAGCTTTATTGGTAAAGATTTTGCAAAATCAAATGAATTACTTTCTGTAACCCCACAAACACTAACAGAATGGGTAGATTCTGTACGATGGAGTTTATAATGTTTTAAAATAAGTACGCTTTCGCGAAAGCATACTCAGTATCAAAAAAATAATAGAATATATAGAAGATGAATGAACAATTAAATAACGAAATACGTACTGCCTTAGACCAGTGGTTGCAGGCATTTAATGATAATGACTTAGAGGCATTGATGTCATTATATGATCCAGAAATAAATTATATGAATAGCAATATGCCTATTCAAGTAGGAATTCCTGTTGTAAAAGAAGGATTTGCAGGAAGTTTTGCCATACAACCCAAAGTGATTTTTAAAGAAGAGCAGGTTATTGCCACTGAGCACTTAGGGTATATCGCAGGGCAATTTAGAGTAACTGGGACAGATCCAGAAGATGGCTCTGAAATAGGGGAAGCAGGACGCGTGATTTGTGTGTTTAGAAAAGATACAAAAGGCAATTGGAAAGTAGTTTTTGATATGGATAATCGTCCGCCAGATGTGACAATATAATAGTTAAAAAAGAATATGAAAAGAAAAGCAATGCGTCCTCGAGACATCGCTACCGAAATAAGCAGGTGTATTCAAGATGGAGATTTGGAAAATATTTTAGATTTTTTCCATCCAGAGTATACAATGGCTTTCCCTCCTACAGAAGCTCCAAAACGAGGAATGGAAACATTAAGAGAAGTATTTGGGGTGTTTATAACATCTAAGGCTGTTCTTACTAGTCAAATCTCTGGAGAGATGATCAATGGAGATATAGGTGTCTTACAAGGTAATTGGCATGTAAAAGACCCTAGTGGAACTATCCTTGGAGAAGGTAATTCTATCGAAGTGGTAAAGCAACGGGAAGATGGCTCTTGGGTCTATTTTATAGATTGCCCATTAGGACTTCCGTTGGACTAAAAATATATAACATTTATAGAAAAATACGACATCTCAAAAAGAATATGATTTTAAAAAGAATACCCAAAATGCGCTATATCTCTGGCGCATTTTTTCTCTATTAATGCCTTACTCTTTTCTGTGTAATAGTCTCTATAATCCTTAGGTGTTGTCTCGTTTACCTGTGGTATTTCTTCTATTGTTATGTCAAGCTTCTTAGCAATCTTTTTTACTTCTTCGTTATAGTTCTCATATCGATAGATGGTCACTTGATCAAGATCGTGTGATACATTTGTAAAATAATCTAGCTGATTATAATAAAAGGAATCATCTCCTTGGAGTGCCATATCTGACTCCAAAAATTCCTCAAATTGTTTTCTGTCTGTTTCTAAGTCTACAGGTGGATTCCATTTGTTTCGTAATGAGTACCAAGACAACAGTCTATCCCATGGATTTCTCACAAAACCAAATTTAAAATAGTCTGGAAAATTAGCAAAAATAGCAGCGTCTTCTGTTTGTGCATTCCCGTGTTGTGCAACGATATCTACTTGCTCTGGCGGTAACGCTCTTTTAAGCATATTAATCATACTTGAACCCCCTGTTCTGTGTACGTGTATAAAAATGGTTTTGATGAGGTAGGATATGATCATATGGAGTTTTGATATCTGTTGTTCTCAATGATACGAACTTTAAAATGCTTTAAGAAATGAATTCCCTTATTTGATTTCTTCCTATATCATTTTTAAATGGTAATGTCTTGTCGTTACGTTTTTTTCATTTATAGGGTAACAAAGTACGATAGTTTCCTCTTAGTAGTAGTTAAACCAAAGAAGGCGGTATCCGAAAAGCCTATTGTGAATAGAGTAGGAGTTCATTAAATAATTTATAATATGCTTAAAAAGATTTCAAACTTAGGAACTGCACTTAATGCTGCTGAACAAAAAAGGATTCAAGGTGGATATGTAATTTATGATGATGATGACATTACAATTGAAATCGATGGAAACTGGGGTAGACCAGGAGAAGGGGTTGCTTGTTATTGTGATGGGGTGCCAATTGATTGCAGCATGGCAAATGGTTGTTAATCTATTGGTAAGAGCAAAAAGAGCATCTTGCTCTTTTTGCTCTTTTATGAATACGTTATGTATATTTTTTTATAATCGCTAAGAAATCTGGATCATTTAGATAAGCTTTCCAGTCATTATCTTCAAGAACAAAAGTTGTCGTGATTTTGCTTTTTTGAAGACTTAGATCTAAATATAATAATGCTTCTTCTTTTTTATTTTGTAAAGCACAAACACAAGCGAGATTATATGGGGAGCTTCCTAAATCAAAACCTCTTTTACATTTTTCATAGGCTTCTTTAAAAAGGATACCCTTTTCTTTTCCTGTTTTTGTTGAAGCAAGCATAATGAGTGCATTTCCCCAACTATAAAAAGCTTGATGATAATCTGGTTTTATATCAATAGCTTTTTGATATTTTTCAAAAGCTTGGTTGAATATTTTTTCTTTTTCTGTTCCTTGTTTAGTACTAGCAAGATTTCCTAAATGAGTTCCCCAATTATAAAAGGTTTGATGATAATCAGATTTTATTTCTGTTGCTTTTTGATATTTTTCAAAAGCTTGGTTGTATATTTTTTCTTTTTCTGTTCCTTGTTTAGTACTAGCAAGATTTCCTAAATCAGTTCCCCAGTTATAAAAAGCTTGATGATAATCAGATTTTATTTCTGTTGTTTTTTGATATTTTTCAAAAGCTTGGTTGTATATTTTTTCTTTTTCTGTTCCTTGTTTTGTTATAGCAAGATTTCCTAAATCAGTTCCCCAATTATAAAAAGCTTCGTGTTTATCCGGTTTTATATCAATGGCTTTTTGATATTTTTCAAAAGCTTGGTTGTATATTTTTTCTTTTTCTGTTCCTTGTTTTGTTATAGCAAGATTTCCTAAATGATTTCCCCAATTATTAAAAGCTTCGTGTTTATCTGGTTTTATTTCAACGACTTTTTGATATTTTTCAAAAACTTGGTTGTATATTTTTTCTTTTTCCGTTCCTTGTTTTGTTATAGCAAGAATTCCTAAATCAATTCCCCAATTATAAAAAGCTTGATGATAATCAGGTTTTATTTCCGTTGCTTTTTGATATTTTTCAAATGTTTGTTGAAATAGTGTTTCAGCTTCTTGTCCTTGTTTTGTTATGGCAAGAGTTCCTAAATGATTCCCCCAATTATAAAAAGTTTCGTGTTTATCCGGTTTTATATCAATGGCTTTTTGATATTTTTCAAAAGCTTGGTTGTATATTTTTTCTTTTTCTGTTCCTTGTTTTGTTATAGCAAGATTTCCTAAATCAGTTCCCCAATTATTAAAAGCTTCGTGTAAATCAGGTTTTATATCAATGGCTTTTTGATATTTTTCAAAAGCTTGTTGAAATAATGTTTCAGCTTCTTGTCCTTGTTTTGTTTTTGCAAGAATTCCTAAATAATTTCCCCAATTATTAAAAGCTTCATGGAAGTCAGATTTTATATCAATGGCTTTTTGATATTTTTCAAAAGTTTGTTTGTATATTTTTTCTTTTTCTGTTCCTTGTTTTGTTTCGGCAAGATCTCCTAAATGATTTCCCCAATTATAAAAAGTTTCGTGTTTATCAGGTTTTATATCAATAGCTTTTTGGTATTTTTCAAAAGCTTGTTTGTATATTTTTTCAGCTTCTAGTCCTTGTTTTGTATTGGCAAGATTTCCTAAAGCATTTCCCCAATTATTATATACATCATGAAAATCAGATTTGAATTTGATACTTTTCTTGTATCTTTTTATTGCTTTTTCTAAATCATTTGATAAATGAAATTTCAATCCTTTAGAAAAATGTTTTAAAGCCTCTTTTTCTAATATCTTGTCTTTATTATATGATTTATTTATTTCATTTTTAAGCTCTTTTATTTGTTTGTTAGATTCAAAAAGTTGTTTCTTAAGTTTAAGAAACTCTTCAGATTCTTGAGGTTTATATTGTTCCTTTATGTCTAATAATTTATTTATAAAACCTGAAATTTCTGTATGCTCTTTTATAGGAATAGGTGTTAAAAAATCTAATGAACTATCTAATGATTTATTAGTTACAATAAAATGTTTTTTGCCATAGTCATGTTGAATTCGTTTAATTTTTTTAAAAATGTTATTGATTTGAAAATCTCCCATTCCTGTCCCAATAAAAAGAACGGAGTTATTATTAATAATATTTTTTAAAACGAATAATGCATATTTTTCGTCTTGTGCTTTTTTTGAGGAGTTGTAAAACTTTTTATAATCTACAGGAAATAGAATCATATTGTCTGGGTGATCAAGACATCCGTGAAGTTTAAAAAGTAATTCTGAATCAGAGTTTTTGTGTTTATTTAATTTATAATTTTTCCCCTTATATGCTTTATTTCTCTGTAATGTTGGAACAGCTTTTTCAAAAGCATAGTCATAATTTGTAGTAATTATTTTTTTGGAAAGATTAGCTATTTTTTCGTGTAATGAATAATCGTTTTTGGTGTCATCTAGTTCTAAAAAATCAATTATGATATCATAAATAATATCTCTAGAAAAATCTTTATGTTTTTGAATGAGACGTAATACTTCTATTGGTTCATAAGTATCCAATAATGGTAAGAGGGATTCTATATTACGTCCTTTTTTTTGTAATTGAGTTATAATTTCTTCCACCAAATTTCCCCAACCTTTTATAGCTTGCCCTTTAGTATTTACTAAATCGTATGAAAGTCCTGCACCTACAAAAACTATTAATTTGTTATCACTTATGGCTTGCTTTAATTCAATGGGTATTTCTATGTTATTCATTCTTCATCCTGCTTTTGAAATAATACATATTTAAAAATAACTTAATTTTTACTTAAAAGGTTGTCAATGAGCTTGTTTTAGATAAAAGTGTTCTTTATCCAGATCATGAACACAGCTATATATTGATCGTTGTCCAAGCTAAAACACTTTCTCAAAACTTCCCTACGGAAAACCGTAATCTGTCCCTTTCATAAAAACAGAATATCCCCTATATTGTGCTGTAAAAAACGAGGTACTTTGGATATAGAGAAAAAACAGATCATTTCAGATATGATCGCATTGGCAAAGGCAGATAATGAATTACATGAACGTGAGTATGATTTTATACTCGCCGTTGCAGGACGCTTAGGATTGTCTAAAGAAGATGTAGATCATATCCATGCCAATCCTTCAAAAGTAAATGTGCTTACGACAGAGATGCAACGTATCACACAGTTCCATAGATTACTTTTATTAATGAACGTAGATCAAGAAACTCATATAGCAGAGATGGATGCACTACGTAATTATGGTCTAAAGCTAGGGATTCGCCCAGAAGCAATTGAGCAAATCTTAAACGAAATGGAAGCGCACGAAAACAACATGATTCCATCGACGCGTCTTATAGAAATCTTTAAGCGTTTTTATAACTAGATCATTCTATCAATAATTTCTTTACGACCACATTTTGAGCATTTGTAACATGCACAAAATACAAGCCCTTAGGTAATGTATGTACATGTATCGTATGTGTGTTTTTTGATGTGTCAAGTTTTTGATACTGAATTTGTTTGCCTTGTATATCTGTAATTGATATAGATAAAAGGGGTTCTTTCCCGTTAGACGTTAATTGCACTTGATTTTTTGCGGGATTTGGATATAACGTAAGCGTATCATTAGAATCTATCTCTTCAGGTTTTTGAACTTCCTTCTCTTTAAACACAAGTTTAAAACGATTGGTTGAGATTTCTTTATTTGACCAGAAAGTATACGCTTGTTTTTTAAGATTTACGATAGTCCGTTTTTCATAATCTATGAGAAATACAGATGTTTGTTCTAGATCTACACCTTCATATTTGTCTAAAGATATTGTGTATTCTTGTTTCCCAGAAAATTCTGTTGAAAATCCTAAATCTATTTCTATAGCTGTATCAAAAGATTCACGAGCTTGTATCGCTAATTGCTCTCTATTTTCAGTAATAGAAAATAAGGAAATACTTGTCTGTAAACGTTTGCTATCATAACCTGCATCAATTTCAGGAGTTGTTTCTGGCGTAAATGTTATTCCTGTAGTACTATGTGATGCTCTATCTTTTGTAGAAAGCCCTAGCCATAGTTTATTGTCTGTTATGGCTTGACGTGGTCTAGCATTACCCGTAAGAACACGCATTACATTATTAAAAACAACATCAGATCCTACTTGCGACTGATCTGCAAACATAATAAAACCTTGACCTGAAGTCATAAATTGTCCAGGTGCTGTTCCTCCATTTACTGCAGGAATTCCCATGCCAATTGTACGTATAGAAACATCATCCATATCATAGTTGCGATTTCCAGGTCCAGGAAGACTTGTATTAGGATTAGTAATGTGCTCCCAATAGTATATTTCATTAAGAGCATCGTTTTGAGTAATGAGTTCATCAGCATCAATAGCAGACGGATAAGGATTTCCTAGCAAATTAAAATTATTTGCTGTTGTAGGTCCATTGTAATGTATAGGAGCTGTAATCACCCCATTGTTTAAAGTCCCTAATGTATACTCGTGTACATATATTGCATTATTACTAGCGTTATTGGGTTGTGGAAATAAAATATAACCTTCACTAGGATTAAGATTAGTAATAGGACTTTCTAAATAATCCCCATTATCATCTATAAAATTAATCACATTCGGAATACCTTGATATGGAATAAAGTTTTCAGGAATAATACCAAATACACGATCTGCATTTCCATAAGCACTTTGGCGTGTTTCAGCAGTCATAGGACTAGAGAGTAGTATAAAATCTCTTGGTGCTAGACGAGGTGTTCGTTTAAATATACGTATTGTACCATTGTTTATAGTAGTCGCATCATCTTGAATTTGAACAATACTTCCTGCATTTTGAGAAACAAGGTTCCCATTTACAATAATATCATTTTCAATATGTATATATCTATTTGTTTTAACAAAAACGGAACCTCCTGAATTTATGATAAGATTACATGCTGTAATATTTCCAAGATCTGTTGAATAAAAGCTATCTATAATGGCTGTGGTATTTATATCTGGTATTCCATTACTCCATACCCCATTACTAAAGGTAGTCGTCATCGGACAGGTTGTAGGAACAGTAATCTTGAGATTGTCAATAGCTATATCACTTCTAAAATCAGTTCCAGTGATCCCTATAAATCGTAATTGTATTACTTGTCCTATATACGATGAAAGATCAATAGTTTGAGTAACCCAAGGTGCATTGGGAGATGTTTGACTTGGGTTTTGACCAGATTGAGACCATAATTCTGTCCACTGTACTCCAGTATCTGTAGTTATTTCTAAAGCTAGTGATCCTGTATCAATTCCAAACATATGATAGTCAAAATGAAATGTAGGCATTACTTGAGTAGATAGATCGATACAGGAACTTGTTAAAATAGCAGTAGCATTAAAACCAATAGCATTTGGATCTGTCACTTGAGGATTTGTAGGATCAGATGCTTCTAAATATAGATAGGTGCCTCCTCCAGAAGCTGTTGTGTCATTTCCTTCAATAGGTCCAGTGCCAGGACTAGCTGTAGCACCTACATTTTCTGTCCAATTTCCATCATCATTACTATTCTGAATCCAAAACCCGATACCATTTTCAAAAGTATTCTCATAAGGAAATGAAGAAATAAGATTCGTGTCACAAGCTTGATCCATTACAATGATCTTGAAATTATCAAAAGTGAAACCTTCAAAATTAGTATTGTATCCATCTGTGCGATTGGATGCATCTGTATCAAATTTAAAGCGAAGTAAGACATTAGAAGCTCCAATAATTTCTTGATTATTGTCAGGATTTATTACAAACTCTTCCATAATCCATTTGTCAGTACCATCAACAATTAAATCTCCGTCATAAATAAAGCTTCCGTTAGTAGATTGATGTTGTATTTCTGAAGGTTTTAACCAATGACCGTTTGTATTTGGTTGCGCTGAGGATTTAGTGTATTTACCACATAACCCAATCCATTCATTCCCTCCATCTATACTTGCTTCTAGTTGTACCAAATCAAAGTTTCGTTCTAAATCCCATAAAACATTAAAATGTATAATAGCAGTATTATTAATGGATAAATCAATAGGTGTAACAAGTGTTGCATAACTTAAAAGATTATTTCCATAAGGTGGAGAAGGAGTTGTTGTAATGGCATTTGTACTTCCATTATATCCATTTGTAGTTTGAGACCAAGTACCACTAAGCGACCAATTTGTAATGCTGTCAGCATCAAGTAATACTGAAGGCTGATAATATTTAGTAATTGTAGTTTCATAGATGGTATATAGATCATTACTGACACGTATCTGAAATTCAATAACATCACCTGCTTGAATAGAAGGATCTAATGTTATAGAGGGGTTTATCGTACGTTGCTCTAATATTTCCAATCCTTGTAGTGTAATATTAGGTGTGATTACTGAGATATTAGCAGATATGGGTGTCATCTCTATTGTAATATCACTGGAAGTTTGCCCTAAGTATTCTATAGCAAAATCCATAGTTGTAGTTGTTGTTTCAACGTGTACAGGAGTTAAATCATGGAATCGCGCATATTTTCCAGCAAAGAATGACGTTAGTAAATTCATTCGTACAGCACGTTTAGCAATAGGAACAAAATCAGTTAAAGCAGGCCAGAACTCATCTCCATTTTCTGGAGAAAATGCAATGATATTTTTACCAGAGCCAGCTGTTGTATAAGTGATACCATTTGTTGCAGTATATGTAATAGGATCACCACCTAACATCCAATCATTAGTATCTCCATTTGCATTTGTTAATATATCGGGAGCAGAACCATGCATGTAACGATTAAAACGTGTAATATCATGTAACATTTTTTGATATTCATCCTCTCGCCCAGAAGGAGAAGCATTTGGATCACCATTATAAGAAGAGGTGATAATAGCATTTAATCCAGAATGATGATTAATAGCATATTTAAAATCTCTTGATTGAACAAAATCCTTTACAATTTGAGTTTCAGGTTCAGAAGCAGGACTTGTGCCTCTATAATCATCTCGTGATGTAATACTAGTAGATCCTGAACTATCAAATCCCCAGTAGTAATCAAAGTTTCTATTCAGGTCAACACCTCTACGATTATTATTAAAACTTGTTGTCCCTGTGTCAAATACACCAGGGCTTAAATTTTTACGTTGACCACCAGCACCAGTAGGAGCAATAATTTCGTTCCATTTTAAACCATCTGGATTCATTACTGGCATAAAATACATTTCTTGATGATCAATAAGATTTTGTATCGCAGGCTCAGATTCATAATTTTCTAAAAGCCACCACATATAGTAGATAATATTCATTAAACTACTAGGCTCTCTTGCATGAGTCATTCCTGTAATAAGAGACTCTGGTTCATCCTGCTCATTAGTATTAGGATTATCTGAGATACGCACATACCAGATGGTTTGTGGATCAAACTGATCTGCAGCACTTCCTGTTGTATTTCCCCAAGTTTGTTGCCCTGAAGGGGAAGCATCCATGCGAACAGAGATAAGATCAGGATATAAAGATTGCATGCGGTCAAGTTCTATAATTACTTCATCTAGAGTAAGGCAACCACCAAAAGGAATAGCAGGATCATTAAAGCCGCCTAATCTAAAGTTTTGAGAGACCCAATCTATTTCGTCGCAGGCTTCTCTTTGTATAAAACTAGGAATTGTAGTCTCTCCAGTACTTATAGAAGCTCTTGTGTTTTTACGTTCTAATGAAGCCTCTTTCATGGCACGTAACTCAGCTTCAGCTTGCGGTCTAGTCTCAATAGCTCGATTGATAAGGAATGTATTTAGATCATCAATTATTGTCGTATAGGAGATACCTATCTGTTCCAATTGTGCTATTTCATTACCACTTAGGTCTAATTCAAGACCTGTTCCCTTAAATCGAGCACCACAATGTAAATCAATTCCAGATTGCTGTATGCTCTGCAACTGTCCGTTAGTGGGTGCATTAATTAAGATTCGTTTAGCTTGTAAATTAGATTGTGCGCTTAAAGAAGTAATTGTAAATAGGGTACTACATATCCATAAGATGCTAGATATTAGGGTATCTTTTTTCATCATAAGTATATTTTGGTTAGTTAGTTGAATGGCTATTGATTATATTAAAATACGTTTTTTTAAACAGAGTACGCTTTCGCGAAAGCGTACTAAGTAAGATTTGATACATAATAACCTTATTAAAATCATCGTATATTTCTATAACTAGAAGGAATTTTTTATAGGGATTACCATATTGTGTACTACTATTTTATACCTTTAGATTGAATAAGTTATTCATTCTAAATCCTACCAATCATGTTAAAATCATACTATGTAATTGCCTTAAGTATAGGTATGTCGTTTGTTACGATTGCCCAAGAACAAATTCCTTTACGAGAAAAACATGTAGAAATTCAAGAGCATAACTATGTTCCAATTTCTAGAGCAAGCATGCAAAAGAGTCCTGCTTATACTGTGAGAGCTAGTGATTTCTTTACTGTACAAGTAAATATAGATGAGAACAATTTAAATATTGTAGGTGATGCTGCCAACGAACCTTCCATTGCTGTAGATCCAACCAATCCTGATCGTATTGTGATCGGGTGGAGACAATTTGATACGGTAGAGAACAATTTCCGTCAGGCGGGATATGGATATTCCTTAGATGGAGGAAATTCTTGGACTTTTCCTGGCGTATTAGATCCAGGTGTTTTTAGATCAGACCCTGTATTGGATTTTGATTCTGAAGGGAATCTATATTATAATAGTCTCCGTAATACATTTGAGTGTGATGTATTTGTCATACGTGATGGAGGCGTTGTATGGGAAGATCCAGTACCAGCAAATGGAGGCGATAAACAATGGATGCGTGTAGACCATAATCCAGGAGTAAATAACAATTATGCACATTGGAATCTTTCATTTACAACTTGTGATGGTGCTTTTACCAGGTCGACAGATGGAAGCGAGAGCTTTGAAACTTGTATCGATGTCCCTCAAGACCCATTCTGGGGAACACTGGCTGTAAATAAAGAAAGTACGTTATATCTAACGGGAACCAATGGTGCAGATATCGTGGTTTTTCAATCCCTAAACGCAAAAGATGCTGGAAGTACGATCGAGTGGGAGGATGTAAGTATTGTAGACCTGGATGGACAGCTCAATGCAGGACTGTCTGTAAATCCTCAGGGATTATTAGGACAGACATGGATTGATGTTGATATATCTAATGGCCCAGGCGAAGGAAATGTATATGTAGCTGCTTCTGTAGATAGAAATTCCAATAGTGATCAAGGGGATGTGATGTTTTCTAGAAGTACCGATGGTGGTATTACTTTTGAAGACCCCATCCGAATTAATACCGATGAGAGTACGACCAATATCCAATGGTTAGGAACGATGGCAGTTGCGCCTAATGGACGTATTGATATCATTTGGTTAGATACTCGTAATGCACCAGAAGGAACACTATTTTCAGAGTTGTATTACTCTTTTTCTGATGATCAAGGAACAACATGGTCTGAAAACCAAGTAATTTCAGAAGCATTTGATCCTTCGATAGGATACCCACAACAAAATAAAATGGGAGATTATTTTGATATGATCTCAGATGACGAAGGGGCTCATGTCGCATGGGCAAACACCATTAATGGTGGACAGGATGTGTATTATACACGTATTACACCAGATAGCACATTGAGTGTTGATGAGGTGATTGCAAATACAACATCAGTAACTGGATTCCCAAATCCATTTACAGCGTCGTTTACACTTGATATTACAAGAGAAGGAAAAACAGATATTGTAGTTTATGATGTACTAGGAAGAGAGGTCAATACTCTTTTTAGTCAAGTAACTACAGGAAGTCAATTTATCGTATGGAATGGAAGGACATCGCAAGGCACTCAGGTGACGGATGGGATTTATTTTATAACGGTAACCACAGGAGATCAACGAGAAGTCATACGCGTCATTAAGCAGTAGCTTATGAATGTATGCCCTTTTGGGTATCTCTTATATAAAAGCCCTATAGTATTTCTATGGGGCTTTCTCTATTGTAAAGATACTGAGTCCGCTTTCGCGAAAGCGTAAAAAACAAGAAAACCGAAGTGATCAAACCCCGGTTTTCAAGTAGTAGATGATGTTCAAGTATAATTGGAAGTTAGGTCAGTCCATCATCTATAGTATGTTAGTAAAACTCTATTTTGAGAAGTTTGAAAGGCATTCTCAAAATTGTAAGTTGAACTAATCCCGCTGAAAATCGGGATCTAAGATCTTTAGAACTCTAGAAGATTCCTCCGCCTTCTTTCTCGTCATTATCACGACGTTTTCTAGATTTTGCACGATACTTATTTCCTCCTAAACGAAGCGATAGTGATGCATTAATCGTATTGCTTTCCCAGTTAAACTGTATGTTCTGATTAAAAGGACGGGTTCCTGTACCTTGAAACTTCATCGTATTAAAGATGTCATTATAATTAAGACTTGCCGTTGCTTTTCCTTTCCAGAAGTTATAACGTGCTCCAATGTTAGTCATAAACATAGGATCTACTTCAAACTGAATATTCTCATTGGCACCACGGTATAATATAAAGGCCGAGAAGGTCAATTTTTTTGTAGCCTTAAAGTTGTTGAATACTCTAAAATTCCATACTACATTGTCTATCTCAAAATCGTTACTCGTGATATCATCTACTGTCGGGTTTTCTATGCTAGCATCTACCGTCTCTGCAAATGATTGTTGCGTTTGAGAGAAGACATCAAAACTTGCATTAAGACTCCACCAACTTGTTGCTTTATAGTTTGCAGAAACCTCAAGACCGTATGATGAAGTATCATCAAAGTTGTCTTGTGTGAAAATCAAACTGTTTAGGTTAGGATCTGTACGGTTGTACAATAATGCTTGGTTAATCAAGTCAGATACTGAGCGATAAAATACACCTGTTGTAATAGATCCTTTTTCTAAGCTACGTGTGTAATTTACTTCTAGAGAGTTTGTAAACTGTGGTACTAAAGAAGGGTTTCCAAAAGCAGAGATAAGTGGTGTGCTAAACTCACGAATTGGATTTACTTGCCCAATACCTGGACGATCTATACGACGACTGTAACTAAACTGATATTGATTTTTCTCTGAAGGATTGTAGGTAATAAAGGCAGATGGATATACTTGTGTATAGTCATTTCCAAAATTACGTAACACGCTATTCCCGTCACGAGATACTTGTACTGAAGGATCGGTATTAAAGTTTGATAAATCATCTGTTACGACACCATCTTGGAAAGTCTCTCTTGTATCTGCTGTTACATCTACAGACTCAAAACGAAGGCCAAATTGTGCCGACCACTTTTCCCATTTCTTATTTACAGAAGCATATAAAGAGTAAATATCTCTAGAGTAGTCAAAATCTGTTGTAGGGGAGGCGATAAACGTATTAGGGTCTATAGATAGGTTAAAAGGGTTAATCACAGACTGATTAGAAGTTCTTCCAATTTCAGAGCTAAATATACGTGCTTGTGCACCTGCTTCTAATTTTATCGTTTCTGATATTGGATTTTCATAATCTAAATTTATGGTTGTTCTTGTACGATCTGTATCTATAAAATCTACATAATCTTGAGCAACGTTATCTCCGTCAAAAAGGAAGTTTCCATTTTCATCACCGTTAAAAATATTATGATCTATTTCTAACTCAATAGAACTTCCTTCTTTAGCAAGGTCTAATTTATAATCAATGTTATATTGAGATGATGTATTGTCATTACGATTGTCAAAAATCTGTGTCACATCATTTGCAGCGTTTGGAAAAGTAACATCAGTTGTTCCCGTTACAAAACCATTAAATGTGTTTTGATTTGTAAATACAGATAATGTGTTTTTTTCGTTGATGTAATAATCTAATCCTACTTTAAAGAGGTTAGAATTACTATCGTCAAAGAAATCAAAGTTTTGAGTAATACCATCATTAGGACGGTTTACAAAACCAAAGTTTGTATTTTTATTATAGTTACCGCCCCAACTTCCGAAGAGATTAAATTTTCCGTTACGATAGTTAAGGTCAATTCCTGTATTCCACTTTGGGTTGTCTTGGTAGGTGATACCTGTATTGATATTGGCATTAAATCCTAGATTGGCATTCTTGTGTAGGATGATATTAATCAGCCCACTCATTCCTTCTGGATTGTACTTAGCCGATGGGTTTGTGATAAGCTCTATCTGCTTGATAGATGTAGATGGAATCTGCTTTAATAATTGGTCTACTGGGACATTAGATAATTTTCCGTCTACCATCACACGTACGTTCTGGTTTCCTCTTAATGATAAGGCTCCAGATTGTTGATCTACTGTCACCGATGGTAAGTTATTCATGATATCCCCTGCAGTAGGCCCTGAGGTTGTTAGGTCTTTTCCTATAGTGATGACTTTACGATCTATTTTTTGTTGTATTGTCGTACGCTCTGCAACAACAGTTACTTCATCAAGTCCTGTGGCTTCTTCTTCAAGTTGGATAACACCTAGATTAATAGATCTGTTTTTTCTACTTACAGTAATAGGAACATCGTATGTTTTATATCCTATAAATTGGATAGATACGTTGTTTTCTCCTTCAGGAATTCCTTTGATTTCAAATTGACCATCGTCATCTGTAATTCCTCCAGTGATGATCTCACCTGCTGTATTATGTACAGATACTGTAACAAAAGGAAGTGGTTCTTGTAATTCTTTATCTAGTACCTGCCCTTTAATGGTACCGATTTTATCTACTGGGTCATTTGTATTGGCGTAGCTTATACTGCCCAATAATAGCAAAAATGCTAGAAATAGTTGTTTCATTGTCTGATTGAGTTTTGATTGATGAATGTTTGTATGTTATACATAATACTTTGTATAACATACTATAATGACGCATTATATCGCAATTATGTATACAAGACGCCTAGTGTATCCTAAATGTTACTAAGAATTTTGACTTTAACATTTAATTGTATTTTTTTTAAGACTTGAAAGAAATCTAGTACATATCTCAATTTTTAAGTAACTATATGTCCTATAGATTTATAACAAAATAGAAGGGTATCATCTTTTTAAAATGACCCCTTCTTCTCAACTATTAACTAACCATTCAAGTAATCAAACAGGCAATATTCAATATGGAATTATCTGCTTTTTTTGATCTGCTTTATCAATAAGTTGTAATATGGGAGTGAAATTACTTTGGTTATATGCTATTTCTATTACTTGAGTAAAACAGGGGGGGGCTTTGATTTTTTTACGTTTAGAAGTACAAGGAACTTTAGTAGAATTATTTGTAGTAACTACAATAAACGTTGTAGTGCGTGATTTTTTATTAATACATTTAATAATATCTGTTGCATTTAGATTAGGAAGATCTGCTTCGATAATGACGAGTTTTGGATTATATTTTAAAATATATCGCAAAGCTTCAAAACCGTCATTTGTGCTATTATATAAAGTATGTGTATCTGTAAAATGCGACGTTAGCGATTCAACAAAATTTTGATTGCTGTGAGCAATGTACATACGATTTGTATCACTCATATAAAAATAGTTAATTTATCTTCTGTTAATAAGGAAGCCTTAAATAAATGCTTTCTTATTAAACCTCTCTATGAAAAAATAAGAATACATAACCCTTAATCGTATACTTATATCTTCATCGCTAAATTATGACCTAAATAATATGTAACAAATAAGCAGTAACACGTATTTATTACGTAGTAGCACGTATATAAAAAAACATATAACTAGTTGTTGTGTGATATGTATTTAAAAATGAAGGATAAATGAATTTAAGCAGAAGCGAGAAATACTATTTCTATAATTCGAGAATGGTGCTTTTATTTGTAAGTGCCCAATTGGTAAGTTGATTAGTTTCTCCTTCTAACCCTAACTTTCTTATAATATTACTTCGATGCTTTTCTACCGTACGGGCAGATATAAATAGATTCTCAGCAATATCAATAGTAGCCATTCGTTGCGCAATTAATTTTAAAATTGTAGACTCAGATGGGGTTAATAACTGTAATTTTTTTATTTCTTTAGAAGCATTGTTTAAAATGTTATCTTCAAAAGACTTGCTGAAATAGTATTTTCCAGAAAGAACAGCTTCTATGCATCGTTCGATTTCAAAAAATGGATCTTCTTTTAGTAAATATCCTTGAATTTGTAATGCTTTTGCTTGTGTTACATAGTCTGCTTCTTTGTGGAAGGATAACATAATAAAATGTGTATGAACCCCTTTGTCCTTTGCCATTTTCACAACTTCAAAGCCACTTAATAAGGGCATATCTATATCTAATAATGCTATATCTGGTTGTAATGTCAAAATGGCTTCAAGAGCTTGCATACCATTTGCGGCTGAGCTTATTACATTATAATTACTGTCTTCAAGTTGATCATGAAGTCCTTTAAGTAGCATTGGGTGATCATCTGCTATAACGATACTCACATCTTTATTCATCTTATGTAGAGGTATGTAGGATTACTGTGGTTCCTTTTCCAAGGACACTATTGATTTCTATCTTCGAATTTATAATTTTTGCACGTTCTAAAAGTGTTTTCATTCCTAAACTTTTACCGCTGTTATATTTTTCTTCAAAATTAAACCCTTTTCCGTTGTCTTTAATGACAGTTTTAATGCTTTGGTCTTCTTTAATGACTGAAACATATACAGATTTAGTATCTGCATGTTTGACAATATTATTGAGAAGTTCTTGAATAATGCGATAGAGATGGAGACTGGCTTCTTTTGTAAAGTAGTCATCCACTTTATCAATTTCTGTTGTAAAGAAAATAGACGTATTTGCATCTACTTGATTGACTAATGATTGTAGTGAAGTACTAATCCCTAATTTCTCTATGATGGCTGGATGTAGTCCTTTTAAAGCATTGCGTAATTCTTCCAGTGTCTCTTTTGCAAGTATATCCATACTTGGGTCATTAGCTGTTCTTGTTTTCTGCGAAAGCAACATCAGTTTTTGTCCCACGCTATCATGTAATTCACGTGCAATACGTGTACGTTGTTTTTCTTGGCTTTTAATAAGATTTTGTGCGTATGCTTCCTGTAATTGCTCTTTGTTTTTAGCGTATAGTTGCATTTTTCTATAATAGATATACCCAAAAATAAGTATAGATACTAAGATCCCAATTGCTAATAACCAGTAAATTCTAGTAGAACGACGCTTTAAATCTAATTCTAAACTTTTCTTCTCTACTTTATTTATTAATTGTTCTTGTTGCAGTGTATTTTGAGCATTTTGTAATCCAATCTCCCGAATTAAATTATAATCCTTTAATAAATGCTCTTCCTCACTTCTTTTTAAACTGTCTTTAAGTTTATGATACGTGATACCTAGAAGATTTGCGCGCTCAAAATCACGTGTTGCTTGCGCAAATTGTTGTTTAGTTTTAAGCAACAACAATTTTGATTTAAAATATTCATTTGGACTATCACGATAATTTGAAAGATTAGTTAAGTGTCCTTCTATCTCTTGAAGTATTTTTTTTGCATGTAGGAAATTTTCTTGAATGATTTCAACCTCCGCATATTGTAGTCCAGCCCTTAACCAGCGCTCTCGCCATAAATATCCTCTTTTATTCTGCGTATAATGCTCATAGTTTTCTTTAAAAAGAGCACTCGCCTCTGCATATCTTTTTTGAGCCATATATACTAAAGCGATATTATCATTTATACTCCAATTTAAGGTAAGAGAACTATCAAAAACTCGACCTGGATGCTTATCACGTTTTTTTAAAAAGATGAGCGCTGAGTCATATTTCTTAAGATTTAAATAATAGTGGTATCCTAAATTATTATAACTACTAATACTCTGAAAATAATCTTTATTTTTTTCATTTTCTTTATTAATCATTTTATATGCCCAAGTAACACTATCATACTTCTTAAGTTCAGCATAATTAAAAGCTAAATCATTATAATAATTTTGAATTGGAATATATTCAGGAGCTGTCTTTGAAAGCTCAATTCCCTTTTTTGCCAGTTTGATAGATTCATCATACAGATGCAATGTATACATGGCAAAAGAATAATCATCATAAAATCTAAGCTTTAAACTATCTTCAACTTCTTTTAATAATTGTAAGCCTTTGTAATATCCAATAAAAATGTCTTCTGATTCATTACTTCCAATACCGTTTAGCTCTCTGGCACCTACAATAATATCGTTATAAAAAGATGTATTAACATTTTCTTTTTTATCAGATAATGTGGATTGTGTATATCCCACTTCAAATTGCAAAAGTGTAAAAGATAAAATGATAAAAGATATAATACTAAATTTCATATTTTTTTGAAAAAAAATAAAGTAAAAGTACATATTCAAATTTTCAATACACAACAGTATTCAAAATATACTTAATGATCCTATGTCTTTATATACATTATATTGGTATAGAGATAATTGCTGTTGTTCCTTTTTCAACAGTACTATTGATCTCTATCTTTGAATTTATGATTTTTGAGCGTTCTATGAGTATTTTCATTCCTAAACTTTCAGCACTTTCATATTTCTCTGTAAAATTAAAGCCCTTCCCATTGTCTTTGATGACGGTTACGATGGCTTGATCTTCTTTGGTAATAGAAATATTTACAGACTTAGTTTCAGAGTGTTTTACAATATTACTTAATAGTTCTTGTACGATACGATATAGATGAAGCGTCACATCTTTATTTAGGTATGGATCTACTTTTTCTATTTCAGATGTGAAAAAGATATACGTTTTAGTGTCCACTTCATTAATAAGTGATTGTATAGCCACACTAAACCCTAATTTTTCTAGGGTAGAAGGATGTAACCCTTTTAGAACGTTACGAAGTTCTTGTAATGTATTTCCAGTAAGTGTATTGATGTCTGAATCTCCAATAATCTTTGCTTTTTGTGAAAGTAACATCAACTTTTGACCTACACTATCATGTAACTCGCGTGCTAAGCGGATACGTTCTGTTTCTTGTCCGTTAATTAATTCCTGCGTGAAGATAGCTTTTAAGACCTGTTTTTTCTTTGCATATTTTTGTGACCGGATTAGCCATAAAATAAAGAATAGTGATAGAATACTAATACCTCCAAATAAAAACCACTGATTTTTTATATTGTTTTTTACTCCTAATAATGTGATTTCTGCCTGTTGCTTTTGAATTTGAGCATCTCTTTTTTCAGTTTCATATAATGTTTGGTAGTAGGATAAGCTATTTATCTTTTGTATATTATTTATAGAATCTTGAATTTTTGAAAAGGCTTTATGATGATAGAGCGCTTTTGAATCATCTTTTAATATGGAATGTAGGTTAACTAGAAATTCATGAGCGCCTATAAGGTTTATAACATTTTTAGACTGTTCTTGACTCTCAAGATATGCTGTTCCATAAATCAGAGCATTCTGATAATTACCTTTCGCTAAATAATACTCTGATAATGCACTAGTATGCATATTTTTAAATACTCCTTGGGTGTTGCGTTTAGGATTGCTTTGTAATTCTTCAAGAATTTTAAGTGCAAGTTCTAAACTATCTGTTTTTGAATACGATTGTAAAAGACTATTAAGTAAACGTGGTTCGTATAAATCAATATACTCTGACTGTCGTGTATAACGTAATGCTTTTTTTAAATGGATAATTCGTCTTTTATAATTACCCGTAAATCCATCATCAATAGAAGCATTATATAAGGCAGAAAGTAGTGCTGGATAATATGTTGCTTTTTCAGCTTTACGAATGACTTCTTCACGCTCTTCTCTAGCTTCTTTGAAAAAACCATTTTGACTATATAAGTTAGCTCTAGAATTTTGTGTAAGCATCTCTCGAACAGTATCATTAATTGAAGTATAGATATTTTCAGCTTCATCAAGAAGTTGTGCTGCTTTGACAAAATTACCTATATCAGCATTTGCGTCTGCTCTATATTCTTTGGCAGCACCTAAGATTACTTGATTATTAGCTGAACGAGCATAACTTTCTGCCAATTTGTATAGGCGAATAGCTTTTTCTGTTTTGCCAATATAATAGTAACTATCTGCTCCATTAAGGTGTAATTCTGCTAAAATATTAGCATTAAGTGTCGTGTCAGAACGTTGTTTAAAAGATTCAAAAAGCGAAGTTGCTTCTTTAGGTTTGCCTAAACGATTACTCAAGTAAAAAATAAGAGAGGCAGTATTCTTATCTGCAATATCTCTAGCTTTATGATTTAATGCATAAGAAATAGTTTCCCGAACAATAGAATCATATGCAAAATCTTTTCGATATAATATCATATTAGAAAGGCTATCTAATAGATGTAGTTTCTCAAGGTCTTCTGCCTGAGCAATTTTATTTTTTAATGAAGTAACTGTTGCTTGTAATGTGTCATTTTGTGCATACACAAAACAACTGAAATATAAACTGCAAATGATGAGGAGGCATTTCATAAAGCATACAGATATTTGTAATAAAGATATTCTTTTTTAAGAGATATTGTATATAAAAAAGAGCTATCATTTTGATAGCTCTTTTTTATGATAATTACACTTTCATTATCGGATAATTAATTTCTTAATTACATTTCTATCAATAGATTGAATCTGTATAAAATAGATTCCTTTTGCTAGAATACTGGTGTCAATTACTTGAGCATTGTTAAAGTTTTCTAGATCTATTATTTTAATTAATCGTCCATTTATATCCGTAATAGTCAGTTGCTCTAATTGTCTATCACCTTGATACGCTAAGGTTACAAAATCAGAAGCTGGATTAGGATATAATTTTATATCGCTTTCGCGAAAGCTAACTTCGTCTGTATCCAGTGCATCACGCTCTTGGAATACTACCGTAAATCGTTCTGACTGAATTCCACTTGTCGCTGTAAAAGAATAACTGTTTTCTTTTAAGTTTGTGATCGTATTTTCTAAATGATCAATTAAGAATACAGGTACATTTTCAATATTAATTCCTTCAAAATGGTCTATACTAATAGTGTAATTCTCTTCTGTTTCTACAGAAGTAGCAAACCCTAGCGTAAGTTCTATAGCAGCATCAAAAGTTTCTCTACCTTGAATAGCAAGTTGTTCTCCTGTTTCCAGTGTTGTAAATAATGAGATAAACGTCCCTAGTCTTGGACTATCATATCCAGGATCATATCCAGGGGTTGCATTAGGCGTAAACCCAATACCTGTTTGAGAAGTAGCTTCTTCATAAGCATTAGTGGTTAAATTTAACCATAATCTGTCTATAGTAGTACTTTCTGTATTTCTAAAATCATTATTATTTCCAGCGACACGGATACTATTTGTAAATACCACTGGTGTGTTTGCTCCAGCTTGGGTTTGGTTAGCTTTGATCCCAAATCCTTGTCCGGAAGCCATAAAGGGACTTGGTGCTGAACCTCCATTAACAGCGGCCAGTCCCAATAAGGCATTACGGATAGAAATATCATTCATAGAGAAATTACTCGTTCCAAATCCTGGCAATTCAGCCGTAGGATTGGTCAAGTGATCCCAATAGTATACTTCATTTACCGCATCATTAGCATTGATGAATGCTTCTACATCAATAGCCGAAGCATAAGGATTTCCTAGTAGGTTATAATTATTTGTAGTTTCTGGCCCATTGTAATGAATAGGCACAGAAATTGTTCCTGAGTTTAATGTTCCTGGATTAGATGCATCTTGTGTGTAGGTTAGGGTATAAGCACCATCTCCTACATTGGGCTCTGGTTGGGGGAACACCAGTTGTCCAATTCCTGCACTTGGAAGTGTAGCGCTTCCTGTTACAGGAGCAAAATAATCATTATTATCATCGAGGAAATTCTCAGCTCCATTAAATTCAGGGAACACATCAAGATCAATATCAAAAGGCACAAAGTTGCTTGGTATGATACTAAATACAGCTCTAGAATTTCCATAGACTCTATCTCTATTTTCTGCAGTTACAGGACTACTCATCGCTACATAGTTACGATCGTCTATAGTAGGAGTTGTTTTAGCAATAGAAATTGATCCGTTATTAATAGTCACAGCACTTTCATCTGTTTGTACAATACTACCTTCATGAGCTACATCAAGAGTTCCATCTATGGTAAGATTTCCAGTAGTTTGTAAATACTGGTCACTAGTTACGGTAACTATAACGTCTGCATTAATAGTACAAGAACAGGCTACAATATTTTCCCCTACAATAGAAGTGTCATAATTACTATCAATGATTGCATTCATTGATCCGTCAGGTGTTCCGTTATCCCATCCAGACCCAGTATAAGTTGTTAGAGGAAGTCCCGCACATAATGGTATGATAGGCATTGTACAATCTGGGGTATAATCAAAAATTTGTGTGCCAGCTTGATTCGTACAATCAGAGTCAACAAATGTGAACCCTACTAATGGATCATAAGGACCGCAGGCTGTAATAAATTGATCATCAAAAGGATTTGTATCATCAAAACAAAGATCAGGAAGCTCTGCACTAGCACCTGTAAGATATTTCATTTTAAGGTGTACTAATACCGTTGGTGTGTTTGCAGGAATATTGGTTCCTATCATTCCACCACTTCCATTTTGTTGCCATAAATATGACACTTTGGAAGTTGTAGCATCATTTACAGTAAATGAGTTATAATGAGATCCAAGAGGAACTTCAGTTTCACCTACAAGAACGGTTGTTTGTCCTCCTAAGATAGACGTAGTTGGACGTTCATAGGTAATCCCACTAGCACCATTAATGAGTGTTCCAAAAGCAACGGTATTATAGTCTATAAAAAACTGACCAGATCCTTGTGAATATGCAACATCACTAGTAATCATGATATCTACTTCGTAGAAGTCATCAGCACCATCGTTAGTGATTTGTGGATTAGCAAAAGATAGCTCAATGTTTTGAGCATTGATAGTAATACATCCTAGAAGTATAGCTATCCATAGTGTAATCTGTTTCATTATTTATAATTTAATTAAAGTAGGTTCTAAAATTGTTATATACATTTTGTATTAAAAGGGCTTCTATATAATGCTATTTTTACAGCTATTTTCTTGTTTTAAACTGAGAGCAAGGTATTATATGAGCGTTGAGATTAAAATACGGGACAGTACGTAATATATACGTAGTACTACGTATGATGAATATTGATAGATATATTTCAAAGAAGCATACCTATCAATATCTTCATTAAAATTGATGATTAATACTGTTGGATACGCCCTGAATTTAGTAGGATGAAAAATGCAATATCAGCATTGAGGATGTTACCATCCATGTCGATATCTGCTCCATTGTAAATATTGATTGCTCCAGCGATTCCAATGACATTTGTGATATCAGTATTCAATACATTTCCATCACCAGTAGCATCTCCTGCGTAGGCGGCAAAAATACCATTACCCATATCTCTTAAAGCCAATGCTTCTCCAGTAGCTGCTGTTATGCTTGTACTAAGATCAACGAGTGTACCTGTCGAAATAGCGATAGGAGTAGCGGTTAATACACCTAAGTGATTACGGTGTTTTACCGCTATATAATAATCACCTGGAGCATTGGTAAAGCTTAATGCTGAAGTTCCGTCTGTAGCGACAATATCTCCATCTCGTTGTAGTAAAGCTGATTGCGCATTGATCACTGATGTAAGATCTGTTGCGTCACGCAATTCTACCCATACCCAGTCTACAATAGCATCATTTCCTGTCGTATTAAATACGGTGATATCTGTGGTAGCACTATCTGTATAAGGAGTTTCTGTAGGAATAAGACCTTCAACACGCAAATCATCACGCATTAAACTTCCTTCTCCTGCATTAGGGTTTGTAAAAGCGCCTTGTAAATATACTTTTGGATTTAATGTAATATTTTCACCTATAGTAATCGTTGCAGTACATTCGCTTTCGTTTCCATTAGTGTCTTTAAACGTAATGGTTACTTCATGATCTCCAATATCGTCAGAAGTAAAGCTTAAAGAAGCCTCACCATCGATTAGAATTTCAGTTATCTCTGTATTGTCTGTAGCACCACCGTCTAATTGATCTCCAGTAACTGTAATGATTTCTGAACCTTCAATGTTTATTGTAATATCTTGGCATACAGCAGTTGGTGCTTCATCATCATATTTCCAACCGAAATCATTTCCAGTTCCAAGAGTATAAGATAGCGTTCCTGTTTTTATAGTTCCAAACTGCGATGTTTCAATCATTGACCCTTCTGGATAACCATTAAATGTTCCAACAATAGGATCTACGCCATCATTATCAATAATCACAAGTTCAAAGCCAGGTCCAACAAGATTTGATAAAATATTGAAAGATGCATCTAATTCAGCATTGTCTAATGTTACGGTTCCTGTAACATTTATCCTTGAATAATCATCTAATTCTATTCCAAAGAGTTGCGCATTAAATTTTGCACCATTTTCTATTCTTAGATCATTTTGAAATGTTAAACTACCAAATGTGAATGGCAATATTTCTCCATTTGTAGAAATCGTTGTAGGGCTTCCTGTAAATGTTCCATAACCACCAAATATTTTAATGAAATCTGGACCAACATCATTACCTACTATAGTTTGATCTAATACGGTAACTACATTAGACTCATCTAATAGATTAAACTCATCTAAGGCCTCTATAACAAATCTATCTTCAACTAATAAAGTACCAAAGGTAAAATTATCACCTATAAAGGTTTGTCCACCAGTAAACTTTGTAGTTGTACCTGATATTCCGTTATAGGTAATTCCTCCAAATAAAACGGTATCTCCATTAAAAATGATAGTACCACCGCTTTGTGTTATGGTTCCTGTACCTGAATTAGAAAATGAAAATCCTACAAAGTTACCTACTCCTACTCCTATTTTTGTAAAATCAGTTTCACTTGTCATGTTTATTGTTGGTGCTGTAATAGTAAATTCATCTACCGTAATATCTCCTAATTCAATATCATCAACATCGGTAATAGATAAACTCTGTAAAAGAGTTTCTGAAGTTAAAAGATTAATATCATTTGTAGCATTTAATAATTCTACAGTAGGATTATTACCATTAGCTGTAATTATTAATTCATCGGTTGTGATTGTTACATCTGCTAACTGAGTAATGGATGTTGCCGATAGGTTTATATCTGAATCTCCTGCTGTTGTAGTAGTACCAGAAACTGTTATAGCACCTGGTGATGCGATGATATTATTTATACCATTTGTTGCTGTGGTCCTAAAACCTATACTTAAATCTGAACCAGTAGTAAAATTAGAAACCAAAGCAGCCTCTATATCTACTAGACCGCCAAAGAAATGGTCACTTTCATCTCCGCTACCATTATCTATATTTACGGTACCTAAAGTTCTCATACTTACCTGACCAGAAATATTTAGTCTTTTTCCATCAGAATCGTCTACGTTATTAAATTCTATCAGATTTAAATTACTTGCAGTAATCTCACCAAAAAGAATATTAGAGGTATCCGTTCCGCTTAACCATATAGTACCTCCAACAGTTAAAGCTGCATTTTGTGTATAGTTATCAATATTATCGGCTATGAAAAAATTATCTGAACCACTTAATGTTAACGCATTATTTATCGTTATGCTATCAACACCACCTTCTGATAAAAACTGAAACCCGTTAGTAATAGAAGCTAATGGTACAGAGACTGATGTTTCTGTAACAGGTGTTACCGCACCAACTATTTTTACTGGTGCAATTAAATCAGATATGATTAATGTAGTGCCATCATTAGACAATGTAATATTATCATTAGACAGACCTCCATTGATATCATTAATAGTAAGCGTTCCTGCTGTAAGGTTAACTTCAGTATCTAGCAAGGGTATTAACACTACATCATTACCATCACCTCCCTCATAGCTTATCATACCTACAAAATCGCCAAATAGAACTTCCCTACCTTCAGGGAGGTCATTAAATGTACCAACTACAGCATCATCAGTACCATCATTATCTATAATAATTAGCTCGTCATCTGGTCCTATAACGTAACCTCCAGTAGGTGCTAAATTGGCATCGTCTAAAGTAAGGGTTCCGTTTACTGCTAGTTTATCAAATTCAGAAACTCCTGTTCCTTCGATAAATGGCGCAAAAGTTGCTCCTGTATTTATAGTCAGGTCATCAAAGCTATATTCTAAACCAGTGGTTCCTCCTCCTGGAGTAATTTTAGCGCCACCTGATATGTTTGTAAGGGCTCCTTGTACATAAGGAACACCAGTAAGTGACGTTGTATTTAATGAAAAATTAGCACCGTTAAAAAGATTAATATCTATATCTCCAGCGTCTATTGCTCCTGTAGCATTTAAGGTACCAAAAGTAAAAACTCTGTTAGGACCTCCTGCGGGAAAGTCTGTTGTTACACTATTAATATTTGTAATGGTTCCTGGCAGACCAATATAGGTCATTTGAGATAGAAAATCGTTTGTGTCTCCGTTAAAATTGATGGTACCTGCATTATGGTTAATACTGGCCGTACCTGTACCGTTAATCACATCAATATTTGCATTAAAGTTACTTACACCAGATCCTCGCTTTCTGATATTAGTAACACCTGGCTCAAAGTCTAATTGAGGTGCCGTAATGTTGAACTCATTAACATCTATAGTCCCTAACACCATATTGGTTGTATTTGTATAAGACAATGATCCTAAATCCACAGCAGCGGAGCCGAGATCCTCGAAAAAATTTATGGTTTCTAATGACTGAATATTATTATTATTATTATCTATACTTACTGCGGTATTTTCAGTTCCTTTAAAGATTAAATTAGGTGCTTCAATACCACCTCCTGTTTGCGTAATATTTTCTACACCAACAACATTTAGGGTTGCATTACTTCCTAAGATAGTAACATCTCCATTAAAAGTAATATCGCCTCCAGATACTAATAAAGTGTGCAATACACCAACACCTTGGTCTGTGGCATTTATGTCTCCAAAAGTAGTATCTGCTCCTGCAGAGAAAATTAATTCACCAGATGTTAAATTTACTTCACCAACAAAAGTGTGCGATGCTCCGTAATTTTCTATATTAATACCATCTGCTGCTTGCAATTGCGTGTCTCCTGATATCGTTAATGGCGAACCTAATTCATCAAGGATTCTGTCTACACCATCTATGTTTAAATTATTTGCCGTGATTTCACCTAGGGTTAAGTCGAAACCAAATAGGGTTAAGCCGAAACCAACACCATTAATTGTTAAATCACCTTCAATGTTAATGCTGCCAGTTTGTACATAGCCTCTTAGGCCGTTGAGAGTTATATCGTTATCAACTCCTGTTAGTGTTAAATCATTGGCAAAAGTGATGATATTGAATCCAGTGTTCATTCCATTACCCGAATTAAACACTATACCATTAGTAATACTAGCCAATGGCACTGTAACTGTAGTAAGATCAACGAGTGTTGGTCCGCCACTAACAGATGGATCTATTAAGTCGCTGATAGTTAAAGTGGTGCCGTCACTAGAAAACGTTATTTGATCGCTAGATTCATTTAGAACATCGGTAATTATTAGTTCTCCATTATCTAGTACTACTGTTGTTTCTATTGGAGCCGGAAGTACCTCAACAATAAAAAAACAGTTCCCTGTATTTCCAAATGCATCTGTAGCAGAAAAATAGTTTATGGTTGTACCTACTGGGAATTCACTTCCAGAAACTAAACCTGATGATTGTCTAATATTTGCTTCAGATTTCTCTAAGATATAATGTCTTGCGGTATTATTATTTACATCATTCCATCTACCACCACCGTTCATGATTGTATAATCTTCACCTGCACCTGGACCTGAATTATTAGGCTCTAAGGTTGCCCAATTTTCGTAGGTAGATCCTCCATTAGGATTGTGCCATACAAAAGTATCTTCTTCTACAACATCATTATATCCAATTAGTATGTCTTCGTTTGTAAGACCTTGATTATTTACTGCACCCCTAAGCCACTCATTATGTTCTGCATCTATAACAGTAGTTACATGCCCTCCTTGAAGTTCTGCATTTGCAAAAGCCTCACTTGGCACTAAAGGAGTGTGTGATACGTAATAACTTCTACCATCGTGGGTCCCTATAAAATCGAAGCCATCGGCCCATTCAAAAGTACAATCATCATAAGTGATATCTGCATAGTTTACGATGGCAGTACCAGTTGCATAATCTGCAGTTACTGTCATATCACCTGGACAGGTTAATACGGGATCATTACCATCAGTAATAAAAACAGTAGACTCGCAAACACCTGTATTTCCATTTTGATCTGTAACTATTAACCTTACAGAATTATAACCTACATCATTACAATCAAAAAAGTTTTCACTAAGTGAGTACGTAGCAATGCCTGAATCGGCATCAGTTGAATTATTGTTTATAGCAGTTGCGTTAAGATTCTGCAGCGTATTATTGGCATCTAAAGCACGTGTTATATCTTTACACATAGCATTAGGCGCTACATTATCTTCATAATGCACACGTGTGCGCAGATCCCAGCTTCCAGTTCCTGTAGTTGACCAATCACGGATAAAGTTTCCTTCTGGATACATATTACCTAATTGAACATCTACTCCTACCGTGTATTGCGTGTCGTTTAACGTAAAAACTACAGCATATTCTTCTCCTGCAGTTACTTGTGGTAGACTTGAAAAAGGAAAATAATCTTCTTCATCAGAACCTTCTATAGTATGAAAATTTATATCTTGTGTTTGAGAGGCCATTAAAACTCTACTAGAACTGAATGGATTTCGCCATAACTCTGCAGTCATTGACACACCACCAATATTTCCGCCACGAACATTGTCGGTAACCAATGTAGTACCTCTTATAGGACCCGTACAGGTCGCAATAAAGGTTTGCCCTGCATTATCGGGTCTATTATCATTTGGGATATCAATATCATACCAATTGGAATCTCCCCATTGGATAAAATCGTTGTTTGCATCACATTGTGCATTCACGTAGGTTGTGATGATCAACATAAGAATAGTTGCTATTAGGGGTATTAGGGGCCTATTTTTTTTCATTTCTGAAGTTTTTTAAATTAGGTGCAAGGTATTAGGTGTCTACTATGTTTGAAATACGGGACAGTACGTAATATATACGTAGTAGTACGTAGTGGCGTGTAGAGTGGACTACGGAGGTGTAAAAAGTTATCTATTTTATAGACAGTGTTTTATAAAGTATTATGTAAATATATTTATGTAATTTAAAAAAGGGTTAGGGTGGGAGTGCGCTTTAACGTTCTGCTCTCCCTGCAGTCGTGAACCTGCCGGAAGGCAGGCAGGTCTCACAGGTTCGATTTAACGTTTCACTCTCCCTTACGGTCGTGAACCTGCCTCCCGGCAGATCTAGCAAGCTCGATTTCGCGAAAGCGTACTCAGTATGCTTTAAAACTAAAACTTAGGAATAATTATCGATATTTTGATTACATAGATCCTTAAAATTGTTGAATACGTCCAGCATTGCGTTGGATAAATAATGCGATGTCATCATTGAGAATATTTCCATCCATGTTTGCATCTGCTCCATCATATGTATTGATTCCTCCAGAAACATTAATCGTATTTGTGATATCTGTATTGAGAATATTTCCATCTCCCGTAGCATCTCCTGCATATATAGCAAATATGCCATTCCCCATATCTCTTAAGGCTAATGTTCCTCCGTTGGCTATCGCGATATCTGAGCTAAAATCCAGCGATGTTGTCATAGATGATAGTGCTACCGTATTTGCTGTAATCACTCCTAAATGATTACGATGATTGATCGCTACATGATAGGAATCTTCATCTTGCTCAAAACTAAGTGAACTCGTACCATCAGTATCTACAACACTCCCATTACGTAATAATAAAGCCGATTGTCCATCTATCACAATACTGTTATCTGTAGCATCTCTAAGTTCTACAAATACCCAGTCTACGACCGCATTGGCACCTGTAGTATTCAATACCGATGCATTGATCGTTTTACCATCAGTATATGGTGTTGCTAAAGGAACTAAGTTGGCTACACGTAAATCATCACGCATTAAGGATTCTTCACTGGCATTCGGATTGGTAAAGGCTCCTTGCAGATATACAGTTGCGCTTACCACTACTTTAGAAGCAGTTGTAGGGTTAATCGCTCCAAACGTACCATCTTCTGTAGGAGTTGTATCAAAAAGCGATGCATCAATTGTAGCACCTGTATTATCAAAAATATTCCCAGAAGTATCAGATATTTGGAAGAAATCTCCATCACTTGCATCTCTAAAAATAGCCCCAGGAATACTACCAATACTTGGTAGATCGATGCATCCAAAATCAGTACCGTATAAGAAATCTTCTGGACAACAAATACCACCATCACCTACACCTACCGCATCTAAGATCAGTCCAAAGGCAGATAGGTCATCTGCTACACCATCATTATCCATATCAATATCGGTTCCATCGTCCATTCCAGTATCTACCGTCCCTGTAAAGGAGGTAGTCAATACCACGGTATGAGTAGGGTTATTTATATTAGGAATGGTAGCGGTTAATAATCCATTGGCATCAAAAGTACCTGAGAAGGTATCGGCGCCCACAACAGTTCCTGGACCTGGATCATTATCATAATCACCTTCTATCACGACAAAGGTACCTTCAAATACGCTTCCAGCAGCACCAAAAATCTCAATAGTTTGCGGGTCACTTGAAGGTGAAAATAGGGGTTGATATTCACTAATTAAAACTGTTGTGAGGTTGTCAGGATCAGGAGAGATGGAAATATCATTTCCATCACCACCTACGTAACTAATAATTCCATTGTAATTTCCAAAAGATATAGATGCCCCTTCTGGGAATCCATTAAAAGTACCCGATACCGGATTTGTGCCTGTATTATTAACGATAATGAGTTCACCAGCTGTTTGCGCTATAAACCCACCTGTGGGTGCTAAATTGGCGTCGTTTAATGTTACATTTTCTGCTTCTAATGAATCAAATGTATTATCTCCAACAATATAAGGTGCAAACGTAGCTCCCGTATTTATGATAAGATCATCAAAATTATACCTCAGACCGAAAGTACCTCCACCCGGAGAAATCGTCGCATTATCTGAAATGGTGGTTGGCCCGCCGTTTAGGAATGGAAAACCAGTCATAAGCGTGTTGGCTCCAAAGAAATTGGCTTCATTTAAGATATCTACCGATAAATCTCCAATATCGATAGTACCGGTCGTATTATTTAGAAATCCAAAAGTGAAGCTTCTATCAGGTCCTCCTACTGGTAAATCAGTGAAATCACTGTTGAAGTTCGTTATGGTACCTGCCGAGCCGTTATAGGTCACTCTGCCATTAAAATCATTGGTATCTCCATTAAAATTGATGGTCCCTGCATTGTGGTTGAAAATGGCTGTTCCAGTACCATTATTGATATCCATGTCTGCATTAAAGGTACTTACGCTTGTTCCATTTTTTGTGATGAGTGTAAAACCAGGTTCTAGATCAAATTGTGGTGCAGTTAATGTAAACTCATCTACGATGATATCTGCTAAGAACGCATTCGTAGCATTAGTAAACGAAAGATTCGTAAATGCACTTTCAGTCGCAATATCTGGATTTTCTGCTGCAATTGCCCCAACCGTATTGACCTGATCCAATATGGCCTCTCCTGAACCATCTCCTGATAATCTTAAAAAACCTCTATTAATGATACCGCTTTGCTGAAAGATACCATCACTACCAAATAAGATTAAATTGGTATTCTCATTTGTTATATTCACATTACCATCTAAGGTAAGGATACCGGGAGAAGTTATCAGGGAATTTACAAAAGAATCAGAAGCGGTTATGGTAACTTCATTAAAAGTGAGATCCGCTCCAGCCGTAATAGTTATTCTAGTAGCACTTAGCGTAACGAGGCCACCAAATTCATGACTTCCTTGCCCGTTGTTTATATCAATTTCCCCAGAACTCGTTAAGTTGGTTGCTCCTGTCACTGTAATAACACTCCCCACATCTGTAATTTCTGTAAATCCTGCAATGCTTAAACTTCCTGTGTCAATAGCATCTAGTGCTATGGTTGCGGTATTATCTCCTTGAATATTAATCGCAGTCGCTGTAGAAGCTCCAACGGTCACTGTATTCGTTCCCCCATCGGTAGTTATTACGATGCCATTTGTAATATCGACTAATGCAACCGTTACTGAAGTATCTGAAATTTCTGTGACAGCACCCTCTATATCTACTGGAAATGTTAGGTTGCTTATGGTTAGTGTATTGCCATCATCAGATAAGGTAATACTGTCATCAGATGTAGACCCTACATCTTCAATAGTCAAAACGCCAGCATTAAGACTTACCAAAGTTTCTTGTGCAGTAACTGTTACTGTAAAACTACAAATCACTTCATTCCCACAAACATCTGTTATTGAGAAAGTATTTGTTGTCACCCCTTCTGGAAATAATTCTCCTGAGGCAATTCCTTCTGTTTGTGTAATGGTTACATCCCCACAAAGATCTGTAGCTTCTGGAAGATCATACGTGATAATAGCTTCGGTGTCACCAGATGCTAATTCAAATATAATATCTTCAGGGCATGACGTAAGCTCAGGTGCTCGTGTGTCTGTAACGGTTATGGTTTGTATACACGTACTCATATTTCCTGATTCATCGGTAGCTGTCCAGGTACGTGTAATCGTTTCCGAAATACCACACCCATCAACAACCACATCACTAAAAGCAACAGTGGTATTTCCTATAGCATCAGTAGCAGTTGCCATTCCTGTTGATACTGGAGTAGTATCTATAATAGGTGGTGATGTATTATTGAGATCTAATGAAATGAAATGTATGCTCCAAGTATTTAATGTTCCAGAGTCACCTCCTTGGTCATCAGTAACATGTAGCGTCCAATCTCCATTGAAATCTGTATTTGTCGCATTTAATGTAGCGATAAACTGTTCAAATCCATTTGCACCAGCACTTGGAAAATATTCACATGGAGACTCAGAGGCTTGGCAAATAGTACCAGCAGTGTCTATGCCAACTCCTATATTATCGGCACTTGTTGTAGCATCATCGGTAAATGTAATTGGAAAATCACCTTCAAGATTACTATTATCACCAAATCCAGATGGACGTGTATATACTATTAAAGTTTCTCCATTAGGTGCTATTAGCTCAAATGTTAAATCTCCCACCCAGGTATGATCCATACTAATCTCAACCGTCATATCTGTAATAATATGATTATCAGGTATTAAATTAGATAAAGTTAGCGTACTATTGATCCCCGTTTGATCATTATCAGGAATATCTACTATTTCAGTGCTGGTACCAGTCATAGATGTAATTCTGACATCAGCACAATCAATTACTACATCTTCTGGGCAACTAATCATAGGAGGAGTAACATCTCTAAAAAGCGATAGATCATTCCCATCACCTCCTATATAACTTAAGACACCTTCATAATCACCAAAGATAACGGTACTCCCTTCAGGTAATCCATTGAAAGTTCCAGAAATGGCATCAGTACCATCATTATTGATCAATAAAATTTCAGTTTCATTTGTTTGTGCTGTAAATCCTCCTTGTGGTGTAAAATTACCATTGGTGATACTCACTGTACCATTAACGACTAATTGGTCAAAGTTATCCGATGTATCTCCTGTTACATTGGGTGTAAAATTACCATCAAAATCAAAATCTATCGCTCCGTTAATAGTTGTATCTCCTGTTAAAACACCACTTGGCTGTATCACAATGAATGTTCCGCCTACAGTAATGGGTAAGTTTTGTGTATCAATTTGAAAATTGGAAATGCCGATGTCATTAGATGCTCCGCTTAAGGTCAGCGCATTGGCAAAAGTAACATCATTGTCCTGTCCATCCGTACCTATAATGGTAATCCCTGATGTAATACTTGAGAGGGGTACCGTTACGGTTGTCTGATCAGCAAGTAGGGTAGCACCTATCACATTTGGGCTTATTAAGCCGCTAATAGTAAGCGTTGTATCGTCATTAGAAAGAGTTAATTGTAAATCATTTGGCGTCTGTGTATCCGAGATAACCAATCCACCATCACTGAACAGTATAACAGTTGTTTCAGCAATTGTTTCTTCTATGGTCACATCAAAAGAACAGGTAGCGATATTTCCATAAGCATCAGTAACTTCAAACATATTGGTAGTAGTCCCAATTGGGAATATCCCACCCGATGCGATACCAGAAATAAGCGTTGCTTCTGAAGATTGCCCTTCAATTTGAAGGAGGAATCTTCTCTGTTGGGTTCCAGCTAAATCATTCCATCTCCCATTAGGTATCATCACTGTGTAATCCTCATTTCCAAAGTTGTTAGGTTCTCCCGTATTCCAATTTTCATAGCCATCATTTTCAGAACCTGCATACCAGAGAAAAGAACCTTCAATAAATCGATCTGTATATCCTAATAATACCTGAACATTGGTAGCTCCCGTTACAAAATTTATGGATTCTCTCAACCAATCGTTATGTTCCTGGTCAATGACAGTAACTAAATTGCCACCAGCGTCAAATGCTTCGTTGAACCCATTTTCAACAGCAATAGTATCGTCAGACAAATAATAGTTTCTAATATCTCCATCTGGATCGGTATACACTCCTAAGTGTGTAAATCCTGCAGGAGTTTCTGCAGTACAATCAACAACAGTTGGGATGTCATAAGTTACAGCACCCTCAGTATCTCCTACGGGTAATGCCAATATAATATCATCTGGACACGTTAATACAGGATCTTGGCCATCGGTAATAAAGACGGTCGTAGTACAAACTTCATTTTGTCCAGAGGTATCTTGAATGCTAAGAGTCACGCTTTGTGGACCTACATCATCACAATCAAAGAAAGAAGGATTGATGGAACGTATAACTACCGATTCTCCTGCAGAAGCGCCACTACCATTACTTACTTGACCAAATGTAATGGTTCGAGTACCATTAGCATCCAAAGCAAATGATCGGTTTTCTCTACAGGTTACATAGGGACTTTGGTCTACCCAACGAATACGAAAACGCATATCGGTAACACCTGTTTCACCAGTATTGGTGGGTACTTGTTCCCAAGTTGTAGAACCTTCATCTACCCAAAATACTTCTCCATCTGAATATTGATCACCACTTGACAAATCAAAAGATATGTTATCTCCTTGATTAAAAACCATAGCATAAGCATAAGTTACTCCAGCTAATAAGTTAATAGTATTAGATAACGGAATATCTGTTTCTATAGAAGGGAAAGGAGAAGTAGAAGGGGAGGTTGGAAATGTAAATGTAAACTGATCCAAAATAGTCGATCCTATTGGATTAGCTCCTTGAGTGATAAAGATAGTCGCAGTTTCACTGTTTAAGTTGGTATTCCAAACCGTAATATGGTCAATAGTACCATTACAATCTGGTGTAAATGTTTGGTAAAATGCATAGTGATCACCAGCTGCATTACTGCCTGTTGTAGCAGTCTGATTAATATTGTTTGGGGTTCCACAGGTTTGTGTATATGCTGTGACAATACTTATCAAGAGTGTAAAACATATGGTTAAGAGCACTGTTTTTTTTTTCATCTTAAGGAGTTTTTTAAATTTTGAGTGCAATAAGGGCTTTTTAAAATTTGAGTGTAATGTATCTCAATGCGCGCGTCTATGAAATACGAAGAAGTACGTATTATATACGTGGTAGTGCGTATGTAAATAAGTGTAAACTGCTCTATGGTAGTTTATTAAAACGTCATTCTTAATTCATTTCAGAATCTTATTATGAGAAACTGAAACAAGTTCAGTTTGACGGTAGCTACTATTTTGTAGGCAATTTCATTGATAAAATTACTAATGAACACTATGTGATCATCAACCCTTGACAAGTGTATTCTTAAATACGCTTTCGCGAAAGCGTACAAAACGCTACTTCAATTGCAACTACTACAATTTGTTATATAAGCTTAATTCTATTAAAATTGCTGAATACGTCCTGCATTGCGTTGGATAAATAGCGCGATGTCATCATTGAGGATATTTCCATCCATATTGACATCAGCTCCAGCGTATATATTAATTCCTCCAGAGTTGGATATGGCATTAGATATGTCTGTATTGAGAATATTACCATCAGCATCTACATCACCTGCATATATAGCAAAGATGCCATTACCCATGTCTGTAAGAGCAAGTGAACCTCCAGTAGCAATGTTACTATCTGAGCTAAAATCAAGAGTAATTGCTATATTAGAAAGAGACACTGTAGTAGCAGTCATAACGCCTAAATGATTACGATGTGTTATAGCTATATGATAATCTCCAAACGACTGAAAAAATAAAAGAGGGCTTATACCATCGATATCAACAATAGCGCCATTACGTAATAAAAGAGCTGATTTTCCTTCAATAACGATATCGTTATTGATAGGGTCACGTAATTCTACAAAAATCCAATCAACAACAGCATTGGGTCCTGTAGTGTCAAATACTGTTACATCACACGTTAATCCATCATATGGTGATGTTGTAGGTACTAAATTTGCTACTCGTAAATCATCACGCATTAAAGTCTCTTCACCTGTATTAGAATTTAAACTTGCACCTTGTAAATACACTTTTGGGGATACCAGAACTTCTAAATTACAATTAGCATATAGACCCTGGTCTGAAATGCTCCATCCATAGGTATCTATTAAGTTTTGTCTTTCTAATTCACTACTACAGTATTCATTTTTTCCGCCTCCAAAATTAATTCCCGTAGGAATATCATCAATGCCATCATTAGGAATGCCACTACTATCTGTACTCCAGCCAATTAATGTACTATCATAATTTGAAACAGAAAGACTACCCCCTGTCGGTCCGAGTCCAAACATACGTTTAAGTCCTGAAGAAGAACTTTCTGTATCCACAATGCTACTCAAATCCCAATTCCCAAGGTTTTGGTCAAATGCATAAGCAGCCCTAAACATATCGGACATATTAGTAACATTACTCACATCCCAATTGCTTATATCTTGATTAAATGCTTCTGCAACATAAAACATATCTTCCATATTTTCAACCTTAGAAACATTCCAGGTACTTATATTTTGATTAAATAAATAAGCATCTTCAAACATATCTTCCATGTTTTCTACATTACTTACATCCCAGGATGAAATATCGCCATTAAACACTTCAGCTCCATAGAACAATTCTTCCATTGAAGTTACATTAGAAACATTCCAAGTATTTAAATTTTGATCAAAAGCTAATGCATATGAAAACATACCTTCCATATTGGTCACATTACTCACATCCCAATTGTCTAATGGTTGATTAAATATGGAGGCTTCATAAAACATATAATAAAAATCTGTTGCACTGCTCATATTCCATACACCAATAGGTTGATTGAAATTATAACAGTATCCAAACATCTCATTAAAACTTTGTACATTACTTACATCCCAATTGGTGATATCTCCATTGAAAGAATCACAATCGTAGAACATGTCGTTCATACTAGTTACATTAGAAAGGTTTGGTGTATCAATGTCTGGGTTAGTAATATTTAAGTTTTCAGCATCTTCAAAAGCGCTATCCATAGATAACCACTGAATAGCTCCCCATTGCTCTATGGTAAGGAGTTTCTCTGCATTATCTCTACCTCCGGATACTCCTAAATGAATAGCAGGAAACGTTCCAAGAATTTTTACAGTATAGGTGCCAGATGTGGCATAGCTATGAGTAGCATCACCAGTAATCCCTGTTTGCGATGTTCCATCTCCCCAAATAACAGCGTAGTCATATACATAATTGGAAGTGACAGGGATAGTAATAGCCCCCCCTGCTTCCACAGCCCATGTGGTAGTGAACGTACTTTCTGTAGACACTATAGTAATAGTTACTGTTCCTGTATCTGTAGTAAGACCATCTGTTACTGTATACGAGAAAGTGACATCCGTACTTTCTCCAAAAAGAAGATCGTCAAAATCTCCGTTAGGATCAAACGTTACAAAATCACCAGTAGGAGAAACTGTCACGATCCCGCCAATATCTCCAGTGTCATCTGCTGAGGTGATGCTGAGGTTATCGCCATCAATATCGATATCATTAGCCTGAAGCAACATCGTAATCGTTTCATTAGCAATTGTTGCCACATTATCGTTTACAGCTTGAACCGGGTCGTTTACTCCAGTAATAGTGATGGTTACTGTCGCTGTAGCTTCTGCACCATTACCATCAGTTATTGTATAGGTAAAGGTTTCTGTAGCCGTTTGTCCAACTCCAAGGTATTCAAAATTTCCATTAGGATTATACGTAACATTTTTATTGTCAGCCTCTATAGTTACCTGTCCCAATAAACCTGTGTCGTTTATTGATTGAATTGTTATACCATTACCTTCAAAATCAATATCATTGGTAATGAGATTGGTAGTTACGGTATTTTCTTCATCCGTGGTAGGGGTATCATCTACGGCATCGATTTCATTGACATTAGTTACTATAACGGTAATGTTTTTTACATCTGTTAAACCATTTGAATTTGTAACAGTTACTTGAATATCATAGTCATTTTGCGTATCACTGTCTTCTGGAAATTCAAAATTTGGCGCACTTAAAAATGTGATAATCCCAGTATGTGTATCTAAATCGAACAGTCCGTTATCAGTTCCGCCATTAAGAGAAGTAAAGCTATATGTAAGTCCGTTACCTTCGGTGTCTCCTTCTGGATCAGTAGTATCGACATCTATAGCCAGCGTTTGGTTTTCTTCCGCATTAACTGTAGTTGCACTGGTTATGCCAGGCGCGCGTATCACAGTTATTGTCCATTGACGCTCTCTTCCGTTTTCGGATGTTACCGTATATATAACTGGGTTTGTAAAGTCTTGCGATATACCAGTGTCTGGACTGATTGTTGCATTTGTCGATACGGTAATATCTGGTGTCAATGTCGTTACATCTACAGCAAAAGGTACTGTTGTTGTAACGGTACTACTACTTTCATTAATGCTAGCTGGCTCAATTTCTTCTGCTAACTCAAATGAGAGGATACTATTATCTATATTACAATTAGGATCTAGATTATTATCATTAATTACCCAATTATAGCCACCATTTACAATAGGTGTTATTAACAAAGTCCTTTGAATTTCTGCTAAACAATAGCTACTGCTAGCATCAAGTTCTATACCAGTTGGAATTAGGGTTTCTCCAGCATCTAATGTTGCCCAACCTATTAACGTATTGTCGTAATTTTGTGTAGATAGATTTGTGTTCTCTAACATAAATGTCATATTGGTAACACTAGATATATCCCAATTTCCTAGATTATGGTTAAAAGATGTAGTATTTTGAAACATACCAGAAAGACCTATAACATTAGATACATTCCAATTGCTTATATCTTGATTAAATTCGGAATTGTTCCGAAACATACCACCCATACCTGTAACACTAGACACATTCCAATTCCCTATATCTTTATTAAATGAACTTTGAGCAAACATAAATGTCATATCTGTAACATTAGACACATTCCAATTGCTTATATCTTGATTAAATGAGCTTTCAGAAAACATATAGCTCATATTTGTAATATTAGATACGTCCCAAGAATTAAAATCGGTGTTTAACCCTGTTAAAGATGTTGCGCTCTGAAACATTGATTTTGCACTTGTTACACCCGAAAGATCCGGAGTGTCATTTGCTGTAATATCTAAATTGCCACAACCATAGAAAGCGTTTTCCATAGCGATCCACTCTACATCTCCCCACTGTGTAACCTCTTGTATTTTATTTCTGTTTGCTTGTGAAGAATTATCAAAATCAATTTTTGGAAAATCTCCAATAATCTGTACACTATAGGTACCCGCTGTAACATAGGTATGCGCAGCATCACCAGTTCTTGCTATTTCCGTTTCACCATCTCCCCAAATAATAGTATACTTATATATATAATTGGCATTTGTTGGAATAGTTATGGACTCACCTGATCCAACAGTCCAAGTAGAGATGAAAGGACTTTCTGTAGACACACCTATTATTGTAATGGTTACCGTTGCGATATCTGTAGTAATACCATCTGTGACTGTATAGTTAAAAGTAATAGCAACACTTTCTCCTAAAGGAAGTTGATCAAAATCTCCATTAGGATCAAAAGCGATAGTATCACCTTCCGGAGAAACTGTAACTACCCCACCGATATTTCCAATAGTATCTACTGATTGAATGGTTAAGTCATCATCATCAAGATCAATGTCATTTACTAAAGCTTGAATGGTCACAATTGCATTAGCATCTGTTGTTTCTTGATCATCTACAGCTTGAACCGGGTCATTTACTCCTGTAATAGTGATGGTTACTGTAGCCGTACCTTCTTCACCATTACCATCAGTCACTGTATACGTAAAGGTTTCTGTAGCCGTTTGTCCAACTCCTAGATATTCGAAATTTCCGTTAGGATTATACGTAACATTTTTATTGTCTGCTTCTATAGTTATCTGCCCCAATAAACCTGTGTCGTCTATTGATTGAATCGTTAGATCATCGCCATCATCATCGATGTCATTAACAACAAGATTAATAGTTATTGTATTTTCTTCATCTGTAGTAGCTGTATCGTCTATAGCACTAGTTTCATTAATATTTATTACTGTAACCGTAATATTTTGTATAGTTGACAAACCATTTGAATTGGTCACAGTGACCTGTAGTTCGTAGTCGTTTTGAATATCATCATCATTTGGATTTTCAAAATCTGGTGCACTAATAAACGTAATCACTCCTGTATTTATATCGATGTTAAAGCCCCCATTATCAACGCCTCCATTTATAGTAGTAAGGCTATAGGTGAGTCCATTACCTTCCGTTTCACCTTCTGGATCAGTAGTATCAACATCTATAACTGCAGTTTGATTTTCTAGTACATCGACTGTAGTTGCAGTTGTAATTTCTGGCATGCGTGTTACAGTAACTGTCCATTGTCGTACTCTACCATTTTCAGAAGTTACTATATATATAAACGGATTTGTAAAGTCTTGTGTGGTATTGGTGTTAGGACTAATCGTTGCACCTTCTGATATTATAATAGTAGGAGTCAATGCTGTTAGATTTGCACTAAGAAGCACTCTTATGTTAACCGTACTATTATTTTCGTCGATTTCTGCTGTTTCAATTTCTTCTGGTAATGTAAAAGAAAGGATACTATTATCTACATTACAGGTGGGAGCTATATCATTATCATCAATTACCCAATTATAGCCACCATTTATAATAGGTGTTATTAACAAAGTCCTTTGAATTTCTGCTAAACAGTAACTACTGTTTGTACCAAGTTCTATATTTGTTGGAACATCATCGTTACCATCACCAACCATGCCACTAGAGTCTGTTGCCCAGCCTATTAACGTGTGATCATAATTTTCTGTAGAAAGTAAACTATTTTTAAGCATATCTCCCATATGAGTAACAGACGAAATATCCCAAGATCCTAGATTATGGTTAAAAGCCGTATTTCGTAACATCCATCTCATATTTTCCACCTTACTTACGTTCCATACAGCAATGTCTTGATTAAAGTTTATAGCAAAATAGAGCATAGCAAACATATTTTCTACGTTGCTAACATTCCAAGAAGAGATATCTTGATTAAATTGGCTATTTTCTTGAAACATACGCTTCATGTCTATTACATTGCTGACATTCCAAGTAGAAATATTTTGGTTGAAATAGGTATTCCTAAAGAGCGAAGACATATCTTGAATAGTACTTACATCCCAGTGCGAAATATCCGCCCATAGATTGATGTTGTCTTCATTCCCTGATTTTCGTAACATCGCTTCCATGTTGGTTACATTTGATAAATTGGGTGCGTCTGTTGCAGCGATAATTAAATTTTCACAACCATAGAAGGCGAATTCCATACTTGCCCAAGGGTTGTTTCCCCATTGAACTATTTCGTTTAGTTTTAATCTATCCCCTGAATTGTTAAAATAAATGATTGGGAAAAGACCTTTAATTTTAACAGTATGTTCTCCTGGTGTTACATAGTTGTGTACAGCATCTGTTGTCACTCCTAATTCTACAGTTCCATCACCCCAATCAACTATATAATCGTACGTGTATGCTGCTGCATTAATAGGTATAGTAATAGTTTCATTAGCAGTACTAGTTTCCCACTTCGTTATAAATACATCGCCACAATCTTCTTCTTCATCGTCTATACTCCAGTTAAAGGTATTTTCCATGATGGTTTTTCCTTCACGTCCAAAACAATAGGTAGCATCTACTCCAAAAGACACCATATTTTGAAGGTTTAATTGACTCCATCCTATTAACAAATTATCATAATTAGTAGATGAAAGAGAGGTGCCTTCCAGCATTTCAGTAGCACGATTAACGGCAGATACATCCCATGCCTCTAAATTTTGGTTGAACAGAGTTGCATCTTTAAACATCCAACCCATGTCGGTTACCTGACTGGTATTCCAATTACCAATATCTTGATTGAAGGAGGTGGCTTGTTGAAACATACCTTCCATATTGAATACCTGACTCGTGTTCCAACTACCAATATTTTGATCAAAATTTATGGCTTCCAAGAACATATGGTCCATTTCTGTAGCATTGCCAGTATTCCAGCTACTAATATTTTGATTAAATGATTCAGCTCGAACAAACATCGATTTCATTTCGGTTACTTGCTCAACATTCCAATTGCCTATATTTCCATTAAAGGCTGTAGCACCATAAAATGTTAAGGACATAATTTGAACATTACTCGTATTCCAGTTGTTTAGATTTTGATTGAAGGACTCAGCAGTATTGAACATAGCATACATATCAGTAACTTGACCGACGTTCCAATTGCCAATGGGTTGATTGAAAGCCAAGGCACTGAAAAACATATTAGTCATTTCGGTTACTTGCTCAACATTCCAATTGCCAATAGGCTGATTAAATAATTCGGCCCCACTAAACATATAAGTCATATTCTCTACGCTGCTTACATTCCAATCATTAAATGAACTATTTCCTTCTAAAGACTCACAACCAAAAAACATATAAGAGAGGTTTGTAACTTGTGTAAGATTGGGAGCATCGGTAGCCGAAACATCTAAGTTCTCGCATCCTTTAAAGGCGTTTTCCATAGTACTCCATTTAATAGTTCCCCATTGGGTTATATCAATAATATTTAATTTGCTACCTGTATCATTAAAATGTACAGTACTAATGTCTCCGTATGCTTGTACCGTATAGGTTCCTGGGTTTGCGTAACTGTGCGCAGGGTTGTTATTTAAACCGTTTTCTATAGTACCATCTCCCCAATCTATAGATAAGGTGCCAGTATTAGTTGTAATTGGAAATGTAATTATTTCATTAGATGTCGTGGTTTCCCATTCGGTAATAAAAGGGCTGCATAGATTGTTTACATCATCTAAAGTAATTGTAGAAACACAACTTTCTACATCACCAGTATAACTAACCGCATATAGTGTTTCTGCAATAGATCCTCCTAGTGAACAAGGGTCAGTAATATATTTTGAAAGGCTACCATATATAGCATTATTAATTTGTAATGTTCCAGAAAATAAATCTCCAGGATCTAAACCTATGAGTGATATATAATATACTTGTCCTGCGTTTAAAGTATGGGTTCTATTCCCTGCTAGCAGGTTACCATTTGCATAAAACGTAGCACCAGAAATATAATTGGGTCTTTGATGGAATATACCAGAATTAGGAATGATTGGGCTATCCCACAAATTAAAGTTTGAACCAGAATCACCAGACATAGTAAAAGTATATGATCCTGTATTGGGTACCATAAATGCAAATTCTTGATAATTCCAGATACCATTATTTGGGACACCAGGAACATTTAGCATCTGATCTTCTGGGCTATCTGCCGTTACCTCTACAATAAATTCGTTACTTTCAATAAGTAATACATTGGCAGTACTTCCGCCATCTAATTCATTAGGTGCTATCGTTATTTCACTTAGATCGGTAAATTGTTTTGTAGGATTTTGACAAACTACTTCTGGAGTTACATTTCGCTTTACTGTTACAGTAAATGAGCATTCACCTTCATTACCACTAGCATCTGTAGTTTGAAATGTATTTATGGTTTCACCATCTGGAAATTCGGTTCCAGATGCAAAACCAGCAGTTTGTATAACCTCAGGAGATAATTCTAAAATATAATTTCTAGGTGTAGCATTATTTATATCGTTCCAAGTTCCATCAGTTCTAAATTGGGTATAATCTTCTCCTGCTCCAGAGTTATTAGGTTCACCAGAAATCCAATTACTATAATTTGAGCTTGATCCACTATGCCATTTAAAAGTACCTTCAATGTCAACATCATTAAATCCAATCATTACCGTTTCTTGTGTGATACCATTATTTACTAATGCTGTTAAAAGCATAGTGTTGTGATCTGTATCTACAATAGTAGCTAGATATCCTCCAAGAGATTCTGCATTTGTAAAAGCCTCACTTGGCACTAAAGGAGTTTGTGATACGAAATAATTTTTACCATCATAGGGACCTAAAAAATCAAAGCCATCAGGTGCTGCTATAGCACATTCTTCTATAGCTAGCGGTTGATCGTAATTTACTATTGCTGGTGCACCTACATCTGGATATACTATGATATTACTGGGGCAAGTTAATACAGGATCTACCGTATCTATGATTGTTACAATGGCTTCGCAAGTTGCTGTATTTCCAGCTTCATCCTCAATAGTTAAGATTATCATATTTTCTCCTACATCAGAACAGTCAAATGTATCTTGAGAGATACTGTACGTAATTGTTGAGTTAGTATCAGAAGAACCATTATCAATAGCAATAGCTTCTATAGTTACTGTATTGTTAGCGTCTAAAAATCTTGTAATATTTTTACAAAGAGCAATTGGAGGAGTATCATCTGAATAATGAATTTGAAATCTTAAATCCCAGTCGTCAGTAGATGCATAATCTGGTGGCACACCAAAACCATAGGTGTCAAAATCATTTTTAAAAAAACGCCCATTTGAGTATGGGTTACTTCTAGAATGAGATACTATTACATTCTGATCACCTCTCACGATACGTATACTATATTCCACACCCGCTGTTACAGAACTTGTTAAATCAAAAAAAACAGAATAATCTTCTTGTAAAAGTGGAATAACTTGGGTAATGGATTCTAATAATGTTGGACCACCGTTATTACCAAAAGGATCTTGATGCAACTCTACGGTTACGGGTGTTTCATCAGCGATAGGGGGTTGAGGTTTAAAATAGAATGTTACTCCTCTCAAATTATCTGTACAAGTAGGTGTAAATGTATTTCCTAGCGCATAAATAGTAGGGTTTAGACCAAAAGGTAAGCCTCCAACATTTTGAGAAATATCGGAGCACTGTGCGTGACTTAAGAAAATATTGCCTAGGGCTATAAAAAATATTGCTAGGAGTGGGGTATTTGCTCTCATGGCATTGTTTATTAGATAGGTGCAATTTATTAAGACCTTCTTATGTATGTAATACGAGGTAATACGTATTGTGTAAGTGATAGTACGTATATGAATAATACAATATGTATTTAAAGCATTGTTAATAAATGTGTTACGAATTTTGTCTTTTAATGAATAACTTTTGAAAAGTGTATCCTTAATACGTTTTAATGCTTTGCTCTCCCTGCTTTTGCGAATCTTACAGGTTCGCTTTCGCAAAAGCGTACGCAACCTACATTTGATTATAACTATAATTAGTTATCTCATTTTATCAATACGAACTAGATTAAAATTGCTGTACCTGCCCTGCATTCAGTTGAATGATAAGGGCAATATCTGTGTTTAGGATATTTCCATCCATATCTGTATCTGCTCCAGAGTATATATTAATATCTCCAGAGTTAGATATAGCATTAGATATATCTGTATTTAGGATACTTCCATCTGCATCTACATCACCTGCATATATAGCAAATATACCATTACCCATGTCTGTAAGAGCAAGTGTACCTCCAGTAGCAACGTTGCTATCTGAACTAAGATCAAGAGTAATTGCTGCATCAGAAAGAGACACTGTAGCGGCAGTCATAACTCCTAAATGATTACGATGTGTTATAGCGACATGATAATCTCCAAACGTCTGAAAAAATGAAAGAGGGCTTATACCATCGATATCAACAATAGAACCATTACGTAATAAAAGAGCTGATTTTCCTTCAATAACAATATCGCTATTGATAGCATCACGCAATTCTACAAAAACCCAATCAACAACAGCATTAGGTCCTGTAGTGTCAAATACTGTTACATCACACATTAATCCATCATATGGTGATATTGTAGGCACTAAATTTGCTACTCGTAAATCATCTCGCATTAAGCTTTCTTCTCCTGGGTTTGGATTGGTAGAAGCGCCTTGTAAATATACTTTTACTTGAAATTGAAGTGGACAGTCTTTTCCGTTATCACTAATAGACCAACCGTAGGTGTCAATTAAATCTTGTCTTTCTAATTCACTATTACAGTAATTACTTTTTCCTCCACCAAATATAATATCCTTGGGAATGTCATCAAATCCATCGTTAGGATCGCCACTATCATCTGTATTCCAGCCAATTAATGTATTGTCGTAATTGGCAAGAGAAAGACGTATTCCGCTAGGTCCTGAACCAAACATATTTCTTAATCCAGAAGAGCTAGAACCTGTATCTACAATATTACCAATATCCCAACTTCCTAAATTCTGATCAAAAACATCTGCACCTCTAAACATATCTGCCATGGTAGTTACACTGCTAACATCCCAACCACTAATATCTTGATTAAAGGCATCTGCTCCTGAAAACATATTGGACATATCGGTAACGTTACCAACATTCCAATTACTGATATCTTGATTAAATACTAGTGCGCCATCAAACATATCTTCCATGTTTTCTACATTACTGACATTCCAATTACTGATATCTTGATCAAATGCATAAGCCGAATCAAACATTTCTTCCATGTTTTCTACATTACTGACATTCCAAGATGAAATATTTCCGTTAAATGCTTCGGCAGCATAAAATAGTTCATCCATGCTTATTACACTAGATACATTCCAACTGTTCAAATCTTGATTAAATATCTCTGCATCTGAAAATACACCTTCCATATTTGTTACACTTGAAACATTCCAATTGTTTAATGGTTGATTAAAATCATAGGCTTCATAAAACATATAATATAGACTTGTAGCACTGCTCATATTCCATCCGCCAATGGGTTGATTGAAAATATCACAATACCCAAAAGCTTCATCAAAAATTTCAACGTTGCTTACATTCCAATTGGTTACATCTCCATTAAAAGAAGCGCAATCGTAAAATATATCTTCCATGCTAGTTACCATAGAAAGATCAGGTGTGTCAATAGCTGGATTGGTAATATTTAAATTGGAGCAACCATGAAAAGCAGCTTCCATAGAAGACCATTGAATATTCCCCCATTGTTCTATGGTTAAAATTTTATTTTTATCGCCTCCGTTATCAAAATATATTCTTGGAAAGTTACCTGTTATAGAAACCGTATACGTTCCTGGACTTGCGTAGGTATGTGTGGCATTTCCTGAATAGCCGAGTATGGTGCCGTCTCCCCAATCTACAAAATAATTATATCCATTTCCTGTAGTTGGGATTTCTATTGAGTTATCATCAGAAGTCCCCGAGTTATCGGTTTTCCATGTCGTTGTAAAATAATTTTCCGGAGTGATTGTTCCTAAAGAAACCACCAAGTTTACAGAACTACCAAACACAACAGATGTACCTGCTATTGGATCTTGACTTATGACGGTTCCAGCAGGTATTGTATCACTATATACACCTGTAAGTATTCCTGTTAGTAAGCCCTCATTTGTTAGTGTTGTTGCGGCATCAGTTTGTGATAAACTTACAACATTTGGAACGATCACATCTCCAATTGGGCAAGATAAATCGCCATCAGTAATTATCCAATTGGATGTATCTATTAAATTTTGTCGGGCAGTTTCACTTAAACAATAATTACTGTTTCCTCCATGAAATTGAATACCAGCAGGAATTTGTGTTTCGCCTGCTGCTGTATCTAAAGTATTCCAGCCAATGAGTGTATTGTCATAATTTACTCTAGAGATTCCAGCCGATCTAAACATATTATTTAAACCATCAAAATTACTAACACTTACAACGCTACTAATATCCCAGTTTCCTATATTTTGATCAAACGTCTGACAACTTTCAAACATACTAGCCATGTTCGTCACATTACTGACATCCCAATTGTCTAAAGGCTGATTAAATGCTTGAGCTTGAAAAAACATATAATTAATATTCGTTACATTGCTTAGATTCCAATTATTTATAGGTTGATTAAAGTTTTCTGTACGTTGAAACATAGCTCTCATATTGGTCACACTACTTACATTCCAATTGTTTAGTGGTTGATTAAAAGCTCTAGCGTCATTAAACATACTACCCATAGTAGTCACATTACTTACATTCCAATTGTTTAGTGGTTGATTAAAAGCTCTAGCTCTATAAAACATATTAGACATTAAAACAGCACTACTGACATTCCATGTAGAAATATTTCCATTAAAAATAAACGCTTCAGAAAACATATTTCGCATTTCTGTTACATTAGAAACATCCCAAGTATCTAGATCTTGATTGAATAAGTCACAACGCTCAAACATTGAAAACGTATCTTTTATCGTACTTGTATCCCAAGTATTGAAAGCAAGTGTTCCTACTAGGGAAGAGCAATCAAAAAACATAAGAGGAGTTCTGGTGACGTTTGATAAATTGGGCGCGTCTGGAGCTGAAACATCTAAATTAGTACAACCCGAAAAAGCACCTTCCATAGAGGTCCAAGCATTGGTTCCCCATTGCATTACATCTACAATAAAGCCATTACTGCTGCCAGCAAAAGTAAAACGAATACGATCAATATGTCCGTCTAAGACAGTTACTGTATAGGTTCCTGCGGTAGTATAGGTATGTGTTGGTGCTTCCCCTAAATTGGATTCAACAGTTCCATCTCCCCAATCAATTGTGAGTGTGCCAGAACTAAAATATAACGGAAAGGTAATTTCTTGGTTATCTATTGGTGTGGTCCATTTAGTAATAAATTCATCTTGAGCATTGCTATTTGAAGTGCTTAGAAAAAGTATTGTAAATAGTAGACTTATTAATGAGGTATTTGCTTTCATCACAATCGTTTTTAACGAGTACAAAGTATGATGACTTAGATTTGTATGGAATACGAGGTAGTACGTATTCTATAAGTAGTAATACGTATTTATGTGTATTTGATTGATAATTAGGTATATACTGAGGTGTTTTTATGTGCTTTCGCGAAAGCATACTAAGCATTATATCATTTATAATGAATTCATAGTATAGGTTACATATACAGGTAGATTAATAGTGCTGTTGGGTTGAATGATGAGAACAATATCTGTGTTTAGGGTAGCTTAAACCTCCTTATAGTTATGTAGATAGTCCTCCATGATCATATGATTATCATCCTTATAAATAGATAAAAAGGAGGCAATACTGCCTCCTTTTTAGAATCTATAGCACATCTTACTAAACCAAAAGTCCCTAATCTAAATTAACAATGTAGTGCTATAGATTTTTATGAAATTGAATACGTAAATATTAAGCTTGTTTTAACTAGCTTAGTATGTTTGTAATTTTATCAAGTGCAATATATTTTGATTTCTTCACGTATGAAATACGAAGTAATACGTAATATATAAGTGGTGGTACGTAGTAAAGTACATTTAAAAAATGTGTTGTGAATAAAATGTATTAATACCATTGAAATAATAAATTCACTAATTATAATACTGAATGTTAGATTTAAAATTGTTTTTGGAGGTTTTGTTTGAAATGTATATACTTTAACGCTCTGCCCTCCCTGCGATCGTGAACTTGCCTACCTGCAAGAATGTACTTTGGAAGTATAAAAACTTAGAAGTGATTTGTGTTATTTGAGTTGTAGTTCTTACACGCTTGAAAAAAAACTGAAGGAATACAAATATTAGGAGTATAGTTGGTACTATATTTTAAGGACTATATAGGAATGTTGAGGTAAATTTTTGTACCCACATTAGGAGTGCTATAAATATCTATTTTGGAGTTAATAATTTTAGTGCGTTCTACTAAGGTTTTCATCCCTAAGCTTGTTTGTTTTTTGAGTTGTTGTGAGAAGTCAAAGCCTTTTCCATTGTCTTTTATAACGGCTTCTATTATATTTTCTTTATGAGTAATCGTAATGGAAGCCGTTTTTGCATCGGCATGCTTTACCATATTACTCAATATTTCTTGCATAATTCTATAGAAGTGTAGTGTCGTTTCTTTAGGGAGTAGGTGGTCTATAGGATCTATCTGGTGTGTGAAGAATAAGGATGTATTAGCATCCACTTCATTAATTAATGATTCTATGGCTTTAGTAAGTCCTAAATTTTCTAACATAGCTGGATGTAAACTTCTAGAAATACTTCGCAATTCTTGGAGGGTATTTGCAGCGAGGATTTGTGCACTTTGGTCACCTGAAATTTCTGTTTTTTTGGAGAGTAGCATTAGTTTTTGCCCTACGCTATCGTGTAATTCACGTGCAAGACGAGTGCGTTCCTTTTCTTGTTCACTAATAAGATTTTGTGAAAACTGTTCTTGTAATATTTGTTTTGTACGTGTAAAATTTCTGGAGCGTATTAAGTAAATGATAGTAAATAATGCTAGTAAACTCAATCCACCAAAGAAGATCCATTGTTGTTTTACCTTATTTTTCTGATCTAATACTACTATCTCATTTTGTTGAGCAGTTATTTTAAAATCTCTTTTTTCAGTTTCATATAAAGTTTGATAATAAGCCAAAGCTTGCGCCTTTTGCACATTTTGGGTAGAATCTTTTAACTTAATGGCTTCTTCATAATAAGTATATGAAGTTTCAATATCACCTAATGCTTTGTATATTTCAGCTAACTTTTCTTTAGTCTCAAATATTCCAGTGGTGTTTTTAGATTTTTTAAGAAGTTCTAGCTGTTTTCTAGCTGTTATTTTAGCATTTTCAAAATCTTTTATAGCAATGTAATAAATGATAAGAGCTTCTCCATATGTAGGAATGTCAATAAGAATTTTTTGTGTTATAAAGGCTTTTTGAATTTCATCATAATAATATTTTGCCTTAGGTATATCACCTATTTCTGAATAAGCTCTCAATAAACCACATATTGTTTTTTGTTTGTTAACAGTAGTATTCTTAATCTCATTCTCATGTGTTAGAGATTCTTTTAAAAGCTGAATTCTCAAAGTCTGATTTCCTTGTTTTTCAGCATCAATAGAAGCATTGTATAGTGCCGTAAATAGGGGTCTGTGCGCTGCTTTAGGATTGTAGGTGTGCATATGATTATTAAGAGCTGTAACTTCATCTCTAAGTACTTTTGCTTCTTTAAAAAAACCCATTCTACTATAAATATTTGCTAAACCATTTTGAGCATTAGAATGCTGTACGCTATCCTTACTTTTTCGAGCGATTTCAGCACTTTCTTTAAATGCTTGAGATGCCAGAATATATTCCCCAATATCTGCCTGTGAAGAACCTTTGTAATATTTGGCTTGCAAATGCATAGCTGTATCTTTTGCTTTTAGGGCAAACCATTCTGCTTTTTCATAAAAATAGATGGTTTCCTTGATTTTACTAGAATAATAGTAAGCATCTCCTACAGATAATTGAAGTTGTGCTAATAATTTTAAGCTGTTTTGGTCTAAATTGGTGATATCTATTTTTCTTTCTTTAAAGAACTCATAAAAATTAATAGCTTCCTTATATTGCCCTAATTCTTCTATTAGGTAAGAGATATGATCTTTAGCATATGAAATTGCTAATGGTATGGTATCTATGGTAATTGCATAGTTTATCTGTTCTTTTATAATTGTATAGTTTACCTGTTCTTTTTCTTCTTTAGTATATTGATATAAACTATCCATTTGGTCTGGCTTAGAAATGCCTTGGGATTGAATAATTTTCTTTTGGAGGTTATCAATTTTTTGAAGTAAATCTTCCTGAGAAAATGTAAAAAGAGAATGCAGGAGTAGTAGATAAAAGGAGATATTTTTCATGATATTTTTTGTAGAGGGATATTTAGTATGGTAGTAGTGCCTTTATTTAGAGTGCTATTCAGATGTATTTCAGCGCCTAAAATTTTGACACGTTCCAAAATGGTTCTTAATCCTAAACCATACTTTTCTTTACCTGCTGTTGTATCAAACCCTTTGCCATTATCTTTAATACTGATTTCTACACAATCTTCTTTATGTGTTATGGTTACTGAGGCAGCTTTCGCGAAAGCGTGTGTGACTAAATTAGTAAGTAATTCTTGTACGATTCGATATAAGTGAAGTGTTGATTCCTTAGAGAATAGATGATCTATAAGGTTAATTTCATGGGTAAAGAAAGTCGAAGTTTTTGCATCAATATCATTTACTAGAGACTCTATCGCTTTGGTAAGTCCTAAGTTGGTTAATATTATAGGGTGTAAGTTTCGGGAAATACTTCGTAATTCTTCCAATACATTTCCTGCAAGATCTTGTGCACTTTTATCCTCTAGAGCTATTGCTTTTTTAGATAATAATACGAGTTTTTGTCCTACACTATTGTGTAATTCTTGAGAGACACGAATGCGTTCTTCTTCTTGATTCTTGATAAGACTCTGCGCATATTGCGTTTGGAGTTCTTGCGTTTTTTTTGAGAATAGTTGTTTTCTCTTATAGAGAATATATCCAGAAACCAATAAAGAAACTAAAAAACCAATGATGAGTAACCAATAAATTTTAGCAGTTTTTTGTTGTAGATTTTCTTTTTCAATAGCTATAATTAGTTGTTCTTTTTTTAATGTTTCAGCCGCATTATTTAAGGCTGCATTACTCAGTAAAGTAATGTCTTTTTGTTGCTGAATGATTTTTACTGTATTAAGACTATCCTTAAGATGGTGGTAGTTTATAGTTAATTGGTTAGCCTCCTTATAGTTTTTTGTAGCTTCTGCATAAACTTTTTTTGTTTTGATAAGAAGCAATACTGATTCCGTATATCTAGTATAATTAGTTTCTTTATTTAAATTCTTCTCGATATCAGAAATAAGTTGCTGTGCTTTTACAAAATTTCCTTGTCGTATTTCTATATCGGCCCATTGTAAACCAGCACGGAAACGGCGTTCTTTCTTTCTATTGTCTAATTCTTTATGAGCGTAAAAATCATAATTTTTAATGAATAGCATTTTTGCTTCAGGGAATCGGTCTAACTCCCTGCATACCAATGCAATATTATCATATAAGCTCCAAGCAAATTCCCCATGTAAAGGCAGGATGTCTTCATAGTCTTTTTTCTGGGATAGATAGAATAAAGCAGAATCATATTTTTTACGATTATAATAATGATATCCTAAGTTATTTATAGCAGCTAAGGGATCTATTGTTTTGGGTTTCTTGAGGTCTATTTCAATTAGTTTTTTATACGCCCACACAGTACTATCATGTTGTTGGAGTCCAATATAGTTTGTAGCTAATCCTGCGTAAGCTTCTTTCATTAATGCATCATCCCTTGATAGATCATCAGAGTTTCTTTTTTCAAGTATAGCAATTATTTTTTTTGCATTTTTAGTAGATTCTTGAGTCATACTATTGAAAGAGAGTACCCCCATATAGGATTTGTGAAAAGCAATTTGTAAACTATCTGTTACTTGATGTATAAAATTAAGACCTCGATAGTAATTTTTAATTTTTTCTTCAAGTGTTGTTTTGTCTATTACTTCGGTTTTATGATTGTATGCTATAATTTGCCGTATTTCTTTTGTTGATTGCAGGTCAATAGACGGGGTTTGAGCAGAAAATATCGCACATATTAAAAACCAAATGATATAATGATATTTTAATATGCCTTTATACATAGAAGTATTTAGATTTTAAAAATACAAATTCTTTCAATTGATTCTTTGAATGTATATTTAATTGAAAGCAAGGTATTATCTAATTATTGGCCACAATATACGCGACAGTACGTATTATATACGTGGTACTACGTATATAAGTTGACTTATGATGGTTCCAGCAGGGATTGTATCACTATACACACCTGTTAATGTTCCTGTTTGTAAACCTCCATTTATAAGTGTTGTTGCGGCATTAGTTTGTGATAGATCTACAACATGTGGAACGATCACATCTCCAATTGGGCAAGATAAATCGCCATCAGTAATTATCCAATTGGATGAATCTATTAAATTTTGGCGGGCAGTTTCACTTAAACAATAATTACTGTTTCCTCCATTAAATTGAATATCTACAGGGATTCGTGTTTCTTCGCTATCTAAAGTATTCCAACCAATTAGTGTATTGTCATAATTTACTCTAGAGATTCCAGCCGATCTAAACATATTATTTAAACCATCAAAATTACTAACACTTACAACGCTACTAATATCCCAGCCTCCTATATTTTGATCAAACGCTTGACAACTTTCAAACATACTAGCCATGCTCGTTACATTACTTACATCCCAATTATCTAAAGGCTGATTAAATGCTTGAGCTTCAAAAAACATATAATTAATACCGGAAACACTACTTACATTCCAATTGTTTAGGGGTCGATTAAAAGCTAATGATTCTGTATAGTTTCCTTGATTACTATTTAAAGTAGCGTATAACCTATAAATATCGCCTAGATATACAGCATCTATTGTATGTTTTTGAGTATTATAAATTGCAAGCGCTTCATCTAGATGTTGTTCTGCATTGCTGAAACCTCGCTGCGTTTTATATCTACTAAGTTTTAGTAAACTAAAAAATTTAACAGAGTCATTTTCTGCTTGCTTATAAACACGTTCAAGACTTTGTAAAGTATCGTTACTTTGTTCTTTCTGAAATTCTTGAGCAAGAATAGTAGTGTTTAAAAAAAACAATATAATTAGGAATGGGGGTAATTTTTTCAAAACACTATATTTCTTTAAAGGAATATAATCAAAATAATCTTTGTTCTACTCCTTATTGTGCTATCAATATTAATATAGTTAAATGATTTCTATTAAAAAGAAACCTCTCTGCCAAGTGACAAAGAGGTTAGAGCTGTTGCTTCCAATTTTTATCCCTCCTAATTATACCAACAGCTTTTATTTAAGAAAAAACGTATTATCTAATCATTTGTAGACTAAGGCTTTATGTGCTATGGGCGTCCTGTTTTTTTTAATGTATTACTTCTACAGATTTAGTATACGCTTTCGCGAAAGCGTATGTACACAGATCATCTATTTGAAAAACCTCAAGATGTTACTATTTAAAATTGTTGAATACGCCCTGCATTAAGTTGGATAAAGAGCGCGATGTCTGTATTAAGGATATTGCCATCCATATTTATGTCTGCTCCGGAATAGGTATTTATGTTTCCAGAGGTTGAGATTACATTGGTAATATCGGTATTCAAGATGTTACCATCAGTATTTGCATCACCAGCATACATGGCAAAAATCCCATTGTTCATATCTCTCAGTGCTAACTCCCCTCCAGTAACTGCCGTAGTATTTGAACTAAGGTCAATAAAAGTACTATCAACTGAAAGTGCTACGGTGTTAACGGTTAATATTCCTAAATGATTACGATGTTTTACAGCGATATAATAATCTTTAGAATCATTTGTAAAGCTTAATTCTGAGGTTCCATCTATAGCAACAATATCCCCATCTCGTTGTAATAATGCAGACTGAGCGTTGATTATGATATTGTGGTCGGTTGCATCTCGTAATTCTACCCATATCCAATCTACGATGGCATCACTTCCATTGGTATCAAATACAGACATATCTATAGTAGCATCATCAGTATATGGTGTTTCTGTGGGGATAAGATTGGCAGTGCGTAAATCATCTCGCATTAAATTTTCTCCTCCAGTAATAGGATTGGTTATAGCTCCTTGTAAGTAAACTTTCAAATTGAGTGTAATATTCCCACAATTGGGATGTTGTAGTCCATCATCAATTGTCCATCCATAAATTTCTATCAATTCTTGTCTTTTAGTTTGACTATCACAATATTGACTACTTCCTCCATGAAAAATAATACCCGTTGGAATATCATCCTCCTCATTGTTTTCACCGCTGTTATCAGTAGCCCAACCAATAAGAGTATTATCATAATTTGTAGTTGACATGTTTGCGCCACGAAACATCCATTGCATATTAGTAACATTCGTAAGATCCCAATCTCCCAGATTTTGATCAAATGCTGTTGCAGACCAGAACATTCCAGGCATATCAGTTACCTGACTCACATTCCATCCTGAAATATCGCCATTAAAATTTGGAGAATGACCAAACATATAATTCATGTGTTCTACATTAGATACATCCCAATTGGTAAGATCTTGATTAAAAGCTAGAGCACTATTAAACATTGCATACATGTTTGTAACATTACTAACAATCCAATCATCAAGTGGTTGGTTAAAGTTTGGATTGTTAGCAAACATTCCAGTCATATCTGTTACCTGACTCACATCCCAATCATTAATTAGACTGTTGAATGAAGAGTCTGTAAATAAATGTTTCATATTTGTAATATGACTCACATCCCAGTCATTAAAACTTTCTGTGCCTATTAAACTATGGCAGCTACCAAACATGCTTTCCAAAGAAATTACATCATCCAAATAAGGAGTATCTGTTGCAGTAATATCTAAGTTTGAACACCCAAGAAAAGCATTTTCCATAGAAGTCCAAAAGTTTGTTCCCCATTGAGTAATTTCAATAATCTTTAAACGATCTCCAGCATTATTAAAATAAATACGTCGAAAAGCCCCACGGATTGCTATCGTATATGTTCCAGCTTCTTCATAACTATGTGTAATGGAACCAGTAATTCCAGTATTTTCAGGAATAAAAAGATTGCCATCATAATTCCAATCTACCTCATACTCATAGGTTTCTTCACTAAATGTAGGTATTGTAAATTGATTATCCTCAGAGTCACCCATATGATCTGTTTTTACTTTAAAAACAAAAGGTCTAAGCCCTGGAAGAGGTGGACCTTGTGCATTGATTTTATTTGTAAACAACAGCATTAAAAGACTGCTAAATAAAATGAGGGCAATTGTTTTCATTATTAGTTTTTTAAGTAAGCGAAAATTATGATTGTTGTATTACTTATAAAATACGAGACAGTACGTATTATTTAAGTATTAGTACGTACTGAGAGAGAACTATAACAAGAAGGGAGCTTGTTACAGCTCCCTTCTCCCAAATCTATAGCACCACACTTCTCACGATTAACATAACTAGTTTAATTAATCTATGAGCATCAGGGCTACATTACCCTTAACTTGATGGTTATAAAGATATTATGTTATGTTTGAGCATGAAATACGAGCCAGTACGTATTATTTAAGTATTGGTACGTATATAGTCTTAATACAGAAAGGAGGCAATTCTGCCTCCTTTCTCATCATCTATAGTATGTTAACCAACCTATTTAATTATCAATTTTTGTACTGTAGTCTCACTATCCGATTGAATTTGCATAAAATACATGCCTCTTGCTAGTTCACTGGTTTGGATGCTTTGTGAACTATTAAAATTCTTCAAGCTAATTGTTTTTACACGTTTTCCATTAACATCTGTAATGATTACTTGTTGTAATTGTTTTGTCCCTTGGTAACTCAGTATTACTTGATCTGTAGCTGGGTTAGGGTAGAGGGTTACGCTTTCGCGAAAGCTAACTTCATCTGTATTTAATACATCACGTTCTTGGAATATAACCGTAAAACGCTCAGATTGAATACCACTTGTAGCTACAAATGAATAATTGCTTTCTTTTAAATTTGTGATGGTATTATTTAAATGATCAATTAAAAATACAGGTACATTTTCAAGATTGACACCTTCAAAATGATCTATACTAATGGTGTAATTTTCCTCTGTTTCTACAGAAGTCGCAAATCCTAGTGTAAGTTCTATCGATGGATCAAACGCTTCTCTTCCTTGGATAGCAAGATACTCTCCATCTAGATTTGTAAATAAAGAAAGGAATGTTCCTAATCGTTTACTATCATATCCTTTGTCAAATCCAGCTGTTGCATTAGATGTAAATCCGATGCCGGTTTGTGATACAGCTTCATCAAAAGAATTGGTAGTAAGGTTTAACCATAGTTTATCTATCTCACTATTTTCTGAATTTCTAAATCCATCATTATTTCCAGCGACACGAATACCATTGGTAAAGACAACAGGAGTATTATTGGTCATTTCCGTTTGATCTGCTTTGATTCCAAATCCTTGCCCAGAAGCCATAAACTGCCCAGGTGCCGTTCCTCCATTGACAGCCGCTACTCCCATCATTGTGTTACGCATCGAGATATCATTCATAGAGAAATTACTGGTTCCAAAACCTGGTAAATCAGATGTTGGGTTGGTTAAGTGATCCCAATAGTATACTTCATTTACGGCATCGTTAGCATTGATAAATGCTTCTACATCAATAGCCGATGCATATGGATTTCCTAATAAATTATAGTTGTTAATTGTAGCTGGTCCATTGTAGTTAATAGGCACCGAAATAGTTCCTGAGTTTAATGTACCAGGATTCATAGCATTTTGTGTATAGGTAATCGTATACGCTCCATCACCTACGTTTGGCTCTGGTTGGGGGAACACCAGTTGTCCAATACCTGCATCAGGTAATACTGCACTCCCAGTTACAGGTAATAAGTAATCATTATCATCATCAAGGAAGTTTTCAGCTCCAGTAAACTCTGGGAATACCATTAAGTCAATATCAAAAGGCACGAAATTACTAGGGATAATACTAAAGACAGCTCTTGAATTTCCATAGACTCTATCTCTGTTTTCTGAAGTTACAGGACTACTCATCGCAACAAAATTACGATCGTCTAGGGTAGGAGTAATTTTCGCTACCGATATAGATCCATTATTAGTAACAATAGCATCATCACTCCTTTGTACAACACTTCCCATATTAGTGACTGTTAATGTTCCTTCAATAGTAATGTTATTTACAATGTCTACATATTCATTATCACGAATTGTAAGTGCAAAACTATCATTTATGATAAGCTCACAGGCTACAATATTTCCATCTGTAGTTGTATCATACGCTCCATTAATAATAGCTAGATAAGTAGCATCTGGAGCACCATTGTTCCAAGAAGTCCCATCCCAAGTAGTGTGATTATCACAATCTACAGAAAGACGTATTGGATTAATACTACCAAAGGTTCCTGCGAGCGTTGGCGTTGTGTTAAAACTAGAAGCATCAACAATAGTGGCTGTGTTATCGTAAAGATCACCAGTAGAAA
>NZ_JBDUXP010000013.1:0-46037 GCF_039945015.1 Dokdonia sp.
ACTTACTACATATAAAGAAGATTGCAATTGCACGGAAAGTTCTCTACCATTTGTGTCGAAAAAACTACAAATGCTATAGAACAACCACCCCGTTTTAAAAAAAAAGGCTTTTAGTTTTTTAATGAATCTATTCTCTATGATCTAACAGCGTAGCAGTCTATTTTCTTTTTATTACCATTCATTCACTCGATTACCATCTAGCTTAATAAAGATAAATAGTAAAATTGTGAACCCCCAAAAGCCGGAGCCTCCGTAACTGAAGAAGGGGAGTGGGATTCCTATGGTAGGCATTAAGCCAGTCACCATCCCTACATTAACAGCAAAGTGAATAAATATAATTCCCGCAACACTATAGCCGTAGATTCGGCTAAACTCATTTTTCTGTTTCTCAGAGAGCTGTATAATTCGGAGAATAAGAAGTACAAAAAGGACTACAACAAGCCCGCTTCCTAAAAAGCCCCATTCTTCTCCTACGGCACTAAAGATGTAATCTGTGTCTTGCTCTGGGACAAATTTTCCAGTCGTTTGCGTACCCTGTAAAAAACCTTGTCCTGTCCAACCTCCATTACCAATAGCAATCTCACTTTGACGTGTGTTGTATCCTATACTTTGCGTATCTGCTTCTTTTCCTAAAACGATATTAAAACGATCCCTATGTCGCTGTTGAAATACATTTTCAAAAATATAATTCACAGAAAATGTAAATAGAGAACAGGCCAAAACAATTCCGATATATAAGAACTTTGCGGGTCGTTTCTTTCTGTTTCTTAGAAACAATAAAATAGCAATAGTTGCGACACCTAGCGCAATATATAAAGGACTAAATAGTAATGTCAAAACAAATAATGTCACTACAGAAGCTCCCAAAATAAGATATCCAGCTGCAATACCTTCTCTATATAAAGGAAAGAAAAAAGCTGCATAAACCAATGCGCTTCCAGGGTCGGGTTGCGGTATAATAACCAATGCTGGAATAGCTATAACTAAAAAGGCCCTTAATTGATCTCGTAATGTCTTAATGTTGGTTTGTATATCACTTAAGTATTTGGCAAGCGCTAGTGCTGTGGCTACTTTGGCAAACTCACTAGGTTGTAATGTGAATGATCCGAGTGCAAACCAACTAGTAGCTCCATTAATGTTTTTTCCCAAAGGAAATAAAAGAATGAGGGAGAGTATGGAGACAACATAAATCAAACTGGAAAAACGTTCAAAAAATTTACTATCTAGAAATAAGATAAAAACAATAATAACAAACCCTAAACCAATCCAGAGTAATTGCTTAGTATGTAAATTATCAAGACTAAAAAAAGTTTCTGCAGTAGCATCATATGATGCTGAGTAAATACTTAACCAACCTATACTGATAAGGGCGAGATACAATAAAATAAGAGCCCAGTCAAAACTACCTACACTTCGTCCAGTACTCATAACTCTTGATTTTCTTCTGCCAAGAATTTAGCGCTTATCTTTTTTCCATCATTAATTGGAAATGGTTTACCACTTAATGGTTTTGCATACTCTTCTTCAAGACTATGGGTGAGTACCCAATTTTCAAGATCCTTGCGAGTCACTTCTCCTTTAAGATATTTTTCTATCATAATAGAAGCGATACGACCGCCATATCGAGAGCCCCAATACCCATTTTCTACAAAAACAGCAATGGCTATTTTAGGGTTGTCTTTGGGAGCAAAAGCGACAAAGACAGAGTGATCTGTTAGTTGAGCCTTCTTCCCATTGATTCTAATACTATTTTCTGCAGTTCCTGTTTTTCCACAGATTTCAATGCCAGGGATTTTTAAAGTGCTTGCAGTACCATGATTATACACATCATTTAACCCTTGTATAACAGGCTCAAAATGTTGTGGATCAATAGTTGTCATTTGTTTTTCTCTATATATTGAAGGAATAGTATCAGCACCCGTTATGTTTTTAATAATATGAGGTTTATAAAACCACCCTCTATTTGCAATGGCTGCTGTAAAGTTGACCATTTGCATCGGAGTCATTAAAACTTCTCCTTGACCTATAGCATTAGAGATCGTAGCTGTTGTTCCCCAGTGATAGGTAGGATAATTATACGTTCTATTATAACGTTTTGCGCTAGGAATCAAACCTGGTCTACCCGTAGGGAGGTCATATCCCATAAAATTCCCAAGACCAAAACTTTCTAAGTGTGATCTCCATTTTTCAATACCTTCTTGCGGTGTATTGTATTTGTCTATGGTACTACGATATGTACTTGCAAAATAACTATTGCAAGAATAGGCAATACCACTTATAAGTTGCACAGGGCTTTTATGATGGTGACACCCTAATGGCTTCTTTCCTCCATAACGATACCCTCCATTACAATATACTTTGTCTTGCGTGTCTATAACACCTTCTTGAAGAGCAATGAGAGATGTCAAAGCTTTAAATGGTGACCCCGGTGGATATTCTCCTTGAAGCACCCTATCAAAAAGAGGTTTTGATATAGAATCAGCATCTAGACGTGTGTAATTTTTAGATCGCTCTCTACCCACAAGAAGCGCAGGATCATAATTAGGAGCAGCAACAAGCGCTAGAATTTCACCAGTTGCAGGCTCTATAGCAACGATTCCACCACGTTTGTTCACCATAAGCTGCTCACCATATTTTTGCAATTCAGCATCTATAGTAAGTTCAATGTTTTTACCTTCTTCTGCTGTGATGTCTAAATCACCTTCTTTATATGGTCCGATCACTCTACTAAAACGATCTTTTTGAAAGTGTTCTACTCCTTTTACACCACGTAATATTTCTTCATATTGTTCTTCTACTCCTTGACGACCTATTAAATCTCCAGATTTATAGTAATCATCTCGATTAATAATACCTTGATGTACTTCTTGAATATATCCTAAGAAGTTGGCGCCAAAATCTATTTGATAATCACGTAAAGAACGTTTTTGAATAAAGAATCCTTCATACTTACGCATCTGTTCTCCAAGATATGCATACTCATCTTGTGACATGGTAGAAACAATAGGAGAGGGGAGCACAGGAGAGAAGTTTCTAGCTCTCTTTAATTCTTTTTTTAGTTTCTCAGGGGTGATGTTTAAAAGTTTGGATAGCGATATTGTATCAAATGGTTTTATCTCTCTTGGGATCACCATAAGATCATATGATGATTGATTGGAGACTAATAGTTTTCCATTACGATCATAAATACGTCCTCGTTGTGGGATCGTATATATCGTTTTTACAGCATTGTTTTCAGAAAGTGTCGTAGCTGAAGTATCATACACCTGTAAATAGAATAACCGCCCCATAAACAAAAGACCGGTACTAAGGACGACAGAAAGAAGTAATAGTTTTCTCATTGTTGACGACTACTAAAAAGGATGTTAAATACTAAGCAAAGAATACTCGTGAATATACCAGTAAACAACGTCTTTTTTAAGATGTAAAGTATATTAGAAGTGTTAAAAACCTCTAAAGAAAAAAGGACTAGGTGATGTAAAAAAACAAGACTGGATATAAATATTAGACGTTCATAAAAACTTACATTAGGAAGCTTAATGGCATTGTATTCATAACTCACTCCAAATGTAAATCGTAGTGCGATAGGTCTAAAATAAGCAATCACTAGACAAGCCGCTGCGTGGATACCTCCACTATTTCCAAACATATCCATGGTAAGACCTGTTAAAAAAGCAATACATAGATACAAAGAGCGATTTGCGTTAAAAGGGAAAACGAGAATAAATAACACATATGGATATGGATTAATATATCCCATAAAGTTTATATTATTAAATATAAAAACTTGAGCAAGAAGTAGTGCTATAAAACGAACGCTATTTACAAGAACACTATTCTTCATTTGTGATGCCGTTTTCTAACGTTTTTATTTCTTCTCTGTCATTATTCTTTATAATATACACATGTCCTAAATTGGTCATGTCATTAAACAAGCGGATAGATAATGTATAAAAGTTCTTACTACCGTCAAGATGAAAATTTTCTATAGTTCCTATAGGAATCCCTTTTGGGAAAATAGCCGATTTACCACTTGTTTCTATAGTGTCTCCTATCTTTATAGGAGCTTGTTCTTGCATTTCAGTTACTTTCATGATATTAGGATCTTGTCCATCCCACTTTAATGTTCCTACGTGATCTGAAGAACGTAACTTTGCATTGGTTTCAAAACTGCTATTTAATATAGATAATACAGTGCTGTATTTTGTAGAGGTTCGTTCTACAATCCCTACAATCCCATGACTAGTAATAACTCCCATATCTGCTTGTACACTATTTCTACGTCCTGCTTTTAGGGTAATGATATTATCTGTTCTTGAATAGGAATTATCTAATACTCTAGCGGGTATATAATTAAATTGTACGTCAAGAGTATCTGTTGGATTTAGAAATACCTGGCTTAATGAATCAACTTTATTACTAGAAGTAAGCCTTTGTACGCTTTCGCGCAAGCGGGCATTTTCTTCTAATAATTGTTTGTTGTATGTTTTAAGATTAAAATATCCTTGCACATTACTCACAGATTCATAAAGTCCTCCTGAAAAGAAATTTGCAGAGTTTATAAATTTACTTTTATGATATGAATGTGATTGTATGGTAAATACAAGCGAGATAAAAAATAAAAAGACAAACAGCAGGAAGTTTTTATTCCTTATCAAAAAATTGATGATCTGCTGCATAGGGTAAGCACTTGTTATTTAATGAGTACGCTCTTATATTTTGCAATGTTCTTGAGACAGATACCTGTCCCTCTTACAACAGCTCTCAATGGATCTTCTGCTATATATACAGGAAGATCTGTTTTTTGAGAAAGTCGTTTGTCTAGGCCACGTAACATAGATCCTCCACCTGCAAGGTAAATTCCTGTGTTATAAATATCGGCAGCAAGTTCTGGAGGAGTTTGTGATAATGTTTCCATTACTGCATCTTCTATACGAAGAATAGATTTGTCCAACGCTTTTGCAATCTCTCTAAAAGATATTTGTACTTGCTTAGGCTTTCCAGTAAGTAAGTCACGACCTTGTACGCTCATTTCTTCTGGTGGTACTTCTAAGTCTTCTGTAGCAGCTCCTATTTGTATTTTAATTCTTTCGGCACTGCGTTCTCCTACATAAAGGTTATGCTGTGTGCGCATATAATAGATGATATCATTTGTAAATACATCTCCTGCAATCTTAACTGACTTGTCACAAACGATTCCTCCTAAAGCAATGACTGCAATTTCGGTAGTACCTCCACCTATATCTACAATCATATTTCCTTTAGGTTGCATAATGTCTACACCAATACCAATAGCTGCAGCCATAGGCTCGTGAATAAGATGTACTTCTTTTCCATTCACACGCTCGGCACTTTCCTTTACAGCTCGCATCTCTACTTCTGTAATTCCAGATGGAATACAGATGACCATACGTAATGCTGGCGGGAATAATTTTTTCTTAAGAGCAGGTATTTCTTTAATAAACATACTTATCATTTGCTCACTTGCATCAAAATCTGCAATAACTCCATCTTTAAGTGGGCGAATGGTTTTTATGTTTTCGTGTGTTTTCCCCTGCATTTGAGCAGCTTCTTTTCCTACAGCAATAATCTTCTTTGTTGTACGATCACGTGCAACAATAGAGGGACTATCTACCACGACTTTATCATTGTGAATAATTAGTGTATTTGCAGTACCAAGGTCAATGGCAATGTCTTCTGTCAGGAAATCAAAAAATCCCATAGGGCGGAATAGGGTATTAAATATTTATGTTGGTTTGTCGTATTCTCTAAATGTACAAATAATATTGTGTTTTTTTACGCTTTCGCGAAAGCGTATGACATCATTTTCTATTAATGTTTAAAATGACGTATTCCAGTCATCACCATTGATAGTTTGTGATCATTGCAATAATCTATCGTAAGTTGATCTTTTATAGATCCTCCTGGTTGGATTACAGCTGTGATACCTGCATTATCTGCTATTTCAACACAATCTGGGAATGGGAAGAAAGCATCACTAGCCATCACCGCTCCTTGAAGATCAAAATTAAAAGACGTTGCTTTTTCGATAGCTTGGCGTAAAGCATCTACTCTGGATGTTTGCCCAGTTCCGCTAGCACAAAGCTGTTTGTTCTTACAAAGAACTATCGTATTTGATTTTGTGTGTTTACAAATCTTAGATGCAAACAGTAAATCTTCTAACTCCCTTTCTGTGGGTTTAGTATGTGTTGCCTGTGTTAAATTTGCTTCGGTATCTGTTTTTGTGTTTCTATCTTGAACTAAGGTTCCATTAAGACAGGTGCGTACCATAGTTCCAGGTAATGCTACTTCTTTGAGAATAAGAATAATTCTATTCTTTTTGCCTTTTAATATTTCAAGGGCATCTTCATCAAAAGAAGGTGCAATCACAACTTCGCAAAATAGTTTATGTATTTCTTCTGCAGTTGCTTTATCTATGGTGTTGTTTGCAATAAGGACACCTCCAAAAGCACTTGTAGGATCTCCGGCTAGTGCATCTACATAAGCAGTGTGCATGGTATCTCTTTGTGCAAAGCCACAAGCATTATTGTGTTTTAAAATAGCAAACGTAGGAGCCTCTCCTATAAATTCATTCATGAGGTTTACAGCGGCATCTACATCAAGTAAGTTGTTATATGAAAGCGCTTTCCCGTGAAGTTTATCAAATATAGCATCAAAATCACCAAAGAAGAATCCGCGTTGATGTGGATTTTCTCCATAACGCAATACATTTCCTTTGTGCTCACTTACCTTTAAAGCAGGAATCTCATGATCTGCATTAAAGTAATTAAAAATAGCAGTGTCATAATGAGAAGATACACCAAACGATTTTGCGGCAAATCGTTTACGATCTGCTAGTGTTGTTGTTCCTTCTCCATCGGTAATAAGTTGTAATACTTCTGCATAATCATCTACCGAAGAAACACAAAGGGTGTCTTTAAAGTTTTTTGCAGCGGCACGTATAAGAGAGATACCTCCAATATCTATTTTTTCTATAATGTCTTGTTCTGGTGCTCCAGAAGCTACTGTTTTTTCAAAAGGATATAAATCTACAATGACAATATCTAATTGTGGAATCTCATACTCTTTCATTTCAGAAACATCCCCTTCATGATCTTGTCTGTTAAGAATACCTCCAAAAACTTTAGGATGTAATGTTTTAACACGACCACCTAAAATAGATGGATATGATGTAATATCTTCTACAGGAACGACAGGAATGCCAAGATCATTAATGAATTTTTGAGTACCTCCAGTAGAATAGAGAGTAACTCCTAAGTCATGAAGTTTTTGAACTAGAGGTGCAAGACCTTCTTTACTAAAAACAGAAACTAAAGCGGCACTCGCTTTTTTTACGTCGCTCATTACAGAAATTTTATGTGATTTTGGATATGTGGCAAAAATAGCAATTTAACAGTTTAAAGCGCATGGTTTGTTTATTTAAATTTGGCTCTTTTGTAACATATTTTAAGTCTAGGCGTCTTATCTTTAAATTTTCCAAAATAGATCGATGTTTATTTACTTACGTGTACTTAAAGAAAGCTTTCGTTTTGCAATAAATGCATTGCGTAATAACAAACTCCGTACGTTCCTTTCTCTTATGGGAGTTACGGTAGGTATTTTTTCGATTATAGGAGTGCTTGCTGCTGTAGATTCGTTAGAAAAACAAGTTAAGGGAAGTCTTTCTTCTCTAGATCAAAGCACAATTATATTATGTCATGCTTCTTTTGGCCCTACCGAGATACCGCGTTGGAAAAGAGAGCAATTCCCATTAATATCTTATGATGAGTATCAATATTTAAGACGTGCTCTACCAGATGCTAAGGCAATGTCTTACCTTATAAACGTACCTCAACAGAATATAAAATATGAAGATGAGACTTTAGAAAGAGTTCAAGTAGTTGCTACAACTTTTGAGTATTATGATGTTGAAGCATTACAATTTCAAGAAGGACGATTTTTTAATGAAGCAGAATCTGTAAGTGGCTCTAATGTCATAGTGATAGGTGATGAGGTGAAAAATCAACTTTTTGGAAAAAATGGAAATGCTATTGGTAAAAAGATAAAAGTCTTTAGCCGTAAATTAACTGTTATTGGAGTATTAAAAAAAGAAGGTGTTGGTCTTGGAGATTCAAAAGATGAAGTTGTTATAACTCCAGTAAATTTAACAAGGAAAATTTATGGAGAAAGTAAATCTGGATTTCCTAGAGTTGTTATACTTCCAAAGTCTGGTGTGGATAATGAAGGATTCTTAGCTACTCTTGATCAAAAACTTAGAGCAAAAAGAGGTGCTAAAATAGGTGAAATAAGTACATTTTTTGCAAATCAGTTTAAAGGATTAACAGACCTTATTGATGGGCTTATTGGTGCCCTGAAAGGTATAGGATGGGGGATTGGAGGTTTTGCTTTGCTAGTAGGTGGTTTTGGTATTGCAAACATTATGTTTGTGAGTGTAAAAGAACGTACAAACCTTATAGGGATTCAAAAAGCATTAGGTGCAAAACGCCGTTTTATACTATTTCAATTTTTATTTGAGTCTATATTACTATCTATTCTTGGAGGAATAATAGGAATGTTCTTAGTCTGGATGATTGCTTTAGGTCTAAATAGTTCTGGTGTTGCGGGAGACTTTACATTTGTACTGTCACCTTTTAATGTACTTTTAGGTTTTTCTGTAACATTCTTTATAGGAATACTCGCAGGTATTATCCCAGCAATAGCTGCATCAAAACTAGACCCTGTAGAAGCTATTAGGACAGGAATGTAAATTATTAAGACCTTATAAAAATTAAAATCCCCATGCTCAATGCATGGGGATTTTAATTTTTATAAGGTCTTAAGTTACTATAAAATGGTAACTACTTGCTCATTTACCCACGCTAAGAAAATTTCATCTTCTTTTGTAAATGGATCTAGTGAGTCAGAGTCAATGTCTATTTGACCAATGTTTTTTCCGTCTTTAAAAAGCGGTATTACAATTTCACTTTTTACATCAAGACCACAAGCGATGTAATTGTCTTGAGATGTAACATCTGGAACCACAAAGTTCTCATTGGAAACAGCAACTTGACCACAGATTCCTCTTCCAAAAGGGATTATGATATGATCTGTGGGCGTCCCTACATATGTTTCCAAATGTAGTGTTTGTGTTTCGTGGTTTGCAAAATAAAATCCTACCCAATTGTAATAGGGGATTGATGTACGTAAAGCTTCGCATATCTCAGTTAATCGATTTTTTGCAGAAAGCTGTGTTTTTGAAATTATTAAATTAACTTCTTTTTTTAAATCTTCAAAAGCCATTTTTAATGTATTTTTAGCCAAATGCTATTTTAATTTTAGATAGGTATGATTGCCTTGAAAACTTAAATAGCTATAATATTATATAAAGTGTTTAAACTAATAAACAAATATAAGTCGGTACTGCGTTTTATCCTCACGTTTGTGGGAAGTTATTTTGTGCTTGTTTTTATTTATAATATGTACCTCAAATACGGAGCTAGTGACACCTATTATCCAGATATTATTACACATACGGTAGCAAAACAAAGCGAGTCTATTATTAATGCTATGGGATATGATATGAAGGTCGTACCTAGTAAGGTAGAGCCAGCGATGAATCTAATGGTAGATAATAAAGTACTTGCACGTGTGGTAGAAGGATGTAACGCTGTGAGTGTGATGTTGCTTTTTGTTTCTTTTATGTTGGCTTTTTTTGAAGGAAAAAAACGGACACTCTTATTTATTTTTGGAGGTGTCGTTCTTATCTATGGGATGAATGTAACTCGTATTGGATTGCTTGCCATTGGGATTTATGAATATCCAGAATATACAGAGCTATTACATGGTACTATTTTTCCTGCCGTAATCTATGGTACGGTCTTTTTATTGTGGTTAGGTTGGATTCGATCGTATAAAAAACAACCTAAGTCGTGAAAGAAGCTATACGTATTACCGTTGTTTTTTTATGCCTTTTGGGATTTGCCTTTTTACGCTTTCGCGAAAGCGAACTCTTCTATGATCCACTCATTGCATTTTTTAAAGGAAATTATCGCGTAACAATATTACCAGATATGGAAGAAGGGAAATTATTCCTACATCTTTTCTTTAGATATACCATAAACACAGTACTGTCACTTGTAATATTATGGATGGCATTTAAAGAACGGGGAATTATTACGTTTGCAACATTGTTTTATGTGGTTGTCTTTGTTTTGTTAATGATCACCTTCAAAATAATGCTTACTACACAAGGAATTGGAGAATATCTGCCACTGTTTTATGTAAGGCGCTTTTTAATACAACCTATCCTATTATTTATGTTATTGCCTGCTTTTTATTACTATCGTAAGGTTCATAATTCTTAATCGGTTTGTATCTTTGTAGGCAAATTATAGTAGTATGAAAAAGTTTTTTTGTCTTCTTGCAGTTATGGCCTTTTTTTCTTGTAAAAATAATGAGCCAGAAGTAAAAATAGCACCTTCGCAAACAGCACATGAGCCCATTGCTCAAACTGGAGACTTAAATGAAACAAGCTCAAAAGTTGATGTTACATTTGAAGATTCGACATTTACAGAAACCTATAATGCATATCTAGATCTTAAAGCGAGTTTGGTAAATACAGATGCTTCAAAAGCAAAAATTGCTGCAACAACAATGCTGACTAAAGTATCTGAAAAATATAAAACAGAAAATTTAATCGAAGCGCTTACTAAAATGAGTGGGAGTGAAGATGTAAAAGAACAACGTATAGCTTTTGAGAATGTGTCAAAAATCATGGAAGTTTTAGTTTCTGGAAATAAGATTACATCTGGAGCGATATACAAGCAGTATTGTCCTATGGCTTTTAATGGGAAAGGTGCTTATTGGTTGTCAAATTCTAATGAAGTACGTAATCCCTATTTTGGAGATCAAATGCTTAAATGTGGATTGGTAGATAAAGAGATTAAGTAAGTTTTCTTTTGTATTTTAAAGAATGAAAAAACAGAAAATAACAATGGTACAAGTACTAACAATAGCTTTTATTGTTATGTATATTATATGGGAACGCAATCTGCAATTGTATCTAACTGAAAATAACTTGGAAAATACATATGCGTCTCGTAGAGATCTTACCGTGATTATACCGGTATTACTTACCCTTATTTTTATCTCTGTAAGACAATGGCTAAAGAGACATGATGATTGATTTTTGGAGCTAATTCATTTCTGCTATATTCCTAAAAAGAGTAGACCAGTTGACGCCTCCAAATTTATCTCCTAGACGTATAATAACAATATCTTTTTCTGGATTGATATACATAAACTGTCCTAAGATACCTCTAGCCTGATAATCTTCATAAGGAGCTTTAACTTCTTTAAGTTTAAATTTTGTAGTATCCTCTTGAGATTGGACATAATCATCTTTTGTTATATTACGCCACCAATGATGTGAGTATCTGTAACGATTTATCCCATCTGTAAAAGAAGTCGTTTGTACTACCCAGTCTTTAGGAACAATTTGTTTGCCATCCCAGTTACCTTGATTAAGGTATAATCTAGCAAATTTTGCATAATCCCTAGCCTTGGCATTTAAACAACAAAATGCTTTTGTTGTTTGATTTTTTTTGCTGTCTATATTCCAAGAGGCATCATACTCCATACCCAAAGGGTGCCATATTTTTTCTTGGAAATATTCCTGTAAAGGTCTTTGTGTGGCACTTTCTAAAGCAAGACTTAATAGTTGCGTATTTCCACTTTTATATTTCCAGGTTTCTCCAGGTGTTGTGTTTACTTTTAATTTATTGACATATTTTTTTAAATCTGTACCATAGTAAAACTTTGCTACTTCCCCAAAAGGATTGAAATAACCTTCGCTAAACTTTATTCCTGACTGCATATTAATTACATGTGCTAAGGTAACAGGGTCAAAAGAAGGGTCAAGTTCTGGCAGGTAATTTCTAATAGGATCATCTAGTGATTTTATGTAGCCTTCTTCTATAGCAATACCTATTAACGCAGAGATAAATGATTTTGAAACCGAAAAGGAAGGATGATCTGTTGCTTTTGTATAATCATCAAAATATTTTTCATATAAGATTTGATCATCTTTTACGATTAGAAAAGCGGTTGTGCCACTTTTTTCTAGCACTTCTTCAAAAGGAACGGCAGTCTTTTTTTTGTATGATACCGTTTCAGGAACAAGATTGTGTTGATCTATAGATGGTTCTTTAAAATAAAAGGGAGTATCTCCTTTTTCTATAGGAACACTATCAAATCTATCTAGATCACCAGTATCGGCAAAGTTCCAATAAAAAAAACGCCCTACGTGACATGAGTTTAATAATAGTAATAAACTAGCGAGAAAGAGGTATTGTTGTAACTTCATAATATAGGGCTAACGGGTTATACAATACTCTTAGTGTAGACACTATAAAGTAACTTACGTACATGTATGAAAATGATCTAGTACCTTTATAATTTCTAATCTGCAATGGTATAATTTACAAGCCCCATAAACATCTCATCACTACTTTGATATCCGAATATGACCTCCTTAGAAGGATCTGGATTTAATGGGTTTTGAAAAGAATTATCAAATATACCAGCCGCTTTTATAACCGTTCCTTTAGGTAAAAGAATAGGAGTTTTATAATTATAAACAAGTTGCCAGTTAAAATCAAAATCAGGAACAGAAATTAAATCTATAACAGAGCCATCAGGTTTTGTAGCAATAATTTTCATTTGCTTCCCACGAAAATGCATATGCGGAAAAATACTATGTACATAAACATCTTTTGTGATTTTATCTTCAGCAATAATAGGAGTGCTTTTCTCGTAGGGTTTTATTTTAAAATCATCAGAAAAGACACCTAAAGAAAAATATTCTTTTTCAGGTTTTTCATCATGAAAATAAAGATGGATCTTAGTAATATCTTCCTCTTCTTTTCCAATAGTTGTATAATGCGTTTGTATAATTAATTCAATATTTTTATCTATATAAATCCCTGAACCATTAGGAAAAATAGTAGATTTTGATGTGCCACTAGCTACAACGGCAATTAGGTTGTCTATCCATTGTCTTTCTGGACGGTCAACCGCAAGTTTAGGTTTTGAAGAACTGGCAAGCGTAGCGTGATGTACTATTTTTGGGTTGCCGGGTACAATAGTAACTCCTGCAAGCCATTTGCCTTCAGGAAGGTTAAGCTTAATTCTTTGATGACGATAATCTATAACTCCATTTGCAGGGATAATTTCTTTTTTAAGAACAATTGTAGTGTCTGGAATCATTGTCGTTTCTGGGACGAGTGCTTCCTTAGGGGTTAATGCTTTTAGAGGATCGTCTCCTTCTCCATAAGACATTCCATCTTTGATCCAACGCACTAACTTTCTGCGATCTTCTTCTGCGATTTCAAATGTGTTTTTAAAAGTACCAATAGTAGGATCTGCTTTCCAAGGTGGCATCCGTTTGCTTAGCATGACTTGTTCAATCATAGCAGACCATCCTACAATTTTATCATAATCTGTCATAGACCAAGGGGCGACACCTCCATCTACATGACAACGTACACAATGATTTGTTAGAATAGGAGCTACATCTTTTGTAAATGTAAGTGTATCTTTTTCTATAGTACGGCGTCTAGTGACTCTACAGCCTCTTGTAACTTGTTGTTTACTTATAGCTATTTGATTTGATAGTATTGCATCTAGCGCATCTCTTAAATAGGTTTCGGTAGGCTTAGATTTTTGAGTTTCGTAATCAAGTCTGTTGTTTAGTGGTCCTCTAAAAATGATTTCTCTTGTAGTAGGATCTAGTATAATCGCTTCTGCAGTAATAGTAATATCTAATGCATCGGCTATAAGTTGAGCGTTGTCATGAAGCACAGGAACTTCAAGATTAAAATCACTAGCTTCTTTTGCAATCGTATTTCTAGAATCCTGCATATTACTATTGATCATAAAAAAAGTGACATCTTTAGATTGATAATCGTCAACAATTTCATGAAAATCAGATAAAGCATTGCGTACTATAGGACACCCGTTGCCTTGAACAAATAGTACAATAGCTTTGCTGTCATTATAGGTAGAAAGCCTATGAAACCCTCCTTGTGTATCATATAATGCATAATCATTTATTCTGCCATCTGGTATTGATACAGGGATTTCCTTACAAGAAAATAAACCAAATAGTACTACAATTAAATATGCGAGTTTATTTATTTTCATTATTTGTAAGATGTATTGTTTATTGTATCTGTACTAGAAACAGGTATTTCATCTGCAATAGTATAATTTACAGAAGTATTAAACATTTCGTCTGTACTCTGATATCCAAATGATAATTCTTTTGTAGGGTCAGGATTTAAGGGATTCTGAAAAGAATTGTCATAAAAACCTACTGCTTTTATAATAGACCCTTTAGGTAAGAATAGTGGTTCTTCATATGTATATAATAATTGCCAGTTAAAGTTGTAATCAGGAACAGAAATCAGATCTATAATTTCCCCATCAGGCTTGGTAGCTGTCAGTTTCATGCTTTTTCCTCTATAATGCATATGAGGAAGCACACTATGAACAAATATATCTTCTGTGATCTTATCTTGGGCAACTATTTGAGTATTTTTTGAGAAAGGTTTAATCTTAAAATCGTATGTAGAAATTGCGAGTGGAAAATATTGCTTTTTAGGCTTCTCTTTGTGATAATAAAGATGGATTTTAGTAATATCCTCTTCTTTTTTACCAGTGGTGGTATAATGTGTTTGAACAATTAATGTATTATCAGGAGCAATGTAAACTCCAGATGATTCTGGGTAAATAATGGTGTTTGAAGCTCCGCTTAAAACGACTGCAATTAAATTGTCTATCCAAGGTCTTTCCGGACGATCAACGGCTAGTTTGGGTCTGATAGAACTTGATAATGTAGAATGATGTACTACTTTATTATTGCCAGCTTCTATAGTAACACCAGCAAGCCACTTTCCTTCAGGGAAATCAAGTTTAATTTTTTGGTGACGATAATTTATAAATCCATTTGCAGGAATGATTTCTTTTTTAAGAACAATTGTCGTGTCTGGAACCATTGTCGTCTCTAAAACAAGAGCGTCCTTAGGAGCTAACGCTTTTAAAGGGTCATTTCCTTCTCCATAAGACATTCCATTTTTGATCCAACGCACTAGCTTTCTGCGATCTTCTTCTGCAATTTCAAATGTATTTTTAAAAGTGCCAATAGTAGGATCTGCTTTCCAAGGTGGCATCCGTTTACTTAGAATAACTTGTTCGATCATAGCAGACCATCCTACAATTTTATCATAATCTGTCATAGACCAAGGAGCAACGCCTCCATCTACGTGACAACGTACACAATGATTTGTTAGGATAGGAGCAATGTCTTTTGTAAATGTAAGGGTGTCTTTTTCTATAGTATGACGTCTAGTGACTCTACAACCTCTTGTAACTTCTTGTTTACTTACAGGGATTTGATTTATTAGTATTGCATCTAGCGCATCTCTTAAATAAGTTTCGGTAGGTTTAGATTTTTGAGTTTCATAATCAAGTCTGTTGTTTAATGGTCCTCTAAAAATAATTTCTCTTGTAGTAGGATCTAGTATGATTGCTTCTGCTGTAATAGAAATATCTAATGCATCGGCTATAAGTTGAGTTGCATCGTGTAACACAGGAACTTTAAGATTAAAATCACTAGCTTCTTTTGCAATCGTATTTCTAGAATCCTGCATATTACTATTGATCATAAAAAAAGTGACATCTTTAGGTTGATAATCGTCAACAATTTTATGAAAATCAGATAATGCATTGCGTACTATAGGACATCCATTGCCTTGAACAAATAGTACAATGGCTTTACTATCATTATAAGTAGAAAGTCTATGGAATCCTCCTTGTGCATCATATAATGCGTAATCGTTTATTCTGCTATCTGGTATTGCTACAAGAGCTTCCTCACAAGCAGTAAGGCAAAACAAGGATATGATTAGATATAAAAGCTTCTTTTTCATTGAGATGCAAAAATAAATAAAACCATACGGAAAACCCTTGTTAATACTGGTAATAAATGCTATTTGGTTTTTGGAAATAACTTAGTAAAAATGATTCCAGCTATTATCGATAATAAAAAAGAGGGGGCAAGCACATCTAGTTTTTCAAAATAAATCCCAATACCATCTATAGATTGAATTACAAACTTAAATAAAGGCACACATAAAAATCCAGTAATCATAGAAGCGAGCGCTCCTTTTTCTGAATACGGTTTCCAGAATAATGACAGAATAATAACAGGGCAAAAAGTAGCTGCAATACCGGACCACCCAAAAATAACAAACCAGAAAATAGTTCGATCAGGTGATAATACGGCGACCGATAATGCGATAATTAAGGCTACTAAGGCTAATGCCAATGTTATTAATCTTGAGATTTTAGTAAGTCTCTTTTGTGCTACATCAGGATTGATGATTTTTTGATAAAAATCTCTAGATAATGCACTTGAAGCAACAACAATAAGAGAGTCTATAGTAGACATGATTGCAGATAATACAATGGCAATATAGATTGCTACAATAGCTAGTGGTAATAAACCTTCTATCAACATAATTAATACTCCTTCTCCTGCTGGGCCAAGAATAGCTTCTGGATCTTGTCCTACAGAAGTGTATAAATAACGGCCTAATAAACCAATGGTGACAGCAGCAAAGTCTGTAAGTAATGTAAATATAATTGCTACCCATTTTCCTTTATCTATTTCTGCTTCATTTTTTACAGCCATAAATCGAACATAGATCTGAGGCGATCCTAGAAAACCTAAGCCTATCATTGCAAATCCTAAGATGGTAAATACCGTAAGTGTTAGGTTTGATGTATCTCCCCAAATACTGGTAAGATTTGGATCTATCTGCGTAAGACCTTCTACAATACTGCCTCCATCGTCAATAGATAACCACGCAATAAATGGCAAACATACGAGTCCAAAGAACATGAGTACACCTTGAAAGAAATCAGACCAAACAGCTGCTAGAAATCCTCCTACATATACATAGGCCATCACAATGATAAAGCCTACAATGGCTCCAGTAAAGTAGTTAATTCCTAATAGAGATTCAAATGCTTTTCCAGTAACATCTATTTGCGAACTCACATAAATAACCACAAATAATGAGAGTGCAGTTGCGGCAACTTTACGTATGGTTTTACTCCCAGTATTAAAATGGCTTTCTAGGTAATCTGGTACAGTAATCGAGTCATATTTGTCTGTAGCTCGTTTAAAGCGTTTGGCCATAAAAAACCAAGAAATCCCTACTCCTAATACTTCTCCAAGAACAACCCAATATGCCGAAAACCCCGCAATAGCTCCCATTCCTGTAAGTCCTAAAAGAAGCCATCCAGATTCCCCAGTGGCCCTTGCTGAGAAGGCTACAGCCCAATACCCTAGTTTTTTACCTCCTACATAAAAATCGCTTACGCCTTTTACTTTTCTAGATGCAACAACACCAATAATTACAAGAATGGCAAAATATAATCCTAAGACAATCAGTTTGGTAAGCATATAATACTGTTTTGAGTTTGTAATGTACGGCTTTTTAGATAAGAATTATGAAGTGTCTTTATACGCTTTCGCGAAAGCATACAAAGAAAAGATACGATATCATAAATTTATCCATTTGATCAAAAAAGAAAAGGTCTTTGTAATGAAACAAAGACCTTTTTATTCTATAATATGTACTAACTAGTTGTCTACCCGAAAGTAGCTAAAAAGTTACTTGCCACGCTACTGTTACATCATGCCTGGCATTCCGCCACCTCCCATTGGAGGCATTGCAGGAGCATCTTCTTTAATGTCTGTAAGTGCACATTCTGTAGTAAGAATCATACCCGATACAGAAGCTGCGTTTTCTAAAGCAACACGAGTTACTTTTTTAGGATCGATGATCCCAGCTTTAATCATATCTGTGTATTCTCCATTTTTTGCATTGTAACCAAAGTCTTTTTTGCCTTCCATTACTTTTGAAATCACAACAGATCCTTCTCCACCAGCGTTAGAAACGATGGTGCGTAATGGCTCTTCTATAGCACGGTTTACAATTTGTACTCCTGTTGCTTCATCTGCATTTTCAGTTTTTATTTTTTCAAGTGCTGATTTTGCACGTACAAGTGCAACACCTCCACCAGCAACAATACCTTCTTCTACAGCGGCACGAGTTGCGTGTAATGCGTCATCTACACGATCTTTTTTCTCCTTCATTTCGATTTCGGAAGCAGCACCTACATAAAGTACAGCAACACCACCTGCAAGTTTTGCAAGACGCTCTTGTAGTTTTTCTTTATCGTAATCACTTGTAGTTGTCTCTATTTGAGATTTTATTTCTCCTACACGTGCTTTGATCATTTTCTTGTCTCCAGCTCCATTTACAACAGTAGTATTGTCTTTGTTTATAGTTACTGTCTCAGCAGTACCAAGCATATCTATTGTTGTATTCTCTAATGTAAATCCACGCTCTTCAGAGATTACGGTTCCTCCAGTTAAGATAGCGATATCTTCTAGCATAGCTTTACGACGATCTCCAAAACCTGGTGCTTTTACAGCAGCGATTTTAAGAGCGCCACGAAGTTTGTTTACAACAAGAGTTGCTAGTGCTTCTCCGTCTACATCTTCGGCAATGATAAGAAGTGGTTTTCCTGTTTGTGCTACAGGTTCTAATACAGGAAGTAAATCCTTCATAGAAGAAATTTTCTTGTCAAAAAGTAGGATGTATGGGCTGTCTAGTTCAGCTTGCATTTTCTCACTATTAGTCACAAAATATGGAGATAAGAATCCACGATCAAACTGCATTCCTTCTACAACATCTACATAGGTTTCTGTTCCTTTTGCTTCTTCTACAGTGATTACACCTTCTTTTCCTACTTTTCCAAATGCTTCAGAAATAAGTTCTCCAATGACATTGTCATTATTTGCAGAGATAGAAGCTACTTGTTTAATTTTTTCTGAAGAGTTCCCCACTTTTGTGGTTTGCTTTTCTAGATTTTCTGTGATAGCAAGTACTGCTTTATCAATACCACGTTTCAAATCCATTGGATTTGCTCCAGCAGCAACGTTTTTAAGTCCTTCTTTTACGATCGCTTGTGCAAGTACTGTTGCGGTTGTTGTTCCGTCACCAGCAAGGTCATTTGTTTTTGAAGCTACTTCTTTTACCATTTGTGCTCCCATATTTTCAAGAGCATCTTCTAGTTCTATTTCTTTTGCAACAGTTACCCCGTCCTTCGTTACTTGAGGTGCTCCAAATGATTTGCTTATAATGACATTACGCCCTTTTGGTCCTAATGTTACTTTTACTGCATTTGCGAGTGCATCTACGCCACGCTTTATACCGTCACGTGCTTCGATGTCAAATTTTATGTCTTTTGCCATGATAATCTTTTTAGATTGTCATCTCCGCATTGCGAAGATTTATTGGTTATTCTAACTATTGTTTTGTTTGATTTGCGATTTATACGCTTTCGCGAAAGCGTACTACGTATCTATGATATAGATTTTGTAGTTAATGGGTTTTATACAATGGCAAGGATGTCTTCTTCCTTCATGATCATATAATCTTTTCCGTCTAGTTTAAGTTCGGTGCCAGAGTACTTCCCATAAATAACAGTATCTCCTGTTTTTACAGTCATATCATAGTCTTTTTTGCCAGAGCCTACAGCAACAACTTTTCCTTTTTGTTGTTTTTCTTGAGCCGAATCAGGAATGTATAATCCAGATGCGGTTTGAGTCTCTGCTGGTAGTGGTTCTATTACTACACGATCGGCAAGTGGTTTAATGTTTAAAGCCATTTTTTGAGTCGTATTTATTAAGGTTAAATAAGTTATTTTTTATGTTTGAGTAAAAGACAGAAATTATGCCAGTTATTATGTGCTGACAAATTTACAGCAGATGGTTGATAAACAAAAAATGCCAACTTGAAAAAGTTGGCATTTTGTTAGATTTTATAAGACTACTAATTTTCTGGAGTAGTCGGAGCTGGGTCATCTGTTACGGGTACTTCTAAAGGAGTTGTGGTTTCTACAGCATCTGCATCAAATACTTGAGACTCTGTGTTTCCTCTAGATCCAAAGATAGAGATGTTACTTAATAAAATAAGTACCAATAATAATGTTGCTAATCCCCAAGTTGCTTTGTCTAGGAAGTCTGTTGTTTTTTGAACACCACCCATTTGTTGTGTTCCTCCTCCTCCAAAAGAAGAAGATAATCCTCCTCCTTTAGGGTTTTGTACCATAATTACTACAACTAGTAAAAAGGCTACTATGATGATTAATGCTAAAAATATATAAAATGTGGTACTCATGATTCTTTATTCTTTATTTTCTTCTAATTGCTGTATTGCTCGAATTTGGTCTGCAAAGAAACCACTTTTTTCTGGATATTTCAAACTTAAAATGCGATAGGCTTGCTTTGCTTTTTTAAAGTTTTTTTGCTCTACATAAACACGTGCTAAAGTCTCTGTCATTAGGGCTTCAGAAGAAATGAGTGATTCCTTTGCGAAGTTCTTTTTTTCTTTAAATGATGCTGGTGAGAAATCAATCTTTGGATTGGTCTCTATAAAAGAGTCAATAATTTCTTGCTTACGTTTCTTAATGTCATCTGTCGAATCTTTACGCTCTATAGTTTTAGAAAATTCGGTTTTATGAATAGTATCAGGAGTTGAGGTAGAGGTATCTTCTTCTATTTCTGAAGAGGAAGTTCTATGTATAGATGTAAATTTAGAAAGTTGTAGCCACTCATTAAAAGAGTGTGCTTCATTTGTATTAAAACTGAGTGGTTTCCCAACTGAGAGCACTTCTTGTGGTGTTTGCTTTGTAATTTCTGAGTTTTCTTTTTCTACAAAAAGATTTGGGTCAAGTATCTGGGAAGCTTTGTCTTGTTCTTCTTCTTGTACTTGTAAGGAGACGTCTTGCATCTCTTCTATATCAAAATTCCTTAGATGGGTATCTTGTTTTTTGATTTGAGTACTTATGTCATTTTGAATAAAGATATCAGAAGTGATATATTCAAATAATACAGATCTATCTGTTGTGTGGGCAGCTGTTACTTTTAATGCTTTATTGTAGGTGAAACTATCTTGATTTTTAAGCCCTTTAAGGTATAATGCTTGGGCACTTTGAAAAAACGGAAATTCGTCAATAATAGCTCGAATATCAGTTGTTTGAGATGCTGTAATTTGTTCTGGATGTTCTAACAGATATGTAAATGATTGTGTTTTCATTACCACTTTGCTAATGATTCATTTATGATATCTTGTGTAATACGTTCAAAAATTTCTTCTAGTGCTGTATCTAGAGGGCCTCCTATTAATTGTGTTGTCGCTGGGACATCCGAAAAGAAAGAGAAACGTTTTTCAAAATCATCTTCACCGTCTGTTTTTTTGTTGTTGTAGTAACGTACGTTTACACTTATAGTAAGTCTGTTTTGAGCGGCTGTGTTTTGTGATGTAGAGGCTTGAGGAGCGATGTAGTATTCTGTGATTTCTCCTTCAAAGAGAAGTTCTCCATTGTTACTTACAAGGCTTAAATTTGTTTGATTTTGAATTAAATCCTGTAATGCTAGTGTAAATGTTCTATCTATACCAGGCTCTACAATAGGGGCTTCATTTCTGAAAAAGTTTACTTGAAATGTTTTTATTTCTGGATCTATAGAAATTCCATTAAATGAGTATATACCACATCCTTGAAAAATAAAGCAACAGCTAAGTGCAAATAGAATAGTAATTGTTTTTTTCATACTAATACAACGGATAGTGTATGTTAAAATTGGTTAAGCAATATACAATGATCTTATAAAATTATAAGTCAAATTGTTTGATCTTTCTATATAGGGTACGTTCACTTATTCCTAGTTCATCTGCGGCAGCTTTACGTTTGCCTTTATGACGTTCTAAGGATTTTTTGATAAGTTCTAATTCTTTATCGTGTAATGAGAGTGTTTCTTCTTCTTGAATCTCCTCAGCAAAGTGATATGGATCTTCTTTGGATTCGGGCTGGATGGTTGGAGTAATTGGAGTAGCTTGTTCAGAAATCTGTAATACTTCCATTACTGAATCTGTCGAGTCATACGTGTTTTCTTCAGTATCTTCACTATAAATCTTCTTAATAAGCGACTCATTTTCTTCTCTTACATCTGCCGTGTTGCCGCTTTTCATAAGCTCTAGTGTAAGCTTTTTAAGATCATTGAGATCAGACTTCATATCAAATAAAACTTTGTATAAAATCTCACGTTCATTAGAAAAATCAGATTGTTCTTTTTTATTTATAACAGCAGGTAATTTGCTCCCTGTGTCTGGTAAGTAATGACGGATAGTGTCTGCATTGATAGAACGATTTTGTTCTAAAACAGAGACTTGTTCTGCTACATTACGTAATTGTCTAATATTACCAGACCATCTGTATTGTAATAGTAATTGTATAGCTTGCTCATCAAGACGAATGGTGGGCATCTTATACTTCATAGCAAAGTCTGACGCAAATTTTCTAAATAGCAAATGAATGTCGTTTTTACGCTCACGTAATGGAGGTAAATTAATTTCGACAGTACTTAATCTATAATATAAATCTTCTCTAAATTTTCCTTCTTTGATAGCTTCAAACATGTGGACATTTGTTGCAGCAACGATACGCACATCTGTTTTTTGCGTTTTGGAAGATCCTACTTTTAAGAATTCACCATTTTCTAAAACCCTTAATAGACGTACTTGAGTAGGTAAGGGTAGTTCCCCAACTTCATCTAGGAAGATCGTACCGCCATCTGCTACTTCAAAATATCCGTTACGTGTTTGTGTAGCACCTGTAAAAGCGCCTTTTTCATGACCAAAAAGTTCACTGTCTATAGTTCCTTCTGGAATAGCTCCACAGTTTACTGCGATGTATTTATTATGTTTTCTGTGTGATAATGAATGAATGATTTTAGGAATACTTTCTTTACCAACACCAGATTCCCCAGTAACTAATACAGAGATATCTGTGGGGGCTACTTGAATTGCTTTTTCTGTCGCACGATTTAGTTTAGGGTCATCTCCTATAATACCAAATCGTTGTTTTATTGCTTGAATACTTTCCATATGTAATGCCCATAAATATGGGAATGTTGTTGTATACGCTTTCGCGAAAGCGTACTCTTATTCGTTATTCTTGCCAATATTGTGAATACCCTACAGTTTCACCTATAAGTGTTCCTGTGGTACATTCTGTGATTTTGACATCTACATAATCACCTATTTTATAGTTTCCTTTTGGGAAGACGGCGACAATATTTTGATCATTACGACCACTCCACTCGTCTGTGTTCTTTTTGGATTGTCTTTCAACAAGAACTTCAATGGTTTTGTGTAAGTAATTTTTTAAATTGTCTCTTGAAAGATCTCTTTGTAGATCGATCACTTCTTGTAGGCGACGTTTTTTTGTTTCTAGAGGAATGTCATCTTCCATTTTACGTTCGGCAAGTGTTCCAGGACGTTCTGAATAATAGAACATAAATCCATAATCATACTTTGCATAATTCATAAGATTTAGTGTGTCTTGGTGATCTTCTTCTGTTTCTGTAGGAAACCCAGTGATCATATCTTGACTAATTCCAATATCTGGGATAATGCGTTTTATGTTATCTATTAACTCTTTGTACTCGGCAGCTGTATGTTGACGATTCATGAGTTTTAGAATACGGTCGCTTCCACTTTGTACGGGTAAGTGTATGTAGTTGCATATGTTTTTATGCTTTGCCATGACTTCAATAACATCTAGGGTCATGTCTTGCGGATTACTCGTAGAAAAACGAATACGTAATTTTGGGTGTGTAGTTGCTACGATATCCATAAGCTGAGCAAAGTTTACAGCAGTGGCTTTTGCCATTTCGCTAGCTTTTTCAAAGTCTTTTTTGAGTCCGCCACCATACCATAAATAAGAATCTACATTTTGCCCAAGTAGGGTTACTTCTTTATATCCTTTAGAAACAAGATCTTGTACTTCTTCTAGAATAGATTGAGGGTCACGACTACGCTCACGACCACGAGTAAATGGAACTACACAAAAAGTACACATATTATCACATCCTCTAGTGATAGATACAAAAGCGGTTACTCCATTAGTTTGTAGTCGTACTGGAGAAATGTCTCCGTATGTTTCTTCTTTGGAAAGAATAACATTTACAGCATTACGACCTTCTTCTACTTCATTTAATAAATTGGGAATGTCTTTATAGGCATCTGGTCCTACAACAAGGTCTACAATCTTCTCTTCTTCTAAAAATTTACTTTTTAAACGTTCTGCCATACATCCTAGAACACCGACTTTCATTTTAGAGTTTTTCTTTCTCTTAACAGCTTGGTATTTCTCTAAACGTTTACGTACGGTAATCTCTGCTTTTTCTCGTATAGAACAAGTGTTTACAAGGACTAGATCTGCTTCTTCAAGATCTTGTGTTGTATTATATCCTTCTTTTGCAAGTATAGAAGCAACAACTTCGCTATCAGAAAAATTCATCTGGCAACCGTAGCTTTCTATAAAAAGCTTTTTAGTATTTTTTACATTTCCCTCTACAGTTAATGTTTCTCCTTGTTTATTTTCGTCTATTATTTTCTCCATTCTATTGATTGACTCCTGTATTAATTGTCAATGATCGTGCAAAGATACAGTTTCCAGTGTATTGTGACAAAGTGGCAGTCTTAATTTTTAGTTTTGGTTTATCTTTAGTTTTATTACATTCGGTCTTCATTGAAAAGTGATAATTTTTAAAACAATCGTATTATGAATAAAGGTTTTCTTTTAATTGTTTTTATGCTCGTTGTGGTTTCCTGTAAGCAACCTTCTGTAGAGACTTCCAGTTCCTTTATATATATAGCACACACACGTGTTAAAACTAATGATAGTGTGTATAAGAAAGTATACGATATCGATTTTTCAAAATACGATATGACTCTTTTAGGAGGGGATTTAGCTTGGAGTTCTTTTTCTGGAAAAACAATAACTCCTCATCTAGATAGTATTTTTGATTTTAAAAACCCTAACACATTATGGAGTGTAGGTAATCATGATAATACCTCTGATAAAAAGTTTTATGCTACAACATTAAGAGAAAAATATCATGCATATCAAAGAGATGATGTTACTTTTATAACCCTAAACTCTCAAGACAGCTTAAGCTCTATTGTAGGTAAACAGAAAGATTTTTTGTTTTCTGTGTTAGATACATTGCAAACATCTTCTGTATTGTTGATGAGTCATAAATTGATTTTTATGAATGATCATCCAGTGTTAGATGCTAGAATACCTAAAGTTTGTAATGCAAATAAAGGAGATTGTTATCATTGCCATAATCCGAATAACTTCCAGAAAGAGGTTTACCCTAAGCTTTTAGAATTGAAAAACAGAGGAGTTCAGGTAACTTGGGTTGGAGGAGACTTAGGATATAAAACATCTGAATTTGAATATGTAGATGATCAAGGGATTATTTTTTTAGGGAATGGACTATGGTATCCAAAGGATTGGAATAAAGTATTACTTTTTTCAAAAAGAAAAGATAAACCGTTAGATTATGAGTTTGTTCACATAGATACACTTCTTGCAAATCAAGGGAAGAATTAAAAATATGTTATTATAAATAAGGTCAATATTTTTTTTCGACTAAGGCGTTATTGACTCAAAAACTATATGGGAAACGTTACCTATTGTATGAATGTATTTATTAAGCGTCTACCCCATTATAGAAGTATAATACTACTATGTGTTTTTTCTTTATGTAGTTTTTCTCTCTTGTCTCAGGAAACCTATACTCAAGAAATTTCATTGCAACATGACAATGATTTTATTTTTGCTATTGATCGGTATTATACAGCAGGGACTTTTATAGGATATAGTCGTTTACTCAAAGGTGACTTTCTTTTTAAAAGAGGAAAGGATACTCCAATACAGTTGGATATAAGATTAGGGCAAGAAACATACACCCCGAGAGAACTTTTTGAGAGGAACTTTGATTTGTTAGAGCGGCCATATGCTGGTTATCTATTTGTGTCTGGACAAATATCTAAAACAGAAAAGACTCATCTTTGGTCACTACAAGGAGAGTTTGGTCTAGCGGGTCCTCAATCATTAGCAGGAGATATACAGATTGCTTACCACAAATTTATAGATACATTTGTTCCTGTTTGGGAAGGCCAAATAGCAAATAGCGTACACTTTAATTTTAAAGGAAGTTATGCTGCAGATATTCATTTGGATAAAGCTACTCTCTTTAAAGATCTTGCTTTAGTATCCACAATATCTTTAGGAACAAGATTATCATACATAGAACAGGAAGTGCGTGCCTTTATCGGGAAAAGAGCTTCTATCAGTTCGAGCTCAGCTTTTAATCGTATAGGAAGTACTCATGAATTTTATGGATATGCAGGTGTTGCATATAGATATGTGATTAATAATGCCTTAATAGAAGGGAATCCGTTAGGAGATGATTCTCCATTTACTCTAGATGCATTGTCATCTATAGGTAGATTGAAATCGGGAATAGTATATAGGGGAGGTCGTACGACATATAGTATAGAGTATAATTTTAGTACAAAAGAAACTGCTAGAGAAGGACGGCTACAGTATGCGGCAATGATTATAAAAAGATCTTTCTAAGGATAGCGGCTATCATCAATTAATGCGATATGTAGTAAAGTATTTAATATGTTGTTAATTCTGCTATTTTTGTTCAAAAAAAGAATTCATGACATTTCCACAACTCTTAGAAAAAATACAACGAAATCCATCTGTAGATTTTGGAAATGTATTTAGTGATGCTTTTAATTTATATCAGAAGGTATGGCTTCAAGGATTACTATTGCAATTATTAGGTATTCTCGTTCAGTATGGTATGTCTATGATTCTGTATATACCACTACTTGTATTAGGGTTTGTAGCTCCAGACCAACCAGGAGAAGATCTTAATGGTGCAAGTATATTTATTTTGATAGTATTTGTTGTGATGTATTTAGTGATGATCGTTGTTTTAGCAACATTTAATTTTGGACTTCAAGCTGCTTTTTATAGAATCGTTAGAATGAAAGACAGAAATAAGAAAACGGAAAAAGGAGTTAATTTTGGAATGTTTTTTAAGAAGAAACACCTTAAAAAGATATTTATATTATCTATGGCGCATATAGGAATCTCAATACTCGCAGTAATGCTTTGTATTCTCCCTATCTTTTATGTTCTAATTCCTTTGCAATTTGCTATTATTATTTTTGCGTTTTATCCAGACTTAAGCATTAATGATATTTATAAAGCAGCTTTTAAATTAGGAAATGCCAAATGGGGTATTGCTTTTGGATTGATGTTGGTTTCGGGTATTTTAGCAGGTTTGGTTGGATTATTGGCTTGCGTTATAGGAATCTATTTTACGATCTCATTTGTATACCTTCCTGGATATATAATATATAAAGAAGTTGTTGGTTTTTACGAAGATGAGGATGTAATTGCTCAAATAGGAGCTTAAAAATTTCTTTTTATACGCTTTCGCGAAAGCGTAATTAACTGATAAACAAGTATTTTTGAACTTATTTTCTTGTGTATTTTTTAAAGAATTAGTGCAGTTGAAAATTTTAATTAAATATTTAATCTACTTTTGTAATCCCAAAAAAGGAAAGTATGGCAAAGAATCTCGTCATTGTGGAGTCACCAGCAAAGGCTAAAACTATTGAAAAATTTTTAGGAGAAGACTATAAAGTCGAAAGTAGTTTTGGTCACATTGCAGATCTACCTTCTAAAGAATTAGGCGTTAATGTAGATGGTGATTTTAAGGCAAATTATATTGTCTCAGACGATAAGAAAAAAGTAGTCAAAAAACTAAAAGACCTTGCAAAAAAAGCAGAAATGGTTTGGCTTGCTAGTGATGAAGATCGTGAAGGAGAGGCTATAGCATGGCACCTGGAGCAAGAACTTGGATTAACTCCAGAACGTACAAAACGTATCGTTTTTCATGAGATTACAAAGACCGCTATTAAGCGAGCTATAGAAAATCCTCGTAAAATAGATTACCACCTTGTTAATGCGCAGCAAGCGAGACGTGTATTGGATCGTCTTGTGGGATATGAGTTATCTCCAGTATTATGGCGTAAAGTAAAAGGAGGGCTCTCTGCAGGTCGTGTACAGTCTGTATCTGTGCGTTTAATAGTAGAGAGAGAAAGAGAAATACAAAAATTCTCAGCAGAAGCCTCTTATAGAATAGATGCAGAATTTGTAAATGAGAACGGAAAATCCTTAAAAGCAAAACTGCCTAAGAATATTACAACAAAAAGTCTAGCACAAGATTTTCTTTCAAAAAATGCTACAGCACAATTTAAAGTAGCATCACTTACAACAAAACCAGCTTTAAAATCTCCAGCGCCTCCATTTACAACATCTACATTGCAACAGGAAGCGAGTCGTAAACTTTATTATTCGGTAAGTAAGACAATGACACTTGCACAACGATTGTATGAAGCAGGATTAATAACATATATGCGTACCGATAGTGTTAACCTATCTGTTGATGCAAAAAATGCAGCAAAAGCAGAAATCATATCGGCGTACGGAGAAAGTTTTAGTAAAGAACGTAATTATAAAGGAAAATCAAAAGGAGCACAAGAAGCTCACGAAGCAATACGTCCAACAGATTTTTCTCGCCATACTGTTAATATTGATAGAGATCAAGCGAGGTTGTATGAACTTATTTGGAAGCGAGCTATAGCATCGCAAATGAGCGAAGCAAAACTAGAACGTACAAATGTTCAAATAGCATCTTCAAATGGGACTGATAATCTTACAGCAAATGGAGAAGTACTTAAATTTGAAGGGTTCTTAAAAGTATATTTAGAAGGACATGATGATGAAGACACTGAGGAAGCAGGATTATTACCAGCTTTGCGAGAAGGTGAGGCACTTTCAAATAATTATATATCGGCCACAGAACGCTTTACAAGACCTCCATACCGATACACAGAAGCATCTCTAGTGAAGAAACTTGAAGAGTTGGGTATAGGAAGACCATCCACTTATGCACCTACCATTACGACAATACAAAATCGTAAATATGTAGAAAAAGGTACTGTTGATGGAAAAGAACGTTCTTATGACGTGTTGACACTCTCTCAGGGAAAAGTTTCAGAAAAGAAACATACAGAAACAGTTGGTTCTGATAAAGGGAAGTTAGTACCTACCGATGTGGGAATGGTTGTAAATGACTTTTTAGTAAATCATTTTGAGAATATTCTTGATTATAACTTTACAGCAAAAGTAGAACAAGATTTTGATGATATAGCCGAAGGAAAACAAGAGTGGACTACAATGATGAAAGACTTCTATAAAGACTTTCATCCCCACGTTAAAGATGTAGAGAAAAATGCAGATAGAGAAGTAGGTGAGCGTGTTTTAGGAACAGATCCTAAGACTGGAAAACCTGTAAGTGTTAGGCTTGGTAAATTTGGACCTATGGTGCAAATAGGTACTGTGGAGGACGAAGAAAAACCTCAATTTGCAAGTCTAGGACCAGATCAACAATTAGGTAGTATTACCTATGAAGAGGCAATGGACCTTTTTAAATTACCTAAAGATCTAGGTGTATACGAAGGAGAAGAGGTGCAAGTTAATAATGGACGCTTTGGTCCATATGTGCGTTTTGGAAAAGTATTTGTTTCATTGCCTAAAGGTAGAGATCCTATGGATGTTGATCTAGATGAAGCTATAGTATATATAAAAGAAAAACAAGCAGCAGATGCCCCTATATATACACATGAGGATTTACCAGTTCAAAAAGGAACAGGACGTTTTGGGCCATTTATAAAATGGAATGGAATGTTTATCAATGTCAATAAGAAATATGATTTTGATAATCTTTCTGATGCAGATATTGTTCAGCTTATTGAAGATAAGAAGCAAAAAGAAATTGACAAAGTAATCCATAATTTTGAAGCAGAAGGGATACGTGTAGAAAAAGCGCGTTGGGGTAGATCAAATATTATAAAAGGTAAGATTAAAATTGAATTACCTAAAACAGTCGATGCAGCAAAACTTACTTTAGAAGAAGTGCAGGATATCATCGAAAAACAAGCGCCTAAAAAGAAAACGACTCGTAAAAAAGCAACTGCAAAAAAGAAATAAATTATGGCTTTTGACTTTTTATTGCCTGTTGCCGATGTGGCTATTGCACATATTCAATTGCTTCATCATCAATGTATAGGGAATACAATTAGAGTCCATAGTGAGCAGCATGGTTTTCCAGATTTAAATGATGTTAAGATTGCTTTTGTTGGCTTGCGCGAAAATAGAAGAGATCAAGATCATTTAGGGGAATCTCTGTCTTTTACTGAAATACGAAGAGCTTTTTATGAATTATTTCCTGGAAATTGGTATACAGCTATAGCAGATTTAGGAGATATAGATAAAGGAGAAAGTGTAGAAGACACCTATTTTGCAATACGAACTATTACAGAAACGCTCGTTAAAAAAGGAATTATTCCTATCTTTTTGGGAGGAAGTCAAGATTTAGTATACCCTATTTATAGATCATATGATAAACTAGATCAAATGGTGAATTTGGTAAATGTAGATAGCCGTTTTGATCTAGGAGACACAAGTAAACCATTACAACATCGTTCATATGTAGGTAGAATTATTGTAGATCAGCCTTATAATCTTTTTAATTATAGTAATATTGGCTTTCAGACCTATTTTAATCCTCAAGAAGAGATTGACTTGATGGAGCGCCTCCATTTTGACGCTTATCGTTTAGGGAATGTAACAGCTCACATTAAGAGTGTAGAGCCTGTAATGAGAGATGCAGATATTGTGTCGGTAGATATGGGATCTATAAAAAGTAGCGAATTAAGCTATAGACATAATAAAACGCCTAATGGTTTTGAAGGAAAAGAAGTTTGTGCAATTTGTCGTTATGCAGGAATTAGTGATAAAGTAAGTGCCTTTGGTATTTTTGAATACAAGAACGATTCGCAGGAAGAAACTGCTGCTGTGCTTGTGGCTCAAATGCTTTGGTATTTTATAGAAGGCGTTAATTATAGAACAAACGAAGACTTAGATGTAGAAAAGGGTAATTTTATTACTTATCAAGTACCAGTTGATGATGAGGTACTTACATTTTATAAGAGTGAGAAGACTGAAAGATGGTGGATAGAAATACCATTTATTTCAGGTTTGAATAATAAATTAAAAAGGCATACGTTATTACCTTGCACGCATCAAGACTATTTAGACGGTTGTAATCAAAATATCCCCGAAAGATGGTTTAAAGCGCGTAAGAAGAATGAGGTATAACCAGTACTAACTAAAAATAGAATGAAAGGTTTTAGGAAAATAAATTGTTTATTTCAAAATAAATAAATAGGTTTACTCCCTAAAATCTAGAATACTTAACCTATATCCTATGAAAAAGTGTGTTGCATTTATTGCGATAATGACTTTGTTATACAGTTGTGGCAAAGGAGATCGAGGAGAGCTTGTCGGAGTTAAAGGCAAGAGCTGGCATCCAGAAAAACCATTCGGAATGACTCTTGTTTCAGGAGGCGCGTTCATAATGGGAAAAAGTGACGATGATATCGCCGCTGTAGAAGACGCCCCTACAAAAACAGTTACTGTTCGTTCATTCTATATGGATGAAACAGAAGTTACAAATTCAGAGTATAGACAGTTTGTATATTGGGTTAGAGACTCAACAATACGTACAAAACTTGCAATTATGGCAGATGATCTAGGCGAAACTCCAGGAAGTGGAGGTGTCGGAGATTTTGCATTTGCAGATGGAGATACAGATAATCTGAATCCTTACCAACAATACATGTATGATAACTATTATGGATTAGGCGAGACTGGCTTTGAAGGTCGTAAGCTTAATAAAAATATAGATATCATCTGGGATACAAATGATTACCCAGATGAATACTATACGGAAGTAATGGATACGATGTACATTCCTCTTGAAGAAGCATATAATGGGCAACGTACCATTGATGTGGATAAGCTTGAATTTAGATATACGTATCTAGATATAGAGGCAGCTGCAAGGGTTAAAGGAGGTAAACGTAAAGATTATATCAAAACAGAACGTGTGAAAGTGTATCCTGATACTACTGTTTGGATTAAAGATTTTGCATATTCTTATAATGAGCCTATGCATAATGATTATTTCTGGCACGATGCTTATGGTGATTACCCTGTAGTAGGAGTAGACTGGATGCAAGCAAAGGCTTTTTGTGAGTGGAGAACACTATACAAAAATGAATATCAAAAAACTAAGAAAAGACAATTTGTAAATCGTTTTAGACTTCCTGGTGAAGCTGAGTGGGAATTTGCTGCTCGTGGTGGACTTGAAGGAGGAGATTTCCCTTGGGGAGGTCCTTATGCAAAAAACGATAGAGGATGTTTCTTAGCAAACTTTAAACCTTTACGTGGAGATTATGGTGCAGACCAAGCACTTTATACAGTAGAGGCAGATGCATATGACCCTAATGATTATAACCTATATAATATGGCAGGGAATGTATCAGAATGGGTAGCGTCTTCTTATGACCCTAACTCATATGAGTATATGTCTACAATGAACCCTAATGTAAATGACATTTCTAATAAAAGAAAAGTAATACGTGGTGGTTCTTGGAAAGATGTAGCTTATTTTCTTCAAGTAAGTTCTCGTGATTATGAATACCAAGACTCAGCGCGTAGTTACATTGGTTTCAGAACAGTGCAGGATTTCTTAGGACTTGATGAAAAGGTGAACTTGCGTAAAGCACCTAAATAGTATTTTATTTATTACCCCAAATTATATTTAACTAAATCTAAACCTTAACTAAAAAAACTAAATTATCATGGCAAAAACAAAAACTGGTAAGAAAATGATGAACATGGTCTACGGACTAGGAGCAGCAGTTGTAATTATTGGCGCACTTTTTAAAATAATGCACTGGCCTTATGGAGATTTAATGCTTATTATAGGTCTTATTACTGAAGCAGGAGTATTTGTTGTTTCAGCTTTTGAATCGGTAGATGAAGATCTTGACTGGTCATTAGTGTACCCTGAATTAACCGGAGGTCAAACAAAAGGAAAAAAAGAAGCTCCAAAAGATGCTGAAGGTCTTCTTTCTCAAAAATTAGATACAATGCTTAAAGAAGCTAAAATTGACGGTGAGTTAATGGCAAGCTTAGGAAGTAGTATCCGTAACTTTGAAGGAGCAGCAAAAGAAATCTCTCCTACGGTAGAGGCAATGAATTCTACTAAAAAGTATAGCGAAGAGATGGCACTTGCTGCAGCTCAAATGGAATCATTAAACAGCTTATATAAAGTACAAGTTGAATCTTCTAGCCGCCAAGCTGAGATCAATGAGCAAGTAACCCAAAATGCTGGGAAGCTTAAAGAACAAATGGAAAGTCTTGCGACAAACCTTTCTTCTCTTAATGGAGTGTATGGAGGTATGTTATCTGCAATGTCTAAATAATTTAAGTTAGTTACTATAACTAATAACTAAATCTTAAAAAATATAAAGACATGGCAAGTGGAAAATTATCTGCAAGGCAGAAAATGATTAACCTAATGTATTTAGTGTTTATAGCGATGCTAGCACTAAATATGTCAAAAGAAGTGCTATCGGCATTCGGGTCGATAAACACAAAATTGGATAGAGCTAATAATAGTTTTAATACTAAAAATGATCTAGCTCTTAATGACTTGAAGAAAAAAGCGGGGGAGAATGATGAGTTTGCAGCTGCTGCTGCAACAGCTCAAAACGCTTCTAACTTTTCCAAGACTTTTTACGATTATCTAGAATCTCAAAAAGAGATGATTTTTGAAGGTAACAAAGTGGAGGATAGAAAGGATTTTGAGTCTATGGATAAAACTACTTTCTTAGCTAAAACTTACTATAGAGGTGGGAAGGTATCTCCTGAAGGAAAACAATTTTTGGATCAAATGGATACGTATCGTAATGGTATGATATCTTTGATAGGAGATAGTAACAAAAAATTAGCAGATCAAATTGCTGCAGATTTTAGTACAGGTGATATACTAAATAGAGACAATAAAAAACAGAACTATTTAGAATATAATTTTGTTGGTTTTCCAACAATTTCATCACTTACAAAGATGACTCAAATTCAAAATGATATCAAAGTTGTTGAAAATGAGTTGTTATCTAAATTGCTTTCTGGTAATCTTAAGGAATTAGCAAAGTTAGATAACTATGAGACTGTTATGACTACTTCAAAAGGAGCCTATTATACTGGTTCTACTTTTGATGGAGTACTTTCTTTAGGTCGTGTAGATGCATCTACAAAACCAGCTCGTGTTGAGCTTAAGTTAGATGGTCGCGCTATACCTAGTGACAAAATTAGTTTTGACGGTGGTAAGCTAGTTTTAGGAGTTGGTACAGGAGGAGTTGGTGATCATAATATTACTGGATCTTTATTTTATCCACAAGATGGTAAGGAGATTGAGGTAGTGGTAGATCAGAAATTCACAACGATTAATAAACCTAATTCGGCGACAATTGCTGCAGATAAAATGAATGTTGTTTATCGTGGGGTACAAAACCCAATGACAATTACATTTGCAGGTGTTGCAGATAATAAAGTGAAAGCAAATGGAGCAGGACTTAGACCAGTGAGTGGATCTAAATATATGATGTCACCAGGTACTGGAAAAGAAGTTACTATTAATGTGTCAGCAACACTTCCTGATGGAGGAGGTACTGTAAGTGATAAGGCTACGTTCCGTATTAAGAATATTCCTCGCCCTGTTGGAACCATGCGTAATGATGATTCTGGAGCATTAAAAATGACTAGAGAAGCAGTAGGTGGAGCGCCTGTAGGTGCTGCATTACCAGATTTCGATTTTGAGCTTAACCTTAAGGTAAGTAGCTTTAAATTTAAAGCTCCTGGTTCTGCAACAGTATTAGTACAAGGAACAAAATTAAACGCTCAAGCAAAAGCTGCTCTTGCCAAAGCAAAAAGAGGATCGACAGTCCAAATATTTGAAATTAAAGCTCAAATACAAGGAAATACTGGATATAAAATGGGGAAAGTTTCTCCTGTTCTTATTGAGTTAACAAACTAATAATTTTATAATTATGAATCTTAAGAATCTAGTTCTAATAGCATTTGCTTTTGTAATGACATCGTCGGTGTATGCGCAAGGAAATATCCTTAATGCAAAGACTCCGGATGAAATGTTCGAAATTACAGATGAACAAAAGGCAAATGACAATGATGCGCCACTTCCATATGGATATGTAGAAAAGAGAGATGTTCTTTGGGCTAAAAATACCTGGGAAGTAGTTGATCTTGATGAAAGAGTAAACTTTCCATTGTATTACCCTATCGATACGATAAACATAGGTGCGGATAGACGCTCATTATACCAAGTCCTAATGAAAAACATTAAGAATGGTGAAATTGATGCAATCTATGATGATTCATATTTTACAAATAAAATTACATTAGATGATATCTCTGCAGCATTAAAAGTGATAGATACTGCTCAAGATGGTTATAGAGAGCTCAATGAAGGATTGCCTATTTCTGATTATAATATAGAGACTAGAACAATAACTGCTCAAGATATCAATGCATATCATATGAGAGGGTATTGGTATGTTGATAAACGTCAAGGTGAATTAAAATATCGTTTATTAGGTATTGCGCCAGTTTCAACAGATATTAACTTTATAGGATCAGAAGATGAATTCGGTCAAGAGCCTTTAGAATTATTCTGGGTTTGGTTTCCAGGTGCAAGAGAGATATTACATGAAGCAAAAGCCTTTAATAGGAAAAATACTTCGATGCCTATATCATTTGATCACTTATTAAATAGTAGACGTTTTAGTGGTATTATTTATAGAGAAGATAATGTGCAGGGAGATCGTAAAGTAAAGGAGTATATTAATAATAATGCAATGATGCAATTATTAGAATCTACTCGTATTAAGGAAACGATTCGTAATCTTGAACAAGATCTTTGGAATTACTAATGTAATTTTAGTATAGAAAATAAAAAACCACTTAGAGATATTCTAAGTGGTTTTTTTATGCCTTAATTTTAAAATAAATATTTGTCGCCCTATACTGCTAATTTATAGGTAGTATCTTTGCTGTATGCAAGAAGTAGATTATATTATTGTTGGATTAGGGCTGGCTGGAATTGCTTTTTGTGAGCAATTAAAAGAAGCAAATAAATCTTTTATGGTCTATGATCAAGGAGGGGATGGAGCTAGTCGTATTGCAGCAGGATTATATAACCCTGTAATTTTAAAACGCTATACATTGCCTTGGAAAGCAGTAGAGCAATTGGATTTAGCAATCCCGTATTTTAAAAACCTAGAAGAGAGATTAAAGGCAAGTTTTATTTATAAAATGCCCGTTCGGAAAGTGTTTTTTTCTGTCGAGGATCAAAATAACTGGTTTACAGCTTCAGATAAACCCGAACTAGAACGTTTTATTTCCCCTGTATTGATTCCTGATACAAATGCATATATTAAAGCACCTTATAGTTATGGTGAAGTTCAAGGTACAGGTAGAATAGACATTAAAGAATTGCAAAGATTGTATCAAGAATATCTTGTTACTGAGAACGCTTTCGCGAAAGCGGCATTTGACCATTCGGAAATTGAAATTATTAAAAATGGAGTTTTATATAAAGATATAAAAGCAAAGAAGATTGTTTTTGCCGAAGGGTACGGAATGAAAGATAACCCTTATTTTAAAGAACTTCCTCTTGTTGGAAATAAAGGAGAATATCTTATTATCAAAGCCCCAGAACTTAGATTAACTGCTGCGATAAAAACTTCTTTTTTTATTGTCCCTTTAGGGAATGATCTGTATAAAGTAGGAGCTACTTTTAATTGGGTAGATAAAGATACAATTCCTAGTAATGAAGCTAGAGAAGAACTTGTCGATAAGCTTTCGGGACTTATTTCTTGTGATTATGAAATTATAGATCAAGAAGTGGGTATGCGACCTACGGTAGGAGATCGTAGAGCATTGTTGGGAGTGCATCCAGAATATTCGCAGTTAGTATTATTTAATGGCTTAGGGACACGAGGTATTATGATGTCACCTATGCTTGCTCGATATCTTTTTGACTATTTGGAAAATGATATTGCGCTACCAAAAGAAATTGATATAAAAAGATTTCCTAAAAAGTTTAAGACTCAATAAACTGATCTTTGCTTTTGTCATACTTCATAAAGAAGTTGATCCAGATGTTTCGTGAAAGTCTCATAATCACTGGTAGAAAAATAACCATAGTACCTACAATAGTCAAAAAAGTATTTACTAAGGTAGCTTCAAAAAAGAAGTAAGTAATAGCAAAAGCAATTCCAGCAAAAATAATCCCTACAGGATAACTTACGTACATAGCTCCATAAAAGAAAGAAGGCTCAATTTTATATTTTGTATTACAATGAGAACAACGTTCATGCATTTCTAATGTTTGGGAGAGCTTGTAGGGATTGGATTGCTTGTACATAGATTCATTATGACAAACAGGACATTTACCTAATAAAATACTATTCATTTTTGTTCCTTTTAAAAATGCCATGAGGAAGTTGATTTACAATACAAATTTAAGCATCTTTGCAGCAAAACTGCGTTAAGAAATGCTCAACATCCATAATCTTTCAGTATCCTTTCAAGGAGAATATCTTTTTGAAGAAATAACCTATCGACTTAACACAGGTGATCGAGTTGGGCTTGTAGGTAAAAATGGAGCAGGTAAATCTACTATGTTACGTATCATTTCTGGAGAACAAGAATATGATACAGGATCTATTGCTATTGAAAAAGAAATTAAAATTGGGTTTCTTAAACAGGATATTGATTTTATAGAAGGTCGTACAGTTTTAGAAGAATCATATGAAGCCTTTTCAGAAATAAAACAATTAGAAAAACAACTAGAAGATACAAATACACAGCTTTCTGAACGTACCGATTATGAAAGCGAGAGTTATAATCAATTGATGATTGACCTTAATGAGATACAGCATCAATATGAAATACATGGAGGGTATAATTATCAAGGTGATACAGAGCGTATTCTTCAGGGACTAGGATTTAAAAGAGAAGATTTTAATAAGCTTACAGATACTTTTTCTGGAGGATGGCGTATGCGTATAGAATTGGCAAAATTATTATTGCAAAGTAATGATATCTTATTGCTGGATGAGCCTACAAACCATTTAGATATAGAATCTATTATCTGGTTAGAGGGTTTTTTGAAAAACTATTCAGGTGCTATTGCTATTGTATCTCATGATAAAATGTTTTTAGATAATGTGACAAATCGTACTATTGAAATTTCACTAGGTCGTATATATGATTACCCCAAACCGTATAGTCAGTATTTAGTTTTACGCCAAGAATTACGTGAACAACAACTAGCATCACAGAAAAATCAACAGAAACAGATAGAGCAAACTGAGAAGCTTATTGAAAAGTTTAGGGCAAAAGCTTCTAAAGCGACTATGGCACAATCACTTATCAAGAAATTAGATAAGATAGATCGTATTGAAGTAGATGAAGATGACAATAGTGTAATGACGCTTAAGTTTCCAATATCTCTTACACCTGGTAAAGTAGTTATTGAAGCTGATGCTATTGCAAAGAATTATGGAGAAAAGAAAGTGCTTCAAGGAATAGATTTATTGGTAGAGAGAGATACAAAAACTGCATTTGTAGGTCAGAATGGACAAGGTAAATCTACACTAGCAAAAATTATAGTAGGTGAATTAGAGCATAAAGGAAAACTCAAACTCGGTCATAATGTACAAATAGGATATTTTGCTCAAAACCAAGCAGAGTATCTAGATGGTAGTAAGACGGTAGAAGATACTATGATTGATGCTGCCGATGAGAAAACGAGACCAAGAGTTCGTGATATTTTAGGATCTTTTCTCTTTAGAGGAGAAGAGGTAGATAAATATGTGCGTGTGCTTTCTGGAGGGGAACGTAATCGACTGGCACTTGCAAAAATGATGTTGCAACCCTTTAATGTGTTGGTGATGGATGAGCCTACAAATCACTTAGATATTAAATCTAAAAATGTACTTAAAGCTGCATTAAAGAGTTTTGAAGGAACTCTTATTGTAGTATCTCATGATCGTGACTTTTTACAAGGACTCACAGATAGAGTATATGAATTTAAAGACCATCGTGTTAAGGAATATCTAGGAGATATAGATTACTATCTAGATGCACGTGAAGTTGAAAGCTTACGCGAAATTGAAAAAAGAGATGATCAACCTGTTAAAACGGCGGTCAAGAAAGATAATAAGCAATCGTACGAAGATCAAAAGAAACTTAAAGGACTTAATAATAAACTCAGTAAAATTGAATCTCAAATCAATAAACTTGAACGAGAAATTAAGGCTATTGATATAGAAATGGAAGTCAATTATGATGAGACAGTCGCGCAACCTGACTTTTTTGATAACTATCAAAATAAAAAGAAAGAACTCGATCAATTAATGGAAGATTGGGAGGTAACTTCTGAGCAAATTGACGCGCTTACATAGTCTTTTTTCTGCATTTAAATTTAGCAGTTTTTTAACGTTTCTCTATATTGCGGTTTATAGCTTTGCACAATTAGAAAGATAGTTTGCTTTCTAATTCCAATGTAACTCAAATTTCATGCGTAAAGCTATATTATCCTTGTTGGGAGTGCTTCTTGTTGTAGGAGCTTATTTTGCATCTCAAAAAATTATAGAAAGTAATCAGAAAGAACGTCCAAAACCTAAAAAAGTTGTCAAGACTGTTTTTATAGATACCATTTCGAATGGAATGGTTCCTATAGAAATAGAAGCAAACGGAAATCTAGTAGCACAAAGACGTTTAGAGCTTTTCTCAGAAGTACAAGGAGTGCTTCAAAAAGGAGGGAAGTTATTTAAACCTGGTCAAGTATATACAAAAGGGCAAACATTACTGCGACTAAACAGTGCAGAATATTATGCTACTGTGCAATCTCAAAAAAGTAATCTTTATAATCAAATCACGGCAATAATGCCAGATTTACGTCTTGATTATCCAGAAGCTTTTGAAAAGTGGCAAATGTACCTTGCTAATTTTGATATAAATAAAGCAGTTCCTTCGCTTCCTAAAGCTAGTTCTGATAAGGAAAATTATTTTATCACAGGACGTAATATTATTACAAACTATTATAATGTAAAGAATCTAGAGCAGCGATTAAGTAAGTATAGAATTACAGCGCCTTTCACCGGAATTTTAACAGAAGCATTAGTTACAGAGGGAACTCTAGTAAGACCAGGGCAAAAGTTAGGATCGTTTATCGATACAAAAGTTTATGAACTTGAAGTTGCTATTAGTAAACGATATGCAGATCTTTTGCAAATAGGAAAGAAAGTGGATCTGAGAACAATTGATGGAGAAAGGAGATATGAAGGAGCAGTGGCTCGTATTAATGGAAATATAGATCAAGCTTCGCAAACGATCAATGCATATATAGAAGTAAGAGGTGAAAACTTAAGAGAAGGAATGTATTTAGAGGCAATTTTAAACGCAAAAGAAGAAGCAAATGCGGTAAATTTAAATAGAACTCTTTTGCAACCTAATGATCAATTATTTGTAGTAAGAGATTCTATATTGGATCTTATAGATGTAAAACCTGTTTATTTTTCAGAAAGATCAATGATTGTTAAAGGGATTCCTAATGGGACAACAATTGTTAGTAAACCTATACCTGGTGCATATGCGGGAATGTTGGTTCAAATATATCGAGAGAAGAATGGGGTAACAATAAAAGAAACACAGCTTGATAAATCAGGAGAAATACTTCAATAATTATGCGTAAACTTATTACTTACTTTATTAAGTACCATGTCGCAGTAAATGTTGTAGTACTCACATTTTTTGTATTTGGTATCGCAGGAGCGTTAGCTCTTAAATCTTCCTTTTTTCCTTTAGTAGGGTCAAAAAATATTAATATCAATGTGACATATCCCGGAGCTTCTCCTTTAGAAGTCGAAGAAGGGATTGTGCTTAAGATTGAAGATAATCTTAAGGGATTAGATGGTGTAGAGCGGGTAACGTCTACATCAAGAGAAAATAGTGGAAACATAAATGTAGAGATTGAAAAAGGAAAGAATATCGATTTTATGCTTCTTGAAATTAAGAACGCTGTAGATCGAGTTCCATCTTTCCCAGTAGGAATGGAACCTCTGGTCGTAGCAAAGCAAGAAGCAATACGACAAACAATATCGTTTGCAATAAGTGGAACCGATATCCCACTACCTACACTTAAACAAATAGGACGACAGGTAGAAAATGATTTGCGAGGGATAGATGGAATTTCTCAGATTAATGTTACAGGATATCCTGCAGAAGAAATAGAAATTGCCGTAAATGAAAATAGCTTACTCGCTTATAACTTATCATTTAATGAAGTGTCACAAGCTGTAGCAAGAGCAAATATTCTAACTACTGGAGGAACAATTAAGACAGAGGCAGAAGAGTATTTGATCAGAGCAAACAATCGTTCATATTATGGAAATGAGTTGTCAAACCTTGTTGTGCGAGCAGATGCTACAGGACGAACTATTCGTTTAAAAGATGTGGCAATTGTACGTGATCGTTTTGCTGAGACACCCAATGCAAATTTTTATGATGGAGAGCTTGCGGTAAATGTAACAATTACAAGTACTAATACAGAAGACCTTATTTCATCGGCAGAAAAGGCAAAAGAATATATAGAAGAGTTTAATCAGAAATATAACAACGTAGAATTAAATGTTGTAACAGATCTCTCTATTACACTGGTGCAACGTACTGAATTGCTTACGGAAAATGCAATTATAGGGATGATTTTGGTGCTTATCTTTTTATCTCTTTTCTTAAATACAAGACTCGCTTTTTGGGTTGCTTTTGGCCTCCCAGTAGCATTTCTAGGAATGTTCATGTTTGCTAGTTACTTTAACGTGACTATTAATGTATTGTCTCTATTTGGGATGATTATTGTTATTGGAATTTTAGTAGATGATGGTATTGTGATTGCTGAAAATATATACCAGCATTATGAGAGAGGTAAAACACCTATTCAAGCTGCAGTAGATGGAACGATGGAGGTAATTCCTCCTATTATTTCAGCTATTATTACAACAATATTGGCATTTGGAATATTTTTGTTTCTAGATGGACGTATAGGAGATTTCTTCGGAGAAGTTTCAGTAGTTGTTATTTTAACACTAGTTGTTTCTTTGGTAGAAGCACTCATTATTCTTCCAGCACACCTTGCGCATTCTAAGGCATTACGGAAACAAGAAAAACCGAAGTCGGCAATAGGAAGATTGTTTTCAAAATTACGATATGTCAATACATTCGGTGACGCAATTATGCGTTGGTTGCGAGATACATTGTATAGCCCTTTACTTCGTTTTTCACTAAAATATAAGTTTTTTATTTTCACTCTTTTCATTGTTTTTATGATGTTAACAAAAGGGAGTCTAGATGCGGGAATTATACGAGGAGCGTTTTTTCCGCAGATAGCGAGTGATCAGATTAGAATTACTCTTGCAATGCCTAATGGAACAAATGAGAGAGTGACCGATAGTATTATTTCTTTAATAGAAAGTAAAGCGGTAGAAGTAAATAAAGAGTTATCTCAAGAATATTTTACGGGAAATGATGATAGGGTTCTTGTAGAAAATCTCATTAAAAACTTAGGTCCGGGAGCTTCAACTGCATCATTAACTATTAATTTACTTCCTGGAGAAAAAAGGCCTAATGAGATTACATCAGATGTAGTTACAAATCGCTTACGCGAAAAAGTAGGACCAGTCATTGGAGTAGAGAGTTTAGTTTACGGAACGGGAGGGAACTTTGGAGGACGGCCAGTTTCTGTTTCTTTGCTTGGAAATAATATCTCAGAGTTAAAAGCAGTCAAAGCAGAGTTAAAACAAAATTTAGAAAGTAACCAACTCTTAAAAGATGTAACAGATAATGATCCTGCTGGTATTAAAGAGATTCGATTGGAACTTAAGGATTATGCATATTCACTAGGGTTGAATTTAAGAGATGTAATGTCTCAGGTTCGATCTGCATTTTTTGGAATACAACCACAGCGTTTTCAAAGAGGGCAGGATGAAATTCGGGTATGGGTGCGTTATGATAGAGATAATAGATCATCTATTAATGATCTGGATGATATGCGTATCTCTACTTTGTCTGGAGACCTTATCCCATTGTCTGAAATTGCTACTTATACTATAGAACGAGGAGATGTAGCGGTAAACCACTTGGATGGACGTAGAGAAATACAGGTCTCGGCAGATATTAAAGACCCAAAAGCAACCAGCGCGACAGATGTGATGGCAGAAATCCAAAATGTAGTAATGCCAGAAATCTTGTCAAAATATCCTACAGTGACGCCATCCTATGAAGGGCAAAATAGAGAAGCAGGAAAATTAATAAGATCGGCAAAACCAGTTGGGTTAGCAGTATTGCTTCTTATATACATAACGATAGCATTTACCTTTAGAAGTTATAGTCAGCCGTTAATGTTGTTGCTGCTTATTCCATTTAGTTTGCCTGCGGTAGCCTGGGGACATTGGATTCATGGATTTCCGATTAATATTTTGTCTATGCTAGGTATTATAGCACTTATTGGGATTATGGTAAATGATGGATTAGTTCTTATAGGAAGATTTAATAGTAATTTACGATCAGGAATGACATTTGATAATGCTATCTATGAGGCAGGACGTTCTCGTTTTAGAGCTATTTTCTTAACTTCTATTACGACGATTGCTGGATTGGCACCTCTGATTTTTGAAACAAGTAGGCAAGCACAATTTTTGAAGCCTATGGCGATTTCTATTGCTTATGGAATTGGATTTGCTACAATTCTAACATTAGTCATGCTACCTATTTTCCTATCCTTTAGTAATTGGGTGAAAAAACATACTCTGTGGACGTACAATTTAGTGTTGTTCAATTCAGACAAAAAAGTCTCAAAAGAAGAAGTTGAGCGAGCTATAAAAGAACAAAAAGAAGAACGTCATTTTCTGCCCACAGAAGATGATTTAGAAGAAGCTTTTAAAACTAATGAAGAATTGCAGTCAGAAGAATCCGTTTATGAATCGTAAACAAATAATTATAGTTGCTCTTCTTGTTGTTTCCGCTTTCGCGAAAGCGTACTCACAAGAAATACCGCGTCAAACATTATCAAAAGATGAAGCAGTATCCTTAATGCTTGAAAATAACTTTGGAATTCAATTAGCTGAAAAGCAAGTAGCAATTTCAGAAAATAACACAAGCATTTTAAACGCTGGATACCTTCCTAGTTTAACTGGTAATGCAGGAACAAACTTTGATCGTACTTCGAGTACCACAGATTTTGGTGGCGCAACAGGTGCAGATGGAAACCCAAGACCTAATATAGAGATAGATGCAGCTGAGACAACACGTTATAACGCATCTATAAATTTAGATTATACACTTTTTGATGGATTAGGGCGCTACTACAATTACAAGCAGTTACAAGAACAATATAATTTAACTCAACTTGAAGCTAGGGAGACAATAGAGAATACTATGTTACAACTCTTTTCTGTATACTATGAAGTGGCGCGTATAGAAGAAAATGTAGGAGTGCTTGAGCAGGCATTGCGTATAAGTAAAGATAGAGCGATACGCGCCCAATATCAATTTGATTATGGACAAGTAAATAAATTACAAGTATTAAATGCCGAAGTGGATATTACAACAGATAGTATTAATGTACTCAATGCGCGTCAAAATCTTCGTAATGCACAAAGAGATCTTAATGTTGTTCTTAATAGAGATTTAGAAAATACCTTTATAACGGATACAACGGTTACTTTTATAAATGAACTTATAATAGATGGTTATATAGAACAAGCGCCTCAGAATAATGTGACCTTACAGCAATCGGAGCAAGATATCATAATAAGTGATTATCAGATCAAGGGCGCAAAGGCTTTGTTTCTTCCTACAATTGGACTTACAGGAAGTTATGGTTGGAATCGTTCTAATAATCCTGCATCTGCGTTTTTTCCTAGTACAACAGCTACATCAAACTCGCTGACAGCAGGAGCGAGTTTACGTTGGAATATTTTTGATGGAGGAAGATCTATTGTAGCTCTTAAAAATGCTAAGATTTTTAGAGAGAGTCAGGAGCTTTTAAAACTACAATTAGAACAACAAGTACGACGTGATATTTCAAATGCAAAAGGAGATTATAAGAACGCCCTTGCGATCTATGCTTTGCAAACGCAAAATGTACTTACCAATGAAGATAATTTTAAACGTTCTCAAGAGCGTTTAAAACTTGGTCAAATAACAAGTGTAGAGTTTAGACAAGCGCAATTAAACTTATTAAATGCTCAAGTAACAAAGAATGCTGCAAAGTACACAGCAAAATTAACTGAGCTACAAGTGTTGCAGCTTACAGGGCAACTCTTGAATATAGCGTTTTAATATAATGATAGAACACTTTTTTCAATGTCCATATTGTTGGGAAGAAGTGTCGATGCTTCTAGACCCTTCGGTGAGTACTTCCTATGTAGAAGACTGTGAAGTGTGTTGTAATCCTATTCAAATATCAATTGGTTTTGATCAGGGAGAACTGCAATCTTTTCAAGCACAGGGTATTGAACAGTAGACTCTAGTTAGTGTTGTGATCATTGTAAAATAAAGAGTCTTTTGAGTGTTTCTGATATGCCGTTTTAATCTATAATTATTAACATCTTTACGGGCTTGTTTTTTAGGTGTTTGCATTTTTTTTCAAAAAAGATTTATTTTTTAGTTTTTAATTAAAAAAGGCGTGTTATCTTTGCACTCCGCTTTCGGGAAAAGAGTTCTTTGTATTGATGTTTTGAATGTTGAATGAGTAGGAGAAAAAAGATTAATTTTTTTTATTTTTTGTTTGTTTGGTAGGAAAAAATAGTTGTACATTTGCACCCGCTTTGAGAGGGAGTATTTGTAGAGAGAATAACAGAGCGGTAGTTCATAGAAATAATGTAGTGATTTGGTAATGA
>NZ_JBDUXP010000014.1:0-3682 GCF_039945015.1 Dokdonia sp.
GGCTCACCTCTTCCCATTCCGAACAGAGAAGTTAAGCCCGCCAGCGCCGATGGTACTACAATCGTGGGAGAGTAGGTCGCCGCCTTTTTAAGGTCTAATACAGTTAATGTGTTAGACCTTTTTTTATGCCTTAAAATGAGAAAGATCTATTAAGAGTAAGGCAATTTTCGCGAAAGCAAAATAAACATGATAATTATATTCTAAGAGAATATGTAATCTTTATATTCTAAAAGGGTAATTTCAGCATCTATAAATAAATAAAATAACAGCTGTTTTTTAATAAATTAAATGAGGTTTTAGATATTTTACATATTATGAATTCTTTGTTTAAATGATTTTTAATTTAAAGATATTTTAAAAATGTTTTTCTAACAGGTGTGAAAATTATTGAATTAGTAATTATTTAGATAAAATACACTTTATTATCGATTATGTGCATTAAAAATAAATTATGGTTTTACCGTAATTAAGATATGTAAAAACCTTTGTATTTTTAACATACCTGAATCATTATAAAGTTCTTATACTTTATAGCAACATAATAATAATGACACATATTTTTCTATTTAGAAAGCCTGCGCTTGCGTTTTTATTTTTTTTATTTTCATTTATTAATGCAACATCAACCAATCTTGATATTGCTAAGAATACGTTGGTTGAAGCTCCTACATATTGTAATTCTTCAGGAGCAAATGATAATATAATAAACGATATTACTCGAGTTATTTTTAATGGTATAAATAACTTTTCTTTAGAGAATGCTGCTAACCCAGGTTATACCGATTTTACAGGGGTAAGCACTGATGTTGAAACGGGTTTAACATATAATCTAGAGGTGCAAGCTACAACAGCAAATTTTTTCTTTAGAGTTGGAGCATATATAGATTGGAATAGAGATGGTGATTTTGATGATGTAGGTGAAAATTATGATATGGGTAATGTTACAAATGGATTTGATACTTCTACGTCAAATTCACCTTTAGCGATTACAGTACCAGTAGGAGCTGAAATAGGAAGTACAAGGATGAGAATTTCTATACAGTTTAATGCGATTCCGGGGGCTTGTGAAATGTTTACATTTGGAGAAGTTGAGGATTATACACTTAATATTAGACCAACAGTTCCAGCTCCAGAAATTAATATTACTGGTTTAGGAAACGATATAAGTAATGGAGATATAACTCCTGATACATTAGATAATACTGATTTTGGAAGTATTGCTACGGGGTCTAGTGCTCAGAATACATTTAATATAGAAAATTTAGGGAATTTGGCGCTTACTATTTTAGGGACTACTCCTTATGTTTCTATTACTGGTGCTGATGCAGCATTGTTTAATGTTAGTACAGCTGCATCTAATACTGTGGCTGCTGATTCTAGCTCTCCTTTTATTATTACATATAGTCCAATTTCAACAGGAATACATAACGCTACAGTAACTATAACTAGTGATGATGGGGATGAAAATGTATATGTGTATTCGATTAGAGGGACAGCTATAGTTCCTACACCAGAAATTAGTATAACGGGTAACGGAAATGAAATAACAGACGGTGATATAGTTTCTTCTGTTGCTGATAATACAGATTTTGGCGTGGTATTAGTTGGTGATACTAATGAAAATGAATTTATAATTGTAAATACTGGTACTGGGGATCTTAATTTAACTGATCCAACACCATATATAAGTTTAAGTGGTTCAGGTTCCTCAGAATTTAATCTTAGTTTAATACCTAGTGATCTAATTACTTCTGGTGGAGGTACAACGGTATTTAGAATTACATATTCTCCAACTGTAGATGGTACTCATACAGCAACAATAAGTATTGCAAATAGTGATAGTGATGAAGCCTCTTACGTCTTTGATATTGTTGGAACTACAATACCTGTAGTAGATCCTACATTCACGGTGTATTATGAAAATTTTGATACTGATGATGGTAACTGGGTTGCTACAAATCCAGGTGGAAATAGTGTATGGACCTATGGTACTAATGCAGTAGAAACGGGTGCAGAAGGTAATTACTGGTATACTAACAATTATAATAATTACGCAAGTAATTCTAATACGGTAGTGACAAGTCCTATCATTGATCTTACTAATTATAACAATCTTGAACTCCAGATAGATATTCGCCATATAACAGAACTCGATACTCAAGATGGATTCAATATGGAATATTCAACAAATGGAGGAGTTTCTTGGATACTATTAGGGGAGTATTCTGCTGTCCCTGTAGATCATTGGTATAATATAGATGATGTTAGCGCACTTGGGTCAGGTGTTGACGGATGGGCAGGTCGAAATAATGATACAGGTTCTGCGGCAACACAATCTTCTTTTGTGACTGCAACAATTAGATTGCCAGGAACTTTAAATAATAATGCTCAAACACAATTTAGATTGACTTTTGCGTCAAATAATGATGGAGTCACAGATGTAGGGGTTGACTTTGATAATGTAGTTATATTAGGAAATCCTGCTACTTCTGTAACAGATCCATCTCTTGGACCTGGTGATGTTACTTCTGATCTTAGGTTATGGTTAAAGTCTAATGTTGGAATTCCAGAATCAGACGGAAATACTATAAGCTCTTGGAACGATGAAGCTTTTGATAATGATGCTAGAGTAGCTAATAATGTAGCTCCTACCTATTATGATAATAGTACAGAGAATATCAATCATAACCCAGTATTGGATTTTGACATTGCAAATGGAACAGAATTAAAAGGAAAAGGAGGATTCTTTACCGATGAGTATTGGATTGTTATGCAAGCTGATGGTACTATTAATAATTCTTCTACTCTGGAAGGTGTCATATCGGGTAGAATCACTCCTGTAGATTTTGCTGAAGATGGTACTGGTTTTTGGATTAATCCGGGTTCTATAAGGTTTGATGGTGTTGATAATATTGTAAGTCATATGGTAGGGTCTACTCCTCAAAATTTAGCAGCTGCCTCTGATGAAAGTTATGGTAGAGCATATACAAGCAGTACTGGTAATTTTAATAACGAAGTTATTATCTTTAATGTAAAATATGACCCTATATTAGATCAATCTGAGATTTATAAGAATGGTATTCGTATAGATAATTATACTGGACGTACTTTTAATCAAAGTACAGGTGTGTCTGATGGAGATCTTCCTTATGGAACTGTGGATAATTCAATATATGTGTTAGGTGTAGGTCGTATTACTGTAACAGGGACTCCATTTGACTCTCATTTTAGTGGTAAAATCACTGAAGTTATTAGTTATGCCTCTCCAAATTCTATTACAGATCAATTAAAAATACAATCGTACTTAGCTATTAAAAATGGAATTACAAACCATGATATTAATAGTGCTACAGCTACTGATTTAGGAGATGAGAATTATGTGGATTCTGATAATAATGTAGTTTGGGATGTAATAACACATACTGGTTTTAACTATGATATTGCTGGTATAGGTAGAGATGACGATTCTGGATTGAATCAAAAACAGTCTACAAGTATTAACCCTGGGTCTATAGTGACTATGGGTCTTACAGATATTTACGATACGAATAATGATAATATCGCTTCTAATGCGAATACATTCTCAGATAAGAATTTCTTACTATGGGGGAATGATAATGATCCATTAGCTGCTGCTGCTCCTATAGCTGTAGATATGAGTGCTGGTATTACTGGTCTTAAC
>NZ_JBDUXP010000015.1:0-206924 GCF_039945015.1 Dokdonia sp.
AAAAAAGATTAATTTTTTTTATTTTTTGTTTGTTTGGTAGGAAAAAATAGTTGTACATTTGCACCCGCTTTGAGAGGGAGTATTTGTAGAGAGAATAACAGAGCGGTAGTTCATAGAAATAATGTAGTGATTTGGTAATGATTTCTGAGGTAATTTTCAGGGGTATAAATAAAGGTTCGATTCCTTTGCACTAATCGAGAAGTGAGTATTTTGATTTTATATTAAGGTACTTATTATTAGAAGGGATTTATTTCTTCTAAGTTCATTGACATATTGAATTGACAGCGCGTATAATTACAATTTTTATTTATATAGAGATTGTTTTAAATTATGCAAGTTTCTAATTTTCGGATTAGGAACTATAAAAGAATTGAAGACTAGAATTTTTTATTTTGAGACGATTAATTTCTTATTTATTGTGAGTTGAAATATATTAAAGACACACGATGAAGAGTTTGATCCTGGCTCAGGATGAACGCTAGCGGCAGGCTTAACACATGCAAGTCGAGGGGTAACAGAGGTAGCTTGCTACTTGCTGACGACCGGCGCACGGGTGCGTAACGCGTATAGAATCTACCTTGTACAGAGGGATAGCCTTTGGAAACGAAGATTAATACCTCATAGTATTATTGAATGGCATCATTTAATGATTAAAACTCCGGTGGTACAAGATGACTATGCGTTCTATTAGCTAGATGGTAAGGTAACGGCTTACCATGGCTACGATAGATAGGGGTCCTGAGAGGGAGATCCCCCACACTGGTACTGAGACACGGACCAGACTCCTACGGGAGGCAGCAGTGAGGAATATTGGACAATGGAGGCAACTCTGATCCAGCCATGCCGCGTGCAGGAAGACTGCCCTATGGGTTGTAAACTGCTTTTATATGGGAAGAATAAGGAGTACGTGTACTCTGATGACGGTACCATAAGAATAAGCACCGGCTAACTCCGTGCCAGCAGCCGCGGTAATACGGAGGGTGCAAGCGTTATCCGGAATCATTGGGTTTAAAGGGTCCGTAGGCGGGCATATAAGTCAGTGGTGAAATGCTGTGGCTCAACCATAGCACTGCCATTGATACTGTATGTCTTGAATTATTGTGAAGTGGTTAGAATATGTAGTGTAGCGGTGAAATGCTTAGATATTACATAGAATACCGATTGCGAAGGCAGATCACTAACAATATATTGACGCTGATGGACGAAAGCGTAGGTAGCGAACAGGATTAGATACCCTGGTAGTCTACGCCGTAAACGATGGATACTAGTTGTTTGGATTTCGATCTAAGTGACTAAGCGAAAGTGATAAGTATCCCACCTGGGGAGTACGTTCGCAAGAATGAAACTCAAAGGAATTGACGGGGGCCCGCACAAGCGGTGGAGCATGTGGTTTAATTCGATGATACGCGAGGAACCTTACCAGGGCTTAAATGTAGATTGACAGGTTTAGAGATAGACTTTTCTTCGGACAATTTACAAGGTGCTGCATGGTTGTCGTCAGCTCGTGCCGTGAGGTGTCAGGTTAAGTCCTATAACGAGCGCAACCCCTGTTGTTAGTTGCCATCGAGTAATGTCGGGAACTCTAACAAGACTGCCGGTGCAAACCGTGAGGAAGGTGGGGATGACGTCAAATCATCACGGCCCTTACGTCCTGGGCCACACACGTGCTACAATGGTAGGTACAGAGAGCAGCCACTCAGCGATGAGGAGCGAATCTATAAAACCTATCTCAGTTCGGATCGGAGTCTGCAACTCGACTCCGTGAAGCTGGAATCGCTAGTAATCGGATATCAGCCATGATCCGGTGAATACGTTCCCGGGCCTTGTACACACCGCCCGTCAAGCCATGGAAGCTGGGGGTACCTGAAGTCCGTCACCGTAAGGAGCGGCCTAGGGTAAAACTGGTAACTGGGGCTAAGTCGTAACAAGGTAGCCGTACCGGAAGGTGCGGCTGGAACACCTCCTTTCTAGAGATTGTCCCTGATTTTGTTGTATTTATACAATATTATCACACAACCAACTTACTTGTTATAGATGAGAATTTAGTTACAAGGTTTAATTTTTTAGTTTTCAATAGCTGTCGATTTAATACTATTAATAGTCTTAGGTATGATGCTTTGGGGTGAGTTTACTCACTAGTACATACTGAATACTGGGGACTTTATAGAGTCCCATAGCTCAGCTGGTTAGAGCGCTACACTGATAATGTAGAGGTCGGCAGTTCGAGTCTGCCTGGGACTACTTTATTTAAGGTTTTATTTATTAATTTTAAATAATTACGCTTTCGCGAAAGCATATAAATCGTGATGTTCATTTTATATTGAAGGAAATTTTAGAAGTTGAGAATCATTACTTCGTCATTCGAAATTCTGAGTTCAACTTTGGGATTTCAAATAATGGGGGATTAGCTCAGCTGGCTAGAGCGCCTGCCTTGCACGCAGGAGGTCATCGGTTCGACTCCGATATTCTCCACAAGGTGATGCCTAGGGATGATTTATTTTATCACTTTGCATATTGCCGTGAATATTACAGGTGGTTTTAATTATCTGTTGTGATTCACAACGTTCATTGACATATTGGGAAATAAAAAAGAATACGAGAAGTCGTGTATATATTGTTATGATATGTATACGCAAAAAAGAATATGAATTAAACTCATTAAAAGAGCAAAAAGTACAATAAGCTAATTAAGGGCGTATGGGGAATGCCTAGGCTCTCAGAGGCGATGAAGGACGTGATAAGCTGCGAAAAGTTGCGGGGATCTGCACACAAGAATTGATCCGCAAATATCCGAATGGGGCAACCCACTATATTGAAGATATAGTATCCGCAAGGAGGTAAACCCGGAGAACTGAAACATCTAAGTACCCGGAGGAGAAGAAAACAAAAGTGATTCCGTAAGTAGCGGCGAGCGAACGCGGATTAGCCCAAACCAATATTGTTACGGCAATATTGGGGTTGTAGGACCACGATATTCTGTGCTTTATGAATTAGAACACTTTGGAAAGAGTGGCCATAGACGGTGATAGCCCGGTATAAGTAAAGACAGTTACAGATAGTGGTATCCTGAGTAGTGCGGGGCACGTGAAACCCTGTATGAATTTGGCGGGACCATCCGTTAAGGCTAAATACTCCTGAGAGACCGATAGTGAACCAGTACCGTGAGGGAAAGGTGAAAAGAACCCTGAATAAGGGAGTGAAATAGAACCTGAAACCATACGCTTACAAGCGGTCGGAGCAGACTTGATCTGTGACGGCGTGCCTTTTGCATAATGAGCCTACGAGTTACTTTAACTAGCAAGGTTAAGGCCTTCAGGGCCGGATCCGTAGCGAAAGCGAGTCTGAATAGGGCGATTAAGTTAGTTTGAGTAGACGCGAAACCGTGTGATCTACCCTTGGGCAGGTTGAAGCTTTGTTAACCCAAAGTGGAGGACCGAACCCGTTGACGTTGAAAAGTCTTGGGATGACCTGAGGGTAGGGGTGAAAGGCCAATCAAACTCGGAAATAGCTCGTACTCCCCGAAATGCATTTAGGTGCAGCGTTGATTTATAGTTTTATAGAGGTAGAGCTACTGATTGGATGCGGGGGCTTCACCGCCTACCAATTCCTGACAAACTCCGAATGCTATAAAATGATAATCAGCAGTGAGGGCATGGGTGCTAAGGTCCATGTCCGAGAGGGAAACAACCCAGACCATCAGCTAAGGTCCCCAAATGTATGTTAAGTTGTAAAAACGCGGTTGAACTGCTTAGACAGCTAGGATGTTGGCTTGGAAGCAGCCATTCATTTAAAGAGTGCGTAACAGCTCACTAGTCGAGCGGTTCGGCATGGATAATAATCGGGCATAAACATACTACCGAAGCTATGGACTTACTCAAGAGAGATAAGTGGTAGGGGAGCATTCTATATGTATTGAAGTTGAGCTGTGAGGCTTGGTGGAACGTATAGAAAAGAAAATGTAGGCATAAGTAACGATAATGCGGGCGAGAAACCCGCACACCGAAAGACCAAGGTTTCCTCAGCTATGCTAATCAGCTGAGGGTTAGTCAGGACCTAACGCGAACCCGAATGGGGTAGTGGATGGACAACGGGTTAATATTCCCGTACCTGCTCACATTAAAAGCGACGGATTCGAATAGTTGGTGCGCACAGACGGAATTGTGCGTTGAAGGAGCTAGTAATACTCCGATAGTACACTAAGGCTACGGCCGCGGTGATAATCCAGCGAATCGAGTTCCAAGAAAAGCAAGTGAAGCAGCCTGTACCGTAAACCGACACAGGTGGTTGGGATGAGAATTCTAAGGTGCTCGAGAGATTCATGGCTAAGGAACTAGGCAAAATCGACCCGTAACTTCGGGAGAAGGGTCGCCCATCTTCGGATGGGCCGCAGTGAAGAGGTCCAGGCGACTGTTTATCAAAAACACAGGGCTCTGCTAAATCGAAAGATGATGTATAGGGCCTGACACCTGCCCGGTGCCGGAAGGTTAAGAGGAGAGTTTAGCTTCGGCGAAGATTTGAATTGAAGCCCCGGTAAACGGCGGCCGTAACTATAACGGTCCTAAGGTAGCGAAATTCCTTGTCGGGTAAGTTCCGACCTGCACGAATGGTGCAACGATCTGGACACTGTCTCGGCCATGAGCTCGGTGAAATTGTAGTATCGGTGAAGATGCCGATTACCCGCTGTGGGACGAAAAGACCCCGTGAACCTTTACTATAGCTTCGTATTGGCTTTGGATAAGTAATGTGTAGGATAGGTGGGAGACTTCGATCAGGCGTCGCCAGGCGTTTGTGAGTCATTGTTGAAATACCACCCTTTACTTATTTGAAGTCTAACGTCTAACGACGAACAGTGCGTGGTGGGTAGTTTGACTGGGGTGGTCGCCTCCAAAAGAGTAACGGAGGCTTCTAAAGGTTCCCTCAACACGGTTGGCAATCGTGTGTAGAGTGTAATGGCATAAGGGAGCTTGACTGAGAGACCTACAAGTCGATCAGGTACGAAAGTAGAGCATAGTGATCCGGTGGTTCCGCATGGAAGGGCCATCGCTCAAAGGATAAAAGGTACTCCGGGGATAACAGGCTGATCTCCCCCAAGAGCTCATATCGACGGGGGGGTTTGGCACCTCGATGTCGGCTCGTCACATCCTGGGGCTGGAGAAGGTCCCAAGGGTTGGGCTGTTCGCCCATTAAAGTGGCACGCGAGCTGGGTTCAGAACGTCGTGAGACAGTTCGGTCTCTATCTACAGTGGGCGTAAGAAATTTGAGTGGATCTGACTCTAGTACGAGAGGACCGAGTTGGACTGACCGCTGGTGTACCTGTTGTTTCGCCAGAAGCATCGCAGGGTAGCTATGTCGGGAAGGGATAAGCGCTGAAAGCATATAAGCGCGAAACCCACCACAAGATGAGATTTCTTTAAAGGGTCGTGGGAGACTACCACGTTGATAGGCTATAGGTGTAAAGGCAGTAATGTCATAGCCGAGTAGTACTAATAACCCGTAAGCTTATGTACGCTTCCCCGCCTTTATTGGCGGGGAGGGAACTCTTTTATAGTTTGATGATTATTTTAATAGTCTTTATCTTCTTTTTTATTTTCTAGTATGTTACGATATTTTCTTTTGCTTAATAGCAAAGGAGTTTAGAGTTTGCAAAATAACTTTAATCAAAAACTAAGGTGGTTACAGCGACGGGGCTCACCTCTTCCCATTCCGAACAGAGAAGTTAAGCCCGCCAGCGCCGATGGTACTACAATCGTGGGAGAGTAGGTCGCCGCCTTTTTAAGGTCTAATACAGTTAATGTGTTAGACCTTTTTTTATGCCTTAAAATGTGTTTATTGCTTTTATGAGGATGATACTACCATCGAGTGGAGCGTAGAGACGCTACCTTTTAAGACTTAATAGAGTTAATGTGTTAGACCTTTTTTTATGCGCTAAAGTGAGATATACTCATTAAAAGTAAGGGCGTTGTTTAGTATCTATCTTTATTAGGGTGTTGTTTTAATCTATTGATAGCTAGTTTAGTATGTGTTTAAAGACTTACAGAGGGTGGATGTATTGATCTGGAAAGATGGTTGAGATGTTTTTCGCGAAAGCGGATAGAACCTCCTAACTTTAGAATTTATTTTATGGAAATGTCATGTATGTTGTTATGATTTAATTCGACAGAAGTCTTGCTTTAATGCTCAACGCATAAAATCTTATGAATTTTGAGTATTATTTTTAAATTAATATGATTAATTTGAGAAAATATATAAAGATCTCTACAAAATGATTTCAAGAAAAAAAATACTACTCTATAATCCACTAACTGTATTTTATGATATGCCTCTTGCATTACTAGCGATAGGCACTGTATTGGATCAAGAAAAGTATGAAGTTATTATTATAGATGCTCGTATTGAAAAAGATGTAGATAGTTTACTTAAAGAACATATAGATGATGCGATTTGTTTTGGAACAACTGTGATTACAGGAAGTCCTATCAAAGATGCATTAGAAATGTCAGAGAAAGTAAAGAGTCTTAGACCAGACTTACCAGTTATATGGGGAGGATGGCATACGTCTCTTTTTGCTTTAGAACCTATGCAAGATCATAGTTATATTGATATTACCGTGCAAGGTCAAGGTGAAGAAACGTTTAAAGAGCTTATTGAATTTATAGATAAAGGGAAAAGTTTAAAAGAAGTCAAAGGGTTATCTTTTAGGAATGATGAAGGAGAATTTGTAAAAAACCCTCCACGACCTATTGCTGCGGTAAACAATTTTAAAAGAGTTGATTATGATCTGATAGATGTTGAACGCTATTTTGAAAAGAAAGGGAAAAGACAATTTGATTATATATCTTCTGTTGGATGTTTTTTTAGATGTGCATTTTGTGCAGATCCATTCGTGTTTCAAAGAAAGTTTTCTGCAATTTCTTCAGAGAAGATGGGGGAAGAACTCGCTTATTATAAAGAAAGATATCAGTTTACAGATTTAAACTTCCAAGATGAAACGTTTTTCACATATGCTGAGAGAATTAAAGGTTTTGCAGAAGAGCTTATTAACAGAAACTTGAATATAACTTGGGCAGCAACTATGCGTGCAGATCAAGGGGAGAGGCTTCCTGATGAAGTCTGGAAACTTTGTAAGGAATCTGGATTGCGAAGATTGCTTATAGGCGTAGAGTCTGGTTCTCAAGAAATGATGGACTGGATGAAGAAAGATGTGAAGCTTACACAAGTATTTTATTGTGCAGAAAAATGTAAAGAACTTGATATAGGTGTTATCTTTCCTTTTATAGTAGGTTTTCCTGAGGAGTCTGATAAAAGTGTTGCAGAGACTGTTAAAGTAGTAAAGCAACTACGAAGTAAAAGTAGAAAGTTTGATACTCCCATTTTTTATTTTAAACCTTATCCTGGTTCTGCAATTACTCAAGATGTAGTGAAGAAAGGATATGTCTTACCACAAACAACAAAAGAATGGGCTAAGTTTGATTATATAGGATCTTCTGGACCATGGGTGAGTAAAGAGAAAGTAAAGTTCTTTGAAGCTTTTAAATTCTATCTTAAACTAGCTTATGGACCTAAACATAAATTACTTAGTTATCCCCTTAGAAAATTAAGTCAATGGCGTTGTGAAAATGAAAAATTCAATTTTCCTATAGAGAAGTTTGTTATCAATACCATTAGACCTAAACAAAGATTATCGTAGGTATATGTTGTTTAATAGTAAGGAACATACATCGTATAGAGGTGTGCTGTTTTTTATAGTTTATAATTTGTTTGGATTATTTTATCATTACGACAAAGAGTTGACTTCTTATATAATGATAGTAATTAATTCAAAAATTAAAATACCATAATGAACTACATGAAAAACACAATTACGTTTCTAACACTCTTATTAACAACAATAACTTTTGGGCAAGAATCTACTTGGAGTATTGATGCATCTCATTCTTCTATAGGATTTGATATTGATCATTTAGTAATTTCCCAAACCGAAGGAACATTTAATGACTATTCGGCAGTTATTAAAGCAGATGAAGCTGATTTTTCTGATGCTACTTTTGAAATAACAATTCAAACAACAAGTGTAGATACTAAAAATGAAAGAAGGGATAATCACTTACGAAGTGCTGATTTTTTTGAAGTAGAAAAATATCCAACAATCAATTTTAAAGTTACTGAATTTAAAAAAATAGAAGGAAAAAAATACAAACTTACAGGTCTCTTTACGATGCATGGGGTTTCTAAAGAAGTGACATTAGATGCTACATTTGGGGGAGTTATCACACATCCTAGTTTTGGAACTAGAGCTGGATTGCGTATTACTGGAGAAGTTAATAGATACGATTTTGGACTTGAATATAATGCAGCAATGGAAGCTGGAGGTTATATTTTAGGAAAAGAAGTGAGAATAGATTGCCGTTTAGAAATGGTGAAAGAATCAAAGTAATTTGACAAAGAAATAAATAAAAAAGGCTGTCTAATACTAGACAGCCTTTTTTATTTATAGTAGGTATAATATGCTATTATAGATCATTTAAAAAACTCTTGACTGCAGTCCAGTATCCTTCACTATCACTGAACTTGTTCCATAAAGCTCTTGACCCATGATTCCCTGATGTTTTTGGTAAGTATGTTGTTTTTGTTTTGGTTGCAATTGCATCGTTTATAGCAGACCAACTCTTTTTTTCGCCTTGAGCGGAAGTAATAAATGTTGGAACTTTAATTTTTGAAGCACTGTTTTTGATAAAATTGTCTTTTCCAAAATACTCTCCTGGAGAAAAAGATAAAACAGCATCGATACTATCAGGGTTATCTCCAGCGTATTTTAGAACTAATGAAGATGAATACGAACTTCCCCAAATAATAATTTTTTTAGGCTTGTATGTTTTTTTTACATAATCTATAGTAGCTTCAATATCTTGAAATGCATCTATAAAACCAGTACTTTTGCCTGCTTTTTTTGCTTGTTTATTCGTTTGATTTGTAATATCATTTACACCGCCTCCAGAACGTTGATCTACCGCTAAGCAGGTATATCCAAGTGCATTTAATTTAGGAGCAGTTTCTTTATATTCTCCACGACTCCATCCAGCTTGGTGAAAAAGAATAATAAAAGTATCACTTTTAGACACTTCATATAAATCTGCAGTAATTCGTAATCCATCTTTAGATGGGTAGTCAATGGTGTTTTGAGCAAACGTAAATAGACAAGTCAAGCTTATTATACAGGTAAGTATTGTTTTCATAATATGTGATTATAAGAAAGAATGATAGGTTTTTATGGTGATTAAGTCTCTATTGTAATACCTTACTTACAGTAACGTCTGTTTGCACATGTTCTTTTACTATGGATGGAAAATTTTGTAATGCTATTATAATTTTAATCAAAGAAATATAGACTTACTCATCAAATAGTGCCCTCATAAGCGTTTTTATTCCTTTGAATCCAAAATAGATAGCAGCAATCAAACAAATAATCCCAATACCTAATACAGGTATAAAAAGAGGGTGATCTTGATTTTTAAAAGAAGAATTAAGAATAATAGGAGCTAAGATTAGTAATACTAATGTCCCACCCATGATTTTAATCCCTTTAAGTAGGGTTTCTTTATTTGTGCTCATAATGATCTATTGCGTTACGTACACTACCGTGTTTAAGAAGTAATTTATTTGCTTCGGATTCTTCTATTTTTAATGCATCCATAATCATTCGAGTACCTCTACCTACGAGTTTATGATTACTTAATTGCATATCTACCATTTTGTTTCCTCGTACTTTACCTAGCTGAATCATGGTTGCGGTAGAAATCATATTGAGAACAAGTTTTTGAGCAGTGCCAGCTTTCATACGAGAACTCCCAGTCACAAATTCTGGACCTACAATAATTTCTATGGGGTAGGCTGCAGTAAGTGATAGCGGACTATTATGATTACACGTAATACATCCTGTGCCAATTCCTTTTGCGTTACAAGCTTCTAAAGCACCTATAACATATGGAGTTGTTCCTGAAGCAGCGATTCCAATTACAAAATCATTTGTTGAGATTTCATATTCTTGTAAATCTTTCCATCCTTGATCCTTGCTATCTTCAGCAAACTCAACTGCATTGCGTATGGCAGTGTCACCTCCGGCAATGAGTCCTATCACAAGGTCAGGAGATACTCCAAATGTAGGAGGGCATTCTGATGCATCTACAATGCCTAAACGCCCACTCGTTCCTGCACCCATATAAAATAAGCGTCCCTCATTTTTTAATCTAGTTACCACTTGTGTAACTACAGTTTTTATTTGTGGGAGTGCCTTTTCAATAGCAATAGGGACCGTTTTATCTTCATTATTGATATTAGATAATAATTCGGTGACCGACATGTTTTCTAAATGGTCGTAATGGGAATCTTGTTCTGTGGTTTTGGTAAATGACACTCGTTCTGTTTTATGACCCAAAAATAAGAATTATAGGATGACTTTGTGTAAAGAGATGGCATACGCTTTCGCGAAAGCGTATAAAAAACATTCTAAAGCCTTGTAGTGAGTTGTTTTTAAGTAAATTATAATCTGTTTGAAATTTTAACGTTTCCAGTTGCTATTCTATCTCACTAATGTTAACTTTGTGATACGTAGTATATGTATTGTCATGATGAGTAACCTTGCAGAAGTTGTTGATTCTCTAGAGCATAGAATTAATACCTTGTTAAATCGCTACCAAGCGGTTAAAGAAAGACACGAGCTTCTGGAAGGAACAATAGCAGCATTAGATGCTGAGAATAAAAGACTCAAAGATGCTTTGGAAGAAAGACAACAAGAGTTTAATACGCTCAAAACGGCAAATGCATTACTAGGCAGTAACGATTATAAAAGGGAAACCAAGCTCAAAATAAATGCCTTAATTAGAGAGATAGATGCCTGTGTGGTATCGCTTTCTGAATAAAAGGGAAAATTTTATGTCTGAAAAGCTTAAAATTAAATTGTCTATAGCTGATCGCGTGTATCCGCTTACTATTCCTATGGAACAAGAGGAAGGTTTGCGTAAAGCTGCAAAAAAGATAGAGGCTATGATTAAACAATTTGAGCAAAATTATGCCGTTAGAGATAAACAGGATGTACTGGCAATGTGTGCCTTGCAATTTGCATCTCAGGCTACCCAAAAAAATATAGATAAAAACTCAGATCATGAAGAAGCAACAAAACGCCTACAAGCGTTAAGTGCACTTCTAGATGAGCAACTATAGACGTTCTTTACATACAGCATATTACTGCCTGCATTGGTCTTTTTTTGATAAACTCAACAGATATTTTTTTGTAAAGAGTGAATCTGGATTGTAAAAGCGCGCCGTCTTCGTCACGGATTCTTGATCAGTCCTCTAGCTCTAATCCTTTTATTTAGGAGTTTATACAAAAACCCAACTAATGCAGGCTTTTTTATATCCTAATTTTAGGGTACTAACCAACTCAAAAGGTGTAAAAAACATCTTTTAATATTAACCATTGTATTACTCTTTATCAAAAGAGTATCGATTATAAAAATTGTTTATGGAACATAATATACTCCTGTTTATTGTAGGTGTGATTGCCCTAGCCATTGGCTTTCTTATTGCAAAATTACTTGAACGTAACAACTCGTCTCAAGTAGTGAAAAATGCAAATAAGAATGCTCAAAATATCATAAAAGAGGCTAAGATAGAGGCAGAAGCAACAAAGAAAGACAAGATATTACAAGCAAAAGAAAAATTTATAGAACTTAAATCAGAACACGAGAAAGTGATTTTGAATCGCGACAAGAAAATGTCCGAAACAGAAAAACGAATACGTGATAAAGAATCACAGGTGAGTAGCGAGCTTTCGCGAAATAAAAAACTTAACCAAGGTCTTGACGATAAAGTTAAGGATTATAGTAATCGTGTAGCTTACTTAGAAAAGAAACAGTCTGAGATAGATAAAATTCATAATAGTAAAGTACAACAACTTGAAGTGATATCTGGACTTTCTGCCGATGTTGCCAAAGAACAGTTGGTAGAGTCGCTTAAAGATCAAGCAAAGACAGACGCTATGGCACATATCCAAAGTGCTATGGAAGAAGCAAAAATGACTGCAGAACAAGAAGCTAGAAAAATTGTTATTAGTACAATACAACGCATAGGAACCGAAGAAGCTGTAGAAAATTGTGTCTCTGTTTTTAATTTGGAGAGTGATGATGTAAAGGGAAGAATTATAGGAAGAGAAGGCCGTAATATACGTGCTATAGAAGCAGCTACTGGTGTAGAGATTATTGTAGATGATACTCCAGATGCTATTATATTATCTTGTTTTGATAGTGTACGTAGAGAGATCGCACGATTATCACTGCATAAACTTGTAACAGACGGACGTATACATCCAGCACGTATTGAAGAAGTAGTACGTAAGACTACAAAGCAAATAGAACAGGAAATTGTAGAAGTTGGTAAACGTACCGTTATTGATCTTGGTATTCACGGACTACATCCAGAATTAATAAAGGCTGTAGGGCGTATGAAATACAGATCTTCATACGGTCAAAACTTGTTACAACACAGTAGAGAAGTAGCTAAGCTATGTTCTGTAATGGCAGCCGAGCTTGGAGTAAACCCTAAACTAGCTCGCCGTGCAGGATTGTTACACGATATAGGAAAGGTGCCAGATACAGAAACAGAAACACCTCACGCAATCTTAGGGATGCAATGGGCAGAGAAACATGGAGAGAAACCAGATGTATGTAACGCCATTGGAGCTCACCACGATGAGATAGAAATGACCTCATTATTATCGCCTATAGTTCAAGTGTGTGATGCTATAAGCGGAGCTCGTCCAGGTGCTAGAAGACAAGTACTAGACTCATATATACAACGACTTAAAGATCTTGAAGATATTGCTTTTGGATTTGGAGGAGTTAAGAAAGCATATGCTATTCAAGCAGGGCGTGAACTTCGTGTTATTGTAGAAAGCGAGAAAGTAAATGACGAAAAAGCAGCAGCGCTTTCTTTTGAGATTTCTCAAAAAATACAAACAGATATGACCTATCCTGGTCAAGTTAAAGTAACCGTAATACGAGAAACAAGAGCGGTTAATATTGCAAAATAAATGTAACGTGTTGTTACTATAACATAATAAGGTCCTATATGCTTGTTTATAAATAAGGGTATAGGACTTTTTAATTCAACCAGTTCAAAGTAAAATTAGGATTCATTCTCATTTCAAGATTGTACTAAGTATCTTTGCAACTTCAAAAAATAAGTATGGACTACGCAGAAAATATATTAGGAACTATAGGGAATACACCTATGGTAAAGATGAATGCACTTACCGCAGAATTACCTTGTCTTGTTCTTGCAAAATATGAAACCTTTAATCCAGGAAACTCGGTAAAGGATCGTATGGCACTTCAAATGATTGAAGATGCAGAAGCAGACGGCCGTTTACAGCCAGGAGGAACCATTATAGAAGGAACTTCAGGAAATACAGGAATGGGGCTTGCCCTTGCAGCTATTATAAAAGGTTATAAGATGGTGTGTGTGATCTCTGATAAGCAATCCAAAGAAAAAATGGATATCCTACGCGCCGTAGGAAGTGAGGTTGTAGTATGTCCTACAAATGTAGAGCCAGATGATCCTAGATCATATTACTCTACATCAAAAAGACTTTCTGAAGAAACACCAAATAGCTGGTATGTAAATCAATATGATAACCCTAGTAATGCAAAAGCGCATTATCAGAGTACAGCTCCAGAAATTTGGAAACAAACAGAAGGGAAAATAACACATTTTGTAGTAGGTGTAGGAACAGGAGGAACGATAAGTGGTGTTGGAAAATATTTAAAAGAACAGAACCCTGATGTAAAAATATGGGGAGTAGATACCTACGGATCTGTATTTAAAAAATACCACGAAACAGGTGTTTTTGACGAAAACGAAATTTATCCATATATCACAGAAGGTATTGGAGAAGATATCCTTCCGAAAAACGTAGACTTCTCTATCATAGATGGATTTACTAAAGTAACAGATAAGGATGCAGCTGTATATACAAGACGTCTTGCAAAAGAAGAAGGCATGTTTCTAGGAAATTCTGCTGGATCTGCTATAAAAGGACTCTTACAACTTAAAGAGCATTTTAAGCCAGAAGATGTTGTTGTGGTATTATTTCATGACCACGGAAGTCGTTATGTTGGAAAAATGTTTAATGATGAGTGGATGCGTGAGCGTGGTTTCTTAGACGAAGAAGTTACTGTTGCCGAAGATTTAATAAAAAATCATATAGACAAACCATTAATTACTGTTAAGACAGAAGAATTGGTTTCTCATGCAATAGAGCGTATGCGAGATTTTAAAATCTCTCAAATCCCAGTAGAAGATACTACAGGATTTGTAGGAAGTGTAGATGAAGCAGCATTGTTTAGAGCATATATGGAAGATCAAAATATAGCAGATACACCTGTAAGAGAAATTATGGGAGCTCAATATCCTATTGTAAATCGTAAAGCACCTATTGTAGAAGTTTCAAAACTAATTACCAAAGAGAATAATGCAGTACTTGTAGATCTAGGTAATGGGAAGCATCATATCATCACAAAGCATGATATTATAAGCGCTATATAACCTATATACCAGTTTGGGTTTTTCGGCAAAATAAGAAAAGCTCAAACTGGTATTTTCATGTATCTTCACATGATGAGTGAAGATTTTTTACATTATTTATGGAAGTATAAAAAATTTGCTTTCGCGAAAGCAAAAACAACAACACATGCTTCTGTACATATTACTTCTCTTGGAACTCATAATCACTTAGCAGGGCCAGACTTTTTTAACGCACGACTTACAATTGCAAATCAAGAATGGGCTGGTAATGTAGAAATCCATCTCAAATCATCAGATTGGTATGCTCACGGCCATGAAACAGATAGAGCATATGATACTGTGATTCTTCATGTTGTATGGGAACATGATATCGATATTTATAGACAAGATAATACACCACTTCCTACGCTACAATTGAAGGATTATGTCTCTAAAGAATCATTAGAAAACTATCAAAAACTATTTAAAAATCAATCCAAGAAGTGGATTAATTGTGAAGATAGCCTTCTAGATATCCCTACACCTATTTGGGAGCATTGGCAAGAACGATTATATCTAGAGCGATTAGAGCGCAAAACAGGCGCTATTCAAGAACTGTTAAAGCAATCTAACAATGACTGGGAAGGAGTTTTGTTTGTGATGTTCATGCGTAATTTTGGAACCAAAATAAATGGAGCATCATTTCAATCACTAGCACAGCATATTGATTTTAGTATTATAAGAAAATGCGCTCAAGAACCTTTTCGGTTAGAAGCCATATTGCTTGGAGCAGGAGGGTTACTCCCCGAAGATAGTGTAGATAGCTATGTGTTGCAATTACAAGGGGAATACGAGTTTGTACAGCATAAATTTCAAATAGATACACAAGGAATACTTCCTATTCAATTTTTTAAATTACGACCAGATAATTTTCCAACCATTCGGTTATCGCAACTAGCCATGTTGTATTATACGATTCCTGGGTTGTTTCAGAAACTCATGAGTACAGATACAATAGAAGGATTTTATACCTTGTTACAAGTACAAGCGTCTACCTATTGGGATACTCATTTTTCATTTACAACATCACAGAAAAAACGCACAAAAAAGCTCTCCAAATCATTTGTTGATTTATTGCTTATTAATACAATTATTCCTCTCAAGTTTGCGTACAGTCAGTATCAAGGGAAAGATCATCATGAAGAAATAATAGACTTGATATCACATATAAAACCTGAAAAAAATACGATTATCAAAAAGTATGATTCACTTAAGCCAAAGGCAATACATGCCATGCAAACGCAAGCACTTATTCAATTAAAAACAGAATACTGTACAAAGCATAAATGTTTACAATGTGCTGTGGGAAATTGGTTGATCGGGAAAACATAATAAATACCTGTATAGACTTTATTTGTTAAACTTCTTTATCGCTTCAAACATATGTCTACACCTTGCTTTATAAGCGGCGCTCCCTTTATGGTAATCATCTTCCATAATACGATACAATTCAGGATGAATCCAATCTATTTCGGTTCCTAGCCAAAACAATGTTGTCATTGTATAGGCTTTTACAGCTACTTTTTGATCTGTGATTAACCAGTCAAATCCCGCTTCGGTGATGCGTTCTTTGTGTAGTGTCTTTAGATGTTCTCTAGTTTGTGGTTCTTTCTTTTTGTAATAGGATAAAGTAAGATACTCACATATCTTGGCTACAGGTCGTAGTGCAGAATCTTGATGTACGGAATGCATATTTTTAGTAAATACATCTAGATATGGGAAAAGCATCGTGATATCAGTTTTACACACAAATTCCAAAAGCCAACCAGCTCTGTTTGATATAGGGTCGTTTACCTTGAATAAAATCTTTATGACAAATGGCATTAGTTCTGGTGTCTTGATAACCAGTTGTGAGTAATACGCTCGTTTTTCTCGACTATGATTTACATAGTCTAAATTAGTATATAATTCTTGATACGTCACTTTGCTTGTTTGATATGTTAAAAATAGGAAATGTATTTTAATAACATGTATCTTGGTAATTCAATCAAGATAATTTTTATGAAGTGGTTAAAACTATTTTTAAAGCTAGCATTACTTGTACTTATAGTCATGCAATTTATACGTCCTGATAAAAATCAAGAAGGGAATTATGAAAGTGTTCAACCTTTTTTAAATGAGACCAAGCCTATTGCATCTGTAGAAGGAATCCTTAAAGAATCGTGCTTTGATTGTCATAGTAATCAAACAAGATATCCTTGGTATGCTGAGGTAGCTCCTGTTTCTTACTGGCTATCTGATCATATAAAAAACGGGAAGAGGCATCTTAATTTTTCAGATTGGTCTTCGTATTCTGTAAAGCGAAAAGATCATAAACTAGAAGAGCTTATAGAGATGATAGAGAGTAAGGAAATGCCATTAGATTCTTATACTTGGACTCATGATGAGGCTCGATTAACCGATACGCAAATAAAAGCCATCATGACATGGGCAAAAGCGGCGAGGCTACAATACGGAATCAAAGCCGAAGCTCATTAACTATCTAGATCTTTAATTAATAATTCAACAACCTTAGGAACACCTATAGTTGCTGTTTCTACATGAACAGTAAGATTTGCTCGTGCACTTATCGCAGGTTTTGGATCTACAAAGTGTATAGACGCTGTTAATTTTGCATAATCTATAAGTCCAGCAGCTGGGTATACTTGCATAGAAGTACCAACGATCATGATATAATCTGCCTCACTTACCAAACGAGCTGCGGGTTCTAATAAAGGAACCATTTCTCCAAACCATACAATATGTGGACGTAATTGAAAATTATGCTCACACATATCGCCAGCATTAAGATCAGACCTCCAATCTAAAATAAGATCTTCGTCGTACGTACTACGCACTTTTAATAATTCGCCATGTAAGTGAAGTACGTTTGAACTTCCTGCTCTCTCATGCAAATCATCTACATTTTGAGTGACAATATCTACATCAAAATGATCTTCTAAGTCTACCAACGCTTTATGTGCATTATTTGGATGTACTTCAAGTAATTGACGTCTGCGTTCATTGTAAAAATTAAGCACAAGTTCCATATCATCTACCCAACCTTGAGGAGACGCTACTTTCATAACATCGTGACCTTCCCACAAACCATTGGAGTCTCTGAATGTTTTTAACCCACTCTCTGCACTGATCCCTGCACCAGTAATAATGACGACTTTTTGTTTTTTCATAAGAATTCTTTACCTGTTAAAAGTACTGTATCTTTACTTTGTAAACAATGATTATGGATCATAAACTACTAGATTATTTACAATCTTTTTTAACCGAACGACGTAGAGAACTTTTTGATCGTGTACTCTCTGAGCGCACACATCACGTTACAGTCGCGGTAGAAGATGTATACCAATTGCATAATACAAGCGCTGTTATACGCAGTTGTGAGTCTTTTGGTGTGCAAGAGCTTCATGTGATAGAAGAAATAAATGCAAAGCGTATTGATAGAGAGATTGCTATGGGAGCTCAAAAGTGGGTAGATGTACACAGACATATGAGTACCAAAGATTGCTTAAAAACTTTAAAAGATAAAGGATATCGTATTGTAGCAACAACGCCTCATCAAAAAGCACATCGCTTAGAAGATTTTGATATTACAGAGAAAGCAGCTATTTTTTTTGGTAGAGAGACAGAGGGATTGAGTGATGCTGTGATAGAAGCGGCAGATGATTTTATATATATTCCTATGGTTGGTTTTACAGAAAGTCTTAACATCTCTGTTTCGGCAGCCATTACTTTACAGCATATTATGACCAAGTTAAAAGCATCTACAATTCCTTGGCAATTATCGGATACAGAGGTTTTTGAAAAGAAAATGGAGTGGACCAAGAAAATGATTAAAGATGTAGACCGAATCATTACTCGTTGGGAAAAAGATAGTCAGAAGTAAATAGTTTAGACTAAAGGGAATCATTCTTTTTACGCTTTCGCGAAAGCGTACTCAACCTAAAACCAATCTTTTATTTACTCATAGAATATTATTGTGACAAATTGTAATTATCAAAACAATAAAGAGACTTACTCTCAAAATATAATTATGACACTTACAGAACAACTTAAAGAATATGCAGAGAACAGTGTAAAAAGACACCCAGGAGCTGCTCAAGATATTATGAAAAGCGCTATCGATGCATTAGAAGCTACCGATATTTTAGAAGGTGCTACAAAAACAGGTGATTCATTTCCTAATTTTACATTACCTAATGTAAAAGGAGAACAGGTTACTTTAGAAGCATTGCTTAAGGAAGGTCGTGTAGTACTTACTTTTTATAGAGGTGGTTGGTGTCCTTATTGTAATATAGCTTTAAAAGCATTGCAAAATGCAATACCAGAATTTAAAGCAAAGGGAGCTCAACTTATTGCAATTACACCAGAAACACCAGATAATTCGTTAACAACTAAGGAGAAAAATGAATTAGACTTTCAAGTATTAACAAGTGAGAATAATGAATTAGCACGTTCTTTGGGACTTATATATCAATTACCAGAAGATCTAGTAGCATTGTATACTAAATTTGGGATAGATCTTCTTCAGAGTCAAGGGAATGAGGCAAATGAATTGCCAATCGCTGCTACATATATTATAGGGCAAGATGGTAAAGTAACCTATCATTTTCTAGCCGAAGATTATAAATTAAGAGCAGATCCATTAGATATTATTGCGGCTTTATAACTAGAGGATACGTAGATTTAAATGTAAAAAGAAGGTTTTTTCTAGTAGGAAAAACCTTCTTTTTTTAGTGATTAATTCTAATTTGTTTAATTTTAGAATGATAACAAATACCTTCCATAGTTATGATGACTCTTATTTATATCATTGCAGCACTACTTGTTGTGATTATTCTTCTTGCTGCAATAGGTCCTAAAACCTACAATGTAAGTCGTAGTATTATTATAGATAAACCTAAAGAGATTGTGTTTCCATATATTAAAATGATAAAAAACCAAGATCATTGGTCGCCTTGGAAACTTAAAGACCCTGAGATGAAACAAACCTACACAGGAACAGATGGAGAGGTAGGATTTAAAGCAAGCTGGGATGGGAATAAAGAAGTGGGAATGGGAAGCCAGACCATTACTTCTATTGTGGAGAATGAACGTATAGATAATCGTTTGGTTTTTTTGAAACCATGGAAATCAGAAAGTGAAGGGTATTATACGTTTGAAGATGCAGGACCGGGACAGACAAAATTGGTATGGGGATTTAAAGGATTTAATAAATTTCCGTCAACGATATTTATGAACTTTTTTAATATGGATAAAACAGTAGGGAAAGATTTTGAAGAAGGACTGCAAAACGTAAAGAAAATACTAGAAGCTTAAGATGTTATAAGAAAAAGCACAAGGTAACTAAGAGCATGGTTATAGGATTACGTTTCTTAATACAGAAGGAAGCAAAATCGCATTACACAGTATAACATAACACTTATATTCTTATTGTAGTAAAAAAAAGCGCTAGATGTAATCTAGCGCTTTTTTTATGAAATAGAGTCAATTTCAAAAACTCATAGAATTCATTGAAAAGAGTTGGCTACTAGATTTCTTTGATGCAATAAAGATTGATTTGCAATACATTAGCAAAAGGAAATATTGACAAGAATATAACATCTTATTCTTGAGTAAAGAATCGACATCTTACAATATGATAGATACGCGGTTATCATACAAAGTAAGTTTGTATCAATACGTAATCATTTTAATAAAACAATCATGGGGAAATTAATACACACTATACATACAGGGTAATCTATACTTATATTATAATTAGTATATAAGAGGTGAGAAGTAACCTCATAGATAACCCCAAAGGAGAGTAGGCTCACTAATGCTCTCCTTTTTTAAAAACTCAAACAATGAAAAATTTTTTATATCTCCTGGTGCTTTTACCAGCTATAGTACTAGCGCAACAGGGACAAATTATCATGAATAAAATAGACATAAAGCCTAATAGTAGGCTTGCATTTAATGGCACACTCTCACAAGGGGTGCTATTGCATGATTTAAGTTGGGCTTGGGCGAGTAATAATGCCTGTTTTGTGCAAAATAGGAAAGAAAAATTTAATGGAAATCACGTTTTTTTTGAAGGAGTAATTCCTAAAAATAGCGATATGGAAGTAACTGTGGTGCCTAAAGACCCTTCAAAGGATCTTAGTATATATGCTTTTCAGACGTCGGTATTTAAAAAGGATATGGTCCCTAATTTGCAACGCTGTGTACGTTGTGAAGCAGATTGGTTTAGAGAGGCTTATTATGTGGGCAAAGAACCACAAGATCACACACGTACCGTGCAAAACTTAATCGCTATAAGTAGACCCTATAGAGTGGTCATTGCGGTAGTAGGAGCAGAGGGGCTTACTCAAGGAGATTTTCAGATTATAGTAACCACAAAATCCAGATAACCAGATATATCCTATATTAGTATTGTTAATTTAACCAATCATCTTCTTTTGAAAATCTTTATACTCTTTATCTGTTTAGGATTGTATAGTATGTTTATTACTGGGCAAAATACACAGACTATTGATAGTTTAAAGAATAGTATAACCATAGAAAAGAACGACTCTTTAGTCATGGAAGCCTACAATAGATTACGTAGGGAGTATTATTATTCAGATCAAAAAGTGGCGCATGGGTATGCTATAAAATATTTAGAGTATGCTCAAAAGATAGAAGATTCAATACATATTGGGATTGCATATTATTATATAGGAAATGCTAATTTTCAATTGAATAAATTCAGTGATGCATTGGATAATTATTTGATTAGCTCTGAGTATTTTCAAGGGATAGGAGCTGTTACGCGCTTACCTTCTGTGTATAGTTCTATAGGTAGTGTATATCAAAAACAAGATGAAGAAGACTTAGCGCTAGAGTACTTTAATAAGGTAATTGAGCTCAGTAAAGCAAATGACGATTTAAGAAGACAAGCTATAGGACAAATGAATGCGGCAAGTATTTATGGGGACTATAAAAATGAAGAAGAGAAAGCAATACAACTTCTTAATGATGCAATACAAAATATAGACACTTATATGTTGCGTAAACCAGGAAAAAACAATCTGGTTTATAAGTATATGGCACAATGTAACATTGCAAATTTTTATAAGAAATCTCAAAAGTATGATGAAGCAAAAGAAGCGTATGAATTGCTTCTGGAAACGATAGATTCTGTTTCTTATAGTAATCTTTTTTATGTGGCATATGGTGGTTTGGGACAAGTAGATCTTGAACTTGGCGATATCAAAAATGCGTTACCAAAATTAGAAAAAGCCTATTCAAAATTTACAGAAGGTAACTTTCAAGAGAATTTGTATGATTTGATGCCAGATCTTATAGATGCATATGAGATGGAAGGACAACCCGATAAAGCATTGGGGATATTTAAGAAGTATAATGTATTAAAAGATTCGATTAATGGTGTAGAGCGAGCCAAGCGTTTAAATAATGCAATGCAGCAGTATGAAAGTGAGAAAAAAGAACGAATCATTGCGCAGCAGGAATTAGTTATTGAAAAGAGGGAAAAACAACGTAGGAGAATACTATATGCCTTGATTAGTTTTGGAGTATTATTTATAGGGGTATATATCTTTTTTAGAAAAAGGTTAAAGTATCAAAGAACAATAGCATCGCAACAAGTTTTATTACAAGAAAAAGCATTTAAAGAGATAGAGCAAAAAAACCTATTGTCTTCTATGAATAGTATGATCGAAGGTCAGGAGTCAGAACGTTTTAGAATTGCACAGGATTTGCACGATGGTTTAGGGGGATTGTTGAGTACAGTAAAGGCTCATTTTACAGCGTTTCAAGATTGTGACCCAGATCAAGATATGAAGGGAATACGAGATAAGACGGCATTATTGATAGATGAATCTTGTATAGAAGTGCGTAGGATATCCCATAATATGATGCCACATTCATTATCTATATCTGGACTTATAGGAACTTTAGAAGATATGATAGCATATCTCAATGAGCAAGGATATGAAGCCACACTAGAAGTACGTAACGTGCCAGATCTTACAAAGAATAAAGAAGTGATGATCTATCGATTGGTGCAAGAGATTTTTTCTAATATTAAGAAACATGCACAAGCAAACACTATATTATTACAACTTATTGGTACCCAAGATGAGGTGCATCTTATGATAGAAGACGATGGGATAGGTTTTGAATATGAGTACGCTTTCGCGAAAGCGGGATTAGGTATAAAAAGTATTAATAGTCGCGTCGAAATATTAAAGGGCGATATCCATTGGGATAGCAAATTAAGGGAGGGAACTTGTGTAACTATAAACATACCAGTGATATGATAGATGTATTTATAGTAGATGATCATAAAATAGTGATAGAAGGGATTGTGTTGATGTTAAGAGATCAGGATGATATTACCGTTGTAGGAACTGCCCTTTCTGGTGAGGAAGCTATAAAAATGATCCCTACAACAAAAGCGTCTGTAATCTTACTAGATATTAATATGTCGGGAATAAATGGGGTTGATACCTGTAAAGCATTACTTAAAATAAATCCAGCTTTAAAAGTGATAGCACTATCTATGCACAAAGAAGGGAGTCTTATCAAAATGATGTTATCTAAAGGAGCAAAAGGATATGTTCTTAAGAATGCGGGTAAAGAAGTACTGATTCAGGCAATCCATAAAGTGAGTATGGGTAAAATGTTTCTAGATACTGATGTTAATGAAATTGTTCTTAATAGTATCGCGCAGCAATCAGAAAGAAAAGCGACTCCTTTTCCTAGTTTATCTCGAAGAGAAAAAGAAGTCCTTCATTTAATATTAGAAGAGTGCACAACGCAAGAAATAGCAGATAAACTTCATATAAGTTTTAGCACTGTAGAGACACATCGTCGTAATATGCTTATTAAACTCGGTGCAAGGAATACAGCTGGCCTTGTACGTATTGCTATAGAGTATGGCTTGAATAAAACGTAAATAATCATCATTAATCATATTTGGTTTGTACACAACATATCGTTGTGAGGGAGAATAGTGCCTTTTTTTAATAGATAAAAAGAGGAAGTATGATCAGAGAAATAACCAATGATGTATTGTGAAGTCTAGTTATCACATTAAAAAACGGGGTGTAACCGAAAAACCAAACGAGTAGGAACTAAAACTAAAAACCATTATGAACTGGTATGTAAAAGTGCTTAAACAGTATGCAGACTTTAACGGAAGAGCTCGAAGAAAAGAGTATTGGATGTTCTTTTTATTTCAAATTATTATAACAAATGTACTTACGTATGGAGGTATCGCAGCAGACCTTTCTATTTTACCTATAATAAGTATGGTGTATGCAATAGCGACATTAATTCCTGGTATTGCAGTAGCTGTACGAAGAATGCATGATGTAGGAAAGAGTGGGTGGTATATTTTAATACCTATTTATAATATAATACTAGCTTGTACAGATAGTGAGCCAGGTGATAATCAATACGGTCCTAATCCTAAGTAAGGCATATAATCTTAGCTGTTTTTTTAGCTAATAAAGAATTGGGGTTCTTTTTAGAGAAGCCTGCATTCTAATTAGAATGTAGGCTTTATTTAATTCTTCCGTTGTAATACTCTATACTCTTCATAACACTCACTAATAGCATCTAGTATTTGAAGATCATTTGCAGTAACAATAAAATTATCTGAATAGTTGCAATTATTTAAAATGGCATCTATATCGTTTCTATCTATTTGTAATAAAGCAACGAGTGTTTCTCTATCAAATTTCTTTTCAAGAAGATTACGAACTTTGTCATCTTCTTTCATTTTACGCATTTTCTTAAGTTGCTCAGGTTTTTTTCCAAATAGATTATATAGTAAATCGGCAGGATTGAAAATAGCATTAATCACCCTTGATACAGCGCCAGGTTGCGTTTGTCCACCTTCATATCCAGTATTTAAACCAGAAATACTAAAACGTGAATTATTATAAATTGGAATTCTCTTTGCATCGATCTCTAGGTATCCTGTAAGTTGTATTTCTTGTACGACCACTTCTTCTAGTGCAATCCCTACTTCTGTCATCTTAATTTTTACATTACCGTATTTTACCCAATCGGCACTTACACGTACTTGTAATGTTTTGTATCCTAAGTAAGAGAAAAATAATGTGTCATCTACTTGGGCTTTTATTTCAAATCCTCCTTCGGCATCAGTAATTGCCCCTTTTAGATTGGTGAGGTTTACAATATTTACATTTTGTAGTGGGTCATCTGTAGATGAGCTTAAAACAGCACCATTGATGCGTCCCTTTGCTAGTGCAGGAACCGAATCATTTTTTTGTAAAGGTGTATCATTATCCTGAGCAATAACAGAATTCAGACCACTTAATACAAGTACTATAAATAATAATCGTTTCATAATGGGTGTTAATTTATGCATTCCGTCGTAAAAACCTAGCCAAAACTACATTTTTACCATAAATATAACAATTAAACCTACTTTATATATTAGAAATCTAATGCTACTATATAAAGTAGGAGTTTATTTTAAGGAATTAGCTACGACGTCTTCTCTTCCCAGAAAAAGGAGAGTTGGAAGAGCTACTATCGTCAGATCTACGAGGAGATCTTGATTCACCGCGTTCTGCACGAGTTGGTTTGCGATCATCTGATGATGAACGACGACGTCCTCCTCCGCTTTCTGAGCCTCCATAAGATGGTCTATCTCCGTCATTGCGACGACGATTTCCACCTTCAGAGCTTCCATAAGAAGAACGATCTCTGCTACCGCGATCACGATCTTCACTATTGCGACGACGATCTCCGCTACCTCTACGGTCACGATCTCCACCACCGCGTCTATCATCATCATTTCTTCTGTTAGAACGGTTTCCGCCACTTCTAAATCCACCACTGCTACGACGATCATCACGTCTGCGATCTCCGCCGCCACCTCTACGGTCACGGTTTCCACCACGTTTGCGATCACGACCGCCACCGCCCTGTGTTTCTTCTACACTTACACGACGTCCATCAAGATTAAAATCTTCAAAGAGTGCAATTACTTTTTCTTTATGCTCAGTATCTGTATTAAAGAAAGAAAAACTGTCTTTGCAGTCTACACGGTATATACCGTCTTGACCTAATCCTGTCATCTCTTTTAAGAAGTCTTTTAACTTCATCCAGTCAAAATCATCTTTACGACCTACATTAATGAAGTAACGTGTCGTATCTCCAGATTCTTCTTTAAAAGCAGCAACTGCATTTTGGTTAAGATCTTTTGCTTTTTTATAATAGTTAAAGAATCGAGTAAACTCTACAGAAAATACTTTCTTGATCAATTCTTCCTTTGTATTACTTTCTAACACTTCTTCTATAGCAGGAAGGTATGCCTCAATTTCAGGATTAACTTCAGTGCCGTGTATTTTATTTGCAAGATGGAAAAGTTGTACTTGGGTAATCTCTTTTCCGTCAGGAATGGTTTTTTGTTCAAACTTCTTTCCTAGAATTTTTTCTAGTTGTTTGATTTTGCGCATTTCACTTTTGGTCACAACAACCATAGATGTACCGCTTTTTCCAGCACGACCAGTACGACCAGAACGGTGTGTGTATGTTTCTATCTCGTCAGGAAGTTGGTAATTTATAACGTGAGTAATATCATCTACATCAATACCACGTGCGGCTACATCTGTAGCGACAAGCATTTGGATTTGTCTCCCACGGAAACTTTTCATCACAAGATCACGTTGATTCTGACTTAAATCTCCGTGCAGTGCTGCTGCATTATATCCATCTTCTATTAATTGTTCTGCTACTTTTTGAGTATCACGTTTGGTACGACAAAATATGACAGAAAAGATAGCCGGATTTGCATCAGCAAGGCGTTTAAGTGCTTGATAACGATCACGAGTATGAACTACGTAAAATTCGTGAGATACATTTTTTGCCCCTTCGTTTTTTGAACCTACAGTAATCTCTAATGGATTAATCATAAATTCTTTTGCAATACGAGCAACCTCTCTAGGCATGGTCGCACTAAAGAGCCACGTAAGCTTATCTTCTGGAGTATCTGCTAGGATCGTTGTGATATCTTCATAGAATCCCATATTAAGCATTTCATCTGCTTCATCAAGTACACAGTAGCTCAATTTTGTAATATCTACCATGCGTCTACGCATCATATCTTGCATACGACCAGGAGTCGCTACAACTATTTGAGCTCCTTTTGAGATCTCGCGTGCTTGTTCTTGAATATTTGCGCCTCCATATACAGCTACTACACGTAATCCTTTTACATGCTTTGCATATAATTTCATTTCGTTAGTGATTTGTAAACAAAGTTCGCGAGTAGGTGCAATGATAAGTCCTTGTGTTGTACGACTAGTTGCATCTATTTGTTGTAATAAAGGGAAACCAAAAGCAGCTGTTTTTCCAGTTCCGGTTTGTGCAAGTGCTACCATATCTCGATCTTCATCGAGTAGCATAGGAATTGCTTTTTGTTGAATTTCTGATGGAGTTACAAACCCCATATCGGCGATAGCCTGAAGTAAAGGCTCGTTTAAGCCTAATTGATCAAATGTCATTTGATGTATTTTATATGTTATCGTGCTGTTAAGAAGCGCAACGACGTATAAAAACCACTTGCTTCGATCAACACGGATGTACCAATTATAATTGATACAAACCCCACCCTGGGGTTTTGAAGGTGCAAAAGTACAACTAATTAATGAATTAGAATTACTAGCTATATAAATAATATATTATTGTAGTGTGGCCGTATATTCTATAAACTTTGCAACTGCTTTTCCTCTATGTCCTATTTTCCCTTTTAAGGCAAGTGCCATCTGAGCAAATGTAGCTTCATACCCTTCTGGTTTAAAGATAGGATCATACCCAAAACCTCCATCACCTTGTCGCTCTTTTGTAATCTCACCTTTACAAATGCCCTCAAATGTGTACATGGAGTTCGCTTTCGCGAAAGCGATTACCGTTTTAAACTGCGCACTTCTATCCGTTTGAGTTGCAAGATTGATCAACAGTTTGTTCATATTATCCGAAGCATTTTTTTGAGGACCTGCATATCGAGCAGAATAAACGCCGGGCTCATTATTTAAAGCAATCACTTCAAGTCCTGTATCATCTGCAAAACAATCATATCCATAGGTGTCTTTAATGTATTTCGCTTTTAAAATTGCATTTCCTTCTATCGTAGGAGCATCTTCTATAATATCTTCTGTACAGCCTATATCCTCTAGGCTTTTGAGTTGAATATACGAAGGGAGTAATCCTTGAACTTCTTTTAATTTATTTGGGTTATTTGTAGCAAAAACAAGTGTCATTATAGAATCTAATTAAAATAGGTTTCTAAGATACAGCACAATGATAAACCCTTCCTAAGATTCTACTTTAAAATCGTAGAAATATTTAAAATAAACTAAAAATCAATTTATTTTTAAATAACTCAATACGCAATTTTTTATAAATAAAACCACGTAAAATTACTTGGTTTTTAAAACAGATGACTACCCCTTTAAATCTCAGGCACTATTGCGTTAAGTTTGAGCAACAATACCAAAGACTAACCCTATGGATACGACAAAAGACACAGGTGCGCCTTCTGATGATACGTCAGGAGCAATTCCAAAAACAAAACCTAAAACTACTTCTAAAACTACTCCAAAGAAGAGTACAATAGCAAAAACTACTACTACGACAACAACTGCTAAAGCTACAGTGGCACATAACACAACTGTAGCAGAGACACCTGAATCACTTGGGATTTCGGAAGGAGTAAAAGGAGAGTTAAGTAGAGAAATTAATCAGATGCTTTCTTTTGCAGTATATAATGGGACTATTATTAATACAGATGTGATTTCTTTAATAGAAGATAGCAATGTAGAGAATCTGATTAATGCACATAATATGTTGTGTAAGAACATAGCACCGGCAACGCCAAAATCTATAGAATTTACACGTAAATTACGAAATAGAGATGTCGATAAATCACTTTTCAGAAAGCTTCCAATCATACGTAATCTTATTATACTAGCAATTATCTTCTTAATAACCTTTGTACTTACAGGGTCTACTGAGGGCGTAAATAATACATCTCTGGATTTAGGGGTTATGAATAATTCGGGAACAAGTTTATTACTTAACCTTGCTTATTTGGCTTCTGTATCAGGACTAGGTGTTGTTTTTTACTTGCTTAAGAATGTAAGTAGTGCTGTTAAGAGCGGAACCCTAGTTCCTGAAGATACCATTTATTATATAGCCCTTATTGTATTAGGGGTGATCGCAGGGCTTATTATGTCTGAAATTTTAAATCTGTATACAAAAGATGCAGATAGTATCAATCTTTTCAACAAAAGTGTCCTTGCACTCGTAGGTGGTTTTTCTTCAGATGCTATATTTACAGTACTACAGAGCTTAATCGATCGTCTTAAGTCCATTTTTGCTCCTTCAAATTCATAACGTTATGATCACAAAAGAACAATTTCAAACCATAGTACCCGATGTAAGTTGGAAGTTTATAGAACCATATTTAGGTATTTATGAAGAGGTGTTAGAAAAATATGAAATTAATACGCCTTTGCGTAAAGCTCATTTTCTAGCTCAGATATCTCATGAAAGCGGAAGTTTTCGATTTGTAATAGAGAATTTAAATTACTCAGCAAAAGCCTTATTTGCGGTGTTTAGAAAATATTTTCCAACACTTGCTGCCGCAGAGCTTTGTGCTAGACAGCCAGAAAAAATTGCTAACAAAGTGTATTCAAGTCGTATGGGCAATGGTGATGAGGCTAGTGGAGAAGGATGGAAATATAGAGGACGGGGTTTAATCCAATTAACTGGAAAAGATAATTACAAGGCTTTCTCTGCAGATACGGGACAGGATTTTGTGGCAAATCCAGACTTGGTAACACAACCAGAATGGGCATTATCTTCTGCTTGTTGGTTTTGGAAAAAAAGGAAGATCAATCAGTTTGCAGATGCAGATGATATTCATATGGTCACCAAAAGAATCAATGGAGGATTTAATGGTCTAGAACACAGACAACACTTCCTAGATGAATATAAAAGATTGTACAATATAGAATAAGTAGTATATAAGAATACTATATAAAATAAAGGAATCTTCAAAAAAAAACAGCTATGAGTAATGAGATAACTGCCTCAGAATTATCTTTTTGTGATAAACTACAAGCTATAACATATCAAACGGCAAATCAATACTGTGGAACACCGTTATGGCCTTCTCCTAAAGAGCCAATAGATAGTGGTCCTATGGTTACGGAGACTTTAACAGCAGTCTTTGAAGTACCTAATGATACAACATCTAATAAACAACAAGTCATATATGTTGGTATAGGGTACGGTTTCACAAATCCTACAAATCCTATAAACCCTTCAAATCCTATAAAGATTGCAGCGTTAACAACAGCAAATATTACGAGTATATTAAATGTTGCTTATGATGTTAATGATTCTGAATTGTTACAATTACTTCCTGAATTAAATGCAACAAAAAAAACTGTAGAGATTACAGAAAAAGACGGTAAGATAAAAAATGAATCAGTTTTAATTTATACTAGACAATTAGCTAAAGTAGGACTCATAGATGGTCCAGGGAATACTATGATGACTTTGGTTGCTGCAGTATATATGGCAGAACAATTATTATTTTTTCCATCAGAAGAGGAGCAGATATATGAGTATGGGATGACTAATATTTACCCTAAAGGAAACTTGTTAATTCATTGTCATAGTGGTGGTAGTCGATCTGTGACTATAACAGCATTGTATATATACTATAGGTTTTATGCTACTCAAGAAGGGAATACAGTTACGTTTGAAGAAATCTATAAACAAATTGTGTGTTATCGTAGTAAGGGAGGTGCTCCTAATGGACATCCAACGATGGGGATTTGTACAACTGCTTTTGAGGTATTAAATACATTCTCTCAATTATTCCCAGAACCAGTATTTAAACAAGAAAGATAAAGTTGTTTTGTACGCTCCTGTCTACCTACCGACAGGCAGGTTCGCGAAAGCGTATTTCTTAAAGATATATGTATTAGGAATAATTACACCAACTTGAAGATCACCGCTGCATAGGCATAAAAACGTATGTAGCGTAGTGCTCCAAAGAGTAAGTAATTTGTAAATTTATATTTAATCATCCCCGCAGCAATACTTGTCATTGCAAATGGAATAGGAAGTAATGCGCCTACAGCAATAATAAGTCCACCCCATTTTCTGGTATTCTTGATATGCTTTTTCATCTTTACCTCTAGGTAGTTATGTACAGCAGGTATTTTTGTGATGCCTTTCCCCATAAAAAAAGACAGAATCCCACCTAGGTATGACATTGTAGCAAGTAACGTAAGACTTATAAGAGGGGTATCTGTTTTGCCACTCCAAGCAATAAATAGTTCTGGAGGAATAATCCCAAGAATAGATTCTGAGATGAAAAAAGTACCTATAATCGTAAAATCAGAGTAATTATCTATAACGTAGGTAAGTGCCGTATTGACATCTATCACAAAATAGTTAATGAGTAATAGAATCCCTACAACAATAGCAATTGCAGGAACCGCTTTTTTTAAGGCGTCTTTTATAAAGCTATAAAAACCTGTATAGCTATAGTATTGATGCAATAATTGCAACCGACTCTTTTTTTTTGTCTTTGTAGGATTCATAGTATGCGTAAAAGGACTTCTTAATAAAATGTAAAAATACTATATAGTAGACGTATTTTATATTAATTAATTACTAAAATACAACCCTATTTTTTAGTAAGACGGGTTTAGGGTCTGGATGTTACATCAAAAAGTCTTCTATAGTAATGGTATAGAAGACTTTTTGGTATGCTATGTATTTTTCTCTCTATGAGTAGCGTGATCTATTCTAGGTTTAAAACTTACTATCTAGGTCGACTATTTTGTGTTGTATAGCATATACGACAAGTCCAGCAATGTTCTTAGATTCTGTTTTAAGTAATAAGTTATTACGATGCCCTTCTACCGTACGAGGGCTTATAAATAAGGCATCTGCAATCTCGTTAGTGGTGTGTTGTTTACAAATAAGCTCTAAGACTTCCTTTTCTCTTTTTGTAAAATAGGTCGTGTCAAAATTGGATTTGAGTTTCTTCTCAGAAGGGTTTAATAAGCCTTCTTGAATGAATTTTAATACTTGCGTATCGTAGTAAAATCCTTTTTCATACACTTCTTTAATGGTGGTAACCATCAGCTTTGGGGTACTGTTTTTGGCAAGATATGCTACCGCACCTATAGAAATCATATTGACAATAAACGGCTTACTAAAATAACTCGTTAATGCAATCGTCTTGATATCTGGAAACTCTTTATGTATCAGCTTTGTGGCTTCGACACCATTGAGTTCTGGCATTTTAAGATCGGTAAGAATCACATCGGGTAAGACCTCGCTTTCTCGTAATTGATCCATTAAGTCTTGTCCGTCTGTCGCGTCAAAAAGGATGTCAAAATCTTTTTCTCTACTTAATATTGCGCGTAATCCTTGTCTGAAGAGTAACTCATCATCTGCAAGAACTATTTTTATTTGATTACTCATTATTTTTTGATTGTATGGTAAATAAGCTTCCTTTATCTATTTCACTTTCTACGTGTAGATCACATTCTAAAATAGATGTTCTACTTTTAATATTCTGTAAGCCAATACCTGATTTTTTCTTGATTTTTGATACATCAAAACCGTTGCCATTATCTTTACATGTGAGCGTAAAACGGTTTCCTTCTTCTTTTTGTAATTTTATTTTCATACGACTTGCATCTCCATGTCTTGTCGCATTATTAATTAATTCTTGTACGATTCTAAATACATGAAGTTCATTGGTTTTACTTAAGAAACCAAGATCGTCTATACTGTGTTTGATTTGTAGTTGTTTGCTTTTTGTAAAATCGTCAAAGAGCTCTTCTAAGGCTACTTTAAGTCCAAATTTATCTAGGATAGGAGGTAAGAGGTCGTGGGCTATTTTACGGGAACTCTCAAGGGTTGTAGAGGTGATGCCCAGTATATGTTCTACAGATAATTTTTGAGCTTCATTTAGATCATCGTCGTCTAGTAATAAGTTTGCTGTAAGACTCACTACATTAAGTCGTGCACTTATGGCATCGTGTAGATCTTGGGCAATACGTTTGCGTTCTTCTTCTTGTGTAGAGATGGTAGCTTGTAAAATCGTTTTTTGATGTTCTAATCTAAGCGCTGCTTTTTCTAATTCTTTTTGAATGATCTTACGTCTTGAGTAATGGAAAAACAAGAGCAGTCCCGTGGTCAATAAGACCAGGAATATAATTCCATAAGCTAGTGCTGCTATGACTAAGTCTTGGTCTTGCGTTTCGAGAAAGTGTTCTTCCATTCTAGGAGAATTAAAATTAAAAAGACTAAGTATAATATTTTGTGGATAAACCAAATATTTACCGCGACAGTATTGTCAAAATTGGCCAAATAATTTCCTAAGAAAAATATTAATGTACTTGCTGAAATGTATGTTAATATGGCCGCGTTTATATATAGATATTTTCCTTTGGTGGTTAATGAATTGTATAAATGAATCACTGAATAAATTACGAGAGGAAATGATGTTATAAATACCTCAAGTAAGTTAAATTCAAATAAAATTTTTGGATGTATAATGTATTGGATGCCAATCATTAATAATACAGCAATAAATATAGAAACTATGAATTTTCTTTGTTTTAACTTAAATAGATTGAAATAAAATAATGAAATTAAAATGAATTGAGTTATAAAATAGAAGTGAGATAAATATAGATTATTCTCCTTATATTCATTCATGATATTTGTAATAATTAATAATATTAAGCTAACAATTAAATAAAGGTGAAAGATTCTAAAAGCCATAAACATTTTAAAATATTTATGGCTTTTAGTAAATAAAATAAAATTTATAAATAATAGTAGAATACCTAAATATTTAATAATGTCATCTACTAGTTCAGTCATTTACAATTTATTTTAATGATTTAACGGACTATCATCGTCACAATTACTAGGGCAAGGAGCAGTAAAATCATACACCCCACTTCCATTTAATGTGATACCACTTGGGTATCTATACGTACCACCATCACTATTTTTTTCATCTTTTACAATATCTCTGTAAATAATCTCTCCTTGTCTGTTTACAGTTGTTGTTTTTTCTGTACCTACAACTAGTATTTTTTCTCCATATCCAGCATTTTTAATCGCTTGATCTCTGCCAGCACCAGGAGGGTATCTGTTATCTATATCCGTAATGATAGTTTCGTCTATTGCCATATAAGCACGAATTTTTTCTTCTTGGGTATCAGAATAATGACCTGTAATATTCCCAGCTCCATCCATAGAAATAACGCCCATTTCTGATAATGTTCCTAAAAGATCTTGTACCGGTACTAAAAATGCATTACAGTGATCCTGTCCTTTGGTTTCAGATTGCCATTTTAGGGTCCAGGCTTCTGCTTCTGATAATTTAATAATGTTACTCATAAGTTTAGAGGTTTATTTTGGTTAATAAGTTCCTAATTTCGCTAAAATTAACTGATAAAAAAATATTTTCTTAAAAAACAGGTACTTTTACGGGGTTTCTTTTTTTGATATGATGTAAGCTACTGTTTTTACTAAGATATTGGTATAAACACTATCAAAATAAAGCACAGTAAAGCAGTATGTTGAATGTGGTTTTCCCGTAAAAATACCTATATGCGTATGAATCTCATGTTGTACGTTTGCGGTATCACACCATATACGATCATGAAAACTAACCAACTATCTTCCCTAAAGTTATTTGCGATTACTGTTTTTTTATTCTTATTTATACTCAGTTTTGCGACGTGTAAACAAGAAGTTAAAGCACCACCATCATCTCCTATAGATACCACAAAAATGAGAACACCAATTGTCTCTAGTCAATATGATAGTGTGGAGATGGCGCGTCTAGACTCGTTGTATACACGAGCTATGAAACAGTCTCAGAACCCATCCCCTCAAAAGATATATGATCACCTTCTTCCAATAGAAGGAAATAGCAACTTGATAGATACCCTCATCCAAGGAGAACGCTATGTGCAAATGGTGTCTTGGAAATCTCATCCTAGTTATTATTCTAAAAAAGGAATTGATAGTACACAAGGGTATGATATCTGGGTAACGGCAGCTCCTATTATAAAAGATAGCTGTCGTAGTTTTTTTAAAACACAGAAGGATCCTATTATGCGACTACGACAATTATTAGGGTTGCAACCCTTTACACAGGAAACTTTCTTTTTAGAGGTATGGGTAAAACCAAGTGATTTATACCGTCCATGTCCTGATAATGAAACTACTGATACGGTTTGCGAACTCAATGTTCCTGATGATATCACTGAGGGATATCGTACATGGTTTAATCATACCAGAGCGGTGCAATACAATGATTGTACAGATACGAAGTTTCATGAGTATGGATATCCTTGGACACAATTAGGCTATACCTATGATTGGAGTCCCGAGAATCCGTCACATATTGGATTGTCCGAGTTTGTGATACGCAGGCATGTGAATATCTATGTACGCGGAAAATATAAGACAGTAGTGTATTGCGATCAATAAGATAATTTGGGTGCAATTTGTCTTTAGAAAATCACTCCATCACTTTTGTTTAGAAATTTATTGACATCATAGAATTAGAGTACTACTCTATTTTAGAGAGTGGCTCTATTTTGTGTTTGTCATGAAAATGTCTAGACGATGCGATTTCTCAACATTTGTTTCTCGTTCTACCAAAATAACAAACACAGTCATCTCGACGATAGGAGAGATCGCACATGAAACTCACGTTAGAGTTTGCTTTGTTTCAGGTTCTCATCAAAAGGAATTTGTTATTTATATAATGAGATTCCGAAATGAATTCGGAATGACTTTAGGTGCATCAATAATTATCGATGATGATAGGGTTCTCCTTTTAGGATGGTGTATCCACGATAGAGTTGTTCTGTGATAAATAGACGTACCATCTGGTGGCTAAACGTCATTTGAGATAACGCAATTTTACCTTGAGAGGCTTTATATACTGTGTCAGAAAATCCATAAGGTCCGCCTATCACAAGGACCAATGTTTTATAGCCTCCGTTCATTTTCTTTTGTAAAAACTGAGAAAATCCTACGCTATTCATTTCTTTTCCGTTTTCGTCCAAGAGAATTAAATGATCTTGAGAACCTACTTTAGAAAGAATAAGCGTTCCTTCTTTTTCTTTTTGTTGTGCCTCGCTGAGGTTTTTTACATTCTTAATATCTGGAATGATTTCTATAGAAAACTTGATATAATGATTCAAACGTTTGCTATATTCTTCAATAAGAGCCAGTAAATGCTTGTCATCTGTTTTTCCGATACAAAGTAGTTTGATGTTCATGGGGGTAAAAATACAAATCCTCCTTATCATTTTATATGTATCATTCGTAGGCTTTGCTTATTTTTACATAAACTAGTCATATATGATTACAGAAGTGCAATTTGAGAAAGAGATAGAGGGAATTATAGAAAATGCCATCCGCGAAGATGTGGGCGATGGAGATCATAGTTCGTTAGCTTGTATTCCGGCTTCGGCTACGGGGAAAGCAAAACTACTTGTGAAAGATGAGGGGATTCTTGCTGGGGTAGCTTTCGCGAAAGCGGTATTTGCCTACGTAGATCCATTGCTTCAAATAGAAGAGCGTATCCCAGATGGGAGTCGCGTGCAATATGGAGATATTGCTTTTTATGTATCTGGACCTTCACAATCTATTCTTAAAGCAGAACGACTTGTGCTTAATGCTATGCAACGTATGAGTGCTATTGCAACAAAAACTGCCTTTTTTGTCAACCTACTAGATGATACAGGGACAAAAATCCTAGATACGCGTAAAACAACACCAGGAATACGTGCTCTCGAAAAATGGGCTGTAAAAATAGGAGGCGGAGAAAATCATCGTTTTGCATTGTATGATATGATTATGCTTAAAGACAATCATATTGATTTTGCAGGGGGGATTACCCAAGCAATACAGAAAACAGCAAACTATCTTAAAGAAACTAAGCGTGATCTTAAGATTATCGTAGAGGCACGCGATCTAGAGGAGATCGATGAGATTCTTAAAAGCCATACCGAGGTATATCGTATCCTTATAGATAATTTTAATTATGAAGATACAAAAGAGGCTGTACGTCGTATAGGTGATTTGTGTTTAACAGAATCTTCTGGTGGGATTAATGAAAAAACTATACGTGAGTATGCGCTGTGTGGGGTAGACTATATTTCTAGCGGTGCTTTGACACATTCAGTATACAATCTTGATTTAAGTTTGAAAGCAGTATAAATGAGCGCACCATTAGAAAATAAGCTAGAACGTTTTGCGAGTTTTAGATTCTGTGTGCGCTGTCTTAAAAAAGTGGTACTTCCAGGTTTTGGAGGGATGACTTTATATCATCTTATAAAAACCTACCTGATAGGGATTGTACGAGGGACATTGTCTTCTAGAGCGGGCTCTATAGCTTATAGTTTTTTTATGGCGATATTTCCTGCGTTACTTTTTTTATTAAATCTCATTCCTATTATTCCAATCCCTGATTTTCAGAATAAGTTTATGGGATTTATATATGACCTTATACCAGAACAGTCCTTAGTCTTTTTTGAGCCTGTGATACAGGATATCTCGAGAAATCCAAGAACGGGACTTCTTTCCTTTGTAGCCATCTTAGGATTGTTACTTATGGCAAACGGAGTGAATGCTATTTTTAGCGGTTTTGAAGGGTCATTTAATGTCACAATTAACAGGAATTTTTTAAAACAGTATCTTGTAGCTTTAGGAGTTGCTATTGTTTTGGCATTGTTGTTGGTTACTACTATATCAGTACTGATATATTTTGAATACTTATTGCGTACTTTAAGAGATCGAGATATGATGAGTAATAGTACAGATGTTGCTTTGGTATCTATAGGAAGTTATATGTTTTTTGTTATTATGATATACATATCTATAGCGACACTTTATTATTTTGGAACAAAAGAAGGGCGAAACACGCGTTTTTTTTCTCCAGGAGCATTAATGACGACCATATTATTTATGCTTACGACTTATCTTTTTGGAATTTATATAGATAATTTTTCAAATTATAATGAGTTGTATGGATCGATAGGAGCTCTTTTAATTATGATGTTATATATTTGGCTTAACTCTAACCTATTATTACTTGGTTTTGAGTTAAATGCCGCCTTACAAAAATTACGAATGAACCAAAACCCTAATACAAACAAACAATGAGAAATTTTATGTTAGCCGTAATGGCTGTTTTTAGTATTGCTTTTGCAAATGCACAAACACAAGTGGGAGACGCAACACTTCCTAATCAAATGACAATAGAAGGAACTGACCTAGTTCTTAATGGAGCAGGAATGAGAGAGAAAGTCGTATTTGACCTGTATGCAGGAGGACTATACCTTCAATCTAAAAGTAGTGATGCTTCTAGTATTATAAATGCAGATGAGACGATGGTGATTAAATTAGATATCGTTTCTGGATTAGTATCTAGTAAAAAAATGGCAAATGCTGTAGATGATGGTTTTGAAGCAGCTACAAATGATAATATTGGACCTCTTGCAGATCGAATAGAAAAATTTAAAAGCTTCTTTAGTGAGAAGATTGTAAAGACCAATGTATTTGATATAGCATATATCAAAGGAGAAGGATCTGTCGTTTACAAAAACGGAACGAAAGTAGGTGTTATAGAAGGAATGGACTTTAAGAAAGCACTTTTTGGAATCTGGCTTGGTGAAGACCCAGCAGATGATGATCTTAAAGAAGGAATGTTAGGAAGCTAAAAAAAATCACACTATTAATAGTACAGATACAGCGGGCATTTGTCCGCTGTATTTATATAGTGTTATGATTATGATAAGAAAAAACTCTTTTTTAGTATGTAGTTGTATTTTATTTTTTGTGTTTCAAACCTACGCACAAACACAAGATGTTTATGGTACGTGGACTACGGTAGATGATGAAACAGGTGAGCGTAAAGCAACAGTAGAGATCTATGAACGTAACGGTAAGGTTTATGGAAAAGTAATACAAATTACCAGAGAATCTAGTCGTAACAATGTGTGTGACCTTTGTGAAGGTGAAGATAAGGATAAGCCCGTAATTGGTTTTGAATTTATAAAAGGACTATCCTTTAAAAATGGAAAATACCAAGGAGGAACTATAACAGATCCAGGAAATGGAAAGGTATATCGGTCTAAAATATGGCTCGATCCAGATAACCCAAATAGACTGAATCTTAGAGGATATATACTTTTCTTTTATAGAACACAACAATGGATACGAGTTGAATAAATACTAGTAAAATAATCACTTGATTATAAAACCCCGTATTTCTACGGGGTTTTTTCTTGGTCATAAGTTTTAGTTTTGGAAGAACGTCAATATAATTATAAAAGATTATTTGATGAAGAAATTATTAACTAACACTAAAACACAATAATTATGGTGAACCCAATGATTGGACAAACAATATTGTTTGGCGGAAATTTTGCTCCTAGGGGTTGGGCGTTTTGTGAAGGACAGCTATTAGCTATCTCTTCAAATACGGCTTTATTCTCTATACTAGGGACTACCTATGGCGGAGACGGAAGGACTACTTTTGGCCTACCTGATCTAAGAGGTAGAGGACCTAAGCACTTTGGTAATAGTCAAGGGCCTGGACTAAGTCCTTATAGACTTGGAGAAAAAGGAGGCTCCGAGACAGAAACACTGAGAACTTCTAATATCCCTGCTCATAATCACCCAGTGATGCTAAGTGTAGCAGACGATGCAAATACTGATGATCCGGAAGGAGCTTTTCTTGGAGCAGGAACAACTGTATACAATACAAGTTCAACAGGGAATAATGTACTAGCTGGAGGTGCATCTACCAATACAGGAAGCGGATTGCCATTTCAAATGATGCAACCATATATTGCTGTAAATTATATCATTGCTTTATTTGGAACATATCCATCTAGAAACTAATGCATAATTACGCATACTGATTTAAACAATTATTCAAAACATTAATTAACTTTTTTTAAAAAATATAGAAAATGGATCCATTTTTAGCAGAAATAACAATGTTCGGAGGAAATTTTGCACCAAGAGGTTGGGCATTTTGTAACGGACAATTATTACCAATAAACCAGAACTCAGCATTATTCTCTCTTTTAGGAACAACCTACGGAGGAGATGGAAGAACAACATTTGCTTTACCAGATTTAAGAGGTAGAGTTGCAATTCATCCAGGTCATGGACCAGGATTATCTAATTATAGTTTAGGAGAAAGAGGAGGAAAAGAAGCAGAAATACTTACTGTTGCAAATTTACCATCTCATAATCATGGTGTTTCAATAAGTGTTGCAGATGATGCAAATACAGATGATCCTGAAGGAGCTTTTCTTGGAGCAGGAACAACAATATACAATACGGCTAAAACAGGTAACAATACACTTGCAGGAGCAGCATCTCTAAATACAGGGTCAAATCAGGCTTTTAGTATTCTTCAGCCATTTAATACTGTAAATTATATCATTGCACTACAAGGAGTATTTCCAAGTAGAAACTAAGAATATTTTAATTCAATTTAGGGAATTGAATATTTTAAGGGGAAGTGACCTTCGGGGAGCTTCCCTTTCTTTATTGTATACTAATTAATTTTTAGTTACACATATACATACTACTTTATAGATTAATGTTTATAAAAGTAGGCTTCTCACTGTAGTATGATCTTACATACTTCGTATTTTCGTTTTTATTATTTTACATCGGTATAACGTAATACCTTTGTAATGCAAAACGAGCCTTTATATATCCATGTCCTATTACATAGATGTCATACTTCCTATTCCTGTAGAAAAAGCATTCACATATAGTGTGACTCAAGCAGAAGCTGCTTTTTTAAAACCTGGTATGCGTGTAGCTGTTCCTTTTGGGAAATCAAAAGTCTATGCAGCACTGGTTAAACATATTCATGAGCAAGCACCGACAATCTATGAAGCCAAAGAAATAGAGCATATCCTTGATGAACATCCTATAGTAACTCAAAAACAATTTGAGTTGTGGGCTTGGATGGCAGATTACTATATGTGTACAGAAGGCGAAGTGATGAGGGCATCACTTCCAAGTGCTTTCTTATTAGAAAGTGAGACCATTATTAGTTTACGTCCAGACGTAATCTTACAAGACACAGATTTGCCAGATGACGAGTTTTTAATCTATGAGGCTTTACAACATCAGTCTGTGATTAAGATTCAAGAAGTCATGGATATTCTTGGGAAACGTAAAGTTTTGCCTACGATCAAAAAGTTATTAGATAAAGGAGCGATCTCTGTACAAGAAGAAATTTATGAACAATATAAACCCAAAATTGTCTCTTTTGTACAATTACACCCTGATTATAAAGATGAGGAGGCTTTTAATGAACTTCTAGAAAAATTATCAAAAGCTCCTAAACAACGTGAGATGTTACTCACTTTTTTTTCGCTTAAAGCGAAAACTAATAAACCCATTACAACAATAGCACTTCAGAAAGCTGCAAATGCAACAGCTACTCAACTTAAATCTCTTGTGAGTAAAGGGGTTTTTGAAATCTACCAAAAACGAAAAGATAGAATTAACTTTGAAGGAGAAACGCATACTACAAAACAATTAAACACACATCAAGAAATTGCGCTTACCCAGATAAAAGAAAGTTTTGAAACCCAAAATGTATGTTTACTTCATGGGGTAACTGCTTCTGGTAAAACAGAAATCTATGTTTCTTTAATACACGAACTCCTTAGTACGGGAAAACAGATCTTATACTTATTACCCGAAATAGCATTGACCACGCAGTTGATTTCTCGATTACAGGTTTATTTTGGAGAGAAAGTAGCTGTTTTTCATTCTAAATATTCTGTACATGAACGTGTTGAGGTATGGAATAATGTGCTTCATAAAGAACCTAAAGCACAAATTATCATAGGTGCTCGTAGTGCAATGCTTCTTCCGTTTAGGGATTTGGGATATGTTATTATAGATGAAGAGCACGAGAGCAGTTTTAAACAATATGATCCAGCACCTAGATATCACGCAAGAGATACAGCGATTGTCCTAGGATATATGTTTCAAGCAAAAGTATTGTTAGGCTCAGCAACGCCTAGTATAGAGAGTGTTTATAATGCAAGGCAAGGGAAGTATGGATATGTATCTTTAATGCAAAGACATGGAGATATTTTGATGCCAGAAATCAATCTTGTAGATATTAAGGAGAAACAACGTAAAAGAGAAATGACAGGGCATTTTAGTGACACGCTTTTACGTGCGATTACGGATGCATTAGAACTCGGAGAACAAGTCATTTTGTTTCAAAATAGAAGAGGATTTTCTCCCGTATTAGAGTGTACTACCTGTGGACATGCACCTCAATGTCCTAATTGCGATGTGAGTCTTACCTATCATAAATACCGTAATCAATTACGATGTCATTATTGTGGTCATTATATTGCTATGCAATTAAAGTGTATGGCTTGTGGGAGTGCAGAGCTTACTACAAAAGGATTTGGAACGGAACAAATAGAAGTTGAGCTTAAAGAACTATATCCAGATCATAAAATTGCTCGTATGGATTCAGATACGACACGAGGAAAATATGGTTTTGAAAAAATCATCACTGCTTTTGAGCAAGAAGAAATTGATATTCTTGTGGGAACGCAAATGCTTACTAAAGGATTAGACTTTAGAAATGTAACTCTCGTAGGAATCCTAAATGCAGACAGTATGCTTAATTTTCCTGATTTTAGAGCGCATGAGCGTAGCTATCAATTAATTGCTCAGGTATCGGGTAGGGCAGGACGTACTGAGAAACAAGGGAAAGTACTGGTGCAAACTTATAACCCGTATCATCAGATATTACAGCAAGTGTCGGTCAATAAATTTGATGCGATGTATGAAGAACAATTGCAAGAACGGCGTGATTTTAAATATCCTCCTTTTTATAGATTGGTTCGTATTACATTACGTCATCGTGATTATCAAAAAATAGAAGAGTCTAGTATCTGGCTAGCAAAAGCATTGCGACAAGTGTTAGGAGCCGATGCTGTTTTAGGACCAGAAACACCAGCAATTGCTCGTATACGTAATCAATATAGACGTAATGTGATGATAAAAATTAATCGAAAACAAAATTTAAAACAAGTAAAGGGAGCAATTGCTCGTGTAAGAACTAGTTTTATGGCAGTACCTCAATATCGAGGTGTACGTCTCATTGTTGATGTAGATTGTTATTGATTACTGTGGTGATGGTTGTATACGCTTTCGCGAAAGCGTTATGAAGATTTTTGATGCATAAAAAAATCCGCTACTCAGTAGCGGATTTCTTATATGTTGTAATTTGGTGAATTAATTTAAGCAGATAAAGCTTCGATTAATTCTGTTTTCTTATGTCTACTTAATGGAATTTTTTCTCCATCAATTTCTATATTTCTACTATTGTACTTGTCTACCTTATCTATATTAATAATATACGATTTATGGATGCGCATAAAACGTTCTGGAGGCAATTGAGCAACAAAAGATTTCATCGTGGCGAGTACTACAATAGGATCGTGTACAGTAACAAGTTTTACATAATCGCCTAGAGCGGTGATATATTTTAACTCATTAAGGATCACTTTCTTTTTCTTAAGGTTACTTTTTACAAAGATATAATCATCATCATCTACAGCGCCTTCAGTTTTAAGTTTATATAAGCTTATAGCTTTATATACTGCATTGGTAAATCTATCTTTTGTAATAGGTTTGCGTAAGTAATCAATAGCATTATAGTTAAATGCTTTGTACGCATACTTTGTTTTACCTGTGACAAAAATAATTTGAGGCTTATGAATAAGATCGTCTAATAGATCAAAGCCAGATAATATAGGCATCTCGATATCGAGGAAGATCAAATCTACCTTAGTTTCAAGTAAACCATTTTTTGTCTCTATGGCATTATTGTATTCGGCTACGAGTCGTAAATTAGGATGATCACTGATCATTTTTACAATCGCAAGGCGTTGCAGACTTGAGTCGTCAACAACAGCGCAATCTAGAATTACTCCTTCCACAGTATTAATTTTATATAGGTTAAGTGATACAATAATACTTAAAAAAAAAGGAAACACCAATTAAAAAGTGAATTTCGTCGGATATTTGTGTTTTTTGTCGATTCTTGAATTGTAAGAAAATTATGTTGTAACAAGGTTTAGTGCTTGTTAATTAGTTGTTTAATGCTGTTTCATGTGTATACATGCTATTTGTGTGTATTCTTAAAAGAAATGCATATACAAACTAACAAGTAGTAGTTTGATATGGTATTATAGATTGTATAAGGATCTGTAAAGGGCATTTGTTTAATTATTAGAGAGATAGAATAAGGATAATGAGGAGAGTAAAAAGTTTTAAAAAAATATTGTTAGGTCAATAACTATGCTTATTTTTGCACTCATTTTAAATTAAACATATTCTATATGAATCATTATGAAACTGTTTTCATCTTGAATCCCGTTTTATCTGATGAACAGATAAAGGAAACAGTTAAGAAGTACGAAGATTTTCTTAAAGGCAAGGGTGCTAAGATGGTTAATAAAGAGGATTGGGGGCTTAAGAAGCTTGCATATCCTATCCAACACAAAAAGAGTGGTTTTTATCACTTATTTGAATTTACTGTACCAGGAGAGGCAATCTCTGAGTATGAGCTTACGTTCCGTCGTGATGAGCGCATTATGCGTTACCTTACTGTGAAGTTAGACAAGCATGCAATTGCTTGGGCTGAAAAAAGAGTAGCTAGAAACAAAAAACAAGCGTAATTATGGCATCATCTATCGAGCAACAAGCAAAAGGTAAAAAAGACGGAGATATCAGATATCTTACGCCTTTAAACATTGAGACTAATAAGGCAAAAAAATACTGTCGTTTCAAAAAATCAGGTATTAAATACGTTGATTATAAAGATGCAGATTGGTTATTGTCTTTTGTAAACGAACAAGGTAAATTGTTACCACGTCGTCTTACAGGAACTTCATTAAAATATCAACGTAAAGTTAGTGTTGCTGTAAAGCGCGCTCGCCACTTGGCTCTTATGCCTTATGTGACTGACTTATACAAATAAAAACTAGACATTCATGGAACTTATATTAAAGAGAGACGTTGAGAATCTAGGATTTGCAGACGATATCGTATCAGTAAAAAATGGATACGGAAGAAATTTCTTAATTCCTCAAGGAGCAGCTGTACTTGCTACGCCATCGGCTAGAAAAGTATTAGCAGAAAACTTAAAGCAAAGAGAGTACAAAGAGAAGAAAATCATCGGTGATGCTCAGAAAGAAGCAAATAAATTGAAAGATTTAGAAGTGAAAATTACTTCTAAAACTGGAGATGGAGATAAGCTTTTTGGTTCTGTAAATAATGCAGACTTAGCTGGAGCTTTAGAAAAAGCTGGTGTTTCTATTGAGAAAAAATTTATTACAATTCCTGGTAACAACATTAAACGTTTAGGTAGCTATGAAGCTTCTATCCGTTTTCATAGAGATGTTGTAGTACCATTTGCTTTTGATGTAATTGCAGAAGCATAATACGGAAAAAACATATTTTTTAAAAACCGCTTTCATTTATTGAAGGCGGTTTTTTTATAGGTATATTTGCACCGAAAAAATAAAATATCTTTTATACGCTTTCGCGAAAGCGTACTTAAACCCTCTCAAAGTTAGTACATGTTATTTATGACTTATGCTCGATTAACCAAAGAACAACTGGAAGAATTACATCCAGAATTTATTAATTTCTTAGCGACACAATCTATTACCGCTGATGAATGGGAAGATATTAAAACCAATAAACCAGAAGTAGCAGAAGAAGAGATTGATATTTTTTCTGACCTAGTTTGGGAAAATGTATTGACAAAAGCACAATTCTTAGAACATATCTCTCCTAATCAAATGCATCTTTTTGAGCTTAAAGAAGATAAAATGGCATTGATTGCTGTAAAAATTAATAAAGAAGGGATTGATATTACTACAAAAGAAGGATATCAATGGTTACAAGATAATTTAGGGAATGATGATGTGGTCTTTATGAGTGCAAGCAAAGAGTATGGTGAAAAACCTAATCTTGATAAATTTAAATTAATCCAACAGGGTGCTGTTGTTACAAAAGGAAGTTTATACAACTGGTTTGCTCGTTTTGTAGATGTAAAAGAATAAGCTCTTATAGTACTTGTCTTGGTATACATTTTTAGTTGCCTTCCTAAGTATTTAAAGAGACACTCTTGCTTTTTTGTAAATAGTTTAAACTAGGTTATCTCTTGTTTCGTTTATGGCATATTCATAGCTAATATCAGGTAGTATAATGTCTGATAAATTAATATTACTAAAATATACTATTGAACTGTCTATCGTCCAGTTTGAATGTGTCCGAAAACCTCTATCAAAAGCTTCTGAAATTACAGATTCTTCATAAAAAGTAATTACTACTTTTGCATGATCTTCACAAGATTCCTATAAGTCCCATTTCCTCTTTAGGAGAAGTATAACTTAACATAATGTAGTAATTAAGAATAGTACATTCTTATACAAACTACTCATACCTTAATGACTCAATAGGATCTAGTTTTGCTGCTTTAATAGCAGGAAATAGCCCTGAGAGTATAGCAATAATAAAAGTAATAGAGGTAGCTGCAATAATAGCGTTCCAAGGGACTGTAAATACTAAGTCAAAAGAGATGGCAATAATATAACCAATACTAATTCCTAGAAAAATGCCAAATAATCCTCCAAACTGACCTATAAGAATAGCTTCAAATAAAAATTGACTTGCAATTGTAGATTTTTTGGCACCAAGTGCTTTTCGTACTCCTATTTCTCGAGTACGTTCGGTTACAGAAACAAGCATAATATTTACAAGGGCAATACAGGAACCAAAAATGGTGATCAAACTAATCACCCAAGCTGCTGCTCCTAAAGCGCCTGTGATAGTTGCAATCTGATTTACAAGATCATCACTACGACCTATTCCAAAGTTATTCTCTTCTATAGGAGATAACTTACGGATGTTTCTAAAAGTAAGTATCGCTTCTTCTTCAGCATTATCCAAAAATTCTGGATCATCTACCATCACACTCACATTATAATTAATGTTGGGTTGTGTAAACATCGTACGAGCTACTTGTATAGGAATGAGTACACGTAAATCTTGATTGTTTCCAAAAGTGGATCCTTTTTCTTCAAGAATAGCGATGACATTAAATTTTGTCCCACGGATGCTTATGGTTTTACCAATAGGATTATCATCCTTAAATAAATTTTTATAAAAATCACTACCTAGTACACAAACACGTGTATTATTACTAATATCAAAAGGAGTGAAGTTACGTCCTTTGTCTAGTTTGAGACCAGAGTTTTGCAAGAAGTTCTCGTTTACACCAACCACACGTACTTCTGGGTCTGTTTTTTCATTATCATATTTTACTTCGGCTCTTGCTGTACCTGTAAATGAAATAGCCGTTTGTGCTGTAGGATAGTTATAGGCATCTACAAACTCTTTTACATCTCTATATCCTATGACTGGATTTATAATTTTACGATCTCCTCTTCGTTGGTTTGTAAACTCGTACCGTTGTATCGTAAGCGTATTACTTCCTATAGAAGCAAAATCACTGTTAAGTGTATTTTCAAATGCTTTTATAAAAGTAAGTATTCCAACTAATGCAAAAATACCTATAGAAATGATAAGTACCGTTAATATGGTTCTTAGTAACTGACTTTTAATACTATCAAATGCAATACGGAGATTTTCTCTAAAGAGTGTAAACATGGTTGTTTATTTTATTTAGTCTTTTGTATAATCCAGTCACTCAATACTTTTAGAGCATCTGGAGAAAATGTTTCTTCCAATTGAGCATACTCAGCAGGATTTCCTGTAGTCGTTGTTTGGAAGAGATGGTTCAAATTAGGGAATTCTACGATAGTGACATCTGTATTTCCACCTTTTTTAACAGCTGTTTCTATATTTTCAAGATTTTGCTTAGGCGGCACTTGAAGATCTAAAGAACCATTAATAGCAAGTACAGGACAGATTACTTTCTCTAGTGTTGGTCGCGGATCTGTTACTACCAAATATTGAAACCAATCTGAAGAAAGTGTATTTACTTCTTGCTTCATAAGACCCTCCTTGGTGTTACCTTCTGGAATCATTTCTGGATTTTGATCTAATGCATTTTCTAAATATGTGGTGAGTTCCTCTTTTATTTTTGGAGTATTACCGTAGTATTCCTTTACAATACCAAACATCACTTCTTGTGCAATACGATTTTTACGTAGCATCTCATCGTCAAAACCTTGTGCTTTTCCTATGAGATATCCTTGTTCCATAAGAAGTTCATCTCCAGGTTGTCCTACACCAGCAAGAAGTGCAATAAATGCAACCTCTTTGTTTTGAGAGGCAACCATAGGAGCGATAAGACCGCCTTCACTATGTCCAGCAAATCCAATTTTTGAAGCATCTATATCTGGATGATTTTTAAGAAAATCAAAAGCTGCTTGAGCATCGGTAGCAAAGTCGGCGCTAGTAGCACCAGAAAATGTTCCAGTAGACGCTGCGGTTCCTCTATCATCATAACGTAATACAGCAATCCCATGGCGGGTTAGGTAATCTGCTATGACAAGGAAAGGTTTATGTCCTAGTAATTCTTCATTACGATCTTGAGGACCAGAACCAGAAATTAAAATAACAGCGGGTAATTTCTTTTTTCCTTTAAAAGTTACTTTGGGTAAAGTGATCGTTCCTGCAAATGTGGCATTAGCCGCTTTATTTTCAAAAGTAATTTCTTCTGTATTATAAGGAAAAGGCACTTTAGGCTCTTGAGGTTTATTGGGTTTCTCTATACTACTTGCTTCGTGCGTAAGTTCTAGTGGGAATGTTTGCCCTCCTTGCTTAAACGTTCCTTCAATAAGAGCATCACTTTTTACAGTACCTGTATAGGTGATTCCCATATTTGTGATTTCTAAACTTAAGGTTGCATCTGCATAGTTTACTGTTGTGATAGGAATTCCAAATGCTTTTTGATCTGGACTATCTAAGGTGCCGCTATATGTGCCATCTGCCTCTGTAATATGTACTACAAGAGATAATGCCATACCAGGACGTACTTCTAGATTTCCATACCAATCGCCAGTAGCGTTTTGACCATAAGAAACTAGGCTCGTTAGGCTTAAAAAAACAACAAATAATAATCGATTCATGTATAAAGGTTTTAGTAGTTGTTTGTGATAAGACTATTGAGTTGTAAAAAAGTTACCAAACTTTTGAATTAATTATTTCATTTACTTGAAATTTTTAATTTTTTAGAAATGAAATAAAAAATTTCTGATTAAATCAACCGCTTCGCTTTCGCATAAAAAAATAATTATTTGGTTGTTATTCAAAAAAATAATTTTGTTTATACTCATTTCAAACCCTCAAATTTTAAGATATTTGCAAGCGCTTTGCACGTAGCTACTAGTAAAAGGAGTAGGTTATATGTCATGATGATTTAGGAATAAGCGCTTACTAATTAATATAAGGCACATAATAATGGCTCAAAAACCATCCATACCAAAAGGAACTCGTGATTTTTCGCCTATAGAGGTAGCAAAACGTTCATATATTATGAACACGATTCGTACGCAATTTCAGCACTACGGGTTTCAACCTATTGAGACACCTAGTTTTGAAAACAGTAGTACCTTGATGGGGAAATATGGGGAAGAAGGAGATCGATTGATTTTTAAAATCTTAAATAGTGGCGATTATTTAAATAAGGTAAAGGATGACGCTTTCGCGAAAGCAGACTCAAACGCACTTACGTCACAAATCTCAGAAAAAGCGTTACGTTATGACTTAACAGTCCCTTTTGCGAGATACGTAGTACAAAACAGAAATGATATTGTATTGCCCTTTAAGCGTTCTCAAATGCAATTGGTATGGCGTGCAGATCGTCCACAAAAAGGACGTTATAGAGAATTTTGTCAGTGTGATGCCGATGTTGTAGGAAGTGATTCTTTATGGCAAGAAGTAGAGTTTGTACAACTATATGATGCTGTATTTACTGCCTTAAAATTAGAAGGAATTACCATCAAAATGAACAATCGTAAAATCCTTTCTGGTATTGCAGAAGTGATTGGAGCGAGTGATAAACTGATTGATTTTACCGTAGCCTTAGACAAGCTAGACAAAATAGGGAAGGAAAAGGTAGTTGAAGAGATGATTTCTAAAGGAATTACTCAAGAAGCGATACAAGCAATAGATCCTATATTTACGATTTCTGGAAGTTTTGGAGATCAATTAGGAACGTTAAAAAATTTATTAGCTACCTCAGAAATAGGAACACAAGGAATAGAAGAGTTGGTGTTTATTAATGAAGCTATAGAGTCATTAGAACTAGAAACTGCAAAATTACAATTAGATGTAACACTAGCTCGTGGTCTTAATTATTATACAGGCGCCATTTTTGAAGTAGCAGCACCAGAAGGAGTTGCTATGGGAAGTATAGGTGGTGGTGGCCGTTATGCAGATCTTACTGGAATCTTTGGATTGAAAGATGTAAGTGGCGTAGGAATTTCTTTTGGACTCGATCGTATTTATAATGTAATAGAAGAGCTTAACTTGTTTCCAGAAGAAGCTACTGAAGGTGTTAAAGTCATTTTTATCAATTTTGGAGATAAAGAGGCATTATATGCTATGAAAGCGATAAAAAATCTTCGTAGGCAAGGAATCACAGCGGTATTGTATCCAGATGCTGCTAAGATGAAAAAACAAATGACCTATGCTAATCGTCGTGAGATTCCGTTTGTGATTCTTGCGGGAGAGCAAGAAATAGAGCAGGGTACATTTACATTAAAAGATATGGTGGCTGGAGAACAAGAAACAGTGACACTAGATGCATTGATCGAAAGATTGAAATAGTATATAATGAACTAGCATTATTGTATTGATAGATAATGCTGTTGTGATCGCTTTCGCGAACCTGCTTGACGGCAGGCAGGAGCGTACTAAGAAATAGTAGAAGATTATTAAAGACTGAAAACCAATCTATGAGTACGCTCGTTCAAATAAACGTATTACCACATCAAGCCGAAGACGATGACTATATCGCTGAGAAAGCTTTTTCGAAAGCGAGATTAAGAGCAGATGATGTGCGAGAATGGGATATCCGTAAACGAAGCATTGATGCCCGTAAATCTCCAGTACGTATCTCATTACAGATTGAGTTCTGGAAGCAAGACGAAGTACGAGAATCACTACCTGCATTTGTACCTCAAAAAGTACACAATGCGCCAGAGGTAGCCATTATAGGTGCTGGTCCTGCTGGTTTATATGCCGCTTTACGCGCTGTAGAAGGAGGATTAAAACCTATCATTTTTGAACGCGGAAAAGATGTGAGAGCACGTCGTCGTGACCTTGCAGCGATCAATAAAGATCATATTGTAAACGAAGATTCTAATTATTGTTTTGGCGAAGGTGGTGCAGGAACCTATTCTGATGGGAAATTATATACCCGATCAAAAAAACGAGGAAATGTATTAAAAGCGATTGAGTGGTTTGTACATTTTGGCGCTGTAGAAGATATTTTGGTAGATGCGCATCCGCATATTGGGACTAATAAATTACCCAAGATCATTACAACCATGCGAGAGGCTATTCTAGAAGCCGGTGGCGAAGTTCGTTTTGAGAGTAAGCTTACCGATCTAAAAATAATAGACAATCAGATTAAAGAAATCCAGATCAATGATATCGACTGGTTATCATTTGATAATGTCATATTAGCAACAGGTCATAGTGCCCGTGATATCTTTTACTTATTGCATAAAAGAAACGTAAAAATAGAAGCAAAACCTTTTGCCATAGGGGTACGTATAGAGCATCAACAGGAGTTGATTGATGATATTCAATATCATGGGGATAGTGATAATCCCTATTTGCCTCCTGCTTCGTATAGTTTAGTACAACAGGTCGATGGGATGGGTGTATACTCCTTCTGTATGTGTCCAGGGGGGATTATAGCACCTTGTGCTACGGCACAGGAGGAAGTGGTAACCAATGGTTGGAGTCCTTCTAAACGAGATAATCCGTATTCTAATTCTGGAATCGTAGTGAGTGTGACTCCAGAAGATTTACCTAATTATAAAGAAGGGGATCCGTTTGTATGCTTAGATTTTCAAAAATCGGTAGAGCGAGCTTGCTGGGAAGCGGCCGGAAAAACACAGGCTGTTCCTGCACAACGCATGCGTGATTTTGTAGATGGGCGTGTTTCAAAAGACTTTCCAAAGACATCCTACCAACCAGGAATTGTCTCTGTAGATTTAAATAAAGTATTACCTCCGTTACTCGCAAAGCGTTTAAAGAAAGCGTTTCTTGCCTTTGGTAGAAAGATGAAAGGGTATTTAACAAATGATGCTGTATTACACGCTCCAGAAAGTAGAACTTCTTCTCCTGTGTCTATCCCTCGTGATCCTATTACTTTAGAACATGTGGAGATACAAGGATTATATCCTTGTGGAGAAGGAGCTGGGTATGCAGGAGGTATTATTTCGGCGGCTATAGACGGAATTAATTGTGTGGATCGGGTGGTAGAGAAGTATGAAATGTTGACGTCAACATCAACTCCGACTCCAAGTGAGGAAGTGCCTAAAGTGAAAAAGAAGAGAAAGCGTATAGGGGAGTGAAAATACCTTAAACTAGTGTTGTTTCTAAATTATTTAGGGAATAATGTATTATTTTAAATAGCCCTATTTTTACATGATTAATTTAAGATTTATAATTTTTGCAAGGGGATGCATTTATAGAATCTGGTTCTATCTAACTTTAGAATCATAGGCATTAAATATCTTCAAGAATATTAAAATATATAATGATATATACTATTTAAGAATATGAAGAAACTATACTTATTGATTTTATGTTGTCTTATCTCTGTGCTATCTCAGGCTACATCATTAAATAGCTATTTAAGATTAAATAGAGACTCTCCTTCTATTCTTAAAACTGAAGATAAAATTTTTGAGAATAAATCTTCTAAAGAAGAAAATAAAAATATTGCTGCAGATGATTGTGAAGCTATGGAGCTTACTGTTAACTGTCAAGATATTACAATATTCCTAGATGAAAATGGTACAGCAAGTATCACACCTCCAGATGTGGTCACTAATTTTCTTCCTGATACTGGATATACCATAGATCAGACAGGAGAATTTAATCCTGTAAGTTTGAACGCACAGGGTACGATGGTTGATATATCTAATGATGAAGTGTCAGAGTTTATACCTATCGGTTTTGATTTTACATTTTTTGGAGAAGTACAAAATGAGTTTAGAATATCTTCCAAAGGTTTTATAACCTTTGATGATAATCCGAATCCTGGAGTTTGTTATAGTTCGTTTAGTACTCCGCCAATTCCTACATATGGGAGAATCAATAATTTTATAACCCCAGTTTGGTGGAATTGGACACTAGGCTCACAAAGCAGGGTTAAATATCATACTGTAGGAATGGCTCCTAACAGAATCGTAGTGGTAGAGTTTAAAGGACTACTAGATCTTGGTTATATGGCTGGTAGTGCAACTACTCAAATACACCTTTATGAAGGTTCTAGTCTTATAGAATTTCATAGTTTACATATAAGTTCTCCAGGTGATGCTTATAGTCAAGGAATTGAAAATGCGGATGGGACAGAAGGATATGCCGCACCCGGTCGCAGTGCTGGTTATTGGAGTGCTTATAATGATTATGTTGCTTTTATTCCTAATACAGGAGGGTTTCCTGATGAACAAGGAAATGAAGTTTTAGTAAGTGTAGATGTAGATACGTTTACGTGTGATGATTTAGGAGAAAATACAGTGATAATTACTGCTACAAATAGTGAAGGTACAATGAGTACTTGTACTGCGATAGTAACAGTCATAGCTAATCCTATTACTTTAGAAATTGATAATACTTTTTGTGCAGGTCAAGGTATTATGATTGGATTAACCGGTGGACTTCCGGTAGGAGGTGTGTATAGTGGAGAAGGTGTTACAGATGATGGTAATGGCGAAACATTTTCATTTGATCCTAATGTTTCAGGAGAAGGAATGCAGGATATTACATACACAAGATTTGATTCTTGTGGGATAGAAAGGGAGGTGTCTGCCACTATAGAAATAGTATCATCTATTCCTGATTTACAATGTCAAGATGTTGAAATTACCTTAGATGAGAATGGAGAGACTACGATAAGTCCAGAACAATTATTTTATGGGTTGGATTTTGAAGGCGTTACACCTGATACTGTGTTTTTATATGGACTTAGCGCTGAATGTCGACCGACAGCTAATATATTTAGATATTTTTATAATCTTACTACTGGAGCTATTTCGCGAGATGTTTATTATGTAAACTCTATTGGTATTCATAATCAATTAGCTTTAGATCAAAATATACAGACAGGAGTAACTTATATATTATCTAGTAATGACTCACTAGATAGAGACTTATACATGATAAATTTAGATGATACATCTTCAGATCCTATATTAATTAAAACAATTGTATCATCATCAGGCGATCGGTCTCCTGAGGATATGATTTTTGATAGTGAAGGAAATTTATATTTTCTTTTTGAAAATGGAGTAATAGAGACTTTAAATTTAAGTACTTTAGAAATGACACCTTTTATGATGGTACCTACATCTGGAGATACTGCTATAGGGTTAACGTTAAACACAGATACGGATAGACTTATTGTAGCGTATGGGAATAACCCTGTACATCTATTAGAAGTCAATCCTAATACTGGAGGAACAACAACTTTATTTAGTCTTAATTCTCCTGTTCCTGTTGCTTGTGGAGTTGAAGATATTGAATATGTAGGCGATAATCAATTGGTAGTAACGAGTAGTTCTTGTGATAGAAGTATTTATAGAGTAGATCTTCTTACAGAAATGGCGGAGGTAATACTAGAATCTTCAAGTTCATATTTTAGTGTTAAGGATTTGCATTTAACAAGTTCAGATCCCCTTCCAACAGATAATTGTAGTGGACAACCCATAGATTATGTAGTAACACCTAATTTATTTATGTGTGATGATATAGGAGATAATGAAGTGACCTTTGTAGCAACAGATGTACATGGAAATATAGAAACATGTTCTTTCATTATTACAGTATTACCTTTTGATGAAGGTGTAGCATTTACACCATCAGAAACAGTTTTTTGTACAGATAGTGGTGTTATAACTGGGTTAGGAGGAGGAATTCCTGAAGGAGGTATTTATAGTGGTTTAGGAGTGACAGATGATGGAAATGGTCTTACATGTACATTCGACCCTGTTAGTGCAGGAGTTGGGAATCACGCTATTTCTTATGCATATATAGGAATTTGTGATAATGAAGATGTGGCAATAGCTACTTTTGAAGTTTTACCTGAAATTCCTGAGCTTGATGAATGTCCAGATATCACTATAGAATTAGACTCTAGTTGTGAATTGCTTTTAACTCCAGAATTATTGGTCTCTGGAGGCGTTAATGGGAAATTATATGCAATGTATTCTTCTACTCTTTATGACCCGTCACATAACATAAGACGTTATGATTATAATAGTTTTACAGATGAAATATCTTTAGATAGTCCATACTCATATCTATCAGAATTAGAAAGAAATTATGCATTAACTCAAAACCCTATTACTAACGAAACATTTTTATTAGGAGGAGATGAATCAGGGATAGATTTATACACCTTTGATATTAATAATGAAAATAGCGAACTAACTTTTGTGTCAAATATGGTTTCTGTTGCTGGAAATGAATTTCCTTTTAGTATGGAATTTGACGGCCAAGGAAATTTATATATCCTTTATTCGGGAGGAGAAATAAATATTCTCGATTTAAATGATATGACGCTATCTCTATTAGAGGTAGAGGTACCTGTAAGTGATATTGGTAACATTACGTATGATGATGATGATGATAGATTCTTATTTATAACAACACAATCATCTGATCTTCGTGTTTTTGAATTTCAAATAGGGACTCACGTATTTAATGAATTATTTGAATATACTCTTGAAGAACATCATCAGTGTATTGGAGCCAAAACCCTTGAGTACTTAGGAAATAATAAAATAATTGTTTCCTCAAATAGAAATAATTGTAATACTATTTATACACTTGATTTGAATACTCAAGAAATAGAAGTGCTATTAAATCCAACGAGTACTTATTCAGGGATAAAAGAGCTTTATTTTATTAAAGGACTCCCTATAGATAATTGTAATGGAGAACCATTGACCTATGAAATAGATCCTCCTATATTAACTTGTGATGACGTTGGCGAAAATGTGGTAACTATAACAGCTACAGATAGTTTTGGAAATATGAGTATTTGTACACCTACAGTTACAATAGTACCCTTTTTAGGAATTCAATGCACAGATATTACAGTTTTACTTGATGAAACAGGAGTTGCATCTATATCGATAGAAGATGTTCTAACAGAGCCTATAGAAGGTGCATCATTAGATATTTCTGAGTTTAGTTGTTCAGATTTGGGACAAGTTATCGTGACTGCCTCTGTAGAGCAAGGTGGAGAAACAATTAGTTGTCAAGCCACTGTTACTGTTATTGATAATACAGATCCAGTCATTGAAGAATGCTTTTATTATAGTATTATAGTAACTGCAGATCCAGAAGACAATACGTATACTTTAGAAGATTTTACTACATCTGCTATCTTTTCAGATAATTGCGATATTGATTATTTACTACAAGACCCTCCAGTGGGTACTGTTTTTGAGGCAAATGAAGGGAGTTATATAGATATTACTGCTGTAGATGTTTCAGGTAATATAGGCCAAGAATGTTCCTTTTTTCTAACCGTAGATGACCCTATTGATGAGGATGATATAGAGCCTGGATTGTTTACAGGTCAGTATTATGTGGAACAGTTGACAGATGGAGTCTATGGAACTTTTACTTTTGCAGTAGATTTTGATAACTCTCCATTTATATTCTTTGAAACAATTACTGATATCTCACAAGAAAGCCCTTTTAATCCTTTGAGTATTAATGAACGATCTTTTGATGCTAGTTATACGCCAATATTATTTGGTATTGATCCAATAACATTTATCATTGATTTTAATGAAGATACAGGAAATGTTACTTTAGATAGAGGGATAACTTTGGGTTTTTCTGGCTGTGGGGGTGAAATCACTCTTGAACCCGTAATAGGAGGTGAGTTTGACCCTACTGATGATTCTGAGTTTATAGTAAGCATATTAGACAACCATTCAAATGCATGTGGTGCTGAACCAGAAGTTGTTCTTCTCAAATTTACACGAGAAGCTCCTTTTGAGGCTCAATGTACAGATATTACCGTTGCACTTGATGAAAATGGTATGGCGTCTATATTACCAGAAGATCTTCTTGGAGAGCCTATAGAAGGGACATCCTTAGACATTTCTGAATTTAGCTGTTCAGATATAGGAGAAGTTATTATTACAGTTACACTAAATCAAGACGGTGAAACAGCGAATTGTGAAGCTACGGTTACTGTTGTTGATACTATGGCTCCGGTTATTTCTGACTTACCAAGCAATAGTGTTGTATATGCGGAAGAAGGGGAAACGACCTATATATTAGAAGATTTTACAGACTTAATTACAGTTTCTGATAATTGTACTATTGATAATATGATTACGCAAGACCCTCAACCTGGTGCAATATTTAATATAGGAGATACTGTTGAGGTTGTGGTAAGTGCAACAGATACTTCTGGTAATGTAAATGTACGTTCATTTATATTGACAATTGAAGAATTCCTGAGTGTAGGAGATAATATACTTAACACGGGAATATCTATATATCCAAACCCAACAACAGATACATTTACCATAGAAAATCGTAATGAGGTAGCACTAAGCGAAGCAATTCTAACAGATGTACGAGGACGGATACTAAAAAAAATACTCTTTAAAAATGCTTCTCTAGAAACTGTAGTATCCATGGAGGAATATGCTAATGGATTGTATTTCATTCAAATACAGTCTGATAAAGGAATTACTACTGTCAAACAAATTATTAAAAATTGATACTATAATTAATAAATAATATAAGTTGTAAAAAACCCCTGTGAATAACAGTTCACAGGGGTTTTTATATTTAGAATTATGAATAAGAACATCCTGAAAAGAAATCCTAATTACACGTAAGTAGTATTTCATTATCCTCGTCTTCTAATATTTTGAATTCATATAAATGAGGATCGTCTCCCATAGTATCATCAAAAGATTTTATGGTAATGGTATCAATGTCTGCTATTAATGTAATGGGTACTATAAAACCTATTTCCTATAATTCGTTTTTATGAAAATATTATTTGAAAAAGCTTAAAACTCCATCAGTATTCTGATTAATAAAGCACTGGGGATTATGATTAGTCCTATATAAAAGATATACTTTCCTTGTCTTCTGTCTTTTGCACTATAGGAGTAGACCTTCTGCCCATTTGGAAGTGTCTTTTTAGAAGTCCATAGAAAGTAACCGATAATCAATCCTAAGAATCCTCCTAAAAAAGAAAATATATATCCAGCAATAATCCATGGTTTTTGATTTCCTTCTGGTTGGGCAAGTAATTTAAGACGTTCATTTTTAAGAGAGGCTAGTAAATCCTTATCAATAGATTTTCCTCGTTCTGTCAAGATCTTTTGAGCAAGCTTATAATCAAATGGACTCCATTCGTCAGATTTTAATATGACCTCGTAAAGCTCTTCATCCGTAAATTGAAATAGATAATAATCTTTATCAATTTGATCTATTAAGTCTTCTACATTTTTTTCAAGGATTGCTTCTGCTTTTTCAAAATCTGAAGGTTTGATTCTAATTTCTATTTGGTTTTGTAATGTACCTCCAGAAATAGTAGCATCTACAGAAGAGACATTATCACCAAGAATAGATTCGATACCATGTGTTTGTAACATTGTCTCGAGTTCTTTTGCCAACTCTAAAGATGGAAACTTTCTAAAAATGGAATATGTGTCGCTCATTATTGATATTTGTTATGTTTATAAAAGGTACGCATTTAAAAATAGATTTTATTTTATTTTTCTTTTTACGCCATTATTTTAAGTAACAGATAGATAGCATTATTCTTTTTAAGAATAGGACATTCTAAGAATCTAGAGGTTTTGCTTTTCTTGAAAAAGAACCATATATTGCTCTTGATGGAGTCCCTAAATCCTCATAACCTAAGTGATGCTTTTCAACTAACGAAAATCATTACAAGTAAGATTGCCACTGTTTATATTTACAACAAAAATATTGCTGTTGTGGAGGTAAATGAAGGCGTAAATTTGTCGTATGCTTCGGCGGCATCTCTCCTTTTTAAAGGTTTATTAGCATTTAAAAATCGCCCTTGGGTGTATATTTCTAATCGTGTTAACTCTTACTCTGTGACACCTACAGATTATGAATACTTGCATAAGATCAAAACCTTAAAAGCACTCTCTATTGTTGTACCAGCTGGAACAGATCCTTCTACAACGGCTATAGAGCAAATCTTTTGTAGAAAACCTTTTAAGTTGTATAGTAATGGATTAGAAGAAGCGATGGTGTGGGCAGAAAAAGTGTTGCACGATACTAAAAATAACTTACAGAATCAACGAGATTCTCTTTTTCTCTAAATAGTTTTTTTCTTGCTTATTTGTTACCAAACGTAATGCAATATCAATATGTGTAATTGCATTTGGATATTCTTTTTGTGTTAGATAGTAATCAGAAAGCGTTGCATGGTATAGATAGGTACGTTGACCTAAGGTTTCTGGGTCTAATTGTTGTAGGAGTTGATAGCTTTCGCGAAAGCGGCCATCTTGTAATTGAACAACCGCCATATTGAGTATATGTATGGGCGTAGGGTTTAATTCATACAGACATTCATACCATTTTAAAATTGTTTTCCAATTTGTTTTTTCAAACGTAGCAGCTTTAAGATGTTCGGCTGCAATCGCTGCTTCATAATGATAGGAAGAAAAGGAAGTGTCCTCTACTGCTTTATGCATTGCTGTATTTCCCAATTTAATTAATGGAAAATGCCATAATGAGCGATCTTGGTCACGTAAATCAAGAAGCTCATTTTGATGATTGGTTTTGGACTCTATACGTGCTGCATGAAAACACATCAAGGCAAATAGAGCATAGATTTTTGGAGTTTGCGTACTTTTATGAGTGAGTAGCATCTTGCAGAGTCGCATTGCTTCGGCGCAGAGTTCTTTACGTACAAGCATTTCTTTTTTTGTAGAATGAAACCCTTCATTAAAAATAAGATAGAGTACTTCCATAGCACTATTTAATCGCTCAGATAAAGCTTTGCCTTGTGGGATTTCAAAAGAGATGTTTCCTTTTTGGATAGAAACTCTAGCACGACTTAGTCGTTTTTTGATGGTTTCCTCTTTAGTGAGTAATGCGGCTGCAATCTCTTTACTACTAAAACCAGAGACTGTTTTTAATGCAAATGAGATGCGATCTTTTGGGTTAAGCTGTGGGTGACAAGCTGTAAAGATCATACGTAGTTGACTATCTTCTATCTCATTGTCTAAAAATAATTCTTGTATCGCAATGGCTTCTGTTCCTGAGGTAATGTCGGGAATCCGTTTGTGCTCTGCTTTTAATTTTCTAAATACATCGAGTACTCTATTTTTTGCAGCTTTTGTAAGCCAAGCTTCTGGATGTTCTGGAGGATTATTTTTCCAAGAGGTCGATGCTTTTATAAAGGTATCTTGAATAGCATCTTCTATAGTTTCAAGATGTGCCAGTCCAAAAATACGTACCAAAACAGAGACCATCTTCCCGTAGTGGTGCCTGAAAAGATGGTCTATAAGTTTTGGTTCCATGTTTATTTATCAAAAACCATAATCTCACGAATCTCTACAGTACCTCCTAAGTCATAATCTGGGAAGTCTTGTGCAATGTCTTGTACGTGATCAAAGTCTTTTGCTTCTACAAGATAATAGCCACCTACAATTTCTTTTACCTCGGCAGAGGTAAGATCTGTTACTGTTCTGTTTTCTCCAGAAACTCTGCGTATGCTAGGTGTTAGTGCTTTACCGCCACGTAAAACACCAGCTTTTTCCATTTTATCTCCCCAAGCAAACCATTTGCCCATACGGCTTTGTAATTCTTCTGGAGATAAACCAAGATCTGCATAATCTGCTCCCGTAAAAATCATCATAAATTCTTTCATAATTGTTGTTTTTAAGATTGTATACTTTTAAGACGAAGCTGTTTTTATAAAGGGGGACATATTTTTTATTTTTTTATAAAATCGAGATAATCCTTATATGAAGATAAGATAAAATATTTTTTAATAAGTGCTCATTCTAAACCTCAATAATAGAGATAACAACTGTCAACACTGCACTTATTTTTTTGTAACTCATTGCTGGTATATTCTTTGATTATAGAAGTATAATGATACACAATAAAAAAAGTGAACAACCGTTAGTTGTTTAAATAACTTAACCTATTTCAAAATGAAACATAAAGTAAACATCGACAGTCCCTAGATGTCTCTAAAAAGAAACATATTGAAATTTGTATAAGGAAAGCCTTCTTAAAAAGAAGGCTTTTTCCATGTATATGTTTTGCTTTGATACTTTGTAAGTACTGTTTTAGGAGTAAAACGAATCTGAATTACCAATTACGGTTGTAAGTTCTACCGTATGTCCATCTGGGTCTTTAGTATATATAGAATGGAAATAGTGATGATCTTGAAAGTTATATGTGAGTTGTAATGCATCATATTTTTTTCTTGCTTTCGCAAAATTTTCTGCACTTACGTGAAAAGCAAAATGATCAATTTTTATATTTTTTGAAGTAGTTTCTAATATAGGATCATCTAGATGCGCAGGGAATAATGCAACACCTGTTTTATGGGCTAACATAAAGATAGGGAATGCTCCCCATTCTGGAACTGTTTTTCTTGTAAGACCTAAAACCTTTGTGTACCAAGCAGCAGAAACTTCAAGGTCTTTTACGCGTATAGCAACGTGATCTATATGATCTATTGTAAAGTCTTCCATTATATTTTTTTTAATTCAAATTCACCCCAATCACTTTCTCCTGGCAATGTACCTATTTCCCATTCTCCTATGATTTCGTTTTCTATATCATTTAAAAAACCGGTATATCGTATTTCAGGATGTTCTTTATGAGAATCTATAGCGAGTTCTCCTTGCTCGTTTGTATAATATAGGCAAGGATACTGCATCGTAAAACTAATAAGGTTTTTTTCTATAAACCCTTTTATGGTAGCTGGTTTGTCAAAAAGATGCTTTGACTCTTCATCTGTAGCAATTCCTGTAAATGTTCCATCGTGTATCTGAATTGACATTTCACAAGGAATACGATCTTCTACATCATCTAATAGATTGCCTTTTTCATCATAGACAGGATACGTAAAATAACCTGACCAGTTTTGTTTGATGTATACTATTTTCATTTTTTAATACTCAATTTGATGACTACAGAACCTACAGCTTTATCGTGTATTGCTTTTTTCTTCTTACTACCTATAGTAATAAATGATAGCCACCCTAATAGGAATTTTACTATAAAACGAAATAAAGCAGATGGGAAGCTTATTTTTTTTGATGAATTTACCTCTTGCCTTACTGAAATGTCCATAAAAGTATGTCCCACAGTTCCGCCAGAGATACTTACAAAAAGAGGGTCATAGAATACAAAAAGAATGGAAAATAGTATGATTCTTACATAATTGGGTACTTCTGTAAATGATGCTGTTACTTCAGAAAAAAAGTACATAAGAACGATAATTAATATCATATCTATAGTATAAGCTTTTATTCTATCCAGAAGTCCTGCGTATTGTTGTGTCATTGTTATATCATATATGCTATTAAATATAGTCTTTATCCTTATAATGTAGGAAGTTATATATTTCTCTTATACTTAATCTTACCAGCAGGATCAATAAACTGTAATGAAGACGCATCCATTGCGCCTAGATTTTTAAAATTTTCTTGTGCTTTTTCAAGAGGAATACCATTAGGTCCAATTCCGCCATTTTCCCAAAAACATATAGAACAAATATCATGAAACCCATCTTCACCATACCCTATAGCGTGATATAAGTAACAAGGACAAATACCTAATTGGTCAATTTCTCCAGTAACTTCATACATGCCTTTTCTATCATTAAGGAGTAGTGCTAAATATGCGTTGGTCACTCCATAAAGATCACTCATTAAATATTCTATAAAAAGAGGGTCTAACCCTTTGTGGAATGGAATTCTTAAATACTCTTTTGACTTTATAATCGTAATGATTTCTTCATCCAATTGAGGTAAATCTCCATCTTTTATAAATTCGTCTATATCATCAGCATCATCAAGATGAGGATATCCAGTTTCAAGAATTTCAAGTTTCTTGTGGTTTTCTAATCGATTATATTGACTCTTGACAATGAGCTCTTTTGCCTTAGTTCTTTCTATGGTAGTTTTCATAAAGTGTGTATGATTCTAATAATAGCAAGATCATCAGTAACCACATGTTGTTCTTGATCTTTTAAAAAACGGATTTTCCGATCTAAGAAATTATCATACTCCTTATGTTCAGTATCTGACAATAAATATTGAATAATCTCTGATTCAGGTTTTTGTTTGTTTTTACTTTCAAGGTTTTTGAATGTGTAAATGCCATCTGTACAAAGGGAAAGATCAGTAAAGTTAGAAATGGATAATGTTTGGTCTTGGTTTTTATACCAAGTTTCAAAATCTTCGGAGAGGTGATACCCTAGATAATCAGGTTTATCATCCTGTTCATATTCATAGATATCTCCATCTTTATAGATCAAACCATCTCCAACCGTTATAAATTCAGCAGCAGAAGTATCTGTATCAATAACACCTAGAATAACGGTAGATAGTAGTTCATTAATTTCTAAGCCAAGTTGATTTTTAATCTTTACGGTTTCTATGATTAATTCCTGAATAACACTCTTTAGTGTCATTTTCAAACTGATTTTATTGGAAACAATGAATTCTTGATAGAACGCATTTTTAGCAATATTTCTAAGAATCTTTCCATAAAGCATAGATGCAAAAACCGATTCTTTGGCCATAGTACAACCGTCAAGCACAGCAACTAGTCTTTGATTAGAAGTTATTTGTTCATTAATTAAAAAGTCTTCGCAATGGTTTGTGTGAAATTCTCCAATGTGGAGTGTTGAGTATATTTTCATTGCTATAAAAGTCTATATAATATTCGTGCTATCCAAGATATGTATTGGGTTTTTGATACGATTCATATGATCTTCTAGGAGTGTCAAAATGTTAAATTTTTAAGTTTATTTAGAATAATTAAAAATAAGCTTGGTCAGAATCATGATTCCTCATATTTTTGCACCTGAATTTGAAATACTATTTATAATCAGTCTAAATAAAAACAATATGAAACTTAGAATATTTACTGTTCTTGTTCTTTTATCCGCTTTCGCGAAAGCGCAAACAAAGCAAGACTCTATTACTTTTGATCCGCAAAAACAATTAAATACTGCTCAGAAGTTAATCGCCGGAAACTATGCAAATGCCGTTACGGTAAGTGCCTATGGAGAGTTAACCTATAACCAACCAGAAGGAGACAATGGAGAATTAGATGTACAACGTCTTGTATTACTTTTTGGATATAAGTTTAATGATAAAACACAGTTTATTACTGAGATCGAATTTGAGCATGTAAATGAAGTTTTTGTAGAGCAAGCTTTTGTAAACTATAATGTAGGAAGTAATATAAGTATACGTGGTGGTTTAATGCTTGTTCCAATGGGAATTGTAAATGAATACCACGAACCTACAACCTTTAATGGGACAGAACGTCCAGCAGTAGATAATGTGATTGTTCCTACTACTTGGAGAGAAATAGGTATTGGAGTTACGGGACGTCTTAATGAATATTCTATAGGGTACCAAGCTTATATTTTTAATGGATTTCGTTCTTCAGGATTAGATGGAGAAGGTGGTGTAAACGGTTTGTTAAGAGGATCAAATGGTCTTAGAGGTGGTCGTCAGAGAGGAATCAGATCTACGGTAGATAGCCCTACGTTTTCTACAAAATGGGAATACTACGGAATCCCAGGATTACGTCTGGGTCTTGCAGGATATTTTGGAAGAACACAAGCAGATGATGATGTAGAAGAACTTGAAGGATCAGATATTGGTATAGCCATGGGAGGTCTTGATTTTAGATATGCATACCAACGTTTTACGGCTAGAGGACAGTTTATATATTCATCTCTTAGTGATACAGATGAGTATAATATTGCAACAGGAAGAGATCTAGGAAGTGCATTACAAGGATGGTACTTAGAGGCTGGATATAATTTACTACCACAAACCAAAGAACAACGTCTTATTGCTTTTACACGTTATGAAAATTACGATACGCATGCAAGTACAGAAGGAACTCTTGAACGTAATGATGCGTATAATCGTACAGATATCACAGCTGGTTTATCGTACCATATTGCACCAGGAGTTGTTGTAAAAGGAGATTACCAGTTTAGAGATAATAAACTATCTGGAGATAATGTAGCAGACCGTTTAAACTTCGGAATCGGAGTTTGGTTTTAATATCATAGAAGGCACTGGGGGGTGTTTTCTTATATATAACCCTCGCTTATTGCGAGGGGTTTTGTTAAAATAGAGCTTGTCAAATACCCTAGAATTAAGCCTTTGGCAAGCTCGACTTAACAAGATTATTTTGTTAAAAATTTAATGTAAAATACTTATTTATAACCAATATAAATAAGTATTTTTGTAGCCTTATGAAGAACGTCTTTTTTCTTTTAGTTATTTGTTTTTTCTCTACGGCCTTTTCTATATCGCCTAAGCTTGAGAAGAAAATAGATAAAGCGATTATACATTATTTCGAAACCGAAGAGTTCTCAAAGGAATTGATCACCATTGCTGCAGACCAAGACGCAAAAGTCCCTTCAGATTTTAAAGAAAATCTTTTTAAAATTACAGATACAAGCGGTACACTTGGATATGCATACTTAGGCAATGCTCCTAGTAAGACGGCTACTTTTGATTATCTTATTCTTTTTGATGCAGATTTTATTGTAATAAAAAGCAAAGTATTGATCTACCGAGAAGAGTATGGAGGAGAGATAGGAAGTAAACGCTGGTTAAAACAATTTAATGGGAAATCTGGAGGTTCAGAAATAAAATTCCCTCAAGATATTACTCCTATAAGCGGAGCGACTATCTCAGTACGTTCTATGACCAATGCTATAAATGATGTACTTCAAAGCATCGGGACACTTCAAGAAAATAACGTTCTTTAATGCAGTTACACGGTCGGATACATCAATTTCCTAAGGAGATAAAACTATTTATCGCGACGTTTGTTATTGTATTAAGTGTTGGTTTTTATACAGGATTACTATTTGTAAATCAAACCGAACAAATGGCTCCTGCGGGGATTCAAGAAAATTATTTAGGAAATGAAGAAATAGAAGATGCTGAGGTTATGAAATTTGAAAAAGGGGCGCGAGAAATGCTCACTATTGTGCATACGCATATCCTCTCTATGTCATTTATTTTCTTTTTACTAGGTGGTATTCTAGCAACTACGTCTATAAATAAAAAATTGAAAACCTTTTTAATGATAGAACCTTTTATATCTGTCATTGTTACTTTTGGAGGGATTTATTTACTCTGGTCAGGAGTTCACTGGTTTAAGTATATCATTATGATCTCTGGAATGCTTATGACCCTTAGTTTTACGATAGGTATTCTTATTGTGTTTCAACAACTTCTTAAAAAAGCTTAATCCTTTAAAGGTGGTATTTCCTTATAAATATCTCCTACACTTTCAAGTTGGGTAAAATCTGTATCAGATGAATAAGAAAACAATATGAGAACAGCATAATGACAACTAAATTTTTTTATAAGTTCCCTAATTCAGGATACTCATACACTCATTGTACCTACTAATTTGGCATTCCTTTTGTTAATTTTGAAGAACATAAAATCAAAACGAATGAAAAAATTAGTACTTATGTTATGTGTAGCAGTATGCTGCCTTTCTTGTGGATCATCAAATAAAGTAACTTCAACGACGAGAGTTAATGGTCAGTTACCTATGTATTCTAGTGAAAATGTTGCACCCTTTCTTGATATTACGACTGTATCCGAAGATGCTACGTATGGATATTCTGAAAAGAACCCTATTATGATAGGAGGGAAGAGTACAGATGGAGCGCGTAACCAGATACGCTATTTTGCCTCATTAGCTGGACCTAATGGAGAAGTAGTGCGATATGCGCGTTTAGGAAGTTGTTGTGGTTATAAAACCGAAAATGCACTTTTTGGAGACTATGCATTGCTTGATAAATACCAACTTACGTACGAGGGGTTAAACGAACCTTTGATTTTTTATATCAGTTTGTATGATGAAGAAGATACCTTCATTCCTAAGGGATTGACAGCTCGTAAGAGATAGTTGATCGATCGTAATAGGCTAGTATTTGTTGCACTTTTTTTATATTCTCTTGTTTTCCTTTTTCTAGAACATTCTTACCATAATTACTTTTAAAATTGTGACTTTTTAGAAACTCAAGATTTAACTCATGCCATTCTTTGTCTGTCATATTCATGTTACAATACACTTCCCATTCTCTTCTTAATAAGATTTTACGGTAATAAAAATGGGGAGTACTTACATGAAAAATATCTGCATCACATAGTATTTTTGCTAATGGAATTGTTGGGTTCTGGGGCATTTTAGTTGCATCTATACAAAGACAAACGCTTTTAATTAGTTCATCTTTAGCTCCCAATTTTGAGAGGTATTTTATAGCTATATTTTTGCTTTCATCTTCATGCCCTCTATATTTTTTTGAAAAACCAGTGTCATGAAACCAAGCAGCAATCAAGAGTATATCTTTATTTGCTTTGTTGATACCCATAGCTGCAGCTATATATGCTACATTTTGAACAACTTCTTGTGTATGTATAAGGTTATGAAAAGGTAATTCTTTGCACTTTGAGGTTGATAACAAATTACTGCAATAGTTTTCTATTTCTTTAATCATGATAGTATAAATGCGATATGTAAATGAAATTCTTGTAGTAAAACGTATAAAACGGATGATTCATATTTGAATATGTTAAAATTATGGATTAATTAACTTTTTTGAAATAAATAGAATGTTATAACAAGCTAGTTTATTTATCTGTATCTTTGCACGCAATTACATGTGAACTAGCAGAAACTTTTCTTAGTTTTTGCGCTTTCGCGAAAGCGATATAAAAACATAATTGCGATGACTGCACACGAGAACAAAATCTTAGGAGAAGGTCTTACATATGACGACGTACTTCTAGTCCCTGCCTTTTCTGAAGTACTCCCAAGAGAAGTAAGTATACAAGCAAAATTTACTAAAAATATTACACTTAATGTTCCTATTGTATCTGCTGCGATGGATACTGTTACAGAAAGTCGTATGGCTATAGCTATTGCTCAAGAAGGAGGAATAGGTGTACTACATAAAAATATGACGATAGAACGTCAAGCGATGAAAGTGCGTAAAGTAAAGCGTGCAGAAAGCGGAATGATTATAGATCCAGTGACATTACCATTAAGTTCTATCGTCCAGGATGCAAAAAATGCCATGCGTGAGCATAGTATTGGAGGAATCCCAATCGTAGACGATGCTGGGAAATTATTAGGAATTGTAACCAATAGAGATCTTCGTTTTGAAAAAGATAACGACCGTCCTGTTTCTGAAGTAATGACATCAGAGAACCTAGTAACTGCAGGAGAAGGGACATCGCTTCAACAAGCTGAGATCATACTTCAAGATCATAAAATAGAAAAACTTCCAGTTGTTACAGATGATAATACATTGGTAGGTCTGATTACATTCAGAGATATTACAAAACTAACCTTAAAGCCTAATGCAAATAAAGATAAGTACGGACGTTTACGTGTAGCCGCAGCTATTGGAGTAACGGGTGATGCTGTAGAGCGTGCAGGTGCACTTGTAGCAGCTGGTGTAGATGCTATTGTGATAGATACCGCTCACGGACATACCAAAGGAGTGGTTGCTGTTCTTAAAGCTGTAAAAGCTGCATATCCAGATTTAGATTGTGTAGTAGGAAATATAGCAACAGGAGCTGCTGCAAAATATCTTGTAGAAGCTGGAGCCGATGCTGTAAAAGTAGGAATAGGACCAGGATCTATCTGTACAACACGTGTTGTCGCTGGGGTTGGATTTCCTCAGTTTTCTGCAGTATTAGAATGTGCCGCAGCGATTAAGGGATCTGGTGTTCCTGTTATTGCAGATGGAGGAATACGTTATACAGGAGATATTCCAAAAGCAATTGCTGCTGGAGCCGATTGTGTAATGTTAGGGTCATTACTAGCAGGTACCAAAGAATCTCCAGGAGAAACCATTATTTATGAAGGACGTAAGTTTAAATCATATCGCGGAATGGGGTCTGTAGAAGCAATGAAGCAAGGATCAAAAGATCGTTATTTCCAAGATGTAGAGGATGATATTAAGAAACTAGTTCCTGAAGGAATTGTAGGACGTGTCCCTTATAAAGGAGAACTTAACGAGAGTATCCACCAATTTGTAGGTGGTTTGCGTGCAGGGATGGGATATTGTGGAGCTGGTACTATAGAAGCATTAAAAGAAAATGGTCGTTTTGTGAAAATTACAGCGAGTGGTATTAATGAGAGTCATCCACACGATGTGACAATTACCAAAGAAGCACCTAATTACAGTAGATAATAAACAATTTATATTCTTTCATAAAACAAAAAGAAGCTGTCTAAAAAGATGTGATTTCCGTCAAACTGAACTTGTTTCAGTTTCTCATTACATTGGTAATTAGCTTGATAAGATTCTGAAATAAATTCAGAATGACATATTAAGTTACTTTTTTAGAAAGCTTCGTTTTGTTTTGCTTCAAATTGACCAAGCGCTTTTTGGGTTTGTGCGAGTAACTTTTTCTTAAAGAAGGAAGTTCCTCCTAAGAGCATCCCTTTAAATCCCATAGCTTGACTTGCCCAACGATGTAGATTAAATGTATCTATATGCTTGATGATTTTCCCATCTTTAAATTCAAAAGTAGCATCTATCTTATTATGTACTTTTCTTCCTGTTTTACTAAAATGATACTGAGCTTCCCAATGTGCACTCCCTATTCTTTCTTGATATGTAATGTCAGAAAAGGTTACTGTAAATTCTTTTCCTTTTTGAGAAGCACATAGCATACGCCACATATTACCTGCGTGTTCACCTTTAAGAATTCCAAATGCTGGATCTTCAAAATGAATATCTTTATGGTAACAGGCAATCATTGCTTCAGGATCTGTTGCTGCAAAAGCAGTATAAAACTGTTTTATAGTTTCTTTCATGTGTGTTTACTTTTAGTTTACAATATCTATAAGCGTTACATTATAGACAAGAATAGAGTCTTTAGATAAAATGGGAGGATAACTAGTACGTTTGCTTAATGAGGTTGGAACTATAAGTTTACGAATCTCTCCTTTTTTCATTCCTTGTACTCCCTCATCTACGCCTTTTATTACCATAGTACCGCCTAAGGTAAATTGTATGGGTTCCATGTTCTCTGAAGAGAAAATAAGCGTCCCATCTCTATAGGAAGTATTTTCGTGTATTTTTACATCTTGTCCTATTTTTGCTCCTTCTCCAGACCCTTCTTTTAAAATCTGATATTGTAATCCAGAAGGTGTCGTAATCATAGGATCTTGTCGAGAATTATCTTTTTGACAACTCATAGATAATACAGAGAAGAGTATGACAATTAGTAATTTCATAATTATTATAATTTATTTTCTAAGATACAATACTATCTATAATATGTAGCAATCTGTATAATACTACATTATAACTATATATTATCCTTATTTTAGGGATATGAAAAAGCATGTATTCTTCTATTTTTTTATTGTTTTAGTTGCGACGTCCTGTAAAGAGGAACCGAAGACTCCTTATTTATTACCTGAGAATGCAGAAACTTTACTAACGGCAGACTCTATTAAAACGTGGAAGATAGCAAGGAGATATAATGGGGAGGCACGCATGAATATGGGAGATTGTTTTTTAGGATACAGGCAATGCTTTCGCGAAAGCGGACTCGTACGTGATAATAACTCTTCCCTTAAAAATTGTGGACCGTCATTAGAAGCTAGTTGGAAAATTACTACGTCAGAAAATGGACATTCTTACTTACGACTTGCAGGAGATAAAATCCCTGAATTATTGAGTCAAGAAGAGGATTATAAATTTTTTAAAATATTACACCTGAGTAATGACTCGCTAACACTCTCTTTTAAACATAAACAGTTTAATGAAAAGCGCATCATTACCGATTATCTTGTACGTGAAGATCTAGAAGTCGAAGATCGAGACTTTCATTGGTAATTATTCTGGAAATAATGTCTTGTCTAGTCCGGGAACAATACGTAATGCATTTTTATAATATACTTTTTTAAGTACGTCATCTGGCAAGTCTAAACCATACATGGCCCAAAACGCATGGTATTTCTTGTGATAAGGAAAATACTCATCATCACTTTCTAATACTCTAAAATACGTTGGGAACTCTTCTGGTTTCCAGCTATCTTTCCCAAATAAGATGCGATCTTGATATTTAATAAAGAATGCTTTTGCTTGACGTGGTTGACGTCCTAACTCGGCAATGATAGCTCCAATACCTACATTCATATTGGGCATTTCGTCTAGGAGCTGACTCAACTTAGGAAGATTATTTGCATACCATCCCATATGCGCATTTATAAACGTTGTTTTAGGATGTTTTTTAAACATATGATGTTGCTCTGCGATAAGTGTTTCCCATGGAGCAGGATTATCTGCGTCTCTTTTTCTATTGGGACGTGTCTTTAATTCTAACCAACGCTCATTATCTCCATCAAATTCATCCCAAAATGACTTAGGGTCTGCTGTATGAATTAATACTGGAATTCCTAATTCGCCACATTTTGCCCAGATAGGATCTAAGCGAGGATCATCTACAGCCACTCGTTTACCATTTGTATCTTTATTACGTAGTCCTAAACTTTTATAAATTTTTAAACCTCTAGCTCCGTTTTGTACATCTTTTTCTAACTGTGCTACCGTTTCTTCAGTCCATCCCGTATTGCCTATCTTTTTAAAATCTATGTTTGCAAAAACAACAAATCGATTAGGATAGTGGTCGGCTATGTTTTGTACAGATTTTTGTAAATCTTTTCCAGAACGACCACTTAGGTTTACCATAATCCCCATATTAAGAGTATCCATCGCTGCAATGACAGGGGTAAGATTTTGATTAGGCATGCGATATTGATGTCCATGTACATCTATAAATGGAAATTTTGCCTTTTTTACAATCTCACCAGGAACCACTAATGTTGAGGTTGGATTATATTCTTCAAAACTCAAATCTTGAGCTTGTATAGAAATAGATAGAATGCCTATGGTTAGGAGGAGTACTTTTTTATACATAGATATGTGTTTAGATACAAAAGGATAAAGTTACTATCTATAATTGATGAATGCTTAAACTTTAAAATAGGTTTAACGTTCTTAATTAAAAAATAATCTATAAAATCATGATTACACACTAGAGCTACTGTTCTACATGTTCATCTATAGCATCAAAGTACCTATCTGCAACAACTTTGGCTCCTAATTCATTATAATGTACATTATCTGCTAGAAAAGCATTTGACCAGCCTGTTGCCATATCTACCGAGACAACTGTGGAGGTTGTCGTTGTTGTAAATATAGGAAGAGCTCCAATAGCGTCATTAAAATCTTGAAGAATATCTTGAGATTTAAGGTTTATTACGCCCGGCGCTATTTGTTCTAAAAAGATCGTAACGTCAGGATTGTTAGATTGTAAAACAGTTATAATTTCGTAAATGTTTGCAATGGCAGTTTCTACATCGCCAGTGAGTATTAAATCTACGCCACCTATCCCCAGTAATACAATATCAGGCGTTTCTAATGTTGGTAGCATCTCTTGAAGGGACTGCAACATATCTAAGGTTGTATATCCACCATATGCGCCATGATTTCCGTCAAACTCTAATCCGGCATATTCAGGATACGTATTAGATTCGATTTCTGGCCCTATAAAATCTATAGTCCAATCATGGTCAATTAAGTCTTTCCAGAGTTCATAACGATAGCTTTGATGTGTAGGAGGTAAGCCTTTAACTCTAGAATCTCCTAAAGTTAATATGTTTAATTCTGAAATGGGATCATCTGGAATAGAATCATCTATAGCACAAGAATTAAAAATAAGCAAGGAAAGAAATAGAAGTATGAGGTAGTTTTTTTTAAAGGTATACATATTGATTTGGGAGATTAATACAGAAAGCATTCTGTGTGAGGATTTATAATTTTAGTGAGGTTTTGTATTCAGAATAGGCAATAGAGAGTCACCTCAAATAAAGACAGGTAGGTTGTATATCTTTATTAATAAACACTAAGTTTTCTAGATGAGTTTATGGTACATGCTATCGTGTCCTTCTATTTCGGGTCCGAAATAGAAAACTGCTATGAAAAGCATGCATATTGTTGCTAGAAAGTGTATTAGGTGATTATTCTCTTTCTCTTATGTGATAAGGCATATACGGAAAATAGGAATGTACTGGTAGCGGAAAAATGGAGGTTTAGTCATAATAATATAAAATTGATTTGGGACTATGAAGATACGCCTTATTACTATGAAATTCTAAGAAATGAGGTGCGTGAAAACCGCATTTAACATTTAGGTATATTTGAGATGATACTTTCTTATTAGTATGCATTTTTTGCTTTCGCGAAAGCGATGCTATAGTGAATACTATGATCCAAATATAACTCTCTTTAAAATTTGTAGTATGATGAGAATGAGAACGATTATTCCATATTTAATCCAGGTTACTTTTCTTTGATGCTTTTTTGTAGTTGTAACATCAACAGCTTGATTTGTGTTTATATACTTTTTAAAAAGCACTTTCTCAAAGAGCAGTTCTTCTCCGTCTTCTTTATCTAGTGATACGCCAAGCCTTCTTTTTGCAATCCCAAATGTAAATTCTTCCATAAGTTGATCTTCAGTGAGCTCTTCTTCTGGATCATACGTATCTTTCCAATAGTTTTTTCCATCTCTGGAATATGAGGTTTTGTAAATTTCTTGTTCTTCCTCCATTTTTTCTCCAAATTCAATAAGTGGGGTATCCGAAGAAATGATTTTTAATCTCTTTTTTGCACCATTTTGTATGAGGGAATATCCGTGATAATTAACAACGCTATGACAAGCGACACTTACAATTTCTGCCTTTGGAAATAATGAGGTGAGTCCTTTTTCTTCTTTTGTGAGTTGTAATGACGTTGCTCTTTCTAATGCATTTGTAGTGATTTGGTAATCATCACTGATGATCATATTACTGTTGTAATACCCAATATTTATAGAGCCATCATTGGGATAAATACATGCATCAAGTGTGAGTTCTTTGTCAAAGGTATATCCGCCTTTTCCAATGGCTTTTAATACTGCCTCTTCATCTGTAAAGTGTTCCTTGTTTTCTATGATGATTAAAGATGATTTCCAACCCATATGCTCTATACAATATATTACTTACTCTTTGACACCAAGTAAAAGTGTTCTTCTTTATGAAAGCGTCAATATCATTAATAGCTATAACAAGTAATTCATAGTATACTTTAATTACATTAAACTATTAAATAGTTCTTCTGTTCTACTGTGTATATAATATACTTTATCACTATTTTCTTTTATTTTTTTTAGAGTACTATTTTTTCGAATATCTCGTAATGCTAAGATAATAAGCAAATGTATAGCACCAGAATGAAGATGTCTTATATCTAGATAACTATCTTCATTGTCAAATAATATAAAATCCAATATAGAACAACTATCAGAACCATATTTTTCGCAGATTAGTTCTATAACAGCATATTCTTCAAATGAGCGTCGTTTTAATTCTTGAGGCCATTCAAAATTCATGCAACTTGTATATGTTAAAATAATACTTTGGAGATCTATTTTTAATAGTTTTTTTACAAGTTGTTCAACTTGTTTCTCAACTTCTTGATATCGTGCCTTACGTTGAATGTCTACTAATTTATTTATAGTCTTTCTGAGGTCTTCATCTAATGAGTGATCATATATTTCATTAAATTCCTCTGTCGTCATTTTATTCTCTTTTCTCTTTTTAAATAACATATGTTTTTTCTAACCTATATATATCAATTAATCAGCATGATCTTTACTAGTACGTATAGATATAGCTGCTCTAATTTCAAAGCATCTATTATAATGTTCAAAGCGTATCCACATTAAGATGGAGATGCCTATTAAAATAATCCATATCCAAGATAGCATACTCCAATAACAAATAGACAATGCTATTAAGTTTATAATAGTACCTCGTGCTACACGATCTCTACTACTTCTACTTCGTATTTCTTTATTTAAATCAGGATAATTTTTTTCGATTTCTACTTTTTCCTCCCAAAAATAAGCGTATTGATTTATATCTATAGAACTGTTACTTTCTTTAAATGCTTTCTTTAATGAATTTAAAGCACTATTTCTGATCAGTTTTTTAATAGGCTTTGTTAGAAACCAAGCGATATAATCTATAAACATACCGATTACATACGCTATTGGAATTAATAAGATTTTCTCTGCATTATGAAAGCTTTCCAAAGCATCTGGAGTTGTAAAACTTACAAGCCATAATAATGCGATACATCCATTAATCAAATATTCGACTAAGAGGCCTGGTAAATTCATTTTTACAATATTTTATACTGGATTGTAACTACAATGTACCAAAAATGATTTAATTAATTGTAAGTCAGTAATATATTGAAAGAGCTTTACATGTAATATTATGAGATGTAGATATACGACTCACTCATAATGTATTCTAAAATCTCTTAATAACTTCTTACCCTTACAGCACCTATACTCCTAAAGGTATTAGTATCTTTACAGACCAAAAATTTGTAGGATATGATATATCGTTTTAGAGTCATTCTAGATACGGAAGAAGATGTATTTAGAGACTTAGAGATTGATCAGCAGGCGAGTCTTGAAGATTTGCACAATGCGATTAATCAGTCTTTTGGTTTTGATGGTGGTGAGATGGCTTCTTTTTATAAGAGCGATGACCAATGGAACCAAGGGCAGGAAATCTCGCTTTTTGATATGAGTGATGGCACAACAGATGTACGTTTGATGAGTGAAACTTTAGTCGAAGATGTGATCAGTGAGGCAGAAACACGTATGCTATATGTATATGATTTTTTAAGTATGTGGCGTTTTATGGTTGAACTTGGAGAGATCGCAGAACGAGAGGAAGGGGTTACGTATCCTAACTTAATGTTTGTACATGGACAAATTCCTGATGAAGCTCCAGAGATTACTTTTGAAGCAGATGAAGATGATATGGGACCAGAATTTGAAGACGATCTAGATATAGACGATCTAGACAACCTTAATTTCGATCAAAATAACTGGAATTAAGTTTTAGGGAAAGTACATATTAACGACAACAACAAACCAATTACATGATTAACTTATATAATGCGCAGATAGAATCTCTTTCTATTCATAGAGTAGGTAATAAAAGTAAAGCAGAGGGACTTTTTGTGTCTAATGATCCCTATCCTTTAAGTGATGAGATAACACCACTGATTAAGGAATTCTTCTTTAAACCCTTTAGAGAAAAAGAGGAGAACTATTATCGCTTTGATCACGAAGCAGATCTTGAATTTCATACATTATTTGGGATCACCCAAAAGATTTTTGAAAACCCTTCAGCTACGCATTTACTTTCTGAAGAGATAGCAAAACATCTATATGAACAAAGTGAACACCCACATATCAAATCTGGAGAGTTGTATATCGCACATTTAGAAAATGTAACGATAGATAACATTAAGACGGATGCGATTGGAATTTTTAAAAGTGAGTTAAAGCAAGACTTTTTACAGTTTCGCGAAAGCGGTTCCAACCTAGAAATGATGCTAGAACAGGGAATTAACCTTAATAAACTAGACAAAGGTTGCTTGATTATTAATCATAAAGCAGAAGAAGGATACAAAGTACTTTCTGTAGACTCAAATCGATATGATACCAAATATTGGCTTGAGAACTTCTTAGGTGTAGAGATTTTTGAAGATGATAGCTTTTATACTAAGAAGTATCTTAAATTCTGTCAAGACTTTGCAAAAGATGTAGTACTTCCTGCCGAGGATAAGAAGGAAGAAGTCTTATTTATGAACCGTGCCGTAAATCATTTTGCCAAAAACGATGCTTTTGAAGAAAGTGCTTTTGTAAATGAGGTACTAGATAATCCTGACTTAATCCCTGAGTTTAAACATTATAAAACAGAACAAGCACCTAAGTATAAAATAGAAGACCTTACGGAGTTTTCTATTAACAACAAAGCGGTAAGTTCACAACGTAAAAAAATTAAGAACTTAATTCAATTGGATACTAATATCCAGATTAAACTTGATTTTATTAATCCAGAAAGTGCTGAGAAGTTTGTAGAAAAAGGTTGGGATGAAGAAAAACAGATGTATTACTATTTAGTTTATTTTAATAAAGAACAGAATTAAAATACTTCTTTGACTAGAGAGAGGCTGATAGCCTTGTATGGCTTCTGTTACAAATCATTATAATACTTAAAAGTCTTGCAACGCAAGACTTTTTTTGTAACAAAAAGTGAGCTTGTCCGTCTAGTTCATATCCGATATATTAGGAGATGGCTATTATGTCATAAATAATATGGCTCATAAATAACGAAACAATCAAAAAACAATATCTCTTTGGAAACAATACTTACACTTAACAAGCTCACCAAACATTATGGTTCGGTACGAGCAGTAAATGATCTCTCATTTACAATAGAAAAAGGCAACGTATATGGTATTTTAGGACCCAATGGTAGTGGTAAATCAACTACACTAGGAATGGTTCTTAATGTTGTAAATGCAACTCGAGGTGACTATCATTGGTTTGATGGATCAGACTCTACGCATAATGCCCTTAAAAAAGTAGGCGCCATCATCGAGCGACCTAACTTTTATCCTTATATGACAGCAGCTCAAAACCTAGCATTGGTTTGTAAAATTAAAGGCGTGGCTACAGATAAGATAGACGAGAAGCTAGATGTTGTAGGTTTATTAGAACGTAAGAATAGTAAATTCAGAACCTATTCATTAGGGATGAAACAACGTCTTGCTATTGCTTCGGCACTATTAAACGATCCGCAAATCTTAATTCTTGATGAACCGACCAATGGTCTTGATCCGCAAGGAATTCATCAAATACGTGAGATTATTAAAAAGATTGCTTCTATGGGAACGACTATTTTACTAGCCTCTCACTTACTAGATGAGGTAGAAAAAGTATGTAGTCATGTAGTGATTTTACGTAAAGGAGTAAAGTTATATGCTGGACGTGTAGATGCGATGAATGCAAGTCATGGCTTCTTCGAATTGAAGTGTGATGATACAAAGAAGTTAGAAGAGTACCTTGAGAGTAATCCTATGTTTGGGGAGGTAAAAACAGAAGGAGACCTTGTGACAGGATTTTTAAAGAGTCCGCTTAGTGCAAACGAACTAAATGCACAACTTCATGCACAAGGCATCGTTCTTAGTCATCTTGTACAACGTAAAGAAAGCTTAGAAGAGCAATTTTTACAACTTACTAACAACCTAAACTAAACCACTATGTTACGTCTACTCAATATAGAATTTCAAAAACTGAAGTATAATAAATCTGCCAAGGTACTTACCATTGCTTATTTTATAATACTATTATTTATAGCACTTATTGTCTCTATAGAATTTAATATAGGAGATATCAAAGTACGTATTGCAGATCAAGGAATCTTTAACTTTCCATTTATCTGGCACTTTAACACCTATATGGCAGCCACGCTCAAATTCTTTTTAGCTGTTGTTATTGTGTCCATGGTTGCAAATGAATACAGTAATAGAACCTTAAAACAAAACCTTATAGATGGTTTAAGTAAAGGAGAATTTATACTCAGTAAATTTATAACAGTAAGTGTATTTGCACTTATTTCAACGATCTTCATCCTTGTGATGACCCTTATTTTAGGATACTCTTTTTCAGACTTTAATGAATTTAGTATTGTTATTCAGGATACAGAGTTTATTGTTGCTTATTTCTTAAAGCTAGTAGCTTTCTTCTCTTTCTGTTTATTTTTAGGAGTACTGGTAAAGCGATCTGCTTTTGCACTTGGATTCTTGTTTATCTGGTGGATTATAGAAAACATTGTATATGCTTTATTTAAATGGCAATTCTTTAAAGGGACAGATATCGCAGATAATGTAAGTCAGTTTTTTCCTTTATGGTCTATGAGTAATTTGATAGATCGTCCTTTTGAGCGATTAAATTTTGTTCAAACTGCGGCAAATCAATTAAATGCAGATGTAGGTATAGATTATGCAGTACATTGGTATGAAGTACTTATTGTGTGTGTTTGGATATTCTTATTCATTTATGGATCACACGCCTTACTTAAGAAAAGAGATTTATAAAATGTTGTTTTCGCTTTCGCGAAAATAAATAATGACATAAAAAGAGTCAAGACGATATGATATGGTCTTGACTCTTTTTATGAAATAAAGTGATGTTTATTTATACGTTTTCGCGAAAGCGAACCAGAAGATATTACTATTGAAGTTATTTTGATATGGACTATCAAGAAAAGAAATCTTACATTTATAGGATAACTAGATGGTTATGCAAAAAAACTACTTTAGAATCCTACTCTTTCTTTTTATGTCTTCTTGTGCTATAGCGCAAGAGATTGAGCAGTTCACCATTTTTGCAGGACGTTTTGATTATACCGCTATAGGAAACACGCTTAATGTGGCAGAAAATGGAGGAGGAGCTCCTTGCGAAATCCTTACAGAAAGCTCGGCTACACTAACCTTAGAAGCAGATCAAACTGTAGAAGCTGCATATTTGTATTGGGCAGGATCAGGGACTGGAGATTTTGATATCGCTCTTAATGGTACTCCACTTACAGCAGAGCGTACTTTTGCAGATCAAATAGATGATGCCCGCGTGTTTTTTGCAGGATTTGTAGATGTAACAACGATTGTACAAAATACGGGATCAGGAGACTACATTTTTAGTGAGTTAGATCTTACCGAGACAATCCCTCCTTTTTGCCCTACAGGAACCAACTTTGCTGGGTGGGCAATCACAGTGATTTTTGAAGACCCAGACCTCCCTTTAAATCTTGTAAATGTCTTTGATGGATTAGAAAATGTATCTCAGTTTAATAATGAACTTACTATAGAACTTGAAAACCTCAATGTACTAGATAATGAGAATGCACGTATAGGATTTGTTGCTTGGGAAGGTGATGCAGGTATCTCTGTAAATGAAACCCTATCTATTAATGGAAATATATTAAGTAATCCTCCACTAAACCCGGCAGATAACCAGTTTAATGGAACCAATAGTTTTACAGGACAAGACGATCTGTATAATATGGATATTGATTTTTATAGTATAGAAAACAATATAAATATAGGAGATACCTCGGCCACTATTATGCTTACGTCTGGACAAGATTTTGTGATGATTAATAATATCATCACGGTACTTAATAGTCAGCTGCCAGATGGTATTATAAATGTAGAAAGTGCCGTTGTAAATTGCGGTAGTAGGGATGTAGATGTTTCTTATACAGTGTCAAATTTAGGTACAGATCCTTTACCAGTAGGAACCCCTATTGCTTTTTATGCTAATGGAACACTTGCAGGCACAACAACTACTAACCTAGAAGTCTTACCTAATGCATCTATTATAGGAATGACTACCATCACAATTCCCAATGGGATTCCAGATATTTTTACCCTGATTGCTGTTGTAGATGATAATGGGACTGGAAATGGTATCGTGACTGAGACAAGTGAAATAAATAATGAGTCTTTAGGAATAACGGTAAACCTCACAGCAATAGATATTATAATACCATTACAGAACCTTACCGTTTGTGATGATGTGAGCAATGACCAGATAGCAACCTTTGATCTTACTATAAATGGAGATCTTGCCCTAGGAGGACAAACAGGAATTATAGTGAGTTATCATCTTACACAAGCAGATGCTTTGACAGGTAATAACCCTATTCTAAACCCTGATACTTTTGAGAATACGATAAATCCGCAACAAATTTTTGTACGATTTAGCTTAGAGATAGACCCCTTATGTATCCGTATAGAATCTTTTATGTTACAAGTAGATGCACAACCCATAATTCCAATTCTGGATGATCTAATTTTATGTGATGATCTTAGTAATGATGGTGTTGCTACATTTAATTTAGCATCTCAAAACGCAACCATTATAGACGGGCAGACTAATGTTGCAATATCCTTTCATACAACACTTACTGATGCAGAAAACCTAACAAATCCCATTGTAAGTATAACAGCTTATCAAAATATATCAAACCCTCAGACGATTTATGTCCGACTTACAAATACACTGGCTAATGATTGTTTTGATATTTCCGAATTCGAAGTTTTTGTAGAGGATGTCCCTATCATTGCAAGTGAACTAGAAGACTTTGCTATATGTGATGACCAAGGAAATGATGGAACATCTATTATTGACCTTACCAGTAATGAAATACTAGCTATTGGAAACCAAACCCAAGTAACAGTCACTTTTCACGTAAATGAAGAAGAAGCAATACTAGGAGAGAATCCTATTTTAAATCCAGATAACTTTGAAAATACAGTATCCCCGCAAACCATATATGTACGCATCGTACAAGATGGCGATACACTATGTTTTACAGTAGATTCATTTACAATAGAAATATTTGACCAACCCATAATTCCTCCATTAGAAGATCGTGCTCTTTGTGATGACAGCAGTAATGATGGATTTTTAATTTTTAATTTAACAGAGCAAGAAACTGAGATTCTTTCTGGTCAAGAAAGTTTTACCATAACATATCATCATACTATTGGAGATGCTCAAAATGATATAGATGCTATAGATGATCCTATAAATTATCAAAATATAACGAGCCCAGAAACTGTTTATGTACGATTAGAAAACCCATTAAACCCAAATTGTTTTGATCTAGCAATTTTTGATATAGAAGTTCTTACCATTGATCCACCACAGGTGGTACCAGAAATACTTATGTGTAATGAAGGAAATGAAATGGCTATTTTTGATCTTAGTATAACCGAAGAAAATATTGTTTTACTAGATGATGAATCAATCACAGGATATTATCTTAATGGAGATGACGCTTTTAATGAAGTAAATGAAATTACAGATCCTTTTGTATATACGAATCTTACAAACCCTCAAACGATCTTTATACGTATAGACAACACTATAGATACTACTGTATGTTATAATATAGCACTTCTAGATATACGTGTAGAAAATTGTCCACCATTTGTTCCAGACGGTTTTTCTCCTAATAATGATGATATAAACGATACTTTTGAAATTACGGGCATTAAAGATATTTTTAATTATGAACTTAGCATCTATTCAAGATTAGGAAATCTTATCTATAAAGGAGATAACGAAACTCCATTCTGGGATGGAATGCCTAATGAAGGAATAGGAGGTAATGAAGCACCCACAGGAGTGTACTTTTGGGTACTTAAACTTAGAGATTCAAACTTTGATGATATGGTAGGTTGGGTATATTTAAACCGATAAGTTTGAAATTCTTACAAATACTTGTTAAATTTTACTAGCTTTGCCGTTGCTTCTAACACTATGACTTTTAAAGACCTAAATCTCAATAAATTTTTATGGAATGCACTGGAAGACCTTGGTTTTTCTGAGCCTACGTCCATACAAGAACTTGCTTTTTCTCCTGTTATGTCTGGTAGAGATGTGGTAGGTATCGCACAAACGGGTACGGGAAAGACGTATGCATATATGCTCCCAATCCTACGAAGCCTTGCATATTCACGTCAAGATAACCCTAGAGTATTAATCTTAGTCCCTACCAGAGAACTTGTTGTACAAGTTGTAGATGAGATAGAGAAGTTATGTACGTATCTAGACACCCGTGTTTTGGGCGTATATGGAGGTGTGAATATCAATACTCAGAAAAAACAAATAGCAGAAGGACTAGATATTATTGTGGCTACCCCAGGACGCTTATATGACTTGGCAGTAAGTAGAGTATTACAATTAAAATCTATTCAAAAATTAGTAATAGATGAGGTAGATGTCATGTTAGATCTAGGTTTTAGACCGCAATTGATGAATATCTTTGATATTTTACCACCTCGTAGACAAAATATTATGTTTTCTGCGACAATGACAGATGATGTAGACGCATTGATCTCTGATTTTTTCCAAAACCCAGAACGCATCTCAATAGCTCGTAGTGGTACACCACTAGAAAATATTACACAAGTAGGATATAAAATACCTAACTTTTATACCAAAGTAAACTTCCTTATAGATCAACTTGCTTCTGTAGAGACATATTCAAAATCATTGCTCTTTACAAGAGATAAACGTATGGCAGATCGTCTTTTTAAAATACTAGACGAAGCATTTCCTGAGCAATGTGAAGTGATCCATTCTAATAAGACACAGAACTATCGTCTTAATAGTATCAAAGATTTTGAAGAAGGTGTTGTGCGTATTTTAGTAGCAACAGATGTGATGGCAAGAGGGATGGATATAGATGATATTTCTCACGTAATAAATGTGGATACCCCAAACTATCCAGAAAACTATTTGCATCGTATTGGAAGGACAGGACGTGCACAACGTCAAGGTATATCCCTTGTATTTACAACTCCAAAAGAAGAAAAAGCACTAGAGGATATAGAAGAGTTAATGCAATATAAAGTCCCGCAAACTCCATTGCCAGACTCTATTGCAATCTCAGAAGAACTTGCTCCAGAAGAACGCCCAGAAGCAAAAGAAATCTATAACCCTCATCGTAGAAATTCTAATGATGAAGATGCTCCAGGACCTGCATTTCATGAGAAAATAGATAAAAACAAAAAAGTTAATTTAGGCGGCTCTTACCGACGTACTATTGAAAAAAAATATAAGAAACCTAAAACAAGAGGAGATAAGAATTATAACAAAAGGAATAAACGGAAATGAAAAAACTATACGCTCTAAAACTTGTTATTCCTTGTATCATTTTTTTATTGATATTTAGTTCTTGTTTTGAGAGACAACGTTTTGACCCCGATTCCTATATAAGACCTCTTGAAATTGTAAAACTATCCGAAAATAATTATCAATATATCTCCTATTTAAAGTTAGGCACATCAAACTTTTACCCTTGTAATGGATATGTTTATATTTCTAATGGAGAGGCTATCGTTTTTGATACTCCTGTAGATAATACAAGTGCTGCTCAACTTATTGATTTTATACAAAACGAATTAAAAGTAACCGTAAAAGGTGTTGTGATTAATCATGCACATACAGATGCTGCAGGAGGTATTAACGCTTTCGCGAAAGCAAATATCCCATCATACGCTTCTGATAAGACGGCTGCGATCCTTGCCAAATATTCTGTGACAATTACACATCCTTTTGAAACTTCTCAAGAAATAAAAATAGGAAATGTAATTGTCGAAAACACCTATTTTGGACCTGCACATACAGATGACAATATTACGTCTTATATAAAGGAACAAGATATACTTTATGGAGGATGTATGATTAAATCCCAACATGCTGGTAAAGGAAATGTAAAAGATGCTAATCTTTCTTTATGGCCAGAAACAGTACAAAAGGTTAAAGAAACATATCCAAATGTACGTGTTGTAATTCCAGGTCATGGGAATAGGGGGGATGCTTCATTACTAGACTATACAACTCGACTATTTATTGCAAAAGATAGTCTAGACCATTAATTTAGAATAATTCCAAAAGTCTTTATTGATATCTTAGATTTTATATTAATCTAAAAATGCTATTTCCGTTATTACGGAAATGAAAAAGATATGGAAGACAATAAAAAAAGAGGAGGAGACGCTCCTATTGCATGTGAGCTAGAAGCGGGAAAAAAATACTCTTGGTGTACCTGTGGTCACAGTGATAATCAACCTTTTTGTGATGGAGCTCATAAAGAAGCAGAAAGTACACCTAACCTACGTTTTGAAGCTACAGAAACAAAAACTGCATATTTATGCACGTGTAAGTTAACAAAGAATCCACCATACTGCGATGGATCGCATAACGCATAATTATGACAATTAAAATGAAAATGGGCGTATATGAAGATATATGTCCATTTTTATCTTAAAGCATAACTTACGATAGGAATACCATTAATATATAATGTAATTTCTCTTGCTCTAGTATCTTTTGGAATCTCAAAATCAAATTGAAGCTTCTTATCTTGATGCGTATACTCTTTTATATTGATATGTTCTTTTCCCATTTCAATTTGTACCCACGTAACTGGGTGTGCTACATCAAGTGTAAATATAGTATTGCTTCCTTTAGAGGATATACCACTTTGCGGCTGTATAAGTTTGACTATAGATGAATCATAGTCATGTAATAAAGGGGCATTTAAAAATTCTTGTTTACTAACCACTTTATTCAATAGTGCATCATTATAATTATCTGGATAATGGCTTAAAATAAAATCTTCTGGAGAAGTCATAAAGTAGTAATCATTTACATATTTAATATTACTTTGATCTCTTTGCGAAGCCCAAGTAACATCAATAAGGTATTTTTGATTATTCAAGATAATACTATTCCAAGCGTGATTAGAATTGTATCGTTTACCAATATCTCTTGTAAGTGTTTTTGATGCTCCAGTGACAATAGTTGTTTCTATATTAAGAGCGGTACAAACGGCTCTAAAAAGATAAGAATATCCTTGACAAACAGCTTTTCTTCTAGAAATCACTCTTTTGGATAACCTCTTACTATATTGTAACTCACGCCATAAACGCTCCTCCTCAGTTGAATAAGAATATGAGGGGAAATTACTTTCTTCTATATCGTATGTAATATAATAGGCAATCCAAGTATAAGCAGCCCTTACACGCTCTACATCTGTTTTAAAATCTTTTGCAATCTGACCAGCAAGTTCTTCTGGTGATGAGAATTGTTTTGTATATGATAATGCACGTTCATCTACCTGCTCAAAGTTTTGAGCAAATAGTACACTACTATAGCAAAAGAAAAAGAATAGGTATACAAAATACTTAGGTAACATGATAGTACTCAATATCGTTAGTATTAATAACGATGTTATAGCCAAATAGTATATCTATTTCCTAATAAGCCCTATTTCTTCTCCTTTTTTAATCATAAAGACTTGAGCTGCTTCATGTTCATTAGGAATAATACCTTCTAGAATTGCTTCCTTTATTGCTTCCTTAATAATACCAATTTCTCTACCTGGAGCTAGTCCAAAAGTTTTCATAATCTCTTCCCCAGAAACTGGAGGTTGGAAATTACGAATATGATCACGCTCTTCGACCTCTTTAATCTTACGACGTACAACTTTAAAATTGTTGTGATATTTTTTAAAACGTTTAGGATTCTTTGTTGTGATATCTGCCTCACATAAAGTCATTAAATCTTCAATATAATCACCAGCATCAAAAACCAATCTACGTACCGCACTATCCGTTACATGATCTTCTGAGATAACGATAGGTCGCGAACTCATTAATACCATTTTTTGAACAAACTTCATTTTGTCATTTAGTGGCATTTTAAGACGTTTAAAAAGTTTATAAACCATCTTTGATCCTACAAATTCATGACCGTGAAATGTCCATCCCACTTTTTTACTAAACTTCTTAGTTGGTGCTTTTCCTATATCGTGAAGTAATGCTGCCCAACGTAACCAAACATCATTTGTGTTTTCAGAAATATTATCAACTACTTCTAAAGTGTGGTAAAAATTATCTTTATGTTTTTGCCCTTCTACTTCATCTATCCCTTTAAGAGCAACAAGTTCAGGAAGGATGTATGGAAGTAATCCTGTTTTTTCTAAAAGTAAAAAACCTTTAGAAGGAACTTTGCTTCCCATAATTTTATTGAGTTCGTCTACGATACGCTCTCTTGTGATAATTTTAATACGATCTGCATTACGTGTAATAGAGTTAAGAGATTCTTTCTCAATCGTAAAATTGAGTTGTGTAGCAAATCGTATCGCACGCATCATACGCAATGGATCATCACTATACGTAATATCTGGATCTAGTGGAGTCCTTATAATTCCTTTTTCAAGATCTTGTATCCCTCCAAAAGGATCAATGAGTTCTCCAAATTGTGTATCATTTAAGCGTATGGCTAGCGCATTTATAGTAAAATCTCTACGGTTTTGGTCATCTTGTAAACTTCCATTTTCTACAATAGGATTACGACTATCTCTCGTATAAGATTCTTTGCGAGCTCCTACAAATTCTACTTCAGTTTGACCACTACGTAACATAGCCGTTCCATAGGTTTTAAAAACCTGTACTTTGGGTTTATTGGGTAAAAGTTGCGATACTTTTTGAGCAAGTTCAATACCACTTCCTACAGCAACAACATCTATATCTTTTGCACTACCACGCTTTAAAATATAATCTCTTACAAAACCACCTATCACATACGTCTCTACTTGTAAGGTGTCTGCGGCCTTAGAAATAGTTTTAAAAATAGGTAATGTTATAGCGTTTTGGTACTTGGGCATGCTGTAGTATTTATGAGTATTTATTTTCTAATGATAGAGACTTTTCCATCAGTACTTAACTTGATAATAGCAGATGGAGAAAGACTCTTTTTTTCTCGATCCAAATTTACGATATAGTCTACGCCTTCCAAAATAATAGGATCTATCTCACTGAATTTTCTAGGTGTTGGAGCACCACTTATATTTGCACTAGTAGAAACGATAGGTTTTTTAAATTTCTTAAGTAAGAAATTGCAAAACTTATTACGACATACACGAAACCCTAACGTATTATCAGGTGCAATTAAGTTTTCAGAAATCCGAATAGGGTCATCATAAATGATAGTAGTCGGTTTTGCTGCATATTTTAAAATATCATATGCTACTTCAGGAATCTCTTCTACATATTGCTGTAGCATTTTAAAATCACTCACAAGACAAATCAAGGCTTTACTTTCTACACGCTTTTTAAGTTTGTATACTTTTTCTATAGCTTCCGAATTTGTTGCATCACACCCTATTCCCCATACAGTATCTGTAGGGTAGAGAATAAGCCCACCTCTTTTAAGTGTCGCGATTGTTTTATCATGTTCTTCTTTCATAGTATTCTTTTCTTATGATGTAAGGCTTCTGTATACCTCTATGTATTGTTGCGCAGCTGTAGTCCAACTAAAACGTCGCGCATGTGCAATGTACTCTTCTGACAATACTTCTTGATTTTTAAAATATTTCTCGAGTCCTTCTTTTACAATAGTAGCCATATATTCAGGATCATATGTATCCCAATAAAATGCGTGTGTACCTCCTACTTCAGGTAAGGATGTATTATTTGATATAAAAACTGGTTTTCCAAAACGCATCGCTTCAATAGGAGGAATTCCAAACCCCTCCCTTAATGATGGAAAAACAAAGGCAGTACACTGTTGTAAATAATACTGCTTATCAAACTCAGATACTTTCCCAGTAAGAATTACTCGATCCTGAAGATGATGTTTCTCAATGGTTTCCTGTAATGTAGTCCTTGCATACTCAGTCCCATTATTACCAGAAAGAACTAGTTTATATTCTGGGAGTAATGCTAGCATGTCTACAAGAGAATGAAAATTCTTTCGAGCGCTAAACTCTCCAATACTATATAAAAATGAACCTTCTACAGCTATTTTGGGAGTATGATTCTCTGGAAGCGTAATTGTTTCTAATGGATTTCCGTTGTAAATGATATGCTCTGGAACATTAGGAACATTAAAGTATCGATGAGTAGATTCCTGCGCATATTTTGATATATATGTAATCGCATGACTTCGGTTTAATTTCTCTTGAAAACGCACATTACTCTCATGCTGTAAATCTGATGATACTTCATCTATAAAATTTACATCGTGTACGGTGAGTACATATGGGATGTCGTAATGAGGTTCTACTTTGATATTTTGGTTAAGGCAATGCCAAACGTCATATTTCTTGCGAATTCTGAAAGGATTTCGCCTATGTAACGTATAGTATTTTTTATAGGTAAAATAATCCCCAAACTCTTCTTGTAAAGGAGCTGTTCTTTTTGCATAAATAGTACACGCTAAGTCAGAGATTTGAGCTTCATAAATCCCTTTTATAAGACAGTAATTAAACTGTCCAAATCCAGAATACGGATTCTTAATATTATGACTCTCTAAAAAAATAGAAGGGATTCTTGACATGCGTGCAAAGATAAATGAAAACTCCTGATTGTACATTGTGTTATAATACCTAATGAATTTTAAAATGACACCTTCAGAATTTAAGTTATAGCGTGATCAGATAAGTATTAAACTAAAATCATAGCCTTTGTTATAATTTTAGTTTAGTATGAGATATGAGTGTGCTAGAAATAAATTATGTGAGTTATTTTGAGATTTATTTGGTATAAACTGTAGTTTTGCAATGTGAAGTATACTATAGCATCTACATATCAAGATAAGGCAGATCGTATTCTGGATATCGTTACTCATTTTGAATCCAGAGGAAAACCATTTGATGATCGTGATCGTAATTCGCTTAAATTATTTGATCTAGATGGAGAAACGATTAATATAAAATCGTTTAAGATCCCTAATGTCATTAATAAGATTGCATATCGCTATTTTAGAACTTCAAAAGCAAGACGTTCCTATGAATATGCAAGTCATCTACTAGAAAATGATGTACTTACACCACAGCCTATTAGTTATTTTGAAGAGAGAGGAGCATTATTTGGGAAGAGTTATTACATCAGTAAGCATCTTGCTTATGACCTCACTTATAGAGAACTTATCAAAAATTCTGAATATGTTGGCGATGTAGCTATGCTTTCTGCTTTCGCAAAATTCACCCATAGTTTACACGCAAAAAATATTCACTTCTTAGATCACTCACCAGGAAATACACTCATTGTTATTAAGGACGAAGGGTATGATTTTTATCTGGTAGATTTAAATCGTATGGAATTTGGTCCAATGGATTTTAAAACCCGTATGGCAAATTTTAGAAGATTATCATCTGTAGAGTCTCATGTAAAAGTGATGGCAGACGCCTATGCAAAAGAGAGTGGAGAAGACTCTGGTCTTGTGTTTGAAACAATGTGGCAAGGAGTTCAGGATTTTCAAAAAGGATTTCATAGAAAGAAAAGAGTTAAGAAACGTCTTAAGTTTTGGAAACGATAATTAGGAAGCTAAGTCCGCTTTCGCGAAAGCGTATACCTCATAAAACCCTAGGAAAATAAGCGTACCTTTGTAGCATACATTTGAAGTGACGTATTTATGGTCATTTCCTAAGACCTACATATGTCATTTCAATCATTGGGCTTATCTGATGCCCTACTCAAAGCAGTGAGTAAAAAAGGATATACAACACCTTCCCCTATTCAAGAAAAAGCAATACCTCCTATATTAAATGGTAGAGATGTCCTTGCTTCGGCACAAACAGGAACAGGGAAAACAGCAGGGTTTACCTTGCCTATGCTACAATTATTGGCAAAATCACCTGCACAACGCAGACGACCTATACGAGCATTAGTACTTACTCCTACACGTGAGCTAGCGGCACAAGTATATGATAATGTAAAAGAATATAGTACCTTTTTAGATATACGATCTACCGTGATTTTTGGCGGCGTAAATCAGAACCCTCAAGTACGTACGATACGTCAAGGAGTAGATATTCTTATTGCAACACCAGGACGTTTGTTAGATCTAGAAAACCAAGGAGTATTATCTCTTTCTAAAATAGAATTTTTAGTACTAGATGAAGCAGATCGTATGCTCGATATGGGATTTGTACGAGATATTAAAAAAGTACTATCATTAGTCCCTAAGAGACGACAGACATTATTATTTAGCGCTACTTTTTCTAAAGAGATTAAGGCATTAGCTAGTTCGATGTTATATAACCCTATCCTTGTAGAAGCAACACCAGAAAATACAACTGCGGCAAAAGTAGACCAAAAGACATACCGTGTAGATAAGTCTAAAAAGACGGCACTGGTAACTAAGTTTATTAAAGAAGGAAATTGGGATCAAGTACTTATTTTTACTCGAACAAAACACGGTGCAAATCGATTAAACGAAAAGTTAGGCAAAGCAGGAATTACATCTGCCGCTATTCATGGAAATAAAACACAAAATGCTAGAGTTAAAGCATTGAGTTCCTTTAAAAAAGGAACCATACGTGTACTTGTTGCTACCGATATTGCAGCACGAGGACTCGATATTCCTTTATTACCATATGTTATAAATTATGAGTTGCCTAACGTACCAGAAGACTATGTACACCGTATTGGGCGAACAGGAAGAGCAGGAGCAAGCGGACAAGCAATCTCACTTGTAGGAATAGATGAAAAAGAATATATAAGAGGCATAGAAAAACTCTTAGGAGAGCGACTAGAAAGTAATATTGTTCCTGGTTTTGAACCTACAGATACACTAGAAGAATTAAAAGCAAGAGCTGCCGAAAATAAATCAAGACATCAGCAATCTAGACGAAATCGAAATTCAAGAAATACAAAAGGAGGAGACAGTTCAAAATCAAATTCTCGATCAGGCAGAAACCGTAATAGAAGAAGGTAAGTGAATGTATGTTTTACGACTAATAGTCTATTAATTATAAGACAATGACTTTTGATTCAAGATCTTTTTCTAAAGATTTAAAAATAGCTCGCTATGCGCATCAGTATGGAGATGTTGTTCATCAAGAATTAATAAAGAAACATCTAGCACAACTAAAAGAGGTTGATCTTACTACTCTTGTGAGTGACGTAGAAAAGATGACATTTTGGATCAATGTGTATAATGGAATGACCAATTATGCTATTATCCAGTATGAGATCAAACAATCTATGAAGGAAGATCCTCATTTTTTTAAACACCCACTTTTTAAAATAGGAACAATATCATTTTCACTGGATGATATAGAGCACGGAATCTTACGACGTAATGCTAGAAACCATATAGAAACAGGCAATTCTAAGTTGACGTATATGGTAGATAAGATAGATTATAGAATTCATTTTGCATTAAATTGTGGAGCGCAATCTTGTCCTGCTATAGCTTTTTATACAGAAGAAAACTTAGAAGAAGAACTTGCAATCGCAAAAGCTTCTTTTATATCACAAGAGTTTATAATAAATAATGAAAATCAAACGATCTCTTGTTCCTCCTTATTTGAATGGTATAAGGAGGATTTTGGAGATTTGTTTTTACAAGATCCAAAATATAACGACTATGCGGTTACGCTTAAGGAGTATGATTGGAGGATATAAAATATTACAGAAAAAGCGCTACCCAAATACATGAATAGCGCTCGATCAATTAAGAATAGTGTGATGCTTATATTCTTATTGATTCTCCATTAAATAATGGAACTGTCATAGAGAAATTCTCCCCAAATGTTAATTTCTGTTCTTCAAGGATTCCAAGAGCAATCTGCTCTCCCATAAGTAATGACTCATAGTAATCTGTAAAGTAGTGTACTCCAGCCCAATCACGTCCTATAGAAATATTAGAAGCTAGTTTGTTAAGCTCTCCTTCTACAGTAAGTTTTGCAATTTTATTGTCGCTATCTAATACAGGCACAACACTTAATGATTGTCCTTCATCTACAGAAACATAAGCAAGATTTGAAGGATGAACCTTATCTTCAGTAAGTCCTGGTTTTACTTTTTCAAGTACATTAAAATCTTCTTTACGTAACTCATTTATAGGAACTACTTCTAGAAGACTCTTATGATCAAAGAAAGCTTTAAGAATTGTTACACAAGCACCAGCTACTGTTGCGTGACCAGCTCCATATGCAGGATGCATAGGCGATCCTTCACAAAAAGCCATTGGTAATAAGTAATTACCTGCTTCATTATTCTCATCTGCCACCGCATCTAAGATTTTACACTCTTTTAAGTTATCAAACATCTCTCTCAAGTCTGGAGCCATGTGTTGTAAATTATCAATTCTGAATAATCTTGCAGCTAATGCTTCAGGACGTAAACGTCTGTGTACATTATACTTTTGGAAACGTACAGCTTTTAAAGCACGTGTCGCAACTTCAGTAACAAGTGATAAAATATGTGGCCCGCCAAAATGAGCAAACCCTTGTTGATGATCAACTTTATCATTTCCTTGGAAAGGAATTCCTGGATCAAATGCTGTTCCATTTCCTAAAAGAATTAAACATGCATTTAAATATGCTTCATATAAAGCATCGTAATGTACATAGGTAGCGAGATCACGAGGTGTATAAATAAAACGGCGTCCTTGAGGTGTATTACCAGGTAAGTATGTTTCAAGAGCACCTACCGCTGCTGCATTCTGTACATCTAACCACTCTTCCCAAGTTTGCATATAGTTTTTACCAGGCGTTGCAGTACGCACACGCTGATCTGCAGAGATAGCTCCATAAGAGATTAAACCATCTTTTGACAGACGCTCAGCATCGTTTCCGTTAATACCTGTGTTTCCTACCAAGAGGAATTGAGATAAATAAGGACCTATATCATCACCAGGAGTAATTCCTCTATAAGCAGTTGCTGGCGTTGGACATAAACGATCACATCTACGTATTTCTTCTTGTTCGTTTAATTTTAAATTTACTTTTTCATTAAACCAATCTAGCTTTTGCAATTTGCTAGTAAACTCCTGTACTTGTTTTACATAAGCTGGTTTAGTGTCAAGTGCGTCAATCACATAATCTGGTGATATATCTTTTTTGATATCTAAGCCTTCTCCACATCCCAGAACTCCATTAGTATATGCATGAAAAGGCACATCTCTTAATAATGCTTGTGTATATACCTCCGCCATTTCTCCTTCAAGTTCTTCACTTCCTAGGCGAGGTGCAGGAGGCATAGTGACTGCTTGAGCATCTGGTCCTTCTAGATCAAATGCAAGTCCAGCACTTTGACTTTCCCAAGCACGTAGACCAACTGGTCCTCCATTGTTCCCTGTCTGTGCTTTTTTTGATAACCAATCAGGAAGTTCACATGCATACCCTACATTTTCTTCACGACCTAGCGGCGTATCTCTAAAGTCTCTTTCATCACCACTATCTATCGCATTGATAAATTTCTGAACATTAAGTGGTGTATTTACCAATCCTGTTTTCTTATTATGAGGCATCCCTTTTGTAAAGGTCATTAAGTATGACGGTTCTCCTTTTGAAATACCATGACGCTCAGCATTTTCTTTGTCATGTCTAAAACATTGTTCGTCTCCATTACTAATGTGTGGTACATGTGGACGGTCGTACGCAACTTGCGCGGCCTTTCTTCTTCTTTCTCGAGCTTCTTCTCTTCTGTAATTGTTCATTCTTTTTTTGATTTTAGTTAATAAATTATTTCCTGTGTATTTGTATTATTGACAATTAATTATTTTGATTTTCTTCATCATAATACATATGTTAAAGATAAATCAGATTACAGTAAATTATATTGTTTTTTTGGGGTTAGATCTGTAGTTTCATCAGTTATCTATTTGATATTCACGTGAATAGATTTATTGATATTGAAATTGAAACTATCTATATTTATGAATTATGAAAACCTCTTTTAAAAGAGATTTTTATTTGAATAACAAATTTATTTGATTGTTAACTAGATATTTAGGGGTGTTTACCCCTTTTGTGTAAGGAGTATGAACTACTTTTATACGCTTTCGCGAAAGCGTATACAGGATTTATAGAATTTATACTTGTATTAAGTGAAGAATTGACAATGTTTACTAAGCGTTATAGACTTACTAAAAAAAATAAGGATGTATAACTGCTGTAGCTATACATCCTTATTTCTAAGAGTCAAATATTTTAAGAATTTTTTATGCCTTGACAGGGCGTTTATAAGGCCTTACGATGAGTCTAAGACCGTTATTATATCTAAAGTAATTCCACATCCAGTTTACAAAAACGATCACACGGTTTCTAAAACCAACGAGTAACATAAGATGTACGAACATCCAGACCAGCCATGCAAAGAATCCTTGAAATCTAAATTTACTGACTTCGACAACGGCTTTATTACGACCTATAGTGGCCATAGACCCTTTGTCATTATAAATGAATGGGATTGCTTTTTTATTTCGCGCCAAGCGATTAAATATTTTTGCAAGATAGGCTCCTTGTTGCATCGCTACAGACGCTAGCATAGGCAATCCTTCTGGATAACGTTCAGATTTTATGAGTCCTGCATCTCCAAGGATATAGATGTTCTTAGAACCTTGTATTTTGCAAAATTCATCTGTTATGATACGATGACCTCTCCCTATTTCTGCAGAGGTAATACCTTCAGGGAATTCTCCTTTCACACCAGCAGCCCAAATAAGGGTATCTGTTCTAAAAGATTCTGGACCATTGGTAGAGACCACATTGTCTTTATAGTCGGTGACAAAGGTTTCTGTCCAGATGTGAACGCCTAATTTTCTAAGAGCAGTAAATGCTTTTTCAGACGATCGTTCATGCATAGGAGCCAGAACTCTAGGAGCAGCTTCTATCAAGTGAATTTTCATCACACGTAAATCTAAATCTGGAAAATCATTAGGAAGAATTTTGTTTTTAAGCTCTGCAAGTGCTCCTGCGAGTTCGACACCGGTAGGGCCAGCACCTACAATGACAAAATTCATTAGCTCTTCCCGTAACTCAAGATCTGTTGTGTTTAATGCTTTTTCAAAATTACCTAGAATCTTAGACCGCAAGTTAAGCGCATCTGTAAGTGACTTCATAGGTAGAGAATGTGTCGCAATGCTATCATTCCCAAAAAAGTTATTGGTTGCTCCAGTTGCTATGACAAGTTTGTCATATTTTAAATTTCCAATATCTGTTTGTAATACGGAAGTTTCAGGATCAATATGTTGTACCGTTGCAAGTCTATAAAAGGTGTTCTTCTTTTTGCGTAATATTTTACGGATAGGGTAGGCAATAGAATCGGGTTCTAATCCTGCAGAAGAAACTTGATATAATAAAGGTTGAAATGTATGATAGTTATTCTTGTCGAGAAGGACAAGTTGATACTGATTTGTATCTACTTTTCTTGCAACTTGAAGTCCTGCAAACCCTGCCCCGATAACAACGATTCGAGGCAAATCGATAGTGGGAATATTCATATGAATTATTTGACATAAAGATACGAAATAGTAAAAAGATATTCTTCTTTTAAAAGCTAATTAATGAGTCTTTTTTGCTAATTATCTTGTCAATTTGTTTAGTAAATAACACCTAATCTTCCAACCGATACACCACCGCTTGCCATGCGCCTAGCATAAATTCTTTATAGGTTTGATCATCTAGGATACGTGCGTTGGAAATCACTTTTACCATCCGATTATAAGTGATGTGATGAGGTAGTGTGTAGGTGATTGTATCATCACTAAAATTCAAGAGTATTAAAAAGCGATCAGTTCCTAGTGTACGTGTATATGCATAGATCTGTTCATGATCTGGATGTAGACATTCATAATCTCCATACACTAAGGCAAGATTTGATTTTCTAATAGCAATCATCTTTCTAAAATAAGAAAGGATAGAATAGTCTTCCTTTTCCTGATGTGCTACAGAAACGCCATTATTGTAGTTAGGATTTAGTCGTATCCAAGGTGTGGCAACTGTAAAACCCGCATATGGTGTTGCATCCCAATGCATAGGCGTTCGTGCATTTTCACGTGCGGCGTGTTGCTCACTTTTCATAAAAGCTTCTAGATCGCCTCCATTGTTTTTTACGTGTTCATACCGATTGATGGTATTAATATCTCTGTAATCTTCGATATCTGTAAAACGCACATTGGTCATACCAATTTCATCTCCTTGATAAAAATAGGGAGTACCTCGCATGGTAAGTAAAAAGGTGTGGAGTAGGGTAGCACTATTTTTCCAATGTTCAGGGCTGTCGTTTCCCCAGCGACTCACGGACCTCGGAAAATCATGATTTGCTAGAAATAAGCTTCCCCATCCCGCTTTCGCGAAAGCGGAATCCCAATCACTAAATACCTTTTTAAATTCAGATAGTTTCCAAGTATCATCTCGCATAGTAAACACCTCTCCTGGTTTACGATCTAAGGACATCAAGTCAAAATGGAAAAACATATCCATCTCTTTGCGATCTTCGTGTACAAAATCCAGTGCCTGCCTGATATCAATTCCAGGACCTTCTCCTACAGTAAAGGCATCGTATTTGGAAATCACTTCACGGTTAAGTTCGTTGAGATATTCATGGACTTTGGGTCCATTTGCATAATAGGAAATAAATTCATGAGGCGCTGTAGCATCTATCTCTGGATAGGTAGTGTCCTTACTTATAAATGGAATCACATCCATACGAAACCCATCGACACCTTTCTGAAACCAGAAATGCATCATATCATAAATCTCCTGACGTACGGTAGGATTTTCCCATTTAAGATCGGGTTGTTTTACAGCAAAGTAATGTAGGTAATAGGCATTGGTCTGTGCATCATATTTCCATGCATTTTCTTCTACATCAAAATAACTCCAACGTTTTGGAGGAGTCCCTTTTTCTGCAGGCCACCAGTGAAAGTAATCACGGTATGGATTTTCTCGTGAAGATCGAGATTGTTTGAACCACTCGTGTTCATCACTACAATGATTAACCACCAGATCCATTACAAGACGTAAGCCACGAGCTTTCATACCTGCTAGGAGTTGGTCAAAATCATTCATGGTACCAAACTCGGTCATAATAGTACGATAATCACGTATATCATACCCATTGTCATCATTAGGAGAATCATACACTGGATTGAGCCAGATAATATCAATACCTAAACTTGCGATGTAATCTAACTTCTCAATGATACCTTGTATATCACCTATCCCGTTCCCAGTTGTGTCCTTAAAACTTCTAGGGTATATTTGATAGACGATGCCTTCTTTCCACCAATTACGTGTCATACTTTTAAAAGATATGAACTAAAATAGGTTTTTTATTTAAAGATTTTAAATGAATTTTAGAGTTATGCTCTACTTTATAGACTACCGTCAGAATTATATTTATTAAGATAACAGAATAGGTCTGTTGTAGGTTGTTCGAAATAGGATCCACCAACCACTAGTTTACCATCTTGTAATTCAACAATGCTTGATGCTATGTCCATTCGATCAGAATTTGAACCGTATTCTGTTTGCCATTCTAAATCACCCTGTATACTTAATTTAAACATTAAGCTTCTAGCAAAAGATTCATTTGATCCCATTCGTCCAGTAATAAGATATTCACCAGAATTAGAAACTATTACATCCAAAACATCATTGTAATTTTCAAATTCAAATTCATTGTGACTAATTAATTCTCCTGTAGATGAAAATTTATCATGAACAATTTTACTACCGCTTGCAGGAGTATTATTTTTTCTAATAAAGAGCGAGTATGAATTATCAATATCATTTTTAACAAACCTTTGCCCAAAAGCAAATCTATAGGGTAATAAATTAAAATCTAACATTTCTCCAGAAGTAGTATATTTTACTAGTGCGATATCCATTTCATTGTTGGGGTCTGTTACTCTTGTAATTGCCATTAGAGTATTATTTTCTGGACCTTTAGCAAGATCTAATACGGCACTTACATTATTAGTTTGATCAATAGTTCCTTCATTTAATAAGGAACCATTAGGAGAGACAATCTTATAACCATAATAATCGCCATTTGCGACATAATTTGTAAAGAAATAATTCCCATCATCTAATTCTACAAAGTTTCTCATAAAGTCACCAGAAAGACTCCAAACAATATCACCGTCAGAATTGACTTCACTTACATCACCGTCTCCTATATTAATTATAAGGTTGCCACTATTTGTTCTGTACATCCTAGGAACATTTGTAAGGAAACCATTTGTAGTATAATATGATCTATCCCAAATCTCATTTCCATTAAGGTCATATTTACGTAATGTAAAGGTGCTACTAACGGTATTATTTCCTGTATATTCAGAAGAATAATGATATATATGATCATTAATTAACTGCATTTCTGTTTCAGTATATAACCTTGCATAAACTCCATTAACCTGCTTTTCGAAAGTTTGAGGAGTAAGTTCTAGATTAATAGACTCAGAGCGAGTTGTAGTATTGTCTTCTGAATCGGTAACGGTTAATGTTACAGTAAAAGATCCTGCACTATTTGGACTATTCCAGATAACATTAGTATTTGTGATATTTTCATGAGCTCCTTCAGAAAAAGACCAATCATAAGTGATAATGTCATTGTCAGGGTCACTTACAGATGCAGAAACATTGATAGGGTCTCCAGCAAATACATTATTTGTAGTAGCAATTATTGATGAAATTACAGGAGCAGATCCTGTTTCGACATTTGGCAATGGACTGTCATCTGAAGAGCTACATCCGAAGACCAATAATAAGATAATGTATTTAAAGTTTTTCATAAAAAAAGATTAGCGGCAAACTTAAGTTTAAATGTGGAGATGTTGAAAAATATAACTCCTTTTAACTTTTCTAAAGTGTTAAATTATACTCTTTTAAGATCCATTCGGGATAGAATGTTCTCTTTCCATCACGTTTGATTTGTGTACTTATTTTTTGATTACGAATTTAAGTGAAAGTGAATTCAATTTTTGACTATGATGCGAGAGGTATTATTTATAATTTTTTTTTAGAATCATGTACTTCAGTACTCAGCGGGAGTAGTGTCCATTTTTCATCTAGAGGTTTGTGGGTTTTTACAAACTCAGATGGCTTCATTAAAAAGTAGGTATTATCGTATTCAAACTCAAATAAAAAGTTAGACATATCTGTATATCCCGCAGACCAAGTAGCGTCGCACAAATACCATTTTCCGTTTAGTTTTATTGCATTCCAAGAATGATTAGGACCATTTTGTTTATTAGATTTTGCACTGTTGTTAAGATCATATCCATGAATAATTGTGCACTCCAAACCTGCTAGGTTAGACAGTACTTTAATTAAATATGCATATCCAGTACAAAGGGTCTCTTTGTCAGAGAGTAGTTTTGTAAATACTTCTTTTTTAAATTGATGATTCCACCGCTGTAACTCTTCAGGATCGTTTTTTAATTTTTTACGTGTACGTTCATTAGTGTGCATTAAGTCGTAGTTACCACTAATGTTGTGGCTTACCCAATAATAGATCGCTTTAAAACGCTCTGCATCTGTCTCTAGTTGAGAAGTCAGATGATGAACAAGTAATGGCAAGTTAGTAAGATCTTCACCTTTATACCGATTTGCAATATGCTCAGCTTTTGTAAAGTCAATTTTATTGAAATCACTACGCTGGGCATGCAAAGGCACTATAAAGGTGAAGCATACTAAAAGAATAAAACGGTTCATCCTAAAAGAAGTTTACTCTTAATTGTTATTTGATGGCTTTGTACGTAAGGCACCCACAATGATAAGCGGAATATCATCTAAAAATGGCTCGATAAATGTTGTATTTCCTGTGATCTTCATTTCTCGATCTTTATACCCTAATGAGGTTATAATTAATACATCATTTTCTTTTAATTTTTGAGGAAATGTAAACTTCCCATTTTCGTCACAAGAAATACCAATATTGGTTCCTTTTAGGATCACTGTTGCCAAAGGTACTACCCCGTCTGTAGAAGTTACTGTACCCGTTACTGTACGCTCTGTGGTCTGAGTTTGGGCATTCATTTGATTTGTAAATAGTCCAAATGCCATCACAAGACAAAAGAGTCCTATGGTTTTTAAGGCGTTCTGATGGATTGAAATAGATTGTGTTTTCATAATATATGTGTTTTGTTTCCTTCAAACATAGGAATACCTACCCCTAATATAAAGATATAATGAGTCAACAAGACAATCAAATGAGCGAAACGACTATTTCAATGAGTTTACTATAAATTAGTATGAGAACTGAATAATGAATTAGTTTGTTACAATAAGACGTTTTGTAATAGTTTCTTCTATACTCTTTATCTCGATAAAGTACACTCCACTCTGTAAAGAACGAATATTTATAGGTTCTGATGATGAGAGGTTGGTTTTAATAATGCTCCCTTTTAAATCGTAAATCGTAATATTCTTTAGCGGTATTGATGCTGAATTACCAATTGTTACTGTATGTACAGCAGGATTAGGATATATCTTGATTTGATTTTCTAAAATTAGAGAAGTAGTGCTTAATGTTTTAGGAAGATCAACAATAGTAGGATCATCTTCTTCAAAAGAATCATCGTCAGACATATCAATAATCTCTTCGCCTTGAGGATTTAAAGCGACAGCAAAAGCCTGATTGATTACTAGACATGCTTCAATATCGGTATCGGTAATGACATATGGTGTTGTAAATGTAGTGTTATCTGACTCGCCTGGTTCGAAATCAATGGGATCTCCTATCACTTCAAAAAGCGGATCTACTACATCTAGATTTGATAAGACTACATTTCCTGTATTAATAACCGTAAACGTATAGATGATTGTTTCCCCTTGTTGTGCAATACCATCATTATTCTCGTCGTTAAAAATACCAGTTTTGATAAGAGCTACACAGGCATTTTCTATAAATATATCTAAAGTTACAGTGCAAGCATCTGAGTCTTGAACCGTAATAGTATGTTGGCCAGGTGTAATATCTGTAAATGCTCCTGTAGATTGTGCAGTATTACTGTCAATACTATAGGTATATGGAGCAGTTCCTTCACTGGCTTCCACTGTGATGGATCCCATACCATCGTCACATACAAATCCTGTTTGATCTAAAATAGTAATGATAATGTTTTCGTTAGCGACTTCTTTGGCAAATGTATTATGCACAGAAAAAGTAGCAATAAATAAAAGAGTAATTAGTGTAAAAGTAGTCTTCCCCATAGGACTATTTTAAATAATTAATAATTACCCTAAAAATAAGCATCTATAGTTGTATTTGCTTGATTTTGATGGGTTTTCTTAATGATACTATTGTAATTAATTCTTTTTACGCTTTCGCGAAAGCAAAAAGACTTAGGATATAGCTTTGTTTTCACAAGTTGTTAGTCGCTGTTTAAGATTCATACTCTAAGCCAATCTCTTCTTTAACTTTGTCTATTAATGAAATTAAATCCATGCTTGTTTTAAAAGGGAGTTTTGAACTTTCAATTTCTTGATTTAAAAGACAAGTATTTACTTCTTCAATCTCATGTATGTACCCATTCCCTTTATATGGAATATCTAATACTTCATGTACTCTATTTTTCGAAATGGTGATTTTCTCTGTATGATGAAATCGACCGTGAAGTTTTAGTATTCCATGACTTCCATAAATATAAGCTTCTGTAGGTGTTTCTGCTTCAACCGTTGATTCTAGGTTTGCTTTGGCTCCATTTTTATAACTAAACAACATAGAACAAGAACTATCAACCTGGGTTTCTGTCATATGAGCCATTGCCTTTATATCGATGGGAAGTCCCAGTAGTAAAAGACTTAGATATATTGGATAAATACCAATATCTAATAAAGAGCCTCCTCCTAACTTTTTATTGTATACTCTACTTTCGAGATTAGCATCTCCTTTAAATCCAAAATCAGCACGAATAAATAGCACATCTCCAATTACGTTCTTATGTAAGATGTCAAGTAGTTTTTCAGTAGCAGGTATAAACCGTGTCCAAAGGCCTTCCATTAAGAACAAATTCCGAGATCTAGCTTCCTCCATCATGATCTTTACTTGATTGGCGTTTATCCCCATAGGTTTTTCACATAGAACGGCTTTATTGTTTTTTAAACACATCATTGCATGTTCAAAATGAAAAGTATGTGGTGTAGCAATATATATGATATCTATTTCAGGATCATTTGCTAACGCTTCATAGGAACCATAATGTTTGATAGAGTTAAACATATGACCAAAGTCTTTAGCTTTATTTATCTCTCTGGAAGCAACTCCATATAACACAGAATTACTTGATAATTGCAAGTCTTCTGCAAATTTCTTTGCGATATTGCCTAGTCCTAAAATTCCCCAATTAATTTTTTTATTCATTGTTTTGTCTAATAGCGTCTAGCGATTTTGTGTAAATAATGTAGTGTGAAAAAGTACTACATTATTAGGTAAATATAGCACTGAATTTTTATGTTAATAGTAAGTACGCATCACAAACGGACACTAACTAGAAAGAGGTTTATTAAAGGAATCAAATAGCTTATTAAGTATTTTGAATTATAAAACATGCAACTTTACTCTCAGGATCAAAGAAAATATATAAATCTCCATCTCCCCAAAAATTCATATTGTTGAAATATTGTTTATACCATTCATCTTTTGGTTGTACGTTCGTACGCTCTGTATCTACAACATCACTTGTTATTTGACATAAAAAACGCATAGTTTTTTTAGATTTCGGACAGGTTGGGATATCTGGGTATTGTATCCAAGCTGGGACCCCAGTGTGTGCCACCCCGTTACTATAATTGTTTGATTTCCGCCCTGTAACGTATACTTTCTTATATACTATTTCAGAATTTGGTTTTAAATCATCATAAGAGGTGTCAGTCTCGCTTAATGTTTCTACATCGATTACTCTAGGATTCATAGGATCAGAATAATCAATATATAGCTTATCAAAATTCAGATAAATAGGAGCTACTAGATGTAAATCAAAAGGAAGCCACGCAAAGGGTTCATCTGACTTAGAAAACTTTCCTAAATATTGAAATGGTGCATTAAACTCAAATGTTGGTGTTGTAAATTCTGAAGGCGCTTCACCTCCTAAATAACTTTTAGAACTTCTTGATTTATTAAGTTGGAAAATTTGATGCGGTTGAATCTCTGTATACTCAAGACCAATTTCACTTTCGTTTAGTTTTCGTTCTGTTTTCTGACCCTCTTCATGGTTATAGGCTTTACTTAACTTATTGTCTGTAAAAACAAGTTCTATAGATGACCAAACAGTATACGCTGTTTTTTTATCAATAACCTGAGTTTCTATAAACTTTTGACAGTCTTCATCTCCATTAAACTCAGCTTCCCATCCAGCTAGATAGATACGTTTTTCATTTTCTTGTCCAAAGCATGAACTTAGTATTCCCATACATATTAATAGTATTAATTTCTTCATTATTTTTTAATTTTTAGACACGCATGAAATATATCTAAAACTATCTGCGCTATTCCAGTTTCTATTAAATGAGCAGTTCCTGTTAACTTATAACTGTCTTTATTTAAGTCAAAAGGAGAGGTTTCTACGATTATTCTTTCTACTTCTTTTTGCCCGTATTTGGTCTTGAGATCAGTTCTTAACGATATACTAATATAATCTGTCTTGAATGAACGCTGCGTTTTAGCTTTACTACTATTAAAAGAATGCCAATTTTTTATATTGGGTTCTTGATCAGGCAAAGAGTATTCGTACGTATCTAATGTTGTAAGTATAGTGTTTTGTAAATCTCCAAAATCCATGGGCCATTTCTTTACAACAACGGCGTCTAACTCTTTAAGCATCCATGATTCCATTTTTCCATATGGAACAAATAAGATTTCTTGATATTTTTCACTTATATAGATCTGGCAAGAACGTTCTAAATATGGAAAATCTTCTCTTGGATTTTCATTGTTTATATAAGAGTCAGAGGTTTTAATAATTTTTGGCTTTCTTTTCCAGAACATATCCTTGATTTAGTATGCAACATGGTTTTGCACATAAAATGTATTGAGTAAAAAGATACCACATTTTTGGATAGAGCCAAATTCTCATATACATGAGTTTATACATTCGTTAAGAATGTCAGAATTAGAAACCGTCGAGAGTGGGAGAAGCAAGTATAACCGAGAGGCATTGGTTTTGTTTTGTCTTGCTCCAATCATTACAAGATCTATCTCGCCAAAAGCTTATTCGAAACTTTATATGTCGCAGAATAAGAAAGTCCAGGTTGGCGTTTTTTAGAAGTTAGAAATGCTCTTTTGTACCATCGAGGGTCAGTAGCTTTCTTTTTAAATTCTTCGTGTTTGGCAACCGCGTTGGAGATCTTATCCAGCCTTGACTCAATTTGATAAACTCCAATTCCAAAATGTTCAACACGTTGAAGAACGATTTCAAAATCCGATTCAGAAAAATAATGAAGACTCTCTTTGTCTAATCCATTATTCAAGTTTTTTAAATCAGTAAATATATTTTTCTCTAAGAATTCTGCTTGCTCCATATTGCGGTAACGGTTATTTGTGCAAACCTAAGCGATTTTTGATAGTTTGACACAAAGACGATTTTTTATTTTAGGAATAAGTCAAATTTAGCAGATTAGAGGGTTTTGTAAATAGTATTTTTATATACGGTGTTGTGCTTTTATTTAATTGAATTTTCTAATTTCTTTATTACTTCGTCTTTTGGTTTATTCCAATGTTGACTTAGCTCTTCAATTAACTTATCTGTGAATTTTATTTCAATCTTTGATCCATCACCAAATAGATCTATATTTTCTTCAAATGATTTCAATGATTCTTCAAAAGATTCATCGTCTTGGATTTCAACATCACACTCTTCTATTCCTAAATGTTTTTTAGCAAATGCTTTTACTGCGTTTTCAATGGTTGATATCCCAATTCCTTCATCTGGATGCCAGATCTCTATAAATCTCGGTTTTACTCCTTTGTTATTTTTAGGCGCCTCAAAAGGTACTTCATAAAAATCTTCATCGCTCTTATCGTCATAGTAATACCAATAATGACATGTATTATCTACTAAATATTTTTCAATTGCCTCAACAAAATCCTCTTGTTCAGAATCATTTCTTATATCATCAAGTCCAGCTCGTAAATAACCTTTGCCATTGAGACAAACTGCTCCAATTCGTTCTTCATTCTCATAGAATAGATTCAAATCTTCCCAACCTGTCTTTTCACAAAAACCATAAATTCCCCACCAAAGATTGTAAGACTCAGCCCTTACTATGATTTTATTTTTTTTCATTTTTATCTATTAAATTACAACAGCCTTGTGTGATTAATTGTGTGTGAAAAGATGCTATATTTTGATTTGTTACAATGTTGATTTTTTGATGGGTGAAATTTCCCAATCACTTTCATATTGACCTTGAATCGTTTTAAGTAAATAGATTTCGCAAGTTGGACACCAAGCTTCATATTTAAATCGATCTGGAATATGTTTACCATCTAGTTTCTTCATTTTAGCACGAAAAATAAGCTCTTTATTTATAAGCTCTGAATTGCAGGTTTTACAAGTGTTCATGTTGTTTTACCATTTATCGTATTGATAATCAATATTTTTTGTATCTAAATATTCCATAACATCTTCAAAACAAGAATCTTTCCCTCCAAATTCACTTTCAAGTTTATGGAGTAATTCTTGACGAACCAGTTTGCTATTAATAATACCAAACTCTGAAATCACTTTATTTGTGTTTTCTTTATCTAGTGTTAAATAAAATTCTACCCCAGAATCTCCAAACATTACTTCTGCAGTGTTATTAATATCACAACATGAAATGATTAATTCACCCTCATCATTTACAAAAGTTTTTACATTCCTGTAAAAGCTAATTCTACCATTTTCATTTAATGTTTTTAAATTGTAAAGAGTGACTTCCATTTAGGGAAATTAGAATTTTTGTAACAGCCTTGTGTATGAATTTGTAGCGTTTAGAAAGATACTAATCTTTCGATTAAACATAGTGCCAGATTTTTATATGTACGAGTTTATAAACTCATAAAAATGTTCACCAGTACAAACTGACGAGAACCAATTTTTCGATATTAATACAATCTATTTAAAATCGCTCTAAACGTTCGGTCTTTTGATTCCAGATATACTTACTAGGATCCACTTGTGTATAGATTCCAGTTAGAATATTCTTTTCAAATGCCAGTAGCACAGAACCCTTTTTTTTCACTCCTCTTGGATGAATGGATTTAATTGTATGATCTTTCTTATCTGACACTAGACAACCCCCGCATGAATCGTAGGAACCGTTTAAGATAATGACATCTTGTATTTTATAGACACTTTTGTGTGAAGTAGGATCATGCCTAACACTTTCTGAAGTGATAATTTGATACATTCCCTTAGTGAAGTTGGTAGAACTAGTTTCTAGATCACCTTTTTTCCTGCCAGTTCTCGTTGTATAGACAAGCCCATCAAGTTCAGAAACCTCTGTATATTCTATTCCTATGAGATAATCAAATGCATCTGTATCAGATATAATCTCTTGGTTTTGTCCAAACCCTTTAAAGGATAAAAAAATAAAAACAAAAAGTACGATGTAAATAAGTGTATTGTTTTTCATTGTAATTGATTTTAAATGCGTTACAGTAACTCTTGAGTAAAAGTAAAGCACAAAAAACATACCAGTTTTTGGTATTCCCTGTCGGGAAATGAAATAGCGGAGTCTTACCTTTTTTTCAACACATAATGATAATATACCATGGTACCATTACTCAATTCCTTATGGATGTTTGATCCCTTAACTCCTGCAAAATCATTTAGCGGCTTTTTTAACCAACCCTTTACCATATTTTGAAAGAATGCTAACTTAAATTCGTGAAAAGCATCCATTGCATTGACCACTTCCTTCGAAATCAATTCCTTTTTAAGCACTTCAAACCCTGCATCACTGAACGTCTTATCAAGTTCATCAATCTCTTTTGAGGAACGTAGATCAGCAAACAAAAAATGTCCATCAGGACGTAGTACTCTATACACTTGCTCCACAAATTTTTTCATGGATCCGTAACAATGTGAAGACTCGACATTCACAACCACATCCACACTTTCATTAGTTAACGGTAAGTTTTCTGCATCCCCATGAATAAAGCTTAATCCTTCTACCGAATGTTGTTTAGTACTGAATTTGATAGCGTTTTTTGAATAATCAATTCCAATCATGGTCTTTGGCTTAAGATATCGCTTGATGTACGACGAACCACCTCCACGTCCACTACCGACTTCTACCACATCTTTATCCACAAGATTCACAGCTGTTGCCACATGATGGTATAACTGGATCATATACCGGTCACGTTCTTCCTCCTCTTTTAAAGGAATTTTAGTAGATTGGTTACTAGATTCGTATCCGTAGTTCATATACGTCCACTCCTCTGTTGGATATTTCTTGGCTAAATATTGATATAACTTTTTCCAAACCGCTCGCTTCAGTCGTGGAGAAATTTTAAGAAAGAAAGCAAAAATATTGGTAAGCATAGCGTAGCAAATAAGGTTAATAATATACTGAAGAAGAATGTACTAAGTTAGGTTATTTTTATATCAAGGTTGTTACAAAAAAGGATACATCATGTTTAGATTATATACAACAGTTAGTGTAAAATTTAGCCTTTTGGATTTTATTATTCTTCGTTGAATGATTTTTGAATTTTCCATGCTGCAACTTTTTTAATTCTAAGTATTCTATCTGCAAGCTCAGAATCGTAAGAACATCTAGAGATATCAAATCCAATCCAGTTAGGAAAATGTCTTTTTGCCATTTCAAAAATCTTTTTGTCAAAACGTTTAGAACGCATAACTCCGACATCATCATTATTATTTGGTCCCACGACTAATGTCATTCTATGGTTAATAACATACTTAAATGCATCTACTAGGTGATGATTTCTATGTTCCCATAATCCCTCATCTTCCCAAATAAAAGCTCCAGACATAATTTCATATTTCATTTTGGGATTAATCATTTTTGATTCTATAGGTAATGATTCCTTATTCTTTAAGAAAGTTATCCAAATCCATATTTTTAAAATCCAATCCATTATATTAAAATAAATCTTTATTGGAAGTAATTTTTAAAAATTCCCAATGCATATTTGCTAGCAATTTGTTCTACAAAAAGAGGAAAATCCACGTGAGCATCACTATTGGCTTTATCAGAAATAACACGCATAATTGAAAAGGGAATATCATATTCATAACACACTTGAGCAACAGCAGCTCCTTCCATTTCTACACATACGACAGATTCCAAATGGGTAGATATAAAACTCATTTGCGATTCTTTACTTATAAATTGATCACCACTTGCGATATCTCCTATAACTACTTTAGGATTTGTAATGTGTAAACTCCTCGCTTCCTTTTCTGAAATGACATCCGTATAATTTTTAAGAAATGAATGACTAGAACTCGTTAGCTGTTCCCTTTTATTTGGATTTGTTTCAAAAAAAGTTTTATGTAAAAGCGGAATTTCAAAAATATCATATAATGGAGAAGCATTCATATCATGTTGGACGAGCTGCTTTCCAATAACAATATCGCCTATATTCAGATCAGGATGTATTCCTCCAGCGACTCCAGTAAAAATAAGTTCCTCTACATCAAAATCATTGATTAATTGAGTTGCAGTAGTCGCAGAAGCTACTTTTCCCCAACGAGAAAACACCAATACCACTTCTTTCCCAAAAAGAGTACCTTTATAATAGTCTCGTTTTCCTTTTGTCTCCTGTTCCGTATTTTCTAAATGGTTAAGCAATGCTTGAATCTCTTCCCGCATCGCACTCATAATTCCAATCATTTTAGCGTGTATAGGTGTTGAATAACAAATGTAGACTTTTTCCCCTTTTGTTTTGGAATTTGTGTAGTTGAGAGGTACGTTTTAATTTTTCCGCTCCTGCCTGCCGGTAGGCAGGTTCGCGAAAGCGTACTAAGAATGAGTAGAAGTTATCGTAGCTTCAGTATCAATTACAGTTATATTAGCACCAGCATCAAACATAAAATGTAACGGTTCGGAATTATTTAAATTAACTTTTTCATTTGAATCAAAATTATTCGCAACGATCTAGACTACGAGTAGTTGTGTATGTTATACTAAATTTTGCAAGTATTTATAGTCAATGTTGGTATATGTTTTTTTTCAAATTAAAGGTCAAGTGTATCCATTTTGCCCTTCTCGTATCGGCTGTCCTCTGCAGGATATCTCAATAAATGACCGTATTTTCCTGATTGTTTTGCCATGGAATAAATGAAACTCTCTCCTGCAAAATTTGATTTTGGAATGCTTTTGAAAACTTCATCTTGAAAAGCTTTATCTGCATCAATAACCTCCCAGCCTTGCTCTTTAAATTCTGTAATGAGGTCGCCTAAAAATAATGCAGATGTCAAATTGTGATGAAGCAATACTGTGTGATCAATATGTCTTCCGTTCATCTCGTAAGAAAGCTTTTCATAATAATTAGCCCGCTCCAAGATATGTTGCACATAAAAGTCTTTAAACTTGTCGGTTTCTATGTTTTTAGACCCAACTTCTTTTATTCTTTTGATTAAGCGTTGGTCAATGTACCAATCAGATGCATCTATTGTTACGTAGCCGTTCAAGTAATTATGTTTATTAAGAATGTTTCTAATACTATCTACTTTTGCTTGATTCTGACCCTCCTTTAAGTAAGGAAATCGAAAAAGCTTAATACCATTATTAAGTTTCGAAATAATCAAATCCGTTTTGATGAGTTCGTTCTCAAAAATCTGGGGAGTGTTTTTTTCGGAGTTAAAATTTGGATGGGAAAAAGAATGATTGGCTATTTTATGTCCATTGTCGTCCCAGCTTTTAAGCAAGAATTGGCCTTTTGTGTTTGATTTATTCTTTCCTGTAATAAAAAAGATAGCTTTTAGGTTTTCTTTTTCAAGATGCGACAAAATCATGTTATTCCATTCCTCAAATTGAAAACCTGCTAGGTTAGATGTGTTTCCGTCGTCAAATGTAAAACTTACCGATGGTTTTGATTGCACAACTTCTTCTGGTTTTTCCAGTACTTTTTCTGTTTTATCAGATGCCAAATTTTGACATCCAAAAAAGAGGATAAACAGAAATAAGAATATCGGTTGAATTGGCCTCATTTGATAGTAATTCAGTATTTGTTTTTTGTTATAAGTTTTTGGTCACACCAATACCAAACGGCATCTTCACTTCCAGGTTCATAAGGAGCAAATTTGTCGAACTCCATTCCAATTTTTTCCATCACTCTGATCGATGCTTTATTTTCTTTCATTGCAATCGCAATGATCTTTTTCAATTTGAGTGTATCAAATCCGTAAGTTAAAATGGCATGTGATGCTTCCGTTGCTATGCCTGACCCCCAAAATTCTGGAAAGAATCTATAACCAAGATCAATTTCATCAAATTCTGGTAGATATGCTAAACCAGCCCATCCTATAAATTGCATCCCATTCTTTAGAAAAGTAGCCCATCTTCCATATCCATACTTTTTGTAGTCGTTAATTCTTATTTGTATAGCCTTTTCTATCTCTTCTATAGACCCAACCACAGATTCTCCCGTATACTTTTGTACATCTGGATTAGAATACAACCTAAGCATATCCTCTTTGTCCTCTAGAGTAATATTTCTTAACAATAATCTTTCTGTTTCTATCAACGTTTTCACTTTATTATTTATAAGATGTTTGTATAAAAAATAGTGTGTAAAAAGGTACTACATTTTCGGATGAATACAGTACAGAATGTATAGGTAAGAATTTATGAATTGCATAAAAGATCACTAGTTATAAACGAGTAGGAGTGTGGATGATCACAGATATGGAGTTGTACAATCTTTTTTTATTGCCCCCCCCTTGTTTTAATCAAAATCCAAACGACCCATTAACTATATTTCTTTGTTTCATTTGATGTTTTTAATTTTTATTCAATTGTTTTAAAAAACGTTGTTCTTTTATAATGCTGTAAATAATAATAGCGATAACACCAAGAAGAGAAATAACACCAGAAATTAGAATATAGGTATAGAATGCCTCAGAAAAGTATTCCTTAAAATAGGGCAATAATAGATAAAACCCAAATAGGTAAACGGCAATACAAACGGGTGTAATAACATAATTTATCATTAATCGAGTTTTATAATACTTTTTCAGATAGGCGTGGTAAGACTTTTGAGCCATTGAAATAAGTTGGCTTTCTTTGCGATATACCGAATAAAACTCTAGGATAATTCGTAATGTAAGACTAGAAATCATAAGGATAAGCCCTAAATTAAAGGTATTCCATTCATTGAATGCGACATAAAATGCATAGATGATTAATATCACCACAGTTAAGGACATAATAGTGATACTAATATATTGTCCGTTACGTTGTTTCTTTGCTTTTGTAATGATGTCTTTAGAAGTATAGTTTGAGATATCATTATCTTGGATTTCCCATAATTTATTTAAATGATCATTTTCCATTTTTAATACATTTTAAAAGTGACTTTCGAATACGACTCAAGCGTGTTCGTAATGTTCCATGTGCTAACCCAACGGTATCTGCAATAGTAGCTTGTGGTATGTTTTCTAGTTCTAATAATATCAATGCTCTATTTTGCTCATTTAGTTGGTCAATACAGTGATACATTTTTTTAATATTTTTTTCATCATTATCATTGTTGTCTTCAGTGCTACTATTTGACAATAAGTCTTCATTTATAGGGAAGTTTTTTTTGGATTTACGTAAATCTCCTAAACATACATTTACTGCAATTCTATAAATCCAAGTATCAATAGCAGATTTCCCTTTAAATGAATTTCGATGCTTCCAAACCTTTATAAACGTTTCCTGTAGCCATTCTTTTGCAAGTTCATTATCACCAGATGCATATCCTAGACACAACCTATGGACTTTAGGAGCATATGAATTATACATATTGGTAAAGTCCTGTTCTCTATTCATTTTTTGATGATAAAATCATGTGTATTTGTTTTAAAAACCATGTAGGTCTATCTAACATAATAAAATGGGCACTGTCTTCCGCTACAATAAAATCATAGTTTTTTAAATTTTCGTATTGACTTTTATAGGTTTGTGTCGCCATTTCTTTTCCATATGGTTTTGATGCTGCAAGTATTGTAACAGGAATCGATATCTTTTTTAAATCTTCTCTAAGGTCTAATTTAAGATAATCAGTGTATCCATAAACATATGTTTTTCGATCAGCTTCAAGTATCCAATTTTTAATTTTTTCTTGTGCTGATTCTTTGGTGCTCATTCCTTTTGACATATTTATCGCAATTTGTTCAAATACTGCATCACTCATGGCTAATTGTTGGTTATTATATGGACTTTCATATACCAAGTTTTCAGGGTTATAATCAGGAATCATTAATGCTCCAGCAGCTGGAAGCGCATCAATTAATACGATTTTTGAAAGCTCCAAATCTTCACAACTAGCAAGCCAAGTAGCAATTGTCCCACCTAAACTGTGACCAATTATAGTAGCATTTTGTAAATTATTTTTTACGATATAGTTTTTAATTGACCCGTTAACTTTTGGTAGCCAAGGAAAATCAATAGGTTCATTTCCTCCGAAACCTGCTAAAGTAACTACGTGGCATTCGTACTTCTTTTCTAGCTCTTTTACTAGGGGGTCCCAAATGTCTCCGGGTACTGTAAAGCCAGGAATTAATACTATAGGATTCCCTTTTCCTGTAACTTCTACGTGGATAGGTTGACTTTCATTCGTTGCATAAATTGACAAAGAAAATACCAGTGAGACTACTAATAAAATAACATTTTTCATTGTTTCTAAGTTTTGATTTCTCTTTAGATGAGGAATTCAAAAAATGTTACACCCTATTTTTAAAAGTGACATAAAATTGCTTTCATTTTTCTGCTCCTGCCTACCGGTAGGCAGGTTCGCGAAAGCGTACTAAGAATGAGTTGCGATTACAATAGCTGTACTTGTAGATTTAAGAATATATAGAGTTAGAAAGCACGCATTACAAACGAGCGTTAGCGGAAGTGGCTTGAGTTAGAAATAAATTAGATACGGTGTAGTGCTTAGTTAATTTTCTTTTTTAGCTCTGCAATTACATCATGAGCCAAATCAGAATTGAAGTTGTAAATATTAATTTCTTTTACCAAAATATTTTTATAATTATGAACTATGTAAAGAGCATATTTTCTTAACCCATTTGAGTCAGGTTCTGATGGCACATCACTTATGTCAACAATTATATCTTGACTGACTAATGGGAATCTAGATGAAGCTATGTAATCATTTATTTCTTTCAATTGAAAAGCATAAGATTCTTCTAAATGCAAAACTTTTAAACCCCAAATATGCCATTTTGGAGAATCTGTATTATAATCATGTAATCTGGAAAAACAGTCTTTGATGTAATCTGATTCTGAAGATTTTTGATCAATATAACCATGTCCAAATACTTGATTAAAAACTAAAATTCTTATTGTTACATATTCTTTAGGTTGATTGTAATTTGGTTCAACTACGAATTTCACATCGAATGGATCAAGAATAATAGATTCATCATTTTTAATTTTATTGATAAATAACTTTTGAAGTTTATTATAATTCATTTTGGATTGAGTGACAAAAATTAATTTAGTATAAGGTCTCGTATATGAAAAATAGTATTGAAAATAAGCTATTACTTTTCGGATTAAACACAAGCCAAGTTTAAAAATTTGACGACTTGGTAAATGTGTTTTACTATTAGGTTAAGCAACTAATTGTTTTTATATGTTACTTGCATTAGTTTTTATCTCTTTTAATTCAAATTCCGTTTCGTTTCTCCATTCCACTATATATATTCCACCACCATCATCTATTTCAGTCACTTTAAAGCCAAATGAATTAAGAAGCATAGTCAAACCTGTAATTCCGCCGTAAGGATATGCATAAGCGTAGAATTCAAGTCGTCCTTTTCCATCTCCAATATTTTTGCATTTTAAAAAATCGATCTCTATATTTTTAACCAGATGTTGCGTCATCGAATAAAAATGCCAAGTTCCACCATCCGATGTACTCGTTTGAAACTCTGGTTTTAAATCAGATTCTGAAAAATAGTAATGTTCAAGTGTGTAATCAGGGAATTTGTCCAACCAATAATTGTCGGTTTTATAATCACCACTTTTTTTTGACTCAGAAATCAGATCAAGTAGTTTAGCCAAATCATGAAATTTAGCTACATTATTAATTTCAAACTCTATGTATTCGTTCTTTATCAATCTGTTTCTTTAATGGTTATCAATGTGTTTGTATAAGATTAGTCGTGATGTTTAAATAATGAAGTATATGTGATGTAGGCAATTCGTTTCTATTTCATTATTTTCAGATTCCTAAACTCACCTTTCGAGTTAAATCCTGTCCACAATCCAATCCTATCAGATACTTGTGGAGACAATCGCTTTATTGATAGTAATTCCGTATTTGTTTCTTTATCATAAACATACACCTTTCGATCATCAATTTTTATTTGTACTCCAAACCAATCTTCTGGTGATGGCTGTCGCGGATATTCAGCTTCGTATTGCCCCTCGTTATTGGTTCTCAAAAAACGCCAAGTATATGTAGGATGAAAGATATATTGAACGGAATGTTCTCTTCGTATCTTTTCTTCAGATTTAAAATTAAAAGGTCTAAAATATACTGCTTCGTATGTAGAATCATTTTGAATATTAAATGCAATACCTACAAAACTTTTTCCCGGAGTATTCTCTCCTTTTAACTCTAATTCAATAATACCCGTATCAAAATCTAGATCTTTGATTATCGCCATACCATCTCCTTTTTGATTATTCAAAACGATAGTGTTTGGATCACTGTTAATCGATACAATCTCTCTATTTCTAACATCCAAATTCTCACTTGTTAAGTGTATTGTTTTACTTGAACAATTTAATAAGGAGAGCATCACAAAACTGATCATTAACAATAAGATCTTTTTTTTCATGTTTATTTGTTTTTTAATGACTGTCAAAAGTCTTGTTTATGAGACATAGCGTGTAAAAAGATACTACATTTTCAGATGAATACTGAGCTGAATTTTTATGTTTTCATTTTCCGCTCCTGCCTGCCGGTAGGCAGGTTCGCGAAAGCGTACTAAGAATGAGTAGAAGTTACCGTAGCTGTACTTGTAGATTCAAGAGTATATAGAGTTAGAAAACACTCGTTGCAAACGAATGCCAGCTGGGAGAGGTACGTTTATTTTGAATTATTTAATAGTTGGTTTAATTTTTCATGAAACTCTTTGGGTTTATCTATCCAGATATTATGACCGGCATTTTGAAAAATATGCAATTTCACCTTGTCGGTTTCCTTTATATATCTTTTATATAATCTTAAATTCCAATCCCCAACCTCATTCGTACCCAACATATAATCTATTCTTCCAGGATGGTTTTCAATGACGGATAGGTAATCTATTGGAGATTTAAATTGATGACTATCTGTAACATCTAATGTCCCTTTATTATACTGATTTTGTTTTAAATAAAACTTTAATCCATATAGTATTGGAATATTACTTTCAGGACCAATGAGCTCATTTATTTTAGGATTAAAAAAGCCTACACCTCCTGTAGTATGAGTCCATGTATTCATATCATAAACCTGAAGAGAAGAAGAGTTTATTTTATAGTTTAAGTAAAGATACTCTGCGGTAGTTGTATCAACGTTGCTTTTTATTTTTTTTAGTTCAGATGTAATTGTAGCTCTATTAGAAAAAATGTCTCTTTCTTTTTGGGATGTATATATATCATGAAAAGCGGCATTAGAATCTGGGAATTTTGGACTAAAACCAGAGATGATAATCACATCACCTACTCGGTTAGGAAATTTTTTCATGTATTCATAAACCAAAACGGCTCCCATGGAATGTGCTACTAGTTTTAATTTTTCCACTTTTAATTCCCTTCTCAACAATTCAAGGTCATTGACCATATTCTCTAGCGTAATGTGTTTTTCAAAATTATAATCTGGAACTGGCGAGCGTAGCGAACCTCTTTGATCATAATACACAATATGATATGTGTTTTCAAAAGACTTCATGAAATTTCTCATATAATCATGAGACATACCAAAACCCCCATGAAGTGTGACAATCGTTTCTCCTTTTCCAACTTCTTTTACAAATAAGGGAACTTGATCTGGGGTATATAAGAACCATTCAAACTCAGTGCCTAAATAATTGTTTATTGCTCTTTCTGAGTTTGTGTTTTTTGAAATTTCAGGTAATTCGTACGTAACTCCTTTATCTTTTAAAAAGTAAATTATGATGAGTGATGACAAAAGAAGAAATGAAAAAAGGGATATCCTTTTCTGACGTTTATTGAGTTTTTTAAAAAGACCAACCATTTGTTATTTTCTTACAAACAAATGACTAACAGCTGCTAATAAAAAGTAGTTATTACCGAACTGAGGGAATTTTCAATTGAATAGCTGTTAATTAGAACCCTCTAAAAGCCATTCTCTAAATGATGGAGACTTTGTATTGGAAGTATATAGTGTAGCTTTGTTGCCTACTATTTTAAGCGCTAATCGATCTTTAAAATAAGGCTCAAAAGATTCGATTTTTTCAATATTTACAATTTCAGAACGATTAATTCTGAAAAATGTAGTTGGATTTAATTTTGACTCTAATTGGTTTAGAGTTGCTATTGTTAATGGTTTTTTCTGCTCATTGGTTGTATGAGCAAAAACAACTCCTTCTTCTATTTTGAAAAACAAAACTTGATCAATTGGAATTAACTCAGTTTTCTTATGTAATAGAGATGGAACACGAGACACATACTTGTTTAAAGCCAAGCTCATTTCTAAGTTATCAGCTTTTAGCTTCTTGTTTTTTATAGCTATTGTTCGCGTAAAGTATGCTATTGTATGATACGATAATATCAGTAATAAAAGGAAGTTTATGAATATTAGTTGCTGCTTTAAGAAGGTAAAGTCTAACGACCATTCTTTTCTTACAAAACCATTTAAAATCCAGGAAATAGAAAAGAACAACAATACACTCGTAAGAAAACTCACAAAAACACTCATTGCAAACATAGACTTAGAAGGCTTATTTATAGTCTTATAAATAAGAGTATCTATTTTGTAAGTTATAAAAATAATGAGACAGCCTATGACACTTACAGAAAAACCTGAATCAAAATAATAATCTATGGTCTCATAATCTTGTGCAAATAAAACAGCAATCATAAACGTATAAACAAATGACACGATCGTAATAAATACTGCAATTATTGCATACTTCTTTATGTTATTATTGGATTTGATATTAATGATACTTGTTTACTGCGTGTTTAAGCGCCTAATTTAGCAAATACAAACTGAATAGAAAACAGATTAGGGTTTTTGGAAATAGGTTAGAACTAAGAATGAATTATACAACGTGTTATACCTAGTTTTGTTTGTTATAAATTCAATTGTATTTTACATTTATAACTATATTTTAGTTTCAGTTTTGTCAATTCAAGCTCAACTATAGAATATTCTCCAGCAATATCTGTCGAACAATTTTCATAAAACTGTATTGACTCTTTTAGCTTATCAATAGTTGTCAAATATTCTTCTTGACTAAGTATTGTTGAATGATCACTTTTCTTTATTTTATCTAAATTTTTTCGAATCCAATTATTCGTATCGTCCCTAAGTATTAAGGTTTTGTCATATTTAATTAGAATCTTTGTTAAATCATCCAGTTTAATAAATTCAAATTGGTCATTTCTTCTAGTTATAATAATTTTACTCCAAGTTCCGTGAAAACACCCTCCTTTCTTAATATCTACCCATAAAGTATCTTTTGATTTTAAACTTGTTAACTCGTCTAATTTATTAAAGTTACTTTCTTGTCCATGCAATGAATTGATAAATAAGAATGAAATCAAGGTACATATTAAAATCAAAAATCTCATTTAGTTCAAATTTGGTATAACGATCTTGTGTATAAAGCGTAGCGTGCAAAAAGATACTACATTTTCGAATAGACACAGGGCTGAATTTTTATGTTTTCATTTTTCTGCTCCTGCCTACCGGTAGGCAGGTTCGCGAAAGCGTACTAAGAATGAGTTGCGATTACAATAGCTGTACTTGTAGATTTAAGAATATATAGAGTTAGAAAGCATGCATTACAAACCAACGCTAGTGGTTGTTATTATTTCTTTTTACTATCTAACCAACGATGATATTTTCTGGCATTTTTAGTATGCTCTGTTATAGATTCTGCAAAAAGGTGATATCCCGGATTATTTGGGTCAACACACATATAATAAAAATCGTGTTCTTCTGAATTCAAAACAGCATCAATACTCGTAATTGATGACATACTTATGGGTCCTGGTGGAAGCCCTCTGTGTAAATAAGTGTTATATGGAGATTCAAAACGAATATGTTTATATAAAATCCTTGTCGCTTTAAAGTCTCTCGTTGCAAACTTTGCAGTAGGGTCTGCATCCAATTTCATACCTATTTTAATTCGATTTAAATATAATCCCGCTACTCGCTTTCTCTCTTCATCTTTTGATATTTCCCTTTCCACAATTGAAGCTAAGGTGTAAACCTCTTCGGTAGTCAATCCTATTTTTTTAGCCTTTGCAAGTCTATTGTTGGAATTCCAAAAATTGGTATGCTCTTTAATCATTCTTTCAAAAAAAGCCTTTTCACTGGTGTCCCAATAAAATTCATACGTATTTGGAATAAACAAACTCATTAGGGTTTCAGGAGTATATCCAAATTTGGTTATATAATCCTTGTCTTGAAAAAGGGTAATCAAAGCCGTTGAATCACTTTCTATAAATTTAGAAGCTTTACTAGCTACATCTGACAATAACCAACCGTGAGTTAAAATTAAATTTACAGTTTCTTGCTCTCCTCCTCGAAGATGACTTATTAATGAGCGGTTACTCCAAGATGGAGTAATTTTATACCTTCCTGACCTTATGATATTTTTTTTATAACTCATCATTTCTGACACTTCATGAAATGAAACGGTATCTATAATTTGGTTATTCGTATAGAGGATTTCAACGACATCGTCAAATGAGGAATTTGTCGGAATAATGACGATATCGTTTTCTAGTTTTTCAGGAACATTTGGGGACATTATTCTTGAGTATTTATAATAGCCAAAGGCGCCACCTATCAAGCCCAAAACTAGTATTCCCCAAAGTATTTTTTTTAGCATTTAAATTTTATTGTTGGATTATTCTAATAACCGCTAATGTGATTGTATATGATTGGTTGTGTGTAAAAAGATACTACATTTTCAGATAAACACAGCGCTGAGTTTTTATGTTTTGTTTTACCCTTTTTCTCTCGTGACAGAATTAGTATCCTCATACCTAAATGTCATGAGTCTTGACATTCTTTCATAATTATGGTCATTAATTCTTTGGCTTTGAATTGTCAGGTATTAAAACTAAAAATAACCTATTGATTTGTTAATCAGGTATTTATACTCTAGTAATATTTGAAATTTTATCACATATTTGACGTGTAATCATAAACTATAACATTTGATTGTGAGTAGCTACTATCAGTTTTTAATTACGAAAGCGAAATCCGAAAAGCTTAGATTAAATAGAGTAGGACAATTTAAAATTTAGAAATTATGACGAATCAATATGAATGGACATTAGAAGCATATGAAAATCAAGGTAATTTATGGCTAAAATGGACTACCGACGCTCCTTTTAGAGCCCAACAAGGTCAGTTGCACGTATACTCGGGAAATGATTTCCCCTCTAATCCGCAAGATGAAACTAAAGCTTGGAAGTGGGATACAGACAAAAATAATCCCTGGGATACAGGGCAACGTTGGGGTACTGGTTGGCATTGTGCTTGGATAGCAGAAAAACCTTCTAATGGTCCTTACACGTATGTAGTTAAAATTATTACTGACTCAGCTATGGGACCAGATGTAGCCAAAGAATAGTTACTTATTTTATAAGTAAGCTATCTGAATCTATATTTCAGATGGTTCATTTAAATGCTACGTTAAAGTTTATCTTTTTTACTAAAATTAGTGAGATTCTTTTCGTTTTTGAAGAATTGCTCATAACGTTTAGTATATGAAAAGTAGGGCAGTTGTGAGCGATACTTTTCAAATGAAGCTAAAGCCAAATTTTTAAATTTTGTTAATTATCTTTTCCTTTTTTAATGATATCAAATTTAAAAATTTGGCTACTTAGCAAATACACACAGACCTTTCGATTAAGCACTTACTAGCTATGTTTTATATAAGTTATTGCTAGTAGTTTTTCTTCTATTTCTAGATTTGAATCGTCTTATATTTTTTTTGAGAAAACGATGTTTTCATATTCTTTTCCATTGACAAGAAAATTCACTTCTCCAACGTTTTTAAATTCATTTCTTTCATAGAACCGAATGGCTCTCTTGTTTTTTATATAAACAGAAAGCCACATTGTATCTAGTTGTAATGCTTTCGCTTTCTCTTCAACAAAAGTGAGAAGTTGTTGTCCAATTTTTAAGGGTATAAATTCATGTTGGATAAAGATCCTTTCTAGGCGACAATTGTTTAGAGAAGTAACATTTTCTTGTGCTGCGTGTAGTACCAATTTTGCATAACCAGCAGGGAAATCATCTACATATACAATATAGAAAAGGTTCTTTGGATTGTTTATTTCCTGTTCTGTTTTAGAAACCGAAAAATTCTTGTTTAGGTATTCTAATAGATTGTTTTTATCATCTATATAGTGTCCGTGAGATTCAGCCCATGTGACTCTTCCTAAAAGCGCTAAAATGGTGATATCTGTTTCTTTTGCTATTTGTATTCTAATCATTGCTGTGCTTTTTAATGTTTAACCGCCTTAAATGATACCCATGCAGAAATACAGCAATAGTACATCCTACAATAATTGGAGTTGCGCTGATTAATGCGCCATATAAAATGTAAATTATATTAGCGATGAGTGAGATGAATCTTAGCTTATATTCCCCCTTTCGTAGACATTGAATATAAGTTGATGACTAACCCTCCGTAACCAATACAATCAATTAAAAATGAACTCATATGTTCTCTTTTTGTATTTGAATTATTAAAGTGAATAACTATTCTGTTTAAAACTAGCTTAACAAATATAGAATGTAATATGTTACTTTTACTTTATAATCGAATTCATTTTGTTATATTTACATTCGATTATATCGAATATTATTTAATAAATTTTTGATTGCAAATGGATGTATTAGATAAAAAGATACTAGAAATGCTAGAAATCAACGCCAGAGAAAGCTTCGCTACTATTGGAAAAGAAGTTGGGTTATCCGCTCCCGCCATAGGTAAGCGAGTTAGGCAAATGGAAGAAGAAGGCATCATAGAAGGTTATGCGTTAAAAGTGAATCATGAAAAACTAGGCATTGAGACCAAAGCCTATATAACATTAGTCATACACCGAGGGCCATCAGGAACGACAGGTACTCAAAAACACATAGAAGCAATAGAAGCCATGGAAGAAGTGCAACGTTGTGATAGAATCACGGGGGATGATTGCTTATGCGTTTTAGGTTATTTTAGAAACAATAAGCATCTTGTTTCCTTCCTTGAAAAAATCGCAGTGTATGGCGCTTCTAAAACGAGTATTATTTTAGAAGTATAATGCATTCTTTAGTAAGAGGATGGTTTTTGGGTTGGTATAGAGTAGAGTTTTTATAATTTTTCTGCTTTCGCGAAAGCGTACTAAGAATGTGTTGAGGTTACGGTGGTTGTATTTGTGGGTTTAAGGATGTATAGGGGTAGAGGGTGCTTGTTGTGAATGTGGAGTGGTGGGGTTTCTAAAGGATAACCTTAAAATTTAGCAAAGGCTATTTGTATGCGTCTTCCAATCTATTTATTGCTTTTATCTTTTATTGCTTTTTTCATTAAATCAGTCATTAAACTTTCAAGACTGTTTATATCCAAATCCTTGTTATCATCATAAGGATATACGTACATTCTTCTTGCCAACTCAATGGGCATTTTTAGATTCCCAATCTCATCTAACAATACAGGAATCAAAAAATAGGATTCGTCTTTTAAGCATTTTTCAAATGCTAATGACAACTCAGCCCTTGGATAAAACTTTTTGTTGATATCAGGAGAAAGAAAAAATAGAAACCCAATTGAACTTTCGATTCCATCCTCAATCTTTTCATCTATAAAATCACCATAGGTTATTTGATTTTTATCAAACCAAAATTCTAGCATCGACTGCTTGAGTTTATTCAAAATTTTTTCAACTTCTTGGTCAAATTTTCTACTGTAAGAAATGAAAATTTTTCTATCTGATTTTTCACTTCTTTTATGAGTAAATTTTCTAAACTCATCAGTCGGCTTCATTCCAACCGTGCAAGACAATACCTCTGAAAATAAAGAGTAAAGTTGATATGTTAGATGACAATAAATTTTTGCAAAGTTTCTTATTATATCATTTTTGAAAAACTCTCCATCAATACTAAAATATATGTAGTTTGATTCCCAAAATGAGTAAGTAATAAAATTTTTCTCCTTTGATTCTTTTCTTTTTGTATTTGCTAATTCTGTTGAATCTTTGTGAGTTGTTCTCCAATTTTCTGAGATTAACTCAAATCCATTAAGAGCTTTTAAGTTTTCGTCTATATGATACAAGACGAAACTACTAACCGCATCTAAATCTGCTTCATTTGATAGGTAACTTTTTACTTCTGGGAATTCGTATGAAAAACTCATTTCAGGTTCAGACTTTCCTTTATATAAACTAACTGAAAAGATAGGATTTCGACAAAACTCCCAATTATTAATTCTTATCTCTTTATGAGGGAAAATTCTTTTATCGGTTTTACTTTTGAAAACTTTATCGTTCAGTGAAATTGGCTTTGAAACTGTTATGATTCCGCTTTCTGCATCTTGCAATCCAATTTCCAAGTCAAGATCTTCAATTACCTTATTTAATTGTGTTTCTGTCATGTTCTATAATTGCCGATAACGGATTTGTATATGAAAAGCGCGTCTTTTCGGAGACGGACTTTTCGGTTGAGATTAAAGGTAATTAAAATGTAGGAGTTTTAATCCTATTAACCATCTTGAGCATTTTTTATATACGTTGTTAGCCATTGTTTATTTCAGTACTCGTATAATTAAAATATGGCTTAAACCCTGCTTTTTCACAAACAATATTTGATACCATTTTTGCCTTGTCCGTCATTACAAATACTTCGTCATTTTCTTCAAGCAGTAATTTAGAACAAAACGATATTATTATTTTGCCATACCCCTTTCCACGAAATTTACTTTTAGTAAACAGAATTCCAATGTCGGGGTTTATAATTGTACAGAAACTACAAATTTCGTCACTACTATTCTTCAGAACATACATCGAATTGGTTTGTATTAAACCACAAATTCGTCTGAACATTTCGTCAATTGATTTATCATTTTGACCATTATATTCCTCGTGGTAGTACTTTTGAAGCATTTCGGACAGTTCATTAGCATCTGACATTTGTGCTATGCAAATTGTATTTTTTTTAGAGTCAAAATCGCTAATTTTATTTGTTCTGTAAAAGATTCTTTCTTTTTCAATCGTGTGATTATCTACCTTAAAAAAATCTATTAAATCATTAATTAATTCTGAGTTTCCAGCTAATGAATAATTTGTGTATGAGTTAAGTTCAAAGATTTCTTTTATTTCTGAAAATTGTTCTTTCTTCCAGTTCTTACCATAAACCAGTAATACTTCTCCGTGTAGTATTAATATCCAACTTTCATCAGAGACATTTATTAAAGAAGCATCATATAGGTTTAGCGCACCACTTTGAGCTTTTTTTATATAGTCACGCAAGAATTTATCTTCATATAATTCTAGTCCGAGTCTTTCTGATAAAAATCGATTAAACTCTATATTATTATCTTTTGGTGTGATATTCATTTAAATTATGGCTAACGTGAATAATTAATTGCTAATTCTTGCCTACTTACGAAAATTCTTGCGGATTTTCTATTCGGTTTTTATTCTACTAAACTGTTTAATTCCTTCTCTAATTGTGCGGTTCCATTTTTAATCTTACAGGTTTTAATCAGTTTTGAATTACTTTTAAAATATTCAAATAGAAATTTGGATTTATGGTAACACTTGTTGTCGTTCGTTATAAATGCTTTACAGATTGAACCATAAGCCGAATGTTTAGAATCATTTAGCAAATTACTGAAATCTCCTTTTTCATTCATTGAGTCTGGGAAAAAACCAATCAAGTCTAAATTCATATACGCAGTTGTATAATAATCAATATATGTCAAAGGATTTGTTGAAGTATCTCCACGTAGCGATAATCCGAATTCAACGAATTCCTTTAAAGAACCACTTATTCCTATCATTTTAATTAATTCGTCCAATTGAGAAACTGAAAAATTGCAGATACTCTTTGGGTCTAATTTAAAATGTGTTTTGATTATGTCATCTCTTAATGGTCCATAATTGTCTGTCATTTGTTTAACAATAGTTTGCCATTGAACTAATGGTGCTGTTGAATTATCATGGACATTCTGTTCGTGAAATTCAAGTGCATTTCTGTTTTCGACATCAATATAATCACGTCCAAAATATTTAACGATTACTAAATCCTTTGTTTTTTCAGAAAGATAATTAAGGTCATTAATTCGTTTACTTGATAATTTGTCAGATGTCTTTGCTAAATCTCCAAGATGTGCATCTGAATAAACTAAAGTAATTTTATCAGATTCCTTTTTTAGGAAATCATTCAGAACAATATGAGGTTTCAATTTCGGCTCTTTGAGTATAGAAAATAAATTCCAATCTATATATGTTAAATCCTCTGTTTTCAATGTTTGGCTAAATTATGGCTAACTACTATATAAAACACATGTACTTTATTTTACATATGTGTGTGTTTCTCAAATCCAGTATAATTTTCAAGAGAACAAACCTGTAATTATATTTTAAAACGACTACAATAATTATAAACGTTTACAATCACCTGTAAACCTAACCAAACCCAATCAGCTCTCTTTACGGCTTTCCGTAATCGAGAATAATAAAGATTCGTCATTTCGACAGAACGAGGTACGAGTGACGAACCTGCCTGCCGTAGGCAGGAAATCACATAACAGTGAGAAGGTTTTAATTGGAGCTTTTGTATGAGCTACTTATGCGATCTCTCCTGTCGTCGAGATGACGTAAGACCGCTTCGCTTTTAGAGATTGGATTCTAAAACCTAGACTATTCTCTATTCTCTTCTCTCTTTTTCTATTTTCTGTTTTCTCTCATTATTTCGATAGAATAAGATACAAGTGACGAACTTGCCTGTCGTAGGCAGGAAATCACATAACAGAGAGAAGGTTTTAATTGGAGCTTTTATGTGAGCTACTTGTGAAATCTCTCCTGTCGTCGAGATGACGCAAGACCGCCTTGCTTTTAGAGATTGGATTCTAGAAACTAGACTTTTCTCTTCTCTCTTTTCATTTTCCAGTCTTGAATTCTTGATTATATACATGAGGAACCCTTTTCGCGAACTTGCCTGACGGCAGGCAGGAGCGGAAAAAACCAGCAATAACAAAAAAACTCCCTATCTTTGCTCTCCGAACATTGTTTTGGAATCATCTATGAGTCAAAAAGTATTACTTAATGCTACCGAGGTACACATTATCCTCAATAGACTGGCTTGTCAACTTATTGAAAATCACGAAGACTTTTCAGAAACCGTACTTATAGGAATACAACCCCGTGGGATATTCTTAGCAGAACGGATCAAAAAACTATTGACAGATAGTTATGGGATCGAAAACGTATCCTTAGGATATCTAGATATTACGTTTTATCGTGATGATTTTCGCAGAAGCGAAAAAATACTAGAGGCAAACAGAACACACATTGATTTTGTAGTCGAGAATAAGAAAGTCGTTTTTATAGACGATGTACTGTATACAGGACGTAGTATCAATGCGGCGCTGACAGCCATACAGAGTTTTGGACGACCGCAAGAAGTAGAGCTTTTATGTCTGATTGATAGACGTTTTAGCAGACATCTACCGATCCAACCTGATTATAGAGGACGACAGGTAGATGCCATCAATGAAGAGAAAGTAAAAGTGAGTTGGGTAGAAAATGAAGGTGAAGACACCGTTTATGTGATTAATAAGTAGCGATGAGTGAATTAAGTGTAAAACATTTACTAGGAATAAAATACATCACAAAAGAGGATATCAATCTCATCTTTAAGACTGCCGATCATTTTAAGGAAGTGATTAATCGACCGATTAAGAAAGTTCCTTCCTTACGTGATATTACAATCGCCAATCTCTTTTTTGAAAATAGTACCCGTACCAAACTTTCTTTTGAACTGGCAGAGAAACGACTAAGTGCTGATGTGATTAACTTTTCGGCTGCAGCTTCTTCGGTGAAGAAAGGGGAGACCTTAATAGATACAGTCAATAATATCCTGTCTATGAAAGTAGATATGGTGGTGATGCGTCATCCTAATCCAGGAGCGGGTGTATTTCTTTCCAAACATATAGATGCCAGTATCGTAAATGCAGGTGATGGAGCCCATGAGCATCCTACACAGGCATTACTCGATAGTTATTCTATCCGAGAACGTTTAGGCGAGGTCGCAGGTAAAAATGTAGTGATCGTAGGCGACGTATTACATAGCCGTGTTGCTTTATCTAATATCTATGCGTTGAAACTTCAAGGAGCCAACGTAAAAGTATGTGGTCCAAAAACACTGATCCCAAAATATATAGAAAGCCTTGGGGTAGAAGTAGAGCTGGATTTACGCAAAGCATTACAATGGTGTGATGTGGCCAATATGCTTCGTGTGCAAAACGAACGTATGGACATCAGTTACTTTCCAAGTACGCGAGAATATGCACAGCAATATGGAGTCGATAAGAACTTACTAGAATCCCTAGATAAAGAAATTGTGATTATGCACCCAGGTCCTATCAATAGAGGCGTGGAGATCACCAGTGATGTAGCAGATTCTGGACAAGCGATTATCCTTAATCAGGTAGAAAATGGCGTGGCTGTTCGTATGGCAGTGATGTATCTACTAGCTTCAAAAATCAAACAGTAATGAAAATTACAACAACAGATACCTATACAACCCTAACCGATGAGCGTGATGATGTGATGGACTTTGCATCCTATCTAGAACGTATTGTTCCAGAGAAATATGAAGCTTTGAACCTCGTGGTTGATCTATTAAAATACGAAGCACTTACGCTGGATCAACTGATTGCTTTCTTAGCACTTTCTAATACGCAACGAGAAGCTGGAAAATCCTTCGTGGTTGTCAATACAGGAATAGATTATGATCTTGTTCCAGAAGAAATGATCGTGGTTCCTACACTTCAAGAAGCCGAAGATATCGTCCAAATGGAAGAAATCGAACGAGACCTTGGCTTTTAAGAATATACAACTACTTCCAATCTGACTCTTCTAATGTAAAAATAGATTCGATATCTGTTTCAAATATACTGGCTAGACGTAATGCCAGTACTGTTGACGGTACATACTTCCCTAACTCCATAGAGTTAATTGTTTGTCTACTTACGTTGACGAGCTTTGCGAGATCAGCTTGCGTTAAGTTCTTTTTGGCGCGCTCTACTTTGATACTATTCTTCATAAGACGCCTCTTTTTTTAGTTTAATAAGTTGCCAGTTAAAACGTACGATAAAAATAATAAGTATCGTAAACATATTTAAGAGCATCACCCAGAAATACGTAGCATTATACACAAAAATAGTAGAAATAATAAGAATACTATAGTTTACATAGGTAGCCCATACGAGCGAATTTAAACGGATCTTATTAATATACTCATCTTCATGCTTTTCTTTAGAAAATGCTATAAAAAGCGCTCCTATGATAGTAATGATTACTAAAATTTCATCCAGAATATTATTCTCAATGACTTCAAAATAATAGTTGCTTATTAACTCAGAATCACTATTTATAAAAGATTCATGGATAAAAGCCAAAACAGAGGTTTCAAAAAAAGCTGGAACCTCTCCCGATTTTAAGATGTAGATACCTAAAATAGCAGCAGGAATAAAAAGGATCCAGCCTATTTTTTTAAAGCGATTTGGAAATAAATAAGGAATGTTCATAACGATTGATTTTTGATTAATGAATGATCCAAATGTATAACATGTTTTTCATAATGTCAAATAAACTTTACATTTTGATTAAAAAACTTTACATTTTTGATTTTTTTTGAAGAACTGTACATCCGTTTTTTATCGCATAGTTTATATGTCACCCTGAACTTGTTTCAGGGTCTCGTACAATATTGGTAAATAGAAGCTTGAGATTCTGAAACAAGTTCAGAATGACGTGTTTTATAGTTTTATGACACATTACCGATATTCAGTTTGGCAATGAAAAAAAGAAAAGAAAGAATCTAATTGTATTAAGTTATATTTATTTTCGCACTCTAATTACAATACACAGTATCATATACTATGAGCAGTTCACTTACCGTATCTATTTTAGGTTGCTATGCCGCTGCTCCAGGTGCATTTAAAAACCCAACATCTCAAGTACTTAACATACGAAACCATCTATTCCTGATAGATTGTGGAGAAGGGACACAAGTTGCCTTACGGCGAAATAAAATAAAATTTGCCCGTATCAAGCATATCTTCATTTCACATTTACATGGAGACCATTTTTTTGGATTGATGGGAGTGATCTCAACCTTTAGTTTATTAAAACGTACCACACCGCTTACCATTTATGGTCCTGTAGGTATAAAAGAAGTATGCTTACTTCAGCTGAAGCTTACGCAAAGCTTTACCAGTTATCCATTATACTTTAAAGAACTAGATAGCAAAGAACCAGAACGCATCTATGAAGATGATCTCGTGACAGTGACGACCATTCCTTTAAAACACCGTATTTATGCCAATGGGTATTTCTTTCAAGAGAAAACAGGTGATCGTAAGTTAGATATCAATGCCGTTTTAAACTTAGACATAGATAAAGCTTATTATAATAAAATCAAACAAGGAGGCGATGCCACGCTAGAAGATGGTACTGTAATTCCTAATAAAGATTTGACATTTGATCCACCTAAAGCCAAGAGTTATGCCTACTGTAGCGATACCATGTATAAACCTGTCATTGCAGATCAAATAAAAAATGCAACAGCCTTGTACCATGAATCTACATTTTTAGATAGTCATGAACATCTGTGTAAACCCACAGGACATAGTACAGCAAAGCATGCCGCAAGCATTGCCAAAGAAGCCAAGGTAGATCACCTTATCCTAGGGCATTACTCTACGAGATATGGAGATCTAAACGAATTTAAAGAAGAAGCCCTAACGATATTTCCCAATGTACACCTAGCCGATGATGGTGAGGTATTTACATTTTAAGACACGATACCATGGAAGAACCAAAAGTAATACCCAAGCAAATACTAGCTCGTTTACAAGAACACTTTGATCTGTTAATACCGCGTAATCTTTTCTTGGTAAAACAAGACACATACCCTAATCGTGTATACCGTACAGCAGGATCTACTGCCGTAAAAAATAACATCACCATTGCTTTTAAAATAATACACGATGATGATTATACCTGTGAGTATTTCTTAGATGCCGATGGCTATACAGAACACAGACGCTATTTTATAGGAGCCAATGAGGTAGAAATACTAGAAAACTACGAAGCACAATTAGAAGAAGAAGACCTTTCCTATGAAGAACATATGCGTATTGTAAAACATAATAAAGCAATACGTGATTTATTGATCCAAAAAGGATTTATAAAAGCCAAAAAGAAGAAAAAGTAAATCAAAGAGTATAGAGCATAGATCGCTTTGCTTATAGAATATAGCATGTAACTCCCCTCCGTCTGAATCTCGTTGCCTCGATCCATCCACCTCCCCTCAATGAGGTGAGGAGCTTTTTAAACGTTTTGAGTATTTCCCTCTAAGCACTTCGACAAGTTCTCTGTGACAGTTAGCTCCTGAAGATTGGAGAGATATAAAAAGAGAACTGTATTGGTTTCATTTTTTCGCTTTCGCGAAAAGCCTACCTGCCTTAGGAATGGCGTATAATAGAATATTTAGAATAGATCGCTTTGCTTATAAAGTATAGACTTATATAAGGGAATTTTTATTTTGAGTGTTCCCTCCAAAGAAGGAGGGTTAGGGAGGTGTGAAAATAGCATATATTAAAAATAGAGTAGTACTCTAATTTAGAGTGTTACTCTATTTTTAATATGTGTATTGAGATCCCGTCTATACTCTATACTCTTTATTCTAACTAAACGATAGGTCCAAGCAATGTATCAAGACCACAACGCTCAATAAACTTATTAGAAAACACCGTAGCAACCTCGTTAGACAATAATGTGTTACGTGCGTCAATCCATGCATTTACATTGGTTGTTCCATACATATTTTTAACACGTGTCTTATTCAGATTAAAGTTGATTTTACCCCAGTGTAATGTATACGGAATGTTGAGTTCTTCCAGTCTATCCCAAATAGCTTCGTAAAAAACTCTGGCAGCTTTACTATCTACCCCATCCATTTCTAATACACAGGTATGTGTGAATCTTGTAAAGCCAAGCGTGGCTTTAGTTCCTTTTACATAGCGTAAAGAAAGTCCTCCAGGAAATGGGCATCGTTTATTTACGACCATAATTTCCTCAACAACCTTGGCGGCATCTGCAATGTCTATTCCGATGGCAGCACTGGCTACTTTTCCTCTAAATTTTGAGTAATTAAAAAGTTCTCGTATCGTTCCCGTTTGTGGATCTTGTGGTTTAAATGCGAGTCCAAACATCGTATTTACCATAGGAGGAATGAGCAAATCAGAAACGACACCAAGTCTATCTAGTAAAGAAGACATAATACCTAGTAAATCATCTCCATAAGTAAAGTTGTTATCTCGCTCTACAACATCATACGGCAATTGATAAGGCTTCTTGTACATATACTTAAGAAAAGCACCTTTTTCAGAATTGTTCTTTTCAAACTTATGTAGGTTAAAAAGCACCTCAAAATGATAGAGTTCTTTATTAGGACCTGCACCTGGTAAATTGAGTCCAGAGAAGTCCAATTGTGTCATGGCTTTTTTTAGATCATCATTGTAGGGAATGTCTCCTTTACGATGTTCTTCTAGTAAGAAGATAGGCTCAGTCTCTATCATCACACCATGTATAAAACCAAAACTTCCAAAACTAACTAAAGCGGCTTCAAAAAGGGCGTCGTCTTTAATAATTTTTGTATCCAACCAATCTACAAATGTAGGTGCGGCAACTGGATAGGAAGCTCGCTCCAACCAAACATGCTCATTGGGTCCTGTGATAATATGAAGTCCTACTACAAAGTCTTGAATAGCACCTACCTCAAATGCAGCTCCATGCGTTCCTGTAGACAACGCTCCAGCAATGGTCTGACCATTACTCGCTCCAGATGCTTTGATGGATCTTGCTGGGTTTTTGGTAGACAGACGATTATTGATTTCATAAATAATGCTTCCGCATTGTAAGAAATATAAATCTTGTGCTTGTTTCTGATAGTCCTGCGCGACAAATTTTTGCGTTAATGGAAAAGAAAAATTTAAAGAAGCAGTATCAATAAGACCTCCTTCGGTTACGGATACTTTGGTAAAAGACCAACCGCTACCCATCGCGCGTAACTTTAGATTATTAGCTACACCGTGTTTTATAAGCCACTGAAAATTCTGTGTCGTTTTTTGATAACGTTCTTTGCGACTTCCTCCTGTGGGATTAAAGACTTTAAAAGATGCGTTGGGAACAAGATCATGTGTAAAGTTCTCATGCTTATTTGTCCATTCTTCGATGGGTAATTTTTCTAATCCTTCTGGTATCATATGTTTTTGATATTAATCTTCTAAACCGCCTTCGCCTCCTTGATCTCTAGCGCAACCATAGGTAATGGTTCTGTGATTTATAATGCCTACAGTGACTAGACTTACTACAAAATCACCTAGTGATGTTTTGCTTTCTACCCAAGTCATGGCTTTATTTCTACAAGGACATTCGGTGCCTTCTATCTCAGGATTTGCACTTACTGTTTTTTGTTTAAGTCCCCAGAAGTAACTCCAACTACTTTTTTTCTGACATGCAATATTGACAGCGCCATCTTGATATGGATTTGCTTCGACTCGTGTGCTAACACAAGAAAATGTTGTGCTAAAGACAAATACAATAAGGAGGAAGTATATAAAATGCTTCATTTTTTTTTGAGAATTCATACGGGTGTCACTTTTATAAGTAAAGTTATAAAAATCAAGTTTTTATGACAAGGGGTTAATACCCCTTTTTTTAATGTGCTTTTGTAAGATTAATTCTATGTAAAACTGGACAAACCTACTTTTAACTTTGTTTGCTTTCCCGTACCTTAGCAAGTATGAATAGAGATTTGCATGATTATAGACAAACCTATGCAAAAGGAGCATTATTACTTGAGAATACAGTAGATGATCCTTTAGCACAATTTGCTATATGGTTTAAAGAAATAGAGGCAGATGGAGGTGTAAAAGAACCCAATGCGATGTCGCTAGCGACTTTAGGTAAAGATGGTTTTGCAAAATCACGTATTGTATTACTTAAGGAATACGATCAAGATGGCTTTGTATTCTATACAAATTACGAAAGTGAGAAAGGGGAAAGTATGAATCTGCATCCGCAGGTAGGGCTTTCTTTTTTTTGGCCAAGTATGGAACGTCAAGTCATTGTAAAAGGGGAAGTGAGTAAAGTGTCTGAAGAACGATCTAATACATATTTTAATGCACGGCCTAAAGAAAGTCAGTTAGGAGCTTTGGTATCTGATCAAAGTAAAGTGATTTCTGACCGTCAGGTTTTAGAAGATACAATGACTGAACTTAAAGAAAAATATGCCGATGTGGCTATTTCTCGTCCTTCACATTGGGGTGGATATATAGTAAAGCCTATTTCTATAGAGTTTTGGCAAGGACGTCCAAGTAGATTACACGATAGAATACGGTATAGAATAGAAGAAGGACAATGGATTAAAGAACGATTAGCTCCCTGATATGAAAACACTTTATGTAGTACGTCATGCAAAGTCCAGTTGGAAGTTTGATGTTATAGACCACGAACGCCCTTTAAATGATAGAGGGTTAAACGATGCACCTAAAATTGCCTCATATATTGCGCAACATATGCCTAAGCCAGATCTTATGATGAGTAGTGATGCGATGAGAGCTAAGACTACGGCGTTTTTTTTCGCGAAAGCGTACCAAATACCAGAAAATGATATCGTACTAGATCATACACTATATGATTTTGAAGGAAGAGATTTAGTTAATGTGATCCGTAATTGTGATGATTCGATTCATTGTCTTATGGTTTTTGGACATAATAATGCGATGACTAATTTTGTAAATATTTACGGAAATAAAAGAATAGATAATGTGCCTACAGCTGGGTTTACAGCGATTACTTTTGATATAGAACATTGGAAGGATATCAACCAAGGAAAAACCATTTTCACTTGCACACCAAAAGAGTTATAAAGCATGAACGAACTACAAAAGAGTAGATATATAAATAGAGAGTTAAGTTGGTTACAATTTAATGGTCGTGTATTGCAAGAAGCAGCCGACGAAACGGTTCCTCTGATTGAACGGTTGCGTTTTTTAGGGATATTTTCCAATAATCTGGATGAGTTTTTTAAGGTCCGATATGCAACGGTGCGTCGTATTGTAAGAGCGGGTCGTAAAGGAAGAAAAGCATTAGGAGTGTATACAGCAGAAGAGCTGTTACCTATGATTACTGATATAGTGATACATCAGCAAGCAGAGAGTTTAAAAATATTACAAGATATATACCAGAAACTTGAATTAGAAGGGATTCATGTTCTCAAGGAAACCGAAATTGAAAACGAAGAGCATCAAAAATTTATAAAAGATTTTTTTACTGAAGAAGTAAGCCCAGCGATCGAAACAATCATACTTCAAGAAGATGTAGAGTTGCCTCGTATCCAAGATTTAGAGGCATATCTCACTATAAAAATGGAGATCAAAGGTGGTAAAAAACCGATATATGCGTTACTCGAAATTCCTAGTAGTATAGATCGTTTTATCGTACTTCCTAAAATAGACGATAAGAATTGTATTATTATGCTAGATGATCTGATACGCTATAATCTAGATAGTATCTTTAATATTTTTGACTACGAATCTATTTCTGCGCATATGATTAAAATCACACGTGATGCAGAGCTAGATATGGAATCTGATCTTGGAAAAAGTTTTATAGAAAAATTATCAAGTTCTGTTAAGGGTAGAGAAGATGGAGCACCAGTTCGTTTTGTATATGATAAAACCATTGAAGAAGAGACATTAGCTTTTCTTCTTAAAAAGCTAGATATAGAAAATGATGATAGTATCATTCCTGGTGGACGCTATCATAACCGAAAAGATTATATGGGATTCCCTAGTTTGGGACATAAGGATTTGCTGTATCCTAAGCAAAAGCCATTGCCTATTAAGGGGATAACTTTAGACTGTAGCATGTTTGAAAAAGTAGCCCAAAGGGACTTTTTACAGTATGCTCCGTATCATACGTTTGCCTATACGATTAAGTTCTTGCGGGAAGCTGCGCTAGATCCATCAGTGTTATCTATTAAGATTACGATATATAGACTGGCTAAGATTTCTCATATAGCTAGTGCATTAATTAATGCAGCTCAAAATGGAAAAGAGGTTACGGTACAGATAGAATTACGTGCTCGTTTTGATGAAGAGTCTAATATGATGTATGCAAAGAAAATGGAAGATCAAGGGGTCAAACTTATCTTTGGAGTACCTGGACTAAAAGTGCATAGTAAAGTATGTGTTATTGAACGAGAAGAGGAAGAAAAAATAGTGAGATATGGTTTTATAAGTACTGGGAACTTTAACCATAAAACAGCAAACATATATACTGATTATACACTCTTTACAGCAGATCAGAAGATTCTTAAAGATTTATCAAAACTCTTTAACTTCTTTGATACCAATTATATTGTCAATAAGTATAAGCATCTTATTGTCTCACCACATTATAGTCGTATTACGTTTAATAGACTTATAGATGAGGAGATTGAAAAAGTAGAAGAGGGAGGTAAAGGATACATTCGTCTTAAACTGAATAGTATGTCTAACTATGCTATTATTGATAAGCTATATGAGGCTAGTCAAGCTGGCGTGCGAATTGATTTGATTATACGAGGGATTTGTTGTTTAATTCCAGGTGTACCGGGTCTTAGTGACAATATACGAGTGATTAGTATTATTGATCGCTTTTTAGAACATCCTAGAGTATATGTATTTGGTAAAGGAGAACATTCAAAAGTATATATTTCCTCTTCAGACTGGATGTCGCGTAATCTAGATAATAGAGTAGAGGTAAGTTGCCCTATATACGATAAGGATATTAAGAAAGAGATATTAAAGACACTTGATATTTGCTGGAATGATAATGTAAAAGCAAGAGAGCTTAATGATAGACAGGATAATGCATATGTGAGGAATGATAAAACTAAAGTACGTTCTCAATTAGCAACGTATGATTATTACTTAAATGAGATAGAAAATTAATGCTTACCATTGAAAAATACGCAGCTATTGATATTGGGTCTAATGCAATTCGATTATTAGTAGCAAATGTGATAGAGCAGGAGGATATGCCTACGCTTTTTCGTAAAAACGAATTGATTAGAGTCCCTATACGATTAGGGGAAGATGTTTTTTCTAAAGGCAAAATCTCTAAGAAAAATATACGAAGGATGACTGATGCTATGCTGGCATTTCGGTTATTGATGAATGCTCATCAAGTTAAATACTATCGTGCTTGTGCTACTTCTGCAATGAGAGAGGCATCAAACGGCGATAAAGTTGTGCAAATCATAAAAGAGAAAACTACTATTGCCATTGAAGTTATTGACGGAAAAGAAGAAGCAAAAATAATAGCAGCGACAGATCTTCATAGTGTTATTCAGAAAGATAGAGTTTATTTATATGTTGATGTAGGAGGAGGAAGTACAGAGTGTACTATTTATGATCAAGGTGAAACAACTGCTTCAAAATCTTTTAAGATAGGAACCGTACGTTTATTAAATAATCTTGTAAAAGATAAAGAATGGAAAGAAGTTGCTAGATGGATAAAAAAGAAGACTGAAAATTATGATAAAATAACAGTTATAGGTTCTGGAGGAAATATTAATAAGGTGATTAAAATGAAAGGCAAAAAGTCACAAAAATCATTGTCTTATTTAAATCTTTTAAATTTTTATGAAGAATTAGAGGAGTTAAGTTATGATGAACGTGTTGTGAAGCTAGGTCTTAATCCTGATAGAGCCGATGTGATTATTCCAGCGCTTCGTATCTATCTGAGGGCTATGAAATGGTCTAAAGCAGAACATATTATTGTGCCTAGTATTGGATTGTCTGATGGTATAATTAAGACATTGTATAGAGCAAAGTAGAAGCTTTTATCTTCAAATTGGAATTAATTTTGGTCATTAATCGATGTTTCTTTGACATTCAAAGAATAATAGAAGCCCTTATCTCAATTTTTTTTATAAAACCCTGAAAAGAATGTATCTTTCGCTCGGAAGATAACTATTTGGGATATAGAAATTAAATTATTAGCATAATCTCTATATCATAAAAAATACTCAGAAATTATGAAAAAAATTACACTTTTATCCAGCTTCTTATTACTTATGTGTTGTTCATTAACTTATGGGCAAGGAGTAGGGTATGGTTTTAAAATGGGAGTGAACGTAAGTGAAATTAGCAGCCTTTCTTTTGATATCGTAAACTTAGCTGGGGATACACCTAGACAAGGTGGATTTGACGCACAAGAAGGTACTAGAGTAGGTTTTACAGCTGCATTTTTCGCAGAATTTTCAATAAACGAGCGTTTAAGTTTTCAGCCAGAAGTGGCGTATTCTTCTCAAGGAAACAAATTTGAAGGATTACGTTATGAATACCTTCAATTGCCATTAGCACTTAAAATTAATTTAAATAAACTCTTTATAAATGTTGGGCCTCAAGCTGGATTGAAGATTTCTGCTTTTGAACAATCTGAAAATTTTAAGAGCTTTGAATTTGCAGGATTTGGAGGATTAGGATATCAATTTACAGATAACATTTTTGCAGAGGTACGATATACAATAGGAATTACAGAAGTGTTTGAAGATGACGCTGCTGTTGAGTTACCGTTATTCTCAGCAAATACAAATGAGGCAAATAGGGATAATGTTATAACAAACGCTTCAGGTAATAATAGTTACTTTACATTTAGTATAGGATACCGTTTATAAGAATTATAGCAATACATAGTATTAAAAAAGCCCCAATCGTATGATTGGGGCTTTTTTATTTTTCTTATGTATAAAAGTTATCCGTGTATGGTTTCTTTAACGCTAAGTTCTTTCATTACTTGTGCTTCAAAATCAAGAAGTTCTTGCCATTTTTTATCAACGACTTCACGGTCTCCGTATTGGCGGGCAAAACGTAGGAACATAGCATAATGCCCAGCTTCACTTATCATTAGTTTTTTATAGAACCGAGCCAATTTTTTATCTTCTAACTCTTCTGATAGTAATCTAAAACGTTCACAGCTTCTTGCTTCTATAAGGCCAGCAACTAGTAATCTATTAATAAGGCTTTCTACACGACTACCTCCTTTTGGGAAATAGAAACGTAGTTTATGAACATAGGCATCCTTGCGCTCACGTCCAAGTGTTAAACCACGTTCTCTCATAATATCATGCACCATTTTAAAATGGCTCATTTCTTCTTGAGCAAGATCACTCATCTCAGAGACAAGCTCTGTATATTCTGGAAAACCTATAATAAATGATATTGCAGATGATGCCGCTTTTTGTTCGCAATAAGCGTGATCTGTAAGTATTTCATCTAGGTTTTTTTCTACAATGTTTACCCACCTTGGATCTGTAGGTAATTTAAGATGTAGCATTTGGATAGGATCTTTCTCTTCCATAATTATTGTTCTAGTATTTCTAAATCAAAAGCACGTTTCAGAATATCTAGTTCAGGATTCTGCTCTCTAAGTTTGTCATATCGTTCTTGTCCTGTATATGCATATTTACGTTGTACTTCTTCATTTACTGTAATATCTAGTGTGATATCGTAATTGCTAAGTTTGCGTTTAAGAAATTCAAGTAAAGGGCCTTGAGCTCTTTCTACCTCTACTTTCATAGTTGCATTAGGATACTCTAATGTAATGGTAGTGCCATTAAGTTTTGGAACATCTGCTTCTAGGTTTGAAGCAACAATTTTTTCACCTTTTTTTGAGATTTTAGAAACGTATTCTCGCCAAGTTGCTTGCATGGCGATTTCTGTAAAGGGTTCACGTGGTAAATTTGTGACATCCACTTTTCGTTCTTCTAATTTTTCTTCTAATTCCTTTTTGCGTTGTAACCCTTTAATTGATAAACCAGAAACTCTTTCTTTTCTAATGTTTATGTTAGGAACAATTGTCTCAGGTGTTGTTGTTGTAATTTCTTTGGGTACTGTTTTAGGAACTGCTGGTGTAGCAACAGTTGTCTGTTGTGGTATAGATGGAGCAAGTGTTTCTGGCTGACTTTGAGAAATAGATTCTTGAGTCTGTCCTTGTATAGGAGGAGGAACTTTTAATGTTCGATCTATATGTTGTGCATTCTCTTTTGGTAATTTGTAAAATGAAGGAGGAATTATGAAAGGCCCATCATTTTTTTTTTCTCCATCATAAGTGATAGAGGCAAGCTGCATTAAACAAAGTTCTACAAGTAGTCTTTGGTTACGACTTGTTTTATAAGTGAGATCACAGCTATTTGCCATCTCAATGGCTTTTAGCAAGAACGGAATATCTGTTTGTTGTGATTGCTCGTAATATTTCTTTTTAGTACCATCGCCAACTTCTAATAAATGGATAGTAGGCGGATTTTTGCAAACCATAAGATCTCTAAAATGAGATGCAAGTCCTGCTATAAAATGATGTCCGTCAAATCCTCTGGATAAGATATCATTAAATTGTAAAAGTAACTGTGGGATTTCATTTTTCAGAATATGATCCGTAGCTGTAAAGTAAGTCTCATAATCTAATACATTTAAGTTTTCTGTGACCGCTTTTCGCGAAAGCGTTTTCCCACTAAAACTCACTACTCTATCAAAAATTGATAAGGCATCTCGCATGGCACCATCTGCCTTTTGAGCAATAATGTGTAGCGCTTCTTCATCTGCGTCTATACCTTCTTCTTTTGCAATCTCGACGAGATGTTTTCTAGCGTCAGTTACAGTGATTCTCTTGAAGTCAAAAATCTGACAACGAGATAATATAGTAGGTATGATTTTATGTTTTTCTGTAGTGGCAAGTATGAAAATAGCGTGCTTTGGAGGCTCTTCTAGTGTTTTTAGAAAAGCATTAAAAGCTGCTTGCGATAGCATGTGTACCTCGTCTATAATATATACTTTATACGTTCCGACTTGTGGTGGAATACGAACTTGATCTATAAGATTCCTAATATCATCTACCGAATTATTTGAGGCAGCATCAAGTTCAAAAATATTAAATGCAAAATCTTCATCAGGACGGGTGTTCTCATCTTGATTAATACGTTTTGCAAGAATACGAGCACAGCTTGTTTTTCCCACACCACGAGGTCCGCAAAAAAGAAGGGCTTGCGCAAGATGATTATTTGCAATAGCATTTTCAAGCGTATTTGTAATAGCTTGCTGTCCTACAACATCTTTAAATGTCTGAGGACGATACTTTCTAGCTGATACGATGAAATGCTCCATGGAAACAAAGATAAAATAGGGAATTCAAAAAAGGTAGAATACAGAAGAAAAATCTAATTTATTTATTAACAGAAAGTATTATGATCTCTTTTTTAAGTAGCATTGCTTGTACATATAAAGCATCACTTCAGAACGATAAACTTTAGATAGTATAAAAACTTCTTGTAATACGTTCTTATGTCATTTTTATAATTTGTCTAAAGATGATTTTTTTCAAAAAGATCAAGCATTATTTTTTGTTTAAAAGGAACCAAAGAAAAGTAAATCTAGATAAGAAATACACTCCTAATTTGGAATGCTTTAAACCTAAAGTAAAATGAATTGAAATCATATACTTTTTGTATTTTGCAATAATGTTAAAACTGGTATACAATATTAGGCACTATTTTGAAAAACATGGTTTTTATGTGTCTTCTCGTCTTGCAGATCGTTTAGGAATGCGAGCAAAGAATGTACGTTTGTTTTTTATATATATGTCTTTTGCAACATTAGGAATTGGTTTTGCATTATATATTACTTCTGCTTTTTTATTAAGGCTTAAAGATTTGGTGTATACAAAACGAACTTCGGTTTTTGACCTATAAGTCTATGTTTGATTTTTTTAGATCCAAAATATATGTTGCTCTTATTTTTGTAATCATCACACTCCTTATTGGTGTTTTTGGTTATAGGATGATTGCGGGATATGAATGGATAGATGCTATCTATATGACGGTGATTACAATTACTACCGTTGGTTATGGAGAAGTATATCCACTCACGCCAGAAGCTAAGTTATTTACAGTAATACTTATATTATGTAGTGTTGTTATTGTTGGATATGCGATTTCTGTAATTACAGAATATATTATTAGTAGGAACACCTATGATACTTTAAAATTTAAAAAAGTGCAGAAACAAATTAATCAGTTATCAGATCATATTATTGTATGTGGTTATGGGCGTAATGGAAAACAAGCTGTTGAGAAACTAAAAGCATACAATCACCCTTTTGTCGTAATAGATAAAAATGATGAAGTGATAGGGCGACATGAGGATGGAGAGGTGTTATTTATAAAGGGGAATGCAAATGAAGATGAAGTATTGCTTGAAGCTGGTATAGAGCGTGCAAAAACACTTATCACTGCCTTACCAGATGATGCAGATAATCTTTTTGTAGTGTTAAGTGCAAGACAACTTAATAAAGAACTTAAAATTATAAGCCGTGCAGAACACGAAACTTCCCAAAAGAAATTAAAACTTGCTGGAGCAGATAATGTGATTATGCCTAATAGAATAGGAGGAGATCATATGGCTTCACTTGTAGTGGTGCCAGATTTAATAGAATTTTTAGATAACCTTTCGGTAGTAGGAGAAGAAGATAGTATTAATGTAGAAGAGATTGGTTTTGAAAAAATATGCCCAAGTGGAGAAGAGTCTAGTATTAAGGATATAGATTTCCGAAATAAAACGGGCTGTACGATTATAGGATATAAATCGCCAGAAGGGAAATATACAGTGAACCCTAGTGCAGATCTTGTCCTTAAAATGGATTCAAAATTGATCGTTATAGGACGTCCAGAACAGATTGTAAACCTGCATCATATTTTTGGAATTTCATAAATGTGATCGATTTTAAGAATCATTTCTTTGATTAAGGGGCTTTTTTTTGCATCTTGCTCTCTGATTTAATAATAACCTAACATAAATTAAATGATGAAGAAATATCTTCTATTACTTATTGGAATGCTAAGCTCTATGGGTATGTATGCTCAAGATGCTGCAGAAAAAGGAATTGATGAAAAAGTTAATGATGCTTTTATGCCAGTTGCTACTTGGTGGGAGAATACTGTTTTATATCCCGTTCCTATTGCTGGCTATGATATTCCTATTGTTGTAATTCTTCTAGTTATAGGAGCAACATTCTTTACTGTTTATTTTGGTTTTCCTGCGGTTACAAAATTCAAACTTGCGATTAATACTGTAAGAGGTAAATATGATGAGATTGAAGGTCATGGTGTAGAGAAGTCTGATGTTAATATAGTGGATGGAGATTTACCAGATACTATTAGAGATGAAAGTCAAGAAGGAGAAGTAAGTCACTTCCAAGCATTGGCTACAGCCGTTTCCGGTACTGTAGGATTAGGGAATATAGCAGGGGTAGCGGTTGCTATAGCTGTTGGAGGACCAGGTGCTACTTTCTGGATGATTGTATGTGGACTTATAGGGATGTCAACGAAGCTGGTAGAATGTACACTTGGTGTAAAATACCGTGATGTAGGACCAGATGGAACTGTGTATGGAGGACCTATGTATTACTTAAAAAGAGGACTAGCTGCTCAAAATAAAGCCATCTTAGGTAAAGTATTAGCCGTGATTTTTGCTATACTTTGTGTAGGAGCTTCTTTTGGAGGAGGAAACGCATTCCAATCTAATCAAGCAGCTGTGCAAATAGAAAGCATGTTAGGGCTTTCTGGAGGTGCTTCTGGGATGATTATTGGAGTTATTCTAGCAGTGATTGTTGGAATTGTTATTATAGGAGGAATTAAACGTATTGCAAATATTACAGAGAAGATTGTGCCTTTTATGGCTGGTATATATATCCTAGCATCTTTAGTTGTCATTTTTGCAAATATTAAATATGTAGGTGATGCTTTTGGAATGATTTTCTCAGGTGCATTTACACCACTTGCAGGTCTTGGAGGAGTATTAGGAGTTCTTATTGTAGGATTCCAAAGAGCTGCATTTTCAAATGAAGCTGGAGCAGGATCTGCAGCAATTGCGCATTCGGCTGTGAAAACAAAGTATCCTGCTAGTGAAGGAGTAGTAGCATTACTAGAGCCTTTTATTGATACAGTAGTAATCTGTACAATGACAGCATTGGTAATTATATTCTTTAATATGGATGCTGGAGCATTTGAGTATGGAAACTCTGTAAGTAGTACTGTTTTAATAACAGAAACTGGACAATATATTGGAGGTGTAGATTTGACTTCTATGGCATTTGACTCAGTAATTCCTGGATTTAGATACATCCTTACTGTAGCAATTATACTTTTTGCTTTTTCTACAATGATTTCTTGGTCGTACTATGGATTACAGTCTTGGAAATTCCTTTTTGGAAGAGGTAAGAAAGCAGATATAGTATATAAGGTATTGTTCTTATTATTTGTAGTTATTGGAGCATCTGCTACTTTAGACGCAGTAATTAAGTTTTCTGATGCTATGATATTAGCATTAGTATTCCCTAATATGATTGGGTTGTTATTCTTATTCCCAAGAGTTAGAGAGGAAATGACTAAATATGTAAATGCGATTAAAGGCGTTGTAAAAAACTAATTACAACTCATGAATAATTTTAAATCCCACTTCTTTTACGATAGACAAAAGAGAAGTGGGATTTTGATTTTAATAGGGCTTATTCTTGCTGGAATGAGCTTTTCTTATTTTTATAAGCCTGAAAAAGAAATTATTATTTCTGAAGCAGAGCAACAAGAAGTTCTTGCTTTCCAAATACAAATAGATTCTTTAAAAAGAGTTGCTACAGAAAGTAGGAAACCTAAAATCTATCCATTTAACCCTAATTTTATAACCGATTATAAAGGATATACGTTAGGGATGACGGTAGAAGAGATAAGTCGATTGCACCGCTTTCGCGAAAGCGGAAAATGGGTCAACTCTAAGACCGATTTTAAACAAGTAACACACGTTTCGGATTCTTTACTGGCTATCATTTCTCCTTACTTTAAATTTCCTGAATGGGTAACTAATCCAAAAAAGAAATCATCATATACTGCAAAATCAAAGTGGAAGACATATGATCAAAAAGATGCACTTAACAGCATTACATTGGAAAAGTTAATCGCTTTAGATGGGATAGATGAAAAAGCAGCAGATAAAATCGTACGTCATGTAAAGAAACTAGGAGGTTACCAGATAGATGAACAGCTATATGATGTATACGGAGTTTCTACAAAGATTAAACGAACAATTCTAAATCATTATACGGTAAAGGTAAAACCAACCGTTATCTATATAGATGTAAACACGGCAACAGCATCCGATTTATCTACGATACCACTTCTTAATTTTGATCTAGCAAAGGAAATTGTAGACTATAGAATACTACATGAAGGTATAAAATCACTCGATGAATTGTTAGAACTTGATGGAATGACCGACTATAAATTAGCGAGAATTAAGTTATATTTGATAGCTGAATAAAACAATCAAATTTCTGTTTAACATATTGCCTATTTTAGGTCTAATTTAAAGAAAAGGATGAACGAATTATATTTTACTGAGGAACATAATCTTTTTAGAGAAAGCTTACAGGATTTTCTTCAAAAAGAAGTTGTACCACATATAAATACTTGGGAAGAGACTGGGAAGATTGATCGATTTATCTGGAAGAAGTTTGGAGATATGGGATTTTTTGGAATTGCATATCCTGAAGAGTATGGAGGGATGGGATTAGATTTTTTCTATACTGTAATCCTTCTAGAAGAATTACAGAAAATAAACTCTGGAGGGTTTGCAGCAGCGATATGGGCACATGCTTACCTGGCTATGACACATCTTAATGCAGAAGGAGATGCACGTGTAAAATCAGAATATTTAGCTCCTAGTATTACAGGAGAAAAGATAGGGTGTTTGTGTATTACAGAACCTTTTGGGGGAAGTGATGTTGCAGGAATGAGAACAACGGCTGTAAAAGATGGAGATCATTATGTAATTAATGGATCAAAAACTTTTATTACAAATGGCGTATACTCAGATTACCTTGTAGTAGCAGCAAAGACTGCTCCTGAATTAGGAGGAAAAGGTATGAGTATCTTTATTATAGATCGTGATACACCGGGAGTTTCTGCAACAAAGTTAGATAAACTAGGATGGAGAGCTTCTGATACGGGAGAAATAGCATTTGATAATGTTCGTATTCCATTACAAAATTTGATGGGAGAAGAAAACAAAGGCTTTGGGTATATTATGCAGCATTTTGCTACAGAGCGATTAATTATGGGGATTAATGCACATGCTAGAGCAGAGTATGCTATAGAGTACACATTAGGATATATGAAAGAACGTATGGCGTTTGGACAAACCATAGATCGTTTTCAAGCATTACGACATAAAATAGCAGAGCGTAAAGCAGAAGTAGAGATGTCTAAAGCTTTTAATTACTCAGTAGCATACCGTCTTAATAAAGGGGAGTATGTTGTAAAAGAAGCAACCATGTCAAAACTTACGGCAACAAAGATTGCAGATGAGGTTATTTATGACTGTCTTCAGATGTTAGGAGGATATGGTTATATGGAAGAATACCCATTGGCGCGTTTACTTAGAGATAGTAGATTAGGACCTATAGGAGGAGGGACTTCAGATATTCTTAGAGAGATCATTGCCAAAATGATTATCGATAAAAAAGAGTATAAAGTACAGACAAAAACAAAAGCATAAAATATTTTATATCTAAAGTTGCATGATACATAATTAGTAGTATCTTTGCGCCCTAATTTATTCTAAAAGAAAGGAGGTCCCACTATGTTAATTATACCAGTAAAAGACGGAGAAAATATAGATAGAGCGCTTAAGCGTTTCAAACGTAAATTTGATCGCACTAAGACTATGCGTAACTTGAGAGAGCGTAAGCAATTCACAAAGCCTTCTGTAACAAGAAGACGTGAAGTTCAAAAGGCTGCATATATTCAAGGTCTTAGAGATAAGGAAAATATCTAGAAAAAAGATTCCGTCACCTATATTTATATAGGAAGTCTGGATGATAGGGAGGGAGTAATCTCTTTCAAAATATATAACCGTTGCTTTATAAAGTATATCTTTGTGAAGCAACGGTTTTTTTTATTGCATATACGTAATGCCTTTATAGGGGAGAGCGATCTCTTTGAAAAGTTTGGAAAACCTTTTTAATAATACTTTGTATGTCTCTTCATTCCTTTATAGACTATCTTACATTAGAAAAGAATTATAGTAAGCTTACGGTGCAAGCTTATGAGGGAGATATTGAAGAGTTTTCCGCTTTCGCGAAAGCAAACTATGAGCAAGAAGATATCGCAACCGTAAATTATAGTCAGATACGAAGTTGGATTGTGTCTCTTGTAGATTCAGGGATTTCAAATAGAACTGTTAATCGAAAAATCTCATCCTTAAAATCCTTCTATAAATTTTTAATAAAAGTTGAAGAAATAGAAGTAAGTCCTTTGGCGAAGCATAAATCTTTAAAGATTCCTAAGAAGCTTCAAATTCCTTTTTCAGAAAATGAAATCACAGAAGTGTTTGATTTGTTAACGATTTCTGATGATTTTGAGTCATTGAGAGATCTTTTGTTGGTAGAACTATTGTACGGTACAGGTATGCGTCGAGCAGAGCTTATAAGTCTTACTATAGGGAGTGTAGATATATCTCAAAAAACAATACGAGTTGTAGGTAAACGTAACAAAGAGCGAATTATACCGTTGTTGCCTAATATATGTAATACAGTATATAGATACCTGGAGAAGCGAGACGAGATAATTTTAAGACAGCTTGATGCTCCTTTGTTAATTACAAAAAAAGGAATTAAATTATATGATACTCTTGTTTATAGGATAATAAATCACTATTTTAGTAAGACATCAAACAAGATCAAAAAGAGTCCGCATATTATACGACATTCCTTTGCGACTCACATGCTAAACCAAGGAGCAGATCTAAACGTTGTAAAAGATTTATTAGGTCACGCCAGTCTAGCGTCTACACAAGTGTATACGCATAATAGTATAGCTGCGTTGCGCAATGTGTATAAGAATGCTCACCCTCGTAACAAAAAATGATTGATGTTTGTGTAATCACGGTAGTTGTACTGCCGAAGTTTTAATCCTTAAAATATAGTGGCTTATGAAAGTAACTGTTGAAGCACCACAATTTGATCCAGACACAAAATTGATTGATTTTATTCAGAAAAAATTAAATAAATTAGAACAGTTTTATGATAAAATAATACACGCAGATGTGTATTTGAAGTTAGAACCTAACAATAAACCAGGAAATAAGATTGTAGAGGTATTGGTTAATGTACCGGGCGATGAGTTTATTGTAAAAAAGAATGCAAAATCCTTTGAAGAAGGTATAGATGTATGTGTTCAATCCCTTGAAAGACTACTTAAAAAAAGAAAAGAAAAAATAAGAGCACATATTGCTTAAAAAAAACAAATAAAATGTTTTGTTAGATATTAAAATTGTCTACATTTGCAGTCCGTTAGAAATAGCGGACTTTTTTATGGCTCATTTGAGGAGTAAAAAAGACAAAAAGCCGATGTAGCTCAGCTGGCTAGAGCAGCTGATTTGTAATCAGCAGGTCGTGGGTTCGAGTCCCTCCATCGGCTCTTAAATTTTTTTAAAAAGTTCTTTAAAATTTTGTGATTAAATCAATTTAGAATGCATATTTTTGCATCCGGAAAATTTGATAAAGGGGGAGATACTCAAGCGGCCAACGAGGACGGACTGTAACTCCGTTGTTTTTAACTTCGCAGGTTCGAATCCTGCTCTCCCCACTTATTATTTTAAATACAAACTTCAAGTGATATAATCTTGAGGTTTTTGTTTGAAATATGCTTCAGAGTAACATTTGTTTTGAAGTGAGTTTTTGACATATTGATTTTACCTTTTAATACTATAATATGTAGTGTTAATAAATGCGGGAGTAGCTCAGTTGGTAGAGCGTCAGCCTTCCAAGCTGAATGTCGCCGGTTCGAACCCGGTCTCCCGCTCTTATATACCTTTGAGGTATTGAGCTTTCGCGAAAGCGTAAATAAGCCGACGTAGCTCAGGGGTAGAGCGTTTCCTTGGTAAGGAAGAGGCCACGGGTTCAAATCCCGTCGTTGGCTCAAGAAAAAAATAAGAGTGCTGGTCACACTCTCTTTTGTGTTTAATCAAAAGATAAAAAGATCAAAAAGAATAAACACTAATAATAACTAAGATTAAATATTAAATCATGGCAAAGGAAACTTTTGACCGCTCGAAGCCGCATTTAAATATCGGTACAATTGGGCACGTAGATCACGGTAAAACTACACTTACTGCCGCGATCACTACGGTACTTGCAAATGCAGGTTTATCAGAACTGAGATCATTCGATTCTATCGATAATGCTCCAGAAGAAAAAGAAAGAGGTATTACAATTAATACATCACACGTTGAGTATTCAACTGCAAACCGTCACTATGCGCACGTTGACTGTCCAGGTCACGCCGATTACGTAAAGAACATGGTAACGGGAGCTGCTCAAATGGATGGTGCTATTCTTGTGGTTGCTGCTACAGATGGTCCTATGCCACAAACACGTGAGCACATCCTTCTTGGTCGCCAGGTTGGTATTCCTAGTATCGTTGTATTCATGAATAAAGTGGATATGGTTGATGATGAAGAATTACTTGAATTAGTAGAGATGGAGATCAGAGAACTTCTTACTTTTTATGAGTATGATGGTGATAATGGTCCAGTAATCGCTGGTTCTGCATTAGGAGCTTTGAATAATGAGCAAAAGTGGGTAGATACAGTTATGGAGCTTATGGCTGCTGTTGATGATTGGATCAAAGAGCCAGTACGTGATACTGATAAAGATTTCTTAATGCCTATCGAAGATGTATTCTCTATTACTGGTCGTGGTACTGTTGCAACTGGTCGTATTGAAACTGGAGTAGCAAATACAGGAGATCCTGTAGAGATTATCGGTATGGGAGCTGAGAAATTAACTTCTACTATTACTGGTATTGAGATGTTCCGTAAGATTCTTGATAGAGGAGAAGCTGGAGATAATGCAGGTATCCTTTTAAGAGGTATTGAGAAAACTCAGATCTCTCGTGGTATGGTAATTACTAAGCCAGGATCTGTAACTCCTCACTCTAAATTTAAAGCTGAGGTTTATATCCTTAAGAAAGAAGAAGGTGGACGTCATACACCATTCCATAATAACTACCGTCCACAGTTTTACGTACGTACAACTGATGTAACTGGTAACATCGCACTTCCAGAAGGAGTAGAGATGGTTATGCCTGGAGATAACTTAACGATAACTGTTGATCTTATTCAACCTATCGCATTAAACTTAGGTCTTCGTTTTGCAATCCGTGAGGGAGGTAGAACAGTAGGAGCAGGTCAGGTGACTGAGATTCTAGACTAAGATTATAAATGAATTTATAAAAGTAAAGGTGTTCCGATTATTCGGAACGCCTTGACTTTTGTTTAAACCAAACACATATTTTGGTGTTTGTGCTAAAATAAAATACGGGTTTAGCTCAGTTGGTAGAGCACTGGTCTCCAAAACCAGGTGTCGGGAGTTCGAGTCTCTCAACCCGTGCTTAAGTAGATGATACTTATATGGTATTATTTCAATGTAATGTTAGAGAATGTTAGGGATAATATTCTTTATAAAGAACAAGATATTATGGCTGGAATTATAAATTACGTACAAGAAGCATATAACGAATTAAAAAACCACGTAACATGGACTCCGCTAGCGGAAGCTCAACGTCTTATGGTAGTGGTTGCTGTTTTTTCAATCATATTCTCTTTAGCAGTATGGGGAGTTGATACAGTATTCAGCAGTGTGATTAAGTTGTATTTTGATAAAGTAGTAGGAGCATAATTTATAGATGATGGCTAAAACAACCAACACCAAGCACTGGTATGTAGTAAGGGCCGTTAGCGGTCAAGAAAACAAGATCAAAGCATATATAGAACAAGAAATTAATCGCTTACATCTTGAAGACTATATCGAAGATGTCTTAGTACCAACAGAGAAAGTAATACAAATCCGTAATGGAAAGAAAGTAAATAAAGAACGTGTTTATTTTCCAGGTTATATTATGGTAAAAGCTCATTTGGGAGGAGAGATTCCTCACATTATTAAGTCTATAAATGGCGTGATAGGGTTTTTAGGAGAGGTAAAAGGAGGAGATCCAGTACCACTTCGTAAAGCAGAAGTAAATCGTATGCTAGGAAAAGTAGACGAGCTTGCAATTAAACAAGATAATGTATCAATACCTTTTACTATTGGGGAAACCATTAAGGTAATAGATGGGCCATTCAATGGTTTTAATGGTACTGTAGAAAAAGTAAATGAAGAAAAGCGTAAACTAGAGGTGATGGTGAAGATTTTTGGAAGAAAAACACCACTAGAATTAAGCTACATGCAAGTTGAAAAAGTATAAATAAATAAGTGTTACACTAATATATTTTGGATTTTGTTCTATTGCTTCCAACTCTAAGAACAAGTCAAAGTTAAATTTTGAAAAATGGCAAAAGAAGTAAGTAAGGTTGTAAAGTTACAAGTACGAGGAGGTGCCGCAAACCCTTCTCCACCAGTAGGACCTGCTTTAGGTGCGGCCGGAGTTAATATTATGGAGTTCTGTAAGCAGTTTAATGCTAGAACACAAGATAAAGCCGGTAAAGTACTTCCTGTTGTTATTACTGTTTATGGAGATAAGTCTTTTGACTTTGTAATAAAAACTCCACCAGCAGCGGTTCAATTAATGGAAGCAGCTAAAGTAAAAGGGGGTTCTGGTGAACCTAACCGTAAGAAAGTTGCAAAAGTAACTTGGGATCAAGTTAGAGCAATTGCAGAAGATAAAATGCCTGATTTAAATGCATTTACTGTAGATAGCGCTATGAAAATGGTTGCTGGTACTGCAAGATCAATGGGTATTACGGTTAAAGGTGGAGATGCTCCAGCTTAACATCCAAAAAGAAAATTAAAATGGCAAAATTAACAAAAAAGCAAAAAGAAAATCAAGCAAAGGTTGAAGCTGGTAAAGCATACAGTCTTAATGATGCTTCTGCTTTAATAAAAGAAGTAAGCAACGTAAATTTCGATGCTTCCGTAGATATTGCTGTACGTCTTAATGTAGATCCTCGTAAAGCAAACCAGATGGTTCGTGGTGTAGTTACACTACCTCACGGTACTGGTAAGGATGTAAAAGTGTTAGCACTTGTTACTCCAGATAAAGAGGCAGATGCAAAAGAGGCTGGTGCAGATTATGTTGGTCTTGATGAGTACCTTGATAAAATCAAAGGTGGTTGGACAGATGTAGACGTTATTATTACAATGCCTAGTGTAATGGGTAAATTAGGACCATTAGGACGTGTTCTTGGACCACGTGGTTTAATGCCTAACCCTAAGACTGGTACGGTAACTATGGATATAGCAAAAGCAGTTACAGATGTAAAAGCTGGTAAAATTGACTTTAAAGTTGATAAAACTGGTATTGTACACGCATCTGTAGGTAAAGCATCTTTTGGTGCTGATAAAATTGCAGGAAATGCACAAGAATTACTTACTACATTAGTAAAGTTAAAACCTACAACAGCAAAAGGGGTATACATAAAAAGTATCTTTTTATCTAGTACAATGAGTCCTGGAGTTGAAGTAGATACTAAAGCTTACGCTACTAGTTAAATTAGAAATTATGACAAGAGAGGAAAAATCAAGAGTAATAGAAGATTTAACTACGCAATTAGCAGATAGTACTAATATTTATTTAGCTGATATATCTGGATTGAATGCAGATAGTACGTCTAAGTTACGTCGTGCTTGTTTCAAAGAAGGAATAAAACTAGCTGTAGTTAAAAATACATTGCTTGCAAAAGCAATGGATGCATCAGAAAAGGATTTTGCAGAGCTTCCAGAAGTATTAAAAGGAAACACTGCAATTATGTTATCTGAGACGGGTAATGCCCCAGCAAAGGTGATTAAGGAATTTCGTAAGAAAGCCGATAGACCTTTATTAAAGGGTGCATTTATAGAAGAAGCAATCTATGTTGGAGATGACCAACTAGATGCACTGGTAGATATCAAGTCGAGAGAAGAACTTATTGGAGAAATCGTTGGATTACTTCAATCTCCTGCTAAGAACGTTATTAGCGCTCTTAAATCTGGAGGAAGTACAATCGCAGGTATTATCAAAACCCTTTCTGAAAAGGAAGGTTAGGCAGTACGCACTATTAACAATTATATAATTAAGATTATTTTTTTTTAAAACGATAGAAAAATGGCAGATTTAAAAGAATTCGCAGAACAATTAGTTAACCTTACAGTAAAAGAAGTAAATGAGTTAGCTACTATATTAAAAGACGAGTATGGTATCGAGCCTGCTGCTGCAGCTGTTGCTGTTGCTGCTGGTGGTGCTGGTGGTGGAGAAGCTGCTGAGGAAAAGTCAGAATTTGACGTAATCCTTACAGCCGCTGGAGGTTCTAAACTAGCTGTAGTAAAACTAGTTAAAGAATTAACTGGTGCTGGTCTTAAAGATGCAAAAGAATTAGTTGATAACGCTCCATCTCCAATTAAAGAAGGTGTTGCTAAAGATGAAGCTGAAGCACTTAAAGCACAATTAGAAGAAGCAGGAGCTGAAGTTGAGCTTAAGTAAGCTCACACAATAAACTGATAAAGGTTTAGGTCTGTTGCGCATGTATAATTGCGTAATTTGACCTAAACCATTTGTCGTATATAATGGTTACGATTTTGTAACAAAGACTTTTTCTTGATTTTATAGTCTTAAAACTTAAAATCAATAATCGATTTACCCAACAGTAAATCTAGTTTTCTAATCAAATTCCGTTCGTTGATGATGCAAGATGCAAAACAAGCAGAAAGAATTAGTTTCTCATCGGTAAAGAACAGACCTGACTATCCAGATTTTCTAGATATTCAAGTTAAATCCTTTCAAGACTTTTTCCAACTGGAAACAAAACCAGATGAAAGAGGTGATGAAGGACTTTACAACACTTTCCTTGAGAACTTCCCTATTACAGATACCCGTAATAATTTTGTACTAGAATTTTTAGACTATTTTGTAGACCCACCAAGATATTCTATACAAGAATGTATAGAAAGAGGTCTTACATATAGTGTGCCTTTAAAAGCACGTTTAAAATTATATTGTACAGATGAAGAGCATGAAGATTTTGAAACCATAGTACAAGATGTATATCTAGGTACAATACCATATATGACTCCTAGTGGTACTTTTGTTATCAATGGAGCAGAGCGTGTTGTAGTTTCTCAATTACACCGTTCACCAGGAGTGTTCTTTGGACAATCCTTCCACGCTAATGGTACAAAGCTATATTCTGCCAGAGTAATTCCTTTTAAAGGATCTTGGATTGAATTTGCTACAGATATCAATAGTGTAATGTATGCATATATTGATCGTAAGAAAAAATTACCTGTAACGACACTTTTCCGTGCTATTGGTTTTGAAAGAGATAAGGATATCCTTGAAATCTTTGACCTAGCAGAAGAAGTAAAAGTTTCTAAAACAGGACTTAAAAAATATCTAGGACGTAAACTTGCCGCACGTGTATTAAATACGTGGCATGAAGATTTCGTAGATGAAGATACAGGAGAAGTTGTATCGATAGAACGTAATGAGATCGTATTAGATCGTGATACGATTCTTGAGAAAGAACATGTAGAAGAAATTGTTGAAGCAGGAGCAAAAACAATTCTTTTGCATAAAGAAGATAATCAACAAGCTGATTATGCAATTATCCATAATACGCTACAAAAAGATCCTACAAATTCTGAAAAAGAAGCTGTAGAACACATATATCGTCAACTACGTAATGCAGAGCCGCCAGATGAGGAAACTGCCCGTGGAATTATCGATAAATTATTCTTCTCTGATCAACGTTACAACTTAGGTGAAGTAGGTCGTTATAGAATGAATAAGAAATTAGGTCTTGATATTGAAATGGATAAGCAAGTGCTTACCAAATTAGATATCATTACCATTATCAAGTATCTTATTGAGTTAATTAACTCAAAAGCAGAGATTGATGATATTGATCACCTTTCTAATAGACGTGTACGTACCGTAGGAGAGCAATTATCTGCACAATTTGGTGTAGGTCTTGCACGTATGGCTCGTACCATTAGAGAACGTATGAATGTACGTGATAATGAAGTATTTACTCCTATTGATTTGATTAATGCAAAGACATTGTCTTCTGTAATTAATTCATTCTTTGGAACCAACCAGTTATCACAATTTATGGATCAAACCAATCCACTTGCGGAGATAACGCATAAGCGTCGTCTTTCTGCTCTTGGACCTGGAGGTTTATCTCGTGAACGTGCAGGATTTGAGGTTCGTGATGTACATTACACTCATTATGGACGTCTATGTCCGATTGAAACACCAGAAGGACCAAACATTGGTCTGATCTCTTCACTTTCTGTATATGCAAAAGTGAATAGTATGGGATTCATCGAGACCCCATATCGTAAAGTAGAAAATGGAAAGATAGATCTTACTTCTACACCTCAATATTTAAGTGCAGAAGAGGAAGAAGGAATGTTAATTGCTCAGGCAAACAATCCTATGACAGATGATGGTAGTATTGAAATAGAGAAAGTAATTGCTCGTATGGAAGGTGATTTCCCTGTAGTGGAAAAAACCGAAGTACATTATGCCGATGTATCTCCTAATCAAATTGCATCTATATCTGCGTCATTAATTCCTTTCTTGGAACATGATGATGCAAACCGTGCATTGATGGGATCAAATATGATGCGTCAGGCTGTACCATTATTAAGAGCAGATGCTCCTATTGTAGGAACAGGTTTAGAACGTCAAGTTGCAACAGATTCTCGTGTATTAATAAATGCAGAAGGAAATGGAACTGTAGAGTATGTAGATGCAAATAGAATTGACATCAAATATGACCGTACAGATGATGAACGCCTTGTAAGTTTTGATGATGACATCAAATCATATAACCTTATCAAATTCCGTAAGACAAACCAAAGTACAAGTATCAATCTTAAGCCTATAGTGCGTAAAGGAGATCGTGTATATAAAGGTCAAGTATTATCTCAAGGATATGCTACTGAAAATGGTGAACTTGCACTAGGACGTAATATGAAAGTAGCCTTTATGCCTTGGAAAGGGTATAACTTTGAGGATGCAATCGTAATTTCTGAAAAAGTAGTACGTAATGATATTTTTACATCAATTCATATTGATGAGTATTCACTTGATGTACGTGATACAAAATTAGGTAATGAAGAATTAACTAATGACATTCCTAATGTTTCTGAAGAGGCTACAAAAGACCTTGATGAGAACGGAATGATCCGTATCGGAGCAGAAGTAAAACCTGGTGATATATTAATAGGAAAAATTACTCCAAAAGGAGAATCTGACCCTACTCCAGAAGAAAAACTACTTCGTGCAATCTTTGGAGATAAAGCTGGAGATGTAAAAGATGCATCTTTAAAAGCTTCTCCATCACTTCATGGTGTTGTAATTAATAAAAAATTATTTGCAAGAGCTATAAAGGATAAGCGTAAAAGAGCAAAAGATAAAGAAGACATTGCTGTACTTGAATCTCAGTACGATGTGAAGTTTGACGAATTACAAGCGGCATTAATTGAAAAATTATTTAAGCTTGTAAATGGTAAAACAGCACAAGGAGTTATGAATGACCTTGGAGAAGAAGTTCTTCCAAAAGGAAAGAAATATACTCTTAAGATGTTAAATTCTGTAGAAGATTATACGCACCTTACACAAGGTACTTGGACTACAGATTCAGATACAAATGTTCTTATTGCAGATTTACTTCATAATTATAAAATTAAGGAGAACGATCTACAAGGAAATCTTCGTCGTGAGAAGTTTACAATCTCTGTAGGAGATGAGCTTCCAGCTGGTATTATCAAACTGGCTAAAGTTTATATTGCTAAGAAGCGTAAACTTAAAGTAGGAGATAAGATGGCAGGACGTCACGGTAACAAAGGTATTGTTGCTCGTATCGTTCGTCAGGAAGATATGCCTTTCTTAGAGGATGGAACACCAGTAGATATCGTATTGAATCCACTAGGGGTACCTTCTCGTATGAACATCGGTCAGATTTATGAAACTGTACTTGGATGGGCAGGTCAAAAATTAGGAAAAACGTATGCGACGCCTATTTTTGATGGAGCAACTTTAGATGAAATAAATACCTTAACAGACGAAGCTGGAATTCCACGTTTTGGACATACATATTTATATGATGGAGGAACAGGAGATCGTTTTGATCAACCAGCAACCGTAGGTGTGATTTATATGCTAAAATTAGGGCATATGGTAGATGATAAAATGCACGCGCGTTCTATCGGGCCATATTCTTTAATTACGCAACAACCTCTTGGAGGTAAAGCACAATTTGGGGGTCAACGTTTTGGAGAGATGGAAGTATGGGCACTTGAGGCTTATGGAGCATCAAGTACACTACGTGAGATCTTAACAGTGAAGTCCGATGATGTAATCGGTAGAGCAAAAACATACGAAAGTATCGTAAAAGGAGAACCTATGCCAGAGCCAGGTTTACCAGAATCGTTCAACGTATTGATGCATGAGCTTAAAGGACTAGGACTAGACATTCGTCTGGAAGAGTAGTTTGATATACCCTATAGCGGAAGCGTATTTTAATGAGTACGCTTTCGCGAAAGCGGAATAGCAAACAACACAATTTTAATTAATTCGACATACATTGAATTATGGCAAGAAATAATGATAATGCAACTCAAAAAAGCTTTAACAAGATCTCAATAGGTCTTGCTTCTCCAGAGTCTATCTTGGGAGCTTCAAAAGGTGAAGTTTTAAAGCCAGAAACTATCAACTATCGTACGCACAAACCAGAGCGTGACGGGTTGTTCTGTGAGCGTATTTTTGGCCCTGTAAAGGACTATGAATGTGCTTGTGGAAAATATAAAAGAATACGCTACAAAGGAATCGTATGTGACCGTTGTGGTGTAGAGGTAACTGAGAAAAAAGTACGTCGTGATCGTGTAGGACACATTAGTCTTGTTGTTCCTGTAGCACACATCTGGTACTTTAGAAGTTTACCAAACAAAATTGGATATTTATTAGGGCTTCCTTCAAAGAAGCTTGATATGATTATCTATTATGAGCGTTATGTAGTTATACAACCAGGTATCGCAAATAATGAAGAAGGAGAACCATTAAATAAAATGGATTTCCTTACAGAAGAAGAGTATCTTAATATATTAGATACATTACCACAAGAGAATTTATATCTTGATGATACAGACCCTAATAAATTCATCGCAAAGATGGGTGCAGAGTGTCTTATTGAGTTATTAAGACGTATTGACCTTGATGGGCTTTCTTATGAGTTACGTCATAAAGCAAATAACGAAACGTCTAAACAACGTAAAACGGAGGCACTTAAACGTCTTCAAGTTGTAGAAGCGTTACGTGATGCAAATAAGAATCGTGAGAATCTTCCTGAGTGGATGATTATGAAGGTAGTTCCGGTAATTCCACCAGAATTACGTCCATTAGTGCCACTTGATGGAGGACGTTTTGCGACTTCTGATTTAAATGATTTATACCGTCGTGTAATTATACGTAATAACCGTCTGAAGCGTTTGATGGAAATCAAAGCACCAGAAGTAATTTTACGTAACGAAAAGCGTATGCTACAGGAATCTGTAGATTCTCTTTTTGATAATACGCGTAAGTCATCTGCAGTAAAAACAGATAGTAACAGACCATTAAAGTCTCTTTCTGATTCTTTAAAAGGTAAGCAAGGACGTTTCCGTCAGAACTTACTTGGAAAACGTGTTGATTATTCTGCACGTTCTGTAATTGTCGTTGGACCAGAACTTAAATTATTTGAATGTGGTATTCCTAAAGGAATGGCAGCAGAGCTTTATAAGCCTTTTGTGATCCGTAAATTGATCGAAAGAGGAATTGTAAAAACTGTAAAATCTGCAAAGAAAATTATAGATAAAAAAGAGCCAGTGGTTTGGGATATCTTGGAGAATGTTCTTAAAGGACATCCAGTACTCTTAAACCGTGCTCCTACACTTCACCGTTTAGGTATTCAAGCATTTCAACCTAAACTTATAGAAGGTAAAGCAATACAGTTACACCCATTGGTATGTACAGCATTTAACGCCGATTTTGATGGAGATCAAATGGCAGTACATTTACCATTAGGACCTGAAGCGATTCTAGAAGCTCAATTATTAATGTTAGCTTCTCATAATATCTTAAACCCTGCAAATGGAGCACCAGTAACGGTACCTTCTCAGGATATGGTATTAGGTCTTTACTATATGACAAAGGCCAGAAAATCGACTCCAGAATTTCATGTAAAAGGAGAAGGAATTACTTTTTACTCTGCAGATGAAGTTACTATAGCATATAATGAGAAAATCGTAGATATTAATGCGATAATCAAAGTACGTGCTTTAGATTATAACGAAGAAGGAAAACTTACATATCAAATTATTGAGACAACGGTAGGTCGTGTATTATTTAATGAAGCTGTTCCAGAAGTGGCAGGATACATTAATGAAGTATTGACTAAGAAATCGTTACGTGATATTATTGGTAATATTTTAAAAGTTACCAGTGTACCGCAAACGGCAGAATTCCTTGATCTCATCAAAACAATGGGATATGGTTATGCATTCCGTGGAGGGTTATCATTCTCTCTTGGAGATATCATTATTCCTGCTGAAAAGCAAGAGATGATTGATGAAGCAAACGGTCAAGTAGATGGTATTGCAGGATCTTATAATATGGGTCTTATTACAAATACAGAGCGTTATAACCAAGTTATTGATATCTGGACTTCTACAAATGCTAAGCTTACTGAGCTTTCTATGAAGCGTATACGTGAAGATCAACAAGGATTTAACTCGGTGTATATGATGCTTGACTCAGGAGCCCGTGGATCTAAAGAGCAGATTCGTCAGCTTACAGGTATGCGTGGTCTGATGGCAAAACCTAAGAAATCTAACGATGGAGGAGGAGCTATTATTGAAAATCCAATTCTTTCTAACTTTAAAGAAGGACTTTCAATTCTTGAATACTTTATCTCTACTCACGGTGCACGTAAAGGACTTGCAGATACCGCTCTTAAAACAGCAGATGCAGGTTACTTAACACGTCGTCTAGTAGATGTTTCACAAGACGTTATAATAAACAGTACAGATTGTGATACATTAAGAGGTGTTGAAGTTTCTGCACTTAAGAAGAATGAAGAAGTAATTGAAAAATTACAAGATCGTATAGAAGGTAGAACATCTTTAAATGATGTTATTAACCCACTTACTAATGACATTCTTGCACATGCTGGAGAAGAAATTACACATGATATAGCAGCGGCTATCGGTGCTGCTCCTATCGAAAGTGTAGAAGTAAGATCTGCTCTTACTTGTGAAGCTAAGAAAGGAATCTGTGTAAAATGTTATGGTCGTAACCTTGCTACTGGTAAGACAGTACAAATGGGAGAGGCTGTAGGTGTTGTTGCAGCACAATCTATTGGAGAACCTGGTACACAACTTACACTACGTACTTTCCACGTAGGAGGGGTTGCAGGAGGTGTCTCTGAGGATAGTAATGTAAAAGTTAAATTCCCTGGTAAATTAGAAATAGAAGATCTTAAGACAGTAAAAGGAACCGATAATGAGGGTAATGATGCTCTTATTGTTATTTCTCGTACTTCTGAAGCTAAAATAACAGATCCTAAAACAGGAATCACATTAAGTACAAATACAATCCCTTATGGTTCTCAACTTTTCATAAAGTCTGGAGATATTGTAAAAGAAGGAGATTTAATTTGTAAGTGGGATCCATTTAACGGAGTTGTTATTTCTGAATTCTCTGGAAAAATTAAATTCGAAAGTATTGAACAAGGTATTACATACCGTGTAGAGACTGATGAACAAACAGGTTTCCAAGAAAAAGTAATTTCAGAATCTAGAGATAAGAAAAAGATACCTACATTAATTATTGAAGACTCAGAAGGAAATGCGCTTCGTTCGTATAACCTTCCTGTAGGAGCTCACTTAATGATTGATGATGGCGAAGCAGTAAAAGAAGGAAAGATTCTTGTAAAAATACCTCGTAAATCTGCAAAAGCAGGAGATATTACAGGAGGTCTTCCACGTGTAACAGAATTATTTGAAGCACGTAACCCTTCAAACCCAGCAGTTGTATCTGCGATAGATGGTGTTGTTTCTTTTGGTAAGATAAAACGTGGTAATCGTGAGATTATCGTTGAATCTAAACTAGGAGAGATTAAGAAATACTTAGTAAAGTTATCGAATCAAATTCTTGTACAAGAAAATGATTATGTACGTGCAGGTATGCCACTTTCTGATGGTTCTGTAACACCAAATGATATCTTGAATATAAAAGGCCCATCTGCGGTACAACAATACTTAGTAAATGAAGTACAAGAAGTATATCGTTTACAAGGGGTGAAGATCAACGATAAGCACTTTGAAGTAGTTGTACGCCAGATGATGCGTAAAGTACGTATTGAAGATCCGGGAGATACTATCTTCCTTGAGAATCAATTAGTACATAAAGCCGACTTTATTGAAGAAAATGATGCTATTTTTGGAATGAAAGTAGTTGAAGACGCTGGAGAATCAGAAAACCTTAAAGCAGGTCAGATTGTTTCACCACGTGATCTTAGAGATGAAAACTCAATACTAAGAAGAGAAGATAAAAACCTTGTTGTTGCTAGAGGAGTTACTCCAGCTACAGCATCACCTATACTTCAAGGTATTACGAGGGCATCACTTCAAACAAAATCATTTATTTCTGCTGCTTCTTTCCAAGAGACAACAAAAGTATTAAACGAAGCTGCTGTAAGCGGTAAGATTGATACCTTAGAAGGTCTTAAAGAGAATGTAATTGTTGGGCATAAAATCCCAGCAGGTACAGGTATGCGTCGCTATGATAATATTATTGTAGGAAGCAAAGAAGATTTAGATAACATGATGGCTGAAAAGCAAGAAGTAAATTATAATTAGTATGCTTTCGCGAAAGCGTACTCTTATATAAATTAAATGAAATCCCATCTTGTTTTACAAGATGGGATTTTTAATACACACACATTGGTATAATAGAATTTCTGTTTTTACAAGAGCAGACTTATGCGTATATTGATTATACCTTATAATAGAGAATTAACAAAAATGTAGTTATAAGTTTATCCTAGGTGATGGCTTGAGAATGAATGTAAAATGCAATATCATGGCAGAAAATAATAGTAACAATCAAAAGAAGAAAGGACAAATCAATATAGAACTTGATGAAGCCGTTGCACAAGGAACCTATTCTAATTTAGCAATAATCAATCATTCAGTTTCTGAGTTTGTGGTAGATTTTGTAAATATTATGCCAGGAACACCTAAGAGCAAAGTAAAATCTAGAATTATACTTACCCCACAACATGCAAAACGATTAACAAAAGCACTTGCCGAAAATATTAAACGTTTTGAAAATGCACACGGAGAAATTAAGGATTATGAAAAACAACCTATTCCGTTAAATTTTGGTCCAACTGGTCAAGCTTAATACAATTTAATTACTCTAGAGTATACTAGAAGTAGAGTATGATGTTTTATGACATTAATTATGATCAAGATCATGATATAACAGTACCTTTTCAAGTAGATGAAGATTCTCGATTTTTATTATGTAAAGTCTCTGGAACAATAAAAAATGGTTCAAAAGGAAATACTATTGCTGATTACCTATTTGAGAAAACATGTCAGTAATATTTTCAGACAAATTGTTATATGTTATTTTTAGATTTTTCAGAATTATAGTATACCTATAGAGATAGATTACGAAAAACAATAGATTTCTTTAATGAAATAGGAAGAAATAAAGAAGAAAAAAAACATCCAATCATACTTATAAAACCTAAAAATCCTTAAGGAGTAAATGCTTTAATAGATTGGATTAAGCCTCTAAACTTAACGATCGTGACTACTGAAGAAGAAGCGAAAACTATAAGTTTAAAATTATTTAATACATATAATTACAGAACTATATAAGCATCCATAGGAATTCTCCTATGGATGCTTATATCTTTATACCTTATCGTTTTAAGTATCTGAATATGTGGTTATGTCATCTTGTCATAATATGAGAATTGGTATTTTTTTTGACTAATAGATTATCAAATAAAACATCTAATTATCAAATACTAAACATATGTCAACAGGAAAAATTAATGTGTCGGTAGAAAATATCTTCCCACTTATTAAAAAGTTCTTATATAGTGATCACGAGATATTCCTTAGAGAATTAATTTCAAATGCAACGGATGCAACACTTAAACTAAAACACCTTGCTAGTATAGGTGAATCTAAAGTTGAGTATGGAAATCCTCGTATAGAAGTAAAAATAGACAAAGAAGGAAAGAAGCTTCATATTATAGATCAAGGTCTTGGTATGACAGCAGAAGAGGTAGAGAAGTATATCAATCAAGTAGCTTTTTCTGGAGCTGAAGAATTTTTAAATAAATACGAAGATTCTGCAAAAGATGCAGGAATTATAGGACACTTTGGTTTAGGATTCTATTCTGCGTTTATGGTTGCCGAAAAGGTAGAAATCATTACAAAGTCTCATAAAGATGAACCAGGTGCACACTGGACGTGCGATGGATCTCCAGAGTTTACACTTGTAGAAGCAGACAAGGCAGAAAGAGGATCTGAAATCATTCTTCATATTGCAGAGGATAGTACAGAATTCCTTGAAGAAGGACGTATTTCAGAGCTTTTAACGAAGTATAATAAGTTTATGCCTGTACCAATTAAGTTTGGTATGAAGACAGAAACACTTCCTAAACCAGAAGACGCAAAAGAAGAAGATCCAGCACCAACGCAAGAGGTTGATAATATTATAAACAACCCTAATCCAGCTTGGACAAAACAACCTGCAGATTTAGAAGAAGCAGACTATAAAGGATTCTATCGTGAGTTATACCCATCACAATTTGAAGAGCCTCTTTTTAATATTCACCTTAATGTAGATTACCCTTTTAATCTTACAGGAATATTATATTTCCCTAAACTTGGTCAAGACATGAATGCACAAAAAGATCGCATTCAGTTATATCAAAATCAAGTATTTGTAACAGATAATGTAGAGGGGATTGTACCAGACTTCTTAACCATGTTACGTGGTGTTATAGATTCTCCAGATATTCCTTTAAATGTATCTCGTAGTTATTTACAAGCAGATGGGGCAGTAAAGAAAATCTCAGGATACATTACTCGTAAAGTTGCAGATAAACTTAAATCATTATTTAATAATGATCGTGAAGATTTTGAAAGTAAATGGAACGACATTAAAGTAGTAATAGAATATGGAATGCTTTCTGAAGATAAATTCTTTGAAAAAGCAGATGCATTTATGCTATACCCTACGGTAGATGGATCGTACCTTACTTGGGAGGAACTTGAAACCAAAATAAAAGAAACACAGACGGATAAAGATGATAAACTTATCATTTTATATGCAAGTGATAAAGATGCACAACATGCATATATCCAGAGTGCAAAAGATAAAGGATATGAAGTCTTATTATTAGATTCTCCTATTGTAAGTCATTTGATTCAAAAACTAGAAACAAGTAAAGAAAGCATTTCTTTTGTACGTGTAGATGGAGATCATATTGATAATTTGATTAAGAAAGATGAGGCGCAAATAAGCAAATTATCAGACGAGGAAAAAGAAACACTTAAAACTGTAATCACAGACAGTATCGGAGATAGTACTTATACCGTACAGATGGAAGCTATGGATAGTGCTGCAGCACCATTTATTATTACACAACCAGAGTTTATGCGTCGTATGAAAGAGATGCAGCAGTCTGGTGGCGGTGGCGGTATGTTTGGTATGGGTAATATGCCAGATATGTACAACTTAGTTGTAAATGCAAATCACGAACTTGTTTCAGAGATATTAAACACAAAAACAGCAAAGAAAAAAGAACGTTTAATTAAGCAGTCTTTTGACTTAGCAAAGCTTTCTCAAAACCTTCTAAAAGGAGAAGAACTTACTGATTTTATTAACCGTTCATATGGTATGATAAAATAATCGTAATTTATAGTTTTATAAAAAACCACTTTCTAGTTTTTAGGAAGTGGTTTTTTTATGTCTGAGTACGCTTTCGCGAAAGCGTAAAAATGTGTTTTAAAATAATTAAGACTATAATTAAGCCAGTAAATACGTAACATTCTATCCTGTTTTACGTCCAATTAGTACGTATCTTTAAAAACGTTTAACTCATAATTTATATAAAAACTATGGCACTCACACCTTCTAATATGATTGAGCTAGGAACCAAAGCTCCGGATTTTAAACTTACAGACGCTGTAACCAATGCACTTTGTAGTTATGGAGACGTAAAAGGTGATCGAGGAACCGTGGTTATGTTTATATGTAATCATTGCCCATTTGTAATTCATGTAATAGATGAAGTTGTTCGTGTTGCAAATGATTATAGAGTACTCGGATTTGGTTTTGTAGCCATAAGTAGTAATGATATTGTTTCCTATCCACAGGATGGACCCAAAGAAATGTGGGACAATGCACGTAAAAATAATTTTACTTTTCCATACTTATTTGATGCTAGCCAAGAAGTAGCAAAGGCATATGATGCTGCTTGCACTCCAGATTTTTATCTTTTTGGAGCAGATGATAGATTGGTGTATAGAGGACAACTAGATGATTCAAGACCTGGTAATGGGATTCCTGTAAATGGTCGTGACTTAAGAGAAGCATTAGATAATGTATTTAATAGCAGACCACAAACGATGGTTCAGAAACCAAGTATGGGTTGCGGTATAAAGTGGAAGTAGTAGACGCTCTTTTTAAGGTAATTTTATAGGTTATATGACATCCAACTATTAAAAAGTTAAAAAGGATGTTTCTAGGTAGGAAAATAAACTCATAGGTTGTTATTATAGTATAATCCTACAACTATGAAAAAAATTACATTTACCTTATTAGTATTCTTATTTATTACAATTTCTTATGGGCAACATACTTTTTCTATTGTTGCTGTAGATCCTGATACTGGAGAAATAGGAAGCGCTGGTGCTACTTGTATAGGTGCTGAAGATGGAGCACAAGCTATAAGCGATATTGTGTTAGGTGTTGGAGCTATCCATACACAATCTTTTTATGACCCTACAAACCAAAATAATGCTAGAACCCGTATGGTTGCTGGAGATACTCCAGAAGAAATCATGCAATGGCTTCAAGATAATGATATAGCAAATGATCCTTCTGCTCGTCAATATACTGCTGTTACTTTAAATGATGGAAATCCATTAAGTGCCGCTTTTACAGGACCTAATTGTTTTGAAGAATTTATACATGCTACAGGCCCTAATTACTCTATTGCGGGTAATATCTTAATATCTGATGAGGTAGTTCTTGATATGGAAAATGCTTTTATAAATACGGATGGAACACTTGCAGAAAAATTAATGGCAGCAATGCAAGCAGCAAAACGCCCAGGAGCAGATTCTAGATGTTTAGAATTTGGTGTAAGTTCAGCATCTGCTTTTATACGTGTTGCAGATCCTTCTGATACCGATAGCTCTTATGGCAATCTGTCATTGGATCTTAATGTCTGGATTACTAGTGAAGTTTTTGAACCTATTGATGAGTTACAAACTCTTTTTGATCAAGCTCTCTCGGTAGATGATCCTTCGACAGTTAATGGTATTAATATATATCCTAACCCGACGAATGGAGAGTTATTTATAAGATCTGTTGCAAATGTAAAAAATGCAATACTTTATAATGTTACCGGCCAGGAAGTAGCACGTTTTTCAATTACAAATAACCTTACATCATTAGATGTGTCAAAGTATGGAAACGGAGTTTATTTCTTATCATTACAAAATGACACAGAAATAATAACAACTCAGAAAATTATTATTAATAAATAAATAGATATAACTCCTTGTTATAAACCGTTTTCATAACTTGAAAACGGTTTTTTTATGCAGCAAGTTTTACGCTGTTGTTTTTTCTTTTACTTTTACTACAAAGCAAGCTTTTTTGGAAATACTAGAAAACTTTAGAATACTCGATATTATAGACATTGTATTAGTGGCTACATTACTATACTATGTCTATAAATTAGTAAAAGGAACTGTAGCAATAAATATTTTTATAGGGATTGTTGTCATTTACTTAATATGGCAACTTACAGAACTATTAAAAATGGAATTACTTAGTACCATTCTTGGACAATTTATAGGTGTAGGAATGTTTGCGCTTATTGTTGTATTTCAACAAGAGATACGTAAGTTCTTATTAATGATAGGAAGTACAAACCTTAGGGGTAAAGCAGTTTTTAAGAATTTTCAATTTTCTAAGAATGATAAAGGATTAGATATTGATGTAAATGCTATTTTGGATGCCTGCGTTAATATGGGAAAACAATATACAGGAGCACTTATTGTAATACGTAGGACTACGAGTCTTGAATTTGTAAAAGCAACAGGTGATGCTATGGATATAGAAGTAAATAAACCTATAATAGAGAGTATCTTCTATAAGAACTCTACCCTTCATGATGGTGCTATGATTATAGAGGATAATGTGATTACTGCTACGAGGGTTATTCTTCCAGTGACTCAAGGACGTTCTATACCACTACGTTTTGGGTTACGTCACAGAGCTGCATTTGGTATTACAGAAAAAACAGATGCACTTGCCCTTGTTGTTAGTGAAGAGTCAGGAGATATTAGTTATGTGAAAAATGGAGAATTTGTGATTTTTAAAACGATAGACGAATTGAGAGAACTAATCACAACAGATTTAAGTTAGCCATATGGAAGAAGAGTTACTCCCAGAAAAAAAGGAACTGTCTACTGAAGAAAAGGAATTGTCTACTAAAGAAAAGGCAGTGTCTAAAAAGAAGAAGAAAAAGAAGAAGAAAGAGCAAGAACTCCTTACCATATCTGATCGATGTAAAAACTGTGATAAACAATTAAATCTTGATGAAGCTTTTTGTTCTAGTTGTGGGGCAAAACGTATGTTTAATAGATTGAACTGGCATAATCTTACAGAAGACTTTGTAGATCGATTTTTAAATATTGAGAATAACTTTTTGCGTACGTTTATTGCCATGTTTACAAAACCTGAAGATGTCATAGGTGGGTATATAGACGGGTTACGTAAAAGATACTTATCAGCTTTTAGCTATTTTGCAATAGCCCTTACACTTTCTGGTTTATACTTATTTGTTTTTAGGAAGTGGTTTCTCGATGATGCTGTTATTCTTCAAGGGATAGAAAATGCTAATTCTGAAGGAGCCGAAGATTTTACGAAAGAAGCCATGTCAATGGTGAATATGATATTTGAGTATCAATCTGTTATTACGTTTATATACATTCCGTTTTATGCATTAATATCAAAATTAGTCTTCTGGAATTATAAGAAATATAATTTTATAGAACATGTAGTGATCTATTTGTATATATACTCACATACACAAATTATTGCATCTATTCTGGGAATTCTACTTATATGGTCTCCAACTACTCAGGTGATTGCAAGTTCTTTGTTAATGGTTGTATATCTTGGATATGCTATTTATGTACTTATGCGCCTTTTTGATCTTACTATAGAAAAGGTTCTATTAAAAACACTATTATTCTTTGTTGTTTTTGGGGTGTTGTCTCTTGTTGTTTTTGGATCATTAGGAGTCATTTTTTATAAACTTGGTTTTTTTGATTCATTTATTGAAAAGGCAAAAGAACTAGGAGAGCAACAGCGATCATTAAAAGAAGCTGCTAAGGCAGCAAAAGATAGTATTCGTATGGATAGTGTACGGCAGTTTACAAAAAGTATAAAGGATACCGTCTTACTTTTTGGTACCTAGCTACATTATCTTAAATTGCCTCTTATAAACTGACCAATTTATCTTCCCATGGGAAAAATAGCAAAACGTAAACAAGCACTTCTAGAAGTAAGAGATACCTGTATTAATTGTGAGGAACCTCTCGCATTAGATCAACGTTTCTGTTCTAGTTGTGGAGGTAAACGTGTTTATAACCGTATTACGTGGCGTAACCTTTTTGAAGATTTTGTAGATCGTTTCTTAAATGTAGAAAATGCGTTTTTGCGTACATTTTTAGGATTATTTAAAAGACCTGAAGATGTGATAGGAGGTTATATGCACGGAATGCGTAAAAAATACCTTCCTGCTTTTAGTTATTTTGCAGTAGCGATAACCATAGCAAGTGTGTATGCTTTTATCATTAAAAATTGGTTCCTAGATGATATGATACTAGCGCAAACAAGTATTTATAAAGGTAGCGTAGCAGAAGTTCAAAAGGATATGGTTGGAAGTACGATCCGTACGATGATGGAACATCAGTCTCTTACGTATTTTGCCATGATTCCTATATTGGCACTGCTTTCCAGACTTGTATTTTGGAATTATAAAAAGTATAATTTGGTAGAGCATTTTGTGATCTACCTATATGGGTACTCACATATTGCTATGTTAAACACCATTGTAGGAATATGTTTTGTTTGGAATCAAACATTAGCTCAGATATTTGGATTCGTAAGCATTATTCTAATGATCGTCTACATGGGTTATGTTTTAAAGCGATTATTCAAACTAGATATGGGAAGTATTGTTCTAAAAACGGGGCTATTCTTTTTAATAGGTGCTATTCTTTTTGGATTACTTATGATTATTATTGCTGTTATAGGAGTGTATCTAGCGAAGTCTGGTCAATTAGATAATTATGAATTTTTTAGAATGATGAAAGAACAAGTAGAAGCACAAAGAGCCATGCAAGAAGCAGTTAAAGACTCTATAAACAGTGATACCATGCAACATGTTATACAGACAGTAAAAGATAGTATTAGATAAAGTACGCTTTCGCGAAAGCAAAAAAAATATGAGTTTCTCCAAACAAAAATTATGGTACTACACAAAAAGGGCTTTCTGGGTGCTCGTTGCTTGGGTACTTATTTTTAATGCCTTATTCTTTTATGAATATTTGACATTACTGGATAATAATGCATTAGCATCAGATTTTGATTTTACATTAGCTTTTAGGGCAAACCTTATGGTATCTGTTATTGCTGGTGTTATAGGAGGGACACTTACCCTTAATTTTATGGAGCGTAGTCTTAGAAAGTATGCTTTTGGAAAAGCACTTATACTAATATCTATAACTTACATTATAGTCGCACTTATTATTAGTCTCATAGGTAGCACTTTTTTTTATAGTGATTATTTAGGAAAACCTTTCCATAGTGAAGATGTTATAGAAGCTGTTAAAGCATTCTTTGGTGGTTGGTTGTTTATAAAAAACCTCATTATCTGGTTATTTATAGTTCTAGGCACTGTGATTGTCTTTATGATTAATGATAAATATGGTCCAGGTGTTTTTCCTGATTATCTTAAAGGAAAATACTTTAGTCCTAAAAAAGAGCGACGTATTTTTATGTTTGCAGATATACGTAATGCTACTGGTATTGCAGAGACGTTAGGAGAGCAAAAGTATTTTAATTTCCTAAAAGATTTCTTTAATGATATTGCTCCAGCAATACAACAAACACAAGGAGAAGTATATCAATACGTAGGAGATGAAGTTGTACTTACGTGGAAAATGAAAAATGGACTTCGTAAAGCAAATGCATTACTATGCTTTTATAAAATGCAAGATGAGATCGCAAAGCGAGAAGCATATTATATGAAAAACTATGGATATCTACCTATATTTAAAGTAGGACTTCACTATGGTTCTGTTATGGTAGGAGAGTTAGGAAAAATAAAACGTGATATAGCTTTTTCTGGAGATGTACTTAATACGACAGCTCGTATCCAAGCAAAGTGTAATGAGAAAGGAGTTGATATTCTTACCTCAAGTGCGTTTTCTGATATTATGTATCAATTACCAGAAGGTTTTAAAAAGATAGCGATAGGTTCTGTGCAGTTAAGAGGTAAAGCAGAAGAAATAGAACTGATAACATATCAATACAAAGAAAGTCAATAATAGAATTCCTTTCTATAGTATTTCCTCAGCTTCTGTAAACTGAGCTTCATAAAGATTAAGGTAATGACCTTGTTCTTTTTTGAGTAATTCCTTATGAGTACCTTGCTCTACAATTTTCCCTTTTTCCATAACCATAATAAGATCTGCATTCTTTATGGTAGCAAGACGATGTGCAATAACAATAGAGGTACGTCCTTTGGTAATTTTGCTAATGGCCTTTTGAATTAATTGCTCACTGTGTGAATCTACAGATGAAGTTGCTTCATCCAGAATAAGAATAGATGGCTTACTTACATACGCACGTAAAAAGGCAATAAGTTGACGCTGTCCACTAGATAGCATAGCACCACGCTCTTTTACATTATAATGATATCCATCAGGAAGGCTAGAAATAAACGTATGTACTCCAATTTCCTTAGCAGATGCAATAACCGTTTCTTCAGAAATAGACGGATCATTAAGCGTTATATTATTGAGAATAGAATCGGCAAAAAGGAATACATCTTGTAACACGACGGCAATTTCTTTTCTTAATTGTTTTAACTTGATATCAGAAATTGAGGTGTTATCTATAACAATAATACCACTATCGATTTCATAAAAACGATTTAATAGATTGATAATGGTTGATTTTCCGGCACCAGTAGATCCTACAATGGCAATTGTTTGTCCAGGTTCTGCAGTAAATGAAACACCTTTTAAGACTTCTTCGTCTTCTATATAGCTAAAACGGACATTGTCAAACGTGATTTTCCCTTTAATTTCTGAGAGTTCTTTTGTGCCTTTGTCTTTAATTTTTGAATCAGTATCTAAGATCTCAAATACACGATTTGCTGCTACCATCCCCATTTGTAGCGTATTAAACTTATCTGCTATTTGGCGTAGTGGTGTAAATAGCATTTGTATATAACTTATAAAGGCGGTAATCATTCCAAGAGTAATAGCATCAGATGATTGAGCCATTTTCATTCCTCCATACCATACAACCAGTCCTATGGTAATAGAAGTACACATCTCGGCAATAGGGAAGAAGATAGAATTATACCACACTGTCTTATTCCAAGCATCCATATGTTTTTTATTAATCGCTGCAAACTTCTTATGTTCTATAGTTTCGCGATTAAACACTTGCACGATTTTCATTCCAGTGACACGTTCTTGTACAAAGGTATTGAGATTTGCTACTTGCGTGCGTACTTCTTCAAAAGCGACTTTCATAGCGCGTTGGAAAAGGCGTGTTGCATATAAAATAATAGGAAAAACAGCAAGAACGATTAATGTAAGCTGCCAACTCTCCCAAAACATAAATCCAAGAACAACCCCCATTTTGAGAAGGTCTGCAATAATCATAAAAAGACCCTGACTGAAAATACTAGAAATCGTCTCTATATCTCCTACAGCTCTAGTAACGAGTCTCCCAACAGCAGATGTGTCATAATACTGCATTTTAAACCGAAGCATATGATCAAAAAGAGCAACACGTATATCTCGTATTACTTGTTGTCCAATCCAGTTTGAAAAATAAATAAATAATAATTGAAACAGGACTTGTCCCAAAAGAACTAAGCCCATCATAGTCAGAAAATAAATAAGACTTTCTGAATCTTTCTGATTAATACCTATATCAATCGCGTTTTTCATAAAGAAAGGACGCAAAGCTGCAAATACAGATAGGAGTATAGCAGCTATACCAGCAATATACAATTGCCCTTTATAAGGTTTTGCAAACTGCAAGAGCCTTTTAAAGAGTTTTGTGTCAAATGCTTTTCCTTTTGTACTTGCCATTAATCTATAAATATATTTTTTGGATATCCAATATCGGTCAGGTATAATCCGTGTGCTGGAACAGAAGATCCAGCCAGACTTCTATTCTTCCCTTTTATAACTTCGTGCATCCAAGATACAGGACGTTTTTCTTGTCCTATCTCAAGTAAAGTTCCTACAACAGCGCGTACCATATTACGTAAAAAGCGATCTGCTGTTATTATAAAATGATATTCTCCATCTAGTTCCTTCCAAGAGGCTTCTTTGATATCACAAAGATACGTGTTGACATCTGTATTTGATCTGCTAAAGCATTCGAAATCCTTATAGTCCAATAAGATATTTGATGCTTCTTGCATACGTTGTAAATCCAATGGAATCTTATGGTAAAATGCTCGCTCTTGTGTAAACGGATTTTTCGTAGGACTTATTCTATACAAATATGATCTATGAGTCGCATGAAAACGTGCATGTGCTTCTTCGGTAACCGGTACTATCTTTATAATAGCAATACTAGCAGGTAAAAAACTATTGAGTTTATAGATGAGTTTTGTGATGTCCGCTTTCGCGAAAACAAATTCAGCAGCATTACTATCTTCCGTTTGTGCAATGTCTATATGGGCATACATCATACTCGCATGTACTCCCGTATCCGTTCTTCCCGCTCCCATAATAGTAATAGGCGTACGTAAGATCGTAGAGAGTGCCTCCTCAATGGTTTGTTGTACAGTAACTGCATTAGGTTGGCGTTGCCATCCATGATATGGAGTTCCGTTATAAGATAGTTGTATAAAATACCGCAAAGTGTATTATTTTTGAGCAAATATACGCTTTCGCGAAAGCGTAACGAAAAAGTGTTGCGATATATTAAAGACCAACCTTAGTAACCTAATAAAAACCATATCTACGTATGTGGATATACAATGTATATTGAAAAAAATCCTTCTTCTTAGCGATACACATAGTTATATAGATGATCATATTCTCAAACATGCGAGGCAAGCAGATGAGGTCTGGCATGCTGGCGATATAGGCGACTTACGAGTAACCGATGCTCTTAAAAAAGTAAAGCCTTTACGCGGAGTATATGGAAATATAGATGACTCAGAAGCACGGCAAGAATTCCCATTAAATAATCGTTTTATGTGTGAAGGGGTAGATGTATGGATTACACATATAGGAGGTTATCCAGGACGTTATTCTCCTGCAATACGAGAAGAGATAAGAGCAAACCCTCCTAAGCTATTTATCTGTGGTCATAGCCATATTTTAAAAGTAATGCCTGATAAAAAATTAGGACTACTACACATGAACCCAGGAGCGATAGGTAAACATGGATTTCATAAGGTACGTACCATGCTTCGCTTTACAATAGAAGGAACAAAGATTGATAACTTGGAAGTGATTCAGGTGGATCGGTGATTCTTGATTATAATATTTTAAGTTTATAAATGTATCAAATCAAGCGACGGGAAAGCGGGTGGTTGTTTTCTATAATTTGTAATATGCGTAGCACAAATTCTAGAAAACTTTCCGTTCATACGAAACATGGATTTCATAAGGTACGTACCATGCTTCGCTTTACAATAGAAGGAACAAAGATTGATAACTTGGAGGTGATTCAGGTGGATCGGTGATTCTTGATTAATATATCTTCTTAGCTTGGTGCTTTTTTGGGAATAATGTTACGTACGCTTTCGCGAAAGCGTATACCTTTTCTATAAAAAAATTACTGAATCAACTTCAAACTCTTATCATACAATCCAATCAAAAGACTATTCCCTTCATTGTCTATTCTGATGCCTCCATATTCGGCATTTTCATATTTCTCACCTTCGCCTTCTTGAAAGAAGAAAGACTCAGCTCCGATGTTCATACTCCAATCTGCTTTTGTATAATTGATGAGGTATTCGCCTTCGTTTTTTGGTGTTGTATGTGGTTGTAAACGTACTCTTTTAGCAACTCCCTTGGCATCCATAGTTACTACAATATAACCACGTTTAGGAATGTCGTCGTTATTTCTGTCTCTAGAGATTGCATAATTCAAAGTCATATAATCGCCTTGCATTAATGATCTAGGATCTACAGGCGCAAGTTCTAATAAAACAAGAGTTCCATCAGACAGTAACGTTTCTTTTTTTGTCATAGAGATATTAAAAAGCGCTAAGACAACCAATAAATTAATAAGTATGATGATCCATTTATACTTCTTCATGTGGTGTGCTTTTTTTAGTAATGAACAGATAAAAAATCAAGAAGAGTATACCTGATACAAATAGTATAATAGACTTCGTAAGTAAGGTATAATTAAGGTCATAATAGTATTGTGATATAAAATATATAAGTGCCGCAATACCTATAGCAACTCCTGTTTTGTAATTCACTAGAAAACATACTAGAATAATCAATAGAGCTCCAAGAATAGAAGGAGCAAAGACCGTAGAGAGTAACACCAGTATACTCAAAATATAGATCATTGTCTTCTTCTTTTGATCGTGAATTTTGAGTTGTTGCAAGATCTGATATACAAGGTAGACAACAATAATAGAGAATGCAATAGAAGAGATCCATATACTATTAGGAGAGGCTTCTATTAACCCTTTTTTCCCTAAAGCAATGAGCCCAAAAATCAAAGAGAATAGTAATCCACTACGTATAGGTCTATATAGCTTAGATAGTTTTAAACTCATCGTTATGAGTCTAGTTTCGTGCAACATTATATATGTAAAGAGAGCTGCCATACTAGCAGTATAGAGATGTATCAATGAATGATGATCGTTTGATAAAATCAATATAAGAAGACAAACACTTATTGTAATGACACTAACAAAGGATAGAATAAGCGTCTGATTGATTCCTAAGGTGAGTATCCCAATGCCTAACGAAATAAGTGCCATCGTGTTTATATCTAAGTTTAACTCGGCACATCCAAAATTAATAAGTAATAAACCAATAAGGTACATGGCTATACTCGTTGTTGTATGTACTACTTTATCGTAGGTTTTACTTATTCCTATAGCGCTTCCTAATAGTAGTACTCCAAAAATAATAAGTCCGCCGCCTGAGCTGAAAATCCCTGTGATAAAAAGAAACCCTATAAAAGCTAAACAGGCTAGAAACCCTCCTAAAATGGCAAGTGTTTTTATGGCAATTCCAGACTTGTTTTCTTCTTCTTTTTTATAGGCTTGAATAATCGCAGTGTCATCTGCTTGGAAATAGTCTCCTTCAGATTGCTGTACAGATGCGATGCACTCTTTTATATGTTCTTCGTTATGCATCTGTTTTCTTTTTTTGAAGATTGATTAAATTTTTAATCACAAAAGTGATACTAATGATAATAAAGAGACTTACAAGTAAAAGAACACCTCCATCTCCTTCGGTAGTATTAATCATAAAAGTTGCGATAATGATAATAATACTCAGCGGAATCACAGAGAGGTAAAATCCATTTTTCTGTTTTTGACCATAATACATCCCTATAGAATAGGCAGCTATTGTTAAGAAAAGTAATACAAAAAAGAAGGGATCATAATAATCATTATAACGATCTACAATGGCATTCAAGATCCCTAAAGTCGCAAAACTTACCATGGCGAGTACAAGTATATTGAGTAGCCAGATAGGAGCTTGATAAGTTTTTGAGAGTTTTGAACTCAGTAAGAATGCCACAAAGGGTATTGCGTTTACTACAAAGAGAAGGGTGCATACAAAAATAAAGGACCAGTCTTGTGCGACCTGTTCTGCATATAGAAATATGGTAGTGTTAATTAAAAGGAGGTATACAAGCCATAAAGGCCCATAATTAGCAATAATAGCCCAAACGGTAATTGCCATGGTCCAGCCTAAAAAAAAGTCATAGGCATTTGCTCCCGTTTGATATACTTGTCCAAAAACTGCAAATAAAACACCCACGAGTATAGAAGTTCCTGTGAGGATGATATTCTTGATATCAGGTTTTATTTTAGAAAAAACGACATAAATAGTTAAAATAATGATAAGCCCTTCTATGAGTCCTATCTTGATAAATTTATGTAAGTCAGCCCAATTATATGCAAAGAAAAATAAGATACCAGCTACCGTAAATCCTATCCCTAAGCTTATGAAAAACAATCTTAAAAAAGTATGCCAAGTTGTAACATCTGTATAAACACTTTTTTTAAGCGTCGTTTGAACTCCTTCTTCAGACCAATTGCTATGGCGACTTATCAAATGAATATCCTCTCTTTTTAATTTTGTCATATACTCTTTATATAGACAGAAAGGTACTATTTTCTTTTTAGTTCCTTTATGGTTTTAATCTGCTTGTACGGAATGACAAAGCATTCGGATTCCTTAATTTCTCTTTTATACGCTTTCGCGAAAGCGTATAATCTTAATTTGATCTATGAAGTAGTCTTGACTATTTTAAATAATAGGATATGATAAGTAGGCTATATATATAGTAATAGCTACTCCAATGATATATGCCACTATATTATAAGATATAATTAAACGTCGTTGAATGTTATATTTAATAAGACTGATGTTCTTTGTATTCATGGCAATTATTATAAGTCCTATGCATACAATTATAACTGTAAATATTAAAACGTCAGGAAGTTGTATATGATCAAATGCTATAAAAGAGAATAAAAAATAGGTGAATAAAAAATAAAAAAAAGAAGTCATGAGGATCCAACCTATTTTATTCCTTAGAAAAATTCCAATTGTCGGAATAAGTAAAAATATGATGGATTTAAAAAAAGGTGTTGAAATAATGATCTCAAATAAAGGAGTAATTCTATTATAATTTTCAGTAAGATTTAAATAATCTCGAGTATTAATAAAACCAAAAACAACACTAATAATGAACAAGGTAATAATCACTAACTGTATAATTAGCAATGTATAATTGGTATCTCTAGATATTATTTTCAATAGGATTCCTGTTTATTATAATCGAATTGTTTTATTGTTTCAAGAGCCATTCTTTAAATTCATAAAAATTGGTAGGATGTACACCGTGACCTACTGGAAATTCATTAAGTGTACTTTCTATACCTAAACCACTTAGATACCCAGGTGTCTTACGAGCAGCCTCTATAGGAATTACTTGATCTATGGTTCCGTGAGAATTATAGATGTTGAGGTGTGCATACGCAGCATTAGATTGTACATCAATGATATCTTCATTGATATAACCACTTAATCCAATTAAGTTTTTTACTTTTTCTGGATAGCTCAACGCTACGGCATAACTCAAAATAGTTCCTTGACTAAATCCTAGTAAGGTTACATTAAAAGGATCAAGATCATAAGCGTTTACAGCTTCGGTGATAAATTGCGAAATCAAATCTCTAGATACAATTGCTCCTTCATTATCAGAGGTTTTTACACCTTCATGATCTATAGTAATAGCATACCAAGCATTACCATAAGGTTGCATAGGCATAGGTGCTCTTGCTGAGATGATAAAGTAGTTTTCAGGGAGTTCTGTCGCAAAACTAAAAAGATCATTTTCATCACTCCCATATCCGTGTAGTAAGAGCAAAAGAGGTGCTTTACCAGCTCCCGTTTTTGTAGGTTTCTGAATGATATGTTCTAAAGATAGTGATTGCATGATATAGATATATTGATAATATAAAGATGTCTCATAATAAGGACATCTTTGTCGTTATTTTAGAGTATAAAAATAACAAGAATTAAATGCTTTTAAACCAATCTTGGAAAAACTTTCCTAGGATAGGAATCTCTTGTTTCTCACCTTTTAAAGCACCTACAAAGCCTATGACCCATAGTATAACAAGAGCAATTACAAACCCACTTATAAGTAGCATAGGAAACCCTATCCAATTTAAAATCGAAAGACCAGCAGATATGAGTGATAACCCTATCATATTACGTATATGATACGATACTAAATCACTTCTTTTAGAATTATTCATCACAATAGCTACGATAAGCCCAATCCAAGTTAAATAAGCAATAAAAGCGATTGTTTTGTTATCATTAAGTGATGTCATAATCTATATAGTGTATTAGTGAGTACTACAAATAGGACGCAGGAATCCCTATAAAGTTACTTATTCACACCAAATGATCTGTAAAGATTACTTAGCTGTAAACACTTTTTGATATAGATCACCTACCAATGGAATAGAGCGTGTATGACCTTGAAAAGCAGAAATGATTCCGTAGAGCCATAGAACAAAGAATACTATAAAAAAACCAATAGAAGCAGAAGGAATATCTAGCATACTCAATGGGATCATAATTAAGAAATAACTTAGCGTAAGCCCTAATGATTGCCTGATGTGAAAAGCTGCAAAAGGATTTTTAACTTCATTATTCATAAAATATGCAATGATCAATCCGACAAAAGTGATATACCCTAAAGCTGCTGCTGTCTTTCCTTCAAAGATGGTATTTTCATCCATATTACTTGAGTGTTATTTTTTGATTTGCAATGACTCCAAAGACGTGTCCTTTTAATTTTGCACCTAGGAAACTTGCATTTTTTGATTTTGATAAGATGTCGCTTTCGCTAAAAGTAGTACTCCCTTTTGTTGTAAATAATGTAAGATTTGCTTCTGAGTTTTTTTCGATAGGAAATGATTCTTTTGTAAAACGTTCACGTCCATTTGTTAATAATTGAACTGCTTTTTTCTCACTTACCAATGTAAGCAAAGCACTAAAAGTAGCTTCTTGAGAGATAGTGCCAAAATCAGCATTATCAAACTCTACTTGCTTGCGTTCTATATCTAACGGATTATGGTCACTTGTTACCATATCAATGGTTCCATCTTTTACTCCTGCGATAAGGGCTGTGACATCTTCTTGCGATCTAAGAGGAGGTAGTACTTTATAATTCGTATTAAAGTCTAGAAGTGCTTCATCAGTAAAGAATAAGTGATGTATAGTCACACTACAGCTTACATCCAGTCCTTTGTCTTTTGCTTCTTTGATAAGTTGTACAGAGGCTGCTGTAGATATGGTAGGGATATGAAGTCTTCCACCTGCATATTCCAGTATATGTAAATCTCTTGCTACTTGTAAACTTTCTGCAATGGCAGGAATTCCCTTAAGACCAATACGCGTACTTACAATACCTTCATTCATCTTCCCTGTTCCTGCAATCTTATTCTCTTGAGGGAAAGAGAGTACAAGGCCATTAAAACCTTGGGTGTATTGTAATGCTATTTTTAAAAGATTAGGATTGGTAATGGCACGTTGGTAATCTCCAAACGCAACTGCTCCGACTTGTTGCATATCATACAACTCGGCAAGATCTATGCTTTCACTATTTCGCGTAAGCGCACCTATAGGAAATAAACGAGAAGCCTGTCCTTCTCCCATTTTTGAGACAAAAGAAATGTCTGCACTTGTATCTAGAATAGGGTAGGTGTTAGGATTTAAAGCAACGCCTGTAAAGCCACTTTTTGCAGCAACATTAAGTCCGTTTGCGATGGTTTCTCTTTCTTCAAAACCAGGCTGTCCCATACTTACACTACTATCAAACCAACCTTGAGATACACATAAATGATCATCCTCTATGACCTGTTCTCCTTTTTCTGAAGAGAGTTTTTTTGCAATCTGAATAATGTTTCCATCCTTGATACGAATATCAACAGTAGTCCCGTGATGTGAACTTTTACTATCAATAACGGTGGCCGCTTTTATAAGTGCGTTCATTTAAGAAATTTTAAGATAAGCATTTCCAATACTAGGAATAACAGCGCAAAAATAACAAACCATTTCCAAAGTGACTGAATACTGTTTGCTTCTTTAAGACTATCAAATAATGTGGCGACAGATGAGTTGTAACTTACACCTTCTCTAGCTTCTAAACTTTGATATCGTAAAACACTCTCATCTCTGTTATAGTTATAACTTATCTGCTGTAAGATATTACCCTTGTTGAGTATATGATAAATTCCAGCTTTCTCAGGTTGCTCTTGCGTTGTAATAGTCACTTTATTTCCAAAAGTACGTTGCAAAGGAATCTGTGTTTTATCTGGGGTCTCTATGTTTGCAAGTGATAAAATCTCATCTTCTTGTAATATAACAGGAATATCATATGTATTTGAAATCCCATTGGTCACATATAGTCTTGGCAATGCAAGACTTTGTTTAGCCATATTGTATAGTGTAGGGACAATAAGCGGGGAGTTTTTAAAATTTGAATTCCCTGTATTTAGTCCGCCAGCAATGGCATATACTTTGTCTCTTCCAGTAATAAATGAACTTCCATCCTCAAAACGCAGGATAGATTCTCCATTAAGTAATGCAAATCCATTACTCACAGAAGGGTATTGAAAGTTTTTAATGCGATTATCAAACACGTTGTTATACAGAGGATGATCATAATTAATGGTCGTAACCAATCTAGGGTTCGTATATAACTCCCCCACTTGTATACCTCCTAATCTAGAAAGCAACGTATTATAATTGGATCTTTCTCCTTCTTTATGTAGTATAGATAAAACACTTCCACCATTGGCAACAAAGGTTGCTAATGCATTTGTAAGTGCTTGTGAAGGTGCTTTTACTTCATTTACAATGATAAAGTTGTAATCAGGGATTTTGCTATAATCTAGCGCGTTAATGGTTGCTGCTGTATATGCAAACTCAGGCGCTGTAAATATGCGAGACAAAAACTCTTGATCCCCTTCATTAATAGATAATACCTTAATCGCCTTTACAGTATTGTTATTAAAATACAAGGTGTTGTCAAAGGTTAATAAAGGATCATCTATTGTAATTCTCCCTTTAAAATCTGCTTGATTATCAATATCAAACTCAACCTGTGTTTCTATTGCTTCGTTAAAAGAGGCAGTAGCTTTGGCAATAAGTTGCTCTCCATTATACAAGGAGATAGGTACGTTGGTCTCTCTACGTTCTTGTGTAGAAAGCTGTGCGATTAACTTTAACTTATTTGCTTCTGTATTTACGGGGTATACAGAATCTATAGCAACGTTATTTTCAATAACAGGACGTAATTGCACATAATGTAAAGAGACATCATCTATATCTATAGCTTGCTTTTCTCCTTTATCTTGAAAATCAGAGATGACAATCAATCTTTTTTCGGTAGCTGGGTTTGAAGAAAATTCTTTTTGTGCTTTTAATGCGATCGCTCCAGCCGAAAGTTGCTCAGACGTATATGGTAACTGTAATAGATCGTTTCTAGTATTTTCTATAGAAATATCCTTGTACGTCTCAGTATTGGTAAGTAGTGTAAAAGTTTCTTCTTCGGGAATATTTACAATAAGATCTTGTAGTGCTTGCTTAAAGAGTTGTCCAGAAGCTCCTTTTGCTTGCATACTAAAAGAGTTATCTAGATAGATAACCGTTTCCTTTTCCTTGGTAGCACTATCACTTTGAGTAAAAAAAGGTTGTGCAAATGCTAAGACAATCATAGCAATAGCTCCTAGTCGAGTGAGTAATACCAACCACTTTTTGATGGTATTGCTTTTTCGAGTTTGCATACTTATTTGCTTAAGAAAAGCCACATTTGTGAAGTCTTCTTTCTGAAATTTACGAAGCTGAAATAAGTGAACGAGTATAGGAATGATTAGTAAGAGTAGGGCGTAAAGTAATTCTGGATGTCTAAACTGCATTCCTTTGAAAAGGTTTTGTCAAAAGTAGGAAAAAAAGGAATGCGTAGAAAAGATTTAAGACAGGAAACCTATAGTTTTAAGTCTATCTTAAGAGTTTGTGGATTTTTACGCTTTCGCGAAAAGAACTAAAGTCATCTCGACAGTAGGAGAGATCGCACAAGAAGCTCAATTTTGAGTTTAGTTTTCTGTACTGAAACCTTCTCATTAGTTATGCAATTTCTCGTTCCTTATACCACGTTCTTTCGAAATGACCAATTATCTTGATTCTTGTGGTGAAGCAATCCAGAGTCATCTCGACGGTAGGGAGAATTTTATAAAATAGTGCATAGAAAATAGAGTAGCATGCTAAAATAGAGTAATACTCTATTTTTAGAATTAATAGTTTTGAAGCTAGCAACTATTTTAAAACCCTTCAAAAGCACCTAATCCAAAGAGTGCAAAGTCGTATTTTACAGGATCGATAGAATCTAACTTACGTAGAGATGCATCTAGTTCGGCGAGGGATTTTGCGTCATTTTGCTTTCGCGAAAGCAATCTTAACTTTCTTCCCACATTTCCCGTGTGTACATCTAGAGGACAAGAGAGGAGTGATGGGGAGATGTTTTTCCAAATCCCAAAGTCAACACCAGCCTTGGCATCTCTCACCATCCATCTTAAAAACATATTGATACGCTTTGCTGCCGAGTTACGCAACGGATCACTCACATGTTTTTGAGTTCGTTGCTGATGTGGTACTTCAAAAAACACCTTTTTAAAATGAGAAATTGCAGGTTGTAATCCTTCTTTTGTAATGCCTGACGCAAAAAGCGTTTCTAGACCTTGATGATTGTGATAGATGTTTTGTAACGCACGAACAAATGTTTCAAGATCAATGGCATTAAATGTACGATGTACAAACCCTGTAAATAACTCCGCTTGATCTGGATGGTAATTAAGGATAAACTCATAAGGAGCATTTCCCATGATGTCCATGAGTTTTGTAGCATTAGTGATAATGCTTTTACGATTTCCCCATGCAATAGTCGCTGTGAGAAATGCTGCAATCTCAATATCTTCTTTTTTTTCAAACCTATGTGGTATCTGGATAGGATCATGTGGGATAAAATCTGGACGCTCATATTGAGCTGCTTTTTCATCCAGAAAACCCTTAAGTTCTTTTTTATTCACGGTCAAATGTATAAGAGTAAAAACCATCTTTTAGATCATTAGTACGCATTTGTGGAACTTCTCTAAAGTAAGCTTTAAAATCAGTAAGCTGTTGTAGTTGTATACATGGAAGTTCGCAATCTCCTGTCGCCCAAAAGAAATCAATGTTTGTAGGTGTATTTATTTTTAAATTTCCTTCTTGATGTGTAGTATAGACGGCCTGTGTATGTTTTGTCTGAGGATGTGGTGTTATGAGATATTCTGGAGTAAATACAGATAAGCTTAACTGAAATTCATTTCCTGTAAGATTGTTAAGATTAAGTGGGATAAATAAAGGAATAGCAATAGCAACCGTAGCAAGTGTAAGCCCAACTTTAATAACTTTTTCTTTTGTAATAAAGATGGTTGCTACAATAAGTGATAGCAACATAAAAAAACCAAAAAAGAAACGATATTGAGGTGAAGTAAACCACAAAAGTACTAATTGAATTGTACTAATTATATAGAGTATCGTTACTGGTTTTTTATAAGTAGATTTCCAAATAATAAATGGGAAAATAAGAAGAACTCCACACATGGCGGTATTAAATATGCCATGAAGTTTTGGGAGTTTAAACCAGTGAATAATTCGCTGGATATGAGTGCTGTTTTCGTATTCGGTTGGAGTTAAGAAAAATGCATAATGCTTGGTAGTTTCTACTAAGTATTCTTGTAGTGGTAATGGTAAAAGCCAATCTACATCTGTCAATCTGAAACTCGCAATGGGATATAATGGATATCCTGTAATGATGCTATTTTTAATAACAAAAAGGATAAAAGCAATACTAGAAATAATACTTAACTTGACTATATCTTTACGTATTTTTTTGTGATCCCTTATGTATAATATAATAGGGAATAGGATGATAAAAACAGCCGTAACCTTTATGAAAATTGCAAACACACCTAAAATAAATAAGGTAAGATAACTCGCTTCATTTTTAGAAGAGTGCTGTTTTATAAATTCACCAAAAATCACAAGGGTTAATATATAAATAGGCAAATCTGGAGAGGGAGCACTTATAAATTGAAACAAGAACACATTAAAAATTGGGAACAATCCTATTATTAAAAAGTGCTTTTTTCCTTTTTTGAAGTATGTATTTAATGCGTCAAGCGCATATAAATTTCCTGCGATGAGGTAAAATCCATTAATGTCATTAAGTATATTTGATAGCATATCTAGATTGAGTGCACTTTGTAAAATATGCCACCCTGATGTTTGCCCTAGGAAAAAATGAAAATTAGCAAGTCCTTTTACATATCCATAGGTGTCAAGCCATTTGATAGTTTGAATATAATAGGATTCGTTATCAATAATATATGGTGCGCTAGCACATTGTGCGGCTGCAAAAAAGATAATAATGATCCAGAGAGTTTTGAGATAGATGGGGAGTGTTTTTATTTTCGCTTTAAGCGAAAGAAGAAATTCCCAATACTCCTTTCTTTTCCATATACCTATTATACTAGTGATTACTAGAAGAGTACTTTCAAAATATCCATGTAATCCATAGAATATGGCCCAGATACCCGCAATCATAGTTGTTGCAAACCCTCCTATCAATAAGGTGATTACTGGATGTGTGTTTTGTAATTTACATAATGCTTGAAAACCTATTCCTAAGATACTTGTGATCAAAAAAAGATAGCACCAGTATGTAAATACAACTAGCATATTATTGAGTTACAAAAGATCCATCAACCATGGTTAACTTACGGTCAGCCATATCTGCTAGCTCTTCATTATGTGTTACAATGATAAGGGTTTGATCAAACTCATCCCGAAGTTTAAAAAATAACTCATGAAGGTTTTCTGCACTTTCTGTATCTAGGTTTCCAGAAGGTTCATCGGCAAGAATAAGTGAAGGCTTATTGATGAGTGCTCTCGCCACAGCAACACGTTGTTGTTCTCCGCCAGATAGTTCGCTAGGTTTATGATTATATCGCTGTGATAATCCTAAAAAATCTAATAATTCTTTGGCTCTAGCTTCGACTTCGGCTTTTGGTGTTTTTGCAATATATGCTGGGATACATACATTTTCTATAGCTGTAAATTCAGGTAGTAATTGATGAAATTGGAAAATAAATCCCAGATGTTGATTCCTGAATTTGCTCAGTTCTTTTTGATTAAAATGTAATAAAGACTGATTGTTGATTCCTAAGAATGCACTTTCATTAGTATCTGGTGTATCAAGTGTGCCTAATATTTGTAGTAAGGTTGTTTTACCAGCACCACTTGGGCCTACTATAGAAACAACTTCTCCTTTTTTTATAGTAAGTGATACATCTTTTAATACTTGAAGATCACCGTATGATTTTGAAATATGTTTTGCTGTTACCATTCCTTCTATTTACGAAGTGAAAGTACTACAATATATCACATCAAACAATCTGGTTAGGAAGTCTTTTTAAAGATTCCTTTTACATTGTTATAATCTATAAAATATGTGACACGTAAGGATACGGTATGTTGTATAGGTTGATCAAAAAGATTGCCAAGGCTTTCTCTATAGCCAAGTTCCGATTGATTATCACTATTAAAAATTTGATTACGATATAGTAATGTCGCTTCACTTCCAGGTGCAAATCTCCAACGAAAACTTAAGTCCATATTCCAGATATTAAAATTGGCATTTGGATCTCTTCTCACGGTTGTGTCATAATCATCTATCTGAGTCCTAGTTCCATCATCGTTTAAGATATAGAAGACATTACTACTATGATCTGCAACACTCCAAAAATTACGTAATCGTAAGTCAATCGCTTTATATGGATCAAAATTATAACTAGCACTGATGGTATTTTCAAACGAAGTTACATCTCTAAGTCCCAGAAAAACTTCGGTATCTGTATTGTCTACCCACCCAAAATTGTCTTTACGAGTACTGTAATCTGAAGAAAGGATTAAAAGGAATTTATCAGAAAAACGATATCTAGGAGAGAAGCTAATATTGTAGTTTACTTGATCTTGATTACCGGTCCAAACACGTGTACTCCCTCTTAAATCAAAAGCAAACTTCTTTCTGAAATCGGTAGAGATAAAGCCACCGCCACCCCAATTAGGCTCAAAAATAACAAAACGACCAGCAACTCTAGGTTCAAAATAATCATTGTTACGAGTATTGTAACTTGTGTTTGCTCCAAAAGCAAAACGTTTCTTTGTGAAGAAAAAGGAGTTTAATCTAAAACTATTTCTAGTTTCTACACTGGGATCATATAAACGTTGATGCCTTGCTGTAAAATCAATACGATATCCATTAAATATTCCTTCAGGTTGTATAAGTTGGTAAGAACCTCCTACAACAAAATTGTTAAAATTGTTTCTGAAATTAAGACCTAGATCATTAATATCAAGCTTTGTGTTTGCAAAATCATGGCCAATGCGATAACGCCATTTTCCTTTAATTTTAAAAAGATCAAGTTCAGATTGAAACCCAGTGGTGAGCTCTCCTAATGTGCGTACATTACTTAAGATAGCTCTTCCCGAAGCTCTAAAGTTATTTCCTTTATCTGCTACATCAAATACAGCTCCAGTAACATTTGCATCTCTAAATCGACTACCACTTCGTATCACACTTGTATTGATAAGAGATACAGAAGAGTTTTGATTAAACTGTTGATCAAGTACAAAAACATTATAATTTGTTAGTGGTTCAATCACTACTTCTCTACGGTCTCCAGTAATAGTATCTCTGATATCTGCAAATGTTCTTTCTGATACTGAATTTAAAAAGCCGACTCCTAATCCATTTTTAGTACGACCAGATATTTTTAAAGAGTTTATGAGTTTTACATTCCCGGGAAGATCGATGACCTCTTCATTTTCTGCTAGATCTCCTACACTCCCTGATGGACTTCCTCCAATACGTCTAGAAAAAAAGATTCTCCCTTTTTCAAAAAGATCAATACCTTCTGTAAAGAAAGGTCTATTCTCTCCAAATGTTTGTTCAAAAGGGCCTAAATTAAGTCTTACATTATCAAAAGCTACTTGTCCAAAATCAGGAATTAACTGTGCATCTAGTGTAAAACTATCACTTAACCCATACTTAATATCTAAACCTCCAGCAAAGTCTGTTTCGTTTTCCCCATCAAATGTTACTGTTTGCGCTTGCGCGAAAGGGAAAAATGTCAAACGTACTGGGGGATCAATATTTTCAACACCTTTTACAAGGCCGTTGTATTGTGTATCACGTCCTACACCACGTTCAATACGATTCCAAGTATGTGTTTCATTTTTACCTAAAAGTCTACGATAAAAATTAACACTCCAGTTTTGAATAGCTACTTCAGGAAAACGCAATGCATTATATGGAATACGATATTCTGCATACCATCCTTTTTCATCTCGGGATACACGACATTCAAAAACAACATTAAAACCAAAATCACGATCATTTTGAGTAACACGTTGATCTCCAATAGTCCCAGCGCTAGTTACATAAAAACGAGTTTCATTAATTCCATCATTATATGTATTAAGGGCAACAACAAAATTATCGGCTTGTGCAAATACTTCATCTCTCTGACTAAATTGACTAGGGATTAAATCTGGCTCAGGATCATATAAATATGCAGCAATATATACCGCCTTGTCATCATATGCCATTTTTACTTCAGTACGTAAGTCTTCAGGTATAACACCTTCATTACCTGGCTCAAACATATGAAAATCACCATAAGCTGTAAGTTGTTCCCATACAGCATCGTCTAAGACACCATCAATTTTTGGAGGAGTCGTAATTCGAGTAGCAGTAAGCTCTTTTGTTTGAGCAAAAACGGATAATTGTGTTAGTAAGACAAGAATAAATAAAAATACGTTCAACCCCTTAGACATAGTAATAGTATCATTTTAAAAATGCAAATCTAAAGGTGTATATAGGATGATTATACTAATTAAAAGTTAAAAAGAAAGACAGCTTAGTTAACAAAAAAGTATCTTTGAAAAAAAGGAGAAATAATTGCTGAATATATTGGATTATGGCATATAAGAAATTTGAAGAATATAGTATTGAAGTAACAGAAGGAATCAAAAAGAATTTTGAATCTATCATAGATGACTTAGGAGAAGATACCAAAAGAGAAGGTATTTTAAAAACTCCTGAAAGAGCAGCAAAAGCGCTACAATTCCTTACTTCTGGTTATGATACAGATGCAGCTTCTATTCTAAAAGGAGCAATGTTTAAAGAAGATTATGACGACATGGTAATTGTAAAAGACATAGAGTTGTATTCTTTATGTGAACACCATATGTTACCTTTTTTTGGAAAAGCACATATCGCTTATATTCCTAATGGTCATATTGTTGGGTTAAGTAAACTTCCTCGTATAGTAGATGTGTTTTCAAGACGTCTACAAGTACAAGAACGATTAACACACGATATTCTAGAGTGTATAAATAATACATTAAAACCTAAGGGAGTGGCGGTAGTTATAGAAGCTTCGCATATGTGTATGATGATGCGTGGTGTTCAAAAACAAAATTCTACAACGACAACATCTGGCTTTAGAGGACAATTTGAAAAGATTGAAACTCGCACAGAATTTCTTAAATTGATAAGCTCAAGTTTGTCTTAATGTAGTACTACTCCATATATAATTGTGCTTGGCACAGGTATTGCTTTAAACAAAAGTGTTATATTTAGTACAATTATGAGTAAATACAAATTATTAGTTATAGGTCTAGTCATAGACAGTATAGGTGTTTTGACATCAAGTTGGATACTTCCTATTGTAGGTGATTTTGCAGATATCGTATGGGCGCCCTTTACTGCATGGCTTATGATAAAGATGTATAAAGGAAACGCAGGTAAAATTGCTGGAGCAGCCACTTTTATAGAAGAATTACTTCCAGGCATAGATATTATTCCTTCTTTTACCTTGATGTGGTTATACACGTATCTAATAGCAAAAAAAGGAGTAGATAAAAAAGAAGAAGAAAGTGATATTATTGATATTACTTAAATAGGTCCATGCCAGGTATATTAGGCATTCCTTCTTTAGCAACAGCAGCCATTTCTGTATCGTGTATACTTTGAGCCTTTTCTAATACTTTATTAAGTGTTAAAATAAGGTAATCTTCAAGTTGTTCTTTATCCTCCAAAAGTTCTTCCGAAATTTGAACTTCTTTAACACGTCCATTTGCAGTTGCCGTTATTTTAAGAAGTCCATCGCTGGATTGTTCGTCTAAAAGAACTGTTTTAAGGCGTTCTTTTGTAGATTCAGCTTTTGCTTTAGCCTCTTGGAGTTTTCCCATAAGACCCATCATATCTCCAAACATAATTTTGTATTTTTAAATTAGAATAGTACACCTAAAAGTAGATGAATAATTCTTCGCCAAATTTACTTAATTTATTCTGATCCAATAAAGAAGATTATTTTTTATTAGATGTATCTGTAGATTTTAATTTTAAACGTTTTGCATCTTTAAGACTCTTACTAATCATCCATTCTAATTGCCCATTAACACTGCGAAACTCATCTTCAGCCCATTTTTCAATGGCCTTAAAGGTTTCAGGGTCAATGCGTAAAACAAAAGATTTTTTCTTGCTCAATCTAACTTATTATTAATTAATGTAATGTTCCTGTATTAATGACTGGTATTGCTTCTTTGTCTCCACAAAGTACAACCATAAGATTACTTACCATAGAAGCTTTTTTATCTTCATCAAACTCAACAATATTATCTTCAGCAAGTTTTCCAAGTGCATCTTCTACCATGCCAACAGCACCTTCTACTATTTTCTTGCGAGCTGCTACAATAGCCACAGCTTGTTGCCTTTTAAGCATAGAATTTGCAATCTCAGGAGCATAAGCAAGATATCCTATACGTGCTTCCATAACTTCAATTCCAGCAATACTTAAACGCTCTGTTATTTCATTTTCTAAAGCTTCATTAACTTCATCCATTCCAGATCGCAAGGTAAGCTCTGCTTGTGCATCATCAAAATTATCATATGGATATGATCCTGCTAATTTTCGAACAGCAGCATCTGTTTGTACACGTACAAATTCTTCATAACGATCTACATCAAATGCAGCTTTAAAGGTATCATTTACTTTCCAAACAAGGATAACATTAATCATAATTGGGTTCCCTATTTTATCATTTACCTTAACACGCTCACTATCAAAATTTCTTGCACGAAGTGATATTTTCTGTCTAGAATAAAATGGATTTGTCCAAAAAAAGCCATTTTCTCTTACAGTTCCTTTATAAGCTCCAAAAAGCACCATGACTTTTGAACTGTTGGGATTCACTGTAAAAAAACCTCGCATAATGATAAAGAGTATTGGTAGGAATAATAGAAATTCAGCATTTTTAGTGTATATAATTCCGAATAATAATACTGCAATTAATACTAAGACTATTATAAGAACTAAGTAACCATTGGTCGACTTTATGTTTTTTTCGTTTTTCATAAGTGATATCATTTTGATACTATAATAGTACTAAATATTTTTTATTTGTTACACTTTTTTTAATTATTTTTTATTTTAAAGAAAAAAACAGTTTCATTCTTTATACGTAAAACAAGTATATTTGAGAAGTCACTTATTAAATTGAGATTCACTGAATCTGTAAATAAAGTATGAAAAAAATAGTTCCCCTATTATTGCTTACCCTTATTTTTGTATATAGTTGTAATCAAAAAGACACAAGAACGTTGACAAAAAATACTATTCCTCCAAAAGCCGAAAAGAAACCTGTAAACTTAGAAAAACACGGTGATATACGTGTCGATGATTATTTCTGGATGAAAGAACGAGACCATCCAGAAGTGGTTGACTATCTGGAGCGTGAGAATGATTATTATAATAAGCTTACAGAACATACAAAGGAATTTCAAGCTGAATTGTTCAAAGAAATGAAAGCACGTATCAAAGAAGACGATGCTTCGGTTCCTTTTAAAAATAATGGCTATTGGTATTATACACGTTATGAGACTGGAAAGGACTATCCTATTTTTTGTAGAAAAAAGGATTCATTAGATACAGCCGAAATTGTTGTTTTTGATAATAATGAGATGGCAAAAGGCCATTCTTATTTTAATCAAGCTGGATATTCAATTTCAGAAGATAATACGATAGCAGCTTTTGGTGTTGACGTGGTAAGTAGACGTAAATATACCTTACAATTTAAAGATCTCAAGACAGGTGATTTACTTCCAGAAAGGATTGAAAATACAACGGGGAGAGCTGTCTGGACAAATGATAATAAGACAGTATATTATACAAGAAAAGATGAAGAGACATTACGTTCTAATCAAATATTTAAGCATGTATTAGGAACACCCCCAGAAGATGATGTACTAGTTTTTCAAGAAGATGATGAGACCTATAATATTTTTGTATACAAAACAAAATCAAAGAAGTTTATTATTATAGGATCGGGGAGTACACTTACTACGGAATATCAAATTGCATCTGCAGAGGATGGAACAAGTGACTTTAAGATGTTCCAAAAAAGAGAGCGTGGTTTAGAATATAGTATCGCACATTATGGAGAAGATTTTTATATCCTCACAAATAAAGATAAGGCGACTAATTTTAAGTTAATGAAAGCTTCAGAAACAGCTACAGAAAAAGAGAATTGGACAGAAGTAATACCACATAGAGATGAGGTGCTTCTTGAAGATATCGATATTTTTAAAGATTTCTTAGTGATTAGTGAGCGTTCTAATGGACTTAATAAAATACGTATTACACGTTGGGATGAAACAGCAGATTATTATTTGCCATTTGATAATGAGACATATACGGCCTTTCCTACAGCAAATATTGATTTTGATACAGAAATATTGCGTTATGCTTATAATGCATTAAATACACCAAGTTCTGTTATAGATTTTAATATGGTAACCAAGGAAAAAGAGATTAAGAAAGAACAAAAAGTTCTTGGTGGAGATTTTAAGAAAGAAAACTATGTGATGGAACGTATCTGGGCAACTGCTCGAGATGGAGTGAAAGTACCAGTATCTATCATTTATCATAAGGACACTAAGAAAAATGGAAAAGCACCATTATTACAATATGCTTATGGAAGTTATGGAAGTACAATAGATCCTTCGTTTTCTACAATACGACTAAGTTTACTTAATCGCGGATTCATTTATGCAATTGCACACATTCGTGGAGGTGAATATTTAGGTCGTCAGTGGTATGAAGACGGGAAACTTCTTAAAAAGAAAAATACATTTACAGATTTTATAGATGTATCAAAACATTTAATAGATTCTAAATATACCTCTTCAGATCATTTATATGCTTCTGGAGGCTCTGCTGGAGGGTTATTAATGGGAGCTGTGGTTAATATGGCACCAGAATTGTATCATGGGATTATAGCAGCTGTCCCATTTGTAGATGTGGTAACGACAATGCTAGACGACTCTATCCCTTTAACAACAGGGGAGTATGATGAATGGGGAAACCCAAACACGAAAGAATATTATGACTATATGAAGAGTTATAGCCCTTATGATAACGCTTTCGCGAAAGCGTACCCTAATATATTTGTAACTACAGGATACCATGATAGTCAAGTACAATATTGGGAGCCTGCAAAATGGGTGGCAAAGCTAAGGGAATATAATACAAGTGAAAATCAAATACTCTTTTATTGTGATATGGATGCAGGGCACGGAGGTGCTTCAGGAAGATTTGAAGCATTAAAAGAGATTGCAAAAGATTATGCATTCCTATTAGATTTAGAAAATATCAATAAATAATTAAAAAAATATAGTACTTTTGTCCCGATTTGAGTATTGATTTTAACCAGGAATAAACTCAATATCTAACTTATACTTATGGCTGATCAACTTCACGTTTATGATAATGTATTACAACTTATAGGTAATACCCCTCTTATCAAGCTGAACAGAATAACTAAAGATTTTGATGGAGACTTTTATGCAAAAGTAGAAGCTTTTAATCCAGGTCACTCTTCCAAAGATCGTATAGCACTTCATATTATTGAAGAAGCAGAACGTAATGGAGTTTTAAAACCTGGAGATACTATCATAGAAACTACCTCTGGTAATACTGGATTTAGTATTGCTATGGTAAGTATTATTAAAGGTTACGAATGTATTCTTGCAGTAAGTTCAAAATCATCTCCTGATAAAATAGATGCACTTAAGGCAATGGGAGCAAAGGTATATGTGTGTCCAGCTCATGTGAGTGCAGATGATCCACGTTCTTATTATAGCGTAGCAAAACGTCTACACGAAGAAATGAAAGGATCTGTATATATCAATCAGTATTTTAATGAGTCAAATATAGATGCTCATTTTAATACTACTGGACCAGAAATATGGAATCAAACAAAAGGAGAGATAACACACCTTATTGCTTGTAGTGGTACAGGAGGTACTATTTCTGGAACAGCACGTTTTTTAAAATCTCAAAACCCAAATATTAAAGTAATTGGAGTAGATGCTTATGGATCTGTGATTCAGAAATATCATGAAACTAGAGAATTTGATTCAAGTGAAATTTACCCATATAGAATAGAAGGGTTAGGTAAAAACTTAATACCTACAGCTACAGATTTTGATGTAATAGACACTTTTGTAAAGGTATCTGATGAAAGTAGTGCGCATACAGCGAGAGAAATAGCTCAAACAGAAGGATTGTTTGTTGGCTATACAAGTGGTGCAGCTATTCAGGGATTAAAACAACTAGCAGCTCAAGGAGAATTTGATAGTACAAGTAAAGTAGTTGTTATTTTTCCAGATCACGGAAGCAGGTATATGAGTAAAGTGTTCAGTGATAAATGGATGCGTGATCAAGGATTTTTTGATAGCAAGCATATGGAAGAAGTACAAACAATAGAATATATAAAATAACTCATATAATGAGTGCAAATTATATTAAAAAACTCCTACATATTGTAGGAGTTTTTTTGTGTTTAAACATCAGCTGATTATAATTATTGAATTAGGTCAGCATTTATTATTTATGTAGTTTTGCATTTCGTTTGAAAATTTGAATATGAAGGACTTATTTGATAAGATATACAAGGATAAAGGACCATTAGGGAAATGGGCATCAGTAGCAGAAGGTTACTTTGTTTTTCCTAAACTAGAAGGACCTATTTCTAACCGTATGGGATTTCAAGGAAAGGAAGTAATTACATGGAGTGTAAACGATTATTTAGGACTAGCTAACCGTCCAGAGGTACGTGAAGTTGATGCTCAAGCTGCAGCAGACTATGGAAGTGCTTATCCTATGGGAGCTAGAATGATGAGTGGTCATACAAGTCTTCATGAACAATTACAAAACGAACTCGCAGCCTTTGTAAGTAAAGATGCTGCATATCTCTTAAATTTTGGATATCAAGGAATACTTTCTACAATTGATGCTTTGGTAGGAAAAGACGATGTAATCGTATATGATGTAGATACACATGCCTGTATTATAGATGGTGTGCGTTTGCATATGGGTAAACGATTTACCTATAAGCATAATGATATGGAAAGTATCGAAAAAAACCTTGAACGTGCAACAAAAATGGCAGAACAAACTGGAGGAGGTATTCTAGTTATTTCTGAAGGAGTTTTTGGAATGAGAGGAGAGCAAGGAAGACTTAAAGAAATTATAGCTCTTAAGAAAAAATATAATTTTCGTTTGCTTGTAGATGATGCTCATGGTTTTGGTACTCTTGGAGCTACTGGGGCAGGAGCTGGAGAAGAACAAGGTGTGCAAGATGATATAGATGTTTACTTTGCTACGTTTGCAAAATCTATGGCAAGTACAGGTGCTTTTATTGCTGCCGACCAAGGAATCATTGATTATTTAAAATATAACCTACGCTCTCAAATGTTTGCAAAATCATTGCAAATGCAATTAGTCGTAGGAGCGCTTAAGCGTCTAGATATGTTACGTACTATGCCAGAACTTCGTGAGAAGCTATGGGAGAATGTAAATGCATTGCAAGGAGGTTTAAAAGAAAGAGGGTTTGATATAGGAACAACTCAGAGTTGTGTGACTCCAGTATATCTAAAAGGAAGTATTCCAGAAGCAATGGCTCTTGTAAAAGATTTACGTGAGAATCATGGTGTATTCTGTTCTATTGTAGTGTATCCAGTAATACCAAAAGGGCTTATTCTTTTACGTATGATCCCTACAGCATCACATACACTTACAGATGTAGAAGAAACACTAACTGCATTTGAAGCTATTAGAACACGTCTTGAGAATGGAACTTATAAAAGACTGTCTGCTGGTGTTGAAGCAGCACTAGGCTCTTAAAATAGACATAACAAAACATAAGAAAGCCGGTTCTAAAAAAGAACCGGCTTTCTTATGTTTTAAAAATAGAAAACCCTTCATTTCTGAAGGGTTTTACGCACTAATATAACTAAGATTTATAGGTCTATCGTAAACGATCCACAGATTTTACGAGATCCTCATCGCGCTTAATTGCCTTATTTGCTAAGGCTAGTAAAACGATAGAAATAAGCGGAATGATCATTCCAATACCCTTCTCAAGAACCGCCGTTCCTCCGGATAAGATTTGTGATCGATACACCAATACACCTAATAAAACAAAGTTTAATAAAATAGTCAGTCGTCCTAAAACAAACTGATTTTGTCTTTTTTTGTATAAAAATATGATACCTAATGATAAAAGCGCACTTAAAATAAACATTCCAATAATTAATATGTCATCTTTTGCCCAAACCGCATTACCGTCGGTATCTGAATAGAGACTAAAAATAAATGGTAAACCTATAGAAACTCCAGCAGCTAATGCTAAATAAATGGATTGTATGCGTTGTATCACGTTCTAATTTATAAACTTGAACTGCAAAAATAAGTTTCTTTTGTGAGTTATTTAGAAAAGTTTAAAAATAAAATTGTATCATTGTAATGTAATAACGTAATAAGCTCTCCGCCTGTTATTTTGTTACTAGTTTATTTATCGATTTCTTCTTTCGATATATTTTCAAAAATCACCCAATTATTAATTCACTCTAGTTACTAGATGTTTGACATTTCAGAATTAAAAGCAAAAAAACTTCCTGAGTTACAGGAAATCGCAAAAGGTATTAAGGTTCCTAAGTTTAGGACTTTAAAGAAATTAGATTTAGTCTATAAGATTTTAGACGTACAAGCGGCAGAGCCTGAGAAGGTTGCTAGTACCACAGTTGCTAAAACCGTCACGACTGAAGCTTCTAAACCAGCAGCGCCAAAATCAGAAACTCCTAAACCTGCAAGTGCTGATGTGCCCAAGAAAAAGGAAACTACTGATTCTCAAAATAAACCTACTCGAGATAAGCCACAACGAGCACGTACTCAGAAGCCTAAAACAAATAGGCCTGCAGAGACGACTCATAAAGATTCTCATAAAAAAGAAGAGGTTAAGTCTAACAACGATACGAATAATAGAGGTAAAGAAAAAAGTGCAGATGCTCCTACACAAGAACAAAAAGAGCAAAAGCCTCGCGATCATCAAAAAGATAATCGTCACAATAACCAGAATAATCGTAATCAGAACAACAATCGCAACCAGAATAATAACCGGAATCAGAATAATAACCGAAACCAGAATAATAACCGTAATAACGGGAATGGTAACAAGGATAGCCGTAACCGCTACCGTGAACCAGATTTTGAGTTTGAAGGTATTATAGAAAGTGAAGGTGTTCTAGACATTATGCAAGATGGTTATGGATTTTTACGATCATCAGATTATAATTACTTAGCATCTCCAGATGATATATATGTATCACAATCTCAAATTCGTTTATTTGGATTAAAAACAGGAGATACAGTACTTGGAGTAATACGCCCTCCTAAAGAAGGGGAGAAGTATTTTCCGCTGATTAAAGTTTCAAAGATTAATGGACTTAGTCCTAATATCGTAAGAGATAGAGTATCTTTTGAGCATTTAACTCCTTTATTTCCTACTGAAAAATTTAATATAGCAGAGCGACAATCTAGCATCTCTACACGAGTGATGGATATGTTTGCGCCTATAGGAAAAGGACAACGTGGGATGATTGTATCACAACCTAAAACAGGTAAAACGATGTTACTTAAGGATGTGGCAAATGCAATTGCTGCAAATCACCCTGAAGTGTATCAAATGATTCTTCTTATAGATGAACGCCCTGAGGAAGTAACAGACATGCAACGTAATGTAAAAGGAGAGGTTGTAGCCTCTACTTTTGATAAAGAAGCGCATGAGCATGTAAAAGTGGCAAACATTGTACTTGAAAAAGCAAAACGCCTTGTAGAGTGTGGTCATGATGTAGTGATCTTATTAGACTCTATTACACGTCTAGCACGTGCTTATAATACCGTACAACCAGCTTCAGGAAAGATACTTTCTGGAGGGGTAGATGCAAATGCATTACACAAACCAAAACGTTTCTTTGGAGCGGCTCGTAATATAGAAAATGGAGGGTCACTTACCATTATTGCAACAGCACTTACAGAAACTGGTTCAAAAATGGACGAAGTAATCTTTGAAGAATTCAAAGGAACGGGTAATATGGAATTACAATTGGATCGTAATATATCCAACCGACGTATTTTCCCTGCAATTGACCTTACTTCTTCAAGTACACGTCGTGATGATCTATTACATTCTAAAGATACAAGTCAACGTTTATGGGTACTTCGTAAATACCTTGCCGATATGAATCCAGTAGAAGCTATGGAGTTTATGAGTGATCGTATTAAGAGTACACGTAACAATGAAGAATTCTTGATTTCTATGAATCAATAATTTCAATTATATCATATAAAAAATCCTTTCAGTAATGAGAGGATTTTTTTGTTATACGCTTTCGCGAAAGCGTACTTAATATTAAAACTATTAAGATTGATTGGTTAGTCTTCTTCTAGTAAATCTGGTCTGCGCTCTTTGGTGTGTTGGTATGCTTGCTCTTCGCGCCAAGCTTCTATTTTTGGAAAATTACCACTGGTCAATAATTCTGGAACTTTCCATCCTTTATACTCAGCAGGACGCGTATAGATAGGTGGGGCAAGTAGTCCATCCTGAAAACTGTCCGTTAGTGCCGAAGTTTCGTTACCAAGAACACCAGGGATTAACCGTATAATTGCATCACATAATATCAAAGCGCCTAATTCTCCTCCACTTAATACATAATCACCTACAGAGATTTCTTTTGTAATAAAGTGATCACGCACACGCTGATCTACACCTTTGTAATGCCCGCAAAGAATAATGATGTTCTTTTTAAGAGACATTGTATTTGCCATTCCTTGATTAAGTGTTTCTCCGTCAGGAGTCATGTAAATAACTTCATCGTACTCACGTTCGGACTTAAGTTTTGAAATACACTTATCTATAGGTTCTATCATCATCACCATGCCAGCGCCTCCTCCAAATTGATAATCGTCAATTTGTTTGTAGTTGTCTGTCACATAGTCTCTAAGATTGTGAAACTGAACATCAACAAGCCCTTTCGCAATAGAACGTTGCATAATAGAAGCCTCAAAAGGACTTTTAAGTAAATCTGGAACAACAGTAATAATATCTATGCGCATGTAAAAATTTGCTTATTGTTATTTTGTATTAATGCTTATGTATTAGCAATAAATGCTATTATTATGTACTAACTATTTGGTAGCCCAAAAATAATGTAAATCTGGGTCTTTTATAAATCCTAAGCGCTCGTAAAGGTGTTGCGCTGGATTTGTAACTTCAGTTTGTATAACAATTCCTTTTTGGTGTTCGTCACGACAACGATCTTTAACAGTGTTAATAAGTGCTTGTCCTACACCTTGACTTCTGTATTCTGAATCTATAAATAAATCATTGAGTATGTACATAGATTCCATGCTTACTGAAGAAAAAATAGGATAAAGTTGTGTAAAACCTATAGCTTTTTCTGAGTTCGCTTTCGCGAAAGCGATATATATCACACTTTCTTTGTTTTTAAGTCGCTCCGTAAGGAATAAGCGTGCCTTATTGTTGTCTGGTGTTTGTCTATAAAAAATACGATATCCTTCAAAAAGAGGTACTATAATATCTATATCGTCTATGGTAGCTTGTCGTATATGCATAAAAAAATCTATACTCGAAAGTACAGATTTTTAAATAAAATAGCTTGTGTATTAGAGGTATTTAACCTTTAGACGCTTTTAGTAATTTATTGCGTTCATCTTGTAATTGCCTTCCTAGTTTTTGCTCTTTTTCAAGCGCTTTTCTTTTGTAATCGTCAAAATCAAGCTCTAACTCTTCTAATTTTCGTTTTGCTTGACGTGTTAATGTATTGCTGCTTTTAAATCGGAATATAAATAAGAGTAATCCTAGGAGTAAAACTCCAGCTATTGTCCACATCATTGTTTGGTAACTTCCCTTGCTCATTTGAGAACCAAAAAAGTTCATACTGTCTTTTTCAAGATTTATGCTTTCTAAGTTTTTTTGAGTACTAGATAAACTAGTATTTAAACCAGAGATTTCGGTAGTTTGATCATCTATGCGTTTGTTAAGCGTCGTAATCTTAGATTTTAAACCTATTACAGTATCTGTGAGTTGTTTTCTGTAACGATCTAGTTTAGGTCGCTCTATAACTTTGTATCGTTTTGCAGCATTATTGTAATTACCACTGGATTCTATGACTTGGTCATACTGTTCTATAACAGTTTTTGGAGGAGCCTTTTCAGTTTGTGGTACTTGAGCTTGTACATTTAAGAGCACACCTAAGCATAGACTTACTAGGGGAAGTGTCGCTTTTCTCATGGGTTTATAGGGTATTTAGTCAGTAAAAATTAGTAAATGACTAGTTTATTGGTTTGTTTAAAAACAAAAATACTAGAAATAATCAACTTAGATACGTTTAAAAGTAAGAGTTGGTTCATTCTTTATGAAAAAAAGCTCACTTAATGCATAAGTGAGCTTTTAATATATGATTTCCTCTGTTATTTATAAGAGAGAAGGTGTTCTATTAATAGTATGTAAAACGTCTTACTTTAGAGATGTACTTTGCAAGTCTAATTACTTGATGACTGTATCCATATTCATTATCATACCATACGTATAATAATACATTCTTACCGTCAGATCTAACGATGGTTGCATTACTGTCATATATACTTGGAGCAGATGAACCTACAATATCGCTAGATACAAGTTCATTATCCATAGAGTACTTGATTTGTTCAACAAGTTTCCCTTCTAAAGCATATCTTTTTAGGATCGTATTTAAACCTTCGATACTCGTTTCTTTTTCTAACTCTAAGTTTAGTATAGCTAATGACCCATTAGGAACAGGAACACGTATTGCATTTGAAGTTAACTTACCTTCAAATGAAGGAAGTGCTTTGCTTACCGCTTTTCCAGCTCCAGTTTCTGTAATTACCATGTTAAGAGCAGCAGCTCTTCCTCTACGGTATTTACTATGCATATTATCTACAAGGTTTTGGTCGTTTGTATATGCGTGTATCGTTTCTAAATGTCCAGATTTTACCCCTAAAGAATCTTCCATTGCTTTTAGGATAGGAGTGATGGCATTTGTAGTACAAGATGCTGCAGAAAAGATAGAAACTTCATCAGGATTATGCTCTTCGTGATTTACACCGTGTACAATGTTTGGTATTCCTTTTCCAGGAGCGGTAAGTAATACTTTACTTGCTCCTTTTGCAGCAAGGTGTCTGGTAAGTGCTTCTTTATCTCTAAAGGCACCTGTATTATCTATAATAAGAGCATCATTGATGCCGTATGTTGTATAATCTATATCTTCTGGAGCGTTTGCACTTATAATATGTACAGTAGTTCCATTGATAATTAAAGCGCTTTTCTCTACATCAATAGCTACAGTACCTGGAAAATCACCGTGTACAGAATCACTTTTAAGAAGGGATGCTCTTTTTTCTAAAACAGTAGCGTCTATTTTACCGCGAGTAACAATGGCTCTTAAGCGTAATTGGTTTCCTTTGCCAGTACGTGTCATAAGCTCTCTAGCTAGTAAACGACCTATACGTCCAAAACCATAAAGAACAACGTCTTTTGGAGTGATGTCTTCACTTGTTTTTGCGGGAGTTAGCTTTTTTGCTACAAATGAAGTAGCGCTAATATGGTCTTCTTCAAGATGATATTCATACGTGAGTTTTCCAATATCAAGTTTTGCAGGAGGAAGCTCTAATGTTTTTATAGCTTCTGCGATTTCTACACTATCAAATATAGAAATAGGCTTTCCTACAAAAGCACCAGCATATTCGTGTAAATCTAAAATCTCACTTACATTTCTGTCTATAAGTTGATTTCTAAAAAGTACTAGCTCTATGGATTTGTCATACCATAAATCGCTTGCAATTTTGATAAATGCGACGGTCGCTCTGCGACGATCTGCTTGAAAAGAGAGTTCTGTTTCGTAAGTATCTAGATGACTCATACTACTGTTTAGGTTTTTGGATACTATATTAGTGTAGTATCTCCTTTAAATTTTCGGCAAAAGTATAGATTTCAAACGTTTTCGTTATATAAAAAATCAAAAAAAATCCCTCTTCTTATTAAGAAGAGGGATATATAACCTTTTATTTGGTTTTTTAATCAAAAATAAAGCGGTTTCGTTCTCCTTTTTGATCTAGAAAAACAATACTCACACGTTCATTAGGACTTTTATTTTTGAAAATGCGTTTTACGTCTTCTATGTCTGAAACTTTTTCATCATCTATTTCTGAGATGACGAGTCCTTCTATATTATAACGTCTCATTTCTTGAGTAAGAGTGCGATTAATAACGACTCCATTTTTTGCTTTATATTTCTTAAGATCTTTTGGAGATGCATTTTTCACTTGTATTCCTAGCCTGTCTATATCAAAAGTGACAGATTTTATAAGTTTTACGGGTACGGTAATTTCTTTATCTTCTCGTAAAAGGTATACTTGTACGACATCATCTGGACGTTTTGAGCTGATATATCCAGATAAATCTGAAAATTTATTGATTTTTATATCATCTATACGTTTGATAACATCCCCGCTTTTAATTCCTGCTTTCTCAGCGCCACTTTCAAACTCCACACCACCTACATAAAAGCCTTCGGTAGTTGTAATGTCAAATTCTTCAATAGTCTCTTTATTTAAAGAATTTATAGATCTCCCGCTTACACCTAATATTCCTTTTTGAACAGAGCCATACTGCATGATATCTTCTACAATTTTACGAGCATTATTAGAAGGTACTGCAAAGGCATAACCTACATAAGAACCCGTTTGAGAAGTAATGGCGGTATTAATTCCTATTAATTCTCCATGTATGTTTACAAGAGCTCCACCACTGTTTCCAGGGTTGATGGCGGCATCTGTTTGAATAAAAGATTGTGGATTTGAATCTCTTTCATCTATATCTCTTGCTTTTGCAGAGACAATTCCTGCTGTTACAGTAGAGGTAAGATTAAAAGGGTTTCCAACAGCTAGGACCCATTCTCCTATTTTTGTCGCATCACTATCTCCAAAAGCAATATATGGTAATTCGCCATTGGCATCTATTTTAATAAGAGCAATATCTGCTTTTTCATCAGTACCTATTACCCTTGCGGTGAATTTGCGATTGTCATTTAAGGCAACTTCAATTTCGGTAGCCCCGTCTATTACATGATTATTTGTAATAATAAACCCATCTCCAGAGATGATGACACCACTACCAGAGCCTATCGTTCCTCCTCTTTGACCTCCTCCTCGTAGGAATTCCATCATATTGCGAGGTTGTGTGTATTCTTGTTTATTGCTTACGTGTACAACACTGTGTACAGTACGCTCTGCAGCTTCGGTAAAATCAATACCAGAATTTGCAGCTGCAGTATAGGTTGTAGGAGTATATACAGGAAGACTAGATTGCGGTTTTAAAACAATATCTGAAGTTGTTTGAGGTTCTTCAATAAAGAGTTTGTATGCTCCTAAGGTTATAACACCTGCTAGTACAGCAACAGATAATAAACTTGCTATTTTTTTCATGGTCGTTTTCATTAAGTAATTATATAATGTTAAATTTATAATTTTAGTACATACACAATTCATATTTAACTGCCTTTTAACAGCCGTAGCAAATTGCTAATTTCTTATTTTTGTCGTTTATCTATATAAAGCATGACGATTCCATTTTATAAATATCAAGGGACAGGCAATGATTTTGTTATTATTGATAACCGAACATTGTTCTTCCCCAAAGATGATACCAAGTTTGTGTCAAAGGTTTGTGATCGTAAATTTGGAGTAGGAGCAGATGGGCTTATACTTTTAGAAAACCATCCAGAACTGGATTTTAAAATGGTGTATTATAATGCCGACGGAAATCAGAGTAGTATGTGTGGTAATGGAGGGCGATGTATTGTTGCTTTCGCGAAAGCGTTAAAAATTATTGACTCATCTACTTCTTTTGAAGCGATAGATGGATTACATGAAGCAACAATTAAAGATGGGGTTGTACATTTAAAAATGCAAGATGTGGCTACAATAAAGGCTACTGAAACTTATAGTTTTTTAGATACTGGTTCTCCGCATCATATTCAGTTTGCAGAAAATTTGGAAACGCTAGATGTAAAGAAAGAAGGTGCTAGTATACGTTATAGTGATTTGTATGGAAATGCTGGTAGCAATATTAATTTTGTTGATCAGACTGGATCTGATGTGTTTGCTGTACGAACCTATGAACGCGGGGTAGAGGATGAGACATTAAGTTGTGGTACTGGTGTTACCGCTGTGGCATTAGCTATGCACCACCAAGGGAAAACAGTTTCAAATCGTGTACAGCTTTCTGTAGAAGGAGGAACTTTGGAAGTGAGTTTTGAAAAACAAGCACAGGGATATGAAAATATATTTCTTATCGGCCCAGCAACTCATGTTTTTGAAGGTGTAATTACATGGTAACGCTTAAAGGAAATATCGTTTTTTTAAGAGCTATAGAGCCAGAAGATTTAATCGATATACACCGCATAGAAAATGATGAGCGTCTATGGACTGTGAGTGAAACGCTTGTTCCTTTTTCTTTATATAGTATCAAGGAGTATCTAGCAAATGCACATAAAGATATATATGAAGTAAAGCAATTGCGTTTTGTGATATGTGCTGTTGATTCTGGAAGCTTGATAGGGCTTATTGATCTTTTTGATTTTGACCCTCATAACGCAAGAGCTGGGGTGGGAATTTTAATAGAAGAAGAAGGAAATAGGGGGAAAGGATATGGAAAAGAAGCGCTTGAATTAACAGTGTGTTATTGTAAATCTCATTTAAAAATGCATCAATTATATGCTAATATCCTCGAAGATAATCTAGCTAGTATTCAATTATTTAAAAAAAATGGTTTTGTTGAAGTAGGTATAAAACGAGACTGGAGAAGAGTGAGTGGGGAAGGAGACCGCTTTCGCGAAAGCTATAAAAACGAAATTTTATTACAACATCTATTATAATGTATATCAAAAAAATCTTATTAATAATCGCCATAGTTGGAATCGTAGTATGCGGCATTTTTGCGTATACTGTTTATGGAGCTATTTTTTCTCCTAATACTGCTTTTGATAATGATGAAGCGTATCTTTTTGTAGCCTCTGATGCTACCTTTGATGATGTTAAGAATGACATTGCTCCTTTACTGGAAGATGTTGATGCGTTTGTGTCTGTTGCAAATCGTAAGGGATATACTCAGAATATAAAATCGGGTCGTTTTGTTATTAAAAAAGGGATGAGTAATAATGACATTATTAATACCATCCGTATTAGTAATACGCCTGTTAAAATTGCTTTTAATAATCAAGAGCGTGTCGAGAATCTCGCAGGGCGTATTGCAACCCAAATAGAGACAGATAGTTTGTCATTGCTTTTAGCGATGAAAGATCCTAATTTCTTAAAAGCAAATGGATTTACAGACCAAACAGCATTAACAATGTATATTCCTAATAGCTATGAGTTATTTTGGAATACTTCTGCCGATGATTTTAGAGATCGTATGCTTAAAGAACATAAACGTTTTTGGAATGATACTCGTAAAGCAAAAGCAAAGTTATTAAAGCTTACTCCTCAAGAGGTATATACCGTTGCGTCTATCGTTCAGAAAGAAACGGCAAAAGTAGAGGAGAGGCCTCGTGTTGCTGGAGTATATCTTAATAGACTTAAAAAAGGGATTAAACTTGATGCAGATCCAACAATCATCTATGCAATGAAGAATAAAGCAAACGATTGGGATATGGTTGTCAAGAGAGTGCTTTATAAAGATTTAGAAACCGACTCTCCTTATAATACGTATCGTAATGCTGGAGTTCCTCCAGGACCTATTTTTATGCCAGACATATCTTCTATAGATGCTGTGCTTAATGCCGAGAAACATGGCTATTATTATTTTGTAGCAGATGTAGAGCGATTTGGCTATCATAAATTTGCAAAGACACTCTCGCAACACAATGCAAATAGCGCTGCTTATAAGCGTTGGATTAGCCGTCAGGGAGTAAGACGTTAAACTGTTAATAAACCTGTTCCTAACTTTTGCTTGGCAATCTCTTCTTGAATACGTCTAAGCTGTAACTTTATGATGTAATATGATTGCGTTTTAGTGTTGTGTTTGACGTTTTATTGGGGCGAAAATGTAAATTTTTATATTTTTTAAATTTTTTCTTAAAAGATTCTTAAAAATATAATCACTGGAAAGTACTGAAAACAAAGGAATTCGTTCAATGAACAGTGGTTTCAGAGACTTTATCTAATTTTATTAGGTAGTATCATTTTTTATTATATCTTTGCCGGCCGAAATAGACAGCATTATATAAGGTTTTAAATGTTAAAAAAATCTTAGCAGTCGAAAAGCGATTATATGATTAGAACCCTGGTAAAAGTAACTGTCCTTCCATTTATGATAGGATTATTGTCACTAGGATATATTTCAGAAAAGAAGGATCTCACTAAAACTGACTTTTCTCAATATTCGACAAAAGGTTTAGACCTTTATTACACAGTAGCGTTACCTGAGGATACACTTCAGGATGATATGGATACTTATTTCCCACTAGTTTATACAGGAGATATGTATTTAGGATTTAAAGAAGCACTTGCTTTTAAAGAGTCTCAAGGAAATTATTTTAGCATAAATACCTTAGGTTATATGGGGAAGTATCAATTTGGTGCATCTACATTAGATCTTATAGGTATAAAAAACACAGCAAACTTTATTAAGAATCCAGCTTTACAAGAGCATGCATTTTTATTGAACACTTCTCGTAATAAATGGGTGTTACGTAGAGATATTAAGCGTTATTCTGGAAGATGGATAGGTGGAGTTAAAATCACAGAATCTGGTATTCTTGCTGCAGCGCACCTTGCAGGGCCTGGAAGCGTAAAACGTTTTTTACGTTCTGGAGGAACAGTTGGATTTAATGATGCTTTTGGAACCTCAATTCAAAGTTATTTGAAGAAATTTTCTGGTTTTGATGTGTCATTTGTACAGGCTATTAAGAAGCCAAGGTTGTTAGATATTTTATAGATTGATTATATCCTGATCAATTAAAAAAAAGGCTAGCATTTATAGGTCTTTTTTAATAGTATTCTTATTGACGTCAAGATAAGAGTCAACTCATTTATTTTCTCATAAAAAAACCTCCTAGTGATTAACTAGGAGGTTTTCTTTTATAGTATTCTCTTTTTAAAAAGTCTTATCTTTTTAAGGTAAAGTGCCCTACAAATTCTCTTTGGGTGAATTCTCCATTTGGTTCTGTAAAGTTAACTCTAAACCAATAATCATCAGATTGTAATGGTTGACCATTAAAGGTACCATCCCAACCTTCGCCAGTTGGACTCAACTGTTTGATCAACTTCCCAAAACGATCAAATATGTAAATCTTTGCATTTAGATTTGGTGCCACTCCAATTCCTATGATATTCCACGTATCGTGAAAACCATCTGCATTTGGAGTAAGGAATCTTGGGTAGTCTATAATTCCAATGACCACCTCTGAGATACTACACTCTCCTGAGATTCTACGCCCAAATACCGTATGCTCCCCTGGAGGAACTCCTGTAAAGGTCGTGCTTGATTGGAAAGGACCATCATCTATAGCATATTCAAAATCCTCTGGACTGCTATTAAATGCACTCACATAGGTAACCTCTACCGTATAAAGACCTCCTGGATTAAATGAACTCTCTACAACTTCTGCTGTAAAGACAGGT
>NZ_JBDUXP010000016.1:0-1509 GCF_039945015.1 Dokdonia sp.
TCTGGAGCAACCTACCCTACTCCTGATAATTTTAATTTAGGATCTCTAGGAGGATATATGACCTACCAACAATTTCTTGATGAACTGGATGATATGCATGACCTATACCCTAACTTAATTACAGCTAGAGATGGTATAAGTGACTTCTTAACAGAAGGACAAGCAGATAATTCTGTAACACCATCTATAGGAGGAAATAGAATTGAATGGGTTAAAATAAGTGATAATCCTAATGATTCTAGTGAAGGTGAAGCACAAATACTATATACAAGTATTCATCACGCACGTGAGTTTGCTACTTTATCAGAACTTATTTTCTACATGTGGTATCTTTTAGAAAACTATGATACAGATCCAGAAGTACAAAGCATTGTAAATAATACAGAGTTGTATTTTGTCCCTGTAGTAAATCCTGATGGATACCTTTATAATCAAGTATTAGATCCAGCTAATGGCCAAGGGTTTTGGCGTAAAAACAGAAAAAACGGAAATGGTGTAGATAATAACCGTAACTATGATTATCACATTAATGGTGACTCTAATAATGGGTCTTGGGGAGGTCCAGGAGCTTCTGGAAATCCAAATTCTGAAGTGTTTCACGGACCAAGTGCTTTTTCTGAAGTAGAAAATCAAGCGATCAAATGGTTTGTAGAACAACACGAATTTGTAATAGCATTAAACAATCACTCTTTTGGAAGATTATTATACTATCCGTTTGGATATGCAGATGTCGCAACACCAGACGATGCACTATATCAAGGAATAGGAGCTGAATTAACTTCTCAAAATGGATACAATGCACTTAGAGATTCTCCTTTTGCTGGAGATAGTGATGACTTTATGTATGGTACTGTAGGTACACATGATAAGATATTTGCTTTTACTCCAGAGATAAATAATGAATTCTACCCTCCTTCTAATCAAATAGAAGATATCGCTAGAGAAATGATGTTTCTCAATCTTACTGCTGCAAAAATGACCAACAACTTTGGTACATTATCTGATAGATCTCCTTTGTTTATAGATAACAGCACATCGGATGCAGCATTTAATCTTAGACGTTTAGGAATTAACGGGTCTGGCGATTTTACGGTAAGTGTCAATCCTATTTCTAGTAATATTACTGCAGTAGGCACTCCAATGAGTTTTTCAGGTCTTGCTACTCTAGAAAATCAAAATGGTTCTGTAGACTATACACTTTCTTCAGGTATTTCTGCTGGAGATGATATCATCTATGAATTAGTTGTAAATAATGGTTCATTTGACACCTCTATTACTGTATCAAAAATATTTGGAGAAGCAGAACAGGTTTTCTTTGATAACGGAAACAGCTCTACTACAAACTTTGAAAACAACGATTGGGGAGTTACAAATGTTATTTTCGAATCGGCTCCAACATCAATTACAGATTCTCCAGGAGGCAATTATGCAAATGACGAGAACTCATCTATTGTTCTTAATAATACTATAGACTTAACAAACGCATTATCTGCATCTGTATCATTTTAT
>NZ_JBDUXP010000017.1:0-2816 GCF_039945015.1 Dokdonia sp.
ATCTGCGACTCTAATATTTATAGCAGAGGCTGTCCCTGTATTTTGAAAACGAATCAGATAATGTAAATATTCATCTGCATTTTCAATAAGTACTTCATCTCCTTCAAGACATCTTTTGTCATTTGGATCAAAGGAGTTGACTACGATTTGATTTAATTCGAATGTATTGTCATTAGGTGTTTGATCATTATTATTTGGAGAGATAGATGCTGTATATTGTAAAATATCATCACCTTGTACTACTGGTGGTTGCTCAACAAGCATGACAAGATCAATAGTCCTACTTGTTAAAGGTTGAAGGTCTACAAAATCCCAAGACAGCATATTTGCATCTATATTTGTTGGTACTGGGTTAGCTAACTCAAGATTTACAAGTGTATCATCAAAACTAAGATCAACAGTCCCAGATACAGTCGTTGTACCCATATTGGTATACACAATTTGATAATCGGCTTCAAACCCAGGTCTTGCTTCACTGACAGGAATTAATGTAACAGACAGATCATTTAGTGCAGTAGTGGGTATAATACAAAAATCGATAGTTTCAGTTTGATTAAACCCAGTAAACGTATTTTGATGTATTATAGGATTTATAGAATAATACAATGGCAATCCTACTATTTGTGTATCATAGGTACCCTCCAAAACATGTAAATTAAAATCTCCTGTAAGTGAAGATATGGTGGCAAAGCTATTTGTGCCATCTGTACTACTAACCATTGTAGAAACGGATTGATCAGCTGGATCACAGCCATCGTTATTTTCGTCATAAGATATAATCCCTGAAAGTTGATTTGTATCTCCTAAATTTCCAGGGCAAGACTCTAGTAACGTAGCGGCATCTGGAACTTCAAAATTTGCAAGCGCATAATTTATATCATCTACACATATAATGGATAAGTTATCATTGTCTTCAACTTTAAATTTTATGCCTCCGAGACCACCTCCTGAATCATCAAGAGAGCATGGAGAGCTAGGGTCAAGATTTGTGTTATTGCCATTTTTAATATTTATGTATTCTAACGCTGTATCTGAGGCGTACACAAAACAGAGGTTATTATTGGTGCTAAGGTCTAGAGATGTTACACTTGTATTTGATAATTGTATAGATCTTAACTCAAGGTTTTGAGAGACATCTATTGAGGTTATTCCTTGCCAAAGAATAAGTGATCGTAGATTTAAGTTGTTACTGGTGTCAACAGTAGTCATACCTGAATACCCAACAAATAGAGACCATAATTCTGGATTTTGTGATAAATCTAGATTTGTTATATCTGAAAATTGAATTGCAAGATATTTTAGGTTGGGATAGATACTAGTGTCAAGCGTTGACATTTGAGTAGAACTTACATCAATATTTTCTAGTTCAGTTTGTGAACTGAAATCGTCAAAATTTGTAAATAACGTCCCCGATATATCAATAAGTTTAAGGTTATTTGATGAAAGATCTAATGTGCTTATATCTGTTAAAGACACATCGAGACTTTCTAGTAAAAGATTATTTGAAGTGTCTAGTGTATTTAAATTATTTCCTCCGACATTTAAAGCGACTAAATTTACATTGTTAGAAATGTCTATACTTGAAAGATTATTATTGCTTATATAGAATTCTTCTAAAGCAAGATTAGAGGATATATCTATATCTGAGAATTCATTACCTCCAGTACGTACTATTGATAAATTTACATTATTAGAAATATCTAGAGTTAAGAGATCATTATTGCTTATGGTTAGTTTTTCTAAAAGAAGATTAGACGACAAATCTATTTCTGTTAAATCGTTGCTATTTAGTCCAATGTCTTTTGCCCAAGGAAGCACACTTATATCTGCAGAAGCGATATCATTGTGACCAATAATAAATTTTTCTGTCGATGTAAAATTCTCTAAACCTGTAATGTTAGTAATTCCTTTGAATTGCAGGTTTACATGAGGGCCGTTAAAATTTGCAGCCTCGCTTACTTCGATTTCTCCATTATTATTTGTGTCAATAGTTGGAGAATGATTGATCAATGCATTCTTTAAATTTTCATCAGGGAAATCAATGATTTGAGCTTGCATAACCCCATATATGAATATAAATAGCAGGAGTGTAATTTTTTTCATGATGATTGGTTGTTTTCGTTCTTTGTTATTCTTTAATTACTCTCTTAACAGCCTCTGTTCCTGTGATAGATGTTGTTTTTATAAAATAAAGTCCTGCGTGTAATGTACTCATGTCGATTTGACTATTATAAGCATTGATAGGTATTGTTTTTACAACTTGTCCTAACGTATTAAATAGTGTTACGCTTTCTATGCGTGTTGCACTCTCGATGGTTACGATGTCAGAAACAGGATTTGGGTATAAATTGACCGTAAGTACAGCAAAATCTTCTACAGATAATGCCTCTACAAATGTGGTAGAAGTTGTATTTGTGATGATAGGTGGGTTGAAATCAAAGAAAATAAAAGCAGTATTCTCAACAGTGTCTTCTAATACAACTGTGTTTTTTGGTTTTATCTTAAAGGCTATAAACCCATTGCTCCCTTCGGGGTCTGCCGCCTCGTGAGGTAAGTTAATATCATCAAAGATGAAAGAAACATCATGTCCGTTCATTATTTCTGTTCTCCCAGGATGACTAAGTGATTCTACAACAAGTGTTGTCCAATCTAATTTTTCGTCAAGTTGATCTGCAACTCTAATATTTATAGCAGAGGCTGTCCCTGTATTTTGAAAACGAATCAGATAATGTAAATATTCATCTGCATTTTCAATAAGTACTTCATCTCCTTCAAGACATCTTTTGTCATTTGGATCAAAGGAGTTGACAACAACT
>NZ_JBDUXP010000018.1:0-656418 GCF_039945015.1 Dokdonia sp.
GTCTAGGATAATCTGTAGGTAATCCAGATGGTGCAACTCCTCCTAACTTTGACTCCCAGTAATCTAACTTCTCTGACAAAACATCCCCAGATATCTGAGAACGTTGCCAAACAGAATAATCTGTGTATTGGAAACTAAGTGTTGGTAACACCGCTTCTCTTTCTGATTCATAAGAAGCATATAACTCTTTAAATTCATTAACAATAAGGGATTCTGACCATCCATCGGTTGCGATATGATGACGCACTAATACCAAAATATGCTCTGTGTCTGATACCTCGATAATTGTAGCACGTAACATATAATCTTTTGACAAATCAAAAGGTCTACTTACTTCTTCTGATACAAGATCTTCATAACTATCCTCAGAAGAAACAACGTTTAACTCCCAATAATCTGCAGACTGTACTTCTTGATAGGCAATACCTTCCTTTTCTACATAAATCGTACGTAAAGACTCGTGACGCTCTACAATGGTTTTTAAAGCACGAGATAAATATGTAACATTAAGTGTCCCTTTTAAATTCAATAACGCAGGCATATGATAATGCTCACTTCCTTTTAACTTATCTATAAACCATAAGCGCTCTTGTGCATATGACAATGGAATATCTGTAGGTAATTCTTGCTTAGTTACTAAAGAAAGTATTGAAGTAGCATCCTGATCCTCTATAAAAGAAGCTAATTCTGAAACGGTTGGATTATTAAACACATGGGTTATCGTTACAACCACATTTAATGTATTCTTAATGGCAGATAATAAACGAATTGCTAGTAAAGAATGTCCTCCTAATTCAAAGAAATCATCAGTCACTCCGACCTTCTCTGCATTGAGTAAATCTTGCCAGATCGTAACCAAAGTCTCTTCTATCTCAGTACTCGGAGCTACATATTCATGTTCTCTAATAAAAGTAGGATCTGGTAAAGACTTCCTATCTACTTTTCCATTAGAAGTAAGTGGCATTTCATCTAATGGTATCATGATACCAGGAATCATATAACTAGGAATTTGTTCTTTTAAATAAGCAATAACATTTTCTTTTGTTTTCTCTTCTTTAAGAACTACATAAGCAACTAATTCACTTACTCCATATAAATCTTCTCTAGCAATAACAACTCCTTGATATATAAATGGGCAACTATTTACAACAGTTTCTAACCCTCCTAATTCAATTCTGTATCCTCTAATTTTTACTTGGCTATCTTCTCTTCCTAAGTATTCTATAGTACCATCTTGAAGCCATTTTGCATTATCGCCAGTTCTATATAATTTTCCTTCTCCATATGGGTTATTTACAAATCTATAATCATTGAGTTCTGGACGGTTTATATACCCTCTTGCAACTTGAACACCTCCTATATACAACTCTCCAGAAACGCCTTTAGGTTGTACATTCATTTGTGCATCCAAAATGTAAATTTGAGTGTTTGCTACTGGGACACCTATAGGTACTCTTTTTAAATCAATTGCATTAAAAGGAGCTATCCAACTTGTCACGTCAATTGCAGCTTCTGTAGGACCATATAAATTACTTAATATAACTTCTGGTAATACTTTTTGAAAATCCTCTACTTGACTTATTTTTAAAGCTTCTCCACTACAAACAACATTTTTTAAACTAGCGCAGGTAGTTGTATCTATATCTAGTAAAAATGTGCTTAACATAGAAGGCACAAAATGAATCATTGTTACCTTGTGTGTTGAGATTAACTCTCTAAGGTAATCGCTATCCTTATGACCTTCTGGTTTTGGAATGACTAATTTACAACCCGCTAATAGCGAAAGGAAAAACTCCCATACTGATACATCAAAACAGAACGTAGTTTTCTGTATTAACACATCATCACTTGTTAAATTATAATATTCTTGAGCCCATAATAAACGGTTAACAACACCACCTTGTTCATTCATTACTCCTTTTGGGTTTCCTGTAGAACCCGAAGTATAAATAACGTAAGCAACATTTGAAGGAGCTAGATCTATCTTAAGATTAGCTTCAGATAAATTTTCAAATAACGTACTTTCTGTATCTAGACTAAGTGTTGTAATATTTTCTGGAAAAGCAACTACATTCATACTATTTGTATGTGTAAGTACAACAGTTGCCTTTGTATCTTCTAGTATATAATGTATTCTTTCACTTGGATACTGAGGATCAATAGGAACATATGCTCCTCCTGATTTCATAATCCCTAACATTCCTATAACCATCTCAAAAGAACGCTCCATACAGAGTCCCACTAAAGATTCTTTTGCAACTCCAATATTTCGCAAATAAGTAGCGACTTGATTTGCCTTTGCATTTAATGTACCATACGTCATTTCTACCCCTTCATAAACTAGAGCAACTGCATCTGGATTATTGACAACCTGTGTTTCAATTAAATCTACTAGTGTAATGTCTGTAGGGTAATCTGTTTTTGTAGCATTAAAATCTAGAAGTAATTCTTTCTCTTCTTCCTTACTCACGTATGTTAATTGCTCTATAGGAATTTCTGGACGAGATAATACTTCTTCTAGAACTTGCTTATAGTGTCTCATTAATCCTTCGATCATATGCTGCTCATAAACTTCAGTATTATAAATAACATCAAAAATTAAGTGCTCTCCAGTTTCTTGAAAATTAAGTTGAATATCACACTTTGAAACCGTTTCTCCTTCATCAAAAATAGTATTGATCTCTGATGATGTTATTTTAATATTCTGATTTGTAACTCCTGTATTTTGGAGTGTTAACATTGCATCAAACACACTACTTCTTCCTGCATCTCTTTTAACTTTAAGTTCTTCTACCAAACTATCAAAAGGATACATTTGATGTTCAAAGGACTCTAATGTTTGTTCTTTAATTCGTGTATAGATGGAGGTAAAACTCTCCTGAGCTTGTATTGTATTGCGCAATGCAAGTGTATTAATATAAAAACCTATTTGGTCTGCTAGATCTGCATGATCACGACCAGCTACAGGGCTTCCTATAATGATATCTGTATCAGAAGTATATTTATGAAACAAGATATTAATCGTAGCTAGTAAACTAATAAAAGTACTACTATTATGTTCTTGTGTAAAACGCTCAAGTAGTGCTGTCGTTTCCTTAGAAATATACGTTCTTAAGCTACGTCCTTTATTTGTCTTTACAGAAGGTCTCAATTTTTCTGAAGGAAGATCTAAGACTGGTAATTCTCCAGTAAGACTATCTAACCAATACTTTTTATCCGAGTTTGCTTTAGGCGTTTCTAATTGTAAAGATTGCCAATGCGCATAATCTTTGTATTGAATCTCAAGAGGAGTAAGTACAGGGGGTACCTCATTTACAAATGCTTCATAAAATGTAAATACATCTTTTGATAGTACATTCATAGACCATCCATCGCTTATAATATGATGCATATTATAATAGAAAACATATGTATCGTCTTCAAGTTGTAATAAGCTTACGCGAAATAAAGGTCCCGTTGCCAAATCAAATGGCATAAAAGAATCTTCGTTTATATACTTCTCAACACTAACCTCCTTATTAGTATCGTTTCTAAAATCAAGATATGTCAATGTAAAATCTAATGCATCTACTGGTAGTACATATTGTCTTAAATTACCTTGCCCATCCATGTTAAATGTCGTGCGTAATATTTCATGACGTGCTATTGTAGCTGTCATTGCTTTTTGTAAACATGTGATATCATAACTCCCTTTTAGAGTTGTATGCATTGGCATGTTATACACCACAGAACCTCCGTCAAACTGACTCAAAGTCCAAAGACGTCGTTGTCCTGCAGATACTTCATAACTTTCTGATGTAGGGATAGCCTCAATCACCTCAAAGTTAGACTCCTGACTATTTCTACTCTTTTTAAGTAAAGTAATAAGTGCAGCTTTATTACTTGAAATATTGATTTTATCTTCCTCTGTAAGAGCTGCAGTATCACCTACGACTCTTAAATTTTCCTCTGAGTCGTCTATAAAAATTTGAACGTTTTTATTGGATAACGTTTTAATAATATGTTGAATATTTTTCATTGTATTTTATATTATTTCATCAAAAAATTAATTGTTCGTTTAGCTAGAAACACATTGTTCTTTTATAAAGAAACAAAGGGTATTCAGATATTTTACGAGATCGTTTGTGACACATAATGTATAGTTATGTGTCATTACTGATCTCTATTATTAAGCGGTATAATCTTGATTAAGACCACTACAGTTTCCTCAGATTGAGGGTGCAGTTATTTATAGTAAGGTTACGCTTTCGCGAAAGCGTATAACCTATAATTATTAAAAGATGTATTTATGTTAAAAAACCAATTCTTCTCCTGCAGTCGAAGAGAATACTTGCTGGTTATTTAAGATTTGTATAGACTCTATATAGCTAGATAGGTTTGCAATTGTCGGTTCATTATACATTTCTTTAAGTTCAATTTTGATATTAAAATCTTTTTGAATTTTAGAAATTACCTGAATTGCTTTTAAACTATGTCCACCAAGGGAAAAGAAGCTATTATCTATTCCTATTTTATCTCTTTGTAATACTTCTTGCCATATTGCAACAAGATGCTCTTCCAAATCATTTCTAGGTGCCACATAGACTGCATCTTCATTAAATTGTGCATCATCTATATGTGGAAGTGCTTTTGTATCTACTTTCCCATTTGCAGTTAATGGCATTTTATCTAAATAAATAAAATAAGTAGGTATCATATAGTCGGTTAATGTTTGGCTCAGTTCTTTTTTGAGAACAGAGCGATCTACCTCTATATTGCAAACCACATAGGCCGTAATGTACTGTTCTTCTTGTACTTCTTTTATGACTACGACTGCTTCTTTTACCTCCTCTATTTCCTGTAAGGCGACTTCTATTTCGCCTAACTCTATCCGGTATCCTCGTAGTTTGACTTGAGTATCTTTGCGTCCCATAAATTGAATGTTTCCATCTGGAAGCCAGGTAGCCAAATCTCCTGTTTTGTAAAGCTTTCCTTCATTTACCAATGGATGCGATACAAATTTTTCAAGAGTTAAAGTAGGGCTATTTAAATATCCTCTAGCTAGACTTGCACCAGATAAACAGAGTTCGCCTGTAACTCCGGGCGGTACCAAGTGACCATTCTCATCAAGTATAAAAATATCTACATTCCCTACAGGTTTTCCTATGGGTACTAATCCAGAATCTTGATGAGTTACTTTATAATAGGTACTTACTACAGTATTTTCTGTAGGTCCATAGTTATTATATATTTCAAGTTTCTCATCTACTCCTGTAACAATAAGTGCCTCTCCTCCTACTAGAAGTTTTAAAGGGTGTTGTAATTGTACACTTTCTTGTATCATATCATTATACAATACGGTAGGTAAAAAAGCTTGCGTTATTTTATGAGTGTTAAAAAAAGTGACTAAATCATCTGTTTTTAAACGAATCTCTTCAGGTATAGGATACACACAACCTCCACTTAACAATGTTGGAAATAATTCCCAAGTTGAAGCATCAAAGCCCACTCCAGCATACATAGTACATCTACTTCCTGTTGTAACACCATAGGTTTCTTGATGCCAATGACACAGATTGCTTAAAGCACTATGCTCAACCATAACTCCTTTAGGCTTTCCTGTAGATCCAGATGTATATATTACATACGCCAGATTAGACGTCTGTATTGCTACAGAATCATTACTCGATACGACAGTGTAGTTTTTAAATTGTTCTATAAATTCATCATTTATAGTCACTTTACTAGCCGTATCACTTTGAATAAATGCAATTCGATCTTCAGGATAATTAGTATCGATAGGTACATATGCTGCGCCAGATTTAAGGATTGCAATTAATGAAATTACATACCAGTCACTTCTTTCCAGCTGTACACAAACAAGGTCTTCCAAACCTATTTCATATACTTCTTTTAGATACTGCGATAGTGTATTTGACACTTCACGTAACTGAGCATATGTAATTTGTTTTCCCTCATACACTACTGCATTAGCATCTGGCGTTTTTTGTACTTGTTGCTCAAATAAGTCTACAATAGTTACTTCTGATGGATACTTTATTTTATAATCGTTATATGTATTTATTAACTCAAATTTTTCAGATTCAGATAGATACGTAATCTCTGAAATTAATTGATTAGGTTGTTCTAAAAGAGAACGCCACAATTGCTTATAATGATTCATAAGCCCTTGTATCATATCCTTATCATATACATCTGTATTGTAAGTAATGTCAAATAAAAGACAAGTCCCTACTTCTTGAAAATTAAATTCTAGATCAAATTTAGAAACCGTTTCTCCACAATCTTCAATAGTCAAAATACCATGATCAGGCACTATAGTATCAAGTGTATTTGAACCTGCATTTTGCAAAGAAATCATCACATCAAAAATAGCATTTCGGTCTGTTTGATGTGTAATATCTAAATCGTCTATCAATTTATCAAAAGGATACATCTGATGATTGTATGCTTTTAATGTTTGTTCTTTTACTTTCTTGTAGAAAGAAAGAAAAGATAGCTCTGGAGATACCTCATTTCTTAAAGCTATTGTATTTACATAAAACCCTATTTGATCCAAAAGATCAATATGATTTCTTCCTGCAATTGGTGTTCCTACAATAATGTCTCGTTCTCCTGTGTATTTATAAAGCAACACATTCCAAGCAGATAGTAATGCCATAAATAAGCTTCCTCCATATGCTTGCGTAATACTTTTGATCGCAGTGGTTTCTTCTTTTGAAAAATAAGTTCTAAAGCGATGTCCGTGAGATGACTTGACTACAGGTCTCTTTTTTTGAGATGGTAAATCAAGTATAGGTAACTCCCCTTCAAGTTGTTCTTTCCAGAATGTTTTATCCTCTTGGCTAGCCTTCTGAGTTAATTGTAATTGTTGCCAGTTTGCATAGTCTTTATATTGTATCCTAAGTGGATCTATAGTCGCTATTGTATTATTTTTATAAGCATCATAAAATGCTAATACATCTTTAGATAAAACTTCCATAGACCAACCATCACTTATAATATGGTGCATATTATAATAGAAGATATATGTATCATCTTCTAATTGAAATAAACATACTCGTAATAATGGGCCTTGTTCTAAATCAAAAGCAACATATGAATCTTCACGAATATAGGAAGTAACCTTCTCTTTGGCGTCATCCTCATCTTTAAGATTTACAAAAGAAATCTCAAAATCAAATGCTTCATTAGAAACAATATATTGACGAAGGTCTCCAGAATCATCTATTTTAAAGACTGTCCGTAATACCTCATGACGTTCTATCGTAGCATAAATAGCTTGTTTAAAAACATCTATATCATAACTTCCTTCTAAAACACTATGAAATGGCATATTATACATCGAAGCTCCTGCTTCCAATTGACTTAACGCCCATAATCTACGTTGCCCTGCAGAAAGCACATAACTTACTGCAGTGTCAATGATCGGAATTTCCTGATATTCGGAACGTGTTCCAGCTTCAATAAGAGTAACATGATCTTCTAATATTGAATTTAAGAAAATAGCTTCTAGGCTTAATTTTACTTTAAAAACACTACGATATTCTTCGATTAATCGAGCAGCTTTAAGACTATGCCCTCCTAACTCAAAAAAATCACCTGTAACACCTATGTTCGTTTTTTGTAAAACTGCCTCCCATATACGAACTACTTCTTCTTCTTTACTATTTCTTGGCGCAACATATGTAGACGCATTAGAAAGGTGAGAAATTTCTGGATCTGGAAGTTGTTTTTTATTTACTTTTCCATTTGTAGTTAATGGAAAAGTCTCTAATTGCACAAAATAAGAAGGTAGCATGTAAGTTGCTAAACTTTTTCTGAGTTTATTTCTTATATCAGATGCTTGTAAAGCTATACTAGATACTAGATATGCAACAATCTCTTTTTCTTCATTACTATTTTTTCTTGCAATCACGACAGCATCGTCTACAGCATCTATAGTTAATAGAGCATTTTCTATTTCGCCTAACTCAATACGGTGACCTCTTATTTTTATTTGATCATCTTTTCTTCCAATAAATTCGATGTCACCAGATGATAACCACTTCCCAATATCTCCCGTTTTGTATAAAAGTGATCCTTCGATGAATGGATGCGATACAAACTTAGCTGCTGTTAAATCTGGTCTGTTAAGATAGCCTTCTGCGATACCTTCACCGCCAAGACATATCTCTCCAGGAACTCCAATAGGAACCAAATTATTTTTAGCATCTATTATATAGCTTGTACTGTTTGTGATACAACAACCAATTGGTATTGTTTTATGTTTGTCATTAATCGTATCGATTTCATAAAACGTTGAGAACGTAGTGTTCTCTGTTGGACCATACACATGATGCAAATTCACCAAAGGATGCACATCTTTAAATCTTCTAACATGTTTTACAGAGACTTGTTCGCCTCCAAATAATATATATTGTAGTTGTCCAAGCGCAGGTAATTCTGCCTCGACAATTGTATTAAAAAGAGCTGTTGTAATAAAGAAACAACTAATGCCTTTTGAGATAATTAACTCATTAAATTTTTGAAGATCTAAAAATATATTCTTCTCAGAAATCACCAAAGCGGCCCCATTTAATAAAGGCATAAAGATGTCAAAAGTAGAACCATCAAATGAAAAATTAGAAAGACCTAAAATAGTATCATAAGATGATATTTCTAAATAATTGGTATTCATGACCAATCGTAAGATTGATTTTTGATTTATTATAACTCCTTTAGGTTTCCCTGTAGATCCAGAAGTATACATAATGTATGCCAATGGATTATCTGTTTTTATAACCTTAAAATCTGAAAGATTTATCTCCTCTTTATTTGTAATAAAGTCTTTTAATTCTGTCTTTGTTATACAACATTTACATGATGCATCTTCTTTAATAAAATTTATTTTCTCCTCTGGGAACTCTGGATCTATAGGTACATATATTGCTCCTAATTTTAATACCCCAAATAAAGCGACTACAAACCATTGACTACGATCTAACTGAATTCCTACCGCGTCATTGGGAGCTATTTTATAATTCTTTTTAAGATACTGGGCAAACGTATCTGACAAGTTATTTAACTCTAAATAGGTTAGTTTTTGATCCTCATATACAATAGCTATCGCATCTGGTGTCTCTTGTACACGTTTTTCTAATATTTCGGGTATAGATAATGTACTTGGGTAAGCTGCTGTTGTTTTATTAAAATCAATAAGCAATTGATTTTCCTCTCTTTTAGACATATAAAAAAGTTCCGCAATAGGAGTGTCTAAATTATGCAATAATGTATCCCATAACTGTTGGTAATGTTGTACCATTCTTTTAATACTAGCTTCATCATATACTGCTGTATTATATGTAATATCAAAAGCTAAATAACTTCCAACTTCTGCAAAACTTAATTCTATATCTGACTTAGAGGCTTTTGCACCAAGGTCCTCAATTTCTCCAGTAACAATGCTTGATAAATCATCATCTAAAATCTGAGCTCCTGTATTTTGTAAAGCTAATAAAACATCAAAAACGGCATTTCTACCTACATTTCTTTCAATATCCAGATCTTCAATAATACGATCAAAAGGATACATTTGGTGATTATAAGATGCTAGTGTACGCTCTTTTATTTGCTCATATAACAATCTAAAAGTCGTATCTGGATTTACTGTATTGCGCAATGCAATTGTATTTACATAAAACCCAATCTGATTCAATAGATCAGCATGATCTCTACCTGCTGTAGGGCTTCCTATAATAATATCTTGTTCAGAAGAATATTTATGAAATAATACATTCCAAGCAGCTAATAAACTAATAAATAAACTCCCTCCATTCTCTTTAGAAAAATCTTTAATACCCAATGTTATTTCCTTAGAAAAATAGGTTCTAAATCCGTGTCCTGCATACGTTTTAACAGATGGACGAACGATCTCTGACGGTAAATCTAAGATTGGTAATTCTCCTGATAATGTTTTAGTCCAATACTCCTTAGAGCTAGAACTTGATGTACTTTGTAATTGATCTAATTGCCAATTTGCAAAATCTTTATACTGGATTTTTAATGATTCCAGTGATTTCTCTGTACCATTCATATACTCATTATAATAATTAAGTACATCTTGTGACAATACATTCATAGACCATCCATCACTAATAATATGGTGTAAATTGTAATAAAAAACGTAACGATCATCATCTGTTTGCAATAAACTAGCTCTCAATAAAGGTCCCTCCTCCAGATTAAAAGCTTGATAAGCATCGTTCTTTATATACGTCTGTATTTTCTCTTCCTTATCAGACGTTCCCCTATAATCAATATAATCTACATCAAAAATAAAATCTTCACTTGGGATTATATATTGACGTACTTCTCCTATTTCATTTGTTTTAAATACTGTACGTAATATCTCATGACGTTTTATAACAGCCTTTATAGCTTGCTTAAAATAGGTAATGTCGTAGGTCCCTTCTAACTCTATATCAAAAGGCATATTATAAGCACTAGATCCAGATTCAAATTGGCTTAATGTCCATAATCTGTACTGCCCAGGAGAAAGCATATAACTCTCTGCTTGTGCTACAGGAATTATAGGATCTGTAACTGTACTATCTGTATTTAGCGCGCCTGTCTCTATAAGATAGGTTGTAATACGCTCTTTATTTTCCTTAATCTTTGATAGAAGTTGTGCATCTATTTCTTTTGCTTTCGCGAAAAGCTTTAATTGACCATCAACCACCTCCAAAGCGATTCCAGCCTCTGTTATTTTGTGCAATAAATCAATCATAACGCTATCTCTTTAAGTAATCCTTTTTCCGATTTGATTTGCTCTTGTTTCTCTATAAAATGTATTTGAGATGCTAAGTATTCTATCGTAGGTGATATAAATAAGTTCTTGATATTAATCACCACATTAAACTCTCTATTTACTCTTGAAAGAACTTTAGTCCCTTTGATACTATGTCCTCCTAACTCAAAAAAGTTATCAGTAACACCTATGTTCCCTCTCTCAAGCACTTCTTCCCAAATAGCAACCAATTTTTCTTCAATAGTAGTACGAGGAGCTACATATTCACGTTTAATAATATCTTCAGAACTTACAGATGGTAATGACTTCTTGTCTATCTTACCATTAGGTGTTAAAGGAAACTCATCCAGAAATACATAATAACTCGGTAACATATACGCTGGTAATTCTTGACCTAATGATAAACGAAGTTCTTGTTTATCTATAGCATCCTTACTTACTATATAACTTACAATAGCTAGGTCTTCCTCTACCTTTGCAGTAACAACTACACATTGATCAATAGCATCTTGAGATTGTAACACATGCTCGATCTCTCCTAACTCTATACGATGACCACGTATCTTTACTTGACTATCTTTTCTTCCAATATATTCTATAGTTCCATCCGACAACCATCTTCCTAAATCTCCCGTCCTGTATATCCTCTCCCCTTCTTTAAAAGGATGCATTATAAACTTCTCATCTGTTAATTCTGGTTGATGTAAGTATCCTCTTGATAATCCATCTCCAGAAATACATATCTCTCCAATAACCCCCAAAGGTTGTAATGTTAATGCATCCGATAGTATGTAGAACTGAGTGTTATCGATACCTTTTCCAATAGGAACAGAACGCTCATAAGTACCAACTACTCTATAATAACTACTATAAGTAGTATCTTCTGAAGGCCCATATAGATTACGTAATATAATTCCAGAATCCTTGAAGTAAGCAGCTATCCGCGTAGGGAAAGGCTCTCCTGCTAGATTAATAGCTATTACATTAGAAAAATCGACCTCCTTCTCTATAAGAGCCTGTACAACAGAAGGAACCGTATTTAATAACACCTTAGTATCTACATCTAGATAATCACTTATGGATAATCCATTAGATAATAATCGAAGGCTCTTTCCTATACTTAAAGGATAGAAAAATTCATAAACAGACAAATCAAAACAATGTGAAGTAACCGCATATAAAACTTCAAAATCTGTATCTCCAAACTCTCTCTCTGACCAATGTAGCATAGAACTAGCATTCTTATGCGTGATCATAACTCCTTTTGGTTTACCCGTAGAACCTGAGGTATAAATAATATAAGCAAGATTATGTACGTCAAGCGTAATCTCAGGTAACTCTTTAGATATGGACACTGTATTTGTAAATGAGGATATTACCTCTTGATCTATTGTTACTTTACACTGACTATCCTGCTCTATATAAGCAATACGTTGTGATGGATAGTTAGGATCTATAGGAACATAAGCACAACCAGATTTTAAGACCGCAAGTAATGAGATAAGTAACCACTCATCTCGATCCAACTTTACACCTACTAAATCTTCTACACTTAAATCATAAGTAGATAAAAGATAATGAGCAAACTCATTTGAGAGCTCATCTAGTTCTCTATAAGTATATGTCGTATCTCCAAAAACAAGTGCTGTCACTTCTGGAGTTTTTTCAACTTGTTGTAAAAACAAATCTACAAGAGTCTTTGCTGGATAATCAACCGAAGTAGCATTAAAATTAACTAGTAATTGTGACTCTTCAGATGGAGACAAATAATTTATAGTAGTCAGTTTTTGTGTTGGATTTTGGATTGCTCTCGCTAAAAAAGTATCAAAATGAACACATAATCGCTCTATAAAATCTACCTCATAAATATCTGTATTGTATTCTATATGTAGGGATAATTGACCCTCACCTTCTGAAAAAATAAAACTTAGATCAAACTGACTTACTTTTCTGTGATTCCCTGTATATGGAAGTATTTCTAAACCTTCTAATGACAAAGATGTCGATGAAAATAGATCTTGTTGATTTTGTAATACCACGATAATATCAAATAATGCAGATCGACTTGTATTATGCTGTAAATCTAATGCTTCTACCAAGCTATCAAAAGGATAATCCTGATGCGAATACGCTTGTAATAAGGTATCTTTTTGTATAGCTAATAACTCTTCAAAGCTCGTTGTAGATTCAAAACTTGTCCTGATAGCCAGTGTATGTAAGTACAACCCTATTTGATGCTCCAAATCTGCATGTTCTCTGCCAGCTACAGGAGTCCCTAAAACAATATCTTGTGTTTTTGTATACCTAGAGAGTAAACCATTTACACCAGACATTAATAGCATAAATAAACTCACTTCTTGTTGCTTTGAGAATGCTTGTAATCGATTACTCAAATTCTCTGAAAACTGATACGTTACTGAATCCCCATTATATGTCTTTATCTTAGGTCTAGTTGTAAGAGTAGGCAACTCTAATATTGGTAATTCTCCACTAAAAGTATGTAACCAATACTCTTCAGATATTGAGAGTTTAGCCTGTTGCTCTTCTTTTGCTAACCATTCTGAATAATCTTTATACTGTATAGAAAGTACTGGTAATACAATACGCTTTCCTTTCTGCAAAGCATCATATATCATCATGAACTCTTTGCTTATTACCTCCATAGACCAACCATCACTAATAATATGATGCATATTTAGCACCAATAAACAATGATTTGATGCAAGTTTAATTAGACTAGATGTAATCAGTGGGGCATTACTTAAATCAAAACTATGTGTATAATTAGCATTAATAATAGTAGCGACTCTTGAATCTTGATCTTGGATCTGTATAAGATCATGTATTTGAATAGTTGCTTCAATACTACTAACCGGAAGAATATATTGTCTCACCTCTTCTTGATCATCTTGCTTAAAGCAAGTACGTAAACTCTCGTGTCTTTCTATTAAAACTCTAAAAGCTTCATTAAATAAATCAATATTGATAGCTCCTTTCAATTCATAAACACCTGGAATATTATAAGCGACACTACCTTCTTCAAACTGGCTTAACACCCACAACCTACGTTGCGAAGATGTTAATACATAGCTTTCTTGTTCAATGGCTCTTGGTATCTTTGTATGTACACCTCTCTTCACTTGAGAAGCCATTCCTGAAATAGTAGGATGTAAGAATATATCTTTTACAGAAAGTTCTAATCCTAACTCTTTTTTAATCTTGTTAACGATCAAGATCATTTTAAGACTATGCCCACCTAACTCAAAAAAATTATCTGTAATACCTATTGTATCTACTTTGAGAATTTCTTCACAAATACGTACTAATTGCTTTTGGATTGGTGTTATAGGAGCTACATATTCTCTTTTAAGAATATCTTCTTGAGCAATCGCAGGCAATGCTCTTTTATCAATTTTACCATGAGCTGTTAATGGAATACTATCTAATACTACATAATAACTAGGTATCATATATTCTGGCAACTCAGTACTCAACGTTGCTCGTATTTCTTGTTTATCAAGTTCTTCTTCTCCTGTGATATAGGCTACGAGTATCTTTTCTCCATCAATAGTACGGTCTATAACCACTGCTTGATCTATAGATGCTATACCTATCAAATTGTTTTCTATCTCACCCAGTTCAATTCTATACCCTCTTATTTTTACCTGATCATCTTTTCTTCCTATATATTCTATATTTCCATCTGGCAACCACTTTGCTAAATCTCCTGTTTTATATAGGTTTCCGCTTTCGCGAAAGCGGTTTTCCACAAAACTTTCTGCGGTTAATTCTGGTTTATTAAAGTATCCATTAGAGACACCATCCCCTGCAATACATAATTCTCCTATAACTCCAAGAGGTTGTACTTCTAAAGTATCAGAAAGTATATAAATCTCTGTGTTTGCAATAGGTTTCCCAATAGGTACTGACTGTCCTATAGATTGATTTGAATCATATTTGTATATCGTCGAGCTAATTGTAGTTTCTGTAGGTCCATATTTATTATAAAAATCTACATGAATACTAAGTCGCGCTGCCAGGTCTTTAGGACACGGTTCCCCTCCACAAACAATTCTTCTTATATCTGTACAGCTCTCTAATTTTTCTATTTTACTTATATAACTTGGTGTTGCATGAAAATGAGTAATCTCATTTTCTTTTAAAACTTCTGCAAAATTTGGGGTGTCAATAATCAGATCTTTAGAAACTATAATCAAAGAAGCTCCATGAAGCAATGCTAAAAACACTTGCTCTACTGAGGCATCAAATGCCAAGTTTGAAAACTGTAAGATTCTTTCGGATTTTCCTAAATCGTACGTTTTAGATTGATGTAAAATGTAATTAATTAAAGAGCCATAAGTTACTAATACTCCTTTGGGTTTTCCTGTAGATCCTGATGTATAAATAACATACATCAAGTCTGAAATTTCTGAAGAAACTACCGTAAATTCTTCTAATGATCTTATATCTGACTCCTTAAAAGTAGTTATGAATTCTTCATCAATAGTAAATTTACAATTACTATCTGACGTTATATACGATATTCTTTCCTCTGGATAATGTACATCTATAGGTAGGTATGCATTTCCTGTTTTTAATACTGCAAGTATACTGATGATAAACCATTCGCTTTTTTCTAATTGTATGCTTATTACATTTCCTTTAGAAACAGTATTATTAGAAACAATATAGCTTGCTAGCTGGTTAGACAAGGTATCTAACTCACGATATGTAATTTCTCTTCCTTTACATTGTATTGCTATTTCATCTGGTGTATCACGTACTTGGTTTAAAAACAAATCAACAACTGTTTCCTCTTTTGGATAGGCCGTTTGAGTTGCATTAAAATCAATCAATAGTTGTTGTTTTTCTCTTTCTGAAAGAAAATCTATAGTATTAATTCCTCCTTTTGGATTAGAAATTCCTATTTCTAAGAAGTTCTCAAGATGAACTATAATTTGTTGTATAAAATGTAATGTATAGATATCTGTATTATATCCTAAGTTGAGGTATATTCTTCCATCTACTTCAGAAAAAACAAAGCTTATATCAAACTTACTAAATGTCTTTTCTATATTCTTATATGAAGATATTTCAACGCCATTAAGTGTCAAGCCGTCTAAAGCTAATAACTCTTGTTGATTCTGAAATACAACCAATGCATCAAATAATACAGACCTACTTAGATCTCTCTTTATGTTAAGTTCTTCAACTAGACTATCAAAAGGGTATTCTTGATGGGAGTATGCTTGTAATAAAGTTTCTTTTTGTATTGCTATTAATTCTTCAAAACTTGAAGTCTCTTCAAATCTTGTACGAATAGCCAGTGTGTTTAAATATAATCCTACCTGGTTTTCTAAATCAGCATGCTCTCTTCCTGCTATTGGAGTACCAAGAATAATATCTCTTGTGTTTGCATATCTAGATAATACCCCATTAAGACCAGTCATTAAGACCATAAATAAAGTCACCCCATTTTGCTGAGCATATGCATTAAGCAGCAATGTAAATTCTTTAGAAAATGAATAATCAAAACTAGAACCATTATAGGTTTTAACTTTTGGTCTCATTTTATGAGATGGCAATTCTAGAACTGGTAAATCTCCAGCAAATGTATCTAACCAAAATGTTTTAGATTTTCCTAAAACCGTTTGTCTAGTCTCACTATTTTGCCATTCTGAATAATCCTTATATTGAATAGGCAACTCTGATAATACTACTTCTTGCCCTGTAGATAGTCCATTATAAAGAAGTGCAAATTCTTTATTCAAGATTTCCATAGACCATCCATCTCCAATGATGTGATGCATATTAAACATTAAAATATGTTTCTCATTGGACACCTTTACGATCTCTCCTATAAAAAGAGGCCCTCTTTCTAAATCAAAACGATGTCTTTGAATAACATCAGAATGATTTTTTAAGGCTTGATCTGTCGCATTGCTTAAATCTACAAATTGCAATGCTCCTGTATATTCTTTTAAAGGAACTATATACTGACCTAATTCTCCGTGCTTATCTTCTTTAAATATTGTACGTAAACTCTCATGTCTCTCTATCAGTTTTATAAATGCTAGCGACATCTTCTCTATATTTAATACACCATTAAATTGAAACGCATTAAATATATTATATGCAGTATTACCTGCTTCAAACTGACTTAATGTCCATAGACGTTGTTGAGCAGAAGTAAGCGCATAATACTCTCTCTCTTTTGCTTTAGGAATAGATTCTGAAGAAGAAAGCAATGCAATTAACTCATTCTTTTGAGCTTTAATACTTTCTATAACCTCAGTTGTTAAAACTCCTTTAGGAGCATTAATCTTAAGACTTCCGTCTACAACCTTAAGTCCAATCTTTAACGACTGTAACGTATGTATTAAATTTTCTATCACGATATTAATTTTCAAGTTAATTTGAAACACATAGAATAGTTTCTACGATAACACTCCTCTTCTATACTATTGAATTACAATAGGCAGCAGTAAAACGACATATGAAAATGGCGTAAAAAGCATGATCATATAGTATAACCATGCTTTAAAAAACAATAAATCTCTATGAGAAAAAATGAGAATCTTTATATTGTTATCTCATCAAAACTATCAACATTATCTACTTCTAGTTGGTTTTGAAAAACAATAAATTTTAATTTCTTGGAAACACCAGTAATTTCCTGGGTTTCATATAAGTCTTGAATCGAAAACCTTGTATTGTATGCTTTATTGATTCTATTGACAAGTACTGTTGCTTTTAAACTATTACCTCCTAACTCAAAGAAATTATCGGTAATACCAATCTTTTCTACTCCAAGTACTTCTTCCCATAACTGAGCTAAATCTTCTTCTATCTCATTAGTAGGAGCTACATATTCACGTTTAATAACATCATCTGGACCTACAGATGGCAATGACTTCTTGTCTATCTTACCATTAGGTGTTAAAGGAAACTCATCCAGAAATACATAATAACTCGGTAACATATACTCTGGTAATTCTTGACCTAACGATAAACGAAGTTCTTGTTTATCTATAGCATTCTTACTTACTATATAACTTACAATAACCAAGTCATCTTGTACCGTTGCAGTAACAACTACACATTGATCAATCGTTTCTTGAGATTGTAACACATGCTCAATTTCTCCTAACTCTATACGATGACCACGTATCTTTACTTGACTATCTTTTCTACCTACATATTCTATAGTACCGTTAGGTAACCATTTACCCAAATCTCCAGTCTTATATAAGGTTCCGCTTTCGCGAAAGCGGTTAAAAACAAACTTCTCTTTAGTTAATTCTGGTTGATGTAAATAACCTCTTGATATACCATCACCAGAAATACAAATCTCTCCTATCACACCTAATGGTTGTAATGCTAATGCATCTGATAGTATGTAGAATTGAGTGTTATCGATACCCTTTCCAATTGGGACAGAACGATCATACTCTTTTTCTACTCGATAATAACTACTATATGTTGTGTCTTCTGATGGACCATATAAATTACGTAACGCAATTCCTGAGTCCTTAAAATATGATGTAATACTTGTTGGGAAAGGCTCACCTGCCAGATTAATACCCACTACGTTAGAAAAATGAACCTCTTTTTCTATAAGTGTTTTTAATACAGAAGGAACTGTGTTTATTAAAATATTACTATCTGTATCTATATAATCACTTATGGATAATCCATTATCTAATAATCGTATTGGCTTTCCTATACTTAAAGGATAGAAAAACTCATAAACGGACAAATCAAAACAATGTGAAGTCACTGCATATAATACATCAAATTTAGTATCACTAAACTCAGTGGCAGACCATTGTAACATACGACTCGCATTATGATGGGTAATCATAACTCCTTTTGGTTTTCCTGTAGACCCTGAAGTATAAATGATATACGCAAGATTGTCTGATCCAAAAGTTATCGTCGGTAATTCCTTAGAGATAGACACCGCTTCTTTAAAAGAGGCTAATACATCATCATCAATAGTTACTTTACACTGACTGTCTTGCTCTATATACGCAATACGTTGTGCTGGATATTGGGTATCTAAAGGAACATAAGCACATCCCGCTTTTAGTACAGCAAGTAATGAAATTAATAACCACTCACTACGGTCTAACTTTACGCCTACTAAATCTTCTATCCCTAAATGATAATTAGAGAGTAAGTAATGAGCTAGCTCATTTGAAACCTCATCTAGTTCTTTATATGTAACTGTTTTTTCTCCAAAAACAAGTGCCGTCGCATCGGGTGTCTTAGCAGCTTGTTTTGTAAATAAATCTATAATTGTAGTTTCTGGATAATCAACCGAAGTCGCATTAAAGTCAACTAGTAATTGTGACTCCTCTGTAGGTGTCAAATAATTAATAGTAGCCACCTTAGCTTTTGGTGCTTGAATTGATTTTGATAAAAAGTTATCAAAATGAACCTGTAAACGTTCTATAAAATCTAACTCATAAATATCCGTATTGTATTCTATATGTAAGGATAACTGACCTTTTTTCTCTGAAAAGATAAAACTTAGATCAAACTTACTGAATGACTTTCCTATATTTTGATATGGAGTAATTTCAACACCATTTAAACTTAGTCCTTCAGATACTAATAATCCCTGTTGGTTTTGAAATACAACCAATGCATCAAATAATACAGACCTACTTAAATCTCTCTTTAAATCAAGTTCCTGTACCAAACTATCAAAAGGATATTCTTGATGTGAATAGGCTTGTAATAAGGTGTCTTTTTGTATGGTTAGTAACTCCTCAAAAGTTACTTCTTGTTCAAATGCGGTTCGAATCGCTAGCGTATTTAAATATAATCCTACTTGATTTTCTAAATCACTGTGTTCTCTTCCAGCTACAGGAGTACCTAAAATAATATCTCTAGTATTTGTATATCTAGAGAGTAAACCATTAATACTGGCCATTAACACCATAAATAGGGTAACTCCATTTTGTTGAGCATATAGATTGAGTTGAGAAGTAAACTCTGTAGAGAATTTATAATCTACACTAGAACCGTTATACGTTTTAAGTTTTGGTCTCATGTTATTAGATGGTAATTCCAGAATAGGTAAGTCACCTGAAAAAGTATCTACCCAAAACGCTTTTTCTTTTTCTAACACGGCTTGTCTAGCTTCACTATTTTGCCATTCTGAATAATCCTTATATTGAATAGGTAATTCTGGCAATACCACTTCTTGCCCTATAGATAATCCATTGTATATCGCCATAAATTCTTTACTCAATACACTCATAGACCATCCATCTCCTATAATATGATGCATATTAAGCATCAAAATATGTCTCTCATCAGAAATTTTTACAATCTCTCCTATAAATAATGGCCCTTTCTCTAGATCAAAAGCATGCTTTTGAATAGCATCTGAGTGATCTTTCAACTCTTGACTAGTAACACTACTTAAATCTACAAATTGCAAAGACCCTGTATACGAAGTTACAGGAACAACATACTGACTTAGTACTCCATGCGTATCTTCTTTAAAAACAGTTCTAAGACTTTCATGTCTCTCTACAAGTTGATTAAAAGCTTGAGATAATTTATCAAAATCTATCACCCCGTTAAATTCATAAGGTTCAAAGATGTTGTATGCAGAATTACCCGAATCAAATTGACTCAATGTCCATAATTGTTGTTGAGAAGAAGTAAGCGTATAATAGTCTTTCTTTTCTGTTTTAGGAATAGATTCTGAAGAAGATAATAATGCAATTAGCTCACTCTTATGAGCTTTAATACCCTCAATAATCTCAGGAGTCAATGCGTCTTTAGGAGCATTAATTTTAAGGCTTCCATGTACGACCCTAAGGCCGATTTTTAATGACTCTAACGTATGTATTAAATTTTCTATCACGATATAAGTTTTTAAAGTTAATTTGAAGTGCATGAATAATTTCCAGAATAACACCATCCATTACTCTACTATTGAATCACAATAGACAGCACTTAAAATGGACATAAGAATGGATATAAATAGTACGGTTACAGTGTGTAATCATACTGTCTTAGAAAAGTATAGTTATATAGTTATTTCATTAACACTATCTACCTCTAATTGATTTTGAAAGACAATAAATTTTAATTTCTTAGAAACCCCTATAACCTCCTGGGTTTCATATAAATCTTGAATCGAAAATCTTGTATTATAAGCTTTATTTATTCTGTTTACTAAAACAGTTGCTTTTAAACTATTACCTCCTAACTCAAAAAAGTTGTCTGTAATACCAATTTTTTCTAATCCTAATACGCCTTTCCATATAGCTACCAATCGTTCTTCTATCTCATTGGTTGGAGCTACATATTCCCGTTGAATGATATCTTCTATACTTACAGGTGGTAATCCCTCCTTATCTATCTTACCATTAGGAGTTAATGGCATTTCATCTATAAACACATAATAACTAGGCAACATATAGTCTGGTAATTCTTGACTTAATGACAGTCGTAATTGTTGTTTATCTATAGGAGTCCGACATACCAAATAACTTACAATCACAATATCTTCCTGTATCATTGTTGTTACAACAACGCTTTGGTCAATACCTTCTTGCGATTGTAGCACATGTGCTATCTCTCCTAACTCTATACGATGACCTCTTATCTTTACTTGGCTATCTTTTCTTCCTACATATGCTATAGTACCATCTGGCAACCATTTTCCTAAATCTCCTGTTTTATATAGGTTTCCGCTTTCGCGAAAGCGGTTTTCTACAAATTTCTCTGCCGTTAATTCTGGTTGATATAAGTATCCTCTTGATAATCCATCTCCAGAAATACATATCTCTCCAATAACTCCTATAGGTTGTAATTCTAATGCTTCAGACAATATATAAAACTGTGTATTGTCTATTGGTCTACCTATAGGAACCGAATTCTCATAAGATCCTTCAACCCTATAATAACTACTATACGTAGTATCTTCTGATGGACCATATAAGTTTCTTAATGCAATCCCCGATCCCGCAAAATAATTAGAAATACTTACAGGAAAAGCTTCTCCCGCTAAGTTGATACCCACAGCATTCTCAAAAGACACTTCTTTGTCTATAAGAGTCTGTATCACTGAAGGAACGGTGTTAATTAACACATTCCTATCTGTATCTATATAATCTGCAATGGATAAACCATTTGTTAATAAACGAAGCTGCTTACCTATGCTTAATGGGTAGAAAAACTCATACACCGATAAATCAAAACAGTGAGAGGTTACGCCATAAAAAACATCAAAATCAGTATCACTAAACGCTTTCATTGACCAATGCAACATAGATGAAGCATTCTTATGAGTAATCATCACTCCTTTAGGTTTACCCGTAGATCCTGATGTATAAATAATATACGCCAGATTATCCGAACTAAAAGAGATCTGTGGAAGTGCCGTCGAAATAATATCTGCTTTTCTAAAAGATGATAAAACAGACTCGTCTATTGTGACTTTACAACTACTATCTTGTTCTATATAAGCAATACGTTGTGTTGGATAATTAGGGTCGATAGGAACATATGCACAACCCGCTTTTAAAACAGCAAGTAATGAAATAAGTAACCACTCACTTCGATCTAACTTTACACCAACCAAATCTTCTACCCCTAAGTCATAATTTACTAAAAGGTAATGAGACAACTCATTTGATAGCTCATCTAATTCTCTATATGTAAAACTCTTTCCTTCAGAAACAACAGCAATTGTTTCTGGTGTCTTTGTAGCTTGATTTATAAACAGGTCTACTATCGTAGTATCTGGATATGCAACTGTTGTATCATTAAAATCATATAATAACTGAGACTCTTCTGAAGATCCTAAATAATTAAGAGTTGCTACTCTTTGGCTCGGAGTATTAATACCCTCTAATAAGAAGTTATTAAAATGATAACATAAACGTTCTACAAAATCTGATTCATAAATATCTGTATTGTATTCTATATGTAATGATAATTGATCTCCTTTCTCTGAGAAAATAAAACTCAAATCAAATTGACTAACCTTTCTCTGATATCCTGTATATGGTTTTAAAGTCAACTCATCTATTTCTAAAGTATCTGATCCAAATAAATCTTGTTGATTTTGTAATACAACAAGAACATCAAAAAGAGCAGATCGACTCGTATCCCTACCTAAACCTAACTCTTCTACTAGATTATCAAGTGGATAATCTTGATGAGCGTATGCATTTAACAACGTGTTTTTTTGTATTGCTAGTAACTCTTCAAAACTTGATGTTTCTTTAAAGTTTGTCCTAATAGCTAGTGTATTTAAATACAATCCTATTTGATTTTCTAAATCGGCATGATCTCTACCAGCCACTGGAGTACCTACTATAATATCATTCGTATTTGCATACCTAGATAACAACCCGTTAATCCCAGTCATTAAGACCATAAATAAACTAGCGTCATACTTCTTTGAAAACAATTTTAAACGTGTACTTACCTCTGTAGAAAAATCATATGTTACTGAGTCTCCAACATACGTCTTAATTTTAGGTCTCATTTTATTTGTAGGAAGGTCTAGTACTGGTAAATCTCCACTGAATGTATCTAACCAATACTCCTCTGACACTTTTAATTTAGATATTTGGGTATGACTTCGTACCCAAGAAGCATAATCTTTATATTGTATTGTAAGATTTGGTAAGTCTATATCTTTAGCATGAACCAAATGATCATAAATCATTATAAATTCTTTACTTAATACTTCCATAGACCAACCATCACTAATAATATGATGCATATTAAAAAGCAATACATGTCTATCCTCTGATAATCTTATAAGATCTAAACGCACTAAAGGTGCTTCTCCTAAATCAAACTGATATTTATAGCTATTAGCAACTCTTTTTTCTAAAGCCACTTCTTGATCTTCAACCTCACTATAATCATAGCAATCTATTTCAAAATCGATAGCTAAGGCGTCTACAATAAATTGACGTACCTCTCCTTCATCATTTCGTTTGAAAAAAGTCCTTAAAACTTCATGTCTAGTAATAAGAGCATTAAATGCCTCTGTTAATTTATCTACATTTAGAACTCCTTCTAGTTCAAACGAACCTGGAATATTATACGCTTTATTACCTCCCTCAAACTGACTTAAAATCCATAAACGGTGTTGCGATGATGTTAGTACGTAACTTTCTTGATTTACTACTTTAGGTATTGAAGTAAAAGATGATTCTTCTAGCCTAGATATGATTCCAGAAACTGTAGGGTTTAAAAACACCTCTTTTACACTAATCTCATATCCTAACTGACGAGTAATCTTGTTAACGAGTAATGTCACTTTTAAACTATGTCCTCCTAACTCAAAGAAGTTATCTGTTATTCCTATTGTATCTATTCCTAATACTTCTTCCCAAATAGATACTAATGCTTTCTCTAAAGATGATATAGGAGCACTATATTCTTGCTGTACAATATCATCCACCCCAACTGATGGTAATGATTTCTTATCTATTTTACCATTAGACGTTAGTGGTATTGATTCTAATTGCACATAATAACTAGGCAACATATAATCAGGTAATTGATCACTTAATAATGCTCGCAACCCTTGTTTTTCTATTTGTTCTTCTCCAGTTATATATGATACAATAACTTGATCACCTTCTATATTCTGTACGACAGTAACACATTGATTGATATTATCCTGAGATAATATAGCATGCTCTATCTCTCCTAATTCTATACGATATCCTCTTATTTTTACTTGATCATCTTTACGTCCTAAAAATTCTATAGTACCGTCTGATAACCACCTTGCAACATCTCCAGTTTTATATAACTTGGCGTTTTCTATAAAAGGGTGTGGCACAAACTTTTCAGAGGTCAAATCCTCTCGATTTAAATACCCTCTAGACAAGCCGTCTCCAGAAATGCATAATTCTCCAAAAACTCCAATAGGCTTTAATGACAGCGTATCTGATAAAATATACAGTTCTGTATTCATTAATGGCTTTCCTATAGAAATTATAGTACTTTCTAAATGACTTTTATCAATCTTACACATAGTAGAACTAATAGTCGTTTCTGTAGGTCCATACTCATTATAAAAATCAGTAACCTCAACCATTTTTTCTGCCAGACTTCTTGAACAAACTTCTCCTCCAGCAATTACCCTTCTTAAAGCTTTACAAGATGCCAGATCATTTAAATGTTCTAAATAACTTGGCGTAGCATGTAAGTGTGTTACTGAATATTCTTGTAATACTTTTGTTAAATCAGCAGGATCGACAATACGATCTTTCGATACTCCAACGAGTGTTGCTCCATTCAATAAGGTTAAAAAGATTTGCTCCATAGAAGCATCAAAAGCTGGGTTTGAAAATTGCAAAACACGTTCTGAGCTACCAAAATCAAAAGCTTCAGTTTGATTTGTAATATAATTTACTAAACTCTTATGTTCTATCATCACCCCTTTAGGCTTCCCTGTTGAACCAGATGTATAAATAACATACATCAGGTTACTTGAATTTATAGAGATTGTAGGTAATGTACTTTCATAATCATCTCGAGTAGACATAAAGTCAATTAATAGATGCTCATCAATGGTAACTTTGCAATTACTATCTTCTTCTATATATGTTATTCTTTGCTGTGGATCATTAGGATCTATAGGAACATACACTCCTCCAGTTTTTAAGATGGCTAATAATGAGATATACACCCACTCACTACGATCTAACTTTACAGTTATTAAGTCTTCTACTTCAACATTAAAATTGTTTAATAAATAATGGGCCAGTTGATTTGAAGCATCGTCTAATTCTTTATAAGTGAAATTTCTATCTTCAAATACCAAAGCAACTGCATCTGGTGTTTTTGCAACTTGCTCCCCAAACATATGTACAGCTGTCTTATCTAAACTATACGCTACTTTTGTAGCATTAAAATCCTGTAACAGGATCTCTTTTTCTGTTTCAGGTATATAATCTAAAGAAGTTAAAGATTGAGAAGGATTTTCTATAAGTGCATCAAGAACGTTAAGATATACTAATAACATACGCTCCATAGTAGCGTCCATAAAGATATCTGCATTATAATCCCACTCTACAGAAATTCTTCTGTCTCGTTTATTATCTGTTATAAAATCAGTTTGCTCATATATCGTATTTACTACAACACTAATATCAAACTGTGATGCTTTATTATGTCCTTTTATAATTTCTATTTCTGCATCCAGTAAAGACATACTCTGTACTGGAACATTAATAAAACTAAACATATATTGAAATAAGGGATGTAAATCCAAACCTCTTTCTGGATTTATTCTTTCTACAACTTTATCAAAAGGGGTATCCTCATAAGCATATGCATCAAGACACGTTTCTTTTACTTCCTGAAGAACGTCTAATAAGCTATCATCATTAGAAAATGTTGTTCTTAAAGCGATTGTATTTACAATCATTCCCAAAACTTCTTGAAACTCCTTATGACGTCTATTTGCAACTGCAGTTCCTATACATACATCTGTCTGATTACTAAATTTATATAAAGCAATTTTAAACGCTGTAATCATTGTAATAAACAATGATACATTCTGCTTCTCAGAAAATCGTCTTAATCTTTCAGAAAAATCTAGTGTAAACACATGGCCCACAGTACCGGCTTTCTTTGCCGAAGTTTCTGGTCTTTCATAATCTAATGGCACGAGTAATTCATTAGAAAATCCTTCAAATTTGTTTTCCCAAAAATCTAATTTCTCGTTAAGCACGCTTTCGCGAAAGCTATCTTTTTCCCAATAAGCATAATCTTTAAAAGTAACTTCTGGTTTCTTTACCTCAAAATCTGGGTCTCTTTTAAGCTCATTATAAATATCTACAAAATCTCTAAATAAAATTCCTTGCGTCCATCCATCTAATATTAAATGATGTTCACAAAATATAAGAACACTCTCTTCACTTGAAAATTTTAATAACTCTACTCTAAAAAGAGGGCCTTCTTCTATTTGAAAAGCAACACGTTCTATTCTTTCTAGACAATCAGCAATCACTTTTTCCTTATTTGCTTCTTTTACATGTGTACAATCAGTAACAGGAATAGTATATGAATATGGCGATAATATCTTTTGATAAGGCGCTCCATCTAGATTTACAAAAACAGTTCTTAGAATCTCATGCTTCTCTATAAGTTTTGAAAATGTTTTTTCAAGCATTTTAACCGCTACAAAACCATTTAATTTTATAGCTCTAGATACATGATATGATGTATCTGTATTATCCAATTGATTTAAAAACCACAACCTATCCTGAGCATAAGATAATGGGTATAATTCCTGGTTAGGAGCTATAATGTTCTGTATTTCTTTCTTATCTAAAGAAGGAACTAATTCACTTATCTCTTTAATTGTAGGAGATTTATAGAAATCTCTTAATGACAGTTCTACACCTTTTTGATCTCTTAAACTACTTATAAATTGATTGGCAAGTAATGAATGTCCACCTAATTCAAAGAAGCTCACATTAACATCTACCTCATCTAGTTTTAATAACTCTTGCCAGATAATCGCAATCTCTTTTTCTTCTACTGTTGATGGTAGTTGAACAGCTTCTTTAATGTTTATAGTTTTTGGCTTTGGTAAGCTCTTTATATCTATTTTTCCATTAGGAAGTAAAGGAATAGCATCTATAATTACAAAATGAGTAGGAATCATAAATTCTGGTAAACATTCTTTTAACTCAACGACGAGCGAAGAAATATTTATAAATGATTCGTTTGCCACTAGATAAGCAATTAAAATAGGCATTTCTTTCACCTCATCAATACACACATAACTGTCTATCACATATGCATTTGCTTGTTGTATTGCCTGTTCTATTTCTCCTACCTCTATTCTATATCCTTTATAACTTAACTGACTATCTTTTCTTCCATAAAAAACCAAATTATTATCTACGTCCCACTTTCCTAAATCTCCTGTCTTATAAACACGTTCTCCATTAATATGTATAAAAGCATTCTCAGTTAATTCTTTTTTATTTAAGTAAGAAACAGCTAGACCTATTCCTGAAAGTCCAATCTCTCCGATGGCTCCTTTAGGTAATATTCTAGTTCCATCTAGAAGATACACTCCTCTATTTGTAATAGGTTTTCCTATAGGAAGCGTACTATCTATTTTGCTCACCTTGTGATACGTAGCACATACAGTACTTTCTGTAGGTCCATAAGTATTATAAACATTATAAGTATCTATAAGTTGGTCTACTTGATGTGGTTTTAAAACATCTCCTCCACTAATAAGTGTCTTAAAGTCTAAACGATAGTTCTTATGATTGTCATTAAAATATTGTAAAACAAAAGGATTGGTACTTAATAAAGTAACTCCAAATTGCTCACATTCTCTAAATAACTCATTAAAATCTTTAGTATCATTTGCAATCACTAAGTTTCCTCCTACCGATAGAATAGGAAAAATTTCTTCTATAGATGTATCAAAAGCTGTAGAAGCCTGTTGTAATACAATATCTTCTTCCGTAAGGTTAAAATAATCACTAAACGTCAAAATATAATCATATAACGAACTATGATTAATGACAACACCTTTAGGGGCTCCTGTAGAGCCAGAAGTATATATAATATATGCCTCATCATTAATCTCTAACTGAACAGGAGTATAATCCTCAAATGATATATATTCTTCTATAATAGTATCTATATTACATTCTCTCTCTTCTGCAATCGTACTAGAAAATGAATCTGTTAAGATCAAATCTAATTGCGCATCTTGTATTATATATTGTTTTCTTTCATCCGGATATGTATCATCGATAGGAACATAGACAGCTCCTGCCTTTAAAGTAGCTAGAATTCCTACGATACTTTTTTCAGATCTTGAAAGCATGACACCTACTTTATCTCCTTTTGTAACTCCTTTTACTTGTAGATATGAAGCTACTGTATTTGCATAAGCTTCGAGAGTTTCATATGTCAATGAGTTGGTTTGATAAGATACTGCTGTTTTAGAAGGGTAATTCATGAGAGCCTCATTCCATAAATGTAAAAATGTATCTTCTGGTCTTTTTATTACAGATCCTATTGAGATGGATTGTACCTCTTGTAATTGCTTTTTATTAGAAATCTCAATATCTGCTATAGCAGTATCTTTAGTATCCTTTAATTGTGTTAGTACTTTTCTAAAAGATTGAATAAGTTGATTTGCTTCAAATCTTGAAACATATTTTTCATTTATATCAAATCTAAAACTAAGTTGACCATTCATATCTTCAAAGACATGTATAGAAATTGGATCTTCTTCACTATCATTAGATAATGGATATATTCCAGCAGTATTTCCTGCAAACTCAGATTCATATTGCATACGCTCATATGACAATCTAACATCATAAAGTTTTGAAGCTTCTTGAGATATATTTCTTAGTATATCTGCTTGTTGAAAACGTTGATGTCTATAGCACATAAAAAGTGTGCTTTTTATTTCTTTTATAAAATCACTTAAAGAAGTTGTTGTCTCTAAAATAAGTTTTAAAGGAAGTAGGCTAATAAATGGTCCAAAAGTGCGTTTCTCAACAGCATTCTTTCTATTTAAAATAGGCATCCCTAAATTAACTTCACTCCTATTATAGAATTTTGATAATACAATAGAAAAGCATCCTAATAGCAAATGAAAAATACCTAATCTTTCGGTTTTTGCAAACTCCCATAATGCTGCATTCTCTTTTTCAGTGAGTGCTATTTCTATATTGCAATGATTTGTTGATTTATTAGTACCTGTATAAATTAAAGATGGTAATTCTGCATAACGCTCTAACCAAAAATCCTTATCATTAGAAAAATCATCCGAAGCCCTATAGGCATTTTCAGATGCAATAAAAGCTTCATAAGATTTTGTATTCTTTTCTATACACGCATCGTCATAAACAACATCAGTACTTAGTTGCTCATAAATTCTTTTTACTTTAGTATATAATAACTGAAATGAAAAACCATCAGATATTATATGATGTAATTTTGAATACCATATATAAGATTGAGGTGATATTTTAATAAGCCACATTTTATATAACTGTGTATCATTCTTTACATCAAAAGGCACAATAAAATCATCTTCTATTGCCTTAATAGCTTTTGATTTATCTGATTCTTCTATATATGTTAATGCTATATCAGTATTTACTTCTTGAAGAGTATATACCGGAAATCCGCTTTTATCTTCAAAAACAAAAGAAAAAATATCATTCTCCTTGGTCAAGATATCAAATGCTGCTCTAAAACGATCAACATCAATACTTCCATTTATAAATGCGTAGCCACCAATATTATATTTTGGCGACTCACTCTCAAGCATCTGATCTAGCCAGATATACTTCTGTACGTTTGTGACATTATTTTTCATCAGATTGCTTTTGATAATTTAGACAAATAGTGAGAAGGCAATGTTGCTGTAATGTTTTGATTTATAGAATCTATACGAACAACAATCTTATTATTATTATTCACATTTAAAATTTCACATTCCATTCCTGTAAATGCTCCATATTGAATCATTACTAATTCCCCTTTTTCTAATAGTTCAGTGCTATTCTGAATATCTTCTATACCATCAGAATCTAGTAGAAATTTAATTTTTTGGATTTCACTTTCTCTAATAGTGGCATATACAGATCCACATTTAATAAAAGTACAAGCTCCATTTATTGAAGATGCATTATAAAAGTCTTTTGCATTTTCAATCATAACAAATACATATGATGGAAAAAGTGGAACATCTATCACTTTCTTTCTATCACTCCAGGTACGAACTGTTTTTACTAGTGGTAAAAACGATTGTAGACCAGCTTCCTTTAGTAAACCATCTACTTTATGCTCATGGCGTGACTTAACATAAAGAACATGCCAACCTATTTTTAGAAGTTTTCCCATAACTATTATTTTTAAAGGTTTAAAGGATAAATGAATGATTCTTATAAAAAAAACACAGCTTCGCTTCCTTGACTCACATCTCGTTAATTCTTAAAGGAAATTATGTTTTATAAAATTTGATCTCTTCTATATAGTAGTAAGTAAGTAACTATACGAACACTCTTCTTATATATTCAAAGTGTTATTTAATAATGACGTTTATTAAGCATCATCGTATTAAGATTCAAAATTTCAAGTATTTATAATAAGTCTGCAACAGTCTGCTTCATTTATTATTTGATACAAACATATATCTAACAAGTCTTCAAAACAAGTAAACACTGTCCGTTTTCAGGAAAGTTCACCCGTATTTCGCGGAAAACAGATGCTTACAAATTAAACGTAAATAACTGATTATCAATATTTTAAAATTAATTTTTTAAAATATTAGCAAATACACATATTGAAAGTTGTTATCAATAGTAATGATTTGTAAATCCGTTAAAATTTTACTTTTTTTAGTTAAAATGAAGGTTCTTGAAGTTTCAAAAAAATGAGAAATAGTATCTATAATAAATTATAGATTATTAACAAAGAAGATATCTATCAATATTATTGTATATCTATGCTTTTAGTATGCAATAATATTGATAGAAAAATGTATATGCGTATGTCTAATAGAGATTATATATCTCAATATGGGTAACAAATACGATTTATAACCACATTACTATATAAAGGAGATAATAATACTTTACTATATAACAAACATATACCTATATTTATACAATGTAACTGCTTGATTATTAAAATGAATTTATATAAAACAAGCTATATATTGTGTTCATTTATATAAATAAACATAACTTTAAAAATTATTTTTTTTCATTTATAGGAAAAATAAACATATAATATAGGTGTAATACTATTTTTATTTCTAAATAAAACAGTATTATGCTGATTTTAAAATATTTAAAAATTACATAAAAACAGAAAACGTTATTAGTAGCGTTTATAAAACGATAAACTGGTCGCATATAAATATGATAAGACTTAAAACTATTATAACTTTCTTACTAATCATATCTGGTTACACACCTATATATTCTCAAAATCCCTCTAAAGAGGATGTGCAACTTCTTACTCAAAAAAAGTATGAAGAACTCTCTGAAAATTTTCTTCAATTCGAAAATGAAACTTTAAAAGCGATTCCCTATGCTAATGCATTCCTTCTAAAAGCCAAACAAGAAGATGATGTTATTAAAAAAGCTGAAGGATATTATATGGTGGCTAAAGTTTCTGAGTATAAAGATGCTTTGTTATATGCAGATTCTATTATTACAATTACAAAGGACAAGGAAGATTTTGAATACCCAGCAAAAGCACATTTATTAAAAGCAAGTATTTTAGGATCTCAAAGTAATTTTCAAGAATCTATGGATGAGTTGGCAAAAGCTAATAAGCATGCTAATGATAATGACAATATAGATCAACAATACCAAATAAAATATTTCATTGCTTTACTCAAAAATAATTTAGGACTACATGAAGAAAGTCTTGAGATTTTGAAAAACGTTGTAACGTATTATGAATCTAAATACTCAGAAAACAAAGAGGATCAAAATAAAAATGACTATATAAAATCACTATATGCATACGGAAATGCTTTTAACATCTTGCAGAAATATGACTCCGTACAAAAATTTAACAATAAAGCAATACGATTAAGTTTAAAATCTAAAGATAGTAGCCTTTATAATAAATTACTTTTCTCTTCTGCTATTGTTCATTACAATAGAGAAGAATATCAATCTAGTCTTGATAGTATTAGAAAATTACAAAAATTTAACGCAAAGAAAAAAATTGAATTTGGGACTAAGACTAGAATAAACTTTTTCTTAGGAAGAGTATTTTCTAAACAAAAGAAAATAGACTCTGCCCTTTATTATCTTGTAAAAGTAGACTCCGCAGCTTTTAAAGACAAGTATTACTTCCCATCTTTAAGGGAAAATTATGAGTTATTAATTAAATATCACAAAGAGACAAAAGATATAAAGCAACAATTATTTTATATAAATAGACTCCTTGTAGTGGATAGTATTTTAGATAACGATGTAAAATATTTATCTCATCAAATAAATGAAGAATACTCTAAACCTAATTTAATTTTAGAGAAACAAGAAATTATAGAAGCATTAGAAAAAAATAATATCACCACAATAATAATATTAGTCATCCTATCTATCTTTGTTATGTTACTAATCATAGTAATTGTTAGGAATAATAAAAAACAAAAAATATACAAAAAACGTTTTCAAGAATTAGTAGAAAACAAGAAAACTCCAAATACAACTCCTGTAAAAGGGAAAGAAGCTTTTACTGAAAAAGAGCCTAAAGAAATTGGCATCTCAGAAATAATTGTAACAGATATATTAAAGAACCTAAAGAAGTTTGAAGAAAACAAAGATTTTCTTCAACCAAATATTTCTGTTTCTAGTTTATCAAAACGTTTTAAAACAAATTCAAAGTACTTTTCTAAAGTAATTAATGTTCACAAAGACAAAAGCTTTAGTAATTATATAAATGAATTACGTATAAATTATGTTGTAGAAGAATTAAAAATCAATTCAAAATTTAGAAGATATACCATAAGAGCTATTGCAAATGAAATTGGTTTCAACACTACAGAAGCTTTTTCTAAATCTTTTTATAAAACTACAGGTATATATCCATCATTCTTTATGAAGCAACTTGAAAAACAAGAATCTTCAAAAAAGAATTAGTAAAAGAAACGTATAGAATCTTCTAATACTCCAAATTACTAAATTAGACAATCCTGATACTATCATTTAAGGGAGTTAAAACTGATACCTCTAATTAAGAAAAATCAGAGAACTCAATCTACAGAAAATACAGCCAGGAATAATTAACTATATAAAACACCTTTTCTTTCTATATAGTATTAACATCTCATCATTATAAATTATAATGCTTGATCAAAGATGTTATTCTTCATTTTCATTATACAAATAAAGATCAGCTTCACTTAAGTATTTTTTCGCTTAAAGCGAAAAGACATAATACATTAATCCATATTTCTCTATGCTCAAAACTCACACTTTATCATCTATAAGGTTTCAAAAAAACGTAATTAGCACCTAAAATTCAACTATGATATTATACTCATCATATAATATTCTTCTGATTTATCTTATAAAATCATGAATAGTTCATCTTTTTCTTAATAGATGCCCTATAAAGCAAGGATTTTCAAATAATATATAATAAACTGATAATCAGAATATTATGACACCGTTTTCATGAAAACAGACATCTGTATTCCTGAAACCACTTGGACACCGCTCAAAAGACACCTTAATTCTTACAGATGACTAGTAGTTTAGCACTGTCATTAATCGTAAAAATTATAACAATGAAAACATTTAAAAAAACCAACGTACTTAGTCTTGAAAAATTTCAAATCGCTAAACTAAACAACATTAATAGTATTAGAGGTGGAGCCGCAAACAATGCAAACAATGTTAACAATACCGAAGAAGAAGGAGAAAGTGAAGACACAATTACAATTACTACTACTTGGCAAGTAAATCCGATTGGAGGATAATACCTCAAAAGTGAATTACAAATAATAAAAGGAAGAATACATAACGTATTCTTCCTTTTAAAAAAGCAATTTTATGAGACATATCTATCTATATACATTTATATTAAATATTGTGATTACAGTAACTATGAATGCACAAAATAGGAATATGTTACCTCCAAAAATTGTTATTGATCAATACCACGGGCAAAATATTGAAGATCCATATAGATATGTAGAAGATTTATCAAACCCAGAGGTAAAAAATTGGTTAACTACTCAAAACGAAGTAGCTCAATCTTTCTTAAATAACATTGAAAAAAGACAATCTCTTATTAATAAGCAAATAGAACTTGATACAAGAGATGAGTTTGTTATATCCAAACTTAAAATTTCTCGAGATGAATATCATTTTTATTTAAAAAGACTTCCTCACGAAAATGTAGCTAAGCTATATTATAAAACTTCATTTACTAATGAAGAGCACTTATTATATGACCCTACTATATTTAAACCCTCTGAAAAGAAAAAATTTGTTATAAACTATTTTCAACCAGATTGGAAAAACTCAAATATAGCTATTAGTCTAACTGAAAAAGGGAAAGAAATTTCTCAAATGATTATTTTAAATATTCAAACAAAAAAAATCTATCCTGAAATATTAGATAAAACTTGGCCATCTGATATGAAAGGAATTAACTGGTTGCCTGACAATTCAGGATTCACATACGTTCATTTCCCCAATGTGAACGATCCTTCTAAAAATTTCTTGTTAAATAGTGTCTCTTTACTACATCGTATTGGAGAAAGTCAAGCATTAGATACACCCATCTTCTCTAGAGCCCTATGTACTTCACTTAATATTAAAGAAAAAGACTTCCCCATTACATCTATTGAAAATCAATCTAGTAAATATTTAATAGGTGCAATTGCTGGTGCAGAATCATATTACGACACCTACTATTCATCTATTAAGACTATAGAATCTAATAGTTGGACACTATTATTCTCAAAACAAGAATTAATTAAAAGTTATACAATCATAGGAGATTCTATTATATTTAAAACAGCTTATAATGCACCTAACTTTAAAATAGGAATTACATCAATACAAAATCCAGATTTTAAAACAGCTAGAATAATCATTCCTGAAAAAAAAGATCAAGTAATTACAGATTTTGCAATCACATCAGAAGGCCTCTATTATATAACTAATAAAAATGGGGTGCAAGCAAAATTATACAAACACACACCACAAAAGGATGAAGAAATTGTACTTCCAAAAGCATATGGAACTATAGAAATTCATTCTCTAGGAAATACATATCATAAATTTTGGATAACAGCAAAAGGCTGGACCACAGATACTATGCGATATGAATATAGTCAGGACACACTTGTACTTAGAAATATAAATAATACCGTAAATTCAAATATATTAAAAGATATAGTTATCGAAGAAATAGAAGTAACTGGTCATGACGGACAGCAAATTCCATTATCTATATTCTACCATAAGGATATGGTTAAAAATGGAAAAAATAGAGTTCTAATGGACGGATATGGCTCATATGGCATCTCTATGAAACTCTCTATGCGTATTCATAGGACATTATGGCTATTGGAAGGTGGTATATATGCAATTGCTCATGTAAGAGGTGGTGGAGAAAAAGGGATCAATTGGCATAAAGGTGGCTACAAAGCTTCTAAACCAAATACTTGGAAAGATTTTATTTCCTGTGCAGAGTATCTTATCTCAGACCAATATACATCTTCAAAAAAACTCGCTATACTAAGCGGAAGTGCTGGAGGTATATTAATAGGTCGTGCCATCACAGAACGACCTGATCTATTTGCAGCAGCCATCATTGAATTTGGTACTGTAAATATGCTCCGTTTTGAAACACATAATAATGGTGCCAATAATACTAAAGAATTTGGGAGTGTAAAAGACCCAGAAGAGTTTAAATCGTTATTAGAAATGGATGCCTACCATCATATTGAAAAAAACGAAAAATACCCTGCTGTTTTTCTGACTGCTGGGTTAAATGACCCTAGAGTTCCTGCATGGTTCTCAGCAAAATTCATAGCAAAACTACAAGCTTATGATGAGTCAAACAATCCAAAACTACTTCTAGTCGACCCTGAATCCGGACATGGAATAGATGATACAAAAACAAAGATTTTTGAACGTTATGCAAACATCGTCGCATTTGCTTTTAAACAAACTGGACATCCAGATTATCAATTTTAATCTTCATTATTTAATTCACGTTACAATCTATTAGGATCACTAGTTATAGGATATCCCATCTCCTTAAGATCCATCCGTAAGCCTTCTAATGTATTATGTGTTTTATAATCAAAACTAACACGACTCTTTGATACATCAATTATTACATTTGAAATCCCAGCTGTCTTATTAAGTCGTATTGCAACTGCATGTTTACAACCATCGCATCTTAAATTCTGTATGGTTACTGTTGTTCTCATTCTATATTTTTTAGGATATAAACTTATAGGATACCTAAAAAACAACAGATGACTTTTATCACCTTTTTAAGAAAACATAGCGCTTACTTTTGAGCTATAAACTTCTTAAAATTATTCTTATGAAAACAATCATCGTACCTATAGACTTTTCAAAATATTCTGAAAATGCATTAAAAGTTGCTGCACAACTAGCTAGAAAAAAACAAGCAAAAATTGTTGCCGTTCATATGATGGGATTAAGTGATGCAAATCTTATTAAAGAAGATAATACAATGGAAGGGTTATTCTTTATAAAACTCACACAAAAGCGTTTTGAAGAATTTCTTAACAAAGATTATTTAGAAGGAATTATTGTACATCAAACTGTTAAGAATTATAAAATATTTAGTGAGTTAGATGATGTTGCAAAAGAGCATAAAGCAGATCTCATTGTGATGGGATCACACGGTAGTAGCGGAATCCAAGAAGTATTTGTAGGTTCTAATACAGAAAAAGTGGTACGGACTGCTAGTGTTCCTGTACTTGTTATAAAAAACGAAACCGACTTTACAATGACAAAAGCAATTTTTGCTTGTGATTATAAATTAGAAAGTCTTGATGTGTTTAAAAAAGCAATGCATCTTTTTAATCTATTAGGAATAGAAACAAATTTAGTCTACATAAATCTCCCAGGAGAAAACTATAAAAGCACACAACAAATAGATCAACAAATTGTAGATTTTTTAGTACATCTGGATCTAGCGTATAAAATAATTCCTGAAGATATTACAATCTATGGAGATTACTCAGTAGAGCAAGGAATCTTTAATTATGCAAAAAAAATAAAAGCAGGTATTATTGGGATTCCAACACATGGCCGTAGAGGTTTGGCTCATTTCTTTTCAGGAAGTATAAGCGAAGATATTGTAAACCATTCTGAACTTCCTGTCATTACTTTTAAAATGTAGGTATACGCTTTCGCGAAAGCGTAAAAAACTATAAGCCTTCTATCAAACGGTAGAGGGCTTTACCATCTTCTATCTTAATACGCTTACCATCGGTGGTAATCCATCCTTCTTTTTTAAAAATAGTAAGTGTTCGTATACAAGCTTCTTTTGCAGTTCCTACCACATTTGCAATATCTTCACGTGTAAGTGTCATTGCTATATAGCCATCCCTATCGGTTCCAAAGTTTTTTTCTAGATATCTTAATGTCTCAGCGATACGCTGTTTTACCGTTTTTTGAGCCATATTAACAATCACATCATCTGCAAACTTTAAATCATTTGCCATATGTACTAAAATGGCTTTTGTAAATTCGACATTATTACTAATGTTGTCGGTAAGGTGATTTTTAGGAATATAACACACCTCCATATCATTAAGAGCCACAGCACTTAGATTGGTCTTTTCTTCAGTAATAACAGATCGTTGTCCAAGGACTTCTCCTTTGGTTGCAATTTTTACAATTTGATCTTTCCCATTATCACTCATCTTGGATAATTTGGAGACCCCATTACGTACACAAAATACACCATTAAGTTTCTCACCCTCTTGAAAAAGTGCATCTCCTTTCTTTACAGACTTCATGACTTTACTATCCGAAATCCGCTTTAATTCTTCTTTACTTAGGGCTTTAAGTGCATTTAATTGTCGTATGATACAATTCTCGCACCTACCCTCTTGATGATCATCCATTATTCCAAAATAATTATATAAAGATACTCGAAGTAAAAATCAAAGACAAGGATTTTATACGATGTAATATGTAGCTATAAATCATAACGTCACTTATTTCTGCATGATGACAAAAGTCATCTTTTAAGAGTCCATCTTTCTTCAAATTTGCACTAGGTATAATAAGACAAACGTCTGAGCAAATTTAATAACTATGTCTACTTGTTTCCATTGTGGTGATGAGTGCAGGAAAACTGTAATCACGTATGATGACAAATCATTTTGTTGTTATGGATGTAAAACAGTTTTTGATATTCTTAATGATAATGATCTATCTTATTATTATGATTTAGAACGCACGCCAGGAATCACACCCAATACAACCGAAGATACATTTAAGTTCTTAGAAAATGAGCAAATTGTAGCAACGCTTCTCGATTTTGACGAACAAGAAACACAAGTCGTGTCATTACTCATCCCATCGATACATTGTAGTTCTTGTATTTGGGTTCTCGAAAACTTAAATAAACTAAATCCTGCTGTAAAAACGGCTCGAGTAAATTTCTCAAAGAAAACAGTAAGTATTACCTATTCTTCAAAGTCATTTGCACTTCAAGATCTAGTGATTCTACTTTCCAGAATAGGATATGAACCATATATATCATTAGAAGATGCCTCAGAGAAAAAATCTACTATTGATAGAAGTTTGCTCTATAAATTAGGCGTAGCAGGTTTTGCTTTTGGAAACATTATGTTCCTTTCATTTCCAGAATATTTTGAAGTACATGGATTTTGGCTAGAAAAATTTAAGCCTATTTTTAGGTGGCTTATGTTTGTATTTGCCGTACCTGTCGTTTTATATTCTGGTCGTGACTATTTTATTTCTGCTTATAAAGGATTACGTTCTAAAATCTTAAATATAGATGTTCCTATTGCTATTGGTATTTCTGTATTATTCATACGCTCTACCATAGAAATTGCTATGGATTGGGGAACAGGATTCTTTGATAGTATGGCAGGATTGGTCTTCTTTTTATTATTAGGGAAGTTTTTTCAGCAAAAGACCTATGCTTTTTTATCTTTTGAGCGTGATTATAAATCCTATTTTCCTATTGCAGTAACTCGCTTATTACACAAGAATGAGGTTTCTAATTCCGCTTTCGCGAAAGCAAAAAAAGAAGAACAAGCACAAGTATATGAACTTAAAAAAGGAGATCGTATCCTCATAAGAAATGGCGAGTTATTACCCGTAGACGCTATTCTCATAAAAGGACAAGCCATCATAGATTACAGTTTTGTTACTGGTGAAGCTGTTCCTGTCATAAAAAAATCTGGCGACTACTTATTTGCAGGGGGACGTCAGCAAGCTACTCCTATAGAAGTAGAGGTTTTAAAACCTGTTGAACAAAGTTATTTAACTCAGTTATGGTCTAATGAAATCTTCTCAAAAAATAAGCAAAGTACTTTTGAATCTCTTACAGATAGCATCAGTAAACGATTTACGATAAGTCTTTTAATCATTGCAATTGTTGCTACCACAATTTGGTTATTTATCGATTCATCGGTTGCTCTTCACGTATTTACAGCGGTACTCATCGTTGCTTGTCCTTGTGCCATAGCACTAGCAGCACCATTTACATTAGGAAACTTAGTTCGCATTTTTGGTCGCCATAAGCTATACATAAAAGATAGCTCAGTCATTGAGAAATTAGCACATATTGACATTGTTGTTTTTGATAAAACAGGTACACTTACCTCTAGTATAAAAAATACAATTACATATGAAGGTATCACACTAACAGAAGATGAAAAATCATTATTAACCAGCACAGTAAGAGCTTCTAATCACCCTTTGAGTCGGTCTCTTTACGACATTCTAGAGAAGAACAATATCCAGACTCTAGATGATTTTAAAGAAGAAGTAGGACAAGGAATTACAGGAGTCATAAACAATCATACTATCAAAATAGGCTCTTATGGTTTTGTAGACACATCTCAAAAAAAAATAAACCAAATCCATCATAGAACGACCGTACATGTAAGTACTGATAATATTTACAAAGGGTGTTATGTCTTTTACAATGAATATCGCGATGGTGTAAAAGAAGTTTTTGATCAATTAAAAACAACAACAAAACTGGTTATTCTTTCTGGTGATAATGACGGAGAGAAAGAATATTTGACACAGTTACTTCCTAAAAAAACAATCCTTCTTTTTAATCAAAAACCAGAAGACAAACTTACGTATATCAAGCACCAACAAGAATTAGGGCAACAGGTATTAATGATAGGTGATGGATTAAACGATGCGGGAGCCTTAGCTCAAAGTGATGTGGGTATTGCTATATCAGAAAATGTAAACGTATTCTCCCCTGCTTGCGATGGAATTTTGGATGCATCTAGGTTTAAGGATATCACTCAGTTTTTATTACTCTCAAAAAAAGGAATTCGAGTTATAAAACACGCTTTTATATTCTCATTATTCTACAATTTAATTGGTCTAGGGTTTGCTCTTACAGGGAACTTAGCGCCTGTAGTAGCAGCTATCTTAATGCCTCTTAGCTCTATAAGCATTGTCGTATTTACTACATCAATCACCTATCTATTAGGAAGAAAACTTAACACATCAAATCATACATAACATATGCAAAATATTCACAATCCGCTTTCGCGAAAGCGAACTCAAAATATATTTCTGAAAGCTGACAAAAGTCATCTTTTTCGAGCATTGTCCCCCGTAATTTTACATCATAATTCAGGTAGGTATGAGTATTATTTATATGCTTTTGGCAATTAGTATTGTTGTAGCACTTGTCTTTTTTGTAGCATTCATTTTTTCAGTAAAAAAAGGACAATATGATGACACATATACGCCTTCTGTGAGAATGCTTTTTGAGGATGAAATTGTCAAAGAGAAAACAGATCTACCCGAAAATAAAACAACAAAAAAACCAATCAAATTAAAAGATCAACCTAAGTAACTATGGAAGTACAACAATTTTATTACGATAATAAGATCGTACGCAAATTCATTGTAGCAACAATGTTTTGGGGCATTATAGGAATGAGTATTGGATTACTACTTGCCTTTATGTTTTTATTCCCAAATCTTACGGAAGACATTTCTTGGCTTAGTTTTGGTCGTTTACGCCCATTACATACCAATGCCGTTATCTTCGCTTTTGTAGGAAATGCCATTTTTGCAGGAGTATACTATTCTACACAGCGATTACTTAAAGCTCGTATGTGGAAAGATTGGTTAAGTAATCTTAACTTTTGGGGATGGCAAGCCATTATTGTAGGTGCTGCAATCACACTTCCATTAGGGTTTACAACTTCAAAAGAATATGCAGAATTAGAGTGGCCTTTTGATATTGCTATCACATTGATTTGGGTAGCATTTGGAGCCAACTTAATAGGGACCATTCTCAAACGTCGCCAGCGTCATTTATATGTAGCGATTTGGTTTTACCTAGGCACCTTTGTCACTGTTGCAGTATTACATATTGTAAATAGTATGGAGGTTCCCGTAAGTGCTTTAAAAAGTTATTCTATGTACGCAGGTGTACAAGACGCACTTGTACAATGGTGGTATGGCCACAATGCGGTGGCATTTTTCTTAACCACTCCTTTCTTAGGACTGATGTATTATTTTGTTCCTAAAGCGGCTAATAGACCTGTATATTCTTATAGACTTTCTATAGTACACTTCTGGTCATTAATTTTTATTTATATCTGGGCAGGACCACATCACTTATTATATTCAGCATTACCAGATTGGGCACAAAACTTAGGTGTAGCCTTTTCTATAATGCTTATTGCACCATCTTGGGGTGGGATGATTAATGGCTTACTCACCCTTCGTGGTGCCTGGGATAAAGTACGTACAGACCCAGTACTTAAGTTTATGGTTGTCGCCATTACTGGATATGGTATGGCCACTTTTGAAGGCCCCTTATTATCTCTTAAAAATGTAAATGCCATTGCACATTTTAGCGATTGGGTGATTGCGCACGTTCACGTAGGTGCCCTAGCTTGGAATGGATTCTTAACCTTTGGAATGGTTTACTGGATGGTTCCTAAACTATTTAAAACCAAACTCTGGTCTACCAAACTGGCAAATGCTCATTTCTGGATAGGAACATTAGGAATCATATTATATGCATTACCTATGTATGTTGCTGGGTTTGTACAAGCATCTATGTGGAAACAATTTAACCCAGACGGAACACTTACCTATGGAAATTTCTTAGAAACTGTAAGTGAGATTGTTCCTATGTACTGGATGCGTGCTATAGGAGGTAGTATGTTTATTATAGGTGCTTTAATAGGAGTATATAATATCATTATGACTGCTCGTGCTGGACAAAAAGTAACCGATGAACTTGCAGAAGCAGCTCCTCTACAAAAAGTAACAAAAAAACGTACTACAAAAGAAGGATACCATACCTGGTTAGAGAGACGACCTGTTAAGTTAACCATCTTTGCAACCATTGCGATTTTGATAGGTGGCATGGTACAAATCATTCCATCATTGATGGTAGATGATTATGTTCCTGTAATATCAAGTGTAAAGCCTTATACCCCTCTCGAATTAGAAGGTCGAGATATTTATATACGAGAGAGCTGTGTTTCTTGTCACTCACAAATGATTCGTCCTTTTAGAAGTGAAGTAGAACGTTATGGTGAGTACTCCAAAGCAGGAGAATATGTATATGATCATCCATTCCTTTGGGGAAGTAAACGTACAGGACCAGATCTTATGCGCATCGGAGGGAAATATAGTGACAACTGGCACCTAAATCATTTCTATGACCCTCAAAGTACTTCATCAGGATCTATAATGCCTTCTTACAAATGGATCATTAGGAATAAACTAGACCGAGGAAATACTCAAGATAAAATGGAAGCTATGCTTTCTCTCGGAGTTCCTTATACAAAAGAAGATATAGAACGTGCGTATGAATGGATGGATACACAAGCTACTCTAATAGAAAAGAATCTTTATAACGATCCTGATTTTGCAAAGACCTATGAAGCAGATAAAAAGTACGCCCTAGAAAATGGAGAAGATTTTATAGAAATGAAAGATCGTGAAGTAGTTGCTTTAATTGCCTACCTACAACGATTAGGAACAGATATTAAAGTAAAAAATCCTGACAACACTACCCTTAACATAAACGAATAAAGCTATGCTCAAATTTATAAAAGGAAACTTAGAAAATATAGAAGGAGTTGAGATCTACCCGATCATCTCGTTATTGATCTTCTTCATCTTCTTTACAGCACTTTTTTGGTGGGTGTTTACCACAAAAAAGGCACACATCAAAGCCGTAAGTAACATCCCTTTAGAAGATGATACGATCATTCAAAAAGACATACAATTATGAGAACAATAGCATCATTTTTAAGAATACTCGGGTTTTCAATTTTTGGTTACTTCTTCCTAGATTATGTAGGAACTACTGGAGATACATCTATCTTCTTAGAAAAGCCTTGGATGTGGATTCTATTTGGAGTGATTATGCTCTTTTATATCGCCGCCGAAATATGCGTGGCAGCACTTAAGAGCATACTTTACAAAACATTATCTCCTGAAGCAAAAGCGAGATATGATAAAAACATCGCTACAGAAAAAGAAAACCAATTCAAATGGCTTAAAGAAAAATACAAAAAATCTTTAGATAGTAAAGCTCTTGCAGAAGAACATGAGATAATACTCGATCATAATTATGATGGGATTAAAGAGTTAGATAACAATCTACCGCCGTGGTGGGTATATATGTTCTATGGTACCATTGTATTTGCTGTTATTTACTTAGTCCGTTTTGAAGTGCTTAATGATTATAGTCAAGTAGAAGAGTATGAAATTGCTGTAGCCCAAGCGCAATTAGAAATTGAAGAATGGAAAAAAACAGCCAAGAATCTTGTAGATATAAATACGGTAACCTTCCTTACTGATGCATCTGATTTAAAAGCAGGCCAATCTATTTTTAATGATAATTGTGTTGCCTGTCATAAATCTGATGGTGGGGGTGGTATAGGTCCTAATCTTACAGATCCAAATTGGATTTTGGGCGGAGGCATCAAAAATGTATTTAGTACCATTTCTGAAGGAGGTCGTGATGGAAAAGGGATGATTTCTTGGAAAACAGAACTCAAGCCTGCAGAGATGGCACAAGTAGCTAGTTATGTATTAACCCTTCAAGGCACCACGCCCGCAGAACCTAAAGCACCTGAAGGAGACATTTGGATAGATCCAGATATGCCAACAGAAGCTACACCAGAAACTCAAGAAATCACTATAGATACTACAGCTATAAAAACAATCAATGAATAAATAATCATTTGCTCCTACCTGCCAATAGGCAGGTTCACAAAAGTGAAGTTTATACTGAGCTAGTCGAAGTACGAAAGCATAATTAGACACATGGCAGAACAAGGTCAAGACAATTTTAGAGATACCATCGGAACATTGAACGAAGAAGGGAATCGCGCTTGGGTATTTCCTAAAAAACCCGACGGAAAATGGTATACCTATCGTAAATATGTAAGTTATATATTGCTAGCATTTTTACTATCTGCTCCATTTATAAAAATAAATGGAAACCAGTTTTTAATGTTTAATGTACTGGAACGTCGTTTCAATATTTTCGGATTTCCATTTTGGCCTCAAGACTTTCATCTATTTGTTATTATGATGCTTATAGGCGTAGTTTTTGTCATCCTATTTACTGTTGCTTTTGGTCGTTTATTTTGTGGTTGGGTCTGTCCTCAGACTATATTTATGGAGATGGTATTTCGTCGTATTGAATATTGGATAGATGGAGACAGAGGAAAACAAATTCGTCTTTCCAAGATGCCTTGGAATGCAGAGAAGATAAAAAAAAGAGTCCTTAAGTGGAGTATCTTTTTTATCATTTCATTTCTCATAGCAAATGTCTTTCTAGCATATCTCATAGGTAGCGATCAGTTACTACGCTATATCGTTGATGGTCCCTCTAAGCATCAAAGTACCTTAATCTCACTTCTCATTTTTACAGGGGTATTCTATTTTGTTTTTGCTTGGTTTAGAGAACAGGTATGTATCATTGCTTGTCCTTATGGTAGACTACAAGGAGTATTACTAGACAACAAATCTATTGTAGTTGCCTATGATCATAAACGTGGAGAAAAAGAAGCAGGACGTGCTAAGTTTAAAAAAAATGAAGATAGACCATCATCGGGTAAAGGAGATTGCATCGATTGTTTTCAATGTGTAAACGTATGCCCTACGGGTATAGACATTCGTAATGGAACACAACTAGAATGTATAAACTGTACCGCTTGTATCGATGTTTGTGATCAAATGATGGAAAATGTAAATCTTCCTAAAGGATTGATCCGATATACTAGTGAAGATAATATTGAAAAAAAGAAAAAATTCACCTTTTCTCCGCGATTAAAAGGATATGTCGCTGTGTTAGGGATTCTCACAGCTGTCCTTATTGGAATGCTCTTTTTACGTAATGATATCGAAGCTCGTATCCTACGTTTACCAGGGCAATTATATGAACATAAAACAGATAACATCATCAGTAACGTATACACGTTTAAACTCGTAAATAAAACAATAGATGACATAAACAATGTCCATTTTGAACTTTTGTCTCATAAGGGAATCATTAAACTGGTCTCTCACGACGATTTTAAAATAGAAGGTCAAGGACTTGCAGAAGGCACCTTATTTATAGAAATAAATGCGAGCGCACTTAATGGTGATAAAGATAGATTAGAAATAGGGGTTTATAGCGGAGACGATTTAATAGAAACCACGACCACTGCCTTTTTAGGGCCTAGAAGTTATAAATAGAAGTACGCTTTCGCGAAAGCGTATAAAATAAGAAGAGGTTTAATTAATAAAAGCCCCGTTTATACGGGCATCAAGTCATATGAAATGGAATTGGGGAAAAGGTATTGTTGTAGGGATGATCGCTTTTATGAGCTTTATACTCTATATGGTGATTACAATGAGTACAGACAAGAAATATCATCACGACCTAGTTACCGAATCTTATTATGCCAAAGAAATGGCATACCAAACTGAAATTGATGCCGAAACAAATACAAATAGTCTCAAAGAAAAAATAGAAGGCAAAAAAACAAAAGAAGGATGGTTACTATCATTTCCTTCAGAATTAGATCCTGCTAAAATAACAGGAAATGTGTTCCTATATCGACCGTCTAACCAGAAACTGGATTTTGACTTTCCATTAGTCCTTTCTGGATCAAATTTGCTCATACCTGACAAACAGATGGTAGACGGTCGTTGGAACATTACTATAGCATTTGAATACAACAGTAAAGAATATCTCTATAAAAAACCAATCGTTTATTAATGATTTACACAGCACTTATATTTGGGTTATTAGGAAGTTTTCACTGTGTAGGCATGTGTGGTCCTATTGCTTTTTTATTACCCTTAGATCGTACAAATTCAACCAAGAAAGTACTACAGTTAGTAAGCTATCACTTAGGACGTATTCTCATGTATGCCATCCTTGGATTAATTTTTGGGATTGTAGGAAAAAGTCTTAATCTATTTGGATTACAACAACAATTATCTATAAGCATCGGTATACTTATGATCATAAGTGTGCTCATCCCTACTAAGCTTTTTAATCGTTATAATTTTTCTAAGCCTATTTATAAAGCTGTTGCTAGACTAAAAAGTGAGCTAGGTACTGCTTTAAAAAAGAGAACGCCAGGGACTTTTTTTACCATAGGATACCTTAATGGTATGTTGCCATGTGGCTTAGTGTATATTGCTATTTTTGGAGCGCTTGCTACTGGAGGCATTTTAAAAGGAAGCATATATATGGCCGTTTTTGGACTAGGAACAATCCCTTTAATGACAATAGCAATCTACCTAGGAAATTTCTTAACTAACACTATAAAACAACGCATTTTAAAAGCAATTCCAATAGTTGTCGTAATTATAGGAATGCTCTTTATAGTAAGAGGTTTAGGGCTTGGCATTCCATATATCTCACCTTCAGAAATGGTCACTGTTCAACAAGTTTCGGCAAATCATAGTTGTCACTAATCATACTAAACTAATTTAAATCCTATCATATGAAACATTTAATAATACCATTGGTTAATTGGGGAATAGGAACTATTCTTATTGGAGTATTTGCCTTCGTTTGTATTATCATCGCTCTTATTGTATATAATATGATACAGAGTGATAAAAAAGACACTAAGGCTCGAGAGTTCACTCGAGATCAAAATTAGATACTTGAAATCTCTTAACAAGAAAAAAGGAAAGCATAAAGCTTTCCTTTTTTTTTTACATAACAACAACTAAATTTTATGATTATACAGTCATAGAAAACAATTGTGTTTCTGGTTTTTTTCGCTGTAAGCGCATATCAAAAGGCAAGCAAATATTACGTACAAATGGACGCCCTTTCTCTGTTACAACAATCTTTTTAGAACCTATTTCAATAAGACCATCTTTTTCAAGTTCTTTCAATTTTACAAGCACTTCTGGAAGTTCCGGAAAGAATAATGAATCATCATTCCATGAAGTTTCAAAGGAGCACATTAAATGAAGGATATGCTTACGAATGATTACATCTTCGGGCGTAAGGATGTGCCCTCTATATATGGGTAAAATCCCGTCATGAACGAGCTGTTGATATTCTTCTAGATTCTTTACATTTTGGGCAAAGCTATACCAACTATCACTTATAGCAGAAACGCCTAGACCTATCATTACCTGCGTTTTACTAGCAGTATATCCCATGAAATTTCTATGGATACTCCTTGCTCGTTGTGCTCTATAAAGGGTATCTGTTTTTAAGGCAAAATGATCCATTCCTATTTCTACATATCCAGCTTTTACAAGCATTTTCTTTCCTATCTCATATTGCAAACGTTTTTGATCTGCCGTTGGAAGATCTATATCTTTAAAGCCTCGTTGTCCATTTCCTTTCATCCACGGCACGTGTGCATAGCTATAGAATGCGATACGATCTGGACATAATGTAATTGTCTTATTAATGGTATTAATAACATCATCTTGTGTTTGAAATGGAAGTCCATAAATAATGTCATGCCCTACAGATTCATACCCCGTTACTCTAGCATCTATTGTTGCTCTTTGCACATTCTCATATGGTTGCACACGATTAATTGCCTTTTGCACAGTCCCGTTATAGTCTTGTACACCATAACACACACTCTTAAAACCATTCTCAGCAAGTGTCGTGAGATGCTCTTTTGTTGTATTATTAGGGTGTCCTTCAAAACTGAGTTCGCAATCTTCCGTTTTCTTAGCAATTGTAAAAATGCCAGATAATAATCTATCTAGATGTTTTGGAGAAAAAAATGTAGGCGTACCTCCCCCTAAATGGAGTTGTTTTATTCTTGGTTTTTCGTCAAACAGCGCATAATACAAAGCAAATTCTTTAATGACTGATTGTATATAAGGAATCTCAACATCGTGATTTTTTGTAATCCTTTTATTGCATCCACAAAATGTACACATACGTTCACAAAATGGCAAGTGAATATATAAGCTTATACCCTCGCTAGTATTGCTTTCGCGAAAGCTATCCAACAATGTTTTCTTCCACATTTTTAAAGAGAACTGATCTTGGTCCCAATACGGCACAGTCGGATAACTTGTATATCGTGGTCCAGCCACATTGTATTTTGAAATAAGTGTACACATAGTATTCTATTTTAAAATAGCGTTCCAACTAAGATGGTAAGGATACTTACCAATACACTTGTGATTAGAAGATTAAGTACCAGTTTAGGCTTCTGCACTGTCAAAATAGAGGCGTTGTGTGCGCTACAAGCAGCTACTACAAAGAAAATTTGTATCATTTGAGCAAAACCATTGCCTTGCATCATCGTTGTCATAACAGCAACAGACCCTAAACAAGTAGATAAAATAATAGCGAGTGCAGAGTATCCTATAAAGTTCTCGTGCCAATCTGTACTAATTTTTGCATATAGTGTGTTCATCATTGTATTGTTTTAATTATACTTCAAAACTAGTATATGACACACAGGGAAAAGATGACTTTTATCACCTTTGAAAAACAAACTATGTATAGTTAGAACACATTACTACAAATTCAGATTCTTATAGTTACAAATCATTTTGCAGATCACTGTAAATCAATTAGATTTACTAATCAAAACAAATTTAAGCGAGTACTTATGAAGGTATATAATTTCTGGCGTCCAATAGTAATTAGTCTTATCATTCTTCTGCTATTTTCATGTAAGTCAAAGAACGAAACAAAACCCACAATTACTACTTTACTTGAGACATCAGAAAGTTGGAATGGGAACCAACTTCCAAACTATCTAAAAGGAAAACCAGAAGTTACCATCCTAAAAGTTGTAATACCCTCCAAAACAAAACTAGCAATTCACAAACATTCTGTAATTAATGCTGCAGTTGTTCTAAAAGGTGAATTATCCGTCATAACTGAACAGAAAGATACATTACATATAAAAACGGGCGATGCGTTTACAGAAGTAGTAGATACTTGGCATTATGGAATAAATAATGGGAATGTCCCTGCTGAGTTAATTGTATTCTATGCAGGCGTAGAAGGTGTTCCTAATACCACTGCAAAACAAGTAGAATAAAGCAACGAGTTACTTAAAAGCTACTATTTTAATTCATGTGTTGCAGTTATTTCATTAAAAAACAAAGATTAAATAATGTCTAGTTCAAAAAAAAATCTACATTTGTACTATGATTACTTCAAAAAATAAAACACGTATAGTATATATCGCACCCCCCGTGCGACGCCGACGCTAATTTCTTTTAGCTTGCCGCATACTATTATTACGTTTTTATTTTTTTACTGTGTACCATATAAATTTCAAATCATACGACCATCAAATAGCTATTTCTCAAAATAGCAAGCATGTTGTACGCCCCTTTTTCTTCCGCCGCCCGTAAGGGTATTTTTCTATGTATAGAACTTAGGTGAGTCCGGTTCTCTTTTCAAAACTCAATACAATACATTTTTAACTTTTTAAATCAACAACAATGGAAATCATTATTGCTGATCAAACGCATAGCATATATGCACAAATTATATGTGATACCATAAAAGAAGCTGCTCAGGTACGAGGAACTGGTATTGCTAGACGGAAACCAGAATACATCATTTCAAAAATGGAAAAAGGAAATGCTGTGATTGCTCTTGATGGGCAAACGTTTGCCGGCTTTTGTTATATAGAAACTTGGAGTCACGGGAAGTTTGTTGCAAACTCTGGTCTGATTGTACACCCTATTTATAGAGGACAAGGACTAGCAAAAGAAATCAAAAAGCACGTTTTTGAGCATTCAAGAACCAAGTTTCCAGATGCAAAGATATTTAGTATCACAACTGGTCTTGCTGTTATGAAATTAAATAGTCACTTAGGCTATACCCCTGTTACCTTTTCTGAACTCACAAAAGACCAAACGTTTTGGGATGGATGTAAAACATGCAAAAATCATGACGTTTTACAGCGCACTGAACAATCTATGTGTCTTTGTACAGGAATGTTATATGATCCCAATATCAAACAAGAAAAAACACCAAAAGAGATCACTAGCAAAACTTTTACTAGGCTAAAAAGCATCAAACAATCGCTTTTTTTAAAAAATAAAAAGAAATGAATACATCAAAAAAAATAGTGCTTGCCTACAGTGGTGGATTAGACACTTCATATTGCGCAGTACATTTATCAAAAGATAAAGAATTTGAAGTACATGCCGTAAGCGTAAATACAGGAGGCTTTACCTCAGAAGAAATTCAAACAATAAAAAATACTGCCTATACACTAGGAGTAACTAGTTATAAGAGCATACAAGCAGTTACTTCTTTCTATCAAAAAGTAGTAAAGTATTTAATCTTCGGTAATGTATTAAAAAACAACACCTATCCTTTGTCTGTAAGCGCAGAGCGTATCATACAAGCCATCAAAGTCATTGAATATGCAAAAAGTATTGATGCAAAATACATAGCTCACGGAAGTACAGGTGCAGGAAATGATCAAGTTCGTTTTGATATGATTTTTCAAATACTTGCACCAGATATTAAAATCATAACACCCATAAGAGATCAACAACTTTCTAGACAGGAAGAGATTGATTATTTAAAATCACACGGTATAGAAATGCCTTGGGAAAAAGCAAAATATTCTATTAACAAAGGGCTTTGGGGAACAAGTGTAGGAGGTGAAGAAACCTTAACTTCAGAAAAAGGATTACCAGAATATGCGTTCCCTTCACAACTAACAAAAGAAGGAAAAGAGAGCATTATCCTAACCTTTGAAAAAGGAGAACTAACAGCCATCAATGGGGAAAAGCAATCCCCAGAAAAGAACATAGAAGCTTTACATACCATAGCATCACCCTATGCTATAGGGAGGGATATTCATGTAGGTGATACAATTGTAGGTATAAAAGGACGTGTTGGTTTTGAAGCTTCGGCGGCGCTCATTAGCATTAAAGCGCATCATTTATTAGAAAAACATACTCTTACCAAATGGCAATTACAGCATAAAGAATATATAGCAAGTTTCTACGGCATGCATTTACATGAAGGGCAATATCTAGATCCAGTCATGAGAGATATGGAAGCTTTTTTATCTAGTAGTCAAGAAAAAGTTTCTGGTGATGTCATTGTGACATTACAACCCTATCATTTCTCCTTAGAAGGTGTTATTTCTAAAAATGATTTAATGAGTACTGAGTTTGGGAGCTATGGTGAAATGAATACACAGTGGACTGCAGCAGAAGCCAAAGGGTTTATAAAGATTAATGGAAATCAAAATAAGATCTACCAACAAATACACACAACATCATGATAAAGGCAGGAATCATAGGAGGAGCTGGATACACCGCAGGAGAGCTGATAAGAATACTATTGCATCATCCAAAAACCAGTATTAATTTTATTTTCAGCACTTCAAATGCAGGAAATAAAGTATATAAAGTTCATCAAGACTTAATAGGATCTACAGAGCTAAGTTTTACAGATACGATCAATCCTAATGTAGATGTTGTATTCCTATGTTTAGGACATGGGAATTCTAAAAAATTCTTAAGTGAACATTCATTTTCTAAGAATACCAAAATCATTGATTTAAGTAACGATTTTAGACTCTCTAAAGATCACTTATTTCAAGGAAAGTCTTTTGTCTATGGGTTACCTGAGGTATTTAAAAAAGATATTAAGGAAGCGCAATACATTGCAAATCCTGGTTGTTTTGCAACTGCTATTCAGCTAGCATTAATGCCTTTAGCAGCCAACAATCTCATAACATCAGATATTCACGTAAATGCAGTTACTGGGGCTACAGGAGCTGGAGTCTCCCTTTCTAAGTCTACACATTTTACTTGGAGAGATAACAACTTCTCTCATTACAAATCATTCACGCATCAACACTTAGGAGAAATTTATCAAACAGTCCATCTGTTACAAAATGATTTTAATGTTGAGATCAATTTCATTCCTAATAGAGGGAACTTTTCAAGAGGAATTTTCGCGACAGCGTACACACATTTTAAAGGAACGATAGAAGAAGCGATCACATTATATAAAATGTATTATAAAGATGCTCCCTTTACAGTGGTATCTGATGAAGAAATTCATTTAAAACAAGTCGTAAACACGAATAAGTGCCTCCTTCATCTACAGAAGCACAATAACAAATTATTAATCACAAGTAGTATAGACAATCTATTAAAAGGAGCTTCGGGACAAGCTGTTCAGAATATGAATTTGGCTTTTGATCTTATCCAAACTGATGGTCTACACTTAAAAGGATCCAATTTTTAAAACGAACACACATGAAAATAGCCATTATAGGAGCAGGGAATTTAGGGAAATCTATTGCAAAAGGATTAGTTACAAATCAAATACTGACTACCCTATATCTTACAAAAAGGAATACTACAGATCTCAAAGAATTTGAGGATTACAAAAATGTCATCATCACTCAAGACAATTCGCTAGCAATTCAAAATGCTGATATTTTAGTATTTGCTGTTCAGCCAACTCAGATAAATCAGATTCTGAGAAATACACAACCGTTATTAACAAAAAAACAAGTAATCATCTCAACGATTACTGGGTTTTCTATCGCTAGTATCGAAGAAATTATTGGACAGCAACAATCTATTATCAGGGCCATGCCTAATACAGCTATTGCTGTTGGAAAATCTATGACATGCCTCTGTAGTAATACCCTTGGAGAACAACGCATTGAAACTGCCGAAACTATTTTTAATCAACTAGGGCACACCTTACAGATACCAGAACCTCAAATGCAAGCAGCTACTGTTATTTGTGCTAGTGGTATTGCATTTTGGATGCGTCTCATTAGAGCCACAACACAAGCGGCAATCCAATTAGGATTTGACGCAAAAGAAGCGCAACAACTTGCCATGTATACAAGTGAAGGAGCCGCTAGTTTATTAATACAAAACAAACAACATCCAGAACAAGAAATAGACAAGGTGACGACTCCTAAAGGATGTACTATCGAAGGATTGAATGAGATGGAACATAAAGGGTTGAGTTCTTCTCTCATTCAAGGTATGGTTGCTTCCTATAATAAAATTAATACAATAAAAAAGGAACAGTTATGAGTTTATTTAATGTATATCCGTTATTTGATATTACGCCCGCTTTCGCGAAAGATGTATTTGTATATGACACAAATAATGTCAAATATCTTGATTTATATGGAGGTCATGCGGTCATTTCTATTGGTCACTCACATCCTCATTATATCCAACGTATTAGTGAGCAATTACAGAAGATAGGGTTTTATAGTAATGCTATTCAAAATCCATTACAGAGTGCTTTGGCGACTAAACTTTGCAAACTCTCAAGTTGTAAGGATTATCAATTGTTTCTTTGTAATTCTGGTGCAGAGGCAAATGAAAATGCATTAAAACTAGCCTCTTTCTATACAGGTAAAAAGAAAGTACTTGCCTTTAAAAATGGTTTTCACGGAAGAACCTCTGCTGCTGTTGCGGCAACAGATAATCCAAAAATAATTGCACCTATCAACGCTCAACAAGAAGTTGATTTGGTAACATTGGGTGACATTCACGCTGTCGAAGATATTCTAAAACAAAACAAAACCTGCGCTGTTATTATCGAATGCATTCAAGGAGTTGGTGGTCTTGATGAAATGCCTACGGCGTTTTATAAAGCTGTCGCAAAACTTTGTAAGCAACATAATACCTTATTAATTACAGATGAAGTACAATCTGGTTTTGGAAGAACCGGTGATTTCTTTGCTTTTCAAAATCACGAGATAACACCAGACATCATTTCTATGGCAAAAGGAATGGGAAATGGATTTCCTATAGGTGGTATTTTAATTCACCCTGATCTAAAAGCATCTTTTGGAATGTTGGGCACCACCTTTGGAGGTAATCATCTAGCATGTGTTGCATCACTCTCGGTACTAGAAATTATAGAAAGGCAGCATCTTATGCAACACACAAAAGAGTTATCCACCTACTTTATAGAAAAAGCACAAACTCTCTCAAAGCTTACAAAGGTTAAAGGACGAGGGCTTATGCTAGGTTTAGAATTTGACTTTTCTATTGTGGAGTTACGTAAAACACTTTTATACAAACATCACATATTTACTGGAAATTCTAAAAACCCAAACCTATTAAGAATCCTTCCTCCATTAACTATACAGAAGGAGCATATTGATCAGTTTATAGATGCTTTACAACAAGAATTATGAAAGCCCATAATGGGCATTTAATAGACAAAAGTCAATACCAACCGATATAATTAAATCATTCATGAACAGGTTGGCAAAACAATTTAAATACAATGAAAAAATTTACAACCATATACGATATAGAAAATATACCCGAAATCATTCAAGAGGCTATTGCTTTAAAAACAGATCCTTTCCAATATGAAACGATAGGAAAACATAAAACGCTAGTGATGCTATTCTTCAACGCTAGTTTGCGTACTAGATTAAGTACCGAAAAAGCTGCTAAAAATTTAGGAATGGAAGTCATGATTCTTGACATAAACAGTACTTGGAATATAGAATTTAAAGATGGTACTATCATGAATCTACATAGTGCTGAACATATAAAAGAAGCTGCCCAAGTGATTTCTCAGTATGCAGATATGATCGCAGTAAGAGCTTTTCCGAGTTTAAAAAACAAAGCAGAAGATGAATCTGAATATATCATGAATAGCTTTATGAAGTATGCCACGGTGCCTATTATTAATATGGAAAGTGCTACAGCACATCCCTTACAAGCACTTACAGACGCTATTACCATTTCTGAATTAACAGACAAGAAGAAACCCAAAGTAGTCTTGTCTTGGGCTCCGCATCCTAAAGCACTTCCTCATGCAGTGGCAAACTCGTTTATAAAAATGATGCAATCTATAGAAGTAGATTTTTCGATTGTGCATCCTAAAGGATATGCACTAAATCCTGAAGTCACAAAAGACATTCCTATTTCTCATCACCAAGTAGAAGCATTAAAAAATGCTGATGTTGTCTATGTAAAAAACTGGAGTAGTTATAATCAATACGGACAGGTGTTACACGAAGATTCTAACTGGATGATCACCAAAGAAAAGACAGGAAACGCTTCTTGTATGCATTGCCTTCCTGTGCGTAGAAATGTTGTGATAGAAGATGCTGTTTTAGATAGTAAGAATTCAGTAGTAATACAACAAGCAAACAACAGGACTTATGCTGCTCAGATTGTATTAAAAAAATTATTAGAAAATCAATAATATGGAGACACTTAAAGTTATAAAAATAGGTGGTCAGATCATTAATGATCCTAAAAAATTATCTTCTTTTCTAGAAAATTTTGCAACATTAAAGGGTCCTAAAATATTAGTCCATGGCGGCGGAAAACTAGCAACATCTCTTGCAAAACAAATGAACATAACGGTTACTATGAAAGAAGGAAGACGCGTTACAGATGCAAAAACCTTGGACATTATTACCATGGCCTATGCTGGTAAAATAAACAAAAACATAGTGGCAACCCTTCAAGCAAATTATTGCAATGCTATTGGATTTTCTGGAGCAGATGGAAATACGATTGTTTCTAAAAAACGACCTGTCAAAGAAATAGATTATGGCTTCGTAGGCGATATAAAAAAAGTACATACTGAAACTCTAAACCTTCTCATACATCTGAACATCGTTCCTGTTTTTTGTGCTATAACTCATGATACCCAAGGACAATTATTAAACACAAATGCAGATACCATTGCTTCAGAATTAGCTATTGCATTTTCAGATAATTTTCAAGTCGAATTGTATTACTGTTTTGAGAAAAGCGGTGTTTTAAAATCAATTCAAGATGAAACTTCAGTGATTAAAACAATCACCACAAAAGATTACAAAACATATATAGATCAAGGAATTATTACAGATGGCATGATTCCTAAATTAGACAATTGTTTTTACGCCATCAAGAATAAGGTACGCCAAATATACATCGGTATGCCAGATATGATATTTGATACAACAATTCCACACACTTCAATACAAAAATAATGACACTAGAAAATCTAACAATTGCTGCCATTGAGCTTCTCAAAAAATTGATTGAGACATCTTCATTTTCGGGAGAAGAAGATGCTACCGCTACGCTTATCTCAGAATGGTTTATAACACATAACATTCCATATAAAAAGGTGAATAATAACATTTATGCGACTACTAAAAGCTTTCGCGAAAGCAAACCAACCCTATTACTAAATTCACATCATGATACCGTAAAGCCCAATAAAGGATACACAAAAAATCCTTTTAAGGCTATTATTGAAGAGGGTAAGTTATACGGTCTTGGCAGTAATGATGCTGGCGGTGCGTTGGTTTCTTTACTGGCTACATTTACTCATTATTATCATCAAGAAAATTTACAATACAATCTAGTCTTTGTAGCCTCGGCAGAAGAAGAAAATAGTGGCCCACATGGATTACACAGCATCTTAGATACTATTCCAAAAATAGATGTTGCCATTGTAGGAGAACCAACATTAATGCAGCTCGCTATTGCCGAAAAAGGGCTTGTCGTTTTTGATGCTATTGTAAAAGGAACTCCAAGTCATGCGGCACATCCTAACACTGATAATGCCATTTACAATACAATTCCTGTCTTAGAATGGTTTAAGAATTATACGTTCAAAAAAACCTCGAAGGCATTAGGAGATGTAAAAATGACGGTCACACAGATCGATGCAGGAATACAACACAATGCGGTTCCTGCAGAAGTAAAATTGGTTGTTGATGTACGTGTAAACGATGCATATTCTAATCAGGATATCTGTGATATTTTAGAAAAAGAAAGTCCATGTACGAGTATCACTCCGCGTGGTTTACTATTAAATGCATCGTCTATATCATCTGAGCATGACTTGGTAAAAGCAGGTATTGCAATAGGAAGAGGAACATACGGTTCTCCTACCCTATCTGATCAAGCAGTATTGTCTTGCCCATCTTTAAAATTGGGGCCTGGAGACAGCACACGTTCACATACTGCAGATGAATTTATATATATATCCGAAATTGAAGAGGGTATCCGTCTGTACATTGAAATATTAAAACAAGTCATTATATAATTAATACTGAGTACGCTTTCGCGAAAGCGTATAAAACACAATTCAAATAGTCATAATACACTTAAAACAATAGTATGAAACTTTGGGATAAAGGGTTTACGATAGACCAACAAATAGAACAATTTACTGTAGGAAATGATAGAGAGATCGATATGCACATCGCCATATATGATGTACAAGCATCGCTTGCTCACGCGGAGATGCTTGCAGCAATTGGAATCATTTCTTCAGAAGAATTACAGCAATTAGACAAAGGATTAAAAGGAATAGCATTGCAAATAGAGGAAGGCACGTTTATCATAGAATCTCAGTTTGAGGATGTGCATTCTAAGATCGAATATGAACTCACTAAAGAATATGGAGAAGTAGGTAAAAAAATTCATACTGCACGTTCAAGAAACGATCAAGTGCTCGTGGCATTACAACTATTTTACAAGGACCATTTAAAACAGGTGATTACAAAAACCAATACATTATTTGACACTTTTTTACAGCTAGCCGAGACACATAAAAAAACTATTTTACCAGGATATACTCATTTACAAGTAGCGATGCCTTCTTCTTTTGGGTTATGGTTTTCTGCCTATGCAGAGCTATTGGTAGATGATGTTTATATGCTCCAAGCTGCCTTAAAAACTGTCGATCAAAATCCGTTAGGATCGGCTGCAGGTTATGGGAGTTCGTTTCCTATAGATAGAAATTTTACAACTGTAGCATTAGGGTTTTCTACACTTAAATATAATGTAGTTGCAGCACAATTAAGTAGAGGGAAAAATGAAAGAACTGTTGCCAGTGCTTTAGGTGGACTATGTAATACTTTAGGAAGATTTGCCATGGATATTTGCTTGTATATGAGTCAGAATTTTGGATTCATTTCTTTTCCTGATAAACTCACTACTGGGAGTAGTATCATGCCACATAAAAAGAATCCCGATGTGTTTGAACTCATAAGAGGAAAGTGCAATAGAATTCAGGCTTTACATACAGAAATGCTTCTCATCACCAATAATTTACCTAGTGGATATCACAGAGATTTTCAATTATTAAAAGAGCATAGTATTACTGCTTTTCAAGAAGTGATAGAGGTTTTAGATATCTTCAATTATGCGATCAAACAAATTATTATAAAGGACATTGATTTAAAAGATGAGAAGTATCAATATTTATATACGGTAGATAGCATTAATACGCTTGTTATGGAGGGTCATTCCTTTAGAGATGCGTATCAACAAATAGGCTCTCAAGTACAATCTGGGACGTATACTCCAGAGCAGGCAAAAGAGCATACTCATATAGGGAGTCTTGGCAATTTATGTCTGGATAAGATTAAGGAGAAGTTTGATCTAGCGTTGGGCTAGAGTATAATTTTACATTAATTAGTTAGATTTAAAGTTTCTTTTGCTAAATGAAATATGCTTTCATGCCAACCCTTTTTTATATGTTGAAGTACTTCTTGTTTTTTAATATCAGGTAGCTCTTCAAATTCTAAAAATACTTCAATGTCTAACTGTGTACTATTATTATCAATGGGTATTGCAGTCAAGTAATACGTGTAACGTTTGAGGTTTTCAATGTCTGTAGTTCTCTCCCCAATGTCTGTAGTTCTCTCCCCATAGATTAACTGTGTATTATTCTGTGAATCCCCCAATGTTTCTACTTTAAAAATGTCCGATCCAGAAATACACTTATGTGTCGTTCCTACCCTATTTAAACGGAACGCATCATAATCTAATCTATCAACAAGTTTGTACCAAGATGTTCGAACACTAAAATCACTTATAAACTGATACACCAGATGTACATCTTTAGAAATTATAATTTGTTCGTTTATTTGTGGTGAAAAACCTGGTTTTACAATAGTACGTTCAACATTGTTTTTTTTAGATTGCAATGTTTTAAAGTAATAATGTGATGTCCCAAAATCATACAAATCGGCCTTTTCTTCAAAACCAAATTCAAGAATAGACTCATCATAAAAATCAATGGTCTCCTTAGATATCAACAAGTATTGGTTAGATGGGATACTGTTTTTTAAGAATCTATGAATCTTGATTACATCTCCTCCATAGGGTTTTACGATATCCTTAACTCTTATATATGATATTTCTCCATAGTGAATAATAAATTTAACTTTTAGATCATGAGCACTAATACAAGCACCACAATTACAAATACGATTGGTATTATACAGATCTAAATGTGTAGAAAAAGCATCTAGCATGTCTGTTGATTGTTCAATCAGATCATTAAAGGATGGCATTGTTTCTGTAAACATAAAGAGTGCATCTCCTTCTATTTCTACTAATTTTAAATCAATCGTATTTGCATCTATTAATAATTCTAATAGCTCAGAGATAATATGTTTGCTATGTTCTATTTCAGTATGTGTCACAAAATTTGTAAACCCACTGATATCGGGCATAAAATATAGTGCGTAATTTTTCATCGTAAATTATATTGAAATTTTAAACATTAATGCAAATGCTGCAATCGAGATCAATAATCCCACTAAAAAAATATTATAGGTAATCCGTAGGATGTTATATTTTTTGTGTAGTACTTTTCCAAGAAAGTACAGGTCCTTAATCATTGAGTCATATAAATATTCCTTATCATTCATCATTTCATGCATTCCCCAAGTAAAATCTTTTAGCGAGACACTATGGAAGTTCCCGAAGAATAATAGGTTTACCGTTCTATTCTTAATATCCTCCTTCGTAAAAAAACCTTGTGTCACTTTTGGTCTTGTTGAAAGGATTGAAAAAATCATAGCAATAATGCTAAATCCAATTAAAACAATTGTCGGGAAAATAAGATGACCATTTGTAGGGTTATCTAATTTTGGGACTAAAATTGATAATGCAACAGAAATAATAATGGCATTTACAGAGAGTAATATATTAGCCTTAGCATCTGCTATATCACTTAGTTTCATGTGATTTTTCAAGGAGACTCTAAAGGCTGTTTCAATTCCTTTTTCTGGTTTTTCGTTCCTTTCACTAGACACATCAATCTTATCTTTTTCTTTTAGAAGTTTAAATATTGTTTTCTCTTTAAGCTCTTGCCAATTGTCTTTAGCATATTCTGTATAGAACCGATGCCTATTTAAAAAAGTTAACGTGGTTTCTATCCATGTTTTATGAGCTATCGTAATTTGTTGTTCAGCTTCTAGCTCTCTACGAAGTAAGTCTGAATATCCTATAAAATCTTTATGTGTAATATGCCCACAGTCTGAATCTTTTATAATTTTCTCCAGCAATGTAGTAGGTTCTACCCCTAATTTTGTAGAAAGAATCGTCGCTTTTACTTTATCAATAAATTCTTGATCGACTACAAGAGTTTCCAAAAAATCAATACAAATCTCGACACTTTTTTCTTCGTGATCTTTTGGTGAAATAATATATCCTGTATCATGAAAGAATCCAGCAACTTTTAGAATTGATTTATCTTCTTCATTTAATTCTAAATGATTGGCTAAATTTTCGGCAAATTTTACTACCCGAAGCGTGTGATCATAATTATGATATAGTAATATTTCCTTTTTTGAAGAAAAAAACTTAAAAACATAACTTTCAACTTCAGATATTAAATCAATCATATTTAAATGTTGCATTTTTTAAACAAATTATCTATTTGACAATATTGAATATTTATAACACAACAAGCAGGACATTCTTCTAAATACTCAAATTTGATGCATTTAATTTCTGAATTACTTTTACATAGGCTACGATTGAAAAGTTCTTTAATATCATAGTAAGAAATGTTATGCGCTACGTACATAGAACAAAAAAGGCTTCACATTACTGTGAAGCCTTTTTTTATTACATCAATACGAATTAAAGGTATTGGTATTTATTAAAACATTGATTATTCTTGAGTTCTTAATTGTTTCATGAAAGCTTTAAGCTTATTAGCTTCAATTTCTGTAGGAGTTTGTTCGTCTACAATAAGAGAAACATTACCACTAAATACGTGACTTAAATACAAAGGAGATCGTATAGCATCACCTCCTGTATCTGGAGCTCCACGATGACAGCTGAAACAATTTAGTAGCTTTGATGCATCCGTAATTTTATCTGTAGTTGTTTGATACGTTTGTGTAAACGTCTCCATCGTAACATTTGCAGAAGCTAATGACCCTCTAGCCATAGATCCCGGTGTTGCATCTTTAATATGTCTATATAATTTTACAATAGTATCTGCTTGTTGAGTTGGTGTTAAACCATCCATATTTAACCAAATAGCACCATCATATTGGTAATTTTGCCAAACATCATTTTCGCTTTTTAAGGCAGCAGAAACACACATATTAAGGCTGTCTATCTTATTATAGTTGTCTGGCTCTGGTTGACTTGTTTTCACATAATCATTAGGACCCGTTACAGCTACACCATACTTAAACAATCCAAATGCTTGATCTGCTTTGACTGCACTTCCAGATTGCCATCTTATTCCATCAACACCAGTCACACTTCCTTCTTTAAAAATAAGCGTGTTCGTATCTGAACTTGCTGTATTAGAAGGTATATCAAATACTGGTGCTAAAGAATTATGCTCAAACGTTGCCCAGATAAATTCTGGGTGATTAATCACAACGCCTACTACGTGCATTCCTAGTAATGCAACTTCTTCTTTTACGACTGTTCCATCTTTTTGCGTCACAGCTGCCATGGTAGTATAGTAATTCTTTTCTGCGATATCCTTACTTGGTAACGCCGTTATTGGAACCCAAGAAACTTTGGTTTCTAATGAACTTACTGGAAAGGTTGCTGTATTATTTTTAGATAACGTACCATTCTTTATACTATCTACATATTTTGTAATAGCTGTTTCTAGTATAGAATTAATATGTATAGAATAATAAACGGTATCCGAAGTTTTACCATCTGCGCTATATTCTGGAGTTGTTTGTAAAACGGCATCTAGTCCAGCTTGATGAATACTAGATAATGCAACAGAAGTTCCAGAAGGAATTGTTACAGGCTCCATCTGATTGGTAACTTGTTTTAAAGAATCTAAGAATAGCGGTCTCCCATTTGCTTCAGGTTTTGTTAGCCATAAAAACTTTTGGAATGACCACTGTTGAAACATACAGTTGGTTGTACTTGTTGTATCAAAAGGGCTTCCTTTTCCTTCTTCAGGTCCTGGTGTTTGTGAATGTGGAAACCAGTTTTTTTCGCAATCACAAGGCGTAGATCCCGTAGATGTGGCTACAGCTAGATCACTATAGGTTTCGAGTTTTGCTTCCGGTGTTGCTTTTTCTTGTTTTTTTTGATCGCAAGCACTCAAAAAAAGTGTAATAACTCCTAGAGTTAATAAACTTTTTAAAATGATAGATTTAGATTTCATTGATTTGTGGGATTAATGGTTAGAGTTTCATTTTCAATGTGTTACAAAATTAACAAAATTTTCACAATGCCAAATACGTAGAACTACTTGGTTTTTAAAAAGGAAATTTGGTAAAGATATTTTTAGATAACACCAAAATTCAGATACAATAAAACTTATATAGGGAGTGAAGTCTATGATTAGATTAAGCAAGTATTATACCTATCTCAATCTTCGTTTCTTAATCCCACACACTCTTACTCAATCACAATATCGTAATCGCGGCATAAGTCAAACATCTAATTATCGATTGTTTCTCAAGACGGCATAGACTTTTCCATTGCCTTCCAAAAAGCCATTAGAGTTTATTGCATAATTCGTTTTCGAAACGCTATGGCGTACATTACCACCAATGGTCACAACATGATCCTTTGCGATTCTAACAACGATATCACAGTGACTCTTGAAAGCATCATTGTTCAAGGCAAAATCATATGTAGCTCCAGAACCTGCTCTGCTTCTGCAGACCATATCACCTAGTTGTGGCTTATGTTCATTAATCCGAAAGCCCCAGTAGGGACCGTCAACATTCTCATTTCTTCGTCTAATAGCTTGGTGTGCATACTTTGAATGCGCAGCAGCGAACTTAAAACCACTATACCCTCTTGCAGTCTTAACACAAAACGAGATAAATGCTGCCGACCACGGAACGTCGCGATCTTTGCCATCCAAATTGAGCGGAATCGCCTGCCAGAACTCTCCCACAAAATTGAAATGTGGTGAGTGATGTTCTTTTGCATTACCCTTATCAAAACGAAGCCATTGTTTCACGCATTCACGCATGAGTCGTTCTTTTGCAGGTGATACTTGGTCACGTAATACATTCTTGGACACGAAGACGTCTCGCTGTTCACCATCTAAGGTAACTGAGCATGGAAGCCATCGATCACCTACTTGTTCCCCAGTGACCACAACAGGGTCAGATTGATTTAAGACACCAACAATATTGTTCCCAAATCTAGGTGTACCTCTAACGTTTGCGATAAACATTCGTGAATCAATTGCTTTGTCATTCATAATTCCTATGTCTTATGGTTAGTCTGCTATGCTCGCCCTAGATTGTTCTTGTCTATATCAAATGATATATGCTAGTTGAGAATTGTAATATTCATCTCAACTACTACATAACATATTCTTAAATATATTAAAAATAAATATAACATGCTTAATTCCAAATAATTAATAACACACACTTAGTATTTGAAGCTATTTAATATCTAAAATTTTGAATTTTATTTTTAGCAAAAAAATGAAATCCATATTAGAAATTAAAAAAGCAGCAACTAATAATGGTTAAAGATTACTTCGAAGAAAAAAATAAAATGGATCATTATAAAATCTAAAAAACCTAAGATCAATACATGCAGATCTCAAGGATCAAAAAAGCCCTCACAGAAATGTGAAGGCTTGATTTCTTTAATAGCGGGAACTGGACTCGAACCAGTGACCTTCGGGTTATGAGTTTAAACAAACATTTTTTTATTATTAATCAGAATACTGAATTAAGGGTTTATTATATCTATTGGGATGCTACTACACGCAATAGTGTGTAAGACCCTACCTATAGTAATATTTCGGTTTATTTTATCAGAAAACAAAAATAATAGATAAGACACTAATAGATGTAATCTTCTTAAAATATAAATTATACCTAAATTATTGTGAGTGTCAAAATTATATATATATTTGAACAAATAAATTGGTAAACCAGTTTGGAAAACCAATTTATCTACTTAAATATAATGCTCTTGAAGTTATAGATTCAGTATGTAAAATACTGTAAATGAGCCTACTTTTAAAGAACTTCCCTGCAATTATATTTGTGAATTTGAATATTATAATGTTGTATTTAGGCATTTATTTTTTGCTTTCGCTAAAACGTATAATTATTAATTAATTCTTTTATGACTCGATATCTTCTCTTTTTTTGCTCATTGATTTTATTAGGATCCTGTACTAAATCAGATCCTATCAATGTCAAGATCGTCACAACGGAAAACGAACTTCAAGAAGCCATCAAGAATATAAACGTTGGTGATGAGATTGTACTTAAAGACGGTATATGGAAAGACGTCGCCATCCAATTTTATGGAGAGGGAACCAAAGATAACCCCATAATACTTCGCGCAGAAACACCTGGAAAAGTAATATTAGAAGGAAATTCTTCTCTTAAATTAGGAGGGAAATATCTTGAAGTAAGTGGCCTTCATTTTAAAAATGGTTTTACAACAGAAGAGGCTGTTATTCGTTTTATGATAGATAGTGATAGAATTGCTTATCACTCACGAGTGACAGATTGTGTCATTCAAGATTTTACAAATCCAGATAGAGACAGCAAGAATTTGTGGATAGAACTCTGGGGACAACACAATAGTTTTGATCATAACTATATTACAGGAAAAACAAATCAAGGCCCCACCTTACGTGTTTCCTTAAAGGGGAATGAAAATGTAAATACCTATCATCAGATAAAAAATAATCATTTTGGACCACGCCCAAGAAAAGGAGGGCCACGCGCCGAAACTATGCAAATAGGAAGTAGTTTCACTTCTATGACTCCAGGATTTGTAAATGTTGAGCATAATTATTTTGAACGTTGCAATGGTGAGGTAGAGATTATCTCGAGTAAATCTAATTATAATACGTTTAAGAATAATGTATTCTTCGAGTCTGAAGGCTCTCTCGTACTTCGTCACGGCAATTATGCAACGATAGATGGAAACGTATTTATAGGAAATGATAATTCAGAATTTATTGGAGGGATTCGAGTAATTAATACGGGGCATTGGATCGTAAATAACTACTTCTACAATTTAAAAGGAAACGAATTTCGCGCTCCACTTGCAGTGATGAACGGTATACCTAAATCTCCTCTTAATCGTTACAATCAAGTAACAGATGTAGTGGTAGCACACAATTCATTTATTAATACAAAAACGCCATGGCATTTTGGTGTAGGGGCAAACCTTAGTCAGGCCGAAGTACTTCCTGCTTCAGAAATTCGATCTGCAAGAGCTGAGCGTATGATAATGGCAAACAATTTGGTGTATACAGATAACGCTTTCGCGAAAACAGTTAAGACGTACGACTCTATTACAGGTGTATTATTCAAGAACAATATCATTAATGTCCAGAATAAAAGTGAATACCAAACGGATGGTCTTATTACTAAAGATATGAAGCTTTCAACTATAGCCGAAATATTCCAAACACCACAAAACCTCAATGCAGAAATTTATAAAGGTTTTGACTTTAATCGCATAGAAGAAGACCTCTTTAATAATAAGCGTACAGATAAAAATGAGATAGGTGCCATTACAAAATCAATAGAAAATGGCACAGAGTTGCTAGATATATCTAATTATGGTACCTCGTGGTTCAACACAAATCCACCAGAAACAACTCCAAAGACAATCAAAGTTTCAAATACTTCGGAACTTACTAAAGCGATTGCAGAAAGCACTAATGGTGATACTATTGAATTAAACGGGGGTGATTATGAGATTAATGAAACATACGCTTTCGCGAAAGCGGTAACCCTTCAATCCTCCACAAGTGAAAAACCTGTACTTATTTTTAAAAACACAGACAAAGGATTTGAACTCCAACCACGTGCTAAACTGAAAATCAAAAACATAATTCTTAAGGGAGAAGTAAATACAGATGCTTTTGCCACGCTTGATAAGAATATGGGGCAGTCGTATGAGCTTTGGCTTGATCAGGTAGAAATTGATGGATTTAAGAGTGTATTAGAAACAAGCAAAGCTTCGTTTGCCGATACGATTTCAATTAAAAATAGTGTCATTCAAAACACATTACGAGGCATCCAACTCAATAAAGAAACGAATGACAAAGGAGATTATAACGCAGCATTTGTTTTTATAGAAGACTCTCAATTTAATAATGTGAAAATGGACGTACTCGATTATTACCGTGGTGGTTATGACGAATCTACTATAGGTGGGAGCTTAGTTGTTAGTGGTAATACATTTACCAATTGTGGCGCTAAAGAATCAAGTAATATACTTCTCAAAACTAGAGGTATTGTACATGTAAGGTTAGAGAATAATAGCTTTAAGAATAACCCAGTAAAAACCATTGCAGTGCTATGGGGAGAAAAAGGACAAAAACCTTTGAATAATACGGTTGTAAAGTCTGGTGAAATTAAAGTGGTACAGAATTTAAAATTAAAATTAGTGTATTAATAGTATGTAAAGAAAATCAATTTAAAAATGAAAAAAGCATTATTTATATTAGGTACATTGTTAGCAATTGTTGCGTGTAAGAATGATTCTAAAAAAACCTCAGAATCAACGATTCAAAGTGAAAGCGAAGATGTAACAAAATACCCAAGCGATGTTATTTCATTTATGGATGAATGGAAAATTCTCTTAGGAGATGGTACGCATACTGATACATTGATGAATTATGAGAAAAAAGGTTTTTTTTATGTTTCAAATGATGGTAAGACAGATTGGGTAGTATATAAAACACCTAATTCTGGCATTACTTCACGAACTTCAAGTAATACAAGAACAGAATTAGGACAACTCAAACATTGGACTCCTAAAACAGGAGGCAAACTAACAGGGACATTAAAAGTGCAACATGTATCTACTTCTGGTGATGCCAGGGTTGCTGCTTCATATTCTGTAGTTATTGGTCAAATTCATAGTGATGAAGGACATGAAAATGAGCCTTTAAAAATCTATTATAAAAAATTTCCTGGCCACAAAAAAGGATCCGTGTTTTGGAATTATGAAATCAATACTGAAGGGGATAACTCAGAAAGATGGGATTTCTCTACTGCTGTTTGGGGGTATGATATGTCTGTTTTAGGATCAAATCCAAACACGTATCCCGAAGAGCCTACCGATGGTATTGAGTTAGGTGAAGTGTTCAATTATACAGTAAATGTGTATAAAGGTATTATGTATCTCACTTTTATAAGTGATAATCATGAAACTAAAACATTTACAAAAAATTTGATTTCATCCGAATATACTAATGACTCAGATATTCCAGAACAAATTAGAAGATTATATGCTGTCATAGATCGGGATGGTACAGAACAGCCAAATGCATACGCTGAGGAATTACAATATTTTAAACAAGGCGCATATAACCAAACCAATGGGAAAGATCCAGAAACGAATATGATCTGGAGTACTGGTGCAGAAATTTACAATGGAGATATAGAAAAGCAGTATGCAAATGGAAGCTACACAGAAGTTTGGTTTAAAGAAGCTACGGTAGGCGTAGGTGTATCGCCAGATAAATAGAACTATACAGATTTGACATTTTAGAATTATTATAATTCAGATAGTAATGATCACGCTTTCGCGAAAGCGTAAAAAACAACTATAAATATGGAAGTCAACACACCTAAAATATCGCTATTTAAAAAGATTATAGCGTTAATACTAGGCTTTGGGCCTGGTATTTTTGCTATTGGTTATACCATTGGAACAGGTAGTGTTACATCGATGATTGTCGCTGGCAGCAAGTTTAATATGCAATTATTATGGGTGCTTTTATTGAGTTGTCTTTTCTCTGGTGTGTTAATGTTTGCTTACGGAAATTATGCATTACTAACAGGCAATACCGCACTTTACGGATTTAAAAAGCATTTAAAGTATGGTAAAGTTTTAGCCATATTAATAATTATTGGGGTCACCTTTGGGCAATGGAATTCACTTATGGGAATTTTAGGAATTTCCTCCAATATTATTTTTGAAATCTTAGCATTAAATTTTGAAGGATTAAGTGCGTATGAGTATGAAACTGTTTTAACAATAGCTATTGTAATAATCGTCACCTTTTATTTGTTGATGCTTGTTGGTAAATATACTTTCTTTGAAAAAATACTAATCATATTTGTAACCCTAATGGGGTTTTCATTCTTACTTTCATTACTTTTTGTACAACCCCTTTCAATAGATGTAGTTAAGGGATTGGCACCTACAATACCTGATGTTCCCGGTGGAAAAATGTTAGTAGCAGCCTTTGTGGGTACGACTATGGCAGCAGCTACATTTTTGTCTCGCCCTTTGTTTGTAAAAGGAAAAGGATGGACAATTAAGAATTTGAAACAACAAAAAAGAGATGCCATTACAGCAGCTATTTTAATATTTGTGATAAGTGCAACGATAATGGCTGTAGCAGCAGGCGCATTATTTTATCAAGGCAAAGAAGTGACACATGTGTTAGATATGGCAAATACCTTAGAGCCAGTTGCAGGTAAATGGGCAGTTACTATTTTCTTCTTTGGAGCATTAAGTGCGGGGTTATCATCTATTTTTCCTTGTTTATTAATCGCACCTTTATTAATAGCTGATTACCAATCAGGAACATTAGACACCAATTCCCGTCAGTTTAGAGTTATTACAGCTATTGCTTGTTTAGTGGCTTTAATCGGGCCAGCTTTTGGTGCAAATCCTATTGAAATTCAAATTTTATCTCAGGTATTTAATGTGTTTGTTCTACCAATTGTAGTACTAGGTATTATTCTTATGTTAAGCAGTAAAAAAGTAATGAAAGAGTATAAAACTAGTTTAGGTGTTTATATTGGAATGTATGCTGCACTATTCTTTTCATTAGTGATTTCTTATAACGGTATAATAGCACTTTTAGAATATTTCTAATAATTAATTGATATCAAAAAAAACCAAGATATTTATTTAGCAACTGAAGTTAAACAATAAAACAATGAATAAAAAAATCATCATATCAGGAGCAACGTTCTTATTCCTCAGTATTTCCCTAATACTTACTAGCTGTACTAATACGGCTAAAAAAACGAACACTTCGACTTCACTTAGTACAAGTGAAGTCGAAGTGCAAAAAACTGTTTACGCAAGTGATGTCATTCCATTTTTCGATCATTGGAAATTAATTTTAGGTGACGGTTCAAATGCTGGTGTTGTAAATAATTTTGAAAACAAAGATTTCTTCTATACTGCAAATGATGGCAGTAATAATTGGGTAGTTTATAAAGCACCCAACTCAGGAGATACTCATGGCACTTCAAACAATACAAGAACGGAACTAGCTCAAGCAAAAAAATGGTCTCCTTTAACAGACGCTAAATTAACAGCAACACTTAAAGTAACAAATGTATCATCTACTGGTGACGCCCGAGTAGCAGCTTCATATTCTGTAGTTGTAGGTCAGATTCATAGTGCAGATGGGCATGAGAATGAACCACTTAAAATATTTTACAAAAAATTCCCTGGTCATACAAAAGGGTCTATTTTTTGGAATTATGAAATTAATACGCTAGGTGATGATAATTCTGGAAGATGGGACTATTCATCAGCAGTTTGGGGCAATAATTTTTCTGTTGTTGGCACCGATGAAAACACCTACCCGGAAGAACCTATAGATGGTATTGCTTTAGGTGAAGAATTTAGTTATGAAATTGAAGTTAAGGATGGTATTATGAACTTGAAATTTATTAGTGAAGGACATGAAACTAAATCGTTTACAAAAAACTTAATCGAATCAGAATACACAACCACTACCAATATACCTAAGCAAACACAAAATTTATTTGTGCCAATTGGTCAAGACGGTGTAGAACGTAAAAATGCGTACGCTAGTGAAGGTCTCTTTTTCAAGCTTGGTTCTTATAATCAAACCAATGGAAAATCTCCCGAAGTAAATAAAGTATGGTGTTCTGGTGCAGAAACGCATGGAGGTGATATTCAAAAGCAATATGAAGACGGAAACTATGCTGAAGTTTGGTTTAAAACAGCAAGTATCTATGTAAGTGATGCTGCCGTGTCCAATGATGGTTATTTTATTAAAAATGATTAGTTCAATTAATTTAGAATACCATGAATAACAATGATAAATTAGTTACTAAAAATGTCCTTATAACTGCTGGTGCCCAAGGAATTGGCGAATCAATTACTAGGCATTTTATTGATAGCGGAGCCAATGTTGCTATCCATTATTTTTCTAGTACTGAGATGGCAAATCAATTGATGGAATATGCAATAAGCAAAGGACAAAAAGCGGTTATTATACCTGGTGACTTAACAAACGAAGCCGATGCAAATACAATAGTCGAAAAAACAATAGAATCGTTTGGAGGACTGGATATCCTGATCAACAACGCAGGTTCACTTGTTGCACGTAAAATGCTAAACGAGATGGAAACTGAATTCTGGCACAAAGTAATGGATATCAATCTCACATCTATGATGTTTGTGATACGTGCTGCATCTCCTCATTTAGCAAAAAATGAGAATAGTAGTATTATTAACTTGGCATCACTCGCTGGACGAAAAGGAGGGCATCCAGGATCGTTAGCTTATGCTACCAGCAAAGGGGCAATTCTAACACTAACTCGGGCACTATCTACAGAATTGGGGCCTCAAGGTATTCGAGTCAACGCTGTTGCTCCGGGTCTTATTCTTGGTACATCGTTTCACAATACCCATACAACAAAAGAATCAGCAGATGCAACAACGGCTAGTATTCCGATAGGACGAGCAGGTAACGCAGCCGATGTAGCGCGTGCAGTTTTATACTTGGCTTCTGAATACGACGGCTTTATTACTGGTGCAACCCTTGATATCAATGGCGGAGTTTATAATATGTAGCTTGTTGTTAAATTGTATATGATAGATAGTTAAAAACATTTTAGGCCACATTAATGCTCCAGAAGATTATATGGCTATCGAGAGGGTAATACAGCTAGGTGATTATAGTAATAAATACCACTTTCGTGAAAGCAAATAAAACATAACCCTTTCAGGTAAAAATTATGCTTAGAAAGGAAATTATACATTAAAACAAATCAAAAACTAAGTATATGAAATCATTTGGAACAAGTAAAGAATTTATATTCGGCGATGATATCGAATGGGAAATTGTGGGAGAAGGTCTCAAACGTAAAATTATGGGGTATGATGATAAGATTATGCTGGTAAAAGTAGACTTTCAAGTTGGAGCAATTGGAGTAATGCATCAGCATTATCATTCACAAGTTACTTATGTCGAAAGTGGTGAATACGAATTAACCATTGGAAATGAGACAAAAACGGTTCGTGGTGGCGATTCTTTCTATATACCACCAAACGTGATGCATGGGGCAATTTGTACTAAAGCTGGGATACTTATTGATGTTTTTAGTCCAATTCGTGAAGATTTCATGGAATAAACTCGACAGAATACTTTTCCTAATATTACTAATAGTGCAGTAATTCGTATAGGGATTTAAGGTGTTTTTAATAAAAATCTTAAAATTTTAACACTATAATTTGCATTAACAAATATTTATTATCATATTTGGTAAACCAATCTGGTTAACCACTTTGGCAAACCAATAAAAAAGGACAGCTTCGACACTGTCCTTCTAATTAACTTCTGGTAGGAAGTACAAATAAGCTCAAAGAACTTATTTTGTTGTAAAAATAGTAAATCGTTTACAGAAACTACAACATTTAATTTTTTTTGAGAATTATTTTAAAAAAACAAATTAATTCAATCTTAAATTATTAATTATGAATGTAAAAACTAAGTTTTCCTTAGTATTCTTCTTTCTGTTTGGGGCTATGCTTTTTGCTCAAAACAGTTATGAGTTAACTGGAAATGTTACATCTGGCACTGATGGCATTGCCATACCTGGTGTAAATGTAATAATTGAAAGTACTCAGACGGGTACTACAACAGATTTTGAAGGTAACTATCAAATTACAGTATCTACAGGAGATATTCTCCAATTTTCTTATGTAGGTTTTGCAACTCAGACAATCACTATTACAGGGCAACCTACTTTAAATGTAGTACTTGCAATAGACAATACACTAGATGAAGTAGTGGTAGTTGGGTACGGTACTCGAAAAAAGAGTCATTTAACAGGTGCTATTGCTAAAGTAGGAGGAGAAGAAGTTGCTGCAATTCAAGCAAATCGTGTGGATGATGCATTAGCAGGTAAACTAGCAGGTGTATTGATTAAAAATCAAAATGGAGAACCTGGGGCAGCTCCAACAATTCTAATTAGAGGATCTGCATCTGTTAACGGTAATTCAAGTCCGTTAATTGTTGTGGATGGATATCCAATTTCAGGAGATTTAGGAACTATTAACCCAAACGATATTCAAAGCATAGAAGTGTTAAAAGATGGTGCTTCTGCTGCTATTTATGGTTCTAGAGGAGCAAATGGAGTTGTTTTGGTTACAACTAAAAAAGGAAAACAAGGAAAAACTAGTTTTAGTTACAACACATACTTTAGTACATCAAATAAGTACGAAAGAGACAATCTACTAATGAATGCTGGAGAATGGGCTAATACTATAGAGTCTAATATTGCCAATGGAAGTTGGGATGTTTCCGAAGTAGACCCAGCTTTATTGGATTATAGAATAAATGCCTTTAGAAATTCGCCAGGAGCTATAAGTCCAGAAGAATGGCTTTTTCAAACTGGTAATACGATAAGCAATAACTTCAGTATGACTGGAGGTAATGAAGACGTAAGATATTTTGCTTCGTTAGGTCATTTAGATACCGAGGGAGTTGCAATTACTCAGGAATTTGAAAGATATAATGTACGTTTGAGTATCGATGCTAAATTGGGGGAAAAGTTCAAGACAGGAATGAGTTTTAATGGATTCTATTCCGATAGAGCACTACTCGCTCATGATCAAAGAGATCTTTTGAGAGCATATGGAGTCCACCCTATTTTTCATACAGAAGAGTCTATTGCATTTGTTCAACAACTCAATAATGAAGCAGTAGCTTTGGGACTTGCACCATTTGATGATGGTTATAGAGGAGGTGATGCCCCTTTTAATAATAGCATCTTTACATTACAACCAGGTGATACGGCGCAAGACTGGCACTATGGAAGATCTGGAAATGGTATTGGAGGATCTGGAGATGCAGGTCCTGCAACAAAACTTAATAACCAGGAACGGACACAAAGAACCTATTTTGGTAATTTTAATTCGTACTTACAATATAGTATCATAGATGGGCTAAATATAAGAACCGTACTTGGGGCAGACCTTGAAGATACTCAACAATATCGTTATAGAGGACTTGAGGCAGATTCTAGAGCACGTAGCACTCAAACTAACTTAAATCAAACAGATTTAAAAAGAAGTTCAGTATTAAGTGAGACTACATTAAATTATGCAAAAGTATTTGGTAAGCATGACCTCGCTGCAGTAGTAGGACTTGAATTTCAAAATTTCTATAGAAGAGGGATTGCTGTAAATGGGACAAATGTACCCTTTGGAGAAATTATTAATTTTAATCTATTAGACCCTGCTGACATCACTACAACAGAAAGGGACGAGACTATTACTAGAAGAAGTGTCTTTGGAAGAATTAACTATGCCTATGACGATCGCTTTTTGTTATCAGTATCTGTGAGAAGAGATGGTGATTCTCGCTTTGGCGAAAATAATAGATATGAAACATTCCCAGCACTTTCTTTTGGATGGAACATACACAACGAATCATGGTATAGCTCGGATTTATTAAACTTATTAAAACTAAGGTTTAGCACCGGTTCTTTAGGATCTACCTCTGATTTAGGAGCCTACAATTCATTGAGTCTTTTAAATCCTCAAGCTACAATTTTTGGTACTGGATTTTTAATTCCATCAGATATAGCAAACCCAGATTTAACTTGGCAAACCACTACAGAGAGAAACTATGGTAGTGATTTAGGTTTCCTAAACAACCGTATTAGAGTAGGTGTAGATTACTATACATCAGATATTGAAGATATCTTAATTAATCAGAGCGTATCAGAAGTTTTTGGTACCCCTTCAATAAGACTAAATGCTGGTGATGTGAGAAGTTCTGGATTTGAACTTGAGCTATCTGCAAATGTTATACAAAAACAAGATTTTACTTTGACTGTAGGAGGTAACTTATCTACAGTAAACACAGAGATTACAGCACTTAATGATGGTTCACTTGAATTGCCTCGACAAATTTATGGACAGAGCGGTAGAGGTCCCATCTTTAGAAATTATGTAGGTGGAGAAATAGGTGAGATGTGGGGATTAGAAAGCGAAGGACTTGTTGAATCTATACACATAGCAGATCCAACGAGAACTTTAGGAGCCGATAGTGGTGAAGTTTATGTGGTAGATCAAAATGGTGATGGTGTAATAGATGCAACAAGAACTGTTGAAGAAGGTGGAGATTTAGTTAAAATAGGACAAAATACACCAGATTTTTACTGGGGTTTTAATACTTCAATGAAATATAAAGATTTTGACTTGTCTATGCAATGGCAAGGATCTCATGGAGCAGAAGTCTTTAATGTAGATCCACTTTACTGGCAATCTCAGTTTGGTGGAAGATTACGAGATAGTTTTGATGCTAATGATGATGGAATTGCCGATGCAAGTGGGCGTCATTATACGAGAGCAAGAGATCAAACATCTTCTGCAATACAAGATGCATCTTATGTAGCGTTAAGAAATCTGACTATAGGATATGAGTTTGATCAAGGTTTGACTGGTAAAGTAGGTTTAACATCAGCGAGATTATATCTTGCAGCTACTAACTTGTTATATTTCTGGTCAAGTGAGTACACCTCTTTTAATCCTGAAGGAATAGAGACAACAAATTCTGGTTATGCAGGTCCTGTTACAAATGGGGTACAAGTAGGAGCAAGTCCAATTGTTAGAAGCTTTTCACTTGGTTTAAATGTTAATTTTTAAAATAAAGAAAAAATGAAAAAAATATATTTATTACTAGGACTATTGGTGTTAACAATAGCATGTGAGGATACAGATTTGGATCAATTCCCACCAAATATTGCTAGTTCAGGATCTTTGACAGATTTTGCTGGAGTTTTAAATGCAGCATATTTCTATCAACTAGGGGCTGTTACGCCTATAGCAGTGATGGGTGATTTTAGAGCAGATAATGCGTTTATGGAAGAAGAACCATTCCCTGCATTTGATAGGTTCAATAGTGATTTAACAGATATGGAAGATCAATTTTTCGGACCTTTATATACGGCTTTATATAGATCAATAATAAGTGCGAATAATGTCATTATAAATTCTACAGACATGACTCAAGTAGGAGAAGCTAAGTTTTTAAGAGCATTATCTTACTTTAAACTAGTGCAAGTATTTGGTGATGTTCCTGTCACTCTATTTGTACCAGACATAGGAGACATTTCTACTTTTGATTTAACAAGACAGCCTGCCGATGATATTTATAATAATGTGATCATTCCTGATTTGATAGATGCAGTAGCTACTTTAGATAATGGTAGTATATCAAGCGGTAGAGCATCTCAAATAGCTGCGCAGGGCTTATTGGGTAGAGTATATATGCATAGAGGTAATTTTGGTAATGCAGAATCACATCTTGCAGCTGTTGTAAATGGAGCTGCTGCTGCAGGGATTAGTTTGCAAGACAACTTTGCTGATATTTTTGGAGAGGCAAATGATTTGAATTCAGAAATCATTTTTGCTACCCAAGTATCAAGTTCTATAGTAGATGAATATGGTTTTTCTGAATTTTGGTCTTGGTCTGGTGGTCTTGACACAAAATCTCTTACGCCATTAGATCTGTCTTTAGTTGCTGCTTTTGATGCAAGCCCTGGAGACTTAAGAAGAGCGACAACTATTAATGAGGAAACTTTGGCTTCTCCAAAATTCCCTCAAACAGGAGGCCCTGATCACGATTGGATAGAACTGAGATTAGCAGATGTTATTTTATTATATGCAGAAGCATTAAATGAAAACGGTTCTTCACCAGAGAATGTACTTGATCTTTTAGACCCTATACGAACTAGAGCTGGATTAGCTGCTTTGGATCATACAGTCCTTAATACTCAGCCTTTAGTTAGACAAGCTATTGCCGATGAAAGAAGGCTAGAGTTAGCTTTTGAAGGACAAAGATGGTTTGATTTGGTTAGAACGGGTACTGCTCAATCAGTATTAAATTTTACAGATGCAAACTATTTAGTAGCCCCTATTCCAATCTCAGAAATCCTTGTAAGTGATGGAGTGATTACTCAGAATCCGGGATACTAATAAACTAAAAACAGGCTTTGATGTTTCATTTGATGAAAAACGTACCGTTAACACATATTGATTAGCCTGTTCTTAAGTGTTTTAATTCTTACTGGCTTAATTCTTAGCCAGTAAGAATTATTTAAAAGACGTAAAAGCTTTATGGGACAAAAAAGTATTTGATAAACATTACTGTTCTATGAGTTTTATTTAACTTAGAGTGTCCATTTTGGATAACCAATTATTGAAAAAAAGTTTATGAAAGTAGAAATTCTTAATCTAAATGGAAACTACTCGATTCAAAAGCAGGTCATTGCAAAGATCGGAGACTTGATTAATCACAAGAACCTAGAACCGGGAGATAAATTACCTTCGGAACGAATGCTTTCGGAAAAATTTAAGGTTACAAGGGGGATTATTCGTGAGGCTATTCAGAAATTGGAATTTTATGGACTACTAAAATCAATACCACAAAGTGGAACATTTGTGGCAAATATTGGTGTTATCGCTCTTAACGGGATGATAGATGACATCTTAACACTTGAAGCTCCAGATTTTAAATCACTTGTGGAAACTAGAATTTTATTAGAGCTTAAAACTGCCCGTCTTGCTGCATTGAGGAGAACAGATGATGACCTTAAAAAAATGCAAGAAGCACTCACTGCGTATACAGATAAAGTACTCAATGGTGAAGATGCTATGCAAGAAGATTTACTGTTTCATCTAGCCATAGCAAGGGCTTCAGGAAATAGTACAATGAACAATTTTATGTTAATTATCACTCCAGAGATAATTACAAATTTTGAAAAATATCATGTCTGTGATTCTGGAATGGCACAATCAGGAATCGAGGAACATAGAAGGATTTATGAAGCTATAGAAGAACAAGATCCTCAAAAAGCAAAGGCGATGATGAAAAAACATTTTAAGGCATTATATCAATATTGTTATAATATTTAAAACAATGATGAGTACGCTTTCGCGAAAGCGTATCCCCCGCAAAACATATAAAAATATCAATAGCTATTCTCATATGGCTTAGGTGGTTTATGTCTTTTTTGACTAAAAACTAAGTAAAAAATAAAGATTTATGAAACTAAAAGGATTACGGTGGTGGATTATAAGCCTAATTTTTATTGCTACAGTCATTAATTATGTTGATAGGACCGCTTTTGCATTATTGTGGCCGCAGATGGGTGAGGATCTAGGAATGGATAATTCTGATTATGCTTTAATGCTTAATATATTCTTGATCACGTATGCAGCAAGTAAATTTTTATCAGGTAGACTTTACGATCAAATAGGTACTCGATTAGGTTTTGTTGTATCCATTATAGTATGGTCTACGGCAGCGGCTTTTCATGCTTTAGCAAGAGGAGTAATATCGCTATCTATAGTCCGTGGACTATTAGGTCTTGGAGAGGCTGGACTTTGGCCTGGTGCAGTAAAAAGTAATGGCGAGTGGTTTCCAGTAAAACAAAGGGCATTAGCACAAGGTATTTTTAATGCAGGGGCTTCCATTGGTAATGTGGTAGCACCCGTTATCATAGTATATCTATATGCACAATTTGGATGGAAGTCTACATATTTAATATTAGGAGCCTTAGGATTACTTTGGATTATCCCATGGTTTATTATAAATAAATCAAAACCAAAAAGTCATCCTTGGATTACAGAAGAAGAAAGAACTTTATTACTTAATGATAGAATAAAGAACAATAATGTTGAGGTAGAAGGAGCAAAAAGCTTAAGTGTTGGGAAAATATTAAGTTTCAAACAATCTTGGGGGGTGTTATTATGCAGATTTTTCATAGAGCCGATATGGTGGTTCTTTGCTGGATGGATGCCTATATACCTCAATAGTAAATTCGGGCTAAGCATCGAAGAAATTGGTAAAACAATGTGGATCTCTTATCTAATGGCTGCAGCTGGCGGTATACTTGGAGGGTTATTTACAGAAGCAATCATAAAACGAATTTCTGTAGATATAGGTAGGAAAGTAAGCATCGCTTTAGGAAGTTTTTTAATTATAATAGGTTTTGTCTCTATTATATTATTTGTGGATGACTCTAACTACATGACATTTATTTACCTAGCAGGATTAGCACTTTTTGGTTTTCAATTTGCCATAGGAAATATTCAAACCTTATCTAGTGATTTATTTAGAGGTCCATCTGTAGGAACTTTAGCTGGACTCGCTGGAACTGTAGCGGCATTTTCGCCTATAATAATGAATTGGTTTATTGGAAGAATAACAGTGGGAGGGTCTTATACACCAGCATTTATAGCTATTACGGTGTCAGTGGTACTAGCGGTAGTATCTATTTTATTATTAATTAGAAAAGTGAAGTTAGTAGTAAATACAGAAAATTAATCCTATTCAAAAACGATTTAAAAATTAAAGAACAATGAGTAATAATAAAGGAAAAATAGCCATAATAACTGGAGCTACAGGAGGCATTGGTTTCGCAGTTGCCAAAAGATTAGGTCAGGATGGATATACTGTAATTTTAAATGGTATTGATGACGATGCAGGAGCAAAAAGAGTAGAAGAGTTAAGAACAGAAGGAATTACTGCCGAATATTACGGATTCGATGTAACAAAAGAAGAGGATGTAACCTCTAATATAAAAGCAATCGGAGAAAAATATGGTAAAATTGATGTCCTAGTTAATAATGCTGGCGGCTTAGGTGGAAGATCTAGGTTTGAAGAGATGACAACTGAATTCTATCGCTTTGTAATGGCACTCAATCTTGATTCTGTATTCTTTGCTTCAAGAGCAGCAATACCTTTTCTTAAAGGTGGAGAACATCCTTCTATCATTAATTATACGTCTAATGCTGGGTGGAACGCTGGAGGTCCTGGAGCAGGAATCTACGGAACATCAAAAGCCGCTGTACATACTATAACAAGAGCATTAGCAAAAGATCTTGCCGAATATGGCATTCGAGTAAATGCAGTCTCTCCTGGTACTATTGACACAGATTTTCATAAACAAATCAAAGAAACAAAACCAGAAGTTTTTGCATCTTGGGCTAATAATATTATGTTGGGTCGCTTAGGTCAACCTGAAGATGTAGCCTCTGTGGTTTCATTCTTAGCAAGTAGTGATGCCGCCTTCTTAACAGCAGAAACCATTCAAGTAGGTGGTGGACAAGCTTTGGGAATTTAAAAATTATGATTTTATTGCTGAGTAATTTAATTTTGACTTAACTGGCTTTTTAGAAAAAAGGTTAGTTGTAAAATATTATAAATGGGTAAAGTAGTCACCTTTGGAGAAATTATGTTACGCCTCTCAACAGAGCGTTTCTTAAGGTTTTCCCAAGCCAAAACATTTGGCGCGACGTATGGTGGTGGAGAGTTTAATGTGGCTGTTTCTCTAAGTAATCTAGGAGTTTCAACAGATTTTGTCACGCGACTTCCTAACAATGAAATAGGTGATACAGCACTTCAAGAGATCAATAAACTTGGTGTTGGTAGTAGACATATTTTAAGAGGAGGTGACAGACTTGGAATTTATTTTTTAGAAACTGGAGCTGGTACTAGAGCAAGTAATGTTGTTTATGATCGTGCTGGTAGTTCTATGGCAACCCTTACTAAGGACTCTTTTGATTGGGAAACCATTTTTGAAGGAGCAAGTTGGTTCCATTGGAGTGGAATCACACCAGCTATTTCAGAACAGGCAGCTTTAGAATGTTTGAAAGCTGTAAAAGTGGCAAAACAAATGGGATTGACCATTTCTACAGATTTGAATTACCGTTCTAAATTATGGAAATGGGGAAAAGAACCTAAGGAGGTGATGCCAGAATTACTTACCTATAGTCATTTGATTTTAGGCGATATTGATACGGCATATTTTATGCTCGGCGAAAATAAAGTTCAACCCAATTATCAAGATGAGAAATCACTTCCAATGCTTTATGATAAACTATTTACGCGCTGTCCAGATCTTAAAAAGGTTGCGACTACGTTGCGATATTCGGTAAGTGCATCGCATCAACGTATCGGTGGACTATTATATAATGGGGAGCAGATTTTTAAAGCTCATATTCAGGAAGTAACACCCGTAGTAGATCGTGTAGGAAGTGGAGATGCCTTTATGGGTGGTCTTGCTTTTGGACTCATTGATTCACCGCTAGATATGCAACGAGCTATTGACATTGCAGTGGCGTCTTGCTGTCTTAAACATACGATTTATGGTGATTATAACCTTGTATCCTTACAGGATATAGAACGTTTTATGGACGGAGACCAAACCGGTAAAGTATCTAGATAACTTATGGCAAGATTTACAAGAATAGAAGTAGCACAAGCAATGAAAGAAACGGGAATCGTACCGTTATTTTATAATGAATCTTTAGATGTCGGAAAACAAATTTTAAGAGCTTGCTATAATGGAGGTGCACGAGTGATTGAATTTACGAGTCGCGGAGAGAATGCTCATAAAGTTTTTGATGCGTTGTGCGCTTTCGCGAAAGCAGAATTACCTCAACTTATATTAGGTGTAGGTTCCATTACAGATGGTGCCGCTGCATCACTTTATATGCAATTAGGAGCCAACTTTATTGTGACACCTGTTCTTAGAGAAGATATTGCAGTAGTCTGTAACAGAAGAAAAATTTTATGGTCACCTGGTTGTGGCTCATTAACCGAAATTGCCAGAGCAGAAGAATTAGGTTGTGAGATTGTAAAGTTATTCCCTGGAGGAATTTATGGGGCACAGTTTGTAAAAGCCATAAAAGGACCATGTCCATGGACTTCGATAATGCCTACAGGTGGAGTTTCACCTACTAGAGAAAGTTTAGAAGAATGGTTTAATGCTGGTGTTACATGCGTTGGAATGGGATCAAAACTTATTGCCCCAGATGCTAATGGAAACTGGGACTATAAGATTATAGAAGATAAAACAAAACATGCCATCGCTCTTGTAAGATCTATAAGAAACGAATAAGCATATAAGATATTTAAAAGAGCATTCAAAAATTTGAATTAGTTTGCTTACTAAATTGAATGCATAACAAGGGGTATCAAAAAAAGATACCCTTTGTTTGTATATGTAGATTTCTTTATAGCTATTACAGAAGCGCGAGAAACGTAGATTTCTTCTTATATAGACTCTCAATTATTTTTACATAATCTTAAAATCCCACAAGTTTTAGACTTGATCCATAATCATTATCTGTGATACTTATGTTGTACTTACTCCATAAAAAAAGCCCTCACATTTCTGTAAAGGCTTGATTTTTCTAGTAGCGGGAACTGGACTCGAACCAGTGACCTTCGGGTTATGAGCCCGACGAGCTGCCTACTGCTCTATCCCGCGATATATGTTTCCAATAACACTTTTCTTGATTAGGCCATCAGTACTGCGCTATCGGACGGCAAATATACAATGGTTTTTTGAGTTAGGGCAATTTTTTTTATAAAATTTACAGATAAAATTAAAAAAAACATGACCCTATAAAAACTTCGATATATATTTCTAAATATTAGACACTTACTTCAGCTATCCAAGAGATAGCAGCTATTCGATCTTTAATTGGAAAGTACTGTAATCTAGCTCCTATTAATGCATTATCAATAACCGCAAGTGCATGAATCCATTTTCTATCAGTCACCAAAGCAATTTTATCAAAACGGCTTGCATATTCTAACGGAAATAATGCCCCTATAGTCGCAGCACTTAATGAAAAATTCTCAATGTTGCCATCTTCTAAGTATAAGCTAATCTTATCATGTGTCTTAAACTTTTCTAAAATATGAGATCGAAGATTTAAAATAGCTGCTTTATCCATAATCCCTTCTATAACATAACCTATGATATTATCAGCAAAACTAAAATCTTTTAACATAACATCTATGGGAGACAATTTATAAGAATTAATATATAAATTAGAATTGACTCCTGAAACCCATTGCATAGCATCAACACGTTCTTCCGAAGTATAATTACGTACATCACCACTTATGAATTGATTATTTATAGCCGATAACAAATGTATCCAAGATCTATCTGTTACCATAGCTACTTTATCAAATCGCTTATGATGTTGCAAAGGGAAAATAATCCCTACAATGACAGAGTATAATGTAAAATATTCTACCCCCCTATCTTCTAGGTAAATATTAATACGATTGTGAATTTCTAACTTTTGTTCAATCTGATCCTGCAATGCTTCAATAGTTTGTGCATCCATGGGGCCGTCAAACACATACGCAATCGTATTATCTGCTAAATCGTAATCTAAAACCATAGCTAATAAAACTTAAAATAAATAAATAAATTGTTAGCTAGCTAACAAAAAAGTGTATTCTCAAAAAAAACACGATCAGTAGCAATCGAGTTATTAAGTCGTACTTTTTTATAAAAAGAAGTTCCACACAATTCCAAATCGAACATTAAAGTCTCGATATGGGTATCCAGGAGCACTAAAAAAACTATTATCTGAAAAGCCACTATTGAGGTGTTCGGCTTTAAAGAAAATTCGAGTCTGGCGTACTTTCATGTTTACAAAAAAGTCTATCAAAGGAAACCCTCCTATTTCTTGTCCATTTTGCACATAAAATTCAGCCAAAATAGGGTCATATGCATTTAAATTATATTCTGTAAAATACTGTACAGTAACTCCTGTTTGAATAAGCAACGCCTTTTTAAACAATCTATCTGTAAAATATAGACTTCCTCGTGTTAGAATATCTGGTGTATTAAGAATTCTTTCTGCTCCACTTACATTTTGAAAAGTAATTGTCGCATCAAGACCAAACTTCCCTACTGTAACTTCTCTATTTGCCGTTACTTTAAGGTGATTAATCGTTTCGCTTGTTTGAAAAGAAGTGACAAGCCCACTATCTTCAGAGGTTCCAAAATAAGCATAATCTGTTATTGTACTTGCCGATGCATCCAGATTAATCCATTTTTTTGCTTCTAAACGTGCAGAAAGCGTATTTGTTTTTACATTCTCATAGGTAAGCGCATTATGCCAATTATAATTAATATAATTACTCTGATATAATAGATGATTATAAGCCGCAGGACTAGAATTGCTTAATATGCTCGCAGAAAACACTTTATCTGGAGCAATATCATAAGAAGCTTTTCCATATATATTATATCCATCAAAATCGCCTACAACATTTACTTGCGCATTTCCTTCTAGATTAATTTTTCCAATTTTATTTTTATAGCTTCCTCCTACAGCAACACTAGTTCCTTGCAATCTATTAGGAATTCGTTCTGCTCCATCGCCATCGGGAGCATCTTGAATAAGCACAGACTTATATCCATAATCATAATAAGTCGTATTTGCTTGAAATTTAATCTCTCCTAATGTCTTATCATTATATACAGCGTACAGCTCATTATACGTCTCTTCATTGTCTGTTCTATCTCTAAAATTAGACGCTTGGAAAGCTTCTCCAAAAATACTATTTGCAGCATCTTGTCTAAATTCATAAAACTTATTTTCACTATTAAATACATGTCCTATCTTAAGTGCATAATCTGTTAGACTATCCTTTTTTGAAAGCAGTTTATAATGATGATTGATATATACACGAGTACCATCAAGAATATTCTCAGCATCCTCAAAGTTTACTTGAAGTGTAGACCGGTCATCAAACTGACCATCATTACTAGTAAACTGCTCAATCGCTTGTTCTTGCAATCCACCATTTTCTTGATTTAATAAATCTTGAGCTACCCAATGTGCTTTGATATGATATCTGTTATTCTTGGTTCTATAATTTCCAGCCGCTCTGAAATTTCCAGTACTTGTAAGTGCATTTTGGTATTTTCCTAAACTACGCAACCCTTTATAAGCTATAGAAAAGTTAAGCCTTGGCGATGTATTAATAGTAAAAAAAGCATCTAGTTGTTGTCCTTGTTCAAACGCACTTCTATAATACAACTCTGTAAAAGGAGTTGGTAAATAATAATATTTAATATCATCAACGCCTAGGTAATTAAAATGCCTTGCTTGAGCGACACTGTTAGGAAGTGTAGATTGTTTATCAAAGTCATACACTAATGTATTATAGGTTTGTCCTGTATTTGCAAAAGGAAGTAATCCATAACGGTCCTTTCGTAAATAGTTAAACTTATAGTCCTTTGCAATAGTAAGTGAAGTATCTACTGTAATCGTATCATTCTTAATAGATATAATTTTATAGTCCTCTACAGGAGGTCTCACAAAATCTGCGACCTTATTATTACTTATAGTACCTTGCGCACTTCCTCTAGTTCCGACATCTTGTCTTCCTAGCGTAGGAAACTGAGCATATACAGAAGAGGTAACTATTAAAAAAAATAAAACGACAAATGCCTTCATATATAATTTTGAAGAGCCAAAGTTAATTTTTTTACTCGTAATCACGTATTTTACAACTCTAAAACCATGTTAAAGCTTAAATTTCATACCAATCTGATAGAATGTGGCACAGATGAAGCGGGTCGCGGATGCCTTGCTGGACCTGTTACTGCGGCGGCGGTCATATTGCCAGATTCCTTTATAAATGAAACACTTACAGACTCAAAACAACTCTCAGAACGCAAGCGAGAACTCCTCAAACCTATTATAGAGCAAGAAGCCATAGCGTATGGATTTACGCATATTATGATGGAAGAAATAGATGAGATTAATATTTTGAATGCTTCTATTTTAGGAATGCATCGTAGTATTGATAGCATGATATATACGCTTTCGCGAAAGCGTACTCCACAACATATCCTAGTAGACGGCAATAGATTTAAACCATATCCCAACATTCCGCACACCTGCGTCATTAAAGGAGACGGAAAATACCTCCCAATTGCAGCAGCATCTGTAATTGCAAAAACAGAACGAGATCATTTTATGGAGCGTATTCATGAAGAATACCCTATGTATAACTGGAAAAAAAATAAGGGATACCCTACCAAGGAACATCGCGAAGCCATTAGAAAATATGGCATTACAAAGTATCACCGCAAAAGTTTTAAACTACTTCCCGAGCAATACGAATTAGATTTTAAAGGTTTTTCTCTTGTTAAAAACCCCGTAGATAACTCGTAAAGCTTTAAGTAATTCCTCTTGTTCAAGTGCTTACATTTGAGTAATTGTTATAGCTGTATGAAACGTCTTTTTTTAATTGCCATTGTATTTATTTTTATTGCCTGTGAGCAAGACCAAAATACAACCACATCGGCTCTTACAAAGTATATTCCGCGTAAGGCTAGTGTTATTGTAAAAACAGATAATCTCAAGGGATTACTATCTGCACTTAAAAACAATGATATCATTGAAGCATTTAAAAACACACGCTATCAAGACTTTTTATCAAGCAGTCTTCCTTTATTAAAAAGCATAAATACCAAAGACGAAGTTCTTGTTTGTTATACCAAAATAGGTGGCGACGTTTATGACATTAGTATTCTTACTAAGATCAATGAGACTCTCTTTACTCCAGACTCTACAAAGGTAACTCAGACAAAACTGAGTGGTTCCACTCCAGCAATAACAAAAATAGAATCTGCTGAGACTACATTTTACACCTTAAAAATAGAAGATGTCTTTATTGCAAGTACTTCGCAACTACTACTAGAAAACACGCTTAGAGAACAAGAAGGAAATCTTATCACAGAAGATGCCGATTTTAATAAAGCATATCAAGCAGCTAGCAATGCCACAGCTAGTATTTTATTAAAAGGAAATGAAGCAGATCAAGTCTGGTCTACGATATATCCTAAAGCCAAGAATCATCCATTACGCAATGCATTTTCTTGGTCGTTGGGAGATCTAGATGTATCTCATAATGATATTAAAATAAGTGGTGTCACCTTGGTTAAAGATTCTACAGACCAACGGCTTACTTTATTTAAAAATACCAACCCCTCTGCAAACACGATAGATCAAATAACCCCAATTAGTGCACAAAGTGTAACATCTATCACCTATGGCGATTGGGCTACATACAAGAACAATCTAGCCGATTTTAATAAAGTAGACCCTTCTAAGTTTCACTTAAAAGAAGAGGCCTTATTAAGCACGTATAACGAGATAGGATCTATACAACTAGATGGAGGCAGTGTTATTGTTGCTCACTCATTAGACATTACACTTACAGATGATGCCATTGCTTCTCAAAAAGAGCAAGAAACTTCATATAGACAAATCCCTATATATCGTTTTAAAGAAAAAACAATCTTTACAAAAGCATATCAACCACTTATTGATTTTCCATCAGTAAGCTTATATTGTGTATTAGATGGTTTTTATGTTTTTGCAGAGCGTCAAGATCTTTTAGAAATCATTATCGCAAATTATCAAAACAAAGCCACCTTAATTGAATCTACTGCGTATAAAAACACAAAATCTCAATTAAGTAATGCGTCCAGTTTTCTTACCATAACAAACACTCAGAAAATTCCATATGAAAATCTTGTTTCTGAAAGTGATGCAGCGACTTTTAAAAAGACACAGACCGATCAATATCCATTTGCAGCTTTACAACTTATTCAGGACACCCATTTTATGCATCTTAATGCTGTCATTAATAAAAATGAAAACCTGCAACAAGATGGTGCCATTACTCAAATAGCTAGTACAAAAATTGAAACAGCGATTTCTGGTTCGCCTCAACTTGTAAAGAATCATCGTACCAAAGGTACTGATGTACTTATACAAGATGAAGCAAACATGCTATACCTCATTAGCAATAAAGGGAAGTTATTATGGCAAAAAGAATTAGATGGTGTCATTCTAGGAAAAGTACAACAAGTAGATTTATATCGAAATGGAAGATTACAACTCGCCTTTGTAACGCCTCATACATTTTATATTCTCGATCGTAATGGCAATGAAGTAAAACCATTTTCTATGCGTTTTGATGATACAATCACACAACCTCTTTCTGTTTTTGATTATGAGAACAATCGCAAGTATCGTTTTATAGTTACACAAGGCAACCAGATACAAATGTTTGATAAAGAGGCAAAAATTGTAAAAGGCTTTGAATTTACCAAAACAGACAGCGAAGTCATTTTTCCTCCTAAGCATATACAAATAGGCAATAAAGATTATATCGTAATATCAGAAAACAGTGGCAAACTTCATATTTTGAGTCGTACAGGAAAATCGCGTATTACTATAAAAGAGAGTATCAAATTTGGAGACACCCCTATATATAAAGATGGGAATACATTTGTCACTTACGATATAAATGGAGGTAAGATTATTATCAATACGAGTGGGAAAACGACACGAACTCAAACGGATCTTACAACAAGTACGATTGTTCAAAAGACAGGAAAAACAACAGCTTCGTTACTAGAAAACAAACTTACGATCAATGCAAAAACCATAGAACTAGACTATGGAACCTATACAACCCCACAAATCTTCAAAATAGGAAAGCAAACACTGATCTCGACCACAGATATAGAATCTAGTCAAGTGTTTTGTTTTGATGACAAAGGCAATGCATTAGACAACTTCCCAGTCTATGGAATAAGTGCAGCACATTTTGATTATTTAGAGCGCAACAAGAATCTAGGGTTTGTAACACAAGGAGATGCTAATACATTATTGATTTATCAAGTTAATTAATAGAAATGTAACACACATCTGTTACATATGTGATACTAGTAAGTAGTTGATATTTTTATAATTGCGTACATTTATAACACTCTCACCAATCCTATCTCACTATGCGAATAATAATCCCATTGTTTGTGTTTTTCATTATTATTCCTTCTGTAAATGCTCAAGACAGGAAAGAAATAGATTCCCTTCATTCTATCATCTCAAATTCTAAAAATGATAGTGTCATTGCGCACAATTATTTTGTGATTGGCAAAAAGTATCGACGAGTAACAAAAGCAGACAGTGCAATGTTATATGCTGAAAAGGCACTCTCGCATTCCCTAAGGTATGGCGAACCTGAAAGCACTGGAACTATTTATACATTTATGGGAGCTATAGAATACTATCGTTGGAATATGGGAGATGCGATGAATTACTATCAGAAAGCAGATTCAACATTCACAAAACATAATATTAAAAACAGATACTTATTTATTGCATATGCAGACCGCGCAGAGCTATTTAGACGTTCTAAAAGCTCAAAAAATGAAAAAGATGTGTATGCAAAAGCAATGATTTATTATAAAAAAGCACTTGCTGTAGCACGTGATTTAAATGACTCTATAGATATAAGCCGTACACTTATGAGAATGGGTAGTGTACAGAGCAGCCTTGGTAATTTTAACGAGACTAAGGAATACTTTAATGAAGTAGATAGCCTTTATTTAAAATATGTGTATCTAGGTAATTACCATATGCAATACGCTCACCTCTACCTAAAAATGGGAGATACTATTAATTCTGTTAAGCATTATAAACTTTCATTTGATGTAAAAAATAGGAGTAAAAGTAATTTTACACGCGCAGCTGGGCAAAAAGAATACGCATATGCACTTTTCCTTTCTAAAAAATACACCCAAAGTATTGCCTTAGGCAAACAAAGTGCTGATTATTTTTCGGCTTTAGATCCTCCTGATTATGGACGTCTATCTGGTCTCTATAAAAGTCTAGCAAATACGAATCTGGCAATAAATAACCACAAAGAAGCTTATAAATATCTTGCTTTAAGCGAGGAAATGAGTGATAGTCTAACTTCCATAAGCAAGAAAAAAGAAGGTGTAGAACTCGAAACCAAATACCAAACCGAAAAAAAAGAACAAGAAATTGCGTTACTTCAAGCCAAAAATGAAACGGCAGAAGCTCAAAAGAAAAACCAGCGAAGCCTTTTATTAGGTGGTCTTGCGCTTACCTCCATTACTGGACTCTTTCTTTTTCTTGGCTTTAGAAATCGCAAAAAAACAAATAATAAGTTACGGGAGTTAGACACTATGAAATCTAGCTTCTTTGAAAATATCTCTCATGAGTTCAGAACGCCATTATCACTCATTGCTGGCCCTGTAGAACAACAACTTCAAAAACCAGGTATTGATGTTTCTGAAAAGAAAAATTTAACCATTGCAAAACGCAACACCAAACGTTTATTAACGCTCGTAGATCAATTACTTGATCTTTCAAAACTAGAAGCGGGTCACTTTAAGCTCAAAGTACAACAAGGAGATCTGTCAATTTTCTTAAAATCCCTTACGAGTACTTTTGAGTATCTAGCACACGAAAACAATCAGGCCTATACAGTCCAAATTAATATCCCAGAAAATTCTTATTATTTTGATGCCGATGCTTTAGAAAAGATAATCACAAATCTTATCAGTAATGCACTAAAGTATAGTCCTGATGGAGAATCTATATCCATTACTGGAATTATACAACATCAAGAATTACAGTTCATTGTTAAAAATACGGGTGCGCCACTATCAGAAGAAGCATTGCAGACAATCTTTAATCGTTTTGCACGTACCGATGAGCAAACAACGGGTACAGGCATAGGACTCGCGCTTTCAAGGGAGTTGGCCACATTACATAAAGGAACGATCACAGTCCAAAGCGACGATTCTTGGACATCATTTACAACCACGTTACCTGTGACAGAAACAGCATTCTCTACTAATGAAAAAGCAACGGGTACGGTGAATACTTCCGCTTTCGAGAACCTGCTTAGCCCGCAGGCAGGAGCAGATACAACCTCCTTACAAGAACAAATCATAATAGAAGAGCCCGATATCTTTTCAAAAGACAACAATCCGATACTTCTTATTGTAGATGACAATACAGATTTAAGAACCTATGTGAGTTCGCTATTTGAAGACACCTATACCATACATACTGCACAAGATGGAAGCGAAGGTTTTGAAATCGCATCTTCTATAGTTCCTGATCTTATCATTACAGATCTTATGATGCCAAAAGATGATGGAATCACACTTACAAAGAATTGTAAAACAACAGAAGCTACATCTCATATTCCTATTGTGATGCTCACTGCAAAAGCGGGAGATGAAAATAGACTCACAGGTTTAGAAAACGGAGCAGACGCCTACATCACAAAACCGTTTAACACAGAGATTCTTAAAACCACTACGTATAATTTATTAGAAACTCGTAAAAAACTACAAGAACGCTTTAGTCAGGAAGTGGTGTTAATTCCTAAAGACATGGCTATAAATAGTGCCGATGAACGTTTTCTTGATAATCTTAAAGAAATTGTAGATACACAAATCATAGAATCTGACTTTACGACAGAATCATTTTCAAAGGCATTAGGTATGAGTCGTATGCAATTGCACAGAAAATTAAAAGCACTCACGGGACTTTCGGCGACAGAGTTTATACGAAGTCAGCGCTTAAAACTGGCAGCACAATTGCTTAAAAAATCTGATATAAATGTATCACAAGTAGGATATGCTGTTGGATTTAATAACCATTCTTATTTCACAAAATGCTTTAAAGAACACTACGGCGTTTCCCCCTCTGACTACGCAAAAAATTCATAAACACCCTTTTCTCATAGGGGGCTAATACCCCATTATCACTAGCCTGTTACATACGTGACAGGCTTTGTTACATCTGTGCTAATTTTCAGCACTGTTCTAAAATAATTTTGTCTCAAAGTTAGTCGCCCATTCCTTAAAAGCATATGAATAAGAAGTCTAAAAAACTTAAAGGCAAACTCCCTCCAATGCCTAGTCATGAGATTTACCTTAATGTAAATGCTCTTCAGGAAGGAGAATATGAATTAAAAATTATGGATAAAAATAAAGTCATTAAGAAAACAACCTTTATAAAATAATCTTATGAAAACACATATTTTAATACTCTTATGTCTGTGTCTATTTCATCTTTCATGTAGTAATGATGATGATCGTACTCAAGAAGTTATTGAAACAGAGTTGATACAAGCAACAGCATCTATTGCTTCGTACAGCACTGTTGTAACTATAGATCTAGAATCTGGAAATACTATTACCACACAGAACGATCAACTTATAACAAACCTAACCTACGAAGATTCTTTTATAGGTCTTTTTCCTGGTCGCCTTGTAAGAAGTACAACAACTGATCTTGCTGGTGAGCAGATTTGGGAGATTTCTCCTGGCATAGAAACAGGTTTCGATCTAAATTTTGATTCGTCACAATTAGTTATTCATGGCGATATCTTATACCTAACCTTTAGAGCGACAGATCCAGGTCTTCCTGCACCAAACTATATCATTATGGCAATAAATGCGATAAATGGTGATACGATTTGGACAGAAAGTCAATTAGATAATCAATTTAAACGTATTGCCATTCTTAACGATCGCATTATTACTGTAGAAGGACCACAAGGTTTTGAAGCTATAGTTAGCCGTAATCTATCGAATGGTAGCATACTTCATACCTGGAATCTTGGAGAACGGATCTCTCATCTTGTTGCTGGAACTAATGAAGTACTAGTTATGTCTTGGAGTAGTGCCGTATATAGCATTCAAGATGATCTTACCCTCAACTGGACTTTTTCTACTTCTGGCAGTAATGTACAACGAGGAACGATTATAGGAAATCAATTCCTTTTCCATTCAAGAGATGAAAATATCTATGCAGTCCATTTACAAACTGGTGATCTCAACTGGTCGCAAGCATTTCCTGATCTATTTATTCGACAGTTTTTTAATGACGGTACTAGTATATGGTCAGTGACTCAAGATTTTAATACAAATACATATAACATTAATGAGCTGGATAGTTCTACCGGAGCTATTGACTCTAATTTTAATGTTCCACTTCCTATCGCAATTGATGATATAGACGAGATCGAAATACTTCCTTTTAGTGACTATGTACTCATTCTTACAGGGCGTTCTGCTGGCAACACGATTACAGATTTTTATAACTATAAAACACAAGAAATGATTTGGCAAAACGAAGTCAGCTTAAATAACATTTTTACTATAAAAGCCAATATCCTTTTAGGAGATAACAGATACGCCCCCACTTCTTTTTAATAACACTTCAAAACTAAACTATCATGAAAACAATCACTTCAATAAAAAAATACCTTTTACTATGTATGCTTGGAACATTCTTAATAGGCTGTTCTAGTGACGATGAACCTGTAGTCATCGCAGACGAAACACCAGAAGAAGAAACTACAGATCCTGAAGAGTCTAATGACACAAACTTAGATCTCACCTTTACACTCCATACACAACAAGATCAAATAGGTGATTTTGCTTTTCATAAAATGGCTGTCTTTAATGAAAGCGTACACTCTTATTATGGCTCAGGTCAAGGAGCTACAACAGAGATGCCTTATAATCTAGGGGTATGGCACAGTGACAATGGCGTGGCATGGTATTCTGACTCTTCTTTTGGAAGCGAACGCAGAGGGCATACTGTCACAGAATATAATGGAGACCTATTTCTTATAGGAGGTGCAGATAACGATGATAATGAACTAGAAGAAGTATGGGTAAGCAACGATGGTTTTTTCTGGACACTTGGATCAGATCTTCTTCCTTTTGGCTCTGTATCATTTCATAACACCGTAGCTTTTAATGATCAACTCTACTTGATTACAGATAATTATGAAGATGGCGATGGTACTCAAATGATGGCTATATACAGATCTGATGATGGGTTTAATTGGGACCTCATCGCTACCGATGTATTTCCTGTGCGAACTGCCGCAGAAACTGTCGTTTTCAACAATAAAATTTACCTCATAGGTGGAACTAATGACACTAATTTTCTAAATGATATCTGGACTACAGAAGATGGCATTACTTGGACGCAAGTAACCACAATAGGAGCACAATTTGACCCAATAGTCTTTCATTCCCTAAACACCTATGATAATGCTTTATGGCTTATTGGAGGCTGGAGTAGCACCGATCAATACAATAATCATATTTGGTATTCTCAGGACGGCATCAATTGGATACAATACGATGGAGAAGTTCCTTTTGATGGGTTGTATGCACATGATACACTTCTATATGGAGATGAGCTTTGGGTTTTTGGAGGTGTTCAAGAAGACGGACTCTCAGGAGCTATAGGATCTATAAAAATCAACGATTAACTCAAACACATTCTAACTAACATATTATGAAAACAAAAATTTATATAACAATGGTCATGATGATGGGGGTGTTCGCTTTCGCGAAAGCGCAAACTACCTCAACAAAAGAGAAATCTAAAACGCAAAACAATCTTCCCGCAGATGGAAATCTACTAGATCAACAAGCTCAAGTATTAGGGGACATTTTTGGGGATTTAGGAGGAATGAAGGAAATGCAAGGAATAGAAGGCTATATGGATCTTCTTAATAAAAGTGATATAAACCCAGAACTCAAACAAAAATTGACCGAGCAATATAAGCTCATTGCACTAAGTGATGATCCAAAAAAGAAGAAAGAGATGGAGCTCAAACTAACCAAAATGTTGCAAAAAGCATTGAAGGAAGGTCAAGAAAAAGACGCATTAAAAACCAAAGGGTAATAGTTATGAGAACACTACAAATTATTCTAGTATTCTGCTTCCTTATATGCAGTACTGGAGCAAAGGCGCAGCTTTTAGAAAAACTAGGAAAAGTGGCTGAAAAAGCAGCCGAACGAACCATAGAGAAGAGAGTAGAAAAAGAAGCTTCTAAAAAAACAGACCAAGCACTTGACAGCGTTTTTACTAAAAAGAAGAAAAAGAAAAAACGCAAAAAGAAGAATAAAAATGAAAAAGATTCTTCTTCTGATGAGTCGTCTACAAATCCAACGTATACCGTAAAGCGAAGCGCCGATTTTACGCCTGGTAATATCATCCTTTTTGATGATCAATTTACCAAAGACAACCCCGGAGATTTCCCCGTGCAATGGGATACCAATGGTAGTGGCGAGATCGCTATGATTAACGACCAGAAATGGATGCGATTAGGTGGCAACTCTAAGTACATCCCCATGCTTAAAGAAACACTTCCTGAAAATTATACGATAGAATTTGATTTGTTTACCAATGGATTAGATAAAAAAACAAGTTCTCAAGCTTTTCTAACCTTACTGATTGAAGATAATACTGGCTTTACACGTCCAAAAGATTGGTGTATGACAGAACTTTCTGTTTGTCAGTTTATAGGAAATCTAGGGGTTGTAGAAAAAGTAGCAAATGGCAAACGTCAACTCCGTAATCAGATAGGGAAAGATTATAGAGATGCTATTAATGGCAAGTCACATATTGCAATTGCTGTAAACAAAACCCGTATGCGCGTATGGTTAAATGAAAATAAACTGATAGACATACCGAGACTCATTCCTCAAAATGCTGATGTTTTTAAACTCGCTGTGAGAGGTTTGAGAGATCCTGATGGAATCGATGAGGTTTATATTTCTAATTTCAGAATGGCAAAAACAGGTGAAGACAATCGCAGTAAACTAATCACAGAAGGAAGGTTAACGACCAATAGTATTCTTTTCGAATCGGCGAGTGCTACACTTAAGGATAGTTCTTTTTCTACCATACGAGAGATCGCTAGTGTTCTAGAAGAAAATCCTACGGTAAAAATTAAGATTATAGGTCATACGGATTCCGATGGACCGGAAGATGATAATCGTACGCTTTCGCGAAAGCGTGCAGACGCCGTAAAAAAAATGATGACGACTGCCTATGGAATTGATAGTTCAAGAATCACTACCGATGGGATGGGAGCAAGTCAACCTGTAGCTTCTAATGCTACCAATGAAGGTAAAGCTCTTAATCGTAGAGTAGAATTCATAAAACTTTAAAATATTCAAAACTAACTAACATGAAAACACTTTTAAAAATCACAGGAATATTTGTCTTATTACTCACTCTTGGATGTGGCGGTAACGACGATGATGGAGGGACTACTCCTCCCGAAGTCACTGCATCTATCGTAGGTGACTGGCAACGCAACTCAGGAAGTCTTCTAGGAAATCAGTGGGACTACCTTTTAATAAATCAAAATAATACCTTAAATCTCTTTGATCAAGATGACAATGGTTTTAGAGATGAAAATACAGGCAATTATACCTTAACAGATAATCAAGTAACAATAGATGTCTCTTATTTTGGCAACTCACTTATCAATTATACAGTAACCGACACTACATTAGAGCTTCAAGAGAGTAGCGGAAACATAAGCACTTATACTCGTGTAACTAATGCCCCATCTAGTGATACTTGGATTCAAAAGCTGACCATATTATCTCAAGGTGATGCCCCTTGGAATGAAGACGCAGACATTGCCTTTAACGGATCACATATTTTATTAGGCAATGGGAGTGAAGCAGACAATATTGGGCTCATTAATCCTGAAACTTTCTTGCTTGATGGTGAAATCATCACCTCCCAAACTGCTTTTGCTGTAGAGGTTGAGAAATTAGATCTGCCAGATAAATACATTTTTCAATCAAGTAATGGATCGATGCAATTTAAAGCCTATTTTGAAGATTCAAATACAGAGGCATTTACTTCTATAGATCTTGGCTCTTGGATTTATGGATTAGCCTCCATTAACTCTGACCAAATATGGGCATCTAGTGGAAATGAGCAATCTTTATATTTGCTAAACTACATGAATTCTGGTGTTGATCAAACCATAGAACAAACAGTAACATTAGACCGAACTCCATACGGAATGGACTATCAAGATGGGTTTCTATATATCTGCTCACGTGGTAATATTTACAAATGCGATGTTTCTTCATCTTTTGAAGTTCTTGAAACGATAACTGTAGAGGGTTATAGAGCTTTCGGCATCGCCTTTGACGGGACAAACTTCTGGATCAATGCATCTTCTAATGATGGCGGCCCTAACCAGCTTATCAAAACTAGTTTAACGCTCTAAAAACAACAATATGAGAACACTCATCATCATTATCGTTTTTTGTATCACAGCACCATTACTCGCACAAAGCAATTGCAGTAAATATTATGCTTCAAAACCCGGAAGAAAACTCATTCATAAAGTTTTTGACAAAAGGGAACGTCATAGTATGACGACAGAGTATAATGTAGAAAGTGTCACTTCTTCTGGGATACAAGTAAACTTTAATCTTTGGGACAAACGTGGAGAACATATCACGGGAGGCAAGTTAGAATTGGGTTGTGAGAACAGAACAACATACCTAGCTCCAGAATCTATCATGACTGATTTATTAAGTCAATATGAAGATATGGAATACACGGTTACCACTACAGATAGACTTGCTATCCCTAATAATTTAGAGATTGGACAAACCTTACCCGATGCAAGTGCTTCCATCAATCTAAATGCACAGATTTTGGCAATAAACTTTGATATTGTGTTATCTAATAGAAAAGTAATACGTAAGGAACAAGTAGAAACTCCTGCGGGTACTTTTGACTGTTATGTAATTACGTATGACAATGAGTTAAAAGGGAGAATAGCTTCAAGAAATTATCAATGTACAGATTGGATTGCCGAAGGTATAGGTATGGTAAAACAAGAAACCTATAAAGAAAATGGCAGACTTATGAGTCGGTCGTTATTAAACGAAGTCACCGATTTTTAATATTATTTAAAAAAGCCTTAGCCCAATAATATAAGGTAGGTGTTATTACAGTAAGATCTATCTCTCACTAATGTATTGTTGGGCTTTAAGAATATACGCTTTCGCGAAAGCGTATAAAACCAATTAACTAAATCAACATATATTATGAAAACAATATTATATACCTGCTTGTTATTGATCACAACTATATCAATGCAAGCACAAGACGTTTTTAATCAAACTGCAGAAGGCAACTGGCTAGCTAATGGAACTGCACGTATATTCAGTACATCTTCTAAAGCAAAACTAGACGGTAACACCAATAAAATAGGATCTACTTTTGAGGTTCAGGCTGGACCAAAAGTCGGATATTTTATTATAGATGATCTAGCTATTGGGCTTGAAGTATTTGTTTCACTTACCTCTACTAATCTTGAAGGAGTCTCTGACAATGTAAATACAAACGCATTATTTGTAGGTCCTTTTGCTAGGTATTATGTGTATCAGGGTTTCTTTGGAGAAGCTACTGTAGGAATTGGGGGAAGCAAAACAACCACTAACATTATTGGGGAACAAAAAAGCAACATTTTTGGGTGGCGTCTTACTGGAGGATACAATATCGCTTTGGGTAATCATATTTCTTTAGAACCCACTATCAATTATTCTTGGGAAAATCAAAAACCAAAGGATGCAGGTGATTTTACACCAAGCACCGTTATAAGTTCATTCTTTGTAGGTATTGGTTTTACTGCATTTCTATAATCTTACAAAAAATACACGATGAAAACATTTTTAAAATATACGCTCATAGCACTTATTTCATATAGCATCACAAGTTGTGACACTGACGTGCCAGATACAGATACGATTGATCCAACCTTCTCCTTGAAAATTACAGGAGATGGTTTTGACAGAACTTTTACACAAGATGATGATTTTGCCAACTTACAACTCAATCTTCGTGCGGGAGCTTCTTATGATTTTATACTAGCCGGTGTTGATAACGGCGGGGTGAGGCAAATACAATTTCAATATTCACCAATTGCGGTATCTATCAACACGGCTATTCCTTCACCTTGGACAGAAAACAATAATGGTTTTACATCTACCATTCGATTTAATGGAGATCGTAACAATGCGATTACAGCACAAATTCTCTCTGGAACTTTTACACCTATGCTTATGAGTGAAACTATACTATCTGAGACTTTTTATATTCGTGTAGAAGATTTTGGAGGAGAGAGCGGCCCTCCTTTTAATATCACAGACGCTGTTCTGGATATTGTGATCGCAGATCATCCTACAGTCGTTATTGATTTTTAAAATCTATTCTTCATGAAAAGAGGAAGAAATGTTCTGTACTGATGACAGAAGGGGTTTATTAATTAACTGCAATAAATTTTAATTAAAAGAAAAACTAAGGTTAAACTTAAAGGCAAAATTATCCTTAAACTGATTTTCTTCATAAAAACCATAATTATAAAATCCTCCTACGCCAAATCCTAAATAGCCTATATCTAAGAAATTTAATTTTATAATATTTCTTAGTTCTAATCCGCTTTCTATATACCATCTATCCATGGCTTGAAAAGAAATACGTTCTTGTTGTTCAGGATTTTCTAGATCTCCTATACCCATATTATGATGTATTATAATATTAGGTTCTAACCAAGTACTTTTAAAAAGCAACCTTCCAAAATCATGAGATGTAAATATACGTACATACCGATCTGACAAAAATGTATATAGAGGCATCGTTTGGAAGGTGTTTTTTGAAATCACAGAAATCTCCTCATCAAAACTCCCTTGCCCTGTAAAAAGCAAGCCATATGGTAACGTTGTATCTATATACCCACCTTCTATCTTATAGGTAGTCTTTCCAAGATTCTTCGTATAGAAAGAATGATTGATTGCTACTTGTATTTTATTATATCCAAAATCTCCTCCTAAAAAACCTTGTATTCCTCTTGTATATGCAAGTTGTAATACTGGATATGGTGTCGCTACAGAAAAACGATTGTTAAATGATTTTACAAATTGCTCCTTAAAAGCATACCGCATTTTTACAGACATCGTAGACTGTTTATAATCATTTACAACAACTTCTCCATTAATAAACTGTGACGTATATTGAGGTGCTATTTCCTGTTGACTTAACGCTATCTCTGTCGTTAGATAGTCAAGGCTCCGGAATATGACTCCTAGTTGGTGCGTTTTTACTAGATCAAAATTGAACCTCAAAAATCTTCGGGCTTCAAACTCATTATCATTTTTAGAAACGCTTCCATAAGAGCCCGCTTCTATAAGATCATTTTCATAACTATACTTGATTTTAAAATCATTATGATCTGCAAAAGCATAGGATATGTGTCCGCCATATTTTACAATTTCATCTCCAGAACCATATCCTACAAAACCGCCTAATCGCAATTTATCATGTAGACTGTCATTAGATTCTAATCCAAAACCAACTCTCGCTTCTTCAAATTTGTTGAAATCGATAAGTTTATCTAGTGGTAGATCAAAATAATTAAAAGGAATTTTATTGGTAACTAGCCCTTCTGAGATTTTTGAAATCTTATCAAATTTATATTTCTCACCTATACTATCTATGACTCTATAGGTGCGTTGTTCATTTTCATTTAAAGGTCTGATGCGCTTTGTTTCCCAAAATGCTAAATCTCTTGTTCCTGCATCTTTATCTATTGTCACAACTTCTAACGGAAATTCCTTTTTAGTATATAAAGAACCAATCGTAATATCTTTTATATAACTCCTCCCCTCCATAACCAAAATATTATTCTCTTGTAATACTTCAGGCATGCGTAATTTATAATTTAACTCTTCAGGAAACCAATATGTATCATTTATTAAATTGTATTTCTGTTCAATAACAATCTCTATTTTACTATTCTCGTAGGGAGCCGCAGTTACATGTTGTACTGCATATCCTTTTGTATTGACATGTATAATTCCTTTTAACCCTTCAAAATTTTTAGATGGTTTGGGTTGATAAGAAACAATATGAATAGTATCTTGATCTTTAACAATCGTTTCTTCTAAGGTATAATTATACTTCTTTAAACTACCAGAAGTAATAGGAGATAAATAGTTTATATCAAATAACGTGATCTCATCTTTATAAAAGGAAAATGGCTGCGTATTGGTTGCTAGGGAAGCAAATAATGGATTTTTAAATCCAGAAACTTTAGTTGCAATGACATGTTCATGGCTCAAATCTGGATATAAGAACTTTCGTTCGGTAGCGCTTTCCATCATAAAAAGGCTAGCTCCTTTTAAAATATCACTCTTTAAAGTATCTAATTCCTTGTCTTTTGCTCTTATATCAAAAACCGTTTTATTATAGCTTGTATAATTAAACGATTGAAGATTTTCAGGATTATTTATAGCTCTATTTTCAATTACTTTTTCAACAATTGCTAGTGCCGGATTTACTCCAGATATAAGAAAAACTTCTTCTAATGAATTTTCTTCTGTTTCTAAAGAAATGATCAGTTCGTCTTTTTTATTAACCTGAACAATTTTTGTTTTATATCCTACATAACTACATCGTATTTGAGTAATTACTTCAGTACCAGAATAGGTAAAAAAACCATCGATATTGGTTACAACTCCAAGTTGTTTTTCTGTATTTATAATAACTGTGGCAAAAGGAAGTGGTTGGCCAGAAGTGGCATCTACTATCTTCCCGTGGATCTGTTGTTGTCCATATAGATTAATGAAACAGAAGCAGCAAAGAAATATGTGTATCCAAAGTGTATTTTTAGAGATACTATAATCGCGTTTTGACATGAACAATACAAAACTGTTTTCTCTACAAAATATTGTATTACCCTAGAAAAGAGGCTTCAAAGAGTGTTTTAAAATGTTTCAGCAATTTACTTTTCACTTCCTCTTCATCTACAGTAGTTTTTCCTAATTCGACATTAAGAGATGTCACTGCTTTTCCTTTAATACCACAAGGAATCATCAGATCAAAATATCCTAAATCTGAGTTTACATTTAATGCAAAACCATGCATGGTTACCCAGCGACTTGCTCGTACGCCCATCGCACATATTTTTCGTGCAAACGGAGTTCCTACATCAAACCAAACGCCTGTTTCCCCAGGAGATCTTTCGGCGGTAAGGCCATATTCTGCTAGTGTAAGAATAACCATTTCTTCAAGAAGTCTAAGGTACTTATGTATATCTGTAAAGAAGTTTTCAAGATCCAAAATAGGATATCCTACAATCTGACCGGGTCCATGGTATGTGATATCACCACCTCTATTGATTTTATAAAATGTAGCACCCTTTGCTGCTAGTTCGCTTTCGCTGACAAGCAAGTTATCAAAATCCCCACTCTTCCCTAATGTAAATACATGAGGATGCTCTACAAGTAAAAAATAATTAGGTGTTTCTAGCCCTGCCTCTTCTCTTCTATTCTTGATTTTTATATCTATAATCTCTTTGAAGAGTACCTCTTGATAATCCCAAGTTTCTTTATAATCTCGGTTACCTAAATCCTGAAGTTCAATTGTCTTATTCACATAACAAAGATACGGAGAAACAAAAATCCTTCTTAGCAATGCTAAGAAGGATTTTATGTTAAAATATATAGTGTGTTCTAGTCCTCCAGGATCACTTCAAAGTTTTCAAGAACCTTTGTTTTCTCTTCTAAGATATCACTCCATGGCACTACAAATGTGACTGTTTTTCCATCTTCAGAAATCACAGCACCTTCAGGAGAAACCGATACAACTTTACGAGGGAATACATATTCTAGCTTCATGGTAGAGTTAGAAAGTTCTTCTGTAAATTGTGACATCATTCCTTTCATCATAGCATCTTCTTGACTATCAGTATTGTCTTCTGCCAGATTCTCTTTTAACTTTTTAAGATCAAGGCGTGTTTCTTCTGAAAGCACTCCTTCATCTTCTAAATGCTCACTTAGTGTTTTAGGATCAGTACGTCTAAATGTATTATTTTCAAAAGTATAGACCACTTTATCTATAGACATTAAATCTCCTCCTGGACCTGCTGCTTGTTGACCTCCTTGTGATTCACTTTTTGCTTGATCAAGAACTTGATCCATTTCATAAGCAACTCGTTCTAACTCACTAAACGTTTTAAAATCTTTAGAAATATCCATTTTAAATTCGCCGGTACTCTCATCCATTTTCATGGCCATTGTAAAATCTTTAAGCATTTCCATTCGTGCTCGATCTTCTGCTGGTAATCCAGCAATACTGTCTTTGTAATCCCTCAATACATCTGAAAAAACAATAACAGTATCCATTTTTGTCTTTTCCTTTTCAGGATTAGAGTTCCCAGCTCCCATGCTATTTGCAATTGCCATCATAGAAGACAGGTCAAAAGAACTTTCATAGTGACCTCCCATATCATCATTAAAAACAATACGTTCTTGTACATTACAACTCACTAAAACAAAGACTAACAAACTAAGTAGTCCAATTATTTTTTTTGTCATTTTAATTATTTTTTGGGTTATTTAGTATAACTAGTGCGGCTATAACGCCAGGCACCCAGCCACAAAGCCAAAGTAAGAAAACTATTAATACCGATCCACATCCTCTTCCAATTACTGAAAGCGGTGGAAAAAAAATGGCCAAAAGTACACGCCAGAAACTCATAAGATTTAATTTTGATTTGATTGATGTACCTTATATGTCTATAACTGCCTGATATTGTTACATTCTTTGAATTAAGTAACCAATATTTTTATATTAGCATTTTAAATCTTTATGAACTACAAGATTCTCCTTTTAAATATACTAATTTATAGCTTCTCATGGGGATGTTTTAGTCAGTATGAATTTTCTGGCAACATAGATCTACAAAATTGGGAAGGAGAAATATATCTTTCTATCGTACAGGATTATCGTAAAATATCTGGGATATATCCAGAGCAAATCATAAACAAAACATCTCCTGATGAGTTTGGGTATTTTAAATTTTCTGGAAATAATCTTTCTTTAAAAAACAATATCTATCGTATTCATATAGACAGTTGTCCAGAAGAAGTAAAAGGAATTGCTCATTTTACGGGGCGTTGTTTAAATAGTAAAGAAGTTCTTTTTATAGCAAACAATACAGACACCATTGCGCTTCCCATCACATTTGATCAAGAAATATTTTGCACCGTATCTTCCAACAATGAGAAGTCTAGTGCTTTTATTAAGATAGATTCTTTAAAAGAAGTAATGAGTTTTGATTTTGGCTCATACAGAAGTCAGGCAAATTGGGATCTGAATGCAAAAAAATGGTTTAAAAAATTTAAAGAATACGGACAACAACTTGATGAACCTCTAGCTGAGTTATATACATATGCATTTCTTTCTGATCGCACGACAGATATATATACTTACTATCTAAAAGACTTAAATACTACAGATTATTACAAACAACTTCTTTCTAGATTAAAAGAAACGTATCCTGAGGAATCTTATACAAAGCAATATGAAAATGAGATCTCGGCAGATTACTACCTAATAAATGAACCTAAAGAAAGTTCATGGTCTACTTGGCATTATATATTGATCGTATTATTATTACTATCGCTTCTTGCAAATGCATATTTACTTTATACTAAGGAGAAAAAACATACATCCTCTCAAAGTATCGCAAACACACCATTGACCAATCAAGAACAAAAAATTTTAGATTTAATTCTCGATAACAAAACGAATAAAGAGATCGCTTCCGAAATTTTCGTGAGTGTAAGCACTGTAAAAACACATATAAACAGCATCTATAAAAAGCTACACGTATCAAGTAGAGATCAAGTAAAATCTCTTCACAAAACAGCTTAAATTAAATTTCCACCTGGGGTCTAGTCCCTCTTCCCACCCACCATTTCTTTATCATACCCGCTTTTAGTTTCAATTTTAGATCCTAATTCAAATATTGAAACAAATGAAGAAGTGTATTACATTACTAATGATAATCACCGTATGGTACTCTACTGGATTCTCTCAATCCTTTAATCACGAAGAAAAACAAAACAAGGCTTCTCTCCTCTTAGGGAAAATAAATAAAGAAGCCCTTAGTAAGGCTCCTTATGCAGATTGGTTCACCAAAGGGTATGATCAATACATTCCAGATGCAGGCGTTATCAACACATTACAAGAACAGCTATCTTCTTATACTATAACAGCTTTTATGGGTACTTGGTGTGGTGATAGCAAACGAGAGACTCCTCGATTATATAAAATACTTGATGCTTCTCAATTCCCATTAGATAGACTTACTCTTATAGCCGTAGCCAGAAATGCAGAGGCCTATAAACAAAGTCCAGGTGGCGAGCATGAAGGCATGAATATTCATAGAGTTCCTACTATTATCATATCCAAAAATGGTAAAGAAGTAAACCGTATTGTAGAATCCCCTGTTGTAAGTTTAGAACAAGACATTCTAGATATTATTGAAAACAATTACACCCCCAATCACCATATCGTAACATTAACAAATAACCTTCTTGTAGATCTTGGGGCTGAAAAATTGATTAAAAAATCAAAGAAAAATTTAAAGGAACTTCAAAAACATGCTCAAAAAACGAGTCAACTCAACACGTATGCAAGTGTACTTTTCTATGCTGGGCAAACAGAAGAGGCCATTGCTGTACTTCAATTAAACATCCTACTCTATCCAGAAGAAATGAGTACTTACTCCAGTCTTGCTAGTAAATATGCAAAACTTGATAAATCAAGTGAAGCTCTGGAGAGCTACCAAAAAGCCCTAGTACTACAGCCAGACAACAAAAAAATCCAAGCTGCTATAAACACACTTAAAGAGAATATTAAATAGAACAAATTCCTACTGATAATAAGATTGAATTTTAATCACGTAACGAGTATCTTTGCACGCTTAAAACAATAGTGTATGGCACTCTCAGAACAAGAACAAGTACGTCGTGATAAATTATCACGCTTACGCGAAATGGGCATCGACCCATATCCCGCTCCTTTATATCCAGTTAATAATACATCTACCAAGATAAAACAGGACTATGAAGAAGGGAAGAAGGTGATCATCGCAGGAAGATTGATGTCTAGACGTATACAAGGTTCTGCCTCATTTGCAGAGTTACAGGATGCAGAAGGACGCGTACAAGTATATTTCAATCGCGATGAAATTTGTACTGGAGAGGATAAGTCAAAATATAATGACATCTACAAAAAACTACTTGACATAGGAGATTTTGTAGGTATTGAAGGAGAACTGTTTACTACCAAGGTAGGAGAAAAAACAGTGATGGTAAAAGATTTTACATTATTGAGCAAATCATTACGCCCATTACCACAACCTAGAGTTGGTGAGGATGGAAAGATATATGATGAGTTTAATGATCCTGAATTACGATACCGTCAGCGTTATGTAGATCTTGTTGTAAATCCAAAAGTAAAAGACACCTTTGTAAAACGCACGCAAATCACATCGGTTATACGTGATTTTTATAATGAGATGGGATTCTTAGAAGTAGAAACCCCTATCCTACAACCTATTCCTGGCGGCGCATCTGCACGCCCATTTATGACACATCACAATGCATTAGATATTCCTTTATACCTACGTATTGCAAATGAGTTATACTTAAAACGATTAATCGTAGGAGGTTTTGACGGCGTATATGAGTTTGCAAAAGATTTCCGTAATGAAGGAATGGATCGCACGCATAATCCAGAATTTACAGTGATGGAAATGTATGCTGCTTATAAGGATTATGAGTGGATGATGGATACCACAGAAAAGTTACTTGAGAAAGTAGCTTTAAAACTTCATGGTACTCCAGAAGTGCCTTTCGGCGAAAACACAATTAGCTATAAAGCTCCTTATAAGCGTATCGGAATTCTGGATGCTATTAAGGAACATACTGGTTATGATTTATATCAAAAATCTGAAGAAGAGATTCGTGATGCAGCAAAAGCATTAGGACTTGAGGTAGATGAAACCATGGGAATCGGAAAACTCGTAGATGAGATTTTTGGAGAAAAATGTGAACATTTATATATCCAGCCTACATTCATTATAGACTATCCGGTAGAGATGAGTCCGCTGACTAAAAAGCACAGAAGTAAAGAAGGACTTACAGAACGCTTCGAACTTATGGTTAATGGTAAAGAACTTGCCAATGCTTATACAGAACTTAACGATCCTATCGATCAACGTGAACGTTTTGAAGATCAATTAAAGCTTTCTGAAAAAGGAGATGATGAAGCGATGTTTATAGATCAAGACTTCTTACGCGCCTTAGAATATGGAATGCCTCCTACCTCTGGAATAGGAATTGGAATTGATCGTCTAGCCATGTTTATGACTAATAATCAGTCAATACAGGAAGTGTTATTCTTCCCACAGATGAAACCAGAAAAGAAAGCACTAGAGCTTAACGATAACGAGAAAGCAATCTATGAAGTTCTCAAAAAAGAGCAATCAATAGAACTTGGTGCACTTAAAACAGCCTCTGGACTAAGTAACAAAGGTTGGGACAAAGGTATCAAAGGCCTTACAAAACTAGGCGTTGCCAAAGTAACCAAAGATGACGCTGGATTAACAGTGACTTTGGAGGGTTAAACACCAGAAAGAATAAAAATCATTACATAAAGCCTGTTTTTTAAAAGCAGGCTTTTTTTATTGTAGTATACGCTTTCGCGAAAGCGTTATAAAACCAAATGAATAAGGTATATTTTTTAGTGTTTTTACCAATAGATACTTAAATAGCATATTCTCTTTCCTTTTTAACAAAAAAGAATAACATTTCCTTAAAATACTAGCCAATACTTCCCGCTATGCTTACAATTTTAATAATTCGATTGGATTTTCATTAGATTTACTGGAAACTACAAAAATTGAATTATGAAAAAAATTACACTTTTAGCCTTGGCTTTATGTGCTATATGCTACGCCAAAGCACAAGACGTCACGTTTACTTCACAAAATATAGGAGGGTCAAGCAACGAAATTGGAGTCGTAGATCTTAATGGAGATTACCTAGATGATGTTATAAGTCCTACGCAATCTAACCTAGCCATTTATCATCAAACAGACACAGGACTTGTCCTTTCAAATATTTCTATAAGTGCTTCTAATGGACCAGATTGGTCTCTTAGTGTTGCCGATTATGATGACAATGGTATCAATGACATTATGTTTGGAGGTAATAATGGTGTAAGCTTTATAAAAGCAAATAGTGATGGAACATCATTTTCTCAAGACGACCAGAGTAGTATATTTATCTTTTCTCAACGCACTAATTTTATTGACATTAACAATGATGGGGATTTAGACGCTTTTGTATGTCACGATGTAGAGCCAAATGTTTATTTCCTTAATGATGGAAGTGGCAGTTTCTTAAACGAAATTCAAGGAGGTTTAGGAGATACGCCAACGGGACATAACTATGGATCAATATGGTTTGATTATGACAATGATGGAGATTCAGATCTTTATATATCTAAATGTGTTTTTGGTTCTGGTAATCCTTCAGATTCTAGACGTTCTAATCAATTACATCGCAACAATGGAGATGGCACGTATACAGAGGTTGGAGCTGCTGCAGGAATTGATACTAAGACACAATCTTGGTCTAGTGCTGTAGGAGATTTTGACAATGATGGAGATATGGATATCATCGCTGCCGATGAGCATTTTAATGAAATAGGGACTATATTTTACCAAAATAATGGGGATGGAACTTTTACAGATATCACTAGTGGTTCTGGATTTGAAAATCTAGATGGAGCTAGAGAAATTGTCACTTTTGATTTTAACAATGATGGATACTTAGATATCTACTCTCAATTACAAACCACATTATTATTAAATAATGGGGATATGACATTCTCTGCAAATTCACAACAGATTTCTGGTGGTGGCGCTGTAGGTGACCTTAACAATGATGGCTTTTTAGATGTATACTCTAATGGTTCTGTTCGTATGAATGATGGTAATTCTAACAACTGGCTTAAATTAAATCTTGAAGGCATCCAGAGTAATAATAATGGTATTGGAGCGCTCATTACTATAGAAGGTGGTTTTGGAATTAAGACGCGTAACGTACGAAGTGGGGAAGGATTTGCAAATATGCATTCATTAAATCCTCATTTTGGACTTGGAGACTTTGATGTTATAGATACTGTAACTATAGAATGGCCTTCTGGAATTACAGATCAGCTCATAGACATTGAAGTAAATCAAACTATTTATGTAGAAGAAGGTAGTTCACCTTTAAGTATACAAGAGAATGAACGTACTGTTTTTAATCTATATCCTATACCAGCAAATGATATTCTAAACATTGCACCAACCAATGGGGCTATCATTAAAAGTGAAGGTGTCATTTATGATTTACTAGGAAAAGTAACACCAATAACGATTACAAACAATACTGTAAATGTAAGTAATCTAGCTACTGGTGTTTATATTATAGAAGTTACAACTGCAGATAACAAAAAAGAGCAAAAGAAATTTACAAAACTATAAACGGCCCTTTTTTTAAGAAAAATACAAGATTTCAAAAAGCCGCTACTTTATAAAGTAGTGGCTTTTTGAGTTTATAAAATATTCTATATCAAAACATTAATTCAGGTATAAACACTCGTTTTTACAAAAAGGTTTCTCGTTATTTTTGGAAATTAACCATTAACCAAAACCATTATTCCCATGAAAAAAGCGTACCTACTTTCAATAGGGCTACTAGTGCTATTACTTTGCACTGCCTGCCCTGGACCTGACAACAAAGAATCAGGAGGCAAATCTACAAAAGCACAAACCTATAAAATTAGTATTGACTCTCTCCCAACCACAAATGCTCCTGCATTACAATCGTTTGCCCATGCAACTGCTGGTGCTGATTGGTTATTATTTGCTGGGAGAACAAACAAGGATGCTAAAATTGGTGGATTACATAATCTAAATGCAAATTACTCTAGTACTTCTTTTATTCCAAAATCTTATAATCAAAATATTTACACTTATAATCTAGCTGAAGACAAGGTATCAAGTATTAACTATGCATCATTTCTGGATGATCTAAAAGCAAACTTATGTAAAGATTCATCTTCTGAGATGTGTCAATCATTATCTAAAGGAGATTATGACTTCACCTCTATTTTTGTAAACTCAAATCCATTAGTAACTCAAGATGATAATGGATATATGTATGTCATAGGAGGATACGGCCCAAAGAATTTTGAATATTTTAAAGAAACGCCTAATTGGAAAAAAGACACAACTAAAGCAGACAAAAATAGACAACAATACATTACCTATAATCAAGTAGCAAGATTACATATAGCTTCTATGATCAAACTCGCAAAGAAACAAACACTTACTGATGAAGAGTGGGCAGATGTTTTTAGGTATGGAACTAGCAAAGAGCTAATAAGTACAGGTGCCGAAGTATTTGTAAAAACTGGTTCTTTCAGTCATGTTAGAGTTGGACCTGATGGCAAAAAAGTACTTAAAGATTCAACAAATATTACATTGTATGCTGCTGGCGGTCATAATTTTGGTAGTGGTCAAAAATATCTAGATGCTGTATATCCATTTACAGTAACTTCTGGAGGCAAATCAACAACATTAGGAATAAGTGTAAGTGCACCTATATCCGATGTATCTGACCCTACCGATCCAGCATCTGATAACATCTCTATTTTTCGTCGTAGAGATGGACCTGTAGTACCTTCTATGTATTACAACAAAACATATAAAAAGATGGAACAAAGTTTAACATTTTATGGCGGTGTATTTAAACCGGGAAGCGATGATGATTTACAAGCATGGAATGATGCTATTTATGTACATCCAGATTGGGCAACAGGAAATAAACTATATACATACGATACTACATATGATCAAAAAAATCATAATGTATATGCCTGTGGAAACTTTGTTGGGTTTGACAATGATACAAAGCTTTTACATACTTTTTTATTTGGTGGTATAGGTGATGGAGCAATAGCGCCTCCTGGTCATTTATCAGGATTTACCAACACTGGACTCCACATTACTATGAATGTAGAGCAACAACCTATGCAAAGTAAAATTACAGATACACTTCAACATGTATTTGGAGATACATCAAATTTTTATGGCGCCGAATCTATTTTAATAAAAAGCAGCAATAGTATTGCGTATAAAATAGGTTCTGATGATACTGAAATTATTGACCTTAACACGACACTTAAGAATAAGAGTAAAGTAGTTATAGGTCATATTTATGGAGGCATAGAAGCATATGTTGCAAATCCAGGTACTTATGGAAAAGACTATTCTGCAGCTTCTAATAAAGTATGGCAAATTACACTTACAAAAGAGTAGTATACTTCTCTTTTAAATAAGTAAAGCCTTCTATTGTAATAAATAGAAGGCTTTACTTATTTACGTTGAGATTAAAATTTATTTCTTTTTAGCTCCTACATATTCATTTTCTGTCCAGATTCCTTGTTGAACAATTTCTCCAGAAGCATCAAACTGTTTTCCTTTTCCATTTTTCTTATCATGCTTCCATTTCCCGCTCCACTTTGAATTATCTAGTTGGATCATAGATCCTTTTCCATGACGTAAGCTATTTTTAAAAGAGCCTTCATATCGAGTCCCATCTGACCAAGTATATGTTCCTCTTCCCGAAATAACAGAACCAGCGAGATTACCAGAATATTTTGCCCCATCAAACCACACAATAACCCCTTTTACAAGATTTCCTCCAGCAACTTCTACATCAAAACTAGCACCTTGTAATGTGAATTTATGCCATCCATCTGGTAATTGTCCAATATCAGGACTAAAAGGAATTGCATTTACTTCTTGTGCTTGGGCATTAAACATAATGGCCATCATAAAACCAACTATAAAGAGTATCTTTTTCATATATATTATTTTTGCGTATTAGTCATTTACCACAATAAGTCGATATTAACTTCCGAGTACTTACAAAATGAAACAGAAATTTTCAGATATAACTTCATATCTGCTTTTTTAACTCTCATATAGTAATGATTTTACAAGAACAACGACACACTCTCTATAACTCACTTATCACAAAACAGTTATGGAAACTAATAATCACAAAGACATTATCATATTTGATGGAGAATGTAATTTATGTAATGGCGTAATAGGCTGGCTAATGAAGTTTGCCCCTACTTCAACTTTTGAATTTACACCTTTTCAATCACCTAAAGGGCAACAATTATTAAAGCATTACAATAGACCTACAGATCAATTGGACACTGTTATCCTTATAGATGACACTGGAGTCCATACACATTCTGATGGTTTTTTAAAAATCGTTGCTGAAATCCCGAAATGGAAACGAGCTGCAGCATTATTTGCTTTTATACCTAGAATGCTTAGAGATTATGTATATAAAACTGCTTCCCGAAATCGTTTAAAATGGTTTGGCACTTCTAATAGCTGTACTATTAATTTTGGGTAATCATATTATATAAAACAAAGAGCGATAGTATCTAGCACTATCGCTCTTTATTTATAAAAGGACATCACTCCCATTACTGTTATCTTTTGAGGAAGATAACACATATTGTTCCTAATTAATATTAAGGAAGTGATGTCAAGCTAAACAAATTAATATCATATTATCATAATCACCTACAGCAGTACTACTTTTTAACTTTATACTACAAAACTACCTACAGATGAGTGTTCACGATATATTGTGTAATTATATTAGCCTATATCTCTTAGGGATTATTAATGTACAATAGCATTTTATAGTCTAAGTAAAACCCGATAGCATTTTACTTACTATCGAGTTTTAAGCATCACACAACAAAACGCAAAACGATCGTTTTACCTTTTATTGTCTACTTTTCTTTCCTTTCTAAAAACTTAGTATCTCTTGTATTTTTTTGTACCGCAATCGCTGCAAACAAGCTCAAAAAGAAAGAAATCCCATAAAAGCCTTTCTCACTTAAATCCAAATCTGCATTCCATAACCCTACAACAAGAAGCAGCATAGAAGCTATGGTCACAAACCAACTTACTCCATAATAGATATCTGTCACAGGAATACCTTCCAACTTATCTCTTACTGTCTTCTGTACAGATATTACTGAGAATAGCCCAAATAATAATACCGTAAAATAATATCCTTTTTCATTAAGATCCATCGTCGCGTTCCACAGCCCGACACAAAAGGAAACCATTCCTATTAATAGTGACGCCCAAGAAGCAGAGATAAATGCTGCTGTAGGTTGGTTATTAAAAGCTTCTTTTACTTTTACCTTCTTTTCTGTTTGAATTTTTACTTGATTTTCCATTGTTGTATGTTTTAGTGTTAGTGTGTTTAAAAAATTATTTTTCCATAATATGATCCCCGCAAGAATAGCAATGTGGTAAGTGTGCATAATTTGTAGTATCGCACGATTTACATTCTTTAAAAAGTTGTAATCCGCAATGGCGACAATAGGTTGTTACTTTTAGGGTGCCCGATCGGTTTTTACCTTTGCCACTTTGATAAATCTCATTGATTAAATAATCTTTACCGCAACTAGGGCACATATGATTTTCTAATGCTTTTTCTGCAACTTCATCATTTATTTTCTTTGACCGTTCTACAGAAGACAGCTGTAACTCTTCTTTTTTTCTTCTTACAAAAGAGGTAAGATGTTTAATGGCATAAATTCCTAAAACCACAGAGAGTATAATTCCTATAGCATACCTCACATACCCCCCATAACTAGGCAGATATGGTATTAATCCTATAAAAAAAGCATAGAATGCAAAGAATACAAATCCTCTAAATAATGGCCAGTAAGCATGCTTACGTCTTTTTAATAACATCCAGAGACCCAATAGCAATACTGGAATTACAAACAGTAAACGACTTATAAATACCTTAAAATCATACGACCTCTCTGCATCAATATATAATTGGTTTGCTTTAGACCTCTCCTTAGAAATGGCGCTTACATGCTTATTCTTTTCTAATTGTAGGGCATCTATAGCTGATTGTAAAACGAGTTGTTCTGATTTTAACTCTTTAAGCGAAAAACGAATTGAGTCCATGATATAATTGCGTCTTTCTACCTCGTGATTTATTGTTGAGGATTGTGTTGCTTTACGAGTAGATATCCAAGTTTTAAATGAAGCTTGCTCTTGATCTAGTGTATTCTGTGCAAGATCAAGAGACAATTGCAGTTCTTCTTTAATCTCCTCTTGTCCATTTATTGAATCTAGAATACTTCTTTTTAAAATTTTATATTTTTTTGCTTCAGTTTTAGCTTCAAAATCTTCGATGTATGGTCTTTGCGCTTCACTATCTATATCCCAAATAATTCTATTTGCCATCCCTATTAAAAAAATAGCCAGAAGAATACTGATTACATAATGAATAAACGTTGTGGTTCGAGTAAGTTTTTTATTATTAAATTCCATGAGCTATTAGTTATAATGACAAGGCAAATATGCAATAGACATTTAAATCTTAAAATCAAACATTCAACAAATACTTACGATATATTATCAAATAAATGATATCAATAGCTTATATTTACTATTATTGTTTACAATAACACTTACGATATTATATGGTGCTTTTTGAAATCATTAATTCCCTTTCTACAGAAGATTATGATACATTCAAATCCTATGTCCGCTATAAAAACAAGCGTTCAGACACCAAAAACATCAGTCTCCTTAAGATATTAAGACAGTCACATCTCCCAAAAGACATAGACATAACACTCTACGGAAAACCTTCTAAAAATGCGTATCACGCATTATGCAAACGACTTCATGATAGTTTGATAGATTTTATTGCCCATCGCAGTTTTGAAACAGAAACCACAGAAGAATTTGAGGTTTTAAAATTAATCCTTGCAGCACGCATATTATATGAACAAGATGTCATAAAACCTGCTCAAAAAACACTTCAAAAAGCAGTCTTAAAAGCAACATCAAATGATTTATACAGTCTACTAGGAGAGATTTATCACACACAAATACAATATGCACACCTTCATGATCAGGTAAACTTAGAGTTACTTATGAAAGCATTTTACACAAACCAAAATCATCACAAGCATCAAGAGAATTTAAACCTCGCATATGCGTATATCAAAAATAGGATTACACAAACCAATAACACGGTAACAGAAGACGTAAACCAATTACTAGAAGATGCGTTTCAAAAATTCAATATTAGTATTCATGAATCACTCACATTCAAATCGCTTTACCAATTATTAGAAATCACAAATACGGTGGCTCGTTTAGAAAATAATTATTTTGATGCACTTCCGTTTTTCGAACATATTTACAAGGAGATATATAACAAAAAAGCACCTTCCAACAAGTATTTGTATTACCAGATCCATTTACTCTATTTTATGGCAAACGCTTATTTTAGAAATAGACAATTTGAAACCGCTAGGGAGTATCTAGATCAAATGAAAGAAAGAATGCTTTTAGAACGTGGGAAATATGAATTCCGCTTTCGCGAAAGCGAACTCCTACTGCGTTCCCTCCTTCTCAACTACACTGGACAAGCAACCAAAGCAATCCATTTTCTAGAAAATCATTTTTCAAAAACATCAAAAGGAAATACAACGCAAAATCCTGATCTCATCCTCACACTAACCATTTGTTATACACAACAAGAAGAATACAAACAAGCGTTGAGGATTCTCAATAAATTAAAACACAGTATAAACTGGTACATTATAAAGATGGGAGAGGATTGGGTTATCAAGCATGATTTACTACAGCTCATCACCCATATAGAATTAGAGCACATTGACCTTGTTGCATCACTTCTAAAGCGTTTTAAACGCAAGTACAAACATGTTATACAGCATGAGAATCGCTTACAAGATTTCCTTAAAATAGTAGAAGTTGTTTATAAACACCCCGAAGAAGTAAGTGGTATACGCTTTCGCGAAAGCATAAAAAGCCTGTTTACAACAGAGGATCGTGCAAAAGAAGATCTCTTTATGCTAAGTTATTTTGCTTGGATTGTTTCAAAAACAAATACCAAAACATTGTACCAAACAACATTAGATTTACTATAATCTCAGATTATGAATTTATCATTTTGCCCCTAGACATACCCCTTTCAAATTACAGAAAAACTAACCATTACTTCATTTTCATAACAAAGCCATAATATATTGACTGGGTTTAACAATACCTTCACACAATCTCCTTGATACAATACTTACCTTTTGAGCTTCATAAAAAACTCGTTATGCGTATAAAAATACACTACTTGATATTGGCTTTTCTAGCTATATCTATTACAGGTTGTGCTGCTTTTCAACCTAAGAAATCAAAGGCTACGGCTTCTTCAAAGCCTAAGCCCAAGCCTAAAAAAGGAGAAATAAAGCCTTATAGCAAGGTAATTACAAAAGAAGCAAAAACAGATGAAGGTCTATTTACAGTACACAAAATAGACAACTCATACTTCTATGAGATTCCAGATTCTCTTTTTGGAAGAGAAATGCTTATGGTCACTCGTATAGCAAAAACAGCTACTGGATTAGGATTTGGTGGAGGAAAACAAAACACGTCTGTGCTTCGATGGGAAGTAAAAGACAAGAAAGTATTACTCCGCGTTGTATCACATCAAATTTTTGCTGCAGATTCATTACCTATCTCTGAAGCTGTACAAAACAGTAATTTTGAACCTATTCTTTATTCTTTTGATATCAAAGCATATCATAAAGACACTGTAAAAAATTCTAGAAACACGGTTATTGATGCTTCAGAACTTTTCAAAAAAGATGTGAAGCCTTTAGGTTTACCGCAATTTAGAAGAAGAGGTTTTAAAGTAACACGTCTTGATGACAAACGTTCTTATATAGATACAATACGTAGTTATCCTAGAAACATAGAAACGAGACATGTAAAAACATATTTTGCATCAGAGCCTCCAAGTAATGCATCTACTGGATCATTATCTGTACTTATGAGCAACTCTATGATCTTATTACCAGAAACTCCAATGAAACGTCGTTATTTTGACCAACGTGTTGGATGGTTTGCACGTGGACAAACAGATTATGGACAAGATGCTCAAAAAAGTAAAACGATCACCTATTTAGATCGTTGGAGATTAGAAGTAAAAGACGAAGACCTCGCAAAATATAATCGTGGCGAACTCGTAGAACCTAAGAAACAAATTGTTTATTATATAGATAGAGCAACACCAAAAAAATGGGTGCCATATATCAAGCAAGGTATTGAAGATTGGCAAGTTGCTTTTGAAGCAGCTGGATTTAAAAATGCCATTATTGCAAAAGAGCCTCCTACTCCAGAAGAAGATCCAGATTGGAGTCCAGAAGATGTACGCTATAGTGTTGTACGTTATCTAGCATCTCCTATTCCTAATGCAAATGGACCTCACGTAAGTGACCCTAGAAGTGGAGAGATCTTAGAAAGTGACATTAACTGGTACCATAATGTAATGACATTATTACGTAACTGGTTCTTTGTACAAACAGCTGCTATCAATCCAGATGCACAAGGAGTTGAGTTTAAAGACGAAGTTATGGGGCGTTTAATTCGTTTTGTATCTTCTCATGAAGTAGGTCATACATTAGGTCTTCCTCATAATATGGGAAGTAGTACTGCTTATCCAGTAGATAAACTACGCGATGCAGCATTTACAAAAGAATTTGGAACAGCGCCTTCTATTATGGATTATGCTCGTTTTAATTATGTAGCACAACCTGGAGATGGAGATGTAGCACTGATGCCTAATATTGGTATTTATGACAAATATTCTATTAAGTGGGGATACAAACCTATCCTAGATAAATCTGCAGAAGATGAAAAGGAGACATTAGATAGCTGGATATTAGCACATGCTGGAGACCCAATGTATCGCTTCGGAAGACAGCAATTTGGAGTCATTGACCCAAGTTCACAAACAGAAGACTTAGGAGATGATGCTGTAAAAGCAAGTGCATACGGAATCGCAAACTTAAAGCGTATTGTTCCTAATCTAATCAAATGGACGGCAGAAGATGGAAAAAATTATGACGACTTAGAAACTATGTACAACCAAGTATTATCTCAGTACAATAGGTACATGGGACATGTAACTGGTAATATAGGAGGTGTATATGAGTATTATAAGACATATGATCAAGATGGTGCTGTATACACACATGTAAATGGAGATAAACAAAAAGAAGCATTAGCTTTTTTACAAGAGCAATTATTTGAGACTCCTCAATGGCTTATTGATCAAAGCATTTTTGACAAAGTAGAATCTGCAGGAAGTGTAGAGCGTATACGTCGTTTTCAAACTCGCACACTTAATAGCGTACTTGATTTTGGAAGAATAGGTCGTATGTTAGAAAATGAAGCTCTAAACGGAGCCGAAGCATACACTACTTTAGATATGATGTCTGATCTACGTGGTGGTCTATTTAGCGAACTTAGAAGAGACAGAAAAATAGATATCTATCGTCGTAATTTACAACGTGCGTATGTAGAACGTTTAGAAACTTTAATGACTAAAGAACAAACACGTTTACCAGCCCGTTTTGCACGCTTCTCTTCTCGTACAAATATTGATGCAAGTCAGAGTGATATCCGTGCTATTGTACGTGCAGAGCTTAAAGACTTAAAACGTACGTTACAAAGTAATACAGGACGCATGAGCGATAAAATAAGTAGAATACATCTTATTGATTTAGTAGAACGTATCAACTTGATACTAGATCCTAAATAATAAAATCACTACATATTATACATCATAAGCCCTCTTTCCAGAGGGCTTATTTTTTTCTTAAAATCAAGTTAATTATTCATCTTCATTAAACTTTACTCATAAATCAAAGTCATAAGAGTGTAACAAAAAAACAAGAAAAATGAAACATATTTTAACACTCATTGCCTTATGCTTAACAATAACTGTTGCTGCACAAAGAGGTCCACATAGAGAAAGAACTCCATTAAATCCAGAGGAGCAAGCAACATTACAAACCAAAAAAATGACACTTGCCTTAGCTCTAGATACTCAACAAGCAGATAAAGTATACCAGATCCAATTAGAGCAAGCAAGAAAAAGAAAAGCTTTTCTTGATAAACGTAAAAAAGAAGAAGGCGCAAAACCAACTAAAGAACAACGTCTTGAAATGCAAAATAAAAAGCTTGATGCTATGATTGCTGTTCAAAACGAAATGAAAAAAATTCTTACAGAAGATCAGTTTAAAGAATGGAAAACATTAGCTCGCAAAAAGCAACAAAAAAGAAGAAAGAAGCACCACAAAAGAAGGAAGTAAGAAGATGCTGTTAGAAAAAATGAGATGCCATATGGCATCTCATTTTTGTTTTATATACACTTATAAAGTACTTGCTACTTTACGTACAGCATGAATCGTTGTATCTAGATCATCATATGTCAAAGCATCTGTGATAAACCAAGTTTCGTAGGCACTTGGAGCGATATAAATTCCTTCCTTAAGCAAACCGTGAAAAAACTTTTTAAATGTATCATTATCTCCTAAAGCAGCTGTTTTAAAATCGACAACAGCATCTTTTGCAAAATGAACAGAGATCATAGATCCAACTCTATTAATTGTATGTGTAACTCCATGTTCTTTTAACGCCTCTTCAATACCCTTATGCAAATAAGCAGTTTTGTCCTCTAAGCGCTTAAAAAGTAAGTTGTCATTATGAATTGCAGTAAGCATAGCAAGACCAGCTGCCATAGCTAGTGGGTTTCCACTTAATGTTCCAGCTTGATATACCGGACCTAAGGGAGCTAGATGATTCATAATCTCATCACGTGCTGCAAATGCTCCTACTGGCAAGCCTCCACCTATTACTTTTCCAAAAGTCACAATATCTGCTCGCACATTTTTAAGTTCTTGTACCCCGCCTCTGGCAAGTCTAAAACCAGTCATCACTTCATCAAAAATAAGAAGAGCATTATGTGTATCACATAATGTTCTTAATCCTTCCAAGAAGCCGTCTGCAGGAGGAATACATCCCATATTACCCGCAACTGGTTCTATAATAATTGCAGCAATCTCATTTGGGTTTGCCTCAAAAAGCGCTTTTACTTCTGCTATGTCATTATAACCTGCTAGCAATGTATCCTTAGCAGTTCCTGCTGTAACTCCTGGACTATTTGGCGTTCCAAAAGTAACAGCTCCACTTCCAGCTTGAATCAAAAAAGAATCTGAATGCCCATGATAACAACCAGAAAACTTTATTATTTTCTCTCTATGGGTAAAGCCTCTAGCAAGACGAACTGCACTCATACATGCCTCTGTACCACTATTTACAAAACGTATTTTATCAATACCCGGCACCATATCTATGGCTAGTTTTGCAATATCGGTTTCGATCTCTGTAGGCATTCCAAAAGAGGTTCCTTTACGAGCCTTAGCTACTACAGCATCTACCACGGGCGCATATGCATGTCCCAAAATCATGGGGCCCCAAGAATTAATATAATCTATCAAGGTACGACCATCTTCATCATAGAGATAAGCACCTTTAGCTTCTTTTACAAATATGGGATTTCCACCTACAGATTTAAAAGCCCTTACGGGACTATTTACACCTCCAGGAATTACTTTTTGTGCCTCTACAAATAAAACACTACTTCTTTTATATATCATGAATTAATATCCTCTATCAAATGGTTGTACATACAAAACTTGACCTACAAAAATCTCATTGCTTTCTAGACCATTATATTTTTTAAGGTCTTCTACAGTTATCTTATACTTTTTGGCAATACGATATAATGTTTCTCCTTTTTCTACTGTATGTTGGTTTTTCTTATCAACAACTTTTTTAAAATCTTTTTCTTTTTTCCCTAACACTTCTCCATCATAACGATATAATTTATAACGTTCTATTAAAGAAATCAACTTAGCTGGATATTTCTTATCTGTTGCATATCCAGCTGCCTTCAGTCCTTTTGCCCATCCTTTATAATCATCCTTTGGCAATTTAAAAAGATCAGAATATCTCCCTCTGTTTGTTAGAAATAATGAATGGTCTCTATATGAAAATTTAGCAAGACTATACTTCCTAAAACATTCCCCTTTTTCATCATCGTCATGATATACTTTTGCTCCTTTCCAGTCGTGGCACTTAATTCCAAAATGATTGTTTGCTTTTCTAACCAACTCGCCTTTTCCTCCTCCAGATTCTAAGATTCCCTGCGCAAGTGTGATACTTGCAGGAATACCATATTGCCTCATTTCTTCTTGGGCAATCTCAGCATAGGTTTCTATATAGCCTTCCACCCCAGTTTTAGGAACTGGATTTACTACGTTTTCTTCTTCCTTAGGAGCTTCATCCTTAGGCCGAGTAACTACTTTTTCTTTTCTATCTTTCTTAGTAGTTCCTACTTTTCGGGTTGTTCTTTTTGAAGAACCACAACTACCTAATAAAAGACCTGTTAATAATAAAAGCACAATGCGTCGCATCATAATCTAAATATCTAATGTTTGAAGTCCTTTTTTACGGAGTGTTTTATTAACTCCAGATATGCCTTGAAGACCCCCTGTGTGAATTGCTAAAATACGAGAATTTTGTGGGAAATATCCCTTTGATATAAGGTCAAAAATACCATACATCATTTTACCCGTATATATAGGATCCAAGAGTATTTCTTGTTCTTTCTTAAATCCATTTATAAAATCAACGAGCTCTTTTGTGACTTTTGCATATCCCCCAAAATGATATTCCTGAATCAGCTCCCAATGCGTTGCATTTGTTTTCTGAGCTATCTCGGTAGTTAAAAAATCACCTTTTAAAGCAGGAAAACCTAACACCTTTTGAGAGCTCTTAGAAGCATTAATTATTCCAGATAATGTTCCTCCTGTACCTACAGCACAACAAACATAATCGTATGTGAGATCAGATGTTGTGAGTATTTCTTCACATCCTTTTATAGCAAGGTCATTAGTCCCTCCTTCTGGAAGGATATATACATCTTTATATTCTTCTCTAATAGTATTTAAGAAAGACATATCATTCTTTGCCCTATAAGCCTCTCTAGATATAAATTTAAATTCCATACCACAAGAATTAGCATATGCTAGTGTCTCATTTTCAGAAAGTGTTTTTTCTAGATGCGCCCCTAATTCTTCTCCTCGTATAATTCCTATGGTCTTAAAATTATACTCTTTCCCAGCAGCTGCAGTTGCGGCTATATGATTAGAATATGCCCCGCCAAAAGTAAGAAGTGTTTTGTAGTTATTCGCTTTCGCGAAAGCGATATTATATTTAAGCTTTCTATATTTATTACCCGAAATATAAGGATGAATAAGGTCTTCCCTTTTTAGGGATAATTCTATATTTTCATCAAGAATAATACATTGATTGTTGGTCATTTCTTCACTCTAAATAAAGCGGTAATTTATAATTAAAAACTATCCTTTTTTCACTACATAGTCTTTAAAAGCCCAAAAAGATCTCCTTTTTAAATAATAGAGGTCTTTTTCATTTGTATAGGCCTCGCGCTCAAATGAAATATTTCTATAAGCCGTGTATCTATCTCTATACTGAATCAACCTAAAAAGATACTCAAGTATATACAGAATATAAAAAGGAAGTATCAAAAGCTCTAGTTGCTGTCGTAAATGAATGCGTTCATGATTTATAAAAATAGCATCCTTTTTTAATTCAGGATACTTAATGATTATAAAAGGCCATATAGTGAGTCCTACAAAACGCTTTCTCAATAAATATTTATTTACAACTAGAAACATAACTCAAAAGTACTTGATATTTATAAGTAGATATATATACCTATAACATTTTTATCTACCATAGTATTAACATTCATAACATAACAATCATCGTTCCAGTCTTCCTATCTTTGTACTATATTTGATACATATATGTCTTACATAAAAAAACATATCCCTATAGAAGAAGGAGATTATTATCTCACTCCCGAAGGGTATAAATGTTTTACAGAACAATACCACCTCAAGCGAGGCTATTGCTGCGAGAGTGGTTGTCGTCATTGCCCTTATGGGTTTGATAAGAAAACAAATACTCAAAACAGCTAAGAATGGATAATACTATATTATCATATCGCAAATGCATATTTACGGCCTATCATAGGGCTAATATGAGATATCCTTGATTTTTTAATTTTTACTTCGTTTTCAAAATGTGTATAATTAAAAAATCAATAAATGACTTTTCAAGATCAACTATTACAAGGTATTCCAAATAAACTTCCAAGTTTAAAAACATACGATGCATCGGCAAATCATGCACCGAAGCGCAAGGATATACTTTCTTCATCCGAAAAAGAACTCGCATTACGTAATGCATTACGCTATTTTAACCCAAAACATCACGCAACATTATTACCAGAGTTTAGAGAAGAACTAGAGACCTACGGTCGTATCTATATGTATCGCTTTAGACCTGATTATGATATGTATGCAAGACCTATAGATGCATATCCATGCAATTCTAAACAAGCAGCTGCTATCATGCTTATGATACAAAACAACCTAGATCCAGCTGTTGCACAACATCCTCATGAACTTATCACCTATGGAGGGAATGGTGGTGTCTTTTCAAACTGGGCTCAATATATTCTGACAATGCAATATCTAGCTCAGATGAACGATAATCAAACCTTAGTCATGTACTCTGGACATCCTATGGGTGTATTTCCATCTCACAAAGATGCTCCTCGTGTGGTTGTTACAAACGGAATGATGATTCCTAATTATTCTCAACCTGATGATTGGGAAAAGTTTAATGCATTAGGAGTCACCCAGTATGGACAAATGACAGCGGGAAGTTATATGTATATAGGGCCACAAGGAATTGTTCACGGAACTACAATTACCGTTCTTAATGCCTTTAGGAAAATAAAGAAATCTCCCAAAGGAGGTATTTTTGTCACTTCTGGACTAGGTGGTATGAGTGGTGCACAACCTAAAGCGGGTAACATTTCTGGATGCATCACTATATGTGCCGAGGTAAACCCTAAGGCTGTACACACAAGACATTCTCAAGGATGGGTAGATCAAGTAATTACAGATATTCCTACTCTTATAACTAGAGTATCCCAAGCAAAAGCAAACGAAGAAACTGTTTCTATCGCTTATCAAGGTAACATTGTAGAAGTATGGGAAGCTCTTGATACACATAATATTCATGTAGATATAGGAAGTGACCAGACATCATTACACAATCCATGGGCCGGTGGTTATTATCCTATGGGGATGAGTTTTGAAGAAGCAAACACGTGTATGGCAGATGATCCGGTACGCTTTCGCGAAAGCATACAAAGCACCCTTGTCCGTCATGCTGCAGCCATCAATGCGCATACGGCAAAAGGCACTTATTTCTTTGATTACGGAAATGCTTTTTTACTAGAATGTTCTAGAGCTGGCGCCGATATATTTGCAGAAAATGGTATTGATTTTAAATATCCTAGCTATGTCCAAGACATTATGGGTCCTATGTGCTTTGATTATGGGTTTGGTCCTTTTAGATGGGTATGTGCCTCTGGAAAACCAGAGGATCTAGCTAAAACTGACCAAATTGCTTGTCAAGTCCTAGAAAATCTTGCAAAAAATGCTCCTTCAGAAATCCAACAACAAATGCAAGACAATATACAATGGATTAAAGGGGCTCAAGAAAACAAACTAGTCGTAGGTTCTCAAGCACGTATTTTATATGCAGATGCAGAAGGGCGTATGAAAATCGCACAAGCATTTAATGATGCTATTGCTCAAAATGAGATTGGATATGTAATTCTAGGACGTGATCACCATGATGTTTCTGGAACAGATTCGCCATACCGTGAGACAAGTAATATCTATGACGGAAGCCGCTTTACGGCAGACATGGCAATACATAACGTAATAGGAGACAGTTTTAGAGGAGCTACTTGGGTGAGCATACACAATGGTGGAGGTGTAGGATGGGGTGAAGTAATAAACGGAGGTTTTGGTATGGTTCTTGATGGTAGTAATGATACTGAGAGACGTTTGCAATCCATGCTTTTCTGGGATGTAAATAATGGTATTGCACGTCGAAGTTGGGCACGTAATGAAGGGGCTGTTTTTGCAATTAAAAGAGCCATGGAATTAGAACCTGACTTAAAAGTGACATTACCAAATAGTGTAGAAGACAACTTATTTAGAAACACATAAAAACGAATTCTATGAAAGCATTACGATTACTCCCTTTGTTAGCAATTATGCTAATTGTCTCTTCGTGTAGCACTGTACGTGTTGCATCAGATTATGATCAAACCGTCAATTTTAATGAATACAAAACCTATGCTTTTTATAAGCCAGGTATTGATAAAGCAGAAATCTCTGATCTTGATAAAAAACGTATTCTAAGAGCCATCGAAACAGAAATGGCTGCAAAAGGATTTACAAAATCAGAAAACCCTACGGTACTCGTAAGTATTTTTGCAAAAGCAAATAAACGTGTAGATGTATATCAAAATAACAACTTTGGCTTTGGTCGCTTTGGATATGGAGGTTTTTACGGCCCCTTTTATGGAGGAGGTGCATTTTATGGCAACACCGTATCTGAACGCACAGAAGGTGTTCTCTATATAGACTTACTAGATGTTTCTAAAAAACAATTGGTATGGCAAGGTAAAGGAACTGCTTCTTTATATTCTGGAAATATAGAAAAACGCGAAGCTCGTATTCAAGAAATTGTAAAAGAAATCATGACTGTCTATCCTCCTGCTATTGCAAGTAATGATAGCGAACTAAATCGTGAGAAAATATAGTTTATCTCTCCTAGAAGAATAAGCATGTAAATGATATCAAAGCTTGCTTTGTATCCCGAAAAACACCGAATATACATTCGGTGTTTTTTTGTTTTTGAAATCAGTTAAAAGAAAAAGAATTCAAGAAACGAATTTAAAAAAACACTAATAACACCTTCTTTAAAAGCTTGCTAAAATGGTCTTGTTATTAATTCAAAAAAGAAAAGTCCTAACTTTGCTTGCAACCACTTAGTGAACCTCTTTGGAATTTAGTTTTTTATATAGTCTTGTTTTTGCTGGTATCATCCAAGGCATATTTTCGAGCATATTTATTCTTAGCTTTAAAAGAAAACGCTCAAAAGCTTCCATATACCTCGGTTTATTAATTTTATGTATTACATTAACAAATCTTCAATATACACTTGATGAACTTGATATAATTTCTTGGGATTTATTTAATCTTATTTATATTCCCTATCTTTTTTTACTCGCACCTCTCCTCTATTTTTTTATAGTATACTTTCTATATCCTGAAAGAAAAATAAAAAAAGTAGAATTCCTTTTATACCTCCCCTTAGTTCTATTTTCAGGCATTACCATTGTTTATAAAGTTGTAGCCCTTGCTACTGGACGCACAGCAAATTATGATGCAGATCAAGCTGAAATAGCAAATCTCATTGACGTATACGGTGATTTTGTAAATATCCCAACATTACTATTTACCATCTTATTATTGTTTATACATATAAAAAACTATCAAAAAATAAATAACACATCTAGATCTAAAGTTATAATTACGGATTTGTTGTGGATAAAAGTATTACTTGGTGTCTTAGCTCTCTCGTGCATCCCTTGGTCTGTTTATACATATAAGTATTGGAAAAATGAAGAAACGATATATCTTCCTATTTTTATAATTACGTCTATTGTCATTTATATTATAGGGTACATTGGAATCCACAAAATCAAAACTCTAAATCAGCGACAAAAAATCAGAACTTTTGTAAACAAAAGCAAACCTTATTCGATTGTTCAAAATTCAAAAAACGAACATATCATTAAACTTGAAGAGATTATCATAAACGACAAACGATATCTTGACCCAAATCTTTCTTTGGATTTTCTAGCAGAAAAACTACAGTTAAGTAAAAGTTATTTATCACGTATTATTAATAATGAACTCCAAACAAGTTTTAATGATTATATAAATTCATTACGTATAGCTGAGGCAAAAGAACTTCTTCATAATCCTGAATTTTCAAACTACACGTTAGTCGCCATTGGCCTAGAAGCTGGTTTTAGTTCTAAGACCACCTTTAACAATGCCTTCAAGAAATTTACAGGCGTCACACCATCATATTTTAGAAAAAACCTTTAGAATTAGTTCCAATTATTGCAGATTCGCAATATCCTGAACGTCAAAACATGGAGGTTTAGATATTTTAGTCTTATGCTAGGACTATACGTCATTACCTACACCCCCAATGGTAATCTAACATACTAATACCCATTGGACAGAAGTCTATATTCAAAAATTAATACTCTTTTTACGCTTTCGCGAAAGCGTATTATATAAACTTTTAGTAGCGCTATATGATTAAAATAACAAACGATATTTGGAGTGATTCCTGCACACATTCTTTCTATACACTGTTATAAAATATCTTCTATGCAGAATTATACAAAGTGTATACTTATTATTGCTTCTATTTTTTTATCTCAAGGTTGGAGTTCTCCAAACATCCCTTCATCACTAGAGGAAACTTTATGGGTCACAAATTGTTTTACAAATGAAGATCCTGTTACTATTGAAGTATCTAATAAAAATGAAGAAGATGAAAGGATCGCAAACGGACATCCTGACTACCCAGCGATGCTTGCTCTATACAACAACCTTAATGGAGCCAACTGGAATCAACCATGGCCAGTGATTGCCAACTGTGACCCTTGCACCTATGCCAATGTACAATGTTCTGCGGGGCGAGTTTGGTCTATAAATATTACCAATGACCTTAATGTCTCTGGACCACTACCTCCAGAAATATCACAATTAACACAAATGGTCTTTTTCTCCTTAGATCGCAGCGATGTTACAGGGACCCTACCCACATCTATAGGGTCTATGACAAATCTTACAGTACTTAATATTAACAGGCCTTTTGCAGGAGGAATGACTGGTCCTATACCTGCTTCTTTTGCCAATCTTACAAACCTTACTTGGCTTTCCCTTTCTGGTCACAGTCTTACAGGACCGATACCTAGTTATATAGGAAATTTTTCTAATTTAGAAACATTTCGTCTAGGTTTTAATGAATTAAGTGGAACTATTCCTGCTTCTATAGGAAACTTATCTAATCTTGAGTTTTTAGATTTACGAGGAAATAATTTATCAGGAACCATTCCAAATACTTTTGGAAATCTGAATAGCATTCAGATTATGTATCTAGGTACCAATCAATTATCAGGAGCTATTCCTACAGAAATTGGGAATAACACTACCTTATTAGAGTTTTGGGCTATTAACAATCAACTCAGCGGTTCGCTTCCAGCTTCTTTTTCTAATCTTACCAGTTTACAACAGCTTAATTTAGAAGGCAATCAACTATCAGGATCATTGCCACCCGCACTCGGCAATAATGCATTACCTAATCTTATCATACTTAATCTGAGCAACAATCAAATTTCAGGAACAATACCTGATAGTTATGGCTTTTTTAATAGTTTACAGACATACGATTTAGCTGAGAACAATTTGACTGGGTCTTTTCCCAATACTTTTGGATCTTTATCCGCACTACGTTCTTTATGGTTTCATGACAATCAACTATCTGGGAGCATCCCTGCAAATGCACTCTCACAACCTCTTTTAACAAGTATTCAAATTTATAATAATCAATTATCAGGTAGTCTCCCTCCTAGTTTAAGTAGTAAAACTAACCTTTTTACTCTTTATGTAAATAACAATAATCTTTCTGGCACTATTCCTAATTTGACAAATAATGCAGGGTTAACTTTTTTTAGGATTCAAGATAATGCGTATCAATTTGGTGATTTTGAAAATGAGTTCCCTTTTTACGATACGAATGTTGCTCTATTTGACGACAACCCACAAGCTTTACTAGACACTGCGTATACTCAAAATTCAAATGCAGGAGATAATGTTGCCATGACTGTAAATTGTAGTGGTAATCAGAACACTTATCAATGGTATTTTGCACCTGATGCTATCAGTACAGGGACTGTTATTACAGGAGCTACAAATGCTACACTCAATTTAAATAATGTACAAGCTGCAGATAACGGTTTTTATTATGCCCTTGTAAATAGTAACATTGTTACTGATTTAACTTTAGAACGTCATCGTATTGAACTTGTGATCGCAGGTGGTCTAGCTTGTACAACATTAGCCTCTCCCGTTAATATGCAAACGGATGTTGCAGTTAGTACTGATTTAGACTGGAATCCTGTTGCTGGGGCAACAGGCTACAAACTTAATATTGGAAGTAGCGCTGGAAATTATGACATTATTAATGATTTAGATGTCGGAAATGTTACTAACTATGACTTCTTATCTGATCTAAATATATCAACTACTTATTTTGTTCAAATCATTCCATATAATTCTTCAGGAGATTCAATAGGTTGCGTAGAAGAGAGCTTCACTACAGGTAGTTTATGTACCAATTTGACAAATCCCATAGATGGAAGTATTGATGTTCCTGTAGACACAGATTTAAGTTGGAACCCTGTCTCTGGGGCTGCAAACTATCAAGTACAAGTCGGTTCGTTTTCTGGAAACTACAATATTTTAGATATTATTGTTCCTAACACCACGTATAATTTTGCCAATGATTTAAATGGATTAACCAACCATTATGTTTTAATTACACCGCTAGATGCTTCAGGAATTCCGATAGGTGTTAATTGTAACGAAGAGTTTTTTAGAACTGACATTAGATGTCCTAGTTTATTACTACCTACCGACGGCTCAACAGATGTACCTGTAGACACCAATTTAAGTTGGAGCTCTGTTCCTGGCGCAGCAAATTACGAGCTATTCGTTGGGCTGTCTCCAGGAGATTTTAGTATTGCTAACATCCTAACACCTAGCACCGGCTTTATTTTTCCTAATGATTTAGACCCTTTTACTACTTATTATGTTTCAATTACGCCATATAGTTTCTCAGGAATTCCATTAAGCTTTAATTGTTCTGAAGAAAGTTTTACAACAGGCAGCGTATGCACCAATTTAGTCACTCCTACAAACGGAACTATTGATGTTTCGGTAGATACAGACTTGCAATGGAATCCTGTTGGTGGAGCAGCAACATATCAGATACTCATAGGTGACACTTCTGGAAATTATAATTTAATCAATGATATAAGTACAACCACAACATACGTTATCACTCCAGGAATACTGAATGTAGCCACTACGTATTATGTGCAAATAATCCCGTTTAACAGTAGCGGAGTTCAATTAGGAATTAATTGTGCAGAAGAGAGTTTCACCACAGGGAGTTCTTGTACTAGTTTGGTCACTCCTACAAACGGAGCTATTGATATTTCGATAGATACAGACTTGGAATGGAATCCCGTGAGTGGAGCAGCAACATATCAGATACTCATAGGTGACACTTCTGGAAATTATAATTTAATCAATGACATAAGTACAACCACAACATACATTATCCCTCCAGGAATACTGAATGTAGCTACTACGTATTATGTGCAAATAATCCCGTTTAATAGTAACGCAGTTCAACTAGGAATCAATTGTACAGAAGAGAGTTTTGTTACAACAAGTGGTTCTTGTACCCATCCAGATTATCCTGCTGTGGAGGCAATTTACAATTCTATGAATGGACCTACTTGGGTAACAACTGTCTGGAATATAACAGACTGCGACCCATGTAATGCGACATCTTATCCTGGAATTATATGTAACACCAACAACAGAGTTCAATCCATTGTATTAGGATCAGATCCAAATATAAATGGCCCTATTCCAACTATTGTTAATCAGCTTACTGAACTAGAAGAATTTGATATTAGTCAATCAAATATTTCTGGAACAATTCCTGTAGAATTTGCCAATATCTCAACATTAAGAATTCTCAGGCTTAGTAATAATATCAACTTCACAGGACCAGTACCTATAGTTCTAGGGTCTTCTCCTGCTTTAGAGATCTTAGACCTTTCATCATCAAACTTTGTTGGAGAAATTATACCTATAGAGATTGGAAATATCAGTACACTTAGAGAATTACGATTGGAATATGCAGGATTTGGAGGCACAATCCCATTAGAACTAGGAAACTTATCAAACTTAGAGCACTTGAACCTAAGGTCGAATAATTTGACAGGAACAATACCAACACAATTGGGGAATTTAAGCACACTTACATATTTACATTTAGGCGATAATCAACTTTCAGGAACAATACCAACAAGCTTAGGGAATTTATCAAATATTGAAACGTTTGTGTTATTTGTTAATAATCTAACAGGAATCATCCCAACAAGTTTAGGGAATCTTACAAACACTCAAACTTTTGACATCAGACAAAACCAACTAACTGGTGGCTTACCAACTGGAATTGGAAATTTTTCAAATCTCAATTGGTTTAATATAAGTGACAATCAACTTTCAGGAACTATCCCTGCAAGTTTTTCTAATCTAACAACGTTAGAATATTTTGTATTGGATCGGAATAACTTTGATGATGTATTTCCTGTTTGGTTATCAAATAACACAAATCTTGTTGCCGTTTCTATTTATAATAATTCTTTTAGTGGGAACATTCCTCCTCTAACATTGGCAACACATCCCAATATGCAATTTCTGTTAATTGAATCAAATGAATTTCAGTTTGGAGATTTTGAAAATGAATTTAATGATTACCTATTTTTCTTTGGAGTTGGAGGAAGTATTTCATGGACCCCCCAAGCAAATGTTGATGTTGAATATACAATTGATCCATGCCAAAATACATCGGTAGATATGATAACCAATGTTAGCGGTAATCAAAATAATTACCAATGGTTTAAAGGAACTTCACCAACAGGAATTCCTATTGCTGGAGCAACTTCTAGCACCTATACAATCCCTTCAGTCCAACCCAGTGATATAGGTGATTATTATTGTGAAGTCACCAATACTATTATATTTAATCTTACCATAACAAGAAACCCTATTCACATAAACACTGTTCCTACTGGAGGAGGAAATTGTGATACCGATGGAGACGGATTATCAGACAGTGACGAAACAACCATTCACAATACAGATCCTAACAATCCAGATACCGACGGAGATGGAATCAATGATGGAGATGAAGTAAATAATAATACAGATCCACTAGATCCTTGTGATCCGAATATGACAGGACCAACCTGTGATCCAGATGGAGATGGATTATCAAATAGTGACGAAACAACCATTCACAATACAGACCCAAACAATCCAGATACCGATGGAGACGGAATCAATGATGGAGATGAAGTCAATAATAACACAGATCCACTAGACCCTTGTGACCCTAATATGACAGGACCAATCTGTGATCCAGATGGGGATGGATTGTCTAATGATGATGAAACAACCATTCATAACACAGACCCTAACAATCCGGATACAGATGGAGATGGAATTAATGATGGAGATGAAGTAAATAATAACACAGATCCACTAGATCCTTGTGATCCGAATATGACTGGACCAACTTGCGATCCTGATATGGACGGATTATCAAATAGTGACGAAACAACCATTCATAACACAGACTCTAACAATCCAGATACTGATGGAGATGGAATTAACGATGGAGATGAAGTCAATAATAACACAGATCCGCTAGATCCTTGTGACCCAAATATGACAGGGCCAACTTGTGATCCTGATGGAGATGGATTATCAAACAGTGACGAAACAACCATTCATAATACAGACCCTAACAATCCAGATACCGATGGAGACGGAATCAATGATGGAGATGAAGTTAATAATAACACAGATCCACTAGACCCTTGTGATCCGAATATGACGGGACCAACCTGTGATCCTGATGGTGATGGACTTCCAAATAATGACGAAATAATATTTTATAACACAGATCCAAATAATCCAGATACGGATGGAGACGGAATCAATGATAAAGATGAGATCATAAATAATACAGATCCATTAAATAGCTGTGACCCAATATTCAGTAGCGAAGAGTGTGTTCAAAACTATTTCACCCCTAATAATGATGGATATCATGATACATGGGGAATACCTGGAGCATCGGCTGTTTTAATTTTTGATCGTTATGGGAAATTACTCAAGACTTTAAAACGAAATCAGCGATGGGATGGACTCTACAACGGAACGTTAATGCCATCTACTTCTTATTGGTACAAAGCCGAAATAAAAGACACTAACAATAACATGAAAGTAATTGTTGGTGCGTTTTCACTCATTCGTCGTTAGCATACAATTAATCAATATCCTAACAGCGTTTCTATCTTTATTTTCACCTTTTCTGTACTCGGAATCATCGTCTGCTCTAAGGTACTATTTAACGGAATTGCAGGCATATTTTCTGATCCTATAAGTAATACTGGAGCATCTAATTCTCTGAAACATTCTTCCTGAATTCTTCCTTGAAGACCACGGCTAAAACCATTATCAGATGGTTCTTCTGTAATCACAAGACATTTCCCGCATTTCTTTACAGATTTAAAAACGGTATCGTAGTCCAACGGATGTAATGTACGTAGATCAACTATTTCAATACGATCTTGCATTCCTAGTTCTGAACTCGCATTCATAGCCCAATGCACCCCCATTCCATAAGTAATAATAGACATGGTTTCTACTTCTTCTTGTTTCCAAATTTCTTGTAGTATCCATGCCTTTCCAAAAGGAAGCATATAGTCTTCAGAAGGCTCTATAGAAGTTGCTCCTTTTGTCCCTGGCACTTTAGACCAGTATAGTCCTTTGTGTTCAAAAATCACTACAGGGTTAGGGTCATAGTATGCTGCTTTTAAAAGACCTTTAAGATCGGCTCCATTAGAAGGGTATGCTATTTTAAGTCCGCGTATATTAGTCACTACACTTTCTACAGAAGATGAGTGATAAGGACCTCCAGATCCGTACGCCCCTATAGGCACACGTAAAATCATAGATACAGGCCATTTTCCATTACTTAAGTAACAAGAACGAGACACCTCTGTAAAGAGTTGATTAAGACCTGGCCAGATGTAATCTGCAAATTGCACTTCTACAATTGGTTTTAAACCTATTGCACTCATTCCTACGGTAGATCCTACAATAAAAGCTTCTTGAATAGGTGTATTGAACACGCGGTTATCACCAAATTTTTGAGCAAGTGTTGCTGCTTCTCTAAAAACACCTCCTAATCGCCCTCCTACATCTTGACCATACATCAAACATTCAGGGTGTTTTCTCATTAATTCTTCTATAGCAAATAAGGCACAATCTACCATTACAACTTGTTCTCCACCTTCAGGTGATCGTTCTCCAACTTCTTCGGTTATAGGTGTAGGTGCAAAATCGTGGGTAAATAAATCTTCAGGCTTTGGGTCTTCTGCTTCTTGTGCTTTCTCGAAGGCTGTTTGTGTTTCCGCTTTCGCGAAAGCGATCATATCATCAATCTCTTTTTGAGTAACACCATTATCCAGAAGTAACTGTATCATCTTAGGATACGGATCACGACTGCGTGCTTCTTCTAAATCATCTCGATACCACTCCATACGTACACCAGAAGTATGATGATTAAGTAATGGCACTTTTGCATGCACTAAAAACGGTCTGCGTTCTGTACGTATCTTATGAATAACATCTTGCAATGTATTGTAGCTTTCTTCAAAGTCAGTTCCATCAATAGTTACCGCCTCAAGACCATTAAACCCTCTAGCATACTCAAAAGCATCTTGCGCTCTTGTTTCTGCTGCATTTGCGCTAATATCCCACCCATTATCTTGTACTAAATACAAAATAGGAAGTTGCTTAAGTGCTGCCATTTGAAAAGCTTCTGCAATCTCTCCTTCTGTCACAGACGCATCTCCAAGAGAACATACTACAAAAGGTTTTTCTCCTTCTTTATGCTTACTGAGATTCTCAGCTTCCTCATACCAAAACCCCATAGCAACTCCTGTGGCAGGAATTGTTTGCATTCCTGTGGCGCTACTTTGATGTGGTATTTTAGGCTTATCATCATCCCTCAAGCTAGGGTGCGAATAATAGGTACGGCCTCCAGAAAAAGGATCATCTCGTTTTGCTAAGACTTGCAACATAAGCTCATAAGAACTCATCCCTATCGCAAGCAACATAGCATCATCACGATAATAAGGGAATGCATAATCTTGAGGGCGTAATTGCATTCCTATTGCAGTTTGTATAACCTCATGACCACGACTTGTTGCGTGTACATATTTTGAAACTACTTTAAAGTTTTCTTCGTACAATTCGGTCATTGATTTTGCCGTACAAAGATTTTGAAATCCTTTTTTGAGTATGTCTTTATTCATGGAGTGTCTAAAATCAAATACTAAATATCAAGTAAGATAAGAACTATGACATTATATATTCTATAATTGAGTGTTCAAAATTATTATACTAGCTCTTCTGCATTTACAGGAACCATCCACTCAAATAAGTCTTCATGAGCTCCTGTTTTAATAGCATTAAGAGTATCATTTACAGCGTTACCTACAGGGTATGTTTCTGAAACATTGATCATTTCATCTCCCCACCCTATTTCTTGAATATATGCAATTCCTACAGCTGTACCCGTTCCAAAAGCTTCTTCTAATGTTCCTAGTTGTGCTGCTTCTTGTATTTCATTTATTGTAATAGGTCTTTCTGTAACAGTATATCCTTTGTGTTTTAAAAGATCAATCACACTTTTCCTAGTAATACCATGGAGTACGGCTCCATCAAGATTTGGAGTAATAAACTGTCCGTTTATCTTAAAAAAGATATTCATCGTCCCCACTTCTTGTATGTATTTATGTTCATGAGCATCTAGCCAAAGTACTTGATCATATCCTTTTGATTTGGCGATTTCTGTAGGGCGAATAGCTGCAGCGTAGTTTCCTGCTGCTTTTGCTTCTCCAGTTCCACCAGCTGCAGCTCGTATATAACTACGTTCTGCCCATAATTTTATTGGTTTACTAAAGAAAGGACCTGCTGGAGATGCGATAATAACAAATTTAAAACTTGTTGCTGCTCTCATTCCTATAAAAGGCTCATCTGCATACATAAATGGTCTTAAGTACAAGGCACTTCCGTCTGCTGGCGGAATCCATCCTTGTTCTACATTGACAAGTGTTTTTAAACCTTCTACAAATAGGTCTTCTGGAAATTCTGGCATTCCCATTCGGCGTGCACTTGCATTAAGACGGGATGCATTTTCTGATGGGCGAAAAAGAAGTGGTTCCCGCTTTCGCGAAAGCGTACTCTTCATCCCTTCAAAAACAGCTTGTCCATAATGCAGTGCCATCGCTGCTGGATGTGTAGGAATTAATTCTAGAGGTTCTACTCTAGGATTTTGCCATTGTCCATCTGTATAATCACAAATGAACATATGGTCTGTAAAGGTGCGTCCTAATGGGATATTATCAAAATCGATACTATCAATTTTTGACGCTTTAGTTTTTGTAGTTGGTATATTCATTGTAGGATATGCTTCAAGTTTAAATAATGAAAGTTGTAAAAACTCTCTCTGTCCTTTTGGACATGTCTCTCAAAAGAGACCATTCATATATTTATAACATCTAGATAGTTCTAGAGGTGTCAAATTGCTCCAGATTATCTGCTATACGTCTCAAGAAACTTCCACCTAAGTAACCATCTACAATACGATGATCAAAACTTAAGGAGAGATACATCATTTGCCTAATTTCTATAGTATCACCTTCTGGACGTTCCATTACTTCTGCTCGTTTCTTAATAATTCCTGTAGCAAGAATCGCAGCTTCTGGTTGATTAATAATAGGAGTTCCCATGACACTTCCAAAGGTTCCTACATTACTTATCGTAAATGTACTTCCCTTGATATCATCACCTCCTAATTTATTCTCTCTTGCTAATCCTGACAATCTATTTACCTCCGCCGCAATTTCTGGCAATGATTTTTGATTTGCATTTTTAACAACAGGAACAATTAAATTACCAGATGGTAATGCTGTTGCCATTCCTATATTGATGTTTTCTTTTACGATGATATTTTTACCATCTACAGAAACGTTAATCATAGGAAAGTCTGCTACTGCTTTTGCAACAGCTTCTACAAACAAAGGGGTAAAGGTTAATTTTTGATTATGCTTTTCTAAAAAGGGTATTTTGTTTGCTGTACGCCAAGCAACAAGTTCTGTCAGGTCAGCTTCGACATAAGCAGTTACATGCGGACTTGTATGTTTACTATAGACCATATGATCTGCAATCATTTGGCGCATGCGATCCATCTCGACAATTTTCCCGGTTCCTTTATCAGGATTTAATTGCGGGATTCTATAAGCTGTAGGATCTGGTTGCACTGCTGTTTGTGCAAATTGAAATGGTCGACCCTCGTCTATATAGTGCATAAGATCGCTCTTACGAAGACGGCCTTCTGCTCCAGTTCCTGGTACACGAGCTAATTCTTCATAGGAAACATGATGTTGTTGTGCAATACTCTTTATAAGAGGACTCACAAACATATCTTTATTTGGAATTGTAAAAGCGGCATTTTGAGTAGGAACACTACTTTGCTTTATGGAAGTCTTTTGACTTCTTTTTAGTGTAGAAGCGTTTATAGTATCCGAAGGTGAGGAAATTTTCTCCTTTTTCACAACAGTAGCATCTACTTCATAATGTGCTATTGGAGTTCCTACAGCAACTACGCTATTAGGCCCATAAAGATGTTTTTTTAGAATCCCCGATGCTGGCGCCGGCACTTCATTATCTACCTTATCTGTTGCCACCTCAACAATAATATCTCCCTCTTCAAAAGAATCTCCCTCTTGAATTAACCAGTTTAATATCGTTCCCTCCGTTATGCTTTCACCCATCTTTGGCATTAGCAAATCGGTTATTTTATTACTCATATGGGGGTATTTAATTTATGGTAATTGTAAATATAATAAACCTTCTTACTTAAATATTTGAAATAGCTGACATATGTAATTATATTAGAATATTATTCTTTTAAAACACATTATAATGTATTTTTGTTCTTTATTTTTTACTATAAAGCAGAATAAAAAGTATTTTATTACTCATGAAACTAGATACTACAGATATTGCAATTCTCAAATTACTACAGAGTAATTCTAATCGAACCGTAAAAAGTATGGCTGCCCAACTAGAGCTTTCTACAACTCCCATTTTTGAACGAATAAAAAAACTAGAAAAAGAAGGTTTGATATCAAATTATACAGCACGTTTAGATCACAAAAAAATAGGCTTAAAGCAAACGGTATTTATTGCTATTTCCCTTCAGGGGCATACACGTAGTTTTCTAGAAAAATTTGTAAGAGAGATTAATGACTTTCCAGAAGTTGTAGAATGTCATCGTGTAAGTGGAGGATTTGACTATTTACTTAAACTTGTTGTAAAAGACATAGAAGCTTATGAGACGTTTATCATAACAAAATTGACATTATTACCTTACCTAGGAAATGTACAAAGTCATATTGTATTATCTACAAGCAAAGAGACAAATGAAGTAGATCTCTCTTTTTTAAAATAAATAGTATCAGATAGAAAAATAAAACATCTCATTATTAGGCAAAAAAAATGTAATAACAACGCTAGTCATTATTACATTCTATGTATACGTTATCATAAATAATACTTTAATAATTATTTGAATTAAATTGTATTCTATCTATGTATAGCATAACTACTACTATCTGCTAAGTCTTGTAAAAAATCGGATACTACCTTCATTTTTTTTGATAAATTTTTAAAGAACGTTTTCATAATTTCTATCTTTTTAAGAGTTATTATTTAATTTTTCTAACACTTATTAAGACGAAGTTTTATCTATAACATTTCACTATTAACATTTATTTATCAATAAGATTTATTTATGATTAAATTAACATCATTTCTTTTTAAACTCTTGTAAGGTTGCATAAAAATCTTCTTGTTTAGGTCTATTTTCAGGAATTTCTCTTAAAGGTGCTACTTCTCTTAATGATTCATGGCAATCGGCTGGGAGTTGTTGGTATAATTTTGTCCCTGCTGTTTTCCAAGCAATCATCTCATCACTGACTTCTTTTATGATTTTTGCTGGATTCCCTACTACAAGACTTCGATTTGGGATTATAGTTTCTGCTCTCACAAAAGCCATAGCTCCTACAATACACTCATCTCCTATTTGAGCATCATCCATAATAACACTATTCATACCAATCAAACAGTTACGACCTAAGTTTGCCCCATGAATAATTGCGCCATGACCTACGTGAGCACTTTCTTTAAGTATAATAGATTTTCCTGGAAACATATGTACTGTACAATTTTCTTGTACATTAACACCGTCTTCAAGTATAATTTCTCCCCAATCTCCACGTATAGCTGCTCCTGGACCAACATAGCAATCCTTTCCTATAATAACATTTCCAGTAACTGCTGCAAGTGGATGTACAAAACTAGATGGATGTACGACAGGGATATGCCCTTTAAAACTATAAATCATAAAAATTATATTATTTACTTTTCAAATATCTCTGAATATATAAAAACAAATCAGCGCTTTTTAACACCATTGTTGATAAAAAATTGTTAAAGATTACTAATACACAATATAATCCTGTAAGTATCTGCGTTACTTTACTAACTAAGGTATCAATAAAAATTCCACGCTATGATTCAACAAACAACATCTTGCTTCGTACAAAAGGAATATATACCTTTAATTAAGTTTCCTAAAGAAGATGTATTCCTAGATAAAAGTCAAAAAAGTTTACGTGCTTATTATCTCAATCGTGCATCTCAATTAGGTAATTTACTTAAAAACAAAGTCAATATTTATTTTAAAGATGCCGAAAACAAATTAATGAGAGTACACACGACTATATGGGCTGTTACCCAAAATAGTGTTATTCTTAAAAAAGGAACCATTATACCTCGACATCGTATTGTATATATAGATTAAAAAGCATACCCACCCAACTTAATAAACCTTTTCCCCCTTATGGATACTTTAGAAAAAATATATCCCACAAAAAAAGAGTTCTTATATGCTCTTAAATTCTCTAATGAAGACGTCATCAAAACACGTCAAGAAAAAGAACTACGCCTCTATTCTATAAATAGAGCCATGCGTTTAGGAAATGTTGTCAAAAACAAAGTACACATCTATTTTAAAGATTCTCGCAACAGAATCATCTTTATATACACTACCGTATGGGGTGTCACAAAGAATGATGTCATCCTTAAAAAAGGAGTTACTATTCCCATAAAGAGTATCATTCAGGTAGATTAATATTCTATTTGAACCTCTTTAAAGTTTCTTTTGTAAAATCACTTAGCACAAGGCGTCCAGAAATAGCGGCTCTCTCAGCTAGAAGTGTATCCCAATCTTCTGTCCCTTTCCAGAGGATTGTCTTCATTTCTCTCATTGCTTCTGGATTATATGTACATAGATTTTCTGCAAATGCCTGTACCGCTTCATCTAGTGCTTCTATGCTATCATACACCTGTGCATACAATCCTTTTTGTCTTGCCCACTCAGCATCATAAAACGTATTTGCATCTATTGCTATTTGCGACATCCCTGTTAAGCCAAGTTTACGCTCTACAGCGGGACCTACCACAAAAGGACCTATTCCTACATTAAGCTCGCTTAGTTTAATACTTGCAAACTTACTAGCCATACAATAATCTGTAGCGCTTGCAACACCTACACCTCCACCTACAGTTTTACCTTGTACTCTTCCTATAATAAATTTAGGGCACGTACGCATCGCATTAATCACATTTGCAAAACCAGAAAAGAAAATCCTTCCTGTCTCTGCATCATTTATATTTATAAGCTCTTTAAAACTTGCTCCTGCACAAAACGTACGATCACCTCCACTTTTTAAGATGATTACCTTTACAGCTTCATTCTTTCCAGCTTCTGTTATTGTACTTGCTAGTTTTGCAAGAATATCTCCTGGCAAACTATTATGTGCCGGGTGAAAAAAGGTTATGGTCGAGATTCCGTTATGTATTTCTTCTTTTACGTATGGGTCAGACATGGTTATGCTTAATTCTTGAGTTAATTAATCTAATAGGTTAAATTGTTCAAAATGGTGATTCAAATGTTTTCGTTCCATTAAATACCATTCGTATTTATTAAGTTCTCCAAAGACCGCATTCTTTGCCGTGGCTTCTGGATTTTCCTTATAAAATTTCAAATATTCTTGTCGTATTCTGGTTAATTCCGCTTTCGCGAAAGCGAGATCAACATGCTTTAATGGAGGCTGAATCCCAGCTTCATATAATGGAAAATTATATTCCCGAGGCATCTTATCATAGTTATATAAAGTAGCATGCACTTTATCCAATACTTTTTCTGGAGTAGCAACTTCAAAATCCTGTATTTCTCCTAAAGCAATACGATAGGTGAATTCTAAATGCTCCACCATTTGCTGCGGTGTCATAGCTCCCCATTGTGGTTTGCTATCCTCAGTAAGTGTTGCTAGCGCATCTTCAAAAACAGCATCTGTAATTTCTGTAAACACCAATTGTTTTTTCTGAACCATCGTAAGAATAGTTGCGACAGCTACCAACGGTTCTTGATCTTCTTTAGGATTTGCATCAAACACCTCAACAAACCACTTTACGATTCCGCAAGGATGTTCATTTCCTGCAACATCACGTTCTATTTTTTGTTTACACGTCAAACGCACATATACGGTGTCATTATGGTAAATAGGTCGTAAGAAACGACACTCTTCTAATCCATAGTTTGCTGCTACTGGGCCTTTATTAGGGTATACAAAAAGTCCTGCTGCCGCTGCTAAAATAAAATAACCATGTGCGGTACGTTTTTCAAAAATACTTCCCTCAAGAGATGTAATATCTGTATGCGCATAGAAGTGATCCCAAGTAAGGTTTGCAAAGTTTACAATATCCCCATCGGTAATTGTTCTGTTATGTGTCTTAAGGGACATTCCGGGTTGAATATCCTCCCAATGATAGGCAAATGGATGTTTCTCTGCTTCTTTATAATCTGCATTGGCTTGATAAATACCCGTTACTTCTGTAAGTGTTGTCGGTGACCCTTGTATTGCACAACGTTGTAAGTAGTGTTTTATACCTCGCATTCCTCCCATCTCTTCACCTCCTCCAGCACGTCCTGGTCCTCCATGGATAAGGTTAGGCAATGGAGATCCGTGTCCTGTAGATTGTTTTGCACTCTCTCTATTTAAAATAAGAATACGTCCATGATGTGTTGCGGCAGATACAGCATACTCTCTTGCAATTTGATTATCATTTGTTACAATAGAACTCACTAAAGAACCTTTACCCATTTTTGCTAATGTAATAGCATCTTCTAGATTTTTATAAGGCATAATAGTACTCACTGGACCAAAAGCTTCTGTTACATGTGCATTTTCATTTGTAAGCGGATGATCTTCTCGTAATAAGATAGGTTTCATAAATGCACCTTTTTGCGCATCAGCACCTATCGTTTCTACTTCATTAAGATTTCCATAAACAATACTTGCTGTCTCAGCAATTTTTGCTACCTGCTCTCGTACAGATTGTCGCTGTCTGTCGTTTACCAATGCTCCCATACGAACCTCTTTTAAACGAGGGTCACCTATCGTTACTTTGTCTAAAGCTTTTCCTAATGCGATTTGCACATCTTCGGTTAGTTTTTCTGGAACAATAATACGTCGTATCGCTGTACATTTCTGTCCCGATTTGACTGTTATCTCGTTACGTACTTCTTTGATAAACAAATCAAACTCTGGTGTTCCAGGGACAGCATCTTCACCTAGTATCGCTGCATTTAAAGAATCTGCTTCCATTGTAAATGGCACCGATTCTTGCGTTAATTGCGGATGATTTCTTAACGTTCTCCCTACTAAAGCAGATCCTGTAAATGTCACTACATCCTGAGATTGTACAGTATCTAAAATATCTCTAGCCGTACCACTAATCAATTGTAATGCTCCTTCTGGTAAAATTCCAGAAGCTATAATTTCTCTCACAACAGCTTCTGTAAGATATGCTGTTTGTGGCGCTGGTAACACAACTGCAGGCATTCCCGCCATCCAGTTGACAGCGCATTTTTCTAACATTCCCCAAATTGGAAAATTAAATGCATTTATATGTACTGCAATGCCTTCTTTAGGCACCATAATATGATGTGCCATAAAACGACCTCCTCTTGATAAATCAATAGGATCTCCTTCTACGTGATATGATTGATTTGGAAACAATTTACGTAAAGATGCATTTGCAAAAAGATTACCAAAACCCCCTTCTATATCAATCCAACTATCAATTTTTGTGGCTCCTGTACGATAACTTAACTCATAAAACGCACGCTTTTTCTTAGTAAGATATAGCGCTAATTTTTTAATCATATTACCGCGTTCCTGAAACGTCATTTTACGTAAAACAGATCCATGATCACGTCCATATTGTAAAATACTTGCAGAATCAATTCCGTCTGTAGTTACACTGGTAAATTGTTCTCCAGTTACAGAATCTAAAATAGGAATTCCTTCCCCTTGACCATCAGACCAAGTTCCTTTAATATAATGTTGCGTTTTATTCATAATCCTTCTCCCCAACCCTCTCCCAAATAGAAAAAGAGTTTTATGGGTTTTTATTAATTATTTTACCTGAGTACGCTTTTGTACTATGCCTACGGCAGACAAGAAAGCGTATATCTCCTTATCCTCGTATTCTTATAATTTCTCCGTTAATTTTCCCCATCACACTCTTTACGTAACCATCTACAACCTTATGCATAGGCACTGGTGTATTTCCAGGAAAATAATCTTTGTATTTTTCGTACGCATCTTCTACAAGATCTGCCGAAACCACATTAACACGAATACCTCTATCTAGTTCTAGAGCAACTGCTTTTGTAAAACTTTGGATTGCTCCATTTACCATAGCAGCACTTGTTGTCATATCTACAGGTTCGTCTGCAAGAATCCCAGTAGTCAATGTAATCGAACCTTTATCATTCAAAAATTCTCTCCCAAGACGTACTAAGTTTACTTGTCCCATCATCTTGCTTTTGATTCCTATATAGAAATCATCTTCAGAAAGGTTGTCAAATGCATCCCATTTTGCATCTCCTGCAATATTTACAATCGCATCTACTTTGCCTACAGTCTCAAACATTTTTTGAATAGACTCCGAAGAAGCTATATCTACCGTGACATCTCCAGAAGATCTTCCAGCAATAAGCACTTCATGATTTTCAGAAAAACGTTTTGCAACTGTTCTTCCTATCGTTCCGTTTCCTCCTACAATTAGTATTTTCATATTGATAGATTTAAAGTACGCTTTCGCGAAAGCTTATATAGTTACATTTTCAATAATAGCCGCATATCCTTGTCCTACACCTATACACATGGTTACCAATGCATATTTTTTCCCAGTTTCTTGCAACTCTAATGCTGCCGAGTATGCAATACGAGCTCCTGTCACACCTAGCGGATGTCCAATAGCGATAGACCCTCCATTAGGGTTAATCCTTGCATCATCATCGGCTAGCCCCCATTCTCTTATACATGCTAGTGCTTGTGATGCAAAAGCCTCATTAAGCTCAATTACATCCATATCATCCATTGTAAGTCCTGCTTTTTTTAATGCCTTATTAGATGCTTGCACTGGACCTATTCCCATAATACGAGGCTCTACTCCTACAGTTGCAGAACTTACAATACGAGCTAATGGTTTTAAGTTATATTTTGCAACAGCATCTTCACTTGCTATAATCGTTGCAACAGCTCCATCATTAAGCCCTGAACTATTTCCCGCTGTTACACTTCCTCCTTCTTTCTTAAAAGCTGGACGAAGTTTTGCTAGTATTTCTTTTGTACTTCCTGGTTTTACAAATTCATCATTTGCAAAAACAATAGGATCTTTTTTACGTTGTGGTATCTCTACAGGAACAATTTCCTTAGCAAGTCGTCCATTAGACTGCGCTTTTGCAGCCTTCATCTGACTGTTATACGCAAACGCATCTTGATCTTCTCGAGAGATATTGTATTTCTCTACTAAGTTTTCGGCGGTATTCCCCATTCCATCAACACCGTATAGTTCTCTCATTTTAGGGTTTATAAAACGCCATCCAAATGTAGAGTCATACATCTTACTATCACCTCCAAAAGCTGTCGAAGGTTTTGCCATAACGTATGGACCACGTGTCATATTTTCTACACCACCAGAGATAAATAGATCTCCATCACCTGCTTTGATTGCTCTATTGGCATGAATAATAGCAGAAAGACCACTACTACATAATCTGTTTACAGTTTCTCCAGGAACAGAAAAAGGCAATCCTGCCAGTAGTAAAGACATACGTGCTACATTACGATTATCTTCTCCTGCTTGATTTGCACACCCCATAATAACATCATCATAGGCTTCTTTTGGAATGGTAGGATTACGTTTTACGATCTCACGTATTACATGCGCTCCTAAATCATCAGTACGTACTGCGCTTAATGTTCCTTTATAATTTCCTATAGGTGTTCTCACACCATCTATAATATATGCTTCTTTCATATTAAAAATGAGCAGACTGTACTACCCTATATATTTTTTCTTTATACTTCTCGTTTTCATCATAAGGACACATCACTAGAAGTGATATTCCTCTACTACTATTTTTCCTTTTAAAAAAATGATACAAATGGACTTTCTTATCATCATACGTTTTAGATCCTAAAATTAAATATGTGTCTAATTCAGAGATATAACGTTTATTATAATCATCAAGAAAATCCAACATTACCGTCATATCTTCATAACGTTTTTTAGCACTTTCATTAATTCGTTTTACCGAAAATGAAATTTTTCCACTTTCTACGTTTAATGCTTCACCAGGATCTGTTTTATAATCAACTCCATCAACGCGAAAAGTAACGACTTCCGATTCTAGTGAACAACCAAAGGAAAATGTAGTGAATAGTACTAAAACAAAGATCTTTCTCATTCTTCCCAATTTTTAGTCGTTCTATATACCACTCCCTTAAACAAAGCTACAAGTTCATCTCCTCTTTTTATTTCAACAATATTAAATCCCACTTTTGTTTTTTGATGATCTACGGTTGACTCTGCTGTAATGTAATCACCTTCTACCAATGCCTCTATATGATTAATACTGGTTTCTATAGAGACTGCATATTTCCCGTGAGTGTTTGCTGTAAATCCAAAAGCAGTATCTGCTAGTGAATATGTAATTCCTCCATGTGCAAAGTGCATACTATTAAGCATTTCTTTACGAATAGTCATCCCCACTTTTACATATCCAACTTTAGACTCAAGTATCTCGATTCCTAACCAAGTACTATATCCATCTTGCGATAACATTTTATGTGGTATGTCTTTTCCTTTAAGTGGCATTGAGTCTTTGAAATTTAAGGATTCATTTTTTACTCTATTCTTCAATTATGTATTCTTATAATTTTACCATTAGATTTACTAACATCATTTCTTTCCATTAATGCAATGATATCACCGCTTGGTAATTGTTTGATTGTTCTCACTCTTCCTTCAATTGTCAATCCAACGGTTTCATCTGTATCACGATTATATTTCATTAACCTTCTATAAGCTAATGACCCTATTAGAAAATGATTATTCCAATCTGCTATGTTACTTCCTTCTACTTTTAATAGACAAGCTGGTGCTATTGCTTGACCACCATCATCTGTTGGAACGGTCCAATAATGTTCTGGTAATACTGTGGTTTGTGTAGCTTCTTCTTGGGTAATCATAGAAATACTTTTACCATCATAATGAATCCCATATGTATAAATGGGCCAACCATAATTACCTCCAGCTTTTATAATATTAAATTCGTCACCTCCTTTTGGTCCGTGTTCAACACCAAACAGCGTGTTATTTTCTTTATCATAAACCAGCCCTTGCGAATCTCGATGTCCATAACTCCAAATTGTTGTAGGTTTTGTAAAACCATCAAAAATAGGATTATCAGAAGGGACAGTTCCGTCATCTTTTAATCTGTGAATCTTGCCTGCATCCTCATTAAGATCTTGTGATATTAATATTGGATTTTCACTCGTAGTGAAAACGGAACCTCCAACATTTAGAAAAAAGTGTGTATCGTCTTCCCATACTATCCTCATCCCGTTTCCGTAATAATTTTGACTTCTTGTTTTGAAAATAGTTTCAAATTGAGTGATTGCATTATTTTTTATTTTAAATCTAGAGACCTTTGCAAATCCATCAATATCCAAATAGGATATATATATCCAGAAGTTTGTCGCAAAATCAGGGTGAATACTCACATCCATAAGTCCTCCGTGCATAATTGCGGGTATCCCTTTATCTCCAAATGTCTTTACTTCAGGAATCCCTTCTATTTCGACTTGAAGGCCTTCTTTAAAGTGAAATAGCTTCCCTATTCTATCTGTGATAAAGTACTCATCATCAGTAATTATTGCTATACCATAGGGAACGACAAATCCTTCTGCAATTGTTTTTACAGAAAAGGAATCATCACTTATAGGATAAGGCGAAATTGGAACTTCTACAATCGTATCCTGACAGCCTATTAGGCAACCAAATGAAAATAAGATAATTAAGATTTTAATAAACTTCACTCTTATTCTATTTTGAGTTTTTATATTTTTTTAATGACTGGAATAACTTTATAAATAGGAAACTTCTCCTATTCAAAAAACGTCTTCCCATCTTTATTCATTCTACGTAATAATGGGGAACATCTATATCTATCTTCTCTATATTCATTATAAAGCGTATCTATCATCTGGACACACCAATCAATTAACAAAGGTAAAACGGAAAGTTTTTAATTTTTTGTTCTTTAAAATTTACAAAAAATTAAAAACAACCACCCACTTACTTATTCTATCCAAAAAACTTGTGACCTCTCTTATTCATTCTACGCAACAATGGGGTACATCTGTACCTATCTTCTCTATATTCATCATATAGTGCATCCATTTGTGACACACACCAATCAATCCCTTTTTCATCTGCCCAAACGAGTAATCCTTTAGGATAGTTTACACCTTTGGTCATCGCATTATCAATATCTTCGGCGCTAGCAATATTCCAAAATAATGCATCTGCTGCTTCGTTTATAAGCATAACTAAAATACGATCAAAAATCATCTTCCCGAGTTCTTGATCTGTTGTAGGGTTTGCTTTCGCGAAAGCGTTATCTGCACCCTCATTTGCATAATCATAATATCCACGACCTGACTTACGACCTAAATAACCCGCCTGACTATATCTTTGCTGAGTAAATGACGGTTTATATCTAGGGTCTTGGTAAAAGGCATTAAATACGGTTTCTGTTACTGTATAGTTGATATCATTTCCTATAAAATCCATCAATTCATAAGGTCCCATTCTAAAACCACCAATAGATTTCATCGCCCAATCAATGGTTGCAAAATCTGCCACTCCTTCCTCATACAAGCGCAATGCTTCTCCATAAAAAGGACGCGCCACTCGGTTTACAATAAATCCAGGAGTATCCTTTGCTACAGCTACTACTTTTTTCCAACGTGCAATTTCTTGAGTACACATATCCAGAACAGCCTGAGACGTTTGTACAGCAGGTATCACTTCAACCAACTTCATTAAAGGAGCTGGATTAAAAAAATGAATTCCTATACATCGTTCTGGCTTCTCTAATGATGCTGCAATAGATGCAATAGAGAGACTTGAGGTATTTGATGCTATAATCGAAGTGTCAGATACATAAGATTCTAATTCTTGAAAGACCTTCTTTTTAATGTCAAGGTTTTCTATAATAGCTTCTATCGTCAAATCTGCATCTGCCAATTCTTTTAAAGAGTTTACATATTGAATATTTCCTTGAATTCTATTTTTCTCGTCAGCATCTATTCTTCCTTTTTCAATCAAACGATTCAGGATTTTTTCAAGTTTTGCTTCTGCTTTATCCAAAGCGGGTTGATTTACATCAAATAGCTTTACTAAACATCCAGCTGTTGCAGCTACTTGAGCTATTCCAGAACCCATAGTTCCAGCACCAATAATTCCTACGTTTTTAATCATACTATTATTTTTGTCCTACTAAGTTTATCGAAGTAAACTCATAACTATTCAATAAAAGTCCTTCTACAGACTTAGAGTAACAATTATTTTATTCCCCTTTAAAATTGGGTTTTCTCTTTTCTACAAAAGCGGCTACTCCTTCTGCATAGTCGTCGCTACTTGCCGCCTCTATTTGCAACTTAGATTCTAATTCAAGTTGTTGTTCTAATGTATTACTCATAGATTCATTAAGTAAACGCTTAGTCATTCCTAAAGCCTTCGTAGGCATCTGCGCAAGTGTCCTAGCTACTGTATCTATTTCTGTTTGAAAATCATCTAGCGTTGTCACTTTATAGATCATACCCATTGCTGAGGCATCTGTTGCAGAGATTTTATCTCCTAACATCATAAGAGCACTTGCTTTCCCAAAACCTATAAGTCTTGGCAAAAAGAAAGTTCCAGCACTATCTGGTACTAATCCTATCTTACTAAACGCCTGAATAAAGCTTACTTTCTCATGAGCAATTACAATATCACAGGCTAATGCAATATTTGCTCCTGCTCCAGCGGCAACTCCATTTACTGCAGCTACAATAGGTTTTTCTATAGTACGTATTCTTGTAATAATAGGATTATAATGCTCTTCAAGTATCTTCTTAAATCCTGGATTTAAATCAGGTGTTGTTACTTCTTTTAGATCTTGACCAGCACAAAATGCTCTACCACTTCCAGTAATTACAATCGCTCTTACATCTGCATCATGTGCACATGCATCAAGTTCATTTTGAAATGTTAATGCCATCTCACGATTAAAACTATTAAATACTTCTGGTCGATTTAATGTAAGTGTAGCGACTCCGTTTTTTATTTCTTTGAGTATTGACTGGCTCATTATTTTAATATGGCTTTATATTCTTTAATTTGTTTTTCAAATGTATCACTATCCTTAAATGCACATAGATTTCCATCTGGGTCATAAAACTTTGCGATAGTCCCCCAACTGTGTTCTTGATAATCTACTTCTATATTTTTAGCCTTTAATGTATCTGCTAGCATTTTTACATTAGGAACGTTCATACGTAAACAGGTTTTTACTCTAGAATGGATTTCTGTACTCCCATCATACGTATCATCTAACTCTACCATAAGGTATGAACTTCCAAAAGCAAAACAGGTAAGCATATCTGTAGAAAACATGGTTGTAAGTCCTAGACTATTTTTATAGAACTCAATGCATTCTTGATAGTTAATTACGTACAAAATGATTCCAGTTCTATCAAAATCCATTATTTCAGACATTTAAAGTAATCAAAAGGTTCTTGGCATACATCACATTTAAACAATGCTTTGCAGGCTGTCGATCCAAACTGACTTACCAAGTGTGTTTCTGTTGAGCCACAATTGGTACATGTTACAATTTTTTTATTGCCTAGCAGTGCTTCTTTATCGGCTTCCGGAGAGAGCGGTGCTGCGATTCCATATTCTTCTAATGCTTTACGGCCTCTATCGGTAATCCAATCGGTCGTCCAAGCAGGACTTAAGACTAAGGTTATTTTTGTTTTTTTATTTGCTTTCGCGAAAGCGGAAATAATATCATCCCCTATCACATCCATAGCTGGACATCCTGAATAGGTAGGTGTTATTTTTACTTGAACAACTCCATCGACTTCTATTGCTTCTCGTACCACTCCCATATCCATAATAGAAAGCACTGGGATTTCTGGATCTGAAACAGATTCCAGGGTTGAGATAAGATGTGGCTCTATATGTTGTGTCTCTAAAGTCAGAATTGAGTATTAAATAATAAATATTGAATCTCAAAGTAAAACACTTTTCAATTCATCATTCTTCTACCATTCCATATTAGGATAGGTACGTTGCATATATTGCATATCAGACAGTATATATCCCATATGCTCTGAGTGAATCCCTTGCTTTCCTCCTTTATGAAAATATTTTCCTTCTGGAATTTCTAATGTAGCTTCTTTAAGTACTTCAGAAATCATTTGGTAATAGGCATCTTTCAACTTTATAGTATCTACTCCTATTCCTTCTGCAACCATCACTTGATCTGCATCTGTTTGATGAAACAATTCATCTGTGTACATCCAAAGATCTATCACAGCTTCTTGCACTCGCTCGTGACTTTCTTGAGTTCCATCACCTAATCTTCTAATCCAATCTGAAGAAAAACGCCAATGATAACTTACTTCCTTAATAGACTTCTTTGCAATCGCAACGAGAGTTTCATCTGTACTCTTTTCTAATTCTCTTAGAAAAAGCAAATGAAAAGCGTCAAAAAGAAATTGACGTACAATAGTGTATCCAAAGTCAGTATTAGGCTGCTCAACAAGGAGTACATTTTTATATTCTCGTTCTATACGTAAAAATGCAATGGTATCTTCTGTTACCTTCTCATTTCCTGAAATTTGTGCTGCGTATTTAAAATAACTACGTACTTGACCAAAAAAGTCCAATGAGATATTAGTACACGCGATATCGGTTTCTAGGCTTGGTCCGTGACCACATAATTCTCCCAGACGTTGTCCAAGAATAAGACTATTGTCTGCAATACCTAGGATGTAATTGTATAAATTATTGTTCATAACGAACTTTTAAATTGGGATTACATATGTTTTACCTCATCTGGCAAATCATAAAATGTAGGGTGACGATATACTTTATCTGCTGCTGGTTCAAATAGTTCTCCATTATGTTCTGGATTACTCGCAGTGATATTATTACTTTCTACAACCCATATACTCACACCTTCACTACGTCGTGTATAGACGTCACGTGCATTTTCTAAAGCCATTTCTGCATCTGATGCATGAAGGCTTCCGAAGTGTCTATGTTCTAATCCGTTTTTACTTCTTACGAAGATTTCCCAAAGGGGCCAGTTTTTTGATGACATTATCCTACGTGTTTAAGATCTTTTCGTTTTTCTTTTTTATCGGCATATGCCATAGCAGCATCTCGTACCCAAGTTCCTTCTTCCCATGCACCTACTCTGTCTTTCATGCGTTTTTTATTTGATGGGCCATGTCCTTTTACAACTTGCCAGAACTCATCCCAATCTATTTCTCCAAAATCATAATGTCCTGTTGCTTCATTCCATGTTAAATCTGGATCTGGAATCGTAAGTCCTAACAAATCTGCTTGTGGGACTGTTTGATCTATAAATTGCTGGCGCAACTCATCGTTGGTTTTACGTTTGAGTTTCCACTTCATAGATTGTGCAGTATGTACAGATTCTGCATCTGTAGGACCTAGCATCATAAGTGATGGCCACCACCATCTATTTAAAGCGTCTTGCGCCATATCTTTTTGTTCGGGAGTTCCATTAGCTAGTTTGAGCATAATCTCAAATCCTTGACGCTGGTGAAAACTCTCTTCTTTACATACTCTAACCATGGCACGTGCATATGGACCGTAAGAGGTACTACATAGTGGTACTTGATTGATAATAGCCGCACCATCTACAAGCCAACCTATTGCTCCCATATCTGCCCAAGTGACTGTTGGGTAATTAAAGATAGATGAATACTTTGCTTTTCCAGAATGTAATTGTTCATACAATTCATTTCTAGAAATCCCTAAGGTTTCACAGGCTGAGTATAAATACAGACCGTGACCAGCTTCATCTTGTACTTTTGCTAGAAGCGCCACTTTACGTCGTAAAGAGGGAGCTCTAGAAATCCAATTTCCTTCTGGTAACATCCCCACAATTTCAGAATGTGCGTGCTGACTAATCTGACGGATGTGTGTCTTACGATACTTTTCTGGCATCCAGTCTTTAGGTTCGATTTTTTCGTCACGTGCAATACGTGCTTCAAAAATTTCTTCTAGATTTTTTACTTCATGTTCACTCATAGCATATTATTTTAAACGCTTTCGCGAAAACCCTCTCTACCTTTCAGGCATCTCTCCCAGAAGGAGAGAATGTACGGTTTCTCAAAACATATTGTTATACATCAAAATTCACCTTTACCACTTCAGAAGTTGGAACAGCTTGACAACTCAATACTAAGTTCTGAGCTACTTCTTTTTCTTCTAGTGCATAATTAACCTTCATCTCCACAGTTCCTTCTTCTACTTTACACTTACAGGTACTACACACCCCTCCTTTACAAGCAAATGGTAAATCTGCGCCTGCACCAAGAGCTGCATCTAAGATATTGTCAAATTCATCTGTCATCATAAAATGGAAATCTTTTCCTCCATCTACAATAGTGACATTAACACCCTCTATTTGTTGTTCCGCAAGTCGCGCTACACGTTGTTTATCTTCTTCAGAAAGACCTGTTACAAAAAGTTCGTAATGTACTTTTTCTTTTTCTAACCCAGCAGCAACCAGTTCATCTCTTATAAGAAATATCATCTCTTCTGGTCCACAAATAAAAACTTCATCTGTAGAAGCAACTGGAATTAATGTTTTTGTAAGCGTTTGTAACTTATTACTGGTAAAACGTCCATTAAACAATTCTATATCTCGTTGTTCTTTGGTCAAAAAATAGAAAATTTCTAATCTGCCAAAATACTGATTACGTAACTGCTCTATTTCTTCCTTAAAGATAATGGATTTTACAGTTCGATTTAAATAGAAAAGCTTAAAGGTTGCATTAGGCTCTAATGCAAGATGTGTCTTAATTATTGAAAGAATAGGAGTAATCCCACTTCCTGCTGCAAATACAACATAACTTTTTGCTTCATCTGTAGATACTGGAACTCCAAATTTACCGCTAGGTGCCATCACCTCTATCGTATCGCCAGATTGTAATTCTTCATTTACAAAACTTGAAAATACACCGCCAGGAATTTGCTTTACAGCTACTTTCCATTCTTTATCTACTGGACTAGAACATAAACTATACGACCTACGAGTATCTTCACCATCTATAATTGCCTTAAGTGTAAGGTGCTGTCCTTGTTGAAAATCAAAAGCAGTGTGTAATTCTTCAGGGATATCAAAAGTAACCACAGAACAATCTGAAGTTTCCTTATAAATGTCTTTAACCTTTATAGTGTGAAATTGTGCCATATGATCATTGAATAGTACAAAACTAACAATTGTTAGTTATTTTTCCAAATTATAGCATAACAATCCTATTTTACAATACCTTGCAACAGGATTTCGCTAAGCTCTTCTATTAATTTATCTTTCTCAAGATCTGCTTTTTTAGGTATCCAGAGGTATAAATTTCGTAAAGTGGTAAGGATTGAAAATAATAAAATTTCTGAATTTACGTCTTTCAATTCCCCTAACTCTTGCCCTTCTAAAACAATAGTTTTAAACTGTTTCTCATAGGCGCTACGTAATTTTAAATAATACTCTAATTTCCCCTCAAGGTGCATCCAATCATTATTGAGAGCTGCCATACCATATGGGTTATCTGCCGTAAGTGTAATATGTTGAGACACCACAGCTTTGAGTTTTGAGATGGCGTCTGTTTCTTGAGTTGCGATTGTTTCTATACCGTCTGTAAACTGCTGAGCTATATCTAATATAATCTCGGAGAGTATTTGCTGTTTTGAGGTAATGTGATTATATAGACTTGCTGCTTTAATACCTACTGCGGCAGCAAGGTCTCTCATGGTTACAGCGCTATATCCTTTCTCTTTAAATAGCTGGGCTGCTTTGACACATATTTGTTCTTTTCGCGAAAGCGTATTTGATCTCATTGAAATGCAATATACACTTTATGATAGAATCATGAAACTTCTACAAATTCAACTTATCATTTCTTAAAAAATTCTAAGTAAGTAATATAACCTTAAATAAGATGATGCTTTTTGCTTTTGAGCAATGTCTATATTATTGCAATGTAAATTGCCCAAAGAATCCTATTCCTTCAGATGGTTCTATGTTTACTTCATTAAATGAGCCGTCTCCATTATATGATAAATTATAAGCAAGCATATCACGACATTCATCTTTAAAAGTATAGTTTCCTGAAGTTTCATCGGCTCCAAAACGCCATACAGGATTACTAATGGTAATGCATTCAAATCCATCAATTTCTACACTTAATGTTTGATCAGATTTTACAATAAAAGTTGCTATTGTCCCTAACTCAAAAGGAGAGTTTGTATCTGCAAATGTGTATTCTACATTGTAGGTCCCGAAAGCAGTATCTGGAACTGTAGCCATTGTTTCATCTGTTCCTATTGTTGCTTCACAGACATCTCCATTACAACCTTCACTTGACATTTCCTCTTCCATTTGTTCTTCCTGCATAATATTCCCATTATCATCACTACTACAATTATAAAGGCTAAAGGCTACTAAGAAAATGATTATACTTTTTTTCATGGTTTTGATTTTTATCTTTATCAAAACTACCCGAGAAACACACAGCAAACCATAAGGCAATTGACGTATACTAAGCATACTTTATACGCTTTCGCGAAAGCGTATCATTTATCGCTTTATCAAAATCATAAAACTCTATGAAAGTAGTAGTGAAAATTCCCACTAAAGTCTTTAATTTTACATTCTATGAGTACTACCATTGAGTCTAATCCATTATTGGATCGCTTACCGCCACATTTAAAGCAATATATCAAACCTCAAAATTATGAGGAGTACACCTCTATTAACCAAGCGGTATGGCGTTACGTGATGCGTAAGAATGTAGATTACTTAGCCAAAGTAGCTCATGAAAGTTATCTAGACGGACTCAAACAAACAGGAATATCCATAGATCATATCCCATCCATGTATGGAATGAATCGTATCTTAAAAGAAATTGGTTGGGCAGCAGTGGCAGTTGATGGGTTTATTCCTCCCAATGCCTTTATGGAATTTCAAGCCTACAAAGTACTTGTTATTGCTAGTGACATACGCCAACTAGAAAACATAGAATATACACCTGCTCCAGATATTATTCATGAAGGCGCTGGACATGCACCTATTATTGCAAGTCCTGATTATGCTGAATATTTGAGGCGTTTTGGAGAAATAGGGGCTAAAGCTATTTCTAGCGCGCACGATATGAATATGTATGAGGCCGTTCGTGAACTATCTATTTTAAAAGAAGCCGAAGGAGTATCTAAAGAAAAAATAAAGCAAGCAGAACAACGTGTAGAAGAATTACAAAACAAAAAGGTGAATCCTTCTGAAATTGCTTTAATACGCAACTTACACTGGTGGACTGTAGAGTATGGACTCATAGGCAGTTTAGAAGATCCAAAAATTTATGGAGCCGGATTACTTTCTTCTATTGGAGAGAGTGCTTGGTGTATGACGGATGAGGTAAAAAAACTACCGTATACGATCGATGCAATTTACCAAGAATTTGATATCACAAAGCCGCAACCACAGTTATATGTCACTCCAGATTTTGCATATCTTATGAAAGTACTTGAAGAATTTGCAAGCACCATGGCTGTGCGTAAAGGAGGGTGGCGAGGACTCAAAAAACTTATTGAGTCCAAACAAATTGGGACTATCGAGTTAAGTACTGGGCTTCAAATAAGCGGCATATTTACCCGTATGATTCAAAACGAAGACAATGAGGTTATTTACTTTGAAACTGAAGGACCTACTACACTTGCATATCGTGAAAAAGAACTTATTGGACATGGTACAATAAGGCATTTTAACGGATTTAGATCTCCTTTAGGAAAACTCAAAGGGATTAACCTATCTATAGAAAATATGGGGCCTAGAGATTTACAAGCCTATAATTTTTATGATGGAAAACCCATTTCTTTTGAATTTGAGAGCGGTATTACTGTAAATGGGCTCAATGTTACGGGACTGCGTAATCTTAACGGAAAATTGATGCTTATTCAGTTTACAAATTGTACAGTTGCATATAAAGGCGAGATCTTATTTTCTCCAGATATGGGAGACTTTGACATGGCATTAGGACAAGAGATCTTATCTGCGTTTGCTGGTGCAGCTGACTATCTTTCTTTTAAACTTGAAGAACACGTAATTAGTTCTACTACGATTAAACAAACTGTTTCTGAAACTGAAAGAAATCTTCTAAATCATTATAAAGAAGTACGCGACATAAGAGAAAACAAAACAATATCCCCAAAACAACTTTCAGAAATTTTTGAAGAATTATGTAATAATCACACTAACGATTGGTTACTTTCCTTAGAGATTTATGAACTTGTTTATGAAGATGGTTCCGCTTTTGCGAAAACAGTATTAAAACGTTTAAAAACAATTCAAGCATTACGCCCTGAAATAGCACATCTTATTGAAAACGGAATTGAATTAATACACTAGATGATATTATGCCTTTTTGCTTTTTGAACAGCTTCTATTTTAGAGTGTACTTGTAGTTTTTTGTATATATTTTCAATATGCTTTCTAACTGTACTAGGAGATAATATTAGATTTTTAGCAATTACAGTATAGCTAAGTCCTTTAGATAGTTGTTCTAAAACATCTATTTCTCTTTTAGATAATTTAATCTCTTCTTTATCTTCTAGGTACTTTTCATTCGTTGGATTACGAAGTAGTTTAAGTGTTTTCATTGCTATACTAGGGTTCATAGCGGCGCCTCCATCTAAAGTTTCTAAAATTCCTTTGTGCAATGTTTCTGGATCTACTTCTTTAAGTAAATACCCATCTGCTCCAGCTTGTATTGCTTTAAAAATATTTTCATCATTATCAAAAACAGTTAGCATTATTATTTTAACATGAGGATATTTTTGTTTTATAATCTGAGTAGCCTCAATTCCATTAAGAACTGGCATTTCTATATCCATCAGGATAATATCAAGATTATGATTTTCTTCAATTTTTGCAAGTGCCTGAGCACCATCTAAGGCAAACCACTTAATAGAAATATCATCAAAAAAAGACAGTTTATCTTTTATAGCTTTGATAAGAAAAGTATTGTCATCTACAATGGCTAGTTTCGTATTCATTATTTTAAAGGTAGTTCAATTTCTTTTTGGACGTGTAGGGATTCATCCAAATTGTATATTGAAAATTTATATAGTTTTAAATGAGAACATCGTTTTTGCACCTGTCTTTGATGTATTTCTAGTTCTGATCTAAGAATTCTCATGCTTTGAGCATGTATTTTATTACTTCTTCTCCGATTATAAGTGTATACTATAATCGTAAGAGTAATTAGCGTCAATATTCCTAAAAAAATAATTGTTCTCACTCAGCATTTCTTTTGATATAAAGATACAATTGACATAGTTTACATATTATACGTCATTTGACGTATTTAAAAGTCTAGCGAGATGCAATTCAATACGAGTTCCATTATCAATACTAGATATAATTTTTAAATCTCCATCTATATCTTTAGCACGTTTTTTCATATTAGTTAAACCATTTCCTAAGTTAGGATTTTCAATATCAAATCCTTTTCCATTATCAGATACACTAGTTTCAAGTAGTTTATTTTTTTGAAACAGTTTAATCGTTACATCACTAGCTTCTGCATACTTAATGGCATTATTTACAGCTTCTTGAATAATACGATATAGATTCATTCCCTCAACAGAAGTAAGTGTATTATTACTATCAATATTTTCATCTATATCAAGATGAAAGGTAGTATCTGAAGAAGCTTTACGAGCTTGGTCTACTAAATTTACCAATCGAGCTTCAAGGTCTTCAAAAGTAATTTGCTCCTTATTCATTGCCCAAATCGTATCACGTAATTCATTAATAGTTGTTTTTGTAAATATGCCTATCTCTGTGAGTTTTTCTTTTGTCTTCTCCTCTTTATCTTTCATCCCATACTTGAGATTATCCAAAGAAGATGTAATAAAAGTGAGTTGACTTCCTATATTATCATGTAGATCTCTTGAGATGCGTAAACGCTGCTCTTGTAATCTGTTTTGAGTTTCAATTTTGACAAGTGCTTTTTCTAATTCAAATTCTTTGGTTTGTTGACGATTCTTAAGACGTTGTTGATTATAAAACAAATACCCTAAAAGCCCTAAAAGTAATGCCGTTCCTCCTATTCCATAAATAAGATTATTCTTTTTACGTACTTGGAGTTCTTTTTCTACAAGCGTAGCTCGTGTATCTGCAAGAGCTGCTTCTTTTTGAGCGGTTTGAAAACTTATTTCCAATTCATTAACCTTGTTTTTTACTTCATCTGAAGAAATTGAATCTTTAATCTCTACATACTTTTCATATGTTTGGTATGCATTTTCATAATCTTCTTTGTCTTTTTGAATTGAAGCCAGCACTCTATAACCATTCTGTTTTCCAATCAAAAAATTTGTCTCTTTAGACAGATCTAATGATTTATTAATTTCAATCTCAGCCTCATTCAACCTCCCTTCATTTTTCAAAGCCAATGCTAGATTTAATCTTGAAATAAGTTCCCCTATTTTATTTCCTTGCTTTTCATTCAAATCAGCAGCTTCAAAACCATACTCTATTGATTTTTTGTTATTACCAAGATCCATTTCAATATTTGATAGATTTGCTAGACCCCCCTGTATTCCTTCATTAAAACCTACTTCTTTACTTATTTGCAGTGCTTCTAAGTAATATTCTCTAGCAAGAATTATCTTAGTAGTATCTTTTTGTTTTTCTCCTCTTTTTCTATTTATGATACCAAGATTCATGAGAGTTCCTGCCAAACCTTGTTTATTATTTAGTATACTATCTATTTTATAGGCTTTAATAAGATACCTTTGAGCCTTTTCATACTGATCAAGCTTTTCAAAAAGCATTGCTGTGTTATTATAAGACCTTGATTCAGCTGCTTTATCTTTATTTTTAACAGCTAAATCTAGTGTCTTTTGCTGATAATCAATTGCTTTTTCATAATTTCCAAGTTGTTGATGACAAATAGCTATTCTAGAAGCAAACAAGGCCAACTCTTTTTCATCTTTTTCTTCTACTGCTATTTCATAACCTACCTCCCAAGCCTCTATAGCATTTTTAAAATCTGACTGATAGTAATAAAAATAACCTGAATCTAAACTAAAATCACTCTTAGTCGTTCTATTAATATCCTTCAGAGGAAGCATCTTATCCCTATGATAAGTCGCAGAATCCATATTGCGAAGATCCATATGATAAAGCATATAATTATGATGCCATTTAAAAACTATAGTATCTGGTTGTTTTCTGAGAAGTTGTTTTGTTTCCTCTAAATAATGTCTTGTAGAATCATCTACTACATATAAATAGGCATTACTAAGATCAAGATACAGTTGGCCTTTAACGACATCATTTTTAGCATTTTTTATAAGACGTTTTAAACTATCAACTTCTTTAGTTTCATTTTGAGCGTATGTGAATTGCACAAAAAACAGTGCTAGCAAGTAGTATTTAAATCTCATAATTATCAGAATAGTTAGTTATTTTAAAAGTAACAAATTCAAAAAGAATGAGAAAAAGCCACAAAAATCGTGGCCTCTTCACACCTTAATAGCACTCCCCCAAGTCACTAAAAAGACATTTACTTTTATTTGAATTTAATGTCTTCAAATATCTATACATAACCGTTACTATTCCATAGGGCAATTGCCGTATTTACGCTTTCGCGAAAGCAAAAAAAACCAGAACAGATATAATATCGTATTCTGGCTCACGTAAAAACCTCAACATTCTGAGCTTTTTTTATACGCTGATTTTTTATTTTTTAAAAATAAGAACGACCCTGAACCAGTATCGTTCTTAAAATTATATACTACTATTTATAGGTTAATATTAAAAGCGCCCTCTGTAATAGAAATAGTATCTACTCCTCCATCTGGTTCCCTTACAGTAATTGAAAAAGTACCTTCAATTTTAGTGTCTGTAAATACTGTAACATCTATATTCCCTACCATCCCGCTATCTTCATAAGGAGCACCATAAAATGTGGTATTGGCTGGATTATTTACATTAGGAATAATATACTGCGCTGTGTTAAGAATTGTAAGCTCACTATCTATATTATAATCCCCTACTCCATCAAAAGCATTAATATTCATTACAATTGTCTTTCCTGTTGTATCTCCTCCTCTAATAATCATTGCCGTAACACCAGCTGTTGATATTTCGGTTGCTGAAGTTGCAATCTCCATAGACTCAAAGTTTGCCCCATCTATTTTTGCGACCATACGACCTTCTGCAGCAGTATCACCGCTATCGTTACCATCATCTGTTGAGCAAGAAGTATACATTAACCCAACGATACATACTAGCATTACTAATTTAATTGTTTTCATAATTGAAGTTTTTAGTGTTGTTATTTGATGGTGTAAAATTGACAAAAGGATACATAGAAATCTATAAGGCAATTGCCGTATTTATGTATTACATCATATACCGCTTTTGCAAAAGCAGTATTAAAACACTAAAACATGTTTTGAAATAGTATACCCTATTCAAAATGAGACTAAGCTATTGACTAGTTAATCTAATAGTTTTTCAAAATCTGTAATATTAGTAATTGGAGTGGCATCATATTGCAATGTCCATCCTAAAGAATTTGTGAGAATATAAATTTTATGAAGCTCTGTAATTAATCTATTTTCTGCATTTGTGTACAAACTAGATGCTTCTATTTTCTTCCTAAGTGTATTTGTTACTTTGGATTTAATCACATTATAGTCTTCTGCTTCAAAAGGATTAAATAAATCTTGTTGGATATCGTAGTATTCAAGATTTGGATTAATCGTTAATTCTGGCTCAGGAATATTAGTAATATATACTGTTTGAGTTGTTTCATCTATGCTTGTTTCTACTTTACTCAAATCATAGGATATTGTTGCTTTGGCATTTGCAACAACCAATGCTTTTTTTGTTGCCGTCAGAATATCTAGATAAAACTCCTTAGAATCTTCATAGGTAAATACTTCTGCATACTCTCCTTCTGTCACTACAAGTTTCCCTACATTTTTAAGCGTTTTCTCAATAAGTGCAGAATGCTCTTCTAGTTGCTGATGGCCATCATCTTTAAACCCACAATATCGAAAACTCAATAAAATAAGAATCAATATAACAGCTCCATACAATATTTTACGCATACCTAAGATTTACTTATATGGCACTAAACTACTATATTTTATACAACTATTCTTTCTTTTAGAAATACGGGCTTTAAAAATAGGACTCTCTAAAATGTAATATGTGGATATTCTTTTTTTAAAGAAGCCATACGATTTTCAAGTTTTCCAATAAACTGTCGATGTTGTTTACTCTCTGGATTAAAAGGACGATGTGTTAATCCTTGTTGGATAATTTGAACTTCTTTGAGTGTTTTTTTTGCTTTCGCGAAAGCGTATACTTCCATAAATTTTTCCCAGATATAATCTATAGCTTGTTGGCTAGGGTGTAGCATATCTGTTGCATAAAATCGATAATCTCGCAATTCATCCATCATCAATTCATACGCTGGAAAATAATGTATATTTTCTTTGTTACACACCTCGTGTACCGCAGAAATTAGATGTGCTTTACTTCTTGTGTTTTCTACAAACCCATCTTTACTATGTCGTACAGGAGATACGGTAAAAGTAATCTGAGCCTGAGGGTTCAAATTCTGAATAATAGTACATTGTCGTTTAAGACTCGCAACAATTTCTTCTATAGGTAACAATCCTTTTACAAATTGTTTTTGAGGTACTTTATGGCAATTTGCTACAGCAATACCAGTGTCTTTATGTTGGTATACCCAAGCCGTTCCTAGGGTAATAAAAATATGAGAAGCTTCTTGAAGTGCCGTTTTAAGTTGGCTCTGCACTTCTTTTAGTTTATCGATTATAGCTCCCTTAGTACTACTATTTAACCGACTATGTGCAATAAAAGATTTCCAAACACCATCTAGCTCAAAAATGGTTTCTTCTCCATAATTTTCATCATTATATGCATCTTGCAACACACGCTCTATAGCAAGCGGATGAAAAAGAATTCCATATGGATTCACAATAGATTGAAACTTATGATATGCAAGTTTATCTCCAATATTTTCGGCAAAACAAGATCCTAATAACAACATTTTATTTTCATACCCAAGCGGGTGCTGAAAAGGTTGTAGTGGGATGTTGGTTTGTAGTTTCATAGGATATATAAAAAAAAGGTACTAATAACAGTATCCCTTTTTCATTCTATTTTTTAACTCAAAAAGTTTTTTGCTTCTTCTAAAGCGGTATCAATCCCATCTGGATTCTTCCCTCCTGCTGTTGCAAAGAAAGGTTGTCCTCCTCCTCCTCCTTGGATGTGTTTTCCTAGTTCGCGCACTACTTGACCAGCATTTAAATTTTTACTAGCAACTAGTTCTTTTGAAATATAGCAACTCAACAATGCTTTCCCATTTTGTTCTGTCCCAAAAAGCAGAAAAACATCGTTCTTATTCTGTCCTAATTTAAAAGCAAGATCTTTAATTGCTCCTGCATCAAGGTCTACTTTTTTTGCTAAAAACTGAACACCATTAATTTCTTCAAATTCTTTTTCGAGATCACCACTTAGGTTTTTGGCTTTCTCTTTGATAAGAGCTTCTACTTGTTTTTTAAGTGCTGTATTCTCATCCATTAAGCTTGTAATAGCTTTTACTGGATCTTGTGCATTCTTAAGCGTTATTTTTACTTTATTATACGCTTCTGTTTCTGATGTAAAGTATTCCTTTGCCGCATCATTGGTAATCGCTTCTATACGACGTATACCAGATGCAACAGCTCCTTCTGATGTAATTTTAAAATGCCAGATATCACCTGTACTTTGCACATGAGTCCCTCCACAAAGTTCCATGGATTTCCCAAAACGAATAGCTCTTACAGCATCTCCATATTTTTCTCCAAAAAGTGCGATGGCTCCTTCTTTAATCGCTTGATCATAGGTTATACCTCTTTGTTCTTCTAAAGGTAAACTTTCTCTAATACGAGCATTTACAAAGTTTTCTACCGCCTTTAATTCTTCTAAAGTTACTTTTGAGAAATGCGAAAAATCAAAACGAAGATTACCGCTATGCACCATACTTCCTTTTTGCTCTACGTGTGTTCCTAGGACTTTACGCAATGCTTGATGTAACAAATGGGTTGCCGTATGGTTTGCAGACGTACGGAAACGTTGTTTCTCATCTACTATTGCTGTAAAGGTTCCTTCTGTAGTTCTAGGAAGGTTTTTGGCCAAATGTATAATTAAGTTATTTTCTTTCTTAGTATCTATGATATACACCACTTCTCCATTAGGCACTTCTAGATATCCTTTATCCCCTACTTGTCCTCCTCCTTCTGGATAGAAAGGTGTCAGGTTAAACACCAATTGGTAGAGTTCTCCATCCTTCTCACTTTCGATTTTACGATAGCGTGTAATCTTTACAGAAGTTTCTAAGGTATTATACCCAACAAATTCTTCTTCCGAATCATCCATTAACACAGTCCAATCTCCTGTTTCTACCTTAGCAGCTGCTCTAGAACGATCTTTTTGTTTTTGTAATTCTGTTGTAAAACCTTCTTCATCTAGATGCAATCCTTTTTCACTTAAGATAAGAGCCGTTAAATCTTTAGGAAAGCCATAAGTATCATAAAGTTCAAAAGCTTTTTCTCCAGAAATGGTATTTCCTTTTGTATTTTCAATGACTGTATCTAGTAAAATCAATCCTTGATCTAATGTTCTTAAGAAAGAATGTTCTTCTTCTCTTATTACATTAACAATAAGGTTTTTCTCTCGTTTCAACTCTGGGAATGCATCTCCCATTTGCTTCACAAGGGTATTAACAAGCTTATAAATAAAAGGCTCTTTGGTATTTAAAAATGTAAATCCATAACGAATGGCTCTACGCAAAATACGGCGTATGACATATCCTGCTCCTGTATTACTTGGTAATTGTCCATCAGCTATAGAAAAGGCAACTGCTCTTAAGTGATCTGCTACTACACGAACGGCAATATCGGTCTCTTCTTTATGTCCACATTTTGAAGAAGTAATGGTTTCTATCTCTCGCATTAACGGCGTAAAGACATCGGTATCATAGTTAGATTGTACGCCTTGCAACACCATACATAGACGTTCAAAGCCCATTCCTGTATCTACGTGTTGTGCTGGCAATTTTTCTAGTGATCCATTTGCAAGACGGTTAAACTGCATAAATACCAGGTTCCAAATTTCAATCACCAACGGATGATCTTCATTTACTAGTGTACGGCCGTCTACAGCTTTTTTCTCTTCTTCAGATCGTATATCTACATGAATCTCGCTACAAGGTCCGCAAGGTCCTTGCGCTCCCATTTCCCAGAAGTTATCATTCTTATTTCCATTAAGAATACGATCTTCTGAGATTAGGTTTTTCCATAAATCATAGGCGTCTTGATCACGTTCTAGTCCATCTCCTTTGTCACCTTCAAAAATGGTCACATAGAGGCTATTCTTATCTATTTTAAATTCTTCGGTAAGTAATTCCCAAGCCCACTCAATGGCTTCCTTTTTAAAGTAATCTCCAAAACTCCAATTCCCTAACATCTCAAACATGGTATGATGATAGGTATCTTTTCCTACTTCCTCTAAATCATTATGCTTTCCTGAAACACGTAAACATTTTTGAGTATCTGTAAGACGCGTGTTTTTAGGAGTTCCATTACCTAAAAAATATTCTTTAAATGGCACCATGCCGGCATTTGTAAACATCAAGGTAGGGTCATCTTTTAACACCATAGGTGCAGAAGACACTACGTCGTGTTTTTTTGATTCAAAAAATGCTAGGAATTTGGCACGTATTTCTTGAGATTTCATAGAAGTAATCGTATCGAATAATTATTTTTATCTTTGATCGTTTTGATAAATGAAGTACGCTTTCGCGAAAGCGTAAAATTCATCTATAACATCTGGCAAAAATACACATTTTAACTTATGTCTAAGGTAAAATATTACTATGATAGCGATACCCTTTCCTACCGAAAAGTAGAGCGTAAAAAAGGGCGCACAATTGGCTTTATACTATTATTTATTACAGCCTCTGTTCTTATGGGGCTTATCTTATTTATCACGGTGTTGAATTCGGGCATAGATACACCTAAAGAACGTAGACTAGAAAGAGAGAACGCAAATCTTGTATTACAACAGTCTATTCTAGAGTCAAAAATGGATCTAGCAAGCAAGGTCTTGGAAAATATCCAAGCAAGAGATAATGAGATTTACAGAATTTTATTGGACGCAAATCCCATTCCCGATGAAGTACGTAAAGCTGGTTTTGGAGGTGTAAATAGATATGAGAATTTACAAGGATATGAAAATTCAGAGATGATTGCTGAGAGCCATAAGCGCATGGATCAAATCACAAAACAGTTAGGGATTCAGTCTGAATCTCTTGATGAGATCGCTAGGCTTTCTGCAGATAAAGAAAAATTACTTGCCGCTATTCCTGCGATACAACCTGTGAGTAATGAAGACTTAACACGTATGGCTTCTGGCTTTGGATATCGCACTGATCCTTTTACAAAGGCTCGTAAAAAACACTGGGGAATGGACTTTACAGCACCTAGAGGAACACCTGTATATGCTAGTGGTGATGGAACTGTTTCTCGTGCAGATGCAACAGCTTCTGGGTATGGGAAACATATCCGTATTACACATGGATATGGCTATGAAAGTCTATATGCGCATTTAAATGCATACAACGTGCGTAAAGGTCAAAAAGTAAAACGTGGGGATCTTATTGGATTTGTAGGAAGCACAGGACGCTCTGAAGCACCTCATTTACATTATGAGATTTTCAAGGAGAAAGAACGTATTAACCCTATTCATTTTTACTACGGTAAACTTTCGCCAAAAGAATTTGACGAATTACTTAAACAATCTCTTCAAGAGAATCAATCTTTAGATTAAAGGTATGCATATAGATCTTCCAGAAAAATTATATTACGGTATTGGAGAAGTGTCCAAAGCTTTTGACGTAAATGCATCTCTTATTAGACATTGGGAGAAAGAGTTTGATGTATTACAACCTAAAAAAAATGCAAAAGGCAATCGAAAATTCACTCCGCAAGACATCAAAAATCTTGAATTGATTTACCATCTTGTTAAAGAACGTGGATTTACATTAGAGGGTGCAAAAATACACCTTAAAGAAGGGAAGAAAGAAACACTTAGTAATTTTGACATTATCCGAAAACTAGAACACGTCAAAGCGCAATTAACAGAACTTAAGGATAATCTTTAGCATTTCTCCACGATAGATTTTTCATTTTTAGGCATTACTTTATACCTCCCTAAATACACAAGAGATAGACTCGCAATGAATGATGGTATGTTTGTCGCGACTTCCTTATGGACAATTGCCGTATAGATAGAAGCTATCATTCCTAACATTCCAATCGTTACTAATAGATACTTTATTGCTCTCATAATCGATAGTTTTATACACTTAATAGGTAGATCTGATTCCTATTTTGTTACAGAATCAAGCTTAGAAGATTTTCTTAAATTGCACTATGTCTAAGATATTTATACAGACATCGTGTAACAAAAACCAACAAACACAAACTAACCAGATATGAAAAAAGGATTAATCGCCATTATCATCATAGTTGCTGTTTTAGCAATAATTGGATTTCTCGTAGGACCAGGATTCTATAACACTTCTATAGACTTACAAGAAGATGCAACAGCACAATGGGGTAATGTAGAAAGTAGTTACCAACGTCGTGCAGATCTTATCCCTAATATTGTAAAGACAGCAAAGGGGTATGCACAATTTGAACAAGAAACGTTATTAAAAGTAACCGAAGCACGTTCAAAAGCAACATCTATTACGATAGATCCATCCAACATTACGCCAGCTCAACTTAAGCAATTCCAACAAGCTCAACAAGGGCTCACATCTGCTCTATCTCGATTATTAGCCGTTTTTGAACGCTATCCAGACCTTAAGGCCAATGAGAATTTTAAAGAACTTATAAATGAGCTATCTCGCACAGAAAACCGGATCAATGTAGAACGTAACCGTTTTAACGAATCTGCAAGACCTTTTAATAAGCATATCAAAAAATTTCCTAATAATATTATCAATATGTTTATCGGAAAGTTTTCTGAAATAAGTTATTTTGAAGCAGATGAAGGAGCAGAAAAAGCACCTGAGGTAGAATTTGATTTCGGTACATAATGGCATCTACGGTAGAAGATTTTCTTTCGCAATCAGAAGAACAAGACATTGTCAAAGCTATTCGTATTGCCGAAAGCACGACCTCTGGAGAGATCAGGGTACATCTAGAACGGCATACTGATCTCGACACTTTTACTCGTGCCAAAGAAATTTTTCATCTATTAAAAATGGACAATACCAAAGAAGAAAATGGTGTCTTAATCTATGTCGCTGTAGATGATCACAAATTTGCTATTTGCGGCGATCGTGGTATAAACAACAAAGTCCCTCCAAATTTTTGGGAATCCACTAGAGATACCATGGCTACTCATTTTAAAGCAGGTCAATTTAAAGAGGGAATTATTGAAGGGATTCAACATGCTGGAGAACGACTAAGTGCCTATTTTCCTTGGCAACATGGAGATATTAATGAACTCCCAGACGAAATCACTTCAAGTTAATGACAGAAGCACTATCCATATATAAAAGTATATTTATACGCTCCTACTTGCTGGTAAAGCAGGTTTGCAAAAGAAAAAACATAGGCGTATGTCTATTGTTTATTATTGCCTTTTTAAGCAATGGATTTACAGCGCAAGCGCAATTTGATATTCCGCCGAAGCCTTCTAAGAAAAGTGAACAGACAGCGGTATACGATTATATTAGTTTATTTAATTCATATCAACAAAAATCTCTAGATCAAAAACTCATACGCTATAGCGACACGACCTCAACCCAAATAGTAATTGCTATTATCTCCTCAACAAAGGGAGAAGATATTTCGCTTTTAGGGGCTCAATGGGGGCAAAAATGGGGTATTGGTCAAGCTAATGAGGACAATGGCATCATGATTATAGTTGCCAAAGATGATCGTAAAGTAGATATAAACACGGGATATGGTATAGAGTCTATTATCTCCGATAGCGATGCAGAACGTATTATTAATAGAACCATCATTCCTGCTTTTAAAAAAGGTGATTTTTATGGCGGTCTTAATCAAGCTACCGATGAGATGATTGCACGTCTTGAAGGAGATTTTACAGGCACTCGCAAAAGTAATAGAGAATTCCCTATTGGTCCCATCTTAGCATTTGTACTATTTATAGTTATTCTCATCATTCTAAGTCGAAAGAATCATCGCGGAGGTGGCCGCAATGGCGGAGGTCGTTCTAGAGGTTCCTTACTAGATGTCATTATTCTCAGTAATATGGGTCGTGGTGGCTTCGGAGGCGGAGGCGGAAGCTTTGGAGGTGGCGGAAGCTTTGGAGGAGGGGGCTTTGGAGGAGGTTTTGGCGGTGGTGGTTTCGGTGGAGGCGGTGCCTCTGGAGGATGGTAATCTAAAGTACAAGTTTAGAAATTGGAAGTGCAAAATCTAAATCGCAAACAATATTAGCCGAAAATTGGCGGTGGTTGTTTTTGAAAATTTAAAACTTTTTCCTGTGTAAATTTTTAAAATCTTTCCGTTACTCACTTACCAAGAGGATGGTAATCTAAAAAATATCCTAGAAATCTGAAATACAAATTGCCAAACTTAACAATCGTTGTTTTTTAAAATTTAAAATCTCTGTAATACGCTTTCGCGAAAGCGTACTCTTAAACATATCCTATATTTATTAAAATTAGTTATCATTGCAACGTCTGATCGACATCATATTGCAAATAAAAATCTCATGTTTCATCCAGAAGTAAAAAGTCAAAAAAACGAAGATATCTGTATCTTAATTCGTGTTGAAAACCATTCTTATAATTATATATGTGAGTGTGGGGAAGCAAAAGCACTTACCGTAAAAGAATGTCAAAACACAAAAGCAATCTTTATAAGTCATACACATATAGATCACTTTGTAAATTTTGATACAATATTACGTCATCAAATAGGAAGTAAACAAAGAGTCATTATTTGTGGACCTACAGATATTACACAACAAGTACAAAGTAGGATACAAAGTTACCGTTGGAATCTCATCGCAGAAGATGCCATAACTTATGAGATTAGAGAAATTCAGTCAGACAGGACAATAAAAAGAGCAGAACTAAAACCTCCATTTTGGGAAATCACACCACTGGAAAATTTGTCACAAGATGCTGTTTATCTAAATGATTTATTTGAAGTTGAATACACTATTCTAGATCACAAAACAGATACGATTGCCTATCTCTTTAAAGGTCTAGATAAAACCAAAATCGACTTACAAAAAGGAGGTTTCAAAGGAGGTATATGGGTCAAGGATTTAAAAAATGCCTTTGAAACAAATGACCCTCATTGTGATATAATACTTGAAGAAAAAACATATAAAGCTTCTGATTTATTTCATCTTATAGAAGTTAAAAAAGGGAAAAAACTTGGTGTAATTATGGATCACGCGGCATCGCCATCCAATCATAAAAACATTCTAACTACTTTTAAAAATGCAGATCAAGTGTTTATAGAAAGTTTTTATAAGGTAGAAGATAAAGAAAGAGCCATTTCTAACTATCATAGCTATTCCTCAGAATCTGGCAGAATCATGAAAGAGTGTCAAATAAAAGAAGCGATTCCTGTACATTTCTCAAGAAAGTATGATGATCTAGAAATCGATGAATTAATCAAAGAATTTGAAAGTGCTTATAAAGGAATATAGTTCTTTATTCTAATGGAGTATTAATAATACGGTATTCTAGCATCGTTTTATCTGACTTGCTACTTCCCAATGAGTTTACAACAAGTAATTCTGGATTCATTCCTTTTTCTACAAGGTAGTTTCCTATTGCTATCGCTCTTTGAGAAGATATATTAACATCTATACTATCGGGCTTATTAGAAACATAATGACTTCGCATCTGTAGTTTGTATCCTTTTTTTATAAAGGGCACCAACTCTTTATCTATAACTTTTAAATCATCTTTTGAGATTCTACTGGTAGGATTTTCCAATTGTACTTCAAGCGATTGAAACTGGACTAAAGCACAGTTTAATTCTGTCCACTTTGTTTTTTTCTTTTGCTGCTTTTTATGTAAGCACCTTACATAACATTTCCCTGGTTCTGGATTAGGAGGCAGGTCGATCTCTTGGGAAAAAACAGTAGTTCCCAACATCATAATTGTCACAATAACAAGTGTTTTCATACCTCCAAGGTACTAATTTTTGTTTTTATCCTTTTTCAACAGTAAAACAATAATAAAGGCAATGGGTACTATAATAGCCACGGCAATAGCGATACTACTTCCTATATTCATAATGTAATCTTAGTATTGAACTCATCTTGAGTTATTGTTTTCTTTTTCTACAACGAATCTTCCACGTAGGAAATGTGATGGTTTCTTCTGGATCTACCCACTCGCCTATCCAGTTAAATCCATCCTGACTTATATCACTAAAAGTAATGCGATAAAATCCATCTATTCCTGTAGGTGTTTTTTGTTCTTTATACAAGACAATACTATCACCTCTCATGCCTCCTTCCCAAGCAGACAGCCTTGTAGATGGTGCTATATTGGAATAATAATGTACATACCATTTACTACTATCTGCTATGTACTGCCGTATACTTCCTGTATGCCCTCCGTTTGCTTTAAGGGTTTGGTCTTGTACTGCTGTTCCATTCATAATATAAGAAAAGCGCCATATCATATCTTCTGGCGCTCCCCACGTTTGGTCTGGATTTCTTCTTGTAGAGGTACAATCACATTCTCCAATAAGCGATTCATAGTCCAAAAGTTGTTTTGGCGCATCTGGATGAGGCCGACCAAAAGGATATGCCTCAGAGGCAGCATATTCATACTGCTGTGCATATAGTAAGGCTGGAATCATTAAAAACAAAAATGGGAATATATATCTCATATCAAACTTTTATAATTAGTAATCGTTGATACAAATCAAATTAAAAATAGAACGCATTCATAGGCTCTTGCAGAGAATGACATCAATTTTGCAGTAAACAGTGTTAAGAAATTTCTAAGGTTCCTATAAAGTCACGAACATTCTTGAGCTGACTTTTAGAAACATGGATTTCATCTTGATTGAAAAGACATATTCTAGGAGGGTTTGTTAATTTAAGTTCTTTTACAAAATCCATATTTACAATGGCTTTACGATGTACTCTTAAGAAATTAACTCCTAGTTTTTCTTCTAGAGCTTTTAAGGAACTTCTCATACTTAGAGATTCCCCATCATTTGTATGCACTTTTACACAATAATCATCTGCTTCTATCCAGCATATGTGAGCGACAGGAATTACACGTCTTTTGTTTCCTATTTTAATGGTAACCACACTCGCCTTATCATCTGTATACGCACTTAATTTTTCATATAAGGATGTATTGATTGTTTTTACCTCAGCTAGTTGATGTACCTGTACTTGCAACTCTTCGTTTGTAAAATATAAATGTAAAACAACCGTAATGGCAATATATCCTAAGGTATACATGGGTGCTTTTTGAAATATATAAAATTGAAAATACTCGTTATAAAATACTGCCACAGAAAACGTTTCTTCATTATGAATCATCTGTAACACACTTATGATAAAAATGTTTAAGATCACTAAACCAAGAATACACAGTGCCAATTTAACATAGTAAGAGCTCGTATTAGGCTCATGTTTATGTTCTCTACTATAATTAAAAAGGAAAAAACCTAGTCCCATCCAGATAAGCCATCGATATGATTGTCCTCTTAGAAGTTCTAAAAAAGTGACTCCTTCTGTAATATCATATCTATTTATATAGTATAACTGTTGTGCAGTTTCAAAAGCAATAGTAAGCAACATCACAAGCGTGATAAAAATAAGTGTTCGCTTATACTGTAGGATCACATCAAACATCATATAATCATTTTAGTAAAGATAATGACTTTGATTTTGACTCATTTGGTTCTTAACAACCTATTAGCAGACACTCTAGTTTGTTGCCCCTACTTGTTCTTTTTTAAGATAGGCTGGAGAGCTTTCAAATAAGGTTTTTACTTTAGCGTCCCAATCTCTAATAATATTAAAATAACTTGAGTTTACAACAGACATAATCCGTCCACAATCATCACAAACGTGTTTTGAATATTCTAAAAAATAATGTGCAAATTCATGAAAGGCAACTACTTTTAATATTTCTGGGTCTAATTGAGCCATCCAATTTATATCAATAGCAACTACGTTCCCTTGAGCATTTCTGCGTAACATGCCTAAAGTAGACCCTTTTTCAGAAACTGTAAGTGTATTTACGACATCGATACTCTCTAATTGAAACAACTTATCGTAATACTCAATCTCATAGGTTTTACATAACTCAAAAAACTCGTTAAGTAATGGTTGCAAACGACCATCTATACTCACACTTTGAGCAGACATAGAAAAAAATGAACTTACTAAAATTCCCAACAACAATAACTTCTTCATACCTCATACAATTAAGAGAATACTATTCTTGTACATTCTTAACTGTAAGACACAATAAATAGCATTATATTATTATAGATTAAAGAGTACCTTTAATCCATTTGATGGGTCGTTTGTAAGAAGTCACAGTTTGACTTCACTAGTAAATAGATTAGACGTATATCACTGCTAATCATTACTCTTGCAATATAACTCAAATTTTAAGTCAATATTGTATCACTCCTAGTTACTTAGTGAAGCTACTGAATTCTATAATCATGTATATGTTGAAAGCACGTTTTAAAACTCGCTTACTATTTTCAAATAGTCTTCACGATTTTTTACAAAATCCAGATCAGAAATATCAATGATCTTCACATTGAGTTGGTGTTGGGATTTTATAAAATCAAGATATCCTTGGTTTATTTTTTCAAGATACTCGGCTTTTATTTCTTTTTCATAACTACGCCCTCGTTTCTTGATATTCTTTAAAAGTCGTTCTGTGTTTTGGTATAGATATACATATAAATCTGGCTGTGGCATATCACGATACATCATCTCGTGTAAGCGCTTATATAACACATATTCTTCTTCTTGTAGGGTAACCTGCGAAAAGATGAGTGATTTATAACGATCATAGTCTGCGATCATAAAATCTTTAAAGAGATCATATTGTCCTATATCGTCTAGTAATTGCTGGTAACGGTCTGCCAGAAAAGACATTTCTAGTGGGAATGCATACCGATCTGGTTCTTTATAAAATTTAGGCAAAAATGGATTGTCTTTAAAGCGCTCTAAAATAGGTTTTGCATTAAATTCCTGCGAGATCATCTCTACAAGACTTGTTTTTCCTGCGCCTATATTTCCTTCTATAACAATATAATTATGAGATCCAAGAGACATACTATCCTTTGGATTTTTGAGCCATTTAGGTTGTTTTGCAACAATACTTTGATCTGGACATACTTCTAGTAATTCTGAGTACGCTTTCGCGAAAGCGGGATCAATAAGCTCTCCAGCGATATCGGCCAGCGGTTGTAGCACAAATCTACGTTCACACATACGCGGATGTGGAATTGTCAATTCAGGACTCTCTACAATAACATCATCGTACAATAAGATATCAATATCAATTGGGCGAGATTGATACCCTCCTTCTTCTCGCACACGTCCCATAGCCATTTCTATAGCCAGTGTACTCTTTAGCAATTTCTTTGGAGTCAGGTTGGTTTGCATCCGAATCACACAATTATGAAAATCGGGTCCTTCAAAACCTAATGCTGGGCTTTGATACACAGGCGAAATTTTAATCACGGTTCCGACCTGAGCAAATAGTAATTGTATTGCTTTATTCAGGCTCTCATACGTGTTTCCCTGATTACTTCCTAATGATAAATAAATGGTATGCAAGATGGCTAGTGCGTTAAAACATTTATGAACAAATTAAGTAAAAGAATATCATAATGCTTTAATTTTGGAGTCGAAGTTATTAAGAAATATAAATCACTCTATGTCAAAACGCTCATTAAAGGACTTACAGCTTGCATATAGAATTTATTTTATACTTGGCGCTCTTTTTATTTGTGCTCTTGTTGTTTCCAATCTCATTTTTCAAAAATTCTTTACTTGGAACCCCTTCGGGTGGTTTAATTTTGAAATCTCTGTAGGAATACTTCCCTATCCTATTACGTTTCTTATCACCGACCTTGTCAGTGAGATTTATGGAAGAAAGAAAGCAAATCAAATGGTTACTGCTGGGATTTTTGCTTCCTTATTTTCATTACTTATTGTATATGTAGCGCAAGCCGTACCAGCCACAGATTGGTCTCCTGTAAACAACGAATTATTTACAAAAGTATTTGGAGCAACTGCTCTTGCTGTACTTGCAAGTATGATTGCTTACTTACTCGCACAATATGTAGATATATACATTTACCATTTCTGGAAAAAATTGACCAAAGGAAAACATTTATGGCTTCGTAATAATTTCTCAACATTTATTTCTCAGTTTGTAGATACTCTTTCGGTATTGTTATTGTTATGTTCTTTTGGAATTTTGTCTTGGGACATTTTTGGAGGATTACTATTTGCTGGCGTACTCTTTAAAGTAGTGATCGCTGCCTTAGACACTCCCTTATTGTATCTAGGTGTATATCTATTTAGAAAAAGATTTGACCTTGCCGAAGGCGAAGAGCTCCGACTTGACGTATAATAGTAAAATGACCTCATGAAACGTATTTTAAAAATTATAGGAATCTTCCTTTTAGTCGTTGTTATACTTCTGGTTGCTTCCCCCTTTCTCTTTAAAGGAAAGTTAGAAGACTTATTAAAGAAATCGATTAATGACAATGTCAATGCGCAAGTCACTTGGGAGTCGCTAGACATTAGTCTTCTTAAAAGTTTTCCAGATGCAACCGTAACACTTAACAGTTTTAGTATCATAAATAATGCTCCTTTCCAAGGAGATACTCTTGCTTATGGAAAAGAACTTCGTATTGATATGGGAGTTACCCAGCTCTTTAAAGATGTAGGTGATGACCCAATACAAATAGATGCATTGCGACTAGACGATCCTATTATTAATATCAAGGTAGACTCTTTAGGCAATGCAAATTATGACATTGCAAAAAACACAGGTGATGATAATGCCGCTGTCGCGAAAGAAGATACAGACTCAAAACCATTTACTTTTGATTTACAACATTATGAACTCAATAATGCGACCATAAATTACCTAGACGAAAGTTCAAAGACGTTCTTGCGATTATCTGAAATGGACCATGAAGGAAATGGTGATTTTAGTACAAATCAAAGCACCTTAAAAACCAAGACCAATGCCTTGGTTTCTTTTGATCTAGGTGACACCAATTATTTAGATAAAAACAGCATAGATTTACAAGCCGACATTCAATTAGATTTAGAAAATCAGAAATATACTTTTCTAGAAAATAAAGCTATCATCAATGCACTTCCATTAGAGTTTGATGGATATATACAGCTAGAAGACGATGGCACAGCAATGGATCTTTCTTTTGAAACGCCTTCTTCAGATTTTAAAAACTTTTTGGCAGTCATTCCTAAAGCATATGCAGGGAGTTTAGATGGGGTTCAAACCGGAGGCGATTTTCGCGTAAGCGGAAAAATACAAGGAAAGTCTACAGAAACTACGATTCCAAAACTCGATATTGCCATTGTATCTAATAATGCTTCGTTTAAATATCCTGACTTACCAAAGCAGATGAATAACATTAATATCGATGCAAAGATCAAAAATGATTCTGGATTTGTAAACGACACATATGTAAGCATTGATGCGCTTAACTTTAAGATAGACGATGACTTGTTCTCAGCTAACGGGAAACTACGCAATCTCACAACAAATATTCTTGTAAACCTTGCGATTAAAGGAACACTTGATCTTGCTAATATTGGGAAGGTATATCCTGTGGATCTAGGAGCTCCATTAGAAGGAAAACTAATTGCCGACATGACGACTTCTTTTGATATGGATGCTGTAGACAAACAACAGTATGAACGCATTAAAAGTAATGGGCAAGCACAATTATCAGATTTTAGATATGAAGGAGAAGAACTTCCTAAGCCTATTACGATACAAGAGGCATCACTTACGTTTAATCCTAGTACGATACAGCTTACAAATTTTGAAGGAAAGAGTGGAGATACCGATCTTAAAGCACGAGGAACGATAGAAAATTTAATTCCTTTTGTAATGTCTAAAGAAGATTTAAAAGGACGATTTAATGTCGAGTCTCAAGTGTTTAATATGAATGACTTTGCGATTACAGAACCTGTGGCAACAACGCCTGGCGAGAAGTCGTCTAGTGAGTCTACAACTACCGAAGATATGGGGATACAAATTCCTGATTTCCTAGATGCGTCTCTTACCTTTAATGCTCGTAAAGTTATCTATGACGATTTGGAGCTTTCTGATGTACAGGGAACTGTTGCTATTAACGATGAAATGGCAATATTAAACAATGTAAACTCTTCTATTTTTGGGGGGAAAGCGGGGGTAACTGGGAATGTATCTACAAAAACAGGCATTCCTATTTTTGATATGGTACTTGATCTGAGTGAGATAAATATCGATCAATCTTTTCAGAATATTCAACTTCTTAAGCAACTAGCTCCTATTGCAAAAGCATTACAAGGAGCGCTAAATACGAAGATCAATCTTAAAGGACAACTAGACGAAAATTTTGCACCTATATTAAGTACAATAGACGGAAATGCATTTGCAGAGATTCTTACGGCAGATGTACAAACATCCAATACGCCTTTACTTGCTGAGCTTGACAACCAGTTAGGTTTTATAGATCTAGACAAGATCAATCTAGATGATTTAAAAGCGTCGCTTACATTTAAAGATGGAAAGGTTATTATAAACCCTTTTTCCATCAAAGCAGATGATATTGACATAGGTGTGAGTGGTGGTCATAGTTTTGATAATGCCATAGGATATGACCTCAACGTAGATATTCCTGCAAAATATCTAGGAAGTGATGTAGGCAAGTTACTAGCAACACTCACCGATGAGGAAAAAGAAAGCCTCTCGGCTCATGTGCCTGTTACCCTTTCGGGAAATTTTACAAAACCTATCATAAAGCTAAATCTTAAAAATGCGATTACAGATCTTACGAGTCAAATCATTGAGATTCAAAAAAACCGCCTTATAGAAGAAGGAACAGAACAACTCACAGATATCATAGGTGATATATTTGGGGGTAATGATAAAGACAAACCAAAAGGAGACGCTACAGATTCAACAACTACCGATACGCCAAAACCAAAGGTAGATGAAGTTGTAAAAGACATTACCGAAGATATCTTCGGTGGATTATTTGGCGGGAAGAAGAAAAAGAAAGCAAAGAAGGATAGTATTGGGAATTAGTTTTTTTTAGAAGAGAGAAATATAGAATACGCTATTTTGAGGTTTCAGATCAATTCCAATTTAACTTGTAAAGTCAATATACTATCCAATAATCTAATTAGATGAAAACTAAACTTTGGACAATACAAGATGAAAAAGGGTGGGGAAAATTGCAAACTAAAGGAATCTTACTACCAAAAGAAGAATTTATACCGACAGGTTTTAAGGAAGGATATGACTGGATGCGGACTCAAATGAACAAGCGAATTGGAGATCCAAATAACACCACTCAATATCCAGTATGGACTTGGTATCAGTCCTCAGATGCGACTAAGAAAAAACCAGATTTAAGAGGGTCTGGTCACTTACCTAGAGGAGATGTTGGCTACAGAATAGAAATCGAAAAAGATCAAAAAGATATTTTATTATCTGATTTTGTGTTATGGCATACACCTTTATCTTATAGAAATTATATTGCCGATTCTGAAGAGGAAGCTATTGATTTTGAAGAAAAATTGGGTACTATCGAGTTTGAAAAATTGCCTCCTTCAACAAGAAATAAAATTGAGAAAAGTTGGGAAAAAGTTTTTGATATGAGTTTTGATTTGGAATACTACACGCTTCCATTTGAGGAAAAGGCAATTCAAGCTACGTTCTGGGAGTTAAAAACGGATGATATTATAAAAGTAGACAGATTTATAGCAAGATAATGTTACAGATATACGCTTTCGCGAAAGCGGAAAAAACTTTAATCCCGTATTTCGTTAAGTTCTCTATTTTTACTAGCGGCATATTGGAAACCGCTTTTCCACCATTTTGTCATGTTCTTTTTATTGAAGACCAACGAGTTTGTCGTAAGCACAATCGGTGTATAATATAGGTTTATAATCACATTTTTATGGCTCGCAGCAAACTTCCCTATGGTAATGTTTTGTTTTTCTACGCGATCAATCATAAAGGAATGCAAATTGGTGATGAGTGAAAATACATTTTTTGAAGGTAGGCTATTGTAATGCGTCACTTCTGTTTCTAGAATAATCACGTCTATTTCTGTGGCGCCGCGGTCTACGGCTTCTTTTATAGGCACCATGCTCCCAAAGCCTCCATCTGCATACTCACATCCTTCTTTTTGTACAAGACTCATAAAAGGGACGTAGTTACAGGAAATCCATATCCAGTCACAAAAGTCTTCATAACTCACATCATTGATAGATTTATATTCTGTCTCATGTAGTGAGAGATTGGATACTGTGACGACAATATCTTTATGACTTTCTTTAAGGGTTTCAAATTCTTCTGGAGTTAAGAGTTCTCCTATAAGGTTTCTTAGGCTTTGGCTTTCGCCAAAGGTTTTTCTGCCTTTTAAAAAGCTACGAAGTACACTCCAGTGATTAATTCCTATTTGCTCTTGTCCCCACTTATCTTTCTTAATATTGAAAGGGCAATTACTAAAGATAGAAGCTTGCGTAACCGAGGTATAGGCTTCTTTTATTTTTTGAATCTTTCCTAAAGCTAGGTGCGAAATCAATAGGCTCCCTGTAGATGTACCGATGAATAAATCATAGGTATATCCCATTTCTTCCATAAGGTACTGCGCCACGCCTCCGCCAAAAGCGCCTTTACTACCTCCTCCAGAAATTACCAAAGCCCTCATATATTATTTTTAGAAAATCTTAGACGGTCGAAGATAGGACTCCTTTCGTAGTTTACGAAATCTTATACCTTAATAGTTTAGTTGATTTTATGCTATCAATTTATCAGGTATAGGAACATTATTTTTTTTAGAATAAAAAACAATTTCATCCTTATAAGTAGTCCCATAATCTTCTAATAAACCATCTAGTAATTCTTCTAAAGTACCCTTAAATAAATCTGCGGGGTAGACCTTAAGATATTCAAAAAGCACATTAAAAGCCTTGTCATATTCTTCTGTATCAGCATAACTAATATAGAGAGATATACATATCAATTCATTACTTGGGCTTAAGGCTTTTGTCTTTTCTAAAAAGGGGATCGCCTTTACGCGTTGTTTTGTTTTAGCTAAAACCAATCCTAAAAGTCCTAACACTTTCCCGTTTTCTGAGTTTTTTTCATACAAATCCCATAAAATAGATAGTGCCTCTTCATCACGATCGCTTTTTTGTAGTTCTATGGCGGTTTTCAATTTGGTGATTTCCTCCGGATTTAGCTTTTTCATAATGTCAACATCAAACAATTATAGAATAAAAGGTATATGATTCAACTCAATTTATAGAGACATGTTTAAGAAACTTTTAATTGATATCCTGAAGTTAGATTCCCTGTGATAATTACGGTTTGACCTGGTAGCATTTTGGAAAGTGCACTCAATTTATTTTTTACTTCATACAACTCTCCATTGAGAGGACAGTATTGACTATAACCATCAACGACAGCTACAGACATAGGCCATTCAAATTTATAGTTTGCCGTAGCAGAAGGAATAACTGCTATTGGAGGTACGTATTCATTAGATCCAAATTTAGGGTGAATATATATCATAGATCTGCTATTATTTTCTATGCTTATATCTGCTCCACTTTGATTTTCTCCTTCAAGTTTCATATCTACTTTATTGGTAGTTTCATTCCAATCTGCTTTATAGGCTGTTGGTGTTCTTTTCATATTATCCCACCAGACAGAATCGGTTTGTTTACCGCCATATGGGTCTTTACCAGATACTCCTTGTGGATAGTAGTTTGTGACCAATTCCATTTTATCAGGGAATGGTTCTATATGAGGATGATCTTGAGAAGGGCCGACTACTTTCCACGCATAGGTTTCTAATTGAGTCATACGTGATATAAAAGCGACAAGGATGTTTTCTCCTGTTTGATTTACAATCGTAAAGGCATTTTCTGTAGACATATTTTTGTTTTAGTAGTTGCTACGCAATGTAATAAAACCAAACGGTCTATAGTCTATGATTTTTCTTTGGGGGGTTGTTTTAATATTCAACATCATCTTGAAGGAATTGTTCGGTAGAAGAGATATACTGATGCCCTGCCATATATTGCACCTCACATATGTTGTGAAGCTTTAACCAATGTGTCTATTCACAACATTCATTTTGTCATAGCGTACCATTTCAAAAAAAGGCTTACAAGTTTTCTGTTGTCTTTAAGTAGATGGTAATTATTTCTGTAATATCGTCTTCAGTGAGATCGCCAGCGTTGATTTTTTCTAACAATGCCTCATCTTCAGTGAGATGATAATTAGCTGCTTTTTTAATACCCTTAAGATCTTTTGTTACCGCAAATTGTCTTGCTTTCTTTTGATTTCTTTTTCTAATGTAATGTGAGGTTACTGGAAAGTCTTTACCATACCTAAATCGATATAATAATTCAATTTCACCTTCCTTTTTATTTACTTTGTATACCCCATGAACGATATAAAATGTGGCATAATTATTCTTTGCTTCGACTAATAATAACTGCGTTCCTAAAGAAGAGTTTCCCTTTATCGTCATTACCACTGGTATATTTTCGTATCTATATGCTTTTCCTGTATTTGATGTAACCTGGACGTAGTCAATCTTTTTGCGTTTTACTTTTAAAGTCTCACCTTTTAATGACGTTTTATATACTACTTTTTTTTGCGAAGTATTGTTTGGCACTTGGATGTGGCCTTTGTGAATTGTACCATCTTCCATTTTAATTTCGCCTTCCCAAAACGGATTTGTGTTGATATTAAATTGAGCTTGAAGCGGTAATGTACACGATAATAGTATACTAAATAATATAAGTAGTTTGACTAATTTCATAAAGATTAATTTAATAGATAACGAATATTTAAATGAGCAATTTTTGATGTATTGACATCTTGTTTTTCGATAGAGCACTTTTGAAGTTTAAACACAAAAACACAGGTAATTCTTCAAATTAAATGTATGTAATTAATTGACAGTATGCAAATTATCTACTCTACCTAGGCTCTAGACATTACCTTGTCCCAATCCCTATATAAAAATGTCCTTCCTCTAATAAGTAATCTATTGGTGTTTTCCATTTTCTGGTTTTAATTCCATAATTATATATTTTAATAAATTCTCCTACTCTATTTTAGGCTTTTTGGATGCTGTCTTTCATCTGCTTATAAAATGATGTTTTTTATTGCTTATTATTTGATATAACGACAGTTGCATCGTTGAAATATAAAATGAATTTTCAATGAACGCAGTAGAATATGTCGTGAATGAAGAAAAGTGAGGAAGGAGTGTTTTTCCCTTTTTATTAAATCCAAATCATGCATTATGGTTGTAGGAATGCACTTATTTGAATTATTCTAATGGTTTATAGGTAATGAGATTTGCGTAAGGGATTGAGCAATTTGTTGAAGCTCCTCCCAATGAAATTGGGAGAGCGACTCGCGAAAGCCCGACCTGAGCTTTTGTGAAGGATACGCCCATATTTTAAATAGAATCTAAAAGATTGTGGCGTTTTTGATATTTAGATTAATCCTATGTAACTATTAAAAGAAAAATACGCCTCCATCTCCAGTTTCTCCTTTATTACCTAGAGTATTAAATTTCCAACTAAAGCTTAATAAAAAATACTGTTCAAGAACGGTACTTTGCACATCTTGTATAAAGTTTGCATTTGCTGTACGACGTGCATTTGTATTCTGATTAAGAACATCATATACTTTTAAAGTAACTGTAGCTTTATCTTTTAAGAAGCTATAGGCTACAGTAGTATTCCAAAACCAAGCACTTTGCTGAAATCCTGGGGCAACATTAGGGTTGTAACTATATCTAACCTCGTTACGCCACTCTACATGTTTAGGAACAAAAAGTGCTGTACTTAAACTCAAATTATGTCTTAAAAAATCTTGATCTTCAAAAGTATCTATCCCAAAGGTTGTATTTGAAAAATTCAAACTATAACGTGGTCTTATTTCAAAGAGATCTTTCCATGTAAATGTTGCATTTACATTAGGACCAATAGAAGTTGTTCTACTGGCATATTGCACATCGTTATTAAAATTGATATTTCGATTTGCATTTACATTTACACCTAATCCATATTTTAATGTACGTAATGAGTCTAGCTTTGAAGATTTATTATACCCTCCTCCTGCATATAATTGATAATTACCATCTACATTTTCATAGGTAGTTGAGCGTACTAAATTCTCATCGACAACGGTTTTGGTTATAATAGCATCGTTTACAATATTTCCATTTAGATTCACATAATACCCGCCTCCTTTTTGAAAATCATAATTATTAAATCCTCCATAAAAACTATGATTATTTGAAGGGGCAAGATCTGGATTTCCTTGACGTATATTTAAAGGATCAGAAACATCTACAAAAGGATTTAACTGAGTCACCTCTGGAGGTCTATTACTCAGGTTATATCCAAAATAAGAAGACATCTTTGGCGAAAAAGTATAGTTTACATATGAAGACAATTCTACTGCTTCAAAATCTTGTTCAATATTAAATTCTGGTCTTAAAAAATCTTCGTTTTCTAATGTTCTAAATACATATCCTGCTCCAAAATTCAAATTCAATTTATCGGTCTTATAGGATAGACCTATCTCTGGTGTAGTACGTATATTTCGTCCTTCAAAATCTGTACTTAACAATAGATTAAAATTGTCAAATTGTTGTGAACTTTCATCAAAATCAAATGTATTTCGTTTTCGGGTTCTATTATCGTTACGATACCCAAATTCAAGATCTAAAAATAGCTTCTTAGCAATTAAAGGTTGCCTATAGGTAACTCCAAGATTATAGCCATTTACTCCGGACTCTCCGTCTGTAAACTGATTTCTATTAATTATAGAAGGGTCATCTCCAAAAATTTCTGTTTCGGATCTCACAAAATCTTCAGATTCTTGTCTATTAATTTCATTTTGTAATCTAAACTTTAAAAAAGCTCCCTTACTTCCAAAACGCTTTGTTAAACTCAAGCTATTCTCAAAATTACCACCTGTAGTTTTTGAGCGATTATTCGTGCTAGATTCATTTATACGCTCTCCCTGATCATCTATAGACTCTTCTGTAGAGACAAATCTGTTTTCACTACGATTTAACTTAAAGGCGGGTTTAACATTTATTAAAAAGGTAGAATCAACTTTTATATTAAAATTGAAATTTGCGCTGTGGTTATCAGTATCACCGTCTGATCTTGTGGTGCTATTTGTAAAAAAACGCCTATCTGGAAGTATATTTTCTCGCTCGATACGTGCCTCATCAAAAGAGTTTGCTCCAGAGTAAAAGTAATCGGCAGAGACATCTACTTTTTTGCCAATGACATCGGCATAATTTGCACCAACACTACGGCTGTTTACAATTCCTTGACCACCTCCAAAATTTCGTCCGTCTATCCCAAAAGAACCATTGCTATTAAAAAAGATAGAACCTCCTCCTCCAAAGAACTTTCTGATCTCTCCAAAACTAAATCCTGGAGAGTTAAGGTTATTTCCTCCTCCAAGAATACTAATCCGTCTATCGTTATCAAATACATTAACAATACCTGCAAATTCAAATCGCTCATCGGTTCCTCCTCCTGCAGCAACTCGTCCAAAAACTCCTTTATTATTCTCTTCTGCTATAGTTAGGTTAATGGTCTTGTTCTCTTTATCTCCTTCTTCTCCTGCAAAGGCCTCATCGTCTGTCTTTGTATCTGTTACTTGAATTTTTTCTACAATCTCTTTAGTTAGATTGCGCGTTGCAATCGTAGGGTCATCTCCAAAAAATGGTTTTCCGTTAACGAGTATTTTATTTACCTCTTTCCCATTGACAGTAATCTTCCCATCTTCATCTACTTCTACTCCAGGAAGTTCTTTTAAAAGATCTTCGATATTTGCATCCTTCTTTGTCTTAAATGATTTTACATTAAATTCTAATGTATCTTTCTTAACCGTGATAGGAGCTCGGCTTTTTACGACAACTTCGTCTAGTGTAGCAACATTAAAATCTAGGAGTATATTTCCTAGATCCACCTTAGGTTCTGTTAAGTCAACAATCTTCCTATAATTCTCGTATCCTACAAAAGAGATGTTGACAGAGACTTTCTTGTTATTTGTTTTTCCTTCTAGAGAGAAAGCTCCTTTTGCATTGGTAATTGTATAGGTAACTAAAGTGGTGTCTTTTACTGTTTCTACAAAAACAGTGGCAGCTTCTAGAGGTTGCTGCGTTGTTTTATCTTTAAGTGTTCCTGTGATTTCAAAGTTTTGAGATTGAGCATAAAAACTTAAAAACAAAAATGATAGAAAGAAGACGGCACGTAATTGTGTCATATAAGCAAATGGTTAATTGATTGATGATGATGATGATGATGATGATGATTGTCTAATTACCAAAACATTTGTCAAATAGCATATAGCTTTAACATAGTTTAGCAAACAATTAACATAACTACAAAACACCCAATTTATTGAGTGTCTTGTTTGTCATTATCAAAAAAACATATAAGAATTTGTAATACAATTATGTAAGCACTCTTTTAAATACTAGTATGCTTATCGTACTATTTCTTTCTAAAGTAAATAGAAATAGGAACTCCAGAAAAGTCATATGCTTCTCTAAGTTTATTTTCTAGAAATCTACGGTAAGGCTCTTTAAGGTATTGAGGCAAATTACAGAACAATGCAAACTGTGGTTGCGGTGTAGGTAATTGCATACAGTATTTTATCTTGATGTATTTTCCTTTATAAGCTGGAGGAGGAAATGCTTCTATCAGAGGCAAAAAGAATTCATTAAGTTCACTTGTTTTCAAACGACGTGTTTTGTTTTGATACACTTGAACAGCCGTTTCTATAGCCTTAAAAATACGTTGTTTATTAAGTACTGATATAAATACGATAGGGACATCTGTAAAAGGTTCGATTTCTTGACGAATTTTCTTTTCAAAAGCTTTCATAGTCTTTGTGTCTTTCTCGACCAAATCCCATTTATTTACCAAAATAACAATCCCTTTCCTGTTGCGTTCTGCAAGCCAGAAAATATTTTGTACTTGTCCGTCAAAATCACGTGTAGCATCTACAACAACCAGACATACATCTGCATGTTCTATAGCTCTTACACTACGCATCACAGAATAAAATTCTAAATCTTCTTTTACTTTTGCCTTACGACGTATTCCAGCAGTATCTACAAGGTTAAATTCAAAACCAAAACGGTTGTACTTTGTATCTATCGAATCTCTAGTCGTTCCTGCAATATCGGTTACGATATACCGATCTTCACCTATCAGTGCATTTATAAAACTTGATTTTCCTGCATTAGGTCGCCCTACAACAGCAAAACGAGGAAGTTCATTTTCTTCTACTTCTTCTTTTTCTGGAAGTGCCTCTACGACAGCATCTAGTAAATCTCCTGTACCACTACCATTTGTAGCAGCAATAGTAAAGAAATCTCCTAATCCAAGGTTATAAAACTCAACAGCATCTTCTGCACGTTTATTATTATCTACCTTGTTTACTGTAAGAAAAATAGGTTTTTTGGATTTACGCAACAAGTTTGCAACATCTTCGTCCATTCCAGTAATACCATTTTCTACATCTACCATAAATATGATAGCGTCTGCTTCATCAATAGCTAGCTCTACTTGCTTATCGATTTCTGCCTCAAAAACATCATCACTCCCAACAACGTAACCCCCTGTATCTATGACAGTAAACTCACGCCCGTTCCAATCTGTTTTTCCGTAATGTCTATCTCTTGTAACACCGCTTACAGCATCTACAATCGCCTCTCGGCGTTGGATCAAACGATTAAAAAAAGTAGACTTACCTACATTAGGACGTCCTACAATAGCTACAATGGTACTCATGGTCTTTATTTAAGGTGCAAAGATACGTTTTAAAGTACGAGTCAAGAAGTAAAATAGGATACTAATCTAATTACAAATCAATAGATTAATTGTATGGAAGTTATCGGCTATATTTATAACTCGTTTTTGATGCCTTAATCATCTCCTGTAGAAACAGGATTTGTAAGCTTTTATTAATCCACACCACTAATAAGACATGACTTTCTTACTTTTTCTTATCGGCATTACTGCAACAATTGTCGGAGCCCTTCCTCCTGGCGCTTCTAATCTTGCTGTTATAAAAACTACTATAAATGAAGACATTAAACAAGGTTTAAAGATAAGTTATGGGGCTGGCTTTGGTGAAGTTATTCTTGCTTTCTTAGCATTGAGTTTTGGACTCCTTATAAAAGAGTATTTTGTAATGCATACTTGGATACAAATTGTCCTCATTATAGTATTATTTATTGTAGGTGTTTATTTGGTCCAAACTAAACCTAAAAAAGTTAAAGACCCTTCTTCTTTTTCGTCAAAATATGTTACTGGTTTTTTACTTAGTATTGTAAACCCTCCTGTATTAATTTATTGGGTTGTTGTTTTTTCTATGCTTCATAAGAATTACAATTTTGATAGCATGTCTACACTACCTGTTTTGATTTTGTTTTTTAGTGGTGTATTCTTAGGTAAGGTTCTTACACTATATGGATATGGTCGTTTAGGGCATTTGATCCAGAACAAAAAAAGCAATTTCAAATGCTTTATAAATCGTCTTATTGGAGTTATACTTATTGTAATTTCTATTATTCAAACAATAAAACTTTCCTTATTCTAATTCGATTAAGTTCGATTTTAAAATTACTATCCAATTTTTCCTATAGGGGCCTTTCTCTGTAAGCTTTCGCGAAAGCGTACCACTAATGGCTTATGATTTTTACAGTTTTTCTTATCGGTTTTATAGTTACCATCATAGGTGCGACTCCTCCTGGAGCATCAAATCTTGCTGTTATTAAAACAACGGTACAAGAAAACATATATCAATCTCTTAAGATCAGTTATGGATCTGGTATAGGAGAAGTTTTGCTTGCGTTTACAGCTTTTTCATCAGGAATGGTTGTACAAGAGTTTTTTGCTATGCATATATGGTTGCAATTCCTAATTGCAGGAGTCTTAGGGACTGCTGGTATTTACTTTGTAAAAACAAAGCAGGTAGAAAAACGAAATTCCAGAAAATATAGTTCTAAGTATTTAACTGGTTTTGCTTTAAGCGTTATTAATCCTCCTGTATTAATTTACTGGGTGATTGTTTTTTCTGTATTACGGAGTTCTTTCAGCTTAGGGTTAGAGAGTTCTACTTTAGGTTTTATTTTATTTTTTATAGGCGTGTTTTTAGGGAAAGTAACTACGTTATATGGTTATGGAAAATTGGGAACTCGTATCCAAAAGAAGAAACCCAATACAAGTTCTTCTTCTCTAAATAGAATGATAGGTGTTGTTCTTATAAGTCTTTCTTTGATTCAGACAGCCAAGTTATTATTATTTTAAACTCTCTTTTGATTTTACATCATTATACAGGTCATTATCCTTTTAGACAAAACGTATAATTTTAAAAAAAGTATCTTAGTAGGAACTAACAATTCCCTGTACCTCTATGGAAACGAACTGCGTCCGTCAAACCATAATTAATAGTGCGTCTACTCTTTTTTACAAAAATGGATACAACAACACTCAAATAAGCGAGATACTCGAGACATCAGGTGTTTCAAAATCAACACTCTACGATCATTTCAATACCAAAGAAGAAATTTGCATTGCACATTTACAACATCGTAATGATGAGTTTTCAAAACAGGTCATGGCGTATACTTCACAAGCTCCTCAAGGAAAAGACAGGATCATGGCAGTATTCCATTATTTAGAACTTTTTTATAAAATGGAGGATTTTAATGGATGTTGGTCTATAAAAGTTTTTTCTGAAGTCCCTATGGCTAATGAATTAATAAAATCTGAAGTTATCTCCCAAAAAAATGGTTTTATAGATTACATAGAAATGCTACTTATAGAAAACATTAAAGTAGATAACCTAGAAGATCATAAAATATTGGCTCAAAAAATTTATATGCTACTTGAGGGTGCTGTTGCTCAAAGCAATCTTCATAAAAAAGAATGGCCTATCACCCTTGCAAAAGAGATGTGTTATACGCTATTTGATTAAACACGTAGCGTCTATACCCTAAACAGATTATAAGACCTCAATACGCACCACATACCCTTCCCAACTACGGACATTAAATACAGTATCGTCTTCAAAAATGAGATACTGTCCTTTAACTCCTTTTAAAACACCTTCGTATGCAGGTGTTTTATCAAGATTAAGGGTTTTTAATTTTTCAGGATATCTCGATACTGGAAAATTAATATGAGTCTCTTTGTTCTCTGTAATAAAATAAGGTAGTACTTCTTCAGGGATATATAATTTCAAGGCTTCTCTTTGCTCTACAAGATTGACGTCTTCTATTTCATTCTTAAGCATTTTACGCCAATTGGTCTTATCAGATACATGTTCTTTAAGAGCTATTTCTGTGATTCCAGCCAAATAGCGATTAGGCACTTCTACAATTTCTAAAGCTTCATGAGCCCCTTGATCAATCCATCGTGTAGGCACTTGGCTTTTGCGAGTTACTCCTACTTTTACATTACTTGAGTTTGCTAAGTATACAATATGCGGTTTTAATTGCATTTCTTTTTCATAAGCTAGATCGCGATCTTCAATATCAAGATGTGCTGTAGACAATTCTGGCTTCATAATCCAATCTGCAGCTTGTGGTACTTTATAAAAATCTTCATAACAATATCCTTGTCTATATATTTTTTTATTTTCTCCACAAGCAAGACATTGATATCCTATAAATTCTATATGTATTTTCTTCTCTATAAGTTGATTCATATTCAAAAAGTCACTCCCCATGATCAAATAATAATTTACAGGACTCGTGATCTCTGTTTGCATTTTTTTTAGGACTCCTTGGTATTGCATGATATTTATAGGGTTTTGATTTTATAAAATTTAGGAAAAAAGGCTAAATTAGCTCTTACTATCTCTATAATAGATCAGAGACGTAAATATACCAACTTTATGCCTATACCATTAGTACATTCTATTGCTTCTTGGTTTTTAAAAAAACGTATTCATCAAATGGAACTTTTTTTAAAATACCCTAATGAAGTACAGCATGAATTACTTCTTAAACTCATAGAAAAAGCAAAGGATACCGAAATAGGTAAGAAATATACATTTAGTGAAGTAAAAAGTTATGCCCAATTTGCAGAACGTGTCCCTATTTCTTCATATGAAGATGTCCAACCTCAAATAGAACGTAGCCGAAAAGGAGAAAACAACATCTTATGGCCTACACCTATAAAATGGTTTGCTCAAAGTAGTGGCACTACAAATGCGCGAAGCAAATATATTCCCGTAAGTACCGAATCTCTAGAAAATTGTCATTATGCAGCTAGTAAAGATTTACTTTGTATGTATCTTAATAATAATGAGAATTCACAATTATTTTCTGGTAAAGGATTACGATTAGGAGGAAGTAAAGAGCTTTATGAAAACAATGGTACCGTATACGGAGATCTCTCGGCTATATTAATAGACAATATGCCCTTTTGGGCAGAAATGAGTAGTACTCCAAATAGTGACGTCTCTTTATTGAGTGATTGGGAAATAAAAATGCAAGCTATTGTGGATGAAACTATCCAAACAAATGTTACTAGTCTAGCTGGTGTTCCTTCTTGGATGCTTGTATTATTAAACAACGTACTTGAAACTACAGAGAAAAAGAATTTATTTGAGATATGGCCTAACCTTGAGGTATATTTTCATGGAGGTGTGAGTTTTGAACCATATGTTGATCAATACAAACATATACTACCTCTAGATTCCTTTAAATACTATGAGATTTATAATGCCTCAGAAGGTTTTTTTGCTATTCAGGATCAAAACAGTAGTAAGGATCTTTTATTAATGTTAGATTATGGTATTTTTTATGAGTTCATTCCTATGGATGCATACGGAACACCTGAACAAAAAATTGTCCCTTTATCTGATGTAGAAATACATAAAAACTATGCTGTTGTAATTACTACAAATGCAGGGCTATGGCGTTATAAGATAGGAGACACCGTACGGTTTACTTCTATAAACCCTTACCGCATACGCGTAAGTGGAAGAACCAAACATCATATTAATGTGTTTGGGGAAGAACTTATTATAGAAAATGCAGATGTGGCTTTGGGCGTTGCTGCAAAAGAAACACATAGCGAAATTAAAGATTATACTGCTGCTCCTATTTTTATGAAAGGGAAAGAAAAAGGAGCTCACGAGTGGATTATAGAATTTAAAAACCCACCTACAAATCTAGAAGATTTCAACACAAAGCTAGATAATGCACTTCGATCTGTAAATAGTGATTATGATGCTAAGCGTTTCAATAACACTACATTAAATGCTCCTGTAGTACATGCTGCAAGACAGCACTTATTTTATGACTGGCTCAAAGAGAACAATAAATTAGGAGGGCAACACAAAATACCAAGACTTTCTAATAGGAGAGACTTTGTAGATGAACTATTAAAGCTAAATATATAGATGTTTTAGACTCAATTACCTTTTGTTTTTCAACACAATACATTTCATTTTCTACAAGTATTATTGCTTTTTTGCTTAAAATCCTCAATTATATTACGGGTTATCATGAATAATCATTGCATTTTAACGATTATAAACATCATCTTATCTAAAAACTACTAAAAAGTTTTTTCACAACTAATACACCGTTTATTTTTACATCATCAAAGACCCCAAGTCAAAATAATTAGATTAAATGAAATTATTAGTTAATACACTTATTGCCTTTATGTTTGTAATTCAATTACAGGCACAAGAGGTTGCAAACGTCAATCAAGATTTTGCGGTTTTAGATCAGGAAGTAATCACTACTTCAAATCCTGACATTGGAGATAATGGTTTTAAATTTGAAACATTTAAAACTGGCATCAATTCTAAATTTTCAGATTATGGTGTAGGATTCTTTAAAAACAAGTTCATCTCTTTTTCTGCAAGAAAAGTGGGAGCTTTAGCAAAAATAGATCCTAATACTAAAGAACCATATACAAAGCTTTATTGTTCTGATATTACATATGAATGGGATTTACAACGCCCTTTATTATTTTCTCATATATTGAATAAAGGAGAAAACTTAGGTACTATTTCTTTTTCTAAAGAAGGAGATAGAATATATTTTTCAAAAAGTTTAAAAGAAAATTCTCAAACTTTTCAAGTATATACTGCTACTATGAATCCCAATAGAGAGGGAGAGTGGATTAATATTACTGAGTTACCATTTAATGATACATCATACTCTATAGAAAATCCACACTTAAGTAAAGATGGCAAAACACTTTACTTTTCTTCTAATATGCCAGAAGCTATAGGAGGATATGATATTTTTAAAGTAGCGATCAAGAGTGATGGTTCTTATGGACCTGTAGAGCGTATAGAAGGATCTGTAAACACCGTTCTTGACGAGAAGTTTCCGCAAACATCACTAAACAACGATTATTTATACTTTTCTTCTAATGGGCATAATAGCTTGGGAGGATTTGACATCTTTAGATCTCGTAGTGCGACATTAGGATATGTTGCAACTCGTAATCTTGGAAATACAATAAACTCATCAAAAGATGAAATCGCATATATCCCAGCTACAGAGACAATAGGGTACTTTACCTCTGATAGGGAAGGCGGTGAAGGTCGTTACGACATTTATAAGATTCGTGAGTATGTTATTGATCAAAATGTATCAGGAATTGTACGTGACACAGAAACAGAAATACCATTAGCAGACGCAACAATTGTACTACTAGATGCAGATGGAGAAGAAGTAGCTACTGTAAACTCTGATGAAGATGGAACCTATAGTTTTCCTGTAGATTCATTTTTAGATTATACAATACTAGCTTATAAAGAAGGATTTGATCGTAACTCTACTTCATTTGACACCAATACAAACTTAGTTGCAACTTTTGAGGCTGATATTACATTAAATGCAAAGCCTGCTGAAATTGTAGAAACTGAAGAAAAATCATTTATAAAAATCAATAATATTTTATTTGATTTTAATAGTGACAAAATCAAGAACATCTCTACTATTACTTTAAATACCGTAGTTGCAACTCTAGAAGAGAATCCTGAAATTAAAATTGATATAAAAGCACACACAGATATACAAGGAAGTAACGGTTATAATTTAAAGTTATCAAAAAAGAGAGCTGCTTCTGCTATGACATATATATTAAGTAAGGGAATTTCAAAAGATCGTCTTACTTCAGAAGGATATGGCGAATCACAGCCTTTAATAAATTGCACAACGTGCAGTGATGCCCAACACGAAAAAAATCGTCGTGTAGAGTTTATCATTGTAAGAGAATAAAAACATAATACTTCAAACCCAAAAAAGGCCATTACACTATTTTGTAACGGCCTTTTTGTATTATAAGAAATTTTTCTTTTTAAGATACTGCTTTAAGCTTTTTAAGCGTTGACTTATTCAGTTTCCCTTCTGCATACTCTCTAGTAACAGTAAGTTCTTTTTCTGAAGAGCTAGGCATCTCAAACATCGCGTCTGTTAAAATTGCTTCACATAATGATCTTAAACCACGAGCTCCAAGCTTATATTCTATTGCTTTTTCTACAAGATAATCCAGAGCTCCATCGGTAATACTAAACTCGATCTCATCCATTATAAAAAGCTTCTTGTATTGTTTTACAATAGCATTTTTAGGCTCTGTAAGTATGGCTCTTAATGTTCCTTTATCAAGTGGATCCATATGTGTCAAAACCGGTAGACGTCCTATGATTTCTGGAATAAGTCCAAAATCTTTTAAATCTTTAGGAATAATATACTTAAGCATATTGTCTAGATCTACCGCATCTTCATTTTTACTTGCGCTAAACCCCATAGCTTGCATATTAAGACGTTTTGTGATATGACGTTCTATACCATCAAAAGCGCCTCCTGCGATAAACAATATGTGCTCTGTATTTACTTCTATAAATTTTTGATCAGGATGTTTACGTCCTCCTTTAGGTGGTACATTTACAACAGTCCCTTCAAGAAGCTTTAGTAATGCCTGTTGGACCCCTTCTCCACTTACATCTCTTGTTATAGAAGGATTATCACTCTTACGTGCTATTTTATCAATCTCATCTATAAAAACGATACCTCTCTGTGCTTTCTCAAGATTATAATCGGCAGCTTGTAGTAAACGAGTCAATATACTCTCTACATCTTCTCCTACATATCCTGCTTCGGTAAGTACAGTAGCATCTACAATAGCAAGAGGGACATTGAGCATTTTTGCAACTGTCTTTGCTATAAGTGTTTTACCCGTACCAGTTTGTCCAACCATAACGATATTACTCTTTTGAATTTCAATATCATCATCATCTTTAGGCTGTAATAAACGTTTGTAATGGTTATAAACAGCAACGGCCATTACTTTTTTTGTATACTCCTGTCCTATCACATATTCATCTAAAAAAGCTTTGATTTCTTGTGGCTTTTTAAGCATGAGGTCACCGTCCAGTTCATTGGTGTCTACTTCTTTTGACTCCTCTACAACAATTCCGTGTGCTTGCTCAATACATCGATCACAAATATGTGCATCTAATCCAGCTACTAATAAATTTGTTTCTGGTTTTTTCCTACCACAAAACGAACATTCTAAGTCTTCTTTCGCCATGTAAACTAACTATTATAATGATGTATACGCTTTCGCGAAAGCGCATATACCAAAATTAATCTCTTTTTAATATCTCATCGATCATACCGTATTCAAGCGCTTTATCTGCTTTCATCCAGTAATCACGATCACTATCTGCATATACCTTATCATACTCTTGTCCAGAATGCTTTGCAATTATTTTGTAAAGCTCTTCTTTTAAGATTAAAATCTCTCTGGCAGTAATCTCGATATCGGTTGCTTGTCCTTGAGCTCCTCCCATAGGCTGGTGTATCATCACTCTAGAATGTGGTAAACCACTACGTTTCCCTTTTGCTCCTGCACATAACAACACGGCTCCCATAGAAGCTGCCATTCCCGTACATATTGTAGCAACGTCTGGCTTTATAAACTGCATAGTATCATAAATACCTAATCCTGCATATACACTACCTCCTGGAGAGTTTATATATATCTGGATATCTTTAACAGCATCTGTGCTTTCTAAAAACAATAATTGTGCTTGTACAATATTTGCTACTTGATCGTTAATACCTGTTCCTAAAAAGATAATACGATCCATCATTAAACGTGAGAAAACATCAAAAATAGCGATGTTCATTTGACGTTCTTCTATGATATTTGGAGTAAGACCTACTGGTGTCATACTACTTACAATCTTATCATAGTATGTAGAACTTATACCTTGATCCTTTATTGCAAAATTTTTAAACTCTTTTCCGTAGTCCATATATTATTAATACGATTTTTATATTACAAAAAAACGTTTTACTCCTAAAAGTAAAACGCCTTAAAGATACTTATTTATAGACAAGTATTCTAATTGTATACTTCCTTTACAAATTCATCAAAGGTCACCTTCTTAGTCTTAAGACTTACCTTTTCCTTAAAGAAAGAAAGCATTTTTTGATTCATAAGTTGTTCAGAAAGCCTTTTTACCTCTTCTTGGTTCCCTAAAATACGAGCAGCAATCTCCTCTAGCTCCTTATCTTCAGGGTTCATTTGACCATATTGCATCATCTGTCCTTTGATCAAATCTTTTGAATATTCTTTTAATTCTTCAAAAGTAACCTGAAGGTTATTCTCTTGAATAATTTTTCCTTCTATAAGTTGGTAACGCAATCCTTTTTCAGAACGATTATATTCTTCTATCGCTTCTTCTAAAGTCATTGGGTTTTCTCCTGTAGATTGAATCCATCTTTGAAGAAAATCTGCTGGTAAATCAAACTTTGTTTCTTCTATAAGACCTTCAGTAACGGCATTCATTAACTGTTGGTCACTTTGTTGTTGGAATTGCTTTGAAGCATCTTCCTTCATTTTTTCTTTAAGTTCTGTAACTGTTTTTACAGCATCTTTACCATATAATTTATCAAAAAGATCTTGATCAAACTCAGCTAATTCTCTTGAATTTACTTCTGTAATAGTAAAAGCAACCTCTGCATTTAACTCCTTTGCTTCTTCTTCTGTTTTCTTAAATGCATTTTGGTAACTCTGTCCGTCACTAAAAAGGCTTTTTGTTTTAACAGTAATAACATCTCCTGCTTTTGCGCCTAGAAAAGCATCTGTATTTTTCTTTCCTTTAAGTTGTCCTATTTCAAAAGTAGCTGTATTGTCAAGTTCTAATTCTTCATTTACAAAGGCGCCAGTAACTTCACTATCTTTTGCTACTTCAGTTTGAGAAGTTAACTTACCATATTGTTTTTGGATAGTAGTTAATTGATTTTCAATCATTTTATCGTCTGCATAAATTTCATAGCTTACGATTGCTTTTTTAGGGCTAAGATTAATATCAAATTTAGGAGCCATCCCTAGTTCAAATTCAAAACTATAATCATCTACACTCCAATCAAAACTTTCTTGATTTTTAGGTAGAGGATTTCCTAATACGTCTAGTTTTTCTTCTGTAAGGAATTTTCCTAAAGCGTCCTGAAGCATTTTATTTACTTCATCTACACGTACAGCCATTCCATACTGTTTTTCAACAAGTCCCATTGGTACATGTCCTTTTCTAAATCCTGGAATATTTGCTGTTTTGCGATAATCCTTTAAAATAGTTTGCACTTTGTCTTGATAGTCATCCTTTGCGATATCTACCTTTACAATAGCGTTAAGATCGTCGATTTGCTCCTTTGTAATATTCATTATTCTCTTAATTTAAGGGCGCAAAAATACGTTTTTTTTTGCACCTTACAATGTTTTAAACTCTTGTCTTTTATGACTTCTTATCTTCTTTAAGAAACTGAAACAAAATACTTTGAAATACACTTAGCAAAATACTAAAGAGTATAGCAATCCAAATACCATTTACAACAAAACCGCTTACAAAGTAATCTGCTAATAAAATAAGCATTGCATTTATAACAATTAGGAACAACCCAAACGTTATAATTGTAATAGGAAATGTAAGTACAATAAGTATAGGCTTTACAATAAATCGTAATAGCGCTAGCACTACTGCAACAATTACAGATGTTGTAAATCCATCTACAGATACTCCTGGGAGTATTCTTGCTATAATAAGTACAGCAATGGTGGTCAGTATAATTTTAAAGATAGATTTCATATTACAGACAGTAACGCAAATAGGATACCAAAAAAAAATGCACCTAAATAGGTGCATTTTTCAAATACTTTATAGACAATATACTGTCATTTAGTCATTACTTATCGTTACCGTGGCAAAGTTTCCGATATCCACTCCTGGGATATTAGAACCATATTGCGCATTGATTGCATCTAGCAATACATTTGCAGTAAGAGCATATCCTCTAGGTGTTGGATGAACACCATCTAAAGAGAATCCTCCACCTGTAACAAATGTAGATGTCACTGTTCCTCCATTAAATGTCACTCCTCCATTTGCAACTTGTTGTAATGCTCCACGAGCATCTGCAAAAGCAAGTCCATTTGCACTAGCTAATGCTTGTATTGTCGTATTGTATGCAGTTTGAGCAGTAGTTACTCTAGCTTGTTCTGCAGCTGTTAACACAAACTGATCTCCTAAAGGCACAGAAACTCCATTAATCAAGGTTGGGTCATTATTTACAACCGTACCTAATATTCCTGCCGATGTTAACGTTAATATATCTGAGCTATTTGCTTGACGTAATTGACCTAATAAATTTGCTGTAGCAGCATCAAGACTTACAGGAGGTGCCTGAAGAATTGCGCTTACATCAGTAAGATCATCATCTGTCAAAGTTGGAAAGTTTACTCCTTCTGAAAACTGAATTGTACGAGAGGCAGCTTCTTCTGCTGTAATTATTCCAAAACTAACAAGAGTTGGTAATACCACATTGTTGTACAAAGCAAAGTTGTCATTTAAAAATGCTGCTGTTGGAGCATCTAATGGAATAGACTGAGTAGGAACCGTTGTAAAAAACGGGATAGATGTTACATCTGGAATATTAACAAGAACTCCATTTGTCCCATCTGCTACTAATGCATTTACCATTTGAGAGTACGCATTTTCAAAAACATTAGGATCTGTAATATCACTTGTCGAGTATGTAGATGGATCAAAATTACCTGTTTGATCTACACCAGAACCACCAGAAGTAGCATATCCTAAAATATCATTATTACCTATCCATAAAGAAAAGAATGATGGATTTTGAGCTACTGCATCTCCTATTACTGTTGCATCAGGAGAAGAAGCAAATCTTACAAAGTAAGGATTTGCACTTACTGGTGTTGACGTTAGTCCACCTATATTTCCATATCCAGAAAATAATAAGTCAAAACTTCTTGCCCCAGGAACACCTACATTATTAAAAGGTCCAGAAAGAATATTTGAAACTTCTGTTGTAGATGACTGGTTTATAATAGCAGGTCCTGGGTTTCCATTCTCATCTGTAGCTAATACAAAACGAGGATTAAATCCTGGTAATTGAGCTCCTCCTAAAAGTAAACCTCCTACATTATCATTCATAAGAGGTTGTGTAAAAGAACCTCCTCCAGCTAGCGCAAATTGCGTAGCCATAATATTAGGGTATGAATTATCTTGCCCTGTTATATATAAAGTCCCATCTGCAAAACCTGCAGTAAGAGAGTTTCCTATTGATACATAGTTAGAAAAATCTGCTTCTCCACTAGTATAAAAATTATCTTCATCAATTGGGGTGTCAAATTCTGGCTCACAAGCCACAAACCCTAATGCAAGAACTGCTATATATTTTATATATTTCTTCATCGCTGTTTTTTATTTAAAGTTTATAACTTAATCCTAGACCTGCAACAATAGCACTAGACTTATATGTTCCTTCAAAAGGAGCTGTTTGCCCGTTTGTTTCTGTAAAGAAATCGTAAGAAGCATCTACCTCATCAAATCGTAAATACAAGAACGAAGCATCAATTGATAATTTACTATTTACATAATATGTAAATCCGCCTGTAAATCCGTTAGAATCGTTACGTGGTGTTTCTGGCGCAAAGAATCCTGATTGAACTGGAGATTCATCAAAATAATATCCAGCTCTAAGGTCTATCTTTTTTGATAGAGAATATTCTGCTCCAAAACGATAGGTACTTGCGTTTTTATAATTACGTGGATTATTAGATTCTAAAGCTATAGAACCGTCTGTATTAAGAAAATCTATATCAAGAGATTCATAAGCGCTCCACTCTGCATAGTTATAATCAAATGCAAATAGCCATTTTTCGTTAGGTCTATATGACAATCCTACAGTCCACTCTGCAGGTAAAGGCAAAGAAGCTGTAAAGTCAAAGTTACCATTTGGCACTGGTGCCAATGGTGAATTAGGGACATTTGCAAAAGTAGCCTCACCATCTCCTGACTCTACCTCTACATCTATTAATGAGCGGTAATTAAATCCTAACTTCCATTTATCTTGGTTATCTAGGTTTAATAATGCTCCTGCAGACCATCCAAACTCTAGAATTCCGCTAGCGTCTAGTGTTACATTAGATCTATTACCATCTAAGTCTGTAAGGTTTCTACTTAAGTTACGGTTAAAGTTCACAGATCCTATAGCTAGGATAGGCCCTCCACCGATACTAAATCTATCTTTTACTATTTCCCAAGAAAATAATGGTTGTATATAAACAGACTCCAATTCTATATTATTAACAAGATGTGACCCTGCCCAATCTGTAGGATACTCTACACTACTTCCATAAGGAGTATATACAGCAAGCCCAAGAGCAAAGCTATCACTTAATTTGTAACTTGCATATAGGTACACAGGTGTTCCTACACCACTATCTGTTTGAGCAGATTGTCCAAATTCTGCATTTTGATATGATACATCTGCAAAAACACCAAAACCTCCAGCAGAAAGATTGATTTTATTTTCCAAATGAATTAATCCCGCAGGATTAAAAAATGCTAGTTCTGCATTGTTTACTACAGCAACTCCCGTATGACCCATCGCTAGAGACCTGTTACCTTGTAAACTCACACGGTATCCACCTGCATAAGTAACAGCACAAACTAGCATAAGTACAAACACACTTACTACTTTTTTCATAATTTAATTTAGGTTAAGAATTTTATTGTTTTCTCAAAAGAAAGCACGCAAAAATAGGATATTTTTAAGTTTTTACAATTAATTAACACACTTTATTATGCATACATAGTAAAATTTGTGATATTTCACTTACAGAAAATGCATAGTTTCCTCGTAAAAACTCCTAGGATTCTCGGCATGTAACCAGTGACCTGCATTTTGAATAGTTATTAATTTTGCTTTCGCGAAAGCGGACTGAATCAAAGCTTCATCTTCATCAAGAATATAATCTGAAGCTTCACCTCTTAAAAATAATGTGGGTTTATCAAAAAAAGAATTTTCAGGCAGTGCTTCTCCAATACTATTAATCTGAGCTATTAATGCAGGTAAGTTTACTCGAAGTCCTAAAACATCTTTTTCAACCCAGTACAAGTTTTTTAATAAGAACTGACGAATGCCTAATTCTGAAATATAATTAGAGAGAAATGCATCTGCCTCCTTTCTTCCTTGAAGCGCTTCTTTATTAATAGATAGTGATTGCAATCCTTCTAAAATAGTTTGATGATGTTGAGGATAAAATTTAGGACCTATATCTGCTATGATTAATTTTGAAACCACCTCAGGGTACAATGTAGCAAAAAGCATTGCTGTCTTACCTCCCATAGAATGCCCTATCAAAGAAATATTTGAAATTCCTTTTTCTTCACAATAGACTTTTAAATCTTCTGCCATGTATTGATAACTAAAATCATCACTATGAAAGCTACGGCCATGATTACGTTGATCTACAAGGTGTACTTCATATCCGTCTTTTGCAAATTGCTTTGCAAGTGTTTTCCAGTTATCTCCCATCCCTAGGAATCCATGTAGAATGACTAATGGTTTTCCTTCTCCTATTATATTAGCGTGTAATAACATTATTTTAATTTTTCTAGATATTGAGCAACTACGTTTTCAAAACCATAATACAATGCTTCAGAAACTAATGCATGTCCTATAGAGACTTCTAATAATCCTGGAATGCTATTTTTAAAATACTCAATATTATCAAGAGAGAGATCGTGACCTGCATTTATCCCTAGCTCTATTTCATTTGCAATAAATGCACTTTCTATATAAGGACGGATTCCTTCTTCTTTATTTGAAGCATACATCGCTGCATAACTTTCTGTATACAACTCTATGCGATCTGTTCCTGTTTTTTTTGCTCCTTCTATCATTTCTTTGATAGGATTAACAAATATAGATGTACGTATTCCTTCATTTTTAAAAGTTGTGATTACTTCTTGCAGAAAAGATTGATTTTTTATAGTGTCCCAACCAGCATCACTTGTGATTGCATCTACTGCATCTGGAACCAATGTCACTTGAGTTGGTTTTACCTCAAGTACAAGATCTATAAATTTCTGAACAGGATTCCCCTCTATATTAAACTCTGTTGCCACTATTTGCTTAAGGTCATGAGCATCTTGATACCTTATATGTCTTTCATCTGGTCTTGGATGTATTGTAATACCTTGCGCTCCAAACCTCTCAAGATCTGTAGCTACTTTTACAACATTAGGCACATCACCTCCTCGTGCATTACGGAGTGTTGCTATTTTATTTACGTTTACACTTAATTTTGTCATTATAAAAATGGTATAAAATTTGACACAAAAATACAAAGACCCTATCGCTAGCCGAGTAATTTTTCATTATTTTGCATTATGAGTATTACAGATTTTATAATTAATGACATTAATCCTATCTCTGACACAAAGTCTATAGGTGAGGTTCAAGCTATTTTTAGCCAGACTACGCATTCTCATGTTCCCATTCATAAGGATGACATATATGTAGGTTGTCTTGCCGAAAATGACACTCATTGTTATGATGCAAATTGCATCATATCTGACTACGCCCATGCATATGTGCATTTTTTTGTGCGGTATGAAACCAACTGGTTAGACGTTCTTGAGACATTTGCTCAGCACAGTACAAACATTATGCCTGTACTAGACGAAAACAATAGTTATATAGGCTACTATGAACTTGAGGATGTGATGAACTTTTTTAACAATACACCTTTTATAAGAGAGCCTGGAAGCGTTGTTATTATAGAAAAAGGAGTGTTGGATTATTCTTTTAGTGAGATAAGTCAAATTGTAGAGTCTAATGACGGAAAGATATGGGGAGGGTTCATTTCTAAAATAGAAAATGATGTTGCCCAAATTTCTATTAAAATAGGGCGTGCAAATTTTAATGATATCTTAGCAGCCTTTAGAAGATATAGTTATAATATAATTTCAAGTCACCAAGAAGATACTTTTCTTAAGGATTTAAGAGAACGATCTCAATACTTAGAAAAATATCTCAACATATAATTTCATGAAAATAGGTATTTATGGTCAGTTTTATCATAAAGAAGCGGCACTTTATGTGCAACAGCTTCTAGATATCTTAGACAAAAAAAAGATTGAGGTTATTATAGAAAAAAACTTTCTAGACCTTATTCATGAGCATGACTCTATTGACAAAAACTATAGACATTTTAGCACTTTTGAAGAGTTAGATACTAGTTATGATTTGTTTTTTAGCATAGGAGGCGATGGTACTATTCTAAAAACTGTGACTTACATAAGAGATCTTTCTATTCCTATTGTAGGTATAAATACAGGAAGATTAGGTTTTCTAGCGACTATAAAAAAACAAGAAATTCAAGATTCTATAGAAAAGATTCTTGCTGGCAAATACACCTTATCAGAACGAAGCTTACTACAAGTCTTGATAGATGACAAGGAGGTTTTTAAAGATATTAATTTTGCTCTTAATGAGATTGTTGTTAGCCGTAAGAATACAACGTCTATGATTTCTATAGCAACACAGCTCAACGGTGAATCTCTTACAAATTACTGGGCTGACGGCCTTATTGTTTCTACTCCTACAGGTTCTACTGGCTATTCACTAAGTTGCGGAGGTCCCGTAATTACGCCACACACATCTAGTTTGATTCTTACACCAATAGCGCCACACAACTTAAATGCAAGACCACTTGTTATTCCCGATGACACTGTAATTACTTTAAAAGTATCTGGTAGAGAGAAACAACATTTAATATCATTAGATTCAAGAATAGCAACATTAGACAATGAGACAACCATTACTTTAAAAAAAGCTCCATTTACGATAAGTCTAATTAATTTAGAAGGAGAAAGTTTTTTAAAAACCTTACGAGAAAAGCTACTTTGGGGAGAAGATAAACGTAACTAGGCAATAATTTAAGAGAAAGATTGTTAACTCTGTGTGTGATAAAGACATATTTTTTTTATGCTTATTTTAAATAAATAAGCACATCTCAAAAAATCATTATTATATAGTATGGTCTTGACCCGCACATTATTGTTATATTTGCAAACTTTTACAGCTATATGAGGTATTTGACGATTGTAGTAATCGCCATTTTTTTAGGCTTTAGTTCTCAAGCACAAACTTACGAAGTAGGTTTGTATGCTGGAGGATCAAATTTTATAGGAGATGTTGGATCAACAAGTTACATTGCTCCAAACTCGCCTGTTGTAGGTGGTATTTTTAAATGGAATCGCAGTAAGCGACATTCTTTTAGATTTAGTGCACTTTTTACAGAATTAGAAAGTGCAGACTCGCAAAGTCATGAATCTGGAAGGCAAGATCGCAGGTATTCTTTTAAAAATAGTGTAAAAGAAGTTTCATTAGGTCTAGAATACACATTCTGGGATTTTGATATGTTTAATGATAGAAATCCTTCTACGCCCTATTTATATACAGGGTTTACATATTTTAATCACGATGAGTTAGCTCTAGATGGCAACAATGTTCAAAAAACAGGTACTTCTTGGGATGTTGCAATCCCAATGGTTCTAGGTTACAAAGTCGTTATAGGCTCTAAATTCATTCTCGCGTTTGAAATAGGAGCTAGATATACACTTACAGACAATCTAGATGGAAGTGCCCCTGAAGAGGATGCCAATGGAACATTAAGTTTTGGAAATTTAAATAATGATGATTGGTATATGTTTACAGGATTCACCTTAACCTATACCTTCGGGCGTAAACCATGTTTTTGCGCATTCTAATAATGAGATGAGCGTTTTAGATCAAATCAATCACGATAAGTTGCCACGACATATTGCTATCATTATGGACGGTAATGGTCGTTGGGCAAAAAAACAAGGACTCCTTAGAGCTGCGGGACATAAACGTGGTACTAAAGCGGTAAGGGAAGTTGTTGAAGGTTGTGCCGAAATTGGGATTGAACATCTTACCCTTTATGCATTTTCTACAGAAAATTGGAATCGTCCTAAAAAAGAAGTAGACATCTTAATGAATCTTCTTGTGTCTTCTCTAAAGAATGAGATAAAGACACTTCAAAAAAATGATGTTGCCTTACACGCTATAGGAAACCTCGAAACATTGCCTACAAAAGCTCAAAAAGAGCTTAATGAGGTTATACAGCAAACTAAAGATAACAAAAGATTAAGAGTTACACTTGCTTTAAGTTACGGAGCTCGTGAAGAAATTCTTAAAACTATAAAGGAAATAAGCTTTAAAGTTAAAAATAACATAATTTCGCCAGATGAGATTGATGAGTCTTATATTAATAAGCATCTTTACACCCATGACATGCCAGATGTGGATTTACTCATAAGAACAAGCGGAGAGCAACGTGTTAGTAATTTTTTACTTTGGCAAATAGCATATGCAGAATTTTATTTTACAAATGTATTATGGCCAGATTTTAAGAAAAAGGATTTACATGACGCTATTTACAATTATCAGAAAAGAGAACGAAGATTTGGAAAGACAAGTGAACAAATTCAATAACCTAATAAATCATAGCTTGATATTGAAAAAAATTACTTTTGTACTATTATTACTTACAACAGTAGTCTCACAGGCTCAAAGGGAATTACCTATAAATCCTGAGATTAAATACGAGATAGGTGATATCAAGGTAACAGGAACGTCTACCTACAACGAAAACACTGTAATTACATTTACAGGATTACGAGTAGGGGAACGCATATATCTTCCTGGAGAAAAAATCAGTAGTGTTATTAAAAAGCTCTGGGAATTAGAGTTGTTTTCTGACATTAACCTTTTTGTAACTGACGTTAGAGGGAATGTAGTAGATCTTCAATTAGACATTAAAGAAGTTCCTGAGCTAAACGAGATAAAATTCAAAGGCATTAAGGAAAAGAAAGGTACCACTTTTGTAAAAGACAATGGTCTTAATAAAGGAGCAAAAATTACCGAGAATTTAATTACTACTACAAAAAATTACATCGATAATACTTACAAAAAGAAAGGATATTTTAATGCGAAGACATTTATCAATGTAATACCTAAAGAAGACTCTACATCAAAGAACAAAGTAAATATGCTTGTTAATGTTGACAAAGGTTCTAGAGTAAAAGTAGACGATATTATATTTGAAGGCAATGAAAAGCTTAAAGACAGTAAGCTTAAACGTGCTATGAAAAATACGAAGAAAAAGAATCGTCTTCGTGTTTACAAACGCTCTAAATACATCAAGTCTGATTATGAAGATGACAAAGTTGCCATCATAAACAAGTATAAAGAAAATGGTTACCGTGATGCGCGAATCACCTCTGATACTATTATCAACAATAGTAATAAAGGTATCACACTAAAAATTAATGTTGAAGAAGGTAAAAAGTATTACATTGGAGATATTGATTTTATTGGAAACACCGTGTATTCTGATGCACAACTTTTATCAGTACTTGGATTGAAGAAAGGTGACACATATAACGGAGTTTTATTAAAAGAGCGTATTCAAAAAGAAGGAGATCCAGATGCAGATGATCTTGCAAACTTATATCAAAATACAGGATATTTATTTTCAAATATTAATCCCGTAGAGACAGGTGTTGAAAATGATACTATTAATTTTGAAATTCGTATCTCTGAAGGAAAACTAGCTTATTTTAATAGAGTTGAAGTAAAAGGTAACGATAAGACAAAAGACAAAGTAATCTATAGAGAACTCTTAACGAAACCAGGTCAACAATATAGCAAACAAGCTGTAGTTACAACCATACGTAAATTAGGGCAACTTGGTTTCTTTGATCCACAGCAACTTACTCCAGAATTTAAGAATTTTGATCAGATAGGCGGTACTGTAGATTTAGAATATAATGTTGTTGAGCAAGGTGCTAGTCAAATCGAACTGCAAGGTGGTTTTGGTGGAGGAGGTTTTGTAGGAACATTAGGATTATCCTTTAATAATTTTTCTATACAAAACATTTTCAAAAAAGATGCTTATAAACCATTACCTATGGGTGATGGACAACGTTTTTCTTTAAGAGCCCAAGCTAGTCAGTTTTTCCAAACGTATAGTATATCTCTTACAGATCCTTGGTTTGGAGGCAAAAAACCTGTACAACTATCTGTATCATTATCACACACTATACAATTTCAATTTAACAATCAAGCAACTAGCGCAAGAGATCGAGTAAATAGAGACAGTCGTAATATTATTACAGGAGGATCTATTGGGCTTGCAAAACGCTTAACATGGCCAGATCGTGATTTTACACTATCACATGCTATAAGTTATCAAAACTTTAATTTAAAAAACTTTAACACTGGTTTATTTACATTTGGTAACGGTTCTTCTAAAAACTTAGGATACACTATAGGGCTTAGTAGAAACAACACAGCCAATAATCCTATATTTCCAGTATCTGGATCAGAATGGAGTATCACAGCAAAACTTACTCCTCCATACTCTTTGTTTAATGGCGTAGATTACAAAGCACTTGCTGCAGAAAGAGAGATTGCTATAGAAAATCAAGATGCCGACGCAATAGGAGCAATTGACCAAGAGCGATTTAAATTTTTAGAATTTTATAAAGTAAAATTTAATGGAAAGTGGTACACAAGCCTTCCTGGAAAATTTGTATTACAATCTAACCTCGAGTTTGGATGGTTAGGTGCTTATAATAATGATAGAGGAATTCCACCTTTTGAACGTTTTTTCTTAGGAGGAGATGGACTTGGAGGATTTGCACTTGACGGTCGTGAGATTATACGTTTAAGAGGATATCCTAATCAATCTGTAACACCTCTAGATAGAGGAGCAGCTACTACTGCAAACAATAATGACGGTGCAACAATCTATAATAAATTTAGTTTAGAGCTACGTTATCCAGTAACATTTAGCCAAGCAGCAACCATTTATGCACTAGCTTTTGCAGAAGGAGGATCTACCTATGACAATTTTAGAGATTATAATCCGTTTCAATTGAGTAGATCTGCTGGTGCAGGAATTCGTATATTTATGCCTGCCTTTGGATTACTAGGGCTGGATTTTGGATATGGATTTGATCCTATACCTGGGCTTATACAGCCTAACGGTTGGGAGACGCACTTTATCATTGGACAGCAGTTTTAATTTTTGGCACGATTATTTCTAACGCTATTATAACCAATATGAAAACAAAAGTTTTTTTCTTTTTTGCATCATTCTTATTAGTAAGCTTTGTTGCTAATGCACAACGAGGTATCCGTGTAGGCTATATCGACATGGACTATATCCTTGAAAATGTTCCCGAATATCAAGAAGCATCTTCTCAACTAGATGCTAAAGTCAAAAAGTGGAAAGGTGAGATAGAAAAGAAAATTGGGGAAATTGAAGAAATGAAAAAGCAATTACAAAATGAACGTGTATTGCTTACGAAGGAGCTTATAGAAGAACGTCAAGAAGAAATTACTTATGAAGAAGAGCAAATTTTTGAGTACCAACAAAAACGCTTTGGTCCTGGAGGAGATCTAGCCATACAAAAACGACAGCTTATAGAGCCTGTACAAGATCAAGTTTTTAATGCTGTCCAGGAGATTTCTACAAACAAAAAATATGATGTTGTTTTAAGAAAGTCTGAAGCAGGAGTCCTTTATGTAGCAGATCGTCTTGACTTAAGTGATCAAGTATTAAGAAGTATTACAAGATCTGCAAAACGTAAGCAGATCAATAATCGTAAAGAAGAAGATTCTTTTGAAAGAGATGAAGCAAAAACGGTAGAGCAAGATAAAGCAACTCAAGATCGTCAAAAAGCAATCGATAAAAAGAAAGCAGATCGCGAAGCATTAATAGAACAAAAGAATGCAGATCGCCAAGCGCAAAAGGATGCTCGTAACAAAGAATTTGAGGAAAGAAGACAACGTATTCTTGCAGAACGTCAAAAAAGAAAAGATTCTATAACTGCAGCAAAAGCAGCAAAAGCAAAAGCCTCAGGAAGAAAATCTGGAGCAGAAACAACAGAAGAAAGAAAAGCGAGACAACAACAACTTATAGAAGCTAGACAACAAAGAAAAGATTCTATAAATCGTGCACGTCAAGAAAAAAGAGATGCTATACTAGCAGAACGTAAAAGAAAAAAAGATTCTATTTTAGAATCACGTAAGAAAAAAACAGATAGCCTTCCAAGACCTCCAAAAAGAAGATGATCATAGAGGGGGAGGTATTTTATAACCCTATATTTTATAACACACTTAACTTAATTAGATTACAATGAAACACATGAAAAAAGTATTAGTAGCCATAGCTCTAGTAATAGGAATGACAGGTGTAATGCAAGCTCAAGACTCAAAGGTTGCTCACATTAACACTCAAGCGTTGGTAGAAGCAATGCCTAGTTATGTAGCCGCAAATGCTGAGCTTGAAAAAGCCCAAAAATCGTATCAAGCACAGTTAACAGAAATGAAGACTGAACTTCAGAAAACATCAGAAAGATACGGTCGTGAAGTAAACACTCAAACTGACGAAACAAACATTTCTCGTCAAAAAGAAGTTCAAGAGACTTTACAACAGATCAATGCATATGAGCAAGGTGCCTACCAAAAATTACGTGAGCAAGAACAAGAATTACTAAAACCTATTCTTGAAAAGGCGCGTGTAGCAATACAAAAGGTTGGTAGAGCAAAAGGATATCAATATATTCTTGATTCTACTCCAGGTGCTGGTGGAGTTATCATGGCTGATGGATATGACCTTATGCCAGATGTAAAAGCAGACTTAGGCATCTAAAAAAATTACTATAAATCCGCTTAAAGCGAAAGTTTATAAAAACTGCCTTCATTTTGAGGGCAGTTTTTTATTTTAGAGGTATGCAAAACAATCATCCCATAGGTGTATTTGATAGCGGAATAGGAGGTATTTCTATATGGAAAGAAATTATACAACTACTCCCTTTTGAATCAACAATCTATCTTGCAGACAGCAAACATGCTCCCTATGGGGCAAAATCTCAAGAAGAGATTATACAGTTATCCATAAAAAACACAGAAGCATTGCTCCAATTAGGCGCAAAAATCATTGTTGTTGCTTGTAATACAGCAACCACAAATGCTATTAAATATTTACGAGCACATTATGATGTTCCTTTTATAGGCATTGAACCCGCTATTAAACCGGCGGCTTTACAGTCTAAAAATAAAAGCATAGGTATACTAGCCACCAAAGGAACATTAAACAGCAGTTTATTTTCTAATACTTCTGAGCGATATACACAAGAGATACAAACCATAGAAGTAATAGGGACTGGCCTGGTTCCTTTAATAGAACAAGGTCATATAGATGGTGTAGAAACAAAAGAACTGCTTGTAAAATACCTTAAACCTATGATCCAAGCAGGTATTGATTACCTAGTGCTAGGATGTAGTCACTATCCATTTTTACTCCCTATACTTAAAGATATACTTCCTGACAATGTGACTATCATCGATTCTGGAGAAGCGGTTGCAAGGCAAACTAAAGCGGTATTACTACAAAATGGAGGTATTATAAAGAAAAAAGAATTGCAACCTACCCATCAATTATATTCTAATAAAAATACAGAAACGCTTGATGGTATTATTATACGCTTTCGCGAAAGCGGACAAATATCTAAAAACACAGTTATACGTACTATCTATAAAGAATTTTAGTTTCTATTTAAAATAGGCTAATAGGTTTGCTTTTTGAGAAGCAGATACCATAACTTCTTTACCACTACTGAGTACAACAGTTCCACCTTTGCCTTTTCTATATCCTGTAACTTCATTAATATTTACCAGATATGATTTATGTACCCTTGCAAATCCAAAATCTGTAAGTGCATCTTCAAAATATTTAAGTGTTTTACTCACTAATTTCTTCCCTCCTGTCGCAAGGAAAATTTGAGTATAATTATCGTCTGCCTGACAATATAAAATAGATGCAGCTTCCAAAACTTCAAAACCATCTTGTACAGGGATTGTGATTTTCCCTTGCTTTTCCGAGCTAAAGGCAGTGAGTACTTTGTCCTCTAATGCGCTTTCTTTTTCTTTAATTTGCGCCACATAATCTACTGCTTTAATAAGTTCATCTATAGACACTGGTTTAAGTAAGTAATAAGAGGCATGAGTGTTTAAGGCTTCTATAGCATATTGATTATAGGCCGTTACAAATACCGTCTCAAAACTACGATCTCCAACTTGTTCCAAAAGGTCAAAAGCATTTCCTTTGGGCATTTCTACATCTAGGAATACAAGGTCTAAAGTCTCATTACGTATTAAACTAAGAGCCTCTTCTATATTAGACGCTTCTCCTACTAGTTCAACTTTAGGGCAATACTTTTTAAGATAATTACGTAATATTTCTCTACTGGTCTCTTCGTCTTCTACGATGATTGTTTTAAGCTGTACCATCCTTGTTAATTCTTTTTTAGTGTTAGTGTTACCTTTGTTCCTTCTCCGCCTTCAAAAACATCTGTAATTGAGACATCTACACGTCCTCCATACATTTCATTAAGTATCGCAATACGTTTTTTAATATTACTCATCCCTTTTGACTTTTGTTTCTTCTGATTCTCTGTTTTCATAGCTTTACTACGCTCACGCCCTACACCATCATCAGTTACAGTAATTACGGCTGTATCTTCATCTTTTTGTCCAAAATGGATATGTAAAAGCCCTTTCTCTTCTTTATATCGCATCCCATGCCAAACAGCATTTTCTACATAGGGTTGTAATAACATAGGTGGAATTTGAAACTCATCTACAGACAATGTTTCATCTACAGTAAGTGTATAATCAAATTTATCTTTAAACCTAAAATGCTCAAGCATTGTATATTTTTTTATGAGTTCAATTTCGCTAGAAAGCGGAATAAAATCTTCTTCACTATTTTCCAACACAGATCGCATTAAACTAGAAAAATCAGATAGATATTTATTTGCTGTACGCTCATCATTTGTAGCAATAAAACTATTTACAGAATTAAGTGCATTAAAAATAAAATGAGGATTCATTTGAGACCTAAGTCCTTTGAGTGCTAATAAATTATTTGCGTATTTCTGTTGTTTTGAGCTGCGATACATGGCAAATGCTGCTATTAATAATAGTACGGCCACAACAATTAATGACCAAACTATTAATTGTTGCACATTCTCTTTGGCATCAATTAATGCTTGTTCTCGTTTTGTAGATGTATACTTCTCTTCATTAAGTTCCTTATCTTTTTCTAAACTTGTAAGTCTACTTTGCAGGTTCCCATATTCATTTCTAAGGCGTTCTGCTCTATGCAATTCTTGTTCTTTCTTTTGATAATCTTTATCAACGAGAGCCATATAACGCTCATAACTTTCGACCGCTTTATCATAGTCTTTTTCATCTCTATGTAATTCTGAAAGACTTCGGGCTGCATCTTTTTCTACAACAATATCATTTTTATTGGCAGCTTCGGTAATACTTTTTTCAAAAAAAGAAATGGCCTCATCATTTTTTTGTTGTGCTACATAGGCTCTCGCTATCTTATAATTTTGTTTTTGAGATGTTAACACATCATCATTTGATATAGAGTCTGTATTTACATTATTTAACCCTTCTAAAGCTTCTTTACGTAGTGTTATCTCTTCATCATACAATTGTGATTTATTGTAATAATCGGCTACTTTTACCTTAGAACGTGCAGCACTCTCCGAGTTTTCTTGATTTGATAATATTAATGTTTTTTCATAAAAAAGTATTGCCTTTTCCTTATCACCATTTAGATCATAGCACTCTGCAATTTTTCTATTAAGCCTACTTGTTAGGTCTATAATAAATGAAGAAGAAGCTATTGTTTCTGCCTTAGTATATTCCTGTATTGCCTTACTATACTCTGTAATTGACTTATAAGCATCTCCTAGTCCTTCTAAGGATTCTAAATTTTGCTCAAAAGACAATTTTTTATTTAAAATTGTTTGATATAAAGCAATACTTTCTTGATAGTTTTTACTATCAAAATATGCTTTAGCTAGTTTTATTTCAACAGTTAGATTAATTCTATTCTTAAGGCTTGTTTCATAATTCTCTACCGCTAAATCATGTTGTTTTTGATAAACGTATATATCTCCTAATAGTTCATAAGCACTTGCTTTCTCTATATTTGTTATAGTACTTATTTTTAAAGCGAGTTCTATGTTATCAACTCCTTGGGAGAAATCATCTTTATAAACGTCTTTAGAGTTTTGTATATAATCTCCAAAACTAAGTGCTCTTTTTTTCTTTTTTTCTACTCGTTCAACTGTTATCTCTTCAGACAATGGATGTACTTCAATACGGATGCGTTGATTATCTTTTATTGTATAGTATTTTGTTTCAAAACCGGCACTACGAATTACTAAATCATCTCCTATTCTTGCTTGAATCCTAAACTCTCCTGCACTACTTGTTGTTGTATAATTTCCTCCAGTCACTTCAATATTCACCTTAGAGACTGGTTCTAATGTTTCTATATCTATTACACTACCACGTACTGTAATATAAAGCTCTTCATCTTCTACCGCAGAAGACGAATTACTATTCTGTGCATATGTTGGAACGGTGTAAACGAACAAGAACAATAGCATGTTGATTGTAATACTCGTTAAAAATAACTTCTTCATAAGGGTCAAACTTAGTGCAAAAATGCTACATCAAAAAATGGTCATCTCTTATATATAGTTAAAAAGAGGGGTTTTCTATTTATAATTATCTCGTTTACTCATTCATCTGGCTTATTCCCTAATCAAAACAAACTTTTCGCTCAATTTAGATTTCACCCCAATTATGTTGTTCTTAATTTTATATCATATTCATCAAAATAAAACAAACAATATGAAGACTGTAACACTATTAATGGCTGGACTTACACTAGTTATTAATTCATTTAAAACACCAGATAATGAGATGTATCTATCTGAAGAAGATGTTTCATCTATTATCACAACAACAGAGCCAGATACAAATATTATTAAAGTTGCATTACTCTTAGATACCTCAAATAGTATGGATGGACTTATTGATCAAGCAAAGGCACAACTTTGGGAACTTGTTAATGAACTTTCTTATGCCAAATGTGGTCATAAAGCAAGACCTTCTCTTCAAATCGCATTATATGAATATGGGAATGATGGACTTAATGCAAAAGAAGGATTTATAAGACAAGTAAGTACATTTAGTAATGATCTAGATGAAATCTCCAAACATTTATTTGGACTTACTACAAACGGAGGTAATGAGTATTGTGGTAAAGTAATTCAGGCATCTTTAGACCAATTAGATTGGGGTAAAAAAGAAAATGATTTAAATCTTATTTTCATAGCAGGAAATGAACCTTTTGATCAAGGTCCTGTACGCTATCAAGATGCCTCATTAAATGCCTGCGAAAAAGATATTACCATTAACACTATTTTTTGCGGTAATTATAATACTGGAGTACAAACACATTGGAAAGATGGCGCAGAATCTGCAAAAGGTTCTTATATCGCTATTAATCATGATAAACGCACTGTTCATATTCCATCACCTTATGATCAGGCTATTTTAGAAAAAAATAAGGCACTTAATAATACGTATGTAAGTTATGGTAGACTAGGTGAAGTCAAAAAAACTTCACAAGGCATGCAAGACACAAATGCAAGTGAATATGGAGATGTTAATGCTGTGAAAAGAACTGTAAGTAAGAGCTCTCATTTTTATAAAAATAGCAGTTGGGATTTGGTAGACGCAGAGGAAGAAGAAGATTTTAAATATGAAGATCTGGATGAATCCTACCTTCCAACAGAACTTAAAGGAAAATCTAAATCAGAAATTCAATCTTATATAAAAACAAAACGTAAAGAAAGAGAGCAAGTACAAAAAGAAATAGCACAACTTAATAGACAACGATTAGAATATGTTGCAAAACAAACTAAAAAAGATGACAATCAATTACGCAATGCGATGGTTGAAGCAATAAAAAATCAAGCAAGCAAGAAAAATTATACGTGGGAGTAATATAACGTCAAACTCCAATACTAGTACAAATCAAAAGGTGTATATCTAAAAATATACGCCTTTTGTTATTTTAATGTGGTATGCAAACAACCATTTCTTAACGTTTGAACGTATATAGTTTAGTATAAATTTAAAAGCTACTATCATCTAGTAGCACAACACATTAAAACCCAAATTAAAATGAAAAAAACTTTCATGATTTTAATAGGAGTTTCTCTTATTGTTACTTCTTGCGTTTCAAAAAAAAAATATGTAGAACTTCAATCTCAATATGATAACACAAGAGTGACTCTTACAAAGACTCAAGTAGAAAAAGAGGAGTTAGCCTCTAAATATGGCGCTATCCAAACTCGAGTTACAGAATACAACTCAAAGATAAATTCATTAAAAGATATAAATGAACAGCTCATTATATCAAATGATCAAAAATTAGATAGAACCAATAATGGAGCTGTAATATCAAATGAGGTTAAGGAACGTATGATAAAAACTTTAAAAGAAGTAGATCAGAGTGAACTTGCCAAAGCTCGTACACTAGAAGACTCTATGAATCTCGTGATCTCTTATAACCTAAAACGGAATCTGGATCGTGACATTACAGAACAAGAACAAAACAATGATATTTCTATTGACATAAATGAAACTGTTGTTATGATTTCTATTTCAGATAAGTTATTATTTAAATCGGGAAGCTATAGAGTAAATAAAGAGGCCGATAAATTATTAAAACGAATTGCAGATGTTGTAAATTCTGAACCTGCTATAGAAGTTATGGTAGAAGGGCATACAGATAACAGGCCAGTAAAAGAAGGAGCCCATATAAAAGACAACTGGGAACTCAGTGTAGAACGCTCTACAGCCATCATTAGAGAGTTACAAAACATATATAATGTAGATCCTACAAAACTCATCGCAGCCGGAAGAAGCAGTTACATCCCTTTAGTCACCAATGACAGTAAGGAAAATAGATCTATTAATCGTAGAACACGTATTATTATTTTACCAAACTTAGATAAATTCTTAGCCCTTATGGCATCTAATAATTAATCTACATCATCTAGAAAACCAAAAAGGCTCGATTGTTATACAATCGAGCCTTTTTATATATTTTAATTTCTTATTTAATTTACTGCTGGACAATTACAATCATAAGGGTCTTTATTGTCTCCTAAGTTATATCCCAATGTGATTTGATGAAATCCACCACTTGTTAATACAACAGAATTTGTTTGACTAGAGAATGTATATCCAAATAGGAATCTATCATATGATCCGCCAACAAATGGACTTATAAATTGAGTTTTCTGTATATCTACAGTTGCTCCGTTAGAAGTAAATTCTGCTCCATCTAGACTTCTTCTATAAGAAACTCCTCCCCATAATTTACCCCAGTCTAATTTGCGATATGCCTTTACATTTAAATCAACGTTTGCTTCACCAGTACGTTCTGTAGCTTGGAATAAAGCAGAAGGCTCAAAACTCCAATCTGAAAAATTAGGAGAAATAACATATCCTAGTGATACTATATATCTACGTTGGTTATTTTGTTCGAAAAACTCGAAGTCTTCAGAAAAACTTCTATTTCCTGGTAATACATTTTTAACAGTAAAATGTGCAGAAAAATCTAAAAAGTTATAAGATAATCCAAAATCTACATTCACATAAGAATCTGATTGTTCTACACCAAATATTATAGGATCAAAATCTGTAAGGTCAAAGTTGGTTTCATCCAACTTCCCTTGTAAAATTCCAACACTTAAACCAAAAGAAAGTTGATTTAAATCTACATAATTACGAGATAATAATAGATGATAAGCAAATGTAGCATATACTCCTTGTTGAGAGAAAAACCCATTACTATCATTAAATAATATTCCTCCTACTCCTACTTTTTCTCCTAATCTACCATTTAAACTTATGGTTTGCAATGCAGGTGAATCGTCAACCCCAGCCCATTGACTACGAGTTGTCCCCCTAAGTTTTGCTGTTTTTGAAGCACCAGCCATAGAAGGATGTAGCAAGTAAAGATTATCTTGAAGGTAATCAAGAAATACAGGCAATCCTTCCTGAGCAACAACAAATTGCGTGCAAAATAATGCCAGTATTATATAGTATTTTTTTAACTTCATGGGACTATTTTTTTTGTAATATAGGCTTAAGCACAGCTTTATTATATATAAATTGTGATGTATTTATACTAATTAGAGCCGTACGCCAAGTACTATAACGTTCAAATATATAAATTTTTGTATTAAAGCACTGTGATTTAACAGGCATTATATTATTAAAAACTATATGTAGAAAATCATTAGCCATATAATTACATAAGACTATGTGCGCATCTGTTAATGCACGATTAAAATTCTTTACTAATGACAAGAAGCGTAGGATTCTTTTCATGAAATATGTAGTTTTCAAGGGGCGTAAATATAGGGAATTACAACTTATATTGAACACCTGTGAATTGCATAACGACAATTTTATGTATTTATTGAATCATCACCCTTTTTTTTAACACAATGCAACTTCCACTATTAAAGATTCTTTACACTATTTAAAGCTTCACTTCATAGTATTAATAAAGGTCATTATAATTATCTTTGCATAAAAATAATTGTAATGTCTACATATAGTATTACCATTGAAGGTACTTCAAATCCAGCAATAAAAAAATTCCAAGCAAGTCAATTCTTAGTAAATCATAATAGTTATGAGTTTACAAATATTGATGAAGCTACAAATTCTCCTCTTGCACAACAATTATTTTACCTCCCATTTGTCAAAACAGTATATATCGCTCAAAACTTTATAGCTATTGAAAAATATAATATTGTAGAATGGATAGATATTCAAAATGAAGTGTCTCAACAAATAGAAGACTTCCTTAATGATAATGGACTAGTTATCATAGAAGATGTAGCTGCAAAAAAAATCCCAGTAACCGTATATGCAGAGAGCACTCCTAATCCCTCTACACTAAAATTTGTAGCAAATAAAAAATTAGTTACCTCTCCATTTGAGTTTAAAACTATTGATGATACTGCTCATGCTCCACTAGCAAAAGCATTATTTCATTTTCCTTTTGTAAAAGAAGTCTTTTTTGATGAAAACTATGTTAGTGTTCAGAAATATGAAATGACAAATTGGGACGAAGTAGTTACAGAAACCCGTGAGTTTATAAGAAACTTTATACAAGACGGAAAAGAAGTTATAACTGAAGAGCAACTTAAAACACCTCAACAAGTTGATAGCATTGCTGAGGCTCAGTTTGAAAATCTAGATGACACATCAAAAGAAATTGTAAACATTATAGAAGAATATGTAAAACCAGCAGTGGCAAGTGATGGTGGTAATATTGTTTTCAAAAATTATGATGCGAAAACAAAAAACGTATCTGTTATTTTACAAGGTGCTTGTAGTGGATGTCCTTCTTCTACTTTTACACTTAAAAATGGAATAGAAAATATGCTTAAACAAATGCTTCCTGGTCGCATAAACGTCGTTGAAGCGATCAATGGGTAAGATAAAGTGCCTAGTTTCTGAGAATAAAACGCACAATACAATAATTTACTGATTATTTGTAACTTACAAACTCAACCTATTTTTTAACTTAAAAAAAGAAATAATTATGGCAGTAATGAAAGTTATAGAAGTATTATCTAGCTCTAAAAACAGCTGGGAAGATGCAACTCAAAATGCAGTAAAACAAGCATCAAAAACTGTAAAAAACATCAAATCAGTATATGTTGCAGAGCAAAGCGCAGTAGTAGATGGAGATGAAGTTACAGAATATCGTGTAAACCTCAGACTTACTTTTGAGATAAAATAGTCTACACATATACAAACAAAAAAAACCTATCACTAGATAGGTTTTTTTTTGTTTGTATTTTTACTGTTATGAACACATATAAATTCCTCTCACTTATCCTAATGACTCTTATACTTTGGAATTGTAAAAGTCAAGATGATACTGATATGCATAAATACACAAATGACCTCATTAACGAAACAAGCCCTTATCTGTTACAACATGCACACAACCCCGTAAATTGGAAGCCTTGGAATGAGGAAACACTAACTCTTGCAAAAAAAGAAAATAAATTAATACTCGTAAGCATAGGATATTCATCCTGTCACTGGTGTCACGTAATGGAGCATGAGAGCTTTGAAGATTCTCTTGTCGCCGATTTTATGAATGCAAACTTTATTAATATAAAAGTAGATAGAGAAGAAAGACCAGATGTAGATAATGTCTATATGAGTGCTGTCGAACTTATGACTGGTAGAGCAGGCGGATGGCCACTTAATGCAATTACACTTCCAGACGGAAGACCTATTTGGGGAGGCACCTATTTTCCTAAAGAAGATTGGACCCATGCTTTAAAACAAGTTTCTTCTGCATTTATAGAAAATCCTAACTCATTAGTAGAATTTGCAGACAAGCTTGCCTCTGGAATAAAAACAAGAAACATCGTCACTACAAACCCCAACAAACCTACATTTAAGGAAGAGACAATTATTGCTTCTTTAGACACTTGGTCTACATATTGGGACACACATAAAGGAGGAATTAATAGCGCTCCTAAGTTTATGATGCCCAACAACTATCAATTTTTACTACGTTATGCACACCAAGCTCAAAACGAAGAACTATTAGCTTATGTAAATACAACACTCCAACAAATAGCATATGGAGGTGTAAACGATCATGTAGGAGGTGGTTTCTCAAGATATAGTACCGACAAAAATTGGCACATCCCTCATTTTGAAAAAATGTTATACGACAATGCTCAATTAGTAAGCCTCTATAGCGATGCATACCTTGTTACAAAAAATGAACTATACAAAGAAACCGTATACCAAACATTAGAGTATGTCGCCCGTGAAATGACCACACCCGATGGAAGTTTTTACAGTGCCCTTGATGCAGACAGTCTTAATAATGAAGAAGAGCTAGAAGAAGGAGCCTATTACGTCTGGACTAAAGCAGAGCTTAAGACGCTTCTCAAAGAAGACTTTGACTTATTTGCTTCCTATTATAACATAAATAGTTATGGCAAATGGGAGAAAGATAATTATGTCTTAATACGTAAAGATACTGACACTGATTTTATAAAAGAACACGGACTTACGATTGACTCCTTTAAAGAAAAACAAACACAATGGAAAAAGGATTTATTACGCTTTCGCGAAAGCAATAAAGAAAGACCCCGCTTAGATGATAAAATCCTAACAGGCTGGAATGGCCTTATGACTAAAGGATATATCGATGCATATCGTGTTTTTAACGAGCAAAGATTTCTAGACATTGCTCTTAAAAATGCAAACTTCATCGTAGATAATATGCTACGCAAAGATGGAGGCCTTGATCGAAATTATAAAAATGGAAAAAGTGCTATTAATGCATACCTTGAAGATTATGCAAGCACAATAGACGCATTTATTGCCCTATTTGAAGTAACTACAGATGTCGTATGGCTAGAAAGAGCAAAAGCATTAACAGACTACACCTTTACTCACTTCCAAGATAAAACGAACAGTATGTTTTTCTTTACATCTAATGAGGATCTTGATTTGATAAGTCGTAATACAGAATATATAGATAAAGTTATTCCAGCTTCTAATTCTATGATGGCAAAAAATATCTTTACCCTATCTCATTACTACTTAGATAAAGCATACACTCAGACCGTAGTAACCATGCTTAATAATATTCAACCAGAGATTGATAAATCACCTACGGCTTTTAGTAATTGGCTTGATTTACATCTCAATTACACAAAACCGTATTACGAACTTGTCGTTGTAGGATCAAAAGCAAAAGAAGTGCTTACTGAACTTAATTCCCTCTACCTACCTAATAAATTAATTGCAGCTAGCACAGGAGAAAGCACACAGGAGATTTTTGAAGGACGTTATCTTAAAAACGAAACACTTATCTACGTCTGTGTAAATAACGCCTGTAAACTCCCTGTAAAAACAGTAGAAGAAGCTTTAAAACTTATAAAACAATAATGTATAAAGAATCATCACAAATCATAGATGTATAACCTATTCATATCGATGAATATTCTTTTTCAATTATTTATTTATTTTAAAAATAGAATGCATATCAACTCATTGTATTTTTCTTAATTTTATTCTTTTAAAACAGCAACTTAAAACACACATGGAAAAGTATCAAAAATGGATCGACCTTGCCATAGAAAAAGGCTCGGAATACGGACTTAAAATTATTATGGCAATCCTAATATGGGTTATTGGTAAATGGGTCATTAAAAAAATCATGAAGTTCTTCAAGAAAATGCTTCAGAAGAACGAAAACATGGACGAAACTTTAGAGAAGTTCTTGTCTAATCTTGTAAGCACAATATTACTCGTTTTATTAATTATTGCAATATTAGGACAATTAGGCATAGACACTGCTTCATTTGCTGCAATTCTTGCTGCTGCTGGTCTTGCTGTAGGTCTTGCTTTACAAGGATCATTATCCAACTTTGCAGGAGGAGTCCTCATCATGTTATTTAAACCTTTTAAAGTAGGTGATCTAATAGAGGCACAAGGAGAAATAGGTGTTGTATCTGACATTCAGATTTTCACAACAAAAATGGCATCTCCAGGAAACAAATTGGTTATTCTTCCAAACGGATCATTGTCTAATGGCAACATAAAAAATTATACAGAATTAGGGGAATTAAGAGTAGATCTTACTATTGGTGTCTCATACGATGCAGATATTAGAGAAACAAAAGAAGCGCTTATGAGAGCAATGGCTTCTCAAGATAAAGTTTTACAAGAACCAGCTCCATCTGTAAATATGGGTGAACTCGCAGATAGTTCTGTAAACTATGAAGTACGCCCATGGGCTACCCCAGAAAACTACTGGGATGTTTATTTCCAAACGATAGAAAACTGTAAAATAGAATTAGACAAAGCTGGTATTGAAATCCCTTACCCTCACTCTGTCGAAATTCACAAAGAAGAATAGTCACAGACATTCTAAAAATTTAAAAGCTCCCATATTACTTTAGTAATAAGGGAGCTTTTTTAATATAAGATATTCTATAACAAGTAAAACTCCTTATCGTTATTTCTTTTTAGGAACACCAGCTATAAAGTCCTTAAGATAATAAGGTTCAAAATAAGCCACATCTTCGTAGTCGCCAGTTTTATTTTTGATCTCTGCCAGTTGACACATCTCTGTTGCAGATGGCAGTGTCTCTTCTATAAAAATAGCATTTGGATGGTTACATATTTCAGCAAATTTTGCAACTCCATTACCTATAAAATATACCTTCCCCTTCTCTAAATATTCAGAAAAAGAATTTTCTTCAAGAATTTGAGCTTCAGTTTCTCGTATCTGATCGTTGTTTGAATCAAACACTGCACTGTATACTTCCATTCTTCTTGCATCAAGCATGGGGATGATATATGATCCTTCGTCTGCTTCTACTTTATGTGATAATGCTGTTAATGTAGGAATGGAAATAAGAGGTATTCCTAATGCAAAACACAATCCCTTTGCAGCAGAAACCCCTATACGCAAACCTGTATAACTTCCAGGTCCTTTACTTATAGCAATAGCTGTAAGATCTTCTTTTTTTATTTTTGCAACCAAAAGGACTTCTTCTATATATGGATGTAAACGTTCTGCGTGAGAATATTTGGAAGCATTATCTTCTCTTAATACTGCCTCGTCTCCATAAATAGACAAAGCCACCGAACAATTTGTGGTGGCTGTCTCAATACATAATATATTAGATATCATTATTCATCTGTTTCTTCAGGAACATCTTCCTCTTCCTTTTTCACCTCTACCCTATCTCCAGTTTTAAGGGTTTTAGTTACTAAATTATAAGGTCCTGTGATAATTTCATCACCCTCGTCTAATCCTGACAAAATTTCTATATTAGAATCATCTTGAATTCCTGTAGTTACAACTTTAAGTTTTGCCTTACCATCATTCTTAACAAAGACACATTCAAACTTTTTTTCATCTCCCTTAATATCTTTTTTAGGTTTTGATGATTTGGTAGCACTTGTATCCGATTTTATTACAATTGCACTTATAGGTGCTGATATACTTTTTTCTCTCTTATTTGTAATTACATCTACCGTTGCTGTCATACCTGGTCTAAATGGCGAATATGTAGCAGACTTCCCTTCAAGAAGGTCTTTGTAAGATTGTTCAAGAATACGAACTTTTACTTTAAAATTTGTCACCTGATCTGACGTTAATGTAGCTTCGGCAGAGTTTGCAATTTCTGTAACGATACCTTTAAATTCTTTCTTTAAATATGCATCTACCTCAACCATTGTAGAATCTCCTACTTCAATCTTTACGATATCATTCTCATTTACATCTACTTCTACTTCCATATTGGTAAGATTTGCAACACGTACAATCTCTGTTCCTGCTTGTTGAGCAGTTCCCACAACGCGTTCTCCTAGCTCAACACTAAGTTTTGATATGGTACCATCTCTAGGTGCAAATATAGATGTACGTCCTAGATTATCTTGAGCTTGCTTTACTTGAGCTGCAACACTTTGTACATTGTAATAGGCACTTTGCTTGCTTGCTTGTGCAACTTCATAATCTGATTGTGCTCTATCAAAATCTGCTTTTGAAATCACTCCTTTATCAAATAATGGCTTATTACGATCAAAATTAAGTTTTGCTACTTTAAGATTTGCTTCTGCTTGTGCAAGACCTGAACGAGAGTTTTGTAAAGCTGCTTGCACTTGATTAAGAGCTCCTTGAACTAGATCTGGATTTATACGAACCAAAAGATCTCCTTTCTTAACATCTTGCCCTTCTTTAATAGGGAGTTCAATGATCTCTCCAGATACTTCTGAAGATAGTTTAACTTCTACTTCAGGTTGTATTTTTCCAGTTGCTGCAACAGTCTCTATAATAGTGGCGCGTTCAACTTTTTCTACTTCTACCTCTTTAAAATTTCCTTTTTTCCCAAACCATCCTTGCTTACTGCCAAATAATAATAATCCAATTAGTACAACAGCAATAATAAGAACAGTAATTAATGTCTTTTTATTCATTTTGGTTAGAATTTAAGTTCGGTAGCTGGCACTCCAAAATAGAGTTCTAGTACCTTAATACGAAATATATAATCGTACTTTGATCGTGTTAATTCAATTTGTGCATTATCATAACGCAACTTAGACTGACTAAAATCAAATGCATTTGTACGACCTACGTCATATCTAAGTCTTGCATATTCATACGCCAGTTCTTGAGATTCTAAAGCTGCTGCTGCAGCTTCATAACTTTCTTTTGCTGCTCTAGCTCCAGTGTATGCCTGATATATAGTAGACTCTAAATCAAGTTTTGCTTGATCTACTAAGTTTTGATTACGTCTTATATTAATTTTACTACGTTTTACATTATTTCTTGTTGCAAACCCATTAAGGATAGGTATATTGAGAGTTAAACCATAATTTACTCCGTCATTTAAATATAATTGATCTACAAAATCTCTAGGATCAGAATCTGAATATGTAGTGTTGTACCCAAAGAAAGCTCTTAATGTTGGATAATAAGCTCCTTTTGATATTTGTAAATCTTTCTCTGCTAAGCTTAAATTTTGCTCTGCAATTTTGATTTCAAACCTACTATCTTTTGCACTCTCTATAATGGCCTCTACTGGCTTATCTACCATTTCTTCACCAAAAATCCCATACTCACTATCTACAACATCAAAACCTTGATAATCTTGTATCGCTAGTAGTTGTGCAAGACTTACTCTAGATAATATAACTGCATTACGTGCAGCTACAATACGCTGACGTTCACTTGCTGCAGTAGCTTTAATCTCAAGTAAATCTCCTTTAGGTAAAACCCCTCCGTCTACTAATTCTTGTGTACGCTCTATTTGTTCAAGCGTCACTGCATTTTGAGCTTCAATAGTTTTAAGATTTTCTTTATTTAATATAATATCCAAAAATCCATTTGCTACAAATAACGAAATATCATCCTTGATTTTAGCCAAATTATACTCAGAGGCCACTGTAGATAACTTTGCTCTTTGTACTTGTCTTACATTACGTAATCCATCAAAAAGGTTATATCCAAGATTTATTCCTCCATTTGCAGACAAGAATGTTTCTGTGCTTGCATTATTTGTAATCGGATCAAAACTCAAACCTGTACGTTCAGAAATGCTTACAGATCCATTTACTGTAGGCAAAAAAGCACCAGTAGCATCAGATCTATCGATAGCTCTACTTTCAATATCTAATTCAGATTGCTTTATAGAAATATTATTATCTAAAGCGTACTGTACACACTCTTGTAATGTCCATTTCTTTTCTTGAGCAAATCCTGCTACAGAAATTAAGAGTGTAAAACATATAATAATTAATTTTCTCATAATATCGATTGATGTCCAATATGACTATTGAAACGTATTTATGTTACAAAAAATGTTTGTTTATTTTTTATTGCTTTCGCGAAAGCGCAAAAACACTGCATTTAAAGAGATTATCCTCTACCACCAAATCCTTGAGGAGCTTTAATTTGATTCCAAATTTTTATCTTATCGTCTCCAGAAACACCGTTCTTTATTTCAACAAAAATACCATCACTAATCCCTAGTTCTATATCACGACGTTCAAATTGCTGATCTCCAATTTCTATCTCCACATAAGGCGTTTTTGTTTTTGTATCATATTGCACTAAAGCTTCTTTTATCGCAAGTATAGAGTCTGCCTTGGCTAAGATAATACTAGCATTTGCACTAAGACCTGCTCTAATAAATGTAGTAGAATCTATAGTGGCTAAAGTCCCCTTAATCTCAAATTGTATCGCTCCGTTTTCTGCAACACCTTTAGGTGCAATATAATCTAATATTGCATCAAATTTCATGTTTTCGATAGCCCCTACTGTAATTTCTAAAGGTAAATCTTCTTTAATCTTTCCTACTTCACTCTCATCTACCTTCCCTTCAAAAATCATCTTATCTACATCGGCAAGTGTTGCGATGGTAGTTCCATCATTAAAGTTATTTGCTTCGATTACTTGGTTTCCAGTTTTTACAGGGACATCTAGAATCATTCCTGTAATTGTAGATCGCACCTGTGTTGTTGCTGCGACACCAAGACCACTTGTAGTTCCTGTCTTTATAATATCATAATTCTGCAACGCACTATTTAAAGTTACCTGCTCTTGTTTTACACGTTGATCTGCTTGATTATACGCATTTTGAATGCCGTCAAAATCATTTGCAGAAACTACTCCTTTTTCAAAAAGTGCTTTTTGTCTATCATAAATACTTTTCTGATTTTGCAACGCAAGTCTCGCTGTTTCTAATCCTGTACGAGCGCCTGCAATATTATTTTTTGCATTTGTTAATGATGAGGCATTAGGCACTACTTTAATTTTTGCAATAAGATCTCCTGCTTTAATCTGATCTCCCGCTTCTACATAGATCTCATCAATAATTCCAGAAATATTAGGCTTGATAAGCACTTCCTCTTTAGGAACAATACTTCCAGTTGCTACTGTTTTCTTTACAATAGTTTTTGTACTTGCTTGTTCTGTTTTATAGACTACAGGGTCTTGCCTGTCTTTCATCCATAAATACCAAATACCGATTCCAAACACTATTACAATTAATGCTAAGACAATGATGGTTCCTGTTCTCTTCATTTTAGTCTGCTATTTATTTGATAATTTTTATTATTCGATGCGCAATGCATCTATTGGTTTGATTTGTGTTGCTTTTATTGCAGGTATAAGTCCTGCGATAAGTCCGGAAACAACAAGGATTAATAATGCTACAAAAGCTATACTTACGTGTACTGATGGATTTGCAAAATTCTCTACAGACCCTGAAGGTCCCAGAAAATAATTCATAAGCCAAATCCCTCCCGCAGCTACTGCAACTCCAAACATACCAGAGAGCATTGTAAGCACCATTGATTCTTGTAAGATTTGTGCTCTTATATTCCAAGGACTAGCCCCCAAAGCTCTTCGCACTCCTATTTCTTTAGTACGCTCTTTTACGACAATAAGCATGATATTAATAATTCCTATCACTCCCGACAATAAAATAAGCGCACCTACTACATAACCTACCAACGTAAGAATATCAAAAAGACCATTAATCCGTCCAAATGCTTCTGCTCTGTCAAAGTTTCCTATCGCTCTTTTATCATCTGGATGTATCGTACGTTGATTCCTCATGATACTCAAAATACGTGGTTTCAATTCTGTAATACTTACATTATCATGAGCGGTAAGTACCATCCATCCTACATTATCTGCACGATTAAAAGCTTGACCAAATGTCGTAAATGGAATAAATATAGTGTTGGCGTCTTCCTCATCATCACCATTACTATTTGTAGACTTAAAAGTTCCGACTACCATAAAGTTTACACCGTTTACTTTAATATAAGTTCCTATAGGATCTTCTCCATAGTCATACAATGCTTTTACTACGTCTACCCCTATAACTGCTGCCTTTCTTTTTTCATTAATATCAGAATAACTTAAAAAACGACCTGCAGTAATATCCATAGGTTGTTGTTTAATAAACTCTGGATAATCTCCAGATACACTAAACGCTCCTGTTTTTTCTTTGCGCGTTACATTATTTGCCCCTTGATATCCTCCTAATTGATTACGGGGTGAGACATATTTAAGTTCTGGCATTTGTTCTTTAAGCATGGCTACATCTTCAAGCTTAAACTGCACTCTACGACCTTTAGGTAATCCTTTATAAGGCTTTGATGTACCTTGCCCCCACATAAAAATGGAGTTGGTTGCAAAATCTCCAAAATCTGACGTTACACCATTACGCAATCCTGTAGTCATTGCCAGTAGTAATACCAAAATAAGAATACCCCAAAAAACACCAAAAGCAGTAAGCATCGTTCTAAAACGATTTGCATTTAAGGCTTCTAATATTTCGGACCAACGTTCTTTATTAAACATAGTTTACTTTTTTAGTACGCTTTCGCGAAAGCATAAAAAGACAAATCTTATTCATCTCTTAATGCTTCTATAGGTTTGATATTTGCAGCTCGTCTTGCTGGAAAATACCCTGCTAATGCTCCTGCAAATATGATAATTAACACAATAGATATTGAAGTTACAAAATCTACTCTTGGAAATTTAATAAAGGCACTATCTATAAATGGGCTTGCAATATTAAGCGCGATAACACCAAAAAATAAGCCTGTAAATCCTGCTATAGAGGTAATAAAAATCGCTTCTTGTAAAATCATTCCTATAATAGAGCTAGGCAATGCTCCTAAGGCTTTACGGACACCTATTTCTTTGGTGCGCTCTTTTACAACAATAAGCATAATATTACCTACTCCAACGACTCCTGCTATAATAGTACCTAGACCTATAAACCAAAATACACCACTTATGGTGTCTATTAAACTATAAATCTTACGAGCTTCTTCTAATGTATTATTTACTCTAAAAGCACTACGATCATCTGGAGCTACACTATATTTTGCTTTAAGATCGGTTTCAAAATTTTCAGATAGAGATTCTGATAATGCAACAGCTTCCTCAAAGTTTTCAGACATATTTACAGTATATGCTAGAGAGCGTATTCTATCACCCCCATTAAAAACTTTCTGAGCAGTAGGGAGTGGTATAAAAACACGTGTTTCTTCTCGTTCTCCTCCTGGATCTGTATATACACCAACTACCTTAAAGTTAATGTCAAAAATTTTAATAGTTTCACCTATTGCATCTTCATTTTTAAATAGATCTCGCTTTACTTGATTACCAATAACTGCAATTTTTCGAGATTCTTTTAGGTCATCTTGACTTAGGAAACGACCAGCAACCATGCTTGCATTTTCTATAAATTGTTGATCTGGATAAGCCCCTTCTATACGATAGTTTCCAGATTCTTTTCCATATGTAGTCTGACCACCCCAAATATTATAAATACCTGTTTTATATTCTATATCATCTTCATACTTTGTATTTATTTCTTCAAAGTCTGAGTTATGCATTTGAATACGCCTTCCTGGGTTTAAACCTTTAAATTCTTTTGTTGTAATCCCTGGACGCACAGCGATTCTATTTGTCGCATCTTGTTCAAATTCACTTCGCACTCCATTTTGAATTCCTGTACTAAACCCTATAAGAATGATCAGAATAAGTACTCCTGAAAACACAGAAACCATGGTTAAGAACGTCTGAAGTTTGTTCTTACTCAAGGTTTCAAAAATCTCTTGCCAGCGTTCTATATCAAACATGAGCTTTGGCGATTATTTGGTTCACAAGTCTATCATCTATGATTCGTCCATCCTTAAGATTAACTATACGTTTTGTCATCTCAGCAATATCTGGTTCATGAGTAACAACAAGGATTGTTTTCCCTTCGTCATTAATCCCTTGTATAAGCTCCATAACCTCATAAGATGTTTGAGTGTCTAACGCTCCTGTAGGCTCATCGGCCAGTAGCACTTTTGGATCACTAGCTAGTGCCCTTGCTATTGCCACACGCTGTTTTTGCCCTCCTGATAGTTCACTAGGTAAATGTGTTGCCCAATCTGCCAATCCTACTTTTTCTAAATAATGCATGGCCTTATCAGTACGTTCTTTACGCTTTATCCCTTGATAATATAGTGGCATCGACACATTATCAAGTGCATTTTTATAATTAATAAGATTAAAAGATTGAAAGATGAACCCTAAAAATTTATTGCGGTATTGAGCTGCTATTTTCTCGTTAAGGTTTTTTATAGGTACATTATCTAATGTATATGATCCTTGGTCTGCTTCATCCAGCATCCCTAAGATATTAAGTAGTGTAGATTTTCCAGATCCCGAAGACCCCATAATAGACACTAATTCTCCTTCCTTAACAGAGAAATCAATCCCTTTTAAAACGTGGAGTGAGTTACTCCCCATTTGATATGACTTATGTAGATCTTTAATTTGAATCATAATCTATACTTGATTACACAATATTAACAATGAAAAGCTTAAAATGTGTGAAAATGGTGTTAAGACCTATGAATTCTGGCTGGTTACATATAGTCTTATTACATAAGACTATAATTTTGAGGTCTTGTTACAGCAAATACTGTTATGGTTTTGTTAAAGAATCTTGAGATTGCTCCTCTTTATCTTTTTTCTTAGATTTATATATAAAGTAAAAAACCCCACCTACTAATATATAAGGGATAATCATAAGGTATTTAATTCCATTATTAATTCCTTTTGCAGTACTATTATCTTCTTCAGACTCCAATACAGCACGACACATAGCACATTGCGTTGTTGTCATAACTGGCAAAGGTATTATGTCTGCTTTCGCGAAAGCGGAAACCAATACCATAAAAATGACTATGATGTTTTTCTTTATGTTCATTAATGCAGGTAATAGGGTGAGATCATAAAATATACAATGACTCCCGTCACAGCAACATATAACCAAATAGGAAATGTAATTTTTGCTAGTTTTTTATGTTTATCAAAACGTTCTGCTAGCGCTCTTACATAGGTAAAAAGCACCAATGGAATAATAACTATTGATAATACAATATGAGTAATAAGTATAAAAAAGTACACATAACGGATACCTCCTTCACCTCCAAAAGAAGTAGACTCCGATGTCATATGGTATCCAATATACATTAACAAGAAAAGTACTGAAAGCAAAATTGCAAACTTCATAAGACGTTCATGCAGTGTGCGATTTCCTCTTTTTATTGCCATTACAGCTATAATAAGTACCACTGCTGTAAGTCCATTAATAGAAGCGTAAATAGGAGGTAAAAACGTAAGCGGTTGTACATCCACACCCATACGTGGAAGGTTTACACCAAATAATCCTGCTACTGCAAGTGGGATTATAATCGATAATACTACAATCCACTTTTGATACTTCTTTTCTTTTTCTGTAAGATCACTCATTATTTGTTTAATAATTTCTTTATATCTTCTATTAAAATATCTATTTCTGGGGCTTCCTCTCCTTCTCCTACAATAGCATCCATAGGAACAAATCCTCTATAATAAGGTTTAGGGTTTCCATGATCATCTAGTCGGGAACGTATAAAACCATTTTGATCAATGAGTGCAAATAATCCAGAATGATATAATCCGTTTTCTATGTCTTCTTCTGTATTTGTTGCTAAGTAAAAACCTTCATTAGATAGTTTTAATATATCTGATCTATTTCCTGTCATAAAATGCCAGTTAGGATTTGTTACACCATAATCACTTGCATACTGCTTTAAAACTTCTGGTGTATCATGTTCTGGATCTATAGAAAATGAAGCAATTCCAAAATTAGAGTTACCCTCAAAAAGTTTTGCTATTTCTTGAAGATTATGGTTCATAGGGATACAAATATCAGGGCATCTTGTAAAAAAGAACTCGACTAGATATACCTTACCTCTATATGTTTTTTCTGTAATTGTATCTTTATTCTGGTCTAGAAATTCAAATTCCGGAACTCTTCTATCCTTCCCATTGATATTTATATAGACAAGTCCATCCGTTGACTCTTCTTCTGCTTCTCCCACAGCATGCATACGTCCTCCTCGTACAACATCATCGTTTACATATCTTCTAAAAATTTTTGGGATAAATATAATCCCAAAAATAAGTACTATAAAAGCAATTCCTATGTATGTATTTTTACGCATTATTTCTTTTCTCTACGTTGTTCTATTTTATCACTAGCGTTATTATTCTTCTTTAATGCGAGTCTATATTCTGCTAGAAGAATTTTAATATCATCTTTCATATACCCCATCTCTACAGCTTGTGTAAAATCATACCCGTATGGATTAGGCTTTTTCTCCTCATGACCAGCTCTTAGTGCCAAGGCTTTATCAATGATAAATACGTCTGGATGTCCTCCATTAGACATCAAATCCAATGGTGTCCCTAAACTTTCAAAATGTGCTATAGCTACTTCTTTTGTAGCTTCTACAAATCGAATTTTTGAGACATCAAAAATTCTTCCTAACTCTATTTTTAAATCTGTGATTGCTTTTTCATTTCCTGGGGTTACAAAAAGAATAATTTGAAAATCTTCATACTTCACAAAGTATTTATAGATCATCAAATTCAAATTTGCAGTATACCCAATATTTGAAGTAAGCTCATTTCCTAGATACCCAACAATTGTTACATGATCTTTAAATGTTAATGGAGCATCTGTAGAATGACCAGGGGTTTTTATTTCGCGCAAAGCGATCGTATTAATATCTACTACTCCCGCTGTAAGGGTTGGTAAGTTTGCAAAATTATATATCCCTGAAGAAAAGAATAAATAGGCCACAATGGGCAAAACGAAAAGTGCAATAAGCACTAATTTCTTTTTCATAGTACTTTCTTTTGTAACATATGGTTACGTTATGTCACATAACGACGCTATATGTAGTGCTAAAAAAAGCGGTTATAAAACCGCTTTTTTATTATATTAAAAATCCCAACTCTGGAATCCTGTATCGTATACATTAAAGATATAGTCGCCTTCTGTTAATAGTATGAACACAAGGTATAAGATTAAGAATACACCTGTCCAAACGACCATACGTCTTAACGCTTTTACTTCATCACGCATGTGCATAAAGTCCCAAGTGATATAATATGCTTTAAATATCGTAAGAAGGATGAATATCCAGTTAAGGAGTTTCATTCTTATAAATGTATTCTCAATAAGAGATGCTGGTTTATATATACCTAAAACAACTTCTATAAGAGTTACAATAGTAAGGATTATAAGTACTCCCCATATTTTTGTTATGTTAGACTTAAATTTTAAAAGTCCTCTAAAAATCTCTAATTTATGTTCGTGTGCCATAGCTTAACAACTAAATTCTTATGCTTATTATAATTATACAAGGTAGAAGAAGGTAAATACAAATACCCATACTAAATCTACAAAGTGCCAGTACAGTCCTACTTTTTCAACCATTTCATAGTGACCTCTACGTTCATAGGTTCCTAAAATGACATTAAAGAATATGATAATATTAATCATAACTCCTGAAAATACGTGAAAACCGTGAAAACCAGTGATAAAGAAAAAGAAGTCAGCAAATAACGGAGTTCCATATTCATTATGTTTCAAGTTTGCTCCCTCAACAATCAAGGCAGCATCTCTATTTAAACGTAATAAAGATTCTTCTCTACTAAGAACTGTTTTTTCTCCTTCTCCAGTAAGGAGTTGTGTACGGATCAAAAGATCAGGATTTGCAGCAAATCCAGCTTTAATCTCTTCTATTGTAAATTCAGATCGTGTCCCTTCTGAATCATACCATATTCCGTTCTTACGCTCATGTTGCGTTCTTACAGTAGGTATTGTTGTTGCAATAGCGCCTAAGGCAACTCGATCTCCATTAGTATTTTGGAATTGTAATATTTTTCCACCTTTAGTTTCGACAGCCCCATACTCTCCTTTAATAAAAGTATTCCACTCCCAAGCTTGTGAACCTACAAATATCGCTCCTCCTATAATAGTGAAGAACATATACCAGATCACTTTATTCTTTTTCATATGATGACCCGCATCTACAGCAAGTACCATAGTTACTGAGGACATAATAAGAACAAAGGTCATAAATGCCACGTATATCATCGGATAACTCTCATGAGTAAACGGAACGTGAGTAAATACTTCATCTGCAATAGGCCAAGAATCTATAAACTTGAATCTAGAAAAGCCGTAAGCAGCAAGGAATCCTGAAAATGATAATCCATCAGATACGATGAAAAACCACATCATTAGTTTTCCATAACTTGCCTTAAGAGGCTGGTTTCCACCGCCCCAAGTTTTACCTTCGCTTGTTGTATTTGTTACAGTAGCGCTCATAGTGACATTTTGGTTAATTTATCGTTTGCAAAAATAGGTATTTTCTATGCGTATTTCAAAGATTAAATCAGGATTTATAATGGGTCTATATAGCTTTTATTTTTATAGGGCTATTTCTCATTTAATCCCTTGACTATAAAGCCTCCTGTTTACCTTTATTTACTTTGTTGTATACATGAGTATAAAGAGGAATATCCATAGCACACCTAAAAAATGCCAGAATGTAACTCCTAATGTTAATCCCAAATGATCTTCTTTGGAATATTTCCCTCGTATATGATTTATAACAACAGTACTAAGAGCGACCATTCCTGCTATTACGTGAGCAATATGTACAGCAACAATTAAAAATAAAAATGTTGTCGTAATATTACTTGACTCTCCCGTCATAAAATAACCTTGACCTGTTAATTCTGTAAACAACCCGTGGTATTGATATCCTACAAAAGCAAACCCAAGCACTAATGTTGTTACCAAGAACAGTGTCCCAAATTGCCTATTATTATTTACAATAGTACGCTTTGCTATTTGTATAGTAATACTACTTATCAATATGATAACTGTAGAAATAATAAGTGACTGCGGGAACTCATAGTTGTCCAACCAGTCTTTACGTTCCATACTTACTATATATGCACTCGTAAGTCCTGCAAATGTCATGCACAAACTAATAATCCCAAACCAAAGCATTTGTTTCTTTGCTCGGTCTTGTTTATACTTCTCTGCTCCTTCTGTGTAATCCATTATCTTAAAAATTTATCTACAACAAATACAATTTGAAGTAGCGTTATATATGTCACACTAGATAACATTAATCTTTTTGCTGTTTTTGCATCTCTTTTCTGATACAACTTTATTGCCCAATACAACATAAACAATCCTAAGCCCCCAACAACAACAGCTGCTATAGGAGATAGATATAACCCTCCAGTAACTCCAAAAGCAGGCACTATAGATATCAAAATTGTCCAGATAGTATATAAAATAACCTGTATTGCAGTTCCTTTATCTCTTTTTCCAGTAGGCAACATAAAGAAACCTCCTTTTTTATAATCATCAAACAAGAACCAACCTATTGCCCAAAAATGAGGAAATTGCCAGAAAAACTGAATCATAAACAATGTCCCAGGTTCTATCCCAAAATCATTTGTCGCAGCAACCCATCCTAACATATAAGGAATCGCACCTGGAAAAGCACCTACAAATACAGACAGTGGTGTTTTTGTTTTAAGTGGTGTGTACAGTAAAACGTACATAAATATAGAAACCCCTCCAAACATTGCCGTCTGAGGATTAATATAAAATAACGTAACAAGACCAAGTACTGTGAATAGGGTTGCAATACCTAGCGCTGTCTTAACAGACATGCGTCCAGAAGCCACAGGCCTGTTCTTTGTACGATCCATCAATGCGTCTAAATCCTTCTCCATCACCTGGTTAAAGGCATTTGAAGCACCGACCATAAAATACCCTCCTACTGCAAGCATTCCTACAACAAGCCAATCTATTTGTGATGTTCCAAGAAAATATCCAGCGACACTAGAAAACACGACGCTAATAGACAATCGCATTTTAGTGATTTCTTTAAAATCTTGCCAAGGTGACACGGCAATGATATGTGATGCGACTTCGCTCAAATGAACAGAAATTTAGCTATTTTAAAAGTTGTGCAAAGATACTCCCTGATTGTCTTTTACACAACATTATATTGATCTTAAATAGCTGTTAAAATTATGCTTTCGCGAAAGCTTTCTTATCAACTTACGACTGCACTCTCTTATCACAAACCATTCTCATGAAAAAAATTACATGCATTGCACTTTTTTGTATAGCTACATTAGCAAGTGCTCAAGGTCGTTTTGATAACGTCAAAATCAACGTAGAACCTGTCTCAGAAAATATTTACATGCTTACTGGAGCTGGAGGAAACATAGGCGTCTCTATAGGTGACGAAGGTGTATTTATGATAGATGATCAATTTGCTCCACTTAGTGAAAAGATACAATCAGCCATAAAAAAGATATCTGATAAGCCTATAAAATTTCTTGTAAACACACATTTTCATGGGGATCATTCGGGAGGTAATGCAAATTTTGAAGCTTCAGGCACTATGATTGTTGCTCATGACAATGTACGTAAACGTCTTGCCGCAACAGAGAAAACAGCAGGGGCTGGACTTCCTGTAATTACGTTTAGTGACGATGCAACATTTTACATGAACGGGAATGACATCTTTATCACACACGTTCATAATGCACATACAGATGGAGATGCCCTTGTATATTTTGTACAAAGCAACGTACTTCATACGGGAGACACTTATTTTCACGGGAGATTTAGATTCCCATATATAGATCTAAATAGCGGAGGAAGCTTAGCTGGTGATATAGAAGCCGCAAAAAAAGGATTAATGATTATTAACAATGACACCAAGATCATCCCTGGACACGGTCCTGTAGCCACAAGAGCTGACTATCAAAAATATCATGATATGCTTGTCGCAATACATAAAAATGTATCACAAGCTATCAAGGAAGGGAAAACCGAAGATGAAGTTGTCGCTATGCAATCACTAACCTCGGCATACTACTCTGATGAAGAAACCGCAAAGGATTTTATTTCTGGAGAAAAAATGCGACGTGCTGCCTATAGAAGCATTACCTCCATTGAAAAAGAAATGAAGCATTAGACATTTAGATTTCTTATTTTTGATTACTGCCTTTTGATTATTACCTATCAAACACGCAATATTAATTATGAAAAGCAACAGAATACTTCTTCTCTTATTTTTAGCTTTTGCACTATCAAGCTATAGTGATACCAGTTATAAGAAAAAAGGAATTAGGTTCTTTAAAGGAAGTTGGGAAGAAGCTCTACTAAAAGCTAAAAAAGAAAATAAATTTGTTTTTGTAGATTTTTATGCCACTTGGTGCGGCCCTTGTAAAAAATTAAAACGAACAAGTTTTAAGGACTCTAAAGTAGGTGACTATTATAACAAAAACTTTATCAACGTTTCTATAGATGCTGAATCAAAAAAAGGAATAGAAATAGCTCGCAGATACGGAGTTTCCTCATACCCTACACTCATAATCACAGATTACAACGGGAGAAAAAGAACAAAAACCACTGGCTTTAAAAAACCACATATCCTGATTAATTTTGGAAGAAGGATTGTTCCTTAGCTATTAATCTACAATATATTCTAAAGAATCATAAACCAAAGCCGACCCATAGTCGGTTTTGTGTTTTTTGTATCTCAGCCCTATAAGTTGTGCACCTTGTGATCCTGCAGAATCTTTTAGCTTTACACTTGTTGTATCCTCTTCTGGAATTACAAGACATAACTTCCCGCAAAATGCATCCCCATAGGCATTAATAACTAGGTAGCTTTGCCCAAAAATTTCTTCACGCATTTCAAAATAATAATCCACATCAGTACTTTCGGTAATAAGCCTGTATAGCTCTTCCTGATACACTTTACTATTGTATTCGTTTTTTCCTAAGATTTGATTTCTTTGAGACTTATAACAACCTGACTCTTGACAGGAAGACAGCAACAACAGAATAACCATCCCCACAAAGGCGATTCTTGACGACATTTTAGATAATTTAGTTGAAGTAGTTGTATGCTTAGTATGATAACGTCAAGGTAGCTTATAATAGTATTTTGAAAAAGTGTTAATTTATTATAGTCCGCTTTCGCGAAAGCGTATCACAAAAAAAACCTAATTAATTATCAAAATACCAATTAAACAAGTCTGTGCGAAAACCTACATTAAACCATAATGTACTCGTATCAAAGACAGTATCTGTTTGTGTCTCTGCACTAAAATCTCTGAAAATAGGATTTATAAATGCTTTGAGGTTTGTCGCTGGATTTACTAAGTACCCTACTTCTACATCTGCGTAGAATGAATTTACTCTATTTCCTTGCAGTAATGCGATCCCATTATCACTAGGTCTATTGTCCTCACTTCCAAAAAGGTCATTCCCTCCAAAAAACACATCATTAATATCTCCTTCAAAACCTCGCTGTCCGTATATAAGTCTCGCAGATCCATACCATCTTTTTGTATGATATCTTGCTATAGCAATAAATTCTCTAAAGTTTGCTCCATATGGATGTGCCAATGCTTGATTTGTATTGGTATAACTAAGTAATGGATCATTGTTTGAATACGTATATGGACGAACTTGGTTAAACTCTGCTTGCAACGTAAGATTAGACACTTTAAAAGCGTCATAATACTTTACCCCTACTTGTATCCCGTGTTTATTTCTGTAATTTTGATTCCCACTTGTTATCTCAGAAAGTCGCAACTCATCAATGACAAGTTGTGCATACGCATTGATATTGTTTGTAAACTTGTATTTTCCAGTCAGCCCAACAATTGCATTTCCGCCACGCGACCCTCGCTGAAACTCAACATTTCTAAGAAAAATTATTGGATTTAATAAACTAGCATCAAATCCTCCATCACCATCATTTACAGATATGACAGATTCAAAAAGACCTAGATTCAACTTATTATTAACATTATAACTCAAGTAATGATTTACAGAAAACTTAGACGTAAAAGCGCCATCTCCTGTTACTTCTGGTCTTACATCTCTATATGATGACCACGTATTTGTATACTTAAGTCTCCACAGTGTTGTATTAATTTTAAAATATGGGTAATTAGATGACACATCACTTAACAATAAAGAGCGATATCCATCTCCTATAAATTGTTGTCCAGTTCCTAATTGAAAATTAAAATATTTACTAGGAGTATAAGATATGTATCCTTCAGCTACGGGATAATCAAAGTCTCCTCCTCTACCTAGGGCTGCAATACCTCTTCCCGGAATCACTGCCGGATTTCCTCCATCTGGACGTAATGACCTTGCATAATCATTAAAATATTGTGCAAAACGACCTTGACTTTCATACACCGCTGTATAAAAACTAAATTTCTTCCCTATACCACCTTGTATGAATGCAGCGCGTGTATTATTATATGTAAAGTCTTCTACTTTACGATCATCTGTTTCTGTTCCTAATTGAAGATCTGCTCCTATGTTTATTGTAAACCAATAATTGTCTCCTTGAAAACGCACTAGGTTTTCATTAAAGAATTTTCGTCCTAACCAGCTTTTTTTATCAAGCTCTAATGAAGCTACTATAGAATCAAAATCATGATAGTTATTAACCACATCATATAAGAAAGGACGACTTGCGGTATGGGTGTTTACTCCGATACGATTTAATGTTTTATCAAAACGAGAATACGTTTCGTGAGAAAAAGGAATATTAAGTTGACTTTGATACTGAACTTTTCTCTCAAAGGGTTTACTTTTTATATTTTCTAATTCTTTAGAAGCTGCACGATCTTCTAGTGCATTGCTATCTGAAGTTACCACATCTGCATCTGAAATGGTGTATCCTTTTATTTTGTTTCGCGAAAGCGGAATTTTAACTGGCATTGCAAACTGAATATAAACAGGTTCTCCACTATATGTAGCAGGTTGCACTTTAGGAAGCTTATCAAAAACCTTCTGAGCTTCGTCTTTCAATTCTGTATAAACGGCCTCTGTATTAAGAAGTTTAAATTCTCCCTTAGGGGTTACTTCAAAAAGCATAACCATTTGTCCTTCGTATTGTTGTTCTTTCACTTTTGAAGGCATTTCAAAATTGTCTATAAAAAATTGAATGAGCTTTTCATTAAAACAATTAGGGATATCTGCAATAGAGACAGTCTCACAATCGGGAAAGATAGGGTACTTTTCAAAGTCACTAGGATTAGGGTTTACTTGCGCTTGTAAAGAAGCGACAGCGAGCATACTGCTTATAAGAAGGATAACATACTTGTGCATATAGTAGGTATTATGCATTAATAGGCGAAAGATAGGAATTTTAAAACACAAAAATCCCGTTACAAAACAGTAACGGGATTTTTCTTTACTATAGTATTTTATAGTTAATCCTGTATTGTAAAAGAAATAGGTAGGTTATAAACAACTCCCACTGGAACCCCTCTTTGCTTCCCTGGAGTCATCTTAGGAAGTAATTTAACCACTCTACCAGCTTCCTGCTCTAGCTCTTTTCTAGGGCCTCTAGTTTTTATATTTGTAACGACACCGCTTTTATCTATAGTAAACTGAACAAAAATACGATTAACCCCTTCTAATCCGAGACCTTCTCCTTTTTCTGATCTAAACTTACGGCCTATAAATTTTGAGATTTTACTATTCATACAAGCTTTACGGTCTTCATTTGTAGTAAGGCCTTCACATCCTGGAAAAACTGGCACATCTTCTATAACAACAAAGTCTACTATCGTTTCTGGATCATCAATAATGACCTCTTTTGTTGTTTCGATAATATTAGTCGGAATGACTTCATTTTGATCTGGCTCTATAGCATCGACAAGATCTTCTATTAATTCTGGCTCCTTATCATCTATTATTTCAAATTCTTCGGGTTGTTGTACTGGAGCTTTAGGTGGTCGCTTTTGAGTAATTTTCTCGACTTTCTTTTGTTCCATTTGAACTTCTATCGTCCATTCTGGATCATCTAATTCTAGATTGGAAGGTCCATTTAATGCCTTTGTAGGCATTCTCATCTCTATAAAGAAAATAGCGATTAATAATGACAGGATGAGCCCTATCTGAAAATGTACTGTTGTGTTTCTTCGCAAATTCGCTTCATGCTTGCGTGATTTTGTGTAAGTGCCGTTTTGGCGAACGTCCTTACTTTCTTGTAAATCTTTCATAAGATTTGATTTTAAAATGTTAAACAATTCTTAAATAAAATCAACAAGCATACCAAAAAAGAAATCCCGTTACAAAACAGTAACGGGATTCATTTTAGATATTAATTCTTAATCTTCTATCTTAAATGTAATAGGTTGTGCATAGATAACACCTACAGATTTATCTCCTTGCTTTCCTGGAGTCATTTTAGGAAGTAATCCTATAACTCGTTTTGCTTCATTTTCTAATGCTACGTGTGGTCCTCTCGCCTTCATATCTGTAACAATACCCTGATCGTTAATTGTGAATTGTACATGTATTCTATTGACTCCTTTAAGCCCCAACTCTTCACCTAACTCTGTCTTAAATTTTCTATTAATGATTTTAGAAATTTTACTACTCATACAATCTTTACGTTCTTGATTAGAGTTCAAACCTTCACATCCTGGAAAAATTGGTACTTTTTGTACAAAATTTAAAGGAATTGGTCCTATATCTTCAATAGGGTCTACCACTTCTGTAGTTTCTAGAAGATTATCATTAGTCGTGTTTTGATCTGGTTCTGCAGCTTTTACAAGAGTTTCTATGATATCTTTAACCTCATTGTCTACTACTTCGAATTCGTCAGGTTGCTGTACTTGAGCTTTGGGTTGTTGTTTTTGAGTTACTTTTTCTACTTGCACTTTTTCTATCTCAAAAGTATCTGCCCATTCTTGATCATCAAGCTCTAAATCGGTAGAAGATTCATTTAATCCTTTTGTAGGCATTCTCATCTCTATAAAGAAAATAGAGACTAATAATGCTAGGATAAGTCCAATCTGAAAGTGTAATGTTGGATTTCTTCGTAAATTTGCTTCATGCTTGCGTGATTTTGTGTAAGTACTGTTTTGGCGAACGTTCTTACTTTCTTGTGAATTTTTCATAAGATTTGATTTTAAAATGTTAAACAATTTTTAAAGCAAATCAACAAGCATACCAAAAAGAAATCCCGAAAGCTTTCGCAATCGGGATTTCTAATTTTATATAAGGTAGTAGTAATTAATCTTCCACCTTGAATGTAATAGGAAGAGAGTATAATACACCTACTGGCTTTCCTCTTTGTTTTCCTGGAGTCATTTTAGGAAGTAATTTAATTACTCGCTCTGCTTCTTGCTCCAATCTTGGATGTGGTGCTCTTGAACGGATATTTACAATATTTCCTTTTTTATCAATTTTAAAGCTTACAAAAATTCTATTTACTCCACTTAATCCTAAATCGGCACCAAGTTCTGTATTAAATTTTCTATTTACAAGCTTACTTACTTTCTCACTCATACAGGCTTTACGCTCCGCATTGTTTTTCTTACTCTCACAACCTGGAAAAATTGGAACATTTTCAATAACTGCAAAAGGTACATCTGCAATCTCTTCCTCTTCTTCTGCAACTTCTACTTCTTCTACTTCTACGATTTCTTCATCTTGAGATGTTTCTGTAGATTCTATAATAGTTTCTTCTATTTCTTCTTCATCTTCTATCACTTCAATAATTTCCGGCGCTGGTGGCGGTGGCGGTGGCGGTGGTGGCGGTGGTGTATTAAGCTCTACGATTGGAATTTCTTCATCAAGATCATCTGCACTTAATAACGCTAAGTTAATTGCGCTTTTATCATAAGTCTTCCATTCGATCGTAATATACGTAAAGAGAAGAACTGCTATCAAACCTAACTGAAAAAACAGCAAGCTACGCTTTTTGAGGTCTGACTTTGGATTTTTTTTGAGTTCCATAAATTCTGAGTATTAAAGAAAGCTAAAATAACGAAATAAAATCCTAAAATAAAACTAAAACTTTGATTTTAGCATCTTCGATTTGTTAATATATAGCAAACAAGTTAATAAGGCCAATACACTTCCTGTAGTATTTGCCAAAACATCCCAACCATCGGGGGTTCTATAATTAGTAATAGTCCCTTGCAAAAGTTCAATAATTATGCCATAAATAATGGCGCATACAGCTATTACTATAAACATTGTAAGTATTGTTTTTTGAGTAACTATCTTGGCTTCATTTTTATTTTTAATGTATTTCCACAGAATCCATAATAATGTTAAACCAAAATAAGCTCCTGCGTGCAAGAGCTTATCTAAATATGTTACAGGATCATCTATTAAATGTACTGGACGAATTAGAGATCCCAAGGTAAGTGCTATCGTATATAAAACAGCAATTACTGCTATAAATTTATGCCCCAATAATTGACGCATATCCTTCAGCATCTAGCAAATCTGCTATTTCTTCTGTATTAGAAATCTTCATTTTGATCATCCATCCTTCTCCATAAGGATCTTTATTTACCAATTCTGGATCATCTTCTAATGCTTCATTAAATGATACTATTTCTCCAGTTAATGGAAGAAAGAGGTCTGATACAGTTTTTACAGCTTCTACAGTTCCGAAAACTTCATCTTTATCTAGCGTTTCATCTACTGTTTCGACTTCTACATATACGATGTCTCCCAACTCTCCTTGGGCAAACTGTGTTATACCTATGGTAGCAATATCTCCTTCGATACGTACCCACTCGTGATCTTTTGTGTATTGTAATTCTGCTGGTATGCTCATTCGTTACTTATTATGTGGTTATGTCTGTTTTATATGCTTTCGCGAAAGCGATCACATTTTTATATGTTGTATTTAGTTTCCAAAATTATAGCGTAATGTAAACCCTGATCGAATTGTTGTTTGCGGGAATGCTGTTGATATTGCAAATGTAGAAAATGTATGATCATAAAAGAACAGTGCTGTTAAGTTTTTACTCAATGCATAATCTACTGTAAATTGCAATCCATAAATATCTTGCCCTGCTGTCGTCTGACTATTATCTATATCTAGGTATCTAATTATTGTTTCATTACGACGTAATGATAAATCTGCTTTGAAATTAAGGTCACTTTTTAATACTTTTCTTCTTCCTCCAAAATTTGTTACAAACGTAAGGTCTTTGATACGATATCCTAAACCTAACACATATTCGTCTCCTTTGATTTCTGTCAAAATATTATTATCAAAGCTTAATCCTAGGGCTCTATCTCTTTTTACTTCTGCAAGGATCTTAACTGAGTTTTTCATTTCAAAATCAAAACGAACTAAAGGTGTAAATTGCTCTGTAAGTGTAACACTACCAAACAATGTAGGGTTTAAGAAATTACCTGCTTGATCTGTTTGTGCTGTAGTAGGGTCAGTGTCTATATCTCTATTAAATGCAAGGTTTGTATTAAACTGATTAATTGTATATCCAGCTGTATATCCGTGTTGCATAGAGAATCTCTTAAAATTCTTTTTAAACCACTTAAGACGCATTAATCCAGTATACTTTATATTCCAGTTTGGAAGTGGGATATCTCTAAATGCTCCCGATTTTGTTTTTGAAATGTCTTTTCCTGTGTAAGCAGATAAGAACGATGGTAATAGAACGGACTGATTTGTACGTCCAAATCCTACAGGGAATCCATTTTCATCTCTTTCAAATTCTGTTGTTCCATAAAAACTAGTTGCTAGACGATCTGCTACTTGAATACGATTTGATCTAAATGTATTAAATGCTTCAGAAAAATCGGATGTGCTTTTGCTAAATGCGGTTCCTATAAGCAATGTTGAAATACTAAAGTTTCCAAAATTATTACCAGTTAATGATTCGTAAAGAAGAGTTTCTGGGTCTACTCTATAGTTCTCTGCATAATTCTCTTGGAAGACACGATTAAAATTAAGGTCTATATCTAGATCTTTTATTAATCCTATACGTGCTTGTATTCCTAAGTTTCTACTTTCTATTTCTCTATATTGTTGATTAAAGTCTTGATACAATGTCAACCATCCATTACGAGCTGCTAGATCTCTAACTTCTGCTTGACTTCCAAATACAAATCCAGGTGAAGGTCGTAAACTTCCTGAAAAGCCTATCGAAGGAAGGTATCCTGGTAAGTATATTCCATTATCTTCTTGATATGTTACTTGTACTCTCTTTAATGCTGTTAATAATCCTATTCCTGTATTAAGTGCTTTATCGCTTCCACTTAATGAAGATCCTGAATCTGCTCCATCTCGATCTGTAAGTCCTTTTCCTTTACTTGTTCCTTCATCTGTAGGTGATGGTATCCCTCTTCCCCTATCTCTCGAGTTATTACTTTTCTTTGTCTTTTTAGTAAGACCAACATACTTATATAACTTATCCATTTCTAGAGTTCCGTTAATAGCATGTGTGTTTCTATTTTCTACTGAATTCCCTAAATCTGGAATACCATCTAGTGTTTGAAATTGTTGAGAGCCTCTTTGCCACGTATAATTTGCAGTATATGAATAGGTCGTATTTGTAATCCAATCTAAGAAAGGAAACTTATCAAATGGAAGGTCATAGTTTAATTGTAATGTACCAAAGTGAGTGTTTGCTTCTCCTACATCAAAGAATCCATTATACACACCAAACCCTTCTATCTCATCTCCATTATCATCTAAGAAACTCGGAGCGCCATTTCTATCTAAATAGTTACGTACAATACGATTATGACTTACATCATAATTTACACGTAAACTGTTTGTAATCGGTAAGTTTACACTGTACTGCCAATCAAAAAGATAGTTACGTTGAAAAAGTCTTGGAATACTAATATCATTTTCATTACCAACTATATCTCTAAATTTTTGCTCATTATATTGTCTTACAATATTAGAACTCACAGACACATTAGATGGTAGGTAATTAAAATTAAGATCTTTTAAGAACTTCCAGTACTTTCCTGTAAATAAAGAGTCATTTTTCTTAAATGGTTCTACAGGTTTATTTTGAAAATCAAAATTATAAGTACCTCCTAATCGCACATTTTGATCTCTAGATTGCTCTATTTCAAAATCTTTATGATCTGTTTGATTATACGAATATGAGAATGTAAGATTTTCTACATCATACGGTTTTGGTTTCTTATCACCCGTACGTTCTTTACGTACACCAATAAAGTTAATACTCTTACGTCTTGTATAATCTATCGCAGCTCCTTCTATTTCACTTCTCTCTTCTGGAGTTGCTGCATTAGCTAGTCTATCGTCCAATTCTAAATCTAAGAACTGAGGGTCAAATTTTGGAGTAATAATCTCTTCTCCTATTGCATAATTAAATGGTAATTGTATCCCCCATTTTTTAGGTAACAATTGTCCAATATTAACATTAGTAACGACATCATATTGAGTCACATCTTCTAAGCTACGTTCTGCCGGTCCTTGTTCTATACTACCAAAACCAACAGTACTATGTCTTCCTGTTGCAGAAACGGTTGCAAAATCTGCAATGTTACCATCTGCATTTACAACAGCTGCCCAACCTCCTTCATTACTTAAATCTGAAAGTCGTAATTCATTAAACCACACTTCTCCACCTATAGCTCCTGGAGTACATCCTATATCAACATTCGTTTTTGGGTTTCCGTTTTTAACTCCTAACAACAATGTTCTTATATCTCCAAAACTAGGAAGTCCTTTAATACCTATACGAAGTTCTCCTGGTATATAACAAGTTTGTTCTGCATTAAGGATACGATCTCCATCTTGATTAAAATATGTTATCGCATTAGGGTCATCTTCTACATCACCAGAAATAACTTTAGATTTAATGGTTTGTAGTAACTCTAAATCTAGATCAAGCTCATTTACAGCTGGCCAAATAGCTTCTCTATCTGTTTGTGCCACCCCAAAAGGCGTTGGCTCCAAACCTAATTCTATTTGATAGAAGTTACTATTAAGGTCTGTTCCCATACGAACAAACCCAACTATATTCTCATCATCTAACCCTGCCGTTCCAGCATTTACAAGAGGCTCTGCGTGCATAAACATACGCAGGTTCTTATATTGCCTCATATCAAGATTATAAAATTTATATACCCCACGTGCATCCTGTTCTTCAAGATTATCTACACGAATAGAAAGCGATTGTTCATTCTGACGAATATTATTGTTATTATTATTTAATCGTTCTCTTTGAACTCCTGGAGGTAAATTATAAGGTACTGGCGAACGTGTCTCATTAGCTTCGATATTAACAGCTGCCACTTCAAAAAGTGTATTATCATTATCGTTATTAGGTTCTTCAGGATCTAATGTCAATAAATATCTTCTAAAATCTCCACGTACTAAATCGAGTGTTCCAAAACGAAGGACAATATCGTTTTGCCAATCACTCATATACAGACGCATAAAACGTATGGATCTAAAATCTGAGATTCCACCTACTACATTTGTAGATTGATTAATAGGTACTCTAAATTGAACCCATCTTGTAGGAAGTGAAGATCCGTCTTGTGTTGTTACAGTAAGTTCTCTTACATCAGTAACAAATTCGTTGGTGTCTATATTAAGAGTTCCTGGATTTATATCCAGTTCATATTCATAATAAGCATCTATGGTATTCATAGTGTTATCACGATTGACATCTTCTAAATCTGGAAATGTAGTAGACCCTCTATTTGTTTGTGTTACTTCTACAGGAGAGTTTCCTTGTAAGTTATTAAATGCTTTATAACGCTCAATAACATCTCCTTGTGCATTTAAGAAATAATCATAATTATCTGCTGCTGGATCAGGAAGACCTGCAAAAGCAGGATACATAGTTGCTTCTTCTGCATCACTTAAACCATCGTAACCTATATCTTGATTTGCACGTTCTGCTCCTTCTGTATCAAAAGCATATACTAATGATTGGTTGGTAGGGACTTTTCCCCAGTTTGTAGGAGTGGTCGCCTCTGTACCTCCATCATTAGGAAGTCCATTTTCATATTGCTTACGTCCATCCTTAAGAATATCCTCAGAGATACTTCCTAAGTTTATTGTTACTTTCCCTCCTGGGTTTGTCGTATCTCCATTAGCAAAAAATGGATCCATTAACCAAAATTCAACAAACTCCACATTAGACTGTTCAAAATCTGTAGAGGTAAGTTGCCTCATAATCCCTCCAAAATTTTGTTGTGGATTACTTAATTCTTGATCTTGTGCATCTGCACTATAATTATAAGGTCCACGTTCATCAGGAAAATAAGCTAAATCAAGTGTAAATAATGCTTGTGTTTGTCCAGAAACTATATCTTGTTGTGGAAAAATCTCATCTCTAAACACACGACGCGTCTCTGGCAAGGAAAGATCTGTATCAGAAATACCATCTGGACGTTGCGAGTTATAAAACACGGGGTCTATGGTATACCAAGCTAATCTTGCTCTTCTAAAACCACTAGTAATATCATCATTTGCTAGTTCTCCCCCAAAACCTACTGGTGCTGAAGATAAAAACCATTGTAATGCACCACCTACGTCAATAGATGTTTGTGAAGCTTCAAAATCTTCAATATATGAAGTTGCTTCGCCATTAAAGTCTGTTCCTTTAGGTTGTCCTGGAGACAAAAATGCAGCTTCTCCTCGTATTGAGAAGTTAGATGGCGCATCTGTATCTATATTTGGCAGCTTATTAACCAGTCTAGTTAAGAAAGGTACTTCTGTAGAGTAGCTAGCATTAATTCCATATATGGTATTATTAATAGGCTCAAAACTATACGTTGCTTTTTGAGTAAGTGGTCGTTCATTTAAATTTAAATAAGTCCCTCCTATAATAAAATTATCATTAAACTTATGTTCTATATTAATCCCTGTAAATCGTTTGTTTTGTTGTCCAAAAACAGCATTATTTTCCACAGATGCTGTAATAGGAATACCAGAAGCTTCTAAAGATTTATCCAATAAAATAACACGCCCTAATTGGTAATTTACAGTATAATCCAATCCTTCTACTAAGGGTCGTCCTCCTGCTGTAACAGTTACAGAGCCTTGAGGAATATTAAATGCTCCTAAAGAAATCCCTTGTTCTTGTGTAGATTTATAACGTCCTTTTAAAAGGAATTTGTTTTTCTCTGCATTATCACGCGCTACTGTTTTAGTAGAGCTATACAATGTTTTATATACATACTGCTCTTGATTTGGATTAAAACTATTAAGTTCAAGATCTGACCCAGAAATACCATCATCATATGTCTCTAGGGGGTCATCAGTTCTCAACAAGTTAAATAAATGTTCTCCAAATGGTTCTACTGTAGTAAAAACAATACTACCATTTTGTACATGAACAGTTGTTCCGGGAACAAAATCAAAGAAACCGTCTCCTCCTACTTGTGGATCTCCAAAAGAGGTTAATCTATCTAAGTTAAATAATTGCAGTAATGTGTTAGATTCTAAATTTCCTCTATCTGGATTTGTTATTGATTCTCCTGGATCTGTAACTCCATTAAATAATGTTGGAAATGGGGCTCCTTCGACTGGTGTTATAAAATTTAAAGGAGAAGGATCTGCATATACAATATTCATACGGAAACCATCTTGCTCTAAGGCAAAAGCTCCTAGAGGGTAGATGTTTTTCATCATAAGGTCCCATACAGGTTCATCTACATTTGTCAAATTACTTTTAAGCATTTTAACAACAAGATTCTGTGGGCTTCCTGCTTGTCCAGCTGGTATAACGGTATCTAAAATACCATTCCCATCTGCATCTTGACCATTAGGAATACCATCACCATTAATATCAGCATCTGCATCATCTGCAATACCATCACCATCTTGATCTGGTCTGTTTACTGGACTATTTGCATCTGCTATATCTGGAATTCCATCACCATCATCATCTGGACGGCTACCATTTGTTGCATCTATCCCATCATTTGCAAATTCTCCTACTTGGAATACTTGCCCTCCGACCGTATATTGGAAAGCAACTCCTAATACCTCATCATTATTAAGGCGCTGGTTTAAAGAAACATACCCTAACTGAGTGTATAATGTATATTGATTAGGTTGTAGTTTACGAGCATTTTCTAATAACACATAGTCTACCCCATCACTTACTTGTACTCCTCCAAAACCTTGCTGTACCGTAGCGACGTCTCTAATAGCACTATTTAATACAGATCCTACACTTGGATCCGATATCCCTCGAGGATTGAAATCATTATTTCTGTTATCAGGAAAAGCATCTGCGACGTTATTTATAAATCCAGTTGGAGGAAAATCCAATCCAATATTGGATAGGTCTGACTCCCCAATATCCTGAATAGCGACTATATTACGTGCATCTTGTGTTTGGTTTTGTCTATTTGTAATCCAAACTTCTAAACGTGTAATCTGGATATTATTATCAATAAATGGATAACTCCTTAGAGATTCATTATAATGATCTCTAAAATAATGTGCTAAGAAAAAGTGTCTATTCTCATCATAATCTAATGCTGCAACTTCAAAATCTTGAACTGTAGCTCCTCCTTCGGCAGTAACCGTACGAGGTTGAGATCTATTTTCTGCAAAGACAGCAGTAACACTTGTTTTACCAAATTGTAATTCCGTCTTAACTCCAAATAAACTTTGAGATCCTTGGATAAGCGAACTATTAAGAGGCATACTTACATTACCTACCTCTATTTTTTGAATGATATCATCCTCTGTAGGTGTATACTCTAATTTTATTTGGTTTTGAAAATCAAAGGTAGATTCTGTATCATAGTTGGCTGTTATCTGTAAACGCTCTCCTACTTTTCCTAAAAGACTTAGACTTATACGTTGGTCAAAGTCAAATGTTAAATTACTTCTATTACGGGGTGAAAAAGCTGGATTATCTTGTTTTGTAAATAGAATTCCTAAATCCATTTCTACAGAACCCTGAGGTGTAAATTCAATCTTATCTCCTCCAAATATCGTTTGAAAGAGGTCTGATTTTACATATAATGTTGGGATCAAGCTTTTTTGAGCTTCCTTCCCTTCCTCAGTTCTTCCATCTAATGCAGCAACTTTCTCATTAAAGTATTGCTTCATTTGCTCATCACGAAGACGACGAAAATATTCTTCCGGCGTAAGGATAAGAGGATAATTGATATTAAATGACCCTAACTTCTCAGTATAAACATAACGATCTGTTTCTGGATCATAAGTATACTTTGAGACTATACTATCAGGATTAGGTAACGATAAATTACCAAAAGAAAATGTAGTACTAGTTGAGTCTTGTTCTGTTTCGTTAGTTTCTTGTGCTATTAATGAAGAAGCTCCAACAAAGAGCATGCTTATCATAAATAGTAAAAGTGTACGTAATTTTAAATAATATTTTGTCCCCAAAATGGCTTTACAGTTTTTTTAATGCTTCTTTTATAATTGTCTCTACACTAGCATCTGGTTTTTCTTTAAGAATTTGCATACAGACTTTCTCTGATTGTTTTCTTGCAAATCCTAATGTTTCTAATGCTGATAACGCTTCTTCTTTCTGTGTATTGCTTTGAACGGCAGAATTGACGTCTAAATCAAATACTTTTAAGATTTTATCTTTTAAATCTAAGATAACACGTTGTGCTGTTTTTGCTCCGATGCCTTTGATTCCCTGAATAGTCGCAACATCATTTGATGCTATTGCATGTTTTATTTGATCTGGATGTAATGAGGACAACATTGTTCTAGCTGTACTCGTCCCTATTCCAGAAACAGATATTAACAATCTAAAAATCTCACGCTCCATCACATCCATAAACCCATATAATGTATGACTATCTTCTTTTACTTGAAGATGCGTATATATATGCAATGATTCTCCTTGAGGAAGTGACGAAAAGGTATGTAATGATATATTCACAAAATACCCAACTCCATTGCAGTCTATAACCACATAGGTTGGATTTTTTTCAATAAGTCTCCCCCTTAAATGAGTAATCATTGTTATTTATAGTGTTAAGCCCGTAAATGTAAGAAAATATCTTTATCGAGGTGTTATGATTATTGATAGATTCTCATGTGTCCGCTTTCGCGAAAGCAAACTTAAAAACAATGTATTACATCCCATGCTTTTCTTTCTTCTGCGCATCTATCACAGCAATAGCTGCCATACTTACGATTTCATCCACACTGGCACCTAATTGAAGTATGTGTACTGGCTTACGCATACCAAGCATAATAGGGCCAATATTGTCTGCTTTTTCAAGCTCTTTAACCATCTTGTACGTGATATTAGCACTATCAATATTTGAAAAAACCAATGTATTTACTTTTTTACCTGCAAGTTTTGAAAAAGGAAATTTACTCTGTAACATTTTTCTATTAAGAGCAAAATCTGCCTGTACTTCTCCATCTACAATAAGATCTGGATGGAATCTATGTAAATATGCAACCGCCTCTCCTACTTTTGTCGCTCTTTCATTTCCTGAAGAACCAAAATTTGCATAACTCGTCATAGCGACTACAGGCTCTAGACCAAACATTTTTACTGTAGTTGCCGTCATATGAGCAATATTTGCAAGCTCTCTTGCTGTTGGATCAATATTTATAGAAGTATCTGCCAAGAACAAAGGTCCTCTAGAAGTAATCATTAGATTACAAGCCGCTACTTTCTGAACTCCTTTTGCAGGCCCTATAACTTCTAACAATGGTTTTACCACCGAAGGATAACTCCTACTATGACCAGATAACATACCATGAGCATCACCTTCACTCACCATCATTGCCGCAAAATAATCACGCTGTCTAAGCAATTTTTTTGCATCAAAAAGTGTAATTCCTTTACGTTTACGAGTTTTCCAATAGATTTCTGCGTATTTACTTACTTGATCGAGTTGCTCTTTAGATTTTGGATCTATGATCTCAACGTCTGCATCAAAATCAATCTCTTCTTTTAATTCTAAAATAACATCTCGATTGCCTAACAATACTGGAATTGCAATTCCCTCATCGTGAACAATCTGAGCAGCTTTAAGAACGTCTAACTGATCTGATTCTGCAAAAACAATACGTTTAGGATCAAGTCGTGCTCTATCTAATAATAACCTAACAATTTTATTATCTTCTCCTAAACGCTCTAGTAATGCATCTTCATATGCATCCCAGTCTTTTATAGGTTCTTGTGCTATACCACTTTCCATAGCTGCTTTTGCTACTGCTGGAGGTACCTTAGTGATCAATCTAGGGTCAAAAGGTTTTGGTATAATATAATCTCTTCCAAAAGTAAAACGCGTTTCTCCATAAGCAATGTTTACTTGTTCGGGAACCGGTTCTTTAGCTAACTGAGCTAATGCTTTTACAGCAGCCATTTTCATCTCTTCATTAATTCCTGTAGCGCGTACATCGAGTGCTCCCCTAAAAATAAATGGAAACCCTAATACATTATTTACTTGATTAGGATGATCAGAACGTCCTGTAGCCATAATAATATCCTTACGGGCATCACAAGCAAGGTCATAAGCTATCTCAGGATCTGGATTTGCCATAGCAAAAACAATCGGGTCTTTTGCCATACTTTGCACCATTTCTTGCGAGACTATATCTGCAATAGAAAGTCCCACAAAAACATCTGCATCCTTCATTGCTTCATCTAGCGTATCTATTTTTCTATGAGTAGCAAATTCGTCCTTTTCTTTACTTAGTACTTCTCTGTCTTTTCTGATAACACCTTTGCTATCGAGCATCACAATGTTTTCATTTCTAGCACCAAAAGCTTTATACAAACGTGTACAAGACACCGCTGCCGCTCCAGCTCCACTTATTACAATGCGAACTTCTTCTATTTTTTTATCTGCAATTTCTAAAGCATTAAGTAATGCAGCTGCAGAGATAATTGCTGTCCCATGTTGATCATCATGCATCACTGGGATATCAAGCTCTTCTTTAAGTCTACGTTCTATCTCAAATGCTTCTGGCGCTGCTATATCTTCTAGATTAATTCCCCCAAAAGTAGGTGCAATATTTTTTACTGTTTCTATAAAAGCATCTACGTCTTTTGTCCCTACTTCAATATCAAATACATCAATCCCTGCAAAGATCTTAAACAGCAATCCTTTCCCCTCCATTACCGGTTTAGATGCTTCAGGACCTATATCTCCTAAACCTAAAACGGCTGTCCCGTTAGAAATCACAGCCACTAAATTTCCTTTTGCAGTATATTTATATACATTTTCTATATCTCTTGCAATTTCAAGGCAAGGCTCTGCTACTCCAGGAGAATATGCCAAGGCAAGATCTCGTTGCGTAGCGTATTTCTTTGTTGGAACAACTGCAATTTTACCAGGCATTGGTTTTGCATGGTACACCAGTGCTTCTCGACGTTTATTGTACTTTTTCATAGTTGGTCATTAACTTACAAAAATAAGATATTCTAATATGCGTATGTTTCTTAATTGCAAAATAATATCTCCTTTATTTATCCTTAATAGTTCCTTTATTTTATCCTTAATAATTCTGAAAGGAGATCTCTATTTCTAGGCAAACTCCCTATATTTTGTAATTTGATCGCCGCTAGGGACAATGCAATTCTTAAACTTCTTTCTATTGGAAATTCTTTTAAATAAGCAAATAAAAACCCACTCCAAAAGGCATCGCCAGCTCCAGTAGCATCCATAATATCTTTTATTTTTTCTGCTGGTAGGGTTATTGGTGTTTCATGCTTTCGCGAAAGCGTAACACCCTTACTTCCCAATGTTAAACACACAGTACTTACATTAAGATGATCATGAAAGAAGGTAAATATTTCTTCATGAGAAAGGTGTTCTTCAAAAAGACGCTCCATATCATCTTCACTTATTTTTATAAGCGGATCGTACTGACAATATGCTTTTATTGTCTCCATCGCTTTCAATCTATCTGGCCATATACGTGGAGAATAGTTAATATCAATACTCAAAGTACATCCTAATTCATGAGCCTCTTTTGCTTTTGCTAGAATTGTATTACGAGAAGGGTTTTTACTAAGCGCAAAAGCAGTAGTATGAAAAATACGTGTTTGTTTTATGATTTCTGTAGGGATTTGATTTTCTGTAATCATCACATCCGCTTTTCGGAAAGGAATAAAATCTGGAGTCTCTTTTGTTTTGGAAACAAAGATCACGCTTGTAGGTTGTATTGCATCTTGACGTACACACGTCGTAGAAACCCTATTTTCTTTAAGCTTATTAAGTATAAATTTTCCAAAACCATCTTCCCCTATAGTTCCTGCCAGTTCTACATTAACTCCCAATCGAGTTAAATTCATCGCTACATTAGTAGGTGATCCACCAAGACAACGATGATAATCTCCTGTGTTCTCTATAGGAACATCCATTTGATGTCCTATAAGGTCTATGAGTGTTTCTCCGACACAAAAGACATCTATTATTTTTTTATACTCCACGTATTATATTAATAGTTTATTTGCAGTTAACGTTTGTTTCAACAATATGCTTCCCGCTGCACTCCATGCACAAAAAGGAACACCATTAGATTCACCTGTTTTCGAATTAAAGTTCTCATAGAAACTCCAGTTCTCTTTTTGGTTTAATGTATCTATTTGAGCTAATACTTCTTTTGCTTTCTCTATTTCGTCTGCATACACCAATCCTATACCATAAAAGCCATTGACCATTTGCCAAGTTCCGCCATTATGAAATTCATAAGGGTAATTACGAAATTCATATTTACAATTATTTGTAAGCCATTGCCAGTCTGGATCACCTTCTTTAATCACTGGCCAAAAAGCAGGCATTAATTGTAAATTCAATGTACTTCTTATGTTCTCTGTATAAGCTACAAGTTCTTTTTGATCTGTAGTAGTTCCAATTTTTAATAACAAAGATAAACTATTTGCAAAGCTGTCAAACTGCGTTTGATACCCCGCAGGCTCCAAAGATGCAACCCAATACGAAGTCATTTTTAAAGCACTATATGCTTTAGGGTGATAGTGATTTTTGCTCCCTTCTGTTTTTTTATAGTTTGCAATTACTTTTGCCGTAATTGCTTTTTCTTTTGCTTCTAATGTTTCCTCTTTCTCAAAATGAAGGTAGCAACGCAAAGCCCATATACGTAGCAATTGATCATAAAGTATAAAACCCTGTGTAGGGTACTCATCTGCCCAATTACCACTCCGAGGCACATACATCAAGTCACCATCATTATATTCCCAACTTTGTTGAATTTCAAACCCTTTCATCATGGCTGGTTTAAGTTGTTCAAAAAAATCTTGATCTTTCGTTTTATATACATATTGGCAAACACCTATAATAAACCAAGCCACCGTATCTACACGACCTGCAAGACCTCCAAAACTCACAGAAGGTACATTTCCATCAAAATGCACATTAGATGGTATCATGCCTCGTTCATGCTGATGACTTGCTAGTGTAAGCAATGTATTTTTCATCGCTTCGACTAATGTTTTGTCGCCATCCAACAAACCTGCAAGACCACAAATCACACCATCTCTTGCCCAGACACGTCTATAATTTGCAATATCATTTGCGCTTGCGAGAAAGCCACGTTCTGTAGCTACTTTTTTAAGGAGTTCTATGGAATGTTGATAGGAGGTCAAAAGATTATCAATTATTGATTAAAATTACTAAAACAATACATCTGGATCTACCAACAAATCCAATTTATTTCTTAGATCTAGTGTTAAAATTGATAAACCATATTGATAAGATGCATTCATCCACCCAAAACCACTTGTTGTGATATAATCAAACTCAGTTCCTACATTACCATACTCTGCATATACTTTATGTGTACAAGCAACAACATCATATTTTTCTGGAATGGTTCCATTATAGTCTACAGCGTTTTTGGTAATCATCCACAACCATCTATAGATGAGTTCTTGTAATTCTGTTTCTAAGCCATGTATTTTGAGTCCGCCCCAAATTATCATTTGATGTGGTGCCCAACCATTAGGATAATCCCATTGTCTCTGAACAGCTTCTTCTGGAACTTCTGCATACATCCTTTTTGATGTGCCAGCTACCCCTCCTTTTTCTTTGAGATCACGCATTAAATTTTTGGTAATTTTTGTGGCCCTTTCTTTACCTACAAGTCCTGCCCAAAGTGGAAAATAGTTTGAAGCACTCTCAAAATTGGTTTGCTTTCCTGTTTTAAAATTATAATCAAAATATTGCCCCGCTTCTTCATTCCACATCAGTGCATCCATACGTTCTGCTCTTTCAAAAGCTACCGTATACCAATAGGCCCCATGAAATCCTTCAAACACTCCATCAAAATAGGTGTCGATTATATACCCAAAGTCGATCTCATATTTATATAGCAGGCTATTTAGATCTACCACATTAAGATCTGCACATACATCATCAAGGCGCCAAGAAGTGTCGTGACCGCTTTCGCGCAAGCTACGATCATGTGTAAAATAAGTATCTAGTTTTGGCTCTTGTATCGCTCCCGATTGGTATTGTTTTGCGTATTCTTTTACAGAAAGTGATTCTTCATCATTTCCTGTGCGGCTCGCATTTTTCGCGAAAGCGGATAAAACATCATCAAAATGTCCCTCTTCAGTCTCTGGAGGAATCCCTATACCTTGTGCATAATAACGATTTAATCCATTTTCTGTAAGACGCGGCGCTTGCATCCATACGGTTTCATACTCTTGAATAGCTACTCTTAATACGCTTGCTAACCACTCTTTTCCAACAGATGGATCTGCTTCATAAACTTCATGGATAAACGAACTCAGAAAAGGAGGTTGTGTACGTGTGAGGTAATAGGAACGATTTGCATTGAGTATTTTACCATAATGCGTAATCTGATAACAGAAATTATCAACCATGGCTTTGGCTAAGTCTACTCGACCATTAAGCAACAATCCTACGCCTTCAAAATAACTATCCCACCCATACATCTCATTAAAACGTCCTCCAGGCACCACAAAAGGAACTCCTTTTCCATCCTGTAATGCAAGCGATAAAACACCAGGTGCTTCATTAATAGACTTTACATATTCTGGAGTAATATCTTCTGGTAATATGATGATCTCAAGATGAGGAAATTGATCTTGGATAGATCCGTAATAAGCTATTCCCTCTATATCGGTTGCTGGAACATATAGTCGTTGTGTAGTATCTTCTGCCTTATCATCTCCTACACTTTTACGTAATCCTTCGGCATCTAGTGTACGTGTAAGGTCATCCCAAAAATAGTCTTTAATCATTCTAGAGACACGCGTAGTAGGTGACTCTTCTATTTTTGACAACGGGATATTTGCATCTACTTTCTCAAGTGCTTTTTCTAATGCCAGTTCTTGTAAGAAGTTTGAGAGATGATACGTTGTTGTTATGGTATACGCTTTCGCGAAAGCGTACTCAGAAAAAAGATCTACAGTAAATGCTTTAGGCCCTTTATCTTCTATGGTGATTTTCTTATCCCCATCGGTATCTTCTTGCTTCAATAACCGCAGAAGCGTTTCTTCTATATTACCCTTGAAGTTCATTTTGTGCAATCTCTTTTCGGTTAATCATTTTATATAAAATCCATATAGAAACAAGAATCAAGGTTAACGGAATTAGTGTAAAATAAAACACTTTATCTCCACCTACTACATCAAATAAATTTCCAGTTATAAATGATCCAAATGTTCCTCCTAAAGCAGAAAAAACAACGATTAGTCCAGCCATCGAACTATGCATATGTTTTGGCAATGCAGATAATATTGTTGAATTTAATGTTGGGTAAATTGGAGCTAAAAACAAGCCTAACAAGGGTAATAAATAAGCTGCAACAGGTGCATTTGACCAATCTACTGAGGAATTAATAGTTACATTTTCGGCTAATGGTAAAACTAATATCACGATAATTGCTGCTGCTGCTAAACAAAAACTTAAAAGATAAATCCATTTGATACGACTTAACAAAACACCGCCTAAAAAACGTCCAATCATAATTACACCTGCAAGACTAGCACCTGCTTGAACTGCCATACTTGGTGGAGTTTTTAGTATATCTTGATAAAAGGTAGGCAACCACGTCTGAAAGCTTTGTTCAATTAGAACGTACATAAATATACTTACTATAAATACTATTGTCAGTGGTTTTATAATAAGCAATAACATTTCTTTAAAATCTTCAGAAAATTTGCGTTGCTCAATCTTTGCTGCCTTTTCATCAAATTTGGATATCAACAAAACAAAAAATGCAATTAATGATAGCGCTCCCATAAACCAATACATATTTAGCCAACCAGCAGATTTTGGGTTATTATCATCAATAAAAAAACTAAAAGCAATATTTCCTACCAATATACCAGCCATAAATATGGCTTCTAAGATTCCCATAAAGCTCCCGTGTTCTTTTTGGTTACTTGTAATTAAACCTATAGTTGCAAACACAGAGACTTTAACAAGAGCAAATGAAACTCCTATTGCCAGAAATAATAGTTTAAAGAACCAGAAATCATTACTGAAAGTTGTTGCAAAACACATAACTGTCACTATTCCTAATCCAATGAGCATTGACTTCTTTAGGCCAATCTTGGGCAAAAAAGAGGCTAATATAAATGATGCAATTGCTATGGGAATATCTTTAAACCCTTCCAAAATACTTGCATCGGCTTTAGTGACATCAAAATTTCTTTGAACTTGTAAAATAACTGTTCCTACACTATTTAATAAAAATGCAAAAACAAAATAATTAAGAAAGAGTGAAAGCTTAATTCCGAAATTTTTCATATGCTTATATGTATAAATAACAATGGTATAGTATTACTAGGAAACTGCTTCTGAGGGAGAGTGTTTAAGTCGCAATGCAAGTATCGCTGCTATAGCAAAAAACACCCCTCCAAAAAGGATCGCATTTACTGCATTACCACCTAATAAATATTTATAAATAGGTCCGAAGGTTATTGTCTCAATGCCCATAGGAATAACAATCATCATATTAAGTATTCCCATATAAATCCCACGTTTTCCTTGAGGAACTATTTTTGAAACCATTGTATATGGGATTCCCATCATAGCTGCCCAACCTACTCCAAATAAAATCATAGGAAGCAATACCAAAGTAGTATCATTTATATAAGGAATGGTAAAAAGAGCAATCGCAGAGCCTATTAGACTTAAAGCATATACTCTTTTCCCTCCAAATTTAACCGTTAAAGGCACAAGCGCTAAAGCTACAAGCATCGTGACAACATTATACGTTGTACTCATTTTTGCTGCTTGAGCAGCAGCTTCTCCCGTATCAAACCCCATGGTCACTTTAAATAGAGGAACTATAAATTGCCAATACACAAATAAGGCATACCATTGAAAAAGATAAATAGCAGCTATTTTCCACATAAACTTAGGCATTCCTTTTATTGTAGAAGCGATCTCAACAAAAGGCTGCTTAAAACGTTCTCCAAATGACAACCTTTTATATGCATTGACTTCTTCCATTTCTTCATCACTTGGTGGTATTTCAGGTGTTTTCAAAACTGACCAAATAATAGTAGTCAAGGATAAAACAGCTCCTATAAAAAAGGAGTAATAAAGCCACTTAGGAATCTTCCCCACCGCTTCACTAACACCTTCAGGTAAGCTAAACCAATCCTGAAATAAAAATATAGAGGCCGTTGCGAGCAATATCCCAGCTCCAACAAATAGGCTTTGCATTTGATACCCTAGACTTAATTGTTTTTCTGGTAATTTATCTCCCACAAAAGCTCTGTATGGTTCCATTGCCATATTATTACCTATATCTAAAAGCCAAAGTAGTGAGACTGCAATCCAAAGCGTAGGGCTAAAAGGAAATGCAAATAGGCATAAACTCCCTATGATAGCTCCAATCAAGAAAAATGGTTTTCTACGCCCAAATTTTGGCGACCACGTTTTATCACTTATTGCTCCAATAATGGGTTGCACAATAAGCCCTGTAATGGGTCCGGCAATATTTAAAATAGGAAGTAAATCCTCAGCAGCTCCTAGGTATAAAAAGATAGGGTTAATGGCTGTTTGTTGTAATCCAAAACTAAATTGAATCCCAAGAAATCCAACATTCATATTGAATATTTGCCAAAAAGAAAGTTTTGGTTTTTTAATGTTTTTAAACATGTCGCTTATTTTTAATAAAGGAAGAATACCACGTATTTACAAATAGTACTTTTCATAGTAGTAATATCTGCATTTTTCTGGAATTTTATGGGTATTATAGGAAATACTCAACGAAAACGATTTCGTAAAAACAACTAAAATATCATATAAAAAGAACACTATTCCTTTATAAACTGTATGTTGCGAAGTAAGCCAGAATATTTGGTTCGTTTTACGGCAGATTTTTTAAAAATTTCAGAAAACACTTCTTGGGTAATTTCTTCCCACTCTTTCTTTGTGTAATCTAATAACTTTGGGTTGGGGTCAAATAAGGGCTCACTATGTGATGTACTAAAGCGATTCCAAGGACATACATCTTGGCACACATCACACCCAAAGACCCAATCATCAAATGATCCTTTTACAGAGGTAGGAATGGCATCTTTTAATTCGATCGTAAAATAACTGATACATTTACTCCCATCTACTTTATAAGGTTCAACAATCGCTTGTGTCGGACAGGCGTCTATACACGCTGTACAACTCCCACAGTGATCTGTCACAGGAAGATCGTATTCTAAATCTAGGTCTACGATAAGCTCTGCTATAAAATAAAAAGAACCTGCTTTTTTTGATAACACATTACTATGCTTCCCCATCCATCCTAGTCCGCTTTTTACAGCCCAAGCCTTATCAAGAACCGGTGCGCTATCTACAAAGGCACGACCATGTACATCTCCTATTTCAGACTGGATATGATGAAGTAATTCTTTGAGTTTATCCTTAATAACAAAATGATAATCTCTCCCATACGCATATTTTGAGATCTTATAAGAACCTTCTTTTTGGACTTCACTTGGGTAGTAATTAAGCAATAAAGAAATCACACTTTTAGATCCTTCTACTAGTTTTGTAGGATCTAATCGTTTATCAAAGTGGTTTTCCATATACTGCATTTCCCCGTTCATTTGGTCTTTAAGCCACTGCTCAAGACGAGGCGCTTCTTCTTCTAAAAAACCTGCTTTTGATATACCGCAAGACATAAATCCCAAGCGTTTTGCTTCGGTTTTAATAAGAGCGGTATGTTTTGCTCGATTCTCTATCACTTTAATCGCGAGGAATAAATTCTAAAATTGCATTTTGAGGCTTTAAGGTAATCAAAGGTTTGATTTCTATAGGTGTATCCTCTGCTATTATTTTATAGCGTTGCACAACTTCTGTAATAGCTAAGACCATTTCATACATTGCAAAATTATTCCCGATACACATTCTAGGTCCTGCACCAAAAGGCAAATATGCTTTATGTTTCATCCCTGCATTATTTGCAAAACGATCTGGATTAAAAACCTCCGGTTCTTCCCAAAAATCTTTATGCATATGAATCTCTATGATTGAAAAAAGCAAATTAGACTCTTTTGATATAGTAATCCCATTAAAAGAATCTTCTTCATAATTAACTCGATCTACAAAATAAGCTGGTGGATATAATCGCATACCTTCTTCTATAACCTGTTTGGTATACTCACATGCTTTAATATAATCTAATGAAGATGTTGTGTTCGCTTTCGCGAAAGCGTGCTCAGCATACACCCTTTCTTGCACATCTTGATGCCTAGCTAGTAATTGTAATATAAATGTAAGTGCATTTGAAGTTGTCTCATGGCCAGCTACAAAAAGAATCAATATTTCATCTAGAAGTTGCGACTCCTCCATAGCCGTACCATCTTCATAGCGAGCATCAAGCAACATATCTAATAAATCACCCTGTCGTTGATCGCTTTCTAGTCGTTCATCTACTAGTTTTTTAAGAATTGTTCTCGCCTCTATAGTCAGATTAATGTGCTTTTTAATTGGCCCTCCATATTTAAAATACAGCGTTTTAAAAGGTTGCCTTAATTCTTTCACAAGCATTTGCTGTGCAGCCTCTGTAATATATTGGAGCCGTTCTATCACAGGTGTATCTATCTCAGATTTAAACAATGCTTTTGCGACCGTTTGAAATGCCAGATCATTTAAAATAGGAAAAATATCTATTGGGATATTAGGTTTTATATGATCTACCTCTTCCTTAATTACTTCTAAAACAGTATCTAGCAGTTGTTCTAGTTGCTTCTTATGAAAAGCTGGCTGAATTAAACGCCGTTGCTTTTTCCAGAGTTCACCTTCGGCAGTAAGCAATCCTTTACCTACATATTTTGAAAGGTCTTTTGTCTGAATTTTAGATTTTGTATAATTACGTTGATTTTTTTGAAGTGTATATAAGGCAAAGTCAGGATTTCTAGAAAATATAACAGAGTTTCCAAGTCCCAATTTTAATCGAAATGTATCTCCTTTCTCTTCAAAATTTTGATGATGGAAAGGCAAAGGATTTTTAACAATCTTACTGGCATTTTTAAGAAACTTAAAAAACGAAACTGTAGGGATTATTTTTTCTTTCATCTATACTCTTTGCATTCAGATTGCATCACTTAATAGCATGCAAATAAACATCGTTTATTAAATGCATTTTCTTTATTCTTATGATTCTCTAAAACAGTCCTCCCTGAGTAGGTCCTTTTACTCTTCCTAGGTGACGATATGCTTCTTCTGTCACTTCCCTTCCTCTAGGTGTACGCATAATAAATCCTTGTTGTATTAGGAAAGGTTCATAGACTTCTTCTATCGTTTCTGCACTTTCAGAAACTGCTGTAGCAAGTGTTGTTATACCTACGGGACCACCTTTAAATTTATCTATAATTGTAGCAAGTATTTTATTATCCATTTCATCAAGACCATGAGCATCTACATGAAGTGCTTCTAAACTATACTTTGCAATTGCAATATCTATATTTCCATTTCCTTTTATTTGAGCAAAATCCCTCACACGACGCAATAATGCATTTGCTATACGAGGTGTTCCTCTACTTCTACCAGCAATTTCTATGGCTGCTTCCATAGATATAGGAACTCCTAAAATATGGGAACTACGCTGTACAATAGAAGTTAACAACTCTGTACTATAATATTGTAATCGTGAAGAAATACCGAAACGAGCACGCATAGGAGCTGTTAACAATCCTGAACGCGTTGTTGCTCCTACTAATGTAAACGGGCTTAAATCAATCTGTACAGATCTAGCATTGGGCCCTGTTTCTATCATAATATCAATACGATAATCTTCCATAGCTGAGTATAAGTACTCTTCTACGATAGGGCTTAATCTGTGGATTTCATCTATAAAGAGTACATCTCTCTCGTCTAAATTGGTAAGTAATCCTGCTAGGTCTCCTGGTTTATCTAGTACAGGACCAGAAGTAATTTTAATATTGACCTCTAATTCATTAGCTAGAATATTTGCTAGTGTTGTTTTTCCTAAACCTGGAGGGCCATGAAACAATGTATGATCCAAAGCTTCTCCTCTTAAATTTGCTGCTTGCACAAAAATTTTAAGATTTTCTAGCACTTGATCCTGACCTGTAAAATCGTCAAAGGATAGTGGACGCAATGCACGTTCAACATCCATCTCTTCATTAGAGTATCCTTCGCTCGTTGGATCTAGATGTTCATTCATAGGGTCAAGATATAATAGATTTATACCGTTTCTGATATACATTAGAAATGGTCTTACACAAATATAAGAATTGTGAGAGTACGCTTTCGCGAAAGCGTAAAAAGTATCTCACAAAGTTTTCATTGTCTTATGTATAATCATAAAAAAACCCATCCTGAATAGAATGGGTTTTTTATTAATTTATATCACATACTAGTGATGCATTTCTTCTTCATTATCTTGTAATGGAATATGCTGAGGAAGATAATCTTGACCAGCGATTACGTAGTCCGACTCATCCTTATTTAATTTACTATAGTCATAAGACCATCTGTGTACTTCTGGAATAGGTCCATCCCAGTTTCCGTGAATATGCTTTACTTCTGCAGTCCATTCTAATGTATTAGATTTCCAAGGATTTTTAGCGCCTATCTTTCCATAGAACATCGAATGTATAAAGTTGTATAAGAATACTAATTGTGCAGCTCCCGTTATAAATGCAAATATGGTAATTGCAACATTTACATCTACAAGATCATCAAAATATGGGAATGCTGAGTTTGTATAGTAACGTCTTGGAAGACCTGCCATACCAATAAAGTGCATTGGGAAGAAAATCCCATAAGCTCCTATTACAGTAACCCAGAAGTGAACATATCCAAGATTTTTATTCATCATTCTTCCCTCAAACATTTTAGGGAACCAATGATATACTCCTGCAAATAAACCATACAATGCAGAGATACCCATTACTAAGTGGAAATGCGCTACTACAAAATATGTATCGTGTACATTAATATCCAATGTACTATCTCCAAGGATAATTCCTGTTAAACCTCCTGAGATAAATGTAGAAACTAATCCTATAGAAAATAACATTCCGGGGTTAAACTGAAGGTTTCCTTTCCAGAGTGTTGTTATATAATTAAAGGCTTTAACGGCAGATGGAATTGCGATCAACAATGTTGTAAATGTAAATACAGATCCCAAGAAAGGATTCATACCAGAAATAAACATATGATGACCCCATACTATCGTAGATAGGAATGCAATCGCAAGAATGGATGCTACCATGGCTCGATATCCAAATATTGGTTTTCGGGAATTGGTTGCTATAATCTCTGATGTTATTCCTAATGCTGGTAATAATACAATATATACTTCAGGGTGTCCTAAGAACCAAAACAGGTGCTCAAATAATACTGGAGAACCTCCAGAATTATGTAATACCTCTCCACCTATGTATATATCAGAAAGGAAGAATGAAGTTCCAAAACTTCTATCCATAATAAGCATTAATGCTGCAGATAGTAATACTGGGAAAGAAACAATACCAATAACGGCTGTTACAAAAAATGCCCATATCGTAAGAGGAAGACGCGTCATTGTCATTCCTTTAGTACGTAAATTTAATACTGTAACCACATAATTAAGTGATCCTAAAAGAGAGGATGCAATAAATATTGCCATAGAAACTAACCAAAGTGTCATTCCCATTCCTGAAGCAGAAATACTATTAGGTAATGCACTTAATGGAGGGTATATCGTCCACCCAGCTGCTGCTGGTCCTGACTCTACAAATAATGATAATACCATAATTATTGAAGAAAGGAAGAATAACCAGTAGGATATCATATTTAAGAATCCTGAAGCCATATCTCTTGCTCCAATCTGTAATGGAATTAATAGGTTACTAAAAGTTCCACTCAAACCAGCTGTTAATACAAAGAATACCATAATAGTACCGTGTATTGTAATTAAAGCTAGATAAATATTAGGATCCATCACTCCATCTTTACCCCAATCACCTAAAAGCACTTCATAGATCGTAAATTCATGATCTGGCCAAGCTAATTGTAAACGGAAGAGTAACGACATTGCTATCCCTATAATACCCATGATCAAACCAGTAACAAGGTACTGCTTTGAGATCATCTTGTGATCTGTACTAAAGATATACTTTGTTACAAATGTTTCTTTATGGTGATGATGTCCGTGATCGTCGTGTCCGTGATCTAATGCTTCTGCGTCTGCTGACATAATCTTAATGCTTTAACTTTTGTTAGTTTTATTTTACTTGTTTGATGTGATTTACTTCCCAACTGTTTCTTGTTGAGCCATCCAAGCATCATACTCTTCTTGGGTTTCAACAACAATTTTCATTTGCATATTGTAATGTGAAGCTCCACATATCTTATTACATAGCAAGAAATAATCAAACTCATCATAATCATCTATTGGTCCGTCTCCAGCTGCAATAGATTTTTTATTTTTTTCTTTTCGAAGTCCTTTTATCAATTCCATCTTATCCTTCATATACTCAGTCTCACGAATCTCAGCAGTCGTCTTTGATGGTGTAAAAGCAAATTGTGTAATCATACCTGGCACAACATTCATTTGTGCACGGAAGTGAGGCATATAAGCAGAGTGTAATACATCTTGTGATCTTAATTTAAAAATTACTTGACGTCCTACCGGTAAATGCAATTCTGATGTTATCACATCATCCATTGCATCACTATCACTCATATCAACACCTACAGTATTTGCACCTTCAATAAAACGAACATTTGCATTCCCTAATATATTATCATCACCAGCATATCGAGCTTCCCAAGCAAAACGCTTAGCATACAGCTCAATTATAATAGCATCCTCCTCTTCTTCAAAGTTCATAATATCTGACCAGGTAAATAATCCGTAGATAATTAATCCTGCTAAAACAATTACTGGTATAATTGTCCAGATAAATTCCAATTTATCATTATCTGCATAAAACAAAGCGCGATTTCCTTTCTTACCTTGATACTTATACGCAAAGTAATGTAATAGTGCTTGTGTAATAACTTGTACAACCATGATCAAAGCAAGAGAGATAAACATTAAGTTATCATAACTTGATCCATGCTCTGATGATGCTTCTGGCAAGTAAAATTTACTATAGTACCAGAAACAATATATAGTTATAAAATACATGAAAATAAGGAACATAATCATCAACTTCCCGTTAATACGGTTGTCCTTATCATTTGCTACTTGTGAGTTTTCATCAGTGCCTTTAAGCTGAGATAGCTTAAATATCTTTGACATTTGCCAAATTGTAACTACAAATAGAATTACTACGATGAGTGCTAATAAACCTGTCATTGCTTTCTAACTTCTTTTATCTAAATTCTAATAGTGAAAATGTTTACTTTCTTCAATAAGCGGATTTCGCTTAGGCTCTAATGGACGTTTTGTAAGTGATCTAAACACTACAAAGATGAATAATCCAAGGAAGAATAACAATGATCCTATTTCTACAAAACCAAACGACCAAGACTTTCCTACAGTTGCTGGCATAACCATATTAAATAAATCTACATAGTGCCCTAATAGAATTACTATACCTGCCATAACTACAAACCAGTTTACTCGTTTGAAATCACTATTCATTAATATCAATAATGGGAACACAAAATTCATTCCTACCATTGCAAAGAAAGGAAGATTATAATCTTCTATTCTTGTAATAAAGTATGTTACCTCTTCTGGAATATTTGAATACCAGATTAACATAAATTGAGAGAACCATAAGTATGTCCAAAAAATACTAAAGGCAAACATAAATTTTGCTAAATCATGTATATGACTATCATTTACTTGTTTTAAGTATCCTTGAGATTTTAATACCATGGTTACCAATGCAATTGTTGTAATCGCACATACCATCATTCCTGCAAATACATACCATCCAAATAATGTACTAAACCAGTGTGGGTCTAATGACATAATCCAATCCCAAGACATAATAGATTCTGTATAGATAAAAAACACAAGGAACATCGCTGCTGCTTTAAATGACTTCTTATGCCATCTATTATCTGTAGCTTCATCTTGATTCTTACTAAACTTTAATGCAAAGTGTCTATAAAGATTCCATCCTAATATAAAAAAGGCAGCTCTACCTAAGAAAAAAGGAATATTTAAGTATCCCGATTTACCATCTATCAATTTATCATAATGATCACCTCCTTCTACTAATAGATCTGGGTCCATCCAATGAAACATATGGTTTACATGAGCGCTTGATAAACATAATAGGATAAACATAATGATACTACCAGGCAGTAAATATGCCGTAATTCCTTCCATTACTCGAAGTACCAAAGGTGACCATCCAGCTTGGGAAGCGTATTGTACTGCATAAAACGCTAAGCACGCAAGTGCTATCATAAAGAAAAAGAACGCTGCAATATAAATAGCGGACCAAGGTTTATTTTGGTATTGTCCTAAGGTATGTTCAAGATGTTCTTCTTCAGACATTTCGTGACCTCCAGTATCTCCATGATCAGAACCATGAGCATCAGCAACACCGTGAGAAGCGTCTTCTCCATGTCCTTCTGCTGCTCCGTGTCCTTCTGCTGCTGCTTCCATAGCTGCAACTTCAGCTGTTGTTTTAGGCAACATTATATAGTCTACAGTAAACAATAGCGCACCAACAGCCATAAATATAAAAGCTGTGAGTCGTAAGTTTTTAGATAATTTATATTCCATATCCTTTAATTATCGCTTTTTCAGTTAGTTTGGTTAGTGCTCTGTGCCGTGATTTTCTTCGATAACATGATCTTCTTCTGTTCCATGTTCTTCTCCACTATGACTTTCTTCTTCATGCATGCCCTCTATTTCAAGTACAGCCTCAACTACATCATATGCACGAGCTTCTTTACCATCTAGTTTATCTTTTAAAGACATTACATAATGATCTACCATCCACATTTCTTCTTCTGTCATTTGGGAAGCATACGATCCCATAGTGTTAATACCATAATACATGACGTGATATACACTACCTTCCGTAATTGCTCTTCCTTCATCATTATATGCAGGTATTCCTAGTATTTTATCACGCTTAAAAAGTGGTCCTTGTCCATCACCTTTTTTACCGTGACAGATACCACAATATATATCATATAGCGCTTGCCCTTTTGCCTCAGTTTCCTCGGTATATGGCAATGGGTTCTTAAGGTTTGTTTTTGCAAATTCTTTCCCTTCTGTTGTATTGTCTATTTCATAAGGCATCCATCCTCTAGAAATAGATCCTTTTGCTGGTTTCATCGCTTCTGACCCTCCAGTTACTGGATCAAATATTTCATAATCTCCATAAGTTTCATACCCTACAGATTCATACATATTTGGCATATACTGGTAGTTAGGTTTCTTATCTTCTTTACAAGATCCTAAACTTACAATGGCGATAAGTACGATAGCTATTTTGAATATATTCTTCATTGCGTATCCTTATTCTTCGTTTGCTACTAAATTAATCTCTGTTGCTCCTGTTCCTACAAGAAAATTTGCAAGCTCTTGAGCATCATGTCCAGATGCATCAATTTCCATTAAGAAATGATCATCTGTAGTTCTTACGTCTGGATTTTCGGCTTTTTTAAATGGCCAAAGTCTACTACGCATATAAAAAGTAATGACCATTAAATGCGCTGCAAAAAACACTGTAAGCTCAAACATAATAGGAACAAATGCTGGCATGTTTTCTATATAACTAAAGCTAGGTTTACCTCCTATATCTTGAGGCCAATCTTCAATCATAATGAAATTCATCATTGTAATTGCTACTGTAAGTCCAACACACCCATACATAAATGCGGTGATGGCTAATCTTGTAGGAGCTAGTCCCATTGCTTTATCAAGTCCGTGCACAGGAAACGGAGTGTACACTTCATTAATATGTAAGTGTTTCTTTCTTGCCTCCTTAACGGCGTTCATTAAAACGTCGTCATCTGTATAAAGTGCGTGTATAACGTGTGATCCCGTACTCATACTAGTTGTTATTAAGTTTTGCTGCTTGTCCAGCCCAATCATCGCGCTCTGCACGACCAGGGAATGAACCTGTAATACTATCTAAAAGGTCGTACTCTCTTTGAGTCATTTTTGCTACCTGAGCAAATGTAAAGATACCAAGCTCATTAAGCTTCTCTTCCATTTTTGGCCCAATACCACTTACTTTCTTAAGATCATCTGCTTGTTGCGTACTAGCATCAAAAGATCCTAGCGTACCTAACAAATCACCTACGCTTTTATCGGCAGCTTCAACTACAGGTGCTGCTTTTGTCACAGTACCTTCGCCTAAGTTAATTTTTACTGGACCACCAGATGTACGAGGATCCGCTCCTGTACCTACTAATGATTGTCCTGATTCTCTTAAGTTTTTATATCTCTCACCAGAAGACTTCATAATTGTTTTAACTTCTGCTTGTGCAATCACTGGGAATGTACGTGCATATAATAAAAACAATACAAAGAAGAAACCGATCGTCCCTATAAAGATCCCGATATCTACAAATGTAGGAGAAAACATTGTCCAAGAAGATGGAAGGTAATCACGGTGCAATGAAGTCACGATAATTACAAAACGCTCAAACCACATTCCTATGTTTACTACTATTGAGATAACAAAAGAGAACATAATACTTCTCCTTAGTTTAGGAAACCACATAAATTGTGGAGAGAATACATTACATATCATCATACTCCAGTATGCCCAAGCATAAGGTCCTGTTGCACGATTTAAGAATGCATATTGTTCATACTCTACTCCAGAATACCAAGACATAAATAGCTCTGTAATATAAGCCACCCCTACAATAGAACCTGTAATCATAATTACAATGTTCATCAATTCAATATGCTGTAGTGTAATATAGTTTTCTAAGTTTGACACTTTACGCATTACAATAAGTAATGTGTTTACCATCGCAAATCCTGAGAATACCGCTCCTGCAACAAAGTAAGGAGGGAATATCGTAGTATGCCATCCAGGAATCACTGACGTTGCAAAGTCAAAAGATACAATCGTATGTACAGAAAGTACAAGTGGTGTTGCAAGACCTGCAAGAACCAATGATACTTCTTCAAAACGTTGCCAATCCTTCGCTCGTCCTGACCATCCAAAAGACAGTAAACTATAGATCTTTTTTTGGAAAGGTTTTACTGCGCGATCACGTATCATTGCAAAATCAGGAAGTAATCCTGTCCACCAGAATACTAAAGAAACTGACAGATATGTTGATATTGCAAATACATCCCAAAGAAGTGGTGAATTAAAGTTTACCCATAAAGAACCAAATTGGTTAGGTATAGGTAATACCCAGTATGCCAACCAAGGACGCCCCATGTGAATAATTGGGAACAATCCTGCTTGTACTACAGAAAAGATAGTCATCGCCTCTGCAGAACGGTTAATTGCCATACGCCATTTCTGACGGAAAAGTAATAATACTGCCGAAATTAGTGTTCCTGCGTGACCGATACCTACCCACCATACAAAGTTGGTGATATCCCAAGCCCATCCTACAGTTTTGTTTAGACCCCAACTACCAATACCATTTGAAATGGTATAAATAATACAGCCTATTCCCCATAGAAATGCAGCCAATGCTATAGTAAACACTATCCACCAAGACTTATTTGCACGTCCTTCTACAGGAGCTGCAACGTCTAACGTTACATCGTGATAAGTCTTATCGCCGGTAACTAGTGGTCTTCGTATAGGTGCTTCGTAATGCGCCATAATCCTATATAATTAGTTCTTTAGATTAGTTGTTATTAAGCTTCTTTTGTATTTCTTACTTTCGTTTGATAGAACACATTTGGTTTTGTTCCAACACTCTCAAGTAAGTGATACATTCTGTCATCTTGTGATTCATGGTATACATCACTAGATGTATCGTTTACGTCTCCAAAGGTTAATGCACCACTTGTACACGCATTTGAACATGCTGTAGCAAACTCCCCATCTTTAACTTCACGTCCTTCACGCTTCGCATCAAGAATTGTTTTTTGTGTCATTTGTATACACATAGAACATTTCTCCATGACTCCACGAGAACGTACTGTTACATCTGGATTAATTACCATACGTCCTAAGTCATTATTCATAAAGTAATCAAATTCATCATTACCATTATATAAGAACCAGTTAAAACGACGTACTTTATATGGACAGTTGTTTGCACAGTAACGAGTACCTACACAACGGTTATATGCCATATGATTTTGACCTTGACGACCATGTGATGTTGCAGCTACTGGACATACAGTCTCACAAGGAGCATGGTTACAGTGCTGACACATAACTGGTTGAAAAGCCACTTGCGGGTTTGCTGAAGGATCTTCCATTCTTCCAAACTCTCCAAGAGATCCATTATCACCCCAAAGACCATTCATATCATCCTTTTGTTGGTTATCACCATCAAAAGTTTCATTAGAAGAATAATATCTATCAATACGTAACCAATGCATATCACGGCTACGACGTACTTCAGACTTCCCTACTACAGGAACATTATTTTCTGCGTGACATGCAATCACACATGCGCCACATCCTGTACACGCATTTAAATCTATTCCAAGATTGAAGTGATGTCCTATAGAACGATCAAATTCATCCCACAGATCAACTTCTGGAGAAGTTACTTCGTATTCTTGGTGATCTTTAGACACTTTTGGAACTGCATTCCAAACGTCTTTCTTCTTTGTATTAAAAATTTCAAGTCTCGTTTCTTTTACAATATCACCACGTCCCATTAAGGTGTTGTGTAATTGTATCACAGCAAACTCATGAACACCTGCTACTTTTTCTATAGTAACATCTTGCGTAGCACTAAAGTTTTGCATTAATTTATATGCATTCACTCCAGTTTGCATATCCTTCTGTATAGAAGTTGTTCTTCCATATCCAAGTGCTAGACCTATAGATCCGTTTGCTTGTCCAGGCTGCACCATTACTGGAGCAATTAGTTCAACACCATTAACAGTGATTTTTGCAAGTGTACCATTAAGTCCTCCATTAGCATTATGACGTGCTTCTGTAAAGAATGTACTACGATCTAACCATAACTCTTTTTTCTTAGCATCAGCTTCAGACATGGTTATGTAGTTGTCCCAAGTAGCTCTTGTAATAGGATCTGGCATTTCTTGCAACCAAGGATTGTTTGCTTGATTACCATCTCCCATTGATGTTTTTGTATATAAGGTCAATTCGAATTCACCGTTCTCTTGAACACTTGAACTTGAAAGACCAGCATCTTCTGTTATAGAAGCTTCTGTCGTTGTTGTTTCCGCTTTCGCGAAAGCGTTAGTCATAACAACACCATCATGTACTGCTTTGTTAAAAGAAATACCCGCGGCACTCATAGTCGACTTAAGATAATCGTAATACGATTGATCTGCACCCATCCAAGTCAATAAACTATCTTGAAATTGTCTTGTATCAAATAATGGGCGAATGGTAGGTTGTGTAATACTAACCTCTCCTTGTTTGATCTGCACATCTCCCCATGCCTCAAGGTAATGAGGAGTAGGAGCAATATGAGTTGCTTTAGATGCTGTTTCATCTGCACGCATAGAACATGCTACAGTAACACCAACTTTAGCTAGACCTTCATCAAAAGCGGTAGCATTAGGAAGTGTATATGAAGGATTTACTCCTGCCATAATTAACATTCCTACCTGACCAGCCTTCATATCTTTTACGAGTTGTGTTACTTCACGCGTATCTCCAGATCGTGTTAATCTAGGCGCAGCAACATCGATCACCTCGCTATTTGCATTTAACTCTAATGCTTTCGTTTGTGAAGGCACATCTTGTAATCCAGTTACAATAATACCTTTACTTCCCGCCGCTTTAAATTCATTCCTAGCAGAATTAATTGCTTTCTTCACATGTTCAGGAAGATCTGCTGTAGATCCACCTGCTAATGCATTAAGCACCTTTCTCTGTTGTGAAGGTGTTACAGGAACACGCACATCTGCATTTGCACCAGATAAAGACATATTTGCTTCAAACTGGAAGTGACGAGACATTTTACCATCTTTTGGTATACGTCCTTTTGCATACCCAGCATCATATCCTCCACCATTCCAATCTCCTAAGAAATCTGCACCTACAGATACAATCACTTCTGCTTTTGAGAAATCATAATCTGCAAGAGCACGTACTCCATATTTTACTTGAAAAGCATCAAGAGCAAATTGCTCTCCTACTGCATCATATGCAACATGAGAAACATTTGGATATTTTTCAACAAACTCGGCAATCAGTTTTTCTGTAGAAGGACTCGCAAATGTCTGTGTCAATAAAACAGTTTTCTTACCACTATTTAATTGCCCCATAACACCACGATCAATATCACTCCAAGATACTGACTCCCCTGCTGCCGTTGGTCCTTGTGCTCTATTCTGATCATACATAGATAATACAGATGCATGAACACGAGCATTTGCTCCATAACCAGCTTTTGCAAGTTTGTTATTTTCAATTTTTATAGGTCTTCCTTCACGAGTTTTTACTAGTACACTTGCAAAATCAAATCCATCTGCAATAGTAGATGCATAATAATCTGCTACACCAGGCACAATTTGTTCTGGTTGTACTACGTAAGGGATTGACTTTATAACAGGCCCCTCACATGCTGCAAGCGATGCAGCTGCTGTAGAGAATCCTACGTACTTTAAGAAGTCACGACGTGTTGTTTGAGATTCTTCTAAGGTTTCTTTATCGCCTAAAAACTCATCTGTCGGAATTTCTTCTACAAACTCATTCTGTCTTAGTGTTTCAACCAATGGGCTTTCAGTAAGCTCATCGACACTTTTCCAGTATTTCTTGTTTGATGACATATAATTGATTTTATACTATTTGCACTTCGCTACGCTCCGTGACCTTTATATTATACTTGTTTAGAAAACTTGTGTTACTATAAATTATTAATAGTGACACTTACCACACTCAAGACCTCCCATTTGAGCTGCCGTAAGTTTTTCTACTCCGTATTCTTTAGAAAGCTGTTCGTGTATTTTTGTATAATACTCGTTCCCTTCTAAGTTTACGTTTGTTTCACGGTGACAATTAATACACCATCCCATTGTAAGTGGTGAAAATTGCTCCACAACTTCCATTTCTTCTACAGGACCATGACATTTCTGACACTCTACACCTGCTACACTTACGTGCTGCGAGTGATTAAAATATGCAAAGTCTGGCAAGTTATGAACACGCACCCACTCTACAGCATTTGTTTCTCCTGTATATGACTGTGTTGCTTCATCCCAACCGGTAGCAGCATATAATTTTTGAATTTCTTTATCGTAGAATGCTTTATCATAATCTGCATTTACGCTAGAATTATCTTTTGCTTCTGCCCCTGCAACTTCTCCTATAGATTTATGACAGTTCATACATATATTAAGAGAAGGAATACCAGATGTCTTACTTACTCTAGCTGAAGAGTGACAGTACTTACAATCTATTTCGTTATCACCTGCATGGATTCTATGAGAAAAATGTATAGGCTGTACTGGCGCATATCCTTGATCAGTCCCTACTTGAGACATCCATCCGTATGCAAAGTACGCACTCCCTAACAATAAGAAGATCACACTTACCAATACTAAGAACTGATTCTCTACAAATGCTTTCCAAAGTGGCTTACGCTCTTCTTCATCTTCTGCAACGGCAATACCTTGTGCTTTTGCAAATTTCTTAAGAGTATTATTTACAATATATAACACTGCAACAAGAAGTAATAATACCAATCCTAGAATCGCAAGGATGATATTATTTGAAACGCCTCCACCGCCATTATTGTTTTCAGTACAACCAGGAGCACCTGGATTAGCTTCGCATGGATTTACAATTTTAGGTTGCTCAGTATTCGTATGCGCTAGAATATTGCTTATATCTGCATCAGACAACCCTTCAAAGGTATTCATCGGAGTTTTATTAAACTCTTCAAAAATAGCATTTGCACGAGCATCTCCAGTTGCGATAAGTGCTGTTGAGTTACGAATCCATTTTCCTAACCACTCATAATCTTCATCATATTTCTGAACTACACCAAATAACTCAGGACCCGTAGATCTCTTGTATAATTTATGGCAAGCAGCACAATTAGATTTAAACAATGCTTCTCCAGCATCAGCATCCCCCGTAGAGGCATCTATTTGAGCAAAAAGTGAAGAAGAGAAAGTGAGCAGAAATGCTGCACATAGTGTGATAATTCTCGAAAATGAGTTACGGCGATTCACCTGTATCATAATTGGTATTGAATTAGCTTCAAAAATTTGGCACGATTATTACATTCTAATTGCTGTTAACAAACTGTTAATCGTACGCTTCAAATTGAATGCAAAAATAATACTTACAAGTCATTTTTGAAGAATGCAAAAAGCGCTAGTTTATAATTTATAATAATTCTAAATAACAATTTATTTTCTTTTTCGTTTATTCATTTACCTTTGTCATATAATTTACATTTTAAAGATGAGAATACATCCTAATACTAAGATACTTACTACCCTTGTTTTCATAGGCTTTTTCGCTTTCGCGAAAGCGCAATCTGGACAAGTTAACATTTCGCAGAATGCCAAAATTCCTGAATTATTAAAATTAAAAACTGAATTAAGCATCAATAATGAACTTGGGGATCGTTATAAAATACAAATACATTCTGGCAATTCTATTCAAACAGCCGCCACTATTAAAAGAAGATTTCTAAATAAAATAGGTACTTGGGAGGCCAAAGTAAAATACGAAACTCCTAATTACAAGGTATGGGTAGGTAATTTTAGAAATAGACTAGAAGCAGATAGAGCCTTACTAAGCATCAAAAAAGAGTTTCCAAATGCTCTCATTTTTAAACCAGATCCAAATCGTTAATAAAACATCAAATTATTATAAAACAAAAAAAAGACCATCTGAGAAGATGGTCTTTTTTTTTATATGCATATAAAAAAACTTATTTAAGTTTCTTCTTAACCGCTACTTCTTGGTAAGCTTCTATCACATCATCAATCTTGATATCATTGTAGTTCTTAATTTGCATACCACAATCATACCCTTTACTTACTTCCTTAACATCATCCTTAAAACGCTTAAGTGTAGATAATGTTCCTGTATAGACAACTACTGCATCACGTATAATACGAACATTTGAGTTTCTAAATATTTTTCCATTCATCACCATACAACCTGCAATGGTTCCAACTTTAGATATCTTGAACGTTTCACGGATTTCTGCAGTACCAGTAATCTCTTCACGCATTTCTGGAGATAACATTCCCTCCATTGCATCTTTAAGGTCATTAATCGCATCATATATAATTGAGTACATACGGATATCGATTTCTTCCTTATCAGCTACTTGTCTTGCATTTCCAGCTGGTCTAACATTAAATCCAATAATAATCGCATCTGAAGCCGAAGCTAGTAACACATCACTCTCTGTTATAGCTCCTACTCCTTTATGGATAATATTAACAGCAATCTCTTCTGTAGATAATTTTTGGAAACTATCTGTAAGTGCTTCAACAGATCCATCCACATCTCCTTTAAGGATAATGTTAAGTTCTTTAAAGTCACCAAGAGCGATACGACGACCAATCTCATCAAGTGTAATATGACGTTGTGTACGAACACTTTGTTCACGTTGTAATTGCGTACGCTTAGAAGCTATATCCTTTGCTTCACGTTCGTCATCCATCACATTAAATTTATCACCTGCTTGCGGTGCACCATCCAGACCTAATACAGATACTGGTGTTGACGGTCCTGCCTCTTTAATTTTCTTACCTCGCTCATCATGCATTGCCTTTACCTTACCAGAACAAGTTCCCGCAAGTAAATAGTCACCCACACGTAAGGTACCTCCCTGCACAAGAATTGTAGACACATATCCACGTCCTTTATCAAGGAATGCTTCTACAACTGTACCTATAGCATTCTTTTGAGGGTTTGCCTTAAGCTCTAAAAGCTCTGCTTCTAATAATACTTTTTCCAATAATTCTGGAACTCCTTGACCAGTCTTAGCTGAAATATCTTGAGACTGGATTTTACCTCCCCAATCTTCTACAAGAAGATTCATGGCTGCAAGTCCTTCTTTAATCTTTTCTGGATTTGCAGTAGGTAAATCTACTTTATTTATAGCAAAAACAATAGGAACACTTGCTGCTTGCGCATGCGCTATAGCTTCCTTTGTTTGAGGCATAATATCATCATCTGCTGCTACAACAATAACAGCAATATCTGTTACTTGAGCACCACGAGCACGCATCGCTGTAAAGGCCTCGTGACCTGGTGTATCTAGGAAAGCAATTTTTTGACCACTATCTAGTGTCACTCCATACGCACCAATGTGCTGTGTAATTCCTCCACTCTCTCCTGCAATCACATTTTCACTACGCACATAATCTAGCAACGATGTTTTACCATGATCAACGTGTCCCATTACAGTAACAATAGGAGCTCTTTCTAATAAATCTTCAGGAGCATCTTCTACCTCTACGATAGCTTCTTCAAGATCTGCAGTAATAAACTCAACAGTATAGCCAAATTCATCTGCAACTATCGTAAGTGTCTCAGCATCTAAACGCTGATTCATCGTTACCATCATTCCTAATGACATACAAGCAGATATAATACCAGTCACTGGCACATCCATCATAATTGCAACTTCACTTACAGTAACAAACTCTGTCACTTTAAGTATTTTGCTTTCTATCTCCTGAGCAGCAAGTTCTCCTTCAGTCTTCTGACGGTGTTGATCTCTTTTATCTCTACGATATTTTGCACCTTTACCTTTATTAGACTTTCCTTGAAGTTTTTCAAGTGTCTCACGGATTTGCTTTTGTACTTCTTCTTCTGTAGGCTCTACTTTTGCTACAGCTGGTTTACGCTTATTGTTACCACCTCGGTTATTACCTCCACGGTTTCCACCGCCTTGACCTCCGCGGTTATTATTGTTATTATTTCCTCCACCTGGAGATCCTCCTGGTTTTGTAATACGCTTACGACGTTTTTTCTTAGCGTCTTCGGCACTTTCTTTCTTTTTCTTTTCAGGTTTTTTAAACTGACTTAAATCTATTTTTTGACCAGTAAAGTTAGGTCCATCAAGTTTTTTATAATCTGTTTTTAAAACTACATCTCCTAATTTTACTTCTGGAGCTTCGGCTGCTGCTTCTGCTTTTGGAGTTTCTTTCTTTGAGACCTCTTTCTTTGGAGCTTCTTTCTTTGGAGTTACTGGTTTTGCAATTTCTGGCTTTACTTCTTTTGGCTTTGCAACTTCAGCCTCAACAGTAGGTTCTTCTTTTTTTGCAACAACAGTTTTCTCTTCTACTTTTTCCTCCTTTTTAACTGGCTCTGGTACTACAGGAGTTTCAACTTTTGGTTCAGGCTGAGCAACTTCCTTTTCTGGAACTTTCTCTTCTTTCACCTCTTCTACAACCTGCTTTGGCTTTTCAAGATCAATTTTCCCTACTTGCTTTGTACCACTAAGCTGCGCTTTGGCTTTTACCACTTCTGGTTTTTTTGCCTCTTGTTTTGCTTCGATTTCTACTTCTCGAGCAACACGCAGTGCCTCCTTCTCTTTGAGCTTTTCTACAGCAACCTCCTTAGAAGCTACCTTTTTACTGGCATCTGTCTGAAACTCATCTGAAAGGACATTATAAATCTCATGTGAGATTTTTGTAGTCGGGCGCGCCTCTATCTCGATACCTTTAGAGTCCAAATACTCCACGGCACGATCTAGAGAGATATTGAGTTCTCTTAACACCTTGTTTAATCGCATTGTTGCTGCTGCCATAAACTGCTTTAATTTATTCTTTCCTAACTCCCCTTATTTTGTGAAGCAGGCATTGTTATTCTTCAAATTCTTCCTTGAGAATGCGCATTACATCAAGGACAGTTTCTTCCTCAAGATCCGTACGTCTTACCAAATCATCCACATCTTGTTCTAAGATACTTCTTGCAGTATCAAATCCAATTTTTGCAAATGCCTCAATAATCCATCCTTCAATTTCATCAGAAAATTCTGTAAGCTCTACATCTTCTTCCACACCTTCTCTATATACATCAATCTCATATCCAGTCAATTGACCCGCTAGTCGAATATTATGTCCTCCTCGACCAATTGCTTTACTCACTTCCTCAGGCTTAAGATATACTTGCGCCGTCTTATTCTCATCATCTAGTTTCAAACTAGTGATACGTGCTGGACTCAAAGCACGACTTATATATAGATTGAGATTACTTGTATAATTAATAACATCTATATTTTCATTTCCTAATTCACGAACTATTCCATGAATACGAGATCCTTTCATTCCTACACAAGCACCCACTGGATCTATACGATCGTCATACGAATCTACGGCAACTTTTGCTTTTTCTCCTGGAATACGCACTACTTTTTTTATAGTGATCAAACCATCAAATACTTCTGGTATTTCAGATTCGAATAATTTTTCCAAGAATATAGGCGCCGTACGAGACATAACAATAGATGGTTTATTACCCTTAAGCTCTACGCTCTCAATAACTCCTCTTACGTTTTCTCCTTTTCTAAAGAAATCAGATGGTATCTGACGATCTTTAGGAAGGATAATTTCATTTCCTTCATCATCAAGCAATATAATTGCTCTATGGCGTATATGATGCACTTCTGCGGTATATAACTCTCCTTCAAGCTCTTTAAACTGCTTGTAGATATTTGTATTATCGTGCTCGTGAATCTTACTTATCAAATTTTGACGTAATGCAAGAATTGAACGACGTCCTAAGTCAATAAGTTTTACTTCCTCGGACACATCTTCACCTACTTCAAAATCCTCTTCAATTCTACGAGCATTGGTAAGAGATATCTCTGCATTATCATCTTCTACCTCTCCATCTGCAACCACAATTCGGTTACGCCAGATTTCAAGATCTCCTTTATCAGGATTAATTATAATATCAAAATTATCGTCACTTCCAAAACGCCTCTTTAATGTGCTTCTAAAGACATCTTCTAGGATGGCCATAAGAGTTACACGATCTATTAATTTATCGTCCTTAAATTCCGAAAAAGAATCGATTAACGCTAAATTTTCCATATCAACATATTGTTAAAATTTAATCATCACTTTTGCTTCTACTATATCTTCATAAGGAATTGTCTCTGTTTTATGAACAGTTACTTTTCCTTTACCTACAGGCTTAGGCTCTCTTGCTTTCCAAGTTAGAGTTACCGTTTCATCTGTAGCATCTTCCAGAGTACCTTCAATTTTTGTTCCTGCATTTGTTTTTACCTCAAGCACACGTCCAATATTCTTTTTATACTGCCTTACTTGTTGTAGAGGTGTTGTTGCCCCTATTGACATTACTTCTAAAGAAAAGTCCTCTTCCTCTCTATCGAGATTATGTTCTACTTTTCTACTTACAGCAATACAATCCTGTACAGTAACACCATTATCGCCATCTATTGCGACTTTAATGTCATTATTCCCTTGTATGTCTAAACTTATCAAAAATAGTGATGGATTCTCATCCATTGCTTCTTGAAGAAGTTGGGTCACTTTTTCTCTCAACATCTTTGCCTATAAAAAGAGGGGACAGCCGTCCCCTCAATACTCTTTTCTTTCAATGGTGCAAATGTAATACAAATTATCCATTTATAAAAGCTTCTTAATATGCATATTATTTTGTAAATTGAAGACTGCAATTATTTTGAACACAATTATTTTAAAAAATCCCCTCTCTTATGATTAAAAAAATACTCGTCCCTACAGATTTTTCAGAACAAGCAGAGAACGCATTAAGGGTTGCTGCAGACCTTGCCAGGAAGTACGGTAGTGAGATTAATCTACTACATATGCTAGAACTCCCTATGCAACTTGTAGATGGTGCTTCTGGGGGATCAAAAAGTGATTTACCCGAAGCCATATTTTTTATGAAATTAGCACATCAGAAATTTGAAAAAATGATGAATGCTCCATTTTTAGAAGGTATCAACGTATATGAAACCGCAGAGTTTGATGGTGCTTTTGAAGGTATTATGGAATATACCGAAAAATATCAAGCTGACTTAGTAGTCATGGGATCTCATGGAGCAACAGGACTTCAAGAACTACTTATAGGATCTAACACTGAAAAAGTAGTACGAAACTCAAAAATTCCTGTATTAGTTATCAAACGACGCCACGAAAAATTTGCTGTCGAAAAATTTGTTTATGCTACCAATTTTAAAGAAGAAAATCACACGTCTTTTAAGCAAGCTTTAGCATTTGCAAAAAACAACGATGTAAAACTACATCTGCTCTATATAAATACACCAAACAACTTTCAAACAACTCATGAAATAGAAGCAAAAATGAAAGCTTTTATGGAAAAAGAACCTGAATGTACAGAGTACACGCTTAACATATACAATGACAATTCTGTCGAAAACGGAATTCTCCACTTTGCAGATACTATCAAATCAGGGCTTGTAGGAATAGGAACTCACGGTAGAAGTGGTCTTGCGCATTTCCTTAATGGATCTTTGAGCGAAGGACTTGTCAATCATGCACAACGTCCTGTGATTACTTTTAAAATATAGCGTACATACATTAAAAAAACACACTTCCTAAATAATGTAATACCCAATGCATTGTTTAGGTTTTTTTATACGCTTTCGCGAAAGCGTATACCACATCTTCACAAGCACGTCATAACACACAAATACACTGTTTATCATCAAATATGCCCTTTTTTTATTTTTTTTAATAAGAATTTTCCTTCAAGTATTTATGGTTATTCCAGAAAAAAGTTATATCATGTGCCATTCTTCACAGACTCAAGGACGTTTATACTAACAAAAACTAAACATTTATGAAAAGCAGCTACGCCCTAATAGTGCTATTTCTATTGTTCTCGACCATTGCAATAGCTCAAAACAAGACAGATTTACAAAAAACAGAGTACACACCTAGTAATCATCCTACTAAGATTCTTACTCCAAAACGTTTTTTTGTATCCCAACCCGTAAGAGATCTTCCATCAAATAGTGATAGATCGATTTTTGAAGGAAAAATTGTTCCAAGACATGGGGCAGAGACATCAAAGGAACTTAGTGCAAAAAGACAACGAAAACTAGACTATTTAAATTCTGCCGGTAAAAGTTCTACCTCAGTAGATCCATTAGCTCAAGGAAATAAGGAACCATTACACGTTCCTGAAAATCGTGCTCCTATTACTACTTTTGAAGGAATAGGACTTAATGTATCTCCACCAGATCCATCTATGGCTGTAGGCCCAAATCACGTGGTCACTATGGAGAACGGAATGTGGGCTGTGTATGACAAGTCTGGAAACCTTGCTTCAGGTTTTCCTAGAGATTTAACCAATCCATTGCAGGCACCAGGAAGCACTCAAAATTCAGGAGATCCCGTAGTTGTATATGACAGAGAAGCAGATAGATGGTTTATTTCTCAGTTTCAACTTCCTAGTAATGATGTATTTTTAATTGGAATTTCCACAACACCTGATCCAACAGGCTCTTATAATGTATACGAATACGAATTAGGTGCTGGAAATGATTATCCACATTATGGTGTATGGGGTGATTCTTATGTTACTGCAGGGAACTTCACAGGTAACCAAAAAGTATATACTTTTAATAGACAAAAAATGCTCGACGGAGACGCTTCTGCAGAAATTGTAGGGTTTTCTCCATCTGATTTTGAAAGTGCGCCTTTTTCATTTGCCGCACCAATCCCTGTACACTCTGAAGGAGCTGGAGTTGCTACTGGACCAATTAAAATTGTTTACTATCAAGATGATGCTTTTCCAGGTGTTAACACAAATAACGATCATATAGGTCTTTGGAATATAGACATGGATTGGACAAATGCATCTACGATTGCTGCATCTACTATATCTGGGAAAAATGAAATCCCAACAGCTGCATTTGATGCTGCTATTGCGGGAGGCTTTTCAAATATTGCGCAACCAAACACAGGACAACGTATAGACGCTATTGTTGGAGCTATTATGAATATGTCTCATTGGTATAAATTTCCTACTTATGAATCTATTTTATTAAACTGGGTAGTCGAAGTTACTGACGGCTCTCAAATATCAGGGATTAGATGGGTAGAACTTCGTAGTACAGATGGAGGTTCTTCTTGGAGTGTCTACCAAGAAGGCACTTTTACTGACCCTACAGGAAGTGAATCTGTTTTTATGGGATGTATTTCTATGGACATACAAGGTAATATTGGCCTAGGATATACAAAATCAGGAACGAGCACTTTTCCTTCTCTTTATTACACAGGAAGAATGGACGGCGACCCATTAGGAGATATGACGGTGGCAGAGAGTATTGCTTTTGCGGGCACAAACTCTGTAACAGGAAATGATAGATATGGAGATTATGGACAAGGAGTAAGAGACCCGTCTGATGATTTAACGTTTTGGGTTACTTCAGAATACTCAGGAGATGGAGGTCCTAACGGAAGACAAGTGGGGATATATTCTTTTAGAATAGGTTCTGAGTTTACAAATGACGTTGCTGTAACCGAAATAAGCTCTCCAAATACTGGCGAAGGACTTTCTGCAAGTGAAACAGTGACTATTACAGTTGCTAATTTTGGAAGCGTTACTCAAACTAATATCCCAGTAGAGTTTGCCGTAAATGGAGGTACTCCTGTAACTGGTACCGTCCCTGGCCCTCTTGCTTTTGGAGAGACAGCTTCATATAGTTTTTCATCTACTATAGATCTATCTACTATAGACACTTATACAATTTGTGCTAAAACAGTATTAACAAGTGATGAAGCATCGTCTAATGACCAACTTTGTAAAGATGTTTTAAATTTATTACCGCTATGTACTCCTGAAACTACAGGAGGTTGTAATGTAGACGGTATTAAACGATTGATTTTAGGAACTATAAATGTAGATGATGGTGGCAATACCTGTAATACAGAATCGGCTTCTGGAGATGTAGGATATGCAGATAGAAGAGATTTATCTACAGATCTAGATAGAGCCACAGGATTAAATAGCCACATATTACAAGCGCAAAGCAATTTTGATCCAGACAATTTCCCAGGACTTACAGACTTTGATGTTTTATCGGCTTGGGTAGATTTTGATGATAGTGGAACATTTGAATCAGGAGAGCAGTTAATAGATGGTGTTTCATTTACTTCTGCAGGAGAATTAAACAATTTTACACTTACAATCCCAACAAATGCTAGTTTAGGAAGTCATATTTTACGCCTTAAAGCATTTGATCCAAACTCTGCAAATGACTCGACAAATCCTTGTGAAGATTTGGAATTTGGCGAAACACACGATTATACTGTTAATATTATAGACACTAGTTTAACCTGTTTTTCTACAAGTACATTTACTGGACCTAGTGGTTGGAATAATGGAATTCCAGATAGTACTACATCTGCAATTATTGCTGCAAATTATGACACTTCTATATTTGGTAATATCACAGCTTGTGAGCTTATTGTTAATTCAGGATTTATGCTTACTATTACCGATGGCAACTATGCTAGTGTTCAAAATGACATTACTATAGATGGAACCTTAATTGTAGAAAAAGAAGGGAGCGTTGTACAAGTAGAAGAAGATGCCACTACTACAAATAATGGTAGTATTACTGTACGAAAAACAACAGGTACAATAGATGCACGTAATTATGTCTCTATGAGTAGTCCTATGAGTTCAGAAACAAGAGATGGGGTTTATGGAGCTTCTAGAGCTGTTTTTGGCATCATTCCAAGCAATTTTGTCCCTTTCAATATTGATTTTGGAGAATTTCCAGAATTCATGGATGCAGAAATATTCTTAGATGATGACAATGACTTCGTACTACCATATACTGGAAGTACTGCCTTGCCAACAGCTGGTATAGGATTACTTGTTTTTCCTCAGCCTAACGCTGGTGTAGGTCCAGATACCTATGATTTTGAATATACACAAGGAACACTCAATTCTGGGACTATTTCTATTCCTGTTCATTATAATGGGCCTGCGACAACAAATAATTACAATGTTCTTGGCAACCCATATGCTTCTGCAATAGATGTAACTGCATTTCTGGCAGCAAATGATGCTGTAAGTGAAGTATACTATTGGGAACACATCACTAATCCCGTAGCGACACTTCCTGGTCCAGGAACAAGTAATTTCTCTATGAATGATATTTCTGTTCGTAACTCAATGATGGGTATAGCAGCTGTAAATGGAGGCACAATGCCTGGGCAATTTATGGCATCTGGACAAGGTTTTGGAATCAAAGCAGATCAAGCTGAAATGGCAAGTAGCACTCCTGTTGTATTTACAAATAGTCTTCGAGTAACTGGAGACAACAATGATTTTAGAACAAGTACTTCTATCAATGATATTGACAAAATATGGTTGAGTCTTACATCCTCTTCCTTTGAAAGAAGCGTACAGACAGCAATTGGTTTTACTCCTGATGCTACAGCAGGTCATGATAAAGGATATGATAGTAAACGTTTAGCAACCTCTATTTCTTTATTTTCTAATCTCAATGGAGAGTACCTAGCTATTCAAGGTCGAGAAGCTTTTCATGATCAAATGGAAATTGCTCTAGGTATATCTACTATTATAAATAGAGAAGAAAGCTATACAATTAGTATCGATAGGTTAGAAGGAGAAGCAATAGAAAACACTCCAATTTTCTTAATAGATAATTTACTTAATACAGCAACTAATCTTACTAACGAAGATTATACATTCAGTATAAGTAAAGGAATACAAGCAGATCGCTTTACACTTGTTTTTAAAGACAGAGAATTATTAAACATCAATAATGAGTCTAATACTGTAGGTGGTATTTTCTTATATCCTAATCCTACTTCTCATCAAGTGATTATTTCATATGCTGGAGATAAGCAGTTAAAAGAAGCTCACATTATGGATATCCAAGGCAAACTAATCATGAAAATTGATCTCAACAACTTTGACAATTCTCAACAGGTAGATTTAAGTAGACTTGCTAGTGGCACCTATTTTATGCAAATTACTAGCGATAGCGATGTTATTGTTAAGAAATTGATTTTAAAATAAATCACTGATTATAGTTCACTGATTTTATAAAAGAAGTTCTAATCTTAATTGATTAGGACTTTTTTTATATATAGTATTTAATAAAAAGTATAATATAAAAAATTACTATTTTTAACTTATCAAATGTGAGCTACTTTATTTACTAATATTTAATTTTCGCCTCACACAAAATAGCATACTCTTACACTGTAAGTTAATTATAGCATTTATAAAATGCATTCAAATTAAATAATGAATAAAATTCTTCTTTTCATACTCTTGGCTATAATCAGTATTAAGCTTAATGCTCAAACAAATATATCAGGACACATATTACCTAGTGACAGTTTAATAAATGAGCAACTGATTTTTTTATCTACAAAAAGCACCGATCTCTCTAAAGAATTAGATATTATAACTAGTGGACAATTAGATAAAAATGGCTATTTCAATATTAACCAAGAACTTTCTAATGAAGAAAAACTATATACTCTTTTTATAAATGATGACAAGAAGTCTTCTGAAAGTTTCATTTTATCAAATAATGATTCCTTATTTTTTCAAAAAAGCGATTCTCCTTTTACTGTATTTACAAACACCAATGATTCTGATAAAGAATGGCAGAAGTTAAAAAAATTCATAGGGAAACAAGATACTAGTACAAATAACAGAACTATTTATTTAAATGAGATTCGCAATTACACAAAGGATTCTATTAAGATTTTAGCAATAAAATTATTGAGTATAAAAGAACTCAAAAATAAAAGCTTACTTAAAAAAGATATTTTACTTAATCCTGAATACTACTCAAGTCTACTTGAAGAATTAAAGCTAAGTGAAATTAATGTTAATGAGTATACTTTTCTAGAAAAAGAGTTAGCATTTCATAATTTAAAATCAATAGAAAATAAATACTCTATTAGCAGATTGATTAATTTCATCCTTGGATTTCTACTACTACTAGCAATTATATATCTCTTTTCATTTAAAATCACTAAAACAAAAAAAAGAAATTACGAATTAAGCAAGCAGGAATTAAATATCAAAAAACTTATTCTCGAAGGAAAAAGCAATAAAGACATTGCCGAAAATTTATTCATCAGCTTAAGTACTGTCAAAACTCACATTACTAATATCTACAACAAACTTAATGTTTCAAATAGAGGCGAATTAATTTCTAAATTTAAAAATTAATACCGGTACTAGCACTTTAATCCTACCCTACTCAGCGCACAACATCTTATATTTTATGTTCTTTTGTAGAAACGTATTACTAAACTTAAATTTCTAAACGAACCTTTAATATTATGAAGCATTTATTTATTCTAACTGCATTTATACTATTTAGCTCAGTTAAATCACCTCTATTTGCACAACAACATAGCTTTATTGAAGACTATTTAGAACGCTTGGAGAATTCTCGAAAATATTTAATTCTCATTGCAGAAAGAATGCCAGAGGAGAAATACAGTTTTAGAGCAACATCTGAGTCAATGACTTTTGCAGAAAATTTTATGCATATAGGATATGCAATAGATTGGCATAGTCAATCATTATTAGGGGGACGAGAATCCAGAGATTGGAAAACTGATACTATATTTAAGGTAGCAAATAAATCTAAAGAAGAAATGATTGCTACAATTGACAAAACATTTAATGAAGTTATAGAATTAATCAAACAATTTGACACAACTCAATTTGATGATGAATTAGACTATTTTGGATTAAATAGAACAAAGCGACAAATATTCTTATTACTAGCAGACCACGTAACACACCACAGAGGTCAAATGCTTGTTTACATGAGATTAAATGGACTTGTTCCCCCTAGATACGTTTTGTTTCAATAACTTAAAAGATGGTGTTTAAAATCAAACTGTTTCAATATAAGCAAAACCATTATTTGCAAGACCTATATGAACTAAAAAACCCTCAAGCTTTGAAACTTAAGGGTTTATAGAGTTGGCCTACTAGGGCTCGAACCTAGACTCTTCTGGACCAAAACCAGACGTGTTGCCAGTTACACCATAGGCCACTATCGTATTAGCGGATGCAAATTTAAACCAAACTTTTGGGTATGCAAACTTATTTTGAAAAATATTATAATATTTATTTACGTTTTGAAAAAATTAACGCTGAAGTTACCTGATATTCTTAACTTCGCCACAATGCAAAAAAAATAAAAACATGACAGAATTCAACTTCGAGAAGTGGAATAAAATAATAGGATGGAGCGTTTTTGCCATCGCATTACTAGTATACTCCCTCACTGTAGAGCCTACAGCAAGTTTTTGGGACGCTGGAGAATATATCTCAACTTCATCTAAATTGGAGATTGGGCATCCTCCTGGAGCACCTCTCTACCAAATCTTAGGAGCTTTTGTTTCTATTTTTGCACCAGATAGCAGTTACATTGCTCTTGCCGTAAATTATCTTTCTTGCCTGACAAGTGCATTTACGATCCTTTTTATGTTCTGGTCTATCACCTTATTAATTCGTAAATTATTACTTATTAATGAAGAAATCATTACAACCACAAAACAATATGCAGTTCTTGGAAGTGCTGCTGTGGGAGCATTAGCATTTAGTTTTACAGATAGTTTTTGGTTTAATGCTGTAGAAGCAGAGGTATATGCCCCGGCTGCTTTCATACTATCTCTACTATTTTACTTAGGACTTCTTTGGGAACGTGATATGCATAAACCTCGCGGTAACAGATGGCTTATTCTTATCGCTTTTATCGTAGGGCAATCGTTTGGAATTCACTTTATGGGACTTTTAACGATTCCTGCTATAGGATTACTTTATTACTTTAAAAACACTAAAAAAATTACTGTAAAAAACTTTGTCATTGCACTTGTTGTTGTCGTTGCTATACTATTATTTATTTTCAAATTTTTACTTCCCTATACACTTGCCATCTTTGGGCATTTAGAAGTATTTTTTGTAAACTCTATAGGTCTTCCATTTAATAGCGGGACTATCATCGCAGGACTATTATTAACTGCATTGTTTTACTATGGGTTTACGCTTTCGCGAAAGCATAACAAACCTGCCCTTAATACGGCTTTACTATGCGCTCTTTTTATCTTTATAGGATTTTCTAGTTGGTTAATGCTTCCTATTCGTGCAAACGCAGGTACTACTATTAACGAAAACAATCCAAATAATGCTCGTGAATTATTAGCATATTATAATCGAGAACAATATCCAGAAACTAAACTTTTTTATGGACCTCAATTCACTTCTGATTATGCAGGACTAGATCCTGACAACCCTTATAAGGATGATAAGAAGAAGTATGAAAAAGATGAAAAGTCAGGAAAATATATCGTTGTTAATGAGTGGCGTAATACAGGGCAAAATCTAGATGATGCACATAAAGCTTTTTTACCTCGTATGTGGAGTGCTGAGCATAATGCAAACTATATGCAATATACCGGTCCTCTTAAATTTAGGATTAAAAACAATCCAGATTTATCACAAGAATACCAAGAACACATACAGGATGTAGTTACACAATTTAAATTAGATTATAACCAAGGAAAAGTAAATCTAGACGGCTATAATGCTTTCTTAAAAAGTGAATACGGACAGTTTTTAGATGTTGAGAAACCTTCTTTTATAGATAACATGAACTATATGTTCAGTTATCAGTTTGGGTATATGTATTGGCGTTACTTTATGTGGAATTTCACAGGACGTCAAAATGATATCCAAGGACAAGGTGATGATTTTAACGGAAACTGGATAAGTGGTATTGATTGGATAGACAATCTTATTGTAGGGTCTCAAGACAACCTTCCATCTGATGTTAAGAACAATAAAGCACGCAACAATTACTATTTCCTTCCATTACTATTAGGATTATTAGGACTACTTTTTCATGTAAGTAAGGATTGGAAGAACTTTATTGTATTACTGGTGTTTTTCTTATTTACTGGACTAGCACTTAAGGTATATCTTAATGAGCGTCCCTTTGAACCAAGAGAACGTGATTATGCATTAGTTGGATCTTTTTACGTCTTTGCTATATGGATAGGCTTTGGAGCGTATGCTTTATTTGACCTTATAAAAGATTTTATAAAACCAAAAGTAGCGTTACCAGTCGCCATGATTGTTTGTTTATTTGCCGCTCCTATATTACTTGCTAAAGAAAATTGGGACGATCACGATCGTTCTGGTCGTAAAACAGCTCTTGCTATGGCTAAAAAGTACCTAGACTCTGTAGATGAGAATGCTATTTTATTTACGATAGGTGACAATGACACCTTTGCTCTTTGGTATGTACAAGAAATCGAAGGGTATCGCACTGATGTACGTGTTGTAAATACAAGTCTGATTAATACAGATTGGTATATGGACCAAATGAAACGTAAAGCTTTTGAAAGTGATCCTGTACCTAGTACACTTACACATGAAAAATATCGCTACGGTACTCGTGATGCTATTTTTTATTCTCCAATTAAAGAAGTGGATGACATTACTCCAATAAATGGTTGGCTCAATTGGATTGCAAGCGACGACCCTAGAACAAAAGAAGAACTGCGTAACGGACAACTTATAAATACTTTCCCGAGTAAGAAAATAAGAATCCCTGTAAATAAAAGTATAGCCCTTCAAAACAAAATCATTAGACCTGAAGATGCAGATTTAGTCGTACCATATATAGATATTGAGTTATCTGGGGATATTTTATACAAAAACAGACTGTTAATGATGGATATCATCGCCACTAATAATTGGGAACGTCCTATCTATTTTACTGGAGGAAGTTTTGGAGATGATGATTACTTATGGATGAAAGATTACTTACAACTTGACGGTGTTTGTTTTAAATTGATTCCTATCAACACTCCTATAGATCCTCGAAGTCCTTATGATATGGGTCGTATAGATGCAGATAAGTCGTATGACATTATTAAAAAATGGTATTGGGGTAATAGTGGTAATCCTGACATTTATCACGATCGTGAGACACGTTCTAATGGGATTACATATCGTGGTAATATTGCTCGTGTTGTAGAACAATTAATCATAGAAGAAAAACCTGAGAAAGCTAAAGAGCTTATGGATCTTGCTATGGAAAAAATGCCTGTAGATATTTTTGAGTTTTATACTCTCTTACAACCATACATTAGTGGTTATTATGAAATAGGAGAAACTCAAACAGCACGTGATCTATGGGAGAAACTGGCTAAAAAATACCAAGAACAACTTACGTATTATAGTGCTCTATCTGAGAACGATCAATATGAATATGCAGAACAAATCATTGACAATATAGAGAAATACAGAAGTCTTGTTGACCTTTTAATAGCAAATCAAGATGAAGAATTAATGGAAACTAAAGCGCAAGAATTTAATAACTATTTGCGTTTATTCTCTTTCTTTTATGATGATGAAGAAGAAACTCAAAGTTTAGAGTCATTAGAAACACTCCTTGGAGAAGAATCTATTTCTATTCCTGCAGAAGACACGATAGAAAAAGATACGATACAATAAAATGGGTCTTTTTATCCCACTTCCAATACGGGTGCCTTCGTTTATAAAATGGATGCACCCGTATTGGTATATATGGGATAGGTCTTCTAAAGAAAAGATTATTTACCTCACTTTTGACGATGGTCCAATTCCAGAAATCACAGAATGGGTATTAGACTTACTTGCACAAAAAAAGGCCAAAGCTACTTTCTTTTGTATAGGAGATAACGTACAAAAGAATCCTATCATTTTTAATAAAATCATAGATCAAGGGCATAGCATAGGCAATCATACACAAAATCACTTGAAAGGTTGGAATACAGGTATGCAAGTATATCTTACTAATGTAGCACAAGCAGAAACAACAATGTCTTCTGCACTAAATCTTCAAGAAGAACACAAAGACTTACTTCATTTCCCATTCTTTAGACCACCATATGGAAAAATAAAACGTAATCAAGCTAAAAAATTACGCAAAAAGGGATATCAAATTATTATGTACAGAACTGTTGCTTATGATTGGGAAACTAAGATATCTCCAGAGCGATGTCTACAAAACATTATAAAAAATACTAAAAGAGGTGATATCATTGTTTTTCATGATAGTATAAAAGCATCTAAAAACATGATGTATGCATTACCAAAGGCTATTGACTATTTTCTAGAAAAAGGATATGAGTTTAAAGCCTTATGAGGAAGTATTTTCTTTTTTACTAAAGAGTCTGGAATGTACTATAACTATCTTAAGAAGCATATTCTTGCATAATACCAATCAAGGTATTTGCATCTTGCTCTCCACTCTGGCGCCATTTCATCTCGCCATTTTTATAAATAATAAGTGTAGGTAGTGATTTAATACGAAGTGCTTCTGCAAGCTTATTATTCTTATCTACATCTATTTTAATCACTTTACCTTTGTCCCCTACAGCTGCAGCTACATCTCTAAGAACAGGATGCATAGATACAGAGTCTTCGTTCCATTCGGTATAAAAATCCAATAAAACGGGAACGTTTAAGTCTATTAATTCGCCAAATTTTGACATAACCTTTACGATTTAGTACTTAATGAACGGGGGATATCCATATCAAATATACTATTTTATCTTCACTATGTTGTTTCTGAGCCTTTTTTGAGCTCTATCACTGTTATTTCTGGCCATATCCCTACCCTTCCTGGAAAGGCTAAATACCCGAAACCTCTATTTACATTTATATATTGTCCTTTTTCTTTATAGATTCCCGCCCAGTGTTTATATCTCCACTTTACAGGACTCCATTTAATCCATCCTGGAATCTCTATCCCAAACTGCATCCCATGGGTATGACCACTTAATGTCAAGTGAAAATGATCTTTATGTTCGATTACTTCGTGCTCCCAATGTGAAGGATCATGGCTCAATAATATCTTAAAATCATCAGAAGATACATTTGTAATTGCTTTGTTAAGATCTCCTGCTTTTTTAAAACCTCCTGCACCCCAATTCTCAACACCAACTAGAGCAATACGTTCTCCATCTTTTTCTAAAAAACGATGATCATTTAATATAAGGTCAAAACCAATTTCTTTTTGTATTTCTTTCAAACGATCTAGATTTGCTTCCTGATGAGCTTCACTTTCCCAAGACACATAATCTCCATAATCATGATTCCCTAACACAGAAAATTTACCATCTTTTGCTGTTAGTTTATCAAACACATCCATATAAGGCTCCATCTCTTTTGCCTCATTATTTACCATATCACCTGTAAATAAAATTGCATCACTTGCTTGTTCATTAATAAGATTAACAGCATAAGCTACCTTTTCTTTATTATCAAAACTCCCACTATGGATATCACTTATTTGTGTAATGCGGTATCCATCAAAAGCAGCCGGCAAGTCTTCAAAATGTAATGTATATTTAAGTACTTTAAAATTATAACGTCCTATAATGACACCATATAAGATAGAAGCAAATGGTATTGCAGCTAGTCCTAAGGCAATCTGACTTATAAATTTACGCCTCGATGGTAATGTGTATGAAGTATTTTTACCAGAAAGCTTATAATAGAGCCCTTCTAAGGATCGAAAACCATCTTCTCCAAACATCACCACTATAAGCACCATTTTGGATACAATCATGATAATAAAAGTCACTATAAAAAACTGTGTCATGGCTGACCATTGACGTCTATCACCTGTCGAGAATTGCCAAAACAAACCTCCTATAACTAAAACTGTAATAAGAAAATAAAGTATCGTTCCTATACGTCCTTTTACAAAAAAACGAAAGGCCTGATATGCATATATATCAAGAGCAATTACAATTGCGATAAATAAAATGAAACGAATCATTATAGAAATTTTAACAAAAATAAGGTGTCCATAGAGAGCTTGCTATCTTTTCACTTTTTTTTAACCAAAATAGTATGTATTCTTAAAACAGATATACATTTTTCATACTACAAATACTACCTTTGTAATTATATGCTTGTCATTTCAAATGTTTCGTATACGATCTCTGATCGTTTCTCACTAAGGAATCTCAACCTTCAGATTGATCAAGGGAAACATGTCGCTATCATAGGAGAAAGTGGTTGTGGTAAAACAACCTTACTTAAATTAATTTACGGGCTATTTGATACTGACTCAGGCACGATACATTGGAACAATACACAAGTCACAGGTCCTAAGGAAAACCTTGTTCCAGGGATGCCTTTTATGAAGTATCTTTCTCAAGATTTTGACTTAATGCCTTTTATCTCTGTTGAAGAAAATATAAAAAAATTCTTATCTCGATTCTATCCTGAAGAAAGTGCTCAACGCACTCAGGAATTACTTGAAGTTGTGGAGATGTCCGCTTTCGCGAAAGCGCATGTAAAAACACTTTCCGGAGGACAAAAACAACGTGTTGCTCTGGCACAATCTCTCGCAAAAGAACCCGAAGTTTTACTCCTTGACGAGCCATTTTCTCACATAGATAACTTTAGAAAAAACAGACTTCGCAGAAAACTCTTTACCTACCTTAAAAAACAAAATATCACCTGTCTTGTCGCCACTCATGATAGTACAGATGTATTATCATACATGGATAAAACCATTGTAATACGTGACGGCATTATCCTTGCAGATGATATGACAACTACGCTTTATAAAAATCCTAAAACACATTATATCGCTTCACTTTTTGGGGAAGTAAATGAGCTTCCAGCATATTGGTTTGATCAAGAAATTACAAATAAAGAGACTACTATGCTAGTCTATCCTCATCAATTAGAAGTTGTAGATACAGGAGTTAAAGTCGTTGTAACACAAAGCTATTTTAAAGGCAGTCATTGGTTAATTGAAGGTAAACATGATGGATTGCATGTGTTTTTTTATGAAACTAGTGATTTAGAAAAAGGCAAAGAAGTCTCACTAAGATATAAAACGAATTAATGCTTACTTTTTAATAAAACGCTTAATTATAGTCTTATCATCCTTTGATATAAAATGAGCAAAATAAACCCCTTTACTTAAATAGCTCACATCAATAATATATTCACCTTCACTCATACCATCTTTGTTTGACGTAATAATCTTTCCGTTAGTATCTAAAATACGTAACTCACTTATATTCTCTCCTTGAAAGAATAAATCATCGGCTACTGGATTAGGAAAAATTGAAGGCGCAAAAGAGGCGTGCTCTTCAAGAGATAGCGCAGCATCTGCTATAACAAAAATAGAACCTTGATTGCTGTCTGTAAAGTATAAATCAGTATGATCAATCACTAGATTTTCAATAGTATAAATGGTTGGATCTAACGTAATAAAATTCACAGGTGCCAAAGGAGCTGGTTGATTACGATCAAAGATAGCGACAGAATTGCTTTCTTTCAATAAAGCATAAAGATAATCTCCTTGAACTTCCAGTTGATCTATAGGCTCATCAAAATCTATAAGAAACTCCATAGTTTCACTAAAAGTACTTAGTGTCGCCCTATGTAATGTACTCCCATGACTGTAATAAATAATATCATCTTCTATGGCTATATTTGTTACGATTGGATTTATAAAGCCAAATGTTTCACCCCCTTCAAATGGGTCAATATTGGTAGTGCTATTAAGGAAAGATCCAATATCGGTAATAGGGAAGTAGTATTCTTCATTATACTCCTTAAGATCGTATACATCAAAACTAAAATCCATAAACAATGTAGCATTAGTTATTTCGGTAGTATCAAATGGTGCTTTATACCAATGAAATATATTTCCAAAATACACAGAAGACTCATCCGGATTCCAAAATATATATGCTACACCTCCAGGTGCAGTAGCAATTAATAGTGCCTCATTTGGATCGAAAAGAGAAAGTTGTTTAAGCCCTATATTTTGATCTATGTAATAGACATATCCATTCCTAATCTCAATGGGACCTAAATCACCTCCATCTTCATAAAACAATTCCGGAGTTTGTGAGAAAGTGGATACTGTTATTGAAAAAATTAAAAAATAAAGTGATTTTTTCATTCAATGGCTATTTTTAAAAATGGGTCTAGTTAAGGGTATGCTTTCGCGAAAAATCATTTCATCTCCTCCTTCTTTACTTAGTAGACTCTGATCTATAGAAGAGGTTGCGCCAAAAAAACTTAACATCTCACTTCTTGATAATCCTTTTCTCACATATAAAACATAAAAACACTTCCCTCACTCAAACATCTACTTCCCTCATTCTATGTTTTTATCTCCCCAAGGTCAAATTACTTTTGGTCACAACTAAAACAATCACCTATGAGAAATATAGTACTTATTATTACTTTATTAATAACCACCATCGCTTTTTCTCAACGAGGTATTATATCTGGAACTTTAACAGAGGAAGGAGGTCCGCTTCCTGGTGCTAGTATTTCTATTAAAGGAACCGACATAGGTGTTCAGACCGACTTTGATGGAAATTATGCCATAGCATGTAATGTGGGAGACGTAATTATTATAAGTTATGTAGGATATACAACCAGAGAGTTTACGGTTACCCAAGAAATGTTTAGTGATAACATTAATCCATATTCAGGTATAATAGTAGAACCTATAAAGAGTGCTGCATATACAGATGCATTACAAAAAAACAAAGCAAGTAACAATACAATTCCTAGCGCAGGCACTACCTCATATACGTATACTAAAGAAAAAGGATATCGTTCTTTTTCAAGAATACAAAATATTAACACTAAAAATAATGTAGTTTATCTCACTTATTTTAAACCTGACATTTATATAGAAGGAGCAATACGTAGCTCTGTAGCTTTAAGAAGCATCAAGTCTAGAAATTTACTCAACACTGCAAACAATAATTTTAGAACTGTTTTTACAAATGATCATGATGCTAATGTATCGCTATGGTCTCAAAAATTTAAGAGTAACCTCACGGCTTCTTTAATTACAGGTCGTAATCTTTACAACACAAATTCAAATACAAAAATATCCATAGGTGGCTTTTATCAAAATAATAATGGTAATAACAGAAAGGTTCCTTTAAAAGTAAGAGTGCATGCAACAACAAATTCTGATAATCTTGCAAATATTAATGGTTTTCAAAATATACTCTTACATAATCAATTCATTATTTCTGAAAATAATCCGAATAGTACAGCATCCTTTTTACGCACAACAAGAAGTAAAAAAACACAAAACCACCTTACCACCTCTTTAATTGCCTCACATTGGATTAGTGATGATGTTAGTCTCCATTCAAATTCTAGTGCTAGTTTTGATCATATCGAAGAACAATTTAATGCACAAGCTGGAACTTTAGGCTTTAACACACCCTATTCTTCTATTAAAGAGATACGATCTCATCAGATACAATCTGACCTCTCGATAAAGACAGATTTTGACATCTCAGATTTTATCTCGGGTGATACTAATACTAACGGGTCATATCGTTTTACAAATCTAGATTATACTTTTTCAGAACCTAATGAATCAATCCCTCTTACTATATCTCAAGACCTCACAAAACAAGTCTTTGAATTAAAAAACGTTGTTAGTTTAGATTATGACAATTTCTTATTTCTCACATTATCTAATGTAAGTTACACAAGTTCAATCCAAGAAAGTGATTGGTGGATTCCTCAAGTGACTCTGGCATTTATTCCTACAGCTACATTTTATGGTTTACGTTCTGATTTTTTCAACTACGCAAATATTTCTATACGTTATGGAGAAAATACAAAAGACAGCCCTTTATTATATGGAAACTACAGTCATAATGCACTTACCATCACACCAGAAAATGCAATATTATTTTCAAATAGAATTGATCTTTTTACTGATTCTGATCTAAAACTAGAACAAGGAAAAGGTTTTGAAATTGCAGGAGATTTTCGATTTATAAGTAATCGATTTAAACTCAGTATAGGATATTCAAAAAATGAGAATGCAAATGGGGTATTTCCAGTTTTACAAGGAGATTCATTTATTCTAAAGAATACAGCAAATACAACATCACATGGTTTAGACATAGAGTTCACATCTGACAATACCCGAAATTATAGCGGGGATTTTGAATGGAGTACGAGTATATCGCTTTCGCGAAAGCGTGTAAAAGTATCTAAACTACTTTCTGATGAACAACGAATACCTATTTCAGGATTTTCTACCATTAATACCAACCTCATCGAAGGAGAATCTGTAGGTGTTATTGTGGGGAGTGCATTTGCAAGGAATGAAGAAGATAACATCATCACAGACGAAAATGGAAATCCACTCATCTCAAATCAGTCACAAATTATAGGAGACCCCATTCCTGATTTTAATCTAGGGGTTTCAAACACTTTTAAATTTGACCGATTTGAATTTGGCTTTATACTAGACTATCAAAAAGGTGGAGATATATGGAATGGGTCTCAAAAAGCTATTCAAGGATTCTCTGGAATAGATGAAGGTTTTATTGAGGATGGGAGTTATTTAAATCTTAAATCAATCACTGCATCTTATGAATTTGCCAATAAAAAAAAGCAAAGAGAAAGTCAGCAAAACGCACTTATAACTTCGTTCAAAGTAAGCTTATACACACATAATATTGCTACATGGAGTGCTTATAAAGGCGCTACCCCTTATAGCTCTTTTTTTGATGGAGCAAGCAGTCAGGGCCTAAATTTCTTTAATACTCCTATCGTATCTCAAACTGGAATACAAATCATCGCTAAACTTTAAAACCATGATAAAAAAACATATATACTTCTGGTTATTTTTATGCATAAGCACTATAACATTAGGACAAGAAAAAACAATAGAAATAAATGAAGTAAATTATATCGAAAAGATATACACACATACTGACCGTTCTTTTTATTTTCCTGGCGAAACTATTTGGTTCAAAACATACATTACAAATGCACATCAAAACATCACATCATTAAGTGATGTGGTTTATGTAGAATTAATATCTCCCGAAGGAAATAGCATTCAGAAGGCTAATTATCGTATTGAAAACGGATATACATATGGTCAATTTGAACTTAATAATGATTGGGTAGGTGGTATCTATACCATAAAGGCATATACACAATGGATGCTTAATTATGGGGATACTTCGCTTTTTTCAAAAAAAATAACAGTTCAAAAAATAGTAGAGCCACGTTTACAAATGAAGTTTGACTTCAAAAAAGAAGCATATGGTCCTGGAAGTAATGTACAAGCTTCACTCATTTTAAAAGATTTAGAAAACAACCCATTAAAAAACAAAGAATGTACTTATACAGTAAGTATTGCTGGACAACGTGTTTCTGAACAAAACATTATATCTAATAACGATGGCGAACTCTCTATACGTTTTTCATTACCCGATTCTTTAGATACAACAGATGTTATTATTAATGTATTAATTCCTCATCTAGGCTCTAACGAATCTATCTCAAGAAGTATTCCCGTTACACTAGATAATATTGACTTACAATTTCTTCCAGAGAGTGGTGTCCTTTTAGAAAATCATAAAAACACTATTGCCTTTAAAGCTATAAATGCATATGGAAAGCCTGCAGATATAAGTGGAATAATTAAAAACTCTACAGGCGATATTGTTGTTCATTTTGACAGTTTTCACAATGGTATGGGAAGTTTTGAACTTACCCCTAGACCTGATGAGCAATATACTGCACATATTTATGAACCTTTTAAGTCCAAGAGCGTCTACAAAATACCCAAAGCTCAAAAACACGGAATTAGTATTCATCTTGACAAGATGAATGAAGAACAAGTTACTTTTACAATCACAAGTTCAGAAAACAAAGAAGTAGAATGGTGTGTAAGCGATGTAAAACAAACGCTCTACAATGATCAAATTCATCTAAAAAAAGGAAGTCAAAGTGTAACGCTAAACACATCTACATATCCTCAAGGGATTACAAAGTTCACCATACAAACGTTAGATGATCAATATACTTCAGAACGACTTGTATTTATAAACTATGACAGAAAACTGTCTATTGATATTACAACAAACAAAGATTCTTACACAACTCGTGAACAGATAGAAGTAGACATCTTAACAAAAGATCAACATGGTAATCCTGTACCTTCAAATTTATCATTGGCAGTTGTTGACAATAAACTATTAAGTTTTGCAGATGACAGACAAGATCATATAGCTTCTTATTTATTGATGTCCAGTGAACTTAAAGGAACTGTCTACAAACCTAATTTTTATTTCAATCCTAAAGAAGATAATGCTCAAAAAGCATTAGACTATGTATTACTTACACATGGCTGGAGGAGTTATATAACAGAAAAAACTAAAAGTATTCAAACAGCACAATATCCCCCTGAAAGTTTCTCTATTCAATCTGGCGTTATTGTCAATAAAAAAGGTACTCCTACCCCTGCAAAATTATTATTGTTTGATATAAATGGAGACGATGTCTTACCCTTCAAAACAAATGATAAAGGAGTTTTTTTCTTTAAAATAGAAGATGGAAAAGAATACACTCTTCTAGCTTATAATGATAACGGAGAAAAGCTAATAATTAAATCAAATAACTCTAATAATAGTTATGATTGGCAAGTGATAGAAAAGCAAAGAAATAAAGATAAAGCTATTAAGAAACAGGAGGAATTACTAAAGAAAAAACTAACAAAACCCACAGCAAAACCTATTATAAAAAAAGCAATCGAAAAAGAAAAAATAGCTTCTAATGATGTATCTGTTACTTTGGCTAGTGACAACCAACTTAGTGAAGTTATTGTAACAGCTCAAGGAATAGTAAGAGAAAAGAAAGCACTTGGATATGCCGTAAGTGAAGTTAGTTCTGATGAGATAGGTTCTAGAGCAGAAGGAGATGTAGGAAGAATTTTATCTGGAAAAGCAAGTGGTATCGCAATCACAAGTCAAAGTGGAACTTCTGGTAATGCTACAAATGTTGTGATAAGAGGGGCAAATTCTATAAGTGGTAGCAATCAGCCACTATTTATTATTGATGGAGTCCCATATACAAATGAAACTTCAATTGGTATTCACCAATCTATAGATATAGATCCTAATAATGTAGAATCTATAAATATTTTAAAAGGGATTACCGCTGCAACATTATATGGTACCGCTGGTAGAAATGGTGTTATTGTGATTACTACAAAAGGGGGTAATTACCGTTCTTCATACAAAAAGAAGAAAATTAACAATTCAAAATATCGAAACTACACAATAGAAAATTTCTCATCTACAAATTACAGAAATTATACTCCAAGCAAAAGGTTTTATGTTCCATTATATGACCATCATCAATTAGATGAAGAACGTACTGACTTTAGACAAACTATTTATTGGAATCCTATAATACAAACAGATGAACATGGAAAAGCTACATTAACGTATCATAACTCTGATGCTATTACCTCTTTTAATATCATTGCAGAAGGTATTAGTGCAACTGGAGAAGTAGGTCGCACAGAAAAGTCGTACAATGTTATAAACCCTATTACCATTGATTATAAAACACCTGCATATCTATCTGTAGATGACGAAGTGGCTCTATTTATATCAATAAGAAATAATACAGAACAACCTATTACCGGGACTTTGTCTATGGAGTTACCAGAAGAAATCCGTTTTATAAATACATACGCACCTCAAAAAATAACGATAGACCCTAAAAGTTTCACAACAGTACAAGTTCCTATTCGTGCATTTAAAAAAGCTAAAAACATTGATTTAAAAGCACTTTTCATAAGTGATACACATTCTGATTTCTTAACCACCTCTACAACTATTATAAGTCCATATTTCCCTACAGAAGCATCACTATCTGGGTTTAAAAATAAATCTTTTGAACTAGCAATTGACAATGCTGTCTCAGGAAGTATGAGTGCTGAATTTAATCTATACACAGATATTGTAGGGGAAGTCATGGACGGTATTGCGTCTTTAATACGTAAGCCTTATGGATGTTTTGAACAAACTTCTTCTAGCACATATCCTAATATTATGGTGCTTAAATACTTAAGAGAAAGTGGCAAATCAAATCCTGAAATAGAAGCAAAAGCCCTTGACTTCATAAAACAAGGATACAAAAGGCTTATCAGTTTTGAAACTAAAGAAGGTGGCTTTGAATGGTTTGGACATACACCTCCTCATGAAACGCTAACTGCCTTTGGTGTGCTTGAATTTACCGAAATGAAAGAAGTTTATCCAAAAGTAAGTGATGAGATGATTACCCGCACAATACAATGGCTTATGGATAGAAGAGATGGTAAAGGTGGTTTTCATAAAAGCAAAAAAGGATATGACAGTTTTGCAAGTTCACCCCAAGATGTTGCAAACGCATATATCGTGTATGCACTGAGCGAAGCGGGTATTGCTGTTGACATTCAAAAAGAATATGAAGTCGCTTATAAAGATGCTTTAAAAAGTAATGACAGTTATAAAATAGCACTTATGGCTTGTGCTTCATTTAATCTTAATCAGATAGAAAATGCGACACGACTTTTACAGCAAGTTAAATTAAACATTGAAACTCATGGATTCAATAATCTCCCTGTTAAAAACACAATCACTAGATCATATGGTAATGACAAGCAAACTGAAACACTTGCTTTTACCATTCTAGCATTATTAAAAGAGCAAAATCAAGATCCTTCACAAATAGATCAAGCAGTAGAACATTTATTAAACAATAGAAAACATGGTAGGTTTGGTGCAACACAAGCTACAGCAATGGCTCTAAAAGCTCTTATTGAGTACACAAAAACACAAAAATCAAAACTATTACGCGATAATGATTTAATTACAATCAACATTAATGGCCAAACTTCTGAGAAAAAATTAATCACTTCTCCAAGCGGAAAAATATCTATAGATGGTCTTGAAAAAAGCCTAAAAAAAGGTATAAATACCATTGATGTTCTTTTTTCTGATGCAAAAAAACAATTCCCTTATAGTCTAGATATTACCTGGGATAGTACTCTACCAGAATCTGCTATAGATTGTCCTTTAGAGTTATCGACTACGATTATGCAAGAAAATTATAAAGTAGGGGATATTATAAGACACAACACAACTATAAAAAATAGCAAAGATGATGGATTAGGTATGGTGACTGCTATTATAGGAATTCCTTCCGGAGCATCTGTGCAGCCTTGGCAACTCAAAGAGTTAATAGAAAAAAACAAAATTGCTTTTTATGAAGTATATGACAATTATGTAATATTCTATTGGCGTTCTTTTAAAAATCAAGAAGAAAAAACAATACACTTAGATCTTAAAGCCGAAGTCCCAGGAACATACATTGCATCTGCAAGTTCTGTGTACTTATACTACGGAGAAGAATACAAACACTGGATAAAAGGAACACACATTAAAATAGAAAAATAACGTATAAAGATTGTTTAGTTGGTTTGTTAGAAGATCCGCATATATGTTTTTAGGAGGGCATAATGCGGATCTGTTTTTTATAAATCTAAGATTCTCTTCACTTTTAAAATTCATATACATTGCAAAAAACACCTCCGAAAATCATTATCGGGGCTTACGGAACTTTAAAAACGACTCTCGTAAACGTTTATAATATAACACCTTGCATATTTTATTTTATTTGAAATTAGAGTATCAATTTTAAACAAAAACAGATATGAAAAAACAATTATTTTTAATTATGGTAATGATCACACTTACAACAGTGGGTCAAACATTTACAAACTATAGAGAAGCAGATGGGCTCTTTCCAGGATTGGTAAATGAAATTATAGAGGACACTAATGGTGATATATGGTGTGTGGGATGGATTGATCCTTCAACACCAGGAATTGCAAAATTTGATGGAACAACTTGGGAGCTTTTTGGAACAGAAGAAGGTGTACATAGTAATAGTATGATTTGCTCATTGCAAGACAGTTTTGGGTCTTATTGGTTTGGAAGTGTTGCCATAGGACAAGCAAATGGAGCAAGTAGGTTTGATGGGTTTTCTTGGGCCTACTATCCCACAGAAAGTGGTTTTGGCGGAGAAAGCATAGGGGATATCATAGAAGACAGTGACAATAATTTATGGTATGCAACAAATGGAGGTGCAACGAGGTTTGACAGGAATACATTTATAAATTATACAGTAGATGATGGTCTGCCTAGTAATAATATCACATCTGTGATACAAGATAAAAACGGAAATATGTGGTTTACGACATTTGATGGAGGCGTTTCAAAATTTGACGGTACATCGTTTACAAATTATACCGTTGCAGATGGACTCGCTTCTAATGAACTATCTAGAGTTTTTGAAGACAGAGATGGAGATCTATGGTTTAGTTCTGGTTTTAGCAATACGGGCTTAACACATTTTGATGGCACTTCTTTTACCATATTTACGACTGCAGATGGACTTGCAGCAAATAACATAAGAGAGATTGCTCAAGACAACGATGATAATTTATGGTTTGCAGGAAGTGAAGGTGTCACAAGATTTGACGGCACAAACTGGTTAGTATTAAATGAAAGTGACGGTCTTCTAAGCAACTTAGTAAGAGGCATAGAACCTGACGAAGAAGGCAATATATGGTTTGGAACTCTAGAAGGGGTAAGTGTTCTTAATGCTGGCTCTCTCTCTACAACACAGGAAAAAGAAGTTTTGTTTTCTATTTTTCCAAATCCTTCACAAGATCAATTTACGATACAGTCAAGTGTTTCAGAAATTGTAAAAGTCGACCTGTATTCTATTCTTGGAGAACTGATCTCTTCACAAGAAAATTCTAAAAATATTGACATTACATCTTTTTCTTCTGGAGTTTATTTTGCAAAAATTCATGGACTCAATCAACAAGTCCAAACGATAAAAGTGATCAAAAAATAGTGAAGTAATAGTTTATAAAAATAGGATATTCTCAAAAAGGAGTGTTTTGAAAATATCCTATTATATTTAATAAATAGTATGAATCTTAATTACGCTTTCGCGAAAGCGTACTTCATCCCCTTCATTCTTTCCCAATAGTAATTGTCCTATAGGTGACCTTACTCCAATAGCATAATAAACTTCATCTTGGATTTTAATCTCTCCAACGGGTACCCCTATAAAATAGTTTGCTTGACTTGTTTTTACAATACTTCCTAAATGTACAGGTCCCGAAGAAATCTCTGTAGAAATACGATGAAGAATCACTTCTAATTTTTCTATCTCCGCAAGTTGTTTTCCTGCATTTTCTCGTTCTAATTGAAGCATGGCCCTACCTGTCTCATGCTTATCTCCTGCTGAACTTTTTGTTTCCTCTTTAAGAGACAAGGCGACATTACTCAATATCTTATCTACTGCAGTACGACGTACACCAAGTTGTGATTTACAATACTTAAATAGATTTTCTTTTAATTCTTGTTCTTTCATTCTTTATCTAATGTTATAAGGAATAAAGGAAAGAGTTATCATTTACCTATCAGATCAATGAAGTTCCTTTCTACTTGATTCAAAACCATATTAATGGACAGTATAGAAATAATCATCAATCACTTACCAGACTGGCTAAATCTCTTCCTATCTGACTTCCTATAGCTACTCCCATTCCTCCTAATCGAACACCAATACATACATGTGCTGAAATAGATTGCACGATAGGTTTCTTTTGTTTGCCTACTCCCATAATACCACTCCACCTTCGATCTATTTTAAAAGGAGTATCAGGTAAAATCACTTCTCTCAATAAACGTTCTAATTCTTGTTGTACTAATTCCGTCTGGCCTAACTCTGTCGTTTCCTCCGTTGCAAAATCCAAATTACGCCCTCCTCCAAAAAGAACACGATTATTAATATTTCTAAAATAATAATATCCTTTATCTAGATGAAAAGTTCCTTTAATTTCTAGGTTAGGTATAGGCTTTGTAATTAACACTTGAGCTCTAGCTGGTTGTACTTCTTTAAAACCTAACTGAGACGCAAATCCATTTGTTGCTATTAATAATTTCTTAGAATCTAGTTGAAAAGTATTTGTTGTAATTTGAACATAATCATCTTTTTCTTCATAACCAGAAACGACAACATTATTTAATATTTTGATTTCTTTACTAATGGCAAGCTTCAATAAACTTTCCATCATTTTTCCAGTATCTATTTGCCCTTCAAATGCATTATAAATGTACTTATCCTGGATATGATTAAATCCAAAAGAATTATCCTTGATACTATATACTGGCGCATTAAATACAGGATATAATAATGTATTTATCCTTTCTATATGTTGCAAACAGTCTTGATACAATGCTTCATCTTGATCTGTAAAAAGCTCATATCCTCCCCATTCTTTATAATCTAATGCTGTATCGCCTACGATGTTTCTTAACAACTTCAATCCTGAAATACGTTGCTTTACTAGAGAAACAACCTCTTTTTCCTCATGAGATTTGAGGTCATCTAGAATTTCTGAAAGACTTCCAAAACAAGCAAATCCTGCATTTTTTGTACTTGCTCCTTGAGGCAACATTCCTTTTTCTAAAACAAGAATTTTTGCTTTTGGATATAACTCTCGCAAACGCAATGCACAGTTTAATCCCACAATACCGCTACCCACAATTGTATAATCGATAGTAGATAACCATGACGTATGCTCCCAGTAACTTAAATTCATAGAGGTATTCCTTTTTGTAAAAATAAGCATCCCAAGCGATTTTAAGTTATTTAGAAGAGTATTCCTTTCCTCTATTAATACAATGATTTGGCAAAAAAAATCATATTTCTGTTAGTCTATTTAGATGTTTACGTCTAAGCCAGTCTAACAACATAATCATGTTATCTCAATTACTCGTTTTAATTTTATGGTTTGCACCTTCTTCTGATGGAGATGCTGTACGTATGTACAATAAAGAATACTACGCTAATGGCAATCTTAAAGCTGAGGGATGGATTATGGATAGTGAAAAAACGAGTTATTGGTATTATTACCATGAGAATGGAGAATTAGCCTCTAAAGGTCATTATAAAGGAAATCAAAAAACAAATTACTGGTATTATTACAAGAAAAATGGTTCTTTAGAACGCGAAGGACATTATAGACAAGGAATAGCCGAAAATTGGTGGATTTTTTACGATCTTGCAACCCAAGAAAAACGTAAAACACAATACCAAAACAACAAGAAAAACGGATTTAGCTTAGTATATCAAAAGAATAAACTTATTAAAGTCGAAAAATACAACCAAAACATGTTTACAGGAGCATGGTCGGACATTCGTAGTTTTAGACGTGACAATCCAGATGTAAAGCTATACTAGATTCCCTACCTAATTATGAATCCCATCATAAAAGTTATTATTCCAGCTTATAATGAGCAAGATTCTATAGGTCTCGTTATACAAGATATTCCCAAAATAGTACATGAAGTTATTGTTGTGAGTAATGCATCTACAGATCAAACAGATGAAGTTGCAAAAATAGCAGGAGCCACGGTATTAAGAGAGAATACACCAGGATATGGTAATGCATGTCTAAAGGGCTTAGAATATGTAGCAAACTCATCAGACACAACAGATATTATTGTTTTTTTAGATGGAGATTATAGTGATTATCCTGAACAATTAACTCAAATTATAACGCCTATTATTGAGGAGGATTATGATATGGTTATTGGAGCTAGGGATAAACGTTTTCGCGAAAGCGGATCTATGACACTTCCACAAATATTTGGAAATTGGCTTGCTACAACATTAATGCGCTTGTTTTTTAAAGCTCGATTTACAGATCTAGGTCCATTTAGAGCAATGAAGTATACGAGTTTACTCGCATTACAGATGGAAGATAAAACCTATGGTTGGACTGTAGAAATGCAACTCAAGGTTTTAAAGAAAAAAATGAAATACATAGAAGTACCTGTAAAGTATCGTAACCGCATTGGTGTTTCTAAAGTCTCAGGAACAGTAAAAGGTGCTATCTTTGCTGGCATAAAAATCTTAAGTTGGATATTTAAATATAGTTTTAAATAATGCTATTAGAATTCATAATCATTACGATCTACACCATTGCTTTGCTTATCATATTTGCATATAGCTTATCGCAACTTAATTTGCTATTTAACTATTTGCGTGCACAACGCAAAAAGGACAATGTCCCCAAGTTTGACTTATCAGATCCTAATCAAATACCGTATGTAACCATACAACTCCCAGTATACAATGAATTGTATGTTATGGAGCGCTTATTAGATAATATTGCATTGTTAGAGTATCCTAGCGACAAGTTAGAAATTCAAGTACTCGATGATAGTACTGATGAGTCTTTACAATCTACAAAAGAGCATATTGAACGTTTACAAAAAACAGGTCTTGACATTAAACATATAACTCGCAAGGACCGTTCTGGCTTTAAAGCTGGCGCTCTTAAAGAAGGGCTTGTAGATGCCAAAGGAGAGTTTATTGCTATTTTTGATGCAGATTTCCTTCCAGAATCTAACTGGCTCAAACGTACTGTTCCATATTTTATAGATCGTAATATTGGTGTTGTTCAAACACGATGGGGACATATCAATAGGGATTATTCATTATTAACAAAGGTACAAGCCTTTGCCCTTGACGCTCATTTTACCTTAGAACAAGTAGGAAGAAACAGTAGAGGTCATTTTATTAACTTTAATGGCACTGCTGGTCTATGGCGTAAGCAATGCATTCTTGATGCAGGAAACTGGGAAGGTGACACCCTAACCGAAGACCTTGACTTAAGCTATAGAGCTCAACTTAAGAATTGGAAATTCAAATATCTTGAAGATGTAGAGACTCCTGCAGAATTACCTGTAGTAATAAGTGCTGCACGCTCTCAACAATTTAGATGGAACAAAGGTGGTGCTGAGAATTTTCAGAAAATGGCTAGTAAAGTAGTCAAAAGCAAGAACATGTCTACAAAGACTAAATTTCACGGAATATTACATCTACTTAATAGTACCATGTTCTTAAATGTTCTTATTGTAGGATTACTTAGTATTCCTATGTTATATATTAAAAATGAATACGGACATCTCAAAACGTATTTTGTGGTGATGAGCTTTTTTGTAACAAGCACCATTATCTTTTTTATATGCTATTGGTATATGTTTAAGAGCATCTATGGAGGAGGTTTTAAACAGTTTATACGATACATAGGAATGTTCTTTACATTCTTTAGTATTGCGATGGGTTTTTCTCTTCATAATTCTATTGCAGTTATGGAAGGTCATCTTGGAAAACGAAGTGATTTTATACGTACTCCAAAGTTTAATATCAATAACTTAAAAGATAGCTGGAAGGATAATAAATACATTAAAAAGAACATTTCTTTTAATGTTATTATAGAAGGAATCCTTATGTTATATTTTGCATTTGGAATGTACAGCGCTTTTATTGTAGGAGATCAAGGTGGTGATTTTGGACTTTTCCCTTTCCATTTTATGTTATTTATAGGATTTGGATTTGTGTTTTTTAAATCATTAACGTCAAAAGCGTGATCCCTCAAATCTGGAAATATCACAAACTTCCATTACTTCTTGCCTTACTATCGCTAGTATTTTACTGGGTATTTGCATATGACCTTGTACGCAATGATTTTATAAAATTACTTTCCCTGTATGCAGCCTTATTTTTTCTTTTTTATAAAATAATTCAATTAGGGAAAACAGATTTTTGGTTACTAGCCTTTATTGCTTTTATCTTAAGGCTCATCTTCCTACCAGTAATACCTAATCTTTCTCAAGATTTTTATCGCTTTATTTGGGATGGCAGAATGCTCTTAGAAGGATTTAATCCATACTTAACGACTCCCTTAAGTTATGTAGAAGCTGGAACTATGGACGTAGTTGCCCAAGCAAATCAGCTATATACTGGAATGGGAGACCTCAATGGAAGTCATTATACAAACTACCCTCCTGTTAACCAATTATGCTTTGCAATAGCGGGATTGTTTTCCGGTAATAGTATTATAGGGTCTGCTATTGTTTTTAGAATTATTATCCTTATTGCAGATATGGGAATCATTATCTTAGGAAAAAAACTCCTACAGAAAATGGGACTGCCTATCCATGCTATTTTTTGGTATGCGCTTAACCCATTTATCATTATAGAAATGACAGGAAATCTTCATTTTGAATCTGTGATGTTATTCTTTGTGATTTGGTCTCTCTATTTACTCTATAAAGGAAAATGGTTTTGGAGTGCTGTATTACTAGCATTTTCTGTCTCTGTAAAATTATTACCTTTATTATTCTTACCACTTTTATTTCAATTTTTGCTTGCGCGAAATAACACTTCGGATAGAAACCTATTCCTGAATTTTAAAGGATGGAAAAACGCCACCCTATATTACCTTGTTGTTTTAGGAACTGTCGCACTCACATTTGCTCCATTTCTCACAGGTGATTTTGCAAAGAACTTTGGAGCCTCCATTGCGTTATGGTTTCAAAATTTTGAATTTAATGCGAGTATCTATTATATCATACGTTGGTATGGTTTTCAAACTGTAGGATGGAACATCATAGCAGATGTAGGTCCTTTACTACCTCGTTATGTAGTAGGGTTCTTATTACTCTTAGCATTCTTTAGGAAAAACAAAACTTTAAAAGCGGCTATCACTGCCATATTACTTGGCATCTCATTTTACTTCTTACTATCTACAACAGTACATCCTTGGTATGTAGCAACACCATTATTACTTTGTGTCTTCACAAAATATCGCTTCCCTCTTATATGGAGTTTTACAATTATATTAAGTTACTCAGCATACGGCCCTGAAGGTTTTAAAGAAAATTTATGGTTGGTTGCTACAGAGTATGTGATTGTATTAAGTGTGTTCCTTTGGGAAGTTTTCAGGAAGGGAAAAAAACCTATTTTGGTATAGTCAACTTATACACATATCCTACTTTACGATCCTTGTAATTTCCAGAAGTAGGAAACTCGTAATTCAAATCTATAGGATAAGGTGTTTCATATAAGAAATTATTAATATCCTTATCTGTAGTAATATTAAATCTACAACCATAGCAATCTAACACATAAAAAACAGTTCCCTCTGGAAGATCATGTAAGCTATTAATCACTTTTATTTTCCTTCCACTTGACCATATCATTTCTGGTGTAATATTTTGATATGCATATATTGTCTTACTACTCTCTATATTGTGATATTGCACAAAATCATCAAAATCAGAATACCCAACATTTACAATCTTATTATGACTACGTAAAACACCTAGGCTATATATGATCAGAACAACCCCAACAATGAGCGTTACAATGACATGTTTTATTGATTTTTGGTATAACTTTTTGAGTAATAAGACACCTACCACACTTAGTAGTCCTAAAAGGATAAAAGTAACTATTGGCACATTAAGTTTCTCTTCTGCAATAACCAAGTACACAAAGACCAAAGGAATATTAAAAAATGCGAGTCCTATTACTCCAAAAGAAAAATATACAGGGATTGTCTCACGTTTATCTTTAAGTTCTTTAAAACGACGTATTAAGTATTCTATGTAAAAACCCGCATTGATTGCTAGCGGAATCAAAACAGGCATAAGATACCTTGATTTTTTCTCTGGGATAATAGAAAGTAAAACAACAATCAATAATGTCCATAAAAGTGTGAACTGGTACATTTTCAAGTTAGAAACTCGTGTTTTTAAATAAGGGTATAATAGACTTATAAACGCTGGAATTGTCCATATACCACTTTGTGTAAAAAAACTCCAGTAATAATAAAAAGGGCGCACATTATAACTTGTCCAATTCCCAGTTTCTTTAGCTGTTATTGCATTAAAAATATCTGGATCTACATAACGTACATAAAAATACCAACTAAAGCCTAGTGCTAAACCAAGAATTAAAATTATAGGCACAGTGATCCATTTTTTCTTATGAATTTCTTTCCTATATACAACACTATAAGAAATCAAAAATGGTATTAATAATGCATACACCGATATAGGACCTTTACTTAATATAGAACAACCTATAAAGACAATAGTCAGAAGTATATATTTAAAACGTATTCTTTCTGATATAAACACCTGTATAATACTATAAATAGCGACAAGCATAAAGACATGTGCATAAATATCCCAAGGTGCTTCAAAAATAATAAGGGTCACATAAAATGATGTTATTCCTATCAGGCCATTGAGAAAGCTATGTTGTTTAGAAAGGGTAAGCTTTCGCGAAAGCGTATATAACATCGTTCCCAACAGCATAATCATTAATACAGCTGGCAATCGTAAAGCCCAAATATTTTTGATTCCAAAAATCATCCCTGATAATGCTGTTAGCCAAGTAGGAAGTGGAGGCTTTTGATATCTTGCCTCTCCATTCATTGTCGTGAGAATCCAATGACCATCTGTGAGCATTTCGCGAGCAGTAATATAATTACGAGCCTCCATAATAGTAACTTCAAGGATATCCAAAAATGGCAATAGCAAAACAGCAACTATAAGAATAATGCTCAGTATGGGCTGTTTTTGTATCATACTAATTAGACTTTCTTTCTATACAACATAATATTACGCGTATAGATAATTGCACCCATAACATTAGATATAATTAAGACAACATCTTGCCTAAAAACAAAATATGTAAGTGTCATAAGTCCACCTAGAAGACTAATAATCCAAAATCCTAAAGGTAGTACAGCTTCTTTGTTTTCTTCAGCATATATCCATTGATACACAAATCTCAAAGTAAAAACAATTTGAGCTATAACACCTAGTATTAATAGCCATTGTTCAATATCTGGATTGTCTAATAGAGTATCAATTCCATAATCGTCATGACTAAATCCATAGGTAAGAATTGTCAAAGGAATTAGAAAGAATAATAACCGACTCCATCTAGGGATTCTCTTCCATTGGTCTTGAATTTGGAGATTCCGTATATAAATAAAATACGTCAACACTTGTCCTAACATCAATGCAAAATCTACACGTAAATAGCCATAAATAAATAGCAAAAATGAACCTGAAAGACTCAACCACCAAAAGAAAAGCGGCGTCACCGATTTTTTTTTCTTCTCCGAAAGAATCCATTGAGAATACATTCTTGCTCCAAAAAGGAGTTGTGCTATAATTGCAAGGATAGAATATTTATCCATGGTCTGTTTTTTCCACGGTATAATTAATATACTTTTTTCTCATCCATAGATATGCAAAACAATCCATCAATGGTCCTAGTAATCGATTCCAGATTCCAAATTTTGCTTCGCCAGCAATACGAGGAAAATGTCTTACAGGCACTTGTTTAATCTTCCCATTTTGAAGTAAAATCATCGCTGGTAAAAAACGATGCAACCCTCTAAACATAGGAATCCTTTTTGCATATGAAGTTTTGATGATTTTGAGAGGGCAACCTGTATCATCCATCCCATCATGAGTAAACGCTCTTCGTATACCATTTGCTATTTTGGAAGACATGTTTTTTACAAAACCATCTTTACGGTCTGCTCTTACACCAGTAACCAGATCGTAATCTTCCATCTCACTAAGCAATGTATTAAAATCATCTGGTGTCGTTTGGAGATCTGCATCTATATATCCTACAAGCTCTGTATTTGTATAATCAAAGCCAGCTTTTATAGCTGCACTTAATCCTGCATTGTGTGTAAAAGAAATGTATGTAAAGTTTGTATTACGAGAACATATAGCTTCTATAAGTTTTTGACTTTTATCTTTAGAACCATCATTTACAAAAAGAACTTTACTTTTTATAGACGAAATCTCGAAGAACTTTAGAAATTCTTGCTCTACACGCTGAAGGTTATCTTCTTCATTATATACAGGAATTACAATAGTAAGTCTATACGACATAAAACAGGGTTAGATAGTCGCAAGATACTTTTTTCTAAAAAACTACACCATTTTTAAATTAATGACTTCTTGTTTAGTTAGATGACGCCAATTACCACGGGGTAGATCTTTTTTAGTAAGACCAGCTATAGTCACACAATCTATCTTTACAACCTCATAATTTAAATGTTCAAAAATTGTTCGGATAACACTATTACCTGTATGTTTTATCTTAAGACCTACTTCTTTTTTAGAAGCACCCTCGACAAAACTTACTTCTTCTACGCTTATTTTTTTACCTTCTACAGTAAGCCCTTCATTAATGCGTTCTATATCTGCAGATTTTAAATTCTTAGAAAGCTCAACATGATATAATTTTGCAACACCAGTTTTAGAATTTGTAAATCGTTTTTGCACCTCATCATCATTAGTAAAAAGTAGCAAGCCAGTTGCATTACGACCTAATCTACCTATAGGTTTGATACGTGCATTTGTAGACTTTGCAATAAGATCCATTACCGTATTGCCTTTTTCATTACTTGTTGTTGTTGCAAATCCTTTAGGTTTATTAAGCAACACATATGCTTTAGGCTCTGGATTGATACGGCGCCCATCAAAACGCACATCATCTCCTAGTTTTACTTTATACCCCATCTCATTTATCACCTTCCCATTTACAGTAACATTCCCAACAGAAATGTACATATCTGCTTCACGGCGAGAACATATTCCTGCGTTTGCTACATACTTATTTAAACGTATCGTACCATCATCCTTTCTTGGAGGGTTTGGTTTTGCTTTTTGATCTCTTTCTGCTTTATTTTTTGCATTAGATCGAGCATCCTTTTTATTTCCCTCTAATCTCCCCTTAGGTTTTCCTTTTCCGTTTCTAGGCGTGCCTTTATTCATGATCTTTTCTATTTGAGTGCAAAGGTAGGCTTAAACTACGAAATACAAGTCAAGAAATACTCTTGATGCAATTCTATGGCATATCTATTGATACAAATTAAAAACACACACATCATACGTACAAAAACACATCAGTACAAATAAGTACACGAAAGACTTTCATAATAGACAAACTGCCACACCATACTATTTGATATAAAACAGATACCAACCAAATGGAGCGTTTTATTCTAATAATTAATTTTAAAAACCATCAGTATGTCAAAACGAACAGCACCCGAGGTTAATGCAGGATCTATGGCAGATATTGCCTTTTTATTGCTTATTTTTTTCTTAGTAACTACCACTATTGACAAGGACAAAGGCATTGTACGATATTTACCTATAACCGATACAGTCCCCATACCTGTAAATGAAAGGAACATTCTCATCATTCATATTAATATAGAGGGAGATTTTTTTGTGAATGAAAAAATCACACCTATTGGAGAAATATCAAAAATAGCAACAGATTTTATAGATAATGGAGGCGCTATAAATGATGGTAAAAACCCATATTGCACATACTGCAAAGGAAAACGCAGTCCTACCTCATCAGATACCCCTCAAGAAGCAGTCATTGCTATTTCTGCTCATCGAAAATCTGCTTATAAAGATTACATCGCATTACAGAACGAACTAGCTAAAGCTTACAATAAATTACGTAATCGAGAATCTCAACGATTATTTAAATATGATTATACAATGGTCAAAAAAGAGATACAAGAAGGCCATTTTAAAGGCAATCTAGAAAAAACAAAAACACAGCTTAAGGAAGTAAAAAACCTTTATCCTTTACTCATTACTGATGCGGAAGCAAAAAAGCAAGAGTAATTATAAGCTATAATCACTCCCATTTGTTATGACAATTTGATCGTACTTTGACGTTCTCTATTTACTTGAAGTTGCGTAACATCTGGGCGTGAATAATGCCCTACTGCATCAAAATTTTGTCGTTCTTCATACACACGGTTAAAATCAAGTGTATGGTATATATTTCCTTCTGTAGTAATATCTGGATGAACAATAAATTCTCCGTCTGGTCCAGCGATGCAAGATCCTCCATTTGACAACAACTCTGGAGCTTCTTTTAACAACTCTTCAAGATGGGGAGTATCACTTGGAAAATCTGATATTTTCATACGACTCGATACAGAAATGACAAAAGAACGTGATTCTCTAGCTATAAATCGAGTAATATCTTTTGTATTATAATCACTTCCTGGCCATACTGCAATATGTAAATTTTCTCCTTGTCCATACAGTGCTGCACGTGGTAATGGCATCCAATTTTCCCAACAATTTAATCCCCCTACTGTAAATTGTTTTAGAGGGTGTACCTGTAATCCATGACCATCACCTGGAGCCCACGTTAATCGCTCATCATAGGTAGGCTGTAATTTACGATGTACTGATTGTATTTCTCCTTGTTGGTTAATATAGACAAGAGAAGCATATAAACTATGACCACCTCTATCTTGAGGACGTTCTATAATTCCTAGGTAAATGGCTATATTATGCTTTCGCGAAAGCGCACATACTTCCTCTAAATCCCCAGCATCTATATCGACACAATTACGAGCATAATGTGCATGAAGTTCTTTTACAACAGTTTTATTCCATTCTGCACCACCTGTAAGAGCCAACCAATACGGATACCCTGGTAATACTCCTTCTCCAAAAACGATAAGCTCTGCTCCCTCTTGAGCTGCTTCTGTAATAGATTGTTTTATTTTATCTAAGGTTCCTTCTTTATTAAGCCAAACAGGAGCAATTTGTGCTAAGGCTACTTTAAGATGATTCTCTGGTATTGCAGTCATAGAATGGGTATTATATATGGTCTAAAAAAACACGTATATCAAGTAGTAAAATACAAAATACACCTGCTACAATTATAAATTTTAAAATCGTATGGAGTACAAGGTAATGTAGTTTTTCCTTAGAGCGCCATAAGACTAGTAGGAAAAGTAACAGTAAAATTACACTTGCATAAAAATAAAAATACATATACCCCATCGCAAAATCGTTTACTAAGTAATAAGCGGGGATAATTGTAAGTCCCGCAAGTATGGTTAATAACCATTTTGAAGTATTTGTTCCATACACGATAGGGATTGTTTTATAGTTTTGAGTAAGATCTCCTTTTATATTTTCTAAATCTTTTACAAGCTCTCGCATTGTAATTATTAGAAACAAAAAACTAGCATGTATAAAAATGACGGTATCAAAATTCTTATGATACACAAAGACTGCAAAAAAAGGAGTAATCGCTAGTATTGCAGCAACTAGATTACCTATAAAAGGTCTTTTTTTAAGTTTATGAGAATAGAACCAAATACCAAATATATAGATCGCAAAAAATATAACGGCTCTAAATGACACATAACTGGCTGCAATAGCTGCTAAGAAGTTCAGCACAAAGTAGAACGAAAGTTTTGTGTTTTGACTTACAAGACGATCTAGCATTGTTTTACGAGGCCTATTGATAAGGTCTTTCTCTGAATCGTAAAAATTATTAATGATATATCCTGCTGCGATAGTTGCTGCAGAAGCTAGTACAAGCATAAAAAGATTTAGATCAAATACAATCTCACCTAATGTCTTTCCTGATGATAAAATAAAAATAGAAGCTAGATATTGTGCAAGTACAATAACCAAGATGTTATATCCTCTCACTACGGAGAACAAACTAAACATCTTAAGAAGTCTTCGTTTGTTTTTTCGCGAAAGCATATACAAATACCTTATAAAAAGAGGTGATTAAAAATTATAAACAACTTCTAGTTTATAACCATTTAGCGCTTTACGTGCCTTGTTTATATCTTGAGTAAATCCTAAGATATAACCACCGCCACCAGAGCCACAAAGTTTAAGGTAATAATCATTACTCTCTATACCTTGTTTCCAAAGCGTATGAAAAGCTTTAGGAATCATAGGTTTAAAGTTACTAAGAACTACTTTTGAGAGTTGTTTTACATTACCAAATAACGACTTCACATCTCCTTTTAAGAAATCATCTACACAAGCATCAGTATGTTTTACAAACTGATCTTTAAGCATATTTCGAAAACCTTCTTGCTTCATGTTTTCCATAAATATGTTAACCATAGGAGCAGTCTCTCCTACAATACCACTATCCAAAAGAAATACAGCACCACTTCCTTTTTGTTCTTGAGAAGGAATCCCAGCAGGTTCTATATTATCCTTACTATTAATAAGAATAGGTAAACTTAAATAACTATTTAAAGGATCTAGTCCTGATGATTTTCCATGAAAAAAAGACTCCATCGCACCAAAAATAACTTTCAGTTTTAAAAGCTTCTCTCTTGTTAGGTTTTCTAGTACTGTAATTTTATCAGTCGCATACTTATCATATATAGCAGCAACTAAGGCACCACTACTTCCAACTCCATATCCTTGAGGAATACTTGAATCAAAATACATTCCTTTTTCTAAATCTTTAGAAAGTCGATCATTATTAAAAGAAACTAAGCCCTCTTCTGACTTTGAAAGTTCTGATAAGTACATAGCAAATTCTCTCAACTTTACATTAGAATCTAATGCTTCCGAAGAAATATTATCATCACACTTAAGTGCGCCATTGTAAAAATTGTAAGGGATAGAGAGTCCTTTTGAATCTTTAATGATTCCGTATTCTCCAAAAAGAAGAATTTTAGAATAAAATAAGGGGCCTTTCATAGATGTAGGTTAACTGAGTATATACAAAGTTACAATTTTTTTGCTCCATTTCCCACGCAATCATTAATATACTGTCCATTCTGACAATATTTTGATAATTCTTTTTCTATAAAAAGTTGTATTTCTTCCTTCTCATTTTTGGGGTATAACACATGCACATTTGCTCCTGCATCTAGCGTAAAGCATACCTTAGAACCTGTTTCTTCTCTATATGCCCATATATGATTTATGATTTCTAGCGTCTTAGGTTTCATTAATATAAAATAAGGATGACTTGTCATCATCATCGCATGTAATGTAAGAGCTTCACTCTCTACAAGTGCTATAAATGCATCTAGGTCACCTGATTTAAAAATGGTTTTCATTTGCGATAGATTATCATAGGCTTGTGAGAATCTAGCATCTGCAAAAGCATGTCCATGCATGAGTCCGTGTCCTACAGTACTACTTACTTGTTTCTCTCCTTTATCTACGAGTAAAATTGTATCTTGATACTCTAGAAAGTTAGCGTGTATTTCATAAGGATATTGTGTCCCAAAAAGATCACTACTATGCTCAATTTCTTTATGCCCTCCCCAAACGATAAGCGGCCCTTCTATACTTCTACAAGCACTTCCAGATCCTAAACGAGATAAGAAAGATGCTTTTTTAAAGAAAAAGTGAGCATCAATTAAGTGTGGATTAAGAAGTCTTTCCATATCCATAAGACACAACGACAATGCACTCATACCGGAAGCAGAGGATGCAATTCCAGAACTATGTGGAAAAGAATTTGAAGTTTCTATCTTAAAAGAATACTCGTGTATAAACGGTATGTATTTTTCGACTCTTTTAAAAAAACTTACAATCTTCGGTTCAAATCCTTCTTCTCTTTTACCATCCAAGTACACTTCAAAATCAAAGCCTTTTGATTCTTTTTTCGCATAATGTAACGTCGTCTTGGTATGACAATTATTCAACGTAAAACTTATACTTGCGTTTTGCGGTAATTGTTCTCCGTGTTTTCCCCAATACTTAACCAGCGCAATATTACTAGGGGATTGCCAACTCACAGAACCAGAAGAAAGCGTATCGTGACTCACAACGCTAGATTTTAAAATAAAAAAATCATCCATTTTATCCATACAAATTTTGGCAAAGATAACTTTTGTCTATCTATTATTACTATGGAAGCTTTTAGGACTTTTTTCATAAATTGGTTGTATGAAAAAGCGCCTCCTTATAAAAATTACAATCTCAATCATTCTTTGCCTTAGCATAGGAGGCATTGGGTCTATTGCTACACAATCTAGTATAGGAGATTGGTATGTAACTATTAACAAACCAAGTTTTAACCCTCCTAATTGGATTTTTGCTCCTGTATGGTCAGTCCTTTATATATTAATGGGAATTGCTGTAGGCTTGGTTTGGCACAAAGGTTTTTATCACAAATGGGTTCAAACTGCTATCTATCATTTTGGGTTTCAACTTATTTTAAATGCGATGTGGAGTATTTTATTTTTTGGAATGCAACAACCTGGATGGGCACTTATAGAAATCCTTATTTTATTTACTCTTATTTTATTTACGATTAAGTGGTTTAAAGTTGTAGATAAACGAGCTGCTTATTTATTAATTCCATATGCCTGTTGGATTGCTTTTGCAACGGTTCTTAATTTTGAGATTTGGCGATTAAACTAATCGTTTATATAATAGTTTTTTTTATTCTAAAACTTCATCGTTAGATCTAAATGATTTTTTTCGCTTTCGCGAAAGCGTATAATACCCCTTTTCAATTTGCAATTGCCCGTGCAACAATATAACCACCTGTCCATGCATTCTGAAAATTAAACCCTCCAGTAATAGCATCTATATTAAGGACTTCTCCTGCAAAATAAAGATTAGAACATATTTTACTTTCAAACGTTTTAAAATTCACCTCTTTTAAATGTACTCCTCCTGCTGTCACAAATTCTTCTTTAAAAGTACTCTTTCCGTGTACTTTATAAATTCCTTGTGTAAGCTCATTACTTAATTGGTGTAATTGCTGTTTATTTAAATCTGCCCACTTCTCTCCTTCTTTAATTCCAGAAGCTAGTAACAAATTTTGCCATAGCCTTTTTGGTAATTCAAATTGCGCATACGTATGTGGCGATTGTTTTGCGTGTTTGTGTTTATAGTCTAATAATTGATCCATCGCATCATCTGCTGTCTGATACAATAACCAATTGATCTTAATACCAAAATGATATTTCTTTTCTGCAAGCTCTCTAGCTCCCCAAGCAGAGAGCTTCAATATTCCTGGACCACTCACTCCCCAATGTGTTATCAACAAAGGCCCTTCCGACCTCAATTTTGAATTTAGAACCTCTACAGAAGCTTCGGTAGATAACCCCATTAAGTCTTTAATACGAGTATCATTTATATTAAAAGTAAATAAAGAAGGAACAGCAGTCGTAATGGTATGTCCTATATCTTCTAGCAATTTCCATACTTTTGGATTACTACCCGTAGCTATAATAAGTTTATCACAAGAAAAATCGCCTTGGGTTGTCTTTACAATCCACAATGCATCTTCTTTATGTATTTTTTGCACCGAATGATTTTTATAGATCTCTACTCCTAATCGATGCGCTTCTTTTAAAAAGCAGTCAATAATAGTACTTGAAGAATCTGAGATAGGGAACATACGCCCGTCTTCTTCTATTTTAAGTTCAACACCTCGTTGCTCAAACCAATCTATAGTATCACCCGTCATAAATGTATGAAAGGGTCCTAAAAGTTCTTTCTCACCACGCGGATAGTTTTTTGACAATTCTTGAGGTATAAATTCGGCATGAGTAACATTACAACGCCCTCCTCCAGAAATACGCACCTTTGTAAGTACCTCTTTTCCTCGTTCTAAAATTAGAATTGATGTATTGGAAATAGTAGAAGCTAGATTAATTGCAGTAAAAAAACCCGCAGCCCCTCCTCCTATTATTATACTGTTCTTATGTGTCATAGGAATCTTTACAAATAAATTTGTGCAAATATACTTTTTCAATTCTTTTACTATTAACAATGTTATTAAACCTTCTTATAGGAATATCATATAAAAAGACAGACATTATACGGTTCTTTTTATTATGCTTACCTTATTATGATTTTTAAAATTTTTGTACTCATAAAATAAATATCACCATGATTTTGATAATTCTGTGCATTCTATTGTAAACACTTGTTAAAAAACGGTAATGAAATATGCGTAAAAATCATACAAAAACGTTTATTCACACGAAAACGTTTTCGTAACTTTAACGCTATATTCTTGTTACGTTAACCTAAATTTTACATAAATTAGACGCACATAAAGTGATGAAACACTAAAACATTTTAAACTAAGCAAACTAATTTTAAACAAGAATCTTATGAAGAAAGTATTACTTAAAAGTATGCTGCTGTTTGTCGCGGTTCTCTTTGCGGGAATTTCTACTGCCCAGACAGTTTCTGGTACAGTGACAGAGGAAAGTGGTCCTCTGCCGGGTGCAAACGTAATTGTAAAAGGTACCCAAAATGGTGCTACCACCGATTTTGACGGTAACTATACTCTTAACAATGTGGCAAGTGATGCTATCCTCGTATTTAGTTATGTAGGATATTCTTCACAAGAAATTGCTGTAGGTGGTAGAAGTACTATAAACGCTACATTATCTACAGATAACGCACTTGACGAAGTTGTTCTTATTGGTTATGGAACGACGACTATTAAAGATGCTACAGGTTCTGTAGCAGCCGTTACCTCTGAAGAGTTTAACCAAGGAGTTATTCAATCTCCTGAACAATTAATTCAAGGTAAAACAGCTGGGGTACAAATTTCTGAAGCTTCTGGAGAACCAGGAGGGGGAGTTGTTGTACGTATTAGAGGATCAAACTCTATACGTTCTGGGAACAACCCATTATTTGTAGTTGATGGTGTTCCATTAACTTCTTCTGGTGCACCAACACCAAACACTCCAGGTATTGGAGGTGGTAATGCTAGAAACCCATTAAGTTTCTTAAATCCAAATGATATTGAGAGTATTTCTATCCTTAAAGATGCATCAGCTACAGCTATCTACGGTTCTCGTGGTGCAAATGGTGTAATCATTATACAAACTAAAGGAGGAAGAGGAGCTAGTGAAGGTAGATGGGAAATTAATACATCTGTAAGTGCAGGTGTTGTTGCAGATGAATACGATCTTTTAAATAGACAAGAATTTCTTACTGCTGTAGCAGATATAGGTAACGATCCTGCAGCTGCAGATTTTGGAGGTGATTCTGATTTTCAAGATTTCCTTACTCGTACTGCATATTCTAGAAAAACTGATTTAAGTTATTCTAAAAGCTATACTGGTGGTAACGTAAGAGCTTCTTTTGGTTACAGTAATACTAATGGTATCGTAGAAACTCAGTCTCAAGAACGTCTTGCTGGTCGTTTAAATGCACAACATAAATTCTTTGATGACAAATTAACATTAGCATTCCAAGGATCTATTTCTAGAGTAAATGATAGAGCTGCTCCTATTTCTGGTACAGCTGGATCAACAGGTGATTTAATCGGAGCTTCTATCTCTGCAAACCCAACAATTCCAATCGATGCTGATTTTAGCCCTGGAAACAACGTGTTAAACCCTGCTAGTTTATTAACAAACTTTAGAGGAGAATCACACTCAGATAGATTATTATTAAACTTATCTGCAGATTATAAAATTACGGATGAGTTTAGCGCTAAGGTAACTGTAGGATATGATCAATTAGAATCTACTACAGCATCTGCATTCTCGGCAAATGTATTAGGACTAAATGGAGTTTCTGGTATAGGTAGAGGAAACTATAATACATTTGATCAAGACAACTCATTACTTGAAGCTACATTATCTTATAATAAAGAATTTTCAAATTCTAGATTAGACGTAGTTGGAGGTTTCTCTTATCAAGAGTTTGACAGACAAGGTGTATTTGCTCAAGGAGCTGGATTTAACACTGGTGATCTTGAAACGATCTTAACGCAATTAGAAGATACATATAACGCTGCCAGCGGTGCCATTCAAGGATCTTTCCAAAACTTTGGTTATGGGACAAATGGATCTTATGTAAATCGTTTATTCCCTGCTATTAATGATACGGATGTATTACCAACAGGTTTCACTAGAAGTATCACCGGTTTTGTAGGAGACACATTTGATAATACTGACGAACTTCAATCTTTCTTCATAAGAGCAAACTATACGATTGCAGACAAATATTTATTTACAGGAACATTCAGAGCCGATGGTTCTTCAACGTTTGGATCTGATAATCAATATGGATACTTCCCTTCGGGAGCATTTGCTTGGCAATTACACGAAGAAGATTTTGTAGGTGATAATATATCTACATTAAAACTACGTTTAGGAGCTGGTATCGTAGGTAGTCAAGAAGGTTTAGGTCATGCACAGTTTATCAGAAGAGAACGTTTTGGAGGCGGTAGCATCACAAACGACCTTACAGTTACTCGTCCTGGAACATTCGTAACAGGAAATACAAACCCAGATCTTAAATGGGAGGAAACATTAGACTTTAACGTTGGAATTGATTTTGGATTTAACAACGATCGTTTTAACGGTAGCTTTAATGTATACCGCAAAGAGACTTCTGATTTATTATTAAACAGTGCTCTTGCTGCACCTTCTTCTGCAAACATCCCTACTATCTTTAGAAACCTTGATGATGGTATCGTTGTTAACCAAGGAGTTGAACTTGCATTGAACTATGATTTTATAGATACTGATGATTGGGGATTCTCTGCTGCTTTCAATATTGCATATAATAAAAACGAAGTAGAAGATACTGATCAAGTAATTGATACAGGAGCTATTAATGGTAACGGATTAACTGGAGCATTTGCTCAACGTCTTCAAGCTGGTGAGCCATTGTTCTCATTCTTCCTTGCAGAATTTACTGGATTTGATTCAGATGGTTTCCCTACATATAGAGATGTAAATGGAGATGGTGTAGGTGATCCTGATTCTGATAAGACATTTGTTGGAGAGAATGCTGTTCCAGAAATTACATCTGGTTTATCATTAAATTTCCGTTACAAAAGATTTGATCTTGCTACGTACTTAACTGGTCAGTTTGGATTCTCTGTATATAACGCTACAGACAATGCATTCTTTACAGCTGGGGGATTAGCTATTAGTAAAAACGTAACACAAGCTGCTATCTCTAGTGGTGAAGATGGAGCTGCTACAACAGCGGTTTCTACTAGATTCCTAGAATCTGGAGATTTTGTACGTTTACAATCTGCATCTTTAGGGTATAATTGGCCAGTAAGTGGCGATGGATTCTTTGATTCTGTTCGTCTTTCTATTACAGGTCAGAATTTATTCTTAATCACTGATTATAGTGGTTTAGACCCTGAAGTATCTACAAATACAGGATCAATCAATTCATCAAACATTCCAACTGCTGGTATTGATTATTCTTCTGTTCCTAGAGCTAGAACATTCACATTAGGTGTTAATGCACGATTTTAATAAAAAAAAATAGAAACTATGAAACACACATTTAAACTTAAAGTATTACTTGGTATGCTAGCCTTCGGTGCTATCACATCATGTACTGACTTAGAAGTAGAAGAGACAGATTCTCTTATTACATCTGCAGGTTTTGAAGGAGTTGCAGATCCAGACTCTTTTCTTCAAGGAATTTATAACAACCTTAATGGACAAGTTGGTGATCAAGCAAATTTATTTGCTTTAAGTGAAGTTACTACAGATGCTGCTCTTATTCCAACACGTGGATCTGACTGGGGAGATAATGGTATCTGGAGACAGTTACACCAACATAACTGGCAAAATGATCACGCATTTATTCTTAATGTATGGAACCAGTGGAACCAAACTCATTTTGCTGCAACGCAAGTGATCTCTCCACTATCTAATGCATCACAAGCTCAATTAGGAGATGCACATTTCCTAAGAGCATTAGGAACATTTGTGATCTTAGACAACTATGGTCAAGTTCCTTTTCGTGATCCAGAAGCATCTTTATTAGAAGATCCTGCTGTATTAAGAGGTCAAGAAGCAGTAGATTTAATTGTTGCCGATCTTAATACGGCAATTGCAAATTTACCTGCACTTAGTCCAGGAACTGGCGTAGGAGATAATACGTCTGCTCACGCAAGAGGTTCTAAAGCTGCTGCTCGTTATTTACTAGCAAAAGTTCTTTTAAACAAACATATCTACCTTGGTACATCGCCTGATAGTGCAGACATGAACCAAGTAATCTCATTAGTAAATGATATTGAAGGAGAAGGATATGGACTTGTAGATGGATATTTTGACATCTTTAGAAATGAATTAGATGCAGAAACTATCTGGTTCTTACCTACTGGTGTAGGTAACAGAATCTGGAATGGAATGCATTACAACATGGCTCCAGAAATTGCTGGAGGTGGATGGAATGGATTCTCTACACTATCAGAATACTATGATATGTTTGAAGGTGATCCTAACATTAATGTTCCTGGAAGTGGTCAAGAAGAACGTCGTGGACTTGTTCCTACAACGGGAACTCCATTTACTGGTGATGCTGGAACTACAGAATCTGGTAATTTCCCAGGTTTTGAAGCTGGTTCTAATGTTGGATTTGGATTCTTAGTTGGTCAACAATATGAAATTAACGGAGCCGCATTAACAGATCGTAATGGCGCTCCTTTAACATTCAAAAGAGACTTTACAGATGGTGACGGTAACGTTAACTTAATAAACAACGATGAGACTACAGGTATTCGTGTAACTAAGTACAACCCTCGTTATGGAGGATTTACAGAGCACGAAATATTTTTTAGATTCTCAGATGCTCACTTAATGAGAGCAGAAGCAATGATGCGTAGTGGTGGTGATGCTACTGCTGCAGTAAATGAATTACGTATCCTTAGACAAGCAGCCCCATTAGGAACTGTAAGTGAGTCTGATTTATTAGAGGAAAGAGGACGTGAATTATATGCTGAAATTTGGAGAAGAAACGATATGATTCGTTTTGGACAGTTTACTAGAGATTGGGAACTTAAAAGCCCTGGTGCTGTAGGTGATGCAAACTTAAACTTATTTCCAATTCCATCTAGTCAGGTTATATTAAATCCTAATTTGACACAAAACCCAGGTTACTAACCTGAAGTTTGAATTAAGCTTAAAAAGAGGGTTGTTTTTCAACCCTCTTTTTTATTCATTTTTTTTATATTAAGATCGTATTTTAAAAACGCATTTTGAGACCCCTTCTTATACTATTAATAATATCATTTTCTTTCATCTCCTGTGATGAAAAAAACTTTCAAACTAAATTTGTTGAAGCGTCTAATTCTGGAATTAATTTTTCAAACAATGTCCAGAATACACCAGAACTTAATATTTTAAATTACCTCTACTTTTATAATGGCGCTGGTACTGCTATTGCCGATTTTAATAATGACGGTCTAGAAGACATCTATTTTACCTCAAATCAACAAGCAGATCAACTTTATATAAATAAAGGAAAACTACAGTTTGAAAATAGTACCCAAAAATCAAACATCATAAACCAAAACGGCTGGACAACTGGAGTAACTACTGTCGATATTAATAATGATGGTTTTCTTGATATCTATATTTCTAAAGTAAGTGGTCATCTTAACCTCACTGGCAATAACTTGCTATACATAAATCAAGGGGTTGATACTAAAGGGACTCCTACATTTAAGGAACAAGCAACAAGTTTTGGATTAGCATTACAAGGACTTACTTCTCAAGCTTCCTTTTTTGATTACGACCTTGATGGAGATCTTGATGTTTTTATTCTTAATCACTCATTACACCCTAACAGCAATTATGGAAAAGGAGCCTTACGAAAAAAGAAAGACTCAGTATATGGAGATAAATTATTAGAAAATCAAAACGGACAATATATAGATGTAACAGATAAAACAGGGATATTTCAAAGTAAGTTAGGATATGGACTTGGCATATCTACAGCCGATATTAATAACGATGGATATCCTGATCTCTACATAGGAAACGATTTTTTTGAAAATGATTACCTCTATATCAATCAAAAAAACGGAACATTTATCGAGGTAAATTCTACACAAGCAATGTTAGGACATAGTTCTCATTTCTCTATGGGGAATGCTATTTCAGATATTAATAATGATGGATATTCAGATATCATTTCATTAGACATGCTTCCTGAAGATTTGGAAACTTTAAAAGCTTCAGGAACCGAGTACAACTACCCTATTTTTCAAAACCAGCTCCGTAATGGATATGAACCTCAATTCATGCAAAACACATTGCATCTTAATTTAGGTAATGATAAGTATACAGAAACAGCCTTTTTAAGCGGTATCTCTGCAACAGAATGGTCTTGGTCTCCTCTCATAGCAGATTTTGACAACGATGGCAACAAAGACATCTATATCACCAATGGAATACAAGGTGCTACCAATGACATGGATTTTGTAAGCTTTATTTCTAATGAAAGTATTCAAAAAAAACTTGGTAAAGGAATGCAAGCAGAAGAACTTGCGTTTATCAATGAATTACCAGAAAAGAAAACAACCAATTATTTTTATAAAAACAAAGGAAATGCCCAATTTAAAGATGTAAGTACGTCTTGGCAAAACCAACAACCTTCTTTTAGCAATGGTGCTAGTTATGGTGACTTAGATAATGATGGAGATCTTGATCTTGTTGTGAATAACGTAAATCAACCCGCTTTTATATTAGAAAACACAACTCAAAAAACTGAAATAAAAACACATTTCTTAAAAATTCATTTTAAAGGTAGCGACAAGAATATTTCTGGCATTGGCGCAAAAGTTCAAGTATACACAAAGAATAAACAACAACACTTTGAAAACTATACTACAAGAGGATTTCTATCTGCAGTATCCCCATCTATTTTTGTAGGATTAGGAGATAACAAAACTATAGACTCTTTACGTGTTATCTGGCCAGATGGAAAGTTTCAAACTCTCCAGAATATAATAGCAGATCAAGTACTGACAGTAAATTACAAAAATGCATCCAACCATTTTTATAAGCAACTACAAAAAAAACAAAAACCCTATATAAAAAACATTCCTTCCCCTATTGATTTCACTCATTTGGACGGAACTTCTATAGAGTTTAGCAGAGATCCGTTAGTACCTTATGCAACCACAAATACAGGAACATCTATTACCACAGGAGATATCAATAATGATACACTCGAAGACATGATTACACTTGGCGCTAAAGGACAATCTTCTCTTATATGGTTACAGAATGAAGATGGTACTTTTACAAAGCAACAACTTCCAGATGCCAAAGAAACACAAATCAATGAAGATACTCACGCACTAATTTTTGATGCAAATGGCGATCAAAAAAATGACTTATTGGTTGTAAGCGGAGGAAACGAATTTAGAAGAGGGCAGCCACTTCAACCGAGATTGTATGTCAACACACAGGATTCACTACAGAGGGTTTCAGATTCATTTAAAGACATTTTTATAAATGCTTCCAAAGTAACTGCCGTCGATATTGATAATGATCAGGACTTAGACATTTGCATTACGGCAAATGTAGTACCGCACCAATTTGGAAAAACACCAACTCAATATGTATTTAAAAATGATGGAAAAGGCAACTTTGAGGACATAACAATCACCTATGCTTCCGAACTTCAAAACATAGGAAATGTATATGATATTGTATGGAAAGATGTAAACAACGATCAATACCCTGACGCCGTTGTAACAGGACACTGGATGCCTATTTCTATTTTTATGAATGATGGCAAAGCACTCACACTTCAAGACACGCGTGGATTAGAAAAGACACATGGTTGGTGGAATACGCTCGAAGTAGCCGATTTTGATAATGATGGAGATCTAGATATCATTGCAGGAAATTGGGGGAAGAACACAAAACTACATCCATCTGTAGATCATCCTGTTACATTATATCGCAACGATTTTGATGGAAATAATCAGATTGACCCCGTAGTTACTTATTATTACCAAGGCACAGAAACAACCATTGCCACCAAAGACGAACTCGTAAAACAGATTCCTGTGCTCAACAAAAAGTTTTTGTCTTATAACGCTTTCGCGAAAGCGGATATCCAAGAATTATTCGGTAAAAAGAAACTACAAGAATCCGAAAAGAAAGTAGCCTATCAATTTGCTTCTATGTATTTTGAAAACAACGGAAACAACACATTTACAACTCACGATTTACCATTTCTAGCACAGGCATCAACCGTTCAAGACATTCTTATTGAAGATTTTGATAAAGACGGCTTTTTAGACGCGCTTTTAGTAGGGAATAATTACGAAATAAGCACCCAATTAGGTAGGCTAGATGGTTCTCATGGCGTATTTTTGAAAAACAACAGGCAAGGAGGATTTATTACCTTATCAAGTCAAGATTACGACATTTCTGGGGCTTCCCGAAGTATCGAAAAAATTAAAATAGCAAACAGTATCTACTATGTTGTAGGACGTAATAATGATACTCCTCTATTTCTTAAACAAGAGAATTAACAGACTATGCAAGTTAAATTCACATACCAAACTATTCTAATAGCTCTTATAGGGTTATCAATTACTGCTTGTACTTCTAAAACTACAGAAGAAAAAGAAGTACATACAACTCCAGAAAACACTTTATTCAGTCTTCTTTCTGCAGAAGAAACCGGGATTGATTTTATAAATGAAATCGAAAACCAAAGAGACTTTAACATTTTTAAATATCGTAACTTTTATAATGGTGGAGGCGTTGCCATAGGCGATATAAATAATGATGGGCTTGCAGATATCTTTCTTACAGCAAACATGGGCAAGAACAAACTCTACCTTAATAAAGGAGATTTCAAATTTGAAGATATCTCTGCAAAAGCAGGAGTCGAAGGTGACAAACCTTGGTCTACGGGAGTCACCATGGCAGATATAAATGCCGATGGATTACTAGATATTTATGTAAGTAATGCGGGAAATTATGATGCAAATAATCATGACAATGATTTATATATCAATAATGGAGATCTCACCTTTACAGAAAAAGCAAAACAATACAATCTTGCTACCTCAGGGTTTTCGACACACGCTTCGTTTTTTGATTATGATAAAGATGGAGATCTAGACGTCTACATCCTTAACAACAGTAATGTCCCAGTAAGTAGTTTGGGCAATAAAGGACAACGTGACAAACGTGCTCAAGATTGGGAGAATGTAGATAGCAATTTTAGAGGTGTTGGAGATTTATTAATGCGTAATGATGGAGACACATTTACAGATGTAAGTGATGAAGCTGGGATTTATGGATCATTAATAGGTTTTGGATTGGGAGTTATGGTAACAGATATTAATCACGACCTATATCCAGACATCTATATCTCAAATGACTTTTTTGAGCGTGACTATCTCTACATTAATAATCAAGATGGCACTTTTACAGAAGAAATTAAGAAATGGACCTCTCACCTATCCTTATCTGCGATGGGAATTGATATTTCCGATCTTAATAATGATGGTTTACAAGATATCTTTATTACAGATATGTTACCTGACGGAGAAGAACGTGTAAAATCTGTGATGGAATTTGATGGTTATAACGTGTATAAAAGAAAACAACGTAATGATTTTTATCAGCAGTTTATACAGAACACCTTACAAATAAACAATGGCAATGGTACTTTCTCAGAAGTTGCATATCACAGTGGTGTAGAAGCAACAGATTGGAGTTGGTCAGGATTGGTTTTTGACATGGATAATGATGGGTATCGTGATATTTACGTAACTAATGGGATCAATCATGATCTTACAGATTTAGACTTTGTAGATTTCTTTGCCAATGAAATTATGCAAAGTAAAGCTACGGGTCGAAAAAGAGCTATTGACTCTATCATTAATAAAATGCCAGTAAAGCCATTGGCTAATTATGCATATCACAATCAGAAAGATATTACGTTTAAAAACGCTGCCAAAGAGTGGGGATTTGATACACTTAGTATGTCTAATGGTGCTGCATATGGTGATCTTGATAATGATGGCGATCTCGACCTTGTGGTAAATAATGTCAATATGAACTCATTTATCTATAAGAACAACACAGAAGCAGATGCAGATCATCATTATATCAAATTAAAGTTTAAAGGAGAAGCAAAGAATCCTTTTGCAATAGGAACAACGGTACGTTTATATCATGGAGATCATACGGTGATTCAAGAATTAATTCCATCTAGAGGATTTCAATCTTCCATGGAGCATGGGATGACCATAGGGCTAGGAACCTCTCAAAAAATAGATTCATTACGTGTGATCTGGCCTAATGACAAAACACAAACATTTGAAAACGTAACAGTCAACCAGACACTACAATTAAATATTTCTGATGCAACAACAACCTATAAAATCCCTAAGCCCGAAAAAGTAAAGCAACTCTTTCAAGAGGTTTCTAATAAAAGTCTTACCGCACATAAAGAAAATGAGTATAGTGATTTTGATTATGAAGGATTGATTGCAAAAAAACTATCTCAAGAAGGGCCTTCACTTGCTGTAGGAGATATTAATGGAGATGGAAATGAAGATATTTTTATAGGAGGTGCTAGAGGCCAAGCAGGAACAATTTACCTGCATAAAGGACAAGGTGTTTTATCACAAGGAACTAATCATTCTGCTTTTGAAGCAGATGCAAATTTTGAAGATTCAGCGGCGGCATTTTTTGATGCAGATGGTGATGGAGATTTGGATCTTATGGTAGGGTCTGGCGGTAATGAAGTAACTACAAAAAATGATTACAGTGTTCGATTATATCTAAATGATGGTCGTGGCGCTTTCGCGAAAGCGCAACATACAATCCCATCTGCTTTTCAAAATATGTCGGTGGTAGCTCCGTATGATTTTGATGAAGATGGTGATATGGATGTATTTATAGGTTCTCGTAGTGTGATTGCTGTGTACGGTATCAATCCAGAACACCTTTTCTTAGAAAATAAAGGAAATGGAGAATTTACAAATGCAACAGATCGTGTAGCTCATTCTTTAAAAGATGCGGGTATGATTACCGATGCTGTGTGGGCAGATATGGATAAAGATGGAAAAAAAGACCTTGTCATCACCTCAGAATGGGGAACCACAAAAATATTTAAAAACTCAGGAAGAAGACTCTCTGCTATGAAGAGTTCGCTAGACGATCTCCCTGGATGGTGGAATACGGTAGAAGTATCAGATCTTGATAATGATGGAGATCTTGATCTCGTGCTAGGAAACGAAGGGACAAACATTCATTATAAGCCTCAAGATGGAGCTCCAATGAAGTTATATATCAATGATTTTGACAATAACGGAACCATAGAGCAAATCACGACTTTTCAAAAAAATGGAAAGGATTATCCTTTACATCAAAAGAAAGAATTAACAGGGCAATTAGTTTCTCTTAAAAAACAAAACATAAAAGCATCAGACTACGCAAAGCGATCTATCGATGAACTCTTCTCTAAGGAAGTATTGGATGTTTCTATTGTAAAAGAAGTTCAAACCTCATCATCTGTTATTGCTATTAATGAAGGAAATGGTCAATTTAAAATTCAAGAACTTCCTGTACATGTGCAATTATCTTGTGTGTGTGGGATTGCCTGTACAGACATAAACAATGATGGGAATTTAGATCTTATTATGGGTGGTAATAATTTTGAATTCAAACCTCAATATTCTCAACTAGATGCAAATAGCGGTAGCGTATTACTAGGTGATGGTAATTTAGGTTTTGAATGGCAAGATTACAACACTAGTGGTTTTGAAGTACGCGATGAGATTAAACATCTATCTACTTTTAAAGATAAAAATGGTGCGACATTTTTAATTGCGGCGATCAATAATCAAAAACCAAGAGTCTATAATGCCAGCAATTAAAAACATAGCGCTTATAGGTTTTCTTTTATTCTTGTGTAGTTGTACACAAGAAAACACACTATTTAAAAACCCTTCCTCTCAAGATACTGGGCTCACTTTTGAAAACACACTTACAGAAAGTGATGATTTTAATATTATAGACTACCTCTATTTTTATAATGGTGGTGGACTTGCTGTAGGTGATGTAAATGGAGATACCTTACCTGATATTTTCATCTCTGGTAATCAAGTAAAGAATAAACTTTATCTTAACAAAGGAGATCTTAAATTTGAAGATATAAGTGATACTGCTGGTATTGGAGGAAACAGTACATGGAATACAGGTGCTGTGATGGGTGATGTAAATGGGGATGGACTGCTAGATATTTATGTCTGTGCTGTTGTGGGCATTAATGGTTTTGATGGCTATAACGAACTTTATATTAATAATGGAGATACTACGTTTACAGAAAGCGCGGCCGTCTATGGACTTGATCTAGACTCTTATAGCTCAAACGCTGCTTTTTTAGATTATGACTTGGATGGTGATCTTGATATATACATCTTAAATCATGCTGTACATACTCAGAATTCCTATGGGAAAGCATCTCTTAGATTTAAACGCAATTATGAGACTGGAGATAAACTCATGCGTAATGATGACGGAAAATTTACAGATGTAAGTGAAGAGGCTGGTATTTTAGGAGGCATCAACAGTTACGGATTAGGCATTGCCATTGCCGACTTTAACAAAGACGGATGGCCAGATATTTATGTGGGGAATGATTTTCACGAAGATGATTATTACTACTTGAATAATGGTGATGGTAGCTTTCGCGAAAGCTTAAAAGAATATTTTGGACACACTTCTCGTTTTTCTATGGGGAATGATGTCGCCGATATTAATGGAGATGGATGGCCAGATTTAATGTCACTAGACATGTTACCACAAGATGAGCGTGTACTTAAATCGTCTGAAGGTGATGATAATATCCAAACGCAAAAATTACGGATTGATCGTTTTGGGTATCACTACCAGTTTACACGTAATATGCTCTATATAAATCAAAAAGGGTATGATTATCAAGAGACTGCTTTACTGAGTGGCGTAGCTGCTACAGATTGGAGTTGGAGTGCTCTTTTTGCCGATTTTGATCAAGATAGTAGACAGGATCTTTTCATTTCAAATGGCATTCCAAAACGACCTAATGACTTAGATTACATCCGGTTTATCTCTAGTGAGCAAATCCAAAATAAGATCAGTAACACTAAACTTATTGATCAAAAAGCATTAGAGTTAATGCCAAAAGGGAATACACACAATTACATCTTTAAAGGAAAAGAGCATCTTGCTTTCGAGGACCTCTCGGGTACTTGGACAAAAAAAGACACGCTTGTTTCTGGAGCTACTGCTATTGCTGATCTAGATAATGATGGGGATCTGGATATAATTACTAATAACATTAATACCACACCTCAAGTATATCAAAATACTACAGATGCTACTTCAAATTATGTAAAGATTCGTTTTGAGTATACAAAAACAAATGCTCTGGGAATAGGCACAAAAGTGCTTTCATATCATCAAGGGAAATTACAATACAAAGAATTGTATACTGTACGCGGTTTTCAAGCTTCTTCGGAGCCTGTACTCCATTTTGGGTATGGAGCGACACAAAAGATAGATTCGTTGAGAATTATATGGCCAGATCGTACTTCTCAAATACTAAAAGACATTCAAGTTAATCAAACACTTACCATTTCGCCAAAAGGCAATACATCGTATAATTATAAAGCTGAAATCCCTACTATTGATCCTCTTTTTAAACGTGTTCCAGGTAATTTAGGGATTGATTTTACCCATGAAGAAGATCGTTATATTGATTTTAATCGTCAGAAATTAATTCCTTATCAAGTATCAGATCGCGGTCCTGCGATTGCAATAGGTGATATTAATGGAGATCAAAAAGACGACATCTATTTTGGGAGTTCTAAATTTTTTCCTTCCAAAGTCTTTCTTCAGGATAGTACTGGATTTACAGAAACTTCTTTTTCTGAGATTACAAAGGAAGTGGTCACTGAAGATATAGTGGCAACACTTACCGATTTTAATCAAGATGGTCGTGATGATTTATTGATTGGAACTGGAGGTGCCGATTTTGATGATAATGCAAAGGCGCTTAAAGATCTCTATTTTACAGCACAAGACACGACGTTTATAAAACAAATACTTCCAGAAAGTTTCCAAAACGCTTCTACACTTGCTATTCATGATTATGATAATGATGGGGATCTAGATGTATTTGTAGGGAATCAGACTATTACAAATGATTTTGGAAGGCCATCACAGTCGCTACTTCTAAACAATGATGAGGGAGTATTGAGTATAGACCCTAATCACTCGTTTGACACTGTAGGAATGATTACAGATGCTATCTGGAGTGACTTTAATGGAGATGGCTCCAAAGATCTTATTCTCATAGGAGAATGGATGGCGCCTCAGTTTTATAAAAACACACAAGGCACTCTTCAAAAAGTCACAGTCACTGACCCTTCCCTCCATGGACTATGGCAAGCTATCGAGCCTTTTGATATGGATAATGATGGGGATATAGATTATATATTAGGAAACTGGGGTGAAAACAGTAAATTCTCTGCTTCTCCTACAGCACCTATGTATGCGTATCTAGATGATTTTGATAAAAACGGACAATCAGAAACCATCGTTGCTACTAAAAAAGATGGCGCCTACTATCCTTTATTAGGACTCCATGAGCTTGGTGCGCAGATGACGTATCTGCATAAAAAATACACTACTTATAAGAGTTTTGGAGGACAAACTGTTGAAGAGATTTTTGGCAAAAAAGAGCTCTCAGGAAGTACGACACTTACGGTTCATACATTACAATCTGGGTATCTTAAAAATGAAAAAGGGCATTTTACATTTGTGCCTTTCGGCGAAAACTTACAAACATCACCTATCATGGCATTTACTTCTCACGATTTTGACGGAGATGGACAAGAAGAAGTCCTTGCAGCGGGTAATTACTTTGGAGTAAAACCTTTTCACGGAAGATTAGATTCTTTTTCTGGAGCATTGCTTAAAAGTGATGGAAGTAGTACATTAGGACATGCTTTAGGACTTGATCTGGCACAAAAATCAGTAAGACATCTTACAATATTATCACTACATACTAAGAAGTACTTACTAGTTACTTTTAACAACGATAAAGCACACGTATACGAATTACAAAATAAGACGCATCATGAATAACATAATTTCCCGTTTTTTTGGAGTAGTAATCCTCGTTCTTTTCTTTGCTTCTTGCGAAGAAAAATTATCAGAACCTATTATTATCACCCCAGAAGATTTTCATAGATCTGTAGATAATGTAACGCAAGTGATGATACATGATATCTTTTCTCCTCCACAAGCGAGTAGGATTTATGCGTATCCTAATGTTGCTGCTTATGAAATTCTATCGAATACTAATCCAACATATAATTCTCTAGCAACACAGTTAACAGGATTTGAAGCGATCCCAAAACCCACAACTACAGAAAACCTAAACTATGATCTTGCTGCATTAGTAGCACATATAGACCTCAATAGACGCCTCGTTTTTTCTGAAGAAATGATTACAACAAATAGAGATAGTTTATATCAAGTTTGGGGCACACAAAATCAAAAAGAATTTGAAACATCAAAAACCTATGGTCTTGCTGTGGCAGAACACGTAGCTGCTTGGATGGATAAAGATCTATATAAAGAAACGAGAACGATGCCTAAGTTTTCTGTTATTACAGATGACCCATCAAGATGGCAACCTACACCCCCTTCATATGGAGATGGTATAGAACCACACTGGAATAAAATACGCCCTTTTGTCATAGACTCTGCAGCTCAATTCAAACCAGAACCACCACCTGCTTTCTCAATGGATGAATCTTCTGTTTTTTATAAAGAGCTTAAAGAAGTATATGATCTTAGTGAAAGCATTACAAGAAAAGGAGATGATGCCGAAGAAATTGCTATTGCACAATTTTGGGATTGCAATCCATATGTATCTGTAACTCGTGGCCACTTAATGTTTGCAACTAAGAAAATTACACCTGGAGCACATTGGATTGGAATTGCAAAAATTGCCTCTAGAAAAACGGGGCATGATAATATGCAAACCATGTATACCTATACAAAAACATCCTTAGCCATTGCAGATGCTTTTATAAGTTGTTGGGATGAGAAATACAGAAGTAATCTTGTACGTCCTGAAACACTTATTAATGAGCATTTTGATGATAGTTGGCAACCTGTTTTACAAACACCTCCATTTCCTGAATATGTAAGTGGTCATTCTGTAGCTTCTGGAGCAGCAGCAGAAGCATTGACAAGTATCTTTGGTGATGGGTTTTCTTTTGTAGATGATACAGAATTGCCTTATGGACTTCCTGTACGTAGTTTCTCTTCTTTTAGAACTGCTGCAAATGAAGCTGCTGTGAGTAGGTTATATGGCGGCATACATTATCGTGCTGCTGTAGACAATGGTCTTGTTCAAGGAAAGAACATAGGTCGGTTTATTAATGCTAAGTTAAAAATGAAAATCAATAATGCTCAAGCATCAAATTAATACACCTGTTGTATGAAAAAAATAGTATCTGTCGCTATTATGCTTATTGTTGTCATTACAGCTGCTTGGTATCTTACAAAGCCTTATGATTATGTAGTTCGTTTTACCGCAAAAACAACTGTAGGAACAGTTAATCAATCTATAAAGTCATGGTATGCCGCTATTGAAGGTACTGAGATTATAGATCAAACTCAGTTTGATGAACTTAAACAACAATTTACATTTGGTGATTCTACACATGTATATACCTGGAAAATACAAGCACTTACCGACTCGACATCCAGAGTAAAAGTATATATAAAAGATACAGATCATAGTATTGCAAATAAGCTTGCGATTCCTTTTTCTAGAACTTCTATCGAAAAACGATCTGAAGCCAATGTTAAAGAATTTTATGACGTACTCAATAGCCATATTGATAAATTTAAAGTAACTATAGAAGGTAAGAGTAAGACAAGAGCTACGTATGTTGCGTATACACCTCTTAAAGGACTCCAAGTAGAGAAAGCAAAGGGAATGATGTACAACTACTCTTTACTCACGCAAATCATGCTAAAAGGAAAAGTAGAGCTCAACGGAACTCCTTTTGTTGAAATCACACATTGGAATATCAAAAATGATAGTATTCAATACAATTTTTGTTTTCCTATTAAGCAATCTGATAGTCTACCAAATCATCCAGAAATAAAATACAAACGCTATTATGAGAAGGATGCCATCAAAGCCATCTATAATGGTAATTATATTACCTCAGATCGCGCTTGGTATGCCTTAAAAGAATATGCTGAGAGAAACAATATTGAGGTTGACCTCACCCCTATCGAAGTATTTTATAACAACCCAAATATGGGCGGTGATGAATTACAATGGAAAGCAGAGATTTTTATGCCTTTGAAGGAGTAATAAAAAGAATATAGACTCATGTCCAAACTATTCTTAGACGAAGATTATAAAGGAATTGATTATACTGTCAAAGGATTTCCAGTGGGAGAATATGACAATTGTACATTTACAGATTGCCTATTTCCAAAACTTCATATCTCAAATGCTTCTTTTCTTGAGTGTGAATTTATAGACTGTAACTTTACCAATGCAAAATTTGGAGGCACTACACTAAACGATGTCCGTTTTAAAGGGTGCAAAATGGTAGGAGCCGATCTTAGTGTCTGTCATGATTTTATGCTCTCATTAAGTTTTGACGACTGTGTTTTGGATCTAGCAAACTGTTATCAACTCAATCTCTCAAAAACACATTTTAAAGATTGCTCCCTCAAAGAAGCTGACTTTACCGAAAGTAATTTATCTGAAGCCGTATTTACAAATTGTGATCTTAAAGGAACTACTTTCGACTCAACAAATCTTCAAAAAACAGACTTCAGAACAGCCATTCAGTATGTCATAGATCTTGATCTTAATCGAGTAAAAGGAGCATTATTTTCTAAAGAAGATGTACAAGGATTACTTACTAAATATGGGGTGAAGGTTTCTTAGGAGAAACAATCCATATAGTTTACTTAACAATAGAAATTATATCGTAACGGTTTTCCCCATAGGTACAACAACAGCTTTTCCTCTTACCAAAATCTCAAGATCGTTTCCTTTATCTATTGTAAAGCGAGTATTATCCTTAGTCACTTCTATTGTTAGAATTTGCCCTCTAAAGTTGATTTTAAAAGAATAGCGATCCCAAGCATCTGGGATTTGCGGTTCAAAAATCAATTTTCCATCACGTACACGCATCCCTCCAAAACCTTCTACCACACTCATCCACGTACCAGCCATACTCGTAATATGGAGCCCTTCTTCTACTTCCTTATTATAATCATCTAGATCGAGTCGCGAGGTACGTAAATAAAAGGTATATGCTTGCTCCATACGTCCTAACTTTGCCGCTTGTATGGCATGAACACAAGGAGATAACGAACTCTCATGTACCGTAAATGGTTCGTAAAAATCAAAATGTTTTTCTAACTGCTCTTGTGTAAAATGCTCTTCAAAAAAGTAGAATCCTTGCAAGGTATCTGCTTGCTTAATATACGGTGATCTCAAAATACGGTCCCAAGACCATCTCTGATTGATCGGGCGTTCTGATGCAGGCAAGTCTGCTACAGAAATCAATTCTTTATCCAAGAAACCATCTTGTTGTAGGAACACATCATGCTTTTCTGAATATGGAAAATACATCTGATCTGCCATTTCTTTCCAACCTGAAATTTCGATATCAGAAAGGTTTGTTTTAGTTATAATCCTATCGTAATCTGTAGTAAACTGTTGTTTTACTTCGTTCGCTTTCGCGAAAGCGTACTCCAGACACCACTTTGCCAGATAGTTTGTATACCAATTGTTATTTACATTATTCTCATACTCGTTAGGTCCTGTCACTCCAAGCATCACATATTTTTCCTTTGCAGTAGACCAAGTACATCGTTGTTGCCAAAACCGAGCAACACCAATAATCACTTCAAGTCCCATTTCTGGAATATAAGATGTATCTCCTGTAAAACGTTCATAATTATGAATCGCATAGATCATTGCCCCATTACGGTGTATCTCTTCAAAGGTAATTTCCCACTCATTATGACACTCTTCTCCATTCATGGTCACCATAGGATACAAAGCTGCCCCATTAGTAAAGCCTAGTTTTGCAGCATTTTCTATAGCTTTATCTAGTTGTTCGTATCGATATTTTAAAAGATTACGAGCTACTTGTTGATCTTTGGTCGCCATATAAAACGGAATACAATACGCTTCTGTATCCCAATAGGTAGAGCCTCCATATTTCTCTCCTGTAAACCCTTTAGGCCCTATATTGAGGCGTGCATCTTTCCCAGAATACGTCTGGTTGAGCTGAAAAATATTAAAGCGTATTCCTTGTTGTGCTTTTACATCACCATCTATTGTAATGTCCGACATTCCCCATATGATTGCCCAATCTTCTTTTTGTTGCGCAAGCATGGTTTCAAAACCTACGCTTGTTGCTTTATCTAGTATTACATTTGCAACGTCTTCTAGGTTTTCTTTCTTGTGATTGAGATCACTTACATATCCTCCAAATTTATGAATGGCACACGTTTCTCCTTGTTTAACTTCGGTTTCATAATGATGTCCTAGGTAGGTGATTGTTTCTTGTTTATTACCTACAGTTCCTTGGTAGGATGATTTTTCGGTACGCTTTCGCGAAAGCGTAACCTGTTTCCCTCCAACATAAATCTCACTACGCATCATCGTACATACGTAAAACTCCGTCTTCATCGTATGTGCAACAATAAAAGCACTATCTCCTCGATTTGTGACTGATAATGTATTCCAGAATTGATCATCCCAATTGGAATCTTCATTGGTTACTCCACTATCCAGATAAGGCTCATAACTTATCGTAGCATTTTTATTTATTGGAGTTACTTCGTAATTTATCGCTCCTACTTCATCTAGGGCTAAACTCAAGAATCGAATCACCTTTACTCCTACCGTAATCCCGTTATGAAGAGTTGCTTCAAAACTACGATAGAGTACACCTTCTTTCATGTTGAGTTCCCTCTTAAAATTATGCACAGAAGCACAGGTGTGTAAATCTAACGATTCCCCATTTATTTTTATATTAATCCCAATCCAACTAGGAGCATTGAGCACTTTTGCAAAATATTCTGGATAGCCATTTTTCCACCAACCTACACGGGTTTTATCTGGATAATATACCCCTCCTATATAACTCCCTTGAAATGTAGCTCCGCTATATTTTTCTTCAAAATTGGCACGTTGCCCCATAGCACCATTGCCTAGGCTCATTAGACTCTCAGACGATTTTACATACTCTGGATTCCACTCTTCTTCTATAATAGACCAAGCATTAGGAGTAATATATTCTAGATGCATTTTGTAGCGTGATTTAGTTTGTTATGTATTGATTTTAAGGTAGACTCTGATCGTATTATCTCTCGATTAGATGATCTAGAAACTCATTTGATATTTGGGTAAAGTTGGCAAACACATGATCTGCTTCATGGAGTACTTCTGCATTTCCAATACCTATACTTATCATCCCTGCAGTATTTGCAGCTTGAACACCAGCAATAGAATCTTCAAAAACAATACAATCTACATTTTGAGTTTGTAATGCTTGCGCACCTTTTATAAATACCTCAGGATTTGGCTTTGCAATCGTTACATCATTCCCATCTACAATAGCTTGAAATTTATCTAGTAGTGCTACACGTTCTAGAATAGGACGTGCATTTTTACTCGCACTACCTAAGGCAACGCCTTGCTTTTTTGAAAGTAGATGCTTTAATACTCGTGGTACATCTGGCAAGATCTCACTTTGATCCATCTTTTTGATATAGCTTAAATATTCTTCATTTTTCTGTACCAACCAGATATCTTTCTCCTCTTGTGTAGCTGTATAATTTGCCATATCAAGTAATAGCTCCAAGGATCGCACACGACTTACCCCTTTGAATTGCTCGTTTTGTTCCTCAGTAAAATCAAAATTAATGCCTTTGGCAAGGTTACGCCAAGCGAGATAATGAAACTTTGCCGTGTCTACAATAACACCATCTAAGTCAAATATAAATGCTTTCTTCATATTGGTTTTTATCTATTCACAAATCTACTTATTATTTCCATTTTCTCTTTTAAATACATCATAATAAACAGTATTCTTTTTGCGATTTTAATACATTTATTTTATTCTTTTAACAAAAAAAAACGAATGGATAAATCCACTCGTTTTTTTTTGTTAAAAGAATAGGTAATTCTTCCTATTCTCCAATTTCAGCAAGACCATCATCTTCTGTAGTTGTTTTAGTACAATCACCTCCAGTACAAGGCGAACAGTAACCTCGTTCATTGGGCTCACACGCATTTGGTATACCAGAGCAAGCTGTTGTTGTACAAGAAACCCCTCTTGTTTGTAATTTTCCATCTTTACCTTTTCCTAATAAAGTAGTTGTTACAAAATCTCCACTCCAAGCTCTCAAAAACATCTCACCATCTATTTCTATAACTTTAGAATCTTCATACTTAATAAGTACTCTCTTTTGCTCAGTTAAAGTTGTCTCTAATTCAGATAAAATAGCTGTTCTTGTCGCAGTATCGAGCGTCAAATCTGCTTGTGTTATTATGTCTTCAGAATCTGTACTACATGAAGTCATAACAATAGCTAATAGGATAAATAATAGTTTTACATTTTTCATAATAAAAATTTTAATAGTTAATAAAATATTGATTTTCAATATTATAAGGTTGATTTCTTTTTTTATAGATTCCTCTTAGTTGTTTTACTAATTGTTTTAATAGTTATAATTTTTACGATTAATGACAGTGCTAAACTACTTGTCATCCGTAAGAATTAAGGTGTCTTTTAAGGGGTGTTCAAATGATTTCAGGAATGCAGATATCTGTTTTCAAGAAAACAGTGTTATAATATTCTGTTTATCAAATAGTTATGAGTTATTTGAATTTACTTGATGTATACATGATTTTGAGAGGAAAGATTGGTATTGTTCTAGATTTTAGGAAATAGATAAGGGTGAGTTTACTGGCATTACTGAGAGTGACGAAACTTTCTTTATTATTTTGAACAAAAAAGACGAGTAGATATCTCTACTCGTCTTTTTTAATATTATTATATCATCAATATTTATGCTTATACTTTTCTTGTACTCTCTCGTTCTATAAGACTAGTCTCTATATATGCCGTAGTATATTCTTCTACTTCCTCTTCATCATTAGGGCGTTCTCGCTCTAATTTATTAATTAGTAACTCTGCTGCTTTGCGCCCCATTTCTTCTCCATGTTGACTTACCGTCGTTAGACTCGGGATAAAATGTTTTGACAGTTCGCCATCACTAAAGCTCACTAAAGAGACATCTTCTGGGATTTTTTTACCTAGCGCAGTAAGATGCTTTGCTGCTGTTACTGCAAAGAGTTCGTTTACAGTAAAAACACCATCTATTCCTTTGTCTTTAAGAAAATTTTTGATTTTTTTAGAACATTCATCATCACAATGATCAATCGTATCTAGTTTAAGAATAAGATCTTTCTCTACTTTAATACCATATGACTCTAATGCTTCTATATACCCTTTGGTACGTAACTTTCCAATAGTCACATAATCTTTTGTAGTAATAATAGCAATCTTACGGCATCCTGTTTTTAAAAGATGTCTTACTCCCATTTTTGCACCTTCACGGTCATCTATCAATACTTTATCACACGGTATTTCATCTACAATACGATCAAACATCACTACAGGCATCCCTTGATCTATCGTTTCTGTGAGATGTCTAAAATCATCTTTATGCAAAGTCTCTTTTGCAAGAGATACAATAAACCCATCTGTACTTCCATTGGCAAGTAGTTCCATATTTAGAACTTCTTTATCAAAATCATTATTGGACAATGTAATAATCACATTATAATTATGTTCTCTTGCCATTTGCTCGATCCCTCGAATCACTGTTGTAAAGAAGTGATGTACAATTTGCGGAATGATAATTCCAATGGTACGTGTCTTACGATTTTTGAGGCTCAATGCAATATTGTTAGGCTTGTAATTATAAAGCTTTGCAAAGGCCTTGATCTTTTGACGTGTATCTTCACTTATTTCTGCACTATCGCGTAATGCTTTTGATACAGTAGAGATAGATACATCTAATTCTTTTGCAATTAACTTAAGGGTGAGTTTTCGTTTCATAATGGGTATAATGTAAAAGTAAGGGTCTAAGTACTGACTTACAATTTAGGTAAATCCTTTTTGCTACGAAAACGTTGTATTCTTAATAACTAATTTCATGAGTATCTATCATTGTAGGTTATAGATAGAAAATAGTCTTGAAAGGATAGGGTTTATATACGCTTTCGCGAAAGCGAACTCAACAAAAATCACAATCTATAATCGGATATAAATTTTTAGTAAATTTACTAACTAAACGCAACTATTTTTGATCTCTAAGCTCATTACGGGAATTATTATTGCAGGAACAATACAGGGGTTTGTTTTTGCAATAGCATATCTTTTTTCAAAAAAGTATAAAGGCACAAACACCTTTTATCTCGCTGCTCTGATTTTTGCTTTTTCATATAATAACCTCCAATTCCTTCTCCCAGATACAGGAATGATAAGTGGGAGGAGAATGTATGAAACCTTCTATATTCCTGTAGGTTCTCTAATTCCTGTGTTTGTTTATTTTTATGTCTTAGTTTTTTTAAATCCTTCAAAAAAAATCAAAAAAAAGCTACGGTTGCTCTTTGTCCCATTCTTTGTTTTTCTTTTTTTTATAGCAATCCCTTTTAAAATTGAAGCTATCCAAGGAATTACAAAAGAACGTTATAGCACGTATCGTTTTCTAAATGGGATTCAAAGTAGTTTCTCTCTGCTCTATACGCTTGTTTTACTTTTAATCTCTTTTATAACTGTAGTGCGTTTTAAAAAGAATACCTCGCAAAAAAGACGATTAAAAATTACACCAAGTGATACCGAATTAACATGGCTTCAAAACACTTTACTTATACTGTTTGTTCTTACTTGTTTTTGGGCCTTTGCATTGATTACCTTTTTTTCTGATCCAAAATTGCAATTTTACTTCCGATTTCTCTGGTTAGGACTATCGTTTGCCATCTATTATTTAGGGCATTTTGGGATTTATAAATATGGCATTACTAAGGATCGTAAAAAAATACGGGAAGCTACACATCGATCAGCTTCTTACTCTATTGAAGAAAAACCAAAACAAGAGAAGTCAACATCTCAAAACGAACATATCGTCACTATAAAAACAATCCTTATTCAAGAGAAAAGATACCTCGATTCTAATCTTTCTCTAGAAACCCTTGCCGACGAGCTTCAACTAAGTAAAAGTTATCTTTCTAGAATTATTAATCATGAACTTGGCACTAGTTTTTCAGAATATATCAATTCCCTGCGTGTTGAAGAAGCCAAAACACATCTTAGAAATCCTGAATTTTCAAGATACACCGTAGTTGCTATTGGTCTTGAAGCTGGTTTTAATTCAAAGACCACCTTCAATAATGCTTTTAAAAAATTTACAGGGCTTACCCCTTCTCAATTCAGAAAAAACCCTACAAATTAGTTCCAATAATTGCGTACTAGCAATAAATGAAACGTCTTAAACAGAAACAATATATACATTGGATTCAATTATAAAACTATAATATGAATCGTCTTCTTCTATTTATCGTAATCTTTTTTTGTTTCATTTTACATAGCAATGCTCAAGGTATTCCACCTAGAGAAGAAGTTAATCTAGATGACGTTTACACACAATATGATCTTAATGGTGAAGCTGTTCTAGTTATAATGCTAGATAGAGGTATTGATTATCGTCATCCAGATTTTATTGATGAAAACGGAAATACACGTATTGCATATATCTATGATATGATTGATCCCACAGGAGCAAGCGATCCAGAAAATCCTTATGGAGTAGGAACTATTTTTACTCAGGATCAGATTAACACTTCGTTAGATACTGGTGGGGATCCTCTGTCTACAGACCGAGGAGGTCATGGAACAGCAACGACAGGCATTATTGCAGGTGACGGGAGTGGGACTACTTCTGGAGAATTTCAAGGAGTTGCGCCTAATGCTACCATTATAAGCATAAAGATTGTACTTGATGGCTTTCCTGCTTTTGGAGATCAACCTGCACAACAAGGGTTTTATAATCCAGCATATATTCCTATTGCCTTAGCGTTTGCCGCAGATAAAATTCAGGAACTTAACCTCCCATCTGTAACACTTATGAATATTGGTTCTATAGGAGGCCCTACAGATGGAACGAGTTTATTGTGCCGTTCTATAGACGATTTTGTAGCCTTAGGAAATACTTTTGTATGTGGCGTAGGTGATGATGGCGGTAGTGATAATGCTGCCTCTGGTGATATTACACAAGGACAATCTGTTGATATTGAAATTCAGAAAGGAGAAGCGGGAAATCTACGTTTTGATATGTGGTATAGTGAGTCTGATCGCTTTACAGTGAGTCTAGAACGTCCTGATGGAACTATAGAGGGACCGTTTGCAGCTCCCGCAAATGCATCTACTGCGGTCGATCAAACCCTGGGAGATATAAGTATGTTTCACAGAGGTGCCGATGTTGAATTTTTTGGAGCAACCAGCAATAGACGTGAATTATTAATTGATTTTTCTGGTGCCATAGGTACCTACAAAGTTATTCTGGAAGGAACTCAGGTAAATGACGGTAATTTTAAAGCCTCTTTGAATCCTGCTCTTTACAGTAATGAAAATAAATTCTTAAGTTTTGTAACCGCCGGGGCAAGCATTAATGACTTTGCCAGTGCAAATTCACTCATCACTCCAGGGGATTATGTAGTCCAGAATGACTGGACAGATATCAATGGAGTATTTAGGGATATTACTGGTCAAGGAGAAACAGGAGAACTTTGGATAGGCTCTAGTGAAGGCCCTACACAAGATGGCCGTTTAGGAATTGACTTTGTAGCACCAGGAGAAGTATGTCACGCACCATACGCAGCAAATACATTTTACGAAAGCTTTAGTTTTAATATACTCCAAAACAGTAACGGATTATATGGTATTCAAAATGCAGTAAGTGCTTCTGCACCATTATCTACAGGTGTTATTGCACTGATGTTAGAAGTAAATCCTGAACTAACACCCAATCAAATCAGAGACATTTTAAGAGACACGAGTCGAGCAGATTCCTTTACAGGAAGCGTTCCTAACAATACTTGGGGGTATGGAAAATTAGATGCCTTAGCAGCCATAGATGCTACTTTTGAAACGCTAGCTCTTGAAGACAATACCGTAAACATATCTCCCCACTTATTTCCTAATCCCACACAAGGAGACATCCGTATAGATTTGGGCAAAACCTATCCAGAAATAGATCTTACAGTTACTAATATCCTTGGACAATTTATCTCACTAGAACAATTTGTAAATACCAACACCCTTGATCTCACGATCAAGGGGAGTTCGGGAATTTATTTTGTGTCTATAGTAGATCCTCAAGGAATGCATACTACATTAAAGGTTATTAAAAAATAGAAAAGAATCTTCCTACTATATAAAAGTAATGCTACTCGCTCGAGCGTTGTCAAAACTCCCTTTAATCAACAGATTGTTAATTAAGTTTTCGACCACGCTCAAAGGAGTATTTTGAAAGAGTCAATCTTGTAGACACTTACTTTTATCATTCCGAAACGTTATTTTATATAGCAATTTTACAAGTTCGAATGGTATTGTTATATTTAGACAAACAAAACCCATGCGATTTCTATCTCTTTTATTTCTTTTATTAGTGTGTGTCGGTTGTAAAAAAGAAAAAACTCCCGCTATAGAAAAAGAAGAAATCACAGTAAAAAATGACGTCGTACGCTTTCGCGAAAGCTACCGCCCACAATACCACTTTACACCGCCAGAAAAATGGATGAATGATCCTAACGGTCTTTTATTTTACAAAGACACCTATCATCTATTTTATCAATATTACCCAGACGATATTGTTTGGGGGCCGATGCATTGGGGGCATGCAACCAGTAAAGATTTAGTCTCTTGGAAACATCAACCTATTGCTTTATATCCTGATGAACTAGGTTATATATTTTCTGGAAGTGCAGTGATGGATCTTGAGAATACTTCTGGACTTGGCACCAAAGACAACCCACCTATGGTGGCTATTTTTACACATCATGAACCCAAAGGAGAAAAAGAAGGTCGTAATGACTTTCAATATCAAAGTATCGCATACAGTTTAGATGAAGGTACAACGTGGACCAAATATGAAGGAAATCCCGTCATTGGGAATCCAACGAGTATCCGCGATTTTAGAGATCCAAAAGTAATGTGGCATGAAACCTCTCAGAAATGGATTCTTACACTCGTTGCTGGAGATCATGCAAAATTTTATAGCAGCCCTGATTTAAAATCATGGACATATCTTAGTGATTTTGGCAAAGACAAAGGTGCTCATGGAGGTGTTTGGGAATGTCCTGATTTGTTTCAAATTGCTGTCGAAGGAACCGATGAGAAAAGATGGGTGTTACTTGTAAGCATCAATCCTGGTGCACCTAATGGAGGTTCAGGGACACAATACTTTATAGGAGATTTTGATGGCACAACCTTTACCACAACACAAAAAGAAAATAAATGGATAGATTATGGCACCGATAATTATGCGGGTGTTACTTATAATGGATTGCCAGATAGCGATCGTACTTTTATAGGATGGATGAGCAACTGGAATTATGCTCAAATAACCCCTACCGAAAATTGGAGAAGTGCAATGACGCTTTCGCGAAAGCTTACCCTACATAAAGACAATTCTTATTATCTTAAGAGTTATCCTGTACCAGCGATAGATAAATACACCTATGCGACACAGACCTATGATAGCATCACCAATAACTACTCTCTTACATCCGAAAATTTTAATGAGATGCGTATTGATTTTGAGATCGAAGGGGAGTTGCAAGATTTTAAATTAAAGTTTTCAAACATTCCTAATGACCAGTTATTTGTAGGTTATCATAAAGACAACAATGCATTTTACATAGATCGTAAGAAATCTGGAAAGATCGATTTTGAACCTAGATTTGCCGAAAAAGTGCATATGGCTCCTGCTATTATAGAAGGAAACGGTAAGACAACATTCAGTATTTTTATGGATACCTCATCACTTGAATTTTTTGTAGATCGGGGAGCTACGGTTATGACAGACCAACTATTTCCGAATAAACCCTATACGGTGATGACTTTTATGAGTAAAGATCATAAAATGACAAATGTGAAGGTTTCAAAAATGAAACGTATCTGGAAGTAAAACAAGACCACTAACCATTAAAAAGACCTCCCTTTTGGAGAGGCTCATAAACCAAATGAAAGAAATTACAAAATGGAGTATTACGGTTGCCCTCGCTGGGTTTCTGTTTGGATTTGACACTGTTGTTATAAGTGGTGCCAACCAACCTATAAAAGACATCTGGGAACTATCTCCTCTTTTTCATGGGACGTTTATTATGAGTATGGCTTTATGGGGAACCGTAGCTGGTTCTCTATTTGGCGGGATTCCAACCAAGAAATTAGGACGTAAGAAGACGTTGTTTTGGATAGGGATTTTATTTTTTGTTTCTGCTATTGGTAGTGCTGTTGCACCAGATCCTTATTCGTTTTCCTTATTTAGGTTTATAGGAGGTGTTGGTGTTGGTATTTCATCTGTGGCAGCTCCAATTTATATTTCTGAAATTACCACAGGTGCCAATCGTGGTAAGATGGGAGGGCTCTATCAGTTTTGTTTGGTATTTGGAATCTTAATTGCTTTTGTATCCAATTATCTTCTTAAAGGTTTTGATGGTGCCAATGACTGGCGATGGATGCTCGGTATAGAGGCTGTTCCTGCATTAGTATATACCCTTATGGTATTAAAAGTACCTAATAGTCCTAGATGGTTAGCCCTACAGAAAAAAGATGATCAAGGTGCATTAGCCGTACTTAATGAAATATACACTCCTGAAGATGCACAAGCACAACTAGATGAGATCAAAACAGATCTTATAAAACCAAAAAGTGGTGATAATTTATTCCAGAAAAAATACAGTCGTGTATTATGGTTAGGGTTTCTGATTGCATTTTTTAATCAGTTATCTGGGATTAACTTTGTATTATACTATGCACCAGAAATTCTTGAAAACGCAGGACTTGGAGGTTCCGAATCTTTATTTAACTCGATTGCTATTGGAATTGTAAATTTAGTATTTACCATTATAGGGGTTCGATTATTAGATAAATTAGGTCGTAAACAGCTTATTATTATTGGTTCTATAGGTTATATCTTTAGTTTGATTATGGTAGGTGTTTGTTTCCAACAAGACTTAGGTCCAACATATACATTATTCTTTATTTGCTTATTTATAGCTTCTCATGCCATTGGTCAAGGTGCAGTGATTTGGGTATTTATTTCAGAAATATTCCCAAATCGTGTTCGCGCTTATGGACAATCTTGGGGGACGAGTACCCACTGGGTATTTGCTGCAATCATTACCTTAATTACTCCTTTCTTTTTAGATGATAAAGAAGGTGTTTTAAAAGATGCTGTATGGTATATTTATTATTTCTTTGCAGGAATGATGGTGCTACAATTGATTTGGGCATTTACAAAAATGCCAGAAACCAAAGGGGTTTCTTTAGAAGCACTTGAAAAAGAACTAATACCCGAAGATGAGTAAAACACCCCATATTGCCAGTTATGGCGAAGTACTCTGGGACGTATTTCCAGATAAGAAAAGACTTGGTGGAGCACCTCTTAATGTAGCGTTGCGTTTGCATTCGTTTGGTGCAAAAATGACCATGATTAGTGCTATAGGAAAAGATACATTAGGCACAGAAACCTTAGAAGAATTAAAAGCGACTGGCTTAGACATTTCTCATATTCAAAAGAACAAGCACGCTACAGGACAAGTTATTGTTTCTCTAAACAGTCAAGGTAGTGCTACCTATGATATTAAAAAGGGTGCTGCGTGGGATCATATAGAAGCAACGCCTGAAGCCATTGAGGAAGTAAAAAAAGCCGATGCCTTTGTATTTGGAAGTCTTGCGTTGCGAGAAGGTTATAATCAAGAACAATTTGAAGCCTTAGTATCTGAAGCAAAATATACAGTATTTGACCTCAACTTGAGAGATCCACATTATGATATAGATATTATTGGATCTTTAATGGAAATCGCTGATTGTATCAAGCTTAATGACGAAGAGTTAGAACTCATTGTTATCTTATTGGGTATTGAAGGAGAAAGTCTAGAGGACGAGCTAAAAGCAATTGCCAAAGCAACTCATACGGATACGATCTGTGTTACTCTGGGCGCCGATGGTGCGATGCTCTTTCATAAAGAAAAAATATATACTCAGGTAGGTTTTCCTACCAAGGTAGTAGATACCGTAGGTGCTGGTGATTCTTTTCTCGCTGGACTTATTTATGGATTACTAACAGAACAATCTCCAGAAGAGACCTTAGAGGTAGCTGCAGCTTTAGGAAGCCTCGTTGCTGGAAAAGCAGGCGCTAATGCTACAGTAACTAATGATGAGATAGATGATTTGTTGTTTGAGGATGACTAAAACAAAGTCATCTCGACCTTAGGAGAGATCGCAGAAGTAACTCCTTTTTTAAGTTCAAATTCGATTTCAGGTTCAGATTCAAGTTCAAATATGTGTGATTTCTCGTCACTCGTGCCTCGCTCTGTCGAAATGACGACTGTCATCTCGACCTTAGGAGAGATCGCACATATATTTAGTAGACGGTAATTTCGATACAATTTTCGCGAAAAGCGAAAACTACTCAATCACCTTGCATTCGTTAAAAACAAAAATAGAGTAATGCTCTATTTACACACAACTACATTCACTCCATAACAGTTCCTTCTCCCTCTGGGAGAAGGTTAGGATGAGGGGTTTTAATGCTTTCTTTTATATCTCTTACCTCGTTTTAAAACTAGCCCTTCATATCCTTCAAAATAGATAGGTACAGAAATATCTCCAGGCTCGCGTACCACAAAATGTAAGTGAGGGCCTCCACTGTAACCTGTACTTCCAGAGTAGCCTATATGTTGTCCTTTAGTCACGCTATCTCCTTTCTTAACTAGTGTACCTTTATGCATTAAATGAGCATATGCTCCTAGTGTTCCATCTGCATGGAGAATGACAATTTTATTGGCCTTTCTTGTAAGTTCTTTTCGTTTACCTCCTTCTGTAAAATGGTCTAGTGCAAAGACAACAATTCCTTCTCGAGCTGCATATACTTTATCTCCTGTACGCATGCCGAAATCAATGGCATATCGGGACGCAATACTTTTGTGTGATGATTTTCCAAAAAAAGTTTGTTGTATTTCTACCTTCTTGCCTTTCTTAAAAGGAAACGTATACACATAAGTACTGTCATGTTTTGCGTTTCTGCGATCGCCATAATGTGCTTCGACTGTATAAATGTCTCGCTCTCTTCTGGCTTGTTTTAATTTTTCAAAATCATCTATGTGTACTCTAATGAACCCTCGCACACTGTCATAAGGTTGTACAGTTACTAGTTCTTTATAAACTACTTTTGAAAAAAGGGTATCTACTTGTTTACTCACCACATCTATAGGGATTATGGCAGTGCTTTTTACTTGAAAAATAATAGAGTCATTTTCTTCAACATATTGTAATTCTACCTCAGTATTTTGTGCATAGATATAATTACATAGAAACGAAAGTAATAGTGCTAGAACAACCTTGGTCATGTATTTGTGTATTAATATATAAAGACTTTGTTTACCAAATTTTCGCTACAATTAGGATACCAAGCTTAAAACGAAGTTAGTGCTTTTGCATCTTTCACAAGAATAATCACATCATACTTAAAAATAATGTCTCTCACCTCTTCTGAAAATGTACGTGCCTCTGGTCGCAATGCCTTGGTATTTATAATTTGATACTTATGCGCTGTCGTGATCGCAAGATCAATAAATTCTTTGGGAAGTGTCTTAGAGGCATCTATAGGTTGTACTGCTTTTTCTGGTTCAAAAGGATTGGCAACATTTTGAGTCCCCGAAATTCCCATACACAATATATGAAGGGATTCCATACCATTAGTAATAGCAAGTTCTGATCCTAGATTTGCAATATCATATACTTTTGTTCTTGTGAGTCCTCTTGCGGCATGATTCCCTCCTAATTTAAACAATACTTTAGGTGTTGGTTCTACCTTTTGAGCCTCCTTATAATACTTCATAAAATTACGTTTCATAAGGCGTGCTCTCACTTCGTTATTTAGATAATATTGCCCTCTAAAATTGTATTCATAAATCTCTTTTGTATTCTTGAAATTTTCTAAGACTTCTTTCTCTTCTGCCATCGTAGCAACTGCTATTAAATCCTGATGTGTTTGCGTATCATACTTAAAAATATAAGGCGCCATAAAATCTTTTTCGGCAATTGTTTTTTCAAAAGCTGTCATTGCTTTTTCTTTTAATGGAATCAATTTTGATTTGAATGCTTCGCTTTTTGTATGAGTAATCATATAGTCAAAATTTAAGCGAAACTGCGTCATTAATGTTTGATCAATACCCCATAGTGTTCCTCCAGAACGCAACACATTTTCAAACATTTTAAAATCTTCTTCATTTGCATAGAATGGAATAGAAAAGGGATATTTTATATTCAGTTGTTGTGCTGTTTTTACAGCATCTTCTGTATCAAAAAAAGAAGTAATTGTCTTGGCTGCAATAGCATCCGTCTCAATACAAAGGGTATGATAGCCAAAAGGACGTGCCATATCATATAGGACGTGTGTGGCTTGTCCTACTTCTATAATGCCATGTTGTTCTCCAAAGAAAATGAATTGACTTTCTTGTATTTGAGGTTGTATAAAATCCTTAAAGGCTACATCAGAAAGGTTTGAAACCGAAAAACTATGCTTCTCAATTCCTTCACTATTTTGTGCTTGTATAGATACTACACTTAGATAAATAAACAGGCGGCTTATAAAATACTTCATAGGAGAATTGTTTCCTCAAAACTAGGAATTCATAGCGGTGAATATCTCTCCAGTTTTGGTGAACGTTAAGAAATCATATATGAATATATAGTAACGTATAATGAATGTGCATACAAGCCTGATGAACCAACTTTAAAACCTTTATAAATCATACAAATCAAGACGATTTCAAGATTCTTAGTTTAAAAAATAGCCTACTTTTGATATAATCAGCTAGGCATATGAAGCGTTTTTCAATATATAAAAGACTCCTTATCTCTATAGTCATCTCGACTATTTTAGTAACTACGATATGGCTTAGCTCTCAGTTTAAAGAACCTCCACAAATAAACTTCTTGACTGTAGTTTGGTTTTTTATGATCTATCTTACTTTTGAGAGTATATTCTCTTTTCAAAAAAGTAAGCGTGTTACAATATGGTTACAGAAGGGTACTACATATCAATTGCTAGTATTACTAAGTAGTATCCTGATCGGAACAATCATTTATGTTATACAATTCTATGGTTTTAAATGGATAGATCACTGGTATTATTATAGTGAAGCACCAAGATTAAGACATATGACGTTGGCATTTCTAATAGGCTTGTCGGTATCTATTATCTTTTCTCTTATAGAGTTTTTATCCAACTTAAGGAGTAAACATTATACAACCTTAGTCGAAAACGAAAAGTACAAACACGAGATTACAGAAGCTAATCTTAGTATTTTAAAAAATCAATTAGATCCGCACTTTCTCTTTAATAACCTCAACACATTGTACTATCTAATAGATGAAGACACCACACTTGCTAAAAGTTTTTTAAAAAACATTTCAGGAATATATCGGCAGATATTACAAAACAAACAACATATCACTATAGATGCTATAGAAGAATATACCATGGCACAACAATATGTAAACATCATAAAACAACGATATCAAGATGCTTTATTGATTAAAAATACGATTTCGGAAACAATATTAAAGGGCAAAAAACTTCCTCCTTTGGTATTGCAACAATTAATTGAGAATGCTATAAAGCATAATAAGATCGATGTGCATACAACCCTAACGATTGCTTTTTCAAATACATCTGACACACTCACACTCACCACTATTGGGCATAAAAAAAGTGTAACAAATACCAATGGTACGGGTCTTATAAATATCAAAAAAAGATATCAATATCTTACGCATCAAGAAGTCATTATTGTTTCAGAAAGTAATACCTTTAAAGTAACTCTCCCTCTTTTATAATATGAAGATCAAAACCCTTATTATCGAAGACGAAATCATTGCTACAAAGCATCTTTTAAAGATGCTCACTTCCTTACCTCAAGCGTTTGACATTCTCAACACAGTGACTTCTATTCAGGATGCAGTGCATTGGTTAGAACATAATGATATGCCTCAGTTAATCTTTATGGACATTCATCTATCTGATGGGAATTCTTTTGATATCATCGCTCAAACCACCATAACGTGTCCCATTATCTTTATCACTGCTTATGATCAATATGCCATACAGGCCTTCAAAACAACTGGTATTGATTATTTATTAAAACCCATCTCTGAAGAAGATGTCTCGCTAGCTATTCAAAAATTCCTTAATCAAAGAAAAGAACCTACCATCGACTGGCTTATAAAAAATACAGATCTTTTACATCACCTTACTCCCCAAAACACTACTGATTACAAACAACGATTTCTTTTAAAAAGTGGTAAAAAACACATTCCCGTACATATAGATCAAGTTGCTTATTTTTATAGAGATGACCTTGTATTTGTAACTCTTTTTGATGGTACTTCCTACATTATAGATGAATCCTTAGAACAGATTCACAAAACCATAAATCCCACACATTTCATACGATTGCACAGGAAAATTATTGCACATACAACAGCTATAAAAAGTTTAAAAACTTATAAACCTGGCAGGTTTATTGTCGAGTTACAACCACCTTTTACAGAACCTATTTACCTAAGTCAAGAACGTTCTAGCTGGATTCGTACATACTACAAATAATATGGTTAGAGTATGTTGTTAAGTACGCTTTCGCGAAAGCGGAAACAACAAACATCCCATGTGTTATTTACAAAATAGACTCTCTACCAATCCTTTATCTTAATTTTACTATCTTTAAAAATCGCATTAAACTTTTTTTAAATGGAAGCATTTTTTACCTTCTTAGAAACCCATAGCACGGGTGTTATGTTACTTATCTTATTGCTTGTTACTTTTGTGGTAATCATTAGGTGGTTATTTCAAATCTTTGCTATTGGAAAATATAGCAATAGAAAAATAGATAGAGAACAGGACACAAGTATTACGTATATTATAACACGCTCTCTAGTAAACATTGTAGATGACTTTAGGCATTTCTTGGCATTACTTATCGTTATCCTATTTGTTATTTTAATTATTGCTTCTATGTGGGCAGGAAGGGGTAATTTTGATAATGTCATGGAAGCGATGCAACTCGTTATTGCTTCATTAGGAGGTTTATTAGGATCTATTATTGGATACTATTATGGTGAATCTGCAGCTAGAAGCAAAGATAAAACTGGCGTCACTACCGATGCCGGTGCCGAAGAAATTACAAATGAAGGAGGAGAAATTGTAGAACCCGAAGTAGAAGAAGTGATAGAAGAAATTGTAGCGCCCGATGTAGAAGAGACTGAATAATTCCCTTTAATAAAAAGATACGTACTCAACGATATTATAACCCTATGAAACTAAGAACGTACAGCCTTAAAGTAAATGACATGTTATTGGATTCTGAAGAACCCATAGATGATAATAGCAATAACACTAATAGTAGCGGAACTCGCTCTCGTACTCGAATTATATATTATAAAGAAAGTACACGAAGTAAGAAGAAACTCTATAAAGTAAAAATCTATGTAGAAGGCAAAGACTTACCCTATGTTAAGCAAGTAAAGTATACCCTTCACAGTACTTTTGGAAAAAACAGAGTCAAGATTATTACAAGAAAACCAGGCAATTTACAATGTGGTTTGGTTATCTGGACTTGGGGTGTTTTTACAGTACAGGTTGAAATAGAAGATATCAGAGGGAATATTATAAAAATGGACCATCGCTTAACCTTTGGAGATCAGCTTAGAGAAACCAGTGTAAAGGTTAGAAACATTATTCATAAAAAGAGCTAATACTAGCCTTTTAATTCAACATGAGATACGCATACATTCCTTGCAAATGAGGCATCATTCGTAAGGAATTTTATTTTTTCAGACTATTATACCGAACGTTAATTAATTACTGTTATGAGACCTCAAAAAATTGAGAACGCCGTTCTTTTAGAAAGGCTTACTGAAGTATTCAGATCCAAGGGGTATGAAGGCTCAAGTCTTAATGATCTTGCTACATCGGCAGGTTTAAAAAAAGCAAGTCTCTATCATAGATTTCCTGGCGGAAAAGAAGAAATCGCTGCCGCTGTATTACAATTTACAGAAGTTTGGAGTAAAAAACACGTAGAAGATATTATACGTGACACGAAGAAACCTGCTAGACAACGTTTACAAGAAGTAGTACACAATATAGATATCTTATATGCTCAAGGAGAAAAAACGTGTATTTTACGTGCATTATCTACAGATACAGGTATTGACTCCTTAGGAGAACTTATTCAAGAAACTATGAATAAGTGGTTAGGTAGCTTTGCATTTTTTGCAGAAGACATAGGATATACTCCCAAAGAAGCAACACAAAAGGCTACTCAGACATTAATAAATATACAAGGCTCTTTGATCATTTCAAAAGGACTTAATGATAGACGCATTTTTAAAAATGCATTAAATAGCATAACAACTTTATATTATCCAATTACATAATAAATCAATATGGAACAGAAACATCCTTTGCCTCCTTTCACTCTTGAAACTGCAAAACAAAAAATACAAATGGCAGAAGATGCCTGGAATAGTAAAAATCCTGATAAAGTAGCCATGGCCTACACGATAGATAGTGAATGGCGCAACAGGTCTCAGTTTGTTAACGGACGTGAAGAAATACGTCAATTCTTATCTGGAAAATGGGACCATGAACTGGATTACAAACTCAAAAAAGAATATTGGGCACATGCAGGAAACCGTATCGCAGTACGTTTTGAATATGAATATCATACTCCAGAAGGTAACTGGTATAGAGCTTACGGAAATGAAAATTGGGAATTTGATGCCAATGGATTAATGGCCAAACGATTTGCAAGTATTAATGATGTAGCTATCAAAGAACAAGATAGAAAATTATAAAAGGAACACTATGAAAAAAATTGCTATCAATGGGATGGGCCGCATAGGACGTGCTGCTCTAAAAGTTATTTTAGACACCCCAGAACTAGATGTCGTTGCTGTAAACGATCTTGTTACTGTAGACAATATTGCTTATTTACTTAAATACGACTCTGTATATGGTGTCTATGAAAAAGAGATAACACATGATGAAAACCATCTTATTATAGATGGAAAGAAAATCAAATACTACTCTAATCGCAATCCAGAAGAACTCCCATGGTCGGAAAATAAGATTGATATTGTGATAGAAAGTACGGGTTTCTTTACCAATACTGATGATGCTACAAAACATATCACAGCAGGAGCAAAAACCGTAGTGATCTCTGCACCTACAAAAAGTGTAGATGTGCCAACCATTGTACACGGTGTAAATTCAGATCAAGGGAAAACGTCTGTTTTTTCTTGCGCTAGTTGTACGACTAATAATATAAGTCCGGTCGTTGAAGTATTAGGAAGGCGTATTGGAATTAAAAAGGCCATTATGACTACTGTACATGCGTATACAGCTTCTCAAAACATGGTGGATTCTGTATCTAAAAAGAATTATAGAATGGGACGCGCGGGCGCTGCAAATATTGTCCCTACCTCAACAGGTGCCGCTATTGCTACCACAAAAGCATTACCAGAATACAAAGGTAAATTTGACGGTGTTGCTTTACGAGTTCCTATTCCTGTAGGTTCTATTTCTGATATGACGTTTGTGACAGAAAGACCGGTTACGGTAGAGGAGGTAAATGCCATCCTAGAAGAAGAAGCACAAACAGATCGATATGCTAAGGTATTAGACACTACGTATGCACCCATTGTTTCTTCTGATATTGTAAAAAGTCCATATGCTTCTACAGCCGATTTAAGTATGACTCGTGTTGTAGACGGAGACTTATTAAAAGTCATGACATGGTATGATAATGAATGGGGATTCACTAATCAAATGATACGTCAGATTCTGGAAATCTAATGTATATATACGCTTTCGCGAAAGCGTAAAAAACCTACTAAAACGGAGTCATTGTACTCCGTTTTTTATGTCAAAATAAATGCTCAAGAGACAACTCAACAAACCTCTTTTTATATCACTTAAATACAAAATGTCATTTTCCGATAGTTTATACGTACATTACAAAGACGTAGAAAACAATCATATTGAGTACAAAAAAAATAGGGTTTTGGTCTAGCACATCACTTGTCGTAGGAAACATGATTGGGTCTGGTGTCTTTCTATTACCAGCATCTCTAGCTGCTTATGGTGCTATCAGTATTGTGGGTTGGATTTGTTCTTCTTTAGGAGCGATTGTACTTGCCATTATTTTTGGAAACTTAGGAAAACTTGCTCCAGAAACAACAGGAGGCCCTTATGCATACACTCGATTAGGGTTGGGTAGATTTCCAGCGTATCTGGTGGCTTGGGGATATTGGATCTCTATTTGGTGTACAAATGCGGCCATTGCTGTTGCATTAGTTGGATACTTAGAAGTATTCTTCCCTATTCTTGGAAAAAACCAACTCCTCGCTGTACTTACAGGGTTGGGCTTTATATGGTTATTTACCTGGGTAAATTCTAAACCTATAAAAACAGTCGCCTTTGTTCAGTTAGTGACCACAATTCTTAAAATTGTTCCTATACTCCTTATTGCTTTTATTGGGATCGCTTATATAAAAATGGATCATTTTACGCCATTTAATCTCAGTGGAGAGTCTAGCTTATCTGCTATCACAGCAACAACAACACTAACACTCTTTGCGTTTTTAGGAATGGAAACGGCTACTGTACCTAGTTCATCTATTAAAAATGCCGCGAGTACCATAAAGAGAGCTACCGTTTTTGGTACGTTGATTACCATTATCGTATACATTTTGAGTTCTGTGGCTATTATGGGAATTATTCCTCCTGACGTTCTCGTTACTTCAAATGCTCCTTTTGCAGATGCTGCTGCCTTATTTTGGGGAGAATCTGCCAAGTATATCGTAGCTGCCGGTGCGGTTATCGCAACCTTAGGCGCCTTAAATGGTTGGATCTTAATACAAGGACAAATCCCAATGGCGGCATCTCAAGACAAGCTCTTTCCAAAAATATTTGGAAAAATAAATAAGAACAGATCCCCTATTATAGGGATTGTACTATCAAGTATTTTGGCTTCTATTTTAATGGGATTAAACTATACAAAAAGTCTTGTGGACGCTTTTACATTTATGATGAAACTCTCTACACTTTCTGTACTAACCCCCTATATATTGTCGACCATAAGTTTATTGATTTTACTTCACAAAAAGGAAGGGTTTATCCCTTTACCTAAAATGATTCTATCCAGTCTAAGTATCTTATTTTGTATATGGGTTATTATAGGTTGTGGTACCGAAACAATACTTTGGGGACTTGTTTTATTAATTATAGGAATTCCATTTTATGTATATCTAACCAAAAAAAGTTCTTAATTTAGTGATATGGAACAGTTTTACATTCACCCAGATATTGCTCAAGCCGAAACATTACCAGCCTCTTTTTACCGTAGTCAAGAAGTTTTTGATGCTATAAAAGAAAGGATATTTGAAACAACTTGGCAATGGATAGGTGATGCAAATACGTGTATCCCATTAACAGAAAGTGTCTACCCTTTTGTGTTGTTAGACAATTACCTTACAGAACCTATGATGGTTGTAAGAGATAAAGACAATACCATTATATGTCTTAGTAATGTATGTACGCATCGTGGAAATATTGTAGTACATCACCCAGGAAAAGCAAAAAACTTTATGTGTATGTACCACGGAAGGCGATTTGAGTTAGACGGAAGTTTTAAATCAATGCCTGAGTTTACAGAAGCTCAAGATTTTCCTAGACCTTGTGATAGTTTACATACATTTAAACTACGAGAATGGGGGTCACATCTATTTGTGGGGCTCAATCCTGCTTTTGACTTTTCTGAAGTTATTGACGTGATGAAAGAGCGTGTTGGTTTTTTGCCTCTTAACGAGTTTAAGCTTGATGCTACACTTAATAAAGATTATATCATTAATTGTCATTGGGCTTTGTATTGTGACAACTATTTAGAAGGGTTTCATATTCCATTTGTACACGAAGATTTAAATGATGCTTTAGACTATGGGCAGTATAAGACAGAAATCTATGATCACGTAAATCTACAAATCGGATATACAGATGGAGGTGAAGAGGTTTTTACACTTCCCGAAGGGCATCCAGATCAAGGAAAACATGTAGCCGCCTATTACTACTGGATATTCCCAAATATGATGTTTAACTTCTACCCATGGGGGTTATCTATAAACATTGTGAAGCCTTTTAGCCTCAATAAAACAAAAGTGTCTTTTATCACCTATGTATATGATGAGACAAAACTACATGCTGGTGCTGGTGCTTTATTAGATAAAGTAGAGCGTGAAGATGAGTTTGTTGTAGAAGGAGTACATAAAGGGTTACAATCTAAGTTTTACAAAGCAGGAAGGTTCTCACCAACACGCGAAAAAGGCGTACATCATTTCCATAGTTTACTTGCAAAGTATCTTAATCAGTAAACATTCTGAGATACATTAGCCTTCAAAAAATAGGTCATACAATTCTTAATTTATGAATTGATAATTAGTAATATTTATATGTACATTATACTATAAATAAAGATTATTGACATGTAAAAAAGAAGAATCGAACATGTCCTTTACTTCATCTACCCATCTTATCAGAAAACAACAATGATAGATTATTTTTAAAATAAATATCACATGCTACGATCTGCTCTAAATCTTAAAAAATAAAGGTGCATTTTAATAGAATTATATGTTTTCCTAAAATAATTAGTAATAATCAAGATTTCTTTTTTGATTAAATAAAGGCGTATTTACAAAGTATAATAATCATTTACTTAATAAATCATTATCTACTTATAATCAGATATCTATATTTATTTATGCATACCTATTTTGTGTAGCAATCTGATACTACCTCTTCAGTTTTCATTTTAAAAAGTACAATTTTTCGTGTTTTTTTGGTAGCATTCATAAGGGAAACCCGTGGTAAGTTTGTACCATAATTATTCGCAAAAACATAAATAATTTAATCTAATAAAACATTTAAAATGAACATTAAAGATCAAGCAACAAAAATGGATAGCATCGTAGCTCAAGGAGCAATTGTAGATGCTGTAAAACAATTTTTCGCAGACAATGCAACAACTTCAGATTACAATGGTGGAGGAACATCTGACAAACAACAGATGATTGAAAAAATGGAAGGATTTGCAGGAAGCATTGCTGCTGTAAATGGAATTACGCATCATCATACACTTGTAGATGGTAATGTATCTGCTTCAGAATTTACGTTCGATTTTGATATGAAAGACGACAGTAAAATCTACTGGCACGAAATCATTCGTCGTGTATGGAATGACAACGGCGAAGTAGTACAAGAAGAATATTTTAACGCACAATAACACAATAATTAATTTATAATACTTAATAACATGAAGAATTTAATAAAAACCTCAGTATTAATACTTGCACTCGTAGTAAGTACAGTAACATTTGCTCAAGATAGAATGGCAAACAACGTAGATAACAGTACTATTCATTTACAAGGATATAGTCCAGTATCTTACTTAGATTTAGGAATTGCTCAAAAAGGATTAAAAGAGTTTAAATCTGTGCACCAGAAAATAACATACTACTTTACATCTGCTGAGCAAAAAGCAACTTTTGACAAGAATCCAGAAAGGTATAAGCCTCAATATGGTGGGTTCTGTGCCTTTGGAACATATGCAGGTGCTAAATTCAGACCAGATCCGAATAAATTTATTGTAAAAGACGGAAAGTACTTCCTATACTTATATGATCTAAACTTAGATGCTCAACAGTTATGGTTAAATGAAAAAAACCACAATAAACTTGTTGCAGGAGCAGATAAAAACTGGAAAAAACTAAGTAAGACACATAACTAAATATTTGGTTACAGTTGATGTTTATCTATAAATGCCTTCGTTCATAATAGCGAAGGCATTTTACATTTCTATAATCTTTGATTCATGAGTTGTAGTTTCTCATATACATACTTAATTAAGCATATAATCTATGTGAGTCTGCTTTCGCGAAAGCGAACTTATTATTTTTATTTATCTCTAGGATAACGTATCTCGTTACTGTGTTATCAATGATCTACATTAACTTTGAATAATAAACATTCCTGTTTGTGTATCATAAGAAACAGACGTCTGACTTATACCTCCTCCAAATACTAATTCAGTCATTGGGGAAGTCACTGTAGTAACCACAGAATTACCTGTTACTTGAGATTGTAACCAAATATACAATGTTATACTAGGAGTCATAATAGTTGTACTGGCCAATAACACGGGTGCAGCAGACACTGCGTTTCTTATAATCTCAATGCCATTTACTATAGCATCTTGGTAAAGACCTACTGTGATATAATCTTGATTACTATACTGATTAAGTAACGCAAATGCATTTGCCATTCCTCCAGTATCTGGTCCTGAAATTACTCCTGATGGCTCCAAAGTATATAATTTCCCTGTAGCCGCTCCAATAGGTATACTTGAGAGTTGAGTCAAGGCTGCTCCATGTTGAGCTTGTGTATTAGACACATAAATTCCATATTCCTCAATCCAGTTCACTTGATTACTCTGAAAAGGGTTAAAACTTTGCCAAGCAACATGTGGTTCTCCTCCTCCTGCTTGCTTCCCTAAAATTACTCGTGTGTCCGTATTGTAGATGTCATTTAACTGTTCGTCTGTAAAATTAATAGTAAGTATGTAATCTGACATGATGCTTGTTTTTTTAAATAATGAGACTTCTATTATAATTGTTATTTGGATAGTACAAAAAACCCTAGCATTTAAAAATAATTAGAAACTTCATTTTAAATTCACGTGTTTTCACGTGATTATATCACTAATTGACAATTAATTATAAAAAAAAAATTCATATTGTAAGGAGTGAAAAAAGCTTCGACTTATTTACCGAACGATCGGTAAATTAATATTATTAAAATCAAATATCATGAAAACTAAAATTTCACTTATCATTATGGTTGCTGCTCTAGCAACATTTATACTCTCTTCCAACTCAAAAAAAGAAGAAGTCAACACTATTGTAAAAGAAAACACTTCTCTTAAATACCCTACTACTTATAACACCATAGAGGTTAACGGACTAGAAATATTTTACAGAGAGGCAGGACGTAAAGATGCCCCTACTCTTGTATTACTACACGGATATCCGACTTCTTCGTATATGTTCCGTAATCTTATAAAAGAACTGTCTTCAGAGTATCATTTAATCGCACCAGATTACCCAGGATTTGGACGTAGTGAACAGCCAGCTATGAAAGATTTTGAATATACTTTTGATGGAATGGCAGACATTGTAGATGGGTTTTTAGAAAAACTAAACATTCAAAAATACAGTCTTTATGTAATGGATTATGGAGCGCCTGTAGGTTATCGCGTATTTGCAGAACATCCAGAGCGTGTCACATCTTTTATTGTACAAAACGGAAATGCGTATGAAGAAGGTCTTACCGACTTCTGGAATCCATTAAAAAGTTATTGGAAAAAAAGAACTCCTGAACTAAGTAGTGCTTTAGAAAAATTTCATCAAGTAGATGGTTTAAAATGGCAATACTTACACGGTGTACAAGACAGTTCTAAAGTCAGTCCTGACAACTGGCTTCTGGATTTACAACATTTAAAAAGACCAGAAAACAATGAAATTCAGCTTCAGTTATTTTATGACTATGGAACTAATGTAAAGCACTATGCATCTTGGCAAAAGTTATTTAAACAACATCAACCTCCTATGCTTATTGTTTGGGGTAAAAATGATGTTATTTTCCCTCCATCTGGTGCCCATCCATATAAAGAAGATCTTAATAATATAGAATTCCATTTATTAGACACTGGACATTTTGCGCTGGAAGAAAAAGGGGATGAAATTGCAGGATATATTCAAGGTTTCCTAAAAAAGAATAAAATCAAGTAAGTATTACTAAACAAAAGCAAAAGAGCTAACTGATAGGAGTTGGCTCTTTTGTCAATACAAAGGAAGGTTCAAAAACTTGAAAACACAATTGCCTATATTTATCCTATTGTAGTGTATGCTTTAAATAAATTGTAATGCGAAAAATCATTTTTGTCATTCCTCCTAAAGTCCATTTGTTGGATATTAATGGCCCAGCCCATATCTTCTATGAAGCTAAAGAATATGGAGCAGATGTTGAACTACAATTTATCTCCTTAAACAATAAAACTGAAATTGAAAGTAGCGCTGGTCTGTACTTTAATCAACTTGTTACATTTAATCAGATAGAACTTCAAGAAAATGATGTGCTTTTTATTCCAGGGTTTGAGTTTAGTTTAATTTCAAATAAAACTTTTCTAGAAAGCATACAACCATTCTTAGATTGGGTTACTACTCAATATCATAAAGGTGTGCATATTTGTTCGGTATGTACGGGGAGCTTTATTCTTGCTGAAACGGGTTTGTTAAACCAAAAAATAGCTACTACTCATTGGAAATATTTTGATCAGTTTTCAAAAAAGTTTCCATACGTTGTATTGGCAAAAGATCGATTATTTACAAGTTCTAAAAACATCCATTCTAGTGCAGGAGTATCTTCTGGCATTGACCTTTCTCTTTTTCTAATTGAACAATTCTTTGGAACTAAATTTGCTTTAGATATAGCAAAAGAAGCTGTGGTTTATTTTAGAAGAAGTACTTCAGATCCACAATTGAGTATTTTTCTTCAATATCGAAATCATCTAGACCAACGCATACACAATGCGCAAGATTATTTGATGCATAATTTATCTAAAGCACCCACAGCAGAGGAGTTGGCCAACCAAGTCCATATGAGCAAGAGGAACCTAACGCGCTTGTTCAAAAAAACAGTTGGTATTACTATTGGAAAATACCTTGAAAAGTTGCGTGTGGAAAAAGCGATATCATTATTATCTGAAGGAAATAAGGTTGATTTTGTCGCTAAGCAGATCGGTTTTAAAAGTCCCAATCAAGTGCGTTTTATCTTAAAGAAGCACCAGGACATCTTACCTACTGAAATTTCTTCCCTTGATAAATAGTCCTTATTCTGCGTACTGTTGTCCTTTTCTTGCTATGTAATTAAAACTAGTTTTACAGCTCATCATTAAATCAACGAGCCATGCAACGAATAATCCTTTTTATGTTTTTACTTACCCTCCAATTAGCTTCTTCTCAAGAAGGTAATGGAGAAAAGCCAATATATGTTTGTATACCTTGCAATAATGAATGTGATGCGCTTCAATTTGATAAACCCGGAATATGTAATCATTGTTCTATGGAACTTATCAAAAAAGAAACGTTGAATACACATACTGAGAATAGAAATAAAAAAATTGCATTTTACCTTCAAGATGGTGTTGAAGTTCTGGATTTTGCTGGACCCATGGAAGTCTTTTCCTATGCTGGATTTGAAGTTTTTACAGTTTCAAAAACAAAAGCCCCTATCATATCACAAGGGATTCTTAAAATTATTCCTGATTATAGCTTGGCAGATGCACCGCAAGCAGATATTATAGCTTTTTTTGGAGGAAATGCTTCTAGAGCTTATCAAGATACTGAAGTCATTAATTGGGTTAAACAACAGGAAAATATTGAATATTATTTTTCAGTCTGTACTGGCGCTTTTATTCTTGCTGAAGCCGGACTATTAGAAAACAAAACAGCTACCACCTTTCATTCTGCCTTAAACGACTTGGAAAACAACTATCCAAAAATTAAAGTGCTTAAAGGTGTTCGGTATGTGGATAATGGGAATATTATTACCACGGCTGGGATTTCAGCAGGAATGGATGGAGCATTACATCTCGTTGCCAGAATTCAAGGATTTAACAATGCCAGAAAAGTTGCTTATAACATTGAGTATGATAAATGGACCCCAGGTGAAGGCTGCTTATTAACAGACAGTAATCCATATCAACACTTTATGGATATAAATAACCTGCCTGATTATTTGGGTGTCTATGAGTTCAAAAACAATTTAACATTGGAAATAAAATTTAATGAAAGAGAACATTCTATTTATGCACTTCTTGAAGGGGAAAACTTTCCTCTTTTCTATCTCAATAGAGATGTCTTTATGGGGGTCAATGGCCATCAAGTGACGTTTCAAAGAGATATCTCCAGTTCAATTTCTGGGTACCGAAGCTCTGAGGAAGAAACGATTTTTTATAAAAAATTGAAATAATATCATGTTATCGTTTTTAAGATATATGGTCATAATCTTCTCTCAATAAAAGCAACATTTAATATGCTAGATATGGTAAATGACACCAATTTGTAAAATACTACACAAATAAAGACAGAGCTTATTTAAAGAAATCAATATGTTGTACTAAACAAAAAAGCCAACTTAAATAAGTTGGCTTTTTCTTTATCTGTCAAAGAACTACGTTCAATAATTAAGGAAAATTTATTACTTTTTAATAAATCGCTTATGCAAACGCTTATCTCCTACTTGAACTTCTATGATATATACACCAGTTTTTAACTTTGAGACATTAATCATATTTGTATATACATCTGTCTGTATTGTTTGCCCTAAAACATTATAAATAGTGAACCTTTCTGCATCTTCCACTCCAACAAGACGAAGTTGACCTCCATTTACTGGATTAGGGAAAATACTAAAATTATATACTGAGTTTTGCAATACTGCACTTGGACCTGTAGTACCTGTGTTGATATTTACAATATAATCCTCTACCTCTCCATATTGGAAGTTTTCACAAGCAGTTGGTGCTCCATTATACTTCATAGACACACGCATACGCGTTGATCCTTGAGAAGCTCCAGCAGGTACTGTAATTGTTCCTGTAATAGAAGTCGCTTGTGTAGGTGCTTGAGAAAATGCTATTTCTCCTGTATCATTAAAATCACCATCATGATTCCAATCTATAAATACAGCATATGCTTCATTGTATACGGTAGTTCTCCATTGTGGTGTAATTGTAATAGAAGCACTTCCATTTAGGTTTGTAGAAAGGTTTGTAAAATCTTGATACCCGTTTGTACCTCCTGTTGAAGAGTTATCAATATTACCAATTTGCACTCTACTGATATATTCATCATTTGAACTTGTAGCATTAGAAGTACAATATCCAGCCGGAGGGTTGGGGTCAGTACCACCATCAGCAATAAGTCTTACATTATCAATAGCAACATCAGATTGCCAAGTACCACCAGTTATACGGTTAAATCGTAACTGAACAGAAGTTCCAATATATGAAGCAAGATCAATAGTTATTGTATTCCATTGATTGCCTTGATTACCTGTTTGGTTCCATATACTAATCCATGTAGCCCCATTATCATCGCTCACTTCTAAATCTATGCGACCTGCGTCTTCATCTCCAAACATATGATAATCAAATACAAAGGAAGCTTCTGTTTCATTACTTAAATCAAAACAAGGAGAGTTTAATATCGCACGCTTGTTTGGAAATCCTGTATTATTCCCAGAAGCTTCTACATACATATAGAAAGTTCCATCTGCTCCTGAAGAAGGCCCTGTATTATTAGAAGGCGTTCCTCCAGAGTTACGTGTCCAGTTAAGGTCATCTCCACCTCCTTGAGACCAGAGTCCAATATTAGCTTCGAAACTTTCAGTGTAAGGAACATTTTCTCCATTTATACATCCACTAGTAGGTGGTGTAATATCAGTAGCAGCCGATACGGCATTACTATTAATCGATACATTCCCTGCAGCATCCGTAGCACTCACTGTATACTGATATGTAGTTCCTTCAGCAAGTCCCGTATCTTGATATGTTGTACCAGCTACAGTTCCTACATTAGTTCCTCCTCTAAATACATTATATCCAGTAACTCCAACATTATCAGTAGAAGCAATCCAAGATAAACTCACTGTACTTGTTGTTACTCCAGTTACAGTAAGATTAGTTGGCACACTAGGAGCTTGGGTATCTCCAGCTTGTGCTCCAGCAATACCAAAAGCATCAATAGCAATATCTCCTTGCCAGGATGTATTTGTTGTTCCTCTAAGACGTAATTGTACTGTATTACCACTAAGATCTACATTAGCTTCTTGCCAAGCAGCGCCTTGATCTCCAGTTTGTGACCATATTTCTGCCCAAGTCATTTCTCCATCTACTCTAGCTTCTAATCTAATAGTTCCTACTGAATTACCTGTCATTTGATAATGGAAATTAACAGTAGGAGTACTTACACCTATAAGATCAAAACAAGGAGAATTTAAGATCGTTGTTTTCCCTCCAAAATTTGGATCAGAAGCTTCTACATATATATAGTGAGTTCCTTCAAAAGCTCCTGAAGGTCCTGTACTACTTGAAGGTGTCGTTCCTGTTCTAAGAGTCCAGTCAAAATCATTTCCAGCATCTTGTGTCCAATTACCTAGTGTATTCTCAAAACCTTCATTATATGGAAAATTAGATACCGTTGTATTACAAGAGACGACAACAGTATCATTTACTCCTGTGTCGTTTAGATTATTCTCTTGCCATAATGGTTGTCTTGCTGGATGATTTAATGCTGCAAGCATTCTATTAACTTGTCCTACTGTAAACATTTTATAACATCCCGCAGCACCATTATACCCCATATAATTCTCATAATTGATATTGTTGCCACAATCAAATGTTTCACTACAATCTCCTCCTACATTTTCTGCAGGCGTATCTGCTACTTGATCCCCGTTTGAGCAACCGCCTTCATGAGTATGAATTAGATTTAACCAGTGACCAAATTCGTGAGTTAATACAGATGCAAACTCATTGGATGTATTTCCTGTAAGATATTGACCATTATATACTACCCTAGCAATATCTAAATTAGACATGGTAGTATCTGGATACCAAGCTACTCCTGAATTATTTGAAACTCCATCTCCATAAAGATCTGCGGTTATATATACATTCATATATTTATAATTGTCCCAGGCATCTGCAGCCACTACTGGACTACTATAATTACCATGTCCAGAAGCAACAGGATGAAAAACAACTCCATCTGTAGTATTTCCATTAGGATCTATTTGCGCAAGTTTAAATGAGATATCCATAGTAGATCTAATCCCTAAAAAATTTGAATCTACTGTATTGTAATCCGCATTTAATCCTTGAAATTCTTCATTTACTTGATTTAGGGAGTTCACTATGGTATTAAAGTTTACTGCATCTCCATTTTGAACAGTTCCGTATACGTGAAATACAACAGGTATTACATATGTCGTTTGTAATTGAGCTCTATTTTGATCTATATTTTGAACAAAATCTCGGGTATATTCATTAAAATTTTGATATTGCTGTAATGCATCAGGGTCTGATTGGAAAAACGCATCTGTAGCCTCTTTAGAACGACAGTTAATTTCGGGGGTTTGACTATAAATAAATCCACAATTTATCAATGCCAAATATATCAGCACATGTAATCTTATCTTCATGATTGGTTAGGTTTTAAAATTAATTAATTCGCAAGCATAAATATTTAGCTTACAACATCTTGCGCAAAAAACTCAACATGCATTAACACATGTCGTTATAAAGACATCTTCGAATAATTGCAATTTTTCATCCTATATAGTTAGTATAAAATTAATGTATTACATACTGACATTATCCCTCTATTTTATCCAAAAATATGATTATATACTCCTTAAAATGGATATTTAATTAAATATTCGTAATTATTTAGGATAATTAATAAGAATACTTAAATAAATCACGAAATAAAGTGTTGATTCTATATTCTATCTAAAGAAGGTTACTATATTCAATAGTAATATGACAGAATTTACAGTTATTTAATTTGTAATTTCAAGTTATGTTCTAATTTGGAGTATTACCGAAACAGCAATAATATATATGATTTTACAAATCAATAATTGATTTACGTTATCATAATTTAATATGTAGTTAATTCATTTTAACAAATCGAAGTAATTGTTTTCTTTTTTTAGGAGGAAGATCTTCATTAGCCAAAGCCAGTGCTATGAGTTTACGATCTTTTTCTTTTGCATATAGCAATTCATATAATTGCTTTATACTTAACACATTATCAGACTCTTTTTCTAAAATAAAATTATCTCCAACTTTTACTGTTCCACTTTTTAAAACCTGTACATAAACTCCTGGGCAACCGTGTTCAATAAATTCATGTAAAATTTTTTGATTCCCAAATCGAATTCCAAGCTTAAAACAAGGCTCTCTTGGTTGTGTAATCTTGACAAGAGCAGTCCCTATTTTATAAATATTTCCAATTCTAATTAAAGATTCATCAAGCCCTTCAACAGTAAGGTTTTCTCCAAACATACCCCAATCCCAAGATAAATCGGGATACTTATTTTTCCAGTAAGAATAATTATCTGCTGAAAACAAATAACAAGCCATATAAACACCACCATGGACTCGTCTATCACTAACAGTATCATTCAATACATTTTCTCTCTCTAAGTCTATAGGACCAGAAATAGGAGACTTATAGATTCCTGTCTGTTGTTCTTTCCCATTCCAAACAATCTTAGTAGGATTTCCAATATTTGTTGAAATTACTTTCATAGTCAAACGTCGTTATAATCTATAGTTTAATAACACGTAAATCTAATACTATTTTTAACCTCTATAATCATCAAAGTACATTTAAAAACACCTCAACACCAAAATGCAATGTTGGCATTTTATATTATTAAAACTTACCCTTTTATGAAGAAGTTGAAGTAAGATTAGAAAATTATACAAACAAAAAAGCTCATCATTTCTGATGAGCTTTCCTCTGTACGGGCGGAGAGACTCGAACTCTCACACCTCGCGGCACTAGATCCTAAGTCTAGCGTGTCTACCAATTCCACCACGCCCGCATTCAATAAATCGTTACGCATCTCTTTGTAACGGGGTGCAAATATAAGAATTGTTTTTAATTGCAAACAACATAAAACATTTTTTTTATGTTTTTAATAAACTCCCTTTTAGTCCTTCTTAAATTGATCAATTAATCCCTCAGGAATAGAGATTCCTTGGTGTTTAAATTCTTCTATCATGCGTTGTTTTTCTTCATCAGAATATACCGGTGGTAATGTTTCTTTTTCAAAATCATATCCTATTTTTTTAAATAAGATATCACTCCATGCATTTCGTTTACAATCCATGACCAGATGTATACGATCTGAAGTTCCATTATTCTCTACAGCATGCGGTAAATTAAAATTACCATACCAACAACTCCCTACCTTCATAGTTACCAATTCTTTATTGATATAAAACCGCACATCTTTATTAGTTGTAATAGGCACATGTACTCTAAACAACCCATCCTCATATCCTAAATCAAGATCTGTATGCTCATGAATCCGACTTCCCGCACTTAAATTCAGTAGTCTAATAGATTCCTTCTCGCATTCAAATTGAGTGATAATCTCCTTAAAATACGTGCACTTTTCTAATAAAGGAGTATCTACAAATCCTCCTGTAAGAGAGAAAGCACGTACATTATTTGTCGCTCCATCCATAGAGCGAAGCGCAATCAATTTCCAACTCCCTTCATAATCGTCATTATTATAATGTTCTGAAAAAGCAAAAGCTTCACAAATCTTATAATCTTCTATAAGTCGATCTTCAGAAAAAGTAAAAGAGAAACGTGCACTTGATAAACTCATGTATCTTGATATTTTATACCCATAAATGTAGTTCTATTTTAGTACATTTAAGCAAAAATTTACAATCCCATATGGAATCTATTACATCCTATATAGAAGAACACAAACAACGATTTATTGACGAACTTGTCGAGTTATTAAAAATACCTAGCATTAGTGCTGATTCCGCTTTCGCGAAAGCGACCACGCAAACCGCCACAGCTGTAGCCGATAGTCTTCGCGCCGCAGGATGTGACACTGTAGAAATATGCGAAACCCCTGGATATCCTATCGTATATGCCGATAAGATGATAGATCCTAATCTACCTACCGTACTCGTATATGGACATTATGATGTACAACCACCAGACCCATTAGATTTATGGGATTCGCCACCATTTGAGCCTGTCATTAAAAAGACAGACAAACATCCTGACGGAGCCATCTTTGCACGTGGTGCTTGTGATGACAAAGGGCAAATGTATATGCATGTAAAAGCCATGGAATACATGACAGCAAATGGGAAATTACCTTGTAATGTGAAGTTTATGATCGAAGGTGAAGAAGAAGTAGGAAGTGTGAATCTCGCTTGGTATGTAGCGCGTAATCAAGAAAAACTAGCCAATGATGTGATCCTTATTTCGGATACAGGAATGATTGCAAATGATATTCCTAGTATCACAACAGGACTTCGCGGATTAAGTTATGTAGAAGTAGAAGTTACAGGACCAAATCGTGATTTACATAGTGGTCTTTATGGAGGTGCTGTCGCAAATCCGATTAATATCCTATCAAAAATGATTGCTTCACTACACGATGAAAATAATCATATTACGGTAAAAGGGTTTTATGATAAAGTAGAAGAGCTTACTGCTGCCGAACGTGCAAAAATGGGGGAAGCTCCTTTTAGTTTAGAAAATTATAAAGAAGCGCTTGATATTGCCGCTGTATATGGAGAAAAAGGATATACAACTAATGAGCGTAATTCTATACGCCCTACTCTAGATGTAAACGGAATTTGGGGAGGATATACAGGCGAAGGCGCAAAAACAGTCATTGCGAGTAAAGCCTATGCAAAAATATCCATGCGCCTTGTACCACATCAAGATTGGGAAGAAATCACCGAATTATTCAAAACACATTTTGAAAATATTGCTCCAGAAGGAGTGACTATAAAAGTAACACCTCATCACGGAGGACAAGGATATGTAACTCCTATAGATAGTTTAGGATATCAAGCTGCCGAAAAAGCGTACGAGAAAACGTTTGGAAAAACACCAATCCCGCAACGTAGTGGAGGAAGTATTCCTATTGTAGCACTCTTTGAAAAAGAATTAAAAAGCAAAACAATCCTTATGGGATTTGGATTAGATAGCGATGCAATACACTCTCCAAATGAACATTTTGGCATCTGGAACTATTTAAAAGGAATAGAAACTATTCCTTATTTTTATGAGTACTTTACAGCGTTAAAGAACTCATAAAAATCACTTTATAAATTGCCAAAGTCCCTTAAGTCTCCAAAGACTTAAGGGACTTTTTATATTTTAGATAGAACTAACAACACTACCCATATGATACTCTCTAGAGAATTAAGATCAGATTGGACTATTGCCAGCAAGGTTATCTTTCGTTTTATAGCCTTGTATTTTTTAATCTACATCCTTTTTATGTTTTTAGGAAAAGGCATCTTCCAATCACTCTTTGCGTGGATTGGTCAAGATGTATTACACGTAAAGGGTCGTTTAGAATATTTTCCAACTGGAAGTGGGGATACAACGATGGCATATGTAAGTTTATTTACACAAACAGTTTTAGCATGTATAGGAACAATTATATGGTCATTTTTAGATAGAAAACGACCTTCTTATAACCAATTTTTTTATTGGACACTTATCATACTTCGCATTTTTCTAATTTTCTTTATGTTTAGTTATGGATTTGTAAAAATCTTCAAAGGTCAGTTTCCAGGGCCTTCATTAGGTCGTTTATTACAACCTCTTGGAGAGATGTCTCCTATGGGACTTGCCTGGACGTATATGGGACATAGTGAAGGGTTTAATATGTTTGTAGGAGGTATGGAGGTATTAGGTGGCTTATTATTAATCCCACGTAAAACATTAACCTTAGGTGCTTTTATTACCGTAGGAGTTATGACTCAAGTTGCTATGATGAATTTCTTTTATGACATTCCTGTCAAGTTATTTTCGGTACACTTAGCGCTAATGGCGCTGGTTATTTTTCTTGCAGATTGGAAACGATTTACACAAGTCTTTATCAAAAATCAAACAGCTCTTGCTATTCAGTATTATAAAGTCTCAGATGATAAACTTTATAAAAACTTCATTATTGGATTTAAAATTATTGCTATGCTATTTCTTATAGGAAGTATGTCTTGGAGAGGATATAATGCAGAACGTCAATATGGAGATAAGAGAGAAAAACCAGTTTTGTATGGCATTTGGGAAACAACTACATTTATAAAAAATAGAGATACAATACCTCCTCTACTCACAGATACAAATAGATGGAGACGTCTTATCATAAGTTACAAAGAACGTGCAAACATACAAGTGATGAATGATAGTATGACACGTACTTCTTTTATTGTAGATACTACTAATGCTAAAATTTATATTGACTCAAAAAGAGGAGTAGATGATGTTTTAATGTATACACTCTCTGGTAAAAATCATGATGAACTATATTTGGAGGGAGTATCCAATGGGGATTCTTTAAAAATATACCTCAAAGCAAAAGACCTAAGCAAAATTGAATTGACAAATCGTGGTTTTCATTGGATAAATGAAACTCCGTATAATAGATAATATGCGACTCATTACAAGAAAATCTGATGTAAGAATACGACTTGAAGAATGCATCCTTGCATATGATCGAGATGGTCTTATAGCCTGTTGTGATACGGTATACAAAACGCTGTTGTTACATAAAGTAAAATTTCCTTTACTAGAGTTTTGTGGTACTCAACTGTATGATACGCTTCTTGAAATAGATCAAATTCCGTTTTGTGATCAAATCCAAGCCTTAAAAACCGAAGGTGGTAATGTGATTCTTGGTATCATGCTTCAAAAGCGTTTAGAACATCATTATGACCAATCTATACAAAGAGCAACTCAGTATATTGCAGATGCAGATATTTGGTATGTATGTGACATTATAGGAGAACGTGTATGGGGTGTATCCCTTTTGCAAACCCCAGAAAAGACAATTTCTGTTATAGAAAAAAAGACACATCACGAGAGTAACTGGGTCATTAGATCTCTAGGAGCAGGAATACATTATGCCATCAAAAAAGGATTACCGAAGGAACATGTAAAAACACTATTTGATCTTTTATTAACGTGTGCAAATACCAATGATAAAGAAATACGACAAGGTATCGGGTGGGCTGCAAAAACAACAGCCAAATTTCATCCAGATATTATACGCTTTCGCGAAAGCGAACTAAATAACACTCAAGATGTGGCCGCATGGTTTAGAAAAAAAGTAGAAATAGGACTTCAAAGACATCAGTATGCCAAGAGAAATTGAAGTTAAATCCATACTTAATAAAACCAAAAAACGTGATTCTTGGTTTCTAGATGACTATACTATAAATATGTATAGTAGTTGCTCTTTTAATTGTCTATATTGTTATATACGTGGCAGTAAATATGGCGAGAATCTGGAGACTAGTTTATCTGCCAAAATTAATGCCATTGAGATTCTAGATCGCCAGTTATATAATAGAGCAAAGAAAGAGCAATACGGAATTATTGTGTTATCATCTGCCACAGATCCATACCTACAGATCGAAAAAAAATACGAACTCACGCGACAAGCACTAGAGCTCATTGCAAAGTATCGTTTCCCTGTACATATCATTACAAAATCTGATATGATCTCACGTGATTACGATCTTTTGCATCAGATAGATACTACGGCAATCTTACCTTATGACTTACAACAATCATTAGGTAGAGGCACTATTATATCCTATTCTTTTTCTACGCTTGATGATCAGGTAGCCCGTATCTTTGAACCAGGTGCTACACCGCCATCTTTACGTTTGCAGAGTATAGAAAGCACTATTAAAGAAGGGTTTTTATCTGGTGTGAGTATGATGCCTTTACTCCCTTTTATCTCCGATACAACAGCACACTTAGAACTGTTATTCTCTACATTTAAAAAAATGCAAGCGCATTATGTATTACCAGCGACCATTACATTGTTTGGTTCTGGAAAAGCAGATAGCAAAACACTAATACTTCAAGCTATAGAAAAACATTTTCCAGAATTACTCTCGCGATATCAAACATATTTCCAGTATGGATCAGAAATGCCTGCCTATTACAAAACTGCTTTTGCAAAAAAAATGAAGGAGCTTTCTCTAGAATATGCGATCAAACAATCCATTTTGTAAGGAATAGAAAAGTTAAAAGACTATTGAAAATGAACAGACTTGTCTGTTTTTAAAAAATTGCTTTATATTTGCATTATGAAACACAACCTTGTCAGACAAACTATTGTTGAAACTGCTTCTCGTTTATTTTACGAGAATGGGTATAATCTGACAGGTATTAATGAAATCATTAAAGAAGCTGGTATTGCAAAAGCCACTTTATATAATCATTTTCGATCTAAAGAAGAGATCTGCATCGCTTATTTACACTATAAAGATCAAGTCTTTTTTGAACAACTCAAAGCCTTCTTAAACACCTATCCAAAAGGGAAGAAAAGGGTTGTAGGCCTGTTTGATTTTCTAACAAAGTTTTATGAAGGAGATAACTTTAACGGTTGTTGGTGCTTAAATACAGTTTCGGAAATTCCTAAAGAAAATGAGCAAATTAGAAAAGTGATTCAAGACGGAAAAGAAGTCTTAATTAATTACATAGAAGAACTTGTAGGCGATAGTCTTGAACTAGACAAAGAAGGAATCAAAGTAATTGCAAAGCAAATCTATTTATTATATGAAGGAGGTTTATCAGAGAGTCATTTACATCAAGATGTATGGCCTATTAAAACGGCATATTCACTTTGCGAAAAATTAATAGCATAAAAAAATTTATAACAAAAAAGACAGACTTGTCTGTTCATAATTTAAACTTTAAAACAAATAACACACAATGGAAAACAAAACAGCATTAGTTATAGGCGGTACAAGTGGTATCGGTCTAGCAACAGTAGAAAATTTATTAGCACAAGGAGCGACAGTACATATTGCAGGTCGTAATCCTAGTAAAGTAGCAGATGCACCAAATCTTGTAAAACATCAACTTGACATTACAGATACTGCAGCTGTTCAAAACTTTGCAAATGAAGTTAATAGTTGGGGTAACTTAGATTATTTAGTCAATGCTTCAGGGATTTTTGGCCCAAAACCATTTTTAGATCATACACAAGCAGATTATGATTCATACCAAGATCTAAACAGAGGGTTTTTCTTTATCACACAAGCCGCTGCAAAAAAGATGAAAGATACACAAGGAGGTGCTATCGTAAATGTGGGATCTATGTGGGCAAAGCAAGCTGTAAAAGCAACACCTTCATCTGCATACTCTATGCAAAAAGCAGGATTACACTCGCTTACACAACACCTAGCTATGGAGCTTGCCGATGATAATATCAGAGTTAATGCAGTATCTCCTGCGGTCGTATCTACACCCGTATATCACGGTGTTTTTGGAGGAAAAGAAGAAGCAGAAAAAGCCTTAGAAGGTTTTAACGCATTCCACCCTATAGGACGTAATGGTACTCCTCAAGATGTAGCAAATAGTATTACATTCTTATTGTCTGACAAAGCCTCATGGGTAACTGGAGCGATCTGGGATATTGATGGTGGTGTACGTGCTGGACGTAATTAATACATTATACTAATACACACCTTAAAAAAGGCATTAAAAAGTATTAAAAACTGTCATCTTGAACCTCTCGAAAAAGTTTTGATTATCAAATCATTAAAAACTTCGACAAGCTTAGTTTGACAAATCTGATATTTTTTTAATGCCTTTTTTGTTAAAATTTTGCTCTACACTTGTAGAATCAAAATTTTATTCTACATTTGTAGAGTTAATTCTAAAAACGTAGAGCAACATGGCCTTATCCGCTACAGAAGAACAACTCATGCAACTCCTTTGGAAACAAGAGCGTGCTTTTATGAAAGATCTTATAGAAGCATATCCAGACCCTAAACCTGCAACGACCACTATTGCGACCTTGCTCAAAAGAATGCAGGATAAAAATTTTGTAGACTATACGCAGTACGGTCGTTCTAGAGAATACTTCCCGCTAGTTAAGAAAACTGATTATTTTTCAAAGCACGTAAATGGCCTTATTAAAAACTTCTTTAATGACTCTGCTTCACAGTTTGCTTCTTTCTTTACACAAGAAACCGACCTCAGCGAGAAAGAGCTTGAAGAACTACGCGGTATTATAGATAACCAACTTAAAAAAAGAAAGCAATGATAGTTACATATCTTATCAAGAGTACCTTGTGCCTTGCTGTCTTGTTTGGTTTTTATAAGATAGCATTAGAGGGTAAAGCATTACATCACTTTAAGCGTTTTTATTTATTGGTGAGTCTTATTTTCTCACTCACTATTCCGTTAGTCACTTTTACATATACAACAGCAGAGGTATCACAAGATATTTGGGTAGAAGGGTTTGCACAAGCTTGGGATCAACATGTGATTACTTCACCTCCTTCTATTGTAAAGGAGGAAACTAATTACCTTCCCTATATACTATGGAGTATCTATGGAGGAGGAATCTTGTTTTTTGGAGGGAGATTTATATTAAATTTATTTCGCTTAAAGCGAAAAATCACTCAGGCAGAAACCCTCGAGCAGCCAGATTTTACGCTAGCGCTCTTATCTCAGTCTATTATTCCGCATTCATTTTTGAAATACATTTTTCTTTCGCGGAAGCGGTATCAAAACAGAGAAATACCTTCAGAAGTTATTGCTCATGAGGCAACTCACGTGCGTCAAAAACACTCTTTGGACATCTTATTTATAGAATTTTTACAGGTGATCTTTTGGTTTAATCCGTTGTTTTGGATTACTAAGAAATCGATCACTCTTAATCACGAATTTCTAGCAGATCAAGGCGCCATAAAAGAACAACACGATATTTATCAATACCAACACATACTCTTGAATTATGCAGGCAGTACTCATCACACTTCCCTCGAGAGTCCATTTAATTATTCATCAACAAAAAAACGAATTCTTATGTTATCACAATCATTTAGCCGAAAGCGACTCGCTATAAGCGCGCTATTACTAATCCCTATAATTGTAGGGTGTGTATTAGTCTTTAATCAAGGGATTATTGCACAACCTAGCTCAAAAAGCCTTGCTATAGAAGGCCATTGGATAGACCACGCCAATGAAAATCAAGATGTCTATATTTACGAAGAGGACGAAACATTATGGTGGGATCAAAAAGTTGTAAAAGCTCCTATTATAATTAAAGATGATTCTTATTTCTTAGCTTCTAGTAATGTTCCTGGTAGTGAGTTATGGGAATTATCTATAGCAGAAAATGGCTTCTTAAAATTAGGTGAAAGTACTTATTTTACGCCGCCAGAAGATACCGTAAGTTATCGCATAGATGGTATTTGGACTACTCCAGATGGTAAAACAAAATATCATTTTATTACTAAAAATGGAGGGCCTACCTGTGATGTTATTGATGTCTCTAAAAATAAAAGCACACGATACTATCCAAAGCTCGTTGATAATGGAATGACATTTACAATAGATAATGACTGGCATACATTTACTTTTGATAAAGGAAGACTCACAATGCATGATGGAAGCGAACTTAAACGTATTGAAAACCATTCTGTATATGGAGTTGAAAATATTACCTTAGAAATATTAGAAAACGGTAGTTACAGTGTAAATGGAACATTTGCTACAGACGAAAATCTATCTGAAGTATTACATACATTTAATACTGATCTTACCAAAGAAGAACGTCAAAATCAAATTGAAGTGCTTATCACAGCTCCTAAACAAATACATGTTGATCAAATAAAAAAACTTAGAGATAAACTTACGCAATATGGTATACACCAAATTCAAATTCCAGGTGGTCTTATTGTTCCTAGTACTGTTTCTAAAAATTATTTAAAAGTAAATCATCCAACAAAGCAAGATCTTGTAAGATGGCTAGATGCAAGTCAATATGGTGTATGGTTAGACGGAGTGCAAATTAAAAACGACCTTTTAAAAGAGTATCACTCAGATGACCTTCCTTATTATATAGAAAGTAAATTAGAAAAGAATGCTGCTAACTATGGGAAACATTATGTTCAGGTAAATATTATGACAAACCCATATTGGCAAGAAAAACGTAATGTAGGACTCCCATCTACATTTAATGTAAATTTAAATACAGCAGAAAATGTAATTTTAAAGCCAGCAAATCAAAATCAACAAACATCAAACTACGCAACAGCGTTTGTAAAAGGAGCTCAAAGAAATGGGAAAGAAGCTTTTGTTATTGAGATTAAAAACAAGAGTGTACGTGTAAATGGAAAGGAATCTTCAATAACTACACTTCGTAAAGATATAGATGCTATTACTAAAGATTGGGAAGAAACTGATTACACAGAAACGTACCCTTCTATATTGATAAAAAACCCTAACAAAGAATTTCTTAAAGAATTAAATAAGGAATTTTTAAAGACTCATTATTCAAAAGCAAATGGAGGAATGGATTTGATACCACCGCCACCACCTGCTCCGCCAGCACCAAAATCTCAATTACCACCACCACCGCCACCACCTAGTGTTGAAGATCATCTTACAAGCATGAATGAAATAGGAGGAGTATTTTATTATGAAAAGAAAGAGATTTCTTTTGATAGAGCGATACAACTTGTAAAATCAAATGAGCATCTTAATGTACAAACAAGACACCCATATACAAATGCACCTAAAACGTATATCTCTAAAGAGCCTATAACATTCTCTCCTAAAGATCAAAACAAAAAACCAGTAACAAAAGGAGATATTAAAGTATATAACAAACTTGCAAAGAAGTATAACAAAAATATAAACGGGCAAATTCTTAAAACTGAAGTCTCTTTTATGTATGATATATACAATAGGATGACAGAAAAGCAAAAGAAAAATGCAGAACCATATCCTGCAATACCACCACCGCCGCCACCAGCTCCAAAAGCTCCAAAAGCATCTAAAAAAGGTGGGGCTCCTGCTCCTGCTCCTGCTCCTGCTCCTAAAAGTGATCATAAACTTGCATCTACACAAGAAATACTTGGGATACAAACTATTCAGGAGCAAACAAAAGCACATTTGGATAAAGGAGGTGTTTTTGTACTAAATGATAAAACGGTATCAAAAAAAGAAATACTTGATTTTTATTCCTCTGCAACAACAGAAACTACACGTGTACGTGTAGATAAAAAATCAAAACCAGCCGTCATGTATGTAAGTAACATTCCTAAAGAAATGGCATACACACCAATGACTCAAAAAGATATTCAAGCATATAATAAACTTGCAAAGAAATACAATGCTAATCCTAATGGGAAAATTAAGAAACAAGAGGTCCGCAAACTATATCATGTGTATGTTAACATGACTGAAGCTCAACGCACTACTGCCGAGCCATATCCTGCATTACCTTCACCACCACAAAAGAAGGGAAAAAGAGAATCTCTAGTTGGGGTAAAAGGAGAACCTTTAAAAAGTAAAAGAGAGCCTTTAATAGGTGTAAAAGGAGTTTAAAATAGATAATCATTTAAAAATGAATTAAGAGGAAGTTACAACCTAATTACAATGAACAATCTTTGATGGAGATTGTGTAAGTAATGTTATTATTTGCTTTATAATTCTATTTCATAAAACCTACCCTGTGTAGGTTTTATGTTTTATCTGTATTAAATGATCTGCTTCATTTTTATATATTTACATAGAATCTCTTTTATAAACAGGACTAATCATCTTGTTGAATTCATTATTTATCATACATAAAACCATTCATCATGAATTTCAAATCAATTATTTTTTCTGTTTTCTTGATATTCGCTTTCGCGAGGACAGTCTCAGGGCAAATAAAAACACCTCCCACACACACTAAAATCACTCCAGAGCATGCTGCGCAAGTAGATTCTATATTTATAGACACTGACAAGCCAAACCATCCGGGAGCAGCTTTAGGCATCTTTAAAGATGGGAAAATCATTTATGCAAAAGGGTACGGTTATGCAAATTTAGAATATGATATTCCTATCTCATCAACATCTGTATTTAGAATTGCCTCTACATCAAAACAATTTACAGCAGCTTGCATTGTCTTACTCGCTCAGCAAGAGAAATTATCATTAGACACAACGCTCGATACCTTCTTTCCAGCATTTCCAAGCTATGCAAAAACAATCACTGTAAGACACCTCCTTAATCATACCAGTGGTATCCGTGACTATCTAACACTTGCTTCTCTCAGTGGGCTAGGTGATGAAGATTTTTATACAGATCAAGACGTTATGAAGTGGCTCACAAACCAAGAAGAGCTTAATTTCAACCCTGGCGATGAACATTTATATAGCAATTCTGGATACTGGTTACTTGGACAAATTGTTCAGAAAGTGACAAAAACATCCATGGCAGATTATGCTATGAATGAAATTTTCAAACCTCTAGGAATGAATAACACGCATTTTCATAACGATTATACATCCATTGTAAAAAACCGTGCTTCTGGATATTATCCTACACAAGAAGGAGGTTTTCAAATCAGTATGACAACACTTAACATGATAGGTGATGGAGGAATATTTACAACAATAGAAGATTTAAAAAAATGGGATGACGCGTATTATGACTCTAAAATTCTTACACGTGATTTCTGGAAAACCATGACCACAACAACCATACTTAATGATGGAACGCCCAATGAGTACGCTTCAGGTCTTAGCGTAAGTGTATATAATGGTCATAAAATCATTCAACATGGTGGTGCCTTTGTAGGATTTCGCGCTCAAAAATTTCAATTCCCAGATGATCATTTTACCGTTGTTGTTCTTGCAAATCGAGGTGATGCAAATCCTAATGACCTTGCTTCCAGAGTTACTGATTTATTTTTAGACCCTATTGAGATACCAGCAAACAATGAAGGTACAGATACTGCTGTTTCTAATAACGCTTTCGCGAAAGCAAAATCCATACAACTCCCAATATCTGATCTTAAAAAACTAGAAGGGTCATATTGGAATGCCGATTCAAAAACAAGTAGAAATCTCACACTAGTTAATGATACACTGGTCTATGATCGTGGACGCGGACGAGTTACAAAAATGGAACCTGTTTCAAAAAATGCTTTTAGGTGGATAGGTCCTGATATTCCTATCATTCTCACTTTAGACAATCCAAATACGCCTTCTAGTTTTACATTAGAAATTCCAGGACAAGGGGTTTTCAATTATCAAAAATATGAACCCATAACACAACTTACTTCAGAGCAAATAGAGCGTTATGAGGGTGATTACTATAGTAAAGAACTTGATGTTACCTACACCTTCAAAAAAGAAGACAACGGATTAACTTTATACATTAATGGAGAACCCCTTGCCCCTATGGAACCCATTATGAAAGATCGATTTAATGTCGCTGGATACATCGTTTTTGATTTCACAAAAGATCAGCAAGAATTTAGAGCTTCTGCTGGACGCGTTCAAAACTTACATTTTATAAAAAAATAAGTGCTCGTATAACATATAATTAAGTAGATCATCATGACCCAAGTGCTTTCAAAACGTATAGAATCTATAGATATCTTAAGAGGTGTAGTCATGGTCATTATGGCATTAGATCATGTACGAGATTATTATCACTTTAATGCATTGGCTGGAAACTTTCCAGAAAATTTAGAAACCACAACACTGTCTTTATTTTTTACTCGTTTTATAACACATTATTGCGCTCCTGTATTTGTATTTCTAGCTGGGACTTCTGCTTTTTTATATGGCTCAAAAAGGACATCTAGAGCGCTTTCAAAGTTTTTGATCACACGAGGGATATGGCTTATTATTATTGAGATCATACTTAATAATTTCTTGTGGTGGTTTGATATCTCATTTGGGTTTACAAATCTTCAGGTGATATGGGCCATTGGGTTTTCTATGATTGTATTAGGAGGTGCTATACATCTCCCCAAACGAATCATTTTAATTATAGGACTCCTTATCGTATTTGGCCATAATATGCTAGATGGTATTACCTTTAAGGGGCAAGGAATTATGACTGTTTTATGGAATATGTTACACCTTCCCGGTGGTTTTAGTCTTTCAAAAAATCATTTTGTATGGTTTGCATATCCAGTATTACCTTGGATTGGAGTTATGCTACTAGGGTATTGTTTTGGTTCCTTTTATAAAACTGGCAGTTCGGTAACATTACGTAAAAAATGGTTGTTATATTTAGGTGTTAGCGCTATTATCTTATTCTTTATTTTAAGAATATTTAATATCTATGGAGATAGTTCTCATTGGGCAACAGGAGACACATTAACTAAGACCATAGCATCTTTCCTTAAAGTATCCAAATACCCACCATCTCTTCTATTCTTATTAATCACATTAGGTCCTGCATTTTTATTTTTATATGCTATTGAAAACATTAAAAATAAAATAACTGACTTCTTATTGGTTTTTGGAAGGGTCCCTTTTTTCTATTACATACTACATATCTTAGTTGTTCATGTAGGAGCAATAATAGGTCTATTAATTACAGGTAAAGACTGGCGACTCATGATATTTGACTCTAACAGAAGTTTATCCGATTACGGATATTCTCTTTTTACCGTATATATTATCTGGATTGTTATCGTAGCATTACTATATCCTATTTGTAAACGGTATATGAAATACAAGGCAAACAATAAAGACAAATGGTGGTTAAGCTATCTGTAACAGCTATAGATTACAATATTAAAACATCCGTAAAACACACATGAATACATCCAAAGAATCTCGTAATATAAGCCTTATCCTTATGGCAATCCTTGCTATCATTGTAAGTTTATACGGATTAGGTTTTGCATTTATCCCTGGAGTTGATGGCATTTTTAAAAGTAAATCTCCAGAATTAATCGCAAGTACTTTTTACATCACTATGTTTTACACACATACAGGACTAGGAGGACTTGCCTTGCTTGTAGGGTTTTCACAATTTTTCAAAAAACTTCGTCTCAAACGTCTTAAACTCCACAAGACATTAGGGAAGATATATGTCATCTCTGTTCTCATCAGTGGTGCTACAGGTTTATATATTGCTTATTATGCAACAGGAGGAATTGTTTCTATTACTGGGTTTTCAGCACTTGCAATCTTATGGTTATATACAACGATCATGGCATTTATAAGTATTAGAAAAGGAAATATAGATGCACACCAACGATGGATGATCTGTAGTTATGCATTGTGTTTTGCTGCCGTGACTTTACGTATTTACCTTGGTTTAAGTGTTGCTTTAGGGATTGCTTTTGCAACTTCGTATCCTATTATTTCTTGGCTATGCTGGGTTCCAAACATGGTATTTGCTCTTTATAAAATTAAAAAGATAGGGTAGTTATTATACGCTTTCGCGAAAGCGTAAACTTTACATATAAAATACATCTAGATATACCATAATGTGAGGAAAAAGCGCATACTCCCTATTTCTTCTTATCATAAAGTGTAACATTCTTATACTTTTTGCGTTCTTATAGGCACAGCATCATCAATCAACCAGTTCGCATCTAGCGAATACAAAACATACTTTTATGATACAACAATTTTTCATTCTCTGTTCGGGGGCAGACAGAGATGTACTAGACACTTGTTCTCGAGGCGAGAAAAATAAATATGCAGGTATAGGTGCTACCGTATTTTTTACAGCTGTACTAGCAGCAATTGCAGCATCGTATGCCTTATACACTATTTTTGATAATGGATATCGTGCGATTCTTTTTGGAATCCTTTGGGGTGTTGTTATTTTTAATCTAGACCGTTTTATTGTCTCTACCCTTAAAAAACGAGATCAGTGGTGGAAAGAATTTGGTATGGCAATCCCTAGGCTCATTCTAGCTGTGATTATTGCAATTGTCATCTCAAAGCCCTTGGAACTAAAGATTTTTGAGAAAGAAATTGACCGCGTTATGCTCAGTCAAAAGAACGAATTTACAGTCCAAAATCAAGGAGAGATCTTAGCTGCATATACACCAGAAATAAACAAATTAGATACTCAAATAGCAGATCTTAAAACAGAAATTGCCACCAAAGAAACAGAGGTAAATAACTTATATGAAATCTATATAGCCGAAGCAGAAGGAACTGCTGGCACTGAACTCTTAGGTAAAGGTCCTGTATACCAAGAAAAACGAGATAAACACGATGCTGCCTTAGCAGAACTCACAGCGCTCAAAGCGGCAAGTGCAGATAAAATAGCTGTCGCCGAAACAGAAAAAACACGTTTACGTGATGAGTTTAATACGACTGTAAGTACAAGCCAACCTATCATTAATAATTTTGATGGCCTTATGGCACGTATAGATGCGATGAAGGAATTGCCATGGCTTCCGTCTTTATTTATATTCTTATTATTCTTAGCCATAGAAACAGCTCCTATTTTTTCAAAGCTTATCTCTCCTATGGGAGAATATGATATCAAACTAGCAGATCATGAGGAAACCATAAAAGCATGGAGTGCTCAAAAAGCAGCACAACGTAAAATTCTCACAGAGACAGATCACATTATAAATGATCGTATCTACACAGATATGGCGAATGAAGAGGAGCTTTATAGCTACAAAAAGAAGATGGCCAAAGAGATTATGAAACGACAACAAGACGCCTTTTATCGTAGGCAAACAAAGATCTTAGGATAAAAACACTTTGCTGTATACAGAATCAAGATTGCTTCACTATTTAGACTACATACTAGACTAAGATAGAATCTTGATTCTTTTTTTGCCTACTACGATCTTTAAGACCTTAGATATATACCTCTAATAATTTTGCGTTATGCGATGTAAAGAATACATTGTTTACACAGGCAGGAATCAAGACAGTTTCACCGGTATGAAGAACTTCTGTCTTACCATTTGCTCCTATAGTTACAGTGCCTTCTACACACATAAAAATCACAAAAGAATCTATATTGCTATAATCTTTTGTATGGCAATATGATATACGCATCATATTGGTAGTAAAGTAATCGCAGTGCACTAGATCTACTTCTTCATTAGGACCTATAGCATACTCTTTTCTTGATTTATGAGGCATTTTTTTTGTCGCAGCTATTGCCTGTTCTGTATGTAATTCACGGAGTTTTCCAGAGGCATCTGGACGATCCCAGTCATACACTCGATATGTAATATCTGATGTTTGCTGAATTTCGGCAGCGAGAACACCTGCACCTATGGCATGTATTTTACCCGCAGGAATATAATAGGTGTCTCCTTTATGTACTTTTTCTGTATTAAAAACAGTATTTACATTGGATGCTGTAATGTTAGAAAGTATGCTAAGATCATCTAGTGTTTCCTTAAGTCCTAATACAATCTCTGCATCTTCTTCGTGATCTATGATATACCACATTTCTGTTTTTCCAAATGAGTTATGATTTGTTTTTGCCATGGCATCATCTGGATGTACTTGAACAGATAAGTCTTTTTTTGCATCTAGAAATTTGATGAGTAATGGGAAGGTATTTCCAAATACTTTATAATGAGATTTCCCTAGAAATTGTTCTTTATAATTTTGCAGTAATTCATTAAGTGTTTTTCCTTTATAAATTCCATTTACCACCTTAGAGATATTATCTTTTACTCCAGATATTTCCCAACTCTCTCCTATGGCTTCTCGCAATGATGATTTATTAAACAAGGTGTTTAGTTTACGGCCACCCCATACTTTTTCTTTAAGTATCGGAGCAAATTTAATTGGATATGCGATCATGGTGGTATAGGCTTTTAAGAGTAATTATTAGTGTATAGGCAAATAGATATTAAGCAGCGATTGATAATTCTGGAGTTGTATTTTCTAAACTAAATACTTGAGAAGAATACGTACTTGCTACTAGGTTATTTTTTGTATTAAAACGATATGTCATCCATATATGAGCTAGACGAGCTGGAATTTCTAAAGCATCTTTTGCTCCCAATTTTGAGTCATCTACATGAACCCATCTCATAAGAGGTTGTTCAAAAATTTGAGACATTACATTTGACTTTCCTAAATGTTTTTTTAATCTCAAGAAAATCTCAACATCAAATAACCATCTACTTACAAATGCTTGACCATATACAATAGGAATAATATGCTTCTTGAAGACTTTTGCGCCACATTGTGTATCACGTATAGGCAATCCTAAAATCATTAAAATGAATTGTTTCACGCATTTTGAAAATATATTTCTAAAGAAATCTCTTTGTATTCCTCTACTCTTCCCTTTATTACGAGAACCAAAAACAACTGATAATTTATCTTCTGATTTTAGCGTCTTTACTAAATCTTTAAAATCTCTAAAATCAGTAGATAAATCGGCATCTATAAATCCTATATAGGATACAGAATCCATACTATATAAGAAACGTACACCTGCACGCACAGCCGTTGCTTTACCAGAATTTTTCTTTACGTCAACAACACTTATTTGGTGAGGGACTTGATTCTTCATCGCATGAAGTACATCTAATGTACTGTCCTTACTTCCATCATTTACAAAACATAAATGATAGTCTTGGTGTTCTTTAATAAAAGAGATAAATGCTTCTTGGTTAAGCCTTTTTTCTTCATTATAACATGGTATGATAATTCCTGTTTTCATAATTATTGGGGTTTATATTTTAACTATTTATTTGTTACTTACAGGACAAACATATCGTGAGAACGCCGATAATTTTCTCCCTTTTCGATAGGCTGTTGTAAAGTGTCGTTCAATACCGTTCATCGACAGATGAACCATTTACCGAAACACGTATCTTTGAGAAGAACAAGGAGATACCTTCTTCAATCCCAAATATGTGGCAATCAAAAACAAATAAATACCTCATCACAGCAGTACTCCTAGGAATGATCTTCCATGGGACATCGATGTTTTTTACATTAGAAAAAACATATGATGCGCTTATTCATTTGTTTTTTGCAAATCACTATGCAACAAGCTGGTTTGAACCATGGAATTATAGTTGGTATACTGGTTTTACGGTCATGGGATATCCTCCTCTTGTACATCAGAGTATCGCACTGTTATCTTATATAGGGGGTTTAAAATTTGGCATGTTTACGGTTGCGCTTATAGGTGTTGTCTTATTTATTACAGGAGTTTATCGATTTACACAAGTTCTCATTCCTAATAAACGAGTAGCGGGGTATGCTGCTATACTCGCAGTATTTTCTTCTTCATTTGTAGAGACCCTCCATATCTTTGGTCAATTACCTAGTATCATCGGGATTTCTGTTTTATTACATGCGTTACCAGAAATCTATCTATGGCTCAAGACAGGACGTTTACGTACATTGCTCAAAGCACTTGCTTTATTAGCGGTTACTGTGACATCACATCATGTCACTCCTATTTTCGGGATGGTCTTTTTTATTTTTCCGCTTATTGGGATGGTGGTTATGGATGTTGCAAGAGGCTCAAGAGATTCTTATCGGGATGTTACATTTTTTGCTTTCGCGAAAGCGTTAAAAACCCATTTTAAACGCATCATCATATTTGGAGTTTCGTCACTAGCCTTAATCATAGGATGCATTTTACCGTATTGGATCAACACCAAAAACAATCCTATCACACAAGTTCCTATTCCTCATGGATCGAGAGATAATTTTCTAGAAGTAACCTCATCAGGACTTGTCTTTTTTGTCATCCCTTGGGGAATATTATTATTTTTACTCCCCTATTTTATCTATCGTTTTTATAGCAAACGTTTCTTATTTTTTGGAATCTCGTTTACACTTCTCTTTATTTTAGGAACAGGCGGCACAACTCCTTTCCCTTTAAAAATGCTAGGAGAAAATGCATTTAATATTCTCACATTAGATCGTTTTACCTTATGGGCATCTATAATGGCATTGCCTGTTTTTGGAGAGTTTACCTATCGATTTATAGAAGGCGATTTAAAAACCTATTTGCAATCCAAATGGGGAAGCGTATGGCACAGAATCGCTGGTGGATTTCTTGCTTCGCTATTTATCTTTATTGCCATATTTACAACCACATTAGGAACCTTTAGACCATCACAACCTGATGCTATTAATATGTTGCCTATCGTTAATTTCCTAAATCAGGATGATCATGACAAATGGCGTTATTTACCTTTAGGATTTGGTGACCAGATGGCATGGCTCTCTACCCAGACCAAAGCAACAACTGTAGATGGGAATTACCATTCTGCGAGACGATTACCCGAACTCACATCAAGAGCAGTAGAACGATTAGAAAATTCAAAATATAGAGGAATAGAAGGATTGGGTTCTCTGCAACAGTTTCTCACAGCTCCCGAAAAGTACCATTTAAAATATGTGTTTTCTAATGACAAATTTTATGACCCTCTCCTTTATTTTACGGGTTGGCATCGATTAAGTGTTTTAGAAAATGGTATTGCTGTATGGGAAAAAGCAGGAATCATACCACTACCATCACTTTTACCTAAAGATGATGTGCCTTTATTTCAAAAGTTACTTTGGGGTATTATCCCAATACTCACTGTCATTTTGGTCCTTTTTATAACGCTTCGTTCTTTATGGAAAACTACCTCACGTGCTAAAACTTTTGAAACTCCAGCCTACTTTAAATATATCCCTACGTACTCACCGCTTCTTAAAAGCGTGTATAGAAGCTCATTGCTTTGGACCATACTTCTTTCGGGTATCTGTGTATATGGAGGATATCAGTTTTATATAAAAAACACAGCACAGCTTCGCCCAGAAAATGTAATCAAAGCGTATTATGATGCTATAGACTTTAAAGAATTTGAAACAGCGCATACGTATCTGAACCCTAAGAGTGGTAAAACTTTATCTCAATTTATGCTTGAGATCTCGGTGTCCGATGGTCTTTTAAGTTCGTATGCAAAACTAGATGCTATTACTATAGATCGTCTAGACATCCTACCTACAACTGCAAAAGCAGTCGTAACGACAAACTGGATTACGCCTCTAAAAGAGATCAAAACAACAGAAACACATGCTCTTACTAAAGAAAAAGGGAAATGGTATCTCGTCCCCAAAACAATAGACCCAGATACTCCGCCAGATCAATTATTTTCTCAAAATACCACCACATTTTATAATCACGGGAAGCGTCGTATTACTTCTGGTAAAACACATCATGAAGATATTCTTAAACAACCTGTGGTTGAGGTACTATCTGCTAGATTAATTCGTGCAAATGACCAGTATGTTATTGTGGGAGAAATTCAAAATATAGATAATGTCCCTGCAGATATATCGGTTACAGGAACTTTATACAGCGAGGAAAATCGTATGCTAGCGACCTTTAATGCAAAAGATGTGATTAAGCATAAACTATTACCTAAAGAAACCACGCCTTTTAGAGTCAATTTTGAAGATATTGCTTGGAAAAATGCAAGTGACCGTAAGCCTACTCAATATACACCAGATGCATTTACTGAAATTGTATTAGAAGAAATTCCTGTTACTTTTGACCTACAAATAAAAGCAAATGTAGCAACGACAGATTTACATCAACCGCTTGTTCTTTCTGATGTGTATCTAGAATACAACCTTTTAGCACAAGAAGAAATTCTTTCTGGATTCTTATTTAATCAGAGTGTTCAAGATGCCACCATTCCTCAATTATTAATAGGATACTATAACGATCAAAAAGAACTTATTTGGGCAAATGCCACCTATATAGAAGCTAGTGTTCGCCAGCAACGCAAAGAGGATTTTGCAATATCTCTAGATGCACAACAACATATACGCCTTATAGAAAAAGGACTCGTAAATGTTTCTGTAAATGGCTTACCTAATGAAGAAATTTCTAAAAAAGTAGTTCCTAATCGTAACATAGGGATTCAAGACCCAAGCTTTATTAAAATAGAACACCCTATCTATTCGTATATCAAAATCAAACCTAATGTATATGTAGGCAACCCTTTATGATGCACTTTAAAAAACGATATATCATCCTTATTTGCATTGCTTTTATAAGCGGTATAGGAATATTATTGTCTTTTCAGGAACAGGAAACACCTACTTTTCCTGAATCTAATGCAAGTGCAAAAGTACTCCTTCCTTCAGATCGTATTATTGCAGGTCGCCCATTAGTCCTTGATATAGAAACCGATGCAATATACCCTCAACTACTACTGGAAGGTAGTTACGGCACCACAATACTCCTTGTTGATATTGAAAGTATAGGTACCACCGTAATCATCCCTGAATCTTATACAAAACATGCAGGAATGCTGCAGTACACCGTGATCGAAAATGAAACCATACTAGATCAAGGTTCTTTTTATGTACATCCAGACACTTCTCAACTAGCCGCTATAGAAAACTATGTAGGACCTCGAAGCATTATGGCTAATGAGCGAGATTATAGTATGCTTGTAAGCATTCCAACAGATCATCTGGATAATATGTTGCCTGATGGTACCACTGTAAATATCAACACTCATTTTAAAGAAACAACGACACCTCTAGTTCACGAATTAAAAAACAATATTGCTTGGCAACGTATTCCCGCACCATTACAATCAGGACGTATCACAATAGCAGGGACATTACAAGACGTCTCTTCAAAAGAATTGGTGATCGATGTCTTTCCAGATATCGCAACCGACTTTACCATCACCACAGATCGCATTCACCCGTATGCAGACGGTAATGAAGTGATGACTCTTCAGAGTTCGCAAATCAAAGATACTCATGGCAATGTGATCTCAGATGGAACCCTTGTTACTTTTTATATAAAAGATAGTCTTGGGAGATATTGGGAAACTACTGGGAGCACTATTCAAGGGTACGCTTTCGCGAAAGCGTTACATCCACAAATCCCTTCTTCGTGGACAATCAAAGCTGGTATCGAAGGAATCGCACAAAGTGATCCTGTCAAAGTCACTTTTGATTCCTTCCTAAAAGAAATACCGGTAACCTCTTCAAAAAATGGCCAAGAGATTGTTGTGGGTCCCATCACAAGTTATCTAGGGCAAATTATTCAAGATGGAATCGAAATACAATTAAGTACCGCTCCTATCGAATATGTTTCAACAATGCTATCAGAAAGTGGGATGGCCTATTTTACAATTCCTCAGGAAACTTTTACAAATACCTCTGGACAGATTACTATTGAAGCTTTAGGAATTTCTAAAACCATAACCATACTACCTGAATGAAAATCAATAAACTTACATATCGTTCATTGATCATCATCGTGTTTGTTATACTCAATGCAGGTGTTTTATATGGCATTGGTCAAGTACTAGCGTTTCTAAATACGGGTGCAGATCGTTCTCAAATCTTGCATCTCGATCTTACTAGAGAACAGTATTATACCCCAGAAATCACTTGGGAATCTATAGAAAATCCAGGAAGACCTTTAGAACCGTTTAATCAAACCAAAATAGAACAAGATTATCTGGATGCTTGGTATGTGCGTAATACGGCATTTATGTCCTATGACCAAACTGCCATCGAAGATCACTATACACAAAATGCCCGCATAAAAATATATGAAAGCCTTCAGGAGAATATAGATAAACAGATTAAAATCGAGAATACTACACTCACTCATGATCTCTCCTTAGAAATGTATAGTGCAGACGGTACGCTGGCTGTTCTTACCGATCGTAATGTAACATCATACCAACGTGTTTTCCAAGAGGAACAATTGCAATATGAAGGATATACCCTATCAGATTATCGAGTTGTTCTTTTACTAGAAGACGGGGTTTGGAGAGTACGACATATCGAAAAAATAAAAACGGGTCAAGTTAGCAACATATCCTCAAAAAAAATCAAGCTTTCTACGACTATAGAAGGTATGAATTACTATCCTCAAGATTCACCTTGGAACACCTTTGGGGCCGATTTTGATTCGACAATTATTAGAGAAGATTTCAAGATCATAAAAGATCTTCGGCTTAATACCATTCGGATTTTTATAGGATATGAAGATTTTGGAGGCCCTACGGTTTCTCAAGAAAAACTAGATAAATTACAGCAACTTCTTGACGAAGCTTCTCAAGCCAATCTACAAGTTATAATTACCTTATTTGATTTTTATGGGGACTACAGAGTCTCCGATTGGACACGAACTCAAAAGCACCTCAGCACTATAGTAAATGTTATAAAAGACCATCCTGCCTTATACGCTTGGGATCTTAAAAACGAAGCCGATCTTGATTTTGAAACCAGAGGAGCATCACTAGTTACAGCTTGGTTACAACAGATGACTCAATCCCTTAGATCTATAGATCCTGATCATCCTATTACCATAGGTTGGTCTTCCCCAGAAGCAGCATTAACTTTAGAAAAAGAAGTCGATTATGTCTCATTTCATTATTACAAAGACTTAACAGATTTATCAAAAGTATTTACTGAATTACAACAACAAACAGATAAACCGATTGTTCTTGAAGAAATAGGGCTTTCTAGTTATCGCGGTCTTTGGAATCCATTTGGATATTCAGAAAAAGATCAAACAGCATTTTACACAGAACTATTAACTATTCAAAAAAACAACAACATATCATTTCTCTCCTGGACCTTATATGATTTTAAAGAGATTCCACAACAAGTTGCTGGACGTTATCCTTGGCGAAGAAACAAGCAATTATATTTTGGACTTATAGATACAAATGGAGAAAAAGAAGATGCGTATCAGATTGTTAAGGATAGGTGATATATATTTAAATTGCGTTTAACTTATTTAAAAAACTGATTAATCCCTAATGATAAAAATTAATCTAAAATCTTGCTTCTCAACGTTTAGGTTAGTTTAAATAAAAGCGGTTCAGGTTAGTATCCAAACCGCCATTACTATATATATTATTTCAAAAATTTTAATTCGAACTTAATATCTTAACGATACTATCAAATAAAGGGATACTAATTCTAGTTGCTCCATTACCTGAAATATGACCAGTAGTATGAATACCACATACATGATAAGGTGGGTGATTTTCAAACTTACTCCAAATACCGCTTCCGCTTTGTCCTCCCATAGTGTCTATATTATATATTAACCTTTGAGACGATGTTGATTTAATAATATCAGAATGAGTCCACATTTGTTTTCCTCCTTTATCACCAGGGTAACCAGTGACATTCACTCGATGCCTCAAAAGTTTTCTATGATCTCGATAAGCTATAATACCCAAATGTCCTGTTTTTTTTGATATATCTTGATTAAGTCTAAGCATACCGAAATCCCAATTTCTATCAGTCCTTTCAGTCCACCCTTTAACACTCCACAATTGCACAACAGGTATTCCTCCATAAGGTAAACTATTATCATTTTGTGCAGGATAGAACATTACGGATTTGGCCCAACCACCATCTCTTTTAGAATAGACACAATGACCAGCTGTAATTACATGTTGTTTATTTATTATAGTTCCAGAACCTATATACACTTTATTATTTGGAAACTTCATGACCATATGTCCATGTGTTCTATAAGGCCATGAGGTAGTATTTGTTATTCTAGTTCTATCATCTTGACCAATTATTATTTCAGCAATTTGGTCATTTGGAAAGTCGTTGAAATTATATCCTTTGTTAATTTCATCTAATTCATTTAGATTTAATTCTTCTTCTTCAGCATAACCAATAACAGGCATAGGGTTTTGTTCATCCAATTTGCTATCCTCAATCCTATTAGGAAGGATTGACACTGAATCGGAATCTGAAGAAATCTCAAATGAATCTCCTGTTGTTACAAAATCAAGAAGAGTATTACTGACCACTTTATCATTGTTGTTTTTTTCTGAAAATTCCATAATTAATTATTTAAGGTTTATCTATCTTCATAATTCTCTATTGTTCGAAGATTATTGAAACTAAAAATAATTTCTAATGGACTATAGTAAAATACCCAATAATGGGTATTTTTATAATGAAGTACAACAATAACATATACTCAAACAAAAAAAGAGAGACAGCAAGTGCTATCTCTCTTGGACACTATATTTGATTTAGGGAGATCAATATAGTGTAGTGGGGCTCTAGTAAATCTAGATTACATAATCTAGGGTAAAGGAAAAACAACAGGTCTTTTTTGGACTTCATTGTTTAAATTTGGGGTGAAAGACGACGAAGCCTATTCCATCATCATATGATGACTTCATTGAGTGTTAGGCTGCCATAGACAATGTTGTTTTCCCTTCTTTTTTTAATGCTGCAAAAGCATCTAGATACATACCCGTAATGGCACTCATAGGCAATGCTGTTGCGGCTTGATAATTTGCTTTTGCTAATTTATTTCTATATGATGTATCGATAACTAATTCTTGAATTGCTGCAGCAAGACTATCTATATCTCCAGGCTTAAAAAAAGCACCTCGATATCCTTCTTCTTTTACAAGAATACTCAGGTCACCTAAGTCTGGCATGACAACTGCCTTCCCATAACTTCCTGCTTGGTGTAATACTCCCGAACTTCCAGTTGTAGAAGTATACGGAAACACAACCATCGCACTCTCAGAAAAAATCACTGGAACATCTTCTTCTTCTACATAGCCCGTAAAGGTAAGATTAGGGACATGTGCATATAATTTTTTAATACGATCTAAATACCCTAGTGTATTTGGGTTATCTGTACCAGCAATAACCACTTCTATATCTTTGCGAGTTCTCTGTCTTACTTTTTCTACAGCTTCTATTAATATTTCTACTTTTTTATAAGTTCCAAACTTTCCAAAAGTCATTACTTTAAGCGATCCTTCTTTAAGGTCATAAGAAGGTTCTTCTGGAATTTCAAAAGTCCCATGCGGAATCAATATCCCTTTATCACTCTTATATTTTTCTTGTAATACCTCTAAGTATTTACTTATGGTTACAGCTACTGTGTCTGCTTTCAAAACAACTTTGGTCAGTAATGTTCCTATTTTTTGAAATACCTTAATTTTTAATTTATTGGTTGTAAACCCTGCACTTGTCAGGTCTACGGTTTCCATAATATTATGAAGTAACACGATGGTAGGCACCTTCATTAATTTTGACATCCAAGGAGAGAATAATCCTAATGCTGCGGGTATTTTTTTATCTCCAAACTTCATAAATTGTAAATTATAAAGTATCGCACCTGGTTGTACTTGACGTACTGCTTTTGCTATAGAAAACACATTGGTATAACTATTAAAACGCCAGCAAGGAACAACGGTGACTTTACACCCATCTTCTTCAAAAGTGACATCAGCTTCTTCTGGTATGACATCTGTTAAGAGTACAACTTCGGTTACTTCGTTGTGTTGTCTAAAGTGTTTTACCAAGTGATATGCATACTCATTAAGAGTTACTTTACTTGGAGGATACGCAGTTACAATTGCTAGTTTCATAATAAGTGTTTTTTATCATAGGAGCTTCGATACATTTTTGTTATAAGCAAAAACACTCAGCTACCGTACATTATTTTTTAGTATAAGATTTAGGCAGCATAACGATATGTCGTTCTATCGTTTATAAGATCATATTGACGTGCGGCAGCTTCTGGAGTGAAACTATAAAATGTAAATTCTTGATCTTTCTTAAGGTCTTTCTTAAGAACGTCTAATGCTTTTTCTACTTCGTTTACCCCTTGATACACTCCACATAGATTAACCAAAACGGTATTTGTGCATTGTAATAGTGCTTTAAAAAACTGTTGAACTTCGACCGCCTGAGAAGCCGTTGCTTTTCCGTTTACACAAAAAACGTTATCTATTTTTTTAATTTGAAGTGCCATAACTATCTTGTTTTTAAATTAGTACACTACAAATATGAGACATCAACCTCATAAAAAAAGACAAGACCCGATGGATCGACCGTATCTGTAGACGAATGGAATTTTAGGTTCGACAAAGGGGTTTTGGAGTTTAATACAATGATCTGTATACAAATCACTTATACATAGGGAAGCATTGTTTTTTATTAAAACATACGCATTCCGTCCCTCTTCTTAAAAGAAGAAACTTAGATGTAAAAAATAGCGTACTGTTCTATTTTAGAGTACTACGCTATCTTTCAAATATGTTCTAATGAATATAAGAAAACGTTTTCGGCAGGCTCAGACTGACAAAGCCTCGTGATTTCAATACAATTTTGTCTATGACAAAATCACTCAATCATCTTGCATTGAGCAAGAAATTAGCAATTATAGAGCGCTGAGAAGTGTCTCTAGATCTTCTTCTGTATTAAAATATTGGAACCCCACACGAACGCCTTCTCCCCGAATCATACACACGATCCCCTTTTCTTCCAATTGCTTCACGAGTGCTTGATCTCCTTTAAGATTAAAGATAGATGAATGCTGTGTACGCATTGCGACAGCCTCTTCTAGCAATCCTTTTTCTATAAAGGCTGTTTTTGCTTTTGCAGAAAGAGATTGGATACGATCGTGTATGGTATCGATGCCTATCTCGTTTATAATATCAATAGCAACTCCAAGGCTACCATAGTTTAAGGTGTCTTGATGTCCGGGTTCAAAACGTCCTATAAAACTTCCTTCTTGTTGTTTATACTTCCCATATTGAGAGTTAAATCCTGTGGTTTTTGGGGCTACTTTTTGAGCTACTTCTTCTTTAAAGAGAAAGATTCCGTTTCCATAACCGGCATTCATCCATTTATAACAACTTCCGCCTAGGACATCAATACCTGAATTGTCAAAGTCAAAAGGTTCGGTTCCTATATACTGAGTGGCATCGGCAAAAAATAAGGTCTCTGGGTATTTGGTTTTTAATTTTTTGAGGAAATCAAGATTTATTTTGATTCCGTTGATATATTGTACGACAGAAAATGCGAATATATCTGGTTGCGCTTTCGCGAAAGCGGCCTCCACATTCTTCTCCAAATGTCCATTAATTTGTGCATATGCAATCTCAAAATCACGTGTCTCAAACGGCCAATTTACAGAAGGGTAATCTTCCTCCAGTAAGAGTACCTTTTTGGGCGTATCAATCCCTTCTAGTAGGGTATTAAATCCATAGGAGAAGTTAGGCACAAGCGCTACACGATTAGGTGCGCAAGAAAACAAGGCCCCTACTTTTTCTCTAACATTTGTAAGTAACTCACCTCGACCATCCTTAATAGCGCTTCCCATCACAAAAAAGTCAAGATCATGTTCTTGCCTATATTCTAAAACAGGTGCTGGTAACAACCCAGAAGAAGGGCTATTAAAGTATATGCATTGCTTTGTAATTGGGAAATATTTTTTAAATGACGTCATAACTTTTCTGTGCGCTTGAAAAACAGTAATTTTGAGTAAAGGTCGTATATATGTCTATATTCTCAAAGAAAACACAGCCTACAATTGATCCAGAACAGCGTGCATTAATAGAAAATGCACAAACGCGTGTGCGTCAAAAAAAGAAGCTGTATCGTCACTTTGTACTATTTCTTGCAGGAGCTATCTTACTTATTGTAATCAATGAATTACTTGGGATAGGAAAAGAATTTAAGATTTTTGGTAAGGATTGGTTCATTTGGGCGATCTTATTATGGATTTTCTTCTTTCTCGTGCATGGGATTAATGTTTTTGTTCTAAATCGTTTTATGAACAAGGAATGGGAAGAGAAGCAAATGAATAAACTCGTAAAAAAACAACAGGATAGAATTGCTGAATTGGAAGAAAAGGTAGCTGTTGCGCATCCATTACCTGAAAAAAAAACGCTACCCGACACCTCAGAAACAGCCACTCCTATAGACCCGAATACTCCCCTATGATAACAATGATCGCTGCTGCCGCAGAAAACAATGCTTTAGGAAAAGACAATGATCTCGTATGGCATTTACCAGATGATTTTAAACGTTTTAAAACACTCACTACAGGACACCATATTATTATGGGGCGTAAGACGTGGGAGTCATTTCCGCACCCACTTCCTAATCGTACACATCTTGTGATCTCTCGTAATACTGATTATAAAGTAGATGGTGGCATTGTCGTACATTCTATGGAGGATGCGCTCGCTTTCGCGAAAGATGACTCCAATACATACATCATAGGTGGTGGTGAGATTTATAAGATAGGGCTTGACTTTGCTACGCATATAGAACTTACTCGTGTACATGGTACTTTTGAAGCCGATGCTTTTTTTCCTGAAATCGATACAGGCGTATGGGAATTGCAAGAAAGTGTTTTTCATGATACAGATGATAGACACGAGTTTGGGTTTACGTATGAGACTTGGAAGAGACGGTAGGCTAAGATAATTCTTAAAGATTTAGACTCAATTCTTATGCTTATTCCTATCTTTAAGCATCATGAATATCATTGACAAGCAGACAGTTAAACATTTTCATAAAGCTCGGATACAAGAATTTGATACGAATCTTGCAAAAGCGCAAGGATGGAGTAATCTAGAAGCACAACAAGCACGTTTTGAAACGATCTTCAAGTTGGCAGTTTTTAATAATGCTTCTGTACTAGATGTAGGTTGTGGGTATGGAGACTTTAAAGCCTTTCTAGATAAAAAACAGATCTCTTGCGAGTATATTGGTTTAGATCAGCAAACCGATTTTATTTCTCATGCTCAAGAACAGTACAAAGAACAAGAAAACACACAATTTTATGAAGTAGATTTTAGCAAGTGTCAATTACCAAAGGCAGATGTTGTTATCGCTTGTGGTGTGTTATCTTATCACAGCACAGATCCAAACTACTATATAGATATGATCCAACGGTTTTATGATGTTGCAGAAAAAACATTCATTTTTAATATGCTAGATCATAAAACATTTACTTCAGGACCATTAATTGTCGCTCACGATATGGAAGAGATCTATCAGAAATGTTTAGAAATCTGCCCAAACACACAACTCAAAACTGGATATCTTGAGAATGACTTTACCATCAAAATGTCCAAAATAAAAAACAATTAAACCTTCTTTTAAACAAACTATTATATTTGAGTTCTTATAAACAATCTATAAGGAATCAAAAAATCAAATAACAATCCAACATCTTATGGAAGAAAACAGAGAATTAATAGGGATTATCCTTTCTATTGTAGTAGGGATATTTACTTTATCGGCAAGTATTTTTAATTGGAATTTTTTCTTTGAAAGTAGGAAAGCAAGCTTGTTTCTGAAGATGTTTGGCCGTAATGGGGCTCGTATTTTTTATGGCCTTCTTGGACTTGTTTTTTTCTTTCTTGCTTATAAAATGTATACCGAAGGGTACTAACTGACTCATACAAAAATGGCAATCCCTAAAAAAGAACAGATGATTGTTACTTAAAAATTTCATAAGAACATAGTGCTTTTAAACAAAGACATTTACCTTTGTATATCTACTACAAATACTAAAACCTACCGCTATGAAAAACCTAATAGGCATAGATAAAGATAAAGCTGCCGAGCTTACACAACGATTAAATCACCTCCTTGCCGACTACCAATTATTTTACCAGAACCTACGTGGTTTTCACTGGAACATTAAAGGACGTGAATTTTTTGAATTGCACTTAAAATTTGAAGAATTATACAATGATGCTGTCATCAAAATAGATGAAATCGCAGAACGTATTCTCACCTTAGAAGGAGAACCTCTTCATACATTTACTGAATATGTCAACCTATCTGATGTAAGAGAAGAAAAAGGAGTGACTAATGGAATAGAAGGGATACAGATCATTGTAAAAAACTTTGCAACCATCATTCTAAAAGAAAGAGCTATTTTAAATCTAGCATCAGAGGCAGAAGATGAAGGAACTGTTTCTTTAATGAGTGATTATATTTCTCAAACGGAGAAGACACTTTGGATGTTAAACTCTTATTTACAGTAACAATTATGAAATTAAGAGATCAAAACACGGCATTACTATTAATAGATCTTCAAAAAGGATTTTCTGAAGAAGCCCATTGGGGTGGAAATAGAAACAACAGAGATGCCGAAGAAAAAGCATTGCATCTACTAGAAACTTGGAGATCTCTTGACCTTCCTATTTTCCATATCATTCATAGTTCGCAAGAACCAGATTCCTTATTACATGAATCGCATCCTGGATTTGAGATGATAGACGCTTTAAAACCTAAAAATGAAGAGCCTCTCATTATTAAAAATGTCAATAGTGCCTTTATAGGAACTGATTTAAAAGAACGTCTTGATGCACAAAGTATTAACAATCTTGTTATTGTAGGGCTTACAACAAATCATTGCATCTCTACCACCACAAGGATGGCGGGTAATTTAGGATTTGATGTATTGCTTATCTCTGATGCCACTGCAACTTTTGATAGACAAGGACTCAACGGACAAACGTATACTTCAGATATGATTCATGAAACGGCACTTGCAAGTTTACATAAAGAATTTGCAGAAGTGATGGATAGTACTACATTATTAGAAATGGTATAAAAGCGTTCTTAATATATTATAAGGCTACCATATAAGAAAGTTAAATTTACGTCAAACTGAACTTGTTTCAGTTTCTCATTACATCTATCTACTAATTTGATGAGATTCTGAAATAAATTCAGAATGACACATGAAGCTACTTTCATATCACATCTCTTTTTTACGCTTTCGCGAAAGCGTATATAACCCTAAAATGTATAGGTACGGAATGCTTGTTTACAATACTCCTATACTTTCTGTACTTTTGCAATCACAACTAAATAAACAGACTATACATGAATGCATACATTTTTCCAGGACAAGGGGCTCAATTCTCAGGAATGGGACTTGACTTATTTGAAGCTTCTGGACTTGCACAAGATTTGTTTCACCAAGCAAATGACATTTTAGGTTTTAACATTACAGACATTATGTTTGAAGGAGAAGCCGAAGATTTAAAACAAACTAAAGTAACACAACCTGCAATCTTTTTGCATTCTGTGATCTTAAGTAAAGTATTGGGCGACACTTTTAAACCAGATATGGTTGCTGGACATTCTCTAGGAGAATTAAGTGCTCTTGTAGCAAATGGCACATTAAATTTTGAGGATGGTTTAAAACTGGTATCACAACGCGCACTTGCTATGCAAAAAGCATGTGAATTACAACCCTCTACAATGGCTGCCGTACTAGGACTTGAAGATCAAGTGGTAGAAGATGTATGTAAAACAACTGAAGGTATTGTCGTTGCTGCAAATTATAATTGCCCAGGGCAATTAGTGATTTCTGGAGATATTCCTGCTATAGAAACTGCCTGTGAGACCTTAAAAGAAAAAGGAGCTCGTCGTGCATTAATATTACCTGTAGGTGGTGCTTTTCATTCTCCATTAATGGAGCCTGCTCGTGAAGAACTAGCAGCAGCTATTGAGAATACGGCATTTAATACACCAAACTGTCCTATATATCAAAACGTATCTACAACGGCTATCAACGATCCAAAAGCAATCAAAGAGAATTTAATGGCACAGCTTACTGCTCCTGTAAAATGGACACAAAGCATGCAACAGATGATTACAGATGGGGCAACAAACTTTATAGAAGTGGGTCCAGGAAAAGTATTACAAGGACTTATGCGCAAAATAGATCGTTCTGTAACGGCAACTGGTGCTACCCTTCCTGAATAAAATATAATACATATTAAATAATAAAAGCCCAGCAATACTGGGCTTTTATGTTATCGCTAGTTATAAATACTAATGATCTGTAAGGCTTTTTACCTTTGTAGCACCATCTTTTACAGCATCTTTGGCAGCTTTTCCAGCTTTATCCATAGCATCACCAGCTTTTTCTTTTGCTCCTTCTACAGCTTCACCAGCAGCGTTTTTTACTCCTTCTACAGCTTCTCCAGCAGCATTTTTCACTCCTTCTACAGCTTCTCCAGCAGCATTTGTTGCATTCTCAACAGCTTCACCAGCAGAGTTTGTCGCATTCTCTACAGCTTCACCAGCAGCGTTTGTTGCGTTCTCTACAGCTTCTCCTGCAGTATTAGCAGCATTTTCTGCAGCTTCACCAGCAGCATTTGCTGCATTCTCAACAGCATTACCTGTTTCTTCTGCTTTTTCCTTTACTTCTCTACAAGAAGTAACATTGAGTACTAATGCTATTGCTGCAATACTTAAAAAAAATTGTTTCATCTAATTATATTTTTGATAGTTAGTTAATAGCCAAAATTAACATTTAAATCCTACACAGACCTCTATTTAGGACGAATGTTTTATTTTTGACGATGAAATACACAAATTACCCCTTAAAAAACATGTTTAACGTTTAAATTGTTTTTTATATACGTATATATGGTATCATATGGATCACACTACGTAAGAAAAAAATGGAAATATTCCTATTTAATAATTAGGAAATATTCCTAATTTTCTTATATTCACCATATGGGAACAAATGAATTACCTTCAGAAATACGTCGTTTTAAAGAAATACGAGAAGATCACGATTTTACACAATCAGAATTTGCAGAGCAATTAGGTATCAAACATTCTACTGCAGATATAGAGCGAGGACGTACAAAGCTTTCTGGTCGTATTGTCACAGAGTTATTACGTCTTTTTCATGTAAACCCATTATGGTTATTTGGATACAGTAATCAAAAGCATTTAAATACAGACACTGGAGATATCAGTCCAAAGGTAGTTATTGTAGATAAAGAAGATCAAGAAAATATGATTCTTGTCAATCAAAAAGCAGCTGCAGGATATCCTAATAATATACAAGATGTAGAGTGGTATCAAAAATTACCTGCATTTGATCTTCCCTTACCGCAATATCGTAATGCCACTTATCGCGGTTTCCAAGTAGAAGGTGATAGTATGCTTCCCAATTTTAGGCCTGATGACTGGGTGCTTGCCAAAGGCGTTGAAAGTTTTGAATACGCGAGTGATAATAAAATCTATGTTATTGTCATGCAAGATGCCGTAGTCGTTAAAAAACTTCAAAAACTACCTGACTCTTCAAAAGTAGTCTTAGTTTCTCTTAATGAAGAATATGTTCCATATGAAGTATCCGTAAGTGATATTCAAGAAATATGGCAAGTTAATAGTAAGCTCACGTTTAATTTAGATTCAGGATCAGAACACACGCTTTTACGAGAATTACAAGCTTCTATGGTAGAACTTAAAAGTCAAATCAATAAATTAAATACATAAAAAATCTATGGGTTTTCCCGATTTATTTGACTTCTTAGGACGCCTACAAAAAAACAATACGAAAGAATGGATGGATGCACATCGCAAAGAATACCATGCACACCGTTCCTTTTTTGTGAGTTGGCTAGATCAACTAAATACAAAACTTACTACTGTTGATCCAGCTTATTTTGATACACCTGGTAAAAAGGGCATTAATCGCATTAACAATAATCTCATGTTTGCGCCTAATAAACCTATTTACAAAGATCATTTTGCAGCAGGACTTGATCAACTTACCAAACAAGGTGATTTCTATATAGAAGTAGGTCTGAAACAATGCTTACTCGCAGGCGGATTTTGGCGTCCAGAAAAAACATTACTGCGAAGTATTCGAGATGCGATAGATTATAATGGAGAAGAGCTAGCTGGTATTTTAGAAAAACCATCATTTAAAAAAATGTTTGGAACACTATATTATGATGACCCTTTAAAAACAGCTCCCAAAGGTTTTTCTAAAGAACACCCATATATTGAATTACTGAGACATAAAACGTTTGGTGTTGAGATTGCGCTTTCGCGAAAACAAGTACTCGATCCCAACTATCAAGAATATTGTACAGAAGTGTATTTAGAAATGCTTCCTTTTAGACGTTATTTACGAGAAGCAGTCACGGTGCAATAATCATATAAAGACACCTATTATAGTATTATAAATTGATTTTATGTTTTGAAGCCTTGTTTTGCTGGAGTTTATGCTGAGCTAGTCGAAGTATGAAAGCATAATAAAAAATAGTTTGTGCCCTTGTAAATTAATAGATTAGTGGTATATTTGCACCCGCTTAAATCGAAAGATTAAGTTATTTTTAATCATTAATTAATCGCTATGTACGCAATTGTAGAGATAGCAGGGCAGCAATTTAAAGTTGCAAAAGACCAGAAAGTCTTTGTACACCGCCTAGCAACCGAAGAAGGAAAGAAAGTGTCTTTTGACAATGTTCTTTTAATCGGTGACGGTGACAAAGTAACGATCGGCGCCCCGGCTATAGACGGAGCTCAAGTAGGAGCAAAAGTCATTAAACACCTTAAAGGTGACAAAGTAATCGTTTTCAAGAAAAAGAGACGTAAAGGATACCGTGTTAAAAACGGACACCGTCAGTCACTTACTGAAATCGTAATCGAAAACATCACTGCATCTGGAGCTAAGAAAGCTGCTCCTGCAAAAAAAGCTGCTCCTAAAGCTGCCGCTCCTGTAAAAGAAGCTGCTCCTAAAGTTGAAGCAAAAAAAGCTGCACCAGCTAAGAAAGCTGCAAAAGGTGATGATCTTAAGAAAATAGAAGGTATCGGACCAAAAATTGCTCAGACATTAACAGACGCTGGAATTGCAACGTTTGCTGAACTAGCAAAATCTGACCCTGCAAAAATTTCTGAAATCATAGCAGGTGTACGTGGAAATCACGTAACAGACACTTGGCCAGCACAAGCACAACTTGCTGCCGATGGGAAGTGGGACGAGCTTAAAAAATGGCAAGACGAATTAGACGGCGGAAAAGCATAAGCTTCCCGTTAAGTATAACAATAAAACCGAAACAAGATGGCTCATAAAAAAGGAGTTGGTAGTTCTAAAAACGGTCGTGAATCTGCATCAAAACGTTTAGGCGTTAAGATCTTTGGAGGACAAGCTGCAATCGCAGGGAACATTATCATACGTCAAAGAGGAAATACACATCACCCAGGTGAAAATGTATACGGTGGAAAAGATCACACACTTCACGCAAAAGTGGATGGTGTTGTAAAATTCACTAAAAAGAAAGATAACAAATCTTACGTTTCAATCATTCCGTTTGAAGCATAAGACTGTTTTATTCCTTATAAAAAGAAAACCCTTTTCTATATGAAAAGGGTTTTTTTATGCTTCTAAAAATAATTTTACCTGAAGGTAAAATTATTTTCTTTTCTCAAAAGGTATAGTTTTTGATAAATACTACAAACACTAAGCTACACTGATGAAAAAACTATCCTATCTCCTCATTATACTTTTTATATCTTCTTGTTTTCCTATTAGCATCCCTCCTAATTTAGAGAACGGGAAATTAATGGAGGCAAAAAAGTTTAAGCGTAAATTACCTGATCAATATGCGTATATTTTTACGGATCCTAAACAAGCAGACGATTTTTATTACTACTTAAGTGCAAAATATCCACCTAATCAAACCGGAGATTCTGAAGGCAATGTTCCAATCAAGATAAATAATAGAGATTATTACATCTCTTTTTATGAGACAGAAAAGAAATCACGTGTAGTAAATTTACTTCCAGCTCTTGCAAATGAACTCCTTGACCAACAAAACATTGCTATAGAATTTGACGAACCACCTATTGTTAGAGATGGTACTTGGTATATTGCACTCACGGTTTCTAATACGGATTTTGAAGATGGGCTATCCCCAAACTCTAAAGATCAAAAAGAAATTTTAAACTTTGTAAAAGCATTACACAACAAATATCTTTCAATACATAATTACAATAGTCTTTTACTAAAAAAGTCTCCCTGATTACTGATAAAACACGTTGTTATTTAACAGTAACTTTCTTGACAATTTGTGTTTGTCCATCACTTATTGTTAATAGATAAACACCAGATGAAATAGTACTAATAGGCAACACATAATGTGATTGTTCTTGTTTGGTAATTATATTTTGAGCAACCAACTTACCATCTATACTATACATCTCATAAGACACCTCTTGTGCTGATTGCCAATCAATAGCTAAGGTAATTGGGTTCTCTCTATTTAGATTGTAATATACCTGAACATCATTTGTATTCTGAGCAATATCTTCTACAGAAAGCGTAAGCGGGTCTCCTTCATGTACTTTTATATTACCTACATTCACATCATAGTTCGTCGTACCTTCTGACGAAAGGAACTCTAGACCTATGGTATCAATTTCTTCTCCTATAAATTCGTCTAAAAAGAAGGTAATTCCCGACCATCCATTATCATCGTCTGTATTTACAAAAAACCGTGCATCATCTATAGACTCATCTGCAAAAGAAACCCTTACAATAAGACTTGCCCCATCAGTAGCCACTTGATCATAAATAATATCAATTTTTGTCTCTCCCGTAATGGCAAGTTGTGTTTTGTACAATACTAAGTCTATAGGTTCTCCTGCATTTAAATTTCCTTCTAGATGTAACGAGCTTCCTCCATTATATGCATTTTCAAAATCCCAATCTGCAGAAAGCAATCCATTTTCAGAAAAAGCAAATTGCCACGTAGGAAGTATATCTTGTTCATTCATATTATGCCACGGATTACTATTTACAAGTATTCCTTCCTCAAATCTATTAAGTCCATGTCCTGTATTAAAATTGGTTTCAAATGGCACTTCTGTAATTGTAGATGCAGCTGGCACCCAGTTTGAATATCCTCTAAATCCAGAAGCATCTACAATTCTTGGATTTCTGTTTGCTCCAGCAAACATATGCCGTTCTTCACTATAAAAACTCGCATAATCATTTGGATCATTATTAAAATTAGAATATTCGCCATTATTAAAAACGCAATTAGGCGCAAACAATCCAAAAGAAGTGATTGGAGATTCAGGATTATCATGCATAAGTGACATCCAGTTATTACCACCCGTTTGGAAACGTGCTTGATTCCTTCCTGGCCAAACATCTACTCCCGTAAATACATCAAAAGAAGATCTTCCTATCGCGTTTGCTCTGTTTCTTGAAGCATTTGGGAATGCCATAGAATTCCAGAAAAAATTAATGAATATATTACTACTTATACGATCCTCAAAACCATTAGAAGTATCACCATCTGTATCATTTTGCACAAAGACACTATTGCTCGTGCTAAGCCTATTCTGCCAAGATACATTACCACTTAAGAGCATTGCATCATACCACATCACTTCTTTTCCTAGTGCTTCCACCTCTGCTGTTAGATCCTTAAGAAAGTCTTGCATAAGTCCAGCTGTTGTTGAGTTTGTATTGGTCTCTTCATTAATAAACCAACCGTCAAACCCATAATATTCCATAATCTCAACCATAATAGGAATCACAATAAAATCCCCTCCGCTATCTTGCTCTAAAAAATTATTCAATGTCGCTGTACTTCCTCCAAACTGATTGGGAGCAAAAAACACATTCCCAAACACCTCAACACCATTGCGATGTGCTGCATTTACCCATGGAGCAGACGGTAATTGTATCGTCTGACTTGCTGTTCCTCCAAACCAAACTAGCTTATCTATATATGACCAATTAGTAAAATTATAGAGATTAAACTGCGATTGCTCTTCTCCATAATTACCAAAATTATTCATCCCATCTGGCAAATAAGCGATTTCCATATCATTAGGAAGATTTGGATTTAATTGTGTTTCTACATTTTGAAATCGCGTTGCAAGAGGTTCACTCGCTATAAGAATAGGATCTGCAGTAGCTCCATCTTGCGTCCACTCCTTGAGCTCATCAACCGTTAAAATATATGGAGGTTGGTTTATAATTTGTGCACTCGCAAGTACACTACACAATAATAGTGTGATAAGGGTAATTTTTCGAATCATAGTGTTTTTTTATCATCAATATATAGCTTTCGCGAAAGCAAAGTCTTTATATTATCTATTTTAAACGTAAATATAACAGGTGAACAAGTAATTGTTTCCAAAGAGCAGATAAGCAATTTTAAAAATAGTTAAATATGTTGTAATGCCTTTTTATACGCTTTCGCGAAAGCTTACTCTTGCACCAATTTATCTATCCCTAAATACCCATCATCTTTATTGTAGTACCAAGCACGGTCTTTAGGCATTTTAACACCTTTAATTGTCATTTCATCTGTAAGTAAGATATACTCTCCCGTCTTTTCATCTGGACCTTTAAAAAACTGATATACCTCCATCGCATAGGTATTAGGGTTAAAGTAAAATTGCCAGATATCAGAACCAACTTCTTGATCGTATGTTACACGAAGCACCAAATATTCCTTGCCTTTAAACGTCTTTTTCTGGACAGTAGGATCAATATGAGTTCCTGAGTCTTTGAGCTTCATTGGGAGTCCATAGAGATACGTATAGTAATTTTTAAACATGACTGTACGCGCACAGGCTTCATCTGAAGTTGTAGTTTCAGTTGTAGTACTATCTTCATTTGAAAAGCGACAGTTTGCATTACTTATTTCGCGAAAACTAACCTTTCCGTCTTGTGTTGTAGATACATTAAAATACTGCTTAGGCAAATCAATTGTTATCACACTTTTACGTTCTTTTTTATCAGGTGTTTCTAATAACACTGTAAACTCTTCCGCAAATGTTTCCCAATTTCCTTGAGGATCATGATACGCTATTGTCTTTTCTAGGAGTTCATTTGCTGTTAAGATTTGCCCTACTACTGTAAAAGACATAAGGACTAATAAAAGAGTAAAAATCGTTTTCATATGAGATTAATTATAGTTGAAATATACAATTAATCTTTCCACTTGCATAACGTGTGGGTAAGCTTGTAAAGAGAGTTATTCAATATCTATTGAAACATTCTTACAAATAGAATTATTTCACTTCAACAATCATTTCAATTTCTACTGCAAAATTTCTAGGCAATGTCATCCCAACAGCACTTCTTGCATGTTCTCCTGCTTCTCCAAAAATTTCATACAACAAGTCACTACAACCATTAATTACTTTTGAAGTGTCATTATATATCGAATCATTAAAGTCATTAGAAACATTTACCATTCCTAATACTTTTACAATTTTAGTAATTTTATCCAGTGACCCAATAACAGTTTTAATAGCCGATAAGCAATTAAGAGTTGCCTGTCTTGCTGCTTCCTGACCTTCTGCTATCGTTAAGTCCTCGCCAACTTTACCTTTAATATCTATCCCATTTTTTATTGAGAGTTGTCCTGATGTGTATACTAAATTCCCTGTTCGGACTGCTTTTAAGGGTTTTCCTTTTACTTGCTTTGCAGGCTCTATTTTACATCCTAACTCAATGGCTTTTTGTTCAAATGTCATCATACTTTTTTTTAGTTAATTCTACATGTATTTCTCCTCTATAATCTATAATCATTTCTTCCATGATTTCTGAGTAGGAATAGTTTTGTCCTAATAACCAAGAAAGTTTTACCGTTTGTGATTCTATACTCATATCCCAAGCAGGGATTGCTAATTTATTTTTATACAATCGTAGCCCTGGTTTATTTACCTGAAAATTACTTATTGCATTAGGTGCTTGCGAGGTAATGACAATAGGTATTTTTTTTTCTTTTAAATATTGAAGCCCTTTTTCTAAATTATTACTTACATCTCCAGCTCCAAAAGATCTTAAAATAAAACCTCTCGTATTATTTTCTTCTACTAAGGCCTTAAAGACACTTGAAGACATTCCAGGAAACTCCGTAAGTGAAACTACATGCATATCAAAACAATTATTTTTAATCAACTTGTTTTCTGATATAGTAGACGTTGACTTTTTTAGATACGATACATGCTTAGCTAGATGTAATTCATTAATCATAATTTCTCGACCGATCCTACCAATACTAGAAGCAGTATAACTTTTAAAAGCATCATAATCAAAATCGGTAATTTTCTTTGCTCTTACCCCTGATATTATATGACTTCCAAATACAACTACTACACCTTTTATTGAAGGAGAAATCCCTATCGCTACTCTAATAGAGTTTTCTAGATTCATTACTGCATCAGAACCAGAATTCCCATAAGGTATTTGTGAACCCGTTAGTACTATTGATTTTTCTAAATTCTCAAATGAAAAAGAAAGTGCCGTAGCTGTATATGCTAATGTGTTAGTGCCATGAGTTATAATAAATGCATCAAATTGATCATACTCTTCAAATATCTTATCACCAATAGCAATCCAATGTTCTGGAAGAATGTCTGAACTATCAACTTCACATAATTCAAATACATCAATACTAACGTTTATATTGGTCTCAAGTTCAATAGTTTTTAAAGAAGTTTGTATTATTTTTTGAACTTGAATTGTAGGTTGATTATCTTTCTTATTTGCGTATTCACCTGCAATAGTACCTCCTGTCGTAATTAATAATATGTTTTTTTTAGTTTTCATCTTCTATAATCTTTATAAATGATTTATCGTATATAACTTCAGAAAAAGAATATACTACATTTACAAGACTAAATTCTATACCCCAACTCAACTCACCAGCATTGGTCATCATCGTAGATTTTTCAATTTGCAAATCTTTATCAAATAAAACAGTCAAGCTTCCAAATACGTTAAAGGTTTTAGAGTTATAAAAAAGCTCATGGATTAAAAAAGGATTTACTTGCCCATATTCTATATTGAATAACTCCATGGTCTCTTTACTTGCCAAACGTATACCTTTAGATATTTTGAGTATCGATCGAATTTTTTTAAAATCGATTCGATCTTGCCCTGACAGATTTATCAAAATAAGATGTTTCTCGTATTTTGAAACTTTATATTCTCCGAAATATGTTTTTAATTCATCTTTTAAAGGTATTCCCACTTCACCATCTCTATATCGTTTTTGTGCTGCATCAACACAACTAAAAGCTTCTTTGTTTCTAGATAGTTTAAAATCAAGTTTATTTTTTTCAAAAAAGGTAATCGTCTTTTTTACTTTATCTGGGTACATCTTTTGATCAATATATAATAACTGATCATTAAGCTCCTTTTCTCTCTCCATCACTCTCTTAATTTTCTAAGGAAACGACTTATCGCATCTTCTAATTGAACTCCTATTTTTATGTTTCTTATAAAAGTCGGTATCATATGACCACTCATATTGGAGCCAATAGATACCCCTTCTTCCTTTAAACATAAAACTCTATTAGGGAATCTTACTTGTGCTAATCCTAACTCTATTAAAACATTAGGCCTTGGGCGCCATTCTCCTTCAATTTGTTCATCCTTGGTTAAAATGATAATAGCAGCGCTACATTCATTAAGCATCTCTTTGATAATATTAGGAATAATACCATCTGAAGACTTAGATTGAGCACTTGTATTATAATCTTTAGGAATAAATTTTTGATCTCGACAAATAGACTTAACAATATCCTTTAAGTTATCATCGTGATAGGCTATAAAAACCTTATTGTTTTTAAGAGGTTTAAAAATGTCATTTAACGATTTTTTTGCAGAAGATTTAAAGTGCTCTTTATCTAGTTTAAAAGACTCTCTCCATATTTCGTCAAAATGATTGATAAAATTAGAATATTGATCTTCAGATTCATTAATGTCATTCACCCAAAAACACCAAGGAGATTCTGAAGCTGAGGCAAAATCTAAAAAATGACCAGAACAAGCATATTGCCCAAATAGATATAATGGAAAACGGCCTACAGTAGTAAATCGTAATTCAAGATTTATATATTTATTTTCATTTTTAAGATTTTCAATCTGTTTAATTTGTTTAAATATATAATTCTTATTCCTACATTTACTTAAGTATTCCGGCTCCTTATCACCTAACCCTCCTAAAGCTTTTTTAATTTTAGATAATCCTAAATTGATTCGATTAATTCTAGATCTATTACTTAGATGTTTTGCTCTCTCTATGGCAGATTCAGAAAAAGGATTTAATAAAACTATTTTAACCGAAAAATCAAGTTCTCTCGATTTCTCAAGAATAAATTTTAATACGTCATCGTGTAATGTATCTGAAAAAAAAGTATCTATAATACAAATATCTTGATAGACATTGCTTTTCCCCTCAATTACTTTATGGAATAGTTGCTCAAAGCCTTTGTTAAGGTTTGATGATCCTCCGACAATATCTACTAGTCCGGCATACGATTTATGTGATTCGCTAGTCATAATAATTGATTTTTATTAATTCAAATAGCCACTTAGATCGTCGATATTCTTAATAGGTATCCACTCTTTTTCAATTTGCGTTTTTGTAGAGTTTAGTTTATCTAATTCTTTATCATAATCCTCGAATTTTAACTCCTTAATAAAGTAAGATTCTCTGTCAATAATGGTTTTATAAGCATATTGATTATCAATAATCATAAAGTCAAGAATAGTTGTCTCATGAACAGCATTGTCTATGCTTTTATTAAAATTCTCTTGAGTTATAATATATACAAGGATTCCTACCTCGAGTTGTTCTTTTATTACTTTCTTTAAATCATTACAATCTTGATTATCTTCTGGAGAAAAGACAAAAACTCTCGAGATAGAAACTCCTCTTTTTATAGCCTTTTTTTGTACATCAATAAACTCATTTTTATTTTTTCTACCATTAGTGCCTCGTAAATTTGTTGTCCAAATAGTTTGTGACACTCTTGTCATAATCTCTTTTGTCCAAAAATGAGTTATATGATAAGTATCAAAAATGTTAATTGTTCTTCCATTAATTTTAGTCAAATTATTGGTCAAACTTTTTACTTGCTGTTCAGCGATATCTTTCCAGATGTTTTTCCAGTTGCCTTTGTCGTGAAGATTAGGTCTTTCACTTTGTTTCAATGCATTTCCAATATCACTTAAATGTGATGTTATAGATAAATCGGAAGCATATCCCCAATATTCTTTATAAATAGTAATTCCTTCTTTACCTAAGTTGTTTTTTTTACCTGCTTTATGAATGTCAACATTTATAGATTTATGAAACATATCAATATTTTCATATGAGTTTTCAGAGTCGGAGATTCCTTTATTAAAGTCATCTATGAGTTGCTTAACATCTTCAGACCATAATTTATATCTTTTATCAGATTGCTTAATATTAAAATCTTCATATATTCTTTTAAATAAGGATTTAAAAAAATCTTCATCAAAACTTTTTATTTGGTAATCTTTAATAATATCTGACTCAAAAAAATCTCCAATTTTTATTGGATATAAGTTGCTTTCTATTTTCTCTTCATTTAACTGGGCTCCAACGAAACAGCCAAATTCAAATCTGCACCATTCTGAATCCATAAATGAATGATCTAAAAGTGTTATTAAACAATCCATTTCTTTTACCTCAATTATCTTTTTTTTCCAATTTACTCCTATAGCTATTTCTTCAGAAGTAAATACATTCACGTATTCAGAAAAATGATTATTCAAGAAATTTTTAATTAAGGTTGCAACATGTCCTCCATCTCTTCCAGATTTTGAAATAAACACTTTAACTTTTTCCATTTTATATTACCTTATTAAATTTATTGACATTTCCATAAGTTACCTTGATTGAATTTTCTACAATCCTTTCCCAAATTCCCTTTTTAATTGATAATTCTTTAGCATCTTGTATTAGATTATTTCGATACGATTGATTTTTTTTGTCGTAATATGTTTCATAAATAAATGTATCATCAATAATCATAAAATCTTCTTTTTCAATTATATTAGATTGCCATATTCTATCACTTCTAAAAATAGATTCTTCTAAAACATAGACTTTTATGCCACAGAGCAACTGAGTTGAAAGGGTAGAAATTAATTGACTTATTTGTCGTTTGTTCTTTTGATCATAAATAAACACGCGATGAATTTCAATACCTTTCTCAACAACTTCTTTCTGCTTTAACAATAATTCATTGTTCAAAATATTTCCATACGATTGAACATTAACAATATTGGTAGTTTTTATGGATCCTTGCACGGTATCCATAATACTTAACCAAAATGGCAAAGGATCTATAGTAGGGTCTGAAACCTGCATTTTATTACGAGTAAGAGTTGACATACGTTCACTAAAATTGAGTAGTGTTTGTTCTGTTTTATATAACCAAAATTTCCCCCACTCTTTATCTACAGCTGTTTTTGCCTGTTTACTCATTTTACTGTAATAAGCAATTGCTTTTTTACTATCAATCATTAATTGATCGAGTAATTTTTCTATTTCATTAGTTTTCATCTGCTAAGGGTGTGAATTTTTTTCGATTGCGATCTATGTATTCTTCTACAACCAAATCGATTAATATTTGTCTCATAGAATCAAAATAATTTTTTGCCATTCCAGAGGTCCTATCAATTTCTATTTCAGGATCTAACTCTTGCTCTATAATTCTTAAGACTTCGTAGGCACTTCCCCATGAAAGCGTATACCCTGCTCCTCCATGTCCATAATTGTGAATCAGCAATTTATTTTTATCATTCAATTCGTCTCCTTTTTCAATTCGAATTGGATTTCGACCAAAACGATATCCTATATAGGAGTGACTTCTATATTTTTCATCAGCAATATCAAGCCCCGTAATATCTAACAATAACTCCCTATTCAATGTCCATATAGGTTTTGGGATTTCTAATTCCCAGTTATCCTTTTTATAAGACTCGCCCTTGTATTGTTCATCTTCTGCTCTCCAAGCTTCTCCTATATCTGGATCCCCTACTTGCCGACTTCCTCCCAAAAGCCATCCATCAGAACGTGGATAGAAGTATACATCTGCTTTAAATTTGATTAATTTCCCTTCATTATCGTACTGAACACCATCATCGTTTTGGCTCCTTGAATACACCTTTAAGTCAGGTGCATAATTATAAGAGAAGTACTGATCTCGTTCATCTCGCGGTACCTCATGAATTCCTACTTTTACCATATGACCACGAATGATTTTTGTATTCTTTCTATCTTTTTTAAAGATATCTACTGCCCAACGTCCCATACAGTTTACAATAACATCAGTCTCCTTTATACCATCAATTTCTTTTATATCACGAATCTCTATGTCATCTCTTAACCTCCCATCAAACAATTCATATAGAGCCTTCATATAGGTAGGTACTTCAGCGAAAAAGGCATTAAAATACCAACCCCAAACACCATCTGCTCCTTTTCTTCTAGGAATACTTTTATCATTTACCCAACTAGTCCCTTCTGAGTCTAGTAAGGTGAAATCCTTAACAACTCTGGCATATTCTGGAGGGGAAACTAATTTTTCAAACAATTCATAATGTCGTTGCACACGCACTCCAAAGCCTGCGGAAAAAGACAATCGATGAAAAAACTTTTGAGAAATTGTTAATATTTCTTTTTCGCTTGGATGGTCAACAGAATGAGGAATCACAGAAGCAGCTGCATGAATACTTGCCAATTCAGGAGGACGATCCGAAAGCTGTTCACTATATATTTTATCAAAATTATGTTTAGAAACAACTGTCACTTTAAATCCGTGCAGTTTAAGGATAAGCGCTGTGGTTATCCCAATAACTCCTCCTCCTAAGACAACTACTTTTGTTTTAGATGTTTTCTTTCCCATACTCCTTTTATTATTTGTTCTCTATCATCTGAGCTCGACTATTAATTCTTTTATTCCCATGAGAGTTTCTTCTATAAAATGCCTCATGAATCCAATTTTCCAAAGCATTCCTATCTCCTGACCAATCATAAATCTTAGCATATCCAGAATCTAAATTATCTACCAAGCGAGCTGGGATATTATTAGCATTATATTTATGGTCACCTATTCCATGATCAGAATGCGAAGGCAACCTAATACCTAACAATCCAGCATAAATATCTCCAACACCTCTATTTAATGCTCCAGAAATTTCCCAATCCACATGTTTTCTAGAATAGGTTTTCGCACCTACGAGAACTACTAATACTGTAGCATCTTTAAGGTTATTTTGTTGAATAAATTCTTTGATATTTTGGTCATGTATATTACTTCCTATAGCGCCTTCTATAACAGATTTATTAACTATTGTATGTTGAGTAAGTGATATGAACTTATGATAGAATGCTACATCTTTATGATGATAACTTATAAATGCCTTCCTCTTTTTCATATTACTTTTCCCTTTTAAGATTCTAGAACTGCAATCTATATGGAATCTTGTTTCTGTAGTTACACACTTAAAATGATTTTTTCTCTCCCCAGAAATGAGGATATAAAAACAAGTTTTTCTGGGGAAGAATTTGGAAATAGAAATATAGAATTTAGATGTCTAAATTTTAATAACATAAATCATGGAAGACAAAGTACAAGAAGAAACAGATCAGGGGTTACACGACATGCGAATGGATGATTCAAATTCAGAAACGGTAACAACGACAACCACTACCACTACAACGACAACCACAGGACCAACATCAACAACTCAACACGAAGATGCTGATGAAGTAATCAAACCTGGTAGTGGAAATATTCCAAAAGGAGAAGATTAGTTTTCTCTAAAAGCAATTATAATTAAAAGGCTTTACTTATCTTTAGTTTATGTAAAGCCTTTTCTATGAATAAGATACGATTTCCCAAATCACCCTTTACAAAGAAAATGACATACCTACTATTTTTGTTTTTCACACCTATATGTTTATTATATGGGCAAAATAAAACTATTGACAGTTTGCTTTTATCCTTAAGCAAGCAAAACTCCATATACCAACAGGTAGACACCTATAATGAATTAGCATGGGAAAATAAAGACATTGACATCATTAAAGCTTTAAACTATGCCAATAAAGCAAGGCATATAAGTGATTCTTTAAATTATAAAGATGGGTACCTAACTAGCTTAAATAGGATAGGTGCTGTCTATATTAATGAGCATCGCTATAAAGAAGCTAGCGTTATTTATAAAGAGGTCTTACTCTTAGAAGAAGAGAAGAAGGACACTCTTGGTATTGCTCGAACTCAAAATAATTTAGGCATTATTTATAAAGGACTAGGAGATTATAATACTTCCATTAAACACGCAGAAAATAGTTTTATTTTATTTGAAACTATAGGAAATGAGAAGTTTATGGCAATGGCCGCTAATAATCTAGGGTCATCCTACAAAAACTTAGGTAACTATAAAAAAGCTCAGGAATATTATCTTAAAAGTCTGAGTATCAAGGAGAACTTAGGTAATACAAAAGATATAGCTAATAGTCACTTAAATTTAGGAGGGTTTCATGAAGAATTAGAAAATTATGAATTAGCACTTAGTCATCTAAAAAAAAGCGAAACACTTTTTAAAAATTTAAAAAATAATTTAAGCCTTTCCAAAGTATATAATAGCTTTGGTATTGTGTATGAAGCTAAAGCTGATTTAGATAAGGCATTAAATTACTATCAAAAAAGTCTAGATCTTAAAAATCATAATAACATAGACGTACTCTACAATAACATGGGTATTGTTTATGAAAAGAAAAATGATTTAGAAAAAGCATTAAATTACTATCAAAAGAGCTTAGACATTAAAAAGCAAAATGGACTAAACACTAGTGCTGAAGTTTATAATAACATAGGAAATCTAATGCTTAGACAAAAAGCCTATCAAAAAGCATTAGACTATTATCACAAAAGTTTGAATGAAGCACAACAAAATAATCAGCCAACTGCACAATTACCAGTGCTTAGAAATCTAATAAGAACTTCTAACATATTAAAAGAATATGATAAATCTGTTTCTTACAATACTAAATATAATGCATTAAGAGACAGTATTGAATCCAGTTATAAAAATGCTTTTGAACTCCGAGTACTATATGAAGAAGAAAAGAAAAGAGGAGTTCTTCTCGAAATACAACAAGCCAATCTTGCCAAAATTGCAGCCAACAACAAACAACAGCGCACGCTTATTATAGCACTTACGGGAGGGATTTTTTTGTTAAGTCTTATATACTATTTCTCCAAAAGAGTCTCTAAACAGAAAGCAAGTATCGATGACCTAATAAAAGATCAAGAGATTAAATCCATTAATACTATGATCTCTACTCAAGATAGTGAGCGAAAACGCATAGCAAAAGAATTACACGATAGTTTAGGAATTAAGTTATCCGTAGTAAAGATTCATTTCAAAACCGTAGAAGAACATTTAGAACAATTAGACACAGAAGAAATTAACAACTATCAAATGGCTAATAATTTACTAGATGATGCCTGCGAAGAAATTCGTAAAATAGCATACGATATGTCATCTGGAATACTTTCTAACTTTGGTCTTTCTCAAGCAGTACAAGACCTTGTTACCTCTATTGAAACGGCTAACCAAATAGATATTGAATATGTAGATCATAACTTAGAAGATCGTTTGGATAGCAAAGTAGAACTTAATGTATATCGAATCGTCCAAGAACTCGTAAGTAATATATTGCGACATGCCAAAGCTACTGAAATGACACTTCAAATTTTAAGAAACAAAGAAGGCATACATGTTATGACCATAGATGATGGTGTTGGTTTTAATAGTAAACGGGTTACAAAAGGAATGGGTTTACAAAATATTCAAACCAGAGTAGAAGAACTAGAAGGCGAATTAAATATAGATTCTAGAAAAGGAAACGGCACAACCATAACCATACAAATACCTATAGATGAATAGCCAAAACACCATACGTATATTACTAGTAGATGACCATGAACTTATCCTCGATGGGCTTAAATCTTTAATAAAAGTAGAGAAAGGATTAGAAATTGTTTCAACAGCTACCAATGGCATTGAAGCCTTAGATCGCTTGAGAGAAACTCAAATTGATGTTGTTATTCTTGACATTGATATGCCCATAATGAATGGACTAGAAGCAGCAAAAAGAATAAGAGAACATTACCAACAAGTAAAAGTATTAATCCTGACCATGCATAACGATATAAAATATATCAAAGCAATTATCGCTACTGGAGCACATGGCTATATTCTTAAAAATAGAGGAAAAGAAGAGTTAGTAACTGCAATTAAAGTCATTATCTCAGGAGAAGAATACTTTGGTGAAGCTGTTACAAGGTCTATTATAAACGACATGAAAGATGATGAAAAAAAGAAAGAGGTCAGACTTACAAAACGAGAAATTGATGTCCTCAAATTAATTGCAGATGGCAAAACAACACCTCAAATATCTAAAATGCTTTTTATTGCGCCATCTACGGTAGAAACACACCGTCGCAATCTTCTTGACAAAACAGGAGTAATTAACTCAAAAGGCCTTGTAAAATATGCTATAGAAAAAGGATATACCTAAACTACATTATTACATAAAATGGTTTCCAGTTTTAGTACGCTTTCGCGAAAGCGTATACTTTTTATTCACACTATGTATCCTCAAAAACAAGGAGGCAAATATCAGTAATTTAGAGGTTTTATAGTTTATTAAATTGATTGAATTTTGAATGTACTTAAAATCAATCAATTATAAGTTATGAAAGAAAAAACATGCTTTGTCATTATGGGATTTGGCGAAAAAACCAATTACAAAACCAGCCAAACATTTAATCTTGATAAAACCTATAAAAACATTATTAAACCTGTATTTGAAGATTTAGGGTTTTTCTGCTTTAGAGCTGATGATCGCCCCCCTTCTGGAAATATAGATAAAGTAATGTATAGCAATATACTTAAAGCAGACTTTGTCGTGGCAGACTTATCTACTTTAAATCCAAATGCACTCTATGAACTAGGGATACGACACGCACTCAAGAAAAACACAACAATTCTTATTGCAGAAGAAGGCACTGAATTTCCGTTTGATCTAAATCATAATTATATCCATAAATATGAACATTTAGGCAAAGATATAGGAGTAGATGAATCAAGAAGATTCAAATTACACCTAACAGAAACTGTAGAAAGATTACTTAAAAAACCAGAAATAGACAGTCCAATCTACACCTATCTACCTACGCTAGAATCTCCTTCTTTTACTGATCAAGAAATAAAAGACATCAAAGAAGAAATAAAAGAGGAAGATACATCTGTTTCTGATTTTATGGAGCTTGCCGAAGAAGCAAAACAAAGGCAAGATTATAAAATGGCCTTAAAATATTTAGAAAAAGCGATGGAAATATATCCTCATGACAATTTTATACGACAACGTCGTGTCCTGATTACTTATAAATGGAAACAACCCAATGAAAAAGCAGCACTCAACACTGCTCTAGACATTCTAAAAAAAGAGTTACGACTTGAAACTACTACAGATACAGAAACACTAGGGCTAGCTGGAGCTGTATATAAACGTTTCTATTTCCTCACGAAGGAAGACATTTATTTTAAAAAATCCTTATGGAATTATAGCCGAGGGTTTTATATCAGACAAGATTATTACAATGGTATTAACCTCTCTTTTTTACATTTTTTTAGGGCCTCACAAATGGACAACAAACTTAAAGCATTTGCCCACTTCGGGCAAGCCTTAGAAATAGGAGAAAAAGTAGAAGAGTTATGTAAAAAAATAATAGCTCTTAAGAACTTTAAGGATCGAGAAGATAAAGTTTGGATCTACCAAACCTTAGCAGAAGTTGCCTATAGTAAAGGAGATCTAAATGATGAAAGCACATACCTCAACCTAGCACAAATCAATGCAAAAGGCAACTCTTTTTTTAAAGATTCTTATGATGAACAACATAAAAAACTAACTAAAGCCATTCAAAAATTTAATTCAAAATTTAATTCAAAATAAAACTGATATGAGAAGAGCATTACTTGTAGGAATAGATCATTATACATGGGCGCCATTACAAGGCTGTATAAACGATGTACATAATATAGCACCCATTTTAGAGGAGCATTATGACAAGACAACTAATTTTCACTGTAAAAAACTAGTGTCTTCTAAAAAAAAGAGAGTGACCAAACATAAGTTAATGGAGCATATTAAAGATCTTTTTTCAAGAGAAGCAGATATGGCGTTATTTTATTTTTCTGGACATGGGATGTATAATGAACTAGGAGGACTGTTAGTAACCCAAGATGCAGTACAACACAATGAAGGAGTTACAGTAAGTGATATTATCACACTAGCTAACAAAGCAACTAATATCAGACAAATACTTATTATTCTAGATTGTTGTCATGGCGGAAATGCTGGTGCTGCACCTATTCTTAATGACAATATTGCTATGTTGAGAAAAGGAGTGTCTATCCTTACTGCAAGTCTTCATGATCAATATGCTGTAGAAAAAAGAGCAACTAAAGAAGGTTTATTTACCAGTATTCTAGTTGAAGGACTTAAAGGAGGAGCCGCAGATATTTTAGGGGATATTACTCCTGCTAGTCTATATAATTATGCAGAAAAAATATTAGGTCCATGGGATCAGCGACCTGTTTTCAAAACACATACTTCTGCCATGGCAACAATACGGAATAATAAGCCTAAAATAGATATAACAACACTTAAAGAAATCATTAATTATTTTCCAAAATCTAATTATCAATATCATCTAGACCCTTCTTATGATCCTGAACTTGAACCTAAAGACCAAAAGAATGAACATATCATGGGGCACTTTAGACAATTTTTAGCAGAAGGACTACTTAAGCCTGTAGGAGAAAAACACTTATATCACGCAGCAAAGTATAGTGAAAGTTGTCAATTGACTCCATTAGGAATATTCTATTGGCAAATAATAAATAAGAATAAAACTTAAAATATGAAAAGAACATGTTTTATATCCTTTAAAACTGAGGATATCCAATATAAAGAAATTATCCAAAATGATCTTAAAATCGAAATGATAGACAAATCTTTAAATGAATCTATAGTATCAGAAAATGAAGACTATATCATGCAGAGGATAAGAGAAGATTATCTATCCCATTCTACAGTAACTATTCACCTTATTGGAGCCTATAGTGCCGAAAATCTTGGCCAAGAAGAACAAAAATATATTAAGAGAGAACTACAAGCCTCTCTATATGATGGAGTAAATAACACAAAAAATGGAATTTTAGGAATTGTATTACCCGAAATATATGATGATGTATATACAGGAAATGGTGTATGTTCTACTTGTGGAGAAACACTTAATTACGTAAGTATTAATGATCGAACAGCAATTAGAGAATTTAGCTACAACTATCATATTCCAAATGGAAAATGTCATTGGACAGAAGAAGACAGGTATGGTGTACTGGTAAAATGGGATGATTTTGTAGCTGATTCTAAAAAATATATAGAGCAAGCTTTTGAAAAGCGTACAGCTCCTATTGCAAAAAAAACAAAAGTATACCCATAAACAAATTAGTCATTAAAAATCAAGAAACTAAAAAAATAATCCCCCATTCCTACACGTTATCATTATATGATAAAGTACATCGCACTGCTCTTATTCTCAACAAGTGTACTAGCTCAAAACACATTACCTAAAACGGCACATATATTTGTAGCTCTTTGCGACAATGTGAACCAAGGCATTATTCCCGTTCCTAAAACATTAGGTAACGGACAAAACCCTAAAACCAATTTGTATTGGGGTGCTTTATATGGAGTGAAAACGCATTTTAAAAAAAGTAAGGACTGGACATTTATACAATCTATTCCATCCGATAATCCACAAATTTTAGAACGTGTTCTTTTTAAACACGCTACAACAAACACCTACCTACTAGCAGATGCTTATAACGGAAAATACATCAAGCAGACTACTATTGATTTTTTAAAAGCATCTTCAGGGGGTTTTTCTACAACGATTACTATAAATAATAAACAAGTTGCTTTTGGAGGAAAAGTCGATCTCGTAAGTTACATAGGACACGATGGCCTTATGGAATTTCAATTGGATATTGATCTCAAAAAGGACACTTCATCTACCAAAGATGCTATTATATTAGCCTGTTATAGTAAAGATTTTTTTAAACCTTACTTTTCAAAAACAGGTGCCAATCCATTAGTTTGGAGCACAGGACTTATGGCACCAGAAGCGTACACCTTAAAATGGGCATTGGATGGTTGGATTCAAGAAAAGAGCAATAGCGAAATAAGAGAGCTTGCTGCACAAGCCTATAATCACTATCAAAAATGTGGTATCCGCGGTGCCCGTAATTTATTGGTGACTGGATATTAATAGCTTTAACGCTACGCTCTCCCTTTTGGTCGTGAACCTCGCACGCTCGATTTCGCGAAAGCGTACTTCAACTTAACACTTCAACAGATTCAGCGTGGGGTACCAGCATAGACTCCAACGTACAATTTCAACATAAAAAACGAATTCTAGTTCAATTTATAATGCACCGCATTTTCATCAAGCGTATCTAGTAACTCCTGTGTGATTTTTACTTTCTGCTTTTTGCTAGGCATACGCACATACAATTTCTCTTTAGGCTCAAATACTTGAAAGTGTAACTTCCCATCACCTACATGCGCATCAAGAATCGTTTTTATTTCTTGGATACGTGCTTCTGCAATTTCATTAATATCAATATTGATTGTCAATTTTTTTGCAAGAGTTCCCATCACATCTTGTAATTGCTGGATACTATTAAACTGTGTACGAGGATCGCTTTTACGTCCCGTTTCTCTATTGACAAAACCTTCTCGTATAAATACTTTTGCGTGTATAAATGTATTAGGAATTAAGAAGTGACGTAATTTTAAATACTCTTCTCCAAACATTCTAAACTCAAAAGTATCTGTAAAATCTTCTATTGAAAATGCTGCCCAACCTTTTCCATTTTTAGAAATACGATGTTGTACATCTGTAATCACACCTCCAAAAATGAGTTCGCGATTTACATATTCTTCCATTCTATTAAAATGGGTTACTGTAGCATTACAGAAGGTTTTCATTTCTGTTTTAAAATCATCAAGTGGATGGCCTGAGATATAGACTCCTACTACTTCTTTTTCTCTACGAAGTTTTTCCATAGTCCCCCACTCTTCACATGGAGGCACAACAGGTTCTGGAATCTGTACTTCACTTGCTTCGCCAAAAAGGCTTACTTGAGCACTATTTTCGTTTTCCTGAAAACGAGCTCCATACTTTACTGCTTTTTCCAAGAAGGTAATTCCATCACCTTCATTATGAAAAAACTGTGCGCGATGTGTGTTTCCAAGTTCGTCAAATCCTCCAGCAAGAGCTAGACTTTCGAATGCTTTTTTATTTGCCGCTCGTAAATCTATACGGCGTGCAAAATCAAATACCGATTTGTATTTACTTTCCTGTCTATGTTCTACAATAGTAGCTACAGCTCCAGTTCCTACTCCTTTTACAGCTCCCATTCCAAAACGAATCGCTCCATTATCATTTACCGTAAATTTTCTGAAAGATTCATTTACATCTGGACCCAATACTTCCATCCCCATGCGCTTGCATTCTTCCATAAAGAAAGTTACCTGCTTGATATCATTCATATTGTTAGAAAGTACTGCCGCAAGATATTCGGCTGGATAATGTGCTTTTAAATACGCTGTTTGATAAGCAATCCAAGCATAACACGTTGAGTGTGATTTATTAAAGGCATAGGCCGCAAATGCTTCCCAATCCTTCCATATTTTTTCTAATTTTTCAGGATCATGTCCTTTTGCAGAAGCCTGTTCAATAAACTTAGGCTTCATTTTATCTAGTACCGCAATTTGCTTTTTACCCATAGCCTTACGAAGGACATCGGCTTCACCTTTGGTAAAATCGGCTAGCTTTTGAGAAAGCAACATCACTTGCTCTTGATATACTGTAATTCCGTACGTTTCTTTAAGGTATTCTTCCATCGCAGGAAGATCATATTCTATATCTTCTTCTCCGTGCTTACGTCTTACAAACGACGGGATATATTCCATCGGTCCTGGACGATACAAAGCATTCATTGCAATTAAATCTTCAAAAACGGTAGGCTTAAGCGCTTGCATATGTTTTTGCATTCCAGGAGATTCATATTGGAAAATCCCTACAGTATCTCCTCTTTGAAATAGCTCATACGTTTTCTCATCATCTAGCGGGAAGTTCTCTGGATCGAGATCTACATCATGACGGTACTTTACAAGTTTTACAGTATCTTTTATAAGCGTTAACGTTTTAAGGCCCAAGAAATCCATCTTAAGCAGTCCCGCTTCTTCTACCACTGAGTTGTCAAACTGCGTTACATATAAATCAGAATCTTTTGCCGTGGCTACAGGGACAAATTTGGTAATATCATCTGGTGTAATGATTACTCCACAGGCATGAATTCCTGTGTTACGCATAGAACCTTCTAGTTCTTTTGCTTTACGCAACATTCTTCCTTCTAGATCATCTCCTTCAGAAAGGTTAATCAGTTCATTGACCTTAACAAGATCATCTGCTCTAAACTTAGACTTTAATTCTTTCTCACTCTTGCCTAAAATCTTATTAAGCTTAGACATGTTAGGAATAAGTTTTGCAATACGATCGGCATCACCTAACGGCAAGTCTAATGCTCTAGAAGTATCACGTATAGATGACTTTGCTGCCATAGTACCATACGTAATAATTTGAGCTACTTGGTTTGCTCCATATTTATCAATTACATATTGCATTACACGACCACGACCTTCATCATCAAAATCAATATCGATATCCGGCATACTCACACGATCCGGATTTAAGAATCTCTCAAAAAGCAAATCATACTTTAACGGGTCTATATTTGTAATCCAAAGACAATAGGCAACCACACTTCCTGCTGCCGACCCACGTCCAGGACCTACGGACACATCCATATTACGAGCTTCTCGTATAAAATCTTCTACAATTAAGAAATATCCAGGATATCCTGTTTTTTCAATAACATCAAGTTCAAAATCAAGACGCTCTATAACCTCTTCGGTAAGAGGTTCTCCGTATCTCTTTTTTGCTCCTTCAAACGTAAGGTGTTTTAAAAATTTATTTTCACCACGCTTACCTCCATCTTCTTTATCTTCTTCAAAAAGGAATTCTGAAGGAATATCAAAGGCAGGTAAGAGTACATCACGAGCCAATTCAAAAGGTTCTACTTTATCAACGACTTCCTGCACATTAAGAATTGCTTCTGGAAGGTCATTAAAAAGCGCTTTCATCTCATCACCGCTCTTGAAGTAATATTCATTATTAGGCAGTCCATAACGATACCCACGACCGCGACCTTTTGGAGTTGCTACTTTTTCTCCATCTTTTACGCACAATAAGATATCATGTGCTTCGGCATCATCCTTATCTACATAAAATGTATTATTAGAGGCTATAAGTTTAATGTTATGCTTTCGCGAAAGCGTAACAAGTACGGGCATTACTCTATCTTCATCTTCCTGCTGATGTCGCATCAACTCGATGTATAGGTCATCTCCAAACTGCTCTTTCCACCAAACCAGTGCTTCTTCTGCTTGTTTCTCTCCTACATTAAGAATCTTACTCGGCACTTCCCCATAGAGATTTCCTGTAAGCACAATTACATCTTCTTTGTATTGCTCTACAACTTCCTTATCGATACGTGGGACATAATAAAAACCATCTGTATACGCAATAGAAGCCATTTTTGCTAGATTATGATACCCGTTTTTATTTTTGGCGAGCATCACTATTTGATATCCATTATCTTTTTGACTCTTATTGGTATGATCTACACACACATTAAATTCACATCCTACAATGGCTTTAATCTCTGTTGCTTCTGGATCATTCCCTTCGGCTAGTGCAGCTTCATTTTTTGCCTTAGCTCCTTTATTATAATTCTTGACCGCTTTTACAAAATGAAATGCCCCCATCATATTACCTGTGTCGGTCATAGCTACCGCGGGCATATTATATTTTGAAGCTGCATCTACAAGGTTTTGAATATTTGTTGTAGACTGTAAAATAGAGAACTGTGTATGATTATGAAGATGTGCAAATGGGGCTTCTGCCATTTGCGCTTCATTGTCTGCTATTTCTGTTTTTGAAATCTCAGGAACTTCTTGCTTTTGAAGCGATTTTCTAATCTTATCAGAAGCTTGTTTGAGATTAATATGCTTAAGTCCTATAAACTGTATAGGCTGTGGGTTCTCTTGTGAGAAATTTTCAAAATAATCTGGTTGTACATCCAGTTCTTCTTGCGTAAATACACGCGTACGAATAAGTTCAAAAAAACATCGTGTCGTTGCCTCTACATCTGCTGTAGCATTATGAGCTTCACCAAAACCTTCTCCAAATAAATGTTTATGTAATTCTGTAAGTGTAGGTAGTTTAAATCTCCCCCCTCTACCTCCAGGGATTTGACATAGCTTTGCCGTAGTTTCGGTACAAGTATCTAATACTGGAAGTTCTTGAAGGTCATTAGGAAGTGATTGTCTATGAAACTCAGCGCCCATAATATTAACATCAAACCCTACATTTTGACCTACGACATATTTTGTTTTTGATAATGCAATATTGAATTTCTCTAGTACTTCTTGGAGAGAAATCCCATCACGTGCAGCTAGTTCTGTAGAGATTCCATGAATACGTTCTGCATCATAAGGAATATCAAATCCTTCTGGTTTTATCAAATAGTCTTGATGCTCAATAACATTTCCTAAGGCATCATGCAATTGCCAAGCAATTTGTATGGCACGTGGCCAGTTATCAGAATCTGTTATAGGGGCATTCCAGTTTTTAGGTAATCCAGTGGTTTCTGTATCAAAAATAAGGTACATCTGCTAGCTATTTTGCAAATAGAAATGTACGGAAAATCTTAAGATAGAACACCTCTCAAAACGCGTGAGTTATTAAATGTTATACACCAAAAAAGGGCTTCCAAATGGAAGCCCTTTTTAAAGATCTATCTAGATCTCATATATGTTTTAGAATAAAGTAGTTTCTAGTAACTTACAGAAAACTCTCCATCTGTGATTGAGAATCCATCGACTTCAAAAATAAAATCTCCAGAAATTTCTCTATTTACTGTATCATTTGTAATAATAGTCAAGGTACCCGATTGTGCTTGTAGTCCCATTGCATCTGCAAGAATTCTATAGGTAGCAAAAATATCCGTTCCTTCCATAATATCATATGTTCCCGGTGCTGTATTTGTTGGGAATATAACAGATATGGATGCTTGCTGTGTTTGTCCAGCTACTGTTAATGAATTTCCAGATTCTACAGAAGTAATTACTGTAGGATTAAAAATCACAGAGTTTACTCTTGCTGTAAAAGAATCATTAGACCCTACATCTGGGGTATCTCCTAATTCTGATAAGATTGGAATTCCAAACATAAACCCTCTACTAAAAGTAAGGGTATCATTAATTCCATTACGCAATGCTGTAAAATTAAAAGTTCCTGATACTGTATTATCACTATTAATTTGATAATTTACTTGACCATCTGCACTAGAAGAAGCTGTAGAAAAGATATTCCCAAATTCATCTGTAAAAGATGCAATATTTACATTAGGGCTATCTCCACCTAATTCAACTTGAGATTGATTTGTAGAGTTAATTAATATATTTAATGTTTCTGTCTCAGAAGTTCCTTGTATGGTAAGACTTCCGTTATCGTTAAAAATGGCACTACTACTTGCAGATCTAAAAAGAAGACTATCCTTAACTCCTTGGAATGCAGGTATACTATCTTGGATTTCATTAGAACAAGAAAAGATAGATAACGATACTAATAGAATTGGTAATAAGCGTTTCATAATGACATGTAGGTTAAAGTAGGTTTAAAAGCAAATGTACTATAAAAAAGTAAATAACGTAATTTAGGCTAAAAAATTGTGTTATCTTTGCACGCCTAATTAAATCTGAGGTCGGGTACCTCAAAAATTAATTCAAATTATGTCAGTTAAAATTAGATTACAAAGACACGGTAAAAAAGGAAAACCTTTTTACTGGATCGTAGCAGCAGATGCTCGTTCAAAGAGAGATGGTAAATTCTTAGAAAAGTTAGGAATTTATAATCCAAACACAAATCCAGCAACTATCGAATTGGATATGGATGGATCTGTAAAATGGTTACAGAATGGTGCACAACCTACTGAAACTGCAAAACGTCTTCTTTCATACAAAGGAGCAATGCTTAAGAATCACCTAGCTGGTGGTGTACGTAAAGGAGCACTTACTGAAGAGCAAGCAGAAGAGAAATTTACTGCTTGGTTAGAAGAAAAAGCTTCAAAAATTTCTTCTAAAGAAGGAGATCTTTCTAAAGCTGCAGAAAAAGCAAAAGCAGATGCTCTTAAGGCTGAGCAAGCTGTAAACGAAGCTCGTATAGCAGCAGCACAACCTGAGCCAGAAGTAGTAGCAGACGCAGAAGACGCGCCAGCTGAAACTGCTGAAGCAGCAGCAGATTCTGAAGAATAACATTATAATTTTCTAACGATGAAGAAAGAAGATTGCTTCTATCTAGGTAAAATCGTACGAAAATATAGTTTCAAAGGGGAACTCCTAGCAAAGCTAGATACAGACGAACCCGAAATGTATACAAAAATGGAATCAGTATTCGTGGATTTTAGCACGAATTTGGTTCCATTTTTTATTGAATCTTCTCAACTTCACAAATCCACCTTACTACGTTTCAAATTTGAAGATGTAGAGACAGAACAAGACGCAGAAGATCTTATAGGCGCCAGCTTATATCTTCCCCTTGATATGCTTCCTGAACTAGACGGAGATAAATTTTACTTTCATGAGGTTATAGGATTTACAGCTATCGATGAAAGTTTTGGAGAGATTGGTATTATCAAAGGAATTAACGATACTACTTCTCAAGCTATTTTTGAGATAGAGCGAGACGGAAAAGAAGTTCTTATTCCTATGATAGACGATTTTATCAAAAAACTAGATCGTAAAGAAAAGACCATCTTACTAGATGTACCAGATGGCCTTATCGATTTATACATTTAGTTTTATGCCTATTTGATATGGCAAACACTCCTTTCAAATTCAAACAATTTTCTATTGCGCAAGATCGGTGTGCTGCAAAAATAGGAACCGATGGTGTCTTATTAGGCGCGTGGACTTCTATTACACATGATCCTGAATCTATTTTAGACATAGGAACAGGAACAGGCATTATTGCCATGATGCTTGCTCAACGCAGTTTTGCTCACACTATAGACGCTTTAGAGCTAGATGATAATGCTTATGAGCAAGCTGCAGAAAATTTTGAAAATAGTGATTGGGGAGATCGTCTTTTTTGCTATCACGCACATTTGTACGAGTTTGCTACAGAAATAGAAGAAACCTACGATCTTATCGTAAGCAATCCTCCTTTTTACGAAACCTCCTCTCTACCATTGGAATCTCTCCCAGAAGGAGAAAAAATATCTGATGCCAGAAAGCAAGCCCGATTTGAAGATGCAATGCCTTTTGAGTTACTTGTAGGCGCTGTTGCAAAATTACTTTCGATGAACGGTACTTTCAACATTATTATACCGCGCCATAGGGAAGATGATTTTATTATACTTGCCTCAAAAGCACATTTAGTCCTTACGCGTATCACTCATGTTCAAGGAAATTCTGAAAGTCCTATAAAAAGGAGTTTACTAGAGTTTCAACGTCAGGAATATCTTCAAGAAATTAAAGGAGAAGCTGGTTTTATACGCTTTCGCGAAAGCGTACTTCCACAGAAAATCATTATTGAACATGCGAGGCATGAATACACAGAAGAATATATCGCATTAGTTAAAGATTTTTACTTAAAAATGTAGATGTGATTTTGGGGCATAGAAAACGTTTTCGTTACATTTGCTACTACTAAAAATAAAACCATGCGACCAGATCTTTTTGAAGCGCCAGATTATTACAATCTTGACGATCTTTTAACTGAAGAACATAAACTTATACGTGATGCTGCCCGTGCTTGGGTAAAACGTGATGTATCACCTATTATAGAAGAAGCTGCTCAAAATGCAGAGTTTCCAAAATCTATTATCCCAGGACTTTCAGAAATAGGTGCTTTTGGCCCATATATTCCGGAAGAATATGGAGGTGCAGGACTTGATCAAATTTCTTACGGACTCATCATGCAAGAAATTGAGCGTGGAGATTCTGGAGTACGATCTACCGCCTCTGTACAATCATCACTTGTGATGTATCCTATCTGGAAATATGGTAGTGAGGAACAACGTAAAAAATATTTACCCAAACTTGCTTCTGGAGAATGGATGGGATCTTTTGGTCTTACAGAACCCGATCATGGGTCTAATCCATCAGGAATGATAACTCATTATAAAGATATGGGGGACCATTATCTTTTAAATGGTGCAAAACTTTGGATATCTAATTCGCCGTTTTGTAATGTCGCTGTTGTTTGGGCAAAAAATGAAGAAGGACGTATCCACGGACTTATCGTTGAGCGTGGGATGGAAGGTTTTTCTACACCAGAGACACACAACAAATGGTCATTACGTGCGAGTGCAACTGGAGAATTAATTTTCCAAGATGTAAAAGTGCCTAAAGAAAATTTACTTCCTAACAAATCAGGCCTTGGAGCACCACTAGGATGTTTAGATTCTGCACGATTTGGAATTGCTTGGGGAGCTATAGGAGCTGCTATGGATTGTTATGATACTGCTTTGCGTTATGCAAAAGAGCGTATCCAATTTGGGAAACCAATTGCAGCATTCCAATTACAACAAAAGAAACTTGCAGAAATGATCACAGAGATCACAAAAGCACAACTTCTTGCATTCCGCCTTGGGCAACTTAAAAATGAAGGTCGTGCTACTTCTGCACAGATCTCTATGGCTAAGCGTAACAATGTAGATATGGCTATAAAAATTGCTCGTGAAGCTCGTCAAATACTAGGTGGTATGGGTATCACTGGTGAATACAGTATTATGAGACATATGATGAATCTAGAAAGTGTTATTACCTATGAGGGTACGCACGATATCCACTTATTAATTACGGGTCTAGATATTACTGGAGAAAACGCGTTTAAATAGAAAGCGCACATTTTATAAAATTAAAAGCCCGAGTCTTACAGATTCGGGCTTTTTTATGCATCTTTACGATATGAACTCTAAAAAACGACTAGACAGAGCTTATAAGAATGCCAAAGTAGTCAACTATGGTAATCAGGATAAAATGATCTTTTTTTCTGACTGTCATCGTGGAGATAAGAGTTTTGCAGATGATTTTGCGCGTAATGAAAACATCTATTTTCATGCACTTAAGCATTATTACAAGGAAGGGTTCACTTATCTTGAATTAGGGGATGGTGATGAACTATGGGAGAATTCTTCTTTTGAGAGCATTCTTAAAGCACATAAAAACGTATATCATTTACTCCAGAAATTTCACTTAGAAAACAGATTACATTTAATTTGGGGAAATCACGATATGGTCTATCGCGATCCTAAATATGTTCAAAAACATTTAACCACTTATTTTGATCCAAAAGACAATCGTGAAGAGATTCTTTTTAAAAATTTAAAATATCATGAAGCCATTGTTTTAAAACATTGTGATACGGATCAAGAACTCTTTTTATGCCATGGTCATCAAGCTGACTGGATGAATTATCACGGGTGGCGTTTTAATCGATTTCTTGTTCGTGTTTTATGGAAACCATTACAGATTTTTGGTATTTCTGACCCTACAAGTCCTGCAAAAAACTATAAAGAACTCATCAAAGTAGAACGACGCCTTAAAAAATGGATATCAGATAATAACAATCTTATGACCATTGTAGGTCATACGCATAGGCCTCGATTTCCAGAACCTGGAGATATTGCTTTTTTTAATGATGGAAGTTGTGTACACCCTCGAAGTATTACTGGTATAGAAATAGAAAACGGAAAAATAGCATTAATAAAATGGCATATTGCCACTCATAGTGATGGCACATTACGAGTTATGCGAGTGTTACTTGAAGGGCCAAAAAACATTCTAGATTACAAAACTGAAGGGCTTACGAAGTAGTGGTAATACTATTATGATTCTGGAGCTAATTTTATTTTTAGTCCTTCTAATTCTGGTGAGATGTGTATTTGACATCCTAAGCGACTATTATCTTCTGTATAAAACGCCTCAGCAAGCATAGCGTCTTCATCATCACTCATTTCTGGAAGTTCATGATCAGACTCTACATAACACTGGCAAGAAGCACACATAGCCATTCCTCCACACACACCGATAGTACCTTCTGGAGCAAGTTCATACATACGTACAATTTCCATCAAATTCATATTCATATCTGTAGGAGCTTCTATCTTATGAGTCGTTCCCTCACGGTCTGTAACGTGTATATGTATGTCTGACATTCTTATAAACTTATTAATTTAATCGCACCAAAAATAACGATCAAAACGATATATAATAGCAATAATAATATACTTACATATAAGATTCTTGCAACACATCCTTGTCCTTTCACCTTTCTTAGGTATACCTTCTTTTTTGAAAGTATACGATGAAGCAAGTATCCTAATGTTATGACAATTACAAAAAAACCTATACTACTAGCAATACTAAAACCTTGCATACCTACTCTATAGCTTTAACAACAGCCTTTGGGGCCTCTTTTTTTGTACCATCAAATCCAGTTACTCCACCTACTGTTGTGTATTTCATCACGTATCTTTTATCTGGAAAAATACGTTGATATGCACTCTGACACATTAATGTGGCTTCATGAAAACCACAAAGGATTAATTTTAATTTACCCGGATATGTATTTACATCTCCTATAGCATAAACACCAGGAATATTGGTTTGATAATCTAAGCTATTATCTACTTTAATAGCATTCTTTTCTATCTCAAGTCCCCAATCTGCAATTGGTCCTAATTTAGGGGATAATCCAAAAAGAGGGATAAAATGATCAACAGCAATTTCTATGGCCTCTTCTCCTTTTTGCACGGTAACACTTTCTAGTTTTTGATCTCCAGTAAGTGCTGTAATTTCTGCTGGGGTGATTAGTTTTATTTTTCCGCTATCCTTAAGGTCTTGTACTTTTTCTACACTATCTAGTGCCCCTCTAAACTCATTGCGACGATGCACTAATGTTACTTCACTAGCAACATCAGACAAGAAAATACTCCAATCTAATGCGCTATCTCCTCCACCTGCAATGACTACTTTTTTATCACGATATAATTCGGGATCTCTTATGATATACTCTACTCCTTTGTCTTCAAACTGCGCAATGTTTTCTAATAAAGGTTTACGGGGTTCAAAACTTCCTAGACCTCCAGCAATAGCAACAATAGGTGCTTGATGTTTTGTTCCTTTATTTGTTGTTACAATAAAGGAATCATCATCTTGTTTTTCTATAGTTTGTGCACGCTCTCCTAATGTAAACCCTGGTTGGAATGGCTCAATCTGTTTCATTAGATTATCTACCAAATCTCCTGCTAGCACTTCTGGAAAAGCTGGGATATCGTATATAGGTTTTTTGGGATATATTTCAGAACACTGTCCACCTGGTTGTGGCAAAGCATCTATAAGATGACATTTTAGTTTTAAAAGTCCTGCTTCAAAAACAGTAAAGAGCCCTGTTGGTCCTGCTCCTATGATGAGTATATCTGTCTTTATCATATGTGTTTTTCCGCGAAGGCGGAAATTTTTTAATTCTTCCTTAATATGCTTTCGCGAAAGCGTTATGCTTCTACATTAATTACACTTTCTATTTGTGGAGCATGTTTTTTGATCGTCATCTCTACGCCACTTTTAAGTGTCATTTGATTTACAGAACATCCTACACAAGCTCCTTCTAATTGAACACGAACAGTCTTCCCTTCTTCAATTCCTAATAAGGTAATATCACCTCCATCACTCTGAAGAAATGGTCGAATCTCGTTTAATGCGTCTTCTACTTTTTGAGTTAACTCTTGATCTGTCATACCTTAATTTTTAACGGCGCTACATCCTGCCATTGTTGTTATCTTAATTGCCTCGGTAGGAGGCAAATTATCATTACGACGTACTGTTTCTTCTACAACATTTCTGGCTAGTTCTTCAAAAGCTTTTGAAAGAGGAGTCCCATCTTGTAATGCGGCAGGACGCCCAACATCTCCAGCTTCTCTTATACTCTGTACTAAAGGAATTTCTCCTAACAAACGTACATCTAGATCTTGAGCAAGGTTTTTTGCTCCTTCTTTTCCAAAGATATAATACTTATTATCTGGCAATTCTTCTGGAGTAAAATATGCCATGTTTTCTAAAATACCAAGGACGGGAACATTAATACTTTCTTGTTGAAACATCGCTACTCCTTTCTTTGCATCTGCAAGTGCAACCGTTTGTGGTGTACTTACAATGACTGCTCCTGTTATAGGTAAAGATTGCATGATGCTTAAGTGTATATCTCCTGTACCTGGAGGTAGATCTAACAGAAGAAAATCTAATTCTCCCCAAGCTGCATCAAAAATCATTTGATTTAATGCTTTTGCAGCCATAGGTCCTCTCCAAACAACAGCTTGATCTGGTTTTGTAAAAAATCCTATAGATAAGATTTTAACTCCGTAACTTTCTACAGGTTTCATTTTAGACTTCCCATCTATAGTTACAGATAGTGGGCGTTCATTTACTACATCAAACATGATAGGCGCAGATGGCCCATAAATATCGGCATCTAGCAGTCCTACCTTAAATCCCATTTTCACAAGACTTACGGCTATATTTGCTGTGGTTGTAGATTTCCCTACACCTCCTTTTCCAGAGGCAATAGCTACTATATTTTTAATCCCAGGAATTGCTTTTCCTTTGATTTCTACTTTTTCCGATGGCGCAGGGGCATCTACTTTAAGGTTGATTTTAACCTGTGCTTTTTGCGCTACTTTCTCATGGATCGCTTTCATAATCTCAACCTCAGTCTTCTTACGAGCTTGTAGTGTTGGGTTTTTTATTGTAATATCTACAATTACCTCATCTCCAAATGTAAGTACATTTGTGACTGCACCACTATCTACCATGTTTTCTCCAGCACCCGGAACTGTGATTGTTTTAAGTGCATCTAGTATATCCTTCTTATTCAGTTTCATCTCTTTTTTTAAGCAATAAGTCTACAAAAGAATCTAGCCTTACTTAGACTAAATCTAAATGCAAAGATACCGCTTAAAGTAAGAAGAACAAAGTGTAAATAGTGTCATAAAAACTTTTGAAATAAAGGAGATTACGCTTTCGCGAAAGCGTACTAAAAACATATAGAATCTATTGTCATTTTGATACCATATACCTATGAATCTATTTCTACACCTCTTTCTTTATTATTTATCATGTAAATTAATCTTCCAGAAACCGACCTATTCATTTACATATGAAGACTTTCTTAACATGGATCATCTTATTAATTCCGTTTATTGGAATTGCACAGAATGACAACAATTGTGTACTACTCGCTGGCGGTCCTGCTCCGGATGATGAAGCAGGAGTATATAGCAGATCTGTAGATGAAGACTTTCTAGCTACGTTTGAGCCTGTCACATTCACCATCTTCTTTTGGGGAATTAATAATGATGATGTGAGTAATACACCTACCATTAATGAAGCCACTGTTCAGGAAGCAATTACCAGAATAAATAATGATTTTAACCCCTTTAATATCTTTTTTAGATTAAAGGGATTTGATAACCAATCATTTAATTCTTCAGAACATCATATTGGAGCAGATCTTGAAGAAATAGGCTCCTATGCAAAGCAACATGGTTTTTTCGCTCCCAATACTTTTAACGTCTATATCCCAGAAAATCATGGCCCTGGCGGTGGCGAGGCTAGATTTAATAGTACGATATGCGCTGTAGAAAGAGATAATTTCCAAGATTACACACTAACTCATGAGCTTGCTCACGACTTTTTTATTTTTCACACAAGAGAGTTTTTTAATACTCCAGAGTGTGAGCATGTCACGAGAGATCCTAATGATTCAAATTATAATGCTCTTACGGCGGGTGATCGTATTGCAGATACCGCAGCTTCTCCTCGATATAATCTTGCGACCATAGATCAAGAACTAGATGAAGTAAATTGTTTATACATCGGTGATTTAACAGATTGTGAAGGGACTCCTTATGAGATATTTCAAGAAGATATTTTAAATTTTATGAGTGCTTTTGCTTTTTCTTGCCGAAGTATATTTTCTACAGGACAAAAAATAAGAATGCATGAATCTATCCTAGCCGATGTAAATGACGTCTTTACTAAAGCCAAAATCACCTTTATTCCAGACCCTTATTTTGAGCAGGCATTAATCGATCAAGGTATAGATTCTGATCAAACTCTTAATGGAGAAGTATTTACCGCAGACATCTATACTTTAACAGATCTAGACATAAGTAATCAAAATATACAAGATATAACAGGTATTCAAGATTTTACTGCTTTACAAAAACTAGATATTAGTTTTAATAATGATCTCACAGCGATTTCTTTGTTAAGAAATATCTTTTTAGAAGAACTAATGGCAAACAATACTTCATTAGAAAATCTAATTATCACGACCAATGAGCAACTTCGTTTATTAAGTGTACGTCAAAACAATCTCACAAATCTTGATGTTTCTAATAATGTGTTACTAGAAACACTTGATATTTCCAATCCAAGTCTAGGTACATTACCAAGAAATGAAATTACAGATCTTGATCTTACTACAAATACAGCTTTAGCTTCCATAATTGCTTTTAACTCCAACATCACAAATCTTACTATCCAAAACGGAAATAATAGTATTATCACAGAGTTCTCTACCCTAGAAAATCCAAATCTTACTTGTATACAAGTAGACGATGCAACTACTGCAAATAACAGAGAGCAACCTTATGACAATTGGTTAACAGATTTTCAAACATTCTTTTCTGAAGATTGTAGTTTAAACAATGAGGATGCCTTCTTGTCTTCTTTTAAAATATTCCCAAATCCTGTGCAGGAAGAGATTACTATTATCCCTCCACAAGAAGTTCAACTATTAAAAATCGAAGTGTTTGACATCTCAGGCAAAAGGGTCTTATTACAGGAAAGTGATTTTAATAGGGTTCGTGTTTTCACCTTACCTAAAGGAGTATTTTTTCTTAGAGTAGACACTCAAAACAGTTCTATTGTAAGACGTTTTATAAAAGGATAAATATTATATACGCTTTCGCGAAAGCGTATTATGAACAATACTAGCCTAAACTACTTTTCATTTAAAATAGACAGGCAACCTTTTTACAAAACAAAACGTCTTTATAAGTATACCACTTCATGGTACTCCTAAAAAAAGACAGATGTATTCAATCAAAAACAGCAATCCATTTATCACTTCTTTATGTCTAATCTTGCTTATCGCTCTTATTTTTTCTTTACCTATTGATACATTATTTTCTACAGATTATTTTTCAGAATTTCAAATCGAGTACTTTGTCTTAACATTAAAAATGCTACTCCTTTTTATCATTGGTTTTATAGGTATAAAAAAAGTGGACTTACTATCTTTAAGTGGTATTTCTCGCACAGACAAATGGTCTTTTAAACTGCTTAACGCAATACCTATCTATCTTTTTATAGTAGGTATTTTATCTTTTATAGGCAATGACATATCTCAAGTACATGGTAGTAATGTCTTGTTGTTACTAACTGCTTGTCTTATGGTTGGTTTTGCCGAAGAGTTTATTTTTAGAGGGTTATTACTACCTCTTTTTATAAAAAAATATCAGGGTCACAAAAAAGGTGTTTTTCTAAGTATTTTCTTTTCTGCTTTATTTTTTGGGCTTTCGCATTTGATAAATCTATCTGTAAATGACAATATTCCTCAGGTACTTGCGCAAGTAATTTTTGCAACATTTATGGGCATCTTCTTTGCTACTGTTTTATTAAAAACCAACAAATTAGTCCCAATAGCAATAACACACGGTCTTATAAATTTCTTTTTTTTAATTGGTACTTTACCAGCTATAAACAACAATGTAACTATTGTTCCTACGACACAAAGTATCTCCGATCAAATAGCAGGGGTCATCCCTTCTATACTCATATTTTCTCCATTATTAATTGTAGGCATCATCATTTCAAAAAGAATAGATCGAGAAGTCACGCTTCAAAAATTGCCTAAACAAAATACCACGAAGGTTGTTAAGTTGTAAATAGTAGTATAAATAGATTTTTCTATTTTGAAAGACTGTTTATCCACAAATAGAAGTGTATAAGAAGGATGATTATTCCATCCCCAATTCTATCACTGGATCCCAAAAGAGTTTTTTGAAGTCTACTACTTTGTCATCTTCAACTTCAATTCCTTCTTCTCCTAACATTTGTTCCATAGCAGTACTACTTCCAAAATGCATTTTACCAGTAAGCATTCCCACTCTATTTACCACACGATGCGCTGGGACGTCTGGATGTTTTCCAGCACCGTTCATAGCCCATCCGACCATACGGCTACTACGAGCTGCTCCTAGGTATCTAGCAATGGCTCCATAATTAGTCACGCGTCCATACGGGATAAGCTTTGTCACCTCATAAACTTTGTCAAAGAAATTTTCTGTATCTGTAGAGTACTTCACTTCTATCTTATATTAATCTTTATTCAAAATAAACAGTTCTTATCAATGTAATTATCACCAATACGAGCATTAAGCCTGCCATAAAGTAATTAGAATACTTTGCAAAAGAAGCACTCTTATTTTCTATCCTAGCAAAGAAAATCACATACAGATATAAAGTAGTAAATGTTCCTAAAACTGCTGCTGCTATAAAAAAGCTAATAGCAACAATATCATACTCTACTTTTCCGCTTACATTAAGAGCAGCTCCTAAGGCACAGAAATATGGTATTGGTAATACATTAAGCACCGAAATCATCATGCCTTTCCCAAGACTTCGTATACCTGCATGTTTTGGGATTTTTACTTTCTTAACCCGACTACGCTTTGCCTTTATAAAGAAAAAAATAGCCATGATTAAGAAAATCACCAATCCAGTACGAAGTAACATATTCTGTACAAAGGGATTTCCAAAAATATATCGTGCAAGTAAAATAGCAATAAGTGCTTGAAATGCAACAACAACAGAGGCTCCTATCGCGACTAAAACACCATCCTTCTTTCCATGTTGTACACATGTCTTTGCCACAGACATATTAATAAGTCCGGGAGGTATTACTCCGGCTAATGCAGCAAAATAGGTAATAAAAAAGAGTTTGGTTGTTTCCAAATGGGTTGGTTATTTAACTCTAAATTTAATATAAGTTATTGGTTTTCCTTCTGCAAGGTATTGTTTTTCATAAAATGTTTGAATGCCCGTCACTTCTTTTGGAGAATATTCGTTTTTATATACATGATGATTTGCATGTAAAATCTCATGCCCTTCTCCATGTAAAAGTCCTAACGTATATCCATGCATAAACTCAGAATCTGTTTTAAGATTAATCGTTCCTTCTGACTCTAGAATTCCTTTATATTTTTGAAGAAATTCAGAATTTGTCATTCTGTGCTTAGTACGTTTATACTTAATTTGCGGATCAGGAAAGGTGATCCATATCTCTGCTATTTCTGCTTTCGCGAAAGCGTGATCAACAAGTTCTATCTGTGTACGCATAAACCCTACATTGGTCAAGTTTTCTTCTAATGCAGTCTTAGCACCTCTCCAAAAACGCGCTCCTTTAATATCTATTCCAAGAAAGTTTTTATCAGGATTAGCCTGAGCTAATCCAACAGAATACTCTCCTTTACCACAACCTAATTCTAAAACAATAGGGTTATTATTTTTGAAAAAATCAGTTTTCCACTTACCTTTAAGAGGAAAATCACCATTAACTAATTCCTCTCGACTAGGCTGAATGACATTACTAAAAGTATCGTTTTCACGAAAACGTTTTAATTTATTTTTACTTCCCAAAAAAATGCTATTTAATATTTTGGTAAAATTAAGGAAACTTTCAGTAGGTATAACTGTCTGATATTTGCATTTATGAGCGAATCTATAAATATATTGGTAGCCCCTCTTAATTGGGGATTAGGTCACGCAACTCGCTGTATTCCAATTATAAGAACGCTACAACAAGAAGGGTATACGGTTATTATAGCAAGTGATGGGGAGGCATTAACTTTATTAGACAAAGAATTTCCTGAATTATCAAAAGTATCATTACCATCTTATGATATAGAATATGCCAAAAAAAAGCAGCATTTTAAACGTAAAATGATCTCTAGTATTCCTAAGATATCAAGAGCTATACGTAAAGAACACAAGGCACTAAAACAGATCATAGCCACCTACAACATCAAAGGTGTTATTTCTGATAATAGGTTAGGGTTATACACCTCAAAGATTCCTACTATTTTTATCACACATCAATTACAAATCTTAAGCGGCAAAACAACTGCTACGACTACTTTTTTACATAAACGTTTTATAAAACGTTTTAATGAATGTTGGGTTCCTGATTATATGGGTAGTTCTAATTTAAGCGGAATTCTAGGACATCCTACAAAAGGAAATTACAATGTGAATTACATAGGTCCTTTAAGCAGAATGAAAAAAAGAACATTACAACAACGCTATGATGTCCTAGTGGTTTTATCTGGTCCAGAGCCTCAAAAATCAATACTTGAAGCTATCTTACTTAAGGAATTAAAAAAGTATAATGGTTCCGTTCTATTTATACAGGGACGTATTAAAGAAGAAGAACAAAGATCTACACAAAAGAATATAGAAATCGTAAATTTCTTAACGTCCGAAAAACTATCTGAAGCCATAAATAGTGCTGGTTTTATAATAGCTCGATCTGGATACACAACAATTATGGACCTAGCTGCTTTACAGAAAAAAGCTTTTTTCATCCCTACACCAGGACAAACAGAACAAGAGTATCTTGCACAACGTTTAAAAGAAAAAGGAATCGCCCCATATTCAAGTCAAGACACATTCAAGGTAAAAGATCTTACAAAAATTGAGGTGTATAGCGGTTTCAACAAACCTCAAGAAACAATAGATTTAAAGAAGTTTTTCGGCCTTTTCAAGAGTGAATGAAAACTCAGAACCAACTCCAAATTCGCTCTCAACATAGATCTTCTCCTCATGCGCTTCAATAATATGCTTGACAATAGAAAGACCTAGTCCAGAACCTCCCACTTTACGATTACCCGATTTATCTACACGATAAAAGCGTTCAAAAAGTCGAGGGATATGATCACTCTCAATTCCCTCCCCATTATCCGTAACACGGATCAATACTTTATTTTGAATTAAATCCTGTATACTGACTTCTGTTGTTCCATCTTTTTTTCCGTATTTGATAGAATTTTCTATAAGATTTGTAAGCAATTGCTGTATACGTTCTTCATCTGCATTTACAACGATAGGAGTTTCATATTCTACGTCAAAAGTTAAGGTTACATTCTTTTTTGTTGCTTTCATTTCAAGCAATTCAAATGTATTTTTAACCAATGCCACCACATCAAAATAAGTGTAATTGAGATTTAAATCTCCTACTTCTAGTTTTGTAATCATATCTAGGTCATTTACCAGATAGATAAGACGTTCTACTCCTTTATCTGCTCTTTCTAAATACCTTTTTCTAACAGATTTATCTTTGATAGCTCCATCTAATAAAGTAAGAATATATCCTTGTACTGTAAATAATGGCGTTTTGAGTTCGTGAGCTACATTTCCTAAAAAGTCTTTACGATACTCATCTTTAATTTTAAGTGTTTCTATTTCAAGTTTTTTACTTGTTGCATAACGCTCTACTTCTTCTGTAAGAGATTTTATATCTGTAGTAATTCTAGCAGGTTTAAGTTCTGCATCTTCAAGAAGCGTAACCTCATCATAGATTTTTTTTACCCGTTGATAAATAAATATTCTAGTTCGGAAATATATAATAGCAAAAAGAAATACAAAACTAAAGACTGCGACCGCGCAGATTAATCCCCAATCTATATATCCTTGCCTGTATCCTATGAATATAAGTATTCCAGAAAAAAAAAGCGTTACATAAAGAGCCGTAACTATCGAAAAACCATATGACCTCCTAAAGTCGCTTGTCATTAAACTACAAATTTATACCCTACTCCTTTAATTGTTTTAAAAGACTCATCCCCTATTTTCTCTCTTAGTTTACGTATGTGTACATCTATCGTACGACCACCTACAACTACTTCATTCCCCCACACTCTATCTAGAATATCTTCTCTTTTAAAAACTTTTCCTGGCTTTGAAGCCAGTAACGAAAGTAATTCAAACTCTTTTCTCGGTAAAACAATTTCTTCTTTTCCCTTAAGTATTTTATACTCTTCTCTATCAATAACAATATTTCCAACCTTTATCACCTCAGAAGATTCATCTTCTTCCTTAAGTCTACGTAATAATGCTTTTACTTTACTTATAAGAACTTTAGGCTTTATAGGTTTTGTAATATAATCATCTGCCCCAGCATCAAATCCTGCAACCTGAGAATAATCTTCTCCTCTAGCTGTAAAAAATGTAATAATTGTACTTGACAAATCAGGATTTTTACGCAATAATTCGCAGGCCTCTATCCCATCCATTTCTGGCATCATTACATCTAAAATAACAAGGTGAGGTTTATGTTTTTTACCCAACTTAACAGCTTCTACACCATTTGCCCCAGTAATCACTTGGTATCCTTCATTAGATAAATTATACCCAACAATCTCCAATATGTCTGGCTCATCATCAATCAATAATATTTTGATGTCTTTATTCTTCATAGTCTTATAATATGATTTAGACTTTATAAATATAGTCTTTTATCTATTTTTATTAAATGACTAAGATAATTCATTAGGTATGTTACTAAGTATATCCCAATATTAAGAATGGGTTAAATATTTACGCTTTCGCGAAAGCAAAAAAACAAAAACAAATCTCATCAATTACATTTTGTACATTTGCACCTTATTATTCAAACAACTAATTATGAAAAAAATTACTTTTTTAATTGCATTATTAATCTCTAGCTTTTCTTTTGGACAAGTGGTTATAAACGAGGTTGATGCAGATCAAACAGGAACAGACACCATGGAGTTTGTTGAACTCTTTTCTGAGACACCAAATCAATCTCTTGATGGACTCGTTCTTGTTTTATTTAATGGATCTGATGACGCCAGTTATAATGCAATAGATTTAACAGGTTTTTCTACAGATGCCGATGGATTTTTTATTGTAGGAGGAGATGAAGTTATGGGTGCAGACATTATGATAGGCGCAAATAACACCATTCAAAATGGAGCCGATGGAGTTGGAGTTTACACTGGAAACATTGTCGATTTTCCAAATGACACTCCGGCAACAACAACAAATCTTATAGACGCTATCGTTTATGGAACAAATGATGCTGATGATGTAGATTTATTAGCCGCTTTAGGAGAAACAGTACAATACAATGAAGACAATGTAGATGCAGACATAGAGTCATTACAACGTCGTAACGACGGGACGTTTTGTACAGCAACACCTACGCCACGTGCAACAAATGGATGTTCTGCTTGTGCACTTGTTTTTAGTTTTAATGACGCTACTTGTGATGCCGTAACTGGTGGACAAGATGCTGTTACCTACCTAGTAGATTTTACTGGTGGAGGTGGAGAAACTGTTACTTTAGCACTTGATGAAACAGGTACAATATCTGGAGATGATCCAAGTACTCAAGCAACTGGAACTATTTCTATAAGTGTTAGTGAAGGTCTTGATTTTGCACTAACTGCAACTGGAGCTACGTGTGATGTTTCTATCGATTTATTTGCCGTAAACTGTGCTCCTACTGCAGATGTTGCAGACATTGCCACTTTAAGAGCTAGTACAGAAGGAGCAGAGTATGTCCTTACTGGAGAAGCGATTCTTACTTTCCAACAAGACTTTAGAAATCAAAAATTCATAGAAGATTCAACTGGAGCGATCCTTATAGATGACTCAGCAGGAACAATTACAACTATGTATGCTATAGGTGATGGTATCACAGGTATCTTAGGAACGTTAACTTCTTTCCAAGGAATGTTACAATTTGTTCCTTCTCAAGATTCTGGAGCAGCAAGTTCTACTGGAAATGCTGTTACTCCACAAATGGTTACAATTACAGCGCTTAATGCAAACCCGAATGATTTTGAATCTGAGTATGTACAAATAGCAGACGTTACTGTAGATAACTCTGCAAATTCAACATGGGTCACTGGAACAGAATACCCACTTTCAAATCCTGATGGAGATTATGTATTTAGAACTTCATTTTTTGATGTAGACTACATTGGAGAAAACGTTCCTACAGAAGCAACTATAGCTGGTATCATTACTGAGCGTAACAATGGAGATTTCTTCATCACTGCACGTGATATGAATGATATAGAAAACACATCTTCTTGCTCACTAGTTCTAGGAGCTATCACAACAACATGTGATACTGCTACATCTGGTCAAGATGCAACAACAACAACGATCGCATTTACAGGAGGTGGTACAGAAACATATACACTTAACTTAGTAGGAGGAGGAACCATTGGAGGAGATGATCCTTCTAGTGTTGCTACTGGTACTATCACTTTAAATGCAGTTTCTGAAGCAACAACTGTTACTCTAGAAATTACGAGTGCAAACTGTGATCTTTCTACAGATGTTACGACTCCTGCATGTGAAGAAGCTCCAGAAGTAGCTACGATAGCAGCTTTAAGAGCTGAAGTTGAAGGAGAAGAATACGTACTATCTTCAGAAGCAATCTTAACATTCCAACAGACACAACGTAATCAAAAATGGATAGAAGATGCAACAGGTGCTATTGTTATTGATGATTCTGCCGGAATTATCACTACAGCATACAATGAAGGAGATGGCCTTACAGGAGTAAGAGGAGTTTTAGGATCTTTTAATGGCCTTTTACAATTTGTTCCTACACAAGATCCTGGCGCTGCAACTTCAACTGGAAACCCAGTAGAGCCGCAAGTAGTGACGATAACACAACTTAATGCAGACAGTGAAGCATATGAGTCTGAATATGTTGCTGTAGCATCTGTAACTGTTACAAATACTACAGGAGACACCAACTGGCTTATGGATACAAACTATGAAATCACAAATGCTGATGGTACTTTCATATTACGTACAAACTTTGATGAGGCCGATTATGTAGTAAATCCAGATGTTATACCTACGACTACAGTAAATATTGCTGGACTTATTGGTCAATTTAATGCAGATTATCAGATTACTCCTAGAAATTCTGGAGATATTGACATTACGCTTTCTGTAGGTGAAAACACAATCGAAGGATTATCTATATATCCTAATCCTGCTCAAGACATAGTTACTATCACTACTGCTTCAAATACAGAAAAAGAAGTAACTGTATTTGATATTACAGGAAAACTAGTATTAAGTACAACAACTGTAAATACAATTGATGTACGTAATTTACAAACAGGTATCTATCTTATGACTATTAAGGAGAACGATACCCTTGCTACTGCAAAGTTGATTATTAGATAAAATCAAACAATAGTTATATATTTTAAAAAGCGTCCTATTAGTATAGGACGCTTTTGTTTTATACAATGTGAATCAAATTCATTAGGGATTAATACCTTTGCCATAAATATACCCTATGGAATACCAAGATATTTTTGCAATACAAAACTCTCAAGAATTTGAGCAAAAAGCCCTTGACGTATTTAGGTATCAATTTGAACATAATACAGTATATCGTTCTTTTTGTGATCTTCTTTACAAACACCCAAGCGATATTAAATCTATAGAAGACATTCCTTTTTTACCAATTGATTTTTTTAAATCTCACGAAGTAATTTCTTCTCAAAAAGAAACACAAGCTATATTTACAAGTAGTGGAACTACTGGAAGTATCGTAAGTAAGCATTATGTAAAAGACCTTTCTATTTACGAAACTAGTTTTCATAAAGGGTTCACACAAGATTATGGAGATATAAAAGATTATGTAATACTTGCTTTACTCCCTTCATACCTTGAGCGCAATGGTTCCTCTCTTGTCTATATGGTTGACAAACTCATTAAAGCAAGTCATCACGACGATAGTGGGTTTTATCTTGATGATCACCTTGCCTTAAGTAAGAAACTAAAAGAACTTGATGCTTCTGGACAGAAAGTACTCCTTATAGGAGTTAGTTTTGCCCTTCTAGATATTATAGAAAAATACACATTTACATTAAAGAACACCATTATTATGGAAACTGGTGGGATGAAAGGAAAACGTAAAGAACTAATACGACAAGAACTTCATGCTATTCTCAAAGAAGGATTTGGTGTTTCGACAATACATAGTGAGTATGGCATGACAGAATTGTTATCTCAAGCATATTCAAAAGGAAATGGCCTTTTTACAACGCCACCATGGATGCGTGTACTTACTAGAGACACAGAAGATCCATTATGCATACTATCCAGTTTAAAAACTGGAGGTCTCAATATTATAGACTTAGCAAATATACACTCTTGTTCATTTATAGCCACTCAAGATCTAGGTAGTGTCCATACTGACGGAAGCTTTACTGTTATAGGACGATTTGACGATTCTGATATAAGAGGATGCAATCTTATGGCACTATAAATATTCTTAAAAATCTTATAATTATGTTAAAAATGTAATGTTCTTTATTTTTAACGACCTAACCCATGTAAAGTTTTAATGATGAAAAACATTTTAATAGTATTAATTGCCTTTGTAAGTTTTAGCACTTTTGCGCAACAAACAGATTATTATCTTAAGAAAGGATATGTTGCTGAAGGATATGACGTTACTGAATATTTTAATAATAAAGCAGTAGAAGGTAATAAAGAATTTACAACAACATATGACGGAGTCAAATTCAAATTTGCAAGTCAAGCAAATCTAGACAAATTCAAAGCAAGTCCAGATATGTTTCTTCCTCAATATGGCGGATACTGTGCATACGCAGTTGCAGATAAAGGAAAAAAAGTAAGTGTTGATCCTGAAACATTTGAAATAAGAGATGGAAAGTTATATCTCTTTTACAATTCTTGGGGAACTAATACACTTGAAAAATGGATTGAAGAAGGTCCTGAAAAATTAAAAGGTCAAGCAGATGCTGCTTGGAATAAAGTAAAATATAACAAATAGAAGATATTCATAATTGATTGGTTAGTTAGTTAGAAAACCCTAGTCGTGCACCTTGCCGCTAGGGTTTTTGCATATATACTATTTTGACATTCTACAACAAAGTTACTTCAAACGACATTACTTGTCTAAAATATTATAATAAAGAAAAATTGACATTTTTTAGTAAGGTTTTCTTTTTACATCGACAGAGACGATATAAATTATAAACCAATAAATAAAAGAACTCGCATGAAAAAGTTAGCATTCTTACTTATATTATCATTTATCGGAGTATCTTCACAAGCGCAGCAAATTGACTATTATTTAGATAGCGGTTATGTTGCAGAAGGATATGATGTGACAGAATACTTTAACAACAAATCTGTAGAAGGAAGTAAAAGTTTTACAACCACTCACGATGGCGCAAAATTCAAGTTTAACTCTCAAGCAAACCTTGATAAATTTAAAGCAAATCCAAACAAATACATCCCTCAATATGGAGGCTATTGTGCTTACGCTCTAGCTACTAGTGGAAAAAAAGTAGATGCAGATCCAGAGACATTTGAAATACGTGATGGAAAATTATACATGTTTTATAATTCTTGGGGCACAAATACGTTTAAGAAATGGAAAGCTGGAGATCCTACAGTATTACGTCCTAAAGCTGACAAACGTTGGAGCGTAGTAAAATATAAAAGTTAATTTCACCCCTAAATACCAGAACCCCCCATTAGAACTTTTCTAATGGGGGGTTCGTTTTTTTATAAAGAAGTACGATTTTTAAATCACCTTGATGAGATACTTGTTTTTCTTCCCTCTTTGCACTAAAACAAAACGATCGTTAATTAAGTCACTTTCTTGTATCATAAAACCTTCTTGAACTTTTACAAAATTTACAGATACTGAGTTTTCCTTAAGTGCTCTTCTTGCTTCACCATTAGATTTTAAAAACTTTGTTTTCTCTGCCAATGCACCTATTACATCCAATCCGTTTTCAAACTCTGTTCTTGGTAGTTCTGCTGTAGGAACGCCCTCAAAAATACTTAAGAATGTTTCTTCATCTACTTTTTTTATGTCTTCTGCAGCAGTTTTACTAAAAAGGATATTTGAAGCTTCCTCTGCCTTTGTATAAGCATCCTCACTGTGTACTGTAATAGTTACTTCTTTAGCCAGACGCTTTTGAAGGGTTTTTCTATGCTCTTGACCGCTATGCTCTTCAATCAAAGCCTCTATTTCTTCTTGAGATAAGAACGTAAAGATTTTAATATATTTTTTAGCATCATCATCGCTCGTATTTAACCAGTATTGGTAAAACTTATAAGGAGAAGTACGCTTAGCATCTAACCACACATTACCCCCTTCACTTTTTCCAAATTTTGTCCCATCAGATTTTGTGATTAATGGGCATGTAAGCGCATATCCTTTTCCGCCGCCTATACGACGAATAAGTTCTGTACCTGTAGTAATATTCCCCCATTGATCACTACCTCCCATCTGTAAAGAGCACTCATGATTTTGATAGAGATGTAAAAAATCATATCCCTGTACAAGTTGATATGTAAATTCTGTAAAAGACATTCCATCGGCAGATTCTCCAGACAAGCGATTTTTTACAGAATCTTTTGCCATCATATAATTTACTGTAATGTGCTTTCCTACATCACGTATAAAGTCTAAAAACGAGATCTCCTTCATCCAGTCATAGTTATTTACCATCACCGCTTCATTTTCTGCTCCCGAAGTAAAATCTAAAAACTGTGATAATTGCTCACGAACACATTCTTGATTATGACGAAGTGTTTCTTCATCCAGCAAGTTACGCTCAGACGATTTCCCTGAAGGATCTCCTATCATTCCCGTAGCACCTCCTACAAGGGCTACTGGTTTATGCCCTGCTCTTTGAAAATGTGCAAGTAGCATAATAGGCACGAGATTTCCTATATGCAAAGAATCTGCTGTAGGGTCAAAACCCACATATGCACTACGCATAGCTTCCATAAGGTGTTCTTCCGTATTAGGCATTGCATCGTGCACCATACCTCTCCATTGCAGTTCTTGAACAAAATTTTTAATCATTTACTTTCTTTTTGAAGATGCAAAGATAAAAATTAAAGTGGCGTTATTCGCGTACCTAAGCAGAGTAGATTATATTTATACTCATGATTTTAGTTACTGGAGGAACAGGTCTCGTCGGAATGCATCTATTACTTGAACTTACTCAAGAAAATAAACCTGTGCGCGCACTATTCAGATCGCTGGATAAAGTAAAGGGGGTGGAGGCTTTTTTTGCTTTCGCGAAAGCGCAAACACATTTTAAAACCATACATTGGGTAGAGGCAGATATCACAGATGTACCATCACTCACATCTGCTTTTAAAGACATAACTCACGTCTATCATTGTGCTGCACTTATTTCTTTTGACCCCTATGATTTTCAAAAATTATTAAAAACCAATGTTGAAGGCACTGCAAATGTGGTTAATCTATGCCTATCCCATGAAGTAGATAAACTTTGCCACTTAAGTTCTGTTGCTACATTAAGCAAGTTGCCTGATAACCCTATAACAGAAGAAAATGTATGGGATCCAAATGATAACAACTCTGTATACGCAATCTCAAAATACGGAGCCGAAATGGAAGTATGGCGAGCAACTCAAGAGGGTTTAAAAGCGATTATTTTTAATCCTGCAATTATTTTAGGCGAAGGTGACTACACTAAAGGGAGTGGTATATTAATAGATCGCGTCTTAAAAGAAAAATCTTTTTTCCCTAAAGGCGGTTGTGGTTTTATAGACGTAAAAGATGTGGTTAGACTTATGATTGCTGGATTATCTAGTGACATCACAAAAGAGCGATATATCTTAGCAGGACATAACATGCCCTATAAAGATATTTTAGAACTCATGGCACAACATCTTTCTAAGAAACCACCCAAAAAACCTCTTTCTAATGGGATACTTAAAGCACTTGTCATAGGTGATCTTTTAATAGGAATATATACTCGTAAAAGAAAATTTACCCGTATAGGAGTCGCCTCCATACAAGAAACATCATATTACAATTCATCTAAAGCAAAAGAGCAATTATCATACATCCCTACTCCTATAGGAAAAACACTAGATAGAATTAAATTACATCTTTCTACAAAGAATCAATAACTACTTCCTTAGCACTTTTAGATGGAAACGTAGTAATTGTTTGTTTTTTCTCTTTCTTACCAATGATTGTATCTAGACCTTTTGATTTTAAACTATCTTTTTTCTTTCTTAGTGATTTTGCCTTCTCGGTGCGTAAAGAATCTTTAACCTTTTTTTCTACCTTTGCTATAGAGTCAAAATGTAAAAACTCTTCATCTACCCGTTTTTGAATATCTAGATACATTTCCTTATAACTTTCTATATCTGAAGAATAGTATGTTACATTTTCTGCAAATTGCAGACTATCAATATTATATTTATCAAATATGTATGTCTCAGGAGTCACTCCATATTTACTAAGCTTTTGCACATCATATCCCCTTGCACCATTTATAATGGCTACATCATAAATAATTTCTTGCATTGTTGTCCTTTCAATAAGGTTTGCAGGTTTTTCAACAGATGGTATATCCTGACAGGATATGACAACACAAACTAAAAGAAAATATAAAATAGACTTCATTATCGTTCAAAAGTTAATCGTTCTCCAAAAGTATCATCATATACTTTAAAGTTCTTGTATGCAAGCCTACCATTTACGAAGGTATGTGTTATACGTGACTTAAATGTTGTTCCTTCAAAAGGAGACCATCCGCATTTATATAAAATATTCTCTTTCTGTACAGTCCAAGGAGCATTTAAATCAACCAAAACCAAATCTGCCTTATACCCTTCTTTTATATAACCACGACCTTCTACTTGAAATAAAATGGCAGGATTATGGCACATTTTTTCAACTATTTTTTCTAAAGAAATACGCCCTTGATGATAAAACTCTAACATCGCTGGCAATGCGTGTTGCACAAGAGGTCCTCCACTTGGTGCTTTTGTATACACTTGACTTTTTTCTTCTATAGTATGAGGTGCGTGATCTGTTGCTATTACATCTAATTTATCATCCAACAAGGCTTTAAAAAGTGTCTCTCTATCTGCAGCTGTTTTGACAGCAGGATTCCATTTGATAAGTGTTCCCTTTTCTTCATAATCTTCATTAGAAAACCACAAATGATGAATACATACCTCTGCTGTTATCTTTTTTTCTTTTAATGGGATTTTATTATCAAACAATTCTGTTTCTTTCCCTGTAGATACATGGAATACATGAAGTCGTGCGCCTGTCTTTTTTGCCAATTCAATAGCTCTAGAAGACGAGATATAGCAAGCTTCTTCACTTCGAATAACAGGATGTAAATGCACAGGAATATCATCTCCGTAACGTTCTGTATAAACAGCAAGATTATTCTTTATAGTATCCTCATCCTCACAATGTACTGAGATTAATAAATCTGTAGCAGAAAATATTTTTTCTAAAACCTTCTCATTATCTACTAGCATATTCCCTGTAGAACTTCCTAAAAACAACTTTAACCCTGCAACTTTCTTCTTATCTACTTTTAAAACCTCATCAAGGTTATCATTAGTTCCCCCAAACATAAAGGAATAATTAGCGTGAGAAGTTTTGCTCGCAATTGTAAATTTCTCTTCTAATTTCTCTATCGTTGTTGTTTGAGGATTTGTATTAGGCATTTCTATAAACGAAGTGATTCCTCCCGCAACAGCAGCCTTAGACTCACTATGTATAGTTGCTTTATGCGTAAGCCCAGGTTCCCTAAAATGTACTTGATCGTCTATAACACCAGGCAACAAATACTTCCCTTCGGCATCAAAAACGTGCACATCAGAAGACTTTGCACTTATACTTTCCCCTATTTCTTTAATAACCCCTTGATGTATGAGAATGTCTCCGCGTACAATACTACCCTCATTTACTATATGTACATCTTTTATTAATATTTTCTCCATAGTTAGTGTTTCCCCTTAAAAAGATGGTTTAATCGTAATCGTATTACTCCAAAAACAGCTTCAGAGATAATTCCTTTACTCATTTTACTTTGCCCCTTAGTCCTGTCTGTAAATACAACAGGAATTTCTACAATAGCAAACTTCTTTATATATGCTTTATATTTCATTTCTATTTGGAAAGCATATCCTACAAAACGTATTTTATTTAAATCTATGGCCTCAAGAACCTCTTTTTTATAACAAATAAAGCCAGCGGTTGTATCATGTATGTTCATCCCGGTTATTAAACGCACATATTTTGAGGCTCCCCAGGAAAGCAAAACTCTACCCATAGGCCAGTTTACAACATTAACCCCAGTAACATATCGTGATCCTATAGAAACCGAAGCATTATCTTTTGCACAAGCATTATACAAACGGATAAGGTCATTAGGGTTATGTGAAAAATCGGCATCCATTTCAAAGATATACATATACTCCTTTTGCAATGCCCATTTAAATCCTGCAATATACGCCGTTCCTAATCCTAATTTCTTTTCTCGTTCTATAATAAACAAACGCTCATCATAATCTACTTGTAGCTCTCTTATCTTATGAGCAGTACCATCTGGCGACCCATCGTCTACAACAAGAATATGAAAAGCACGTTGTAGTGCAAAAATATTACGCACAAGTCGTTCTATATTTTCAATTTCATTATATGTAGGTATTACCACTAAAGCATTTGCCATTCTTATTGCTTTCGGCAAATGTACTTATTTTCTAGGTGTAGAAAATATCAAGTTGGTGGCTTTTACACTTAATTTATGGTATTTTTAACGCATCTTAAACATCTCTATTTGGAAACCACCTTAAAAACAATCATTAATAAAGACTGGATAGCACTACTTCTTATCCTATCATTTATTGTGATAGCAGTGGCCAAATTTTTTTATGGACAACGATTTCTGAACTTAATTCCATTTTTAGGTTCTGACAAATATGTTATGACTCGATCAAAAGACAAAGGGTTTTTCAACCTCTTTACTATCTTATTATCGGTGCATCAAATCGTTTTAATATCACTATTCCTTTTTTTATGGTATACTATCAGTTTAGGAATAAACTATTCAGAATCTCCTGATTTATATATCAAAATCCTCATAGGATATGCTGTTTTTGAGGTTATAAGAACACTTATAGATAAAATAATAGGGTATTTATTAAACATTCAAGGGATAATGAATATTTATCTTTTTAGAAAACTCAACTTCAAAAACTTTTTAAGCATCCTCATCCTGGCGCTATGTTTCTTCATTATTTATAGCGATTACACGACGACTCGTTTCTTATATATAAGCCTCGGAATTATCATTATTGCATACTTCATATCGTTAGTATTGACAATAAGTAAACATCAAGAGCAAATTCTTTCGTTGCCGTCTTATTTTATTTTGTATTTTTGCACTCTCGAAATAGCACCCTACTATATTTTGTATCATTTAACAACAAATTAAAGTAGTGTTTTATAAATAAAGAGCATCTATGAAAGTGAAAACTATTTTGGTCTCGCAACCCAAGCCAAAGGTTGAAAACTCCCCTTATTTTGAGTTAGAACAAAGGCAACGCGTAAAGATAGATTTCATCCCATTTATCCATGTGGAGGGAGTCTCTAGTAAAGAGGTGCGATTACAAAAAGTAGACCTCAAAGACTACACAGCTATCATCTTAACAAGTCGTAATGCTGTAGATCATTTTTTCAGAATTGCTGAAGAAATGCGTTTTAAAGTACCAGACACTATGAAGTATTTCTGTCAAAGTGAAGCTGTTGCTTTTTACCTCCAAAAGTATGTCGTCTACCGTAAACGTAAAATTTATGTTGGTAAGCGTACATTTATAGAAATGACGCCACTTATTAAAAAACATAAGACTGAAAAATTCTTACTACCATCTTCAGATAAGCTTAAAGATATCATTCCTGAGAGTTTAAATGACCTAGGTGTCGACTGGAAACAATCTACATTCTACAAGACTGTTGTAAGTGACCTCTCTCATCTAGAAGATGTATTTTATGATGTCTTAGTATTCTTTAGTCCTAGTGGGATAGAATCATTGCTTCATAATTTTCCTGACTTCAAGCAAAATGACACTCGTATTGCTGTATTTGGGAATACAACAATAAAAGCTGCCGAAAAAGCAGGTCTTAAAATAGATATTCAAGCACCTACTCCACAGACACCGTCTATGACGATGGCTCTAGAAAAATACATAAAAGAGGTAAATAAAAAATAACAACCTTCTTTACAATATCACAAACCCGCAGAAGAATACTGTGGGTTTTTTTATACGCTTTCGCGAAAGCGTAACACTCACTATCAAAAATTATCAGGAGATAGCCTGTAACAAATGATATCTTCCTATTTTTGCAATCAAGAAAAAAGCATCAAAAATACATGTACAGAAGTCACAACAACGGAAGCTTAAGAGCTAGCGATATTAATACAGAAGTTACGTTATCTGGATGGGTTCAGAAATCTAGAGATAAAGGATTTATGATATGGGTTGATTTACGGGATCGTTACGGGATCACTCAACTTATTTTTGACGAAGATCGCACCTCTAAAGTAATTATGGAACACGCTCGCACATTAGGGCGTGAGTTTGTTATCCAAGTAAAAGGAACTGTTATCGAGCGTGCTTCAAAAAACCCCAATCTTCCTACTGGAGATATTGAGATTTTGGTTTCCGAACTCACCGTTCTTAATGAAGCACTACTTCCTCCTTTTACTATAGAAGATGAAACCGATGGAGGAGAAGATGTGCGTATGAAATACCGATACTTAGACATACGAAGAAACCCTGTGAAAAACAGTTTGATTTTTCGTCATAAAGTAGCGATAGAAGTGCGCAAATACCTTTCTAATCAAGATTTTATAGAAGTAGAAACACCATACCTTATTAAATCTACTCCAGAAGGTGCTCGTGATTTTGTAGTTCCTTCTCGTATGAATGAAGGACAATTTTATGCGTTACCACAATCACCGCAAACCTTCAAACAGCTCCTTATGGTAGGAGGTATGGATAAGTACTTCCAAATTGTAAAATGCTTTAGAGATGAAGATTTAAGAGCAGATCGCCAACCAGAGTTTACTCAAATAGACTGCGAGATGACTTTTGTAGAACAAGAAGACATCTTAAGTATTTTTGAAGGCTTGACACGTCATTTACTTAAAGAGATAAACGATGTTGTCGTAGATAAATTCCCAAGAATGTTATACGATGATGCTATGCGTCTATATGGGAATGACAAACCAGATATCCGTTTTGGAATGGAGTTTGGAGAACTTAATGCCGTTGCACAACACAAAGAATTTAATGTATTTAACAATGCAGAACTTGTTGTAGGAATTGCAGTTCCTGGTGGTAATAGCTATACTCGCAAAGAGATTGATAAACTTATAGATTGGGTAAAACGCCCACAAGTAGGTGCCTTAGGGATGGTATATTCACGTTGCAATGACGACGGGTCATATAAATCTTCTGTAGATAAGTTTTATGATCAAGATGATCTTGCAAAATGGGCTGAAGTTACTGGAGCAAAACCAGGAGACCTCATCTGCGTACTTTCTGGTAATGTAAATAAAGTAAGAGCACAATTAAGCGCATTACGTATGGAGCTTGCAGAACGTTTAGGACTTAGAGATCCAAAAGTATTTGCGCCATTATGGGTTATTGACTTCCCATTATTAGAACTTGATGAAGAAACAGGTCATTACCATGCAATGCACCACCCATTTACATCACCTAAACCTGGACAAATTGAATTACTGTCTACAGATCCTGGTGCAGTAAAAGCAAATGCTTATGATCTTGTTCTTAATGGAAACGAAATAGGCGGAGGTTCTATTAGAATACATGACAAAGCGACACAAGCATTAATGTTTGATTATTTAGGGTTTACTCCAGAAGAAGCAAAAGCACAATTTGGCTTCTTAATGGACGCTTTTCAATACGGAGCTCCTCCACATGGAGGTCTTGCTTTTGGATTAGATAGACTTGTTGCAATATTAGGCGGCCAAGAAACGATACGTGATTTTATTGCATTTCCTAAAAACAACAGTGGTCGTGATGTAATGATCGATGCTCCATCTGCAATAGATCAAGAACAACTTAAAGAATTACACTTAAAATTAGATGCATAAAGCAAGGCGCATATTCATCATTATTTTATTCTTTCTCCTCGCAGGATTACTTTCTTATGGCTATTATTATAAAATATCTGTTAATGAAATAATAGGCAATAAAATGATTGGTTTTGCTATTGCTGGAGGCTTTTTTGTGCTCATGCCTACGTTTATTTATCACAGATGGAAAGACAAGGATGTGAAAGATTATATGCTTACAAAAGAGAATATTATGAAAATGAAGGAGTATAATGACTCGAAAGAGCCTTGAATTTCATTAGATTACAAAAATAAAACACTGCAAAAACAATATGTTAAAAATAAAAACGTAAGTTTGCGCTTTATTAATATTTTTATTTTTTATAATGGAAGGAACAGTTAAATTTTTCAATGAGTCAAAAGGTTATGGTTTTATAACTAACGACGATACTGGTAAAGACATCTTTGTACACGTTACAGGTCTTAACGGTGAAACTATCAACGAAGGTGACAAAGTTGAGTACGTAGAAGAAGAAGGAAGAAAAGGAATGACAGCTGCACAAGTACGTGTACTGTAATGATATAGATATTATCTTTTTACGATTATGAAGCCTGCTTTTAGCAGGCTTTTCTATTTCTAAACACTATTTTCTAGCTCAAATTACGTCTTTCAGCAAAGAAGCGTTTTAGTAAATCTTCTGATTCTTTTGCGAGCACACCTCCTTCTATTTTGGTTTTGGGATGTAGCGTAGTTCCCATCGTTCCATATCCTCGTTGTGCGTCATTGGCACCAAATACAATTCGATCTATCTGACTCCAATACAAAGCACCTGCGCACATTTGGCAAGGTTCTAAAGTCACATATAAAGTACATTTTTGCAAATATTTCCCTCCTAAGTAATTTGCAGCCGCAGTAATTGCTTGCATTTCTGCATGTGCAGTAACATCCGTAAGGCGCTCTGTAAGATTATGCGCTCTTGCAATTATTTTATTATGTATAACCACAACAGCTCCTACAGGAATTTCTCCTTCTTCATAAGCAGTTTCTGCCTCGACAAGGGCTCTCTTCATAAAATAAACATCATCAAAAGGATCTAGCATAGGAATATATTTCAGTATTCAAAAATACAATATCAAGACGTACCTTTGCCATATGTTAGATCATATTGACAGTCCCGCTTCATTAAGACAGCTTACTCCTGACCAACTCCACGTAGTCAGCAAAGAATTACGTCAATATATTATTGATATCGTTGCCACCAAAGAAGGCCATTTAGGAGCTAGTCTTGGCGTTGTAGAGCTTACAGTGGCCTTACACTATGTATTCAACACCCCAAAAGATAAACTTATTTGGGACGTAGGGCATCAAGCCTATGGTCACAAAATCTTAACGGATAGAAAAAATACATTTTACACAAATAGGCAAAAGGGAGGCCTTAGTGGTTTTCCAAAAATCTCAGAGAGCATTTACGACACTTTTGGTGTAGGACATAGTAGCACTTCTATTTCTGCCGCATTAGGTATGGCTATCGCTGCAAATCTTCAAGGCAAAACCGAACAACAACATATTGCGATTATAGGAGACGCCTCTATCGCAAGTGGTATGGCCTTTGAAGGACTAAATCATGCAGGAGTAACAGATGCAAACTTACTAGTCATCCTTAACGACAATGCGATAGGAATAGACCCCAGTGTAGGTGCTTTAAAAAAATATCTTACAAATGTCAAAAAAGGAACAGCGCGAGAAGAAAACATTTTTGAAGCACTTAATTTTAAGTATCATGGTCCTGTAGATGGACATGACATACAAACCCTCATAAATACATTTGAAAAGCTTAAAAAAATTAAAGGGCCAAAGTTTCTTCATGTAATTACTACAAAAGGAAAAGGGCTAGCTCTTGCAGAAAAACATCAAATAACCTATCACGCCCCAGGTAAATTCGATGCTATTACTGGAGAACGTCAAACAAAAGACACCACACAATTACCTCCAAAATACCAAGACGTATTTGGACATACAATTGTAGAACTTGCTTCTAAAAACAAGGACATTATAGGAATTACTCCAGCAATGCCTACAGGAAGTTCTCTTAAATACATGATAGAAACTTTTCCTGATCGCGCATTTGATGTTGGTATAGCAGAGCAACATGCTGTTACACTATCTGCTGGGATGGCGACACAAGGAATGATTGTATTCTGTAATATATATTCTACTTTTTTACAGAGAGCTTACGATCAAATCATTCATGATGTAGCTTTACAAAATCTTCCTGTTATATTCTGTCTTGACAGAGCAGGGCTTGTTGGCCAAGATGGACCTACACATCACGGTTCTTTTGACCTCGCTTATTTAAATTGCATCCCCAATCTTATTATTTATGCCCCTAAGGATGAAATAGATTTACGCAATATCATGTATACCGCACAGTTAGGGCTTCCTAACCCTATCGCTATACGTTATCCGAGAGGACGAGGAATTACTTTAGACTGGAAAATGCCATTTCAAAAAATCAATATTGGAAAAGGCACCTGTATTCAGAAAGGAAATCGTATTGCAGTCCTATCTATTGGCACCATAATACACAATGCTATACAGGCAACTCAAGACAATCCACAACTGGCAAGCATTTATGATATAGGTTTCTTAAAACCTATAGATACTGATTTACTAGATATTGTTTTTGACACCTATGAAATCGTCATCACGCTAGAAGATGGCACTATAAAAGGAGGTCTAGGAAGTGTTGTTACTGATTACGCTTTCGCGAAAGCGTATAAAGGCATTATAAAACCACTTGGACTACCAGACCATTTTATAGAGCACGGCACCATCGAAGAGCTACAAGAAGAAATTGGTATTTCGCCAGATGGTATTGCAAAAACAATACATCACTATATATAAAAAGCGAGAAACTTTATAGTTTCTCGCTTTTCTTACTATTTAATGTTTATTATTTAGTTAATAATAAGCTTTGAAGTAAATGTATTACTCTCGCTTGTTATGCTCATAATATAAACTCCCGTTGATAATCCAGTAGCATTTACAGAAACCGCTCCTTGTAAGCTTGCATCTTGCTTATATACTTCTCTACCATTAATATCATAGATACGTACTTGCCCGTCTCCTAATGTACCTGCTACATTGATCGTAATTTGACCATTAGAAGGGTTAGGGAATATACTATATAAAGAATCTACACTAGCTTCATCTACAGATAAAGAAAGACAAGGAGATCCATCTCCTTCTGTAGGTGAATCAAAAGCTTCTACTTGATCAAATCTATCATCTGAACTTCCTTGTTCTGCACTAAGACCTACACCTCTAGCTGCAAATACATTCCAGATAGTACATCTAGCTTTATCTTTATCTTCCTCAGGAATAAGTGTATTAACTTCGACTGCTGCAAGAATAGCATCTCTACCATCTACAAATCCAGGACTACACGGTTGTAATTTTAATCCATCCATAACTAATTGTAATGCGATGTTGTTTCCGCGCTCTCCATTATATAAGTCTTCATTAAAGCCATACTCATCAATAAATGCCCAAGTCATATCCCATAATATAGTAGCCCATACTGTCCCAATTCCATGCGGTTGAGATATTTGACCACTATTAGCAACATCTGCATACGTTAAATCATTTACTGCAAAATCAGTACTATATGGTGCAGGTCTTATTCCCTGTCCATCAATAGGCTGATTAACTGCAAATGTTCCTACTCCTCTTCCTTGCTCTGCTGTATCAGTATCTCTCATTGTTAACATCATACCAAAGTAATCTGACCAACCTTCTCCCATTTGCTCCGCATTAGACAAGCAACCAGAGTTAAAACGACCTCCTGTTAAACGATTAGAAATACCGTGCCCATACTCATGGGTAATGATACCATTATCAAAACTACCATCTTTTAATCTTGGTCTAGCTGCTTTTACAATAACAGTTTCTCCGTTTTGTAATGCTGCTATTAAAGGGTCTCCGTCTGCTTGACTTACCATTCCTGCTGGAATTGAAGCTGTCGTTGTATCTGGATCTCCTCCTAAATTTATAGGAGCGTCTGCAACATTATTTACTATAATAACTCCTACAGCACCTGCTGCTTCGGCTGCTTCTACTTTGATAATAAACGTACAAGTACCTCTACGGATTACAGCAATCTTACCAGCAATGTCTCCTGCATTTGCAATAGGATCACAAGCATCTAATGGATCTCCTGAAGCATCTGTATCTTCAACCAGGACTAACTCACCCATAAGTGGATCAAGCTCCATTGAAGGGAATAAACCTGAGAATCCAGAAATTGTAAGTCCATAGTCACCTGCAATACCTGCTGGCTCTGTAACTTCTAAATTCCCTAGTTCACCTGTAGTATTCCATAAAAACATACGCATTGCTGGACTATTTCCATCTGGTGGAGTTCCGAACGTTGCATTATTTAAAGAACTACCGTCTTGAGAAAGAGCGAATACAAAATCATCTGCAGTTCCTCCATTTCCATAGTTATTTTCTTGAAAATTTCCTGATTCTTCATCAAATCCATATTCATAAAAAATATCGTGTATCACGTTATTCCAGTAAAATAAGTTTGTTGTTGCTGCATCTGTATAAGCAGGCCCATCTAATGTTAAGTCTACAGGAAAGTCAAAAATCAACTCAGCGCCTCCATCTGGAGATTCTCCTATATTGCTCTGTCCATCTAAGTCTTCGAATGCCCATACATTGTTTCCTCTTGTAATTGTAAATTCAGCACCTTCTGCTCCATTGTTATCATGCCATCCAAAAGGAGAAGCACTTGTTTGTGGCTCTACTATTAAAGGACGACCTCCATGATTTGGACTTTCTCGTGGTAACGCATATACTCTATATTGCTCACCAGCTAATAGTTCATTTGTCGCTGTTGCATCATTAAATCCAAAACCTGTTGTATTTTCTACATTTGAAGATCTAGATTCACTCTCGTGATCGTGACTTACAAATGTACAGCTTACAACCCAATCAAATTCTTCCAAAAGCTCTCCAGTAAGAGCGTCTACACGAACACTATACCAATGTCTTGAATCCAATGTGTGGATACTTAAATCCCAAGCTAACTTAAGCTCATTTGCTTCTGTAGGAAGATATACTAATTTCACAGGCACTTCTTCTAGAGAAACACCTCCTTGAGTGAGCACATATTCTTGAGAAGAAATAGTTTGTATTAAAGAAAAGCTTGACCCTCCTAGTCCTAAAGAAGCTGCCGCTTGAGAAGCTGCTTGAGTAGGAGTTACTACTGGAGAAGTCGCATTTACTCTAGATGCAATGTTCTTCTGTAGGTTATTTGAAAGATATACAATCTCTCCATTTTTAAAAGCTGCATTTACAATTCCATTAAAGATTTCAATATTATTGATCTTTTGGATTGCATATACATGAGTCACTTCATTTTTTCGGGTAAGAACCTCATCGGTCACTGTTATACCAGAAATATCCTGAGTCGTTATTCCTAATGTAGATCTATTTGTTTCTAAATGATCTTTAATAATAACACCGTAATCCTGCGCATTTGTAAACGTGCAAAAAGAAACTGCACATACAAAAACTAATAATTTGTAAATTTTTAGCATATTTTTTTGATTTTGTTTTAAGTAATAGAATAAGAATTTAAACATTGTTTCTCTATATAATAACAATGTCATGTCAATAATTCCTACCACACATTAATTATTCAAACTTTTAAGAAAGAATCAAAAGTATTGTAAATTTATGAATTTTGAAATTTTAACGTAACAAATAATACAATATCACACTAATTTGCTTCTAATAAAACTGATTATTGAATAATTCGCAATAATTTATACGATATTCTCATAAATACATATTAAAAAGTATCTGTTTTGGCAATATCAAATCGTCAAGATAAAAACAGAATACATATTACTCCCTAAACACACTCACTATTGAGAACATGTATATAGACACATTCATGATAATTTCTTACCTCACATTAAGCCCTTTGAGTTTCTGAAATATGCGCAACGATTTACTATCTGTCATTACAGATACATAATTACAGATGCTCATTAACTCTTGATACACGGTCATTGTTTCATATTGGTTTGAGTCTTCAAAAAGTCGTAACACAAGTTTATCATAATGTGTAGGGTGTTCATGTATTGCCTTACAACGTTTATCGAGGAGGGTCGAGAGGATTTCATATCCTGCTATTTCTTTTTCGACGACTTCTTGGCTTTGATAAATATTTGAAACGCTAATCTTAAGAATGTCATTAATCTGGGCTTCATATTTGGATTTATCTAATAACGCTTTCGCGAAAGCGCCCTCAAGAATAGCTTCTTCATTTTTCATAAAGATTGTCACCGCCTCATCAATCAATGTTCCTATAGCAAGCGCACGTAAATAACCTACTCGCGATGCCTTTGTCGTAAGTTCATAATATTTTTTTGTGTTGATATTAGGCACTAGTTTTACCATATATTCCAACGCGTATTCTTCTGAAATCAGTCCAAGGTTAATTCCATCCTCAAAATCTATAATGGTATAACAGATATCATCTGCCGCTTCTACCAAGAAAGTTAAAGGATGACGCGCATAACTTATGTCCTTTCCTTTTCTGGTTTGAATAAGTCCTAATTCTTCTGCTACTTCCTGAAAGGCATTTTTCTCACTCTGAAAGAAGCCAAATTTCTTATCGGCAATATGTTTTGTAGGCTTTACAGGCAAGGATTCTTTAGGGTACTTCATAAAAGCGCCTAATGTTGCATATGAAAGACGTAAGCCTCCTGTTGCTCCAGGCATAGATTCTGTGAGTATTTTAAATCCATTTGCATTTCCTTCAAAAGTGCAAAGATCTTGATATTCCTTATCGGTAAGTTGTGATGCAAATCGTTTTCCGTTTCCGTTTTTAAAATAATCACCTATTGCTTTTTCTCCAGAATGTCCAAAGGGGGGATTTCCTATATCATGTGCTAGCGCTGCTGCTGCTACTATAGCTCCAAAATCATTAAACTGATAACCGTGTACTTCTGAAAGGTGCGGATATTTTTCTAAAATTTGTTTTCCTACTTGACGCCCTAGAGATCGCCCCACAACAGCCACTTCCAAACTATGAGTCAGTCGTGTGTGTACAAAATCTGTTTTAGATAATGGGATCACTTGCGTTTTGTCTTGCAGACTTCTAAAAGCCGAAGAAAAAATAATACGATCGTAATCTACCTCAAATCCCAGACGTGTCTCATCTTGCTCTTTACGCAATCGTTTATTTGTATCTCCTTGTCTTTTGAGTGATAATAAGCGTTCCCACTGCATCATAATATTCTGATTTTATAGTTGCAAGATACGCGTTGTTATGCTTTCGCGAAAGCGTAATTATTCACACTTCTTAATTAAGAAACATAAACGAAACATTATCCTTTCTTACGTAACATTATCGTAACAAAAACCTTACATCATGCTAAAAGAACAATAACACTCACTTAACTCTATTGCTTGATTCCTATCATTTCTTTGCATCAGAAAACAAACCCTAATTAATGAAACAATTTTTTCTCTTTACAATGTTACTTCTTTCTCTTGTCACACAGGCACAAGAAAATGGTTCGATTGCAGGAACATTAACCGACAAAGAAAGTGCTGATGGACAACCACTCCCTTTTGCTAGTGTTATCATAAAAGGAACTACGCAAGGATCTACTTCAGGTTTTGACGGAAATTATATCATTAGTAATGTGGCTCCAGGGACATACACCCTTGTTATTTCTTTTGTAGGATATGAAACTTTAGAAGTTCCCAATGTTGTTGTAGCATCTGATAAAACAATTACAATAAATACAGGACTTGGTGCTAGTGCAGCGGCTCTTGACGAAGTAATTATTACAGGTACTGGATCACGTAAAGAGAGCGTACAAGCTTTACTTATTGACCAGCAAAAAGCTGTTGTTCAAAAACAAAGTATTGGAGCAAAAGAACTTGCTAGCAAAGGAGTAAGTGATGCCGCTGCCGCTGTAACAAAAATCTCTGGAATTTCAAAACAAGAAGGGGGAGGAAATGTATATGTTCGTGGTCTTGGAGATCGTTATCAAAACACAACATATAATGGATTGCCTTTACCATCTAATGATATTAACAAGAAGAATATAGATTTAAGTTTATTCTCTTCAGATCTTATCCAGAATATTGGTGTAAGTAAAACATATGCGGCAAACTTTTATGGAGATTTTGCTGCAGGTAATGTAAACATTGCCTCAAAAGAATACTCGGGTGACTTCTTTATAGAAAGCGATTTAGGCACAGGAATAAACACCAATGCTCAAGGCGAAAATTTTGTAAGAAGTGAAGGAACTAGTTTTTTTGGATACTATAATAGGTATAACAACAATCCATTTGCTACCATTCTTCAAAATGGATTTGACCCAGTAGACGGAGGAACCCCTATTAATATTTCTGGAAAAATCACAGGAGGTAATTCTTGGGACATCGGAGAGGAGTCTCGCCTTAGTGTATTTGCAACTGCAGCCTTTAGCAATAATTTTGAATACCGTGAAGGGCAAGCAGGAAGCTTTACAACAGTAGAAGCTGTAAACTTCCCAAATGCAGAAGAGTATGTATATAACACAAATACAACAGCGTTATTAAATCTTACCTACAGAATAAATGGAGATCATAAAATAAAGTTCAATTCTGTATTTATTAATGATGCTACAGATGAAGTAGGATATTTTGGAACAGAAGGGCAAGGTCGTAATAGAGATGCTATTCTAGATACCGATGAAGGTTTTTATGTGTCAAATGTTCAGTTTGATCAAGATATGATTTTTGTTAATCAATTATTAGGAACACACACGCTAGATGAAAATCTAAAGCTTGATTGGGCTATAGGAGCCAATACAGTATTAGCACGTCAACCAGATCGTAGAAGAATTAGTGTAGAAGGTTTTGATAGAACATTTGACAATGATCCATCAACAAACCCTATCTTCTTTAATAACATTCCTTTTGATAACCAACGTTATTTCCAAGATATAGAAGACAAAGAAATCAATGCTCGTTTAAATCTAGAGTATACTCTTAACGAAAATACCGTATTTAATATAGGGTATAACGGAAGAGTTAAAGAACGTAATTTCGAAAACATCCGTTATGGTTTTGATTTTATAGAGCCTAACACACCCGTACCAGATGTAAATAACTTAGATGCGATATTCACACAAGAGAACTTAGGAGTTGTATATGATACGTTTGTTTTTAATTCATTAAATGATAATGCATCTGGAATAGGTAACAGAAACGTACCTGGAGATCCAGAAAACACATACACAGGAAATCTTGATATCCATGCTGGATATGTAGACGCTACACTTAAATTAGGAGAAAAATGGACTTTTGCTCCTGGAATTCGTATCGAATCTTATAGCCAAGACATCACATATGACGTAATTAACTTACTATCTACAGATCCTGGTTTTGCAAATGCTAGTGAGACATTTATTCTTCCAAGCTTAAATATTAAGTATGCTTTAAAAGAAAATCAAAACTTACGTTTTTCTGCTAGTCGTACAGTATCAAATCCTGAATTTAAAGAAGTTGCACCATTTGTATACGAAGACGTAACAAACCAAACAGGAGGTAATCCAAATATCCTAGGAGATACACCATTTTCAGATATTTACAATATTGATTTAAAATACGAATGGTTCTTCGGAAATAGCGAAATATTCTCTTTTGCCGCTTTCGCAAAGCAAATTAATGATCCTGTAAACTTAGTAGTTGCAAATGATGCCACTGGAACACAACGTTATGTACGTTCTGGAGACCAAGCAGAGGTATTTGGAGCAGAATTAGAGCTTCGTAAAGCGATCTTAAGAAATGAAGATGAGGATGCAATACTATCTTTCGGGTTAAATGTGACGTATACTTTTACAGAACAAGATCTTAAAAACTCTGAAGGTTTTATCAATACCACTTTTGATAGAAATACTGATGAGTTACAAGGAGCTTCTCCTTTCTTAATAAATGCAGATGTAAGCTATAGCCCAACATTTGCCAAATATGAAAACTATACCCCTGTAGCAAACTTAGTATTCTCTTATTTCTCAGATCGTATAGATGCATTAGGTTCTGGGCAATTAGGCAATATCATAGAGACTGGCATCCCTACCCTTGATTTGGTATGGAAGAACAGTTTTGGAGAACATTATGAAATTAACGCAAGTGCAAAAAACTTATTAAATCCTACCATCGAGTTCTTTAGAGAGGGTACCAGTTTAGGAGATGTCCCTGTAAGTGCAGCAAATGGTAGTAGTAGTATTGCACAATACAAGCGAGGAGTACATCTAAGCTTACAATTCAAATACAAATTTTAATAGAAAAATCAATTCAATTATTTAAATCAAAAAATTTACAGAAAAAATGAAAAAATCAATTTTTATTTTCAGTGCCTTATTAGCGATAGTTATAGGTTTTAACTCTTGTTCTAGTGATGATAATGGGGATGTAGAAGTGATTATCAATCCTGACACAAATCCAGATACAGGTCCCGATCCGAATGCTAATACTATCGGCGGAACATTAACCGTAGATCTAACTTTAGAAGCAAATGAAGCGTATGTATTAACAGAAGCACTTATCGTTCCTAATGGGATTACACTAACAATTAACGCTGGTGTTGTTATAAAAGCAAACACAGGATCTGACGTATTTGTTGCTGTTGCTCAAGGAGGAATGATTAATGCCGAAGGGACTTCTTCAAGTCCTATTGTATTTACTTCAAATGATGCCACTCCAAATCCTGGAGATTGGGGAGGGCTTATCGTTTTAGGTAGAGCTCCTATAAACTCTGTTGCAGGAGGTGATGCGACATCTACTTCAGAAATAGGTGGTCTTCCATACGGAGGAAGTATTGCAAATGACAACTCAGGAATTATTCGTTATGTACGTGTTGAGTATTCAGGAGGAAGTGCTAGTGCTTCATCAGAAAACAATGGGTTTTCTTTTTACGGTGTAGGTAATGGTACTACCGTTGAGTTTATTCAGGCTTTTGAAGGCCTTGATGATGGTATCGAGTTTTTCGGAGGTACTGTAAATGCAAATAATGTTTCTGTCATTGGAGCACAAGATGACTCTGTAGACTGGACAGAAGGGTTTACTGGAACACTTACTGATGTATATATCGAGCACAGACAAGCACATGATAAAGGAATAGAAGGAGACGGTTTTAATACAGATATAGGGAATAATGCAAGTCCTCTCTTTTTCTCTGCACCAACAATTAACAACATTACTATTGTAGGTCTTGGATCTACAAATGAAAATGAAGCAGTACGTTTAAGAGCTGGAACAAGAGCTATACTTACAAATGTATTAATCGAAGGATATGAAGAAGGTTTCGACCTTGATGGTGATGCAGGAGACAGCCCAACTGGACAAGGAGTTTTAGATGGTAACACAGGCGTAACTGATGTTTCATTTACAGATGTGATCTTACATCTTAAAAACGATACGGGAACAACATTTACAGATGTAGACTTTTTCTCAGGAATAGGAAACGGTACTGGTACTGATTATGCTACTTGGAGAACAGGATGGACTCGTAACTAATTCTTTAAAATATTACAGTTTTAGCCACATGCAAAAACCCGATCTATATAGGTCGGGTTTTTATTTTTTATACGCTTTCGCGAAAGCGGACTATATCTTATAAGAAACAAGCTACTTATTGCTCACCACTCGAGAATCTTTATTTTTCCAAGTATTTACAGAAGCAATGCGAGAATTTTCATAATCTACTTCTGTAAGTGTATCCTCATTCCAAAAAAACCATGTACCTACCTTAGCTCCATTATCATAGTATGCAGTGGCAGTTTTCTTCCCTTCCAAGTTATAACTCACCCATTCTCCAGTAAGTTTTCCAGCCTTGGTATAAAATCCTGTCTGACTTACTTCTCCAGTATCAAAATACAAAACAGCTTCAATACGATCACCGTTTTGTATATACGTGTTTTTCTTAATTTTCTCTTGTGCTTGAACTGTCGCAAACCCAAAGACTAATACGAGTAGTACTACTATCTTTTTCATAATATATTATATGTTTTGTTTGTCGACAACACTAAGTTAATAATTCTCTAACAATTTAGAAAACTTTAGATAACATTAAATTTACATTAATCTTTTAATCTATTGATTGTCAATATTATAAAAAACAAAATAATATCAATAAATTAAATAAAAATTAAAGATTACCTAATATTATGATTACACTAGAATAAAGAATGTATATGATATTTGTAGTCCTTCTTAGAAGGAAACATTTCATGATCATTAGTTTTTGTCGACCGGGTTTTGAAGTGAGGGCTGCCATAAGGCAGCCCTATTTTTTCACTTAATCGTAATCTACACCTAACATTAAGTTAACATTAGGATCGGTTCTTTGCACTCGACAAAAACTAATAATAGAATGAAACTTAAGCTTACCCTAATTGCAGTACTTTTATGTACTTGTTTTACTTTAAATGCACAACAGACTACCGATTCTAAATTTGGAAAAGGAGTTTTTAATGTCATTGCAAAAGATAGCTCTTGGAGCATGAAATTTGCAACACGTATGCAATTCTTATCGACCTCTACGCTTGCGGCAAATGACCCAAACTCTGCCGAGGTAGATCAAAACTTTCTAGTACGTAGAGCTCGTTTTAAATTTAATGGCTTTGCTTTTAGCCCAAAATTCAAATACAAATTTGAGCTAGGACTTTCTAACAGGGACATCTCTGGCGCAAGTCAATTTACACGTGATGCTCCGAGATACATTCTTGATGCAGTCGTTATGTGGAACTTTGCTCCAGATTGGGAACTATGGGTAGGTCAAACTAAACTTCCAGGTAATATAGAGCGTGTGATTTCTTCTGGAAACTTACAATTTGTAGATCGTTCTTTATTAAACTCTCGTTTTAACATAGATCGTGATGTAGGATTACAATTACGTCACAAAGATAAATTAGGAAAGAACTTCGTCATTAGAGAAAAGATAGCCGTTTCTCAAGGAGAAGGAAGAAACGTTACTCAAGGAAATCAAGGCGGACTTCAATATACAGGTAGAGTAGAGTTTTTACCATTTGGAGAATTTACAAGCAAAGGAGATTATTCTTCTAGTGATTTAAAACGAGAACCAACTCCAAAATTAATGGTTGCTGCGACTTATGATCATAACAATAATGCGGTACGCTCAAGAAGTAATTTGGGAAGCTACTTATTTATAGATGGAAGCGATGATCCAGAAGATCTTTTTGAAACAAACATAAACACCATATTTGTTGATGCAATTTTCAAATACCAAGGATTTTCATTTCAAGGAGAATATGCACACCGTGATGCAGAAGATGTTTTTGCTATAAACACAGATGGAACTACTGCAGGAAATGTAGAAGTAGGTAATTCTATAAACCTACAAGCGGGTTATTTATTACCTAGCAACTGGGAATTTTCTGGAAGATATACAAACGTAACCTTAGATGACATCATCGGTGGTCGTGATACAGACCAATATACTGTTGGCGCATCAAAATTTATTGTTGGTCATAAACTCAAAGTACAATCAGATTTAACATACGAAACTATAAACGGGGACGGTACTAACTGGATCTTTCGTTTACAATTAGATGTTCACTTTTAATCAAATAGATAACATTAAGGTAACACTTGATTGAATTAAGAATCTAATTTTTGCAATATATTTTAATCTAGATAACAATGGATAATCTTTATATTTTAATGATCGGAGCTTTAGTCATACTGGCTGTCTTCGATATCATCGTAGGTGTAAGTAACGATGCCGTAAACTTTTTGAATTCAGCAATCGGATCAAAAGTAATTAGTTTTAGAACCATTATGATCATTGCCAGTCTTGGTATTTTCATTGGTGCAGTATATTCGGGTGGTTTAATGGAGGTTGCTCGTAAAGGGATTTTTGTCCCCGGCCAATTCACCTTTGAAGAAATTATGGTCATATGTATGGCCGTTATGATAGCAGATATATTACTGCTTGATTTCTTTAATACCCTTGGCCTTCCTACCTCTACCACAGTATCTATCGTATTTAACTTATTAGGAGCAGCTGTAGTAATGGCTATCATTAAGATCACAGCAAACAGTGATCAATCGATGGAAGATATTTGGACGTACATCAACTCTGAAAAAGCACTAAGTATCATCAGTGGTATACTCCTCTCGGTTGTGATTGCATTTTCTGTAGGTGCCATTGTCCAGTTCATATCTCGTTTGATTTTCACTTTTAATTATGAGCGAAAAATCAAAAACTTTGGAGCTATTTTTGGAGGAGTTGCACTTGCAGCTATCACCTATTTTATCTTTATGAAAGGATTAAAAGGAACACCTCAATATAAAGATATTAAAGGGATTCTAGAAGGAAATGAGATGTACATAATGATAGGGAGTTTTGTTTTCTGGACATTATTCTCTTATGCGTTTGAAAAAATATTTAAAAAGACAGTACTAATCGTCGTTATTGGCGTAGGAACTTTTGGACTTGCACTCGCTTTTTCTGGAAATGACCTTGTAAACTTTATCGGTGTACCGATGTTAGGTTGGCACTCATATGAACTTTGGTCTGCATCTGGAGTTCCTGCTGCTGAATTCTTAATGGGAGATCTTGACAAAAAAGTACCAGCAGAACCATTTATTCTTTTTATCGCAGGAGCCATTATGGTAGTTACCTTATGGACATCAAAAAAGGCACGTACTGTTGCTGATACAGAAATAGGACTTTCTAGACAAGATGAAGGAAAAGAAAAGTTCAAACCAAACGCACTTTCACGTGCCGTTGTAAAAGGAACTACATATATCAATAGCGGAATAAGTGCTATTCTCCCTAAAGGAACACTTGCAAATCTAAATTCAAGATTTGAAAAGCCAGTTGTAGATTTACCTAGATCTAAAAGCTATGAACTTCCAGCTTTTGATATGATTAGAGCTTCTATTAACCTTGTTGTTGCAGGTATTTTAATATCCATCGCAACCTCTATGAAGTTACCATTATCAACTACCTATGTAACATTTATGGTAGCTATGGGTACTTCTCTTGCAGATCGTGCTTGGGGTAGAGAAAGTGCTGTATACAGAGTAGCTGGTGTGTTAAATGTAATTGGAGGATGGTTCTTCACAGCATTTAGTGCATTTTGTGCCGCTGGAACACTTGCATTCTTAATTCACTTAGGAGGTCCTACTGGTCGTTTTGCAGTAGTTGCTATTTTACTTATTGTAGCCGCAGCTCTATTAGTAAGAAACTATCTTTCTCATAAGAAAAACAGCGCTCTTGCCAAAGAAGAATCAAACTTAAGCAGAGCCGAAAGTCAGACTATTCAAGGCATCATTGAAGAAAGTGCAGACAATATCGCAAAAACAGTTTCTAGAACAAACAAGATCTACACAAACGTACTTAAAGGACTTGCCAAAGGTAAAGTAGGTAGTCTTAAAAAGAGTCGTGCTGGTGTAGAAAAACTTAATGATGAGATAGATGAACTACGTGGTAATATTTTTTACTTCATAAAAAACTTAGAAGAAACTAGCGTACGCGGAAGTAATTTTTATATCCAGATTTTAGGATATCTAGAAGATATTACACAATCTTTAGAATATATTGCAAAAGCTAGTTATAAACACGTAAACAACAACCACAAACCTTTACGTTTTAATCAAATAAGAGATCTTCAAGAAATTAACAAAAAACTAAATGAGTTCTTGAGCGCTACAGAGATGGCATTTAAAGATCGTAATTATGCACAGATAGGAGATCTTCTAGGTCAAAAAGAAGAACTTTATAACAATGTGACTGAAAAAATTCAAAAACAAGTAGCTCGTACTCGTTCTGAAGAATCCAGTCCTAAGAATACAACCTTATACTTTGGTTTATTATTAGAGACAAAAGATCTTATTGAAGAGATTATGAATCTTTTAGATTTATATCACAATGAGCACCAACAGTCATAAAATATACAAACATATTTAATACCTTAGACCTGATAAAGTGATTCTTTATCAGGTCTTTTTTTATACTAAAACATGAATACGCTTTCGCGAAAATCAACTCCACCAGCATCCAAAAACAAACTTAAAGAAGTAGCTCTTGTTTTTTTTAAATTAGGTTGTTTTGCTTTTGGAGGTCCAGCCGCCCACATAGCTATGATGGAAGATGAAATTGTATCCAAACGCAAATGGATGTCTAGAGAACACTTTCTAGATCTTATAGGCGCTACAAATCTTATTCCAGGTCCTAACTCTACAGAAATGACCATGCATTGTGGTCATGAACGTGCAGGAAGCAAAGGATTATTTATCGCAGGAATTTCTTTTATAATTCCTGCCGTCATTATTACTGCATTACTAGCATACCTCTATGTTTCTTATGGAAAACTTCCAGAAATAGCTCCTTTCCTTTTTGGTATTAAACCAGCTGTACTCGCCATTATAGCATCGGCTATTTTAAAACTAGGAAAGAAAGCTACAAAAACAATAGATCTTATTATTATAGGAATACTAGTACTCATCATTACATTACTAGGCGTACATGAGATTATTGCCTTACTTGGTGCTGGTGTTATAGGAACGCTTTATTTCTATCTAAAATCAAAAACCATTACAACGGCAAAAACCATTATTCCATTACCTATAGTGATCTCATCGCTACTTATTAAAACGCCTGTGCTTCATGTTTTTTGGACATTTCTTAAAGTTGGCGCTATATTATATGGTAGTGGTTATGTTCTTTTTGCATACCTAGATGCAGAACTCGTCACCAAAGGATGGCTCACCAGAACAGAACTCATAGACGCCATTGCTGTTGGGCAATTTACACCTGGACCTGTACTCTCTACAGCTACTTTTATAGGTTATCAACTTTCTGGATTTGGAGGAGCACTTGCAGCAACTGCTGGAATCTTTTTACCCTCTTTTATCTTTGTCTTGATCTTAAATCCATTTGTTTCTAAAATGCGTTCATCTAAGGTTCTTAGCTATTTTTTAGATACTGTAAATGTTGGCGCAGTAGCTATTATGCTCGCCGTCTTAATTACTATGGGATTAGAAACACTTACCGATTGGCGCGCTATTGTTATTGCAGTTATAAGTGCCTTTTTTATATTCAGCAAGTGGAAGTTAAACGTTATGTGGATTATTGCTGGAGGTGCAATTCTTGGGTGTTTACTGCAATTAGTATAGTTAATTTTGCTTTCGCGAAAGCGTATAAAATAACATCACCTTACCTAATTAACTCTCTTTCTAGTAAAAGTAATAATCTAGCATAAGCACTAAAAAATTATGTATGAAATGCACAATCATTCCCAACCATAATGTTTGATATCGTTGTCGCAAATACCCTAAAAATATCCCAAAAGGAAAGATCCAAATAAAAGAAATCAATGAAAAATGTACCAAAGCAAAAAGAAATGACGTTCCAATAATAGTAACTTGTACAGAACTCACTTTTCTCAATTCATTAAATAAAAAACCCCTAAATGCTAGTTCTTCAAAAATAGGAGGCAAAATAGCAATAAAGAAAATAGCCCAAAATAATGAATTCTCATAAGCTACATACTCAGCAAACATATTACTATCTCCATACTCTCCTAGTGCTTCATTAATCCAATCAATTCCATAATACACAACAACTGCACTACCTATAGGAATTAAGAGAGTCATGAGTATTCCTTTTACATCTATATCGCGTATAATGTATAGTCTTATAATAGCTCTCCAATCTAAAAAACAAAAGCCCAATGTAATTACTATAAAAGCGACCTCTATGATTACTTCTGAGGTAAAACTATAATCTGTAGCAAATACTGTATTATTAACGATAGCAAGAACTAAGAACGCTACATAAAAAGCAATAATAGCATATACACTTTTTTCTAAACCTGCATTTTTAGAACATTTTATAGAAGCACCACAACTACCACAAAACTTTGCTTTTGCAACCAAAGGCGCACTACAGTTATCACAATGATGTGTTGACAAAGAATCCTGACTCACCTTATTCCTTGCTTTAAATGTAACGCAGCATGTATTCCCTTTGCAAGATATACAATAACTAATACCCTGATGATGACTCCACTAAAAATAGTAGTAGGATCTAGAATAGCCCCTAGTACAATAATGGTAATATAAACGAGTAATCCCAAAATTAAAGCTACCAATGGTTTTTGTTGTGACCAATATCCCAATACTACATAGATGACAGCAAGAATCGTCTGTGTAATAAGAACTTCGCTATCTTCATCTAATAAAAAGAAAAAAACGACTCCCGATATCATCTTAAGTGCTGCTATAATAAATAAGATATTTCTAGCACTTGTAATACCTCCTCGCGCTTCGCTGGATTTACGCATGTTTAATATGCGATCTGCATGAAACTTTGATTGTTCTTGCTTTGTTCCTTTTTCAGGAAATCCACAAGACACGCAGAAAGCTTGATCTTCTTCCATCACGACATCACAAAAAGAGCATTGTAGAGGATCTAATATCTTCTCTTCCATAAATAGCATTGTTTTCTGATGAAGATATAATAAAATATTGAAAATTAAATCGCAATAATACACAAAACAAAACCCAATTTCTAAAAGTAGAAATTGGGTTTATTAATAACACTTGATAAAATTTCTGTTCTCTCTACTTAATTGTAGATATTCAACAACAATATCTTAAGAACCACACATTAAGCAATCATCATCACCTTCTGATGCTTTTGCTTGTGCTATGATCGCCTTCATTTCATCTGGCGTCATTGGTGCTGTATTAGGTTGCGTTGTCTGCGTTTGCCCTTGAAGGCTTGATTGTTGCGCCTCGTATGATGGTGCTGGCTCTTCAAGAGTCATTTGCACTTGCATCTCTGCAGCTGCTTCTGCATGTTGAATCACTTGCGGTGGCACATTACTTTGTGTATTTGCTTGTGTTAATGGAGCTACGGTTTGTTGTGTTGCTTCCAATTTTTGCGCGGCTCTTGCTGCCACTTGTTGTTGTGGTTGAGGAGCACTTTTTTTCTCTGCAGAAAGCGTAAATTTCTTAGCATCTACAGCAGATTTTGTACGTAAATAATACATACCTGTTTTTAATCCACTCTGCCAAGCATAGAAATGCATAGAAGTCAGCTTTGCAAAATTAGCTCCTTCCATAAATAGGTTTAGAGATTGTGATTGATCTATAAAGTATCCTCTATGACGAGACATATCTATAATATCTTTCATACTCATTTCCCATACAGTCTTATAGAGTTCTTTTAATTCTTGAGGAATCACATTAATTTCTTGAATAGATCCATTTGCACGCATAATAGCCGCTTTAAGATCATCATTCCAAAGATTAAGAGCAACAAGATCTTCAAGAAGATGTTTGTTTACTACGATAAACTCTCCAGATAATACACGACGTGTATAAATATTTGAAGTATATGGTTCAAACGCTTCGTTATTTCCAAGAATTTGAGATGTAGATGCTGTAGGCATAGGCGCTACAAGTAATGAATTACGCACTCCATGTTCTATCACTTCTTTACGTAAGCCTGTCCAATCCCAACGACCACTCAATTCTTCATCTTTGATATTCCAAAGGTTGTATTGGAATTCTCCTTTTGAAATAGGAGATCCTTCAAATGAAGAATAAGGTCCTTCTTTTATCGCTAAATCTTTTGAAGCTGTTACTGCTGCAAAATAGAGTGTTTCAAAAATCTCTTGATTTAATTTTTTTGCTTCATCACTTGTAAAAGGCAAACGCAGTTTAATAAACGTATCTGCAAGACCTTGCACACCTAGTCCGATAGGACGATGACGCATATTTGAATTTTCTGCTTCTTTTACAGGATAGTAATTACGATCTATAACTACATTTAAGTTTTTAGTCGCTCTTACTGTAATATTATATAGTTCTTGATGATCAAAAGCACCATCTTTTACAAACATAGGAAGTGCTATAGACGCTAGATTACATACTGCGATTTCATCTGGAGAGGTATACTCAAGAATTTCCGTACATAAGTTTGAAGAACGTATTGTCCCCAAATTCTTTTGATTAGACTTACGGTTTGCAGCATCTTTATAAAGCATATATGGAGTTCCTGTCTCTATTTGAGACTCCATAATCTTCTCCCAAAGCTCACGTGCTTTGATAGTTCTACGCCCTTTTCCTTCTTCTTCATATTTTGTATACAGTGCTTCAAATTCATCACCATAAACATCAAAAAGGTTAGGACATTCATTTGGACACATTAATGTCCATTGTCCATCTTCTTGTACTCTTTTCATGAATAAATCAGAAATCCACATGGCATAAAATAAATCACGTGCTCTCATTTCTTCTGCACCGTGATTTTTCTTAAGATCTAAGAAATCAAAAATATCGGCATGCCAAGGTTCCATGTAAATAGCAAAAGAACCTTTACGTTTTCCTCCTCCTTGATCTACATATCTTGCTGTATCGTTAAATACTTTAAGCATAGGAACGATACCATTAGATGTACCATTTGTACCTCCTATGTATGCACCTTTTGCACGAACGTTATGAATAGATAATCCTATTCCTCCAGCACTTTGAGAAATTTTTGCAGTTTGTTTAAGTGTATCATAAATACCATCTATACTGTCTTCCTTCATTGTCAGTAGGAAACAAGAAGACATTTGTGGTTTAGGGGTGCCTGAGTTAAATAACGTAGGCGTTGCATGCGTAAAGTATTTTTTAGACATTAACTCATACGTCTCTTTTGCAGCTTCTAGGTCATTTAAATGAATTCCTATAGAAACACGCATTAGCATATGCTGAGGACGTTCGGCAATTTGTCCATTAATTTTTAAAAGGTATGAACGTTCTAATGTTTTAAAACCAAAGTAATCATATCCAAAATCACGGTTATAAATAATCATAGAGTCGATGGCATCTTTGTTGCTCATCATCACCTCATATACTTCATCTGCGATCATTGGAGCTTTCTTCCCTGTACGTGGGTTTACATATTCATACAGGTCTGTCATCACTTCTGAGAAAGATTTTTTTGTGTTTTTATGTAGATTAGAGACAGAAATACGCGCCGCAAGTTTTGCATAATCTGGATGACTTGTAGTCATCGAAGCTGCGGTTTCTGCTGCTAGATTATCAAGCTCACTTGTAGTTACTCCATCATAAAGTCCTTCGATAACGCGCATCGATATTTTCACTGGATCTACAAAGTCGCTAAGTCCATAGCATAATTTTTTTACTCTAGAAGTAATCTTGTCAAACATGACCGGTTCCTGACGGCCATCTCTTTTTACTACATACATACACTTAAAATATTAATTCTCCCCAAAAAGTATTCCCCCAAATTGAGAAAAGGTTTGTTAATTTGTTAGTTTATACAGTTCATCCCAAAACTGTACGGGTTATGATTTGTTATTATTGAGTTCGTTATTTTGGTTATATCAAGTTATACCATTTCGCGAAAGCGGTCTTCTACGTATTACAAAAGACCCAAGAGTTCATTTTTAATTTAAAAAGAGGCGTCAAAACTAATTTTCTGACCTTCTCCATTGTCATCCTTATCTTTTACAACACCTGCTTTTTGGTATTCTCCAACTCGTTTTTCAAAGAAATTTGTTTTTCCTTGGAGTGAGATCATATCCATAAAGTCAAAAGGATTTGCAGTGTTATATACTTTCTCACAGTCTAATTCTGTAAGTAAGCGGTCTGTCACATATTCTAGATATTGTGTCATTAGGGTTGAATTCATCCCGATAAGGCTAACAGGTAGCGACTCAGTAATAAATTCACGCTCTATATCTAGTGCGTTAACGATAATATCTTTAATACGGTCTTTAGGTACTTTATTAATCAAGTGATGATTATGTAAGTGTACAGCAAAATCGCAGTGTACTCCTTCATCACGTGAAATTAATTCATTAGAAAACGTAAGTCCAGGCATAAGCCCTCTTTTCTTTAACCAGTAAATAGAACAGAAAGCTCCTGAGAAGAAAATTCCTTCTACAGCTGCAAAAGCAATAAGGCGCTCTGCAAAGCTTGGACTATCTATCCACTGTAAAGCCCAATCTGCTTTTTTCTTAATAGCAGGGAAGTTCTCTAAAGCATTAAAAAGTTTATCTTTTTCTACTTCATCCTTTACGTAGGTGTCAATGAGTAGTGAGTAGGTTTCAGAATGGATGTTCTCCATCATAATTTGGAATCCATAAAAGAATTTTGCTTCAGAATATTGTACTTCGTTTACAAAATTCTCTGCAAGGTTTTCATTTACGATTCCGTCAGATGCGGCAAAAAAAGCTAAGATATGTTTGATGAAATAACGTTCATCATCATTGAGTTTTGTAGACCAATCGGTAAGGTCTTGATGTAAATCAATCTCTTCTGCAGTCCAAAAACTTGCTTCTGATTTCTTATACCACTCCCATATATCATGGTGCTCGATAGGAAATATCACAAATCGGTCTTTGTTTTCTGCTAAGATAGGCTCTACTACACTCATTGTCCGTATGATTTAAAGTTTGGTTTTTTTCATTCCACTAGGGACTAACAAATATCAATAAAAAAGAGGTTGAGCATTCAATATCACAACTGTGGTTATCCACAAAGTTTTCAACACAAGTCAAAAAATAATTTTCTTAGTATTTTGTTAAACAAAATACACATATATCTGGTTATCAATATTTTAAATACATGATCTTATTCTTTAAAATAGGACCCGATTTTACTCAAAAAACCACGTCACCAAGGCTTTTTACGCTTGTTTACTAACATTTTTAATAACGTTTTGATAACATTGAGAATTAAAATTATGTGTAGTCAAAAAAAAAGATTACACAGATTTATTCAAACTTTCAAACGTCATTTCAAACAAAAAAGCCTAAGTATTTCTACTTAGGCTTTTTGCGATATTAAAATACCTAAAACAGGTATTTTTCATGTTATGAATCACGTTTTTTAAAAATCACTTTTATCTATTTGAATAAAAACAGATAGAATAAGGCGAACTGCATCTTTATAAAAACCTGGAGTTATCTTTTCATAGTCATCTGTTGGATTATGATATCCAGGGTGGTCCTCATCTCCAAAATATAAAAAAGGGATTTTTGCCTTATGAAAAGCTCCATGATCTGACGCACTTGTCCAATCTTCTTTTCCATCTCCTCCATCATGTCCTATTAACAGTTTTGACTGAGTAGGGTTTTTAAGGTTTTCTATAATAGACTTTAATTTCTCATTATGTGGTGTCCCAACAACATACAATTCCTTCTTTTCACTTCTACTAATCATGTCCATATTAAGGTTTGCAGCAATAGTTGCTCCTTTCATTTTATCCACAAAATAATAAGCACCTTGCAAACCTAATTCTTCCCCATCAAAAGCAGCTAATACTACAGTATACCTAGGTGGGTTCTTTTTAAGATATTCAGCAAAACTAAAAAGCGCTGCTACTCCTGATGCATCATCATCTGCTCCATTATACACTTCCCCATCACGAATACCTAGATGATCATAATGTGCACTAATAACAATATATTTATCTGGGAATTCTGTTCCCTTAACTTGTGCCAGCACATTTGCTGCCTGATATTCTTTCCCTCTTGCTTCAAATGTAAATTTATGTTCATATTTACTTCCAAAGGAAGAAACCCCAAGGTCTTTAAACGTCTTTATAATATACTTACGTGCAAGCAATCCTCCTTTTTCTCCTGTTCTTCTACCTTCAAATGCATCAGAAGACAATGTTTTTAATCGTTCTAATAACTGATCTTCTTTAAAGGACTGCCCAAAAGCGGTAACTCCAATAAACAGAAATAACACAAGAAGTTGAATGTTTTTTTTCATGTATTTAAAAATTTTATTTACTACGCTAAGATAGTAACTAAAAAACCCAAATCTTATTATGAGATTTGGGTTCTTTTATTTTTTTATACGCTTTCGCGAAAGCGTATTTAGAAGTCTTTAAAACATTTAGGAATTACCCCTTCATACTCGCCGACATATACTCACGATTCATACGTGCTATATTTTCTAATGATATTCCTTTAGGACACTCTACTTCACAAGCGCCTGTATTTGTACAGTTACCGAAACCTTCTTCATCCATTTGCTTCACCATATTAAGCACACGATCTGTAGCTTCTACCTTTCCTTGAGGTAATAATGCAAACTGACTTACTTTTGCGCTTACAAATAGCATCGCACTTGAGTTTTTACAACTTGCCACACAGGCTCCACAACCTATACAAGTTGCTGCATCAAAGGCTGCATCTGCATGTACCTTTTCTATAGGAATCGCATTTGCATCTTGTGTATTACCTGATGTGTTTATAGAAATAAACCCTCCTGCATGTTGTATACGATCAAAAGAAGAACGATCTACTATCAAATCTTTTACGACTGGAAATCCAGCAGCTCTAAATGGCTCTATCGTGATAACATCACCATCCTTAAACTTACGCATATGTAGTTGACACGTCGTTACCAAACGATCAGGACCATGGGCTTCCCCATTTATGAATAGTGAGCACATTCCACAAATTCCTTCACGGCAATCATGATCAAAAGCTACAGGTTCATCACCCTGCTCTATAAGTTGATTATTTAATACATCTAGCATTTCTAAGAAAGACATATCTCCATTGATTCCATCAATAGGATAGGTTTCCATGTTTCCTTTTGCAGTTGCGTTTTTTTGACGCCAAATCTTCAAAGTAAGTTTCATATCTTTCTTATTTATAGCTTCTTTGTTTCAACTCAATATTCTTGTACTCTAACTCTTCTTTATGCAATACAGCATCTTTAGGAGCTCCTTTATATTCCCAAGCAGATACAAACGTAAAGTTTTCATCATCACGCTTTGCTTCTCCTTTTTGAGGCCCATCTTCTTCTACAGATTCTTCACGGAAATGACCTCCACAAGATTCATTACGAGTAAGAGCATCTTTTGCAAACAGCTCTCCTAATTCTAAGAAATCTGCTACACGGAGTGCTTTTGCTAGTTCTTCATTAAACTCATCTTGCCCTCCAGGCACTCGTACATCTTTATAAAATTCTTCACGTAATGCAGAGATTTCTTCAATAGCGCTTTCAAGATCTTTAGCATTACGAGACATCCCACATTTTTCCCACATAATCTTCCCAAGACGCTTATGGAAATGATCAACAGGTTTTTCTCCATTGTTATTGACCAATGCATCTATTTGAGTACGTACATTCTTTTCTGCTTCTTCAAAAGCTTTATTATCTGTAGAGATAGGTCCTGTACGAATATCATCGGACAAGTAGTCTCCTATTGTATATGGAAGTACAAAATATCCATCTGCCAGTCCTTGCATTAATGCCGAAGCTCCTAATCGGTTTGCTCCGTGATCTGAGAAGTTTGCTTCTCCTATCGCAAATAACCCTGGCACTGTTGTTTGTAAGTTATAATCTACCCAGATACCTCCCATCGTATAGTGTACCGCAGGATAAATCATCATCGGTGTTTCGTATGGATTTTGATCTACAATTTTATTGTACATCTGGAATAGGTTTCCATATTTATTTTTAATGACTTCTGTTCCTAGTCTTTTTACAACTGTGGCGTCATTTGCATCTTCATGATTCACAAGTGCTTGTTCTTTTCCGTAACGTTGTATTGCACTTGCAAAATCAAGATATACTGCTTCTCCTGTTGCATTTACTCCATATCCAGCATCGCAACGTTCTTTTGCTGCACGAGAGGCTACATCACGAGGTACGAGGTTACCAAATGCTGGGTAACGACGCTCTAAGTAATAATCTCTATCACCTTCGGCGATGTCTATAGGTTTTAATGTACCTGCACGGATTCCCTCTACATCTTCTTTTTTCTTAGGCACCCAGATACGTCCATCATTACGTAATGACTCTGACATCAAAGTCAATTTAGATTGGTGATCTCCAGATACTGGAATACACGTAGGGTGAATTTGCGTATAACAAGGGTTTGCAAAATAAGCTCCTCTTTTGTGTGCTTTCCAAGCAGCAGTCACATTAGATCCCATTGCATTGGTAGAAAGGTAAAATACATTACCATATCCTCCTGTTCCTAATACCACTGCGTGAGCAGCATGACGCTCAATTTCTCCTGTAATTAAGTTACGTGTAATAATCCCACGTGCTTTCCCATCTACGACTACAACATCTAGCATCTCGTGACGGTTATACATTTTTATCTTACCTCGACCTATCTGACGGTTCATCGCAGAGTAGGCTCCAAGTAATAATTGTTGTCCTGTTTGTCCTTTTGCATAAAAAGTACGACTTACCAATACCCCTCCAAAAGAACGGTTATCTAGTAGTCCTCCATAATCACGTGCAAATGGCACTCCTTGTGCTACACACTGATCAATAATATTTGCAGATACCTCAGCAAGGCGATATACATTAGACTCACGACTACGGTAATCTCCTCCTTTTACTGTATCATAAAAAAGACGGTAGTTAGAATCTCCATCTCCTTGGTAGTTTTTTGCTGCATTAATTCCTCCTTGTGCTGCAATAGAGTGTGCACGACGTGGAGAATCTTGAAAGCAAAATGCTTTTACGTTATATCCTAATTCTGCAAGGGTTGCCGCAGCAGAGCCTCCTGCAAGACCTGTACCTACAACAATCACGTCTATAAGGCGTTTGTTTGCAGGATTTACAAGGTTAATTTCGTTTTTATAGTTCGTCCACTGATCTGCTAGTGGTCCTTGAGGTGTTTTTGAATCTAATGCCATAGCTGTTGTTTTAATGTGGAAGTTGATTAAAATGGTGATAAATAGCTATAAAGATGAATCCTAACGGGATAATAATCGCCCACGCTCTAGTAAATCCTTTAAGTGCTTTAGAGTACTTATTGTTAAATCCAACAGATTGAAAAGATGATTGGAATCCGTGTAATAAATGCAACATTAATAATACAAATGATATTACATAGAGTCCTACTCTCCAAGGTTGCTCAAATTTATGTATTGTCTCTGCATAATAACGAGTGGAATCACCAGGCTCTAAAGCATGATTCTCTGCATATTTATGAATTAATTCAGGAATAAAGAAGTCATAAAAATGTAGTCCTAAAAAGGCTAGTATCACCAATCCTGTGTAGATCATATTACGTGACATCCAAGTAGCGTTTGCGCTCCCTTTATAACTCACATATTTTACAGGTCTAGATTTTCTGTTTTGAAGTTCTAACTTAATTCCCATAATAAAATGGAAAAACACACCAAAAACTAAGATGGGTTGCAATCCAAATTGCACTATTGGATTTGTTCCCATAAAGTGAGATACTGTATTGTGCGTTTCTTCCGAAAAGACTGACAGTAAATTAATAACAAAATGTTGTGTAAGAAAGACAACGAGAAAGAGGCCTGAAAGTGCCATTGCCACTTTTCTACCTATGGATGATTTTAATAATCCGCTCATTAAAAGTTGATTTAAAAGAATTCACACAAATGTAAGGCGCAAACGTTATTTTAACAACTTTAGACGGCAAGTATTCATTCTATTTAGAATGATTATAAGAAACATTGTTCCTTAATTTGACATCTTTTCAAAAAGAGTACATCACAAAAAGAATTATGTCCATTTTTTAAACGATAATAAAGGTATTAAGTACGCTTTCGCGAAAGCGCACCGAATATCTTTATAATACCACATCCTATTTTCAATCGAAAATAAACGTATCAATATTAATTTTTCTGCTTTTAGTATTGGGCTCTTTTATAGATTCTAAAATCTTATCTAGCACTGACTTCATAAATATTTTGATTAATTTCTGATTGATCTTTTGAGACCCTATGGCTCTTATCTGTTTTAAAGGGACATTCTTGATCGAGAAGGATCTGAATATCTCTAATTCTAATAGGGTGTCCCCTTATTGTGCGTAGTTAATGAGTTTTCTTTTTGATAATCATACGATGTGCTTCTATCAAACCATCTAAGCCAGAATCTCTATTTCTATTCATCAACCAAAGTCCTGTTGACAGGAAAGAGTTTCCAGTAAAATTTTGTTCTACTAATGTTACTTTTTTACTTGGATCAATGATCATAAATCGCGCACCATATCCATCTGTCCATATAGTTCCTGTATCTGAAGCGATCCACCATTGATATCCAAATCCATCATAACGCCCATAGTTAATATGGTTCTCCTTAAGGTTACTATACGACGTTGTACTCTCTCTAATCCATTTTTTAGGCAAGATTTGTTTCCCGTTCCAACGACCATCGTTTGCTACCATAGCTCCTATTCTCGCTAGATCTCGTGTACTTAGATACATATAATATTGCTTATGCATCGATTTCTTCTTTGGCCAAAACCACGGGTCACCTAGTATCACATTATCTTCCGAAAAATCTTGCATCCCTAGTGGTTTTGCTAAATGCTCTTCCATAAACGTCCCAATAGAAGAGCCCGTTTCTTGAATAAAAATGGTGCCCAATGCATTTGCATCAAAATTATTCATATGAAAGTAGCTTCCTGGTTGATGACTACCTCTTTTTGGGCGATCTGTTATCTGAGCATCATGTTCTCCTTGAGACGGTAAATAAATACCCGATTTTGCCATCAGTAAATCCTGTATAGTGGCACTCTTTTCTTCTTTAGTTAATGGTGTATATTCATCGATCTCTAGTTCAACTAAGGTTTTATTTATATCAATGAGTCCTTTATTAACTGCAATCCCATATAATACACCCATAAGGGATTTACGTATAGAAGCTGTATTCATTATTTTATCGGTTGGACCATATTCATAGATGATTTTTTCATTCTCAAGAATGAGTATAGCTCTTGTTCGCTCAGGTTCTATTTTTGGCGTTAGTAATGTATTAATTTCTTCTGAAAGAGGTTTACCATAGGCAAGTTCAGTCTGGAAAGCGGGTGAAGGATTACCTACCCTTGGTAGTAGTAAAAAAATGAGAATTACGAGTAGCAAACTCAAGATACTCCCCACGAGTATTTTTATTATTTTTTTAAGTTTCATTTTGATTAATTTTTGATTGATGCTACAAACAACGTCTATTCTTACACGCTATACTTCTCAAAACACATTTTGAGAGTAAAAACTTGTCTACCTAAGCGGTTATCTATATATTTTAAGAACAGCCATTAGTCACTCGTAATAGTTCTAGTTATGAGAAGTACGCTTTCGCGAAAGCGTACCCAGAAAATGTAACTTTTTGAAAAAGAATCACGCTACCAAGTTATCATATCCTTCAAAGCCTTCTGATTATACCAACTACCTCCTTGCATCACTCCTTCTGGATTTCTTAAAATAGTCATATCCTTTAACGGGTTGGACTCAAGTAATAAAATATTTGCTCTGTATCCTTCTTTAATCTGACCAAATTTTGCTTGTGTATCCATATGAGTTGCTACATATACTCCTGCATTATATGTTCCCATTTTTAGAGTTTCATAAGGTGTCATTCCTATAGAGAGCATAAGATCTATCTCGTTGTGTAAAGAAATTCCAGGAGGTACTGCAGGCATAGGTGCATCTGTCCCTAATAATAATTGAACTCCAGAACGATGCATACTTGTTACTAGTGGCTTATGAAATGCATTTGCTCTTTGAAAAAAATCTCTAGAACCTAGATCACGACTACCATACCAATCTTGTCTGTAAATTTTTTGAATATATGGATGCAATTCTTTGGTTTCTGGAAGTTCCATCACAGCATCTATAACACTTGGGTCTGCCCAAGATTTTGATAAGGTATTAAAAGCGGTCATGGTAGGTATAAGCCACATTCCCATATCTCCAGCTTGTTTGGCATAAGGAGCAATCTCTTCTGCATCGAGTTCTGGAAATTGTGTATAGATCATTTCTTCGGCATGTGCAAGCGATAACTGTCTTACATCTATGGCATCTTGAAATGTTAGATTACGTGGTATATGTCCCATAACATGCATTCCTTCTTGTCTTGAAAAGTCCATAAGATGTTGATAGACTTCTAAAGTCATGTCCCCATGAATCTTCATCATGTCATACCCAGCCTTTTTTTGTTTCAAAACTTCTTTTTCTGTTCCCTTTTTGGTAATCTTATCAAGCGATTTACTGTTAGCACCTATAAATGGTCCTGAGGTATAAATATCTGGTGCCAATAACTTTCCAGTCTTAGCCTTTTCCTTAAGTGCTAAAGTCTTTTTATCACCTTTTAAGTTTAGAACTGTGGTCACTCCATTAGAAACAAAATAAGTGATCCATTCTTTTACCTTAGATCTATGAAGATGGACATGTGTATCTACTAATCCAGGTGTTATATATTTTTTATAGTCTCCGTCAATTGTCAGTGCATTTTCAGGGATCTGGATTGTAGATGAATCTCCTATTTCTGTTATGACCCCATCTTTTATAATAACCGTTTGGTCCTTCAAAGGAACAGAGTCATTCATGGTGAGTACATGTACGTGTACAAATGCGGTAACTTCATGAGGTATTAATGGTTTTTTTCCTTGGGCACAGGAATTACATGTGATGCAAAAAATAAAAAATAAGCATGCTTTAAAGAGGTAATTCATAATCGTCTTTGTTTGTTTTTGATTTTTGATTTGATGATGGTATCACAAAAATGAATTCAATCATTTTTTTGTAATACACTACAAACAAAGGGTTTTTATAGTACTGATACTTCTCAAAACGTGTTTTGAGAGCAAAAAAACAGGTTATTTGGACTGCTGTCTATATTCTTTTGGAGATAGACCTGTATTTTTTTTAAAAATTCGATAGAACGTAGCTTCTGAGTTAAAACCACAATCCAACGCAATACCTAGAATAGACATATACGCCATGTCTTTGCTATGGAGTTTTTTCTTTACTTCTTCTACGCGATATTCATTAATAAGATCTCTGAATTTTTTATGAAAATTAGCATTGATTACCTGAGACACTTCTTGTTGTGACAGAGAAAGCTTTCGCGAAAGCTCTTGAATATTTAATGTAGGATTTAAGAAGACTTTATCTTCCTTTAATGCATATCTAATAGCTTGTTCTATTTCTATACTTTTTTGAGTAGGTAAGATCGTTTTTATTGCTTGTTCTTTTTCTTGAAACGACGCCTCAGAAATATCATCTTGAACGCCTACTTCGTAATTAGGTTGTTTATACCCTATAACTCCTAAATAATACACAGAAAAAGAAGCAAAAAGCGAAAAAGTAGACCAATGAAGATCTGTACTATTTCTAAGTCCAAAAAAGAAATCTGCACCATAATTAAAGAACAAGAAAGCACCAATAACAGCAGAGAGCCACATCAAGCTTCTAAGCCATTTAAAATCTGGAAACGTACTGTCTGATGTGACATTATTGAGCCACTCTTTATATGTTTTTAACCTTTTAATAAACAGAAAAAGATAAATAACTACTGTGGTAAGCGTTATATAAGTTTCGAAATCTTTTGCAAGATTAAAATAGAAACTATTTGCAATACGGTCTTTCTCATCAAAATTTGAAGTTCCAATTAATGAAAAGTATACGATACAGAAATATATTTGTAATACGATAAATGGTATAAAATGTATGATCTGCTTTCGCGAAAAGCGAAACTTACCATCTATAAGAGAAATAAAATAAAAATAAAGAAGCGGTGCGATTACCACATCTGCTCCATTAGGAAAATACCTAAAAAAAGGAGTGTCCCAAAGATGTAATGTATGTAAAAGTGGTTTTGTATTTACCCAAGAAAAAGCAAGTATACCTAGTGCTAAAAAAGGACTACTCCGTTTATTGTTTTTTGAACGAAATAACAATATACTCATCACTACGCCTTGCGTAATTCCAATCAACATAAGAAGATCAAAAAGTGAAAACTGAGGTTGCCCTGTCATGTATATTTATGTAAGTATATAATAGATGCCCTAATAGACAAACAACACCTTTTTTTGTTACAATAATGTTCTTTTATTTCTAGAATTAATCTATAACGTCACAATTCTCATGTACAGATTCAAATTCTAGTGTCGCATGTTCTACATGCAACTCCTCTAGATCTTCACGAATTTTCTTTTTAAGAGGTTCAAGCTCTAAGAGTTTTTCTTTATTCTTCACCACTAGATGAGCCGTCATAATATTATATTCTCCATCCATAGACCAAATATGAATATCATGAACGTCTTCTATTTCTGGATATGCTAACAATCTACGTTCTACTTCTTTTACATTTGTATCATCAGGCACTCCTTGCATCACAATCTGGATAGTTTGCTTTAGATTTTTATACACATTTACTAAGATAAAAAGTGCAATTCCTAAAGATAAAATAGGGTCTATAATAGGGATATCAAAAAAGTGCATCACAATAGATCCTATTAATACGGCTATCCATCCCAAAACATCTTCTAGCAGGTGTAAAGAAACGACACGTTCATTTACACTACTTCCTTTTTTTAAACGCAATACTGCAGCTCCATTAAAGACAACACCAAGTACTGCTAGAATCATCATACCTTGCGTTTCTGGTTGCTGTGGGTTTACAAGTCTTGGAATTGCTTCTATAAAAATAAAGATACTCCCAACAACTAAAACAACAGAGTTTATAATCGCTCCTAGTAAAGAGAAGCGACCATACCCATAACTAAAAGAAGGGCTTCTTTTTTTCTTAGAGTAATTTTGAAAATACCACGCAAGTCCTAACGATAGACTATCTCCTAAATCATGTACCGCATCTGACATGATAGCAACACTATTAGTCATAATACCTCCAATAATTTCTATAATCGTAAAGACAAGATTTAGAAAAAAAGCTGTCTTTATATTTTTGGTGTCATGAGAATGACTATGAGAGTGGTTGTGGGACATCCTTAAAAATACAAAATTGAATATAGAAACACTTTCTTCACAATGTATTAAATAACAAAAAAAGCCTCTATTGCTTGAGCAATAGAGGCTTTTTTTTGTCATAGCTTATATCTAGCTTAATCTTTAATATTAAACATTTGGGCTATTTCTTCATAACTCATATTCTGATAATCTTGAGCACTCATCGTACGTCCTCCCTCTGCTTCTTGTCCTCCTGGAATTAACACATAACGATACTCATCATTTAAAAATGGTGATCCAATAACACTTCCATCTGTTGAGTTTACTCTAACCGCTATAAAATCATCATTGGTTGTTAATAATCTCCAATTATAATTTTCATGAAGGCTACCAAAAAAAGTAACGGGGATAGGATAAATCAATGTTGCTCTACGTGCATACACTAATATAACACCCGAATCTTGAATGGTTTCATTTAACTGTGGTACATCTAATTCAAATTGATCAAAATCATCTGTGATAGGATCATCAAAACCAGAAGGAATCCAATCTGAATAAATCACATTTGCGGTTCCTGGATCACCTTGTTCGCCTTGCTCTCCTTGTTCTCCATCTTGGCCATCTGTTCCGTTTTGACCATTTTCTCCTGCGGGTCCTTGAATACCTTGTTCTCCTTGTGGACCTTGAGGCCCAATATTTCCATCTTCTGGAGAGCAACTTATTACTAAACTAACCCCTAATATTCCTGCTAATAATAATCTACTTAATTGCATTACATTTTTCATGATAAAAAAATTTATAGTTAATAATGCAGCAAACTTAGAGTGAGCCTCTTTTGCCCTTGTCCGTAATTATACAGTCTGAAAGATTTAGGACTCAAATGGGGCTTTTGCCCTATAAATAGAAGGAGTAACACCCGTGTGTTTTTTAAAAGCAGCATAAAATGTGCTCTTAGAATTAAATCCAGATTCTAAACCTATAGAAAGAATGGCATATCCAGAATAGTTAGGATGTGTAAGTAGTTTTTGAGATTCTTTTACTCGATATTCATTTACAAAATCAGAAAAATTAACACCGCTTATCTTATTAATAAGTTGGGATAAGTATGTAACACTTATATCTAATCTGGTTGCAATACTCCTTAAACTTATATCTGGATTCTTATAGATTTTTTCGTTTTCAAGCAAGAAGCACAGCTCTTTATAATACCCATTATCATTTGTAATTGTGACCGTTCCTTTTTTTACAAGTTGTTTGATTTTTGTAGCAGTAAGTTTTGCTATAAGTTGAAAAGTAAATATATGTTGTTTTGTAAAAAATTCTTTTTCAGAATGTTCAGAATCTAAAACCCCCAAAACTTCTCCTTCATAAAGAATAGGAACAGCTAGTTCTGATTGTCGTTGTATATCATCTAGTACATATCTAGAATCCTGACTTACATCTTGTATACATTCCCATTGGTGCGACTTTGCAACAGCTCCTGCAATACCTTCTCCCATAGGAATTTCTATTGGACTTAATATCTTACGCGTTCCTTTGTCTTTATTTCCATAGGTCGCTTTTTGTACTAGCACATCACGTTCTTTATCTACCATATAAATCACACAATCTTCTAGATTAAGCTTCCCTATTGCATTTTTTACGATATCCCAAAGTACATCATCTTCATTACGCTTATCAAAAAGAGAGGTTGCAAAATAGCTTAATACCCGCGTGACATCATAGGTATCTCCTATCATGTTTTGCAACTCATTAGATTCAAAAATTTTATTTAATCCTTCTATTTGAAAATCTGTAACCATCTTTTCAAAAGCTAGTTGCCTCTTTTCTGCTTCTTTCATTTTTGTTTTCAAATGACGATCTCCTATATATAGAAAAACAAAGTAAAAACCCAAAAACAGAAACCAAAGCGGATAATATGCTATCATTCCTTTCTCAAACTTAGTTACTTTGAGATATACAATCACTAGAATCCAAATACTGCATAATATCACTAGTAATGTATACATCAACCGAAGCCAGTTTGTTTTTTCTAACACTGTTTTATAAGAGGCTCCTAATAATGTTCGTTCATAATTTTTTATCATTCTATAATTCCAAACACCATTTACGAAGGCAAAAAGCACCGCTAGATTCTCATCCCATTCGGCACCAATAGTAATAGATACTCCTTTTGAAAAAAACGAATACCCTAACAAGGCATTTACTTTTAAAATCGTGTACAGAATAAAGAACAGAATAAAAGGTGTAATTAGAAGTCTTTTATACTTTTTGAATTCCCACATCCTATCCAGATAGGAACATATAAATAAAGAAAAAAAGACAGGAGCGATAAATTGCCACGGAATGAAGAAAAAATATACTATAGGAAAAACATCTATCACACGAGCATCTACCAGTATGACTTGAATAATTGTCATTCCAGAAGCTATAAGGAGCCAATTAAGAGACTTCCCAGTAATTGTTTTTCTGGAAACACTTAGCAAGCGCCATACAGCGCAAAGAACAAGCACTGAAGACAATATACATATCGTTATATTTCCAATATTCCAATCCAATGTGTAATCATTTATATACTATCAATGTACGAATAAACCATAGGATTGGATTACATATATAATCTACGCTTTAATAGTGCTACCTCACTATCAAGCATATATGCATTAGGAAAGTACTATGTCTAAAAGTTAAATCTAGGATTTACGATGCTGTTGTAGATAGATCCAAAAGAATAACTCAATCCAACACTTACAAAATAGTTAAACCCAGATTGTAATTGTTGTTGCTGTAGCAATAATTCTTCTAGAGACACATCACCTGCTGGTAAATTAATCTGATTACGTGTGATCTCATAATTACCATTTACATTAAATGAGAATCCTTTAAATAATCGTACACTAGCCCCTAGTGAGAATTCTAAAGAGTTAAGTGTCGTATCATCTAAAAATTGATCAAAAGATGCTTGCGCAAACAGGTTCCCCCATTTCTGATTGATACTTCCTCCTAGACTTATATTATGTTCCCACAATTGTTCTTTTACCTCTCCAAATACAGTACGTTCTATATAATTATTGTTTACGACACCAACTCTATATGAAAGTGCTAATTGCTTTTTTGCAGATTCTTCATATTTAAAGAAATTATATTCTATAGCTGGTTTAAACGTCCAAAAGAAATCTCGATTACTAAAGGTTGAAGATCCTAAGGAAGCAAATGCTCCTGCAGACCAATGATCTGAAATACTAATAACATCATTGATATTTAAGAATTTCCCGTTATTAATGGCTATAATATCTTCATCATCAAAACTAAATGTTGATTTATTCTCACTAAAACTGACCCTAAAGTTAAATTTGTTCTTGTCGGTAACCCTTCTTGCAGATACGTTTAAACGATAGTTGCTAAACTTACTTGACTCTTGTCCATTAAAAAAGCCATTGGCTCCTACACGAAACACCCAATAATCCCAAGGGTCTTTTACATCTTCTGCATCTTCATTTTCATTAGAAACTACGGTTACAGAAACATTGTCTACCGTTCCTTTTTTGATCCAATACCGTACCAATCCTAATTTAAGATACTTGAGGATATGATTTCTCACAGCATCATTTGTCATATCTGTATTGGTTGAAAATGTAACTAGATCATCTACCCCTTTAAAATCGTTCTTCCCAATAAACTCAACGTCATATTTTTGTCCTCCATTACCGTTGCGTTGTGTTCTAAAAAACAAATGCACATCTGCAAAATTCTGGTCTCTTACAAACTCTACATTATCAAGATTTTGTTTAATATAGGTTTGATCACAAAAGTCGCAATCTAAAAAAACTTTTAAATTATTGGTATTGGTTTGAGCATAAAGGGTGCTCAGAAAGAGCACCCCTATGAATGTGACGATTGATTTGATCATATGTGATTGATGATTGATGAATAACTGGTTCTTAAACGACCAATAGTATGCTTTATTTCACCTCTAGCTTTGTTGTTGCAGCAACGGCATTTCCGCCGCCACCATCAAGCTCAAGAATATAGGTTCCTTTAGGCAAGTAATATTTTCCATTACTCCCTTTTCTTATATTAAGTTCTGTATTTGCTTTTTCTAATGCTTTTTTCCCTTTTTCGGTAATTGAAAGATCGTAGTCTATTACATTAATTCCAGCTTGTGGATTAAGTGGCATACGTTGTAGTTCTTTTCCATCTGCATCTTTAACAACTAGCGAAAACTTTCCTGCATAGGTTGCAAAATAAGATACATCTACCGAGGGCTCAAAAGCATCTCTCCACATACTAAAGCTATTTCCCCAACGAGGTGAACTGCGTATAGAAGCTACGTCAAAAAGTTGTGTTTTTTTACTAGCATCCATCTCTTGAACAGTTGTAAGATCTGCTTTGTAAATGCTTCGTCCGTGAGTTCCTAATAGTAGGTGATTTTCTCTTTTCTGAATTTTTATATCATGTACGGCTACGGCTGGCAATCCTTTCGCGAAAGCGTGATAACTATCTCCACCATTTACACTCACATAAGCTCCATTATCTGTTCCTACATATATGATGTTATCCTTTTTAGGATCTTCCACAATCACATTTACGGGAGACATTGGGATATTTCCTGAAATATTTTTCCAGGTCTGTCCATAATTATCAGACACATACACATAGGTTGTAAAATCATCCCATCGATATCCGTTTAAGGTAACATACACACGTTCTTTTTTATGCTCAGAAGCAACTACTCTAGAAACCCATAAATCTTTCGGAAAACTAGTACTTATATCTGTCCAATTACCGCCAGAATTCTTTGTCACATGGACTTTTCCGTCATCACTTCCCGTATAGATTAATCCAAACTGAAATGGGGATTCACTAATTGTAGCGAGTGTGCCGTATGCTACATTTCCATCTTTTCCTCCATGGGTAAGATCGTTACTAATCGCCGTCCAGTCATCTCCTTGATTCATAGAACGCATTAATTTATTACCTCCTAAATACAAGATATCTTGATTATGTGGACTTAATAAAATAGGCGTTTGCCAATTAAAACGATACGGCTTCTCTCCTAGCTCATGCTTGATATTAAAACGTTTAAATTCTTCTGTCTCACGATTGATTCTAAAATAATTTCCAAACTGAAATCCTGTATACACTAGGTTTGCATCACGGTTATCTACCTGTACTTGCATACCGTCACCTCCCATGATACTTTCCCAAGGATATTGCCCACTTTGTTGCCAGCTTTTATTTTCTGGTGCATTATACGCTCCTACCCAAACACCATTATCTTGCAATCCTCCATACACATTATAAGGCTCTTCATTATCTATCTGAATCGAATAAAATTGTCCTACCGCAGGATCATTTGCCTTAATCCAATTATCACCATCATCATAGGTAATATTTAAACCTCCATCATTTCCGTTAATAAGATGTTTTTCATTTTTAGGATTAATCCATAATGCTTGATGATCAGAATGCACATTTTCTCCTCCAATATTCTTAAACGTTTTTCCACCATCTTTTGAAGCCACTATAGGCACCCCATAAATATAAATATCTTGATCGTCTTGTGGATTTACATTGATTTCTCCAAAATAATATCCATAACTATAATAAATATCATCTAGATATCCATCGTGTGTTTTTTTCCATGTTTTTCCAGCATCGTCAGAGCGATATACTTCGGCTCCTGTAACGGGAGTATCAAAAAGTTGTGTATTTGCTGTTTCTAGATATTTTGCAAGGTCAATTGGCTTTACAGAACCATTACGTACCATTGCTTTTACATTTTCTGCTCGATATTTTTCTTGAAAATTATTACGCTTTAAAAAGGTATTAAGCTTTGTATTTTCAAGAGCTAGAAAATCGGATGTACTCATCGTTTTAAAATTGTCTTTTGTAAGACCATTCCCAGAACTATTGCCTCCTTTTTTATCTGCCTTTCGGCGAAACTGACTATCATGCACAGCATATACTGTATTTGCATCATATACTGCAAGACCAATACGTCCTACTCCATCTCCAGAAGGAAACCCTCCTAGTTTTTGCCAGGTATCTCCTCCATCTGTACTTTTATAAACTCCAGAACCAGAACCGCTTCCTTCAAAATGCCATGCTTTACGATCTTTATCCCAAGCCGAAGCATACATTAAATTAAAGTTTGCAGGATCGTGATCTATATCTATAATCCCACTTTGATTATTTATAAAAAGTGTTTTTGACCACGTTTTTCCACCATCTTTTGTTTTATAAACTCCACGTTCATCATTGGTAGAATATAAATGACCTACAGCTCCTACAACTACCTCATCGGGGTTTGCAGGGTTGATCAAAATACGTCCTATATGATGTGAGTCTGGCAATCCTACATGTTGCCAAGTAGCTCCTTTATTTGTCGATTTTAAAATACCGATTCCAGCATAACTAGATCTTGAAGAGTTATTTTCTCCTGTTCCTACCCAGATGGTTCCGCTTTTCCAATCTACAGCAATATCACCTACATTTTGGGTATCACTTGTATCAAGTAAAGGCGTAAAAGTTGTTCCGTTGTTATTTGTATACCATAATCCACCACTAGCATAACCTACATAAAACTCTGAAGGCATATCTGGATTTACGGCAAGATCGACCACACGACCACTCATAACGGATGGTCCTATATTCTCAAAAGGAAGGTTTTTAACGAGGGAGCTTTGTGCTGCTGTACGTTTTTGAGTAAGTGCTTGTTGTACTTGAGATGCTGATGTTGCAGGCTGTTGTGGGTACGCTTTCGCGAAAGCGAACACAGAAACACCTACACATAGGAGAGTGCGTATTTTCATTTTGGTTTTGTTTTAGCGCCTTGAAAGTACTGAAATACCCGATTTTATGAAAATTTTTGGTTTTTGTTTAACAAGATTTAAGAATTTACTCATCATCAAAATATTCATTTCCTTCTGTATGTACCCAACCTTTACGACCGTTTGGTAGGGTGAAGCGGTAATACTCTCCAAAACTTTGATCTAAAGAAGTGTATTTAAAAGCGCCTTTAGCATAATCCGGAATCCTCACTAAACCCTCTTTATGAATGGTAATATAAAAGTTATGGTAGTTTGTTCTACAACCATACGGTAAGTACTTAATCTTAAAATTATCTATATCTTTTTCAAAAAGAAGGAAATTAGGATTGAAATCATGATAAAACATATCATATTTTCCAGAAGGTTTTTCAGCAAAAATATATTGATACATAGAACCTATATTTTCTGATTTTCCAGAGGCAAACACTAATTTTTGATATTGTTCCCAATTTTGAATTTGAATAGGTTGTTCTATCAATTCATTTGGGATCCCACTTTTCTTAGTAACAAGATAAAATCCATCTTCTTTCTTTATAAATTTCCAATCATAATTTGCAGTAGGGTTCTCTTTCTTATAACTCTCATAACTAGGTGTCCAATTCTCATAGTCAATAGCTTCTGGACGTATTAGCTCTCCTTTATCATTTTTATAGAAGAGTTCCTGTTCTTTGGTTAGGTATTGGAGGTTGTCATTACAATACGAAATGATCTTAAATTCTAGCGGCATTAACTCTTTCCCGTAATAATCTAGAAGTCCATAGGTGTCTCCATTTCTCACAATAATGTTGCGTTCTAATTGTATCTCATCATATACATAATCAACAACTATCTTATCTAAAAATAGATCATATACACCATATTTGTTTTCTTTCTTTCGAATCTCAAAACCATACCCAAACTCAAATAGGATGTTTTTTTTTCCATCCGAATCAGTTAAATAGGGATTAATTAAAACCCGAACAGTCTCCCATAAAGAATAAGGATAGCGTTCTACATATGAGTCCATAATATCCCCAACATAATAGAATACTGTCAACCCTAAACCTTCTCCAAAAATCATAAGGAACTTACCTTCATAATCATCTAGAAATGAATAACGAAAAGTATCTTCTTCATATCTAAAAAAATCACCTTCTTTTTTTGAATAAATATGGACCCATTTATTTTTTAAAAAATGAAAATAACGTTCTTTCCCAACTACATATTTGTAACGAATCTCCTTATGCTCAATATCTCTAGAAAATGGTTTTAATTGAGAATAATATATAAGGTCTCCTTCTTCGACATCCCATTCATCTTTAAATGCTTTTAAATCTTTATAGGAATAAAAATCATCGTGAAGTTTAAAATCTTCATAATATCGTTCATTAGTGCGTAAAGAATCATGGTCTTGATATATTTCTATAAAAACATCATCTTCAATAAAAATATAATCTGGTTCTCTAAGTTCAGTTTGCCCACAAAGGATGGTAGGGACTAGAAGAAAACAACAAATTAGTATGATTAATAAACTAAAAGATTTGAATTGCATATTCCAAATCTAAGAATTATAACTGCGCTACATTATGAAATTGAGTAAATCAAGCATTTAATTGAGTTAAGTACGCTTTCGCGAAAGCGTATATACAAATAATACTAAAACACATGTTGTATTTTTGATAAAACTCAAAAACGAAAGAAGTTAAGCATGATTCCTACTAATGACAATTTTAAAACCTATGTATTAGATGTCATTAATGATGAAAAATTAACACATCTCGTTCCTGAAATTCTCCAAGCTTTTAAGCAAACGCAACTTTCAAAAAACGATTTCTTTGTTACCGAAGGAACCGTCTCTACTTACTTTTGTTATATAAAAAAAGGCATTTTACAGCACTCTCTTGATATTTTAGGAGAAGAAAAAACCACGTATCTCGCCTTAAAAAATTCCTGTACTGCAGCTCTTAATAGTTTTAAAAACAAAGTGCCTTCTAGAAAAAACATCAAAGCAGTTACAGATTGTACCTTACTCGTCATCACCATTCAAGATTTTGAACGTCTTATGCAAGAAAATCAAGCTTTTCATACCTTTTATTACAATCTTATAGAAAATCAGATTTATAAGATTGATGATCACCGCATTGATTTATTGACATTATCCCCTGAAGAACGGTATCAAAAGTTATTACAAAACGAACCTACATTACTTCAAAAAGTGCCATTACATTATTTATCTTCTTTTTTAGGCATTTCGCTCAGACACATGAGCAGAATTAGGAAAAATATAAAATAATGCCATTTGGCGTATTTATTAAAAATTGCAATCCTTATTTTTGGGTATCTATAATTCTTGAAACAATACAGTTATGAAATACCACCCAATAGACCGCAATCTTTTTATCAAAAATCGCAAGAACTTCATGGCACAAATGAAGCCTAATAGTCTCGCTGTTTTTAATAGCAATGATTTATATCCTGTAAGTGCAGATACGATGTTACCGTTTGAGCAACAAAGAGATATTTTCTATTTAAGTGGCGTTGATCAAGAAGAGTCTATTCTTGTATTATTTCCTGATTGCCCTAAAGAAAAGTACCGTGAGATTTTATTCTTAAAAGAGACTAATGAGCATATAGCTGTTTGGGAAGGAGAAAAACTAACCAAAGAAAAAGCACTTGAAACTGCTGGAGTAAAAACGGTGTTTTGGCTTCAGGATTTAGAAAAAATATTTGCTGAGTTAATGGCGTATGCAGATACCGTATATGTAAATACAAACGAACATTATCGTGCTGCTGTAGAAACAGAGACACGTGAAGATCGTTTTACAAAATGGTGGAAAGCAAAATATCCTGCACATAGTGTTGCAAAGAGTAATCCTATCTTACAACGTTTACGCTCTGTAAAAGATCAAACAGAGATTGACCTAATTCAAACGGCATGTGATATTACCAATAAAGGATTCCGTCGTGTATTAGGATTTGTAAAACCAGGTGTTTGGGAATTTGAAATCGAAGCAGAATACATGCACGAGTTTTTACGTAATCGTTCTAAGAAATTTGCATATACGCCTATTGTAGCTTCTGGTAATAATGCAAATGTATTACATTATATAGAGAACAATCAGCAGTGTAAGGATGGAGATTTAATCCTTATGGATGTAGGAGCAGAGTATGCAAATTACTCAAGTGATATGTCACGTACCATTCCTGTAAATGGTCGTTTTACCGATCGCCAAAAAGCAGTGTATAATGCAGTTTTACGTGTAAAGGGTGATGCTACCAAGATGCTTGTTCCTGGAACATATTGGGAAGAGTATCATGTAGAGGTAGGAAAACTTATGACTTCTGAGTTATTAGGTTTAGGACTTCTTGACAAAGCCGATATTCAAAATGAAGATCCAAACTGGCCTGCTTATAAAAAATACTTTATGCACGGTACAAGTCACCATATGGGACTGGACACACATGACTATGGACTATTACACGAGCCTATGCAAGCTAACAATGTGTTTACTGTAGAGCCTGGGATTTATATTCCTGCAGAAGGTTTTGGGGTTAGGCTAGAGGATGATGTGGTGATTCAAGAAAAAGGAGTACCATTTAACCTGATGCGTGACATTCCAATTACAGTAGAAGAGATTGAGGATATTATGAATTCTTAATACATTCCCATAAGAAATAATCTATTGTTGGGAATAATTTGACGCAACCAAATTGATATTCTTGAGTCTTAGTTATAGCACATTATAATTAATACTTATGAATTTTAATAAAGCAATTGGGATTACACTACTTATTATAACATTCTTTTTTAGCTGTTCAAATGATGATGATTCATCAGGTAATGAATCCATAATTTATCAGGAAGGAAACATTACAATAACTTTAAAAAAGATAGATGATGGTAGATGTCCTTCAAATATTAATTGTGTTTGGGGGGGTAATGCTGAAGTGAAAATGACTATAGCAAATGAAGATGAGTCTATGGATTTTACACTGAATACTGCAGGATACATTAACGAAGGGCTTAATTTTCCAACAAGTGCGTCAATTTTTGATTTACACATAGAATTAATAGCATTACAACCTTATCCAGAAGAAACTGTACCACTTCCTCTTGAGGATTATACGGTAAGTATTCAAGTAAACTAGTAATCAAGATCCAATAACGAACATCTTGTATGGTACGCTTTCGCGAAAGCGTACTGTTATAAATCAAATATCAATAAAACTACATGTCAAGAACATCTTTTCTAGAGGTGACTCCTGAAGCTGGTAGAAATTACTTTTCTAATCCTCCCAAAGGAACGATCGTTATGCTTAATCTTTTAAAATTTAAAGATATAGCAGATTATTCTCATTCCCCATCTATAGCTCCAAAAGAGGCTATTTCTGGTAAAGAAGCATATCAATTATATATGGATTATACACTTCCGTTTTTAAAAGAAGCGGGAAGCGAAGTGCTATTTGCTGGAAAAAGTAATTCTTTTTTAATAGGTCCTTCTCAAGAAGATTGGGATCTTGTTTTACTAGTAAAACATAAAGATGCTTCTACATTTCTTGCATTTGCGCAAAACGAAAAATACCTTGCTATTACTGGACATCGTACTGCTGCCCTTGAAGATTCTAGATTACTTCCTATAGAAACAGCAACGGCATTATAATAAAAACCCGTGGCGCATCTAGAAAAAACATCTTCAATTCTCTCTCCCTAACAGAGACAATCAATAGTGTTTCATTTAATTACTTTCTTCTGGTAAGTTAGTTAATATTGCAAAAAAAGGAAACTAATGAATTATCTATATACGCCACGGGTTCTTTATTTAGTCACATCCAATATCGACCCTAGCTTGATCATCATTTGCTGGGAAGCAAAATCCACTATTAGAAGCTTCAGGAACATATCTTGTTAAGTCAGAATCTCTTAATGCTTCGGTAAGAAAAACAGTTAAATCACTTATCTGAGCCTCTGTTAATTCTAACCCTCCAAATTGATCGGCTAGTTGGCCTGACGGTACGACAGCATTTTGTGACACACCTTCATTTTTATAGGCAACCACATCTCTAATAGATGTAAATGTACCTCCATGACCAAAGATTCCTCCGTCTATTAGATTGTATAACGTAGGTGTTTTAAATTTATAATCATCATCTGTATTTCCTGTAAAATTCCCTCTTCCTTTTGCTACAGCAGTAATATCTACATCTGGCTTAATTACCGCATCTGGAGCTCCATCAAAATCTCCAAATCCAAAGGAATGAAATCCTTTATCTTTAAGAGCAGGACCTGTATGACATTGCACACATTTTCCTTGGTCAAGAAAGACAATAGCACCTCGTTTTTGTTGTCTCGATAAAGCACTTAAATCTCCTTTTAGGTATTCTTGCCAAGGTGCTCTATTTGCTAATAATGTTCTATTAAATGCTGCTATAGCAAGACCTCCCGTTTTTCTAGAATATCGTTCTTCTTCTGGGACATCTGGAAATGCAGCATCAAACAGTTCTCTATAGCTAAAAGTATCTACAAATCCTTCATCTATTAAAAGTCTATGCGCATCTTGTCCTTGCATGGCTTGTACCTCTATACCTTGAAATCCTTCAAAGTTTTCAGGTATCTCAGTCCATCCTGCTTCTGTTCCTTCATTGGTTCCTGTACCGCCAAAACGACCATCCCATAAAGCTACATCTTGATATGCCAAGTTTAAAAGCGTTGGTACACGTACTGGTTGTACATCTAGAGAATCTATAGGCATCTCAGGATCAACAAAACGACCTTCTCCTTTTAGTCCAAACCCTATTCCTCCTTCTCCAATCCCTTGTCGTCTTCCCGCATTAAATGCTGCAGCCACCGGATGACAGGTAGCGCAGGCATATTGAAATTCTCTCCCTTCTGTCTTAGGGTCACCTCCTGTTGCAGTTTCATGTAATAATAATTGACCTAAGGCTACCTTTGCAGAAGTAATAGGATTTAAAGGATCTTGAGGGATTGCTGTAAAATCATCACTATCTGGAAGTATGAAAAAAGAAGAACCTTCTCCTCCTGAAGCATCAATAATTAATTCAGCTAATGTATCATCTACAAGTGTTTGATCTATACTCTGATAATCATCATCATTCTGACACGAAACAAACATTGTCAATATTGCCAATAAAAAAATAATCGCTCTCATAATCCCCTTGGTTAAAGTTAATAGTGTTCTATAGTCATAATATTAGACTACAAAATTGGTCTGTAGTTCAAACTTAAACCATATTTTTTAAAAAAAATAATTAAATCCATGTGATTTTTGTAAGAAAATACATATTAAAATAACTGATTATTAGGATATAAAGGAATATCGACAACATTTAGGAAATGTAAAATACTTCTCTTTTTCATACTACACATATACACATAACAGCGCTCATTCACATTAAGAATAGAAGCAGTTTATTTCTATAAATCGTAATTTAAGAGGGTGCAATTAAAAGTCAATTTTACACTAAAATGATTATAATACTAGAAGTAAAAACGTGATATATTTACACATAAATCTATTGACATACAGAAGTTTAAAAAGTAAAGAGGCTACTTAAATTAAGTAGCCTCCCCAACAGGTAATAAATAAACTAAACTAACTTCCTTTTTCATTAATTTTACACAGTGATAGACTCAAAAAGATATCTATGTAACCGTTGTAGGGTTTCTATTTTATGATCCGAGTGAATCAATAGAGAAATATTATTATGACTACCTCCATAAGAAATCATGCGTACATCGACATCTTGAAGGATTTGAAAAAGCTTATGTGTTTGATTATGGTATATGATTGAATTACCTACTAAGCAAATAATAGATTGTTCATTATCAACTTCTACAAAAGAAAATCGCTCGAGTTCTTCTACAATAGCTTCTAAGTGTGTTGCATTATCTATTGTTAATGACACAGCTATTTCTGAAGTTGTAATCATATCTATAGACGTCTCATATCTTTCAAAAATTTCAAATATCTTTTTCAAAAAACCATGAGCAAGAAGCATTCTTCCTGATTTTATTTTGATAGCGGTAATTCCGTCTTTTGCTGCAATTGCTTTAATACCTTCTCCGTGTACATCATGTGTAATTAATGTACCATAAGAATTAGGTTCCATCGTATTTTTTAATCGTACCGGGATATCTAATTCACGTACAGGAGTCACTGTTTGCGGATGAAGGATTTTTGCACCAAAATAAGCCAGCTCTGCTGCCTCATCAAATGATAAATTTGATATTGGTGTTGTATTAGTGACAAACCTAGGATCATTATTATGAAAACCATCTATATCTGTCCATATTTGTACTTCCTCTGCACGTATTGCTGCTCCTATAATAGTCGCAGTATAATCACTTCCGCCACGTTGTAAATTAGACACTTGTCCATCTACATCTAGACAGATAAAACCTTGTGTTACATATACATCTGCCACAGGTAATTCATCTATGATTCTATGTATATTCTGGCGGATGTAAAAATTATCTGGCTCATTATTTCTATCTATCCTCATAAAATCTAGGGCTGGTAAAAGTTGCACTCTTACTCCTTCTTGACGTATGTAGGCACTAAAAATATATGTAGAGAGTAACTCTCCATAAGAGACAATTGTATTATATAATAATTGATCATACTTCTTATCTGTAGATCTTCTTAAATAATAAAAGATGTCTTGCACATATTCTTGTACATTAAGTAGGATCTCTTCATTAGAAAACAATGCTTGGGTTGTTTCTTTATAGGAAATCTCTAATCCATCTATAATTGCCGAAGCTTTACTCTTTTGCTCATTCTTAATATGTTCAGAAATAGTAACCAACGCATTTGTTGTACCTGACATTGCAGATAAAACAACTACTTTTTTCTCTTGATCATTAATAATATCCTTTACCTGGATTATATTTTCTATAGACCCAACAGAAGTACCGCCAAACTTTAATACACGCATTTCCATTTCTTTTACAGCACTAAAGTATTCTTAACTGATGTCTAATCATTATAAATGATAAAATTATTCTATTTTTACACAAAATGTTATATAATTAACAATTATGAAAACAATTGCCTCTTGTGTTGAAGAAATTATTATCACACAACCTTTTATTGAAGAAGCGTTATCAAGGAACATTATTAATTATTCTGCACTTGCAGAGCATATACAACCTCTTATAGAAAAGAGGCTACATAAGACTGTAAAAACGGGAGCAATTATGATGGCACTGCGTCGTTACAGCCCTCCTCTTCATGCGAGTAACACACAAAAGATGCAACGTATTCTTAAAAACTTAGGAGATATTACTGTTCGATCTAATCTTACTGATTTTACATTCCAAAATTCTCCTACCTTAATACAGAGTCACGCAAAGATTTTAGAAAACATTACAACAGATAGAAGTATTTTTTATGCATTTACAAGAGGTATTTTAGAGAGTAATATCATCATATCTTCATCTGAAAGAGATAAAATAACGCAAAGCTTCACCAAAGAAACACAATTAGGAATAGAGGAAAACCTATCTGCTATTAGTATTAATCTACCTCATGACAACTCCAAGGTCCCTGGGTTATATTACCAGTTATTTAAACGACTTGCATGGGATGGAATTCCTTTACATGAAGTTGTTTCTACCACAAATGAGTTTACTATTCTTGTGAAGGATTTTTTAGTAGATCGCGCTTTTTCTGTTATTAAAAGTCTTAAAAGTGAAGTGAGTTTTTAAGATTCGTTTTTATTTTTAAAAGACATTGCATTCACAATAACAAAAGTGATCAGTGCCGGCAATAACCAACCTAATGTAATCGTCCCTAATGGTAAGAATTCTTGTATTGGTTTTACAACCTCTGCAAGACCTACTGTCGATAAAAAGTCAGGTAAACTAAAGAGTATTGTCACAGCCACTACCGCCTTAAAAACAATAGGAGAAGCATATCGTTCTGGTAATACATTGAGTAAAATAAGCGCAATTGTAATAGGGTAAATAAACATTAATGCAGGAATCGCGACCTCAACAATATAATGTACATCAAACTGCCCCATGACAACTCCAAGAATACAACTAATAACTGCTGTAACGATGTAAGCAGTTTTAGATTCATTAAATAGTCCTTTAAAGAAATCGGCGGTTCCTGTTACAATACCTACAGCCGTCGTAAAACAAGCCAAAGCAACCAACACTCCTAACGCTGCTCTCCCCATATCTCCTAATGTATTATAACTGAGCTGACTTAATAAATCGGTACGATTATCTACCACAAGCGTCCCACTATTTGCTGCACCAAGCGCTATAAGTCCAACATACATCACCACAAATCCAATTCCAGCAAACAATCCTGCTTTTGCTATTACACTTTTACTTTCTTCTTTTGAAGCTCCTTTAAGTCCTAGGGAAACGACAAGAACACCACCTACTAAAACTCCGCCTATAGCATCAAAAGTTTGATATCCTTCCAGAATCCCACTCGTAATATTACTCACATAAGTAGAAGCACGTAAGGGCTCATAATCTCCAAAAAGACCTATACATATAATGGACCCTAAAATGATTAAAATTCCTGGTGTTAAGAACTTTCCTATGATATCCATAATCTTAGAACGATTAAGTACAAATACTAATACGAGTATAAAATAAATAGAACTCAATCCCCAAGACGAAAACTCAAAATATGGTTGTATAGCCATTTCGTATGTCACAGAAGCCGTACGAGGACTAGGCAATGCAATAGATATCGCATATACTATAAGACAATATATAAGAGCAAAAGCTGGCGATACTTTTTTTCCAAAATCCATCATCGTTCCTTGCAGTCTTGCATGTCCATAAATTGCAAGAATAGGAATCACTACCGCCGAGATTATAAAACCAAGAGCTACCATAAACCAACCATCTCCTGCATTATACCCCAAAAAAGCAGGGAAAATAAGATTGCCCGCTCCAAAAAACAGAGAAAATAATGCAAATGCAGTGATAAAAGTTTGTTTGGTAAATTTCATAGCTTACTTGATATTTGCGTTTCAAGATAAGCCAAAATGAACATTACTCATAAGGGTACAACCATTTTTTATACAGATCAAGGAGAAGGAGATCCTATTGTGTTCCTACACGGGTTTTTAGAAAACAGTTCTATGTGGGACGTTTTTCTTCCAAAGCTCTCAAAAAGTCATAGAGTAATCTGTATTGACTTATTAGGTCATGGCACCTCAGGATGTTTGGGATACATACATACTATGCAGGATCTTTCGGCGGCAGTGTATCATGTTATTGATACGTTACAACTCATGGATGTTACAATTATTGGACATTCTATGGGGGGATATGTTGGGTTAGCTTTCGCGAAAGCGTACCCAGAAAAATTAAAAGCATTATGTCTCCTTAATTCAACCCCAGAAGCCGACCCTGAAGAGCGAAAACAATTACGCATGCGTGCTAATACTATGGCCAAAACTCAATTTGATCAACTCGTACGTATGTCTTTTATCAATCTTTTTGACCCTACAACTAAAGAAACATATGCCAAAGAAATAGCACTAGCTCTTAAAGAAGCGCTTCAAACTCCTGTACAAGGATATATTGCGTCTAATGATGGAATGCGACTAAGAGAGGATTCTTCTGAATTTTGGAAAATAGCTCCTTTTAAAAAAGGAATGATCCTAGGAGAGAGTGATTGGATTGTTCAGGCACAAGAGCAGAAAGAAAAATTTGAATCACATCTCGATCTATTTGCAATCATCAAAGGAGGACATATGAGTCATATATCAAATAAAGAATCTGTACTCAAACTTTTACTAGATTTCTTATCATAGTCTATATACTTATATAGACACCTACACGATGGATTTAAGATATTATGATACCTTTTTAACAAGTACATTATATAAAAACATCAGTTTAACGTAACAAAATGTTGGCAAAATATTCTTAATTGTTAAATTATCGTGTATTTCATCGATAATTTTGTGTTGTTTGTAGATTTTATTTACATTAGTATCACTATTAAACCCCAGACCCCATGAATACAACTAAAACCAAAACTGAACCAACCTACAGTCCATTTTCAAATCTACAATGCAAAGTTTTTGGACATAAGTATCGTATCACAAAAAGATATGAATCTAACATCAAAGAATTTGAATGTGCAAATTGCAAAAAGCAATTTACATTAGATGGTTACGGACATTACACACCACTTACTCCTAAACTACGTCGTATTAACGAAGTTTATGAAAATTTCTACACTAGAAAATTAGCAGTACGTTAATCATTAGATTGCAATGCGTTCCAACCTCTAGCTACTAGAGGTATTTTAGTATTGCCTCGAGTAATAAGATGTGCCCCTTCATCTTCACTCGTTATGTGCCCAATAACTGTAAAGTTAGGATTTGCTTTAATTTTAGGATAATCATCCTGATGTATAGTAAACAACAGCTCATAATCTTCGCCTCCGCTCAAGGCAATGGTCGTACTATCTATATCAAATTCTTCACAGGTACTTATTACTTGTGGATCTAAAGGGATTTTATCTTCATAAAGATTACAACCTACTTTAGAATTTTTGCATATATGCAGTATTTCTGAAGATAAGCCATCACTTATGTCAATCATAGATGAAGGCACTATTTCTAAAGATGTAAATAAAGCAATAATATCTTTTCTTGCTTCTGGTTTTAATTGACGTTCTACAATATATGCGTACTGTTCTAAGTCCGGTTGACTATTAGGGTTTACCTTAAAAACAGCTTTTTCTCTTTCTAAAATTTGTAATCCCATATAGGCTGCTCCTACATCACCTGTTACTACTAAAAGATCATTAGGTTTTGCCGTTGCTCTCGATGTGATTTTTTCTGCTGGTGCTTGTCCAATAGCCGTTACACTTATTACAAGTCCTGTTGTAGACGATGTAGTATCTCCTCCTATTAAATCTATTTCATAATTTTTACAAGCCGTCTGAATTCCTACATATAAGTCTTCTAGTGCTTCTAAAGGAAAACGATTAGAAACTGCAATAGACACCGTAATCTGACTTGCAACTGCATTCATAGCATATACATCAGAAAGATTAACCATCACCGCTTTATATCCCAAATGTTTTAAAGGAACATAACTTAGGTCAAAATGCACTCCTTCTATAAGAAGATCCGTAGTCACCACAATTTGTTGATCAGAAAAGGCTAATATAGCTGCATCATCTCCAACGCCTTTTACTGTACTCTTTTGAGTAATTTCAAAGTGTTTTGTAAGATGATCTATCAATCCAAATTCACCTAATTCTTCTAACGAAGTTCTCCCTTGATCTTTGTTTTCTAACATAATCGCAAAGGTAATAAACCGCAATCGAAGGGTATAATTTTCTCTCCATTTTCAAACAATTTATCAAGTATCACTGGGAATTTTGAACCTTGACTTGTTATATATTTGAATATTGACACGTAATACTTGATCAAACATAACATATTTACTTCGTAAATTTTATATGTTTACTCTATCCTACATAAAAAAGTCAACGCTATGAAAAATTATATTACTCAACTATGTATCATTTTGGGATTTCTCCAAATTTCAAACACAATAATTGCGCAAACCCCATGTAGTGACAATGACGCAGGAGGATTTCCTTGTGAAGGATATGATTTACAAGACAGATTGACGAATAGCCAGATGGATACTACATTTACAAATGACAGTTGGGGATGGACAGACCCTCTAGATGGTAAAGAATATGCGCTTATTGGATTACGTAATGGTACCGCATTTGTAGACATCTCAGATCCTAACAATGTAGTATATCTAGGAAAATTACCTACTCATACTACAGAAAGTTCTTGGAGAGATATAAAAGTATATCAAAACCATGCTTTTGTTGTGAGTGAAGCTGGTGGACATGGGATGCAAGTTTTTGACCTCACACAATTACGTAATGTTACAAACCCTCCTCTCACTTTTACGGAGACCGCTCATTACGATGGATTTGGGAGTGCTCATAATATTGTTATTAATACAGAATCTGGTTATGCATATGGTGTTGGAACACAAACTTTTTCTGGTGGACCTCATTTTATAAATATTCAAGACCCTGTAAATCCTGTAGGAGAAGGTGGTTATTCTGCAAACGCATATAGCCATGATGCACAAGTAGTTACTTACAGCGGCCCAGACACAGATTATATAGGGAGTGAAATACTTATAGGAAGTAATGAAGACGAGATTGCCATTGTAGATATTACAGACAAAGCAAATCCAGTAGAGATTTCGACAATCACATACCCAAATATAGGATACACACACCAAGGATGGTTTACAGAAGATCAACGCTATTTTTTACTAGGCGATGAGTTAGATGAATTAGGCTTTGGGTTTAATACTCGAACCATTGTATTTGATTTTGATGATTTAGACAATCCAGTACTTCATTTTGAATATGAAGGCACAAATCTATCTACAGATCATAATGGATATGTCGTAGGAAACTTATTCTACCTTGCAAGTTATAGAGCAGGGATGAGAGTGATAGATATATCAGATATTGCAAATCAAAACATAAACGAAGTCGGATATTTTGATACAGTTCCTAGTAGTAATAATGTAGGTACATCTGGTTTATGGAACGTATATCCATTTTTTGAAAGTGGTAATATTGTACTCAGTGGAAGCAGTGGTTTTACTCTTGTAAAACAAAATGATGCCCTTAGCGTTACTACATTTGAAGATGCCACTGAAACTTCTATGTTTCCTAATCCATCTTCTGGAATTATAGAAATAACGTCTAACTCATCTATAGGAGACGTATCTGTATATAATACATTAGGGCAATCTGTATATAAAATGAATAGTATTAATAACAATATACAATTAGATCTTACTCATTTACAAGCAGGAATTTATTTTGTTCAAACAGACAATAGCACTCAGAAACTAATCCTAAAATAAGATTAAAATGCTTCCTTCTTTTAAGGACTAGAAGCGATATTAATAGTGAAGATTTTATCATTAGAAGAATTAAAATCTAAAAATACTAAGTAGCAGAAAAATGAAAAAATTACTTTTTACGCTTTCGCGAAAGCGTATACTCTCCCTACTCCTACTTGCAATACTCACTATGGCATGTAGTAAAGATGAAGGGGGATTACCTGATCCTGATAGTACCGACACCGAAACTGATGAACCTGAAGAGGAAGAAGACACCACACTTAACTTTACAATAGAGTTTATACATGTTTTTGGAGGAAGTGAAGATGATACTTTTCATGATGTAAAAGCAACCAGTGATGGAGGTTTTATCGCTTTAGGATATTCTCAAAGTATAGATGGTGATATTACAGACAATACAAATCAAGTAAATATGTATTGGCTTGTAAAAACAGATAGTGCTGGTAATATACAATGGTCAAAAACGTATGGAGGTACAAATGATGACCGTGGAGAAGAAGTTATTCAAACCTCAGATGGTGGTTATGCTTTATCTGGTTATAGTAGAAGTAGTGATGGAGATGTAAGTGCAAATGAAGGTTTTCAAGATCACTGGATTGTAAAACTAGATGCACAAGGAGAAATCCAATGGGAAAAGAATTATGGATTTTCTGGATCTGACCAAGCATTTTCTATCATACAAACCTCAGATGGTGGTTATTTTACCTCTGGTTTTCTAGATGTAACAGCATCAGGCGGAGAAGGGGATGATCTTTTAGAATCAGAAAATAATGAAGAAACTAGAGCTGAGCAACATGGTGTTGGAGAATTTTGGGGTCATAAACTAGATGCCAATGGAAATAAAGAATGGCGTCGTTATTTTGGAGGAACCAATAATGATCGTTCTTATGCTGCTGTTCAAGCAGACGACGGAGGTATTCTTATGGTAGGCGCTAGTGAAAGCACCGATTTTGACATATCTGACCCTAAGGGGAGTTATGATTTTTGGGCTGTGCGTATAAGCGCTACAGGTGACCTTTTATGGGAACGCTCTTTTGGAGGAACAGAGATCGATATTGCCTTTGCAGTTACAAAATCACAAGATGGCAATTATGTAATTGCAGGAGATACACGTAGTAATGATGGAGATGTTACTGGCTTTAATGGAAATGCAGATGTATGGGTTATAAAAATAAATGATCAAGGAACGTTACTATGGGAAAAGACATTAGGAGGTACAAATTTTGACACCGCTAGAGCTATTACGGCTATACCTGATGGATTTGCCATTACAGGATCTTCTCGAAGTAATGATATAGATGTTACTACAAATAGTGGTCAGAATGACTTTTGGATTGCTATAATGGATACTAATGGCAATTTGCAAAACCAACGATCTATCGGAGGAGATGGTATTGATTTTGGACTTGGAATTGCTGCAAATGCTCAGGGAGAAATTATTGTTGCTGGAGAAACTCAAAGTACTAGTGGAGAACTCACAAGTACCAATGGCTCGCAAGATGCTGTTTTAATAAAAATAAACTAAGAAAAAAGAAAAATATGAAAAAGGCTATCACACTTTTAGTTGGAATTGCTACCCTACTATTAGCTTGTAATAATGATGAGTCAGGTACGACACCTGCCGATCCAGGGAATCTAAATTTGGTATTTGAAAATACTGTAAATGGCGCTTCATTAATGATGGATGCCATGACTTATACAAATAGTAGTAATGAGAATTATGGAGTAAGCGAACTAAAGTATATCATCTCAAATATTACATTAATAAAAAATGACGATACGGAATATATATATCCAGTAGCAGATAGTTATTTCCTTATTAATGAAGAAGGTAATAAAACAGCAAACCTTGTAGATGTTCCTGCAGATACATATAAAGCCATAAAATTTGGAATAGGTGTAGATCCTACAAAATACCCTATAGAATCTGGTACACTAAATTTTGTTCCACTTGCAGAAGAGGCTGGTATGCTATGGACTTGGTCTGCTGGATATAAATTTTTAAAATTTGAAGGAACCTATAGTAATGCTACTACTCCTGATGAAACTACTCCTTTCCTATATCACGTAGGGAGTCATGGAGCTACGCTAGATAATTACAAAGAGGTTACCATTCTTATTTCTGAACTACAACTTAATAGCAATAGCACTGCATCAAAAACAATTCAATTTGACGTTGCAAAGATTTTTGATAGTTTACATACTCTTTCTCTAGAAGAGAAAAATGAAATCATGGTCGACCCCATAAATGCTCCAAAAATTGCAGAAAACACGAGTGCTGCTTTTAGTATTATAGAATAATGAAACCTATAACATATCTCATCATATTCCTTTGTTTTTGTGCATGTAGCTCAGACAATAGTAATGGAAATAATGCAAACACTGGAGATGATGATCCAGCAGTTGTAACAAATCCATTATTAGACTTTACAGTACCCTCTAATTTTCCAGATGCGACCTATAGTATTATTCAAAATCCACCTACAGAAAAAGGATTTGAACTAGGAAAAAAGCTTTTTTATGATGGACAGTTAGCTTCTGACGGAGTTGTTTCTTGTGGTTTTTGTCATATCCAATCATTTTCATTTACACATCATACCCATATCACGAGCCACGGCGTAGATGGTCAAATAGGTTCTCGTAATGCACAACCATTACACAACCTTGCCTTTATGAATGAATTTACTTGGGATGGTGCTGCTACGTTTCTAGATACGCAACCTATCATCCCGATTACTGCTGAGGTAGAAATGAATGAAACCGTTTCAAATGTACTATCAAAACTTGCAGCAGATGATGACTACCCGACAATGTTTGAAGAAGCTTTTGGATCTGAAGGCATAAGTGCAGATCGTATGTTTAAAGCATTATCACAATTTATGGTCATGATGATCAGCGCAAACTCTAAGTTTGACAAATTAGAACGAGGAGAAGCTGTTACATTTACAGATGAAGAGAATGCAGGTCGTGCTGTATTTGATGCAAAATGCGCCTCTTGTCATGCCGGAACATTACAAACAGACCAATCATATCGTAATAACGGACTTCCAGTTGATCCAGAGTATAATGATATAGGGAGAGAACGAGTTACTGGGGTAGCAAGTGATAATAGAAAGTTTAAAGTTCCGAGCTTACGTAATATTGAGATTACATTTCCATATATGCATGATGGCCGTTTAGGAACCTTAGAAAACGTACTTGATTTTTATACTGATGGTATGGTAGATAGTCCTACCCTTGATGATCAATTTAGACGTCCAGATGGAACTCTAGGATTAGATATAACAACAGAAGAAAAAGTACAACTCATTGCATTTCTAAAGACACTCACAGATAATGACTTTATAGAAGATAGGCGCTTTGCTGAATTCTAAAAGATAGAATCTTTTTTCTGATCTCCTATTTTTTGATCAATACGTTTCTTTAAACCTTGTGCAATCAGGTGTTTTGGATCTAAAGAGACAGCTTTATCAATATACTTTGATGCAAGATTTAGGCTATCCATTTTAAAATAGATATCTGCATACGTAGCATAAGGACCCGCAAGTGTAGCATCGTTATGCATTGCTACAACCTCATCTGCATAAGACAGTGCTTTTTTATAATTTCCAAGTTCTGCTTCTAAGGAAGCTAGATAACTTTTAAAAAATGACACCTCTTTAATCTCTTTTTGCGTTACTAGTTTTTGCAATGAATCTATAGCTACTTGTGCTCCATGAGCAGCATGTAACACTTCTATATATTCTGCTTTGATGTAACTTTCTTTGGGATATGCATGTACAAAAGTTCTAAAATTGATCTCAGACAACGATCGGAAATCCTTTATGATTCCTGCAATCTTATCAGGCGCTTGCGATCGTGCATTCATCATGTCTATATTTAATTCATAAATATCTAGCAGTAAGCGCTCATCTACTGAGACTGTTTCTTTTTTAGATACTAGTTCTTGTTTTATCTTTAAGCGTTCCTCTATATCTGAACTTATTCTTCCCACTAAACTCTTACCAATTAAGAAATCAGAATCATGCGCAACAGCCTTCCTAAAAGATGCTTCAGATAATGTCCATTGTCCGTTATCCATGATTTGCTCCCATCCTTTCTTAAAATGAAATAATGCTGAGTCATTTTTTGTCCCATAATCAAAGGAAGCTCGGTCCTGTGGTTGTGTACATGAAAAGATAAAAAGAGGTGTACAAATTACAATGCTAATTATTCTTTTCTTATAGTCCATTTTATCTTCTATTTGATATGTAGTAAACCATTTTATCAATGGTCATCGTTGTTTGAAAAGCTATGTAAAGAACATTCTAACGACAGCAAGCACTAATACAACAATCAACACATAATATGCTATTTGATCTGCCCATTTACTTTTACTAGCAAATCGAGCGGTGAGATAGCCTCCTATTGTTTGCCCTATTGCCATAATTCCGCCTAATTTCCAATCTATTAATCCTTGATAATGAAACATAGCAATAATCACCAAAGTATATAATGCAATCACAAATGACTTTAAAGCATTTCCTTCTATAATATTAAGGCGCATCCCTAGCACCATAATAATAAGAAAGAACACTCCCATTCCCATCTGAATAAAACCGCCATAAAAACCTAATGCAAATAATAATGGCCAATACACGTACCAAGAAGGTTGAAATGTAGCATCTGTTTTACGCAGCCATCTTTTAGGTTTTACGAGAACAGCAATAAGCATAAAAACAAGCATAAATCTAAAAACAGATCTAAACTGTTCATTACTCACATTAAGTGCAAGAATAGCGCCTGCAATAGCACCTATAAAAATAGGGTAGACATATTTTTTTGTATGCGTTAGATTAAGTTTTCCATTTTTATAAAACACCCAAGAAGTTGCTGTGCACTGTGTAAAAACGCCTATGCGATTTGTTCCATTTGCCATATTAGGAGGAAGTCCTAAAACTTCAGTTAGGATGGTTAACGTAATCGCACTTCCATTACCTGCAAGTGTATTGATCCCTCCTGCAAAGAGAGCCCCTACAATGGCAATTGCATACATCTGTAACTCTGTCATAGTAGCACAAAATTAAAACCTCAACTCAACACCTCCATAAGCATTAAAACCAGGTGCAGGCTCGAAAAATCTACCTCCAAAAGCATTAATACGTACATTATCTGTATATGCCTGATCCAGCAAATTATTTACACCAACATAAGGTCGTATCATCACATTTTTATATCCAAAATCATATCCTCCTCTAAGGCTGATATTCTCATATCCTTCTACCTCTGCTTCATTACTATCATTTGCATATTGCAATCCTACGATGGATGTTTGAATTCCCACATAAATCCCTTTATCAGATCGGTATTGAAGTCCAACGTTTGCCACATGTTTTGGAATTCCTGGCAATGCGTTTCCATCAAAAGCGCCATTAGGTGTTGTAAAATTACGGTATTTAAAATCTGAGAAAGTGTAGGATGCAGATACACTCCACGCTTTCGCGAAAGCGTATACCCCTTCTACTTCAAAACCATTACGATTGGTTTTTCCTGCATTTCTAAAAAATGTACGATCTGGAAAAGCCTCTAATTCAAAAGGCACCAAATCATCCTGAGTATCTATACGAAAAAAGGCAAGTTGATACCTTAACTTCTTTGCAAATGTTCCTTCAAGCCCTATTTCATAATTAGTCGCTCTCTGCGCTTCAAGGTCTTCGTTAAATCCTTGCCCTCCATCTGGATTTGCAGAAAGTTCAGAAAGGGCTGGAGTTTCAAAACTGGTAGAAAAACTACTGTATATGCTATGTGCTTTCGCGAAAGTGTAATTAACACCAACACTTGGATTGATTGCATTTAAGGTAATATCTCCCGAATCATCACCATTACTTAAAAATGCATCATCTGCCGAAAGTTTATTATAATCAAAACGAAGTCCCCCAGTAAAATACCAGTTTCCTATCTCTAAATGATCTGTCACATATACTCCAATGTTTGTAAACTTTTCTTTCTGATCTAATGTCTGATCACCCTGAGTTCCTTCTAGATTTCGGAAACGTTGTCTATCATCATTTTGATATCCAAAGTCATATCCAGCTTTCAATTTATTTTTTCCTTTTATATAAGAAATACTAGCACCTTGTCCTAGGTAATTTCTTCCCAAATCAATAACGCCTCCAAATTCAAATGGAAGTTTGCCATCAAATTGTCTATTATTATAAAAGAGGTATCCCTCTACTAGAGTATGCTTAGAGCGATTCCAGACAATACTTGCTCCTACTTTAAACTGTCGTATCTCTTCTCCTGTTTCAAAAAGCACATTACGATCTCTGGCTTGTCTTCGATTTTCTTGTACCGATTCTAGTGTCAAACTTCCTGGATCTTGAGCCTCGGGAGAATCACTATAATTTAGTAATGCTTTTAAGGTCACGTTATCTCCTAAACGGAAGTTTGCTTTAAAGTTGGTATTGGTTTGCTTAAATCCGCTTTGATCACGGTATCCATCTGAAGACACATAACTTCCGTGAAAAATATAGTCGGCATTTTTTGTCCCAATACCACCTGTGGCTTGAAAGTTTTGAAATCCATAAGCTCCCACACTTCCTTTCCAACTAGAAAAAGGAGATTCTACATTATCTATGGTTTGTATGGAAATCACACCTCCTGATGCATTACCATATAAACTCGAACTTGGCCCTTTTAAAATCTCTATACGATCAATAATTCCTAATGTAAGGTTATCTAATTGTCCTTGACCATCTGGAGTTGTTTCTGGAATCCCATCTACAATAAGTTTTATGCCTCGTATTCCAAAAGCAGAACGCGCTCCAAATCCTCTAATAGAAATTCGCAGATCCTGCGCAAAATTTGTTGCATTCTGAGTAAATACCCCAGAACTCTGCTGCACATATTCTTGTAATGACAATTGTTGTTTTGTAGCATCCTCTGGTCTCGCTTGATATACGGATACAGATGCCGGTAGTTTTTGCAACGTACTAGAAATACGAGATGACTGAATATAAACAGTATCTAGTTTTTGAGCTGGAATAGTATCTGTTTGCGCATAACACGTTTGAATAGTTAGTACTAACAAGACACTATAATGTAGAAATTTATTTTTCAAGCAATTTGATTTTCATCGAAAAATACGCCCTAGCTAAGGAAACTCAAAATAAAGTTGCAAAATTAAGGTATCTTTAAGATAAGAACTAATTAAAAATGATACGATTATTTAAAAAATTCAAGAGGTGGATCTATGCAAAATTAGATAAAATCACTCCCGGGAAAACAGCTATAAAAGGAGCTTCAATAGCACTACTCATTTCCTCCATAATTTTGTTTTTATTATTTGCACTCTCTAGCACATTAGAGGCAGGTGATCCTTGGTTATTTATATTTTTTATTGGATTTGCAGGACTATTTGTAGTAAGCGCATATATATCATTATGGGTGATTAAAAAATTTAATCATATCCCAAAAAGATACAAAATCGCTGTATTAATTGCGATTCCTCTATTCCTTTCTGCCCTTGCTTTTGAAGGGCTATATATAATAACAGCTATTATAATCACATCATTATTAGGAGCTTCAATAGCCATTATTTTAAAAGGTACATTTAGAAAATTAACAACTCCTAAGAAAGTAGTCACTATACTAGGTTTTATACTAGGTCTAGGAGGATTCATAAGTGCTATTATAGCCTATATTCCTACAGGCTTTGAAATGAAACCTATCATAAATGCCGCTGCCGTAAATACCGCTACTATAAAAAACATAACAGCTCCTTCTCCTGCAAAAAAAGGAACATATCCTGTAAAAACACTTACATATGGAAGTGGCAAGGATCATCATAGACCAGAATTTGGAGAAAATGTCACCATCAAAACCGACAGTGTAAACGGTGTTCCCTTTCTAGATAATTGGGAAGGATTTAGTGGTTGGTATAGAGAACAATTCTGGGGATTTAATGCAAAATCGTTACCTGTAAATGGATATGTTTGGTATCCAGAAGGAGAAGGCCCTTTTCCATTAGCACTTGTTGTTCACGGGAATCATATGATGCAAGATTTTTCAGATACGGGATATGGATATCTAGGAGAACTTCTAGCTTCGCGAGGAATTATTTTTGCTTCTGTTGATGAAAATTTCTTTAATAGTTCTTGGTCAGATATTACAGGAGGATTGGATGAAGAGAACGATGCTCGCGGATGGATGTTATTAGAACACTTACGTGTATGGCAAATGTGGAATACTGATAAAGAAAACATCTTCTACAATAAGATAGACACTACAAAATTAGCTCTTTTAGGCCATTCTCGTGGTGGGGAAGCTGTAGCTCATGCTGCCTTACTTAACAAAATGCCATCTTATTATGATGATGCGACAATCCCACTAGACTATGATTATGACATCCAATCTATTGTAGCCATTGCTCCAGTAGATGGTCAATATGAACCAGGTAATGCACGCACCACATTAAAAGATATTAACTACCTTGTTTTACACGGGGCACAAGATGCTGATGTCTCATCTTATGCCGGATCTAAACAATATGAACGCATTACTTTTTCTGACAGTACTCATTATTTCAAATCGGGAATCTATATTCAAGGAGCCAACCATGGACAATTTAATACGAGTTGGGGAGATAATGATGTAGGATCTTTTACGAAGCTTCTAAATAATAAGCCTTTATTGCCTGCAGAAGATCAAAGAAAGATTGCACAAGTGTATATAAGTGCTTTTCTAGAAACTACCCTTAAAGACAATACCACATATAAATCCTTATTTACAGATGCGCGTAAAGGCAAAGATTGGCTACCAGAAACCATCTATTTAAATCAATATGAAGATGCTAGTTTTGAAGCAATAGCTAGTTTTGATGAAGACTTTAATGTACATACCGCTACAGCGGGTAGTTCGACTATTGCTTCAGAACACGTATCTGTATGGAGAGAGCAAGAAATCAAACTTAAATGGGGAGAAAAAGGTAGCCGCGCTTCTTATATAGGATGGCATTATGACGATCTAGAAGAAGGAGAAATTGTACCTGATTCTATCCAAGCTAAATATATTATTCATATTCCTGACACCTTAAAAACTATAGATAGCACCAGTATATTTATGTTCTCTATGGCTGAATCTACTGAAAGTTCAAATCCCAAAACTAGTGGAAAGTGGGTAAACAAAGAAAATGAAACGAATGAAATAGCAGAAAATAATACGTCTGACAAAGAAGGGAATGAGGATGAAAGTGAAAAGGATGAAAACAAAAAAGACAAACCTAAAGAGCCCATTAACTTTTCCATAAAAATGACAGATGCTTCTGGTGAAATAGTGCATTTCCCTTTAAGTCACTTTTCAGCACTACAACGCGAACTAAAAGTAAGGATATGGAAATCCCAATTTCTCAAAGATGAAGATTCATCTGAAAATATATTTCAAACTTTTTCCTATTCCCTGAGCGACATCCAGACATTCAATCCTTTTTTTAATATTACCACCATTAGGAAGATCGCTTTCATTTTTGATAAAACACCTAAAGGAGTTGTTGTGATAGATGATATCGGTTTTATGAAACAGGAATAGTATATCATAGAATTTAAAGTATGCTTTCGCGAAAGCATACTTTCATGCAAATTTGAGACAGATCAAGGCGTATATGAATTCTCTATAGTACAACTTGATTTTTAACATAATTCAAAACGCTAACTAGCTACAAATTAGTATTTTTAATCTATCAATCATCTATTATGAAATCAATTTACTTGCTATTCTTTTTACTTATCTCATTTCTTTCAAATGCTCAAGAAGACTTAAATCGTACTTGGTTTTTAACTGAGCTTACAATGAGTGGAAGCACTGTAAATATTCCAAATACTGTATTTTCAGATCTATCTATAGACACGTCCACAGGAGAATATATAGGAAGTTTAGCATGTAATGGGCATGGAGGATTGATGATCAACTTCACGGATACTACAATTACTATTGAAAGTTATAACCAGACCCTCGATGTATGTGATATTCCTGAAGAAAGTGCTTTTGAAGGAGCTATGTCCGATTTTTTTGGCAATCCTCAACCTCAAGATTTTTCCTATTCTATAAATGAAGATTCATTAGAATTTACACAGCTCACCCTTATAAAAAGTAATGGTGATCAAGCAATATATGGTACAATTAATTCAAATGTTCCTTCAGATATTTCGCAAGAAGGATGGTATTTGGATTACTATGAAATAGATGGTGTAGCACAAAATCCTCCCACAAATCAGGAGAATCAACTTAATGATTTTACTATTAGTTTATTTAATGACTCCAATGAAGTACAACAAGATTTTGTATGTCTCTTTGGTGGGAATGGTGTTTTTTCAACATTCAATTATTTTGGAGTTCCAACAATTTCAATAGGATTTCTTGCAACACTGGCCGATGAGTGTATTAATACCATATTAGCAGATTATGACTACCTATTTTTAATGCAATTAGAAGGTAAAACACATACTTATGAAATTATAGAGGAAGGTCAAGGTAGACATCTTATTCTTACAGATATAAATGGTGATCGTATTTTTTACACCAATGCATTCTTAAACACTGAAGAATTTGGTCAAGATATTTCGATTCAATTATTCCCAAATCCTTCACTAGACAAAATCACAATTACTGGAGATCATATTAACCGTATACAATCCTACCAAATTATAGATATACAAGGTAGGATTATCTCACAAAATATTTTTGATACAATCATTGATGTAGAAAGCCTTGCTACAGGTATGTACTTTTTAAAATTACAAGGAATCCAAACAGAAACTACACGTCGTTTCATTAAAAAATAACGATTTAAAAAGACAGCAAAAACCCATATCATTTATCTATAAAATCCACCTTGATTTTATTATTTATTTTACTATAGAAAAACCCTATCACAGTATATGTTAGAATAATGTTAGGTTCTATGGAAAAAAGCTACTTATGGCGTATATTTGCATATTATTTAGAATCATTATGATTAAAGTAACAACAGAAGCAAAAACAAGAATCGCAGGTCTTATGCAAGACGATGGATATGATATCGCTACAGACTACGTAAGAGTAGGTGTAAAAAGCGGTGGATGTTCTGGTTTATCATATGATTTAAACTTTGATAAATCTCAGGCAGAAGACGATAAAGTTTTTGAAGACAACGACGTACGCTTAATAGTAGATAAGCGTAGTTTTTTATATCTCATAGGAACAACACTAGAATATAGTGGAGGTCTTAATGGAAAAGGATTTGTATTTAACAATCCAAATGCACAGCGTACCTGTGGATGTGGAGAGAGTTTTTCATTATAATATAACTAATGGGCCAAAGGAGAATGAAACAGTTTAGTAATAAACGCACCACCTTTTTGTTCTCCTAACGCCCTATTACGTATTTATAATGTATTGAATAACTCAATATAAGTAGCTGATTAAAATCAGTGGTATCAAAAAAAATGGCATATACTGAAGACGATTTAAGAGAAGAATTAAAAACCAAAGAATACGAATATGGTTTTTTTACAGATATAGAATCTGAAACATTTCCTATAGGTTTAAATGAGGATATCGTTCGCGCAATTTCTAAGAAAAAAGAAGAGCCTGAATGGATGACCGAATGGAGACTAGAAGCTTTTAAAGTTTGGAAAGCAATGGAAGAACCAGAATGGGCGAATGTAAACTATGAAAAACCAGATTTTCAAGCTATCGCTTATTATTCTGCACCTGTAGCTGTAGACCCTAACAAAACACTTGACGATGTAGATCCAGATCTACTAACGATGTATAAGAAATTAGGAATCTCTGTAGACGAACAGAAAAAGATGAATAATATCGCAATGGATATTGTAGTCGACTCTGTTTCTGTAGCAACGACATTCAAAAAGACACTTGCTGAAAAAGGAATTATTTTTATGAGTATTTCTGAAGCTATTAAAGAGCATCCAGAACTCGTAAAAAAACACCTCGGTACCATTGTCCCAACAAAAGACAACTTTTATGCAGCCTTGAATAGCGCTGTTTTTAGTGATGGTTCTTTTTGTTACATCCCAAAAGGGGTACGTTGCCCAATGGAGTTATCTACATATTTTAGAATTAATCAAGGAGGAACTGGTCAGTTTGAGAGAACACTTCTTATTGCAGACGAAGGTAGTTATGTAAGTTACTTAGAAGGATGTACAGCACCTAGTCGTGATGAGAATCAACTACACGCCGCTGTTGTAGAACTTATTGCTCTTGACGATGCTGAGATTAAATACTCAACTGTTCAAAATTGGTATCCAGGAAACGCCGAAGGAAAAGGGGGAGTATACAATTTTGTAACAAAGCGTGGTCTTTGTGAGAAAAATGCAAAAATCTCTTGGACACAAGTAGAAACAGGAAGTGCTGTCACTTGGAAATACCCTAGTTGTATTCTTAAGGGAGATAACTCTATCGGAGAATTTTACTCTATTGCTGTAACAAACAATTACCAGCAAGCAGATACAGGAACAAAAATGATACACTTAGGTAAGAATACTAAGAGTACCATTATTTCAAAAGGAATTTCTGCTGGAAAATCTCAAAATTCATATAGAGGTCTTGTAAAAATAAATGCCAATGCAGATAACGCTCGTAACTTCTCACAGTGTGATAGTTTATTGATGGGAAATGCTTGTGGAGCACACACCTTCCCATATATCGAGGCAAAAAATAAATCTGCGCAGATTGAGCATGAAGCAACAACAAGTAAAATTGGAGAAGATCAAATCTTTTACTGTAACCAACGTGGTATAGATACTGAAAAAGCAATTGCCCTTATCGTAAACGGATTTAGTAAAGAAGTACTTAATAAGCTTCCTATGGAATTTGCTGTAGAAGCTCAAAAGCTTTTAGAAATTAGTTTAGAAGGAAGCGTAGGATAATCCTAAAACTTGCAAATAAAAACTCATGAGAAAGATTATCATACTTTTTGCTGCAGTCCTTGTCTTTATTTCTTGTAAGGAAGCAACAGTAGATACAAAAGAAGCAGAAAAAGAAAAGGTACAAGAAGTGCCATCAAAACCTGCCGTTCTTCTCTATACATTTGATGGAGGATCTGTAGGCGCAAATAACCTTAATCTCTTTGCACAAGGAGACACGTACAAAGGAGAATCAAAACAACTTGTAGATCCTTTTTATGTAGTTAAACATCCTAAAGGAACCTTACTTTGGGATACTGGATTACCTGAAGGACTTGTAGGGCAAGAAGCATACACAACTCCTGATGGGGCTTTTACCATTTCTAGAAAAGATTCTATTTTAAATCAACTAGCGACTATTGGCCTTAAAAAAGAAGATGTAGATTATATTGCTTTTTCGCATATTCATTTTGATCATACAGGTGGAGCTAGTCATTTTGCAGCTGCAAAATGGCTTGTACAAAAACCTGAATTTGATTTTTCTATAAGTGAAGAAATTAAAGGCAATGGTTTTTATGCTCCAGATTCATTTAAAGCACTTACTAATGTCATCTCACTTTCGGGTGATCACGATGTTTTTGGAGACGGTAGCGTTATTATAAAATCAATGCCGGGACATACACCGGGACATCAAGTATTATTTATAGACTTACCAGAACATGGCCCAACATTGCTCTCTGGAGATATGTATCACTTTCAAGAAAATCGTGATGGACACGTAGTTCCTGGGTTTAATCATGACCTTACACAAAGTGAAACCGCTATAGCCAATTTTGAAGCTTTCGCGAAAGCAAAAAAAGCAACTGTATATATTCAGCACGAACCTGCAGACTTTGCAAAAATGCCTGTAGCTCCAAAAACACTTAACTAATAAATCCTATATGAAAAAACTTGTCATCCTATTCGTTATAGCGCTAGCAATCACAAGCTGTAAAAATGAAACAAAAAAAGAAGATGGATCTTCAGAAACTGTTGAGAATACACAAAGCAAGAATACCTCTTTAAGAACAATTGAAGGAGAGTTTCTCTTTGTTGATGGTGCAGGCGTTATTATGGGCAACAACTTTATTTATGGTGTCGTTCTAAACGATATGACGGAGGAGCTTATAAAACAGGCCTCTTCAAAACAGAGAGATAAATTTGACATGGTTCCTGTAGTTATAAAAGGAGAAGTCAACCCAAAACCAGAAGGTAGTGATGTTTGGGAAGAAATTGTGACCATTAAAGAAATTGTAAAGGTACTTCCTCCTAAAGGAGATGAACCTATAAAAATAGAAACAGGAAAATAACAGCCTGAAATAAAAAAGAAACAATACGTTATGTTAACAGTAAAAGACCTGCATGCAGGTATAGAAGAAAAAGACATCCTTAAAGGGATTAATCTTGAGATTAAAGCAGGAGAAGTGCATGCTATTATGGGACCTAATGGTTCTGGAAAAAGCACATTAGCATCTGTTATTGCTGGTAAGGAAGAATATGAAGTATCTGGTGGCGACATCCATCTTAATGAAGAATCTATTTTAGAAATGGATCCTGAAGAGCGTGCTCACAATGGTGTTTTTCTTTCTTTCCAATACCCAGTAGAAATTCCTGGTGTATCTGTAACAAACTTTATTAAAACTGCTATCAACCAAACTCGCAAGGCAAAAGGTCTAGAAGATATGCCTGCAAGTGATATGCTTAAAATGATACGTGAGAAATCAGAACTTCTTGAGATTGACAGAAAGTTCTTATCAAGATCTCTTAATGTAGGGTTTTCTGGAGGAGAAAAGAAACGTAATGAAATATTTCAAATGGCTATGTTAGAGCCTAAACTTGCTATTCTTGACGAGACAGATTCTGGTCTAGATATAGATGCATTACGTATTGTAGCAAATGGAGTAAATAAGCTTAAAAGTAAGGATAATGCAGTGCTAGTCATTACACATTACCAACGTCTTTTAGATTATATCGTCCCAGATGTAGTACACGTACTTATGGATGGTAAGATTGTAAAAACAGGAGGTAAGGAACTTGCTCACGAGCTTGAAGAAAAAGGGTACGACTGGCTTAAAGAAGAAGTAAACGCATAAACAGTTTGGAGAAAAAAGACACGAGATATTAAGTCGCTATACGCAACATTTCGATTCTTTACATTCCTAACTCACAACTTAGACACATGAGTTTAAAAGATAAATTAGTAAGTTCACATATCGTTTTTCAAGATAGTCTTGATCCAGACTCTGCTTTATACGATTTACGTGGAAGTGCTATAAAAACATTTGAAGAAGAAGGTTTTCCTTCAAAAAAGGATGAAGCTTGGAAATACACATCTCTAAACAGCATCTTAAAAGAAAACTACAGCCTTTTTCCAACAAAAAAAGAAACCTCTCTAGATTTTAAAGATGTAGAGCGTTATTTTATTAATGATATAGACACGTATAATATCGTTTTTGTAGACGGTGTCTTTAATGCACATCTATCCTCTACTACACATGATGGAATTGACGTATGTACACTAAATTCTGCTCTTACAAAACCGAAGTATAAGCAAGTCATTGATGTATATTTTAATAAAATTGCAAAAGAAGAAAGCTTAACTTCATTAAACACTGCATATGCAAAAGAAGGAGCTTACATCTATATTCCTAAAGGAAAAGTAGCAGATAAGCCTATTCAAATTATTCACTTTGCAACAGGATCAGAAGCAGCAACACTATTACAACCTCGTAACCTTATTGTTGCAGAAGAAAATAGTGAAGTTCAAATCATAGAGCGTCATCAGAGTCTTTCAGACACCGCTGTTCTTACAAATACCGTGACTGAAATATATGCGGGTAAGCGTGCAATGATAGATTATTATAAGGTTCAAAATGATAAACTAAAAGCTTCTCTGGTAGATACTACAGAAATAGAACAACATAGAGAAAGTGTTGTTTCTGTTCATACGTTTTCTCTTGGTGGTAATATCACACGTAATAACCTTAATTATTATCAAAAAGGAGAATACATGGATTCTATCTTAAAGGGGATTACTTTAATAGAAGGTAAACAACATGTAGATCATAATACACTTGTACATCATATCGAGCCTAACTGTGAATCACATCAGGATTACAAAGGTATTTTTGCAGAGAGCTCTACAGGTGTTTTTAACGGTAAAGTAGTTGTAGAAAAAGAAGCTCAGAAAACAAATGCATATCAATCTAACAATAATATTTTGATAGATGATAAAGCAACGATTAACTCAAAACCTCAATTAGAGATTTTTGCAGATGATGTACGTTGTTCTCACGGATGTACCATAGGACAGCTAGACGAGAGCGCATTATTTTATTTACAATCTAGAGGTATCGCTCAAAAAGAAGCAAGAGCTTTACTTATGTATGCTTTTGCAAATACAGTATTATCTAGTGTAAAAATTCCGCAGTTAAAACAACGTATTACTAAACTTATTGCCAAGAAAATTGGTGTAAGTATTGGGTTTGATATATAAGTAATACAAATTATAAATTACATATTAAAATACCCGCTTAATGCGGGTATTTTAATAAAATGAAGGCATTATTGAAGATGGAAGCAACAAAATCAAACACGGCGTTTGACGTACAAAATATTAGAAAAGACTTTCCGATACTCACAAGAAAAGTAAACGGACACCCTTTAATTTATTTTGATAACGCAGCGACCTCTCAAACACCTCAAGCAGTTATAGATGCTATTGTAGATTATTATTCTAACTACAATGCAAATATTCATAGAGGTGTACATGCACTTTCACAAGAAGCTACAGATGCATATGAACAAGCTCGTATTAAAATCCAAAAACATTTTAATGCGGCAAAATCTCATGAGATCATCCTTACTGCTGGTACAACCCATGCTATTAATTTAATAGCAAATGGATATAGCTCATTACTTAAAAAAGGGGATGAAGTCTTAGTCTCTTCCTTAGAACATCACAGTAATATTGTGCCATGGCAAATGCTATGTGAACGTACTGGAGCGGTTCTTAAAGTAATACCGATGACGCAGAGTGGAGAACTGGATATGGACGCTTTCGCGAAAGCGATCTCTACAAATCTCAAACTTGTATTTGTAAATCATGTCTCTAATGCTCTAGGAACTATTAATCCTATTGAGCACATTATTGCCGAAGCTCATAAGGTAGGTGCATCTGTTGTTATAGATGGAGCACAAGCAACACCACATATCAAACCAGATGTACAAGCACTAGACGCCGATTTTTATGTAGCCAGTGCTCATAAAATATGCGGTCCTACTGGAGTAGGGATTTTGTACGGAAAAGAAGCTTTATTAGAACAGCTTCCTCCCTATCAAGGTGGTGGTGAAATGATTGACCAAGTAACCTTTGAAAAAACTACATATGCAGGACTTCCGCATAAATTTGAAGCAGGAACTCCAAATATTTGTGGCGGTATCGCAACTGGTGTAGCAATAGATTATATGAATGCTATAGGGTTTGATACCATTGCACATTACGAAGAAGAATTACTTCAATATGCAACAGAGAAGTTACTTCAAATAGAAGGGCTTAAAATATTTGGAACTTCTAGTAAAAAAACAGCTGTAATCTCTTTTAATGTAGCAGCTATTCATCCATACGATATCGGCACTATTCTAGATAAGTTAGGAATTGCTGTACGTACAGGTCATCATTGTGCGCAACCTATCATGGATTTTTATCAAATCCCAGGAACCGTGAGAGCTTCTTTTGCATTTTACAACACAAAAGAAGAGATAGATATTTTTATAAAAGGCGTACAACGAGCTGTAACAATGCTCTCATAAAGTAGTTCTATATGGTTACTATTTCTGACCAACTACAACTTATCCCTATTACTTTAGAAGATCAATCGGATCTTTTTAAATTAATGCAACGCATTTATCCACCTGCGTATGCTCATTTCTGGCATGACCAAGGGAATTGGTATATTAATCATGTATACGGTTCTGAAAGCCTAAAAAAAGACCTAAGTGAGATAGGTTCTCATTATTACTTTGTACGCTTTCGCGAAAGCGTATTTAATCAAGATTATAAAATCATTGGCATCTTTAAGACTATAGAAAATTGTACATATCCTGAGCAACCTGATATTAGCAGCTTTAAAATACAGCGTATATATCTAGATACAACCATACAAGGAAAAGGAATTGGAAAACAATTGATGCAATATGCTCATGATCGTGCACAGGCAACAAATCATAAGCTCATTTGGTTAGACGCTATGGATCAACACCCACAAGCAATGCATTTTTACGACAGACTTGGATATCAAAAAGGAGGATTGCAGTGTTTGGATTTTGAATTGCTACATCTTCCCTATCGCCCAATGTGGTATCTATACAAACATCTATAATTTCTATCATGTCAAGGTGACAGTTGTCTTTTTGGGCACTATCTTTGCCTTAAAGTTCGTATACTATGATACGGTTCTATATTTTACTATTTATGATGTGTTTGACAAACTCCTGTGCATCAAAACAAGAAACTAGTTCTCAGCCAGATGAGAACCAGATTTTTGCAGGTACTTTTGTTGTGAATACGTTGTATGGACGACTTATAGAAGGAGATGACATTATCATGAAAATTAATGATCGCACATCTAAGGTTTCTGGGCTAGCGGCTTGTAATACATACAATGTTGCTTTTACTCAAAAGCAAGAAAAGATTACATTTTCTCATGTAGTAAGCACTATGGTAATTTGTGATGATGAAACAATGAAGAAAGAAAGACGGTTTTTAAATATCTTTACAGGGATTAAAGAATTTAATACCAAAGGCGATACGCTTATTTTATATAACGAGGGTAAAGAAATTTTAAAAGCGACACGCTTTATATTTTAACTATGGCAACAATACAAGAAATACAAGAAGAGATTATAGATGAGTTTTCTATGTTTGATGACTGGATGCAACGGTATGAATATATGATTGATCTAGGAAAGTCGTTACCTCTTATAGAAGGACAATATAAAACAGATGATTATAGTATCAAAGGATGTCAAAGTAAAGTATGGGTACACGCAAATATGGAAGACGGTGCTATTAATTTTACAGCAGATAGTGACGCTATTATTACCAAAGGGATTATAGCGATCCTTATACGCACTTTTTCTGGACAAGCTCCTTCTGCCATTATAGAAGCAGATACTGCTTTTATAGACGAGATAGGGCTTAAAGAACACTTATCACCTACAAGAGCAAATGGTCTTGTAAGTATGATCAAACAATTAAAGTTATATGCTGTTGCATATCAAACGCAATTAAATTAAAGACAATGAGCGACACCACTATAAACACAGAAGAGTTAGGCGAAAAAATAGTTCGCGTGATTAAAACAATATTTGACCCAGAAATCCCAGTAGATATTTACGAACTTGGATTGATTTACGACGTATTTGTAAATGAAGACTATGACACAAAAATTCTCATGACACTTACAACTCCTAATTGCCCTGTAGCTGAAACACTACCATTAGAAGTAGAAGAAAAGATAAAATCTATTAAAGGAGTTAATGATTGTGAAGTCGAAATAACGTTTGATCCACCTTGGACTCAAGAACTAATGAGTGAAGAAGCTAAATTAGAATTAGGAATGTTATAAAACCTATGGATGAAATCGTAAACAGAGTTGCAAATAGTAAATTAATTACATTTGATCTAGAAGATTTATATGCTTCTGGAGAGCGCATTACTATTGACATTTCTCAGTGGCTAGAAGAAGGATTTTTATTACGGGAGAAAAGCTTTCGCGAAAGCGTATCAACCCATAATTGGTCACAGTATCAAAACAGCTTTGTTGCCTTGCACTGTAGTACAGATGCCATTATTCCTGCATGGGCCTATATGCTTGTTGCTACTCAATTACAAGGGATTGCAAAGAAAACAATTACTGGAACATTAGAAACTCTCGAAACGGTACTTTTTACAGAAGCAATTCTCCATCTAGATACGTCGCCATATGAAAACAGCCCAGTCATTGTAAAAGGATGTACAAATAAACCTGTCCCTCAAAACGCTTATTTATTACTTATAGAAAAACTGCAGCCAGTAACAAAAAGTTTGATGTTTGGAGAGGCGTGTTCTTCTGTTCCTTTGTATAAAAAAAGGAATTAATTTTGTGTTGAATTTTCTGTTCAATTAGGCTACTTTTGCCCGCTTATTAAAAGTATATTGATAATGCGTGCACTTAAAATAACATTACTCTTTTCCCTATTCTCTGTATCACTAATCGCTCAAGAAAAGCCTAAAAAAGATTCAATTTCAAAAGGGTGGAAGAGTAAAGGACTGGCTCAACTTTTATTTAATCAAAGTGCTTTTAATGAAGATTGGCAAGGCGGAGGGACTTCAAATGTTGCCGGAAGCTTTAATATAACCCATGATCTGAATTATAAAAGTGAAAAAATTAATTGGGACACAAAACTCATTACCAACCTAGGGATTACCATTGCAAAGGATCAAAAATTTGTACGCAAAACAACAGATAGGTTTGAAATTAATAGCATTTTTGGTAGTAAAATTCCTAAAACAACCTGGTATTATTCTGGGATTATAAACTTTAGAACACAGCTTGCCTCTGGATTTGAATTTTTTAATAGAGATCTCCTCAATGACCAAGGGGAGATTATAGAAATCGTACAAGACAGAAAGGAGATAACAGCACCATTTTCACCTGCTTACTTACAGTTTGGACCAGGTGTCCTATGGAAAGAAAGTGATGATTTTAAAATAAATATAGCCCCAGCTACTGCTCGATATATATTTGTGAGTAGTCGCTTTACAAACGTAGATGAAAATGATCCTGAAGCTGTAACAAGTTATGTTCCTTTTTTTGGAGTAGCTGCAAACAGAACGACACGTTTTGAATTAGGAGCTTCCTTAAGTGCTTATTACAAAGAAGAACTCTTGAAAAATATTGTTTTTGAGAACACACTCAACTTATATTCAGATTATCTAGATAAGACTAAGAATGTAGATTTAGATTATACACTTAATGTAGCAATGACTGTAAATAAATATATCACTACAAATCTTGCGCTTCAGCTTATTTATGATGAAAATGCCATTAGTGGTCTACAAGTCCGTGAAGTACTAGGTTTAGGAATTAAATATTCGTTTCTAAATTGGGAATCTTAGATTTATAGATAAAACATCTTAAATAAACCTCATCGATCAACTACACAACACACACGTTATACAACGCAAAAAAGGCATTATTTACTTGTAAATACCCATATTTTGCAATAAATCCTATCTTTGCAAAGCAAAACTATAAATCAATTATACCATGAAAAAAATCATTGCACTAGCAGCCGCTATGCTACTGACTATCAGTCTACATGCTCAAACAGAAGAGGAACTAAAAGAAGAACAAGCTCCTAAAAAAGCTGAGATTGCAAAATTACAAGGAGAAGTAGATGCTTTGCAAGCAAAAATAGATGCTTTACCAGGCTGGAAAAAAGGAGTTTTTGGCACTATAGGTGGAAATATCTCAAAATTTGATCAATGGTTTAATCAAAGTAATCCTAACGTATCTTCTGGTAATTTTGGAATAAACGTAAATGCATATGCAAATCTTAAAAGAGAAAAAGATTTTTGGCGTAATGCATTAAGTGCAAACTTAGCTTGGGTAAAATTTGATGATAAAGATATAGATACAGACAGTGATGACTTTGAACAAAGTACTGACGTTTTCAATATTAGCTCTTTATACGGAAGAAATATTACTGAGAAGTTGGCATATTCTGCACTAGGAGAATACAGAACTACATTATTAAACAATTTTAATGATCCTGGATATCTTGATTTAGGGGTTGGTATTACTTGGCTTCCTATTAAAGACCTTGTTGTGGTTGTACATCCATTAAACTATAATTTTGTTTTTGCAGATGGAGATTCAAATTTTGAATCTTCACTTGGAGCCAAAATATTAGTTGATTATACTAGAAAAATTGGTGCTATCAACTTTAAATCAAACTTATCTGCTTTTCAAAGTTATGAGACAAGTGATTTATCAAACTGGACTTGGACAAACTCTTTTGGATATACACTTTGGAAAAAGATTGGTGTAGGCTTTGAATTCGGTCTAAGAAATAGTCCACAAGAGACATTATTCTACACACTCAATACACTTGAACAAGCCGATGCTACCTTTGATAATATTGACACAGAAATACAAAGCTACTGGACATTAGGATTAAGCTACGCTTTCTAAGAAAAACACAACTACATTAAAAACAAAAAAGCGACCCGATGGGTCGCTTTTTTTGTTCCAACTTAGATGGTATATCATAACATTTTCCTACAGATTTAATCAGGATAATACCAAAAAGGGATTTTTGACATATCTCTAACGACCAAAGAATCTCCACGTATTCCTTGTCTAGCTAAGTGCAATACATGATGCCCTCGCGATATACCTTGTAAATCCAAAACTGTCTCGTATCCTCGTTGTCCCTTATTGTTCTCTACTGCAATATACATCGCTGGCATTTCTAAGCTATCTAATTTGATAGTAATAACATCACTAAGCAAGGACATGTATTTTTTAAAATTTGGGTATGCCATGGAATCTCTACCGTTACTAAGCTGTATTCTAAAACCTGACATTTCCAACCCACGAACATCTTTTATAGGAGTAAGCGTACTATCAAGCTTACAAATTACATTCTCTATAGCCGACTTGTGTTTTATAAACACTGGCAAAGATGTTGTCTTTATTATATTAGAAGGAATTGCTGCATTACTTACATAAGTATTTTCCTTATCATCCATTTGGTCGTAATAATTTCGCGTTTTTGCATACTCTACAGTATCATCCCAACGGTCTATATGATAATTGGACTCCTTAATAGTAAGTGTAAATAATAACAAGCCCAATACAAAAACAGGCACCATTACTGCTAAGATTCGTTTTCCTAGTTTATTGTCTAATAAATTATAAAGCAATGGCCGATAGAGAAAAGAAAACGTGATTCTACTCATCAATCGGTATATGGGAAAATAAATAATAGCGAGCCATTTCTTTTTCTTCAAGAATCCTTGAGTAAAAAAATCAAAGGCAGTCATAAGATATGCTATCGCAAATAAAATAACTAAGATAGGCCCCAAAACACTTTGAACTCCAAGACCAAAAATATTTTCCAATAAAATAAAAACAGTTGCCGCAAATCCTATACTAAAGAAGAAAGAAATAAAGAAAAAAACTAACAAGAAGGACAAGGCAAAAATCAAACTACAATAGTCCTCTAAATTTGCAATATACTTATCAAAAGAACCTATTCGTTTTTTTAAGTATGTTTTAAACTTATCTGTATAGTTAAGAACCTCATAATCTATATCACCAGAAAAATATCGCAATCCAACAGCCCCTATCCAAAGACCTCTTAAAATCACATGAATAATCAGGCATATTGTCAAAGATAGAAGTGATATTAGTATTGCTGTAAATCCTATCCCTGAAATAAAACCTAAAAAGAACTCTCCTTCAGATTTTGCTCTTATAGAATTCATAACCTTTACGATAGGTTCAATGGCTTGTACCAATCCAAAAATAGCCACCCCAGAAATAATAAGTTCTAATTGCCAACTCTCTTGCTGTAATAAATCAAGCCATTTTTTAAACTTAGAATTTTCGTGTTTTGGTTGCATACTATGATCGTTATGATAGACTAAATATAAGGTAAGATTAATAAGAATTGTTACAATAAAAAAATGCAAGCTTCTAAGGCTTGCATTTTTTTATTGTAATTATAGCTTATATATTCTAGAATCCTTCTTCATATTCTGGATACAGAAAATTGTTATATGGAAATCTAGTAATGTGAATTTCTCTCACGCGTTCATATACTTTTTGTCTAAAAGTCTCAAAGTTATCTTTATTTAAAGCAGATATAAAAATAGAATCTCCATTAGTACGCGCCATCCAGGTTTGTTTCCATTCCTCTATAGAGTAATGTACGCCCTTACGCTCTATCATAAGATCATCTTCATCATAGGTTTCTGGCACATAAACATCAATCTTATTAAAGACCATAAGCACAGGTTTATCTGCACTCTTTATTTCATCAAGGATTTTATTTACAGACGCAATATGATCTTCAAACTGTGGGTGAGCAATATCTACTACATGAAGTAATAAATCTGCTTCTCGCACTTCATCAAGTGTACTCTTAAATGAATCTACCAGTTGTGTAGGAAGTTTACGTATAAACCCTACCGTATCCGAAAGCAAAAAAGGCAAATTCCCTATCACCACTTTACGCACTGTAGTATCTAGCGTAGCAAAAAGTTTGTTTTCTGCAAACACTTCACTCTTACTCAAAGCATTCATAAGTGTAGATTTCCCTACATTGGTATATCCTACGAGTGCAACTCTTATCAATGATCCACGATTACCACGTTGTACAGACATTTGCTTATCGATCGTTTTCATTTTACCCTTAAGGAGTGTAATACGATCTCTTACAATACGTCTATCTGTCTCGATTTCTGTCTCTCCAGGCCCTCTCATTCCAATACCTCCACGTTGACGTTCAAGGTGTGTCCATAATCCTGTAAGTCTAGGTAACAAGTATTGATATTGTGCAAGTTCTACCTGCGTACGTGCATAACTTGTTTGGGCTCTTTGTGCAAAAATATCGAGTATTAAATACGTACGATCTACGATCTTACATTCTAACAATCGCTCAATATTACGTTGTTGTCCAGGAGAAAGTTCATCATCAAAAATAACCGTTCCTATATCATGCTGATCTACATATGCTTTTACATCCTCCATCTTTCCAGACCCTAAAAATGTTTTAGGATTAGGCATATCAAGTTTTTGAGTAAATCTTTTAGTCACCTCACCTCCTGCTGTATAAGCAAGAAATTCAAGCTCATTCAGATACTCATTCATTTTATCCTCATTTTGGTGACGTGTGGTCACTCCAACAAGAACACATTTTTCATATTCTATTTGTTCAGTTTCTAACATGGGGCAAAGGTAGGAAATGCATTGCTATCATTTTTACTAAATTCGTAACTCTCAATACATGATTTATGAAAGATAATTCCGCTTTCGCGAAAGCGCACTCAACCCAAAAAAAAATAAGCGTTGCTTTTTATAATTTAGAAAATCTCTTTGATACCGAAGATGACCCCAATACCCTAGATGATGACTTTACCACCGAAGGTTATAAAAACTGGAACGGAAAACGTTATTCCAACAAATTGCGCAAACTAGGACGTGTTATCTCTCAGATTGGTCTTAAAGAAACCGAAGGAGCTCCTGCATTATTAGGCGTTGCAGAAGTCGAAAATAAAGAAGTATTACTCAACCTTATAGAAGCTAAGGACATTAAAGACGTTGGTTATGATGTTGTACACTATGATTCTCCAGATGAGAGAGGCATTGATGTAGGATTACTCTATCGTAAAGAATATTTTGAAGTACTTGAAAGCGAGACAGTCTCTGTTTATTTAGAATCAGAGTTTGGAGAACGTGATTATACACGAGATATACTACACGTTACAGGAAACTTACAAGGCATAAAAACACACGTATTGGTAAATCATTGGCCTTCTCGTCGTAGTGGTGTTGATGAGTCAGAACCCAAACGAATCACAGCTGCTCAAAAAAACCGATCTATCGTCGAAACGATACAAGAAGAAGATCCCGAGGCTCGTATTATTATTATGGGAGATTTTAATGACGGCCCTCATAATGAAAGTGTCAAAAATCATCTCGTGCAGAAAGATTTATATAATCCTATGGTGTTTTTAAATACACGATATGAAGGAAGTCTCAATCATGATTTTGAGTGGTATTTATTTGATCAAATCATTCTTTCGACAAATTTTATGCGTCTGCATGAAAACCCGCTTACGTATGAAATGTCCAATATTTACAATGAACATTACCTAACCGAATTTAAAGGGCGTTTTAAAGGAAATCCATTTCGCACCTATGCAGGCAAGAGATATCTAGGAGGATATAGTGATCATTTTCCTGTGTATTGTGTATTTAAATAAAGAGTCATAAATAGTATACAAAAAGGCTATCCATAGTATGGATAGCCTTTTTTACTTTATATTCTATATAGAAGTAATTATTGCTTTATAAACCTCTTGGTAACAGCAAGTCCTTCTTTAGAGACAAATCTCACAAAATAAATTCCAGAAGCATACTGAGACACATCAACAGAAAGCCCATCTGTTTTTGGATTTATTTTCTTAACAATCGTTCCTGTAGAAGAGAAAATTAGGATCTCATTATAATCTCCATCAAGAATATCAATAGTTATTTGCGACATTGTCGGGTTAGGATACATTTTGATATTATCCTTAGACGCTTCTGTAAACGAACGTAATGCCGTAATCGTAGATACTTCTTCTGGAGCAGTAATTGAACTTGTATTATCTCCAGAAACAATTACCTGATCTACCCATATTTGATCATTATTGGCACTTGCATCACAACGGATACGGAATCTATTATTTGCATTAAAGTTAAAATTACTACTATCTAAAGTAATGGTGTCATCAAAGAAAGTCCCATTAGAAAAATCTGTTCCACTAACGTACTGACCAATTACTTGATAAGAAGACCCATTAAAGAACTCTACAAAGTAATCTTCTCCATTTTCCATACTATTTGCAAACGTATGAAACTCAATAGTCACTTGATTATTTCCAGAAAGATCTAGAACAGGTGACACCATATTAGAAGAATTAGAGTTATCCCTAAGTCTTACAGAAAAAGATCCTTCAAATGAATTTGCCGAAGATTGTCTTGCACAATCATTACCTCCATCAATCCATCCTTCTAGTCCAGTTTCAAAGAAATAACCAGCAATTACACCTGGAGTACCGCCATTATCTTCCAACGTTGTAAATGATGTTGTAGCATCGCCAGAAACATTTCCTGCAGCATCTTGTGCGCTTACAGATGCGTTGTATGCTGTTAACTCAGAAAGCCCCGTTACATTAAATGTTGTCGTTGCAGAAGTTCCTACAACTGTACCATCTATAGAAATGGTATAGCTAGTAACTCCTACATTATCTGAAGATGCATTCCAACTAAGAGTTGCACTATTTGAAGTAATGTTTGAAGCTACTAAGTTTGTAGGATCTGTTGGCGCTTCGGTATCAGGAGGCCCTGCTTGTAATTGGAAAGATCCAACAACACCCCTTCTTCCGTTGTTCATATACTCATTAATAAACCAGAATGTAGAGTCGTCTGAAGGATCAACATCCATCTTACTATAATCTCCATAACGAGTTCCTGGTATTTTTGCATCACCATTAGCTATTAATCCTTCCATAGCTGTCATTGTTCCTAATGGATCTCCATTCATTCTTCCTGTAAAATAAGAACTCACAAAGACTGTAGAGGAAGTAGAAGCTCCAGACATAGAAGTATATCCCATCCCTATATTTCCTTGTCCATCCATCGCCATACTAGCATTCCAAGCATGTCTTCCATCAGGAGCTGTGTACGTACCCTCTTGGTATAAAGACCAAGGTTGATTATCACCACTCTGACGGAACTCATACCAACGTACAGCCGCCTGTTCTCCTGAAGTTGCATCTGCATCTACTACAAAATTAAAAATTGCCGAATTATGGGTTGCAAACTTTCTAAACTGCGCTTGATTCATAATCGTTGCTTGTAGTGCATCTATACTAATACGCCTTCCATTTCCAGGTTGTAATAAATTCGAAAAACTTCCATTATCAAATACGCTTATAAATGGCGTTGTATTTATTTGTGTTGGGTTTGACACTGTTGAGCTAGATGGATTTGACCAATTTACATCAGCCGTCCACACTTTAATATGATCTACAGATACACCTGCCCAAGCATCATCTTGTAAATACACAATTGTCGCCCCACCAGCTGCTGGTAAATTGCTATTGGTAACATTTAATGCTTGCGGACTAAAAAATCCACTGGTGACTATTCCTGGAAGGTTAAATCCTAAAATTTGAGCATTAGGATCTCCTACTAGCATCGCATCTCGTTCTAACGCCCAAAGTCTATTAGAGCTTCCTGTATTTTCTGTAATATAATATCCATCACTCCACACAGATAATTTTTGATAATCTTGTATTCCCGAAATAGTATATACAAACCAACCAGCAGTAAGGGGATTTGGACCATCAGAAACAGCTACTTGTGCTCCAGATCCTAAAAATGAAAGTACCCATCTATCTGCTGCATTATCATAAGAAGCTGTAAGATCACAACATCCTCCTGAGGGAAAAATCGCTGGATTAGGAGAGGTCTGTCCTAATAGTTGATTCCCTGATTTATCATAAATAGCAAATCCCGTATTAAAGACAACCATAACATGATTAGGACCAACGGCTAGAGAAGGATCTGTAGGTTGAGATCCTGACGAGTATGCATCAAAAACAAGACTTGCAGGAGCCATACGAACACTCTGCTCCATTTCATGCTTATTTCTTACATAATAATCGTTCTCAGTTTGAGGATCTTTTCCTTCTACTATTTGAGGAGCTAGTGATCTCTTGTCTTTTGCTTCTTTTACTCTATTATCTGATGAAATCAGATCATTAGGTCTTGACATCATAGGAGATACATACTCGACAGATGAAATCTTCCCTTGATGAAAAGGCTTAGTATCTTCACCTACTTGTGAGTACCCCATAAAGGTAGACGCAATGAAGAAAAGAAACAATAGTAATTTAGTTTTCATAATATTTTGGTTTTAAGTTATTAACAGCCTGTAAGATACATAATTTAAAGTCGTTGTTTCTTACAAAAAAATTCACATCAAAATAACCACATTAAAGAAGAAATAAATAGACCTATAATTTATAATAAAGGGATAAGTTGTCTTATTAAAAATTATCATAGTACTGGCAAGAAAAAAACTCTCTAATTCTATAGAAAAAAGAGATATTGGAGCCAAAATGTTCATTTCCAAATACAATGTCCCTCTTAAAATCACAAATAATCAGATAACACTTGTTAGTCGTCGATGATTTTGTGCTTTATATCTAAAAAAAAAGTTAACGTTTTGTAAGATTCTTTTTTTGTTTAACCTTAGTAGCATATAATGACAAATTATCTTCTTTCATAGTTGCTTTTGTTTTTAAAAATTAATCCTACTAAAAAATAAGATATCATTGTCGAGCTATATCATTAGTATCGAATACAACAACTAATTTCTATCAAATGAAAAAAAAATTACTTTCATTTTTATTCGCAACCCTTTTTACGTTTATAGGCTATGGACAAATTACCATAGATGAGAGTCTAGATGCTCAAACGTTAGTCGAAGATGTTTTAATAAATTCATCCTGTGCCGAGGTTTCAAACATTGTATCATCAACAGGGACTGACTTTGGAGATGTAAATGGTATTGCAGCCTTTTCTGCAATTGGGACTGACTTTCCTTTTGAAGAAGGGATTATACTAATGTCTGGAAATGTTCAGGAAGCTCCTGGTCCAAACTTAAATGTACAATCTAATGGAGGATGGCCTGGAGATGCCGATTTAGAAGCAAACACCAGTGCTGTTAACACTAATAACGCTTCTTTTATAGAGTTTGACTTTACTCCTTTTATAGAACAAATCAGTTTTGATTTTATTATGGCGTCTGAAGAATACGATCAAAATTTTGAGTGTACTTTTTCTGATGCTTTTGCATTTATTCTTACTGATGTAACTACAGGAGATGTACAAAATCTTGCTGTATTACCCGGAACAACCATTCCTATTGAAGTTACAAACATACGCCCAGAAGTACCTGGACAGTGTGCTGCTGTAAACGAAGAATTTTTTGATAGATACAATTTCCAGCCATTTAATGACGAAAATGCTTCGGCAACAAATTTCAATGGACAAACTGTTGAACTTACTGCTATGGCAGATGTTATTTCTGGAAATCCATACACTATAAAACTAGTGGTAGCAGATGAAACTGATAGCTCATTTGATATTGCTGTATTTTTAGAAGCTGGTAGTTTTAACATTGGCACTACAGACTTAGGGGATGATATTCTTGTTTCAAATGGTAATGCCGTTTGTGAAGGAGATACAATTACCCTTAATGCAGAAGATCCAGATGCGATCTCTTATACTTGGTTCTTAAATACTGTAGAGATTGCTGGAGAAACAGATCCTACACTTGTTGTTTCTGTTCCAGGAACTTACAGTGTGATCGTAAGTCTTAACAATACAGATTGTGTTATTGAAGATGACATTTTTGTAGAGTTTATAACACAGGACGCTGTTAATCTTGGAGATGATATTGTAGCCTGTGAAGGAGATACGGTTACACTAGATTCTAATATTCTTGATACCGCAGCAACTTTTTCTTGGTTCTTAAATAGTGCTATATTAATTGATGAAATATCTCCTACATTAAATGTTACTCAAGCTGGAGAATATGCTGTTACCGTTAATTTCAATTCTGGATGTTCTTTTTCAGATACCGTTATTGTAGATCTCACTACTGCTCCTATTATTGAGTTAGGAGATACTATAAATAGCTGTTTAGAAAATCCAACAACACTAGATGCTACACCGACCAATACAGATCCTGCAGATGCTACTTTTGTATGGACTCTTAATGGAGTCGAGCTTGCTGGAGAAACAAATCCAACACTAGATGTTACTGCTGCTGGAATATATGAAGTCACTGTTACTTCAGGACCTTGTGTTGTGACAGACTCTGTTATTGTCGCTGCTCTTGCTGTTCTTTTTGAGTTAGGAGACGATTTTAATACTTGTTTTGACGAAACGGTAACACTAGATGCTACCCCTACAAACATAGACGCTGCAGCTGCAACATATGTATGGACATTAAATGGAGGTGTTATTGCAGGAGAAGAATCACCGATGCTCACAATAACTGAAGCTGGAAATTATGAAGTTACTGTTTCATTAGGTATTTGTTCAAACACAGATACTATTACAGTTACTCAAGCAAACCCTGACGGATCTCCTTGTTCAGATCCTCCGCCACCATCAGGCTGTGTAGTATTAGATGTTGGACCAGATCTTGAAGTAGATTGCGAAAACCTTTGTGTTGATTTAGTAGCATCTATTATCACTATGCCACTTACCTCTACATCATCATATAGAATAGAACAAATAGAATGTCCCAACCCTCCTACTAGTGGAGAATCTACAAACCTTACCACTGATGATCTTTGGAGCGGTGTCATAGATCTACCTTTTACATTTAATTATTTTCAAAACGATTATAATGGTCTTGTTATAGGGGCAAATGGACAAATCTCATTCAACACAGCTCTTGCAGATCAAGCAAACGGTTGGAATTCTGACATAGGAGAGCTTTTACCTTTTAATGATGAAGCAGCAGAACCTGGAGCTGCAGAATTTCCTTTCAATACTATTTATGGAGCTTTTCACGATATCGATCCTAGTGTAAATGCAGACCCTGCTGCAATTAATTTCTTTATTGCAGGAGATGCACCATTTAGAACTTTTGTATTAAACTTTGATCAAGTACCTCAGTTTAGCTGTAATGATTTATTGACTTCTCAACAAATTATACTTTATGAATCATTAAACATCATAGAAGTTAATATTATTAATAAACCTGTATGTGATGCTTGGAATGATGGTCTAGCTACCTTAGGAATTATGGGTAACGACCTTACTGAATTTGCTGTTCCTGATGGAAGAAATACAGACAATTGGGAAGCTTTTGATGAAAGCTGGAGATTTATTCCTGACGGCCCTGTTGATCCAGATTCTATATTTACTTGGACTGACGAAGATGGAACTGTTATTAGTAATGAAACTACATTTAATGTTTGTCCTACAGAAACGACTACATACACAGCTACATTAACATTTACAAATCCTGATGGATCTGAATCTACTGTTTCTGAAGATGTAATAGTAACATCAGATACAAGTTCTTGTGATGGACCATCGGACTGTACAGTATTAGATGCTGGTCCAGACTTAGAAGTCGATTGTGAAGATCCTTGTGTTGATTTAGTCGCGTCTATTATGTCTATGCCTCTTACATCTACATCTAGTTATGTTATAGAACAAATAGAATGTCCTAACCCTCCTACAGAAGGAATGCCAACAAACTTAACAATAGATGATAGCTGGAGTGATGTAATAGATTTACCATTTACATTTAATTACTATCAAAACGATTATAATGGTCTTGTTATAGGAGCAAATGGGCAGATTTCATTTGATCTTGCACTCGCAAATGGATTTAATGATTGGAATATTGATATAGGTCAAACAATTCCAAACAACGATCAAGCAACGTTCCCATTCAATACTATTTATGGAGCTTTTCACGATGTTGATCCAAGTGTAAATGCTAATCCAGACGCAATCAATTATTTTGTAAGTGGAGATGCACCATTCAGAACTTTTGTATTAAACTTTGATCAAGTTCCTCAGTTTAGCTGTAATGACTTATTAACTTCTCAACAGATTGTACTTTATGAATCATTAAATATTATAGAAGTTAATATTATTAATAAACCTGTATGTGATGCTTGGAACGATGGTCTAGCTACTTTAGGAATTATGGGTAATGATGCTACTGAGTTTGCTGTTCCTGATGGAAGAAACACAGACAATTGGGAAGCTTTTGATGAAAGTTGGAGATTTATTCCCGATGGTCCTGTTGACCCAGATTCTATATTTACTTGGACTGATGAAGATGGAAACGTTATCAGTAATGACTTAATATTTAATGTTTGTCCTACAGAAACGACTACATATACTGCTACATTAACATTTACAAACCCTGACGGATCTGTTTCTACGATCACTGATGAAGTAACCGTTACTGCAAATGTCGTAGATTATACTGTTGACCTTGGAGAAGATCAAGTCTTTTGTGACATACAATCGTATGAAATTGTTCCTCAATTAGATGGAGATGTTACAGATCCTACATTCTTATGGAGTACAGGTGAAGTTACAGAAACTATCACAGTAACAACTACAGATACATACACTGTTGAGGTTACAGTAGGTGGTTGTGTAATGACAGATGAGGTTACAGTTACTTTCTTAACTAGTCCTTGTGTTATAGATACAGATTGTCTTGTAATAGACTTCTTAGAAGATTTTGGAACTGGTACTGAGCGTGTGTCTACACCATTTACTCAATATACGTTTAATGGTGCTACTCAAGTTAATGATGGGGAATATGCTATCGTTAATACGTCTGCAGACTTAAATACAGGTTGGCATGATAACCTTGAGGATAACACACCTGGAGATGTAGATGGTCGTGCACTATTTGTAAATGCAGATTTTAATACAGACGAGTTTTACAGAAGAACTGTAGACAATCTTTTAGCCGACACTAATTATACATTCAATGCATTTATCACAACAGTATATGACACAGACACAAATATCTGTGCTAATAATGGAATCCCAGCAAATGTAACTTTCCGAGTTGAAGATGCAGCAGGAATTACACTTGCAGAAATAGACACTGGCGATATTCAAAACGAAGCTGACCCTAACTGGCAACAGTTTACTATTGATTTTAACTCTGGAGTAAATAACTCTGTTCAAATTGTTTTAGTAAACAACTCTATAGGTGGATGTGGTAATGATCTTGCTATTGATGATATTTCTCTTACATTTAGTGGAGGACCTCCTGTATTAGTAACACCAGCTGATTTAGAGCTTTGTGATGACTTAAATGACGGTATGGAAGTTTTTGACTTAACAACTCAAATACCAAATATATTAAACGGATTAGATCCTTCAGATTTTAATATTTCTTTCCATCCTTCATCATTAGAGGCACAAGCAAATGCCAATCCTATCGGAACACCTAATGCGTATACGAATGCTTTCAATCCTGAAACTATATTTGTACGTGTAGAAAGAGTATTAGACACAAGCTGTTTCAGTATTGTTGAATTTGACTTAATACTTAATGAAATAGTTTCTTTAGCAAATAATCTTCCAGCTAGTATTGAAATATGTTCGACAGATGCGATACCAGCATTAGATGCAGCACCAACAGATCCTGCTATAGATCAATCTGCCGTAACCTATATATGGACAGATGCTTCTAATACGACAGTATCTACCGATGCTCAATTTACTCCAACAGTAGCTGGTATATATACCGTTGTTGTTGAGTTATTACCTTGTAGTCAAGAAACATTTACAGTAGAGCTTATAATTATAGAAACGCCAATTGTAGATCTTGGTGTAGATGAATTATTATGTAATAATGAGTCTTTTGAAATAATTCCTACCTTAAGTGGTAATCTAACTGATGCGACATTCTTATGGAGCACAGGAGAGACTACTCAAACGATCACAGTAGACAACTCTGGAACATTTGATTTAACAATAACTGTCGGTCCTTGTTCTGTTACAGATAGTATTACAATTACTATCGCAGATCCTGTAGATGTATCTTTAGGAGATGACTTTACAACCTGTAGAGAATTCCCTAATACACTTACCGCAATAAGCTCTGATTCAAATGTAACTTATGAGTGGTTCCTTAACGGAGACGTTATCACAGGAGAAACTTCTGGTACATTAGAGTTTACAATACCGCAAACAGCTGTAGGAACACAAGAGTTTACAGTGACTACTACAACCGCTGCAGGTTGTACAAGTTCAGACACTGTTGAAGTATCGTTATTTGACGTAGGAAACTGTGTTATCACTCAAGGGCTTTCTCCAGATGGAACTCCTGGATTTAATGACACATTAGATCTTGAATTCTTAGCAGCTAGAACTGGTATTGATCTTGTCCAAATTTACAATAGACTTGGAACGCTTGTTTATGAGCAACAAGACTATGTAAATCAATGGAGAGGTCAAACTGATAATGGCAATGAACTTCCAACGGGAACTTACTTCTATGTAATCAACCTTGAAGAAGAAGATCCTGTATATGGAAGACAAGCTACAGGCTGGATATACATAAACAGAGCAGAATAACACACAATAGTAAAATAAACCTATAGGTACTATTCATTGTCATCTATAACGCATCATTTATGCAATAAATAAATTTTTAAAAATGAAAAAACTATTTTTATTAACCCTTATTACAAGCATTTTATGTGTTGATTTTGCAACAGCACAGCAAGATCCTCAGTATACACAGTATATGTATAACCAGAATGTGGTTAATCCAGCTTATGCAGGATTAAAGGAAGGACTTGCGCTTAATTTATTGTATAGAAATCAGTGGTCTGCTCTTGATGGAGCTCCAGAGACCTTTACCTTTAATGCCCACGCGCCTGTAGGGGAAAGAACTGGTTTAGGAATCTCGATAATACGTGATGAATTAGGCCCTGTAAAAGAAACAAATGCATATGTTGATTTCTCATACACAATCCCAGTAAGTACTAATTATCAATTAGCATTTGGGATTAAAGCTGGAGCTACTTTTCATGATATTGGATTAACATCCCTAGAGTTGCAAGACCCTGGAGATCCATTCTTTTCTCAAAACGTAAGCCAAACAACTCCTAACATAGGAGCTGGGTTATTTCTATATAGTGACAATTTTTACGTAGGAGCTTCTGTCCCAAATATTTTGAGTTCTCTTCATCTTGATGAAAATGGATTACAATTTGGATCAGAGACTAGTCATTATTTTGTTACATCTGGATATGTTTTCCAAACGACAGAAAATATAAAACTAAAGCCATCAGTACTTGTAAAATCTGCTTTTGATGCTCCTGTTTCTTTTGATGTCAACTTAAATGCATTATTCTTAGAAAAATTTGAACTAGGTGTATCTTATAGATTAGATGATTCTTTTAGTGGTATTGTAGGTTTTCAAGCCACTCCTGATCTAAGAATAGGATATGCATATGATGCTGTTGTATCAGATATTAATAATGTCGCGCCATCATCACACGAAATAATACTAACCTATAATATCATCTTTAATAAGCGTGCATTACGCTCACCGAGATACTTCTAAAATAAAATATAGTACAAGATGAAGAAGTTTTACATATACATAGTACTTGTCGCTACGAGTATTAATTTTGCAAATGCACAGAGCAAAGACACTAAAAAAGCTGATCAATTATTTGATAGACTAGCTTATACCGAAGCTATAGAAGCATATACTAGTCTCATTGAAAAAGGGAAAGCTGACGAATATGTCTACACACAATTAGCTCGTACGTATACGATTCTTAACGACACTAAAAAAGCAGAGTCTTTTTATAAACGTGTTGTTAAAAATAAAAAAGCAAACCCTGAAACACTATTTGCATACGCAGAGATTCTAAAAGCAAATGGGAAATCTAGTGATTACAAAAAGTGGATGAAAAGATTTGTAAAAGCTAATGCAAATGACCCTAGAGCTGCTATCTATCTAAAAAATCAAGATTACTTAGACGAATTAGAAGAACGTGATCCTTTATATACAATCACAAATGCCGACAAAATCAATACTAAATATTCTGATTTTGGATCTTTTACAAGTAATAACAAAATATACTTCTCTTCTTCTAGAAACACAGATCGTAAAAATCACAACCTTAATGGAGAACCGTTCTTAGATGTTTATTCAGCAACAACCGATGGATCAAGTATAAGTAATGTAGCATTACTAGAGGGTGATGTAAATTCTAAATATCACGAAGGAACTATTGCTATTACTCCAGATGGAAAACGCATGTTTTTTGACCGTAACAATTTCTTTGAAGGAGATCTGGAGAAAGACGAAGAAGGGGTAAATCAAATCAATTTATATGTTGCCGAAAAAGTTGCAGGAGAATGGACAAATATCACTCCTGTTCCTTTTAATGATGACAATTACTCTACAGGACACCCAGCTATAAGTCCTGATGGAAAAACATTATATTTCTCTAGTGATAAACCTGGAGGGCAAGGAGCTTCCGATTTATATATGGTTGAACTTAAAAGTGACAACTCTTATGGGGAACCAAAAAATCTAGGAGCACAAATTAACACAATCGCGACAGAGGTATTTCCTTCTGTTGCTTCAAATGGAGATTTATACTTCTCAAGTAATGGACATTTAGGTCTTGGTGGATTAGACGCTTTTGTCGCTGCAAAAAATGGAAGTTCATTTTCTTTTCCAGAAAACTTAGGCCCTGGTGTAAATAGTGGGAATGATGATTTTGGAGTTAACATCGATCCGGAAAAAGGAACTGGTTATGTATCATCAAACAGAAAAGGTGGTAAAGGTGGTGATGATATTTACCTATTAGGAAAACTACCTCCTTGTGATGTTGATGTAACAATCACTGTAGAAGATACTGATGGTAACGGAATATCTAAAGCATTTGTAGAAATTGCAAATACTACAGAAGGAACTACCGATTCTGATACTGCTACAACAACAGGTAAATACTTATTTAGTTCAAAATGTAAAAGAGATTATAAAATAATGGCATCTGCAGATGGATATCTTCCAGCTAGTAGAACCATCTCCGTTGCTCGAAATGCTGCAAACGTAACAATAACTCTTGAAAAAGAACCTGTAATTACACCAACCGAAGTCGTCCTTAATCCTATCTATTTTGATTTTGATAAATGGAACATAAGAGCAGACGCATCAGAAGAGTTAGATCGTCTTATAGCTGTAATGAACAAATATCCAGAATTAGTAATCTCTGCCGAAAGTCATACTGACGTTCGTGGTCCAGAATCATACAATCAAACACTTTCTCAGAAAAGAGCCGAATCTATGCGTGATTATATAATCAGTAAAGGGATAGATGCTAATCGTATTTCTGGTATTGGAAAAGGAGAGTCAGAACTAGCAGTATCTTGTGAAGAATCTAGCTGTTCTAAAAACGATCACCAACTTAACAGACGTTGTGTCTTTAAGATTGTGAAATAACAAATCATACATTTAATACTCAACAAAAAAGGCTTCCATTTAGGAAGCCTTTTTTATTTTAATAACTAAATTAATAAGACATAACCAATTGTAAAAACAAATGGGAATAATACAATGTAAACACCATGGAATGTGCTCCCCTATACAGATGAGTAACCAGTTATATAAGTCTTAGATAAACAATAGAATTACTGGGATCAATAAAGTAGTTTTTACCTATAAAGACCCAGAGATAATAGAACCTCTCATCTTTATTCATTACTTCGCTTTAAAGGAAGATATCTCTCAATTTAAAAACCATATGACTATAACATATTTTGAAACCGTTTTCTCAGTAATTGCTGAAGACCCCATTACCTGTAATCAATGTTTTAAAATATATTTAGAAAATAACAATGTCACACTAGTAAACTTTATAGTGAATTAAAAGCTACATCCACATGCGTACATACTAAGTACGCTTTCGCGAAAGCGTATACAGAAACAGTTCTATTCCATACAACAAGCATAAAAAAATCCCGATACCAATGGCATCGGGATTCTTAAATAAGTTACTATATCTTATATACTATTGAGCGTTGATTTGAATCTCATCTAGTTCAAAGGTTCCATCAAAATCTGCTGCACCGCTTCCGATATATCTAAATCCAATATATCCTGATCCCTCTATACAAGAAAGATCTACAATTCCAGAATCTATCCAATCTCCAAAGAAATCTGCATCATCTACAATAATTCCTGCAGGAATAGCATCCCAAGTAGCCGAAGGTATGTTTGCTGGAACACCATCCCAATCACTAGAGAAAAGCAATTCTAATGTACTTCCATCCGAGAAACTATTAGAGGTCATAAACTGAAGTGTTTCTCCACCCTGAGCGTCTAAGTTAATTTGTGGCGTTATTAACCAAGAAATCGTAGAGGCATCACCAGACATAAAAGAACCAACTCTAGCAGAAATACCTAAAGAAGCATTTTGACCTGTACTAGAAAAAGCTTCCCAAGCTTGTGTTCCTTCTTGTTGGAAGTTTGTCCATCCGTTTCCAGAAATAGGTTGATTTGTATTTTGAGTTTCAAAGAAATCTTCAAATAATACAGTCGCTCCTGCACTACTTGCAACACCACAATCTATCTCTACAGGATCACAACGATCCGTTTGATCAAAAACAATCGTAGATGGATCATTCACCACTATATTAAAAACATCTCCAAAGAAGTTTCTAGTTAAAATACCGTCTATAGTACCTCTTCCTGTTGGTAATGATAAAGCTTTAAAATCTGCAAAAGTACTTGTGCTAAAAATAGCCGTCTGGTTTGTCACACAACTTAATAATGTACGCTCTCCATCAAACTGATCTAATTCTTCTGCTGCAAACGTAAGAGAAGCGTCTACAACTTCTTCTTTAATAAATTGCATGTCTACTAATCTAACATATAGATTTTCTAAGCTTTCGCTAAAATCACTAATGGTGATTTCTAAAGGTACAATCGTTGCTACTTCTGTACTTCTCACAATAATTTCATCCTGAAGTGATGGTGGAATTTTAATCGCTGCATTGTTGGTATCTAACAATGATAACGTAAGTATGCCATTTGCATCACCAGCAGTAAGCCTATCTAATTTGATAAATACTTTTCTACCAAACTCATAACTCGTAAATAAAGGGTTTACATCTACAAGTACTCTAATTGATGCTGTAGGATTCTCTGGACTATCTTGAATGATAAACTCCTCAAAGAAGTTTCCTGCCTCATCACTAGAGATCACATATCCCTCTATATATTGATTTGTTCCTTCAAAAGTAATAGGTCCTCCTTCTTGAACCGCCTGACTAGCAATGCTACTAATAGCAACCAATTGACCATCTATTGTATTAACTCCAGTATTTAATTCTGGAACAGAAAAATCATCATCTTGTACACAAGCACTTAGTACTACTAAGGCAACTAGCATCGTAAATAATTGAATTAATTTTATTGTTTTCATAATCGTATATATTCTATAATTTCTTGATATTTTAATTAAAAGCGTACGTAAAAGTTTACGTAGTATGTAGTTCCATTTCCAAAGAAAAATCTTGGCCCAAACACAGGTCCATTCTCTCTAGCTTTATCTTCACGTACATTTCTAAACGTCGCGTTACGAGATTGTTCAAATCCTCCTGTTACATACTCTTCATCTAGCACATTATTTATCGTAGCAAAAAAGCCTAAGAAGTAATCATTTACTCTCCATGACTTTCCTCCTACTATATTTACTAAGAAGTAATCGTTAAACTGTTGTTGCTTTAATAAATCTCTAGCAACTCCTTGATCAAAATCATTTATAGGTAATCCGTCAGAATCTGTCAAAAAGTTTGCAGATCGTGCAAGGTTACTTACATCAATATAAGCATTTGAAAAGAAGTTTGTTGTTACTCCTATGTTCCAGAAGTTAGGGTCTCTATACTCAAAGCCTAATTGAAAAGCTTTTTCAGGACCTCCAGCTACGTGTACATCATTTAAATTTGTTGTACCATCTCCAAAACGAAGTGCGCCTTCAAAGTCATCGCTTCTAAGGTATAAGTTAGGATTGTTTGTATACGTATATTGTCCTACACTAGCAGAAGCTTTTAACTTAAGCGTAGGAAGTATTTGTGCTTCTAAACCTAACTCTATTCCCATATTACGTCTATCAACATTTGTAAGAACTTCTTGCACAAATGCATCTCCATTATCTCCTAATCCTCCAAGATCTTCTGTAAAGTAAAATCCAATATCTGTTCCTTTTTCAAATCCAGTATAATATCCCGTTAACCTTCCTTTTACAATAGGAGATCTGAATATATAACTCACATCTATAGATTGGATTTGCTCACTTTCTAATCCTTCTACTATCTCATTATTTTGACGTGCATTTACAAATGAATTACGTATTGTAGGTGCATTTGTATAATATCCAGCATTTACATCAACAAGATGACGACCTGTTATCTTATACGTAAATCCTGCTTTTACACCTCCTGTAGAAAAATCTAATTTCTCACTATTTCCAAAAGAACCAACAGATCCATCAACATTTTGAAAGTTTCCGTTCTCAAATAATCCATTACGTTGGTAATTGGTTTGAGTTATAGTTCCTCCTAAATAAAAATCTACTTTGTTGTATTTGAATTGCGCTTGTGCAAAACCAGAAACAACATCTGCATCTATCTCATAATTATATTTATAACGGTCTCCTTCTCCTACAATACGATTAGGATTACGTACATCACTCTGCGCATTATCTGTAGAAATATCTCCAGAGGCATCTCCAGACTCAGCTTCTGTAAATGAATCAATATCTAAATATCCTGTAGCTCCTAATAAATCAGAAATCTCTGCATAATTCTCACTACTTAAATTACGGTAGCTCACATTTGCATTAATTGTAATATGATCTGTAAGTGCTGTATTTAATATAATGTTTGCACTTAACTGAGAATCTTCTATAACATCATTCTGAACAGCATACAATGCATTTCTTCCTTGACTTCTTAGTGTAGCATTACTTTCATATAAACGCCCCCAATCAAATTGTCCATCATTTACAAATTCTTGTTGTGCTAAAAATGCATTTTGAAAATCTCCCGGTGTAGGGTTTGCATCTTGCAAAAAGAAACTAGGTAATAACTGGTAATAATCTGGTGATGGGTTACGAGCTCCTCCAGCAAAAAATTGCTGTCCATTAGACTCAATAAGCGTTGTCCCGTTATTATCTATTCTACTATTCTTAATAGTACCTGTTTGGTATCCTATGTTTGTATTAATAGATGTTTTATCAGATACTGTCCAATAATGATTTAATAAAAATACTGGCTCTTCAATCTCTCTGATACGTGTATTACGTTTCTCTCCATCTTGGTATCCCCAAAAAGGATTGTATTGTCTTCCTTTAAGATTAAAGATTTCTTGCGTTAAAGCGGTACTACGACCTCTTCTATTTGGCGTAAAAAATGAAGTAACATTAAGACTATGCTTATCATTAATTTTCTTTTCTACAGCAGCAAAGATTGAATTGGCATCATATAATGTGCCTTCTACAAATCCTTCATTTCCAAAACGTCTAGAAGCAAGAATTGTAAATGCCCATCCATCTGCACGAAGTCCAGAACTATAACTACCCATAATACGCCCTTGATAAGAACGATTTGCAGCAGCATAAGAAACACGTCCTCCTTTACGGTATTGAGACGCTCTCATAATAATATTTGTAGTTCCTCCCAAACCTCCAAAAGAGTATTCGTTTGCAGAAAGACCAGGAGTAAACTCACGATTACGTTGTGCATCATTAAGTCCTCCCCAATTTCCCCATTGTGGACGACCATTAAACTGCTTGTTCATTTCAATACCATTGATAAGAACCTTACCATTAGCATTATCTAGTCCTCTAGGTCTAAAAAATGTAGCGCTCCAATCAAAAGCGGCAGCACTTAAAAAAGTATCTCTTCCAGCAGAGAGTAATCCAGAAACGTTAAGTCCTCCTATACCATCATCTTCTCCATTAAGATCATTATCAGATAAAGAAATAAGACCATTTAATCGTTGTTCTGTTTCAACATCTACATCAAGAGTAACTTCCCCTAGATCTAGTGTTCTCCCCTCATTAATAACAACAGGAAAACGTCTTGTAACATATCCGTTTTTTGAGATCGTAAGAATCTGATCTCCTACAGGTACGTTTTGTGTTAAAACAAATGCACCCGCTGCATCTGTTTGTGTAGTCAGATTTGACCCTTCTAAAACGACTGTAACTTCAGTCAGCTTTTCTGAGGTAATTCTGTCAATAACTGTTCCTTTTACAGATGTTTGAGCAATGACTGGAAGCATTGCAAAAACTAATAAAAGTTTAAAAATAATGTACTTCATAAATTAGTTTAATTAGTATCAAGTTCCTTGTTAAGAAACTATTACATTTGCTGCGCAAAAATACTCATTTTGATGGGATTCATTACCTTTGGCACGAGATATGTTTATCTCTTTACAGAAAATTAATACAAAAATTACAATGTACCTTAAAAAGCATTTATTACTAGTTTTTATAATGTGTTTTGCTTTCGCGAAAGCGCAAGACAAAAAAACGTTTAAACCACACGCTATTGCATTTTATAACGTAGAGAATCTCTTTGATACAGAAAACGATCCTGTCACCTTTGATGATGATCGTACTCCTAACGGGAAAGACCATTGGACCGAAGTTATTTATGCAGATAAAGTTCAAAAAATGGCACGCGTTATATCTGAAATTGGATTTGATGTTACTCAAAATGCACCTGTTATTATAGGACTTGCAGAAATAGAAAATAGAAAAACTGTAGAAGCACTTGCAAATGACCCTCAGTTATTAGACAAGGATTATGGCATCGCTCATTTTGACTCTCCAGACCGTAGAGGTATTGATGTTGCTCTTATGTATCAAAAAGCATTTTTCAAACCCATAAACATAAGTAAACACGAACTTCTTATATACGACAATAATGATTCTGAAAAACGTGTATTTACACGTGATCAACTTCTTGTTTCTGGTCTATTAGATGGTGATATGATTCATATCATTGTAAATCATTGGCCTTCTCGATCTGGAGGAGAAGCACGTAGTCGTAAAAAAAGAATTGCTGCTGCAAAGCTTAATCAAAAAATTATAGATAGTCTTCAAAGCAATGATCCATACGCTAAGATTATTACCATGGGAGATCTTAATGACGACCCTACAAGCCCAAGTGTAAAAAAAATATTAAAAGCGCAAGGAAATAAAGACAAAGTAAAAGACAAAATGCTATACAATCCTATGGAGCCTATGTTTAAAAAAGGAATTGGCACATTAGCCTATCGTGATGGATGGAATCTTTTTGATCAGATTCTAGTTTCAGAGCCTCTTATACGTAAAGATTTTAGTTCTTACAGATATTATAAAGCTAGTATTTATAACAAAAATTACCTAAGCAATCCCAAAGGACGCTATAAAGGATATCCCTATCGTAGCTTTGCAAATGGCGGGTATACCGGAGGATATAGTGATCACTTTCCCGTATATATTGTATTAATTAAAGAAGTTATAGAAAAATAAATTTCTTTATACGCTTTCGCGAAAGCGTACCTATACTATAAAAAAAGGGAAGATGAATATCTTCCCTTTTTTTATACATATATCTTATATAATTTTAGAACCACTGAGCCCACGGAATCATAGCTAGAACCGCAATAAGTGCTAATGTGTAAAATATCGCTAGTTTCTTAAACTTAGGTGTAGACAAAAGTTGTTTCTTATGCTTAGAATATCCAATAGTTACAAATACAATAGCAATAATCATTAATATAGGATGCTCTACAGCAAGTTTACGAGCGCCACTAGACAATCCTCCCATTCCATTTGTAGTAATAGCATTCAATCCATTAGGAGATACAAAGAAAAGTACTAAACCTATTAGTAATTGAAGGTGCATTGTAATTAATGTAAAAAGCGCAAGACGCATATCTTTTGCCCCATATTCCTTCCCTCCAAAAAACTTGATGAGAGAATTAAATGTGGTGATGACTAATATCGCAAGAACGAGATACGCCCAGATAGAGTGTACAAATTGAATAGTAGAATACATAATGGTGTGTGTTTAAATAAATACAAATCAAAGATAGTCCATTTTAAACCAAAAAACCGACACTGAAATCAGTGTCGGTTTTATTTTTTTTGCTATTGCAAAAAATATATTTAAATAAGACTTAGTTAAAGATATAACGTACTCCTATTTGTGCTTGCCATCTTGAAGACTGAAGACCAAAATCATCAACTTCTTCTGTATTAAGACCTGTTGGATTACCAGCTTCATCATACTCAAGAATACTATCTACAAAACTAAATACTGGTGTATTATCTGATGTAGAAACCGTTTGTAATGGTTGAACATTACTACGTACAAAATTACGAACACCCCAATCTTCATTAAGTAAGTTTGTAAAGTTGAAGATATCGATAGATAATTGTAATGTATGCTTCTTGTCTCCTGACTTAAAGTAAATATCCTGTAAGAACTTTAAATCTACTACGTGATTCCAAGGACCTCTAGATCCATTACGCTCTGCGTACTCACCTCTACGATCTCTTAAGTAATCATCATTATTAATTAAGAAGTTAAGACGTTCCCATTGTTGTGCTTGCTCTGCAGCATCCCCAGAAAAGTTAATCTCACTTGCATTTGCAGGAATATAGATTAATGCGTTATCTCTAGAATCATCATTTAAAAGATCACGACCTTCTCTGTATGTAAAGCTATAAGGTCTTGATTGTGCTCCTTCGTAGAAAAGACCAATAGTAGTCTTTCCTCCAAATTCTCCTCCATACTCAATCTCGTAAGATGCGTTTGCAGAAACACGACTTCCTAAAGAGAAATCAGAACGCGATAATGGAATATCAGAGTTCTTTCCATTTACAGTCTGAATGTTTCTCCACTGAGAACTGTTTTGAGAAGAAGTTCCATCAAAGATTTTCTTAGACTCTCCATATGCGTATGATACTTGTCCTTGGAAACCATTTGTAAATGGCTTTCTTATGGTAAGTGATGCATTTGTAGAATATCCTTCGTTTGTGTTAGACGCTAAGATAATTCTTCCATATGTATCATCAATCTCATCACGACGATCATAGAAAGGTCTATTATCTGCTCCTACATAAGCTCCTGAAGGGCCTCTTAAGTTTAAGTTTTCATATCTAATGTCATTTAAAACATCTGTATATGTAAAATCTGCAGTTGCGATTAATCCCCATATTGGTAATTTTTGATCTACAGCAACATTGAATTTAGATACTTGAGGTAATTTAAAATTCTTTGCAAAAAGATCAATGTTACCACCTGTACCACCTGAACCAGCAGGAACAACTTGTGTTTGTTGGTTAACATCTGCTTGGAATGGCTCTCCAAAAAGGAAACTAAATCCTCCAGTTACACCATTATTATTATACGTTCCTCCAGGCCATACTAAAGGTAATCTTGAAGTAAATACTCCAACACCCCCACGTACTTGCGTTGTGTTATTATCAAATACATCCCAGTTAAATCCTACACGTGGTGCAATATGAGCAGAAGCATTAATACCCTGTCCTACACGAGCATCTTGAAGATCTTTCCCTTCTCTTTCTAATAATCCTATCGTACGGTTGTTGAAATCATCATTTACGGGTCCATCTTCCCAGTAAGGAATATCTACACGGATACCAGCTGTTAACTTAAAGTTATCTGCAACTTGAACTTCATCTTGTACATAGAAACCAGCCTGGAAAGTATTAAAATCTGCAGATCCTGCAGACTCATCACCTACAGCACCATCACCTACTAAAGAATATCCATGTTGGAATACATCTGCATCTTGTTGTGTTAAGAACTGATTAAGACCAGAAGAAACTAAGTCTCCAGCATCATTAAATTGATCTTCAAATGTGTAATCTCCAAAATTAAAAGCAAAGAATAAGTTTTTTGCAGCTGCCCACTCTAAGTTTGTTCCTAACGTTACTGTATGACGTCCTGAAAAAATCTCAAAGTTGTTGTTTATTGTAAAAATATCTTGCTCAAGTAAGTTTGCCGTTGAGAAAGGCTCTGCTCCAAAAGAAATAGTACCACCACCATCTTGAATATCTACAGTTGGGAATGGGTTTCCAGAAGGATCACGATCATCACTTACTCTAGTATATCCTATTTTAAGGTTGTTTGCATATCTTGGTCCAAAAGTAGCATTCCACTCAAAAGCTCCAGAATATGTGTTTGTTTCAAAAAACTCAGATCCATTAATAAAACCAATATTTCTGTTTCCAGAATTACGAGCTTCAAGATTCTCTGCCTGTACAACTCCTAAACGTAAGTATAGTTTGTGATTTTTTCCTGCGTTTAAATCAAAACGTAAGTTAAATTTATCACTATCTAATGTTCTTGTGTTTGCATCAAAAATTCCTGGATTGTATCCGTATTCTGATTGCAAGAAGTTAGACAATGTATTGATGTCTTCTAGTGAAGAATTCCCAGCATAGTTACTAAAAGTAAAAGGTTGTGGTGTTTCATCTTCTTGACGCTCATAGTTTGCAAAGAAGAATAATTTATCCTTAATAATAGGACCTCCTACACGCACACCGTATGTCAATGCAGAAAAATCATCTAATTCCTCACGAGAATCACCTTCATTTACAAGATCTACTGGCGTTTCTCCAGCTAAGCTTTGATCTCTATAAAAACCATATACAGATCCTTCCCAGTTGTTAGAACCAGCACGAGTTACTGCATTTACAGATCCTCCAGAAAATCCTGATTGACGTACATCAAAAGGAGCAAGGTTAATTTGAAAAGATTCAATAGCATCTACAGAAAAAGGATTAACTCCTGTTTGTCCTCCGTTTGTTCCTGATCCTGCAAGACCAAAAACATCATTGTTTACAGCACCATCTATATAGATAGCGTTGTAACGGTTATTCTGACCTCCAAGTGAAATAGAAAAACCATCATTTCCTTCTGTAAGTTGAGCAGATGGTGTTACACGTGCAAAATCTGCAACAGATCTTGATACTGTAGGTAACGTATTAATATCACGCTCAGAAATAGATGTTTCAGAACCAGTCTTGTTACTGTTAAAAATACTATTGTTTTGAGTAGTAATCACGATCTCGTCAAGCGCATTTGCAGACTCAGCCATTTTAGTACTAATACGCCTAGACTCTCCAAGCGAAAGAGAAAAACCTGAATTTGTAAAGTCTTCAAAACCTACATATGATATAGTTAAGTTGTAAGGACCTCCAGATTTCATGTTAGTTATTCGGTAAAAACCGTCAAAATCTGTAACAGCTCCATAAACTGAACCTGTCGGAACGTGTATCGCAACAATGTTTGCTCCTGGTAAAGGACCGTCAGTGTTGTCTAATACTCGACCATTGATCGAACTTGTAGTTACCCCTTGTGCAAATGACATCGCTGTCATAAAGAAAAGAGCAATTACAGATAAAAAAGTAATTTTCTTCATAATGAATTGATTGAATTAAGCAAAGCAAAATTAACCAATTCATGTATCTGTTAAGATTATCCCAACGTTAATTAATTAACATTCTAGCCCTTTTTGTAAACATAATAAGGCTATTATCAACATCTTTGAGTTATTCTCTAAAAAACAGTGTGTTCGCTATAAATAAAGTAATTATTTATCTTTTTTTATAAGAATTCATCAATTGTTTTGTTGAGCTATCATGAACTGCCGAATCTAGATCAGAAAAATCACTAAGCACCTGTTTAGCAAGCTGTTTCCCTAATTCTACACCCCATTGATCATAACTATAGATATTCCAAACCACTCCTTGCACAAAGATTTTATGCTCATACATAGCGATTAATGCACCTAAAGTTGTCGGAGAAAGTGCATCAATAAGAAATGTTGTTGTAGGTTTATTTCCTGCAAAAACTTTAAAAGGAGTCAATTGTTCTATACGCTTTCGCGAAAGCGTACTCCCCTCAAATTCTGATCGTACTTGTTGTTTTGTTTTTCCATTCATTAAGGCCTCTGTTTGAGCAAAGAAATTGGCCATTAATTTATCATGGTGATTTTTATTCCCATGAAGGCTTTTCTTAAAACCTATAAAATCGGCAGGAATAAGCTTTGTTCCTTGATGAATTAATTGAAAAAACGCATGTTGAGAATTTGTTCCTGGTTCTCCCCAAATGATATTTCCAGTTTCATATGAAATAGAATCTCCATTACGGTCTACACTTTTACCATTGCTTTCCATAATAGCTTGTTGTAGATAAGCAGGTAATCTATGTAAATATTGTGTATAAGGTATGACAGCTTCGCTTTCGGCTCCAAAAAAGTTATTATACCATATACTTAGCAAAGCTGTTATTACTGGTATATTTTTATCAAAAGAGGTTTCTTTAAAATGGACATCCATCTGATGCGCTCCTTTAAGTAAATCTTCAAAATGATCATACCCCACAGCAAGCGCAATAGATAATCCAACAGAACTCCATAGAGAAAAACGACCTCCTACCCAGTTCCACATTGGAAAAATATTATTTGAAGCGATTCCAAAATTCTGAACAGCTTCTAAATTTGTAGAAACGGCTACAAAGTGATTTACCACAGCTTCTTCTCCTAATCGCTCTACAAACCAAGATCTTACTGTCGTTGCATTGCTTAAAGTTTCTTGTGTTGTAAATGTTTTGGATACAATCACAAACAATGTGGTTTCAGGATCAAGATCCTTAATCGTCTCCATTACATGATCTCCATCTACATTTGAGATAAAATGAGTCGCAAGGTGGTTTTTATAATATTGTAAGGCCTCAACAACCATAACAGGACCGAGGTCAGATCCTCCTATACCGATATTTACAACATCGGTAATAGTTTTTCCTGTAGTTCCTTTATGCGTACCATCAATGATACGATTTGTAAAATTCTGTATAGACGATTTTACCGCTGCTACTTCTTCATTTTCAAAAGCAGTAGATGCGCTATCTCTAAGTGCAGTATGCATGACAGCGCGATCTTCTGTAGCATTTATCGCTTCTCCTCCATAATAACTTGCAATTGCTTCTGATAATCCAACTTCTTCTGCTAGCTCAACTAAAAGAGAAATCGTTTCTTCTGTAATTCTATTTTTACTATAGTCTACAAGAAAATCTTGCCATTGTATGGTAAAGGTAGTTGCACGGTTCTCATCTTCAAAAAGTGTTTTGAGATGTGTATCTTTTATGGCTTCAAAATGCAATTGTAACTTCTTCCAAGCTTGGGTCTGCGTTGGGTTGATATTTTTCATTCTGTACTACTTTAAGTAAATGAATTACAAATCTTGATTTTCGACTATTTCAGAGATTTCCTCTATCTCTTTTGATTCTGACGCAAAAGGGATAGCGTCTAATTGCCTTTCTAATGGCTGCATTATATTATCATATATAGGCCTAAGATAATCTTCAAGCGGTTCTGAAGCAGGAAGGTCTTCTTTAAATGGATCTACTTCTCGTCCGTTTTTCCAAAAACGATAACACACATGAGGGCCTCCTGTATTTCCAGTCATTCCTATGGTACCTATCACATCCCCTTGTCTCACAAAGTCGCCTACTCTCGCTATACGTTTTTGCATGTGCAAATACTGTGTTTCATAGGTTCCGTTATGGCGTATTTTTACATAGTTCCCATTTCCACCTCTACGCTCTGATTTTGTCACCGTACCATCAGCAGTGGCAAGTATTGGAGTTCCTATAGCTCCTGCAAAATCTGTCCCTCTATGTGGGCGGATTTTATATCCATAATATTTTATACGTCGTTTTAGATTATATCTAGAGGATATCCTATTAAACTTAAGAGGTCCTTTTAAAAACGCACGTCGTAAATTATCTCCTTTTTCGTCAAAATAATCAGAACCCCCTGGTAAAGAATCATGTTCAAAATGATATGCATATACAGGTCTTCCTTTATGTTCAAATAAACTTGCTTTTATCCTCCCTATCCCTGCAGCAACTGTATCATTTACATAGCGTTCTTCATAAACAACTTTAAATCGATCTCCTTTTTGAAGTTTAAAAAAATCAATCGTCCATGCATAAATATCTGCCATTTTATAAGCCACAAGCACATTGGTATCTAGTTCGTCAAACGTAGATGATAAATTACTATTAATGACTCCTGAGATTTCTCTTTCTATAATAGTAACTGGATGAGATTTTTCTTCGGCAATAAGTTCATCTTGAAAATCTATAACAATATAATCTTCTTTATTTTTTTCATAAATAAAGACTTGTGCTGCCGCTGTAGTATCTTTTGATTTTAATAATACATACGGTTTTCCAGGGTGGATTTTACGTGTATCAAAAATATCTTTTATAGAATCTGAAATTTCTTGAATAGTACCATAATCTACATGGGAATCAAAAAGTATTTTCCCAAAACTATCTCCAGATTGTACTGTATCTCTCTCAACAACATAGTCATCAAGTAAATACCCATATGCTTTTACCGGTTTAGATTCTGGTATTGCTATTTCTTGAACAGGGTTGGTCTTTTCTTTTTTATCACCACAAGCAACGGCTATAACCGCAATAAGTAGTACGCTAAAAACAATTTTTAATTTCACAGATTTCTTATATCCTTTATACATCATGCCCCCAATTTGCTAATTCTTCGGCAGTCCAGAGATCTGGAAAGAAAATCCTGCGTTGATATTTAGGGTGCATATACTTGGTCCACTCACTTCCTCCTGTTGCTTCTACGACTTTCTCCCCATTATTAAGGTAATGGTTTGCTGCGTGATAATGTGACATGACCCAAGTTACATTTACAGTATAGTCATAATGTCGCATTGCTTCACGTAATTTTGGATCGTTTTGAGCTTCTTCTGGAAGTGACTTGAACGTAGCGTACAAATTTATAGTATTATATTCTTTTGTGAACGCAACAAATTCATTTTTATATTTTTCTTCAAAAGCAAATAGTAAATAACTTTTCTTACCCGTATTGTAGTCTTTTCCAGCAGCTTGCCAGTACAAATGTTCTAGCGCATGCTCATATGGAGTGTTTCTGTCTATGTTTTCGCGAAAGCGAGCATCAATCAAATTAATCAAATCTGTACTTGCAAACTCTATTTTACGATACTGCGCACTTTGAAATCCACTAGCTGGTGTTAAGGTCTTACGAAACTTCATATATTGATCTAGATCCATCCCATCTTGCATAATAGCAAATGAAGATGTTAACATATCAAAGTAACGACTTATACGTTGGAGACGAGAAGTAAAAAAAGACACTGTAAGATCTTTGTGATGAGATACTTGATCTATCTCCCAGAGTACCATTTTAAAAAGAAGTTCATTTACTTGATGATACATAATAAATACGTTCTCATCAGGCACGTTGGTACGAGGTAATTGAAGGTTTAATAATGCATCAGTATGAATATAATCCCAATAAGTGATGGGTTTACTTTGTAATAATCCTTCCAGATGATCGTCAAGATCTTGATCTATTTTTTCATACTTATCATCAAGAGCGTCTATAATACGCTCTATATCTGGTTCGATTTTTTTCTTCATAGGGTGGTTTAGTTAGTTATCCACAACAATTTTAAAAGAATGTTTTAATCCTTTAAATTCTTCTAGATCTGCTTTAATAGATCCTACTGCTAAGCTTGCTTTGATGCGAATAGGCACTTTATTATCATCATCACTTACCCATACAGTAAGGCTTTCTTGTTCTTTAAAAACACGGCCTGATTGTACCAAAGGTCTAAATTTAAGACATCTTATCTTTCCAAACTCAGTATTCATTACTTCTCGGCCTAAAAAACGAAGCTTAAAAGGATAATTCTCACTATCAAAAAACATAGTAAGTGTTGTCTCATCTCCTTCTTTTAATTCTGTTGCGTCTATTTTGTTACGTAAATAATAAAATGCAGAGACCATATCTTGCACACTTACTTCTGTATCTACTGTTTTACGTGTATTGTGTTTTCTGTTAAAGATATGAGCTTTATGATTTACTTGGTCAAAATCTATTATTTTATCTTTTTTATGTCCGCCTTCATCAATCTTACGTATAAATTGATACGGTAAGTTGGTTTCTTTATCTACATAACTCTCATAATAATCTTCTACCTTAAAAAACCATCTAGAGACACCACTTGTTTCTCCATATCCTTTTATATGATAAACAGGTTTGTTTTTATAAGTAGCATTTTCTACTGCAAGTGTTGCATATCCAGCTGTAATGATTCCATAATGTACCCGGAATTTAAACCATTCTCCTTCTTGGTAGGCTGGTTGTACTTCTTGAGCTTGTAGGTAAGGTGTTACTAAAAGTAACATCCCTGCTATAATTAATCGTTTCATATGGTATACTACTGCCATCATACTGGGTAAAATTTGGTTATTCAATGAAGTAATTACAATAGTTATTCCAAAAATAACTCCTTATACTGAATTATACAGGCTAGTAATAAAAAACTTCGCCCTATAAAGGACGAAGTTTTTATGCAAATATTGTGTTAAGTCCTTTATAAAGTTCCGCGACTTTCTTGTTCTCTTTCTATAGATTCAAAAAGTGCTTTAAAATTTCCTGCTCCAAATCCTTTTGCCCCCATACGTTGTATGATCTCAAAAAACAACGTAGGTCGGTCCTCTAACGGTTTTGTAAAAATCTGAAGTAAATATCCATCTTCATCGGCATCTACAAGAATAGAGAGTTCTTGTAATCTCTCAATATCTTCCTTCATCACTTTCATGTGTTCTCCTAATCTCTGAGGAATATCATCATAATACGTTTGTGGAGGTGGCGGTAAAAATTCAATTCCTCTTGCTTTTAACTGTGCTACCGTTTTAATAATATCATCGGTCGCCATAGCTAAATGTTGTACTCCAGAACCTTCATAAAAATCAAGATACTCTTCTATCTGTGATTTTTTTGCTGCCTTTGCTGGTTCATTAATCGGAAACTTGATACGTCCATTACCATTACTCATTACTTTACTCATTAAAGCAGAGTATTCTGTGTGAATTTGTTTATCATCAAAAGAAAGGAAGTTGACAAATCCCATCACATCTTCATACCACTTTACCCAAGTATTCATTTGTCCCCAACCTACATTACCTACCATATGGTCTATGTATTTCAGCCCAGTTGGAGTAGGATTATAATCTGACTTCCATTCTCTAAAACCTGGAAGAAAAGCTCCTGTATAGTTTTTACGCTCTACAAACATATGTACAGTCTCACCATAGGTATAAATTCCTGCACGTACCGTCTCACCATTCTCATCATTTTCTACAACCGGCTCCATATATACTTTTGCCCCTCGTTTTGTAGTTTCTTCAAAAGCTTTACGAGCATCGTCTACCCAAAGAGCGACTACCTTTACACCATCTCCATGCTTTACGATATGGTCATTAATGGGTGATTTACTGTTTAAAGGTGTTGTCAAAACAATTCTAATCTTGTCTTGTTTTAGCACATAACTCACCTCATCTCTTGATCCTGTTTCTAATCCTTTGTAGGCGTAGGATTGAAAACCAAAAGCGGTTTTATAAAAATGGGCTGCTTGCTTAGCATTACCCACATAAAATTCAACATAATCTGTCCCTAAGAGGGGTAAGAAATCTTGTGCTCCTTCAAATATTTTTTCAAGTCCGTAATTTACGGGTTGTATATCCTTGCTCATGGTACTTAGTTTTCTATAGTTTCTATTTCTTTTATCTCGTATATTATTGTTGAGTCTGTCTCTATTGTATCTACTTCTATTTTGTCATATTCATAGCCTTCTTCATAATCATAAATACTATCCGTTTCCCATTCATAAGGATCTTCTGTATTAAATTCTCCATTCTTATAAGCATCCATAATTTCTGAAGAAAGGAAAGTTCCATACACTATAAACAACACACCATACGCAAGTACGATAAGTCCATTTAGGACAACAGCAATAATATTAATTACTCTTGCCATAGAGACATTACTCCTACTTACTTCAGAGTATTCCTCAGAGTTTTCAGCGTATACTTTCAAACTCTTATTTGCAATGACTAAACCTATAATTCCTAAAATTAAGGTAATTACAGCTGTAACTCCATAACAGCAACAACCTGCGATTCCTAAAACAAGTGCTATTATTCCGAGTATTAAGGATAATGGATCTGCTGGTAATTTATTTTCTGACATGTATTTTGTTTTTACGCTTTCGCGAAAGCGTACTTATATTATTTTAATGATCTAACCATGATTTGTGATAACTCTCATCGGCTATTCCCATAGCAGCTTCACACACTTTTAAAGGCTTGAAGGTATCTACCATCACGGCAAGTTCTTCTGTCCCTTCTTTTCCAATACTTTTTTCTGCAGTACCTGGATGAGGACCGTGAGGAATTCCAGCTGGATGTAATGATATATGTCCCGCCTCTACATCTGAACGACTCATAAAATCCCCATCTACATAATAAAGCACCTCATCACTATCAATATTACTATGATTGTATGGCGCAGGAATACTCAACGGATGATAATCATATTTACGTGGTACAAAACTACACACCACAAAAGCATCTGTTTCAAAAGTTTGATGCACTGGAGGTGGTTGATGTATACGTCCCGTAATAGGTTCAAAATCATGAATACTAAATGCATACGGGTAATTATATCCATCATACCCTACCACATCAAAAGGATGTGATGCATAAACCATCTCAAAAATATCATCCTGCTTTTTTACCTTAATAAGAAAATCACCCTTCTCATCGTTAGTTTCTAGTTCGTAAGGCTGGCGTAAATCACGCTCACAAAATGGAGAATGCTCTAACAACTGCCCAAACCAATTGCGATATCTCTTTGGTGTATAGATAGGACGACGAGACTCTACAATAAAGAGTCTATTATCATCGGTATCAAAGTCTATTTTATAAATGACTCCTCTAGGAATCAATAAATAATCTCCATATCCAAAATCAAGATTTCCTAAATGAGTTCGAAGTTTTCCAGAGCCTTTATGTACAAATATAAGCTCGTCTGCATCTGTATTCTTATAAAAATAATCTTGTGTTTTCTCTTTGGGAGCAGCTAGAATAATCGTACAATCACTATTTGTCAATACCGGTTTACGGCTTTGCAAATAATCGTTTTCTGGAGCAATTTCAAACCCTCTAAAACGATATGATTTTATACTATTTTCTAGCGCTACTTTAGGCGCAACAGAGTATTGTTTACGTATTTCTTTAACCTGTGTAGGGCGATGTACATGATAACTATTTGTACTCATCCCATCAAAACCGATGGTTCCAAATAGTTGCTCTGAATACAATTCTCCGTTAGGTTTACGGAATTGAGTATGACGTTTAGGAGGTATTTCTCCCAAGGTATGATAAAAAGGCATGACGATGTAAAAATTAGATTGCTTTAAAGTTACTTAAAATCGGGCAATCACGGACTACTCTGGGTTCCTCTTAATGAGAAATTTGAGTAATAAAAGAAGATATGTCCAGCTTTTCTTTGACATCGTGGTAAAGATACGGGTTTTTTCTGCTTTCGCGAAAGCAAAAAAAGATTCACCCTATAATAGTACTATTTACAACTTATACTCGATGTGCTTTTCTAAAATTCAAATCGCAACTGCACATCTATTTCCTTTTCTTCAGGTTCTTTTTTTGTTTTCTTCTTGTCTTCTGTATTCAAATTTGAAAGTGAGATTCCTAATAACCGAACACTATTTTTCATTTTCTCTTGATACAATAATTCTTTTGCAGTTTCTAAAATAACATCCTTTGTCCGCACATAATAATCTAAGGTTCTACTACGTGTCTGAAGTGTAAAGTCAGAGTATTTAATCTTAAGTGTTATGGTCTTTCCAGCTACTTTACTTTTTGACAATCTTTTCTCAACCTCTTCTGCAATATGGTCCAAACGTTCCATCATAAACACCTCTGAAGTGATGTTTTCAGAAAACGTACGCTCAGCTGCTAGGGATTTACGAATACGATTAGGCTTTACTTCACTATACTGAATCCCTCTTACAATATCATAATAATAGGCGCCACTTTTACCAAAATATTGTTCTAGATATTCTCTAGATTTCTTTTTCATATCAAGTCCCGTAAAAATGCCTTTTTGATACATTTTTTCTGCAGTTACTTTTCCAACCCCATAAAACTTACGAACATCAAGTTGTTCTAAAAAAGTAATGACTTCTTCTGGCGGAATCGTTTTTTGACCATTTGGCTTATTGATATCACTAGCTACCTTAGCAATAAACTTATTAATGCTTATTCCCGCCGAGGCATTCAGTCCCGTTTTTTCTTTTATTTTTTGACGTATCCAAGTCGCAATAACCGTAGCACTAGGCATCCCCACTTTATTTTCGGTCACGTCAAGATACGCCTCATCTAGTGATAAAGGCTCTACAAGATCTGTATACTCATAAAAAATAGCTCGTATTTGTTTAGAAACTTCTCCATATCGTGCAAAGTCAGATCTTACAAAAATAAGTTCTGGACATAGTTTACGAGCAAGGACTCCACTCATGGCACTTCGTACGCCAAATTTACGAGCTTCATAACTCGCCGCACTTACCACTCCACGATCGCCACCACCACCCACAGCAATTGCTTTCCCTCGTAATTCAGGATTATCTAGCTGTGCTACAGACGCATAAAAAGCATCCATATCCACATGGATAATCTTACGTATAGGGAGTAGTGTTTCCATTACTTGCAAGGTAAGGATTCTACCTTTTACACAGAAGTTTTCTATGGATATCGTACATTTGAAATATGCCAAAAATCGCCATCATATTAGGTGCCACAGGACTCACTGGAAGTCTCTTAACAGAGCTCCTCATAAAGGATGCTACATATTCAAAAATCAAACTCTTTACTAGAAGGCCTACTGAGTTTTCAAGCCCAAAAATTGAAGAGATTATATGTGATTTATTAAAATTAGAAGAAGTAAAAGATCAATTTACAGGTGATGTCGTTTTTTGTTGCATAGGCACGACAAAAGCAAAAACTCCAGACAGATTAGTATATCATAAGATAGATTATGGAATTCCTATCACAGCGGCTCAACTTGCAAAAGAAAACAAGATTGATACATATATGGTTATTTCTTCTGTAGGCACCTCAGATAAAAGTCTCTTTTTCTATGTTCGCACGAAAGGAGAAATGGAACGCGATGTTTTAAAAACAGGAATTCTTAACACCTATATTATGAAACCCGCTTTTATTAACGGACGCCCTGATGAAGATCGTAAAGGTGAGAACAGATTAAAACTCTGGATGCGCGTGATGGATTTTTTTATGATTGGCCCTCTTAAAAAATACAGTTCTACACATGCGTTACAAATCGCCAAAGCGATGGTGTATCTGAGTATAAATCCTACCAAAAATCACAATATAACAAATCATCAAATCAAACTATTAAGTAATCAGTATGAATCTTAATCAAGTAACCATTCCCTCATTAGACGTCACAAAGTCTATAACTTTCTACCAAAAATTAGGGCTACATCTTATTGTACATACTCATGAAAGATATGCGCGTTTTGAATGTCCAGATGGAGAGAGTACCTTCTCCATACATCAAGTAGAAGAGCTTCCTTCAGGAGATGGCGTAGTAGTTTATTTTGAAACCAAAACACTGGATGAAGATGTATCCCGCTTGCGCGAAAACGGAATCACATTTGATCTTCTTCCCACAGATCAATCTTGGTTATGGAGAGAAGCACGACTCAAAGATCCAGATGGCAATCAACTTATCTTATTTTTTGGAGGTGACAACAGAAAGAATCCACCGTGGAGAATAGGGAATGAAATTTCTACGAAAGCAGAAATAAAAGCTGAAACTACAGAAATAGAACGCAAATTCTTACTTACCTCGGATGCTTTTAAGAAAGAAGCTTCTCGTAGTTTTCGCATTACACAAGGGTATCTTACGACCGATATAGAGCGCACTGTTAGGGTTCGTATCAAAGGAGATAAAGCATATTTAACGATCAAAGGAAAGTCAAATGAAGGTGGTACGACTCGTGTCGAAGTAGAGGAAGAGATCGCTTTCGCGAAAGCAGAAACACTCCTCAAACTATGCCTTCCAGGCGTTATAGATAAAACCCGATATGAAGTAAACATCGGAAACCATACTTGGGAAATTGATGAATTTTATGGCGAGAATAAAGGACTCTTCTTAGCTGAAATTGAACTCAAAAATGAAGAAGAATCTTTCCAGAAACCTGCATGGGTAGGAAAAGAAGTCACTGGAAATAAAAAGTATTACAATTCTTATATTAGTACACATCCTTATACGCTTTGGGAGTAAAATAATCTCTTATGAAAACAATCATCACATACATCGCACTCATATTTATATGTGCTTCTTGCGCAGAAACAACACATCAAGAAAAAGCACCTATTGAAAAATCTTTGGTAGAGAAAAAGATTTCTGTAGCTTCTCAAATTGCTCAATTAAAGACTGACGGTTACCAGATTTTTGATTATGTAGATGAAAAAACGGGAGATACTGTTATCATGCAACAATACTTCATGGCATTTTTAAAAAGTGGGCCAAATCGTGATCAATCTAAAGAAGAAGCTGCAAAACTTCAAGAAGCACATATGGCGCACCTCGGACGTATGTACGAAGAAGGATATGCAGATATCTCTGGTCCTTTTGGTGATGATGGAGACCTTAGAGGAATTACTGTTTATAATGTTCCTACCTTAAAAATGGCAGATAGCTTAGCCAACTTAGATCCTATGATGAAATCAGGAAGACTTATGGTAGAAATAAAACCATGGTGGGCTGGCAAGGGATATCCTTTACGATAAGAACTTTTACACTTCCCTAAGTAATCGCTTATCAAACTCTATAGAGAGTTCATCTATGATTTGCACATTCAAAAAATCAGGATGTCTTGGATTGATCAACACATTATTATCTATCGTATTAATCGCAGAAGGCACTTTAAGTGCCATATATTTTCCTTCAGCTATAAATTGATCACCAATATCCAAAACTTTAGAATGCTCTGACCTATACATCCAATCAGATGGTAACGCATTTATATGTATTTCTTCTATAACAGTAGTATCATCAAACTCTAATACTAAAATTTTCAACCCCTTAGGAAATACATATGGAGGGATATGTACTAATTTTTCAAGCATCGCTAGCGAACTATTTTCTGCAGTATATAGCATAGAAACTCCCTTCCGGTTCCAGCGTCCGCCAAAACGACGTGCTCCTTCTCCAGATAAATCTCGGGCATATTTTTCTTGGGCGATTCTATAAACTCGCATAGCTTTAATTAAATTGTTTTTGGTGTTTATTGTGTATTTATACTACAATGCCGTGAGCCATTCTATCAAGTAACATCTCAACAGATTGTATCCCATATTTTGTATCTAACATGGATAACGGGGTTTGATTTTCAAAAGCATAATTAGGAATACTCAGCCATTTCCTAAAACCTTCTTTATCCCCAAAAAAGTCCCAGCCTTTCTCAAAAAGTATAGATACTTCTAGAATACGTTCCGTCTGTGGCGTAGATAATCGCTTTTTGTCTTTATGTATGCGTTCAAGTGTACGATCAGAAATATGTAACAGCTGTGCCAACTCTTGTTTTGAAAAACCAAAAGCCTCTACAGCTAACAGAAATTTTGGATATGACAATCCTTCTCTAGAAACATGTACTAGCCGTAAAGTAGAACGATCGTCCATTTCATAATCATACATTGACATCGGAGGTTCTGAAACCTCAGACACATCAATATCACTACCGGACACAAGGTTTCGAACAAGGTCTCCAGACGTATTATATACCATATCATCACTCATGATAAATCAATTTTATACAAATGTACGTAATTTGTCGTAAAAAAAACGACATTTTTACAAATTTATGATTTTGAAATCGTAATTTCTTGTTTTAACTCTTTTCCATCGGCATCTACAGCAGTAATTATATAGATTCCTTCTTCAGGCGCAATAGCAAGTTCATGAAAGGTTTCTGTCTCTCCCACAAATCGCTCATTAAGATACCAAAAGACTTTGGTATCAGGGTTACGATGCGCTAGTTTAAAGATCACATCATTGTGTTGTTCATCAAAATCTTTTGGCAACACTACATGTTGATCTTTTTTAGGATAAATAAACGACATCGGTTGCTCCCCTAACACATCACAATCTGGATGCAAAGGAGGCAATACATTATAATCTGGATGTTTGCCTGCATAATAAAAAGCAACTGTAGGCGATAATACAAATCGTACTTCTGCTTTCATTTGGTCCAATTCATAACAATCTGAGTTTACACGATAATTACCAGAATTTGTTACATAAATCTGTTTATGAAAATCACATGATACGCTATGAGTCCCTGCTTCTGGGACTAAAACTTTCTTAGTGTCTGGGCAATATATTCCAGCCTTTGATCCACTTTTTGAACATACCATGATTTCTGCAAGTGCATCATATGGTTGTGCAAACCAACGTCCATCTGTAGGTAACGTGTGTAAAACATCAAAAAATAAAGGTGCAGCAGCTTGTATTCCAGTCACACCAGGCCGACCTTCTCCATCTGCATTTCCTACCCACACTCCAATTGCATATTGAGGTGTTACTCCTACCGCCCACGCATCTTTAAATCCATAACTTGTTCCTGTCTTCCAAGCAATAGGTTGGGCATCTTCATAAAATTGCCAATTTTCTTCACCAGTAGGTCTATTTACACTCCTTAATGTTTCCAATGTGTTATAAATGGCTCCCGCATCAAAAATAGGAGGCTCAGACTGTAAACTTAATTTAGTAGTCGCATTCTTTTTAATGTATGAGTATCCTTGAAAAGCATCAGCTGTATATTCACTCGATGTAGATGTGTATGTATGCAATGTATGTGCAAAACCTGCATAGGTTTTTGTGATTTCCCATAAACTACTCTCTGCCCCTCCTAAAATTAAAGAGAGTCCATAATATGTAGACGGTTTATCAATATACGCTATATCCATCTCTTGTAAATTTCCATAAAATTTATCTAATCCATAACTACGTAACATGCGTACTGCAGGAATATTAAGTGATCTGGCTAATGCTTTACTCGCTGGAACAGCTCCGTTAAATTCCTTGTCAAAATTTTGAGGTTGATATCCATTAATATTTGTAGGTACATCTACGACAAGGCTTTCTGGTAAAATCTGACCTTCGTCCAGCATCCCTGCATATAACAAAGGTTTTAATACACTTCCCGTACTTCTAGGACGAGCTACTATATCTACATCTTTTTGGTGTTTCCCTGTAGTCGGTGCATTCCCTACATACCCTATTACTTCTTTTGTTTGTACATCCATTACCACGATAGAAAGATTATAAATCTCATTTTGTCGCAATTGCAAATAATGTTCTTTAGATATTCTATTAAGTTGTTTTTGCAATGCGCTCTGTACTGTCGTTTTAATTCGTTTTCCTGGGGTTTCTTTTCGGATACGTTCTGTGAGATGTGGTGTTATTTGCGGTAAAGGATATGGCTTCCCTGGTAATGCTTCCAGTACTGAAAGTTCATAGGTTGTTTTATCTATCGTTCCTTTTTCCCAAAGTTTCTTAAGGAGTTGATTCCGCTTTCGCGAAAGCGTACTATCATTCTTCCCCGGTCTAACAATAGAAGGGTTATTAGGTAATACGGCTAAAGCGGCACTTTGCCCCCAACTTAATTGACTTGCTGGAATTCCAAAATAACGCCAAGATGCCGTTTCTAACCCAACTACATTTCCACCAAAAGGAGCATACGTCGCATACATATTAAGAATTTCTTCCTTAGAATACGTTGCTTCTAACCGCGTTGCTTTTACAAGTTCAACCAGTTTTTCGGCATAAGTACGTTCACTATTTTTCCTTGAAAGTCTAATTACTTGTTGTGTAATGGTACTACCTCCACGTCGTTTATCTGTAGTTAAATTTCCATATAACGCCTTTCCCATAGCTACTGGATTAAATCCAGGGTGTTTATAAAAATACTCATCTTCAAACAGTGTAATACATTTTTCAAACCGTTCAGGAATGCTATCTAAAGCAGGAAAACGCCATTGTCCATCATCGGCAATACGAGCACCTAGCAAATCTCCTTCTCGACTTTCTACAACAGTAGATGTAGGGTCTTCAAATAAAATAGATGGTAAACAAAACAACCAGTACACACCAAAGATCACACCTATAGAGATCTTCACCTTGTGATTTTTGATAGTAGTAATGATATGTTGTTTATTAGTATTCACTTATGGTTTTAAATTATTTTATTTTAAATCCCCTTCCGTCAATTGCTCCGCTTTCGCTTCACAATCGCCACCTTCCCCTCATAGGGGAAGGAGCTTTTTATAGTATATATTCTTATCTCTTCTAATTTATTCTAAATCAAAAAAACTATCTACTTCTTATTAACCTCTTTTAAAACTCCCCTCCTTGAAAGGGAGGAGTGGCATTCGCTCAAAGCGAATGACGAGGTGGGTCTTTCGGTAGGAACACTATTTCTGAATGGTTACCCAATTTCCTTTATTACGAGCATAATAGGTATTATCATACATAGCTTCTACTTGAGTTCCTGGCAGGTAATATCTTCCCAGATATGAAGCATTAAGACGTACCTTAAATGTGCGTGTACTTGTCTTATTCATTTCAAAATAGAAGTTCACACGATCATCTCGTATGTCTGTATATCTGGCGGCTCCTTCAGTACCACCGTTGTCATCTGTAAAACGTGTGTTTACAATTTCCCAACCACTTGGAAAAATCTGAGTAAGCGCAACATTATCTACAAAATCACGACTATCATTACTCACTGTGATTTGAGCAGTAAACTCTTCTCCTTGTCGTAAATTAGATACATCAATTTGCTGTCCGCTTGCTCCTAAGAAAGTCGTCGTCACTTTAAGTTTACTACTTCCTACAAGTTCTTGACCTAATGGTAACTTACCGCTTTGAACAAGGCGTACAAATACCACATTGTCTTTTGCGTTTTGCACCGTAATTGTATTTGCTCCATCAGACGTTACTAGATCTCGTAAAGCGATTGCTTGTTGTGAATCAATCGTTGCTTGTTTACCTCCTTGTGTGTAATTAAGTTTAATTGATTTTCCACCATTTTTGAGCACCATTTTTGCCATTGCAAGTAATGAATAACTTGTTTCTTGCGTACTTAACCAACGCTCTGAAGACAAGGTTTTAGCTATAGAAACGGCAAGGTCTTTTTGTTTGCTATCTCCCATTACAACCATCGTTTCTAACGCCATGGCTCTATTACGGAATACAGAGCCATAGGTATGATAATTACTTCTAGTTGATGTAAAATCAATAGTAGCATTTGCAATTAAGCCTTCGGCTACTTTCTCTTGTCCAACTAAGGCATATGCTCCCGCTAGACGCCATTTACTATCATTACTTAGGTTTCTATTTTCGCGCAAGCGGTTCATAGCAGCAAGATCTGCTTGTCCAGCAAGGGCTAGTGTGTACAAACGATATGCTTGTACCATCGTTGTATTATAAGCATGTTGTCCAGATCGCCATTCACGTGCTGCTTTCTTCTGGTAACGTAACCAATTACTCATAAAAGTTAATGGTAATGCATATCCTTTCTTTTTTGCTTCGATCATAAAATGACCTGCATAATTAGTCCCCCAATTATCGGCAGTGGTTTCTCCTTGCCAATAGCCTAGACCTCCATCTCCATTCTGGAATCTACCTAAACGTGCAATTCCTTTTTTGATATTTTCTTGAGATTCTCGCTTTTGTTCATATGTCAGATCAAAAATATCATCCATAAATAATTGTGGAAATACACTAGATGTTGTTTGCTCAACACATCCATGCGGGTATCGTATTAAATACTGCATACGCTTTGTAAAATCCATAGGTGGTAATGTAGAAAACTCTATAGCAGCGTCATTGGATCCATCAACACCAAACGTATTATAATTAATGGTTAGATTTCCTGATCCAGATAATTCATAATCGGTTGCTCTTTGTGTGATTGGATTTGGATTTTCTACATCGATCTCTACTTTATAGGTAGCGCGTTCTCCATTTCCTTCGGCAATAATTTCTATCGTTTGGATATCATTTACCGCAGTTACATCAAATTCAAAAGGAACAATTTTTTCTCCTATTGCATTAAATGTAACTGTCTTTGTGGTTCCATCAGTTGCTTTAAATGCTCCTGATGCTTTTACGGTAATTTTTGCTTGTTTTATTTTAGACTCCATCGCAAAGACGGTTACCGGTAAGGTCACGTGTTCTCCTGGAGACAATTTTCGCGGAAGCGAACCTAACACCATCAATGGTTTACGTACTGGTGTTGCTTTTTCTGAAGCTCCATAGGCAGATACCGAAGGATCTCCGGCTACAACCATCGTACGTACAGATCCTACATAATTAGGCATGTGTAACGTATGTGTTTTTGTTTCATTTTTGCTTAAAGCGAAAGGGCCTAAATATGTAACCACTGGCTTAAATCGTTCTGCTTTTCTATTTTTCCCCGCAGCAGCGGCATCACCTCCTCCTATTGCATATACATTATCTATACTTCCAGAATATGCACCAATGACATAATCAAACATATCAAAACTCTTTACTCCTAAAGCTTCTCTACTATAAAAATGTTTATGAATTGCTGGTGTTCTATAACGTGTTAAATCTAGTAATCCTTCATCTACTACAGCAATGGTATAGGTCATTGCATTTGCATTTGCCTCACTTACTTTTACCGTATACGACTCTTCAGGCTTGAGCACATCTGGCATCGTTATTTTTGGAGTAAGGATGGTATTTTGATCTTCTACCAAGATAGGAATGACTCCATATAATCGAATAGGCAAATCATTCTTGGTTTGCTCATGTGCTTGTAAAAGCGAGATATTCACATACACATTAGGCGCCATCTCTTTTGTAATAGGAATTTTAAATTGTGTCTCTCCTTTTTGAGCATCTACCCACCAGCTATCTAATACTTGTGTACCATTTTCTATGCTTACCAACGCTCTTGCTCCATTACCTGATGGGAAGCTTATCGTAGCATCATCTCCTACTTGATACTTTTCTTTATCTGCTGAAAAAATGAGCATTTTTGCGCTTTCAGAATCACTTTGCAAACCACTCCAATTACGGTAGAAATAAGCAATACGGCCGGTTGCATGTCCACTTTTTGGATCGATAACTCTAATCAAATAACGACCACTATTCCTTTCAGGAATGTTTACTTTAATACTTGTTTTTCCATGACTACCTGTGGTTACTTTAAAATCTTGCACAGGTGTATGTACAGTTCCGACTTCATAATTAGAATAGTTGTCACGTCCTCTATTCCACCACCAACGCCAGCTCATCTTAAACACTTTTACTTCTAAAGTTCTATTTCCTTGTGGTTTTCCTTGAGCATCTGTTGTAACGAGATCAAACTCTGTGTCGTCATCTGTAAAATAACTACCATACGCACGTCCTTTTGGTGATTGTAATCCTACAAAATGATCAAACGGCGCTACTTCTTTGGTCACAACATCTAATGAAAAATCACCGCCACCTTCATATGCTTTTGTTACAAATACTGCCTTAAGCATTCCTGGAGCACGTTTACTCAAATTTAATTTTTCATTAATTTGAACAACGCCTTCTTCATTTAATTGTCCATCGAGTACAGGAAGTTCTACCTCATCAAAACTACGTATAGGGTCAAAGAAATTATAATTAGGGTAGTCTTTAAAGCCACTATTTGATCTTCTAATAGTCGCGTCTGTTTTTATTTTTAAGTTACGAGCTGGTGCTCCATGCAACCAAGTAACCGTCGCCGTTCCTTCTAAGTTTCCGCTTGCATTTAGAATGTCATCTTTAAATGTTAAGTTGACTTTTAATCGATTTGGTTTTATCGTTTCTACTTTTAGCGTTTTAGAAAAACTAGCACCACCTACATGTACAGTTGCGTTCCAGTTTCCTGTAGGATCTGTAGGACTCGTAGCTATCGGAAAGTAAAAAGCGTTATTAAGTGATTTGCCATGATCTGACGAAGAGGCATGATTACTACTTAATACTTTACGATACGTAAGTTTACCTCTAGCATCGGTCACTTCTAATTTTACAGGATGATCTTTAGGTAATGGGTTATTTGCATCATTAAGTACAAACGTAAGATGAATACTATCGCCAGGACGATGCACACCGCGCTCTGCATATAAAAACCCTTTTAACCCTTTTTGTAATTCTTTTCCTGAGATATCAAACTTACTCATGGAGAGTGCATTCCCATCTTCTATTTTTAAATAAGCATAGTTTGCCCCTTTTTGAGCTACAGCAAATGCAGCATGTCCTTTTGGGGTCACTTTTGCAAGTCCTGATGCATCTGTAGTTACAGATCCTATAGGTTGTTTTTGATAATTATAAAGAGTCACCTTTGTATTTGCTTCTGGAGTTGTAGAAACAATATCTGTTGTTGCAAAATGATAGCTATTATCTTTTCCCTTCTTAACAATAAGTGCTAGATCAGAGCCTAGAATATTACTATTGATAAATTTACTTTCTTGATAATAGGCCTGATGACAAGGGTTGTCTTCTTGTCTCCAATTATATGTTTGATTACGCCAGCGATAGATTCTATTATCCCAATACTGTTCTTCGCGTTCGTCTTCATTTTGGCTTTCTGCCTCTGTGTAGTTTTCATCATAATACTCTTCATCATAATATTCATCATAATCATCTTCATCTACCTGAGTCGTATCATCGGTGCATTCATAGGCGACATATCCTTTTTTAAAGCTTATCTCAATACGATATAATGCCCCCGGATCTGCTGTAAATAAATTTGAAAGATCTATTCCATGAACTCGCCACTGACTGTCTGATCCTCCAAAACCATTTTCGTTCAGATTAATTGTTTGCTTTGTAACACGTCTTCCTACTCGTTTTAAGTTATACGTATTATTACTATTGAGATTACTTTCTTGTAAATACTCTAACACATTATCTTCAAATATCTTGATAATACGTACATCGACATGACTTAGGTTAACAGCTTCAAAGTAGAAAGGCGTACTTCCTGAATTGGGTAAAATCACACCATTTGTAATCGCTCGTACACCAGGCTTGAGTTGTTCAAAAGAAACGGTTTCTGAAAACTGATTTTTGAGTTTATACCCATCGGTACTCTTTATTCCTTGGAAAACCTCAACAAGAGAGTTTCCTACAATTCGGTTTTCTGGATATACGTGTAATACATTTCCGTCTACCTCAAAACGAAGACTTCCTCCTCGTTGTATCGTCACCAACCCTTTAAAGTTTTGATTATCTTCTAATGGATCAGAAAAATTAATAGATAACGAAGCATTTGCTCCTAATGTTTGATTTATATCTACAATTTTAAAATTATTACGTCCAGGAATAAGAACTTCATTTTCGCCTTTGGTTTCTTTGGCTCCTATCGCTTTTCCATCCCATTGTACTTGTATGTTTGTATCTTCTACATCGCGATAAATACTATCTATTTTAAAGGCATGATAGCGTGCCGCTTTTTGATCACTTACCCATGTAATAGATAGGGGCTTTCCATTTTGAGTTGCAGTTATTAATTGTTTCGCTTTCGCGAAAGCGATCACATCAGACCCTTCTATCTGACCTTCTAAGTATTGATAGCTCTTATCATAGGATTGCAATGCGCGTAAGTCTACTTTAAAATCGGCAGTAATGGTTTTAAAGCTAAATGCGAAAGAGCGTTTGTCTTTAGGAAGATCATCATAGAGTTGATCTAGACGTACGACCACCTCATACTCTGTATTTGATTCTAACGGCTCATTAGGCACAAATTTTAATACGCGTTGCCCAGAAACAGTCAAGGTTCCTGATGTTTTGGGTGTGATTTTTAAGATATCTGATGGAATTTCTTGATCGACTTCAAATTGCGTCAATGCTTTTGCCATTTGGATTGTAATAGGGTTTACCACAGACTGCCTACCACTTGTTGCATACGAGATATACTCTTTGTATTTGAACAGATTATCTGTAGGTTGATCATTACTTTTTTTATCACAAGTAATGAGAAATAGAGCTAAGATTGCGGTGAGAAAAACATGAATGTTACGCATAATGATGGTGTTAGGTCCCTTCATATAATCCTAGATAAATCTATGGAATACAGTTAAAAGGGTATTCAAAAATATGTTACTAAAGATAACAGATTTTGAACTGATTGTTACTAAATAAATTGTTGTGTTTTACAGGTTGAGATTGGTCAATCCAACATGCAAAAGAGTATAGAAATTTGTGTGTGGTTATAGTGGTAACGTATATGTTAAAATTTGTAGTATGTGAATTTTAACATTTGGGATGGATTTAACATTTTTCCTCACCTAATCTCTCTCAAAGGGAGAAGAATTATTTCTTATCAAGTTTAGAAAAAGAATATTCTCGTTCTACTTTACAAATACGAATGGTATAGTTCTGATACCAATCTGAAATTCCTTTTTGTTGTGCTACCAAGTGATCCTTTTGAGCTTTCCATCGTGCGATATCTTCTAGTGTTTTCCAATACGAAATTGTAATTCCCATCTCACTACGTGCGTGATCTATGCCTAGATATCCTGGCTGCTTACTTGCAAGTGTTTCCATATGATCTGCCGTTTCTGAGTAGCCTTCTGTTATCTCTGTTTGAGTCGAAGTAAAGATGACGGCATAATAGGGAGTTTGTCGTTCTAAAGATATTTGAGAAGTTGTATCTGATACCATATAAAATTCATTTATTTTACAAAATTACTCTTTTGTAGATGAATGAAATAAACATGATATTGATTTAATTTTTGATAAATCGTTTTGTCGTGATCGCACCAGATGCATTTTCTATTTTAACCAGATATATGCCTGCACGCCAATCTTGAATTGTTATTGGGTTTATACCAAGTGTTTCTCTTGACCTTCTTATAAGCACTCTTCCTTGCATATCAAATATAGTCATGGTGTAATCTCTTATAGATTGGTTTGTAGTTATATGCAATTGATCTTGAACAGGATTTGGGTAGATAGAAAAAGAAATTTCTGTAATATCATTTACAGAAAGTGTTAGATTATTATAAATAGCAATATCTCCATTCGGAGAAAACACTTCTAAAGACAGAGCATCATCACCTGAAAAAGTAATTTGATATTCATAGGGATCTTCTAAAAAGTTAACATAAAAGGAAAAATACGTTCCCTGAAAATTTAGGTTTTCTGAAATATCACAACCGCCTAATGTTTCTACATAGTCAAAACCCATTCTTAATGTTTCAATTGTATTTTCATGCTCAAAAATCACACTCGAAAAAAAAGTATCACATACATTTCCTGTTATTGAATATGGGGTATTTGGATTATCATTGGGAGTTTCATCAAATAAAATTCTAACGGATTCAACTTCTTCGTTAATAGGAGGGAAAATCTCTTCGTCATCTATAATTAAATGATCTAATTCCCATTCATGTATAAAAAGTTCTGGAATTTGAGCAAATATGTTTTGTGAAGTTATAAAACATATAAACAAAATTAAAAATCGATACTTTTTCATAGTCAGTTATTTAACATGCAAATTACTGTATATTCTACAGACCTTCAAGAATATATTAATTTATCGTTTCCTTCTCTGGAATATCAAATCGATACGTAATCCCTGCTTTTATAAAGAGGTTTCCGCTCATTTTTGGATTGAGTCGAGTACGACTATCTCCAAACTCAAATGCAGCTAGTCTAAAAGGAAGTTCATCTCCCACAGCATATACTTGATAATCTACACTGGAATATCCAGTTTGTAATCTGAGTAAAATATTTTTTGCGATGGCATGCTGAAAATAAGGGCCAATTTCTAAGGAATTGGTTTGGACATATAATTCTTGAGGCGCATCTGTATCCAGAACAAAAGAACTACCAGCAGCTTCAAAAGCAGCTCCTATTTTAAATCGATCATTCACTTCATAATTGACATCTCCATTAACAGGTAGATTTAATGTTGTTTCCCAATGCATTGTTTCGCTTTTATAATAACCCCCTATAATCGGTGTAACGATGGTTCCAAAAGCTTCTTCACTAACATACACGCCAAAACGGTATTGTATATGTTCATTTTTTTGAAACTTTAAAAGTGCAATTCCGCCTATAAAGAAAGCATCACCTTCTATTGCAAAATCTTCACTCGCAATTTTGGGAAGTAATACATACGTACCCGACCAACGATCACTATGTGTGAGAGACACTCCTGCTTTAAAAGTAATTCCTCCAAGTGTACGAGAAAATTGATTTGGAAAAAGATCAAGTCCTTGATGTGCAAAATCTACACCTGTAATAAAAGCTGTTTTCTCCGTAATAGGAATCGGGATTGTAAGTGATGCATTAAAAAGAGAAAGGTTCGTCTCTGCATTGCTATCTTCAAAACTCGCATTGATCACATTGCTATAGCTCACCTTTACAACATCTACATACGATTGTGCACATATTGTCGAGGCAATACTCATAAAAAGCAAGAAGAAAAGATTTCTTTGGTTCGTCATTTCCATAAATATAACTCATTTATTTGGTATACATTTCTTAATCTTAAAAGTGTCGTACTTAATACTATAGTAATATTCGTATCTTAGATTTTCAGGAACTTTGTATAAAACACTTCTTTATGAAACCACTATTCCCTACGTTGTTTTTTGTTTTTCTTTCTGTAACCCTTTTTGCGCAAGCAAACCTATTACAGTCAGGACCTATGGTAGGATATTCTGATTATAGAGAAGCCTTGATTTGGGTACAAACCAAAACTCCCGCCGATGTGAAAATTGGGTATTTCGCTCAAGGCGAAAAAGAACGATTTACAGAAACCGTTACCACTTCAAAAGAAGGAGATCATATTGCAAAATTGTTTCCTAACGAGGTGACTTATGGAACGACATATACCTATAAATTATATATCAATAATCAATATGTTCCTAGAGACTACCCTTTAGAATTCCAGACACAAACATTATGGGAGTATCGTACAGAGCCGCCAGCATTTACTTTTGCTATTGGGTCTTGTTATTATGCTAATGAAGCAAAAGATGATCGGCCTGGTAAATATGGAGGCGGTTATGAGATTTTTGAAAATATCGCACAGAAAAAACCAGATTTTATGGTCTGGCTTGGAGACAATATTTACTTACGCACACCAGATTTCCAAACAGAACGAGGGATCCGTCATCGCAACAGACAAGCTCGTGCACTTCCTGAATTACAATCTTTATTAGGAAGTGTACATCATTATGCGATCTGGGATGATCACGATTTTGGGCCTAATGATTCTGATCGCAGTTATGTACATAAACGTATTGCCGAAAAAGCATTTAATGAATACTGGGGAAACCCTGCAACCAATGCTACAGGAGAAGGCGGTATTACGAGTCAGTTTTTATGGAATGATGTGGAGTTTTTCTTGATGGATGATCGGTATCATCGCGCACCCAACCGAAGCCTTGACCCTAACAAAGACTATCTTGGAGACACACAGCTCGATTGGCTTATAGATGCCCTTACCGCGAGTAGAGCACCTTTTAAGATTGTGTGTATAGGAGGGCAAACGGTGAGTGATGCTGTTGTTTATGAAAACTACGCTACCTATCCTGGAGCCCGCAAACGTCTTTTGGATCGGCTTGCTGCCGAAAAAATAGAAGGTGTTGTTTTTATGAGTGGTGACCGTCATCATACCGAAATCTCACGTATGGAGCGACCAGATGCATACCCTCTTATTGATATTACCTGTTCTCCGCTTACTTCTGGAACGCATAATCCTCGTGACGAAGGAAACACGCATCAGGTAAAAGGCAAAACCTATTACGAGCACAATTTTGGAATTGTTAACGTCTCAGGCCCTCGTACAGATCGCACATTATTGCTCACCATTTATGATCAGAAGGGAGAGAAAGTTTGGGATTACAGTATCCAAGCAAAAGAGTTACGCTATAAAGAATAATTTTGTGGGTCCGCTTTCGCGAAAGCGTATAAAACACCTTACTCCTTTACCAAGAAATTACGTCTTGTATCTGTAACATCTAGTATCGCAGTAAACACTTTTCCTTCTCGTAAATACTGTATGTTTATTTTATTTTCATCTACGTGAGCGCCTTTAGAATTTTCTAGACAATCTGCATGGCAGGTCACTTGATTTCCAATCTGCAAGATAATATCTCCTCCAAACAAGATCTCTCTTCCAGCCACATTTGCAGAGATATATCCTCCTCTAAGTCCTGCTTTTGCCGCAGGGCTATTAACCGCCACATTCTGGATAAGCACACCTCCTGTAGGGATGTTAAGGTTAAATAATTTTGCATATTCTTCTTGAGTAAGGAAGACACTCTCTATCCCGATCCAAGGACGATCTTCAAAAGCAAGAAGGTCTTTTGCTGTATTTATGGCAACTACCATTCCTATTCCTTGGAAGCCTCCAGAAACCGTCAAAATACTTGACGCAATTCCCACGACTTCTCCTTGTGAGTTAAATAATGGACCTCCGCTATTTCCAGAGTTTATAGCTGCATCAGTTTGAATAAATTCTACATTTACAGTACCATCATACAGCATATTAAAACCTCTAAATGCAGAAATAATTCCTGATGAAAACGAATTTTCTAATCCATATGGACTTCCGATAGCATATACATTTTGACCTACTACTAGATTATCAGAATTCCCCAATTTTGCATGCGCAAGTGATGGGTCTAATACCTTTAATTGTAACAAGGCTATATCTGCTGTTTTCTCACTAAAAAGGATCGTTGCTTTACGCATTTTCCCATCTTGTGTCTTTACCAAAATCTCAGAAGCACCATCTACCACGTGAGCTGCAGTAAGGATATAACAATCGTGAGAAATCAATACTCCCGAACCTTGTCCTTGGCTTTTAATTGCCCCTTTTTCTGTAAAGTTATTTGAGGTTGTAAAAATAGTTACAACGGCTGGTAATACTTTTTTATAGATATCAGAAACCGTCGCTTCTTCTGTACTGAGATAGGTAGGTGTTGTTCTTTGTTTTGAAGTTGTTTGATGCTTTGGCGTTTGCGCTGTTAAAGTACTTGACACACTAAAAAGACTTATCAATAAAAGAAGATACGTTCTCATGACACTATTGGCTTTGGTTTACAGAATATGTTGTGAGCAAGCATAAAACAACTTGCAGCCGATTGGTCGAAAAAAATAATCAAACCTTTATTTTTTGTCTTTTTTTCCTTTAAAAAAATTGAACAATGTTTTTTCCGTAATGCAAAATAAGTATGTAAATAGAGGGTTCGGTACTATTTTCGCGAAAGCGAAACTCTTAAAAAAAATTTTGAAATAGTTCCATAAATAGCCCTTCTAAAATGACCGATCTCTTTTACCTTATTCTACTACTTCAAAAGCTTGAATCGCAGCATTAGGTTCCATAATGCTATAGCCTTGCCAGAAGTTAGGATCGTATTTTGATAAATAGGTTGCTTTTACATTTTTGTTTTCTTTGACCGCATCGTATGCTGAATCTGAGATATCTTCTGAGTTAAAAACAACCATCTCATATTTAGACAGTGAGGTTCCTTGTAAATTTAAGTCTAGTGAGAGTTCATTTTGTTTGCGACGTCCTTTGACGTGCTTATTTTTTTCAATCACTTTTAGAGGGCGATCTAATCCAAAATAATTGCCGTTTTCTAACTCCAAATAGCGCGGACTATAACTTCCGCTGGCATTCTTCTCAAACAACATTTTTCCTTTGTATACATTCTCTCTATACGTGATTCCTAATAATCCAAACTTAAATAACGGGCGCACATTTACAAATTCTAAACGTACAATCGCAAAGTCATTCGTATTGATATAAGCTGTTCCCTTAAAGTCTTTTTTCCCTTTTGGCGAAAAATTAATAATATACACAGGCTCTTCATCTATGAATGTATAGTCTTGAATATCAAATTTGTACCTGTTTGATTTTGTGAGAATATCAATTTTCGAGTCTTCATTAAAAAAGAGTTGTTCGTATAATTCGGAAATACGGTTTTTAATACTTTCCTGAAAATGGCCTTCCTCTTCGTCATTTCCTTCAACCTCAACCTGTACTTTCTTTGCATCTTCATTGTTTGCCGTGACAGAGTCCAATTGTACTTTGGTTCCAAAAAGACCTGACTTAATTTTAAGATAGGAATCTGGTTTTACATTTTCCTTAAAGATGGTTTCTAAGCGTTCACTCAATCCATCTACAGAGACATCTTTAGATTTATCATACAGCTCGGCAGCTTTATCTACATAAAACTTATGCTTATTATAATTGCCATAAAAATCTCCTACAACTTCGCGGTAATACGAAGATTCACGAGGGACTAATGTCGCAATACTATCAATCAGCTCTTTGTTAAGTTCTTCTATCGTCGATTTTTTAAATCCAAAATCAACCTTCTTCATATTATTAAAATCTGACTGTCTAAAGAAGATTTTCTTTTTTGACACATCCTGAACATCATAGTTTTTGGTCATGTTATCCTTTACCTTTTCTATCACTTCTTTTGCAGATAAGGGGTTACTGGTTAAGAACACACCTTTAAGTTCGAATGATTTTGGGGCAAGTTTCACGATACTATCTGTAAATGTAGCTATCCAGATTCCTTTGCGCTCATATCCCATAGAAGAAATGAATACAGAGTCTTGCACATATTTCATTTGATCTGGAGTAATCGTAAAAATTCCATCTTCATTACTTACTACACCTCTATTTTTTGACAACTCTATGGTCGCAAATGGAATAGATTCTTGGGACTTAGCATCGATCAATTTTGCCGAAAATGATTGAGCGCTCATTCCAGAAACTATAAGTCCCGTAAGGATGGTAATGATATATTTTATAAGTGTCGTCATGATTGTTTGTTTATATACTAGACGACTCATTTTTACAAATGGTTGTCTGTACTTCTGCTTTTATGACGATTTTAAGAGAGTTGTGTTACTGGGTTTCTAAATTTTGTGTGATTTTAACGTTTGCTAGAAGTACATATAAAAACTGCGTTTGTCTTCATATACAGGAAGATCAAAGCTCCGACATATATTACTCTACCACTTTAAAAGCCTGAATAGCCGCATTAGGTTCCATGATACTGTACCCTTGCCAGAAATTAGGATTGTAGCTTGATAAGTACGTTGCTTCTACATTTTTATTTTCCTTTACAGCATTATACATTGAATTTGAGATGTCTTCTGAGTTAAAAACAACCATCTCATATTTAGATAGTGATGTTCCTTGTAAGTTTAGACCTAGTGAGAGTTCGTTTTGTTTGCGACGTCCTTTAACGTATTTGTTTTTTTCAATCACTTTTAGAGGGCGGTCCAATCCAAAATAATTACCACTTTCTAATTCTAAATAGCGCGGACTATAACTCCCACTCGCATTCTTCTCAAACAACATTTTTCCTCTGTATACATTCTCTCTATAGGTAACTCCTAATAATCCAAACTTGAATAACGGACGTACATTTGCAAATTCTAAACGTACAATGGCAAAGTCATTCGTATTGATATAAGCTGTTCCTTTAAAGTCTTTTTTGCCTTTCGGCGAAAAATTAATAATATACACAGGCTCATCATCAATAAACGTATAATCTTCGATTTCAAACTCATATCTATTAGATTTTATGAGAATATCAATTTTTGAATCTTCATTAAAAAAGAGTTGCTCGTATAATTCTGAGATCCGTTTTTTGATTTGCTCTTGAAAACCTAGATCATCTGTATCTCCCGCCTCCATCTTTACTTTCTTAGCCTTTTCATTTGCTGCTTCAAAAGAGTCTACTTGAACCTTGGTACCAAAGAGTCCTGATTTAATTTTAAGATATGAATCTGGCTTTACGTTTTCCTTAAAAATAGCGTCCAGACGTTCACTCAATCCACCTATAGAAGCGTTTTTAGATTTGTCATACAACTCGGCTGCCTTGTTTACATAAAGCTTATATTTTTTATAGTTCCCATAAAAGTCACCTACTACTTCGCGGTAATAAGAAGATTTACGAGGCACCAATGCAGAGATACTGTCTATGAATTCTTTATTAAGCTCTTCTATCGTCGATTTTTTAAATTTAAAATCGACCTTCTTCATTGTATTAAAATTAGATTGTCTAAAGAAGACTTTCTTTTTTGATACATCCTGAACATCATAGTTTTTGGTCAAGTTATCTTTTACCTTTTCTATAACTTCTTTTGCAGATAATGGATTGCTGGTTAAGAACACCCCTTTAAGCTCAAAGGATTTTGGCACTAATCTTACAAGACTATCCGTAAATGTAGCTACCCAAATTCCTTTACGTTCATACCCCATAGAAGAAATAAACACAGAATCTTTTACATCCTTCATCTGATCTTCATTAATGGTAAAAACACCATTTTCATTACTTACGATTCCTCGATTCTTTGACAACTCAATCGTTGCAAAAGGAATAGATTCTTGAGATATATCATCGATTAGTTTTGCCGAAAATGTTTGGGCACTCATTCCAGAAACTATAAGTCCTGTAAGAATCGTAATGATGCATTTTATATGTATTGTCATGGATATCTATTCTTATAGTAGATGACTCATTTTACAAATGGTTGTCTGGCATGCTATTTCTATAACGGATTTACGAGCATTGTGTTACTTTAGACTTTGATACAATTTAATGATTATCAAAAAGGTAGTCGTAAAATCACTCTATTACCTTGCATTATAATTTTGAGACAGAGATTTTGGCACATTTACCTACAACAAAAACACTCAGTTTCCTTAGATTATGGTGCATCAGTATACAAAATGCTGACCTCTATTTTATCCTTCTCCCTTTTGAGCTTTGATCTTTTCTTTAAGAATTTTCATGCGAGCATCATGAGCGTCTTTTTTTTCTCGCTCTTTCTTTTTCTTTTGAGCCATTAACTTAGAATGCTTTGCCTTATTTTTTGTGTTTTTAGGACTTCCTGCTTTTGCCATAACTCAATATTTATAATGTTTCTTCTTTACAAATGGTTCCAGGAACAACAAAATCTTTTGCACGACCCGTTCCTACTGCTTCAAAATAGGCACAGTTTCCTTCTATTTTTTTCATAGTCACTGTAATCACCATTTTCTTATCTTCTTCGGTGCCCGGAAGGGTTGCTGGATCATTTATTTCCATATTAAATGCAACGGTATACACACAGTCACTTATCCATACAATATCAATAACAGATTCTTCTCGCTTCCCATTGATTTCAAGAATCTCCGTTTGCTGATTCCCATTACGAATGATAAATGTATCTGGAAGTCTTTCATTTCCGGGTACTATAAAAGTGCCTTCTTTAAAATCTTTACAGGTTAGTACTTCCTCTTGTGCAGATAGCGTGATGCTCATAAAGAAACATAGAAGTACGGTGTATATTATTTTTGACATTAGTATGATTTTAACGAAATATAAGTAAAAAAAACAGATTGAGAACTCGGAGCTTCGATACAATTTTCGCTTTCGCGAAAATCACTCAGCCACCTTATAATTCTTTTTTTTATACGCTTTCGCGAAAACATAAGATCACTCAACTACCATACATTGTGACAATGTTTAGGACATTGAGTGATTTCAGAGTTCTGAAAAAGAACTTTGAAATAGTACCGAAATGCCGGCTTTATAAATTAACTTCCAGTAATCACTTGTTTCAATTGTTCTTTTTGAACCACACCCGATTGTCTCCAGACTTGTTTGCCATTTTTATATAGGATCATAGTTGGAACTCCTTTTACTTGGTATTTGGCTGCTAAAGGTTGGTTTTTGTCTACGTCTATTTTGACGATTTTAACCGCATCACCTAGTTCTTCTTTAAGGTCTTTTAAAATAGGAGCAAGCATTTTACACGGCCCACACCAATCTGCATAGAAGTCGACTAAAACAGGGGTTTCTGAGTTGATGATTTGAGAAAAGGAAGATTTCATTTTTTTATGTAAAATTAGGGTATAAAAATAGTATATCAAAGGCGACTTGGGTACAATCTCGATAGTTGCAATACGGTGGCTTCGATACATTTTCTCATACTTCGAAACCACTCAGCCACCTTACGTTAGTTTTCAAATTCGGGACTTCGGTACAATTTCCACTTACGCGAAAATCACTCAGTCACCTTGTTCTAGTTTTCAATAATCATAGGACATTGGGTGATTTGCTGGAAGCAAATTGTACCGAAATGACCGAATAACTAAATAGATCAAAATGCTAAAAAGCAGTATCTTCAACATCTATAATTACAATACTATGCCCAAAGACAAATCCTGGAAACAGCTCATCTTAGATCTTGCAAAAGCCATCTCTGAAAGTTTAAGTGGCACATCGAGAAAAAGAACCTGGCATCAACATGTAGTCCCTTATGAAGATGGTTGGGCGGTACGTCGTGAAGGGAATAAACGGATTACCTCCAAGCATCGTAAACAGAGTACCGCCATTAACAAAGCCAAGGTTTTAGCTAAAAGAAAGAAAGCAGACGTCATTATCCATCGTGCGAGTGGTGGGATTCGAGAACGGATCGGGTATGGGGATTAATAATATTCTTTTATATAAGCGTAAGCCCTCTCAAACAAAATCTGATCTTTATGGAGCTTATATTTAAGCAACGCTTTTCTAAGTGATTTTTGCACTTCACGTTCACCAGAACTTGTTTTTTGCCATCCATCAAAACGAACAATTCTAACAATAGCATCGATGTCTTCAACAATACGCTCCACAACTGCTGGTGTTTTATCAGTTTTTAGTTCTATAAACAATTCAGTTAATGCTGCTTTTGGTGTTTTTTCAATTAATAATTCTTCTAGTTCTTTCTCTGCTTCAACAGTTTCTTTTGCCAATTTACAAAGCTCTTTCACAAATTCTATTGAGGTAATTAACCCCTGTTCCGCTTGATCTCGAAGTTCTTCAAGACGCTCACTTAAAGATTTAAATTTAGGATTCCCTGCATTCTTTTTGAAGCGTTTTATTAGAAGTTTTTCTAATTTTTTAGCACTTTTCGGATCTGGATTATTAAATATATCTTCAATAACATCAGCATCTAGTATAAATTCGTCCAAGTGATGTACTTCTCCCACATGTACATTTTCATGAATCAACTTCGTCGTTTCTGCTCCTAAAGAAAACCAGAGTAACTTCCCAATGTTATCAGCCGCTGGCCTCACCGATTCAAATACTTGAGACAACCATTTATAATCTTCTTGATAAAGATTTAAGATGGTGTCTGGAGATAAAGACTCCCATAGTTTGGACAGGTACTTATAATCTTTCGCGAAAGCATCTTTTTTATCATTGTTATGAATAGCATTTTGTGCCGCTTCCAAACCTTCAAAACCATCTAGAGTTCTATCAACACCTATAAAGTGAGACAAGGTTTCTTTCATAGTTTTTGGCAATTTATCTCTTAACTCTGATAAGTTAGAGATGACTGTTTGTATACTTTCTTCATCAAACTGCAATGCTTTTGCGGCATCATCAAATACACCAAAATAATCTACAATTCTACCGAAGGATTTTTCAGGATATAATCTATTGGTTCTACAAATTGCTTGAAGTAGTGTATGATCTTTGATCGATTTATCTAGATACATAGTTTGTAAAATAGGCGCATCAAAACCTGTTAAGAGTTTTGCTGTTACAATGATGAATTGTAAATCAGACAATGCATCATTAAATTCATCTACAATTTTTTCTTGCTGCCCTTTATCAATTCCCCATTTTTGTTTGAAATCTAATTTATCATTAGCTGAAGTAGAAAAAACAACACGACTTGCTTCTACAGGAAAGTACTTATCCAGTTCTTCTTTATATTGTACACATGCATACCGATCTGGAGTTACAATCATTGCTTTAAAACCATGTGGTGCCACTTTCTCTTTAAAGTGAGTAGCAATGTCTTTCCCAATTTTAGCCACACGTTCTGGTGATTTTAAAAAGGCAGCCATTTTAGCCGACTTCTTATTTAAAGCATCTGCTTCTTCATCGGTTAAAGCGGTGCTTTCTTTAAATTCTGCAAAGGCTTTATCCAGTGTTTCTTTATCTACATGTACATCTACTAGTCGTGGTTCAAAATGTAATGGCAAGGTTGCATTATCTCTAATAGAATCATGGAAGGTGTACCGTGACATATATCCTCCTTCGTCTTCTTCTGCACCAAAAGCCCAAAACGTATTTTTATCTGCTTTATTCACAGGAGTTCCTGTTAAACCAAACAGAAAGGCATTTGGTAAAGCAGCACGCATTTGACGTCCTAAATCACCTTCTTGTGTTCTATGTGCTTCATCTACCAGAACAATAATATTCTCTCGCGTATTCATATTAGGTTTGGCATCCCTAAACTTAAAAATCATAGAAATGATAATCTTCCTTGTATCATTTTCTAATAATGTTTGAAGCTGTTTAATATTATCTGTCGTCTCTACATTAGAAATATCTGCGGCGTTAAACGTGCCTGTGATTTGGGTATCTAGATCCGTTCTATCAACAAGTACAATAACCGTTGGACTTTTCAAGTCTTTCTCGCGTCTTAATTTTTGAGCAGCAAACACCATTAATAAGGATTTCCCCGATCCTTGAAAATGCCAGAGGAGTCCTTTTTTAATCTTTCCTTCTTTTACACGATCTACAATTTTATTTGCTCCTTCATATTGCTGAAATCTAGGGATTATTTTGATACGTTGTTTCTTTTTATTAGTCGTGAATAAAGAGAAGTTTTGTAGGATATCTAATACCCGTTTTGGATGTAATAAATCTGATAATTCTTTCCCTACTTCGCCAAGTCCTAAACGTTTTGCAATAGCATCTTCATCATTTTCTAATCGCCAAGGAGCCCAATAATCTAAAGGCGTTCTAATCGCCCCATAATAGAGTTCTTTGCCTTCTGTAGCAAAGGAGAACACATTGGGTACAAATAATTGTGACACAGCATTCTCATAAATATCATGGACTTCATGTGCACCATCTAACCAACTTACAGATGGACGAATGGGCGTTTTTGCCTCCCCAATAACCACAGGAATCCCATTAATGAATAATACGACATCTGGGATTTTGGTTTCTCTATGATGAATACGAAACTGTGTCGTGGCTATAAAATCATTATTCTTTAACTCTTCAAAATCTATTAATCGTACAGGCACATGACGATTATTTTCGCCGAAAGGCATGGTTTTATCACCTTGTAACCATTTGAAAAATTCTTCATTGGCACGTACTAAACCTACTTGATGCACAGAAATTAAGATGGCACGCAATTTATAAATTACCTCATCTGCCAGATCTGGATTTTTTGTAATGGCTGGATTTAAACGAATTAAAGCTGCTTTTAGATCACTCTCTATCAAAACCTCATTAGTGGAACGCTGTAATTCTTGTGGGGATTTGTACTGCCAAAAACGACCATATAGTACAGCATCTTCTGAAACCTCATTTGCATTTAAGTTAACTCCTGTGAGTTGCTTAATGATGTAGTTTTCTACACTGTTTAGTTCGTTGAAAGACATAAAAGCCTAATTTAAAGTTCTGTTATACAATAGCTATTAAACGATTTCTTATAACCAACAAAAACTGGTTTAAATTCATCAATACTACTTAAATCAAATTCAATCATATGAATTTGGTCATTCTCACCTCTGCCAAATACATGTCTGGGAATAAATTCATTTAGATTAGCATCAATATCAAATAGGCATATTAAATCTGTATTAATTATCTCTGTTTTAATTTGAAGAATTTCAATACGAATAATTAATATTTCTATGTTTCTTTCAAAACTTATTCTAAAATTCCCAATATTTTGATCCTCACTAAATTCAAACCAGATAAAATCTATCTTATCTAAATGTAATAATTTATAAACCAACCTGTAAACTGTAGTAATTGGATTTAAATCATATATAGGTGATTTATTTTGGGAATACGTTTTCTTTAATTCAATTGCTCTAATTATCGCTTGATTAACATTAATGTGGTAATCTTCAAAAGAGAAATCCTTTTTGCCTTTTAAATAATTTAAATATCCTTCTGCTACTATTCTTCCACAAACACAATTATCTCCATCACAATCTGATACATGAGTTTTATTCCCGCAAAAATGATAATCCTTTTTACCATCATTAACAGTTCTACACATTGCTCTTTCAAAAGCTATATTACTTGCTTCAAAATGCAATAAAATCCAAAACTCAAAAGCTATACAGCTAATACCAATATTAACATATTTCCCATCAATGTCTTTATAAGCTAATTCAAATGCTTCTTTATGCTTTGGGTGTCCATCCTTGTCATAAATAGCCCATGTTTCATCGAATGTAGCATCTATTAAGCCTAATTGAGCTTCTCTTACATAAGCAACTGGTTGTGCTTTATACTCATCTTCTACTAATGAGTTTTCTTTCTTTTCTTCTTCCGATAGAATTAAAGCTCTTCTTTTAGATCCTGTTCGTTTTTCATATTGATTTCCAACTTCTAATTCAGGTGGTCTAGGTTTAATTGTAATTTGAACTTCAATCCCTTTTTCAATTAATCTATCATTTAATTTTTGAAAATACTTCGGTTCAGTACCTGTTCCTTCACAAACTATTAATATGTTTTTATTAAAACTACTCATCCAATTGAAATAGAGAATCAATAGATTTAATTTTAGGAAGTCCGCCAAATTTTCCTGCTAAATACCATTTTTCAAAAGGGGAATCTTCTCTTAAACCATCGAAGTCTTGCAAAGAAAATAATTCAGAACATCCTTTCTCATTTTTTTCAGTTATCCATACTTGATCTCTACGAATCAGATCACGATCTAATAATGAAACATCATGCGTAGTAAATATTAATTGAGCATTTTTAGTGTTAATTTTTTCAGAATGAAAAATCATAACTAACATTTTGGTAATAAAAGGATGTAAACTTGTATCTAATTCGTCAACAATCAAAACACTTCCATTCTGAATTGCACTTAAAACTTTAGCCCCTAAAGTATATAAAGATTGTGTTCCTGTTGATTCTTGATCCAAAGGAATACTTTTTTCCCCTTTTAAAGATTCATCATCAAAAAAGTCATGAATTCCAAAAACTAAAAATGGATTATTTTTTAAAAATCTCAGATTAGTATCTTCGTCATTAATTTTTTCTATATCTATTCCATTAACTTTTGTATCTGCCTCTTTTATTAATTGTTGAACTTTGTTTTTTAACTCTAAGTTTTCGAATAATTCCTTGTCTACTTTTCTTCTTAAAAATTTCTTATGACCTTCACTTGTTGGGTTTATTACCTCATAAGACTTAAAATACAAATACACTTCTGTGAGTAATTCATGTGGTTCATCATCACTAAATTTAGAAAGTAAGAGTTGATTTTTAAATATTGTCATCTCCTTTTTACCAATACTATCACCTAAATATCCTTTATGAAATATACTATTTGAATTACTCTTTTTATTACGAGTAAAAAGTCTTGTGGTTTTTCCATTTGGGTAATAGTTTAACTCTTCGTGTATTATTTCATCAAACAACACACTAAAACTATAGTTATATTTTATCTGACTTGGTCCTAAAAATGTAAAATCGAAACTACATGGCTCTTCTTCACTCTTAGAATTAAAAGTAAATGGGTCAAAAATCCTTAATTCATCATCTACTTTTGGTTTATGCCATATTAAATTTAACATTTCAAATAAAGCTCTTATAGTATTAGATTTTCCAGACGCATTTGCTCCATAAATAATAGATGACTTTAATATTTTAAATTTTTGATTAGCCGAATTTTCTATCTCAAAAAAATTTTCCTTCTTTTGATCAGAAGAATTAGCCAACATTGTATGAATAGTACTTTTACGGAATGATCTAAAATTTTCAAATTTAAAATCAATTAACATAGTTTATCTTTTTGTTTTATAAGTCCAAAAATAGCTTTAAAAATCAATTAAATTTGATTTTTATTGGTTTTATCTTAATTTTTTGAAAATTTATAACATAAATATCAAATTAAACTGATTTTACAATTTTCATAAATAATCTTTTCCATATCCCATAAAGCACCTTGAACACTAGCTAAGATATACATGTGTATATCAGACTCAGAAATTTTACTTAATTCCATATTATAATCATAATACGTTTTCAAATTCTGTTGTTTATCATCTATATAAATTTTCATTGGTTTTCCTTCAAGATCGACACCTTCAATACGCTCTTTATGTATCTTAAAATCAGTAAATGTGATGATTAAAGGATCAGGATACTTATGTTCTTCATAGAGTTCTCGCACTTTTGTTGTCAATGGATTTATATAAAGTAACAGTAATTTATTATTTTCAAACTCACGGTATTTAAATGTATGGAAGCCATCTATTAATATTCTTTGATCTTGAAATTCTAATACATGTAAGCTCTTTTGAAATGCAGATAATGCAGTCTCTAATTGATTATTTTTTTGATGAAACTTTTTTAGTGTCTTTGTATCTAAAAACAATTGATTGATAATATTAATAAATAACCTCGCATTTGCGTCTGTATGCCCCATCACCCCCACAAAACCATGTCGATCAGGGTGCATTTTACTATTTCTAAGACCTCTTGCTCTATTAAAATCTGATTTTAAAAATGATAGCTCATCTATAGCACACACTTCATCAATTAACGTGCTTAAATTTTTATCACGAACAGTTCCTGTTCTATTAGGAGGTAACTTTAAATCAATATTTAGTTCTTTTGCTTTTAATTTTACCGTCATCTCCATAACCAACAGTGCTTTTGACATTGCTTCATCATACATAGGGTAATGAAAATAAGAATGCGCCATAATATGACTTATCGTCACATAAGACTTTACGATATCTTCTGGTACACCATCATGAAATTTTCCAACCACAACATACTTCGCAACAAATGCTTCTTTGGTTTTAGTTCCTAAAACTTCCCATGTTTCATCTGGCTCATAATATTCTTCCATACCCTAAAACACCTGATTAATTAAACTCTTTTGTAAAGCTTTGGAATTTGAAATTTTAGATTCAAGTTCTAATCTAGTTTTTTCATATTCTAATAATTTTCCTGTAATATTTATCATAATGTTTTTTGAAGGAATTACGACCTTAAATCTTCTTATTGAAGATTTTGAAATTTCTAAAAAAGTACTTCCACCAGCGAGTCTTGTTAACTCACTGGTTAGATGTTCTAAAAGGAAATAAAGAAAATAGTTATTTACCTTTTCATTACAAATGAAATTTGAAAAGCCTTGATTTGTAGCCATGGGAACATCATTAATAATTGCATAACCAATGGTTGCTCTTGAACAATATAGTAGTGAACCTGCTGGATAAAGTCTATTAGATATATTTTTTAAGCCACTTTCTGTAATATATTCTCTAGTTCGATCTAGTAATATTTTATTATGTTTTGTTACATCTGTTGGTGTTAACCAAGGAATACTTCCATTCCAGAACTCTGGTTCATTTCTTGAAGGTGTGGATCCCCCTGTAATATCTGCGATTTCGGAAAGACGATAAATTTTATAGTCTTTAGGTAATTTATTTTTAATTCCATTTTTATATTTAATAAGCCATTTTTTTTTAAATGCTTTTTTAGAAATACTAACTTTTCCCAAAACCTCATTCTCTCTCTCAATCACATCATCCATCGCCCAAAGTAATTTAGCAAGTTGGACTTGTTGGTCTTTTGATGGGAGTAGGAATTCGTAATTGGCAAGATCCTTAAACTTTACGCGAGGTGATAAACCACCAGCAGAGTGTTTAATAGCATAATCAAAAAACTTATCGTTATGTACTATAAATGGTAATAATTCTGGTAATAGATTTTCTTTTGCCCTAAATACGGTTATATCTCCAGAACAAATACCACTAAATTGAGCTTGAGCCGCTTTTTTTAAATAGGCTCGTCGTCTTCCAAATAATACATCATCTACATCAAACTTCTTTGTAAATGTGGTGCTTTCTTCAATACTGTTTGATTTTCGAAGATGAATATCTTCACTCGTGATATGTTCTAAACCAACAACATGCTTAATTTTATCTCCAATAGGATCTTTTGTAGATTCTTTAGGTTCAAAAACTACATCTCCAAATTTGACTTGTTGCCAATTTGATTTATCTATTTTAATTTTCTTATCCAATATTTCTTTCATTAATCTTCAAGAATTTCAAATAGTTCACTCATAGACTTTTTCAATTGCTTTGATGAATTTTCCCAATTACCGTAAACATCTTCAAACTTGTCTTTAACTTGCATACTTAAGTGTTGTGTTCTCACATACAAACTAATAGACATATTCCCATTGTTAGAAAGTACTTCTTCATTAGTCTGTAAAGCAGCAAAATTCTCTTTACTTGTAAAACCTTGATAGGCTTTAAATATCTTATCAATATGTTTTTCTTCTAAAAAACCCATTGTTTTTTCTTGCTTTACTTCTTCCACAGCATTGATAAAAAGGATTTTCCCTTTCTTCTCTTTACTTTTATTGTTTTTTGTAATTAACAAACAAGCTTCCATTGGTGAATTATAGAATAAGTTTGGCCCTAAACCAATCACACATTCTACTAAATCTTCTTCAATCATTTTCTTTCGTAACACTGCTTCTTTATCTCTAAACAACATCCCATGTGGCCACAATGAAATAGAACGCCCATTTGTAGCATTTAAACTCTTTTGGATATGTTGTTGGAAGGCATAGTCTGCACATCCTTGTGGAGGTGTTCCCCAAAGATTCCGTCCAAAAGGATCATTAGTAAATGCTTTTTGATCCCATGCTTTGATGGAATAAGGTGGGTTCGCCAGGATCACATTAAAAGTTTTTAAGGTATCGTTTTCTAAAAAAGCAGGTTGTGCTAAGGTATCGCCTCGAACAATGCTAAACTCCTCTATACCGTGCATAAACATATTCATACGTGCGATGGCAGAGGTAATGAGGTTAATTTCTTGTCCGTATAATTTAAGGGTTCTGTATTCTTTTCCTTCATCACGCAAATGTAGGGCGCAGTTTAAAAGCAACCCTCCAGAACCACAGGTTGGGTCGTACACGCTTTCTCCAGGTTGTGGGTCCATGATCATGGTCATGAGTTTTACAACGGTACGATTGGTGTAAAACTCGGCTGCGGTATGTCCAGAATCGTCTGCAAATTCTTTAATTAAATATTCGTATGCATTTCCTAGCTGGTCATCGGGGACGTTTTCTAAATTGAGTTTGTGTTGTGAGTAATGTTCTATAAGGTTGGTTAAGGTTGCATCGCTTAATCTATTTTTATTGGTCCAAGAGGCATCTCCAAAAATACCGTATAAGGTTTCTGGATTGGCTTTTTCTATAGCACGCATAGCGTCTTGTATGGCGACACCTACATTTGTTGTGGTTTCGCGTACGGTGTTCCAATGGGCATTTTCAGGTACGATAAAATGATGGTTCTCGGCAAAGGCTGCATATTCTAAATCGCCATCACTTTCTTGCAATGCTTTTTCAAACTCTTCGTCATATACATCACAAATACGTTTAAAAAACAATAACGGGAAGATGTATTGTTTGTAATCGCCTGCATCTATGGTACCACGTAAAGCGGTTGCTGCTCCCCAAAGGTATTTTTCTAGGTTTTGTTGGGTCATTTAGTTTGGAATATTATTTATAGTTTCAGTTTCAACAACCTTAACATTTAATATTTCTATTAATTTTTGTTTTAACAACTCTCTTCTTGCATCATAAAAGTTTACAAAATTTGAAAATGTAACGCTTTCATCAACGGGAAAGAAATGCATATGTTTAAAGGCTAATTGCTCTTGTTCTGACGGGTAAGCTTCTTCTAACCATACATCTAACTTCTTTGCATTCTTTTGTTTATTCTCAACAGCTTCTATTAATTGTAAATTTGGCAAAGAATTATATCTTGAGATGTAAGCTTCTCTTTCATCAAAAGTTTCAATTCCAAATTTCTCCAATTTCTTATGAGTAAAAAAGGTTTTTGGATGCATATGATCTTGATGAAATTCATAACTTCCTTTTAAAGGATAAATCAAACTAAGGACCATAAAAGCAAATGAACTACCGTAATTAGTAGTTAATAGATGCTCTATATTATCTTCATAAAATTCTAAGGACTTATTATTCCCTTTGTATCTTTCTATTAAAGCTTCTAAAGGAAAATCTCCTTCATTTTGATTTATAATGTTTCTATAAACAGGATATAAACTATCTGGCGTGCCACCAAATACTTTTTTAAGTAAAGCGCGAATTAGCCATTCTTTTATTAGTTTCCTGTTATTTTCTTGACTTGAATGGTTTAGTAAATTAGATTCTGAAATACCATGTTTTTTAATAAAGTAAGCAATGGGTATAATAGCATTATTTGCAGTTAACGCTTTATTATTGAAACCAAAATGATAGATTAGTTTTATAGTGGATGTAATCGCACTTGAAATATCATCCCATTCATCTTCAATCTTACTCATGTTTTCTGAGCTAAAATTGTCTACATGAAAACGAATATCTTTTATATTAGACAAAACAAGACAGGATTTTAATACAATATCTTTGTTAAAAGAATACCCTCCTCCAATTGCGTTTATTTTATCTACAAATTCATGTATTATTTTTCTAGCATCTTTCTTTTTCCATTGCGCTGTTGCAATAGACAATAATAAATCAGAATAACTCAACTTTGTTCCTCCACTATTAATTCTAATAAAAATTTGAAGTACTTTATCTAGTTCTTCACTTTTCTCTAAGAAGAAATTTATGGTTTCATTTTCACAAATTACTTTGAATAATTTTGAAAGCGTATTCATTGAAAAATCAATTTCATTTTGAGTCCATAATGAACTATCCATTAATTTGTTTTTCACTAAAAACTGCATTACTTCGGTTATATCTTTAAATCCAAGAACATCACCTACTTTAAGCCAAAAATACTTTTTTTCTGTTTCATGCTCATACCAATTCAAATCATCCTCTGACAAAAATTGAAAATCATATTCTCTATCTGAATCTGAAGATTTCTCTAACAAGTTTACATACAATTTCTTTGTAGGGAAAGCATAGTCACTACTCCATTGGTATTTAGGTAATTTTCTGGAATCACTTCCTTTAAGTCCAATATATAAAGAAGTTAGTCTTTGCTGTCCATCTAAAATGGCTATTCTATCTTTCTCTGAACTTATATCTGCTGGTTGATTATGTTTATTATCTCTTTGATGATAATCTTTCAGAAACCGATAAAACTTAAACTTATCAATATTTTCAGATTTTACTTTCCAAAATAAAAAAGTGCTAATTGGATAGTCTCTCATTAAAGAATCAAATAATGTTTCAATTTGATAAGTTCCCCAAACAAACTCCCTTTGTATTGACGGTAGAATAAATTCTTGATCCTGTATAGCTGTGATAGCTTCTTTTATGGTTATTGGTTTTTCGTAAGCCATACTATATAAACTCTTTTAAAATCGTTTTAAATTTCTCCTCTGCTTTTTGACTTTCGCGCCAAGCGAGCTTTAAATCAGCTAAAGCCTCCTCTACGTTAGGTAAATTATCCTCAATAATCTTTTCTACATATAAAGGGATATTCAAATTGAAATCATTTTCTATAATCTCATCGATGCTTGCCACTTTTACATAGTTTTCTACATCATCATACGTATGATACCAATCAAACAATTGGTTTACATGAGTTGTCTCTAAGTAGTTTTGTGCACGACCCACTCTTACTTGATCTGATCCATCAATAAACAGTACTTTATCTTTTTTCGAGGCTTCTTTATTTTGTTTGAACACCATCACACAAGCAGCTAATTGTGTTCCGTAAAAAATATTAGACCCCAAACCAATAACGGCTTCTAACAAATCATCTTCTAGGAGTTTCTTACGGATCTTTCCTTCTGCTCCTTTTCTAAATAAAGCGCCATGAGGTAAGACCACTGTCATACGACCATTACTATTCATTGATTTTATCATGTGTTGTACCCAAGCCATATCCCCATTTCCTTTTGGTGGGACTCCAGCGATGTTTCTACCATAAGGATCATTGACCCAATTTTCTGCTCCCCATTCTTTTAACGAAAAAGGAGGGTTTGCAATCACACAATCAAATGTTTTTAGACCATCGGCAGCAAAAAAAGCAGGGTTTTTTAAGGTATCTCCTCGGGCAATTTGAAAGTCTTCTATGCCATGCAAAAACATATTCATTCGTGCGATAGAACTAGACGTCAGGTTTTTTTCTTGACCAAACAATCTAAGCGTTCTATAATCTTCTTTATTTTCTTTTAAATGATCTACACATTCTAAGAGCATCCCTCCTGTCCCGCAGGCAGGGTCGTAAATGGTTTCGGCTTCATGCGGGTCTAGTATCAATCCTAATAAATGCACCACCGATCTAGGGGTGTAGAACTCTCCTGCTTTCTTGTTTGTTAAGTCTGCAAAGTGCTTGATTAAATATTCATAGGCATTTCCTAACATGTCTGGTTCAACCAAAGAGTTGGATAAACTATACTGCGAGAAATGCTCTATTAAATCTATTAATAATCGATCTGATAATTTGTTTTTATTACTCCATTGGGCATCTCCAAAAATGCCATATAATAATTCTTGGTTGGCTTGCTCAATACCTCTCAATGCTTTTTCAATCACGAGTCCAACATTTACTGTAGTTTCTCTTACATCTTTCCAGTGACATCCTTCTGGAATTTCAAAGCGATGAAATTCTGGCAAAGAGGCATATTCAATATCTCCATCCGATTCTTCAAATGCTTGTTGGTATTCTTCATCATACACATCTGATAATCGTTTAAAGAATAGTAATGGGAATATATATACTTTAAAATCTGAGGCATCTACGGGTCCTTTAAGAATCCAAGCTGCTTTAGATAGGTATTGTTCTAGTTGAGAGAGCGTAATCTTTTCTTGAGGCATTAATTTGTATCTATTAGGTTACTCTGTAAATATAAAAATCCCATACCACAACACATACCGTATTGCAGTACAATTTTACTTTGAATTTAGGGGGTGAAAACTTGAAACGTGAAGATACGTTTTTCTGTAAAGAATGGGGTTACGGGTTTCCGTAAAGGATTGTTTATAAAAGAGCTACAATAATTCTTCTTTACACATTCTTCCCGGCATTTGTACATACTCACCTTTAATCGTAGCAGAAGCAATAATATAGGCACAGCTATCTTCGATTTTTGTAATTTCTACATAGGTGACTGTTTCTTTAAAGGAATCACTATCTATAAAGTCTGGATCATTATGACTAGATATGTAATGGAGTTCATAGGTACAATCACTTGTCCACACCATTTTTACAGTCGCTTCTGAGACTTCCCCATTAATCTCTACAACCTCTCTTTGCTCATCACCTTGACGTATGATCAAGGTTTCAAAGGGAATATTTTCCTCCATTGGAATAATAAAAGAGCCTTCTTTAAAATCTGCACAGGTTAATACGCTTTGTTGGGCGTGTGATAGTACACAAGCATATAGGGTAAGTAAGCAGCTAAAAATGTGTTTCAAGATTGATTTTCTGTGAAGATACGGTTTTATGGATTTTCATAAATCACTTACTACAAACACATTCCAATTAAAATACTTAGTACTGGGTATGTTTTCATTAAGCTTCTCCAAATACTTTTGAGGTAACACAAATTAAATTGAAAATTATGGATGACATTAATATAGATTTTAAAGTAAGTAAACAGGAAGGGGCAATAATAGTGGGAGCTCTAATGAACTTTTATAAAAACAGTAACAATAGAACTACTAAAGAGAGTTTAGGTCGTATAATACAAGATATTGAGCGAGACCTTCGAATTAATGATTTAATTTTTGGTCGCTTGGTTACAGGTATTAGACCTGTTGTGAGAGGCCCTATAAGACGCAATAGCGATATCGCATTTGATCTTGGGTTAACAATAGGCTATAGAAATACCTCTCTCAGAGGAATAGCTAATAATATTTTGCTTCAATTATTGAATAAATTCAAACCTACTCAGAAAACAAAACAACTTACTCGAAAACAAATTGTTTCCTGTCAACAAATAAGTCATTTAATAACTCTTATAAAAAATTCATTCGATGCGGCTCGTTAGTATTTTATTCATAATGTGCTGTTTAAGTATACAAGCACAAGAATCAGAAAAGAAAAAAAAAGATCTTCCATTTAATATTACTATTGCCAATGCTCCCGATAATGTATATACACGATCATTACCTGCAACCTTTATAACAACATTTCCAGAAAATGATACCATACCTAACAGTTTTGCTATTAATGGATATATAGGGCTTTCTAGGGAGTTTAACAATTTTGAGTTTATGGCAACTGCAGAACTACACAGAAACACTCTTATTTCCAGTAAACAGTTTACGCAACAATATGGAATTGTAGGGAAATATTATACTAATTTTAACCTCTTTAGTATTCCTTGGATCATTACTCCAGAAGTCTCTATAAAGTATTCTGAAGATAAAATAAACGATAAGAAAGGTATGCAAGTTTTGGGTTATATTCCAATTGAATATGATCTAGCTAGTGGTAATAAATTTTTAAACCTCCTTGAACCAGGCGGAATATTCCCAGGTGAATCTTCTAATGTATCTAAATGGATTCAAATCAAGCATACAAATAGTTTTGGTCTAGAGTTTATAAACTATGAAGATATATTACTTTTCAATGCAAGTTTCTCTTTAGAATTATATCCTCTCAGCGGATTACTTAAAAAGCAATTTGGACAATTTAACATTCTTCAGTTACGCTATAGCATTGTTGAGCGAGCTAAATTAAATGATCAAGAAACTGATGTTTTTGTTGGTACTTTCAGATCATTTGCCGCCAACTTACAATACAAAGTTGATCCTAAAGGCAATACAGCTTTATCTCTTGGGTATGAATATAATACCGGAGGAAATCCATTAAAAGGTCTTGCAGACACTTCTTTTGGTCAACTTAAGTTATCAATTAAAGCTAATTTTAATTAAACTCTTTCAGTAAAACAAAAATAGAGTAATACTCTATTTTTGAATTGGACTACTAAGTTGGCATTTCGCGAAAGCGAAATCAATCAAAAAAATCTCTTCTCCCTCGAGGGAGAAGGTTAGGATGAGGGGAAACACATGAGGGATTACAAAGCCTCCTTAATCACTGTCTCCACCACTTCTGGATTCAGTAACGTACTAATATCCCCTAGTTGATCGCTTTCTCCACATGCAATTTTACGAAGAATACGGCGCATGATTTTTCCAGAGCGGGTTTTAGGAAGACCTGTTGTAAATTGGATTTTATCTAGTTTGGCGATTGGTCCTATCTTTTCAGTGATAATTTGATTGATCTCTTTACGAAGGTTATCATGATTACGACTTTCGCCTGTTTCTTTTAGGATTACGTATCCGTACAGTGCATTTCCTTTAATATCATGTGGGAAGCCTACGATCGCACTTTCAGCGACAGCAGGATGTTCATTGATCGCATCTTCTATAGGTGCGGTACCAAGATTATGTCCAGACACAATAATTACGTCATCTACTCGCCCAGTGATTCGGTAATATCCCGTGGCATCTCGTAAAGCACCATCACCTGTGAAGTACTTTTTCGCGTAAGCGGAAAAATACGTATCCATATATCGCTGGTGATTTCCCCAGATAGTACGCGCCATGGATGGCCATGGAAATTTGATACACAGACGACCATCTACCTGATTGCCTTCAATCTCCTTCCCTTCTGCATCCATCAATGCAGGTTGAATTCCAGGTAATGGCAAAGTCGCAAATGTAGGAATGGTAGGTGTCGAAAACGGAATCGGACTAATCATAATCCCTCCCGTTTCGGTTTGCCACCACGTATCTACAATTGGACTCTGTTTCTTTCCAATATTATCATTATACCAATGCCATGCCTCTTCATTTATGGGTTCGCCCACGGTCCCAAGAACCTTAAGCGAAGACAGGTCATACTTCTCTACAAAATCAAGGTTCTCTTTTGCGAGAGCTCGTATCGCTGTAGGTGCGGTATAAAATTGTGTGATCTTATGTTTTTCTACAATTTGCCAGAATCGTCCCCAATCTGGATACGTAGGTACACCTTCATACATCACTGTCGTAGCACCATTTGCTAGCGGTCCATACACAATATAACTATGTCCCGTAATCCACCCAATATCGGCAGTACACCAATACACATCATCCTCTTCATATTGAAACACATTCTTAAAACTATATGCACTATACACCATATATCCTCCCGTGGTATGCACCATTCCTTTCGGTTTTCCAGTCGACCCAGATGTATACAAAATAAACAAAGGATCTTCTGCATCCATCACCTCAGCTTGACATTCTGTAGAAGCAGCATCTAGTAACGGTTTCACCCAGTGATCACGCCCTTCTTTCATGGCAATGTCTGAATGAATTCTTTTAACAACCAATACATTTTCAATCGTAGGTGTACTTTGTAAAGCATCATCTACAATGCCTTTAAGATCTATAGTTTTGCTTCCGCGAAAAGAGCCATCACTCGTAATCACCATCTTGCACTCAGCATCATTAATTCGAGTGGATAAAGCCACTGCAGAAAATCCTGCAAACACTACTGAATGGATAGCACCTATTCTCGCACAGGCGAGTACTGAGATCGCCAACTCAGGGATCATAGGCAAGTAAATGCAAACGCGATCTCCTTTTTTAATGCCTTTTGACTTCAATACATTGGCAAACTGATTAACTCGCTTATGGAGTTCGTTATACGTAATATGTTCTGCTGGATCGTTAGGATCATTTGGTTCAAAAAGAATGGCTGTTTTATCTCCTCCAGTATCGAGATGTCTATCTATACAATTTTCTGTAATGTTGAGTTTTGCGCCTTCAAACCAACGTACTTCTGACGTATCAGGATTCCAATCGAGAACACGATCCCATCGTTTTTGCCAAGTAAAATTCTCGGCTGCTATCTGCTCCCAAAATGTTTCTGGTTGATCAACAGAATGACGATACACTTGAAAATACTGTTCTAAATTCTTGATTTGATATAAATTCATAGGTCAAAAGTTAGCTTTTTATGATCTCTAAAATTACTACTTTAAATGCCTACATACAACGCCCTTTCACTAACTTTCAAAACATTGCTTATCAAGAGGATAAAGTCAGATTCTTAATAAGAACATAATATCGTATCTATTTAAAAATAAAATAGTTATATTTCTAATCCCAAATTTATTACATGCTTAGGATAGTTTATATATCCATAATTTTCCTTTGTGTATTCCCATACACTCTCTTCTGTCAGGCATCTCAAAATACAGAGAGTCTTGAAGATACCACACGTACATATAATACTGAGCAACTAGACTCTATGACAAAAGTCATGCGTGATCATTTTTATGAAGCCAACTATGATAAGGTCATTGAGCAAACGCCTGCACTTATCAAAAACGCTCGAGCAATTAACGATACCGTAAGCAAAAGACGCCTTACTTCTGTACTTGGAAATGCCTTTATACAACTAGACGATATTGAGAAAGCGAGCGAACTTTTTAATGAAGTGCTTACAAATGCTATAAAAACAAAAGATACGCTCGCCATTGTAAGCTCATATATCAACCTAGGAAATACGTACATCAATGCAAATCCTAAACAAGCGATCACGCATTTTGAAGATGCATTAGATTTAGGGATGATTATGGAAAATAACATGATCATTTTTATTGCACAGAATAACCTTTCTGAACTCTATGTTGGGATTCAAGAGCCAGAAAAAGCACAATACTATGTAGATAAGGCTTTACCATTAGTACTTAACCAACTAGAAGATAATCAAGAGGAATACCTAGCAACTGTATATCACGTACAAGGAGCTATTCATTTACAACAAGAAAAGTACGATCAAGCTATCAAGTATGTTTTACAATCTATTGCACTAGGAAAGGATAATTATCAAGAAGAAACACTACTCAACAACTATAAACATCTCATAGATGCATATGATAAAACGGGACAGTACGAAGCCCTTAATGTTATCCGAAAACAATATGATTCTCTAAGAGATCGACGCTATGAAGCAGATATTATCCGCCAGCAGCAAATCGCGCGTTCCAGATTTAATCTAGATCAATATGAACAAAAGCTACGCGCATCTCAATTAGAAAATCAGCTCTCACAACAAAAGGCATCTAAGAGCAGACTCTTATCCATATTCTCACTTACCATCGGAGCCATCTTACTTCTTTTATTGAGCTTGTTACTCTATGTACGTCGCAAGCGATTTAAGCTCTTAAAGGATTTAAGAATTAAAAACCAACAGTATTTAGAAGCCAAAGAAAAATCTGAAAAACTCGCTCAAGCTAAAACAAAATTCCTATCCACAATTAGTCATGAACTCCGCACACCTTTGTATGGTATTATCGGATTGTCTTCGGTATTAATTAATAATCCAAAGCTTAAAGATCACTTAGAGAATCTTACATCTCTCAAGTTCTCGGCAGATTATCTTCTGGCACTTATTAATGATGTATTGCAATTAAATAAACTAGAATCTCAAATAGGGCAAGAGGTACAAAATTCCTACTTCAAGATAGAAAATCTAGTGTATTCTATCTTACAAACCTTTGAGTTCATTAATCAGCAAAACAACAACGCAGTACACGTTGATATAGATCCTAACATTCCTGAAGTGCTTTCTGGAGATCAAATGAAAATCTCTCAGGTACTTATGAATCTGATAAGCAATGCCAGTAAATTTACCCAAGATGGCGCCATTACAATCTCTATAAAATCGGCAGGAAAAAAGGATCAAAAAACAGCTATTGCATTCTGTATAAAAGATACTGGAATTGGAATTCCAGAAGAACAACAAAGCAAGATTTTTGATGAGTTTGCACAGATCACAAACTCCAGTGATTATGAAGGCACAGGACTTGGCCTTCCTATTGTAAATAAAATCCTAACATTATTAGGGAGTACATTAACCTTTGAAAGCAGTTATGGTAAAGGCACTACATTTCGATTTACAATCCCTTTTGACGTAGGCTTAGAGACAGATCTAGAGCGTATAAAAGAAAATACGCTTGATTATAAAAGGCTAGATCAAAAAAAGATCCTTATCGTAGATGATAATAAAATTAATCAACTGGTAACCCAAAAAGTTTTAGAACAATACGGGATACAACACCGTACCGCAAGTAATGGTCAAGAAGCACTAGATTTGGTAGAAGAAAACGCTTTTGACATCATCCTTATGGATGTCAACATGCCTGTGATGAATGGACTAGAGTCTAGTAAAGCCATGCGTGAACTAGAGGTAGAAACACCTATCATTGCACTTACTGCGATCAACTCTACAGATCCAGAAAAAGACTTTGCCTCTTTTGGAATAAATGACGCAATTATTAAACCATATAAAATAGAAAAGTTACTGGAGTTGTTATTAAAGTATCTTCATTAGGTGGTATACGCTTTCGCGAAAGCGTACTATAAACAATAGTCACTTCACATAATATCTCGCGTTAGATTAAGAACCATAAATAGATCTGTTAATCTCGCAGGTCGCGTTGTTTTTATAAAAAGATGCCCTGGCATAATTTCTACTTCTATATGTTTATGTTTATTCACTAATTGCATCATATTTTCTATCGACCTCGTTGTTTTGGTTTTTTGAATAGTAAAGCACTCATAGTTTTCGACCTTAATATCATCATCAGATTGGATTGCATCAAAAAATCGCTCTGTTTTGGTTTTTTCTTTAAAAACATAATGTCCAGAAATATTGGTCACAGGAATCCATGTAGAAATTAATGTATCTCCATGGGTACTTAATAGTATTGCTGTTATTTCATCTTGTTTAAAATGGTCATCATAACTCCAATACTCAAGTTGTTTTAAAAGTTCAAATTTCTCAATTTGTTCATATTGCTCCTCAGAAAAAGGGCCTTCAACACGCTTAAAGCCTTCTTTTACAAACTCTTTTCTAATCGTATAATCTATATAATCACTTTCTGAAAAAGTTGCTTTAACATCTTCTGCACTAATCTTATTCTTGGGGTCATATACATCCCATATTCCAGACTCTGCTTGTTCTAATGTGATATACGTATCTGTTTTTGGATCATATATTCTAGGATCTGCCATCCTTTTTTTCTCCTTTTCTTCTTCAATCTTCTGTCGCTGTTTAAGCAGCTGTTTCTTCTTCTTATATTCCTCAGGAGGAATAAGGAGGCGAAATAATATAATAATGATTGCAATGACTAAGCCACCTATTACTATGTTTACAATTTCCATCTACAAAAATTAATGGTCACTTGCTTCTCCTGCACCGCTAGGAATTCTAATATTTTCTACAATCTCTTGTACTTCTTCTGGCGGTGGTGGTGTAAACCTATTGACAACGATCGCAACGACAAAGTTCACGAGCATGGCGATACTTCCAAAGCCTTCTGGAGAGATCCCAAACCACCAATCTCCTTTGAGTCCAGCAACGGCTTCTTTACCTCCGTCAAAAATGCCAAACTTAAACTTAAGCATATAGAATAGCATCAAACTAATCCCCACAATCATTCCAGCGACAGCGCCTTCTTTATTCATCTTTTTATAGAAAATCCCCAACACAATAGCAGGGAAGAAAGAAGCGGCAGCAAGGCCAAAAGCAAGTGCAACTACAGCGGCAACAAACCCTGGCGGATCGATTCCAAAATAACCTGCAATTACCACAGCAACTGTTGCTGCACCACGTGCAATCCAAAGTTCTTGTTTGTCAGTAAGATCTGGCTTAAATGTTTTCTTCACAAGGTCATGAGATACCGACGATGAGATTACTAATAATAATCCAGCGGCTGTAGAAAGTGCCGCAGCAAGAGCACCAGCAGCAACTAGGGCAATTACCCAAGCAGGAAGGTTTGCAATTTCTGGATTTGCCAATACCATAATATCACGGTCTACCGTAAGTTCGTTTGCAGGGTGTCCATTTTCTGCTTTCGCGAAAGCGTTATACTGAATCTTCCCATCTCCATTTTTATCTTCAAAAGAAATTAATCCTGTCGTTTCCCAAGTCCTAAACCAATCTGGCATATCCTCATAGGGTTGATCACTTACCGTAGTGATCATATTAGTACGTGCAAATACCGCTACAGCAGGCGCTGTTGTATATAAAATAGCAATTAGTAGTAATGCAATTCCAGCCGATTTACGAGCGTCCTTCACACGCTTTACTGTAAAAAACCGAACAATCACATGGGGTAATCCTGCGGTCCCTACCATCAAGGCTAGTGTAATCATAAAGACATCTATCCTCGATTTTGAACCACTGGTATACTCGGCAAAACCAAGCTCTTGCGAGAGTCCGTTAAGTTTATCTAGTAAATACATTCCTGAACCATCATCTACAGTTCCTCCCATACCTATCTGCGGAATAGGATTGCCCGTCATTTGTATGGATATAAAAATAGCGGGAACCATAAAAGCAAATATGAGCACACAATACTGTGCTACTTGAGTATAAGTAATTCCTTTCATCCCGCCTAGTACTGCATAAAAAAGAACAATGATCATCCCTATGATAACACCCGTATTGATATCTACTTCTAGGAATCTTGAAAACACCAATCCTACGCCTCGCATTTGTCCTGCTACGTAGGTAAAAGAAACGAGCAACGCACAAAGTACCGCTACGATTCTTGCGGTTTTTGAGTAGTATCGATCGCCTATAAAATCGGGTACGGTAAACTTGCCAAATTTCCTAAGATAAGGCGCGAGTAATAAGGCTAAGAGGACATAACCTCCTGTCCAACCCATGAGATATACGGAGCCATCATACCCTCCAAAAGAAATAATCCCTGCCATAGAAATAAAAGAGGCAGCACTCATCCAGTCGGCAGCGGTTGCCATTCCATTTGCCCACGGAGAAACACCTCCGCCTGCTACATAAAATTCTTTGGTTGATCCGGCACGTGACCAAATCGCAATCCCTATATAAATAGTAAACGTGACGCCTACGAGTATGTATGTCCAAGTTTGTACAGTCATCTATGTAATGGTTTATAAAATGAGTTTATGTGTTTTTATGCTTTCGCGAAATCCCTCTCTGCCTTTCAGGCATCTCTCCCTGAGGGAGAGAATAACAATTTATATTACAGTGTTTTTAATCACTCATCATATCCATGTTTTTTATCCAGTCGATTCATTAATCGTACATAGACAAAAATGAGAATCACAAAGACATAAATAGATCCTTGTTGTGCAAACCAGAATCCAAGCGGGAATCCGCCTATTTTAATGGTGTCTAAAGCGTCTTTAAAAAGAATGCCTGCACCATAGGAAACAAGAAACCAAATCACTAATAGTATAAGTAGATAGCGCAGGTTTTTTTTCCAATAGGCTTTTGAGTTTGTGCGTGATGATTCCATATGAAGATACGTAGTATACTGAGCTTGTTTATAGCTCAAATTATGATACGTAAATTAGCAAATTAAATCGTAACCCATATGGATAGGCGTCACTCCTTTTAAAATGCACCTTTTTTAACGAGTTTATGGATGATTTTTAAACATTTTATCAAAATCGTTTAGACCAACTGTTGCTCCAAAGCAATAATTTTCTTCGAATCGAAAATTCTCAACTTTAGCTCCTTTAAACATTGTAGACTCCACTAAACAATTTTTTATTAGTCCATTTGTTAGATTTGCTTCTCTAAAATCGGCAGTTTTTATATTGCAACTAATGAATTTGGAGTTGGTCAGGTTTGTATTTTTGAAATCTAAAAAAAGAAAGCAATTCTTAAATTCTACTCCTGTGAGATCTTTCCCTGCAACAGACTCATCTTCATGAAAATTCCAATTTTCAAATTGACGTTGACCATTATCAAAAGCCAAAAAAAATTCTTGAATTGTTTTATCCACATTAAAAATCAATTAATCTTTGTCCACTTACCATCAACTAATAGTTCTAATTCCCCATACTGAGAGTTTCCATTTTTTCTTCCTATAATCCTAACTGGTTGAATCCAATCATCTTGACAATATTCAAGTGGATCGGATATTTCCACCCAATCATCTTTTTGAATACCATATTCAGTTCCCATTTCATATGCATCTACTAAATTGCTATAATGACAATCCCAAAAACAAGATGAATCTTCTTCTGTATTGTAACCAAACACAAACACTCCATCTTTTCCTTTGTCAAAAAGCATAAGACGAACAGCGTTTGTATTTATTTTTTTAACAGTTGCGATTTTTCTCATTCCCCCAATTCTTACATCATACGTTTTAATCTACTCTACAGCCTTAAGACGTTCCAAGGATGTTGGAATGAGTTCTGATACGGTAGGATGTAATACGACAGAATCTTTGATCAGGTCATAAGTTTTGCCTGCATACATCACATTAAGAATGCTAGTCACAATCTCATCACCTCCGGTTCCTAAAATAGTGGCGCCAATAATTTTATGGGTATCGGCATCTACTAGGATACTCATAAATCCATAGGTTTCTCCTTTTTCTTTGGCACGTGCAATTCTAGACATCTCACGTCTTCCTTCTAGTACATTAATTCCTTTCTGTAGTGCTTCTGCTTTGGTCATGCCACAGCGTCCTAATGGTGGGTCTACAAAAAGACCATATGTTTGAATACGATCTGATATTTTTCGCTTCTTATCACCGAATAAATAATCTTCTACAATCTGATAATCATTGTAAGCGGTATGGGTAAATGCGCCCTTGCCATTACAATCTCCCAATGCAAAAATCCCCTCTACATTGGTACGACAATAATCGTCTACTTCTATAAAACCTCTTTGTGTTGTTGTAATTGAGGTGTTTTCTATGTGTAATACATCTGTATTAGGCACTCTACCTATGGCTAGTAATAGATGTGATCCCTTTATGATTGTATCATCATTTATAGTTAATGTCACCTCATCATTCTGATAAGAAGGTTCAATCTTCTTAGCATTAAACACAAAATTGATTCCTTCTTCTTTTAAGAAGGTATGAATCTCTGCACTTACTTCTTCATCTTCTCTTTTGATGATTCGGTCTCCTCGTTCTATAATAGTTACCTCGCTTCCAAAGCGTCTAAAAATTTGTCCAAATTCTAACCCAATATAGCTTCCTCCAATGATCACTAAGTGTTTTGGTAACTCTGTAAGATCAAGTATTGATTGATTGGTAAGATGTGGAATGTCTTTATACTCTGCAGGTACAAAAGGTCTTCCTCCTACATTGATGGCTATTTTTGGCGCTGTGATATGCTCACCATTTATGGCAACAGTGGTGTCGTTTACAAAATGAGCCGTTCCTTTATAATAGGTAATGTTCTTATGATTTTCTACACCATTTGTAATTCCTTTTACAGATTTTGCAATGAGTGCATCCTTTCGTTCTTTAATCTTAGGGATGTTACTTTTAAAACTTCCTGAAAAATCAACACCTAATGCTTCACTCTGTGAGATATCCCACATTCTTCTTGCACTGGCAACATAGGTTTTTGTAGGGGTACAACCTACGTTTAAACAGGTTCCTCCGAGATGTTCCTTTTCTATAAATGCGACTTTTTGGCCTTTACTTGCCATCGAAAATACTAGCGGGGTTCCTGCTTGGCCTGAACCTATAATTATACTGTCAAATTGCTTCATCGGTATTGAATTTATAAAATATTGTATTAAATCTCTTTGTTGAGTACGCTCCTGCCTGCCGGCGAGGCAGGTTCGCGAAAGCGTATATCATTCTTTCCCACTTAAAAAAGTAACCTTTGCGATTTTACCATCTTGTATTTCATAAATGGCGATTACATCAGAATATTGATCTCCAAAACGAACATGTTCTCTATCTACCACTTTGTTTCCAAGAACTATACGGTTTTTGATCTCACAATAAAGATTAGGAACACGATCAAACATGGTGGAAAATTGACTTCTTAATGCTTCTTTCCCTTTCATTCCAGGTTTGTTGGGAAAGTCAAAAATCTCAATATTATCTGCATACGTATCTACAAAAGCATCTATATCTCTCGCATTATATGCATTTACTTGACGTTGTACGATTTGCTCAGGTGTTTCTTTAATAATATCAGAAGCGTATAAAATTGTCCCGTCTTTAATAACAGATTCTATCGTATTAAGATGTTGAATATCTGTTATCGGATTCTTTTCTAATACTATGATATCGGCAATTTTTCCTTCTGTAATACTTCCTAATGTAGCATCTAGACCAAAGCCTTGAGCTGCGTTTATAGTTGCTGCTTTTAATAATTGTGCATTGGTAAGTCCTCCTCTTTCCATGGCTTCTACTTCTTGAATATAGGAAGAAGCATGCATGGTTCCTATATTTCCTGCATCGGTTCCTGTGGCGATATTGACGCCTCGATCTTGAAGGAACTTAAGGTTCTTTTCCATAAGAGCCGTATTAGTGTCGTAATACGCTAGAAAAGCTTCTGTATTTCCTTGAAAACGTTGTAAAACTGCTGGCATCGTTTCTTTTGTGTATCGTTGTACATCTGTAAGAGAACGATATGTTGTAGGGTTGGCAAAGTTCAAATCTTGAGGATGGTTACTTGGCGTTCCTGCAAAAGTGGTAAAGTAATTTTTTGAAACAATTAATGTTGGTATATACGTGACATTATTATTTTTGAGTAATTGGGCAAATTCTTCTGTAACTTCCTTATCATCAACACTGTGCACAAGAATATCTGCTCCTGCTTTTATCGCTAGCGTTGCCGTATTGAGTTGCGTCGCATGTACCGCAAGTTTAAGGTTATTATCATGTGCGAGTTGTGCAATATGTTGTACAATAGGATATGTTTTCTCAGCAGGTATCGCTGGACTCGCAATGTACCAGATTTTAATAAAATCTGGTTTATAAGGTAACATCTTATTAAACAATGCTGTTGCATCATCTATCGATGTGATTTTTTCTATAGGGACATCATCTATCTTTGCAAGGGCTTCTGGTTGATATGGAGAAAACAATGGGCCTGTCACATATACATTAGGCGACATATTTGCTGTAGCCATAGCATCGCGAACTTTAAAATTAGAAAAGGGTCCGCCTACATCCATCACCGTCGTAATCCCTAAACGTAAGTAGCGTTTAAAACTATCGTTGACGAGTTCTTCTGCAAATGCTAATTCATCTTCATATGCTACAACATCCGTCATATCCATCGCATCTGGGCGTGTATATAGACTTCCTGTTTGAAAAAAATGAATATGCGTATCGATCATTCCAGGCATTAAATATTTTCCAGAAGCGTCAATAACTTGGTACTCATTTTTATTTTTTACAGTCTTCCTACTCATCGTAGTAATGATGCCATTTTCTATAAGGAGATTTTGTTTTTCTATCAATTTTCCTGTATGTACATCTACAATGGTAGCATTAGTAATCACAAGGTTTTGCGCAGTTAAACAATAGGATAGCAAAGCCATGCAAAGAAGTAAGCTGTATTTCATAATCAATCTATTTTTGGAATTACAAGGTAAGAAAACTGTTCAAAGTATCATGGTACTTTTTCTGTTGTAATTGAGTTTGTCGCATCGTCAAGATACTCTTAATGTACTATTGTTTTAAAGCTCCCTGGCAAAGCGACTTCAAGGAGTTCTAAATCTTCGGATACATGTGTAAATTGATATTTCATATCTGGTGGAATCACAAAGGCATCACCTGCTGTGAGTGATTGTAATTCTTGCATCTCTGCGTCTAGTGTCATCGTTCCCGAAAGAACAAAACTAAACAGAATATCTGTCGTATGACTCATCATAGGGGTTGCCTCTATCGTTTTCACTGGTTTAGCAACTTGTACAGAAGCATCGCCTTGGGTGGCGTTGTAAATGCCGCTTTCGCGAAAGCGGAAACCAGGAACTCTCCAATCTTCCCATGTAGCATCTTTTAATTGATGATGACAGAACTGTTGTCCTTGAAAAAGGCGTTCTGGACGATAGGTTTCTGTTGGTAATTCAAGCTCATGATCTATGGTTGTCATATGCTCGGCAGGGACACCAATCTCAATCACTTCTAGGTTATCTGAAGATTCTAATACTCTGTGTCTTATTTCTGGAGGTTGTGTCACACAATCACCTGCTCTTAAAATAAAAGGTGGGCCTTGATCTTCATATACCAGTTTTACCCAACCGCTTTTACAAAAGATTAATTGAAATCCTACGGTGTGGTAATGTACCATATCGGGTACGGGTCCTCCATTAGGAATTCGGATATGGGAAGCAATAATACTTCCTCCTAATCGATCTGGTATAAGATCTCGATACAGCATTCCTGCGCGACCAATCACCCATGATTCTCCTCCTGTTAATTTACGGACTTCAAAGTGATGTTGGGTACTTGGTGTTACAAGAGTTTGTGTTCTTGGTAAGACATGAAAAACAGCACCGTTAGGTGCTGTTACTTCTGTTTTTCCTTGTGCAATAGTCTCCGGGTAATCTGTAATAATATTGATAATAGCTGGCGGACTGGTCACACGTTTATCTAAAACGAGATGCATACCAAATCCAGAGAGCATCGCTACGGCAGGATTATCTGCTGGGAAGATTTTATCTAGTCGATAGCCTAATTGAATTAAAAAATCCATGTCGGCTGGAAGGTCTTCCGAAGGTAATCGTACCTGTGCGTATGATTGGTCTGGATGATATGTGCTCATTCTATGTAAATAGTATCGATAAAAAATTAAAGGTTCTTTCTTTTTTCATTGCCGAAAAAAGAAAGAAAAGAATTCTTATTTAATCTTATAATTACTCAATATTAGGTTGTGGTGTCATACGAAGATATGGTTTTACTTCTGTATGTCCTTTTGGGAATAACTCTGGAATTTGCTCATTAGTCACTGATGGTACGATCACACAATCATCTCCTTGATTCCAATTTGCTGGTGTTGCTACTTTATGATATGCTGTTAATTGTAACGAATCTACCACACGGAGTAATTCATCAAAATTTCTTCCTGTTGCTGCTGGATACGTAAGAGTTAGTTTTACTTTTTTATCTGGTCCAACTAGGAATACAGAGCGTACTGTTAAGGTACTGTCTGCATTAGGGTGAATCATATCATATAAATCTGCTACTTTACGATCTTCGTCTCCTATGATTGGGAAATTTACAGTCGTATTTTGAGTCTCATTGATATCTTTAATCCATCCGTGATGTGAATCTACTCCATCTACACTAAGAGCAGCCACTTTTACATTACGTTTATTGAATTCTTCTGTATATTTTGCTACCGTACCTAATTCGGTTGTACAAACGGGTGTATAGTCTGCTGGATGTGAAAATAAAATTCCCCAACTATCGCCTAGCCATTGGTGAAAATTGATCTCTCCTTCGGTAGAAGCTGCTGTAAAATCGGGGGCGGTATCCCCTAGTCTGATTGTGCTCATTTTTTAAGTTTTAGTTTCTTTTTTAGCTTAGTGCTTTGTCGAAGAAATCTACAAAAGTTATCAGAGATATGCTATTTATTTTCGCGAAAGCGGTGTTAAAAAAAAGCTTAGAGTCCGTAGTCTAATGGTAGTGCGTCTCCCAGACGTTGTCGTCCCATAACACCACTAAAAATCAGCGCATCAGGTGGATAGAAATTTCCAAAACCATCTATGGTGTAATGGGTATATTTTGCGCGTACATCAGATCGTTTTTTCTTATCATATAAGATAGCAACAGGATCTGTTAATTGTACTTTCTTAATACCAAGGGTATCACTTACTACAAAATGTGTTTTTGGGTATACAGGAAATCCTTTTTTATAGATGGTAAAATCTTCTTGATCCCATTGTTCTGTAGCAACGGTACGCATAAAGTGTAAGGAGGATCCTTCATACACTTCTTGTCGTCTTTTCTTATATTTTCTGACATCTTTTTTTTCGTCTATAAAAAAACTTGTGCCTGCATAAAATGACTGTTGTACGTCAAAGGGAGCAATAGATTTTGAAAAATAGGAGATCTTACATTCGTATAGCCGAAAACGAATCTCGTAGCCTAGATAGGGATTCTTGACTCTAAGGATCTCCCCTGAGCTTGCTATTAATTGTTTTTGGGATGCATTGTAATGCAACTTGAGGGCATCTTCATTAAGAATCTCACAGGACATTCCCGCTTTTGTAGTTCCTAAAAACTGTGCTCGAAATGCTATTAATAATTGTTCTCTTGTAAATAAGGGTTTTGCGGTTACGATCACTTCATCTAGCGATTCTTCTTTAGCGATTAAAAAAACTGTTATTGGTTTTTCACCAGAAGGGGTACGAATGGCATCTTTATATCCTAAATAGCTAACGACAAGTTGAGAGGTACTACTTTTTTCTGTGTAGAGGGTAAAATTTCCATCTTCGTCTGTAATACCACCTATGGTCGTGCCTTCAAAATAGACAGAAGCGCCTAGTAAGGGTTCTTTGGTCTTACTATCATATACAGTCCCACGTATAGTTTGGGCACATACAGCACCGTATAAAAACAAAAAACAGATTCCTAGGAGTTGCTTCATCTATAAAAAATATCAGGATTACTCTTTAAGTTTTATCACAATGACACCATTTTTTCCGTCTTTACCATACTGTGCCGTGGCTGCTTTTCCTTTTAGTACAGTTACAGTTTCAATGTTGTTTGGGTCTATATCTTTCATTTGTACTTCTGCTTTCCCAGAAGGGTATTTTGGTTTTCCGTTTTTATTTAAAATAATATACATAGGACTTTTCCCATCTTTTGATGCACTCCCGCGTATCACAATACGTGGGTCTTCACTAATAGATGTTGTTAATTTATGTACAGAAAGATCAGTATCCTGTCGTAATTCTTTTAGCTTTTCTTGCTGTGTAGCCGTGAGTTCATTTTTTATTTTGATGAGCATTTTAAGACGCTGATTTTTCAACTGTTGTTCAAGTTTTGTAATCTCATCCATTTTTGACAATGCTGCCGTTTCATCTATCTTGCTTTTTGCCACGAGCTTATTAAGATATACTTGCATGGCATCTAAGTCCCATTTTGTTGAGTTAAATGCTGTAATGTTATCGTTATAAATCTTTTTGATAGTACGTACTTGTTCTTTTGAAAGCTCTAATTCAGAACGGTATTTTAAGACGGTTTCGGCAGAAAACAATTCGTTTTGAAATGTATCTTGAGCAGAGATTGTTCCATACCCTGCGATGAATAATAATAGTATAATTGCTTTTTTCATTTGTAAAATATTAATCGTTAAAATCGTTTATTAATGATGCTGTTGGGGATTCCCAAGAGAAGACAGAAAGATCATCAGAGAGTAATGTTTCTGTTCCCGTCTCTTCTTCTAAAGAAATAAAGAGTGTATCGTCAGGAATGGTTCTTGTTTCTGTAGTATCTGTCCATACTCCAAAACCTACAATCAAGGAAGCTGCAATTCCTATAGGAATGATATAGCGTATTTTTGATGTCCTTTTTTTAGGAAGTAGGTCTTCAAACTTAGGAATCGTATGTTGTGTATCTTCTTTGCGCATATCGGCAAAAAAGGCTTTGATATCATCGTCTTCTGTATTCATACTTTCTCTTTTAAAATTAAGGTTCGCATCGCTTCTTTTCCTCGTTCATAATGGGTACGTACGGTTCCAATATGTAAATTAGTTACTATCGCTATTTGAGCTAAAGTCATCTCATGATAAAAAGCAAGTAACAATACTTGATGTTGTCTTTCTGGCAATCTTTCTAAGAGCTTTTTATAATTAATTGTTGAGATCTCAAAAGGAGCGTCTTCGACTCCTATCTTAAGATTTTCTAATCCCTCAAATGGTTTTTTCTTCTTTAAATAATCTATGGCTGTATATCGAATGACCGAAAACAGCCACGTCTTAAAAGCAGATTGCTCATTAAATTTTGCTTTCTTCTCTAATACTTTTATGTAGGTGAGTTGCAATACTTCCTGTCCGTCTTCTTGATTGTGATGACAACAATGGCTTGCCCATAAAAAGGCATCAGTATGGTGCGTTTGTAATAACTCTGTTAACCTACTTTTATCCATCGTTGTTTATTAGTCTAGAGAATAGACTTTCTATATGACATGAAATGTACTTTTTTTTAAATAAACTATGGTACTGAGAAGTAAATGGGTAAAAAAATTAATTTCCCATATGATTATTTGTTTTACAAAACATTGTTTATCAGTTATATATTCAATTACAAACGACTACAAACGTTTGTAAACGAAAGTAAGTATTTATTTACCGAATCATAGTTGCCTCTCGTTATATGTTTGCAGTGTTCAATATCAACAATAGTATTTGATACGAACAATGAGCTCTTCAGGACGAGTCTGAAGATGTAGACACATAACAAATTTCTTGGGCTTACCTCAAGAAGAAAACACACACATTATGAACTTAAGAAACAAAGTACAGTTAATTGGAAATTTAGGAAATGATCCAGAAATCATCACATTAGATTCTGGAAAGAAATTAGCAAAATTCTCCATCGCAACTAATGAAACGTATAAAAACGCTCAAGGCGAAAAAGTAACTGATACGCAATGGCACAACGTCGTAGCTTGGAATAAAACAGCTGATATTATTGAGCAGTATGTAACCAAAGGAAAAGAAATTGCTATAGAAGGGAAATTAACCTCTCGTAGTTATGAGGATACAGAAGGGATAAAGCGATATGTAACAGAAGTGGTTTGTAATGAATTGTTGCTGTTGGGGAGTAAATGATATTAAATAAACAGAGGCGATCTTGTTAGATCGTCTCTGTTTTGTTTGAAATAGCTTAGATCTCATTAATCGGTTGTGACATTAAATTTGAAACGAGCCTTACCATGCTTTTCAGCAGTAGTGATGAGTTCCATGCTTTCAAAACAATAATCTACTTCCAACATAAATTCTCCAGAAAGATCTTTACAGTTTCGAGTAATCATTGTGAATTCTCGAGAGACACAACTACACGGTTCTAGGCAATCTATACAGATAAAGCTATCTGGCACAATCTTAATTTGATCACCTTGATTAGGTGTAATACTCAGTTTGGTAATCTTCAATCCTTTATACCTAATATCATTAAATGGATTACATACAGTTATATAAACGACCTCTGTATCATGTTCTTCAATAGAATCTGAAGCACCGTCTCCCCATTCAAAATAGAAACAAGGACTCAAATCTTTTATATTTGGATTTGCTATTTGAAAGTCGCAGTTACCATCACTTGGTAATTTTCCACAATTTTTATTTGTTGTTGAAGGTTCGGTAAACTCTTTATCTAACGCTCTATATCTAAGTGTTACATTTTGTTCATCTGCCTGCTTATTACAACCATCACAATCATTACAATCACAATCACATTTGGAACAAGGACAATCATGGCATATATCTCCAAATAAATCCCTCAATGGAAGTCTGAATATTAAAAACTCATTGTGATTAAACCCCTTAAATGGAACTCTTATGGAGGAGGATGCAGAAGTATCTAATCTTGAATCAAACCAGATATACCTAGCATTACTATTTATTTGTGGTATACGTGGCAAGTTTTTTTCTTTACCATTTGTATTTCCAACAAATGGTTTGGTCCAGTTTTCACAATTAGCTATCTTAATCTGGCTTTCAACTAGTTTTTTATTTGGTCTTCCAGATGAATTATCAAAATCGATTCCAGTCGCAAATACTTCCCAGTTTGCATTATCTCCAGTTAATACTTTATTAGATCCATAAGTCAAGTCTGCAAGAAATCCGTTTGCCCCTCTATCATTACTCCAGCACACAAAATAGATATAATCACAGCATTTTCCTACTGCTTCAAATGATTCAGGTTCAGGATGATTTTGTTGTTTTATAGGTTTTTCCGTATTTAGTTTTTTACAGTTTCCTATCCAAACATCTGTATGATCATCGCACCAAATAGTTGAATAAAATGGTAGAGGCTCTGTACATCGTGTTGATGGCTTCTTAATTTTTTTGTTAGTTTTCATATGTTCTAAAATTTAAATTTCGCCTACTCTATTCTACAGTTTTCAGCTTTCCCAGTTTTTACAATACAAATCTCATAACATATTCATTATCAATGAATGGTGCCTCAACGTGAAATTGAAAGTATGATCGGCGGAATTTAATTAGGTGATTTAACCCTACAATTTTAGGTTTCGTAACTTCAGAAACTATAAATAGCTAGTTGTTACTTTGTTATCAATAAAAAACAACTTTAATCAACTAAACTAAATATTATGAATTCAACAAGAACATTAAAGAGTATTATTGCCATCTTACTCGTAGGCTTATCAATATCTGTTATCTTGAATATCCAAAATCAAATTGGCGAAGACCTATGTGTAGATTATAGTCAATATAATCCAAGTACATTAGAGACAGGGTTAATTGGAGATATGGTTTCTACCTATAAAAACAACCAATTAAATGCAATGAATGCTTCCATGGGACATAGTGAGACAAACTCTCTTACTTTTGATCTAGAGACAATTGACAAGTTTCTTTTCCATATAAAAAAGGGAGTCGAAGCCAATTCCAAAGATTTTAAGAATGAAAAATTAGGGCTACGGATTTATTATGCCGCTTATCCTCAAGACATGTCACAATACACAGATTTAAATGATCTTATGAATAACACAACAACGCAACAATATGCAAAAAAACTCACCATGGTTATGATTCCAATTAGGGAAAATGATAAAAACGAAATTGTAGATTTTAATCCATTTGAATTTGACACATATGAAGATGGTTTACCTAAGTATCAAAAACCTGAAGATTTAACGGGTACTAATTCTAAAGACACTAGTCCAGAAGCATTAAAACCAGTCATGTCAATTACCGTAAGTAATACTCAAAATAAAGTGGCTCAAAATCACGGAAATTTATTTCCACCTTACCCTGATACTGGAGCAGCATTTTAAGTTGTTATACATGGAAGAATATCAATCTATATTACGCAGCATTCTGGTTGGGGTAGAATCTTTTTCTGCCCTAATTGGTATTATTTACCTTTCAAGACTAAGAACTAGTTATTGGAAATGGTTCTCTATATTTTTGATAATTATTTTTATCCAAGAATATTTTTGGTTAGAGAATACTTCAGAGTACTTTATCTCTAGTCAAACATACTATATCTTTTTTGGAGTTCCAATACAATATATATTTCTATACTGGCTATATGCTGTTAAATCGCTTAATAATATAAAATTATTTATATTTTGTTCTTTCACTTATTTTATTACTCTGTTAACTATAGGTCTTACCATGGGACTAAATGAAGTGTATTCCAAAAGTTCTAATGTAGGTACTATTATACTTACTGTATTGATCGTTTGTGAGTTTATAAAGCAAATTAAAAATGATGATATTCTAAAGTTTTGGGAAAATAAAATGTTTTATATAAACACTGCAGTAGTGCTATGTCATATAGGTTCCTATCCTTATAATGTCTATGGCAAACTACTATATTATAAGTATCCTCAAATCTGGGATATTTATAATGCCTATTTTTATATAGCTAGTTATATTATGTATTTATTATTTGCAGCATCATTTATATGGGGGAAGAAGGAATCATAATATCTATAATATTATTTCAAATTATTTTTATTGCGTTTGTTAGTGCGATCATCATTTTTGTACGACAATATCGCATTAAAAAAAAGGCACATCTGTCTGAAATTCAAAATATAGATGAAATCCATAAAAAAGATCTTTTAGAAACTGAAATGGAGATTCAAACACAAACGATGAAACATATTGGGAGAGAGATTCATGATAACATTGGACAAAAATTAACGCTTGCTAGTTTGTATACCCAACAATTGGCTTTTGAAAACAAGGCGCCTCAGATTAATAAAAACATTGAAAATATAGGAGACATTATCAATCAATCCTTAACAGAGTTGCGTGAACTCTCCAAATCCCTTACAGATAATACGATTGAAACCTCTACCCTTTCAGTATTGATTGAGAAGGAGTGTGAAAAGATAAACAACTTAAAGAAATGTAATGTTACGTTTATAAACGATACTCGGTTTGATATTAAATCCTATCAAATTAAAAGCATCTTGTTTAGAATTACACAAGAGTTTTTACAAAACAGTATTAAACATTCTCAATGTAAAAACATTGTGGTATCGCTAAGTAAAGACTCATCAAGTATCGTATTATCATTACAAGATGACGGTAAAGGTTTTGATATTAAAAAATCAAGATCTAACGGAATAGGTCTTAAAAATATAGAAAAAAGAACCGAACTCATTGGTGGAAAATACACCATAGAAAGTCAACCTCAATTGGGAACAATTGTAACCATACAAATTCCAGTGTAAATGAAACACACCATTGTTATCATAGATGATCATATCTTAATTGCGCAAGCCTTGCGTAGTATTATATCCAATTTCTTGCAGTTTGAAGTATTATACACCTGTGAAAATGGGTTAGACTTTCAAGAAAAGTTAAAAACAAAAAAAGTCCCTGATGTAGTATTATTAGACATCAGTATGCCTATCATGGATGGCTTTGAAACTGCAAAATGGATAAGAGACATGCATCCAGATGTTTTAATTATGACATTGAGTATGCAGGAAGATGAACAGAGTCTCATTAAAATGATCAAGAATGGATCTAAAGGATACATGCTTAAAAATGTGCATCCTTTGGAATTAGAAAATGCATTAAATGGTCTTGTGAAAAATGGCCAGTTTTTTCCAGAATGGGCTGCGAGTAAAGTATTTACAAGCATTCGTGAAGATACTATTGATGCATGTTCAAAATTAAATTTATCTGATCGCGAAAAAGAATTTCTAAAGTATACTGTGACTGAAATGACCTATAAGGAAATCTCTGAAAAAATGTTTTGTAGCCCAAGAACTATTGAAAATTATCGGGATAGTCTATTTGAAAAACTAGAACTTAAAACAAGGGTTGGACTTGCTGTGTTTGCGTTAAAGAATGGCTATGCAGCATAGTATATCCTCTTAGAGAGTACATCTCTGTTACAATTATACTCACAAACAGAATTATATTAAAACAAACTCAATAGATGTGGTCATTCTAGAACTCACAGGTTTTTCATCCTTTAACGCTGGAGTAAACTTTAACAACGCTACACTATAAATAAGGTTATCCAAAATAGGTTGATTGATTTTTAGCTCTTCTTTATCTTTTATTCGTCTGCGAGCTATAGCAGACTCTGCAGGTTCATTTGTTGTTCTTACAAATGCCTCTACATCTTTTACAGTTCCTTCTTTGGTCACTATCCAGGATAAATCTACAATACCAACTCTATTGACATCACTTTCGCTTTTAGGGTAAATCATATAATGATTAATAAGCCATCCTAAATCATACTCTATATCTACTACTGCAACTACATCTGGAGCTTCTTCTATGACATCAGATTGGCAAGATAATACCAAGATAGATAGGAGTATAAAAAGGGGGGTTTTAACTTTTTGACTGTTCATGACTGTTGTTTTGTGATTGAATGGTAGCGAGTACTACAAAAGACTTACTTTATTGATTAGTCTCTAAAACAACGATACTATATGACAAGGATTTGCATTTTTTATACGCTTTCGCGAAAGCGTATTAATCATTCACATCTGTTTCCAACATTTCTGAAAATTCCTTGCCGAGGTTAATAAATTCTTCTATCAGTAAAAATTTATTTTTCTCTTTTAGGAGCTCCGAATCTACATTTTTTGAAATGCAGAAATCTATAAACAGAGGTTTGAATTCTAAAGGGATTTTTACAGTTTCTATCAAGAATCGATCATTAATAGTTTTGTCCTCTTTAAAAAGGCCGATGTATTCTTCTAGTTTTATAGGAACAAAAGGAGGTATTTTACGCTTTTCTTTTGTAATGAGTTTCCAGAGGCGTTTCCCAATATTTACAAAATTAAGATTTGCATTAGGGTTTGAATTAAACTCATATTGTTCTGGATATAATTCCTGATGAGTTTTGACTTGATTTTCAAAGGTATCTGCAAATTCCTTTTTTTCAAATTCGAACTTGGCTTCTTTTTTTATAATGACCTCATCGAGTTGATTCACTTTTCGCGTAAGCTCAACTACAAAATTTTTATAATCAACTCCATCTTTTAAAACAATCGTTTTTTCTAAGTGAGTAAACACATAAAAAGAAATAGAATCCTGGGCTCTTGCATCTACTATAAACCGTCCTTCATCATCTGCAATCGTTGTTATTTTGGTTCTTAAATTTTTTACTATAACTCCTGGAACAATCGTTTTATCATCATATACAGTACCTGTGATGGTTTGCCCATAGATACATTGTGATACAAATATGAAAGAAAAAAGAAGGAGTAATTTATACAATGATAACGTTAGGTTGGTTAGAAGAATCAATATAGATCATATCTTAAAACTAAAACTTGAAGGAAAGGTTAAAACATGATAAGGTTTTCTTAAATAGTAACTATTTATTCTATCACGAATAGCACATAGTTTTTATTTCGGATAAATTTGTCCGAAATAAAATAAATATTTATATTTGCACTCTATTTATAACAACAAATGTTTTCTAAAACTTGTAAATACGGTATTAAAGCAACACTTTTCATTGCTCAGAAATCACAATTTGATGAGCGTGTGAGTTTAAAAGAGATCGCTGCGGCGATAGATTCTCCAGTGGCTTTTACTGCCAAGATTTTACAGTTACTTGCAAAAGAGCATATCATAAATTCTATAAAAGGTCCCAAAGGAGGTTTTGAAATAGACAAAGTACAATTGCCTAAAATTACAATAAAACAAGTGGTAAGAGCCATAGATGGAAATTCTCTATTTATTGGTTGTGCACTAGGTCTCAATGAGTGTAACGAGAAGGAACCTTGTCCTATGCATGATAACTTTGTAAGTATTAGAGATCAGTTAAATGAAACACTGGCATCATCAAATCTGCTAGATGTAGCTGTTGACCTCAACTTAGGGCTTACGGTATTAAAACGATAAAAAAAATTATAATAATAAAGGATAAAAAGGTATTAATATCTTATATAAATGAAAGACATCACAAACAGAAAAGACATTGAGCTTATGGTTAACACCTTCTATACATCTGTACGAGAAGACACTGTTTTAGGTCCCATTTTTAATGATGTGATTAAAGACAATTGGGTTACTCATCTAGATACTATGTATCGGTTTTGGCAAACCATTCTTTTACACGAGTTTGCTTATAAAGGCAGTCCTTTTAGTCCGCATCGTACGCTTCCTATAGAAGAGCACCATTTTGATCGGTGGCTCTTTCACTTTAATACTTCTATGGATAAAAATTTTACTGGAAAAAAAGCAGATGAAGCCAAATGGCGTGCCTCAAAAATGGCTCAAATGTTTATGTATAAATTAAGTAATAACAACATATAAAAAAGATACATTATGAAAATTGCATCACTCACCCAAGATCTTGTTTACAATGACAAGAAACCTTCTATTCAGGTTTTATTAGAAACAGAGACCTCCAAAGAAATACGCATTGTATTTAAAAAAGGGCAACACATGAAGGAACACAAAACACCTTTCCCTATTGTTGTTCACGTTTTTAAAGGCGCTATAGATTTTGGAGTACACGGTACGAAGCAACAACTCGAAGCAGGAAGTCTTATCGCTCTTGATGGTCATGTTCCTCATGACCTTACAGCTACAGAAGATAGTATTATACGATTGTCACTCTCTATAAAAGACAAGATAGAACGTGTTCAAAATATCATCACTAATTAAAAAGACTATTACACGCTATTATGCCTATTGGCAAGCTGGCACAAAAACAAAAAAACACCACAACACTTTATTAAATACACAAATCATGGAACTTTATAAAAACTTGCTAAAAGAATACAATTCAGGAATTATAGGATATGCAACTATAGGTATTATTGGACAAAGCTGTATAGGCTCTGCTGCTGTGATGCTTATTTTTATGAATAACGACATTTCAAGAGGTCTCCAAATGATAGAGCTTTTTCTAGTTACAATCCTTTGTATGGGATTTAATGGAGCTGTTTTAGCACAACAAAAAGGGAAAATTCAATTTAATATACTTGTCCTAAGTGTGTTTACAAGCATCCTTTTTATTATCACAAATATGATTTAAAGCAGTCGTAAACGTTCAACCTCTAAACACGTCTTAGAGGTCTCTTAAAAACAATAATTATAAATACTAAAAAAACATAAAAAAATAGCCATTTGCCATAGGGATACTTATATTTATATCATCATAATTAGATACGATGAATAATAATTATAAAGCCACCGTAAATCAAGAGTTTGAGTTTACTATTTCTCAAGAAGAACTCTCACAATTAGATGCGGTTCAGACCACTACAGGATATCATATCCTTCATAATAACACTTCTTTTAAAGCAGAAATAGACGCTTCTAATTTTGCTCAAAAAACCTATCAAGTCCAGATAAATAATAACATCTATAATGTTACTATTGCAGATAAAATTGACCTTCTCATTAAAGACATGGGCTTTTCTATAGGTACAACCAAACAACTTAATGCTTTGACAGCTCCTATGCCGGGACTCATTCTTGATGTTCAGGTAGTTGCTGGCCAAGAAGTAAAAGAAGGAGACACTCTTGTCATCTTAAGTGCTATGAAAATGGAGAACAGTTTTGTCTCTCACATGGATGGTACTATAAAAGCGGTACACGTTGTAAAAGACGATGCTGTAGATAAAGGACAACTTTTAGTAGAATTTGAAGAAACAAACTAGTCATAGATAGAGACACTACCTTATGGATATTAAAAAAATACTAGTTGCAAACCGTGGAGAAATCGCTATCAGAGTGATGACCACAGCAAAAAGAATGGGCATTAAAACCGTTGCTATTTACTCTACAGTAGATCGTAATGCACCCCATGTACGCTATGCAGACGAAGCTGTTTGTGTAGGAGAAGCCCCCTCTAATCAATCGTACTTATTAGGAGATAAAATCATCGCTTTTGCAAAAGAGTTAAACGTTGATGCTATCCATCCTGGTTATGGATTCTTAAGTGAAAATGCCGCTTTCGCGAAAGCAGTTACAGAAAGCAATATCATTTTTATAGGACCAGAACCTAAGGCAATTGAAGTCATGGGAAGTAAACTTGCAGCCAAAGAAGCTGTAAAAGCATATGATATCCCAATGGTTCCTGGAATAGATGAAGCCATAACCGATGTAGACAAAGCAAAAGCTATTGCAAACGACATAGGCTTTCCTATTCTTATCAAAGCCTCTGCTGGAGGTGGAGGGAAAGGAATGCGCGTCGTAAATGAAGAAGCCGAGCTAGCATCACAAATGAAACTAGCCATTAGTGAAGCAACGGCTGCATTTGGCGATGGATCTGTATTTATAGAAAAGTACGTATCATCTCCTAGACATATAGAAATACAAGTCATGGCAGATAACTATGGTACCGTCCTTCATCTTTTTGAAAGAGAATGTAGTATCCAGCGTCGCCATCAAAAAGTAGTAGAAGAAGCTCCTTCTAGCGTACTCACTCCAGCATTACGAGAAGCTATGGGAAATGCTGCTGTACAAGTCGCAAAAGCGTGTAATTATCGCGGTGCCGGAACAGTGGAGTTTTTACTAGATGATCAGCATAATTTCTACTTTTTAGAAATGAATACACGCCTTCAGGTAGAACATCCTGTTACAGAACTTATCACAGGAGTAGATCTGGTTGAGTTACAAATACGTGTCGCTCGAGGCGAGGTACTTCCTATCCTACAAGAAGATTTAAAAATACAAGGACATGCCCTAGAATTACGGGTATATGCAGAAGACCCTCTAAATGATTTCTTACCAAGTGTTGGACATTTATCTACTTACACACTTCCAGAAGGTGATGGCATACGCGTAGATAATGGTTTTGAAGAAGGCATGGACATTCCTATTTATTACGATCCTATGTTATCAAAACTTATCGTGTATGGTAAGACACGAGAAGAAGCTATTGAGATGCTTTCTAAAGCAATAGACGATTATAAAATTGAAGGTGTACAAACGACATTGCCTTTTGGTAAGTTTGTCTGTGAGCATGAAGCGTTCCGTTCTGGAAACTTTGATACTCATTTTGTAAAAAACTATTACTCCCCAGAAGCATTAAAAAAACGATTTGAAGAAGAAGCAAGAATCGCTGCTCTTATTGCGGTAAAGCAACACATACAAGAACAACGCATCTTACGCTTACCAACGACATAAATTATGGATTCAAAAATAAAAACACTCAACGAAAAAATTGAACTCGCTCATTTAGGCGGAGGAAAGCATCGCATTGAGAAGCAACACCAAAAGAAAAAATTAACAGCAAGAGAACGTGTACATTATTTACTAGATGATGGTTCTTTTGAAGAAATTGGAATTCTAGTAACACACCGTACTACAGATTTTGGCATGGAAAAAGAGATCTATTATGGAGATGGTGTTGTCACTGGATATGGTACCGTAAATGGTCGATTAATTTATCTTTTTGCACAAGATTTTACGGTTTTTGGAGGAGCACTCTCAGAAACACACGCAGAAAAAATATGCAAGATCATGGATCTTGCTATGAAAGTCGGTGCTCCCTTAATAGGGCTTAATGACTCTGGAGGTGCACGGATACAAGAAGGGGTACGTTCTCTTGGGGGATATGCCGATATCTTTTATAGAAATGTACAAGCCTCTGGAGTAATCCCTCAGATCTCAGCAATTATGGGACCTTGTGCTGGTGGAGCTGTATATTCTCCTGCAATGACAGATTTTACAATGATGGTAGAGGATACCAGTTACATGTTTGTTACAGGACCTAACGTAGTAAAAACAGTTACTAATGAAGAAGTAACCTCAGAAGAGTTAGGAGGAGCTAGCACACATTCGGCTAAGTCTGGAGTGGCTCATATCACCTCTGCAAATGATGCACAATGTCTGGAAGATCTTAAATCTTTACTAAGTTATTTACCCCAAAATAATACAGAAACACCAAAAAAATTACCTTTTACGTTACAAGATGAGGTCCGTGAACAACTTGCTACTATTATTCCAGATAGTGCAAACAAGCCCTATGATATGCATGAGGTTATCACGGGTATCATAGATGACGATTCTTTTTATGAAGTTCATAAAGACTATGCAGAAAATATTATTGTCGGTTTTGCAAGATTAGGAGGACGTAGTATTGGTATTGTAGCAAATCAACCTATGTTCCTCGCAGGAGTCTTGGATGTAAATAGTTCTAAAAAAGCAGCTCGCTTTACTCGTTTTTGTGACTGTTTTAATATTCCATTATTAGTACTTGTAGATGTTCCTGGATTTTTACCTGGTACCGATCAAGAATGGAATGGAATCATTGTACACGGAGCAAAATTACTTTATGCTCTTAGTGAAGCAACAGTACCTAGAGTTACTGTAATTACTAGGAAAGCATATGGAGGCGCTTATGATGTTATGAATTCTAAACACATCGGAGCCGATCTAAATTACGCATGGCCAAGTGCAGAAATTGCAGTAATGGGCGCCAAAGGTGCTAGTGAGATTATCTTTAGAAAAGAAATCAAAGCGGCAGATGACCCTGCACAGAAACTACTAGAAAAAGAAAATGAATATGCAGCCAAGTTTGCAAATCCATATCGTGCGGCTCAACGTGGCTTTATAGATGAAGTCATTCTTCCTGAAGATACAAGACGTAAATTGATAAAAGCATTTAGCATGCTAGAAAATAAGGAAGCAACGCTTCCAAAAAAGAAACATGGGAATATTCCATTATAATTATAAATCATCAATCTAAAACACACCTAAATTGAAAATTAAAAACGACGAACTCATCATCGACGGAATAGATAAAATCATTTTGCGTCAACTTATGCAAGATGCGCGTAAACCTATTCTTGAAATAGCCAGAAAAGTGGGTATTTCTGGTGCTGCAATACACCAACGCTTGCGTAAACTAGAAAAATCGGGCTTGCTCGCTGGATCAAAATTTATTATTGATCCTAAAGTATTAGGATATCGCACGATGGCTTTTATAGGCGTGTATCTAGAAAGAGCGGCAAATAATGCTCGAGCAGTACGACAACTGGAAGATATTCCTGAAGTTATAGAATGTCATTATACCACTGGAAATTGGTCTATTCTTATCAAGATTTTATGTAAGAATAATGAAGATCTTATGAATCTACTTAACAAAAAAATACAAGCCATTGATGGGGTTTCTAGGACAGAAACGTTTATTTCATTAGATCAACAAATTGATAGACAGATTAAGATTTAGTATTAAAACAATAAATTAAACATCTCTTATTTTGATGTATACGCTTTCGCGAAAGCGTACTCATACAACACAAAAAAGCCCTCCAAAAGAGGGCTTTTAATATAAAAATACCTTGTAATACGATTATTTACTGCACCGTAAAATTCACATTAAATAATGCCGTATTTGTCACCGTAAGTGTATCTTCCCCATCGATTGTATTTACTATGGTTGTATTAAAAGAACCAAAGACCGTGTTTTCAGTAAGATCTATACTTGAAATAATAACTTCACCACCAAGATCAGCATTTGATGTATAAAAAACATCTCCAGAACTCAACATTACTCCCGCAGTATTGGTGTCATCTATTATATATGTTTCATCTGTGATTGCTGGCGCATCTGCTACTGTAGAACCTACACTAATTGTAATAGATCCAATATCTGTTATAGCTACAATAGATAATCTAGCACCATTGTTAGAAAGGGTACCACTTACATTATCTGTTCGTAAATTTTGTCCTCCTACAGAAGCTCTAAATTTTACTTGAGCAGCCTCTGCTGGTCCATCATCATCACTACTACAAGAAACGGCTACACTTGTAATAAAAAGAAGTAGACTGAATTTTAAAATTATATTTTTCATGTGTGTTTGTTTAAAAATGTTTGTTTAAAAAACCCACTTCAATGAAGTGGGTTTTAATGTCGCTAAAGCGAAATTATATAAATCTGTGTGATTTTATTTTAACTAGTATCTGTAATACTCAGGCTTAAACGGTCCTTCTACAGTAACTCCAATATACTCAGCTTGATCTGGACGAAGTGTTTCTAACTCTACTCCTAGACGTGCAAGGTGTAATGCTGCTACTTTCTCATCTAGATGCTTAGGAAGCATATATACTTCGTTCTTATAGTTAGCACTGTTTTTCCAAAGCTCAATTTGTGCTAGTGTTTGGTTTGTAAATGAATTACTCATTACAAAACTAGGATGTCCTGTTGCACAACCTAAGTTTACTAGACGACCTTCTGCAAGAACGATAATATCTTTTCCATCGATTGTATATTTATCAACCTGTGGTTTGATTTCATCTTTTGTTGCTCCGTGAGTTCCGTTTAACCAAGCCATATCGATCTCATTATCAAAGTGACCTATGTTACAAACGATTACTTTATCACGCATTGCTTCAAAATGACGTGCTTGGATAATGTCTTTATTTCCAGTGGTAGTAATAACAACATCTGCATTACCTACTACAGTTTCTAATCTCTTTACTTCAAAACCGTCCATCGCTGCTTGTAAAGCACATATAGGATCAATCTCAGTAACAGTTACGATAGAACCGGCTCCTTTAAAAGAAGCTGCTGTTCCTTTTCCTACATCTCCATATCCACAAACCACAACACGCTTTCCAGCAAGCATTGTATCTGTAGCACGACGTATTGCATCTACTGCACTCTCACGACATCCATACTTATTATCAAACTTTGATTTTGTAACAGAATCGTTTACATTAATTGCAGGCATAGGAAGTGTTCCGTTTTTCATACGTTCGTATAAACGGTGTACTCCAGTAGTTGTTTCTTCAGAAAGTCCTTTGATATCCCCTACTAATTCTGGGTAACGGTCAAGAACCATGTTTGTTAAATCTCCTCCATCATCAAGAATCATATTTAATGGCTTGCGATCTTCTCCAAAGAAAAGTGTTTGTTCGATACACCAATCAAATTCTTCTTCATTCATTCCTTTCCAAGCATATACTGGGATTCCAGCATCTGCAATTGCTGCGGCTGCTTGATCTTGTGTAGAGAATATATTACAAGAACTCCAAGTTACCTCAGCGCCTAATGCTTGTAATGTTTCAATTAATACGGCTGTTTGAATCGTCATATGAAGACATCCAGCGATACGTGCTCCCTTAAGAGGTTGCTCATTTTTATATTCTTCACGAAGAGACATTAATCCTGGCATTTCTGCTTCTGCAAGTTCGATCTCTTTACGACCCCAAGCTGCCAATGAAATATCTTTTACTTTGTACGGTACGTACGGTGCTGTTTTTGTACTCATTATTAGTATCTTTGATTATGCAAATTGCGTGCAAAATTACGTAATATCTTACAGTTCTCATGCCTCTTTACAAAACAATAACAATAAACTCGCAAACAACTCTCTACATTTGGAAGATTGAAGAGTCTCTTGATGCGCTTTCTCAGGACATAAAACTCACCGATCATTGCCAGCAAAGAGTAGATGGTATGAAGTCGGAATTACACCAACGAGGTTTTATGAGTGTACGTCACCTCCTTGCTGAAGCGGGATACACAGATCATGACCTGTATTACGACCCTTCAGGAAAACCGCATCTTAATGATGGAAAACATATCTCTATCACACACTCATTTATCTTTTCTGGTATTATTGTAAGTAATCAGGAGGTAGGCATCGATATTGAGATGCAACGTGACAAAATATTACGCATTGCTCATAAATTTACTCCTTTTGAAGAGTACAGGACATTAGCAAACACAGATGCCATCATCCGAAAACTCACTATTGTATGGGGTGCAAAAGAGTCATTATACAAATTATATGCGCAGGAAGGGTTGAATTTTTTAAAGCATATTGATGTCCAAGACTTCTATTTTGACGATGCAAAAACAACCGCAAGTGTCACATATGATGCTGCAAAATCTACCTATGATATTTATTTTTTAGAATTTGAAGGTTTTACCTGTGTATATGGGTATTGATCGGAAATTGTTGATTTCAGAACTATAATTCTTTATGACTCATATTCCGTATTTTCGCCAGACATGACCCTCTATCAAAATATACATACAGCACAAACACAAAACAAGCGACTTCTCGCTATTCTTATTGATCCAGATAAGTTTGTTGCTGCGTCAGCTTTCGCGAAAGCGTACTTACAAAAACTCCCTTCTCAAACAACACATATCTTTGTAGGTGGTAGCACCGATCCAGAAAATAGCATAGAAACAGTCGTAAAAACGTTAAAACAACACACCCAAATTCCTATTATTTTATTTCCTGGAGCATATACTCAAATCACTCCTGAAGCGGATGGAATTTTGTTTTTGTCACTCCTATCGGGACGTAACCCAGAGTACCTCATTGGGCAACAAATAAAAGGCGCAAAGAAGACATTAGAAAGCAATCTAGAAGTCATTCCTACTGGATATATCTTAGTAAATGGAGAAAAAGAAACCGCTGTGCAACGCGTAAGTGAGACATTACCGTTAGATCAAAATGATATAGATACTATTGTAAATACCGCACTGGCAGGGGAATATCTAGGAAAAAAATGTATTTACTTAGAAGCCGGTAGTGGCGCCATACAACCTGTGACTACCCAAGTTATAAAAGCTGTTAGAAAAATCATTAGTATTCCTTTAATTGTAGGGGGTGGAATTAAATCTCGACAAACGATGGAAGAGGCATATCAAGCTGGAGCAACCATGGTTGTTATTGGCACCGCTTTTGAAGACGATAGTTGGAGTTAACATCTTAATAGTATAGAAAGCCCTATTTTTAACCTATGAAAATTAAAATTACGTTTCTTTTCCTATGTATATCCTTAAGTGTATATGCTCAGAAATTTCAAGTGATTGATGAAGCAGCAAGAACACCGGTTTCTTTTGCAACGATTTCTTTTGGGGATGGACGAGGTACTTTTGCTGGAGAAGATGGCGTTTTTGACTTCGTAAAAGAAAAATATGCCGATATTGACTCCTTGCATATCTCTGCTATTGGGTTTAAAGAACGTGCCTTTAGCACTACAGATATTCCAGACATCATTGCATTAATGCCAGAAGCGAGCCAACTTTCTGAAGTGATTGTGACGGCTCCAAAAAGAGGAAAGTTTAAAACAAAGAAAACAAAAGCAACAACGCATGGAGATATTCATACGAGTTGGCTCCCAACGGTGGAGAGTGAAGTCGCTGTGTTTTTTAAACGTTATGAAGGAAAAACTACCCGTATAGGAAAACTCATACTCCCTATAAATGCTGAAACACAATACCAATCAAAAGGAAAAGGAAAGTATGCAACGATCTTTAGAATTCAATTTTATGAACCTGAAAATGGAATGCCTGGAAAACCTATCGTTCATGAAAAGATTGTTTTTGCAATAGATCAAGAAGCCGAAAAAGTATTTGAACTAGACATCCAATCAAAACAGATCTTTATCCCAGAAGATGGTATTTTTGCTTCTTTACAAGTACTAGGATACGCAAACAAAGAAGGCAAACTAGCGCAGTCAAAAAAATATAGAGAAGTCAAAACTCGTCGAGGAATTCAGAAAATATCAACCGCTTTTAGGCCATTACTCCCTTTTACAAATCAATTATCTTCTCAAAAAACCTATGTACGCCGTATCTTTTTAAACAATAAGAAATGGCAAGTATTTGATAAAACCTATAATGAGAATTCAAACCTTATTCTGTCTGGTTCTCGTAATTATGGAATGGGAACGATCGTACATGTATTTGAAGAAAAAAAATAAGACCTTATTCCTATGAATGTATCTGTAGAACTTACGTTTACACCATTACAAAATGAGTATGAACCACCCATCTCTGCTTTTATAAAAAGAGTAAGAGCTTCGGGATTTACGGTGTTAGAAAACCCACTATCTACTCAAGTTTATGGAGATTATGATGGGGTGATGCACATGCTTACAAAAGAGATTAAGAATAGTCTTTCTAATATAGATATTGGGCTATTTCAAATGAAAATTGTAAAAACAGATCGCAGTAGCTATGTCGCAGATTTTTGATTTTCTCTTTGGGCAATATTCAGGATATCCTACTATCCAAATATGGTTAGAAATTATAGCTGTTATTTTTGGAGGTTTATCCGTTTGGTTTAGCAAGCGCAATAGTATTCTAGTATATCCTACAGGGATTATAAGTACGCTCATTTTTGTCTATTTATGCCTTCAATGGGACTTACTAGGAGACATGATGATTAATGGATATTACTTTGCTATGAGCATCTATGGTTGGTATATCTGGACTCGTAAAGTAGACGAAACTCATTTTACACCTATTACACGTACAACAAAAAAAGAAAAACAATACAGTATCTTCATAGGAATTGCAACACTTATTTTTGTGTACGTTGTATATAAAAGTTTTGGCAAGTGGACGAGTTGGGTTGCTTATGCAGATACTATAACAACTGCTATTTTCTTTGTAGGAATGTGGCTTATGGCAAGACGTAAAATAGAAAACTGGATTTTCTGGATTGTCGGAGACCTTATTTCTATTCCTTTATATTTCTATAAAGGATATACTTTTACAAGCCTCCAATATTTAATTTTTACTATTATCGCTATATATGGTTATCTCGCATGGAAGAAGCACTTAGACAACAACCAAGTAACTGCATAAAAATATGCCTTTTTGGGCCAGAGAGTAGTGGGAAGAGTACGCTTTCGCGAAAGCTATCTCAACATTACAACGCGCCTCTAGCACTAGAGTATGCAAGAGAATATTTGCAAGATCTCTGGGAAAAAGAACAAAAAATCTGTAGACCCAAAGATTTACTTCCGATTGCCATTGGGCAGATGCGTCTTGAGAACAATGCTGTCGCTCAGGCGAGTAATCTTGCAATCTGTGATACAGATTTACTCACTACAAAAGTCTACAGCGAAGCTTATTATGAAGGATGGTCTCCAGAATTATTAACCAAATATGCGTTAAAAAACACCTATGATTTGTATCTTTTGACCTACATTGATACGCCTTGGGAAGCAGATGATTTAAGAGATCGTCCAGAACAAAGACAAGAGATGTTTGATCTCTTTAAAAATGCCCTAGAACACAATAACAAACCATATATATTGTTAAAAGGATCTGTAGAAGAGCGTATGCAAATGGCTACTAAAACTATAAACCAATTATTATATTGAATTACACCCAGACAGATACAAAAGTACTCTTAGAAAAAGGGATATCAAAAGATCAAGTACAGCATCAACTTGCGCTTTTTAAACAAGGTCTTTCTTATATAGATCTAAGAGATCCAGCTATTATAACTCATGGGATCTATACATATACTCAAAAAGAAGAACAGGAATTTGTCTCTTATTTTGAAGCTCAAAAAGAAAACCTATCGTTACTTAAGTTTATTCCTGCATCTGGTGCTGCCACTAGAATGTTCAAATTCTTATTTGAATTTTTAGAAGACTATGACCCTACTACAGAAACCGTAAATGCATATATAAATAGAACACAAGCTCAAGAGTTACGACTATTCTTTGTAGGGCTAGACAGCTTTCCTTTTTATAAGAAAGTACGTAAACGACTTAAAAAGAAATACGGCAAAAAAGAGCAAGAAAATGTAGACCTTAATAGATTACGATTTGTAAAAATAATGCTGGAGGAAGAGGGACTTAATTTTGGAAAAAAACCTAAAGGTCTCTTCCCTTTTCACAAATACAAATATCATAACGCATCTGCTTTTGAAGAACACCTATTTGAAGCTGCTTTATACGCAAAGACAGGAGATACTGCTAGATTACACTTTACCATTTCAAAAGAACATCAGGCTAAGTTTAAAAAACAGTTTTCCAAATCACAACAAAGAATAGAAGAAAGAACAAAAACACGCTTTGACATCTCTTATTCTTTTCAATCTCCAGCTACAGATACCATTGCAGTAACTCAAGAAAACAACCCATTTAGGAAAGAAAACGGATGTTTACTCTTCAGACCTGGAGGGCATGGTTCTTTAATTAAAAATCTCAATGATCAAGAAGCAGATATTATCTTTATAAAAAACATAGATAATGTTGTTGTCTCTTCCTATGAAGAACAAGTTGCATGTCATAAAAAAGTACTCGCAGGTAAACTTTTAAAACTTCAACAACAAGCTTTTAAATATGTCTCTCTGATCGACAAACAAGAAATTGCTGAACCTAAAATCTTAGAGATTGTTCATTTTTTACAAAATGAATTTAGTCTAAAACTTGCTAGAGATTTTGAGAAATTCTCTCAAAAATATCAAATTGAATATTTACGAGAACAATTAGACAAGCCCATACGTGTATGTGGTATGGTAAAAAATGAAGGCGAACCTGGTGGAGGTCCTTTCTGGGTAAAACAAGAAAGCGGACGCATAAGTTTACAAATTGTAGAAAGTGTACAAATAGATTCTAACAGCACTCATCAACAAAGTATTGTTGCAAAAGCAACACATTTTAATCCTGTAGATCTTGTTTGTGGTATCAAAAATTACAAGGGAGAAAAATATGATTTATCTCAATTTGTAGACGCCAAAGCTGCTTTTATTTCTCACAAAACTGTCGAAGGAAAACCCATAAAAGCATTAGAACATCCTGGATTATGGAATGGCGCTATGGCATTCTGGAATACCATCTTTGTAGAAGTACCACTTATTACATTTAATCCTGTAAAAACAGTAAATGACTTATTAAAACCTGCACATCAAATGAGTAAAAAGAAAGAGTAATACATGAATAAAGAACTACTTCTCAATGAACTTACCTTCAAAGCTTCTAGAAGTAGTGGATCAGGAGGGCAACACGTAAATAAAACCAGTACACGTATTGAGTTATTTTGGCACCTTGATCATTCTGCATGTTTTTCTGAAGATGAGAAAGCACGCTTACGTGAAAAACTACAAAACCGTCTTACCAAAGAACACGTCCTAATTCTTTCTTCAGGACAAACTCGGAGTCAACTCAAAAACAAAGGGCATGTCATTCGTCGGTTTTTTGAACTTTTAGAAGCAGCACTCACGATTCCTAAAGTTCGTAAAAAATCGAAACCATCTTATTCCTCAAAACTCAAGCGATTACAATCTAAGAAACAACATTCTGAAAAGAAGTCAAATCGAAAAAGACCAGAATACTAAATCATCATCTAGTATCTCAAAAAATATTTTTCTGATTTAGGTTGCATTTTATTCTTTTTACATGCTACTTTTGCATCATCTCAAAGGGGTGCTAGATTAATTTTATAATTATGACAGCTGAGATTATACCCATTGAACCTAGAACAGGTAATGCTGTTTAGGGACGGCCGAGTAAAAATGTTTAATAGACATTTTATGAGGAGCGAGCAGGCGCGCTGGCTTTTTATATACTTTGTGTCGGCGAGATGCTTCTATTGACAGAAGCCACTCTTCAAGTCCGTACGTTTGTATGGGGTATTTTCTATTTTAAAACCAGAATAATCACCCTTTTTATTCTTAACAAACCAACATTACGGATGAAAAAAATCCTATCTATTATTTTTGTACTATGTACAACAATCGCTTTCAGTCAAGTCTATAAGGTTTCTGGAACTGTAAGTAACGAAAACGAACCACTCCCTGGAGCAAGTGTCTATAAAAAAGGGACTTCAAGTGGAGTTCTGACGGATGCCCAAGGAAGGTATGCTATTGAATTAACAAGAGGTACTCACACGCTAGTTTTTAGTTATGGGCAAACTTCTAATGAGGTAGTGATTACTTTAAAAGGAGATACAGAAATAGATGTTCAAATAGATGAAAAACTAGAAGCATTAGATGAGGTTCTTGTACGCGCTGTACGTGTTGCAGCAGATTCACCCATCACACATTCTAATCTAGATAAAGAACAACTAGCAGAACGTAATTTAGGACAAGACATTGCTACTCAAATAAAATTCCTTCCCAATGTTGTGACTACCTCTGATGCAGGTGCAGGTATAGGATATACGGGTTTTAGAGTACGAGGAACAGGAAATCAAGGGATTAATGTAACTATAAACGGAATTCCTTATAATGATGCAGAGAGTGCTACCAGCTTTTTTGTAAACCTTCAAGACTTTACCTCATCTGTAGAAAGCCTACAATTACAACGTGGTGTAGGAACTTCTACCAACGGTCCAGGCGCTTTTGGAGCAAGCTTAAACATTTTGACAGATGCTGTTTCTGACGAAGCTTATGGAACTACATCTCACTCTTTTGGATCGTTTGGAACAAGACGTCATAACGTAAAGTTTAGCACTGGTCTTTTAAATGATCATATAGAAATTTCGGGACGCTTATCACAAATAAAATCTGACGGATATATAGATCGGGCTTCTTCAGATCTGAAGTCTTATTTCCTACAGGCTTCTTATAAAGATGAAAATACATTAATCAAAGCTATCAATTTTGCTGGATCAGAAGTCACCTACCAGTCTTGGTTTGGTGTAGATGCAGATACTGCAGAAAATAATCCAACATTTAATCCAGCGGGTCAATTTACAGATGAAGATGGAAACATCAGGTTTCATGAAAATCAAGTAGATGATTATAAACAAGATCACTATCAATTACACTGGAATCAAAAATACAATAACAATTGGAGTACAAATCTAAGTTTCAACTATACCTATGGACGTGGTTTTTTTGAAGAATATGAAGAAGATGATGACTTTAGTTTTTATGGCTTTACTCCTGTTACTATTGGTGGAGAAACCATTGAAACAACAGATCTTATACGCCGTCGCTGGTTAGATAATGATTTTTATGTAGTAAATGCCAATGTTAATTATAAAGATACGCAATGGAATTTTACATCAGGATTATACTGGAGTCAATATAATGGAGATCATTTTGGTGAAGTTATCTGGGCGCGTTTTGCTAGCGATTCTGAAATTGGAGACAACTATTATTTTGGCACAGGCGATAAAGGAGAGTTTTCTGCTTTTGCAAAAGCGACCTATAAAGTAAACAATCAGTGGAGTGTCTATGGAGATCTTCAAGGAAGGTTTATCAACTATGAAACAGATGGGATTAATTCTGATGTTGAAGAATTTATCGTAGATGAAACGTATAGTTTTTTCAACCCTAAAGCTGGGGTTACTTTTAAGCTTGATAGCAAAAATCAATTTTACGGAAGTTATGCCAGAGCAAATCGTGAGCCTAACCGCACTGATTTTGAAAATGGAGCACCAAGACCAGAACGTCTCAATGACTTTGAATTAGGATGGAGATATAATACGTCTAAAATAAAGCTAAATATAAATGGATATTACTTAGATTTTCGTGACCAATTAGTTGTCTCTGGTATAGACGATGTAGGAGCACCTATACGTACAAACAGTGGCCAGAGTTATAGAGCAGGTATAGAAATAGAAGCTGCTGTACAATTGACTTCAAAACTGAGTGTCTATCCAAATCTAGCACTAAGCACAAATAAGAATAAAGATTTCTTATTCCAAAGAGATGGTGTATTACAGAATCTTGGAGACACAAATATCTCGTTTTCTCCCGACGTAGTAGCAGGCAACACTATTCAATATGTTCCTGTAAAAGGACTTACCCTACAATTCTTATCAAAATTTGTTGGAGAGCAATACTTAGGAAATATAGACAGCCCTACTTCACTATTGGACAGTTACTTTGTAAACGATTTCAACGTAACCTACGAATTGGGTGAAATTGCATTTTTTAAAGGAATTACATTAAATTTATTGATAAATAATGTATTTGATGAACGATTTATTTCTAATGGATATTTCTTCACGTTTGATGATGATTTTAGCGTTCCTGGAGAAATTACTACTGTTGAGGGTGCAGGTTTTTATCCACAAGCTGGCACCAACTTTTTAATCGGAACTACCTTGAGGTTTTAAATCCAGAATACCTTTCATAAAAAAGCCTACTCACTTGAGTAGGCTTTTTTATATATTTAAATGATGAACTACAAAATAACTTTACTGATTTTCCTTCTTGTATCCTGTGTTGAAAAAGATATAGAACCTCTTAAAAATAATACATTTGCTACGGGTCACTTTGAGTTATATAAAGGGGATAGATTTCTTTGTTTTATTGAGCGTAATGACTCTATCCAGATGGAAATGACTTCAAAAGGATATACTGTAGTTTCAATTTCAAAAATCGTTTGGAAAAATAGGAATAACTATACCCTATCGAATATTGAATTTGCAAATGATAATACAAATGACTTAATAGTAAATATAAGAGATACAACTTATGACACTGCTTATCTTAATGTACGATACGCAAAGCCTTGGTATGAGTTTTATATAAGAAAAGAATATAGACTAATAAAAAGAGATTCTATACTCTCTCAAAGATTCTATGATCGACTAAAGAATTTAAAACTTAATTAGAAACTACAATGCCATTACCATTACGTTCTACTCTATAAGGTATCATAGCAAAATCTAATACCTCTCCAGAAGCTTGTCCTGTAAAAAGATTATAGGTATGAGCATCATCACATTGACATATTACTTCTATACCATTTATAACCATGGTAGAACACTCGTTAGGGCTATGGTTAGGATCTGATGCTTCCCAGGCTAGCAATCCGCTTCCGGTATTGATCACAAATGCGCCTCGCAAACCTGCATTAGGCACATATACAGGATTACTTGGGATGTCTAGATCTAGCACATCAATTCCACCAAGCTGAACACTGAAATTAATATCGATGATAAATGGATTACTATTACGGCGGTCGTCAGAAGAACAACCAGAAAGAATCATTAAAAGGATACTTAAAAGTAAGGTATTACGCATGTAAAAAATGTATATAATTATAAATGTTATTGAGTACGCTTTCGCGAAAGCGTACTTCTTAAAAGTTGCAATTTACTATAAAACGGCGTAGCCAGTAAAATATTTTGTATATTCGTAAGACAAATCCCGTGAAAATGGGATTTTTTTGTTCCCGCCTCGTCGGGAATTGTTATATAATAAAATGAAGCCGGTGTAAAGGCATTAAAAATATAGAATATGAGTAAAGTAAATTATTACACTGCCGAAGGATTACAAAAACTTAAAGATGAACTTAATCAATTACGAGATATAGAGCGCCCTAAAGCATCTCAAGCAATTGCCGAAGCTAGAGATAAAGGAGATTTAAGTGAAAATGCAGAATATGACGCAGCAAAAGAAGCGCAAGGGATGTTAGAAATGCGCATCTCAAAAATGGAAGAGCTTGCCTCTAATGCACGTATTATAGATGAGTCACAACTTGACACTAGCAAGGTACTTGTACACTCTACCGTTACTATTAAAAATCAAGTGAACGGGATGAAAATGAATTATAAGCTCGTTGCTCAAAATGAAGCCGATGTCAAAACTGGTAAAATCTCTGTAGATTCTCCTATAGGCAAAGGTCTTTTAGGAAAAAAAGTAGGTGATATTGCAGAAATACAAGTTCCTAAAGGGGTTATGAAATTTGACATTATAGAAATTAACAGAGATTAATAGATGGCAAGTATTTTTACAAAAATTATCAATCGAGAGATTCCTGGTCATATCATACATGAAGATGATCGTCATATTGCAATATTGGATATAAACCCTAATACAAAAGGACATACATTATGTATTCCTAAGGAAGAAGTCAATCGTATTTTTGACCTTTCTGAAGAAGCGTACTTAGACTTAATGGCTTTTTCTAGAAAAACAGCTATTGCTTTGGAAAAAGCAGTTCCTTGCAAACGTATAGGAGTGAGTGTGATTGGTCTTGAAGTGCCACACGTTCATGTGCATTTAATTCCGCTTCAATCGATGGAGGATGCTCGTTTTGTAAATAAAACATCGCTGTCTTCAGATGATTTTAAAGTGCTTATCGAAGAAATCAAAGCACATTTATAAAATTCCTTGTAGTTTTAAATGTTGTAATAAGATGACTGTTTTTGCATCTTTAATTTCTCCTGTTTTTATCATAGCATACGCTTTCGCGAAAGCGTACTCATGCACTTTAATATCCTCATTCTCATCAGCAACTCCACCACCTTCGCTTACTTTGTCTTTTGCCGTATAACTCGCAATAAACAAATGGACAATCTCTGTTACAGAACCAGGAGACATGTATAAATCCATTACTTTTTCTACAGCAGAAATATGATATCCGGTTTCTTCTTCTATTTCTTTTTTTATGGCTGTTTCTGGATCATTATCATCTAGTAATCCTGCACATACCTCAATGAGCATTCCGCTAGGATTCCCATTAAAATAGGTAGGCATACGCAATTGCTCTGTGAGCACGACACTTCCATGCTCTTTGTTATATAAAATAACGGCCGCACCATTACCCCTGTCATATACTTCGCGTACTTGAGGGTCCCATTTTCCTTTAGAATCTTGATAATCAAAAGTGACTTTATGAAGGATCGCCCAGTTATCAGAAAGCAATGTTTTTTTGATATTTTTTATATACTTAGGCATTAGATAAGTTTTAATGAGATTTGCATGGTTGTTCCCTTATCTATTTCACTTTTAAGAACACTGACGCGTCCATCATGATATTCTTCTATGATACGTTTTGCTAGTGATAATCCTAATCCCCATCCGCGTTTTTTTGTTGTAAATCCAGGTTCAAAAATGCTATGGAATTTACTTTTAGGGATTCCTTTTCCTGTATCAGATATGAGCACTTTTGCATAACTTGTATCACGCGTAATTACTATAGAGAGGTCTCCTCGACCTTTCATCGCGTCTATTGCATTTTTAAACATATTTTCTATGGTCCAGCCATACAATTGCTTGTTAAGCATTACTGGAAGTTCTCCACCTGGAAGGTCTATAGAAAAATTAATGAGTTTGGAACTGCGATTTTCTAAGTAATCAAAAGCTGATTTTGTTTCCATAATAATATCAACTTCCTTGAGATCAGGTACAGATCCTATTTTACTAAAACGGTCTGTAATCGTTTCTAATCGGTCAATATCCTTGGTCATTTCTTTGATATAATCTGGATTGACATCTTCGGTTTTTAAAATCTCGGTCCACCCAACTAGGGATGACAATGGTGTCCCAATTTGATGTGCTGTTTCTTTTGCCATACCTGCCCATAATAAGTTCTGAGCAGATGACTTAGACGTCAAATAATAAAAATAAATAAGTGCTATAAATAAAACGACAATCACCAATAGTGCAATCGGAAAATATTTAAGCTGCCCTATAATAGAAGAATTGCCATAATAAATGGTATTTAACTTTACGCCATCCCAAACAATATCTAGCGGCTGGTTTGTAAGTGCAAACTCACTAGCCATAGCTGCTAGTTCTTCTTGTGTTAATGCATCACTATTAGGGATATTTACTGGGTTATAGGTTTCTTCTTCCGGGTTATAAGTAAGGATCGGGATCGTATTATTTTCAGAAAGGATTAATAGATACAGATTACTCAAGGATTCCTCTAGTTGACGTGCATTTTTATTTTTCGGGATAATCTCTGCGGTTTCTGCAATGGCTCTTTGTGCTGCCGCATATACTTCCATCTTACTGCGTTCTGAGTCTTTGATCTGATCAAAAAACAATAGTATATTCCAAACAATAAGTGTGGTAATAACTAGAGAAGATATTATAATAAACCACCTCGCATATTGAGGTTTAGGGCTAAAATTCATGGTTGTGTTATTTTGACCCAAATTACTTTATACTATTCAGGTGTATTAAATATAGAATTAAAGTCTGAAAAACACCTCTTGAAAAGTAAAAACTTCTATTCTACACAGACTAACGAGATAATAATATCTCTAGTATATATGATCTCTCTAGAAATGATTCATCAAAGTTTACTTTTCCTTTTTGTCTTTTCCTACCTTTGACAAAACGTTTTTTTATGCAAACGATAGATCCAAAAGAAATTCCTATTCCAAAACTATTTGGACATTTAACTGGAGCTGTAGGACCTCGTCCTATTGCTTTTGCAAGTACTGTAAATGCTCAAGGGGAAATAAACCTTGCACCTTTTAGTTTTTTTAATGTTTTTGGAGCAAATCCTCCTATTCTCGTATTTTCTCCATCGAGAAGTGGGCGTGATAATAGTACAAAAAACACTTTAGATAACGTATTAGAGGTACCAGAAACTACGATAAACATTGTAGATTATGCGATGGTACAGCAAATGAGTCTAGCGAGTACTGCCTATGCAAAAGGAGTGAATGAGTTTACAAAATCTGGTCTTACAGAACTCGCTTCTGAGGTAGTACAACCTCCTCGTGTAGCAGAATCTCCTGTGCAGTTTGAATGTAATGTGATAGAAGTAAAGCCGCTAGGTACTCAAGGAGGGGCTGGTAATCTTGTGATTTGCGAAATTCTTAAAATTCACATAAAAGAAGCGGTTTTAGATACTAATGGAGCTATAGATCCGTTAAAAATAGACCAAGTTGCTCGTATGGGTGGTAATTGGTATAGTCGTGCAAATCAAGGATTATTTGAAGTTCCTAAGCCTGTAGCACGTCTTGGAATAGGGGTAGATCAAATTCCTGAATCTATACGATTAAGTACCATTCTCACAGGAAACGATCTTGGGATGCTAGGTAATGTAGAGCAACTTCCTACGACAGAAGAAGTACAAGAATTTGTTGCAAATCATATAGAAATAAAAGAAGCGATACAATCTGGAGACTTAAAAAGTCTACATAAAAGAGCGCAAGAATATCTCGTTAAACAAAATGTGAATAACGCGTGGAAAGTTCTTCTTGCAAAGCTTTAATTTTTAGCTACATTTACACTCTATAATTTTTTATTTGAAGATGGAAGTACAAGGTAAAATCAAGATGGTCGGAGAGACACAAACTTTCGGCAATAATGGATTCAGAAAACGTGAAATCGTAGTCACAACTGATGAGCAATATCCACAACATATTATGGTGGAATTTGTGCAAGACAAAACAGATCTACTTAATAATTATCAAGTAGGACAAAATGTAAAAATAAGTATCAATTTAAGAGGTCGCGAATGGGTTAATCCTCAAGGAGAGACAAAGTACTTTAATAGTATCCAAGGATGGCGTATAGAGAACTTACAAGCTGCAGCACCACAAGGTGCTCCAGAAATGCCTCCAATGCCTCCTGCAGATGCTTTTGAACCTGCTAGCAATCTTAATACAGAAGATCATGATGATTTACCTTTTTAGGTAATCATCTTGGAACCCCTAAAAGTTCCATTTTGTCCGTAGTTATCCCCTTAGCTACGGACTTTTTTATGTACTTATTTTAAGTATTCTCAAATCTAGAAGACCTATCATGGAGGCCTCTTACATAAAAGCTTTTTAGTATCTTTCTCTTTTCAGAATATAATATCATCTGTAAAACAAGAAGTCATTTATGTCTATCACAAAAACTATAGAAACACTTTTTCAAAAGTACATTCCTTCTCCTTTTGTAATTGCCATTTTATTGACAATACTCACCATGGTACTTGCCCTTGTACTTCTATATACAGAAAATCCATCTGAGACATCTCATCACATTACTATTTTAAAATTCTGGGAAGAAGGTATTTGGAATAATAACCTCTTAGTATTTGCCTATCAAATGATGCTCATTCTTGTATTGGGACATGTGCTTGTATTAAGCAAACCTATGAGTTGGGTAATAGACCAAATAACCTTTTATGCAAAAGACACCATAAGCGCTGTATTATTAATCAGTATTACAACGATGCTTGTTGCTTTTTTTAACTGGGGATTAGGTCTCATTTTTGGAGCCATCATGGCCCGTAAAGTAGGAGAAGCATCCTTGCGAAGAGGATTTAAAATAAATTATCCACTTGTAGGAGCATCAGGCTATATAGGGCTTATGATTTGGCATGGCGGCATGAGCGGATCTGCCCCTTTAAAAGTAGCCGAAGAGGGGCATATTACAACCATGATGGAAGGCATTGTTTCTCCAGAGACTTTAGCTACTATTCCGGAAATTATTACAAGTCAGCAAACTATCTTTAGTTGGTGGAATCTCCTCATTTTCGGAATACTACTCATTGTCATACCATTCACTTTTTATTTGCTTGCGCGAAATGGCAAGACAACAGAATTACCAGATTTTACCACTACAAAAGAAGTGACTGAAACTCAAGAAAAGAATGATAAACTAGACCACTCCAAATTACTCGCCATAGGATTTGGTTTTATACTTCTTTCTACCTTTTTTATACAATACTACGGAAAATCATTATCCCCAAATATGCTTAATTTCTTAATGTTAGGATTAGGAGTTATCTTACATGGCAATTTTAAAAACTTCCTAAAAGCTATAGAAAAAGCAATAGGTGGCACTAGCGGTATTTTAATTCAATTTCCATTATATTTTGGGATTATGGGCATTATGAAAGGTACAGGAATGGTCACCATGATTAGTGATGCATTTATTGCTGTAGCTACAGAGACAACACTTCCTATATTCACATTTTTTAGCGCAGGCCTTGTCAATATTTTTGTGCCTAGCGGTGGTGGACAATGGGCTATACAAGGTCCTATCGTGATAGAAAGCGCACTGTCATTAGGCGTACCATTACCCAAAGCCATTATGGCACTTGCCTATGGGGATCAAGTCACTAATATGCTACAACCCTTCTGGGCATTACCATTACTAGGCATTACAAAATTAAAAGCTAAAGAAATCTTACCCTACACGCTTATCCTTATGGTTGTAGGAAGTGCCGTCTATATTTTAGGATTATTAGTATTATAATATGCATATTCTCACAGAAGATATCGCCTTTCCACATCCATCTCAAGCAGAAGAAGATGGATTGCTTGCCATAGGCGGTGATTTACAACATGAGCGACTTTTACTTGCATATCATTCTGGTATTTTTCCTTGGTTTAATGAAGGACAGATGGCATTATGGTGGAGTCCTGACCCACGTATGGTGGTCCAACCAGAACAAGTACGCACTTCAAAATCTATGCGCAAAGTTTTTCGTGAAGGGCAATTTAAAGTAACCTACAATCAGAATTTTCTCGAAGTTATTCTCGCTTGTAAACGCATCCCTAGAGAAGGGCAAAACGACACTTGGATTACAAATGCTATGGTCGCTGCATATCTTAAATTACATGAAATGGGGCATTGTATTTCTGTAGAAGTTTGGCAAGATGATCAACTTGTAGGCGGTTTATACGGTATCGATTTAAAAGACAAAGGCATTTTTTGCGGAGAGAGCATGTTTTCTAAAGTTAGTAATGCAAGTAAAGTTGGGTTTATTACGCTTTCGCGAAAGCTAAAACAAGAAAATTACCGTCTCATCGATTGCCAAATGTATACCGATCATCTCGCTAGTCTTGGTGCCAAAGAGATCCCTAGAGAAACGTTCTTGAAATACCTCTCTCCTATCCTTTAAATCACTTCCCCAAAACGAAGAAGAAACGTTAGTAGATCCCTCTTCCTCTGCGAGAGGTTAGGTGAGGGATTGCACTTCTCCATATCGATAACACCCAACAGCATGGTCATTTACCATTCCTATAGCTTGCATAAATGCATAAATCACGGTAGATCCTACAAATTTAAACCCTCGTTTCTTAAGGTCTTTACTTATCTGATCACTCAAAGGTGTATTTGCAGGGCAATCTTTATAATGCTTCCAACTATTCTGGATAGGTGTGTCATTTACATACGCCCATAAATACTTAGAAAAACTTCCAAATTCTTTTTGGATTTCCATATACAATTTGGCATTCGTCACAGTACCACGCACTTTGAGTTTATTACGAATGATCCCTGCATCTTGCAACAAACTTTGGATTTTATCTTCATCATACTGTGCGATACGCTTGTAATCAAAATGATCAAAAGCTACTCTAAAGTTCTCCCGCTTACGCAAAATAGTAATCCAACTCAATCCCGCTTGAAAGGTTTCAAGTACTAGAAATTCAAATAATAAACCTTCATCTCTTAATGGAGTTCCCCATTCGTTATCGTGGTAGGATTCATAAAGATCATCTCCTACACACCAACCGCATTTCTGTTTTGTCATCAGTAATCGTTTATCGGAATTATCCTATAAAGATATATCCTTCATTACTTTTAAAAAAGTAAACTAACACAAACCATCAAAGCAATAAATAAGTCTTTTTAAAGCAACCTTTTAGGAAGATTTAAGTCTTGTTTATACAACAACCAATCATCAATGAAAAAAATTACACTCCTGCTATTTATATTCATATATGGAGCTGTACAAGCTCAAATCATCAACTTTCCAGATGCAAATTTAAAGGACGCATTGGTCAATCATTCTCCAACTATTGACACAAATAACAATGGAGAAATTGAAGTAAGTGAAGCTACAAATTACAACATTTATTATTTAACGTTACAATCCAAAGGGATCACTGACATTACAGGCTTAGAGAATTTTACAGAGGTAGAAGAATTTAGACTGAGTCATAATGATATTTCTTCTATTGATATAAGTGTCCTTTTTTGGGCTAAGAACATACGTTTAACAGGTAATGATTTAACAGAACTTAATACGTCATCAAATATCGCATTAGAAGAACTAAGTATAAGTAATAATTTCATCTCAAATTTAGATCTTTCTAATAATGAAAATCTATTCTCTTTATTTGCTATAAGTACTAACTTATCGACACTAGATGTATCTAATAACCTCTTGCTTGAAGAACTCTTTCTTTGGTCAACAAACATAAGCACATTAGATCTATCATCAAATAACCTTAAAAGAATAAACATAGCGGGTACTCCGTTCACGACATTTGACGATTTTAGTTCGCAAACAGAATTAGAATATATCAGTATAAGTTCTACAGAGATCTCAACACTTGACACTAGTATTTTTCCTAATTTAAAAACCTTAAATATACAGACTACTGATATATTAGACATAGACCTCTCTCAGAATACGGCACTAGAATCATTAGATCTTGGATATTCAAATATGACTTCTATTGATATTAGCAATAATATAAATTTAAGAGCACTTAGAGTTTATTTAGGATTAACATCCTTAGACATATCTCAAAATACCGAATTACGATCGCTCCGTATAATAAACAATTCTGGAATAACATCTTTAGACCTTAGTACTAATACTAATCTTTGTTATGTCGCTATTGTTAATACTTCTATAGAGTATATAAATGTAAAAAATGGCGCTAATACAAATTTTGATCCCGATACAACGTGTTCTATTAGTAGCAATGGAAGTGGTTTAGGAGGTATAAAATTTAGTGCTGTGAGTAGTAATGACAATCTAGCATTTATATGTGTAGATGATATAGATTATGCGCTTACAAATTTTGAAGTTTCAGACACAGTTACACTACTAGATATATGTTCTGGGAATATAGGTGAGACAAATGAGTTCACAGGCATTATCTCATACGATGAAAACAATAATGGATGTGACCCTGATGATCAACCTATCTCTGCTATAGTACAAAGCACAGATGGAGTGTCTAATTTTGCAACTACATCAATTATTACAGGTGACTTTAGCATGCAGGTTTTTGAGGGAACATACGATACCCAAGTAGTAGGGTTACCTAATTATTTTACGACAGATCCTATAGTACACCAAAATACATTTACTGGATTTAATCAAACGGAGAATGTAAATTTCTGTATAACATCTACCGAGACTGTAAACGATCTTTCAGTTACATTAATTCCTGTATCTCAAGCGAGACCTGGATTTGCAGCCACTTATCAAATAGTATATACTAATATAGGAACAACGACTTTATCTGGGACTGTTGATCTTAGTTTTGATGATGCACTTGTTGGATTTGAAACGTCAGAACCAAGTCCTACAAATACAGCAGGAAATACACTTTCTTGGGATTTTGTAGACCTTCAACCTTTAACAAGTAGGACTATTGATCTTGTCATGCTTGTTGAGCAACCACCAGTAGTACAAGGTGATGATATTTTACAATATACAGCATCTATCTCTCCAAATAATGATGATCAAACACCTAATGACAATACATTCGAATTAAATCAAGTTGTTGTCAACTCCTTTGATCCAAATGACAAAAGATGTCTTGAAGGAGATGAAGTACTTATTGAAAATGCAGATGAATATTTACATTATCTGATTCGTTTTCAAAATACAGGGACAGCCTCTGCTATAAATATTAGAGT
>NZ_JBDUXP010000019.1:0-205478 GCF_039945015.1 Dokdonia sp.
TTATCGAGTAGAGTTAAAGGAGATCAGTCGAGTGATTCAGGATTATTCTGATGTTATACAGAGTGAGGTTTTATTTAGAGAAGATAGTTTTGGAGTTAAGCGTTTGGTGAGTTATGTAGTTACGGAGGCAGGATATTCAGAATCAGATTTGAAGTCTTATGTTTTAGGACATCTTCCAGATTATATGGTTCCTCAGGTATATGTTGAGTTGGAAGAGATGCCACTTACTTCTAATGGTAAGATAGATAGGAAATCTTTACCAGACCCTACTATGACAGAAGAGCGAGTATATGTAGCTCCGAGTACTGAGGTAGAAGAGACTTTGGTTACGATCTGGCAAGATTTACTCAATGTAGAGAAGGTCGGAGTGACTGATAATTTCTTTGAATTAGGAGGTGATTCTATCATCGTTATTCAAGTAGTAAGTAGAGCCAAGAAAAAAGGATATCAGATTAAAGTACAAGACTTGTTTGATTACCAAACTATAGAAGAACTGTCTGGAGCTATAGAGAGAAATAGTAAAGAACTCAATACAGCAGAACAAGGACTATTAGAAGGTGAAGTGCCATTATCTCCAATTCAACAATGGTTTTTTGATAGAGAAGAAGAAACATTATCGCACTTTAATCAAGCGGTTCTTTTAGGAATAAACAAAAAGGTAGATACAGAACATTTAGAAACGATAATAAATTTAATTTCTAAACGTCATGACTCTCTTAGATTTAAATATACAAGAGAAATAGTACAACAAAAAGAAGAATGGAAACAGTCTTATGGGGAGTTTACAAATCTTTATAGAATTGAGAAAATCGAAGAAGGAAGTGATGTTGGAGAAGCAATTACAGCGATTTGTACAAAATACCAGAAAGCACTTGATATAGAGAAAGGTGATTTGGCAAGATTTGTTCTTATTGAAACACCAGATTCAGAAACACATAATAGATTCTTTATGGTATCCCATCATCTAGCAGTAGATGGTGTTTCTTGGAGATTTATTATTGATGATTTAGATACTTTATTACGAGAAGAAATACTAGATGAAACAGGGTATTTAGGTCACAAGACTAATTCTTTTAGAGATTGGATGTATAAATTAAAAAACTTTGCGGAGACAGAAGAAATAGAGTCGCAATTAGAATATTGGCAACAAATAAATACAGATTATACGCCACTTCCTACCGACTTGTCTTCTGGTAAATCAACGAGAGAGACTATAGATACTCTTAGTGTTACCCTTAATGAAGAGTATACACAATGTTTGTTAAAAGAAGTCAATACTGCATATAACACAGAGATTAATGATTTGATGTTAAGCGCGTTACAAATGACTTTCGAAGATGTATTTCATACAGAACGATTAGCCTTAGGTTTTGAAGGACACGGAAGAGAAAATATATTTCCAGATATAGATCTAGCAGGTACTACAGGGTGGTTTACAAATAAATACCCTGTGATTTTATCAAAAGGAGATGCAAAGACAGATGGAAATATTATCAAGTCCGTAAAAGAAGCACTACGTAAAATTCCTACTAAGGGAATGGGATATGGTTGCTTACGTTATTTACATCCTTCTATAGAGATAAGAAATTCGCTTGAAAATTGCGGATGGGATGTAGTTTTTAATTACTTAGGTCAGATAGATAATGTCTTAAATCAAAGTGCAAACTTTACATCTGCATCAGAGTATGCAGGAGAACATATAAATTCTAAATCTTTATTAGAAGAGAAGTTCATCATAAAAGCAATTATTGTAGCAAATGAACTTAGAATTTCTTGGGATTATTCTAAAGAAAGGTACCACCAAGAAACGGTTCAGAAATTAGCCGATAGTTATATAAAACACTTAACACAACTTATAGAGCACTGTATTAATAAGGAAGTAAGTGAAGTGACACCTTCAGATTTTGGATTAAGTGATGCATTAGATTTTAAAGAATTTGATGAATTATTTGAATCCGAAACACAAGAGAGTTCTGAAGATGAGAGCGTATTAAGGTTTTAAATATTGCAATTTAAAAAGTAGAAAGTCATTATATCAAACTAGTTGTCTCAAAGTCTATAAAAAATGCTGGGACGCAATTAAATAATTCTAATATGGAAAATAAGAGTGCAAAAAAAAGTAAACTTATAGGGTTGAGAAAATCAACGGTAGCAAAACTAATTGCTAGTGGAAACCAAATTAAAGGAGGTGCTGCTCAACAATTTGTATTACTAGAAGACGCCGTCGAAAAAAGAGAGTTTACAACAGAACTCATAGACGGTTAATTGTAAAAGTGAGGTTAGGAATAAATAACCAAATCTCACACTCATAGAGTGACCATAAATACAAAACCTTTATTTCAATGCTTGACTTATTTCTATAAAGCATTAAAAGATGTAAAGATCAATAAGATTGTCGTGTACTACAGCTGTCTATATTGAAAATACAAAGTACGCTTTCGCGAAAGCGTACCCCACCTTAATAGCAATACTCATTTTAGTGTATGATTATGCAGGGTCCTTTAGGGGTCGCTATTGTCATCATTATCTTAATTACTTAATACCATAAAAACATGAAATTACCTGTATCCTATCATCAACAAAGGATGTGGTTTATAGATCATTTTGAAAGAGATTATCTCTATGAAGGTGGGCCTATTTATCACAATATACCATTGAGTTTTACAATACATAAAAAAGTAAGTACAGAAGAAATGTATCACGCTTTTATACAATTGGTAAGGCGTCATGATATCTTAAGAACTAAAATAGTACGAGAAGGCGATCAGATTTTTCAAGTCGTTACTACTCCTGAAGATGCTGAAATAATAAAGCTATTTAAAGAAGTACATCATCTTAAAAATAATCAAGAAAAAATACGTAAAGTATCCTTTGATTTTGAGAATGAGTTACTGCTGAAAGCTTTTTTTGAGCAAGAAGAAGATCATAGTAGAGTACTATTTGTGTGTCATCATGCCCTTGTAGATCGATATAGTCTTACCATTCTTAAAGAAGATTTTCTAAGCCTTATTAATAATCCAAAAGAGGCGCTAGGCTTTACGATGCAGTATAAGGATTTTTCAGAATGGCAACAAGCTATTGATCCTTATGAAACAGAAATGCTGGTAACGTATTGGAGAGAAAAATTATCTAATATACAGGTGTTATATCTCCCAACAGATACAGAAAGAGTTCCTATACATATTTATAAGGCAGCAACGAGTGCTTTTTCTTATGACAAAGATAGGTTACAGTCTTTTGCAGCGATACATGGGATTACAGCACAAATAGTGAGTCTTACAGCATATAAAATGGGGTTAGCTACATTTTCTGAGTTGTCGGATATTGTAATAGGTACACTTATGAATATGCGTACTAGTCTCACAGAAACAACAGTAGGAGCTATAGAAAACCTGGTAGTTTTACGATCTGTTTTTGAAGAAAACTCAACCCTGTCAGATGCTTGTACAGTGGTAGATAAGACATGGAAAGCTGCAGAAAATAATAAAGGAATCCCTTTTGATAAACTTGTAGTAGAGATTAACCCTAAAAAAGATATGAGTAGAACTGCTTTGTTTGACGTCTTGTATCTCTATGATGCTTATGATGTTATTACTGACGAGCAGGATGAACTTTTTGAGTATAAAAATCAAGGATTAGGAAAATACGACCTTACCCTTTTGGTGCAAGAAAAGGAGAATACATTTGATTTTATACTCACCTATAATGAGCTGTATTTTAAACCAGAGACGATTATATCTTTTTTACAAATCATAGAAAATATTCTCGATACAGCTACACAACATCAGGATACAGACGCATTAAGGGGCATTGCAGTATTCTAAATCACAGTTTTATAATAAAAACAACATAGTACAACATCAATAGTAAAGAGTGACTTCACTACTACTAGAACAGATATTTTAAAATCATGGAAAAGTTTATTAAACAATTAAAAAGTCTTGGATTACAACTTAAAATTAACGGGCAAGATTTAATCTTATTAGGTAGAGAAGGTAAGCTTACTTCTTCAGATATAAAGATGATCACAAATCGTCCAGATATTACTTCTTTTATCAAAGAAAATAAAGCAACTATTGTTGCTTATTTGAAGGAGAAAGATTTTAAATTAGATAGAAAAAACATTTCTTCTATGTATGGATTAAGTCCTGTACAAGAAGGAATCCTTTTTCATAGTACGTATCTATATAATAGCGAAACAAAAGGAAACACTACATATCATACGCAATTTGATGTTGGTTTTTCTTCTAAGCTAGATATGGATATGTTTAAAGAATCTTGGCAATATGTTATAAATAAGCATACTATACTTAGAACAGGTTTTATTTATGATAAAGTAAATATTCCTATTCAATTTGTAAATAAAGAAGTAGAAGTTCCTTTACGCTTTATAGATGTAACAAATAGTACGGATCAAGAGAAAGAGGCAAAGTATCAAGCACTCAAGAATGAGGATCGATTTGAAGATTTTAGTTTTACAAATCCTCCATTAATGCGTATTACTATTGTTAAGTTTGGTGAGAGCGAATTTAAAATGATCTGGACAAAACACCACGTGTTATGGGACGGTTGGTCAGGACAAGTAATCATTCAAGAAGTGATAAGAGCATACACCAACTTAATGTATGGTGTAGCACTTGAAGCGCAAGAAGAAGATAGGTATGAAGATTTTATTAATTATATCAAATCTATAGATGCTTTTGAGGAAAAGGAGTTCTGGAAGTCATATATGCAAGATTTTAGCGAGCCATCATTATTACCTTTTTGTAAAGCATCTCATGAGCGTAATAAAGGAAAAGGAAAATATGAGCGTATTACTATTGATTTTGATAAACAATTAACCCAGAAAATCAGTGATTTTTCAAAATCTCAACACGTAACAGCAAATACGTTAACACAAGCTGTATGGGCTATTTTATTAGCAAAATATACAGGTCTTAAGGATATTGTATATGGAGTTACAGTTTCTGGACGCCCAGCAGATCTAAATTATGACAGTAAAGTAGGATTGTATATCAATACCATCCCATTAAGAGCTAAGATAGATCTTGATCAAACAATTACAGATTTTCTAGCAACTCTTCAAAAAACATCTGTAGAAGCAAGAAATTTCCAACATACATCACTTAATAAAATCCAACAATGGAATGAGATAAAAGGTGATTGTTTTGATTCTTTATTGTCTTTTACAAATTACCCTACTAAGGAAGGAGGAAGTGATCAAAAACCTGTATTAGAAATAGATAGTGTTAATGTAAAAGAAAACAATAACTACTTACTTTCTATTCAACCTATGTTAAAGGATAGACTTGTGATTGATTTTACCTTTAATAGTTCTATTATGGAGACGGCGTATGTACAAATGATCACAGATCATTTTAGAAAAGCGTTATGCCAGATTGCAGATGGAGAAATAACAACAATCGGTGATCTCAATATGCTTGGAGAAGATGAGAAAAATGCCCTTACATATACATATAATGCATCTGGGATAGCATATCCAAAGGATAAAAATATCGTAGAGATTTTTGAAGAAAGAGCACTTACAACTCCTGATGCTATTGCACTATCTCTTGCTGGAGAAGAAATGACTTATAAGTCATTAAATGAAAAAGCAAATCAACTTGCAAGATATTTACAAACCCAAGGAGTAGGGCCAGAAGTTATGGTTGGGATGTGTATACATCGTTCTTTAGAAATGATGATTGGAATGCTTGGAATCTTAAAAGCAGGAGGCGCATATGTTCCTATTGATCCAGAATACCCTAATGAACGTATCAATTATATCTTAAATGACATAGACTCAAGTATAGTACTTGTAAGTACAAAGAGTATTGGTACGATAGTGTTAGAAAACCATATTAGTCCAATTAATCTAGATGATGCAAATTCACTTTTCTCTACATATACTACAACAAACTTAGAGTTAGATTTACCATTATCAAATCTTGCTTATGTAATATATACATCAGGGACAACTGGATTACCTAAAGGAGTATTACTTGAGCACGGGAACGTGGTAAGACTTTTCTTTACAGAAGAACCATTATTTGATTTCAATGAGAAAGATATATGGTGTTTATTTCACTCGTATTGTTTTGATTTTTCTGTTTGGGAAATATTTGGAGCATTACTATACGGAGGTAAGCTTGTGATTGTTCCAGAAGTAGTTGCAAAGGATACCAAAGCATTTGCACAATTATTATCAGAAGAGAAAGTATCTGTACTTAATCAGACTCCTTCGGCATTTAATGCTTTACAAGAAGAGGTTACAGATAGTAAGCAAGAGATGGATATACGATATGTAATTTTTGGAGGTGAGGCCCTTACGCCAGGAGCCCTTAAACCTTGGGCAACCCAATATCCATCATGTAAGCTTATTAATATGTATGGAATTACAGAAACAACGGTACACGTAACCTTTAAGGAGATAGGAGCTCGTGAGATCAGTCTTAATATAAGCGATATAGGGAAGCCTATCCCGACAATGAGTTGTTATATCCTAGATGAGAATTTTTGTTTAGTACCTATGGGAGTTACTGGTGAATTATATGTTTCGGGAGCAGGTGTTTCTCGAGGGTATTTAAATCGTCCTGAACTTTCTGAAGAACGTTTTATGACCAATCCATTTAACTCAGAAGAACGTTTGTATAAAACAGGAGATGTAGCAAAGCGACTATCTAATGGTAATATCGAATATCTAGGAAGAAACGATAAACAAATTAAAATTAGAGGTTTTAGAATAGAACTAGGAGAAATAGAAACAGCTATAAATGCTTGTCCATATGCAAATCAAGCAATTGTTATTGTAAATGAAGATAAATTTTACTCTAAGGAACTTGTAGCATATGTAGTACTTAAAGAAGAGTATACACTAGATAATTTTAAAGAATATCTTTCTGATAATTTACCTAAGTATATGGTGCCATCTATATGTATTGTTCTAGATGAAATGCCATTAACATCTAATGGAAAAATCAACAAAAAAGCATTGCCAAAAGTAGAAACTCAAGGAAGTGATGCAGAAGGATATGTTGCTCCTCGTAATACTAATGAAGAACAACTAGTAAAGATTTGGAAAGAAATTTTAGATAGAGAACGTATAGGTGTTTTTGATAACTTCTTTGAGTTTGGAGGACATAGTCTTAAACTCACTCGACTCATTACAAGATATCATAAAGAATACGGTGTAAAACTAGAATTAAGAGACTTATTTATTAATAAAACAATAGAGGCTCATTGTACATTATTATTTGATACTCCTACAGCGGCTAATACAATAGAAAATATAGAACCAGTAGCAACTCAAAATAATTATACGCTCTCTAGCGCTCAATATCGTATGTGGATTTTGAGCCAATCAGAAGAAAGTAATATTTCATATAATATGCCAGCACATCTTTCTCTCGAAGGAGGATATGATATTGCACTGTTAAAGAAAGCTATCTATGCTGTTATAGAACGTCATGAGACACTTCGTACTGTGTTTAAAAGAGATGAGAATTCAGATGTAAGACAATGGATATGTACTCCAGGAGATATTGGGTTTACCATCCAAGAACAAGATTTTAGAGAGGTAGAAAACGTAGAGAATTCAGTGGCGACGTATATGGCAAATGATGCTTTACAACCATTTAATCTTGAAGAAGGACCTCTTTTAAGAATTGCACTATTACAAACGTCTGATAGCGATTATATCTTTTACTATAATATGCATCATATTATTGGAGATGGGGTCTCAAAAAGAATTTTAAAAAGAGATGTGTTAGCTTTTTATAATGCGTATAAAAATAATAGAACACCTTCACTTCCAGTGTTAAGTATTCAATACAAAGACTTTGCTACTTGGCAAAAACAACAATTGGAAAATGGTTCTTTTGGAGATCATAGACAATACTGGTTGCAAAGATTATCAGGAGATAGAGCAGTATTAGATTTACCAAGTCAGAAAGTAAGACCTAAAGTAAAAACAAATAATGGTCAGACTTTACGCACGTTATTGTCAGATACGATTACAAGTAAATTAGCTACCTATTGTAAAGCAAATGATGGAACATTATTTGGCGGTGTGCTGACCATTTGGAATATCTTATTTTATCGTTATACAAATCAAAAAGATATCATTATTGGATCTCCAATTGCTGGTAGAGATCATGTAGATTTAGAAAATCAAATAGGACTTTATTTTAACAATATGGTGATCCGTAATCATATGAATCCTGATGAGAATTTTGATCAGACATTTGAGAAAGTTAAGGAAGCGATGTTTGATAATGTAAAGCATCAAATGTATCCATTTGATAACCTACTGGATGATTTAAGTATAAAAGGAAATACAAGCCGTAATCCTTTATATGATGTGATGCTTTCGTATCATAATACAGTTGAGAATGATAGAGAATTACAACTAACTCAGCAAGAGATTGATCAAATTGTGGTTCAGGATGAAAGAGGTGCAAAACTAGATATGCTTATTAATTTTAAAGAGATAGGAAACTACCTATACTTTGATATTAATTACAATACAGATTTGTATAATCAAAGTTCTATTAAAGTCTTAATGAATGACTTTAAATACCTACTATCACAATTATTAGATAATCCGCAAGAAAAAATATGTGATATTGATTTTCAAAAGGAAACAAAGCAAAATTTAAGAAATCTCAATGTTAATAAATTTAAGCTTGTAAAAAAGTAACAACTTCCATATCGTAGTATGAGTATTCATACAGATTACGATTACCTATTTCATTTCAGCGCATGATATCATAGGCTTTATGCGGCAGTTTTCTGTCTTACATAAAGTTTATGATAGTACTCAGTGCGCTTTCGCGAAAGCGTACTCTATAAATACCTTATAGCTAACAATGTTTTTAACAATAAGAGTAGCAGTGGTATTGCTTTATTTAAAAATATAAGATCATGATAAGTAGCATACAAAAATTAAAGAGTATTAAAGCTCAAAAAGTAACAGATAGCGCAAAAGTAAATTATTCTGTATGGTCTAAAGATGCAGGATTTCCTTTAGTAATTAAACCTACAACAGCAGGAATGCAATTAAATGATTGGGTTGCTGATAATAGACAATTGTTTGAAGAAAAAGTAAAAACCTATGGAGCCATACTTTTTAGAGGGTTTCATATTAATACGGTCGAAAAATTTGAAGATTTCAGTAAACTGTATGCAGATACACCACTGGAATATAATTTAAGATCATCACCTAGATACTCTGTGGGTAAGAATGTGTATCATACCACAACCTATCCTAAAGAATATAGTATTGAGATGCATAGCGAAAGCTCTTATGCACCTAGCCATCCTAGTAATATCGTTTTTTGTTGTATTGATCCTGCAGACCAAAGGGGAGAAACTCCAATTGCAGATACTAAAAATGTATTACAATTTTTAAGTAAGAAAACAAGAGCTAAATTTTCTGAAAAAGGAGTGAGATATGTTAGAAATCTTAATGCAGCCTTTGGTTTATCATGGGAAGAGGTTTTTCAAACAGAAGATAAAAAAGTAGTAGAGGCAGAGTGCTATGATAAGGGCATTTCTTATGAATGGAAAAGTGATAGTAATCTTGTATTGACTTGGAATAAAAAAGCAATTTGGGAACATCCTGCAACTGGTGATCAAGTATGGTTTAATCATGCATACTTTTTTAACAAATATGCGCTGGAAGCATCATTTTTTGATCTGGTAGAAACCGATGATCAACTCCCTAATAATACTTTTTATGGGGATGGTAGCGAGATTTCTAAAGAAGAAATAGAAGAAATAAGAGAAGCATATCAAAAAGCAACTGTCGTATTTCCTTGGGAAAAAGGAGATGTACTATTCTTAGATAATATGCGTATGGCTCACGGAAGAAACCCTTATGAAGGTAGTAGACAAATTATAGCGTCACTGTTTTAATAAAAGAATAAACACAACTTAAAATAGATCATTGCTCTCTTCTCTTTAGAGTAAATAAATACATAATTAATCAGATACTATTATCATGGAAAACGAAACACTAAATACTGTTGAAGGATATCAACTTTCTATAAATCAAATGAACTTATGGAGAGTAGCTCAAAAGAACATACAAGATTATTATAATCAGGTTGTTATTGATATAGAAGGAGAGTTATCTACAGAAAAGTTATCTCGTGTATTGTCACTTGTGGTGCGTAAGAATGAAACATTATTATTTAAAACAAGTATGGTGTCAAGTTCGATTTTTCCAGTTCAAGTAGTATCCAAAGAACATCAAATAGAAATATTTGAGAAAACTACTAGCGTACTAGATGAAATGACTATTACGACAATTTCTCAAGAATTTTTAGGATCTAATTATGATCCTTTAAAGGATGAACCTATGCGACTTTGTTTACTAACAGATGCAGTGGGGAATCAAGTTTTAATAGTGCGTTTGTTTTCACTTTGGGCAGATAGCTACAGTACCACTTTTTTATGTAATGAATTGTCAAAGGCATTGCTAGATGAGGCTTCTTATGAACAAGAAGAAAGAGAAGTTGTAGAGTATCAGGATTTTTCGGCTTGGCAACATCAATTGTTTAGTGATCCAGAAGAAGAAGGAGCTAATTTCTGGAAAAACTATACAGTAGATCTGGATAAAAACATTTTGCCATTTAAGAGCATAAAGCAAGAGATGTTTACCCCTCAAAGAAAGACAGTTTGCGTAATAGAAGGAGAAGCATATCGTACTTTAAAAACAACATCTATTCAAGATAATAGTTCAATAGAGTATCTTGTTTTATCACAGTATGCGAAGTATCTATCTAAATTTGAAAAGGATTCATTTACACTAGGATACCTTCCGTATAAGAGATATTATGACGAATTAGAAAATACATTTGGATTAGTATCAAAAACATTACCTGTTCACCTTAAAGAGTTACATCTGTCATCTCAAACAGAATCAGAAAAACTGCTTCAAAAATCGATAGATGAAATAGGAATGTGGTCAGATTATTTCTATTTAAATAGAATTCATGATGATGGGATTCATAATACACCAATATTTAAATATACATATGAGTTTTTAGAAGTTAACAAAGATCTGGTATCAAGTAATCTAAATATAAGAAATGTATATAGTGTTACAGACATTTTTGAGCTAAAGGTAAGTGTTGTAGACTATGGAGATAGACTCACAATAGATGCATATTATGATACGGAAATATATTCTAATGAAGCTATTGCTGTAATTATATCACAACTTAAAAGTGCTTTTGCAAATCAGAATGATAATGTTATTGGCAAAACCATAATACAGGAATCAAATAACACAGTAAAGCAATTTGATGCATTTAATTCTATTGTAGAGGCTTTTAAAAAGCAAGTGACATTATGTGAAAATGAAATTGCATTATGTTCTAATGAGGGAACTATTTCTTATAAAGAATTAGATGAAAAGTCAGATCAATTTGCTCAATGCTTAATCCAAGAATATGGTGTTCAAAAAGGAGATCCTGTAGCTGTTTTACTAGATCGCACAGAGTTTTTTGTTATTAGTGTTTTAGGAATCCTAAAAGCAGGAGCATACTATATCCCAATGGATATAGCATATCCAAAAGATAGAATACAATTTATTTTGGAGGATTGTGATTGTAGTATTTTAATAAGTATTCCAGAGTTGATAGAGACTCACGATTTTTCTAAAGTGACAACTCTTGATCCATCTCAAGATAAGATATATCAATCTGATGTAGATGCATCAATACTTAATATGACAAGTCCAGAAGATATTGCTTATTGTATTTATACTTCTGGGTCTACAGGGAATCCTAAAGGATGTTTGATAAGTCATGCAAATCTTTTGAACTATACTTTATGGGCAAATGATTATTACTTTAATGATTCTGAAACAGGAAATTGGGGATTAATTACTTCTGTGTCTTTTGACCTCACTATCACATCTCTCTTTACGAGTATTACAAGAGGAAAGAAGTTATGGATTGGATCAGATGAAAAAGCAATAGATGAATTACTTATAGAAAGTTTTACGCATCCAGAAATTGATACATTAAAGTTGACACCTTCACATCTTTCTTTATTAAAAGAGTTGGTTATAGAAAAAACGAATGTAAAAGTAATTATATGTGGTGGAGAACAATTAACTCAAAGTCAATTACAGGCAGTATGGGATATTGATCAAAATATACGCATATATAATGAGTATGGACCTACAGAAACTACGGTAGGATGCATTGTAAAAGAGATGTCTAAAGAGCAATCTCAAGTGTTTATAGGAAAGCCTATTGCAAATACATTTATTGATATTGTAGATGATCAAGGAAACTCTTGTGATATAGGAATGTATGGAGAAATTGTAATAATGGGGGCTGGTGTTTCTAAGGGTTATCTAAACCGTCCTGAACTTACAAATGAACGATTTACAAAGATTGAAAACAGTACACAGTCTTATAAAACAGGAGATATAGGAAGATGGATGGTGAATGGAGAAATAGCTTATAAAGAAAGAAAAGATGATCAAGTTAAAATACGAGGGTATAGAATAGAGCTAGGTGAAATAGAACAGCAATTTACTTTTCACAATAGTATTAATCAAGCGGTCGTATTGGTAGATGATAGAAATAATGATAACAAAGAAATTGTAGCATACATAACTACGTCTCAAAAAGGAGAGATAGAAAAGATAAAGAAGCACCTGGAAAGTAAACTGCCAGAATACATGATTCCTTCATCTATTATAGAGGTAGATGCGATTCCATTAACAGTAAATGGAAAAGTAGATAAAAACTATTTATTGACAATAAATTCTGGAAGAACAGCATCCAGAGTAGCATATGTAGCTCCTAAAAATAATCTTGAGGAACAAATCATAGCGATTTGGGAAGGAATATTACAAATAGATAAAATAGGAACGCAAGATGATTTTTTTGAATTAGGCGGTCATAGTCTTAAAGCAACTCAAATGATCAATCAATATCATAAGAATTTTGAAGTTAAACTTGGGCTGAAAGAAATATTTGCTAATACAACGGTAGAAGCTCATGCTCGTCTCATTGAAAAATCGGATGTTACAACACATACATCTATATTAAAAGTCGAAAATGCCAAAGACTATCCTGTCTCTGATGGACAGCGCAGATTATGGGTGTTAAGTCAATTTACTGGAGGGACAGAAATCTATAATATGCCTTCTAGTGTAGTGTTAAAAGGAGATTATGATGTGGCATGTTTTTGTAAAGCTATTGAAGCTGCTATTGAGAGACATGAGGTATTAAGAACTGTATTTAAGATTAATGATGAAGGTGAAGTAAGGCAGGAGATAAAGACGCTCGAAACATTAGGATTTAGTGTTGATTATATTGATTATAGAGAGGCATTACTCAAAGAAGAAATTGCAAATCTATATATAGAAGAAGATGCTTATTTACCATTTGATTTAGAGAATGGACCTTTATTAAGAGCTAGTTTATTGCAACTGTCGGACGATGATTATGTGTTTTACTATAATATGCATCATATCATTTGTGATGGTTGGTCGATGAATGTTTTGGCTAAGGATATACTTGCCTTTTATGAACATTATTTAGAAGAAAAAGAATTAACACTTCCAGTATTAAAAATTCAATATAAAGATTATGCCGTATGGCAACAAAAGCAACTACAGGAGGAAGGAAACAATATCCATAAAGAGTATTGGTTACAAGCATTATCAGGAGAGCTTCCAACATTAGATTTACCATATCAAAAAGCACGACCTGCTGTTAAAACTTATGCAGGGAACAGTCTTAAAACGTATATATCTTCGGATGTTACAAATCGTTTAAAAATATATGGACAAAACCAGGGAGGTAGTTTATTTATAGGTTTATTAGCCGCTTGGAATATTTTATTTCAAAAGTATACCTCAGAAAATGATATCATTATAGGAACACCTATTGCAGGAAGAGATCATGCTGATTTAAATGATCAGATAGGGTTTTATATAAATACACTTCCTTTAAGAAATACAGTAGATTCTGAAGAAAGTTTTGAATTATTTTATAATAAAGTAAAGGAAAACACTCTTTTGTCTTATGAGCATCAAATGTATCCATTTGATCGTTTGGTAGACGATTTAGATATACGAAATGATACAAGTAGAAGTGCTGTATTTGATGTCATGCTTATGTTGCAAAACATGAGAGATGTTGCTGAGAATACACATTTAGATGCTACAGCTTTTCATACTATAGAGGATAGAGGATATAAGATTTCTAAGTTTGATATGGATATTGCTTTTCAAGAAGAAGGTGATTATATGTCTTTTAGTATCACATATAATACAGCTATATACTCACAAGAGTCCATACGTCATATTATACAGCATTATAAACAACTACTGGAAATACTATTACAAAATCCAAGTAAAAAGATAAAGGACATAGATTATATTTCTGATAGAGAAAAAGAAGAACTTGTTTGTGATTTTAATGCAAATTCGATTCCTTTTTCTAAGGATAAGACATTAATTGATTTGTTCTCTTCTCAAATATTAAAGACTCCAGAAAATAAAGCATTATTATATAAAAATGAAATTTATACGTATCAAGAGCTAGATAGTCTTTCAAGCAAACTAGCTCGTTGCTTACTAGATGATTATAATATTTGTAAAGGAGACTTTATAGGAGTACAACTAGAGCGCGATGCGTCTGTGATTATAGCCATCCTAGGAATAATGAAAGCAGGAGCGGTATATATTCCTATTGATACAGAGCATCCAGAATCTCGTAAGTCATATATTTATGAGGATACTAAGATTAATTTGTTGATTACAAACCGTTCTACAGTAACTATTCAAGATAATTATCAAGGTGTTGTTTTTGATATTGAAAAAGATTTTGAACCTTCTAATTACAGTGAAGATTTAGTAGATGTCTATTTAGCTCCAGACGATTTAGCTTATATCATATATACTTCTGGCTCTACAGGGAATCCTAAAGGAGTAATTATTGAACATAAAGGGATTTTAAATACCATCTTAGCGCAAATTGATCTTTTTGATATAACTCATAACGATAGAGGATTACAATTTGCTTCTTTCTCATTTGATGCTTCTATATCCGAGATATTTACAGCCCTTTTATCAGGAGCTTGTTTATGTGTTATAGACAAAGAGCATCGAGATGACCCTAAAATGTTGGAAACTTACATTATTAATGAAAGGATAGATGTAGCTACCATACCGCCATCTTATATGAGTCTGATGGATGTAGAATCGTTAAGTAGACTTAAAACATTGATTACAGCAGGGGAACCTCCTGTATATAGTAAAGTAAAAGAATATCTGAAATTAGGTAATTATTATAATGCCTATGGACCAACCGAAACAAGTATTTGCTCTTCTATGTATGGTTTGTTGAAGGGAGAAGATATGCCATTAGGAGTTATTCCTATAGGAAAACCCATTGCAAATACGCAAACATTTATTTTAGATGAAGATCATAAAATAATACCTATTGGGGTTGTAGGTGAGATATGTGTAGGTGGAGCTGGCTTAGCCAAAGGGTATTTAAACAGACCAGAACTTACATTACAAAAATTTATAACCCATCCTTATAAAGAAGGAGAACGCCTCTACAAAACGGGTGATTTAGGAAAATGGCTTCCTGATGGGAATATTGAATTCTTAGGAAGAAAAGACGATCAAGTAAAAATTAATGGATATAGAATAGAATTAGGAGAAGTAGAACAAGCTTTAGTAACGCACGATTATATTAATGAGGCTGTTGTAGTTGTAAATGTAAATCAATTTAATATCAAAAGCTTGATAGCATATATAGTTACAAAAGAATCCTTGTCTCTAGAACAACTAAGAGTATTTCTAAAAACGAGTATCCCTCATTATAGTATTCCTTCAGAATTTGTGATGTTAACACAATTACCAATTACTATAAATGGAAAAATTGATAAAAAAGCGCTACCATATTCTTCTGGAATTAAGGCGGTAAGTGAAAAAAAATATATAGCACCGCAAACCCAAAAAGAAAAAGTAATCATACAAATTATAGCGCAACAATTAGGAAAGGAAGTCAGTACTATAAGTATACTAGATAATTTCTTTGATCTAGGAGCAAACTCTATAAAAATTGTCAAAATATTAAATGAAATTAATAAACAATTAGAGATAGATGTTAAAGTGGTTTCCTTATTTGAGAACCCTAATGTTAATGAGTTTATTCAATATTTGGAGATTCTTGATTCTAAAGAACAGAGTGTAATAGAAGAGCCGGAGGATATATCAGAGGCCTTGGATGAATTTATAAATTTAATGTAGGACAATATAACTTAGTTACGATGGAAAATAAAATTAGAAAAAAAGATATAGCTATTGTAGGAGTTTCTGGTAGATACCCTAAGTCAGATACGCTTAATGAGTTCTGGAAGCATTTAATGAATGGAGAGGAGTTAACTCATTTCTATTCAGATGATGAGTTAAGGGCAGTAGGTGTAAGTGAGAAAGACTTAGCAAATCCAAATTTGGTAAAGGCACAATCTTTTATTGAAGATCCTAATAGTTTTGATTATTCTTTTTTTGGATATACAAAACAGGAAGCAATGTCTATGGATCCTCAAATCCGTATGATGCATGAACAAGTCTGGCTAGCTCTTGAAGATGCTGGATACACTCCTAAGACATATAAAGATAAGATAGGTTTATACCTATCTGCGGCAGACAATATTAATTGGAGAGCATATACTCTTATTGCAAATAATGATCATGTAAATTCATTTTTCTTGAACCAGATATCTAATAAGAATTTTATAAGCACGCTTATATCTTATAATTTAAACTTAAGAGGTCCTAGTTATTATATTGACACGGCGTGTTCAAGTTCTTTAGTAGGAATACATCAAGCCTGTCGTTCTTTACTTATGAGAGAATGTTCTATGGCAATAGCAGGTGGAGTAAGAGTGTATTCAAAAGCATATAAAGGGCATCTTTATCAAGAAGGAATGACAAATTCTAAAGATGGTCATTGTAAAGCCTTTGATAAAGACTCTTCGGGTATTGTATCTGGAGAAGGAATAGGAGTGGTTGTTTTAAAAAGATTAGAAGATGCAATAAAAGATAAAGATCAAATTTATGCAGTCATTCGCTCTTCGGTTGTAAATAATGATGGAAATAGAAAAGTTGGATATACAGCTCCAAGTATTAATGGACAATATGAATGTATAAAACAAGCACATCAAATAGCAGATGTGACACCAGAATCTATAACCTATGTAGAAGCACACGGAACAGGAACAAAATTGGGAGATCCAATTGAAGTAGAAGCACTCAATAAATCTTTTGGGTATAATACCTCACATCAATGTGCATTAGGCTCAGTAAAAACAAACATGGGGCATCTTGATGCTGCCGCTGGGATTACTGGATTTATTAAGACCACACTTGCATTAAAAAATAAAATGCTTCCTCCATCATTACACTTTAAAAATCCAAACCCAGAAATTAACTTTAAATCAGGGCCATTTAAAGTACAAACAGAATTGTCAACTTGGAGACCAGTTAATAATTATCCATTAAGAGCAGGTGTAAGTAGTTTTGGTATAGGAGGAAATAATGCCCACGTGATATTACAAGAAGCTCCTTTAAAAGAGGCTGTACATAAAGATACATCTTATAAACTTCTTCGTTTTTCTGCCCAATCTATGGGGTCATTAAATGCATATCAAGATAAGTTAGTTGCATTTCTAGAAGAGAATGAGAATGACAATCTTAGAGATATGGCATATTCTCTTCAAGTAGGGAGAAGCCAATTTAAGTACAATAGATTTTTAGTCTGTAATTCTCAAGAAAAAGCTTTAGAGGTTTTAAAAGATCCTATAAGTGAAGCTATTTATTCTGGGAAACTAGATCAAAAACGGAAGGTTGTATTTATGTGTACAGGTTCTGGAGCGCAGTATCTTGATATGGGGAAAGATCTTTATGAAAATGAACCTTACTTTAAACAACATATGGATGAGGGGTTTGCGATCATAAAAGAATTGACAGGAGCAGATATAGCAAAGGTGATGTATAAGAAAGAGGTGCTTATTGAGAATGTTGATATAGATAAAAACGAGTTTACACAACCTATCGTATTTGTTTTTGAGTATGCTCTAGCTAGATTAATGATGAAATGGGGAGTTCAACCAGATAAACTTATAGGACATAGTACTGGAGAGTATGTGGCAGCTTGTTTAAGCGAAGTTTTTTCTTTTGAAACAGGACTGCGACTGGTTATTAAACGTGCTTCTTTAATGAATAAAACCCCTAAGGGAAGTATGCTAAGTGTATCTCTTTCTGAAGAAAAAGTAAAAACATATTTAAATGAAAACTTATCTATTGCTGTTGTAAACTCTCCAGAATCTTGTGTTCTTTCTGGAACAGAAAAAGCAATAGATGCACTTGTAGAGTTATTTGAAACAGAAGATATTTCTTGTTCTAAATTAAGAATTTCACTTGGTGGTCATTCATTTTTAATGGATTCTGTACTTGAAGAATTTAAACAAGAATTAGAAAAGGTTACGTTTTCTGAACTTCAAATTCCTTTTGTTTCAAACTTGACGGGAGAATTAATAACCTCAGAAGAAGCGATGTCCTCGCAATATTGGACAGATCATTTACGTAATACGATACGATTTTCAGACGGATTGACTACGTTGTTAAAAGAGTCTAACACCCTTTTTGTAGAAGTAGGTCCAGGTAATACGCTTACGACACTATTTCAACAACAAGAAATGTCAGGTACTAATAATAGTGCTGTAAACTTGATTAGACATCCTAAAGAAGAAGTTAATGATCAAGAATATATCCTTAAAAAGATAGGAGAATTATGGATGAATGGTATTGATATCAATTGGGAAGCCTATTACGGGAATGAAAAACCTTATAGAACATCACTTCCAGGGTATGTGTTTAATAAAACAAAATTACCTGTAAAAGTGAATCCTTTTGAACTCATTAATTTTTCAGAAGAAGAAGCTCCTTCTACGGTAAATCCATTTGTGATAGATACGTTTGATGATGATGAAGCATTTGAAGAAGATATAGATGAAAAAGAAACTCTTTTTATTAATTACGTAGCCCCATCAAATACAACAGAAGAAAAACTTGTTGAGATGTGGGAAACATTCTTTAGTAAAGATAAAATTGGAGTTTTGGATAGTTTCTTTGCGTTAGGAGGAAATTCTTTAAAAGGTGTGACAATGCTTAAGCTCATTCAGAAAACATTTGAAATAGACATTAAAATTAAAGATTTTTATAAAAAATCAACAATAAAAGATCTTGCTGCAGAAATTGATTTGGCAGTAAAACTGATTACTATTCAAGAAGAAGAAAATACTTATAAAACAGTAATTACTATCTAGATATAACTCACTTCTTTTTTCTTTTTCGCTTAAAGCGAAAAACTATACAACAACACTTTTTTTATTAATTATTTGAAGGCAACTCGCTTGTGCTTCTAAAAACGAAATGCAATGGTCGATTTATTAAATGAAATATATCAGAGTAATATAACACTGTCTTTAGATGGTGAAGATCTTAAACTTGGTTTTAAAGATGATGTAATTGATGAGGAACTTATCAAAAAAATTAAGAAAAACAAACAAGAAATTGTTTCTTATTTAAGTAAGTATACACGATCAAATACTAATAATGTTATTCCAAAACTTGGGATTCAGGAGAGTTATGAAGTTTCGTCTAGTCTCCTTAGAATGTTATCATCTATACTAATAGATACAGACACAAAAAGTTTTAACTATGCGGTGCCTAACTCAATTCATTTACAACAAAAAATTAATGTTGTAAATTTTAAACAAGCAGTATATAGTACTATAGAACGGCACGAATCTTTACGTACCGTATTTAGAATTAATGATGAGGGACAGATACGACAATATATTTTAGATCAAGAAGCTATAAATTTTACCGTTGACTTTTTTGACTTTAGAACCTTAGAAAAAAAGAATGAGCAAGTAAAAATCGTTACTAGAAATGATATAGAAAAGCCATTTGATATTGGACAAGGACCTTTATTGAGAGTATATTTATTTCAACTTGCAGAGAGTGAATTTATTTTTTATTGTAATATTCACCATGTAATAAGTGATTCTTGGTCTCTTGATATATTGTTTAAAGATATTTTTGCGTTTTATTCATCTTTTGAGTTAGGTGTAAAAAATGAATTACCAGCGTTAAACATTCAATATAAAGAGTATGCTGCTTGGCAAAATGAGCAGCTTGATAAGGGGCTTTTTAAAAAGGAAGAAGCTTATTTTAAAGATACGTTTTCTGGAGAACTACCTGTACTTGATTTTACAAATAGTAAAACCAGACCGGCGGTTAGAACAGTTAGTGGATTTGCTCTTAAATCGTACTTATCTAAAGAAACTACAACAATGTTTAAAACACTTTGTTCTGACAATGGAGGAAGTGTTTTTATGGGATTACTAGCTGTTTGGAATGTGTTATTATATAAATACACAAATAGTAAAGATATTGTGATAGGGACGTCTGTTGCAGGAAGAGATCATGCAGATTTAAAGGGACAAATAGGATGTTATATTAACTCCCTGCCATTGCGTAATCAATTAGACCCTGAACAAACTTTTAATGCATTTTTTGATATAGTAAAAGAAAATACGCTTAGTGCTTTAGATTGTCAGTTCTATCCTTTTAGTCACTTGTTAGAGCTCATAAACTATAAGAAGGACATGTCAAGATCTCCGTTGTTTGATGTAATGCTTTTATTACAAAATGCAGTAGATAATAGTAATAAATATAATGTAGACAAGACTCAAATAAATGAAATTAAAGAATTAGGTGCAACCTCAGCATTAACAGATCTGGATATTAATTTTATTGAAGAAGGAGACTATTTATGCTGTCACTTGGTATACAATATAGATGTTTTTGAATCTGAATATGTTACCGATTTATTGATGCATTTTAAGCAATTAATAGAGGAAATTGTTTTAAATCCAAATATGCCTATTAAGGAAATTGATTATTTATCTGAAAAAGAAAAAAATGAATTACTAGTAGATTTTAATAATATAACGCTAGAATATGATTCTAAAGCAACATTAATTTCATTGTTTGAAACACAAGTAAAACAAACACCCAATGCAATAGCTTTAGTTGCTGGAAAAAAAGAATTTACTTATGCAGCGTTAGACGAGGTTTCAAGTGAGTTAGCACGCTACATTAATAAGCAATATCAAGTAACCAAAGGAAGTCTTATAGGAATACAGTTAGATCGAGATGAATGGAGTGTTATAGCAATGCTAGGAATTATAAAACTAGGATGCGCTTATGTTCCTATTGCTCCAGATATGCCAAACCAAAGAAAAGAGCATATCGTATCTGATACTCAGTTAGAACTCTTGATTACCACAACATCCTATATGTTTGATCTAGATTTTTATACAGGAGCATTAATGGCAATAGATATAGGTTTTGATGCTAGTGATTGTGATGAAGTAGTTCTTGATGTAATGCCTAATGATCTTGCATACGTTATATATACATCTGGTTCTACAGGACTCCCTAAAGGAGTCATGATAGAACATGGTCAAATTGTAAATACAATCCTTTCTCAAATTGATTATTTTAATTTAAACGAAAGTAATAGAGGATTACAGTTTGCTCCTTTTTCTTTTGATGCATCTGTATGGGAGACTTTTATGATTATTTTATCTGGAGGAAGCCTTTATGTCGTTGCAGAAGAGCAACGTAAAGATGTAGATACACTGACAACATATATCAAAGAGAACAAAATCAACATTGCTACATTACCACCTTCTTATTTAGCTTTAATTGATATTGATGATTTACAACAGATAGATACATTGATTACTGCGGGTGAAGCACCAGATTATGAAATTATAAAACCGTATTTAAACTATGGAACATATTATAATGCATATGGCCCTACAGAAACTAGTATTTGTGGTACAATATTTAAAATGCCAGAAACCAATACACTAGCGTATCGTACAATTCCTATAGGGAAACCAATATCAAATGCCAAAATCCTTATCCTAGATGAACATAATAAATTAGTACCAGTAGGTGTAATAGGAGAAATATGTATAGGAGGTACTGGCGTTGCGAGAGGGTATCTTAATAGAGAAGAATTAACTCAAAGTAAATTCATAGAAAACCCATTTAATGCACAAGATAGATTATACAAAACAGGAGATTTAGGGAAGTGGACTAAAGAAGGAAATGTTATTTATATAGGACGTAACGATGAACAAGTAAAGATAAGAGGACATCGTATAGAACTTAGCGCCATAGAACAACAATTATTGTCTAATGAACAGATAGATGAAGCCGTTGTTATTGTGCAAAAAGATGATCAAGGAAATAAAGAATTGATCACATATATAGTTGCTACAGGAGTAGTAGTTAATACCGGGGAATTAAGATCTTTTTTATCAAAAATTCTTCCTGAGTATATGTTGCCACATAAGTTTATACAACTAGATCAAATACCACTTACAATTAATGGAAAGGTTGATAAAAAATCGTTGTCAGAAGTACATAATACGACTACAATAGAAGAAGACCAAACTTATGTTGCCGCAACTACTTCTGAAGAAAAGTTATTAGTACGTGTATGGGAAGAAGTTTTAAATAGAGAAAATATAGGAATTAAAGATAATTTCTTTAGCATAGGAGGTGACTCTATAAAATCAATACAAATTGTCTCAAAACTTAAGCAACATGGATTTGTTCTTAAAGCAGGAGATATTATATCAAACCCTAAACTTGAAGACTTAGTACCATTACTGCAAAAGAATGATACAATCGTTGACCAGTCAGAAGTAGAAGGAGATGTTATATTAACACCTATTCAGGAATTTTTCTTTAACAAGGTAGAAAACAAAATTTTTAATGCTCCTCACTACTATAATCACACGGTATTACTCAACACAGAAGATAGGGTAGAGCCTACAGTTTTAAGAACCTGTATAGATCAATTGGTACAACATCATGATGTACTTAGAATGATATTTCCTGTAGAAAATAATGTAAGAAAACAATATAATAAGAACAGCTTAGAAGAAAATTATACGATACATTTCTATGATTTACGAGAAGATGATGATCATTTAATGAGCATTAGAAATATTGGAATAGAATTACAATCTTCTTTTGATCTTTCTCAAGGTCCTTTAGTAAGAATAGCCCACTTTAGATTAAAAGATGGTGATCGTATAGCTTTTATCATTCATCATTTAGTAATTGATGGGGTTTCTTGGAGAATTTTACTACAAGACTTTGCAGATTTATATCAGCAAGTTAAAGAAGGTAAAGAGTATAAACTCCCATACAAAACAAGTTCATATCAAACCTGGGCGAGTGAGTTAAAGAGATACGCTCAGGAACTTAAAAAAACAGAAGAACTTACCTATTGGGAATCTGTATGTAAACAAAGAGGGAATCCACTACGTAATATTGGATCAGATGAGATATATAAACTTAACTGTGATACAACCACGGCGATGATCTTGGATAAAGAGACGACAACACTTTTACAAACATCGGCACATTTGTTATACAACACACAGATAGATGATGTCATTTTAACCTGCTTAGGACTTGCTATTAAGGATACGTTACAAAGAGATCAAATAACGATCCAAATGGAAGGTCACGGAAGAGAAGAGATTATAGATACCATTGATATAAGTCGTACTGTAGGATACTTTACATCGTTTTATCCTTTTGTGCTAGATGTCTCAAAAAATGATACTCTTGAAAATTTAGTAAATGTAAAAGAGGACTTGTTAAGTATTCCTAATAAAGGAATAGGATATAGTGCTTTACGATTTTTAAATGATGACATAGATTTGAATACTACATTTGATTTGGAGTATAATTATCTTGGAGATTTTGGCTATAATGTTTCGTCAGAAAGAGATTCGGTATTTACATATGGATCTGAAAGTATAGGAGGAAACTCAAGTTCAGAAAATCACAATAATTTAGGATTGAGTGTCGTAGGAATGATTTCTTTAGGAGAATTAAAAATGAGTATAGGATATTCTTCTTTCCTTTTTGAAAAAAACGCTATAGAAGCATTATCCACTTCATTTAAAAACCACTTAATTACATTAGTAAATGATCTAACGGTTTTAAGTAAAGACCAAAGTGCAATTTCTGAAAATGTATTTAATAAAGAACAAGATTTTCCAGTAACACCTAACCAAAGTTTTATTGTAGGTAAGAGTATGTCGCAAGGAATCATAGGGCCTATAGTCACTCCTAAATTTGCTTCAAAAGAAGAATTCTTAAAAGCATTTGAGTCATTCATAACTGCATTTCCAATTCTGAGAACACAATTTTATAAAGAAAATGAACTTGTAAAACAACGCGTGTTACCTGCATCTGAAGTCTCTATTACGATTCATGAAGAAACCCAATTAAATCAAGAGAAACTCACTTCTTTATTATCAGAACCTTTTGAAGTAATAGGAGGGGCATTAATAAAAGTACTTCTTATTCAAGATGTAGTAAATCAATCGGATCAGAATTCTTATATCTATTTGAGTATTCATCATGCACTTACAGATGCTTTTACAAATACGATACTACTTGAAAATTTAAGAGCATATTTTAATGATACACCTATACAAACTGGGTATACGTCATATTTTGAATTTGCAACCTGGCAACAATCATATTTGCAATCTGCAGTCGCTAAGGAGCAAAGAGACTATTGGTTAAAAACCTTAAAAGATATCGTAACAAAGGAGATTACAAATAAGGAACCAGCTGTATTAGAAGATTGTGTACAACAAACCGCTTGGATTACAGGTGACACCTTTAAGAATCTTTCAGAAATTATAAGAAAGACAGGGTTAACATCATCTGCATTTTTTACAGCCATTCACCAATTGCTTCTTTCTAAACATACTGATTGTGCATTGCAATTAATTTTAGTGCAAGCAAGAGAATTAGGAACTCAGGAAATAGAGAGCCATAAAGTGTTAGGTGTTGTCAATAATTTTTTACCAATACCCGTTGTGCAACCTTCTCAGCAAACAAATAGCACCTATGTAAAAGAAGTGTATAGTAACTATATGGAAGCACTTATGCATCAGCAAATCCCTTATGAAGTGCTATGCAAAGATATGGAGCATACCCATCAAGTTTCGGTAGAAAACGAAGTAGGAGGTCTCCTTAATTTTATTAATAACGCTGGAGAAAAACAGTTTGCAAATCCAGTTGTAGAAAACAAAATAACGTATTCTAAAAATGACTTCACACAAGGAGTAGATTTAGTTTGTAATATCTATTCAAATGCTGTTGAGATAAGTCTCTCTTGTTCTCTAGAAAAATATAACACATCATTTTCTGAAGATTTTAATTTTAAGGAGCACTTACTCAACCTTTCTGAAGCGTTAATCTAGAAGGTCTATTAGAGACATTATACTAATTCTTACTGGGTACGCTTTCGCGAAAGCGTATACAACCACTCAATAATTTATAGAAACTTATAAGGGATATATCCACTTTATGCGGAAGATTCTTGTGCCTGTTTTTATAGCCTATTATATCACAAAAAAATAAAATTTATTAAATAAAAATCTAAAATTAGAACTCATGGAAATACAAAATGATGATTTAGTATACATTAAAAAAAATTTAGCAATCGAACCTTTGGTAGACAACTGGTATGCATGGCCACATTTGGTGTCACCAGCTACTGCAGCAATGAATATTAAAGACAGACATTTAAAAATCATGGGGTCATATGTTCAAAACCCAATGATTCATGCAGCGGCAGTAAAAACGCCTAAAATGTTAGGAGGTCCTTTTATAGATTATGATGGAAAACGTGTAGATGAAATTCAAGCACTCATTGATAATACAAATGATCAATGTGCTAAACTTTTAGAACTAAGAGAAGATGTTTTTGCACTTAATGAGATGCTTAATAAAGAGGCCAAAGGATATGCACTTACAGAACTATATAATAAAGTACCAGAGAGTTTACAAGGACTTGTAGAATTAGTATATGATATAAATAACAATCCTTCTTTTCGCTTTTTTGAATCATTATTATATGAAACAGAATATTATGATGAGTCTCTTCAAAGTTTCAATTTGTTTTTAGTGCATGATGATGATTCAAGATCATTTGTATTAAGTACACCAAAATTACCAGGTGATGATATCTTAAGAGTCAACTTACCTTTTAAAAGTGAAAAAATTGATGAGTTATTTGAAATGGAAGATCATCCTAAAACATTTGGAGAGATTACAGAAATATTTGATATTGCTTTAGAAGATATTCCTTTATTTAAATCCTTCTTTACAAAAGAGAAGTCTAAAAAGTATGAGCGTTATACGGGTGATGGTGTGCTTACAAGATATTTTGGACATGCATGTATTCTTACAGAGACCAAAGACACAACAATACTAGCCGATCCTTTAGTAAGTTATGGGTATGAATCTGATATATCACGATACTCATATGATGATTTACCAGAATCTATAGATTATGTATTGGTAACTCATAATCACCAAGATCACATTCTTTTTGAAACTTTATTACGATTAAGACGTAAAATTAAAAACATTGTAGTTCCAAAAAGTAATGGAGGATTTCTTCAAGATCCAAACCTGAAATTAATGTTTGAAAGAATAGGATTCACAAATATTATAGAACTAGGAGAGATGGAAACTATTCATTTTGATGATTGTTCAATAACAGGATTACCATTTGTAGGAGAACATTGTGATCTAGATGTACGAAGTAAATTATGTCATCACGTAGCATACAAAGATGGATTAAAAGTATTATTTGCAGCAGATTCCTGTAATGTATCTCCAAGACTTTATGAACGCATTCATAAAGTGATGGGAAATATAGATGTTATTTTCTTGGGAATGGAATGTGAAGGAGCGCCATTATCTTGGTTATACGGTCCTTTAATGCCTGAAGTTTTATCCAGAGATAAGGATGAATCTAGACGACTAGCAGGGTGTAATTTTGAACAAGCAAAAGCACTTGTAGATGTTTTTAAACCTAGTGAAGTATTTGTATACGCTATGGGCATGGAGCCTTGGCTTAAATACATAAGTTCTATAAAATATACCGATGAGTCTATTCCTATTGTAGAATCAAATAAGTTATTGGACTACTGTATTGCAAATAATATAGAGCCAGAAAGACTTTATGGAGAGAAAATTATTGAATATAAAAATGAGCTTGTTCTTGCATAAGCTGTTTTAGCTTATGTGTTCATAAATAGCGGTTTATGTGCTGTTATTTAAAAATAAAAAAAATAAAAATAATTGTTAATACTTAATTAAGAAATCATGTTAAAATCAATATTCATAAATGCATTTGTATTCTTATGCATATCCTCCATATCCGCCCAGTCCCTCACTCAATTGTCAGGGACGGTTTCTGGAGAAGATCTAAACGATAAATTAGCATATGCTTCTGTTATTGTAAAGCAGGATACGCTCCTTGTAGAGGCTGTGATCACTAATGATAAAGGAGACTTTAAAATTAAAGATATCAAAGTAGGGGCGTATACTGTAGAGGTTCAATTTTTAGGATTTGAAACGTATACGTCTCCATTAACGGTAGATGGTTCTAAATCAAAAATTAATCTTGGAACAATACAGTTAAAATCTGATGTCACTTCTCTTGAAGAAATTGTTGTTACGGGAGAAACTTCTCAATTATCATTAAAACTAGATAAAAAGGTATTTAATGTTGGGAAGGATTTAATTTCTCAAGGAGGATCTGCAACACAAGTACTGGATAATGTTCCGTCTGTTACAGTTGACCCAACCGGTGCTGTAAGTTTAAGAGGCAATAGCAATGTCCTTATTCTTATTAATGGACGCAAATCTGGACTAGCATCTACCCAAGGATTAGAACAAATTCCTGCAGAAACTATAAAGTCTGTAGAGGTAATCACAAATCCATCAGCACGTTACGATGCTTCTGGATCTGCAGGAATTATAAATGTAGTTCTAAGAAAGAACACAAAAGATGACCTAAGCGGAAGTGTAACCTTAGTCACTGGAACTCCTGCAGATCATAGAATCTTAGGAAGCCTTAATTATAAAAAAGGAAAGTTTAATTTGTTTTCTAATGTAGGGATTCGTTATTCTGATTATGTAGGGCTTAACACTAGGGATCAGCAAAGTACTGTAGATGGGAATAATCTTTTTTTAAGCCAGAGAGAAGATCAAGATAGGCATGATGATGGAGGCTTACTGTATGTAGGGTTGGATTATTTTATAAATGATAAAAACACAATTACAACAGCATTTTATAGAAATGATACAAAAGATACAGATGAAAATACATTAAATTTTGATTTTTCAGGAACTGGCACTCCAGATACACGTATTCAAACAATAGGAAATTCAGAAGAAGAGAGGAGTTATAATCAGTTTGAGTTTAACTACACAAAAGCTTTTGAGAAACCAGGTAGGAAATTTACGGTAGATGTTCAATATGATTTTTGGGATAGTACTAAGGATTTTAATATTGCAAGAAGAACAGTTATGCCAGATGCTGGAGACGTGTCAATTATAAATACAAGATCAAATAGAGAAAATGATGATGTTGTTATACAATCTGACTTTATTACTCCCTTAAGTGAAACGGCAAATTTTGAAGTAGGAGTTAAGGTAGAAGATAGAGTAGTATCTACAGACTTTGTTGCAAATGAAGAAATCGCTGGAGCAATAACTCCTATAGATGGTTTTAATAACGGATTAGATTATAAGGAACAGATACTAGGGGCATATGCACAGTATGGTAATAAAATAAAGAAGTTTAGTTATTTATTAGGGTTAAGAACTGAGTATACAGATATTGAAATTAAAGATCAAAATACGGGAGGTGTTTTAACGGATAGTACCTATACAAGGTTATTTCCATCTGTAAACTTGAGTTATGTTCTGTCAGAAAAAACCACAGCACAATTAAATTATAGTCAACGTATCAATAGACCTAATTTATTTCAGTTAAATCCTTTTGCGGAGCTTCTCGATTTTAACTCACGTATTTTTGGTAATATTAATCTAGTGCCTTCTTACACAGACGCTGTAGAGTTAACTCTTATACGTAAAACAAAAGGTCTAGTTATTAATCCTTCTTTATATTATTCAAAAACGACTAATAACTTTCAATACTTTACAACACAAAATGATGAGGGAGTTTTTGAAACTGCGTTAATAAACCTTGATGAAGAAACACGATTTGGTCTAGAAGTCTCAGCTCAATATGCTCCTATAAAATGGCTAGCTCTTATGGCAGAATTTAATGCCTATAGCTTTGATCAAAAAGGAGGGGTAGGGACAACCAATTTAGATTTTTCTAATGAGACTTGGACAGCAACATTATTAAGTCAAATTAGATTACCAAAAAAATTCACATTTCAAAGCAAATTTGAATACCAAGCTCCTGTGAGTGATGCGCAAACTAGAGCTAGGTCGTTTTATTACTTGAATATGGCTATAGGAAAATCATTATTTAATAATAAAGGAAGAATAACATTAGGTGTTAGTAATATCTTTAATACACGAGAATTAAGAGAGAGAACTGTTGGTGATGGATTTATCGTAAACCAGTCGACTAATTTTAATGCAGCGAGATGGAATCTTAATTTTAATTATAGATTTAATAAAGGAAGAAATAGAAAGGAAAATAAGAGTAATAGACAATAATAATGCTAGCATATATGCTACAGACTAAAACAGTGAGCTATGTATTCAAATCAAAAAATACAGATATTTTTATTGCATTTTGCAGGAGGAAGTTGTTACTCTTTTGATTTTCTAAAAAGTGGTCTTCAAAATAATTTTGAGTGTCATGCCTTAGAACTTCCAGGGAGAGGAAAAAGAAATCAGGAGGACTATCTTTTTAATAAGATAGATGCAATTCTTGATTATGTGGCTCAAATTAAGAGGTTAAGAAATGATCAACCTTATATTATTTATGGTCATAGTATGGGAGCTACTTTAGGGCTTTCTGTTGCAAAAAAAATGGAAGAACATCTAGATGCTGCAAATATATTGGTCGTTTCTGGAAATCCAGGACCAGGAGCAAATCAGAAAGATATACAACGACATGCCTTAAGTGATCCTGAATTTAAGGAGGAACTACGATCTTTAGGGGGAGTTCCCGAAGAAGTTTTAGAAAATGAAGATTTGTATAATTTCTTTAGTCCCATTATGAGAGCAGATTTTGAGATTCTCGAAAAGAATAGAGATTCGGAAGTAGGTCTTGTTATTAATACTCCAATTTTTGCCATTATGGGAGATCAAGAAGAAACCGTAGGGGAGATCGAAAATTGGAAAATGTATACGAGTAGGAAATTTGATTGCCAAATTGTATCAGGAAATCATTTCTTTATTCATAGTCAAGTAGAAACTCTAACACAAATTATTAATGAATGCGCTATGTATTCATTACTTAATGTATAGCGTAGTATTTGTATAACAAGGTGCAATGTGTACATAATATCTTCTTTATGAGATAATGATGCATCTTGTTATGCTTTCGCGAAAGCGTAATATCCAATCAAAAATTAGATCGAGTTAATAGATACCTTACTAAGTAGGGCAGGGATTTATTTGTAATTTTTTAAAGAATAGACATGGGAAAAAAAATATCAGAAGTTAGTAGTTCTAGACTTATACCTATAAAACCTATAATAGGATACTCTTTACTAGCCATAGTTTCAGGATTATCAGGGTTTGCATTTATAACAATTATTAATAAAATTATAAGTAACTCTATTACTGCTACAGAAACAATATCGATGCAAGACTATCTATATATGTTTATAGGTGCTATTGTTATCTTTTTCATTTCACGTAGGTGGCTTGCAGGTGGTATTATAGGGCTATCTCAAAAAATATATTGGGATATTAGAAAGGATGTGATAAAACTTATTCTTAAGGCTCCTTATAGAAAACTTCAAGAATATAAAGATGAAGTATATGCTACATTAACGACAGATGTAAATCATATCACCAATGCATCATTAATGATCATTACATTTTTTTCTTCAATTATTCTTATAATAGCTTGTTTGGTATATATGGCATTTTTGTCATTAAAATTATTGGGAGTTAGTGCGGCAGTAATAGCTATTGGAGTTTTAATATATGTAATCAGATCAAAGACGAGTAATGCACAAATAAAAGAAGTAAGAGAATTAGAAAAAACATTTATAAATATTTTTAATAGTATTCTTAATGGATCAAAAGAGATTAATATCAATGCAGATAAAGGAACTCAAATTTATGATCAAAAGCTATTAAAAGTTGCAAGCACTGGAGAGACTAAATTTGTAAAAGCACTTTTAAAATACCTCAATAGTGAGATTATAAGTCAATTATTATTTTATAGTCTTATCGCATTTATTCTTGTTTTTGCAGGTCCGATATTTCAAACACCTATTGAGGTTAAAGTGAGTTTTATATTTGTTTTATTGTATTTAATGGGACCTATAGTAAGTGTCATGACAATTGTTCCAGTGATGAATAGAGCTTTAGTATCTCTTAAAAAGATGGAAAAGCTAAAGAAAGATCTCACAAAGATTGAAAAAATACAACAAGTTGATAATAAAGAGAGGTATCGAGATTTTTCAAATTTAAAAATAAAGAACTATTCATTTTCTTATGGAGAAAATCAATTTTCAGTTGGCCCTATTAATTTGGATGTTTCTAGGAACGAAGTTGTTTTTGTGTATGGAGGTAATGGAGAAGGTAAAACGACTTTTATTAATACAGTTTTGAATCTTTATAATCTTGATAATGGGGAAGCTTATATAGATGGAGAGTTAATTCCTCTAGGAGAGTTGGAGAAAATAAAAAGTCTTTTTGCTCCTGTTTTTAGTGATTTTTATCTCTTTGATGAATTTTATGGAATACCACATGTAGATTATGATAAAGTACATGCATATTTAGAACTATTTGAGTTAGAAGAAAAGGTATCTATAAAAGATGGATATTTTTCTACAACCGACTTATCGACAGGACAGCGTAAACGATTGGCTTTAATCAGTACCTTATTAGAAGGTAGACCTATTATAGTGCTTGATGAATGGGCTGCAGATCAAGATCCACATTTTAGACATAAATTTTATACAGAAATTATTCCTATTCTAGTTCAGGAAAATGATAAAACAATTATAGCTATAACACATGATGATAGATATTATGATGTGGCAGATACGCTACTTAAGATGGAATATGGTAAACTAGAAAAAACAAATGTCTCAGAGCTAGCAGCAATCTTTTGATAGCATTAAAAAAAGACTGAAACCACTCCTTTTTATTTTTATAAATACTACTAATACCTTTTTATTACAGATGGTAGAAGTGTTTTATTGCCCTACATATACTTTGCTCAATAAATTAATAATGAAGTATATATACTCATTAAATATAACTTTTTTTTAAACATATAAACTCAAGAAAATGAAAACAGTTAAAATAATTCTTGTAGTCATAGTATCCTTAGCATGGATATTTGTTACTACTTTTAATTTAGGACCATTAGGTTCTTTAGGTGAATTGACGACCTATAAAACAGGCCTGTTATCTGTACCGTTACAAAATGATGGAATAAGAGAGATCACTAGTGATCATAAGTTAAATATTTATGTAGATGATATTGGGATTCCCCATGTGTATAGTTCTTCAAAAAATGAGGCAGCATATGGATTAGGATATATGCACGCAAAAGACAGGTATTTTCAGATGGAGATGATATCTAGAATTGTACAAGGAAGATTGTCAGAACTCTTATCTGCGCAGACATTAAAATCTGATAAATTCTGGATACCATATGAGTTTGAACAAAAATCGATTGAACTTCTAGAAACATATAAGAAAGAAGAGCCAGAATTCTATGCTTATTTACAAGCGTACTCAGATGGGGTAAATACATATTTGGAAAATAATGAGAATACAGATCCTTTATATAAAGCTTTAGGAGAAACGCCAAGAGTTTGGAAAACAGAATATTCCTTATTATTTACTTGGTATATGAGTTGGACATTGACATATTTTGATCATCATATAGAACAACAAGAACTTCTAGCAGAATTGCCAGAAGATATTAGAGATTATTTTTATCCATTACAACCAGATGGGATGAATACCATTTTACCATCTAATACAGTACCGCCAAGTGTAAATGTGCCAAATTTAGGATTAGATTACTCGGCAACAGCTTCTGTAGAAACTCCCAATGATGATCAATCGTTATTTAACTTAGGAGATAAATTAATGAGTAATCATAAATTTTATCAAGGTATAGGAAGTAATAATTGGGTTGTAAATAATGCTAAAACAAAAAACAAAGGAAATATTTTGGCAAATGATCCTCATTTGTATTTGACACTTCCAGAAGCTTTTTATGAAGCTCACCTTGTAACAGATACATTTAAAGTTTATGGTTTTACAATTCCTGGAGTTCCAGTAATTGTAAGTGGTCATAATGATAAAATCTCTTGGGGAATTACAAATGGAGAATGGGATCTGGTAGATAGATATAAACTGCAAGTAAAAGAAGATAGCTTATATCTTAATGATGGAAAGTGGGTCCCTTTTGAAGTTGAAAATTATACGATTAAAGTAAAAGGTAAGTCGGATTATATACAAGAACATAAGAGCACTGTACATGGGAAAATTATTAAAGAAGGAGATGATCAATACTATGCTCAACATTGGTATGCTGGAAATAAAAGTAACTCAGTAAAAGCAATGTATGATGTTATGCAAAGTCAAAATTGGGACGAGTTTACTACTTCTTTAAGAGACTATAGTTATCCTCCTCAAAACTTTGTGTATAGTGATGTAGAAGATAATATCGGAATTGTATGTGCAGGCGAGTTACCAGAAAGAAATACTGATTATGTAGGTCAAGTACTAGATGGTACAAAAAGATATATTCCTGCAAAATCCTTAGACTCTCTTTGGTATGATTTTAACCCAGAAAAAAAGTTTTTGTTTTCTGCAAATCAGCAACCTATTCAGAATAATATTTACTTCGGAGCTCATGGTTTAAAAGACAATTATAGAGCAAAACGTATCCATTCTTTATTGGAAGGAAATGAAAGCTGGGATGTTCAAGAAATTCAGAAAATGCAAACCGATGAGATTGATATTTCCTTTAAAGACTTTAAAGAACTAATGAAGAACTATACAATACAAGATGAGTATACTGATATTGTAAAAGAACTAACAAGTTGGGATGGTAATATGAGTGATGAAGCAAACCAAGCATTGCTATATGAAATATTACGAAATGTTTCTATAGAACAAGCAAAGCAATTTGCAAATACAAAATTGCAAGTAAATAAAGAACCGTCATTACAATATTTTCTGAAATATTTAAATGATAAGGAGTATACAATTCCTGGAGGTGATAATAAGCAAGAAATAGTAAATGCCATTTTTGCTAAGACTGATTCTACGTTAACTCATCGTTACGGGAATCAATGGAAAAATGTTTCTTATAACACCATGTCTGAATTTACAATAAGCAATATCATGTTTATACCTGGACTAGGAGAAAAAATCGAAAATATTGGAGGAAACACAAATACGATTAATATTAATACAGAAACGTTTCACCCTGTTTTTCGAGCTGTTTATGAAATAAATGATGGACAGATACAAGCACAAACAATTATGGCTGGAGGTCAGAGTGGTATGATAAATTCAAAACACTATAAAGATCAAATTGAACCTTGGAAAAAAGGTCAATATAAGACTGTGCAATTTGTAAACAATCCTAATAAACTAGAGAATATTAAAAATATTATAAAATTTAACTGATGAAAAAGATACTTAATTACTTGCCATATATAGTTGTATTAATAATACAATTTTTAATAGATAACTATACTATTATTTTGATCTCTATAATTTTAATAGGCTTTATTGCTTCTTTTAAAATTGAACGTAAAAAAGTCTTTTTAAAGAGTTTTGTTATTGCTTTTATAGTGTTTGCAACAATATTTTTGATGTACCAATCACGTGTAGACTATATAAAAGATCTTCTTGTAAACTTAGGGTTGTCAAGTGCATTTATATATGTGTTTTTCCCGTTGCTTAATGCTTTAAATACAGCAATATTATTCTTTTTTGGTTATAAGATAGGCACTCTATTTACCAAGAAAAAGGGGATGTCTAAAGAACAAGCTATTGAGATAGTAGGTTAAATGAACTTTATGACTATAGCATCTAGATGATGTGATTATCTAGATGCTATATGTAAGATAATTAAATACTCAATCAAGTATTTAATAAACTTAAAAGAGTAGTGAGACTCAATATGTGTATAAATATGTTGAGCAGGAAAGACTATTGCCTACTTATGATACATCTAGAATCTTTTGAAAGCGTATGTAATACATGTTATACAAAAATATGTTTTATATAACGGCGATATTATTTGCCTTATTAGATGTTAAGCCTTTGTATTCTAGATAGGAGAACTACAGTTTTAAAGTTTGTTAATTACATTAAAAAACAATTATTATGAAACAATTATTTAATCTTAATGAGAGCCCAGAATTAGGGACTGTACCTTCAAAGATGTATGCTTATGTTATTAAGCCTGATAATCATGGGGCTCCTATGCAATCTTTAAGAGAAGAGGTAATAGAAACTCCTCAAGTTGGATTTGACGAAGTTTTGATTAAGGTAAAATCTGTAGGAATTAATTATAACGGTTTATGGGCTGCTTTAGGAAGTCCTGTATCACCTACAAAATTTCACGGAAGAGACTTTCATATTGCAGGAAGTGATGCTGCCGGAGTTATTTGGAAGGTAGGTGAAGGTCTGATTAACAACCCTAATTTTAAGTATAGTTTAGGAGATGAGGTAATCATTCATTGTGGACAATCTTGCGGACTTTGTGATGAATGTAATGGAGGAAATACAATGTTATGTTCTTCACAAAAGATATATGGATATGAAACTCCTTATGGATCTTTTGCTCAATATACCGCAGTTAAAGCTTCACAATTATTAAGGAAACCAAAACACTTAAAGTGGGACGAAGCGGGTAGTTATATGTTAACCTATGCTACCGCTTGGAAAATGTTATTTGGGCATGCGCCTAATATTCTTAGACCAGGAATGAATGTGCTAGTTTGGGGTGCAAGTGGAGGATTAGGTAGTGCAGCCATTCAATTAATCAAGATAGCTGGTGCAAATGCAATTGCTGTAACATCTAGTACCGCAAAAGGGAAACAATGCATGGAATTGGGTGCTGTAGGTTATATAAACCGAAAAAACTTTGACTGTTGGGGAGAATTACCTAGTGTAGATGATAAAGAAGCATACGCAAGTCATGTAAAAGAAATGCAAAAATTTGGAAAAGCTATATGGGAAATAACTGGAAAAAATGTCAACCCAGATATTGTCTTTGAACACGTCGGGAAAGACACTTTTCCAACAAGTTGTTATGTAGTTAAAACAGGAGGAATGGTTGTTTTTTGTGGCGCTACTAGTGGCTTCAATCTATCTATGGATGCTTCCTATATTTGGATGCGTCAAAAAAGAATTCAAGGATCACATTTTAGTTCTTTAAAAGAATTAAGTGATGCTAATAAATTGGTGGAAAATGCCATGTTTACACCTGTTATATCCAAAACCTATCCTTGGGATGAACTCCCATTAGCTCATTTAGATATGCTTAATAATAGCAATCAATTTGGAAATGCAGCAGTTGTTCTATAAGGAATTATGGTATGAAAATAATAGTAAAATACAGTTGTATCTAGATTTATAAATGCATTCATGTGATATGCTAGACCTTTATAAATTGTATGCTCAAGACACTCATAATACTTAAATATTTTCAACGCTAATAAGAGAAAAGGATCTCGGTTTTACATTCATAAATAATTTCTGTTATACACTACATAAAATTTGTTTATATACGAAATAGCCTGCATATTATTTATGCTTAGTGTATGTCGTTATACGCTTTCGCGAAAGCGTATCTGAAGAATATATCTTATTAAAAAGAGAGTATCTCATAATAAGATATTCCTGTGCACCTACAATGTTATTTATGAATTGCTTTATAAAGTATAACTATAAAATCAAGGTCCTTTTACTTTTTAAAACAGAGGCATTAACTTAAAAACTAACAAGATGAAAAATAGTAAATCAACATGTAACTGCGCTCAAAATGGAGGCATGTGCGGACGTAAATTAAGTTTAATAAAACAAGGGAAAACTGTACCTAACCCTATTATAACAGAAGAAATGATTTGTCCTTTAAAGAGTTTGCTTACATATGCTTCATAAATAGCAGTAAGAACCTGAAAATAATTGTAAATCACCTGAAATGAAACTAGTAATCATAGTATTTCTGTATGCTCAAAAATACGTTGTTTATATATATCAAATGTATCGATATGTAACGGGAATATAAGAGCAGGTAAAAGGTCTTACCGGTGCTATATTCAATCAAGGAAGACACAAAATTAATCTAGATATCACTTGGTATTTAGATGTCTTATTGATTTGACCTCTCTTTTATTAAATAATATAGTAAAGCCATGACACCATGAATGTAGAACTAGAATATGCGCCAGATGTCGTTATAAAAGAACCAACCCCAGAAGTTTTAGAGATTCAAAAAGATCGTATAAATATACTAGGAACCGAATTCTTAGTACTAATAAATGATGAAGGTAATTTTATAAAAATTAAGAATATAAGACTGGATGAATCAAGCTCAGGTAAATTAACTCAATTGCTATGGAATTTAGCCTTTATTAATCTTACGATACAACGATCCAAAGGGCAATTTGGCCATGCAGATGCAAAAGATAAAACAAAAAGAGCACTTCGTAAGATTCTCAATAAACTCAGGCGTTGCCGTTGTAAATATGATATAGCGGCGCTTATTAAATATATAGAAACAGAAGGAACATATATCAATAATTTATTATGATAAATAGTCCAAAATGACAATCATTTTTTAATACCCAATTAATCATATACTACCTACAAGAAATACACTATATATTCCTTGTAAAAATATAAAAACACACGACACGCTTCAATAAAACTTTATGTCTTTATTGAAATGAAAAATTAAAAATATTGGAAAAGTTTAATGCAAGACTAGACGATGGGAAATCCCATGACTAGTTTTATTATACACATTATTATGATCACACAAAATTCAATACATAACGTAGCCTTTAGTGATTTTAAATCAATTCCTAAAATAGATCTAAGGGAGGATGAATATTATTTATTTCAATATTCTACAGATAGTAATATAGGTCAAGATATTTTAAAATATTACTTAGAGTTTTTACCTCAAAAACTTAAGCAAGAAGTGCTTAAATATAGAAGGTGGGATGATAGATACAACTGTCTATTTGGAAAATTAATGATATATATGGGAGCTTATATATTTGGATATGACTCCTTTGAATTTGAGAAAATTCTTAAGGATAGTTATGGAAAACCATATATGATAAATAGTAACTTTAACTTTAATATTTCTCATAGTGGTAATACGGTTGTATGCGTCTTTAGTAAACAAGAAATAGGAATCGATATAGAGGAAATCAATGAGATAGAGTACGACTTATTTGAAAATGTTTTTTCAACACAAGAATTAGCAGAAATTCAAGACAATGGACTGGATAAGTTTTATGAATTCTGGACTAAGAAAGAATCTGTCATTAAAGCTATAGGAAAAGGGATGTCTATCCCTCTTACAGAAATAAAGATAGATAAAGAAGGGACAACCTATGAAAATGATACCTGGTATACCAAAACGTTTAAAATGGATAATAAATACTGTTCTATCACTTCAAAGTGTGAACTAAAAAAAGCACAAGAACTTCAAGTTATATTTTAATTGTCAATATATGTAGTGTGATATACGTATGTTTTTAAAGCAATAAATTAAAGAACAAATTCCAATTTTATTCATATGATTACTATAAAAAAGCCGACTCGAAAGAGTCGGCTTTTTTTGTTCCTCAATATTTAAGAATACAAAATCGTTTATTATTATAATAAGTAAAAACTCCTGTACATAGACCTGTATTTATTGTGCGCTTTCGCGAAAGCAAAAAAAGCCAGACCATACTATATTTAAAATGCGTATTATTACGTGTTTATACATGGCTAATTATAGCTATTTTGTATTCTTAAATTATACTATTTAAGAATGTTGTGAGAGAAATTTTATACTAATCCATATTTTGAAGTAGGTATTAGATTATACATTTGGAGCGTGAGGAATGGATATAACACCATAAAAAATGAAAAAGCTATTTGTATGTATCGCTGTTTTGATCGGTATCGTTGTTTTAAATTCGTGTAATCCACGTTTAAATGGTCATTATACAGAAATAAGAGAGGGAGAGGTCAATCCAGATATTCAATCAGTTATGACCTACCTCCAAGAGCAAGACTATAGTAATCCAAAGAACCCAAACTGGCACTTATTTCCGGGTACAGATGTTTCTTCAGGATCTGATACTTTAAAAAGATTAGGACTGGCTGTACATGGTCGTTGGATACGTACCTATGTAAATGATATAGCAAACGAATTTTTAAAGCTTGCAGTAGATTCTACAATTACACAACCATTAGATTTTCCTCCAGGTTCTTTTATTGTAAAACAAAACTATCATGCAAAAATAGACAGTACACATACTGAAAATCCACTCCTAAAAGCTCCAGGAGCAATAACATTACTCTATAAACCGTACCCTAAATATAATTACTGCGCGACGGCAACTTTAGAAACATATAATGGGGTAGACTGTTATGGTGGAGATTGGTTTTACGGATTCTTTTTTGAAAAGGACGTAAAGACAAGTAATATAAGTGCTGGCTCACAAGGGATTCAGAATCATGTAAGCTCCTTTTGTGTAAACTGTCATGCCCCTGCTTTTAACACAGATTATGTAAGAACACTAGATGATATTAGAAATCCTTTTTCAGAACAAAGTGATACACCGTATTGTGACCGTTTTATAACGCCACCAGATATGAATGGCTCTTCTATTATAACACAAGAACCCACAGATCTTGCAAAATTTTCAGAAACGGTAGAAGCGTATGTACAAGATTCAAAACTGAGCCCTAAACTCCCTTCTGATGTTCCAGTAGACCCTACACTAGCATTTAAATATCTAAGCCCAGAGAAAACACAAGAGATGTTTAATAGTTATGGGTGGAAATCATTTATTGCTCTAAATTGGCCTAACAAAAAAAATACACCAACACCACAAAGAGGTGAAGCAGATACATCGCTGCCTTTTACTGGCAATAGTAAGAATTCAACAGTTTGGGAAACCTATAAACCGACATTTGAAGTCTTCCAACCTGGAAATATTAGTTGGGATCCTGTAGCACAACCTTGGAATCAAAAACCTCCAGTAATAGTCGAAGCTTCTTGTAAAGAGGTACCACATGATTTTGTAATTACAATGGAATCAAAAACACGTGATGTACTAAATGAAACAGGACAAGCATTTGCAGGTACCTTTGGATATCTTGTAGATCAAGATAGAAAAAAGGTGCGCTATGAAGTACTTTTTAATCGAACTGAATTTGAATACTTAATTAGTAATGGAAGAGCAGCAAGTCTCAATCTTACACCTAGCGGGCCTAAAGGAGAAGTAAATACAGTGAATTTTCCAGATACTAAAGCAGACACATTATATAATGAAGGAGCCATGGAGGTAAAGTCGGCGTGGAAAGAACTTGTCTTTACAGAAAATAACCCTCAAAAAGAAGCAGAAGAATTAAAGGAAGCAAATGAGAAATTTTTTGTTAGAAAAGCACTTATTTATGATTCAGAAAAAAAGGCGTGTAGGGTTTCATACATGGCATTAGTAGGACTTCATATTGCGCGTAAAACATATTTTGCTCCACAATGGATCTGGATTACTTTTGAACACAAGGACAATGCTCCAGATGCGGGAGATAAAGATGGTAAAGGAACTTTTTATAACCCAGACCTTCCGTCATTAACTGATTGTGATGAATATCCTTTTTTGGCAGGAGTTTCAGGTATTGAAGGCTGTCCTAATGTGGACTTAAATAGATTTGATAAAGGACTTAAAGATGCTCCAAATCAGATTACACGATTAGTGCCTCTTACTCCTGAAGCTATAAAACTGAATACCATGTTTCAGGCAGAATTGAAAAAAATAGGATCTCCTTTTGCAAATTATATACTCGTTAATGTACAATGGCCTTTAAATGGACGTAATCAAAACGGAACCGTAAATAAGATAAACTGTAAGGACAATACAATAGGGAATGATTGTTTTAGTGCAAGACCTCGCTTTTTGAGAAATACTGTAATAGAATCATTTATGACTACATATTGTGATGATGAGAATGGCAAAGCGACACAAAGAAGTAATCGTAGTTGTATGACATGTCATGGCGCAGCAGGAGCCGATTTGAGTTATATATGGTTAGATGCAGTGTCACAGCGTGTGAAAATTGAATGATCACTACAAGTAAAAATTAAAAGATGTAAATAGAAATGGCGCCTTAAAAAAGCGCCATTTCTCATGTGTGTTTTAAATTATGCACAAGTAAAAGCAAACGTTGGCGAATCTGTAGGGTGACATTGAGGCTGGAAAGAACAACCTAAGCTATTATCACTAGTGGGAATGTCCACTAAAACTTTAAGCCCTCCTTGAACGTTTGAAAGATTAGAGATTTTGATTGTTTTTAATTTTAATGTCTTTAACTCTTTTTTCATAATAACATGATTTTAAAATTATACTTCCCTAATACTTACGAAGAATAGATGCAGAGGGTTTTGTGTTATAGATATTTTGATCACCTTAAGCACATATAAAAATGCCTAGAGACTACAATACACCAGATTATTATAAGGATAAATAGTTATGTCTTAGATGTTATGTACACTTTGTTTAAAAAAATAGGGTAACACATCTCTAAATGCCACTCTTTAAACTGAATAGGTTTTTGAAAGGCGGAATCCGAAAAGTCTAAAAAGAGTAGGAGAAAACATAACTAACTATATATTATGAAAAAAATTATTATTGTAATTGGGTTTTTAATTGCGTCACTTCAGATGTATGCCCAAGATCAGAGAATATTTGGAGGAACAGCTATAGATATAGCAGATGCTCCCTATCAAGTTTCTTTAGAATACCCTGGAGTAGGTGTAGGTCATGGCTGTGGTGGAACCATTATAGATTGTGAGTGGATCGTTACTGCGAGTCATTGTGTAGAAGGACTTAGTGCAGATGATATCGTAGTACATGCGGGTGCTACCGATCAAACTAATAATGGAATTGGACAAAGAATTGATGTCGCAGAAATTATCATGCATCCTGATTATACACCTTTTGGAGCAGGAAATGCTCCTGCAACAAATGATATTGCATTAATACGTCTTGAGAGCCCTTTAGATTTTAATGATAATGTCCGTGCTATAGATTATGCTACTCCAGATAATACCACTGCAGCAGATATTGCTGAAGGTGTAAATGCATTTATATCTGGTTGGGGAGATTCAGGAGGAGGTTGCTGTAATAACATTTTACTAGGAGCTTCTCTTCCTATAATTACTAATGCGGCTGCAAATGATCTTATTAATGTTGCTGCAAACAATTGTCAACCAGATGATGATAATCCTTTTGATAATTCTATGATTTCTTTTTGGCAAGAAGGAATCGCCGCTGGTCCTGGTGACAGTGGAGGACCTGCTGTATTAGGACGTGGAGCCGATGCTATACTCATTGGAGTGTCAAGTTGGGGAGGATGTGTGAGAGATGACTTTCCTACGATCTATGCAAATGTGCGTAATCTTTCAGATTTTATAAGTGATAATGTTCCCACTAGTGTTGCTTATCATTATGAAGATGAAAATCATAATGATCAAACAGAGTTTTGTTTAGGTGAAGATGTTTATGTCAATGGTAGTGATACAATAAATACAAGTCATTACTTTATGGATCTTTGGATTGTAGATAGCAATGGGGATTATGATTGGATTTCTGGAGCAGGATGGATTTCTGGATCTCCAGATTTTGTAAATATTACAGATTTATTTGAAAATGACCCTGAACATCCGGTAACTTTTGAAGTAGGAGAGACCTATTCTGTTAAATTAGCGATAAATGATCCTAATTGTGGTTGGGAGTCTGTACAACATGATTTTACGATTATAGAGCCAGACTCTGTAGATTATCATTATGAAGATAGTGGTCATAATGATCAAACAGAATTCTGCTTAGGAGAAGATGTTTATGTGAATGGTAGTGCCACCTTAAATACGAGTAATTATTTTATGGATCTCTGGATTGTAGATAGCAATGGAGATTATGATTGGATTTCTGGTGCGGGATGGATTTCTGGCTCACCAGATTTTGTGAATATTACAGATTTATTTGAAAATGATCCGGAACATCCAGTAACCTTTCAGGTAGGAGAAACCTATTCTGTAAAGCTAGCTATAAATGACCCTAACTGTGGTTGGGTATCATTACAACATGATTTTACGATTATAGAGCCAGACTCTGTAGATTATCATTATGAAGATAGTGGTCATAATGATCAAACAGAATTTTGCTTAGGTGAGGATGTCTATGTCAATGGTAGTGCTACCTTAAATACGAGCAATTACTTTATGGATCTCTGGATTGTAGATAGTAATGGAGACTATGATTGGATCTCTGGAGCAGGATGGATTTCTGGCTCACCAGATTTTGTAAATATTACAGATTTATTTGAAAATGACCCAGAACATCCAGTAACCTTCGAAGTAGGAGAGACTTATTCTGTAAAATTAGCTATAAATGACCCTAATTGCGGGTGGGTATCATTACAGCATGATTTTACGATTATAGAACCAGATTCTGTAGACTATCATTATGAAGATGAAAATCATAATGATAAAACAGAATTCTGTTTAGATGAAGATGTGTATGTAAATGGTAGTGCTACTTTAAATACGAGCAATTACTTTATGGACCTCTGGGTTGTAGATAGTAATGGAGACTATGATTGGATTTCTGGAGCAGGATGGATTTCTGGATCTCCAGATTTTGTAAACATTACAGATTTATTTGAAAATGATCCTGAACATCCAGTAACCTTCGAGGTAGGAAAGACTTATTCTGTAAAATTAGCGATAAATGATCCTAACTGTGGCTGGGTATCATTACAGCATAACTTTACGATTATAGATTGTGTTAAACCACCAAAATGTGAAGATTTAGCAACACCTACAAACCTTCAAGTTGTCGGAGAAGTACTTACTTGGAATCCTGTACCAGGAGCAGCATATTATATTGTAAGCTCTCCAACAGGAGATGGACCACAAGCATTTTGTCATTGTAAGAGTCAAATATCTATTATACCTCTTATAACACCAGTAAACAATGTTACAATACCAGAAGGGCTACAGAGTAAATGTTTTACTTGGAGAGTGACAGCAGTCTGTGAAGATGAAACCCAATCTCAACCATCATTTCCTCAATGCTTCACACCAATAAGAGCACCAGAAAGTAATGGTTTTGTAAAAACAGATATTTATCCAAACCCTAACAAAGGAAATATGAATTTCTTAATAGAAACTAGTGCAGACCTTGATGTTACTGTGGAGATATATAATTTTTATGGAACAAAAATCCATTCATTTATAGTAAATTCAAAGAAAGATGTAGCTATAAATTCAAATTGGAATGCAACAGGAACACTTAAGACAGGAATCTATTTTGTAACCTTTAAAACAGATCAGTATGCTATTTCTAAAAAAGTAATAGTAAAGAATTAATTATTAAATTATCAGGTAATTAAATGAATAGGTCCGAGCTTGTCTCGGATCTATTTTTTTTAAGAAGATAGTTTTGTATGATAAGAAATAGATATTTTAATTACGTTCTAATATTTTGATCATCTTAAACGATTTAAGAAGGTGAAAAAGTCCTGGTAATATAACACCTCCTCCTATAAGTAATGTAATGCCAAGAGTATGTATTACACTTTCTGGTGCAACCCCTTGAAGTATACTAATAGATCCTTGCGTTGTAAATAAAATATTTGGAAAATGAGGCGTGAGTGCAGCAACTAGAATAAGTAATACCTGTATTCCTGCAAATATTCTACTTAAAATTCGATGGCCACCTCGTATGCTTATCCATAACGGAATAAGAAATAATGCAGATAAAATAATAGCAATAATGGCATAGACGTTTGAGGTAAACGTTAAGACAAAAGGCACTTGATTAAAATATCCATAGAGCATGGTTAAGGAACCAATAGTAACTACAACTAGTGTTGCTATGGTTGCTTTTTTTACATATATTTTTCTATTGATAGAAGCTGCTTCACCAATAAGCAATACAGCAGATAAGAAAGCACATAAAGAAGCAAAGAACAAACCTGTTAATATCGAGAATATATTAAACCAAGAATCTATATAAAGTTCTTTAAAATTATAATCTGTAATAGAGATTGTATGTATGATTTCTCCACTGATAATTGCTCCAAAAGTTATTCCTAGAAATATAGGGGTTACTAGACTAGCCGTTTTAAACATCCAGTCATAAAGTACTTGCGATTTGTCTTTATAAGCATCATAATGTCTAAAAACAAAAGCAACTCCTCTCAACGTAATTCCTAGTAACATGAGTGTAAGTGGTATATGTAAGGATACTACAAGAATATTATAATAGATAGGAAATGCAACCCATAAGATGACAATCATAATAATAATCCAAATATGATTTGCTTCCCAAACAGGCCCCATCACACGATACACTGTTTTTTTAGTAATAGCTTGATTTTCTTTTGAAGAAAATAACTCTACAATACCTGCACCAAAATCTGCTCCTGCTAGTAATACATACAATACTAATGAAAAAGCAAGAAAAAAGAGAACGACATAAATCATGCTTCCATATTTTTAGTGTTATTTAATGCTTTGATCTGCCTGCTCATTAACCAAGTAACGGCAATGGTCAGAATACTATATAAAACTACATACATATAAAAACTATACACAATTCCTGGTACAGGAGTTACGGCATCTTTGGTTTTCATAATATGATGAATAATCCATGGTTGTCTACCTACTTCGGTGACAATCCAACCAGCTTCTAGGGCAATAAATCCCATAGGAGCTAGTATGATAAATAATAGCCAAAACTTAGGAGAATTAAACCAGGTACGCTTTCGCGAAAGCGTAATAAGAAACAAAATCCCTGCAAGCATAAGTAGTGTTCCTATACCCACCATTGTTTGAAACGCATAATGAACGATGGCTACATTAGGATGTTCGTCTTTTGGAAAATCATTGAGCCCTTTTACCTCTGCGTCAAAATCTCCAAAGGCTAAGAAAGAAAGTGCTTTAGGAATTTCAATTTTATAAGATACTTCTTGAGTCTCGTTATTAACAATCCCACCTATGTATAGAGGAGCTCCTGTTGAGGTGTCATAATGAGCCTCCATTGCGGCAAGTTTTACAGGCTGTCTTTCGGCAATGTCTTTTGCAGAAAGATCGCCACTTAAAGGTTGTAAAATGGCAGCAATAGCTCCAAAGGTAATTGCAATTTTAAATGCTTTTTTATGTAATTCTATATTTCGCTTTTTAAATATCTGATAGGCATGAACTCCTGCTACAGCAAATCCTGTAGCTGTAAAAGCAGCTAACGTCATATGGAGTGCTTGTGTAAACCAAGCAGGATTAAATAATGCCTTTATAGGATCTATATTAAGAAACTCTCCATTGATGTAATCAAAACCAGATGGGGCATTCATCCATCCATTTGCAGAGACAACAAGAATCCCAGAGGCAACACCAGAAATCCCCACAATAATACCTGTAATCCAGTGAAATTTTTCTGGAATTTTATTCCATCCGTACAAGTAGAACCCAAGAGCAATGGCTTCTACAAAAAAAGCAGCTCCTTCTAAGGAGAAAGGCATCCCTATAATAGGACCCGCATGTTTCATAAATTCTGGCCATAAAAGACCAAGCTCAAAAGAAAGTGCAGTTCCAGAAACAGCACCAGTGACAAAAAAGATAGCAACCCCTTTCTGCCATGATTTTGTAAGTGTTAAGTATATTGGATTTCGAGTATTTAACCATTTTTTATGAGCTACAACCATAAAAAAGGGCATCACCATCCCTACACAGGCAAAGACAATGTGAAAAATAAGAGTAAATGCCATTTGAAGTCTTGCAGCATCTAGATTTTCCATACGATATAGTCTTTAAAATTCTATGCTATAAAGATACTTTTCAAATGTTAATTTGCTAGTACACTTGGGTACATAAAAAGAACGTTTACGGGTTTATTTTTGGCAAAAAACGACCCGTTTTCTTTTTGTAATCTAGGTAGTCTTTAAAAACTAATAATAATCGCTTTTCTTCATAACGAGATTTATATATAAATAGAACAAGAAGGAGTAACGTAATTAAGAATCTATATCCCGATCCTGAAAAAAAACTATATCCTACGACTATTCCTAAGATACCAGTGTAAATAGGATGACGTATGTATGTATAGATGCCATTTTTAATAAGTTGAGTATCAGATTTTGGAGAGGGAAAAGGAGATAGATTTTTGTTTAATTGCAGTAGTGCTATTACAACAAGTAGGCTTCCGAAAATAGAAGTGACAAATCCTGCGATTTTAACGAATTTTGGTAACGTTATTTGTAAAAATGAAATCTCAAAAATAAATGCAAAAAACAATACGAATTGAATAAACACAAAAGCAAAATCGGTTGGTTGTAATTTCATAGGCATAAGATAAAAGAAAATAAGAAACATAATTGTCATACAGACAAGTGCTTATTTTTTTTATGCATATGTATAAAAAGCTCTCTTCCGGTTCTACTTTCTACAGAGTTTGTTGCAGGATCCATACTATTAATTGTAAAATAAGGTTCAAAAAGAGAACGGTATTCTTCTATATTTCCTCCAAATGGAGGGTGGTCTTCATATAGAGGAGCATTAAAAAGTAATCCTACGAGGATTCCTTTTGTAGTAAGTAAATTATTCATTTTTTTGACATAAGCAGGTCTAAGGTTAGGTGTAAGAGCACAAAAGAAGGTTTGCTCTATGATAAGATCAAAGGTTAGATTTAAATCAAAAAAGTCTCCTTGAATAAGTTGAGAAGGAGGAAAAGATGGCACTCTTTTTTTTATGTTCTGAAGAGGTGTACTTGCAATATCTATAACATATACTTGCTTAAAACCTTGACGGATGAGATACTCAGCTTCGTGAGAATTACCACCTCCCGGAATTAAAATCTTTAATGTCTTATCTTCTAGCTGATCTATATATTCTTTTATGGGTGTAGAGATCTCTCCTAGATCCCATCGTGTTGTATTTTCTAAATACCTGTTTTCCCAATACTCATCATTAAACTCCATCGTGATATGCTAGAATTATTGATTACTCCAAACACCCCAACCTCCTGCAAAATCATAAATAGTAGTAAAACCTAATTCTTGCATGATTTTACTAGCACGGTGACTTCTCACACCAGCCTGGCAATAGATATATACAGGCTTTGTTTTATCCAGATTTTGTATTTCTTTTTTGAAATTATCTTTATCTGCAATATTGATGTTAATAGCATCATCTATATGTCCTTGATTGTATTCTCTTTCTGATCGTACATCTACAAATTGTACATCTTTACCTATAACTTCTGTCTTTAATGTTTGAATATCTATTACTTGAGTTTCATTAGGTTTCTCTTGCCCTTTACAAGAAACACATAGTATAAGTAGTATGATAAAAAATATATTTTTCATGTAATTTCATTTTAAGATTTAATAACATACAGATGATTTTACTAAAATCTGAATGTTTGTAAGTACGCTTTCGCGAAAGCGAATTTAGGAACATCTTTTAAAGTAAACAGTAACATAAGTTACATCGTAAACTCTTTGATAATAATATAAATCCCCATAATAAGAACAAACCAACCAAACCCTTTCTTTAGTTTTTTTCCATCAATAAAGTTTGTAAGCCACATCCCTATAAAAATCCCAACAATAGAGAGGCTCGTAAAGCTCAAAAGAAATGGCCAATCTATCGTTAGATTTTCTACATCTCCTATAAAACCAATTAAAGACTTTATTGCGATGATTAATAATGACGTAGCAATTGCTTTTTTCATAGGAAGCTTTGCCAGCAATACTAATGCAGGAATAATAAGGAAACCTCCTCCAGCACCTACAACTCCTGTTAAAGCGCCAACAACAATTCCTTCCAAAATAATCATTGGGTAATTATACGTTACTGTTGTTTCTATATTATCATCTTTACGTTTAGTACGTATCATAGAGATAGAAGCAAGTAACATAATGATGGCAAAAAAGATCATAATCCCTATGCTTCTGGTTATGATAAAATCACCTATAGAAAATAATTCCTCAGGAATATTAGGTACTATATACTTTCTTGTAGCATAAACTGCTAGTAGCGCTGGAATAGCAAAAACAATAGCAGTTTTAAAATCAACAAGCCCTTTTCTTATATTATTAATAGCACCTACAAGAGCAGAGACTCCTACAACAAATAGTGAGTATGCAGTTGCTGTAATAGGATTAAGGGATAAGAGATATACTAAGATAGGAACGGTTAATATCGAACCTCCACCTCCTATAAGACCTAAAACGACACCTATGCATAAAGCGCCAATGTAACCAAGAATTTGGATAATGTCCATTAATAGTTAGTGGGTAATTTTAATATAAAAGTAATGATAGTTTTTAAACTATAAATATATTAATTGTTATGTATGTATTTTAAGAAGGATTTACAACTACTTTGGATTTTATTAAATGATTGATTTTTTTTGTTAGAAGAGTATACAATAATGATACTTCATAAAACATAACCAGGTAAGCAAACAATAAAAAACAAGAATAATGAACAATAAAATAAAGTAAGTATTCTTAGTTTTGCATCCATAAAAGAGAAGGAAAATATGGAGTTTAATTCAGTAGAAATTGTAGGATATTTAGCTAGTTTATTTGTGTTGCTATCTTTTTTTAGAAAAGATATACGCCAACTTAGAATTACAAATTCAATAGGATGTGCTTTTTTTGTAGCCTATGGAGTGTTACTTACAAGTATTCCTATTATTATAACTAATGTAGCAATTTTACTTGTAAACGGGTATTATCTTTTTATAAAGAAGTCGGATGCTACAGTAGTGAAACCCGAAGATAATTAAGGGCTGCATATCTAATTTGGAATACCTATTTTACTAAAATATTATGTCGTTATAAGTTCGCTTTCTAGCATGTCTTTTGCTATTTGCTTTTATATAAAATATTGTTTTTTTCTGTTTTATAGCAGGTTTTAGTATTCTAAAAGCACATCGAGAATATGTTTATGCGTCGTAATTTTGCTGATGAAATAAATTCTTTGGACAGAAATAAAAAAATAATAGTAGAATTTACTTACAAATGAATGCGGTTAATATATTAAAATGTGTATATTGAGAGCTGTGTAAATAATTAACAATCAGTAGTTAAAAGGGTGCGGTAAGTGTTGTTTTATAAATAACACGAGATAAGTATATTGATATCAAATGTTAACATAAGCATAATCAATGAACGTTTTTTGTATAATAAACTTTGTTTATTTACATTTATGCACTTTCAAACAATATTGAACAAACAAAACAACTATGGATATTTTAACTGAAGCGGAAGCTTTTGAAAATTCCAAAATGAGTCATATGTCGACTAGTGATCGTGTGGTAGCTTCAAGAGAAGCAAAACGACTCATTTTAGCAATTAATGAAATTTATAAGGAAACAAAAGAACCGGAGCTGATGGATATGATGAAGAGGCTTACAGAAAAAAAACGTAAGATAGAAAAGCGTCTTAAAGGACGTCCAGATACTGCTTAATTAAAAAACAAATGGCTCGCAATTGCGAGCCATTTGTTTTTTAAGAATTATTATTTTCTTTTAATAATATCCTTGCCGCTGCAAAAGGAGAAATCTTATTATTAGAAAGTTCTTTTAATAACAGCGGTAATTTTTCTTTTATATTTTTATTGCGGTAAAAGTTTTCTTTTAAACTATCTTCTATGGTTTGTAATAACCAGTAAGTATTTTGTTCAGTACGCTTTGTTGTAAAATATCCATTTTCTTCTGTAAGTTCTTTATAAGAAGTAATGAGTTCCCATATAGCTGTAATCCCTGTATTTTCTAGAGCACTACACGTACTTACTTTGGGCGTCCAGTGACTATCTTTTGGAGGATATAAATGTAACGCTTTTGCAAAAGCAGCCTTTGCTAGCTTTGCAGGTTTCTCATTTTTACCATCGGCTTTATTAATCACAATGGCATCTGCCATCTCAATAATACCTCGTTTGATCCCTTGTAACTCATCTCCCGCGCCTGCAAGTTTTAGCAAAAGAAAGAAATCTACCATCGAGTGTACGATAGTTTCGCTTTGACCAACACCAACGGTTTCTATAATAATAGTATTAAAACCCGCCGCTTCACATAAAATAATAGCTTCTCTTGTTTTACGTGCAACACCACCTAGAGAATTTCCAGAAGCAGATGGTCTTATAAAAGCATGCTTATTCTGAGATAAAGTGTCCATTCTTGTTTTATCCCCTAAGATACTTCCGTGAGAAAGTGAGCTAGAAGGATCTACTGCAAGTACGGCTACTTTTTTATTTTGTTCTGTGAGATAACTTCCAAAAGCTTCTATAAATGTACTTTTTCCCACGCCTGGAACACCTGTAATTCCAATTCGGATAGATTGATTTGCATGCGAAAGGCATTTTTCTATCAGGATTTGTGCTTGTTCTTGATGTTTGCTTACAGTGCTTTCTACCAATGTAATTCCTTTGGATAATGCCGTATGGTTTCCAGAAATAATTTCTTGAGCAAGTACTTCAACATCAAGTGATGTTCTAGCCTTACGAGCTTTTCCTTGTAAATAGTCAGGATTAATTCCTCTAGTATTTTCTTTATTCATACCTGCATTATCTCATTGTAAAGTAAAGGTAGTAAATTTGAATAGGCGAAAATAGATGCAGTATTATTCTGTAAAAAAAAATAACTTTTTAATTTTTATATCTATCTGTTATATTTAAATATTTCACTTCACGTTGACCATTTAAAATTAATGTATCTCCTCTTAATTTATAATTAAATGTGAATTCAATAGGTGATGAATTGTTTTTTGTATTATAAAATTCTCTAATGTTAGCTCTAATTTTCTTTAAACTATCTTTTTGAACATCTAATTTTGCTATGCTGTCTTCAATAAAGTAATAATATTTTTCTGAATAATAACTTGCTTTGAAAGTTCCTATTTTTTTTATTGTATCAAGCTCTAATTTTCCGCGATACATATTATTAAGAGAGTCTCGTAACTTTATACGGTTATAATATCCTATATAGAGTTTGTCAATTTTATTTTTAGAATTTCTAGGGGTTATTTCCCAAACTCCATGAAGTTTACTTTCAACTAAATATTCTTTTTTGAGGTCAGAGATTCTTCTATGTGCAAAAAAGGCAAGAAGAATAATAACAAGAAACTTCAACCAATATAAGTTTTTTGCTTTTGCAGGAATAATAGAAGGGATTAATGGCTGGTTTATATTTGATTTTAGAAAATAATTTTTAAATGCTTTCCAATCTGAAAACAACAGGAAAATGCCCATTATTGTTAGTGTAATAGACATTGATTTTGCTCCATCAATTTCATAAAAATAATTTAACAATAAAATATTAATCATAAAACTTAAGAAAAGGATAACTCCTATTCGTTCTGTTTTTCTGAATAAAAGTAGTAACGCAGCAGCTATTTGTGCGCCAGCTATTACTAAACCGTATGTTCGGGAATAACCATAATAATACCAAGTAAGAGAAAGCCCATTAAAACTACTTATAGAATCATCTAGATATCTAGGGCCTAAATTAAATTGTGTTTTAAGAATTTTTGAAAAAGCATAAGAAAACATCCTAAAGGCAATATAATAGCGACAAAATAATCTTAATAGGTATAAAATACTAGATTTAGAGAACTTCAATTGTTAGGCTTTCGATGGGTTAATAATAAAATTTCAATTCAAATTTACTTTATTTTTTTATCGTTAATATGTGATAATCAATAAAATTTAATGTTGATATATGAACATTAATGATTTAATTTAGAGGTAGTAAATTTGAATAGGCGAAACTTTTTTCATTTTTTTTGCAACATCAAAAAAATAGTCTCGTCTTTAGATCGAATAGCAAATAATTATACACTAACCAAAAAGAATACTTTGCTTACAACTGATATCATAGAACAATGTAAACGCAATGACCGAAGGGCACAGTTGCAACTGTACAACAAATACTGTGAAGGTATGTACCACGTGGCTTTTCGATTTTTGAAGAATACATTCGAAGCAGAAGAGGCGATGCATGAAGGATTTATAAATGCTTTTGCAAAATTACATCAATTCACAGGGGATGTCACTTTTGGAGCTTGGTTAAAACGTATCGTGATTAATAAAAGTCTCGATATGATTAAAGCAAAAAAAGCAACCATTGTCCCTCTTAATGAAGAGGTGATAGGCAAAGTAGATGAGGATACCGAAAACTGGGATGTAGATGATGAAGTAACGGTAGACCACGTCAAGAAAACAATCGCTGAGTTGCCTGATAAATATCGATACCCACTTATGCTATTCCTTGTAGAAGGGTACGATCATCAGGAAATATCAGAAATATTAAATATAACAGAAGTAGCTTCTCGTACCATGGTGCACCGCGGTAAGAAGAAGTTACAAGAACAACTAAAAGAGTTGAGCTATGGCACAGGATCTTAGAAACATGTTTAAAGACATAAAAGAACAAGATGGGACACCATTAAGTAAAGGACATCAGTCTCGATTTGAAGACCGTCTTGCACAAGCATTACCCGTCCAAGAAGATACAGATAAAGGATCTCAAAAAGGAATTTTCTTTTTTATGAAAATAGCAGCTGTTATCATTCTTGTTGCTGGTACGGTGTGGTTTGTGGCTAATAACGCTTTCGCGAAAGCGGACTCAGATGAACACAAAATAGTCTCTACAGATACTAATGAATTACCTGAAGAAAAAAGATCATTACAATTAAGTGATCTATCTCCAGACTTTAAAAAAGTAGAAGACTATTACCTAGCGAGCATCAATCTAGAAATCACAAGATTAGAAATAAACGATGAAAACAAAGAACTTATCGATTCTTTCTTAAAACAACTTGCAGAACTAGACGAAGAATATCAACGATTAAACAAAGAAATTACAGAGAGCGGAATCAGCGAAGAGATGGTCAATGCAATGATTGAAAATTTGAAGCTACGAGTAGAATTACTGTCAAAACTGAAACGCAAGTTAAGTGAATTAAAAGCATCTCAAGAAGATGCCATCCAAACGATCTAATACAATGAAAATAAATAAAATAAATTGGCTCTTTATGCTAGCATTTATAATGCTATCGGGAAGTGCTTTTGCACAAGCCAAACAGGAAAAATTAAAAGAACGTTTCAATGTAAATAAAGATGTTGAAATAGAAGTAGATACACGTTATGTAGATGTGATTTTTGAAACTTGGAATAAAAACGAGGTTTCTGTAGAAGCTTTTGTACAAGGAAAAAATACAGACCAAGCTATAGAAGATTGGAACTTATCTGTAACTGGAAATAGTGATAAAGTACGTATTCATAGCTCAGGTGGATATAGTGATGCAACCGTTATAGATATAGATAATATAGACCTTGGCGAAATCCCTTTAACAGAGATTATAGGAGAATCATTAAACATTGTAGAGCCTGTTTTAGAAGGAATTGTAGGACCAATTCTTGAAGGATTAACAGGAGCTCAATTGCCTGCAGAGTTTTATGAAGAATTAGGGAAAACAAAGTTTGATCACGATGCATACCGTCGTGAAGGAAGAGCATACCTTAAGCGTTATGAAAAAGAGATGGAAAAGAGCTTTGGACCTGATTTTGATAAAGCAATGGAGAAGTGGGAAAAAGAAAACGACTTTTCTGAAGATGGAGCCTTAGGTGGTGCATTAAAAGGACTTATGGATATTCCACAATGGCCATTTGGGAAAACTAGAAATATGAACTTTAACGATAATGAGTATCGTAAAGACAAGAAAGCATATCTAAATAAACTAAATAAAAAGTACAATACAAATGTAAAAGTACGTGAAGTAGATGCTTGGCTAGAAGAAATGGAAGAGTGGGGAGAAGAGTTTGAACACGATATGGAAGAATGGGGAGAGAACTTTGAACTTAAGATGGGCGATTTTGAAAAAGCCATGGAAGAATGGGGAGAGAATTTTGGAGAGTCTGTAGGCAAAGCTTTTGAAGATTGGGGAGAAGACTTTGGAAAAGATATGGAGAAGTGGGGAGAAGAGTTCGGAAGAAAAGTAGAGAAATGGGCAGAAGAGCATGAAGCCGATTGGGAAGAGCGTCATGATGAAGATGAGCATGGGAATAAAAGCTCTAGCTTTCATTTTAACTATGACACTGATGACAAACCTAGTCGTGATGTAAAACGTACAATTATCATAAAGATGCCAAAAAAGGCAGAGATCGATATGAATGTGCGTTATGGTAAAGTAAAAATGGCAGCGGTCTATAATCCAAAAGCTGTTATATCACATGGTAGTCTTGCAGCTACATACATTGATGGAGGGGATACCTCCATCAATGTATCATATAGCCCTATCACTGTAGGTTCTTGGAACGGAGGAACGCTAGATGCAAGCCATGTAAAAGAATGTACTATAGCAAATGCACAAAATATAGCGCTGACTTCAAACTCTAGTAATGTAGTCATCAATACGCTTTCAGGAGGTGGATTGCTTTCTGGTTCTTTTGGACAATTATCAATCTCTCAAGTAGTAGACGATTTTGGATCATTAACTATCATTCTTGAGAATAGTGACCTTGTACTTAATTTACCTGATAGTGCATTTAACTTTAATTATAGTGGAGAACATAACGAGTTTCTAGTACCACGACAATTAGAAACAAAGACTATGAAGAATGATAGAACCGAAGTTGTAAACGGATATCACAAATCTCGTAGTACAGGAAATGTGATTACAATCACAGCAAAGTTTAGTGATGTGGTATTAAAATAATTACCTGCCTACCCAATTAATTAAAGAAACCTCAATAATCGTAATAACCACTACTGCAACTATAGCAATACAATACCCTATCCATTTTATTTTTTTGGTTCTAGAAATTTTTACAGTTTCTAGTATTTTTTTTACAGCTTCTATTAGCTGTTTTTTGTTGTAATATAGGATGTAACAACACATTAATAAATAGAATATAGCACTTAACATAGCACCTGGGGATATCTCAAAAAAGAAATCAACTACAATGATATTTAGGAGTATCGGAATTAGTATAAATACACCTATGATCTTTGTTCGATTAAAAAGTAGTAATCCTCCACCCAGTATTTGTGATAGCCCTATAAACCAAATATACCCTGTAGAAAACCCAAAAAAGGTCCAAGCAAGATCAAAACTTCCAATATCTGCAATAGGTGTTTTTGCAACTTCTTCAGGAAGTCTTCCTGCTCGATGAAACTGGCCTCCTACAATCTTTCCTATTCCATAAGCCCAAATTTTTGACCATACATATATTCTAAAAGTAAATTCTATAATCCAAAGATGTTGCTTCATAATGTGTGTTTCTTGTAGGACTCCATTTTTATGATAATCGTTACACGAGAAGTAGTGTTTTTGAAAAGAACTATCTATTCTTTCTTATTTATGTTACTATTTTAAATATCTAGAAAGATGATTACTCTCTATTACAATTACTTTTAAAAGAAGAAGAGGAAAAAGTTGTGTATAGATCTAATTTGCGATATTAATTGTTTTAATTTTCCACATAATATCATTCCGATGTAAGATTTGATCTTCTTCAATAAGTAGTTCGGTAATTATTCCATCAGATTCAGCGGTTATTTCTACTTCATAATTTCCGCTTGATAAAATGGCTAGCAATTGTCCTTTTTTTACTTTTTGGTTTAATGTAATTGTTAATTTATCTACTGTTACAGAATCATCAGCATTCATCCCTGGAGGACATTTAAACGTAATAATATTTGGGCTACTCATTTTGAGTTATAAAATAGTTATTATTAAATAATCACAAACTTCTCAATAGCTTTTGCCACGGCATCTTCTTTATTTGTAGAAGAACTTGTGTAGTCTGCAATTGACTTCAGTTTGTCAGTTGCATTTGCAACAGCTACTCCAAACCCAGCATGCTTGAGTAATTCTTCATCATTATGATTGTCACCAAAAGCAATAACACGATCCATCTCAAAATCAAACTTACTTTGTAATAAAATACGAAGTGCTTTCGCCTTATCTATATATTTTGGTGTGATCTCTAAGTAGGTGTCTTTAGATCTGTATAAGTGCACGGCATCATTATATAGCCCAGAAAGATGAGCCACAATACTATCTATTTCAGAAGCGTCTCCCATACACATGAGTTTATGAGGCGCTCTTTGTGTTGAATGAAGTGTTTCAAGACTTTTTAAAGCACTTTGATATGTAGGAGTAACTCTAGTGTTATTTATTTCGCGTAAGCTCCAAAAATCTTCTTGATCTGTATACCAATCATCGTCTGCATAAATACTTAGATTGTATGAATGTGCATTATGATGTGAGATAAGTTTTTCCAGTATTTGTAGAGGCATGGTATTGCTTTCTATACACTTGCCATTCTTTCCTAAAATAAGCCCTCCATTGTATGCAATAAGAGGTGCGTTTTTAATGCCAAGCCCTTCTTGTAAGTAATGCATAGCACTAGGCATACGTGAGGAAGCGAGAACTGTGGATATGTTCGCTTTCGCGAAAGCGTTCACAGTAACATCACTCAAATAACGATCTGCATTAAGCAATGTACCGTCTATATCTGTGCAAATGAGGTTGTATTTCATTTTTGTGTATGAACTGAATGGGTTAATTAATTTTGGAAAACCTCATTCATGCGATCTTTGTTTGTTATGAAAAGTAAAATAATAAATATTATAAATATTGGATTAAGACTAAAGAATCCTTTTATTCCAAAAGCGTACGTAGTATAAAATATATCTATAAAACTTAGTAATCCTAAAAACAATGTGATCGTAAAGAGATAGATATACACTTTTTGATTTTTTATATATGCTATTGTAGAGAATAGTATTAATAATATACCTGCATAGTGTTTTATGTTAAAGATATAATTAGATGTTACAATTTTAAATATAGAAAAGAGGAGTAATAAAATACAGATACCCAATGGTATAAATTCTTTCGATAAGATCTTTTTCATTACAATTCTTTGTTGAATATTTTGTCGTTTGTACTTCTAACCTTTTAAAGGTTTGTATGCCATCACCTTAATCTCGACCACTAAGTTTGGGTGTGGTAATTGGTGTACGGCAACTGTGGTACGAGCAGGTCCAGTTTCTTTATTAAAGTACTCAGCATATACTTGGTTGTACCCTCCAAAATCATTCATATTTACTAGAAATGAAGTGACGTCTACAACATCTGCCATGGTAGCTCCTTCGGTGGCTAAGTAATCTTTAATGTTTTCTAAGACAGCGCGTGTTTGTTCTTTGATGTCAAGATGCATCGTGCCCATCTCATCCATTTGATGTACTCCTGCAAATGTATTATCAGGAAGTCTACTACTGGTTCCAGAGATAAATAAGAAATCTCCTGCACGTTTTACGTGTGGATACGCTCCACGTGGTGTTGCTTTACCTTCTACTAAATTACTTTTCATAGGTTATAAGTTTTCTATAATCGCATCATCGTGCAATATATCATTCGTTTCTTGTTGTACTTTTTCTAATTTCGCTTTAAGCGAAAGATCACTAGAGAGACCACCTTCATCTATCAAACTTAGAATCGCTTTGTCTTGTGCTCTCCCTCGTAACATGGCTTCTCTATATCCTATAGCTCCATTAAAAGTAACGAGACTATATTTAGAATAATAATCTTCTGGAAAATCTTTTTCAAAAGCAGTTTCTAGTTTACGTTTTTCTTGAAACAAAGGATTTGCTGTGTGCTCTTTCATTTCATAAAAATTATCTACAGCGAGATCTGCAATGGCATCAGTATCTTTTTTACGTGCTTTTTCATATTCTTTAAAAACGGTTTGCCAATCTCCTTCATATGCATTTAATACCTCATCAAAGACCACAACATCTTCAAAACTAGCATTCATCCCTTGTCCATAAAATGGAACAATCGCATGAGCTGCATCTCCAAGAACACACGTTTTTCCAAAAGAATGCCAAGGGCTACATTTTATAGTGCCTAATGGTCCTGTAGGGTTTTCTTGAAACTCTTGAATTAAGTTAGGCATCATTGCTACAGCATCTGGAAATTGTCTTGTAAAGTATTCGGTAATAGCTTCAGAAGAATTAAGAGATGCAAAACTATCAGGTGCATTATCAAAATCTAAAAATAATGTCACTGTAAAACTACCATCCAAGTTAGGAAGTGCTATAATCATATCACGTCCCCTAGGCCATATATGTAATGCATTTTTTTCTGTACGATATCCTCCATCTTCTGCGGGAGGTATAGAAAGCTCCTTGTACCCATGTCCTAAGTATTCCTGAGAAAAACTAAACAAGAATTTTTTACTTAAGTACATGCTTTTACGCACGGTAGATCCAGCTCCATCTGTTCCTAGAATGATATCTCCAGAAAAAGTATGCATTTCTCCAGTGGTATATTCTTTAAAGATAGCTGTTGCATTTTCTAAATCTACTTCTTTACAACCTAAATTATAATGAATTGTAAGTTCGTCAAACTGATCTGCGGCATCTAGTAACATCGTATTAAGATCACTACGAGATATAGAATTTATATATTCATCTGTACGACCACTGTAAGGACTAAAGAATGTATTGCCTTTAGGATCATGAATCATACGTCCATTCATAGGGATGCATAATTTGCGAACTTCTTTTTCAAGTCCTACAAGTTTGATTCCCTTCATGCCTCTGTCAGAAAAGGCTAAGTTAATAGACCTTCCTGCGTCTTGATGTACTTTTCTAGGATCAGGACGTTTTTCTACAATAGTGACTTTATAGCCTCTTTGTACCATGCGCAGTCCTAGTAATGAACCGCAAAGTCCTGCTCCTATGATTAATATGTGTTCTTTTTGTTTCATTTCTGGTGATCTATAAACATATAGTAGGAACTAAAAATACGAATGAAAAGTCATTTGCTTATTAATCATCTAATCATTTTTAAGAAATAAGATTAAATATTTTATATTGCTATCTTTTAAATTTCCTAAAAGTCTATGACCTCAATAAAGCCTAAAATCAATCATTATTTCTTTATTATTTTCTTTTTCTTAACCATACCGGCTATTAAAGCACAAAGTTTGATTACTGAGGGTGATTATGAGAAAGGTAATAAACCTAGATATTATTCAATTAATGAAGATAATGTACTTACACTTTTTTTTGGATCCAAAAGGGGATTGGACCAGAGAACTGCTTATAGAAAAGCTATACAATATTATCCTGATGGTAAAGAAAAGATTGTGTTTGATGATGGAGATTTTGACATCTTTAAGGAATCTTTAAGTGGGAATACCTTAATGTTAACCCATTACAGAAATATGGCTTATTCTTACAAGAAATATCAGTTTTTTTCTGATGAAGGTTTATCTCCTGTAATTGAATTTCAAAAGGTTGAAGATGGTATCCAAAACACTTTGTTGACTGATCAATATTTCGCTTTTGTTCATAACGAAAAGGGGAAATATATTGATTTAGAAAAAGACAACAATCTTAAATTAAGTTTGAGAAATATACGAGACGGTACATTGAATACTTTTTCTATTAAGAATATTCCTAAAGATAGAGCAGATGAGATTTACAACTATAAGTTTAAAGATAAAAGAAAAAGGGTAATTCCTTTTATTTTGGAAAAAGGCCACAATAATTCTATTGCCTTTGTTACAAAAACATTAAGAAACAAAAATAGGGAAGTAAATATTTACATCCAGCCGTATAGTGAAAATGGAGATGCATTAAATGAGGTTACCCTTAATTTGAAGGCAAAAAACGGATTTGCTTTTGGGGAGTTTAATAATTCACACATGAGTTTATCTATTTCAGGTGCTAAAACAAGTACATATGTGCTTGGAGACTATTTTAGTATAAATGACTTAAAGGTGGCTTTGGAGAATGGTGAATATTTTTATTATGTATATGGGTTTTTAAGGGCTCCATCAAAAAAAGATGTTAAGTATTCCTATACTCCCACAGGGATATATGTATATAAATTTAATAGCATTGGAGAAGAAGTTTGGAGTACCTTTAAACGATCTACTGTCGGTATTTCGCAACATAAAATAAACCCATATGATATGACTCTGTCATTAGATTTAAATAGGGATTATGTTCTATTAAGTTCCCATGCCCAAATTGTAAAAAAAATAAAATCATCTGGTTTAGAACTTGATAAAACTACAGGAGAGCAAAATGCAATGAAGAATAATCAAGCTGAAAGAAATGTTATGAAGGGTAGTATTCAGGGAATACAGTTTACATATTTTATTAAAGCTCATAACAAATTAAGAGAATACCCCAAAGTAGCCTTTACCCCTAAAGCTCTTACATATCTTAAAGCAAATGAAGAAATAAGGAAATATGTTAGAGGGATTTCTAAAGGTAAAAGGAAAGTGTTTTTGGAAGCTGAAAGCAAAAATGATGGAGTCTGGTTGATCGAAACTGATAATAAAACGTATTATAAAATCAACTTTTTTGAAGATTAGAAGAGGATACTTTAGTCATGAATTTATTTATTCCTTAATCGATTCATCTCATCTGCAATTGCACAACTTCCTGTATTTTCTGTTTTACGTAAATGATCAGTAACATTTTTATGGTTTTTGTCATCTCTACTTTGAGATAATTTATACGCCGCTTCTATAGAAGAGATAGCAATTTCAAAACCGATAATACCATTCATTTGTCTCAATGTTTTTTCAGAGAGTGCTTCCATACGAACTGGGTTTTCTTGTCCATCTTCATAGGTATGCATTAAGGTTTTTACAGAATCCCATAACCCCTCTTGATCCAATACGGTTAATTTCCCGCGAACTTGTACAGCGATGTAATTCCAAGTTGGAACTTCTTCAAAATCATACCAACTACTAGAAACATAACTATGAGGTCCATTAAAAATACATAATGCTTCAGCTCCGTCTATGATATGTGCGCATTGCTCATTTGCTTTTGAAATATGAGCATGTAGTATTTCTGTACCATCTGGTTTTAGAGCATATTCTAAAGGGATATGCGTAGCAAATGATACCTCATCTTTATTTGTGACAAGGATCCCAAAACTGTTTTCTTTTATAAAAGATTTGATTTGTTCAGGATCTTCATTTTTATATATTTCTGGTATATACATATGTTTTTAACCTAATACTTCTTTTAGTTTTTCCACAAGCTCAAATACATCTTCATAACTTGTATATAATGGAGCAGGAGCGACACGAATTACATCGGGTTCACGCCAATCTGAAATAACACCTGCTTTGGTTAGTTGATCATGTAAACTGCGGTCTGCATTCTTTACTTGAATAGATAATTGAGATCCTCGTTGTTCTGGATCTCTAGGCGTAATTACAGAAATACGATCGTTGTTTAGATCGTCTAGTAAAAATTCTAAATATCCGGTAAGTGCCACAGATTTTGCTCTAATATTGGTCATTCCCGCTTCTGCAAAAATATCTAAAGAGGCTCGCACTGCTGCCATTGATAAAATAGGAGGGTTAGATAATTGCCACCCTTCTGCAGAAGGAGTTGGGTCAAAACTATGTCGCATATTAAAACGCGTATCTTTATTATGTCCCCACCAACCCGCATACCGATTAAGGTCTTTATTATGATGATGACGCTCATGCACAAAACATCCTCCTAAGCTTCCAGGGCCACTATTTAAATATTTATAAGAACACCATACTGCAAAGTCAGGACCATTTTTATGCAAGTCAGGCATAATATTACCTACACCATGAGCGAGATCAAATCCAACTTTACTTCCATTGGTATGTCCTAACTGTGTAATTTTCTGTATAGGATAAAATTGCCCTGAGTAATAATTGGTATTTCCTATTAAGAAGAGAGCAATGCTATCTCCATGTTCTTGTACGATTGCTTCTAGGTCTTCATACCGACAGAGATCTTCCCCTTCTCTAGGTTGCCATAAAATAAGGCTATCTGAAGGATCAAATCCATGATTTTTAATCTGACTTTCTACTGCATACCTATCAGATGGAAAGGCATCACTTTCTATAATAATTTTATGACGCTGAGGGGTAGGTCTATAAAAAGAAACCATCATCAGATGTAGGTTTGTCGTAAGTGTATTCATTACGACAACCTCGCTAGGTAAAGCGCCTACAATCTCTGCCATTTGATTTGTGAGGAACTCATGATAAGGCATCCAAGGGTTTTCTGCTTCAAAATGCCCTTCGACTCCTAGATTTGCCCAATCATTAAGCTCCTGTTCAATATAAGAGGCTACCGATTTGGGTTGACATCCGAGACTGTTTCCGCACATATAAACGAGTGGATTATCATCTTTATCTATAGGAAGGTAAAATCGTTCTTTAAAATGAGAAAGCGGGTCTTGTGCGTCTTGTTCTTTCGCGAAAGCGAGTGTATTTTGATATGCTATTTTGGCTGTTGTCATTAGAAAATCTTAGGTGTATAAAAATAAGGATTATACTGCGATGTAGAAAGTAAATTACGTAAACGTTTTTGTGATCCAATAGATACATCGTGCGTTTTATCTTTTAGAATTTAATAGTTTTTGATGGATAATTTTTTTATTAATATACGCTTTCGCGAAAGCGTATATCAAATAATACGATATGTCAATCCTGTATAGAATATATTACATGTAATGATGACTGCGAGTTTACTACGACTTGTTGTGTCATACGCATTTTCATTTTGTATTTTTGCACTCTATGACAAAAGAAGCCATACAATCACGAGTAGATTTAGGAGAGTTACTTCCTTTGATGGAAGAATTTTATACGATTCAAGGAGAAGGGTATCATAAAGGAACTGCGGCGTATTTTATACGTGTAGGAGGTTGTGATGTGGGCTGTCATTGGTGTGATGTAAAAGAGAGTTGGGATGCAGCAATTCACCCTCCAACAGAAGCAAAAATCATTGCAGATAACGCTGCAAAGTATAGTGATACCATTGTTGTTACTGGTGGCGAACCTTTAATGTGGGATATGAAACCTCTCACATCGTTACTTAAAGAAAGAGGGTTGCAAGTACATATAGAAACTTCTGGGGCATATGACCTTTCTGGAGATTGGGACTGGATTTGTCTTTCTCCTAAGAAACGAATGCTTCCTAAGGAAGAGGTGTCTCAAAAAGCACATGAGCTTAAAGTCATTGTATATAATAAAAGTGATTTTGTTTTTGCAGAAGAACAAGCCGCAAAAGTATCTGAAAATTGTATTTTATATTTACAGCCAGAATGGTCTGTGAGAGATAAAATGGTGCCACTCATTGTGGATTATGTAATGGCAAATCCTACCTGGAAGATTTCTTTACAGACACATAAGTATTTGAATATTCCTTAAAAGGAAAGTATTTTCTTTTCTATAATTAGTCTTATTTTTAAATCTGATTGTAAATATCATATATGAACGTACATTTTATAGCCATAGGAGGTGCTGCGATGCATAATTTAGCCCTAGCGCTACATCATAAAGGATACCAAGTCACGGGGAGTGATGATACGATTTTTGAACCTTCTAAATCTCGCCTTGAGAAATATGGTTTGTTGCCAGTATCTTTTGGCTGGTTTCCAGAAAAAATTACAAACAGTCTGGATGCAATTATTCTTGGAATGCATGCAAAAGAAGATAACCCTGAGTTGTTAAAAGCACAAGAATTAGGACTTACTGTGTATTCATATCCTGAATATCTGTATGAGCAATCTAAAAATAAAACACGTGTTGTTATAGGTGGTTCACACGGAAAAACAACCATTACTTCTATGATTTTGCATGTGATGCATTATTGGGAGAAAGAAGTAGATTATATGGTGGGAGCACAACTTGAAGGCTTTGACACTATGGTGCATCTTACAGAAGACAATGATTTTATTGTATTAGAAGGAGATGAGTATTTGAGCAGTCCTATAGATCGTCGCCCTAAATTTCATTTATACAAACCTAATATTGCATTGTTAAGCGGGATCGCCTGGGATCATATTAATGTGTTTCCTACGTTTGAGAATTATGTGGAGCAGTTTCAGATTTTTGTAAATAGCATGACTAATGGCGGTGCTATGGTATATAATATAGAAGATGCTGAGGTGGTAAACGTTGTAGAAAATGCAACAGCCCATATCAAAAAGTATCCTTATGAAACACCTGTGTATGAAGTTGAGAATGGAGAGACATTATTAGAAACTCCAGAAGGGCCAATGCCTATAGAGGTTTTTGGGAAACACAACCTTAATAATTTGGCGGGAGCTAAGTGGATTTGCCAGCATATGGGGGTTGTAGAAGAGGATTTTTATGAAGCGATTGCAACCTTTAAAGGGGCATCAAAACGCTTAGAAAAAATAGCAGAAAGTACGACCAATGTAGCCTATAAAGATTTTGCACATAGTCCTTCAAAAGTAAGTGCTACGACGCAAGCGATGAAAGAACAATATCCAGATCGTACTGTAGTCGCTTGTCTAGAATTACATACCTATAGTAGTCTTAATGCTAACTTCCTTAAGGAATATCAAGGAGCACTTAATGCAGCCGATATTGCTGTTGTCTTTTATTCTCCGCATGCCGTTGAGATTAAAAAGCTAGAAAAAGTAACTGAACAGCAAATTGCAATGGCATTTCAAAGAGATGATCTTAAAATTTATACAGATCCAGCTCAGTTTAAAGCATTCTTATTTGCGCAAAAATTTGAGAATACGGCTTTGTTATTAATGAGTAGTGGTAATTATGGCGGATTGGATTTTGAAGAGGTGAAAGAGGTTATATGACGTAAATTGCTTTTATGAAGTTTCTGTTTTTATTATTGTTAGTATCAAGTATTTCATATTCTCAAACAAAATATACGTTTGATGAAGTTTTAGAATATAGCTATGTCTCTTTAAAAAAACAGAAAAAATGGAAATGGATGCAGTTACATAATTCAAAAGATAACTCATATCAAGCGAGTATCCATGTAGAAGGAGATAATGAGTTTTGGTTTAATCTTACATTCCATAATACTCAAGACCATGCTAAATTTAGACTTGATAATTATGTGTTAGCAGATGGCTACAATATTTCGTTTGACGAAGAAATAATGCATAACGTAGGGGTGTTAATTAATGGAGCTAGAACAAAGAAGAATACTAATATTAATAATTATTTTTTAAAGTTACTTCCTTCCGAAAACCCATTGATAGTTCGATTCGAAATATTACCTAAAAAAGAAAAGATTAAAAAACGCAAAAAGTTAAATACGTATTATTACGAAATAGATATTTCAAACCAAGAGCATGAGATTAATTTTATTGTAACCAAATCTAAGCTTCTTTTTAAAAAAATGTTTAAAAACACAAAAGGCATAATTACTAAAAGATGTATAAGGGATAGTGATGATAAAATGAAATCTTGTATTTCTTTAGAAAACATTCATACCATGAATTCAAGAGTAGAGGTAAATTGAAATAATTTTAATTACTCTAAATAAAATATTCCTTATTTATATATGAAGTGTATTATATACTTACTTATATTTTTTATTTCAACGATCCTCTATTGTCAGGATAGTTACATCTTTGATCAAGTTCTTGAGTATGAAATTCAGAAGCCTTCAGAATCTGTGCGTAAAGATGTAGAGACGCGATATTACTTTATCAATACGCAAGATAACTCGTATGTGGCAATTGCTATTCTAAGAGAGGGTGGTACTTATAGTCTCGTGTTTAGAGATGATAAAAAGGACAAAATAGCAGAGCTTACCGTGCCTGGAGAAGCTATTTTTAATGCAAACGATTTACGTATTAATAAGAAAGCATTTAAAGGAAACAAATATAGAAATCCTGTTTATATAAGTGATTATGATCTCACAATAACACCTCATGATTCTTTACAAAGCATTTATAATTACTCCTATAATAAATCAGAGAGTAGTAACAGGTATCTTACAAAGAATCATGTTATGGTTGTAGATCAAAGTGTAGATCGTTCTATGATTGGTGTAGGGTTTGGTGATTATTATTCTTTGTTGCCTTGGAAAGATAAATTTCCTAAAGGATTAATTCGTGAATCTTTAACAGAGCGTCTAGATGGTTCCGTAGTATCTTATTGTAGCTTAATGAATGTTGTCAATAGAAATAAAACGTTTGTCATAGAATAAGGGACGCTTGTATTTTAATAATGTAACGTTCCCTCTATAATGTATACCTATCTATATGGGTAGATTCTATATGCATAGACCTCTTCGTTTTAAAGATTATTCTTCTAGAAGATTCTTTGTGAGTATTCTATTGGGAATAGTAACAATGGTTATTTTCTATCTTTTTCAACAATATCTTTTTATTTTGTTTAGATCGACATTATTGGCACATGAATATAATGTAAATCATCTTTTATCTAAAGATTTTGGAGATTTAGTTGCAATGATCTTTGCGGGTAATGCAGTGATTTTAGGGAATTCTGTAGGAATTGCATTTTATATTTCAGGAGTGTCAAAAACAACAATAAGTCGTTTGAGGAAAAGAAACGTTTTAAATAATCAGTCATTTCTTATTGGCACTCATTTTTATTTATTTATTAAGGTGATAGTGTCTATAGGAGTACTTCTAATGTTATTATCAAAATTAATTTTTCTAGAAAGTATTTGGAGTGTATGTGTATTGTTATTTGTGGTGCTTTTTTTAGAGAGTGTTAAGGAGTTAAGACGTTCTTTTAAAGGGTATACTATAAAAGTATTAATGCTTCATTTCATTTTGGTAGTAGGCTTGATGTTTGTTTGTTCACGGTTAAATACATCTGCATATTATAAACTTGGCATTGTATATAATACATCACATCCTTATGTCTATATTCCTACAACTACATACGAAATAGAAACATATGATGATCCTGTAATTTCTCCTTATAATAATTACTTTAAAATTCCTGTAAAGGTATTGAGTGATTCTAATAATCTTAAGTATATCCTATATGATAATGAGTTAACAATACATGAGTTGATAGAGATGCCCTACTCTAAAAAACATAATCCATATGGGATGAGATATGGTAAAAATCCAAAACTTACAATACATGCAGAAGGAGCATTGTCTTATAGTAGGCTTAAAGAATTGGAAAGTAAAGCTATGATAAGAGGTATAGATAAATTAAATTATGTAATTCACTCTACTATTAATGATGAACCGTTTATATATACAAAAACACTGTACCCTACAAAAGAGATTTTTGAAGAGGCGAAAAATCAAGTGATTCCCCCACCTCCAGATATTTTATATATAGATACATTCTTAAAAGACAAAGAAGAAATAGAAATAGTTCTTGATGCTTTTAAAGTCAATAATCAAGTTGATGAAGATAAAGTCTATTCTTATTTTCAAGAATCTGTATCTGATAGTGTGTTTTTTAAGCTTAACATAAGTAAAGAAGTGACACTTCAAGATTATCTTGATTTTATGATCGCTTATAAAGAGAGTGTATATGACTTAAGGGAAGAGCAACGAAGAAGAAACCAAGCTTTAAATATATATAAAGAATCAGGAGTTAAAAAGAAGTATCCTTTCATGCTTATAGAGGAAATAGAGTAAACCATGTTATTTCTAAGCTCCAAACTGCCTAAGATGATGATCCAAGTGTTTGTAAGAGAAGAACTATAACGGAAAATTTTCTATTTTTTATGCTTCGTAGATTACAAAAAATAGAAAACAACCACCCCGTTAGAAGTCATGTTTTCTAAACCCCAAACTGCCTAAGATGATGATCCAAGTGTTTATATTCTAATTGTCCCCATTGCTCGGGAGTGAATGTACCAAACATAGGATGAGGTTGCCATTCGGTTTGTTCTTTTTTTATGTGAAAAGCATCTACCATAGAGGTTAACTTTTCTCGCTCGGCAAGAAAATCCTTTTGATCTGTGATTTTTGCAAGCTTTGCCGTAGGAAGTCCTTGCTTCCAAGGTTTGTCGTTATAAAGCGATTTTTTAAATAGAAAACCTATAAGATTCCATTTGTGCTTTCTAGGTTTACTACTTAATGCAATCTTTAAAGGAAATTGACAATGCGTAACCATTTGCCCTACATTCATTTTACCCCAAGAAGGATTACTTTCATGTGTTAATGCTTCAAGGCGTGTTTTAATTTCTTGATAAGCATTAGGATCAAATAGTGATTTCATAGTCTTTATATTTTAAGGTAAAAATAATAGATTTTTAAAGGTACTATAATTGTTACTATAAAAATATTTTGGTTAGTCATGAATCTGACACTATTTTAAAATACAATCTTTATATTTAACCCAGATTATGTGATAAAACTTCATCGTGAAGATTGAAAACATAATAGAATATGACATTTATAATTTTAGCAGTTATGCGCTATAGTTAAAGTTCAAAATGTAATATAACAGCATTTTTTGAAACTTTTTTAAACCGTAATAGGCTTTCTATTGCATAATAATAGGTATAATCGCTATGTCAGAAAAACAACCCTCTTTCTCTATAAAAGAATGGTCAGAAGATGACCGCCCTCGCGAAAAATTAGTATATAAAGGGAGATCTACACTCTCTGATGCAGAACTTATTGCCATCCTCATAGGATCTGGTAATCGAGATGAGAGTGCGGTAGGTTTAAGTAAACGGATTTTGGCTTCGTCGTCCAATAGTCTTTCAGAATTAGGAAGACTCTCTGTAAAAGAGTTAATGAAATTTAAAGGAATAGGAGAAGCAAAAGCAGTTTCGATTCTAGCAGCTCTAGAGCTTGGAAGAAGAAGAAATGACGGTGGTACGCTTTCGCGAAAGCGTATAACATCATCTTCCTCTGTATTTGAATTACTGCAACCTATTATTGGAGATTTGCCTCATGAAGAATTTTGGGTAGTGTATCTTAATAATTCTAATAGTGTCCTAGATAAACAACAGCTGAGTAAAGGCGGAATCACAGGAACCTTAGTCGATGTGCGATTGGTATTAAAAACAGCGTTGCAATTAAATGCTGTAGGCATTATTCTTGCCCATAATCACCCGTCTGGAACCCTTAGGCCAAGCCCATCGGATAAGCAACTTACTCAAAAATTAAATATAGCAGCAGCAAGTCTAGATGTAAAGGTGTTAGATCATATTATTGTAACTGAAAAGGCGTATTTTAGCTTTGCCGATGAAGGCCTACTATAACCATTGTATTTAGTATTATTAATGCTACTCATCTATACACATAAGATTACGACTAGGGTTACGTATACCTTTAAGCATATATGTAAACGTATGTTAGGAATATCTGTGTCTTTTACTAGTAAAGTAGAAGATTTTGTAGCGCATGATGGTCCAAAACTGTCTTATACACATAAGCAATTGGGGGATGAAATGCATATAAATGCTGTAGATCTACTCTTTGAACAAGGTATCATGGATGTAGATATTCAAGTACAGGACTGGGAAGGAGTGCCTTGTTTTTTTGCATCCAAAAATATAGATGCAGCTTTGCCGTATGATATCTTTGGGGCGACCTTTTATTTACTAAGTCGTTATGAAGAATATTTACCCCATGTAAAGGATGTACTAGGACGTTTTCCTGCAAATGAAAGTATAGCTTATAAACATAAATTTATACATCGACCAGTTGTAGATATCTGGATGCTTCGGTTTAAAGAAATGCTATTACAGGCTTATCCAGATAGTCTGCAAAAAATTGCAACATTTAAAATAGGAGTAATTATAGATGTGCCTCAGGCATTTGCATATAGAAAAATAGGCTTTTTACGTACTCTTGGAGGATATGGGCGCGATTTTATAAACTTTCGTTTAAAACAAACTTTTAATCGGACACAGGTGTTGCTTGGATTACGTAAAGACCCTTATGATGTTTTTAGTTGGTTAGTTAATGTCCAAAAGCAAGCGACAACTAGATTTAAACTGTTTTTTGAATTAGGAGATTATACAGAAGAAAGTAAAAATATCAAGTATAGTAAACGTAGTTTTCAATCATTAATAAAAATGGTAGGCGACTATTCTTGTGTAGGTTTATTTGTTTCCAAAAGTGCATCGCAATCTATTACAGTTCTTAAAGAAGAAAAAAAACGAATAGAACAAATTACCAATAGACCTCTCAAACAAGCTAGGATTTCAGACTATAGGATTACATTACCTTATAGTTATCGCGATCTGTTAGATCAGGAGGTGACAGAAGATTACACTATGGGATATCCAGATACACCAGGTTTTAGAGCAAGTACGTGTACGCCATTTTTGTTTTATGATTTAGATTATGAAATACAAACCCCTTTATTATTATATCCTTTTTGTATTCATGTAAACGCAATTATAAACTCAAATAATCAAACTATAAATCGAGTGAGTTTTGAAGCAATACGCAATACGGTAAAAGAAGTCAATGGGTTATTTATGGTCGCTTTTTCTAATGCAGATTTTATAAATATATACAGTAAAAAAATATTTAGAACATTAATTACAACGGATGAATAAAGAGATAACAAACATTTTTTTTGATCTTGATCATACCCTTTGGGATTTTGATCGTAATTCAGAATTGGCATTTGCCAAAATACTTGAGAAAAATACGATTGATATTGATTTACACGTTTTTTTAGAAACTTATTTTCCAATTAATTTTCAGTACTGGAAATGGTATAGAGAAGAAAGAGTTACAAAAGCACAACTGCGTTATGGACGGTTTAAGAAAACATTTGATGCTCTTAAGATTTCTGTGACTGATGATATTATAGATAAACTTTCAGAGGATTATATAACACATTTGCCCGATCATAACTTTTTATTTGATGGTACAATAGAACTTCTTGAATACTTAAAAGGAAAATATAAACTCCATATTATTACAAATGGTTTTGAAGAAGTGCAAATGACAAAACTTAAAAAGTCAAAGATTGTATCTTACTTTGATACGATAACTACCAGCGAGGCGGCAGGAGTTAAAAAGCCAAATCCTCGTATTTTTAAGGTAGCATTACAAGCAGCACAAGCCACTGCCGAAGAAAGTATGATGATAGGTGATACCTATGAAGCAGATATTCTTGGAGCAGAAAGAATGAATATGAAAACGATTTGTTTTAATTATCATAATTTAGAGATGCCTGATAAACAGATTGTTGTAGATGAATTGCTGGAGATCCAAAATTATTTATAGCAATATACTCAGTGAATAGGCGTTTTATGAACATACATCCCCCAAACGATGAAACATACCTTTCAATTATTAGGAGTACTAATACTCACTTTATTTTTTACGGCATACACTTCTTGTGTAAGTGACGTTGACTTTGATCAAACGCAGGATGTCGTTATTTCACCAAATGCAGTAACAGACCTTATTTTTTTTAATTTAGATACATCAGATTTTGAAAATGTAGATACGCCAGAAATTGAACTTTCAGTTCAAGACACTACACGCTTAGAATTTCTTAATGATGACTTTATTAGAGAGAATTTGATAGAGATTACATTAGATTTTCAAGTAGATAATAGTTTCGGGCAATCTCTTGTGAATCGCGCGGCATTTATAAATAGTGCAGGAGTAGAACAATATGTAGTCGAATTTGAAATCGTTGCTTCTCCAGATGGTACATTACAAAGAACACTATTTACAGAAGTGATAAGTCTAGAAGATATTCAAGCAATTAGTAACTCTAGTCAGATAGCAAATGAGGTGACTCTTACTACAAATGGAGCATCTATAAATGGCGAGTTGATATTCCAGAGTAAAGCAACTTATGCTTTAGAATTTTCAGATCTATAATTTACGATGCGAGTAGTTTTCTTATTATATATAAGCTGTCTAGTGACGCATATGAATGCGCAGAATAAGCAATTGCTCTATAATGTAGATGATTTACCTCAAACATTATTAAGCAATCCTGGCGCAGCCATATCTTTTGAAAAACATATAGGAATACCGTTGCTTTCTGGAATTTCTTTAAGTGCCGGATCAACAGGAATTAGTACCTATGATATTTTTCAAGAAGGAGGAGATATCAATGCTAGAATACGGGATGCTATTTTTCGTTTAGATAATAAAGATGCTTTTGTTGTAAATCAACAACTTGAAATAGCTTCTTTTGGATGGAAAAATAAATTTAACAATAACTATTATTCTGCAGGACTTTATCAAGAGACAGATGTGATAGCGTATTTTCCTAAAGATATTGCTGTTCTTGGCTATGAAGGGAATGCAAATTTCTTAGATACACCTTTTCAATTTTCGGACGTATCTGTTGCAGCTGAGGTGATCTCGGTATACCACTTTGGAATAAATAAAGAGATTTCTAAAAAACTTAGAGTAGGAGCAAGGGCAAAACTGTATATGAGTATTATAAATATCAATAGTACAGATAATGAAGGCTTTTTTATTACCAGGACAACTCCAGATGGACCTAATTTTTTACAGCATCAAATTCAAGATGCATCTGTAACTGCAAATACATCGGGATTACGTTCGTTTACTGATGATAACGCAGGGCCTGGAAAAGCTTTGGGAAGAGCCATTGTAAGTAATAATGTTGGGGTAGGTTTTGATATAGGAGGAACCTATACTTTTAATCGTCATTGGACAGCAACTGCGAGTATCATTGATGTAGGTGCTATCTTTCATACAAAGGATTTACGCAATTATAAATTGTCTGGTAACTATACAACAGATGGTATAGAACTAGAATTTCCTGATGTTTTAAATGGAGAAGAGTTAACCGACTACTGGCAAAATCTACAAGATGAATTTGAAGAGAATATCCCTTATCAAGATTCGTTAACAAACAGCTATACAACGTGGCGTCCTACTAAAATAAATGCTTCTGTAAATAGAGGATTTGGGAGAAACCTTAATGGAGATTGTGATTGTACAAACAGTGGTGTAGATAGATATGCTACTAATGTAGGAATTCAATTATATGGAATAAAACGACCTAGAGGTGTTCAAGGAGCTGTTACTGCATACGTAGATAGGACTTGGAATCGGTTTTTTCGTACAAAAATGACCTACACCTATGATGCCTTTTCAAATAGAAATATAGGACTGCTAGTTTCGACAAAAATTAATAAATTTAATGTTTATCTTGCAACAGATAATATATTAGAATATTCCAATCTAGCAAAGGCTCAAAGCGCCTCAATACAGTTTGGTTTTCAGTTAATTTTTGACCCTAAATAAATAATGAAACAACTTGTAATCGCAGCCATATTATTACTGCATTTTTCTTCTTTTGCTCAAAACGTGCATGATTATGAATATGTTATAGTTCCTGAACAATATAGTTTTGCAAAAAACATAGATGAATATCAGCTCAATTCTCTAACACAATTTTTGTTTAATAAATATGGATTTGAAGCTTATAAAGTAAGAGATCAGAAACCTGCTGGTTTTCAAATAGGAGATTGTAATGCCTTATATGCAGATATAGAAAGTGAGTCAAACTTTATTACAGCAAAATTGAAAGTAATTTTAAAAGATTGTAATGGAGAAGTGATTTTTATTTCTGAGAGAGGAAGAAGTAAAGAAAAAGATTTTAAGAAAGCATACCATGATGCATTACGCAAAGCTTTTCTTTCTATTGAAGAATTAAAGTATGTTTATAGCGGAAAAAATCAAGAAGATACCACGACAGAAGATGTGACTCCAACTCCAGTTATCGATGAAAAAGAGGATGTGGTTGTTAAAGAAAAAACACCTGTAAAAGAAGAGGTTGCAGTAGTCGTGCAAGAAGTGACATCTATTCTTGGTTCATATCAAAGTGCAGATGGATTTTATCGACTTGTTGTAGAAGATGATAATATTACTATTTATGAAGGTGAGACTAAGATAGGCACTGCAATAATTAATGATAATAATACGTATGAAGTTTTGACCACTCAGTTTTCTGGGAAAGGAAAATTTGAAGCAAATACTTTTGTCGTAGACCGAGTTGTTAAAGGAATAGGAATTGTACAAATGATATTTTCTAAAAACTAATGAAATACTTTTTAACCATAAGTTTAGCCTTCTTTCTTCTAGGCTGTGGTCAAGAAAAAGAGAAAACTACGATAGAGACTTCTTTAGAAAAAGAAAGGGAAGTAGATAAAACTCAAAACCTTTTTGAATTAATCCCTAGTTCTGAGAGCGGGATTACATTTTCTAATACTCTTAAAGAGAATGTAGGCTCTTTAGAAAACCTATTTGACTTCGATTATTTTTATAATGGAGCTGGTATTGGCGTTGCCGATATTAATAATGATGGATTACAAGATTTATTTTTTGCAGGAAATCAAGCTGAAAATAAATTATATTTAAATAAAGGAAACCTCCAATTTGAAGATATTTCAGAAATAGCAGGAATTAATACTGGAAAACATTGGGCAAATGGAGTCACTTTTGCCGATGTAAATAATGATGGATGGATGGATATTTATATATCCCAAGGAGGGCCTAAGCAATCAGAAGAACGCAAAAATTTACTATATATTAATTTAAAAAATAACCGCTTTCGCGAAAGCGCACAACAATATAATCTCGCAGATACAGGAATTAGTACTCAATCTGTGTTTTTTGATTTTGATAATGATGGAGATTTAGATTGCGTTGTTTCCAATGAAAATGAGTTTTATGGATTAGATCCGCAACGATTCTTTGCGAGTATGAAAATTCAAAAAAATCTTGAAAAAAGTAGTGTACAATTATATCAAAATAACGGAAACTCTTTTAGTAAGATAACAAAAAAAGCAGGATTGCTTAGACCCGCTTTTGGATTAGGAATTACAGTGAGTGATATTAATAATGATGGGTGGCTCGATATCTATGTGACCAATGATTATTATGTCCCTGATGTGATGTACATTAATAATAAAAACGGAACATTTTCTGATCGTATAAAAGACTATACAAAACAAGTCTCTTTTTTTGGTATGGGGGTAGATATTGCCGATATTAATAACGATAATCTTCAAGATATTTTTGTGCTTGACATGGCAGCTAGTGATCATATCCGTTCTAAAACATTAATGGCTAGTATGGATGAAGATCGTTTTGCTATGCTAGTAGATGACTTCGGATTTCAACATCAATACATGTTTAATTCATTACAATTAAATATGGGGAACGATCATTTTAATAATGCAGTGCATCAAGCAAAAATGGCAAAAACAGATTGGAGTTGGGCAGGACTTATTGCCGATCTAGATAATGATAGCCATAAAGATGTATATGTGACCAATGGATATAGAAGATATGCATTAGATAATGATATCCAAGGACAAGTACGAGATACTCAAAAAGCGTTTAATGGTAATGTTCCATTAGATGTAAAACAAAAATTATATGATGCAATGCCTACTGAGAAGTTGAGTAATATTATGTTTCATAATGATGGGAATCTACATTTTAAAAACAAAGGATATCAGTGGGGACTTGCTATAGCTTCATACTCAAATGGAGGTGCTTATGCCGATTTAGATAATGATGGTGATCTAGAACTTATCGTAAATAATATAGATGATGAAGCTTTTCTATTTAAAAACACAAGTATAGAAAAAGAAATAGGGAATTATGTGCGTATAGCATTAGAAGGTACTACATCCGAAACTTTTGCAAAGGTTACGGTCGTGTATGACAATGGTAAAAGGCAAGTCTATGAATCAAAGCGAACCAAAGGATATTTATCTTCCACAGAAAATATTGCGCATTTTGGATTAGGTAATATAAAGACTGTAGATAAAGTTATTGTGCAGTGGCTTTCTGGAAAACGAGAAGAACGTACAGATGTTTCTGTAAATTCAACTATTGCATTTGTAGAAGAAGAAGCAACAATGACAGGCAATCCAATTTTTGAAGAGTCAGGTAAGGGGGTATACGCTTTCGCGAAAGCGAACTCAAACTACGGACTTGATTTTGTGCATAAAGAAAATCAGTATAACGATTTTGAAGACGAAGTCTTATTGCCTTATAAGCAATCTACATTAGGGCCTAGTATGGCAAAAGGAGATGTTAATGGAGATGGGTTAGAAGATGTGTATATAGGTGGCGCATCTGGTCAGGCTGGACAATTGTTTATTCAGACAGAGAGTGGGTTTGAAAAATCGAAACAAATTGCTATTGAAGCAGACGCTATTCAAGAAGATATGGAATCTATCTTTTTTGATGCAGATGCAGATGGAGATCTTGATCTGATTGTTGTAAGTGGTGGAAATGAATTTTCAGAAAATTCTAAAGCTTTTCAAAATAGATATTATAAAAATAATGGAAACGGTGTTTTTAGTCAAACATCTTTTGGACAAGCATCCGACGATGAAAATCTTTTTTATAGTAAGTCAATAACAATCATTGATTATGATGGAGATGGAGATTCTGATGTTATTATTGGGAATCGTATACAACCACAACATTTTCCAGTAAGTGCTCCTTCTTTGATTTATAAAAATGAAAATGGAACATTTAGTGATGTAACCAAAGATGTTGCACCTGAACTATTAGATTTTGGTATTGTAAATAAAGTAATCGCTACAGATTTTGATAGTGATGGTGATCAAGATTTTATAGCAGTAGGAGAGTGGTCACATATTGGGATGTTTAAAAATACAGATGGAAAGTTTGCAGATGCCTCAAAGGAAATAGGACTGAATAAAGAAAAAGGATGGTGGTTTACAATCACAGAAACAGATGTAAATAAGGATGGATTGCCTGATTATATTATAGGGAATATAGGAGATAATATAAAGTATAAGGCTACTCAAAAAACACCTTTTAAAGTATTTGCTTCAGATTTTGATGATAATGGAACATTTGACCTCGTGTTAAGTAATAATTATAATGGTAATTATGTGCCAGCAAGAGGAAAAGAATGCTCTACACAACAAATGCCTTTTATCTCAGAAAAATTTGAAACGTATAATGCTTTTGCAAATGCTACAATGCAAGATATATATGGAGATAAACTGACTACAGCTTATCAAAAAGAAGTAACTACGTTTTCATCAAAATTATTATTTAATAATGGAGATGGAACCTTTAGCGTATCAGAATTGCCTACTGTAGCACAATCTTCTCCTATATTGAGTATGATAATCAAAGATGTTAATAAAGATGGATATGAGGATGTTGTAGTTGTTGGAAATATATATGAAACTGAAGTAGAAACACCTAGGTATGATGCTGGTAATGGCGTCGTATTGCTATCAAATCAAAAAGACGGTTATACTGCAGTATCATCATCTCAATCTGGTTTGTATATAGAAGGGAATGCTAAGAGCCTACTAAGTGTATACCATAAAGGTTTAAACAAAGATATAATGCTAGTAGGGGTAAATGATGCTTCTATGCAAGTATTTACTTTAAAATAGTTTAATATCCATATTTGTCATTCCATCGTATTTTGAGAAAATCTCTAAGTGCTTTTTCTCTTGTAGATGTTCCAGGGTCATATAGTTTGGTATTTGTAATTTCTTCTGGTAAGAATTCTTGAGAAATGAAGTTTCCAGGATAATCATGAGCGTATTTGTAATCATCTCCATATCCTAAATCTTTCATTAATTTTGTAGGAGCATTCCGTAAATGTAATGGTATAGGAAGATCTCCTGTTTCTTTAACTAGTTGCTGTGCTTTTTTTATTGCCATATAAGAGGCATTACTTTTTGCAGAACTCGCTAGATAGGTAACACATTGACTTAAAATAATGCGAGCTTCTGGATATCCTATGGTATTTACTGCTTGGAAACAATTTGTAGCAACAACAAGGGCTGTTGGGTTTGCGTTTCCAATATCCTCTGAGGCAGCAATAATAAGTCTTCGAGCAATAAACTTTACATCTTCGCCTCCTTCTATCATTCTTGCAAGCCAATATACAGCTGCATTTGGATCACTACCGCGTATAGATTTTATAAAAGCAGAGATGATATCATAATGTTGCTCCCCTGTCTTATCATAGAGTACGGTGTTCTTTTGAATTTTTGACATAACAAGATCATTCGTAATAATTACTAGATCTGTCATTTCTGTAGTTACAATGAGTTCAAAGATATTAAGAAGTTTACGAGCATCGCCACCACTTAGTTTTAATAAAGCTTCTGTCTCTTTGAGTTCAATGTTTTTATTTTTTATAACACTATCTTCTTCTATTGCTCTTGCTAATAAAGCTTCAAGATCTTCTTTCCCAAATGGATTAAGGATATATACTTGACAACGCGACAAAAGGGCAGGAATTACTTCAAAACTTGGATTTTCGGTAGTAGCTCCTATAAGAGTTACCCATCCCTTTTCTACCGCTCCAAGTAAAGAATCTTGCTGTGATTTACTAAAACGATGGATCTCATCTATAAATAAAATTGGATTTTTTTGTGTAAAGAGACCTCCGCTTTGCTTTGCTTTGTCTATGACTTCTCTTATGTCTTTTACACCACTGTTAATAGCACTTAGGGTATAGAATGGACGTTTTGACTCATTGGCAATAATAGTTGCTAGTGTTGTTTTGCCTATTCCTGGTGGTCCCCAAAGTATAAGAGAAGGTATCACTCCAGCAAGAAGTGCTTGTCGTAAAGATCCCTGCTCTCCTATTAAGTGCTGTTGACTTAAATAGTCTTCAAGTTTTTTAGGACGTAAACGTTCTGCTAAAGGTGTATTCATATTATAAAAATAGGTATTTTGAAGATGATAAGAATGACAATATTACTGTAAATGGAATTTGGCTAGTTCTTTGCTTTTATAATAGTATGAGTTCAAAACGTGAATCGTTTCAATTTTATAATGGAGTAGTGCTATATCCTGTAGGTTTAGTGCTACTTATTTGGATTGTGTATTGGATCGAGGTTCGTTTTAGTGTAAACTTCACATCGTATGGAGTAAGACCAAAAACGCTGTATGGACTTAGAGGTGTTTTGTTTTCTCCATTTATCCATGGTAGTCTATCGCATTTATGGCATAATACAGTTCCTTTATTTGTGCTAAGTACTGCATTATTTTATTTCTACCATAAAATTGCTTGGAAAGTGCTTTTCTGGATACTTATCTTAAGCGGTATAGGAACTTGGCTAATTGGTCGCCCATCGTATCATATAGGTATGAGCGGTGTGATTTATGGACTTGTTTCTTTTTTGTTTTTTAAAGGAATTCAGGCAAAACATTATAGACTTATTGCTCTTTCTTTGCTAGTAGTGTTTTTATATGGTAGTTTAATATGGGGAACATTGCCCATGGATGAGAAGATTTCTTGGGAAGGGCATTTAGCTGGTTTTATATCTGGGGGATTGTTAGGTTTTTGCTTTCGCGAAAGCGTTGAAACACCTCCAAAATATGTTTGGGAGAAAGAAGATTATGATGAAAATGATGACCCATTTATGCGTCAGTTTGACGAAAACGGAAATTTTATAGAATTAGAAGAAGAGGTTATAGAAGAATCAGATGATGAGACTGTTGTAAATTATATTTATAAAGAGGATAAAAAAGATCCTGAAACATAATTATGAACGTTGTCTTACAACTTCATATAATAATGCACCACAAGCCACAGAGACGTTTAATGATGCGATATTTCCTTGCATTGGTAGGCTAGCTAAATGATCACTTATTTTTAAAATACCTCCAGAAACTCCTCTATCTTCACTTCCCATTACAATAGCCGTTGGCTTTGTAATATCAACAGTATAGATGGTCGTATTCGTTTTTTCTGTAGCAGCTACAACCTGAACGCCAGACCCTTGTAAATAATAGATAGCATCTTTAAGATGATCTACTTTTGCAATAGGAACTTGAAAAGCTGCGCCAGCAGAAGTCTTTACAGTATCTGCATTTATAGGAGCTCCTCCTTTTTTAGGAATAATTATACCATGCACACCTGTACAAGCTGCAGTACGTATAATAGCTCCAAAATTGCGAACATCAGATAGTTGATCCAATAATAAAAATAATGGATTTTGACCAGATTCAATAGTTTTGATTACCAGTTCTTCAAAATCATGAAAAGTAATCGGAGAAATTGTTGCTACTGCTCCTTGATGATTTTTTTGAGTAAGTTTATTGAGCTTTTCTATAGGAACAAATGAAGTTTGTATTCCATTTCTCTTTATTAAGGTGTTTAACTCACTCGTAAGGTTGTTTGTGAGCCCTCTTTGCAAGTACACTTTATCAATTTCTTTTCCAGCTTCTATGGCCTCTATAATAGCTCTAGTACCAAATATTTGAAGATTTTTTTCCATGAATTAATGTTTGAGAAACTGATTTTATTAATTTATGCAAAGAAACCATTTCTTATTATAGTTTCTAATTTTTATTTTAATAAAAATCTAAAATCTTTTTTTGACATTAATAGAGTCAAATTTTATGGTACGAGCAACCTTTAAATCACCAAAGTTATATTTACTGTATAATTTGTCTAATGTAGTGATAGTGTCTTTTGCATGAAATAATATATAGTCTTGAAATAAAATACCCTCTGTTCTCCTTGGATTAATCATTCTTCTAAATTGAGCTCTTGATCCACTAAGATCATGTTGTAATGCTACATAATTAATTTCATTAGAATCTACATCTATGTATAATAAGAAATGATCTTCTGGTAAGTCAGGGATTTTTGTGAACTGGATATCTAGTGTATAATACTCTTTTTGGCGAATAGTAACATTGGGTAGTCTAGAAATAATAACATCATTAGTCGTTAAGTTAAAAGGAATAGAAAACGTGTATAAGAGACCAAATAAACTAATTTCTGCCATTCTTTGAGAATAAGATTCTTCAGGTTGCAAAGAATCATTAATACGGTACTGTATAAGTCCGTATTTGTATGACAGTAAATGAGTGTCTGAATCTTTCTGACGTATTTGTTTAAAGTCTGCTCTACCATTATCATCATATTGAAGACTAAATGATGTTTCATCAATTTTAAAGTTGATTAGAGATTTTTTAAACAATTCTTCCCCTCCATGAGCATCCATAGCTTTTTGGAATAAATCTACAGAGGTTGTTTCATTTACTAAAGGTTCGTTGGGTGTTGAGCTGTTTTTTTGTTTACAGCTAAGAGTCAATAAAACAAGTATAATTATAATGTATGATGTTTTCATAGGAAAAAAAAAGGCTACCTAATTAGGTAGCCTTTAATATTTATGTATTTATAGAATACTCTTATTGTCTTGTTAAAGTAAGAACAGATGAGTAAGGAGCACTTGGACAAGTACTTCCGCTATCTCCAGCTGTAATTATAAATCCAATAGTGAATACACTATCATCTGCAGGATCGTATGCACCAAAGTCAGTTCCCATAGAATCACCTTGAATAGCACCACCACATCCTACTCCTCCTCCTAGAGCTTGATTTGGTAAGATTGTTTGACCACAAACTAAATTGAAAGTAATAGGTCCAACAAAATCTCCAAATTCAGGTAAGAAAGGAACATCATTTACAATTCTTTCTGTATCACCAGTACCAGCGGTAACTGAGTAAGTAGCTTCTGTAAAATCTTGTGTAGCTCCAAAATCAGGGAATACACCAGTTGTTACGTCTAATGCGTAGTTTCCTACAGCATAAGCAGCATCTACAGGACAAGTAACAGTTACTGCATACTGGAATGGAGAATTAAAGAATCCTCCTGTAATAATACCTCCAGCATTATTTACAGAAAATACACGGCCATCAGTTAGATTTAATGAAAGACGAACAGTATATGTATCTCCTCCAAAAAGTTGATCAGGTGTTACACCAGCTCCAGCGTTTAATACGTCTGATGAATAGCTTAATGTAACGCGAGGTAAACCAAATGGTTGATCATCTGTAAATTCAGTTGCATCAATAGTTCCTAAAGAAAACTCAGAAAAATTTGCTCCAGTTGTATCTCCGTCATCAGGTGAATTATCAGCAAACGTAGCAAATACATCTACACTTTGTAATAAATCTCCTCCTAATTCATCCTGCTCTTCAATTTGAACAGAAAAACCAGCATCTAATCCGATTGGAAGTTCATTTGATATTATCTGAATCGTACGTAGCACAGCTCCAGTTTCTACAGTATCTTGAACTAGTACTGTGATATTCTCATCTCCATCATCCTCTTCACAGGCGGAAAAACCAATAAAGATTGCTCCTATAAAGATATATTTAAATAAATTTTTCATATCTATTTTGTTGTTTTAAATTATATTTAGTTTGAAGCTGGGAAACCACCAGAAACAGCCGATGGAGGGTTTGTGTCCCAAAATACCTGTACTGATTGATTTGATTTTTGACTAATATTTGGATTAGCAATAACCTCGTTTGCAGGATATGGTATTGATCTTACAAATGGACCCGGATTTGGCTCTAAGTTTGGAGGCAAGGTAGTTGGAAACCCAGTTCTTCTATAGAAGTTATAAGTTTCAGCTCCTGCACCATATTGAGTAACCCATAATTGCTCAGCAAGAATATTCCACTGATCTGCACCAGGAGCAGCAGCATTAAAATCTGCTACGATTCCGTCAATAAAAGTTTGGTTGTCTGCAGATGTTGGAAATAAATCTCCTGTTGCTTCTGATGTTGTAATTTCTCCAGTAGCGGCATTAAATACAGTACCATCTAATAATGTTCCAGGTGAGAAATTAGAATCTAAACTCTGGAATGATTGTACTAAAGATATTGATTTGTCTAATCCATTTCTGATATGATCTGCAGCTGTAGCTGTAGCTCCATTAGAAAGTGCAACTTCTGCACGCATGAAGTCAACAAAAGAACCTAATATAAAAGGTTCTATACCAGCTCCTTCTCCAGCTACTCCAAGACCAACTTGATCATCAAGAGCATCTAAAACAAATTCAAAAGAACCAGTATCACTATTAAGTTCAATAGTACCATTTCTAAAGTTATCTCCATCTACATATCCTCCACCAGGATAAACACCAGATGCAGTTCTAAAGAAGTTATCTGGAGGTGTACCTTCATCATTTCCATGACTACGTCCCCAGTATCCATTTTCTAGGAAACAAGCGATATCACCAAATCCAGCATTAACATAATGTACAGGTGGGGCTTGTAATGAACAAGATAATGTTTGACCATCTCCTGCAGGATTACAAGATGCTCCAGGTGTACAGTCGGTTTGTCTAAAGAAATAATAACGTATTCTTGGATCGTTATTAGTCATCATTTGATTCATTAACCAGTTTGATTGATAAATGTTTGCTCCAGATGGAGTATAATCATTAATGTAATCAGGATGACGTCCATCAGGATTTACATCATTTGTTATATATTGATAACGAAAATCAGCAATACCAGTTGGTCCTCCTACAAAGTTACCACCAGACTCAAGAGATGTAAAAGTTGCTGTATCTCCAGTTGTTAGAGCAGCTTTCATACGTATTGTATTAATAACGCTAAGCCATCCAGATCCAGTACCTATATCAAATAAGTCATCTCCACTAGGGATACCATTTAATAAAGCTTCCGCTTCATCTAAAAGTCCTAGCGCGGCTGCATATACAGAAGCACCAGAATCTACATTTGGAGCAGGAAACTCGTCAGGATTATTTACTTCAGCATAAGGAACGTCGCCAATGTAGTCTACTAAAAGCATCATATTATGTGCTAATAATGTTTTTGCTACTCCTTCTGCATAATTAAGAGAACCATCTCCTGCAGCAGTATTTAGAGCTTCTATAGCAAATGTATTAGGAATCATACCTCTAGTACCAGTGGTAGAGTATGTTCTTGTCCATACAGCATTAACTGATACTGGTGTAACTCCAGCAAAGTAATCTCTGTTGAAGAATACATTAAGTCTAGTTAATGAAGAAGCACGACCATTAAAATAACTCATATTTGATAAGTATCCAAGTTGTACCGAATTCAATAATAAATTGGGATCGGCTTGGTCTTCGCTTAATCCGTTAGGATTGTCTACTAGTTCAAGTTCTATAGTCTCACAAGAGTAAAACATAGCGGAACTTGCAACTGCAATTGCCATTATATATTTAACTATTTTTTTCATAATTGTATTTTAAATTTTTTCAATTAAAATGATGCTTTAACACTTACACCGTAACGCTTAGATGATGGTCCGTTAAGGAAGTCAAATCCACGTCCGTTACCTACACCTACACCTGCTACGTTTGGATCAAAGTTTGCTCCATCTGGTGTGTTGTATGCATCATACCAAAGGTTAAATCCGCTAGCCGTAATGCTGAAAGAACCAAAAGGTGTTTTTTCTAAATATTTCTTTGGTACACTGTACCCGAAAGAAACTTCTTGAAGTCTAACAACCGATCCATCATATACTTGTAATTCTGATGGGCCGAACAGTATGTTTGAGAAGTAATACTGTGAGTTGTTAATTTGTGTTTGGTTAGGAGTTGAATTTCCAGCACCGTCAACATTTACTCCTGGAAGGATAAATGTATTTTCTCTGTCTTCAGTTTCAACAATTAAACCACGACCAAGTAATACAGATATAGTAGATGCGTAAATGTCACCTCCTTTTGTATGGTTTACTTGGAATCCTAAGTTAAAGTTTTTATAAGATAATGTATTGATAAAGTTCATTACATAATCAGGTTGTGGATTACCAATGATTGGTTGGATGTTACGTCCATCATCTAATGTAATATTTGTTTCACTTACATAGTTACCAGCACCGTTTACAACAAAGTTTCCATTAGCATCTCTTAAGATACGATCACCTACGATTACACCTAATTGCTCTCCAAGGATAGCAGCGTTTCCTAAGTTACCAAATCCAGCATATACAATAATATCGTCCGCTTGCTCAGTAACAATTTGCTCTGATTGTGTGAAGTTTATTCTTGAGTTCCAGTTAAATCCGTTGTTTTCACTTTTGAAAATGTCAACACCTAAATCAACTTCCCATCCGTCACCTTCTACTTCACCAATATTAGATTGTGTTTGTGTAAATCCTGTTGAAGGAGCTAAAGGTTGGAATACAATTAAATCTTCCGTTGAACGATCAAAATAAGATACATCAAGACTTACTCTATTTTTCCATAGACGAGCATCAAATCCTACTTCAAATTCAGTAATAAGTTCAGGTTTTAAATCTGGATTTGCTCTAAAGTTATCTACAGAGTTAGTTACTAAACCTGGTTGTTGAACATTTAAAGTCTGAATTACGTTTTGAACAGATGGAAATCCACCAGGGAATCCTGCAGATGTTCCTACACCAGCTCTAATTTTTAAATAGTTAAGAGCATCACTCTTTAAACCATCAAAAGCTGCAGTAGGCAAGAATGATACACTTGCACTTGGGTAAAATTGAGAATTGTTTGCTGTAGGTAAATTTGAAACCCAGTCATTACGAGCTGAAAGCGTTAAGAAAGCAAAGTTATCATAATCAAAATCTGCTTGACCTAATACCCCAACAATATTTCTAAATGTTAAGTTTTCTGTAGCAACTACTTGTCTGAAGTTAAAATGTCTTTGTACTCCAAATACAATTTGATCAGTACTAAAAGTACTTTGACGTTCTCTTTCTCTAGATCTAGATGTAGCACCTGCAATAAATGTAAGTCCTATTTTATCACTAAGATCGTAATCACCGCTTATTGCTGCATAATGATCCCATATTCTAGTATTAATATCAGTCGTGTTATATTCTCCACGAATATCATCACGTCCAGCACCTAATACACCACCTCTATTAATATAACTTACATTTCTTTGGTTAAAGAAATCAACACCACCTCTATACTGTATATTTAAATTATCATTTATAGCATATTGTAAAGTTGTAGTTCCAAATACACGATTTGTTAATTGTGAATCTTTAGCATTCTGAACAAGCCAGTTTGGATTGTTGATATCATTACCATTACGATAGTAAATACTTCCGCCAGTTTCAGGAATTTCAAATGGAAGGTTTGCTAAATCCACATTACGAGGAGTAAAGAATACATTTCCAAATACAGATAATCCAGTAGTACCATTTCCTAAAGAAGCAGCGACTGGAGGTGTAGAGAAATCAGTTCTAGCGTAGTTTAAAGATCCAGAGACCGTAAACTTGTTAGATAATTGAGCTCTACCTCCTATAGATAAGTTATTTCTTCTTACAGTGTTTCCTGGAAGGAATCCTTCATCATCTAAGTGACCGTAGTTTACATTATATGAAACTTTTCCGTCTTCAGAACCACCATTAATATTAATAGAAGTATTAGAAACTGCACCAGTTCTAAAAAATGAATCTACGTTATTATATGGTCTCCATTCGTAACGTTGATCTTGAAACTCATCTTCAAGGATGTTTGCCCCTCCTAAGAATCCATCTAAAAATGCAGAAGATGAATAAGGGTGTTCTACTGTTCCGTCAGCTGCAATTAACTGAGCTGGATCATTTAAATAACCAGCAACACCGTCAGCTTCAAATCCTGGTCCCCAGTTTGAGAAGAACCACCCAAATGATTGATCAAATCCTCCACCAAATTTATCTTGATAATCAGGTAAAGAAGCAATCTCATTTGCAAAGTATGATTGGTTTATTGTAATCTCAGTCTTTTTAGCACCCGTTCCGCGAGATGTAGCAGATTTTGTTGTAATTACAATAACTCCATTACGTCCAGCTGTACCATAAAGTGTAGCAGCAGCTAATCCTTTAAGTACGTTAACACTTTCAATGTTGTTTGGATCAAGATCTAAGAAACGAGAAGATCCGTTATTACCATTAACAAAATTTCCATCTGCATTTGTGTCACTACTAAAAGGAACACCATCTACAATGAAAAGAGCTTGGTTATCACCATTAATAGAGTTGTAACCACGAATAACAACATTAGTTGCAGATCCTGATGTACCACTCTGAGAAGTAATAGCCACCCCAGACGCTTTACCTGAAAGGATACGTCCTACGTCACCTTCTGTACGGTTCTCGATTTCTTCAGAAGAAACCTCACTTACAGCATATCCTAACGCTTTTTTCTCACGTTTTATACCCTGAGCAGTTACAATTACTTCATCAAGTTGATTGTCTTGAGCAAGAGTAACATTAATTGTAGTTTGATTACCTACAGTAACTTCTTGAGTTGAGTAACCTACATAACTAAATACAAGAACGTCACTAGGACTTGCATCAATAGTATAGTTACCATCAAAATCGGTTTGAGCTCCAGTTTGAGTTCCTTTGATTAGGACACTTGCTCCAGGCAATGGTCCACCTTCTTCAGAAACCGTCCCGGAAACTGTTGTTTGTGCAAAAGAAATTTGCACGACAAACGCTAACAAGAGCGTTAAAATTCCACTAAACTTTGTTTTCATTTTTATAAATTATTTGAATTAGCCAATGTCAAAAATCACAATAAAAAGTTAATTACACAACTATTTACTCCTAAAATTAACGAATTAGTTTAATAGACAGATTTATTTTCAAAATAATGAAAGGGGTTCTCTTGTATATATATTATTAAGTTATGGTGAAATTTGATGTCAGTTTGAGTGAATTAAAAGCATTAATAGTTGCATATTTATATTTTATAATACATTTAACTTTTAACTAAAAAAGGATGTAACTCATATGAATTACATCCTTTTATTCTTAATCAGAGAGCTTTTTTATGCTAACTAATTGTGTTTATTGTTTTGTCAATTCAAATACGACTCTATATGGGTCTACATCACAACCTCCAGCATTATCCACATTATCTTGAAATATAATTTGAAATGAACTATCGTCATCTAAATCTATAGATGCTTGATCATCAGAAAATGATTGAGCTAGTAAAGCTGCACCACAACCTACACCTCCACCTGGAGCTTGTAATGGTACAACTATTTGATTTCCGTCAATAGAAAAGTCAAAGGGACCGCAAAAACTTCCAAGTGAAGGTAAGTAACAAAGATCTGTAATTCTTCTGTCATTAAGTGAAAGAAATTCGATATCTATTACTCTCCCTGTTTCATATGATCCAGTTGCGCCAAACCCAGGGAAAACCCCTTCAATAACATCAAGCTTGTACGAACCTGAAAATGGTCCTAGTATACCTGATCTTATAGTAAGAGACGATAATATTGTGGACGTAGTATAATCAGAAGAATCTTCAATATCTAAAATTAAATTTTCAGCTAATGCAGGAAAACCTGTAGGATCAGTAATAGTAACGGTAAATGAACCTGAAAATTCATTTGCAGGAATAGTCACATTCGTCGTGGATATTACATATGAATCTGGATTAAGCGTTGATGCTTCATTAATTAATAAATTAATAGTTCTAGCGTTATTTGATAATTTAGATGCATTAACAGAAAACTCCATTTCTCTTGTTTCACCTACTTCAATTGATAAATTAGCACTAGACTGACTTAGACTTACAATAGAAGGATCAGAATCTTGAATCCCAGATCCAAATTCAGAATCATCATCACAAGATGTAAAAGCTGTAACTAAGATTGCTATAAATAAAAGTTTTATTTTTTTCATTGTGTTCTTTTTTTAATACCCAGGATTTTGAGTGTAATTTGTATTTGCATTGATTTCAGCGATAGGGATAGGGAATTGAAATCTAGTATCACCAGCTGGTAATGTTAATACTTCGGCAGGAGTTCCTGTTCCGTCCCTTAAATCTCCAAAAGTAGATCTTTGTATAGATTCTCCTCTTCGTTTTAGGTCAAAGAAGCGATGTCCTTCAAAGGCTAATTCTACACGTCTTTCAAATTGAATAGCATCTTCAAGAGCTTGTCCAGTTTCTGTTCCAGGTATAAAAACAATATCATTTGTAGTGTCATTGTCATTGTTTTCAGGGAGGTCGTCTCCAAAAAAGCGTAACTCTCTTAATTGATTTAGTCCAGTTAGTGCTTGGCCTTCAAAACCAAGTTCAAATTGGGCTTCAACCCTGTTTAATAATACTTCAGCAGCTCTCATAACTTTAATGTCAAGTCGACCGTTTACTTGTCCAGACTCTCCTAGAAACTTACGTATGCCGTTATGTTCAGCATCACCATTAGCGCTGTCAAATTGGATAATACCCTTTCTTATATCTGAATCGTCTATACTATTAAAGAATTCAAAATCTACTGCGTATTCTGAAATTGTATTAGTTATATTTCCAGCATCATCAAGACTTCCTTGACTATAAATAACACCCACATTGTTAAAGTTTGCTTCTGAGCCAGCAGTGTTGACCGAAAGTTCTATAACGATACCAGCATTTGTGGCGTCTATATATATAGATGATAAATCTTCTTGCGTAGCTATAGCTGTTGATACCTCATTTGATGAGTCAATAGCGTTTTGGTACTGCCCTAAGTATAGGTAGATTCTAGATAATAAACCGAAAACACCGTTTCTTGTTAATCTTCCTTCTGAATTTGATTCAGAAATTAAAGTACTTGCAGCAAGTAAATCTTCTAAAATCTCTTCATAATTTGATCCTATAGATTCTCTTTCAGGGAATATAGGTGTAGGTACGTCAAAATCTACATCGCCATCCTCTACCTTAATATAAGATACTCCAAGCTCACTAATTGCATTATTAGATTGACTAGGTATTGGACCATATACTCGAGCCAAATCAAAATGAGCGAGTGCTCTTCCAGCTAATGCTTGACCTAAGATATTATCTCTCGTATCTCCTTCTGGTAGTTTGTCTATTTGAGAAATAACAATGTTTGAGATATTTATAGCATTATACGCTTGACTAAAATACAAGCCTATGGCTCCTCCAGTAGCTGCTGTATACTGGTAATCATAATATACTTCATTAGAACGTCTTCCTGTAGTGACTAAAACAGCATTGTCTGATAAGATATCAGGAATGCCTTGTAGGGCAGACCCGGGAGAAGAATAATATCCAAATATTTGGTTATACATACCATCTACAGCAGTTTGAAATGACGCAGGTCCTTCAAGAAATGCTATAGGGTTTACGGATGTAAAGGGCTCTAGGTTGTCTATTTCATCACTACAAGAATATGTCATACTCAGTAATAGTGCTGATACTATTGTTAATTTTATTTTTTTCATTTTATGTTTTTTTATTAAAATCCTACTTCTACACCAAATGTATATGAACGGGTTTGTGGATAACTAAATAGATTAAATGCTCCGGCAACAAATCCAGCTGCACCTGGAGCAGATGTTTCTGCAGAACCAATACCTACTTCAGGGTCTCCTTCAAAGCCACTTACTGTAAGTATGTTTTGGCCTGTTCCGTATATTCTTAATGAACTGATAAATAAATTTTCGGTAAAAGAGCTTGGAAGACTATATGCTAACGTTAATGATCTAAGACGTAGGAAATCGCCTTTTTCAAGGAACCTAGTCGATGTTTGATCTGCTGTAGCTTGGAATAATGGACTAGGGAGTACGTTGGTGTCTCCTGGTTGTCTCCAAAAATTTAATGCTTCCGTTCTTAAATTAGAATCAATGTTACCAATGGCAACTCCTTGTTGTCTTTGGAAGTTAAGAATATAGTTTCCAGATTGAAAAGCCCAATCAGAACGTACACTAAAACCTTTCCAACTAAAATCAGTATAGAATCCACCTTGAATATCCGGAGCTGGAGATTTTCCATCTAATAATGTTTGGAAATCCGCGCTAAAGTTATCGGTAATTGCATCATTTTGATCAAGATATAATGGAGCTCCATTTGCAGGATTTACACCAGCGTACCTTGGTAGAAAGAATGTATTTAGTTCTTCACCTTCTCTTAGAATAGTATTCCCATTAATGATATCTGCTCCATCTAGAAGAGAAACAACCTCGTTGTTTAACTGGAAAGAAATATTACCACCTACAGAAAATTTAATAGCACTGTTTCTTATAATATCATAGTTTAAAGATACTTCTAATCCTTGATTCTCTATTTCACCAACATTAGTTGTTATTGAATTGTTTTGATCTCCTTGAGTTAAAGATAAAGGTCTAGGAAGTAATAATTCATCAGAATTTCTTTGGAAAAAGTCAACGACTCCGTTTAAGCGATTGTTGAATAATCCCCATTCTACCCCAATGTCAAGAGTCCTTTGTGCTTCCCATTGAATATTAGGATTTCCTAATCCAAAAGGAATTAATGCAGGATTTCCATTAAATGTACTGAAACCAGCCAAATCTAAGAATTGAAAATCTCCAATTGCTTGATTTCCTGCTGTTCCTAAAGAAGCTCTTAGTCTTAAATTACTAATTGTCGAATTGTCTGCTAAAAAATCTTCATTACTGATATTCCAAGCAGCACTACCACTCCAAAAATATCCTTCTTGATTATTTGGGCTAAAACGTGTAGATGTGTCACGACGTATACTTCCAGATACTACATATTTTCTGTCGTAATCATAGGTTAAGAATAATCCTTGAGAAAACAGTCTGTTTCTTGCTTCGTTTGAACCTGCTGTTTGAGCTTCTGTTGCAACATCTTGAAATGGAATGTCTGGAGAAGGGAATCCTCTACTTGTAGAAAACTGACTAGTAAAAATACGTTCTATGTATTCTAAAAGAAAATCAGCTTGAAGATTATGTACTCCATTATAAGTGTCTTTGTAACTAAATGTGTTTGTTACATTATATCGTAAATCTACAGAAGCATTATCTGTTTGAGTTCCAGGAAAATTGGCATCTCCTACAAATCCTTGAAGAACACCTCCAGCTAAAGACCTGTTTGTTCTGTTAAATCTATTTGATGTTGCTCCAACTAGGAAGTTATTTGAAAAATTATCTGAAAGTTTGATGTCCGCACCAAGACTTCCAATAATTAAGAAGTTTCTATTATCTTCTGGTTCAGTTTGAAGAGCTCTAGCTATAGGGAATCCTGTAGAAGTTGGATTAAATACATTGTCTCCATTTTCATCAACCTCAATATTTCCATCTGCATCTCTTAGGAAAAGAGGTTCATATGGATTGTAATCATAAAGTGCTCTAAATGGGTTTTGTACATTGTTTCTGTCTCTAGGTAAATCAGACGTATTACGTGATAAAGAGATGTTTGTGTTTACTTTTAACCATTTTTTTGCTTGGTACGAAGTATTTAAACGAAGTGAGGTCCTTTCAAAACCATCAATACGGTCAATAACTCCTGTATTCTTACTATATGCAAGAGATAAGAAATAATTTAATTTGTCATCTCCACCTGAAATAGAAAGTGAATTATTTTGAATAAAACCTTGTCTAAGTAATTCTTGTTCCCAATCTGTATCTAAAGCAATAAGTTCAGCTAACTCTTCTGGGGAAGATGTTGCTCCAGGTAAACTTTGGGCAGCTGTAACTCCTAGCTCTGCAAATTGTCTTTCAATCTCAAGTTTTCCTGCTGCATCAAAAAGATCAAACGGATCAGGAATGCGTTGAGAGTACCCTATGGAAGAATTAAAACTAATTTTAGCTTCCCCACTTTTTCCTTTTTTTGTTGTAATTAAAACAACGCCATTTGCTCCACGAGAACCATAAAGACTTACAGTTGCTGCATCTTTTAAAATAGAGAAGTTCTCAATATCGTTAGGATTGATGTTGTTTACGTCATTTGCATCAATTGGCACGCCGTCAACAACATATAATGGTGTTGTAGATGCACTTAAGGACCCAATACCACGTATTTGTACAAAAGCGGTTTGACCAGGTCGTCCATTTGCGCCTACGACTTGTACCCCTGCGGCTTTACCTTGTAATGCATTATCAAGACTGGTGGAAGGAACTAAGTTTTCTATATCCTTACCAGTAACGGTAGATACTGCAGATGTTGAGAGTTCTTTTGTTCTACTACCAAAACCTACAATGACAATTTCGTCAAGTGTATTGTCGGCTTCTAGCGTTGCCGTAATAGTAGTCTGGGTTCCAACAGGAATTTCGAGAGTCTTGTATCCTACATAGCTAATGACGATAATATCGGATGAATTAACATCGGGTAATGTGAATTTACCATCAAAATCAGTCTGTGTTCCATTTGATGTTCCTTTTACCAAAATATTAGCGCCTGGCAAAGGACCTTCGGACTCAAAAACCGTTCCTGATATCGTTTTTTCTTGTGCATGAGAAATCTGCACTGTCAATACTAAGAGTAGTATTGACAATAGTGTCAATTTTTTTTTCATTTCTTTTAAAGATTACAATTTTTTATAAAAATCACAATAAAAAGTTAATCGTACAACTATTTATTGCTAAATTTTAGGATAAATGGCATTTTTATTAAACTTTTCATAAAAACTGTTAATACTCTTAAGTGTCTATTTTGTATCAAAAAAGCACTTAATTTGGATGTGTTGTTTTAAGAAAATTTTACAATCCATTTAATTGTCCCTTAGAATTCTGTATGTGAGAATTCTTTATTTAAAATAGTTTGGAGGGGTCTCGAGGTATTTTCTATTTCAGGTTAAATTTTATCCTTTTTTTTCGCAGTATAGATAATCCCGATAATGATTTACTTTTAAGTTAATTTTAACATAATAAATAAGGAAAGGAAGCTGTTTTTAGGTGAAAAAAATACATTTTCTGCTGCTTGGATGTCTTTTTAAAAACGAATTGCGAGTTGAAAGTGTAATTTTGTGTTCGAAAATCGAAATGTTTGATTCTCTGTTTTGCCGTTTGCTATGTTGATTTTAAAAATACCAGCTTTAGTTCTTAGCCCTGCACCAATTCCAAAACTTACTAGTTTTTCTTTTTGATTGGCTATTTCATTCTCAAAATATGCTAAATCTATAATGCTATGTATATAAATTCCAGAATTTATGACATATCTATATTCCGTATTTAGTGTACTTACAAGATTTGCAAAAATACTATTCTCTTCAAATCCTCGTATGCTTGTGATTCCTCCAAACCTGTAAAGTTCATTTGTTAAGTACGAATCAGAAAGAAGTACTTGAGTTCTATTTTGTAAATAGATTTGATTGTATTCATTAAGTTTAAAAATATGACTGATGTATTCATTAATGCTTAATTGCTCTTCTTTTGAAGTCGTTGTTTGGCGATTACCTAATTCTCCTTCAATAATTAGTTGTGTTTTGGTGGGAAAGAAAAAGTCAGATTGAAGGTTAGTGTGTTTAAAACTACCTAATACTCTTTGTTGTGTAAAGTCTTCTATGACTTCATTTATGTCTGTCGATTCGATAAGATCTTCAGACTGTTTTGATTTGTATCCTAAGGAAATTGTGTTATTTGCATTTACTTGGTAAAATAAACTAACTTCTTGGCTGTTTTCAGAGAAGGTGCTGTCCTTTCTGAATAGTGAAAGCTGAGCCTCTACTCCTAAAGGACTTTTAAAAAGATAAGGTAATGTTGCTTTGATGTTTAATTGAGTTTGATCTTCTCCATCACTTTTGTAATTAAGAAGAAGTGTCTCTCCATAATTGAGATTGTTTGTTAGTATTAAATCTATGTAGCCGTCAAGCTGGAGTCTATTAGTTTCTTCATTTGTGGCAAAACCTAAAAAACCATCAAAACGATTGTTGACTTTTCGTTCTAAGTAAAAATAAACAGTAGTGCTGTCTTTTGTAAAAAGCACTTCAGGATCTTTCTTTGAAGAAATGAAACTAAGGTTGTTTAGCCGTTCGTTTTGCTCAATTAGTTCTTTTTGGTTAAAAGGCTTTCCTTCTTTTATCCTCGCATAATGTTTTATAAAACCCTTTGGAGCTTTCTCATATCCATTTATAATTATACGATCAGCATATCGATCAGTATCCTTTTCTGTAGTTAGTGTCCCTGTTAGACTATTAGATAAGTCTTTTTTTGCAATAGATGTTATTTGAAAACTAGTAAATGGATTTCCGCTATTTGCAGCAATATATGTTAAGTTTTCTAAGGCCGCTTTCGCGAAAGCGGTCTCAATAACAACACTATCGTTCTTTACTTTTATATTGGCTTGTTTAAAGTATTCTTTAATGGATTTGTCAGAGCCCACATATATTTTGATGTAAGTATAGCGCTTTCCTAAGTTTAAGATAGAAGTATAAGCAAATTTGTTGTTGCTTCTTTGTTCAGAGATGTCTATATATCCTAATTGAGAAAGATTGCTTTTTAAACTGTCTATGGTTTTTAAAAGAGGGGTGAGTTCGTTATACGTTTTTGCATAACCTAAACTGTCTATTACTTTTGTTTCGGTATCTGTTATTCCTTGAATTTTGAGTGTGAGTTTTTCTTCTTGAGCAAAACTTACAGAAGTAGTATATATATATAGGATATGAAAAAAGTAAATAATGCGTCTCAAGCAGTTGTAGTTTTTTTGATGTAAATCTAACGGTTTTTGAAAGTAAAAAGTGTTTGTGACGGTATTTAATTAGAAAAACCTATTAAAATAAGTGATTTAGTATTTGATAAACTTAAAAATATTTGTACTTTTGCAAGCCCTTAGAGAAGGGTTAGTTAATTTTAACAAAATTTAGGTAGAAAGAAATTATGCCAACAATTTCACAATTAGTACGAAAAGGAAGAGCCAAAATAACCAAGAAGAGTAAATCGGCTGCTTTAGATTCGTGCCCACAACGCCGCGGCGTATGTACTCGTGTTTACACGACTACACCTAAAAAACCAAACTCGGCTATGCGTAAAGTTGCGCGTGTTCGTTTAACAAATGGTAAAGAGGTGAATGCATACATCGGAGGTGAAGGACACAATCTTCAGGAGCACTCGATAGTATTGGTTAGAGGTGGAAGGGTAAAAGATTTGCCAGGAGTTAGATATCACATTGTACGTGGTGCTTTGGATACCGCAGGTGTTCAAGGAAGACTACAATCGAGATCTAAATATGGTGCAAAACGCCCTAAGAAGTAAATCATCAACACTTTTAAAGAGAAGAAATGAGAAAAAGACAGGCCAAAAAGAGACCACTTTTACCGGATCCACGCTTTAACGATCAGTTAGTAACTCGATTTGTTAATATGATGATGTGGGACGGAAAAAAATCGGTAGCCTTTAAAGTTTTTTACGATGCAATTGATATCGTAGAAGAAAAGAAAACAGACGACGAAAAAACAGCACTTGAAATGTGGAAGGATGCATTATCTAATGTAATGCCTCACGTTGAAGTACGTAGTCGTCGAGTAGGAGGGGCAACTTTCCAAATCCCTATGCAAATTCGTCCAGATCGTAAGATCTCAACTGCGATGAAGTGGTTAATCGGTTTTGCAAGAAAAAGAAACGAAAAGTCAATGGCTTCTAAACTTGCTGCAGAAATTCTTGCTGCTGCAAAAGAAGAAGGTGCTGCTGTTAAAAAGCGTACTGATACGCATAAAATGGCAGAAGCAAATAAAGCATTTTCACACTTTAGATTCTAAGAAATGGCAAGAGATTTAAAATTCACTAGAAATATTGGTATTGCTGCGCACATTGATGCAGGAAAAACTACTACTACTGAACGTATTCTTTATTATACAGGTGTGAGTCATAAAATTGGAGAAGTACATGATGGTGCTGCTACAATGGACTGGATGGAGCAAGAACAAGAGCGTGGTATCACGATTACTTCTGCTGCGACTACCTGTACTTGGGAATTTCCTATTGAAAATGGGGAATCTACTCCAGATACAAAAGGATACCATTTTAATATTATAGATACTCCAGGTCACGTTGATTTTACTGTAGAGGTAAATAGATCATTACGTGTACTTGATGGGTTAGTGTTCTTATTTAGTGCTGTTGATGGTGTTGAGCCTCAGTCAGAAACTAACTGGAGACTAGCGGATAATTACAAAGTGCCACGTATTGGTTTTGTAAATAAAATGGACCGTCAAGGGTCTAACTTTTTAGAAGTATGTCAGCAAGTTAAAGATATGTTAGGTTCTAATGCAGTACCTATTGTATTGAATATTGGTGATGAAGAAGATTTTAAAGGAATTGTTGATTTAGTTAAGAATCGTGCTATTGTATGGCATGAGGAAGGAATGGGATCAACATTTGATATTGTTGATATTCCTGAAGATCTTAAAGAAGAGGCTAAGATGCTTCGTGGTAAACTTATTGAAGAAGTTGCTGCGTATGATGAGAATCTTCTTGAGAAATTCATGGAAGATGAAGAGTCAATTACGGAAGAAGAAGTGCATGCTGCGCTTCGTGCTGCTGTAATGGATATGTCTATTATTCCTATGATCTGTGGGTCTGCATTTAAGAATAAAGGAGTTCAGTTCCTTCTTGATGCGGTATGTCGTTATTTACCTTCTCCTACGGATAAAGAAGGTATTGTTGGTGTAAATCCAAATACAGATGAGGAAGAATTACGTAAGCCAGATGTTAAGGAGCCATTTGCTGCTTTAGCATTTAAAATTGCTACAGATCCTTTTGTAGGACGTTTAGCATTTTTTAGAGCATATTCAGGTCGTTTAGATGCTGGATCTTATGTTTTAAATAATCGTTCTGGTAAAAAAGAACGTATCTCTCGTATCTATCAGATGCATGCTAACAAGCAAAATGCAATTGAATATATAGAAGCTGGAGATATAGGGGCTGCTGTTGGATTCAAATCTATTAAAACAGGAGACACTCTTACCGATCAAGCGCATCCTATAGTGTTGGAATCTATGGATTTCCCTGATCCAGTAATTGGTATTGCGGTAGAGCCAAAGACGAAGGCAGATGTTGATAAATTAGGGCTTGGTTTGGCTAAATTAGCTGAGGAAGATCCAACGTTTACAGTGCGTTCTGATGAAGCTTCAGGGCAGACTATTATATCTGGAATGGGTGAACTTCACTTAGATGTTATTGTAGACCGTTTAAAGCGTGAATTTAAAGTAGAAGTTAACCAGGGTCAACCACAGGTTGAGTACAAGGAGGCTATTACTGCTACAGCAGAACATAGAGAAACGTACAAAAAGCAATCAGGTGGACGTGGTAAATTTGCAGATATCGTATTTACAATTGAGCCAGCAGAAGAAGGTTTTGTAGGACTTGAGTTTGTAAATAAGATTAAAGGTGGAAACGTACCAAAAGAATTTGTTCCTTCTATTGAGAAAGGTTTCAAAATGGCAATGGTAAATGGGCCTTTAGCAGGTTATGAGGTGGACGCTATTAAAGTAACACTGACAGATGGATCTTTCCATGATGTGGATTCTGATCAATTATCATTCGAACTTGCTGCAAAATTAGGTTTTAAAAATTCAGCTAAAGCTGCTAAAGCCGTAATAATGGAGCCTATTATGAAACTTGAGGTAATTACGCCTGAGGAGAATATGGGAGATATTGTAGGTGACCTTAACCGTCGCCGTGGTCAAGTGAGTGATATGGGTGATCGTGCTGGTGCAAAAACTGTAAAAGCAACGGTGCCACTTTCAGAAATGTTTGGATATGTAACTACATTAAGAACGTTGTCTTCTGGACGTGCAACCTCAACAATGGAATTTTCTCATTATGCTGAGACTCCTTCTAATATTTCTGAAGAAGTAATTGCAGCATCTAAAGGAACAAACTAATTACTAAGGATATGAGTCAAAAAATAAGAATCAAATTAAAGTCTTACGACCACAACTTAGTAGATAAGTCTGCTGAGAAGATCGTAAAGACAGTAAAAACAACTGGAGCTGTAGTAACTGGACCAATTCCGCTTCCTACACATAAGAAAATTTTTACAGTACTACGTTCTCCACACGTAAACAAAAAATCTCGTGAGCAATTTGAGCTTAGCTCTTATAAGCGTTTACTTGATATTTATAGTTCATCTTCAAAGACGATTGATGCGTTAATGAAGCTTGAATTGCCAAGTGGAGTAGAAGTAGAGATAAAAGTGTGATAGATTGAGTGTGCTTTCGCGAAAGCACACTTAACACTATAAAATGTCCTGAGCTGCGAGCAAAGGAAAAACGGAAAAATACATTCAGGGTTGAAGGTATTTGGCCCTGTTTTTTTTGAATAGAATTTTTAATAATTAATATAAATAAATATGTCTGGGTTAATCGGAAAAAAAGTAGGTATGACCAGCATCTTTGACGAAAATGGAAAGAATATTCCATGTACGGTCTTAGAGGTAGGTCCCTGCGTAGTTACCCAAGTCAGAACCACAGAAACTGACGGGTATGAAGCCCTTCAACTTGGTTTCGATGACGCGAAAAAGGCAAACAAAGCTGCTAGCGGTCACGCTAAAAAAGCAGGTACGGTTGCAAAACGCAAAGTTGTCGAGTTTCAAGGATTTGAAGGAGAATTTAAATTAGGAGATGCGATCACTGTAGATCACTTTGAAGAAGGTGAATTTGTAGATGTGGCTGGTACTTCAAAAGGTAAAGGTTTTCAAGGAGTTGTTAAGCGTCACGGTTTTGCCGGAGTAGGACAAGCAACTCACGGTCAACATAACCGTTTGAGGGCTCCAGGTTCTATTGGTGCTGCTTCTTATCCTGCACGTGTATTCAAAGGAATGCGTATGGCAGGACGTATGGGAGGTGATCAAGTGAAAGTTCAAAATTTAAGAGTTTTAAAAGTAGTTGCAGATAAAAATCTACTTGTTGTAAAAGGATGTGTTCCTGGTCACAAAAACGCTTATGTAACCATTCAGAAATAATGAAAGTAGCAGTTGTAGATATTAAAGGAAAAGAAACAGGGAGAAAGGCAGACCTTTCTGATGCTGTTTTTGCTATTGAGCCTAATAATCATGCTGTATACTTAGACGTAAAGCAATATCTTGCTAATCAACGTCAAGGAACTCATAAGGCAAAAGAGAGAGCTGAGATTTCAGGATCTACTCGTAAGATTAAAAAACAAAAAGGAACTGGTACGGCTCGTGCGGGTAGTATCAAGTCTGGTGTTTTTAAAGGAGGAGGAAGAATGTTTGGTCCTAGACCAAGAAATTATTCTTTCAAACTTAATAAAGGATTAAAAAGATTAGCACGTCGTTCTGCACTTTCTTTAAAGGCAAATGATAAAGCAATCACAGTCGTAGAAGACTTTAATTTTGAAACTCCAAAGACAAAAGATTTTATCAATGTGCTTAAGGCTTTAGGTCTTGAAAACAAAAAATCTTTGATAGTGTTGGGAGAGTCAAATAATAATGTATATTTGTCGTCACGCAATTTAAAGAGCACTGAAGTTGTAACAAGCTCAGAATTAAGTACTTACAAAATTATGAATGCTAATAATGTTGTATTGCTTGAAGGTTCTTTAGAAGGTATTGAGACTAACTTAGCTAAATAAGACGTCATGAGTATTTTAATAAAACCTGTTATTACGGAAAAAGCTACGATGGATAGTGAGGTTAATAATCGCTATACTTTCGAAGTAAGTATGAGAACAAATAAGGTTGAAATTAAAAAAGCAGTTGAGTCTGCTTATGGCGTTTCAGTTGAAAAAGTTCGAACAATGAATGTCCGTCCAGATCGCAAATCTCGTTATACGAAATCTGGGGTTATTACTGGTAAAACAAGTGCTATCAAAAAAGCAATTGTACAGTTGGCGGAAGGTGATACAATAGATTTTTATAACAACATTTAATTTCTTAAAATGTCAGTAAGAAAACTAAAACCTATCACTCCAGGGCAGCGATTTAGAGTTGTAAATGGTTTCGACCAGATTACAACTGACAAGCCAGAAAAGAGCCTTTTGGCTCCGAGAAAACGCTCAGGGGGTAGAAACAACACAGGAAAAATGACTGTACGCCAATTAGGTGGGGGTCATAAAAGAAGGTATCGTATAATCGATTTCAAACGTAACAAGGAAGGAATTCCAGCTACGGTTGCTTCGATTCAGTACGATCCAAACAGAACAGCATTTATTGCATTGCTTAATTACCAAGATGGTGAAAAGCGTTATGTAATTGCTCAAAACGGTCTTGAAGTAGGTCAAAATCTAGTATCTGGTCCAAATGTGGCTCCAGAAATTGGAAATGCAATGCCTCTTTCAGATATTCCATTAGGTACAATCGTTTCTTGTATAGAATTGCGTCCAGGTCAAGGAGCTGTAATGGCTCGTAGTGCTGGTGCATTTGCACAATTAATGGCACGTGATGGTAAGTTTGCTACGGTAAAATTACCTTCAGGGGAAACAAGATTGATTCTTGTGACTTGTATGGCAACGATCGGAGCGGTGTCTAATAGTGATCATCAGTTATTAGTATCTGGTAAAGCTGGTAGAAGCCGTTGGTTAGGTAGAAGACCTCGTGTACGTCCAGTAGTGATGAACCCTGTCGATCACCCAATGGGAGGTGGAGAAGGTAAATCTTCTGGAGGTCACCCTCGTAATAGAAACGGTGTTCCTGCTAAAGGGTATAGAACGCGTTCTAAAACGAAAGCGAGTAATAAATATATTGTAGAACGTAGAAAGAAATAATTAAGATATGGCACGTTCATTAAAAAAAGGACCTTACGTTCACTATAAATTAGAAAAGAAAGTTGCTGCAAATATTGAAGCAAGTAAAAAGACTGTCATCAAGACCTGGTCTAGAGCTTCAATGATTACTCCAGATTTTGTGGGGCAAACAATAGCAGTGCATAATGGTCGCCAATTTGTTCCAGTATATGTTACTGAGAATATGGTAGGTCATAAATTAGGAGAATTTTCACCAACTCGTTCTTATAGAGGACATGCTGGTGCAAAAAATAAAGGTAAAAAATAATTGAAGTCATGGGAGTTCGTAAAAGAGAATCAGCAGAAGCGCGCAAGGCTGCTAATAAGCAAGTAGCTTTCGCTAAATTGAATAACTGCCCGACTTCACCTCGTAAAATGCGTTTAGTAGCAGATATGATACGCGGCGCAAAGGTGGAGAGAGCACTTCAGTTATTGAAATTTAGTAATAAAGAAGCATCTCGTAAAGTTGAAAAGCTTGTCCTTTCTGCAATTGCAAATTGGGAAGCAAAAAATGAAGACGCAAGTCTTGAAGATGCAGATCTTTTTATTAAAGAGATCAAAGTGGATAGTGGAGCGATGTTAAAAAGACTTCGTCCTGCACCACAAGGTCGTGCACACAGAATAAGAAAACGCAGCAATCACGTTACAGTTGTGCTTGCAGCAAACGATAACACACAAAGCAATTAATTAGATGGGACAGAAGACAAATCCAATCGGAAATCGCCTAGGAATTATCAGAGGATGGGAATCTAACTGGTACGGTGGTAACGACTACGGTGATAAACTTGCCGAAGACGATAAGATTAGACGTTACATTCACGCTCGTTTAAGTAAAGCTAGTGTGTCACGTGTAATTATTGAGCGTACGCTTAAACTTGTAACCGTTACTATCACTACTGCTAGACCTGGTATTATTATTGGGAAAGGTGGTCAAGAGGTAGACAAGTTAAAAGAAGAGCTTAAGAAGATTACTGAGAAAGAAGTACAAATTAATATCCACGAGATCAAACGTCCAGAACTTGATGCATTTTTGGTAGGGTCAAGTGTTGCTCGTCAAATAGAGGGTCGTATCTCTTTTCGTCGTGCAATCAAAATGGCTATTGCGGCTGCAATGCGTATGAATGCCGAGGGTATTAAAATTCAGATTTCTGGACGTTTGAATGGTGCTGAAATGGCGCGTTCAGAGTCTTATAAAGATGGACGTATTCCTTTATCAACATTTAGAGCCGACATAGATTATGCTTTAGTTGAAGCTCATACTACTTATGGTAGATTGGGTATTAAAGTGTGGATTATGAAAGGTGAAGTATATGGCAAAAGAGAGCTTTCTCCATTAGTTGGTTTACAGAAGAAATCAGGTAAAGGGGGTTCAGGTAAAGATAACCGAGGACCTCGTCGTAGAAAGTAATTTTTTAAAAGAACAAAAAAATGTTACAGCCTAAAAAAACAAAATTCCGTAAGCAGCAAAAAGGACGTATGAAGGGTCTTTCTCAAAGAGGACATACACTTTCAAATGGAACTTTTGGAATTAAGTCAACAGACTCAAATTTCATTACTGCTAGACAAATAGAAGCAGCTCGTATTGCTGCAACACGTTACATGAAAAGGGAAGGTCAATTATGGATCAAAATATTCCCGGATAAGCCTATAACGAAGAAGCCTCTTGAGGTACGTATGGGTAAAGGTAAAGGTGCTGTAGAATATTGGGCAGCTGTTGTAAAACCAGGACGTATTTTATTTGAAGTAGGTGGAGTGCCTGAGCCAGTGGCTAAAGAAGCACTTAGACTTGCCGCTCAAAAACTTCCTGTTAGAACGAAATATATCGTAGCTAGAGATTTTTCAGCTGAATAAATTTTAAGATAATGAAACAATCAGAGGTAAAAGGATTATCTGCAGCAGAATTACAAGAAGAACTTGGAAAAGCTAAAAGATCTTATGCGGATCTTAAAATGGCACATACCATTTCTCCATTAGAGAATCCTATTCAATTGCGTTCTTTGAGACGTACAGTCGCAAGAATAGCAACTGAGTTAACTAAAAGAGAACAATAACGCCGCTTAAGATGGAAAAAAGAAATTTAAGAAAAGAGCGTATCGGTGTTGTAACCAGTAACAAGATGCAAAAATCAATTGTTGTTGCAGAGGTTAAAAAGGTAAAACACCCTATGTATGGTAAATTCGTTTTGAAAACGAAAAAATACGTAGCACACGACGAAACAAACGACTGCAACGAAGGAGATACTGTTAGGATTATGGAAACTCGTCCTATGAGTAAATCAAAATGTTGGAGACTAGTAGAAATCATTGAAAGAGCTAAGTAATGTTACAGCAAGAATCAAGATTAAAAGTAGCAGATAACACAGGAGCAAAAGAAGTTTTGACTATCCGTGTGTTGGGAGGTACTAAGAGAAGATATGCTTCTGTAGGAGATAAGATTGTTGTATCTGTAAAAGATGCAACACCTAATGGCCAAATTAAAAAAGGAGCCGTTTCTACAGCAGTAGTTGTGCGTACTAAGAAAGAAGTACGTCGTCCAGATGGATCATATATCCGTTTTGATGATAATGCTTGTGTTCTTTTAAACGCTCAAGGTGAAATGCGAGGAACTCGTGTTTTTGGACCAGTAGCGAGAGAACTTCGTGATAAGCAATTCATGAAGATTGTATCATTGGCACCAGAAGTGCTTTAATACATAAGAAGATGACAAAACTTAAAATAAAATCTGGAGATACTGTTCGTGTTACTGCTGGAGACCAAAAAGGTAAGGAAGGTAAAGTGACGAAAGTGTTTATCGATAAAAATAAGGTTATCGTTGAAGGTGTAAACATGGTTAAAAAACATGAAAAGCCTAGCGCTGCAAACCCTCAAGGTGGTATTAAAGAAAAAGAAGCACCTCTTCAAGTTTCAAATCTATCTTTAATAGATAGTAATGGTAAAGCTACAAGAGTAGGTTACCGTATGGAAGGAGATAAGAAGGTTCGTTTCGCAAAAACAACAAACGAAATTATATAGTCATGGGATACGTACCAAGATTAAAACAAGAGTTTAAAGATCGTGTGACGGTCGCTCTTACAGAAGAATTTGGCTATAAGAATGTAATGCAGGTTCCTAAACTAAATAAGATCATAGTATCTAGAGGAGTTGGAGCAGCAGTTGCTGATAAAAAATTGGTTGAAAATGCAGTAGATGAACTTACCCTAATTACAGGGCAAAGAGCTGTCTCTACAATTTCAAAGAAAGATGTTGCTACTTTTAAACTTCGTAAAGGAATGCCAATTGGAGCAAAAGTAACTTTACGTGGTGAACGTATGTATGAATTTCTTGATAGATTGATTACATCAGCACTTCCACGAGTAAGAGACTTTGGAGGAATAAATGCTACTGGATTTGATGGTAGAGGTAATTACAATATGGGAATTACTGAACAAATCATTTTTCCAGAAATCAATATCGATAGAATAAAGAAGATTGATGGTATGAATATTACTTTTGAAACTTCTGCCTCTACTGATAAAGAAGCAAAATCATTGTTAACAGAACTAGGTTTACCTTTCAAAAAGAACTAATTATGGCTAAAGAATCAATGAAAGCCCGTGAGGTGAAAAGAGCAAAGACAGTTGCTAAATATGCTGAAAAACGTAAAGCTTTAAAAGAAGCTGGAGATTATGATGCATTACAGAAGCTGCCTAAGAACGCATCACCTGTACGTATGCACAACCGTTGTAAATTGACAGGTCGTCCTAAAGGATATATGAGACAATTTGGTATTTCACGTGTAACATTTCGTGAAATGGCAAATCAAGGTCTTATTCCAGGTGTAAAGAAAGCTAGTTGGTAATAAATATTAATAAGTAGAAGGTTTCATATAGATGAAAAACCACTACTGTAAATTCATATAAATGAACACAGATCCAATTGCAGATTTTCTAACTAGAGTTAGAAATGCAGCTGCAGCCAATCACAGAGTCGTTGAGATTCCTGCATCAAACCTTAAAAAGGAGATGACAAAAATCTTATTCGATCAAGGTTATATATTAAGTTACAAATTTGAAACAGGTAAGTCTCAGGATACTATCAAGATTGCATTGAAGTATGATGGATTAACAAAAGAATCTGTAATTAAGGATATTCAAAGAATAAGTAAACCTGGTTTACGTAAATACGCATCATCTTCAGATATACCTCGTATATTGAATGGTTTAGGTATTGCTATTGTTTCAACTTCTAAAGGAGTTATGACAGGAAAGCAAGCTCAACAAGCTAATGTAGGTGGCGAAGTACTTTGTTACGTTTACTAACCCAGTTAAAAAGACAAAGAAATGTCAAGAATAGGTAAAAGTCCAATTACAGTACCAGACGGTGTTACAATTAATGTAGCAGATGGTGTTGTAACCGTAAAAGGAAAGTTAGGTGAACTTACACAAGAGTTTTCAGATATTGCTATTAAAGTAGAAGATGGAACGATTACTCTTGAACGCGATTCAGATAAAAAAGATATTAGAGCAAAGCACGGTTTATATCGTTCGCTTATTTTTAATATGATTGAAGGTGTTTCAAAAGGATGGACCAAGGAATTAGAGCTTATAGGAGTAGGATATCGTGCTAGTAATCAAGGTCAAAAATTAGATTTGGCTGTTGGTTTCTCTCATAATATTGTTTTAGAAATCGCTCCTGAGGTAAAAGTGGAAACTGTATCTGAGAAAGGTAAAAATCCAATTGTAAAATTAACGTCTCACGATAAACAACTGGTAGGTCAAGTTGCTGCAAAAATACGCGCCTTCCGTAAGCCTGAACCATATAAAGGAAAAGGGATTAAGTTTGTAGGAGAGATCATTAGAAGAAAAGCAGGGAAATCTGCATAATACATAGGTTATGGCATTATCAAAAAGTGAAAAAAGAAATAGAATTCATTTGAGAATTCGTAAGACTATTTCTGGAACTGCAGAGCGCCCTAGACTCTGTGTATTTAGAAGTAATAAAGAGATTTATGCTCAGATAATCGATGATTTATCTGGTCAGACTTTAGGAGCTGCTTCTTCTCGTGATAAAGGAATTGTTACTTCAGACGTAAACAAATCTGAAATCGCAAAACTTGTAGGAAAAGCAATTGCAGAGAAAGCTGTAAAATCAGGAGTTGAATCTGTTGTATTTGACAGAGGAGGTTACTTATATCATGGAAGAGTTAAACAACTAGCAGAAGGCGCTCGAGAGGGTGGACTTAAATTCTAAATAAATTATGTATCAGAATTATAAAAACGTAGAGTTAGTTAAACCTAGTGGTTTAGAACTTAAAGATCGCTTAGTAGGGGTACAACGTGTTACTAAAGTAACAAAAGGAGGTAGAGCCTTTGGTTTTTCTGCTATTGTAGTCGTAGGTGATGAGAATGGTGTTGTAGGTCAAGGGTTAGGGAAATCTAAAGAAGTTGCTTCTGCTATTGCAAAAGCAGTAGAGGACGCTAAGAAAAACCTTGTACGTATTCCATTAAATAAGAAGTCAATTCCTCACGAGCAAAAAGGAAAATATGGTGGAGCTAGAGTATTATTACTTCCAGCAGCTGCCGGAACAGGAGTAATTGCAGGTGGTGCGATTAGAGCCGTATTAGAGTCTGTAGGAATACATGATGTATTATCTAAGAATCAAGGTTCTTCAAATCCACATAACGTTGTTAAAGCTACTTTTGATGCATTACTTCAATTAAGAAGTGCTGAAACTGTTGCAAAACAAAGAGGGATTTCTCTTGATAAAGTATTTAAAGGATAAACCAAGAAGTTATGGCAAAGATTAAAGTAACAAAGGTTCGAAGTGCGATTAATCGTCCTAAAGACCAAAAGAGAACCCTAGAGGCTCTTGGATTAAGAAAGATGGGCCAAGTAAAGGAGCATGAAAATACTCCTAATATTCTTGGTATGATAAATAAAGTAAGTCATTTAGTTTCTGTAGAAGAAGCTTAAATAATTAGTATAGATGAATTTAAATACTTTACAACCTGCAAAGGGTTCAGTTAAGAAAAACGATAGCCGTAAAGGTCGTGGTCAGGCAACTGGTAACGGTGGTACAGCTGGTCGTGGACATAAAGGACAAAAATCTCGTTCTGGTTATTCTAAGAAAATAGGTTTTGAAGGAGGTCAAATGCCTTTACAAAGACGTGTTCCTAAATTTGGTTTTAAAAACATTAATCGCAAAGAGTATGCAGGTGTAAACTTAGATACTCTTCAAGAATATGTTGATGCAGGTCGTATTAAAGATGAGGTTACTCTTGATGTGTTAATCGAGAATCGTCTTGTTGGAAAAAGCGATCTAGTAAAAATATTAGGAAGAGGAGAGCTTAAAGCAAAACTTAAAGTGTCTGCTCATAAGTTTACAGCATCAGCAAAGCAAGCTGTTGAAGCTGCTGGAGGAGAAGCTGTAACTTTATAATTGATATAAGAGGATGAAATTTATAGATACAATAAAAAATATTTGGAAGATTGACGAGCTTAAGAATCGTATTTTGCTTACGTTAACTCTGCTCCTCGTATATCGTTTTGGTGCCCAAGTAGTACTACCTGGTATTGATGCTTCTCAATTAGGAGGATTTGCTGCTAATTTTGATGCTGGTCTAGGAGGTATACTTAATGCATTTACTGGAGGAGCTTTTTCTAATGCGTCAGTATTTGCACTTGGTATTATGCCATATATTTCTGCTTCTATTGTAGTTCAATTAATGGGGATAGCAATTCCTTATTTACAGAAATTACAAAAAGAAGGAGAAAGTGGTCGTCGTAAGATTAATCAGATTACAAGATGGCTTACTATAGGAATTTGTTTATTACAAGCTCCTGGTTATCTTGCTGCTCTTGGAACATTAGGAGTTCCTGAATCTGCTTTTATTTTAGGTAAAACACCTGTCTTCTATATTTCATCAGTATTAATACTTGTAACAGGTTGTGTTTTTGCAATGTGGTTGGGAGAAAAAATTACAGATAAAGGTATTGGTAATGGTATATCACTTTTAATTATGGTGGGTATTATTGCAACAATGCCTCTTTCATTTGTCCAAGAATGGGTTGCTCGTGTAACAGAATCTAACGGAGGAATCATTATGATTCTAATAGAATTAGTAATATGGTTTGTAATTATATTATTATCTGTTCTTCTGGTGATGGCTGTACGGCAAATCCCAGTCTCTTATGCAAGAAGAACTGCAAGTGGAGCCTATGAGAAAAACGTTTTTGGAAGTAGACAATATATTCCATTAAAATTGAATGCTTCAGGAGTAATGCCTATTATATTTGCACAAGCAATTATGTTTGTACCAGGTTTGATTGGATCAGCTAGTTTCTTAGAAAATACTTCTGCAGGACAATGGTTACAAGCTGAGTTTGGAGGAAATATATTTGGATTTTGGTATAATCTAGTATTTGGATTATTAATTATAATCTTTACGTACTTCTATACAGCAATTACAGTTCCTACAAATAAAATGGCAGATGATCTTAAACGTAGTGGTGGTTTTATAGCTGGGATTCGTCCTGGAAGTGAAACAGCAGAATATTTGGATAAGATAATGTCTCAGATTACATTACCAGGATCTGTATTTTTAGCATTAATAGCAATATTCCCAGCAATAGCTTTTAATGTCATAGGAATACAACAAGGATGGGCTTTATTTTATGGAGGAACATCACTTTTGATTATGGTGGGAGTTGCCATAGATACAATGCAACAAGTAAACTCATACCTGCTTAATAGACATTATGATGGTCTTATGAAGTCAGGTAAAAATCGTAAAGCGGTAGCATAATGGCAAAACAAGCAGCTATAGAACAAGATGGATCAATTATAGAGGCATTGTCTAATGCAATGTTTAGAGTTGAACTAGAAAATGGTCACGTAGTGACGGCGCACATATCAGGTAAAATGCGCATGCACTATATTAAATTATTACCTGGAGATAAAGTAAAATTAGAAATGAGTCCTTATGATTTATCTAAGGCTCGTATAACGTACCGTTATTAACGGGAAAATAGCTTGATATGAAAGTAAGAGCGTCTATTAAAAAGAGAAGTGCCGATTGTAAGATTGTACGTCGCAAAGGCAGATTATACGTAATTAACAAAAAGAACCCTAGGTTTAAACAAAGACAAGGTTAAAAGTTATGGCTAGAATCGCAGGGATTGATATCCCAAAACAAAAAAGAGGTGTAATTGCATTAACTTACATCTTTGGAATCGGTAAGAGTAGAGCACAAGAAATTTTGGCTACTGCTAATGTATCTGAAGATAAAAAAGTCTCTGATTGGGATGACGACGAAATTGGTCGTATTCGTGATGCAGTGGGTAGTTTTACTATCGAAGGAGAATTACGTAGTGAAGTATCATTAAACATTAAACGTTTAATGGATATAGGATGTTATAGAGGTATTCGCCACCGTACAGGACTTCCCTTAAGAGGTCAACGTACAAAGAATAACTCTCGTACAAGAAAAGGAAAGCGTAAAACTGTTGCAAACAAGAAGAAAGCAACTAAATAATAACTTGTAGTAATGGCAAAGCAAAGTACAAAAAAACGTAAAGTTGTTATAGAATCTGTGGGTGAAGCACACATCACAGCATCTTTTAATAACCTGATTATATCTTTAACTAATAAGAAAGGAGATGTAATATCTTGGTCGTCTGCTGGTAAAATGGGCTTTAGAGGTTCTAAAAAGAACACTCCATATGCTGCTCAAACTGCTGCAGAAGATTGCGCAAAAGTTGCTCACGAAGCAGGCTTGCGTAAAGTAAAAGTATATGTAAAAGGACCTGGTAATGGACGTGAGTCTGCTATTAGATCTATTCATAATAGCGGTATTGAAGTTACAGAAATTATTGATGTAACTCCAGCACCACATAATGGTTGTCGTCCACCAAAAAGACGTCGTGTTTAATTTTAATTTAATATCTAGAGGGAATAGAGTTTGCGAAGGATTGACCTTAATTCCTAACCCCCTCAAAAAAACTTTTTAAATGGCAAGATATACTGGTCCTAAGACTAAAATTGCTCGTAAATTTAGTGAAGCAATTTTTGGAGATGATAAATCTTTTGAAAAAAGAAATTATCCTCCTGGACAACACGGAAACAACAGACGTAGAGGAAAAAAATCTGAATACGCTGTTCAATTACAAGAAAAACAGAAAGCAAAATATACATATGGTATATTAGAGCGTCAGTTTAGAAACCTATATGCAAAAGCAAATAGATCAAACGGAATTACTGGTGAGGTTTTACTTCAATTTTGTGAGCAACGTTTAGATAATGTAGTATATAGAATGGGGATTTCTCCTTCAAGAAATGGATCACGTCAATTAGTATCACATAGACATATTACTGTAAATGGAGGTATTGTTAATATTCCATCTTACCAAGTAAAACCTGGGGATGTTATTGCAGTGCGCGAAAAATCAAAATCATTAGAAGTTGTTGAAAACTCATTGGCTAATGCAAGTCATGTTTATGAGTGGATCACATGGAATAATGATAAGAAAGAAGGTACATTTGTAGCTGTCCCTCAGCGTATCCAAATACCTGAAAATATCAATGAGCAATTCATTGTCGAATTATACTCTAAGTAAAATTAACTAAAGCTAGAAAACACGATATGGCAATATTAAATTTCCAAAAGCCTGATAAAGTCATTATGATTGACTCTACTGATTTTGAAGGTAAGTTTGAGTTTAGACCTTTAGAACCTGGTTATGGTTTAACCGTAGGAAACGCTTTAAGACGTGTATTACTTTCTTCTTTAGAAGGTTTTGCAATCACTTCTGTTCGTATAGAAGGCGTAGATCATGAGTTTTCTACAATCGCTGGAGTAGTTGAAGATGTAACGGAGATTATTCTTAATCTAAAGCAAGTACGTTTTAAGAGACAGATAGAAGAAATAGATAATGAAACTGTTACTATTTCACTTTCTGGCATAGATCAACTTACTGCAGGAGATTTTCAGAAATTTATTTCTGGATTTCAAGTTCTTAACCCAGACCTTATTATCGCAAATATGGATAAGAAGGTTAATGTAAATATGGAAATTACCATAGAAAAGGGAAGAGGTTACGTACCAGCAGAAGAAAATAAAAAATCAAATGCACCTCTAGGAACAATATTTACAGATTCTATATACACACCTATTAGAAATGTAAAATATAGCATTGAAAACTACCGTGTAGAGCAAAAAACAGATTATGAAAAATTAATCTTTGAAATAATTACAGACGGTTCTATTCATCCTAAAGAAGCTCTTACTGAAGCTGCAAAAACACTTATTCATCACTTTATGTTATTTTCTGATGAGCGTATCACCCTTGAGGCTGATGAGATTGCTCAAACAGAAACATATGATGAAGAGTCACTTCATATGAGGCAATTACTTAAGACAAAACTTATCGATATGGATCTTTCGGTACGTGCTCTTAACTGTCTTAAAGCTGCAGAAGTAGACACATTAGGAGATCTAGTTTCTTTTAATAAAAATGATCTTATGAAGTTTAGAAACTTTGGTAAGAAATCATTAACAGAATTGGAAGAACTTGTAAATGTGAAAGGTTTAAATTTTGGTATGGATTTATCAAAGTATAAACTAGATAAAGATTAATTACGATTTGTACGCTTTCGCGAAAGCGAATAAAGAATAACAACAATGAGACACGGAAAGAAAATTAATCATTTAGGAAGAAAAACAGCCCATAGAAAAGCAATGCTTGCTAATATGGCTTGTTCCCTAATTGAACATAAAAGAATAAACACAACTGTTGCAAAGGCTAAAGCACTTAAGCAGTTTGTTGAACCATTAGTAACAAAATCTAAAGAAGATACAACACATAATAGACGTATTGTATTTGCTCGTTTACGTCAAAAAGATGCCGTAACAGAACTTTTTAGAGAAGTTGCAGTAAAAATAGGAGATCGCCCTGGTGGATATACTCGTATTATTAAATTAGGTAATAGACTTGGGGATAATGCTGATATGGCAATGATCGAACTTGTAGATTATAATGAAATTTATAATGCTGGTAAACCTGCTAAAAAGAAATCTACACGTCGCGGTAGAACTAAAAAAGTAGAAGCAACTCCAGTTGCAGATACCACTTCTAACGAGGAAGAATAGATCGGGAAACCTGTTACAAAAAGGTTAAATAGTATCGGGATTTACCGCAAGGTGAATCCCTTTTTTTATTTTTACAGTGTTAAGTTAAAATATGGCAAAGTATTTGAACTTGAAATTGATATAAATTTGAAATTATAGAATTATGAAAAAATTAATTATTGTTTTAGTATCCTTTGTGATTACTTCTATAGGATACGCGCAACAAAATGCGGTTGATACGAATAACAATGTGCTTAACGCACTTGCAACATACGGACCAGATGGAGCAAATATAGGTGCATCTAGTTTTGTGCGTAATCCAGCTAGACCTATAGATGGAACTGTATATTTATTTGAGAGTTGGTCTAATAACACACTTATAGTAACAACTACTCAGGAAAAACCTATTAGACTTAATAGTAATATTAATTTTAATGCAAAACGAAATGTCTTTGAATCAAAAATTGATGATGAAACTATTTTCACGTTTGATTTTACAAACATTGAAAAAATTGTAATTAATAATAGAGTTTTTAAAAATGTATATTCTCCAGTTGATGGTGGATATAGAATTTTTGAGGTAGTTGCTGAAACCAATGACTTTGAGATCTATAAAGATTATACAATAGATATAAGAGAAGGGAACCCTAATCCATTACTAGCTCGTGCAAATGATAAGTACCTTATGAGAGATGGATATTATGTGAAAAAAGGAAAATCTTTTAAGAAATTTAAACTTAAAAAATCTGCAATTCTTCAAGTAGCAGGATCTAAATCTTCTAATCTAGAGAAGTATGCAAAAGATAATAACCTCAATTTTAAAAGTGAGCGAGATTTACAGAAAATAGCAAGTTATTACAGAACATTATAGTAAGAGTAAGTACTTCACTAAAATAAAATTGTTATGAAAAAGATTTTTTTTATAGTACTAGTATCTGTAATGAGTTCAGTAGTTATGTTTTCACAAGATGATGCTGGAGGTGATACCTTTAGAAATACTCTTAACTTAGGTCAGGTTTCTAATGAACAGCCTGCAAATGCTACTTTTGCAATTTCTTATATTGCTCCTAGTAGTATAGATGGTTCGAAATATTTATATGACGACTGGAAAAATGTTGGGGTTTTAGAAACTGGAAAAAATAAAAAATATAGAATTGAAAATTTAAACTATGATGTAGAGAGAGATGCTTTTGTTTCTAAAATAAGTAAAGACTCTGTGCTTGTATTCAATACTGTTAACTTTAAAAAAATTGTTATTAATAACAAAAACTTTAAAGTTGTCGATAAAGTAAATGAAAATGGAATGATGTTCATGGAGGTTGTAGGAGAAGCAGATAGTTTTTCATTACTTAAAGATTATAAGTTAACAATTAGAGAAGGTGTTTTTTCACCAACTAAAGGAAAAGGTAATGATGAATATGTTATTTCTTATAAATATTATGTTCAAAGAAATGGACAAATCACAGCCATCAAGTTTAAAAAATCAGAATTGTTAAAAATATTTGGTTCAAAAGCAGATCAGATTAAATCTTTTGCAAAAAAAAATAGACTATCATTTAATAAAGATAAGGATGTAAAAAGGATGTTTTTGTACCTTAATAAGATATCCTAAGTTAGGTTATAACATATTTTAAAAAAGAGCTTGAAAAAAGCTCTTTTTTTTTGGCTTAGTATTTTAAGCGATATAATATATTTGCAGATAAATTATAATAGTATATTATGAAATATCAATCTCGACGTCCAGCACTTATTCTATTAGCAGATGGAACTATTTTTCATGGGAAGTCTGTTGGTGATGTAGAAGGTACTTCTTTTGGAGAAGTGTGTTTTAATACAGGAATGACAGGCTATCAAGAAATTTTTACAGATCCATCGTATTTTGGACAACTTATGGTCACTACAAATGCTCATATAGGGAACTATGGAGCAACACAGGAAGAGACAGAGTCTAATGGCGTCAAGATATCGGGGCTTATATGTAGAAACTTTAGCTATACGTTTTCAAGACAAGATGCTCAGGAATCTTTGGAGGACTTTCTTTCAGCAAATAAGCTTTTTGCAATATCTGATGTAGATACAAGGGCTTTAGTAGCTTATATAAGAGATAACGGGGCAATGAATGCTGTGATTACTACCGATGTTGATAATATAGTATTATTAAAGACTAAGCTTTCGGAAGTCCCTAGTATGAGCGGATTGGAGCTAGCTTCAAAGGTGTCAACAAAAGAACCTTATTATTTTGGAGAAGAAACTTCAGAAATAAAGATCGCAGCACTAGATATAGGTATCAAACGTAATATACTTCGTAATTTATCTAAGCGAGGAGCATATATAAAAGTATTTCCTTATAATACACCATATGCTGAAATGAAATCTTGGAATGCAGATGGTTATTTTCTTTCCAATGGACCTGGAGACCCAGAACCATTGGATAATGCAATACAAGTTGCAAAAGACATCATAACTGAAAATCATCCTTTATTTGGAATCTGTCTAGGACATCAAGTCATTGCTCTTGCAAATGGAATCTCTACATATAAAATGCATAATGGTCATAGAGGAATAAACCACCCAATAAAAAACCTGATTACTGGAAAAGGTGAGATTACATCTCAAAATCATGGCTTTGCAATTAATAGAGAAGAAACAGAGGCTAATGCTAATGTAGAAATAACGCACGTACATCTTAATGATCATACGGTAGCTGGTATTAAAATTAAAAACAAAAATTGTTTTTCAGTTCAATATCACCCAGAAGCAAGTCCGGGACCAAATGATGCAACATACCTTTTTGATCAATTTATAGAAAATATTAAAAAAGCAAAAGCTTAATGTTAAAATAAAGTTGATAGCAAAAGAATCATAAATATGCGAAAACGTTATCGCTACTATTCATGAAATTTTAAGGTTGTAAACACCACAAATTGTATCTTTCTGCCATCAAAATAATAATAATTATGAGCATAATAATAGATATTCACGCAAGACAAATTTTTGATTCTAGAGGAAATCCTACCGTAGAAGTAGATGTATATACAGAAAATGGAGTAATGGGACGAGCAGCTGTTCCTTCGGGAGCTTCTACAGGTGAGCATGAAGCTGTAGAATTAAGAGATGGAGGTGATGCTTATATGGGTAAAGGGGTTCTAAATGCTGTAGATAATGTAAATACAATCATTGCTGCAGAATTATTAGGAACTTCTGTTTTTGAACAAAACCTAATTGATCAATTAATGATTGATGTAGATGGAACGCCAAATAAATCAAAGCTTGGAGCAAATGCTATACTTGGAGTTTCTTTAGCATGTGCTAAAGCAGCAGCAGCAGAACTTAATCTGCCATTATATAGATATGTAGGTGGAGTAAGCGCAAACACATTACCGCTTCCTATGATGAATATCATTAATGGAGGATCACATAGCGATGCCCCTATTGCTTTCCAGGAATTTATGATCATGCCAGTAAAAGCAAAAAACTTTTCAGAGGCGATGCAAATGGGAACTGAAATCTTCCATAGTCTTAAAAAAGTACTTCACGATAGAAATTTAAGTACAGCTGTAGGTGATGAAGGAGGATTTGCTCCTGCACTTGATGGAACAGAAGATGCTCTTGATTCAATAAAGATCGCAGTAGAGAACGCTGGTTATTCTTGGGGTGATGAAATTATGGTTGCATTAGATTGTGCTGCTGCCGAATTTTATGTAAACGGTAAGTATGACTATACAAAATTTGAAGGTACATCTGGTGTGGTGAGAACTAGTGAAGAGCAAGCAGATTATTTAGCATCACTTGCCGCAAACTATCCCATTATATCTATAGAAGATGGAATGGATGAAAATGATTGGGATGGTTGGAAATACTTAACAGAGAAAGTTGGAGATAAAGTACAGCTAGTCGGTGACGATCTATTTGTGACTAATGTAGAACGACTTTCTAGAGGTATAGAAAATGGGATAGCAAACTCAATACTTATTAAAGTAAATCAAATAGGAACACTTACTGAAACTATAGCAGCTGTAAATATGGCACATAATGCAGGGTATACTTCAGTGATGTCCCATAGATCAGGAGAAACAGAGGATAATACTATTGCAGATCTTGCTGTTGCATTAAATACTGGGCAGATTAAAACAGGATCAGCTTCACGATCTGATCGTATGGCAAAATATAATCAATTGCTTCGTATAGAAGAACAACTTGGTGATATCGCTTATTTTCCTAGCGAAAAAGCATTTAAATTAAGGTAATAATTTTTTAAAATTCATAAAAAACCTCCTATTTCAGGGGGTTTTTCTGTGTAAAAATATCGATAAAATACTGTATTATGCGATTAAATGCAGTTTTTTAAATGATATATTCTTAATGTAATATTGATTTATCATATAAAATAAATTTATTTGATATATTTAAATCCTTGTTTATCAATATGTTATGTTAAAAATTAACAAATGTAAGAATTATCTTTATTTTAATTCTTGTCTCTTACTTGCTTTTTGTCTACATTTACCATCCAAATCTATTAGAACTTAAAAGAAGATCTAGCTTCATCTTTTAAATTCTTAACTCAACAATTGTATTGTACGTTAGTGAATAAACAAGCAAAATGATTTTAAGTTGGGTAAAGAGCGGGAGATGATGCTTTTGCTGAATAACTCGCTCTTTTTAAGAATTATTTTTTGGTAATAAAACACCAAAATTTAGGTTTGAAGTTGGGTAAAGAGCTTATGCTATGGTATAAGCTCTTTTTTATGTCAAAGAATTCATAGCAAAATATATTAAGTAGAAAACTACTTAGGGAAAAATTGATAATTTAAATAGGAAATAGTGTATTGTATTTTAATTATAAATTAATGCCTACTATATTTTAGTAAAAACAATCAAAATAATTTTTAAATTTAATATTCTCCTTTCTTTAATTTGTTTAAAGTCAGTAATAATGGTAGTTGATGGTGGTATTACAATGATATATGGTAAATAAAACAAGCGTTTTTGCTATCTTTTAATACTTTTTTAATTGCTTTACTGTATGGAAGTATTAAAAAAACCGACTGTTTTTTTGTAAATTAGCAATCCTTCTAAAAAAAAGGAATAATCACCTTAAATTTTTCAAATAAGCATGGCAGATAAAGCAACGCTAAATATAGATGGTCAATCTTTTGACTTTCCTATTATAACAGGCACAGAAAACGAAAAAGCAATTAATATAAAAACACTTAGAGGAGTAACCGGAGGTGTTACAACTATTGATCCTGGATATAAAAACACAGGTTCATGTGAAAGTGCTATTACTTTCTTAGATGGAGAAAAAGGGATTTTACGTTATAGGGGATATTCTATTGAAGCATTAGCAGACCAAGCAGATTTTTTAGAAGTAGCATATCTGTTAATATTCGGAGAGCTTCCATCAAAAATACAATTAGATAAATTTCATACAGATATAAAAGCAGAATCTCATGTAGATGAGGATATGAAGAAAATCTTAGATGGTTTTCCTAAATCTGCACATCCTATGGGAGTTTTAAGTGCACTTACATCAGCGCTTATAGCATTCAATCCTACTTCTGTTAATGTAGAGTCAGAAGAAGAAATGTACAGTACTATTGTAAAATTACTTGCAAAATTTCCGGTACTTGCATCTTGGGCTTTGCGTAAAAAGAAAAGTCAACCATTAGATTATGGAGACAATAGTTTGGGATATGTTGCAAATCTTCACAAAATGATGTTTGCAAGACCTAATGAAGAGTATAAGGTAGACTCGTCTGTTGTAGAGGCTTTGGATAAGTTATTAATCTTACACGCAGATCATGAGCAAAACTGTTCTACATCCACAGTACGTATTGTAGGATCAGCACATGCTGGATTATTTGCATCAATATCTGCAGGGATATCAGCACTTTGGGGACCACTTCATGGAGGAGCAAACCAAGCAGTGATTGAAATGTTAGAAGCTATTAAACAAGACGGAGGGGATACCAAAAAATATATGGCTAAGGCTAAAGATAAAGAAGATTCTTTTCGCTTAATGGGCTTTGGACATAGAGTGTATAAGAATTTTGACCCACGAGCAAAAATTATAAAAGTAGCTGCAGATGATGTTCTAAACATGCTTGGGATTGAAGATCCAGTATTAGATATAGCAAAAGGATTAGAAAAAGAAGCACTCGAAGATCCATATTTTGTGGATCGTAAGCTGTACCCTAATGTAGATTTTTACTCTGGTATTATTTATCGCGCTTTAGGAATTCCAGTAGAAATGTTTACTGTAATGTTTGCTTTAGGGCGTTTGCCAGGCTGGATTGCACAATGGAAAGAAATGCGTGAGCGTAAAGAACCTATTGGGCGTCCTCGCCAAATATATGTAGGAGAAAATTTTAGAAAATTTGAACCTGTATCAAAAAGATAAGAGGTCAATTTATTATAAAAAAAAGGTAAACATTTGTGTTTACCTTTTTTTATGCCAAAATTATAATTACACTTTCGTGAAAACAATGAAAGGTGTAATCCCTAAAATTAAAATATATTAAAAATAATATGACATTTTAAATCTGTTGTGTTTTTGTAAATGAACAGAATAAGTAATGAGTGTTTAGGAAATTCTGAACATAGATGAAGAAATTTGAGAAGTATAAAAAATAAAAATATTAGTATGTTTTTTGTTGCTTATAATGAGAGGGTTCATCATTTATTTTTTGGGATCAAACATAGAGATTAGTATCTTAGTCCAATGCTTAAATTACATGTAAAAGATGAGACTTCACGATTACGTGCGGTTGTATTAGGAACTGCAGAAAACTGTGGGCCAACCCCAAAAATAGAAGATGCCTATGATCCTAAAAGTGCACAGCATATCAAGGCAGGTACATATCCTATAGAGTCAGATATGATATTAGAAATGGAGGCTGTGGCTGCTGTTTTTAAAAAATATAACGTTCAAGTATTTCGACCGAAAATTATAGAAAATTATAATCAAATATTTTCCAGGGATATAGGATTTGTGGTAGATGATAAATTTATTAAAGCAAATATTCTTCCGGATAGAGAACGAGAAATAGAGGCTATACAGTATATTCTTGATAAAATTCCTGCGACATCTGTTTTTCGTTTACCAGAAGATGCACACGTAGAAGGAGGAGATGTAATGCCGTGGGGAGAATATCTTTTTGTAGGGACATATACAGGAGACGATTATCCTGATTTTATTACTGCCCGTACAAACAAGAAAGCAGTACAATATCTAGCTGAGCTGTTTCCTCGTAAGAAAGTTGTTTCTTTTGAACTTCGTAAGCATAATACAGAACCTAAAGAAAATGCATTACATTTAGATTGTTGCTTTCAACCTGTAGGTAAAGACAAGGCAATTATTCATAAAAATGGATTCTTAAAAGAAGAGGAGTATGATTGGTTGGTTAATCTATTTGGTCAAGAAAATATATTTGAGATCTCAAAAGATGAGATGTATAATATGAATAGTAATGTATTTAGTGTTGCGCCAGATGTGGTGATTTCGGAAAAAAACTTTACTCGCTTAAATACTTGGTTACGTTCTCATAATATTACTGTAGAAGAAGTACCATATGCAGAAATAGCAAAGCAAGAGGGTTTGTTACGATGTAGTACGCTCCCTTTAATTCGAGATTAAATTTATGGCATTATAAAAGAAACATTAGAAGTTGTATTTGGGTTGATATTTGGAAATATCCTGTCTCCATTATTTGGGTCAATATATTCATTACTGAATAAGGATTCTCCATATGCTTTGATAAATATTGGAGCTCCAGAAATAAAACCTAAACTTTCAAACTCTTCAAAAGTAAAACTTTGCACATATGGTGTAGATTCGACTCGAAGCACAGGAGTAAAATATCCAAAAATAGTAGAACTTGTCTCACTGCCTATATTAAAAAATAATCGAGCATATCTTTCGCTAAACGAATTGGCAGGGGGAGAAGTGACTAATGATATGGTAATGCCAGTTTCCGTTTCTGATAATGTTAATTGAGTGATTCCAGTAGTTGATTCTCTACTTAAATTTTCAGGAAGTTCAATAATAGTCTCTTCGTTTTGATGTATAATATCTCCCCTTTTAAAAGTACCAAAACCTTCTTTTTCAAAACGTAAATCGTACCGACCATATGGGATGTCCTCAAATGTGTATTCTCCAATTGAGTCAGTAAATACAGTAAGTAAAAGATCTGATCCTTCTATAGTAACTTGCATGTTTTCATCAGGTGCAAATCCTCCTCTTGATGAAAATAAATTAACTTCTCCAGTAATAGAACCTGTCTCGATTTCTGTTGTAGTATTACTTTCTTTAGAACAAGAGAGTAATAAGAGTATAAATACAAAACTATAAAATTGATATATGTAAGTTTTCATAGCGTAGGTGTATTTCTAAATATACAAATTAATTAGAAAAACCTCTGTACTATGTAGCCTATAATGGAAACGTTTATTAGATTAGTGGAGTGTTGTCTATTTTAATGTATTTATTTTGAGGCTAATAGCTTAGCTCTTTCTGTTGCTTCTTTTATACCTCTACAATAACAGTTTGTCCTAAGTGCTGTGCGGCGTTTACAAATTCTTTGCCGAACTCTCCAGAATCTAAAAGAATTATTTTTGCCATAATATTATTGTATCTTTATATAACTAATTGATCTTGTGTGCTATGAAATCAAAACTATTTTTTCTGCTATTTTTAATTACACAAATAGGATATAGTCAGACTGCTAAGATGCAATTTATCCACAATGCTCCAGATGTTTCTATTACAGAAGTCGATGTGTATGTAAATGATAATTTGATAGTAGATAATCTTACATTTAAAACAGGTTCTGCATTTCTAGATGTTCCATTTAATGGAGATATGGCTCAGATAACGATCACTAGATCTACAGATGAAAATGATATTCTTGTATCTCGTGAACGTATGTTGGTAGATCAAGAAAATTACTATGTGGTGGTTGATGGAATTTTTGATACAGAAAATTATACAGATACAGCTCCCTTTGATATCTTTCTATACGAAGGAGCACATATTGAAGCAGATTTCTTAGGAGAAGAATATGAGAATACAGATATTCAGGTGCATCACGGTGGTATTGGATTTGATTTTCCCTTAAGAGTATATGCTTCTGGAGCACTTGCTTGTGGAGGACTTCTTTTGAGTGATAATTTGAATTACTCAGGTTTTGGTGATAATTATATTCATGGTGGAGGAACTGAAGATTATTATATAGATATTTTAGATAGTGCTACTGGAGGCGAAGTTTTTAGTTATGGAGTGGTTATACCATTTCAGACTCAAGAATTAATGTTAGAAGATCAAGGGGTTTTAATGATGTTAACTGGATTTCGTAATCCAGAGCAGAATAATAATGGAGAACCTTTTAATGTGACATATATTACTTCTGGAGGTGGAGATTTTGGACAATTTACGTTAGGTCTGAGTGAGAGTGCTTTTCAGGAAGTTAAAGTATTTCCAAACCCAACCGTAGGACGTATAGGTATTAGTAACTTGGAAAACGAAGTTACAGCAATGCTTTATGATACTACAGGTAGAGTTGTTAGGAATACTATAAGATTAAATGCTGGAGGTGTTAGTTCTATCGATTTATTTGCATTGAAATCTGGAATCTACTTTCTGCAATTAACTGATCAAAAAAATAATGCGTCTACAGTGAGACGCATTATTAAAAAGTAGTTAGGTATGCTTTCGCGAAAGCGTATCTCTATTTATTAGAAGCAATCCACTTGTCTATTTTATCTTCTAGTAATGCTAGAGGAATACACCCTGTTTCTAATACCTCTTTATGAAATTCTCTAATATCAAATTTATCTCCTAAAGCTTCTGTGGCTTTAGCACGTAGTTCGCGAATTTTTAATTGCCCTATCTTATAAGATAATGCCTGTCCCGGATTTGCCATATAACGTTCTATTTCAGAAGTGATACCTGCTTCACTTTCGGCTTCATTGTCAAGACAATATGCTATTGCTTTTTCTCTACTCCATCCTTTGGTATGTATGCCCGTATCTACTACAAGTCGTACCGCACGATGCATCTCTGCTCCAAGCATTCCAAAAAGTTGATATGGATCTGTGTACAATCCAAGTTCTGTTCCTAGTGACTCTGTATATAAAGCCCATCCTTCTCCATAAGCACTATACCATAATGTTTTTCTAAATTGAGGTAATTCTTTACTCTCTTGCGTAAGTGAGATTTGGAAATGATGCCCAGGAATAGCTTCGTGTAAAAACAAAGACTCGTCAGAATACACATTATATGCAGATGCATTTGGGATAGGTGTATAAAATATACCAGGGCGAGTACCATCTAGCGATCCTGGATTGTACTCTGCACTAGCTGATTTCTCACGAAAAGTTTCTGTACGACGTACCTCAAAAGGGGTGATAGGTTGTAAGCTAAACAACTCATCTACCTTAGGTTTCATCGTGGCATGCATTTTATTAAAATTTGCTATAATTTCTTCTGGAGTAGAAAAAGGCATGAGATCTTTGCTATTACGTACATGGTCAAAAAACGCTTTTAGATCTCCTTTAAAACCTACTTGTTCTTTTATTTTTTCCATCTCTGCACGTATACGTGCCACCTCGCTTAGTCCTAGGTTATGGATCTCATCTGCGGTCATCGTAGTGGTGGTAAAATACTTTATGGCAAAATCATAATAATTTGATCCATTAGGTAAGTCACTAAAGCCAGAAGAATCACGACCTGCTGCCATATATTCATTGGTCATAAAACTAGCCATTTTTGCATATGCAGGAATAACTTTGTCTTTAATCATAGTAATGTAATCTGCCTTTATTACTTCTTGGTCAGTCTCAGAAATTCCTTCAGGAAAGTTTGCGATAGGTGTATAAAATAAATGAGATTCAATATCTGTTTGTGCTAGTGACTCCATTTGCGGGATCACTTTTTTAATTAATGATTTAGGAAGAGTATACCCTTCTTTCATTCCTTGGCGCATATTCTTTTCGGCACTTGATAACCAAGTAAGATATTGATCTACTCTTTTTTGCCAGTTGCGGTAATCTTGTACTGTTTTAAATGGTTGTGCACTAGCACCACTTGCCAATTGTCCAAACATTAAATGTGGGGACCACATTTGATCGATAGGCATTAAATCTTTTTTGTAACTCAATAACTCTAAGTTTACATCACAATCCCATTGAAGTACAGCTTTGCTCATTTTTTCACTAGGACTTAAGTTTTCGTCTGGATAATTTACTAGTGCTGCTTTGTAAGACTCATAATAGGCTTTTGTTTTTGACTTTTGATCTGATGATAATACATCTGGAAACTGATCATTATAACGATTGTCACCAGCCATAGTAGCATTAAGAGGATTTAATTGTAAACCTTCTTCATAATAATTGTCAAGCATTTCTCCAAAAGGAATAACAGATGATGTTATTTTTTCCTCTGTAGTAGGGACTTCGTTTTTACAGCTTATGAGTAATAATGCGATAAAACCGGTAAGGAGTATTTTTTTCATAATTCGTTTTTGAATGCACAATAAATCATCATTAAGAAGAATCTTGAGCAATTAGGTGTTGATTGTATTTATAGTCATTAAAGATACGTATTAGACATTAAAATACCTTTTAATTAACATAAGAGGGTTTTGTGTTTTTTACGCTTTCGCGAAAGCAAAATGAATAACAACTTTAGAATATCTTTTGTACCTTGTTTTTATGGTAAACGTTATAAAAACTCTTATTGCGGTATTAGTATTCTGTTGTTTTTCAAAAGCTACTGCTTGTTCTATTGTGTATTATGTAGATCCAGATACAGGTAAAATATATGTGGTAAACAATGAAGATTTCTGGTATAATACAGACGCGTATATCCAGATAATACCGGAAACAAAAAATGAACTTGCCCGTTTGTGGTATGGGTGGAATGATTTTGGGCAAGGTGGAATTAATAGCGCGGGTTTATTTTTTGATGTAGCTGTAACGCCTAATCAGAAAGTACCTAAAGGATATAGACTTCCTGAGGGAAATATTACAGATAGAATTCTAGCGCATTGCCGTACAGTAGATGAAGTACTTGCATATATGGAAAAAGAAAAAATGGCACTTAATCAAAGTCATATGCTTATAGGAGATGCCCAGGGGAATGCTATTATTGTAGAGTGGGTGGATGGGAAGAAACATGTTATAAAAAAAGAAGGTAATAGTCTTATTGCAACCAATTATCTTTTATTAAAACCAGAGGCGGGTAATTATCCTTGTCCGCGTTATGCTTCCATAGAAGAGCGTATTAAGGAAATGGAATCTTCAGGTGATCCTATTACATTGCCTAGTATGTCTGCTATCGTAACACAAGCATATCAAACACCTCGTACACTCGATAACGGGAAAACATTAGGTACGCTTTATACTAGTTTTATTGATATTACTGAAATGAAAATGGTTTTTTTGCCTAAACTAGATAGTAAAAAAGTGATGCAGTTTGATCTAAGAGAGGAATTTAAAAGTAAACGTAAAATAACATTGTTTTAATAAAAAAAACCTACTTGTTGTAAGTAGGTTTTGATTTTTACGCTTTCGCGAAAACGAATATTTTAAGAAACTGCTTCTTTGATACGTTTGATTGCTTCTTTTATTTGATCAGAACTAGCGGCATATGAAATTCTAATAGAATTTGGACTTCCAAAAGCTTCTCCTGTTACTGTCGCTACGTTTGCATACTCCAATAAATAGAGTGCAAAATCTGAGGAGTTATTAATAGTAACTCCATTTAATGTTTTACCAAAAAATGCAGTAATATCTGGAAAAACATAAAATGCACCATCTGGTTCATTACATACAAATCCTTCTATGTCATTAAGAAGTCCAAGAATTAGACTGCGTCTGTTCTTAAACTCATCGATCATATATTGTACTCTACTTGGGTCAGCCTCTAGTGCTGTAATTACAGCTCGTTGAGCAATACAATTTGCTCCACTTGTGATTTGACCTTGCATCTTATTACAAGCGCGTGCAATTTCTTTAGGAGCACCTATGTATCCTATACGCCATCCAGTCATTGCAAATGCTTTAGAAACTCCATTTACAGTAACGGTACGATTGTACATGTCTGAAAATTGAGCCATACTTGCATGACCGCCTACATAATTGATATGCTCGTATATTTCATCACTTACCACGATGATTTGTGGGTGTTTTACAAGAACGTCTGCAAGTGCACGTAATTCTTCTTTGCTATATACAGATCCTGATGGATTGCAAGGAGAACTGTACCATAACATTTTTGTTTTTGGCGTAATAGCAGCTTCTAATTGCGCTGCAGTCATTTTAAAATCCGTGTCTATAGATGTTGTAACTTCGACAGGAACACCTTCGGCTATTTTTACAATATCACTATAACTCACCCAGTATGGACAAGGTAATATCACCTCATCTCCTGGATCTATTGATACTAAAGCAATATTTGCAAGTGATTGTTTAGCTCCTGTAGAGACTACAATTTGAGATGGATCATATGTCAAATTATTATCCCTCTTAAATTTTGTGATAATGGCACTTTTAAGCTCTCCGTATCCATCAACAGGTGTATACGAATTGTAATTGTCATTAATGGCTTGTATCGCTGCATCTTTGACAAAGTCTGGAGTGTTAAAATCTGGCTCTCCAAGACTTAGTCCTATGATATCTTTGCCTTCGGCACGCAATTCTCTTGCTTTTGCTGCCATCGCTAGGGTGGCAGATGTTGCCATACTCATAACACGATTAGAAAGTGTGCTCATGTTGTTATAATGGTTGGGTTATTAGTACTTACTTTTAGTATTATTAAGCAGGTTGCATTCCCATTTCTCGTAAATGACGGAAATGAGATATAATTGCTTTACGAGTTGTTTTGTACTCAAAATAAGGAAGATTAAACTCATTAGCAGTTTCTCTTACAATCTTACTGATTTTACTGTAATGTATATGACTTATATGAGGAAAAATATGATGCTCTACTTGATGATTTAATCCTCCAGAAAACCAGTTCATGATACGGCTTTTCGTAGAAAAATTTACCGTTGTAAATAATTGGTGAATAGCCCAAGTGTTTTTCATAGTTCCAGTTTCATCTGGTAAAGGCATATGCGCCTCTTCTACCATATGAGCTAGTTGAAATATCAAGCTTAAAATAACACCAGCAGTATAATGCATAATAAAAAATCCTAATAATACTTTCCACCAAACGATATTAGAAAATATGAGAGGAATCACAATCCACATGCCTATGTAAATGAGCTTTGTGATAACAAGCGTGCTCCATTGTTTTGTAGGACTTTGTAGTTTACCGTATGACAGTTTACGTTTAATATAACGTTTCATCTGTGTAATATCTGCAGTAATTACCCAGTTTATTGTTAATAATCCGTACAGGATAAATGAGTAGTAATGTTGGAATTTATGGTGTTTGTGCCATTCTCCATGTTTAGAAAAACGAAGTACTCGACCAGCTTCCATATCTTCATCATGCCCATGTATATTTGTGTATGTGTGATGAAGTACATTGTGCTGTACTTGCCAATTATAGACATTTCCAGCAAGGATATAGATACTACCTCCCATAAGTTTATTAACCCATTTTTTGCTAGAAAACGAACCGTGATTACCATCATGCATCACATTCATACCTACACCAGCCATACCAAATCCCATCAATACAGTAAGTAACAACTGTAACCATCCTGGCATATCAAGAGTCAAGAATAAAAAATAAGGAACAAGGTATATAGAAAACATAACGATTGCTTTTCCGTATAGTTTCCAGTTTCCTGTACGTTTTATATTATTGTCTTTGAAATAAGAATTTACGCGTTTATTTAATGTTCTAAAGAATTTGGCTGAATCTGCGCGTGAAAATTTAATAGTAGTCTCCATAATATTTTTAAAATAAGGCCTTGTTTTTTATAACATATATTAGGCGAAATTTTTGTTGTTTTAAGGGGGGCTCGTGTATGATCTACTATGTAGATTTTATAAAAGCGGAAACTCAAAACTTAAATACAAAAATAATGATATATTCCCTAATCCAATCTTTATTATCTGAAAATTAACGTGTGATTTTTGGTACTTTTGCCGTACAAATACAACCTATGGATATTATTACAAAATACTTCCCTAATCTTACAGAAGAACAGCAATCACAATTTATGCTACTTAAAGATTTGTATAAAGATTGGAATTTAAAAATTAATGTAGTGAGCCGGAAGGATATAGATGAAATATATATGCGTCATGTACTACATTCATTAGGGATTGCTAAGGTTATGGAATTTAAGGCTGGAGCGCAAGTGCTAGATGTAGGTACGGGAGGTGGTTTTCCAGGAGTTCCTCTTGCTATCTTATTTCCAGAAACTCAATTTCATCTCGTAGATAGTATAGGTAAGAAGATAAAAGTGGTAGACGAGGTAGTTGCTGGACTAGGGATTACAAACGTAAAAACGACAAATGATCGCGTAGAAAACGTACCTGGTCAATATGATTTTGTGGTTAGTAGAGCTGTAGCTCAAATGGAAACATTTGTTCGTTGGATAAAAGGACATGTAAAAAAGAAAAGCGAGCACGAACTTAAAAATGGTATTCTCTATCTTAAAGGAGGAGACCTTACAGAAGAACTCGCAAAATATACAACAGCTCAAATATATAACTTAACAGACTACTATACAGAAGACTTCTTCGAAACCAAGAAAGTAGTACATCTTCCTATAAAATATAAAGGGTAAAACTATTTATAATCTAAAAAATATCAAGCGATTATCTCCGTGTTAATGAACTAATTGAAGAGTGATAGGAATTATTTTTGTATTTTTTTATTTCCTGAGGCAACCTTTTTAGAAAGTGTTGCGTCTATGTAAATAGAAACCATCTTTTATAATTGATGAAAGTCATACAATTTACAAACGAAAAGCAACTTATTAAGAAGGCGATTAAGCAGGATCGTGCTGCTCAGCGACGACTGTATGAGTTGCACTCGCCAAAAATGCTGAGTGTTTGTAGGTATTATATAAAAGATATTCATCAAGCCGAAGAGGCTATGTGTAATGGGTTTCTAAAAGTGTTTACGCACTTACATAGTTTTAAGGCAGAAGGAAGTTTTGAAGGTTGGATGCGAAGAATTATGGTAAGAGAAAGCATTTCGTATTTGCGCACTATAAAAAAATTGTATTTCTCTGATGATGGTGATTTTGAGACAGGAGACAGTGTAAATAATATAAAAAGCGAATTAGATATTGCACATATCCAGCAACTTATTGATGATTTGCCAGAAGGATATCGCGTTGTTTTTGTTATGTATGCGATAGAAGGTTACAAACATCAAGAGATAGCAAAATCATTAGGTATTTCTGAAAGTACTTCAAAATCACAATTGTTTAAAGCGCGTAAACTATTACAATCTAAGTTGAATGCAGAAAATAAATTAAGTTATGGCACCGATTAAGCTAGAAGATAACATGAAAGAGCGTCTAGAAGAACGCACTATCGAGCCTACAATGGCCGCTTGGGACCGTATTTCTTCAAAACTTGACGCTGAGCAAGGAGTAAAGAAAAGTAAACGTGTTTTATGGATGTCTATTGCTGCAAGTTTTGTAGGAGGGGTGTTAATGGCTGTTTTATTCTTTCAAAATGACATGACTGATCAAGGTCCGACAGTCGTAGATACTAATGAGGTTAATAGAGAAAGTATTTTTGTAAACCCTGAAGAGATTGTAACACCTCAACAAGAATTGGTAGAAGAAAAAGAAGAGGAGGTGGCAATCATAGAAGATGAAGAAATTAAGGAAGAAAAAGCACTCTTAAAAACTCAAGAATTTACTAAGAGTAATATAAATAATACTCAAAAGAATTCTGAAAGTATAGTGGGTACTCTCCCTGAAGAAAAAACAAAACAAGAATCTGTTCAAGAAATAAAGCCTTCTGTAGAAAATGCAATTGTAACTTCTGAAAATATAGATAAGAAAGATACTCCTGCAATCATCATAGATGAAGAATTAAATAAAGTGATTACACAAAAAGTAGAAGAAGTTATTGCTCAGGTAGAAAATAAAGAATCAATTACTGATGCAGAAATTGAAGAACTACTTAAGAATGCACAAAGAGAAATTATAAGCAAGCAAATATTTAATCAAAAGACAAATAAAGTAAATGCAAATGCTTTGCTCCTAGACGTAGAGGCAGAGATAGCTCCAGTATCTTTTAGAAACAAAATATTTGAAGCAGTTGTCGAAGGGTTTGAAAAAACAAGAGACGCGGTAGTAAATAGAAACAATTAAAAGGAATTCATCAATTCGCTTTTGAGAAAGCTATAATCAAGCATAATTCCAAAAGCATAAAAACACACAATTATGAAAAAAATGATACTCTTCGCCCTAGTGGCGACCATGGGACTCTTTGTCCAAAATGTACATGCGCAAGATGAAACTATTGAAGAGAAAATAGAAGTATTAGAAGCACGTAAACAAGAAATTGTCGAGTTAGAAAAAGAAGCTTTACGAGAAGAAGTAAAAGCAATTATGAAAGAACTTGAAGAAAAAAAAATAACAGAAATAGAAGCTAATAGACTTAAAAAAGAAGCGGCGGAAAAACGTGCTTTAAATATTGAAAATAGAGTTGCTATTCTTGATAATCAGATTGCATTATTAAAACGTAATAAAACTGATGAAGACATCTTAAGGGATGATAATAGTATATTTCGTGTTGTTATTAATAAGAGGAAAAATAAAGCACGTACTGTAAATCACAACAGAAGAACCCGTTCGGACTTTGTTTTTGCAGTAGGTTTTAATAATGCAATTATAGATGGACAAGGATTGGATGATTCTCCTTATAGAGTTGCAGGAAGTCGTTTTGCAGAACTAGGATGGGCATGGACAACTAGAGTATTTAAAAATGATCCTTGGTTACGTATTAAGTATGGTTTTTCATTTCAATTTAACGGACTAAAGCCTACTGGCAATAGATATTTTGTAGAAGAAAATGGACAAACGGTTTTACAGGAATTTGACGAAGACTTGGATAAGAGTAAATTCAGAATAGATAACCTTGTGATTCCATTTCACTTTGAATTTGGTCCTTATAAAAAACATGTAAAAGATGATTCTAGCTGGTACTCTACACACAATAAACTGAAAATTGGCTTAGGAGGATATGCGGGTTTAAATATTGGGACATTGCAAAAACTGAAATTTAGTAGAGACGGGAATAAGGTAAAAGAAAAGGAAAGAGGAGATTTTGAGGTAAATGACTTTGTATATGGATTGAGTGGTTATATAGGTTGGGATAATATAGGGATTTATGCAAAGTATGACTTGAATACTATTTTTGAAAATAGCCCAGTAGATCAACGTAATGTTTCTTTAGGACTTCGTTTTGACCTGGATTAAATAAATTTGCTACTTTGTTTTATTGAAATTCTGTTTTTGTGAAGGCTATACGCTTTCGCGAAAGCAGAATTTTTTTTAATGAATTTTATGTCTTTATATAAAATTGATACTCCGTTTTTACGCTTTCGCGAAAGCGTACTTTTTATCATATAATCTAGACATCAAAAGAGTTGTGCTAAAATGTACATGATTGAACGGTAACTGCTTTTTATAGATGACTGTCTCGTAATGAAGAATTATGTGATATGAACTATCTTTGAGTAACAACCAAAAATCTATGGAAAACCTAATTGATAGAATAATAGCATTAGAAAAAATATCAAAAGAATTAGAACCTACTAGAAAAGAAAGAGATTCCTTAAATCAAGAAGTTCAGGCCTATGCAAATGCCTTTATAGAGACTTTAAAAATAAAGCCGGCGTATAGTGAGGGAGAGGTAGATAATCATAAGTTAAAGATTGATTCTGAGAAACGCTCGTTGTCTGCTTTGTTAGAAATGTATACTTCTGAGGTTGCAGATCAAGGAATAAAACCAGCGTCAGGAGGTCATCTTGGTTATATTCCTGGCGGAGGAATCTATACAGCAGCTCTAGCCGATTTTATAGCAGCTTTTACAAATGAATATGCAGGCATGTATTTTGGTTCTCCAGGAGCAGTAACCATAGAAAATGAATTGTTAGATTGGATGAAGGGTATATTTGGTTTCCCTAAAGATGCCATCGGGAATCTAACTTCAGGAGGATCGATAGCTAATTTAATTGCTTTAACAGCAGCTAGAGATAAGCATGAAATTAAAAATGATAGGATAACAAAAAGTGTTATCTATATGAGTCCTCAAGTGCATCATTGTATCCATAAAGCTATTCGGATTATAGGAATGGAGGATATACAAATTCGTTTGTTAGTACTTGATGAATTGTCAAAAATTGATTCAGAAAAATTAAATGAAATCGTAGAGCAAGACCTTAGTGATGGGCTTAACCCATTTATGGTCATTGCATCTGCAGGAACAACAGATACAGGTGCGGTAGACCCTCTGGAAGAAATAGGGAGTATTGCAAGACAGCATAATTTATGGTATCATATTGATGGGGCATATGGAGGTTTTTTTATACTTAATGAAGAGAGGAAAAACTTGTTTAAGGGAATTGAGATGGCAGATTCCCTAGTCATCGATCCGCATAAAGGTTTATTTATACCTTATGGATTAGGAGCTGTTTTAATAAAAGATAAGAAAGCTGTTTTTCATTCTCATCATTATACAGCAAATTATATGCAAGATGCTGTCACAGATATGCAAATTAACCCAGCAGATGTGTCACCAGAGTTAACAAAACATTTTAGGGGATTAAGATTGTGGCTACCTCTTCAACTTCATGGATTAAAACCTTTTGTTGCTTGCTTGGATGAAAAACTTTTGTTAACCACGTATTTTAGAAATCAATTAGATAAAATTGGTTTTGAATTGGGACCAGAACCTGATTTGTCAGTAAGTTATTTTTGGTATCCTATACAAGAAGTAAACGAGGATGCCTTTAATGAAAAACTAATGGAATTAATTCATCAAGATGGGAGTGTGTTTTTAAGTTCAACAAGAATTGATGGTAGATTTGTTATTAGAATGGCAATACTTTCATTTAGAACAAAAATGACAACGATAGATGAGGCTATTGATATGATAAAGAGTTGCTTGTCTATGACGAAAGAACATTTTGAAGTCTGATTGCATAATGTGATAGAGAATCTATTCTATACTGCATGTTTTACGAATATCTTAAAATTCAAAGTGATATTGGATACATTAGATAAGTACGCTTTCGCGAAAGCGTATACTTCTCTGTCCGATCCCTCTTAAAATTCCTTATTTTTACAGACCAATATCCATCCACATCTTGATCTCAAAAGAAACCATAGACAAAGTATTTGAAACCGCTCGCGTAGAGGAGGTGATAGGAGACTTTGTTGTTCTTAAAAAATCAGGAAGTAATTTTAAAGGCTTGAGCCCATTCTCTGATGAACGAACACCAAGCTTTATGGTGTCTCCTGTAAAACAAATATGGAAAGATTTCTCTAGTGGAAAAGGAGGGAATTCTGTTGCTTTTTTGATGGAACATGAACACTTTACATATCCAGAAGCTATAAAGTATCTAGCAAAAAAATATAATATAGAGATAGAGGAAACTGAGCAAAGTGATGAGCAAAAAGAACAAGCAAATACAAGAGAAAGTTTGTACTTGGTTAGTGAGTATGCTCGAGATTATTATCATAATACATTGCTTAACTCAGAACAAGGAAAAGCAATAGGCGGTACTTATTTTAAAGAAAGAGGATTTACAGCAGATACGGTAAAGAAATTTCAATTAGGATATAATATAGATGAGTGGGATGCTTTTACTAGTGAAGCATTACGTAAAGGATATAAGCTTGAATTTTTAGAGAAAACGGGACTTACAATAGTAAAAGAAGAAAAACAGTTTGATCGTTTTAAAGGACGTGTGATGTTTCCTATCCACTCTATGAGTGGGCGTGTACTAGGTTTTGGGGGGCGTATTTTGACGAGCAATAAAAAAGCAGCAAAATATCTCAACTCTCCAGAGAGTGATATATACTATAAGAGTAAGGTTTTGTATGGTATTTATTATGCAAAACAATCTATAGCAAAAGAAGATAATTGTTACTTAGTAGAAGGGTATACAGATGTTATTCAGATGCATCAATCTGGAATTGAAAATGTAGTCTCTTCTTCAGGAACAGCACTTACACCAGAGCAAATACGTCTTATTAATAGATTAACAAAAAACATTACAGTACTTTTTGATGGTGATGCGGCTGGACAACGAGCGGCAATACGAGGAATTGATTTGATTCTTGAACAAGGCATGAATGTAAAAGTGTGCTCTTTTCCAGAAGGGGAAGATCCTGATAGTTTTTCGCGAAAGCATACTAAAGAAGAAATTCTTGCATATTTTAATGATAATGCAAAAGATTTTATTCAGTATAAAGCAAATCTTCTGGTAGAAGAAGCAGCAGGTGATCCAATAAAGAAAGCAAGCACTGTGCGTGATATGGTAGAGAGTATTTCAAAAATACCAGATACCATAAAGCGAGAAATCTACGTGCAGGAATGTTCTCGTATTATGGAGGTTTCTGAATCGGTATTGTATGATACGCTTGCTCAAATTCTTAATAAGAATAGAAAAGAAGCTGTTAAGAAAGGGAAGGATAGTCCTGCTTCAAAACCTTTTTCTGTAGTACCAGATCAAGTTATTAGTCAGGTCGAGAAAGTAGATGTACTATATGAGTTGGAACGTAAACTTATAGAGGCTTTATTGTTATATGGACAGGTAGAAGAAGATTTTGAAGATCTTGTATTGACAGAGACGGAAGATGGGCGCTTAGAATTAGAACCTGTTGTAAATAAATCAAAAGTTTTTGAGAAAATATATCTTGATTTGCAAGATGATGAAGTAGCATTTACAAATGATCTGTTTAGGTCTTTGTATGCAAAAATTATAGAGCAATTGCATCAAGATGATAATTTTAAAATTGAAACGTTTATTAACGAATTAGCTCCCGAAGAAGCATCTGAAATTTCAAATATTATTCTCAGTTATGAAAAATATGACCTACACCGATGGGTAGATAGGGAAGTATATGTGAAGACTAGAGATAAGTCAATTGCACAGTTTGTGTCAGAAATTGTCTTGAGTTTAAGAGGGTACTTAATAGCAAAAAAAATAAATAACTTATCTATAGAGGTTTCTAGTACATCTAGTAATAGTGAACTTTTAAGTGACATTAAAGATTATATTAACCTTAAAAAGTTAATACATGAAAAATTAGGAAGAGTGTTCTCCGCAAAAATGAATTAAAGATTCGTTGTATTTTGTAATAAACGAGCGTGTTTTATTAATTCGGCAACATTTTGAGCTTCTAATTTTTTAAGTAAACGCATTTTGTACGTGCTTACTGTTTTCTCATTGATATTTAAATTTGCAGCAATCTCTTTGTTGCGTTTCCCATTGGATAGTAAGTTAAGAACTTCAATTTCCCTACTTGATAGCTTCATGTATTTATAAGCAAGCCCTTGTGTTGTATTACCATCACTTATAAGACGTTTACTTAAGGCTTCGTTAAGATAGATGCCACCTCGTTGAATTTGATTTATTGCATCAAGTACTCTTTGTAGAGATGCAGTTTTTGAAACATATCCAGCGGCACCATATTTAATAGCACTTAGTGCATACATTTCTTCAGGATGACAGCTTAAGACAAGAATTTTAACATGCGGGAACTCACGCTTTATTGCTTTTATTGCAGTAATGCTGTTAAGGTTTGGGATATCTATTTCAAGTATAAGAATATCCACTTCGGTTTTGGTAAGGATCTTTAATAAATCATTTCCATCACTTATAGAATGCGTGACTTCGTAATTTCCTTCCGTGTTTAAAATTGAGGTAATCCCCTTTCTTGTAATAGGGTGATGATCCGCAATCAGAACTTTGTCCATGGCGATATGTGTTTCAATATGTTACAGAACAAGTCAATTAAGGGGGGAACTTGTTTAGGGTTCTCAAACTTACAAAGAAAAGATTCAGATGTTGCAGTTTTTGAATACAAATCGATAAAATGATTATTTAAATAGATGAACGGGTATTTCGCATATAGGTATTGGGGTCATTTTGTGTTGGTTTGCATTATTTAGCTTTTTATACAGGGTAAAAACACGCTTTTCTTCCCCTTCAAAATCGGTGTCAATTCTTCCTATTTCGTCTTGTTTCATGGCCCATTCTAGTTGATCATAAGTGGCTCCTATTTGGTCTTCATCTGTGCGATCATCTCCCCATAATCCATCAGTAGGTTTTGCTTCTTGTATGCTAGACGGTACTTGAACAGCTTTTGCTAGTTTGTATACCTCAGATTTCATGAGATCAGCAATAGGGCTTAAGTCCACGCCACCGTCTCCATATTTTGTGTAAAATCCAACACCAAAATCTTCTACTTTGTTTCCTGTTCCAGCAACTAGATATTTATGTAATCCTGCAAAGTAATATAAGGTTGTCATTCTCATTCTAGCACGCGCATTTGCAAGACTTAGAAATAGATTTTCATGGTCAGAATTATCAGGGACAGATGTTTTGAAGGTTTCAAAAAATGTGGTGAGATTTACTTCCACGCTTGATACATTTGGATACCTTTCTTTAAGTTGTGCAATGTGTTCTTGTCCTCTAGATACTTGGCTCTGTGCTTGGTGAATAGGCATCTCTATACATAAGGTGGGAAACCCTGTTTTTGCACATAATGTAGATGTTAAGGCACTATCTATACCTCCACTTATTCCTACAACAAAACCACTCATTTTAGCATTTGTGGCATATTCTTTTAACCATGTGACTATGTAATCTACTACTTTATCGGCTTGCATATGTATGTGTTTAAGTTTGTAACTCGTATTTTTGCACCTTAAAAATTGCAGGTCAAAAAATGAATTTTATTTTCTTGCGTTTAAAGAAGTATAAAGATACAAATTCACATGAAGAAATTACTTGGCATTGTTTTGATTTTACTCATCATTGTGAGTTGTCATGATGATAAACAATTGAATCCAGATATTGCGGCTATTCCTGTAAATATTGAGATAGATCGCTTTGATATTACTTTTTCTAAAATAACCCCAAAAGGTCTTCCGTCTCTTAAGCAGACGTATCCTTATTTATTTTCTACGCGTTATGATGATGCTTACTGGGAACAAAAAATTAAAGATACACTTCAAAAAGAAGTAGAGGAAGAAGTTTTTAAGGTGTTTTTGGATATAAATAAAACTCAAGAAGATTTAGAGTTGCTTTTTAAACATATTAAATATTACTTTCCGCAAGCAACAGTCCCTAAAACAATAGCAGTTGCTACAGATGTAGATTATCGTAACAAAGTTATTTTGGCAGATAGTCTTTTGTTTCTTTCACTATCTACATATTTAGGTGAAGATCATCACTTTTATGGAGGGATACCAAAATTTTATACAAAAAACCACAGAGAAGAACAAATAGATGTTGATGTAGCTATGGCTTTTGCAAAAACACAAACGCCTAGACCTCAGATATCTACCTTTCTAGAGCAGATTGTATACGAAGGAAAACAATTATACCTCATGGAATTATTTCTTAGTCAGAAAGCTACGAATGAGATTTTTTCATATACTCCAGAAGAGTATTCATTTGTAAAAGAAAATGAAATTAATATGTGGGAGTACTTTGTATCGAGTAAAATCTTATTTAGTACAGATAAAAAATTAGTAGCAAGATTTATAGATCCTGCTCCATTTTCTAAGTTCTATTTAGAATTTGATAATGAAACCCCAGGGAGAATAGGAAGGTATATGGGGTATAAAATTGTTGCTTCCTATATGTCAAACAATGATGTTCCTCTTAAAAATATGTTATTACTGGATGGGGAAACTATATTTAATAATGCAAAATACAAACCTTAATTATGGCGCTTACACATAAAACAGATATTAAAATAGCGGTAGAGCTTGATGAAAACAGAGTTCCTGAAAAAATGGCTTGGACCGCTAGAGATGGAGGTGTTGCAAATGAATCTGCAAGAGCCATGTTACTTTCATTATGGGACCATGAAGCTCAAGAAGCTGTGAGTATAGATTTATGGACTAAAGATATGCCAGTAGATGAGATGCAAGTCTTTTTTCATCAGACACTTGTTGGGATGACTAATACTTTTAGGAGAGCTACAGGAAATGATAAAATGAGTGATACAATGCAAGATTTTTGTGATTATTTTGCAAAACATCTTGATCTTAAAAAATAATAAAAGATCAAATAATTAAGAAATCTTATTTTAAATGTGAGAAAATTAATCTTTGTATACAATGCGAATTCAGGTCTTATAAATTCATGGCTAGACATGGCTCATAAAGTTGTGAGTCCAACTACTTATGAATGTGATTTATGTGCCTTGACTCATGGAAGTTTTACAGAGAAAAATAAGTGGAAGGATTTTAGAAATTCAAACTTTATTGAAATGGAATTTTATCATAAAGATGAATTCCTTTCTAAGTATAAATCAAAATGGTTGTCTAAATATACGTTTCCAATCATCCTTTATTCAGATGGGGAAAGATTAGAGCCTTTTATAACTGCAGCTATTTTTAAAGAAATAAAAACGGTAGAGGAGTTAATTGAAAATATAAAGACATTTTTGAATACGAATAAATCTGTAGAGAAGTCAGGTTTATAGATTATTAAATAATAACTAACGTTCTAAATTGGAATTGATTTCTTCTATATAATTTAGAATTTCGTCTTGCCCTATGGTTTTAGAGGCACTACTAATAAAATAATTAGGGAACTCCATCCAGACATCAGATAGAAGTGCTTGTTTGTACTCTTCTACATTGCGTTCGAGTGCTTGTGGTTTAAGCTTGTCTGCTTTAGTAAATATAATAGAGAAAGGTATTTGTCGCTCTCCTAAATACTCCATAAAAGCAGTATCTATAGGTTGAGGTTCATGTCTGCAATCTACCAATACAAATGCAGAGATTAATTGCTTTCGTTTTTCAAAATAATCAGTAATGAATTTTTGGAAATACTTTTTATTTTTTTTAGAAACACGTGCATATCCATAACCAGGAAGATCGACAAGGTGCCAATTTTTATTAATCAAAAAATGATTAATAAGTTGTGTCTTTCCAGGTCTTCCAGAAGTTTTTGCAAGGCTCTTTTTGCTAGTAAGCATATTGATTAAAGAGGACTTCCCGACATTAGACCTGCCTATAAAGGCGTACTCAGGGATCATTGTGTTTGGACATTTGGCAACTTCTGAGTTGCTTACCACAAATTCAGCCGACTTGATTTGCATGATACTAAATGTATTAGAAACTACGATTTTTTAACCAGTCAAGTAGTATGTCATTAAAAGAATCTGGTTGCTCCATCATAGCAGCATGACCACATTTATCTATCCAGAATAAATCAGAGTCCGGAAGTAATTTGTTAAAATCTTCTGCTACCTCTGGAGGAGTAACGTTATCTTGTTTTCCCCAAATAATACACGTAGGCGTATGCATTTCCGGTAAATCTTGTGCCATATTATGACGAATAGCACTTTTTGCAATAGCCAGCGTTTTTAATAGTTTGTTACGATCATTTACAGTGTCGTATACCTCATCTACAATCTCTTTTGTGGCAATATCAGGATTGTAAAAAACACCCTGCGCCTTCTTTTTAATATACTCATAATCACCACGTTTAGGGTAACTTTCTCCCATCGCGCTCTCGTATAAACCAGAACTTCCTGTGATAACAAGTCCTTTTATTTTTTCTGGATATACTTTTGAGTGATATAATGCTACGTGACCTCCCATAGAATTACCCAGAAGTATAACTTCTTTGTATTCTTTAAGATCTATAAACTCTTTTAGATACTTGGCAAAACTCTTTACACCTGTTTTTAAAAGAGGCATAGAGTATACAGGTAATTCTGGAATCACCACTTTGTATCCACGCTCAGAAAAAAAGTTGGTAACAGCATCAAAGTTACTTAAACCACCCATCAGTCCGTGTAATATGATGATAGGAGTGCCTTCACCTTCTTCTAAATAAGTGAATTTACCTTCGGTTTTTAGATTGTGTTTCATAGTTGTGGTTAGGCCTAGGCTTAATGGCAAATATAGGTATTTCCCTTGTATTGTAATCTTTTTTTGTAAATGGTTTATAAGTAAAAAGTTGTCGTGTTTTTTTGGAGAAACTATCTAATGTGAAAGTTAAAAGTTTGATAAATGCTTTCGCGAAAGCGTACACAAGTTTACCCTGATTGATTTATGAACAGTTTGTTTATAAAGTGCCTGTGGTGGTAAAACTTATCAACAAAGTGCAATAAAGTGGTAAAATGTGCAGTTTTTTCTTATATATTTGATCAATAAATCAGATTTCTTAGAAAAATCAGTGCTTAACTTAATCGGAACATACGAGTGTAAAATAGATGCAAAAGGTAGATTGATGCTGCCTCAAGCGTTTAAAAAGCAGCTAGCTTCTGTCCTTCAGGATGGGTTTGTGCTTAAACGAGCTGTGTTTCAAAGATGTCTGGAGTTGTATCCTATGGCAGAATGGAATGCCGTATCTCAAAAGGTAAATAAGCTTAATCGTTTTAATAAGAAAAATGATGAATTTATTCGTCGTTTTAATGCAGGATTGAAGCCTGTAGAAATTGATGGGTCTGGACGAATATTGATTTCTAAAGATTTGCATGCTTTTGCTCAAACCAAGAAAGAAATTGTTGTAAATGCAGCGATTAATGTTTTGGAAATATGGGATAAAGAACTTTATGAAAAAGCAATTGACGAGGCGACACTAGATTTTGCAGATTTAGCTGAAGAAGTAATGGGTGATCAAAACGATGAAGTAGATGGAGTATCATAATCCTGTATTGCTACGCGAGACGGTAGATGGTCTCGATATAAAACCTAATGGGGTTTATGTTGATGTGACTTTTGGCGGCGGTGGACATTCTAGGGAGATTATGAAAAGACTCGGTAGTGGAGGGAAGCTTTTTGCTTTTGATCAAGATCGTGATGCTCAACAAAATAGTATTGACGATGATCGATTTACACTTATTCCTGAGAATTTTAGATATGTTAAACGTTTCTTGAGGTTTAATGGAATAAAAAAAGTAGATGGTATTCTAGGAGATTTTGGAGTGTCTTCACATCAGTTTGATGTTGCAGAACGAGGGTTTTCTACACGATTTGAGAGTGATCTTGATATGCGTATGAATCAAAATGATGCGCTTTCTGCATATCATGTGATAAATGAATATGAAGAAGAGGCATTGCGTCAAGTTTTCTGGCAATATGGAGAGTTGCGTAATGCACCCAAAATTGCTAGAACAATACTAGATGATAGAAAAGAAACCCCTATCAAAACAAGTGAGCAACTTAAAGAAGTACTACGTCCTTTTTTGCCAAAACATAGGGAGCATAAAATCCTAGCGCAAATATACCAAGCGATACGTATTGAAGTAAATCAGGAGATAGAAGTGTTAAAGGAATTCTTGTTACAAACGGAGCAATTGTTAGAAACCGATGGACGTATAAGCTTGATTTCCTATCACTCACTTGAAGATAGACTTGTAAAACGATATATAAGAAATGGACTGTTTGAAGGAGAGCCAGAAAAAGATATGTATGGCAATTTTGAAGTGCCATTTAAAAAAGTGGGAAAACTAATTATTCCAGATCATAAAGAAATAAAACAGAATAATAGAGCACGAAGTGCAAAGCTGCGTATAGCAGAGCGTATATAATATGAAGAAAAAGATAAATAACATACTCAAAGGAAAATTCTTGGTAGACGAAGAAGCTTTCAAGAACTGGCGTATGATTATTTTTCTTTCAATACTTGCTTTAATTATGATTGCTAGTTCGCATCGAGCAGATGAGAAGGTTCATGAAATAGCAAGACTTAAAGCAAAAGTAGAAGAGTTGCGTAGTGAGTCAGTAGATGCTCGATTACAACTATGGGACTTGAAAATTGAAAGTAATGTAGCTCGTAAAATGGAGTCGAGAGGCGTTCAACCATCTTCGACACCTCCTCAAAAAATAAAGGTAAAAAAGCAAGAGCGATAATCTCAATATGGCAACCAACGATAAGAACATATTAAACCGATTGTATTTTGTGGCAGGATGTATGTTCATCTTCGCCCTTCTTGTTACCTATAAATTAATAAGTATCCAATTTTTTGAAGGAGCAAAGTATCGTGAGATGGCGATTACGGCAACAGAAAAAATGGTGACTATTCCAGCAACTCGCGGTAATCTTTATGCAGGCGATGGTAGTTTGCTCGCAACTTCAGTTATTAAATATGATATACGGTGGGATGCTGTTTCTCCTACAGATGATAATTTTGATGAAAATATAGTGGGTTTAAGCAAAGGATTGTCAAAACTTTTAGGTAAACCTCAGTCTTATTATGATAAGCGTTTGCGTACGGCTCGTGCTACAAAAAATAGATACCTCTTTGTGGCTAGAAATCTTAGTTATGGGGATTACATAAAAATAAAAGCACTTCCTCTTTTTAATAAAGGACAATTCAAAGGAGGTATTATTGTAGAGCAACATACAGAAAGAGAACATCCGTTAGATAAAATGGCAGAACGTACCGTTGGGTATGAGCGTAAAGATGATAGCGGGTATTATACACGTGTAGGCCTTGAAGGGGCTTACGGGCATTACCTTAGAGGGAAAGAAGGACGTAGGCTTAAACAAAAAATAGCCAAAGGAGAGTGGAAACCTCTTGGTATAGGAAATATTGTAGAGCCTCGTGATGGGTACGATGTGATCTCAACAATAGATGTAAATATTCAAGATATAGCACATAATGCATTACTATCAAGTCTTGAAAAATTTAAGGCAGATCATGGCTGTGTTGTGGTTATGGAAACAAAAACCGGAGAGATTAAAGCAATCTCGAATCTCGGACGAACTTCAGAAGGTAAGTATTACGAACGCCTTAATTATGCAGTAGGAGAATCTCATGAGCCAGGAAGTACTTTTAAGTTGATGGCTATGGTTGCGGCACTAGAGGATAAGGTGATTGATACTAGTCAAGTAATTGATACAGAAAATGGACGTGTTAAGTTTTATGATCGTACAGCTATAGATTCTAAACGAGGAGGATATGGCAAAGTAAGTGTGGCAAAAGCCTTTGAGTTAAGTAGTAATACAGCTTTTGCTAAAATGATTAATGAACCGTACGCAAAAGATCCAAAGCGTTTTGTAAAGCGACTCTTTAATATGGGGCTTAATGAGAAATTGGGACTTGAAATTAAAGGAGAGGGAGCGCCAGATTTTCCATATCCAGGGGATAAGAATTGGTATGGTACGACATTGCCGTGGATGGCTTTTGGATACGGAATAGAACTTACGCCATTACAAACACTGACTTTTTATAATGCAGTAGCAAATGATGGTGAGATGGTGAAACCTCGATTTATTAAAAAAGTAAAAGAATGGGATGTAACTGTAGAAGAATTCGAAAAAGAGGTGATTAACCCTCGTATTGCATCACAGTCTACGATTAATGCTGTTAAAGCAATGATGGAGAATACAGTGCGTCGCGGTACTGCAAAAAACATCTATAGTCCAGCATTTTCTATGGCAGGAAAAACAGGCACTTGTCAGACAGAATATTGGATAGAACCTAATCGATATATCTCATCGTTTGCAGGTTATTTCCCAGCTGATAATCCAGAATATTCCTGCATTGTTGTGATACATAAACCTGAAAAATCAATTGGGTATTATGGTAATATTGTTGCTGCTCCAGTCTTTAAACAAATTGCTCAAAAAATATATACAGATACACCAGTTGTAGATGAAGTAGATCTATCCAAGGAGACATCTAAGTCCGTAGAAAATAATTATGACGCGTATTATAATGTAGTAAATAAATCACATACTACAATTCCTAATGTAAAAGGAATGAGTGGGATGGATGCTGTTGCATTATTAGAAAACTTAGGCTTGAAAGTTCGTTTTCGCGGAAGCGGAAAAGTAAAGTCTCAATCTATAAACTCAGGAGAGAAACTAGTAAAAAATCAAACCATTATTCTAGAATTATCGTGATCTTACTTAAGGATATATTATATAAAGTGACACTAGATGCTGTTGTAGGAAATACAAGAGTAGCTATTACAAACTTGCACTTTGATTCTCGTCAAGTAGCATTAAATGATGTGTTTGTTGCTATACGTGGGACACAGAGCGATGGTCATGCGTATATCACAAAGGCTGTTGAAAAAGGAGCGCTCGCTATTATTTGTGAGGCTTTTCCTGAACAAATTATACATGGCGTAACCTATGTAAAAGTATCTGATAGCGCGTCTGCACTTGCTATTATGGCAGCAAACTATTACGAAAACCCATCTCATAATTTAAAATTAATAGGTGTAACAGGAACTAATGGTAAAACTACCATTGCTTCATTGTTACACCAACTTTTTGAAAAAGCAGGATACAAAGTAGGATTACTTTCTACTGTAAAAATAGTCGTAGCAGATGTTGAGTATAATGCTACACACACCACTCCAGATTCCTTGACGATAAATAAACACCTAGTGGCAATGAATGCTGCAGGTGTAGAATATTGTTTTATGGAAGTAAGTTCGCATGGGATTCATCAAAAACGTACGGAAGGATTGAGATTTGCGGGTGGGATATTTACAAATCTTACACATGATCATCTTGACTATCATAGCACCTTTGCAGAATATAGAGATGTGAAGAAAAAGTTTTTTGATGAATTGCCTAAAGAAGCTTTTGCCTTAGTTAATATAGATGACAAGAATGGTCCTATAATGTTGCAAAATACAAAGGCAAAAAAAGTAACATACGCTTTAAAAACAGTTGCCGATTTTAAAGCTCAGATTTTAGAAAACCAACTTTCAGGACTACTTCTTAAGATAAATGAACAAGAAGTATGGGCTCGATTAATAGGCTCTTTTAATGCATATAACTTATTAGCTATTTATGCTACGGGAGAATTGCTTGGTCTAGAGCAAATGGAAATTTTACGTTTACTAAGTCAGTTGGAAAGTGTAAGTGGTCGTTTCCAATACTTAATTTCTAAAGAAAAAATTACCGCTATTGTAGATTACGCTCATACCCCTGACGCCCTAAAAAATGTGTTGGAAACCATTAACGACATTAGGACCAAAAACGAACAATTGATCACTGTCGTGGGCGCTGGGGGCGATCGAGATACGTCAAAGCGTCCTAAGATGGGGCATATTGCTTCTGCATTAAGTACAAAAACCATTTTTACGAGTGATAATCCACGTAGTGAAAATCCAGATACCATTATCCAAGAAATAGAGGCGGGTGTTGAACCGCTCAATTTTAAAAAAATAATATCCATTACAGATAGAAAACAAGCCATTAAAACAGCTTGTCAACTAGCAAGCCCTAATGATATCATTCTGATTGCTGGTAAAGGTCATGAGAACTATCAAGAAATTAAAGGAGAACGCTTTGATTTTGATGATTATAAAATTGTAGAAGAAACCCTAAAACAACTAGAAAAGTAATGCTATACTATCTCTTTAAATACTTGGATGAAGCCTATAATTTACCTGGCGCAGGATTATTTCAATTCAGTACGTTTAGAGCAGCCATGGCTATTTTATTGTCATTAGCTATTTCTACCATTTATGGAAAACGTATCATTCGTTTTTTGCAAAAAAAGCAAATGGGAGAAACCATACGGGACTTAGGTCTTGCGGGTCAATCAGAAAAAGCGGGTACTCCAACCATGGGAGGGCTCATTATTATTCTAGCAACCTTAGTTCCTGTGTTTTTGTTTGCGAAGTTGGATAACATTTATATCATCTTATTAATTGTAACGACCCTTTGGATGGGAGTCATCGGATTTATGGATGATTATAAGAAGAAGATGGAGAAGAATAAGGATGGTCTTGCTGGAAGATATAAAGTGATAGGGCAGGTAGGTCTTGGGATTATTGTAGGAGCAACGATGTTCTTTCATTCAGATGTGACTATTAAAGAAGAGCGTGTTGGTGTGCCTGTAACTGTAACGACAAATGTTCCTGTAAATCAAGATAATCCAAGATTTACAGAAGAAGAAAAAAGCCTTAAAACAACCATTCCTTTTGTAAAAGATAATGAGTTTGATTATGCATCATTAATTACTTGGATCAATCCAAACTGGGCAAAATATGCTTGGATTATTTTTATACTGATTGTCATTGTTATTATCACAGCGGTATCTAATGGCGCCAATTTAACCGATGGTATCGATGGACTTGCGGCAGGTACATCTGCTATAGCGGTTCTCACGCTAGGGCTCTTTGCTTTTGTTTCGGGTAATATCATTTTTAGTGATTATCTCAATGTGATGTATATCCCTCGTAGTGGCGAGATGGTCGTTTTTATCACCGCTTTTGTGGGAGCGCTTATTGGCTTTTTATGGTATAATACCTATCCCGCACAAGTATTTATGGGGGATACAGGAAGCCTTACGATAGGCGGGATTATTGCGGTACTTGCCATTGCAACACGTAAAGAATGGTTAATCCCTATACTCGGAGGTATTTTCTTAATGGAAAACCTTTCGGTGATATTGCAAGTTGGTTATTTCAAATACACAAAAAAGAAAACAGGAGAAGGGCGCCGCATCTTCTTAATGTCACCATTACATCACCATTATCAGAAAAAAGGAATTCATGAAAGTAAGATTGTTACTCGGTTTTGGATCGTAGGCATCTTACTCGCTATTCTGACAATTGTAACATTAAAAATAAGGTAAGTATGCTTTCGCGAAAGCGTATAAACAACAATACATGAATACAAAGAAGATTGTAATATTAGGAGGAGGAGAAAGTGGTGTAGGCACGGCGATACTTGCAAAACAAAAAGGATACGAAGTGTTGGTTTCTGACTTCGGTAATATAAAAGAAACCTATAAAAAAGTTCTGACAGATTTTGAAATAGCTTGGGAAGAAGGAGGTCATTCTGAAGTAGCAATGGTAACAGCAACGATAGTGATGAAAAGCCCCGGAATACCAGATACGGCGCCAATTGTAAAAACATTACTGTCTAAAGGCATTCCTGTGATTTCTGAGATAGAATTTGCAGCACGCTATACGGAGGCAACTCTTGTAGGTATTACAGGTAGTAATGGTAAAACAACCACTACGATGCTTACTGGGTATATCCTAGAACAAGGAGGGCTTAATGTAGGGCTTGCAGGTAATATAGGAGACAGTTTTGCAAAGATGGTGGCATTACAATCTATAGGCACCTATGTGTTGGAAGTAAGCAGTTTCCAACTAGATGGAGTAGTGGGTTTTACGCCGCATATTGCTGTTTTGACCAATATAACGTCAGATCATTTAGATAGATATAATTATGATTTTGATAAATATATCACTTCTAAATTCCGTATCGCGATGAATCAAACTCCCGATGATTACCTCATCTATGATGCAGATGATCATGTAATAACAGATTGGCTAGAAAAACATCCAGTACGATCAAAACTGTTGCCATTTTCACTTGTTGAGAAATTTGAGAATGGCGCATATATAGAAGATAATAAGATACATATAAATATAGATAACAACCATTTTAGTATGACAACCCAAAATTTAGCATTAAAAGGAAAACACAATACAAAAAATGCTATGGCAGCAGCAACTGTAGCAAACCTTTTAAGTATTAGAAAAGCCACTATACGAGAAAGCTTAGAAGGCTTTCAAGGTGTTGAACACCGTCTGGAGCAAGTACTTAAAATAGGAAATGTGAAGTATATCAATGATAGTAAGGCAACCAATGTAAACGCTACGTTTTATGCCTTAGATAGTATGAGTTCACCTACAGTATGGATTGTAGGTGGTGTAGATAAAGGAAATGATTATAGAGATCTATATCCTTTGATAAACGAAAAGGTAAAGGCGATCGTTTGTTTAGGAGTAGACAATGCAAAACTAATGAGTCATTTTAGTACTATGGTAGATATTATTATAGAGACAGAGTCTATGACAGAAGCAGTTAAGATAGCTTATAAAGTAGCAGAAAAAGGAGATAATGTATTACTATCTCCAGCATGTGCAAGCTTTGATTTATTTGATAATTATGAAGATCGCGGACGTCAGTTTAAAAATGCAGTTCGTAATCTGTAAATCGCTTAGTAAAGGTTGTGTATTAAAAATATAAATAATGAGGTTTTCGCTTTCGCGAAAATGTATAAAAAAGAATGTCAAACGTAAAAAAAATATTCCAAGGATTACAAGGCGATAAAGCTATATGGGCTATTGTTGCTTTATTGGCATTATTTTCTTTCTTACCAGTATATAGTGCTGCGAGTAATCTTGCCTATATCCGTGGTGATGGAAATACGTTGCGTTTTTTGATTAAACATGGGATGCATCTCGTTCTTGGGTTTGCCATGTTATATGGAGTGCATAAAATACCTCATCATTATTTTAAAGGATTGTCGGTTATTTTTATGCCATTAGTCATTGTGTTATTAATTGTAACCTTAGCACAAGGAACGGTGATGGCTGGAGCAAATGCCGCTAGATGGATTAAAATTCCATTTATGGGTGTTGGTTTTCAAACATCTACACTTGCAGCGGTTGTTCTTATGGTATATGTCGCTCGATATCTTTCTAGAATTAAAGATAAACCAGTTACTTTTAAAGAGACATTAGTGCCTCTATGGCTGCCAGTAGGAGTTGTGCTAGCACTGATCTTACCAGCAAACTTCTCTACAACGGCCATTATGTTTTTAATGGTTGTTACGCTGGTATTTTTAGGAGGATATCCATTAAAATATTTAGGAATTATAATTGCTACTGGAATTGTGGCATTGCTTTTTTTTGTATTACTAGCAAAGGCTTTTCCTGGTATATTTCCTAACAGAGTAGATACATGGATCAGTAGAGTAGAGAATTTTGCAAATAATGAAGTAGATGCCGATGCCGATTATCAAATAGAAAAAGCAAAGATAGCTATTGCATCAGGTCAAATCATTGGACTTGGACCCGGTAAAAGTGTTCAAAAGAACTTTTTGCCACAATCTTCATCAGATTTTATTTATGCCATTATCGTAGAAGAGTTTGGGCTTTTAGGAGCTTTATTTCTCATGTTGTTATACTTGTTATTGTTATTCCGAATAACCGTCATTGCACATAAAGCCGAAACCATATTTGCAAAACTCCTTGTCATAGGAGTGGGGATGCCTATTGTATTTCAGGCACTTATTAATATGGCGGTAGCTGTAGAGTTATTCCCGGTAACAGGGCAAACATTGCCGCTTGTAAGTAGTGGAGGTACCTCCATATGGATGACCTGTCTTGCAATAGGAATTGTATTAAGTGTAAGTGCAAAACGAGAAGCACAGAAAGCAAAAACAGAAAAAGAATTAAACCCATTAGACGTATTAAGTGAAACCTTATAAAGTCATATTATCAGGAGGTGGTACAGGAGGGCATATCTATCCTGCGATAGCGATTGCTCGAGAAATTGAAAAACGATATCCAAATACGCAATTCTTATTTGTAGGTGCAAGTGATCGTATGGAAATGGAGAAAGTACCACAAGCTGGGTATAAAATTGAAGGGCTTTGGATCTCTGGTATTCAACGTAAATTATCTGTTGAGAACATGAAATTCCCATTTAAGCTATTAAGTAGTTTATGGAAATCTAATAAGATATTGAAACAATTTAAACCAGATGTTGTGATAGGTACTGGTGGATTTGCTAGTGGACCTTTACTGAAGCGTGCCACTGCAAAAAAAATACCCGCACTGATTCAAGAACAAAATTCATACGCTGGAATTACCAATAAAATTTTATCAAAAAATGTACAGAAAATATGTGTCGCCTATGATGAGATGCATCGTTTCTTTCCAGAAGATAAGATTGTAAAAACAGGAAACCCAGTACGTAATGACTTACTGGATATTGATAGTAAAAGAACGGATGCTCTTGCAAAATATGAGCTGTCTCCAGATAAGAAAACACTTCTAATTATAGGAGGTAGTTTAGGAGCTAGAGCGATTAATGAATTGATAAGTAAGCAACTGGATTTCTTTAAAAAGAAGGGAGTTCAAATACTCTGGCAAACAGGGAAGCTGTATTATGAACAATATAAACACTTTGCTTCAAATGAAGTAAAGGTGATGGCATATATAGATCAAATGGATATGGCGTATGCAGCGGCAGATATTATTATTTCGAGAGCTGGAGCAAGTTCGGTTTCTGAGTTGTGTATTGTGGGGAAGGCAACAATTTTTATCCCGTCTCCTAATGTAGCAGAAGACCATCAAACCAAAAATGCACTTGCAGTTACAAGTAAGAATGCTGGCGTTTTAATTCGCCAAAAAGAGTTGGATTCAACATTTGAAAACGAAATAAATAGTCTTCTGACTGATGAAAATAGATGTGCAACATTAGGAAATGCCATTAAAGAATTGGCTTTGCCAGATGCAACAGTACATATCGTAGATGAGGTTGAAAAATTATTGAATACAGAGAAAAATAAATGAACGCATTAAAAGACATACAGCATTTTTATTTCATCGGGATCGGAGGGATTGGGATGAGCGCGTTAGCATTTTATTTTCACAAAAGTGGGAAACACGTAGCTGGTTATGACCGTACTTCTAGTGATGTTACAAAGTCATTAGAGCAAGTCGGTATTTCTATACATTATAATGATAGGGGAGATGTGGTAGATGAGACTTATACCCCTAACGACACGTTGGTTATTTATACCCCAGCTGTTCCTAATAATTTTGGGGAATTGGTCCGCTTTCGCGAAAGCGGATATACTATTAAAAAACGAGCAGAAGTGCTTGGTATGATTGCAAATGCTCATTATAGTCTAGCTGTTGCAGGGACGCATGGAAAAACCACAACCTCTAGTATTCTGGGACATCTACTGGCTGAAACAGGAGCTGCTGTCACTGCTTTTATTGGAGGAATAACCAATAATTATAATGGAAATCTAATTCAGAAAGGAAACGATGTTATCGTCGTAGAAGCAGATGAGTTTGATCGTTCTTTCTTACAATTAACACCAGATATTGCTTGTATTACGTCAATGGATGCAGATCATCTTGATATTTATGGCGATGCAGATACACTAGAAAATACCTTTAAGGAATTTGGAGGTTTAGTGCCTTCGGATAAATTATTTATAAAGAATGGATTGCCTTTGGATGGGCTAACCGTAGGTATAGAAGACGACGCAGATTATAGTGCTCAAAATATAATTATAGAAAATGGTTGTTACCATTTTGATTTTAAACACCCTAATGGGGTGATATCTAAGATGCAATTTAACCTACCTGGCAGACATAATTTGTCTAATGCAATAACAGCTTTGGGTATGGCAATGATATATGGTTCCCCGACCAAATTATTGCCCAAAGCTTTATTGAGTTTTTCTGGTGTGAATAGAAGGTTTACATATCGATTAAAAACAGAGCATCGAGTGCTTATAGATGATTATGCACATCACCCTACAGAGATAGCGGCTGTGTGTCAAAGCGTTGAGGAAATGTATCCTAATGAACCTGTACTGGCTATATTTCAGCCGCATTTGTTTAGTAGGACACAAGATTTTATGGAGGATTTTGCTATGCAACTTTCGCAATTTGATGAAGTCTTTTTATTAGATATATATCCTGCGCGCGAATTGCCTATTAAAGGAGTAACTAGTGATGCTTTATTAGAAAAAATTAAGATTGAAAAAAAACAATTAATTACAAAAGAAGAACTCTCTATAAAAATAGCTCAAGCTACACAGAAAATTGTTGTCATGATGGGAGCAGGTGATATAGGTGTAGAGATATTAAAAGTAACACAAGATTTGAAAAATGCGAGTTAATTGGAGTTACATATTATTTTCAGGATTACTGTTATTAACAGTGCTTTTATATGCATTTGCATCGCACCGTAATGATAAGAGATTGGTAGATGATATAGCGATTCAATTTGAAGATGAGAGCACTCCTTTTGTGACCAGAGAAGCCGTTGATAAATTGTTAATACAAAGTGAAGGCAAGGTTACGGGTATGCCTAAAGAAAAATTAGCTTTGAATGAGATGGAGTTGCGTGTTAATGAACATCCAACTATCAAAAATGCAGATGTTTATGTTACCATGGCAGGAACAGTGGGAGTCGCTATTGAACAGCGAAAGCCTATTGCTCGTGTTAATGGTAATACGTCATTTTATATAGATCAAGATGGAGAAGAGATGCCACTCTCTGAGAATTTTTCGGCGAGAGTACCTTTAATTACGGGTATTGCAAAGAAAGATATTCCGACGATTACACAATTAATAAGGCATATAAAAGAGGATGATTTTTTAAATAAACACATTGTCGGGGTAGAAAAACAAAGAGGAGGAGATTATATGCTTATCCCAAGAGCATTGAGTTATAAAATTATGTTAGGTAAAGTAACACGTTTAGAACTTAAGCTTAGTAATTATAAAGCTTTCTATCAGAAAGCAGAAAAAGATAAAACACTTAATATGTATAGACTTATAAACCTTAAGTATGCTAATCAAGTGGTTTGTAAAAAAGTTTAAATAGGCATGAGCTTGCAAGAAAGGTGTAGCATATATATCAAGTAATGACAACTCAAAACTATAGCAATATGGAACAACAAAATATCGCAGTAGGATTAGATATCGGGACAACAAAGATTGTGGCGATGATAGGTCGTTACAATGAATATAATAAAGTTGAGATTTTAGGAATTGGAAAATCTAAAAGCTTAGGAGTGCATCGAGGTGTTGTAAATAATATTACACAGACAATACAATCTGTACAACAAGCGGTACAAGAGGCCGAAAATGTTTCTGGTATTAAGATAAAAGATGTTGTTGTTGGAATCGCAGGGCAGCACATACGTAGTTTGCAACATAGTGATTATATCACAAGAGCAAATGCAGATGAAGTTATTGATGAAATGGATATAGATGCACTATGTAATCAAGTGCATAAACTAGTTATGTTGCCGGGAGAAGAAATTATTCATGTATTGCCACAAGAATACAAAGTAGATGGGCAAAGTGAGATTAAGGAACCTGTTGGAATGTACGGAGGTCGTGTAGAAGCAAATTTTCATGTTGTTGTAGGTCAAGTAGCTTCTATCAGAAATATAGGACGTTGTGTGAAAAGTGCTGGTTTGAGTCTAGATAGAATTACACTAGAACCTTTGGCTTCTGCAGATGCTGTTTTAAGTCAAGAAGAAAAAGAAGCTGGAGTAGCATTAATAGATATAGGAGGAGGAACAACAGATCTTGCTATTTTTAAAGATGGCATTATACGACATACAGCAGTTATTCCTTTTGGAGGTAATGTGATTACGGAAGATATCAAAGAAGGATGCTCTATTATAGAGAAACAAGCAGAATTACTTAAGATGAAATTTGGATCTGCTTGGCCTGGAGAAAATAAAGATAATGAGATTGTTTCTATACCAGGTCTTAGAGGGCGTGACCCTAAAGAAATTACATTAAAAAACCTTTCTAAGATTATTCATGCACGTGTGGTAGAAATCATAGAGCAGGTGTATTTAGAGATAAAAAATTATGGTCACGAAGAGCAAAAGAAAAAACTAATTGCAGGAATTGTATTAACGGGAGGGGGCTCTCAGTTAAAACATCTTAAACAATTAGTAGAGTATATCACAGGAATGGATACGCGTATAGGATACCCTAATGAGCATCTTGCAGGTGATAGTGACTCAGAAACAACAAGCCCATTATTTGCAACAGCAGTAGGACTTGTTATGAATAGTTTAGAACAAGGATTATATAATAGTAATCCAGAAGAAATTGTAGAAGAAAATAATGAAGAAGTTAGTGAAGAAGATATGGATATACAGGCATCAGATACACCTGTAGAAAAATCACCTTCTCACTCTATGCCTAAGAAAAGCATTTTTGATCGTTGGGCAGAGAAGTTTAAAGATTTTTTAGATAATGCAGAGTAGGATACTATCCAGAAAGTAGGAGATAGTATAATTTAAAATTAAAGAAAAGATAAAATAAGATTTCCATTGGGGGTTATCTTAATTGATAACCAAAGTTTGGAAATGTAATAAAGGGGCTAAAATCAAAAAGTATGAGTACGACAGAATTTGATGGAATTACATTTGATCTACCTAAAAACCAAAGTAACGTGATTAAGGTTATTGGTGTAGGTGGAGGTGGAAGCAATGCGATTAATCACATGTTTCAACAAGGAATAAAAGGGGTAGACTTTGTGATTTGTAATACAGATGCACAGGCACTAGAAAATAGTACAGTACCAATAAAAATACAATTAGGAGTAGGGCTTACGGAAGGGCTCGGAGCTGGTGCAAATCCAGATGTAGGAGAAAAAGCAGCTATAGAAAGCGAACTTGACATCAAAGAAATGTTAGGAACCAATACCAAAATGATTTTTATCACTGCTGGTATGGGTGGAGGAACTGGTACAGGAGCAGCTCCCGTGATTGCAAAAATGGCAAGAGAAATAGATATCCTCGTCGTAGGGATAGTAACTATTCCTTTCCAGTTTGAAGGAAAAATGCGTAATGAACAAGCTCAAAAAGGAGTAGATAAATTAAGATCACAAGTAGATTCCCTTATTGTTATAAATAATAATAAACTTCGTGAAGTATATGGAAATTTAGGTTTTAAAGCTGGTTTTAGTAAAGCAGACGAAGTACTTGCAACTGCCTCTCGTGGAATTGCAGAAGTAATAACACATCACTATACTCAGAATATTGACCTTCGCGATGCAAAAACAGTATTAAGTAAAAGTGGTACTGCTATTATGGGAAGCGCGACAGCTAGTGGATCAAACCGTGCGTTTGAAGCTATCACAAAAGCATTAGATTCTCCTTTACTTAATGATAATAAAATTACAGGAGCAAAGAATGTATTACTTCTTATTGTATCTGGGAATGATGAGATTACTATAGATGAAATAGGAGAAATCAATGATCATATTCAAGCAGAAGCTGGTCATAGTGCAAATATCATTATGGGGGTTGGAGAAGATGAAGCACTTGGAGATGCGATTTCTGTGACTATCATAGCAACAGGATTTAATGTAGAGCAACAAGATGATATTGTGAACATAGAATCTAAGAAGATTATTCACACATTAGAAGAGGAGCAAAAAGCACAACAAGATTTAATGCCAGAAATAGCACCTGTTGTAAATGAAGAGCCTCCCGTTGTTAAGGTAATAGAGAATGTAATCCCAGAAAAGATAGTACATACCCTAGACTTAGATGAATTGGAAGAAAAAGTGGTGCCTCCCGTTCAAGAGAAAATTGATTTAAAAATCATTCCTACGACAGATATCATAAGAGATATAGACGTAGTGTATGAAGAAGTATTAGCGCTATCTGAAGATGATTTTGAAATTATAGATACAACAGTACGTCAAGAAGAAACATCTGTAGTAGAAGAAAACACAGGGATGTTATCATTTGACTTACCTACTCATATAGAAGAGGAAGTGCCAGCTCAAAAAGAAGAACTTGCAGAGGCGCCAGTTCTTTTTGAACTTAATGAAGAACTTGCAGAAATTGAAGTAAAAGATCCTATTGAGATTATTCCAGTTACAGAAGTTTCTACAGATGGAGAGACTCGTTATAGTCTAGAAGACTATATGGAGGTAGAAGAAACGTTATCTGCTGCAAATGCTTCGGATGATGCTACAAAAGTAGAAGAAGAGACTATTATTTTTGAAACAAAAACTGTTGATCCAGTGCCTACTGATGAGTCAAAAGAAGATGAGGTAGATCCTATGAATAGCCCTATTTCAAAACTTTTGGTTGATCGAGCGGCAGAACGTAAACGTAAGATGAAAGAATTTAATTATAAATTTCATCACAATCAATCTCGTATAGAAGAAATTGAAAAGCAACCTGCGTATAAAAGAATGGGTATTGATCTAGATGAGAAAACACCAGATAAAGAAGGAAACTTATCACGTACCACATTATCTACAGACGATAATGAAGATATACAATTACGTAGTAATAACTCTTTTTTACACGATAATGTAGATTAGAAGAAGAGCCAACTTAATATGTCTAAAACCTGAGATTCATACTATGAATCTCAGGTTTTTTATGAATGATATTTGCTGGTAATTGAATTACTGGCGTTTTGTTATTTCTTTAAAATTATAGAAAAAACGATCTAAAAGTCTTAGATCTTCAGTAATAATGCTGGCTTCTCCTGGCATCTCTTGCGTGAAGAGCAGTTTTTTATCGTACGAAGTGATCAAATCTTTATGAACACTGGCATCTATTAAATAGTTTCCTTCTTCGTCGGGAACTTGAGAGATTTTAATCACATTGCCTTGTAGCATCCCATATTCAGCATCTGGATAATTAAATAGCTTAATATTTATCTTTTGACCTATTCTAATTTTACCTGCATTTTGAGGAGGTGTACTTAGTTTTGCTATATACGGAATATCATCTGTAGGAATAATGGTGAATACTAAATCATTTTGTCTAATATTCTGATTTGCTTTCCAATATTTCATAAGAGTTACTCTTCCATCAATATCTGCAGTTAATGTATACTGTAACTCCCATGATCGGATACTTTTTTGTAAATTATTATAGGCTTGTACTACATTTTTATACATAAGCATCTCTTCTTTTTCTTTGCTTATTTTTGTGCCTATAGATGTTTTTTTGCCATTACTTATAGATGTTTTTGTTTGAGATATAGTATTAGTAAAAGTTTGCATTTCTCTTTCTGCTCTATAATAATCTAATTGATCATTCTCGTATTCCTGAGAAGAAATGACTCCTTTTTCATACAGTAGTTTTTTTCGCGAAAGCTCATTTTTTTTAAGAGTAAGTTCTTGTTGTTTTAATTTTTGCTGTCCGTGTAAATTGAGTAATTGTGTTTTTGATTCTGAAAGAGAAGTTTCATTTGCTATTACTTCATAAGAATAGGGTTGGAGTTTTTTGTTTAAGTGATAGAGTATATATTGATTTTCAAAAGTTGTAAATGCAGTTTCTACGTCACCTAGAAATAGGATTGGTATTTCATTTATTGGGAATTGTATGTTATTATCAGTAAAGGTGATTGTGTCTAGTATTGCCTTAAGTGTATAGACATCTTCATAGTTGGCAGTATTTTCTATGATGCCTAATAATTGCCCTTCTGTAACGTTATCATTATCTTTTATAAGTAAGGCTTCTAATTTACCTCTAGTCTGTGCATAAATCCTCTGAGGAGGAATCTCAGTTGTTAATATGGCTTTAGCATTCACAACGTCTGGATATGAAATAAACCAACTTAATATTAATAGCATGATAATAAGTAATAAGAAAATACCACTGCCCCAGCGTATCATCCAATTTGGAACTTTGGTGAGAATAGCTTGCACTTCTTCATTTCTAAGCTTGATATTTTCAATAGGGTCGCTCATTATTTTCCTAGTTCTAATTGATTTTTTACGAGATGGTAATAATCTCCTTTTTTTTCTATCAAGGATTCATGATCTCCAATTTCTGTAATGTGTCCTTTATCTAAAACAATGATTTGATCAGCTCTTTTTACGGTACTTAATCGATGGGCAACGATAAGGACAGTTCTGTCTTTAAAAAAAGCTTCTAAGTTCTTTATAATAACCCTTTCGTTATTTGCATCAAGTGCACTTGTTGCTTCATCAAAGAAAATAAATTCTGGATCTTTATACACTGCTCTAGCGATTAGTAGACGTTGTTTTTGGCCAGTGCTTATACCTACACCTTCATTACCTATTTTTGTATTATAGGATAAAGGAAGGTTTTCTATAAAGTCTTTTATGTTTGCAATCTCTACAGCTTTAATGAGTTTACTTTTGTCTATAAAGTCTTCACCTACTGCAATATTATTTGCAATGGTATCATTAAAAATATAACCTTCTTGCATAACAACACCACAACGACTTCTCCATGTACTGGGTGCTATATTTTTTAAGTCTACATTACCTGTTTTTATAAGCCCTTCTTGTTGTTCGTAAAATTTAAGTAATAGTTTGATTAAGGTTGTTTTTCCACTACCACTTGTCCCTACAATTGCTGTTACTTTATTTTCTGGAATATAGATGTCTAAATTTTCTAATACATTTTCAGATGTACCTATGTATCTAAAAGAAACGCCAGTAAGTTCAAAGTTGGCAGGATATGTTATATTATTAACCTGCCCTTTTGTCTCTGTTTCTTCCTCTTCTTTATTATGAATTTCAGAGAGACGATCTAAAGCAATTTTTGCATCTTGAATCTCTCTTACAAATGAGATAAGTTGACTAATAGGAGAGTTAAGCTGTCCAACGATATATGAAATAGCGAGCATGACTCCAATCGTAATTTTTCCATCTATAACTAGTGTGGCTGATAGGACAGTAATTAAAATATTCTTAAGCTCATTTATAAAACTAGAACCTACATTTTGGTATTGTTCTAGTACCAAGCCTTCAATGGATAGTTTAAACAAACGTGCTTGCATAAATTCCCATCCCCAACGCTTTTGTTTTTCTGCGTTGTGTAATTTAATCTCTTGCATTCCATTAATAAGTTCTATAACCTTGCTTTGCTCTTGACTCACTTGAGAAAACTGTTTGTAATCTAGATCAGCTCGTCTTTTAAGAAACAATGTGATCCATATAAAGTATAAAACACTCCCTGTGATAAAAACAGTAAATATTTGTAAGTTGTAGTAAGCAAGTACAATACTGAATACAAAAAGATTTAGAATAGAAAATAATACATTTAATGATGAGGTTGTAAGAATACGTTCTATTCGGCTATGATCACTTATACGTTGTAGGATATCTCCAGTCATCCTAACATCAAAAAAAGCAATGGGTAGCTTCATCAGTTTAATAAAAAAGTCAGAAATCAATGAGATATTTATTCGTGTACTAAGATGTAGTAATATCCAACTTCGGACTATTTCAATAGCTGTTCTTCCTAAAAAAAGTGCTAATTGGGCAAAGAGAATTAAATAGATAAAATGAATATCTAAATTCTTAATACCTATGTCGACAATACTTTGTGTAAGAAACGGAAAAATGAATTGAAGTATACTAGCGCCTACCAATCCAAGGATAAGTTGCCAGAGAAAAGATTTATAACGTACTAGGTATCTTAAGATAAATGAGATTCCTATTTTCTTTTGTTGTTGATCTTCATATTCATTTTCAAAAAGCCTAGGTGTGAGTTCTATGAGTAATGCAATACCTTCTTCTGCATCTTCTGGAACATTAAGCCCTAACCAAGATTTTAAAAAATCTTGTTTATTATATTTTAATAAACCATGTGCGGGATCTGATATATAAAATGTGTTTTTTTTGATTTTATATAATACCACATAGTGGTTTTTATTCCAGTGGAGAATACAAGGTAAAGGTGCATCCCTTAGGTCTTCTAATGTTATTTTTACACCAAGAGTTCTGAAACCTATCCTTTCTGCAGCTTCGCTCATGCCTATTAAGTGACTTCCCGCTCTGGTTGTTTCACTAAGAGTTCTTAATTTTTGAATAGGGATAACCTTATCATAATGCTTTGCTATGATTTTTAAACAGGTAGGACCGCAGTCCTTAAAATCTGCTTGCTTATAAAAAGGGAATTGTTTCACTCTGTTTTATGCTTTTATGAGTTGGTTTAATCCATAATGTGCTATAGCTTTTTGTTTAAGAGGATTTTCACTCCACTCTTCCCAAGTATTTGTGGTAGGGCTGTATCCACATTTTAAAGGCTTCGAATATATATCTGAAGGATCTTCTACATACGCTCTACAATCTGTGCACACATGTCTAAATTCACAGGCACTACAAACATTTATCTGATCCTTTGTGATATTTCCTAAAACTTTAAATTTCTCATTATGTACGACCTCATCTAGTGTATGCTTAGAGCAATGACCATAATGATTTCTCATAGAAGGACAATTTTTTATAAACCCGTCTTTGTCTATAGATATCTTACGATTAAGACACGTATTATGGAATTGAGATTCCATAAATACATCTTTGTTTGGATTAAAATATTTTTTGGAAACAATACCGCAACATTGTTCACTTGCTAGTACCTCTTCGGTAAAATGAATCGTAGATAACCCTTTGATAACTTCTATATCATTTACATAAGGAGCACTATGAATAATAATAGTTGCAATCTTTGTATGTTCAAATAATAAGGTATTTAACACTTGCGGAGTCAGAAGTTCAGAAAAGGAAGTGTATATCTCTACAGATTCTATACTCATATCTTTTACAGCTGTAACAAGATGTGTAATCTCATCAATAGTTAATGTAGTATAAGATCTGATTTGTAGAGCTTGACAACGTAAAGCATCTAGTTGTTTAATGATGTCATTATAATACGTTGTGGTTGCACTATATGTTGCAATGTCAATGATGGCATTTGATATGATATGTGGTGATTTCCACTGTTTTTTTAAGGGAGGAAAATGTTCTTTAATCGCTTCATCTGTTAAAAAAATGTATTCATCTTGTAATAAGAAATCCAGATAAGATTCAAGAATATCTTTATTGTCTTCACCATACATAGTAAAAATACTATTCAGATTGTGGTGTTGCGCATGTTCAAGAAATGTGACCATATCATTTGGTATGAGTTCAAATGTTCCTCTTTGAGTGTCAGAAATTAATGCTCTATTCTCCCCTTTAGTAATGCAACAGGAAGCAAAAAGGCATGCGTATTTTGATTGGTTATTTTCGTTTATTTGAAACATCTGGAAATTGATTTAGAATATTTAGAATCTACAGGGAAATTTTCTGTGTCATATTTTTTTAATGAGATCATTTTTAAATGTCCCATTTCTTCTAAGAGCGCTTTCTTAATACTAAACTCTGATAAGAAAAATATAGCCTCAAAGAGTTCTGGCTCCTCTTTCATTTTTAGTTTAAATGTATCTATGATTTTCTTTTCTTCTTCGTCTTCCATGATTATAAGTGTTTTGCTATTTCGAGATCCAAATAATAGTTACAAGGCACAGAGACCATATCATACTGTCCTATAGGATTAATTTCTAAAAAAATATACGCTCCTTCCTCAGAATAAATAAGATCTAATGATGCACTTTTTAATGTGTATTCTGCTAGGAGTTTTCTTAATTTACTCTCAATGTTCATAGGAAGGTTATACGGAACTACACGATTTGGTTTTTGAAAATTATAGTTTCTAAAATCTACTTTTGTCTGATCATCACTTTGAGAAAAGATAGCCATAGAATAAAACCTATCAACTAAGAAGAATGTGCGTATTTCAAATTGCTTTTTGATGAGTTTTTGAAAAATACTGATATGAAATTTTTCAGGCAATTGTCCAACATTGTCTTGTGTAATTAGTTTTGTAGTGACATCAATAAAGCATTCTCCTTTTATATTGGGTTCTATATTATTTACAGCTTTTGTGATCACATCTCCATGGATCTGTATAAACTTAGAAACCCCTTCCCTTGTGTTTGTTAAAGTCGTTTCTGGCACCGCAATATCTAATGCTCTACAACTCTTAAGGACCTTTACTTTATTTATGTTTGAAGAATTCAAAAAAGTATTTAGAGCATTACCCTGTAATTGACTTTCTATAAGCTCTACAATGTCTTTTTCTGCCTCTTTGGTAAAATATTTAAGATAATGATATAACCAGCGTTGCTTTATATTACCTAAAACTCCTCGTTGTGTAGAAGCCCAAGCACCACGTCTATACCAATAACTTTGTATATCCTTTGTATTAAAAGTAATAGCATCTGCGGTGATAGAAATATCATCTTCATCAGTTGTAATATTGTCTATTGGAGTCGTGTCATTGATACGCAAATACGGCTTTTCTAAATGGAGTAACCATTTTATAACTTGTGTAGTAGAGTAATCCTGTGCGTTTGATTTAATTAAGATCATAATTAATGTTTTAAAAAGAAAGGAGTAATACTATATTACTCCTTCCCGAAATGGGTATTACATTCCAACTACTTCATACTCTTCATGTGGTACTTGGTCATAATCATACCTTGTATCTGTCCATGAATCCGTCATAGGCGGATGTGGAGGACAGTTAGTTTGAGCAGATCTGTACGTAGTGTATGCAGATGTAGATCCATCAGCATTACTAGTTGCTCCTACAAAATGTCCAGGATTTTTAAGCTCCTTAGACTTGAATTTGCTGTTTTCTAAACTTTCAAGTTTTCTCATAATTCTTGATTTTAAAAGTGATTGCCTACTCTATTAAAGGCTTTTCAGCGATCGCCTGTTAGTATAGTCATACACTGATATGACGTCTTGTATCAGTATATCGGTTTGATGCATCTAACCAATGTATAGTATCCGTTTTGAATTTTCATTACCCATATTGCTGTGTATAATGTAATTACGCTTTCGCGAAAGCGTATAAAGCCTCATTCAATAAAGAATCAAGAGGGGCTAATTTTATATCTGAAAATGTTAAGTTTTACGATCGCTTTCAGGTTTCTTTTTTATCTTCGCACTCCTAATAATTAGGATAGAAGATGAATGAGCTTTCTTGCCAGTCGGTCGGGAAGCACAAAATCAAAAACATCATGAGTTTAGAAACAGCAATAATGACTGCGCTAAAAGAAGCGATGAAGGCAAAAGATCAAAATGCCTTAACCTCTTTACGAGCTGTAAAATCGGCAATATTACTAGCACAGACAGAAAGCGGTGCCAAAGAAGAATTAACAGAAGAACAAGAACTTAAATTACTTCAAAAGCTAGTAAAACAACGTAAAGATAGCGCTGCGATTTTTATAGAACAAAATCGTACAGACCTTGCAGAACCTGAGTTGGCTCAAGTAGAAGTGATTGCACAATTCCTTCCAGAGCAAATGAGTGAAGATGCAATTGCTACAATTGTAGATGCAGTTATTGCAGCGACAGGAGCAGAAGGTATGAAAGATATGGGGAAAGTGATGGGCCAAGTAAACGGAAAAGTAGCTGGAAAAGCAGATGGCGGTACTGTTGCAAAAATTGTAAAAAGTAAGTTAGCATAATAGTATAGTATACTCTTGGTCTAGGCAAAGAGTATATAATGGCCTCGTAGTTCAACTGGATAGAATATCAGATTTCGGCTCTGAGGGTTGGGGGTTCGAATCCCTTCGAGGTCACGAATGAAAAGAAAGCCACTAAAAAAATAATCAAGCTCGCTTGGAATTATTTTTTTAGTGGTTTTCTTTTATCAAAGCGGCGCTTTGAGGAATCACCGAAGGTAATCCCTTTGAGATTACAACTTCGGATAATTGTATATTAGATAACAATTCTCCGCTTTCTTTTGTAACTCTTCAATATTAAAATTACAGCATCTATGCAACAAGACCCGTTATGAGTGGTATACGATGCCTGTTTTTTGCAACCTATAATGGATAATCTTAAAACAACAAAACAAACGAAGTATCTTCAAACGCAATAGAGTGAACTTTTAATGAACCTCCGTGTAAGTGCATTATTTGCTTTGATAGACTTAAGCCAATACCAGTTCCAGTATCTTTTGTCGTAAAAAAAGGAACGAAAATCTCTTCCATAATGTCTGATGGAATTCCTGGACCATTATCGCTAATTTGAATATACTTTTTGTCGAAATTGGTTATGCCTGCAATAAGCCTTATAGTACTATCTTCCTGACCGTTCAATGATTGAATTGCGTTTTTGACAAGGTTTATCAAAATTTGCGAAATTTGTTTCTCGTCGATGAACAATTCAAGATCTACTGGTGTGACAACTTGTTCGAGTTTAATGTCATCTCTTTGATTTTCTTGATTCATTAACACAATGACCTTATCTAAAAGTTTTTGTACAGAGACTATACCCTTATCGGGTATTGGAAGACTTAGAAAACTTCTATATGACTGAACAAACTCCATTAAATTAACACCTTGCTCCTTAATAACCTCCAAGCCCTTGACTGTATTATTTATATGATTTTTATTAAATTCAACAGTTGGTTCGTCACCTGTTACTTGGAAATATTTTAGAATTGATTCTGAAATCGATGTTATAGGCGTAATTGTATTCATGATTTCATGAGTGAGTACGCGAATCAATTTTACCCAAGAATCAGTTTCTTTTTTATCAAGTTCATTGTGAATATCATGAATAACAACCAGTAACAACGATTGATTTTCTATCGTAATAGGCATACACTTTAAACTTAACTCTCGTTTACCTCTCTCATTTCCTAATTTGAAAATGGTGTTTTCAAAAGGTTTTAAATCTTTAAAAAGGTCATAAAGGTCATGATCGACCAAGTTGAGTTGCTTCACGTGATTCAAAGGGCGATAGTTCAAAAGATTCTGTACAGTAGGGTTGGCGTATAAAATATGCCCTTTCTGATTTATGGTAAAAATTCCAATGTCAGCTTGTCTAAGAATTTCCTGATAATATTGTTCTTGCGCTTGTTTCTTTACATAAATATCCTGAATCATCGAGTTGAGCATATTCAAGCTATGATTTGGCTCTTCCAACGAATTAACACTTAGTTTTTCAGGAAAGCGCAGTGTAAAATCCTCATTTTTTATGGCATCAAAGAAATAGACAACCTTCCTATTAGTCTGATTTATAAAGTATATTAATGAAGAGATTTGAGGGACAAGTAGTATAACAGCGATGCCCATTGCTATATACTGCTTTTCAAAAAAGAAATATACCGCAGCAATTGCAGATAAAGTTATAAATATAGTACGAAGTACCATTTGTAAATAAAAGTTCCTATTTACCATTTTTCAGAGTTCAAATTCAAAGGCCACAAGTTAAGGCTCTAGGAATATTAATTTTTCCAACCACCAACTGTCATTTACCTGTTTTCTTCAGTTTATTGTAAAGTGTTTGTCTTGATATTCCTAATTGTTCGGCTGCTGCACTGTAGTTTCCGTCGTTTTGAACCAGCGCACTGTTGATCATTAAAAGTTCCATTTCTACCAAAGTATTTGGTCCGTTTTCAGTTTGGGTAGCATTCCTAACTTCCAAAAGAAAGTCAGCTGGCTTGAGAACATTCCCTTCTGAAAGAATCACAGCTCGTTCCATGGTATGTAAAAGCTCTCTTACGTTACCAGGCCATGGATAACTCATCAGTGTTTCTTGAGCAGTCTGATTTATTTGCAACCCTAGTTTGCCATATTTAGAAGCGAATTTTTTTAAGTAAAAATCAGCTAAGACCAATATATCTTTTTCCCGTTCTCTTAATGGAGGTACTTCTACTCGAATTGTATTGATCCGATATAGAAGGTCTTCTCTAAAAAGTCCATCAATAACCATTTGGTCCAAATTACAATTGGTTGCAAATATTAGACGAATATCTACAGGAATGGGCTTGTTCGAACCTACACGAACTATAACCTTATTTTGAATTGCAGATAATAATTTTCCTTGTGTTTGCAAAGAGAGATTTCCTATTTCATCCAGAAAAAGGGTCCCTCCATTGGCAGCTTCAAATTTACCCGCCCGGTCTTCTTTTGCATCAGTAAATGACCCTTTAGTGTGTCCGAAAAGTTCACTCTCAAATAAGGATTCAGAAATCGAACCCATATCCACAGAAATAAAAACTTCATTCCTCAAGTTAGATTTTTCATGAAGTTCTCTTGCTATCAATTCTTTACCAGTTCCATTTTCGCCAGTGACCAGAACGTTTACATTAGTTTTTGCAACTTTATCTACTAAATTTAACACCGAAGTTAATGCCTTCGAATTACCAATTATATAGTTTTTGTTTTGATTGATGACTTGCTTTAGATGATCTTCTTTCTGTTTAAGCTTATTTATTTCCTTACGAGATTTACGCAATTCATAGGCCGACTTTACTGTAGCTAATAGCTTATCGTTATTCCATGGCTTCAAAACAAAATCGGTAGCTCCTTCTTTTAGAGCTTTAACTGCAAGATCAACCGCACCATATGCAGTCATCATAATTACAGAAGTTTGGGGTGCTTTTTTACAAATCTCGCGGAGCCAAAAAAGACCTTCATTTCCAGTATTGACCCCAGCAGAAAAATTCATATCCAATAAAACGATATCGCATTCTTTTAGTTCTGAGTAAGAAGAAATTTGATTTGGATTTGAAAATGTATTTACACTACTATACTCAAATTGCAAGAGTATTTCGAGCGCACTTAATACACTTTTATTATCATCTATCACTAAGATTTTTGCATCAAACATAATCAGTATTTCTATTAATAAGACGGTTAAAACTACAATTTGAAATGCAATAGTCCGTTAAGTTTTGATTTAAGCAATTAGAAATCAACAAAATAGATATAAAAAATCAATAATTAAAAATAAATTAAATTATTGATTTTAAGTATGTTAATAATAATTTTAAGATAATTATTAAATGTGATCTTCAAAGAGAAATCCAGTTATAAAGATCACACAAAAAGAATACTTAACAAAATGGAAGGGGTTAAAAAATAGAAATATGATTTTATACTTGAAACCTTAGGATTATTTCTTAGTATCAAAGACAGACTTTCTCTATGTTATATATTAATAACTATCCAAAATTTTTGAGCTAAGACCGTTATGTTTCAAAAATAAAGATTATAATACATTGAAAAACAGTATATTGCGTTTTGTAATTTTAGAAGCAAACATAAAATTATCTAAAAAGAGGTTTTCTTTAGTATACGCTTTCGCGAAAGCGTAAAACTCATGACTTTAAATGTATAAGAAATGCAGCATTGGTAATTTAGAGAGCTTTCGGATGCTAGTGATAGATATTAAAACAATATACCTCAACCAGATACTACTCAATAGAATTTTTAAAGTGTTCACCCTTAAATCGGATTTAGCTAAAAATAAAGAAGTTATTGTATTATGAGGGAAAACGGCTTAAAATGTTAGTGAACTATTGAAATGTATACTTTTATAAAAATGTCCAAAAATTAGACAATATCTGTAAAATTATTTTACAGTATTTTCCAAATTGATAAAAAATAATATATGTAAAACGTTGATTTTCAGTATAATTAGATTCTTGGCACATCTATAGTATACCCATTGCAATATCAATATGAATATGAACATAAAAATTAAAATAGTTGTTTTGCTTTACTTTCTTGTTACTGTAACTGGCAGTGCACAGGAAAAATGGACTTTGGACGAATGCGTGGCCTATGCCTTAGCCCATAATTTACAGCTGAATGATTTTAAATACACGGAACAAGCTGGCAAAGAAACATATAGACAATCGATACGCAGTTTATTGCCAATTATCAGTGGTGAATCATCATACACGATTAATTTTGGAAGAAGTACAGATCCTTTTACAAACGATGTAGTTACTACAGATTTTTTTCAGAACCCATATTCTTTACAGTCATCCATTGATATTTTTCAAGGGTTTCAAAAAATCAACTCGATAAAAGCTTCTAAACTTTTATATAAAGCGACTGAGCAAGAAACTTTGCAACAAAAATACCTGTTAGCATTTCGAGTTATGCAGGCGTTTAATAACGTTCAATTTTTCGAAGGATCAGTGTCCATTTCAAAAGAACAATTGACTGTCTCGAAATCAAATTATGATTTGGTGCAAAAGCAAATCGAGCTAGGCTTGATGGCTGGTGCAGATCTTTACGAGGCCGAATCGTTATTGTTAGTTGACAAATTAAATGTTACACAAAGTGAAAATGGCCTCAGGGCTGCAAAGTTATTATTAATTCAAGAAATGAATCTTGAAAACTTCTCAGATATAGAGATTCAATCTGTAATCTTGAAAAAGTCAGAAACAATAGACCAAGATGGTATTCATTCGGATTCTGTGTATTCAAAAGCAAGGAATTTTTTGCCAATTATGAAAGCACAAGAACTAAGAGCGAAAGCTGCCAAAAAACAAATTGCAGTCGCTCGCGGAGGATTATATCCTTCATTAACTGCATTTGCAGCTGTTAGTACTGGTTATTTTGAGACAACTATTGATTCTTTGGGTAGTACGTTGCCTTTTAGCGAACAGTTTAGAGATAACACTTCACAGTTTATAGGGGTGAGTCTTAGCATACCCATAAGTAATGGTTGGTCTACGAGATCGAGCATAAAACAGGCAAAAATTAATCATATGCGAGAAGAGAATAACATAAAAGTACAAGAACAAGTACTTTTTCAAGAAATACAACAATTAGTACAAGATTATAACTCTCTTTTGGTAGAGCTCGAACAAAGTGCTCAGGCTGTTGAAGCACAGCGTTTGGCTTTTACCATTGCCCAAAAACGCTATGAAAAAGGACTCATTAATGCGATTGAGCTTTTTACTGCTAAAAATCTATTTGCAAATGCGCAGAATGGGGACCTACAAGTTCGTTTACGATCAGAAGTAAATAAAGGCACTTTAGATTTTTATAAAGGCCTACATGTTTTTAATATTAACTAGATAGAATAAAAAAAATTCATTCTTAATTTTGTTTGAAAAGGATAGGATTAAGAAAATAAAATAATAGTATAAAGATGGATATACAACTTGAAAAGAAAAAAGGATTACGCTTGAAACATTACGGTTATATAGCTTTAGGATTGCTTATACTCTTTATAGGATACCTATTGATTTTTAAAAACTCAGCTTCTACATTCAGAACTGAAAAAGATAAACTTTCAATTGCAGAGGTAACTCAAGGGAAATTTGATGACTACATCACAATAAATGGTAATGTAGCACCTATTTCTACGATTTATATGGATGCATATGAAGGAGGTCGTGTGACGGATAAATTAATAGAAGAAGGTGCTACCGTAAAAAAAGGAGATATTATTCTCAAGCTTGAAAATATTAATCTGTATGAGCAGATTCTGAATAGTGAAAGTAATTTGGCACTTAAACAGAACGATTTACGTTCAACTAGATTGAGTTTTGATTCACGTCAGGTAGAGGGTCGAAAATCATTGGCTACCTCAAGTACCGATTTACAGAGGTTAAAACGAAATTTTGAACAAAATAAAGCCCTTTATGATGAAGAATTAATCTCTAAAGAAGTATATCAATTATCAAAAGAAAATTACGAACTCTCGCAAAAACAATATGAAATTATAACTTTGCAAACCGAGCAAGATGATAAGTTACGAAAAACATCTTTGGCTGGTCTTGATACCGATTTAAGTCGAATGCAAAAAACTTTAGGAATGGTCTATCAACGTTTAGACCACCTGAATGTTCGTGCTCCATCAGATGGACAATTGGGATTTTTAGATGCAGAAATCGGACAAAATATTACTCAAGGTCAAAGAATTGGACAAATTAATGTACTTACTGATTTTAAAATTGAAGCCAATATCGATGAACATTATATTGATCGTGTAAAACGAGATTTGGTTGCGGTGTTGGAACGAAATGGCGTTGAATACCAGCTGCGATTGCGAAAAGTATATCCTGAAGTTCGAAATGGTAGGTTTAGAGTAGACCTAGTTTTTGCAGACACAAAACCTGAAACTATTCGTGCAGGACAGAGCTATAACATCAAATTGCAATTAGGAGAATCTTCGAAAGCATTATTACTTCCAAAAGGAAGTTTCTTTCAAAGTACAGGCGGTCAGTGGATTTTTGTTCTAGGACCAGATGGTAATGAAGCTATTAGACGTCCTATCCGTGTAGGAAAACAGAATTCAAGATATTATGAAGTTCTTGAAGGATTGGATGCTGGAGAAAAAGTAATCACAAGTAATTACGATTCATTTGGTGAAGCAGAAAGAATCTTATTAAAATAAAGAATAAAAACTGTCACATCAAGTTGAGTCGAGATGTCATTATACAAATATTTAAAATCAACCAAAAATGATAACAATTCAAAATTTAAAAAAGAGCTTTAAAACTGAGGAAGTAGAAACCTTGGCATTGAACAATGTTAACATGAAAATAGAGGAAGGAGAATTTGTCGCAATCATGGGACCTTCTGGTTGTGGTAAATCCACGCTTTTGAACATTATAGGCATGTTAGACAACCCGACCGAAGGAAGTTACAATTTTGCAGGTAACGAGGTTGGCGGACTAAAAGAAAGTCTACGGACTCAATTGCGAAAAGGTAATCTTGGCTTTGTCTTTCAGAGCTTTAATCTTATAGACGAGCTGACCGTTTATGAAAATGTTGAACTACCACTCATCTACTTAAAGATGGGAAAGAGTGAGCGCAGAGAAAAAGTAATGACGGTTTTAGAACGAATGAAAATTGCACATCGCGAAAAACATTTTCCACAACAACTGTCTGGTGGTCAACAACAACGTGTTGCTATTTCTCGGGCGGTAGTGACTAATCCGAAATTAATTTTGGCAGATGAACCTACCGGTAACCTGGATTCCAAAAACGGTATTGAGGTTATGAACTTACTTACAGAGCTTAACCAAGAAGAAACGACAATTGTAATGGTGACGCACTCTGATCGTGATTCTCATTATGCACATCGTGTTATCAATTTGTTTGATGGTAAGATCGTAACAGAAAGTCAAAATAGAGCTATGGGTTCCATAGTATAAAAAAGTTTATTTATCTCCTGTTTAAAAACAGCACTTCGTAATATGACCCATAACGGGCTATTCATATCCATCACTATTAATTCGTCGAGGATTTAATAGTGATGAAGAAATAGGTCAAAGTAAAATACCTATTGAGTAATTATGGGCTAATAATTCTTTTCCATTATCAAAGGTTATAATTTTAATCCAAGATGAGTTGAAATTTGTGAGCTTATCATTCATCTTGTCATATACTTTATCCGCATTTCTAATGTTAAGCTTCTCTATCATTGTTATAAGTATTGCTCTATCTGTCCATGACCAATAGGGCTGATTTATGGTAGTTTCCTATCATACGGTCTATTTCCACATCACCTATTCTTTTTCGTTGATCAACGATTCCTGTTCTATGGAGTTCCGTTTCATAATAGTATTTTGATTATTATCTCTTTCCTTTATGGGCAGATGCTTGTGAAGGTTTTTATAGTCAATGTACTTTCTATGATTGCTATATTTAACATTCCATACCCATTTGTAAATGGTTTCATGATTAACACAATGTTTGGGTTCTTTTGATCATCTTTTGGCAATCAGTTTAGGACTATAGAGGAGATACTTATAAACTCCCACAATTAAATAGAACTAGACGAAGATTTTTTGAAATAATCACCCAATAAATCAATAGAGAACGAATTACGTAAGAAAAGAAATATAATGGAGGGAAGCTTAAACGAGGTGAAAGTTGTCAAAACAATTGGGAGTAGTGATAGTGGAATCAAAAAACAGTAGAGCCATCTGAAAAGTACAAATATATAGTTTCAAAAAAAGCAGAGTATATCAAAATGAAATTAACAAGAAACCTTGGTGAAAAAACGATTATTAAAAATGTCAAGCAGAATATTTATGCGAAAGCAATTAGTCTTTGTTAAATTTCTTGATTTGCAAATATTTAATAATTTTTTCTTCTCAATTATGATGTAATGTCTTATATTTGTGTCTTTTACATATTTAAAGTCTTGAAAAAAAAACTGACGTAACTCAGAATGGCGTAGCCATATCTTCTTTCTACAAAGACAAGTTTCCTTCTTTTTTTATTAAAAAAAATATTTTTTAAATGCAACGCTAATTTGAAATGGTTTGTTCTTCCTGAACAAATACTTTTGGCTCTTTAGTCCCTTCTCCATAGTCAAAATTTCACAAAATAATTCAAGTTATTTAGTCAATCTTTTACTGTTAAAAAGTGCGTAGCTATGTCTAATCCAAATTTAAGAATAATGATTAACAACTATTCAGGTTGGCATGTCCTATATGTCAAACATCAACATGAAAAGAAAGTGAATACTTTATTGAGAGAATCCGAATTGGATTCATTCCTACCTTTAGTAAGTAAAATAAACCAATGGAGAGATCGAAAAAAAAGAGTACAACTACCGTTATTTCCTTCTTATGTGTTTTTGAAACTTAAATCAAAGAAGGACTTGTACAATGCCTTGAGAATAAGGAGTGTTTTTATGTGTCTTCGTTTCGGTAAAGATTATGCCGTCGTCACAGATGAGGAGATTCTCAAAATAAAACAAATTTTAAGTTTGGAAAGTTTATCAGAAATACATGTAGCACCCATAGAATCTCAAGTAGGAGATAAGGTAAGGATAAATTATGGTCCATTAAAAGGGTTGAAATGCGAAATATTCAAGATAAATAATAAAAATAGACTTGTGGTAAGAATTGATTCTTTAAAACAAAATATTATTGCTACCATACCATTAAATTTTATTGATCCAATAGATTAATAGAGTTTGATAGGTTATAAATCATTCGTAAATTTTACAATTTCGAATATTTATTAAAAAAACTTCTCAAAAAAAGAGTAATAGGACCAAAAACTTTAATTGATCATCCTATAAATTTACCGAAACATCTTTTGAGCATTCTTCAAAGAACAGTTTTCACAGCTATCCTAAACTTTTAAGTTAAAACAGCTATGCTTCATATAGTGTTTTGAAAATAGGATATTTCCTTTTATAATTATAGAAACAAACACAAAATTACTTAAAAAGTGTTTTCTTTATTTTACGCTTTCGCGAAAGCATAAAAAGCACATTTTCAATTACATAGAAAATGAGTATTCGTGATTTAAAGAACTTTTGAATGCTCGTGAGCAGTTTTATGAATTTTAAATTAAATCTTGGACTTAATGTATAACTAATTATCATTTTGAACATTTCCATAGATTCTTCACTTAATAGAACTCCTTAATTTAGGGTACAGTTCAGACACGACCTAGAAAGGGTTTACATTATTAATTCTACATCAGATCTTTTCAAGATAACAAGGATAAAATTATCTATTTAACAAAATTGACATACTAACATGAGCTTTAAACAAGAAAATTTGCCTAAATCCCTAGACATATTCACTGAATTGGCCAAACTTGGTATTAAACTCCGGATTAAGGGAGATAATTTGGAAATTTTAGATGATAATTCTAATCTGACTCCTGAACTCCTGAACTACCTAAAAAAGCATAAGGAAAATATAATTTCCCAATTATCTATCGCAGGATCAGTACAGCGAACGAAGTTTATAAGAAAGACAGAGGAAAAAGAATATTATGAGTTATCATCAGCACAAAAAAGGCTTTTTTTACTATATCGATTTGATACCACGTCTTTGGCTTATAACATGCCGGCTATTTATCGCACAAAGCACCAATTAGATATTAAAAAATTGACAATTGCGGCCAACGCCTTACTTGCCAAACATGAACTTTTGAGAACAAATTTTAGACTTTTAAATGGAGAGCCAGTTCAACAAGTAAATGAGCATCAAAATTTCGCTATTGAGGAATATGATTACAAAAATAAGGTTGATGAAATAGTATCTAAGTTTATTCGACCTTTTTATTTAGAAGAATCTCTTTTGTTGAGAATAGGATTAGCTCATGGTCCAGAAAAGTTTTTAATGGTAGATATGCACCATATCGTATCTGATGGTATTTCTCATGAAATTTTGGTACGCGATTTTATAAAGTTTTATACCGATGCCGATCAAATGGTTGTCCCTAAATTAGCTTACAAAGATTTTGCTCATTGGAACAACAAGCAACTAAAGAAAGTTTCATATATCAAGCAAGAAGCGTACTGGAAAGAGGAATTTATTGGTGAAATACCGGTATTAGATCTTCCAGTTGATTTTTCTAGGCCAGAAGTCAAGTCATACCGAGGTGGTAAAGTAGAGGATGTTATTGAAGGTAATTTGGCTGATGAGCTTATTGATCTTCAAAAAGAAAATCAAGTAACTTCCTTTATGCTATTCTTAACAGCTTATGGAATTCTACTATCGAAGCTAAGTTGTCAAGACCAACTTATTATCGGGACTCCCTCTTATGGCCGTAATTCAGCCCAGGTCCATGATATGGTAGGAGTGTTTATCAATACACTGCTTATAAAATTACAAACTTCACATGAGCTTACCTTCATTGAATTCTTGAAACAAGTCAAAGCAAAAGTTCTAACTGCCCTTGATAATCGAGACTACCCATATCAAGAGCTTGTAAATAAAGTAAAACCGGTGAGAGATATCTCCCGAAACCCATTATTTGACACCTTGTTTTCCTTGGATGTGGTGAAGGGTAAATCTTCCGATTCTAATGTACTGGGTCTAGAACCTTATAATCATGGTATTCTAACATCGAAGTTTGATCTAAGCCTTTTTGTAGAGGAAACTGACGGTGTTTTTTCACTGACTTTTGAATATTGTGTGGACTTGTTCAAAGAGGAAAAGATCCAGAAATATGCACGTTATTTTAGAAAAATACTTTCTGCAGTTGCTCATTCCAGTAGTATCAAGATTGGTGAAATAGACATCATTTTAAAAGAGGAAAAGAATCTGTTAGCTAGTTATAATAATACCGATTTTGAATTTGATAGAAGCCGTACAGTGCTTGATTTATTTTTGTCAAACGCTGCTATAAATCCAAATAGTTTGGCCATCAAGGATGGCGATAACCAAATTACATATGGTGAATTTAACAACAAGACAAATATTCTCGCTCAAGAACTAATTCGTAGAAATGTACAAAAAAATGAGATTATTGCTGTTTGTATGGATAGGAGTTTGGATTTTCTATTAAGTATTTTTTCTGTGATGAAAGCAGGCGCTGCATATCTACCAATTCTTCCCACATTACCACTTAAGAGGATTAATTATATGTTGGAAGATAGCGATGCGGTCATGGTTTTGACAAACACGCCAATGGGAATGTATACCATTCAAACCTTAAACATTAATGAAATTGATTTAACAATTCAGAATACTGTAATTATACCGGCAATTCCTACTCCAGATAGCTATGCTTATACCATATATACATCTGGTTCTACTGGAATGCCAAAAGGAGTGTTAGTTTCTCATAAGGCATTAATGAACAGACTAAATTGGATGCAATACAAATTTCCGATTAAAGAAAAGGACTTAATCCTACAAAAAACACCAATTATTTTTGATGTTTCAGTATGGGAATTGTTTTGGTGGTCTACTACAGGGGCTTCTTTGACGATTCTATCTCCCGGAGAAGAAAAAGACCCAATTCAGATTATTGAAAAAATTCAAAGAGACAAAGTGACAACATTACACTTTGTTCCATCTATGTTAAGAAGTTTTTTGGATCAGATTAATCAGAGTAATATCACCGCTTTACAGTCTATCAAACAAATATTCTCTAGTGGTGAGGCACTTTTTGCTCGAGATGTAAATAAGTTCAATAAGTTATTGCTTAAAAATAATAATACACGACTAATAAATCTCTATGGACCTACCGAAGCCACTATAGATGTGACTTATTTTGAATGCTATCATAAAGAAACGTATCAAAAAATACCTATTGGCAGGCCTATTCATAATACACAAGTCTTTGTTTTAAACAAGTCTGGACTACTTCAGCCTGTAGATGTCTGGGGTGAACTAAATATTGCTGGTGAGAATTTGGCCGTTGGTTATGTTAATAAAAAAGAACTGACGGAAAGTAAATTTTATTATCATAAAAATTTGGATAAAAGACTCTACAAAACGGGGGATATTGTCAAATGGAATAATGAAGGAGAAATCGAATTTTTAGGAAGGTCAGATTTCCAGATCAAAATTCGGGGAAACAGAATTGAACTAGGAGAAATCGAAAATTGCCTGGGTCAATTTGATCAGATCAAAGATGTTGTAGTCGATGTTAAAGATTTTAAAGGTAGTGTAGTCTTGTGCGCCTATTATATATCAGATCTTAAAATAGAAACAAAAGACTTAAAGAGATTTGCTTCCCAGAGCTTGCCTGAGCACATGTTACCTACATTTTATATGCACTTAGATGAGCTACCAATTACTGAAACGGGAAAAATCAATCGAAAAAAATTACCAACCCCTACCTTAGAGACTAAAACTGATGTTAACTACCCACAAACAGAAACTCAACTAGAATTACAAACGATATGGTCAGAAACACTAGGTGTTGAAAAAAAGCATATTCATCAAGACGTTACGTTTTTTGAATTGGGCGGTCATTCATTGAATGCCACAGGCATTTTGGTGAAAATTGAGGAAGTATACAAAAGTAACATTTCATTACTCGAGTTTTTTATGAAGCCAACCATTGGGCAGTTGGCAGAACTGGTAGATAAAAGAAAGGGACTTTCTAGATTCAGTAGCATACAAGTAGCAGAAAAAAAAGAATATTATCCCCTCTCTTCACCACAACGAAGAATATTTGCATTACATTCTGTAAACCCAGATTCTGTTGCATATAATATACCATTTTTATTAAAAATCAACAATCCACAGGAGATTGAAAAACTTGAGAATTCGTTTAGAACGTTGATTAAAAGGCACGATAGTCTTAGAACTATTTTTGAATTGCACGATTCGCAACCCGTACAAAAAATCACAAAGGAAACGACTTTTGAAATGGAGGTGCTCTTTGATGAGAGTTTATCTCCTGTTGAATTTGCGAACAGCATGATTGTGCCTTTTGAATTATCTAAAGCCCCACTCTTTAGAGCAAAATTACTGAAGCAAGGCGAAAACAGTTATTATCTTTTGGTTGATATGCACCACATTATTTCTGATGGTATTTCTATTCAAAACTTGATAGGGGAAGTCAATGATTTACTTCAAGAAAAACCCCTAAACCCGATGCGACTTCAATATAAAGACTATGTTGTTTGGGTAGACCAGTCGTCTCAAAAGAAATTGATTAATGATCAAGAAAACTTCTGGCTTAATCAATTTGCCGAGAGAATTCCAGTAATAGACTTACCTTATGATTTTGAAAGAGTTGAATCATCCAATTTTAGTGGCAATAGTGTTGATTTTGAACTTGATAATGTCTTATGTGACAAATTAGTGAAATTGGCACGGGACCAAGGAACTACAAGCTTCACCTTCATATTTTCAATTTTTTCTCTCTTTCTTTCTAAGATAACAAATCAATCAGAAATTGTTATTGGCACCGTTAGCTCGGGTCGAAATCATGTTGATAAAGAAGATATGATTGGCCTGTTTGTGAATACACTTCCAATAAAAACAACTATTGATCAGAGCAAAGCTTTCCATGATTTATGGCTTGACGTTCATCATAACTTGACAAAGGCCACAGTAAATCAAGATTACCAGTATGAAAGCTTAGTAGAAAAATTAAAGATTAACAGAACCAATGGAAGGAATCCATTATTTGATGTTATCTGCGTGTATCAGAAAGAAGATTTTGATAATGGAACAAGTGAAAGTTCAATTTGGGAGAATGTGAATTTAGATACCAACATTGCTAAATTCGATCTTGGTTTGTATGTGGAGGAAATCAACGGTCTTTTTAAATTTAATTTTGAGTACCGTGATAAGCTCTTTAAAAAATCTACTATTCTAAGGTTAAAAAAAGGTTTTCTTAGGTTGTTATCCAGTGTTGTCTCAAAACCAGAGGCTATTATCAATGAATTTAACATTTTAGATAGGACTGAAGAGAAAAAAATAGAAGTTGCATTAACTGGACGTCAGGTGATTTTGCCCAATAAAACTATCATGGAATTATTTGATCAACAAGTACATGATAAATTGGAAAATATTGCTATTGATTTTGAGCACAAAAGTATAACGTATAAAGAATTAAATAAAAGTATTGATGCTATCGCTTCTCTGCTACTCGGAAAGTATGGGTTGAAAGGTCAAGAGAGGATAGCCATATTAATGAATCGATCTGATTTGATGATATCATCCTTACTTGCCGTTTTGAAAACAAACATGATCTTCGTCCCTATCGATGTGGAAACACCTAATAACACTATTGAGTATATTTTAAAGGATGCCGATGTGAGTCTTTTAATAACCAATAAAGACCTTAAGGCTAAATATAAATTTATAGACACCAAAACATTAGTTATAGATGAAGTACCAAACGTTAAATTGCATGAAAAGATAAAACTGCCATCTTCAAGAGATACAGATTTGGCCTATATTATATATACCTCTGGATCAACTGGCAAACCTAAAGGAGTGAAAATTCGTCATATCAGTCTGCTAAATTATGTTCTTTGGGCCAATGAATACTACTTTAACAATTGTCAGGGAAGTAGCATGGCTCTTTTCTCTCCAATTTCATTTGACTTCACTTTAACTTCCATTTTTACAACCCTTATTAGATTTGACTCATTGCACATATTTCAGCAGCGATTGGAAATAAATCAAGTGCTTACCCAAATTTTTAGCAGTAATTCAAGTGTGAATTTTGTAAAATTAACTCCCTCACATGTAAGCATTCTAAAACATCTCAACGTTGATGGAAACAACATCAAAGGAGTCATTCTTGGGGGAGAAAGAGTTAAAAAAGAGCATATTAGAACATTAAAGGGGTTAAATGAAAAAATACGTATTTATAATGAGTACGGACCTACGGAAGCAACAGTTGGATGTATGGTGAAAGAATTGCACAACGAAGATTTAAAAATAACAATTGGGCACCCTATCAATAACACTTCGGTACTTGTGCTTAATGAAAATAATCAAATTCAACCTCTTGGTATAGCGGGTGAGCTTTATATCTCAGGTGTACAACTTGCACAAGGTTATACTAATACCCTTTTTTCCTCCGAAAGGTTCCAGTATTTTCCTTCTCTAGGGAATAAATTATTCTATAAGACCGGGGATATGGCAAGATATCTAGATTCTGGAGAAGTTGAGTATTTGGGAAGAAATGATGATCAAGTCAAAATAAGAGGAAATCGAGTTGAATTAAAGCATGTAGAGAATTATATAAATAAGATTGAATTCGTCGAAGAGGCTGTCGCTGTTGCTAGAGAGAACGAAAACGGAGAAATATATATTGCTGCATATTACACGGCCAGTAAATTACTTGACACAAAATATTTTAACGACGTCTTAAAAATCGATTTACCATCATACATGATACCGTCCTATTTTGTCAGAATAGAAAATATTCCCCTGACAACTAATGGTAAGATAGATAAGCATCTCTTACCTAACCCCAAGCAACTTTCTCAAAGTAAATCTGATCAGAAAAAGGAAGAATCGGATGAAGTCGCTTTTACTTTAAGGAAAATATGGTCAGAAATCCTGACTATTGAGGTAGAAAAAATTGGTTGGGATGATAGTTTTTATGAACTAGGAGGGCATTCGATCAGCACGATAATGTTAGCATCAAAAATTCACAAGAATCTAAACGTTACATTTAAAATTAAAGAAATCGCCGATAATCCGACATTGAGGGAACAGTCAATTCTTGTTCGAGAAAACAAGAAAGAAGTATTTAAGAGCATAACAAAGGTTGAAAAAAGAGAATACTACCATATATCACGAGCTCAAAAGAGGATGTTTCTGTTACATAGGATGATAAAAGATAACGTCACTTATAATATTCCCGGAGCAATGATAATCGAGGGAGAGTTAGATATTGATAAATTAGAAAATACTTGCAATGAGATGATGACGAGGCATGAGGTCTTGAAAACGTCATTTCATTTTCTTCGTAATGAACCCTATCAAAAAGTTTGGAAAAATCTAAAGTTTAAAATTGAATATGTTGAAAATAATGATATTACTTCAACTGAGAAAGAGCTAATAGAAACTTTCATTAAACCATTTGATTTGGAACAAGCCCCCTTATTTCGCGTCAAAGTCGTTAAACAGAAAAAGAATAAATATATTCTCTTATATGATATGCATCATATCATTTCGGATGGTACCTCTAGCACTATTTTTATAAAAGACCTCATTGCTATTTATAATGGTACGCAAATTAATCCGTTGAAAATTCAATATAAAGAGTTTGCTAATTGGCAACACTTTACAATGGATCGTTCCAAAATTGAAAAGCAAAAGAAATATTGGCTAAAAACATTTGACAAGTTTCCTCCACTCCTCAATTTGCCTATAGACTTTCCGCGGAAGGGTTTTGCCCAAATAGAAGGGGAGGAAGCCGGAATAACCATAAGAAAAGAAATTACTTCCCGCTTGAATGAGGTGTCGAGAGAGGAAAATGTAACTCTATTCAATGTATTATTTTCAGCATTTAACGTTCTTATTGCAAAATTTTGTAATCAAGATGATATAGTTGTGGGTATTCCATCCGAGAAAAGGAATCATGCAGATTTAGAAAAACAAATGGGATTATATCTCAATCTTCTGGCGTTGCGAAGTTTTCCTAAAAGCGAAAAATCTTTTTTAACTTTTTTAAAGGAAGTACAGCAAACAGCACTTGGAGCTTTCGACAATACAGACTTTCAATTCGAGCAGTTGGTAAATGATTTAAATGTTCAAAGGATTGAGGGAAGAAGTCCTCTTTTTGATGTTTATTTCAATTTTTTAAATTTTGATTTAACAGTAAACAATACTATTGAAGGATTAAAAATTAGTCCATTGGATGTTGAAACTAAATATTCAAAATATGACATTGGTTTTTACATGGTGGAACAAGGGAATCAATTAGAGGTTAGTTGTGTCTACAAAAAAGACCTATTTAGAAAGGGCACTATCAATTATTTACTTAAGGCATTTCAAACCCTGCTAAATAAAATATCAGAAAATAAATCACTTAATATTGGGGATTATGACATATTTGAAATACAGACAAATGAAGAGCAAAAATTTGAACTAGGGACACAAAAGGGGTATGAAGTATTTACTTCGAATGATATTCATCAATCCATTGGAGAACGTTTTGAATTACAAGTAGCAAAATATGGAGATAGAATAGCCATAGAATATGAAGATGAATCTATTAGCTATAATAATCTAAATAAAAAAATCAATACAATAGCCAATCACTTACTTGATATAGCCATAAAACAAAAGGATGTCTATGCAGCCATTTTGCTGGATGATAGGACAAACATGGTTTTGTCGTCCATGGCGATACTAAAATCGGGCTATATTTCTATCCCCTTAGATGTGAAATATCCTAAGGAAAGATTAAAATTCATAATTGAAAACAGCGGCGCCGCTTTTTTGTTGACAGATTCCCAAAACATAGATATTTGTCAAGAATTGATTAAAAATATCGCTCATTCAGTGGTACTTGTGAACATTGAATCGATAGAAGAGGAAAAAATAAAAAATCCAAATGTTAAGATATCATGCGATAACTTGGCATATGTACTATACACTTCTGGTTCTACTGGTAACCCTAAAGGAGTAATGCAGAGTCACAAGAATACGTTGCATTTTTGCAGAGTTTATACAAATGCGCTTAAGTTAAATAAAAACGATAAACTATCCTTTTTGTCCACTTATAGTTTTGATGCAGGAATCATGGATATTTTTGGAGCACTTCTAAATGGAGGTACCCTGTGTCCTTTCGACATGCGTTCAAAAGGCAGTATTAAAGCCCTTAAAGATTGGCTCATTTCCTCGAAAATAACGATATATCATTCTATTCCTAGTCTTTTTAGGAGCATATATGAAACTTTCGATAAAAATGAGCAAAATATTTTACCCCATATCAGATTCATTGTAATGGGAGGCGAGGAGACAATTATGGCTGACGTGTTAGCGTATAAAAAGTATTTTTCTGACACCTGTTTTTTCGTAAATGGCCTGGGACCTACAGAGTCAACTGTAACTCTTCAAAAATTCATTGATAAGAAGACTACACTTTCAAGTAGTAAAGTATCGGTAGGGCATTCCGTACATGAAACCGAGGTTCTTTTATTAAACGAATTAGAAAAAGAAGTAGCTGTTTATGAGGTAGGTGAAATTGTCTATAAAAGTTCTTATCTCTCATTAGGCTACCTCAATGATTTGAATAGGACCAATAAGAGCTTTATGAAGTTAAAATCGGATGAGGGAAGAGTATATAAATCAGGTGATTTGGGAAGAAGACTTCCTAATAATGAGATCGAATATGTTGGAAGAAAAGACTTTCAAGTCAAGATTCGAGGTTTTAGAATTGAGGTGGGAGAAATTGAAAATCATTTAATGTCTCATAATTTGATTGAAAAATGTGTGGTGATTCTAAAAGAGGAAAAAAATGATAAATATCTGGCGGCTTTTTATACATCAAAAATCAAGATAGAACCTAGTGAAATAAAGAGTTTTTTGTTAACCAAATTGCCTGATTATATGTGTCCAGGAAAGTTTGTTCCCCTAGATGAGATTCCTTATAACCACAATGGTAAAATAGACAGACCAACAATACAAAAGATAAGAATTAAAGAAGATGATGTATCCAAAAAAATACAAATACCGACCACAGAAACAGAAATAAAGATGGCAGTTTTGTGGAAAAAGGCCCTGAATTTAAAAGAGGTAGGAAACTGCTTGAATTTTTTCGAATTGGGCGGTCATTCATTAAAGGCTGTGCAATTATTAAATGAAATTCACAAAGTATTTGCGGTAGATATTACACTGCAAGATTTTTTTTCCAGACCAACAATTAAATCTTTATCAGCATATGTTGAGACTTGTCAATGGGTTAAGAAATCTGACAACTCATCGAAAACATTTAAAAAAGAGATTATTATAACCTAATACATAAGAGATATCCTCTATTAAAACTCAATATAAATTTTCACAACTTCAATTTTAACCTTATTAAGTAAATATTACTATGGAAACTATGGAAACAAACAAAGAATTGGAAATCTGGCATAAGCAGTTTAACCTTGACGAGAAGGACAATCTAGATACACTACCAACGGAAAAAGCGGTATATGGTGTTTTTGGGATTGTCGACGATAAATCGATAAACTGTCGATACGTGGGGGAAACTGATAATTTGAAGGATGCTGTTAAAGAGTTATTCGAAACCCCTGAGGATGAGGGTTTAAAAAAGTTCATGCAAGGGCCTTGGATTCAAATGTTGAAGTATGAATTGTTACCAGAATCTTCTGAAAAAGACAGACAGGAGTCAATGCAAGAATGGACAGAAAAATATAAGCCCAATGTAGATGAAGAAGGTGAATATCCAGGCTATTATAACTACTAGATAAATCTATAATCGGATTAAAATAACGAATAAGATTTATCAACATTTTCAATCTAAAGTAATAAAATACTAGAGCCTTTTCTCGGTGTTACTATGAGACACTTCGTTTAAAATTCTTAAACTAACTGACCTCCAAACTGTTCTTTTAAATAGATTCCCCAATAAAACAAATTAGCATTAAATTATATAAACATGGTACAAATAAAAAACGTTTCACAGATTTTAGAGGTTAAGAACCATTTAGATTCATTAAAACAAAAAGATCTTATCAAAGAATGGGAACTTCCCTATGAGAATATTTTAACACGTCTTACAGCTGCAATCTTTTTCCTTACGCCAAAAGACGAAACCTCTCTTAAAGAGATCTGGTCAGAGCTTGAGCAGCACGAGATGTTAACTTATAGTATTAATGTTGAAAAAGAGCTTTCTAAGATGGAGTGGAGGTTTGAATTTAATGAAGGTTTTGAACTTTGAGTAATATCATAATTTAAAATCATTGGGAAATAATGAATAGTAAAACAGATATAGTTACTGTTCTAGTGACCGAATTAAAAGATTTATCTAAAAATTTAATCAACTATAAGGGAGAAAAAGCCAAAAGAAAAGTTTTTAGAAAGGTATGTGATGACGTATATCAAAAAATTGACAATCAGATTACTATCACTAATGTTAGAAATATGATAGAACACTTTATGTCAGATCAAAGCCTCAAAACCAAGGAACTTATTAAGGGTATTATAAAGAGCGTTGACTATGGTAATTTTCCCAAACGTGTAAAGATAATAGAGGCTCTAGATAATTTTGACAAAAGGCATCAAACTATAACTGATCAAACTTTAGAGCAGTTCGAACTAAATGAACTGATTTCTTTGGAGCGCTTTAACAACTTCGTAAGATATGTTCCAAGCCCTTCAAGGTTATTTAACAAATTGATGTGCTTCATATCAAAATATGATTTTGAATATGAAGATTATACTTTTATTGATGTTGGCTCTGGTATGGGTAGAAGTCTATTGTTGGCTTCTCATCATCCTTTTGAAAAAATTATAGGTATTGAAATTTCAGAATACCTCAATGGAATTGCCTATCAAAATATAAATAAGTATGACTCAATCAATCAAAAATGTGTTAATATCGAAACTATATGCTGTGATGCCTTGAATTTTAATTTCCCCGAGAAGAATACAGTATATTATTTTTATGCGCCGTTCCCTGATCATATGGAGTCACATTTTTTTCGACGATTAATCGATTTTACTTCAGAAACCAATAATAAGTTTATATTAATTTTTCTTGAATCATCACTTCCTGATATACCTGGATCTGAATTGTTTAGGCTTAGATCTTCTATAAATTTTGAAGATTTTGTAGAAATTTCCTCCTTGCGTTATAATGCCAAAATTTATACTCGTGACAATATTAAGTTTTAGAAATATAACAAGGTATGTTTCGAACTAAAATGCTAGATGATATACACTTAAATTTTGACTTCAAAAAATAATAAAAAATGATCAAAAATTATCTAAAAACATTTATACGAAATACAAAGAAGAACAAAACTGTAACTTTAATCAGTGTAATTGGAATAACTATAGCTCTAGGTGTATTTATTTCGATCCTTCAAGTGCTTTTATTTGAAGCTAGCTATGATGATTTTCATACTAAAGAGAATCAACTCTATAGGGTAATTTCTAAATCTACTTCTGAAGGCGAAATTGAATATCACTGGCCTTTAGTTCCCAAACTTATGGGTGAATATAGCAGTGATTATCTTGGGGTAAATGATTATACCAGAACACTTGAACTACCCAAGGATATAAATGTACTTAAGGGTAAAGAATTTTTTAGAACAAGTAAGAGATCATATTATGTAGATGCAAATTTTTTGGAAATATTTGATTTTCAAATTTTGTACGGTAATCAATCTTCATTTTCAGACATAAATTCTTGTTTTATTTCAGAATCATTTGCGAACAGGGTTTTTGGTAATGTTAAGGATGGGATTGGACAGGTCTTGGATTGGAATGATGGTACAAAGATTACTGTGCGAGGTATCATCAAAGATCCACCTAAAAATTCTAGCTTAGATTTTGATGTTCTTCTGCCCATGAAGGCATTCCCTTATATGGATAATATGGATTGGGAAAATAATACGGTTTTTGGATTATTTCTAGTATTGGACAAGAAGGTGGATCATGTTAATTTTGAACAATTTCTTACCAAAATGCATTCTGATAACCATACTATTGCTCCAGGTAGAAAAATAACATATGAACTGCAGTCACTAACCGATATGCACTTAAAGTCCGAATCTTTAACTTATGATGACCTTCCAAGAGGTAGTTTGGGACTGATACAGTTTTTGACCATTGTCTCTATTGCAATTGTGATTATTTCAATGATGAATTATATAAATATTACCCTTTTTAGGTTGTTTACAAGAACAAAAGAAATAGGAGTAAGAAAATTATATGGTGCTCAACCAAAGTCATTTAGAAAGCAATTTTTTATAGAATCTATAATCTTTAATCTTATATGTGCAATTATTGCATTCGTCTTTATTTCAATTTTACCAACAGGAATATTTTTTGACATAGAGGTTGGTATTTTTGGAGAGCTGAGCCTTACTTTCTTTTTAATATTGTTTGGCGTTTTATTACTAACATCATTTTTGGCCGGTATAATGCCAACATTAGTGGTCTTTTCTTTTGGTTTAAATGAATTACTAAGGGGGGAGGTATTAAAAAAGAACAAGGTATTGAGCGCTAATAATATTTTTGTTTTTGTGCAGTTGTCTCTTTGTCTTGGTTTCATCTCTCTGACTTTGGTGATTTTTAATCAATTTAATTATATGTCAAAAGCAGACTTAGGTATAGATATAAACAATGTTTTGCTTGTTAGGGATATGATGGAAATTGAAGATGATAAAAGCAATGCTTTTAAGAGAGAGCTTTTGAAATTCCCGGATATTGAGTCTGTTTCGGCTGCATTAATTCCTGGAGAACAAGTATTGACTACAAAAGTAATAAATAGGGAAGGGTACCAAAAATCACTATTGATGAACACCGTTCAGATTGATTTTGAGTATTTGAAAACTTTTGAAATAAAAATGCTGGCTGGAAGAAATATCTCTATAGAATTCCCTTCTGATAAAACTGAGGCGGTCTTAATAAATAAATCAGCCTTAGATTTTTTTAATTTCAAAACAGCAGATGAGGCGATAGATGAAAGATTAATATTTGATTCAAAAAGGAAATACACCATTGTAGGTGTTATAGATAATTTTCATCAACTATCCTTGAAGGACAAGATTGTTCCAAGTGCCTATGTTTATCAAAAATGGCCCAGTGGGTATTTCTCTCTAAAACTGGGACGAAATAGCCAAACTGATAAAATAATAGAAAAAGTTAGAGCTTCGTATGAAGCCATTTACCCAGATTTCCCTTTTGATTACCAATTTTTGGACAACCACTTTATGAATCAGTATAAAAAAGATCAGAATTTTAGGGCGATTATAGCTGCTCTATCAATTTTGGCTATAGTTCTGTGCTGTATGGGGCTGTGGACAATGACAGAATTTAATGTGCAAAGACAGGCGAAGCAAATAGCCATAAGAAAAGTGCTTGGGGCCGGAATATTTAGCATTTTAAAAATGTGTGTTAAGAAGTATTTAATTCTCTTGGTGATAGCCGCCGTTTTGACCTTGCCAATAAGTTATTTCATTGCAGACAATTGGTTGAATAATTATGCCTATAGAATATCAATTGGTAAGTGGTTCATTCTTTTACCATTGTTGATTCTTCTACCTATTGTTCTTCTATCGGTAGTTCGGTCTATTTACATTGCCGCTGTTCAAAATCCAATAAATAAGTTAAGAGAAGACATTTAAGCAAATTCACAATAGCTTTCATTTATTTTTCTCATAACTCCCAAGCTTTTGAGTAAAGGCTACTATACTTAGAGAATCAAGGTTATAGAATTTTGAAAAACAAGTTATTGCCTTTTATAATTTTAGAAGCAACCACAAAATTATCTAAAAAGATGTTTTCTTTAATATACGCTTTCGCGAAAGCATAAAACTTATGTCTTCAAATGCATAAGAAATACAGCATTGGTAATTTATACAACTTTCGGATGCTAGTGATTCTTTTTGATTATAAATCAATTCCTCTGTAAATGTAATTTTCTAGGCCCGTTATCGAATAAAACCACCTGGCCAATCAAGTGAACCAATATGAGTTTAAACAGAAAAAACGTACTCGACATAATTCCCCTAACCCCAACTCAATTAGGTATTCTTTTTGAGTGTCTTAACCAAACTTCTCTGCCAATTTATGTGGAGCAATTATGTTTTGATCTTAAACGGATAGCAAACAAGGAAGTTATAGAAGAAGCGTTCCAATATTTGGTCGAAAATAATGTTGCTCTTCGATGTTCATTTCGATGGAAGAACATTTCCAGTCCGGTGGCAATCTATCAACGAAAGGTGCCATTTGCCTGTACCTTTCACGATTTGACAAAAGAAAAAAAAGAAAGAAAAATCGAAAATTGCAAATCCATTGCCCAAAACGATTATGAGAAACATTTTAACCTTGAAGAAATACCTTTTAGAGTATCATTATGTCAGCTAAGTTCGGATGAATATAGGGTAGTTATAAGTAATCATCATATTTTGTATGATGGCTGGAGTAATATAATCCTTCTGAATCAATTATTCGGATATATCTATAAGGGAATCCAAGAAGAAAATGCTGACCGTGAAAAATTAAGGGGGATAAAAAAATATATTGAGGGCATAAATCATTTGCAAAGCGAAGAAAGCAAGGCTTTTTGGATTGAACATTTGGGTGTTGTAGACAAACCAACAGGACTTCCTTATAGGCGATCCAAACCTACAATAGAGAAGTTATTTAAAAAGGTATCACTCCCTTATTCTAAATTTAAAGTTCAAGATTTTAGCAGTAGTAATAAATTGACAATTGGACATCTAATGCATGGTGTTTGGGGATTACTTTTGCAGATTTATAATAATTCCGACCGTGCTATTTTTGGTTCTGTAACTTCTGGTAGAGACATTGACGTAGTTAATTTGAATAATACTGTAGGATTGTTTATTAACAGTCTGCCATTATGTGTCAAAAGTAATTCTGAACAGCTTATTATAGATTATTTACAAAACCTTTCTGAAAGTTTTATTAAACGTAGTTCATTTGAATTAGTTCAGTTAAGTGAAATTAAAAAGTGGCTTAATTTGCCAGAGGAAGGAGAACTTTTTAATTCCATTCTCGTTGTCGAAAATTACCCTTTGGGAAGCCTATTGAAAAACTACAGAGATTTTATCGATTTAGATTCGATAGAAGCCATTTCTAATAATCATTATGACCTAACCATAGAGATTTCCTTTTTTGATGAGCTTAACATTGATTTTGTTTATAATGCTTCGGTTTTCGAAGAGAGTTCCATACAACTCATTGCAGATCAATTTAAAATAGTACTTGACTATTTTATTGAATTTCCTGAACACCAGATTAAGAATATAAATATAGCTAAGGGACAGGAAGAAATAGGATCAAAATATAATATTAATGATACCACCGTCGAGATTTTAGGAAACGAAACTATAATTGATCTTTTTCGACGTACAGTAAAAAAGAATCCTGAAAAAATAGCGATAATATCAGGTGGTGATAAGTATTCCTATGAAAAGTTCTTCAATAAATCTTTGTCGGTAGCAAATGCCTTAAAAACTAAAGGTGTTCAAGCAAATACAATAGTCGCGATTTATTTAGACCGCTCTCTTGACTTTTTAATAGGGGTCTATGGTATTATGATGTCTGGGGCAGCCTATATGCCAATTAGTCCACAGTTTCCAGAAAAAAGAGTTGAATATATAATTGCAGACAGTTCGTGTAAACATGTTTTAACGGTCAAAAAATATAAAGATAAAGTTCCTTCAAACGTAACAGAAACTATATTTATTGAAGATTGTGAGGAGCTTAACGAACAAAATGAAATTAGAGTTGAGCCAACACATCTTGCCTACGTTATTTATACCTCAGGTACAACAGGAAGACCCAAAGGTGTAATGATCGATCACGGTGCACTTTTAAATAGGTTACTTTGGATGCAAAAGAACTACCCTATTGGACCCGATAGTAACATATTGCATAAAACAACTCCAGTCTTTGATGTGTCTGTTTGGGAGTTGTTTTGGTGGTCTTTAAATGCCGGGTTAGTGACAATCCTACCAGAGGGAGATGAAAGTAAGCCTAACCAAATCGTAGAATCTATTTATACCAATCAAGCAACCATAATACATTTTGTGCCTTCTATGCTGACCGCATTTTTAAACAGTATAACAGATTATTCAATTCAAAAACTAAAGAGCTTGGGACACGTTTTTTGTAGCGGCGAAGCTCTTACTAAAAAGAATGTTTCAAAATTTAATGAGTTGTTCGAAAATACAAACACACAACTAGTCAATCTGTATGGTCCGACGGAGGCTACTATAGACGTCTCATACTATAATTGTGATGCTAATGTAAAAGTTGAAAATATACCCATTGGGCGACCAATAGACAACACCAAACTTTTTGTTATCAATAAACTAGGGAGTAGACAACCAAGCGAAGTACCGGGTGAATTGGCTATTTCTGGGATGGGGTTGGCTCGGGGGTATATTAATAAGGTAGAATTAACACATCAAAAATTCAAGAAAGATAACGCGTTGGGAGTCGAAAGGATATATAAAACTGGAGACTTGGCCCAACTGAACAAAGCGGGTCAAATTGAATACCTGGGAAGACTAGATTATCAAGTTAAACTTCGAGGATTTAGAATAGAATTACCAGAAATTGAACGTGTTTTGGAAAATTATTCTCCCATAAGTAAAGTTGCTGTACTACACAAAACAGATGCTAATGATCAGGGCTTTTTATATGCCTTTTATACAGCGAACAACGAGCAGGATAAAAGTGAGCTTATTGCACACCTCAAAGACAATCTCCCATCATATATGATTCCGTCAAAGTTTCATTATTTGGAATCTTTTCCTTTAAATATCAATGGCAAATTAGATAGATCTTCACTCAAGAAAATATCCATTGGTTTGAATAAAAAAAGCTCCAAAATAAAGATTAAGCTTTCAGACACCGAAACAAGATTACTTGGAATATGTAAAGATGTATTAGGTTTTTCAGAAATTGATATTGAAGATGGTTTTATAGGTTCAGGAGGTGATTCTATTAAGGCCATTGAATTGCAATCAAGATTTTCAAAAGAAGGATTCAAAATAAACATTCCTGAAATCATGAAAGCAAGTAGTCTACGTCAACTTTTTGCGACGATCGAAAATATAATTACTTCAGAGTATAATAGTAAAGAGGTAATTGGTGAAGTTCCATTAACACCCATTGAAAAACAGTTTTTTAATTCAAACTTCACCAATCCAAACAACTTTACACAAGGGATCACTTTAACTTTTTCTAAAAGACTTAATAAAGAACACTTACATCAAGCCCTAAATTTGTTACAAGGACTTCATGACAATCTTAGAGCCATCTATAAAAACCTCGAAACTGAGGTAATCAAGACTATCAGAACAGATAATCTTACCGTGAATTTCCAGAGTTTTGAAAATCATGAAAATACTGACATATTCCTTCAAGAAAGTAAAGACAAATTAAGAGAATCAATTGACCTCGAAAGCGGTAAAATGATGGTTTTTGCGCTGGTCACTAACCAGGAAAAGGATCAATTGATTATAATAGCCCATCATTTACTTGTGGACGGAGTTTCATGGAGGGTTTTAGTGTCGGACTTCATTGATATATATGAGAACATAGCCTTGGGTAAGACTGGAAAAGATCAACATAAATCTAGTTCTGTAAAAGAATGGGCAGAATCCTTATTGGAATTTGCAAAAGAGAGTCGTTTATTAAAAACGATTGAACATTGGGAAAGTATTCAATCAAAAAATATAACAAACAATGTTTTTCCTGTAAAAAGTAAATGGAGTGACTTTAAACGGATCTCGATTAAACTAACAAGAGGTGATACTCAAAATTTATTGTACAAAGTTAATAAGGCTTATAATACGACTTTGGCAGAAGTTCTCATTACCGCAATTGTTAAGGCTTACATTGAGATTACCGAACAAAGCGAATTAATCATAGCACTTGAAGGTCACGGAAGAGAAAATATAAAAGATGCTGTTGACTTGAACAGGACGGTAGGGTGGTTTACGAATATTTACCCAGTTCTATTTGGATTAAAAAACGCGAACAATATTGGAGAAAATCTTGTAGAAGTAAAAGAAACAATAAGAAAGGTTCCTTTTAATGGTCTGAGTTATGGAGTATTAAAATATTTAACCCCAAATGTTGATTTAAATATCAACGCACCTGTCCTCTTCAATTACCTTGGTGATATACAGGACGATGCTGTTCAAAGGAAAGGTATTGAATGCGAATTCCATAATGACAGAGGTACTATGGATAGAAAAAATGAGATTATGTATAAGTTGTTGGTCTCAGCAATGATAAATCAAGATTGTCTGGAAGTTTATTTTGATTATGATAATAAATACTATCAAGGTTTTCCAATATCAAATTTAGTGGATTCCTTTAGAGCAAAACTAAATGAAATTATAACCCATTGTTTGGGTCAAAAAACCGGAATTCGGACACCTAGCGATTTTTCCGATAAAAACTTGAGTATGGAAGAGTTGAACATCATTAACCAACTTTTTGAAAAACCATAATATTTAGAACGTTGCCACCTTTGCGATGTCTTTAAATAGTTCTTTGAAAAACAATTTTTTTCTAAAAAGTTGATTTAAAATCAATAAAACAAATCAATATGACAACTGAAAAAAAGTATTACCTACGGGCCAATGTATTGTTGGAACCTTTAATTGATAGATGGTATGCGAACACACATCTAATTTCTCCTGCCACTGCGGTAAGAAATATCAAAAATCGACACTTGAAAATTATGACTTCTTTTATCGATTCCCCGCGAGTGCACGAAATCGCACTACAAAGCCCTGAAATGTTAGGAGGACCGTTTATGAACATTTCGGCAAGTGAGGTACAAACAGTTAGGAATGTTGTCGAGGAAACCAAAGCGAATCTCAAAAACCTTTTGGACTTTTCCGATGCCTTGGATGAATTGCATTATCTTCTCAAAGATGAGGCTACAGGATATAATTTGGATGAAATTTATGAGGAGGTACCAGAAATTCTAAAAGGATTTATAGAGATTGTATACGATCTTAATAACAATGCCTCTTTCAAACTTAAGGAAGCGTTACTCTATAAAAGTGATTATTATCGAGAGGATATGCAAAGTGTTGTTTTGCAGTTGGTTGAAGATGATGAAAGAGATTTTATATTCGGAACCCCCAGAATTAATTACCAAGACAAGCTATTTTTAAACATAGCCTTTAAAAATCATTTTATCGATGAAATTTCAAAAATGCGTTGGGAACCTAAAACGGTGAATGAAATTCTTTCGATCATAGATTTAGATGCAGAAGACGAGGTTAAGCTAATGAAGTTATTGACTGATAAACTTCCAAAGCAAATTGAACCATTTAATAATGAAGGAGTTCGCATAAGGTATTTTGGTCATGCCTGTGTTTTAGTAGAAACGAAAAACACAGCGGTAATTGTAGATCCTTTCATTGGTTATGATGGTTTTGACATTGATTTAGATCGTTTTACCCTCAATGATCTACCCAACAAAATAGACGCTGTAATAATAACACACAATCATCAGGATCATGTTGTGCTTGAGACACTTTTGCCAATAAGGCACAAAATTAAGAAATTGATAGTGCCCAGATGTAATCCTGGAGCCTTACAAGATCCAAGCCTGAGATTAGCATTAACAAATATTGGTTTTGAAAATGTCGTCGAAATGGATGAGATGGATTCCCAGATTATCGGGGACATCGTAATTACTGGAATACCCTTTATGGGAGAGCATAGTGATTTGGATATTAACGCCAAACTATGTTATCATTTGAAAATAAACAATTTAAGTGTTCTTTTTGCAGCAGATTCATGTAACATTGAACCTAATCTTTATAAGAAAGTTCAAAAACTAATAGGAGATGTGGATATTCTATTTTTAGGTATGGAATGTGATGGAGCCCCTCTGACGTGGATATATGGTCCACTATTATTCGAAGAAATGACGCCAGATGAAGACCGTTCTAGAAAATTAAATGGATCTAATTGTCTTCAGGGTAATTCCTTAGTAGAAATATTCAACCCAAAAGAAGTATATGTTTATGCCTTTGGTGCTGAGCCCTGGTTGAAGTTCATGATGGGCTTGGAGTATCAAGAAGACTCATTACCTATATTGGAGTCCAATGACCTGGTACGGTTCTGTAAGGAAAAGGGAATAACTTCAGAAAGGCTTTACGGAAAAAAAGAATTACTACGAGAAACAGACTGATCCAGGCATCCCAACACACAATTTTACTTCGTTTTGATTCCGTGACATTACATAAAAATGCTACTATCCTATGTAGATAATATCCTTTGGGATTAGCCATTTTCTTAAATAGATGAAAATCATCAAAAAAAATATTCAACCAGAAGTAAGTATAATACCTTAAAGAATAAGTATGAAAATTAAAGGAGAAATAGATGACATTTATGGATTAACTCCAATGCAGGAAAATATGTTATTGGCATCTCTAGAGACTAGTTCGACGGATCCCTATTACATACAATCAAAATTCTTAAGCCGCAAATCCATAGATATTGAGATTGTAAAGAAAACGTTGTTTGAAATTGTCAACAGACATGACTCCCTGCGCACGGTATTTGTTTTTAAAAATGTTCCTAGTGCAAAACAAGTTGTTTTAAAAGAAAGAGATATTCCATTTCATTTTAATGATATCAGTGCGTTTGATAAAAATACGCAAAACGAGGTTATTGGTAAATTTGAAAAAAGAGATCGTAAAAGAGGTTTTGATTTGAGCAAGGATGTACCGTTGCGTGTTGCCGTTTTTAAATTGGAAGAAAATTTATATCATTATCTTTGGAGCTATCACCACATTATTTTAGACGCCTGGTCGATTAATATTTTGGTTGATGAATTTATTGATATTTATACAGCTACTGAAGGTAATAATATTGCTTTGCCACCTGCCTCTAACTTATACAAAAAGTACATAGCACTGCTTTCTAAAATGAATGAAAGCGAATCAAGGGAGTATTGGAATAATTATTTAAAAAAATATGATGTCATAAACTATTTTACCGGGGTAGAAAGAGGAGAAAGAGGAAAAGCATCGGAAAAAATTCAATTTGCCTTAGATGAATCACAAACTACAAGATTAAATAAAATATCTACAGAATATAATGTAACCCTGGGAACCCTTGTTCAATGTCTTTGGGCCGTTTTGCTGTCAAGATTTAATGATGTAAATGACACCGTTTTTGGATGTGTCGTTTCTGGAAGGAATTTTTTCGATGTTGACTTTACTAAAACCGTTGGGCTATTTATAAACACTGTACCGAGAAGAATTACCTTGGATTATAAGGAGGAGTTCGAGCAATTGTGCAAGAGAGTCCACAATGAGAATCTCCATGGAGATAGTCACCATAGTCTTCCCCTGACCGAAATTTTAAAAGCAGTAGGTAAAGGGAAAAATATTTTTGATCACATACTAGTATTTCAAAATGCTCCAGCCAGTTCTTACGGTTCTTTTGATTTTGAACTCGTCTCACCTGACCAGCTTTCGGTTTATAATTTTACCTTAACTATCTTTGCCGACAAATGTTTAAAGTTCGATTTCGCGTTTGATAAAAACGCTATCAAATCGGAACGAATTGAATACTTGGCAGATAGTTTCAAGAATTTGTTTGAAGAAGTCATTCAAACAAAAAATATAAAAATAAGGGAACTTGAGGCATTTTCCCAAAATGAGAAAATCAAGTTACTCGGAAACTCCGAGGGTCCATCAAAAGATATACCTCGTTCTAGCGTATCGGATTTAATATATGATTCGTTCAGACACAATGCTTCAGAAGTTGCTATTGTATATAAAGATCGAAAACTGACTTATAACGAGTTGGAACATGAAGTAGATCAACTTGCGTCTTTTTTAATACAAGAATTTAAGGTTCAAAAAGGACAGACAGTTGCTACTCTGCTTCCACGTTCCATTGAGTTTATTGTTGCGGCATTAGCAATTATGCGATGTGGCGGGGTCTTGGTTCCCATAGATCCTAATTATCCTTCCAGAAGAGTTGATCATATACTATCGCTTAGCAGATCTAAGTTGGCGGTCAGTTCAAAAAGTATGAAGAAGACAACGTTTTCAGGTATAACTCAATGTTTGATCGAAGATGTTAAACCAATTGCAAATGTAGAGATTAACCCTGGTTTGGTGCATGACGACCCAGTCTATGTAATCTTTACTTCGGGTTCTACGGGGAATCCAAAAGGAGTGGAAGTGAGAAATAAAAGTTTTGTGAATTATTTGACTTGGGCAAATACTTATTATTTCGAAAATCGACGCGGAAACAATTTTGCTTTTTTTACATCTCTGTCTTTTGACCTCACTATGACCAGCATATTTACGACTCTTTTGAGAGGAGATGAAATTGTGATCTTCGACGAACAGGAAGATATATCTGAGATAGTTAGGCAAGTCTTTGAATCGAAATCTGATATTGATGCTGTTAAAATGACCCCTTCGCATGTTAACATTCTGGGTTACCTTTCACTTAAATCTACAACAGTATCTACTGCAATTATAGGTGGTGAAGAATTAAAAATGGAGCAGATTAATATTCTAAAGGAATTAAATCCCAACATGAATATATATAATGAATATGGACCTACCGAAGCAACTATTGGTTGCAGTGTCGCAAAAATTGAAAATTACGGTGATGCAATTTCAATTGGAAAGCCCATTGATAATACATGCCTATATATTTTGGATGTCAATGGTAATCTACAACCAAAAGGGGCAAGAGGAGAACTACATATTGGCGGTGCTTGTCTAAGTAATGGTTATTTGAACGATGAGGTAAGTACTAGAGATAAATTTGTAAGTATTAAGATTGATGGGCAAAATCGCTTGTTGTATAAAAGCGGCGATATGGCCTATTGGAATAACCAAGATGAACTGATACTTTTAGGAAGAATAGATGAACAGATCAAGATTAATGGTTATAGAGTAGAATTGAGTGAAATAGAACATCATTTAAACAAAATGGTCTCAGTGGATCAAGGAATTGTTAAGGTGATTAATAAAAATGGGCAACCACAACTTTGTGCATTTTATACTTCTCCTAAATCTGCATTGGATGAATTACGGATCAAATCTTATTTGAAAAGAAGATTGCCCGATTATATGCTACCGATTCATTATAAACTCTTGGCTAAGTTTCCGCTTACAACAAATGGGAAAATAGATAGAGACGAATTGCAGTTAGATGATGTGGGAAAACATGAAATTATTCTTCCTACGACCGAAATGGAACAAAGAATCTTCGATATATGGACTAATGTATTGCAAAAGCAAGAAGTTGCAATTAACGCGGATAGTGATTTTTTTACTTTGGATTCCAATTCCCTTACTGTAATAAAATTGCTTATTAAACTAAATGATGCAGTCAATGAAAACATCAAAATCTCAGATCTATACGAGCATAATACCATTCAAAAACAGGCAATTTATTTTGAACAATTAAATGGTAAAGGGAATAGCACTTTTGTGAAATCGGAAAAAAAAGAATTTTACGACCAGTCCCATGCGCAGAAGCGTCTTTTTATATTAAATCAACTAAACAAAAACGACTTAAGCTACAATGTGTCGGCCAGCTTTGAGATATTAGGCAATTTAGATAATGAAAGAATTGAGTCGGCCTTTAATACTCTCCTAAATCGGCATGAAGTGTTTCGCTCTTCCTTTTTGAACATAAACGAAACGCTTGTTCAAAAAGTACATGACGAAGGTTTGTTAAGGATTGAATATTTTGATAGCAAAAAAACACCCCTTACTACAATAAAGAAAGAGTTTTTTAGACCCTTTGATTTGTCCAATCCTCCCTTGATGAGGGTAGCCATAGTCAAGAACAATCCACAGCAGAACACCATGATCTTAGATATGCATCATATCATTTGTGATGGTGTATCAATTGATGTCTTTGTCCAGGATTTCCTATGCGCATATAGTAATGAAGAACAACCAAAACTGGAATTCCAGTATAAAGAATACGCAGAGTGGCAAAATTATATAACACAATCTCAATCATACCAGAACAGTGGTAAGTACTGGAAAGAGTTGTTCAAAGGATACGTCCCATTGGATAGTCTTCCAATAGATGCCAAAAGACCATTAGTAAAGACAAATAACGGGAGGTTAAAAACATATAATATTTCTAAACAAAAATTAGATCAGTTCAGAAATATAGCTAAAGAATTAGATGTAAGCCTTTTTACCTTACTGCTAACCTGTGTCAGTGTGTTTATTGGGAAATTGAGTAATCTAGAAGAAGTTGTGCTCGCCACCTCAGTAAGTGGAAGAAATCGCTCTGAGTTGAACGATATGATAGGAATGTTCGTAAACACCCTTGCAATAAGAACTTTTCCAGAAAATAAAAAGAAATTTTCCGAGCTAGTTATGGAAACAAAAAGTCAGATGGTTCTTTCAATGGAACATCAAGATTACTCTTTTGAAAATATTATATCTAATTTAGAGCTAGAATTTGATACCTCAAGAACTCCTTTGTTCGATATAATGTTTGTTTTACAAGAAGAGTGGGAAAAAAACTTTGAACTTCCAGGAGTAGTATTAAAGCCTGTCAAAATAGACAAAAAGGTTGCCAAGTTTGATCTTACCATTGAATGTATTCCGCGAGAAGATAGATTGGAATTTAACCTAGAGTATAATACCGATATCTTCAAGGAAACTACAATCGACAGGTATTTCGGATACTTGGAAAATGTACTTGACGCGATCAGTGAAAATCCGAATAAGAGATGTTCAGATGTTCAATTATTATCAAAAAAAGATCAGCATAAGATTCTTTTTGAATTTAATGACACCAAGAAACCGTATTCCGATGACATTACATTAAATAACTTGTTTGAGAAGCGTGCTGTCCTATGCCCTGATGCGGTTGCAATTATCACTAGCGAACAAGAAATAGGATATAGAGAATTGGATCAAATTACCAATCAAGTTTCCCATGCATTGTTGGAAGTTCAACTTCCAAAAGGTGAATTAGTGGGTATTCTGATGAACCGTTCAATTGACATGGTCATAGCTGTTATGGCTGTATTAAAAGCAGGTGGGGTGTACGTTCCTTTAGATCCGAATCATCCAGATAAGCGTATAGCCAAAATGTGCAGATCTTTAAAATTGCAGTATTTTATTACTGAAACGAATAAGTTTAAACAAATAGAAACTCTAGTTGATTTAGAATGTGATATTAAGAATATCCTGTGTTTAGGTGAGCAGATGAAAGAAGATAATACTGTTCCAATTCTGGAGAAAAAGTGGGGAATAAAAATTTTACAAAATGAATATATAAATCAACTGCCTACAACGAATGCGAACGTTAGTGCTTCTTCTGAAGACTATGCTTATATCATCCACACTTCCGGTTCCACAGGACTTCCGAAAGGAGTATTGGTAAAACACAAACCCGCAATCAATTTAATAGAATGGGTTAACAAAACTTTTGATATAGATTCGTCCCACAAGCTGTTGTTTGTAGCATCGCTTGGATTTGACCTTTCGGTCTACGATATTTTTGGAATCCTAGCGGCAGGAGGAACAATTCGATTAGCTAATGAAAAAGAGATTCAGGATGCCGAATGTTTATTAAATATACTATTTGAGGAAAATATCACCTTTTGGGACTCGGCACCCGCTGCAATTCAACAACTTCTACCATATTTAGGGAGTGAGCGGTTCAAAGAAAAAAGAGGTGTATTGCAAAGGGTATTTTTAAGCGGAGATTGGGTTCCTTTGACCATTAAGGAGAATTTACAAACTAACTTTAAAAATGTAAAGGTTACAGCGCTTGGTGGAGCCACTGAAGCAACCATTTGGTCAAACTTTTTCGAAGTGGATAAGATTGACCCTAATTGGTTAAGTATCCCCTATGGGAAACCTATACAAAATGCCAAATACTATGTTTTAGATTCCTATTTAAACTGTTGCCCGATTGGTACACCTGGAGATTTATATATAGGTGGGAATTGCCTTGCTCAAGGCTATATGAATGAAATTAAATTGACAAATTCTAAATTTTTACCTAATCCATTTTGTGAAAACGAAAGGATATATAGAACAGGAGATAGGGCCCGATGGTTTGATAATGGTAATTTGGAATTTTTAGGTCGTTTAGATTCTCAAATTAAACTAAGAGGATACAGGATTGAGTTGGGTGAGATCGAGACACAATTGAAAAAGCATGACAAAATTGGAGAGGTAGTTGTCGATATACGTAAGACCAACAATAGTGGAGATCGTAAGATATGTGCTTATTATACCTCGGATCATGAAATAGTCGGTAATGAATTATATCAGTATTTGGATAAAGAACTGCCATTTTACATGATTCCTTCATACTTCACTAAAATCACTGAAATCCCGGTTACAGGTAATGGAAAAATGAATAGAAAAGCATTACCTGAGCCTAAAATAGAGCTTTCGGGTGAAAGTTTGGAGCCAGCTACGCCAACAGAATTCTTAATCACTGATATCTGCTCACAGATTCTAAAAGTTGACTCAAAAAAAATCACACTTGATGTTAATTTTGCACAATTGGGAGGCAACTCTATTGATGCTCTTAATCTGGTTTCGGAAATAGAACGTAAAATGTCCATTCGAATAAGTCTAATGAACGTTTTTAGAATTCCTACCCTACGAGAACTGTGCAAGGAAATAGAAGGTTACGAAACCTCAATTAAATCGGATACCCCTAAAGCACAGACGGGGGATATAGTTGTATGATCATGATATTCTTTATCAATTGTTCATTAAAAACCCTTTTCCTTTAAGGAAAGGTATATGTCTTAATATTTACAAGTTAGTTTTTATCTGTTGATGAAAGAGTCCATTATGGATCTCTTCCATCAACCTCAAATGACCAGTATTGCTATGCAACCAAGAGACTTTTTAGGAAAATTAAAAAACATTGGGATCAATGTTGATCTTCAAGGGGAGAATTTGAGAATTTCCAAATCAAATGGAAATGTTCCGCCTGAACTTATCGATAAAATAAAGAGTAATAAACAAGAATTAGTTGATTTTCTAAAGCTTAGGGAATCAACTATTAACTTCAAAGGAATAGAAAAGGCAGCTAATAAAGAATACTATACACTAAGTAATCAACAAGAAAGGCTTTATCTCATCTACAAGCTTGATGAGCAATCTACCGCGTATAATCTGACATCTTTTTTCGAACTGAAAGGTAACATTGACATAAATAAAATTGAATCAACATTCAAAATAATCTTACAGAGACATCAAAGCTTAAGAACTCAGTTCATTAAGAAAAATGAAACCACATTGCAACGAATTAGGACGTCTGTCGATTTTAAAATAGAACTGCTTAAAACAAAAGGAAGGGAGAAAGAACAGGTTTTATCTGATTTTGTTCAACCTTTTAACCTAGCTAAAGATATTTTATTCAGGGTCGGAATAGCCATATTTGGAGAGAATAAAGGAATGCTCTTATTTGATGCTCATCATATTGTATTTGATGGAATATCACAGGGTATAATAGTAAAAGAATTCATATCAATCTATAGTGGGGTAATGCTCACTCCGACAAATTATCAGTATTCGGATTTTAGTGAATGGCAAAATAGTGATGATTTTAATATCAAAGTTGATTCACAACGTGAGTATTGGCTAAACGAATTTAACGAAAACGTAGATTACCTTACCCTTAGTTCAAATTACACCCAGAATAGGGCAATGCATATGAAGGGCAAGTCTATTAAAGTTACTATAGACGGAGTATCGGTGCAACAAATTAATACTGCCGCTATTCAAATGAAAGTTACTAGATTCTCTTATTTATTCTCTGTGTACGCCACTTTTTTATATTTAATCTCACAGCAAAGGAAATTTGTTATTGGAACACCTACCACTGGTAGAAACCACCATCAAGTTTCTGACGTAATCGGTATGTTCGTAAATACACTGCCTATAAAGGTTGATGTAAATAATGACCTTACTTTTCAAGAATTGGCGTCTGCTTTGAGCCAAAACATTACCAATGCTTTAGAATGTCAAGATTTTTCTTTTGAGTCATTGATAAAAGAATTAAAAATTAATGCTGTAGCAGGTCAATCTCCCTTATTCAATACTTGGTTTTTCTACAATAGACAGACCGACACAACAATTGAATTACCAGATCTTACTTTTTCTCAATTAGATTTTGAAACAGACATTGCCAAATGGGATCTAACCCTTCAGTGTCTAGAAAGAGAACAGGAAATCGATTTCATATTTAACTATCCGGAATACCTGTTCGATGATGATACTATAAATTACTACCTTGAATTATTTAAGCGACTGATGTTGTTTACTTTAAAGAAACCTAATGAAAAAATAAGTGATATATCGTTGCTCGATCAAAATGAAAGGAAAGCAATAACTGTTCAGTATAATTCCGTATCCCAGAATACCACAGTAGAGACCACAGTAGTTAATCTGTTTATGGAGCAGGCTATGTCAAGTCCTGATAAAATTGCTGCAAAATTCTATAATGATCATATATCCTATGGTGAATTAAACAGGAAGTCAAACCTCATGGCTAATCTTTTGTTGACCAATGGGGTATTACCACAAAAGAGGGTTGGTATTATGCTAGACCGTTCCTTAGACCTGATAATTACGATTCTAGGAATACTCAAGTTGGGTGCCTCCTACATACCATTAAATCCAAAGGACCCTCTAGATAGAAAGACTTTTATTTTAAAAGATAGTAATTGTCACTTGGTGGTTACTGATGAGAAGAATAAAGATCTTGCGCAAATTTCAGGCTGGCCTATTTTACGGATAGATGATTGCGACCTTATTGATATTGAAAGCATTCCAGAAGATATTAATTTAAGTGAAGTTGACAGTAGTGCCTATATTATATATACTTCAGGAACAACTGGAACGCCTAAAGGTGTAAACGTAGCCCATAGGTCACTCAACAATTATATAAGTTGGGCATCGAAATATTACGATGGAGGCAAGGATTACAATTTTGCGTTGTACACCTCTGTATTCTTTGATATGGTGATTACTTCCATCTTTGTTCCTCTAGTCACTGGGAATAGTATCATAATATATAGTAAGGATGACAACGATTTTTTGTTGGATGAAATTCTTGTAGATAATCAAGTGCAGATTATTAAGTTGACTCCTTCACAGTTAAGGTTGGTTGTAAATGATAAGATGATTTATAATAAAATAAATCGCCTTCAAGATTTTTCTTTAAAAGGTATAATCGTTGGAGGAGAAAAATTTGAAACTGATTTGGCACAAAAAGCTTCCAAATTTTTTCCTAAGGAGGTTAAGCTTTACAATGAGTATGGTCCTACTGAGGCCACAGTTGGATGTATGGTTTATGAATATTCCATGAAGCGTGAAATAGGGGCATCCGTTTCCATAGGTAACCCCATTGACAATGTTCAAATATATATACTGAATGAAAATCTTGATCCATTACCATATGGTGTTCCTGGAGAACTCTGTATTGCAGGTAAGGCACTTGCCATCGGATACTTATCTAATGCGGATTTGAATAAGGAAAGTTTCGTTGATAACCCTTATGAGTTCGGAACCAAACTTTATAAAACGGGGGATGTTGCAATGATGTTACCTAATCTTATGATAACATATTTAGGAAGGAAAGACAATCAAGTCAAAATTCGAGGTTATAGAGTAGAAATCGGAGAAGTAGAAAAAAACATTCTCAAATGTGCTTCGGTAAGTTCTTGTGCCGTGATGGCAAGGTCTAATTTACAAGGCGAGTTAGATCTTTATGCATATATAGTTTGGAAAGATGAGGTTGATTTGAATTCAATTAAAGTAGATTTAGCGAATAACCTTCCTGCATATATGGTTCCTTCTTACTTTATTCCTATGGAAGAACTTCCTATGACTGCAAGCGGTAAATTAGACAGGAAATCTTTACCTGATTATGGACATATTTCAACCAAGAAAATGTCCACGAGTAAAGAAGAGCAAGTTCTATATGATTTATGGAAAGAAGTCTTGAACCTCGATGATTTTGGTGTTGACGAAAACTTCTATCAAATTGGGGGTGATTCTATAAGAGCGATACGTCTAATTTCCAAAATAAATAATAAACTCAATCTACAGTTAAAAGTCAAAGATTTATTCAATAATGCCACTGTAGAACTTCTGGCAGCGGTCCTACAGGATAAAAAAAATACTAATGATAGACAGAAAAAATTTGAGATCTTAGAACAAGAGTTTGACAAGTATAGAGAATTGTATTTGCAAGAGCAAGGTGATGCTGGTAACATAGAAGATGTTTACCCTGTAAGTGACATACAATTGGGAATGCTCTTCCACACTCTAAAAGAACCAGACTCTACCTTCTATCATGATCAAATGGTGCATCAAGTATATTATGAAAATTTTAATGCAGATTTGTTTTCAAAAGCATTCGATTTACTTATTCTGAAACATTCAGTATTGAGGACTTTTTTCGAATTCACGAACGAGGAACGACCAGTACAAGTAGTCCTTCGTTCATTGGAGGGTACTAAAATACATCATGATATTTCCCATTTAAAATCAAATGAACAAAATAAACATATTGAAACGTTCCTGAATAATGACGTTAAGGAATCTTTCAATATATTTAAAGGACCCCTTTGGAGGTTTACAACCTTTGCGATAAATAAAAATGAAATTGTACTTGTATGGGTAATTCACCATGCTATCATAGATGGTTGGAGCGATTCGGCTTTCAAAGCAGAACTCCACAATGTTTACCAATCATTGCTCCTTGATTCCAATTTCAGGCCCAAATTTTTAAAAAGTAGTTATAAAGACTATGTTCTAGAAGAAGTACTAAACAAAAAAGAAGGACAATATCTAAAATATTGGAAAAATGAATTGGCAGGATATGTTAAAACCGAGATCCATACCAAAACAATAAAAAGTGCTTCAGTAAATATCAGACATCAATATAAAAGAAAGCTAAAACCGGCTTTTGTTGACAAATTACATCTGGCACAGAAAACTTATGGTATTGATCTAAAACAATTGTGTTTGGGTGCTTACCTCTATGCGATCTACATGTTTAGTATGAAGAATGACATATTGGTCGGTTTAATTCATAGCAATCGTCCTGAGATTGAAGATGGAGATAAAGTACTTGGATGTTTTCTAAATGTACTGCCTGTCCGACTAGTCTTGGACCAAAGTTTAAGTTGGGAAGAATATTTTGTTCAATTATCCGAAAAGTACAGGGAAGTTGTTAATAATGGTAAAATCACCTTTGTTGATATTTTAGAGGCGATTGGGGAGGAATCTGGTGGTGGAAACGCCATTTTGGACTTTACATTCAATTTTGTCGATTTTCATGCTTTGACTACAGTTAATCATCAAGATAGTAAACAGAAATTGAGCAATGAGTTGAATCTCGACTCATATTCGGTAAACAATTTTCTGCTAGATTTCACTTTCAGTAAAACGCTCGATGATTACAATATCTTGTTAAATTATTCACCCGAGTTAATGGATGAGTATTTGGTTCATATGTTTTGCGATCAATTTGAAAAAACAATTTATAAATTGTTAGATTATGGTAGTGAGGCAATTTCCAAGGCATTGGTTTTATCACCGGAGGAGCGTAGTAGGTTACTTTGGGGTTTCAACTCGACTGATCATGGTCTTCCTGCTAATGATGTTCCGATGGATCTTTTCGATTCCACTGCTGTTGTCCACGTTAATACTATTGCCCTTTTAGATGGTGAGGTAGAGGTTTCATATGGT
>NZ_JBDUXP010000020.1:0-219093 GCF_039945015.1 Dokdonia sp.
CAATACTTTGGCTTTACGTAATGAAGTAGACTCAGGATTGTCGTTCAATGATTTTTTGGCTACTGTTCAGGAAGATACGTTAATGGCTTTTGATCATCAGTTGTATCAGTATGAGGAGTTGGTAGATGCATTGGATCTTTCCCGGGATACGAGTCGCAATCCATTGTTTGATGTTTTATTTTCTTTTCATCAGCAGTCTGATGATGTAACATTAAGTGATTCAGATCTTAAGATTGTAAGTCATTATGCCGCTTATAAGGTAGCTAAGTTTGATTTGGAACTTGATGTCATAGACCAAGGAGATCACTTTAATATAGTTTTTAGTTATAGTCTATCCTTATTTGAAGAGAAAACAATAAGAAAATTCTCTAAATATCTAGAGAAAATAATAATAGAAGTGGTGTCTGATAAAAATGTTAAGTTGTCAGAAATCGATATTCTATCGAAGGAAGAAAAGGATCAAATTCTTTATAAGTTTAATACCCCTGAAGTAGATTATAACATCAAGAATACCATTGTTGATTTAATAGAAACCCAGATTTCACTTAATCCACAGGCAATAGCTCTGTATTTTAAAGGATATACAATGGAATATGGTGAGTTAAACCGAAAGGTTAATCAGCTCGCTCATTATCTTATTGATGTAACGAAGGTTAAAAATGGTGATCAAGTAGGTTTATATTTAGGTCGTTCACCAGAAATGATAATTGGATTTTTAGCCATATTAAAATCTGGAGCTACTTATGTTCCTCTTGATCCAGAAAACCCTTCAGATAGAATTAATATGTTGATCGAGGATTCAGAGATGAAACTTATTTTAACCAACTTGCATGATGATCTATTAAATATTGAACCTTCTATAAAAATTGTGGATTTGATAAGTGAAGCATCACATATTGAAGAAATGCCGGATAATGATCTTTTAGTTGTAATAAAAGGTAGTGATCCTGCGTATATTATTTTCACTTCAGGAAGTACAGGAAGACCAAAAGGAGTTGTTATAGAGCATGACTCTCTGGTAGATTATAGTATTACTTTCAAGGAATATTTTTCATTAACATCTTCTGATAAGGTTATTCAACAAGCCTCACCTTCATTTGATACCGTGGTGGAAGAAGTTTTTCCTGCACTATTATCTGGAGCTTCTATTGTAATTATGCCAGAAGGTGGGAGAAATATTGAATCTCTTATTGAAGGTATTAAGCTAACTAAAGCAACAGTACTAAGTACAGTGCCAATTGTTCTTAATACATTAAATAATTATGCTGATGATTTAAGAAGTTTAAGGCTTATTATTAGTGGAGGAGATTTATTGCTTCCAAGGCATATTGATAAACTAATAAGTAATTATGAAGTATTCAATACTTATGGGCCTTCAGAATCCACAGTTTGTATTACATATCATAAAATTAGCTCACTTGAGAATACTTCATGTATTGGTAATCCTATTGCAAATAGACAGGTTTATATACTAGATAGAGATAGACAATTATGCCCTGTTGGGGTAGTAGGAGAGCTTTGTGTCTCTGGTAAAGGCTTGGCCAAAGGATATTTGAATGATAATAAATTAACTGAGGACAAATTTATAGAGAATCCTATAAATCCAGGATCAAGAATTTATCGTACAGGAGATGCAGCAAGTTGGAATCCAGATGGTACCATAGAGTTTTTTGGTAGGATAGATGATCAGGTTAAAATACGAGGTATTCGTATAGAGTTAGGCGAGATAGAATCTCAATTAGAACGTATTGATTTTGTAAGTCAGGCCTTAGCGGTTGTTCATGGATCAGAAGATAATAAGCAATTGATTGCTTATTTATGTGGTGAAGAGGAGCTGAATCAGAATGAAGTTAGGAAAATATTGTCGTCTAGACTTCCTGATTATATGATTCCGACGGGCTATATCTGGTTGGATTCTTTTCCATTGAATGCAAATGGAAAAATAGATAAGAGAGGGTTGCCAAATCCAGATCTTATAGCAAGCGATGAGTATGTAGCTGCTACAAATAAGGATCAGGAGAAGCTTGTTGCAATTTGGTCTGAAGTTCTAGGTATAGAGGAAGAAAAAATTAGTGTCAATTCTGATTTTTTTAGATTAGGAGGGCATTCCTTGTTGGCAATGAAACTAAGATATCTCATTAATAAAGAGTATGGTGTAGAGCTTCCGCTTTCTGGAATTTTTTTAACTCCCACGATTCTTTCACTAGCTGAAAAACTAAAAGAAGGAGTAGGTGAGAGACAAGATGATGAAATTGTAATACCAATAAATAATATTCAAGGAGAAGATAAGCTATTTATGATTCACGATGGTAGTGGAGAGATCGATGGTTACCTTGAACTTTCGAGAAGAATTGAAGGGTATTCATGCTATGGAATCAAATTTGGTTTGTTTGATGAGATGGTTAAGGCTCCTGAAATTGCTGAAATTGCTTCAAAGTTTATCAAGGAAATAAAGAAAGTTCAAGAAGTTGGACCTTATCAATTACTTGGTTGGAGCTTAGGCGGTGAAATTGCAAAAGAAATAACAGTACAGTTAGAGAATGAAGGTGAGAAGGTTGAGAATCTTATTATTGTGGATTCATCCTTCAATTTTAATAAACCAACAGAAACAATCATATTTGATCTTGATTCAGAAACACGTTTTCTTGAATCAAGATTCAATTACTGTATAAAAAATCAAAAAAGTATTCATTCATTATATGAGCTATGGTCGGAATTTTCGAGTTCGGAAATTTTCAAAAAAGAATCCATTGAAGAGTTACGTAACGTGGTCCCAAATGAAATTAAGGAACTCATTCCAAGTTATTTGAATATGGATAAAAAAGAATTCTTTGATGCAGTAAATAAAATTCGATTATTGCTTAGTGCATCAGAAGGGTATTTTATTCAGAATTCAATTCAGGCTAGAACATTATATATTTGGCCAAACGAATCAAGAGCTATTCCCAATAAGGAAAAGTTGAAACACTTTTTTGTAAACTTTGATCTAAGGCAAGTTTCAGGAAATCATTTCTCTGTAATGAAAGATCCTAATGTATTACCACTATCCAATATTATAAACAATCGATTACTGGACTTACCCTATTAGATTGGGTATAATTTAGCGTTGAATTATATCATTTAATAGAATCTCTAGATAAATTAATGCTTTTCATAAAACCTTCAATTTCAATTAAATCGTTTATCAAAAAGTTTGAACCCTGAATATTCAGGGTCACGAATAAAAAAGGCACTAAAAAAATAATTTCATGCTTGCTTGAAATTATTTTTTTAGTGCCTTTTTTATATTATCAAAGCGACGCTTTATGGAGTTACCGAGCTTAGCGAGGTACTCCTAGACTTATATTGAATGCACATCTCTCTTGAATTTGAGAGTGTGCATTTTGTGTTTTTAACATGTACATGATTTACTTAAGCCCCATGGCTTTTTCAAGATGAGTTAACCCTTCATTACTATTTGCTTTTAAACCGTCATTAATAAAATGCATCATATTATTATAGGCTTTAAAATCTCCATCTGTAGTATAATTTTGTGGTTGCGTACCCGCACTAGGGTAGTAACACGTAAATACATGTAAGGTTCCTGTTAAGCCAGGTGTAATATCAAAACTAGCATTTGCAGTTGTAGTAACAGTATACTTTGTATAAATCAATTTTGGAGTATTTGTATACTTATTTGGGGTATTTTGGAAACTCCAAGTCGCCGGAGTACCAAGTGCACTTGCTTCAAAAATCTGAATTTCAGGGACATGTACACAAGATATACTGCAACTTGCTAAACATAATTTATTACCTTCACAAAGGCCATAACCAAATAACAATGCTATATCACCCCCAGCTTCAACCTTATCAACTCCAGGAAGAAAAGGTTGTTCTTGAACATTGTCAAAAGCTACAATGTTAAAGCCATTCTTCTGCTTATTCTTTTGTAAAAAAGGGATCAATTGCGCAATTCCAGAATTATCTACAGCACCGCCGTCTGCAATTCGTACCATCTTATTATCAGCTAGTTCTTTAATAGTTTTGTTGTCAGTCCCTATAAATTCTACATCTGGATTAACTAAACTAAAATTCAATGCTAAATCTTCTGCATCATATGTTTTTCCCCAAGTTCCAAAGACGTTCAAGTTCTTACTGGCTTCAAAACCTAAAGCAGCACTCGAGGCGGACGCAGCAATTCTAACAGACAAGTTGTTGCTTGATAATGGATTAGATATAGATTTTATATGTATATCAGAACTTGAAAAATTGTTAGAATACCCCACATTAAATACGAGTCCTTTAGAATGTGCACCTGCAGCTGGAAGAAAGGGAGGGGCAATCATATTTGAACTAGATGGTATGCTAGAAAAAATGACTGGGGTTACATCAGGATTTGCTCCATAAGAGCAAGAACCTCCATGTTCGCCATTTACTGTAACAGATTTAGGATCTAGAGGTGAGAGGCAAGCTTGGTAATATCCATAATAATCACCATAGGTGCTAGGATCTTCATTTAGAACAACATTGTTAGTTAACATGCTTCCAGCAAGAAGCAATGACTTGTTTGTTGCCCATTTCTGACGTGAACTATTAAGAGTTAGTGTGTCATTAAGAGGGTAATCTTTATATACAATCTTTTTAACGATTCTGTCCCATTCGGTTGCATCTCCGTATGCTTTAAATACACAAGGAGCAAAAGCAGGACCTTCCGAGTGTTCTGTGCAGAGTGTTGCTCCATCAAAAATATTTTGTTGACCACCAAGCCACCCACCATCACTTGTTGTATTTTTCCAGGTATCAATAGCTCTGGGTTTTTCAATATCTGTAACAAATTTTGGAGAATACATAAGCATGGTGCTAAACCAACTTCCACCTGAATTTGAGGAAATGGTGTTTACATTTTTAAATGCATTCTCTAGTTTATTTCCATTATTCTCCAATAAAGACATCGTCCATGCAGTATGTGCGGTGTGAGCTCTCCATCCGCCTCCTGCGAAGGCAACATGTATTTTATCTGTAGGAGAAGAAGCTTCAACTTCAGTTATTTCTTCTGGACTCTCTTCTGATGCTGATTTAGAAGTAAGTTCATCACAACCTATACATAAAAGAACCACAGCAAATAACATACATAGGTTTCTAAGTTTTGATGTTAGAAGGGGGTTACATAATACGATTAGTGAATTTTTCATACTGTTATGATGGTTAGTTTTATGATACACAAATACAGAGGTCAGGTATTATATCTGCCTCTTATAGTGTTTGTGATAAATCTAAAATATTTTGATATATCCTATTAGGGTGTTTTTACGGGTTTTTTTGTAGCATATTGAATGCGATAAGTACTGAGTATTCTTGACCACTTTTTAAGTTAAAATAATTCTAAGTACGCTTTCGCGAAAGCGTATATCTCATAAAAAAAATAATAGCAGAATCAAAATATTTGAAGATTAAAATGATGAAACTACTGTCTTTTTAAAAACTTGTTTTGAATATACATTTACTATATAAAACAACAATTATAAATCGACTGAAAAGACCGATTTCCTAGCTCAAATTATTTCATAAAATCAGTAGATACAGAGTTATTTGTATAACAAAAACAATACAATATATCATGGAATTAAGAGAAATTTATAAGAAGAGAAAAGAGATTCTTAATGGGCATATGAATGAGTTATATGCACTTACAGGTATGGCAAATAAAAGCGATGCAAGCGTATTTGAATTACGTAAGAAAATATGTGATGACTGTCCATTAAAAAAGAATAACTCCTGCAATAGTAACCTGTGGATTCATCCAGAAACGATGAAAACAATCACGGCTAGTAAAGAAGGATTCATTAGAGGATGTGGATGTAGATTAAGTGCAAAACAGAAATCAAAATACAGCAAGTGTCCAGCTGGTTTTTGGGGAGGAGAGTTTGATGTAAAATAGTACAGTGTAGGTATGAAGAATCATATTATACATAACGTCTATCTAGAACTCACTACATCAAGTGTCGCCGAAGCTCATGAGTTAAAAGATAATATAGGTAGTTTCCTTAGTACAGAAGTATTTCCATTGCTAGAAAAGCAAATCGATGCTATGGATCATGGGATGTCTGAATATGCCATTCAGTTAGATAAAGTACATGTTGAGATTACAGAAAAAGGACTTCGTTTAAATGATGATTTAAAGTATACGATTGTAGAAACTATAGAGGAAGAAACACAAAAAGCAATCAAGGCTATTGGTGATGCACAAAAACATACAGAACCACTTAAAAATGGAAAACTCTTACGTAAGAACGAACATGAATTAGAAACCTTTATTCATTTTTTAAAAACGGGAACAAATCCATGGTGGAGTCAGGAATCTATAACAAAGTTACTCACCCCTAAAAGCTTCGAAAGACTACGTGCAACGCGTGATTTTTCTAGAAGAATGCTAAGAGTCCTTGGAGATAAAAAGGTGAGAAATCGCATCATAAATCAGCTCACAAGAGAAGCTATAAAGGAGTTATGTGTGGCAATGGCAAAAGAAAATGATATTCTAGAAATCTCCGATGCTATTGTACAGAAAATAAAAAAACGCCCAGTTATACAACAACAGCATATTTGGAAAGAGATACTTGCGGCTATAGCATCTCAAAAACCGATAGCTATTGAAACCTTAATAGAGACCGCTAAGAATGCAATAGGTACATCTAAAGTAGCGGTAACTAAAATAAGCCAAGAAAAAGAAACAAAGAGTGATATAGACACTAGAACTCCAACACTAGCATCAAAACAACCAGAGGAGATAGAAGCAAAGAGACTTGCTAAAGAAGCTGTAAAAGAAATTTTAAAAGAAGAGCATTACCAACAAGTAGAAGACAGCGTAGAAATAGTAAATCAATATACTCAAAATGCGGGACTCGTACTCATACATCCATTTTTAAAGCACTTCTTTGGTCATTGTGATTTACTAGATGAAAACAAACAATTAAAAGACCCAGAAAAGTGTGCGCATTTGTTGCATTATATCGCAACAGGAAAAACCAAGCAAGCAGAAAGTGACATGGTTTTTGAGAAGTTTTTATGCAATATTCCCATAAATCAGCCTATAAATAGACAAGTGATAATTACAAAAAAACACAAAGAGCAAGCACATAATCTCTTAAATGCGGTTAACGAAAATTGGGGCGCTTTAAAAAAATCATCTCATGCATTATTACGTAATGAGTTCTTACAACGTCTTGGAAAAATAGAAAAAAACAGTAGCGGGATAACAATCGTTATGGAGCATAAAACGCAAGACATATTACTGCGTAAACTCTCTTGGGGAATGGGACTTATTAGACTCCCTTGGAAGAAGGATTTTATCTATGTAAACTGGGGATAAATAGCCGCTTATATCAAAACAGAATCTACTGAAACTACAGATCCAAACACGCAAATTCCTTGTTTTTGAATGAACATCAAGACATCTTTGTAATCTGATTATAGGCGATTTAAAAGAGGAATAGAACGCACTATCATCTTGCGTTTTTTGAAGTAACATATAATTTAAATAAAAGACAACTATGCTTTCAGAACAGAAGGGCACACAACAAATTTTTAACTATTTAAAAGAAGTTATTCTTTGGCGATTAGAGCATCCTCAAGCACCACTTAAGGAATGTCCTTTGGAGTATACGTCTAAAAAATTTAAAGGCAGTCCTTTGGGTAATTATATAGCAAAGCATGCTTTAAATAAAGAAGAACGAGTAGCACTTTTACTATCCTTAGTAGCCCATGTGTATCCTACATTTTTACGAGATGTTAGTATAGAAAGTGAGAACGGCGTGCTTTACTTTTTTTCAGAAACGAGATCAGATCAAAAAAATGCAGACCCTACAGGCGAGACCATCTTATATGCGCTTGCAGGAGATGATGTAGCAGGAAGAATCACAGCACATCAGTTTATACATGCCAACAGATTATTTAATGAACTAAAAGCACTACATATTGCATCTACAGAAAAATCAGAACCTGCCATGCGCGGGAAATTACTCATCTATGAAGATGCATTTCAAGAGATTGTATTAGGAAGTATTATAACACCTAAACTAAGTGAAGAATTCCCAGCTCAGGAAATCACAACACAAATGACGTGGGATGACCTCATCCTATCAAATGGCACTTTGCAAAAACTACAAAACAGTAAAGTATGGCTAGAACATAACGATACCTTACTAGAAGAATTAGGCATGAAAAAACGCCTAAAACCAGGCTACCGTGTATTATTTTATGGAGCTCCAGGAACAGGAAAAACACTCGCCGCTAGTTTGCTAGGGAAATACACAGGAAAATCAGTGTTTAGAGTAGACCTCTCTGTCTTAGTTTCTAAATATATAGGCGAGACAGAAAAACACTTGGCAAACCTATTTAGCAAGGCAGAAAAGAAAGATTGGATTCTCTTTTTTGATGAAGCAGATTCTGTTTTTGGAAAAAGAACCAATGTCCGAGATGCCCATGATAAGTATGCCAATCAAGGCGTTTCTTATTTACTACAAAAGATAGAAGCATATCCAGGAATGGTGATTCTAGCTTCTAATTATAAGGAGAATATTGATAATGCATTTATGCGACGTTTCCAATCGATTATTCAATTTGAATTACCAAAAGCAACAGAACGTCTGCGCATTTGGAAACACAATATTCCAGAAAAACTAGAACAACATCCTTCACTAAAACTAGAAGAAATAGCCTCAAAATATGTCTTGAACGGTTCTAATATTATGAACTGTATCCAAGATGTAAGTTTAAAGGCTCTGGCAAATAAAGACCGAATACTAACACACGACATGGTATTAGAAAGTATTAAGAAAGAATACCATAAAGAAGACAAGGTATTTTAAATGATGACACATTTTTAAGAGGGCGTGACCTTCACCTTGAATTTCTTTCAAGGTGAAGGTCGGGCTTTTCACTACAATTCCTCGCACTTCCTTACAGTCAGGCTGTGGGATTTCCATTGCAATCCCTCACGCAAAAATGATAAATAGATAACCGTAAGAAAGGATATATGTCATGACATATTTTAAAAGACCATAATAAAAGATACGATGAGAACAGCAACACAACCCGAAATAAAAGCGCCTCAAAAAGGCGCTGTTCAGAATAAGAAGAAATCAAAAAATGCTGTTGCGACCAAAGGAAAGCAACAGCAAAACGCAGTTAAGGGAGTTCCTCCTTCATTAGAAGAAGCACTCTTTGGAGCACCTCAAAAAATAAGCACAACGGGTATTCAGGATACAGACTTTAATGCAAAACAAGTAGGACAACTGGCAGCCGATCCTACTGCTGGAGTTCCAGACATATTAGACGCACAATTTGTAAGCCTTGTTGACGTGCCTACGGCAACACAAAGTGGTCCAGCAACCGTAAAAGAACCAACAGTAAAGAAAGCTTCAGGAGCAAAAAGTGTGACAGAGACACCTGCTGTAGCAGGAGAAGCGCAAGCAGCAAAAGCAGCTGTAGAAGGTAAGGAAGGTGCTGCTCAAGTAACCATTGCAAAAACACCAGAAGAAAACGAAAACTTCCAAGCATTAAAAGCACAAGTAGGAGAAACAGCCACTGCACAACAACAGCATGAGTCGTCTAGTAAAGCAAGTTCTAAAGCGCAAGCAGCTGCACCATCGCCAAGTAATGAACGTGAGAGTATAGCGCAAGCTAGACAAGTAGATATTATGGATGAACAGGAAGCAGGTGAGTTTAGTGCCGCCGCTTTTAAAGTCCAATTGCAAAGTCGTATTGCAGAAATGCAATTACCAAAAGATGAAGACGAAGCAGACAACTTTGAAGAAAATAATAATATATCAGAAGTAAATAAAAACGCGATGGGAGATGTGAGTGGAGCTACTCAAGAATCTTCAGGAGCTATTGCAGGTGCTACTTCTGCAAAACCAAATACAGCAGCAACACCAAAACGACATGTAGCAAAAATGCCAACACCTAGATTTGGTAAAAAACCAAGTGTGGGCGGAGCAGGTAAAGCTATGCCTCCTACACGTACAGCTGCCGAGGTAGAACAACCACTACAAGAACAAAATAGCACGGTAGATAATGAGATGGCAGCACATGGCGTAACAGATACGATGTTAGCCAACTCCAACGAAGCTTCCTTCACAGGCGCATTGGCAGAGAAAGATGCAGCCAAAGCACAAAGTGATGCAGCCACACAACAATTTAGATCACAAGAAGAAGAAGAGCAACAAAAAGTACAGCAAAGCGCACAACAGCAAACTACGTCAGGAGTTGGTGGTATGAATGCAGCTAGAGTTTCTGGACTTAATAAAGTAGCTGGAGATCAAAAGCAAACCGCTTCCAAAGACTCGGTAGAACGTAAACGTATCGCCGATGCGATCAATGGGAAGTATGAAACAGCCAAATCAAAAGTAGATGGCATATTAGACCAACTAGATACCGATGTAGCCAAGGAGTTTGTCAAAGGATCTATGGCAGCCAAAAAAGCTTTTGAAGATCATATAGAAACCAAAATGACTGCCTATAAAAAAGAACGTTATGGCGATTCTATATTTAGCTTTAAGCAATTCCGTCGCGTGGGTGATTTCTTTGTAGGATTACCAGAAGAAGTCAATGAATTCTTTGTCACAGGACGTGAAGTCTATATCAAAACCATGGATGGTTATATCGAGACCATTGCAAATACGGTAGCAACAAAACTGAATCAAGCAAAACAAGAAATTGCAAAAGGGAAACAAGAAGTACAAGACTATGTGAGTTCTTTATCTCCAAACCTACGTAAACTTGGTAAGGAAGCAGCCACAGCTATAGAGGATAAGTTTGATAGCCTAGAGCAAACCGTAAACGATAAGAAAGATACTCTTATTGAAGCGCTAGCAGAACAATATGCAGCTAATGTAGAAGGCATTGATGCGCGTATCGAAGAACTGAAAGCAGCAAATGAAGGACTGGTAAGTAAAGCTTTAGGAGCCTTAAAAGGAGTCTTTGATTTTATTATCAAAGTGAAAAATACGTTAACTACGCTTCTTGCAAAAATTGTAGAAGTGGTTGTCGCAATTATTGCAGACCCTATAGGATTCTTATCCAATATGATGGCAGGCGTAGGACAAGGAATTTCCAACTTTGCGTCTAATATTGTGAAGCATTTACAAGGCGGTTTGATAAGTTGGCTTACAGGAGCTATGAGTGGTCTGAGTATCACCATGCCAGAAGATGTATTCTCTCTGAAAGGAATCTTCTCTCTGTCTTCACAAATTATGGGCTTTACCTGGCAAGCCGTACGTAGAGTAGGAACCAGAGTAATTGGAGAACCGGTAATGAAAGCCTTAGAAACAGGATTTGAATTGGTGAACATCCTGCGTACAGAAGGTGTTGCAGGATTATGGGAATACTTAAAAGAGCAATTCCAGGATATTAAGGAAACCATTATGGGAGCTGTGATGGATATGATTCAGACACAAGTCGTACAAGCAGGGATCAAGTGGTTATTAGGATTACTATCTCCAGTAGGCGCCTTTGTAAAAGCAGTGATGGCGATTATAGATGTCGTGAAGTTCTTTATAGAACGAGCCGCTCAAATCGCAGATCTTGTAAATGCCTTTATGGACTCTGTCTCTGCGATAGCTTCTGGAAAAGTAGGAGCGGTAGCCGGTGCTATAGAAAAAGCATTAGGAAAAGCAGTTCCTGTTGTGATAGGACTCTTAGCTTCTATATTAGGTATAGGTGGCTTGGCGCGAAAAGTAATCAAACTCTTTAAGAAAATCCAGAAGCGTGTAGAAAAAGCACTGGTAAAGCTTTGGAAGAAGATTAAGAAGTTGGCGAAGAAGTTCTTGAAGAAAATTGGATTTGGGAAGAAGAAGAAAGAAGAAAAAGAGGATACAAGTCAATTACCAGATGGTAAAGAAAAATTATTTGCTAAACTTAGAAATGATTCACATGAAATTCAAGTGGATGGAGGACATGAATTAAAATTTGAAAATGAAGGAGAAATAGCCGTATATAGTAGAAAGAAGGGATTAAATGAAATAATTAATTTAAAGCAAGAAGAAATTCATGAGAATAAAAATGCAGAAGATTATAATGAAAAACAAAAGGCTATAAATGAATTAAAATCAGATAAAAAGAAATTTGGAAAAGAACTATCAAAGTATAAAGGAAAGCAAGAAAGGAAGTATAGTGCGAATGTTAAGGATGAATACAATTCTATGGTGAGGATTTTTAAGTCAATGACTAGTTCTCTAGAAATTGTTGGTATAGATATAAATGAAAGCTCATTAGTTCCAACAAAAGTGAAGCATATTACTAATGGTAAAAAGGCAAAGCAAGTTATAGCAGAACCTTTAACAAAAATTCCGGGCAATACTCATGGATCTTCACCGGGTAGTAGTGTACCTGTAGGGTGGGAAAGAATAAACCCTGAAGAACGTAAAAATTTCTGGGTAAGAGCACATTTGTTAAATCATAATTTACATGGACCAGGTGTGGAATGGAATTTGTTTCCAGCTCCTAAAACGATAAATAGCGATATGGAGAGTAAAATAGAATCTCCAGCAAAAAAAGCTATTGGGAAAAATGATGATAAAGCTTATTTTTATGAAGCTAATCTTACTTATAGTGGAGGTGATTTTCCTACTTCGTTTAAAGTTGAGTTTGGAGAATATGATTTAGAAAAAGGTATTAGGGGTAAACTGTTAGAACCTGTTTATAATGAAACTTTAAGGGCGCCTGAAACTTATATTGTTAATATAAATAGTGATAGTGCTAGTAGATTAAATGAAGTTGCTAAACAAAATGGAGTTTCAGGAATGTCAACTTTCTTTAATAATTTAGTAAAAGAACAAAAAAAGAATGGTGCTTTTGAAAATATAAATGATGTTGAAAATCGTATGAATGGAATAGCTAAAGATATTCATATCGATAAATTGGATATTTTAACGGATAGTGGTAAATTAAAATACTGAAAATAATTATATGATAAATATTAGTAAAAAATTTAGAGATAGAAAGTGTAGTTTATCTAAAGAGGTTTATGATTCTAACTATTTGACCTCTTCTGGTGCTATTACCAGATCTAATGAAGCTCTAGAAGAGGAACAATTAGAAAATATTTTAAAACAAAGTGAATTTTCTTTACCTATATCTGTAAAGAAATTTTATCAACAAGTTACTGAGCTCTCTTTAAATTGGGAAATTGTTAATGAGAGGCACCGTAATGGGATAGAACGAGAAGCAATTTTTAAAAGAGATATATGGATAAAGCAAAATCTTTTAGATAAAGATTATAGTTGGGAAGCTGTTAGGATTCTTTTAAGTGGAAGTTTAAATATTCCGGAATTTAAAAATCTTATAGATATAGAATTTATAAAAGCAACAGGGATGTATGCTGCTGCCACAAAAGTAGGTCTAACTGCAGGTAGTTTATTACCACTAGATACAAACGAATTTGCTATAGCTTGTATGAAACATGAAGATGGAGAATTAATAGATAATATATATCTGTATACAGGCTTTGGAGAATTTCCAGTAAAGTTACATGATATGGGAATTACTTTTGAGAAGTATTTAGATTTAGCGTATAAAGCTAAATGTTTTAACTATTGGAACTTAGTGTATTGCTTAAGAGATAAAGCTCCAAATTATGAACTTATGAAACGATTTTTTCCAGTAATATTTCCTCATATAGAGCCAGATCTTGAAGAGTTTGGAATTACTTATTAGGTTATAAGAAATAATAATTTATATTCAAAACCCCACAGTAACCTGTGGGGTTTTTCTTTTCGCGAAAGCGTAAAAAGAAAATAGTATTGTTGAGGTATAATTTATACATTGATGGGTGAGTATTTCTCTCTCAAACCTCCACCAGTTATAAACTGGATGTGACAGAGTGTAATAAACAATACTATTTAAAAACTCCGACAGATATCTGTCGGTTTTTTTGTGTGTTATTCTCGATGATTAGCGAATGCAGAAAATAGATCAATGTTGTAGTGATTTCTTGAGTTTTAGAAGCAATATAACGATGCTATAGAGTGATGTCTGCTTTGATGATGGTATGGACTTTTTCATTCTTTAAAAGGCATTATAACCGGCCTGTGTGATTCTACATAAAGCACTCTAAAATAGTTGTTGTACATATCATTATAAAAAAGAGTGTTGCTGCGTACGCTTTCGCGAACCCGCCTACTCGGCCGGCAGGAGCGTATATATTCTCCTTGGTAATCAGGTAAATAATTCCTTGTATAATTATTCTATTTCTAATTCATTACAATCATATAAATCTGTAAAATGTGATATTTTAAATAAAATATTACAAAGTTTAATGTATTGATTTGTAGATATTTAAGAAATATCGACATTGTACTTACTGAAACTACCGATTAGACTCCCTCAATTGTTTGTGTTTTACTTGCTTCTCGGCGTATGTTTGTAGGGTGATTAAGAAATGACATAAGAAGTACTTCTCTTTTACAACATCACAACCGTCTTAAAATCTAGAGCTAAAGACAAAAAATAGGCTAGTTAAGCTAGCAAAATAACGAATGCTTTTCGATAAAAATAAACCAATAAAAAGAGGAACATGATCTACGATGTATTAAACATACTCAAAAAGGAAATAGGGAACTATCTGGAGGGTAGTGAAGATCTAGTGGTATTAGACAATATGGCTAAGGCAGAAGATGCAAACGATACTTCATTAAATAATAATGTGATTATTACTTTACTAAGTACAGAAGAAGAATCTACACTCAAAAATACGCCAAGACACGAGATTAAAAATGGATCCAAAATTTACAAAAGTGGTGCTGCTTATCTCAACTTATATGTTATGGTAGCTGCCAATAGAACTACGTATGAAATGTCACTTCAAGATATTTCTAAAGTAGTTGAGTTTTTTCAAGACAAGGCCATTTTTACAAACAACAATACAGAATCAGATCTTGAAGAATTCAAGTTTATGGTAGATCTCAAATCCCTTCGTATTGAAGAGCTTAGTTATGCTTGGACCGTATTGGGAGGAAGAACAATGCCTTCTGCATTATACAAGGTGAGTATTGTAAAAGTACAAAGGAAAATAGTAAAAGGTGTAGGACCGGCAATAACTACCATAGAAGAAACCACACTTAATCTCACAAAAAATCTAACACAAAATTTTACAGAAGATGAGTAGTACAATTAAATATCTACCAATATTCAACTTGAATATTTTACATAATTACTTTCTGGATACAATAGATAATGGCAATGTAGTAGTCTTTGACGATACAGAAAAACCTGAAGTATTATCAACATATAATGTGTCTGATTTTCTTCGAGTAGTGCCAAGTAAAAAAACACAACGAGTTCTTAAGAACCATAGAGTCGTGTTTAAAACAACAACAAATGGTACCACTTGTTTTATCTCAGTAGATCAAGATGATAAACCAGTAATTGATGCTACAGATGTAACAGTGGATCTATTAATTTATAGTAGAGATACTTTGTTTGAAAAGTATACAGATCTCGAAACGAGCCCTAAACGCATTTATTTCTTTACAAATGATATTGATCACACAGGAGATAGAATTGATGTTTTAACGGATGCAACAGCTACAGATCTAGAACAATATAAAGTTTTAGCAACTTCAGATAAGTATGAAGAGCTTTTAAGTGCTCTAGATGGTAGAGAACAACGCTCTCTACTTGGAATAGTTTCTATCAAACTAGATCAATTAATACCGGGAGGAATTGTAGAGGATACTCCTACAGAGCTCAAAATAGTTCTAAAGAACAGAAAAACAATATGGGTATATCTAGATCAGAAAGATGGCTCTTTAGTATCACAAACAGGAACACCACAACCTTTTATGCATAAAGGGAATATTATACCTAGAAATGGATTGGGTGTTGCTATTCCATACAGAATGGCGACCCCTTCAGATGCTTTTGCATATCAAACAAACGGTGGCCTGCCTATACAAACTCAAGTATATATATACAAAGAAGAAGAAGAAGGAGGAGAAATAGGAATAGGAATAGGAGCAGAAATACAACCAGGATAAAAAGTAAAATAAGAATTTTTTTAAAATAGATAAATATGTTAACACAATTAAAAACACCTGGTGCATACATAGAAGAGGTATCAAAATTCCCTCCTTCGGTTGCACAAGTGGAAACAGCAATTCCTGCATTTATAGGGTTTACTGAAAAAGCGACAAGAAAGGTAGATGATGATTCACTACAGGTACCAACAAGAATTACATCTATGTTGGAGTATGAAGCTCTTTTTGGAGGAGCAAAAAAGGAACAGCTAACGTTAAAAGATGACTTATCGAGAGGAACAGAATTAGTGACACCAGATGTTATTTTTTTAATGCCATATGCGATGCAATTATATTTTGCTAACGGAGGTGGACCTTGTTATATAGTCTCTACAGGAACGTATGGAACTTATAGTCTAGCAACAGCAAAAAACGCTTTAAAGACAGGTTTAGATGCTGTTGCATTGGAAGATGAACCAACACTTCTTGTATTTCCAGATGCCACAAAAACACTTTCTGAAGTCAACTTTTATGGAATCTATCAAGATGCATTATCACAGGCCAATGCTTTAAAAGATCGCTTTGTGATTATGGATACTTATAGAGGAGAAACTGAAACTGAAATTGATGTAGAAGGAGTTCCTACAATTATTAATAATATAGACGAATTTAGAACAGCTATTGCTGGAGATAAATACGGAGCTGCATATTTCCCACACTTAAAGACCATATTAAATTATGAGTTTGCTGAAGATGCTATTATTGTACACAATGGAACGGGGTATGACTATGGAGCTGAAGATACATTTTTACATGATTTGTTAGTTGAGATAAATGCTGATCCAGATGGAGATAATTTAGAAGAACATAGAGCTGCTGCTTTAGAGGTACTTATGGGTATAAATGAAACTCATGATATACCTATAGATCTATCTGCTGTTCAATCTGCGGTAGATTCACCGGCATTAGCAATAGCCATGAACAATCTATTAGGCGATATTGGAGATGATGATATAGGAGCCGCTAGTGGTCAAAAACTAGAGGATCTAAAAGGAACCACTTTATACAACGAGATTCAAGCATTAATCAATGCAACTCCAGTAGTTGTACCACCATCGGCCGCGATGGCAGGAGTATATGCTAAGACAGATAGTACAAGAGGTGTATGGAAAGCCCCTGCAAATGTAGGATTGAATTATGTAGTTGGACCTACAGAAAAGGTAAATAACAGCCAACAAGATGGATTAAATGTAGATGCCAATGCTGGAAAATCTATCAATGTTATCCGAAAATTTACAGGAAAAGGAACCTTAGTATGGGGGGCAAGAACCCTAGATGGTAACAGTAACGAGTGGCGTTACGTATCTGTTCGTCGTTTCTTTAATATGGTTGAAGAGTCTGTGAAGAAAGCTTCAGAACGTTTTGTCTTTGATGCAAATAATGCCAATACGTGGGTCAAAGTAAAAGGCATGATTGAGAACTTCTTAAACACACAATGGAAAGCAGGTGCACTAGCAGGTGCTACTCCAGAAGATGCTTACTACGTAAGCGTTGGATTAGACGAAACGATGTCTGCTCAAGACATATTAGAAGGAAGAATGATTATAGAAATAGGAATGGCAGCAGTGCGTCCAGCAGAATTTATCATCCTTCGTTTTTCTCACAAATTACAAGAATCATAAAAAGAATTAAATAGTAAAAATTAAAACAGAAAGTTATGAATGAATACCCATTAGCAAAGTTTTACTTCGAGGTAGATTGGGGAGGAACCCAAATAGGTTTCCAAGAAGTCTCAGGTCTAGATATTGAGGTAGAGCCTATTGAATATCGTCAAGGAGCAAGTCCTGACTTTACCAAAATCAAGATGCCTGGCATGACCAAGTTTAGTAACATCACTTTAAAACGAGGATCGTTTAAAGGAGATAATGAGTATTTCGATTGGTTTAATACAATCCAATTAAATACTGTAGAGCGTAGAACTATTACGATCTCATTATTAAATGAAGAAGGAACACCAGCAATTACTTGGAAAATAAACAAAGCATTTCCAATTAAAGTGCAGTCTACAGATCTAAAAGCAGAAGGAAACGAAGTAGCGGTAGAGTCTATTGAGATAGCTCATGAAGGATTAGTAATAGAAAACAATTAATAGCAATAACAAATTAAATAATAAACAATAAACATTTTATATTATGAATTATAAAACACCAGGTGCATACATAGAAGAGGTATCAAAATTTCCACCTTCAGTAGCACAAGTAGAAACAGCAATTCCTGCATTTATAGGATATACTGAGAAGGGAGAGCTAAACGAGCCTACTCGAATTACTTCTTTATTAGAATACGAAGCACTATTTGGAAGCGCAAAACCTCAAACAGGAATCTCTGTAACAATTACAGATGGAGTAGCAACAACAGCTTTAGTAAATTCAAATAATGCAACCCCAGCTGCATTTAAAATGAATTACTCAATGCAGATGTATTTTGCAAATGGAGGTGGTCCTTGTTATATAGTATCTGTAGGAAACTATAGTGGGGGAGTCGTATTAGGAGAATTACAAGCAGGACTAGCTGAAGTAGCAAAAGAAGATGAGCCTACATTACTAGTATTCCCAGATGCATTTAGTTTAGAAGATGATAGTTACGTATTATATGGAAGTGCTTTACAACAATGTACTGATTTACAAGATCGTTTTGTCATTATGGATATTGCTGACAATACCTTAGATGGAGTAAATGATTTCAGAGGAGAAACATTAGTTGGAGACTTAAAATATGGTGCAGCGTATTTCCCACACTTGCAAACCATCTTAAATTATGAATATAATGATGTAGATGTTGTTGTTAACGCAAGTACAAATAGTGACGGTGTCGCTATAGTAGCAGAAGATTTGGCTGCTTTAAAAGCAGAGAATTCAGGAGCATACAGTGCAGCTAAAAATGAGATTGCATCATCGTTACGTGTTATTTTACCACCGTCATCTGCAATAGCTGGAGTGTATGCAAAAGTAGATAGTACGAGTGGGGTTTGGAAAGCACCAGCAAACGTAGGATTAAACTATGTAACAGCGCCTACAGTAAAGGTATCACATGATGATCAAGAAGGTTTAAATGTAGATGCTGTAGCAGGAAAATCAGTAAATGCGATCCGTACGTTCACAGGAAAAGGAACCTTAGTATGGGGAGCTAGAACACTAGACGGTAACAGCAATGAGTGGCGTTATGTATCAGTTCGTCGTTTCTTTAATATGGTAGAAGAGTCTGTAAAGAAAGCTTCAGAACGTTTTGTTTTTGAATCTAATGACGCAAATACTTGGGTACGTGTACGTGCTATGATCGAGAATTTCTTAAACCTACAATGGAGAGCAGGTGCATTAGCAGGTGCTTCACCAGAAGATGCATACTATGTAAGTGTTGGATTAGGAGAAACCATGTCTGCACAAGATGTCCTAGAAGGAAGAATGATTGTAGAGATTGGAATGGCTGCGGTACGTCCAGCAGAATTTATCATCCTACGTTTTTCTCACAAACTTCAGGAATCATAATCATAATTTAAACAGATAGGGAGATATAGATGGTAATGTATGTTGCTGTTCATTAGTGAATTAGTTCGCTTTCGCGAAAGCGTAAACAGCCTCTTTACCCATCGTTTATATTTTTTATCACACGTTACATTAAAATAATTAAATAGTAAAAATTAAAACATAAAGTTATGAATGAATACCCATTAGTAAAGTTTTATTTCGAAGTAGATTGGGGAGGAACACAAATAGGTTTCCAAGAAGTTTCAGGTCTAGATATCGAAGTAGAACCTATCGAATATCGTCAAGGTGCAAGCCCTGACTTCACAAAGATCAAGATGCCTGGTATGACCAAGTTTAGTAACATTACCTTAAAACGAGGATCGTTTGCAGGAGATAATGAATACTTCGATTGGTTTAATTCTATCCAACTTAATACAGTAGAGCGTAGAACCATTACAATCTCATTATTAAATGAAGAAGGAACACCAGCGATTACTTGGAAAATAAACAAAGCATTTCCAATCAAAGTGCAATCTACAGATCTAAAAGCAGAAGGAAACGAAGTAGCCGTAGAGTCTATTGAGATCGCTCACGAAGGATTAGTCATCGAAAATAACTAAGCCATGGCAGCAATATATCCACCAACTAGTTTCTCTTTTATAGTCAATGGGATTTCTACTTTAGAAGGTATTGACTCTCAATTTCAATCAGTAACAGGACTTACAACTGAGATTGGAGTTGAAGAGTATGCCGAAGGTGGAGAAAACAGATTCTTACATCAACTTCCCAATAGACCTAAGTATAACAACTTAGTTTTAAAAAGAGGATTGATTACAAACTCTGGATTGATTAAATGGAGTAGGGATGCTATGGAGAAGTTTCAGTTTGAGCCTCGGGATCTTATTATAACCCTCAATGGAGGCGCAGAATCTACAGCCCCTTTAATGGTGTGGAATGTAATAGGCGCATATCCTGTAAAATGGGATGTCTCTGAGTTTAATGCTGAAGAGAACAAACTGGCAATAGAAACGGTAGAGTTGAAATACAGATATTTTACGATACCTAGCGCTAGTTTTGGCTTATAAGTGATCATAAAACAACACATAGGGCGCTGATTCACAGAAGGTAAATCAAAAACATTTTTTGAATAATACATACAGATTCATGGAGAATTCCGTGATGCTGAAAGGGCGCGCTATGTGTTTGATTTTTGAAGATGTTGTTTTAAAAAGAGAAAGAGAACACAATTAAATAAAACAATATGCCAATAGAAATTAAAGAGTTACACATTAAAATTAATGTGGACGAGAATAATGCAGGAAGTTCTGGTGTAACAACCGTCGATCAAAAGAATGTGACGCGATTGATACAAGAGAATGTAGAACAAATTATAAATACACAACACCGTAAAAAAGAAAGATAATGGAAGGAGAATTAGCAAAACTAGAAATAGCTACTTATACGGACTCTGGTTATAAAACTAAAGTTGGGAGTAATGCATTTAATGCTTTCATAAATCCACAAAGTTATTCTGTGCGTTTTAAGAATAATTTTGATACTAAGCGTAGTGTAGGTCAACAAAAGGATAACTATAAGTATACCTCATCTGATTCACCAGATTTAGATTTAGAATTTCTTTTTGACGGCACGGGAGTCGTACAACAAAACAGTGGGAATAGATTATTAAATATACTTAGTGGAGGTAGTGATTTTGTTAAAGAGACAGTAAAAGGTCAAATAGATAAATTCATAAAGGCTACTGGAGAATATGAAGGGACTATTCATAAACCATATAATGTAATCATAAGTTGGGGCGATTTTGAGTTTAAAGGAGTCTTATTGGAATTAACAATTGATTATAAGATGTTTACTCCAGATGGAAAACCTCTTAGAGCTATAGGGAAAGCTAAATTTCATGAATCAATTAGTCCTGAATTAGCTGAAGCTGAAGCTAAAAGTAGTTCCCCAGACCTTACACATACAAGAATGGTGAAAGCAGGAGATACGTTGCCATTAATGGTTGAACGTATTTATGGAGATGATAAATATTATCTAGAAGTAGCCAGAATCAACAATATCACAAGTTTTAGACAATTACAACCAGGGACAGAAATTTTCTTTCCACCGATTGAAAAAGTATCATAAATATGAACAATAGCGGATACATACAAACATCAAAAAATCCTGACCTAGTAACTTTTAAAGTACTGTCTGGAGGAACTGAATTACCTGGGAAATATGGTGTAAAAAGCATTGTAGTAGAAAAGGAGATTAATAGAATTCCTCATGCTCAGATTGTTATTATAGATGGAAGTAGTCCAGATCAAGATTTTGAATTGAGTAATGAAGAATTATTGATACCAGGTAAAGAAATTGAAATTACAGCAGGATATCATCTTGATGAAGAAACCATTTTTAAAGGAATTGTCATTAAGCATAATATCAAGGTTAGAGATAACGTGTCTTATCTCATTATTGAGTGTAAAGACAAAGCTGTAAAAATGACTGTCGGTAGGAAAAGTAAGTATTTCTATGAGAGCACAGATAGTGATATCATTGAGGAACTTATAGGAAATCAAGGGTTGACCGCAGATGTAGAAGCTACTGCAAATGAACATCAAGAATTAGTGCAATACCGTGCTTGTGATTGGGACTTTATGGTGACAAGAGCACAAGTTAATGGAAAGTTATGCTTTGTTGATGACGGTACTATAACAGTTGCTGCACCAGAATTAGGAGATACTGTAGAGACTGTCGTTTTTGGATCATCGATTCAAGAGTTTGATGGAGAAATAGATGCTAGAGATCAGTTCGATAGTATTACATCCTATTCTTGGAGTTATTCAGATCAAGAATTGTTAGAATCAGAAGCACAAGATCCTGGACTCTCTCTTAATGGAGATATAGCTTCAAGCGATTTAGCAAATGTATTACAATTAGAAAATCTAGAATTAAGACATGGAGGAAATCTTTCCCAGGATGAATTACAAGATTGGAGTGATGCAAAAGCAGTATATCAACAACTAGCAAAGACCAGAGGTCGTGTGAAATTTCAAGGAATTCCTGCGGTAAAACCAGGAACTACATTACAACTAGAAGGTGTCGGAAATCGCTATAACGGGAACATTTATGTGACTGGAATACGTCACGAAATTGTTGATGGAAATTGGTTAGTAGATGCTCAGTTTGGATTATGTCCAACTTGGTTTTCTGAGGTTTATGATATTAGTGAGATGCCTGGTTCTGGTATTATGCCAGCCATTAGTGGCTTGCATATAGGAGTGACTACACAGTTAGAATCTGATCCTGATGGAGAAGATAGAATCTTAGTGCAAATTCCGATCATCAATAATGAAGAACAAGGTATTTGGGCACGTATCGCAACACTAGACGCAGGAGAAAATAGGGGATCATTCTTTAGACCAGAAATCGGCGATGAGGTGATTATAGGCTTCATTAATGATGATCCTAATGATGCTGTCATCTTAGGGATGCTAAATAGTAGCACTAAACCTGCTCCACTTACAGCGTCTGACGACAATCATGAAAAGGGATTAGTCACACGAAGTGAAATGAAAATGATCTTTAATGATGATAAAGTTTCCTATGTGTTAGAAACCCCAGCAGGTAAAAAAGTAACCTTAGATGAGGATGCTGGAATTGTTCAAATAGAAGATGAACATGCAAACATTCTGACTTTTAATAGTGATGGAATTACTATGGAAAGTGCAGGGGAGATCAACATAAAGGCTACTGGCGATGTTAATATAGAAGGGATGAATATAAATGGGAAAGCAAATGCACAATTAAAAGTTGAAGGTAGTGCTGGAGCAGAGATATCATCGGGAGCAGTCACCGTAGTTAAAGGTTCTCAAGTACAAATTAATTAATAAAAATAATAAATGAAACCAGCAGCCAGAATTACAGATATGCATACGTGTCCTTTAGTTACAGGAACGACTCCACATGTTGGAGGACCTATACTGCCAGCAGGAGAACCTACCGTTTTGATAGGGAAATTACCAGCGGCCAGAGTAGGAGATAAAGCATTATGTACAGGCCCTCCAGATACAATAGCAATAGGATCGACAACCGTTTTAATTGGCGGAAAACCTGCAGCCAGATTAGGAGATACTACAGCTCACGGAGGAATGATAGTAGCAGGCGAAGCAACGGTTTTAATAGGAGGATAATTATGAAAATAGATAGAGATTTTTTAGGAAGAGGATGGAGTTTTCCTCCTGAATTTAATAAGACTCAGAAAGAGGTAACGATGACAACAGATGTAGAAGACATCAATAATAGTTTAATCATATTGCTTTCTACTCGGTTAGGAGAACGTGTGATGCTTTCTGATTATGGATGCGATCTAGAGGAGCTATTGTTTAAACCGCTCACGCTTACACTAGTCACACAGATAAAAGGGATAGTAGAAAGAGCTATTCTTTATCACGAGCCAAGAGTAAATATTTTAAGTATTGATATCGATAGCACAAATGGACTAGAAGGAGAAATCCTAATCGTTGTAGACTATGAGGTCAGAAACACAAATACAAGAAGTAATATCGTCTTCCCTTTCTATAAAGGAGAAGCAACAGAAATCTAAAAAAATGAAGAAACAAACTGATACATTTTCACACTATAGCGACGGTAAATCACAATCGCAACGCTTTTTAGATAAATTAGATCCGAAAAGTTTCAAACTTCATGATTTAAACATGGCAGATTGGTTGCTTTTTGCTTACAACTTTGCAAAGCATGTGAATTACTTTGAAAAAGATAATAATGCAACTCCAGAAGGAAATTGGCAAGACTTCTTTAACTATTTTGAAATTGACCAAGAAAGTATTCCTAGAAGAGAAACCATTGCATATAAAAAGCTAGAAAAAAATGTCTTGAGTGTATTATCATCTTTTGAAGATGAAGGAACACTAACACCACATTTAAGTCTTTTTGTATGCTTTATTAAACTTCTAGATTTCTCTAAAGAAAAGTTCAATAATCTAACAAAGAGACATCTTGATTTTTACTATGGTGAAATACTAAAAATAGAAAAAAAAGGAGCAGTTGCTGATAAAGCATATATCATTTTTGAACTAGCTAAAAAGGCAATACAAGAAAAAATACCAGCAGGAACATCACTAGATGCACAAAAAGATATTAAAGGAAAAAAACGAGTATATAAAACTGATGAAGAACTTATTGCAAATCAAGCAAAGGTTGTTGAGATCAAAAGCTTTCTAAATGATGAAGTTAAAGAAGAACTTAAGATTGCTAAAAAAGCAGACACTTTAGACGGTTTAGAAGAAGAATTGCCAGAAGAAAGTAATTTCTGGTGGCCTTTCGGATATAACTCAGATGAGGCAAATTATAAAGAACTTCCAGACGCAAATCTTGGGTTTTCTATTGCATCTTCATTATTGAACTTACAGGAAGGAACAAGAGAAGTTATTGTAAAGATTGATTATGAAACCTCCTCAAGAGGCGTTTTAGACTTTACTACAAATGACTTTAGAAACAATATCGAAATTCAATGTAGTGGAGAAGAAGAATGGTTGTCTGATATTGCATTAAAGAATGTTACAAATGCTAGTAAGTCATTGACACTCTCATTTGAATTGGCAAAAGACTTTCCAGCAATTGTAAACTATAATCCTGAAGTATTATTAGAAAATTTTGATACAGAATTTCCAATAGCACGTTTTTTAATTAAAGGGAATAAGCATTACGAATTATACCAGGCGCTATCTGAAAAAGCTGTTAAAAATATAACAGTAACGGTAAATGTAGAAGGGATTACTACTGCTATAATTGAGAATGATAATGGAGTGTTAAATGCAGAAAAGCCATACTATCCATTTACTGCTCAGCCTACAAAAGGAGGAAATTTTTATATTAAACATCCTGAAATATTCTCTAAGAATTGGAATCATGTTGATGTTAAAATAAACTGGAAAAATACACCAGATTCTATAAGAGATCATTATAAGGCATATGTGTTTAATTCTGGAGATAATATTTCAAAAATTGCTTTTAGAGCTAATGGAGCAACTTCTGATGATGTAGCATCAAGTAGTAGTTCGACAGGATCAACAGCATTGGTATCTAATTCTGTTGTAAGTTCAGATGCTTATTTTAAAGCAAACGCATTTCTATACGATAGAAAGGAATGGAGCCTGAAAAATGAAAACGTTGTATTGTTTAATCAATCAGAAAGTGGGTATAATACTGCCTTTACAATTACAAATACAACGAGTGAAGTAGATAGTGCAGAGGCGATACGATTGTCTTTAAATCAAACAGCATTACAAGATGTGTATCCTCAGTTATATACACTAGCATTATTAGATACTGATGTAGCATTTGATGCATTATTACCTAATGAACCATATATTCCAATAGCCGAAAACATAGAAATAAATTATACTGCTACAGATGTTGCGTATTCTTATTTATCTAATAGTAAAAAAGTGGCGCCGCTATCAATAAATAAAGAAATAACCGTGTTTTGCGAAGATGTTTTTGGACAATATAAAAAGTCAATTAATTCTAAAGAGTTAGTGCCTTTTTATCTTCCTGGAGGTCAGTCTTACATAGGACTAGAAGCAGTGCCAAATCAAAGAATATCATTGCTTATTCAAACACTAGCAGGAAGTGAAAACCCATTAGTAGACACTTTTGAAGATCGCGAAAAAATAGCTTGGGAAGTACTTTCTGGAAACACTTGGATAGACTTATCTGAGTATATTTTGGAAGATGATACCAATAATTTTTTGAGATCAGGAATTGTAAAATTTGATATTCCTAGAGATATAGATGTAAACAATACGAGACTTCCTAAGGATCTTATTTGGATAAGAGCTAGTATGAATAAAAGTTATGATGCAGTTTGTAAAATACAAGGTGTTTTTACACAAGCAATCTTAACAACTTTTGAAAATAATGATAATGATGTATCACATCTAGAAACAGGTCTAGCGGCAGAAACGATCAGTAAGTTAATTACAAGAATTCCTAAGGTTAAATCTGTAAATCAACATTACAACTCATTTGGAGGAGTATATGAAGAGTCTGATAGAGAGTATTATAGAAGAATTAGTGAGCGTTTAAGACATAAAAATAGAGCAATTACTTCTTGGGATTATGAACAACTTATTTTACAAAACTTCCCAGAGGTGTTTAAAGTAAAATGTCTAAATCATACATCAGAGAGTTCTTTTATGGCTCCAGGATATGTGACATTGGTAGTAATGCCAGATACTAGAAATAAGAACGCTTTTGATATTTATCAACCTAGAGTGAGTAGAAATACTTTAAGTACGATAACAGCGTATATCAATGGTTTAAATACGGCACATGTAAATGCATCTGTAATAAATCCAAATTATCAAGAACTAGAAGTTGCTATAGCGGTAAAATTCTTTGAGCAATATGACGAAGAGTTTTATAAAAAACAAATGGATCAAGACATTAAAAAATACATTTCGCCTTGGGCTTTTGATGCAGATAGAGAGATTGTTTTTGATGTTTCTTTTAATACCAATCTGTTATTAAACTATGTAGAGCATTTAGACTATGTAGATTATATAGATAGTGTTGCAGTGTATGTAGATGGAGAATTGCAAAGTAGTGCTTCGATTACTGCAGATCCTAAATCTATTTTGGTTTCAGCAAAACAACACCAGGTAACAATTACTCAAAAAACGTGTGTTTCTAGTACGAGCAAGAGAACAAAATAAAGATATCATAAAAATCAACTATTGAGCTATAAAAGAATTTATAGTAGTTGTTTACGCTTTCGCGAAAGCAAAAAAAATATTAATTACAAGTACGTGCAATTGTTGTTCTGTACTTAGAAAAACATAAATAAATGTTAGAAAATCAGCATATCAGTATACCTAAAAAAGTGGAGACTCAAGATGACTTGGATTTTCAATTTTTGAGAAGAACAGGTATTAATTATATAGAGCAATTAGGGAGTAAACTTTGGACTGATTTTAATTCTCATGATTCAGGTATTACCATATTAGAAGTGTTGAGTTATGCTATAACTGATCTAGGCATGAGAATGGATCTAGATACCGCAGATATCTTAGCATCAGAAAATGAAGATCTAGATATTCAGAACCAATTTTTTAAGGCTTCCGAAATATTACCAGCCAAACCTTTGACACAAATCGATTATAGAAAATTAATATTAGATATAGGAGATGGAGAACAAGAAAATAGGCTAGTAAAGAACTGTTGGATAATCCCAAGAGAGCAATCTTTATATGTAGATTGTAAGACGGGAGATATTGCCTTTGACACTGAAGATTTAAGTACCGATGATCCTAAAACTTTTAATGTAAAAGGATTATATGACATCTTGATTGATTATGATGATGAGGTAGACGATTGTGGAAGATCTAATGTGATCTCAGAAACGTTAAGCCGTTTTCATGATAATAGAAATCTATGTGAAGATCTTATAGAAATAAAAGAAGTACCTACACAAGATATAGCTGTTTGTGCTAGAATTGAAGTAGAAAATAATGCCGATGAAGAGTTAGTACACGCACACGTGTTAAAAGTAATTAATAATTACCTGTCACCAGAGATTCATTTTTATTCATTAAATCAATTATTAGAAGAAGGATATACAACAGATGAGATATTTGAAGGTCCAATTCTAGATAATGGGTTTATAAAAACAGAAGAGATACAAAATAGCGAGTTACGAAGAGAGATACGCGTTTCTGATCTTATTAAAGAAATTATGTCTGTAGAAGGTGTAAAGGCCATTAATGAGATATCAATTAATAATTGTGAAGGGAATGTCAATACTGATAACTGGTTGCTTTGTGTAGATTATGGTAAGAAGCCTGTTTTATGTGAGTTGAGCTCTTTTAGTTATAGTAAAGGAACATTACCACTCAATATTAATACAGCTCAAGTAGAGGTTTTTCAACAATTAATTAAAGAAGAAGAAGCACTTGCTAGAGAAAATGCAAGACTGAATAAAGAATTAGATACGCCAGAAGGGACACCTTTTGATATTGAGAACTACTCAACAATTCTAAATGATTTTCCAGATACATATGGTATAGGAGAATCTGGGATCATATCTAAGTCAACTCCAGAAAGACAAGCACTCGCAAAACAATTAAAAGGGTATTTATTATTCTTTGATAAAATGCTAGCAAGTTATTTCCAACATTTAGGTAAAGTGAAAGAGCTATTGAGTATTAACGGTACATTAAAACGCACCTATTTTACACAAGCAATAAAAGGAATTAAAGGGTTTGATGAATTAGTAGATGACAACTATGAAATGTCTAATGACGATATACTTACCGATACACTTTATAAAGAATTAGATAATAGTGTAGAAAGAAGAAATCAAATTCTAGATCATCTTATTTCAAGATTTTCTGAGCAGTTTAATGAGTACACTTTTTTAATGAAAACGCTTTATGGGATATCTGCAGATGAGATTATTCTAAATAATAAAGAAGACTTCCTAAAAGAGTACAAAGATATTAGTGCAGAAAGAGGTTTAGGGTATAATTATCATAAACAACCAGCGTCAGAGTTATGGGATACTACAAATATTTCTGGAGCACAAAAAAGAATCGCACGACTATTAGGTGTAAAAAATTATGATCGTAGGTATTTGTCAGATTCACCAGTAATAATTAATAGTGCTGTAAATGATGAAGGGGATACTATATATACTTGGAAAATTAAAAATGCAAATGGAAATATTGCACTTTCATCTGTAAACACAAAAGTATTAGAATATGCAGCTTTACAAGAAATGTATGAAGCAGTTTTCCATTCTATACAAATAGATGAGGAAGATCTTGATACTGCTTTTGAAGGAACTTTAGCACATGGTGATTTTGTTGGAAACTTAAAAATATGTGTATCTGCTGCAGATAGGTATTATTTCAAAGTAGTTAAAAGAGAAACAGTAGACAGTCTTGATCCGGGAGAAGTAATAGCTGTTCATAATCCTTCTTATTTTACTCAAGAAGAATTAGAAGATGTTATTCGTGGGCTTATTAATTACTTCAAATATGAGTTTACGGAAGAAGGAATATTCTTAGTAGAGCACTTACTATTAAAACCAAGAACATACACTGATTATGAACTTTTGGGAATTGGTTGTATGGATGTTGATAGCACTTTTAGAGTAGCCTTTGATGATAAAACATCAAATGTTGTTGGAGATGATGAGTTTATGACTTCTTGCGAAGATGGATGCGAAGTAAACGTATTTGATCCTTATTCATATAGAGTGAGCATTATACTTCCTGGGTATACGTATCGTTTCTCTAACCCTGATTTCAGAAAATATGCAGAGACAGTTATTAGAGAAGAACTTCCTGCTCATGTGCTTGCAAAAATTTGTTGGGTAGGAGATAGACAAGATGGAACAACAGCAGCAAATGATTTGTATGATTTTGAAAAAGTGTATAAAAAATACCTTTCTGATAAATCTACAGAAGACTTTACAAGCCTAGCCGAAAGTACAAGAGATCTCATTCTAGCAATGAATAACTTAAATAATATTTACCCTCCAGGAAGACTTCTAGATTGTGATCAAGATAGTAGTGATGACTTAAACGGAAAAATAATCTTAGGACAATCAAACATATAAAAGCGTTAAAAAAAATAAAAGATGAATACTAAATTAGATAATATAACAGCACAGTATAGAAAGTTCAACGAGAACCAGGCGCTTACAGAAGACCAGTTGAACGAATTTATAGACTATTTTGAAGATCAAGATCGCCTATCTAGAACACGACTTAGTGGTACAGGTATTGTATGTGGTTTTTCAACAAATTCGGCATTTGGATTTGCCAATGTTGTAGCTGGGCCTGACCTAAATGGCCTAGGAATTAGTCAAGGAGTAGGAGTTACTACAGATGGAGATCTAATTACTCTAAGAAACTCACAAGAGGGAGTTAAAGAAGTTTCGATAGATTTTGATGGAAAAATCTTTAATTACTATAAGGAGTATGATGATATCTATAACTATCCACACTTTTCAGAATTGACTAAAACTAGTCTTATTGAATTAAGAAATGAAGTAGATATTATAGGTGAAGAAGCAGATTTTACTAAAATAGATCCGGCAATATTAAATGGGAAAGTGGTACTTCTATATTTAGAAAGCTACGTTCGTGAAGGAGGTCCTTGTCAAACTGTAGATTGTGATTCTCAAGGAGATGAACAGGTGTCAGAGTTAAGAGTATTATTAGTGAGTACTAGCGATGCTAAGAAAATTATAAATGGAAATACAGAAGACACGATTTATAATACACATAATGAATATGAAGTATTATACGATGCCTTACCTAATATTGAAGTAAGTAGAGCGTTTTTAACAGATGATGTCACTACGACCGCTCAAGTAAGAGCAAAGTTTACAAATGCTATTGAAAGAGATAATATTGTAAGCAAATTAAGTGCTGGTTTTGAGTCGATTAGTCAAGCGTTTAATGTAGAAATAAACTTAGGTGGACAAACATTAGGAGTGTTGTTATCTAATCTTGTAAAAACTACAGATACGGATTTTCAATATCGATATGATTTATTAAAAGATGTAGTAGCTACGTATAACGAAATTAAAAACTTGCTTTTACATTTAAAAGCAATCTGTTGTCCTAGTATTCATTCTTTTCCTAAACATTTAATGCTAGGTCCTGTAGATGCACCTTTAGAATTAGGAGAAAATACAGCATACCGTCATGACTTTTATAAGTCGCCTATTATTACTGAGGAAGACGAAAATTATGCAAAGGTTGTATTATTAACAAATCGTTTTGCACAAAAAATTCAAAACTTCCGCAAATTCATTGGCCCTGTTAAAGTAACACCTTCTAAGAAAGATACTGATCTAGGAGAGAAAGCAGTTCCTTTCTATTATAATGTAACAGATGCATTATTAGAAACTTGGAATTATGAAAAAACAGAAAACGATAAAGAAGATCATAATTTAAGTTACCATATAGGAAATTTAGCTGATGATAATTTTATCCAATTTCCATTAAATTATTCAATAGATGATAATAATTTCTTTAGAATAGAAGGTCATTTAGGACAATCTTATCAAATTGCTTATAAAAATATCAATGCGATAAAAACAAAATATGGATTGCCTTTTAACATTAAAACATTAATGTTAAGTAAGAAATCGCTAGTTAAAGCGGTTCCTGTATCTGCAGAGTCTGTTGAAGTGTCGAGTCTTTCAAGCATAATAGAACAACAGCTTGTTAAAACATCAAGTGAGACCAATCAACTTATTGATACCTCAAGTAGTACAGGAAGAATTTCAGCAGAAACTTCTGAGGTTACAGAAACCTCTGAAACAACAGAAATTTCAATAGAAGATTTAAGAAGACAATTGTTAGAAGTTTCTACAGCTTTTGTAAGTAATACAGGAGATAATCAACAAGAGACATTAGATACGATTGCTAATTTAGATTATCAATTGAATTTATTAAATGAAGTTGAAGCATTGACAAAACCACAGTTACCACAAGATGGAGGCGTGACTGTAGTGACACAAGAAGATGACGAAATAGAAAGTGAATTATTGAGTGACTTTATGGAAAGACACTCAGGGTTAGAACACTTTGCAGGTGTAGAGCCAGGTGGTACATTTATCCTTGTACACGAATCAGAAAGTAAAGGACAAGTTATTGCAGATTTTTCATTGCCATATTTATGTTGTGATAAAAAAGATCCAGTATTCTTAGTATTAGCAGTAACTGAACTTTGTGAAGATGATGCGCCTATCCCAATGACGGTGATCCCGTTTGAAGGAGAGATTAAAGCTTTTGATGGTTTAACACAAATTACAGGAATTACAACTTCAGGAGGACAAAATATGTTTGATCCTAGTTTAGTGCCAGCAACAAGTAAAGGCAACACTATATCCTTTACAGTAAATGATGATCCTGTAGAAACAGTACTTACAGTACACGAAATTCCTGAAGTGGATATCGTAGAGCAAAGCACAACATTTAAGAATGATAATGCAGAAGCAGATGTAATATTTGAAGTTATAGGAAGTAATGCTAGTTATGACTATAACTGGGACTTTGGAGATGGTCAAACATCTACTACAAACCCTGCTATCGCTAATGGAACTGTTTTAAAAACCTATACTGTAGATCCTGATAATGACGAGACTTATAATGTAGTAGTTACTATTACAAACAGAATTACTGGTTGTAGCACTCAGAAAAATATAGAAATAGATATTAGTGCACCAAGCGTACCTTGTGATCAAACCTTCAATCATTCAGGAGGAGCAGGAGATTTCTTTTACTTTATTGATTTTGGAAATGAAACTGGTACTGCAGGAATTGATTATAATGCATACGGTGTGCCAGATAGATTTATTATAGAATGGAATGGAAATATAGTAGCAGATAGTGGATTTGTAGGGTCTAGTTCTCATAATACAAGTCTTGTTCAAGCGGGTGTTTCTCAATCTGATATTAACACAGGTAGTCCAAGTACAGGGTCAGGAACGTTGACATTTAATAAAACTCAGTCGACTCCAACAAAAGCAAAAATTACTGTTCAAGCTCCTTTAGGTGGCACAGCTTGGAATGTTCAAGGAAAATGTCCTGTCGCAAATAGTGCTAATGCAAATGGCAGTAGTGATATTTAGTAATAGCCCTTTATGAGTATTTATTTCATAAAGGGTTATAAAAAAGTTTAACAAACCGTTAAAAATTTCAATTACAATGAACAAATTAAATAATATAACAACCCAATACCGAAAATTCAGTAAAGGGCAATATATAGAGCATACTCAGTTTAACGAGTTTTTAGATTATTTTGAAGATCAAGATCGTCTTTCTAAGACGTTATTGCGAGGTGTAGGACTTGCTTGTGGGTTTGAATACCAACTTACATATGTTAATACAAGAATAAGCAAGGGTGCAAAAATTGTAGATGGCATAGAAATCTCTCAAGGAGTTGGAATTACTACCGATGGAGATCTTATTACCCTAAGCGATATCTCAAAAGTAAGTGATGAATTAGGAGGAAGTGATCTTAAAACAATAGATATAAACAGTAAACTGTATTCATACTCTAAAACATATGATAATAGTAAAGCAAATTATGCTCCTTTTTATGATGATGATGGAAATCAAATTCCGCTTTGGGAATTATCAGAAACTAATAATAGCGCAAATGAATATACGCCTGTTAGTGAGTCAAGTGATTCAATTTTAAATGCATTATATCTACTCATTTATATTGAATCGTATGAAAAAGAAGTACGTCCTTGTAGAGGAGTAGACTGTGATAATCATGGATTAGAACAAGTGCAGAATGTAAAAGTACTTTTTACCACCTTAACAGGAATTAAAAATATTGTAGCCAAAGAAGATACACTCTATAGACATTCATTACATGCAGCTTCTCCTGAGTTGAGATTAAAAAGAGCACTTGCCAATGCAGAATTAAATAGTATCGATGATTTTAAAAATATATATGCTGATATTGTTTTGGACCAGGATTTATTAGGAGAAATGTCTAGCGGGATATCTGCGATTACATCTCATTTTAGATTGCAAAATAACTTTAATATAGCTTCAATCACAACATTATTAGAGAGTGTTATAGCACTTAATGACGATAGTATTTTAGGGTTTCAATATGCTTATGATTTTGTGAAGGATTTGGTAGAAACGTATACAGAAATAAAAGCATTATTACCAAAATCATTTACAAACTGTTTTCCAGATATGAATGCATTCCCTAAACACCTGATGATTGGGAAAGTAGTAAGTAATACGTCAGAAAATTACAGACATGAATTCTATAATTCTCCTGTACTAGATGATAAGGAGATAGCAGACAAAGTAAAACTATTGATTCAACGATTTAATCAATTGATCGATAAGTTTACAGCACCATTACCAGAAATTAATAAAAAAGCACGTGTAATAAATATTACACCGTCAAGAAAATCAATACAATTAGGAAGTAAAGCAATACCATTTTACTACGAACTTGATGAAGAGTTTTTTAAACGATGGAGTTATGATAAAACGAGACATAGAATTTCTGATAGAAATTTAACATACAATGATTTAAGCCCTTTGTTGTCAGATGATTTGTCTATACAAGAAGCAATTACATTTAATTTAGAAAAAAATACATTTTATAGAATAGAAGGACATCAATCACAATCATATGATGTTGTTGCTAGTGAGCTTAACGCAAAGAAAGAAGAACATCAATTATCATTTGATGTGATGTCACTTTCTTTGGAAGAACTAAAAGATAATAAAGATCTCTCTAAAGCCTATTATAAAGAATATGTAGAAAAACATCCAGGGATAGAACATGCTTCTGGAGTAGAACCAGGAGGGACATTTGTGATAGTATATCAATCAGAAATTAACCCTGAAGTCATTGCAGATTTTTCATTACCATACCTATGCTGTGGACCAAAACTAGATGTAGATTTAAGTCTTCCTCTTGATGAGATATGTGTGGGAAGTAAACCAATTCCTTTTACAGTATCACCTCTAGATGGAGTCGTAGCAGCTGTAGTTTCAGAAGGAATACATGGAGGAGTTGTAAAAGTAGGACAACAGTATATGTTTGATCCATCCGTAGTAGATAGTTCATTACTCGATCAGGAGATTACATTTACAGTAAATGGAAAACCTACAGATGCAAGTATCAGAGTGCTATCAAAATTAGATATTCAAATTGAAGCAACTAGCGTTACTGTAACAAATCTGTTAGCAACCGTAGTAACCTTTACGATAACAAGTCTAAATGATAGTGATATAAATGATTATGAATACCAATGGGACTTTTTAAACAATGGTAATTTTGTGCCTAAAGTTCCAGTAAATGGAGTGGTAACTTATTCTTACAGTCGAGCTCTTAAAGTGATACCAAATCAAATAAGCGTTTTAGTATCGGGTAATGGTTGTAGTGAAACGATAGACGTAATTATTCCTGACCAAAACAAAGCGCCAACAGCAGACGCTGGTCCTGATGAAACGATCACATTGCCTACTAGTACAGTAACCCTTAATGGTTCTGGTAGTTCTGATTCTGATGGATCAATTAGTCACTCTTGGAGTAAAATAACAGCAGCATCAGCAACAATAGTAAACCCAACCAATGCCTCTACACAAGTAACAGGATTGGTGTTCGGGACACATATGTTCCAATTAACAGTTACAGATAATTTAGGACTTACAGATACAGATACAGTTACAATAACAGTTAACCGAGCAAATGTTGCACCAGTTGCAGATGCAGGTCCTGATGAAACAATAACATTACCTCTAAGTACAGTAACACTGGATGGTTCTAATAGTGATGACCAAGATGGATCAATAACTAGTTACTCTTGGAGTAAAGCGACACAATCAGTAGCAATTATAACAAACCCTACTGATCCTTCTACAACAGTCACAGGTTTGACAGTAGGGACTCATGTATTTCAATTAACAGTCACAGATAATAATCTAGCGACAAGTACTGATACAGTACAAATTGAAGTAGAGAAAGAAGTTACAGTTCCTGATTCGTTTTATGTTGGACTGGGTAAATGTAAAGTTACACCTGCAGATTGGACAGCTGTTTGGACTCCTAGTGGAAATGTAGCAGATTCTTATATACCAGTTATAGGAGACATACTTTATACGGATAGTAGTTTTAATAACCCATATAGTCCAGTATCGGTTCCTAATAGATTAGGGTTTTCGGCGCTACCAGATCCACTTATGGATAATAACAGCTATAATATTAATGCGTCTGGAATAATTACTTCTATTACAAACTGTGATATTTCAACAGGCGATGATGATGCTGAAATAATAGGATCTATAGAGGAAACCAGTTGTGAGTCTTGTATGTCAGTAAGTGTAAATGTTCCTGAAGGGGAAACAAGAGAAGTGTCTATAACAAGATTAGGAATGGCAGGATACAGCGGAGGAAGTGTTTGTCGTAACGGTACAGTTGTGGTGTCAGATATAAATGAGACTATATCCGAAACTAAAATATATTCATTTGGATTAGACGTAGCAAGTGGAGATGAAAGTACTCAATCTAGTATTATATTAAGTGTAGTAGGTAGTAACTCAGTAACATTAAATAGAAGTCATGGATCGCGTGCAGATATCTGTTAGAATATGAAAAAGAGAACTGTATTCCTAATAGATAGAGATTATACTATCAAAGTAGCTCTGTAATGAATACATAAATTAAAAATAGCCGAAGAAAAACACACCGATACTTTTTAAGTTTGTTTAAAAAGAAAGGAGTCATAAAAGATTGTATTGTTAGTAAAGTATCAAGTGTTTTTCTTAGGTTACATTTTTAAATAATAGTAATAGAAAAAGCGTCTAAAAAGTGCTAAAATTGAAAGTTGTCATCCTGAGCTTGTCGAAGGAGTTTTAATAATCAAATGATTAAAACTTCAACACGCTCAGATTGGCAAGTCAAATGCACTTTTTAGGCGCTTTCTATATTTTAAATATACTTAGAGTCAAAAATGGTTTTAGATTGATTTTTCAATCAAGCCACCTTTGGCGCTATCTACTTTTATTTTTAAGTTATTTCCTCCTTTTACAATCCAACGTACCATCACAGTACTATTCCCAGGAATGTTTTTTACTTTGATTGTTTCAGGATTGTTTTTTTGTTCTTCAGTAACATTAAAGTCAGCATCTCTTACAATCATTCCAGCAAGAACATTCCCTCCAGAAAGTGTAATGTAATCAGGACGTTCTATAGTATATTTTAAATCCTGACTTGCATGGGTAGGCATTAAGCGATCATTTACGATCGTAGCAGTTACCTCTTTAAGCCCATTAGGTAGTGATTTTACTGTCACACCTCCTACAGAAAGATGTGGCATATGGAAGGCGTGATAAAACACAAACACCATATTGCGATGTGCTTCTTCTTCTAGCATAAATCCAGGCGTTGCACGACCTACATTCTTTTTAAAACCTCCTATCTCTATCATTCCATAAGTAGGATGATTGTATTCTTTATAGGCAGTAAATCCATCGCCTAATAAAAGATCTTTCCCTGCATCATATATCTGATCACGACCTCTATTTTTATCTTTATAATAAGCAAACCCTGTGAAGATCTCATTGGTAAATGTGTAGATCCCACGACCACCATAAAACCAATCTAACTCCCCACCAAAAACAGAATATAAATCTTTATACACCGTCAAGTAACGATACCCAGGAAGTAGCTCTTCTCCTTTCTTACCAATGGCATCATAAATAGCCACGTCAGCACGATTATAAGTTGCAAGATCTTCTTCGGCGCCAGGACCTCTAAGGATCATCCCTCCACTATTATGAAAACTTTGTGCACCCGCAATATTAGGATGCGACTTTACAAAATCGGCAACAGCCCTTGTTTCTGGAGCAGAGAATGGATATTTATAGGCACCACGTTGTACATAATCAGGTTGCCATTTCCATCCCCAATCACGATTTGGATCATAATATCCAGGAATATCTTCGTTAATACTACCATCCCCATCATTATCAATTCCTTCACCACCTAATCGCTCATAACGTTGTCCAGTTACTACATCATCTGGTGTAATGCGAATCATTTTTCTAGGATCACGAGGGTCCAAAATAAAATTACCAGTGGCACTTTTACGACGCATTTGTGTAATCGATCCATCACCATCCAGATCATCAAAACCATCTTCATCAAAAAGCCCATCACTATCATCATCTAGCGGGATCATTCCTGCTCTTGGTGTATTCCCAGTATTTGGTTCTTTCATATAATTGTTACGCGCATCAGGATTGATCGTTGCAACGATATAAAAAATACGATCCTTCAGCATGTCTGTCACATACGGTATTTTCCCAAAACTTTCAGTAAGATACCAAGCCGTATACGTGCTTATTTCTCCTCCTTGTATTTCGTTAGAGTGGATATTTCCGTCTAGATAAAATCCAGGTTTCCTATCGGCATCTCCCGTACTGTAATCAGTAATAGCAAGAAGCCACATATCTCTTCCTTGCGTCGATTTTCCAATAGATGTACGCTTGACCAAATTAGGGTGTGCATCGGCTATTTTCTTACCGATATCGGCAAGCCCTTCAGAGGTGTAATATTGATTAAATGCTACTTTCACCTTCGGATTAGAAGGCGTTCCAGCAGCTTGAAAAATGTCTTGTGGTGATTGCGCTTTCGCGAAAGCAAAAACAACACACACACACGCTATCGTAAGTATATACTTTTTCATCTTGATACGTTTATAGATTAATGGTTGTTGTTGCTGTTCCCGCTTGCGGAACCGTTGCTTCTAGAGTCACATTTCCAGATCCTTGTATGAGCCAACTCAATGTTATCGTACCATCGCCATCTATTTTTTCGATGACTTGACGTGGTCTTCCAGAAATGAGTTGTTGCTTGCCATTGGTTCTCATATATACATTGATCTTGCGTAGCCATCTCGATTTATCGCCCATCTCCGTATGTGTAGGAAGTAAACCGTTGTTGTGTAAATCTACTGTGATACGTGTAAGATTGTTACCCACTTTTTCTTGTTTGAGATTTACCAGTTGTAATTCGGGTTGCATATCTGCTACGCTCAATATAAAATTGGTGTGCTTAGACGCAATACTATCTACCAGTTGATAAGGAGGATTTTTCATCACAAAAGGATGAATTCCGCCAACCTCTACTTTGTTATTAGGAAAATCTGGATGTTGTATTTCTTTCCAAGGGGTGAAAGCATTAATTCCTTCTTTTTCTGCATACGCTAAGAAGTTGGCGGTTTTATTTTTTGGTGCTTTATTGATAGAATCTCCTTCAAACTTTTTGGGCCACCATCCAGGTGTACTCATCGCGAGTCTTCCAAAATGAAAATACGCCCATCCAAAAGCACTTCCTCCAGTCACACCTCCTTCTGGAGCCTCTTTTTCTTTGATGACTTTATTATAGCTTTCTGAGAGCATTTTATTAATCTTTTCATCATTCTTTAAAATACTAGTCACCACTCTTTTGGAAGCACCTCCTTTATTGTATTTCAAAGGCTTTGATAGATTATTGGCATCACTAAAGGTCAATATCGCATAGATATTCCACTGTGTGTATAAGTAATCTAATAATGCACGATGCTCTATTTGAGATACCGGATGCTCTCCAGATCCCTTCGTGAAATACGGGAAATTATACGTAAAATTCTTATTAAAATATACACCACCATTACCATCTTCATTATACGTCCCATCTTTATCATTATCACGACCTTCGGTAAGGAGTTTATACGAACCTCGTTCTCCTTTATTGGCATCTGCTTTGACCATAATACGATTGTCTTCTTCCAGCATTTGATATGATCCTGTAGGATCTTCGATACGCATCATCGTGATCATGCCATCTCCATTCAGATCTTCAAAAGGATCTTCATTTAATTCTCCATCGCGATCATCATCAGTTTGTACAGCATTTCCTTGACGTTCAAATTTGAGACCTGAAAAATACTGCTCGGTAGCATCAGGACTTAAATTTGGGAAGATGTAAAAAGTGGTTTTAGACAATACATCTGGATGGTTTTTCAGGATATTTTCTGCCATTTTTATGGCGAGTTCTGTCCCTAAGATATGATCACCTTGTACACCACCCATAATAGCGATACCAGGATGATTTTCTGGAGCTCCATCTGAGAGGGTAAGCATCCAAATGTCTTTTCCGCCGCTGGTCTTCGTAAGTGAAGTGAGTTTGGCATTCGCATTTTGAGATGCGAGACTTTTGAGTGCCGATGTGACTTGTTGTCCATTGCGATAGTCGTTTTGTGCTGTGGTTATATAGCACATACAGACGATCACCAATAGTGAGAGTAGTGATTTCCGATTCATATATATTGGTTTATCTAGTGGTTATCTAGAATGAACGATCAAAGTACCATAAAATGAGAAATTTTTAAGACTCGTTAAGGAATTTTTAAGAGGTATTAACATTTGATACGTAGGTATACAATTGGGTTTTTCTTGAGTACGCTCCTGCCTGCCGGCAGGCAGGTTCGCGAAATCGAACTTGTGAGATTCACGACCAAAGGGAGAGCGTAGCGTTAAAGCGTATAACAATAAATAGTCATCTCGACATTAGGAGAGATCACACAAGAAGCTAAGAGTAATTCAAGAGGTATTATTATGAGATTTCCTGCCTGCCGGCAGGCAGGCTCGTCGTTCATACTTCACTCTGTCGAAATGACTACTATCGTCATCTTGACCCTTCGACAAGCTCAGGATAAACTCTAGGAGAGATCACACAAGAAGCTAAGAGTAATTCAAGAAGTATTGTTATGAGATTTCCTGCCTGCCGGCAGGCAGGCTCGTCGTTCATACTTCACTCTGTCGAAATGACTACTATCGTCATCTTGACCCTTCGACAAGCTCAGGATAAACTCTAGGAGAGATTACACAAGAAACTAAGAAGTGAGGAACTTTGTTAAGTGTATGAGTTTCCCTCCTATCAAGGAGGGAATAAGGGAGGTGTGGTGTATAGTTCACGCTACTTTAACACACCCCTTAATCCCCTCTCTAGAGGGGAAACTCATGCTTTTATTTTTATTCAGTATTCAAAATAGAGTAACACTCTAATTTAGAGTAGTACTCTATTTCTGTTTCAAAACAAACCCCTTCTCCTTTGGGAGAAGGCTAGAGCCTGTGCTGAACTCGTTTCAGTAATGAGGGGAGAACCCTTATTTAATCTTTAACTTCTGAAGCAGCACTTCTTTATACGTACTTCCAATAGGGAGTTTAATATCATCTCCTATTTGGATGGTATTACCATCAATAGAAGTGGCAATTTCTTGAGGAATAATATACGATCGATGGATTCTTGTAAAGGATTTTTCAGGGAGCATACGTTCTAATAATTTTAGATGCATACTGACGAGTAGCTTCTTGTTTTGTGTGAAAATATGACTGTATTCCTGCTCCGCTTTTATGTAGAGGATGTCTGCAAAATTAATCTTTACTAATTTCCCGTCGTGCTTCACAAAAACATAGGTGACCTCTTTTGGATCTGTTTTTGGGTCTTCGTGTTGTGTGGCTAGTTTTGTCGTTGCTTTTTCGATGGCTTGAGAAAAACGGCCAAAGGCAATAGGCTTTAATAGATAATCCACAGCATTTAATTCAAACCCTTGTACGGCATACTCACTATAAGCAGTAGTAAAAATAATCAAAGGCGGATTACGTAACGACTGCAAAAACTCCACGCCAGAAATGACAGGCATTTGGATATCTAGAAACACCACATCAATCTCATGCGTTAAAAGCGCTTCATACGCTTCCTCTGCATTGATACAGGTTGCAGTAACTGTCCAATTCGGGATTTTGGAAATATGCGTCTCAATAATCTCTCTGGCAAGAGGTTCATCATCTACAATTAAAGCGCGTATCATATTCATGCTAAAACAAGTTTTAAATAAGCTGTATATACCGAATCTTCCATCGTTACATCATACACATAGGTGTCTGAAAAATAAACATCCAGACGTTTCTGTAGATTGGATAGCCCTAAACCACCCATGTCATGATTCCTTTTATGAGGATCAAATGTATTCCGAATGGTAAAGCGGAGTTCGTTATCCTGTACCTTTAAATCTATGTGAATGTCTGTATCTTTTTTATCTACCGAATACTTAAACGCATTTTCAATAAGCGGGATAAACAATAACGGAGGCAAGCTTTTATGCTCGTTATCAATATCCGTAGTAAAAGAAACTTGGGTATGATTTAAACGAAGCTTTTCGAGTTCTATATAATTTTGGATGAGTGTGATTTCCTCAGAAAGGGAGATCTCTTTTTTATGTGCATTATCCAAAGAATATCGCATAAAATCTGAAAGCCGTGTCACTGTTTCTGCCGACTCGTCTACACGCTTGTGAATGATGAGTCCATACAGATTATTTAAGGTGTTGAATAAAAAGTGTGGGTTCACCTGCGCTTTTAGAAAGTTGAGTTCTAGTTGCACTTTCTCTTTTTCTAGTTGTAGATTCCTATTATGTACCTGATAATAACCTACACTACTTTTGATGGCAATGGGTAAGATAAGACTCGAAAATAGATTAAAAAATAATCCGAAATTAGACGCTTTAAATAAGATATTATCACCGAGACTTTTCTGGATCACACTCAAGTAATCAGGATTCTTTTCTGCTGCCATGGTACGACAGCTATCACAAAAATGAAAGACCAATTTTTCGCCTAGAGCTTCTATAAAAATATAGAGAAGTGTAAGTCCAGCTAGGGAAAGAATAAACGCAAGCCATCGTTTTTGTTTCAGAAACCGAGGGACAAAAACATACATTAACGGATAAAATACCAAGGCAAGCCCTATCGTATTTCGCAAAGGTGTCAAGTAACTTAAAGGCGTTTCTGTATATGGACCTAGCGATGCTTTAATTAAAAAACACGAACTGGTATAAAGCACCATCCAAAAAAGCACATGCGATACTATTCTAGGAATTCTAGCGGTGTTTCTTTTTTCTATGATATCATCTAATGTCATAATCTTTTAACAAGATACTTTTTTAAGTTTAATCTTTCTATATACGCTTTCGTACTTCGGCTATGCTCAGTATAAACTTCTGCGTCACGATGTTCCTTGAAAGCGGATGATTCTAAATTATATTATTCTAAAAACAAATACATCTGTTAGTGTGTTTTTCTTCTTTTTCTCCAGTCTAACAATGTGTTCCCGTTAAAAATTTTTGAAGCCTTGGAAAAAATTTAGGGAACTCTTTGTGATTTTTCGCTTTAAGCGAAAAAAGACCTAAGAAAAAGTGTCTTTTCTTTTGGTTCGTTTTCTTTGGACAAGCAAAGAAAATGAACAAGAAACCTATTTTTATCCCCTCTTTGAGGACTAGAAGAATAAAGTAAAACTCCCCTCCGTCTAAATCTCCTCCTTCAATTCAGCCACCTCCCCTCAAAGAGGTGAGGAGCTTTTATTTTTATTCCAAAACCCTATTAAAAACACCCTTAGACAATACCACAGTTATACTATCACTTAGGGTATGTTGTATCGCTCTAAACTCTATTTCTTGAAGCCTCGCAATGGAAGTATTTACCATTTTTATGTGTAAAGAATCGACAGTGTTCTTGTGCGAAAATCCAATCTGACTACGATGTTTCATGTCAATGTCTAGGGTGTGTACATCACAATTGCTGACTTCGATAAATGCATTTCCTTCTAGAATCAGCGTTAGATCTTGGTTTGAAAAGCCAGAAATACGTTGATGCGTATTGATGTTCAAGATACTCGACAGTGTATTTTTCTCAATGATAATTCCTGACGGAGTATCCGAATGGAATCGTTGTTCCATAGGAATATTGGAGCCGGTAAACTCGATAAATAGGGTGTCATTTATAAGGTTGCTTTTAAAATGATCTACTCTAGAACGAAGTACTTTAATGGCGTCTGTTTGGGCATGTGCAATTTCTATGGGATAGCCATTACTTCCAGAAATTGCCAACACCGAATAGGCTTCCGATGGGATAGATACGTAATTCTTATACCGATCTGTGAGATCAATGTTCTGATACTCATTTGCCAATGTGTGATTGGTGGCATACATACCCGTCAATAGGATAAGACCAAAAATCACTAAAAATAGATTGCCTTTTTTCATCGTCTAAATCTCTTTTTCTTTTAGTTGTAACCATACTGCGACCCAAATGGAGACCGGTAACACGACCTTTACAAATAGGGAAGTCCATAGTTCTGTTTTTTCAGTTAAGAAGACCGTTACATTTTCTCCTTGATGCGAAAACAAAAAGCTGTCAAAAGGAATACTCGACACCACCGACGCTTCTGGAATAAGAAGCCCTAGGATCAATCCGTTGACGTAATTGAAGGCTATAAAAAGTAAGACACTTGCGAGTAGGGTTTTGATAAAACTGTGTTTGTTGAACATGACACTGCCTAGTAGCATGATTCCATTAAAGATGAAATACAAAAAGAAGAACTGATAGAAGTTGTCTTTAAAAGGATTTAGGATAGCTTCTATGGAAAATGTACCTGTAAATGTTAGGTATAAAACATCGGCGAGGTAAAACAGCGGAATGTATATCGCCAGAAAAAATACTACAGAAATAAGAATACTCGTCACTACTTTTTCTGCGTGCGTTGCTGGGATACTCAATAACCACATGCCACTTTGCGGACTCGAAAACTCGTGGAACATCGCATTGGAAAACACGCCACCACCCACAAATAAACCGATGATAAACACGCCATTTTGTACGGCTCCAGAAAAACTGTCTTGCCATTGATGCACGATGAGAAACATAAAAAACAAGAACGCAAGAAGAACTAACAGCCCAATACCGTACATCCTAGAATGCTCTCGGAATTGCCGTTTGATTAATAATGATATGGTTGAAATGTGCATAGATGTTTATTGATTATGTTTCTAGAGATGTGATTTAATTTTTATATATAAACTTAGGACTTAGGACTTAGGACTTAGGACAGGTAAGGTCTTGTTTCCTGATTCTTGAAGCGTAGCGATCCTGAATCTGTTAGCCCGAAGGGTGATTTAATACAGCCGTGATATTACTATGATCTGCGAGTACGGCGTTAAACAATAACTCGATGTCTACATAACCAGTGGTGTTGGCGGTATTTTCTTTGATGGACGCAAATCCAGTACTTACTTTCTCTTGATAGATGACTTGGGATTCGTTTTCTGGTGTGTCTGACAGTTCAAAATGTAATCGGTGTGCGATATGTTCTTTATCATGATCTAGTAGAATTTGACCTTGATCCATAATGATGATGGCGTTTATCAATTCGTCGAGATCACGGACTTGATGCGAAGTGATGATGACAATACGGTCTTTTTTAAAAGAATCTTTGATCATATTTCGAAACGTGATTTTAGACGGAATATCCAGCCCATTGGTAGGCTCATCCATGATCAAAACCTTAGTGTTGGCAGATAGGGCAAAACCTAATAAGATTTTCTTCTTCTGTCCTAAAGACAATTGGCTAGTCTTTGTACGTGGATCAATCTTAAACTCCTTGGTATAGGTGTCAAATTGGTTGCAATCAAAATGGGGGTAAAAGTTTTTATAGATCTTGACGAGTTCTTGGATAGTGACATTAGGTAAGTAGTATTCTTCAGGAACAAAAAATAAGTCTTTTAAAAAGTGAACGTCTCTTTTTTTAGGCGTAGCACCAAATACCTCACAGCTTCCTTCTGTGGGAAAAAGCATCCCCGTCATATTCTTAATAAGCGTGGATTTCCCAGCCCCATTCTTTCCTAGTAATCCATAAATATTCCCAGGCGAAAAAGTCACGTTGAGGTCACTAAAAATTTGCGTTTTCTTGGAATACCGATATCCTAAGGTGTTGATGTCTATCATAATGAACACGAATGTAAGCGTGTCCTTTATAAAGAAGAAAAAGAATCAATGGAGGTGGCTGTTTTTTTAATGAACCGATGAAAACAGTCAATAAGAATTTAGGCAAGTTCTTATAATTGGGGTTTTGAGATATACGCTTTCGCGAAAGCGTATACAGAAAGAAACCAAGCGTCATCTCAACCCTTCGACAAGCTCAGGATAAACTCTCGGAGAGATCACACAAGAAACTAAGAGAATACAAGTTGTTGAAGTATTCATTGTGTGAGATTTCCTACCTACGGCAGGCAGGCTCGTCGCTCGTGCCTCGCTCTGTCGAAATGACAACGACAGTCATCTCGACGATAACTATAAAGTCTTTTTAATAAGAGCAGCAATCTCATGAATATCTAGTTGAAACCCTGCCGCTTCGGCATGACCGCCACCGCCACGTTTTTTACATATTTCAGAACAATCTACTAAGCCATTGTCATTGTAAAGACTAAAGTTCCATTTCCCGTTATGTAACCAAAAACTACAAACCCCATCGTAATAATAACCATCGTCTGTTGTGTCGTTATGGTACGCTATTCCAAAATGGATAGGATTGAATCTCTTCTTATTAAAAGCAGCAAATGTATAGCCGTCAAAATCAATGGTAAATCTATTTTTATAATCTAATGCAGCTTCAGTACATAGGTAATTGTAAATGCCTTTTCCTAGTTTGAATAACTCTGGGATGGTTTTTATAGAGGCATCAGGATGCTGTTGTAGCATGTGAAAACAATCTTCAGGATTTTTAAAATACGCTCTGGCTGCATACTGAAACTCTAGTATTTGTTGAGCCTCCTCCATGTCTTTATAAGCTAGACAATCGTAACGACCAAGAAGCCTTACAAATTCTGGCATGGGGTCTTCAAAAAAATAAGTCCACGCTAGTTCACAAGCAGCAAAATTAGCATCCCTTTTCCCTTTAGGGTGAATAGTATGCGCTTCCATGTCTCGGATAGCCGAAATATGATGATCAATCCAAATCAGGTTATTTGTGTTGTTGAGTTGGCTCATAACCTCTGCTTCAAAAGAAATATCTACGACCACAACAGGTTCTCCCTTCTCAATGATGGGGATGGGATCTCCATAATCCCAACCTATGAGTTGTAAGGTTTCCGGATCCTGACGGTCTTGCTCATAAAACCACTTTTGTACAATGGCAGCACTACACCAACCGTCTAAATCTCGTGAATGATATAGTATAGTCATAGGAATCTATTTAACATGGGAATATGAATGATTATGGTCGTGTTTATATGATATACGAGTCTACAATGGTATCTATCATCAAAGATGCTTAAATATAACAATAAACATTGTGGTTTGCTTTAAAATAGGGGTGTTGATTTTCTTAGGGTTGTTTTTTACTTAAGAATTGGTGGTTGTTGGGGTGATTTGAGGTTTTGTTATGTTCGCTCCTGCCTGCCGGTGAGGCAGGTTCGCGAAAGAGGGTTGTGGTGAAGTTTATTTTGTGTTTACGGTTTTCCGTAAGGGTTGTTGTTGGGGGTGAGTTATTTTTAGAGTTTGTGATGGAGATACTCTTTTACTATAATATACAAGGAAACATAAAAATATGAGATTAGCTTTATATTAATTGATAATCAAATATTTATAATTTTTGTTGAAATTAATTCCTACAAAACTTAGTATATTTAAATTCTCCTTTATATTAAAATCAATTTAATTATTTATTATAAAAGCATTAATAATATATGAGTACTATTTTACAAAAGTTTATTGATTCTCAATTAATACAATTAAAAAATGATGATGAATTTCAAAAATTAAAAGACGCAGCAACTAATCTTTCTCAAAATGAATTAAAGAAAAAAGAAAATGTATCAAGTTACGTCCTTTGTGCGTTTGATCCGAATATAGATGCAAATGAAATTTGTCTTGAAAAAACGAAAACTCGTGTAATAAAACAATCCCCTACTGTTCTTTCACAATCAAATGATACGCCAAGAACTATTCTGCGAGCAGTTATTTTAGAATCACTCTACACTAGAGCGTTAAACGATATAGATTATGCAAGAATATTTTGGTACATAGGGAGTAACGTCATAAATTACTATTCTTTAGGCAATGAAGAAGAGTTATTACACAATATGCTAACTGAAATAGGAGAAATTGTAGAGAAAGAGGCTATAAAAGAATGGTCTTTAATTAATGGTATTACAATTGATGATATAAATGATTTTGATTTAAAGATAAAATCATCTAAAAACATTCAGTCCCACATTAATACTTTTAAAGAAGAATTTAAAGCTGCATTTAGTTATAAAGGAAATACTGGTCATAATTATGTGTATGGTAGTGATATAGGACCATGGGTTAATAATATAAATGATTCTGGAACAGAAAGTATTTCAAAATTTGTTAAAAACTCAATAAAAAGACAAAGTGATACTTTAAACGAAATATCTACACAGATAAATGAATATATGTCTGGTCTTACTCCTTTTTTTGAAAAAATAAGTTCTCAAGCAATAAGAGGGGTTTCTTCTGTAAACAATAGAAGTCAATTATTATGGTGGAAAGAATCTCTTTATTCTCCTTCTATGAAAAAAAGTTATCGTGATATTCCTATAGAAATATTGGCGCTAGTTATAGCTTTTGATCTGTACACTATAGTTACTCAAAACTATCCAGTAAGTGTTGATTATATTCTTAAAGAAACCTTGAGAAATATAAAACTTTCTGAACAAGAATACTCATTTGATACGTTCATTAAAAATTTAAGTAAACATAAAGAGTATTTACAAAATTTAGGAATAAAACATACTTATTCTGATAGTAGAATATCATTACTTAATTATATTACAGCTCTAGGAAATGATGAAGTTACAGGTTCAGAAAAGTTGAAGGCTAACTTAGGTATTGATTCTAAAAACAATCTTAAAGTTGAAGAATTAGCAGTGTGGTTATTTCATGAATTTCAAGCATATAGAGTTTCATTAAACTAAGTTTATTATGACTGGAGATTGCTCAAGAAATAGTTGCTATGATGATTTACGTTGTCCAGTAGGGCATACTCATAAAAAGGATTGTTCACATTGGAAGAGTGGTAAAACTGAATCTAATACAAAAGAAGAATTTGATGTTCCCGAAGGTAATTCGCATTTACTTTCCTGGTCAGGTAGTTCAATGGGAATGGATGACATTAATGTTCTTACTGAAAGAACTAATTCCATGCTTTTTGGATCGATTGGAGAAGCTAATTCAGGTAAAACAACATTTTTAGGATTACTATATCTTTTACTTAATGATGGACAATTTATTAAAGATTGGAATTTTTCTAATTCGTATTCAATATTAGGATGGGAGTATATCGCTAATTATTTACGTTATCAATCTGGGAATAAATCAGAATTCCCCCCACATACAAGTAGTTTTGGAGGAAGAGATGTAGGTTTATTACATTTAGGTTTATTGAATAATCAATCTCTTTTTGATTTAATGTTTACAGATGTTCCAGGAGAATGGTTTACAAATTGGTCTAGTGATGTTAGTGGTACGGGTACAGGTAATGCAAATTGGATTCATGAAAACTCAAGAGGTTTTTTTCTTTTTATTGATTGTGAAGCACTTGTTAATGAACCTGGAAAATATAGACTTAAAACAAGAGCTCTGATTAATAGATTGTTGAATGATTTAAAAGGAAGACCTGTTGCTATTATATGGAGTAAAGCGGATTTATTTAGTGAAATTAAAGATTCAATCAAACGAATAATTTCAAATGAAATTGGTAAAATCCCTATTAAAAAGGAGTTTCAGGTTAGTATCCATCACGGAAAGGGAAATTCATATCATAAAAATATTCTGAAGTCAGTGGCTTGGTTACTAGAAAAAATTATTTCAAAAAAAGAATCGACAGTATTTGAATTTTCAAGTTCTAAAAGTGATGATTTTTTTATTTCATATAGAGGGGAATTATGAGTAAAGAAAATATTTCAATATTAGTTGTAGGTAAACCAAATTCTGGTAAATCAGGTTTTTTTGGACAACTATATAATCGATTAGAATATGCCGAAGAAGGGAATTTTGCTAAGCTTTTAAAAACTCCAGAAAATAAAATAGCATTAGATAAAGTTACTTCAAGATATGCCGAAGGGAAAGCTTTAGAACATACTCCAGTTGGTGACTATGATAAAATTGAATTATCAATACATGCAGATCAAAAATCTCTAAAACTCATATATCCTGACTATGGAGGTGAACAAATAAACCACTTGGTTGAGAATAGACGATTAGGTAACAATTGGTATTCTGCAATCCAAAATTCAAATGAATGGATTTTGTTTATAAGATTGAGTGATTTAAACAAATCTTATGATCCCATTCAAAAATTTACAAAAATTGTCCAGAGTGGTGAACAAAAGAGTAAAGATGAAATAGAAGAAAAGCTACCTTCTGATCAGGCATATTATATTGAGTTAATTCAAATGCTCTTATTCTATAAAGAAATTGGTTTTACATCTCAGATAAGCAATCTTGAATTAATTGTAACACTTACTTGTTGGGACGAGATTGAGAATAAAGAAGAAAAAAAGCCTAATGAATTATTAAAAGAACATCTGCCTTTATTTTATGAATTTTTGATACAAAATTGGGTCAAAACATCGCTTAAAGTAATAGGTATTTCATCTCAAGGAAGGTCTCTTGATAAAAATAATGGTGATGAAGAATACTTATTTGAAGAGGAAGGGTTTATAATTAACTCAAATGGAGAGAAAAACAATGATCTAACTTCAATATTAAAAATTGTTTTGGATGAAAATTAAATTAGAACAAGCTGTGTTTGGTGAAAAAGATCGGGGTCATTCACTTTTAAAACATTCTTTTGAATCATCTAAAACACCAAATCAGATATCATTAAAAACTGATTTACCATCAGGTCACACTTCTTTTCCTTCCTATAATTTTTATTGCTCTGCAATTTCGACTAGTGAATACTATGTCCTAATTAAGAGTTTTCCTGATTCTTCAGCGCAAAGAAGTGGTTTTGTTTATTCTTATAGTTTGTTTATCAAAAACTATGACTTAGAGCATGTTAATGACTTGTCTAATCTCTTTGATTTATTACCAAATGAAATTAATAAAGAATATTTAGTAACATCTATTGAAATAGAATCAGAAAATGGAGTTACTAATAAATCGGGAAATTTAGATAAGGCAAAAAAAGTAGCTTATGGTTTACTGAATAGCAAAATGCCTATTGTATGGTTAGGCCAAGAAAAGTTTGTAGAAACAATATCGATAGTTTGGAATAATTTAAGCCCTATATTAAAATCTAAATTTCAGTTTCGAGTTAGTTTTGGACCTAAAGATATTGAACAAACTAATGAGCAAATTGTTTATTCCCCTGTTGGATTAAAAGGTAAATGGGAAAAATATTTTGTTATAAATGAACAAGATCTTTTTGTTGAGGAATACTCTGACGATATTAAATATTTAATTGAAATTGTATCTAAAAATAACCCAATTAAAAATTATATATTAGAATTAGAGATTAACATTTCTTCATTTTTTGATATAAAAAAAGTTGTTTTACTAAATAAATTCCTTAACGACGATAGTTTCGATAATTTGCTAAATTCAATAGAACTTCTAGCACAATTACTTCCTAGCAAAGAATCTGGGAAAAAGTTGAAAAAAGAAATTATTGAAAAAACGAACTCCAAACTTAAAAGAGGTGATATCAATAATATTCTGGCATTTCGAAATGTTGAGATAAAGCATATTGAAGAAATAACTTCTATTAAAAAAGGAATAAAAATAATACTCCAAAATTGGAATTTTGAGACAGAGGTTGAACAATTATTTATTTCAGTTATAAATAAAGACGTTCAAAAATGGTGGAAGGATGTTATAGATAATGGTTTAATGGAATGTTTTAATGATTGGAGTGAAAAGCATTCAAAAATGTTTTGGAACTTGATTACAAAGGATATCTCGAAATTAGATCTTATTAAAAATTATATTCCAAATGATGAGAAAGTGGAGCAAAATATTGCCCAGCATTTTCCGCAAAAACTAAACGATAAATTAGGTTTTGAGTTAATTAATTTATCAATTAAAAAGAAATGGTACTTATTACACGCAAGTGTTGTTGTTAAAATATTTTTATTATCAGAAGCATTAGCATTACAGTTGAAAATTGATACAGTCAAAACATATACTAAAGGTTTAGAATTTATTTGTAATAATTTTCCTTCAGATAGCTTTATTAAACAAGTTGTGGAAAACCCTGAGAGACGATTAATTAAATTATCCGCAAAATTAACATCAGAGAACCCACTCTTGATTAATAGTTTGGATGTGAATAATTTAACTTGGTTAGAAATTTGGAATTCTAGATATACTACTGTTGATGTTTTTAAAGGGTTTAAGTCTCCAAAAAAGACACTCTTTTCACTATTAGAAAGTTTAATATTTGGTAATGATATCCCTGAGGAGTTGTTGTTGTTAATTTCCCAATCAAGATACTCTGATATTAGCGATTATAAAAACAGGAATAAAATTTGGAATTACTTTAAAGGGGAAACTTTGTCTAATTTTCTTAAATCTACAGCACAAGAGTGTTTGAATAAAAAACTTTTAGATTTATCTTCTATAACTCTTGAAATAGAATTAATAAAAGAAATAGAAAATAAGAACTTATTTATTAGTGTACCTAATAAAGAAAACCTATCAGAAAATATTATTCAATTATTTATAGATTTTGATGAATTTTCAGAAAATTCACTAATTGCTTTTCTTGATGTCATTAAACGCTCTTTAAATAAATCTTCTTGTTTGAAATTAGGAAAATTGTTAAGTATAAGAAAATGGGTTAAAACCTATCAAAAAGTTAAAATAGAGTACAGTAAGTACAATTCCTATTTTAAAGATACTCTTAGTTTAAGTAAAGATAACTTTCCAGAAGTTGAACAATCTTTTTTGGGTAAAATTTTTAATAAAACAAAACCAGAAACGAACGTGAAAAAAATATTTATTTCTTATTCTCGTAAAGATGTCGATTTTAAAAACGACCTATTAATTCATTTAAAACCATTAGAAAGATCTAGTTTAGTTAATGCGTGGGATTGCTCAAAAATAAGGGCAGGAGAGTGGGATAAACAAATTAAGGAAGAATTAGATGAAGCTGATATTATGATCTTTATGGTTTCAGCTAGTTTTATGGCCTCTGATTATATTGTTGATAATGAGGTGCAAAAAGGAATTGAGTTAGCAAAAAATGATCCTTCAAAAAAAATTATGTGTGTTTTAGTACGAGAATGTACTTGGAATCAATGGCCGATATTAGATGAAAGTTTCAAAGGAGATGGAAGTTCTGATTTGAGTAGATTTCAATTTTTGCCTTATTACAATGCAAATGGTGCTGAAGCTATTTTAGCCCTAGAAGATTGGGGAAAAGGAGGATATATGTCAATAAATAATGCTTATAAACAAATAGTTGAAAAACTGATGATAGAGTTAAGATCGTGATTAAATTTGTAATAGAACCCAACTCAAACACGATTACAAACAAACCCCTACAGCTTCCCAATAGCAAAAATACTCAACCCAGTATACTTCTTTATAATATCAATCGCAACACCATCCTTCTTCATTTTCTTGGCAATATCTAGTTTGTTTTGCCTAACCGCCTGTTTTCTTTCAATATCGATTTTCCATTCTTCAAGTGCCTTTTTCTCTGGACCTACCACTTCAAAGAGTCCAGATTCTTTGAGTTGGTTCATCACACCCTTGTCTGCAAAACTAGTATAAGATTCTTCGGTAATGATGAGGTGGTCTACGACTTCTATATTAATGAGTTTTCCCACTTTATACATACGGTCGGTAAAGTTGGAGTCGTTTTTTGAGATATCTAGAACACCACTCGGATGATTATGAACTAAAATCATCTTGACCGCTAGTTTATAAATCCCCATTCTAAACACATCTGGCGGGTCGGCATTCACACGGTTTACAGCACCGAGACCAATTAATTCTATAAAAAGGACTTTATGATTGTTGTCTAGACCTACCACCCAAAAGTGTTCTTGGTTTCTTCGTATTTTGTTTTCTCGCAACAATACCTGTTGCATCACAAAGTAGATATCTTTAGAGTTGAGCACTTGTATTTTTTGCTCTTTGGTCAAACGTACGTTCATAGGATCAAATATACAAAATGGATGGGATAGGGGAGTGTTGTAAAAATAGATATTTATATACTAGTCTAAGTGAGTTTTATCTTATAAAATAGCTGTTAGTTCTTAGCTAATAGAGAAATACATATAATTCCCTCCTAGAAAGGAAGGATAGAGAGGTGTTGATAATTAGTGTTAGGTACTATATATCTTTCTCAATGAGTACACACCCCTTACTCCCCTCTTACTAGAGGGGAAACTCATGTTTAACTCCTAAATAAGTTCCTTCTCTTTTGAGAAAAGGGAAGCGCCTGGGCTGAATTCATTATAGTAAAGAGGGAGATAGCATGAAAATATATCATTTTACTCTCATGTTTAAGAGGTTCTATATATAATCTCTTAAATATACCTTGTAATGGGTATTGATTGCGCTGTTATATACGAGTTACTTTGAGGTAGTACATTAAAAATAAATTGATTATGGCAACAGTAACTACTAGTAAAAGAAAAAAGAGTGTCTTTTCTCCAAGAGAAATAAATGATGCTTTTAAAGTAGCTCAAACTGATATACATGTATACTCAAAAAGTGTATGTCTAACAGATTCTAAAGGGTATGCTACCCCTAAAAATATGAATCCAGCAGAGATAGTGGTTCATGCTTCAGAAGGGTTTATCCCTTTATGGGCTAAAGAAGTAAATCTTAGATGGAGGTTTAATAGAAATTCTTTGACCTATTTTCATAACCCAGAAGGAGCAAAGAATGCTATAAGAGAACTTTTTGCAGAAGCGTTACTAAAATGGGGAGATGCAGCACCTATTAAATTTAGTGAACATGAAGATGTTTGGGATTTTGAAATTGTGATAAGACATTCGGATAATTGTAATAATGCTGGTTGTACACTTGCTAGTGCTTTTTTTCCAGATAGTGGACGTCATGAATTAACGATTTACCCTAAAATGTTTACACAAAGTAAAAAAGAGCAAGTAGATACTTTCATTCATGAGATTGGGCATATTTTTGGATTAAGACATTTTTTTGCCAATATAAGTGAGACTAGATGGGCTAGTGAAATATACGGAGAGCATAAGCCTTTTAGTATTATGAATTATGGTCATGAATCTGAACTTACAGCATCTGATAAATCAGATCTAAAAACATTATATCAAAAAGTTTGGAATGGCGAATTACAACATATAAACGGGACTCCTATAGTTCAAGTAATACCATATCATAGGCTTTTAACTATGAGTCAATCAATATTAATTTAATTTTTTAGTCATGAATGCATTAAGTAAAAAAACAGTAAGACTTTTAACTATTTTACTACCGAGTATAGGTGTTCTATTAATTATCTTATATTCTCTAACAGCACCAGATATAAATTTAAAATATAGAGCTATAAGTATGTTACTACTTGTAGGAGGTGCATCTTTCTTATGTGGAGGACTTGGAGGGCTTTTGTTTGGGATTCCTAAAAAAAATGAAATAGATGAAGGCATACCTAAAGATGAAATAGAACAAACAAGAAATGTCAGTTATATAGCCAATACTAATTTAGAAGAGATATCTGATTGGTTTACAAAAATGATTATTGGAATTGGTCTTGTAGAAGTCGAAAAATTATATAAATGGTTAATCACTATCTCTGAAAATATTAGTGATTCTATAAATTTACTAGGAGATTCTTCTGCTTATGTAGTGTCTCTAATTATGTATTTTCTTATTATAGGTTTTATTGAAGGGTATTTAGGGACTCGGGTTTTTCTTCCGAGACTTTTAACAAAGGCTGATGGAGCAACATAACGTTTCTTAAGTAGTTTTGGAGTGCTTACTGTTATGCGATTTCTCGTCGCTCGTTCCTCGCTCTGTCGAAATGACGAATTATAGTCATCTCGACCCTTCGACAAGCTCAGGATAAACTCTCGGAGAGATCACACAAGAAGCTCAATACGTATTGTTATGAGATTTCCTGTCTACGGCAGGCTGGCTAGTCACTCGTTCCTCGCTCTGTCGAAACGACATGTAGTATTCATGCTTGACAACCATTAAATATGCTATTTTTCTCGACAAAACCTTAATCGGGAGCAGAAGTTATTACTAGTGTGTATTCACCTCCATTGTCAAGGCAATATAAGAGTGCATCTACCGCATTACCCTCTGAACCATAAGCGTATGTTAGTTCATACCCTAATCCATCAGGAAAAGTACATCCTATTGTATAATCACCTCCATTAACAGCTAATAGTTCATTTTTACTTAACGACTGAATCCCGTCGAGATTTAATATATTTTTTAACATAGATAAAAAATTAATAATTAATAATACTCAAATTATGGGGTTTAAATAGAACAGAAGTAACGCCCGATAATGTCTTATTTATAATCTATTTAAAAACATTCCTACTTACACTTTCGCGAACTTGTCTGCCGACAGGCAGAGGTGTACTCAAGAAAACACCAAGAGTCATCTCGACCTTAGGAGAGATCACACAAGTTGCTAAGAGAATAGTGGTTTTGAAGTGTTCATTGTTATGAGATTTCTCGTCGCTCGTGCCTCACTCTGTCGAAATGACGAGTAGTTCTATGGTGTGTTGAGTATATTTTCGCGAAAGCGTAAAAAAACAACAATCTACTCTTTTCCTGACTTCCTATCCAACAATCGGTAAATAACAATACTACTCAATACCCCAATAACCACAATACTGACTTTGGCAATGGTGTTCAGCGGAAACACAAAGAGCGAAATAATAACAGAGAGCCACAATTGCGAGATGACAAACCAAATGGCGCCTTTGGATACCTTCTCACCTGAGAAGTATTTTTGGAGCATAGGACCTATGTATTTCCGTTTAAGCATCCAGTTATAGAGGCGTTCAGAACTCTGTAAGAAACACCATCCTGCGAGGAGGATAAAAGGAATGGCGGGAATACCAGGCATAATGATCCCAAAATAGGATAAGACGATAAAGAAGCATCCTAAAAATATATATAGATATTTCTTGGCAGACGGCATCATGTACGCGCCTTTTCTGTTACTATAGGATAGGCTTCTTTGATATAGGCAATCATTGTAAAACAAGTATCAATCACTCGGTCTGGAAATTTTAATTTCATCAAGATTTCAGCAGCTTTATAGAGGGACATACGACAGACTAAAAACTCTTTTAAGGCATAGACATACCCATACATCCAGGCAGCATCATTGAGGTCACGATCCCATAATGCGGCATGAAATTCAAGATAACTTTGTAGTTGATTGGTATCCAGAGGTGCTTCCAAGGTGAATGCCAGAAACTCGACAATATCACGATGTGGAATATTCTTCACTGCCAATTCCCAATCATAGATACAGACTTCTCCATTGGAACGAATTCCTGCATTTCTAGGATTAAAATCATTATGAATCACACAGATCGGTAAGGAAGTACTTGGCGTATGATCAGTGATATCTGTGAGGAAACCGTTGAGGCTTTTAAATTGGTTTTTACGGACAGGATCATCCTCTTCTTTGGTGATAATGTCAATGAGCTTTCGATAGAGTTCGCTAGCTTTTGAAGCTTGAAAAGGCTGTATCAGCAAATCGTCAATCGTATCGATACGCGTATGATAATGTTTATGTACTGAGGTAACCTCAGCAATCATGTGTTCTATGTCAGTTGGTTCCCATAATTCAGGTTTATTCTCGCTATTAAAATGAGACATGGCATCGCTGTCTAGATATTCCATGATGATCAAGAATAACTCTCGGTTGACGTTTTCCTTCTTGCCGTAATAAGTGGGTGTATTTGTAAATCCATGCGTATGTAAATCCTCATAGACAAACAATTCCTTGACGTGGCAATTAAAATATTCCGTCTGATGACGATATCTATAAATCAGATCGGACAAAGAAGGATCAATAGAGGCTGCCATACTGTGCAAGCCTTTAATCACATCCATATCCAATGCTTTGGATTTGATTAATAACGAAACATCTATATGTTCATTTTTTGCTTGAAACGGAAAGAAGCCCATCATTTTTTTTGAGGTTCTTCCGGTGAGATTGGTAATGATACCATTCTCCATATCCTTTTGATCAAAATGAATCGAAAGTTCTTTGTACTTGGGATTAGTTTGCCCCATAATACGGCTAATGAATTCTGGTGTTAATTCTGATCTCGTGAGCCAATTCACAGGCTTGTTTCTTCCTAGTTTCTCATGTGCTTTTGCAAACTCCCCACTTACAATAGCTGCAAAGGTGGAGATCTCTAAAGAGAGTGCAAATGCGGTAATGAGTTGTGCAAATCGCTGTACATTCCCATTGCCTTCACATTTCATGAGACGTAACATTTCGTTTTGTTTTGGGAGCGAAGTACCACCACCCACGGTACCCACGACCAATGTAGGTAGCGTAAGTGTAAATAGGAGTCCATCGGCTTTTTTATCTAGCTGTAAGATCCCCACAGAGGATTCATGAAGACACCCTAAATCTTGTCCCGTTGCTGCAAATATGGCAGCAATCGCATTGGCTACATTGATATTGTAGCTAAACATCCCATCTATCTTTGTAAGCGCTACCGAAGGAGTAAAACATTCCATCAACTTATCAGAGGTTGTACGGAGTACTTTTTCTATGACAGTTTCTTTTAAATAACATTCAGCAACGATACGAATCCCTCTTCCTTTTTCAACCGCATGCTTCGAGACCTTTTTATCTGAAGACCCATTGCCTTCAATGACATAATTTTTTATCTCAATCTGTGTTTCTTCGGTAAATTTTTCGACAATAAAAAGCATCGCATGCCACGTACAAGTTGTTGACATATTCTGCCCAGAAGCATCGCCTGTGGTGTAGTAAAAGCGAGTATGCACGGTATTGTCTATAATGACCGGATCTATAGCCACCAATTGTGCATGGTTGGAATGTTGTTCGGCTTCTTTTTTGATATCCTCAAAATGGGAGGGAAGCCACTTGGCAAATGCTAAAGCATCTTCTGGAGTTTGAAAAATAAACATCGGACAACGCACCATCCGTTGATGTACAAAGGTAGTCGTAATACCACCACTTAAACTCGCTGCTTTGGCGCCTCGATTCATACTCGCCACAAGCGCACCTTCCAAAGTCGCCGCACCCGCATACACTAATTCTTCTACACCATCTTGAAGATGTAATAAAGGCCCCACCAATCCAATAGGAATCTCCACCGAACCAATATAGGACTCAATCTTATTTTGAACCTCCGTATGGGACAATCCAGACATAGATACTTGAGTGGTATCATATGCTTCCTTGTTTAGATATTCTAAACGTAATTTGGTAGAATAAGGAGTTACTAATCCTCTACCGGGAACGATAGGATAATTTTCCATATTAGGTGATAATTTCGGTCGTTAGTCTTGTGTAAAAAGCATTCAGGTTGTCAAATGATGCCGCGTCAATGTTCTCGATCGTTGTTTGGTGATCTTGTGCTATCGTTTTAAATAAGGTGTCGTAGGCAGTGTTAAAATGAGATAGCACGCCTACCTTTTCATGAGGCTCCATCACTTTTCTAGAAGAGATTCTTTCCATAAGGATTTCGGGATCTGCTTTTAAAAAGAAAATATGGTTTGGTACACTTGCGTGAAATAAGTTTGCGGTGTCTTCATCTGGGGATGTTTTACCCGCAAAAAAGGTCTTGATAAACGTAAACATGGCGATTGCACCTGTATCATTTTTCCCGACAGGGAGTTGTTCTAAAATAAAAGAAAATAACGCCTCGTATTTTGTATTGTAATACCCAATTTGTTCTGGTTTCATCCCACCAGAACTTAGACGTGGCAGATAAAATTGTGCATACACAAAGGTATCAATCAACGGATGTCGCTCACAGATGATATACCGAGTGGCTGTTGTGGTTTGTTCTTTGACGAGTTGGTTAAACAACACCATCGAACAGAAAAGTGCCAAAGCTTTGAGATCACTCCAATGGTTCTCATCGGCTTCCTGACTCATCGCATTCAAAAGCTGTATCGGATGCTTTAATGGAGAAATATCAGGTAATGTTTGCGCATCTACATGAGGTAAGGTGATCAATGTCACGTGATCAAGTTGCGCTGCTTCTAGTTTAGAAAATAAGGTGCTTTTGCCAGAACCATCCAAACCTGTAATGAGAATTGTTTTGATCATGGCGCTATGATTTGAAGTGCTTGTTCTTTTAAAGTTTCAGGAGAATTTTCTGCATTCAGAATATGCCAATCTGGTTGGATATAAGTTTCAAATTCCTTATCTGCTTTCTTCTGAAAATCAATAAAATTTTCTACAGTAGCTTCTCTACATCCACATTCATATTTTGACAAATACTTTTTTCTAGAAGCACTTATTTCTGGCGAGAGCGAAAGGAAGATGGTTTTATCTGGTGTTGGAAATGTAGCGGCTAGCGTATCTATTAAATGTTGGTCAGCGCCCATTGCTGCCTCTGATGCAAAGTATTTATAATAATAAGCATTGAGTAAGATGGTTTCTATTCCTGATGCTAAAGCAGTATCTACAGCATATCGCAACGCATGTGCCATGAATAATAATCTTGCTTCTGGCGAGAGAATGCATAGGTACGTATCTACATCTTTTTTGCTGCTAAAAAGAGCTGCATCTTTATTATCCAATGCATCCCATATCGTGACTTCTTTTGCATGTGGTAATGCATGTACGAGGTGTTCAACAAGGGTTGATTTTCCTGAGCCATCAGGACCTGTAACACAAATGATAGTTGGCTTCTTATTGGACATTCTGTACTAGTTTTTTAATTTGATGTGCTTCAATGCCTTTCTTCTTCAGGTATTGAAAATACGATTCTTTAGAGGTAAAATAATTTAGTGGGGATATAAGAGTGTCAATACATAGTTTTACAAAAAGTAAGATGGTGACTTTCCAGCCAATTTCTTGCGCAATCATAGAGAATGAAAACCATGGTCCGAGCAATCTTGCTTTTAACTTATTAAGGAGTGTCGGTTGATGTGATTTGTCAATAAACTTCAACGCAAACTTAATCTCTGGGAAATAAAGAAGACGTAATATTTTTGCAAAGAAGTAGATTCTTTTATGAAACTGCGGAAAGAGATTGTAATAAATTACATTTTTTTCAATGTCCTGAAAATAATCATTGTATGATCCGTGCATGTCACCTACTTCTTCAAACATCACAAGTCGTTTGCGTAACCGTGTATTGATAAATGATGGCTTTCCTTCGGGTAATCTCTGAATCCATTCTTCTGGAATATAGTCAGAACACAGACGACACATTTCTAAGGCATATCGAGATTTCTGAATTGCTTTTGATTTTTCTATAATCGCAAAGAGTTTTTCTGTATCAATAGGCGTCGACTGAATCAAATTATAAAGATCCATACAATCACGGGTACCACATTTGAAAACTCCCAAGTGTAATATCAAATGGATGAGGTTGTATTCTGGAGAGAGTTGCTTACAAGGAATTCCATAAAAATCCAAGGGTACTGCTGTATCCCAGATTTCTTTGGTATCTACCGTAAAATGTGTGGTAGGTGATTTTAACCCCCATTGTGTTCCTATGATACACTTAAAATCAGTGCTAATAAAAGGGAGACTTGTATGGCTATATTTGGCTGGTTTTTGTTTTTCTCCACTCCATCCAAATCCTAAAGGGATATACCCTAAGTCGTAATAAATCTGCTCGATTTTTGGCCAATCTTCAAACTTGATTAAAATATCAAAATCATTCATTTTCTTATATCCTACATCGCCATAAAATGTCTGTGTAAAAGCATTTCCTTTTAGGATAATGACATCGATGTTATGATCGTGAAAGGCTTGTAGAAATTGCTTTGCAATGACATTCCTATTCTCGTTTTCTAACTTTACTTCTTGGTAAGTATTCTCAAATCGTGCGATCACCTTCTTATCAAAGAATGAGATGAATCCATGTTTCTGGAGTTGTAGATAGAGCCAAGGCGCTAGTTTCCATTGAAGGCAATATTCATAAAATGCATGCTGATCATCAATACTGGATTGTAGCGGCTTTAATGCTGCTTTACACATCTCCAATTCTTGAGGTGTCAATTGGATATGACTCAGTAATGCTGTGAGTTTAAATGTATTCATTAATGATCTATTTTTTCTATAGAACCTGTGGCTCCATTCATTTTTATTCTTTCTCCGTTACTCAAATTTTGAGTACTGTTTTTTGCACCTATAATCGCTGGAATTCCCATCTCACGACATAGGATAGAGGTATGCGAAAGCAAACTCCCACGTTCGGAAATAATGCCTTCGGCTCTGGAAAATAATCCCACCCATCCAGGTTCGAAAAAAGGTGCTACCAAAATCTTTCCTGAGATGTCTAACTCATGAATATTTTCAGGAGTGACTAATATAACTTCTCCTTCGGTAATACCACTGCTACACGCAACACCATCTAGTCCATTTTTTGAAGTAGATTGCTTCTCTGCAATAGGGTATAATTCGTTATTGACTTTGTGATATCGTATCGAATGTTCTGTGTCTTGATAAGTGGCATAGGTTGCTTTTCGCTCACGAATATGTTCTTTGTATTGAGATGCATATTGATCTGGATCCATGAGTTCTTCAAAATGAAGATATAACGAATCTCCAGAAGCTAGAATCGTATTGTTTTGTATCAGCTTCCTGTCAATCTCTCTGTAAATCTGACGAACAATGTCAAAGGTTTTGGTGCGTATAAACCGAAAGTTCTCCCGATCTCTTACACGCTTGATCGTGAACTTGACTCCCATTTTAAATAAGAATAATTTGATAGGATTAGTTCTGTATGTTTTTTTAAGAACATCTAGATAATCAAACTTGTTTTTGTTTTCTATCGAGTACTGAGGAACTGATAGATTTGATTTAAGAAAGGCAACAAAAGTGGTGGGGTCTTCTCTGTAATTTACAGTCTCAATTTTTAATTCTCCTTCGTCAGAACGTTCTCCGTATTTGCGAATGTATGACATGATATTCTCAAAATAGTCAGGATGGTACTCCTGAAGATAGGGCAATACCTGAGCACTTTCCTTTTCAAGAATTACTTTTTTTACTTCAAGATTTTGATGCAAACGATGTGTGAGATCTTGTAACGTATGTACAATCTCCATAGAAACTACCTGACCACTTCCCATCAAAGAATCGTTTAAGAAATTAGGATACTCCTGATGTAATTTAGATCGAGATATGATCTTAGTAAGACTGTTATAGGCTATCATACTGAACAGACTATTGAGGATAGGAGCATACCAATACGTACCTAACTCGGCTTCTAGTGTCGTAAAATGGGTGATTAAATCAGCATGCGATTGTGTTTCTAAAGAAGTGTTGTCAAACCGTTCTTGAATACTATCATACTGCGCAGTATATCTCTTTTTATAATGTCCAAAGAATAGGACACTTCTAATAAGATTTAAGAATAATCGTATGTATGCTATAAATGAAGCCGATTGAGATGGTTTTTGAAATGTTGCATCTTCGGCACCAAGCATTTTTGGAAATAGTTTGCTTGTCTTTTTCCCAAAAGGCATTTGGTATAAGAGTTGTTGATATGCCGTCACATTATAATACATCCCTCCTTTTATAGCACCTATCGTATTTTTAAATAAGGAATGATTCTTTTTTATAAAGGAATTTCCAGCGCCTAGAAATGTACACATTTGTATGTATGCATTGCTATACGAGTGTTGTACAAAAGAAATGGTAAGTGGCATGACAACACCTGGATAATTTACATCCATATTAGAATTATCCCACACAGTATAATCTCCTCTAGGGATCAATGTGGTGATAGGACGTACTTGTAACCAGTATACTTTATTATCGCAAATCGTAAACTCGGTATCTACGGGATGTCCTTGTAATTGATCGATTTTAAGTAAGCTTTCTCTAAGTTCTTTTAGATACGGAGATACTTTTTTAAAAAGTGCATCCTTGGTTAGTGTAATGCTTTTGTAATTTGAAGACAGTCCATAAAGTTCACCATGATAGTGCTCATCTTCTGAGATGATTTCGAACGGTTTTCCAAGATTGATCATCATCGCATTTTCTTCACCAGAAACCAATTTGAGTCCTAATCCAGGAATGATATTGATGATCGGATGTTCGCTCACTTGCTCAAGCGGATTGACAGAAAATCCAACACCAGAGAATTCGCCACAAATCATTTCTTGTAACACGATATTAAATCCGAAGTCTTCAGTTTCATGATATGCTGTATGCTCAGTTTGGGCGTTTTTAAAACCAGCAATTACGCTATTAAAAGCAGCTACTAGTTCATCAGGTTTGCAATTAATCTCGGTCGTAAAAATTCCTGCATAGGATTTGTCTTTACCATCTTCGACCTCAGCACTAGATCGTACTGCCCATAAGGATTCTTTTTCTGGGGTAACATTTTCTATCCATTCGTCACATAAGGATGCTATTGATACTTTTTCTGTAATGATGTCTTGAATGGTATGATTAGGTATAATATAAAAAGGAGGCACACGAAACCCTTTTCGCGAAAGCGAAATCAAACCATCGGCTTTACCGCCAAATGATTGTGAAGGTATGTTTTGATACGAATAATAAGTACTCATAGTCCGCGGACGAAAGAATTCTGATTGGTTTTTGATTGATTGGTTTTTGACATTGCTACTTAAAAGGGGAGGCTAGCTTTTATAAGCGTAGAAGATAGCAACTTGAAAATCACTTTTGTTATTTACTCAGATTTTCTTTTGTCTATGGTATATACTGATTTATAGGCTGTTATTTTAATAATGATTGATTGTTTCATAGAAGGAATTTACGTAAAATCTTGTTAGTAATAAAAATAAAATGTGAATCTATAAACTGATATATAAGATATTATGATCTGTGTGTTGAAGTTGTTGAGGTTTCATAGGGGGTGAGGTTGGGTTCGCTTTCGCGAAAGCGTACTTAGAAAAGAATCAATAACGCATTTTAAGAACCTATTTTTGAAGTAGCTATAAAACCATTAATTTCTTAAATATTTATTAATTTTGTAAAAAGTTGTATTTATATAACATAATATTAAAAATTTAATTGTTTCTTTACAGTAATTATTCTTAGAAACGTTTTCTGAAAATAAGAATCAGATGGTATCCCACTCATTTGATATACAATAAGCACCACATATAGAAGGTAACATCTTCATGGCATTGATTTGCCAAGGGTATATAACAATGCCTTTGTTTTATATAGAATACATAACTGTATCTCGAAGTGGGAGAGGTGCGTAATGTTTACATATGTTTGATTAAAGGTGATAATTAAAAATTGAATGATAATGATATGAATATTTTTGATGATTTAAATAGGGAGGAAGTAAGATTTCTTAGCTTTCCAGAAACTGGAAATAGTGCGCTAGATGCTATAGCTGTTGGACCGAATGGGAGATCTTTTCCAGAGTTTCCGAGTCGTTTTGCAAATAGTAGATTTGGAGCTTCTTGGGATACCGCTATTTATAAAGATGATGAACTCCTAGAAGATACGTCATTATCTGTGCGTTATGTAGTGACTGTAAGCGATACGGCTAGAAACATAAAAGTGAAGTTTGAGAATGAAGTGGTGCCAGATGATGTTATCAAACTGTATCTAGTTGTAGGTGATAAAAGACCTATTGATTATAATAAACCTGAAAAAGAAGATTTGCGACTGGCAAACATACGGTATTCTAATCTTGTTGAAATTGTGGGGTTTGTGATTGGAGATGACGTTGTAAAAGCGATAGAAGATGATAGTCGTTTGTATCAAGAGTATGTAGATAAATTTGTAAGAAGCTTTACGGAGTCTACTTCTGATGTTTCTGCCTTAAGAAAAGCGCTCTCAGATGCCTTTACACATTATCTAGAAAACCCAAGAAGTAATTTCTTTAAACGTAGTTTTATAGGAGATCTGATTAAGAAAGAGCTTATAAAAGATTTACAAGAATTTTGGAAACCTATTCTCAGTAGCTTGGCAAGAGAGATCCGTACGCTTAAGATAGAGGATGAGAAGTACTGGCAACCCTATACGGCATCGGGGGATCTTAAAAGTGATGCAAAATATACACCTATTTTTCCTGTAGCAGAAGCTTCTCAAGAGGTAGGTCTCTTTTTTAATGGAGTTATTAAGCAGTTTGAGGTTTTTGATACCGTTATATCAGATTATCTAAATATCAATACATTAAAGGGAAAACCTGATGTTATTGTCTTTAAAGACACGACAAAGAATACGATTCTTATAAATATATTTAGAGAGGTTTATGATTTTTTTAAAGGCATTATTAATTTTGTAAAAGAGGGATTAGAAAACTTTATTGCATCGTTTATTGACTCAGGATTTACATTAAACGCTTTTTTTGTAGGAGTTTATAATGGAGTGATTCATTTTATTGCTAGTTTAGTAGATATAATTAGTTTTTTTGCAGGATTCTTAAGCGGTGATTCTGAACAGGTTTTTGAAGCAGTACGTAAAGAATTTGAAAAACTAAAAGAAGTTGGTTTTTTTAGTTATATATATGCGCAACTAGCAAAATTCTTTGAGAAAATAAGTAAACGCTATGATAGCTCACAAGCAAAGTATGTAATCACTAAAAATCTTGGAGAAGATATCTTTAAGGTTTTTGAAACTATTATTACTATATACGCTGGAGTTCAGGTAGTAAAAAGAGCTGCTAGAGGGATAAAAGGATTACGTAAGCAGGTAGATGATACTATAGAGCTTTCATCAAGAAATATTGATGACCTTTTTACTAGAACTTCTGATGATATTGATGAATTGTTCAGAAATAAAAAAAGTAATAAAGATGGAGGTATTCTACTTACAAGATCTGAATTACTCAAATTTAAGAGAGATATTCAGCTTAGATATAAGAATCTAGGTTTAAAAGTTGAAGTAGTTAGAAATGTTCCTAGATTTAAGAAAAGGTTGAAAAGATGGAATTTGGATAATACACAAGGATCTTTTAACCCAGGACCTCCACCTATAATGTTTTTAAGACCAAAGAGTACCCAATTAACAGTACAGCACGAGGTATGGCATCTTGAAGACCTTGATAGATTAGGAATTGAACAATATAAAAGAACTCCTAATTGGAGCCATGAAGAAAGTGTATGGTTTAAAATACTTAAAAATAAGTCAAAATGGACTAAACAGGAGTTGATAGATTCTTATGATTATTACAAAAAGACTGTTTGGAGAGCGGGAGGAAATCCAATTATTAATCAAGATATTGAGGATATCATAAAAAAGAAATAAAACAATGAATTATACAGAAGATTATGCAATAACATTAGCAGAGAAAGTTCTTAAAGATATTGGATATTGGGGAGAGGATTACGAGGAGCCCACAGTGAGATTTGATGCTGGGGAATATATTGTAATTGGCAAAGACACTTGGTTAGTCAGTTTTCCTTATGCTGCAGAAGATTATGGTAGAGATGTAGATGGTCATAGTAACGCGTTAAGACATGTTACGATTTTTGACAGTGATGGTATTGCAACAAGTATTTCTTATCGAAATGGTCATGTTGAACTTGGATATAATATAGAGGAAGATATATATTTTATTGCTGACCGTAGACCATAAGAGTAATTTAGAAGATTTTGAAAAATATTAAAATAGAACGGTTATACTATGTTGATTTATAGGACAAAATTATTTAATCAATTGATTATCAATTAAATATAATTATTTGATTTGCAGTCCATTATGTATTATTGAATTATTTATTATTAGTATGGGTAAACCGTAACATGTTGATTATCAGATAATTTTTATTATTTTTAGAATAGTAATAATCAAAAAATAGTAAAAATTATGTTACAATCAATTTTAAAATTAAAAGGAGCTCAAGAATTAGACAATGCAACGTAACGACAAATAGAAGGAGGATGGATTCCTAGAAACATTTGCCACTCTGATGAAGAGTGTCATCATACACAAACGTGTATAGCTTGTATTTGTACAGCTCCTGGAGATCAACTATAGTATCGAACAGAAAATATGAGAAAGCGGGCGTAAAGCCCGCTTTTCTTTTTTATATATAATATACTTGAAATAGATATTACAGAATTATGAGTGTGTTGTATTGTTTTCTAGAACTAGATTACCCAATAAGTGTAAATACAAAACGACTCTCATTACTATAGGTTTCTTCTGGATGAAGTAATGCAGAGGGAAAATGAGGGTGATGAGGAGCGTCTGGAAAATTTTGTGTTTCAAAACAGATCGCAGAAAAAGGGCCATAGATAGCTTGTTCTTTATATGGAATCTCAGGAAGTTGTTTGGGCGTATAGACCACCATGCCTGGTTGGTTGGTATATACATCCATATGAATACCTGTCTTTGCCGAGAATAAAGATGCTTTAATAGGGTGATCGTTTAGGACAAATGTATCATCATATCCTAAAAAATCAGGACGTCCAATTTGCGAAACTTCTTTGCGGTCAAAACGAGTATATGCTGTTTCTTTTAAAGTACCAGTCGGAATTAAATTAGGCAAAACCTCTAGATATTGATCACTAGAAATGCGAAGTGTATGATCTAGGACATTTCTCTCACCGTCAAGATTAAAATATGCATGATTGGTTAAGTTGAGATACGTTGTTGCATCTGTTGTCGCTGTATATGTAATGACTACTTCATTGTCTTCTGTTAATGTGTAGGTAACAACTACTTTTAAATTGCCAGGATACCCTTCTTCCATATGCACACTCAGATAGGATAATGTAACCGTTGTATGATCTTCTTGTTCTTCAATGTTCCAATACTTTTGATCAAATCCATGGGTACCTCCATGCAAATGAACTCCATCTGTATACGTAAATTCATCATTTGTAAGAAGTGTTTCTTTTTTTGAATCAGAAATACGTCCAGCATACCTGCCTATACTTGCACCAAGACATATGCCATAGTCTGTGTAGGGCGTTGTTGTGTATGCTTGGGCGGTATCTAGTCCCACAATAACATTGGTCTCTCCTTTCTGTTTATTAGGGATGTATAAGGCGGTAATGGTTGCTCCATAATTACATATTTCTAAGCGAAGCCCATGCGTATTATGAAGGGTAATGGTTTTAAGAATTGGCATACAATAATTCGTCTGAAGACATCAAGTAAAAAGAGGTCTGTCGTTTTGAGGTTAGAAAGACGAAATATAATCAAAGTTTATAATCTAAAAAAAAGGATGTTTTATACGCTTTCGCGAAAGCGTACTATGAGTCAGGCAATCTTAAAACAAAAAAATCCTAATCAATTTTGATTATGCCTTTTATTGATAACACAAGGGTACTCCATCGTGGAGTAGGGTAGGTAGCGTTTTGAACTTTTTTAAATGAAGATATTACGATTAATTTTAAGTGAGTCAAGTAGTATAATTATTTAGCTCATTTTCTGATTTTTGTTGCAAGTCCATTATTGTTTATCTTTCATTTATGGAGTTCAATTACAAAGGAAAAGATAATAGTCAATTTAACTTGATAGATCTTAAAGAGTTAAGTTATACAGCACCAAAAAAACGGGATGGATTGTTTAAAATAATCTGGACAATGAGCGATGATGTTACTATTGGTGTAGATGGTTATCGCGTGTTTTTAAAAAAGAACTACCTGCTTTTTGCTTCACCATTAAATAAACTCGATGTTACTATTGAAAATAAAGACGTTATTGTCTATACATTTACAAGAGAGTTTTATTGTATTAGAGATCATGATAGTGAGGTGTCTTGCAACGGATTTTTATTTTTAGGTTCATCCTCGCCAATAGTTGTAGGACTTAATGAAAAAGAGCAACGAAGTTTTAATTTATTATATGACTTTTTTGTTGAAGAGTTTGAAACAATAGATCATATACAGGGCGAAATGCTTTTAGTACTTTTAAAGAGACTACTTATAAAATCGGTTAGGATTGCAAGAAAAGTGTTACCAGTAGAAGATATGCCACAGGAGAAATTAGATACGATTAGGAAGTTTAATTTGCTAGTAGAAATGCATTTTAGAGAAAAACACAAAGTAAGTGATTATGCCGATTTAATGAATCTTACACCAAAATCATTATCCAATTTATTTGCACGGTATTTTAATAAATCACCCTTAAAAATTATTACAGAACGTATTGTATTAGAAGGCAAACGATTATTAGATTTTTCTGATAAGAATATCAACGAAATAACCTATAGTTTAGGGTTTGAAGAGGCTTCTCATTTTTCAAAATTCTTTAAAACTCAGGTAGGGCTCTCACCAAAACAATACAAAGATTGTAACTCTTAATTTTTAGTAAAATGTATATTTTTTGAGGTAAGTTGTAAATCTATTCAATTATGTTTATGCTCTATATTTACGCAATATATGAGAGTTTTTATTCTATATTGATTAGTTTTTGATTAAATATTTAAGACTTGTTATTTTAGTGGGTTAACCGCCTGAATTGTTAATTGTGAGGAAAATGTATATAACCATGTGAGAAATTGATATGTAGAAAATAAGACTCTTACCGTAATTTTGTCCCATAATTAAAACAAGAAAGGAAACTATAATGGACAACAAAAAACTAACGTGGAAAGATGTCATTCATTTTGCAGTAAAAGGGAATCCAACACCAGATAAACGTGTTGAAAAAACCGAAGCAGAATGGCGCGAATTATTGACTCCAGAACAATTTAGAATTACACGTAAAAAAGGAACAGAAAGAGCACATTCTGGAGCACTTTGTAGTATATATGATGAGGGGAAATATAATTGTGTATGTTGTGATACACCTTTGTTTGATTCTACAATTAAATTTAGTTCAGGTACAGGGTGGCCAAGTTTTACACAACCTATAAAAGAGAATGCTATTAAGTATGAAAAAGATGATTCTTTTGGGATGACTCGCGTTGAGGTTATGTGTAATACTTGCGATGCACATCAAGGACACGTTTTTCCTGATGGACCAGCACCAAGTGGATTACGTTATTGTATCAATTCGGAAGCAATGCGTTTGGACACAAATGCTAACGAATAAATAAAATGATTAATTATGAAAGCAAATAATTTACAAACTATAACAGTTGGAGGAGGGTGTTTTTGGTGTATTGAGGCTATTTTTAATCAAATAGAAGGTGTAGAGAACGTGGTTTCTGGCTATACTGGAGGTACAGTTCCAGGAACGCCAACTTATAGAGAAGTTTGTTCTGGTAGAACAGGACACGCAGAGGTGATACAAGCAAATTTTGACGCTAGCATCATTAGCTATGAGGAACTGTTGGTGATTTTTATGACCAGTCATAATCCAACAACATCAAATCAACAAGGTGTAGATGTAGGTTCACAATATCGTTCAGTTATTTACTATCACGATAATGAACAAAAAGAAATTGCAGAAGAGGTTGTAAAACAATTAGCACCTTATTTTGAGAACTCTATAACAACAGAAATTAGTGAATCAGAGAAGTTTCACGCTGCAGAAGCCTATCATCAAGATTATTATGCAAATAATCAATCGCAAGGGTATTGTACTGCAGTAATAACACCAAAATTGGTAAAACTTCGTAAAATGCACGCTAATAGATTAAAAACTGTTACCGCTTAAGAGAACTTCTATGAGTTCTATTATATATAAAATATAAGGGCGTTAATGCAACGCCCTAACTTTACTTGAAATTTTATAAAGATGAGATTATTACTAATCCTTGTGCTAGCAATGCTACCAAGTATTTTGGTGTCTAAAACATCTAAAAAAACATAAAAAAATGAACAGAGAAACTGCCCAAGAACAAATAGTTAAAGCACCAGAATTTGACGTGAAAGATTGGATTGATGCTAATGGAAACAAAACAGAACAAGTAAAGCTATCTGATTTTGATGGAAAGTTTAAAGTCGTATACTGTTTTCAAAGTTGGTGCCCTGGCTGTCATAGTGTTGGATTACCTAATCTTCAAAAAATGGTAGATGCATTAGAAGGAAATGATAAGGTTGCCTTTGTAGCGATACAGACCGTTTTTGAAGGACATCATGCCAATACGTATGATAAAATGGTAGAGGCGCAAAAAAAGTACGATTTAAAAATTCCATTTGGACACGATGCTGGAGATGACGGAAAATCGCGTTCAAAAGTAATGACAAATTACCAAACGGGAGGCACACCTTGGTTTATCCTTATAGATCAAAATAACAATATCGTGTTTGCAGATTTTCACTTAAATGTAGATGCAGCAATAGAGGTATTAAAAAGTGTAAAATAAAAATGTTAAGAAACGTTCCAAAAATCAAATTGTATGGTGCAGACCATTGTCATAAAACTCGCTATTATCAGTTGGTACTTGATAAAATAGGTCTGCCATATGAGTTTTTAGATGTAGAGGCCAATAAGGCTCACGCAGAAGAGCTTCGTAACCTCTATGAAAATAGGAAATTAAACTTTCCAACCATAACTATTGGAAAGAAGAAACTACGCAATCCATATAAAGAAGATATCCTAAAATGGATGCATAAATTGATACCAAGTATGTTAGAGTTAAAACACGATAAAGAGAATAAAAAATATACTTTAAATATAAACGGCGAAGAGGCTAAAGTAGAGTATGTTTTTAAAAATGATAAAATGTATTTAGTGCATTCTGAAGTGCCTTATAATTTAAGAGGAAAAGGAATTGGTAAAGAATTGGTACTAAAAACATTTGAGAAATTAACCGAAGAAGCTCATAAAGCTGTTGCTATTTGCTCTTATATTAAAGCAGTAAAAAACAGAGATGATTATTGGAAAAATATTATAGAATAAAAAAATAAAATCCTTTGCTTTAAAATAGAAACAAAAATAGTGAGGAAAATACATCTAATTAGAGGAAGTATATGACCGTGTGAAACTGTTGTTTGGTTATATTTTGTAAAGAATAATAATAAACATAAAACTATGAACACATATAAAAAAGCATACATAGCAGGTGGTTGTTTTTGGGGAATGGAAGATCTCTTTAGAAAACGCCCAGGAGTGGTAGATACTGAAGTAGGCTACCAAGGAGGAGAAAACGATAATCCAACCTATAGAAATCATCCAGGTCATGCAGAAGGGATAGAAATAACGTATGACCCGACAGAAACTTCATTTAAAGCCTTATTAGATTATTTTTATAGAATGCATAACCCAACAACGGTAGATAGACAAGGTAATGATAGAGGTTCAAGTTACCGTTCGGCAATATTTTTTCAAAATGAAGAAGAGAAATCTGAAGCTGAAGAAATCATACAACTTGTTGACGCTTCTGGAAAATGGCAAGGTAAAGTAGCTACAACATTAGAGCCTTGGTCTACATTTTGGAAAGCCGAAGATTATCATCAAGATTATTTGGTTAAAAACCCTAATGGATATACGTGCCACTTTGAAAGATTTGGTGAAAGCTTTATCAAATAATTGAAAAATAGAGGTTATGAGTCTTGATGTAAATTCTACCAATAGCAAATTTGAATCTTTATAAATAAAAGATTCAAATTTGAACCAATTAAACTTTAAAAAACAAGAATAAAATGAAGGGCATATTTTTTTAGTAACCGTAACAATCTTTATTATTGGTTGTGAAAAGGAAGAAATTTGAGAAGTAAAAGCAATATTACGAGAGAGAGAGTAGAGAAGCTGAAAAAAGAAAATAATGATTCTATTCGTTTAATGTCTTTAAAGCAAATTAAAGCTCTTAAATTCTATTGAAAAGTAAATTGTTGAATATAGAAAATTATGGCAATCCATTTTATGGAGAGCATCAGTAACAAGTAGACCAGCCTTCAAAAGTGTTAGTTTAGGAAATAAGCATAATGAAAGATTACGTAAAATAATTAAAGAAAATGGAGAAATGAAAATTATACATTTATCAGAAGGAAGTAGTTTACAGTTTTTAAAGACAGCACTGAATAAATAAATTTGGTTGTACAATAAAAATAAAAGCCCCTATAAAATATAGGGGCTTTATAATATAATGTGGAGTCGGGCGGACTCGAACCGCCGTCCAAACAAGTAACAAAACAGCTTTCTACACGTTTAGTTTCTAATTAATTTTCGTGCAATCACCGGTCAGAAACTACCAAGGATTACCTTATTCTCGATTAAGATTCGCTATTGCATCAAGACCCTGCAAAGGCTAGGTTTACTTTTACGAAGTCACTATATCGATTGCCGTAAACCAAGGCTCTCGAGTGACTTCCTGCTTGTCTACCTTGTAGACCGAGGCATTATCCTACTATAATTCGGATTATGCAGCTAGGGCGTAGTTGTTCTCGCCGTTTAAAAAGTTTGAAATATGATATTTACGAGCTATATCCCAGCGCTCGGCGTGCTTACTATTTGGTTAATCTCGCTGTCAAAACCAAATCGACCCCAATATTAAAAAGAACAAATATCAAATCTTAAAATAAAACTTGAAACATACTGTTTATGCTTTCGCGAAAGCGGAAACAAAACAAGTCTGCAAATATAGGACTTAAACCCATATATTTGCTCTCTAAATTAACGTCAAAAGGTGTACCAAAATAAAGACCTGACAAATAAACCGAAAATAAAAGTTATATCTATGAAGTTTGCCATCATTAAAGAACGTAAAAATCCACCAGATCGTAGAGTCGTATTTTCTCCAGACATGCTTGCAGAAACTCGTACACAATCTCCTGAAGCAACGTTTGTAGTAGAGTCATCAGATATTCGAATTTTTTCTGATGATGCCTATAAAAATAATGGATTTGACGTATTACATGATGTAACTTCTGCAGATGTGATGATAGGGGTAAAAGAAGTGCCAATAGAAGCACTTATACCTCATAAAAAATATTTCTTTTTTAGTCATACTATCAAGAAACAACCGTATAACAGAAAGTTATTACGTGCTATTCTAGAAAAAAATATAGAAATGTATGATCACGAAGTGATCGTTAAAGAAAATGGAGCAAGATTAATAGGTTTTGGACGTTATGCAGGATTGGTAGGTGCTTATAATGGTTTTAGGTTATTAGGGATTCGTGATGGGATTTTTAAATTACCTAAAGTAGAACACTTAGGAGATCTAGAAGAGGTAAAACAGGAGCTTGATAAAATCGCACTTCCTGTGATGAAAATAGCACTTTCCGGAACTGGAAAAGTAGCAAAAGGAGCAAAAGAAATTTTAGACCACCTTAAGATTAGAGAAGTGACAGATGAAGAATATCTCTCTCAAGATTTTGATGAACCTGTATATTGTCTTATAGATGTGATGGAGTATACAAGGCGTAAAGATGGAACTGTAGGAGATAAATATGCTTTTTATGATGATCCTTCTCCTTATGAAAGCGATTTTATGCAGTATGCAAAAGTGACAGATTACTTTATAGCTGGTCACTTTTATGGAGATGGTGCTCCTTTCTTATTTACACGCGAAGATGCAAAACATCCAGATTTTAAAATACACCTAGTTGCAGATGTGTCTTGTGATATAGATGGTCCTGTGGCATCTACTATACGCCCATCTACGATTGCAGATCCTTTTTATGGATATGATCCAATTACAGAAAAAGAAACGAGTATAGACGCGCCAGGAACTATAGCTGTCATGGCAGTAGATAACTTGCCTTGTGAACTTCCTAAAGATGCAAGTGAAGGCTTTGGAGAGATGTTTATGAAGTACGTGATCCCTTCTTTTTATAATAACGATAAAGATGGTATTTTAGGACGAGCTCTTATGACTCAAGACGGAAAATTGACAGAACGGTATGCATATCTACAGGATTATGTAGATGGTAAAGAATAGGCTGTTAAGATTCCTATAAATATAATCTATACTATAGATTCTGTATGTATCTTTATAAAGCATGAAAGTACTTATAACTGGAGCAACAGGACTCGTAGGGAAGGCTATCACACAAGAATGTTTAAAACAAGGCATTGTTGTGCATTATCTCACGACGTCTAAGAAAAAAATTATCTCAAAAAAAGATTATAAAGGATTCTATTGGAATCCAGCTCAAGGAGAAATAGATGAAGCATGTTTTGAAGGAGTGCAATCTATTATACATCTAGCCGGAGCTTCTATTGCTCAAAAATGGACAGTCTCTAATAAGAAAATCATAAAAGAGAGCCGTATTAAGAGTGCAGGTTTATTATTTGATACACTTGAACGATTCCGTGATCATGGAAACCCATCTACAGTAAAACATATCATCTCTGCAAGTGGGATAGGATGTTATCCTTCATCTCCTACCAAGTTTTATAATGAAAAATACCCAAATTATGCCACAGACTTTTTGGGAGAAGTTGTTCAGGAATGGGAACAGGCAGCGATTGAGTTTCAGCAACTAGATATTGCAACGAGTATTATTCGTATGGGTATTGTTTTGGATGGTCGTGAAGGCGCTCTTGCCAAAATAACCAAACCGGTAAAGCTGTATGCAGGCGCACCTCTCGGAACTGGAAAGCAATGGCAATCATGGATTCATATAGATGATATAGCACGCTTATATGTTCATGTACTTACAAACGAATTAATTGGTGTTTATAATGGAGTGGCTCCTAACCCTGTGACAAATGAAAAATTGACAAGAGCAGTCGCTCAAAGATTAAAAAAACCACTATTCTTGCCAAATGTTCCCAAAGTGATTCTTAAAATGCTTCTAGGAGAAATGGGAACTATCGCTTTACAAAGCCAAATGGTGTCTTCAGAAAAAATAGAAGAAACAGGTTTTGTTTTTGGATATACCTCTATTGAAAAAGCGATAGAGGACTTATTATAAAGTTCAGAAATATAATAGGTATTAAAATGACAAAAAGCCATTTCTATTTGAAATGGCTTTTTTATGATTAAAAAACAGGTATTTATAGAAGTGTTTTTTCGCTTAAAGCGAAAAAGTATGTTCATGTCATTACTTAGTATACATAAGATGTTAAAGAAAAGCATCTATTGTGACATTTTGACATTTTATAAGAATTGGCAGTACTTTTGCCTTTTCAATTGGAAATTGAAGTAGTGACCAATTATGGCAAAAAAAGATAACACACAAGAAATAGAAGATATTCAAGTTGATGGGAATCAACCAGAAGATATAGCAACAGAAGCGCAACAAGAGACAGAAACTGAGTTAAGCGAGGTAGATCAATTAAAAAATGAACTTTCTACAGAAAAGGATAAGTTCCTTAGGCTTTTTGCAGAATTTGAAAACTATAAACGTCGTACAACAAAAGAACGTTTAGAGTTATTTAAAACTGCTGGACAGGAAGTTATACAGTCTTTGTTACCAGTGATAGATGATTTTGATCGTGCAATGAATGAGATTGAAAAAGCAAAAGATAAAGAACTTGCAAAGGGAGTAAGTCTCATAAGTAATAAATTGCGAGAAACATTAAAATCTAAAGGTCTTGAAGAGACAAAAGTAAAAGCAGGAGATGCCTTTGATGCAGAGTTGCACGAGGCAATTACACAGATACCTGCGCCTAACAAGAAGATGGTAGGTAAGATTGTAGATGTTATAGAAAAGGGATACAGTTTAGGAGATAAGATTATTCGTTTTCCTAAAGTAGTAACTGGGAAATAAGAAGTTAAGTTGTAGTATATTCTAGTGTTTGTTGGAGAACAAAAGTGATATATACCTCATAAAAAAGTGACTAGTTTATCTGGTGACGATATAAGATTTAATAAAATACTCAGTCATGCTGGGTAATGCATATGAAAGAAGATTTTTACGACATACTAGGGATATCAAAAGGAGCTTCTCAAGCTGAGATTAAAAAGGCATATCGCAAGAAAGCGATTGAGTTTCATCCAGACAAAAACCCTGGAGATTCTACAGCAGAAGAGAAGTTTAAGAAAGCGGCAGAAGCTTATGAAGTATTAAGCGATGAGCAAAAAAAGGCTCGTTATGATCAATATGGTCATCAAGCCTTTGAAGGTGGCGGCGGCTTTGGCGGTGGCGGTATGAACATGGATGATATCTTTAGTCAGTTTGGAGATATTTTCGGCGGCGCTTTTGGCGGCGGCGGAGGCGGCGGTTTTGGTGGTTTTGGTGGTTTTGGCGGAGGTCAACGACGTGTTAAAGGAAGTAACCTTCGTATACGTGTAAAACTGACTTTGGAAGAAATTGCAAATGGTGTAGAGAAGAAAATTAAGGTAAAGCGTAAAAAACAAGCCGCAGGTGTTACTTATAAAACCTGTGAAACCTGTAAAGGAGCTGGACAAGTAACACGAGTTCAGAATACTATATTAGGACGTATGCAAACATCGGCGCCTTGTTCAACTTGTGGAGGAGCTGGACAGAGTATTGATAAACGTCCAGATGGAGCAGATGCTCAAGGACTTGTTGTAGAAGAGGAAACAGTAAGTATCAAAATTCCAGCTGGAGTTGTAGATGGAATGCAACTTAAAGTTCAAGGACGTGGTAATGATGCGCCAGGTAATGGTATCTCAGGAGATTTACTTGTTGCGATAGAAGAGTTAGATCATGACCACTTACAAAGAGAAGGTGATAATTTACATTATGACCTATACATCAGTATAAGTGAGGCTGTTTTAGGTAGTTCAAAAGAAATTGATACTGTGACAGGAAAAGTACGTATCAAAGTAGAAGCTGGAGTACAAAGTGGTAAAATACTTCGCCTTAGAAGCAAAGGAATTCCATCTATAAATGGATATGGAAAAGGAGATTTACTTGTACATGTAAATGTGTGGACTCCAAAAACATTAACCAAAGAACAAAAACAGTTCTTTGAGAAAATGGCAAAAGACGAGAATTTTACACCTAATCCTGAGAAAGAAGATAAATCTTTCTTTGAGAAAGTAAAGGATATGTTTTCATAAGCCTTATTAAAAAATTGTCAATTTTTCTAAAGGTTTTAACTATAGGTTTATAAAAAAAAGTTATATTTGAATAACGTTAAACACTATTTAACGTTATTTTTCTTTTTCATAGCAATTTTTTTCCCATCCTAGACTTTTGTCAAGGGTGGGTTTTGTTTTTTACACCTTTTGTTTAACGTACGCATCATATTGTTTTTTGTTATAGAGGAAACATTTATCGGCTTGTCCTTACCCTTCTTGTTAATTTCTGATATTCGTTTTAATAACTAGATTAACACTAAACCAACCATCATGCTTAAAAAATATATTGCAATACTTGCATTTGTATGTACGTATTCTTGTGCGACAGATGATCTTATTCAAGAACCTATAGCTAATATTTTTAATGGCGATGCCGAATTAGTTACACAACAAGCTGTAGAGGATTTTGGTGCTATGGCATATACAGAAATAACAGGCAACCTAATTCTTAGTACTCAGTTTGAAAATCCAGATCCTATCTCTAGTTTGAGTAGTTTATCTACCATCGAAATTGTAGGAGGAGATTTAAACATACACAATCTTTATGATATTACAAGTCTAGATGGTTTACAGAGTCTCACAAGTGTTACTGGAGCATTAAGTTTAATTGGGAATTCTAACATCACATCGCTAGATGCTTTTAGTGATATAAACTCAACAATAACGTTACTCGAAATTAATAGTTTTAGAGAGATAGAAACATTACAAGGATTGGAAAACATTTCTATCGCCTCTGGTGGTAGTCTTTTCATCGAAGGAAATGATATGTTAGAAAATCTAGATGCTATTCAAGCAGGACTTCCTTCTGTTATGGAAGTTATAAGATTCCAAGAATTTTTTTATCAGTGTAGTGCTTTTTTAGGCTGTAATGGACTTCCTCCTCCAGAATCACAACCATTTACATCATTAACATTTTTAAGTAATGTGACAGAGGTAGATTGGTTACGACTTAAAAATTTTCAAGGTTCAAACCTTAATGGTTTAGAAAATATAACCTCTGTAAATCGTCTTTCAGTTTGGTTAACTCCAAATCTTACAAACCTCCAAGGATTAAGTAATGTGACAAGTGACATTCTTTTTGTTTTTATATCTCAAAATGATCAATTAGAATCATTAGATGGTTTAGAAAATGTATCATCAATAACAGGTAGTATTAATGCTAGTTATAACCCTATTCTTAATGATCTTTGTGCTATTCAAAATAGTATAACTAACCTTTCAGAGGAAGACGTTGAAATACTTTTTAATGCTTTCAACCCTACCATGCAAGATTTCATAGATGGAAATTGTAGTAATTAATTTCTTTTTAAAAACAATTAAAGTGTATAACTAATGACATTCCTTTTATGAAAAATTGTATTCTTTTTTTAAGTGCCTTATGTATCTTTTCTCTATTTTCTTGTGATAAAGATGATTTTGAAAATATCATACCCGAACCTATAAATGAACAGAATGATATAAGTTTTCAAACAGCAAATTTTGGAGAACCTATTATTGTAGATTTTGCAGGTCGTGTTATAGATGAGTCTGGCGAGGGGGTTTTAGGAGCACAAATTAGAATAGGAAACACTATAGCAGAAACAGACAATAATGGTGTTTTTACTATTCAAGATGCTATCGCTTTTGAGCATTTTGCTTTTTTAAGAGTAAGTAAAGATGGTTATATCTCGGGATCTAGAGCACTCATTCCCGATATAAATACAATAAATGATATCCAAGTTACTTTGTTAGAGAAGAATATAGTTGCTACTGTTCAAGCAGGAGAGTCTAGCATAGCAATTTTGGGAGAAAGTAGTGTTTCTTTTACAGGAGATTTTGTAGATGAGAATAACAATCCGTATACAGGTCAAGTTGAGGTGTCTATGCATTATTTAAAACCGAATCAAAGAGAAACTTTTGAGCAAATGCCAGGCATGTTGTTTGCACAGAATTTGAATAATGAAGCTCGAAGTTTGGAAACGTATGGAATGGTGGCTGTAAATTTATTTTCACCCAATGGAGATCTACTTAATATTGCAGAAGACTCACCAGCGACAATTGAATTCCCAGTTGATAATACACAAATAGCAATAGCACCAGAGAGTATCCCTCTTTGGTTTTTTGACGAAAATGTTGGGTACTGGAAAGAACAAGGCGAGGCTGTAAAAGTTGGAAATAGATATGTAGGTGAGGTCACTCATTTTACTTGGTGGAATTGTGATTTGCCTATAGATTACATAGAAGCTTGTGTGGTTTTGCAAGATAATAATGGAGAACTTGCAGCAATTCCCATACAAATCATTCGTAATGAAACAGGACAGGTTATTTTTGAAGGATTAACAAATCAAGATGGAAGTGAGTGTGGATTATTCCCAGCAAATGAAAGTATAACTATAAAAGTGTTTGGAGTTGATGATTGTGCCAATGAGCAAATTTATGAAGCACAATTAGGTCCGTATAGTGCAGATACTTTAATAGTGATAACTGTACCCACAGGAACCGTTGATCAAACAACACTCATAGGTGCAGTTACCAATTGTGACGGAATGCCTCTTGAGAATGGTATTGGATTATTAGTAGATGGTTCTGGACAAGTTACAGGGATCCCTTTTGCGATTGAAAATGGTGTATTGGACTATACGTTTACATATTGCGCTCAGACTTCATATAGTATGATAATCATAGATCAGAACCAAAATGAAGATACAGGACTATTACCTGTACCTATAACTTCTGAAATAACTAATTTTGGAACATTGAGTACTTGTGAACAACAAGGAGGGGTTTTTGAAGGAGATGTTTTTTTAGCAACACAGGCAGAAATTGATGCTTTTGGAGCTTTGGGACATGCAGAAATAACTGGGAATCTAATTATTTTTGGAGGTACTTCTCTTGAAACCTTAAACAATCTCAATACAATAGGAGGTATATTTCAATTAGGAGCTACACAATTAACAAATCTTAATGGACTTGAAAATTTAACAAGTTTGCCAGGTAGTATTCAATTCGAAGATAATTATGAATTAACTTCAATTGAAGCATTGTCAAATGTAACATCAGTTGGAAATATTTTTTTATTGCGAAATACAAATTTAGAAAGTTATAGTGGTCTCGAGAATGCTCAAATCCAAGAAGGAGGACGTTTATCACTTGTATGTAATTTACTTATTGAAGATGCTTCTATATTAGCAAATATAATCCCACAATATTTGGAATCTTTAAGGTTAGCAGGATGTTCTAACTCAGCTCCACAGGCGCTTAATGATTTGTCTTTTCTTTCTAATTTAAATAGTATAGGTTCTATTAATATAAATCAATATCAAGGTTCAAGTTTAGAAGGTTTGCATAATATTACAACAGCAGATAATGTCTTTTTACAGCTAGACAATCTCTTTACCTCTTTAGATGGATTATTAGGACTGCAAACAGTAAATGAAATTTTGGCTATAGATATAAATCCAGTGATAACTGACTTAGCTGGTTTAGAAAATATTACAGAAATTAATTCTTTATGGATTAATAATAATGAAATGCTCACAGATTTTTGTGCTATTGAAGATTTAATTATAAATGGTGTTGTTGAGGATTTAGTAATTAATAATAACGCTTACAACCCCACAATGCAAGACATTATAGACGGAAATTGCAGTAATTAATCTACGTCCTAAAAAACTGTGAAGTAGGTACAAGCTCTGCCTTCTTATTCCTATCTTTAGCCCGCTAAAGATTAACTATGAATTCATTACTTGTTGCAGATACGGTTTCTAAGAAATTTGGAGATTTTACTGCACTTAACGGAGTATCTATCGACGTACCTCAAGGAAGTATTTTTGGACTTCTAGGACCTAATGGTGCGGGTAAAACAACGCTTATACGTATCATTAATCAGATTACTATGCCCGATACGGGAAGTGTAACCTTAGATGGCGCTCCATTACAACAACATCATATACGTGATATAGGCTATATGCCAGAAGAACGTGGCTTATACAAGTCGATGAAGGTAGGAGAGCAGGTGCTATATCTAGCACAATTGAAAGGTCTAGATAAAGCGGAGGCGCAAAAAAGAGCAAAACACTGGTTTGAAAAGTTAGAAATAGGCGCTTGGTGGGGAAAGAAAATTGAAGAGTTGTCAAAAGGGCAAGCGCAAAAAATTCAATTTGTAGTAACAGTGATGCACAATCCTAAACTACTTATTTTTGATGAACCCTTTAGTGGTTTTGATCCTATTAATGCAAACCTCATCAAAGACGAGATTCTTCAGTTACGAGAAGAGGGCGCGACCGTGATTTTTTCAACACATCGTATGGAATCTGTAGAAGAACTATGTGATCATATTGCACTTATTCATAAATCAAATAAAATTTTAGACGGCGAGATTAATACGATCAAACGTCAGTACAGAAACAATACATTTGAAGTAGGGGTGGAGATGGAGAAGTCCGCTTTCGCGAAAGCAGAATCAGAAATAACTACAAAGTTTGATAGCACATCTGCAACATTCAAATCATTGGGAGATGAATTAAAATTGCGTATTAAATTAGGAGATGCCGGAAGCCCTAATGCATTATTACAAGAATTACAATCCTATGGACAAGTCACTCATTTTACAGAAGTGATTCCTAGTGTAAATGATATTTTTATCCAAACCGTAAATAAGAGTTTATGAGCGTATTGTCATTAATTATAAAGCGGGAATATAAAGCGAGGGTTCGCAATAAGTCATTCTTAATTATGACTTTTTTGAGTCCGCTTATCGTTGTAGGGATGATTTTATTAATTACCTATCTCACACAATTAAATAGTGACACAAAACGTGTCATCGCTTTTGTAGATGATTCAGGATTGTTTGAATCAGAATTTGGGAATACAGATCAAACAACATATATCAACTTGTCTGATCAAGGGCTAGAAACTGCAAAAGAAGTTTCAGAAGAATCTGGTTATTTTGGGCTTATTCATATCCCTAAAAATAGAGAGGATATGGTATCTCAGGTAAGGTTTTATGGAAAAGAAACTCCTTCTTTTGGACTTGTAGATGCTATTGAAGAAAAGATAGAAAATAAATTGACCAATCAAACCTTAATTGATAATGGAATTGATCTTAAGGTTATAGAAAACGCAGATACAAATATAGACTTAGCTATAGAAAACTATACTGGAGAAAAATCATCAAAAGTGAGTAGTTGGGTGAAAGCAGGGTTTGGAGGAGCAGCGGGTTATTTACTTATGATGTTTATTATTATCTATGGAAATATGGTAATGCGTAGTGTCATAGAAGAGAAGACCAATCGTATTATAGAAGTTATTATTTCTTCGGTAAAACCCTTCCAGTTAATGATGGGGAAAATCCTAGGTACTACGATGGCAGGAATTACACAATTTTCTATTTGGGTAGTGTTAGGTGGGATATTACTTGTGGTATTACAACTTATAGTAGGAATTGATCCTAGTATGACAGAAAATATGACGAATACGGAGGTTCAAGAAATACTCAAGGATCAAAACATGCTTATCCAAGTGATTGAAGAGGCAAAAAAGCTTCCATTGTTACAGCTTGTATTTGGATTCCTTATCTATTTTATAGGAGGTTATTTTCTGTATAGTTCTATTTATGCAGCTATTGGAGCTGCCGTAGATAATGAGACAGATACGCAGCAATTTATGTTACCTATTATCATGCCATTAATGCTTGCTATTTATGTAGGCTTTTTTGCGGTGATAGATAATCCACATGGTACTGTAGCAACAGTGTTCTCTATCATTCCTCTTACTTCACCTATTGTCATGTTGATGCGTATCCCATTTGAAGTACCGACCTGGCAAATTGCCTTGTCAGTATCGTTGTTAATAGCCTCTTTTGTATTTACAGTTTGGTTTGGATCAAAAATATATCGTGTAGGGATATTAATGTACGGTAAAAAACCTACGTATAAAGAACTCTTTAAATGGTTGAAATATTAATATGATTCAAGAAGATACGGTAGATAAAGTAAAAGATGTAATCACTCAAGATGTTTGGGGGAGTATTAAGGAGTTTCTTAATTGGGGACTTCACTTTGGCTCTGGAAAAGAAAAAATCCACATTACGATAGGAACTTTTTTACTTATAATTGTTTCATTTATTATTGTAAAGCGTCTACTTGGGCTTTCGCGAAAGCTTGTATCTAAAAAACTACCAGAAGATGATCGCAATAAATTTAATAGCATTTTTGCGTTTTTAAGATATCTGATATATATACTTGTTGTTATTGCTGTATTGAGCGCTTCTGGTGTAGATGTCACTGTATTTTTGACAGCATCTGCTGCATTATTTGTAGGTTTAGGTTTTGCACTGCAAACGCTTTTTCAAGATGTACTTTCGGGGATTTTTATTATACTAGATCAAACATTACATATAGGAGATATTATTGAGTTTGATGATGGGAAAGTAGGTCGTGTGTTTGATATAAAGTTAAGAACGACAAGGGCTTTAACAAGAGATGATAAAGTTATTGTAATCCCTAATCACAAGTTTCTTACAGAAAAAGTATACAACTGGACGCAAAATCATAAAACAACAAGGGAGAGTGTTTCTGTTGGAGTTGCTTATGGGAGTGATACACGATTTGTCTCAGAACTACTTATTAAAAGTTTAGAAGGTCAAGAAGGAATACTTAAGAGGCCTAAACCTTTTGTACTGTTTGAAGATTTTGGAGAATCTTCATTGCAATTTAGTTTGTATTTTTTTACAAGTAATAGTTTTGCAGATCCACATATAAAAAGTGATTTAAGATATAAAATAGACACGCTATTTAGAGAAAACAATATTTCTATACCATTCCCACAAAGAGATATACATGTGTATAACAAAAAGGAATAGTATTTGATTCTGTAGCTATATAAAACAATGTAATATGCCTAAAATATTAATAATAGAAGACGAAGCTGCAATACGCAGAGTGCTTTCAAAAATTCTTTCTGAAGAAAGTAAAGATTACCAAGTAGAAGAAGCCGAAGATGGATTGGAGGGCATAAATAAGATTAGAGAAACTGATTATGACCTAGTACTTTGTGATATTAAAATGCCTAAAATGGATGGGGTCGAAGTGCTAGAAGCTGCAAAAAAACTAAAACCAGAAACACCAATGGTTATGATTTCTGGACATGGAGATCTAGATACAGCGGTTAATACAATGCGTCTAGGTGCTTTTGATTATATTTCTAAACCGCCAGATTTAAATAGACTTTTAAATACAGTACGTAACGCTTTAGATAAGAAAAACCTTGTTGTCGAAAATAAATTACTCAAAAAGAAAGTGAGTAAGAAATATGAGATGATAGGTAATAGTGCAGCGATTACTCAGATTAAAGAAATGATTGAAAAAGTAGCAGCTACTGATGCGCGTGTACTTATAACGGGACCAAATGGAACAGGGAAAGAACTAGTAGCGCATTGGTTACATGAAAAGAGTGAGCGATCTAATGGGCCTTTGATAGAAGTAAACTGCGCAGCAATTCCATCTGAGTTAATAGAGAGTGAATTATTTGGTCATGTAAAAGGTGCTTTTACATCGGCAAATAAGGATAGAGCAGGAAAATTTGAAGCTGCAAATTCAGGGACAATCTTCTTAGATGAGATAGGTGATATGAGTCTTTCTGCACAAGCAAAGGTGTTACGAGCATTACAAGAAAGTCGTGTGCAACGTGTAGGAAGTGATAAAGATATTAAAGTAAATGTACGTGTAGTTGCAGCAACAAATAAGAATCTTAAAAAAGAAATTGAAGAGGGAAGATTTAGAGAAGATCTATATCACAGACTTGCGGTGATTCTTATTCAGGTTCCAGCACTTAATGATCGTAGAGATGATATTCCATTATTAATACACCATTTTGCAAAAAAGATATCAGGAGAACAGGGTACATCAGAAAAGAAATTTTCCGATAAAGCTATAAAGTTATTACAAGATTATGATTGGACAGGAAATATTCGAGAATTGCGTAATGTCGTAGAGCGTCTCATTATTTTAAGTGGTACAGAAGTTTCTGAGGGAGATGTGAAGCTATTTGCAAGCAAGTAATTGTATAAAATAAATTTATATACCTGTTTGGTTATACTTAGGTTTTCTTCCTAGAGTAAACTCATAGTAATTCAAATTCTAATGATGATATTTCAAAAGATTCATCTGATTAATATTTATAATAAGAATCGATGTATAAATAAAAAGCTCCGAGATAATATTTCGGAGCCTTTTATTTGAATCACTGTACCATATGTAAGAAAAACGGTGTGTTATTACTACATGTATCAACAGATTGGAATGGGCTAGTATCAGTTGATATTCCTCCTATAGTATTGATCCTCCATTCAAAACATTTTTCATCGAAGTCTTGACCAAAAAATAAAGTTAAGGTGCCTGTTGGACTATTTAAAATATCAGGAATGTCATGAAATGTAATTGTAGGATCGACGTTAATCACTCCTTTGCAAAACTCAACATCATATACTCTAACCTCTATTTGATTAGTTGTGAAAATAATATCTTCATCAAAGATTACATTTGTTAAGTCCCACATTAAAATAGCAGCATTTCCGAATTGATTAGAAGTTAAAGTAGGATTAGATGCAAAAAAACAAGTACTCATCATCCTTGTTGATGTTTTAAAATCACTAGAGAAGTTATTGGCGTCATCTATATCTATTTCTTCTTTAGAACAAGATAATATAGTACCTATACATAATAATGTTAATAATAATTTTTTCATAATATTGATTTTGAATAATCTAGGTGCTAAATATAAGAGTACTTTATTAATAGAACTATGATTACTTTTTAGCAATCTTATAAATCTTTTTAATTTAGGGGAAGATTACGATTATAAACAAAAAGTTCCGAGATGAATATCTCGGAACTTTTTGTTTATAAAATTACTATTATGAAAAAAAGTAATTTTTAACTTTTAATAAACTTAACAGTAGCATTTGAATTCTCTGCAGTAATTTGTGCAAAGTATACTCCATTTGCAAGTTTGCTTGTAGCGATTGTATTGTTACCAATAGCTTCTATAGAAGAAGTCAATACTACTTGACCATTAATATTGATAACAGTAACAGTAGCAGCACCAAAGTTTCTTGTAAAGTTAATATTCAAGTCTCCATTTGTAGGGTTAGGGAAAAGAGAGATGTTATCTGCAAAAACGTTGTCGTCTGTAGAAAGAGGGTTACAATCTCCAGCTAAAGAATATGCTACTCCAGGAGGAAGGAAAGCTCCATTATTAATATTGCTCCAAGCTGCTGCTGGATCAGCTCCATCTTTAAAAGAAGTAACTACAGTATCTGCAGTCTCATCAGTAGTTTCTAAGAAATTACTAGCAGATGTGAAGTTTGGCCCAAAAACACTAAACCAATATGTTGTTTCAGATCCATCTGCACCTAATAACTCTACAGGGGTAGTAAGTGTTAAGTCTAATTGATATGCATCAAGATCTCCATTTACAGCTCCTAGATTTGTAAAACCTCCAGGAACAATCACATCTTCTGTAATTAAAGCACCAGGAAATTCTCCAGCGCTATCGTAAAAACGTATAGTCACGTCAGAAAATATATCTGCAGCACCGCCATTATTTGCAATTACAAAAACAGTAATAGTTGAAACCTCAAATCTCTCCCCATCTGGAATTACAAAATTATCTGCTACTTCAGTAGCATTTAAGTTACCAAATCCCATATCAATACTAGTACTAACTATTTCTGTAGTACAAGCTACTTGAGCATTTTGAGTAGTTGAAGGCGCATTAATGTTAGAAGTAATTTCAAATCCTGCGGACGAAATACTTTCTTGTGCATTAAGAGTAATACCAGCAATAAATGCAAGTAAAAATAAAGTAGTTTTTTTCATGTTGTTATATTGTTATGATTATAATTAAGCTAATATATGAATAAATCGTTAAGAATTTTAAGATGTCATAAGGTTTAACAACACTATATTGCATTAAAATTAAAATAAAGTTGATATTTTTAGGCAATATGAAAAAAGCGAATGATTATCGAGTTGATAAAAAAATAACTCTTAAAGATACAGAAGGAGCTAAAATATCTGAACTTTCAGAAGAAGAACTAGAGCGTACCTTACGTAAGGTGCGTAAAAAATTAGGAAAGCTTCAAGATACTATATATGCTCATGGGAAGTACAGTGTTTTAATATGCTTACAAGGAATGGATACCTCTGGGAAAGACAGTTTAATACGTGAGGTTTTTAAAGATTTTAATGTAAGAGGGGTCGTAGTACATAGTTTTAAAGTACCTACATCTTTAGAGCTTGGTCATGATTATTTATGGAGACATTATATTGCATTACCTCAACGAGGAAAATTTGGTGTATTTAATCGTACTCATTATGAAAATGTGCTTGTCACGAGAGTACATCCAGAATATATTTTAGGAGAAAATTTACCAAATGTCACATCGATAGATGATATAGATGCGGCTTTTTGGGATACGCGTTTTAATCAGATTAATAACTTTGAGAAGCATATATCAGAAAACGGAACTCTTATTTATAAGTTCTTTTTGCATCTTTCTAAAGAAGAACAAAAAAATAGATTAATACGACGTTTAGAAAAAAAAGAAAAAAATTGGAAATTTTCTGCAGGTGATTTGAAAGAACGTAAACTATGGGACGACTATCAACGTTATTATGAAGACGCTATTAATCGTACATCCAAACCTCATGCCCCTTGGTATGTAATTCCAGCAGATAATAAACCGGCTGCTAGACTAGCAGTAGCGAGTATCTTATTAGAGCAATTAAGTGCTTATGAAGATATTCAAGAACCAGAATTGGATGCAAAGACAAAAGCAAACATAGAAGAATATAAGTCTCAATTAAATAATGAATAAATTCAGAATAATGTTAAAAAGACTACTAGTTTTAATTTTGATTTTTGGTGTATCCGCTTTCGCGAAAGCGCAAAAAGACTCCATACAAATTAGAAAAATATACGATACCGCTTTAAAAGACGGAAATAGCTATGAATGGCTTAGTCATTTATCAAATCAAATAGGATCACGATTAAGCGGTAGTTTAGGAGCAGAGAAAGCCGTCGAATGGACCAAAGAACAATTAGATAGTGTAGGATTGGATAAGGTGTGGTTACAGCCAGTTATGGTACCTAAATGGGTTCGTGGATTGCCTGAATATGCATTTATAGAAACAGGGTTAGGAGAAACAACGCAAGTGCCTATTTGTGCTTTAGGAGGTTCTGTAGCAACACCTAACGGCAACGTTAAAGCACCCGTAATTGAAGTGCATAGTATAGAAGAAATAGAGCGTCTGGGAGCAGCAAATATAGGAGGAAAAGTCGTGTTTTTTAATAGACCAATGCAATCGGATGTGATAAATACTTTTGAAGCATATGGTGGATGTGTAGATCAACGTTATAGTGGAGCAGAGGCAGCAGCTACCTACGGGGCTGTTGGAGTAATTGTACGATCGGTAACACATAGTCAGGATGATTACCCACATACTGGGTCTATGTCCTATGGAAATTTAACCCAAGCACAACGTATCCCCGCAGCGGCAATAAGTACAAATGGTGCCGATTTACTAAGCACATTACTTAAATTAAATCCAGCGACAAAGTTTTCTTTTTCGATGTCTTGTAAAAATCTTCCAGATGTACAATCTTATAATGTAATAGGGGAAATTACTGGAAGTGAATATCCAAATAGATACATGGTTGTAGGTGGACATTTAGATTCTTGGGATCTAGGAGATGGTTCACATGATGATGGTGCTGGTGTTGTTCAAAGTATGGAAGTACTGCGTATTATGAAAGCAATCGACTATAAACCAAAACATAGTATACGCGTTGTTCTTTTTATGAATGAAGAGAATGGTTTGCGAGGTGGACGTAAATATGCAGAGGTTGCAGAAAATAAAAATGAGAAACACGTATTTGCATTAGAAAGTGATTCAGGTGGTTTTACACCTCGCGGATTTTCTTTTGATAGTGATGACCGTAATTTTAATGAGATATTGAGTTGGAAGCCTTTATTTGAGCCTTATTATATACACTCTTTTGTAAGAGGAGGAAGTGGAGCAGATATAGGACCTCTTAAAGGAGATGGAACTGTACTTGCTGGATTAAGACCAGATTCTCAACGTTATTTTGATCATCATCATGCTGCAAATGATACTTTTGATGCGGTTAATAAAAGAGAACTTGAACTAGGAGCGGCTACCATGACTAGTTTAATCTACATGATGGATAACTATATACAGAAACCTGGAAAATTAATTACAGTACCTATTAAGGAATAATTTGATAGATATCGAACACAAAAAAAGGGAGCAAATTTGCTCCCTTTTTTTGTGTCTGTATTAAAACTTTATTGTCTCCATTTCACCCAAACGATAACAGTGACATCTTGAGCAGTAGTTGCTCCATCTCTTCCTCTTGCAGTAATATAATCACCAGCGCTAAAATCAAAATTTGCAGCAGTATCTGTGTAACGAAGACTTGCTAAGGTAAATGTTTCATTTACAGAATTTGTGTTAGTAACATCTCTAGCTCTAATGTTAATGTCTGTATCATCTCCAGAGGCGGCTATAGCTGTGATCGCTACAATCGTTCCGTCTAAAGGCATCAAAGCACCAGATGTGGCGCTTGCCATATTACCTCCGTATAGTAAATTGTTTGTAGCTGTATCACCATTACGTCCAAATTGAATAGCGGTACTCTCAACGCTTAACCATGCAGTTCGAGTAAGGTCATACATATATAATTTATCACCTATTACAGCAAGTTGACCGTTGGCAAGGTTTGTCGTTGGAGTTGCTTGCGGTACTAACTCTAATGCGGCAGTCGTATCTGCACTAGCATCTATTGTTAGTTTTCCGTTTGGAACTATGGTACCTACACCCACTTGTGCATTTAAGAAAAAAGAGGTAAAGAGTAAGAAGAGAAATAGGCTATTTAATCTGAATTTCATAGTCGTAATTTTTCCCAAAAATAATGATTTATATAGAAAACCCATTCCTTTAGTACTGTTTTACACTAAAGTAGCTATGATTTTTGCATTTTTTAATGAAGAAAATTAGAATTACAAGAAAATATTTAAAGATAGTATGGTTTTTACGTACTATTTTAAAGGAAAAGCACTTTTTTATGCGTTGTAATCTGTATGTTAGGCAGTTAATATCCCTTTTTCTTGATATACTTTAATTCCAGTAACGATCATTTTGGTTATTTCTTCTTGTAAACCTTTATCTAATTTTTTGATATGAAAACAGCTTTTTCCTTTAAGGCATTTACGTAATTCGGGAGCTATATTTTCAAAATGAGTAGCATCCGTATAGATAGGAAAAAAGTAAAGACGTGCATCTTTGGGTTTTGGCATTACACTGGCAAAATAGATACCATCTACTTTTTGTTTTCCTTGCATTGTAGGAATTGTACCTGCCGCTTCTAAACCGCTTTCGTCATCTTTTCTGAGTTGTAATGGACCTAGATGTGCCTTTATAATAGTACGTAATGTTTGGTCTATTTCTTTAGGATCTGTAATCATAATTCAAATGTTTTTTCTAGGTGTTTACCATTTTCTATGGCATGCCAAGAGTTAATTAATAGTTTGTATTCTTTACGTATCGTCGCAAGTTTTTCCTCAGTAAGTACAGTAGGAAAAGGTAATTTATTTTCTGTTAGAATATGTTGCGCTTGATTTAGAAAATCAATGTAAGATGTAGCGTTAAAGTGTTCTATCATCAATAAATTTACTAAATGCTCTGTGACAAGAGATTCTTTAGGAAGATTGTTTCCTTTTAATGCTTCGGGTTTTTGATGTTCTGGTAATTCAAAATCTGATATGTTGATACCATTTGATATCATTCCAAAAAAGGAATTTTTAAAAAGAAGTACTTCTTCTATCACCATATGCGCAAGATCATGATATTCTGTATTTGGATGAAGTTTAGACCAAGTAATACTATTGTCTTGTCTAATACATTTTAGAATAACATTTTTTCCTGTGTTTTTATGTAATTGAACTCTAAGCATAACTGCCTATAAATATAACGTAAAAAAATAATGATAAGTTAGTAAGAAGGGAGTCTATAAGTTCACTTGCAAGTCTTATTTTTGATGAGGTAAAATCGGGTAGCTTTTTAGGCTAAAAAAATAAATAATTAGGAGTAAAAAAATAATGCAATTTAATAGATATTCCAAAGAATTTTGGCAAAACACCATCATAGCTGCTCCTATAGCTTTAGGGCAACTAGGTCATATCTTGGTAGCTTTTGTCGATAACTTAATGGTGGGACGTCTTGGTGCTGCTCAACTTGCTGCGGTAAGTTTAGGGAATAGTTTAGTCTTTATAGCCTTGGCATTAGGGATTGGTTTTTCATTTGCGATTACACCATTAATTGCAGAGACCGATGGAGCAAACGACACTAAAAAAGGACGATTACATTTCCATCATGGGGTAATTATGTGTACTGTAAATGGGATTTTATTATTTCTTGCATTATTAGTAGCAAAGCCAATCCTATATTATCTTGATCAACCAGAAGAGGTTGTAGCTCTTGCAATACCATATCTAGAGATTGTTGCTTTTTCTATGATTCCTTTAATGATATTTCAGGCATTTAAACAGTTTGCAGATGGTTTGTCTCAAACACGTTATGCAATGTATGCTACATTGGTAGCAAATGTTATTAATGTAATTTTTAATTATTTCTTAATCTATGGTATTTGGGTGTTCCCGAGGCTTGAGGTAGAAGGTGCTGCATGGGGTACTTTGATCTCTCGTTTTGTTATGTTGGGATTATTAATGTTTATGCTTTCGCGAAAGCGTAAATTCAAACCTTATTTTCAGATTTCAAACCTATCACATATTAAGTGGTCAGAGTTTCGAGAGCTATTTCGTTTAGGCTTTCCTACAGCATTACAGATGCTTTTTGAGATAGGGATTTTTACAGCTGCTATTTTCTTATCAGGAATTTTAGGAACAAACGCGCAAGCAGCAAATCAAATAGCACTTAACCTCATTTCTATGACCTTTATGGTTGCTGTAGGTTTTGGAGTGACAGCGACTATACGAGTAGGGAATCAAAAAGGGAAAAAGGACTTCCCTAATTTACGACGTATTGCTATTTCAATTTTTGTACTCGTCTTTTTAATTGAAGCGGTATTTGCAGTTGCCTTTATTCTTTTTAAAGATATTTTTCCTATGATATATATAGATAATGGGGAAGTACTCTTGATAGCCTCTCAATTACTTGTTGTCGCAGCACTATTTCAATTAAGTGATGGGATTCAAGTAACGATATTAGGAGCATTAAGAGGATTACAAGATGTTAATATTCCTACAGGTATATGCTTTATAGCCTACTGGGTTATTGGCTTTCCTGTAAGTTGGTATTTAGGTAAAGAAGATCAAATGGGTGCTCAAGGTATATGGTTAGGGTTACTAGCCGGATTAACCGCATCTGCAGTGATGCTCTATTTTAGATTTAATTACCTTAGCAAAAAATTGATTCATGGAGCGCCAGCTAGCTTAAAAACAATCGAAGTAGATGATAAAAAAGATTGATTTTAATAATAAAAATAATATATAAAAAATGACGATTCCAAAATTTCTTATAGGAGATAATTCTGAGCATTCTGATGCTATTTTTGTAATACATACAGAGTTCCCTAGATTTATTATAGATCTTACAAAAGATGAAATAGAGTGGTTTGAGGAGTTTGATAAACAAGATGAAGGAGAGCTTGCTACTGAAACCGAAAATGCAATTAAAGAGGCAACTGCTTTTTATGATGCTGAGATAGCAAAATACGAAGACGCATAATTACTCGTATGGAAACTCTGATAGAATACGATCAAGAACTCTTTCTCTTTCTTAATGGATTAGGAACAGAAACATGGGACGGTTTTTGGCTCGTGGTTACAAATAAGTTATCATCTATTCCCTTATATGCATTACTTCTATTTTTTATGTATCAGAAGTATGGTGTAAAAGGATTGTTGATTACCATGGTTGTAGTCGCAGCGATGATTACTTGTACAGATCAACTTTCAGATTTTTTTAAAAATTATATTCAAAGACCACGCCCTTGTAAACTATTTTCTTGGGAAGAAACCATGCGATTTATAGCGCCTCGTTGTGGTCGTTATGGATATTTTTCTGGACATGCAACCAGTAGTATGGCCACAGCTGTCTTTGCAGGATTAGCATTACAATCTAAGTATCGTTACCTCATCTTTATATTATTGTTATGGGCAGCCTTTGTAGGGTATAGCCGTATTTATGTAGGAGTGCATTATCCAGGAGATGTACTTACAGGAATGATTGTGGGTAGTCTTTTAGGATTTATCTTTTATAAATTGCAACAGTTTTTTCTTGCTAAATATAAGTAACGCTTTTGTGTTGTTATTCTGAGGTAAATCCATGAGGAGCATAGTTAAACCCCATAGTATTATATCTCTTTTTAAGTGTCTGTAATCTTGCTTTAAAGTCATTCCAATCTTTTGATTCTGGGGAAGACCATAGGACTTCAGATAGTGCAGTCATTCTTGGTAATACCATATATTCTACATGCTCAGTCGTTTTCATATATTCTGTCCATACGTTTCCTTGAGCGCCTAAAATGTATTTTTGTAATTCAGTACTTAATTCTTTGGGAGTAGGTTCATATGAATATACTTTCTCTACAGAAGTATACCCCCCAATAGCTAGTGGTTCTTTGGACTGCATATCTTTATCTACTTGGTAATGATCAAAATAACAATGTGACCCAGGTGTCATAATAACGTTGTGATGCTGTCGTGCAGCATCTATTCCACCTTGAATACCTCGCCATGACATTACTGTAGCATTAGGAGCTAATCCTCCTTCTAGGATTTCATCCCAACCTATAATATCTCGTCCTTTGCTATTTAAAAATTTCTCAATACGTTTTATAAAATAACTTTGAAGTTCGTGTTCGTCTTTTAACCCTTCTTTTTTAATCAATTCTTGAGCTATTTTACTTTCTTTCCATTCTTTTTTTGGAGCCTCATCGCCCCCTATATGAATAAGTTTACTAGGAAAAAGAGCAATAACTTCTGTTAAGACATTTTCCAAAAATTGAAAGGTTTCTTCTGTTGGCGCATATATGTGTTCATAGACGCCCCATCGTGTGCCTACCTCGTGTCTTTCATTCGTATTTCCTAATTCGGGATAGGATGCTATGGCTGCTAAGGAATGTCCCGGTAACTCTATTTCTGGAATAACGGTTATATGTCTGCTAGCTGCATAAGCAACGATGTCTTTTATTTCTTCTTGTGTGTAAAAGCCTGCATATGGCTTTCCATCTCCTTTGTAAGGATCAAAATTCTTTTCAAGAATAGTCTCCTTTCGTTTTGATCCTATTTCGGTGAGCTTTGGATATTTTTTTATTTCAATACGCCAACCTTGATCTTCGGTAAGGTGCCAATGAAACGTATTCATTTTATGTAATGCGATTAGGTCTATATATTTTTTAATAAAATCGACTGGAAAAAAATGCCTACCAACATCTAGATGCATTCCTCGATATACATATGAAGGTTGATCTTCTATATGTACAGATGGAATTGTTATATCCGTACTATTTTCTTGATTAGATTCTATTGTAAAAGGCATGAGTTGTCTTAATGACTGTATCCCATAAAAAATACCCGCTGCAGATTTTCCTGATATTAAAATTCTATCTGGTGTTATAGAAAGTAAATAACTTTCTTCCTCAGATAATGATTTGTCAAGTGTAAGAGTGATACTATTCTTATTTTGGTGGTTGTCACTATTATTTGATGTAGCGATGGTATATCCAGTAGCTATTTGTAGCATTTCTGATAGGTATTCAATTTCATTTGATAAAACAGCATCACCAATGATCATCGTGTTTTCTTGAATTAAGAATCTACCTGGAGAAGGTTCTAATTTTAATGGTTTAGGTATTATCTGATAATCAGAAGCTATATTTTGATAATTCCTTAATTCATTTGTACAAGAGGTGATACTTAAAGAAAAAAAGATGACTAATAGATATGGCAAATTATATTTTTTCATTTGAAAACTTTTAAATGAGAATGACAGATATAAAGTATAAATTATGAATTCATGTTGAGTAAAAATATGTTTTAATTTAAAAATCAAGTATAATTTATTATAAAAGTAGCTGTTTTGTAGTAGTCTTAACATAGGACTTTTCTCTTTTTAATTATCTTCGAACTCTAAATTCTACAGTATACCATTATGAAGACAATAAAGCTACTTACAGTCATATTTTTAGTGACTTCCATCTTTTCTTGCAAAGAGAAAGGTGCTACTTTAACACAAGAGTCAGAGAGTCAGGAATTTAATGTCCCTTTTGAGAAGTTTACATTAGATAATGGACTTACCGTTATTTTACATAAAGATACCTCAGACCCAGTAGTTGCCGTTGCTTTAACAGCACATGTAGGATCTGCAAGAGAAATAGAAGGACGTACTGGATTTGCACATTTATTTGAACACTTATTATTTTTAGAGTCAGAAAACTTAGGAAAAGGAGGGCTAGATAAAATGAGTGCTCGCATTGGAGGATCAGGAGCAAATGGATCTACGAGTAGAGATAGAACAAACTATTTTCAGACAGTACCAAAAGATGCTTTAGAAAAAATGATTTGGGCAGAAGCAGATAAATTGGGGTATTTTATAAATACAGTGACAGATCCTGTGCTTGCCAAAGAGAAACAAGTGGTTAAAAATGAAAAACGTCAAAGTGTAGATAACCGTCCATATGGTCATGTGCAATATGTCGTAGATAAGAATCTATATCCAGAAGGACACCCGTACAATTGGCAAGTTATAGGGTCTCTAGAAGATTTACAAAATGCAACTTTACAAGATGTAAAGGATTTTTATAATCGTTGGTACACACCTAATAATACAGTATTAACGATTGCTGGAGATTTTGATCCTGCACAAGCAAAAGAATGGGTACATAAGTATTTTGATGAGATCAAAAGAGGAGCAGAAGTACCAGCTCTTGTAAAGCAACCTACATCTGTTGCACAAACCAAAAAGTTGTATTACGAAGATAATTTTGCTCGTGTACCTCAACTTACGATGACTTGGCCTACAGTTCCTGTATACCATAAAGATTCCTATGCATTAGATATACTTGCAACCTATTTATCTGATGGTAAGCAAGCACCTTTTAATCAAGTGTTAGTTGATGATAAGAAATTAACTTCTGGAGTGACTATGTATAACTATGGGACAGAGCTTGCTGGACAGTATCGTACACAAGTTCGCGCTTTTGGAGGGAAAGACTTAGATGAAATAGCCAATGGAATTAATGACGCTTTCGCGAAATTTGAATTAGAAGGAATCCCACAATCTGCATTAGATCGAATTAAAGCTGGGCAAGAAACTAATTTTTATAGTGGTTTATCAAGCGTTCTCGGAAAAGGGTTTCAGTTAGCTCAATATGAAGTATTTGCTGGCGATCCTGGATATATAGAAAAAGATATAGAAAATATACTAGCAGTTACTACAGAAGATGTTGTCCGTGTATATAATACATATATTAAAGGACAGAACTATATTGCAACAAGTTTTGTGCCTAATGGGCAAATAGATGTTGCATTAGAAGGTTCTGAACCAGCAGAAGTTGCAGAAGAAAAGATTGTAGAGGGCGCCGAAGAAGCTTTTGATGCAAGTATTGTTGCTACCTATGAGAAAACACCATCTTCTTTTGATCGTTCTGTAGAGCCTCCATATGGTACGAGCCCAGCACTTAATATCCCTACAGTATGGGAATCATCACTTGATGCTGGATTAAAAATATACGGAATAGAAAATGATGAAGTACCATTAGTGCAATTCCAATTAAGCTTTGAAGGAGGGTTATTACTAGAGAACCCTGCTAAAATAGGAGTGTCTAACCTTCTTGCTCGTTTAATGACTAAAGGGACAACAACAAAAACAACAGCACAACTAGAAGAAGCTATAGAAAGCTTAGGAGCTTCTATTAATGTATTTGCAACAGACGAAAGTATTATCGTTTCTGGAAATACATTAGCAAAAAACTATGAAGCAACCATTGCTTTAGTAGAAGAAACTCTACTTCAACCACGATGGGATAGTGAAGAATTTGACCTTATCAAGGAAAGCGTTAAGAGTCAGATTGTACAACAACAAGCAAACCCTAATAGTGTTGCAGCAAATGAATATGCAAAGCTTATTTATGGAGATAAACATATTCTATCGCATAATAGCCTAGGTACGTTAGCATCTGTTACAGCAATCACTATAGATGATCTAAAAACATTTTATAAAAACATTTCCCCAACTGTAGGTAAAATGTATGTGGTAGGAGCTATAAACCAAAATAGAGTGACCCAATCATTAGCAGGTGTAAATTCAAAAATGGAAGCGACAAAAGTTGTGATTCCTACCTATGAAGTTCCAGCGCGTCCAGAGCAATCTACCATATATTTTTATGATGTACCAGGAGCAAAACAATCAGTACTTCGTTTTGGGTACCCAGCATTAGCTGCGACAGATCCAGATTATTATCCAGCTCGTGTGATGAATTACCGACTAGGAGGCGGAGGCTTTGCTTCCCAACTCACACAACAATTAAGGGAAGGAAAAGGGTATACTTATGGCATCCGATCAAATTTTAACGGAACGGCTCTTCCTGGAGCATTTACAATTTCTAGTGGGGTGCGTTCTAATGTAACCTATGAAAGTGCAGCCTTAGTAAAAGAAATACTAGAGAACTATGGAAAGAATTATACAGAAAATGACCTTGAGGTTTCAAAAAGCTTCTTGATAAAGAGTAATGCACGTGCATTTGAAACAGCAAGAGCAAAACTTGGAATGCTTTCTAATATAGCAGAACTTAATCTTCCTGTAGATTATGCAAAGCAACGTGAAGCTACCGTAAATGAAATGACAGTAGAAGATATACAAACACTTTCTGATAAATACCTAAATCCCAATAAGATGATTTATCTTGTCGTAGGAGATGCAAAAACACAACTTAAAAAACTAGAGCAATTAGGATACGGAACTCCTGTTCTTTTAAATAAAAGGGAAGCCATTAAAGAATAGATACTGCGTTTATGAAATACCTTCAATTTGTTGCCATTTTTATAGTGATAAGCAGTACAATTTCTGCATGTTCTCAAGAGAAAGATTTAAACAGTGTTACTGATGCTTATTTTGACATGGTGACTCCAGAGTTTAAAGGAGATGTCGCTATGGAAACGACCGCTTTTGTTGAGCAATTTTGGAGAGTTGCTGGTAATACAGGGTTTAATAAAACAGTATATAGAATTACTGAAAAACTAGAAACAGCTGGTTATATAGAAGAATCTAAAGCCACTGATAAAGATATGCTTACCTATAGGATAGAGAAACGGTCTATGGAAAGACCAACTTGGGAGCCTGTAGATGCCAGTCTTAGTATTGTAGGAGAAGAAACACCGTTGCTACAATATAAGACCAATAGGAATATGATCTACCAGTATGCAAGTTCGACACTTTCTGAAGGTATTACTGCAGAAGTTGTATATATCAAAGATGAAAATGATTTCATAAAGAATGATGTAAAAGGAAAGATTGTTTTTTCCGAAATGAGTGGATATAGATTGTATAACCCTGCTATTGTAAAAGGTGGTGCATTGGGAATAATTACATATAATAACCCTGCATATCTACAACCAGAGAAAAATGTAACTTCTATTCAGTTTAGAAGTATTCCGTATGATGAAGAGGTGAAGGCTTGGGGAATTGCATTGTCATACGAAGCAAAAGAAAGGCTGAAAAAAGCTTTATCTGAAGGAAGTGTAAACGTAAATGCAACAATCAAAACTAAGATATATCCATCAGAAGAGCTTACGGTTGTAGCTACTGTAAGAGGGGCAGAATTGCCAAAAGAAAGTCTTGTTCTTAGTGCGCATATCCAGGAACCAGGAGCAAATGATAATGCAACTGGAGTAGGAACACAACTAGAAATGGCACTAATTACTGCAAATCTTATTAAAAACAAAAAAGTAAACCTTAAACGTACGTTGACATTTTTATGGGGAGATGAGATTATTTCTACACGTCGTTATATAAAGGAAAAAGAAAAACGAACATCTGATATTAATTGGGGGATTAGTTTAGATATGGTGGGGGAGAATACTTCAGTCACTGGAGGAACTTTCTTAATTGAGAAAATGCCAGATCCAAGTGCTATCTGGACTCGAGGAAATGATAAACATTCGGAGTGGGGCGGAGAGCAAATGAAGTTAGAAGATATGAGACCTCATTATCTCAATGACTTTATAATTAATGTATTTCAAAATCAAGGAAAACGAGCAAACTGGGAAGTGAGAACAAATCCTTTTGAAGGAGGTAGTGATCATACACCTTTTCTAAATGCAGATTTGCCAGGGATCTTATTATGGCATTTTACAGATCAGTTTTATCATACAGATAATGATCGAATAGATAAGGTATCTCAAGAAACGATGAGGAACGTAGGAACTGCTGCATTAGTTAGTGCTTATACATTACTTAATAGCAATGAGGTAACGGCAGGTCAGATTTTAGATGAAATAATGGCAGTTGCCAAAAATCGATTAATTATAGAATTTGAGTTAAGTAAGAGCGCTATTGTAAGTGGGGAGTCTAAAGAGAGTCAGATAGAAATACTCAATACTTGGAGTGATTGGTACGTGAAAACATTTGCTACAACTAAGGATATGGTTTCTGATTCTAGTATTGATGATGAGATTACACAATCTCAAGAAGTATTACAGGCTTTTACAGATGACCTTTTAAAACAATTGTAATTTATATAAATATCAAAAGAGCCATCGATCTTTTTTTTTCTGATAGCTCTTTCTCAGCGGCGCACCACACGCCAATAATCTAGATTTACTTTTAAACTGTTAATACATAATTCCCCTGTTTATCCCTGATTTCTTATGTCAAAATTAAACAGATATGAACTCCTATTTTACACATAAAATGTAAGCGTTTGTATTGTTGTGATAAGCGATATGATTTTTTGGATAAGTGTATGCATATTTTTAAGGAGAGGTTTCATGTTTTTTATAAAAATGCGTATTCTATGTATATTCATTTAAATAAGAGTTCCTATCTCAAAACGTTTACCTTATTTTAGGGAAACTCAAAAAATGTTTTTTAACCGAACGAATGAATTACTTAAAACACACATTTTCTAAACCAAGCATATGCGTGGTTTTTGCATTACTTTCTGTCTTTATATTTTCATGCTCGCAAGACACTGACTTAGAAACTCAAATACAGAAGAATGAAATTTGGAGTCTGATACTTGATATAAGAAAAAAAAACATCCCTGTACCTGATAAACTTAGGTTATATGATAGTTTATACTCTGTAATAGAGAAGAAGAAGGAAGATACACTTAAAAGGGAGCATTTACGAAGATTATCTATAGCTTATTTAGTAATTGATAAGCAGGATACATACTTTAAGATTAATAATGAAATTAAAGACTTGTCTTTACGTACCCAAGATTCTTTAGGTTTGGGGCATGCGTATTATAATATAGCACGTTATTATTCAGTTACTGGTAAATTAGATAGCGCATACGTGTATTTTTATAAATCTAGCAAGCTCTATCGTAAATATAGTAGTGATTTAAATATAGGTCAAGTATATCTTGCAATGGCAATTGTACAAAAGAATGTGGGCGATTTAGTAGGTTCAGAAGCAAATACGGTTAACTCAATTAAATATTTTGAAAAGATAGAGGATAAAAGACATTTAGCTTCAGCTCATAATAATCTTGGCATAATTTCAAAAAGTTTAGAAAATTATGAAGAAGCAATTATAGAGTATAAGAAGGTTTTTGAATTACGAGAAAAACTTAAGAAGAATAATATTCTTAATGCAGCCACTTTAAACAATATTGGTACAATCTATTCGAAATTAGGTGAATATTCAACAGCGATTAGTTATTATAAGCAAGGACTTAGGTATGATAGTTTACAGTATAAAAGACTAAGAGATCATACAGGTTTATCGTGTAATCTCACAAGAGCAAGATTTTTTTTAGGAGAAAATGCAAACTATCCTAAATTATATAAGAGATTTATACAAATACACGATAGTCTTCAGAATATAAAAGGAGTGATTCTTAATCAATTAAGTCTTGCAAGATACTATACGAAAAATAAAAAAAATGACTCAGCTAATTATTTTGTTAAAAAATCATTAATGGTTTCTAAAAATATATCTTATAATAAGGGAATTGTAAATTCTTTAGAGTTATTAACAGAAATCGATGAACCCAAAGAAGCTCTAAAGTACAGCAAAGAGTATATCCGTATAAATGATAGTTTACGAAAGATAGAAAAGCGTTTTCAAGATCAATTTGCACGTATTCGTTTTGGAACTGAAGAACTAGAACAAGAAAACGTCAAGGTAAATAAACAGCGTGCCTGGTTACTCAATACAGTGATAGGGATGGGGGTCCTAGGTATCTTAGGATATATTGTTTATTATCAACGTAAATTACAGCATCAATATAAAGCGTCCAATCTAGAACAACGTTTATTACGCTCTCAACTCAATCCTCATTTTTTATTTAATGCACTTAATTCTGTAAGTGGTTTGGTGCAAAAGAAATCAGATCAAACGATACCGTATATTTCAAGGTTGGGGAATCTATTACGATCTATATTGGAGAATTCCCGTGAAGAGTTTATTACACTGGCTGAAGAATTGGAGACCATTACTTCCTATCTGGAATTACAATCTAATTTTTCAAAGAAATTTACTTTTGATATTGAAATAATAGGTACTCTTAATAAAGAGGAGTTGTTGATTCCACCTATGTTTTTACAGCCTTTTATAGAAAATGCAATTGATCATGGTTTTCAAGGCAAAGACGATGAAAAAATAACCATTACGATTGAACAAAAATTAAAAGATCAAGTCCTCTATTTTATAATAGAAGATAATGGGATAGGGTATTCTAATGCGATCAAGAGCAAAGAGCAAGCGTTTGGTCATCAATCATTATCTGGTCAAATTCTCAAGGAACGTTTAGATCTATATGCAAGAGCATTTAAGAAAAAAGCGAGATATGTCATTGGAGATCTAGCTACTGATGGAGGAACAAAAGTAGCATTGTGGTTGCCGTATCTTATTGAAGATTGATAACATAGCAAAAGTTACAAATAGAGTGAGTTACTTTTTAGAGTACTACGCTATTTTAATTATGTGTATATTATATATGGCACTTCATTTTTGAATTTATGAGAGCAAGTGTATAAGTTCCATAAGCTTTCCTTTATTCCGTATAGAGATATGAACTTTGTCATTGTTGATTAATTAACTGTATAGATTCTGTAATAGAAATTGCGTAACCTAATACATGAATGTTAGGAAAATGATTCTGCACGATATGCGACAAATATTCCTGAGCTTCTATATTATCTTCAATTATTATTGCGTTAATTTGAACAAAAAAATAGATGAAATTAAAGATGTTATTTATCTGGATATTCACAGGTGTAACTACATTATCTTTTTCTCAAGAAGTTAGCCCAGAAGTTTTTCATTCAGAGACTGTGTATACGCAACAAATGGTAGATACTATTTTAGTCTATTGTAGAAAAAATGCTAGAAAAATTAAAGATTACTCAGGTTTAAAGAAAATATTGAGTTCCAATAATAAATTATCTGGATGGTCCTATTATTATTACTTTAAAGCAAAAGAGCAAAGCTTAGGGAGAATACATGATTCTTCAGTGATTTATGCCAACAAAGGGATACAGTTTTATGAAAATTCAAAAATTAAAAGAGAATTTGATGAAGCAATTTTATTAGAAACACATTTTTATAAAGGAAAGTCTTTATGGCATTTACAAAGGTTTGAAGAGGCGATTGAGAGCAATCAAAAAGCACTAGATTATACTAAGAAATACCCATATAAGTGGAGAAGTTTTATTGTTGCTGCTATAGCAAATAATCATTTAGAAATTGGGAATGATAGTATTGCATTAGATTATTATTTTGAAATTTCTCGGGATTCTCTTTTTATGTCTATAGATAGATCTGCAGTAACTTCATATACAAGAATTGGAGTAATTTATTCAAAATTTAATATGATAGAAAAAGCGAAATTGTATTTTTTTAAAGCAATTAAGCGTTCTAAAGAGTCTGGTTATACTGAAAATTTATGGGCATTGTATCATAATTTAGGCGATATATATAAGGATGAAAAAAATGTTGATTCTACATTGTTTTATTATAAAAAAACTATTGATTTCCAAGATGATTTTATTGACTCTCAGATATCTGCTATTAATATACTCAATTATTTAAAAGGGACTATTGCATTATATGAGAATGATGCTAATCATGCAATTGATTATTTTAATGAAATTATAATGTACTATGATGAAATGCCTAAAAGTAAAGATGAAAAAGATTTATTAATGAATGTCTATAGTACGCTAGGAGATGCCTATGAAAAAACGAATAATACGGTAGGTCTAACGAAGGTATTAGAAGAGTCTAATAGATTTCTCGAAGAGTTTTATAATGAACAGTTAATAACAAATTTTAATGACCTTGAAATAAAGTATAAAACCAAAGAGAAAGATATTTCTATTGCTTCATTAGAAGCAACAACACAAAGTCAAGAAACAATCATACAGCAACGTAATACGATTAACTGGATATTAGGAGGGCTTTTACTTTCTTTTATAGGATTAGGTTATTTATTTTATCGTCAGCGTAGATTACAAAATCACTATAAAACCTCTAACCTAGAACAACGTTTATTACGCTCTCAACTAAATCCTCATTTTTTATTTAATGCACTTAATTCTGTAAGTGGTTTGGTTCAAAAGAAATCAGATCAAACCATACCATATATTTCAAGATTAGGGAATCTATTACGTTCTATATTGGAGAATTCCCGTGAAGAGTTTATTACACTGGTTGAAGAATTGGAGACCATTACTTCCTATCTAGAATTACAATCTGATTTTTCAAAGAAATTCACGTTTGATGTTGAAATAATTAGTGATCTAAATAAAGAAGAGTTGTTGATTCCACCTATGTTTTTACAGCCTTTTATAGAGAATGCGATTGATCATGGTTTTCAAGGCAAAGACGATGAAAAAATAACGATTACAGTTGAACAAAAATCAAAAGATCAAGTCCTTTATTTTATAATAGAAGATAATGGGATAGGATATTCTAATGCGATGAAGAATAAAGAGCAAGCATTTGGACATCAATCATTATCAGGAACGATTCTTAAGGAGCGATTAGATCTATATGCAAGAGCATTTAAGAAGAAAGCACACTATGTTATAGGGGATATAGTTACTGGAGGAGGGACACGAGTAGAGCTTTGGCTACCGTATCTCATCGAAGATTGATAGTCTTACATATGTAGCGAAAATTAAAAATAGAGTGAGCTGCTATTTTAGAGTACTACGCTATTTTAATTCTATAAGGATGGTGTTTTATTTTTGGGTTTATGAAAGCATTTGTATAAGTTTCATAAGCTTTCCTTTATTCCGTACAGAAACATGAACCTTGTCACTGTTGGTTAAAATAATAGTTTCTTTTTTATAAATAGAAGCAATGTAATTAATGTTTATGATGGTAGATCGATGTGCTTTAAAGAAGGAAACCTCAGGAAGTAATGATTCATAATATTTCATGGCTTTAGATGCTAATAACTTTCTTCCATCATCTAGGAATATATACGTGTAATTTCCTTCAGCCTCTAGTTTTATGATGGTTTCTATTTTTATAAGTACATGTTCATTGGTGGTCTGAATAAGGAGTTTTCCATTTTTATTTTGTGTCAGATCTCTTAGTAACTCAAACTTTTCTATAGTAAATAGTCGTTGTTTTAACTGTAAATAATGGTGAATAGCTGCAATTAATTTAGGAATGTCTATAGGCTTTGTAATATAACTCAGCGCAAAATGCTCAAGTGCCTTTTGCATAAAGTTTTCAAAAGCGGTGATAAAAATCACTTCAAATGATGGGACCTTGATCGTGTCAAAAATTTCAAAAGACAATCCATCCGTAAGTTCTATATCCATAAATACCAATTCTGGATCAGTCTTATTAATTAACTGTATAGATTGCTCTACAGAAGTTGCACATCCTAAAATACGAATGGTAGGGAAATGATTTTGCACGATATGCGACAAATATTCCTGAGCTTCTATATTATCTTCAATGATTATTGCGTTAATTTGGCGACTCATAAATTATAAAATATTCCAAAATGAAAGTAAAGGTGTTATTTTTTTTGATATTCTTCTGTATAACTAATATATCCTTTTCTCAGGAAACTACCCAAGAAGTTTTTGATCCTGAAGTTGTCTACACACAAGCAATGATAGATACTATTGTAACTCATCATAGGAGAAGAATTAAAGAATTAAAGAGCGCTTCTGAGTTAAAAAAAATGCTGGAGTCTAATAATAAACTTTCTGGTTGGATATATTATAATTTTTATAGAGCAATCGAGTTTTCTGATAAAAAGCAATATGACTCTGTAGTAGAGTATGCAGATAGAGGAATACAAGCATATAAAAATTCAAAAAATAAAAGAGAGTTTGAAGAAGAAATGTTGCTGTATAGTTACTACTATAAAGGGAGGGCTTTAGGTTTTTTACAACGATTTGAAGAGGCTATAGAGAGTAATCAGATAGCACTAGATTATACTAAAAAATACCCTTATAAATGGAAGAGCTTTATCGTTACTGCTATCGCAAATAACCATTTGGATATAGGGAATGATAGTATCGCATTAGATTATTATTTAGATACTACAAAAGATTCTCTTTTTATGACTTTGGCAAGATCTGCAGTCACTACATATACCAGAATTGGAACAATTTATTCAAAGTCTTATGCTATTGAAAAAGCAAGATTATACTTTTCAGAAGCAATTAAACGATCAGAAACATCTAACTATAAAAGAAATTTATGGGTGCTGTATAATAACTTAGGCGATATACATTATTATGAAAATAATGTTGATTCCACATTGTTTTATTATAAAAAAGCTATAAATCATTATGATGATACTATTGAAACCCAAAGTTCAACGATTGATCAACTTAATCTTTTAAAGGGAGTTATTGAGTTATATGAAGGTGATGTATATATTTCTATTAAATATTTAAATAGTATTAAGGAAGCAATTAATGAAAAAGAAAGAATCTCTAAAGAAGAAAAAGAACAGTTAATGCAGGTTTATCTTGTACTAGGAGAAGCTTACCAAAAGACAAACAATATAACTGAATTAAAAGCGATGTCTCAGGAATCTAATAGATTTCTAGAAGATTTCTATAAGAAACAATCGGAAATTAATCTAGATAATATTGAAGTAAAGTATAAAACCAAAGAGAAAGATATTTCTATTGCCTCACTAGAAAAAACAACACAAAGTCAAGAAACAATTATAAAGCAACGTAATACGATTAACTGGATATTAGGCGGACTCTTACTTTCTTTTATAGGATTAGGTTATTTATTTTATCGTCAGCGTAGATTACAAAATCATTACAAAACCTCTAATCTAGAACAACGTTTATTACGTTCTCAACTCAATCCTCATTTTTTATTTAATGCCTTAAATTCTGTGAGTGGTTTAGTTCAAAAAAAGTCAGATCAGACGATACCGTATATTTCAAGATTGGGAAATTTATTACGTTCTATATTGGAGAATTCTCGAGAGGAATTTATTTCTCTTGAAGAAGAGTTGGAAACCATTACGTCCTACCTAGAATTACAATCTAATTTTTCAAAGAAATTTACATTTGAGATTCAAGTAATAGGTACTCTTAATAAAGAGGAAATCTTAATTCCCCCTATGTTTTTACAACCTTTTATAGAAAATGCGATTGATCATGGTTTTCAGGGTAAAGACGATGAGAATATAACCATTACAGTTGATCAGAAACTGAAAGATCAAGTACTCTATTTTTCAATAGAAGATAATGGTGTAGGCTATTCTAGTACAATGAAGAGTAAAGAACATACATTAGGTCATCAATCATTGTCTGGTACCATTCTTAAAGAACGCTTAGCCTTGTATGCAAAGAGTTATAAATCAAAGGCGCTTTATACTATTGAAGATATATCACAAGGGACTAAAGTACATTTGTACCTTCCTTATCAATTAGATCTATAAGAAGGTTTTATACGCTTTCGCGAAAGCGTACCCATAAAATTACCCTTTCCTTTTGATCCAAACGTTGAGAAGCATTCCTAATACAACCAGTGTCATCCCAACGATAGGCCATAGGGTATAACTCTCATCAAATAAGAAAAAACCAAAAAGTAATGCATATACAAGTTCCATATACTTAATAGGAGCCACTGTACTTGTATCTGCAAGTTGAAAAGCACGTGTTAAGAATACCTGGCCTATAAGACCCAATACTCCAATAATAGAAACCCACCACCATTCTTGACCTATAGGCATACGCCAATACTGAATAAAAAACAAACTCCCCACAATCGAAAAAACCATAAAATAGTTAATGATAGTTAGGAAATGCTCGCGTGATCCTAAATAACGTACAATTGCAAAAACGCCACCTACTAGGAGTGATGAAAACATAATAAGAATAAAACTTGTTGAATCTATTCTAAAGTCAACTCCCTTCATAATAAAAGCCCCAGCAATAGAGATAATAAGACTTATCCATTGCCCTAGTTTTACAACTTCCTTTAAGAAAAAATATGCAAAAATCACACTAAAAATAGGAGCTGTATATCGTAAAGCTACTGCAGACCCTAACGGTATATCTTGAACAACTTTAAAGAATAATGCAAGAGATACAAAACTAAGAACACCTCTAAGACTTAACCAGAGTACATGCTTCCCGATAACTGGGACTTTCTTAATAAGCATATAAGGAAAGATGAATATAAAGGTTCCAAAGGCTCTAAAGAAAACAACTTGTAAAGGGTGAAAATCATCTAGGTATTTTGCCAGAAGATTCATCCACGCAAAGGCGAATGCGGCAATAAGCATATAGACAATTCCTTTACCCACAAGGATGGTTTTGTTTGCCTTACGAAAGTACGATAAATATGAAAAATAGCATGCAGCTAAAAGGCTTTTAAAACTTTAAAAAAGTAAATAAATGAAGAGTGCAGGTACTCTTTTAAAAAATAATGATTAGCGCTTTATTTTTGAGATGATAGTTCCTTGTAAAGGAGTTTTTAGGTTAGCATCCTTTATAGATATCTGTATGGCTTGTTCTAATAGCGTACGTACCTCATCGGTGTCATAATCGGTTCTAGTTGTAATAGGAATATGTCGCATCCATTTTCCTGTTCCTTGTAATAGTTGATGTGGGTCATCTAGAAGGGTCCCTTTATTAAAACCTAAATTAAGATGATTGGTATATATAGGAATCATACAAAATGCATCTCCCATTTTTTTTGTTACCGTATAGAGCGATGTTAATGCATGTGTATGATATAATAATTCATAACTATCCGGATACAAATCCAAAATAAAGGTTCTTACATCAGTATACAATTGTATGAGTTCTTCATCTTTATGTTTTAAATAATGTAAGAAGTCTGGGTGTATTTCTTGTTTAGGGCTCATATATAGGTCAAAATAGGAATTATTTTTTTAATTGATCTATAATGGTATCTATCTGCTTTATGAGTGGTTTCCAGTTTACGACTACCGCTCGTTTATTCATCCATACAACATATATCGATAAAATAATCATAACGATACTCCATATAAGTTTACTGCGTAGATTTATAGGAAGGGCTTCTAATAATATAGAAGGAATTTCATATTGAGATGGATCTCCTACTCCCCATACATATATCATATATGATACAAACATTGGAAGTACCATCCAGTATAAAACAGAGCCTAATAATTTTGTTTGGTTTACCATAAATTGCTTTTGATGTTGCAATTGCTCTTCGATAGATAGAAATAAATCTTGTGTATGCTTACTTTTTCTATTTGCTCGTAATTTGAATATATAAAATATATACGATGCAATAAGAAGGATGGCACCCGTTTTTGCCACTAAGAAAGGGGTGTGATATGCTATATATCCAAAACCTAAAATACCTATAATGGCCCCAAAGATTTCTCTTCGATCTCTTACCCGAACAATGCGTTCTCTGCTTTCCATCCCTGTTTTAAAATTTGTTAATAATTGTGTCATGTCAAATTGTATTTTTTTAGTTTCTGAAGAGTTTCTCCAAATATCTTTAAGTTCTTGTTCTATCATAATTAATTCAATTTTGGAGTGATACAGTCAAATAATAACTTGCGTATACGCTTCATTTTTACAGCAATGTGATTTTCTGTTAATCCCGTAATTACAGCAATTTCTTTATAAGCAACTTCTTCTAGGTATAGTATGACGATAGATTGATCGCCTTCAGGTAGTGAAGAAATACAATCTCTGAGAAATTGATATTTTTCATCCTCTATTTGGTCAGAAGTATCTTGAGAAGCCATGAATTGTATAGCGTCAAAACGAATCGTTTTTAAACTATTCTTTTCAAATTTTAATTTAGATCGCAAGCAAACGTTTATTGCAATTCGGTATACCCAGGTACTTATAGTAGCCTGTTCCTTAAAACTTGAAAAAGATTTCCAAACCTGATAGATTACTTCTTGAAAAAGATCTTGAGGCTCTATAGGAGAGATCGCATATATTCGACAAATCCTATAGATTTTCCCTTTGTTGTCTTCTAAGAGTTTTTCAAACGCTTGGTTTTCTTGTTGATTCACTTATTATTTTTTAACCTTCTACTACCTTAGTGACAGAAGGTAGAAAAATATGACAAGAAAGGAGATTTTTTTTAGTGCAGGTCAGGATAACCCTAGTAGGAATGCAAGATGTAAATTAATTTTTTATGAAGATGTATAGTGCGTTTTTGCAAACTCGTCTGCTCGGCCAGCAGGAGTGTACTTAGGAAAACACGATTACTCCCCAACAATTTCTTGAATATTTTTCTTAAAAGTAATACTGTCTGAAGGGAAAGGGGCAATTGCAAGTGCAACATTATTATCGCTGTCTAAGATTGTATAACGTGGTACGTAAATTTTATTTTTATCTCTTGCCTTTAAAATTTTAAGTAGTTTTGATTTAAAGGGATAGACAAAACGATAGTGTTTGTCTTCGGGAATATATGGTTGTAATTTTTTTGTTTTCTTTATCCAGTTTTCTTGAATCTCATCGGCAGAGATGTATATCCAATCGGCACCATATTGAGTAGCTAACTCATCTTTAAATGTTTTTGTGGTTTTCATTTCTTTGATACAAGGCGCACACCAACTTGCCCAAAAATCTATGGTGCGTATATTGCCCTTGGTGCTTTGTAATAATTCTCCAACGGTTATGGTATCTAGTGTTGTGGTAAGTAGTTTTTCTGTTAAGATATGATTAGGAATGCCAGATTCCATAATTTCAAGAGCTGTCTCTATAGTGTGTATATTTTCAAGGTACAAATCTTTGTCTGTTCTTGATTTAAATTCAGAAATGCTAGTACGCATGATTTCTAAATCTTTTGCACCTCGTCCAAACCCTTTTTTGTTGTAATCATAAATCAACCTTCCTAAAGCATAGGTTTTGAGTTCTCCATCTAGATTTTTAGTGATAAACTCTTTTTCTGCTAGAAATGTTTCTTTTGAGTAATTGAGATACTCATACTCTGCAAAATAATGCCGTATAAGTTGTGTTAAAGAGCGCTTAAAGTAATCATTGTTTATGTACTCAGGTTTTTGAAAATCCTCAATAGTTACCTGATCATAATAAGAAGCAAGATCTAACATCCCTTTTTCAAAATCATATTGAGAAGATTGTAATGTAGAAAGAAGCCCATCAACATTATTGAAGTTACTTATTGAAGCCGTAGAAGAATGCGTTATAGATCTAGGATTTGCTAGTTGTAATAGATATTCGTATTTCATTTCGGCATGTACCATATCTATAAATGTTTTTGAAACTTCCGAATGCTCTTTTACATAGGTGTCAAATATTTTTTTACGAGTATCACGCATTGCTTCAATATCTTTTTTATACTCTGAAACATCTCCATTAAAATTGGGCCATTGAGTTTCAGGAGTCGTTATATTTTCGAAGAAGTTATTTTCACTCGAACGCGTTTTTGAAAATGTAACTTTCCCGTTTTCCAAATGGAAATAAATAGAATCTTCAGGATGGATAAGCAGGCGCGTATTATAAAAATCGGACTCTCCAAAAGACATAAGTTCTATGATTTGCGATTGCGTAATGCCAGGTAATTTAATTTCTAAAGTATCTCCTCGCATCTCTTTTGTGTAGTGAGGAGCGCGTAAGCCTGCTAATAATGAAAAATCCAAAAGACTTACGGATTCTAGGTCGTTAACGTTGTTTGACGCCCCAAATAAATAGACATCTTGCAATTTAGGTATTACCTCTTTTTCTGCTTTTTCTTCTTCATTTTTGTTTTCTTGATTAGGAAGCTCTTTTTTACAAGAAAACATAGACAGTAAAAGACTCGTTATATATAGAAAAGAAAGCAATGATTTTTTGATGGTTACTGTCATTTTTTTGATTGTTAGGTGTAATGCGGTAGGTATCAAAAATTAAGCCATTAAAAAAGCGAATCTTTTAGAGATTCGCTTTGATATTATTATAGTATACGCTTTCGCGAAAGCGTATAGATTATGTTTATTATTCTTTGATCAAACTTCTAGAAATCACGATTTTTTGAATTTCTGAAGTTCCTTCATAAATCTGAGTAATTTTTGCATCACGCATTAAACGTTCTACGTGATATTCTTTAACAAAACCATTTCCACCGTGTATTTGTACGGCTTCTACAGAGTGTTCCATAGCTACTTTTGAAGCGTATAGTTTTGCCATTGCACTTGAGCGATCATAATTGTTTCCTTGATCTTTATCCCAAGCAGCATTCATCACTAGATGACGTGCAGCAGAGATTTCTGTATACATATCGGCTAGTTTAAAAGCAATAGCTTGATGATTACATATCTCAGTTCCAAAAGCTTTACGCTCTTTAGAATATTTAAGCGCTAGTTCATAAGCTCCAGAAGCAATTCCTAATGCTTGAGCTGCGATTCCAATACGTCCACCAGAAAGTGTTTTCATAGCAAACTTAAATCCAAAGCCATCTTCTCCTATACGATTCTCTTTAGGTACTTTCACATCATTAAATTGTAATGTATGCGTATCACTTCCGCGTATCCCTAATTTATCTTCTTTTGGACCTATTTCAAAACCAGGCATTCCTTTTTCTATTATAAAAGCATTAATACCACGGTGTCCTTTTTCTCTGTCTGTTTGAGCAATTACAAGATACACATCAGAACGACCACCATTTGTAATCCAGTTTTTAGTTCCATTTAATAGGTAGTGATCTCCTTTATCTATAGCAGTCGTTGCTTGAGAAGTTGCATCAGATCCAGCCTCTGGCTCACTTAAACAAAATGCTCCTACAAACTCACCAGTAGCTAGTTTTGTAAGGTATTTTTGTTTTTGTGCTTCATTACCATATGATTCTAAACCGTAGCATACTAATGAATTGTTTACAGAGACAATAACTGAGGCAGATGCATCTATCTTAGATAATTCTTCCATAATAAGGACATATGAAATAGCATCCATACCACTTCCTCCATATGCAGGATCTACCATAATACCCAGAAAGCCTAAGTCTCCCATTTTTTTGACAAGTTCAGCTGGAAAGTGCTGTTTCTCATCACGTTCTATAACACCAGGAAGTAATTCTGTTCTGGCAAAATCACGAGCTGCATCACGTATTAATATATGTTCTTCGGTTAGGCTAAAATCCATAATATGGTATTTATTTAAGAATTGTGTAAAAATAGATTGCAAAGATACTAGATTCTTGCATTTTTCTCAATAATTTTAATGGCATGCAAAGAAAAAACTATAATGTAATAGGTGTGATGAGCGGAACAAGCTTAGACGGTATCGATTTTGCACATATAGATATCACATTAAAACCAACATATAGTGCTGTCATTAGAGTAGCAGAAACAGTACCTTATCCAGATATTTGGATGCAAAAATTACAAAATGCTGTACATAACACTGCTGATGAATTAGTACATATAAATAAAGAATATACTCAGTATTTGGGAGAAGCTATTCATACGTTTATAGAAAAGAATACTATTGATAAGGCAACTATTGATGCAATTTGCTCTCATGGACATACTATTATTCATCAACCTGATGATGGTTATACATTACAAATAGGAAACCTCCCAGAAATAGCACAGATTACAAAATGTAAAGTAGTGTGTGATTTTAGAGTGCAAGATGTAACAATGGGAGGGCAAGGAGCTCCTTTGGTTCCTATAGGAGATCAGTTATTATTTAGTGAGTATGATTACTGTTTAAATTTAGGCGGTTTTGCAAATGTGTCTACACAAAAAGATGATCAACGGATTGCTTATGATATCTGTGCTGTAAATACGGTTCTCAATGTATATGCTCAAAAATTAGGAGTTGCTTATGATGATGAGGGCGCTTTCGCAAAAGCGGGAACAATACATCAACCTTTATTAAAGGAGCTTAATGCATTATCATTTTTTAAAAAATCACCCCCTAAGTCATTAGGGATAGAATGGGTACATCAAGAGATTTTCCCCCTGATAGAAACTTATGATCTAGATCCGCAAGATGTTTTGGCGACATGTACAGAACATATAGCACTTCAATTGGCAAATCAATTTGCAGAGAATAGTTCCGTACTTATAACGGGAGGTGGAGTTTATAATACCTTTTTGATAGAAAGTGTACGTAGGATCAAAAATATACATGTCATTATTCCATCACCAGATCTTGTAGAATTTAAAGAAGCATTAGTTTTTGGACTGTTAGGGGTCTTGCGATTAGAAGGAGAAAATAATTGTTTAGCTAGTGTTACTGGAGCTCATAAGAATCATTCTAGCGGAGTTGTGTATGAATATAAAAGAATGTAAATGACTTTCTATAAAAAGTAAAGATGTAAGATTAAAACGATTAAGGGGATAGAAATCAAGTAAGGAAGTATTTTAAAAGAAGACTTACTGCCTATTATAAACTATTACTTTAACCCCATAAGCATATGTTTATTATTTATTACGACCCTGGTTGTTTATATTCTATAGCGTGTCTTGCTGTATTAAAAAGTCGTAAAGTTAGTTTCAAGAAAATAGAATATTTAAAAGAACCTCTGACTATAGAGATTCTTAAAGGATTAGTAAAAAAGCTTAAAATTAATCCAATAGACTTGATTAGAAAAGATCAGTCAGACTGGAAAGATCATTATGGAACTTTGGACTTAACAGACGAAGAAGTATATCATTTGTTGATGAGAAATGCAGGTCTAATGATGAGGCCTATTATTGTAAATGGGAATAAAGCGGTCATTGGAAGACCTCCTAAAGTACTTGTTGGGTTTGTTAGTGAATTCGAGAACCTGTAAACTTGTTATATATCAACTATCTTCTTAATAAGTTTGTTATTTAATTAAACGAATACTATTATTGAGACTAGCTACTTTTTTATCTTTACAAAAAATATAATACATATTAGGTAAGATATAAAAGATGAGAAAACTACTTACGAAGTACGAAGATAAATCCCCAGAAATTGTTTTTCATTGGAATGATCCAGAAACAGAGGCAGAGGGCTGGGTTGTTATTAATTCTTTGCGAGGAGGTGCTGCTGGTGGTGGGACACGTATGCGTAAAGGACTTAATAAAAATGAAGTCTTATCGCTTGCAAAGACCATGGAAGTAAAATTTACAGTATCTGGACCTGCTATAGGAGGCGCCAAATCTGGAATCAATTTTGACCCAAAAGACCCTCGTAAAAAAGGAGTTTTAGAACGTTGGTATAAAGCAGTATCTCCATTACTTAAAAGTTATTATGGTACAGGAGGTGATCTTAATGTAGATGAGATTCATGAAGTAATTCCAATTACCGAAGAAAGCGGTGTATGGCACCCTCAAGAAGGAGTCTTTACAGGACATTTCCAACCTACCGAAGCAGATAAAATTAATCGTATAGGACAATTACGCCAAGGCGTAATTAAAGTGATAGAAAACCCTGAATACTCTCCAGATGTAAAACGAAAATATACTGTTGCCGATATGATTACAGGCTATGGTGTTGCCGAAGCGGTACATCATTATTATGATATTTACGGAGGTGATATAAAAGGGAAACGAGCTGTCGTACAAGGATTTGGTAATGTAGGAGCTGCAGCAGCGTATTACCTAGCACAAATGGGTGCAAAAGTAGTAGGTATTATAGATATTGTAGGTGGACTTATAAAAGAAGAAGGGTTTTCTTTTGAAGAGATACGTGATATGTACCTTAATAAGGATGGGAATACCTTAGGAGGAAGTGACTTGATTCCATTTTCAGAAATGAACGAACGTATCTGGAATTTAGAAACAGAGATCTTTGCACCTTGTGCTGCATCAAGATTGATCACTCAAGATCAAATAGACAGAATGATTAATACGGGGTTAGAAGTTATCTCTTGTGGAGCAAATGTACCTTTTGCAGATAAAGAAATTTTCTTTGGATCTATTATGGAACATACAGATGCAAAAGTAAGTTTGATTCCAGATTTTATATCAAACTGTGGTATGGCTCGTGTTTTTGCATACTTTATGGAGCGCAAAGTACAAATGACAGATGATGCTATTTTTAATGATACATCTACTACCATTAGAAAAGCGATTCAAAATACCTATGATCAGAATAAGAGTATAAAAAATATTAGCAATACTGCTTTTGAAATTGCATTAAAACAACTACTTTAAAAGCTTCTTAAAAAACCAACTTTTATGGAATCTGTTATTATACTAATTTTTATTATTGGCTACTTGTCAATTACCTTAGAACATCCTTTAAAACTGGATAAAACTGTTCCAGCTCTTATTATGGCGTCCTTGATGTGGGCCTTTCTAGCAGTTGGATTTAGTAAAGGGTGGTTTAATGTAGTCGATGGTCATGAGAATGTTTTTAGTGCATTAACAGGAGATCATCATACCGCCGATGAAGGGTTTAAAAATACACTCCTTCATCACCTTGGAAAAACTGCAGAAATACTGGTGTTCCTTATAGGTGCCATGACGATTGTAGAAATTATAGACTTACATCGTGGTTTTGAGGTGCTTAAGACAGCTGTACGCACGCGTAGTAAGAAGAAACTCCTATGGATTATAGGGATCTTAGCATTCATTCTTTCTGCGATTATAGATAATCTTACAGCAACGATTGTTTTAATTACGCTATTGCGAAAATTAATAAGCAATAGAAATGAACGATTATGGTTTGCAGGACTTGTTGTAATAGCAGCAAATGCAGGAGGAGCTTGGTCTCCTATTGGAGATGTAACTACGACCATGTTATGGATTGCAAATAAAGTATCTGTAGGTGGACTTGTTCAAACGTTAGTCATTCCATCTTTACTTTGTTTTATAGTACCATTTGCAATTGCCATGTACTTACCCGCCTTTAAAGGAGATATAGAAGTAGAAGAACTAGATCAAGATGAAGAAGCAGGGCGATTATTAAGTAGTAAAACCATGTTGTTCCTAGGACTAGGAATGATTGTTTCGGTGCCCGTTTTTAAAACATTGACACATTTGCCTCCATATATGGGGATGATGCTCGCATTAGGAGTGGTGTGGTTGGTTTCAGAATACATTCATCCAGAAGAAGATTTTTCTAAAGAACGACGTCATTTATATTCTGCGCATAAAGCATTATCGCGTATTGAGATAAGTAGTATTCTCTTTTTCTTAGGAATATTAATGGCTGTTGCAGCATTAGAAACTCTTGTGTATGGAACTATAGGTGGAGAGCAAGTAGGAACATTACGTTACTTAGCAGAAGTCTTACAGGCCGCCATACCAAATGAAGATGTTGTCGTGGCATTATTAGGTGTGTTTTCTGCCATTATAGATAATGTACCGTTAGTTGCCGCTTCTATAGGAATGTATGGAGATGTACCTCTAGATGCAGATTTATGGCATGCTATTGCGTTTGCCGCAGGAACAGGAGGAAGTATGTTAATCATAGGATCTGCCGCAGGAGTAGCAGCTATGGGAATGGAAAAAATAGACTTTATATGGTATCTTAAAAAAATCTCTTGGCTTGCTGCCGTTGGCTTTCTGGTAGGTTATATATATCTCGTGATTATGTTCTCATTATAAGATATACTTATTCCCCAGATAATCCGTTATGAACTTAACTAATCCAGAATTATGATTAACATATTATTGCAAGATGGCGCTCAAGACGCTGCCGATGCACTTGCTACAGACGAACCTGTAGAAAAAACATTATCTATAGTAGACCTTTTACTTACCGGAGGAGTTTCGGGTATGGTTATTATAGGTGTCCTATTTGTATTGCTTTTTGTAGCTATCTATATCTATTTTGAACGCTTATTTGCTATTAAAGCAGCTTCAAAAATTGATAGTAACTTTATGAATCAGATTAGAGATAATGTGACAGGAGGTAACATAGAAGCAGCAAAAATACTATGTGCTCAAACCAATTCCCCAGTAGCAAGACTTACAGCAAAAGGAATTTCAAGGATAGGAAGTCCACTAGAAGATATTAATACAGCTATAGAAAATAGTGGACGTCTAGAAGTATACAAACTTGAGAAAAACGTAAGTGTACTTGCAACCATTGCAGGAGCGGCACCTATGATAGGATTCTTAGGAACTGTAATAGGAATGGTTATGGCCTTCCATACACTGGCAACCAGTAGTGGGCAAGCAGAAATGGGCACCCTAGCAGAAGGTATTTATACTGCAATGACTACAACTGTTGCGGGTCTTATTGTTGGAATTATAGCCTATATGGGATACAATCATTTGGTAGTACGTACAGATAAAGTAGTACATGCTATGGAAGCAAATGCGGTAGATTTCTTAGACTTACTTAACGAACCTATCTAAGTAGTATGAATCTCCGCGGAAGAAATAAAGTAAGCCCAGAGTTCAGTATGAGTTCTATGACAGATATTGTGTTTCTGTTATTGGTCTTTTTCTTATTGACCTCACCAGCAATTACACCAGATGCCTTGGACCTTATTCTGCCTAAAGCAAAAGGGAAAACTAGTAATAAGCAAAATCTTTCTGTGAGTATTACAAAAGATTTGGATTACTATGTAAATAAAGAGCGTGTCAGTGAGCGTGGTATAGAAGCCTTTATTACAAAAGAACTAAATGGTGTAGAAGAGCCTACCATTATTTTAAGAGCAGAAGAAGGAGTTCCTATAGAAAATGCTGTTAAAATTATGGATATCGCAAACCGTAATAAATACAAAATCGTATTAGCCGTACGACCTAATTAAAATAATAATACATACGCTTTCGCGAAAGCGTATAAAGAATCATATAAAGTGGCATACCTAGATACTCCACATAAGAAGAAATCCTTTACCATAAGTAGCATTATTATGGCTATCATACTATTGCTTATGTTTTGGGTGGGTATGGACTATCTAGATCCTCCACCAGAAGGAGGAATTGCTGTAAACTTTGGAACCTCTAGTGTAGGGTCGGGAAATGTACAACCTACAAAACCCGTAGCATCTGCTCCTAAAAACACAGCACCAGAACCTGTGCCTACACCACCTCAACCAGAAGTTACAGAAGAAGTGGTTACCCAAGATGCAGAAGATGCTCCTGTGATAGAAGAAAAACCAGAAGAAACTCCTAAGCCAGAAGTAGAAGAGCCAGTAGAAAAATCTGAAGAAAAACCAGTAGAAGAAGCAAAACCAGATCCTACTCCAGATAAAAGTACGACCAGTGCACTAGATGCCTTGATTAATGGCCCTAAAAAAGATGGAGCCGCACAAGGAGGAGAAGGAGATGATAATCAAGCTGGAGACAAAGGAGATCCTAATGGCGATCCTGATGCTTCTAGCTATTACGGAACAGGAAAAGGTCTAGATGGAGATGGGAACTACCAACTTGGAGGCCGTAAAGCTTTGGGAAAACCAAAACGAGTACAAGAATGTAATGAATCTGGTATTGTTGTGGTAAGTATTGAGGTAGATCGTACTGGAAAAGTAATAAAAGCAGTGCCAGGTGTACGTGGTACAACAAATAATACCAAATGTCTTCTAGACCCTGCAAAAGCAGCAGCACTTGCTACTAAGTTTAATGCAGACTCTAAAGCGCCTTCTAAGCAAATCGGGAAAATTGTATACCGCTTTAGCCTTTCTGATTAAAACCATATTGTAGAAAAATTGATATGTTTTATGTCTTTATTGACATCATAATGCGCGTAAGTGATTCTTTATTTTGCGACTCAATAGGCAGATAAAAAATTAACTTTAATCAAATTTAACAAAAATGGAAAATCAAATAGAAAACGCATTATTAGATCTTAAAGAATTATTAGGAAAAGGACAATTTATAGAAGCTATGGAAAAATACCTAGCTGATGATGTTGTACTTCAAGAAGCAAATAACGAACCTAAAGTAGGTAAAGATGTATGTCTTGCGGCTGAAAAAGAACTCCTTGCTACTGTAACTGATTTTGGAGGATATGAAATGAAAAACGTTGCTGTAAGTGGAGATACTTCATATTATGAAGCAGTAATGGAATTTACTACAAATGATGGTGTGTCACATAGATTTGAACAAGTGAACAGAACTCTTTGGAGAGACGGAAAGATTATTAATGAGCGCTATTTTCATGCGTAACTAAGTTTAGTTTATAAGTGAAAAAGGAGAGGTTTCTATATGAAACCTCTCCTTTTCTATTTTAAGTTACTTTTTAGTTTCATTGTTCTTTATGTATCTTTAATATCCTAAAGCTACATGTTATGAAAATTAGAATTTTACTTTCTATTGCTATTTGTTGTTTATCCGGTTTTTTAATACACCAATATTTTGATATACAAAACGTTGGTGCTTCAACGATAGATCAAAAAGAGCTCAAGCAAAAATCTCCATTTGACCTTATGTTTATGCAACGAGCATACCCTACAGGGGAGTTAAAGTCTGGAGCTTACAGAGAGGCAGCGCATTGGAAACACGATTTAGAGCAAGTAAGAGATGATTATGATCCTTGGTCGCTTGTAGGGCCTGTTAATATAGGTGGCCGTATTACAGATATAGAAGTAGTTGCTGGTACAGAAGATACCATTTATGTAGCTGCCGCTTCGGGAGGTATTTTTAGATCTGTAGATACAGGAGCAACTTGGGAACCTATTTTTGATGAGCAACCTATGCTCGCTATTGGAGATATGGATATCTCAAAAAGTAATACCAACATAATAGCTGTAGGAACAGGAGAAGTAAATGCAGGTGGTGGATCACTTGCCTATGATGGTGATGGGGTTTACGTTAGTTCAGATAGTGGGATTACTTGGGAATCAAAAGGACTAGAGGAAGTAGGAAGTATTGGAAAAGTACTCATAGATCCTATTGATCCTTCTATTATATATGTAGGTGCCATGGGGCCATTGTTCAGGAATGATATGAACAGAGGTGTGTATCGTACTACAGATGGAGGTAATACATGGGAGCAAGTATTATATATTAGTGAAAAAACAGGGATTGTAGATATGGCTATCCATCCTACAAATTCAGATATTTTATATGCCGTTGCTTGGGAGCGAGAACGTACCCCAGAAAATAGAATCTATGGAGGAGAAACGTCAGGTATTTATAAATCTATAAATGGTGGAGATACTTGGGTAGAATTAACAACGGGGCTTCCGAGTGAAGGAAATCAAAAAGGAAGAATAAGTATTGATATTGCGCAATCTAACCCAGATGTTTTGTACGCTTCCTATGCAGATGCGATAGGCTCGGTACAAGGATTTTATAAATCAACAAATGGTGGTGATTCATGGACAGCAATTAATAGTTCACAAATCACAAACGTTGGATTTCATTGGTGGTTTGGAGGTTTGTTTATTAATCCTACTGATGAAAATGAAGTCTATCACGTAGGATTTGATATGCAAAAAACAACAGATGGAGGAGCTACATGGCAAGATACTTTTCCAGGAGTTCATGTAGATCAACATGCATTAGCATTTCATCCAGATGATGCCTCCAATGTATTCCTAGGGAATGATGGTGGGCTCTACACCAGTACCAATAGCGGGGCTACTTCTGTTAAAGATCTTACATTGCCTATTACACAGTTTTATCGTTTTATTGTAGACAATTTGGGTAGGCCACATGGTGGTGCTCAAGATAATAGTACAATGAGATCTACAACAGGTAGTCTAGATGATTGGTCTATTATAAATGGTGGGGATGGTTTTCAGCCATTGGTTAATAAAGATAATACTGATATTATTTATGCATTATCTCAAAGAGGAGATTTAAGAAGATCTATAAATGATGCGGGATCATTTCAAAGTATTTTAAATGGGATAGATCCTTCAGACCGGAATAATTGGGATACACCCATTGCTTTTGATCCTCAGGATAATGACATTTTATACTATGGAACACAACGTGTATATAGAAGTATCAATGGAGGCGATTCTTGGACCGCGATAAGTGATGATCTTACTAATGGACCAAGTACAGGGAATCTAAATTTTGGTAGTCTGACTAGTATTGATGTATCACCTATAAATAGTGATATTATCTATGTTGGAGCTGATGATGGAAATATCTGGCGTACATTAAATGGAGGCACTACTTGGGAAAATATTTCTTCAAGTTTGCCTAACCGTTGGGTCACTAAGGTTAAAGCCTCTACGATAAATTCTCAGGAAGTATTTGCAACCTTTTCTGGATATCGTTTTGGTGAAGATGCTGGTCATATTTTTTATAGTACATCTAATGGTAGTGCTTGGACAGATATCACTGCAAATCTTCCAGATATTCCTGTAAATGATATAGAGTATGGTCCTTACGAAGGCTATTTTATAGCCACAGATGTTGGAGTTTTTGCAGCTTCTTCTCCTGGTGAAGATTGGTACGTTTTTGGAAATTTACCAGCTGTTGTTGTAAATGATTTATATATGGTAGGTGAGAAACAATTATATGCAGGGACATATGGGCGTTCTGCGTATACTAGATATGTAGGAGAATTAAGCGTAGAAGAGTTTTCATCTTCAGAGACGATACTGTCTGTATATCCTAATCCTTCAAGCGGAGTTACTACAATTGCTTTAGAGCGATCTGTACAAGATGCAGAAGTTATTATATATAACCAATTAGGGCAAGTAGTAATGACTCAAAAAATGGAAGGACTTACTGCTACAATAGATGTAAATAATATCTCAAAAGGTATTTACTTTGTTCAAGTAAAAGGAACAGAAGAAGTATTCTCTAAAAAGTTTATTAAAAACTAAAAATAAAGAATTATCACATATCAAGAAACTATAGATTGGCTATTTACACAACTCCCGATGTACCAACGTCAAGGAGCTGTAGCCTTCAAAAAAGATTTAAGTAATATCAAATTACTTGTAGATCATTTAGAGAATCCTCAGACAACCTATAAAACAATTCATGTTGCTGGCACAAATGGTAAAGGATCTACAAGTCATATGCTTGCGTCTATTTTACAAGAAGCAGGATATAAAGTAGGATTATATACATCACCACATCTTAAGGATTTTAGGGAGCGCATGCGTGTTAATGGGGTTGTTGCAAATAAACACTTTGTGATTAATTTTGTAAAAAAGCACAAAGCCTTTTTAGAAGCACACAAGCTTTCATTTTTTGAAATGACTGTAGGGATGGCATTTGATTATTTTGCAAAACAAGAGGTTGATATTGCCGTTATAGAGGTGGGCTTAGGAGGAAGACTAGACGCGACCAATATCATTACCCCAGAGGTTGCTGTGATTACAAATATAGGTATGGATCACACACAGTATTTAGGTACTACATATTCAGAAATAGCCTTTGAGAAAGGGGGGATTATTAAAGAAGGTATTCCTGTTGTTATAGGAGAACATCATCCTGAGACAGAGGAGGTGTTTCGTACGCTTTCGCGAAAGCGTAATGCACCCCTTCATAAAGCATATACATTTGATGCTATTCCTATGAAATCAGATTTGAAAGGAACCTATCAACAACATAATATAAGAACCGTACAAGTAACGATTGCTCAATTACAACAAAAGGGAATTGCCGTAGGAATACAGCATATTGCTAAAGGGTTATTGCAAGTTGTCAAGAATACGGGATTGCAAGGACGATGGCAAATAGTAGGAGAGAATCCTTTTATAATTTGTGATACGGCGCATAATAAAGAAGGATTGTCTTATGTATTACCTCAACTAGAAACCATTCCTTATCATAGATTGCATGTTGTATTAGGAGTGGTGTCTGATAAAGATCTAGATGATATTTTGCCTATGTTTCCAAGTCATGCAACGTATTACTTTTGTACACCAGATGTTCCAAGAGGAATGCCAGTGGATACTTTATATGAAAAAGCATCTCTTTTTGGGTTAAGAGGAGAGATGTATACTTCTGTAACTAAAGCATTAGATAAAGCAAAAGAGCATGCGAAGGCTAAGGATTTGATTTTTGTAGGAGGAAGTACTTTTGTTGTTGCAGAAATAATTTAAATTTTTAAGGTAAAATATTTTACACTCACAAACTTTAACTTATATTTGCACCCGCATTGAAAGAAAGGGCGCTTAGCTCAGTTGGTTCAGAGCACTTGGTTTACACCCAAGGGGTCAGGGGTTCGAATCCCTTAGCGCCCACAACTTTTTCTCATTGCAAACAAGAACCCAATCTTGTAAAAAAAATAAGGGCGCTTAGCTCAGTTGGTTCAGAGCACTTGGTTTACACCCAAGGGGTCAGGGGTTCGAATCCCTTAGCGCCCACACAATATAAAAGCCCGATTCATCATGAATCGGGCTTTTTATTTTTAAAACGAATACCTTTTTCTAAAAGGTGTTGAGCCAAGGTTAATAAGATCTTTTAAAATGTATAACGATATCCTAGTCCAGCTCCAAAAAAAGTATCTCTATCTTCATTAAAGTCGGCACCGAGATTAAGACTAAATACACCTATTTTTTCTATAGGTAATCTTGCTTGCAAATATGTATACACAAAAGTATCTTTAGGTGTAATTGGTGTACGAAACGTACCAGAATTTTCTAAATATGTTAACTTAAATGTATAATCCAATTTCCAGAAGCTACCTAGTATTCCTAGATGATGTGCAACACTCCTATTGTTAACTGGTAAATTTTCATTTTCTGTTGCATCTATTGTGATAAAAGGCAATCCAATTGTTCTTCCTTCATATGTCCATCCAGATACATACGTACCATTAAAGAAGTAATTATCACCACCACTTTGTTGTCCTCCAATTTGTGTAGCTACAGGGCTACCACTTTGAGATACAGTCTGTACGTATTCATACAATACTGTTTTTATAAGTTTTGATGATTTAGGAGCAATGGATACTCCCCAAACTCCATCTGGAAAATTATTAAGTTCTATTCCAGAACGATCTTCAAATAATGATTGGTAATAGACATCTATATCAACTAGTTTTGACCCTCTTCTTTTATAAGTTACAGAATAAGAACCTAGGTGGTTTCCTAAACTATTAATTTGATCACTAGAAGTAGCCTCTTCTCCGCCTCCGCTTCCAAAGAATATTTTTACAAGATCAGAAAATCCATCAGGTTGTTTTCCTCTTTCTGGAGATGTCCCTCCCCATTGTACAGCGTGCTGTAAACCTACGCTAAGATTATTTTTACTATTAATATCCCAGTTTATATAAAAATTCTTGTAGTGTACTCTAGTATCCTCTACAAAACGATCATCATTAAGGGCATAATGTGCTATAGCAGCATCAATAGAAAAGTTTTTAAAAACCTTAATTGGCTTTGCGTTTTTTATTAAAATACCAGGTAAGGCTCTTGAGTTAGATGAAAATAAGATATTCCTACGTACTGTAGATAGTTGGTAGGTATCATCTGTAAAATCTTTAGAACCTACTGTGACATCTATCCATTTGTTTTTAAAATTTGCATATAATTCTGCACGTTGTATATTAGGATCTATACCATCACGAGCAATACCAGATGCTCCAAGTGTTATGGTACTATTTTCTGATAATTTGTAGTTCGCTTTCGCGAAAGCGTATACCAAACCATTAGAATCTTCGCCTAAACGTCCATATGTATTTGTATAAGCCCAGAATGGTAGTTCTTCATTTGCGACAAAACCCAGAGCCTCTATACCACCGCTATAAGTTGCGTTTTTTTGTTCTTGAGAGAACACGTTAATACAGGCGCAAAAGGTAAAAACTATAAAAAGTAATTGTTTTTTCATATCTAAAATATCTCTCTAAATATACTATGTTTTAGAAAATCGACTCTTCCAAATCAAACTTATTTTATAAGCGTTTTATTTTCTTATTTAAAATGTATCAATGTATTGAGATACTCAATGAGATTTTTCCCTAAGACTGTATGCGTATGAGGAGCTAATGTATCTATAAATGTAGGGTGTTCTATTTGATACATTTTAAATTTTTTATGACCGTTTAAAAAACAGGCTTCTACATTTGCGATTCTATCAGCAAGTTTTACTTGAATGGCTTTTTGGTTTGTAATGATTTTTTGGTAGACTTCTTTTTTACGTTCACTTCTTGAAGTCCCTTTGCCATCGGTTACACAAAAAACAATAGTGGCTATTTCTTTACCAAAAGCGACTTCTACCTCATCCTTTGTTGTTTCTGTGTCTTCTATCACATCGTGTAACCAAGCAGCGGCAAGTATGGCTGTATCTTCAGGATTATTAGGGTGTACTCCAAATCTTAGTAAAACACTTACGACAGCTTGTAAGTGTACAATATATGGTAACGTACCATATCGCTGATTTCCATGTTGCTTTATTGAGAAGTCACGTGCTTGTATATGTTGATTTGTTTCTAATGGCAATATCATAATTTTTTATAGTATTCCTAATTTTAGGAGTAAAGATATTAAGTTCTAAATGCAAATAGGGTTGAAATAAGAAAATGATGTCTCTAAATCATTTTTCTTATTTCAACCCTATTCGTTTCTAAAGCTAGTTCAATATTTTTTAGTATACTTAACCTACATATTAGAGTTTAAAGACTAGCAGATTGGGTGATTCTGAAGAAGTGTATCACCATAAATGCACCAATTATTTATTATCCGGCGTTTTGAAGAGTACCGGAATCTGCTAGTCTCAAACTCTTCCCAAGTTATGTTATGTTTCCTACTCCGGTACCCGTTTGTGCTGTAGCACTTCCCGCAGTGGTAACCATGGTCATCACGGTACCAGTTTTTATATAATCATCTATAGCTGTTGCTAGTTTTCCAGCTATTCTATCGATAGCAGCTACACTATCTTCTTTTTCTTCTCTTTCATCAAAAGCAGCTACAATAGCCATTTTTAAATTTTCTTTTACTAAAGTCATATTGTTTATTTATTTATTATTCGAGTAGATTACTAAAACTATCTTTTAAGCCATCCAGTTGCATCACATTTATTGGTGTACCAGAAGGGCCTACAGGAGTAGTTACCGTTATTAGTTTAATTTCATCTACTAATTTTCCTAATTCGTCTAATAGACTTGAACCACTATTTTTAATTGTGAATTTGTCATCTTTAAGTTTAAGAAGATGATCTTCTTTCATAAATATAACCTCATCACTTTTTATAGAAGCACTATACCCATCACCACTATCTGTTGTAATTGTAAGGTCGTTTTCTTGTAAAGTGACTACAGTAACATCTTCATTTATAGCAATGGTTGTGGAGACTTCCGTAATATCTATTTTCTGTTTGCTTTCTTCATCTTCACTTGTAAAATGGAGCGTTGCTATAGAATCTGCTGTTGTATTTATATCAAAACTAACACGTTCTATAGGTTCGTCATTTTTAATAGAGTTTAGTGTCGTTTTTTGCTGTTGCCCTGTGGTAAGAGTTTCTGAAAGTGTTTTTCCGTTTGCATCATAAAATGTAGTGATAAGGTTTGGTTTATTTTCATTACTATCAGCTTGCAAACTATTAAAGGAGACACTAGCAATAGACTTAAATTCTGTAGGAGGTTGTCCCGGTATATTGTTTAGTACTTCTTTAAACACCATATGAAATTGGTCTGCATTGCTGTCAATCTCGAGGTATTGATTATTCTCACTCTTAAAACGTATAAAAGTACGCTCTACTTCAGAGCATTGAGAGATGAAGGCACGCGTTTCTAGATTGTCTATAATAGAGATAAGAACCCAACTGTCTATCTTAGGAATGTTAATAATTCCTTGTTCTTCTTCTTGTAAAGATGCTTTTAAGCGTACATTTTTTATTACAGCTCCATCTGCTCTCATGACATTTACTGTAAAAGCATCATCTGGACTATGTATTGCATTCTGTGGTGCATTAACAGCAATAACTTTGGCAGCACATGTTTGTACTGAAGTATCTTTTTCAGCGATGCTTTGTATTAAGTCTTTAATCTGTATCATACTATTTCTATTTTTCGTCCTAATGAAATTTTTTGCCTATAGCCATTAAGTCCGTATGTACGAACCACATCTTTTACTATAAAAGTTCCGTTTTTTTCTTTGTCTTCTGCATTGTCTAGAGTAACTCTATCTGTTGGCCTAATGAATGGCTCACCAAATGTGGTAAAGTATCCATCTAGCCCTGTAACTCTCTTTTGTAGCGCTCGGAATGCTGCATACTGTACTAACTCTGCTTCGATTTTTAGTTTTTCTTGATTAAAAAGTAATGGATCATTAGGAAGGTCATCATCGTGAGCGTGTAATACATATGTTTTTTCTAAAAGCCCATCTGGATCTCCTACTTCTATTTGAATGGGAGTATTAGAATTTTTAAAATATTTTTCAACTCTAACACGTGTGTTTTTAACCTCTTCTTGAATGACACTTAATTTATCATCTATAATATTATGCTTAAAGCGAAACCTAGCACTGCCTAAAAACTGATCACTCCCAAAAGCACTATCAATAGCATTTAATACAGGGGCTAAAAGTTGTAATCCTTTATTAAAAAGAGTTTTTACGAGTGTTCCTACTAAGGGGGTTTCTATAAAATTGCGATCTATAAAACCACCTATTTCATCAAGACCATATTTTTGAGGATTATTTGTAATTGTTAATACAGGACCAACGGCTTCTGTTTTAAAATACGCATGAATGTCATGCTTTTTTAATTCTTCCAGGACTTGGCAAACACTTTGCCCTCTTTTGACAAGTATTGCTCCCAAATCTTCATCAAGGGCATTGATTTTAAATGGAAATCCTAACGCTGTTAATCGTTCTGTAAAAAAATCTTTAGGATTGAACGTTTCTATATTAACTGTTGGATTTTCAGCAATGACATTTAAAGAATCATTTGGATCATTAAGAGAGTCATCTTTTACAGCCTTTACTTTTTTACATGCATACATAGCATCTTGACATGTAATAGTAACAGGAGCATCTCCTTCTACACTTGTGATATATCCTCTAAAAGCTGGCTTATAATCACCATCGTACCCTAAAAAAATCTCTACGAAGTTTTCTAATTTAAAAAAATCGTGGATAGATAAAATACGATCCCTGTTATTTATGGTATTAAATTGCGAAGGATTAAACTCTTCTTCTAGATTATGAAAAACCTTTTTAGGCATCTTAATAGTAGCCGTATCTGTTAAGGTCTCATAAGAAGATGTAATACTTACATCTTGAACATAATTAAACTCATAAGAAACGGGAGTTGGTATTAATCTGACCGTTTCATACACTATAATTCTTGCATTTAAACTAAACATTATCTCTTATAATTAATTCAACGGTTTCATCTGATGTGGCACTTGCCGAAAATTTTTGAATATTCTTTGTTCCTTCTATAGAGGGAATTGCATAGGAATCGATAACAATCTCATAGATTCCAAAACGATTTAAAATTGCATGAGTTACTCTAAGGGTATAAGGAGCGTTTAAGAATTGTTTTAATAAAAACAATTTATCTTTAGGATAGTTCGTATCTCCAGAATCACTGGCAATAAGGCCTTCTATAGAGATGCTAAAATCACCATTTGTTATATGTTCTTTCACCGTAAATTCTCGCCCTTCTATAGCTTCTTTTTGAATGTTTTTAGAACGATTTATAGAAACGGTTACTGCATCTATGCGTAACTCAGAAAGTGTAAATCCTGGTCGTGCTAATGGTTCAAAAATTAAAGGAGCAAAAACACGCTGATTAAACTCTCCTCCAGCATCTATGATAAAATCTTGACCTTCTGAATCATTAAAATTAACAGCATTTTCAAGTGATCCTTGTGTAAAAGAACTGTCTCTGCCATCTAGCTTGTCATCTATATTAATTGTAAATCCCATAGTTGTTTTTTTAATTTGAATATATTTTTGCAAAGGCATTCATGTATACAGCCTCTAGTTGTGTGTTTTGATGTTTCTGAAGCCAAAGAGCTTCTTCCAAAAGTTTGTAATACTCTGTGATTGGAAGTTGATATGGATCGACCTGAAATGCCTGACGTATCAATGCAGCAGATTTTTTAAATTCATCTTCATAGGGTGTAGGGTCTATAGAAAAACTACTCGCTATTTTCACATCGGCTACAATTGCATTTGCTACAGATAGTTTAAATTCATCTTCATACGTTTCTTCTGATAAAACGCAAGCCTCAAAAAGGTAGACTAATGCTGTATGTATATCTTCTGTATAGTGCTCTTTATATATCTGAAATATGTGTGCATTAGGTATTTTACAGAGTGCGTAATAATTATTATCCTCCGAACTATACTTTTTGATTTTGCCATGTATTGCTTTTAGCTTTTTGATGTTTTTTTGCTCTTCCATGGTTGTTATTACTTAGGTATATTAGTATCGTGATACTCTTTTTTTACAGCATTTACGACTGTATTTCCTTGCACTTCCTTGGTAGATGAAATATGTACAGTCCCAATTGAAAACTTATTCTCATTAGAGGATGCACCTGTTGTCTGTGTACTACTTATATCCGAAATTACTGGTGTTTCTCTCAGATTCTTTTTTAACATAAAGGTTTGGCCCATAATGAATTGTTTTTGAATTAATAATTAGGTGTTAGAGGTTCTCACTAGTGTATACATCATCATCATATACTGGCAAATAATTGTATACCAATTATTGCATTTTGAGGTTGTAAAACTACATAAGAGAGGTGTAAAAAAATAGAAAATTGATTCGTGTTTTCAATAGCTTCAGTAGATAGATGATTTGCTGAAACTACTGATTCACTGTGATTTAAAATTTAAAAAAAATCATTTTTGAGTGTATTTTTACAGAGCTAAAAAATCATATTTTATGAATTTAAATCAGATGAGATATAGATATACATAAGAAAGATTTGAAAAAAAATAATAGCATAAGGCATTGCTATTGTTATTAAAAAAGATACTGTTGTTTTGAAAGAGAGATTACTTTAAAGAACTTTGGAAAAGATTTAAAAAACAATGCTATAGCTTCTAGAGAAAATATTATCCCGGCCGAAGGAGGCGTTACTGGTATCGCTACCACTTCTATCAGTAATATCACTCCTTCGGTGCCCGCTGGCGCTTTAAAGATATTTGTCTAAGAAGAATCATTGTCACTCCTAATACAACAAAAACATACCACAAATTGTTTTTTAATGTGACTATTCTTTTTCTGTAGTAAGGATAGTAACGGCATCCTTTTAAAACTTTTATATATGGTTTTAAAAGATATAGTGAATAGCCTGACCTTTTATGTATGACGTTATAGAAGACATACATAAAAGGGGCTACCCAAAACACGTTATGTGTTATAGGTAATTTGCTGAAACTACTGTTATACAGGGGGCTATAATTTTTTTCTAAGAAGTGTTCGTTCTATTTTTACACTCTGAAAATAAGAGATTTTCTACAAGGAATACTACGGAAATACTCTATTTGCATCCCACATTTTATTATAAAGCAATCCTTTGTGATGCTAGTATATTTTCTAGCACGATGTTATGTTTTACCCATTTTTTAAAAGAATTATTAAATACAAATACTAATGAAACAAACAAGAAGTACTTTAAAAACGTATTTTGAGACTGGAGATAGACCTACCGAAGGAGAATTTTCTGACCTCATTGATAGTATGATCATTGACGAAGATTTTGCGACTATAGCTGCTACAGAATATACGTATACAGATTTAGAAACACTGATTACAAACAATGCTCTTGTCGTAGGACAAAAATATACAATCGCAAACTACCAAACACGCTATTATATAGAAGGGACTAATACAACAAATATTAACCGAGAGGCTGCTAGTCAAGGAGTTGTTTCTGGTTTTGCTTTTTTTGACCCACCACTTAATGAGGTGAGTAATGGAGTTCCTATTGAGGTTGTAAGTTTACCAGCAGATTATATGGGACCTATTCAAGTAGGAGATACGGCTACAGTCGTAAGCTTTTTTTCTGGTTTCTTTATGAAATTTTCTAATGGACTACACACTGTAGATGGATCTACATTTAGATATTCTATTAAGCGTTTTGATACCATAGATGAGGATGCAACCATTCTAGATGCAAACTTAAAAGTAATGATGCAACCTAATGGTGTTATTAATACTGATGTGCATAATGGAACTCCATATATGGAAATGACTGCCGAAGAAAATAGCGCTGTGCCTTTAGAAAAAATTTTAGTAACTGCCATCTCAGGAAATGCTTTTGCTATACAAGCAGCGAGTGTTACATATCCTGGTGAGTTGCTAGAATATGACTTTACAGATACCGAAATTAAAAATGAAGATGATGTTGTAATAGGTACACGTAATGGAAGTATTAAAAGACGCATCTCTGCAGATGGGAAGATAGATGTAGACAAAGATTGGCGTGTACAACGTTATAGACGTTATAAATTATCTAATGAAGATTGGGTAAATTATATTCTCCAAAATACAGTAGATAGTTCTGTATATAATGTAGGAGGAAATAACGCATTTACATTAGGAAATATAAACACAACAGAAGAGCATAGATATATATTACCAAGCGTTGAAAATGAAAATTTTTATCAAGATTTTAGTCAAGTAGGCACAATTCCAAACCTGTTTCTAGATGGAATTACAAACGGGGCTTCTATTGTGTATGGCGCTCGTATGGAAACAGCAAATGACAATATCTATAAGGTAGATGTAACTGCTCCTCTTATAAATAATGGAAGAGATCTTCCTATTTTTCCAATAGATACACAAGGTAATCCGATAGATAAGGTAGAAGTCTTTAAAGTAAATAATTTAGAGAATACTGTTTTTAGAAGAAATAGCGGACAGTATATAGAAGATCAAAAAATAATAGTAAACGTTACAGATGGAATCTCTTATTCCAGTTTTATGGCAGGAAGTGTTGTGTCTTCATCATCTCCATTTAATAGTGATGGATTGGTGCGAATTACGGCAATAGATAACGTCATAGAATTAAGCAATAAAGGACGTATTTCAGATCTACAGATACTAAGTACATCATTAATCGCTAATGCGGGTAACCTTGCATTTTTAAGACTAGGAGGTATGGCTGCAGATGCAACTGCTTTTGGAGTGACTTATATGGATGTACAATTTGATGATGCCTGTCGTATAAGAAATACGATGATCGGAGGAAAACGTGTAGATAGGCTTTCTTTAAGTAATGTACAGACTAATAAATGCTTGTTTGGATATAGCAGAGGGCAATACCTTAAAATATCAGACAGCATTATGTTTTTAACTGCTTTTAAACATGCCGGAGATTTTTACACAAATAACTTAAGTATAGATGCGTCAGGCCAGAATACTGTTAAAGGACTTTTTGGATTCTTGTATGAAGATATGCCTAGCCTGTCTGGAAAATATATTTTTAACAGTGAAGAAGGAGATCTTGTATATAGAAAAATTAATACAGACCCTGACAATACTCCTATTGCTATAGATCAGATACCAGGAATAGAAATTTTTGTAAAAGCTAAATAGAAAACATGACAACAGAAGAAATAACAAGATTAGAAGAGCTTAAAATAGCCATTCAAATTTGTCCAGATGGATGTGCTATACCTATACTAGGAATACCTGTACTGGAAGAATTTATAGCATTACTTATAAAAGAGAAAGAAGAATAATACTTCATGTATTAAGGCGGTATACGCTTTCGCGAAAGCATATAAAGAAACAATCCTTTTTATAATATTATTTAATCCTCAAAAAGTAGCCTAAAATAAAAATAACATCTGTTTTACATGCGTATTAATATGTAATAAATGTAAGCAGAGACATGTGGGACTATGATACAGTTTATCAGATAGATAATGTACTGAAACTACCGTTTAACGACTTCTAAATTCTTTTTTTTATAGCAGTGTTAAAGTATTTTTATAGTATAGAAAATGGTTGTGTTTTAAGGCCTATACGTGACTTGTTTCTCAATGATATTTAAAGACTGCTAGGCGGTGATTATTAAATAATTTTAAAACAATATATATGAACGATTTTATCTTAGAAGATGACCTAGAGATAAAGAATGGAGATTTTCTTATCGATGAAGCCAGCCAGCAAAACTTGACACACATTTTGTTAAGTCAAAAAGGAAGCTTTAAAGAATATCCCATTCTAGGTGTAGGACTTACTAGGTACCTAAAAAGCCCAGATGCTACAACGCGTTTACGCTTAGAAAATGAAATAGACAAGCAATTAATTTACGATAACTTTAATGTGAGAACATTAGATGTTAACGATCTAAAAAACATTAAAATAGATGGAAACTATTAGACCTCAAGAAAATCAAAATGTTCTTGATATTGCCTTACAAGAATATGGAAGTATAGAGACTGTATTTGATGTTTTGGATGATAATAATAGATTTAATATTACAGATGATATTTCTGTATATGAAGATTTACAAGTAGGAAGAGAAGCGTTTAAAAAAGATATTGTTGCATACTATATAGCAAACAATGTACATCCTGCAACAAACTCAACTAGAGAAGAAGAATTACTTCTGCCAGATGTATTTGGAGTTGATTTTATGATTATAGAAGATGATTTCTTTATCGCTTAGATACTTTTTATATGCTATTACAATCTCGTAATAGGTATATACATTAAAAAACATTAAAACCTTGATTATAGGCGCTTTAAACGTGTCTAGAGGGAGAACTACATTAAAAATTTAAATATGTCAAGAACAATTGCCGAAATCCAAAATGAAATTTTAGATGAAAAAAGAGAGCAATCTGCCTTAGCAGGTCTTACAAATCAATCTAAAACTGCAATATGGAAGCTATGGGTTTACATAGTTGCTTCAGCCATTTGGGTCCATGAACAAATCGTGGAAAGAAATGCGAGAATATCTCGCCCGCATACCTTAGACTGGTATCGTACACAAGCTTTAGGTTTTATAGATAAAACCTCTCTTATTTTTAAAGATGGATTCTTTGAATTTGATACAGAAGAATTAAGTGAAGTTGAAATTGAAAGTAAAAGGATTGTAAAACATTGCGCAGTTAGTGAAATAGATCTGGCTACAATATTAAATCCTGATGGAGAATTAACGATTCGAAATGATAGTGGAGATAGGGTCAATGTAGAAGTAAGTAATTCAGATGCTGACCAGTTATTATCAAATTATTTTCGTAATCAAGTAGGAGTCGTATTTATGAAAGTGGCCAAAGATGATGGAGAAAATATCACTAGCCTAAAACCTGATGAACAAGCTAGATTTAGAGAATATATCAATCGTATTAAAGATGCTGGAAATCAAGTACAAGTAAGTTCTTTTCCAGGAGATAAATTAGAATTGAATTTATTAGTGTACGTAGATCCTTTAATTATTTTTATTAACCCTAGCAGCTCTAATGATGAAGAAAATGGGGTGTTACTAGCCAATGGTACAAACCCTGTAGTAGACGCAATCAATAACTACCTGAGAAATATTGAGTTTAATGGAGCTATTGTCAAAACATTTCTGGTAGATGCCATTCAACAAGCTCCAGGAGTAAATATTCCGCTTTTACAAAATATGAAAGCTGGAAAAGCGATGAGTACTCCAGTGACAATTGATGGAGAATTTTACATTCCTGATTCTGGATACGTTGATCTAAATGAATTACAGATCAATGTAACGTATCTCCCATATACCTTTTTTAGAAATAATCAGAATATATTTTAAATCCAGAAACTATGAGAAATTATTTAATTATAAACTGGAGTAAAATAATACTCTGGTTGCTTCCACCTATTTTGAGGAGGCAAAGGCATTATGTCTGGTTAATTGCACTCTTAAAGCCTTTAAGGACTTTATACACACAAACGCTTTTTCAAATGCAGCACAATGGGCAAGTCATTTATTTAGAAAAAGTCCTTAACGAAACTTTTAATCCAAATGTTACTTATGATCCTAACCTTACGATTGAAGGTAAAAGAGATGCAAAATTTATATATATAGATGAAACATTGCAGCCGAATTTGCAATTTATATATAAACATGAAGAATATTACTTACATACCGAAGAAGAGCATCTTACGGTTCCTGTGTCAGAAGATATTATCGTAGATGGGATGCCAGTTATTGTAGATGGAGTGACACAACAAAGAATAATATTAGATGAACTAGGGTTTTTAGATCCTATAGAACTTTTTACTTGTGAGGAACTTAAAATTGATACAAATACAGGAGATGCTACAGATGATATAGTTACCGATAATTCAATTTCTAATGATGTGACTTCTGAAGATACAGTTTCTGATGAGATGACTCCGGATAATGAAAATACACCACCTTCTCCTTATCGTACTTTTCTCGCTGATAGTGCAGATTTTACAGATATAACGTATGCTAACTTTAGAATTATGATGCCTACAGAATTGAATGTAGATATTAATGAATTTAATAGTAATAATGATAATATGTTAACTGAATTAGAAGTAGCAATTGCTTTACGAGGAATTGCAGATAAAATCTTTTTTGTGCCTCACCCTAATGAAGATAGAGCCTTGGCAGGTGCAGTTGAGGTAAGAACACCAAGATTCCATCAGGTGGTTAACTTTTACAAATTAGCGGGAAAAACGTATGAAACATTTACATATGGTAGTCAGGAGATTGCAATGCAAACAGGAGCAGCAGAATTACAAAGAATCTGTAATCCTCAGACGCAAATTTCAAGTCGTGCATCCATTTGAGATATGACAATACTGTAATGTAAACTAAAACATTACTAGAATAAACACAATTAAAATAATTGAGTTAAGACATGAAACTAACTTCTAGTTACAGAAGATATGTTGCAAGTGCCTTATAACAGAGAAACGATATTAAACAGTTACGATGAAAAAAATAAATTTTATAAATAGCGGAGGGTTTCCATTAGAACAGGAAACACTTGCCAGACTACAGTCAGCTTATAGAGATGAGCTTTATGAAATGCTCAAAAGAAGTTTCGATATTCAGGAAGATCAAGTTTATGTGATTTCTGAACCAACCAATGATGAAAATGGATGGTTTATCATAAATGGTGTACTCCATCTTATGGAAGCTGGTACTACAACACCTACAAATGTTTTGAGAACTGCCGAGACTACCATTAAATTACGTTATGGAGATGGGCTTTATAAACCTGCATATATAGATTATACGGTTGAATATGCTAATGAAATTCCTGATAATTATAATCCTATGACTGGACAGGATGATATGACATTGTCAGAGCCTAACGACAGAATTTTTAGGTTTTATAATATTGCAAATCTACCTGGTAATACTACTCCTCTTAGACGCATAGGGTTCTTACCTATAGACGGTAGTAAACCTATGGAAGGAGATCTAGATATGGGAGGTAATCAATTATCTAATCTAGATACTCTAGAAACAGCACTTGCTACGTTAAGAGCTAAGTATTTTGAATTTGGATCTTCTACACAAAGAGGAGATCAAGGACGTGCCTTGGTAGATGAGAATATTGAGGAATTTACTGCAATAGATGATGTTAGACCCGTAAATCCTGATAATACAGCACTGCATCTTAATTATAATAGTGACTGGGGAACAACGGTAATAGGAGGGGAGATAAAATTTCCAGAATTTGCAGAAAATAGCACCTCTACACTTAAATCACCATTGTTGATTGACAATAAAGGGAATGTATGTAAAGGAAGATCTTCAGAGAGTATTCCGCTAGGACTTATTACCTTATGGTTTAGTGCTAATGGACAACCTCCTCTTGGATGGGTGTTTTGTGATGAAGATAACGATCAAATAGGTAACATTACGATACCAGATTTAGATGATAATAGTATTTCAGTTGGTGGACAATTAAATTTTAGCGCTGTAAGATATATTATTTTTGTAGGAAGAGATACACCAACAATTAATGCAGCAATCTCAGGTGATTTTGGTGAAAGAGAATCCTTCGTATTGCAAATTCTTAGTGGTCAGGATACTTACGATGCTACGGCAGATGCTTCTTTTACATTAAGTGCTAGTTTAGAAAACTTAACATTTAATGGTTGGACACAATTTTCAGGGCCAAATAATTCAACAATAGCAACACCAAATGGACTAACAACACATATTAATGGAACCTTAATAGAAGGAACCTATGTTTATGAGGCAACAGGACAGGATGCACAAGGTGCGCAATATATGGATAGGGTAACGATTGTTGTAGCACGTACAAATAGACCTCCTATATTTAACTCAATTGTAAACCCAACTACGGGGACTGATATTACAAGTAACACAATATTTACAATCAATAGAGAAATCAACTCTCAAATACAATTAATAAGTGTTTTTGAAGTGGCAGTATCAGATCCAGATGGTGATATTTTTGATCCAAGTGTAACTATAATTGCAAGGATAACAAGCAATGGCGTGACCAGAATTATTAATCCTTTTAGGAATCTAAATGTGTCAGAGGCTAATATCGTTAATACGATTAGAACTGCAAGTTTTGGAATTACAGGATTACTTGATGCAGATATAATTGAGTTTGAAGTGACTGATGTAGATGGAGGAAGAGCAACAAAGAGTTATACTGTAAATGTTGTAGAAGAAACGAGTATAGTAGTATTACCAGATTCAATATCCTTAGGAAATACAGAAGTCTTTAATGTAAGATTACAAGGTACACCTAATACAACAGAGCAATTATCTATTCAATATTTAACATCTACAGTTTTAAATGGAAGTCGTGTTTCTGTCAATGATTCTGATACAGGTTCAATACTTGGACAAGCAATTATGACACAAGGAACTAGTCAAACTTTCAGTATAACATTTGGAGCTAATGGAGAGAAAAATATTCGAGTAACTCATATAGGAATAGTACCGCGATTGACTGTTGTAAATTCAAATACATTTTATACGCTTAATTCAAGAATTTCATTGACAAGTAACCCAGGCAATAGAGAACTTATAACTTCTTTATTTGAGGCTACAGATCTCATCCTTATAGAAGAAGATCCAATTGACGACGGCAACGGCGGCGGCGGCAATGGCGGCGGCGGTGGCGGCGGAGATGTAATCATTGCTGATAATGATAACGATTTTCCTCAAAATCAACTTTAAATTTATATCAAAATAGTATTAAAATATGGCTTCTGTAGAAGCAAATTACGGAAGCCTGTTTTAATACAATTAATACTTAATTATATGAAAAGAAGTATATCAACACTCAAATCTTTATTTGAGAGCGGAGATAAGCCTTCCCAAACAGATTTTGAGGACCTTATCGATAGCTTTGTACATAAAGATGCTGGTGTTACAATTAGAAATATAACTATTAATAGTGATGGACATTTTGTTTTTACATTTTCGGATAACACAATATTTACGGTAAGACAATTACCAGAAGCATTACCGATCAGTTTTATTACAGATTTACAAAATGTATTAAATGACAAAATAGATAAAGACGGAAATAAGCAATTATCTACAGAAGATTTTACATCAGCTTTAAAAGTAAAACTGGAACAGTTAGAAAACTATGTCCATCCAGTAACTCATAATATTTTAGAAATAGAAAACCTACAAACATCTTTAGATGGGAAAGTGAATGCCACTGGAAACGAAACTATAAATGGGCAAAAAGTTTTTTCTGAATTAATAGAGTTATTAGATGGAATAAAACTTTCAAGTTTTTCAGGAACAGGGCTTAGGAATTTAGTAGTTCAAGCAGACGGAACAGTAGATGTAAAAGCTATTGCGACAGATGTTTTTGTAGAGAATACACAATTTGATGAAGCTACAAAAAAATTGACATTAGAATTTGTTAACGGAACTGCAATAAATATTGATTTATCAAGTCTCGAAGATGATATAACTGGATTTCAATCAAGTATTGTATCTATAAGGTCAGCTATAGCTTCTTTAGAAGACTTAAAGTTGAATAGAGGTGGTTTTGTAGGAACAGCACAAGATTTGGATGATGCCAAACGTGATAAGTCTGCTTTCGCAAAATCAATTACAGATGTTTCAGGGAACCTGGAACTTCAAGGAGATCAAGAACTTCCATCACCTACACATTATTATGGAACAGATGAAGACGGAGTAAAAGGGTATCATAAAATTGATATTGATAGCGTAGAGAATTTACAAACTTCATTAGATGGTAAAGTAGCTACTACTGGTAATGAAACTATAACAGGTCAAAAAACATTCAATGAAATTGTAAGCTTTTTATCAGGTCTAAAAATTTCAAATTTTTCAGGGACGGGACTTAGAAATATTGTTGTACAGGCAGATGGAACTTTAGCTGCCCAAGCAATTGCGACAGATGTGTTTGTAAACAATACCTCTTATGATGATGACACTAAAATGTTAACCTTATCTTTTGTAGATGGTACAGCCATAGAGATTGATCTTTCTGATCTTGAAGAAGATCTTACAGGTTTACAAGCAGCTATTGATAAGAATGAAGCAGATATTACATCGTTACAAGATGCGAAGCTAGATAAAGGTACATTTACAGGGACAGCTGAAGATCTGAATAATGCTAAACGTGATAAGTCAGCTTTTGCAAAATCAATTACAGATATTTCAGGAAATCTAGAGCTTCAAGGTGATCAGGAACTTCCATCACCTACACATTATTATGGAACAAATGAATCTGGAATAAAAGGCTATCATAAAATCAGTATAGACAAAGTAGAAAATTTACAAACCTCATTAGATGGTAAAGTTGCTACAACAGGTAATGAAACCATTGCTGGTATGAAAATATTCAGTCAAATTGTCGAGCTCTTAGATGGTCTTAAAATTTCAAATTTTTCAGGATCAGGGCTTCGAAATTTAGTTGTGCAAGCCGACGGAACAGTTTCTGCACAAGCTATTGCTGCTGATGTATTTGTAAATGATACTATGTATGATGATACTACTAAAATCCTAACCTTAGGATTTGTTGGTGGAACAACTATAGATGTAGATTTATCAAGTCTTGAAGAAGATTTAACAGGGCTTCAAGCAAGTATTGCATTACTAGAATCTAATGTAGTTTCTCTACAAGCTACAAAACTTGATAATGGTGGATATGTAGGAACTGGAAAAGACTTAGATGATATAAAACGTGATAAGTCAGCTTTTGCAAAATCAATTACTGATATTTCAGGAAACTTGGAATTACAAGGTGATCAAACAAATCCTGGGTCAAGTTATTATTATGGAACTGATGGAGCAGGAGTAAAAGGATATCATGAAATTGAGCCTATTTATTTTAATGTGACAAACCTTTTCTTAGGAGGGTCCACTAATAATATAGAAGATCAAGAATTTTTTGTAGATCTATCATCTTATGGAATATTAAAACCGGGTCATCAATTAGAATTAAATAATATTGAATTTAGAGGAGATTTTAGTCTTGAAACAGAGTTTGTAGATGTAGGTTTAAATACTACAGTTAGTACAAAAAGCCGTTTAGGAGTAACTGGAGGATTAGATTCTAGTCAGTGGCAAAGCGCACAAGGAATAGGGGATGGAAGCACTGTAGATATTATTCAACTACCTACAGAAGAAATAGGGTTTACTATATATGTATCACCTAGTACAGCAGTAAATTTTAGTCCTTTTGGAATGTCCAATTGGTGGGAATTAAGAGCCGATGTGCAATTTAAAATTATATAATCATGAGTATTTGGATAGGAAAAGGAACAGATAATAAAGTAAGAGCACAATTAGATTTTCAACCACAAGAGAGTCATTTAGGATTAACCTGGGAAGAAGTGACTGAGTATAAAAACCCAGATCCAAAACATCTTTTAAAAACACTAGTAGTGCCATCTCAATCTGAAAAAGAGATTACAGCAATTAACTATGTAACTGAACTAAAGTCTGGAATAAGACTTACTGAAGATGTCACATTGACCAATGATGGTTTAGTACAAGAAACCATTTATTATTATAAACAAAATGAAGAAAAGAGACCAGTAGTAATGGTTTCTGAAGTATATGAATATAGAACTTCAGATCTAGAATTTTATCCAGCAGAGCGTGGAATGTATTCCCGTGAGAAGAAATGGCAATATTACTTTGAAGATGGAACCTTAGATACTGATGAGAAAAACACTAAAATTAGACACAAAGTATACGAGACTAATAGACAAATCTTAGATGTAGGACTTAAAAGGCGTACAAATATCACACGTGTTTTATCTGAAAAAATAGGAGCAATTCTAGTAATTCTTGGCGTGTTTGTAGATGATGAAGATACTACTGCAAAAAAGAAAGCATATGATGCTTTACGAAAACTTTCAAGAGAGTTCTCTACAGATTTTACAGAGTATAAATCATATGCAACAACAGATCTCTATACGGCTATAGAAACAGAAACAGCATTACCGTGGCTTAGTACTTTTGTTCCTACACAAGAACAACTAGTCGCATCTGGCAAAACTCAAGAAGAAGCAACAATGTTTCAATCGTACATAAATGCGCTTGAATTAAATGATATGCAAGGAAAAACAATAAGACATTATTTTGTTGAGAAATTAAAAGGAAATGTAAGTTAAAAACACTCTTTAACTTAATTCAGATCTAGGTGATACTACTAAAATTTTCACCTAGATAATGGAATACCAAAAACCCCAAATCGTACTTGGTACGGAAATTTAACCCTTAAAAAATTATTATGAAAACTGTAAAAGTTTTATTTACAGTAATGGCATTGTTGTGGCTTGTCATTACTGCTGGTTGTATGATTCCAGTGAGCCTGGGCTTAACACCATTTTTATTTATTTCTAAAAAATATTATGGAGAATGGATCCTTTTCTTTTTTGCGTGTATTAGTGCAATAGGAATTTTTCCACTCGGATTTTTATATAGGATAGTGAAGTGGGAAGAGTTTGAAAGCTACTTAAGACATGTAAGTCTTAATATAGATATTACAGGAAATATAGTAGTTGGAGCACTTTTAAATGACAATTTTATAACAGAAGAGTCTACGCATAAGTTTGGAGTTACTCAAGAAACTATCAGCGATAATCTAGGAGAGAATGAAAGAGATCAAACCTTAACAGAATTTGGTAAAAGATTTACAAATCTATTAAGTGTTTTTGATTTTGATCATGCGAAAAAATCGATTGTCGAAGATAAATAATTGAGAATTAGATGTACGAAAAGATATTAGAATGCCCGAATGAAATAAAGATTCTCATATACTCATTCTTTGTATACATAGATATAGATGTAGAATTATTAAAAGTACTGTTTTGTCTTATGTTAATCGACACCTTTTTAGGTGTTGTTAAAGTGATTGTATTAGAAAAGACCTTTTACTTTAAAAAACTAATACTTGGGTTTGTTTCAAAACTTGCAGTATTAGTAATTCCTATGTCTTTAAATCTTATGGGAAAAGGACTTAATTACGATTTTAACTGGTTTATAACACTCGTAATAGACTTGCTTATTGTAAGTGATGGGATATCAATTTTTAGTAATGTTATTGCGATAAAAACAAAACAAGAAGTTAAAAACTTTGACGCATTAACAAAGCTTTTGAAAGCAATTAGATCTTCTTTGATCAATCTGTTTAAAAGATTTCTAGATACGATAGATGAAAAAAATAATAGAATGTAATAATCGCATTTAAAAAAGATATAAATACACTATGAAAAAAAATGTAGCAACATTAAAATCTTATTTTGAGTCAGGAGATAGACCTACTCAATCTGAATTTGAAAGCCTTATTGATAGCTTTTTGCATAAAGATGACGGCGTGGCTATTAGAAATATATCGGTAAATATTGATGGGGATTTTGTTTTTATTTTTTCTGATGATACACAGCAAGTAATAACACAATCTTCTAGTGAACTTCCAGATGATTTTATAATAAATCTTCAAATCGACTTAGATAAAAAAGTAGATAAAATACCTAATAAACAATTATCTGTCGAAGATTTTACAACCTTATTAAAGTCAAAATTAGAGCAACTAGAGAACTATGTGCATCCAGATCTTCATCAAATTAGTGAGGTCGAAGATTTACAAGGGATATTAGATGCTAAGTTAGCAACTACAGATGTTACAACAGCAGCTTTACAGGGACTAGCAATAAGGGATGAGAATGGTATTACGCAATTTACGGCAGATGAGTTTGTTGAGTTTGAAGGGGTTTCTTTTGATGCGGCTAATAATAGAATCAAGTTTGTAAGTGATGCAACTACCTATTATTATGTACATAGTGTGTTAGGTGATGATGATATAGGTGGGATTAATAACCCTTCAAAACCATATAAGACTATAGATGGTGTGTTTTCTGAATATGATAAAACAATTGACCTGGATTCTGTACATATTGTTATCATCTTGCTTAATCAAGCAACACATCTAATAAATGAAAAAGTCCCTTTTCTAAATGTAGAATTTCGATCTAATTTATATGTCAATATAAGTTTTACTAATAATACAAATTCTGGGAATTTATTTTACACCAATAATGGGAGCCGTACCATAAGATGGTATTTTAATATCCCTAATGGGCGAATATTAGATAATAAAACTGTTGGTTTTTCTTCTTTAAATACAGAGGACTTGATATGTGATTTTAATGTAGACGAAATTAATATCACATCACCTGGAGGAAATGCTAGATATTTTGGACGAACTTATTATGTAGAGAAGATCAACCGTCTTATTATGAGAACAGCTATGGGAAGTTGTCGTACAAGTAGGTTAAATTTTGAATTAATTAATGCTTCGGGATATACACCTAATGCAGCGTTGATAACACCTTTTGCAGGTGTAGAACTTGAGGTATCAACAAACCAACTCATAACAGGAGGAGTAGGGCTTATTAGAATTGTAGAAAGTGGGAAAATTGCTTTAGCAAATGTATCTGGAGACTTGAGATTTCATTACTCAAATAAACCAATAATTGTTGAATTTTTAGATACACCCGTAGCTACTATTTTACTAGTTCAAACAGTAACACAAGTAACCTTTAAAGGAAGAGTAAAGCTACTTAATTATACAGGTAATTCTACAAATGGAGCTATTGATTTTATAGATCTTATTGTAGATGATTCTACAGGGACACTTACAGTAGATGACGGTAATCTAAATTACAAAAACTGTTGTATGGTAGTAGATTCATACTTAATGACTAAATCAAATATAGGTACCGTACGAATAGAAAATACGACAATACGTCAAAAAAAGCCTACGGAGTTAATAAACTCAACAGGCTCTACGATTACGATAGATGTAGGAGGATTAAGTACAAATGCAATAAAACTTTCTAATAATAGTAATGACACTATAGTTCAGGGATTTACCAATTATTAAGGAGAATGTGTTACTTCTTCAGTAACGTCTAAGAACATATTACAAGACCTATTTAATAATATCTATACATTATTGATACATAGGGTTTACGCTTTCGCGAAAGCATAAAAAAAAGAATAATAAGTAGATTATTCTTGTAATCTGCCTATTACTATATCACAAATAAACTTAGAGAATAAGATCTAGAACTATCTGTCATACAATTACCAATAAGAATTAAAAAATAAAAACCACTCATAATAAACCTATAGAGAATGATAAAACATATGCAATATGCTTTTAGCCAATATGGTATAAAAGAAAAAAAAGGAATTAAAAATAATCCAGAAGTAATTAAATATTTTAAAGAATTAGGGTACACTAGTAAGCAGTTGAAAGATGAGACCGCTTGGTGTTCTGCCTTTGTTAATTGGGTGCTTAAAATGAGTGATGCTCCATATACGGGGAAACTTGATGCGAGAAGTTGGCTAGAGATAGGTATGGAAACAAAGAGTCCACAGCTAGGAGATGTTGTTGTGTTCTGGCGTGAAAGTAAAAAAAGTTGGAAAGGCCATGTAGGGTTTTACATCAATCAAGTAGGAGATGAGATTTTTGTATTAGGAGGAAATCAAGATGATCAAGTAAATATTAGTAGCTATCCAGTGTCTAGGCTTTTAGGGTATCGAGTAATTATTTAAAATTAAAAAGATGAAGAATAGGATTGAATATTTGTTTATAGGATGCTTGTTGGTTTTTATCCTTCTACACGAACAATATCAACCTAAAGAGGTTTATAAAGAGAATACTCAGGAAAAAGGTGATATGGAGAGATTACACAAACTAGATAGTTTACAGATGTTATTAGAAACTTGTCAATCTAAAAACCTGAATAACATTCAAGAAAAGTAAGAAGCTCAAATTACGAAGTCCTATAATAGACAGTACATAAGTTTTGTAGCATCGTAGGCAATGTATTCTTATAATACGTTTAGAAAGAGTTCCCTCTCCAAAAATGTTTTTTATTCGTCTATAAACTTCTATATATATTATAGAGAGGTAAGGATCTAACTTACATATTTCTTATATGGTTTAATACAAAATTCTCCTTTATAAATTGCAGTTATTTGTGATATGTTTAAAAATATTGCAAAATGAAAACTACTTTAAAATAAGGTATTTATCACATTATTAAAACAAATTACAATTTTTAGTGAACTTTTTTACGTAAAAATATGTGAAATGTGTTAAATTTTACTGAAAAGACAGTATTATTACAAAATAATATTTGCATATTAACAACATATGTTAGATATTTGATACAAATAAACAAACAAATGATTTTAAGAGAATTTTATTTAGATAAAAAGGAACGTATAGAAGCTGAGATGGGATTTAGTGGTTCCATACCAGATATAACATTATATAATGATAATGTTTTTAGAAATCCTCCTATTAGTACACCTACACTTTTGTTTAAATATGATTGTGTAGACTGGGAAACTTCTTCAGAACAAACCTATAAAGCAGATGTGACCTTTTGTATTTATATCATATTACCATTACAAGGAACACTAGCTAGTGCTCAAAGTTATGAAGATGTATTTGATATTTCTCAAAACATTGATAAAGCTATTCTTTCCAGGGAAGAAACGACGCGATCTACTGGAGCAATGCTTAACACAAACTCAACTTTTAAAATAAAAGAGAAGCAGTATTGTAATCACGAACAAGATAACTGGGAAAAAACAAATTATTTCATTTGGGAAATTTCATATAAAACCACACTTGTAGAAACGGAACTTAAGAAGCGATATAGACTCATTTATAATGGAGTTTCAGAAGAAGATTTAATAAGTCAGGGATATACATTAACCGAAGGACCTACTGGAGAATTTATTTCTCTTGAAGACATAGAAATAGATGAATTTATTGATCCTCCATTAAGAAATAATAATTAAGAAAATAAGTATAACGTATAATAATAATAAGCTATGAGACGAAGTAATAAACTATTAGAAAAAAGAAGAGCATTTGTATTAGATTATGTACAAGAAAATCAACAAAAACAAATGAAAGTAATTGTAAATGAACTTTCAGAAAAATTGTTTGTAACAGAGCGTACTATCTATACCATCATAAACGAAGGGGTACAACTTAAAGCATCATAATTGACTATTACAATACTGATTTTTAAATAGCTATGATCAGTGTAGAAAAAATAATGTGTTTGTAATAAGGATTAAGCGCACTCCTAATATCAAATATTGTTGATCGCATAAAGATCAAAATTCTTCTTTAGTTCTAAAGAAGAACTTCATTCTAAATTTTTGGATACTAAGATTATATGAAGCATAACAATGCTCCATACGGACCTTTTTATGCTCAAATTTTAATACAAATAAAAAGTAAAATAATTAAAACCTTAACATTAAAATTAAATTATGGGTACATTAAATGACGTAATAATTAACAAACTTTCAGGCGGATTAGGAAGAAGAAATCCTAGTCAAGACATGGTATCTGGATTATTATTCGACGGAAATGCAATAGCAGAAGATGGAACGTCTGGTGTTGCTGGTTTAGATCAAGACAAAACGTATCGTTTATCCTCGTTAGAAGATGCTGAAGCATTAGGAATTAACGAAGGATATGATACAAATGGACAATCTGCATATTACCAAATCCAACAGTATTTTAGATTAAATTCATCAGGAGATTTATTTATTCAAGCAACGACAGGTATTTCATATACTGAAATAGTAGAAAAAGCAAAAGCATTTCAAGAGTCTGCAGATGGAGAAATTCGCCAAATGGGAATTATCTATTCTGGAGTAGCAGATTTTGCAGCATCAACAGCAGCAGCACAAGTTGCACAAGTACAAGCAGATGAAGCATATGTAGATTATATGCCTTTTGAAGTAGTCTTAGAAGGAAAAGGATTTGGAACAGTATTATCTGCTGGAGCATCTACGACACCAGACCTTGCAGAACTTAATGCGAGCAACGTATCTATCGTTGTAGCAATGGATGTAGAAGCAGCAAAACCTGTATTACAAGGAGGAAAAGGTTTATCAAACTCAGCAGCAGTTGGTATGACATTAGGAGCAATCTCTCGTGCAAAAGTATCAGAAAATATTGCTTGGGTAGAACAATTTAACCTTTCAGGAGCTGGATTTTCAAAAGCTGGATTTGTAGGAGGAGAAGAAGTAAAAACACAAGGAGATCTTGAAACGTTAAATGCAAATCGTTATGTATTTGCAAGAACACATACAGGATTATCAGGAGTTTACTTTAATGATAGCCATACAGCAACATTAGGTACATCAGATTTTGCATACATAGAAAACAACCGTACCATTAACAAAGCAGCACGTTTATTACGCACAGCATTGTTACCAAAACTAGCATCGCCAGTTCTTGTAAACGAAGCTGGATTATTAGCTCCATCCGTAACAAAAGGATTTGAGACATTATGTCGTGCAGCTTTAGAAGGAATGGTATCAAATCAAGAAGTATCAGTATTTGACGTGTTTGTAGATCCTTCTCAAGATATTCTAGCAACATCTCAGTTACGTATCAAGGCAGAAGTAACACCAGTAGGAACAGCTCGTAAAATTATCGTAGACCTTGGATTTAAAAATCCATTTGGACTAGGAGCATAAGACTAGCTTTTAAAAAAATTATTCACAAAGAAAATTAGAATTTAAAATATGAATGCATTACCATTAATAAACGGACAACAACATAGCTGGTCTTCTATAGAAGTACGTATGTTAGACAACATCGTGACAGGGATCACCTCTGTAAATTATGACGATTCAGTGATGAAGGAGAACCACTATGGAGCAGGAGACTTTCCAGTACACAGAGGACGTGGTAAATACGAAGCAAAAGCCTCTATCACATTATATAATTATGAAGTAGAAGCAATCATCGCAGCACTACCAAGAGGAAGACGTTTACAAGACGTTCCTGCTTTTGATATCGTAGTAAGCTACCTAGATGATAGTAATGATATTATCACACATGTAATACGTAACTGTGAGTTTAATACAAACACACGTGGTATTAATCAAGGAGATACAAAAATTGAGGTTTCTTTAGATCTTATTTGTTCTCATATTGAGTGGAGCTAAAAAAGTAATATAAAAAGCCTGGCTAGCGTGTAAAAAGCATATGTTTTTATCATACACGCACCACACTACCAGACATTACTTTTATATGTGACTTCACAAGACCCTAAACGGGCAAAACAAACAATAATTAAGAAACGTTTGTAGCGTCTAGTTGAACTCGCATATCACTCGCAAAAGACTGCTTTTAAGATCTTCTTGCCACACATCTAAAAGGCAGTCTTTCTCATTTTTTAAACCTATAAAAAAACCATGAATACCCAAGTAAAAGATATTACAAAAGTGTTGGACGGTAATATTACTCAAGGACAGTTTAACACCTGGAAGAATAAATATGGACGTGTTGTAAAGTTGCAAATTGAAGACGATGACGCAAACAAACGATATGCCTATTTCAGAAAACCGGACATTAGTATACGATCTGCAGTATTACAAGCTTCAAAAATGGATGAGTTTAAAGCCTTAGAAATACTCTTTAAAAATTGTTATTTAGGAGGAGATGGCGCTATAGAGCAAGATGACGATTTGCGTTTAAATATCACCACAGCATTTTCAGATCATATACAACCCAAGCCAGTAAAAATAGAAGTACTCTAATTATTAGTATATAGTAAAATACCAGAAGTAAAATAACAATGATGTTACGTATCCCTCATAAATTATGTAGGGCGTTCCCTTTTTATATAAATAAGATATAAAATCAAAATCTGTCGCTACAGAAGCACTGAGTATATATGTATACATACGATTTTAAAAGGTCGGGCTTTCCGCTATATCTCTACATCATCACTTACAGTGATAACTCCGAGGATGCCGCATCTATCCCTAACGCAAACTGACTAATACATAACCTCTATTTCATTCTGAGATAGTAATGTCATACATAATCCCAAAAGAAAACCTTATAAAGAAAATAATAGTTCGGCTACTTTTTATAAAATAACCGAACCATAATATAATTAGTTTTCAACGTCTTTTGCGACGAGCTTTACATGTATAGCATACCCAATATTATCATCCCAACTTGAATAATCTTTTGTGCTATTATATGTTTTTGTCTGCCCAAGTGTTAAATCAGAAATGTTAATGGTATAATCTCCTAAATGTTCATCATCACTTCCAATAATATTATTGTCTTCATCATAGATATGGACAACGACAGATTGATCAAACCATACAGAACGCCCACAGTTCCAAGTATCTCCTTGCTGCATGCTATAACGATCATAGGTGGGGTAATGATATAACGTATCACCATCTGCTTGGAAAGTAAAATAAACTTCGTCTGTATCGCTTCCTACATCATCATTTGAGGCGTCGGAGCAAGAAACACTTGAGATGATTAATAAATTGTTTTTACGAGGTTGGAATGCAGGTTTTAAATAACCATCTCCATCATTTTCTTGGGAATCAAGAATAAAAGTATAGCTTTCTTCTTCGTCTACACCATCTTCTTCGCCACCACCTATAGTGAGGGTTGCTCCCAAAACACCTCCAGATGCAGTATAAGAAACTGCAACACCTCCTTCTATAGCAAATCCAATATCTACTTCAGTACTCCAAGAATACCCACCTAGATCGGCAGGAGCATTTTTCCATATTCCAAATTGTACACCAGCCAGACCACCTTCATCAATGCCTTCAGTTATTCCAATAGTTAAGAACTCTGAAGCTGCAACTCCTTTAGAATCGCCTATTCCTATGGCCATTCCTATAGTTGCAGTAAACCCTATGATGAATTCTATTTGGACATTAAACCCGAAAGAAAAACTACTAGTAGGTAAATCTAATGAGTCTAGAAGCTGTTTTAATTGTGCAAATTCTGAACTGTCAAGGATGTCTGCAATTTTTTGTTGAATTTGAGGAACGTCAGCAGTTGTGATCGTTTTTAATTCTACCTGACCCCTAGAAGATTCACTATACTCTTTCCAAGCTTTTTGAGCTTCAAGGAGAACTTCTTTTTCTGAGTCTGTAAGCGCAGGTTCTTGTTTTGATTTTATAACTTCTTGAGAAGTCATAGATTGATATATGCCTGCATAATTTGCAATTTGAGTTTCTAATAATGTATTCATGATAAAATAGTATTTATGATTATAAATGTTACTGTAATAGCGATTTAATCGATGTATTCATAATAGATCGTATAGTCAGCTTTGTTATCTCTTTTGTTTTGTAAATGAATGGAACTGCTCCCACTTCCAGGCTCAAAATCATGACTTTGGAGATAAGTAGCTAGATTTGGATCATTATTTAAGTCATGATCCCAAAGAGTGACAAGTACTTCATACTCAAAATTGAGTATAAGATGATTTCCTTTGTCATCTATTAAATCCCAAGTATCTTTTGCTTCCATATTATGAGCCTCATTTAGACCCCCTGGAATGTGAATTGGAATACCACCATCTGCTTGACAGACTAAGTATACTTCGTCTCCATCTGTAATATTAAGCTCTGAAGGAGCTGTGCAATAAATTGATTTTATTTTTATCGAATGCTTACTCATCGTTATATTTTTATAATTAATAAAATGATTATGTATGTAATTATCTTTCTACAAAGAGCTGTGGATCCAAAAGCTTTATGAAAGGTAATTAACTGGTAACAAAGTTGATAGAAGTTGAGGTTTTAAGAAAGAGTAAAACTTGTCTAATTATACCACGGGAAAATACGAGGATGTTTTTACGTGTTATTACGGGTTTATATTAGTGCACAATCTTGTAATATTGTATAGATTATTTATACTAAGATTTATGGACACATCACTACATCATCATTGGAGTACTCTATCTATAGAAGATGCTCAAGTATATACAGAACGTTGGCAAAACAAATACCCATTAAATGCATTCCTATTTCATCGTAATGAACTTAACTGTATTCAAGAAGAAGAAGGAAGTGATGCAATACGTTTTTACATGGGACTTAAAAAAAATGGATGTGCAGATATGCTTGCTGTAGGTGTCACTGCTTCTAAAAACGATATTATTCAGAATAGTGAAAATAGTAAAGTGTATAACTTTCCTATGCCTTGCCCATCTACCTGTGATATCTCAAGCCCTTTATATCATACAAATAGTATTTCACAATGTAACGAAGAAATACAACATACAGTTGTGAATAATCTCCCTGAATTATCGTGTAAAGAACGACTTCAGGAATTATCTATAGAAGAAGCATTTAGTTGGACACTTGCTTGGCAACAACAATATGATATCAAATCATTCCTATTTGGATTAGATCAGTTATTTCTAACTATGGATAGGATGAATGCTTCTAGGGTTCGTATTTATTTCGGAATAGATAAAGAAGGAAAAACACTCGCAATTATGATAGGAGTAAATGATAAAGGAGAAGATGTAGAGACAGCTTATTGTCAGGTAAATAAGATTTCTCCGTGTGGGAAAGATGCAATTCTAGTAAGTGAGTGCGATGCCTCAAGTCCTTTATATCATAATATTTAATGTAGTTATATAATAATCATGCCTTTGAGTATTGTTTTTTTCGATGTAATTATCAAGGTAGCACAAGTAGCTATCATTGTTCCGTTAATCGTTGCTTGTTGGCGTTTTAAATATCTAAGTAGAACATTACGATTGCTATCAGGCTTACTAGTAATCTCAGCTCTAATATCTATCGTCGCTAGGTATTTATGGAGTATTAAAGAGAATAACTTGTATTTATTACACTATTATACCGTTATAGAATTTTGTGGTTGGGCCGTTATTTTCTATTTGCTTTTTGAAAGCAAATTTATGAAACGTATTGTTTTTTGGATTGGAATTGTATTTGTGCTCTTTGCAATAGTAAATAGTATTTTTTGGGAAGGACTAGAAACTTTTAATACTAATAGTAGATCTGTAGAAAGTATATTGTTAAGTTTTTTTTCTATAGCTTATTATGTTAAGATATTTAAAGAAAAAAGAGTATATCGACTGGAGTGCAGTGCTTCTTTCTGGATAAATGCAGCAGTACTTATTTATTTTTCTAGCGCTTTCTTGTTGTTTGGGTTTAGTAACCTATTACTTAATTTAAGTAGTTATAAAATAAGAGAAGTTTGGGGTATTCATGGTATTTTTCTTATCGTTCATTATGTATTAATCACAGTTGGTATATGGATAGCATCCAATCAGAAGATTTCTCATTAATACTTATTGTAGGTATGGCAGGTATGTTTTTACTAGCCGTTTCTATTATACTATTTGTACTAATCTATAAACGAAAAATTATAGAAGAACAATTAGTACATCAACAGGATTTAATTCAAACAGCTATAGCAATTCAGGAAGAAGAACGTAAACGTTTTGCAGCCGATTTGCATGATGAAATTGGAGGAGGAATTTCTACTATTTTATTGTCAATTTCTGGATTAGAAAACCATTTTCAGCTTCCAGTTAAGGAAAAAGTTAAAGGGATTAGACGACAACTAAATGAGTTGCTACATAGTGTAAGAGAGATCTCTTATAATATTACACCTCAAGCATTAGAAACGTATGGATTAATAGCAACACTAAGTGATTTGTGCTATCAAATACAAGAAAGCGGACAGTTAGATGTTTATTTTAAATGCAAAGGAAAGGAAGAACGTATGGACTTTTCTAAAGAATTAGCTATATACAGAATTTGTAAAGAGTTGTTAAGTAATACAATTAAACATTCAAAATCATCTCAAATTGATCTGTCAGTAATATATAATAAAAATGTATTTGTCCTTATATACAAGGATAATGGTGAAGGTTTTGTAATCAATGCTAAAGGTAAAGGGAGTGGTATGAAAAATATGATGAATCGCTCAAAAATACTTGGAGCAACATTTGATATTAAAAGTAGAGTTCCTAAAGGAATGGAAGCTTGTTTGACATTAAAATTATAGAAATGCTTATAGAAGAAGATAATATAAAAATAGCCATAGCAGATGACCACGACTTATTTAGAGCTGGTATTATAAAAATTCTTCAAGGATATTCTCAATTTGAAGTTATACTTGAAGCAAATAATGGGAAGGTATTATTAGAAAAAATAAATACTTCATTACAATTACCAGATATTATTTTGTTAGATATTAGAATGCCAGAAATGGATGGTTTTGATACAGCTTCTGTATTGATTAAAAACTTTCCTTCTATTAAAATTGTTGTGTTAAGTATGCACGATAGTGCTAGACATATTATTCGTATGATAGAACTTGGTGCTCATGGATACCTGTTTAAAAATGCACATCCAGATGAGGTGATTGAGAGTATAAAATTAGTGCTTGAAAATGACTATTATTTTAATGATAAAATTAATTCATTATTACAAAAGGTAATTCGATATAAAGGAAAGAGTCATAGAGATTTAGACATTCCAGTGGCTATTACTCCTAGAGAACTTCAAGTATTAGAACTTATATGTAAAGAACATACCAATAATGAGATTGCTGAACTTCTTTTTCTAAGTGCAAGAACTATAGAAGGACATAGAAAAAATTTAGTTAGTAAATTAGGTGTTCGTAATATAGCAGGACTTGTTGTGTACGCTCTTAAGCACGAACTTGTAAAAATTACTTGAAAATAAAATATATTACATCCAGTACTTCTCATATTCCTCTTGAAAACTAAGTGTTTCCATAGAGTCCATCCTATCTATTAATAATGTCCCATTAAGATGATCAAGTTCATGTTGTGCTACAATAGCCGCAAAACCGTCTAATTCTTTTTGGAAAAACGTTCCATTATGATCGATCGCTTTTAATAAAATACGTTTATAACGTTTTAATTTCCCTCGTATATTAGGAATAGAAAGACATCCTTCCCAACTGTCTACAAGAGTTTTGTCTAGAATTTCTATTTCTGGATTAATAACAATGTATAACGGAAAGGGATTTTTATCTGGATAACGAGGATTCTCTACCATTTCCATAGTAAAGGCACGTTTTAGAATACCTACTTGAGGAGCTGCGATACCAGCTCCATTTTGAAAACGCATAGTCGCTACCATATCAGTAATAGTTTGTTGAAAAAGAGTTGTTTTTAACTCTTCTCCAACTGGAGCAGAAACTTTTCTTAATAGTGGATTTCCCATTTTTACAACGTCTAATACTGCCATGATTAATTAGTATATAATTTATAAATGAACAATACCATTAGGGGTATTGAGTGTAAGTCGCAATGAAATGATGTTGCTTTTTTCTATACGTAAATGATACGCTAGTTGGTCTAAAAAAGGGGATATGCTTTCTGGCTTAGGGTGTGTTGCATAAAGCTCTATAAGTGTACAATTCATATCTGGCAACATATCATGAGGATGCATTTCTGATGTAGACCAATCTAATATAAAAGGGATGAGCTCTACTTCAGGAGTTGCTAGAGGCATTAGTAATTCCCATTGTAGTAAAGCTCCAGTCACTGTATGACGAGATCCTTCCTTCTTTGTACCCATAGCAGAGTTGTATCTTTTTAAAATAGTGCTGTCTGAGATGAGGTCATTGGATTTTAATGCAAATCGAGTAACTTGATTTTTAGTCAATAGATCGATACCCATCCATCTGTCTTTGGGAACTTTTAGATTTGTTTCATCAATAGCAATGAATTCTAAATACACACCATCTTGTAGGTTTACAAGTGCGTTTTTTGTGCCTTCGGTAGTATGATACCCTCCAAAAATGGGAGAAATACCTGTTGCTTTTTCAAATACTTTAATGGCTTCATCAAGATTTGAAACAGCATATACAATGTGGTCAATTTTTCTTTTGATAACGCTATTTATTTTAATCACAAATTAAGATAGGTAATTCATGTAAAAAGAGACTGTCTAAAAAGTAAATTACTTGATCAGGTTAAACGCGAGGTTTTTGTGACACGATATATTACTTTTTAGACAGTCTCTTTTGTTCTTGTATAAAGGAAACTCAAATTTATGGTTTCTTTCCTACAGAGGCCTCTGTCTTGCCATCTTCTTTTTGTAATCTTCTTTGTATTTTTCTAATAGCAGATTCGATTGATTTTTCAGGCTCTATTACATTGTATTCACCCCAAAATTTTGGATCAGAAAAACCAGATGCTTCATCAGACATAATGATAGAAGAACTGAGTGTATTTTTTGAACTCCAATCTTGTGTGTTGTCAAATAACTCCCAGTCTGTTACTGCCATTTCACAGGTTAATGAATAGGTAGATTTAAATAATCTACGTCGTTTTTTTACTTCAAATGTGAGATTTGCTTTACTATATCCGTAATACCATTTTCCGTTTTTCTCACGGTAGTCTACAGTATATTCTATGTTTTTTGCTTTGATGCGTACGTTATCAGGCTTTCTTTTGACTAATAAATTAATCACTTCACTTTGATTAGAAAGGTTAAGACTAAAAGTAGCTTTAACAAGAGCTAAAGAATTTGTGTTAATGTAGAGTTTCCCGTTGTAAAGCGGATCAATAACATTATCTTTTTGCTTAAACTCTACAGTATAAACGGTAGCGCCATTTATTTCTGAAGATGGACCAAATTCAAAATCATAGCCTTCCATTGTATAAGATGTAAAGACATATTCTGGATACTTCATTAAATCTATGTATAGAGTGCTAAAGGGGCCTCCTTGTAGTTTTAATGCTATTGTATCTAATTTTGAATAATCTGTATTCTTCCTAGATTTTACAAGCTTTATAACATCTTGTTTTGCATCATCATAGGGTTGCTTATAAAGATTCAAAACAGCTTCGGCTAAGGATGCATTTTTATTTCTCTTTTTTATAGTCTCTCTATAAAAAGCGGTCATCAGTGTTTTGTCACCTAAGTAATTAGTACGTTTTTTTGCAAATACTTTATCTACAAGATCTCTAGCATTTTTGTAAGTAGTTATATTTACTTCGGTAAGCTCAATAGATGAAGTTTGTAAGGCAATATGTAGGTCATTTACATTGCTTTTTGAAACAGTAACTGTTTTTGGTTTAAATCCAAGAGCATCAACTTTTAAAGTAATAGTACCAGAGTTATTAATTTTTAATAAAAAAGCACCTTCAGTATTTGTAATTGTACTTGCGTTACTGTTTACTTCTTGGATAGATGCTGCGATAATAGGTTCTCCAGTAATGATATTGACAACGTTCCCATTAATCTCTATATAGGAATCATTTGTTTGTGCGAATGTATGCGTGGACATACTAAGGAAAATTAATAAAAGAGTAGCTGAAATTAATTTTCCTATTTTTTGTGGTAAAAAATAAGAAATTTTCATAAGAATATGTTTTTAGAAGGATAAGCTATAGCTTAGCTTATTCACATATAAGATACGATTTTTTAACCGTATTCCTATAGGCTACAGTAACGTATCGTCGGGAACATCATTTTTTTGTAGAACTTTAACATTTCCGGACTTTAAATCTTATGATTTAGCATAAAAAACTCCCTAGTAAGATATACTAGGGAGTCGTATTTTTTAAGAGATATCGTTATAGAGAATTGTAATATGTAATTACTTTTGCAAAGTCATTATCTCTTTTAATCTTTAACTTATTCGTTTTTATATAAGCTTCTACTTGGTCAGCTTTATCTCCCATAAGTTTGAGGACTTTAGATTTTTTAAGTTGAAACTTGTCAAAATTCTCACCTTGACTTACATAATAATCAAAACGTAATAAATACTTATCATTAGCAGCTCCACGTTGAGGGTTAGGATTCCCTTCTTTAATCTCTATACGGTAATCTTTATAAATAGTAAAATCTTTTGTTTCTGTAACTACTTCAAACACTCTGCTTTTTTGATGTTTAGGAGAGTATACGTTTTTAAATGTTTTGTTTTTAACAACAACCTTATTAAGGTTTCTAAAGTTGAAAGTAAAAACGGTATCTCTTCCTATTTTAGATTGAAAAGCATTACGTTGTGCATTAAAATTAAGATTGTCCAATCTCACTGTTGTTTCTTCAGAAGAAACTGTTGCGTTGTTAGACCAATCTTCATAAATATATACAGATCCATCAATAGGTTTTCTAGGGTTTCTAATAATAGATGACGATCCAAAAGCAGCTCTATTTGCTCCGAGATTTGTTAGGCCAATTAGGACGTTGTTGTTAGGATTTACACCTTCATTTTGACCAAACACTACAGGAGTACATAATAGTAGCGCAACGATTAGGGTTTTTAACATAATTCTTAGTTTTTTGAAGCGCAAAAATAAATAATTTTCACCTATAGGAAGGTAAACCCCGACACAAATTAACCTTAAAATTACGGTAAAAGCATAAAATTTAACATATCAAAGCCTTTGAAATGCTTTTGTAAGTATCACATTACGTAAAATGTAAAAATGAAAAACTGTGTTTTTAAAGAGGGATAAACGGAGTAAATTAACTTCGCACTTTTTGTTCCCAAGTCCATGCAGATGCAATGGCATCATCTAGAGAACTACTAGCTTTCCAACCTAAATCATCATTTGCTTTACTAGTATCTGCATAAGCTGCAATCACATCACCTTCTCGTTTATCTACAATTTTGTAATTAAGAGATTTGTTAGATGCTTTTTCAAAAGAAGTAATAACCTCTAGTACAGAACTCCCAACGCCAGTTCCTACATTAAACACCTCGTAATTTCCTTTGTTATTGTCAGTAAGTAAACGTTCTAGAGCTACTACATGCGCTTTGGCAAGGTCTACAACGTGTATATAATCACGTATAGCCGTTCCATCAGGAGTAGGATAGGTGTCTCCAAAAACAGATAATTGCTCTCTTAATCCAATAGCAGTTTGGGTAATAAAAGGGACAAGGTTTTGAGGAACACCTATGGGTAATTCTCCAATTTCTGCCGAAGGATGCGCTCCTATAGGATTAAAATAACGTAGTGATATGGCTTTGAGATGTGATGCTATTTTACAAGTGTCTCGTATAATCTCTTCCCCTATTTGTTTGGTATTCCCGTATGGAGATTCGGCCGGTTTTACAGGAGCATTTTCTGTAATTGGTAATTCATCAGCCTGTCCATATACAGTGCAAGAAGAACTAAATATAAAACTTGCTTCAGATTTCTTTTGTAATTCCTGAAGGATGTAAATTAATGTTGCAATATTATTCTCATAATAGAGTAGAGGCTCTTTAACGCTCTCACCTACAGCTTTAGAAGCAGCAAAATGAATGACTCCTGCAACATCGTGATGGCGTATAAAAAAGTCCTGAACGCTAGATTTTTCTCTTAGATCAAACTCTTCAAAAATAGGGGTAACGCCAGTGATATTTGTAATCCCTTGGAGTACTTCTTTTGATGAGTTAGAACAATTATCTATAATCACGACTTCGTGACCATTATTTTGCAATTCTACAACGGTATGTGATCCAATGAATCCTAGTCCTCCTGTAACTACTATTTTCATATATGTGACCGCATAAAACGGCTATCTTATTTTTAAATGAATATAATAAAACAACAAGATATTAATTTTTTATACGCTTTCGCGAAAGCGTACCACTTATATCTTAAAATATAAGGTATGTACTTAATACTAATAATGTGATAAGTGCTCCTACAATATAGGCATACTTCCAAGGCGTTGTATCTATAACTTCTGTTGTTGTAGGTACATAAACGTTTGTTTTGGGTTTCAGCATTCCTATAACAAGCATAATAATAATATTAATTACAAATAGAATTCCCATGACATGAAGGAAATGCGGGAAGGCTTCTGCTTTAATAATGGCTAGTTGAGCAGCATCTGTTATTCCATTTACATCTGCATCAGCTAATGCAGTTTCTTGAAACTGTTTTCTTAGATACATGCTTATTAAATACATAATAACACCAGCAATCATTACTATTTTTGCACCAATAGCGGGTACTTTCTTTGTTAAGATTCCAATCACAACTACGGCTAGAATAGGAACACTTAAACTACCTAATGCTTGTTGGATATAATCAAATAAACCATCTGGCGCATTTGCAATAAATGGTGCGATTGTCATAGAAATAACCGCTATTAAAAGGCCAAATAATTTTCCTGCTTTTACGGCTTGATGTTCAGAAGCATCTTTTTTGAAAAACTTTTTATAAAGATCAAACCCAAAAAGAGTTGCACTACTATTTAATAAACTATTAAAGGAACTTAACACTGCTCCAAAAAGTACAGCTGCAAAGAAACCTAATAAGGCTGGAGGAAGCACTTCCTTAACCAATTGTGGATATGCTTGATCTGCAGAACTTAGGTCTCCGCTAAACACATGCCAAGCAATGATACCTGGAAGTACAACAATAACTGGAATGAGAAATTTTACAAAGGCGGCAAGCATCATCCCTTTTTGACCTTCTCTTAAGCTTTTGGCTCCAAAAACGCGTTGTAATATCGATTGATTGGTTCCCCAATAATACATCTGGGCAATCATCATTCCTGTAAAAATAGTTCCAGCTGGGATTGATGAGGTAGCATCTCCTGTGACATCAAATTTATCTTGATTTTCTGTCCATAATGTATTAATACCATCCATCATACTTCCATCACCGATTAGTTTTAATCCAAAATAGGGGATTAATAATCCACCTACTAATAACCCGATGGCATTTATAAGATCTGATACTGCGACGGCTTTAAGACCTCCATAAATGGCATATATAATTCCTATTAAACCAATACTCCAAACACATAACCATATAACAGCACCTTCAGACATTCCTAATAGTGTAGGTAAATCAAACATGGTACTAAAGGCTAATGATCCAGAATATAGTATCGTAGGTAATAGTACAATACTAAATGCAATTAAAAATAATACAGAGAGTATTGCTTTTGTATTTTCATCAAAACGACCTTCTATAAACTCGGGAATGGTTGTAATTCCCTTTTTCATATACTTTGGGAGTAGGAATATAGCAGTTATTACCATTGCAATAGCGGCAAGTGTCTCCCAAGCCATTACTAGAATTCCTTCTGAAAATGCTTGTCCATTGAGACCTACAATTTGCTCGGCAGATAAGTTGGTAAGTAATAAAGAACCTGCAATTGTAATTGCACCAAGACTTCTACCTCCGAGGTAATATCCATCTGCAGATTTTTCGTCTGTTCCTCTTGTTTTCCACCAGGCATAACCTGCTACTAATAGTGTAAATCCAATAAATGAAATGATTCCCATGGGTCGTTTAGTTTAAAGTATTGCAGTGAAAATATGAAATTTCGTTGAATATCGGGTTGCTTTTTAAGTACGCTTTCGCGAAAGCGTACACATTTTAATTTACTATAACGTTATAGTTGTTTTCAAGTTAGGCTTCGATTTCTTTTTCATAATAATGGGAGGCATCTTTTAGTAAAATATCTAGCCATTGATTCTCATCTTCTACACGTGCTTCGTCCCATCCTAAATACTTTACCAAATCTTCTTGAACGAGTTTCCTGTATCTATGAACACTGTGTATATCAAAATATAGCCTTCCTGTTCTTCTTACAAAAAAGTCTGCAAGAGAATTTGTCATCTCATGGTGTACACTATACCATAATTCAGCACGTATTAAACGTTCATCTATAGATTCATTTAAAAAGTAATCTACTTTATGAATAATATCATCGGCTTGTTTGCCATATGTTGTGGCAAGGTACTCACTGTAGTTAGGGTCTTTAATGCCAAGCGTTTTAAGCGTGTAATCAATTTCTTTTTGATATGTGATTACTGCTTTTATATCATTTAATGGACAAGAAGTAAGAGGAATGCGTTCTGTGTGAGATTTTAATATATGTGCTTTTTTCTTTTCAGAAATATTCTTTAATACGGTATCAATCACGCGTTGCGCCATTTTTCGATATCCAGTAAGTTTTCCTCCCGCAATAGATACAAGCCCCGTTTTTGAAATAAAAATCTCATCTTTTCTGGATAATTCAGAAGGGTCTTTTCCATCTTCGTGAATTAATGGACGCAATCCAGCCCAATTAGATTCAATATCTTCTATGGAAAGACGTACGCTTGGAAACATATTATTTACAGCGTTTAGTAAGTAATGAGCATCTTCTGTAGTGGCTACAACACGGTTTAAATTTCCGTTATAGTTTGTGTCGGTTGTTCCTACATAGGTTGATCTTCCTCTAGGAATAGCAAAAATCATACGTCCATCTGGGACATCAAAATAAATAGGTTGTGTTAAAGGGAAACGCTCTCTTGAAAATACAATATGTACTCCTTTTGTTAAATGCAAATATTTATTGTCTTTGGAGTGATCTTTTTCTCTTAATAGATCTACCCAAGGCCCAGCAGCAGATACATAATTATGCGCTTTTAGTTTAAAACTATTCTTTGCATTGTAGTCATAGCAGTATAAACTTTTGATTTTTTTGTTTTCATCATAATTAAAAGACTTCATCTCACAGTAATTAATAATACAAGCACCATACGATGCTGCTTTTTTAAGAAGTTCTATGGTGAGTCTTGCATCATCTGTCCGATATTCTGCATAATAACCACCGCCCACAAGATGTTCTTTGTCTAATAAAGGTTCTTTGCTAGCTGTTTCTTCTGCGGTAAGCATTTTCCGTTTGTCTTCATCTTCGACGTTTGCAAGAAAGTCATACACTTTTAAACCTATAGCTGTCATCATTTTTCCGTAGGTTCCGCCTTCGATAAGTGGGAGTAACATTTTCTCAGGAACGACTAGATGTGGTGCGAGTTTATGTACTGTAGCACGCTCACTACCTGATTCTTTTACAAGTGCAATTTCCATTTGTTTTAGATAGCGTAGCCCTCCATGAATAAGCTTTGTAGATTTATTACTGGTTCCTGATGCAAAGTCATTTTTTTCTATAAGGCATACTTTCATACCTCTAGAAGATGCATCTAGTGCAATGCCAGCTCCTGTAACACCGCCACCGATAACAATGAGGTCAAATTTTTCTTTTTTTGCTCTTTGTAATTGTGCCTGTCTGTCTAAAATAGAAAAACGTATGGGACCTTCTTCTCTGACAGAAAGCATATTTTGGTTTGAAGACTTTGTGCGTGCTACTGCATGTTTCCATCCAGTATACTTTTTTGAGCGTTCATATTCTGTAATTTCAGGCACAAATAATGTATCTACTTCTCGTAGTTTTGAAATATCTTTTTTATTCCATATTCCAGCTTGTATTCCAGCTAGAAAAGCAGCTCCTAGTGCTGTTACTTCAAGCATTTTAGGTCGATCTACTTCTACATTAAGAATATCCGATTGGAATTGCATAAGATAGTTGTTTGCTGTAGCTCCTCCGTCTACTTTAAGGGCTTTCATTTGTTTGCCACTATCTTCTACCATAGCTTCTAGTACATCTCTAGTTTGATATGCTAGAGCGTCTACAGTGGCTTTGATGATTTCATTTTTACCAGCATCTAGCGTAAGACCATAAATGGCTCCTTTTGCTTTCATATCCCAATACGGAGCTCCTAAACCTGCAAATGCAGGGACTACATATAAATCATCTGGAGATGTGGTAGTTGTACATATAGCTTCTGTGTCTTTTGCTTGTTGTATTACTTGTAATTTATCTCGTAACCATTGTATAGATGCTCCTGCGACAAAAACACTTCCTTCTAATGCATATTTTACTGGATCTGAAGGGAGGCTTGCGCATAGTGTGGTTAATAATCCATTTTTAGAGTGATATGGTTTTTTACCAGTATTCATGAGCATGAAACATCCTGTCCCGTAGGTGTTTTTTGCCATTCCAGATTTATAACCTCCTTGACCAAATAGAGATGCTTGCTGATCACCTGCAACTCCATAAATTGGGATTTGGTGTCCTTCATAGGTAAGACTTCCAAAGTTAGAAGAAGAATGCTGTACTGTAGGAAGCATAATTTCTGGTATTTGTAAAGCAGTCAGCATTGTCTGATCCCATGCTACGTTTAAAATATTATAAAGCAAAGTACGTGATGCATTAGAGTGATCTGTAAGATGATTCTTGCCTTGGGTGAATTTCCAAATGAGCCAACTGTCAATAGTTCCAAAAAGGAGCTCTCCTTTTTCTGCACGTTTTTGGGCTCCTTTTACATGATCAAGAATCCATCGTATTTTGGTTCCTGAAAAATAAGAGTCTATAACAAGTCCAGTATTCTTTGCAACGTATTCCTCAAGTCCTTGTGCTTTTAAGTTTTCACATATTCCAGTAGTACGTTTATCTAACCATACAATAGCATTGTGGATAGGTTTTCCTGTTGTTTTGTCCCATACTACCGTGGTTTCTCGCTGATTTGTGATGCCAATTCCTGCAATTTGATCTATAGTGATGCTAGTTTTTTTTATAACTTCCTTAAAGGTCTCTTGTTGATGTTCAAAGATCTCAATTGGATCATGCTCTACCCATCCAGATTGAGGGTAATGTTGTGTGAGTTCTTTCTGCGCTATTGCGCAGATCTCTCCTTTTCTATTAAATATAATGGCACGTGTGCTTGTTGTTCCTTGGTCAAATGCAATGATGTATTCTTTACTCATAGTTGCTGGGTGCAAATCCTTCTGCATTAAAGGTAAGTATTCTTAGAATGTTTTTTGAGTTGTATTCATATACTAAGATGAACTTATTTTTTATTCATTTTGATGTCATCACAAAATAACGTTCTTAGTTTGATTATATTTACCGATGAGAATGGGTCATTAACTCAGTTGGTTTAGAGTGTTACCTCGACAAGGTAGAAGTCACTGGTTCGAATCCAGTATGACCCACAAAAAAATCTTCAAAATTTTAATTTTGAAGATTTTTTTTTAAAACGATCATTTTAAATAAGATCTAGTACTCGTTCCATAGCCATACCACGTGATCCTTTAATGAGAATAGTTGTATCGGGTGGAATTTGTTGTATATACGCTTTCGCGAAAGCGGTATACGTTTCAAAAACTTCTTGCGTTGTGTTTTCGGGTTTTGATACCCCAAATGTGGGTCCTACTGCAAAAACTGTATTTACGTTAAGTGCATTTGCGAGTTTGAGAATAGCTTGATGTTCTGTTTTTGTGGTTTCTCCTACTTCAAACATATCTCCTAGAAATGCTATTTTATTTTTTGAAGCTTGCTTGCTTAGGTTATTTAATGCAGCTTCCATACTAGTTGGATTTGCATTATAAGCATCTAGAATGATGGTGACCGTATCTTTCTGAATAATCTGTGATCGATTATTTGCTGAAGTATAATTTTCTATCCCGTTTTTAATTTTCTGATCATTTACATTAAAATATGTTCCTATTGCAATTGCAGCAGCAATGTTTAGTGCATTGTATGCTCCTGTTAATTGACTATGAATGATAAGGTCATTATAGGTCATACTGACAAAAGGAGAAGCTTCCTTAAAAGTGATGCAGTAATCTGCATCAGTAGGAGCAAAGCTCTTGATTTGTAATCCAGATGATTGTTTTACTTGTATAGTATCTTCCTTATTTATAAATGCAAGACTATTTGTACTTTTAAGATATTGGTATAATTCACTTTTTCCCCGTATAACTCCTTCGATACCTCCAAAACCTTCTAAATGCGCTTTTCCAAAATTTGTAATATACCCATAGTTAGGTTTTGCTATTTTACATAGAGCGGCAATTTCTCCTTGATGATTTGCACCCATTTCAACAATTCCTATTTCTGTTTCTTTGGTCATTGAGAGCAATGTAAGCGGAACTCCAATATGGTTGTTGAGGTTTCCTAGAGTTGCTGTGGTATTATATTTTTGAGATACTACAGCATAGATAAGTTCTTTTGTCGTTGTCTTTCCATTACTTCCTGTGAGTCCAATAATAGGGATGTTTAGAAAAATCCTGTGGTATGCAGCAAGTTCTTGTAATATTTGTAATACATCATTAACAAGAATTGTATTGTCAATATCATTTTGAGTCTCGTCTACAATTGCATAAGAAGCTCCTTGTTCTAAGGCAGCCTTTGCAAATAGATTTCCATTAAAATTTTCTCCTTTTAAGGCGAAGTATAGTTGTCCTTTTTTAAGTTTTCGGGTATCTGTACAAACACCTGTACTTTCTAAAAAATAGCGATGTAATTGTTCTATTTTCATAAATAATGGTATTAAAAAAGCCCTACAAGAGGGCTTTTTTAAATATAATAGTAGGCTAGGATTATCTAGCTCTTTTTCCGCTTTTTGATTTTGAACCTACACGTGACATAGCACATCTAAATCCAATATCATCTGTTGCCATTCCTTGAGGTAAGAAACGACGTTGTGCTGGATCTAACCAATATGCTCTGTCTCTCCAAGATCCTCCTTTGTAAACTCTAACTTCATCATTGATCAGTGTTGTACGAGTATTTGAATCATCAAATTCACGATTTAATTTACCATCACTATCACTAGTTACACTGTGCTTTGGAGCATCATACATTACTTTTCCTGCATTCTCTTCTGGATCTTCATCATCATCAAATGATTCAAAGTATCGAGTAGATCTTCTATCTCCATCTCTAAAGTTACGGTTGTCACTTGTAGAGAATTGAGTACGTAAGTATGTCTCATCTTCATCTACAGGAACTTGTAATATTTCTCCTGGTAAGTCTCTAGCAACAATTTTTCCGTTTGCAAGTGTATCAAACACAATAGAATCTACTGTTACAACTCTTACTTTACCTTCTTCGTCTATTGCATTTTTAGTATATACATTCCCTCTGTAGTAGTTAAAGTCATTAAACTCGTCATCTACTATAGGGCGATATACATCGGCAACCCACTCAGAAACATTACCAGCCATATCGTATAAACCAAAATCATTAGGTTCATAAGATTGAACAGCAGCAGTAATATCTGCATTATCGTCAGACCATCCTGCAATTCCTCCGTAATCTCCATCTGCTTGCTTAAAGTTTGCTAAATGGTCACCACGAGTACGACGAGATGATGATCTTGTATAAGATCCATTCCAAGGATATTTTTTACGTCCTCTATATACATTGTAACTTCTTAATTCAGAAAGTCCTAATGCAGCATATTCCCACTCTGCTTCTGTTGGGAGTCTATATTTTGGTAAAAGGATACCATCTTTACGTTGTACAAATATATCAAGACTGTCATTTCTTTTCATTCTAGACTGACTAGCTTTACCACCTCTTGTAAGACTATCACTTCCTCCATAAGTTAATGTAGGAGAATTTAAATATGTCTCTGTGTCAAAAGTAGAAGATGCGTCTACATCAAAGCGAGCTCCACGAGCCGTAAATCCTTGTTTTTCTAGAATTAACTCATTTGCTCTGTTTGATCTCCAATCAGAAAACTCTACAGCTTGAAGCCAGCTTACACCAACAACAGGGTAGTTTTGAAATGCTGGATGACGTAAATAGTTTTCTGTCATTGTTTCGTTAAAACCTAAGCGATTTCTCCAAACTAATGTATCAGGTAATGCACCTGTATAGATATTGCGATAATTTTCGTCTGTAGGAGGGAAAACTTTCTTTAACCAATCTAAGTATTCTGCATACATATTATTGGTAACTTCAGTTTCGTCCATATAAAATGATTGAACGTGCTGTTGATTTGGAGAGTTATTCCAATCATGCATAACGTCATCTTGAACTTTACCCATAGTAAAAGTTCCACCTTCTACAAATACTAGTCCAGGTCCTGTAGCTTGTTCGGTATAGTTCGTGTTAGCTTTGTAGCCTCCGTCTTTACCGTCAACTTTCCATCCAGTTCCTCGAGAACTGTCTTTGTAGTTATTTGATTTACTACAGCTCGTAACTGCCAGGGAAACAGTAGCTATAGCAAAAATTTTTAGAGCAAGATTTAATTTCATCGGTTTTTGCTTAAGTAGATTTGGGATCGCAATATAATAATTAACGTTAATATGACAACATTAATTTGTTAAAAGCGCACATCAAATTTTTATTTTAGTGGTTTTAGTCAACTCATTAGTAACGTCGGTATTTATTCTTTATTATTGTAATTAAAAAAAAATAATCAATTATCTTCCTTTTTTGATACTATTGATTGGCATTTATCGTTACGATATATGATGAAAATATTCTCCTCTGTACTTATATTCTTAATTTGTTCTCTTGGGATGGCTCAAGAAACACGTTTGTCCTTAGATTGGAAAGAAATCACAAAGAAAAGTAGTGGTCAACTATACAATCCATCACTTCTTACACAAAACGATGATGGTGTATGGGAGTATACTCTTCAATGGTCAATAAATCAGTACGTCCCAGAATCATCTGTTCGTATAGAAAATATCGTTTATGAACCTATCCCTTCTTCAGAATTATCTAAACTAGATAAGAAAAGTATAACGTCAGAGTTATTTTATTCATTAAAGACGGGACAAGCTAGAAGTTCTTATTATGCGATTTTAAATGTAGCGCCTTTCGTTTTGGAAAACGGACAGTATAAACGTTTAAAAAGTGCTGTTGTTAAGTACGCTTTCGCGAAAGCGCCTAACAATAGATCCTCATTGGCAATTACAAACTCTGTATTGGCTAGTGGTGATTACTATAAATTTTACGTAGAAGAAACAGGAGTACATCAACTCACACGTAATTTTATCCAAAGCATGGGATTGTCCCTAGATGGGGTAGATCCACAAACTATTAAAGTATATGGACTGGGAGGTTCGCCATTACCATTACGTAATAGTGATAATGGTGCAGAAGTATTTGATTTACGAGAGATCCCTATTCAGGTTGTGGGAGGTGAGGATGGTACTTTTAATGGAAATGATCATGTCCTCTTTTTTGGAGAAAGCTCAAGGAAATTTCATGAAGAATTAGATACCAATATAAATCCATATTCGGATCGTTCTTATTATTATATCACAGCTGGAGGTAATGAAGGTCTTAGGGTACAACCTATGGTTCAACCTGGTGCTGCAGCAACGACCACATTTACTACCTTTGATGATTATCAATTTCATGAAGAAGATTTAGAAAGCCTTGTTCTTGTAGGACGTAGATGGTTTGGAGAGGCTTTTAATGTAGAGAATGAGCAAAGTTTTGAATTTACATTTCCAAATGTTGTTACAAATCAAGCGGCTAACTTGCGAGTTCTTTTGGGAGCAATTTCAGAGTCACAGACAACCTTTGATATTTCTATAAATGGAGCATCTTTAGGAACTGCTATATTACTACCTATAAATAATATTGCTCTAGCTACCGGAAGACAGTTTGCCATAGAAGTTCCTATTACAAGCCCAGATGTAACAGTAACTATAACATATAATAATAATGGGAACCCTTCTAGTATAGGGTATCTAGATTTTATAAGCCTTGATGTTCCTCGATCTCTTACGGGGACTGGAGAACAAATTAATTTTAGGAATAATGAATCTGCAACCCTTAGCGGATTAGGAGAGTATGTGTTTGGAAATGCAAATGAGTATACACAGATTTGGGATGTGACAGATCAAACGTCTATCACGACTACTGTTAATGAAGGAAATCAAGGAACAGTAAGTTTTAAAACTCCTTTAGGAACATTACGTCAGTTTGTAGCTGTAACACCATCAGATTATTTTGCTCCTTTTAGAGAGAGTAATAATACCAGAGTAGCTAATCAAGATTTAAAAGGGACTATTTTTCAAAATGCGAATGGTGATTTTGAAGATATAGATTACTTAATGATCACAGGAGATGCGTTGAGAACCCAGGCAGAACGACTTGCGCAACATAATAGATCTTTTAGAGGACTTAATGTAAAAGTAGTTACACTTGATGAGATTTATGAAGAATTTGGAGGTGGAAGTCAAGATATAGGAGCGATACGTAATTTTGTGAAGTATGTATATGATAACGCTTCGTCAGAAGCCAATAGACTTCAGTTTTTATGCATGTTTGGAGATGCTTCTGTAGATTATAAAGACAGACTTCCAGGGAATAATAATATCATGCCTACTTTTCAGACATTTCAAAGTTTTAGTTTAGCTTTTTCATTTATGTCTGATGACTTCTTTGGATTTATGGATCCAGATGAAGGACGTGTTATAGGTTCTGATAAACTAGATATTGCTGTAGGTAGAATTTTGGCAGATACACCATCTCTTGCACAAACCGTAGTTGATAAAATCATAAATTATGATGCGAGAGAATCGTATGGTCGCTGGCGTAATAACTTTGTATTGATTTCTGATGATGTAGATGAAGCATTTGAATTTAATGACCTTCAAGGTACATTGGACGTTTTGGGAGATGAAATTGAAAATCAACGTCCATCTGTAAATGTGACAAAAATACACAGTGATGCTTTTCAACAAGAATCATCTGCAGGAGGAGATCGATATCCTCAAGTAAATGAGACTATTTCAAATTCATTGGAGATAGGATCATTAGTTGTCACCTATTTAGGTCATGGAGGAGAAGAGTTGCTGGCATCAGAAACAATTATTACACAAAATGAGATAGATGACTTAGCAAATGACGAACGATTACCGTTGCTTATTACGGTTACTTGTGAATTTACAAAATTTGATAATCCTTTACGACCTACAGGAGGAGAAGGATTTATCTGGAGTGAAGATGGAGGTGTCGTTGGAATGGTAGCTACAACTCGAGAAATTTTTGTAAGCTTAGGTGTTACCTTTAATGAAATACTTGCAGAAGAGATTTTTGGGTTTGATGGGCGAGAGATTGTAAGTGTAGGAGAAAATGTACGTATTTCTAAGAATATACTAAACGATCCGTTACGTAGGGTGGTATTTTTTCTAGGAGATCCAGCTATGAAACTTGCATTTCCAAAACCAGATATACGTCTTACGGCTATAAATGATATACCTGTAGGACCAGATCTCCCTACATTAAGAGCATTGGATCGTGTGAAGGTAAATGGAATTGTGACAAGTGAGTTAGGGCAATTACTTTCTAATTATACGGGAACACTTGCTGTAACTTTATATGATAAAGATGTAAACAGACAAACATTAGGTAATGATGGAGTAGAGATAGGAGGTGAGTTAGCAATACTTGATTTCAAAACATTAGGAGCTATCTTATATAGAGGACAAGCCTCTGTTGTAAATGGACAATTTGAGTTTGAATTTGTAATGCCTCGAGATACAGCGATTCCTTTTGGAAATGGACGTATGAATTTTTATTCAGAGAGATTAGGGATTTTAGAAGATCAAGCTGGTGTTAATCGTGATATTATTATTGGAGGGCTTAATGAAGATGCACCACCAGATAATTTAGGACCGCGTATTCGTTTATTTATGAATGATGAAAGTTTTGTGAATGGAGGAATTACAGATGATTCTCCTATAATATTGGCAAAATTAGAAGATGAAAATGGTATAAACACTGCAGGAGGAATTGGTCATGATATCCTTGCGATATTAGATGGAGATGAGACAAATCCTTTAGTGATGAATGATTTTTATGAGACAGAGGTCGATGATTTTACAAGAGGAACAGCTAGTAGGAGACTTAGAGATTTAGAAGAAGGATTACATACTCTAACCTTTATAGCTTGGGATGTATATAATAATTCATCTAGAGCAGAATTACAATTTGTAGTAGTAGGAGATGAGGAATTACAATTGGAAAATGTTCTTAATTACCCAAATCCTTTTGTTAATTACACAGAATTTTGGTTTAATCATAACCGTGCATTTGAGCCTTTGGATGTTCAAGTTCAAATATTTACGGTGAGTGGGAAGGTAGTTAAAACTATTAACCAAACAGTAGTGACAGAAGGCTTTCTTTCTAGAGATATTGTGTGGGATGGACTGGACGATTTTGGGGAAGCAATAGGAAAAGGAGTGTATGTATATAAGATAACCGTTAAATCAACGTTAACTAACAAGCGAGTAGAAAAGTTTGAAAAGCTTGTCATTCTATAAAATAGAAATCTATAAAAAGTCTATATTTGTTTAAATTTGAAATTTTTATGAAGAAACTGATGATGCTGTGCTTAGGAGCATGTTTAGCTTTTAGTGCAACAGTACAAGCCCAAGACGAGCCTAATACAATTACAACGGCTGTCCCATTTTTAGTTATTGCTGCAGATGCACGTTCTGCAGGACTTGGAGAACAAGGTGTAGCTACGAGTCCAGATGTTTATGCAGTACAATGGAATCCCGCAAAACTGGCATTCTTAGACAGGAAACATAATGTAGGAGTAAATTATACCCCTTATTTAGGAAATCTTGTGAATGATATAGCCATATTACAAGCAGCATATGCAAATCGTTTAAACGAAAAAAGTGCTTTTGGTGTGAGTCTGCGTTATTTTAGTTTAGGAACTATTACGACCACTACAGGACCTAATGATCCGGGGTTAGATATACGTCCAAATGAATTTACAATTGATGGAACCTATGCTCTTAAATTGAGCGAGCGTATCTCAATGGCAGTTTCTGGAAGATACTTACGAAGTGATTTAAGAATCCAACAATTAGATCCTGATGCTTCTGCAGCAAGTTCTTTTGGAGTTGATGTCTCAGCATATTATCAATCTGAGGAGATTACCTATAATAGCTTTGACGGTCGTTGGAGAGGAGGAATTAATATTTCTAATATAGGTCCAGAAGTTTCTTATAGTGATGCAGACAATGACGATGATTTTATTCCTACAAACTTACGAGTAGGAGCAGGATTTGATTTTATCTTAGATGGCTATAATAAAATATTTCTAGGATTAGAATTTAATAAGTTACTAGTACCTACGCCTCCAATAAGAGATGCAGATGGTAATATTATAGCTGGTGAAGATGATAATGTAAATTTCTTTTCAGGAATTTTCCAATCATTTGGAGATGCTCCTGATGGATTTAGTGAAGAAATTAAAGAATTTACTTGGTCTCTTGGAGCTGAGTATGTGTATGATAATGTATTTTCTTTACGTGCTGGATACTTTAATGAAAGTGATATTAAAGGAGCTCGTAAATTTGCAACTTTAGGAGCAGGATTTGAATTTAATGCTATTGATATAGATTTATCATACTTATTTTCAACAGGTTCTGTGCGTAGTCCACTAGAAAACACCTTACGTTTTGGACTTACATTCCACTTTGGAGACGAATTTGACGAGTACTAGAAATACCATTTGCGTCTATACGCAAAATTATATATGAAAAAAATTAAGATTGAATCGTTTTTGGAAGTATACTCATCTATGGATGAACTTCCAAAAACGATTTTTTCGTTAATGCAAGAAGCAATTCTTGCTAGAGATACTGCATATGCTCCATACTCAGATTTTTATGTTGGGGCAGCCATCTTATTAGATAATGGCATCGTTGTTAGAGGAAGTAATCAAGAAAATGCGGCATATCCTTCAGGATTATGTGCAGAACGTACAGCTATTTACTATGCTTCGGCACAATATCCTAATGTTACTTTTAAAGCAATAGCGATAAGTGCAAGAGCAAAAGAAAAAGCAACAGTACAACCCATTCCACCATGCGGATCGTGTAGACAAGCCATCGCTGAGTATGAAATTAGACAAGATGCACCCATTCCGATATATTTTATGGGAGATCAAGGAGAAGTTTGGAAAAGCGATTCTTTAGAAAACTTGCTTCCACTGCTTTTTACCTCTAAGTATTTGTAACTCTTAAGAGTAAATACTTGATGAGTTGTGTTGGTACGCTTTCGCGAAAGCGTATAATTTATCAAAGAAATCATATTACTACCTCGTTTTCGTAACTTTTAATTGAAACCCTTTTTGCGGTATCTATCTAATACCTTATTTTTGTTATTAGCTTTTTAGTAAAGCTAATTTTATACTCGTTATAGATGAAGGAAATCACCAAAGAAACGTATCTTAATTGGTACGAAGAAATGCTCTTCTGGCGTAAGTTTGAAGATAAGCTCGCTCAAGTATATATCCAGCAAAAAGTAAGAGGGTTTTTACACCTTTATAATGGTCAAGAGGCTATCCTTGCAGGATCGTTACACGCTATGGATTTAAGTAAAGATAAAATGATTACTGCATACCGTAATCACGTACAGCCTATAGGCATGGGAGTAGATCCTAAACGTGTGATGGCAGAGCTGTATGGAAAAGCAACAGGGACTTCTCAAGGATTAGGAGGATCTATGCATATCTTTTCTAAAGAAAAAGGATTCTATGGAGGTCATGGTATTGTAGGAGGTCAGATTCCTCTAGGTGCTGGAATGGCTTTTGGAGATAAATACCACAAACGTGAAGCAGTGACTTTATGTTTCTTTGGAGATGGAGCAGCACGTCAAGGGTCTTTACATGAGACTTTTAATATGGCTATGAACTGGAAATTGCCTGTTGTTTTCTGTGTAGAAAATAACGGATATGCAATGGGAACTTCTGTGGCTCGTACTGCAAATCATGAAGATATATGGAAATTAGGACTTGGATATGAAATGCCTTGTGGTCCTGTAGATGCTATGAATCCAGTAGCTGTAGCTGAAGCGATGGATGAAGCTATAGATCGCGCACGTCGTGGTGATGGTCCTACATTTTTAGAGCTGAAAACATATCGTTATAGAGGACACTCTATGAGTGATGCACAGCATTATAGAACAAAAGACGAAGTAGCAGAATACCAAAAAATAGATCCTATTAAGCAAGTAAAAGATATTCTTTTGGAAAAAGAGTACGCTACAGAAGATGAAATTAAGGTAATGGATAAACGAGTGAAAGAACGCGTTGCTGAATGTGAAAAATTTGCAGAAGAAAGTCCATATCCAGATAAGAATGTGATGTACGACATTGTATACGATCAAGAAGACTACCCATTTTTACCTCATAAATTATAAGCTATGGCACAAGTAATAAATATGCCGCGACTTAGCGACACTATGGAAGAAGGAACAGTTGCAACTTGGTTAAAACAAGTTGGTGACGTCATCTCTGAAGGAGATATTCTCGCTGAAATAGAAACTGATAAAGCGACAATGGAGTTTGAATCTTTTTATGATGGAACATTACTTCATATTGGTATTCAAGAAGGAGAGACAGCGCTAGTTGATAAATTATTGGCTATTATAGGAGAAGAAGGAGAAGATATCTCGGGATTACTTAATGGAGAAACAGTTGCTGAGGTTCCTGTAGAAGCACCAAAAGAAGCGACTTTAGATAAAGGAACAACTCCTGATGTCACAGAAATTGTAGAAGATACTACAACAACGACAATTCCTGATGGAGTAGTGGTTGTAACAATGCCTCGTCTGTCAGATACGATGGAAGAGGGTACAGTTGCTTCTTGGCTTAAAGGGATAGGAGATGAAATTTCTGAAGGAGATATCCTTGCAGAAATTGAAACAGATAAAGCAACAATGGAATTTGAATCCTTTAATGAAGGTACATTATTGCATATAGGACTGGAAGAAGGAGCGACAGCAAAAGTAGATGAACTTCTTGCAGTAATAGGACCTAAAGGAACTGATGTTTCTGCTGTTGTTGCAAATTATAAAGTAGGAGGAGCAGCTACTACTGAAACACCTAAAAAAGAAGAAGCGCCTAAAACAACTACGCCGGTAGCAACTCCTGTAAAAGAAGAGTCAAAAGCAGTAGCAAAATCTACTTCTAGTGGAGGACGTGTTTTTGCTTCACCACTAGCAAAGAAAATTGCAGAAGAAAAAGGGATCAACCTATCACAGGTAAAAGGTTCTGGTGAGAATGGACGTATTGTAAAAGCAGATGTCGAGAACTTTACACCAAGTGCTGTAGCAGCTGGAGGAGCAAATGTTGCACAATTTGTTGCTACAGGAGAAGAAAGTTCTGAAGAAATACCAAACTCACAAATGCGCAAAGCAATTGCGAGAGCACTTTCAAACTCTAAGTTTTCTGCACCACATTACTACCTGAATGTAGAGTTTGATATGGAGAATGCAATTGCATTTAGAAAACAGTTTAATCAATTGCCTGATGTAAAAGTATCATATAATGATATAATTGTAAAAGCAACAGCAATCGCATTAAAGAAGCATCCACAAGTAAATTCACAATGGTTTGATGATAAGATGAAGTTAAATCATCACGTGCATATTGGTGTTGCCGTAGCAGTGCCAGATGGACTTGTAGTACCAGTGGTTAATTTTGCAAATGAAAAATCATTACCACAAATTAATGCTGAGGTAAAAGAATTAGCAGGAAAGGCACGTAATAAAAAGCTGACTTTAGATGAGATGCAAGGGAGTACATTTACTATTTCAAATCTTGGAATGTTTGGAATTACAGACTTTACATCTATTATAAATCAACCTAACTCTGCCATTTTATCTGTAGGGGCTATTGTAGAAAAACCTGTTGTAAAAGATGGTCGTGTAGTACCAGGAAATACAATGAAGTTAACGATGGCTTGTGATCACCGTACGGTAGACGGTGCTACAGGAGCACAGTTCATGCAAACATTAAAATTATATATAGAAAACCCAGTATTAATGCTGGCATAATAATATTTAGTATACTTTTATAAAACAAAAACCCATCCTTAAGATGGGTTTTTTTATCTTTAAACCTATGAGAAAAATAGTTCTATGTTTTGGGTTTGCATTTACCCTTATTTCTTGCGGTTCTGCATTACAGCCTGTAAATGAGTCTAACGTGCCACCGACCCCTCCAGCAGTTCCAAAAACTCCTAAGCCTGATCCTAAAGTAGATCAAGTAACCATGGTGTTACCAGATATTAAAAAGATGACTTCTGTGCAAAAAACAGTTGAGTTTCTTGCATCTGATGAATTGCAGGGAAGAGATACTGGAAGTCTTGGAATAGAAATAGCAGCACAGTTTATAGAAACACGTTTTAAAAATGTGGGAGTACAACCTTATTTTGAAACATATAGAAATAACTTTGATGCCAAAGGGAAACCAGCATTTAATATCGTAGGTAAAGTAGAAGGTAATGACCCTAAACTTAAAAATGAGATTATCATTATTGGAGCTCATTATGATCATATAGGAAAGGGAAGACCAGTAGGTGACGATACCATTGCAAATGGAGCAAATGATAATGCAGCTGGAACTACAGCAGTGCTTGCTCTTGCAGACTATTTCGCGAAAGCGAAATCAAATAAACGTACTATTATATTTACACTTTATTCTGCAGAAGAAAAAGGACTTCTAGGTTCAAAACATCTTGCAAAGAGTTTTAAGAAAAAGAACATTACTCCATATGTGATGTTTAATATAGAAATGATAGGAGTACCTATGGTAGGTAAAGATCACTTGGTGTATATTTCTGGATACGATCTTTCAAATATGCCTGCAAAATTTAATGAGTATGCAGGAGAAAAAGTAATTGGATTCTTGCCAAAAGCAAAAGAATTTAATCTCTTTAGACGTAGTGATAACTATCCTTTTTATCAAGAGTTTGGAATACCTGCACATACAATTTCTTCGTTTGATTTTACAAATTTTGACCATTATCACGGTGTTGGAGACGAGGCAGATAAGATGGATTTTTCATTTATGGAGACAGTGATACAAAAAATAATTCCTGGCTTAGAACGTATGGCAAATACCCCTAGTCAAGAAATAAAAATGAACGAAATTAAAAATTAATGAAGCGTATTATAGTAACAGGTACGAGTAGAGGAATAGGGTATGAACTTGTTCAAATACTTGCAAATCAAGGACATCAAGTTCTTGCGCTTTCGCGAAATGAAACTCCTTGTAAAAGTTTACAAAAACAGAATATTACAGCCTTTTCTTTTGATATTACCAAAGCATCGCATTTTCAAAAAGTAATCGATTTTATAGAAAGTGATTGGGAAGGAGTAGATGTATTAATTAATAATGCAGGTGCTTTATTAAATAAACCATTTGCTCAAACGACCATGGAAGAATTTGAAGCAGTCTATAAAGTAAATGTCTTTGGTGTTGCAGAGCTTACACGTGTCGTATTACCGTATATGTCATCAGGATCTCATGTCGTAACTGTAAGTAGTATGGGTGGAGTCCAGGGAAGTATGAAATTTCCAGGACTTGCAGCATATAGCTCTAGTAAAGGAGCCGTTATTACTTGGAGTGAACTCCTAGCAGAAGAATATAAAGAGCAGCATATTGCTTTTAATGTAGTTGCTTTAGGAGCTGTGCAAACAGAGATGCTTGAAGAAGCCTTTCCAGGATATCAAGCTCCATTAACTGCTGAAGAAATGGCAGAATACTTAGCCGATTTCTCCTTGACTGGAAATAAATTTTACAATGGTAAATTATTGCAAGTCTCTGCAAGTACGCCCTAATAAAAATGAGTATATATTGAAAGACACAGTTATTATCTTAGGAAGTTCTCGATCAGATGGAGACACTGCAAAAGCAGTTTTTAAAATGCAAGATATTACAGGTTGTGATTATATCGACCTGAATGATTACGATATAAGTTACTATGATTATGAACACGAAAACAAGATAGATGATTTCCTTCCTTTAATGAAGAGAGTGATTCAGGACTATCAAAATATCATTGTAGCAACTCCCGTGTATTGGTATACCATGAGCGGAATTCTAAAAGTATTTTTTGATAGAGTTTCTGATCTTTTAACTATAGAGAAAGATTTAGGAAGACAGTTACGAGGAAAAGGATTTGGCGTTATAAGTTGTTGTATTAATTCTGGTGTTGATAAGGAGTTTTGGCATCCATTTGAAAAAACATCTGGATATTTAGGAATGCCATACTTGGGAAATGTACATATAAATTCTCTTGAAAATGATGCTTTATTTACAGGATTTATAAAGGAAATTGAAGCTAAAGAATAATACTGTTTATTACAATAAGCTAATCTTGATAATTCTTAAATGTCACTTTTGAAGAGATGACTTCTTCTCCTTCAATTATAACTTTTGTACGCTCTATTTTTGAAATAATAGTATCTTTCTTGACACTATTATAGTAAGAAATTACAGTTTTTAATGCTAAAGAGTCAAACTCTTTGGTATTAATTTTCTCAAGGATTAATATGCTTGATATGCTATCTTGATTAGGTGATAAAATGATACCTGTATCGAGTTTAGATTTGAAATCTGGATGATTTTTTGTGATTTTTTGTTTCTCAAAATAATCTTGAAGCTTTTCTGAAATCAAATGAGTATATGCCTCTTCTGTAGATACCATTGTAGGAATGGGGGTTTCAGATTCAATCGCTTTATCTTCGTAAGATTCATAAGATCGGTTTTCAGAGCAACTTGTCAAAAATAATATGGATAATAATAGTATGATAAACTTATTCATAGCGAGTTTTAAATTTAAGTTTAACAATCTTGTTTTGTTGTTTTTGAGATTCTATAATTTCAAAATTCTTTAGGCTTTTTGTAGGCGTTGTTAACTTCTCTATAAAATCTTGTTTAGAAAAGATCTCTACGCCTAGATCATGAGGTAGTACTTGAATAAGTATAGCGTTCTCAGCAATTAGGTCATTGAGTTGTTGCTTTCTTTTTTTCCAATCCTTGATGTTATTATTTGCATAGTAATAGAGCATTAAACTATAATCATCTGTAAGTAGACGTACATCTTCTGTAGTGGAGACATCACTATATCTTTTTATAGTATCGGTTTTATGGTAAGGAGATTGTACCACAAAATGGATGTAAGAATCTGTTGTACTCCAAGTAAAACAACCTAGACTATCACTTTTGTAATACCTTGGAGATTCTTCATTATTTAAGACAATAATGTCTAAAGGTATAGTGCGTATTTCTGTACCTCTGTCTGCATCTATAAAACAAAAAGAAAACGAATTTTCTTTTTGTAATAAACTTGTGATGATAAAAGAAAGGCTAAGTATAGCAATAGCTATAAGTGCATATTTATATAAAGAAGACGTCTTCTTTTTTTCTTTTTTGATTTGATTTTTATTGCAAAACGAAGGCCAAGATGCTTCTCCAGTATATGTAGTAAGTAGATTAAGAATATCTACTCTTGGAAGTTTTTTAGGTGTGTTTTTAAAATAGGTGTAAAAGGATTTTTCGCTAATGGTTCCTTTTGATTTCTGCATTAGATCTTCTTGAAACAATGCGATTTCATGTCCTTTCCAAAGATGAAGAGGGGTGTCTATACCGGGATGACTTTTTCTGAAAGTATCGGTAACTGCTTTTTTAAGCGCATTAAATTGTATTTTTTCTTGATCGGTGATTTTTGTAATTCGTTTTAATATAGTTGGTTATGATCTGTAAATTGATTTACAACTCTTTTACAAGCGGTTTACAAAGCTTCTTTATAATCTAAAGATATGTTTGTTTCTATTAATCAATACTAAAGAAAAATGAAAACAAACACATCAATTTTAAAGATAACTCTTTTACTCATAACCCTTCAGTTTTTAATTATTTCCTGTGAGCGTAGTCATGAGTATGATAATGCTAATAATATACCAATTGAAAGTACAGGAGAAAATGAAAAGTTTAAAGCAGTAGCGATCAATTCTGAAATGAGTGAGAATCAAAATACACCAGATGATATAAAGATTATTAGAAATGCAACGATGAGAATGAGGGTCAGAAATGTAAATGAAGCAACGCGTCTGGCAAGAAATTATGCATTACAATATTCAGGATATGTGTCTGATGAGCGCATGGAGAATAACTCATACTTAAAAGAAAATAGATTTACAATACGAGTGCCTCAAGAATATTTTGATACTATCATCGATAGTATAAGTAGTTTTTCTGAAAACATAGACACAAAAAATGTTTCTACCATCGATGTAACAGAAGAGTATGTCGATATAGAAAGTAGGTTGCAAACAAAACGAGAAGTAAAAGAACGGTATGAGGCTATTTTGCGTAGTAAAGCAAAAACGGTAAAAGAAGTCTTATTAGCCGAAGAGAAGATTCGTATCCTTCAAGAGGAAATAGAAGTGGCAGAAGGTAGATTGCGTTATATGTCTACAAATATAACATATAGCACCATACAAATAGATCTATATGAAGTACTTCCTGAGGTAGATGCCCCTGAAGATAAAGGCCCAAGTTTTTTTGATAAAGTAAAAGATAGTTTGAGTTTTGGATTGTCTCTTATAGAAGGACTCCTTCTTTTGTTACTTCACATATGGCCAGTTACTTTGGCAGGCATTATTCTGGGACTATGGCTTCTTAAGAAAAGAAAAGCAAGAAATTAAAGAAAAGCTTTTAATATGTATCTCCTTTGATAGGATATCAAAGGAGATACGTGTTTTTATTTTTTAAAAAGCACAGACATTTGCAGAAAAAGATTGTCCATTTACTTCAAAGGAAATTCCACAACCAAAACTACATGGAGGACAGTCACTGTTATTTTCACATTCAAGAAGTTGCGGTTGACATCCTCCCCAAAAACCTCCTTTAATTTCTTTTTGTTCGAGACTAGTTAAAACTCTAGCTCCTTTTACATTTAACGATTTCTTTAACATAAATAATAGTTTTTATAATTAATAACATTGTTAAGTTACAAATTTATTAAATACAAATATCTGACAAACAACATGTTATGTACCTATTTTGTTTAAAATAGGGTAGTAGTTATGGTATTAAAATCTAAAAAGGTTTCTAGTTTGATTATTCATGAAAAGGGTAAAATTAATTTTCTATATGATCAGTAACCATAACGATAACAGTTCTTACAATGTGTCTTTATAGGAGAAGGTAGATAGAAAATAATTTTTAGAAGGAATGGTATTTATGCTTGTTTGAAAAGTAGAATATTCTTACTTTACAACAGCATTATAATGGTAGAAACACTTAAAAAATACATACCTGAAAGAGCAGTAGCTCCTACTTTTGAACTTATCAAAACACACGGAGTTTACCTTAAAATTGTAAATGAACGTATCACTCGTCATGGAGATTATAGAAGAATGGCAGATGGTCAACATCAGATCACAATTAATGTAAGTCTTAATAAGTATCGTTTTTTGATGACATTGATTCATGAGATTGCACACCTAGTTGCTTTTGAGAAATATGGTAGATATATCAAACCACATGGAAAAGAATGGAAGCGTACTTTTCAATTATTAATGCTACCTTTCATTAGACCAGAAGTATTTCCTCAAGAAGTATTACCTTATATCGCAAGACATTTTAAAAACCCTAAAGCGAGTAGTGATACAGATGCTCATCTCTCTGTGGCACTTAAAAAGTATGATCCTCCGACTGATAAAAACTATATCTTTGAGATTCCTAAAGGAGCACGATTTAGGATTTATAACGGAAAGATATTTAGAAAAGGGAATAAGCGAGTAAAACGTTATGAATGTGTAGAGCTAGCTACGGGAAAAGTGTATTTGTTTCAGCCTAATGCAGAAATTGAACAATTGGATTAAGACGTAAGAAGTATGAGTATAAAGAATAAGAATTATTATGCATTGTTGATGGCTGGAGGAGTTGGTTCTCGATTTTGGCCAGTAAGTATAGAAACATATCCTAAGCAGTTTCACGACATGCTTGGTACCGGAGAAACACTGCTTCAAAAAACATTTAAACGGTTATCAAAACTCGTTCCTGAAGACCAGATACTTGTTTTGACAAACAGTCGATATAATAACCTTGTTAAAGAACAAATTCCACAAATTCCACAAAAAAATATAGTACTAGAATCTGCAATGCGCAATACAGCTCCTTGTATTTTGCTTTCGGCACTTAAAGTGGAAAAAGAGAACCCAGATGCCGTCATGATTGTTGCTCCTAGTGATGCTTGGATAGAAGATGAAGATGCTTTTGTACATGATTTACAAATCGCTTTTGATGCTTCTCAAGAAGACAATGTCATCTCTACGATAGGAATTAAACCTACATTTCCAAATACTGGATATGGATATATAAATTATGATAAGGACGATTCCGCTTTCGCGAAAGCGGTAAAACGTTTTACAGAAAAACCTGATTATACCACAGCAAAACAGTTTTTTGAAAGCGGAGAATACCTTTGGAATGCTGGTATGTTCATATGGAGTGCTAAAACTGTTTTGAATGGATTTAAAGCACACCTCCCTGAGATGTACGATTTATTTTCAAAAGGAAAAGAAGTTTATAATACTCCAGATGAGCAAGCATTTATTAATACGCATTATCCTGATGCAGAAAATATAAGTATTGATTACGGGATTATGGAAAAACATAAACAAGTAAAAGTGGTACCTGCTACATTTGATTGGAATGATTTAGGGACATGGGGATCATTATATGAAAAACTGGATAAGGATCAAGGAGGAAATGCTATTGTAAATGCTAGAGCAATAACGACAAATACATCAGGAACGATTATCCGAACAGAAAGTGATAAAGTCGTAGTGGTAGATGGACTTCAGGACTATATTATCGTCGAAAAGGAAGATGTTCTCGTTATAGTACCAAAATCTAAAGAACAAGATATCAAAGAAATACGAAATTCGGTACAATCAAAATTTGGTAGTAATTTAGGGTAACTAAGAGTAATGTTAAACGCATATTTTTGTATAATATGGATGAAGCTGATAAAGAAATTCAACAAAATAAGGAGGCAGTAAAACAAGATGCAAAAGGGCTTTGGCAGAGTATTAAATCTTTTTTGTTAGAATTACTAGATTTTAGAGCAGATACAGATCGCGAGGTAACAATAGAACATATTAAAACGGATATCCCTTTTAAGGGTGCTACGGCTTGGATATTAATATGCTCCATTTTTGTAGCTTCTATTGGTTTAAATGCGAATTCAACAGCAGTAGTAATTGGGGCGATGCTTATCTCTCCATTAATGGGGCCTATTTTAGGAATAGGAATGTCTATTGCCATTAATGATATTTTTACACTTAAAAAATCACTTATCAACTTTGGAGTAATGATTCTTTTAAGTGTGTTGACTGCATTTTTATTCTTTTATATATTCCCGCTTAGAGAAGAATCCTCAGAGTTATTAGCACGTACAAAACCAGATATTAGAGATGTTCTTATTGCATTTTTTGGAGGATTGGCTCTCATTATTGCAAGAACAAAAAAAGGAACGATTGCGAGTGTGATTTTTGGTGTTGCTATTGCTACGGCATTAATGCCACCGCTTTGTACTGTAGGGTATGGTCTTGCAGAAGCTTTTATAGGTAATGAGAAAGGACTTGGTTTTGCAGGAGGAGCTATGTATCTATTTTTAATTAATACGGTGTTTATAGCGCTTGCAACATTTATAGTGCTTAAAGTATTGCGATTCCCGATGATTCGATATGCAAATTCTAAACGTAGAAAAAACATTGCTCGTTTAACATCAATTGTAGCATTACTTGTAATGATTTTTCCAGCTTGGACATTCTGGAGTGTATATAAAGAAAGTACTTTCAATAATGAAGCAGAACGTTTTATAGAAATAGAACTAAGTGCATTGCCTAATGCTGGATATATAAAAAAATATGCCGATTTTAAATATAACGGCGGTGACGCTCCTACGGTAGGACTAACCTCTTTTGGAAGTGATCAAATATCTGAAGAAACCCGAAAGGTACTTCAAGCTCGTATGCAAACATATAGAGCACTTAAGAATACAAAATTAAATGTGAATCAGAGTACTCAGGATAATAGTTATGAAAATGAAGTGAAGTATATGGCAGAGTTACATTCGCGTGACTCTCTTGATATTTTAAATAAAGATCAAAAAATTATTTTCTTAGAACAAAAGGTTGTGCAACTTAGTAAGTATGAGGAAGAACAAATACCATTTCAAGAAATAGTAGATGAAGCACAAATTAATTATGAAAATTTAGAAATCCTTAGTTACTCTAAAAGGTATACGTCTAATTTTCAAAGTATAGATACGCTTACTGTATTTAATGCAAAATGGAAAGATTCTATTGATACAAGTATTATAGAAAAGGATAAAGAAAAGTTATATAAGTGGCTTAATTATAAACTTAAATTAGATACGCTTATTGTAGAGTAGTGTTATCTTTTAAAAGAGAATAACATTATATTTATTTTTTTGTATTCAAGGCTTGACGTACCATTTTAAATAGATTTGAAGAGTATACGAAGTTTGTTACTTCCTCATTATCTGTTCTGAATACTTGTGTTTTATCACCTTCCCAAGCAAGATGTCCTTCTTTTAAGAATACAATTTTCTCACCTATTTCCATAACAGAATTCATGTCGTGAGTATTTATGATTGTTGTGATGTTGTACTCTTCTGTGATTTCTTTAATTAAGTTGTCTATAACTGTAGCTGTATGTGGGTCAAGCCCAGAGTTAGGCTCATCACAAAAGAGGTATTTTGGGTTGTTTACAATTGCCCTTGCAATTGCTACACGTTTTTGCATTCCTCCAGAGATTTCAGAAGGTAATTTATGATTTGCGTTTTCAAGATTAACACGATCGATTACTATATTTGCACGCTCTTTCATTTCTGCTTTTTTCATCTTTGTAAACATCTGTAACGGAAACATAATGTTTTCTTCTACCGTCATAGAATCAAAGAGTGCACTTCCTTGAAAAACCATACCTATCTTTTCTCTAATAGTTCGTTGTTCTTCAAAATCTAGATCAGAATAACAAATACCATCATATAATATTTTTCCGCTATCTGGTTTAAAAAGTCCAAGCATACTTTTTATAAATACGGTCTTTCCAGATCCACTCTGTCCAATGATGAGGTTTGTCTTCCCTTTGTCAAAAGAAGTAGTAAGTCCTTTAAGAACTTCTACATCACCAAACCCTTTCTTTAAATCGCGTACCTCTATCATTAGCTTAATAACATTTGAGTGACAAAATAATTTGTAACAATAATAGCAACACTAGTCCATACAAAAGAAGTTGTACTTGCTTTTCCTACCTCTAATGCGCCGCCACGCATATAAAACCCATGAAACGATGGTATGGTTGCCAGTAAGAAGGAGAAGATAAATGTCTTTAAAAATGCGTACGTAATATGAAAAGGATTGAAGTCATCTTGCAGTCCTGTCAAGAATTGATCTGCTGTTGTAAAACCACCATATACAGCCGCTATATATGCTCCTAATATTCCAAGAAACATGGCTATTGCAATTACAAATGGATAAAAGCACATTGCTACAATCTTAGGAAATACTAAGTAATTTAAAGAGTTAATTCCCATCACTTCCAGCGCATCAATTTGTTCTGTTACTCGCATTGTTCCTATACTTGAAGTGATAAATGAACCTACTTTACCTGCCATAATAATGGATAAAAAAGTAGGAGCAAATTCAAGAATAACAGATTGCCTTGATGCAAAACCAATAAGCTCTTTTGGAATAATAGGATTTGTAAGATTAAGAGCTGTTTGTATCGCAACCACACCTCCTACAAAGAAAGAGATAAACGCAACAATACCTAAAGAACCGATAATTAAATCATCAATTTCTTTGAAAATTAATACCCTTAAGACTTTTCCTTTTGTTGGTTTAACAAAAGTTTCCTTAATCATTAAAAAGTATTTGCCTATATCGTGTAGATATGTCATCTAGTTACTTTGGAAAAGCTAAATTAATAAAATAAAACTCGGATAAAACTATTTTAGTACTGCTTTATGATAGATCTATAGTCCTAACAATAGTTTTAATTTTCTATAAATAGCAGTATTTTCATAAACTCCAGAAAAATTTTCGGCTCCAGGTCCATATGCAAAAACAGGAACCATGGTGGCAGAATGACCTCCAGTAGAAAAAGATGGTTTGATTTTATTATAATTATTATTGTCAGAAGCCAGCGTAAATCCACCAGTTTCATGATCTGCTGTAACAATGACCAACGTGTTTTTGTCTCGTTGTGCAAAGTCTAATACTTTTCCTAAGACCTTGTCAAAATCTAACATTTCTCCTATAAGATATTCTCCATCATTTGCATGTCCTCCCCAGTCTATTTGAGAGCCTTCTACCATTAAGAAAAAACCATCAGGATCTTTTGACAAATGTGTAAGCCCTAATTGAGTTGCATCTCCTAAGAAAGGACCTCTTCCATCAATCATTTTTGGCATTCCTCCATCTGCAAGTAAAAATCCATATTTTTTGTCTTTACTCAAAATTCTATTTGTAAATAAAGATGTCGTGTCTACTTCAAAACCCTGTACAGTTAGTTGCGCGAGTAAATCTTTTTTGTCTGACCTGTTATTAAAAAATTTTAAACCTCCACCAGCAAAAAAATCTACAGAAGAGTAAGTGAGAGCTTCAGCAATTTCTTCTTCCATTCTACGATATTTTACATGTGCATAAAAACTAGCTGGTGTCGCATGAGTGATTGTTGATGTAGCAATAACACCCGTAGCATACCCGCGCTCAGAAAGTTCTTCTAGTATCGTGGGGGTTGCAATTGTATCTGTATTTACACCAATCGCTCCATTATATGTTTTTATTCCAGCCGAAAAGGAAGTTGCCCCTGCCGCCGAGTCTGTAATAAGATCACTAGCCGATGATGTCTTAATAAGCCCTATATGTCTAAAACGTTCATAATTGGATGGCTCTTCACTATAGTATAAACTGGCTGATATCTGACTCAAACCTGTCCCGTCTGCAATCATCAGTATAATATTTTTAGGAGCAGGACTCTCTACAACTTCTGTAGTTTTTATTGGAGTTAACGGTGCTTTAGTAGCACATGAACTGCTTAAAAATAATAGGATGCATCCTAAAAAGACAAAACGTATGGTTCCCTTCATAATTGATAATTTATAATCTTGTAAAAATACTAATTATCCTAATGAAGTTATGTAAGAATATCGTTAAGAAATTACATTGTAATCTTACTCCAAATCCCTTTCCACCGTAACTTCCTAATAAACGTTCCTTCAGCTTTAGTAACAAGAAATTCTTGTTTATTTCGCTTTGCGCGAAAAAAACCTCGGATGTAATCAAAGAATAAAACTATTTTCCTTTTACGCAAAGCAAGTTTTGTAGCTGCGATTGTGGTAAGCAAAAAACCATATTGCATTCTGTAAAACGCCTCACCTTGCTTGTATTTTGCTTCTTTTGTATATGTTTTTCCTGTAGGCTTAAGGTGTTTTACATGAAGTGTAGTATCTGTTTCTATAGTCCATCCATGATATTGGGCTAGTAATCCATCTACAGTGTCCCACCCAATAGATTTTTTTAAACCGCCAATGTCTTCAAAGCAAGCTTTGCGATATAATTTTATAGGACCTCTAACTTTTGTTTTTTCTGAGATAGCTTCAAACTCCCAATTATTGTTTTTTTTGATATAAAGATTACCTCCAGCAATCCCTGTTTTTTTATTCTTTTTAAAAAACTGAGAAACAACTTCAAAATAATTTTTTGGGAGAATAATATCTGCATCAAACTTCCCAATAAGATCATAAGAACTATTTACTAGAGCAAACCCTTCGTAAAAAGCATTTATAACTTTACTTCCTGGTAAATGTTTTTGTTCTGAAGGAATTTGAATACTTTCAAAAAAAGAGTAGTTGGAAGAGAAAGTATCAATAATTTTTTGACTCTCATCTGTAGATCCGTCATTTATGATTATGATCTTTTGAGGTAAAAGTGTTTGTTCAACAAAAGATTGTAATGCTTGAGTCAAATGATCAGCTTCGTTGTAAACCGGTATGACTATTTGAATATTCATTTAATTCTTTCAGCATAAACTAAATAATACCTAGGAGTAAACTTCCTTAAAATAGGTCGGATGCCTATTTTTTTGACAGGATTTGTGAATTTTATACTCTTTTTTATTTCCCAACCTGCTTTTTCAAAAATCCAATCAAATTGCCAATCTTCAAATTCATGATAATGGCGATCCCAAGAATCTGTCTTACTACGATATGCAGATGCAAACCATAGTTTAAGAGGAATACTTGCAACTATCTTATCTCCTTTAATAGCATTTACAACATGAAAAGGAGAAAGAAGGTGTTCGAAAATTTCAAAAGCAGTAACAACGTCATAAGAATCAGTTTGAACAACAGAGGTGTCCAAATCAAGGTCTTCTCCAGTAGTATTTTGAACAGTATATCCTTCACGCTCCATAACATCTACAAAGGGATTGCGGATACCTAGGTCTAGAATTTTTTGATTCGTATCTGGAATAACTTCTTTTAGAAAGTCAATAGTATGTTTATAACGTTTATTAGGGAAAGCATTCTCGTACATCTTTGTAGCGACTTAATTAATTTGAGTATTTTAAGATACCTAATGTCTTTTCGGAATATAGATGTTTAAATGATATTCGAGATTAATATCTGTACGTAACAGCATTGATGTTCATTCCAGCACCTACACTAGCAAAGAGGACTAAGTCTCCTTTATTAACTTCCTGATTTTCCATTTGACCATTAATAACAAGGTCAAATATAGTTGGTACTGTTGCCACAGAACTGTTCCCTAATTTATGAATACTCATGGGCATTACATTTTCGGGCATAGGATAATCGTATAATTTATAGAAACGCTCGCAGATAGCTTCATCCATTTTTTCATTAGCTTGATGGATAAAAATCTTTTTGACATTTTCTATTTTCTCTCCACTTTTATCAAGGCAAGCTTTCATAGCTTGTGGTACGTGAGTCAGGGCAAAATTATAAATCTTGCGACCATTCATTTTTATGTACCTAGTATCTTGACAACCTTCTTGGTTATTGGATTTTCCAAAAAATAAATAATACGCTTCATCATAGGTATATGATGCAGATTGGAATGAAAGAATCCCTGTGTCGCTATCATCTCCTTCTATCACAGTAGCGCCAGCTCCATCACTATAAATCATACTATCTCTATCATAGTCATCGACAACGCGTGATAATGTTTCTGTCCCAATCACAAGACAGCGTTTTGCCATACCAGATTTTATAAAAGCTTGTGCTTGTATCACACCTTCAATCCATCCAGGACATCCAAATAGAAGATCATAGGCTACACAATATGGATTTTTTATTCTTAAACTATGTTTGATGCGCGCTGCCAAACTAGGAACAAGATCGCTTTGTTCTTTTCCTTTTTGAACATCCCCAAAATTATGAGCAACAATAATATAGTCAATAGTTTCAGGGTCTATATTAGCATTTATAATCGCTTTTTCTGCAGCAAAAAAACCTAGGTCAGATGAAGTAAGGTGATCTTTTGCATACCTACGTTCTTCAATACCAGTGATTGCTTTAAACTTTTCTATGATGGTAGTGTTCTCATAGTTTATAGAAGAACCATCAGTATTTAGGAATTGATGATTATTAAAATCTTCATTTTTTTCAACTGCACTTGGTATATAACTTCCTACTCCGGTGATTTTAATTGCCATACAAGGGTCTTTTATTAATTGGTAAAAGTAAGAAAACTCAGCTAAATAGTTTATTTAACATGTTTTAATGCGCTTTTTTTGTGAAATCATCATTATTTATAAAGAAATATTGAAAAATCAGTTTTTAGATGTTTTAAATCCTTCTTTTTTTGATGATCTTTAAAAAAAACTGCAGCTATCTTATAAGACAGCTGCAGTCCTAATAATCTTCAACATAAGTATTGTATTATGCTTCTTCCATATACGCTTCAATTGGAGCACATGTACATATTAAGTTACGATCTCCATAAGCGTCATCTACACGTCTTACTGTAGGCCAAAATTTATTATCTGCAATATATGATAATGGGAATGCTGCTTTTTCTCTTGTATATGGAAAATCCCAAGTGTCCGCAGTAATCATTGCCATTGTGTGTGGTGCATTTTTCATCACGTTATTTGTGTCACCAGCTGCAGCTTCTATCTCTTTTCTAATACTAATCATAGCATCACAAAAGCGATCAAGTTCTTCTTTACTTTCACTTTCTGTTGGTTCAATCATTATTGTTCCAGCAACAGGGAAAGAAACGGTAGGCGCATGAAAACCATAATCCATTAAACGTTTTGCTATGTCTGTCACTTCAATACCATTTATTTTAAATGGACGACAGTCTATAATCATTTCGTGAGCAGCTCGACCACGTTCTCCTGTATATAGACATTGGTAATGACCATTAAGTCTTTCTTTAATATAGTTTGCATTTAAGATGGCATATTCTGTAGATTTACGAAGACCACTTTCACCTAACATTGTGATATATCCGTAAGAAATTAAACAAGCAAGTGCCGAACCCCAAGGGGCTGCAGATATTGCTGTAATTGCTTTTTCTCCTCCAGTTTGTATCACAGGATTAGTAGGTAAGAAAGGTACTAGCTGGCTTGCTACACAGATAGGTCCTACTCCAGGCCCTCCTCCTCCGTGAGGAATAGCAAAGGTTTTATGTAAATTAAGATGGCATACATCTGCGCCAATTGCTCCTGGGTTTGTAAGTGCAACTTGTGCATTCATATTTGCACCGTCCATATATACTTGACCTCCATTATCATGTATAATTGTCGTAATTTCCATAATAGCACTTTCATATACACCATGTGTAGATGGATATGTTACCATAAGTGCTGCTAGATGATCTTTATGTTCTTCAGCTTTTGCACGAAGGTCATCTAGATCTATATTTCCATTTTCTAAGGCTTTTGTTACAATAACCTTCATTCCAGCCATAACGGCACTCGCAGGATTGGTTCCGTGGGCAGATGATGGAATTAAACAAATATTACGATGCGCCTCATTTTTTGATTCATGATATGCGCGTATCACCATTAATCCAGCATACTCACCTTGGGCACCAGAATTAGGCTGTAGAGAAGTCCCCGCAAAACCTGTAATTTCAGTAAGCTGATCTTCTAATTTTTTAAGCATTATTTGATATCCTTCTGCTTGTTCTATTGGAGCAAATGGATGAATATTTCCCCATTGAGGATTACTTAACGGTAACATTTCTGATGCAGCATTAAGTTTCATCGTACAGGATCCTAAAGAAATCATAGAATGATTTAAAGAAAGGTCTTTACGTTCTAATTTTTTGATATAACGCATCAATTCAGTTTCTGAATGATAGCTATTAAATACATCGAGAGTTAAGAAATCAGTATCTCGTGCTATTTCTTTGGTAAGAGTAGTTCCTTCAGAAAGCTCAGTTACTGTGATAGTTTCTTTATCTAGTGTTTTTGCAAAAACGGATATGATTTTATTAAGATCGGCGATGGTTGTTGCTTCATGTATAGAAATAGCAACAGTTTCTGCGTCTGGGTAATAGAAATTTATTTTTTCTGCTTTCGCAAAAAAGGCCACTTTCTCACCATTTACTTTTACTTGAATAGTATCAAAGTATGCAGTATTTATTTGGTAAAGCCCTAGTTTTTCAAGAGCATTTGCTAGTGTAGAGGCTGTATTATGAACTTTATTTGCTATATATGTGAGTCCTTTTGGTCCGTGATAAACTCCATACATTCCAGCCATAACAGCAAGTAGCACTTGTGCTGTACAAATATTTGATGTTGCTTTATCTCGTTTTATATGTTGTTCTCTTGTTTGAAGAGCCATGCGTAAAGCACGATTTCCATTCATGTCTTTTGTGACACCAATAATACGTCCCGGAATATTACGTTTATAAGCTTCTCTTGTTGCAAAATATGCAGCGTGAGGACCTCCATAGCCTAATGGTATACCAAAACGTTGTGTGGTTCCTACTACAACGTCAACTCCCATTTCTCCTGGAGCTCTCAATTTTACAAGGCTTAAAATATCGGCTGCAACAGCAATTTTAATTCCTGCTGCATTTGCTTGTGTAACAAAATTTGAAATATCGTGTACTTGTCCTGATTTTCCTGGGTATTGTAAAATAGCTCCAAAAAATTCTTCAGAAAAATTAAATTCTTGATGATCTCCTACGACAAGTTCTACGCCTATAGGTGTTGATCTGGTTTGTAATAACGATAACGTTTGCGGTAGTATTTCTTCTGAGACAAAGAATTTTTTAATTCCAGCCTTTTTTTGATCTCTACTGCGTATTGCAAATAACAATGCCATTGCTTCTGCAGCAGCTGTAGCTTCGTCAAGTAAAGATGCATTTGCTAGTTCCATTCCAGTAAGATCTGTAATCATTGTCTGGAAATTAAGCAATGCTTCTAGTCTACCTTGAGCAATCTCTGCTTGATATGGTGTATATGCAGTATACCATCCTGGATTTTCTAGAATATTACGTTGTATCACGGCTGGTGTAACTCCTTGATGATACCCGAGTCCTATATATGAATTAAATACTTGGTTCTTAGAAGCAAGTTCTTGAATATGAGCTGCAAATTCGTGCTCACTCATTGCGGGATCTAACGCAAGTGATTTTTCAAGTCTTATATTGTTTGGAATAGTTTCAAAAATAAGTTGATCTATAGTTTCTACACCTACTGTTTTAAGCATTGCAGGAAGATCAGCTCTTCTTGGGCCGATGTGGCGTAAAGCAAACGAATCGGTATTCATAGTTGTTTCAAATTTTTGTATAACAAAATTACGACTTAAAAGTGAAAAAAAATACCTTTTGGAGTTTGTCGACCTGTAAGTTTTAAACGATTTTATAGGCTTATTAACAGTTATGTTATTTTTGTGTCATGAAATGGTTACAACGCGTTTTTAATTTTTACATCAATAGTAGCATACACGTTAGCTTGGCGGTAGTCTCCCTAGTTTTTGTAACCTACAAGACATTAGATATTTTGTGTGATGTATACTTATTGTTGTTTGTTTTTTTTGCTAGTATAACGGGATATAACTTTATTAAATATTCAAGGTTGGCTAAATTACACCATAGAAGCCTCACAGAATCGTTAAGAATTATTCAGATATTCTCATTATTCTCCTTTGTAGGAATGATTTATTTTGGGCTTCAGCTTTCTCGTGAGGTAATGCTTGCTTGTGTTATTTTTGGTGGATTTACCTTGTTATATGCGTTGCCTATTTTTTCGCGTAAGCGTAATCTAAGATCATTTTATGGGGCAAAAATGTATACCATTGCTTTTGTATGGGCTGGAGTATCTGTATTACTTCCTGTTTTACAAAATGGAATTGTGATTCCAGTAGATGCTTGGGTATCTTTTGTACAACGGTTTTTATTTGTAATTGTGATTACACTGCCGTTTGATATTAGGGATTTGAATTATGATATAGAGGAGAAAATAAATACGATCCCTAAAAATCTAGGAGTAAAAGGTGCTAAATTTTTAGGGATCGTGTTACTAGTGGTATTCTTTATTTTAGAATATATAAAAGATCAATTAGTAATGATTAATCTTTTTAGTATTGTTTTGATAAGCATACTTTCTGCAATATTACTGGTAGCATCTTCTGATAAACAGAATACGTATTATGCTTCTTTTTTTGTAGAAGGCTTGCCTATGATTTGGGTTGGTTTATTGTACTTGTTTAATATGTTACGATTGTAGTTCGCGCGCAAGTTTTTCTTTAAGCGCATTTTTTTCATCCTGACTTACAGTATGAACCTTTGGGCTTTTCATTGTTTTGGTGAGCTTTGTGTTATTTGCAGTATATGTCCTACAAGCTCTACAATATGCCAAGTGAAATGTAAGCTTTACCTTTTGCCAAAAGGATGCTTCTTGATATTGATTTTTGTCACATATGTGATTAGCTTCGTGACATTCTAATTTTACTTTCATAAGTATTCTTTCTTAATATTTTGGGGTATTAAAACCAATCTTTTTCCATACAACTTGCCATAGCTGTACGGGCTCTATGGATGATTACCCAAAAGTTAGACGGAGTGATATCAAATTCATTACAAATTGTTTCGGTATCAAAACCATCTATTGTTTTCATTCTGAAAATACGTGCTTGTTTCTCTGGAAGTTTAGAAAGACAGCGGTATATCGCTTCTCCTAGTTCTTCATTTTGAATTTGGTCTTCTGCTGTTTTATCAAAAGGATCGGCAACTCTTTCTTCTAGCCAATCTCCTTCACTCTCATCATCTTTATAATTAATATGAACTTCGGCTTTTCCTTTCTTAGAGTTAGATTTACGGTAATGATCAATGATCTTACGTTTAAGTATAGAAATGAGCCAAGTGCGTTCACTTGCATCACCTTTAAAGTTTTTCATGGATTTAAGACCAGCTAAAAAAGTTTCTGATATTAAATCTTGAGCCATCTCTCGATCATTTACACGAGCGATGGTATAATTAAAAAGATAATCTGAATATTGATCGACCCATTTTGTAGGATCTATTAAGTTTGATGGCATAGCCGTTTTATCGAGGGTTCACGCAAAAATAACAATTTTGACAAAATTGACACGGTAATATATTTTTTAATGTCTAATTCCTCAGTTTTATAGGTCAAATAGTACCATTTTTATGAGAATTGGCATTAAATTGATTTTTTTAAATATTGCTTGAAATGATGGGTTAAAAACTGTTTTTTCTTAATCATATGAACTCTTTTAAAAAGAATTTATATAATTTTACGAATATGTTTACTTTAATTTTTAATATTTAAAAATGATTATAGATGTCTGTTTATCATATATTTATAATTATTTTTCACATAAATCTTAATTAAAATCGCTTTTTTTAATATAAAAATATAACATCTATTTACTCCAGGAAAAACACATAGATTATATTTTTAATATTGATGGTAAAAAAATGAATTTATATGGAAGATACTCCTGATTTGTTAAAGAAGTAATAAACTTTCTAAAAAGTTAAATTATGATCAAAAAGAAGTATAGATTATCCTAGAAAAAGTGATGTTTAACCAAAGTGACTTCTGTCGTATTTAGGTAAAATCATAATAAATGTCATTACGCTTCTAGCTCGTTCTTTAAAGCTAAATTACGATGTGTTATAAATTGTGTCATATGATTTTTAATAAATAAAACATCTAGTAATTTTCCCAAAATACCATAAGGCGTTGTGTATGTAATAATATCTTTCATATGTACAACACCATTTTTTTCTTCAAAATAATGTCGATGTTTAAAGGATTTAAATTGCCCTTGTACCATTTCATCTATAAAGTGATATGGATGTTCTAATGCACTTATAATAGATTTGTGAGTTAGAACTATTCCAAGATGTTTTCCCCTCCAAGTAACTGTTTCATTTAATTTAATGATACCAGATGTTACACCAGCAATAGCCTCTTCATTAGTTTGAGCGGCAGATTTTTTATGAAAATCAATATCTAACGAAAGATTAAATGCTTTTTCTATAGAAGTATGTATTTCTGTATCTAGTTGTATGGTTGTCATGAAGTCAAATCCTTTATTGCGTGTTCTAAATTACTATATATATGCTTAAAACCTTTGTTTATTAATTTTTTTGGGACCACATTTCGACTTTTTAATAGCAACTCTGTTTCTGTGCGAATTAAAAAAGCACCTACTTCCAGTAATGGTCTTGGCGCAGCAAGACCTAAAGGAATTTTTAAAGAAGTTCGTAATATACGCATGAGTGTTTTATTATCAGATGGTATTGGAGCTACTACATTAATAGGGCCTTCTATTGTTGTATCATCCATAATAAATTGAATGATTCTTACAAAATCTTCTTCGTGTATCCAACTGAATTTCTGATTACCAGATCCTTGTTTACCTCCTAAACCTAGTTTGGTCATAGTAATCATAGGTCTTAAAGCGCCTCCATTTTTCCCCAAAACAATAGATGTGCGTAAAGCCACTTTTCTAGTATTTGGTGTATGATGGCTAAAGAATGCTTCTTCCCAAGCCTTTGCGACTTGTACAGAAAAACCTTGACCAATTTCTCCAGTTTCTTCGTCCATTTCTTTATCTAAAGAATGTCTATAGATAGTAGCCGTAGAGGAATTAAACCATATTTTTGGAGGATTTTTGCATTGCGTAATTGCCTTTCCTAAAATATGAGTACTCTCTACGCGAGACCTTAAAATGATATCTTTGTTTTTTTTGGTATACCTACAATCTACAGACCTTCCTGTCATATTAATCACAACATTAGACCCTTCTAATTCAGTAGCCCATTGACCTAGAGATGTTGCATCCCAAATTACAGTTCTTATATTATTTTTGATGCTGCTTTCCTGCCTGCCGGCAGGCAGGCGCGAAAGCAAAACAATGTCATCAAACGTATCTTTAAAAGCATCTGTAATAACAGCGCCTAAGAATCCTGAACCTCCAGCTATGATTAATTTTTTCATGAATTATAGATTAACTGTTGGCCCTTGAATCTTTTGAACAATATTTGGTCTAGACTTTTTACGACCTCTTAAAAATAGGAATAAATTTAAGAACAACATGATCCCAAGATAGATTGAAAATCCACCAACTTTTGTACTCAATATCTCAATGAGTTCTTGATAAGTTTCATTAAAACCATAACTAGATATTTTGAGTATTGAGAGCCCAAAACCAATATTGAGTAGATAAAAGCCTACCTCAAATAATCGATTTGTTGATAGTGCAATTTCTTCCCGTCCTTTAAAAATTTCGATCATAAAAATTCGTCCATTTTTAAATAAAGTTTTTGAAACAAAAAAGGTGAGTAAAATAATAACAGGTAAGTAAATAAGATAACCAATAATAATTTTTGAAGTTTCCATAGTAGTGTAATTTATAAGTGTTGTTTTTGTGATTTAAATAAAAGTTGTAATGCTACGATGTTCATATAATGTAGCATCGCTAGAATGAGTATAATGTTTCCTGAATGTGATGCTATTGATCCTATGATAGCATGTATATTCTGTACAGTTTCCCAAGTAGAGATTATAAAGACGACATATCCTATGTTTACTAAGTAGTATCCGGTGAGTAAAATGTTATTTATATATAAGCATAATTGTGCATTATTTGGCATAAGATTTAAGACAAAGATGTTCCCATTACGATAACATATAAGACCTATTTTGTATATGATATAGGTCATCATGCATCCATAAATAAGATAGGTGATGATGTTATAATTCACGGCTTAAGAATTTGTTTTGTTGATATGTGATATATAAAAAGTAAAACGCAACACCTCCAGAAATTACCCAAACAATAAATACCGATTCATTGAGTCTTGAAAACAGTAATGCTATGAGGAGAGATGTAATGATACCGTAGATATATAGAAATGATTTTATGGAAGGTTTTATTTTAGACCAATTTGCGATATATATACTAAAAGAGATGAGTTGTAGTATTCCAAGAAGAATTTGGAATAGAATACCTCCCCAAAAAGTGAAGTATAAAGCAATGGTTGTAATAATCCACCATTTATTGATTTTATATATATGTTTCATAATCTTAATTATTTTTCTGCTGTGATGATATAGTATCCAAAGCTTCTCAGGTGTAATCCAGATATAAGTGCATAAAAAGAAGCTTTTAGATTGTTCCAGCTTTGTGTTTTGATAGATTCTCCTTTTAGTATTTTCTTTATTAAGAATAAAGGAATTGCAAATGGAACATGTAAAACCGATGGTGCAGCTCGCAACGATATATCTTCTATAATTACTTTTGAAAAACCAATTTGCTTTAAGTTTTTTTCTACTTCAGAAATAGTTCCGAGACCTTCTAAACTCCATTTTTTACATAAATTTCGATAACTATACCGACTCCCTAAACAGAGTTGGTCAGGATTTTTTTTTAAGAACGCATCTGCCATTACAAAACGTTTTCCAGGTTGTAAGATGCGATACGCCTCTTTTAGGGAGGAGTAACTATGCCCAGCGTGACAAAAACTTTCCATAGCAATAGCACCACACACACTATTGGATTGTATAGAAGTATTTCGAAAATCTTCTTTTATAATGACCGCTGGATATTTTTTTAATAGTTTGTTCCCTTCTACTATTTGAAAATCAGAAAGGGTTACACCAATCATAGATAATGATGAGTGTCTATTTAAAAAATAACGCATAGTTCCTCCCATACCACATCCTAAATCTGCTACCATTTGTTTTAAAGAGGTAAGCTGTAATCTTTTTAAGACTTGAGCATTCATCTCATTAAGCATAGTATCACGTCGTAAAGGATTTGTTTTTCCTAAAGAGAAATATCCAAAATGCATATTAAGATCATGACTCCAAAAAGAATAATCTTCTGTAGCCTCATCATAAAAAGCCTTGATTTCATTTTGAGTTGCTGTTACCCTTTTTGAGTTTGTAGATATGGTATGCTGTAAGGTCGTTCTCATGTTGGTTTCTTTTAAAGGATTCCTATAAGATTATAGATAAACAATACTGTAAATACGATAGCAAAGAGTGTAAAAAGTGCATTCATAAAATAACTTCCTATTTTGAAAATGAACTTTTGAGGGATCTCATACATAGGATAATAGGCAATCTGAGTAATTACTTTTCCTACCCAGTATGCGCCAATTAACCCAGTGATTGCTAAGGCTAAGGGCGTTTGGTTTTTAAGATCATTAGTAAGCGTAAGTGCAATGATTCCAAAAGAAAAATTAAGTCCTTGAATGTACCGTCCATACGTTTTTGCTATTTCTTGGTTAAGTGGTTTTAATTGCTTTACATCTGTATACCAATCAAAAACACGATGACGGATATATGGATAAATAAGTGCTGTAAATATCTGTCCACATCCTCCTATAATAATCAGCCAATTTGGAATAGAAAAGTTCATGATAGTTAGTTTTTAGAATGATAATGTTCTTTTTTGATGCACGGTATGAATCATAAATGTAAAATACAGAGCAAGTGGTACCGGTAAAATCATCCAAGCATTCTCGATAGGGAGGTAACAGGTAATAATAAATAAAATGAGACCTCCTATATATAATTGAAATCGTATACTTCTAGGCCTAGAAATAAAAAGAATGATTCCTGTAACAGATTGAAATAAACCCAAAGGAGCACTAAGCCATCCAATGCCAGCCCAGAAACCACTATCCATAAAACCTAGAAGCCCAGACACTATACAAATAGTGAGAATGATGTTATTCATATTCTGTAGTGTTTTCATAATCATAAATTTTTAAAGTTTCAGAAAATAGTGAAACTTATAATTAAAAAATATATTTAACGCATTAGCTTGAGAATTGTCTTTGTAATCCAGTTTTCTTTTTGTTCTGTTATTTTCTCTAGCATATTATCTGCTCTTGAGACAAAATCATATAACTCTTCTGTCTTTGCTTTAAAATGAGCTGCTTCACTAGAGGTAGATTTATCGATAGAACTTACATCTTTAAGTACACGTAGGGTAGGCTTAATTTCTCTACGACTACGCTCTCTTGCAATTTTACGAGCCAGTTCATCAATATTTCCTTCGGCGGCAAAAAACTCTTTACGTTCCCCAGGTTTGTATTCTTTGTACACAATTCCCCAGTCCATTAAAGCACGAAGGTTCATACTTGTATTCCCTCTAGAAATTTGAAGTTGTTCCATGATATCCTCCATACTAAGGGCATCTGGAGAAACCATTAATAAAGCATGAATCTGCGCCATTGTTTTATTAATACCCCATTGCGAACCTAAAGCTCCCCAGGTTTGAATAAATTTTGATTTTGCTTCTTCAAATTTCATAGATCAAATATACATATATTTTCTAACTTTCAAAATGTTTTGAAAGTTTAATAATAAAAATATTTTTAAAGCAATTCATTCTTTATTTTTCAAGCTCTATTTTTACCAAGTGAATGTATTAGTTATTTCAAATGTTTGGGTAGAGCCAGATTCTTCGGCGGCAGGCAGTCGTATGTTGCAGTTATTGGACTTGTTCCTTAGTAAAAATTGGACAGTTACATACGTATCTACTGCTTCAGAGAGTCATTATGCTGTTGATTTACAGGAAATGGGAATTACAACAGGAACCGTCCAGATGAATGATCCAAGCTTTGATGTTTTTGCAAAAGAACTCATGCCGGATATAGTTCTTTTTGATCGCTTTATGGTCGAAGAGCAGTTTGGATGGCGTATTGCAAAGCAGTGCCCTCAGGCGTTACGCATACTAGATACAGAAGATTTACACTGTCTTCGCAAAGCAAGACATCAAGCAATTAAAGAAGAAAGAGAAATGACAACAATAGACCTTATGTCTGATGTTGCAAAGAGAGAGATTGCAAGTATATATAGATGTGATCTGACATTGATGATTTCTGAATATGAGATGGAATTGCTTCAAAACGTTTTTGGCGTTCCTAAAGATGTATTGTATTATGTGCCATTTCTGTTATCACCTTTATTGGAAGACTTTACTTCTTTTGACGCAAGAGCGCATTTTATATCGATAGGTAATTTTTTACACGCACCCAATTGGGATGCAACCTTACTTCTCAAACATACAATCTGGCCAGAAATACGTAAGTCAATTCCTGATGCACAGTTACACGTATATGGCGCATATCCTTCAGAAAAAGTATTGCAGTTGCATAATCCCAAAGATGGGTTTTATATAAAAGGACGCGCAGAAAATGCAAAAAAAGTCATTTCAAAAGCAAAAGTGTTACTCGCGCCTTTACGTTTTGGCGCTGGTCTTAAAGGGAAGTTTATAGATGCCATGCAGTGTGGTACCCCAAGTGTGACTACAGCAATAGGAGCAGAGGCGATGCAAGGAGAATATAGATGGGGAGGAACTATTGAGGATGATGTATACGCTTTCGCGAAAGCGGCCACAACTTTATACACCTATAAAAATGTATGGAAAGTAGCTCAGGATCATGGACGAATCCTTATCAATAATCGTTTTCAGAAATTGGATTTTGAAGAAGATTTTTATGATACTATAACTCATTATAAAAAGACACTTGTAGAACGAAGACTAAAAAACTTTACAGGACAGATGTTACAACATCACACCATGCAAAGCACCAAGTTTATGTCTAAGTGGATTACCGAAAAAAATAAATCCCAAGAATCTACCTGACTCTTGGGATTTATAATGAATTAGGTAGTGATGTTAATCTTTCAATAATCCAGCTCTCCTAAGTAATGCTTCTGGTTGAGGTTCTTGTCCTCTAAAACGTTTGTACAATGTCATAGGATTCTCAGTGCCTCCTTTTGATAAAACGTGCTCTTGGAATTTTTGAGCAACGTCTTTATTGAAAATACCGTTTTCTTTAAAGTATTCAAAGGCATCTGCATCTAGTACTTCTGCCCATTTATAACTATAATATCCCGAAGAATATCCTCCTTGAAAAATATGAGAAAAGGCGGTACTCATGCACGTTTCTGGAGTCTTTGGATACAAACTAGTATCTGAGAAAGCGTTGCTTTCAAATGCTTTTACATCAGTAATCCCTGACGGATCATTACCGTGCCAAGCGATATCTAATAATCCAAAACTTATTTGTCTGAGGGTTTGTAACCCTTCTTGGAAAGTAGCAGAGTCCTTAATTTTTTGAACCAACTCCATAGGGATAACTTCTCCCGTTTCATAATGTGTTGCAAAAAGTTCTAAAGCTTCTTTCTCATAACACCAGTTTTCTAGCATTTGACTAGGAAGCTCCACAAAATCCCAATATACAGATGTTCCTGATAAACTAGGATAGGTTGTATTTGCTAACATTCCATGCAATCCATGTCCAAACTCATGAAAGAGTGTTGTTACTTCATTAAACGTAAGTAATGATGGTTTGCTAGGTGTAGAAGGAGTGAAGTTGCATACATTTGATACATGTGGGCGTTCATTTATTCCATCTTTTATCATCTGAGATTTAAATGACGTCATCCAAGCGCCTCCTCGTTTCCCTTTACGTGGATGGAAATCTGCATAAAATAAGGAGACAAAATTTCCGTCGATGTCAAGCACACGATATGTTTTTACTTCTTCGTGATATATATCTATGTCAAATACTTCTTCAAACTGTAGTCCAAATAATTTTTGAGCTACTTGGAAAACGCCATCGATCACATTTTCTAGTTTGAAATAGGGTTTGAGTTGCTCGTCATCTAGACTAAATAACTTTTGCTTTAATTTTTCAGAATAATAAGAGCCATCCCATTTTTCTAATCGATCAATACCATCTTCTGTTTTTGCAAAATTTTCTAATTGTGCAAATTCTCTTTCAGCAGCGGGTTTTGCTTTTTCTAATAATGTATTTAGAAACGAAACTACTTTCTCAGGAGTTTCTGCCATACGCTCTTCCAGTACAAAATTGGCATGCGTTGCATATCCTAGAAGATTGGCACGTTCGTGTCTTAGCTTAACAATCTCTAAGACATTATTTTTATTACTAAACTCGTTGTCCTTAAATGCTTTGCTACCAAAGGCAATAGAGAGTTCCTTACGTAATGCTCTATTGGTAGCATACTTCATAAATGGAATATAACTAGGATAATCTAATGTGATGATCCATCCTTTTTTATCTCGAGATGTAGCTTCGCTTGCAGCAGCTTCTTTTGCGCTTTCTGGAAGACCGTCTAGATCACTCTCTTGGGTAAGGTGTAATTCATAACTGTTTGTTTCGGCAAGTACATTTTCTCCAAAGGTAAGTTTAAGTTTTGCTAGTGAAGCGTCAATCTCTCTAAGCCTTGTTTTTTTATCTTCAGGGAGGTTGGCTCCATTGCGAGAAAAGCTTTTATACCTTTTATCTAAAAGAGTATGCTCTTCTACAGAAAGGTTTAAACCTTCTTTTTGATCATACACCGTTTTGATACGTTTAAATAAATCTTCATTAAGCGTAATGTCATTTCCAAACTCAGAAAGTAATGGGGAGACTTCTTGCGCTATTTTTTGAATATGTTCATTGGTCTCTGCACTGTTGAGATTAAAAAACACACTAGAGATACGATCTAATTGTGCGCCTGAATAATCAAGGGCCACGATGGTATTTTGGAATGTAGGAGTTTTCGAATTATTTGCAATCTCTTCTATTTCTTCTCTTGCCATGCTGATCGCTGTCTCAAATGCAGGCTTAAAATGCTCATTCTTAATAGAAGAAAATGGAGCTTCGTTAAAAGAATGTAATAATGGGTTATCTGTAGGCTTCATGATAAGCAATTTTTTTTGTTGAATTTATATGTATTTCATCGATTTTTACATACAGTTCATCGATAATAGTAAAACATCACCCGTGTTTTAAACAATATTGAAACGGAATAATATCTTTGGAGGGAGTTTTAGTGAGAATTCCCCAATTCAATGTAAAATAATAAGGTTTGATACTATTTAGAATGGTTAATAAATACTAATTCAATACCCGAATTACATTGATAAAGACCACTCGTAAGAGTGGTCTTTTCTTTTTCTTTTATTTCAAGCTTTTAGCCCCTTCGATTACTTTTTGTTTAAGACTTTCTTTATAGGCTAAAATACGTTCTCGTATTTCTGTGTTTGTAGCTCCTAAAATTTGAGCAGCAAGTATTCCTGCATTTTGAGCTCCATCTAGTGCCACTGTAGCCACAGGAACACCACCAGGCATCTGTAAAATAGAGAGTACAGAATCCCAACCATCTATAGAATTTCTAGATTTTACTGGAACTCCTATAACGGGCAATGGCGATAAAGATGCAACCATACCAGGTAAATGTGCAGCACCTCCAGCTCCAGCAATAACCACATTTACACCTCTTGTATGCGCATTTTTTCCGTAATCAAAAAGTTTTTCTGGTGTACGATGAGCACTTACAATATCTACTTCTGTAGTAATGCCTAAATGCTCAAGAACATCTATCGCTTTTTGCATTACTGGAAGATCACTCGTGCTTCCCATAATGATTCCTACTTTCATACTTATATATTTATATTATTATTGAGCGATTACTTTAATCAGACTCTTTACTTCTTCGGCTCTTTTTCTGGCAATAGCTATATCTTCATCTATGATCGTTACATGTCCCATTTTTCTAAAAGGGCGTGTTTCTTTTTTGCCATATATATGGGCAGTAACACCGTCCATACTCATAATGTCTTCTATATTTTTATAATGTACTTGACCTTGATGCCCTTCGGCACCTACTAGGTTGACCATCACAGAGGCAGCCTTGCTCGCTGTTTTTCCTAATGGTAAATCTAAGATGGCACGTATGTGTTGTTCAAATTGATTTGTATAACTACCTTCTATACTATAATGACCGCTATTGTGTGGTCGAGGAGCAACTTCATTTACAAGAATTTGATCATCTTCTGTCTGAAACATTTCTACAGCTAGTAATCCTACATGGGCAAATGCTTTTGAGACTTGCGTTGCAATAGCACGTGCTTTTTGTGCAACTTGCTCATTGATGCGAGCTGGACAAATCACATATTCTACTTGATTTGCTTCTGGGTGAAATTCCATCTCTACAACGGGATATGTCGTTACTTCTCCAGATGGATTACGAGTTACAATAACAGCAAGTTCGTTTTTAAAAGGAATCATAGCTTCTGCTATACAAGGAACTTGTGGTAGTTCTTCTAAGTCTTGCGCATTTCGTATCACAGCAACTCCTTTTCCATCATATCCACCTTGACAGGATTTCCATACAAACGGATATGAAGGGGTGTCTTCTAAAATTTCTTTAGAAGATGTATATTTCTTAAAGGATGCTGTTGGAATATCTTGATCTGTATAAAATTGTTTCTGCACACCTTTGTCTTGAATCTTACGCAATGTCCCAGAAGAGGGATATACAGTAATTCCTTCTTTTTCTAAAGTTTCTAATGCATCTACGTTTACAGATTCAATTTCAAAAGTAAGTACATCTACTTTTTTTCCAAATTGAACAACCGTATCATAGTCCATGAGACTTCCTTGCTCAAAATAATCGCAAGCGATTCTAGAAGGAGCATCTGGACTTGGATCAAGTACCGCTGTTTTGATATCGTATTTTCGGGTGTCATAGAGCATCATTTTGCCTAGTTGACCACCACCTAAAATGCCTAATGTAAATTGAGAAGAAAAATAGTTTTTCATAGAAGTACGCTCTCAACAATGTTGAGGTTTATGCTGAGCTTGCCGAAGTACGACAAGCATAAAAAATTAAAACTCAAAAATACAAAAAACCTTGTTTCTAATCTTGCTTCTTTCTTTCAGATTTTATCACCTTCTTGGATAATTAAAGTTTAAAGAATTTGAAGTTGTGATTTGTGGTTTTCTGGTAGTATCTTTGCGCCTTTGTAAAACTTTATGAAGACAGTACAATTACACGAACTTACTTTTGAAGAATGTATTTCAAAAACCGAAGTACAACAAGCCGTAAATGGGGTTGCTGTACTTGTAAATGATGAGTACAAAGGAAGAAGACCTGTGTTTCTTACGGTGCTTAATGGGGCTTTCCTTTTTGCCGCAGAGCTTATAAAAAAGTTTGATGGGGAGTGCGAGATGAGCTTTATTAAGGTGGCGAGTTATGATGGACTTGAGCAAAGTGATGAGATTTTTACGGTTATGGGAGCAGAACCATCGCTTAAAGGCCGTGATGTTGTTGTGATAGAAGACATCGTAGATTCTGGAAATACAATAGAAACTATTATCGAGATTCTTGAGCAAGAACAAGTCGCTTCTTTTAAAATCGCCACACTATTTTACAAACCTAAAGCATATACAAAGCCTTATACGATAGATTATATAGGCTTAGAAATAGAAAATGATTTTGTAGTAGGATTTGGACTAGATTATAACGGACTAGGACGTAATCTTACTTCTATTTATAAACTTAAAAAGTCAACAATGAAGAACCTCGTTTTGTTCGGCCCTCCAGGTGCTGGGAAAGGGACGCAAGCAGAAGTCTTAAAAGAAAAGTACAATCTTGTCCATATCTCTACTGGAGATGTTTTTAGATACAACATAAAAAATGCTACCGAGCTAGGAATGCTAGCAAAGTCGTATATGGATAAAGGACAATTGGTACCGGATGCTGTGACGATAAAGATGCTTAATGCAGAGGTAGAAAAAAATCCAAATGCACAAGGATTTATTTTTGATGGATTCCCACGTACAGAAGCACAAGCAGATGCTTTAGCTACATTACTAGCTTCAAAAAATTCGGAAATTGCTGCAATGGTGGCTTTAGAGGTAGATGATGAGGTACTTGTGCAACGCCTTCTAGAAAGAGGAAAAACTTCTGGGAGAGCAGATGATGCTGATGAAGATGTGATACGCAATCGTATAAAAGTATATTATACTGAGACTGCTATTCTCAAAGAATACTATGAGAAGCAAAATAAGTACTTTGGAGTAGATGGAGTTGGGAGTGTTGCAGATATCACAGAACGCTTAAGTACTGTGATTAATACGTTATAAAAACACAAAATAGAAGAGATTGTTTTGATTTCTTACGCTTTCGCGAAAGCGATATTAAGAAGGGTTTATACGTATATATAAGCACTTCAATTTTTAAATTAAGGATATGACTGAAGGGAATTTTGTAGACTATGTAAAAATACACGTAACCTCTGGAAATGGAGGTTCTGGATCTGCACATTTACATAGAGAAAAATTTATTGAAAAAGGAGGTCCCGATGGAGGAGATGGAGGACGAGGAGGTCATATCATATTAAGAGGGAATTCTAATCTCTGGACCTTATTACATCTTAAGTATAAGAAACATTTACGTGCAGGACATGGTGGTAATGGAGCAAAATCTAGATCTACAGGTCATGATGGAGAAGATGAGTATATCGATGTGCCATTAGGGACAACATTACGAGATACCGAAACAGATAAAGTGATTTTTGAAATCACCGAAGATGGTGAAGAATTTATCGCTGCCAAAGGTGGTATGGGAGGCCGTGGTAACTGGCACTTTAAAAATAGTGTAAACCAAACGCCTCGATATTCACAACCTGGAATAGATGGGTATGAAGTACAGCTTACTATAGAGCTTAAAGTCCTAGCCGATGTAGGATTAGTAGGATATCCTAACGTAGGAAAGTCGACACTGCTGGCTGCAATTACAGCCGCAAAACCTAAAATTGCCAACTACGAGTTTACGACTCTCAAGCCTAACCTTGGAATTGTACAATACAGAGATTATAAATCTTTTGTAATGGCAGATATTCCTGGAATTATAGAAGGCGCTGCCGAAGGTAAAGGAATAGGACATCGTTTTTTACGTCATATAGAACGTAATTCTACATTATTGTTTATGATTCCTGCAGATGCAGATAGTATCTCTAGTCAATATGATATATTACTACACGAACTACAAAGATACAATCCAGAAATGCTGGATAAATCTCGCCTTATAGCTATTACTAAAAGTGATATGCTAGATGAGGAACTCAAAGCAGAACTTACAGAAGAATTAGATAGAGAGCTACCTATACCCTATATGTTTATCTCTTCTGTTGCACAGCAAGGTCTTGTGGAGCTTAAAGATGCGCTTTGGAAAATGCTTAATGAGTAGTAATTACTATTAATGTATAAAAACAGGTGAGAATTATATACGTGTAACTACGTATTTTATAAGTAATGTGATGTATTTATGATGATTTCGAATTGATAGAGGTAAAATATTCTATATTTTCACGAAGTAATTAACTTACTTTATGAGACAATTTATACTTTTTATAGGATTCTTATTTTCTTTTTTTGTTGGATTTGGACAATGCCCTCCAGGGAATGTAATATTTACTTCTCAAGCTCAAATAGATGCTTTTCCTATTAATTTTCCTGACTGTACTACGATTTCTTTTCCAAACAATGTAACCATTTCTGGGGCAGATATTGTTGATTTAACTCCATTGTCTCAAATCATTTCTATAGATGATAATTTGACTATAGACAATAATTCGCAATTAGTTAGTTTAGAAGGGCTAGAGAACCTTGCTGATATTGGTAATAACTTAGTAATATCTAATAATCCAATGGTGTCATCTTTAAATGGATTAGGTGGTTTTGGTTTTTCTTCAGTACAAATCATTAACAACGATGCTTTAGTCAACTTAGAAGGCTTAGAAGAATTGATAGAGAGTTTTTCTATAGTAGTTGAGGACAATGATTTGTTGCAAAGTTTATCAGGTTTAGATAACTATAGTATTGGAGGAGAAAATACAATAAGGAATAATATAAGTCTGTCTTCTTTAGATGGATTGAATGCTTTAAGTTCTGTTGAAAATTTAATAATTGAAGATAACCCTATGTTAACAGATATTTCTTCATTAGAAAATTTACAACAAATAGTAGTTTTGTTTGAAATTATAAATAATGATTTATTAGTTAATTTAGACGGTTTGCAAACTGCAGGTGCCACTTTTGAAGCTTCAGCTGGATTTATAATTTCTGATAATGATGCTCTTGTAGATATATCTGCATTATCTGATTTTGAAACACCTTCACAATTTATAGAGGTAACTAATAATCCAAACCTTTCAGATTGTAGAATTGCTTTATTGTGTAATAACATTGCTGATACAGACTTAATTACTATTGCTAATAATGCACCTGGATGTGGTACTGTAGAAGAAGTAGCTGAAGATTGCTCCCTTTGCTCTTCTGGAAATGTTATCTTAACCTCTCAAGCTGAAGTAGATGAATTTGGATTAAATTCCTTAAGCTGTTTTATAATAGAAGGACAATTACAAATTTCTGGAGATGATATAACAGACTTATCTCCACTATCAGGAATTACATCAGTGATAGAAGGTGTAATCATAAGAGATAATGTAAACCTTGTTACATTAACAGGTCTTGAAATCAATCAAACAGCGGGCGATGTACAGATTTTAAATAACCCATCTTTAGAAAATCTTCAAGGGCTGGAAGGTCTTACATCTATGGAAGATATGTTAGTTATTAGAGATAATGCAGCACTTACATCCTTATCAGGATTGAATAATTTGACACATACAGATGATTTGTCTATCATAAATAATGATAGTCTTGAAGACTTAATAGGTTTAGGATCTTTAACTTCTACAGATGGAGATTTATCTATAGAAGATAATGATTCCTTAGAAAACCTAGGAGGTTTGATGAATTATAATGGTGGAGATGCTCTTTCTATAGTAAATAACATAGCACTTACCTCAATGGATGGTATAGGGGCTTTTGGCACATTAGCTTTAAGCATACGTAATAATCCATCAATGGTGGATATCCTATCATTAAATCAAGTTGAAAATATAGGAGAAATTCTAGAGATTGTAAATAATGATAACCTTACTTCTTTAGAAGGGCTAGAGAATTTAAATTCGGTTGGTTTTGGATTTACTATTTCAGGAAATGAAACGCTTATAGATATTACTGCCTTATCAGAATTGCTAGACCCATCAATGTATGTCGTTATTACTAATAACCCTAATTTATCTGTTTGCGATATAGAAGTGGTATGCTCATTTATAAGTAATCTAGAACCATCTCAGGATATATCAATAAATAATAACGCTACAAATTGCAACTCTGTAGAAGAGGTAGAAGAGCAGTGCTTGCTAGGAATAGAAGAAGAGTTTCTGGAAAGTAGTATCAAATTGTATCCTAATCCTACAACACGTATTTTAAATATCGCACTTCCATCTGAGATAGAACTACAGGCTATAGATGTATTTTCTGTAACTGGGAAAAAGGTATATACAACTCAAGATGTAATTATTGATTTTTCATCATTAGCAAAGGGAATGTATTTTGCTCGTGTTACAACTAGTAAAGGAGTGATCACAAAAAAAATAGTTAAGAAATAACAAAACACAATATAACTCGTATCCTTTTGTTTACTTTTAAACAAATAATACCGTGATGCGATTACTACTTTTGCTTAGTGTAGCAGTTTTTATAACTAGTTGTGGATCTACTTTTGTAGACTATGATTATGATGAGAAAGCTTCTTTTGATACGTATAAAACCTATCAATATGATTTTAGAGAACCTTCTGGACTCTCAGAATTTGACGAACGTCGTTTTGTAAAATTTACAGATAGTGTTCTTCAGTCAAGAGGATACCAAAGAACAGATTATAATAGTCTCTCTATTGTGATTCAAGCGTCAGAATATGAGACTACATCCCGTAATACATTAGGAGTAGGTATTGGTAGTGGAGGTGGTAATGTTGGGGTAGGAGTGAGTGGAGGAATTCCTATAGGAGGGAGAGAGCAACACCAACAAATTATTCTTGAGTTTTATGATATGGATCATGGTGGTACACTTGTTTGGCAAGCCATTAGTGAGAGTGACGTAAAGGTAAAATCAACCCCAAACCAAAGAGATGCGTACTTTAAAAAACTCATAGAAAAAATCTTTAAAAAATACCCTCCAAAATCTTAATCCGACTAGAACTATCTTGGCACTATTTTCGTATATATTTGCAAAAATGATGAATACCATGAAGTGGCTACTTTTTTTGTGCTTTCCTATATTTTGTTTTGGACAAGTATCTGATACTAATTCTGCTTTCGCGAAAGCAGAAACCTACTTTAACAATAAACAATATACACATGCAAAACCGATCTTTAAGACCTATCTAAAACAACACCCAAATGATCTTAAGACAATAGAATATTTAGGTGATATTTCCGGATATGCAAAAGATTGGGATACAGCAATAGACTATTACGAGAAATTGGTAGAACTCTCTCCTAAAACGGCAAATTATCACTATAAATACGGAGGAGTTTTAGGGATGAAGGCATTAGCGATTAGTAAAATAAGAGCGCTAGGACTTATAGGAGATATTAAAGAAGCCTTTATAACAGCCGCAAATTTAGACCCTAAGCACATAGAAACTCGGTGGGCTCTTGTAGAATTCTATATTCAATTACCAGGGATTATAGGAGGAAGCGAAAGCAAAGCAAAACAATATGCCGATGAACTCGCAAAGTTGTCCCCCGTAGATGGATTTCTAGCCCATGGATATATAGCAGAGTATAACGATCGCCCTAAAGATGCCGAACGTCATTATAAAGATGCTGTTGCTGTAGGAGGATCTGTAATCTGTTATACAAAACTCTACGAGCATTATGAAAAAAATGAAGCCCCTGCAAAAGCAATCCAAGTACTAGATGAAGCTCGTAAAAAACATAGCGCAGAAAACAGGTTACACTATCAGTTAGGTAAGATTGCAGGACAATACGGAATAGGACTTGATCAAGGAATAGAATGCCTAGATAAGTATATTATGAATTATTCTCCTGAAGATGGAGTTCCTAAAGATTGGGCATATTACAGACTTGCTCAAATTTATAAACATAAAGGAAGAAAACAGGAAGCTACTACTTGGATTACAAAAGCATTACAAGATCGCCCAGATTTTAAAGAAGCACTCGCCGAAAAAGAAATTATCAAAAACCTTTAACCTAACAAATCAGGGTTAATATCCAGAATGTTTTCATTTATATAATGTTCAATAAATGATGAGGTAAAATCATTACTACCTACTAGTTGTTCTTTTTGCAAAATTGCTTTGATATCTAGGGTTTTATATGTCCTTAAATATTTTTTAGAAAGAGGTGCATAACTATAATGCCAAGGCTCGTATTTAAATCCTTTACGAGAGGGAGTATCTGTATATACTAAGTAAAAACCAAACTCTTGAGAGTGTTCATCCATCCATTCTTTAAAATCGCAAAAAGGTCCAGATCCATGAAACTTTGAAGGGACCAATACATCTCCATTTACTTTTGGAGTTCCATCTATGAGATCTATATCTGTACCCCAATGGTGTCTTGAAGTACCAGGTATTGTAGAGTATGCTATTATTTTTTGAATCGATGCTATTGGGGAAAGTCCGCTTTCGCGAAAACGATTATACTTGCGCTCCCAGATTCTGTTTTGATGCGCATAATCCCTATAACTTGATACCGCTTTAATCTGAATTTTATCTTTTAAAGCAGCTTTTCTCATATCTTCAAATGCTGTAGCTGCTTCGGGTCGTAATCTATAATTTGTCCCAGTATGCAATAGCGGAGACCCTTTTCCTAACAATTCTTCCTCAGAAATAGAATCACCTACAATGGAAGCAAAAAGATCTAAGGGAAGAGTAGTAGCAATACCTCCTAAAAAAGTTATTTTGGTAAAGTTTCTACGGTTCATTACAATTCTTTTTTCATTAGATAATGTGGTCCTATTAATGGAATATTAAATTCGGCACCTATTTTCTTGTATCCTAAATTTAGGTAAAAATGTACAGCTATAATTCGTGAATTAAACCAAAGTAACGTACATTTTCTTTCTCTTAGAATTTTCTCTCCTTTTTTTAGTAAGAGTTCAGCAATACCTCGTTTTTGATATGCAGGTAATACTGCCATACCTCTAAGTCTATATTGCGTTCCTGTAAAAATACTATTTGCATCTTTCATAAATGATGCCACACCTATAATGTTTTCATTATAATACATGCCTACGTGAAATGTAGATTCTTTTTCATCTGCCTCCATGTAGACATCTTCAAGGGGTCTCCCTTTACGTAAAACAGGATGACGTACTGGCCACGTTTCTTCAGAAGTGATTTGTCTCAAATCATACTTAGAATTCTCAAGACGATATAACTTTGCAGGAAGTCCATCATAGTCAAAGTCTTTTACAAAAAGCATATCACATTTTTTAATCACTTTATGTGAAGCGCTATTGTCTAGGTGTGCATGAGCAACCAAAAAAGGGTATTTTAATTCATCAAAAGCATATGTTATAGTTGCTTTTGCTATTTCAGTAGCATATCCTTGTCCCCAATAACATCTGTAAAAACGGAAGCCTATATCTACAACTCGTTCTTCAGGATGATATTTTAAACCACACCAACCTAAGAACTCGTGATCGGATTTACGTATCACGGCCCAACGACCAATACCTGTTTTTACGTATGCATCATAATTGGCAATAAATTTATGAGCACTAGCAAGATCTTCAAAAGGAACATCTCCAGTATATTGTATCACTTCAGGATCAGCATTTATCTTATAAAAATGGACCCCATCACCTTCAGTAAATGCTCGTAAATAGAGCCTATCTGTTTCTATAATTGCTTGTCTACTATTTGTGTTGTTTCTAGAAAGCACGTCTCCTTTTTGTTTAAAAATAACAAGAAACTTGGAAGCATCCTAAGAAAACACTTTCTAGATAGTATAATGTCTAACGATTAATATAAAATGCACCCGCTAGATCTTTTTGATCTTGTAATTTTAAAACATAAAAGTAAGTGCCTACAGGAAGTTCTGCACTTCCATCTATGGTTGCTCGCCCATTAGAAATTCCGTTAAAAGAGTTGTCATAATTCTTTTTTCTAAATACTTCAACACCCCATCTATTAAAAAGTATTAGCTCATTGTCAGGACTAGTTTCTAGTCCTTCTATAATCAAGGTGTCATTTTTCCCATCTCCATTTGGAGAGATAAGGGTATATACAGTAATGGCTCCATTACCCTTTAATACAGATCCAAAAGTAAGTACACTGTATAAATTAGGTTCTATAACATCTGATGTAATTTCCCCAGAGTTCATAGTCCCTGAAAATGAACTATTACCTAGGTTAATCCATTGATTAAGAGTTGTAGAGAAACCAACAACCCTCAGTGATGATAATTCATCGGCTAGTATTGGGATATCACTTTGTTCATCCCACGTTAATGTAACTCTTGCAGGTAGTGTCCCATCTAAATCCCAGTATTCTTTTTCACTAATAATGGATAATGTATTTTGAAATGAATCTGTATTAAAAAAACCAGTTAGGGTAGAAGGAGAATTTGGATTTTCAAAGAAATAGGCTGCCTTATATAAAGTAAAAGTATTATCTAATGGAAGTACAGTCATTGTTCGTAGTCTAAAATCATCTCCTATTGGAAATCTAAAATCCAAATCACCTGCGTTATTTACATACCCATCTACATGTGTATTATCACCTTCGCCAGAATAGATTCCGTTATTCCTAAAATCTAAAGTAACACCAATATTATCTCTAGGTGTAATGATTCTGCCATTTATAAAGTCAAAAAAATTATCTACTCCTGTAGACACTTCAAAAAATAGATCATTAGAAACATCTACCTCCATATCAAAAAATATAGGTTCGTTGGTTCCAGATATGGTGAGACTATTAGCTACATTATAAAATCCTGCTAAACCAAGATTGTTATCAAAATCTCCATCATTGATCACATCAATATGAAAGCCTATTTGTCCTTCATCGTGTATCTGTACATTTCCAAAATTATGAAATGCTGTTTGCGCTTTCGCGAAAGCAAAAACAAAAACAATACTTATAAAACTTAAAGCTATTTTTTTCATCTTTTATTTATAAGCAGTGAACATTACAACGATAGATTCATCTAAGATATCATCTTGCCTGTTAGCATTGCCTGATGTTCCCTCAGTATATGTGACATCTAATTTAAATCCATCAGTTTCAAATGAAGTTAATTTTGCAGCAATGACTCCCATATTATCACCGTTGTTATTCGTATAGCGTAGTCCAATACATTGGTCATCATTTGAATATCTCGAAATATCATTTATAGAGCTTCCGCTTCCTCCACTAAAAATAACTGCCTGGCTAAGAGGTGTTCCCGCACGTGCAAAACCATTCATCGTTCCAAATGTATTTTCTAATAAAGCGGTATTATCACCTGATGTACCATTATCATCATTTATATCAAACCCGGTAATATTTGGATGAGCGACAAAGGTGACTTGAGAAGGTTCAAAAGGTAGCATATCAATTACTTGTTCATAAGTACCTGTGTCCGTTAGTGTAGTATTGTCTATTATAAAAAATCCAGTATATGCATTAGACGGTCCAACCTCACCTTGTGGTCCAATTGCACCATCTGCTCCATCTGTACCTGCTGGCCCTGTTGCTCCAGTTTGTCCTTGTGGTCCTTGAGCACCAGGTACTCCTTGTGGTCCTATAGGTCCTTGGGCTCCTTGTGGTCCAGTAGCACCTGTTGGCCCTGTTGCACCATCTTGGCCATCTTGTCCTGGTTGTCCTTGCGGTCCAGTTGCTCCGTCCTGTCCATTTTGACCTGGTTGTCCCTGAGGTCCAGTTGCTCCGTCTTGCCCGTCCTGTCCTGGTTGTCCTTGTGCGCCATCAATTCCATTTGTTCCGTCATTTCCAGGTATTCCTCGAGGCCCTTGCGGGCCAACATCACCTTGTGGCCCTTGTGCTCCATCGGTTCCATTTATTCCGTCAATTCCATCTGCTCCGTTCGCACCATCGTTTCCTGCTGGTCCTTGTGGTCCAACATCGCCTTGCGGACCTTGTGCGCCGTCAGCTCCATCAGTTCCATTTATTCCGTCAGCACCATCAGCTCCGTTCGCACCATCATTTCCTGCCGGTCCCTGTGGTCCAACATCACCTTGTGGTCCTTGTGCGCCGTCAGCTCCATCAGTTCCATTTATTCCGTCAGCACCATCAGCTCCGTTCGCACCATCATTTCCTGCCGGCCCTTGAGGTCCAATACCACCTTGCGGTCCTTGTGCGCCGTCAGCTCCATCGGTTCCATTAGTTCCATCAACACCATCAGCACCGTTTGCACCATCGTTTCCTGCTGGTCCTTGCGGTCCAACATCTCCTTGCGGTCCTTGTGCACCGTCGGCTCCATCCGTTCCATTTATTCCGTCAGTACCATCAGCACCGTTCGCACCATCATTTCCTGCCGGCCCTTGCGGTCCAACATCACCTTGCGGTCCTTGTGCACCATCGGCTCCATCGGTTCCATCAACTCCATCTGTTCCGTTCGCACCATCGTTTCCTGCTGGTCCTTGCGGTCCAACATCACCTTGAGGTCCTTGTGCACCGTCGGCTCCATTTATTCCGTCTACACCATCAGCACCGTTTGCGCCATCGTTTCCTGCCGGTCCTTGCGGTCCAGTATCACCTTGTGGTCCTTGTGCACCATCGGTTCCATTTATTCCGTCAGTTCCATCAGCACCGTTCGCACCATCATTTCCTGCTGGTCCTTGTGGTCCAACATCACCTTGCGGTCCTTGTGCACCGTCAGTTCCATTAGTTCCATTTATTCCGTCAGTACCATCAGCACCGTTTGCACCATCATTTCCAGCTGGTCCTTGCGGTCCAATATCACCTTGCGGACCTTGTGCGCCGTCAGCACCATCGGTTCCATTAATTCCGTCAGTTCCATCAGCACCGTTCGCACCATCGTTTCCTGCTGGTCCTTGCGGCCCAACATCACCTTGTGGTCCTTGTGCACCGTCGGCTCCATTTATTCCGTCAGTACCATCTGCTCCGTTTGCGCCATCATTTCCTGCCGGTCCTTGCGGTCCAACATCTCCTTGAGGTCCTTGTGCGCCGTCAGTTCCATTAGTTCCATTTATTCCGTTAGTTCCATCAGCACCGTTCGCACCATCGTTTCCTGCTGGTCCTTGAGGCCCAACATCTCCTTGTGGCCCTTGTGCACCATCTGTTCCATTTATTCCGTCAGCACCATCAGCTCCATCAGCACCGTTTGCACCATCGTTTCCTGCTGGTCCTTGTGGTCCAACATCACCTTGTGGTCCTTGTGCTCCATCGGTTCCATTTATTCCGTCAGCACCATCATTTCCTGCTGGTCCTTGCGGTCCAACATCACCTTGTGGTCCTTGTGCACCATCGTTTCCTGCTGGTCCTTGTGGTCCAATATCACCTTGTGATCCTTGTGCGCCATCGATTCCATTTATTCCGTCAACACCATCAGCACCGTTCGCACCATCATTTCCAGCTGGTCCTTGCGGGCCAACATCACCTTGTGGTCCTTGTGCACCGTCAGTTCCATTTATTCCGTCAATTCCATCTGCTCCGTTCGCACCATCGTTTCCTGCTGGTCCTTGTGGTCCAACATCGCCTTGTGGACCTTGTGCGCCGTCAGCTCCATCAGTTCCATTTATTCCGTCAGCACCATCAGCTCCGTTCGCACCATCATTTCCTGCCGGTCCCTGTGGTCCAACATCACCTTGTGGTCCTTGTGCGCCATCGATTCCAT
>NZ_JBDUXP010000021.1:0-476948 GCF_039945015.1 Dokdonia sp.
TCTTGTTCATCTTCTTCAAAAGTGCCTTCCTCTTCCTCTTCTTCCCAGTCACCGTTTGTTTCTCCTTCTTCTTCCTCTTCCCAATCACCAGTAGTATCTTCTTCCTCCTCTTCCTCTTCTTCTGTTTCTTCCTCTTCTTCCGTTTCTTCGTTGTTGTTGTCTTTTCTAAACACAATGAGGTAACGGTTATAATGTTCTCCAGCTTCAAGCGAAGTTTCATAATCACCTTCAAGTAAATTTGTTACTGTATCTTGAACACGATCTTTAAGGTATACTGTTGTTGTTTCTGTATCAACATTTTCAAGAGCGTCTATTCCAATGGTAATAGGACCAGCTTGTGGTAGTATTACTACAAGAGGGAACTGACTTACATCTGTAACATTTGGAACTCCAAGGATTACAAACTTCTCGTCTTCCAAATCCCAAGTCATATCTTGTTCAGGGCCAAATTCAATTTTTCCATCATATGCTCTATCATTACCAAAAGTTGTATTCTCATCTACAGTAAGAAGAAGTTGTCTGTGGTATAGACTAGGAGAGTCAAAACCTATTCTATATTTCTCACGCATATCTGGCGCATCAAATGCGGTATCATCTGGCTGTTCTGTTGGTATATTTTCTTGCGTATTTTGAGCAACACTTTGTTGATCACCCTGTTCAATATCTTCTCCAAATAGGAAGATAGAATCACCAGTTTCTTTAACAAAGTTACGTTGTGTATTACTAAAATTTATGTCTCCATCACTATCTGCAGCAACAAAGAATCCTTGTCCTACAGCAATATAACGTCCAGGGGTTTTAGTTCCTCCACCTATTTGAGCCACATCTGGATGACTTACGGCAGGAGTTCCTCCAGAAAGTGTATATAATGCATATCCAGCTTGGTAGTCTTTGGTGATGTGATTTCCTCCTCCAAAATGTTCCCAAAAATATAGGGTACCATTAAGGATTGGGTTGTCATTTATAAAATCATCTGCATCTAATGCTGATGGGAATGGATTACCTACAATATAATCTCTGTCTGCAAGAGCAGGAATATTGATATCTTGTAAATCTGTACTGTTATTTGGTTTTCCAGCAAACACATAGTTTTGAGGGTCAAGAATAGCTCCAGTACCAGGACCTTTCATCGTATATCCTTCTCCTACGTCAACACTTCCAAATGGCCCTATGAATTGAAATTGTTCAATGCCATTACTATATTTAAACATCCAATAAGAACTAACTGTTATAGGAGTTGTAGGAGCACCATTAAATCCTCCACTAAAATTCATTACTGCAGGGTTGTCAGGGTCTGTACCATCATTCATTACATTACCTATAGAATAACTCACATTAATTTGTGTGCCATTAACAAGACTTACAGGCGCTGACCAGATATTATATGAATAGGTGTCAGAAGTTCCTTGTTGATCTCTTTCTAAAGTACCAGTACTTGTTACATCAAGATCACTATTTTCTGTTTGTACAAGTTGAGACTCACCTACAAGATCTAGTAAGCCATCAAGTTTAAGGTAGTGAGATACTTCTATTTTACTGTCATTTTCTATAGACAATTCATTGGCTTGAACTTCTAAGGCAAGTACTGTATTATTTGCAAATGTATCTACATTGTGACTTGTCTGTACGATGTTCCACGCTACGTTTACGGTATTATCTACAATAGATGGGCTATTAGGTACTTGAAACCCAGTTCCATTTTCCCAAGTTGCTTGATCTGCCCAATCTCCATCTACTTGAGATACATATGGAAGAGGAGCTGTTTGAAAATCTACCGTATCTAAGTTTCTAATCGCAGCAATAAGATTGTTATTAGATTCATCCTTTACATTTGTAAACGTATAGATGTTCATAGGGAAGTATGCTGCTACTTCATCCCAATCTGTTGCTACAAATTCATCTTTAGAAATACCCGTTGGTATAATTCTACCAGTTACGGTATTCAGCGTTGGATTTTCTTCTATCTCTTGATTCATGATATAGCGAACTTGATCTTGGGAAAGAGCAATGTTCCATACACGTAATTCATCTATTGTCCCTTCATAGAAGTCTGCTGGATTTAAACCATCGGCAGCCGCTACTACAAAAGATTGAGAAGTACCTACAGGTGCACTTAATCCAGGCACTGTATTATCTAATACTCCATCTATATATACTCTTGCAATAGAAGATCCATCATAAGTAAAGGCAAACTGGTGCCATTCATCTTCAGTAATTTGAGTAAAAGATTGAATATCCTGAGTCCCAGACCCATTAATCCAAGACATTTCTATTCTCTGGTTAGGTAAAAGAGTAACGTCATATCCTTCTGTAAAGGCTGCATCACGTTTTGAAACGATTGTATAGTCTCTGTCTATTCTTTTAATCCAAGCAGAGATCGTAAAGGCACCATCAAGCTCAAGGTCATCTTCATCTCCTACATCTAGGTAGTCTTGAATTCCATCAAAAGAGATAGAACGTTGGAAAACATATTCTGGAGCATAACCAAAAGTGATATATTTTACACCATTAAAATCATATTCGGCTTCTAGGTTTATACCATTAAGACTCATAATACGATATTCAGAAGTAGGACTAAAGGTAGGTGTGTCAGAAACAAACATCAAGTAATCTCCAGGAGGTGATAGAGTAGAGGCTAATGAAACTTCAGGTACAGATACCTTTACGCTTCCTACAGTGCCAGTTTCTACAACTTTCCAAGTACGTTCTATAGATGTAAAATCTACTATAGTGTTAAGACCAGTAATACCAGCACTCATATCTACTACAATAGGAGCGGCGGCAGCTAGAGGATCATTATCATTCCCCCATAATAAGAAATTCTTATCTGAGAATGTATTCGCATTAGAAGCGATATTATCATTATTTGTATCGTAAATATCTGTAAGACCCATAGTCACTATAGACCCAGGGTTAATACTAGTAGACTGTTTTTGATTCAATCCAGAATTATCATCTCTACCTATACCGGCAATATCATAGTTAAAACCAGTATGTGTTATTACATCCCAAACTACATTATTATCAGAATCTACATAATTTTCATCTCCTAAATCAGTAGCTGTAGCACTATTAATATCATGGTTTGTAATTCCATTTTTAATAGCTAAGTACGATTGTATTTTTAATTGATCTGTAATAGAATTTGGAGAGGCATAACTAATAACCTCAGTAATTTTACCATTAAAATGAGAGTCAAATGGAGTTCCAGTAATTGTGATACGTCCTACTCCTAATACATATATAGAGTTGTCTACAGTACCATAAGGAAGGTCTCCATCAGACACACCTGTCGTTTGATTGAAGGTACGTCCAGCATAATTATCTATACGAATACCATTCTTGTAAATTTCAGATTGATCTAATATAGGGTCATATTTTACATTAAAGATAATAACTTCGTTATCATAACTATCTGTAGAACTGGTATAAGCTCTACCATAACTTTCATCAGAAAGCGTAGCTAAACTTTGAGGAGTTGAGCCTATCATATGACTTACAATATTATCGACTCCATTAAATCGGATTGATCCTGGATTGATCCAGAAACCTGTACCATCTTCAGCAAAATCTTCTGGAGTGACTCTTCCAGATAGAACACCTTCTAATGAAGAAGTACTATTGATATTACCATCTGCTTGCATAACAATCCAATACTCATCGGTAAAGAGTCCTCCTTTTCCTTTAAGTTGTGTATCATTTGTAGTATCAAAATTTAATACTGGGTTATGATTAATATTTTCTGTACTATTATCATAATAGGTAGGCGCTGTGTTGTTTGCCGCTTTTGCATCATTATCAAAGGCCTCATCGTCCCATGTCGTAACCGCATTACCATCTGTTTCTATAATCCCTACATTTGACTTAAGCCATAATTTAAGGTTAGAAGTAACATCTCCAGGTCCAATAGCAGGATCTGCAAATGGCGTAATTGGGTCTCCTAAAATGAGTACATTATCAAAATTCACACCATCATCCGTAGTAGAACCATTTGATGCAAAGGTTAGTCTAAATTGTGCTTGAGAATTATTATCTAATGTAGCTGGTAAGTTAATTTGCGCCAGTACAAATGATGATTGTGTAGCAGAAGAACCTGTGTCAGAATTAAGTCCTGCCCAACCATCTACACCAGATCCAAGAGCACTTACATTATCTGTATTATACCAGAAATCTACTGGGGTAGCCGAGTAAGCTCCTAGTATTGTCCAAGAAGTTCCACCATTAGTAGAATATTCCATATTAAAACCATCATTTGTATCAAGAGAGGTATCATGACGTATATCTATCTGAACTTTAAGGTTATTATAATTAGTAAGGTCAATAATAGGACTTGTTACTACAGTATTAGAATTATTAGCATAATCATTATAATTATTAGTGTACCAGTAATTACCTTCTGTACCCGTTTCTACTGCATTAGTACCATAGGTCCATACACTATTTCCACCTGGATTTGAAGCTGTCCAGTTACCATCATCAGTATCAAAATTTTCATAATATACCGTGAATGTTGGATCTGTATTTATAATAGCAATTCCCTGTATATCAAATGTATATATACCTTCATTACTATCATCATTAACAATAGTAATAGTCGCATTGTGCGTTCCTGCGGCAGAAGGTGCATAGCTTATTTGAAATGTAGTATTCGCACTAGCATTAATTGTATTATCAGGTATAGATGTTATAGAAAACTGTGCTGCGTCTGTCCCAGTAATAGTAACATAAGGAGAAGCTCCTGTTAGAGTAAGTAATCCTGAACCACTATTTGTTATGACAAAATCATTGATGTTTGTAGTACCTACGTCTATAGTTCCAAAACTTGTTCCGTCTGTAGTAGAAGGAGTTACATCTCCATCAACAATAGCATTTGTAAGCCCCGTAATGTCTATTTCTGGAATAAGAGCAGCAGATGCTTGTCCTAGAATGTCAAAGGTATATGGGTTCTCATTATTATCATTATTTGGAATAGTTACTGTTGCATTATGAGTTCCTACAGCTGCAGGGTTATACGTAATTCTAAACGTAGTAGAGCCACCACTGGTTGGTATTGATGAAATAGATGGAATTGTTGTTAATGTAAATTGTGTAGCACCAGCACCTGTTATCGTTAGATATGGAGATGGGTCTGTTAATAATAGATTGGCAGTTCCAGAATTACTTATGATAAAATCACTAAAAATAGAACTTCCAGGTAATAAAAAACCAAAATCTGTTCCGTCTACTGTCGTAGGAGTAATATCTCCATCTAAAATATTATTACCCATACCTGTAAGTGATATTTCTGGTTCTGGTCCTACACCAGATCCAGTAATATCAAATGTATATGGATTTTCATCACTATCATCATTTGCAATAGATACAGTTGCATTATGTGTTCCCCCTACAGTTGGTGTATATGTAATTGCAAACGTAGTCGTATTGCCACTTGCAATTGTATTTGCAGGGATTGTGGTTACAGAAAACTCAGCAGCATTTGCTCCAGAAATTACAACATAAGGAGAAGCTCCTGTAAGATTAAGATCTAAATTACCCGTGTTTTCTATCGTAAAAGTATTTGGATTGTTATTCCCGACAACAACACTTCCAAAATCAGTATCGTCTAATGTATTTGGTGTGATATCTCCATCAGGGATAGAAGTGCCTAGACCCGTAATATCCATTTCTGGTTGAGGTACAAGAGAGATGATATTAAGTGTATAATCTTCTACCTCTCCAAAGAAACCTACCCCACAAGGATCTAATGTACTTCCATTTTGAGATGCTACACGCATTCTAGTAGATCCTACAGTGGCCGTTAATGGTATTGTAATAGCAAGTGGTGAGTTACTTGTAGCTCCATTTGTAACACCATTTTCGGTACCCAAATTAAAAAACTCTCCTGTATCATCAAAATCAAAATCTTGATTCCAGTCAATCCAAACACCAACTTCATATGTAAAAGCTCCATCTGTATTTATTTGAACAGTAAGATTGTGAGTAGTACCTAATGTAACATTTGTAGATATTGCCGTAAAATCACTGTAAGCATTATTCTCAATAGGCGTATTATTATCTATAGTATTAAAATTTACACGTCTTATCACGTCTTGAAAAGTAGCATTTCCAGAAGAGGCACAATAAGAAGGATCTGCTGTAACTCCGGTAAGAGTAAATGTATATGGATTTTCATCAACATCATCATTTGCAATCGTTACTGTCGCTGTATGTGTTCCTACAACTGAAGCATCAAACGTAACTTGAAATGTTGTACTGTTTCCAGCATTTATAGAGTTACTTGGTATTGATGTTACAGAAAAATATGGAGAACCACTTATAATAGCATACGGAGATGCATCTGTTAATGATAATGTAGTCGTACCTGTATTTGCTATTGTAAATGTATGTACGTCAGACCCACCAGTATTTACTGTTCCAAAATCAGTATCATCTGTTGTACTTGGTGTGATATCCCCATCTGGTATTGTACTACCTAACCCAACAACATTCATTTCAGGTCCAGTAGCTGTAGATGCTAGTACATTAATAGTATAATCTTCTACCTCTCCAAAAAAGTTATTATCTTCATCACAAGAACTAGTAGGGTATCCATTAAATCTACTAGAAACACGCATTCTAGTCTGCCCAAGTGCAGCTCCTGCAGGAACTGTAAAATTTATAAAAGAATTTCCACCATTTACAAAAGCTCCATTTGTAGTATTAGCAACTGTTCCTAAGTCATATCGCTCGGTAGCATCATCAAATATATAATCTTGATTCCAATCGATCCATGCATATCCAAAGAATGTAAAACCACCATTTGTATTTATTTGTACTGTTAAATTATGACTATCTCCTATAGTTAAATCTGTTGAAATTGCTGTAAAATCAGAATAACTTATAGTTTCTAAAGGTGTATTGTTATCAATACTGTTTAAAGCAACTCTTCTAATACAAGAAGGATTGTAAATAGCAGCAGATCCACAATATTGAGGTTCATTAGTAACGACTATATTATCTATGGCCATATCACTACGAGCAGCAACAACACCTGTTGTACCACTCATACGCACATTAATAGTTTGTCCTGCAAATGCACTAAGATCTATTACTTCTTTACGCCACGGACTTGTTTCTGCATTTTGTTGTTGTGCAGTTCTTGTAAAGATATTAGTCCAAATTCCTCCTGAATCATTACTTACTTCTACATTAAGAGTACCCATAGAAGAACCATACATATGGTAATCAAAAGAAAAGAAAGCTTGTGTCTCTCCTGTAAGGTCAAGACATGGACTTGTTAAAATAGTGGTAGCATTTGGTCCTGGGTTTGTTCCTGTAGAAGATTCTGTATAATAATAGAACGTTCCATTACTAGCTTGACTTGGGCCAGTTCCAAAACCACCAGCTCCAGTAGGTGTAAAACCAGAGCGTCTAGTCCAATCTCCGCCATCTCCAGCGTCTTGGGTCCAATTTCCTAAACCGGCTTCAAAGCTTTCTGTATATGGAAATGCATTTATGACAAATCCAGTACACACAAAAGCATCATCGTCGATAGAATTTGGGGTATCTGTAATAGATGTTGTCGAAAAAACAGGTTGAATTAGAAATAACGTGATTAAAACACAAAAAGCACATAAAGTACTATTGAAAGTAATTTTTTTCATTTTGTAGGTTTTGCTACTATAAAGTTTTGGGAACTTTATAGTGATATTGGGACTGCTAATTTACTAAATTTCTTAATCCTACAATAGAAAAAATGTTAAAATTGTGTTTTTTGCCTATGATTTGTGTATTTCATCGATGTTTTGGAGATGTTAATGAAGAATAGTTAATGTGTTTTGGAGGTTTTGTGGTTTACGCTTTCGCGAAAGCGTAAAAAAAGGGAATCCATTATGAACTCCCTTTTTATTAAGTTTGATAGATTCGTTATATAATCTATTTTTTACTAGCCATCTTCTTACGGATTCCAAAGTATGCTCCAGCTGCAATACCTAAGCCTATAAAACCGTCTATAGGAGCAGCAGGCGACTCATCATTTACGTCATCTGGAAATATGATTTGTGCTTGAGTTGTCGCAATACTAAGCGTACTTATGATACATACTAGAAAGCAAAGGCGTTTAATATTATATTTATTTTTCATAAGTCTTTTATTTTTTGATTAGGCGTTTAGTAATACTACCAGTTTCTGTAGTAATAGTTACAAAGTACATTCCATTTGTTAGTGTAGATAATGAAGAAATCTCAAGAGTATTTCCATTAAAACTACGTTCTTCACTATAAATGATCTGGCCTAATACGTTATTAATCTTTATAGAAACCTCTTGCCCTTGTAATAAAGTTGATGTAATCTGAACTTGATCTCCATCTAGTGGGTTAGGGAACATTGAGATATCATCTATAAAAGTATCTTCTGTTGAAAGTGCGCTTTGTTCAAATATGATTTTGAATCGCTCACTATCAATACTAGCTTCAATAGCTGTATCTACCGTAAATTCTATAAAGTTATCACCTTCTTCTAATTCATAAATCTCACCAGTAAATGTATCTTCAAGGTATGATGTTACATCAGTAAGACCCGCTTGCTGTACACGTAGTGTATACGCATCGGTTCTATATGCATTGTTAAATAGTTGAATCTCTTCATCTATTGTTGGTAGCGCTCTACGCTCTACACTTAATACATCATCTCCATTAGAAACCGCCATATTCTCATCGATATTAAAGAATTTTGCTGCATCGGTTAATGTGATATCATTACTAAAGTCTGGAGAAAATAAGATAACAAAGTTGTCTTGTAGTTTCCCTCCAGCATTAAAATCTTCTGTTCTAAATAATTGCCCTATAATATGAGCGTTATCTATGATCGGATTTTCTTCTGTAAAGAAAATGTTTGTGTCTTCTCCCACCATTTTATCACTTTCATTAAAAGTAACAGTAGTAGAGTTATCTCCTACAGTTGCGGCTGTAGTAACAAATGCAGATTGCCATGGTTGGAAGAAGTGGTTTGCTTCTGATCCAGCACCGTTGGTAGATCCTGTTCCTGTTAAGAGAACGGTTACGTATGCTCCACGAGCTCCTAATGTAGCATCCCAAACATAATATTGGTTTGTGTTTACGTTTGTAGCATTTGCTACAATATCATTCATATCTACAGTTGCTTGATATGGATTCCCTACAAGGTTAAAACCTCCAGCTGTATGATTTAAATCTCCACCTGTTATAGAAGATGTACCCGTTACAATAGCTCCGCTAGCTCTTAATCTTGTATCTGTAGGAACAGCACTATTAGAAGTAACATCTATCGTACGATCTCCACGTACAAATAAAAGATACGCATCACCAGCAGTAAGTGTATTCATATCTGTATTATCTATAGGAGTAAGGGCTGGTGTTACTGCACTATTGTCATATGTAAATAATGATGGATTTCCTGAAGGTGTAGTGTCAAATCCATTTTGACCACTAGTAGATCCTGTAATATGAGTTCCAAAATCTGGATCGGAAGATCCATTTTCTTGCCAGTTTTCACGTATTGTAGTGGTCGTCGTTACTGGACTCGTCACAAAACGGAAAGCTCTTCTTGCAGGAACAAAACGTTCTATCGTTACATTACCAGTAATAGTTCCAGAAGTTATCTGATCTATCATAGCAGATTGTGTAGCACTACTTGATAATGTGAGATTATCATTGGTTACTAATTCTCCATTAGACAACGTTAATAATTGATTTATATCTACATCGGTATCCAATGTTAATGAAGTACTAGCTGCATTTACGGTTAATTGAGCTGTTTCAAATGCATTTCCTGAAAATGTTTGTGAAAATGTACCTTGAGCAATAATTGTTGCGTTACTTGCTGATAAAGTTCCATTATTAGTAATATCTCCTGTAGAAGTTAATGTATTTGAGCCTATATTTAAGGTAGCACCTTCATTAATTAAGATATCATTTGCAGTTGTATTTCCTGTAAGTGTTGGACTTCCAGATAAAACAAGAATATCGTCATTAACTCCAGACACTCCACTAGGATCTGTTGGACTCCAAGTTGGTACACCTCCAACTAATCTATGTATATAATCTTGTTTAGTAGCAGTAATACGAATGTTGTCAAGTGCTAAATCACTTCTAAATCCATCTCCAGTTACTGCTATAAATCGTATAATGACTACTTTTCCAGAAAAAGCGGTTAGATCTTCAGTAACTTCTTGCCAAGCGTTTACGGATGCGCCAGAAATTTGTGGAACAATATTAGTCCAAGTGTCACCTTGATCATCACTTATTTGTACGTCAAGAGTTCCATTGTTAACCCCGAAATCAGATCCAAACCTATGATAGTTGAAGGCAAAGTCGATGTCATTATACTCACTTGTAAAATCAATACAATTACTTTGTAATATAACAGTTGCATCAAAGCCTAAACCATCTGTAGAGGCTTCTGTATATACGTAATTTTGTTCGTGTATAGATTGTACACCACTTGGTGGCCCTGTAGAACCAGAAGGAGTTCCTTGTGTAGCAAGATTTATTGTCCAATCTCCATCATCACCACCAGCTTGGAAGAAAGTACCCGTTCCATTTTCAAAACTTTCTCTGTATGGGAATGTATCAATGGCTCCATTTATACAAGTTCTATCATCAATACTAGTATTGACAATTTCAAAATTATCAAATTTAAAACCTCTAAACTCTACATTATAACCATCTTGTCTATTAGAAGTGTCCGAAGCAAATTTAAATCTAAACTGTACACTACTATTGCCCGTAATACTTGGATTATTTGTAGCATCTATAAACACTTCTTCTAATACCCATTTTGCAGTAGGATTATCAACACTGTCATCTGTAGTATCTACATACATATCTCCATCATAAATGTGAGCACCATTTAGTGATTGGAAGTTTTCTTCATCACTTGACTTTGTTAAGTGAAAACTTGTAGCTCTTGTTGCTGCAGGTCGTGTATGTCTTCCACATAGGGCAACCCAAGTGGTACCTCCATCTGTACTGGCTTCCAATTGTGCAAGATCAAAATTACGTTCGATATCCCATACAGCATTATAATGAATAACAGCAGAACTAACGCTACTTAGATTAATTGGGTTTGTAAGTGTAACAAAAGTTTCATTACTATTTCCATATGATGTGGCTGTAGATGTAATGGCATTTGTACTTCCATTAAAGCCATCTGTAGTCTCAGACCAACTTGTTGTGCTCCAGTTTGAAATACCGTCTGCAGTTATAATGACAGTTGGGGAATAATATTTTATAAAAGTTGCTTCATAGATAGTATGAATATCATTGCTTAGTGTTACCTTATATTGAATAGGGTCATTGGCTTGTATGCCTGCATCTAATGTATAACTAGCACTTACTGAACGTTGTTCTAATACATCCATGTTATCTAATGCTGTAGCACTAGGTGTTGTAATTACAATGTTATCAGAAACAGCTTCTACTTGTAATGTAAAATTAGTAGTCCTATTTGGAACATTATCATAGGTTTGTCCTATATGTTCAATAGCAAAATCTAATTGCCCACTCATTGCATCAATATTACTTTCAGTATGATCGTATAATTTTGCAAAACGACCCGCAGTAAGTGATGTAATGAGGTTAATACGTACTGCTCTCTGAGCTATAGTTACAAATTCAGTTGGATCTGGCCAAAACTCATCTCCGTTTTCAGGGCTAAATGTTATAATTCCTTGTCCTGAACCTGTAGATGGATTACTTGTAAGTGGGCCTATTGGATTGTAATTTACTACGGGACCTCCAAACATCCAATCATTAATATCACCATTGGCATTTGTTAATGTATTAGGGGCAGAACCGTGTACATATCTATTGTAACGTGTTACATTTTGCATAAGATTTTGAAACTCATCTTCTCTTCCTGATGATGCACTTGGATCTCCATTATAAGAAGTTGTAACAATCGAGTTTAATCCCGCATGATGATTGATTGCGGTTTCAAATGAATGATCATCTACAAATTCTTGCATAATCATAATCTCATTTTCAGAACCAGGGGAGTCTCCTCTATATGTGTCTCTATTTGTTAAGCTACTAGATCCTACTTCATCAAATCCCCAATAGTAATCAGAGTTTCTATTTAAATCAATACCTCTTAAAACATTTCCATTACTTACACTTCCATTATCATTTACTCCGTCGCGTAAATTTTTACGTTGTCCACCTCCAGAATTTCCATCTTGAACAATTTCGTTCCACCTTAAACCATCAGGATTAATAATAGGAACAAAATAAAGTTCCTGATTATCAATCATATTTTTAATGACAGGATCTTGATCATAATTTTCTAATATATACCACATATAATAAATAATGTTCATAAGACTACTTGCCTCACGCGCATGTATCATTCCAGTAATTAAAGATTCAGGTTCATTTGCTTCATCTGTTTCTGGATTATCAGAAATTCTCACATAAAAAATATCTTGAGGATCAAAATCTATAGGAATACCAGAAGAAGTTGTACCACTTCCTGTTGTATTTCCATTTGTTTGCATTCCTCCAGCAGAAGCAGATGCTTTTGTAGATATAAGGTCTGGAAATAATAATTTCATTCTATCTAACTCGGCTAACGCCTCATCAACCGTAAGACATCCTCCCATAGACCCTAATTGGAAATTTTGAGGGACCCAGTTAAATTCAGCACACTCATCATACTGAATAGGGTTATCAATACTTGCTTCTAATTCACTAAAAGATCTATTCTGTCCTTGCGAGTTTACTTTTAATGCTTCTAACTGTTGTATAGCTAACGGTAATCTTTCTTGACCTCTTCTAGCATAGAAGGTAGAAAGATCTTCTTCTACTATTTCATAATTAAGACCTAATGCGCTTATTTCTTCTAAAGCATTTCCATAAACATCTAATCTTAAATCATTACCAATTGGCTTTGCTCCACAATGGAGGTCTAAACCAAGCTCGGCAACATTCACTAATTGATCTTTTGTTGGGTTCTTCAATAAAATGCGCTTACCAGAGAATTCATCATGGTTGCCATGATCATGCTCATTTTGTGCAAAAAGACCGGTAATAGCACATAACGATAACGCACAAACAAGAGTCGCGCGTCTTAGAGTAGTTTTTTTCATAGTTTAAGTAGGTAGTTATTATTTGTCAAAGTAGTAAGTTGAGGTTACTATATATTAGTATTATGATTTTGGGTTGCGCTAATCTAGATAAAATTTAGAAACTAATAGGGGTATAAATGTTAAAATTTGCATTTAAACTTGATTTTTGTGTATTTTAACGATAAAATGAGGTATTATTGAGAAAATTCACAGAAGGCTTTAACACGAGATTAAAATAGGAATATGATACTATAACATATTATTTTAAGAGGGATCGCCATTGTCTTTTCTAGAGATATGAAACTGTATTCCACAAAAAAGCGGCTACCATTTGGTAGCCGCTTTTAAAGTATGCATATTTTAAAGAATTCTTATTCGCCTCCTTCGGTTTCTAAGTTTTTCATTTCTTCTTCTATCATCGTATAGAATTGATCGATTTTTGGAAGTACATAAATTTTTGTTCTTCTATTAGTCGATTTGTTTTCTGCAGTATCATTAGGTACCAATGGTACAAACTCACTTCTACCTGCTGCAATTAATTGTGCAGGGTTTGCTCCAAGTTCAACAAGGGCACGTACAATAGCCGTAGCTCGTTTTGCACTTAAATCCCAATTGTCAAGTAATACACCACTCTTATAAGGTACATTATCCGTATGACCTTCTACAAGCGCTTCAAAATCTGGCTTACCGTTAATAACAGTTGCTACTTTACCAAGAATCTCTTTGGCTCTGTTTGTGATTTTATAACTTCCTGTTTTAAAGAGTACTTTATCAGAAAGTGATATAAATACAACACCTTTCTCAACATTGATCTCAATATCTTGATCATCTAGACCTACTTCTTTCTTAAGGCTAGTTACTAATGCTAGGGTTACACTATCCTTTTTGGTAAGTGCATCTTGAAGTCTATTGATTTTTAAATCTTTTTCTTTAAGACTCTCCAAAGACTTCTCAAGATTTGTTGCTCCTTGTTGCGTAAGCATTGTTAAATCTTTTGAACTTTGGATAAGTTCATCTTTATCTCTTCTTAATTCGGCAAGGCGTTCTTCAAGAGAAGCAACACGTGTTGTTGCACTCGCTTTATCTTCTAAACAAGAATTCAGCTTTACGGTAGCAGAGTTTAATAAATCCTGTGTTTCTTGTTGTCTTGCCTCAAGAGCGGCATATTCTTTTTTTGAGACACAAGATGCGAGTAATAATAAACACGCACAACTTGCTAATACTATATGTTTCATATTCTGGACTATTTCAAATTATATTCAAAAATACCAAAAACGAAAATGTTAAAATAGCGATTAACAGTTTTTTATCGTTTTTATAAAATATCGCGGTATGTCTTCTTCTTTTTTATGAAATAATGAAAAACGATAGCTCTTATTTGATAATAATCATCACTCTGTTGTAACGTGTTTCTCTTTTTAAGTAAGCTAGGAAAATGGCCATAAAAACTAAAGTGCGCTTTTATGATAGCCCATACATGTTTGGGTTTCCCTTCTAATAAGAATTTGACCCCAGCAATACCATCTAGAACAAGACGATATAAGATACGCAGTATGTATTTTGACCCTGCACTATTTTTTACAAGCGCAAACAAAGTGTTTCTAAAATTATAAAACGTTTTCTTTGGATTTGCAGCCGCAAGTGTTGCACCACCTAAATGAAAGACTTCACTATCACCTACAGCAACAATACGGTGTCCTTTATTTTTTATGCGCCAACATAAATCTATTTCTTCTTGATGTGCAAAGAAGTCTTCGTCCAGGCCATCTACTTCCCAATAGCGCTCAGATCGGATAAAAAGGCATGCTCCACTTGCCCATTGTACATCAACTGTATCATTATACTGCCCAGTATCTTCTTCACAAGCGTCAAAAATACGTCCTCTACAATATGGATATCCAAGCGCATCTATATATCCACCGGCTGCACCTGCGTATTCAAAATAAGTTGGACGTTTTAGATCTTTAATCTTAGGTTGCGCCGCCGCTATGGTAGGTGAAGTTTCAAAAACAGAAATCATAGGTTCTAGCCATCCTTTTTCTACCTGTACATCACTATTAAGTAGTACATATACATCTGCATCTACATGACGTAACGCATCATTATACCCTTTGGCATAACCACCATTTTCCGTATTCTGAATAATAGTAACTCTGTCAGGAAACTGTTCTTTACAATAAGTTACAGAAGTATCTGTAGAGGCATTATCTGCTACATAAATAGTCGCCAGATGTGCACTATGTTCTACAACACTTCCTAAAAAACGCTCTAGTAATTCACGTCCGTTCCAATTAAGTATGACAATTGCTATATTCACTTTGCAAATAAAAGGGTTTTACGCTTTCGCGAAAGCATACAATACATCATTTTATAATATATTTAGGTAATTCTCTTAAAAACTGGTAGCGTTCTTTCTCAAGATCCATTACACAATAGTAATGCGTAAGGCCATTAGTAACCATTAATAATTCTCCTTTTAACTGTAAATTATAACGAGCAATCTGATCAAACGTGGTTTGTGTGATTTTTACGGTTGGTCTTTTACACTCGACAACCAAGAAAATACCCCCATCGGAATTGAAAACGACAATATCATATCGTTTTTTAGTATTATAAATTTTAATTTCTTTTTCTACATTAATCAAGCTTGCAGGATACCCCTTTGTTTGAATAAGAAATAGTAATACATGTTGCCGTACCCATTCTTCCGGAGTAAGATGTACAAATTTTTTACGAATCGGGTCAAAAATATACGGTTTGTTTTCGCTATTTTTGAGTCGAAAGTCATATGCTGGAAATTCTAATGCTTGCATGCGTGCAAATTACTATTTCTAGAGCAAAAATCCACTAGTGCAAAACGCAAAAAAAATACTATCAGATCTTCAAAAAGGAGAGATACAGCCTATTTACTTTTTAAGTGGGGAAGAACCTTATTTTATAGACTTGATTGCCGATTATATAGAAGCCAATGTATTAGAAGAATCCGAAAAAGGGTTTAACCAGATGATATTGTATGGACGTGATGTGACGATAGATGATATTGTAGGGAATGCAAAACGATATCCTATGATGGCAGATCGTCAAGTAGTAATTGTAAAGGAAGCACAAGAGCTTTCTCGTACTATTGATAAACTAGCTTCCTATGTAGAAAATCCACAACCTTCTACAGTGCTTGTCGTTTGTTACAAGTATAAGAAACTTGATAAAAGAAAGGGACTGGCAAAAGCACTTAAGAAAAGTGGTATTCATTATGAAAGTAAAAAATTATATGAGAATCAAGTAGGAGAGTGGTTGCGAGATGTTCTCGCAAAAGAAGGTTATAAAATCAATCCTAAAGCAGCACATATCCTAGTAGAATACTTAGGGACCGACCTCAGTAAGGTTCGTAATGAGATTAATAAATTGATGCTTATTCTTCCTAAAGGAAGTGAGATCACTCCAGAAGCTATTGAAGAAAATATAGGAATTAGTAAAGACTTCAATAATTTTGAATTGCGTAAGGCGGTAGGGGAGCGTGATATTGTAAAAGCACAACGTATTAGTTTATACTTTACTCAAAACCCTAAGGATAATCCATTAGTACTTACCATATCTTCTTTATTTGGTTTTTTCTCTAATCTTTTAAAATACCATGGATTACCTCAAAAGGATAAAGGTACTGTAGCCAAAGCCTTAGGTATAAATCCTTACTTTGCTGGAGAGTATACGACAGCTGCACGTCATTATCCTATGAAGCGTGTAAGTGCTGCCATTGCTTTATTACGTGAAGCAGATGTAAAAAGTAAAGGAGTAGGTGCCAGTGCTTTTGCAACACCAGATTTACTCAAAGAATTACTAGTAAAGATTATGGGATAGTATTTATGTGTTTTTAGTAATAATGTGCAATAATCTGTAAGTCATCTTCTCCAGAACCTAAAAATAGCTTTGCAGCGCCAGCACCATTAGTAGTACCTACTGCCATTTGACCCGCAAATAAAGCAATATAAGTACCCGGACCTAACTTAACATAATCGGATCCAGTATTCTGAAAATTTTGATAAGCTCCATTTGTATTATCTGCATTATTATAAAACTGTCCATTGATTGCTAGAAGTCCTCCTGTTTCTTGGCATACAGTCCCTGAGGCATTTACATCAATACACCAAGGGCCTCCATTTATTGGGTTACCATCAAGATCATTAACCACAGCTACTCCAGAAAGCGGATCTGAAGGATCTGTTACTAATCTAAAATATACTCCAGTTTGTATAACTCTTGCTCTAGTATCATCAAGTCTTTTTGTAGGATTTGAGGTTGCATCGTATACAGACCATGATAACGAGTAATTAATTTCTACAATAGCATCACCTGTTAATGTAAACTGAGCAGCCGTTAGATCTGATGGAACCCCTGCGAGATCATATCCAAATGCATTTCCTGTTTGATTAATAAGATTTGTCGGATTTTCTACATCATTTAGGTAATTTTCAGAATCAACTAGCATTTCAAGTTTTTGCGTAGCCGTACCTAAAACTAAATCTCCATTGGTATCTACATAAACTTTAGTTGTTTTACCGACTCCTAAATTATTTATATTATTAGTTATTGATAACCCTTCTATTAATATGTTTGTGTTAACACCAGAAATATGTAATTCTTCTTCCGGGTTTGTAGTATTAATACCAACTTGTGCAGTTGTATATATAGAGAACATAATTCCTGCAAAAAAAAGTAATAGTGTTTTCATATGTATTTAATTATAAACTCTTATTTTTAAATAATCAGTAGCTCCTCCAAATCCAACACTAGTATAACTCGTCGCATTATCTGTTACAGTGCCATAAAAATATATTTGGTGAGTACCAGCAGGAAGTGTTAAGTATCCTTGACCATTCATATATGGGTATCCAATAATACCTCCATTACTAGTTTCAAAATATTGCGCTATTTGCCCATATTGTTTGGATAATTCTGTTGTGTTTAACCCATCACTATCTATATCTACTATAAAGAAACTTCCAATAGTTACAGCTTCTGTAAATGTAGGATAAGTGATAGCACCAGTAGAAAGATCAGTTCCAGAGATAAGTAAAGTAACACCATATTTTATTTCAATAATAGCATTTCTAGGAACATTTATCGATACAGAAGTAACTTGTCCTTCTGCATAACTAGTTCCTAAATTATCATTATTTATAGCTGTTCCAGTATTAAGCCCTAATGTATAAGGGTCATCTGGAATAAAATTTGGAACATCAATTAGAAAGTTTAATGGCTCTATAGGTCCAGTTGTACCGGTAGGCCCTAAGACAAGATTTCCTAGGCCATTTATATAAACTGGCGATAAACGATTTCCACTATTAAATGAATTATTTGTAGTACTAAGACTTTCTATTCTTATAGTACTATTTGTGCCAGCTATATGTAAAGTTTCTTGAGGATTTGTAGTTCCTATACCTACTTGACAAAATGCATTTAGACATACTAACATTAAAAATAAAGAGATTCCTTTTTTCATAATTATTAATTTTTAATGCAGTTTTAAAAATAAAGAATCATTTCCAATGGCAAACTCTACATATGTATTTTGAGAAATTGGACCACCTCCATTTCCTTTAGTATCTGAAGAGACAGCTCCTATTAATTTTAGGTCATACGTTCCTGCAGCTGGAAGGGAGATATAGGCTGTGCAATTAGTATATAATATACCAGGACTACTATTTATAGATCCACTACTATAATTTTTTGTAGCAGATCCATAAATTCGAGTTTGTCCAGTTATAGTAAAATAAGTATTTACTCTTCTAGCTAAATTATCTGAAATAATTGCTTTCGATGTGTCGTTGTATATTGCAAAACTTATGTTATACTTTACTTCTAAAATAGTTGCTCTAAGAACAGTAATAGAATAAGAGGTAATCTCAGTTGACTCTATACCATCTGTATCAGTATCAAGTAATAAAATAGTATTTGTAGTTAATGTAGTATCATCTAGCTCATCTGCTTCTTCACTAATATGAAAAGGAGTAAATGATAAATCAAATGTTCCTGTATTATTTACATATAAAGGAAAAATATCATTAGAAAGGTCTAAGTCTCCATTAGTATCTCCTTCATTGAAGCTATTGTTTATAGAATTTAATCCATCAATACGTATTGTTCCAGAAGAAGATGCAATATGCAGTTTTTGTTGCGGTACGGTAGTCCCTATGCCTATATTTCCTTGCTGAGAAAATACACTACCACACACTAAAAGAAAAAATAGTGTTTTCATTTTTAAGTGTTTTACGATAGGGGCAAGGGGGAATAACTATAAATTTAATAAAAAAAGTATTCCAATTATTTAATAATCAATAAAATAATTCACTTGTAATTTATGGTTTTTTCGTATAAACAATATTGAAAAGAAGCATTTTTGAAATAAAAACTTGAAGAGTTATAATAAAAATAATTAATTAATATTAGTATTATGGTAATTATTTAAAATGCTGTTTATGAGATGTTTATAGAAAAAATAATTTTAAAATTTACTATAAAAATTGAAGAATTGTTTTATTCAACTATTGATAGTTTATAACTAATATTAATTGAATTTCTCATAGAGGAATGAGACCAATTAATATATGATTAAAAAAGAGAATTTATAATATAAAGCTTGATATATAATCAAAAATAGAATTAATCTTTAGTATACAATGTAGTATAATTATTACTAAATTAACTAATATGATTAGAGAGTTTGTTCTTCTTTCTTCTGTGATTTCCATTTTCTATACCCTCGTACCATTAATAAGAAATTAATACTGTGCATAATAGCTAGAAACCATAGCGATGTCATGATACAAACCATGGCTGCTAGTATTTGACCTACTGCCATGGTAGAAAACCCTTTTATACTTTTACGATTCATTAATTCAAAGGCGACAAGAATAAGAATAGCCGAACTAATCTCGATAATGGTTTTGGGAAATTCAAATTGCATAAAAAATATTTTAAAAGACACTATATAGAATTATTATAAAAATAGTACTATTAATAGTTATACGAGATGATAGAAGTTATAAAAATGATATAATAAGTAGAATAGAAGTATAAGATCTTGATTACTTTAAAGTACGTACTCTTTTTATAATGTCTTTATAGGTATCACTAAGGGTTACTTTGTGATTTCCAGATAATAAAATGAGATTATCCGATGGGATGATTTCTTCTATTTTCTTAAGATTAGCGATATAGTTTCTATGGGTTCTGCAAAAAATAGTTGGGTCTAGTAATTTTAAGATTTTTGTAAGCGATATAAGAATGACAAATTTCTCTTTTTCTGTAATAATGTTGCAATATTTTTCCTCTACTTCGATATAAATGATATCGGCAATTTGTACTTTTTTTAATGATTTCCCTTTCTTAATAAATAAGTATTCTGAGCTTATAATTGTATTTTCTTCTTCACTTAAAAAAACATCTTGTTGTTCATAGAATTTTTCGACAGCCATTTCTATCGCATATAAGATTTCTAGCTCGTTAAAAGGCTTCATTAAATAGCTAAAAGGCTGAGTTAGTTTGGCTCTTTGAAATATCTGACGATCTGTAGAGCTCGTTAGAAACACAAAAGGTTTTGATGCATTGGGTGCTGTATTTATTGCTTCCGCGAAAGCGATACCATCAGGAACGCCGTTTAAGAAAATGTCTATGATAACAATATCAATCTTTTGAGAATTATAGAATAATGATAAAGCCTCTTTTAGGTTTGTAGCTAGTCCCGCTACTGTGTAATTATTTTCTTGGAGAGTTGTTATTAATTGTTCACTTTCTGATGGGGTATCTTCTATAATGAGTACATTGATATTATCCATGCGATGGAGTTTCAGATAAAGATACAATCATTTTTGTGCCTTTTCCTAATACACTCTCTATAAAGAATTTGCCATTGTTTTTTTGAATCATTGATTTGCATAATTGTAACCCTAATCCAGATCCTATAATATCTTTATGCTCCTTTTCTGAAGTAACGATATTCTCTTGAAGAAGATTTTGTCTTGTTGCTTCACTCATCCCCATTCCAGTATCTTCTATAATCAAGTCACAATAGCCTTCTTGAGTATGTTGTGTATAGACCTTAATACTTCCATTTGTACTAGAAAACTTTATTGCATTATCTAAGATATTCCGTAAAATAATTTTTAAAGATTCTTGATCTGCAAAGACTTTATCATTTTTTGAGATGGTATTTTCAAAATGAATATTCTTTTCAAGAAATAATGCCTGGTAATTATGAGCAACATGCTCGACAATAAATGACAGTCGTTGAGGTGCTATTTCAAAGTAGGATTGTTTAGTTTGTAATAGTGCCCAGTTTAATAAATTGTCTAATAGGTTATAGGCTCCGTTTACAATCCCACTATTGGTCTGTAATAAGGTGTTTACTTTGTCAAAATCCTTTGCTTCTAGGGTATTTGATAGCGTTTTGTTACTTGTTTTTAAAGCTTGTACAGAAGAACGTAAATCGTGACTTACAATAGAGAATAATTTGTCTTTAGTTGCATTTAATTCGTTTAAATTTTCTTTTTGTGTGACGATCACTTTATTGGTTCTTACTTTTTCTCTATAAAAGTAGAAACTCGTTCCTAACAATATTAACAATATAATAGCCGAATACAAAAGGCCGTCTTTTTGAGCTTCTTTTACCTTATTTTCTGCTTCTAATAGACTAACCTCTTTTTGTTTTTGTTGTACAGCAAACTTTTCTTCTTGTTTTGCTAACTTCCATACTTGATTTTGATCATTAAATGTATCTTTTAATACATCATATTTTTCTATATATGAATATGCAGCATCTGGATTGTTACGATTTTTTTCGACGATATACATATTGTATGTAGCGTTCATTTTTGAGTTGTAGTGTTTTGTTTTTTCAGACAGTTGATAGGCTGTTTCAAAATATGGAATCGCTTGTTTGTCTTTATATTGATTATAGTATAAATTGGCAATATTGCCATACGCTCTTATTAATTCAATGGTGTCTTTTTGTTGTTCGTATAGTGTCACACTTTCAAGAAGGTATGTTTCGGCTAGACCATACTGCTCAAGATGTAAATAACAGATCCCTAAATTATGATCTATATTACTCTTTTCAAGACCTAAGAGCTGGTCTGTGGTGTATGTTTCTATTTGTTTAAAATAATGAATAGCCTTTTGGAAATCCTGTTGCTCCAACGCAATTTCTCCTAAAATCATTTTTATATGAGGGGAAAATTCAAAGTTTGATGAAACATTAGAAAACTCTTTTTCGGCTTCCTTAAATAGTTTTTTATATTTAAAACTAAAACCTCTTAAAAAATGACAATAATCAATGAGTTCTGTATTGTTTTTAGAAGAACTGAGTTGCTTCATGGTGTACACTAATGTAGAATCCCAAGTTCTCTCAAAGAAAAAAGTTTGTGCTTTATAAAAATGCACTTCATGAGTATATTTGGAACTTTTATTTTTTAATTCTAAATCAAATGGAGTCGTTTCAATTATTTGTTGAGAAAAAAGTACTAGAGGAATGGTTAGGAGAATAGAAAGAAATATTATGTTACGTTTACCATTCATATACTCTTTTTAAATAATTAAATTTAGAATGCAAAAAAGCAAAGGAATAGATTCCTTTGCTTCAATGGTAATAAAAAATAACGTCTCTAACTAACTGATTGTTATTTTTTTATTTTCATAACCGAATTTACTTTTGCTTTCAAGAGTAACCGTAATAACATTTGTACAAATACATTTTGTTTAAAAAACTACTAAAATGCACTTTTAATTATACTTTGGGTTTACACCTGTTGTAGGTTGAACCGTTGTTTTTGTCCCTCTTGACGTAGTAGGGTCTTCGTTTACTAAACAAGTTGTAATTGTTACAACGCCATCAGATATTGTTTTTGACACCGGATAGGATACACTAAAGTTAACCTGATATGCATAAAAGTTACAAGCAGCAATTTCAGGGGCATTATATGCTATTTTAAACTGTAGATCGTCTGGATCATTGTTCCAGAGTACTTGTATCCCATCCTTATCAATAATAGATTTTGCTTCTGTATTTATAAATACAAGGGCGGATACATTAATAAGCATAGTGTGATTTTTTTCTGGATTTGTCTTTATAATATAATCTGCTTGTACGAGAGGTTGTAAAGGTTTCTTTGGACGGTTATTACTGAAGGAAACTTGAATAGGAACTCCCGTAGAACCACTCGCAGTGGTTGAATTACTTTGAAGAGAAAATGTTGCTTCTGGAATATTATAAAATCCTGGAAGTGTCAATGTTGGTCGGTCTAGCGTTGTTTTTTTTGTGTTCATAATAATGTTGACTTTAAAGATTAATTAGATATTATATAAAATGATTTATAGAATTAATAACTTATTAAAAGTGAAGTAATTCTATAACAAAGAGAACCTAAAATCTTTAATAAGATAGAAGAAATGGAACCAAGTAAGAGATTATTGGTATGAAGTCGTACAAATGGAGTATAAGATGAAATGATTTGAATCAGGAACGAATATTTCCGTATCAATAATAAAGTATAATAAATCACCTATCACTTTAAAGTAGTAGGATAGGAGTACCGTATTTTAAAAGAAAAAAGTGATATTTAATTAACCGGCAAAATCAAGTTGTTTGTTGTTTTTCTGAGCCTTTTGGTCCATCATAGTTCCTAATGCAATACCTATCCCCATGCCTATAGGCATTCCAAGGCCCAATAACCCCATATTATCTATAATTGTACCAAAAACAACACCCAAAGGCAACCCAAAAGCAGACATACCTAGTACCATCCAGAGGTTGCGATAATAGTTTTTCGGAACAAGTTTAAGTTCTTTATGTAGTAGATTAATAATACAAGATTTCTTTTTTGTAATCTTTTTTGAAAAAGCTTTCTTAGAAGATGTAAGTGCATTTACTTCTTTTATATGATCATTAATAGAGATGATAACAGACTCTGGTAATTCTCTTTCTCTTAATTCTTTTAATAACCCTCGGAATGCATTTACCTTCTTTTCCAGTTTTTTGTCTTTCTGTAATAGGGTTGCAGTATTAAGTGTACTTATTTCCATGGAGGTTATATATAAAGTTCTTATCTAAATAGTAGCTATAATCGCCTTTTTGTTACACTTTAGGACATGATTTATAGATATATATTCTGTCTTTGGAGAACAGTTTTGATTTTCGAATTATTATTTTGTTTTTAAAATTTTCTCCATTTTTGGGAGCATTGTTTGACTTTTATCCTGAAAACGTTCCATATCAGATAGTAATGTATTTAATAGCCGAACCGCTTCTTGTATATATGGTCCTTTGTTTAGCATAACGCACTCAGCTCTAAGTGAAGTTACTGCATCGGTAATTTCAGAGCGGGATGGTAATCCCGTTTTTGCTAGATTTTCCAATACTTGTGTTGCCCATACCACAGGAATATGAGCCGCACTACAAATAGATAAAATTTCTTGTTGGACTTTTCCAATCATCTCCCATCCTGTCTCTACTGCTAAGTCACCACGTGCAATCATGACACCTATATGTTCGACTCTCATGGCTTCTAGTAAGATTTCAACCAGATTGTCAAAAGCAATACGTGTTTCTATTTTTAAGACAATGTCAAGTTTGTTAATAGCATTTAGTCTATCGAGTTGGGTTAGTAATTCTTGTACATCTTGTTTAGAATTTACAAAAGAAAAATTGACGATATCTGCATGTGTAGTGACAAACTCAAGGTCTAGAATATCTTTTTTAGTCAGGCCACTAATTCCAAGGTTAGAATCGGGAAAATTGATTCCTTTTTCAGCCTTTAATTTTGAACCATTTTCTGCAGCTCGTGTAATACGAACCTCAAATGTATCTGAAGATACTTTCTCAATAATACCTTCAATTTTTCCGTCATCAAAAAGGATCTTCTTTCCTTCTTCTACTGCTTCAAAAATCTGAGGGAGTTGACACGATATATGCGCTGGTTTTTCAAGATTTCCTTCTGTAGTATAAACCGCAGATGCACCAAGTACTGGGGCTTTAGTAATTATTAAAGTATCATGTTGTTTTAAAAGAAGATGTTGTGGCACAGGATAGACATCATTTACAAGAATAGTTCCTATTTTTTTATTCTTAGATCGTAAAACGGTATTTGTATCTATGTACATCGTTTTATTGCAATGAGCTACAATGCTATTTTCTAAAATCTGGACAACCGTAATCTTTCTACTTTTGTTTCGGCTATCCTTTCCTTTGAGTTCTTCACCGATAGTTAATTGATTATAGTCATCTTTTTCTATTACTATGCTGTTGGGAGAGGTGTCTCGAGTAAATGCTGTAACGATGTGTATGATTGCAGGTCTTAAAATTGCACCTAGTTCATCACGTTTAGGACTAAATTTCCGAACCTTAGGGCCTGGTTCAATTTTACCAGTACGTATTTTAGGTCCAGCAAGGTCCATAGCTATTTTTACATCTTTATTTAGAGCTAAAGCCGCTTTTCGTATGTTCTGGATAATACCTTCCCAAACTTCTTTGTTATCATGAGCACAATTAACCCTTGCACAGTCCATTCCATTTTGAACCATTGCTAGCACCATATCATAATTATAGGCAGCTTCTGTAGGTTGTGTGACCATTATTTTTACTCTCCTTGTTTTAGAACGGACACCAAAGAGAACGTCACTATGTTCACGAAGTATTTTCCTTCCTTTTTTGATAGATAGTGCTGATTTTCCAAGCGCTAATTCGGATTCATTAATAATCCGATATAATATAAATCGTACTTGTAGTAAACTACCTAAAATATGTTCCTCAGCATGACCAAAACGAGTTAGCCCTAAGACTCCTAGTTTTCGTTGGAGATTTCTCTCATCTATTTTTCTAAATGCTGTATAATGAAGTAAATTCTGAGCACTTTTTTTATAAGTAGGATGTACGTTTTCTAGAAGCGTTACAGATTGCTGTGTTTCATTGTTTAAAGTTTCAATGAGCCCTTCAATTTGAGTAATGAGTTTCTTTATTTTTTTAATATTGATTTTCATAGATTCTGGAAGTTACAAAGAAAGATGATTACATACTTTTCAAATTCTTCATTTTGTCTTGTTAATGACAATTATACGCTTTCGCGAAAGCATATAAAAGAAACATCCTTTTTAGTCTTTTGATTTTGATTTCCTTTCAAGTAAAACCTATACAATAACATAGGTTTTATGCGTCTCATTTATAATCCTGCAAAATATTGATCTAAAAATAAAAGTCTTTTTTTAGTCCATTCCTGCATGTACTCTAATTCCTCTGAAGTATTGTCCATTCTTCCCCATCTTATCCCTTCTCTTTCATAAAGCAAGTTTTTGTAAAGTCTTTCATATGCCATGCGTTGTCTTGATGTAATGGAAATAGTATGTAAGATATCTTTTCTAAGCACTAGCCATCGCTTTTTTAATCTTGAGATAAAATTATTAGGATTGACTAAAAGTAATCTACGTAACAATCCGTTTGTTAAAAAAACATCTGTAGTTTCTACACGTTTACCGCTATAAATTGTCCCGAAAGTTCCATCTAAGTCCCAAGGCACATAAAAATAGGGTTCCTCAATATCATACCTAGCTATATAAATATTTTTACCTAAATTATCGGGTGCTCTTAATGTGTTTATAAATAGAAAATAATCAATAAGGTTATCGATATTAAATCTGGAAGCGATCTCTTTTTCAAAATCCAAATCATCACTATGTAGAACAAAGTCAGTAAATTCATATAGAGAGTCCCAAGGCGTATTTGTTGGTACAGGATACTTAATGTCATACCCTCCCCATGAAAGTAAATAATTCTTTTTCTCAGGTAATGAATCAAAAGATGAAGCGCCTAGATATCGTGCGCCTTGAAAAAGCTCTCCTCGTATCGTATCTCCTTGTTCTTTTTTTATTTTAAGTAGTTTACGATCAACCTGTTCTGTAAGAAGATACAGACCTTTATAAGAATTATTTATAAAAACTTCTGTAAAATGTGCCTCAATACCTGCCTTAGCCTTAGGTTCTCTATCCAAGTAATATGGTTTATGAATGTGATTCCAAATATTAAAAGAAAGATAGGACCGTAATCTTATGGGTTCATTATAAAGCGCATCAAGAATCCAATCATCATCGGTACGCATTTCATCCATGGCAAGATGTTGATTAAAAGTCCCTTTCTCATCTTCATAAAGATTAAAATCATAGGTCTTCTTTTGAAAGACTAAAGAACTGCTTCCTCTGAGCTCTATTCCGGCATGTGTTGTAATTGCAATATGTTTATCTATATAAGATACGCTAGTCATCCGTTTAGGTTCATTTACAATAGTTTTCTCTGTATGAAACTGAAATAGTGGAAGTTCTGTAACATATAACGTATACTTTTTTCCTTCGTTTTGTATCAACGTATGCTTTACCTCAGTAATGGGTTTTTCTGTATTAATATCTAATTCATATATAGTATTCTTATATGAAATTGTAGTTACTTCTTGTATATCTGGGTTTGTATATATACTTATGACTGCAATAGATAAAGAATCATCTATAGCCATTGCTTGCTCTGAGATCACTTGCTGCGAATACATTATACTAGATTGTAGACCTAAAGTCAAGAAACATACAATCACAATGTTAAATTTCATATCTATAGATGTTGTTTATATTTTAAGAACACATTTTGAAATCTATACAATAGTACTAAATAAATGAAAACAGACAAATAATACATAATACACGCTTTAAATACCAAAAAATATTTCTTTAATGAGATGAACTTTTTAACTTCAACAATTTCATAAATCGTACTTTGAAACAAAAGTCCTTATTAAGATTGCATATCCAGAATTTAGAGAAGAACTTGATAGAGCCTCTTTTCAGCGTTTTGGAAGTTGTATGTATAACTAAACTTAACCTGATATATTTTAGTTATTTTTAAAATTAAGAATAGTTAATAAACTAAATGCTTTATGGGAATATTTGACTTCAGAGATCCAAATAAAAGAAGGAAAAAAATAGCTACAATCACTGTACATTGCAATCTAAATGAAGTCAGTATTAATACTACTACGATTAATTTTCCAACCAATTATACTACTCTCAAAGAGATTTTAGGAGATGCTACACGTATTGAAGCAATAAAGCATACTAACAATAGTGTATATCTATGGGATGAATTGGGTATTTACTGTAGTACGACAAGTCCTGAAAAAATGCTAATGCTATTGCTAGTTGTAGATAATAGATACGGTTTAGGGTATCAGCCTAAAAATAACTTTAAGGGTACTGTACTTATAGATGGAAAACCTTTAGAAAGTACAATACAAGATGTAGGCGCAGATAGACCATATATGATTAGATCTATAAGTAAAGAAAATAAACAGGTAGCTATAGCATTGGGTTGGAATCCAGTAATTTAACTATCTTGGATATGATTATTTAACACAAGTGATAAAAGTCATCTTTATTAATTGTTAAATAGTTAATCTTTGTCTTAAGATATTTAAAATCAACTATTATGACCAATCAAAGAATTTTAGGATTACTATGCGTATTACTCATTTTTATTACTATAGATGTAACAGCACAAACGTTAAACATAGATGCAGATGTAAGAGCGCGTTTTGAATATAGACACGGCTATAATAATCTGTTTCCAGATGATACAGAACCAGCAGCTTTTGTTCAACAACGTACTCGGTTAAATATAGGTTATAAAGCAGAAAAATTGCAATTATTTGTAGCTGTGCAGGATGTAAGTACTTGGGGGGATACTCGTCAGATACTCGCTATAGATGGTAATGATTCTTTCTCGTTATTTCAGGCGTATGCTCAAATCAATTTTAATGAAAATTGGTCTACAAAATTAGGAAGACAAGTGATTTCATATGATGATCAGCGTATTTTTGGAGGCTTAGATTGGGCTATGCAAGGCCGTTTTCACGATGCAGCAATTATAAAATATAAGAAAGGTAACATTATGATCGATGTAGGAGGAGCTTTCAGTCAGGAAAGACCTCGTAATGAAGGTAATGGTTTTGGTATTCAAGGATTCTTTACCTATAAAGCAATGCAATACGCGTATCTTAAAAAGTCATGGGAGAAAAGTACTGCTAGTTTCTTATTCTTAAATACAGGGTTTCAAGATTTCAGAGGCGTAGATAATGATATTCCAGATGGCGTTTCATATAGACAAACAACAGGAACTTATTTTACATTCCCTATACAAAACATAAAAATGGCAGGTAGTGCCTATTATCAATTTGGAGAAGTAAACCCTACAACAGATTTAGCAGCATATCAAGTGTCGCTTGTAGCGACCTATAAGCAAGGGAAAATAGTATACGGTTTAGGTATGGAGATTTTAAGTGGCACAGATCAAGATGGTGATAGTAAGAATAAATCTTTCTTCCCTCTCTATGGAACCAATCATAAATTTAATGGATTTATGGATTATTTCTTTGTAGGTAATCACGCTAATAATGTAGGACTTAATGATATATATGCAAAAGCTGTTTTTACAACTGGAGAGAAATCTAACCTCCTGGTAAAAGCACATTATTTTGGAGCAAATGCAGATTTAACAGGTGATGAAGACAAATATCTAGGTACAGAAATAGATTTAGTATATACTCAAAACTTAATGAAATTTGTAAAGCTAAATGTGGGATACTCACATATGTTTGCATCTGAAAGTATGAGTTTAATAAAAGGAGGAAGGCCTCATGATAATACAAATAATTGGGGTTGGGTACGACTCATTATAAATCCAAACCTATTTACTGCAAACCTAAATAAGGACAGTCAATAATACTTTTGATATACTACTCATTGAAGTCGTAAGTGATTTACATCTTTTATATGATCATTTATAGGTACTATTACAGGTTGAGGTAGTTCTCTTTCTCTCAATTCTTTTAATACCCCTTAAAATGTATTTACCTTCTTGTTGTAGTAGTGCGGGATCAAGTGTACTTATTTTCATTGAGGTTATATATAAAGCTCTTATCAAAATAGTAGTAATACCCTTCTTTTTGTTTATACTTTGGCAGATAATTCATATGCGTATATTCAGTCTTTAATGAAAAGGTCTTCACTTTTAAGAAGATATTTTTACTAAGGATTTGCTTGTTAAATATATGATTGCATTTTTTATACGCTTTCGCGAAAGCGTACTCTTTATAAAAAGATCTTTTGTATAATTTTATATGGTTTATTTAGTGATTTTCTAAATAGTCGTTAATCACTTTGTACCAAATAATATATCCTTTTTTATTAAGATGAAGGTTGTCAGATGTTAAACTGGCTTTAAGCCCTGTATCATCATACATCTTCTTTCCTATATCGATAATATCTATTTGTTCTTTATAGCAGTAATCTGTGAGTGCTTTATTTAAGGAATCAACACTTGCGTTAAATTCAGGATTATTATGTTGATACATAAGTTTTTGAAACACGGGTGTAATGTTATTATTCTTTAGTGTATCTGCTATTAATTTTAAATTATTCAACGTGTTTTCAAGTGTAGAAGAGCGATAAGAGATATCATTTCCACCACATAGTATGAATACGTATTTTGGTTTAAAAGAAACTGCTTTAGAAGTTTTTTCAACGAGTTTATCACTTGTATATCCTCCCCAACCAAGTTTTATAGGATTATATTGATTAATGTTACGTTTCCAATCTCCATGGTAAGTATGAGAGTCGCCAAACATAACTACTATAGGTTTGCCCTCATGGTCGGGTAGAGAAAGTTGTTCTTGATACTTTGAAATGAATAGGCTTAAGGAAAATAGTGTACCAATTGTAAACAAAACCCAAAGTACTATCTTTTTTAATTTTATTTTTTCACTCATTTACAATTATTGAAACCAATAGTATGATTATAATTTTAAATGTTAATATATAGTAAAATGCTTAAAAACAAAGAAGTATGTATTAAAATTTATAGTGATTTTAGTCAAGACTAGTTTTTAGTATTATAGAGTATAGTAAACAAAATAGCTTTAGAAGCTATTATTTGTTTACTAAATCTCTTTTAAACTTTCCTTTACTTTTTCTTATTCTAACTGCTACTACCTTATATTCTGGACACATGGCTTCAGAATCGTGAATATCGCCTGTAAGATTATTAATCATTATTTCAGGAAAATGGAACGTGGTACTTAAAATTCCTTGCTTCACTTCATCTGTAATACGTGCTTTCACATCTACTTTTCCTCGAGGTGATTCTAAACATACATAATCCCCTTCATTAATTAAATGTTCTGTAGCATCTTCAGGATTAATCATTAAATAATCGTCTTGTAAAATTTGCTCATTCGCAGTACGACGGGTCATCGCCCCACAGTTGTAATGCTCTAATTCACGATTGGTGGTTAGAATATATGGGTAGTCTTTTCCGTGTTCGTTAATTTCTTCGGTTTCACGCCAAGGATTAAATTCAAAATAGCCTTTTCCGCGTTTAAATTCTTTTGTATGTAAAATTTGCGTATCAGTCCCATCTGGTGCAACAGGCCATTGTAAACCATTTTCTCCTAGGCGTTCCCAAGAAATACCAGCAAAGAATGGTACAATCTGAGAAATTTCTTCTAACATACCATCTGGTGTATAATCAGGTTGTGCATATCCCATACGGTTCATAATATCAACTATTATTTGTCCATCAGGTTTTGTACCCTCTACTGGTTCAACAACTTGTCGTACAGCTTGTACTCGACGTTCTCCATTGGTAAAGGTTCCACTTTTTTCTAGGAATGATGCTCCAGGTAAAATGACATCGGCTTGTTTTGCAGTTTCGGTCATAAACAACTCTTGAACAATGACCAAATCAGTAGCATTTAATGCTTTAATAACTTTCTTTGTATTTGGATCTGTCTGTACTACATCTTCTCCAATAATCCATATTGCTTTTAATTTACCTTCTAAAGCTGCATCAAACATTTCAGGGATTTTATAACCAATATGCTTAGGCACATCAACACCATAAAATTCATTATATTTTTTATTCACGTCATCATTGGTCACATCTAAATAGCCTGCCCCTTGATGTGGTTGCACTCCCATATCGGCACTTCCTTGTACATTATTTTGACCTCGTAACGGATTCACACCTACGCCACGGCGTCCAATATTTCCAGTAAGTAAAGCAAGATCAGCAATTTGCATCACCGTAAAAGTACCTTGAGAATGCTCTGTTACTCCTAATCCATGAAAAGACATTGCGTTTGGAGCTGTTGCATAAGCTGTCGCTGCAGCTTTTATGTCTTCGCGATTAACACCAGAAATAGCTTCCAGTTTATCAATGTCTATATTCAGAATCTCTTTTTTAAAGTCTTCAAAACCTTCGGTACGGTTTTCAATAAAAGATGCATCAGCATAACCTTCTGTAATAATATAATACATCATCATATTTAACACAGCAACATTAGTTCCTGGGCGTAATGCCAAATGATGTGTTGCATATTTTGCTAATTCAGTACGACGTGGATCAATAACAATAGATACATTATCTGATTTCATTGCAAACTGCTTCAGTTTAGCTCCAGTAACTGGATGCGCATCTGTAGGGTTTGCACCAATCACCATAATACAATTAGTATCTTTTAAATCATCAATGGAGTTTGTTGCCGCTCCAGTACCATACGTACGTTGCATCCCTAATGCTGTTGGCGAGTGACATACACGTGCACAACCATCAATATTATTAGTATTAATAACAGCTCTGAAGAATTTTTGCATCAAATAATTCTCTTCATTGGTGCATCTTGAAGATGAAATCCCTGCAATAGAATCTGGACCAAATTCAGTCTTATAGTTATTTAATTTACCTGAAATATATTCATATACTTCATTCCAAGTTACTTCTTCAAATTCGCCATTACGTTTAATCATTGGAGAATTTAAACGCTCTGGATGATCATAGAATTTAAACGCATAACGTCCTTTTAAACAAGTATGTCCTTGATTGACTTCAGCATCGTAAGGTGCTTGAATACTTATTATTTCGCCATTAGCAGTAGATATGTCTAAATTACAACCTACCCCACAATAAGTGCAAATAGTTCTAGTTGTATCGGTTGCTGTAATAGCTTTGGATTGAAATATATCTGAAATTGCAGAAGTTGGACATGCTTGCGAACAAGCACCACAACTCACACAATCTGAATCATTAAATGATTGATCTAAACCTTTTATAATACTAGAATCAAATCCTCGTCCAGACATACTTAATACAAACTGGCCTTGTACTTCATCACATGCGCGAACACAACGGTAACAATTAATACATTTAGACAAATCTGAAGTCATATAAGGATGACTTAAATCTTTGGTTTTGTCTAAATGATTCTCACCTTCAGGATAACGTACTTCACGAATCCCTACTTGTGCTGCTACAGTTTGTAATTCACAATTTCCATTTACTTCACAGGTTAAACAATCTAATGGATGGTCTGTTAATACCAACTCTACAATATTTTTACGCAAGGCTTTTACAGTTTCCGAACTTGTATAAATATATTGCCCTTCAGTAACTGGCGAGTGGCAAGACGCCATTGTCTTTAAAGGACCATCTTTTTCTAAAGCAACTTCAACACTACATACACGGCAAGATCCAAACGGATCTAAATTAGGTGCATCACATAAGGTAGGTATCAAGTTTTTCTCTTTATAGCGTCTTACAAAAGACAACATTGTTTCTCCTTCAACAATTTCGAATGCTTGATTATCTATATACGCTGTTTTTTTACTGACACCAGTAAAATTATTAGCTTTAGAGCTTATGATTGGATCTTTCATCTCTTTATATTTTTAGTTGAAGTATTGTTTTAATTCGGTATTAAAATACTGCAACGCGTTTCGTACTGGTAATGGAATTCCACCTCCGTGAGCACATAGTGAGCCCTCTTCTAGAGTGGTTAATAAATCGTCAAATAATTTTCTATCTATTTTATAATCTGATTGCAATGCTTTGGTTGACAATTCTTGTCCACGTTTGGTCCCTAATCGGCAAGGAAAACATTTCCCACAACTTTCATAAGATGCAAAATCAAACAAGTGTTCAATGAATTTCATTATTGGATAGTTATCAGGTACGCAAATTATGGAAGCATGACCGAGTAAAAATCCTTCCTTTGAAAACGATTCAAAATCTAAAGTTAAATCGTCTATTTTTGAAACAGGTACTAATCCACCAAGTGGACCACCTATTTGTAATGCTTTTACCCCAGTTTTAAAACCACCTCCTAAATCGTTTACCACTTCTGAAAGTGGTGTTCCCATTTCTACTTCATACATGCCAGGATTATTAAAGAAACTATCTAAACATACTAGTTTTGTTCCAGAAGAACGATCGGTACCAATTCCTTTCCAATGTGCACCACCGTGTTCGATTATATAATGTAACGCTGCCAAGGTTTCTACATTATTAACTGTAGTAGGTTTATTAAACAAACCTTTTTGTGCTGGAAATGGTGGACGTACACGCACTTCTGGGCGTTGCCCTTCGATTGAATTAATCAATGCAGTTTCTTCACCACAGATATATGAACCTTGTGCTTGTATGATTTTAAAATCGAAATTAAATCCGCTACCGTCAATATTATCTCCTATTAATCCTTTATTACGAAGTGCATCAATAGCATCTTGAACAATGCTTGCAGCTTCAGGATATTCAGCTCTTATATACACCACTCCGTAATTAGCGTGTGTGACATAGCCAGAAATTAGCATTCCAAATAGTACAGAATGTGGACGTTTTTCTAATAAATATCTATCTGAATATGCGCCTGGATCACCTTCATCGGCATTACAAATAATGAATTTGGTTTCATTTTCTACATTTCTACAGAATTGCAATTTTAGTCCCATTGGGAATCCAGCACCACCACGACCTCTAATATTAGAAGTTTTAATTTCTTCCAATGTTTCAGCAGAGTCTCTGTTTAGTACATCTAAAAAAGGTTTGTAATACGTATCAATATCTGTAAATGCTTCTATTAAGATTTCGCGACCATTTGCCTTAACATTGTATGTGTCTTGATTCAATTCGTTATCTGAACTGAGAATGGTATCTATATTGTTTATGGCTTCGCCCGAATAATTCTTTCCTTTATAATGAAATGCAGTGTTTTCGTGACAACGCCCTAAACAGGTCATATGTCCAATTTCATCTGCATCAAAATGGTTTTGAAGTGTTTCTCCTAAAGCCTTTTGCGTACCAGCACATTCACATGCTGTTCCGTTACAGACATATACTTTTTTGCCTTTATTTTCAGGTTTTAAGAAATCGTAAAACGATGCTGTACCATAAGTATTGGCTGTACCTACCAAAAACTCTTTGGCTAACACATCCAATTCTTGATCATCTGGGGCACCAGTTGGTTGTGCCAGTTTTCCCATTTTATCAAACAGGCTTTCATGGATTCCTTTTCTTCCTAGTAATTCACTTAAATTATCTGACATATTCTTTTAACTAGCTTTGGTGTTTTCTTTACTCGATAATCGAGATTAAATTATTCAATCTTTAATTCAATTATAATATTTTTTTTCTTTTATCATCATTTATAGCTATACCCAAAGTATTAGCTGTTTTAATGCGTTGCGGATTGGAATAGCAGGTAGCTCTTGTATCTCTACAAAACGCAAACAATGTAATTCCTAATTCTTTAGCATAATCTACCGCTAAAGATGATGGCGCCGAAACCGCAGCCAAAAAGGGAATTTTCGCTTTAAAGCATTTAATAATGATTTCATACGAAATACGACCACTTACCGTCATTACTTTTGCTTGGTCAAATTGTTCTGTTTTGATAAGTTTCCCAATCACTTTATCAACAGCATTATGTCGTCCGATATCTTCCATTGCACAGAGCAGCTTGCCTTCCATTGAAAATGCCGCCGCCGCATGTGTACCTCCCGATTGTCTAAAATCAAATTGATAGGCATTCATTTTATTAAATAGTTGATGGATTAAATTGATATCAATCTTCTGAGTATCATTAATGGTAGTTCCCATAAACGATAAATCACCCAATTCAGTTTTTCCACAAATACCACAAGAAGATACTGATAATAGACTTCGGCTATTGGTATATCCTTTACCTAATTGATCTTCAGGAATGCTTAAATTCACAATTGTTACAATTCCATCTTCATTTTCTCTTTTTAAAACAATATCTGGATGAAAATTCGTATTCTTTATAATATCTTCAGAGTGTAACAAACCACGCACCAAACTCACATCTTCCCCAGGTGTTCGCATTGAAACCGTAAAAGGGGTGTCGTTTATATTAATCTGCAAGGCTTCTTCAATAGTGAGTGCATCCATTATGTTTTTGGATGCTCCAACTTCAAATTTTTTGCCTTCATAATTGCGTGTTGCCATTTTCTATTCTCTAACTAATTTTTAAAATAAGCCCGAAATATTACCGTCATTATCAATATTAATACGTTCTGATGCAGGATGCGCTGGTAATCCAGGCATGCGCATCATATCGCCAGTAATGGGCACTAAAAAACCTGCGCCTGCAGCAATTTCTATCTCGCGTACGGTGATTGTAAAATCTTTAGGTCGCCCAATTAGTTTTGGGTTATCTGACAATGATTTTTGCGTTTTTGCAATACATACGGGTAAACCTTCTAACCCTAAATTGGCAATGGTTCTTAAATTTGCTTTTGCTTTTGCTGCATACTCCACACGACTTGCACCATATACTTTTTTAGCAACAGCTTCAATCTTATCAGTAACGGACATATCCCAACTATACATAGGTGTGAATTTAGAATTACTAGCCTCTACAATATCAATTACATGTTGTGCCAATTCTAAAGTACCTTCACCTCCTTTAGCCCATCCTTCTGCTAGTGCTACTTTTACTCCTTTTTCATCTGCAAATGCTTTAATTAATGCAATTTCATCATCACTATCAGATATAAAACGATTAATCGCAATCACTGGTGTAATATTAAACTGTTGTACGTTTTCTAAATGTTTTTCAAGATTTGGTAAGCCTTGACGTAATGCTTCTACATTTGGTGTTGTGAGTTCTTTTAAATCGGCACCACCGTGATATTTTAACGCACGAATGGTCGTTGTAAGTACTACTGCTTTTGGTGAAATACCTGCGCTTTGACATTTAATATCTAAGAATTTTTCAGCACCTAAATCGGCTCCAAATCCTGCTTCCGTAACCGTATAGTCTGATAAAGACATTCCTAAACGTGTTGCAATTACAGAATTGGTTCCTTGAGCAATATTTGCAAAAGGTCCTCCATGAATAATTGCTGGATTCCCTTCTATGGTTTGTACTAAATTTGGTTTAATAGCATCTTTTAATAAGGCTGCCATTGCTCCTTGTACATTTAAATCTTTAGCATATATGGCTTTTCTTTCGCTTATTTTACCAAAAGTATATCCTATAAAAATATTACCAATACGACGTTTTAAATCTTCTAGATCTTCAGCTAGACATAAAATAGCCATAATCTCAGAAGCTGCTGTAATATCAAACCCTGTTTGTCTAGGTATTCCAGATCCTGTGCCACCTAAGCCTACAACGATATTACGCAATGCGCGATCATTCATATCCATCACACGTTTCCACACTACCGTTCGAGCATCGAGACCTAAGGAATTGGTTTTACTTTGAATATTATTATCAATGACTGCAGAGAGTAAATTATGTGCCTTTTCAATCGCTGAGAAATCGCCTGTGAAATGCAGATTGATATCTTCCATTGGTAATACTTGCGAATAACCTCCTCCTGTTGCTCCTCCTTTTATTCCAAATACAGGACCTAATGAAGGTTCTCGTAACACTACAGTTGTTTGTTTTCCTAATCGATTTAACCCTTCTGATAAACCGATAGACATTGTAGTCTTTCCTTCACCTGCAGGTGTTGGTGAAATTGCTGTAACTAAAACTAAATTACTTTGTTGAACTTTATCTAAGTCAATTTTTGATTGTGGGAGTTTGGCTTTATATTTTCCATACATTTCAATATCGTCATCTGATAACCCTAATTTTGCAGCAATTTGACTGATATGCTTTAGTTCTACTTGATTTGCAATTTCTAAATCGTTCATTTTTGATTTGTTTTGAAGGTATTAAATTAAAAAATATCCTCAAGATATCAATTTTTCAACCACCTATCGCAATCATACTGCGATTTTTGCTATGAATTTTCAAGTTTTTAAATTTTTCAATAGTATTCATTCCATTTCTTACTTTCTTTTTAGAAAGTAGTACCTTCTCTATAATTGGAGCGATAGCTTCTCCATTTCTTAAAGGAGTAAGAATATCAGATTCCGAAGTTGAAAACAAACAGTTCTTAAGCTGGCCATTTGCAGTAAGTCGTATTCTATTACAACTATCACAAAATGGATTTGTAACAGAACTAATCACAGCAAAAGAACCTTGATACTCTTTTATTTTGTAATTCTTAGCAGTATCATTTGGTAAATCATGAAGTCTTATAAAATGATTAGTATCATAATGCGAATATACTTCTTGCAGTATTTCCTCAAGGGACACTAATTTTTCCATATTCCATTCATTCCCATCAAAAGGCATAAACTCTATAAATCGAATCTGAAGAGGTTGATGTTTAGTAAGCTCAATAAAATCGATAATTTCATTATCATTAAAGCCTTTCATTAAGACGCAATTTACTTTTACCTCAAAACCTTCTTTTACTAGCAATTGTATGTTATGATACACTTTCGCGAAATAATCTCTACGCGTAATACCTTTATTCTTGTCAATGTTTAAGGAATCTAAACTTACATTAATTTTCTGAATTCCGTATTCTTTGAATTGTTTTATAAACTTATCTACAATCACTCCATTGGTAGTTATTGCCAATTCTACAGGAAGTTGAGCTAATTTTTCAAGTATTAACAATACATCTTTTCGTATCAATGGTTCTCCTCCGGTTAGTCTAATCTTTGTTACCCCGTGAGTCACAAACTCTTTTGCAATGGTATAAATTTCCTCATAAGTCATAATATGTTCCTTAGGAGAAAGCTGTATACCATTGGCAGGCATACAATAGGTGCAGCGTAGATTACATCGTTCTGTAAGCGATATACGCAAATAGTTGTGTTCTCTGCCAAATGAATCGGTTAGTATATTACCTACTTCTTTCATATTAATCGTGTCTCGCTCCTTTTAAAATTCTAAAAACGTGAAGTAATGAGGGGAAAATAGCATCCATAGACTCGCGAGCTCCATTTGTAGATCCTGGCAAGGCAAGAACCAATGAATTTTTAATAGTCCCGGCAACACTTCTAGATAGCATTGCATATGGCATACGATCTTGACCATATTTTCTTATGGCTTCTTCAACACCAGGAATAGTACGATCTAAAAGAGGTTTTAGTGCCTCTGGTGTTACATCTCGCTGCGATAAACCAGTTCCTCCTGTGTAGATAATTAAATCTACACCTTGCTCTTGATAGTGTTTTGCTTTTTCTTGAATGATAGCCTTCTCATCTGGGATGATACTATAATCATGTATTGCTACCTCGCAAGCTTCTAGTTTTGCAATGATAGCTTTTCCAGCTTTGTCTTCTTTTTTCCCTTCAGAAATAGAATCTGAACAAACAATAACAGCCGCTTTTAAATCGCGTCTAAATTTATCTTTAAAGCTCGATTTTCCGCCCTTTTTCTCTATTAATTTAATGTGATGTATCTCAATCCCTTTATCAATAGGTTTTAGCATGTCATACATATTTAAAGCAACGATACTAGCACCATGCATAGCTTCTACTTCAACACCTGTTTTATAAATAGTTTTTACAGTTATTAATACTTTAATTTCTAAGCCATCTATTACATACTCAATAGCTGTATATTCAATAGGTAATGGATGACAATCAGGAAGTAAATCTGAAGTTTTCTTAACACCTAATAGCCCAGCGGCTTTACTCATAGCAAAAACATCGCCTTTAGGCACTGTTTTATTATTAATAGCATCAATAGTTTCTTGGCGACTCACCTTTACAATTGCTTGGGCAACTGCTGTTCTCAATGTATTATTTTTATGCGTTATATCTACCATTTTAAGATTTACTATTTATTATTGATTATTTGGTATTTAAGGTCTTTCTAGAGGCTATAAAAATAGAAGTTAATTCACTTGATTCTTTTAACACGTGTGTTATTCTATCCTTTGAAATTAAGTCTTCATCTATTGAAAATTCTATCCAAAAATTAGCCTCATCTACCTCTTCAATCACAATACTTAGTTTTGCAATAAAACTAGGTTTTGATTGTGCAACACAAGCTGCTCTATAATTTGCTGCTACAGAAGTTACACATCTAATCAATTGTTTTTTGATATGATTCGAAACGTAAGTATTTGGCAATAATTCAGTAACCTTTATACAGTTATGTGCAAATAGTTTAGTTCTCTTTTTAAGTTCTTCTTTCATAGAAATTTAATAATAAATAGTCATTAAGAAATAATCAATTATTAACTTTCCATTGATGTGTTTGATCTTCAAATATTTCTTTTCCAAAAACTGGTGCTTCTGATTTTATTGCTTCTACGACATATTCTAGAGCCTTAAACACTTCCTTTCGCCTTGGTGAAGATACAAATACAAAAAGGCAGATTTCACCAGTTTTTACAACTCCTAAGCTATGGTAGATATGCATACAAGTCAAATTAAATTTTTCAAAAGTAGCCTCACGTATTTCATGAAATTTCTTAGTAGCCATCTCTTCATAAGCGGTATAATCAATGGCAATAACTTCTTTGCCATCTATTTGATCTGCACGTACTTGCCCTAAAAAAATGTTGTGAGCACCTATTTGGGTTTTGGATTGATGTTTAGCTATAGAGGTTCCAATAAATTCGGAAGAAATTGGCCCTTGCTTAAATACGTTCTTATAGGTTGTTTTCATCTTTTATCTTCATTTTAATAACGCTTTCGCGAAAGCGGAAACCCCACCTTTCAAACTAAAGCAATTCGTAATATTATGTTCTTTTAACAATGCAACTGCACGAGCACTGCGTACTCCTGATTGACAGAAAACAATTGTTTTTTTATTTTTTGAAATTAAATCACGTTGGCTTATTAAATCTTTTAATGGAATTTCTAATATCCCATCCAAAGTGATACGAGGTTGTTCGGATACTTCTCGGACATCTATATATTGAATGTCTTCATTTATGGTATCTTCTATTGTAATTTCAGGGATGGAAGGTGTACAGAAGGAACTATCATCTATAACTTCAAAATGATATCCCTGCGCTTGTACTTTATCTATTTCTTCTTGATTACGAGTAATCCCGATAGTTCTTGACTGATTTGTAAGTGCATTAAAGCAATATAACTTTCCTGAAAGAGGACTACCAATGCCCAATATGATTTTAAGAACTTCATTTGCCTGCATAGTTCCAATAATACCAGGTAATACGCCTAAAACTCCAATTTCTGAACAATTAGGTATTGTATCTTTTTTTGGAGGGTCTGGAAATAAGCATCGATAACTAGGCCCTTTTTGATAATTAAAGACAGTGACTTGACCTTCAAACTTATAAATCGCACCATATACTAATGGTTTATCTAAAATAATAGCCGCATCACTAATAAGGTAACGTGTTGAAAAATCATCAGTCCCATCTACTATAATATCATAGTGTTCAAAAATAGTTATAACGTTTTCTGAATCTAATCTTTCTGGATAAGAATGAATGGTGATCGTTGGATTGAGTTGCAATAATCTTTCTTTAGCAATTATTGCTTTATTAAGCCCAATAGAAGCGGTGTTAAATAAAACCTGACGTTGTAAATTTGATTCATCAACAGTATCAAAATCTACAATACCAATTGTACCAACACCTGCGGCTACCAAATATTGAAGTATAGGGCATCCAAGGCCTCCAGCTCCAATCATTAATACCTTTGCAGCATGTATTTTGTCTTGGCCTATTTCTCCAATTTCATTTAAAATAATATGTCTGTTATATCTACTCAATGTTGTCTTTATTATTAGCCTCCTGCAAAAGGAGGTAAAATTGCTATTTCTTGACCAGTAAGGATAGCCTCTTCTGAAACTATCGCTTGATTTTGGGCTATTCTAAAATCCTTATTCCTGAAGTCTGGGTATTTATCTAACAATACTGTTTTTAACTCAGAAATTTTCTCAATTGAAACATCAAGCTCTTCAGAATTACAACGTGTAATCTCTGCGAGCATACCAAAATATTTTACTTCAATTTGCATTGTTTAGCTCTTTTAAGTCATCAAGACTATTAATATTCTTCACACATTCACTTTGTTTGTCATTTAAGACTAAATAGCTTGTGTTATCCAACTTTTCAATCAGGCGCATCATTCTTCGTTCACCAGACTGTAATAATGACTCACAAACTTTGTAACAGTTTTTATTATATAGCGCTACTAAAGGCATAATATTAGTACTTACTTCACAGACTACTGCTGTTGTTCCTTTGCGATATCTAGCTATTAATTCTTCTAATATATCAGACGTAATAAGTGGGACATCACAACTCAATACAAGATTAAGTTCTGTATTACTTTCTTTTAAACCACTGTACAATCCTGATAATGGTCCAGCTTCAGGAATACTATCTTCTACTCGTTTATATCCCAGTGTATCATATTTAGGATAATCACTTACAATGATTATTTCGTGTACTATAGGCTTTAGAGCATCAATACTGTGCTGAACAAATAGTTTGTCTCTCCAAGTAACAAAACCTTTATCAGTTCCCATTCGAGAGCTTTTCCCTCCTGAAAGTATGATTCCTGTTATGTTTGCTTTATGTGTCATTATATCAAAATCAACTTTATTGATGCAGCAATTAATACTACGACTAGCATATATCTTACACCTTTGTTTGACATTTTTTTACTCCCATAATAGCTACCTAATAAACCACCTATTATTGCAAGGGCTACCATTAAAAATGATTGACTATTTAAAGTGATTCCAGTACTAAATTGCCCTGCTAATCCAGCAGCGGAGTTTACCCAAATGAATAGCGCAGATACTGCTGCAGCTTCCTTCATTTTACCCCAATGTAGCAATAGAATAATTGGGCTTAAAATAATTCCACCACCTATACCTATAAGTCCAGAAAAGAAACCTATTAAGCCTCCAACGAGGAGTCCTTGCCAAATTTTGACTTTATAAATAATATCACTCTCTTTACCGAATATGTTTAGCATTTTTAATATGGCAAAAATTAACAATACGCCAAGTATTATTTTGTAAATACGAGTGTCAACTTCTATCATTCCTCCTAAAAATGCCATAGGAATTGAAGCCACAGCAAAACTTAAAAAGAGTCGTTTATTAAAATAGCCTTCTTTGTAGTAAAAATAAAAAGCTGTTCCTGCTACAAATAAATTTAATAGCAAAGCTGTAGGCTTCATAGTTTCTGGTGCTATAGAAAACAGAGACATTAATGCAAGATATCCACTAGCCCCACCATGTCCTACACCTGCATACAAAAATGCAATTACAGGAAGGATACAAAGGAAGACCCAAAAATATGGAAGATCTGACATCATATAGCATCTAGCGCTTTAAGTTGTTGGTCTAAAAATTCCCAACAGTTTTTATTTATATTTTCAAAGGCTTCTACAAGTTGTTTTCCATAAGGGGTAACGACTGTACCACCTCCTTGCTGTCCGCCTATAGTTTTTGTTACTACTGCTTCTTTTGCAGATTTATTTACTGTATCAACAAGTGTCCATGCCTTTTTATAAGACATTCCTATTGATTTTGCTGCTTTAGATAAGGAACCATGTGCTTCGATTGCTTTTAATAACTTTACTCTTCCTTCACCTAATAACATAGTATCCCCAACTTCAATCCAAATCCTACTTCTAATTTTATAATCGCTCATAATCAACAACTTATTTAACAGACAATAGTATTGTTTTTACATTTTGTCCTTTATGTACTTGTTTTGTATTCTCAGGTAAAAAAACCAGTGCATTTGCATCTCCAAAAGCTCTAATCATTGCAGAACTCTGTCCATCTAAAATTTCGACACCATCATTTTGCATTCTTGCTTTTAAAAATTGAGCGCGATCTCCTTTTACCGTATAATCTGTTAGCAAAGGCATTAAAACATTTGGAAAGCTTGTGTTGCATGCTCCTTCGCTCTTTTTTAAAAGTGGATATACGTAGACATAAAAACAACTTAGCGCTGCAGCAGGATTCCCTGGAAGCCCAAATATGGAAACTTGATCCTTTTTACCAAAAAACAAAGGTTTTCCCGGTTTTTGCTTTACTTTATAAAAAATCTCTTCTACGCCTATATCTTTTAACGCTCTTCCTACAAAGTCATAGTCACCTACAGAAACGCCTCCAGTAACTATAACTACATCATAATTTTGTATTACATCATTTAATGCTTTTTTTGTCTTTTCATAATCATCTTCCACAGTTACAACAGAGGTGTTTTTATACCCTAATTCGCTTAACACTGCTGTTAACATGCTACCATTGGATTCATACACTTTACCATAAGGTAATACATCTCCAGGATTTACAAGTTCGTTTCCCGTAACCACGATGGCTATAGATGGTTTTTTATAAACCTGAATTTTTGTAATACCTAAACTTGCTAAAAAACCAACATGCGCTCCTTTTATAGTAGTGCCTTTTGCCAAAGCAAGATCTCCAATTTTGATTTGTTCTCCTTTTGGTCTAATATTTTTATTTGGTTGTATAGATTCTTCTAGAATGATCTTACTTCCATGTACGATTACCTTCTCCTGCATTATCACAGTATTTGCCGTATCTGGTACAGGAGCTCCTGTAAATATTCGTACTGCATCCCCAATATTTAAGTTCGGGTTATCATCATCTCCAGCTTTTATCTCACCAACTACAGTATAAGGTGTGTCATCAAAACCGTTAATAGCATAACCATCCATTGCAGATTGTCTATATGGAGGCATCTCAATTTTTGAAATCACATCCTCGGCCAAAACAAAATCCAATGCATCTTTAATAATTACTTCTAAAACCTCAGAAGGCTTTGCACTATGTAATAAAACTAAATCTCGAGCTGTTTTTACATCTATCATATATTAATACGTTACCCTATGCTTTATCTAAATGTATGATTCATAAATAGTTTACTTTCTTTTGCTGGTTTATGAATCATCTTACATCCATAATTATAAATAGGTGTTAACTAAAGCGTTGTGTACACACAAATATAACGCTTACTTTTTTATATGTTAGATGACTTTTGTCATCTTTTCTTAATTAGAGTTGAGCGAAATTTGGTAACTTGTTAAGGACTTGTTAATGAATTTTAGAATATTATTAATCTCCTTAATAACTAAAAATCGAAAAGATGCCAATAAAAAGTTATCTAGCTCACTCAGTCATTGGGAAAAAAGAAGAACTGATGATTGCCTTAAAAAGTCTTGATCATTGCGAAGTTATTCCTGCAAAAAATCAAGATGTTTTAGCATTAGTTACCGATACTTCTAATGATAAGGAAGAAGAGATTTTAAAAGAAAAAATTGAAAGCATAAGTAGCCTCAAATTATTATCTCTAGTTTCTGGTTTTAATACACCTCAAAATTAAATATGTCTATGTATACATCTGTAACAAATAGAAGGAATTTTATAAGAAAAATGGCAATGCTATCTGCAATGACAGCTGCGGCGTCTATGTTTCCAGGGATTTTATTTGCAAGTGAACAAGAAGAAAGAATTCCTAAAGATGCAAATTTGGATTGGAAAAAGGGTCCTTGTCGATTCTGTGGCGTAGGATGTGGCATACTCGTAGGTACTGAAAATGGAAAAGCAGTGGCGGTTAAAGGAGATCCAAATTCTTCTGTAAATAAGGGTTTATTGTGTGTAAAAGGATACCATCAGATTATGTGTATACAATCTAAAGATAGGCTTACGCATGCTTTAGTAAAGAAAAATGGTCGTTACGTTAAAACGCCTCTTGATGAAGCTTTAGATATTGTCGCAACTAAAATGAAGGATACTATAGCAACACATGGTAAAGATGCTGTAGCTATGTATACTTCTGGGCAATCTACAATACCTGAGGGGTATGTTGCTTCTAAATTTATGAAAGGAGCCATTGGTACAAATAATCTAGATTGTAATGCTCGTCTTTGTATGGCTAGTGCAGTTACGGGGTTCTTAACCACTTTTGGCGCAGATGAGCCTATGGGTTGTTATGAGGATATAGATTACGCAGATTACTTCATTACTTGGGGGAATAACATGGCAGAAATGCATCCGGTATTATTCTCAAGAATGCTAGAACAAAAGACAAGACGTGGCGCAAAAATTATTGATTTTGCTACAAGAACAACACGTTCAAGTACAGCTTCAGACAGATCTATCTTATTTGAGCCACAAACAGATCTTGCTGTTGCAAATGCAATTTGTTATGAGATTATAAAGAATGGATGGGTGAACAAATCGTTTGTTGAGAAGCATTGTAGTTTTAGTAAAGGAGTTACTAATATGGGATATGGCTTAGAAGACAATTATAAGTTTACTGATAAACCAGAAAAAATAGATTTTGAATCCTATAAAGAGTTCCTAAAAGAGTATAGCCCAGAGAAAGTCTCTAAATATTCTAAGGTCTCTGTAAAAGACATTAAATATTTGGCATCTATTTATGGTGACCCAAATAAAAAGGTAGTTTCTTATTGGTGTATGGGAATGAATCAACATACACGAGGAACCTGGATGAATAATCTAGTATATAATATTCATTTACTGACAGGGAAAATTTCACAACCAGGAAATGGCCCTTTTTCTTTAACAGGTCAACCATCTGCGTGTGGTACTGCTCGTGAAGTAGGCACCTTTACCCATAAGCTTCCTAAGGGAGTTGTAACCAATGAAAAACATAGAAAATTAGCTGCAAAAATATGGAAAGTTCCTTATGAACGTATTCCTTCTAAACCAACGTATCACGCTACAGAAATGTTTAGAGCTGTTGATCGTGGAGAGATAAAATTTATATGGACACAAGCTACCAATCCGTTGGTTTCATTACCTAAGACTAGTCGCTATCGTCCAGGGATGGAAAAAGAATCATGTTTTGTTGTGGTATCAGATGTATTTCCGACACCTACTTCTGATGTGGCGGATGTTATCCTTCCAGCTTCTTGGCATATTGAAAAAAGTGGATTATATGGTAATTCTGAACGTAGAACACAGCATTGGGATAAAATGATTGATGGTCCTGGTGAAACAAAACCGGACGCTTGGATGTTTATCGAGGTTGCAAAACGTATGGGATATGGTGATTTGTTTCCTTATAGTGAAGAAAATCATGTAGAAGAAATTTATAATGAGTACCGTCAATTTCATGAAGGTGCAAAACACGGAATGGCTCCACTGGAAGTTCTCAAAAAAGAATCTGGCGCAATTTGGCCGTACGTAAATGGAAAGTCAACTCAATGGCGTTTTAATGCAAAATATGATCCAGCGTGTTCTAACGGTGAAGCGTTTCATTTTTATGGAAAACCAGATGGAAAAGCAGTGATCTGGCAACGCCCTTTTGAAGAAGCGCCAGAAAAACCAGATCAAGAATACCCATTCTGGTTAAATACTGGGCGTGTTATAGAACACTGGCATACGGGATCTATGACACGAAGAATACCAGTATTACATCAAGCAATGCCTAATGCATATGTAGAGTTTCATCCAGATGATGCTAAATCTCTAGGAATTAGAAATGGGGAAAATATAAAAGTGACATCACGAAGGGGTTCTTGTACACTACCAGCATCCATCAACGAAAGAGGACTTCCTACCAAAGGACAAGTGTTTGTTCCTTTCTTTGATGAGAATATGTTGATTAATGATGTAACTCTAGATGCTTTCTGCCCGATCTCTAAAGAGCCTGATTATAAAAAATGTGCTGTTAAAGTAGAAAAGGTATGAGAAAGAGACTAGTAATCATATCACTCTTTATTGTCATGTTTATAACATTTATTGTTATATGGAACTTTAGCTATCAAAAAGGGTTAGAAGATGCATATATTCCAGTTATAGATACTCCTACAGGTAATTTTATCCCTTCAGAATCCGGAGTTTTTAAACGATTTGATAATACGGATCTGGATTATTCAAATATGCCTGTAGATGAAAACCATCAGCGAACACTTAAGGATTATTATGACAATAGAGCTTATCCAGGTGCGCCACCAAGTATTCCGCATCCAGTTGCTAAGGAGCGTAGTTATGGGGGAAACACGTGTATACAATGTCATCAATATGGAGGATTTGTAGAAAAATTTAATGCATATGCGCCCATTACTCCGCATCCTGAGATGGTAAATTGTCGTCAGTGTCACGTTACAAAAAACACAAATAATACATTTACTGAGTTCGCTTTCGCGAAAGCGGACCCACCCAGTATAGGAGAAGGAATAAACAATGCTATGCCTGGAAGCCCTCCTATGATACCGCATCAATTACAAATGAGAGAAAGCTGTATTTCTTGTCACGCAGGACCAAGTGCTCCTGAAGAAATCAGAGTAACTCATCCAGAACGAATAAACTGTAGACAATGTCACCTACCTAAAAATACCGAGCTACACAAAGTAGACGTGAGCACTTTTCTAAGACAATTTGATAAGATCAATGAAAAATAAACACATAACATATTGCTTTCTTGTGATTCTAACTATTTCTCTGAGTTCTTGCAAAAAGGAAGGGGAATATCACTCGATTACCGAAAAAATAGAAGCAGAGCAAAAGCCCTATCACGGCACGCTTACATCAGAAGAGTTACTAGCCGACACAGACTTAATTGAAATTACAGAAGGCGTACACACGTTCTTAATTCCAGAACGAAAAGGGCAGATTAAATCATTTGCATGTATAGAATGTCATAGCAAACCATTATCAGAAATGAAAAGTGGACTAGGACAAAAAGCACATTGGGATATACAATTAAATCATGCAGGTTTAGGTACGATGAATTGTGCTACTTGCCATAATGGAGAAGATATGAATAGTCTTAATACCATAACAGGGCAACAAGTAGATTTTAACCTTAGTTATAAACTTTGTGCACAATGTCATTCTAATCAGTTTGAAGACTGGAAAGGAGGTGCGCATGGGAAAAAAGTAGCTGGATGGGCTCCTCCAAGGGCTTCGATGACGTGTGTGAATTGTCATAATCCACATAACCCAGGTTTTGAAACCAGATGGCCTGTACAATTTAATATTCAGAAAGCATTAGAACGTAAGGACGATTTAGATCACTAAAAAAGAAAAGATGAGCGATAATAAAAAATGGTATTCTCTAGACCTAGGTCTCAACAAAAAAAGAGAAACATCTGGTTCTTGCGGATGTGGTAAATCTGAAGGAAGTTGTAATTCTACTAAAGAAGAGCTCAGCGAAAAGGATTTTTATGAAGCAGCTATACACGCGTCTATTGGAGAAGAAAGACATAAAGATGGATTTGAACAGGTTTTTGATGTTAAAATGGACAGAAGAACTGCTTTTAAAAAACTAACAGCTAGTTTACTCATAGGTGCTGGCGCCATCTCTACTTCTTGTAGTATTTCTTCTGGAGAGGATTCCAAAGAAAAAGCACAAATTGATTGGGAAGAGCAATTTAAAGGGAATTATAAGCTCATGACCGATGAAGAAAAAAAGAAAACGGTCGATAGACTTATGCGCTCTTATGAACTTAGAACGAATAAGAATATTAATATGACTTCAGAAAACGCAGTAGAGGATGTGCTTTTTGGTTATGCTTTTAATATTTCGAAATGTCAAGGATATATGAATTGTGTGAGTGCCTGTATAGAAGAGAATAACCAAGACAGAAAATCTCAAATGCAGTATATCCGTATTCATGAAATGAAAGATGGTGAAGGATTTAAGTTTGATAATGCAGATGATAATTATTATCACGAAGTCCCCGCTGAAGGTCATTTTTATATGGGGACTCAGTGTTTTCATTGTGATAATCCTCCTTGTGTAGAGGTATGTCCCGTACAAGCTACTTGGAGAGAAGATGATGGACTCGTTGTGATAGATTATGATTGGTGTGTAGGATGTCGTTATTGTATGGCAGCCTGTCCTTATGACGGAAGAAGATTTAACTGGAGTAAGCCAGAGGTTCCAGAAAATGAAATCAACAAAAACCAACATTACTTAGGGAATAGAATGCGTAAAAAAGGAGTGATGGAGAAGTGTACTTTTTGTGTGCAACGCTCACGAAAAGGAAAAAACCCAGCTTGTGTTGAAGCTTGCCCTACGGGTGCTAGAATTTTTGGTAATCTTTTAGATCCAAATAGTACCATTAGGTGGGTTTTAGAAAACAAAAAGGTTTTTAGACTTAAAGAGGACTTAGGCACCGAGCCAAAGTTCTGGTACTTTATGGATTAATGGGTAAAATAAAGTTTTAATAAAAAGGATATAAATCACAGCGTTGGTTTAAAACGATATATAATGAGACGATTTAAAGTTTTTAAAAGTTTAGTGATTGATAGTTTAGATACGATTACTAAAGGATCTAAAAAGTATCATATTTGGATGGGATTTTTAGCCCTTGTGATGCTTATTGGGATGTATTGTTATTCCATTCAGCTAGAAGAAGGTCTTAGTGTCACGGGAATGTCTGACCGTGTTAGTTGGGGGCTTTATATTTCAAATTTCACATTTTTAGTAGGTGTAGCTGCCGCTGCGGTAATGCTTGTAATGCCTACTTATGTGTTAAAGGATATAGATTTTAAACAAGCTGTACTCATTGGAGAAGGGCTTGCTGTTGCAGCTTTGATTATGTGTTTGGCCTTTGTAGTGGCTGATATGGGAGGGCCTTCTGTATTGTGGCATATGCTTCCTGGGATAGGGGTTTTTAACTTCCCTAATTCAATGTTAACTTGGGATGTTATTGTATTAAACGGATATCTCTTTATTAATATCAGTATCCCTTTTTATATACTTTTTAGACATTATCAAGGTAAGGAAGCAAAAAAAAATATCTATGTTCCAGGTGCTGTATTATCTGTTTTTTGGGCAGTAGGAATTCACTTAGTAACGGCATTTTTATATCAAGGATTACAAGCAAGACCATTTTGGAATAATGCCTTATTAGGTCCTCGATTCCTTGCTTCTGCATTTGCCGCAGGTCCAGCTTTAATTATTCTAGTTTTAGCAGTGATTCGTTCTTTTACTGCTTTTAAAATACCAGACAAAACAATCAAGAAAATTGCCATGATCGTAACGGTCGCCGCTCAAATAAATTTGATTATGCTAGTTTCTGAATTATTTAAAGAGTTTTACGCACCTACGCATCATAGTGAAAGCGCTTATTATCTTTTCTTTGGACTTCATGGTAAAGATGCGCTACTACCGTGGATTTGGACAGCAATTCCTTTGAATGTAATTGCAACGATTATGCTCACCTTTGGGAAGCTACGCAATAATCTAAAAGTGCTATATTTTTGTTGTTTTATCCTATTTGTTGCTATATGGATAGAAAAAGGATTTGGTCTTATAGTTCCAGGATTTATACCTGGGCCTTATGGCAAAATAGTCGAATATCTACCTACAGGTATAGAAGTAGGGGTTACCATAGGCATATGGGCATTAGGAGCTTTTGTCTTCACCATTTTAGCAAAAACGGCTATCAAAATCGAAACAGGAGAATTGAGATTTAAAGATAAAAAGATATAAATAGTAGGATTTGAAAAACAAGGGAGGAAGAAAAGCGAGCCAAAACTCGCTTGAGTTTATCTTAAAAAACCATCAGGAGGTATACCTGTGCCGTTGCCATGACTTCCTCCATAAATTACTTGAGGTTTTTGGATTTCGAATTTTTCAAATTTTTCTAACATAAATCAATTTTTTAAGATTAATAAGACATTAAGATAATAAATAATTGTAGAATTCGATTTAGATTAACTTAAATCGATTAAGCGAGTAACTTCTAACAATAATTGTGTTTTATAACTCTGTATTTATTTCTAATAATGCTTTAGTAAAAATTATTATTATTAATTGTGATATATAAAAAAAAAATCCACATCTATTTGTACACTCATCTTCGAATCAAAAAAGAGTATATAAAATTTGCGATTGTAATTAAAGAGGCTATAATCTGAAAAATCTTAAGCCTATTCATGTTTTAAAAATAAAATATAAATAGCTAATAGTCGAAATTTTAAATAGTAGGGGGTCAGAATATTGTAGATTGTTTAAACTCAATCTCTCCAAACACATCAGAAGGTAACATCACTAAAATAAAAACCCCCTGTTTTTACAGGGGGTTTAGACTTATGTTGTGACCTCGACAGGATGACTGTATATTTAGCCTCATTTTGAACGAATGCAGTAAACAAAGCTGTTAACTATTGGTTTTACAGTGTTGTTTACTTCTGTTTTTATAATATTATAAAATAATAAATAGTAAAAGTATCAACGATAATATCAACTATGTTATATTTGTGTAAACAATTATGTGAATGTACTTCAATCTCAAAGAACCTAAGTCTGATAAAGATACACTTATTATATTGACTTATTTTATTGATCCAAAAGAGAGACAATTCAAGTATTCTACTAGTCAAAAAGTAAAACCTACAGATTGGAATTTTGATGCCAAAGTCCCTAAATCAAAAAGAGGAAGAACTGATTTAAGTGTCTTATCTAAGAAACTTCAAAGATATTCGGACTTTCTTATTAAAACATTAGACACTTTAGAAATACATGAAATTCCTATAACAAAGATTGTTTTAAAAGAACGATTTGATCTTGAATTTAAAGGGAATCATACTATTTCAAAATTCAAATATTTAACTGATTTTGTAGATGATTTTATATTAAAAGCTCCGGAACTTATAAATCGAAATACCAAGAGGAAATATGCTTCTACTAAGATAAAACAATACAAAACGGCCAATAATAGGTTGAAGGATTACGAATCTTTTAAAAACAGAAGAGTGCCTATAACTGGATTTACCATATCTATATATGATGATTTACGAGTATTCCTTCAAGATGAAAAGAAATATAGCGTTAATTATACTGGTGATATTATAAAGAATATGATTGTTTTTTTGGGTCTTGCAGAGAGTGAATATAACTATAAGGTACATCAGGATTACAAGAAGAAAACATTTTCTGTAATTAAAGAAGAGTCTAAAAGTGTATACCTTAATCATTTTGAAATTGAGACACTTTTAAAACATGATTTCTCCTTTAATAAAACCTATCAAAAAACAAGGGATTGGTGTGTAATTGGTTGTTGGGTAGGTTTGAGGGTAGGGGACTTAATGGATTTACCACCTATAGATATTACTGAAAAATTCATAGAAGTGCAGCCTAAGAAAACAAAAGATAGTACTGGCATTAAAGTAGTGATCCCATTGCATCATCATATAAAAGAGATTATTAATAAAAGAGGGATGCCTACAAAGATGCAAGATGTACATTACAATAAACACATAAAAACAGTATGTCGCGCCGTTGGTATAAAACAGGTTGTTGCTGGATCTGTAATGAAAAATAAGAGAAAAGTACCAGGTAGATATCCAAAGTATAAGCTAATAAGCTCTCATACCTGTAGAAGATCCTTTGCTACCAATTTGTATAAAATGAATTTCCCGACATTATCTATCATGAAGATAACGGGCCATTCTAAAGAAGAAACATTTTTATCCTACATAAAAGTGACCCCTACTGAACATGCAGAAAAACTCCTTACACTATATGATGAGTATTATAAAAATTAGTTGCTACTGAATAATTTCCTCTACTCTATATATGAAATCGAGTACAGTCTTTTTTTGTGATCCAGATATTTTTGATTCAATAATTCCTCCTCCAGTTGAGCATATTTTTATACTATAGTGTCTACTATTGAAGTATTGAAACAAATAATATACAGGTAAAATAAATGGAAGAAAGGCAATTATTGGAAATGCTACATATAGTACAAACGCAATTATTGTAAAAAGAATAACATTTGATATTAAATTAGGGTTATGATTAAAATCTAATTTAATCATACTTATATGACTGTGTGGAATACTTGCGTACTTATCCCCATATTTTATCATTCTTTTATTTGTCAATAAAAGCTTGTTTGAAGTTAATTCAATAATTTTCTCTTCATCATTCAGTAATTTCATAATTCGTTGATTTTTAGTTATTTCAAACCTACGTAAAAAAAAATAGAATAAAAATCGAACTTTTTACGGGTTCCCGTAAAACTATTGTTTAAAAAATGTTAAAATTGTCAATTTCCCTAAAATATGCGGGAAAACCGTAATATTACGGGTAGCTAATTGTTAAAATTAATATATATTAGTTCCCCTCTTACAATTATATAGAGGGATATAGCTCGGTTAGGGGGAAATTTCCGAGAAAAATCATGTTAATAATATATTTATAAAATAGATGCTAACTGATTATATGTAGGCTTTTTATACGGTAAATTGAAGGATTAACCTTTAATACACCAAACAATGAAAAAGTTTATTATTACTTCAGTACTAGCATTATTTACAATGTCAATGATCACATCATGCGAACCTGAAATAAGCAATGAAGAACAACAAGAACTCGCAACAGACCCGAACGAAAACTGTCCGCCAAACGATACAAATTGTAATGGCATCCCTGATAACCAGGAGAACAACTAGCAGTATCGTATTTGTAGTATTGGCGTGTTTTTCGCCTTTTCTACACTTATTTGCAAGAGTCGGGCAAGAAGGCGTTCTTCATTGGAGATGGATGGCTTCTTTCCTTGATTCTATTGGATGGGCTCTCTTTGCTTTCTTTATTGGTATTAGTATGCTTATTGATATAAAACAAGTCAATCAGGAATTGAAGCCAGCTCATAGAATAAAAGCATATCTAGTTACTTGTATTGGTCTTTTTTATATAGCTTATACTTTCATCGCTATAAAGGATTTTACAAATGCACAATACTATTCACTTCTTTCTGGAATTGCGATTGGGCTAACTGTTTTTGCATATTTAACTAATAAATATTACACTCCCTTAGAAGAAAAACTTAAAGTAGGTTTTTCAAAAATGTATCATTGGGCTAATTCTATAGCTCCAAGTCATGTTCCAGATACTGAACATAAAAAATATTTTGAAGAGTTTGATGAATTTGTAGATGAAATTGATATCTAATGTAGTATAATGGGAGATAGTAGAAAGAAAATAGAGAAATGGAGAGATTTAGGGATTATTCGCAAGGATGATGCTAAAACTGCTATTGATCGTATTGAGAAACGCCTTAAAGAGCAAGGAAATTCGTTAGATGAAAAAATATCTAATATAGAAAAAGCTAGATCTTCCAATCATCTTAAAATAAGGTTTACCACTACAGATTTAAATAAAGGATTTAATCCTGTATTCTTCTAATAACTTTAGTAAATAGTAATTGTTTAGATACCTGCTTATAACAGCAGATTTTTTATGCCTTAGTTCTATCGTCAGTTAAATAGTCAATAATACCTTGCTTGATTTCGTTACCTACTATAAGCTTAAAAGTTTTATGTTCTTTTAATAGTACCCCTTCTTCAAAATTTTCTGCAAAAGCAATCATAAACTCATCTGCAGATACTTCATGTACGCCTACTTTGACTTTTAATTCTTTTACACTATTTACATTTTTTTCAGAAGCATTAGTAAGTTTAAAAACATCTTCGTCAGGAAATTTATCACATATTTTATTAGCTAAATTCCTAGATATCTTTAATGTTTCTTCATTAAGTATACGAGTAATAGTTGGAGTGCTAACTCCTATGAAATCAGCAAATTGCGAAGAATTTTTATTGCTATCTTCTAATAATCTATTTATTATTTCTTTGGCCAGCATAGGGAAGCTAAATTATATAATATTTGAATTAAGTGAGTTTCTATAATTATTTAGAATGATTATAAATATTACATAAATTTCATTTTTATATTGCAAAATATGTAAAAACTGTAATATATTTGTATCAACAACAGATAATGACAAATATATGGAAACTATCCCTAATGTAATTGAGCATACCCATAAGAACAATCTTTCTTTGTTTCAAGATCCAACTACGGCACAAAAAGAAGGGATACCTATAAATGAGCAAATCATGACTCTTTATAATACTCTTGATAAAAATGGTACTAGAGGAAAAATCCAAAAACTTGTAGCTGCCAAATGTAAACGAGGTATCAATACTGTAAAAAACCATTGGTTTGGATCTGGGGAGTTTCCAATATTTGCTCAAAGTATTGTGTTAAAAATTCTTAAAGAGCATACACTATCACTTATTGAAGTTAAAAAATCTATAGAAGTAAACCCTCTATAGCTATGCATATAACTAAAGTAAATAATGTAACTATTATGGATCAGGAGTATTTAGAAAGTTTTGTTGCTTCCATAAGCAAAAGTGCATCAGAAACTGCTATTCGTGTTTTTACAGAACAACAACAGAAAAGGGAAATCCTTACTACTTCACAAGTTGCTAAAGAAATGAGGAAAACAACAGCTACCATTATTAATTGGATAAAGGAAGGGGTAAGAGGTATTAAGCTTAAAGCAAAAGCAAATGGTAAAAGCTATGAAATTACAAGACTTGATTTGATAGAATTTAATAATAAGAGAAATATTTAAGGTTGATATACATACATTTTTTGCAGGTGACAGATTCTTTATAAATAGTTTGGTTAGTAAAAGTGTTGATTACTGTCTGTCACCTGTTTTTTTAAATACATCATTATGGCACAAGGAAATTTTATTTTAGAAAACGTTGTTTACGACACGTATTTACAGGAAACAGGCTCTTTTGATGAAAGCCTCGAAGGTGTTCAAACCTTTACTCTTAAACAAGTTACTAAAAAACAAAGAGAGCTTAAACAAGAAGGTACTGCAACTCATATAAGGATCTATTCTGACGCACAAGTACACGCATTACAATCATAATTATAGAGCAATGAACACTCTTTTAGCTTCCAGTACGACACAAAGCGCACAGTCTTATTCACAAAATAAGATTGCCAATTTACAAAACGCGCCTTTCACCCCCGAAATGTGTTGTTTACTGGAGGCTTTTTTTATACCACTAAAATTAATTAAGCTAGGATATGATGTATAATATGATATACATAATAGTACCTACTATCATTTTTATAGGGGGTACTATAGTGATCTATATAAAGTATAGTTCTGTAATGGCATTTATGGAATGTAACAAAATAGAGTTTACAAGTTGTGTCCTTTCAGATTTAACGTTATGTGAGGATACAAAAGCAAATGTACAGATGCTATATGTCTTAAATAGTCCCTCCTTTATTACTCTTTTTTTGGATATGAAACCGCTTTCGCGAAAGCGTTATTATTCTCAAGATCTTCAAAATAAATTTTTCACTCCCTATAAAATTAGACACCCTAAGCTCGATAGTTTAAAAATACCCAAGTGCAGAGATGTGCAGCCTGGATAGTGGTAATTATAGAAAGAAATCTTTAAAACTCTATCCAGGTAATAGTATAAATTAAAAAATAACTATGAAAGAATCAGGTAACGTCAGGAAATACGGCACCGTAAAAAAGGTAAGTGATCTATTAATCCCCACTAAAGACCAACATGGTATTGTATCTCAAAATACAACCAGAAAAACTAGACCAATGGTTCGGTCTGAGTGGCCAGAAGGGACAGTACTTTATGCATTACCAGTACTCACTGTTTTTGGACACGATAGTGATCTCACAAAAACGATGAAAGCATATAGGGTAAAGATGCAAGAGTATAATACAGAAGCTTCAGTTTTTAACACTCCAATAGATGCCTATAATACCAATGTGATCTCCTTTAGAAAAGGGCAAAATATACCATTTATACAAAAAGCGGAAGAAAGAAAATGGCAACATGATCATGCTCATTTAGATCCAGATGATTATAATATCATGGTATTAGAATATAATCAAGAAAAGGGGGGGGAGTGGTTACGCCAAAAACATGTAAAGGAACCTCTCAAGCCAGTAACAGAAAAACTTATGATGGCTTTGCTGTATGAATACCAGCGGCAACTTACACTTCAACGTAAATATACTAAGCTTATGGGGCGTAGTATATACCTACCCCTACCTAAACTAGAGGTGTACCCTAATAAATTGCAAGAATTGGAAAGGGACGGTTGTAAAATATTAGACTTTTCAAAGAACACGTTAAGGCATCATAGAGACCGTCTAATGAAAGCAAAAATCTTAATAGGGTACGAGAACCATGGACATAGAAAACCAGTTACAGTGCATGTAAACCCTGAAATTTTGCACGTTTCAGACAATTTCAAAACAAAAAAGATTATTACTGATAATCAGACTCTTACGAATTATGAAGCCAAGAAAGTTGGGTATAATAATGTCTCTAGTAGACCCTCATTAGTTAATAATAAGTATAGAGATAAAGGAATTTCCGCTAACGCTCCAATACGGCAGTCAACTGCGTTGTCTTCTACAAGACCACCCAAAATGCAGGGTGTTAAAAATTCTGGAGAACTACAAAAAAAAATCACCAAGGGCCGCACAAAAAATCCGCATTCGACAGCTTTGGCCACTACAATAGATACTCCAGCTCAATTGGCTAAGGATCTTAGTCAAGGTAAATATTATGAATATACCCCACTGCATGAAGGGACCATTGCATCAGAAGCAAAAAAGGGAGCACTACACCCTGATGATTTTATAGAATTGGCTATTCAAGATGTATTTAGATCCTGTAATGCTCTTATGCAGTCTTTGGATAACGTGCATCCTGGTACCTGGGTTAATGCATATAAAAAATGGAAAACAGACATGTTTGTTTCGTTTACAGGAAAGCCATTAGCCAAGCATCATACCGCCTTAAAGTGGTTGAAAATTAGGACAGTTTTAAAAGAGATTTACGCTTTCGCGAAAGCACACCCCGATTGGAAACCATCTTATCCAAGTAATTACTTTGATCCGCAGCGCACCTTTAAAGAAAACAACAGCTTCCAGTATGCCTATATACATTTTAAGAAAGATGATAACAAGATTAAAAGTAAAGCTATCAGAAAACTTGAAGCTGTAAAGGATAGCCGAAATAAAACAGATATTCAAAAAGCTAGAGAAAAAATAAGAGCTTATATCTATGGTGAATGTGACCTAGGTACATTACATAGGTATGCTGTAGAGAATCTTGATAAATCTGTATATCAAAATATCAATCAATTACTCCTTAAAGAATTAGAACGTATAGAATATCAAGCAAATGCCTAGTCAAGAAAGAAAATCATCAAAGAAGTGTACCTGTGGTCTCGGAAATAGTATAAGCTGTAGAAATTGCAGTAAGATTAAAATGGTCATTTGTCTTAAAAATGGATATCAGGAATTTAAAGTACATAGAAATGGGACCTACTATAATCCTGTATGGTATAGTCGTCTTAAGTATAATAGGTATAACGATAAAATAATTATGGAAAAAATGGAGTATAGTTTACGTAACCATAAACTGTGTATTGCAACTCAGGTACTTATGTTTTATAAAGATGGAAACCTCTGTGGTAAAGTAAAATTATGAATAGAATCATTATAAAGGTAACGCATGAGGATAGGGGTATACATGGTATTGCTATAGAATTATATCTACATACCGTAGGTAATTTATTAATAGCAAATAATACTGCAATATACCACATGCAATATTCTTTATTATGGTGTTATCATCACAAGTTGAAAAAATATTTTAACCTAAGAGAGCCCCCTTTAATAAGTACTCTAAAATTAGACCCCCATGATGCGATTACGCTTAGAGATTCTTTGCTATATCTCATGAATAATAGCATACACCCTAAAGAGAAAGCATCTGCGACTAGATTGTATATACAAATAGATTCTCTCTTAAGTAATGATGATAAAGATAGATATCTACTACCGTAGGTATAGAAATAAAAAAACAATACACAACAGACCAATGGGCTTAAAGGATAAATACGAAAAATCGAGTACTACATTACTACCACTACCTAGCACGCCAAGTAAAGTTGAATTAAAACGTATGTACCCTCTTTTTCCACGTAAGACAATAAGAAGGTACGTAAACGAAATCCTAAGAGAGCAAGGGAAAAGTGTATATGTTAATGTAATAGACCGTACTGTTTTTGAACAACTTATAGAACAAATAGGTTATCCTGTAGGATATACAACAGAGTTTTTAATGTAAATGGGGGTAGAGGTATTTTATTTCTTCCAGTTAGAATAACAAATTATATAAAACTAATACACGAAACTAAAGTAAAGAATATGGTATTTGGATATGCAAGAATTAGTAGCGAATCTCAAAAATTAGATATTCAGATTGATAGATTTGAGTTATTGGGAATAGAAAAAAATAACATTTATGCAGATGAAGATAGTGGAGCAAAAAATGATCGTAAGGAATTAGAAAAATTACTTAGTAAACTTAGAAAAGGAGATAAAGTGATTTTTTATGACTTAACAAGATTAGGAAGAAGTGTTAAGTATTTGATAACTCTTATAGAACATTTTGGTGAGAATGGAATTCATTTCCAAGACATAACAAACCCAGCAATAAATACTGAATCTGTTGAGACTCCAGAAGGAGAATTAATCTTTTATGTTTTTGCAATCATCGGTCAATTTATGAGAAAACAAAGTAATGAAAAAGTACGAGCAGGATTAGAGTCCGCTAGAAGGAGAGGAAAGTTTGGAGGCCGTCCAAAGGGATTAAGTGCCAGAATAAAAGAAAAAGCCCCAGTAGTAGCAATAATGTGGAAAAATCCAACAACATCTTTATCTCAGATTTGTAAAGCAATGAAGATAGCTCCTAATACAGTTTATAAATGTCTGGATCATGAAGGTGTTGATAGATCATTACATCATAAGAATAAAGGAAATAATAATAGAATTAAGAATAGTAAGATAGAATTTAATAAAGAGTGACTTTTAATAACAACGATATGAAACTAGATAATAATAGATTACCAGAAAATGAATGTTCTTCTTGTGGAAAAACTCAAAATGAAATAGTAATTGGCTTTGACATTTGTGATGAATGTTGGATGGAGGAATCTTGTAATCAGCAAGAGTAGGTATCGATACTCTACTTAAAAGAATCGAAATAACAAATTAATATTATGGTAAAAGAACAAGCATTATTAGTGAATTTTAGTACAGAATTAAATGACATTACAGACTTACACAAACTAGAGGATAAACTTAGGGATAGAATCATTGATAAAGATATTGGAGAGTTTGATGGACATGCTATTGACCTAGAATTAAAAGAAGGTACCATTTATATGTATGGCCCTTCAACTGATATTTTATATGCTGGTGTAAAAGATATTTTAGAAAATGAAATATTGTTAAATGGAGCTATTGCAGTATTAAGGTATGGTGAACCAGATAATGATTGCGAAGAAAAAAAGATCACTATTAAAGCATTATAAATACAGTAGTTAACGATGGAAGAAAACCTAAAATTACTCATTGAAATGTATAAGTTACGATCTAAAGAATTATCAAATTATAATACACCAAGTTGTAATGCTGTAGTCTCTGAATTGAATACAGTAGTGAACGACCTTAATAAATTACTGTAGTAATCACAAAATCAATAAATATGGAAGAAACAATCGAAATGCCTCAAAAATACATTGATATGGTAGGCACTAAGCGAACATTTAGTGGTGGATTATTCAGTAGTAAAAAGGCAGTAGAGCCAGATGAGTATGATATACTTGATTGGCGTTGGGGATCTGCTAAGATTATGGATATGAAGACTATGGAAATGAAGCATCCTACAGTTGAATTTCTACTTAAAAAAGAAGGAATGAGAAGAAGTCAGTGGACGCGACCATTTCCAGTAAGAGAAATAGAATTAGAACCTGAAATACTGTAGATATTAATTATGGAGGTTCAAAAACTGCTTTAATTAATAATGCTACAAGCAATATTAACTTGTAGTTGCTAAATTTTTGGGAAAGATCCAAATTGATAATGTCTAACAAAATCACATGGATAACAGCGGATTGATATAATCCGTCTCTAATTTGTTTGAAATTTTTAATCGCCTGTAATTGGACATCCTGCCATCATATTATTATCGGTATAAAATTTATAAAGAGTAAAGCTAGTTTTTTTTTAAATGAAATAACATCAAGATTATTACTGATTTTTAGCAATACGAATTGTTGCTATATATAAGGGGTAATTTAAAATAACTGTAGTAAACGATGAAAGATATTGAAACAGGATTTATAGTGTATAAGTTAACTCCAGATAAAAGACTGGAATTAGTTGCAGAAGCAAACACATTAGAATTATGTGAAAATTATTTAAAGCAAGAGAATTTCAGAGTGGTTCCTTGCCATAGAAAAACCAAAAAGTAAATTTCATAAATAGAGTAGTCTTTTTGATTACGCCTAAAAAAAGCAGTTGTCAATTTATAGTTGACAACTGAATTAAAATATAACAAAAAAAGATGGTAAAATAACCCTCTATAATTTAGTTTAAGATAATGTGAACAGTAGCCCTATAGTGTTCTCCATTCTCAGACACACAATCATATGTATTCAAACGATAGGTCCCATACTGACCTTCGAAAGTATGTCCACCAATATATGTACAAGTGTCAGCTCCTCCATTAATAGAGCGTTGTTGATTTTTAGTAAGAACAGTACCTAAAGTAGAAAAGTTTTTTAACATAATTAGAATATTTAAGATTAATAATGATAAAAGATAAAGCAAATAATAATCAATTAGTTACGGTAAATCCGCAATTAACATTTAAACTGTAGTAATCGATTTACTACGTTAAACACAAAAACGATATGATAACAGCAGAAAAAGAACAGGAAGCAAAAGAAATGTTAGACACACTTTATGGTCGAATAGACGATGGAGGATTGAATACTTGGGAGCAATCAATCTTTGATACACTTACTTGGTTATTTGAAGATACAGACAAACCAGAACTTGATTAATACTTTAGTATAAAATATAGCTTATCTATTACTGTGAAAAGGTCTATCATTCTCTCTCGCTCTTTCTAAAGTATACCGAGCTAGATCATCGTAGTAATGTATGTTGATGATTTTGTAACCTTTTTTTCCGTATGTGTCAATCCAATCTTGAGTCTTTTGGACTTCTTGAATATCGAATTGATAAATGATGTAATCGTACATGAGTAAGAGTTTTGAATATAAAATTAAGTAAAAAGGAAAAGCAACTAGAAAATAGATATTAACAAAAAATGTAGAATTATGTACGATGATATTTTTTTAGAAGAAGCAAAAAAACTTTTAGAGAGAGTTTTAGAAGAACATTGTGATACTAATTCAACACATGAGATTTCTCCTGAATTAAAAGGAGATATTGATGTGTTTACAAAAACATTAAATCTGTAGTTAACAAAGAAGTGTTTTCTATTAATTAGGATCTGGTTCATTTTCCATTTCTTCAGAAGGAGGTGGGTCTTCTCCAGATGTTTTTTGCATTCCATAATCTAAATCTTCATTTATTTCTCTAGAAGTAGACATGAAAAAGAAACCTAAAAAAACGAATAACCTTTTAAATATGTTCATTATTAGATGATTATATTAAATATAAAGGTATTGAAAACAATTTTAACTGTAGGTGTAGATCCTACGTAACACAAACGACATGAAACATACATTTAGCAAAGTAGAATTTGAATGTCCTCATTGCAAATTCATTAATAAGTACCATTCACATGAAGTAAAATCATTTAGAGAGACTGAGATAGTTTCCTGTAATGATGAAGATGGTGGATGTGGAACTGAAATAGTATTAGTCTCTAGTGTTAAGATAGACTTGACTTTAAAAGCTATGAAAATAGAAGGCATTAATCAACAAAACCTGTAGAATATGAAAACGCCAACAAATTTAGATTTAGATAATATGCGAACGTCTATTGAGGATAGTTGCAAAAGGCAATGCGGTAAAATATCAAAAGAACATGAAAACTATATCGATGGTATGATGGAAGGATTTACTAAAGGCTATCAATGGATGATAGAAAACAATTAACTGTAGTAATCCAGTTGTTGCATTTTTTGCAACAACTCAAATAAATAGTAGTAATTGAAAAATGTGGATAGTACCAAAGAACATACAAACGAACAGCGAATATTATCTTTTTGCTACGGATACGGAGGTCTCGAAAAAGGAATTTCTTCAATCATTCCCACAAGGACTATCGCTTATGTGGAGATCGAAGCCTTTCAAAACTTCAACCTGGTATCAGCGATGGAATCGGGTGTGGTGGATAAAGCACCTATTTGGACGAATCTTAAAACCTTCGATCCAAAACCGTTTCATAACAAAGTACATGGAATCGTTGGAGGTTATCCGTGTCAAGGAGAATCCCTTGCCGGAAAAAGAGAGCTTTGGAACGATGACAGATTTCTTTACCCGCATATTGAGCAATGCATCGACGCCATTAACCCTTTTTGGTGCTTCTTTGAAAATGTCGCAGGACACTTATCAGGAACTTTCCCCTATGTTTTGGCAAGCTTACAAAATTTGGGTTATAGCGTTGAAGCGGGATTGTTTACAGCGGAAGAAGTTGGCGCTCCTCATCAAAGAAAAAGAGTCTTCATCCTCGCAATGGATAACACCTACATCGATGAGTTGCAAGCGCAAAGAGAAAGAAGATTGGGTTTGGATGGGAACTTATTACAAAACTGCAGAAGGAAAGAAGATACAATCAGATTTAGAGAAACAAGTAAAAAACTGGCCAACTCCTCAAGCAAGCGAAACGGAGAAAGCAGCAAAGAATACGCAACAAGAAAGTTTATCAAAGTTAGCAATCAATGGCCAGCTTACCCCGGACAACAGCAATACGAATGGGAAGCAAAACGAGCGGTTGAACCCGGAGTGGACTGCACAGTTAATGGGTACGACTTTCGAACAGAGCTTCTTCGCCAATATGGCAATGGGGTAGTAAGTCAAACTGCATCAAAAGCATTTAGTATGCTATTGGATAAACATATTAATAATTCAAAATTACAGTAGGATATGATACAACAAGCACAAACATTATTTCAAGGTCTAACAGGTGCAACAATCAGTATATGTAAAAAGTATCGATATGATTTGTATAGAGTTTGGGATGAATCCAAACCTATAGCCGTATTCATTATGCTAAACCCTAGTAAAGCTGCTTAAATAAAAATTAAGAACAATACAAAAAAATGTTGTAGAAATACAGAGCCTAACTTTTATATTTTTCGAATAGTTCGAGTTCTCCCGCTCTCTAAATGGTACAATTCTATTTTGTTATTGATATATGATTTTATCAGCCAGTTATTATTATTTCCTAGGCGCAAAATTCCATCATTAATATTCCAAGTAAAATTGGTTTTAATGTTTTTGTTATAAACTCTATACACTTTACCATTCTGACTGATAGTCCACGTTGCATTTTCATTTACAACTTCCCATTTACCAAGCATTTGATTAACTGTAATTGAGTAAGGATTAATAATTTTAGTACTATTTTTAATGTTTTGATTTTCAAACTTTAAAGATTTAATTTTATTTTGAAGATTTTTAATTTTTCTTAAATCATCTGATTTATATTTTGTTATTATTCCTATGACATTATTCAGACTATCAATTTGTTTCTCATTATTTTCAGTAATCTTCTTTAATTTCTTAGAGTTTTTATAAGAAATAGAATCAATTAAAGATTGATTTGTTTTACTATCAGAATTATCTTTTTTTGCCACTTCATTTAAATCATTGTAAATTTTCTCTTTCTCTTTCTCTTTCTCTTTCTTTTCAACTTTTTTTAGATTTGAATAGTCCAATGCCTTAAGGCCAAAAGAAGAAAACGTTATTGTAAACGAAATTATAAGTGCTAAATAAGTTAATACAGTCCAGATCCAGTTTTTTGATAGTACTTTCCATTCATATTCTAATATATCGGCTAATTTTGAAGGATTTTCGTCTGCAGGAATCCAAATTGCCATAGGAATATAAAAGATTTGCCCGAAAAACAATAAATACTTTTTACAAAACTCGAATAAAGCATCTAAAAAGACATTAGTATAATCTTTATTTGCAAATGCTGATTGAATTGCAGCTAAAGTAGTTAATCCTATATATCTTATAACTTGCACAGGGACTATTATGACTCCAATAATTAGATAAAATATAAGGATGAGAAATGTAACCAATAATAGAATTGGTGTTATAATAATTAGTTTGATTAGAAAAAATAAAACACTTTTGATGACTTTCTCCATATTGTTATGTTTTACTTATTGCTAACGAATTTTATAAATGAAATTTAAAGTGTTAAAAAGCTCTAATTTTAGATTAATACAGAGCCAAATTTCACCAAAAAGTACAAAATAATTATTATATGCTTTTGTGGGTCAAATAATTATGAGATTAAATTAATACTCAAAATTCAATCTCTCCAAACAAATCTGAGTAAATAATTGGTTCTATTGCTTTGGGATTATAGGTAAATGATTTTCCTTGAGCATACAATTCTCTAGTTACGGTATGAGCTTTAAAATCCTCTTTTATAGAGCCAAACATCATGAGTTCTGTGATAGCATTTTTATCAAGATCATTTCTAAGCCAGTGAAAGGGATCATCTAGTACTAATGGCATTCTAGCATCAAGCTTTTTTTTATAGTTTAACTTATTGTTGTGTATTTCTTGGAATTGGTTATTACCTTTTACTGTGATAATGGAGGCCGTGTATAGTTCGTCTTCATTTTCAGTGTAAATCCCAGCAAATGCAAATAATTTATGTCCTTCTAAATAACAATATACGGGATAGCTTTGTTCGCCTCTTCTATGCGGTTCAAAGAAACCATCAGCGAGTATAAGGCATCGATTTTTAAATATAGAATCGCTCCAGGATTTAAAAGTAAATACTTTATCATCTCTAGTATTTAAGTTGTCAAATTTAATGGGTTTACCGTCTCCAGAGATAAGCTCTTCATAAGGAATTAATCCCCATCTAGCAGGAACGATCTTATTTGCATTTTCTTGAGGAATGATAAAGACATTCTCATGATTAAACCCATTATTATGAAAAGTGGGCTCATACACCAATGGCGGATCTACAAACAAATCTGTTTGAGTATGAAAATCCGACAATTGATGTTCTTTCTTTGATAGGGACAAAGCGTAGCACATACTCCAAAATTAGGGAATATTTGACAAATCGTTTAATAATGATTCTTAGGTAATTATGTGTTTCTTCATTTTTTTTCTTTTCTAAACTAGCGCAAAGGGTAAATAGTGACCAATAGTGTCCGCTTCGCTTCGCAAAGTAGCCCCCCCCTCTATAGTAACCCTCATATTTACACTCATAATTACATGTTCTGATACATAATGAACCGTAAATGATGGTAAAAAAGAATCCCTCCCCCTATGATAGATACATTCCTAAAAGTGATTGTAAAGAGAGATCACTAGGTACGGGCGATACTTTTCATACCGTAACTATGATGCAATCATGGGTGACAGCGTATAGCAATCACGTAAAACGTCTTGCTCCAATACTTAAAAAAAGTACCCTACCCGCAACTATAGCGAGTATACACCATTTTTTACACAGCAACATTGCATATAAGGCAGATGGAGCATTACAGGTTATAAAGTCTCCAGCATGTGCATGGGCAACCCGTAACACACCATCGTCCGATTGTAAAACATTTTCGGTGTTTGCTTCTTGCCTTTTGTCACAAATGGGGGTACCCCATGCGATACGTCAAGTACGGCAACCGAGTTTTCATCCAGAAAAATGGACGCATGTATATGTAGTTGTTCCTGTAGATCAAAATGATCGTGATATAACAGGATATTATTATGTGCTAGATGGCACAGTATCAAACAATAGTGAAGTTTATTTTTTAGAAAAAAAAGACGAGTTTATGAAACTTAATCATATAGGACTAGCAGGAACAGATTCATCAAGTGGAAACACTAACGAAGAAACGATAGAAGAAGTTGCAGAGAAAATACAAGACTCAGCATGGTATAATAGAACTTTTGGAGCTGTGTTTGCGAACGGCTGGGATTTTAGCTGTTTTGGATCTTCTCTCAGTCCAGCAGAGGCAAAGTCTAATCATGAGATAGATATGCCTTTTATATTAGAAAATTCAGGGATTAAAAATAATCCATCGGTAGCTAATATAAATAAATATATGCTTGATTTAGACATATACATATTAGCAATGCAGGTACTACAAAGAGATAAGTTTGTAGAATGTACTCGTGATGGTGGCCAGTTAGCAGAGCAGCTTTTAATAGCGTTTAAAAAAGTAATGTTAGGTGCAATAGGGGGTACTCTCGCAGGGCAAGGTAAAGAGTTAGTAGAAACAGGGACAAGACAAGTACCAGGAGAACACCGTTTAAAAAATAAGTCAGGACAAGGGGGAGGTACATTTCGTTTAGATGAAACAATTATTGCGAAGGTATATGCTATCCGTAATTTTTCTGATCCAGCACCAAGGCCAATAACTACACCAAGGCCAACAACTACATCAATGCCAACAACTCCTACAAGGCCAACAACTTCTACAACACCTCCAACAAAACCAAAACCAACACCTCCAACAAAACCAAGACCATCAACCCCATCAAAACCAACAAATCAAGGGCCAAAACCAAATCCACCTCAAAAAGCAGGCGTAGGTAAAGTAGTAGGGGGGCTTTTAATAGCTGGAGTAGCCTATGCAGCATATAAATCACAGAAAAACAAAAAATAAGAATGGATACATATAAATATCAATTAGGACTTGGCAAAAAATGCGGTTGGTTTTGTAGAAATTGGAAAAAGATTGCTGGAGCTGCTGCTGCTGTTATTGGAGGACCTGTAGGGATAATAATAGGTATTGCCATTCAAGCAATACCAGATCAACAAGATAAGTTCTCTTCCCAAACAGAATTTTCACCAGCGATAGATAATCAGTTAGATAGCTGGGCAAAACAAAGATTTAATAAATGGTTTGAACGTAAGCTTTTGATTTTTCAAGGCAAAAAGACTCGAAGTCAATTATTACATATTGATACAATCAAGTTAGTTAACAACAATCTTAATGAGATGCAAAACCTTGTTAAGTACTATCAAGTTAAAGCCAAAGGAGAGGACCTTAATTATGCAAAATCGATTGTCATTAAAGATGCTATAATAGAGTATAAAGATTTGTATGTAAATGCACTAGCGAGTGTAGGAGGTAAAATATATGTTGGGACTACCCCTGTAAGTACTAGAGCTATATTAAATGGTCCAGATATAATAAACTGGAATGGTAAATCATATACAATAGAAGTACCTTTTTTTAGCAGTAAACCTGTAAATACAATAGTACTACCTCCAGTAATTAATCCAGGGGATTCACCACATGATGGAGGTATAAAGCCTACCAAACCTATTACAGACATTATAAGACCAGTTATACCTATTACTGCTTTACCTGATTTTCAAACACCTCCATTTAGACCAGAAAATAATAAACCAATAGTGAAGCCAAGACCAACTGGGCAAGTCACAAAACCAGTAACTAAACCAACGGTACAGACTACAAAACCAGCAATGCCTACAATAGTGATTGATCTTCCAAAAAAGAAATCAAACACTATTCTAAAAGGTCTACTAGCGTTAGCAACTGTAGTTGGAATAAGTAAGGCTATGACAGCCAAAAAGAAAAAGTAACCTTTTAAAAACCACAATTAAGTAATTTTTTAACCCATAATAAATAAATATGAAAACTGATAAAATTAATCAAAAAAATGTTGTAGGAACAGCTTTAAAAGTTGCAGGTCTTATAGCAGGTTTTATGGTAAGTGGCGCTGCTGGTGCAGTTGTACCACAAGAATACAAAATGGTAGGACAAATAGGCGGAGCATCAGTTGGTGCCCTTGGAGCAATCGTACTTCCAGATGATGGAGGTTTACTCTCTGTAGGTAAGTATGCAGGGGTGGGAATGGTAGCTCGTGAGGCTTATGGTGCCGTAGTAAAACTCTCGGGTGTAAAAGCATTACCAAGTAAACAAGGATTTACAATGAGCGAAAAACTATTGTACGGATCATTAGGCCTTGCCTGTCCAGATGATAGCTGTGGAGGTCATTATACAGACTATATGGATTATGGACAGGATTCCACCGCCTTAAACATGGCATATAATGAGAGCCAAGAGTACTACGAACTAGAAGGGAACCCAGCCGTAGGAATGTACTAGAAAATATCTATTAACTACACTTTGAACAATAAAATTAATAATAAATAAAAATATTATCATGAATAATACACCACAATTAATGCTTGATGCGTCTGGTTTTATTAAAGAAAATGCGACTCAAGGAAATTTTCAAGGAACATTAAATCAAGACATCATTGGTGATCGTGTTCGTTTAGTTCCACACACTTTACACATACGTCAAAACATTACGGGAGCGTCTAGTACATACCCTCTTTTAGAATCAAAAACAGATTTTGTAAAAGGGGTCGTTAACATTCAAAATCGAAAATTTGATACAGATGAAGTTTTTGTAGCCAATGGAATAAGAGTAGGATATAGTGCTGCTGCTGTTGATGCAAACCCAGGATCTCTTAATTACTCAACTGCGCTACCTGGTACACTACGTAATGGAACACTAATTATACGTCAGAGTAATCGTGAGATTTTACGTCTGCCTATTGCTGATTTAACAGCTAGAGGTATAAAACAATCTCCTGAGGAGTACTATAAACCATTACCTGGCTTTATTTATTTTGTAAATGGACAGCGTTTTGAAATAGAAATTGAATTTCCAGAAGATCTTGTACTTGCTGAAGGTGCTGTTGCTGCTTCATCAAACCACTTTTTTGAAATTATGATAGGTGGTCAAATCACACGTCTTAAATCAAAATAAACCACACTTTTTTATATAAATCTAAAACCGCCTAGCCTAGTTTAGGTTAGGCGGTTTTTTTAATACAAAATATCGATGGATCAATTAAATTATAAAAGAGAACAACGATCAGTCATTGCTACAATTCCCGTAGGAAGTAATCAAATATCTGTAAACATGGATGACTTACCTAAAGGAGATCGCCTATTTGTAGGAGGAGTACATAGGCCTGCACAAGATGGATTGGTGCGAGTTCGTATAGATCGTAATGGTGATACTATCCTTAAGACAATGGATATTACCTGGCTTGATGGTGGAATTGGTTCTTTTGAACAACGGGCATTTGAAATAGCTGATAATGGAGGTTCTCGCCTTGATGTAATGATATCTACTACAAATATAGTAGCTACAACTGATCTTGTTGTAGAACTTGTATTTGTGATATGGATAAACAAGTCTTGTTAAGTCCGCTTCAGTAAAATTATTAAACAAAATCAATATGGCAAGGAGCTCAAAAATAGCTGACATTTTAATCGCTAATGATGATGAACAATTTAGATTAAATAGTTGGGATGAGTGCCAGTTTGTAAACACAGGTACTTGTGATGTAACTGTAATGGGTTTGCCTCTTAAACCTCTTTCTACGGTAAGATTCGGAGGTAATGGGAATGTACTAAATGACACAGTATCTATTGTTTTTGATAAGTCTAAAAAAGGACTAAAAAAAGAATTAAGATGTGTATATGAGGTGTCACATTATATTTCAGAAGAATGCTAGAAATTATGAAACCGAAAATAGAAGATTATATACTGTGGCTCAATGAGCAAAAGTCCAATCTTATACAATTGTATTTTGCTCCTAGTCTCCCTATCAATAAATGCAAATATAGTAATGCTCGATTACTAGATGAACATGAAGGTAATATTATGAATTTGTTGGAACACGTAAAAACGAAGTATCCAGAGATTGATAAAATTTATATTCAGAAACTACAAAAAAAAGCAGGTGCATTTGTAAATAGACAAGAATTGCATTCATATGATTTGGTAGATAACCGCGAAAGTGCAAACACTCCACAAAATCTTAATCAAAATACTATAAGCCCACCAGCTATTGTATCACATGTTCCTACTTCGAACTTGGGACTTATGGGGCAAATGGGGTTAAGTATGCCTCAAATTATGAGTATGCATACTGCACAGGCGCAATTACCAAAAATAGAGGCAGAATGTGCAAGATTAGAACGTAAGTGTGAAAATTTAGAAAAAGAAAATAAAACTTTAGAACGCGAGAATATGCGTTTTTCATTAGGTATAGAAGGTAAACCTGGTGCGTTCGAATCGGCAATTGATAAAATCACAGATAACCCCGAAGGATTTGGAACTATTATAGCTTCCATTGCGGAAGCTATTCAAAAAAATAAAGCTGCTACTCCTGGACTAGCGCAAGCACAAACAAATAGTAATCTTAAAAATAGTGTAATTAATTTTTTTGCACAGGAAACTACTACAGAAGAAGCTGCTATTTATGGCTTTAATGTAGCTAAAGCAATACTTAATAATAACACAGCATTAAAAGAAGATTTACAAAAACATTTCCCACCTAAAACAACATAAAAATGGCACAGACAATTACAATCGAAGGTACAGACATAGTAAGCGAAGAGTTACGAGTAGATGCAATGTTAATCATAAACAAATTAAGTGATAAAGAACTTACACGACTTAGTCAGCTTGCTGGTAGTGAAAAAGCAAAAGGTTATTTGAATGACAAATGGGCTATGCTTAAAAAAATAGCATTATAAGAGATGGTAACACTAACAATAGCACAAAAGGAAAAAGCAAAGAAACTAACAGATAAAGCGAAATTAAAAGCAAATCAGCTTGCTGTTAAAGCAAAAGAGCAAGCAAAAAAAGTTGGAAAAACCGCTATAGAAAACCCTAAAGAAACAGGATATATAGTTGGAGGTATTGCTTTATTGATTGGTGTTATATACTTAGGTAATAAGCTTATAAAAAGAGTTGATAGTTTTTTTGATGGAGATCCAAATATTGAAGATCAAATAGGGCTTGATTTAAGAATAAAAAACCCTACGATTTCGAGCGATATGGCTACAAATTTTGCATCACAATTACTAGATGCAATGAATGATAAGGCTCCGTTTTATGGAACAAATGAAAAGCTTGTAGAGGCGGTGTTTGATAAACTTAAAAATGGAGATGATTTTAAAAGGGTTGCATCAAAATTCGGATTAAAAGATTATAACGGTTACAACTCTCCTCCTACAGGTGTTTTTTCAAATTTTGATAGCTACGAGCTAAGAAATTTAATCTATTGGTTAATTAAAGAGATTCACCCTGTTACTGATAGAAGTTTGTATAATAAAATAAAGTCTCGTGTAGAAAGTGCGGGTCTTGTATTTGCTTAAAAAAGATAATTATGTTTAGATTAACCACACTTCCATTCCTAAAAAAAGACATAATTGTACTAGATGAATTTGGTCACCCTCTACCCAATGTAAATATTCTTTTTTCAAATGGTCAAGGCACTATTACGGATAGTAATGGTAGGGCAACTGTAAAAGCAGTTTTTATAACTCAGATTCTTACTTTTTCTCATATTGGATTTGGCACTGAGAGTATTGCATTTAAGGATATAGAACCAGTAGTAACACTTATATCTGAGACAACTTCACTAGATGAAGTAATAATTATAGCCACAAAGCCAAAACCAAAACCGACGCCACCTCCAAAGTCGAAACCAAAAAGCCAATGGTGGATATACCCAGTATTAGCAGTTGCTGCATTAGGTATTATTAAAGTAGCAACTCCTAAAAAATCACCTAAGCGTAAAATTAAAATGTAATCATGGCATTACCTACAGATAACCGCTACCTATTTTTTACGGATAAAATCCGCGCAAAGGCTATGCAATATGGCATACCTGTTGAAATAGGGGTTTGGCAATTATGGCAAGAAAGCCGTTATAAGACTGATGTAGTGTCATCGGCTGGCGCTATTGGTATTGCTCAATTCATTCCTGCGGCTGCACAAGATTATAAAGTAGATCCATATGATGTAGATAGTAGTATAGATGGGTGGGGGCGTTATATGCAAAGCCTTTATAAGCGTTTTGGACGTTGGGATCACGCCCTAGCTGGTTATAATGCAGGACCAGGGAATGTAATAAAGTATAAGGGGGTACCCCCATTTAAAGAAACACAGCATTATGTAGAATATATCCTTACTCAATCTGGATATAACCCCACTACAGGAAAGAAATCAAATAATATAAAACCTTTATTGATTGTCTCAGGTATTTCTATTGCCTTATTGACTTGGTTTAAATTTAAAAAGAAGAAAAAGTATGCCAGATTATGATCCAAATATAGTAGGTGTAACGGTTGGACCACAGGGTCCACAAGGAATTCAAGGAGAACAAGGTCCACAAGGAATTCAAGGTCCAGAGGGTATAGCTGCTGATATCTCAAGTAAGCTTGATAAAGGCACATACAATGGTACTGCTAGTGATATTGTTGCTAGTCAACAAGCTGCCAATAACGGAGAACAACCGTTTCAATCTCTCGCTGAAGCTAATACATTCTATAGCGAAAACCCTCCAATTGAAGATGTTTTATTTGTCATATCATCTACAAATGGAGTTGATGCAGGGCATTGGAAAAGAATTGCAGCGGGTAATATAAATCAGTTTGAGCGTAAATTTCCAAGCATAGGTGAATTCACTAAAGAAGTTATAGGAAAAAACATTGCTGATAAAAACAAAATCATATCTGGGCAGGTATATTCACCATCAAGCCAAGCATTATCCAATAACCCCCTATGGAGGGTTTTAGGTCCTACACCTGTAGTTGGTGGGCAAACATACACACTTTCGGGTATAGATCCAGGAGTTACGGGAATAGGAGGATTTCCCAACTCGACAGATACAACAGGAGGAATAACCATACCTGCCATAAATGGTACTTTTACAATCCCATTAGTAGGAATTACTCATATTGTAGCCAACATTACTAACGCCAATGTAGATACGTATAATGATACTATATTATTGGAATTGGGTCCAATAGCTACTACATATGAAGCATTCACAATTACTACTGTAGTAAAAAATAGTTCTTTTGAAACTCCTGCATTAAAAAGAGATTATTTAATAGAAGATATCTCTCACAATCTTATAAACCCATCAGATATAAATTACTTAGAGAGATACAGTACGGGAACTGGTCTTTTTACAGGAGATATACTAGGTATTGCTTTTTCGGGGTATATTAAGGTTCAAGAAGGTTGTTTTTATGCAGTTTCTGGAGAAGCTATTTTTTCAAATGAAAATGGATTTCAAGGAGGGTATTTTGCAAATTTTGGAGATACAACAAGTCTTCAAAATATTATTTTTTCTCCTCCACCTACAGGATCTGGACAAGTATTTCAAGTTCCTACAGGATTGGGAATACAGTATGTGGGATTAAATCTTCGTAAATTAAATGATAGTCCATTAGCAACATCATTACAGGGGGTTGCGAAATTGGAAAAAGGAGAAGTAGCAACAGCCTATCAACCTTTTTTATTAAGACCGTTAGTAAAAGAAGAATTACTGCCTACTACTCAAGCAGTTGGTATATCGGCAACTCTTAATGCAGAATCATGGTACCAATTTACAGAGGGAGGGCAAAAGACCAATATTTTAACTGAAAAAGCGCCAATTTTTAGAAATCTTTGGAATACCAAAAACATCAAAGATATAGTTGTTTTAGGGACGGGGACTAGTCTAACATCAAGAACTATACATTGTACAGATCATCTTAATGCAACTTCAAGACCACCATTAATGCACTCTAATAATATGCCTTCTCTTTTATGGGATAAGATGTCTAGGGGTTGGTACCAGCAATATCGCCGTTATGACTTTCCAGACTTTTTCACGGAGACAGGTAGCTTTCAAACAGCATATAATGTAGCTGAATGGGATGACTCTATAGCGAGGGAAGGCTTCACACGATATTCTGCATCAACAGGTGCTAGCGTGTCTTTTGATGTGCCAGTTGGTGCTTGGCAATTTAATTTTATATTAAGAACAGATAGTATAGGTGTGTCTGATAACATCATAACACTTACTCAGGGTAATGATTTTATGGAGGCTTATGATGAAATAGATGATACCTGGAAGGAAGCTAATAATTTTGTGTTTTCCATGAGGGAAAGTACGCCAGTATTAAGTGATATAAATGTTCCGCTAGCTAGTACTGGAGAAATGGTGTCTCGTAATATTACAACAAAATCAAACACTCACTATCAGAAACGTCTTAAAATGCGCTGTAAAAGTGGGTTAATTGACAGTCGTAATTCGATTAAGAATGTATCTATAACTGCACAAACATCAGGTAGATTTATGTTTTGGGGAGTTGAGTGGTCAGAGCGTCAGTATATGATCACTTATATTAACTCAGCTCGTGGTGGATGGAATAGTGATGCAACAACTACCGTTGGACTTCCAAGGGTAGCAGATAATGAAGTTCATAGGTATAAACCTGATTTGCTATTGTTTGAATTGCCAATACATAATGATGGTGCTGCTGCTGGAGGTGGACAATTAACAGGGCAATTTGAAAGATTAACTGATCACTATGTATTTAGATCAGATTATGATCTGTCAATAAAAACTAGATCGCAATTCTTTGGATATAATCCAGAAATTATAATGTTCACATCTACAATAGCTGTCAATTTTGGAGGGATAAACGAAGATGGAACATTAAAACTAGTAGAGCAATCAGATGGAAAAATGGTGACCGCTTTAGATGAGTTCAATGAGGCATATGATTGGGTTTTACGTATTCATCCAGAAGTAGGTATAGTTAATTGTGCACAGAGATGGTTTGATGCAGCAAATGCAATATTCAATGGTAATATTCGAAACGCGACTATAGCAAGCGGTCAATCTGGAATCACTTTTACATCAGATGGGGGCCATCCTAATGATAGAGGAAGTAAAGTTTTAGCAAATCCATTACTTTCAATATTTGATAACCTGTGACCACTTTTATAAAAAGCCTCCCTTCCTTAATATCTACAATCATCTATGAAAAACTTTTTAACAGATAACTGGCAAGCAATTATCATAACGATTATAGCCCCTGTGGTTGCCTTTTTTGCAGGTAAAAAAAACAGGAAAATAGGACAAGATAAAGCTGGAGCATCTGCGCTAACAGCGATGCAAGAATCCTATGCAAAATGGGTAGAAGATCAGGAGGAACGACATGATTTTTTAAAAGATGAATTAAAAACCCTCCAGAATTCCCAAGAAGCCATTAAAGAAGAATTAAAGATGTGGAAAGAAAAGTATACAAATCTCCAAAAGGAATTTAATACATATAAAACAAGTCATTAACGATATAAAAGCTTTTGAGATGAAAGACGAAAAAACAATTAAACGTATCGCTTTAATGCATCCTATCGTAAGAGGAGAAGTAGAATGCATGTATGACCAGATGTCTAATGCCTTAACATCTCCATATGTTAAATTACGTTTTTCAGATACATTAAGAACCCATAATAGACAAAATGAACTTTATGCAAAGGGTAGATCTACACCAGGAAGAAAGGTTACTTGGGTAAAAGGGGGCTACTCTTATCATAATTATGGACTTGCATTTGATATTGTGCTACTTATAGATAAAGATCGTAATGGTAGCTTTGAAACGGCCAGTTGGGACACTGTTTTTGATGGAGATCATGACGGCGTTTCTGATTGGTTAGAAGTTGCTAAAATAGCAAGCCAATATGGATGGAAGTGGGGCTTAATAAATAGTAAAGGTAAACGGTATGATTTGCCACATTTTCAAAAAACGTTTGGTTTTAAAGCTAGCGAATTAAAGAAACTACCAACAGACGGAAATGGTTATCCAATATTAAAAATGGCTTCATGAAAAATACTTTTTCTATAATAAAAACGGCTTTGCTTTTTATAACAATAGTATTCTTACAAAGTTGTGACATTACTAAACGCGCTGTAAAATCAAAAATAGAAACTGAAAAACAAACTAATACAGATACCAAAGTAGATAAAGTAAATGAGTCTAAAACAATCACAGAGCGTAAGGTAGAAGGAGGTAATATACGTACACAAATTATTCCTGAAAAAGATCGTGAACGTGATGATACTGGAGCGATAAAAGAATTAGTACAAGAAATTAAAGAAGGAGGTCTTACTAAAACTGTTATTTACAAACAAGATGGTAGTGTAGATGTAGACTGTAGACTTGCTGAAATGTTTGAACGCATCGAGCAGGAAAACGTAGAGCGTGATAACTCAATTATTACCATAGTAGAGAATTTAGAAGAGCAAATAAAAAGTAAAGACTCAGAAAAAACAGAGAAGGTAAACACCTCTTTTATATGGGCAGGTATGATAGGGATCTTATTGGTATTTATAACAGCTCTTTTTCTTTTTTATAAACTTATCAATAAGCGTTTTGCAACAATAGAATCAAGAATAGCTTAATGTCAAAAACAAATCATCATATCAATATAGTTAAGATGATCATTTGTTTATTACTAGCAATTTTGTTGTTTGTGATTTTGCTTATGACTCCAATGAGATAATTGAAACAGTAACAGAGATATATTATTATGACTACCAGAGATGAATTTTATGGACTTAATGGAGCGACAGTAACTAAGGAATATTTAGAAACTCTTTCTGGTCGTTTATATAAAGATCAAGCCTATGATGAAGCTAGAAGGGCAGCATACACAGCTTCTATTATGGGTGATGATGAAGTAGAGATCGAGATCAGACCCCAAGGACTTGCTGGTCCTTCCCAAAATGATCTTTTAAAAAAAGCACTTAATGATTGTGGTAGACTTAAACCTGGATATAAATTTTTAAAAGGAGGTAGGATTGTATATGTACTTAGAAGGCTTCACAAAAAAGGAGGTTTTGTATGGTTAACACAAGATTATAAAGGTCATGTTAAAGGGAAAAGGGGTAAAGTGACGGAGTACGCAACATCAGCCATCCACAATTATGTATATGTTATATGTTTTGAAGATGAAACAAGCGAAGAAATACCAGAAAAACATCTAATTTCTTTTAAGAAAAAACCTAAAGATTATAGAGAACATAAAACAAATATTAGTTCAGGACTTAAAGGGTTTAACACTTCATTACTTCCAAATGATGATCCAAATGATTTTTATGGTTTGTCTTATGTCCCTTATTATTTGGATAATGAAGAGATAGGACTTGCAAAAGGGGTTTCTCCAGATGAGATATATGAGTATATTACAAAGATCATTATTGAAACTATAGAGGTTTCAGGTCATTTACCATGGCAGCGTAGTTGGGATAAAGGGATTACCATTTGGGATGGGAAACAAGCTGTAAACTATGATAGCAAAAAACCATATCGAGGGATTAATTATTGGTTTACAAATTTTAAAATTGTCTTAGAAAAAGGAAAACGAAAATTAGTGCCTAGAGATTTGACTAATCCTTATTTTCTTACGTTTAATCAAATTAAAAAACACAAAGGAACTCTTAAAAAAGATAGTAAAGGAATACGTGTATTTTACTTTACTAAGCTATATACGCATACTGAGGAATTACCTGGAGGTAAAAAACTTTCTATTAGTACTTATGACAAAAAGAAATACTTATCATGGCTTAAAAAGAATCAAGCCAAAATAAAGACATCTTCTATTGAAAGATTGGCCAATAGTTATATTCCTATTTTAAAATATTACAATGTTTTTCATGGAGCCGATGTTACTGGTATAAAATGGGACGCGTTTAAAGAAAACAAAAACCCTAAACTCCCTACAAAGGAACGGATCCAGATTGCTGAAAACATTATAAAGAAAATGCCTAATGTTCCTGAGATTCTTTTTCAAGGAAATCAACCAGCATATTACCCTTCTTTTGATCACGTCCGGATGACTCCTATAGAAGCTTTTAAGAGTGAGCAAGAATACTATGCAACCTTATTTCATGAGCTGATACATAGTACGGGGCATACTTCAAGATTAAATAGATTTACAGGAGTAAAAAGTACTAAAAAAGAATATGCTTTTGAAGAATTAATTGCCGAGATGGGCGCTGTGTTCTTGTGTGCTGAGAGTGGTATTTTGTTTTCTGTGATTAATAATAGCGCTTCCTATCTGGCTGGATGGAATAAGAGGCTTGTAGGGAAACTTAAAAAAGACAACCGCTACTTTTTTAGAGCTTCTAGTAAAGCACAAGCTGCTACAGATTATATCTTGTATAGAGACAAAGAAGGTGTACCGGCATATTTGAAAGTCAAACCTAAAAAAAATATTCAGAAACCTACTCCTACAAAAAATAAATCTAAACAATTACAACTAGGGCTAAAAGGAGAGAAAACACAATTCATTAAAAAAAACAAAACTATTATAAGTAATAATATTGAGGGTTTACGATCTATGAGTGAAAAACCTCAAAAGTCCCCACTTTGGGAGATAGCAGGGGAAACGGGTAAATTTTTAGGTAATGTAGAACGTAAGAATAAAGAGAGTGTTGTTGTAATTTTAAGTACACCCAAAGGAACTGGCAAAACTACAAGTGCATATAAATGGATCAATGACTTTGCGTTAAATGATGATGTTCTTTTTGCTTCACTAGAAGAACACCAAGAAAGTAATCTAGCTACAGATAAAGAAGATAAGTACATTGAAGAAAGTAGGAAATCTAGGATTAGAACAACTTCAGATATCCCTAATAAACAGGTCCTTTATGATTGGATAGAATTGCATGATGTGATCATTTTTGACAGTTGGCAGAAATTGATTGCAATTTTGGGTAAGCTTGATCTTGATCTTGATTTTAGAAAGCGTTTTAATGGGAAGATATTTGTCTTTATTGTTCAACAAACGGTTGACGGAAAAGTAAAAGGGGGTGCCTCTCTTAGTTTTGATGGAGATATCATTGTTATGGGATGTAAAGGGGAATCTTTTAAAGACAATTACCTATACTTTGATAAGAATAGATACACTAGAATTGATCTTGATAAAATAAGATACAATATAGAGAGTCATAAGACATTTAATCCCAAAGAGCCTAAAACAGCAAATAATAGAGACACACAACCTCCAGTGCAATCAAAAGACAGTTGGTTATCGGTATCATAAAACTGCTTTGATTACTGAAAGTCCCTGTGACATATTTACAGGGACTTTAACTGAAGAAAATATTAATTAGCTGAGTTTGATTAGGGAGTTACCAGAATTAGGGATCTGGTAACATAAACCCTCGCTATATGCGAGGGTTTATTATTTTAAATATTAATTGATTTCTCTTTTATAATAAGAGTAAAATATCAACGATAATATCAACTAAAATAAAAACCCCCTGTTTTTACAGGGGGTTTCGTAGTATATTGTGACCTCGACAGGATTCAAACCTGTAACCTCTTGAGCCGTAATCAAGTGCGCTATTCAGTTGCGCCACGAGGCCTTTATTATTCCAAAACAAAAAATATTTATTTGTTTGTTTCGGGGTGCAAATATATTTCTTTTTATCTTGCCAACAAACACTTTTTTATAAAAAAATGAAACTTACAAACTACATACGTGATATACAGGATTTTCCGACAAAAGGAATTATTTTTAAAGACATTACTCCTTTATTAGGAGATCATAACGCTTTCGCGAAAGCTGCCCAAGAACTTTTAGAACTAGTAGGTGATGTACACATAGATAAAGTAGTAGGGGTGGAGTCTAGAGGCTTCTTTTTTGGGGGTATTCTCGCCGAAAAATTAAACGCAGGGTTTGTTCCTGTGCGCAAGCCTGGAAAACTACCTTATAAAACAGTATCACAAAGTTATGCGTTAGAATATGGTACCGACACATTAGAAATTCACGAAGATGCCATACAACCTGGAGATAAAGTATTATTGCATGATGATGTACTTGCCACAGGAGGCACAGCAGCAGCTGTTGTACAACTTATAGAAGCCTTGGGTGGAGAAGTAGTACAATGTAACTTTTTAATCGAACTAGAGTTCTTATCTGGAAAAGATAAATTAAAAGGCCATACCATTGTAGCTGCGATTAAGTATTAATAATACGTTGTTTGTTTAAAAATACGTAGAGAACTCCTTTTTGCTAGATAGAAAATTATAATATGCGTTACGAGAAAATTAAAAATCAATTATTTATAGATAATAGAAATCGTTTTGCTTTAGAAATGAAGCAAAATACCATCGCTATTCTCACTTCCAATGATGTTAAGCATACCAATGCAGATGACGTTATGGGGTTTGCTCAAAATGCTGATTTGTTTTACCTCTCTGGTATTGATCAAGAAGAAACAATTCTGATTGTATATCCTGATGCATATAAAAAAGAAAACAGAGAAATTCTCTTTGTAAAAGAAACCAATGAGCAGATTAAGATTTGGGACGGTGAAAAACTAACAAAAGAGCAGGCTTCAGAAATTTCAGGAGTTAAACGAGTAGAGTGGTTGCATGATTTTGAAAAAATACTACAGCTCATGGCTTTTGAAGCCGATGGATTTTATCTAGGACATAATGAGCATATTAAACGAGTAACAAAAGAACAACAAACCCAACAAGATCGAATGATCTTATGGTGTAAAGAAAAATATCCTTTACACCAATATCATAGAGTAGCAAAAATAACAAGAGCATTACGTCCAGTAAAATCAGAAATAGAGGTTGCATTGATGGAAAAAGCAGTTGCTATTAGTGCAACTTCTTTTACACGTGTATTAAAAAACTGCAAGCCTAGTATTAATGAGTACGAATTAGAAGCAGAACTAGCATATAACCTAATAAAATCTGGAGCATCTCGTCATGCCTTTAAACCTATTGTTGCTTCAGGAAAAAATGCTTGTGCTTTACATTATAACACCAATGATGCTGTTTGTCAGGATGGAGATATGGTATTATTAGATTTTGGTGTCTGTTACGCAAATTATAATAGTGATACAACACGTTGTTTTCCTGTAAATGGAACATTTTCTGAAAGACAAAAGGAAATATATATTTCGGTATTACATTGCTTAAAAGAAGGAAGTAAACTATTAAAACCAGGCGTTCTCCCTTCTGAATATGAAAAGCAAATGGCAAGCTTGGTAGAAATTCAATTAATAAAATTAGGTTTACTAAACGCAGATGAGGTTGCTAGTCAAGATCCAGAAAAACCATTGTATAAAAAATACTTTATGCATGGTACAGCTCATCATATTGGGCTAGATGTACATGACGTAGGATTATATTCTCGACCGTTAGAAGAAGGAATGGTACTAACCTGTGAGCCAGGGATTTACATACCAGAAGAGGGGGTAGGTTGCCGATTAGAAAATGATTACCTGATCACAAATGAAGGCAATCGTAATCTAACAGAAGCAATACCTATTGAAATAGAAGCAATAGAAGCAATCATGAATCATGGATAGTTGAATTATTTCACCCAACTATCAATGATATCGTAAATTGTTTGTTGTTTTTCTTTATTGAAATTTTTTATACGCGTAGTATGATCTCCTTTTGGTTTTACAAATTTATATAACTCACGTTTATTAGCCCCTTTATTAAGCTCTACAGCAGTAGAACTCCAAGCATCGTATTCTCCATAAATAAAGAGCATTCTTTCTGCAGTGCTATCTAAAAATGATTTTATTTCTTGCATTGGACGTGTATCATATTCTTTATAAACTCCTTCAGGAAAAGCCCATTCAAATTTGTACACTTCATCGGTTCCTATATATTTTTTAAAAGGAGCTGTTTGATATCCATAAATGCCTTGTTGTGTTAATGCTGCCCAGAAGTAGGGTTGTAGGTCATCTACCGCCTTTGTTTCAAAAAAACCATAGCCTACGACATCAATCAAGTGTTTATATATTTCTTGCGGTGTTGCATCTTTGGATGGAATATTCTTGCTGTCTGTACCCCATTGCCAGAACGCAAAGGAATATTCTAAAATGGTATAATCGATTGCTTTTTCTATTCCAAACTCCCAAGACATACCTCTTTCTTTTGCAGTGTCTTCTAAGATTTTTTTAAGTGCAGATCGATTTTCAAAACATAATTCTTGAAAATTAAAAACGCTGTCTCGTTCCTGCTGTGTACCTACATTGTTTAAAAATTCATAGACTCTTGGATCTTCCCTTTCATAATTAAGAGGCCCTACATAACATACGCAAGCATCTACATTTTCTGGAAAAAATTTGCGATGTGCCATTGTTGTTTGACACCCTTTTGATATTCCCGTTGTGATAAATTTTGAAGTAGGGTATATGACTTCTCTTATAGCACTTATGATATTTGCTTGATCTCTAGCTGCATTTTCTATAGTGAGTGTATTCCAAGCTATATTCTCAGGGCGAGAATTATTAAAATAACGATGCTCTATCGTTAATTGATTGGCTTTATAGTGATTTGCAAGTTCGCCAGATTTTTCTGTATAAATACCATACCCTTGTAACTCAACAAATACAGGTAATGTATCATTCTCAAAACCTAATAATACTTTCTGTCTAAATGTTCCTTTTGATAGATCGGAATAATCAATAGGCTGTTCAAACCATAGTTCATAATTCTCGTCAAAATGACTAACTGGCGCATTCTTTTCAATTTTCACAATGTTTTTTATTTGTGCTAACTTTTCAAAAGTTGATGCTTTTTTAATGACAACAATAGGCTGCTGCTGCGTCTTACACCCAATAATGAGTAGTGAAAAAACTAGTATTGAAAAATTGAATTTAATTTTATTCATTTTTTAATATTTTAAAGAGATAGAGAAACTTAAATTTATTGTTTATGAAGACATATCTGCGACGATTTTCCACTCGCCATCTATACGTTTAAAGATGATTAGAAAATTGCCATTTGCATCTCCAACCTTCCGTTTTAAATGATATTGCCCCATAACCCAATAACTATGAGCTTCTATTTTTGAAATATCTTCTATCGTAAATGTAAGTGTACCACTATGATCTTTGGTTGGATATCCTTTTTTATAATTGGCGAGTGTTTGTTCCCATCCTTTAGTGAGTCCTCGACTCCCATAAAACTTTAGAGAATCGCTTTTCCAATATCCTTTCATAAAGCCTTCCAAATCGTTCTGAGACCACGCTTCTTGTTGTGCTTGCATAATAGCTCGAATCGCTTTTTTATCGTCTTGCTCTGTGGTTTGAGCTTGACAATTAATAAAGAATAAGGATATCATTATTAAGAGTAATTGCTTCATAATTTTAAGTTTAAAGTTGGTTGAATAGTAAATGAGTATGTATAGTTTTTATGAGCAGGGATAGTATATTCTGGATGGACTAACCGTCCCCAAGAAGTATCACCTCCAAGCCCCATTTGTAAATAATCAATATTCCATTGTATGGTATTTCCTTTTTTAATATCTGCACCGTGTTTCTTAGTAACAGGGACTAATCCTGATGCAGATTTTCCAGCATCTTCGCTATTAAAATCTAGTTCAGTCATAGCAAATGGCCAAACGCTCGTATTTAATATTTGTGTGCTGCTTGCTTTTAATGTCATATCATTTGATGTGATTTCTACCCAACGCACATCAGTTTTATTTCCTGTTTCTTGTGGACGAGAATAACGTTCAAATTGATCGTTAATTTTCCCTGAATAAATGCCTGTTTTTTGTCCCGTTTTTCGATCCCAATAACTCTCTTGAGGTCCTTTTCCATACCAAGACATATCTGCAAAGTCATTAGATAACGTAAGATACATGCCAAGTCTAGGGACATTCGGTAGCTCATTTGTACTAGGTGTAAATGAATAGTCAATGGTTAATTGTCCGCTTTCGCGAAAGCGGTACCAGACACTAACACTAGCTTCTTTATTTGGAGTTGTGTATGCTACTTGAAAAACAACGTTATCATTAATATTAATGGGTGTTGAGATTAGCTCTGAAGTATATGTATAGCTTGCTTCTTGCCAAATCTTAGCCCACGTATCCATGCCATTTCCTAAATCATTATCGGTAGGTGGTCGCCAGAAATTAGGGCGAATTGGATGCTTGGTAATCTCTTTGTCTTTAAACATCCAAGAACTAATTTCTCCAGAAGCTGCATCAATTTTTAATTGTATGTTCTCATTTTGAATTGTATATGAATTACTATCTGAAGTAATTGCAAGAATAGATCCTGTAGTAGTAATCGTTTTTACTGATTTCCCTTTTTGTAAAACAAACTCATCCCAAGCCACTTCGTGATTCTTAGGAAGAAGATTTGTTGCCTCTTTCTGAACTAAACTTACCTGTAAAATATATTCATCCGTAGCAGAAAATGTCTTTGGCAACTCTTCTAAAGTAAGCGTTGTACTTTCTTGTGGTTGCAATGATATAGGGATATTATTAGCATTTTTAATAACAGTCCCATTTTCTAATAACTGCCAAGAAACTGTTTTATCAGAAAAATCAGAGAAGAAGTTTTTATTAGTCAGTTTTATTTTTCCATTTCCTATATAATCAAACTGTGCAGGCTCGTATACCTTTTTTACTTCAGATACATGTGGATGAGGATTGCGATAAGGATCTACCAAACCGTTATTTAAAAAATTCCCATCAGTTGGTAGATCTGGATGATAATCATGTCCATAGGCTAGATACGGGTTTCCGTTTTCATCTTTATATTCTAAACTTTGATCTACCCAATCCCAAATATATCCACCTTGTAGGTTAGGGTATTTCTCAATAATGTCCCAATAGTCCTGTAAATTCCCTACAGAATTTCCCATGGCATGACTATATTCAATCATAACAGATGGCTTGTCCGAATTTGACTTTCCGTGATTGATTAAATACTCAGGTTTTGGATACATCGGACAATAAATATCTGTATAGTCATCTTTGCCTGCAGGTTCATACTGAACAATTCTATTGGTATCTTGTTTTTTTAGCCAAGTATAGGTGGCCCTAAAAACATCACCTTCTCCAGCTTCATTCCCTAAAGACCAAGAATAAATAGACGGATGATTTCTGTCTCTGTAATACATACGTTGTGTACGTGCCATATGAGCTGGTAACCAACTCATTTCATTTCCTATTTGTGTTTTTTCATCTATGGCTAATGGATGGCTTTCTATATTGGCTTCGTCAATAACATACAAACCATATAGATCACATAAGTCTAACCAATAAGGATCATTGGGGTAGTGTGCAGAACGTACCGCATTGATGTTATTTTGTTTCATTAACGTGATATCCTTTAGCATGGATTCTTTAGAAACGACATGTCCAGTATATGGATCTGTTTCATGACGATCTACCCCTCTAAAATAAATAGGCTTGCCATTAATAAGTATTTGTGCGTTTTTAATTTCAACACGCTTAAAACCGATATTCTTCGTGATATATTGATTGTTGTTTGGGTTGGTTTCATCTTCCAAAGTAATCTTTAATTGATACAAGTTGGGTAACTCTGCAGACCATTGTTTTATGGAATCTATGATTTTTTCTGTATGTATCTCTTCAAAAGATTTTCCTTGTATATCAATAGTTTTAGAAAAATTAAAAAGCGTAGTATCTCCATCTAAGATAGCAATAGAAACCTTTCTTGAGGTTGATATTTCAGATGTATTAGAAATAGAAATAACTCCATCAAAAACACCATTTTTATACGTGTCATCAAGTGTTGTTTTTGCGTGATAGTCAGAAACAGCAACTTTAGGTTGTGTATATAAATATACATCTCGCTCAATACCACTCATACGTAACATATCTTGGCTCTCTACATAGCTAGCATCACTCCAACGAAATAATTGTAATGCAATTAGATTTTTACCTTCTTTTAAATAGGGTGTAATATTAAATTCTGCGGGTGTTTTACTTCCTTGAGAATATCCTACATACTGTCCATTAAGATATACATACATGGCAGATTTCGCGCCAGCAAAATGGAGAATAATGTCCTCAGATAAAAAATCTTTATGTATGGTTATCTCCTTACGATAGGTACCTACAGGATTATACTCTTTTGGAGTATCCGGCCAAGTTGTTGTAAATGGATAGCGCTCATCTAGATAAATAGGTTGTCCAAAACCAACTACTTCCCAATTTGCAGGCACAGCGATCTGAGTCCATTTACTATCATCATAGGTTGTATTTTGAAATGTTGTTGGTCTTTCTTGTGGATTTTTAGTCCAATGAAATGTCCAATCGCCATTTAAATTTAAAAAACGTTTAGAGTTTTCTTTTTCTAAAATAACTGCTGATTCAAAACCAAAGTAACTGGCTCTTGGAGGTAATTTATTTTCCTCAAATATTTGATGGTTATAATGATATGTTTGTGTAGCGACCTCGGGTAATGGAGTTTGTTTACATCCCCATATAGAAATTAAAAATAGTAAAATCAGATACTTATTTTTCATCATAATACATTAAAGTTGCATAAAATCTTCATTAAAAATCAATCCTAAATAGGAGACTAGTTCTTCAGCGTTTTCTTTAGTAAATACCATAGGCGGTTTAATTTTAAGCACATTATGGTCAGGACCATCTGTACTCATTAAAATACCGTAATCTTTCATTCGGTTTGCCAAATAATCAGTTTGAGGTGCTAAAGGGTTTTTATGGGTATCTACTAATTCAACACCTAGAAATAAACCCTGCCCTCGTACATCACCAATGATAGGAAACTTCTTTGCTAATGAAGTTAATTCTGATTTTAAGTAGTTTCCTACTTCTAAGGCATTTTCTTGTAGTTTTTCTTGTTTTACAGTCTGTAATACTTTAGTTGCAATAGCACAAGAAACTGGATTTCCTCCAAAGGTGTTAAAGTATTCCATACCATTGGCAAATGTATCTGCAACTTCTTGAGTACAGGCTACAGCAGCAATTGGATGTCCATTTCCTAGAGGCTTTCCAATAGTTACAATGTCTGGAATAACACCATGTAATTGAAACCCCCAAAATGTTTTTCCCATACGTCCACAACCTGTTTGAACTTCATCAGAAATACAAAGCCCACCTGCGTTTCTAATATATGTATAGGCTTTCGCCAAAAAACCTTTAGGGAGTTCTATTTGCCCTCCACAAGAAATAATAGGTTCTATGATAAAGGCACCTACTGTTCTTCCTTTATCTTGAATGTTTTCTATTTGAGATTGAACTTCTCCAGCATATTTTTGAGCAGCATCGTTGCCTGTGTATTTTCCTCTAAAAGTATCTGGTAATGGGAAAATATGTGTATGCTCAGGAGCACCTTTCCCGCCTTTTCCGTCAAATTTATAAGAAGAGATATCGATACACATATTAGAATTTCCATGATAACCTACTTCACTTGCAATAATATCCCGTGATCCAGTATGAGCTTTAACCATACGAATGGCTAATTCATTAGCCTCACTTCCAGAATTTACAAAATGTAATACAGATAGTTCTGGAGGGAGTGTTTCTATGAGTTCCTTTGCTAAAGCATTAATATTCTCATGTAAATAACGAGAATTGGTATTAATAAGTGCCATTTGTTCCTGACCAGCTTTTACCACATTATAATGCTCGTGACCTACATGTGCTACATTATTTACAGTATCTAAATATTTTTGTCCATATTGATCCATTAGGTATTGTCCTGAACCTCGAACCATTTTTATAGGCGTATTATATTGTAGACTTAAGCTCTTACCTAGATGTTGTTTTCTATATGAAATTAAAGTATCGTTTTTTATCGTTTTTAATTGCGATAATGCTTCAGACTTGAATAATAAATTCGGATTAGGACAAATACTTTTCCAAACATCTATTTGTCTGTAATATGCTACTCCAGGGTAGTCTTTTGTATAATCAAATAAAGAAAGTAATATCTGAAAATGTAAATGTGGTGCCCAATTTCCATTTTCCGGATGATTTCCTAGCTCAGCAATTTTAGCTCCTTTTTGGAGGGTATCTCCAACAGTATGATTTAAAGCACCTGCAACTGTTAAGTGACCGTATAACGTATAAAAAATCAATGTATCTATTTGATGCTTTAATACAATAAGTCCTCCATACTCTTTATCACCAGCATCATTTGCGGCAATAACAACTTGGCCATCAAAAAGTGCATGAACAGCTGTATGTTCAGGAAGCCAATAATCAACACCTAAATGTATGGTTCTGCTTTCGCGCCCATAGTTTCCAATAGTGTCGTATTCGGTTGAGGTATAAATTGGACGCGGTTCTAAATAACCACCAGCAATAATCTTAGTAGGCATTTCTTTTTGAAGTTGATCTAACTTAAATTGGAATAGATCTAAATCATTAAAATCATGTTGATGTCCAATCCATTTGCTAGAAATGCTTAAATCTAAAGGATATACTTCTGTTTTATGAATACTTGGAAATAGATCAGATAAGGTAAACTGATTTTTAGAAGCCCATTTTTCAAATTCTTTCTGATTAGGATGTGCCTGATATCCACATGCATTTCTAAATGAAAATAATGCAAACTCTGGATGTATCTGATGCCATTTTTTAAGAACTTCCCAAGCTGGTTTTTCACTAATTAACAAGTACTTATTATTAGGTTCTTTAATTTTATTAATAGCTGATTTGGTTACCGTAATAACCAATCGCATGGCAATGGCAGTAAATAAATGAACAAGTTCTTCTTCTTGTAATTTAAACGACAAATGATATCCTTTAATAATGGGTAATGCTGCTGCTAGCGGATCATTGTGATGCATGATAGCATAGGCACAGGTAATAGCGACATCATTTATAATTTGTGTATGGATAGCGTCGCCATAATCTATAGCAGCTTTTACTTGTGGTACTGTTAAGTCATCGGAGACAATTACATTGTTATCATTTGCATCATTATGTACAATACTTTTTCGGAGTTGTGTATATGTAGGTTGATAGTCTTTAAATTGTCGTTGAAAACATGAAAGAATCTCTTTTTCTTCAGAAGAGAACAAATCAAAATGATTTATGGTCCATAATGATTGTGCTATATCCCAAACAAAATTACGATGTGCTTCAGGATGATCAAAACCTTGTAAAGCTCTCGTAAGTAAACCACATTGCTCTCCTAGACTAAAACGTAGATTATCTAATTGCGGGTTGACACTACTCCAAACCCTACCAGAAACCCAAGTAAGTAATCTCACTTTTCGGAAGTTACCTTGATGATCTTTTATTTCAGAAATAGCATTGTTATTGGTGTCTAAGACTACTTTTGGGGTTGTGATATTGGAATCATTCTTGGCAACATACTGTAATAGTTTTTGCTGAAAATCTAAATACTTTTCATCTTCATCAGGACGCGATATCTTTAGAATATAACGATCTTCATTGCCAACTTTAATTTTAAAATTAAAATCAACTTCACCAGGTAATTCAGTAGCAGTTCCTTTAATGTTGAAAAGCTTGAAAAGAATATTTTCGGCTTCAAGAACTGTCATTTTTATAGTCGTATAATTCATTGTTATACTTATTCTTTATTATGATATAATTGACTTAAATAAGTGAAATCATTAACGGTTTTATTATCAAATGGAATGATATAAAAACTGTACTTATATTTCTTTGCAGATGTATATTGATACTCTTTTTGTGGTTTAGAATACCAACTATCATCACCAGCCACTCCACGTTGTCCTAAATCAATATTAAGTTGTACTAAATCTTTTTCTGTAATATCTATTGTATGCTTACTCTTGTTAGAGTTTTTATAATCTAATCCATCTGTTGTATCAAAATCTTCATTTTCCATATGAAGAGCACTAAAACTTAGCAAATTAGAACTTCCGGCAATAAATAAGACTCCATTTTTTTGAGTGTCGGACATGGCTATCCACCTTGTATCTGTCTTATATCCATTGTCTTGAGGTCTAATATATGGGACATATTGATCTTTTACTTTTGAAGTATATACATCTACAAAAGCAGATGAATTTCTATCTTGATAATTCTCCCAAGGACCACGACCATAATAGGTAAGGTTTTTATATTTTTTTTCTAATTGCATTCGCATACCGATTCTTGGAATATCTCCTTTATAATTGGATGGAGTTAAGGTGTTTTTTATATGAATAATCCCATTGCCAGAAATAGTATAAATAGATTGAAATGTAGTCTCAACCCTTGGAAGCAGATAATCTATAGTTACAATAGCATTTGCATATTCATCTAGTTTATAATGAATATTACGCACAGTATAATGTAGAGAAGCTTCTTTCCACGCAATATTATTTTTATGCATGGCACTTCCAAAATCATTATCAGTAACTCCTCTCCAAAAATTTGGAGTAGGGGCTTTCCCTTCTTTAAAAATTTCTTTCTCTTGTAATGTATAAGAAGTGATTTGCCCTGTTTGTTTTGAAAAAATGACCTGCATGTCTTCATTAAAAATAATAACCTTCCCATTTTCCTCTTTTAAAGCGAGTCCTTGCTTTGCAGGATATAAATCAACTGGAACCTTTTTAAATATAGAAGTCAAAGGAATTTGTTCATGTGCTACCTCAAAACCTTTAGGAAGGATACCCCATTTGGTTTTTGTTGTAGCAGAGATTTCAATAAAATACTCCGTATTCTCTTTAATATTGAGATCTTTTAAAGGAATTCTTATTAGTTTTCCTGTATGAGTTTCTACAGAAATTGGATCAATAACAATTGTTTTTAAAACAATGCCGTTGGCTTTAATCTCTGCAGAGAAGTTAAACTGATCTAAATTTGTAAAATCATACCCATTTTCAATCAGTACACGTAACTCTTGATGTTTATTAATGCCTTTGTGTTTAAAATTGATAAATTCGTGCGCTTTCTTTACTTCGTATAAAGCAGGTTGCGGTGTTCTGTCAGGAAATACAATTCCGTTATTTAAAAATGTATTGTCAGTAGGCATGTTTTCACCATAATCCCCACCATAGGCATAATAACGTTCTCCTTTTTCATTGGTTTTCCAAATGGATTGATCTACCCAATCCCAAATAAATCCACCTTGTAAATTATCATATTGCTCAATAATGTCCCAGTAATCCTGAAAATTACCTGTACTATTTCCCATAGCGTGCGCATATTCACTAGGGATATATGGACGATCTGTTTTTGATCTACCTATTTCTTCAAAATTAGCTGGAGAAGGGTATTGTGGTACAATGATATCTGTATTGGTATCCATATCATACAAACTGCCATCATAATCTTTATATGGACGTTCATATTGTACTGGACGCTTGGTATTGTCATTCATTTTGATAACATCATAGCCTTTAAAAAAGTTAACACCATTTCCAGCTTCATTTCCCATAGACCATATAATAACGGAGGGATGATTCCTATCTCGTTGTACCATACGTAACATCCTATCTACATGCGCTTTTTCCCAATTGGCTTGTTTTGCTAATGAGTATTTTCCATAGTACATTCCGTGAGATTCAATATTTGCTTCGTCTACTACGTACAATCCATAGATGTCACAAAGCTCATAAAACCGTCTACCTCTTGGATAATGACTTAGCCTTACAGCGTTAATGTTATTCTCTTTCCATAATTTAATGTCTTTTAAAATGAGTGCTTCAGACATGACATGACCTGTTTCAGGATCAGTTTCTTGTGTATTTACCCCTTTTAAAGTGATGCGTTGCCCATTAACGAGGAGCAATCCATTTTTAATTTGAACAGAGCGAAATCCTATGTGTCTTTTTGTAAACTCTAAGATGTTTTTATTCTTGTCTTTTAGTTCTAAAACTAGTGTGTATAGATTTGGATGTTCTGCACTCCATTGTTTTACTTCTAGAATCTCTTCAGAGAAAGAAAATACTTGTTTTTCGGATTGCGATATAGCTATGTTTTTTTCTCCCGAAGCAACCTGATATTTGTCTGCATCAAGAATTTTATATGAAAGTGAACCTTTTTGGTTTTTTGTCACATGATTTTCTAAGGTAACAGAAAGGTCAAATAGCCCATTCTTATATCCATCATCTAAAACTGAAGTTATCTCAAAATCCTGAATCCTTAATGTAGGCTGGGCATATATAAATACAGAACGTTCTATACCGCTAATTCTCCAAAAATCTTGACATTCTAAATATGAACCATCTGTCCATCTGAAAATCTGTATGGCGAGTGTATTTTTACCAGTTCTAGCTGCTTGAGTGATATCAAATTCTGTGGGCAATTTACTACCTTGAGAGTATCCAATATATTTCCCATTAAGCCACACAAAACCACCAGCTTTCATAGCGCCTATATGAAGAAATAATTCTTTTTTATCCCAACTCTTATCAATTGTAAATTCTTTACGATAGGAGCCTACAGGGTTGTAAGTATCAGGAACATTTCCTGGGTCTTTTGGATAATAAGTATCTACCAACTCCATATCATCAGCAATCATCGCTTTATAATCTGCAAATTCATATTGATGATTTACATATATGGGAACTCCATAACCTTCGACTTCCCAATTAGAAGGCACCTTTATATCATCCCATTGTGTGATATCTGTTTTTGGGTCCATAAAACGAGTAGGTCTATCCTTAGGGTTTCTTACCCAATTAAATTTCCAAATACCATCTAAAGATTGATAATACTGAGGTTGATTATCACGGGCATCTTCTTCTGAGGAAAAAGAAGAGAAAGAAGCATGTGCCTCTAGTTTATGTTCTCCGATGATCTGTTCATTTTCTATATAATTCTTGTAACCATTAATTGGATTATTTTGCTGAGCAATAGCAATGTAACTAAAGAAAAATAATATGTAGAATTGGAGAAATCTCATTTGTTATTTTTATTTAAAAGATTTTTTCATATGCTAATCTAATAGCATTGCTTGTTAATGTGATAATACCACAATAACTATAATTTATTTTTTTTAAGATGTGTTGCATACCTAAATTATCAAGATGTGTGTCTATTCGCATTGAAGCAATAGATTGTTTTTGTAATTGGTTTTCGCAATGGGTAATAATTGTTGTCGCCATTCCTTTGTTGGTGCAGTTTTCGGCAACAGCAATGCGATGTATAACACCATAAGTTGCATTGGTATTAGTGAGCCATTTCCCGTTAATTGTAGTATAAGTTGGTTCTCCTGTAGTAGTAAACATAAAAGTTGCAATAATTTGCTGTTCTTTATTTTCTACTACATAACTCTTTTTATTTTCGATATCTTTTTTAATTTGAGTTTCGTCTGGATAGCCATCTTGCCATTGGTCAATATTTAAAGATGCTAAATACCGTTGTGCATAATGGATAATATCCATTATGTATTTCAAATCGTTAATTAATGAATGTCTTATTTTCATAGGATTTAATTGTTTTGTAATAACATGATAAGATGTGCTGCACTCCAACTAAAATTGTATGCGTGTAAACCTTCTCCTGTTAACGGATGATAGTTTTCTCTAATTGCGTCTCCTTTATCCAAAACACCTTTTGCTCCTTTGATAATTTGGACAGTTGCTTTATTTGCTTCTTCATCAAATCCGTAGTTACGTAATCCTTTAACACCAAAATAGGCTTGATCTAACCAATTAGGGCCACGCCAGTAGCCTTTTAATGGGTCAAATTTTGAGTGATCTGCACTCATGGTTTGAAAAGGAACTCTAGTATAAAATTTAGTCGAATCCATCATCTTATCCTTTACCACTTCGGCTTGTTCTTGAGTTGCAGCATGCGCCCAAAGCGCCGTCCATCCTTCACTCCCTTCACCTTTAATAAAGGTACTTCCATCCAGAGATGTATCATAAAACCAGCCATCATTCTCATCATAAAACTGTTTTTGAATTCTTATTTTTAGTAAAGATGCCTCTTTTTCATATTGATTTGCATCCTCAGTCTTTTGTAAGGCTTTCGCCAAAATCACTAAAAACTGCTTCTCTGCATATAAATACGCATTTAAATCTACGCTTTCTTGATCTATAGAGTAAGCGCCTTCACCATTCTTAAGGATTTTTGAATCATCAAAACGAATAGCATTATCCATTCCGCTTTCCCATTTTGCAGCAATTAAACTCCCATCTGTAGAACCATACTCACACATTCCATCTCTGTCATGATCACGTTTGTCATACCACCATTGATGGTACTTTTTCAGTTTTGGATACATGTATTTTACAAAATCTAAATCTTTATCTTTTTTGTAGATTTTTGCAACTGCCCAAGCCGAAAGGGGAGGTTTGGTATCACGATAATTATGGGCTTCAATAGTTGTGTCTCGGTACACGCAATCGGCGACAAAACCATCCTCGTCCTGAAACTCAAACATTAATTTGACTTGCTCTTTTGCTAAGTCTATATTGTAATAGGAAAGCCCAACGGCGTGTTTCCAAGAATCCCAAGACCAAAAACCATTAAACCATGTGTAATGATAACTAGGAAATAACCCTTCATAAGCTATTTCTCCCGCAGGAATACGCCAATTGTTTTGTAACGTAAGATGTGCTTTTGCTAGTACTTCAGCATATTTTTCTTCTTTAAATTCTTTTTTTCTATTTTCAATTAAAGAAGCTAACTGATGTTCTTTTTCTGTTTTACGGTGATGTAAAAGAGAATCAAAATCTACGGAGCTTATCTTCTGTTGTTCTTCTTCCCAAGAATATTCAGGAAAAATAAAACTTTGTGAGATAGTAATTTCTGTAGATTCTCCTGGTTGTAGCTTTATTGGAGTTATTGAAATAGCATACGTATGCTTATCTTCAGAAAGATATATATTTCCAACATCATTCTTTGTCTGTATATATCCAACAGCAGGAGATTTTTCTGAAACGAGTTTAATTGTATTATTTTCTTTAGAAAGCTCAATGCCAATATCAGAAACACCTCCATTAAAATTTGGTCCAAATTCAACGGGATGTTTCCCTTTATTATATACTGTTGTACGTTGCAGGGTAGTATGTCCAGAAAGAAACACTAGTTCTTGTTTTATATCAACACCTTTGTTCCAAATATGTCGTTCAAGATGACTCGAATAACTGATTTGTGTTATAGAGTCTTCTTCTGAAGATGGTAATTTGAACTGATGTTCATTTGTAAATAAGATTAAACGAGATAATAAAGGACTACTCCAAATGCCATTTTGTTGTGTCATTAAAAATGGACCTGAAAAGCCGAGCATGTTTTTCTTTGTTTTGGGAAGGCTATACGCAAACCAAGCTCCTTGATCAGAAAACATAAGTCCAGATTTGTCTAATGAATCCTTTGGAGAGATTTGGTAATCTAAGATATTTTGACTCAGCACTAAATGATCAAAACTTGGTTTTGGAATTTGTTTCTCAGTTTGAGAACAACCTATCAGAGTGCTTAATAAAATAATAAGTAGTGTATGTCTAATCATCTTCTTTGTTACGTATGTTTATGTACACTTGTTGTTTTCCTATATACGCTTTCGCGAAAGCGTAAAAAGAATCATTACCAATTTCTTTTATGACTTACCGCAAAATAAACCCATTTCTCATAGGGTCCTCCGGATCGATCACAAAGGTTTGCATACCTGTAATATGTGCCGTGCCTTCTACTTGTGGTATGACGGCGGTAAATGGGCCATACTCTTCTTCAGAAATCACAGAACCCTTAAAAACCGAATCTGTAATACTCTCAATAGTCATTGTTTCTCCATTGGTAATCTCATTACGCTTTTTATGAATTGCCATTCTGCCAGAAACCCCAGAACCTGTAGGAGAACGGTCTACTTCACCTTCGGCAAAAATGCAGACATTTCTGCTATCATTTCCTGAGAGTTGTTTTGTGTTATCTATAAAAATAGTTCCATATAAAAAGCTCAAATCTTTTTCATAGGGATGTAAAATGCCAGCATCTTCCTTCATCACGGCATGTTTAATGTCCATTCCTTTAGTAATTAATTGTCTGTACGAGTCAGGAGTTAGGTCAAAATCGAATTTGTTTTTTGCCATATCTACATAGGCATAAAAAGCCCCTCCATAAGCGAGATCATAAGTAACCATTCCTAATCCAGGAACATCAACAGTACTATCTAAACTGACTACAAAACTTGGTACACAATAAAAACGAATACCAATTACTTTTCCATTTTTCACATGTGCATACGACGTAATGCGTCCGCAAGGAGCATCGATTTTTAATTCATTATCGCCTTCTGTAATAGTTATCCAGTTCATCTCTATAGCAAGGGTAGAGATAGCGATAATAGCATGACCACACATAGTAGAATACCCTTCATTATGAAGAAAGATGATCCCAAAATCACCTTCATCATCATTAGGAGGTGTCAAGATACATCCATACATATCTGCATGTCCACGAGGTTCAAACATCAATGCGGTACGTAAATCATCGTGATTTTCTTTACAATATCTACGATACGCTAAGACGGAATCTCCTTTTAATTCTGGAAATCCATCAACAATGACGCGTAGCGGCTCGCCACCAGTATGCATATCGATGGTTTTAATTTGCAACCAATCTTTGGGAGGCGTATATGTTTTGTTTTTTAAAATATTCTGATAGGTAGTCTTAGGCATTCGTATATTTTTTATAATAATAATTGGCTGCGGCAAGATCTTCTAACGCATGACCTACAGATTTAAATACCGTAATTTCTTCTTTAGAAGTTCTTCCTTTTTTAACTTGAGAGCAGAGTTCAAATAAATCTGCTTTAATGTCACTTTCTTGAATAACTCTTTGTTGTAAGGGAATTACAATGTCTCCACTTTCCTTTAATCCTCCTTGGTAGGTATCTATAAAAATAGAAGATTTTGTGAGAGTTTCATTATCGGCTTCACGCATATCTTTTTTGTAAGCACCAACTAAATCTATATGTTGTCCAGGTTGTAAGTACTTACCCAAAACTAAAGGCGCTTTTGATAAGGTAGCACAGGAGATAATAGATACATCTTTTATTTTTTCTTCGATGGAGTGTATAGGAGTAACTGTAAAATCTTTGTCTTTTAATGCTATAGCGAGTGCTTTTGCTTTATCAAAGTTGCGCCCCCAGATATACACCTCTGTTATAGGGCGTATAGACGCATGTGCTTTTATTAAATTTATAGAGAGTGCTCCAGTGCCAATCATCAGTAATGAGGAGGCATCTTCTCTGGATAAATAGGATGCCGCTAGGGCAGAAGCTGCTGCTGTGCGTTTTGCCGTTAAACTCTTTGCTTCTAAAATAGCTTTGATAGTTCCTTTTGTAGCATCAAGATAAATATAGGTACCCTGAATAGATGGTAAATCAAATTGTGAATTTTCAGGATTTACCGTTACTATTTTTACACCTGCATCTTCGCTAGGATTCCAAGCCGGCATTAATAATAGTGTTGTGTCTGCTCCAGTTGTAGGATTAGGAAAGTCATGATGATGACGCATAGGAACAATCGTTTTTTGTGATGAAAACACCTGTTGTAATTCAGTTATTAATTCTGGAAAATGTGTGTTTTCTTCAATAAAATGATTGCTTATTTGAGCAATTTTATCCATACTTTAAAAGTACAGAATTTTACAATTCTAATACTATGTTACTTGTAGATTGGAACAAATAGTGTTAGTTATGGATTGTATAGTGTGAATTGAGGTTTTTTGATAAAAATTAGTGTGTATACTTATATCTCTATTATTATAAGTCTGTCAGGCTAGTGATTTTGACGATAGGAGAAATCTCATATTTTTTGTCGCTCAGGATGAGATTCTTCCTCGTGCCTCGTTCGGAATGACAGTTATTCAATCTTCGTCTTCGATTGGAATACAGGAAGTAACTTTAGAGATTACTTAAAACGGAAAGTCCTCATAAAAACGCACGAAAAATTACGTTTTTATGAGGACAACCACCCATTACGGTTTTTGGGTATATAAATCTGTTTAGATACTTACTTTGTCTTCGGTTGGAATACAGGTAATAATTTTGTAGTGAAATGAAACGGAAAATCATAAAAAAAGAGTACTAGAAAAAATGTACTCTTTTTTTATGATAACCACCAATAGGTTTTGGTGAAGTCATTATTCTATCTACTTTGTCTTCGGTTGGAATACAGGTAATCGTTTTAGAGAGTATATGAAACGGAAAGTCCTCATAAAAACGTAAGAAAAAAATTACGTTTTTATGAGGACAACCACCCATTACGGTTTTGGGAATATAAATCTGTTTAAGGTACTTACTTTGTCTTCGGTTGGAATACAGGTAATAGCTTTGTAGAAACTTCACCAAAACCGATACGAGGGGTGTCTTTTGCAGTACAATGACCACGTATGATTACGGTATCATGATCTTCTATAAACTTGCGATCACCACCTTCTTTTAATTGTACAGGTTTTTCTCCTCTCCAAGATAATTCTAGCATGGACCCATAAGAATCTGGTGTAGGACCAGAAAGGGTACCACTTCCCATCATATCACCTGCATTTACTGGACATCCATTTACAGTATGATGCGCCAGTTGCTGACTCATATTCCAATACATATATTTAAAATTGGATTTAGAAACGATCGTTTCTTTCATTCCTTCTGGTTGCAAGGCAACTTCCAATTTGATATCAAAACTCTTTTTACCTTCAGACTGTAAATAAGGAAGGAGTTCTCTTTGCGGTTTTGGACCTTCTACTCTATATGGTTCTAATGCATCTAGTGTTACAATCCATGGAGAGATAGAAGAGGCAAAATTCTTTGCAAGGAAAGGCCCTAGTGGTACGTACTCCCATTTCTGAATATCACGAGCACTCCAATCATTAAATAGGACAAGTCCAAAAATATGTTCTTCGGCACAGGTCACATCTATAGATTCTCCTAGATGGTTTGCTGCTGTTGTAATAAATGCCATTTCTAATTCAAAATCAACCAAGCGAGAAGGGCCAAAAATAGGCTCTGTAGCTCCATTTGGCAATTTCTGACCTTGTGGTCTATGTACTGGAATTCCAGATGGAATCACCGACGAACTTCTTCCGTGATAGGCAACAGGAAGATGTAACCAGTTAGGCATTAAAGCATTTTCTTTTCCTCTAAACATGGTTCCTACATTGGTCGCATGTTCTATACTCGAGTAAAAATCTGTGTAATCACCTATTTGTACAGGCAATTGCATTTCGATTTCGCTCATATCAAAAATAACGGTAGCACGGTGTTTTTCGTTTTCGCGCAAAGCGGTATTACTTTCTTCAAAAATTTCAGAGATACGATTACGTACCAATCGCCAGGTCTTACGGCCATCGGCAATAAAGTCATTAAGCGTGTCTTGTAAAAAGATATCATCTGTAAGTGGGATATCTTTAAAATAACCAAGTTGATGTAATGCACCTAGATCGATAGCATAATCTCCGATACGTGTACCGATAGTAATGACATCATCACGAGTAAGGAATACACCAAAAGGAATATTTTGGATTGGAAAATCAGTGTTCTTGGATATATTTAGCCAAGTTTTTCTTGTGGGATCGTTTGCAGATAGTGGCATATATAGTTCTAAATAAGAGGTTCGTAAAATTTACTATTCAAATATAGGATTTTATAGTAGTGCAATAAACAGTTTATGCTATTTTTACATCTCTTTTTAACATACGACATACTATGCAACGAGATACTGCTATTTTTGATTTGATTCAAGAAGAAAAAGAACGTCAGATAGACGGATTAGAATTAATTGCTTCAGAAAACTTTGTAAGTGACCAAGTAATGGAAGCTGCTGGTTCTGTACTTACCAATAAATACGCCGAGGGATATCCTGGTAAACGCTATTATGGTGGCTGTGAGGTAGTAGACGTGGTGGAAACTATTGCTATAGAGCGTGCCAAAGAACTTTTTGGAGCCGAATATGCAAACGTGCAACCGCATTCTGGATCTCAGGCAAACACGGCTGTTTTCCATGCGTGTTTAAAGCCAGGAGATACTTTTTTAGGATTTGATTTGTCTCACGGAGGACACTTAACACATGGATCTCCAGTAAACTTTTCAGGAAAATTATACAATCCTATTTTTTACGGAGTAGAGAAGGAGACAGGGCGTCTAGATTATGATAAAATTCAAGAGATCGCTTTGCGCGAAAAGCCAAAAATGATCCTTGCCGGAGCGAGTGCTTATTCTCGTGAAATAGATTATGCACGCTTTCGCGAAATTGCAGACAGTATAAATGCCATCTTATTTGCAGATATTGCGCACCCTGCTGGTCTTATCGCCAAAGGAATTATCTCAGATCCAATACCACATTGTCATATAGTGACAACAACAACACATAAAACCCTTCGCGGACCAAGAGGAGGTCTTATCTTAATGGGGAAAGATTTTGAAAACCCATTTGGACTAACGCTTAAGAGTGGGAAACCTCGTATGATGTCTTCATTATTAAATAGTGGGATTTTCCCAGGAAATCAAGGAGGACCTTTAGAGCATATCATTGCTGCAAAAGCCATTGCTTTTGGAGAAGCACTTACTGATGAATTCTTACATTATATGGTACAAGTACAAAAGAATGCACAAGTAATGGCAGCTGCTTTTGTTGCCAAAGGATATGATATCATTTCTGGAGGAACAGATAACCATATGATGCTTATTGATTTACGTAATAAAGATATTACAGGGAAAGCTGCTGAAGCTGTTCTTGGAAAAGCAGATATTACAGTAAATAAAAATATGGTGCCATTTGATGATAAATCACCGTTTGTGACTTCAGGTATTCGTATAGGAACTGCAGCAGTTACAACACGTGGACTTAAAGAAAACGATATGCAAACCATCGTTAACTTTATAGATGAAGCTATTATAAATCATGAAGATGATGCTGCACTAGAAGCAATCGCAGGAAAAGTAAATGAAATGATGGGTGATAAGCCATTATTTGTAGCTTAATACTAATTAATAGTCATAAAAAAAGAGTGTTTCATACTATATGGAACACTCTTTTTTTGTGTATACTATTTTATTGAAATACTTACATATAACAAATAATTTCTATGTGATACTTTATATAGATGATTAGAGTTATCGTTTGCTTATTAGAAAAGAAAGGTCAAGTGTTATGATGATAAATGGTATTTGAATATTAATAGATACTTTAGCTTTCATAACGACAATGTAATTTTAATATATAAAGCTACATCTAATCTATTAATCTTATATCCCCATTACTAAGGATTTATACTATTTCTTTCCCTTGTATATATTGATATGCTGTTCGTTGTAATGTACCAGCACCTGAAAGATGTAACTTCTTATTAATATTTTTACGATGCGTACTTACAGTGGCTTCACTTATAGAAAGCATCTCTGCAATCTCTTTTGAAGAAAAGTCAAGACCAATCAAATTAAAGATTTGATTTTGTCGAGATGATAAGGCACTAGAATAATTTTCTTGTTTACTATATACTTTGATAAGATGAATGATTTTATCAATTAATTTAGGATTTTTAGAAATGGTTCGATAGGCAATGATGATTTTTAGTGTTTGATGAATGTTTAATTTTTGATGTTGTAGGCATGCGCGTTCAATATGTGTAATAATCTCTTGGGTTATGTTCATAGTATAAATTTAACCAGAACATGTAGTAGATAAAATACCCGTTATCAGGTATTTGTAATAATTTACTTGTAAAAAAAGCGAGATATCATATGTAGACATTTCGCTTTTTAAATACGTAATAATTCTTTTTATTCTAGGGTTCCTTTTGCAAAATAGCCCCAATCGGTATTTCCGTCTTTCTCATCAGATTTGTTTGAGACATGCCTCATATGATATACAGAAAGTTCAGTTTCTGAAGACCAAGAGATAGAAAACATTTGTGTTTCTGTCCAAACTCCCCCTTTGTTAATCCAGAAAAAATTTAATTGTTCTCCATACCCTTTACTCGTTTGTACTTCAAATTGCCTGTCTTTTACTAAATCACCATCTTCATCTTCTGCTACACCATATACGTTGTTATCTTCAATAAATAGGGTAAGTGTGTATTGTTCTCCATTTTCTTTTTCCATAACGCCTTTCCAAAGCCCGTCAAAGTCACGAGTTTGGGCAAAACTACTACAGATGGATACTAAAATGATTGATACTGCTAGAATGGTTTTTTTCATTGTTTTGTTGTTTTTTACTTGTTAAAAGTATATAATTACGACCTTTAAAAAAATATCCAACATTAGATGATTATGCATAAACCGTAATTATATTGATGGTTATGCGTAACAATATAAGTAAAAAGATATGATTCGTTAACAAAAAGTTAACAACTGTGCCTGAAGAATAGACAGTACCCTATATATCTTAAAGAATACTATTAGAGCCTACGTATACAGTATACTAGGTTATAGAGATATTGTTATGAAATGTTATAAGAGATATAGCTCTTTAGAAATCATATTTGCTCTGAATAGCATATTTAAGAAGTTCTCCTTTACCACTAAGTCCTAGTTTACGCATCATATTTTTACGATGTTTTTCTACGGTAGAGACCGCTGTAAATCGGATGTCTGCAATTTCTGATGAGGTTTTATTTTGAGCGATGAGCTTTAAGATTTCTCGCTCACTTTTGGAAAGATTGGATTTTGGGGTTTTTACTTTCGCGGAAGCGTTATCAAACAAGGTATGATCAATTCCTATGTCATAATATGGATTTCCTTCCATCACGGCATAAATGGCCTTTAATAACTCCTCCAACGGACTATTCTTTAATACATATCCCTTGGCGCCTGCGTCTCGCATTTGGATAACGGCTCGGTCTTCATCAAACATAGAGAAGGCAATCACCTTGATATGCGGAAACTCTTTTGAGATGACCTTGGTAGCCTCAATGCCATCTAGTTTAGGCATCCTAATGTCTGTAATGACCACTTTAGGCTGTTTGAGACGTACAATATCTAATAAGCCTTTTCCGTCATTTGCAGTGCCTATAATGGAGATTCCTTCCTCATATTTTAATAGGAGTTGGATCCCGTCTATAAGCGATTGGTGGTCTTCTGCAATGGCAATTGTGATCATTTTTTTGTGTTTATAGGTTTAGTTGTTTATGAGTTTAATAGTATTGATTATGAAATGTAACCTATTAAAAGCTGATTTCATTACTCGTTGTTAGGTTATTGCATTATTTACTGTCGTATTTTAATCTTGCTTATTTTGATACACTTCGATAGGCTCAGTGCTGTGCAATTTACTTTTAGCAAATTTTGAATGCAGTTATATTATAAATATAACTTTATTCTTGTAAAGGAATATCAATACTGATACTGGTTCCTCTTCCTAGAGTGCTGTCTACTTCTATGCTTCCTTCTAAGTGTTCTACACGGCGTTCTATGTTGCCAAGTCCCATGCCATCCTTTTCTTCCAACTTTCCTACTATAAAGCCTTTGCCGTTGTCTTCTACCATGATGTTGAGTTCGTTGTCATGTTGGGTTAATGAAATGGTCGCTTCTGATGCTTGTGCGTGTTTAACAATGTTTGTCACGAGTTCTTGTATGATTCTAAAGATGGTAATCTCTAACTCGTTGGGAATTCTGTTTTCCAATCCAAAGTCTTGCACATCAATGGTAAGAGTATTTGTCGTAGAAACAGTACGAGAAAGTTTTTCTATCGCAGGTAAGAGTCCATCTTTTGCCATCACGCCACTGTTACTCTTATGAGAGATGGATCTTACTTTCTCATAGGCTTCATTCACCAAGTCATTGGTTTTTTGAAGTAATGCTTTTGGGTCATCTACCTTATCGAGATTACGCTCTAGATTCTCAACTTGCATCCGTACGGTAGCAAGGGTACTGCCTAGATTATCATGCAATTCGCCTGCGAGTCGCAGGCGTTCTTTTTCTTGTCCAGATACCATGGCATTAATGGTTTCTAGTTCTTTTTCTTTAAGAATGGTTTCTGTCTTTTGGATTTGGAGTTCGCGATCTTGCTCTGCAATGCGTTGTTTTCGTTTGGTGTTGCGGTAGACGAGGAAGGCGATGATGGAGCCGAGGAGGAGGGTGGAGGTTAGGATTATAGTTATTTGTTTTGTTTTTGCATCTGCTTTTACTTTATCTAATATAAGTTCGTTATTTTTAGTTTCTTGCTCTGCTATTGTTTTTTCTTTTTCTGCGGTTCTTAATTGCTGATTTAATTCACTTACAACTAAGTTATTTTTATCATAGTTGTATAATCTACGATTTAAAAAAGAATTATACATTAATTTATAAGCGATTGCATAATTATTTTTTGATTCATTTAATGCAATTGCTTTAGGTTCATGATAATAAATTGCTTTAAACCTATCTAATAATTCCTGAGATGATATACTATCTGATCTATTATAATATTGATTTGCATTTTTAAAATAAAAATTAGCTTTATTGAACAAACCTTCTTTTGAAAAAGTGGCACCTAAATCTAAGAAAGCATTAAGCTTGCTTTGATAGGTAAAAGGAGAGTCTTTATATTCGATTACTTTATTTAAAAAATATTTTGCACTGTCTAATGTTCCTATAGTTCTATAGTATGCTCCAATATTTTCATAATATCTAATTTTTATATGATCTTTTAATTTGGATTCATTTTTAGAAATAAACTTAATTAGATCCTTGCAAGATTGATGGAAAATTGCTCTATCTTCTTTTATAGTCATTCCTTCAAATAAATTGTTGTAATATTTTGACCAAGCAATGTCACTTAAAGTTGTATTTAATTTTTCATATTCTTTTAAGTATTCTTTAAAAGATTTTCTTGTTAACGTATTTTCTCTAGAATATAATTTTAAATAACCAAGTAATGCAAGTTTTTGAAAATCAATATTATTAGAATCCTTAGCTATTTGAAGTGCATTTTCTAATTGGTGTATACATGGTACATTTCTTTTATTATTTAACAGATGATAATATGCATTAATACAACTTCCTAGAATAGTTAATGTATCATTTGTCTTATATATTGTTTGATAAAAAGAAATAGAATCTTCCGTAGGTTTTTGTCCTTGATTATTAATTAGTTGATTTAATAATATAATTTTTTTTTGTTGTTGTAGGTCATTCATCTTTTTTGATTCATTTATGACTGTAATTGAATCTCCAGATATTAAATTTTCAGTAACCCTTTCAGAAATAGTCTCTTGCCCTAAGAGGATTACTGAATTTAATATAACAACAAAGAAAAGTAGTAGCTCAATAATTTTATGGATTGTCATAGACACTAATTTTTGCTATCGAAGATTTACATAAACCTCCTCCCGCATCTAAATTAATAATATCTAAATCTTCGTCATATTCTGGTCCCATAATTATTTTAAAATCTCCATTCTTTCTAGTTTTAACGTGTCTTTTTCCATTACGATAATAAAATTCTTCATCAAAAATCCCATATTTAATAGTATTCTCTATTTCAATATCTGTATCTTCCAGAACAGCTACTTGATTATTAAGCCCTACCAAGGTTCTATCAATGATAAGATATGAATCGTTTTCTATAACTGGGAAAGAACCATATTCTTCAATGATTTTCTCAGCATTTTTTATATATGAACCCTTTGAGTTATCAAAATCTATTTTTACGTTTACTTTTATAAATATTCCTTTTTCTTCTATAATACTTCCTTCATTTTGAATTTTTTTATTGATTTTGATCTCAAAATCATCAATACCTAAGTTAAATGGTCCTTTGTAATTTACTATTCTGATCTCAAAGCTTTGTAACCTTACTTTTCTTGGGTTATAATCGCTATCTGGTATAACTATAAACCTCCCAAAAAGTGCATATAAAGTGCTATAGGATTGTCCAACATATAATAATTGAAACCTGTTGTTATCTTTTACAGTTAGTCTTAAATTACTAGTTAAGTTTTCCATAATACATTTTTTATTTTTGATTATTATTTAATTTTATTGCTTCATTTACACAGTTATAAACATTTAAAATGCCTACTCCATAATGATTGTCTGGTGTTGAAGGGAATGGGGTGTAAATACCTTCTTTCATTATAATACTTTTAATTTCTTCTGCTTTCAGATTTGGGTTTTGACATAGCATTAAAGCGATACACCCTGTTACCAATGGCGCAGATGCAGAAGTACCACTAAAATTTAAAAAGTAATTATTCCCTCCTCCAGGTTTAGTTTCTCTATTGGCTCCATATACATACATTATATCTGTAGTTATTAAGTTTGTTCCTGGAGCAGCAATATCTACTTTAGTCCCATAATTAGAACCCCAATCTGATGAATTACATTCTTTTTTCTTTTTTGGCATATTATCAATATCGAGTGCTGCTACAGTTATCACAGAATCTAAATTTGAAGGAAATTGTTGTGTACATTGTTTATTACCTGCAGAGAAAACAATAGGTGTACCTAACCCTTCTCTACCTTTTGTTGCAACTTCTTCTATAGCAGCTCTTAAAGTTTTGAATGGAGATTTAAAAGTCCAAGAACAATTTATTACATCAGTTTTATCCTCAAACCCAGCAATTAGTAGTGCTTTTATAATTTTAAATAAATCTATGTTAAATCTTATTCTATTTATATCATTTTCATCATAATCAGAAAATCCAATCCTGTATGCTGCCAAACCACAGCCTGTAGCAACACCGTCAACACCATATTTACCGATCTTGTTCCCAACAGCTAGGCCTGCACAATGTGTTCCATGTGGATCATAGTTTGATGGATTGGGTTTACTATCTTCATTTATAAAATCCCAGGAATATTTTTTTATTATTGCTTCTCTTAAATCAATATGTGTTAAATCTACTCCAGAATCTAAGATTCCTACTTTGATATTTTTCTTACCTATATACCCTTGCTTATGAGTTTCATTTACTTTTATAGTGTCATACGCTTTTTGTTCACCAAGATCAGGGGCAATTTTGTTATAAAATTTTGGATTAAAATATTCAAATAATTGAGGAGCCTTTTCAATTGTTGAAAAATTTAATTCTGCAATACTCACCCAAGATAGATTCGATAATATTTTTTGTTGATCTTCTGCAATTTTATCATTATCATATGTTATGAGGTGAAAATTTGCATAACCATCTTTACATTCTCCTATTCCTACTTCAATATTTATTTTTTTTTGAATTTCCTCTTTTGAATAAGCATAATCAGTTAAAATTATTACAGAACTACTTCCAAAATAGATTTCTCCTTTTCGTTCGTAAGTTCTATTTTTAGATTTGACTAACTCTTTCTCAGAATCAATTATTGGATCATTTAATTTCAACCCTTTGATTAAATCAACTTCGTAAGTATTATTCTTTTTGAATAGTCTTCGACAACTTATTTTTTCGCTACTGCCTTTATAATAGAGTTTTTCAATATTAACCTCTTTTATAAATTGAACTTTCGCTTTATGTTCAATGATTTTAAATTCAATAACATCACCATCATAATTATGAGTATATTTTTTCATGGTTAAATATTTTTAACAAAACTGAAGTTTTATTCAATGTTTTGTTATACCCATTACTGGGTATATTCTGTTAGCATTTGCTGAAAAACAACATGTTATGTTACGGGTTCCCGTAAAATGGAGGGTGAAATGACATATGTGTAAATAATTTGTAGGAAGATGTTTGTGATTTATAAAGCGTAGTAAAAGGGGAGAGAATGTGATAAGTCTGATGTACTTCGACAGGCTCAGCGTGACATGTTTTTATGAACAGAGTATTCGATACGATTCTCTATGAGAATCACTCAATCGCCTAGCATTTAAGTTTTATAAGATCTAGTTCTGTTTACAAAGGAATATCAATACTCACGCTGGTACCATGTCCTATAGCACTATCTATTTCTACAGAGCCTTCTAAGTGTTCTACGCGGCGTTCTATGCTACCGAGTCCCATACCATCTTTTTTTTGGAGTTTAGTTGCTTTAAAACCTTTGCCGTTGTCTTCTACCATGATGTTGAGTTCGTTGTCGTGTTGGGTGAGGGAGATAGTAGCTTCTGTGGCTTGTGCGTGCTTGACAATATTGGTCACAAGTTCTTGTATGATTCTAAAGATGGTAATTTCAAGTTCGTTGGGAATTCTGTTTTCTAACCCAAAGTCTTGTACCTCTATAGTAAGACTATTAGGATTAGAAACCGTACGTGCCAATTTTTGAATAGCAGGTAAGAGTCCGTCTTTTGCCATGACCCCGCTATTACGTTCGTGAGAGATGGAGCGAACTTTGTCATAGGCTTCATTGACCAGCACATTGGTTTTTTGCAATAAGGATTTGGGATCATCTACTTTATCAAGATTACGTTCTAGGTTTTCTACTTGCATACGTACCGTTGCAAGGGTATTTCCTAGATTGTCGTGCAACTCACCAGCGAGTCGTAATCGTTCTTTTTCTTGTCCAGAGACCATCGCATTAATGGTTTCTATTTCTTTTTCTTTAAGAACTTTTTCTGTTTTCTGGATTTGGAGTTCGCGATCTTGCTCTGCAATGCGTTGTTTGCGTTTGGTGTTACGATAGACGAGAAAAGCTATGATGGAGCCTAAGAACAGGAAACCTCCAAAACTATAAGTTATTGTTTGTGAACGTTTGTTTTTTGTTTGCTCCTTAAGGATTTGGTTCTCTTTATCTGCAACATAATACTTTGTTTGAATTTCATTAATTCCTTTTTCATTGTCTAGTAAGACTAAACTATCTTTGTATAGTTTATGTAATTCTAAATAGTATAATGCAGAATCTATGTTTTTGTTAGACTTAAATATTTCATATAAATCTCTTGACACATTATTTTTTATATGTAATTTTCTAGAAACAGAAAAGCCTTTTAGAGTCTTAAACAAAAATGCTTTTTGATTTTCATAGTCATTTTCATATTTATATGTTCTAGATATATTATAATTTAGTGTACGTTGATACAACCCTGATTTTGGGCAATTACAAGTCTTTAGTGCTTTATTATAAAAAAACCGAGCAGAATCTTGATTTTTAATATGTTCAGCATATACTATTCCCATATGGAAATATGCATTATCTAACATATTGGAATCATTTAATTTTTTAGAAATTAAAACACTTTTATTCCAATGAAATAGAGATTCCTTTCCATTTTTTTTAAAATGATAATACCTACCTAAAGTGTTGTGAAAGCTATTTGAAAAGATTGGGTTTTTTAAAGAATCTTTTATTTTTTCATATTCTTTTATCAAATGATTTGAATATTCAGAGTAATCATATTGACTGTAAATTAGTAGAGTACGTTGATATAAAACTTCTAATTCGTATGAGTCCTTAATAAAATGTGATAAAGAATCTGCACCTAAATAATTTTTTAAAGCCTGTGTAGTTTCTTTATTAACATCATAACTGTAACCCGTCCATAAAAGAATTTGAAATTTGTGTCTTTTTGAGATGTTATTTTTTAAAAGATAATTTGCTTTACTAAGCCAAAAGATGCTAGAGTCTTTATTAAATTCTCGAGCATAAATTTTCCCTAAGAAAATAATAGGTTCAATATTTAATGGTTCTTTATAATGAAAATTTAAGGCGATCTTTTTTGCCCTAGTGTATTTTTTCTTTTTAAATAGAGAATCTGCTTGTAAGAGTAGTTGATCCTCTTCTTCTTGAGATACTACTTGATTAGTATTGAAGAAAATAATTAAGCAATATATAAATCTTAATAGTTTAATAATCGTTATGGATTTATTTGAAAATACAAAATACCTATATGGTATTTTGTATTTCTATGTTATATATTTAATAGTTTATCCTTTAGGCGGTATTGTGCAACTATCAAATTTAGAAGAATATAGAACAAGATTAGGATCTTCTTCTATATAAGTATCTTGTGAATCTATAGAATTATCTTCCAGAAAAAGTTTTTTGTTTTCATCAATATGAAATGTTATAGGGTCAATATTCCATTCAGGATAATCGTGTAATTTAAATTTTGCTGGATTCCCTCCATGAATTCTAGAGTCATTTTTAATTTTTGCGTTTATCATAATCATGTTTATATCATTTTGTGTTCTGAAATAGGCATTTTTAATATTAATGCAACAGAATTTTATATTTTTCGGATACCCACCATTAACATTACAATTAATAATTATTTGAATTAAATATATATTAGAATAAGCTTTTCTATATTTAACAGATATGTTTGTCGAATTATGGTCAACATTAACAGGGATAAATACTTTCATTGTATTTCTATCACTACTATTTTCATCTGGTGGTAGAGATACTGGAATGTTCTTTTTTGGAATAAAATGTAAATGCTTCATATGATCGTGCTTATTAGTTACTTTTAGTATTTTCAAAGATGAATGATTCTTCAACCTTAAAACATACCCACCAATGGGTATATCCTCCCAACAAGCTACATGAAATGTACAAGCACAAAAAATAAAATCGATAAGAAGCAATAATGAACGGTAAACGTTATCCTTTGAGTGTGAACTTAATAAGGAAGAGTAAAGCGACAAATCCTATAAAACCAAGTAAAACCCATTTAGATCCTTTGTACTGTTTTTTATGAAGGGTAGCATCTTTACGATACGAGTAGGCAATAAAGCCTACAAAGACAACAACAAAAAAGATGACAAAAATAAGCTGACCAGTACTAAACATTTTGTGGTATTTTAGAGACTTCAAAAATACGATATATGTCGTATACTAACGAACGAATTATTAATTAAGATACCCGTCAGAGTTTATGCTTAGCATAGTCGTAGTGTGGGTGTAAAAATAGATACCCGTCTTCGCGGGCATGAATATGAAAAACAAAATAGCAGCCGTACACGCATTTCATAGTGCTTTTGGATTAGGAATAGAAGAAACTCCTACGGCACAACTTACCAAAGAAAAGAACATGCTTCGTTTTAACTTAATGAAAGAAGAAAACGAAGAATACCTAGAAGCTGCCGACGCAGGTGATCTTGTCGAAGTAGCCGATGCCCTTGGTGATATGCTCTATATCTTATGCGGTACCATCATTGAGCACGGAATGCAAGACAAGATAGAAGAAGTCTTTAATGAGATACAACGTAGCAATATGAGTAAACTCGGTGCTGATGGGAAACCGATCTTTCGTGAAGATGGGAAGGTGCTCAAAGGTCCTAATTACTTTAAGCCAAATATTAAGCAGATTTTAGAGAAATAAGAGTATAGAATATAGATCGCTCGCGATGCTCGCTGATAGAATATAAAAGCTTGTTATTCTTTAGACTAGGGGTGACTGAGTGATTTGCTGTTAGCGAATCGTACCGAAGTTCCCGATTGTTGATTGCATAGTAAAAATAGAGTAACACTCTAATTTAGAGTACTACTCTATTTTGAAAAACAATCAAGTATACATATAACGTATGATGATTTGTTGTTTTCGCTTAAAGCGAAAATGAATACATTATAAACATAAAAAAAGCCATTCCTAGGAATGGCTTTTTTTATATAATATCTTGTTTAGAAACTACTCTACAGTGATTCCCATTTTTGCAAGTACTTTTAAAGTAATATCGTGTGCGGGATCAACATACGCTAGGTTATTATTGTTTCCAATATTAAGGATTTGCGTATATGTTAATTCTTTTGCAACAACACTTACAACATCACCTATCTTTTTGTAAAGTGGTTGTAAGACTTCATTTTGCTTTAACTGTACAAGTTGTGTTCCGTTGTTACGGAATTTTGTAATGTCAGTTTCCATACCAGCAAGTTCTTCTTGTTTTGCTGTTTTCTCAGCATCTGTCATTGCTTCAAATCCAGCTTCTGCTGCTTTATACACCGTATCATACGTATCTAGTTTTTCCTTTAATTGTTTTTCAAGATCTAGATTGTATACTTTAAGTGCTTCTTGCGCTCCTGTTAATTCAGGCATTTTTGATAAGATGTAGTCAGCGTCTACTGTTCCGACTTTTGTTGTTTGAGCATATGTCGTCACCGAAAATAGGGCAACAAATGCAATAAGTATCATTTTCTTCATTGTATGTGTTTTATTAGTTTTTTAGCATCGCGAGTGCAAATATATGAGATAGAAACCAATATCTGTGCCGAACTATTATTTTTCAGTGTATACTTGTCCTCTGTGGGGTTTTAAAGCGTCTCTTACGGGCTTCATTTCGTCTTCTTGAACTACGAGATATGCAATACTGTGAAGTTCGCTAAGGTCCGATACACCAGTGATTTGTGTTGTTAACGCTTTCGCGAAAGCGAACTCCTTCAAATGTATTTCGTGGTGGATGGCAGTTTTTGCTGCGGCAGGGCCTCTAAAATCCCATATTAGTTTTAAAAGTCTCATTATATCCCAGTATAATTATCTGGTGTGATCGCTTTTAATTCTCCTTTGATAGTCTCACTTACTTCTAAGGTGTCTATAAACGTAGCAATAGATTCTTGAGTGATACGTTCATTAACACGTGTCAATTCTTTTAACGCCTCATACGGATTTGGGTATGCCTCGCGACGTAAGATCGTTTGAATAGCTTCGGCTACGACAGCCCAGTTGTTTTCAAGGTCGGCTGCGATTTTCTTATCGTTTAATAAAAGTTTGTTTAATCCTTTTAAGGTAGATTGTAATCCTATAAGGGTGTGTCCTATAGGTACTCCGATGTTACGTAGTACGGTACTGTCAGTAAGGTCACGTTGTAAACGAGAGATAGGAAGTTTTGCGGCAAGGTGTGCATAAATTGCATTTGCAATGCCTAAGTTTCCTTCACTGTTTTCAAAATCAATAGGGTTTACTTTATGTGGCATTGCACTAGATCCTACTTCTCCTGCTTTGATTTTCTGCTTAAAGTAGTCCATAGAGATGTAGGTCCAGAAATCACGATTTAAATCGATGATAATGGTATTGATGCGTTTTAAACCATCAAAAAGTGCCGCCATATGATCGTAATGCTCTATCTGTGTAGTAGGGAAGGAGTGATGTAACTTTAAGGTATCGTGTACAAAGTCATGTCCAAATTTCTTCCAGTCTACCATCGGGTAGGCTACTTTATGTGCATTGAAATTTCCTGTTGCACCGCCAAATTTTGCGGCACTTGGGATATCATTTAATAGATTGAGTTGTTCTTCTATACGTACAACAAATACTTCGATCTCTTTTCCTAATCGGGTAGGAGAAGCAGGTTGTCCGTGAGTACGTGCTAGTAAAGTGATAGATGACCATTCATCTACTAGTTGTCGTAAATGATCTACAACTTCTAGTAATTGTGGAATGTATGTTTGGTTTACAGCATCCTTTAAACTCATAGGGATGGCTGTATTATTAATGTCTTGAGAGGTTAATCCAAAATGGATAAATTCTTTATAGGCTTCTAGGTTTAAAGCGTCAAATTTTTCTTTGATAAAGTATTCGACAGCTTTTACATCATGGTTGGTTACTTTCTCAATGTCTTTAATGGCTTGCGCATCTTGGGTAGTGAAGTCAGAGTAAATTTCGCGCAAAGCGATATAAGAATGTTTGTCTACACTTTCTAATTGGGGAAGTGGTAGTTCACATAATGCGATAAAGTATTCTATCTCTACTTTTACTCGATATTTTATAAGTGCTTCTTCAGAAAAGAAAGGTACAAGCGATTCGGTTTTTGATGCATAACGACCATCAATAGGTGAAATGGCTTGTAATGGTGACAACGACATATGATGTAGTTTTTTATAAGGGGGCAAAGATAAAGAAACCTATAGGGTACTACAACAATATCATGTAATAAAAAGGATGCGCTAAAAAGCACATCCTTTTTTCTTCTTCATGGCAAATTCAAATATGTAAAAATGGTAGAGGATTATCTTTTCATCTTCGTATTGTCAAGTTTAGGAAACAAACACCTCTTTTGTTTTGTATGATACTTTAATGTAAACATCCTACTGGTAGAGGGCCTGTTTTTCTTGAAGTAGGAATGGCGGTTCTTGTATGATTATCATTTGCTAAAAATGTTTCAAGATCGTATGATAATCCTCGTATTTCATAAATTCTTTTTACAATGGCTTCTCTACTTGGAGCGTTAAAACGATCTGCTAATATGGAGCTTCCTCCTCTCATTATACTTTCTATTTGAGGCCTCCACACTCCTGTAGATACATATCCTCCTCCTTCAAAAGCTCTTACATTTTCATACCCCGGTCGATTGATAAAATGATTCCATTTAATTTGAGTGAGATCATCTGTCACATCTAGATTAGGTGAAAAAGTTGCATTAGGTGGATTGCTTTGATTTGGTAATTCGTACTCATCTCCTAATGCTCCAAAGGAGTGTCCAATTTCATGGACCATGGTGGTTTCTGATGAACTCCCTGAAAATGCAATATCACATGCATAACAGGCATTTCCGCCAGCGCGCTCGTTAAGAACAATAAGGGTATTACTGTTGGTTTGGTACCCAGATGGGAGTTTGTTTTTGTAAAAATCAATTTTGTCTGATGATGCACTATAAAAGTTTCTGCCTGTCCATCCTAGATACGTATACGCCCCTAATGCAGTACTGTCTGTAGTTGCTTCATGCGGAATTGTACGTGATTGTGATTCTGTATAAATAATAGCTGCATTAAAATGTTCTTGATAACTTGCAAAGGGTTCTATACTAAATAAATAGTCAAAGTAACGCTCGGCATCTGTTCTATAAGTCCCATATATTTTTCCTAAATCTTCTTTGATGTATCCTTCTCCTATAAATACCATAGTGATACCATCTGGACCCGCATTGTCAAAAAGCATCTCTACCTCTCCGTCCTGAAAGAACTCGAGGTCTTCTGCAACAACAGGTTTAAAGCGATCGTTGTCATCTCCTGAGCATGAGTAAATACTGATAGCTAAAAGAATTCCTAAAATGATTTTTATTGTTTTCATAGGGTTTAATTTAAAGTTGCTTCATACACTCTATTCGTAAAACCATTAGGCGCTCCTAAATTTTCAGAAATTACAAAATATGCTTTATCACCAGTAACTTGAAATTGTTCTATAATTTTATTTGCTAAAATAGCATCCAAACTATCTGTGTTTATTTCTTGAAAACTGCCATCTAGTGTATTATATGCTCCAAAAACTCTATTTTGAGCGGTACTGAATGGTTCTACTCCTAGGACATATATAAGGTTTTCTACTGTAGATGTAAAAGCTTGTTGGATGACAACAGGCAGTTGTATTTGGTTTTGATCTCCTGTATTTATATCATATGTATATAGGGTGTTTGATCCAGGGAAATCTGAATCCCAACCTCCAAATATGTATAATATCTGATCAATAATTTCACCATCCATAAAAGCAATATCCGACGGAGCACCTATTGTAGCTAGTGCTTGCATACTTGCATCTCCGGTATTCCATGTTGAAATTAGATCACTACTACTTGAATTTCCAAAACTATAAACGGTATCATCTAGTGAGGCTGTCCCATTAAATATAAGTGTCGTGAATGGATCTATTTCAATAAACGATTGTACGCCTGTTAATTCATAATCTAATGTTTGAAATCTAGCGCCTCCTAGACTTAAAACGTTTCCTTCTATAAATTCAATATTTTTAGTAGCAAAATCGGGTAATAAAAAATCAATGGAAGTTAATGTATTGTTTCCTAAATTATATTTAAATGCTAGTTGTTGACTTTGTACCAGGTCATTTCTATTTGTAAGATAAAGACTATTTTGTGATTGGGATACTTTAAAACCTACTCTAGCAATCCCAGTATTAAAACTAAATAATTCTTGAGGACTTGAAAGTGTATTAGCTACCTGTATATAATCTGCAGCGGTTTTAGGAGAAAGACTAATACTTAAATCTGTTTGTCCATCAGTTTGTATGAGATTGATTGTGCCTACATCTACATTTTCTGCTAGTTGTAATGTAATGCCACTTTGATTAAGACTTAAGACTCCTGTATCAGGATCTATAGTTACTTGGTAGGTAACAGAAGCTTCATTTTTGTCAGAAAAGAATTCTTCAAATGTATCTACATTGATATTCATACCAAATCCTTTTTTCCAAACTAACGAAACATTTCCGTTGTCTAGTGTAAATCTAAATTCATCATCCTGTACATTGTATTCATCTACAAAACCAGCATTACCTCCATCGTTTAAAACGACAAAGCCTTCTTCTATTTTCCAAGTTTTTGTACTACCTCCCGTAAGTCGTTCAATGATTGCCTCTATATCTGCAGTTTCCTCAGTTGGTGGGGGAAACGTCCCTTCAACATCGTCATCACTTTGACAACTGTATATAGAGGTTAAAATTGCAAGAAGTGTAAGTATGCTTAGAATGGATTTTTTCATGATTGATATGTGTTATTGTGATATGGTTATTAATTAGTTAATAGATGCTTGGTAAACATCTATTGTCCAGAATCCAGTACTTGTATTTACTTCATCAAAAGCAAAATACATGGCGTTTTCTGAAATGGCGAAACCTCTTATTCTACGATCAGTAGGTAGCAGATTATCAATATCAATTTCTTGAAGGGTTTCTGTAGCTGTATTGTATACCCCAAAGTATCTTCTAGTTTCCCCAATGCCTCCATTGCTAGAATTAGTTAATAATATACGACCAGCTACATAGATAAGTTCACCCTTACGAGAGACATAGCTATCTATTAAAGTAACACCTAGAGGAATAGTCTCTAAAAGATCCCCAGTAGCAAGATCATGTTTTAAAATAGAATCATAATACGAGAAGTTTCCAGTTGGGTCTATATAGAAGCCTCCAAAGATATAGAGATCACTGTCTACAACAGTAACATCTGCTAGTGCTCTTTCTGAAGGCATATTTCCTAACTCTAAGAAACTAGCATCAGATGGTGATAAGACAGTAATTTGATCTGATAAATAACCTCCATAACCACCTACAGCATAAATTGTATCGTTTTCTGCTGTAATTCTATGTTGATTGTCTGGTGTAAAATCTATACCATTACCCGTAATAACTTGTGTAAGATTATAATCTATCTCTGCACTGCTAAAATTTGAAACCCATGTAAGCTTACCATTTATAAATTCAAATTGATCACTTCCGATAGTACTATCTGTTGTACTTATGCTTGAGGTAACTAGATTGTTTTCGTCATACTTATATACAGATAGGACATCAAAATTATGTGCCATTGCAAATAGACTATTTGTAGCATATGAGTAGTTTAGCCCAATAACGGGTTGTGATGTATCTGCACTAAATACCAAATTAAAGTTTTGTGGTGTTTCAATGTCCTGAAAATCTGATGCAGTTACAGCTGTAAACGTAATTATTAGTGTTTCTGATTCGTTTTGCGATTGTATTTCCCCGGTAAGTGTTGAGGTGTCTGAATCATATGTAATTATTATATTTCCTTGAGCATTTGTAAATAGATATGGGCTACCTATGCTTATAGAAGTAAGTATAATGTCTGAAGATCTTATGTAATTATCTGTCTTTACCGTTTCTTGATCTATAGCATTAGTATTGATTTGATATGCCTCTAGCCATTTCAAATTCATTCCAAATGTAGAAGCCGCAGAGAATTCAAAACGATCGTCTTGTACGTTGTACAAATTTGTAATATCTAAATTGGATACTGTATTGTTAGATAGGCTTGCAGATGCTATTTTCCATCCATCAGGGTTTGTATTTAAAATTTCTTCAATGATAGTTTCTAGATTACTACTTTCATCTACTTCTTCAGTTTCTGGAGTAGGAGTAGGTGTCGTATCATCATCACTTTGACAACTGTATATAGAGGTTAAAATTGCAAGAAGTGTAAGTATGCTTAGAATGGATTTTTTCATAATCTGTTTTTAATTAGTGTATACCTAATTATCTAGATTTATGAAGAAAGGTTGCGTTATAAATGTAAAATAATTTTAGAAAACTCGTGATGATAAGGGTTATATAAGCCCTTTTGCTTTGATCTCAAGATATTTGTTAATCGTATTGACAGTGAGGTCTTCGGGTTTGGTGAGGATGGTTTGAATACCGTGTTTTTTTAATGTTTTTATCATGACTTTTTTATCGTAGTCAGATTTTTGTGCAATGGTCTTATGGTATACAGATGGAAGATCTTTTGCTTTTGAATGGATAAGTTCGTCCAATTCTGTATTCTGAAAAAAGATAACCACAAGGACATGCTTTCGCGAAAGCGCCTTTAAGTATACCAACTGCCGTTCTAATGCAGAAATATGCTCAAAATTAGTATATAAAAGTAATAAACTACGGTGTGTTATTTTACGTTTTATTTGTCCATATAATCTACTAAAATCACTATCTAAAAACTTTGTATTTATATTATAAAGTACTTCTAGAATCGTATTGAGTTGTGTTTTTTTGCTACTTGCAGGGACATGATTTTTGATATTCTCGGCAAAAGTGAGTAGTCCTACTTTATCTTTTTTCTTGAGTGCAATGTTAGAAAAAGCGAGGGTGCTATTAATAGCATAATCAAGTAAGGACAAATCTTTAAAAGGCATTTTCATGACACGACTTGCATCGATGATGGTGTAGATAGGTTGTGATTTTTCATCCTGAAATTGATTGACCATTAAGCTCGCTCTTTTTGCGGTTGCTTTCCAGTTAATCGTACGTGCATCATCGCCTAGTACATACTCTTTAATTTGTTCAAATTCCATTGTATGTCCTATACGACGTATTTTTTTCATCCCGTGAAGTGAGAGTCTATTGTCAAGAGCTAGGAAGGCATATTTCTTCATCTGTACAAATGAAGGATATACTTTTACCATCTGATCTTTCTCAAAACGATACCGTCGTTTTACAAGTCCGATACGACTACTTACATAAAGATTTAGAAATCCAAAAGTGTATTCTCCACGCTCAACAGGACGCAAGTTATAGGTGTATTCTTTAGATTCTTTTGTAGGTATATGAAGTGTTTTTATAAAATCTCTTTTTTGAAACTGTACAGGAATCTCATCTATAATATCAACATCTACTGCAAAACCATATTTATTTTGAATAATAACGGGTAATTCATTTGGATCACTATTTGAAAATTTTTCTGGTAATAATCGTTGTGCTATGATGCGTTCGCTTCCGCGAAATAAGACTAAACAATCCAAAAAGAAAAGTACTGCAAGTCCAAATAATAGTAACCCTGCCAACGGAAACAGTGAATGAAACCAATAAGAAAGAAGGTACACCACTGCAATGAATGTTAACACATAGAAGATTCTATTGCTTATAAACAAGGACTTTATAAAACGGATGACTACCAATCTACCTAGGGATTTCTATAGATTGTACAATCATCTCAATAACTTGTTCTGTCGTCATCCCTTCCATTTCTCTTTCGGGAGATAAGATAATACGATGACGCATTACTGGAACTACAGAGCGTTTTACATCTTCTGGGATAACAAAATCACGTCCAGAAATAGCAGCAAAGGCTTTAGACGCATTCATAATGGCAAGAGAAGCACGTGGAGACCCTCCAAGGTATAAGTGTGGATGCGTACGTGATTTTACAACAATCTCTGCGATATAATTAAGTATTTTTTCTTCTATAATTACTTCTTGAGTTTGTGCTCTAAAGGAGGTTAGTTTTGCAGGGTTTAGTACTGCTTTGATTGTATCCTTTGAAATAATGCCTTTGCGATTATGGTGACTCTTTAAGATATCTACTTCTTGACTTAAAGACGGATAGTCTACTTTTATTTTGAATAAGAAACGATCTAACTGTGCTTCGGGTAATGCATAGGTTCCTTCTTGTTCTACGGGGTTTTGAGTAGCAAGCACCATAAATGGAGGGTTCATAGGATAGCGTGTACCATCAATGGTAATCTGACGTTCTTCCATCACTTCAAAAAGCGCAGCTTGCGTTTTTGCAGGTGCACGATTGATCTCATCTATAAGCACAATGTTAGAGAAAATAGGTCCTTTTTTAAATTCAAACTCACTACTTTTCATATTGAGTATAGAAGTACCTAATACATCACTAGGCATAAGGTCTGGTGTAAATTGTAAACGACTAAATTGTGTATCGAGTGTTTTTGCAAAGAGTTTTGCAGTGATCGTTTTTGCAATTCCAGGAACCCCTTCTATAAGTACATGACCATCAGAAAGTAAGGCAACAATAAGAAGTTCAATAAATTCTGATTGTCCTATTATAATTTTTGCTAGTTCTTCACGTATCTGATTTGCTGCACCACGGAGTTCTTCTAATGGGATACGATTTGTAAACGTAAGCTTTTCATCAGAGTTTGCAGTATCTTGTATTATCTCTTCTGGAGTCGCCGAAGGTAGATCTTGTGGTAATGGATTGTTTTCTTTTCCATCTTCTGGTACTCCAGATCCTATTAAATCGTCCATATTATTTAGTTTTAAAAGCCTCTATGAGCTTATTTAGTTTTAATAATTCTTCTTGTGTAATAGGATACTTCTGATTAATGGATGTAATATAATCCATTAATCGTTTTGTGTCCTCTTGTGTATTATCTGATTTTGAGGCAAGCCGTTCAATAAAATCTAAACCTCTATCTGCTGTTTCTATGGAGTATTCATTACGGATGTACTCCATAAAATGATTAATTTGATGTAATGCAATGCTTTTATGATCTTGCTTTTCAAGATACATTCCTGCAATGGTTTTTGTAAAAGCTAATGTTTGATTAGGAAGTGGTTTTATGATAGGGATTGCTCTTTGTTTTCGTTTCCCCTCAAAAAATACCCATAGTACGACACCTATGAGTAACATATAATAGGCCCATTTAAGATATCGGTTCTTAAACAACATATAAAGAGGAGATGTCTGTATAGTTTTTCCATTTTTATAATGATTATCCCAAAAAATAGTTTCGTTTTCTGGAATGTACTTTAAAGCAGCTTCTGTATACACATAATTTGAATTATGTAGCATAAAGTAATTGACAAAAACATCAGACATAAGATGTATAATGATGGTTCCTTCTCCAAAGGCTTGTTTTATAAAATGTACTTTAGGCTCTCTTAACGTAAGAGAATCTTTATTTTTTATATAATCATATTCACCTAAAACAATGGTGTTTATGGTATCTACCTCTTTAAAATAAAAAGTTTGTATGTCTAGATCTAATGTGTATGGATGCTCTTTTTTAAGTTCGGGATGGACAAGTTCCATATGAGGTTCTCGTTCTAGATTATCCAATTGATACAAGGCTTCTATTTCTAATGATAAGGTATCTAAAATTGTTTCTCCTATTCCGCTGGCTCCTACGTATAGAGTGTTACCACGAGAGACCCAATCTAAGAGTTGTAACGATTCTGCTTCATCAAAATTGATAAAGTCATTATTAAAAAAATAGGTACCTCTTTGATGATTACTATCTGCTAAAAATTCATAGGGAGGACGTGATATTTCTTTAAAGTTATCTTCTGTCCTTGTTTCTTTAAGGGTATTATAAAGCACAAAAGTACCATAAGGAATTTTATCTGACTTGGAGTAACTGGAATACCAATTTATTGGATCTTCTTGATTGGATTCAAGATAAATCAATACCGCTATTAACGTCAACAAAACACCAGCAAGTATTTTAAATTTATTGCTCATAATTTGTTTGTTAATGTTACGAAAGTAGATTGTGCTTTTTCAAACGATTGCTTATCTACTTCAAAATTCCCATACCATATATAATCATAAATATCTGTGACAAGTCTAAATTGGTTGCGTATACCTACATCTTCTACTTCATAAATATATTCGTGATTTGTTTTTTGTACTTGCCATTCAATGAGCTCTTTACCACTCATTTTTTGAAGAGATAATAAGTAATAAAATCGTATGGCAAGTCTATAATTACCAGAATCAATTGCTTTATTAATAAGCAATTGTATGTCTTCATGCTTGATCAATTCTTCATCATCAGACATAAATGCTTGCGCAGTTTGTTTTTTCTCTAGCAATAAATCTCCAGTGTCCATTTTTGAAAATACCCATACTAATAAGAAGAGCAATCCAATAACAAATATATACGGGAGTAATTTAAGTAAAACAGCTGTAAAACCAGTAACTTCATCACTACCGAATATCCATCTAATAAAACTATTCCAAGTATTGTATGCCCATTGTTTAAAACGTGTCCACCAATTATCTTCAGGTAAGGCTTCTACATAATTAAACTCTTCATCATTTTTGTATTCTCGTATTTGATCTTGATCTAGAGTAACAGGAGAAAGGGTAGAGGTATCTTTTTGGAGTTCTTGTTGTACTATGATACTATCTTGCTTAACGGTTTCAATAGATGATGAAACCGCATGGGCATTTTTCGCGCAAAGCGAAATAATTAAAACAATAAGGCATAAAATACGACGCTTCATTAGAACCTCTTAATAAAATTATCATTTGCATCATCAGATTCACCTATAGTATCTATCCTTTCTAAGGAACCTGATTGATTTTTGCGCTCATTGAGATTAAAATAAATGAAATTTGATGCTATAGCTAAAATAAGATAAAGGATATATGAAATAGCATTAGATATAGTAGTTAGTATCACGAAAACCCAATCTATCGAATCATCTGAAACAGAAAATGTATTAGATCCTGTAAATTCTTTAGATACATCGTAAATAACGGCTGGTAGTTGAAAAACAAAACTAATCACTCCTATAATTATTCCTAAAACAATAAGTGTTACAAAAGTAATCCACCATTCATTTTTGATGAGTTTTCCACTAATGGTAAAACTATTTGATATGCTTGTATTTGCATTAGTAATAGAGGGAAAAATCACTGTATATTTAGTATATAAATATACCATAAGAACGATTGCAAAAATAAAAATAAGAACTCCAAAAATAATAGCCGCTGATCCCGAACCTATTAAGAAAATCCCAAGTATCATTAATAAGACAGGCCCTAAAATGACATAGACTAGATTTGCAAAGGCTAATCCTATAAATTTACTTGTGTTGGTTTTTATTTTTTGAAGAACAGTCTCTATGTTTGGATTTCCAGTAGTGTTATTATATTCCTTTATGTATTCAGAAATAGATCCATATAAGAGTCCGTTATATGTCATTGCAGCAATCATTAAAATGATAAAAGAGATGATAAATTGGACAATATCAAAATTTGGAGCGCCTATACCACTTATTACGTCTACTAATTCTGACGATGTTGTATTATAATATACAATCGCAACGATAAGTATTATAAAAGGTATTCCAGTTGTTTTTGCGAGTACTTTAAAGATGACTTTAAAATTACTTCTTAAAAATGTAAAAGTGTCTGATAGAATTTCTCCTATCTCTCTCTTTTTTTTTAATTCTATATAGTTGGATTGTATCATTTAAAATGTTGGAATTTCTGGCGTATTCATGTGTTTTAGTAGTTCTTTTTTATGCTGTTGTCTTGGATAGATTACATAATAAAAAATGATAAGTATAAGCGATCCTCCTATAATGAGTATGGCTAACCAATCGGGCATTTCTGTATGGCGCGTTACAAAACCTTCTAAAAATCCTGCAATTATGAAAAAAGGAATTGTACTGATTACTATTTTTAGTCCATTTTTTACACCTCTTTTAAAAGAAACCAATCGTGTATATGTGCCAGGGAATAAAATGCTATTACCTACAACCATACCTGCACATCCAGCTATAATAATAACAGAGATCTCTATGGTTCCGTGAATCCATATCGTGCGTACGGATTCCCATCCTAATCCTTGCTCAAAGAAAAAGTATTGAAAACTACCTAACATAATTGCATTTTGCATAATGATATATAGAGATCCTATAGAAAAAAGGATTCCATAAATAAAGGCGTATAGTGCTACTCGTATATTATTGATGGTTATTCCTAAAAACATATTGAGTTCTCCCTGTTCTTTATAAACCCGCATAGGGTCTCCTTGATCTATATTATCTAATGTCATATTTACATAACCGTCACCTAGTATAGATCGAACAAATGTACCGTCATGTGCAGCACTATAGGCGCCTATGATTGTAAATAATAAGAACGTTAGAAAAGCAATAAGAAGCTGTTTTTGATATTGATACATCAAAAGAGGAAACTCTTCTGTAAAAAAAGTAATAAATCGTTTACTCGATTCTTTCTTAGTTTTATAAATGATTTGATGTGATTGAGAGGCAATGTGGTTAAGATACTCTAAAGTCTTACTTTGGGGGTAAAATGTTTGGGCATAACTGAGATGATCCGTTACTTCAATGTAGAGACTAGAAAGTTCATCGGGATGTATTTGACTTTTGTTAGTGATAACATTTTCAAACTTCAACCATTTATCCTTATTTTGCTTAACAAAAGCCGCTTCGCGCATTTAATAAAAAAATTAGAAAGTAAAGAAAGAGAATAAATGGATAATTTTCAAATAGAAACCGCTCAAAATGTAAGTATTTATCAAAATGTTGCAGGAATAGGAGAACGATTACTTGCATATTTAATAGATGCGCTTATTCTCTTTAGTTATTGGATTCTATCTTTATTTCTTTTAGGAGCTTTTGCCTCTGACGGAACGAATGATCGTGATATATGGGTATTTTTCTTGGTTATAGGGTTGCCTTCTTTTTTATATCATTTATTTTTTGAGACATTTTGGAATGGAAAAACTCCAGGGAAATCGGCGATGAAATTACGAGTTGTAAAATTAGATGGATCAAAACCGGGGTTTGGTAGTTATTTTGTAAGATGGATTATGCGTATTATAGATATTAGTTTGACAAGTGGAGGAGTGGCTGTTGTTAGTATTTTAATGAGTGATAAAGGGCAGCGATTAGGTGATATGGCAGCTGGGACAACCCTCATAAGCGAGAAAAAAAGAGTGCGACTAGTAGATACATTACTAGTGAAGATACCAGAAAATTATGTACCAGTTTACCCTCAAGTTACAGTGTTTAATGATCAGGATGTACAGAAGATTAAAACATTATTTAGTGATGCAAAACGTCATAGTAATCATAATGTGATTGTAAAACTTGCAGAACGATTACAATTAAAAATGGGAGTAACTCCAGAAGAGACAAACATTAAATTTGTAGAACAAGTGATCTCAGATTATAATTACTATACACAACAATAATGGAAATCATTACCCTTATTGATATTTTAGGAACGATTGCTTTTGCTATTTCGGGAGTACTTACGGCCATGCACAAACGTATGGATGCTTTTGGAATTCTTATTATTGCTTTAATAACTTCTATAGGTGGAGGTACGTTGAGAGATCTCCTTATAGGAAAGACACCAGTAACTTGGATGCAGGATCAAGTATTTCCGTATGTGATTCTTGGTACTGTTATTTTTGCAGTGATATTTAGAAATAAACTTAGATATTTTAGACGTTCTTTATTCCTATTTGACACGATAGGGATAGGATTATATACTGTTACAGGAGTACAGATAAGTCTAACGTTTGGTCTTGATCCAATTATCTGTGTGATTTTGGGAACTGTATCTGCATGTTTTGGAGGTGTACTACGAGATATTTTGTGTAATGATATTCCTATTATTTTTCATAAAGAAATCTATGCAACAGCCTGTATTCTTGGCGCTACAGTCTATCTATTTCTAACTCAATTTGAGATTTCTCAAACGTTATCTATGGTTTTAGCTGGACTAGTTATTATGATCATACGTATTCTAGCCGTCATTTTTAAGTGGCAATTACCTAGCCTTTATAAAAAAGTAGAAAAAGTGTAAACAATATAAAAGAATAAAGCTCTCTAGTGACAGAGAGCTTTTATATTTAGCTTAATTCAATCAAGTATATTAAGAGTTGTTTTTATAAGTAAGAAGGCTAATTCAAATAATTTATAAAAATCCTTTTCTGTATTTTTTGATTGTATATACTTATAGACGCAATTTTATTGCCATAATTTCAGTTTTATTGGAGATTAACAATTATTTAACCTATAAAGAGTATTAACTATCTTTTAATCAATTTTTTAGAGATGAAATCCCAGAGCAAAAACTCTGGGATTTTGCGGTAGACATTGCCTCTAATTAACACTAACCATCAAAACGAATTAAAAGGCGTCTGACCATCTCTAATTAATTTATAAAATCTCTTTTTTGAAATCTTTGTCTATTACTTATATAGACGCTGTTATTTGCTTAAAGTTTTATTTCAATATGAGGATTAACAATTATTTAACCCGATCTGTATATATATCATAAAACTATGTTATAAAATAGGTTAAAAACAAAACCCTAGAATCTGGAACCTAAAGCATATATTTTTAGTTATTTATAGAATCAAGAAATTGACTATGATAAAATCGAAAGAAACATCACCTTATTATATTTGATCGTATTTAAAAAAAACCTACATTTATTTTTATGTCAAGTAACAAGCGAAACTATTTTTCATAAAAAAGGAGTCCTTGTTATATTAAGAACTCCTCGAAACATCGATATTCAACTCCTTAATCGTCGAACTATCAACCTCTACTTATACAAAGGGGATTATCTCACTAAAAACTTTTTCACAATGGTATTCTTCTGTGAATTTATTTGTATAAAGTACATTCCACTTGCAAGTCCTTTAATTGCAATTGTTTTTGATCTATTAAACGTATCTAAATCTACCCTCATCATTATTTTTCCATTTAGATCTGTGATCACTGCATTTTGAAGTGTCTTAGTTCCTAAATATGAAAGTGTTACTTGATCTGTAGCAGGGTTAGGGTAGAGGGTTACGCTTTCGCGAAAGCTACCTTCGTCATCTATTCCTAATGCATCACGTTCTTCAAATACGACTGTAAAACGTTCTGTGTGCATACCTCTATGAGACGTAAAGGTATATGGTGTTTCTTTTAAATCAGTGCTTGTTCCTAATAGATGGTCAATCAGGAATACAGGTGTATTTTCTATCCCTATTCCTTCCAGATGGTCTATACTGATGGTGTAGGTTGTATTCTCTTCTACTGTTGTTGCAAACCCAAGTAGGATTTCCATGGTAGTATCAAAAGCTTCTCTTCCTTGAATAGCAAGTTCTTCTCCTGTTTCCAAGGTAGAGAATAATGAAAGAAAGGTTCCTAATCTCGGACTATCATATCCTGCATCAAATCCAGATGAAGCCTGAGAAGTAAACCCAATAGCGGTTTGTGATACGGCTCCTTCAAAAGCAATTGTTGTTAAGTTTAACCACAGTTTATCTATAGCTGTTGTTTGGGTTCTAAAATCATCATTATTTCCAGTCACACGGATACTATTTGTAAATACCACTGGTGTATTTGCCATAGCCTGTGCTTGATCTGCTTTGATTCCAAACCCTTGTCCAGATGCCATAAACTGTCCAGGCGCTGTTCCTCCATTAACAGCAACGATACCCATTATGGCATTGCGTACAGAGATATCATTCATAGAGAAGTTACTGGTTCCAAACCCTGGCAATCCAGCCGATGGATCAGTAAGATGTTCCCAGTAGTATACTTGATTTACCGCATCATTAGCAGCAATAAAAGCCTCTACATCAATAGCCGACGCATATGGATTTCCTAAGAGATTATAATTATTAATAGTCGCAGGTCCATTGTAATTGATAGGAATAGAAATCGTTCCAGAGTTTAGTGTTCCTTGTGTGTAATCTAATTGATATGTTGCATCTGGAGAATTGTGAGCAGGCGATGGGAATACCAATTGTCCAATTCCTGGCGTTGGTAACGGATCACTTCCTAAGGATTGTGATAGGAAATCATTGTCATCATCTAGGAAGTTTTCTGCAAACTCAAATTCTGGGAAAGTATCAAAGTCAATCGTAAAAGGGACAAAGTTGCTCGGGATGATATTAAATACAGCACGGGAGTTTGCATATACGCCATCTCTTGTTTCTGCACTCATTGGACTACTCATTGCTATATAATTACGTGCGGCGATGCTAGGTGTTGTTTTTGTTACTGTGATGGCACCATTGTTTGTCGTAACGGCACCTTCCTCTACTTGTACAACACTTCCTTGATGATCTACAGTGAGTGTTCCATTGACAGTAATATCATTTTGAATATTGATGAAGTTTCCATCGGTTACGGTAAGGGTTGCCATGGCATCTATTGTAAGCTCACAAGCATTGATATCACCTAACCCCATAGTAGCTGTACTATAATCTTCTGCAATGACAGCAGTCATGGTTGCATCTGGTGTTCCATTATCCCATCCACCCGCAATGGTATAGGTAGTAGTTCCTCCAGTACATACAAGTACTGGTAAAGTAGATCCCGAACAATCAGGAGTGTAATCTGTAATTTGCGTTCCAGCTTCATTAATACAATCGGCATTTACAAAGGTGAATCCTACGAGTGGATCAAAAGGTCCACAAGCAGTAAAGAATTGATCATCAAAAGGGTTTGTAGCATCAAAACAAAGATCAGTAGCGACCGTAGTTACTCCGTCTAAGAATTGCATTTTTACGTGAACTAATACAACAGGAGTATTGGCTGGGATATTCGTTCCTATCATTCCACCACTTCCATTTTGTTGCCAAATGAAAGATACTTTAGAAGTCGTGGCATCATTGACAAAGAATGAATTGTAATGAACTCCTAATGGGATGATGGTTCCTCCTACATCTACGGTGGTTTGTCCACCAAGAATAGATGTATCTGGACGTTCATAGGTAATTCCTCCAGCACCATTGATGAGTGTTCCAAAAGCGGCAGCGTCATAATCTAAGAAGAACTGTCCTGATCCTTGAGTATAGGTTACATCACTAGTAATGATGATATCTACTTCATAGAAGTCATTCATGCCATCATTGGTGACGGTTGGATTGGCAAAGGATAGCTCGATGTTTTGAGCTTGGGTGGTAAGAAATGTGCATATCGCACATAGTATAAGTATGATCTGTTTCATGGTCATTGTGTTAGTGATTTGGGGTTGTATACGCTTTCGCGAAAGCGTATATATATTAATAGATTAAAATTGTTGAATTTTTCCAGCATTTAACTGAATTAATATAGAGATATCTGTATTGAGGATATTTCCATCCATATCGGCATCTGCATTGGTGTATACATTGATTTCACCTGAAGTTGATAAGGCTTCTGTAATATCAGTATTTAAGACACTTCCATCAGAGACGACATCTCCGGCATACATCGCGTAGATTCCATCTCCCATATCTTTTAATGCAAGCGTTTCCCCAGTAACCGATGTGACATCAGTACTAAGATTTACTACTGTTGATGTTGCTGAGAGTGCTATGGTATTAGCGGTACGTATTCCTAAATGATTACGGTGATTGATCACCACATAATAATCTGCTGCTGCAATATCTATAGACACAGCAGAAGTACCATCTATAGCTACTACATCGCCATCACGTTGTAGCAAAGCAGATGTTGAGGCTAGTACAGTGGTGTTGTCTGTAGCATCGCGTAATTCTATCCAAACCCAGTCTACAATAGCATCGTTTCCTGTAGTGTCAAAAACGGTAATATCACATGTGAGCGCATCAGTATATGGGCTGGTTGTTGGTAGTACATCTGCGATACGTAAATCATCACGCATGAGGCTTTCTTCTCCTGTATTTGGATTTGTGATTGCTCCTTGTAAAAATACTTTTGGTGTTATAGATACAAAACACGATGTTTCATTATAACTTGTTTGTACATCTATATCTGTCCAACTGGTTGTACTGTAATCAACATTATCTACTAAAACACAGGTAAGATTTGGATTTCCTGAAGCTGAAATATATAAGACCAGACTCTCATTTGTTCCATTTTGTACATTTAAACTTTCAAGCATATTATTGTTAAATGATGAAAAGCTTAATAAGCTATTTCCACTAAAGTCTAATTGTGTAAATAGGTTGTCTGAAAAATTTGTAAACTTAATATTCGTATTTAAACTCACATCTATAGCAGTAATATCATTGCTGTTACAATAAAAACTTTCTAATAAAACATTATTAGTTATATCTATAGTTGTTAATTCGTTAAAGCTTACCGAAAGTGATGTTAATAGTGTATTGTTTGTAACATCTATACTTGTCAACGAATTAGAGTGTAGAGATAATGAAGTTAGCATTGTATTAGTACTTACATCTACACTGATTAAAGCATTATCACTCGCATTTAAATCTGTTAAGGCAATAAAACCCTCAATTCCTGTTAGATTAGCAATACTCGAAGAACTCACATCTAAACTAGTAACTTCCTCTATTAATGCAGTAGGTACTTGTCCATCTGTAGAAATATCATCGTACCCTAATGCTTCTAAAGCAGCTTCAAAATTGGCATCTGGTATTGTCGTATATCTGCAATAAGTATCACTAAAACTCGTGGCAACATCTTTAACCCATGAACTGTAATCATTAACTAAATCATCTACTAACACACAAGGTAAATTGCTATTTCCTCCTGTCGTAAAATGGGTAACATTAGTATTGTTACCATTTTGCATATTTAATGTTGTCAAATTACTTATAGCACTCGCAGTTAAAGAAGTAAGACTGGTATTTAGACTAAGATCTAAAGCACTAAGATTTGTGCTATTCACCCATAATGTTTCTAACAATATGTTGTTGCTTACATCTAGGTTTGTTAATAAACTATACCCACAATTTAGAAACGTAAGATTTGTATTATTACTTACATCTAAATCTGTGAATGAATTATATGAAACGGCAAGGCTTTCAAGCGCAATAAAATCTTCAATACCTGTAAAGTCAACTATATCCTCAAATTGGGCTGTTAAAGAAGTGACGACTTCTATCAATGCTGTTGGGACTTGTCCATCACTAGAAATATCATCATAGCCTAGGGATTCTAAATGAGCTTCAAAGTTAGCATCTGGAATAGCTGTGTATCTACAATAAGTATCACTAAACGTTACACCTGCATCTACTTCATCCCAATCTATCGTACTGTCAGCTGCATTATCTACTAGTATACAGCTTAATGAAGGGTTATCTGTTAACTTAAACACTGTTATATTTCCATTATTCCCATTTTGAACATTTAAGAAACTTAAGTTCATATCGTTGGCATATAGTTTTTGCAGTGCAATCTGATTACTTAAATCTAATGATTCAATGTCTGTATCATTTACTCTTAGTTGCTCTATATCTGGATTATTACTAAGATCTAATGTTGTAACATTCGTATTATGAATTCGAAAATCTATTAAATCTGGGTTATTGGTTACATCTATAGTAGCTATGGGCGAACTGTATACTTGTAATGTTTCTAAAGCTGTATTATTGCTAATATCTAATGTAGCTATATTGGAATTATACGTTTTTAAACTTTTTAAAAGAGTATTGTTTGAAATATCTATCGTTGTTAAACCGCTACTAGATTGTAAGCTTAAGGATTCTAATACTGTGTTACTAGAAACATCTAATGTTGATAATCCATTGCCACCAAGATTTACTGATTTTAATACTGTATTATTAGACAAATCAATAGTACCAATACTATTATTATTTGCAGTAAGCGTTTCTAACAATAGATTTTGGCTAACATCTATAGTACTTATACCATTTGCTCTACAAAGTAACGTTACTAAAGCTGTAAAATCTTCTAAACCTGTAAGATCAGTTATACTTGAATTACGAATATCTAAGCTTGTAACGACTTCTATAAGTGCCGTTGGCACTTGTCCGTCTGCAGAAATATCATCGTAACCTAGTGCTTCTAATTTAGCTTCAAAGTTTGCGTTTGGTATGGCAGTATAATCACAATAATTTGTGTCTGAAAAGTTTGTGTTTGCTTCTTTGATCCACAAGCTATAATCATTATTTAAATCATCAACCTGTATACACGTTAAATTACTATTTCCTATTGCTGTAAAACTTAGGATATTGGTGTTATTTCCATTACGTATATCTAAGTTTAAAAAATTAGAATTCGTTAAATCAACATCTGTTAATAATGTATGATTACTTAAATCTAAACTACCTGTAAGGCTAGAATTATAGGTGTATAATTCTAATAATGCTAGATTATTACTGATATCGATACTTGACATTGGGTTATCTCCAAGGTCAAGAAATTCTAGTAATGTATTATTACTTAAATCAACATTAAGTATATCATTTCCAAATAAACTTAAACCAGTTATAACTGTATTATTACTTAGATCTATAGCTTCTAAAGAATTACTTGAAAGATCTAAATCATCCAGAACCAAATTATTAGTTACATCTATACTAGTAAGCAAATTACCTATAACATCTAATTTTTCTAACAAGCTGTTACCCGTTACGTTTATAGTACTAATATCATTAGCACTACAATACAATGTTGTTAACATTAAATTAGCACTTAAGTCTAAAGAAGTTAAAGAATTACTTGAACAGTTAAGATTGTTTAAGTTGGTGTTTGAACTTAAATCTAAACTTGTTATTGAGTTGGTATTACAGTTTAAGATTTCTAATGCTGTAAAAGCTTCAATTCCTGTTAAATCAGTAATACTTGAATTATTCACAAATAAATTTGTTACAACTTCTATTGCTGCTGTAGGTACTTGTCCATCTCCAGAAATATCATCATATCCTAATTGGTCTAATTTTGCTTCAAAATTAGCATCAGGAATTGCTGTATAATCAATACAAGTAATTGTATTAATAGTGTAGTCTCCTAATTCTACCGGGCAATCATCATCTCCCCATCTTACCCACACATTATAAGTTGCAGCGCTTAAATCCGCTATGTTTTGTGTACCTGAGTCATCTGAATAATTATGCGGATAGGTAACACCACCATCTATACTAAATTCAATGTTTGTTTGATTACTATCATCGTCAAATGAAATTGTCATTGAACCATCATTATTACCACTACAAGTCTCATCGGTTAAAGTATCTACAGTTGCAACTGGGTTTTCGAATACAGTTAAAGTCATTACTGATGAATGTGTTTTACCACAATTATTTTCATAATAGACACGATATTGAGCACCATTTAAGGAAACATCAGGATTATTTATTCTCATTGTATTTGAATATGTATTTGCATAATATCCACCATTACTAAGGTTATCCCATGATCCTGCATTATATACTTGCCATCTTTTATTAGTCCAGTCTGTAGCAGCAGCAGTTATTTGTACTTGATCAATTCCTACACAAACTGTTTGATCTACAATATCTGTTGTTATTGTTGGTGATTGTCCATTAGCACTCCATTCACTTCCAACACCAACAGCATAAAAAGCATTGGTTACTGATTCTTCTTGATCAGTGCAAAAATCCCCAAATAAATCTATCGTTGCTTGAATAGCATATGTTCTTGCATCTGCGTAATCCGAAGTACTCGTTAAATAGGTATTTTGCATTCTATATGCTATCGCCGCAGCATCATCCATCCCTATAGCAGTCACGGAAAAAACATCTCCTATATCATTTGTCCCACTTCCGCCTTGCGATAGTAACCAAAACCAATAGCTTAACACACCACTATTGGTATGTACGCCACAATAATCATTTGTATTAACATCCGGTATACATCCACTTACATCGTACCAATATGTCCCGCCATAGGTATCTGGTAAACTATAAGCATTGGGGTTAGACATAGAACGAAGTGTTCCGCCTCCATTTTCATCATTTATTAAAGCAATATCTTTTGAAGTTCCTAGATTATTATTTGCGTGGTTTTCTATAACCATTGCCCAGATATCTGAAAAACCTTCATTTAAAGCTCCAGATTCTAGCTCATAATCTAGCTGTGCTGTATTATTTGTTATACCATGCGCAATTTCATGTGCTGCTACGTCTAGAGAAGTTAATGGTGTAAAAGACCCACCTCCGTCACCGTAGATCATAAAACCTCTATTATTGGTAAAAGATACCCAAGCAGCATTTGTATAATCTGTACCATAATGCACGTAAGACACTATTGCCGAGTCGTTACCATCATAACTCTCTTTACTATGTTCTGCGTTAAAATAATCGTATACTACTTGTGCGCCCCAATGAGCATCTAGTGCATACTGGTCTTCGTCACTATTTAAGTTTGCCGCTGTCCAATTGTTATTACCATCTGTAAACTCTGTAACAACACTTGCATTACTATAATCTGTTAACGTTGCTGAGTGATTTATATTTACAGTTGCTATTCCGTTTTTTGTTGCTATTCCTGTATTATGACTACTTCCTGTATTTGCTCTTGTTTGATCATACAATATATAATCACTACCGTCTAATGTTGTTTCTATAGATTGAGAACCAGAATATACGGTAGCTCCTGTTCCTGACACAACAGGTGTAGTATACTTATTTTTGTTATTGCTATGATTTTCATCATGACCACTTTCTTTATTTTCAAAACAAGTAAAAACTTGATTTTTAAATTTTAGTACTGCTCCAGTTTGAGCATCTACATATAATATTCCCATTTTTAATGACGGTGTAGAGACTCCAACTCCTATAGCATAGGCAACATGTAATGTAGCTGTTCTTCGATTAGGAAGAATCAAAAGTTCTGGGTTAGGGGCATTGGATTTTGAAATTCCTTCACTATCTAACCAAAAAACATCGTTAGACCTCATAAATTGTTTCGCTATACTTTGTACTTGAAAGGAAGACATATTTGTGCTTGTTCTTAATCCAGAAGGATTAAAATAGGCACCACTAAAGTTTTTTCTCACTCCATTTTTTTCATGGACTTTCAATACCCCAAAATGAACTTTAATCCCATTATAATATTGTTGATACGTCCTATGTATCATCCCTAACTTATCTGTTTCCGTTTTTATTAAACGAAATTCAACACCTGAGGTTGGTTTTAATTCGGAAAAGAAAATACTTTGGTCTGTGCTTTTTTTGAAGTTTTCTTTAACTTTAGTTAAAGGTATGTTTCCGAAATTTGTGGTTTTTTGAGCAAAACTTATGGTACATACGCATAAGCATATAAGTTGTAGTATCTGTTTCATTAGAATTTGGGGTTCTTAATTTTACATTATCAATACATATGCTAGATTAAATACCGTATATATTTCTTGAAATATATTTTCAGAAAGTATTTAATATTCACTCATGTATAAAACAAACATAAAATATTGACTCCAATAATCTAAAAAAAGAGGGGATGCAAATAGGGATGCATAAATAGAATCATATCTGATAATAGCTACTTATGATTCATAAGTAACTAAATATCCATTATATTGATTTTAAATATTTTACGGTATCTTGTCCGTCTTCTATATGAAGCTTTTTGTTAAGTCTGTAACGCGAAGATTTTGATGCGTGTACAGTCGTATTTCTTAATGATGCAATTTGTTTTCTACTTAACCCTAAACGAATAAAAGTTGCAACTTCAATATCTGTTTTTGTTAAGTTTGGATGCTTTATTTTTAACTTATGTATAAAGTCCGATTGTAATTTACTTATGTTTTCTTTGATAAATAATCGCTTAGAATCTGCTAGATTTTCAACTTTTAAATCGGTTAAAATTCCTTTTAAACTAACGCCTTCTTCTTGAGTAGATAAACGTTTTAAGTTTTTAGACAGCACTTCTTTAGTCTGAATATGTTCTACAGTCTCTACTAACAAATTAGTCACTTCATTAGATTTTAATGAGACCTCTTGTTTAAGTAAACTATTTTTAGTTTCTGTTTTTTTACTTCTTAATTTGTATTTAAAATACCCAATAATTGAAACCAAAAGCAGTACTAATAAACTACAAACCACAATCCAAAACTTACGCTGTGATTTTTGCTCTGCATTCATTTTGATTGCAGTTGCTTTTTGTATAAAAGCAATACTATCTATAGACTTTTGTCTCTTATAATTCAATTCTGATGCAATTCCAGATATTAATTTTGAGTTCTCAATTTCTTTTAACCTTGCTTGAATACGTTTATATTTAATATAATACTCTAAAGATTGTTCATACTCTTTTTTTGCTGAGTAGCTATTACTAATACCTAAAAACGTGCTAGACAAAGAAAAACTATCTTTAATTTTTTGATTTATGGCAATACTTTTTTTATATAATGCGATGGATTTATCATACTCTTTTATTTTTCTATAATAATTACCACTAGAAGCATATATCGCTTTTAATCGAATAAGATCATTATCTTTTTCACTAACTCGTTCTGCTATATCTAAGTGAATCTTTCCTTCACTATGTCTTTTATTTCTTATAAGATAACCAGCATAATTTTGATGAGAAGCTGCGATTCCTCTAGATTGGTTCAATAGTGTAGCTCGACTAATAAAGTGTGCGTATGCACTATCAAAATCAAATTGTTTATTTGTAAATCTAATGATCTTAATCTCTGCCAAATCATTCAATAACATCTGTAAAGAATCTCCACAATGTAAAGACTGAATTTGAGCTTTCTTAACAAATGACAACGCTTCTTTATATTTTTTTTTGGTACGCCAAAAGACACCAAGTTTTCTATAAGAAATACTCAAGCCACAACTATCACCAATATGTTGTCTTAAACTAATATTATCATACATTTTGTTTAAGTAGTCTTCATCTTTAAGCTCTCTTCTTAAAAAGTACGTATGGTAATTAGTAATGTCTACTTTTTTAGTTTTAAAATAAACGCTTTCTGGTTTTTCTTTAATCAGTCTGTCTACTACAACTTCAGCCTCAATAAAACGTTGTTTGTAATTATAAGGATCTGTAAAAAAGGCCTCCATCCCTTGTGTTAAACTTTCTAATAAAACACTGTCTTTAGCAACGGAATTATCTTGCGCACTCGCATTATGACCAATTATATTAGTCATGCAGAAGAATAAACAAATTTTTAAGATGTTGCGCATTTCTATAAAATGTAATATATTTTTATACTAACAAAGTTATTGATATTTAAGGGATTAATATTTTATAATAACTCCTTAAGTATAATGTGTTTATAAATATATTATTTTCTATAAAAAAACAAAATCCCAGGATCCGGAACCCTGGGATTTTTATTAGATACTTCTTTTAATTAACACTAACCATCAAAACGAATTAAAAGGTATCTAACAGGTAAGTTAACTTCTTATTCTATAGACGAATTATTTCGAGGAGTGTTACACCGTTTTTATTTTTTAACTTTGTTTTATGATTATAAAGCCTACCGTAGTTCTAGGAGTCTCCCTTAAACCTAGCAGATATTCCCACCTTGCCGTACATCGTTTAAAAAAGTATAACCATCCTGTTCTCGCTATAGGTCTACGTTCTGGAGAAGTTGCTGGAGAAGAAGTGATCACTTTTAATGACGCTTTCGCGAAAGCGGAAACCCATAAAAATAAATTTGATACTGTTACACTTTATCTCAACCCAAAGCGTCAAGACCAATATATTCCGTACTTAATTTCGCTGAATCCTAAACGTGTTATTTTTAATCCAGGGACAGAAAATCCTGAACTTTATAGAATACTTAAAGAAAATAATATAGATTTTGAAGTGGCGTGTACCTTAGTCCTTTTGGGTACGAATCAATACTAAGCCTATAAATGTGAGTAATCCATTTATGATTAATATTTCAAATCCAACTTCATAATATAATTCTTTGGCTAACTCTCCAGCCTTATTCCAAGTCAGTCTATTAGTAGTGTTGGTATAAAGTGCATCAGAGTAATATGTATATATTTGAGCACTTAAATTGATAAGAATAGATAATAAGACAGAGCATATAGCAATAATAGGCACAAATTTGTCTTTTATTTTCCAAGTAGTAAATAACCCAAAAGCATATAGTCCTAATAATGGGCCATAGGTGAATCCTGCAAATTTAAATAGGCGTGCAATGACACTATCGTCTGCGATTACGTATTTAAAAACGATAATGACGAGTATCAAAACAATAGACATTAGGATGTGAATACGTTTACGGATACGTACTTGTTTTTCTTGATCGTATTTCTTTTCGATGTCTAGGATGTCTATACTAAAAGAAGTCGTAAGTGATGTAAGTGCACTATCTGCACTCGAATAAGCTGCTGCAATAAGCCCTAATAAGAAGACAATAGCAAGTCCAATCCCAAGGCCACTTTCTACGGCAATCGTAGGAAAGAGCTGATCTTTATGTGCATCGATACCATGTTGAGCAGCATAGACTGTAAGCAATACCCCTAGAACTAAGAATACCATATTTACAATAGTAAGCACAATGGTAAACCAGAATATATTTTTTTGAGCATCCTTAAGGTTACGACACGTCAAATTCTTTTGCATCATATCTTGATCAAGACCTGTCATTACAATGGCTATGAAAGCTCCAGATAGAAACTGTTTTACAAAGTGATCTCCACTTTTCCAATCTTCAAAAAAGAAAATCTGTGACAAATCACTATCTGCTACAAAGGACATGATATTTCCTCCAGAAAGCCCCATCTCATCAGATACAAAATAGATAGCAACACCTACTGCAATAAGCATAAACAGTGTTTGTAGGGTATCTGTCCATACAATTGTTTTGATTCCTGCTTTAAAAGTATATAACCAAATAAGTAATATGGTAATGGTCACTGTTACCCAGAAAGGAACACCTTCACGACCAAAAAATGACATCTTATCAAAGACTAATAATTGCAATACATTTGCGACTAGGTAGAGTCTAAAACTAGCTCCTACAATACGACTTAATAAAAAGAATGAAGCTCCTGTTTTATAAGATGAATTTCCAAATCTACCTTCCAGATAGGTATAAATAGAGGTTAGATTTAGTTTGTAATAGAGTGGGAGTAGTACAAGGCCAATCACCGCATATCCTACCGTATATCCAAGTACTACTTGAAAATAACTAAAACTTGATGCTTCAATCCATCCAGGAACAGAGATAAAGGTCACTCCAGAGAGCGACGCTCCAATCATACCAAATGCAACAAGATACCAAGGAGATTGTTTTCCTGCCTTAAAGAAATCTGCATTAGAACCACTTTTTCCTGTGAGATAGCTAATGAGCATCAAAACACCAAAATAACCAGCAATAAGTAGTAGAATGTGATAGGGTTGCATACAGTATGATTTGTATTACGAATATAAGGTTTTTAGGTATTAGCTAATAGCTATTAATTTTTAGTTATTAGCTTTTAATCCGTAGTTATTGGATAGGAATTTAAAATTATATTTTCTTGATGTGTGTTGTTTTTTCCGCTTTCGCGAAAAGCCTGCCTGCCGTAGGTACGGCGTATACAACATGCAGTATCGTTTTTAATCTTGAAAGAATAAGTAACACAGCAAGTACAAACTGAGTAAAAAATTTATGAATATTTTGTAAGTAGGAGAGGGCTAGCGATTAATTTTATAAGGTCTTGTACAACATTTTTATTCTATTGGGATATATAAATCTACTATGAATTTATTTTCTGGATGTTCCCTATAATCATTGTGATAAATTTCAAATGGATTTTCTACACTTTTTTTATATCCATTTTCATTCATCCAAATATAGAGGTTCGTCCAAGATTTTTCAAAATCGTTTGGTGTTATTTCAAAATGACCAACGATACATTTCCCTTTGTTAATAGTTAACTTATTGATTTCGCCATCAACTTCAAAAGAGGTATCAGTTTTCAAAAAAACACTCATTCGGACTTTATCTGGTGCTGTTACTTTAATACTATCATAGAAAACTCTACCCATTTTTGCTTCTGGGTCCTTCAATAAGTCTTTTGAATTTGCCCATTTTATAAGCTTTTCAAAGGCATTTTCAACACCGTGTATTCCAATGTGTGTTACTCCTGCAAGATTCAATTCGGGTGTTTCTTTAATTTCAATATTTACATTCATTTCTGTTCATTTTTTATTGATTATTAATGATGCAAATATATTTTTCATAGTCCACATACTCTTGACTATTCTTGCTTTCGAATTGACAAATCTTGCTAAATGTGTTATGGTTTTGTTTGTTTTCTTTCTTTCTTATTGTCTTACTAATTAGATCACCGTTCATCTGCTTTAAAAGCGCCGCGCATATGCAGTATCCATTGAGATTCATCTAGCGGTGAGACGCCTTTGTAACTCCTGATTTTATCCTCAGTAGTGGTCGTTTTTTGATAGCCATCCAGCGTTAGTTTAAGACGTCCTTTCCCAGAAGTCGTAGCATTAAATTTTACAGCATAATTCATAGCAACGGCTACTGAAACTCTTCCTCCTAAGATAAAAGAATCATGATCAAAAACAGGTGTGTTTATCTGAGCATTCATCTGGTTTAAATCACTAGAAATAGATCCTAATACATCCTGATTGGCTTTGATTTCAAAAGCATACATAGGCTCTAAAAGATCTGTTCCAGCATTTTCTAACCCTCTGAGTACACCCATGGGAGTTGCCAATAAAAAATCTCCAGGATTTGAATGAACATTATGTTCAGAACCTTCTACAAGTGTAATAGATACATCAGTAACCTCATAGCCATGAATCCCTTGTCTCAGAGACCAAGGAATAGCTCGCTTGACTTCATTAAGATACTTATTACTTATGTCACTCGTTCTTACGTTTGAAGTAAATGAAACGCCACTACCCAGTGGTGCTGGCTCTATCAAGAATGTCATAATCGCCCAACATGGTTTTGGCATCCAGTAGCGTACATAGCCTTCTGCTGAGGTAGATGGTGTTTCTTTATAAATCACTTTAGGTTTGTGAAATTCTGCTTCAACCTCCCATCTCTGGGCTAAATTTTCTTTTAGAACCTCTGTTTGAATTGGACCCAAAATTTTTAAGTGAAACTCTTTTTCTTCTTTGAACCATTTAAACTCTAATGTTGGGTCTTCAATATGGAGAATCTCTAAAGCTTCTCCCAGTTTTTGATACTCCTTTTCTTCCTTTGCGATTACTTGCACACCAAGTACAGCTTCACTAATTTTTGAATATGGATCATGAAGATTTTCAGAGCCTAAAATATCTCCAGAAAGTATCTGATCAGAAGTGGTAACAACCCCTATTTCTCCAGAATGTAATTCAGAAACTTGGACTAAATCTCCAAGATGTGGTTTAAAGATTTGATTAATTTTAATATCTTTTTCTAGCTGTTGAGATCGAATGACGTCTTTACTTTTTAGCACGCTTCCATACGATTTTATGTAAGCTAACCTTCCTTTCTTTTCATGGAACATTACTTTAAAAACCTTTGCAACTGCAGTTGTGAAGTAGTCTTTTGGTTGCGGTATTAATGTTGACATACTGTGTAATAATTCCTCTATACCTTCACCTAACTTGGCACTGCCAAAGAGCGAACCATATAACGCTCCAGTTTTTATATGTTGTTTTCCTTTCTCTAAAATGTGTTCTAGATCTGAAGTTTCTCCTTCAAGATATTGCTCGAGAAAAGTCTCGTCACACTCTGCTAGATTCTCCATGGTTCTATCAAGGATCGTAGAGTCAATATGATTACCACAATTTGTAAACGATACTAATTTAGGATTGTTTGGATCAGATAGATCTGGATAGTTCAGAGCGAAAAGCTTAGCGTCTACATCTTTTTCAAATTCTAAAAAAACCTGTTCTATATCTACACCAGCTCTATCTATTTTATTAAAGAAAACGATGACGGGTAGTTTTCTTTCCATCAAACTCTCCCATAGGTTAAGGGTATGGGCTTGAACGCCTTCCTTTGCAGAAACCACGAGTATGACCCCATCCAATATGGAAAGAGACCGATCCACTTCTGCAGAAAAATCAATATGACCTGGCGTATCTACCAACTGGAATAGACAGTTCTTCCAAGAAAAATTTACAGATGATGCTTTAATAGAAATTCCTCTGTCTTTTTCCATAGCTAGACCATCTGTAATAGCCGAACCTTTATCTACACTACCCAGAGATTTTGTGGTACCTGAATGATGCAACAAACACTCGGTAATTGACGTCTTCCCTGCATCTACATGAGCTAAAATTCCTATGGTTAAAATTGTTTTATCTAGCATTGACTTGATAATAAAGATCTAAGAATATTTCCTTTTTTGTTATGTGAGTTCTCTTTTGCAAGAAGTCTATTTTTAATGATTACTAGAGTCTTTATCACCTTTTAATTTACTCATTCTTTAATGTTTGTTAATGTGTTTGTGTATAGTTTGGTTGTGCGTTTTAAACGCTGAAGTTAACAAATGTATACCTAATAGAAAGTTCGCGAGGATTTTCGTGAGTAGACTAGAACCAACAATTAATTTTATACATTGTTGTGCGTGGTTTTTTGTTTATGTTCCAATTTTATTATAATTTTTTAGAGTTTTTAATGCCCATAATGTTTGGATACCTGCCCATTCTAATTTTGTTCCTGGGCTAATTCCGTACCACGTATCCCAACGTCCATCACTTTTCTGCCTATTGATTAATTCTTTCAAGTCAGATTCAATAGTCTCTTTGGTAAATAATGAGAATAGAATACTTTCTGATGATGTTGCATAATTTAAACTATGTGGTTTTCCGTAAAGTCCCCAACCTTCATCAGATTTATCTTCACAAATTATTTCATTGTTCAATATCCATTTTTTAAAGTTATTGATAGTCTTTTTAGCTTTATCCTGACTTTTAGTATACTTTAAAAAAGTGAGCCATCTTGGCACACATAAGTAGCAAAAAATATGTTTATCTTTTATTCGCTCAAACTCACTCCAAACAAACTGTTCTGCTTTTTTCATCCAAGGAATGTCAATCTCATATTTTTCTAAAATTCCGAGTAGTGGTGCAGTAGTGCTTAAAGCACTCCACTCTTTTACTGTTTTAAAATGTTCTTCACATGGATAAGTACTTTTGGGTCTAAACATCCACGGAATTCCACCTTTTTCTGTTGTTATGCTCTCAAAATATGGCATAAAGTCATTTAGAATTATTTCTTTGGTCAGATATCCAACTTCATCGAGCGTTTCAAGTGCCATAATACTGAATAGAGGTTGACTTTCTGGTGATGCTGTATCTGGTTCCATTCCATGTCCAAATCCGCCATCAGGATTTCGATAAGCATAAACGGCATGAAAAACACCATTTCTATCTCCGTTTGCAAAATGAAATTCAAATAAACGCCTTTCAATCATTCTTGCATTTGTCAAAATAAAATCTCTTGCTTTTAGAAAATCATTTTTTGGTAAAATCATTTTGTTTTCAGGGTGATTTAAATGAGAGCTAACGATCTTGTGTGTAATTCCGTTGCGTGTTTAAGTAACTAAATTAGCAAATAGAAACCGAATAGAAAATCTGTGAGTGTTTTCGTAAGCGATGTCCTGAGCGTGTCGAAGGGTAGTCTAGAACTAGCAATGAATTATATGCGGTGTTGTGGTGTCGTTTTTATTTTTAATTCAGTTCCAATTTCGGGTTTTACTTTTTGCTTTTTATTGATAGGTTTAAGTAAATACCAATAAATTCCATTTTTTCTTTTTCCCAATTCCTTTTCTATCGCAATTTCTCGTTCTTTAGCATTTTTATATCTGTTGCTTATATGTTCAGATTCTGTTTCGCAATCAAATGTAGTTTCTAAACCCGTCATCAGAAGTATTCCAGAAAGGACTCGTCTTTTAATAATCCAAGATTCTCCAGTTTCTGGTTCGACAATTTCCGTATTCGGCGGAATTCCATTTTCATGATGTTGTAATTCAGTCAAGATTCCAAATCCTGTGATATTAAAACATTCAATTATTTTTATGAAATTCGATGTCATTATTCTGTTTGTTTCGTTTGTTTACATAACGTTGAGAAATACGTCACTAACGTGTTTGTGTATGGTTAGTTGTGTTTGTTAGAACTAAATTAGTAAATAAATCATTGATAGAAAGTCCGCGAGAGCTTTCGTAAATAGGTGAAAGTTAGCAATTAATTTTATACGATGTTGTGGTGTTTTTTTTTTGCCCAATTCTTAAATTCTAAATGTATAATCACTTCTTGAATTCCGTGATTTTTTTCTTTAAAATCAATGTTTGGATAATATTTAATTCCATATTTCTTTAGAATTTCATCGATTTTAATTTTGTCCAATTGCGCTTTATTATCTTTTCGCCTAAAACTATTCAGTTTAGAGTAAGCAGCTCCAAGAAATGCAAATCCAGATACAATTATTCCAATTTTTACCTCCCATAGATAAAGGTTGTGTATAGTCCAACTAGAAAATAAATATCCGCCAATTATTAATGAAAAACCAATAATTATAGTAGTATAAAAAGTCAAATGAGTTGATTTTTTATTTCTATGTATTATTTCTAATTCCAGATTTGCAATTTCTAATTTTTCTTGAAATTTTTCATCAAGTCTAATTACAGAACATATGTTATTAAAGTCAGGTTTTCTATTAGTTAATTTACAAGTCAATCCTTTTTCTAGATTAGCAATCCTATTTTCGCATAAATCACAATGTTTGGCTTGAATCATTTAATCCCTAAAGTCATTAATTTTATTAATTCGGTCAGTTTTTATGTAGTCGAGAAATACACTATAATATTCTGTGTTTGATTTGTATCCTCAGAATATGCACTATAGATCTAGTTTGTACCAGTTTTTATTTTTTTTCTTCTCGTAAAATTTTCTCCATTTTACGACCTTTTGCTAATTCATCAATCAACTTTTCCATACGTCTACATTGTTTATATACTTCAAATTCATCTTCTATTTCTTCAATTCGATAACCACAAACAACACCTTTAATCATGTGTGCATTGGGATGGATTTTTGCTTTTTCAAAGAACGTTCTAAACGTTACTTTCTCTGCAATAAGTGTTTGTAATTTATCTTCGTCAAAACCAGTTAGCCACTCTATTACTTGATGGAACTCTTCTTTTGTTTTACCATGTTTTTCTAATCTATTCCAGTAAAGAGGATAAATAGATGCAAAGATCATATTAGCAACTTTTTCATTTTTTTCAGCTGTAACCTTCATTTTTTGCGATTTTAAATTGAAACTAACGTGTTTGTGTATGGTTAAGCAACTAATTTAGTAAACATCCACGAGTCAGAGAAAATTCAAAAAGAATTTCCCAAGTAGATTTGAACTAAGCAATTAAATCTACACGTTGTTACCAACTAGTGTTTTTCAATTCCGTTGTAATTTTATTTTTCTCTGAGTAATTATGCTCAAATATAGTTTCATTGTCAATAACTTCGTTGATATGTAATGTACTATCTAAACAGATATAATTAGTAAAGTTATTTTTTATGTCAAATTTTAAAATTCCCTTTACGGTCAATGTATAATCTCGATTTTCAGTTTGCTGGTCAGATGAAATTTTAAAATGAGCTATGCCTTTTTTAACTTTGATTAATGTTGCTATACAATTTACGTTATAGAAATCATCTCCCTCAAGTGGGGCTTTATAGTACATTGTATATTCAAACGAAACAGTTTCTCCAATTCCGATTTTATGTTCAGGAAAATCAATTCCGATTTCCCTATTTTCTATATTTCTAATAAACTCATTCTCCTTTTTACTTGGTTTATTGTCAATTAAAAGCTCATTAATAGTAAGGTTGTTTTCTAAATTCACATAGCCTTTGACTTGAAGTGATTTGATTTTAAATGTTTCGTCAACTTTTTCTTTGTTTAAAGTTCCTTTAAAGTTAAAATCATAAGCCAATATTTCTATTGGAATAGTTTGATTCCCTTTCTGTTCTTTTGTTTTTGTTAAAACGCTATAAGTTTCTTTTTTGTTCCCTTTTTGAAATCTTTTTACTCCAACGGAATCAAAATATTTCAGTGTTTCTTTATCTGCTTTTTTTTCTATTTTGAATTTTGTGGATTTTTTGAATTCAGATAAGTATTCAGAGTTCGGATGATGCTTTAGTTCAAAAACGAAATCTTTGTTTTGAGCAATGCAAATTACTGAAGAAAAGAAAAGTAAGTAGGGTAGTAGTTTGTTCATTCGTACTTGTTGAGAACGTTATTGTTATTGATAGTTTTATGTTTTAAAGAAGTGATTATAAATTCTAGAAACAGTTTTCCATTTCTTATCTTTTTTTCCACTCCATTGAATAAAACGACCTTCTCTATCCTCTAATCCATTTTTCATTTCAACGATACAACCTCCAATTTTAGAAGTATCAGATTCTTTACCGTAAAAAAATATTTCAAAGACTTCACCAGACATAGTTCCAACAATTCTTATTTCACTATCATCTATTATTTCGACAATTATTTTTTGAAACAAGGACATAAGAATTTCTTCTTCTTTTTCTGATGGTAATTGTTCTTCATTTCTTTCAAATATTTGAAGACTTATTAACCAGCAATAGTCAAAATCAATCCGAAGTTCATTATCTAATAATTTCTTATTTAGAATAAATTTAAAATTACTTTCTCCAATTTTTTGTTCTGAAATGGTAAATTCTACTTCCAATTCTTATGTTATAATATTAATTATGTTTTATACACCGTGTTAGTTACTTTTATTCATCAAAACCCTTGTATTTAACTCCCAAAAGTTTCTCATAAATATCTCTGCTATCAGTAAAAGGTTTTGTTTTTTCCAATACCTCCGTTAATACCAGTTGCATTGTACATTGTAGGTTCTCGTCTATATCGTCCAAGTAATGCCAAGTGTATTGTTTAAGAACCTCTTCTTTTAAGCTATCATCCATAATTCCAGCAGTCCTAAATGCATTTTCAGCATCCGCTCCTTGATGACTTGTCATGAAAGTTTTAACTTGAGCAAGCATTATTTTTTTTTCATCATTAATCAATTGTTTTCTTATATCGTTTTCTAATTCGATATTACCATCAGGTCTTTCTTGAATAATGGATAGTTCTTCTCTTAAATCACTTCCTGATTCATGATTAACAACGGAATTTTCTTTGTTTTTGTTTCCAAATAATTTTTTAAATATACTCATGATTTATTTTAATTGTGACTAACGTTCCGGCTATGGTTCGTAAGGGAATTAAAAGTAGTAAACTTTCGATTAAGTACTTAGCCAAAACTTTCTATTTTGTTTTATCTTTTTCTTTATAAAGCCAAATCAAACGATTTGGCGGTGTTGGTAATTCGCTTTGAACTTTCGTAAATAACGGATTGCCTTATTTGCTATATGCAGTGTTGGCAGTAGTTTTTATTTTCATAAATACTATATTATTCCGTATTTTATAATCATTTTTTCAATTTGAAGTCTATGTCTTAAAATATGAACGATTGCGTGCTCAGTAATAGCTTCTAAATCATAAGTTGTCCAAGAAGTTTTGATTATAGTATTCATTAATTCGTTATATGTCAAATGCCATTTGTCTTCAAAAGTTTCAACAGTGTATTCAAACATTTTTTCAAGTTCAGATATTCCTTGTTCAGTTTTTTCAATTTCTATTTTTGAGACAACATAATTATTCCCAAACCTTTTTCTAATATGATTCGCATAAACATATCCTGAATTAATCATATGCAAAACTATATTCCTTACTGATCGAAAGTCAACGTCAGTTTTTTTATTATATACTTTTTGGAATTCAGCATCAGGAATCTGTAAGAGCAAGTCTTTTAATTCGTTCAGAGCTTTTTCGTATTCGTCAGTTAAAGCTCCAATAGCTCCTTTTCTATATGTTCTATTCATTTTGGTTTCTGTTTTTTTTAATTACTACCAACGTGTTTTTGTAAAATGTGTTTTAATGCATTTTCACACAAGCTATAGTATTCTATTTTGGATATAGTAACTTCAAAAAACGTTCAATAATGGCTACTTGTTCTTCATTAGAATTATATTGCAAGGCCTTTTTTCTAGAATAACCCCTTACATAAAGATCGAATTTTAAACGGTATATCATTTTTTGCATGTCAACACCTTTTTTCTTGTTTAGCTTCTTAAATTCTCTCTCCCACCACCCAAAATCTATTTTGTTTGGGTTTATAAAATCTTTTGTGATTTGGGTAATGAATTTAACTGACAGCTTTTCCTCCATTTTTAAACTATTATCAAACGATGCTGATTGTTTTTTATAAGGCTTAGCGTTTAACAGTTCTCTATGTTGTGTAGCCAAACTATCTACAGAGACGAATCCCTTATAACTTTTTAACATACGTTCATACTGTTCAGAGGCATATAAAAGTGCTCCGTTCATTTTGAACTGCTCAACTCTAGTATAATCAGATTGATATAAAGTCAACACTTTTTCAGAGGCTACAGGATTCGTTTTTTTTAATTTTTGAAGATGTAACCAGTCAAATGCACGAGAGATTTGTTCTGAAGGAGGCCATGAGTGATCTCCATCATACGTTATAAGGGTGCTTTTAAAATTTTTGGAATCGAGGTACTCTTTGTTTTTCAACATTTCTCTGTAATTCATATCTCTATCACCACAAAGGCCTATATAGGCATACTCTTGTGTTGTAGGTATATGGATAGGGGTACCTGAAAATCCAGCACCACAAGCGATCACTCCTGTAAACTTGTTAGTCAATGTTGCTATTGCTGAAGCTAAACGAGAACCTCCAGAAAACCCTGAGAGATACATTTCATCTTGCTTAATATTAAAATTAGTATAAATATGATCGAATAAATTGTCGGTGATATTAAAATTACGCCCATACGATCCATTCCTTGTGTTGTTAGAACAAACTAGAATATGGCCATATTTTTCAGAGGCGTTAATAAATGGTTGAATACCAATAGCGGCTCTTGCTGCGGGCTCAAAAATAAAAACAATAGAATTTAAGGCAGCTTCGTTATATTTTTCAGGTAAGTAAAGCGCAAATGTCTCCCCATTTGTTCCTGAAACAGGAATAGAGTCATGAACAATTCCTTTTGTAAATGTTGTTTGCGCTTGAGTAGAAAAGCAAAAACAGATACACAGAAATAAAAATGGAATCTTCATAATTTATTTTTATTCATGATATCAAGTTTTATACTTCTTAGTATGTGTAGCAACTATCTTAATCTAGTATTACTTTGTGTCGTAAGGAAGATGATGCATTTGTATAAAAGTTCTATTAAAAATACTAATAAAATTGTATTGCGAGATCACAATAAGCGATTTATATCGCAAAGTAAAACCTCGAATACCTTATACACGTCTTACGTTTGATTCTCTTTAAAATGATATACAGATTAGAAAACGATTGCCTTATGATTGCATAGATTGGAACGTTCTAACTTATTTGAGTGAAGTCCGTCTAGATTTTGTTGCTTAGTAGCAGTTTTGATTTGAATCCTTATTTTCTTTATTGAGCTATTGTTGCTAACATGTTTGTGTCTGGTCTCGTTGGCTAGATCTAAATTAGTAAAAGAAAACCTGCTAGAGGAAAATACTACGAATTTTCTGAGTACACACGGAATGAGTAATTAACTCTACAAGTTATTATGTGGCGTTATTAATTTTTTTTCTATCTCAATACTTAATTTGTAGAATATCGCCTCTTGCTCAGATTTAGAAAGTGCTTCAATTGGTTTGTCTGGATTGTTCACAGCTTGGAAGCTTGATAAGTTTATATCTTCTTTAAATCTGCAATGCCCTACAATTATTGGTAGAATCACAGTTCCTTTGTTTTGCGCACTACTTAATAGTGGAGGTAATTCATTTTCAACAATGAAATCTGAAGCTAAAAAATCGGCACTTATTAATAGAATTGCAATATTTGACGTTTTTAGAGCATCATCGATTTTCGATTTCCAATTCTGACCACTTTCAATTTTAGTATCATCCCATATTTCAACTATTCCTTCTCTAATAGCGGGTTTAAGATGTATCTGTATTCTTTCTAACCACTTTTGATCCTTATGAGAATAGCTGATGAATACTTTTTTTTCTTTTTTTTCTCCAATAATCTTATTTACAAATTCTTCCATTTCAATTTTTAACTTTGAAATGCTCATTTTACTTACTTTAAGATCATTAATAGAATCAACTAGACTGTCAATTTCCTTTGAAACATTAGAGCCAGAAGTTGACTTAAACTTCTTTAGCGTTAGTTTAGGGCCGCTATTTCTTAAACTAAATAAATTTGATAGATGACTTTTTAATACTGGTTTTTGTTTCCAAGGAGTTAATAATTCACTAGCATATGAGAAGATGTCTAAAAGGGTAATATTGCCATTTAAATCTGCTGCATTTCCACTGAGAGCATCGTACATCAAAGTTGTAAATAACCCGCCATCATGGTTTTCTTTTGCATACTGATCAGGAAGAGTTGCACTTAATATTGATACACCTTGTCTAAGAAAAATATGATTATCATTAACTGAATGAAAGTTTCCAAAGGTTCCAGAATAGCAGCAATCAAGAATTATTACAATATTATTGGTTTTTGACTTATTTGCTAGAGTAATTACCTCCTCAAAAGATATTCCATAGTCAAAATTACTCCCATCTTGAGTAACAAAGAAATTACCAAACTCATTACTTAGACCATGCCCTGAATAATATAATAAGGCTATTTCACATTTAGTTGTAAATAAATCCCTAACTGCTTTTCTGAATGACTTACGTGTTATTTGATTAGTATCAGAGGACACCATTAATCTGCAATCAAAGTTCTTGGATTTATCAAAATTGTAGGATAAAACCTCCTTCATTTTGATTGCATCCTTCACACAATAGCGTAATGGAGCGAATTTATAATCATTAATACCTATTAATAGACCTTTCTTCATAGTAATTCTGTTTTAATTGATATTGGTAAATAATACATAGCGGTCTTCCGTACAAAAAGAAGCTAACTTTTCGGATTTAGCACGAGCCGAATTTTTAATTTATATGTTTATATTCTCTTTTTTTAAATATAATCAAATTAAAAATTTGAGACCTTTATAAATATTTAAAACTTCTCAGAATGCCTATGTTTTACACACGTTGTTGCCTGCTGTGTTTTTTCGAAAACTTGCTGGTGTTGGCAAAGACATGCTCTTTTGCAATTTTAGACTTGCGTGTTGGTTGAAGCGAATTGCAAATGTGTATGACTTTTAGCGTTGGACTCTTTTTTCTATTAGCTTTATTATTTCCTTAAATTCCTTTTTATCCGTTTCGTTTAATGATTCCATAAACTTTTCAATCCGTTCTTTAGATTCATAATCCAAATTAAGTCCATTCCATAAGTTTACTTTATTTTCTAAATTCTCGGTAAATAATTTAGATTTGTTTTCTTTTTCGATACTTAATAATTTCGCAAATCGACAAAATTGTCCAACCTCAAATTGCACATCCAAAATGAGATTGTATTTACCTCTCGTTAATGTCTTTTGTCTGTCAATAGCTTTAATTGTTCCATTTCCTAAAGTCTCAATATAGACCTTGTCTTCAACTTTATAGCTGTCGTTCTCAATATCTGAAATTGATTTAAGTTTTTTGTTTTTTAATGTCTCTTTAGATTCTGCTCGACTTTCTGAAATTTCAAGTAAGCGAATTGAAATAGCATCAATGTAATCGAAGTCTTGTACTTTTTTCCATTTTGCAGGTATAATTGATTGTCCGTGTAATGCTCCAGTTAAACCGCCTGCAAATGCTGCAATACTATCTGTATCTGTTCCAATAGAATTTACAGCCAGCTCAATTCCTTTTAAAGGCTCGTTTGAATACTTACATGTCAAATAAATACCTGCAATTACAGTAGAAGTACCTGAACCTTTTGTCTCTTTCTTGTAACAGCCAAGTTTAGTTAAGGCCTCAAAATCCGATGAGTTATTAGTAATTAGCTTGTATGTGGTTCTTAAATACTCTTGGGTTTCATCAATAATTGATTTGAATAATAATCTAAATGGTTGTTTAGATGTTTTATTCCATTCAGTTTCCCAACTTTTTAATTTAGGATTATCTAAAAAGTCTATGGAAAATTTTTGATGAATATCTTTTCCTATTTCAGTTAAGAAGTTTTTGTAATTAAAATTTTCTGGATTAAATCTTAAAATAGTGTCAACCGAATATCCGTATAACATTGCCCCTAAAATTGCTCTAGGATGTCCATGAGTTATTATACTGTTCCCGAAAATTTCTTCTTTGATTTTATCAGGTTCTCCAAAATTAGCTAAAGCAATGGGAAGTATTCTCATTGCTGCACCATTTGCTCCACTTTCTCGATAGTCGATTGTTATTTTCCCTGCTTTAAATGTGAAAAAATTATTATTCCATTGAGCAGATTTTCTTTCAATTTTTTGAGCAGCATTTTTAATAGTTCTTCCTGCTCCTCTCGAATAAAGCAGCCAATTTGGTAACTCTTTTTTCGCAAAATATTCTTGGTCTACAAAACCATCTTTATTAATTGAACGAGCAACAGAAAGTAATAATTGGGTATCATCAGAATATGAACCTGAATTTAGTTTATCTATGTAGCCGTGAAATCTACCTCCAACATTCTTTTCCCAATTGTGAAAAGAATTGATGTAATCAGTTCCGAACTTTGTTTTTAGTGTGTCTGGATTTTTCTCGAATTCAGTCATCCAACCTAAAGCATCTCCAATTGCTGCAAGTTTTAAGCTGCCTTTATATTTTGTTTCTGCTTTCATATTGAACGATTTGGTAAAAATATTTCTTTGTCAACGATAAAATTACTTGTGTCAAAAGAAGACATTGCTGCTTTGGCTTCAGCCATTTCTTCTTCTGACTCGAAACAAACAGCCAATATACTATCTGATGAAATTTTATTTTTAACTAGTATTTCTGCTTGGACATCAGTTGGGTATTTTGAGTGAGCTGAATTTCTGGAAATAGTGCGAACGCCATTATAAGTATTTATGTTAAGTTGTTTAGTGAACAACATTTTAAATTTATCCAAATCTCCTGAAATTCCATATTGTTTTTTAGCTGCGCTTGATGCTGCGTTAGTAATCGAAAAAAGAGTTTCGTTATCGTAAATGTGTTTTGGATCTATTTTAATTATACACCAATTAATTGTAAGATCGTCTTTGGTTTTTTTTCTAAATCTTGAAAACAAGAATGTATTTGGACCAGAAAGAGAAAGGTTGATATAATTTTTATCATCATACCTTACATCATCAGTAAATTGTACATAATCTAAAATATCAAATTGCTCAATATCTAAACTTTCCAAGTTGGCTCTACTCATTAATTTATTGTTTTCTAAAATGCTGAACAAATTAATAGTTGGTGTAAAGTGAATTAAACACTCAATTTTTCTTTGTTTAATTTCATTTTGAAATTCTATATGATTCGGTTTTAAACTCATTTTTATTTTTTAAAATGGTAAATCATCATTATTAAAGTTTTTAAGTTTTCTACTATTACTTATTTGTTTGAGTAATTTAGAATCAATCTCATTTAAATATCTAGATGGTTCAGAATCATCACTACAGAATAGATATAGGTTATTCTCTGCCCTTGTCATACAAGTGTAAAGAAGTCGTCTTTCTGTAGAAATGTGATAGTCGTCATCGGAATCAATAAATCCAATAGGCGAGGGAATGATATAATCATTTAAGTCCAATATAAAGACACTATTAAATTCGAGCCCTTTTATTGAAGACATTGTACAAATTTTGATACTATCACTATCATAGTCTACATAGTTGTTATCTTTTATTAGTTCTGTTGGATAATTATTTTCTTTAAGGAAAGCGTCTATTTCTTGAACTCCATAATGTGTTCTATTCAAAATTATAGTACTTGATAATTGTTTTTTTTCTTTTAATAAATCTAATTGCGTAAGCAATTCTTGTAGTTGTTCATCTGTATCGGAAAAGATTCCTAGTTTTGGTTTCTTTCCATTTCTAACTGAAAATTCAATTTCAGTAAAATCTTCTCTATCTGTTTCTTTATCTAACAAAGAATTAGCTGCTTTTGCAATTTGAACTGTATTTCTATAGTTTTTCTTAAATGAAATTGTTCTACCACCTCTAACCTCAATTCCTACTTCTGACCAGGTAAAGCCACTTTTGTAAATTCTCTGAGCTGCGTCTGCAATTAATGAAATACTATTTGTTTCAGGTGAAACTAATTTAGAGATAGCGAGTACTTGTGCCTTACTCAAATCTTGTGCTTCATCTATTATTATATGAGTAAATGGTGGAATAAAATCAGATTTCCCTTCAATGATTTCTATGACTTTTGATGCATAGTCATCATAATCCATTTTATTTATTTTCTCTAATTCCATATTATAGTCAGTATAGATTTGCCAAATAATTTCTTTATCGTCTTTTGTTACTCTATCTGAAGTTCCTCTACCTGTTCGTTTTGCCTCAATATATTCTGATTTACTTTTAAATAGTTTGCCCTTAATCCAAGCAATTTCATCTTCAAAAAATTCTGTTGGTTTATTCGCAAACGAATTTGACAAATATCGAATTCGACATCTATTAACTATTTTTGTTTGTCTAAATCCAAGTACAGTTTTCCATATTGTATTTTGTCTACCGTTTTCATATTCCGTTTCTCTCATTGTTATACCATTTTGCTCTAAAAAAGAAAAAGCCCAAGAATGAAAGTTTACAATACGAACATTTAATCCATCATTTGTCTTTGGTTTAATTTCATCACTATCTTTTTGATAGCCACCACTTACAAAAGGTTTAAGAGCATTAATATATGCTGCAAGAGTTTTGTTATAAGTGAAAATGACAATTTTTGTTTCTTGAAATAAATTAGCTTGTGTTTCAAGAAGATGTTTTGCTCGGTAAAGTGCAACTGTGGTTTTTCCACTTCCCGCAACTCCCTTTATCTGAATTGGGTTTGTTGGTGGTAGGAATAATACTTTTTTCTGTTCTCCTTTTAACGTGATTTTTTTTAGCATTTCAATTCGGTTTAGAGTATTAGAAAAAAGTTGATATTTTTCTTTTTTCAAACAATTCTGTAATCTATTTCATTTTCAGTTTACTTCTTTACGGATTTCCACAATTTCACTCGAGTGTTGGCAAAAAAAACACCTCTTTTGGTTTTTTTAGTGTTGACTTTAAGCGTTGGTAAAAACCAAATGTGTAATTTGTCGGCTAGCTTTTTTCCGCTTGCAGAGAACTACTATATAAACCCACCTAAAATACCATTAAAAAGCATAACACCCTCATATATAGATATTAAATAAAAATACAGTTGTGTTTCTAACCGTTAAAAATGGCTGTGATACACGTTACTTCAACAAGCTCAGTGTAACACTCAGCATACACTTCTTTGTTATTGTATTTCGCGAACCTGCCTCGTCGGCAGACAGGAGCATAAAAAAGGAATCGTCAAGAAATAGAGTAACACTCTAATTTAGAGTAATACGCTATTTTTTACTTTCCAACACCCAGCATCTAAACTCTCAAATCTTCTATATTCTATTCTCTATATTCTATTTTCTCTCCCCCATATTCTCTCCTCCATATTCTTTTCTCTTAACAACACTTTCCTTACTTTTATCACAATGAAACAAAACCGCAAGCTCCTTATCATGGGTCTCTTCTTATTTGTCCAGATGGGGATTGTTCGTATTCTGGCACTTTTTCCCAATTTTATAGAAGATTATTATAGTAATGGATTGTATCCAGTGATCTCAAAAGGATTTAGATATGTCTTTGGATGGTTGCCATTCTCTTTTGGCGATGTGATGTATGCCGTGTTGATTTTTATCGCTTTGCGCGAAATCGTACTCCTGTTCAAATCCCGTTTTAAGACCTTCAAATTGTTTGCCATTCGTACACTGGCTTTGGCGTCTATTGTATATGGGGCTTTTCATTTGCTTTGGGGCATGAATTATTACAGACTGCCTTTGCATGAATCCCTTTCTATAGATGCTGAGTACACCACTGAAGAATTGGTAGCTTTAACCGAAAAACTCATTGCAAAGAGTAATGCATTGTATGATCAACTAGCTATTAATGATACGATGGCTGTCGAGATGCCATTGTCTCGTTCTGAGATTTTCTCGCAAACGCTTGTGGGGTATGATGCGTTGAGAAAGCAATTTCCAAAACTGGATTATCCACCAAAAAGCATCAAGACGTCTTTGTTGAGTTATCCGCTTTCTGTGATGGGGTATAGTGGGTATTTAAATCCGATTACAAACGAAGCACATATTAATGGGCTTGTACCAGATTATAGGCATCCTGTGATAAGTTGTCATGAGCAGGCACATCAATTAGGGTATGCTAAGGAGAATGAAGCCAACTTTATAGGGGTTCTTTCGACGCTAAACAATGAGAATCTACATTTTCAATATTCGGGAAGCATCTTTGCACTACGGTATTGTATTAATGATGTTTTTCGCCGCGATAGCGAGCTAGGAGAACAATTAAGGGATCAGATTCGCCCAGGAATTTTTGCAAATTATAGATTGTCTCGTGAATTTTGGGATGGTATGGATAACCCGTTAGAGCCTGTGTTTAAATTGTTTTACAGTAGTTATCTCAAAGCAAATAACCAACCAGCTGGAATGAAAAGTTATAGTTATATGGTGGCATTACTTGTAAACTATAACAAATCCTTCCCGACATCCATATGATGTTAATGGATGTTAAAAAACTCTTAATGAACAGGGTTTACCGATAGGGTAGGACGTATCTTTAAAAGCTAAATAATCACTAATACTATGTTTCTAAAAAAAATCCTTTTAGCAGGATTGGTCTTCTGTTGCTTTGTTGCGTACGGACAAGACTATTTTCCTGCCAATGGCGGTGTAAAATCTAAAAATGAAAATTACACAGTCTTTACAAATGCAACCATTCACACATCTCCTACAGAAACTATCAAAAACGGAACGCTCGTTGTTCAAGATGGGAAAGTAGTACGTGTCGGAAAGTCTGTTGCCATTCCTAGTAATGCCATTACTATTGACTTAGACGGAAAACATATCTACCCTTCTTTTATAGATATGTATACTGGTTTTGGAATAGAAAAGCCAAAACGTGCTGGTGGCGGTGGTCGAGGATCTCAATATGATAATACACGTGAAGGGTATTATTGGAATGATCATATCCGTCCAGAAGTAAACGGAATCGATGATTTTGAGTATAGTTCAAAAAATGCAAAGGCATTTATAGATGCTGGTTTTGCTGTGGTAGCAACACATCAACATGATGGAATTGCAAGAGGTACGGGCGCATTAATTGCACTAAATTCTAGTGGGAATACAGCCAATAGGGTTTTAGATAATAATCTTACACAGCATTTCTCTTTTGATAAGAGTAGAACGTCTGGGCAATCGTATCCTACATCAAAGATGGGAGCGATGTCATTAGTACGTCAGTTACAGTATGATTTAGATTGGTACGAAAAAGGAAATGTAACCACAACCGACCTTTCTCTAGAGGCACTGACAGAAAATAAATCGTTACCTCAAATTTTTGAAGGTGATGATGTATATGATGCGATACGTATCGATGGAATAGGAGATCAGTTTGGTCTTAACTATATGATCGTAGGATCTGGAGATGAGTATAAGCGTATCAGTGAGATTAAGAACTTGAATAGAACGTTTATTTTACCACTGGATTTCCCAGATGCGTATGATGTAGAAAACCCATTTGCGGCTTCTTATATAGATTTAGGAGATATGCGTCACTGGAATCAAGCACCTACAAATCCTAAACTTTTTGAGGAGAATGGGATTCCTTTTGCACTTACGACGTTTAAACTAAAATCTCCAAAAGAGTTTAAAGGGAAATTGATGAAAGCGATTAAGCATGGTCTTTCTAAAGAGAAAGCACTTGCAGCGCTTACAACTGTTCCTGCACAATTACTTGGAAAGAGTAATGAGATTGGAAGTTTGAAAAGCGGAAGTTGGGCAAACTTTATGATTACTTCGGGAGAGATTTTTGATTCAAAAACGGCTTTATATGAGCACTGGATACAGGGTGAGAAGACCGTTGTGAAGGATATGAATGTTGCCGATATCGATGGTACGTATGCGATGCGTATTGGGAATACATCATATACTCTTGAAGTAAAGAACTCAACAAAGAAAGCAGGATTCACACTTAAGAATGGAGATGAGGATGTAAAGAGTGAAGGAAAATATGCCGACGGATGGATGAACTTAACATTCCCTAGTAGTGATGATTCATTTGTACGACTTGTAGGTCAAGTAACCAATAATCGTTTTAACGGAAAGGCGGTATTGCCTAATGGAAACGAACAGTCGGTTACTGCGACACGAACGCCATCTGAAGAAAAAGAAAAAGAAGATAAAAAGAAAGATAAAGCCGATGCTCCTGTAGTGATGCCATTGACGTATCCAAATATTGCTTTTGGTTCAAAAGCACCTTTACGTCAACAAGATATCTTAATTACAAATGCAACGGTTTGGACTAACGAGGCGCAAGGAGTACTTACCAATACAGATGTTCTTATTAAGGACGGAAAAATAAGTAAGATTGGAAAGAATCTTTCGGCGAGTCGTGCCTTGGTTATTGACGGAACAGGAAAACACGTAACGGCAGGAATTATAGATGAGCATTCACATATAGGTGCTTTTGCTATTAATGAAGCTGGACATAACTCTACTGCAGAGGTACGTATGTCTGATGTGATTAATCCAGATGATAGTGATATCTATCGCAACCTAGCTGGTGGGGTAACGTCTATCCAATTATTACACGGGTCTGCAAACCCTATTGGTGGGCAGTCTGCAGTCATGAAATTAAAGTGGGGGGCATCTATAGATGCAATGTTACTTAAGGATAAGAAGTTTATCAAATTTGCTTTAGGAGAAAATGTAAAGCAGTCTAACTGGCCAAGTTTTAGCCGTTTTCCTCAAACACGTATGGGGGTTGAGCAAGTATTTGTAGATTACTTTACAAGAGCAAAGGAATACGAGGCTCTTAAGAAAAGTGGGAAGTCATACCGTATGGACGAAGAGATGGAGACGGTAGTCGATATCTTAAATGGAGAACGTTATATCTCTTGTCACTCGTATGTACAGAGTGAGATCAATATGCTTATGAAGGTTGCAGATCGTTTTAATTTTAGAATTAACACGTTTACGCATATCCTAGAAGGGTATAAGGTAGCAGATAAGATGGCTGCTCATGGGGTAGGAGGATCTACCTTTTCAGATTGGTGGGCTTATAAGTATGAAGTAAATGATGCAATTCCATACAATGCAGCGATTATGCATAATGCAGGAGTTGTTGTTGCTATCAATAGTGATGATGGTGAGATGTCTCGTCGTTTAAATCAAGAAGCTGCTAAGATTGTAAAATATGGTGGCGTCTCAGAAGAAGATGCTTTAAAGATGATTACATTAAACCCTGCTAAGTTGTTACATATGGATGACCGTACAGGAAGTATTAAAGAAGGAAAAGATGGAGATGTTGTTCTTTGGTCTGACCATCCATTATCGATCAAGGCAAAAGCAGAAAAAACAATTATAGAAGGAACTGTTTACTTTGATATTGATAGAGATGCTCAATTAAGAGCAGATGTACAACAAGAGAAGAGTACCCTTACTGCAATGATGCTTGCAGAGAAAAAGAAAGGTTTAAAAACGCAACCTGCAAAGAGAAAAGAAAAGCAGCGTTTACATTGTGACACAACAGAAACGATCCATTAATATGAGAACACTAAGAAAATATATGACTATAGCGTTCGTATTGATCGCTTCGGTAGGAATAGCACAACAAACACCAGCACCCGCTCAAACAGAAGTATATACTATTGTAGGAGCTACAGCACATATAGGAAATGGAGCTGTTATTGAGAATTCTATAGTTATTATAGAAGATGGAAAAATCAGTGTATGTGCAGATGCAACAACGTCTAAAGTAGGGCAGAGAGGTACTGTTATAAATGCGCAGGGAAAACATATATATCCTGGATTTATAGCGACCAATACAACCTTAGGACTTGTAGAAGTAGGCGCAGTTCGCCCATCAAATGATGATGATGAGATAGGGGATATGATTCCTCACATACGTTCTTTAATAGCGTATAACGCAGAATCTAAAGTTGTAGAGAGTATGAGACCTAATGGAGTCCTTATGGCGCAAATACGCCCATTAGGTGGAAGAATCTCAGGAACATCATCTGTAGTACAACTAGATGCGTGGAACTGGGAAGATGCCGCTGTAAAAGCAGATGACGGTATTTATGTAAACTGGCCATCTAGTATGACTAGAGGAAGATGGTGGTTAGGAGAAGATCCTGGGTTTAAAGCAAACAAAAATTATGTAAAGGATATTAATGAGTTAAAAACATTTATTCATAATGCTAGAGCATATTCAAAAGGAGGTTCAGATACCAACCTTCCTTTTGAAGCAATGAAAGGAGTGTTTGACGGAAGTCAGCGGTTATTTATAGCAGCAAATGATGAACGTCAAATACGCGATGTCATTGCTTTTAAAAATGAAATGAATATCCAACATGTAGTACTCGTAGGAGGATACCAAGCCGATAAAGTTGCTAGTGATCTAAAAGCAAATAATATTCCTGTGATTTTACAACGAGTTCAAGACTTACCAGCAATGGATGATCACGATTATGATTTGCCTTATAAATTACCTAAACTGCTCACAGATGCAGGTGTTCTTGTAGCCCTAGGATATGATGGAGAATACTGGCAAGTACGTAATCTTCCTTTTTATGCTGGACAAGTAACACAGTTTGGAATGAGTGATGCAGATGCATTAAAGCTTATTACAGAAAACCCAGCAAAAATCCTTGGATTAAATACAACAGCAGGGACACTTGAAGTAGGAAAAGATGCGACTTTATTTATAAGTGATGGGAATGCACTTGATATGAGAGGGAATCAATTATCTAGAGCTTTTATTCAAGGGAGAGATATCAGCCTTGAAAGTCATCAAACAAAACTTTGGAAACGTTACTCTAAGAAAGTAGTGGGAGAAAAATAGAAATAAAGAATATTTATAAAAAAAGAGATTGCTTTTTTAAGCAATCTCTTTTTTTATGTCAATGTAATTTAGCAAATTAAAAGAAGACTTACTATGATGTACATGTAGTATTCAAACTAACTTTACATAAAGGTTAGTAAATACTATTTATTTTTACGTAATTGCAATGCTTTTTAAAAATCAAAACTAACATATGCGAGATACTCATTACATCAGTAGTGCAATCTTAGATCTGGCTACAATTTCTACGATACTACAAGAGGATAAATTAATAGCCTTAAGCGAAGAAAGCCGTAATAATATTAATACTTCAAGAGCTTATCTAGATGCTAAGATAGAAGGGAATTCAAAACCTTTTTATGGGATTAATACTGGCTTTGGGAGTCTGTGTAATGTGGCTATAAAAAATGAGAATCTTACGCAATTACAAGAGAACTTAATGCGATCCCACGCATGTGGAACAGGAGAGTATGTACCTAAGTCCATTGTAAAACTTATGATTTTGCTTAAAGTACAATCATTAAGCTATGGTCATAGTGGGGTACATATCAATACCGTAGAGCGACTTATTGATTTTTATAATTTAAATATTCTACCTGTAGTATATACACAAGGGTCTTTAGGGGCTAGTGGAGATCTTGCACCATTAGCACATTTATCATTACCCTTAATAGGAGAAGGACATGTTTGGGATGGGGATGAGACCGCTTTCGCGAAAGCTATATTAGAAAAACACAATTTAACACCTATAACGCTTCAATCTAAAGAAGGATTGGCTTTACTTAACGGAACCCAATTTATGGTTGCTTACGGATTGCATGCGTTATTAAAATGTCATAAACTATCCTATCTAGCTGATATGATAGGCGCGATATCTATAGATGCATTTAATTGTAATCTATCTCCTTTTGATCCATTAGTGCATTATGTACGACCGCATCGAGGACAAATTAAAACTGCCGAACGTATTCAAGAGTTTCTTGCTGATAGCGAAATTGCACAAACTGAAAAAGAAAACGTACAAGATCCATACTCTTTTAGATGTATACCTCAAGTACACGGAGCGACTAAAGATGTCATCCGATATGCTTCTAAGACATTTAAGACAGAAATGAATAGTGTTACAGATAATCCTAACATTTTTGCAGAAGATGATAAGATCATAAGTGGTGGTAATTTTCATGGACAACCACTAGCACTCTCATTGGATTTCCTTGCTATTGCCATGGCAGAACTAGGAAGTATTAGTGAGCGTCGTACCTATCAACTCATAAGCGGACTTAGAGATTTACCTCCTTTTTTGGTGGACAATCCTGGACTGCATAGTGGTATGATGATACCTCAGTATACAGCAGCAAGTATTGTAAGTCAAAATAAACAACTTGCAACACCAGCTAGTGTAGATTCTATAGTATCTTCTAATGGACAAGAAGACCATGTAAGTATGGGTGCAAATGCTGCAACCAAATTGTATAGAGTTGTAGAAAATATAGAAACAATTCTAGCGATAGAGCTCTTAAATGCATCACAGGCATTACACTTTAGAGCGCCTACAAAAACGTCTAGCTTCTTAGAGTCTATGATAACTGCTTATAGAAAGGAAGTTCCTTTTGCAACAGTAGATAGAATATTCTCAACAGATATTCATAAAACAAAAGAGTTTATGAATACGATACAAGTAGATCCAGAAATGTTATTTAGTTAGTATAATATTTTGTTCATCCATTGAACAGCTTGTTCTAATGTACTAAATACTTCAAAAGGGTATTCAAAAAATTGTTTTTCGATTTCTGCATTTCCTTTACTAATAGGATCAGAAGATACGATAGCAATAGCTCTCATATTGGAGTTTTTTGCAGTATCTAAATATACAGTTGGATTTACAGAATAAGAATGGATTCTATGTGAGATATATCCGTATGCTTTTTCCTTAAAATGATTTTTACAAAATTTAAGAAATTCTGTATTATAATTAATGTCAAAAGTGATGCCTTCGTTCATTTCTGCTATCACGATGTCATTTTGTATTTTGACTTTTCCAAAGTCAAAATCAGTTTCAATTATGCTCAAAGTTGGTTATTGATTAGGGGGGTTAATAACTTATTTTAAAGCTAATCTCGGGCAAAAAAATGTAAAAATCAAATCAATTTTTCACTGGATTAATAATCAAGTGTATAGGGTTAAAAAAAACTAATGACTGTTAGTTTGTGGTATAAATATTATACAGAAATCATGAATTATGTGAACTATTTAACTTTATGAATTTTGATTTTATATGAGGTGAATTCATTAAAATTGAAGGTGTGTAGAAGAGAAATTTTCCATGATTCTTTTGGTGTATAACACTAAGATTCTAGTTGTACGTATGACTTTACTTTATTTTCTCTACTATAGGTCCTAATTACTGTATATTTTTTTTATCAAAAAAATCTTTAGCCCAAGATATAGCTTCATCAAGATGTTCGTAAATCATTAATGTTTTATTAGAAAACTGTTTTTCAAATTGAACAATACCTTGTTTTGTCTTATCATTTGTGATAATGACTAGGGCTATTAAGTTTTCAATTTTATTGATACTATCATGTACTAGGGGGTCAAATGAATATGAATTTATACGATTTGAGATATAAATAAAAGGACGGTTTTTAATATGTTTATTTATAAGTATACTCAGTGATTCAACATGCAGGACTTCAAGATGAATTCCTTCTTTAATTTGATTGATCACATAATTCTCGTAAATAGAAATTTTACATATTTCTAAATCGTATTGGTGTAGCATGAGGGAGGTTGCTTTAAACAATAAAGATCGTCATTCTAGTATTGAATAGCAATAATTATATTTTGAAGAGTAGTGTTGTAATCATTATAAAAGAATGTGTTATTCTTTTATAGGAACCAGAGGTTGTTTTGGTTCGGGTAAAATTTCCATAAAATAATAGATAATACCGCCTATACTATTTGCAAAAATGATAATAAGTATCCAGATGAGTTGACCGTTATCTTGTTGTTTAAGTTTTTGGTTTTTTGTGATGTGTATGATATGTATAATGAGTGAAGCAAGTCCCGTAATTATCATTAAAAATAAAAACACAAAGGCAATTGCAAATCCAGAAAAGAAAGCTTCTGGTGGAGCAGAACTTGATGGGTCATTTGCTATTTCACTAAAAGTACCAATGAAGATACTAAAGAAGGAAACTAAGTACCCTATCAAACAAAGAATAGGCATACATGTAAGTATACCTATTCCTATTTTTTGTGCTTTTGATAATTTCATAACACTATTCAGATTCTGTTGTAGTCGCTTTTTCTATAGTAATGGTTAACTCATTACTTTTTTCATCCAAGTCCATTAGAATAGCATCTCCTTCAGTAAGCTTTGCAGTTATAATTTCTTCTGCCAGCGCATCTTCGATATATTTTTGAATAGCGCGTTTTAAAGGTCTAGCACCATAATCTTTATCAAATCCTTTATCACTTATATAATCTTTAGCCTTATCTGTCAAGCTTAAGTTATATCCAAGATCTTGGATACGGTTAAATAATTTTGCTAATTCTATATCTATAATTTTATGGATATGTTCTCTTTCTAGCGTATTAAATACCACAACATCATCTACACGATTTAAAAACTCAGGAGCAAATGCTTTTTTCAACGCATTTTGAATAACGCTTTTTGCATTATCATCTGCTTGTGTTTTACGTGCAGAAGTACCAAAACCAACTCCTTGACCAAAGTCCTTAAGTTTACGAGCTCCAATATTTGAAGTCATAATAATAATGGTATTTCTAAAATCGATTTTACGTCCTAAAGAATCTGTTAAGTATCCATCGTCAAGTACTTGTAATAACATATTAAAAACATCTGGATGTGCTTTTTCTATCTCATCTAGTAAGACGACTGCATATGGTTTTCTACGTACTTTTTCTGTAAGTTGTCCTCCTTCTTCATATCCTACATATCCTGGAGGTGCTCCTACAAGTCTTGATATTGCAAACTTCTCCATATACTCACTCATATCAATACGTATAAGAGAGTCTTCATTGTCAAAAAGCTCTTTTGCAAGTACTTTTGCCAGTTGTGTTTTTCCAACACCAGTTTGCCCTAAGAAAATAAAAGAACCTATTGGTTTATTAGGATCCTTAAGTCCTGCGCGATTACGTTGAATTGCTTTTGCAACCTTTGCAACAGCTTCATCTTGTCCTATGACATTATTCTTAATAGTAGCAGGAAGATCAGCAAGCTTGTTACTTTCTGTTTGTGCAATACGATTTACAGGAATTCCAGTCATCATACTCACTACATCGGCAACATTATCTTCAGATACAACTTCTTTGTGAAGTTTTGATTCTTCTTCCCATCGTTCTTGAGCTATTGTAAGTTCTTTTTCAAGATTTTTTTCATCATCACGTAGCTTAGCCGCTTCTTCATACTTCTGTTTTTTAACAACAGTCGTTTTAAGTTCGCGTACTTCTTCAAGTTTACGTTCTAAGTCTAATATTTTTTTAGGAACATCAATATTTGTGATATGAACGCGAGAACCAGCTTCATCCAATGCATCTATCGCTTTGTCTGGAAGGAATCGATCTGTCATATATCTATTTGTAAGCTTCACACATGCTTCGATAGCATCATCTGTATAACTTACATTATGATGTTCTTCATACTTTTCTTTAATATTCTGAAGAATCTCTATGGTTTCCTCTACAGTTGTAGGTTCGACAATTACTTTTTGGAAACGACGTTCTAAGGCACCGTCTTTTTCTATGTGTTGTCTAAATTCATCTAGCGTTGTAGCTCCTACACATTGTATTTCACCTCGAGCGAGAGCAGGTTTAAACATATTAGAAGCATCTAGTGATCCTGTAGCACCACCAGCGCCTACGATGGTATGAATTTCATCTATAAAAAGAATAATATCATCATTCTTCTCGAGTTCATTCATCACAGCTTTCATACGCTCTTCAAACTGACCTCTATACTTCGTACCGGCAACTAAGCTTGCAAGATCAAGAGTTACTACTCTTTTGTCAAAAAGAATACGTGATACTTTACGTTGTACAATACGTAGTGCAAGTCCTTCTGCAATAGCAGATTTACCTACTCCAGGTTCTCCAATAAGTAATGGATTATTCTTTTTACGTCTACTCAAAATTTGAGAAACACGCTCTATTTCTTTTGTTCTTCCTACAACAGGATCTAGTTTTCCTTCTTCTGCCATAACCGTGAGGTCACGTCCAAAATTATCTAGAACAGGAGTCTTGCTTTTTTTGCTTCCTTTTGAAGCAGAAGGGTTTCCAAATGGATTTTCTTTATCTCCTTCATTACTTGATTCCTGTTCATCACTAAATTCTGACTTTATAGGTTCAATAAAATCGTCCTCTTCGTTTGCCATCATAAGTTTAAATTGGTCTTTTACATTATCATAATCTACCTTAAGTCTATTTAAGAGCTTTGTGGTAGGGTCGTTTTCGTTACGAAGTATACACAACAATAAATGTGCAGTATTAATAGACGAGCTTTGAAAGAGTTTTGCTTCTAAAAACGTTGTTTTAAGAGCGCGCTCAGCTTGCCTTGTTAGGTGTAAATTCTTTTTGTCATTGCCTTGAGGTGTACTATTGGGATTTGCAGGACTTAAAATCTCGACTTTACGTCGTAAATGATCTAAGTCTATATGTAGCGCGCTTAATATATTAATAGCTTTACCACTGCCATCTCTCAACAGCCCCAGCAACAAATGTTCTGTTCCTATAAAGTCGTGCCCTAATCGTAAAGCTTCTTCTTTACTGTAGGCAATCACGTCTTTTACTCTAGGTGAAAAATTATCATCCATAATTTATATCTCCTTTTCGTTCATTGTAAATTTAAGGAATCTAGCTCAAAAACCGTTCCGCTTGAATTACTTAGTAGCTAATAGACAAAATAACTGACAGTTTGCCAAGTGTATTGTGTTGTAGTTATTAAAAATGCCTTGTTAAATATTGTTAATAAATAGTCCGCTTTCGCGAAAGCATATACCTATAAAACCCCGTTAAATTCGGTATATTGCTAGCTAGTAAAATTGTGATAAAAATTTAATCAATTTATATATGGCAGGAGGAGAAAAACTGATCTCAATTAATATTGAAGACGAAATGAAATCAGCGTACATCGATTATTCGATGTCGGTCATTGTGTCACGCGCCTTACCTGATGTAAGAGATGGTCTTAAACCTGTGCACCGTAGAGTACTTTTTGGTATGCACGAATTAGGTATACGTGCAACAGGAGCTCATAAGAAATCTGCAAGAATCGTAGGGGAAGTACTTGGAAAGTATCACCCACACGGAGATACATCTGTATACGACGCCATGGTGCGTATGGCTCAAGAATGGAGTTTACGTTATATGCTTGTTGATGGGCAAGGGAATTTTGGATCTGTAGATGGAGATAGTCCAGCAGCAATGCGTTATACCGAAGCACGTATGCGCAAGATATCTGAGGATATGCTTGCAGACATTGATAAAGATACTGTAGATCATCAACTTAACTTTGATGATACGCTATATGAACCTAAAGTATTACCTACACGAGTACCTGGATTACTTATTAATGGAGCATCAGGTATTGCAGTAGGAATGGCTACAAATATGCCTCCTCATAACTTAACAGAAGTTGTAAATGGTACGGTTGCTTATATCGAGAATAACGATATAGAAATCGATGAGCTTATGGAACACATAAAAGCTCCTGATTTCCCTACTGGAGGAACTATTTATGGGTATGAAGGTGTAAGAGAGGCTTTTAAAACAGGAAGAGGACGTGTTGTAATGCGTGCTAAAGCGACTATAGAAGAAGTAAAAGGACGTGAGTGTATTATCGTTACTGAAATACCATATCAGGTAAATAAGGCCGATATGATCAAGAAAACGGCAGATATGATCAACGATAAAAAGTTTGATGGTATTTCTGCTATACGTGATGAATCCGATAGAAACGGAATGCGTATCGTTTATGTTTTAAAAAGAGATGGTATTCCTAATATTGTATTAAACACGCTTTATAAGTATACAGCATTACAATCTTCTTTTAGTGTAAATAACATTGCACTAGTAAATGGACGACCAGAGATGCTTAACCTTAAAGACATGATCCATCATTTTGTGGAGCACCGTCATGAAGTAGTTGTACGTAGAACAAAATACGAACTTAAAAAAGCAGAAGATAGAGCACATATCCTTGAAGGATTAATTATTGCATCCGATAATATTGATGAAGTAATTGCAATCATAAGAGGAAGTTCAAATGCAGATGAAGCAAGAGCAAACCTTATAGAACGTTTCAAACTCTCTGAAATACAAGCAAAAGCTATTGTAGAGATGCGATTACGCCAGTTAACAGGTCTAGAACAAGACAAGTTACGTGCAGAGTTTGAAGAGATTATGAAGACTATAGAAGATCTTAAAGACATCTTAGCAAATAAGGAACGTCGTATGACTATCATCAAAGATGAGCTTCTAGAAGTACAAAGAAAATATGGAGATGAGCGTCGTTCTGTAATAGAATATGCAGGAGGTGATGTAAGTATTACAGATCTTATCCCAGATGAAAAAGTGGTAATTACCATATCTCATGCGGGTTATATAAAACGTACGTCACTTACAGAATACAAAACACAAAATAGAGGAGGCGTAGGGCAAAAAGCATCTACAACTCGTAATGAAGATTTCCTAGAACACCTATTTGTAGGAACAAATCATCAGTACATGCTATTCTTTACACAAAAAGGAAAATGTTTCTGGATGCGTGTTTTTGAAATTCCTGAAGGAAGTAAGACTTCAAAAGGGAGAGCTATTCAAAACCTTATTAATATAGAACAAGATGATAAGGTAAAAGCATTTGTAACTACAAATGACCTTAAGGACGAAGAGTACGTAAATAGTAACTATATTATTATGGCGACTAAAAAAGGTCAAGTGAAGAAAACATCTCTTGAGCAATATTCTCGCCCTAGAACAAATGGTATAAACGCAATTACGATTAAGGAAGGTGATGAATTACTAGAGGCAAAACTAACAAATGGCGAAAGTCAAGTGATGTTGGCAGTTAAGTCTGGTAAGGCAATACGCTTTGAAGAAAGCAAGACAAGACCTATGGGTAGAGGCGCTTCTGGTGTTCGTGGCATAACTCTTGCAAATGAAAATGATGAAGTCGTAGGAATGGTATCTGTAAATGACATAGAAAGTAATATTCTTGTTGTCTCAGAAAAAGGATATGGTAAACGTAGTAGTCTTGAAGATTATAGAATTACAAATCGTGGAGGTAAAGGAGTAAAAACCATTTCTGTAACTGATAAAACAGGAGAACTAGTAGCCATAAAGAACGTAACAGATGAAGATGATTTAATGATCATTAATAAATCTGGTATAGCGATTCGTATGGAAGTCGCAGACTTGAGAGTAATGGGTAGAGCCACACAAGGTGTTAAGCTTATTAACTTAAAAGGAAACGATTCTATAGCAGCAGTAGCAAAGGTAAAACATGAAGAAGATGATATTGATGAGGATATCGATGATGCAGAAGGTGTAGAAGGAGAAGTATCGCAAGCAACTGAAGATCAGGCAGATTCACCCTCAAATACAAATACTTCTGAAGAAGAAGAATAAATAAATGGGGTTGAATAAATTTTAATTAATTTTATAACCCCTTAATACTAAATAAATAGATAATGAAGACTAAATTTTTATTTGTAATAATCCTTGCTTTTGGCGTTTCAGCATTTGCTCAAAAGAAAGAAGTTAAAGCCGTAGAAAAAGCATTGAAAAATGGAAACTATGGTGAAGCAAAGAACCTTGTTGGAGCTGCAGAAGCTTTAATAGGATCTATGGACGAAAAGACAAAGACCAATTTTTTACTTGCAAAAGCAAAAGCTTTTCTAGGTGTAAATAATAAGAATGCAGAAGATCTAAAGGTTGCAGCAGCAGCTTTTAATATGCTTAAAGACACAAAATATAGCTCAGAGGCAGAATCTGGAGTCTCTAATGTTGTTGTTGCAATGATAAACTCTGCTATAGAAGATCAAAACACGCAGAATTATACAAGTGCTTCAACAAAGCTTGCAGATGCTTATAATTTTAGTAAAAATGATACCATTTATCTCTATTATGCAGCATCAAATTCTGTAAATGGAAAAGATTATGACACAGCATTAAAGTATTACAACCAGTTAACAGACCTTAATTTCACAGGTATTGAAACATTGTATTATGCTACAGAAGTTGCTACTAGTGAAGAAGTACAGGTGCCTTCAAAACAAGAGAGAGATCTTTTGGTATTAGCAAAATCTCATATCAACCCTATTGAGAAAAATAGTGAGTCTAAAAGAGGTGAAATTGCTAAAAATATAGCGCTTATCTACATGACACAAGGGAAAAATGAGAAGGCTTTAGAAGCAATGGCTTCAGCTAGAGCAGAAAACCCAGATGATCTTGTATTACTACGTTCTGAGGCAGATATCTACTTAAAGATGAAGCGTATGGATAAGTACCAAGAAGTAATTTCTCAAGTACTTGAAAAAGATCCTAATAACCCTGAACTATATTATAACTTAGGAGTAGGAGCAGATCAACTAGGAAATAAAGAAGATGCTAGAAAGTATTATGAGAAAGCAATAATGCTTAATCCTAAATATGCAGCTGCATATAATAATATAGGTGCTATTATTCTTAGTGGAGAAAAATCTATTGTAGATGAAATGAATAGCTTAGGAACATCTCGTGCTGATTATGATAAGTATGATGCATTAAAAGAAAAACGTCAAAGTTTATATACTGATGCAGCTCCTTTTCTTGAGAAAGCACTAGAATACCGTAGCTCTGATGAAAAAGAAATAGCCCGTTCTATAGAACTAGCTCGCACATTATATGGTATCTACCAACAATTGGGGGAAACTTCAAAAGCAGATACTATGAAGGCAAAAATGGAAATACTAGAAGGAGGGAATTAATACCACTTTCTCTATAAACTAAAAAAGCTCAACAATTGTTGAGCTTTTTTAGTTTATAGATGATTTTCTTTTCGCTTAAAGCGAAATAATACTACGGGAAATGAACAAAGAAACTATTGTGCTTTAGATCAAGATTATATTCATATCTATTAAGTGCCTGTACATAGAGTCCCGCTTTATAATTCCTTAATAGGGCTTTGTTTTAATTTCTTATTTGTATTAGTTCACTTTCTAAATCTGCTTTGGCTTCTAATTGATCTATACTTAGCGTTTCTTCTAGTAGATCATTGTTTTCATATGGATCGATAATTATATCATACATCTCTTCATTCCCATTGGCATTGATAAGTAATTTATAATGTCCATTACTTATAGCCCATAGATCGTTAGTTCCATCATTTTTTTCAACATATTGATAATCTCGAAGTGTAGTAGTTTCCGAAAATAGTGGCATAAAACTTTTACTATCGTTAATTTCTGTAATAGAAACCCCTGTTATTTCTGCTATTGTAGCATATAAGTCGGTACTAGTAATTAGGTTATTATCAGTATCACCAATCCTATTTACCCCTTTTCCAGAAACAAATAAAGGAGTGTTAACACCACCTTGATATAAAGACCCTTTTGCAGAAAAATTTGAATATGGAAATTGCGCTACTTGATTAGGAGTTCCATTATCCCCTATAAATATGATCACAGTATTTTCTAGCTCATCTTCAGGAATACTTTCCAAAAGACGTCCAATTTGATAATCCATTGCTTCAATCGCGGCTAAATAATAAGGTAACTCATCCATCCCATCTACGAAGTCTGGTAAGTTACCTTGAGAATGCATTTCAACTGGAGGCGCATGAAATGGGGTATGTGGTGCCGTATATGCTAACCATAGAAACCAAGGTTTGTCTTGAGCGGTTACCCAGTCTATAGATAAATCTGTAAACTTTTCAGTAATATAACTGGTCTCTATTGTTTGTTGTTCATCATTTGTGAGTGGCCATTGATAATAACTTTGAACAGCACCTCCGCTTAATCCAGTATAGTAATCGATTCCAAATAATTCAGGATTAGAAACCATTCCATTTCCTGATAAATGCCATTTCCCAATAATAGCTGTTTCATATGCATCATTGGTTTGTTGATCAATGTATCGCTGTATTGTAGTTTCTGAATTACTAAGTTCATCACCAGCCCATTTTACACCAGTTCGATATCCGTATTTTCCTGTAATGATGGAAGCTCTGGTTGGAGAACAAGTAGGGTATACCCAACAATTATTGAATGTAATTCCTGAGTTTTTTATGTTATTTATGTTTGGGGTATTAGGTTTAATATTTCCTTCTGAAAATCCTACTGTGGCATCTTTCCCCATGTCATCTGCAATTATCAGTAAAATATTTGGTGCAGTAGAAGGAGGTGTTACACTCTCTTCAGTATCGGCCTCTTCTGTAATAGTAGTTTCATCATTATCGCACCCAAATAAAATGATTGATGCTACAATTATTAATAAACTAATTTTTTTTATGTCTTTTTTCATTCCTTATATAGAGTATACAGAAAATTAGACCAATAAATAAACCAATAGTTTAATAGATTTTATTTTTTTAAATTTTTATGTAATATTTAGTTAGGGTTTCTATGAAAGGACAGATTGCATGTAGATTGTTTGGCATTAATAACTTTCTTTAGTAAAATATTTTAATAACGGATGCGTATTCATTGTTTTTTAAATCTATGATGTTTTGTATACTATGTTAAGAAATGCATTTATTGTAATGTATTGCAGTTATTGCTTTATTAAATCAATGTTAATGATTTTTTTTATCCTTTCAGAAATATCAAAAACATTACTGTTTTTTTGATTTGTTAAGATGATGATAGATAGGTTTTCTGAATTAAAATGTTGTATGAGACCTTCATAATTTCCCATAGAACCGTGATGTGTGTGTTCCTTTATTTGACGATTATTTACTAGAGAATTACCAAGAGGAGCTTGCATATCTCTATCTTCTATCTGGGCTGTTTCTGTTAGGAAAAGTAAGGACTCTTTTTTAATAATAGTATAAGAATGTAATGCTTTTATCCAATAATGTAAATCTTCAGTAGTAGTACTTAATAATAAGTTTGGCGCACTTATTTTGTAATTATCTTGTTCAAGATCAGTATTAAAAGGTACTGCCATAGTTGTAATATCTTCATAGGGGTATCTTTCTTTAAATACAGTATTCTTCATATGAAGGGGAGTAAATAGTTTTTCTTGTACATATTCATTGAACTTCTGACCACTTACGTTTTCAATGATTTTTATTAATAGAAATGGGTTATTATTTGAATAGATATAATCAGTACCAGGTTGAAATTCTAATTCCTGAATATTCATCAGATCTTGTATTATATCTGTATCACTAATTAATTCATTTGCCGAAAAGTATTTTCCAAAATCGATTCTGGGTAACCCACTTGAATACTGTAATAAATTCTTAATGGTTATAGTTCTAGACCAGCTAGGAAAATTTGGGAGATACATTTGTATCGTATCATCGATGGTAAGTTTACCTTCTTCTGCAAGTTGCATAATAACAACGGCAGGAAATTCTTTATAGATGGATCCTACGCCAAATCTAAAATCACTTGATAACCGTTGAGTTTTTGAACTGTTAGCATAGCCAAATGATTTGTCATAGAGTTTATGATCGTCTTTAATGACTAAAACGTTTCCATTAAACTTCCCTTCCTTATGCAATCCACCAAGGATTGCATCAATTTTTTCTGCTACTTGTGGTTCATTATTGTCTTCCTGTTTTTGTTTACATCCTAGTATGCATAGAGATACTGTTATAAGTAAAAAAAAGTTGATGTTGTTTATTCTCATGTGTTCTAAGATGTAAAGAATTTATAGTAAGACTAATAAAAGATAGACTAGGTTACATGTGTATATTGTAGATGTTATAAGTCTCCTAACTCTTTGAACTTAAACTTTTCATTTTCAGCTGGTTCATGTTCGTCAAGCATTATTTTTTTTACCTCCTCAACAATTTCGGGGTATTGACTGGATACATCTGTTTTTTCTGTTGGATCTAATTCAAGGTCATATAATTCAACAGCTAAATTTCCATCAAAAATATTTTTTCGAATTCCCTTCCATTTACCAATTCTAACAGCTTGCTGACCATTGTAACTTGGGAATTCCCAATATAAAAATTCATGTTCTTTTTGATTTTGATCAAGTAGTGTAGGTTTAAAACTAACCCCATCAATGTTACTAGGAGGCGCAATACCTGCAATATCACATATGGTAGGCATTAGATCATAAAATGCTGAAATATGATTGCTTTTCGTACCAGGTTTGATATGATTAGGCCAACTAGCTATTAAGGGAATACGAATTCCTCCTTCATATACAAAACCTTTTGTCCGTCCATAACCGTTTGAAAAAGGCTTTGAACTCTCAAAATATTCAAAATCAACACCTCCTAAATATGTAGGACCATTATCACTAGAGAAGATGATTATTGTATTTTCATAAATTCCTTTTTCCTTAAGTAATTCAACAATTTCTCCTAATTGGTCATCTAAGTAGCTAATCATTGCAGCGTATGTAGCTCTGGGATATCTATTTGGAAAATAACTATCATCTCCAATATATGGTTCTTCGTCTCCTAAAATTTTCCTGTATCTATCTACGTATTCTTTAGGTGCCTGTAAGGGTAGGTGAGGTAGAGGTGATGCATAATACATAAAGAAAGGATCATCTTTGTTTTTTTCTATAAAGGATAAGGCCTTTTGTTGTATTTTTTGAGGTGCATATTCTTCTTGATTAAATTTTGAATAGCTTTCATCATTATACGGATCAGCTAGAGAATCTAATTTAGTCCTTGGAGCGACTAATTCATTATTTAATAATACTTTATCTGTATTTTCCCAAAGGTGAGCTGGGTATAGGTTATGGGCTTGTCTTTGACAATTATATCCATAAAAGAAATCAAATCCTTGAAGGTTTGGTATTCCATCAGTTTTTGGTGCGCCTAATCCCCATTTGCCTAAAATACTTGTTTTATATCCAGCCTTCTTTAATTGATCCCCCAATGTGACCGTATTTTCTGGAATAGGTCTTTGGCCTTCTAAACCTGGATCAAGAAAAGCTTTCTCATAGTCCCAAACATCACCACGTTCACTCCATTCATCATTGCCTCTTATAAATGCGTGACCAGTATGTTTTCCTGTTAAAAAAACATAACGTGCAGGTGCGCAGACGGGTGCTCCAGAATAATGTTGAGTAAACATCATACCATTATTTGCAAGTGCATCAATGTTTGGTGTTTTAATAATGGTTTGACCATAAACACCTACTTCACCATAACCGAGATCATCAGCTAGAAAGTAAATTATATTTGGAGCACGTTCTGTTTTTTTTTCAGTAGAGCAGTTCAATAGTGTAAAACTGCATAGTATTAGAATAACTATTTTTTTCATAGTTTTCAATTATCGTTAGTGCATTTGTACGTGGTAAGTTGTATCTGTACTAAGATACTAAAAAGATATAGCGTTTACTCTAATACTAATTTTGATTTCTTGAGTTTAGATAGGATTCTATTTTTTTCAGAATCCGATAAATTCATTTTTTCCAAAATAATTACTTGATCTGGTAATCCTTGATTCAAAATTTCAATTTTGGGTCTTTTAAAATCAAAGTGAAATCTCGAATCTTTTATAATTTTAATATCGTTAACTACTTTTTGTCTAATTAAAAACAGAATTCGATTTGGTGTTATTATTAATTGATTTTTTTTTCTAAACATGAAAAAGTAGATTACTGTTAAGATAGAATCCCATTGACCAAAAAAAAACTCCAATAGATTATCGCTTGGATATTTTTTAATATTCACTATTACGAGATCTTCACGCAAGAGGTTTTTAATAGCTGTTTTTTTCATTTACTACGTCACTTAGGTATTGTATAAATTCATATTGATTTCCGTCTGCATCAGTAAAATAATCTCTAATCCTAAATTGCTCAATCTGTTTTGGGTAATCTCTTTTGTAGCCGTTACTCAGTAAGTTATTAGTTATTTCTTCCACATCCTGCACTACAAATCCAAGGTGATTTATCCCAATGCTATCGTAATTATTGTCCACTTTTATATCATTCTGCCTAGCTTGATTAATAGCTATATATGTATCCTCATCTCCTAGATGAACCCACTTTCTTGTTTCATAGCCATCACCACCGCCTCCACGTATCTTGAAATGAGGAAAAGCAGTTTGAAAAAAATGAATTGCTTTTTGTAAATCATTAACCGTAATATTGGCATGTTCTAAATATATATTCTGTGTTCTCATAATATGTTGTTTTTAGTATTTAAACAAATATCACAATAGTAAATAGTATATAAAACAGACTTAAGTACAGAATATGAACTGTACTATGGTACAGGTTTTAGTTATAAAATTTGAATCAGTCCTTTTTTTAAACTAATATCTACAGCTTCGGTACGAGTTCCTGCATCAAGTTTTGATAGGATAGCAGTAACATGAAATTTAACAGTGCGTTCGGTTATGAATAATTGTTTGCCAATTTGGTTATTAGTAAACCCTTTTTTTACCAGATTTAATACTTCTAATTCACGCTTGGTAAGTGGCGGTTCTGGATATTGCAATTCTTTTTTCTTAAAATCCACCATTTCATTCTCCTCAGTTTCTTTGAGTAATAGCGAAAGTTGATCTTGTAAGTCTTTCGCTTTTTCTAGTGCTTCATTTACTTTGTTTTTGTTACCATTTTGGCTTTCATTTAGATTTGATATTATCGCATCCATTTGCGGATAGAAAACTCGCTTTAATACATTTTGAATAGTTGTTCTAGAAGAGGCTTTACTATGAGAATACGATTGTTGTAATCTGGTGCGCTGAATAGCAGTCCCTATCAATTCACTAATGGTGTTTAAAATGGTAAGTTCCTTTTTTTCTAATTGCCGTGTTTCTTTACTTAATAAATTCATGAGCCCTACCTTTTGACCGTTTATTGTTATAGGGATAGTTGCATGAAATTTCAATCCTTTCGTGCCAGTACTAATATCTTTTAGTCGGGAGCATGCTATTTCGCTAATATTTACTGCTTGATCAATATCGTTTGATAAGTATTGCTGTATGCAATAACACCAACCTGATAATCTCTCAGGGTATTGACTTAATGCAGGTGGTAAATTATGGGAGGCGGCTAGGTATACCGATTTATTGTTTGGTTCCGTAAGCCAAAACCAACCTGTTTCTACATCTAGAATTTCTACGGTCTTTTCTAAAGATTTACGAAGTGCAGAATCTAGAGAATATTCCTTGTTAAGGTGACTCGCTATTTCATATAAATGAGAAAAATAATCTTTATCGTTCATTATTAAGAACTAAAGTATAGAAAAAAGAGGATATTAAGATGTTGATCACATTTTAAATGTTTGTCAATATGATATTGGAGTATAGTATATAAATGGTGCTAATCTCCTAAATTAATACGTATTCAGATTTACAATCTTATAATTATTTTTATATATGTTGATCTACGCAATTTTTTATTAGATGTCTAATCTCAGGTAAAAAATCAATACTTTTTCCACGTAAAATAAGTTTGTTCTTTTTAGTTGATAAGTGATCAGAAAATAAATTGTCTTCTAAATTAATATCGACAATATATCCTCCAAACTGTAATGCCGTTTTCGCTATTCGCATGGGTAAACTAGTAGCACCAGAAGTTCCAATTATAAATAATACTCCAGTATTTTTAGCAATTCTTAATGAGCTATCAACTTTATTGGTTTTCTCATCATAATATTCATCAAACCATAAAATATTTGCGCGCATCCAAGCACCACAAGTTGGGCATTTTAAAGCGTCTATTTCCTCTTGTGATAGATCCTCTGTGAGTTCTTTGCCTTTTAATTCGGGTGGCATAGGTCTTATTTCGCTACATGATGCAGAGCATTTTACTTCACGATAGTTGCCGTGTATTTCAAATAATCTTTCGCTTCCAGCACGTCTGTGAAGATTATCAACATTTTGAGTTATTAATTGAAATCGGTCTTTCAGGTCATTTTCAATATCAGCAATTATTTTATGGCTTTGATTTGGTTTGGCATTTTCTAACATTCGTTTTCTAAAAAGGGTGTATTGCCAAACTTCTTCAGGGTTTTTATAGAAATATTCAAAAGTCCCAAATTTTTCAGGTTTGTGAAACTTCGTTCCTTTAACCCAAATCCCATCAGAACCTCTGTAAGTTGGAATTCCGCTATCTGATGATATTCCAGCTCCAGTCAAAAAAGTGAATTTATTTTTCTTCTCTTTTTTAAATACTTCCTCAATTATATTTTTTAACTCAATGTTTTTCAAACTATTTTGAACATTTTATGCAACTAACTTAATAAAAAAGGGATAAACAATATGAAAATAAGTAATTCTGTATAACATCATTAACAGCCCGTTTTTTAATCCATAATACTTTGTCCGAATGTCAATAGATTACTATCTGGATCAAGCACAGAAAATTCCTTTTGTCCCCAAGGTTTAATCTCTAGTGATCCATTAGGATGTATAGGTGTTTTTTTATCTAATAATGATTGATAAAAATCGTCAATATTCTCTACCCTAATATAGACCATTCCATAGTTCTCTTTTGGATTTAGTTCTTTAAATTCAAAAAAGTGAATTTGAATTCGGTCCTTTTCTATCATCAAATAACCTTCAAAGTCAGTACTCCCAAATTCTTTAAACCCTAATTTATTTATGTAAAATTCTTTCGTAATTTTTTTATCACGCATTGGTAATTTGGGATGAATGTCTATTAGCATGTTTATATTATTATATAGGTTAGGCCTAAATTAGTAAAAGAAAATGAGTTAGAGGAAAGTCCATAGGATTTTACGAGTATACACAGAACTAGAAAAGAATTTAAAAAAATAGTATACTAAAGTGTCATATTTATGATACACCTGTAACTAAAATAGTAGAGACAAGCCTTAATAATGAAAAACGAACGTGAACTAGTATTTCTTAATGCCTTAGAAGAAAATAAGGATAAACTATATCGAATTTGCTCGATTTATTCTAATGATCATGAAGATGCCAAAGATCTCTTTCAAGAGGTTTTGGTTCATGTTTGGAGGTCGATGGCCACATTTAAAGGGGATTCATCTCTTAGTACTTGGATGTTTCGAATTGCCTTAAACATTTGCCTTCGTTTCAAATCCAAATACACTAAAAACCAACATAGATTCATTAGGCTAGATAGTATGACTATAGAAAATTTTGGGTCGGAAGAAAGGAGAGGAGACGAAAATGAAAAACTAATGAGTCTAAGAGCATGTGTCAAAAAATTAAATGAAGGAGATAAGGCGATAGTTGCACTATACTTAGAAGGATTACCCTATCGAGAAATTTCTAATATTCTAGGAGTGTCTGAAAATAATGTAGCCGTAAAGGTTAAACGAATAAAATCTAAATTATTAAACTGTATAAATAAACTATTATGATAGAAGAGGAATTAATTAATATCTGGCAATCGTCCAGTAATCAGGAACGATTAAAATTTGAGAAATCTAAATTAATGATAGAATTGCAATCAAGTTTAGGACGTTTACACCGTTGGTGGAAATATATAGAGCAAGTAAATGTTATTTCTGCATTGATAACGATTCCGATATTTATAGCCATTGCTTATTGGGCTCCTTATACTTCCGTGAAAATTGCATCAGTACTCATAATCGTTTGGTCAATATATGTAGGAGTCCGAATGTCAACCATAAAAAAAATCAAACCGAGCGACCTAGAAGAAAATTATCTGCACTATCTGGAAAAAACTAGAGTTTACCTTCTTGCACAAAAGAGATTGCTTGAAACCTCATTAAATTGGGCAATTTTGACTATTTACCCAATACTTATTTTGTTTTTTGTTAGTCTTTGGGAGAAACCTTTAGCGCGTTATTTTGCAGTCATCGCATTTATGGCTTTGGTCGGAGTAGGAGTTTATGAATATTATTTAAGTAAAAGAAGAGTAAAAAACGAAATTATACCAAGAATTAATAGAATTGATGAATTGATTGAAAGTTTAGAAGAATGATATAGGTTATCTAGTTTTTTCTAAATTAAGTTTATTAGTTGCATAAGATTGATAAATATCAAACTGAACTTGTCAAAACTACTCAACTTAATAGTATTTTGAAATCGTTATAAAAAAAAGATTTCAACAAGCTCAACTTGGCAATTACAAACAAAAAAATCTCCAATACAATAAAGTATTGGAGATTTTTAAATAGTATTGAGATAAGATTACACCACCTTTTTAATCACACGTAGTTTATGCGTATGTTTCTTTTGATGTACGTTATAAATTCCAGAATGATCGAGTCTATCTACACGTACTTCGCCGTGGGCATGTATGATATAGTTGTCTTCCATGATAAGACCTACATGAACAATCGTTCCTTCATCATTGTCAAAAAAGGCAAGATCACCAGGTTCGCTCTCTTCTATAAAGCTTAACGCTTCTCCTTGTGTTGCTTGATCAGATGCATCGCGTAGAAGCCTATGCCCATTAAGGCGATAGACCATTTGTGTAAATCCAGAACAATCAATCCCAAATGGGGTACGACCTCCCCATAAATAGGGAGTATTCAGGTATTGTAACGCTGTATCTATAAGCAAGTTTTTATCTTTCTTTCCAGATAGGGATGGCCCATCATAGGTACTCTCTAGCAAGTGAATTGCGTGAAGGGAACCTCCTTGCAAGACCGTTTGTAACTGGCCATGCGCGTTTGAGACAAATTGTACAGGATCAGAAATAAGAATAGGGGTTTGCGCTTTCGCGAAAGCGTACTCCTCCTCACTAATCTCTCTATATTGTTTGTTATCTATCCAACCGACATAATTGTCATGAGCAAGGCGGATGCGACTCCAAGTTTTCCGTTTTTCAGGAACCTTAAAAATCTCACCAAAAAGTAGTTGATTAACCATCTCACTTGGATCAGAAGGTTCTGATCGCATGGGGATACTACTTAAATGACATATTCCGTATTGCATAAAAAAAGGTTAGATCGTACTACAATTAAACGTTTTCTATAACCATAGCAGAGGCACCACCACCACCATTACAAATGGCTGCAGCTCCTAACTTTCCGTTATTTTGTTTTAGTACATTGATAAGCGTGATCAAGATACGCACACCACTACATCCTAATGGATGTCCTAATGATACGGCTCCTCCGTTTACGTTTACATTTTTATCAGTCAGACCTAGGATCTTCATATTTGCAAGACCTACTACAGAGAAGGCTTCGTTAAGCTCAAAGAAATCTACATCGTCTTGTGTAACACCAGCTTTTGCAAGTGCTTTTGGTAATGCTTTTGAAGGCGCTGTAGTAAACCATTCTGGTTCGTGTGCAGCATCTGCAAATCCTTTGATCACACAAAGTGGCTCAAGGTTTAATTCTTTTGCTTTTTCTTCACTCATTAAGACAACCGCTCCAGCACCATCATTAATGGTAGATGCATTTGCAGCAGTAACGGTTCCGTCTTTTGTAAAAGCAGGACGTAGCGCAGGAATTTTTTCCATACGTACGTTTCCATATTCTTCGTCTTTTGCAACGATTACATCATCTCCACGACGTTGTGGTACCGCAACTGGTACAACTTCATTATCAAATTTTCCTGCTTCCCAAGCTGCAGCACTACGCTCATACGATTGAATCGCAAAGGCATCTTGATCTTCTCTAGAAAACTCATGACCTACAGCACACTTATCTGCACAAACTCCCATTGCATTGCCATCATAGGCATCTACAAGGCCGTCTTTTTGCATCCCGTCTATCATCGTTTGTGGTCCAAACTTATGACCGTTACGTAAGTTTACATAATGTGGGATACGACTCATATTTTCCATTCCACCAGCAATAACAATATCGTTATCTCCTAGCATAATAGATTGTGCTCCTAGCATCACTGCTTTCATTCCTGAGGCACATACTTTATTTACAGTTGTACAAGGTACCGTGTCTGGAATCCCAGCTCCGATAGCAGCTTGTCTTGCTGGTGCTTGTCCTACACCAGCTTGTATAACATTACCCATCAATACTTCATCTACAGATGAGGGGTCTAATTGTACTTTATCCATTGCCCCTTTAATAGCAACAGTTCCTAGTTTACTTGCCGATACAGATGAAAGACTTCCTAAAAAGCTTCCGATGGGTGTACGTACGGCAGCAACAATAACTACATTTTTACTCATATAAAATAGTGTTTATGATGTCAAATAATCACAACGCGAAAGTACTAAAATTTAGCATATTTGTTCATGATATTTGGCTTGTTTTAATAACATACTTTGTTAGGAAGTTCGTTAGGGTTTTGAGGCGTACCTTACAGCAGATTATAAAATAAAGAATTGCTATCCTGTAGGTTCTGGATTTTTCTGCATTTTCTATACAGCATCCTTTTATATATGTATGTTCTAGTTGCTTTGAGAATTGCTTCGGCTGTACAGAATATAAGACGTCTGAGTAGGTTTTCGCTTTAAGCGAAAATAGTATCAAAGCGCCGAGTAAAATTTCACTAATTTAGCTTTGTTAGAATACAACAATGGCTAGATTTACAAAAGCGTTTTATAAGAATCAAGATTTACTTTATAAGTTACTTCTCCTTGCAGTAAGTGCGGTCCTTATTGTTTATTTTTTGCCTAAAAGTGGGAAATTTCAATATGATTTTCAGAAAGGATTTCCGTGGGGATATGAAAACTTATATGCCGATGAGGATTTTGCCATTTTAAAAAGTGAAGAGGCTTTAGAAAAAGAACGGGCAGATATACGAGCACAAGCGTATTTATATTTTGACTTTGATCAAAATGTCGTGTCAGACGCGATAGCGAGATACAATACTTCTTTTGATGCTGTTTTTATAGATTCTTTATTTACAAACGAATCAAAATTCAGACTAAAGTCTTTTGGGCGTACTCTTCTTGAAGATGTGTATAAAAGCGGAATCATACAGGAAAAACCTGCTTTTGAAAATAACCGATTGGCATACTTAAAGAAAGGGAGCGAGGTTACACAAATCAATCTTAGTCAAATACATATTGCAAGTGACGTGCCTTCTTTATTACAACGTCAACTAGACGATAGTCGTTTTCCTGAACATAAGAATCTTTTCTTACAGTTGTATTATGATAGTATTTTACCCAATACACAATACAATCCAACCCTTACCGAGAATACGATAGAGGAGGAGTTATCTGTACTCTCTCCCACACGTGGTGTTGTGACACAAGGAAGCCGGATTATTGCTAGAGGAGAACCTGTAGAAGGGGAAGCGTTACAGAAAATGATTTCGCTTAAAGCGAAATATGAAACACAAAACTATAGCGACTCACGGTATAATTGGATTGTAGTAGGCTACATTGTTCTGGTTGTTCTGGCACTTGTCATGTTGTTGTTGTTTATACGTAATTATCGCCCTAAAGTATATGAGAATAATACGAGGATCACTTTTATCTTTTTTAATGTACTTCTAATGGTATTGCTTACTACAGCTGTAGTAAAGTATAATGCTGCCTATGTGTATGTAGTACCGTTGTGTATTCTGCCATTGATTCTTAAAGCATTTTTTGATGCTCGATTAGGATTGTTTACACACGTGATTACGATTTTATTACTTGGGTTTATTGTACCTGATAGTTTTGAATATTTCTTCTTACAAGTAATTGCGGGTATTGTGACTATTTTAAGTGTGAAAGAACTCTACAAAAGAGCCAATCTTTTTATCTCCGTAGGTCAGATCACTTTGATTTATATCATTGCTTATTTTGCTTTTAATAGCATTCACCAAGGTGGTGTTAATACGTTGGAGTGGGAAAATTTGGGGATGTTTATCCTAGCAGGTCTTGCTACTTTATTTGTACAACCTCTTATTTATATTTATGAGAAGATTTTTGGACTTGTAAGTGATGTGTCTTTGCTTGAACTTTCTGATACCAATTCTAAGTTATTAAAACAACTGGCAGATGATGCACCAGGAACTTTTCACCATAGTCTAAATGTAGCCAACTTAAGTGAGGCTGCTGCCAATGAGATAGGGGCAAATGCGATGCTTGTAAGAGTAGGAGCATTGTATCACGATATAGGGAAAATGAATAACCCAACCGACTTCACCGAAAATCAAGCTACAGGAATTAATGTACACGATGAGCTTTCTCCTAAAGAAAGTGCTCGTATAATTATTGATCATGTGATAGATGGTATTGAGATTGCACGTAAAAATAAACTTCCAGATCGTGTAATTGATTTTATACGTACTCATCACGGAACTAGCACAGTACATTACTTTTTTATGAAAGAAAAGGAAGTGCATGAAGATGCAAACGCTAGTGATTTTCAATATCCAGGACCATTGCCCTTTAGTAAAGAAACAGCTATCCTGATGATGGCAGATAGTGTAGAGGCAGCGAGTAAAAGCTTGAAGAATCCTACATCTATGCTTATCGACTCTTTTGTAGAAAAGATCATAAAAAAGCAAATGGATGATGGGCAGTACCTCAATGCAGATATCACTTTTAAAGAAATCCAACAGGTGAAAAAAGTCTTAAAGAGAAAACTTAATAATATCTACCACCTACGTATAGAATATCCAGAGTAAGAGGTGCGTTGATGTGATAATATCTACAATCTATTAAAGGCACACACTCTATACTACGCATTTTGGAAATACCATGTGGTGTTTAAGAATATATCTTATAATTTTTTAAGGTTAACTATTGATAAATAAATAGTTATACATGTTTTTATAGCAAAGCATTGTATTAATCAATAATCATTATTATTACCACCCCTTCATTCATAAATGACGACATATAACACCCTCAAGTATCCAAAAAATATATAGACCTTTATAATAATAAGTATATGACTATCAGGTATTAAGTGACGTTTTTGAGAATGAATTAATCTTTCCATTGTACTTTATAATACCTCCATTTAGATTAAAAATGACGATAGTAGCATTTTATGAGATATGAAGAGGGCTGTTAATATTTTAATAATTGAGGATCATCAACTTATTATTGATGTATATAAAAATGCCATAACGCAAGTGATGAAAGAATTGGGAAACACCAATTTTTCTATTGAGATATCAAAAACGTGTATTTCTGCATATCAAAAGATTAAAAATGCATTTGCAAAGAAAGAAATTGATATTGTTTTTTTAGATATTCAAGTACCTAAAGATATTGAGAATAATATCATGTCTGGAGAAGACTTAGGGATAAAAATAAGGAAGTCATTACCAGATGCTAAGATTATTGTAATTACATCACTATTGAGCAATTTACGGTTGAGTAATATCTTAAAAAGCATAAATCCAGATGGTTTTTTAGTTAAGAATGATATCACTTTTGATGATTTAGTTAATGCCTTAAAATTGGTGCTAGATCAACAGACATTTTACAGTCAAAAAATCATTAATCTTTTACGGAAAAAGATGCACAGCGATCTTACTTTAGATCAATATGATATTAGATTACTTCATGAGTTGTCTAACGGAGCGCGCATGAAAGATCTATTAATGATCTTACCATTTTCTAAGGCAGGTATTGAAAAACGCAAACGTTTACTAAAAGTTAATTTTGATGTAGATCATGAGGGAGATCGCGAGTTAATTCTAAAAGCAAAAGAGAATGGATTTATTTAATTGATATGATGGTTTCTCATCTTAATTATAGTATCTCATTTGCTTGAAAATAATTGCAATTTACATTACTTAAAAAATGATATTACATGCTAATTAAATTGTAACTATATGCAAAACAACTACTTATGGTAAGTGTTTTGCTTTGTAAATACTCTAGTATTTGGATACATTTAACTTGAATTATCTGATCAGGTTGCATAAGGGCGGAAACCGAAAAGCCTTACTAGAGTAGGTATATTATACACTTTTATATTATGAAGAATAGAGTTTTAAGCCTTGTTTTTGGCGCAGCATTATTTTTAGGAAGTTTTACACTTATGTCTCTTCAACAACATGTTGAAGTAGATGCAGAGGAGGCTGTACCAGTTGAATGGTCATGTTATGCATTTACTCATTGCCCAGATGGTACCAAACTTGAGTGCACGGGTAAACAGTCCTGTACATCAACCCCTAACTCAGTAACTTGTGATGGTGTAGCGCAGGTGTGTAAAGCTGATGCAGTTCCAGTTGATCCTTGTTAATCATTTTATAAGTTAAGATTTACAAGAATCATTTAATTTTTAAAAAATAGATTAACCCAAATGAATTTTAATACAAATTAGTTCACTTGTGGAATTCATTTGGTTTGATCTATTATCATAACAAATCATAGTACTACAAATCTCATTGACTTGACTGCAAACGTAGTGCATGCTTTGTATAAACTACTTCTAGAATTGTTTAATCTAAACATCTCAACTTCTCATGAAATTAAAATTAGTGTTATTATCCGGGTTTTTATTTTTGTATTATTCTTGTTCTACTTCTAATACTAAAGCAGAATTTGATACTATTACGCTAGCCATAGAAACAGAACTTAGTAGGCTTTCTGATGACTCCTTTATTTCTGATATTCGCTCTATTGACTTTAAGCATAATCAATTTTATCTAACAGACTATTCAAGAAACGAAATACTAATTCTTGATGAAGACTTAACACTTAAAAACACGGCAGGTACAGGTGGAGAAGGACCTGGAGAATTCAATGGTGCGAGTAGTATCAAAGTTTCGGATGACTTTGTGTACGTTATTAATGATGGTAAACAGACGGTAGAAGTATTTAAAGAGAATGAGCATGTCGAAACGATAAATCCACAAATAATTCTTAGTTCAGGAACTCCGTTACGGTTTGGAACATTAGATAACACTTTTTATTTTTCAAATCCAGAGTCATTAAATAGTGTAAGTCATTATAAGTCTGACGATGAAATCCTTTCTTTTGGAGAGATTTACGATTTTCCAAACTTAAGCCAGACTTTGATCAAAAATTACAACCATGTGCTTATGCATTCTAATGGCATTATTACCGTGTCTGACAATTTGCCTACAATCGTATTTTATGATCTCAATAAAAACGTACTATCTAAGATGGATTACGGTAATCTACCGCTAGTTCAAGAACATCTGGATGTATTAAAAAGGAATCCTACAGAGGATAATAGTTATTATATACTTGCTACAGATGCTTATTTATTTTTAGACACATTATATGTTTTGTTGACATTACAAAATGAACAAGGTCCAAGTTCTAATAAAGTGTTAGAAATAAAAATCAATAAGGATGGGACACTAAGAATACTTAACATGTTGGGCTTAGGTGATGGTTGGTATACAACACTATGTGTAAATGATTCTAGTTTATTATCCTTTGATCGTACTCGTGGAAATGTTGTAAAATTTCAACTCTAACAACTTTTATTGATTCATTTTTTTGATTACTTATTTTTCTTTTAGTTCATACTAGATCATTTACGTGTTTAATATACTGAAGTTGAGGTATGCTTTCGCGAAAGCGCACCCTCTTTGAATACCAGTAAAAGCATATTAAGATGTTATTTTTTAATTAAGAAAATCTTTTTGGATAACAAATGAGTTCTGTCTATAAAATATCATCATTTAAAATAATTATTATTACTGGGATATGTACAGCGCTAGGTTTTTTTGTGATCTCAAAATTGTCTGTAAAATTGAATCCTAGTAATACCTTACCTTCAATAACAGTAAGTTATAGTTGGCCTAATGCTTCTCCATATACTTTAGAACGAGATATTACTTCTGTTTTAGAAGGAGGATTTGCTACATTAAGAGGGCTTGAAAAACAATCCTCTCGTTCTTCTAAGAATAACGGTTATATCACTCTCAATTTTGATAAGCATACAGATCTTGATATTGCACGTTTTGAAACAGCTACTATTATTCGGCAATTGTATAAGCAGTTGCCCGATCGAGTGAGTTACCCTAGGATACGTATAAATAGACCAGATGATAATGAAGCTCGCGCATTTATGTCCTATAGCATTCATGCTCCATTAGCTCCATTTGAGATTCAAGACCTTGTCAAAACGCAAATAGAACCTATTATAGGAGGAATCTCTACTATAGATCAGGTACGAGTTTATGGGGCTCAACCTAAAGAGTTTTTAATTACCTATAAACAAAATGAGTTGCAAACATTGGGAGTAACCAAACAAGATTTGATCACTGCTTTGCAACAAACTTATGAGCGTACTTCGTTAGGTGAGTTACACTATCAAGATCAATTTATTACCATAGCTATATATCCAGATGAATCTTCTTTAAACTGGCATATTCCAGTTAAAAAGGTAGGGGGACGTATCATACATTTAGATGCAATAACGTCTATAAAAGAGCAAGAACAAGAAGCTACAAACTATTATCGTATTAATGGAAAAAATGCCATCACGATGGCGCTGTATGCTGTTAAAAAAGCAAATACAATAGCACTTAAGAATGAAGTTCAAAAGAGTATTGATCAAATTAAAAAAACGATGCCTAAGGGGGTTGATATTGTTAAAACACAGGACACGACAGTATACCTCCAAAATGAATTACGTAAGATATATGAGCGGAGTTTTTATACAATCCTTATACTATTGTTATTTATCCTTATCATAAGTGGAGATTTTAAATACCTGTTAATAAGCGTTTTAGGGCTAGTTGCTACCATTGGTATTGCTTTTTTGTGTTATTACTTTTTTGCCGTTGAAATCCAATTGTATTCGCTAGCAGGTATGACAATATCTCTTGGTCTTATCATAGATAATACAATTGTCATGATAGATCATCTTAAACATCAAAAGAATAAAAAAGTGTTTATTCCTATACTAGCATCTACACTTACAACTATAGGAGCACTTAGTATTATTAACTTCTTGGATGAAACATATAAAGTAAATCTGATTGATTTTGCCAAAGTAATCATTATCAATCTCGGGATTTCTCTTTGTATTGCTTTATATCTTATTCCAGCTCTTCTGGAAAAAATAGAATTAAAAGAGCGTACTATTTCGCTTAAAGCGAAAAAAAGAAAAGAGTGGTTTTATTATAATTATGAGCGTTTGTTGAAGTATTGTCTCCGTTTTAAGAAATGGGCTATTGTGCTTATCGTATTTGTTTTTGGGATTCCAATGTTTTTACTTCCTCAAACCTTAGAAAAGAATGATACTTGGTATGAAAAGACCTATAATGCTACAATAGGGAACCCATGGTATAGAAAAGAAGTTCGCCCATACCTAGACACATATTTAGGAGGTAGTTTTAGATTATTCTCTCATTATGTTTTTGAAAATGCTAACTATAGACGCAATGATGAAACAAGACTATTTATTACTGCTGCTATGGAAAAGGGAGTTACAGTACACCAAATGAATGATGTTTTTATCGGGCTTGAGAATTATTTAAACACGTTTTCTGAAATAAAACAATATACTACCCAAGTTACAAGTGAAGATTTTGCACGTGTTGAAATTACATTTAAAGATAGTTATGCTACTTCTAGTTTTCCTTTTGTTTTAAAATCGAGGTTAATTAGAAAGGCATTAGATTTTGGAGGGATAGATTGGAATATTTATGGAGTTGGTAAAGGGTTTGATAATGGAGGAGGTTTGAATGACCCGGTGAACTTTAGTGTTTTAGCTAAAGGGTATAATTATGATCAATTAAATAGTTGGGCAGATAGTTTAAAAACTTCATTAGAAAAGCATCTGCGAGTACAAAAAGTACAAATCACTGATAATAACTCATGGGGACGAACACCAAATTATGAATATCGTTTTACTTTAAATAAAGAACAACTCGCTTTAAAGAACTTGTCTCCACAACTTTTGGTCAATGAATTAAGAAATGTAACCCTACAAAAACAACAATCCATTAATCTTACAATTAATGGGTTGTCTTCTCCTGTGCGATTTGAAGCAGAAGAAGCAAAACTATTTGATATTTGGCATATTAAAAATAGTCCGTTGGATAGTTTATCATCTCCTAGTTCATTAAAAGAAATGGCTTTCATAAAAAAAGAAAGAGAAGAAGAGAGTATAGACAAAGAGAATCAAGAGTATTTGCGTATAGTAAAGTTTCAATATACAGGTTCGCCAAAGCTTGGAAACAAATTTCTGACTAAAACTTTGCATCAAGTAAACAGGCAATTACCTTTAGGGTTTTCTTTTGAACGTGATATTTCAAGTAGGCTTCTATTACAGGACAAAGAAGACAACCAATATGTCTGGCTATTAATATTGGTGTTGGGGATTATCTATACAATTTGCGCCATTTTATTTGAAAGCTTTAAACAACCCTTTATTATACTTAGTGTTATTCCTATATCCTTTATAGGTGTTTTTCTTACATTTTATTTGTTTGGTTTTAACTTTGATCAGGGAGGTTTAGCCAGCCTTGTATTACTAAGCGGTATTACTGTGAATGCTTCCATTTTTATTGTAAATGATTTTAATAGATTAATGAAAAGTGAGAATACTACACAATCATTACAAAACTATATTCAAGCATTCAAACAAAAAATATTTCCTATTCTCTTAACTATTCTTTCAACGATCCTTGGTTTTATTCCTTTTATAAAGGATGGACAACATGAGGTGTTTTGGTTTGCTTTAGGGGTAGGCACCATTGGAGGGCTCTTTTTTTCTTTAATAGGAATCTTATTGTATCTCCCTATGTTTAGTGTAAAGAGTTGTAATGTTAATTATGAAATTAGTTAAGCCATGAAAAGAATCATAACCTATATTTTTATTACTCTTTTATGTTGCAATTGCAAGAAGGAGAGCCCTACCATTGAAGAAATTAATCCGATTTCTAATAGTGCGTCTACTATTCAAGTATCTACTCGAGTTATCCAAGATCAAAATTTTAACCAGCAGATCATTGCTAATGGCAAAACAGAAGCCTTAAAAAAAGGAGAACTTCGATTTAAAACAGGAAATCGCATTGCTCATATTAATGTAAGAAATGGTCAAAGAGTTCAAAAAGGAGAAATTTTAGCCTACCTAGATAATGAGTTACTCAAAAATGCGGTAGATAAAGCTCAGATAGCTCTAGATAAAGCTGGAAGTCAACTAGAAGAAGAAAAAATTAATTTTGGTGTTAGTAATAAAGAAGAAGCAGACATCAATGCTAAAATTCTTACAAACATAAAATTTAAAAGTGGCATTCAGGAAGCGTCCAATACCCTCGAAAATTCCCAATTAGTATACAATCAAACTATTTTAAGAGCTCCCTTCTCTGGAGTGGTGGCTAATCTTGAATCAAAAACTGGAAATTATATTACCTCTAGTGACGTTTTTTGCACTTTAATTTCTGATACAAATATGGAAGTAGTCTTTAGTGTTTTGGAAGGAGAATTTAATGCAATATCATTAGATCAAGAAGTTAGTATCCACCCTTTTGTCAATACAAGTATATCTTATACTGGAAAAATAAGTGAAATTAATCCATTTATAGATAAAAATGGGTTGATCGCCATTAAGGCTTTAATTACATCAAAAGACTCTAGATTACTTGATGGCATGAATGTTAAAGTATTAATTAATTCTCCTATTCAAGATGTCGTTGTTATACCAAAACAAGCCTTAGTACTACGCTCTAATAGAGAGTTGGTGTTTACTGTAGATAAAGGATTAGCAAAATGGAATTATGTAACTATTACTGGAGAAAATAGTACGCATTATGCGTTAAAAGATGGAGTCCAAATAGGAGATACAATTATAGTTGCTGGTAATCTTAACCTTTCTCATGGTGCTAGTGTGAGTAGTAGATTAATAATAGAAAATAGGTAAGGAGATGATACGGTTTCTTTTACAACGACCTGTAGCTGTTTTTATGGCATCACTTGCTTTTTTGTTGCTAGGCACGGTTGCTATTTTTAAAATTCCTACTGCATTAATGCCAGATATTCCAATTCCGAAAATTACAATTCAGGTGAGTTATCCTAATAATACTGCAAGGGAATTAGAAACTAATGTTATAAGACCTTTACGAAATCAATTACTTCAAATATCTAGACTTAAGGACATTTCTAGTGAGGCTCGGGATGGCTCAGGAACCATTACTCTTGTTTTTGATTATGGTGTTAATACCGATTTTGCTTTTATAGAAACGAATGAAAAGGTTGATGCTACTCTTAACTTTCTTCCTAGAAATTTGGAAAGGCCTAAAGTGATTAAAGCAGCTACTTCTGATATACCAATAATAAATCTAACTGTTGGATTAAAGGAACCATATACTGATGAGCGTTTTTTACAGTTAAGTGAGTTTACAGAAACTGTTTTAAAAAAAAGGATAGAACAATTGCCAGATATTGCTCTTGCAGATATGAGTGGTCAAATAGAAGGAGAGTTAATAATTACTCCAAATAGAGACGCAATCATATCTTTAAATATAACAAACGAGTTAATTACAAATACGATACGACAAAATAATTTTGAACTGGGAAACCTCATAATTCAGAATGGAATTTATCAATATAATTTTAAATTTTCAAATCCGCTACGCACACAAAAAGATATAGAGGATATATATATTACTGTATCTGGACGTTTGTTTCAGCTTAAAGATATAGCAAAGGTTAAATTACAACCTAGGAAACAACGGGGGAGTGTATTTTTAAATGGAGAGCGTGTTCTTGTATTATCTATTATAAAACAGGCAGATGCAAAGGTGTATAAGCTACAAGAAGATTTGGAGGCTCTCACCAAATCATTGACTACAGATTATCCAGATTTAGTATTTCACACAAACCAGGATCAAACCAAACTACTTAAGGTATCCATAGATAATTTAAAATCTAGTTTATGGATAGGAAGTAGTCTGGCTATTTTAATGATGTTCTTTTTTTTAAGAGATTTTAAGTCTCCTATTATTATTGGATTGAGTATACCACTATCACTCATTATAAGTGTGTTATTAATGTATGTTTTTGGACTTTCAATTAATATAATATCGCTATCAGGTCTTATCCTTGGTGTGGGAATGATGATTGATAATGCTATTATAGTCATTGATAATATTACTCAAAAAATCAAAGCAGGATTTTCTTTATTTGATGCTTGTACTCATGGCACAAATGAAATAATTACACCTCTTATTAGCTCTGTATTAACAACCTGTTCTGTTTTTATTCCGTTGCTTTTTTTAAGTGGTATTACAGGTGCCTTGTTTTATGATCAAGCATTAGCTGTTAGTATAGGACTGGTTTCTTCTTTATTAGTTTCGATTCTTATTATTCCTGTTATATACTTAAGATTACATACCAAAAAATATAAGATTGAAAACTGGTTTCGAGGTAGTTTAAAAACACAGCAACTAGAGATATTATATGAAAGAGGGTATTATTTCTTTTTCAAACAAAAGTGGATTGTGTATACTATTGCAGGTTTAGGAACGGGGTTGGCTATTCTTTTTTTGAACATACTTCCATATTCTCAACTCCCAGATTTGGATCAAAGGGAAACTATATTGACTATCGATTGGAATGATAATATAACATTAAAAGAAAACAAGCGAAGAATCCAAGACATTGTCATTTCGACTCAAGGTATTATAAATCATTACAGTTTAATAGGCGAGCAGCAATTTTTGTTACAACGAGAACAAATAAAAGGTTTTTCTGAAGCCGATGTGTATATCGAAGCTGCAACTTCGTCTGATTTGATACATATTCAGCATACAATTACAAATAGTATTAAGTCTAAGTACGCTTTCGCGAAAGCGTATTTCTCTCCCCCAAAAACTATTTTTGAGTATACTTTTGGATCTGATCAAACAGCACTTAAGGCGCATGTCTATGCAAAGAATGGCTTAGAAGTCCCACTTGTAGAAGAACTACCAGAAATAGATCAATTATTTGATACAAAAACAAGTAGTAAAGTCTCATTAAAGGAAACTATAATTATCCAAGTATTATTTGAGAATATTGCACTTTACAATATTAATTATCAGAGTCTTATTAATGAATTAAAAACTGCACTTGGTGAATATGTTATAGATGATTTAAAAACTGCTCAAAAATTTATCCCTATAAAACTAAGTTATAATCCTGTTGATCTAGAGAAAATACTGGCATCATTATTTGTAGAAAATGTAGATAAAGAATTGATCCCCGTAAAAAATGTGATTAAAATTCAAAATATAGCTCAGTACAAAAGTATCCAGGCAGATAGAAGTGGAGAATTCCTACCCTATACACTAGATACTCAAAATGCAATAGACGATGAAGTTGATTTACTGTATAATCAGTTTAGAACAAGCCCGTACAACATTAGATTTTCAGGGAATTGGTTTGACATAAAAACGTTAAGTAAAGAGCTTTATATAGTTATTTTTATTGCTGTATTATTACTTTATTTTATTATGGCGGCTCAATTTGAATCGCTATGGCAACCTTTTATTATTCTTTTAGAGATTCCTATAGATATAGGTGGTGCATTATGTATGTTATGGCTTTTTGGAGGGACTATTAATATTATGGCCGCTATAGGTATTGTGGTGATGAGCGGTATCATTATTAATGATAGTATATTAAAATTACATACTATTAATCTTTTACGAAAAGAAGGGTATACTGTAGATGAAGCTATAAAACGCGGAGGAACAATGAGGTTTAAGCCTATTTTGATGACGTCATTAACCACCATATTGGCATTATTCCCTTTTTTATTCTTACAAAGTTTAGGAAGTATATTGCAACGCCCGCTAGCACTTACAGTGATAGGAGGGATGCTAATAGGTACATTTATAAGTCTCTATTTTATTCCGTTGTTATATTCGTTTTTAACTAGAATATTTGATCGCTAGAAAACATCAAGAATCTATTTTCGCTTTAAGCAAAAAATATAAAAAACATTTAATATGAGATTATCTAAAAGCGGGATACGTTTCTGGATCTACCTCGTGCATCATCTCATATACCTTTTCAAAAATATCTTCGGCAGATGGCTTGGAGAAGTAATCTCCATCGGTACCATATGCTGGTCTATGCGCTTTTGCAGTAAGTGTTTGTGGCTTACTGTCTAAGTATTGATATGCATTTTGATCATCTAATACCTGTTGTAATAAATAGGCACTTGCTCCACCAGGCATATCTTCGTCAATGACTAAGATTTTGTTGGTTTTCTGAACACTCTTTACTACGTCGTGATTCAAGTCAAAAGGAAGTAACGATTGTGCGTCAATTACCTCTGCATTAATTCCTACTGTTAGGAGTTGTTTTGCAACGTCCTGTACAATACGTAAAGTACTTCCATAAGAAAGTAATGTAATATCAGAACCTTCTTTTACAGTTTCGACAACACCTATCGGTGTTTTGATATTGCTTAAGTTGGTTGGCATTTCTTCTTTAAGGCGATATCCATTAAGACATTCTATAATGAGTCCTGGTTCGTCACTTTCTAGGAGTGTGTTATAAAAACCAGCAGCTTTAGTCATATTACGAGGAGTAAGGATGTACATACCTCTTAATAAATGAATAGCGGCAGCCATTTGTGATCCACTATGCCAGATCCCTTCAAGTCTATGCCCTCTAGTACGTACAATAAGTGGTGCTTTTTGTTTTCCGTGTGAGCGGTAACGTAGTGTTGCTAAGTCATCACTTAAGATCTGGATAGCATATAATAAATAATCTAGGTATTGTATTTCTGCAATAGGGCGTAGGCCTCTCATAGCCATCCCGATACCTTGACCTATAATGGTAGCTTCACGTATTCCTGTATCTGCAACGCGTAATTCTCCGTATTTTTCTTGTAATCCTTCAAGTCCTTGATTTACATCCCCAATAGCTCCCGCATCTTCTCCAAAAACAAGTGCATTAGGGTGACTATTAAATATAGCATCAAAGTTTTCTCGTAAGATCACACGACCGTCTACAAGATTACTTTCTGCCTCAAATTCAGGAAGTACTTCGACAATGTTTGTTGCATTAGAGTCTGTCTCACTATATAAATGAGCACTGTAATCTGGTTGTGTTTTTTCTATATATGAGGTAATCCAATCTTGAAGTGTTTCTTTGGCAGAAGACGATTCTCCTATGGTATATTGTAATGCTTTACGTGCAGTACTTAATATATCACTTTTAAGAGGCTCTTTAATCTCCGATAACTTCGTGTGAAGTGGTTGTATAAAACTTCCATTAGAAGACTCACTAATAACGTCTGCTAGAATGGCGAGTACTTTTTGTTGCTCGGTTTGTGTTGGGTATGAAAAAGCACTCCAAGCAGCTTTTTTACCGTCTCTTACTTCTTTCTTAATTTCCTTATCAAGAAGGTCAAGTTCTTCTTCGGTTGCTAGTCCTTGTGCAATGATCCATTCTTTAAACTTCACATTACAATCATTTGCTCTTTCCCAAGCAAGTCTTTCTTCATCTTTATAACGCTCGTGAGAACCAGAGGTAGAGTGTCCTTGTGGTTGAGTAAGTTGTAATACGTGTACAAGTACAGGTACGTGCTCTTCACGTGCAATTTTTCCAGCACGTTCATAAGCTTCTATAAGTGCAGGATAGTCCCAGCCGTTTACTCGGATAATCTCGTATCCATTTTGTTCTTCTGTACGTTGAAATCCACTTAAGATTTCTGATATATTTTCTTTTGTTGTTTGGTGTCTTGCGTGTACTGAGATTCCGTACTCATCATCCCAAACATTAATGACCATGGGTACTTGTAAAACTCCTGCAGCATTTATAGTTTCAAAAAATAAACCTTCACTTGTACTTGCATTTCCTATCGTTCCCCAAGCAACTTCATTTCCATTATCAGAAAAGTTTTCTTTTTCTGTTCCAGCAACATTACGATACACTTTTGAAGCTTGTGCTAGTCCTAATAATCGTGGCATTTGCCCAGCAGTAGGAGAAATGTCTGCACTAGAATTTTTTTGCGTAAGTAAGTTTTTCCAATCTCCGTTTTCATCCAGACTATGAGTTGCAAAGTGACCTCCCATTTGCTTTCCAGCACTCATAGGATCAAAATCAATATCTGTATGAGCATATAATCCAGCAAAAAACTGCTCTATAGATAGATGGTCTATGGCCATCATAAAGGTTTGATCTCTATAGTATCCAGATCTAAAATCACCGTTTTTAAAAGCACGTGCCCATGCTAATTGTGGTAACTCTTTACCGTCTCCAAAGATGCCAAATTTTGCTTTCCCAGTAAGTACTTCACGTCTTCCTAACAAACTACATTCACGACTCGTAACTGCTATTTTATAATCAGAAATAACTGATTCTTTAAAATCTTCAAAAGATAACTTCGTATTTTGAGTCTTAGTTGTTGCCATAGAGAGTTGTTGTGAAAGGAGTGCAAAATTAAGAAAAATAGACCTCAAAAGCAAACCGATTTTGCGTTAACAAATTGAATATAGTTCGGTATTGTCGCATTTTATTTGCGAATATTTCAATAAAATGCAAATATTTGACTTTTTGTTAAGAAATCAATAAGGTTGAATAGGTTAAATACGCTTTCGCGAAAGCGTACACAAAAATATCCTTATTTGCATAATGTTTATTCCTGATTAAGTATCAACTATTGAATTGTCTTACTCTAATGTAATCTGTTTTAATACCACCTGCGTTTGAAAAGTCGAATGATGGTATCAATGTCTAAAGAGACAATAAATCGAATTTTCTGGTCATAGTTAGGCTGACCAACTTCCCAACCTAAATTGGAATATACAGGGAAAAATAATTCAAAATAATCATCCAAAAGGCTTACTTGAATCCCAGTGTCATACACAGGTTCTAGTGTTTGTGATCTGTTTTTTACAAGACCAACATCACCATAAGCATAAATGTATTTCCAGATGGTTGTACTTGCATTTATTGTTGTGATCCATTCATTTGCAAATGCTGGTTCTAAATTTGATTTAAAACCTCCTTCTGCAAAGATAAATTGCTGACTGAAGATACCACTACTTTCTGATCTTCCATAATAATTAAAGTCAAATAAATAATCTGTAGGCCTATCTAATGCAAAACTAAAGAAGTCTCCGCTGTCTCTTGTTTTGTTTCTTAAAAAGGCACCAGCATAAAAGCGTAAGTTTATTTGACGATTATTGAGGTATAAATGTCTGTAAAAAAAGGTAGCCGATAGTTTAGTAAAATCTCTGGCAACTTGTAAATCTGCATTATAACTTACCGTATTTATAATAGCGCGATCACTGTGAGTAAAACGTAAATTAAATACGGAGTAATCAGGATCTTGTGATTCTTGTCTAAAGTCTTCATCACGTTGTACACGAATAAATCGTGCAGAGAGGTTTGAGCCTCTATTTGCTCTATAATCTTTTGGTTTGAAGCTAAAATTTACAAAAGGTATAAATCGTTCAAAGAATAAATCGGGACCAAAAGAAGACCTGTTTCCAGATAGGCCATACCGAATACTAAATAATTTACTGTCCTCAAGAAAGTGTGTGTATGAGAGAGAAGCTTTTCCGATTAATGCTTTTGAACGCAGACCAAATTGTGGCTCTAGTTTGTACCTAAAGTTCTTTCGTAAAATAGTGTTGTTATATAACTTAAGTCCTGGGCTTAGTCCATCATATATATTGAACTCTGCTGTAGGGATAATAAAAGCTTGATTCTTACTTGGGTTTTCAAAATCTTGTAAAAACTTAAGTTGAAGTGGTTTATTAATACCTAGAAAGCCATTTGGTTTATGATAACTATCTCTTAAATTATATTCAGGGATGATCTCATCATAGTTTAAGACGACTTTATCAATACTATCGGCGAGGAGAGCAACTGTTTTTGTCTTATCTATATTTTCTACCCACGTTTTTGAAACGACTTCTCCGTCTTTCAGCCCATATACAGAGATAGGAGCAGGGTTGTCTCTTTTGTTTTTTATCGTTACAATTAAAGAGTCTCCTTCTCTTTTTGAATTCTTTATTTTAAAATCTAGTTTACGTCTTGTCGTGATGTATTCATCAAAAAACCAATCTAAATTTTTCTCACTATTACTGCGAATGAGTTTTTCAAAGTCTTTTGAACTAACGCCTTGTTGTAGATTATAATTGCTGTAAAACTCTTTTATGGTATTCTTTATAGCACCATTCCCTATAAAGTCTTCTAGATACCTAAGACCTGTCCCACTTTTATAAGCATTTGCGATCTGTACATTGTATTTGATGAGCGAGTCATATGGCTTGGATAAAGGTTGATCTAGATTGAGCCTCGCAATATTCATATATAAGAGGTTGTACTGATCATTAAACTCCAACTTAGAGATATAAAATTGTCTTACTAACCAGTATTTATCTAGGCTTCCTACTACTTTTAAATCTGGATAGTAGGTATCGATATACTGTTGCATAAGGTATACCTTCATGCCATCAATAAGCCACCTATCTGTCCTAGGATTAACGAGAAGTGTATTGTCTATATATTTACTAATAATGGTCTTTACAAGCTTAATTTCATACTGAAAACCATCTGGAAAAGGACGTATAAAGTTAGGTAGTTGGTTAAGACCATATACTTGATTTTCTTTATAATCTAGTTCTGTGACAAGTAGTGTTTCATGTGGATATTCTCCTAAATTTTTCTTCATAAACCCAGCGATACGGTCTATAATTAAGGCTTTTATTGGAGCGCCAACCAGTCTGTCATCTATATCAGAATGTAAGGTTAAAAAATCGGTTTCGATTTTTTGAAAAATTGAATTTTTAGTGAGGTAAACCCTTGGGTTGATGCGGTCTTTCCCGTTGAGAATGGCAATTTTTTCTTTTGTGTTATAGGACGTATTTTCTATGCGGGTTTCAAAATCTGTTATAATTGTATATTCTGTTGGAAAAGAGAAGGTAATTCTGATATCACTATTAGGGTAATAACGATCTACTAAGTTCTTATTACTATAATATTGCCAGGTACCATCATATATCGCAGGTGTAATATACCAGTATCTAAGATTATAATCTTTGTTTTTTGTAACTCCATACCTCGTAAAGCGAGCATAGGGTAATTTTACTTTATATATAAGTTTAAGTGTATAGGAACCTTTGGGAGGTATGGGTTTTTTAAGAGCCACTTCTATAACGTCTTGTGCCTTTTCCAGTCTTTTATATTGTAAATATGTAGCGCCATCATATATAGATGTAATATCCGTATAACCACGTTCTTTTTCTTTGGCAAGATGAAATTTCTTTTCGAAATCTTGTGCAAATCGTACTGCAAGAGGTGTTTCTTTTGAAGAAAAACTATGAGCCCAGTCATTAAGATATATTGTTTGTAAAGTATCTTGACTTGTGTTTTGATAGGTAATACTTTGTGTAATCTCAATAATATCTTCCTCAGGTAATAAATGTGCATTTATTCCTATGGTATTTTGTGCAATTGCAACAGTGCATACTAAGCACCAACATAAAAGGGCATTAAGGAGATTTTTCAAGAAAGGATTATAATTTCAAATGGTTTACGTATGATACTATCTGTGTGTAATTTCAAGTATATTTTTGATATCATTAGATAGGATAGCGTTAGAAGTTTTTTTTTAAAGATATGTGTTTTAAGCGTGATAACGATTAATATTTACAAAAGGATACTTTATGAGTATCCTTTTGTCTGAATTATATATTAATGCAGACAAAAGAAATATACTCTATAACTCCGCAATTTTTAAGCCAAACTGATTTATTTATTTCATAAATAATAGTTAATCTACTATAGATTAAAAGTTAGGACTTAACTCATATTTAGCATAGAAATCATTTAATACCTCTATCACTTGATCTGGAGTATCTACTAGATGAATAAGATCAATATCCTTGGCGCTTATATTTCCAAACTTATCTAATAATGTTGTTTTTACCCATTCTAAAAGTCCACTCCAAAACTCAGTACCCACTAAGATGATAGGGAATTTTTGAATTTTATGGGTTTGTATTAAGGTAATTGCCTCAAAGAGTTCGTCAAGTGTTCCAAATCCTCCAGGCATTACTACAAATCCTTGAGAATATTTTACAAACATTACTTTACGCACAAAGAAGTAATCAAAATCTAAACTCTTATCACTATCTATATATGGATTGTCATGTTGTTCAAAAGGGAGTTCTATATTAAGTCCTACTGAAGTTCCTCCAGCAAGGTGAGCTCCTTTATTTCCAGCTTCCATGATTCCAGGACCACCTCCAGTGATGACACCGTATCCGTTTTCGGCTATTTTTTTAGAGACATCTACAGCTAGTTTATAATATGGGTCGTTCTCTTTTGTACGAGCACTTCCAAAAACAGACACACATGGTCCTATCTGGCTCATTTTTTCAAATCCATTTACAAACTCTCCTACGATTTTAAATATCGCCCATGAATCGTTTGTCTTTATCTCATTCCAACCTTTTGGTCTATTGTTTTCTTGCATAGTATTACATATTATGATACCTGTAATATACAGTTATCATGGATTTATTTCCTTTTTTAAAAATTGAGCAGTATAGCTCTTTTTGTTTTTTACTAATTGTTCTGGCGTTCCTTTTGCGACAACTTCGCCTCCACCTTTTCCACCTTCATATCCTATATCGATAATATAATCTGCCATTTTTACAACATCTAGATTATGTTCTATGATCAATATCGTATTTCCTTTATTAACGAGTTTATTAAGCACTTCCATTAATACACGAATGTCTTCAAAATGTAATCCTGTTGTAGGTTCATCTAAAATATAAAATGTATTTCCAGTATCTCGCTTACTAAGTTCGGATGCTAGTTTTATACGTTGTGCTTCTCCTCCAGAGAGTGTTGTAGATTGCTGTCCTAAGGTAATATATCCTAGGCCTACATCTTTAATAGTTTTAAGCTTTCTGTAAATTTTTGGAATATGCTCAAAGAAATCGGTAGCTTCTCTGATGGTCATTTCTAAAACATCAGAGATGGTTTTTCCTTTATATCGTATTTCTAGAGTTTCTCTATTAAAACGTTTCCCTTGACAGGTTTCACACTCTACATATACATCGGGAAGGAAGTTCATTTCGATCACACGTAAGCCGCCGCCTTTACATGTCTCACAACGACCACCAGTAACATTAAAACTAAAACGTCCAGGTTTATAACCTCGAATTAGGGCTTCAGGAGTTTTTGCAAATAAAGAACGGATCTCACTGAAAGCTCCTGTATAAGTAGCAGGATTGGAACGTGGTGTTCTTCCTATAGGTGTCTGATTAATATCAATTACTTTATCACAATGCTCTAGTCCTTTGATGCTTTTATAAGGCATTGGTTTTTTTACTCCATTAAAATAATGAGCATTCATAATAGGATATAATGTCTCATTAATTAATGTAGATTTTCCACTACCAGAGACACCTGTAACAGCCACCATTTTTCCTAAAGGGATACTTATGTTTACTTTCTTAAGGTTATTTCCTGTGGCGCCTTTTAACTCAATAGTTTTGCCATTTCCTTCTCTACGTTGCTTAGGAACTGAGATTTCTTTTTCTCCATTAAGATATTGTGCAGTGAGCGTACTATGAGTTAGTAATTCTTTAGGGGTTCCTTGGCTTATAATTTCTCCTCCGTATTTACCAGCTCTTGGACCTATATCTATTACGTGATCTGCACGTTCTATCATGTCTTTGTCATGCTCTACCACAATAACAGAGTTTCCAATATCTCGAAGAGAGATTAAAGAGTTAATAAGTTTCTCATTATCTCGTTGATGTAATCCGATACTTGGTTCGTCTAGAATATAGAGTACTCCAACAAGCTGTGATCCTATTTGAGTTGCCAGACGAATACGTTGTGCTTCTCCACCAGATAATGATTTTGAACTACGATGTAATGATAAGTAGGTAAGTCCTACATCGACTAGGAATTGGATTCTAGTCTTTATTTCTTTTATAACTTCTGAGGCTATTTTAAGTTGTTTTTCTGAGAGCTTAGATTCTAATTGTTCAAACCAATTTTGTAACTCTAAGATGTCCATATGGGCAAGCTCAGAAATGCTCTGATTTTCTACCTTAAAGAATAAAGATTCTTTACGTAATCTTGAACCCTCGCATTGTGGACATCGTATTTTATCCATATATCCTTTTGCCCAACGTTTAAGAGAGGTAGATTCACTTGAGTTAAAGGTGTTTTCTATAAAATTTGCAACACCTTCAAAATCTATTTTATAGTCTCTAGTAACGCCAAGATCCTTGGATTGTACAGAAAACTTCTCATTTCCTCCATAAAAAATAAACTCTAAGGCTTCAGCGGGAATCTTTTCTATAGGATCGGTTAGTTTAAATTTAAATCTATCTGCAATGAGTTGTAATTGTTTAAATATCCAATTATTCTTATGAGGACCGTGTGGTTCTAGGCCTCCATTTTGAATAGACTTTGTCTTATCAGGAATAATTTTATCTGCATTTACTTCATATAATTCTCCAATACCATTGCATTTTGGGCATGCTCCTTTTGGGGAGTTAAATGAAAAGTTGTTAGGTTCTGGATTTGGATAAGATATTCCTGTAGATGGACACATCAGATTTCTACTAAAATAGCGAACTTCATCTGTATCTTGATCAAGGATCATAAGTACATCATCACCATGGTACATGGCTGTGTTTATGCTTTCGCGCAAGCGTTTATCATCATCATCATCTGTCGTCTTTATCACAAGCCGATCTATAACAATCTCTATATCGTGAGTTTTGTAACGATCAATCTTCATCCCTTTTACAATGTCTCTTACTTCTCCATCTACTCGGACTTTTACAAAACCTTGTTTTGCTATTTGCTCAAAAAGTTCTCTATAATGTCCTTTACGAGAACGTACAATTGGGGCAAGAATATTAATGCGTTTGTCTTCAAAACTTTTTGTGATAAGATCTTTAATCTGATCATCTGTATAGCTCACCATTTTTTCACCAGTATTATAACTGTAGGCATCGCTAGCTCTTGCATAGAGTAGTCTTAGGAAGTCATAGATTTCTGTAATAGTCCCTACGGTAGATCTAGGACTTTTACTGGTTGTTTTTTGTTCGATAGCAATAACAGGTGAGAGTCCTTGTATTTTATCTACGTCTGGACGTTCGAGACCACCTAAAAACTGACGTGCATAGGCAGAGAAAGTCTCTATATAACGACGTTGACCTTCGGCATAAATGGTGTCAAAAGCAAGAGAGCTTTTACCACTTCCAGAAAGCCCAGTAATCACAACAAGTTTTTCTCTAGGAATTAATACATCAATGTTCTTGAGATTATGAACTCTAGCCCCATAAACTTCAATGATTTCGTCAGTTTGTGTCATAAATTTGCAAAACCACAAATTTACTTATTTACCAGCACATTAGAAAGGTGATTGTATTTATCCCAGAATATTTATCGCCCTGTATTTATCTCTTTTATGACAAATGGATAAATGGAAAGCGTCATAAATAATAAGATACTACAAACAAGCCCTATAGATATAAAACTATAAAGTAGTGGTAATTGAAATAATAAGGTTCCTATAGGTAAGAAAATTCCAAATACTGTAAGTAATGCAAGCAATATAAACGTAAAGTTAATAATACGAGGAACACGTTGTTGGGATTGCATAGTAATACTAAAGAGTCTTGGTATAATTTCTTCAGACATTTGCTCTCCTAGTTTAGAAAGTAAATCTTCACTAAATCCCATATCTTGATAACGATGTGTATCTAATTGTACGGCATAACTTAAAATTTTTTCTTGATGACGTTCGAAAATGCGATTTACATCAAGTTCATCTTTATATGATGCATATTTATAACCAAAGTAATACCAGATTCCTGATCCACATTTATGTTCTACCCACTTTTTAAGGATACGGGGAGAATAGGTACGAGGGTTAGAAAAGGTTTCTACTTTGCTATTTGATGGGTCGTTAAGTAAAAGAGATTTTGCTTCTAAATATAAGTTTTCAGAATCACCATAACGATTGTTTTCTTCTATATATTCTAAAGCGAGCTTTGATCTACCTTTGTAAAATTCCTTCATGGTAAAGTAGTTCAAATCACCAAATTCTTTATCTATATATTCCTTAAGACCAGTTGTCCATACTTCAGAACGTACAAGGATATCTACAATATTTCTGAAATGATGTATTTTTTGGGTAAGTGTATTAATTTCTGTGCTCAGTGTATTACTGCTAAAACGAAGTTGATTTGTTTTGTTAAGGATAAATATAAAAAGAACAATAACAAGAAAAATACTCGTAATACATATAATACCTAAAATCGTATCTATTTTATCTAAAGCGAGTGTGTCTTTGGGAATCCAATTTTCTAGACCCCATATAATGAAGATACATCCCAAAAGGCTTATAAAAGCTGGGATATATGGCACAACAAAATTGATAAAATTTCTTAATTTCATCTAGATGATTTACTTCCAGTAAGTTGGGCCTTATGTCTTTTGTAAGATTTTAAGGCTGTAAATAAACAACTATAAATAATATTGACAAAATAAAATGGCTATGATTTGTAAGAAAAGTATGCTTTTTGAATGTGGTTTTTGTGTATTCCCTTTCTAAATAGCTTTATTGATGTATAAAAGAAATGCTATGACAAGCTACAATACCGGCTGTTTCTGTTCGAAGTCTACTAGTTCCAAGGGTTATTTCTTTATATCCTTTGGAGACGGCTGTTTGTATTTCTTCAGGAGAAAAGTCACCCTCAGGCCCTATAAGAATTAAGATATCTTTAGAAGATGTAATCTCTTTGGTAAGCGATAGTTTTAAGCTTTCTTCACAATGAGCAATACAAGAAGTTGTTGACTCAAGCTGTTCTGTTTTTAAAAAATCTTTTAAAAGAGTAATAGGATGTAGTATAGGAAGATGCACTTGCAATGATTGCTTCATAGCACTTTGTATTATTTTTTGAAAACGTTCTTCCTTAATTTGTTTACGCTCACTATGATCACAGATAATTGGAGTAATCTCAGTAATCCCTATTTCTGTTGCCTTTTCTAGAAACCACTCATAGCGATCATTAAGTTTTGTGGGAGCAATTGCTATATGAAGTTTGTATCCTCTTGGATCTTGATACTTAGAAGTGTCTAATTGAATTGTACATTTATTAGGATTGGCATCTACAATGCTTCCCTCAAATAAGAACCCTTTCCCATTTGTAATATGTACTTGATCTCCAATTTTTTTACGCAATACCCTTATAATGTGTTTGCTTTCTTCACGCGGAAATGTATACTGATTAGAATCTTCTGAGATGGTAGCGCTATAAAATAATTGCATACTTATAGTTTAAGACGAGATTGTGCATGAATCCCAGTATCTATATAATTGTTCTTGTCTTTAAGCTCTTGAGAATATTTTAAGTACCCTACAATACCGATCATACCAGCATTATCTGTAGTGTATTCAAATTTTGGTAAAAACGTTTTCCATCCTAGATTTTTCTCGGCTTGAGTTAGTGCTTCTCGTATTCCTTTATTTGCAGAAACACCACCTCCTATAGCAATTTGGTTAATTCCTGTTTGTTTTACAGCTTTCTTTAGTTTGTCCATAAGAATTCCAACAATAGTATACTGTATAGAGGCACATACATCTGCAAGGTGTTGCGATACAAAATCTGGATTTTGTTGTACTTGTTTTTGAACAAAATACATGATTTGTGTTTTCAAGCCACTAAAACTAAAGTTAAGTCCGTCTACTCTAGGCTTTGTAAATGGAAATGCTTTTGGGTTACCTTTTGCAGCCCATTGATCTATTAACGGGCCTCCAGGATATGGTAATCCTAATAATTTTGCACTTTTATCAAATGCTTCGCCTACTGCATCATCTATAGTTTCTCCAATAACAGACATCCGAAAGTAGTCATCTACTCGTACAATCTGAGTGTGCCCTCCAGAAATGGTCATAGCCAGAAAAGGAAAGGTAGGTTTATCATATCCTTCCTCATCTATAAAATGAGCGAGAATATGTGCTTGCATATGATTTACATCAATAAGAGGAATGTTTAATCCAAGTGCTAGAGACTTTGCAAATGAGGTTCCTACAAGAAGAGAACCTAATAGTCCAGGTCCGCTTGTAAATGCTATGGCATTTAGTTCATTTTTGTCGATATTTGCTTGACGTAAAGCCGCTGTAACAACTGGAACGATATTTTGTTGATGTGCTCTTGATGCAAGTTCAGGAACAACACCACCATATTGTTCGTGTATTTCCTGTGTCGCAACAACATTGGAGAGTACTTTATCGTTGAGCAATATAGCAGCAGCAGTATCATCACATGAGGATTCTATCGCAAGTAAATAACAGTTTGTTGAGGTAGTATTCATTTAAGGCACACATCTTGTAATAAGACAACAAAGTTAAAACAATAACCGGTATCAAGAAATTTAAAAAAATAGCACTTCGTACAATAGGAATCTTATTGCTTTTGTTTATCCTTTTGATACTCATATTCTCTATCCCTGCCGTACAATCTAAAATGGCACAGATTGTAACTAATAAAGTAAATTCAAAATATGGAACATCAATTCACGTAGCCAAATTAGGTCTTAAATGGAATGGTGATGTAAATCTTAAAGATGTATATATAGAAGATCATCATCAGGATACATTGATTTATGCACGTTCTATTGCTACAAGTATATTAAGCGCAAAAAAAATAACAGATGGGAATTTGGAATTAGGAAGTATTGACCTAGACGGTGCAAAATTTTATCTTAAGTATTATTCAGGAGAAGAGAATGATAACATTTCTATATTTTCAAAAAAGTTTGCTCCTAAAGTTCCAGATCCAAATGCACCTCCATTTGTAATGACATCTTCAAAGATATCTTTAGAAGATGCTACTTTTAAGTATATAGATCAAGATTTAGAAGATTCTATTGTATTAAATTATTCAGGACTAGAAGCTCGATTGAAAGATTTTAAACTAGTAGATGATGTTGTAGATACACATATTGACCATCTAGCCTTTAAGGCTAAAAGAGGATATTATATAGCTGCATTAGAAGGAGATTTTCATTATGATTCTGATGCCATGTATTTGCATGATTTTGCTCTTAAGACAGATGATTCAGAACTTGAAGGAACTATTGATTTAGATACATCAGGCGATAAAATGTCTGACTTTATAAATAAGGTTGATGTGAAGGCCGCTTTCGCGAAAGCGAATATATCAACAAACGATATTTATCCATTTTATAATGGCTTTGCAAAGGATAAAACGTTCTCTTTAATAGGGAATATAGACGGTGTTCTTAATAATTTTAAAGGAAGTGACCTTATAGTTTCAGGATTGCAAAATTCAAGAATAGATGGAGATATTCAGTTTACAAACCTTATTGATGGAGGTAGCTTCAAAATAGAAGGAAATTACAAGCAAGTACAAACTACCTATTTTGATCTTAAAGCATTATTGCCAGAAGTGCTATCTGGACTGCCTTCTCGTGTAGCAAAGTTAGGCGTTGTTGAGCTTATAGGATTTAATACAGTTACTGATACGACTATTGATACAGAAGGAGTCGTAACTACAGCATTAGGAAATGGATATGTAGATGTCTTACTTACCGATTTTCAGAATACAGATATAGCGACCTACGCTGGTAATGTAAATCTTGAAAATTTTAATCTGGGAAAATTTATTAATGACCCTAGAGTAGGAAGAACATCTTTAGACCTTGATGTAAATGGGAAAGGATTTATTCAGGAATACTTAGACACAAAGCTTTCTGGTATTGTATATAACATTACCTATAATGAATATGAATATAATAACATTACTGTTTTTGGGGATTTGAAAACTCCCGTCTTTAATGGAGAGTTCTTTATAAATGATACAAATCTTAAAGCAAAGGTAGATGGCTTAATAGATATCTCTAAGGTTATAAATAGCTATGATTTTGAAGCAGAGATTGAATATGCAAACCTTTCTAAATTGAATTTTGTAAATGATAGTGTTTCTGTACTTAAAGGAAATGTTATTATGGATATGAAGGGTACTGGAATAGAAGATGCTTTTGGGAGATTATCTTTTTCTGATGCAGTATATCAAAATAAAAATGATACTTATTATTTTAAAGATTTTGATGTTACTTCTGCTTTTGATGACAAAAAAATACGCACTATAGCAATCAATTCATCAGATATTATAGATGGGTCGGTAAGTGGTGTATTTAAGTTTAATGAAGTAGTGCCTTTGTTTAAAAATGCAATTGGAAGTCTATATGCAAATTATCAACCCGAAATTCTAACTGAAAATCAGTTTATGGATTTTGATTTTACTATTAATAATAAGATTGTAGAAGTCTTTATTCCAGAAATAGAGTTTGAACCAGAAACCATTATAAAAGGAAGTGTAATTGCAGATGATTCTGAGTTTAAACTCACCTTTAAGTCACCAAGGATAGAAGCTTTTGGAAATATGGCACAAGCCATAGAGGTTAAAGTAGATAATAAAAACCCTTTATTTAACACTTATATTGCTGCCGATAGTGTAGATGCAGGATTTTATGCAGTTTCAGATTTTAATCTTATTAATGTAACTCTAAAGGATACATTGTTTATGAAAACTCAGTTTTCTGGAGGGAAACGCAATGATGATACTTATGATTTATCGTTATTTCATACCATAAATGAAGATGGAAATTCTGTAGTAGGGTTTAGAAAATCAGAAGTCGTATTTAAAGAGAATACTTGGTATATAAACGAAGAGAATAATCAAAAAAATAGAATTGTTTTTGATAACAATTTTAAGGATATAGATATAGAAACAATTGTATTAAGTCATAAAGATGAGCGTATAGACTTGAGAGGTTTTATACGAGATAGTACACATAAAGATATTAAAGCTCAATTTACAAATGTTGATTTACAAAAAATAACTCCAGCAATAGATAGTCTACGTTTGGAGGGAAGGGTAAATGGTAAGCTTGATATACTACAAAAAAGTGGAGCCTATTATCCTAACTCTACAGTAGCGATAGATCAGTTTACTATTAATAAATATATATTAGGAAAATTAGACCTTAATGTAATAGGGGATTCTTCATTATCTCAATACGATGTAAAAACAAAGCTTGAAAATGATAATGGTTCCCCACTAATTGCAACAGGAACCATTAATGTTGGAGAAGGAACAGATGCTACTATAGATTTAGATGTAGGGTTACGTAATTTTAATTTAGCACCTTTTGATCCTTTAGGTGAAGGAGTTATTACTAGAATACGCGGTTTGGTAGATGGTAGTGCAAAAGTTACTGGAGATTATAAAAATCCAGATATTAATGGAAATCTAACAATAAGAGAAGGAGGACTTAAAATTCCATACCTCAATACTGATTATAATTTTAAAGGCGCTTCTAGTGTCACACTTAATAAGCAACAGTTTATTTTTAATAATATTCAGTTAGAAGATGTTACTTATCAAACACTAGGTAGATTAAATGGGAATATCTCTCACTCTGCTTTTGGTGATTGGAAGCTAGATTTAGGAATTACAACAGATAGGTTAGTAGTATTAGACACGCAAGAAGACCTTGAGTCATTATATTATGGTACTGCTTTTATAAGCGGCGAAGCCACACTTAAGGGGCCTGTAGATAATATGGTCATAGATGTCTTAGCAGAAACCGAAGAAGGTACAGTATTTAATGTACCTATTGATGATTCAGAATCAATAGGAGATAGCTCTTATATTCACTTTCTAAGTCCAGAAGAGAAAGAAGCTCGTATTAATGGTGTCGTTTCAGAAATTACAGAAATTAAAGGACTCTCTGTAAATTTTGACTTAGATGTAGATGCCGATGCACTTATAGAAATTGTTGTAGACAAAGAGAATGGAAGTACTTTAAAAGGTAGAGGAGGAGGAACCTTATTAATACAATTAGACACCAATGGTAAGTTTGATATGTATGGAGATTTTATTGCCTATGAAGGGACCTTTAATTTTAAATACAAAGGGCTTTTCCAAAAAGAATTTAAATTTAGGCCAGATGGTAATATACGTTGGGAAGGAGATCCAGCAGGTGCATTACTGGACATAAGTGCCGTTTATAGAGCAGAAGCTAACCCTAGTATCCTTCTTGAAAACCCATCGGTAAACCGTAAGATTCCAGTGGATGTTGTTATCAATCTAGAAGGAGAACTATTACAGCCAGATATCACCTTTGATATAGAATTCCCAGGAGCAGGTACCACAGTTGTATCTGAGTTAGAATATCGCCTTAGTGATAAGAACGCAAGAGAGCTTAATGCTATCTCATTAGTATCTCAAGGTGTTTTCTTAAGTGACGCTTCGGTATCTACAGCATTTGCCGTTAATAATTTACTAGAAACCACCTCTTCTGTATTATCTGATATTATATTTAATGATGACGATAGTATTTTTGATGTCAACTTAGATTTAGTACAAGCCGATAACACTCCAAATTCTCAAGCTGCAGGACGTGTGGGTATTACATTATCTACCCAAATTACAAATCGCGTACTTATAAATGGAAAAGTAGGAGTACCTACAGGAGGGATAAGTGAGAGTGTTATAGTTGGAGATGTAGAGATAGATTTCTTATTGAGCGAGAATGGAGCATTAAGAGCAAAAGTTTTTAATAGACAAACAGATATTCAGTTTATAGGAGAGACCGAAGGATATACACAAGGAGCTGGTTTATCATATGCAGTCGATTTTAATTCTTTTAGAGAACTTATTCATAAGATATTTAAAGGAAAATCCAAAGAAGCATTTGAAGATTTAGAACAACAACAAACCAAGACTGAAAAAATTGCTCCAGATGGTGTTTCTTTTAAAAATTAAATCACCTCTTTAAGTTTTTAAGATTCCATTTTCTACATTATATTTTAGTAGATTTCTAAAATAGATACCCTTTTTTATTCTTGTTTTTTTAAAAATTACGCTTTCGCGAAAGCAAAAACCTCCCTTTTTCATCACTTTTTTTATCCGAATCCTATCGGATTTTAAAAAAGTTGTTAAACGAAAACGTTTGAGATTGTAAATACTCATAAATCAGCGCGAAATACTCTAATAATGTAAGGTAAGTTTCCTAAATTTATTTTTTATTTGTTACAATATGAGCCAAAATATTAAGAAAATTGCAGTTTTAACTTCTGGTGGAGATTCTCCAGGAATGAATGCAGCTATTAGATCTGTAGCACGTACTTGTGCCTATCATAAAATCTCTTGCGTAGGTATTTATAAGGGATATGAAGGACTTATTGATGCCGATTTTATAGAGTTAGATGCTCGTAGTGTACGTGGAGTTATAAATAAAGGAGGAACCTTCCTTAAATCGGCAAGGAGTAAACGATTTATGACTAAAGAAGGTCGTGAAATTGCGTATAAAAATCTTAAGGAAGCAAATATAGATGCTATTGTTCTTATAGGAGGAGATGGAACCTTTACCGGAGGTCTAGTATTTAATACAGAATATGGTTTTCCTGTAATGGGAATCCCTGGAACAATAGATAATGATATAAACGGTACAGATCGAACATTAGGATATGATACAGCATTAAATACCGCTGTAGAAGCAATCGATAAAATAAGAGATACAGCACATTCACATGATCGACTTTTCTTTGTTGAGGTCATGGGACGTGACGTTGGACATATAGCCCTTAATGCAGGAGTAGGAGCAGGAGCAGAAGAAATTCTTATCCCTGAAGAAGATATGGGTATTGATAGGCTTGTAGAATCTCTTGAGCGAAGTAAAATAAGTGGAAAAACATCAAGCATCGTTGTTGTTGCCGAAGGTGATAAAATAGGAAAAAGTGTCTTTGAACTTAAAGACTATGTAGATCAAAATCTAGAAGAGTACGATGTGCGTGTATCTGTATTAGGACATATGCAACGAGGAGGATCACCTACCTGCTTTGATCGAGTACTAGCTAGTAGAATGGGTGTGAAAGCTGTAGAATCTCTTATGGAAGGTAAGAGTAATTATATGGTAGGAACTATACATGATAGAATGGAATTAACTCCTCTTGAGAAGGCAATCAAAGGAAATTCAAAAATTAATAAAGAACTTATACGTGTGTCAGATATCATGACCACATAATTTAATATTTAAAAATGGGAAATTTGAAATTGGGAATTAATGGATTTGGCCGTATAGGTCGTATCGTTTTTAGAGCGACTGTAAAGCGTGATAATGTAGATGTAGTTGCGATAAACGATTTACTAGATGTAGAGCATCTGGCATATCTATTAAAATATGATTCTGTTCACGGTCGTTTTGATGGCGATGTTTCTGTGAAAGATGGCAATCTTGTTGTAGACGGAAAGACAATACGTATTACAGCAGAACGTGACCCTAAAAACCTAAAATGGGATGAAGTTGGAGCAACTGTTGTAGCTGAGTGTACAGGGATCTTTACGACATTAGATACTGCAGATTATCATTTACAAGCCGGCGCAAAAAAAGTAGTTATCTCTGCACCATCAAAAGATGCTCCTATGTTTGTTATGGGAGTTAATGATGAAAAACTTACAGCAGATGATACCATTGTGTCAAATGCATCTTGTACTACAAATTGCTTAGCACCTATAGCAAAAGTAGTTAATGATAATTGGGGACTTAAAGAAGGATTGATGACAACCATTCATGCAAGTACTTCAACACAACTTACTGTAGATGGCCCTTCTCGTAAAAATTATCGTTTAGGAAGGTCTGCAATTAATAATATTATTCCCGCTACAACTGGAGCTGCAAAAGCGGTAGGAAAAGTAATACCTGCTGTAGATGGGAAATTAACAGGAATGGCATTTAGAGTTCCAACAGCAGATGTTTCTGTAGTAGATTTAACTGTACGCACAGAAAAAGAAACGTCTCTTGAAGATATTAAAATTGCATTTAAAAATATAGCTCAAGGTGATTTAAAAGGAATTATAGGATACACAGAAGAAGGGGTTGTCTCTCAAGATTTTGTAAGTGATGATCGCACCAGCATATTTGATGCAGGAGCATCCCTAGAATTAAGCCCTACATTTTTTAAGCTTGTATCTTGGTATGATAATGAATTTGGATATTCAAACAAACTTGTAGACTTAGCAGAAAAAGTAAACGGACTTTAAAATAAATAAATTATTGTACGCTTATATCTAGGATATTTATAAGCGTACGATAATTTATATAACTCATAGCATTATTGTATGATTTTAGTAGTTGATAGCGGATCTACCAAAACGGATTGGATTGCACTCAGTGATGAGGGTACTATTTTATTCCAAACGCAGACGTTAGGGTTAAATCCTCAAGTATTATCACAAGAAATATTAACAGAGCGTATAGTAAATAATTTTGAGCTATATAAGCACAGAAATGAGGTAGCCCGTCTTTATTTCTATGGAGCTGGCTGCGGTGTAAATAAACCTCGTAAGCTTATAGATGAAGTTTTTAAAGAGTTTTTTAAAGAAGCTCAAGAAGTTGTCATTAAGGAGGATACATATGCTGCATTATATGCTACTACTGAAGAAAATGAGAAAGCAATTGTCTGTATTTTAGGAACAGGATCTAATTGTAGTTATTTTAACGGAAGCGAGATTGAACAAAAAGTGGTTTCGCTGGGGTATGTTCTTATGGATGACGCAAGTGGAAATTATTTTGGAAGACAGTTATTAAGAGATTATAAGTTTAATATTATACCAGAGGACCTTGCAACAATTTTTAGTAATAGCCATGATTTAAGTTCAGAGACAATCAAAAATCATCTTTATAAGAATCCTAATCCAAATACTTATTTAGCAACATTTGCTCGTTTTTTGATAGAAAACAAAGATCACGTTTATTGTCAATCCCTTATTAGAAAAGGGCTTTCCTTGTTTATAGAAAATCAAATTTTTCAATATCCAGAGGCAAAAGAAGTGCCTATACATTTTGTAGGTTCTATTGCTTTTTATCTAGAAAAAGAATTATCAACTCTTCTAAATGAGTACGGACTTATTAAAGGGAAAATATTAAAACGTCCTATTGATGGACTTGTATTACATCATAAAGATCATATTCTTTATTAGTTGTAATAAAAAAGATAAATACATTATTATGTGTTTATAATAGGTGTTAAAAATAAAACCCCACTATAAAAAGTGGGGTTTTATATTTTTATACTTTGAATATTTATTATTATTTAATCGCTATTGCAGAGATTTCTACATTGACATATTTAGGAAGGTTTGCAACCTCTACTGTTTCTCTGGCTGGGGCAGTTGCCTCGTCAAAATAAGTTCCATATATTTCGTTAACAGCAGTAAAATCATTCATTTTATTTACAAAAATAGAAGTCTTTACTACATCTTCAAACGTCATACCGCCTGCCTCTAAAACTGCTTTTAGATTTTCCATAACAAGTTTTGTTTCTTCTTTAATAGGACCTTCAAATAGTTTTCCTGTTTTTGGATCAATAGCAATTTGCCCAGAAGTGTATAATGTATTTCCAGAAAGAACGGCTTGATTATAAGGCCCTATAGGAGCTGGAGCATTAGGTGTAGAAATTATTTTTTTCATGATTTATGTTTTCGCGAAAGCAATCTTTTTATGTTATATAATATTATCTAATAAAGATACTAAAATTACAGACGTTCGTCTGGGGCACGACGTTTGTCGTATTTAATATCACTAAAGAGATTTCCTGTGATTCCAATAAAGAAATTCCATGATGAACGAGTGCTGAATGGTACCCAATTAAAACGTAAATTCCAACTCTCCAAATCTCTACCAAATTGTAAAGATGTGAATGTAAACCCAGGATTTGCTAGATCGTATCCAGAAGACCCTCCTACAGTCCATCGTTTTCCTAACTCTATATCACCGCTAAAAACGATAGAGTGCGATCCAATATCGTTTTGACGCGCATTATTTGTATAACTTACCTCATATGAGACTCGTAAATTCCAAGGAATCTTAAAATTATAAAATTCAATTTCTTGTTCTTCTTGATCTTCATCATTTTCACCTGTACTATTACTATTTCCAGTTATATCTACACCTCCTCCAAATAAATCATCAGGTCTTCCTCCTCCAGCAAACGTTTGGTTTTGAGAACGATCTGTATTCTTGTCATTACCTTTTTCAAAATCTCTACTTGAAAAACGATATCCAAAGTTTGCTCTAGCTCCAGTCACTCTAAAAAGACTTCCTCCGTTGTTAATATTAAGCGTATTAATACGTCTATTGTTACTATTAAGAGCATATATATCTAAAGATGCACTAAAGTTAATTTCAAGCTTACTATCTATAATAGGAATAGCACCACTAACGTTAATAGGAGCAAGTCTAAGACTATCTGCTGTTAAATTATAGGAGGTTCTGAGGTTTAGGTTTCTAAGAAGAGCAATTTTTTTATAATCTTCTTTGGCGGTCGTATCTTTATCTTTGACTTTTGCTTCTATAACATTACTTATACCAAGAGATACTGAAGCACTTTTTCTGTTACTAGGAGCTCCTAGTAAACTCCCTTCAAAACGAGAAAACTCTACTGTTTCTGTAAGATCTGTAGACGTTGGATCATTAGGATCTGTACGCTGATAACTATCAAAAAATTGATCAAATGCAGGAGTAAAACTTATTCCTACGGTTGGTCGTACAACATGACGGATAGATTGTATTTTACCACCTTCTTTAAATGGGAAAGTTCCATAAATAGTTGTCCCTAAACTAGCACTTGTACCATAAGTTCTATATGATGCAAGGCCATTTATAGTATCTCTTACAACTTCTCTGTTTTCTATATCAAATGATTGATCTATTGTTTTAAAAACAGTGTTTTCCGTATAATTTGCACCTACAGTTGCACTGATATATTTAAAAACTTTAAAGTTAGTAGAGATCGGGATCGTTTGTTGAATACTAGAGCGTCCATCTCTAAACATTTCTTGTGTAAAAAAGAGACTATCGGTAGTTACGTAACTATTATTTGCACGTAAAGAATAGTTGAAGTTTATATTTTGAAAAATTCCTTTTTTGGATCCTGTTTTTGGAGCAAACGGAAAAATACGATCTACATTTAATTGTGCAGATGGGAGCGTTAAGTTTATTTGCTCCGTTTGTGAGTTCTGAGAATGTGTAGCTGCTACTGTTAAATTAATAGGTGTTTTTCCAGTAAACGTACGAGAATAAGACACAGAAGAGCTAAAGTTATTTGTTAAGAAGTTTCCAGTATTACTTTGATTTAGAGATTGCTGGAAGAAATCACTACTTCCTAAATTCACAGATGCAGAAAAACGACTGTTAGGACTCGATTTTGTATCCTGAGTATGATTCCATCGTATATTGTAGGTGTTTCTTTCCGAAAAATCAGGTAATCCACGTTCACTAGCAAGTATTTTCTCAAAATTAAAACTCACTCTACCATTAAACTTATAACGTAGTCTGTAGTCAGAATCTCCTCGGAATGCATAACTACCATTTGTATAATAATCTCCTGTAAGTGCAAGGTCATAATAATCACTTAACGCAAAATAATAACCTCCATTTTGAAGAAAGTATCCTCTTTGTCTAGTTTCTCCAGGACTAGGAATAATAAAACCAGATACACTCTTTTGCTTATCTAAAGGAAAGAAAGCAAATGGAAGCCCTATTGGTGTAGGAACATCTGCGATATACATATTGGTAAGTCCAGTCACAAGCTTTTGTCCAGGGACAAACTTTACTTTACGAGCGTAAAAATAATATTCTGGATCATCTAAGTTTTTACTTGTGGTGATCTTTACATTACGCATAAAAACAACAGAATCATTTACACGCTTACTTACTTCTGCTTTTAGATTTACTTCTTGTCCCCCAGCTCCTTCAACTCTAGAACCATAAATTAATGCTTTTTCTGAGTCAAAATTAAATTTTATAGAATCAGGAACGACTTCATTCCCTGCTTGCTTAAAAATAGGGATCTGTGTATAAGTCCCACTTGTATCTATAATTCCTTTTGCAAAAACTGTGTTATTTTCATAATCTAAAATAATTTCTCCTGCATTTATTTGAATGTCCTCATAAATAACTTCGGCTTCATTGTATAGATATATTTTCTTTAGCCTTTGACTTATACGTTCATAATCGGTGGCTTTATAGTCTACTTTATCGGTAAGAGGCTCTTTTTTTATTTTGACAGAATCGGTACGTACACTATCTCTAACAGTTAGTGAGGTGTCTTGTGGGGTTTGCTTTCGCGAAAGCGTACTTATATTTTCCTCAATAGCCTTTGTAGCACTGGTATCTTGCTTAGATGCCGGTATGGCATTATTCTTGGATGGTAGTTCCTGAGCTTTTATAAAAAAAGGGCAGAGCAAGAAGAGCCAAATGAGTAAAGAAAGGTGTACAGTTTTTGTTTGCAATGCGATTAATCCTATTTTTGTGTAACGAGCATCATTTAAAGTGCCAAAATTACGTATATTTTTTGGGTTGAAATCCAATTCTTGTAATTTTGAAAATAACCTATAAACAATTTACGTTAGTTACTATGTATTTGTTTAATAATAGTACTAACTAACGCTTAAAAGATTAGATTTTGATAAAAAGGATGCGTAATTTGATTTCATTTAGTATTTATTTAACGCTACTCTTGAGTTTTGTTAATGTAAATGCGACTTCTTTAACACAAAAACCACCTTCAAAAAAGTTTAAGGTCGTCCTTGATGCAGGTCATGGAGGTAAAGATCATGGAAAACCGTCTAAAGTTGGATCTCCAGAAAAAGATATTGCCCTTAAAATTGTACTTGCACTCGGAAAAGAGTTAGCCAAAAACAAAGATATAGAGGTTATATACACTCGTAAGAAAGATGTGTTTATTGATTTACACGAAAGAGGACGCATTGCAAATAAAGCCGAAGCTGATTTATTTATTTCTGTACACTGTAATGCACATACCTCACAAGCATACGGCGCAGAAACATATGTGCTTGGTTTACATCGTAATGCTACGAATCTCAATGTAGCCAAAGCAGAAAACGCTGTTGTTTTTCTAGAAGAAAACTATGAAGAGACTTATGCGCAATATGACTTGAACTCACCAGAATCTGCTATTGGATTAGGGCTAATGCAAGAAGAGTTCTTAGATCAAAGTGTTTTTCTTGCTTCATTGGTACAAGATAATTTTAGAAAAAAACTAAAACGTAAGGATAGAAGTGTAAAACAAGCGGGGTTTATTGTACTACATCAAACTGTAATGCCTAGTGTACTTATAGAGACAGGCTTTATTACAAATACAAATGAAAGAAAGTATTTAAACTCCCAAAAAGGGCAACTAGCTTTAGCAAGAGCAATAGCAGGTGCAGTAGGTGAGTATAAAGAAAAAGTGTTTAGTTATCTTACAAATGAAACAATTGCAGATCAGGAAGTGATAGTTCCAGAAGTAGAAGAGGCGCAACCTGATAAGATTGTAACTGGTGTTACTTTTAAAGTACAACTAGCAGCAAGTAAACGAAAGTTAAAAACAAAACCTTATAATTTTAAAGGCCTTAAAGAGATCTCTCGATTAAAAAAAGGAAAGGTTTTTAAATATTATTACGGTGCTACTTCTAATTATACAGAGATAAAGAGAAAATTAGAAGAAGCAAAAAAGAAAGGGTATACAACCGCATTTATTGTTTCTTTTGAAGAAAATAATATTCAAGTTCCGTTAAAGCAAGTGTTAAATTAACGCTCTCATAAACTTGCGATTCTTTTTAAATTCCTACATTTGTCTCTTGTATAAAACTATTTATGTTCAAAATTTCTAAAGAAGTCAGAACGGGAATACTGGCAATCGTAGCACTCGTGATAGTTATAGTAGGCTATAACTATCTGAAAGGACAAAATTTACTAGATAAGAATAGAAGTTTTTATGCCCTATACGATAATGTAGAAGGGCTTACTCCTGGTGCAAATGTTACAATTAACGGTCTCACCGTTGGAAAAGTAATATCTATCAAATTTGCAGATAAAAGAGGAGTGCTTAAAGTACACTTTAGTGTTGTAAGTGATTTTGAATTTTCTAATAAGAGTATAGCGAGGGTATATGGGATTGGTTTTATAAGTGGTAAAAGCTTAGCCATTGTTCCTAGTTATGAAGGAGAGCCTGCAAAAGATGGAGATATATTGGCTTCAGAAATTGAAAATGGTATTGTAGAGCTTGTTTCAGAACGATTAGAACCATTACAAGCTGTTATAGAGTCGGCTCTTATGGATACAGATTCTCTAGTAAAATCTGTAAATAATGTACTAGATAAAGAAACACGTACAAATCTTAAGGATGCGATCAATAACTTTACTATTATGGCAAGTGAGTTAAAAACAGCTTCGCGATCTATAAATGGACTTTTGACAGAGAATAAAGACAAATTAGATGGTACTTTTACCAATTTAGAAGAGATGTCATCCAACTTTGCAAAGTTATCTGATACACTTTCTCGTGTTGAGATAGGGGCTTTAGTATCAAATTTTGAAAATTTGGTTAAAGATTTTGAAGGAATCGCAAATAATCTTAAATCTGGTGAAGGAACGGTTGGAAAGCTTTTGCAAGACGATCAAGTTTACGTAAATTTGGAGCGCACCACAAAGCAGATGGAGTTATTGCTCCAGGATTTGAGATTAAATCCTAAGCGATATGTACATTTATCTGTTTTTGGTAAAAAAGCAAAAGAGTACAATCCACCTAAAGATTCGTTACGTTAGGTGAGATGCTAACTGACGATTTATGCAATACATACCTAATATTCTATTTTTAATAATCCTAGTTCTAGGGATTGGTTTTTTTCTAAAAAACATAAAGAAGTTATATCGTAATATCAAGCTTGGAAAAGATATTGATAGATCAGATAATAAATCATTGCGCTGGCGTAATATGGCAAAGATTGCCTTAGGTCAGTATAAAATGGTAAAGCGACCTATCTCTGGTATCTTACATGTTGTTGTATACTTAGGATTCATTATCATAAATATTGAAGTCTTAGAAATCATTATAGATGGACTTTTTGGGACACACCGCATTTTTGGATTTTTAGGAGGTTTTTATAATTTCTTAATTGGAAGTTTTGAGATACTTGCTTTCCTTGTTTTTGTTGCTGTTGTTATTTTCTGGATACGTCGTAATGTAATACGTATTAAACGATTCTTAAATCCTGAGATGACCGGATGGCCAAAGATGGATGGAAACCTGATCCTGTATTTTGAAATGGTATTAATGTCTCTATTCTTATTAATGAATGCAGCAGATGTACAATTACAAGCCTTGGGAGCAGAGCATTATGCATCTGTAGGTGCATACCCTATAAGTCAATATATAGCACCTTTATTTGAAGGAATGACAGAATCATCATTAATTGTTCTTGAAAGAAGTGCTTGGTGGATTCATATTATTGGGATTTTAGTATTCTTAAATTACCTATATTATTCTAAACATTTACATATTTTACTAGCATTTCCAAATACGTGGTATGCTAAGTTAAAGCCCAAAGGAGAGCTTGACAATCTTGATGCAGTAACAAAGGAAGTAATGCTTATGATGGATCCAAATGCAGATCCATTTGCTGCCCCAGCCGAGGATGAAGGTGATCCAGAAAAATTTGGAGCGAGTGATGTTCTTGATTTAAACTGGGTACAATTAATGAATTCTTATAGCTGTACAGAATGTGGGCGTTGTACAAGTGAATGTCCAGCAAATCAAACAGGTAAAAAATTGTCTCCTCGTAAAATTATGATGGATACTCGCGATCGATTAGAAACGGTGAGTAAAAACATAGATGCGAATGGGACATTCCAACCGGATGGAAAACAATTATTAGATGATCATATTAGTAAAGAAGAATTATGGGCTTGTACAACCTGTAATGCATGTACAGAAGCTTGCCCAATAGGAATTGATCCATTGAGTATTATTATGGATATGCGACGTTATATGGTGATGGAAGAGAGTTCAGCACCAAGTGACCTTAATAATGCAATGACTAATATAGAAAATAACGGAGCTCCTTGGCCATTTAACCAAATGGATAGAGCAAATTGGATAAATGAAAGCTAAGTATATTGTCATATTGTCTTTTTTTTTATGCTTCCATACAATGGTAAGCGCTCAAACTAGTTGGAGAAAAGATAGTTTACAATTCAAAGTGTATACCCGTGTTTATTACAATGCTCAAAAACAAGTAGATTCTATAGTTGCTCAGAAAAATAAATGTCATTATTGTTCGCAAAAACAAATGTTAGCATTACGAAAAGAAGCGCTTAGAAGAACTCAAGCAGATATTGATAATTCATTGTATAAGAAAAATGGAGTACGTCAAATTGCACATTATATAAGGATAAGTAAAAAGGATTTTGAAAAAATTAATGACACGACTTTTAAAAAAATAAATATAATAGTGCCAAAAAAAAATAGTTTTTAATAAAGTATTAAATAGTAATTTTACAACAAACTTATCTAGACTATTTCTTAAGAAAAGTCAGAATAAGTTTAATAAGAAAACAAATTAGTGTAATGAAACAGGAAGAAGTAGATAAACTACTAAATGAAAAATTAGAGGGTGGAGAACACGTAAGTCCCGTACTTCCAGATGGAGTAAAAAATTATCTTATAGATATAGACGGTACTATTTGTGACGATATTCCTAATGAAGAGCCTGAGCGTATGCTTACTGCTCAAGTATACCCAGATGCTTTAATAACATTAAATAACTGGTATGATAAAGGACATATTATTTGTTTTTTTACATCACGTACAGAAGAACACAGAGGATATACAGAAATTTGGCTTAAGAAACACGGATTTAAGTACCATAGCCTATTGATGGGAAAACCTAGAGGAGGAAATTACCACTGGATAGATAACCATTTGGTAAAAGCGACACGTTATAAAGGAAAGTTTACAGAGTTAGTAGATAAGGAAGTAACTATTCAGGTTTTTAAAGATTAAGAAGGTAATAATTTCGCTTTCCTGCCTACCGGTAGGCAGGCGCGAAAGCAGAAACACAAACTATGAGTGAACCATTAAGAGTACCAACAATGGCCGAATATATGGCACAAGGAAAACAACCCGAAGTGTTATTTTGGGTAGGTTGTGCTGGTAGTTTTGACGATAGAGCAAAAAAAATAACCAAAGCATTTGCCCGTATACTAAATAAAGCAAATGTAGATTTTGCAGTATTAGGAGCAGAAGAAAGCTGTACAGGTGACCCCGCAAAAAGAGCAGGGAATGAGTTCCTCTTTCAGATGCAAGCAGTGACTAACATTGAAGTTCTGAACGGATATGAAATCAAGAAAATAGTAACTGCCTGTCCTCATTGCTTTAATACGATTAAAAACGAATATCCATCCTTAGGAGGAAATTATGAAGTCGTACATCATACACAATTTTTAAAGTCATTACTTGAAGACGGACGTCTTACCGTAGAAGGAGGGAAGTTCAAGGGAAAACGTATTACTTTTCATGATCCTTGTTATTTAGGACGTGCAAATGGAGTGTACGAAGCACCTCGTGATTTATTACGTAAACTAGACGTAGAACTTGTAGAAATGCGTAAATGTAAAACCAATGGTCTTTGTTGTGGGGCTGGAGGAGCACAAATGTTTAAGGAACCAGAATCAGGAACCAAAGATGTTAATGTAGAACGTACAGAACAAGCACTAGAAGTAAAACCAGATATCATTGCAGCAGGATGCCCATTTTGTAATACAATGATGACAGATGGTATTAAAAACAAAGAAAAAGAAGATAGTATAGAAGTAATGGATATCGCAGAGATGATTGCTTCTGCAGAAGAACTATAACCCTTACCTATGGAATCCAGGAGTAAAAAAAGAAAACTTTCAATTATTAATTTTATTTCTATTCCTGGAGGACTTATTATCTTAATTGTCATAATCAGACTTTTGTATCGTTATTTTAGATACGATTCATTCAGTCTATTTTAAAATAGAAAGCCAGTATATGCTAGCAGATTTTAGTACACTTCCTTTAGAATCACGTATTTGGATTTACCAAAGTAATGTAAAGTTTACCGATGAGCAGGTTGATACTCTGCAAAAAGATCTCAGTTCTTTCCTTACAGCTTGGACTGCACACGGAACGAGTCTTAAAGCTGGCTTTGAAGTAAAATATAACCGATTTATAGTCATAGCACTAGATCAATCGCAAGCTTCAGCTAGTGGATGCTCAATAGATAGTCAAGTACGTTTTATCCAATCTATTCAAGAAGATTTAAAAATTGATTTACTTGATAAAATGAATGTGACTTATTATCAAAACGAACGTATTCATTATAAAACCTTAATTGACTTCAAGAAAATGGTAAAAGATGGAGCAGTAGGCAAGAAAACAATTGTGTTTAATAACTTAGTGACCAATCTTGATGAATATCAAAACCATTGGGAAGTACCCGCTATAGAGAGTTGGCATAGCCGTTTCTTAAAAAAATAATTGTTATTTAACGATTAACTTCTTGGTAATATTGGTGTTATCTTGAGAGATAAATGATGCAATATAAACGCCAGTAGACAGCGGTGCTATCCTTATTTGATCCTGTTTAGATATATTTGATACGTTTGCCACTTCTTTCCCTTCTATAGAATATAGACGAATACCTATAATATCCTTTGTCGTAGATGAAAGGTCGTAGGTAAGAATATTGTCAGCAATTGTTACAAAAATAGAAGATGCTATTATATCATCTGTAGATAGTGCAGTATTATCATTCTTTGCGACCTCTATTAAAAATTCTGCACATAGTTTTGCAAATTTCGTAGCGTGAGATGCCGTATTGGTAAGGCTAAAAGTATCTCCTGTTGTATGTATTTGATTATTATGTTGACCAAAATTTGCTTCAAATGGAAAAGCGGCCATATATCCTTGTTCTGTCCAACTTGCATGATCAGAACACCCATAATTACATACAGAAGTACTATAGGTGACTTGATGCGGAGCTTCTGTATTATAATGATCGAGAAGACTCATCATATAACTGGTTAAATCGCTATTTGTAAAATCTGTAATAAAAGAAACATCATTTGATGATCCATTAAGTAACGTCATATCAAATTGAGATACAGCAATAACATCTATGTTATTTGCAGCATATTCACTAGCGATTTCATTAGACCCTACCAGACCGATTTCTTCGGCAGCGTAAGCCATAACTTCAATAGTTCTTTTAGGAACAAAGCCTATTTCAAAAAGAGCTCTTGTGGCTTCTGTAATCGTAGCAATGCCAGATGCATCATCATCTGCACCAGGAGCATTGTTTGTGCTATTTTGATTGGATGTAGAATCTAGATGACCACCCACAATAACATATTCATCAGGAAACTCAGCTCCTTCGATGGTTAAAATAACAGAAGGCATTCCTGTATTGGTATGATCAAAAAGCCGAACGCTTACATCTGTTCTATTATAAAACAAAGCCATTGCTTCCCATTTTTCTTTTAAATCTATTGCAGCTTGTGTTCCTGTTGAACTGCTATGATGTCTAGTACCATAATTTTCTAGTTCGATAATATGATCTTCGATATTTTGAGTTTGAATAAGATCAAGTGTAGGAATCACAACAACATCTTCTGTAATAGAGAAATTTGCAGTTGCACGTGTATTACTTTCAGATCTATTGTTAGATTTCCGAATGGCAGAAATGGCATCTTCTTCAGAATTTCTATGTATGTAACCTGGTCCGTGTGTAAGTATTCTATCGTGTAATTTGTGACTTCCTGTGGGTGTTAATCTAACCGCAGCTTCATTGCGATAGGTTGCTATGATTTCAATTTCGTTAGGCGCATCTTTAGAAAGTTCTTCTGCATGATGAACAGTCATTGTTGCATAGAAAAATGCTGGTTCTTGAGCAGAAATACTCGCGCAACTGAGCAAACATAAGAATATGGTAATTATATATCTCATCGCTTTTTTTTTACTAAGATAGCTCAAAAGGCTAATAAACTAGTAATTCCCTATAAGCTTTAACTTCTTTTAGATAGTCTTTCTACTTGTATTGTATGGATAAATAGAAGACAGTTAATAATATTTTGTTAACTTTTTATACGCTTTCGCGAAAGCGTAATCAATCTTATTAAATTCGTAATACCCAGCTTACTTCTCGATGGCATGATATTTGTAATTTTAAGAAGTAGTTATTACAATTATTCTTTTATAAAATAGTTATTGATTTATGCAGTTTAGGAAATCTCTTTTTATACTTTTTTTTATATACCTCCCATTTTTGGCTATAAGTCAGCAAACATATCCTTTGTATACAAATGATATAGAATCTCAGCGTAAGTGGGTTGACAGTGTATACACTTCTATGACAGTAGAGGAGCGTATTGGTCAGTTATTTATGGTAGACGTTTTTTCTAGTGACCCTAAAGCAAAAGTTGATAAAATAAGAGCGCTTATTAAAGAGCAACATATAGGTGGTATTATCTTTTCAAAAGGCGGGCCTATACGACAAGCAAAACTAAATAATGAATTTCAGGAGGCTTCAAAAACACCACTGCTTATTGGTATGGATGCAGAGTGGGGACTTGCTATGCGATTAGATAGTACCTATGCATTTCCTTGGAATATGACTTTAGGAGCCATACAAGATAACCGTATTGTAAAAGATGTGGGGACACGTATAGGAGAACATTGTAAACGATTAGGTGTGCATATTAATTTTGGACCTGTTGTAGATATCAATGTAAATCCAGCAAATCCTATTATTGGGAATCGCTCTTTTGGAGAAGATAAAATCAATGTTACCGAAAAATCAATTGCATTTTTAGAAGGGATGCAAAGTGCAGGGATTTTGGGAAGTGCAAAGCATTTTCCAGGTCATGGAGATACAGATCAAGACAGTCACAAGACACTACCTACATTAGACTTCACATTAGAACGTCTTAAGAATATAGAGATGTACCCTTATAAACCTATTATAGAGGCTGGTATTGCAAGTGTAATGGTTGCGCATCTTAATGTGCCAAATCTAGTTCCAGAAGCAGGATATCCTACGTCAATATCTCCAACAGTAGTAACAAATATCCTTAAAGATAGTTTAAGCTTTCACGGATTGATATTTACAGATGCGCTTAATATGAAAGGAGCGTCTAATTTTAAAGAACCTGGGGATATTGATCTAGCCGCTTTTAAAGCAGGAAATGATATTTTATTGATTAGTAATGATGTTCCATCGGCAGCTTTAAAAATAAAAAAAGCTTTAGAAGAAAACGATATTACAGAAGAACGACTAGCGCATTCTGTAAAAAAGATATTATATGCAAAGTATAAGGTAGGTTTATCAAAGTACAAGCCTATTGAAACAGAAAACCTTATAGAAGATCTTAATACAAATCTTGATGATATTGTATATAGTACAGCTATAGAAAATGCACTTACGATTACAAAAAATACAAAAGAGATTCTTCCTGTAAAAAATTTAGAAGATAAAAAGATAGCTTATGTTTCTTTAGGAGACGATTCTGGAAAATATTTTTTAAGTGCTATGCGTAAGTATGGTGATATAGATCATGTAAAAGCAAAGACATTAGATGAACTTATTAAAAAACTAGCGTCCTATAATTATGTAGTAGTTGGCTTTCATAGGTCTAATGCAAATCCATGGAAATCATATGCTTTTTCTGATAAAGAGAAAACTTGGTTGTATGAAATTGCAAGAACAAATGATGTAGTTCTTGATCTCTTTGTAAGACCATATGCCATGTTAGACTTGTTATCTACCACAAACATAGAAGGAATTATACATAGTTACCAAAATAGTAAAATTGCTCAAGAGAAAAGCGCACAACTTATTTTTGGAGCAATTCCTAGCAAAGGGAAATTACCAGTTTCTTTAAAGGAAGTAAAAGCAGGTACGGGGTTTGAATCTGGAACTCTACGAAGACTTTCTTATGGTATTCCAGAAGAAGTAGGGATGAGTTCTGATAGTTTAAATAAGAAAATAGATGCGTTAGTACGATCAGGAATTACAAAAGCGATGATGCCAGGAGCGCAAGTACTTATCGCAAGAAAAGGAAAGGTAATCTATAATAAGAGTTTCGGATATCATACCTATAATAAAAAACGAAAAGTACGCCCAGAAGACGTTTATGATGTGGCTTCTATGACAAAAATACTAGCTTCGTTACCCTTGCTTATGGAATTGCGAAGTCAAGGCTCTATCTCACTTGATGATACCTTAGGAGAATTAATTCCAGAATTAAAAGGAACCAATAAATCCAATATTACTTTACGTAAAGCATTATCACATTATGCGCGTTTTAAAGCATGGATTCCTTTTTATATAGCCACACTAGATTCGGTAACAAAAAAGCCATCCCAAGAGTATTATCGCAAAGCATATTCTTCAGGTTTTAATATTAAAATAGCCGATGAGTTGTATTTGCGTAGTGATTATCAAGATTCTATAATTCAACGTATTGGAGAAAGTGATCTAAGAGATCGATTATCCTATAAGTACAGTGACTTGCCTTATTATTTAGTAAAGAAATACTTAGAGGATTATTATGGTAAAAATTTAGATAAATTGACTTCTGAAAGAATTTACCAGTCATTAGGTACAAATCGTACGGGATATAAACCATTAGATAAGTTTTCGAAAAATTCGATAGTACCTTCAGAAAATGATACCTATTGGCGTAATCAACGCGTGCAAGGATATGTTCATGATATGGGAGCTGCTATGCAGAGTAATATAGGAGGTCATGCGGGGTTATTTAGCAATGCAAATGATGTTGCAAAACTTATGCAAATGTATCTCCAAAATGGATATTATGGCGGGAAACGCTATATCTCAAAAGAAACGATAGAAGAGTTTAATACCTGTACATATTGTAATAAGAATGTACGTAGAGGTGTAGGATTTGATAAACCACAATTATCTGGTAGTGGCCCAACCTGTGGTTGTGTCTCTATGAATAGTTTTGGACATAGTGGATTTACAGGGACTTATACGTGGGCAGATCCCGATCAGGAAATTGTCTATGTATTTCTGTCTAATCGTACGTTTCCTACTATGGAAAATCGTAAATTAGTCACGTCGGGATTACGTACAAGAATACAAGAAGCGATTTATGAATCTATTGTAGAATAGTACGCTTTCGCGAAAGCAAAAAAAACGAAAATTACATGAAAATTGCTATAGTTTGCTATCCAACCTTTGGAGGAAGTGGCGTTGTTGCTACAGAATTAGGGATAGCGCTCTCAAAAAGAGGACACGAAATACATTTTGTTACTTATAAACAACCCGTACGACTTGCGTTACTTAATGAGAAAATTCATTTTCACGAGGTAAATGTGCCAGATTACCCATTGTTTCATTATCAACCTTATGAACTTGCTTTATCAAGTAAGTTGGTGAGAATCGTAAAAAAGTATAAGATCGATATTTTACACGTGCATTATGCGATTCCGCATGCATATGCAGGATATATGGCAAAAGAAATGCTTAAACAGGATGGGATCTATCTTCCTATGGTAACGACATTACACGGTACTGATATTACACTTGTAGGAAGCCACCCTTTTTATCGCCCAGCTGTTAGTTTTAGTATTAATAATAGTGATATTGTGACTTCTGTATCAGAAAGTTTAAAAAGAGATACATTACGTCTCTTTGATATTTCTAGAGAAATAGATGTAGTGCCTAACTTTATTGATTTAAGTACAGCGAGTGGTGGTTTTACAGATTGCCAACGAGAACTTATGGCAAATGATGATGAACGTATCATTACACATATCAGTAATTTTAGAAAAGTAAAACGTATAGAAGATGTGATTGAAGTCTTTCATAGAGTTCAATTAGAGTTGCCTGCTAAGTTATTAATGGTAGGAGAGGGTCCAGAAAGAGAAGGTGCGGAGAAATTGGTTAAAGAGTTGGGAATTCAAGATAAGGTCCGTTTCTTAGGAAATAGTAATGAAATCGATAAAATCTTATGCTTTTCTGATCTGTTTTTATTGCCTTCAGAAGCAGAGAGTTTTGGACTTGCAGCACTAGAAGCTATGGTAAATGAAGTACCAGTTGTGTCTAGTAATGCGGGTGGTATTCCAGAAGTAAATATAGATGGAGTAACCGGTTACTTGTCTAATGTAGGAAATATTGCAGATATGGCTCAAAATGCCATACGTATTTTACAAGATGATGCTATATTAAATACATTTAAACGTAATGCCAAAAAAGAATCGGCTAAGTTTGATATAAAAAATGTAGTGCCTCTTTATGAAGAACTTTATAGTAAGGTGCTCGTTAATAATAATGTATAAAAAGTTGATAAAGCATTAAACCATTCTCAGTCTGTTTAGTCATATATTATATAACTAAACATCACTTTATGAGAATTACCCTAATTGCTTTCCTTGTTTTAAGTATTCTTTCTTGCTCAGATGATAATGATACGGCGATATCGCAAGATGATACCACACCAAATGTAGTGACAACCACTACATACCAAGAGTATATAACGTTAGATTTTGACAATCTAGATACGTATACTCCCATAAATTTACCTGATCATTTTGATGATGTTGCTACTGCGACAAACACTCCTGCAAATAACCCCATTACAAATGAAGGAGCCGCATTAGGGCGTGTATTATTTTATGATGAAAATTTAAGCATTAATAACACTGTTTCTTGTGCTACATGTCACGATCAGACACGAGGATTTGATGACCCAAATAGATTTAGTACTGGATTTGAAGGAGGTTTAACAGGAGCGCATGCAATGCGATTACTTAATGCACAATATTATCTAGGAGAAAATTTTTTTTGGGACAAACGAGCAGAAACACTTGAGGAACAAACGACTCAACCTATTCAAAATGAAGTAGAGATGGGGTTTGATGCAGCACATGGAGGTTTTGATGCTGTAATCACAAAACTTGATGCCCTTGAATATTATCCAGAACTATTTACCATTGTTTATGGAGATGCCACCATTACAGAAAATAGAATACAGCTAGCACTAGCACAATTTATAAGAGCTATGGTATCTTCAAGTAGTGAGTTTGATGATGGATTTGCACAAGTATATAACGTTAATGCTCCTGGTAATGGAATCGGACAAAACTTCCCTAATTATACGGATGAAGAAAATGCAGGTAAAGTATTATTTTTAAACCCACCACAACAAGGAGGTGTGGGATGTGCTGCTTGTCATCAGCCACCTACATTTGCTTTAAATCAAAATTCTAGAAGTAACGGACTTGATGCTGGTGAGACTATTATTTTTAAAGCGCCATCTCTTAAAAGTGCTGCCTTATCTACTCATTTTATGCACGATGGTCGCTTTGCAAGCTTATCAGAAGTTATGGATCATTATAGTACAGGTGTTCAAGCTGGACCTGCATTAGATAATCGTTTAGAAATTCCTAATACCAATAATCCACTCCAATTAAATTTATCAGATGCAGAAAAAAATGCTTTAGAAGCATTTATAATCACCCTTTCTGATTTTGAAATAGAAAATGACAATCGCTTTAGTGATCCGTTTATTGATTGATCTTAATGACATAAAAAAAGCCGAGATAAACATCTCGGCTTTTTTATTTACTAATTATTATAGTATCTAAAATTGATATCGAATACCTAGAGCAATATCAAATTCTAAACCATCATCTATATCATTAATAGCACCTATCTCTGGTCTAAAGTCTAAGGAGAGTAATAATGGAAAATCAAAATTGTATTCTATACCTATATCTCCAACGGCATTTAAGAAAAACTCATTAAGATTTCTATTATTAAATTGATCATCAAAGTCAAACACTCCCGCGGCAACTCCTGCACCGACATACCAATTAAAATCACCAGTAAGATTCCATACCCATTGATACAAGCCAGTAAGTCGTACCGCATTAAAATTGGTCGCACTACGCCACCCTAATCCTAATTCAACGCGATTATTGTCTCCTATGGCGCGTTGATAATTTACTTCTGTCCCAAAACCATCATTATCACCTACACGTATTCCGATAGCATTGGTTGCGATCTCTTGTGCTTGTATGGAGGCAATAACCCCTAAAAATAGTAGTATACTAAAAAGCATCTTCTTCATAAATTAAATTTTAAATTGATATTAGTAGTCTAGTTTGTATAACGTATGATTATCCATAAAATTTTGATGTATTTTTGATTTAATGGATATGCCCTTTAAACAATTATCAAGTCAACTTTCTGGAGAACTTCACACAGACACGCTGCATAAACATATATATGCTACCGATGCTTCTGTATATAGAAAAATTCCCCAAGCTGTGGTATACCCAAAAGATACGAGTGATATACAGCGTTTGGTTCTTTTTGCAAAAGAAAATAATACAACACTCGTTCCGCGTACAGCTGGAACCTCCCTTGCTGGACAATGTGTAGGCGATGGTATTATTGTAGATGTATCAAAACACTTTACGAAGATTATCCATCTAGATGTAGAAAAACGACAAGTAACGGTACAACCAGGTGTCATACGAGATGAGCTAAATCAATTTTTAAAACCTCACAAATTATTCTTTGGTCCTAATACTTCAACAGCAAACCGATGTATGATAGGAGGAATGGTAGGAAATAACTCATCTGGAACGACTTCTATTAAATATGGTGTTACACGAGACAAAGTAGCCCGTTTAAAAACAGTACTAAGTGATGGTAACGAAGTTACTTTTGAATCACTTTCTGAAGTACGCTTTCGCGAAAAATGCCAATTACAAACCCTCGAGGGAACCATTTACAAAACCATTCTAGAAGCGTTGAAACCGTTAGAAGTTCAAGATCAAATACGATCTCAATTTCCAAAACCAGAAATCCATAGACGTAATACAGGCTATGCGATAGATGCCCTTATAAATCAACATCCTTTTACTGCCCAAGGTGAACCTATCAATATGTGCACCTTGCTTTCAGGAAGCGAAGGCACATTAGCCTTTACTACAGAAATCACACTTCAGTTAGACTCCTTGCAGCCTGCACATGGAGTTTTAGTGGCCGCTCATTTTGAAACTCTTACTGATTGTTTGCAAGCAGTATCACTTGCCATGAAACACGATTTGTATACCTGTGAGATGATGGATAAGGTGATTTTGGATTGTACAAAGGATAATAGAACACAACGTAAGAATCGATTTTTTATAGAAGGAGATCCTGCTGCTATTCTTACACTAGAAGTACGTGATAGTTCCCTAGAAGGTGCACGATCTCAAGCAAAAGCATTGATACAAGATATAGAAACCTCAGGGCTTTCATATGCATACCCTATTCTTGAAGGAAAACAAATAGATCAAGCAATGGAGTTGCGTAAGGCTGGACTAGGGCTATTAGGTAATATGATAGGTGATCGTAAGGCAGTAGCTTGTATAGAAGATACCGCGGTAGCATTAGAAGATTTAGCCTCATATATAAAAGAATTCACCGCTATAATGGAAGCCTATGAGCAAGAAGCTGTGTATTATGCACACGCCGGAGCAGGAGAATTACATTTACGCCCTATTTTAAACCTTAAAAAATCTCAGGATGTATCACTATTTAGAAAAATAACAACAGAAGTAGCAACCTTAGTAAAGAAGTACCAAGGTTCTATGAGTGGTGAGCATGGAGATGGTATTGTGAGATCAGAGTTTATAGCATATATGATAGGAGATGCTAATTATGAACTTATAAAGAAAATTAAACACACCTTTGACTCTCAAGCAATTTTTAATGCAGGAAAGATTATAGATCCACTCCCTATGGATCAGAATTTACGCTATGAAATAGATCGACAAAAACCCGTAATAAAGACGCTGTTTAATTTCTCAGATCAAGAAGGAATCCTTAAAGCTACAGAAAAGTGTAACGGAAGTGGTGATTGTCGTAAACTACCAAGTGCGGGAGGTGCTATGTGCCCCAGTTATAGAGCAACTCGAAATGAGAAAGATACTACTAGAGCTAGAGCAAATGCGTTGCGCGAGTTTTTAACGACTTCACAAAAAGAAAATGCCTTTGATCATGAAGAACTTAAAGACGTTTTTGATTTATGTATAAGCTGTAAAGCCTGTGCGAGTGAATGCCCTAGCAATGTAGACGTAGCCACCTTAAAAGCAGAGTTTGAATACCAATATCAAAAAGAACACGGTAGCTCGTTGCGCACCAAGCTCTTTGCACATGCAACGCGCATGAATCGTTTAGGAGCAAGAGTACCTTGGCTGTATAATGGGATTGTCAAAATTACAGAAGGAATCACAAAGAACATGATTGGTATTGCACCAAAGCGTTCTTTACCAAAACTTAATGTGTTTAAGGTTGAGTCCGCTTTCGCGAAAGCGGAAACAAAAACTAGTAAAAAAGTAATACTTTATATAGATGAATTTACGCAATACCTTGATGGTAGTATAGGAAATGATGCGCACGAATTGTTAGTTGGTTTAGGTTATGAGGTGACCATCGTACAAGGATTTGAAAGTGGACGTACGTATATTTCTAAAGGGTTTTTAAAACAAGCAAAGGCGCTAGCAAATACCAATGTGTCATATTTTAAAAACAAAATTTCAGAAACCACGGTACTCGTAGGAATAGAACCTTCGGCGATTCTTAGCTTTAGAGATGAATATCTCCGACTAGCCGATGATGTAACTGGAGCAAAACATCTGGCAAAACATGCTTATGGAATCGAAGAATTTCTCGCTCAGGAAATCAAAAAAGGGCATATTACCTCCCAACAATTTTCTGTAGAAGAAAAGAAACTTAAGATACATGGACATTGCCATCAAAAGACATTATCATCTATCTCACATACTTTTGAAATCTTAAACCTACCAGAAAATTACACACCAACGATTATCCCTTCAGGATGTTGTGGTATGGCTGGTAGTTTCGGGTATGAAAAAGAACATTATGATATCAGTATGCAAATAGGAGAACAAACATTATTTCCAGCCATACGTAAAGCAAATGCTAAGATCATAGTAGCTGCTAGCGGAACTAGCTGTAGGCATCAAATAAAAGATGGTACACAGCGTACAGCTTTACATCCCGTGAGTATTTTGAGGAATGCTTTACGTACTGATCTTTAAAAATCACAGGTATGTTTTGATGGTAAACTATAGATTCTTAAGAAAATGATATTTCTGAGTACGCTTTCGCGAAAGCGTAGCTATATTATAAAACGAGTATACATAGTATATGTTGAGGTAATTATAACTATGGTATAAATTAAAAAAAGCTACCTGACGGTTTAAGTCAAATAGCTTTCCAAAATCAAACTATTAAAAGTTGGTTCGTCTTAAGAAGATATTACAAAACTCCTTATTTAGATTGTCTAATTTCTTTGCAAATTTCTTCTGTAGTATATACGTGACTTGCAATCATTTTAAAATTGACAAGTGATGCTTCATATGCATTTAATCCAGGAAGAATTGCGCCAGCAGTTGCATCAGATACTACAGCGACTCTAAAACCAGACTCTACTAAGTCTCTCATATGTGATTCTGTACATAAGTTTGAAGACATTCCTGCTAGAATTATATTCTCATATCCATGTTTACGTAACTGTAATGCGAGGTCATTAGACTCTGGTCCGTATACTTTATGCGGGCTCGTTACTATTACATTATCTCCATCTATATATTTCTTGTAGCGATCTAACCAGTCTGCTCCAGATCCTTCAAAACCATCTGTCTTAAGTGTATGTGATCTATCAAACATGTTTATTTTATGCATCAATGCTTCAAGAGCTCCTTCTATTTTCCAATCATGATCATGCTTGAAGTAATAATGTGGAGATACAAATACTTTAATGTTTTTTTGCTTTGCTATTTTAAAAAGTTCTTCTAAGTTTTTTACAGTGCCATTTTTTGTGACACTTTCTCCTACAACTCCCCAAGTAACTCCATCAGGGCTTAAGAAATCATTTTGAGGATCTGTAATTACAATCGCTGTACGATCGTTTACAGTAAATCCAGGATCTGGTAATTGTGCATACATTTGTAAACTAACAAATACAGCTACTAGTGCGGTGATTAATTTTTTCATTGTCTTTTAGTTTTGTTATTGTACTTCATTTTGATGGTACAAAGATGTGATCTAAAAGAAGGCAGGAGTTAGGTAACTATTCCTTAAAAGTTGGCAATTATTCCCTCGAGGTATGTTGTTTAAACTCAGAAGGAGAGATTCCTTCATGTTTTTTAAAAAATCGGCTAAATGCTTGAATATCATCAAATCCTATTTCAAAAGCAATTTCCTTAATAGAAGAAGAAGAGTAATGTAATAGTCGTTTTGCTTCCAGCATTTTTCTATCTTGAATGTATTGTAATGGTGTTTTAAATCCAATTTTTGAAAAGATATTAGAGAGTGTCTTTGGGGATTTAAAAAGTAATTCGGCATATTCGGTTACTGTATGTTTTGTTTTAAAGTGTAACTCTACAAGAAAACTAAATTCTCTTACAATATCTGAGTTTGTTTTTCCAGATGGATAGTTTTCTTGCGTTTTATAAACTCGTGCGCATAGGATGAGATACCTTTTGAGCATCATTTGTAACATTTCTATTTGTAGACTATCATTAGAATTCATCTCTATGATAAACATTTTCCAGAGCGTTTCAAATTTGTCTATTTCATTATCAGGTATTTTAATGATTGGTAATTGTGATGCTCCAAAAAATAAGATGCCTTTACATCCCACTTCAGTATCGTGATCAAGAATACAATAAAATGGTCTATTGAATCGTAAAAACCTAGTGATCCCTATACGTGTCGGGATTATTTTATGGAACTCGGTTAAGAAAACAATTTCGTGCTTATTAAATAAACATTGTTTACCATCTATAGTAAGTTGATTATTATCTTCTTCAAACCAAAGGATACATAAGCTACTCTCTATAGGTTCTTTTAAGATATCACAAGTAGTATTATCTATCGTTTCTAGTTGGAGATATTCTTCTATACTACCTAAGAATTTCATACGTATGGGTGGAATCTAGATTAAACAAAGTCGACACAAACTTATTAAATAGCGACATGAATAGTCTTATAGTTTTGAGACTATATTTGGTAATTATAGGACATATCTGTTTTTAATTAATACACATTGTAACAGGAGTACAAAAATGTATTTTAAAAATATTGAGAGTTAGGTAATTATTCCTGAAGTGTTGACAATTCTTCCGTAATACTCCATAAAAGGTATTCTCATGCTTTTTGTAGATATAGGTATTTCTTTTTATACGCTTTCGCGAAAGCATATAAAACATCATCAGTCTTCTAGAAGATTAGATATTTTAAATATCAAATTATTCTATTTGTTAGGTACTTTTTATGGTTTTGTGATTCTATGACCTAATTTTAAGAGTATTCGTAAAAATGAATCTAGGTACAGGTATATTGAGTATCATTTGATACTTTTATTATTAGATTAAAAATAAGAACTCATGCCTACGCAACCTAAAATTACTCGATTTAATCAAAATGTACTTTCTAAATATCAGATATACAATAGTATATTTATGACCTTACCTTTTGATACCATTACAAAAACGGGTGCGCTATTACCACTATTCCATGAGACTTGTAAGAAAGGTTTTGAAAATGGAGAAGATCCAACAACGATTGTTCATTCTTTTTTTGAAAAATATCAAGGGAGAAGGTCCTCTAAAAGTCAAATTAATTTATTGTTTCGATTTATTCAGTATATCGAGAGACAAGTAGTGTTGTTTGATGCTATAGAAGATGCGGCTTTTCCTGTTGTAAATAATATGGACGGTATTGGGACACTACGAAGTTTAAAGGAAACTGTTTCGGCAGAGAATAAACTAGAGATACTTAGAGGTTATCTGGAAGAATTTAAAGTGCGTATTGTACTTACAGCACATCCTACACAATTTTATCCAGGAGCTGTCTTAGGAATAATTACAGACTTAACAGATGCTATACGAACAAACGATTTATTAAGAATTAATGACCTCCTAGCTCAATTAGGAAAGACTCCTTTTTTTAAACATAAAAAACCTACACCTTATGATGAGGCAGTTAGTTTAATTTGGTATTTAGAGAATGTTTTTTACACCTCATTTGGAACAATTTATGATTATATACAACAAAATATTTTTGATGATAAACATATAGATAATAACATCATAAATATTGGTTTTTGGCCAGGAGGTGATCGAGATGGAAATCCATTTGTAACACCAGAAATAACATTAAAAGTTGCTGCGAGATTACGAGAAACTATTATTAAAAACTATTATAGAGATGTACGTAAGCTTAGAAGAAAATTATCTTTTGATGGAGTTGATGAACGTATTATAGGTTTAGAAAGAGAATTGTATAACTGTATTACTAATACGACATCTAACCTTACATTAGATTTTTTAACGTCAGAATTAAAAGCCATTAAGGATGTTATTATAGATAAACACCAGTCATTATATTTAGGAGAAGTAAATAGTCTTCTCAATAAGATACATCTTTTTGGTTTTCATTTTTCTACGTTAGATATCCGACAAGACAGTCGTAAACATGATCAGTTTTTTAATGATATGGTACAAGCAGTCATAAAAAGTGGAAGCGAGATCTTTCCAAAAAATTATTATGACTTATCAGAAAAAGAACAGATAAAAATACTTTCTAACGTTAATGGTAGAGTAGATCTATCTTTAATAAAAGATGAAGAGACATTAAAAGCATTGCATACGATGCAGGCTATTAAGACCATTCAGGAGACTAATGGTGAGCAGGCTGCAAATCGATATATCATAAGTAATAATCAAACGACTTTGCATGTGATGCAACTATTTGCGATGCTTAATTTGGTAGCATTTCATGATGCATTGACGGTAGATATAGGACCGCTTTTTGAAACGATAACAGATTTAGAAAATGCGCCAGAGGTTATGGAGGATTTATATACAAATCCAGCATATGCAGCGCATTTAAAATCACGAGGGAATAAACAAACGATTATGCTAGGCTTTAGTGATGGGACAAAAGATGGAGGGTATTTAATGGCAAACTGGGCGATTTATAAAGCAAAAGAACGTCTGACTACCATCTCACGAAAATATGACGTTACTGTTATCTTCTTTGATGGCCGTGGTGGTCCACCAGCAAGAGGAGGAGGGAAGACGCATAATTTTTATGCATCGCTTGGCCCAACTATAGAGGATAAGGAAGTGCAATTAACCATTCAAGGGCAGACAATTAGTTCTAATTTTGGAACCTTAGAATCATCTCAATATAATCTAGAACAATTAATTAGTTCTGGAGTGTATAACAGTTTAAGTGATGCCGATTTAAAAATGATGCCAGAAAATAGAGAAGTGATGAGTCACTTAGCAGATCTAAGTTATATGGCATATAGTGACTTTAAAGCACACCCAAAGTTTATTTCATATTTAGAACATATGAGTACGCTTAAGTATTATGCAAAAACAAATATAGGAAGCCGCCCTTCTAAAAGAGGTAAGGCAGATGGATTGGTATTTGAAGATTTAAGAGCAATCCCTTTTGTAGGATCTTGGAGTCAGTTAAAACAAAATGTACCAGGCTTTTTTGGAATAGGTACTGCACTAAAACATTATGAGGATACAGGAGAATTTGAAAAAGTACAACACCTGTTTAAAACATCAAGTTTCTTTAAAACGCTGATAGAAAATAGTATGATGTCTTTATCCAAGTCATTTTTTGATTTGACAAAATATATGGCTAATGATCCTGAGTACGGTGAATTCTGGGATACTATTTATACAGAATACAATACATCCAAGCGTCTTATCTTAAAACTAGCAGGATATACAAAACTTATGGAAGAAGAACCAGCAGGGAAGGCTTCTATTGCTGTAAGAGAGTCTATTGTGTTGCCGTTATTAACGATTCAGCAGTATGCGTTAAAGAAAATTCAAGAACTTCAAAAAGAGCCTGTGCGTGATGAAGAACAGATTAAGATTTTTGAAAAGATTGTTACTCGTTCCTTGTTTGGTAATATTAATGCGAGTCGTAATTCTGCATAAAGTCACATAGTACGCTTTCGCACTTCGATCTAGCTCAGTATAAACTTCTTTGTCACTCTGTGACTTGAAAGCAAAAAATAGATCTCTCAAATATAAAAGCCTCTAGACAATACGCTAGAGGCTTTCTTTTTAGTAGGTTATTCAGGTAAATAAATCTAATGCAAAATCCTGTATTAAAAACCTCTTAATGAAGTTGTTTCAGGTTACACTAAATTTGTTATTGTATAATTCAGTTTTAATGTTCGTTTAATCTAAAATCTGGATAGGCATCCATTCCATGTTCGTGAGCATCTAATCCTTCAAGTTCTTCTTCTTCAGAAACTCGAATACCTATTGTTTTTTTCAGTGTAAAAATAATTAAAAATGAGGATACAATGCAAACTATTGCATAAGATACTACACCAATTAATTGACTTATAAATTGTGTCCAACCAGCAAGGTTTCCAAAAAGACCAACGGCAAGTGTACCCCATATACCACATACTAAGTGTACAGCGATTGCGCCTACAGGATCATCCAGTTTTAATCTATCTATTAAGGAGACTGCAAAGACAATGATAGCACCAGCAACTGCACCAATAATGATAGCATCTGTAGGGCTCATTTGATCTGCTCCTGCAGTAATAGCGACAAGTCCACCTAGAATACCATTTAAAAACATAGTTAAATCTAAGTTCTTAAATTTAAGCATAGAAATAAAAGCTGAAATAACACCTCCAGCTGCTGCAGCTAGACATGTTGTTACGAGTGTTAATGAGGTGGCAGATGGATCTGCAGATAATACAGAACCACCATTAAAACCAAACCAACCTAACCAAAGAATTAATACTCCAGCAGTCGCTAGTGGAATATTATGTCCAGGAATCGCTTGTATTTTACCTTCTTTAAATTTACCAATCCTAGAACCTAATAAATATACCGCAACCACCGCAGCCCAACCTCCTACAGAATGCACTAGTGTTGAGCCTGCAAAATCATAAAAAGGAGTTTCTAAGGTTTGTAAAAAACCACCTCCCCATTTCCAAGAGCCTACTATAGGATAAATAAATCCTACATATATAATTGTAAAAATTAAGAAAGGACCTATTTTCATACGTTCGGCAACGGCACCAGAAACAATAGTGGCTGCTGTTGCAGCAAACATTCCTTGAAATAAGAAATCGGTCCAATAGGTGTATCCTTCATTATATGCAAGATCTAATGTTCCATCTGCAAGAAGTGGAGATTCTAGCCCAAAACCTGCAAATCCTAAAAAACCATTAAAATCTCCTGGGTACATTAAATTAAAACCAACCAAACAATATAATAAGAGCCCAACAGTAATGATGAATATATTTTTAAATAAAATATTGATAGTATTTTTTTGCCTTGTTAATCCAATTTCTAAAAATGCAAAACCTAAATGCATAAAAAAAACGAGTGCTGTACAGATCATCATCCATACATTATTTATAGTAAGTATTTCCATGTCGTTCAAACTGTTATTTTAATGTATTTCCTCCCTTTTCTCCTGTACGTATTCTGTACACTTCGTCTATTTGTGATACAAATATTTTTCCATCACCGACTTCTCCAGTAGCCCCAGCTTCTAAAATGGCTTTGATTGTTACCTCTTCAAAATCATCATTTACTACAATAGAGATGTAGCGTCTTTGTATATCACTAGTGCTATATGAGACACCCCGATATACATGACCTTCCTTTTCATTCCCTAGCCCTGTGACATCCCAGTATGAAAAGAAATTGACACCTACTTCGTGTAGTGCTTTTTTGACTTTAGAAAACATTGATTTTCTAATAATTGCTTCTACTTTTTTCATTGTATGTGATTGTAATTAATTAAATGTATAAACTGCGGCAACTAGAAAAGATGCCAAATTCTTCGTGGGATTTAAATCTTGATCCACGTATATTTCTTCAGACCAAGAATCGAGTCTTACTTCAGGAATAATAGTTAGACCACCTATCTTATAATTTGCAGATAATGTTGCTGCAAATACAGTCTCATCATCTATGTTTTCTTCAAAAAGACCGAAATATTCCCCACGTAACCCTATTGCTAGTTTTTCTGATACGGTATATTGTGGGTATACAGCGGCTCCATAAAAACCATTTCCATCGGTATCGCTATACGTGGCGTTTACTCCTAGAAAGAATGTTTTATTTAGTGGGGCGCCTCCTGTATAATCTACTTGAAATGTCGTTCCTGAACCTCCTGTTTGATTCCCGTATATAACGTTTAAGAATTGATCTTTATACCCTAATTGAGTTCCTAAAGTATAGCTGCCATCTATATTGATTTCGGTAAAATCAGTACTGTTTAGAACAGCAAGCATTAAGGAAAGATCTTTTGATAATGCAATATCTGCTTTAAGCCCTGTATGTGAGAAAGGACCATTAGAAAACATATAGGAAGTACTGTAATTAAAATTGTCTACAGGAGAAATAACTTCATATCCTAAAAACGTATTAAAGTTTCCTAGAGTAAGTGTTATTTTTTCGCTTAAAGCGAAATAGATATACAGCTGATTCACAATGTTACTTGAACCAACCGATAAAAAAACAGCGTCTTCACCTCTTGGTCCAAAAACTAGGTCTGCAACAAATCCCACCTTCTTTCCTTCATAGGAGATGATTGCATTTGCCATCCCTACACTAAAACCACTTCTATCGGCAAATGAAGTTCCGGGGTTTAAGAAGAAAATTTCGTCATCTTCTTCAAAGGCAATATTTGGACCTGTTAGATTAGTTCTAAAATAAGTATCGACACTTCCTTTAATTTGTATTTTTTCTTTGTTTTCTTCAATAGGTTCTTGTGCCAAAAGACAAGATGTAAATAAGGTCATACTCCATAGTAATTTTGATTTCATAATAATTCTATTTTTGATTGATTGATGAATCAAATCTATATAAAAAGAAAAATAACCCTGTGAAAAATGGGGTATGAAATATTATTTTTATCAATATCTATTATTAACCCCTATTTTTTTAGGGGGTGTATAAATAAATTAATTTTTTTTTATTAAATATGTAATGATGTTTATTGAAGAATTAATAGGAAATGATAATTTTGATGAATTATTTTTAATAGATGTGTTTTTACGAAAACGTTTTCGTAGTAAATTGACATTTTTATTGAATATTTTTCATTGCTTAATTGGTAAAATATGATGCCAAAAATTATACAAAATGCATTCTGACTCGCTTAGATTTTGAATTCTCCAAAAATGTTTCCTCTTCTTTTTTGGTACCATTATGCCTTCTATATTAGATGTTTACTTAAGCTATAAAAGCTTAAAAAATTTTCTAATTATGTTAAAGAAACAAGGACTTTACTTACCAGAGTTTGAACACGATAATTGTGGTGCAGGATTTATCTGTAGTCTTACAGGAAAACGCTCTAATGACATTATTCATAAAGCTCTGGAAATTTTAGTAAAACTAGAACATCGTGGCGCCGTAAGTTCTGATGGTAAAACTGGAGATGGAGCTGGAATATTAATAGATATTCCACATAAATTCTTTAAGATATTTTGTGAATTCGAACTTCCTGAAGCTGGAATGTATGCAGTAAGTAATGTATTTCTTCCTCAAAAAGAAAATCAAAGGAATTATTGTATTACTGCTTTTGAAAATGAAATAAAAAAACAAGATTTACATCTTATTGGTTGGAGAGATGTTCCTGTAAATAGTGATGTATTAGGTGAGATTGCAAAAACCACAGAACCTTTTGTAAAACAAATCTTTATTGGTAAAACTGATGAGAGTCAATCGGACTTTGATTTTAATTTAAAACTATTTGCAGCGCGAAAAATTACAGAGCATACTATTTATGATTCTAAACTATCAGAATCATCATTTTTTTATGTACCAAGTCTCTCTACTAAGATTATCATTTATAAAGGACTCTTAAAACCTGAGGATATTAATGAATATTATTTGGATTTATTTAATTCGGTACTGGATACTAGACTAGCATTGGTACATCAACGTTTTTCTACCAATACATTTCCGACTTGGGATCTAGCGCAACCTTTTAGATATATCTGCCATAATGGAGAGATTAATACATTAAGAGGGAATGTGTCACGTATGTTTTCAAGAGAAGAAGTGATGGAGAGTGAATTGTTTGGAGATGATATAAAAAAAATCATTCCTACTATTCTAAAGGGAAAGTCGGATTCAGCTACGTTAGATATGGTAGTAGAGTTATTATTAATGACAGGACGTTCCTTGCCAGAAGTGATGATGATGTTAGTTCCAGAAGCTTGGGAGAAAAATCCAAACATGTCTGACACTAAAAAAGCGTTTTATGAGTACAATTCATGTCTTATGGAACCGTGGGACGGACCAGCATCGATTCCTTTTACAGATGGTAATTTTATAGGAGCCGTTTTAGATAGAAACGGATTACGCCCTTCGAGGTATACTGTGACAAAAAACGGAAACGTGATTATGTCTTCAGAAACAGGTGTTGTAGATATCAAACCAGAAAATGTTGAATTCCACGGAAGGCTAGAACCTGGGAAAATGTTTTTGGTAGACATGAATGAAGGTCGTATTGTAAATGATGAAGAAATAAAAGAGAAGATTGCAACAAATCTTCCATACAAAGAATGGCTTGATGAAAACTTAATACATTTAAAAGATATCTCTGCCAAGAAAGGACCTATTCTTTATGATGAAATTAATTTAAAAAAACGTAAAGTTGTTTTTGGCTATACGCAAGAAGACTTTAATACGATTATTAAACCGATGGCACAAAACGCCAAAGAACCTATTGGTTCTATGGGGAATGATACGCCTATTGCTATTTTGTCTGAGCGACCTCAATTAATATATAACTACTTCAAGCAAATCTTTGCACAAGTTACCAATCCACCTTTAGACGGTATTCGAGAAGAGTTGATTACAGATATAAGTCTCACCTTAGGAAGTGATACTAATATTTTTGATTGTAATGCAGCACCTTGCAAAAAGCTAAAAATTCAAAATCCAGTTATTTCAAAACACGATTTAGATAAAATTAGAAACTATGATACAAATCCTAACTTTAAAGTAGCTTCTATTTCTATATTATATGAAGTAAATAAGGGATTGAATGAGTTAGAAAATGCCCTTGAGGATTTAGTGAAAAAAGCTTCAAAAGCAATCGATGAGGGTGCAAATATTATTATCCTGTCAGATAGATATGTTGACGAAAATCATGCACCAATTCCTGCACTCTTAGCGTGTTCTTATGTAAACCACGCGTTGCATAAACTAAGTAAACGCTCTAAAATTAGTTTGATTATAGAATCTGCAGAGCCAAGAGAAGTGCATCATTTTGCGTTGTTATTTGGTTTTGGGGCAAGTGCCGTAAACCCGTATATCGTAAATGAGATTGTTCAGGAACAAATAAAGAATAATGATATTACTGACTTAGAATATCTAGCCGCTATAAAAAATTACAACAAAGCAATAGGTAAAGGGGTTTTAAAAGTGATGAATAAAATAGGGATCTCAACATTAAATTCATACAGAGGGTCTCAATTATTTGAATGTGTAGGGGTTAATACAAAAACAGCCGAAAAGTATTTTCCTAATACCCCTACACGAATTCAAGGGGTTGGTTTGCGAGAGATAGAACAAGAAATTGTAAAACGCCATAAAAAAGCATTTCATCCTTATACAGAACATGAACCTATTGAAATAGGAGGTGATTATAGATGGAGACGTGGACAAGAAAAGCATATGTTCAATCCGTTGACAGTGGCTAAACTTCAAGAATCTGTTAGAACAAATAAAGCGTCAACCTTTAAAGAATATTCAGATTTAATAAATAATCAATCTAAGAGTTTGATGACCATTAGAGGATTATTTGAATTTGATCAATTTGACCCTATTCCTATTGATGAAGTAGAACCTTGGACAGAAATTGTAAAACGATTTAAAACAGGTGCTATGTCTTATGGATCTATAAGCAAAGAAGCTCATGAGAATCTAGCTGTGGCGATGAATAGGATCGGAGGGAAGAGTAATTCTGGTGAAGGAGGAGAAGATCAAGAACGTTTTTATAAAAGTTCGCAAGGCGACTGGAAAAATTCTGCGATTAAACAAGTGGCTTCTGGACGATTTGGAGTAACATCTAATTATCTAACGAGTGCTAGCGAAATTCAAATTAAAATAGCTCAAGGAGCAAAACCAGGAGAGGGTGGTCAACTCCCTGGTTCAAAAGTGAACCATCAGATTGCTAAAACAAGAAACTCCACTCCTTATGTTGGCTTAATTTCCCCACCACCACATCATGACATTTATTCTATAGAGGATTTGTCACAATTAATATATGATGTAAAATCGGCAAATAGAGAAGCACGTATTAATGTAAAGTTAGTTTCAGAGATAGGTGTTGGAACAGTAGCAGCTGGCGTAGTAAAGGCAAAGGCAGATGTTATTTTAATTTCTGGTTTTGATGGAGGGACGGGAGCTACACCTTTAACATCTTTAAAGCATGCTGGTTTACCTTGGGAATTAGGTTTAGCAGAGGCACAGCAAACACTGGTGATGAATAATTTACGTAATCGAGTTGTATTGGAATGTGATGGGCAGCTTAAAACGGGTAGGGATGTGGCTATAGCTTGTTTGTTAGGTGCAGAAGAGTTTGGCTTTGCAACAGCTCCTTTGGTAGCTTCTGGATGCATTATGATGCGAGCATGTCACCTTAATACTTGCCCTGTTGGTATAGCAACACAAAATCCAGAATTGCGTAAAAAATTTAAAGGAAGACCAGAGCATGTGGTAAACTATATGTATTTCGTCGCACAAGAATTACGAGAAATTATGGCACAATTAGGTTTTAAAACCATACAAGATATGGTTGGACAAGTCCAAAAATTGAACCATAATAAAGCGATAGATCATTATAAAGCATCAGGAATTGATGTAACTCCAATACTTCATAAAGTAGATGTTCCGGATACTGTAAAACTGTATAATACAGAACAGCAAGATCACAATTTAGAAACACACTTAGATTTTAAAATCATTAAACAAGGGCATCAAGCACTATTTAGAAGACAGAAAACAAAATTGCAACTAGATATTACAAATATAGATAGAGCAGTAGGAGCCGTCGTAAGTAATGAGATTTCTAAAATTTATGGAGCTCAAGGACTTCCAGATGATACAATTCATATAGATTTTATTGGAGCTGCTGGACAGAGTTTTGGCGCTTTTGCTACCAAAGGATTGACCATGGTAGTTCATGGAAATACCAATGATTATTTAGGAAAAGGATTATCAGGAGCAAAGTTAATTATAAAAGTACCTGATACGTGTACCATTATTCCAGAAGAAAATGTCATTACAGGTAATGTGACACTGTATGGAGCAACAGGTGGAGAGGTGTATATTAATGGAAAAGCTGGAGAACGTTTCTGTGTAAGAAACTCGGGTGCAAAAGCCGTTGTAGAAGGTATTGGGGACCATGGATGTGAATATATGACTGGCGGTATTGCTGTGATACTTGGTAGTGTAGGGAGGAATTTCGGAGCAGGAATGAGTGGGGGAATAGCCTACGTTCTGGATGAAGAAAATACATGTGTACAGAATTGTAATAGTGCAGATTTAAATATTGATCCTATTACATCAGACGGTGATGCCTTAGAATTAAAACAATTAATACATAATCATTATAAGGCAACTTCAAGCCCGCTAGCATCTCGCATATTAAATGACTGGCAAGATTACATACCAAAGTTCAAAAAAGTATTGCCAGAAGAGTACAGATTGGCTTTGATACAATTAGACACCGAGCAACAATTACAAACAGCATAAGATATGGGAAAAATAGCAGGATTTTTAGAGTTTGAGCGCCAAGAAGAAACATATCAATCGCCAAAAGAGCGTATAAAAAATTACAAGGAATTTACAATCCCTTTGAAACCATCAAAATTACAAGATCAAGGAGCTCGTTGTATGGATTGCGGAGTTCCGTTTTGTCATAGTGGTTGTCCTTTAGGGAACTATATACCAGATTTTAATGATAAAGTCTATCATGGAAAATGGGAAGAAGCTGCAGCTATTTTACATAGCACTAATAATTTTCCAGAATTCACAGGTCGTTTATGTCCAGCACCTTGTGAGGAAGCTTGTGTGTTAGGAATTCATGAAGATCCTGTTACTATTGAGAATATAGAAAAGAATATTGTAGAGACCGCTTTCGCGAAAGCGTGGATAACCCCAAAACCACCACAAGTAAGAACCAATAAGACTGTAGCAGTTATAGGCTCAGGACCTGCAGGATTAGCCACTGCACAACAATTAAATAAGGCAGGACATCTAGTCACTGTTTTTGAACGAGATAAGAAAGTAGGAGGGTTATTGCGGTATGGTATTCCAGATTTTAAATTGGAAAAGCATATCATAGATAGGCGTATTAAGATCTTAGAAGAGGAAGGAATTGTGTTTAAAACCAATATCCATGTTGGAATTGATGTACATGCAGATCAACTTAAAGAAGATTTTGATGCGATTGTATTGTGTTGTGGCGCTACAATACGGAGAGAAATCCCAATTCCTGGAGCAGATTTAAAAGGGGTGTATCAAGCCATGGATTTTTTAAAACAAAATAATCAACGTGTAGATGGTCTCACTGATTTTAAGGTGCCAGTACATGCAAAAGGAAAACATGTGATTGTTATAGGCGGAGGAGATACAGGGTCAGACTGTATAGGAACTTCAAATCGTCATGGAGCTACATCTGTAGTAAATTTTGAAATTCTTGATAAACCATCAGTGGGACGTCCTGCACATCAACCTTGGCCTTATTGGCCTATGAGACTAAGAACAACATCTTCACATCAGGAAGGAGTAACCCGCTTTTTTAGTATTTCTACCAAAGAATTTATAGGAGATAAAAATGGACATGTAGTTGCTTTAAAAACAGTGGATGTCGAGTGGATTTTTAAAGAAGGGGAGCGTCCAGTGTTAAAAGAAATCCCTAATACCGAAAAGCAATGGGATTGCGATTTGGCGTTGCTTGCGTTAGGATTTACAGGTGCTGAAAAAACAGTGGCAGAACAATTTGGGTTAGAAATGGATTTTAGAACAAATATCAAAGCAACGACAAAAGATTATGCAACCAATGTTTCTGGTGTTTTTGCGGCGGGAGATATGAGGCGCGGACAGTCTTTGATTGTTTGGGCAATTTCAGAAGGTCGTCAAGCTGCACATCATGTAGATGCTTTTTTAATGGGAAGTTCGCATTTGCCATTAAAAGATGCACAAGATTTACCAAGAATATAACACTTGCTTAGGCTCATTATTGTTGTATGAACGGTTGTTTCTTCTTTTTGGGATTTGAATAAGTGCGCTTTCGCGAAAGCGTATATCTTATGCTTTTTCTAACCTAATAAGATGTGCTAAGTTTTTTATGATTTTATCGTGTTTTTTTACAAATGGATTGGTTTCATCCCATACATAGCCAGCAAGGACAGAGCAAATCTGTTTTTTGATTTCTTTGTTTTCTGGCTGATGAAAAAATAAATCTTGTAAATTACCAGTGTACCATTCCTTTACATAAGTTGAGAATACATTGACTCCTTTTTTTATATGATTTGAATATTCATCTTCCCAATCTACAGGACTATTATTTAGTTCTCTATGTATAAGTTTTGCAGCTAGTAAGGCAGATTCTGTTGCAAAAGCCACGCCTGATGAGAAAACTGGATCTAGAAACTCGGCACTATTTCCAGTTAACACATATCCTTTTCCGTAAAGTTGTTTTACGGATTTTGAATAGTTTTTGATATGAATGGGTTCAAATGAAAAATCTAGATCTCTAAATCGTTCATAATAATGATCAGATAGTTTTAGTAATTGAGTTAACTTCTCTGTTTTATCTCCTTTAAATGAGTCTAGATATTCTGTAGGGCCTACATAGCCAATACTTGTTACTCCATTTGAAAATGGAATAACCCATAACCATGTTTGCGTATCAATTACATCAAAAGTTATAATGGTCCCTTCCCTTCCAGGAGGTCTTTTTATATCTTTTACATGTGTAAAAATGGATGAATGATTTGGTGCTTCAGAAGGTTTTTCTAAATCTAATAACCTTGGTATTACTCTACCAAAGCCGCTAGAATCTATAATATATTTTGCTTTTATAGATGAGGTTTCTTTGTTAGTGTTTTCTATGATAGTTTCTGATGTTCCATCAGGGCTAAAAATGATATCTATGACGGTATGTTCAAATAGGATATCGACATTTCTTTTTATAAGTTCATTTGCGAGTACGTTATCAAAATCTGCTCTTGGTACTTGCCAAGTCCAATCCCAACCATCAGTATGTTTATTACTGAAATCAAAATCACACTTGTCTTCTCCTTTTATAAATCTAGCCCCACTTTTTCGTTCAAACCCGTATTCCTTTAAGCAATCTATAAGCCCAACTTCTTCAAAATGATGCATACTTCTTGGAAGAAGGCTTTCTCCTATAACAAATCTCGGAAACCTGTTTTTTTCTACAACCTTGATTTTGAGGTTTTTATTGTGTAAATAGGATGCTGCGACACATCCAGATGGACCTGCCCCTATAATTAAAACATCAACATGTACATCACTCATAGATTATTATAATTATATAGTTATAGGTTCATTTATTATTTTAAATTTACACACCAAAATAACTACTTTGTTTCTGTTATTAAAACTTATTCGTTAAATATATTCAAAAAATATAGATGTTAAAACTTAATGGGAGGTTAGAAATTGAAGATTTCTACAAAATAATATTTGAAGATAATTCTATAAGTATAGAAAATACGGTTCTAGAAACTGTTGAAGCCAGTTTTAACTTTTTAAAGGAATTTTCTGAAAATAAAGTTATTTATGGAGTAAATACAGGGTTTGGTCCCATGGCTCAGTACAAAATAAAGAAGTCTGAGCAACTACAATTGCAATACAACTTAATTAGAAGTCACGCATCGGGTTCTGGAAATGTAATTCCAACAAAGTATGTAAAAGCAGCTATGCTAGCTAGGTTGAATACATTATCTCTTGGTAATTCTGGGGTTCATAAAAGTGTTATTGAGTTAATGACTTCTATGATTAATAAAGATATTACTCCATTGATTTATGAACATGGGGGTGTTGGAGCTAGTGGGGATTTAGTACAGTTAGCGCATTTAGCTCTTGTTTTAATAGGAGAAGGTGAGGTTTTTTATAAGAATGAACGCAGGGCAACAAAGGATGTTTTTGAAGAACATAGTTTGGAACCAATTTCTGTCGAATTACGTGAAGGATTAGCCTTAATAAATGGAACTTCTGTGATGACAGGTATAGGAATTGTAAATACAATTAATGCTAGACGATTACTAGATTGGATGGTTTCTTGCTCTTCGGCAATAAATGAAATTGTAGAGGCTTATGATGATCATTTGTCTTATGAATTAAACCAATCTAAAAAACATATTGGACAGCGCCTTATTGCAAAAGAAATGCGCGAACATATTCAAGATAGTAAACTCATAAAAAAGAGAGAACATCATTTATATGAAAGTGATACGGAGAGTATCTCTATTTTTAAAGACAAAGTGCAAGAGTATTATTCTTTACGTTGTGTACCTCAAATATTGGGACCAGTATTAGATACATTAAATAGCGTTGAAACTATTTTAATAGAAGAAGTTAATTCTGCAAATGATAATCCAATTGTAGATGTTAAAAATAAACATGTGTATCATGGAGGAAACTTCCATGGAGATTATGTGTCCTTAGAGATGGATAAACTAAAAATTGTAGTTACAAAAATGAGTATGCTAGCAGAAAGACAATTAAACTATCTGTTAAATCCAGCTCTTAATAATATACTTCCTCCTTTTGTGAATTTAGGAAAGTTAGGATTAAACTTTGGGATGCAAGGAGTGCAGTTTACAGCAACATCAACTACTGCAGAAAATCAAACACTCTCAAATCCAATGTATGTGCATAGTATCCCTAACAATAACGATAATCAGGATATTGTAAGTATGGGAACGAATGCTGCATTGATTACCAAAAAGGTTATTGAGAATGCATTTGAAGTAGTCGCTATAGAAATGATCACTATTATTCAAGCTATAGAATATCTTAAAGCACAAGATAAAATCTCTTCAAAGACAAAGAAAATGTATAATGAAATAAGAGATATAGTTCCTATATTTACAGAAGATGTCATTATGTATCCTTATGTTAATAAGGTGAAAGACTATATTATGAACAATGAGAAAAAGTAATATTATGAAAACTAACTATCTTTTATTCTTTATTTTATTTTTTAACGCGTCATTAATTTTTGCTCAAGAATTAGCTTTAGTAAGAGATAATGATTTATTTGGTTACATTAATACCTCTGGAGAATATACTATTGAACCGCAATTTAAAAATGCAAAAAACTTCTCTGGACATTTAGCTGCTGTGCTTCAAGGTAAAAAATGGGGGTTTATTAATACCTCTGGTGAATGGGCTATACAGCCTCAATATGATAAGGTAAAGGCATTTAGTTCTGGATTTGCATTAGTTCTTGACGATGGTCAATGGAATTATATAGATAGTTCTGGTGCTATTTTAAGCACACCTGTTCAAGAAAAATATTATGACTTTAGTGAAGATGGTGTTGCTTTTTTTAGATTAGAAAAGAAATTAGGTCTTTTAGGTACAGATGGTAAGCTTGTTATAGATCCAACATACGATGTTATAAAACCATTTGTTTCTGGTCATGCTAGAGTACGAAATGGAGATAATTGGGGAATGATAAGTAAAACCGGAGAGGTAATTATTCCATTAGAGTATACAGAACTAGGAAATTATAATAGTAAAGGTGTTTGGGCAAAAAAAGGAGAGACCTTTGGAGTTGTATCTAATGGGACATTTAACACTATGGCTGGCGTTGATAAGATTTGGGATTTTAATGATGATTCAGATCTAACATATGCTCGTAGCAATAAGAGAATAGGATTTATTAATAGTAAAGCAGAATGGGTTATTACTCCGACTTATGAAAAAGTAAGAAGGTTTAGTAACGGTTTAGCTCCTGTTTTTAATGGAGATCGATGGGGGTATATTAATACCAAAGGAGAAGAAGTTGTAGCTTTTAATTTTAGAGATGCAGAAACATTCTCTGAAGACGGATTAGCTCCTGTTAAAGAAAAAAAGTTTTGGGGATTTATAGACAAATCTGGTAAAATAATTATACCAGCTGAGTATCAAATCACATCTGCAAGTTTATCTCTATTCAAAAAAAATCCTCTAAAAGGATTCCGTAATGGTTTGGCTAGAGTAAAGTATGGCAAAAAATGGGGGTATATAGATACACAAGGAAAACCTTTAGGAGGTAAATGGTATCAAAATGTAGAACTTTTTATGGATACAACGCATTAGAATGAGTAAAGATAAAAAAGAGAAAAAAAAGTATGCCCTTGTAACAGGTGGTTCAAGAGGTATAGGAAAAGCAATATGTATTCAATTAGCAAAAGACAGTGATTATCACATTTTAATAAATTATAGAAGTAATAAAGATTCAGCTTTAGAGACTTTACAAGAAATTGAAAGTATCGGGAGTACTGGAGAGTTATTACAATTTAATGTTGCCGATGAAACTGATGTGAAGGCAACACTTGATACTTGGCACAAAAACAATGAAGATGCCTTAATAGAGGTGATCATAAATAATGCAGGTGTTATAAAAGATAATTTGTTTATGTGGATGTCTCAAGCCGATTGGCAGGATGTAATTAACACATCACTCAATGGTTTCTTTAATGTTACTAATCATTTAATTCAGAAATTATTAGTAAATAGATATGGTAGAATAATAAATATAGTTTCACTTTCTGGACTTAAAGGAACGCCTGGACAAACCAATTATTCTGCAGCTAAAGGTGCTGTTATAGCAGCTACTAAGGCATTGTCCCAAGAGATAGCAAAAAGAAATATTACAGTAAATGCAGTTGCTCCTGGTTTTATAAAAACGGATATGACAGATAGCCTTGATGAAAAGGAATTGAAAAAGATGATTCCTGCAAATCGTTTTGGCGAAGCAGAAGAGGTTGCTCATGTCGTTTCTTTTTTAGCTTCAAATAAAGCTTCTTATATTACAGGGGAAGTGATAAATATTAATGGAGGTATTTACTCATAAATTATTCTTATAAAATGAATAGAGTTGTTATTACAGGAATGGGAATTTATTCTTGTATTGGGGAAAATTTAGAAATGGTTAAAGAATCATTATACAATGGTAAGTCAGGTATTATTGTTGATGAGGAGAGAATACCGTTTGGTTACCGTTCTCCATTAACAGGAATGGTAAATGAGCCTGATTTAAAAAAACAACTTACAAGAAGGCAACGATTAAGTTTAGGAGAAGAAGGTGCTTATGCATATGTAGCAACTGTTGAAGCATTAGAAAATGCAAAAATTGATCAAGACTTTTTAGACGCTAACGAAGTAGGAATACTATATGGTAATGATAGTACTGCAAAAGCGGTTATTAATTCTATTGATAAAATTAGAGATAAGAAAGATACAGGTTTAGTAGGTTCTGGCGCTATATTTCAAGCGATGAATTCTACGGTAACAATGAATCTTTCGACTATATTTAAACTTAAAGGTGTTAATTTCACAATAAGTGCGGCTTGTGCTAGTGGTTCTCATTCCATTGGGATGGCATACCAACTTATAAAAAGCGGACTGCAAGACTGTATTATTTGTGGCGGTGCGCAAGAAATTAATAAGTTTGCCATGGGAAGTTTTGATGGTTTAGGAGTTTTTGCTGTAAATAATGAACATCCAGAAAAAGCATCTCGTCCATTTGATAAAAATAGAGATGGTTTGGTTCCTAGCGGTGGTGGTGCATCACTTATAGTAGAAAGTTATGAATCTGCCCAAAAAAGAGGAGCTACAATTTTAGGTGAGATAATTGGATATGGTTTTTCTTCAAATGGAGAACATATATCTACTCCTAATGTAGATGGACCTTCACGGGCAATGCTAAAAGCAATAAAAGAAGCAAATATAGCTACAAGTGAAATTAATTATGTTAATGCACATGCTACTTCTACACCAGTTGGAGATGCAAATGAAGCGAAAGCTATATATAAAGTTTTTGGAGAGAAAGGGCCTTATGTAAGCTCAACTAAGTCTATGACAGGGCATGAATGTTGGATGGCAGGAGCAAGTGAAGTTATTTATTCTATGCTCATGATGCAGAATGATTTTATTGCTCCAAATATAAATTTACAAGAACCTGATGAGGATGCTTCTAAATTAAATTTGGTAAGTAAAACATTAGATGAAAAAATTGATGTATTTTTGTCGAATTCTTTTGGATTTGGGGGAACGAATTCAGCACTAATAATAAAAAAAATAAAGTAGAAGATGAATAAAGAAGTTATTATTGAAAAAATAAACGACTTTCTTATAGATGAATTTGAAGTTGAACCGGATGATATTTCACCCACAGCAAATTTAAAAGAAACCTTAGAATTAGATAGTTTAGATTTTGTAGATCTCGTTGTATCAATAGATTCAAGTTTTGGAATTAAATTAGTAGGAGACGATTTTATCGATGTTGTAACGCTTCAGGATTTCTATGACCTTATAGAAAACAAACTAAAGTAATTTTTATTTAAGCTTTTGCATTTATGGCTACTGAATGGAATGGAAAATCCAGAGGTACAGTTCTAGGATACAAAATATTTATATTTTGCATGAAGAACTTAGGATTATCTTCGGCTTATTTTGTTCTATATTTTGTTGCTGCATATTTTTGCTTTTTCTCTAAAGGGAGTACAAAAGCTACCTATTATTATTTCCATAAACGATTACACTATCCTAAATTTAAAGCCTTAGTAAGTATCTATAAAAGCTATTTCGTCTTTGGGCAAACAATTATTGATAAAGTTGCTATTTCTTCAAACCTTAAGTCTAAGTTCACTTATAATTTTGATGGAGTAGAACGTATAAAAGAAGTTTTAAAAGAAAAAAAAGGTGGTATTTTAATAAGTGCTCACTTAGGCAATTTTGAGATCGCAGAACACTTCTTTGGGGAATTAGAAACTGACACTTCTATACATTTATTAACAACAGATGTAGAACATACAGCTATTAGAGAATACCTTGCAAGTGTTACAAAAAAGCCTAAAATTAAAATTATACTTATTAAAGATGACTTATCTCATATTTTTGAGATTAATGCAGCATTAACTAATAATGAAATTGTATGCATTACTGGTGATCGCTATATAAAAGATTCAAAATACCTTACTCAAGAATTTTTAGGTAAAGACGCCAAATTTCCAGCGGGCCCGTTTGTCATTGCTTCTAGACTAAAGGTTCCTGTACTTTTTGTATATGTTTTAAAAGAAAGTACAAAACATTATCATTTATATGCTAGAACTGCGCATACAAAACATAGAGATGCTGGGGCACTTTTAGAAGAATTTGCTAAAAATTTAGAATCTATGCTTAAGGAATATCCCTTACAATGGTTTAATTATTTTGATTTCTGGTCAGTAAACAAAAAGTAAGATGAAGAAAGTATTGGTAATTCATTATTCGCAATCTGGACAGTTGACTGAAATTGTTAATACTATAGTAGATCCTATTTCCGAGTCTGAAGACATTCAAGTTGTTTATTATCAAATTAAAATGGAAATGCCTTTCCCTTTTCCGTGGAAAAAGAAAGATTTCTTAAATGCATTTCCTGAATCTTTTCTTCAAATTCCTTCAAAGATAGAACCCATTCCTCTAGAATTATTAAATCAAGAATTTGATTTAATAATTCTAGGATATACCGTTTGGTATTTAAGCCCTTCAATTCCTGTAAATTCATTTTTAAGTTCACCGGAAGCAAAGGAATTAATTGCAGATACTCCTATTGTAACAGTCATTGGTTGTAGAAATATGTGGGTAATGGCGCATGAAAAGATCAAAAAGATATTTAAAAGTTGTAATGCAAAATTAGTTGGTAATATTGTTTTGGTAGATAGACACATAAATCATATAAGTGTAATTACGATAGTACAATGGATGCTTACAGGAAAAAAGAAAAGATATTTAGGTATATTTCCTAAACCAGGTGTATCCCAAAAAGATATTGATGAGTCTTCAAAATTCGGAAAGATTATATTAAATCATTTATCAAACAATAAACTTGATAGTCTTCAAGAGAGCTTAGTTAAAGCGAAAGCAGTATTGGTAAGCCCTTTTTTAGTTTTAACAGATAAAAGAGGGAATGTTTTATTTAAAAAATGGGCAAATTTCATTTACTCAAAAGGAACTGTAGAAAATAAAAAAAGGAGCCTTTGGGTAACTATCTTTGGTTATTATTTATTATTTGCTATTTGGATCATTGCTCCCTTAGTTTTTTTGCTATTTTTGCTTACATATATCCCCCTATTTAATACTATTAAAAAAGACAAGGAATATTACTCATCCGTGAGAATAAAATAGTTAACAAGTTTAAATGAAGGACGTTTACATAACAAGAATTTCTAAGATTTTACCCAATGACCCTATTAGTAATGATAAAATGGAAGAAGTCCTAGGTAAAATTAATGGAAAACCTTCTAGAGCAAAAAGGATTGTATTACGAAATAATGGTATAAAGCAACGTTATTATGCAATTAATAGTGATGGAGATATCACGCATACCAATGCAAAACTAACTCAAGAAGCAATTGTAAAGTTATTTGATGATGAATTTACTCAAAGCAATATGGAATTATTGTGTTGTGGTACTTCTTCACCAGATCAATTACTGCCATCGCATGCTGCAATGGTCCATGGATTATTAGCAAATAGAAATTTAGAGATAAACTCAGCTTCAGGTATTTGTGGTTCAGGTATGAGCGCATTAAAGTTTGGATTTTTATCTGTAAAATCTGAAAATTCCAATAATGCAGTTTGTACTGGTTCAGAGAGATCATCTACAAGAATGTTGGCAGGAATGTTTGAAGAAGAAGCCAGTATGATTGATGCGTTAGAGAAAGAGCCAATAATAGCTTTTAAAAAAGAATTTTTGCGTTGGATGTTATCTGACGGTGCTGGTGCATTATTATTAGAGAATAAAAAAAATGAAAAAGGAATCTCTTTAAAAATAGATTGGATTGAAGGGTACTCTTTTGCTCACGAATTAGAAACTTGTATGTATTCTGGCGGAGAGAAGCTAGAAGACGGAACGATAAAGTCTTGGACAGAATATAATTCTAAAGAATGGTTAGAAAAGTCTATATTTTCTGTTAAGCAAGATGTTAAGATTTTGGATGCACACATTATTACTAAAGGTGTAGAGAGTATGGAGATGGTTTTTCAGAAACACGATAAAGATCCTTCTGATATTGATTATTTTTTACCTCATATTTCTTCTCAATATTTCGCTGAAAAGCTAAAAAAAGGACTTCGAGAAAAAGGTTTAAAAATCCCTGAAGGAAACTGGTTTACAAACTTAGATAAGGTTGGAAATGTTGGTTCTGCATCTATTTATTTAATGCTTGAAGAGCTATTAATGTCGGGTATATTAAAGAAAGGAGATAAAATAATGTTAACAGTTCCTGAGAGTGGACGTTTTTCCTATACACATGCTCATTTAACCGTTTGTTAGTATGATCTTATTTGAGGAGCCTATTACAGATATTAAAGACTTAATCCCACAGAAATTTCCATTTGTAATGGTAGATACACTGTTGGGTTTTTCGGAAACTAATTTGATATCTTCTTTTAAAATCTTAGAAACTAATATTTTTTTTAATAATCACGTATTTTCTGAACCAGGTTTGATAGAAAATATGGCGCAGACAGTGGCTTTGCATACTGGATATGATTACTTTTTAAGAGGCGAAACAGCACCAACTGGATATATTGGATCTATAAAGAAAATGGAGCTATATAAACTTCCTGAATTACATGATGTGATTCAAACAGAAGCACATATTTTGCAAGAGTTTATGGGAGTAACATTAGTTGAGATTAATGTATTTAATGTAGAGAAGGTGAAAATCGCATCTAGTCTAATGAAAACGGTTATTGCTAGTTAATGATTGATCTTGATAAAATAGATGTATCTGATTTTTTGCCGCATCGCGCGCCATTCTTAATGATAGATAAAATTCTTGATCTGGATGAAAATTTTGTGTCTACCTCTTTTAAAGTTAATGAAGATTGTATTTTTAATGAGAATAATTTTTTAAATGAAATTGGATTAACAGAAAATGCTGCACAAACTTGCTCTTCAATAGTTGGAAGTAGTTTTTTTGAAGATGATGACATAAAAGGTGAGGGGACAACATTGATTGGATTTATAAGTGCAATAAAAAAAGTTGAAATTTTTTCTTGCCCTTTCGTGGGAGATACTATTATAACTAAAGCCAATTTAAAATCTAGATTTGATACAGATAACTATACCATATGCTCTTTAGAATGTAATACTTATTTAGGAACTACTAAATTATTATATTGTGAGATCAATCTAATTATTCAAGAATTAAAACAATTCTATGAAGAAAAATGACACTCCACAGGACAAGAGTGCTTTAGCATCTAAGAATCACAAAGAGCTTTGCTATGCAGTTAATGAAGATGGTGAATATGTTACAACAAAGAGTTCGGGGTGGCAACCCAAAACAATAGCTCTAAACAATGCTTTACAAGATATTGATGAGCGTGTTGCACTTGCTAAAAAGAGAGTGTTAAATAATGAAGCTAGTCCTATTGAATATTATATGGAGGTTCATAGAATGGACGTGTCTATTTTAGCTAGTTATGTAAAGCTTTTCAAATGGCAAGTAAAGAATCATTTTAAATTGAAAAAATTTAATAAGTTATCAAACAAAATTTTAAAACGATATGCAGATGTTTTTGAAATTTCTATTGAACAATTAAAGCATATTGATGATACAAAGTAAATTCACACATAACCAAACAGCTCATTGTGAAAATGGAGTTGTATCGAACTTGATGAAATTTAATGGATTCAATGTAAGCGAACCTATGGTTTTTGGTATAGGGTCTGGATTACTTTATTGTTATCTTCCTTTTTTAAAAGTTAATCACGCACCAGTTGTTACATATAGGATAATGCCTGGTCAAATTTTTAAGCGATATGCCAAGCGTGTTGGAGTGAAAATTAAAAAAGAAAAATTTAAATCACCTGAACAAGCAAAGATCAGATTAGATCAAAATATAAAAAATAATAATCCTGTTGGTTTACAAGTAGGTGTTTATAATCTAGTGTATTTTCCAGACGAATATCGTTTTCATTTTAATGCACATAATTTAATTGTTTATGGTAAAAATGATGATTCTTATTTGATTAGTGATCCAGTTATGGAGACTGTTACAACTTTAACAGATAAAGAATTGGAGAAGGTTCGTTTTGCAAAAGGCGCTTTTGCACCTAAAGGCCATATGTATTATCCTACTGATTTCCCTGAAACTTTAAATTTGGAAAAAGCGATCATTAAAGGTATAAAGCATACCTGTAGAGATATGTTAGCTCCAATGCCAATTTTAGGAGTTAGAGGGATTAGATTAACAGCCAAATTAATTCGTAAATGGCCTAAGAAAAAAGGAATTAAAGTTGCAAATCATTACTTAGGACAAATTGTTAGAATGCAAGAAGAGATTGGCACTGGTGGCGGAGGATTTAGGTACATTTATGCTGCTTTTTTACAAGAGTCTAGTAAAATATTAAATAATGAAACTTTAGCAGATTTATCTACAGAAATGACAGCTATAGGCGACTTATGGCGTGACTTTGCTTTAGATGCTTCTCGTATTTATAAAAACCGAAAAGCCAAAGATGATGCCTATAATGATATAGCTTCTCAATTAGAAGCTATTGCAAGTAAAGAAGAAGTTTTTTTTAAAAAATTAAAAAAGGCTGTGTAATCATATGAACCCTGTATCTGATAAAAAATAATAAAGAATCTTAATACGCTTTCGCGAAAGCGTACCAAACTATAACCATTAATATTTCAAAATAAGACAGTTAGTTTTTGCGTACTCAACGATATGATCCAGATTGAACAATTATCTAAAAAATACAAGAATGCTGATTTCTTCTCAGTACTAGAGTTAGATCTATGTATTGATGAGAAAGAAATTTTTGGATTAATTGGACCAAATGGGGCTGGGAAAACAACGTTGATTTCATTATTATCATCATTAATTAAGCCTACATCAGGAACCTTTACCATTAATGGTCTTAATTATAAAAAGAATAAGAATGAATTAAAAAAGATGATTGGTATCGTTCCTCAAGAATATGCTTTATATCCAACCTTAACTGCTTTTGAAAACTTAATGTACTTTGGAAGCATGTATGGTTTAAAAGGGAATGATTTAAAAACTAAAATTAATTTGGCTATCGAGACGTTAGGGCTTACTAAATTTTTAAATAAAAAGATTGGTACGTTCTCCGGAGGAATGAAGCGTAGGGTTAATTTAATTGCAAGTATTTTACATGAACCTAAGATATTGTTTTTAGATGAACCAACCGTAGGAGTAGATGTTCAATCAAAAAATGTAATTATTGATTATTTACAATCTCTGAATCAAAAGGGAACTACCATCATCTATACTTCTCATCATTTAAATGAAGCAGAGACGTTTTGCACTAAAGTAGCCATCATTGATCATGGGAAAATAATAGCAAAGGGTTCTCCAAAAGAATTAATTACCCATCAAGAAAATGCTAATAACCTAGAAGATGTATTTTTAGCTTTAACTGGAAAAATGCTAAGGGATTATGCATAAGTTAATTGCTTCCATATATAAAGAAATACTATTACTTTCCAGAGACATTGGTGGAATTGCAATATTATTTATAATGCCTTTAGTGTTAATAGTTACAATTACATTAATTCAGGATAGTACATTTAAAACAGTAGTTCCCGTTAAAATTGAAATTCTCCTTGTGGATAATGATAAAGGGAGTGTTTCTGAGATTATGATTGCAGGATTAGAAGATACCAATTCATTTAAAATTATAAAAATAAATAGCGAAGAGGAAGCAGAAAATCTTGTTTCTAAGGGTAAATATCAATTAGCAATAGTTGTTCCTGAAAAGCTATCTTCAGATTTAGAAAAAAAAATAAATCAAAATGTCACTACCATTTTTGAGAAAATTGGACTAAGTGATAGTACTGATGTTTCTAAAGAAATTTTCTCAAAAAAAGAAGTCAAATTATATTTTGATCCAGCGACACAGTTTGCCTTTAAGAATTCTGTGAAAAATGGAATTGATAAAATCATATCTAAAATTGAAACTCAATCTATTTATGCTGCTTTTCAAAAAGAGATATCGGACGATCCTACAGAAGTGATTTTTGATACCAAAAGTTTTATAAGTTTTACAGAGATTCTACCAAATAACAATACTGGAAACACTATTCCAAACTCTGTACAGCACAATGTTCCTGCTTGGACTCTTTTTGCTATATTTTTTATTATTGTACCACTGTCTACAAACATTGTAAAAGAAAAAAACCAAGGGACATTTGTTAGGTTAAGAACAAATCCTTTGCCATATACCACTGTTCTTGGGGGGAAAACAATCGTTTATTTGTTTGTTTGTATCATTCAATTTATACTCATGGTACTTACTGGGGTTTATTTGTTTCCAATAATTGGATTACCTGTATTGGACGTAACTGGAAGATTACCACTATTATTTATAGTTACTATTTTTGCAGGCTTAGCGGCGATAGGGTTAGGTTTACTATTGGGAACCATTGCAAAAACTCAAGAACAAGCGGCTCCATTCGGAGCAACATTTGTTGTTATTCTAGCGGCTATAGGCGGTGTTTGGGTGCCCGTTTTTGTGATGCCAGAATTTATGCAGGTAGTATCTAATATTTCTCCAATGAATTGGGCATTAAATGCATTTTACGATGTATTTTTAAGAAATTCTAACTTAATAGATATTATCCCTGAAATAACATTATTATTGTTGTTTTTTATAATAACCACATCTATTGCTATAGCTTATAATAAAAATAAAAATGCAGTCTAAAAATAAAGGTGAAATAAGTTTTATTAATAAAGTCCGGATTCGTTTTGTCGAAACCGATCCTTTAGGTATTGTATGGCATGGTAATTATATACAATATTTTGAAGATGGAAGAGAAGCTTTTGGGAGGCATCACGGTATCTCTTATCTGGATCAAAAAGAATATGGATATGCAACTCCCATTGTAAAGTCAAGCAGTGAGCATAAGTTTCCATTACGTTATGGAGATGTGGCTACCATAAAAACGATATATGTAGATAGTCTAGCTGCTAAAATGATTTTTAAGTACGAAATTTTTAATCAAGAAGATGTACTTGTGTGTACAGGTGAAACTGTTCAGGTTTTTGTAGATAAAATAGGAGAAGGTGATTTATCTTTAACAATTCCAGACTTTTTTAAAGATTGGAAACAAAAAGTAGGTCTTTTAAATGAGTAACGTTTACTTATCACATAACAATATAATTTCATCACTTGGTTTTGATAGTAAAACTGTTGTAGATAATATCTATAATAAGGTTTCTGGATTGCAATTAATTGATGATAAAGACTTACTTGGAGAACCTATTTGTTCCTCTATAATAAATACTGAAATATTAAATAAAGAATTTTCTAATCTAGGTATCGAACATGATTTTACTAGGTTAGAAAAAATGATGATTTTGTCATTAAAAAATATCATTGCACCTTCAAGAATTCCTTTAACAAAAAGGGTAGGTATAATTATCTCTACTACAAAAGGGAATATAGATGCATTAGATGAGCATAGTTCATTTACAAAAGAACGTGCTTATTTAAGTGAGTTGGGTAAAACAATTAAATCGTTTTTTGGATTTGAGAATGAACCAGTTATTATCTCTAATGCCTGTGTGTCTGGAGTTTTAGCTATTGCTGTCGCCAAACGTTATATTAATCAGGGGATGTATGATGATATATTTATTGTTAGTGGCGATATTGTCACAAAATTTATTTTATCAGGCTTTAACTCTTTTCAAGCGTTAAGCAATCGACCATGTCGACCTTATTCAAAAAATAGATCTGGGATTAATATTGGAGAAGTTGCCGCAAGTGTTTTAGTAACAAATAGTAAAACTGATCTAGTAGATGAAGCTGTTAATATGTTAGGAGAAGGTTCTTGTAATGATGCTAATCATATTTCGGGACCATCTAGAACAGGAGAAGGACTCGTTAGAAGTGTGAACTCTGCTTTAAAAGAAGCAAATATACCTCATACGAGTATCGATTATATTTCTGCACACGGAACAGCGACTCCATTTAATGATGAGATGGAGGCAATTGCATTTAATAGGCTTGGATTACAAGAGGTTCCTGTAAATAGTTTAAAAGGTTATTTAGGACATACTCTAGGTGCTTCAGGATTATTAGAAACTATTGTTGGAATGCATTCTTTAAAAGATAATACATTATACGCATCTTTAGGTTTTGAATCTTTAGGTGTTTCAAAACCCATTAATATAATTACAAATACAGCACAAAAAGAAATGAATATTTTTCTTAAAACAGCTTCAGGTTTTGGAGGCTGTAATACTGCTGCAATATTTAAAAAAGTAACATCTTAAAATAATATGGAAAACACCTCATTAAGGGCTATAGATGCCATTCAAGAAGCGCAAAAAATTGCTTTTGCTCCTTTTGTGTTTCAAGCAACCATTTCGTTAAGAAAACTTGGCATTTTTGATCTTATCTTTAGTAAAAGAAAAGCAGGAGGAATTACAATAGATGAAATTTCCAAAGAACTATCTATAAGCACATACGGTATAAGTGTTTTATTGGAAATCGCAGAAAGTTCAAATATTGTTAGTAAAGATGCTGAAAACAAATATGTATTAACCACCACAGGCTATTTCTTAAATTATAATGAAACGGTTAATGCTAATATAAACTTCACCAATGATGTTTGCTATAAAGGGTTGTATCATTTAAATGAATCTATTAAAACGGGCAAGCCTGAAGGTTTAAAAGAACTTGGTAATTGGGATACTATTTATGAAGGATTGTCACAATTGCCTTCTGAAATTCAAAATTCATGGTTTGAGTTTGACCATCACTATTCGGATCATATTTTTAGTGATGCTTTAGAATTAGTTTTTAGGAAAAAACCAAAGCAAATTTTTGATATTGGTGCAAATACAGGAAAATTTACCATAAAGTGCTGCAATTACAATAGTGACATAAATATAAAAATGATTGATTTGCCTGGTCAATTAAACAAGGCAATTGCCAATATAGAAAAAGAAGGATTTAGTGATAGGGTTACTAGTCATGAAATAAATTGGCTTAAAGACAATCCAAAAATTCCAACAGGAGCAGATCTTATTTGGTTATCTCAGTTTCTAGATTGCTTCTCCAAAGAAGAGATTTTTAAAATTCTAAAGACTTGTGTAGATTCTATGGATGAAAACACAGAGTTGTTTATTATAGAAACCTATACAGATAGGCAACGATTTGATAATGCTAAGTTTATTTTAGAAGCGACATCATTATACTTTACAGTTTTAGCAAATGGAAATAGTAAAATGTATAAAGCAGAAGAAGTGAAAGATATTGCTCTTGCAGCTGGTTTAGAAATAAGAGAGGATATTGCATTAGGAGAATATCATACCGTATTTGTTTTTGGGAAAAAATAATGAATTCATCCTATTACATAAAGTCATTTTGCAGTATAAAGAATAATAAAATCTCTTTAAACGGTAACCTTGTATTTGAGAATGAAGCAGAGATTTTTTCAGATTTTATAAAAACGGCCTACAAATCATTAGATACTAATTATTCAAAGTTCTTTAAAATGGATGCTCTAAGCAAGCTTGCATTTTTAACAGCTGATGTATTACTAAAGAACGAAAAGTTAGATGTAACGCAAGAGAATGATATAGCAATTGTATTTTCAAATAAAGCGTCCAGTTTGGATACCGATAGAAAATATCAAGAGTCTATACAGGATACTGAAAACTATTATCCTAGCCCTTCTGTATTTGTATATACTTTGCCAAATATATGCATAGGAGAAATTTGCATAAAATATAAGCTCTATTCTGAAAATAGTTTTTTTATATTTGACAGCTTTAATGCACAACATTTATTAAATTACGCTACTAGTTTATTAGCTAATAACAAAGCAAATAGTGTACTCTGCGGTTGGGTTGAATTAGATGGAGAACACTATGAAGGATTTTTATACTTAGTTACTAAAACAGGAATTACATTACACAATAACCAAAACTTACTAAAATTATACAATAGTTAATATGAATGCTTTAAAATTAGAACTTAAACAACACATTATAGAACAACTAAACCTAGAGGATGTTGCAATAGAAGATATTGCTGATGATGACAAACTATTTGGAGATGGTTTAGCTTTAGATTCTATAGATGCATTAGAGATTATTGTAATGTTAGATAAAAATTATGGGATTAAATTAACAGATCCTAAAGAAGGACGTGCCATTTTTGAGTCTATTGAAGTAATGGCAAATTATATTTCTGAACACAGAACTAAATAATAGAGATTGAGTAGAGGGGTAGCTATAACTGGTATGGGAATCATTTCTTCTATTGGAAACAATGTAGATGATAATTACCAGTCACTTATAGAAGAGAAAAAAGGAATTACACGTATTTCTAAAATAGAAACCATACATCAGAACGATATTATGGTTGGAGAAATTAGTTTAACAAATAAAGCATTAGAATTACAACTTAACTTACCAGAATCAAATAACTATTCTAGAACAGCCTTATTGGGAGCAATTGCTGCAAAACAAGCTTTTGCTAGTGCAGGAATTAAAGATGCAAACCTTTATAAAACAGGTTTAATTTCGTCCACAAGCGTTGGAGGAATGGATAAGACAGAACAAAACTATTATGCCTACCTTACAGATGCCTCTACTCAAAAGTATATTAAAGGGCATCACGCTGGAGATTCTACTCAAAAAATTGCAGAACAATTAGGGATTGAACAAAGTCTAGTAACTACTATAAGTACTGCATGTTCTTCTGCGGCGAATGCGATTATGTTTGGAGCACGATTAATCAAATCGGGACAGTTAGATCGTGTTGTAGTTGGAGGAGCTGATTGTTTATCTAAATTTACCATAAATGGTTTTAAAACGTTAATGATTTTATCAGATACCTATAATACTCCTTTTGATGATAACAGAAAAGGATTAAACTTAGGAGAAGCTGCTGCATTTTTGGTATTAGAGTCTGATGCTGTAGTACAAGCAGAAAATAAAAAGGTGTTAGCATATGTAAAAGGATACGCAAATGCAAATGATGCGCATCACCAAACTGCATCATCAGAACATGGTGATGGGGCTACCTTGGCAATGAATCAAGCACTTGCCATGGCGGGATTAAAAGCAAAAGAGATAGATTATATTAATGCGCACGGTACTGCTACTGGAAATAACGACTTATCAGAAGGGCGTGCTATCTTAAGAGTCTTTGGAGAGGATGTACCAGACTTTAGCTCAACAAAAGCATATACAGGACATACCTTAGCCGCTGCAGGAGCTATAGAAGCTGTGTATTCTATATTGGCATTACAAAATAATGTGATTTTTCCGAATCTGAATTTCAAAACTCAGATGAAGGAATTTAGTATTACGCCACAACTTGAATCTAAAAACAAACCCTTAACCAATGTTATGTCTAATTCATTTGGTTTTGGAGGTAATTGTTCAACAGTTATCTTTTCAAAAGAAACCTAATGAAAAATGTATATATAAATAGCGTTTGTTCAATTTCGGCTCAAAAGACGTATGATAATTCAGATTTTCTAGATGAAGTTATAACCTATAATGATACTGTTATTCCTGCAGTCAATCCCAATTACAAAGACTTTATTCCTCCTTCGGCATCAAGAAGAATGGCCAAAGGAATAAAGATGAGTATTGTAGCTGCTAAAATCGCTCTTAATGAAGCTGACCTAGAAAATGTAGATGCTATTATTACTGGAACAGGGATGGGTGGATTACGTGATTCGGAAAAATTCTTAAAAGCTATTATAGAAAATGAAGAGTTGTACTTAACACCTACACCTTTTATTCAGTCTACTCATAATACGGTGGGAGGACAGATTGCTTTAGAATTAGGTTGTAAAGGTTATAATTTTACCTATGTGCATTCAAGCGTTTCGTTTGAGTCAGCATTATTAGATGCAACGTTACAACTCCAGTTAGATGAGGCAAATAATATCTTAATTGGAGGTGTAGATGAACTTGCCGATTATACGGTAAAAATACATCGTATAGTTAAGCATATTAAAGCAGAGGAAATAAATTCTAATAAACTATTAGCATCTAAAACTAAAGGAGCTGTTTTTGGAGAAGGAGCTAATTTTTTTGTGCTTTCTAACAAAAAACAAACATCTAGTTATGCTAAAGTGTTAGATGTCAAAATTATTAACACACTTCCTGAAGATACATTAGAACAGAGCGCTATTTCATTTTTAGAGGCTAATAATCTCCAAATTAAAGATCTTGATTTGTTGATTTTAGGAAATAACGGAGATATAGATTATGATCATATATACGATACGTTAAGTTCTAATGCATTCAATACTACTCCGAAAGCATATTATAAACACTTATGTGGCGAGTTTAATACCGCATCTTCTTTTGGCATTTGGCTAGCTGCAAAAATTCTGAAAACACAACAACTACCTAATGAGGTACAACTAAATACTGCCCCATCTTCAAGCTATAAAACTGTTTTATTATACAATCAGTATCGAGGAGAAAATCACAGTTTCGTATTATTGGGTAAAGATTAAGTACATGATAAAAACTGACTATTGTTTTAGAATGCACTGGTTGTTTAAAGTTCATTTTGCTTTCGCGAAAGCAAAAAAAGACCGTTTATCAGTATCTTGTATTTTTAATCATCTACACAGAAGAGAATGTTAAATTTTAGGTCTGTAAATATAGCTGCAGTTCTTATCTCAATTATTTTACTTGCGATAAGTATCTTATTAGAACATTTCTTGTGGGCATATATCTTGTTATTCGTTATTTGGTTATTTATAACAGTCGCTGGATCATTTATAGTAAAGTGGAATTATCATGTTTCATCTCTTAATCATGATATGGATTTGAAAGAGAGAAAGATAGCAATTACTTTTGATGATGGGCCACATCCAGAATACACACCTTTAGTTTTGGAACTTTTAAAAAAATATAATGCAAAGGCTACTTTCTTTTGCATTGGAGAACAGGTCAAAAAACACCCTAATATTTTTAATCAAATTATTAAAGAAGGACATACTGTAGGGAATCATACGTATTCTCATTCAACTAATTTTGGTTTTTTTAAAACAGAAAAGGTGATTGAAGAATTAGCAATGACAAATGAGATTGTTAAAGAAACATCTGGTAAGATAATGCAACTTTACAGACCAGCTTTTGGGGTTACAAATCCAAGAATTAAAAAAGCACTAAGTGTTCTAAAATTACAATCTATAGGGTGGAATGTTCGTTCTTTAGATACAACTTCAAGGTCACCAGATGTAGTATTACATCGGATAACAAAAAACCTATCTAAGGGAGATGTTGTTTTGCTACATGATACAAGTTCTAAAACAATCATCATATTGGAACAGTTATTGTTATTTTTACAGAAACAGGACATAGAATCTATTACTGTAGATTCCTTATTTAAAATAAAAGCATATGCGTAATATTATTTATATCTTCTTTTTAATTGGAACTCTAGCTAGTGCGCAAGTTAAGATGAGCCAGGCTGAAGCAGAAGATTTAAAGTTAAAGGTGAAGTCTCAAGCGGCTACGATACATACATTGCAGAGTGATTTTATACAGTATAAACATTTAGATTTCTTGGCAAATGATATTGAGACGTCTGGAAAATTAGTGTTTAAATCTCCAGATATTGTAAAATGGGAGTATACAGAACCTTTTAATTATTCTGTTTTATTTAAAGATAAGACCTTGTTTATTAATAATGAGGGGAATAAGAGCGACTTAGATGTTGGTTCTAGTGATTTATTTAAACAGCTTAACGGTCTTATTGTCAATAGTATAAAAGGCGATATGTTTGATGAGGATCAATTTACCATCACTTATTTTAAAGATACATCAAACAGTGTAGTACACTCTGTTTCTAAAGATGAGAAATTCTCAAAATACATTAAGGCATTTCATATTACATTTAATGCAGAAGGAGAAGTTATTGAATTAAAAATGATAGAACCTACAGATGATTATACTAGAATTATATTTAGTAATAGAACTGTAAATACTCCTATAGCCGATGCGGTATTTGCTCATTAGTTGTCTGTGCTTGCTTTTTACAGCTTGTGCTTCCTATCCTAAAAAAAATAATTTTCAAGAAAGAGATACTTCAGAAAAAGAAATTTCTCTTCCTTATTTTTCTAGTGAGGCAAAAGATTATGTGTATAAGGCAAATATTGAAGTCTATGGTAATACATTAAGTGGTCTATTTATTGTTAAAAAACTTGGGGAATCAAATCATCGTATTGTCTTTACAACAGAAATGGGGAAGACTATTTTTGACTTTTCATTTTTAAATAATGTTTTTACAGTAAACTATATAATTGATGATATTGATAAATCAATTTTAATAAATATTTTAAAAAGAGATTTTCAAGTTTTAATTCAAGAAAAATTCCCTGTCATTGCATCATATGAAAGTGAAGATGGAATAATTTATGAAACTGTATTAGGTAAAAGAACATATTATTATTCTAAAACAAAACTGGAAGATAAAATTGTGTATACAAGAAATGGAAAAGAAAAAATCCGTTTTCTGTTTTCAGATGTGAATGGTATGATTTCTAATAAAATCAGTATTTTGCACACAGCTATCAAGCTGGAAATCAATCTTAAAACTTTTAATTAAATGAAGAAATCATTTTTAACTTTAGCGTTTATAGTACTTAGTACATCCGTATTTTCGCAAATAACTATTGAACCTGGTGTTAGGGCAGGTGTTAATTTTTCTAGATTTAGTTCTTCAGAATTTGATGCTAAAACAGATTTTTATATTGGAGGTTTTGCAGAAATTAATTTTGCAAGTTTTTTCGCATTAAGACCAGAGTTAAACTACTCTCGGCAAGGAGCATCCCCTAATCTTCCTGGAGTATCAGATATAGAAATACAATATCTCTCTTTTGCTCTTGTGAATAAGTTTTCTCCTTTTAAAAAGGCTGGGGTAGGTTTATATTTTACTGGCGGACCAGCTGTGAGTCTTAGAGTCGGAGACAACGTTAACGATTTTGATGGTACTTTTAGTTCTTTAAAAAATTATGATATTTTAATTTTTGGAGGAATTGGTTATGAATTCCCATTTAACCTTGGTATTGAAGCAAGGTATAATATTGGTTTTGTAGATATTATTGATACTCAATTTTCTACATCTTTTTTAAGTAGTGATGTTAATGAAGTAATTCAAATTGGGGCTACTTATAAATTTGACTTTTAAGCGAGTGGTAAATTAAATAGAAAATCAATCTTAAAACTTTTAATTAAATGGGAAAAGTATTTTTAACAGTATTGTTTGTTATCATGGCTACAACAGCTTTCTCTCAGATAACTATTAAACCAGGAGTTAGAGCAGGTGTGAATTTTTCTAATGTTACAAGTTCAAATTCAAATTTTGACACTAATACAGATTTTTATATTGGAGTATTTACAGAGATTAATTTTACAAGTTTTTACGCTTTACAACCAGAGTTAAACTACACTAGACAGGGAGCAAATTCAAACTCCCTTGGACAATCAGATATAGAGATACAATATCTCTCTCTAGCTGTGGCTAATAAATTCTCTCCTTTTAAAGTTTTAAAATTGCACTTCATTGCCGGACCAGCTATAAATATTAAAGTTGGAGATAACTTGAATAATTCTTTTACTGGTTTTGAGTTTTTTAATCGTTTTGATGTTTTAGTTTTTGGAGGAATTGGATATAGCTTTCCTTTTAATCTAAGTGTTGAAGCAAGATATAACATTGGCCTTGAAGGCAATTTTGATGAGAATTTTGTTGATAATGATAATGGACCTCGAGTTAATGAAGTAATTCAGATTGGAGCTACTTATAAATTTGACTTTTAAATGAATAACATACTATACTAAATAACTAATCTTAAATTTTATAATTGAATGAAAAAAGTATTTTTAACAACAATGTTTGTTATCATGGCTACAACAGCTTTCTCTCAAATAACTATTAAACCTGGTGTTAGAGCTGGTGTAAATTTGTCTAATATTACTAATACAAACTTTGATGATAAAACAGATTTTTACATTGGAGTGTTTGCAGAATTTAATTTTGCAAATTTTTATGCATTGCAACCAGAACTAAATTACACTAGGCAAGGAGCAGATTCAAAGTTTCCAGGAGAGTTAGATATAGAAATACAATATATCTCTCTAGCTGTAGCAAATAAGTTTTCCCCTTTCAAAGGTTTAGGACTACATTTTATTGCCGGACCAGCTATAAATATTAAAGTTGATGATAATCTTGACAATTCTTTTAGTTCTCTAGAAGGATTTGATATTTTAATTTTTGGGGGAGTTGGTTATAATTTTCCATTTGATCTTAGTGTTGAAGCAAGGTATAATCTAGGTATTATAGATATATTTGGTTCTAATGTAAATAATTCATCTCCAATAGATGAAGTCTTACTTAATAAAGTAATTCAAATTGGAGCAACCTATAAATTCGATTTTTAAGTGAGTGATGTATTAAATGATTTCTATAAAATCAATACCCTTGAAGTTGTAGATACTATAGCTACAGCGATTATTACTGTAAACAAAGATCATACGATTTTTAAAGGACATTTTCCTGGAAATCCAGTAATGCCTGGAGTTTGTATGATGCAGATTATTAAAGATATTACAGAGAAAGTAGTAGATAAAAAGCTATTTATGCAATCTGCTGGTAATGTTAAATTTATGGCAATCATAAATCCAAATAACACCCCAGAATTAGAACTAGAAATGGCTATTACCGAAGTAGAGGGAGGTGGGTATAAAGTAAAAAATATCTCTAAGTTTGGAGATACTATAGCTTTAAAACTAACTACTAATTTTATTGCTAAGTAACATATTATATGAAATCTCTAATTGTATCCATACTTGTTGTAAGCATTTGTTTTTTATCAACAGATATAGATACAATTAGAGATTCTTATAAAGAAGCTGTAGAAGATAAAACCAAAATAAAGGCTTTTAACAATTTAGTTGCTTCTGTTACTAAGGAAGATTCTGCCAATCTGATCGCTTACAAAGGTCTTTCAATTACCTTATTGGCTAAGTTAGAGCCCGATATTAGGAGTAAAAAAGAATTATTTGTAGATGGTGTTTCTTATATAGAATACGCTATCAAGAAAAGCCCAAATAATATAGAGGCACGTTTCCTTAGATTAACAATTCAAGAAAACACGCCTAAAATTTTAAAATATAAAAAGAATATAGAGGAAGATAAATTGTTTGTTTTAAAACAGTATAAGAACATTAGATCTACTGCTTTAAAGAATTATATTAAAGAATATATCCTACAATCGAAAGGCTTTACTGATAATGAGAAATTGATTGTAAAAGAGTAAAAATACCCACCTTTTGTTTGTTGTTAATCACATCAAATTAAATTAATTATTTACTGATCAAAATTCCTTTCTAATCAAGAAAAAATAGTATTTTCGATTTAGTAATTCTTTAAGGTTTCTATGAAGTGAGCGACGACTTAATCAGCCAAAAAATTATTGATTTAAAAATTTGTGTGTTAATCCCAACATACAATAATGATGCTACCTTAAAGTCTGTTATTGATAGAGTACTTGATTATACGACTCAGGTAATTATAGTTAATGATGGAGCTACAGATACCACGTCACAAATTCTAGAGTCGTATACCGATCTTCAACAAATACATATAGAAAATAATAGAGGGAAGGGAAATGCGTTACGTGTTGGTTTTGATCATGCAGAGAATTTAGGATATCATTTTGCTATTAGTATAGATTCTGATGGACAACATTTTCCTGAAGATATCCCTGTTTTTGTTAATGCTTTAGAGCAAGATGAAGATAAAAATGTACTATTTATTGGTTCTCGAAACATGAATCAAGATGGTATTCCTAAAAAAAGTAGTTTTGGAAATACTTTTTCTAATTTTTGGTTTAATGTAGAAACAGGTATTAAATTAGAAGACACCCAATCTGGATTTAGATTATACCCTTTAAAAGAAATTAAAAAGCTTACGTTATATACTACTAAATTTGAGTTAGAAATCGAAGTCATTGTTAAAGCTGCTTGGAGTGGTGTCCGTGTAAAAAATATACCTATACAAATCCTTTATCAAGAAGAAGAAAGAGTTTCTCATTTTAGACCTTTTAAAGATTTCACAAGAATAAGTATCTTAAATACATGGTTAGTTATCGTCACGTTTTTATTTATTAAACCTCGTGATTTTTTTAGAAAATTTAAAAAAAAAAGCATTAAAAGATTCTTTTTTGAAGATTTTCTAGGAAGTCAAGATCCTCCTAAAAAAAAAGCATTATCAGTAGCTTTGGGTGTTTTTGTGGGAGTATCTCCATTTTGGGGTTTTCATACATTGATTGTAATCACATTAGCTATATTTTTTAAATTAAATAAAACATTATCTTTTACATTCTCTAATGTAAGTTTACCGCCTTTTATTCCCTTTATAGTCTATTGTAGTTTAAAAATTGGACAGTTTTTTTTTGGAACAGACCTGAACTATACCATGGAAGATATGTTTGGAAAACTTGAGGTATTTAAACACCTTAAGATTTATATTGTTGGTAGCCTTTCTTTAGGGGTTATTTCTGCTGTTACCTTAGGATTTTTAAGTTATTTCCTTTTTCTTGTATTTGGTAAAAATTATGCTAAATAATGGAGCAACTATTTTATAAGATATATCAAAAGATTACAGCTAAAAAGGTAGTAAGTCTTGGTATTCTATTTTTATTCTTGCTTACATTAATTTTTACGGCATCTAGAATCAAATTTGAAGAAGATATCACAAAACTCATACCTACTAATGAGAAAACATCAGATATTGGAAAAGTTTTAAAGACTGTAAACTTTGCTGATAAAATCATAGTTAATATCAAACGAGAATCTAATGGAAGTACGGATGATATTACAGATTATGCTACTCAACTTATTGATAGTCTTCATAAAAACTCAGGTGAGTATTTTACAAAGATTCAAGGAAAAATAGAAGAAGACGATATTCAAGCAACGATAGACTTTGTGTATAATAATATGTCTCTATTTTTGGATGATGATGACTACGAGACGATTACAAATAGAATTCAAAAAGATAGTATAGATGCTATTGTCGCTAGTAATTATAAAACTTTAATTTCTCCATCTGGATTTATTGCAAGAGAAACTATATTAAAAGATCCATTAGGACTTTCTTTTCTTGGAATAACAAAATTACAAGAACTTAACTTTGGTAATGATTTTACGATACATAATGGCTTTTTATTAAGTGAAGATAAAAATCATATTTTATTATTTATAACACCGACTTTAGGCTCTAGCGAAACTTCAAAAAACGCCAAATTTGTTGAGGATTTATATAAAATTAATGAGCAACTCAATTCTAAATTTCAAAGTAAAGCAAGCAGTGAGTATTTTGGAGGTGTTTTAATTGCTGTCGAAAATGCAAGACAAATTAAAGATGACATCCAACTTACGGTAAGTATCGCAATGAGTATCTTATTGATCATCTTAATTCTCTTTTATAAAAAGGTAAGCATCCCAATTATTTTATTTATCCCTACCGTATTTGGCGGATTATTTGCCGTTGCTTTATTGTATCTAATTAGAGGTGAAATCTCTGCTATTTCATTAGGAATCGGTTCTATATTGCTAGGGATTACCTTGGATTATTCACTGCATATACTAACTCATATACGTAGTAACAATGATATAAAAACATTATATAAAGATATCACAAAGCCTATATTGATGAGTAGTTTGACAACTTCTTTGGCTTTTTTATGTTTATTGTTTTTAAGTTCTAGAGCACTTCAAGATTTAGGAATCTTTGCATCTATAAGTGTATTGAGTGCTTCTGTATTTGCATTATTGTTTATCCCATTAGCATATAAAAATGTTACAAAAGTAAAACAACGGAATACATTTATAGATAGACTAGCAAGTTATCAATTTCATAAAAAGAAGTGGATAGGGATTTTTCTTATTATAGCATTTGGTATTAGTTTGTTTACCTATAATACAGTTACTTTTAATAAGGATATAAGTAAACTAAATTATGAACCCCAACATTTAAAGGCGTCTCAAGAAAGACTAGATGGGTTAATAAATACGGCTTCAAAATCGGTGTATTTAGCAGCATACAGTTCTTCTATAGAAGAAGTAGCAATACTCAATGATGCGATCTATTCGAAACTTCAAAAACTCAAGGCAGATGGTCTTGTAATAGACTTTAGTTCTATTGGAGCAGTGATACAATCTAAAGAAACTCAAAATAAAAAGATTAAAAAATGGAATTCCTTTTGGAATACCAAAACCAGTAATGCAACTAAGGGTAATTTAATAGAAAGTGGGAGTAAATTAGGATTTAAACCGTCTTCTTTTAATGCCTTTTATAGTCTTATGGATAAAGACTTTAAATCACTCCAAATTGAAGATTATCAAGTTTTAAGTAACATCCCTACAGAAGATTATATTAGTTCCAAAAATGGCTTTAATACGATAACAAGTTTAGTTAAGGTTAAAGAAGAAAACCTACAAGAGTTAATTTCTGTTTTTAATGATAACAAACAAGTTCTAGTTATAGATAGGCAACAAATGAATGAAGCATTTTTAGGTGATCTAAAAAATGACTTTAATAAATTAATACTGTTTTCTCTCGGAGTAGTATTACTTATTTTAATTCTTTTCTATAAGAGTTTTTCTTTAACCTTGGTTACCAGTATCCCAATTATACTAACTTGGTTGTTAACCATAGGAGTGATGGGATTATTACATCTAGAGTTTAATATTTTTAGTATTATAATCTCCACTTTTATTTTTGGTTTAGGGATTGATTATAGCATTTTTATTACAAATGGTTTATTGCACCAATATAGAACGGGAGAAAGAATACTACCAACTTATAAAGCTTCCATTATTTTATCGATGATTACTACAATTTTAGGGATTGGTGTTTTGATCTTTGCAAAGCATCCTGCATTGTACTCTATTGCTTTGGTATCTATTATTGGGATTTTATCTGCGGTTATTATTTCATTTACAATTCAACCTATATTGTTTAAACTATTTATTGGTGCTAAGACAAAAAAACCAGTTAGTTTTAGATTATTAATTTCTTCTATATTGTCTTTTGCATATTTTGGGTTTGGAGGCATCTTCCTTTCTTTATTTAGTATATCTCTCTTGAAAATTATTCCTATAAATAAAAAAATTAAGATGAAGTGGTTTCATAAAGTGATTTCAAAGTTTATGAAATCGGTGCTTTATTCAAATCCTTTTGTAAAAAAGAAGGTTATAAATTTAAATAATGAGACATTTAGGAACCCAGCAGTTATTATTTCAAATCACACTTCTTTCTTAGATATTTTGGCAATAGGAATGTTAGACCCAAAAATTGTTTTCTTAGTTAATGATTGGGTATATAATTCTCCCGTTTTTGGGAAAATAGCTCAAATTGCTGGATTTTATCCAGTCTCTAGCGGTATTGAAAATGGAGTATCGCATCTACAAACTAAAGTGAATCAAGGCTATTCATTAATGGTGTTTCCAGAAGGCACAAGAGCTCTGACTAGTAAAATAAAACGTTTCCATAAAGGAGCATTTTTTCTTGCAGAACAACTTAATCTAGATATTCTTCCAATTCTAATTCATGGGAATTCAGAAGTAAACCCTAAAGGTAGTTTTCTCATTAGAAATGGAAAGGTTACAGTAAAAATATTAAAACGAATTTCTCTTAAAGAAAAAACCTTTGGAGAGGTTTATAAAGAACGGACAAAAAGCATTAGTGCACATTTTAAACAAGAATATTACGCATTAAGCCAAGAGATAGAACACCCCTCTTATTTTTACAATGATGTTTTAGAAGAATATCAGCATAAAGGAAATGCAGTATATGCAAGAGTAAAGAAAGATTTAAAGAGATATAATACTACATATAAAGAAGTTTTAAAAGCTATTGGTCCTAATGATAACATTACTCATATCTCTGACGATGATGGGCAATTAGATATCTTATTAACCTTAAGCGGGATTGATAGAAAAATAGTATCCTATATAGAGAATGATATGACTAGGGCTATTCTTCAAAATAGCTATCTCGCAAATAAATATAAGGCCGTTAAAACAGAAGCCTCTATTGATGATGCATTAAAAAATAAAGCAACTGTCTTGATTATTAATTCAAGTAAAATACATCAAAATCAATTAAGCCATATAGTAAGTGATACAGATACTACTCTTATAATTTTATTAAAAAAGAGTATCGAATTATACTCAGAAACAATGAATAATTCTGGTTTTAGCATATATTACAAAAGTGAAGACACTATTATATTAAAAAGATAAATACATATATGAAGGCACATTATGATGTTGTGATAATTGGGAGTGGTTTAGGAGGTTTGGTGTCTGCAATTATCCTAGCAAAAGAAGGTAAAAGCGTTTGTGTTCTTGAAAAAAACAATCAATATGGAGGTAACTTACAAACCTTCGTAAGAAATAAAACAATTTTTGATACAGGAGTACACTATATCGGTGGGCTTTCTGAAGGTCAAAACTTATATCAATATTTTAAATACATTGATATTATGGATGACCTTGAGTTTAAAAAATTAGATGAAGACGGTTTTGATATCATCTCTTTTGATAATGACGACAAGGAGTACAATCATGCACAAGGATATGAAAACTTTATAAAAGTATTAATTAAAGATTTCCCTGAAGAAGAGTCTGCAATAATCGCTTACTGTGATAAGTTGAGAGAAACGTGTAATGAATTCCCATTATATAATTTAAAAAAGGGGAGTCCTTATTATGATAATGTATCTGTTTTTCAGCTTCAAGCAAAAAAATATATAGAGACATTAACGACAAATAAAAAATTACAAGCTGTACTAGCAGGAACTAACTATTTATATGCAGGTGACGGTGAACGCACTCCTTTTTATGTTCATGCGCTATCTACAAATACATACATAGAAAGTTCATATCGATGTAAAAATGGCGGAAGTCAAATTACCAAAGTCTTAATGAAACGTTTAAGAGAGCTTGGCGGAGACACGTATAAACATAGTGAGGTGAGTCGTTTTAACTTTGAAGATGGTATCATTACAGCTGCAGTTATTAAGAATGATATCGAAGTTCATGGGGATTTATTCATTTCTAATATAGACCCTAAACAAACATTAAAAATGGTAGGTGATGGCAAGTTTAGAAAATCATATTCCAATCGTATTTCTCAAATAGAAACAACTCCCGCTGCATTTAGTTTATATATCGTTTTGAAACCAAATTCATTTAAATATCAAAATAAAAATTTTTATCATTTCAAAGATTATAATAATGTTTGGGACACCTTAAACTATACAGAAGAAAGTTGGCCAGAAGGGTATATGATGTCTATGGGCGTTAAAAAAAATCAAGGCGAATATGGTGATAACATCGCAGTGATGACTTATATGAATTATGATGAAGTAGCCCCTTGGGTAGATAGCTTTAATACTGTAGCTCATAAAAATGAAAGAGGTCAAAGCTATGAACAGTTTAAAACCGAAAAAGCTGAAAAAATTATTATTGAATTAGAAAAGAAATTTCCTAATATTAGAGATTGTATAGAGACATTTTATACATCTACACCATTGTCTTACAGGGATTATATAGGTAATACCGATGGTGCAATGTATGGTTATGTAAAGGATGTCAATAAACCAATGCATTCTTTTATATCACCAAAAACAAGAATAAAAAACTTACTGTTTACAGGGCAAAGCCTAAATATGCACGGCATTTTAGGCGTAACAATCGGCGCAGTAATCACATGTTCTGAAGTTTTAGGAAAAGATTATTTATTAAATAAAATTTTAGAGCATAATAAAAATTAAGAATGATAATGACTATTCCTATTTATATGTGACTTAGTACGCTTTCGCGAAAGCAAAAAAAGAATCTTTATAAATAGAATATATCACCTATCAAGTAGAAACAATCAAATCATAGCAGTTCAAGATAAATTGTAAAATGAACTTTAAACAGCATATAAAAATAAAGTATCTCTACCTTTTAGTACTTATATTCATACTAAGTTCTTGTGGAGTTTCTAAATCCCTAAAAGATGTTCCAGATGTAGCTGCATATGAAGTGTCTGTTTTGAACAGAGAACAAGTCAATGATTCTACGTTTACTGCAGGAAACAATAATCTCAAAAAAAATAAGCAAGGATTATGGGAACTGTATGTAGAAGGGAACCCATACCAAATAGGATTAAATACGGGACTACTAACACAAGAATTATTTAAAAAGCAAGAACATGCTTTTTTATCAAAAGTAAATGATTTAGTCCCTTCAAAAACAAAGCAATATTTTTTACGGAAGGTATTAGCCTGGTATAATAGAAAAATGTACTTGCATATTCCAGAAGAGTATAAAGCAGAGATTTACGGCCTTTCTGAATATGCAGCAGATACCTATAGTCATATTGCAGATAATTATCTGAGAATATTATACCTACACGGAGCGCACGATATTGGTCACGCATTTCAAGATTTGGCATTAGTAGGTTGCACCTCTTTTGCTGCTTGGGGAGATAAAACAGAAGATGGAAGTTTAATTATTGGTAGAAATTTTGATTTTTATGCAAGTGATGATTTTGCAAAAGAAAAAATTATTGCATTTGTAAGCCCAACCGAAGGGCATAAGTTTATGTCTGTGACTTGGGGAGGTATGATAGGCGTTGTTTCTGGAATGAATGAACATGGTCTGACAGTAACGATTAATGCAGGAAAATCTAAAGTCCCATTAATTGCAAAAACGCCCGTATCTATTTTAACTCGCGAGATATTACAATATGCTACGACTATAGACGAAGCCATTGCTATTGCTAAGAAGCGTAGCGTCTTCGTGTCAGAATCTATTTTTGTTGGAAGTGCTCATGATAAAAAAGCAATTCTTATAGAAGTGTCTCCAAAGAACTTTGGTGTATATGAAGTTTCAAATTCTAATCAATTAATATGTTCTAATCACTTTCAAAGTGACGCTTATTCTGAAGATGAGAATAATATCAAACACAAAGCAGAAAGTCATTCTCTATATAGATACCAACGTATGGAAGAGCTTTTACTACAAGAAGAGAAGTTAACACCAGAAACAGCAGCAGCTATACTAAGAAATAAAGAAGGATTGCAAAATAAAGAAATTGGGTATGGAAATGAGAAAGCTCTCAATCAGTTATTAGCCCATCATAGCATTATATTTAAGCCAGAGCAGCGTCTAGTTTGGGTATCTTCTAATCCATATCAGTTAGGTGAGTTTGTTGCTTATGATCTAAATGAGGTCTTTAAAACTGCTTCTAGTAATTCAAAAGAAACACTTGCTACAACATCATTAAATATAGAAAAAGACCCTTTTCAGTATACAGATGCATATCGTAACTACGAGAGGTATAGGATGTTAAAACAAAAAGTTGATGCAAAAATTGAAAAAGAACAAGCTATAGAACCTGCGCTTCTAAAGGATATACAACATGCCAACCCAGAATATTGGGAGCCCTACTATTTAGTTGGGAAGTACTATTATCAAAAAAAATATTATACAGCGGCTCTTCATGCTTTTGAAATGGCATCTACAAAAGAAATTACTACAGTTCCTGAGCAAGAGACCATTAATATGTATATTAAAAAATTAAAAAGGAGATTAAACAAATGATTCCTGAAATAGAAAAAGCAACTTCGGCAGAAATAAGAATATTTCAAGAAAGTAAATTAAAAACACTTCTTATTTATTTAAACACGCATTCTGCATATTATAAACGTTTATTTAAAAAACATGCTATTTCTATAGATGCTATTAAAACACTAGAAGATTTAACCAAGATACCAACAACCTCTAAGGAAGACTTACAAGAACATAATAATGAATTTTTGTGTGTTTCTAGAGAGAAGATTATAGATTATGTAACAACATCTGGTACTTTAGGAGAGCCAGTTACATTTGCACTTACAGATAATGACTTGGATCGTCTAGCACATAACGAAGCTATTTCTTTTGCTTGTGCTGGTATGCAACAAAATGATGTGCTACAAGTAATGGTGACGTTAGATAGACGTTTTATGGCTGGGTTAGCCTATTTTTTAGGAGCAAGAAAATTGGGAGCCGGAATTATTCGAGTAGGTAATGGTGTTCCTGAATTACAATGGGATTCTATTTTAAAATTTAAACCTACTTATTTAATCGCTGTTCCTTCGTTTTTATTAAAGCTTATAGAGTACGCAAAATCACACGATATAGATTTTAATAACTCAGGTATAAAAGGAGCTATATGTATTGGAGAACCTATACGAAATCAAGATTTTTCTCCTAATATCCTTGCCGAAAAAATTAAATCACAATGGGATATTCAGTTATACTCTACCTATGCTTCGACAGAAATGAATACTGCATTTACAGAATGTGAATCTCAGAAAGGAGGACATCAACATCCAGAACTAATCATCACCGAAATCTTAGATGATAATGATCATCCTGTTGCTACAGGCGAAGTAGGAGAGCTTACCATTACTACGTTAGGTGTAGAGGCAATGCCTTTACTTCGATTTAAGACTGGAGATATGCTTAAAAGCTATGCAGATCCTTGTGATTGTGGTAGAAATACAACACGCTTAGGTCCTGTACTAGGTAGAAAAAAACAAATGATAAAGTATAAAGGCACAACGTTGTATCCTCCAGCAATGAATAATCTTTTAAATGATTTTGATGAGATAAAAAGCTATGTCATTGAGATTTATCATAATGCTATAGGCACAGATGAAATCCTTATAAAAATTGCGACACAAAACCCTAACGATGTTTTATTGCAAAGTATAAAAGATCATTTTAGAGCAAAATTAAGAGTACTTCCCGAAATTGAGTTTCTTGATGGGAAAGCAATTCAAAAACTTCAGTTCCCTAAATTAAGTAGGAAACCTATAATGATTATAGATAAAAGAAAAACAACCAATGCTTCTTTTTAGAAACCCTTGTTTTAGTACTATTTTTATTCATAGTTGTTTATGTCTATAAAGAACTATAAAAAGCTAACTCCAGATGCTAACTTTTCAGGAGTAGATCATATCATCATTGGTTCTGGGATAGGAGGGTTAACAGTTGCTACTTGGCTTGCCAGAGCTGGAAAAAAAGTAGTTGTTTTTGAACAACACTATGTTCCAGGAGGTTTTACACATAGTTTTAAACGAAAAAAAGGATTTAATTGGGATGTTGGCGTTCATTACATAGGTAATGTAGGAACTGGGAGTTCTCTAAAAAGACTGTTTGATTTTATCACCGATAATAAAGTACGTTGGGCATCTATGGGTGATGTGTATGACGTTGTTCATATTGCAGATAAGGTGTATGAATTTAAGGCTGGAAAAGAAAATATGCGAGCACAGTTAATTAGCTATTTTCCAGATGAGTCCAAAGCTATAAATACCTACCTTAAGCGTATAGAAACCTCCAATAAATATGGAAATGCTTTTTTCTTTGAGAAGACATTTAAACCTATTTTAAGCCTAACTATAGGAAAATTAATTAAAAGGTTATTTTGGAAATATTCACAAAAAACAACATTTGAAGTTGTTAGTTCCTTAACAAATAACAAGCGTTTAATAGCTGTTTTGTGTGCTCAATGCGGTAATTATGGCCTTGCTCCAAAACGTAGTAGTTTTGCGGCACACGCAATGGTTATTGCTCATTTTATGGAAGGTGGATACTATCCTATAGGAGGTGCAGATACACTTGCTACAACGACTATTGATCATCTTACAGCATATGGAGGGGAAGTCTATATTAATTCAAAAGTAGATGAGATTGTTGTTTTAAAAAATAAAGTTCAAGGAATAAAGATCAACGATCGATTCATTTCTTGTAAAAGCGTTATTAGTAATATTGGGGTAAACAATACATTTAATCATTTACTATCGTCTAAGGATCGTCAGCGATGTCAGTTTACCTTAGATGAGATAAAACCCTCTACGGGACATATTTGTTTATATGTAGGCTTAGACATTTCTGATAAAGCGTTGGATTTACCAAAAAACAATGTATGGTATTTTAAACATGATGATATCGATCACATTATCGATCAAGCAACTATTGAAAGTGCTCCATTAAATTTTGCATATGTCTCATTTCCTTCTGCAAAAGACCCAAATTGGGCAGATACGCATCCTAATAAGGCCACCATTCAAGCAATTACAGTAGGACGTTATGACTGGTTTAAAAAGTATGAAGAAGCTCCTTGGATGAAACGAGGTAAAGAATATAGCGAACTCAAGCAAGAATTGGAAAAGCAAATGCTTAAGAAACTTTATGAATTATTTCCACAAATTAAAGGGCACGTTATCGAAACAGAAATCTCAACACCATTATCTACCAAGCATTTTACTAAGTATCAACATGGGGAGATTTATGGCTTAGAGCATTCACCAAAACGTTTTAGATTGCCTTTTTTACGTCCAGAAACAAAAATTAAAGGCCTACGACTGGTGGGGCAGGATATTACGATTGTTGGTGTTGCAGGTGCCATGTTATCTGGTATGCTTGCTGCTATTACTATTCTCAAATTTGGTGTTCGAAAACTATTTAAGCAAATGAAGTAGGGGAGTCTGTTTATAACACATAACTAGAAACGAATTTGTAATACTCTTTTTTGTTGTAAATGTGTTTTATACGCTTTCGCGAAAGCGTATATAGACTAATTATAAGTAGATGATCATCTTTTGATTTGGTACTTTGTTATCTATTACAACAATTCTTTTAGTGCGTCATAGTACTGTTTTGTAATATGGATATCATTATGTACAGCGTCTATGATAAGGGTTAAATCAATTTTATCAGGATACAATTCTTTTAATTTCTCCGAATTACTATTAGGCCGAATCAAGAAATCCTTAGTGCCATGAAAAATTTGTATTGGACATTGCACTGTTGCTAAGTATGCATACGTTTTGATATCATATTTTATAAGATATGTTGGAATAGGAGGGGCGATCTCATCTGCAACAAGTGTTTTCCAAGAATAATAGGGTGCATTTAAGATAAGTTGCTTGGGGTTATTTTGTGAAGCTACGTATGCTGCCAAACCAGATCCTAAGGAATACCCTAAAACAGTAATTTGACGCTCATCATATTTGCTCTTTACATAATCGTATACCTTCTGTACATCAGAAAATAATTGATCTTCATTTTTATAATTCCCATCACTTTTACCATATCCTCTGTAATCTACAAAGAGTACGTCATACTCGTTTTCTAAGTATAAAGGGGCTCGTTTCCCCCAGTCATGTATCGCACCTGCATTTCCGTGAAAATATAATATAATGCCTTTAGGATTTGTTGCTTTAAAATGTAAAGCATTTAAATAAACATCTTCTTCTACAGCAATTTCGAGCTCTTCAAAGGGTTCTTCAAATTGAAAAATATAATCAGGCTCTAAATGTTTAGGATTAAAAAAGAATTTTTCTTGCTTGAAGTAGAAAAACACCAATGTAAGACTATATAAAACGACTAACACAGCGATTATACGGAATAGTCGTCTGAATAGTTTAGGGAAATTAATTTTCAAAGTGTTTTTTTGTTTAAGTATTTTGCTTTTTTTGATTCATTTTGATCAAAGTCTAATCACATCTAAATATAAAAAAAATACGGTTGGTTTTATAACTAAAACCAACCGTAGATAAAGAATTTTTTGTACCAATTAATTATGGGCACTATTATATAGTATAAAGCTTAAAACGCTTTTTTCATAATCATTTTGGACAATGTTTTTCCTGTTTTTGCATACCCTTCACCTAGACGATCTTCGTTACTAAAGGTTCCTCCAAATCTATTACCAGGTGCATTTTTACCAGTGATCTCTAATACGACATTATCTCTATTTGCTGTTTCTACAAATTTAAGTAGTGTAGATACTTTTGCAGGTTGTCTCGAAATACCAATATTGTATCCTGGATAGAACCAAACGGCCTCTACAATAAGAGTATACTTTGCATCAGGAAGATCTTCTTCAAAAGAAATTCCCTTTTTCTCTAAGAGATCCCTATTCATGAGCTCTAAGAATTTTGGAGCATAAATAAGTTCTCTACTTGCAATCCATTTTTTTGCCCAAGCTTTCCCTTTTCCTCTTCCTTTTTCTTCTAGATCGGCAGTACGTTCTTTTACGTACTCATCATTAGAGAGTTTCTTCTTGTGAACTGTTACATTATCATATACAAATTCAACATTTATTTGTTTCTGATCTTTAATAAAATCAAAGTTTCCGCTTACCACTTTCATTTTTTGAGAAAATGATAGTGATACAAAAAGTAATGCTAAAATTGTGATTAGTTGTTTTTTCATTATTGATTTTTTATTAGTTATTGGTGTAAATATAGTTGCTACAAATTAACACAACTTTATTTAATAGCCAAAAATCAAGAAATTGTATACCAACTTATTGCTTTTAATAACAATATAGATAGTTGTATATCTTAGATATGTAACATTGTTTTTATGGTTTAACTTTTATACGCTTTCGCGAAAGCGTATACTTCCTTATTCTCAAGTATACCTGTATGATCATAACATCATAGGTTGATCATAACGTAACGGTTATTACACATTTATTTTTGCTCCATATGATAAACTTTTGCATCTCTTAAGCCAAGTATTATATGTTTTTGAGCATTTAAATTCTTATCGGTAGTACCAATTTATAAATGTATATTTTCTAGAAAAATACCTGCTTATTTAATAATTACCTTTTTAATTTCAATCGGAATCTTATTTTCAATAAGATGTATATAATAGATTCCTTTAGGTAATGTACTGAGATCTAAAGTTGTTTGATAGGCTGCTTTTAAAACAGTTTGTCCTAAATTATTATATAATAACACGGTATCATAACTACTGTTTTTAGATTTAAAATGAATGATGCCATCTGTAGGGTTTGGATATATAGTTGTTTCTTTAGATACACTTGCTACTTCTTCTATGTCTAAAGTCTCCTCACATAAAAAAGTAATATCGTCTTGACTTAGTTCTCTATTCCAATATCTAAAATTATCTATAGCTCCTTTAAAATAATTTGCAGGAACTACTAATTGTCTATCATGTCTTCCAATGGTTCCAGGAGAACTCGAATACTGTAACTCTCCTCCAGAACCAGAATATTCACCTCCTAATTCATTACAATCAATATAAATTTTCATATCATTTTGTGAACTTACTGTAATAGCAATATGATGCCAAAATCCAGTATTTATCTGGGTGTTGCTTACATATGTTCTTCTAGAGCTAGGGGTGTAGCTATCGGCGCCATCTCCATAACTTATAGCAAAATTCCCCGTAGATTGTTGAGAGTTAAAATAAATTCCAGTATTTACATCTTCTTCAAAAGAAGTATTGAAAACATCTCTATCATTTGGATTTTCACTATCGTAACGTATCCAAAAAGAAAAAGAAACAGGGAGGTCTGGTTTTAATGCTTCTATATTTGGTAAATTGATATAATCATTGATTCCATCAAAGAGTAAAGCTCCATTTGCATTTCCAAATCGATCTTCAGTAAAAGTCGTTCCAAAATTAGTGGCATCATATCCATTTTCAGTAGTATCAAGATATGTATTATTAAAAGTGTAATGAAGAAGTAAACCTTCATTGATGTCTTGTCCAAAAACAGAAAAAGATATGAATAAGAAAATGAGTATTAGTTTGTTCATAGGTAATGTATTTATGATTTTGTAAATATATGAATTCAATGATCCTTTAAAAATACTTATTGAGTGAATACCATCTTTCAATGAGTGAACTACACTTATATATCAAAGCTATACTTTCTGATGGTTTATAGACATCTGTGAGTCCTATTAAGAAAGTGGATAAATAAAAAGTTGAAACGCAAAATTTCAAAAATAAACGTAGTTTTAGCAATACTAACATTATTTCTTTTATGCAGACATCAATTACCGCTACTCATGCTTCAGAAACCTTAACTATTTCATTAGCTCGATTATTTGAGCGTGCTTCTTATTATGGGCTGCGTGCGCTTATTGTTTTATATATGATTAGTGAAACGTTTACTATGGAACGAAGCGAAGCACTTTATATTTATGGCATTTTCACAAGTAGTATTGTATTGAGTCCATTGTTAGGCTCCATTTTAGGCGATCTTGTATTTGGTAGTAAACGTGGAGTTATTATAGGCGGTTGCTTACAGGCATTAGGTGCTTTTAGTCTTTGTATACCAACAACTACAGGTTTATATGTAGGAATTGTATTAACAGTATTGGGAGGTGGGTTTTATACGCCTAATCTTATTGCATTTTTTGGAAAACAATATTTAACTAAAACTAAACTTTTAGATTCAGGATTTACGATACTCTATCTTGCTGTTAGTTTAGGAGTTTTTTTGGGAATATTATCCATAGGGTTTATTGGAGAGATGTATGGGTATTCTTACGGATTTGCATTAGCAGGAGTGTTGGCGCTTCTATCAACGCTTCTTATTGTTATTACTAAAGAAGCAAAGCTTCCCGAACAATCTGTCTTTGAAAATTCAATTTGGAATAGAATTGCCAAAATAGCGTTAGCTTTTCTTTTTATAGGTATTTTTTGGGCACTTTATAGTGTATCTGGATATGCGATGTCAGATATCCAACTACAGGTAAAGGCACAGTACAATGATTCACTTCCTGATGGTTTATGGTCAAGTGTGAGTTCCATAGGGATATATCCTATTTCCATCATTGCTATTTTATTGTGGATGCGTTCTTATCAAAATCGATTTTTAAAAATAGCTATTGGTTTTTTTGCAGCAGCACTTTCTTTTGGGTTGCTTACTTTAATACCAGAATCTATAGATAGTACGTATTTAGTGGTCTTTTTTGGCGCACTTATATTACTAAGTATTGCAGAAGTATGTATCGCCCCAATTATTCATTCTATGCTAACTAAGCATACACACCCAAAATATTTGGCGATGGTCATAGCACTTTCCTTTATTCCCATGCGCTTACTCGTCCTGAGCACAGAATTCTTAGGAGATACGATATATGATCATGTAAAGCTTGGTTTGTATATCGGAATGATCGCAATGCCTATTATGGGAATTGGAGCGGTCCTATTTTACTTTGTTTTTAGGAAAGTGGAGAAGGCGTAACTATTAGTTAGGTGATGAACCCTTTGATTATTCTTCTATTGTTATTTTTTGAAATTGATTTTAATTGTTTTGCAATAGGCTGTATAGTGGTAACTTACTTGAATAACTCATTTACTAAAACTAATAACGCTTTCGCGAAAGCGTACTCAGAAACATTGTTTTAGATATGTTTTAGAAGAATAAAAAAGACAGTCACAAATTAATGTAACTGTCTGATTTTTAAGTAGCGAGAACGAGAATTGAACTCGTGACCTCCGGGTTATGAATTCTATGACGTTTGTTTTAGTGTGTTTTTTAATACTTGGTAATCAGGTTTTTAAAAATTATTCGTTTCAATAGTTGTTAATAAAAACCATTAAAAACCACTAAATGTTGTACATATGTTGTACATAGAATTGACCCTTTCTTTTTATCTTTGAGTAGCAAATCAGATCATTATGGCTACAGTAAAAATAATACTTCGTAAGAATTATCAAAAGAAAGATGGAAGTTATCCTATTACTTTAAGGATTACAAAAGACCGTAAAGCAAGATTTATTTTTACAGGCGAATACATCCAAGAGAAAGATTGGGATGCAGAAAAAGGGTTAGCAAAGACCTCGCATAAAAACTCAAAACGCCTCAATAACTTTCTTCTTAAAAAGCTTTCAGAAGCTCATAACATCGCTCTCGATGTTGAAACCAATGACAGCGAGAAAACAGTCAAGAATATAAAGACGATGATTGTTAATGATCGTAATACGAATTTCTTCAATGTCGCGGATATGTACCTTGGCGCTTTGAATAAAAGACAGAAATTCCATCAAGAGAATAACGATAGAGGACGGCTAAATATCTTTAAAACCTATTTGGGTAAATCTGCGCTAGATTTTAAAGACCTCGATCAAGACTTATTAGAGAAATTTAAAAATCATCTTTCTTTTGATTTAAAACGCTCTGAAAGAACGGTGGTTAATTATATGATCTTGATACGCACGATTTATAATCTGGCAATCTCAAAATCTATTGTTGATCGTAACTTATATCCTTTTGGTCGTGGTCAGGTGCAAATCAAAATACCAGAGAGTGAAAAGATAGGATTGAATAGGGAAGAAATTAAACTGCTAGAAAACATAAAAGAGATTACACCTGCGCAACAGCACGCTTTGAATGTTTGGTTGTTCAGCTTTTATTTTGCAGGTATTAGAGTAGGGGATGTCTTAAAATTAAGGTGGTCAGATTTTAAAGATGGGCGTTTATATTACCGAATGGGTAAGAATAAGAAACTTGTCTCGCTAAAAGTGCCAAATAAAGCACAAGCGATTTTAGAGAGGTATGCACAAGAGAGAGTAAAACGATCAGATTTAGTTTTTTCTGATCTTAAAACCGTTGATTTTAGTGATCAGAAGTACCTAACAACACGTGTTAAAACGATTACACGTAATTTTAATAGGCGTTTAGAGCTAATAGGAGAAAAGCTAGAGATTGATAAAAAACTTTCAATGCATATCGCGCGCCATAGTTTTGGGAACATATCAGGGGATAAAATCCCAATTCAAATGCTTCAAAAACTGTATCGTCATTCTTCGATTACAACAACGGTCAATTATCAACAGAACTTTATGCACCAAGAAACCGATGAGGCATTGGATAAGGTTATTAATTTTTAAGTTTAGATTTTATAAATTGATCTAATATTTGACCTATTCTTGCAGAAATGAAAAAACCTCCAAATCCAATTATAGTTTTTATAATAAGTGGCTGTTTATCTAAGTAAAGAAATATTAGGCCTAATGTTAGAGTTCCAAATCCAATTTGAAAAGATGCCTTCTTAGAGAATTTGTATAAAGTATTTAGAATTGCTCCAATGCTCTTAGAGAAATCAGGGTCTATTTTGTTCTTTGAGTTTTTCACAGTTCTTATTCTTTAGATATCTTTTATAGAATAATAATCTCTAGGAATTGAATTTACTTTCTTACCTGATTCTTCCTTTTTAATAATTGAGATTGACCCATCTTTTCCAAGATCAAATTTTTGAATACTATCGTTGTTTTTTATTAGATACTTAATTATAATTTTTTGTTTTATTATACTCCATATTACTTTACATATATATGCAAGACTTGTTAGTACAATTGTAATTATACTAACAATAGCATATTTTGAATTGAGTAATATTTCGAAGCTATCTTTCAAATCTTAGTTAGTATTCTGAAGTGCATATTTTAGAAGTTCTTTTGCGCTTTTCAGCCCAACTTTATCTACGATATTTCTTTTATATGTTTCTACTGTATATTTTGAGATTTTAAGTTGATTAGCTATATCATTTGATTTAAATCCTTTACCAATTAACTTTAGTATCTGACTTTCTCTATTAGTTAAGTTAATCTCATTTTTATATTCTTTTACACCCCTAATCTCAGATATTATAAGTTTAATAGTTTCTTTACAGTAATATTCATAACCATTTGAAACCTCATCAATGGCATTAATTATATCCTCTTTAAGCATTCTTCCAGTTTTAATTATAAAACCAGAAATACCAGTTCTTATAGCGTATTTAATCCCATCTATAGAATTATGCATGGTAAGTACTATAAATTTTACATCTGGATATTCTTGTTTTATTATTTTGTAGGCATCTATACCATTCAAATATGGCATCTGTACATCTGAAATAATAATATCTACTTTCTTGGACTCCAAAAATTTTAAAATTTCTTGGCCAGTATATACTTTGCCTACAATTTCGAAATCACTTCTTTTCGATAGAGAATTAGAAATCCCTTCCATTATGAGGGGATGATCATCTGCTAATAATATCTTCGTCATTGATTAAATTTTTATTGGTATATTAATTAAAGTGCTAGTCTCAATTCCTTTTATAGAATCTATCATAATCTGACCATTTAAGTTTTTAACTCTGTTTTCAATATTAATTAATCCTATACCTTTACTTTGTTTTTCGGAATTAAACCCTAATCCATTATCGTGAACTTGTATTTTTAAGTTTTTATCTTTATATGTTATCATTATTGTTAATATAGTAGCATTAGAATGTTTAGAAACATTTATCATTAATTCTTGTATTATTCTATATATATTTATCTTTATGTGAGGCTCTATTTCCGTATTTTCTAAATCAGGAATTTTTGTAATTATTTTTATTTTTTTTGTATTAATTATAGAACAAATTATATCAATTATCTGCTCTTTAAATTTTATCTTAGTATTATATGTGCTATATTCTCTAGAAATATCTCTTGTTTTAGCATATAAATCTTCTAAGCCTTCAAGTAAACCAGAAAAGTTATTTGAGCTATTTTCAATATTTTGTAGTTTATACATAATGGTGTATATATCATTTGATATCTCATCATGAACCTTTTTACTAATTCTTCTTTCAGTTTGATATATTTCTTTAATAATCTTTAACTTCTCTTTCCTTTTTAAATACGATCGTTGTATTAAGAAAAGAAGAATTACTATAATAAAAATCAAACAATATATTATGTATCTACTCAATTTTATTTTTTTAACTAGTTAAAATATTAAAAATAACTAGTCAAATGTACAAAAAATAACTAGTCTTTGAAAAATATATTAAAATTTGTGCGTATTTTAATTTGATTTTTCTGTCATCGTCTTCGCATGACAAGCAAATTCAAATCAAATATTAGTGAAATCTCTCTTACATATAAACGCAAAGTGAGGGCAGTTGATCGTCCGAAAATTTCGAGTTCTCAAAGCGCTTATAATCTGTTTCGTGAAAACTGGAATGATCTAACGATTAATTTGTTTGAAGAGTTTAAAATTTTATTGCTTGATCGTAATAATCAATGTATGGGGATTGTGCCATTATCACAGGGCGGTGTATCTGGCACGCTCGTTGATCCAAAACTTGTCTTTGCAAGTGCATTAAAAGCCCGTGCTTGTGCGATCATCTTAGGGCATAATCATCCGTCAGGAAATCTAAAGGCTAGTAAAAGTGATATTGCTTTGACAGAAAAACTGGAACTTGGGGGAAAATACCTTGATCTAAAAGTTTTAGATCATATCATCTTAACTGATGATGATTACTTTTCCTTTGCAGATAATGGACTGAAACCATTTTGAAACACTATGCAACTATTCACATCTTATTTGATATATTCTGCAACATTATTGATGATGGTGCTTACGATAAAACTGTAAAAATATTTTGGCTTCAAGATTTGATTACCTACTTTAGATTCAAACAAACATCTAAAAATACATTTATAGAAAAATAAACATCTAAAAAAATATAAAATAAGCATTAGCTAACGATTTTCACTGTTTATAGAAAACTGGTAATTTTAAGTAACCATAGTGAAAGACAAGGCGCTAATGCCCACGGTATGCGTGGGCTTAGTTGTTGTCTTTTGGTTACGGGTATACCAGTACCTCTATAAACGAAGACACTCTAAGTTCACGCTGTTTTTTTGCCGTAAAATGAGAGTACAGACATACTATATCCGAGACCCTTAAACATCATTTCATTGTCAAGCGATCCCAAATCGCAACAGTTTAATTATTCACTTAAAACAAAAATGAAATGAAAATAATTTATAAAATTCAAACAAGATTTTTAATACTCATCTTTGCCTTTTCATCCCTTCTTTTTAATGCCTGTTCGTCTGATGGTTCTAATGATGAAACAGAACCTGAACAAGAAGAACAAAATGATATGACAGATGATACAAACGATAATCAAGGAAACGACGGTATCTTACGTGTACAAACAGCAGGAGTTACAAATGTTAGGTTTCCTGGTGATGAGGGTCAAATTAGAACATCAACAACTGGTAATCGTCTGCCAACGATCAATAGGCAAGAAACTGAGGCTATGACAGGAATAGAGCAAGACAGAATTTTTTACTCACTTATTAATCAAGATGTAAACGGAACAGCATCAAGCGCAGGTCAAATTGCTAACATAGCTGGCGCAAGTAATACAACAAAGTTCATTTATATTACGTATGCTATTGATATTCCTGATGATGAACATCCAGCAAATGCTACTGTAACAATCAACCAAGGCTTTACATCAATTGATACTAATAACGACATTCACGGTCAGACAAACGAAATATTAACAAATGGGTCAATCACTTTTAGTGATTTTTCTGACGAAATTAGTATTCTTAATGGCATTAGCACAATAACTAGCCTAGTTGACCAATCAGTTTTCTCTGGCAATGAAGATGGGAACTATGTACTTAGTTTTTTCGGAAGCAAAGATGAAATTCTTGCACCACTTAGTACTACAGGCAATTCTTTTGAAGTTAATATCTTCGAGATTATCGTTAATACTCCAAGTGATGGTGGATATAGAGGGCAAAGGTTTTTTGGTTTGATGCCTGATATGATTGACTAAACATTAATTTTTATTGATTATCAGATCATTATAAATTTTCCCTATCTTTAAAATATGGAAGTTATTTGTATTGAAGAAGATGCTTTTTATGCCTTATTTAATAAGGTTGTTGACCATATCGGACAACAAAACAAGACTGAAACTTGGAAATGGGTTGATGGCGAAACGGCTATGTCTTTGCTCAATATTTCATCAAAAACAACTCTGCAGAAACTTCGTGATGAAGGGAAAATCAGATTTTCGCAACCACAACCGCGCGTGATCCTCTATGATCGCAATTCTATCAATGATTATTTAGAAACTAACGCCCGTGAAACTTTTTAAGCTATGGAAGAATACCTAACTGTCGATAAGGAATATTTGAAAATATATAATCAAGGATATGAACTGGCAAAAGAGACAGGGCTAAAATCCGATATACTTGAAAAACTAAACGCGCAAGCTCTTGATCGTTTGCAAGTCAATAAAAGCCGTTTATCTGTTATTAAGGCAGGGATGAAGCAATATCAAAAAGATCAAGAGTTAGAGAAAGCTCAAAAGCTTCAAAAAGAACAACAACGCGACAATCGTTCAAAAGGTAGAGGGCGATAGTTTTTTGCTCTGTATTTAAGTGCGTATTGTTATCAACCGCTTTTCGTTATTCGTGTTAAATCAAAAACGTCAACGAAAGGGAAACGATGGCAAAAGATAAAGCGAAGCTCATAGCAGAGCAAAATGATCTATTTCGTCAAAATTTCGGTAGTAACACATCAAACAATAAAGAGGTAAAAGGGCAATACTGTGTTACAGAAGGGTTTAATAACTTGCCTTTAGGTGACCGTCTTGTGGCGACAATGAAAATCAGGAAATTTGATAATTTCAATCCTGATAATGACCCCTATAAAGAACACGATATGGGGCGGTTTAAACAAAATGCTCATACCATCTTGTGGAAAATAGACTATTACGATCTTAATTACGAATATGGTTCTCCAGAGCCAAGTGATTCTACTAAAACAAGACGTGTGCTTACCGCAATGTTAGGCAATGAATATTAGATGAGTTTAGATAAAAGCCATTGTAAAAGATGGCTTTTGTCTTTTACTTATTCTGTGAAACATATTCTTGATATGTTTCTATGTCGTAATGGAGGGGGTTAGGTGCTGCTTTATCTTTTATGCTTTTCATTTCATAGTATGGAACACGTTGTAGTAAAAGTGCTTCGTTCTGCCCAATGAAAGTGAAAGTATCTTTTTCCTGTTCTACTTCAGCGCGTGTTTTCCTCAATCTCTCGAAATTACTTTTATACTCATGTGTATTGTAATTTTCTACTATTCTTGAAAATTTATCTAGCTTTTCTGATACATATTTAGCTGTATCATCTTTGACATTGAAAAATTGTGATATTGTACAATTTTCAACAATTTCCTTTTTACCTTCTTGTCCGTAATGTGTGGTCAGTTGATCAAGGTTTTGGCATATAATCCAAAATTGAACACCATAAGTACGTAAAAAGGCGATACCTTTTCTAACAAGATTAAATGCTCCTAATTGGGGGAATTCATCAAGAACAAATAAGACAGGTTTACTAGGTTTGTTTTTAGTGTTGTCACGAATAAAAGAAGCCAAGACAAGGCGCAACCATAGTTTGGCATCATTCATTTCACTTTGAGGAAAAGAGATGTATAGGTCATTATTTTCGCCACTATGGAATAATTTATTGAGTAAATCTTGTGAAGCGTCTTTGTCAGATTGTACAGCATTATAAAGTTGCTTGCCTTTAAATGCTTTTAAAGCGCGTGAAATTGTCGTTTTAACACCACGTAACTCATTGTTTTCACCCGTGCTTATTAATCCTTTAAAAGTAATAGCTGAGAGTTCTAATGCACGTTTAATGTTTTCGTCAGGGTGTGGAATTCCTTCCATATCTGTTATGATAAACCCTAATTCTTTTACAGAGGCAGTTGCACGGATAATTTGGTCATAAAGCGTAATAGGAGTAGGGGTTTCAGGATAGTTTTTGATCGCTAGATACATTAAAAATGATGCAATAAAGTCACGTGCCAACTCATCAAAGTGTTCGCCTGTATCTGATTGGTTTTCCTTTACAGGAATAATGACATCGGCAAAAGCTGTACAATCACTATAAAAATCATCTTCAAATGGGTCTAGTAAACAAAAAGGATTATAAGTAACAGAAGGCATATCAAAAACTTGCCAAGGATTAAGAATATAGCTGTTCCCTTTGTTTTCTTTTCCACGCCAATGAGAACATACAGCGGCATTCTCTCCTTTAAGATCAAGAATAATTTTTGTCCCATCAAAGCGCCCCATAAGTAAATTAGGCATTATAAGACTTGTATTTTTACCTGCACCAGACTGCGCTACTGTTAAAATATGTGTATTGTTTTCAAAGAAATATGGTTGTTCTTGATCGTCCTGCCCTAGATAGAACCCTTTCGATGTATTCAACCCATCAATTGTTGAAAAATCGCGAATACGCCTTTTGAGTTGACCGCCTCTTTCTAAAAGCTGAATATGAATTTTATTTGCTTCAAAAATAGCTTCATTGTGCTCATTAATATGTTTATTAAAATCTTGTTCTATTTCTGTAAAATTGCTTTGTGAATAGATGGCAGTACGTCCTCCAAGATATCTTCTTGTTTTATAACTAAAGAATTTTTCATTGGAAGCTCTTGGAATTAACTTCCATTCGCCTAACTTTTGTTCTGCTATTCTTTTATTTTCATTAAGGTATTCAAGTTCTTCTTTTATGTTATTGAGTAGTATTTCAGTTTCAGTCTCTTCGGTAACCTTGTTGATGCCTAATTGTACTATGTTATTAAGAGTTGTTATTTTATCAGCATCAATTCCAAAATGTTTAGGGAGCCATTTGTCATTATCTTCAAAATTATTAGCATATCTATGAAATTTTGTAATTCTTCTGTATCCAACATAATAACTAGCTGAAAAAACGAAAAATATAAGTAATATAAAACCTCCAAGTATCGTACCTATACCTATTCGAAAACCGTCAGAAATAATCAAAAAAAATGATGTCATAAAAAGAAAACTTATGAGGACAAGAGATAGCACTACATTTGAAGAATTAAATGTGTTTTTACTTCTAAGATGTGTAGATTTCATTTTTTGAATTTTGATAGTAAAATACAAAAAATACACATAAATAACTGAAAACTAGATTTTTAAATATATTAAGGGGTAGTTATAGAGTTTGAATGAATTTTACAGCTTTTTTAATACCATTCGTGACCCATCTTCCTAGTGAGATATCTTGATAATTCTCAGCAAAACAAAAGTTAGGGTCAGTTAAATCACTTCCTTTTTTTAGCCCGTAATCTTCAGGATTTAATGAACTGATACCCATTCCATTTTTGTTTTCATCAATTTGTGAACCGTAGGTAGGTTTAGTTACTGGGTGATAATACTTTTCTTCAAAATACGTTTTCAAATATTTTGATTGTAAACGTCCATTTGCTATTATTTCTCGTTCCATTTCTTCAAGTAAAAACCATTCCAAAGGCATTTTTACTTCTTTGTCTTTTACTCTTGATTGATAGTGCTTTCCACTATCATACGTTTTGTAAAACTCGCTTTTTTCTCGTGCAATACGTGCGTTTTCAATAACGTGAGCTTCAGTTTCGTTTAAGCCAGCATTTATTCTGGCATAATGCCGAGCCATCGTATTTTTACTTTTTATAGCAACCACGGTACTCATAGTTAGGTCGTTAGAGAAGGGGTACTTATCAGGTTCTGCGGTTCTAAGTTCAAAATACATTTCTAGCAATTCGTTAATGCCAGTATTGGTATATCCTGCAAAAGCTTCTTCGATTTCCTCTTTTGTGAAATCGTCTTTTGCTTTCTGGCGCATTGAGAACATCACCAAAGGATTAGGGTGGTTATAATCCACTTCTGCTTGTGCCACTTCTACCGTCATTTTGAATACCTCAAATAAACTCGATTCGTATTATACATATTAATGTATAAATGTCAACGGTTTATTAATAAAACAAGCGAAGCGCGTTAGCCCCAAATACTACCAAAACTAATACTATAAAGTGCGCGGATAAATTTGTAATTTGCTATTATATTGTTGGTTAGAGCTTCTTTTTAAGAAATTTAAGCGCTTATTTTCCAAAAACTCTCGTATCTTTAGATGAGTAATAATTTGAATAGATGAGCGTATGCAAGGTATGGGACGGTAATACCGCCACCCTTGTAAAGGAAGGACAAGCCCCGTCCGTTTAATCCTCCCCTAAAAACTAATTCGTTTTTAAATGCAAAAGAAAAAGAGAAGTGAAAAGCGACAACGAAATGACCTCGTTCAATTCCGCTTGACTGCCCAAGAAAAGCAAGAATTTCTTACTAGATGCAAACAATCAGGCTTGAATGGCGCCGATTATTTCCGCAAAACCGCCCTCAAATCAAAACCTCTTAAATCTGGTCTTGATACCAAGCTCCTTGTTCAGCTTTTATCATCTTGGGGTAAAATCGGGGGTAACCTTAATCAAATCGCCAAACATTACAATGGTGGTAATCCAACCGATCAAGCCATTGGGCAATCTCTCATTGATGAGGTTAAGTCTATTCGGACAGATCTCCGCAACGCATTGGGATATGATCTGTAAAGGTGGTAAACGATCAGGTAGCGCAAGCCTAGCCACTCATTTACTCAAAAATGATAATGAGCGCATTGTTATCGTTGAAGTCAAAGGAACAGCCACACAAGACCTATCAGAAGCTTTAAAGGATATGGAGCTTGCCTCTAAGATCACCAAAGCCAAAACAGGATTATATCACGCCCAAATCAATCCTGCCAAAGATGAAGCAATGACACCCGAATTTTGGAAGCATTCCGTTGACGAAATGGAAAAACGCCTGGGGCTAAAAGATCAACCGCGCGCCGTTGTTTATCACGAAAAGGGTGGACGTTCTCATATGCACGTTGTTTGGCAAAGAACAGATGTTGAAAAAGGTAAAGTGATTGATACCAAGAATGACTATTACATTCATAAGAAACTAGGTCGTGATCTTGAAAAACAATTTGGACATAAGCGATTAAAAGATGGCTTTAGTGAGAATTGGGAACAGATGAATGAACGTCAACAAACCATTCGTGATGGCTATACGCCTAAACAACTGAAAGCACGGATTAAGAAACTCTATGAAACCCACCAAGACCCGAAAGAATTTCAACACGCTTTAAAGAAAGCCGGCTTTGATTTGGCAATTGGTAATCGTGGCGTTGTAATGGTTAGCGAGAGACAAGAAATACATTCTTTAATGCGATATACTGCGACCAAGAAAAAAGACATCGAGCAACACTTAAAACCGATTTTAAAGGATTTACAAAAGGTAGAAGAGTTTAAAAAAAGTAAAACCAAAGAAAAGACAAAGAAAGTCACTAGAAGTTTTGATTTGAAACAAGTTAAAAAAGCAATCGCTGAAAATGCTTTTGACATGCTAACCCGTGATGAAATCGGCAAATCTTCGGCAAAGTTTGATAAGTTGAAACAAGATTTTAAAGAGAAGGAATGGGAACGAAAAAAAAGTGAGTTTACAGATAATAATGATGGTATTACACGCTCAAGGTCGTTGAGCGATAAAGAGAAACAAGCACGCAAAGAACGAGAGCGACAAGAAAAAAATAAAAGAGAATACGGGCGATAACTAAATTTCAGGAAATGGGAAAAGAACACAATAAAGATATTCAGCATTTAAAAGATCATCTTGAAGCCGTAAATAAGGACTATGAGAGAATGAAGGAGCAAAGAGAAAAAGCTTATGAAAAGCATAAAGACTATGGTCCTGATAAACTTCATTTGATTGATCGCGATTTTAATCATTTTAAGGATAGAGCTAAACATTTAAATGATCTTAAAAAAGATCTTAAAAAAGAGTTAGATAAATCTGTCATGGAGAAGCAAAAGGAAAAAGAATATATTAGGGAAAAAGAACAAGAAAAAGATAGGAGTAGAGAACGATAAATTGTTGACATAATTATTACTGTATGATAATCTCTTTCTAAGTAAGGAGTTGATTAATGATAGAAAATGAGAAAGACAAAATCACCAAATTAGACCAAAGAATTGAAAGCCTTAATAAAATGCTTGAGGTTATAGATAAGGAACTTCTAGATTGTGCTGTCAACATGAGTATTTTAAGCTCACGTAAGGCACAAATTCAAAAAGAAGAAGCTGAAAAAGAAAACCAGATTCACTAAAAATCTCTTAGGATAAGATTTTGAAACCATCCTATTTTAAAAATAGGGGAGATGTCTGATTTAATTATGTGAGTTCATAAAATGATAATGATGTCTTTATTGATACGAAAACCTGAATTACTAATGGAATTTGAATTTTCGAAGGTAAAGCATAGATATTTAGAGATCTATATGTGTTTGTAGTTTGATAAGTAATTGAACTAGAAGCAGGATCAAATGGAGTAGTGGGAGCTTTTAAGGCTATTTTTGAAGGGGATATAAACTCACTTGAAAATTAGATGTTTTAGTTTAAGTAATTGATTTTCATACACTTAAATTGATTTTTAAGTATCTGGTGTAACATTTTACAACTTTTGGGACTCATATAGTGAGTTCTTTTAAGAAGGAGTGTTCTAATTCGTTTTTTTTACCGAAATTGAACATACACAAAATTAAAAGATTTATTTTTTACCGAAATTGAAATCTAAGGGACTTGTTCCTAAATCTCAATTAAGTTCAGAAATTTACTTATTGTATTAGGTTGATTATACAGTGAAATTCAGAAATATTCACAGCATATAATTAATAGGGCATTTGTTCCAAACAAAAACCAGTACACAGTACTGGTCTTTGCCCTTAGTAACTTAAGGTTTAATTTAATACAATAATTATGGAAGCAATTACATTTATATTTCTGAATTGGGGAGAAGTAGTAAGTACTATTTTATTGGTAATCAAGATTGTCGAGGTCTTAAAGAATACCAAACAAGAATAATACTTTATTATTAATCCCTTTATAAGCCTCAGTTTAGCTAACTGGGGCTTTTTTATTCCATAACTAATAGGTTAAATTACAAAATTATTTTTATACATGTTTTATTTCTAATATTCTGGTGCAAATCTACTATTTGCAGATAAGACTATATAATTTAAATAAAGTTACAGTTTTTTTATTTTTTTTTAAAGTGCGTACCAATTCCTCTAACTAACTACTAAACCACACCTCCAACCAAGGAGTGTGTGATGATCAGAATGCATTTAAGTAAAAATGTTGTTCAAGCTAAAGCCTACTATACTAAAGGCCTTTCAAAGGCAGATTATTATATCCAAGATCAAGAGGTCAATGGTGTTTTTGATGGTAAAATTGCCAAACGAATAGGTTTGGCGGGAATGCCTATCACAAAAGAAACCTTCAATAGCTTTTGTGATAATATCCATCCCGTCACAAACCAACCTCTAACACCTCGAACGTTAAAAGATCGCCGTGTTGGGTATGACATAAGTTTTCATTGCCCTAAGTCAGTATCGGTTCTTTACGGTTTGACACTTAATCAAGATATATTAGAGACGTTTGAACGCTCTGTTGATTTGACAATACACGAAATTGAAAACGATATGTTGACACGTATTCGGATTAATAATCGAAATCGTGATCGCCGTACTGGTGAAATGATTTGGTGCGGATTTACGCATCTTACCGCACGCCCAACAAAAGATGCGCCACCTGACTGTCACATCCACTGCCACGTCTATACTCATAACATTACGTTTGATAGTACTGAAAACCGTTTTAAAGCAGGGCAGTTTGTTGAAATCAAGCGATCAATGCCATATTACCAAGCACGCTTTTTAAAGCGTCTAGCCGATGCCTACAGCTTAATGGGGTACGGCATACGAAAAACCCGTACAGCCTTTGAACTAGCCATTATTCCACAAAAGGCTATTCATCATTTTTCAAAGCGGACTAACCATATTGGACAAGTTGCAAAAGAAAAAGGGATTACTGATGCCAAATCCCTTGATCAATTGGGTAGTCAAACCCGTTTAGGAAAAGATAAAAACCTAACGATGGAACAATTGCAAAAACTCTGGCAAAAACAATTGGTCGATAATGATATTAGAGCAGAAAGTGAAGAGGCTATAACCACCGATGTATCTCTTACGCCTAGTAGATCAGTTACTTTTGCTCTTAATCATCTTTTGGAACGTAAATCACTTGTTCAAGAAAGGCAAGTTTTAGCCAAAGCGTATCACTTTGCTATTGATAACCGTTGGGTATCTCTTAATAGTATCGATTTATCCTTATTAAACAATGATCAAGTCTTTAGAATGAACAAGGAGCATACTTGTTTTTGTACAACAAAGCTTGTCTTAGAGGAAGAAAAGCAAATGGTACGCTTGGCAAGGCAGGGAATAGGTACAGTTCAACCATTAGGAAAAGATTTAAAGCAAGTCTCGACAAAACACCTAAATTCCCAGCAATCAGATGCCGTTTTACATGTCTTACAATCAAAAAACCAACTCACAATTATTAAGGGTGGGGCAGGAACAGGAAAAACAACCTTACTTAAAACACTTGTGCCGTCTATTGAAAAAGGTGATAAGCAAGTGTTTCTTTTTGCGCCAACTGCAGAAGCTTCATGCAATGTTTTAAGAGATGAGGGATTTAGCAACGCCGATACACTCGCTCAATTAACAAGCAACGAGAATGTACAATCAAAAATAAAAGACCAGGTTATCTTGATTGATGAGGCAGGGCTTATTGGTGCAAAAGATATGGTCAAGGTGTTGACGATTGCTAATGATAATAACGCGCGTGTTATCCTTTCTGGTGACCCAAATCAACATAAGAGCATTCAGCGCGGTGATGCCATTGAAACACTCACCACAATTGCAGGCATACCCGATGCAAAGGTAACAACGATCTTTCGTCAAAAGCATGAAGAATATAGGCAAGCTATTGAAGATATAGCTAAAGGGAATATCACATCAGGGTTTGAGAGACTTAATCAGTTTGGTGCTATTCAGGAATTACCAAGTGAGGATATAGATAAAGCTATTGTAAGAAACTATTTAAAGGCTAGGAAGGATAAGAAATTAACATTGGTTATTACGCCAACAAGAGCCAATACTAAAAAGCTTAATCTAGCCATTAGAGAGGGGCTAAAAACAAATTCCTATCTGAGTAAAAGAAATAAGAAATTCACGGTCTATGATAGCTTATACTTAACACAATCCGAAAAGAACGATTACCGTTCCTATGAGATAGGACAAACAATCCAAACTCATCAAAATATGAAAGGCATTAAAAAGGGCTCTGTTTTGACGGTGGTTGATATCGTAAATCAAGATATTCTCATTCAAGACGAACAGGGGAATATTCATATACTTGATATTAATCGTACTAAGGATTTTGATTTATACCAATCTCGCGCTATTGATCTATCAGTAAAAGATACCATACGGATTAATAAGAATAGTTTTGATTATAAAGGCACTCGCCTTAATAACGGAACGACTTTGAAGGTTGAAGGTTTTACATCAAAAGGACATATCAAGGCGGTGAAGTATTCACGTTTTAAAAAGACAAGCTTTATTCTTGATAAGCGTTTTGGAAATTTTGATTACGCTTATTGTTCCACGTCTTATAGCTCACAAGGCAAAACAGTAGATAATGTCATTATTGCTCAACCATCAGAAACATTCTCCGCTACAAGCCTTGAACAATTCTATGTTTCTGCATCAAGAGCTAGAGAGGATATTATGATCTATACGGATGATAGGGAAAGGCTTTTCAATAATTTGAGAACTGATTTTGAAGGTGAAATTTATATAAGTCAAACATTCGCAAAATTGTGAGGGGATGTGTATTCAAGGAATAGAATATGGTAACTTTTTTTCTGTATCTTCCCAAGACCCGTATACATTAAGTACAGCTTTATATGAAGATGTATGAGAGGGGAAATACTTTTCTTTATAGTTTCCATTTTCAACTAAATTTCTAATTTCTTTCGAATACTCAATTTTAAAGCGTTCTTTATCAATTTTATCGTCAAGATATAGCATACAAGCTCTTTCATATTGATTTATGAGATCTTCCAAAGCGGAATAAAATAATTTTTCTATTATTTTGGTGTCTTCTTTAGGATAATCCAATTTAAAATACAGAACATCTTTCATAGCCTCATTCATCCTTTTTCTTCCTTCACTAATTGAACTACGTATAGATAATTCAATATTTCCTTCCGAAAGTTTGATCGCTCTCTCTGAAAGTTTGATTGCTTTCTGAGCTTTTTTTCGATCGTATATTGTGACTCCAAGTGCTATTATGGAAATTATGATAGCTATACCTTCAAAGATATAATCTGTTATATTACCGATTTGAACCAAGTACATTTATTATGTCATTTATAACATCAATAATATCAGAATTGTCGGCTTTGGTTTTTTCTCCTATTAGTCCATTTCTAATAGATATTTGTTCAGATAGGGGTAATTGCCTAAGTAACTCTTTTATTGTTTTACCCTCTGAGTACTTATAATTTGCTTGTTTGAGCCTTGCTACTATTAATTTTGCATCCATATTTTAAGCATTTTTCCTTATAATCAAATTTATTAATTATAGTGTTTGTTATTAATTAATTGAATTACAGTTGTTAACACGTTTATCAACTTAATACTTGGACTTCTATTATTCCTCCATCACTTAAACTTATGTTTAACTCAAAATCTTCAGGGTAATCATCACTGTTATTTTTTAAAATCTTCACTTTTATCTCTTCAATTTGGTTACCTACCTTTTTCTTTTCTAAGAGTATGCAGTTAAAGATACCTTGCAATCTTATTATTTTAAGTTTGGTTTCATTTTCTATGGCATTGTTTAATGTATTCCTTAATTGTTCTAATTTTACCATAATCTATTCTTCTTTCTTTTTAGAACTAATTTTTTCTAGTAAAGAATTTGTCTCTTTTATTAGGTTTTCTAATTCTTCTTTAGATATTCCATTTTCATTATGCCCATTTTGAGTAATAAAATTTTTAATAAGCTCTTCAACTAATTTGTTATCAACATCTAATTCTTTGATAGTAAAAAGAAGCTTGTTGAATTCTTCATATGACTTATATTGATATTCTGATTTTTTTTGTTCGATATCAAATTCGGCTATTTGCAAATCTTTGGTTAAACAAATTACTTCACTAAAAATTCTATCATATTTTTCATTTTCTAAATCACCATTAAATGCACTCTCATTCATTCTGTAACCAATGGTACGAAGTAAATTTAAAGTTTGAGATTTATTTGTTAATTTACTAACGGTTTGCAAGTAACTAGATGCTAATGCGATGTTAGCTTCTAAATTATCACCTGTAGAACCACTTAGTTGAGTAGCAAATGTATTTGCTATTTCATATGCAATATCTGGTTGTTCTTCTGCAAGATATCTAGGTCTAAACACAACTCCATTATCTTTTTCAGGTTTACCGTTTTCAGGAGGATCAATTGATCTATTTATATCAAACGTAGATATTCCTATTCTCTTAGAGGCATCGAAAAAGTGTGCTGATAATGAGGCATAGCCTATTACCGCATTATCAGTTTTGGAATTATTATCTTTAATTGGAAGAAACTTTGAATTGATAGTTCCTGCAGTAGCATTTTTACTAAATTCATACTTATTAGGACTTAAAACAGTTTCAATGCCTTTACAACTGGATAATGAGAGAATAATTAATCCTCCTAATATTACAATTTTCCTCATTTTCGGTTAGTTTAATTATATAAATTTAGTTGCTCTTTTTGACATATCTTTACGGATTTCCGTATTTTGAATTTTATAAAATTGCGTTTTAATTCATTTTGAATATAGAGTGCTAGAATGATGAAAATATTGATTTTAATCATAATGATATAATCTTAATTCTGTGATAGAAAAAGAATTGAGATTTTTTAAAGAACAAACTATTTGCATAAGCGTATCAAAGTGAGCTGATTTTTGTACTCCAATGTAGACAGAAATGCTCTTTGGTAGATTAGTATCTTCTTCTATAACTTTTAAAAGATCACCTTCAAGAGAATAAATTTCCCCATTAAAATCAACGTGGTTTTTATGATTAATAGTAATGCTGATGTAATTATTTTCTCCAATATGATTTTTAAAAGCTAATTTTGCATCTTTCTCATTAAGAAAATTAACTGAAATACCTTGGATACAATAATTCATTTCAAAATTTTGTGAATAGCAAGTTCCATAAACAATGAAAAATACTAGAATTATAATTTGATGTTTCATAATTATTTATTTTGAATTGTTTATTAAATTACAAAACCAACTTATAAAAAAATAGAGGTATTTACCTATTTTTTAAAAGGGCATTTACCCTATGGATGACATTTAACAAATGCTCCAAGCTTACACCTTTACCGTATGTAGGGCGGTTAAACTTATGCCCATATGTTGGCATTACACACGATCACAAATTTCACTGACCGTTAAACGATCTTAGAAACTATGTCTAAAAGAATAAAGAAATAATATTATTTTACAGTATTAGATTGCTATGTTAGAATGATGAAAATATTGATGTAAAAACAACCCTACAAGTAGTAAGTGCTATAAAATACATTGTTATTTCAAGAGGTTAGAGCATTAAGAATGACGAAAAAATCTCGATTAACAGTCATTTGCTCTACCAACTGAGCTATCAGGGAATGTCATTAAAATGAACAGATAGGTGTATACTCATTTTTTCAAAGCTTGTCTAGCCCTTAATTGAAAATATTGATCTATAAGCCTTACAGACGTTTTTTGTGCGTTTTTCTCAACTCATTTTATGAGTAATCAAGCATTAGCTACTTGTTTTTTTAGAAAAGGACAGATTGTATAATGTTTCATTCAAATGCAGGCAATAACACCAAATTTGATGTAAAATTTGATGTAAAAAAAGAGAACTCAATTAAGTTTACTGATGTCACTATCCGACATTTAAAAGCGGACAACAAAAATCAACGCTATTGGTGTCATAGTTTATCTGGTTTCGGTATACGAGTTTCACCTAAAGGAACAAAAACGTGGTTTTATAACTATCGTTTTAATAAGTGCCAAAAAACCTTAACTCTTGGGAGATATCCTAGAATTTCTTTAAGTAAAGCTATTAAGCTTTATAATGTGGCTAACGATAAAGTTGAAATGGGTATTGATCCACTTCTTGAACAGCAACAAGAAAAAAAGGAAAAGCTAGATGAGTTGACTGTTTCGGGGTTGGTAGAGCTTTATTTAGAATATTGTAAAAAAACAAATAAACAAAGCTACCTTTCAGAAAAGAAAGCTCTTGATAAAGATTTACTCCCCTTATTGGGAAATACTAAAATAACAGAGGTTGAACCTAAAGACCTCTCGCAAATATTCCACAGGATTATCGCCAAAAGAGAAGCACCAAGTACAGCAACCCACCTTTATAGCTATGTAAGACGATTGTTCAATTTTGCCGCTGATATGGGTTTAATGCGCCGTAGAGACAATCCTTGTCTTGATATTAAACTTCGCATTAAAAAGAATAAACGTAGTAGGCATCTTTCCCCTAAAGAGATTTATCTGTTTTGGTATGGCTTAGATCATATCAAAATGTCACCAGTCACACGGTTAGCGTTGAGATTTATGCTTGTAACTGTTGCGCGTGGAGGTGAGGTGCGCCAGATGAAATGGGTAGATATAGATTTTGACGAACGGATATGGACATTACCAAAAACTAAAAATGGTCATTTACACCGTGTTTATCTTGGTGATGAGGCGTTAAAAGTTCTTGATGAAGTACGTCAATATTCAGATGGAAAAGGAATTGTCTTTGGATCAGCAGGGAGTTATTCACGGTGTGGCAAGATTATAACAGATTTAAAACCACTTCATAATCGGACTTTATGCCAACCGATAAAACGGCATTTTGATAAATTTGGGATAGAAACGCCTTTTGTACCGCACGATTTAAGGCGTACAGGTGCAACAATAATAGCAGGGCTATTCGGGCGACAAGACTTAGTAAAGATGTGTCTTAATCACGTTAGAAGTGATGTAACGGACGTTTACGATCAATATACTTACGGAGCAGAAAAGAAAAGGGCAATGGAAGCTCTCAATGAAGCTGTACGATTTATAATCAATAGCGCAAACATTGAGAGCATTCCGATTTTTGAAGAGTTAAAAGATCACATCATGAAACCTGTACAATCCCCTGTTATTAATCACAATTCTTGTGATCATAACAAGCAGGGCTTTCAAGCCAGTTTTTCAAGTCCTGTAACCTATAAGCTTTCCTTTGACCAAGCTGTGTTATCGAATAAAGTTTAGGGAAATGACCTACTTTGCGCATTCTGTATTGAGTTGTTTTGTCTAAGGTCGTTGCTAATTCTGCTGTTTTAATAGATGCAAAAGCATTCATTTGTAATAGAAGGTTAGCAATCACCTCGATTTCTTGGTCAGGATCAATAAATATTACGGAATTATTTTTACTGGTTTTGAGCATATATTTTCCTTTTCTCAATTTAGGCTGAAAGTGGGGTATAGATAAATTTTTGAATACTTCTACGCACAGTCTTTTAAAATCTTGAATATCTGTGTGTTTTTTAAGTGCATAGTTAAGCAACCCTTGTGCGTGTTTGATTAATCAGAAGGTTTGTAAAAGAACCTCGTTCAACAAAAAGGAGCATAGTATGAACGCTGATAAGTCAAACTTTAAGAAATGTACACGGAACGATTTTTTGAAAAATGTTGTCCGTCCAATGATTGTTAGGAGAAAGGAGCTAGGAATGACCCAAGAAGACGTAAACCATAAACTAGGTGTTGCTGATCGTTTGGTCAGTAAATGGGAGTGTGGGATGCGTACGCCAACTTCATTTAATCTTCATTGTTGGGCGCAAGTTTTAGAGGGCGTTATTGTTTTTGAAACACAAACTAGTCAAACAACACCTAATTTAGTTGCAGCGAAGAAAGGCGCGAATGATAATTTCAAGAAGAATAAGGCGAGTAATGACAATAAAAAGACACTCTCTTGGAGAAAATTGATCAAGAACTAACTAGTTCGGGTATTATTAATATATGATTTAAAATTTTATAGACCTTCTCATTTATTCAATAGAGAGGGTCTATAATACCTTGCAGGTTTATGGAAATATTTGCAAATATTTTTATTATTATTTCTTAATGAATATTTTTTGATGAAATGTCAATTTGTTGTCAATGTTCATTTTTGCAGATATTATATAACTTCCACTAGCTAAGTTAGCCGTATTAATCTCGTAATCAATTGTATTGATGCTTTCTTGAAGTAAAATTTCACCATTTAACGAATAAAGAATTATTTCTTCAATAATTTGATTTGAATTAATTTTAATTAAATCGGATGTCGGATTAGGATAAATTGAGAAAAGATCTGTTTCAAATTCTTTAATAGACAATGTTTCTGAATACAAAGTGTCTATTTCATCCTGATTGATGACTCTGTCGTATATTCTTATATCATCTAAATCACCTTTAAAGAAAAACTTAGGAACTTGTTGGTCGTTACTAGCACCTATTAAGAGTGGTTCATTGTCATAAGAAATAGACTTATTTGCCACAATATTTGAGCCTAAAACAGAATTAACATATATAGACTGAGTGTTGTTTAAGTCATCGAAAGTATATACAATATGATACCAAACTCCTAAATCAGGGTTTAATGGTGTATCAACAAAATTGTCAAAGCCATCAAAATCAGAAATTGTGCCCCACACTTTGTTAGATTGGAACCATACTTCATAAGAATCTAAAGCACCAGTACCTAAGTGCTTGTCTATCATTAATTGTAATCCATTAGTATTGTCAAATTTACACCATAGGGATATTGAAAAATCAACAATTCTTAGACTTGGCGAATCATTTACAAATATATAATCATCACCATCAAAGTTATAAGCACTATTACTGTTACCAAACCTGTCATTTACTAATGAAGCTCCCATAACACTACCATTGTTGTTATTAGTGCTTTCATCGATTGAATTTCCTTTGAATGGATAAAAAGCAACTAAACCATCTTCTAAATTAACCTGCGCATTTAGATTGAACCAGTAGAAGCCCACTAACAGGAAAAGCATAGTTTTTTTCATAATTCCAATATTTAATTAGTTTTTAATTTGAATGTTAAAACATATTTAAATTTTCTACATCTTAGTTATGGCTAACAAGTATATAGAAGGTCAGATTGGGTAATATTTTTATTAGTTCCTTTCGTATGAACGTGAAAGTTCCATTTTCTCCATTCAGAACCTCTATTTACCATAAATCGTTATAATTATTTAAACTTCTTAAAAGATTAAGCGTGTATATCTTAATGTATTTGTTGTAAATCTAATGCATTTAGTTTGATTTACAGTGGCTTATGGCTTATTCAATTGCGAGGAAGATAATAATTCGGGAGAATCAAGAAAATAATGATAACAAAAAAACCACTTGCTTGGTGGAAAGGTATCAACAGTAAAATCAGGAAATAACCTCAAATTGTTGTACATATGTTGTACATGAAATAAAAAAGCAGCTACATTTTAAATGTAACTGCCTCATTTTTAAGTAGCGAGAACGAGAATTGAACTCGTGACCTCCGGGTTATGAATCCGACGCTCTAACCAACTGAGCTACCTCGCCATAAATGCTTATCTAAAGTAAAAATATTATATTCTCTCGTTAAGCGGGTGCAAATATAAAAACAATTAAGCGTACAACAAACAGATATTTTAAAATAAAATCAAAACTATTTATTTGTTCTCACAATATCTTTCAATATATTGGGCAATGCTAACAATGAACACCTATGAGTGATAAAATAAAATATGAGATAGAATTTGTGGTTCACGCATCACCAGCTCTATTGTACCAATATATGGCAACACCCTCAGGAATGAGCGAGTGGTTTGCTGATAACGTAAATTCCCGTGGTGAGTTATATACTTTTATATGGGATGGAACTGAAGAACAAGCAAAACTTGTAAATAAGAAAAGTAATGAACGTATTAGGTTTAGGTGGCTAGAAGATGAAGAAGACGGAGAAGATTACTTCTTTGAATTGCGTATTCAGGTAGATGAAATCACAAAAGACGTATCTCTTATTATTACAGACTTTGCAGAAGATGATGAAATAGATGAAGGAAAGATGTTTTGGGATAATCAAATTTCTCAATTAAAACAAGTCATAGGATCTGTCTAAATTCTAGGCTAAATAGTATATTTGTCCCGCCATTCATAAGAATGGCGGGATTTTTTTATGATAAATGATAACGGCACATTAGTACAAGATGGTAAGATTCACTTAGACCCTATGAATCGAGGCTTGTTATATGGAGATGGTGTTTTTGAAACACTAAAAGCAGTCCACGGAAAAATTCTTTTTTGGGAAGATCATTACTTTAGATTAATGGCTTCTATGCGTATCCTTCGTATGGAAATCCCTATGGAATTTACTCCAGAATACTTAGAAGAACAATTACTTGATACTTTACGTGCAAATGAACTTATAGATCAGCCTGCTCGCATACGTATTACAGTATATAGGAGAGGAAATGGCACCTACTTACCAGATGAGAGAGGCGTTGGGTTTTATAGCTACGCAAAAGCATTACAGACTCCATTTTACACACTGAATGAAGAACCTTATGAAGTGGAGTTATATAAAGATCATTATGTAAACGCAGATATATTATCAACACTTAAAACAACTAATAAGTTACTCCATGTAACCGGTAGTATTTTTGCAGAAGATAATGGATATGATAACTGTCTTTTAATTAATAATAAAAAGAACGTTGTAGAAGCATTACAAGGAAACTTATTTCTTGTAAAAGGCAATCATATTAAAACACCACCCCTTGATGATGGTTGTTTAAGAGGGATTATACGCAAACAATTATTGAATATTCTTCCATTGATGGAAGAATATACTTTTGAAGAGGCATCTATTTCTCCATTTGAATTACAAAAAGCAGATGAACTTTTTATAACAAATACAATTAAAGGAATACAACCTATTACAAAGTACCGTAAGAAAGTATACGCGCATACAGTTGCAAGTGAACTCCTTAAAAAATTAAATGTAAAAGCGAGATTGGGCTAATTGTAATGTGGATGTTCAGGAGCATTAGACCATATTAAATAATCACCTCCTAGTTCTATTATCTTTTCTCTCCATAGCATCGGACAGCATTTTGTTATAATATCTTCTTTATAATTATTCTCAACAACTACCCAAGATTTTTCTTGGAGTTCTTGATTGAGTTGTTGTGAATCCCACCCAGAATACCCTAAGAAAAACTGAACTTCTTTTGGCTTGATTTTTTTATCTTCAATAAGATGAATTGCAGTTTCAAAATCACCACCCCAAAAAATCCCAGAAGCAATCTCCGTACTCCCTTTAATGAGATGCGGTACGGTATGAATAAAATAAATATTATCCTGTTCTACAGGACCTCCATTAAAAACTGGAATATCGCTAGTTGTAAGAATTGGAATAAAATCTTGAAGCTTTTGTTCTAATGGTTTATTCATAATAAAACCAACAGTACCATTGTCATTATGATCGGCAAGTAATACAACAGACCTATTAAAAGAAACATCACCTATAATAGATGGTTCTGCGATCAATAAATACCCTTTGGTAGGTGATAACTTCATGACATTTTTTATTACTTAAATAAACCTAGTCAATTTTTTTACGATATCAAAATAAAGTACCTTTTGTTTGATGCTTATTTTATTGTTTTTATATGGCTGAAGATCAAGAGATTATTGTTTTAAATACACAAGAGGATAGCTTGATTTTTAGTTGTCTGGTTTCAAAAATCGAATGTAGTTGTCATATTTAGTAAGTTGGTAGTGCTTTTTATTACTATTTCATAGAGCTACTTATTTGATAATCAAACACTACGCCTGTAGGAATAATACATGAAAAGTATGCTTTTCCCGTAAAAATGGTTAAATATCTATTTTAGACAACTGTTTATTAGATGGTTATGTTTTACTTTTATTAAAAAATCAATTTTGCAGCTAAAATTATATCAACAATTTTGTAACAAAACTCAGCCTCTTTTTACTTATCTAGTATAATAAGTTAATTAAGATATAAACTATAAATAATGAAAGCACACGAAATAGATTATGAGATTATAGGGGAGGAAATGCAATATGTAGAAATAGAGCTTGATCCACAAGAAGGAGTTATCGCAGAAGCTGGAAGTTTTATGATGATGGAGGATGGAATACGTATGGACACCATTTTTGGGGATGGGTCTAAAAAAGATAATTCAATCATGGGTAAAATTTTTGGAGCAGGAAAACGATTACTTACAGGAGAAAGCCTTTTTATGACAGCATTTTATAATGATGTGATAGGAAAGAAAAAAGTGAGTTTTGCTTCCCCATACCCAGGTAAAATTATCCCAATAGATCTAGCTACAATAGGAGGAAAATTCATATGTCAGAAAGATGCATTTTTATGTGCTGCAAAAGGAGTATCTATAGGAATTGAGTTTACAAAAAAATTAGGAAGAGGTCTTTTTGGAGGAGAGGGGTTTATCATGCAGAAATTAGAAGGTGATGGAGTTGCTTTTGTACATGCAGGTGGAACTACATTAAAAAAAGAACTCGCCTTAGGAGAACGATTAAAAGTAGATACAGGATGTATTATAGGTTTTGATCATACTGTACATTATGATATTGAATTTGTAGGAGGAATAAAAAATACAATTTTTGGAGGTGAAGGTTTATTTTTTGCCACTTTAGAGGGGCCAGGAACCGTTTATATACAATCTTTACCATTTAGTAGGTTGGCAAATAGAGTTCTTGCATTAGCACCTTCTGGTGGAGGCAAGTCTAGAGGCGAAGGCTCAATTTTAGGTGGGATAGGAGACCTGTTAGATGGAGATAATCGTTTTTAATACAGGGAGTATAAAAAAGTGATTGATTTTTTAGTATCTAAAAATGGTGTTAAACTATATAGAATATCTATAAATGTGAAACAAAATCCTTATATTTAAGGATATAAAAACATCCTGCCTATACAGTAAACTACTTTTTATTAGATCTAACCTAAAACCCTTAAGTTTCGAATATGGCGAGAGCAATGTTTGAATACACTAAGACGATTCTTAATAAAGTAAGTTTTGATAGTGTATTATTTTGTAAAGAACTACAAAAAGCAGTTAAACGATTACTTCCTTATGAAATAGAGGAACTTCGTATTTGGATTGACAACCTTGTTAAGGAAAATCCAAACCTTAATCAATGTTTAATTTATTTAAACCCATAATAAAAAGCCTTGGAAACAAGGCTTTTTATAGTATATGAATGTATTTACTTAGTCCCAAGTGGACTTATAATCTGAACATTTTGAAAAGTAATAGCTCCCTTTATAACACTAGCAATAGTACTACGTAATGCTTCTATAATTTGCATTTTTAATTCACTTTTATGATAAATGAGACTCACTTCTCTAGCTGGTGAGGGTTCTTTAAACTTCTTAAGAAAATCAGCTTCTTGACCTTTATAATCCATAGTATGTAGATATGGAAGTAATGTCATTCCTAAATCTTCATTTGCAAGCCTAACAAGTGTTTCAAAACTACCACTCTCTAAAGAAAAATGATCACCTTGTTGATCTGCTATAGCTTTGCATAAATTAATAACCCCGTCTCTAAAACAATGACCATCCTCTAATAAGAGCATATCGGTAAGATCTAGATCTGTAATCTCTAAACTCTTTTTCTTAAAAAGGCGATGATTTTGTGTTACATAAGCAACAAAAGGTTCATAATATAATGGGCGCTCTTTAATGTTTTCATTTTGTAAAGGAGTAGCCGCAATTGCTGCATCAAGATGTCCATCTTCAAGTCGCTCTATAATAGTTTCTGTATTTAACTCTTCTATTTTAAGTTTTACTTTTGGATATTTATTTATAAAGTTGCGCAAAAACATAGGGAGTAATGTTGGCATTACTGTTGGAATAATTCCCAGCTTAAATTCACCCCCTATAAACCCTTTTTCTTGATCTACAATATCATTTATGCGATTTGCTTCGTTAACAATATTTCTTGCCTGTGCTACTATTTTATGACCAATTTCAGTAAGTTCTATAGGTTTCTTTGTACGGTCAAAGATCAAAATATCAAGTTCTTCTTCTATTTTTTGTATTTGCATACTTAATGTAGGCTGTGTTACAAAAGTCTTTTCTGCAGCTTTTGTGAAGTTTTTATGCTCAGCAACTGCTAGTACATATTTTAATTGCGTAATAGTCATAGACGTTATCTTTGAAGTACAAAAATACAAAGCTATTGACAAAATCTATATATATGTAGCTGTAATTAGTTTTTTCTTATATAAATAAAGCCCCATATATGATGTATATGAGGCCTTATTGTAAATCAAAAAGTAGGGATGAATTTACATATTGATTTTTAATGAAATATCGTCTGCTCCAACTTCAAATTTTGCATCTCCCCATGCTGGAGGTCCAAAACTAACCCCTTCACCAGAAACTCCGTAAGGCTCTTTAGGCATTCCACTTGCTTCAAAATCCATACGACCATTTTCATTAATGTCATGAAGTGTAATGACACCGTAAGTACCTGGCTGTACATTTGTAAATGTGAGTGTAATTGTTTTGTTTTCTGGTTTTGCTTCTACTGCATCTATAGGAGCAGCCTTCATAAATGTTGCTTCATTATATAATGCGGCAGATACTTTACCATCATTATTTAAAAGATTTTCAATTTCTATAGTAACCGTTACACCTTCTGTATTTTGAGCAAATGTGAAACTTGAAAGAGTGAATGCGATAATGTAAAGAATAGTTTTCATAATGTTGTTTTTATAGTGTTAGTATTGATTGACAGGGTAAAAGTATATATACGCTTTCGCGAAAGCGAACAAAACACACCCAACTGTCAAGAATAGAGGCTGAGTTGTATAAAGAGTAAGAATCCTGACAAAATTTGCAAAACTGCTGCGGTCTTTTCCTGTTTTCTTTTTTCGGCTTAATTATTGAATGTTCATTACTATGTTGACAACTCTTGGTGTGAAGAAGAAGAAGGGAGTAAAACATTGTTAAATTTATACTAATACATAAATAACTGTGTATGAATTATAATCCTGAAGAAGAAGAAAATTTATCGCTTACACGTTTTGAGTCTATGTTAAAGACAAACAATGTGTCTTTCTTTGACTCTGAGGAGTTTGAAGCCATTGCAAATTATTATATAGAAGAAGGAAAGATAGCGCTTGCAAGAAAAGCCGTAAAATTAGGTCTAGAACAACATCCGTCATCGGTTCATCTTAAATTATATAAAGCAGAGATATTCATCTTTGAAAATAAGTTTGAAGAAGCAAATTCAATTCTAAACGAGTTGTATGAACTAGAACCCAATAATGAAGAGATTTATATTCAAAAAGCAAATATATTTAGTAAACAAGACGAGCATAGAAAGGCTATTAATCTATTAGAAATGGCCATAGATCTTACAGAAGATCCATCAGATGTATATTCTTTAATAGGTATGGAATATCTATTTATAGATGACTTTCAAAATGCAAAATATAATTTTATGAAGTGCTTAGAACTGGATGAAACAGACTATAGTGCTCTTTATAATATTATATACTGTTTTGATTTCTTAGAACAACGAGAAGAAGCAATAGACTACCTCAATATGTTTTTAAATAAAAATCCATATTGTGAAGTTGCTTGGCATCAGGTAGGTAAGCAGTATTTTGACTTAAAACTATATGAAAAAGCACTCTCTGCATTTGACTTTGCAGTTATAAGTGATGATCGTTTTATAGGTGCTTATCTAGAGAAAGGAAAAGTCCTAGAGAAATTAGGGAAGTATAATGAAGCATTAGAAAATTATCAAATCACTTTAGAGCTAGATGATCCCACATCATTTGCGTTATTACGTATGGGGAAGTGTTACGATAAACTAGGAAGTGATGAACTAGCCTTAAAACACTACAAAAGATGTGTGCATGAAGATCCATTACTAGATAATGGTTGGATAGCTATTACAGATTTTTATAGCAAGCGGTTAGATTTTCAAAATGCATTATACTATATAAATAAAGCGATACATATAGATACAGAAAATGTATTGTACTGGAAGCGATATGCAAAGATCAATCATCGTTTAAACTTTTATGAGGAAGCCGAACGTGGATACAGGCGTACGCTAGAATTAGGAAATTATGAGTTAGACACATGGCTTACCCATGCAGATATATTATTATATCTAGAAGAAATAGATACAGCCATTACAATTCTTACACAAGCATTAGAGTTTTATCCAGAAAATGCCGAAATCTTATTCCGTTTGTCAGGACTTAATTATATAAAAGGGAATGATATTCAAGGCCGTTATTTCTTAAAAAGTGCATTGCTAGTAGAACCTGAATTCTCTATAATTTTGGAAGAACTGTTTCCATATCCTTTTTCTAAAAAAGAAGTAAAAGAACTTTTGGCAAAGTATAATAGCTAGATACTTGTTATTTTTTTTAGATTCTGTAGGTCTTCTTAAACAAACCTAGTATTTTAGCTTACATCTAACGAATACGTATGTCAAAATCTGCTTTTTCTTATTTTATTGTAATGCTTAAAGGAATGGCAATGGGTGCTGCAGATGTAGTCCCAGGTGTCTCTGGTGGTACTATAGCATTTATATCTGGGATTTATGAAGAGCTTATAGAAACTATAGATCGATTAGATTTTGGGATTTTTAAGGTGTTGAAATCTGAAGGGTTTAAAGCAATGTTTCTTCAGTATAATCTGCGATTTCTCATAAGCTTATTTGCAGGAGTTTTTATAAGTATTTTATCTTTAGCAAAACTAATTTCATATTTACTAGAAAATCATCCAATTATTGTATGGTCATTTTTCTTTGGACTTGTAATTGCTAGCATTATTTATGTAGGAAGACAAATTACCAAATGGAACTTTTCTATAATACTAGCAACTATAATTGGAATTGTAGTTGCATATTATATAACTATAGCAACACCTACACAAGCGCCAACTGCATTGTACTTCTTTTTCTTATCTGGCTGTATAGCAATCATAGCAATGATATTACCAGGTGTTTCTGGCTCTTTTATATTAGTATTACTAGGCTCTTATGGTATGATTATAGGAACAATAACAGATTTTCAAGAAAGTATTTTTGCTCAAGATTGGGACTTATTTAAGAAGAGTTTTATAAAGCTTTTCTTATTTGGGTTAGGCTGTATAATAGGGTTGAAACTATTTTCTAAAGCCTTGAAATGGATGTTTGCTCACAAGAAAGAATTAATACTAGCAGTGTTAACGGGCTTTATGATAGGTTCTCTTAATAAGATATGGCCTTGGAAAAAAATACTTTCTACTCGAATAGATAGGCATGGTGAAGAAGTACCATTATTAGAAAAAAGTATTCTGCCATCTTCTTTTGAAGGAGAATCTCTAGTGATGTATGCAATAATTTTTGCGATTATAGGATTTTTGGTAATCTTTTTACTTGAACGATTAGCAGTAAGTAGGAAGGTAGATGCAAACTAAAACACGTACATTTTCTGATAAATTTTGGCTTGTTCTTAAAGGACTTGCTATGGGGGCAGCAAATAAAGTACCTGGTGTATCTGGTGGTGTTGTTGCATTTGTGGCTGGGTTTTATGAAGAATTTATAGCATCCCTTCAAAGATTTAATGGAAAAGCATTACAATTTCTCCTTAGAGGGAGATTTAAAAGTTTTTGGCAATACATTAATGGTAAATTTTTAGGATTACTTATTCTGGGAATGCTTATCAGTTATTTTAGTGTTTCCTTAGTATTGGATTTAGCGCTACAGCATTATCCATTGTTGGTTTGGAGTGCGTTTTTTGGTATGATATTAGGCTCTATTTATTACATAGGAAAAGATTTTGAAGATTGGAGTAGACGTACCATAATGTTAATGTTATTAGGTGTAATTGCAGGAGTTAGTATTAGTCTTCTAGAACCTGCACAAGAAAATGATAATCTAATTTTTGTGTTCTTCTGTGGTATTATAGGGGTTTCTGGAATGACTTTACCAGGGCTTTCAGGATCTTTTATTCTAATTCTTTTAGGAAATTATGTATTGTTATTGGTAGATTCTGTAAATGCATTGTATACTACTCTGGTAGATATTATCACATTGGATTTTAGTTTTATAGATGATGCAGAGCAAATGAGATTATTAAAAGTATTATTAGTGTTTTCAGCAGGTTCTCTGACTGGTTTAGTAACACTTTCTCATTTTTTAGGATACTTACTTAAAAACTTTAAAAGCGCAACAAATGCTGTTATTTTAGGCTTTATCACAGGCTCTCTAGGTGTTGTATGGCCTTGGAAGAAGGAAGTGTATAAAGTTGTAGAAGGAGTACGGTTATTGGATATTAATGGTAATCCAGTTTTAGATAATTATAATCGTTTTTTACCTTCAGAAGTTACACTAGAAAATACACTAGCATTGTTCTTTATTATTATTGGAATTTTTATAGTTGTAGCATTGGGTAAATATGGAGAAAAAACAAGATCACATGGATAAATATGGTCTTATAGGTCGTGATATAGCGTATTCATTTTCTAGGCGTTATTTTGCGTCAAAATTTGAAAAAGAAAACATAAATGCTTCTTATGTAAACTTTGATTCCAAAACGATACAAGATGTTGAAGAGTATCTGTCTAACCCTAAAATTAAAGGATACAATGTTACAATTCCTTATAAACAAAGTATTATACCATTTTTGGATAGGTTAGATGCAGCTGCATTAGCTATTGGAGCTGTTAACACAATAAAGCGTACAAAGGATGGGGAATTAGTAGGATATAATACAGATCATATTGGTTTTAGAGAATCACTTTTAGAATTTTGTGGAGATGTATTATCAAAAATAGATAAAGAATCCTTATCAAAACAAGCTATAATTTTAGGGACAGGCGGCGCATCAAAAGGAGTAGCATATGCACTAGAGACATTAGGTTTCCAAATTGTATATGTCTCTAGAAGCAGTGAGAAAGGAAGTGTGTCTTATGCAGATCTTGATATAACACATATAACTACAAGTACAATTATAGTAAACTGTACTCCTTTAGGAACTTTTCCAAACACACAGTTATGTCCTGAGATTCCGTATAATCATTTAAATTCTAGTCATATAGTGTATGATCTTATTTATAATCCAGAGAAAACACTTTTTTTAGAAAAAGCAAATGAACAAGGAGCTATGATCATATCAGGATTACGGATGCTTGAGTTGCAGGCAGAGGCGGCTTGGGATATTTGGAGTAAACATTAATACTTTTCTTATTTTTTAACACATCTACTCATAATCCCTACGGGATATTATAATTATAGGAGAGGTATTAGTATCTTTAGCCTATTAAAAGATGAACCTTAACATTGAAACAAATGTCAGAAGAAAAACAATCTCAAGAAACAGAAGGAGAAATTAAAAAGACCGAAGCTATAGAAGAAACAACACCTCAAGTAGAAAAAGGTCTTGAAGAAGAAGTCGAAGCTCTTGCAGCAGAGGCAAATGCAGAAGAACTACCTACAGAAGAAGCAGTAGAGGCAGAGATAGATGAAGAACTAAGCGTTGCAGAAACAGCTGGAGAAGAAACTACAGTATCTAAAGAGGAAAACCCTTCTAAAGAAGAGATCGTTGCCGAATCTAAAGAAACACCTGAAGTAGCTGAGATAGATGAAGAATTAAGTAGTAAAGAAACTGCTGGAGAAGAAGCTAAAGCATCTAAAGAAGAAAAGCCTTCTAAAGAAGCAGTTGTTACTGAACCTAAAGAAATACCTAAGAAAGATTACACCACACTTACAAAGGAGGAATTATTAGAAGAATTCCAAACATTACTTGCAGGAGAAAAAGTACAACTTATAAAAGGGCATGTAGATGATATAAAAAGTGCTATTGATACAAAGTTTGATGAAGAGCAAGAAGTTGCAAAAACTGCATTTTTAGAAGAAGGAGGAAATGTGATAGATTTTAGACATTTCTCACCTCTTAAAAAGGCATTTAGTGAGGCATATTATACATACCGTCATAAACGCGCTAACTATTATCAGAATAAACAAAAAGATCAAAAAGCAAACTTAGCTTACAGACAACAACTTATAGAAGAAGTTAAGAAGCTAAGGGAGGAACTAGGAGGAACAGAAAGCGTTCAATCTACGTTTAACAAATTTAAAGACATTCAAGAGCGCTGGCATAATGCAGGAGACATTCCAAGAGATCGTTATAATCTAGTATGGAATAATTATTATCATCATATTGATAATTTTTATGAACTATTGCACTTAAATCGTGAATTTAGGGATAAGCACTTCAAAGATAATCTTGCAAAAAAATTACAACTTATAGAACGAGCAGAAGAACTAGCCCAAGAACCTAAAATTAATAGAGCATTTAAGGAGCTACAGTTACTGCATCGTATGTGGAAAGAGGAGATAGGTCCAGTTGCAAAGGAATATAGTGATGAAATTTGGGATAAATTTAGTGCAGCTACAAAGAAAATTCATGATGCTAGAGATATCCAACAAAAGGAAGTAGAAGCTTCTTGGGTAAAAAATCTAGAAGTTAAGCGTGAACTTATCGTAAAACTTGAAGAAATAAAGTCACAAGACGTAATTTCTCATCAAGATGTACAATCCAAGGTAAAGGAAGTAGAAGTTTTAAGAGAAGCTTTCTTTAAGTCTGGACGCGTTCCAAATGATGCTAATGAAGAAGTTTGGGCTACTTTTAAAAATGTAGTAAGAGAATTCAATCACAAGAAGAACGCATTTTATAAATTACAAAAGAAAGAGCAATTTGATAATCTTAATAAGAAATTAGAACTGATTAAGATTGCAGAAGATAATAAGGATAACGAGGATTTTTCTGCTACAATAGAAGTGATGAAGAAAGTCCAAGCAGATTGGAAAAAAATTGGGCACGTCCCTCGTAAAGACAGCGATAGGATATGGAAGAAGTTTAAAGATGCTTGTAATCACTTTTTTGATCGTTTGCATGATTCTAAAAAACAAGCAAATGCTGGAGAAGAGGAAGCTTATGTTAAAAAGCAAGCGCTTTTAGAAGAAATAAAAGGATTAAAACTAGAAGGAGATCATACTGCAAACCTCGCTTTGATTCAAGAGCATATTTCAAATTGGAAATCTATAGGAAGAGTTCCATACTCAAAAAAGAAAATAGACGAACTATTTAATAAAGAACTTGATAATCTTTTTGGTCAATTAGATATTGATAAAAAAGAATCTGAAATGATTAGATACGAAAATCGTATGCAATCTATGATAGGAGATAATGACATAAGCGCTTTAGAAAAAGAACGATTCTATATCTCTAAAAAAGTGCAAGAAATTAAAGCAGAAATTAATCAATTAGAAAATAACTTAGGCTTTTTTCAGCACGTAGCAGATGATAATCCACTAGTAAAAGAAGTGCATAAAAACATCAATAAGCATAAAGAGAATTTAGAATTATGGATGGCAAAACATCAAAAGGTAAAGAGAATGATATCTAAAAATAGTTGATAAACTCTTTGTTTAATTAAATCATTTTAAATACCTAGAAATCAACTATATATTTAAAATGTTTAGTTTAATCTAAAAATAAGAAAATCCCCTAAATGGGGATTTTCTTATGTTATAAAATAGAATTTATATTTTATAAGTTTGGAATAATAAGTTCTTGATCTGGATGGATCACATCTGGGTTTTTAAGAATATCTGTATTTGCTTCAAATATTGATGTGTACTTCATTGCATCACCGTAATAATGCTTTGCTATTTTACCTAATGTCTCTCCGCTAGAAACTGTATGACGAGCATAAACAGTTGTATCTTCAACATTAATATTTGCTACGATATCTGCTGGGCTTTCTCCTCCTGCACTTTTAATAGCGTCCCATATTTGATTTTTGTGATATTGATTTGCAGCTACACCACTAATGTGTAAAACACCATTGTCTTCTTTTACATCTCCATCTTTAATCCCTAACTTTTCCCCTAAGTCAAGTACAGTTTGATATTTTGCTTTTACCATGTTTTGTTGATTTTTAAAAATTAATCTCAGTAAATATACAAATACTAGTACTAAATTAACAGTAATTGTAGGTCTGAGTTTAGCTTTTTATCGATGAAATGTTGTTTTGAGTCGTTGTAGTGTGTTATTTGTGAATAAAATACTTTAACTCATACACACTTTTTTATACATAGCCCATTAATCATCAAATAAAAGGCGTCCAGTAAATAATTCTTCTACATCGATAATAGGAGGTGTGTTTTTTGAAATAACGTCTCCAGTTGCTCGTATAGTACCTGTAATGCTTTCTTGAGGATTAACAATCATGGGAGCAGCTCCAGTATGAGTTACAATAACATTTTGGGCAATAAAGTCCTCTCCATAAAATTTTGGAAATTCATCAGAAAAGATAATATTTAGATCTTCTGTCATTCCTGTGATATGAAAGTCACTCATACCATTTGCAACAACGAGTATACTTTCTGATTGAAAGTCAAGAAAGAAATCTCCAGATTTATTTGCACTATCTATTCCTGGTGTTGTGACACTTTCTAATCGTACTGTAGGAAAAGATAGCGTGCCATTACTTCGTATCTCATAAGTAGCGCTATTTTTTATAAAAGTAAGATTGGGAACAGTAATGCGTACAAGCGTTTGTCCAAAATTTCTAAAGACATTACATCCATTTTTGTTTTGCATTATAAATGTGTCATCCTCTACCTTAAAAACCAAATCATTAAAAAGGTTTTCCTTTGTTTCTATAGTAATATTTTGCGTCTCACCTTGTGTAATCTCAAGGCGCATATCATTTTCTGTACGTACTCTATCAAAAAAAGGAAGCTCTATGGTTCGTATAATGTCATCCCCGTCTACTTGAAGGCAATCATTTGCATTTTCAGAATCACAACTAATACATATTGTAGTTAATAAAAGTGTTGCAATGATATGCTTTCGCGAAAGCAAAAAAAACGTCTTCATATATATAGATAGATAATGTTTCATAATCGATATCCTATTCCAAATTCAACAGCTTCTGCCTTAGCTCCATGTGCTTTTACAGATACGGTTCCAAAAAAATGCTTCCCGAAATAGCGTTTAAGTCCTATGCGTTCATAGATACGTCCTTCAAAATCATAAGGGTAATACACATAGTATCCTAACTGACTGACAAATGCAATGCGGCCAAGACGAAGCTCATGACCTATAAATAAGCCTATACGTTTCCAGTCTTCATCGCCTTGTGTTCCTAATTGAGGGAATGCAATAGCTTCAAATTCGATTTGTTCTTTTAAAAATCTAGCAAAAAAAGCATCTACTCCAATTTGTAATGTGCTTTTATTTGAGATGCGTTTATCTGCAAATATGGATGCTATAAAAAATGGGTGTTGCCCTAGTCCTAATCTATCACTTTCATTAGCTCCACCACGTAGTACAAAATTAAATTTTATAGGTTCTGAATACTTTGTCTTTTTATATGGGATATAATCTGGTATTTCTTGATCTTTTAGAGTATATGTGAGTCCTATGTTTGCAGCAAGAGTATTAAGGCTGGAATTTGGAGCTCTTACATTTCCATTAGAAAAATGAGTAATTGTAAACCCACCTTGTATATGTAATTGATCAAATAATTGTTGTTTATAATTTAATAGGAGGTAAGTCGCGCTTAAAAGTTGTGATCCAAAGGCATTATTTTTCTTATTAGAGTTTATATCAAATGGATTTGTGTTGTAAGCAATTCCTTGGCCTATTCTGAACATTAATTTTCTTTTTAGGAAATAAAAATTGTAATGTCCATATACACCATAGTTCTTTCCTACAATTTCATTACCAAAATCTTGATATACAAATGAAAATCCCCAATCTGGGTAATTATACCTGCGTTCCCATTCGTTTAACCCGTATGTTTTACGATTATAGCTCAGGATAAGCCCTTTAGGATGCTCTGTAATAAGGTGTGCTATATCTTTACTATGGTTTAAAGTATTTCCATAGAAGTAATTAATATCTATATCAAAAGGCTTTTTTGGAGCTTCTTGAGCCTTTATAGAGGAGTAAATAAGAAATAGTACAAATAGTACTAGAATTCTTTTATGCATAGAGCCTTGAATTATAATAGCGAAAATATAAAAATTGAAAGGTTTTTGAGGGGTTGTATAAGAAATAGATAAAAAAGAATAGGTAAAGTTTTGTGATTCTTAGTGTTATTCTCATTTATCTAGCAAATTATAGATTGCTATTAACAAAAAAAGCTTCTCATTTCTGAGAAGCTTTTGCTATTTGGGTGGAAGATGGGGCTCGAACCCACGACCCTTGGTACCACAAACCAATGCTCTAACCAACTGAGCTACAACCACCATTTTAATTAGCGATTGCAAAGATAATCAATATGATCATATTACCAATAGTTTTATAAAAAAAGCTTCGTAAATTTTTACGAAGCTTTTTTATATATGGATGGTAAGTATTTTTACGGTCTTGGAACCGCTTTATCAACTACGGGACGATCTTTACGGTTTACAAGTTCCCAAGCAGTAGCAAACACAAGTTTTACACGTCTTTGGTACAATGGGTAATTGATTTTATCAGGTGTGTCGGTAATCTTATGATAGTCTTCATGTACTCCATTAAAATAAAAGATGATTGGTACATTGTGCTTTGCGAAGTTATAATGATCAGAACGATAGTAAAAACGGTTAGGTTCATTTTCAGCATTGTAACGATAGTCTAGATTCATGTTGAAATACTTCATATTTACCGCTGCAGATATATTATGTAAATCGGTACTTAATTTATCAGAACCAATAAGGTATACATAATCATTATCATTAGGGTGCTCAAAGTCATTACGACCTATCATATCTATATTAAGATCTGCAATAGTATTTGCTAGTGGATATACAGGATTTTCTGCATAATATTTTGATCCATACAGTCCTTTTTCCTCTCCAGTTACATGAAGAAAAAGAATAGAGCGTTTAGGCGGGTATCCATCTTTGATTGCTTGTTGGAAGGCGTCTGCTATTTCTAATAATGCAATAGTACCAGAGCCATCATCATCTGCACCATTATAGATGTTTCCTTTTGAATCTTTCCCTACGTGGTCTAAGTGAGCAGAAATTACAAGTACCTCTTCCGGTTTTTCAGAGCCTTTAATAAAGGCAAGTACATTTTCTGAGTCATTAAATACACTGTTGCTTCTAAAAAAATCTTTAGGAACTTTTTGAAAATAGTTCCCATCTGGGGTTCCAGAAGCAATATTATTTTCTTTATAATAATTACGTAAATACTCTACTGCTTTTTTCTGTCCAGGTTCCCCAGTATCTCTTCCTTCCATTTCATCACTTGCATATACATAAAGCATTTCTTTAAGTTCGTCTTCAGTAATGGTTTCAAGATACTTAGGAAGTACTTTGTTGTCGTCACCTTCTAGAGATGTGATATCTATATAAACAGGTTTTTGGGGGTCAGAAACTGTCTTTTTTGATTCTTTACATGATAGAATGACAGTTGCACAACAGAGGATAAAAAAAAGGTGTTTCATTAACATAGTTTTTTGTAGCGCTAAAATACTTAAAATTAATGGGATATTTAGAGTTAGATAATTACCAAAAAAAAGAGCGACTCCGCAAGGAGGTCGCTCTTTTTAGTAATTAACACTTAATCTAGTTATTGAGCATTACTGGCATTACCAGCATGGTAACACTTTCTCCTTCGTCTAAGCCGTCTATAGGAGTTAGGATACCTGCTCTGTTAGGTAACGACATTTCTAAAGAAACATCGTTGGCATTCATATTATTGAGCATTTCTGTTAAGAAACGTGAGTTAAAACCAATTTGCATATCATCTCCTTGGTAATCGCAAGTAAGACGTTCTTCTGCTTTATTACTATAATCGATATCTTCTGCAGAGATATTAAGTTCTGCTCCTGCGATTTTTAAACGGATTTGATGGGTCGTTTTATTTGAGAAAATAGAAACACGACGTACTGAGTTTAAAAATTGATTACGATCTATTGTCAATCTATTTGGATTTTCTTTAGGAATTACAGCCTCGTAGTTAGGATATTTTCCATCGATAAGACGACAGATTAATTCTACATTCTCAAAAGTGTACCTAGCATTTGAATCGTTGTATGCAACAGTGATTTCTTCATCGTTTGACCCTAAAATGCTCTTTAATAAATTAAGAGGTTTTTTAGGCATAATAAATTCTGCTGTTTGAGAAGCTGTTACATCTGTGCGGCTATACTTTACAAGTTTATGAGCGTCTGTTGCTACAAATGTAAGTCCATCGGTTGCAAATTGAAAAAAGACACCACTCATTACGGGACGTAAATCATCATTGCCACTTGCAAATATGGTATTGCTTATAGCAGTTGCGAGTACATTACTCGGTATTTTTACAATACTTGGATCTTCTAGAGAAACCGCGTTAGGAAATTCGGCTCCATCTGCATATGCAAGTGCATATTTACCATGGTTAGAGCTTATCTCTACAGTATTATTTTCTTCTTGTGTAAATGTAAGCGGTTGCTCAGGAAATGTTTTTAATGTATCTAGGAGTAATCTAGCTGGAAGGGCAATAGTGCCGTTGTCTTCAGACTCAACTTCTAGCTTTGCCATCATTGTTGTTTCTAAATCTGATGCAGAAACGGTCAGTGAGTTTCCATCTAATTCAAAAAGGAAATTATCTAATATAGGGAGTGTGTTACTATTATTGATAACACCTCCTAAAACTTGTAATTGTTTGAGTAAGTATGAACTAGAGACTATAAATTTCATAGTAGATATTGGATTTGCTATTGCAAAATTTGAGTTATTGGATATTCTATTTCCAAACAGAAATAGCTACCTACAAATATATTTTAAATGCTACGGTATATAAAAGAAACTTATCAACAGCTATCTCGCATATTTACGTTTGCGAAGTGCATAAAATATGATTCCAAAAAGGGATAGTAAAACCAGAGGAAGCCCTATGGTTAAGGCTTGCCACTTGTTAATTGTTTCGGCTACTTTGGGAGTATCTAGAAATGGTAATGCAATCTCTTTACTTCGGATGTTAATAAGCCCATTGTCATCTAGGAGATAATTGACAGTATTAAGTAAGAACTCTTTATTTCCGTATTGTTTTCTTGTAAAATAATCAAAACCTAATTCTAATGGATTTCCTTTAGGGTCGAGATCATTTGATATAAGGTCTCCGTCTGCTATGATGACCATTTTTGCAGGATTTGTTGCGCTTTCGCGAAAGCGTACTTTATCCATTTTAAAGGGCTGTACTCGATTTTTAAATGCAGATTCAAAATTTCCTTCAAGTAATACCGCTAGAGGTTGTGGTCCAGCCTGATAATCTGCCTCATTGGGCTCTATAGCAATTTCATCTAGTGAGATCTCTTTAGGCACTCCTTCTAGTTTTGTAAGGATACTAGAGGTGAGTAATACAGTTTTTGTAACAGAAGAGGTATTGTTAAGTACCTCTATTTGGTTTGCATATCTAAATAATATTGGTCGTTCAATATTTGTATTAATAGGATGTGTGTTGAATGAAGGAGTAACGGGTTGATAAAACCAAGGAAGTTCTTGGTATTTGGTCTGACTGCCATCTCCTGATGCAAGACTTATAGGTGCCGAATATAAATCTTTTACAAGAACAGGATTGATACGGACCCCATATTTAAAAAAGAAATCGTTAAGATTTAAATTTCTAGGAAAGGAGAGGGTTCTACCATCGTTATTACGTAAACTATCATTTTCCATGGCTACTGCATCAATAAGCCATAAAGAATTACCACCATTGAGAATATATTGATCTAAGACAAATTTTTGAGCGTCAGTAAATGCTTTGGTTGGTTTTGCTACAACAACAAGGTCAAACGTATTTTGTAAAGCTTGAAGCGTTTTTTCTGGATCACTAGCAACTGCATCCATAGGAAAAGGAGCAATACTATAGGTCTCTCCTAATTTCTGAAACATATCTGCAATCTTTGCATCTGGTAATTCACCATTATCCTTAAGAACAGCAATACGTTTGGTTTTTGCATTTAGTAGACGATTAAAGCCATCTATAAAGGTATATTCTAAATTCTGTATAGAGGCATACACAAATTTTTCTGGAGATGCACCTGCTATATTTTTGATAAGAGATATAGGAACTGCTTTGCCGTTATGATTTGCTGTAGCCCAAGGTAAAATAGTTTGAGAGGCTTCTTTGCCATTACGTTTTACTTTAAACGGTAGGGGAGTCATCCCAAAACTAGCAAATTGCTGGTATACTACATTTGGATCTTCAGCATCTTTTGTAGGGTCAGAAATGACAAATGATACATTAGAATTGTAATTTGAGATTTCTTCTAGTAAATATTTAGTTTCGTTTTGAAGTTTTTTAAACTCTGCAGGAAATTCACCTTCTAAGAACACATCTACGACTAAAGGGCTCTTGACTTGATCTATGATTGCTTTTGCAGGATCACTCAATGTATAACGTTTGTCTTGCGTGAGATCATAACGCTTATGGAAAAATGAACCAAGGTAATTGATAAGGATCAATCCTATAATGGCAATAACAAGCGCTGGTATGTTTTTTAAAATTTTCACGAAAGTGGACTATCTCGTCTTTTGTAATTTACTTTTGGTTAGATATATAAAAAATGCAATAAGACTTATAAAATAGATAATATCTCTAGTATCTATAACTCCTCTACTTATACTATCATAATGAGCTTGCATTCCTAGGTTTGAAACAAACGTACTAGAACTGCCAGTTAAGTAACTAGCGAGACCTTCAAATCCAAAATAGAATACAAAAGAGAAAAGTACTGCGATGATAAATGCCACAATCTGATTATCTGATAAAGTAGAGGCAAAAATACCCATCGCGGTAAAACAAGCTGCAAGCATGCATAATCCTATATAAGATCCTATAGTAACTCCTACATCAAGATTACCTACCGGGTTTCCTAGTTGATGTATGGCAATAATATATATTAACGTTGGGATGATGGCTATAATGATAAGAACACACGCTCCAAAGTATTTTCCTAATACAAGTTGTAAAGTGGAGATAGGCTTTGTTAATAATAACTCTAATGTTCCGGATTTTTGCTCATCACTAAAACTACGCATAGTAATAGCTGGAATTAAAAATGTAAAAATCCAAGGAGCTAACTGAAAAAAGGGAGCAAGATCTGCAAATCCTGAATTGGGAATATTAAATTCCCCATCAAAAATCCAAAGAAATAAACCAGTTACTGTTAGAAATAATCCAATCACTAAATACCCTATTGGGGAAGCAAAAAATGAATTGATTTCTTTTTTTAATATAGCTAGCAATGGGTGCGTTTTATATAAAATAGTTGAAGTTGTAAATCTAATGTAGTTTTTTAAACTGCAAAAGTTTTTATTTATTCTATTTGTTGAGAAAAAATAGTACTAATTGTTACCAGAATTTCCACCACTTCTTTTCTTTTAATTGTGTAGAAGGGGGTCTTTCTAAATCTAATTTACAAACGACATAGGTCTTGTTTTCTATATTTTGTACTGTTGCTGTCGCTGTATTATGTATGTTTAACCCAAAGTTTTGATGTGGCTGGTTGAGGAGCTGAAATGTGATTTTATTATTTTCATATTTCTCAACTCTACCCCAAACTAATTCTGGTTTTAGTTTTTCCGTAGGAGGAAATAAAACTTGTATGTCATCAGGGAATCCTTCCCCTCTAAATTCATGAAACGCTTCTTCCTTTCTAAAATCTTCAAGATCGTCTCTTTTATAAGAATCTAAAGGGAATGGTAATTCTAATTGAAGAGTTTCAATCTTTTCTTCTGGTAAAATGCGAATTTCTGAAGAAGTAATAACAGCATCTAAGCGACTTATAACTCTAGTTTGTTTATCAGGTGGAGATTCTTGATAGATTATTTCTTCATTTTCAAGAGTAAACAATTTGACTGCTTCAAGTGTAAGGCCAGCTGTATGATCAATATACATATAACCAAATAAGTTATCTCCTTTAAAACCTGATAGCACTTTTTTTAGATCTGGACTAATTCCATCTATTCTCACCCATTTATTTGCTAAATGTATATGTGCAATTCTTAAGTCCATATTTAATGATTTTTAGTTCTAAATGTATAGATTACCCTTCAAAATCTTCTTCACCACCGCTAAATCCACCTGAGCGTTGACGTTTTTTCTTTTGATTAAAACGATAGGTAAATGATAAATTGATAGAACGTTCTCTAAATTGAAACTCACTTTCTCCAGGAAAAGGAAAGTTTACTGTAGATCTACGAACTCGAGAATTAAAAACATCTCTGATGTTAAGTGCTAAAGAAGCCCTTTCTTTGAATAAATCTTTACTAAAAGCAAAGTCTGCAGAAAAGATTCCTTCATTTTCACTCTGAGCATTTACGGATGGACCACGGTAATTAATACGTGTTTGCCAATCAATACGCCACGGTAGTGTATACTTATTATTAAGTCTAGCGGTCCACGTAAAGTTACTAGCCCCAAAATCAATACCCTCAAATTCACCAGAAGTTTCAGAGTTAAACACATTTACATTTGCATTTATTCTCCACTTTTTTGTGGGTGAGTAAGTGAGTGTTGCTTCTGCTCCAATTCTATCATTCCTTGAGAGATTAACAGGTGTTCTCGTTAAAACAGCTTCTTCTTCACCATTTACTATAGTTGTTTCTCCTGTCTCTAAGAAAACAAATTGGAAAGTGTCTTCGGTGCGTCTGAAGAATATAGAACCATTAAGTGTAAGTGATTTACTTATTTTATTAAGATATCCTAGATCAACACCATTTGATAAACTTGGATTAAGGTTCGGATTTCCTTGAAAAAATGTGGTGGCACTTGTTCTAGAAGGGAATGGGTTTAAAAAGAAACCACGAGGCCTTCTGATACGTCTATTGTATCCAAGACTAACAGTTTCCTTTTTATTTAACTCATAATTTAAATTTACCGTAGGGAAGAAATTAGTAAAATCTCTACTATTAAAATCACTAACTGTCTGCTGGTCAATTTCAATATCAGTATACTCCATACGTAAACCTAATAAGAAATTAAACTTATTTATTTTACTTCCGTATTGTGTGTATAGCGCATGAATGTTTTCTTTGAAGATTAAACTATTGGTAAGATCTGAATTTAACAGCAATTCTCCATTTACATTATCTTCATCAATGATATTGTCAAATACAATAAAATCAGTATCTAAATCTCTTATATTCCCTCGGTAACCTGCTTCAAAACGAGCATTATCGCCTAATGGTTGTACGAAATCTACTTGTGCAAAAAAACGTTTTTGATCTTCTATTGTTTCATTAGTTTCTAACTCAGTAGGAATACCTGTATTTAGTGAACTATTTCTAATATCTACAAATTCTGTTTCTTTTGAATTTTCGTATTGAAATTCTATAGAAAGATTTCCGTCATTTTCCCATTTTTTATCAAAATTTAAACTGAATTGTGAAGTTAGATCTTCTTCTGTTTCTGGAGCAAAACGTTGTGATAAAAAGACATTATCTCCAGAGGTTTGTGTGATATTGTTTAGGGATTTATTCTCATTGTCACTGTCTCTAACTACAGCAGAAGCTGTAATACTCGTATTGTCATCTATATAGTACTCAACACCAAAGTTTGCAGTTAGTCCACCACGTTCTCTACTAAATTCTCTATCTTCAATTAAAGAACCATCTTCTTCGATTCGACTAGTAAAAGTGTTACCCTCAGAACCTCTGATGTTATAACCACCTGTAGCGAAAATATTAAAATCTCCAGTTCTATAGTTAACATTTCCAGAAATACCTCTAGTATCAAAGTTGCCTATGTTTGCAGTAACGGCTCCATTTAAACCTTGTAATTTACTACGTCTAAGAATAATATTAAGGATTCCAGCGCTTCCTTCTGCATCATATCGTGCAGAAGGAGAGGTGATTACCTCTACGCGTTCTATAGATTCTGCAGGAAGCTGTCTCAAAGCATCTGTACCACTAAGGCCTATAAGACCTGATGGTTTTCCATTAATAAGAATACGCACATCACTATTACCTCTTAATGCTACATTGCCTTCTACATCTACGGTTACAGATGGAACATTGTCTAACACATCAGAGACAGAGGCTCCTCTTACTGTAAGATCTTTACCTATATTATAAATTTGTTTATCTAATTTATACTCGACAGTTGTTTTTTCGGCAATGACGGTTACTTCCTCTAGTGTGGCAGCGTCTATTTCTAAGTTAATTGTACCTAGCGAAGTGTCTTTAAATAATTTTTGAGATTTTAAAACCACAGGTTGAAATGAGATATACTCTATTTTAATATCGTATTCTCCAGCTAGTGTCGTAATAGAGAAAGTGCCATCTATAGTAGTGATACCTCCGTTAATTGCTTTTGGATTACGTTTATTTATTAACGTAATAGTAGCATACTCTAAAGGAATAGCTCCTTCTTTGTCTTGTACTTTTCCTGTTAGCGTGATTTCTTTTCCTTGAGGTTGTTGTGCATGTATAATCTGTGTTATAAATAACACGATTATAAGATTAATAAATGACTTCACTTTCTATAATATTTTTGTCGAAATTATGACATAAAAAAAACGCTAGCTGTTAAGCTAGCGTTAAAATATTATAGTTTTAAAAAGCTTATCCTTTACGTAGTTCTCCAGATAGCTCAGTAAACTTTGCATATTGAGTTTCATTAAGTATGTTTTTCATATTTAAATCTTCTCTATCATTTACTTTTTTAAGTTTTTCAGCTTTTGCAGCAGCTGTCATTCCTGTAGATTCAGAAATTGTCTTTCTAGATTGAGCAAATACTCCCATTATTTTAGTTACAGAAGCAACTTGTTGTGGAGAAAGATTAAGTTTCTGAGTAAGCATTTCAATAGCTCCTGATTGTAAGGCAGATTTAGCAGAAGGTGCTTTTGTCGAAACTTGCGCCTGTGCTACTCCTAATCCTAAAAAACAAAGAGCAATTATTGCGATTATTTTTTTCATAATATTAGTAATATTTATTTTAGATAGAATTTAATTTACGGTGTCTAATTTACAAAATAGATTTAATATTCAAAGGTGGACGGCCAATAATTGCCTTTTTTCCATTAACAACGATGGGTCTTTGCATTAATCTTGGATGTATAGATAATGCCTTTATGATCTCATTATCTGATAATTCTTTGCCTTTGTAGCTTTCTTTCCAGATAGTTTCATCTGTTCTTACAAGTTCAATTGGTTTGATATCTAAGAGACCTATAAGTCGCTCTAATGCACTTGTAGATAAAGGATCTTCTATGTATTTTACTACTAGAAATTTTTTTCCAGATGCTTCAAGAATGGCTAGTCCTTCTCTACTTTTTGAGCATTTTGGGTGGTGGTATATTCTGATCATATTTTGATTAGCTTTGGCTTTGCTATTTAATTTAAAACAAGAGCGCAATTTTTAATTTTTATAACTCAATTCCTAATGTTCTAAGCTGTATTTCTAATATTTCTGCATTTTTAAAGTGAATTCCTTTTATTCCAACGGCTTCACAACCGTGTATGTTTGCAAGACTGTCGTCTATAAAAACAGCTTCTTCTGCCTTGATACTATATCGATTAAGCATAAGATTGTATATTTCTGAAAATGGTTTACGCATTTGCTCATCTCCTGAAACTAGAATTCCTTCAAACCATTGTAACCAAGGGAATTTTGCAATAGCTTTTGGCCAAGTTTCTCCACTCCAATTGGTGAGTGCTAGTATGCGGTAATCAGGATTGTCTATTAATTTTTTAAGAATAGTGAGAGTGTCTTTATGTGCGTATCCAAGCATTTCTTCCCAACGACCATAATACATGGTAATTAATTCTTTGTATTCTGGAAATAATGCTATGCGCTCTTCTGTTGCTTTTGCAATAGGATATCCAGCGTCTTGATTGACATTCCAGTCCCAGGCACAAATGTGTTCTAAAAACCAATCCATTTTTGCGCGATCTCCTCTAAATTCTTTGAGATAAACATATTCTGGACTCCAATCTATAAGGACACCTCCTAAATCAAATATGACAGTTGTTATTTTTTTCATTTTAATTTGCTTTTCGCGAAAGCGGAAATCTTATTTTTAAATAGTTATAGTTGATCACTTTCTTCTTCTTGCCCCATCATCATAAGATAACTCTTTAAAAATGCATCGATTTCTCCATCTAGTACTTTCTCTGGTTGTCTATACTCATAATTAGTGCGATGATCTTTTACACGTCTATCATCTAATACGTAGGATCTAATTTGTGAGCCCCATTCTATTTTTTTCTTACTTGCTTCTATATCTTGACGTGCTTCCATTCGTTTACGAAGTTCTATTTCGTATAGTTGGGAGCGTAGCATTTGTAATGCTGTGGCTCTATTATCATGTTGTGATCTACTATCTGAACATGAAATTTTTATTCCACTAGGGAAGTGGGTTAATTGTACTTTGGTCTCTACTTTATTTACATTTTGTCCTCCAGCACCAGATGATCTGGCAGTTACAATTTCATAATCTGCAGGGTTTATATCTATTTCTATACTGTCATCTACAAGTGGGTATACATATATAGAAGCAAAAGATGTGTGACGCTTTGCATTGCTATCAAATGGTGATATACGTACTAAACGGTGTACGCCATTTTCTCCTTTTAACCATCCAAAAGCAAACTCTCCATCTATTTCTATGGTAACTGTTTTTATTCCTGCTACATCTCCTTCTTGAAAGTTAAGTTCTTTTACTTTATACCCTTGTCGTTCTGACCACATAAGATACATACGCATAAGCATACTAGCCCAATCACAGCTTTCTGTACCACCGGCACCAGCAGTAATCTGTAATACGGCACTCATTTCATCTCCCTCTTCAGATAGCATATTACGAAATTCTATCTCTTCTAGGTGTTCTATTGTTTTATCATATTGAAGCTGTACTTCTTCTTCGGTAGCATCTCCTTCTTTTGCAAACTCAAAAAGTACTTCAAGGTCATCGGTTTGTGCTTTTGCAGTTGTGTATCCTTGTACCCACTTTTTCTTAGATCGAAGAGCCTTCATGAAGATCTCTGCTTCTTTTGCGTTATTCCAAAAATTAGGGTCAAATGTTTTTTCTTCTTCGTTAGAAATTTCAATCTGCTTACGATCGATGTCAAAGATATCTCCTTAAGCTTTCTACACGCTCTTGGAGTGATTTTAATTGTTCGGTTGTGATCATAATGGTTGTTAAGTAGGTTTCAAAAATAAGTTCTTTTTAAAAGAAAGCCATACATACTAGTAATTAATATATACATTATTTAATATGTAAAGTGTAAATAGCATTTTATGAGTGGTATATTATCAATTTAAAATGGCCTTATTGATAATGATAATATTTAAGATACGATACTATAAATGATACGTTTTCTTATTGCAATTTTATAAGTGTGAATAGTATTAGGATGCGATAAATTATTCATACTGTGTAATTTTTATAAATATAAACGACATATCAAACTTGATAATTAATTTATAAAACAATAGTATGTCTCTTAAAAGTAAATCCTACATTTTTCTTCTTGTTATTACAACATTTGTTATTTCTTGTACTTCTGATACTGCAGATGAAGAACTACTTCTGTCTAATACAACAATAGACACGTCGTCTCAAGATCAAAATGACGATTCCCAAAATCAAATAGTTATAAAGGAACTTATACGAGGAGCAGATGGATGTACCAATGTTGTTATTGTAGATGGGTATGCATATGCAGCTTGTGATACACAAATTCAAATTGCAGAGTTAGCTACAGGAGCTGTAACTATGTTATCTTCTGCAGCCGATGATATAACTGCTGATTCAAGAGGTGCTATTTTTACACAATCGGGAGCTACTGTACGCATGTTTACACTAGAAGATCCTATGGCTCCGCTACAAGTAGCTACAGGAACTGCAGATGGCGGTCCTTTTTCTGGAATTTCTGCGGCAGGTTGTAGTTTAGTAATTTCTGGCGGGGTTCTCAATACGCGAGTTTTTAGATATTCTTTTGAAGCACCTTATTTAGAACTTACGACAAATGGTATTCCAATTGTCGATCAAGAAACTGGAGCACCAGATGTACATGTTGCAATAACTGGGGCAGGAGAGGTAACTGCTTTTTATAGTGAAGATATAGGGAATGTTGCTAACTGGGCGATTCAGCCAGTCGTTTTTAATGGTGCTGCAGAATTGCAAAGTACTCCAGCTAGAACTGTGCTAACTCAAGGATCATTCCCTGGACCTTTTGGAGCTCCATTTGGTCCTGCAAATTTCCCGGTTGAAAGTGAATTTCTAGATGGACGTCTTTATGTAGCACATTTTGCAGCACAAGGAATAGAAGTTGTGGATGTAGCAAGTGGAAACTTATTATCACCATTCTCATTGCCATACGATCCTATCAATATAGGAACAGATGGTGAATCTTTATTTGTCGTAGGAGTAACAAATGATCAAGTAGATGTTATCGACCCTGATTCTGGAAATGTAATAGAATCTCTGGGGAATCTTAATACACCTTCTGGAGTTGCCGCAGATGCTACTCATATTGCTGTGGCAGATCAATTACTAGGATTGGTAATTATCCCTCGCAATTAAGAATTATTAAAACATACTGTTTTTATAATTCTAAAATAGAAACATAAATAACTGCTTTGAAATAGTTACTATTTCAAAGCAGTTATTTATGTAAATACTATTCAATTATCAAGTTGCTTTTATTTTTATTATAATAATTACCCTTGAAAATCAAGAACTTTTAATAGTCTGAGGTTGGTATGATAAATACTCTAAAATCAAGAGGGATATTTTCTTTTTTCGCTTTCGCGAAAGCGTACAAACCCCTATATTAGTTCTCTACAAAATAGGAGATATGAGAAAAACTACAATTTTATCAATTACGGCACTTTTTTTAGTTTCAATAGTACAGGCTCAATTTCTAGATTCTAAAACGGGATTGAAAACTCAAGAGGGATATTTTAAAACTCATTATGATGAAAGTGTAGATAAATTATACGTTGAAGTAGATAAGATAGATAATAAGTTTCTCTATGTACACTCATTGCGTACAGGGTTGGGATCTAATGATATAGGTCTTGATAGAGGGCAATTAGGAGGGTCTGCGATTGTGTATTTTAAAAAAGCAGGTAATAAATTATTGCTTGTACAACCTAATCAAAATTATAGAGCAAATACCGCAAATGTGTTAGAGCGTGCTTCTATAGAGGAAGCTTTTGCTACTTCTGTACTTTATGGATTTCCTATTCTAGAAACAAAAGGGAATACTTATGTTATTGACTTTACGCCATTTTTAATGCAAGATTCTCATGGTGTTGCAAATCGATTAAAATTTCAAAAAGAAGGTGCTTATAAAATAGATATTAGTCGTAGTGCTTTATCTATGGAGCGTACCAAGAGTTTTCCTAAAAACACAGAATTTGAAGCGTTATTAACCTTTAAAGGGCAACCTACAGGACAAAAACTTAGAACAGTTGCTCCAGATGCTTCTTCTGTATCTGTAATACAACATTATTCTTTTGTAGAATTACCAGATGATGGATATACGCCTAGAGTTTTTGATCCTAGAGCAGGAAATATATCGACTACATTTTTGGACTATGCAACACCAGTACAAGAACCTATTCGTAAGCGATATGCAAATAGACATCGATTAGAGAAAAAAAATCCTGAAGCAACGATAAGTGAGGCTGTAGAACCTATTATTTATTATTTAGATCCAGGGACACCAGAGCCTATACGTTCTGCATTATTAGAAGGTGCACAATGGTGGAATCAGGCTTATGAATCTATAGGTTTTAAAGATGCGTTTCAGGTTAAAATTCTACCTGCTGATGCAGACCCGATGGATTTAAGATATAATGTAATACAATGGGTTCATCGTAGTACAAGAGGATGGAGTTATGGAGCTAGTGTTACAGATCCACGAACAGGTGAGATCATAAAAGGACATGTAAGTTTAGGAAGTTTGAGAATACGACAAGATTTCTTAATTGCACAAGCCCTTATGAATAAGCCTTTTGCGCAAAGAGATGATAATTATCAACCTATGCTTAATATGGCACTCGCACGTATACGACAATTGAGCGCTCATGAAGTAGGACATACTATCGGGTTTGCACATAATTTTGCCGCTAGTCCTAATGAAAGAGCTAGTGTTATGGATTATCCACATCCTACATTGAGTTTACGTAATGGGGAAGTAGACTTCTCAAATGCATATGCGACTGGCATTGGTGAATGGGATAAAGTTACAGTTGCTTATAGTTATGGAATTGTACCAACTGGTATAGAAGAGAAGAGATACCTTAATTCTATTCTTGAAACTGCAGAAAAGAATGGGCTTCGTTATATAACAGATAGTGATGCTAGAGCGCAAGGAGGAGCGCATTATAAAGCACATCTTTGGGATAATGGAACAAATGCAAATGAAGAGTTAGAAAATTTATTAGCATTACGTAAACAAGCAATCGCTAACTTCTCTATTGATAACATACGTACAAATGAACCATATTCTGTGCTTGAGGATGTTTTTGTTCCTTTATATTTCTATCATCGTTATCAAACAGAGGCTACTGTAAAAATGATAGGCGGTCTAGATTATAACTATGCTGTAAAAGGAGACGAGTATCTCAAAGTCTCTGAAGTATTAGATGTAAAACAACAAGAGAAGGCTCTTGCTACAGTACTTCAAACGCTTACAGCAGATGAGCTTGCTATACCAAAAAATAAGCTTGCGTTATTTCCACCTAGGGCTCACGGTTATAATCGTTCTAGAGAGAGTTTTAAAAGTAATACAGGCGTTGCTTTTGATGCTTTAGGAGCTGCAGCAACTGCAAGTGATATGACACTTGCTTTGTTATTACATCCTGAACGAGCTAATCGTTTAGTACAGCAAAAAGCGTTAGATACAAAACAACTTGGATTGCAAGAAATGTTGGAAGAATTAGTTGAAGGAACTTTAAAAAATAAAGAGAAAAATGCATATCAAAAAGAAGTTCAAAATACAATTAACTATAATGTAATAAAACACCTTATTAACCTTTATGTGCATCCAAAATCAATTGCTCAGACTAAAGCAACGACTAAATATGTATTACGATCTGTTGTAAAGTCATCTTTAAATAGTTCTGATATACACGACATAAATATCAATGATCAAATTGAAAAAGCATTAAATAAGCCTGAAATGTTTAAGGCATTACCTTCTCCAAAAATCCCAGATGGCTCTCCAATAGGATGTTTTTAATAGCAAGCGATATATACTATAATACATAAACATTTAAAATACCTTTTACTTCACTTATATGAAAATAGATTTACGATCAGACACGCTTACAAAACCAACACCAGAAATGCTGGATTTTATGATGAAGGCAGATGTAGGAGATGATGTATATAAAGAAGATCCATCTGTAAACGAATTAGAACGACGTATTGCAGATATGTTTGGAATGGACAGCGCTTTGTATTTTCCAACCGGAAGTATGACAAATCAAGCAGCAATAAAGATTCATACGCATCCAGGAGAACAATTGATAGCAGATGCTTATGCTCATGTATATAATTATGAAGGAGGAGGAGTCTCTTTTAATAGTGGTGTTTCTTGTAAACTATTAACAGGAGATAGAGGAATGATTACAGCTTCTCAAGTAGAGGAAGCAATTAATCCACCTGATTTTTATCATAGTCCGCTCACAACATTAGTCTGTCTTGAAAATACAACGAATAAAGGTGGGGGGGCTTGTTATGATTTTGAAGAAATTCATAAAATTAAAGCAGTATGTGATCATCATAATTTAGGTTTTCATTTAGATGGGGCTCGCCTTTGGAATGCAATGGTAGCAAATAATGAAAACCCAAAAGAGTATGGGCATGTTTTTGATACGATTTCGGTTTGTTTGTCAAAGGGACTAGGTGCGCCTATGGGATCTGTATTAGTAGGAAAGCAACAATTTATGGATAAAGCAATACGAGTACGTAAAATACTTGGAGGTGGCATGCGTCAGGTAGGATATATGGCAGCCGCTGGTATTTATGCTTTAGATCATCATATGGATAGGATGAGTATAGATCATCAGAGAGCAAAAGAATTAGGATTACAATTAGAACAATTAAGCTTTGTTGACTATGTATCTCCTGTAGATACTAATATCGTGATTTTCAAGCTAAACGATAGCCCTTTAAAACAACAGTTTGTAAATCAATTATCTGACAATCAAATAAGTATAAGTGATATGGGGCAAGGTAAATTAAGAATAGTAACTCACTTAGACTATTCTAAAGAACAACATGAGTCTTTTTTGATGTTTTTGAAGGGGTATGAATAATTTTTTTTCTTGATAGTTTGATGCAAAATGTAATTTTACTAGTTAAAATTCACATTGATTGTGTTGTTTAACGATGTTTTTGTGTTTTTTAGCCGTGTTAAAGGTTTCTTAAATTATGTTAAAGGACATGTTAATACGAAACATATATTTTTGTACTTTTAAGTATGATTTCCAACACATTAACTTTAAACTATCAATTATTATGAAGAAAATTTTATTATTATGTTCTGTTTTTGGTCTTACTCTTGCTTCTGTACAAGCTCAAGACTTACCATCAAACCCAGAACCAGGAAAATGTTATGTACGCTGTACTACTCCTGATATTTATGAGAATCAAACTGTGCAAGTTCAAAAGACGCCAGCTTATAAAGTATTAAAAGTAGTTCCTGCTCAATATGAGACGCAAACAGAAAGAGTTATGGTTAAAGAAGCTTCTAAGCGTCTTAAGGTGATTCCAGCTACATATAAAACAGAGACAGTATCATATGTAAAAAGCACAACAGCTTCTTCTTTAAGAATTGTTCCTGCTTCTTTTTCTAATGGATCTGAAACTATCGAAACTAAATCTGCATATGCGCAGTGGGAATTAGGTGCTCCAGCTCCTGATTGTGCTTCTAGTAACCCAGACGATTGTCGTTACTGGTGTTATAAAGGATACCCAGCAGAATATCAAACGGTATCTATCCGTACGTTAGCTGCAGATGCAGCTGTACAATCTACTCCTGGTAGATCTGCCGATGCTACATATACTAAAAGAGTTGTTGATCAAACAGCACGTGTAGTAGAGGAAGAAATTCCAGCTGAATTTTCTACAATTACAAAAACAGTACTTGTAAAAGAAGCATCTACAACAGAAGAAGTTGTGCCAGCTACTTACACTACAGTATCTAAAGAAGTTCTTAAGCAAAAAGGAGGATTAACTACTTGGAGAGAAGTAGAATGTGCTCTTGTTGAGTACCAAGCACTTCCAATTAATTGGAATTTAAACAGTGCAACTCTTACTTCTACAGCTAAGAACATTATTGATACTCGTTTATTACCATTATTAGCTCAGAATCCTGGAGTAAAATTAGAAATTGCTTCACATACTGATTCTAGAGGTAATAACTCATCTAACCAAGATCTTTCTGAGCGTCGTGCTCAAGCAGTAACTAATTACTTAATTTCTAAAGGGATTAATAATAGTTTACTTGTAGCAAATGGATTTGGAGAGCGTAAGCTTAAAAACAGATGTGCAGATGGTGTTTCTTGTACAGAGCGTCAGCATTCTGTAAACAGAAGAACTGAATTCCGTTTAATAAACAACTAAGATTGTTTATACTTCATAACCACCAAATGAAAAGGCGTTTCTTAATTGAAACGCCTTTTTTTATTCTTTACATGGGGAGTTTGTATTATTATACTTGTATAGTATCTAGTATTTTTAATAGTAATAAGCAACCTTCTCGTATTTCTTCATTAGATATGGTAAGAGGCGGAGTAATACGAATAGCTTTCTCTTCAAATAATAACCAAAACAATATCAATCCTTCTTCTTGACATTTTAAAATTACTTCAGATGTGATTTCTGAAGTTGGCATTAAAAGAGCAAGCATAAGTCCTTTACCTCTTACTTCCTTAATTAATGGATGTACTAATAAACTTCTGATGAGCTTTTCTTTTTTAAGAGTATCTTCTATTAACGAAGTTTCTGTAAGTTCTTTTAAAGTAGCAAATGCTGCAGCTGCAATCACAGGATGTCCTCCAAATGTTGTAATATGTCCTAGTTTTGGATTATTTGATAGCAAGTGCATGTGCTCTTGTGAAGCGGTAAAAGCTCCTATAGGCATACCACCTCCCATTCCTTTGCCCATAACAACAATATCTGGAATGACATCATAATGCTCAAATCCAAAAAGTTTTCCTGTACGTCCAAAGCCAGGTTGGATTTCATCAAGAATTAATAAAGCTCCTACTGTCAGACAGTGTTTTTTTACTTTTTTTAGAAAATTGTTCTGTGGTACTATAAAACCAGCGCCACCTTGTATAGTTTCTAGAACAACGGCTGCGGTTTTGTTTGTAATACGCTCGAGATATTGATCAGAATTAAATTCTATAAATGATATATCACCTATAACGGGTCTAAAAGGGGCGATTCGTTCCTCCATGCTCATTAAGCTTAATGCTCCATATGAATTCCCGTGATAAGCATTCTTAGCAGCAATAATCTCTGTACGACCTGTAACCCTTCTAGCAAGTTTTATAGCTCCATCTATAGCTTCAGTGCCACTATTTACTAAATAGGTGGTATCTAAAGGTTCGGGTAGGTGAGTGGCAAGTAATTTTGATAAGAGTACTGGAATTTCTTGTACATATTCTCCATATACCATCACGTGGAGGTACCTATCTAGTTGTTGTTGTACTGCTTCTTTTACTCTAGGATGTTGATGTCCTAAACTACACGCAGATACTCCTGCTACAAAATCTAAGTATTTTTTTCCGTTTTTATCATAAATATAACTTCCATTAGCATAGTCTACTTCAAAGCTTAACGGATGAGGTGTAGTTTGTGCTTGGTATTTTAGAAAGTCAGACTTCATTATAATGTATCTAGAAAATTATCCTCCTCCTTTTTTCTTTTTAAGAGGGTTTAAAGTTTTTGGAGTTTTATCTTCTTTAGAAGAAGAAGTTGCCTTATTTCTATTAATTAAATATTCTCTTTTCTTTTTTGCAGCTTCGTCTTCTTCTTCAGTACCTACTTTAGGTTTGTCTTCTTCTCGATTTGATAGCTCATTATTAATCAATGTAGAAGCGCTAGGGATCTTTCGTTCTCCGTCTTCATCTTCTTCAAAAAAGTCACTATCTATTATTGGTAAAGGGATTCCTTGTATTTTTGTTAGTATAAAAGGTGGTTCTCCTCTAAAAATATCTTCTTTGCTTAACAAACGCTCTTCACCACGCCATTCAAAACCGTCAAAAGTTTGTTGCTGTTGTAAAAATTGAGATTCTGGCCAAATATTACCACTAATTTTTTTATGCTTTATGGTTTCATCTATCACTTTGTCTCGAAAAAGAATAGTAATAGATGCCGATTTACTTTTGTCAATACCCTGTAGCTCTCCATTTTCTTGACGCATATAAACGATACTCTCTGCATTATTTAAAATATTAACAGAGTCTAGCTGATTTTCCTTATTAAAAAAACCATATAACTTTTGCCCCTTTACTTGATTATATCCACTTATTGAATCTTTCTGGACGATAAATGAATTATCAAATACCTTAAGCGAATCTAGTTTCTCTGTAACTACATTATTAACAAGATGAATACTATCTCCTGTAATCTGATTTGCTTCATTCCATAAAACTGGCCTTCGTATCATTTGCGTAAGTCCTGTCTTCTGATTGATATGTATGGAGTCGCATTTTCCGCTCATATCGCTTTTAAACATGCGGACATTGTAATACCCTCGTACAATTCTATTTTCTGGTTTCCCAGTGACAATTAATTTATCACCGTGTACATAGATAGAGTCTCCTTCTTGCTCAGTAATAGCAACAGCTCTTTGAGTTATGAATACAGAATCTTTATCTCTGTATACTTCGGCATAATGCCCTTTGATAAGGCTTTTATTTAAGGTGTCTTTTACGCGAATGTTATTTGTAGCACTGGCAAAGTTTGTTGTCCTGTCAAAATAGAGACTATCTCCATAGACCTGTCTATTGTCGTAATCTATACGTGAGTTTTTTACAAAATATCCATAATCGTTTTTAGTGTCATAAAACCCTCGTTCGCAATAAACTTTTGAGGCTTCGCTAGTGATTGTAGTTGGTCCATATAAATATGCGTGTTCAGTCTCACTATAAAAGTCAAGTTGCTCACTGTTTATTACATACTCTGGATTTGTAACGACAACATTGCTTATAAAGGAAATTTTATCTTCTTCTAAGTAATAACGACCTATACGACTTGTAATCTCGCTGTTAGGTGAAGTCACAACACCTCCAGTCCGATAATAAGATTGCTGCTTAATACGATCAAAATACATAGTATCTGTGGTTACAACGGTAGTATCTTTTTTAAGCCATACATTACCAGCTGCAAATGCAAATTTGGTATCTCCATTATATTCTGCATAATGACTACGCATAGAGACAGAATCTCCTTGCTTTATTTTAACATTACCTAATGCTTTTACAAAGTTTTCTTCTTTGTAGTGAAAAGCGAGGTCGCACCACATTTCGATTCCTTCATGAATAATATAGACTTGATTGGTCGTTTTATTCATGATAAAAGCACCTGGATATTCTGCTTCGTTTATACGAGAAACATCAGATGTTATATTAATCTCTTTGCGTTCTTGTGTATACGCTTTCGCGAAAGCGGAAAAAACCAAGACAACGGAGAGTATGTATTTAATAGTTTGCATGTGTAGCAAAAATAAGCAAATTGACTTCTGAAAGCGTTAATGAAGTGTCAAAAGACGTTTTTATATAAAAAACCCGCAATCATTTTATGTTGCGGGTTCTAACTTTATTACTAGAGTTTGATATTATCTTGCAATTGTTTGTGTGCGATCTGGTCCTACAGAAACAATTTTGATAGGAATTTCTAGTTCTTTTTCTAAAAAGGCGATATAGTCATTTAATTCTTTTGGAAACTGACTAACGTCTCTCATTTTTGTTAAATCTTCTTTCCAACAAGGGAATTCAGAATATATAGGTGTTACGTTTTCTGGTTCTATGTTGTATGGTAGATGTGTGATTGTCTCTCCTTTGTATTTGTATGCGGTACATACTTTTAAAGTACTAAATCCAGAAAGGACATCACCTTTCATCATGTTAAGTTGTGTAACTCCATTTACTTCACACGTATATTTTAGTGCAACTAAATCTAACCATCCACAACGACGAGGACGACCTGTTACGGCTCCAAACTCACGGCCTACTTCAGCCATTTCGGCACCTACTTCATCAAATAATTCAGTAGGGAATGGCCCTGACCCTACACGGGTAGTGTAGGCTTTGAAAATTCCAAATACTTCACCAATTCTATTTGGCGCAATACCTAAGCCTGTACATGCTCCGGCAGCAGTAGTATTTGAAGATGTGACAAAAGGATACGTTCCAAAATCTATGTCTAATAAGGATCCTTGTGCTCCTTCTGCTAGAATTGTCTTACCTTCTTTTACAGCTTGATTTAGGTACTCTTCACTATCTATAAAAGTAAGTTCTTTAAGTCTTGTGATAGCATCAAAAAACTCAACTTCCATTTCTTGTAGATCATACTGTATATCTACATCATAAAATGAAATCATAGCCTCATGCTTGTCAGCTAGGTTACGATATTTTGTTTTCCAATTTGCCAGTTCTAGATCTCCTACTCGTATACCATTTCTACCTGTTTTGTCCATATAGGTAGGTCCAATACCTTTTAGGGTAGATCCTATTTTGGCTTTCCCTTTGCTTGCTTCACTAGCAGCGTCTAATAGTCTATGTGTAGGGAGTATTAAATGCGCTTTACGTGATATGATTAATGTTTTTTTATAATCAATATCAAATTGATCTAGTCCTTCCAATTCTTTTACAAAAACAACAGGGTCTATTACAACACCGTTTCCTATGACATTCATCGCTGTTTTATGAAAAATACCAGATGGAATTGTTCTTAAAACGTGTTTGATACCATCAAATTCTAAAGTATGTCCAGCATTTGGACCTCCTTGGAATCTAGCTATGATGTTGTAATTTTTTGTAAGTACGTCTACGATTTTTCCTTTTCCTTCGTCGCCCCATTGGAGGCCTAGTAGTAAGTCTACTGCCATTCGTATATTGTTAGTTAGAGGTGTTTTTCTTTCCGTAAAAATAAAGAGAGTGTTTGTCTATCGTGATATCAAAAACTTCTTCTATTGTTTTTTTAATTGCTTGTATACGTGGGTCGCAAAACTCTATGACTTCACCGCTTGATAAAATCACGTGATCGTGTTGTTTATCAAAATATGATTTTTCATATTGAGCCTGTGTGTTTCCAAACTGATGTTTTCGTACCAGACCACATTCTAATAAAAGTTCTATTGTATTGTATAGGGTAGCACGACTTACACGATAATTTTTATTTTTCATGTTAATATAGAGAGACTCTATATCAAAGTGCTCATCGTTATTATATATTTCCTGAAGTATAGCAAAGCGCTCAGGGGTTTTACGATGTCCTTTCTCTTCTAGATATGCTGTAAAAACGTTCTTTACAACTTCTTGATCTTTATTTATTGTAGTATTTACACTCATAGTGCTATTAAAGATGTAAAGTTACGGAATTATACGCGAGTGACTTTGTCTATTCCATTGATTTTTTTAAGATTCTCCATTAACTTTTTAAGGTGCTCTTTATTTTGAACAATTACAGTGATATTTCCGTTAAAGATACCTCCGTTTGTAGTAAAGCTTATTCCTTTGATATTTACATGCATATGGTCTGAAATCTCTTTGGTAACTTCATTTACGAGACCAAATGCATCAATACCAGTAAGTCTAATATCTACTTTGTGACCTTCTGCACTAGAATCTATCCATTTTGCAGGAATTATACGATAGGCATATTTACTACGCAATGATATGGCATTTGGACAATTGTTTTTATGAACTTTTATTCCTTCGTTAATTGTAGTGAATCCAAATACTGGATCGCCAGGAATAGGATTACAGCAAACGGAAAATTTATAGTCTAGTTGTTGTTCATCAGGACCAAAAACAAGGTCGTCATATTTATTTGTAATCTCATCTCTGTCTACATCTTCTAAGGCATTAGGTTTTCTAATTTTATTTTTAAAAAAGCTTACAAACGCATTACTACGTTGAGTAGCAAACTCTTTGATCATTTTATTATCAATGGTTCCTATTCCTACTCTGTAAAAAAGATCTAAACTTGTATTTAATTTGAAATAAGAAACAAGTTCATTAATTGTTCTTTCATTGAGTTGAATTTTTTGAGATTTTAGCTTTCGCGAAAGCACTACTTTCCCTTCAGAAGCGGTTTCTTTTTTCTCGTCTTTTAATGAAGATTTTATTTTTGCTCTTGCTCTCGCAGTAGTAGCATAGTCAAGCCAGTTATTTGTTGGTTTTGCTTGATCTGATGTTATGATTTCTACTTGATCACCACTTTTTAGTTCATGGCTTAGTGGGACTAGCTTTCCATTTACTCTAGCGCCTCTAGTATGCAATCCTACTTCTGTATGTACGCTAAATGCAAAATCTAAAGGAGTTGCTCCTTTTGGTAATGATTTAAGTTCTCCTTGTGGCGTAAATACAAAGATTTCTTTATTATACAAGTTAAGTTTAAAGTTCTCTACAAAATCAACTGCATTTGTGTCAGGATTTTCTAAAGCTTCTTGTAGTTTGTTGATCCATTCGTCCAGACCATGATCACCATCATCACCTTGCTTGTATTTAAAATGAGCTGCATATCCTTTCTCTGCAATTTCATTCATACGTTCAGATCTGATTTGAACTTCTACCCATCTTCCTTTAAGTCCCATTACTGTGATGTGAAGTGCTTCATATCCAGTAGATTTAGGAGAGGAAATCCAATCTCTTAATCGCGTTGGATTAGGTCTAAAGTGATCTGTAACAATAGAGTATATTTTCCAAGCCAAAAACTTCTCATTAGCAACATCACTTTTGTATATAATTCTAATGGCAAATTTGTCGTAAATCTCTTCAAAGTTTATACCTTGATTCATGATTTTACGACGTATGCTATAGATAGATTTTGGACGCCCTTTGATCTCGTAATCAAGTCCTTCAAGGGTTAGAGAGTCATCTATTACTTTTTTAAAATCACGAATGTATTTATCTTGCTCTTCTTTACTTTCTTTTATTTTGTCTTTAATATCCTTATACACATCTGCTTCTGTGTATTTAAGACTTAAATCTTCTAATTCTGTTTTGATGTTATAAAGCCCCATTCTGTGAGCTAGAGGTGCATATATATATAATGTCTCACTTGATATTTTTACCTGTTTATCAGGTCTCATAGCATCCATCGTTTGCATGTTATGCAAACGATCTGCGATTTTAATGATAATTACTCTTGGGTCTTCATTAATGGTTAATAGCATTTTCCTAAAATTCTCTGCCTGTAAAGAGACATCTCTATCTTTCTTAAGGTTAGAAATTTTAGTAAGCCCATCTACAATACGCGCTACAGTTTCTCCAAAAATACGTTCGATATCGGCTAGTGTGTAGTCAGTATCTTCAACAACATCATGCAATAGAGCAGAGGCAATAGAGGTAGCATCTAGTCCTATCTCACTTGCAACAATTTGTGCTACAGCTAGTGGATGAAAAATATATGCCTCGCCTGATTTACGACGTTGGTCTTTATGCGCATCTACTGCAATATCAAAAGCTTTTCGGATCATCTTTTTATCCTCAGCAGTTAATGTTTGATAGCTTATACGCAGTAATTTTTTATACTGGCGAGTCAGTTCTTTCTTCTCGGCTTCTATGTACTCTTGGGTCAGTTCCATATGAATAACTAATGTACTGTTTTATATGTAATAGACAAAGCAAAAAGTGTTCCCTTGTCTATATTGTCATACCTATTGTCGTGAATTCATTGATTATTTTTTTGCTTCTATAAAAAAAGACAAGATGACTTCTCTATTTATTATCTTCGTCACCAAATTTATTGTATGAGTATATTTTATGTCCTTATTGGATTGTTATTATTGGTCGTAGGAGGTGAGTTTTTGGTACGCTCTTCAGTAGGATTATCTTTTAAGCTTAAGTTGTCAAAAATGGTCATTGGTCTTACAGTGGTTTCTTTTGCTACTTCTGCGCCAGAATTACTAGTAAGTTTACAAGCTGCTTATGATGGATTGTCTGATATCGCTCTTGGTAATGTTATAGGGTCTAATATTGCAAATATTGGATTGGTATTAGGAATCACTGCTATTATTTCTTCTTTGGCTGTAGATCGTGATTTTTACCGATTTAATTGGCCAGTGATGTTGTTATTTTCTTTTGCGTTATATTTCTTGCTAAGTAATGATAAGCAACTTACACAAATAGAAGGCATTGGGCTTGTAACTTGCCTTGTGATTTATCTTTTTGTGCTTATACGAAGAGCTCGTAAAAAGAAGGAAGTAGATGGAGATGGAGTGGATGATGGACTTGCTCAGAGCTCGTATTTTAAAATAGTTGTATGGTTGGCTATTGGAGGAACTGCTTTGTATTTTGGTTCAGAGTGGCTTGTTAAGGGAGCTACACAACTTGCAGAAGCAGTAGGAGTGAGTGATTATGTGATCTCTGTAACAGTAATTGCTATAGGGACTAGTGTGCCAGAACTGGCAGCCTCTGTTATAGCTGCGCTTAAAAAAGAGAAAGCTATTTCATTAGGAAACCTGATTGGGTCTAATATTTTTAATATTGCTTCTGTACTAGGACTTACAGCTATAGTTAAACCTATTTCTGTTGTAGATGACGCTATACTATCTACTAATATCTTCTGGATGATTGGTTTTGCAGCTATTCTTTTGCCACTTGCTTTTGTCCCTAAACGTTTACAGTTTTCTAGGTATAAAGGATTATTACTATTTGTTGCATATATCGTCTTTATAGGGCTTACGTTTTTATAGTAGTGTGCATTTTATTTTTAAAAATTGCATTCTTAAAAATAAATGATTGATTAAGGGTGTTTGATTATTTAGATTTAATGTCCCTAATAATAGAACAATGGAAGAGTTGTTTTTAGAGAAGTGGGAACTCATTTTGAAGAAGCAACTTGATCTTAAAGAGTTATTGTCCTTTATACGCTTTCGCGAAAGCGTATACATAAACATAAAAAAAAGCCTCGTCAGTAGTTATACCGATGAGGCTTTTATAATGGTTAACTAACAATTAAACATTTGCACTTTTTACCGTTTTTATGATACGGCCTGCAATTTTATATGGATCTCCGTTTGAAGCAGGACGACGATCTTCTAACCATCCTTTCCATCCGTGCTCTACAGTGATAATAGGAATACGAATAGAAGCTCCACGATCTGATACTCCGTAACTGAAATCATGAATAGATGCCGTCTCGTGAAGACCTGTTAAACGTTGGTCGTTATAAGCTCCATATACAGCGATGTGCTCTGCTGTAACTGGGCGGAAGGCTTCACATATTTTTTCATACGTTTCTTGTGAACCACAAGTACGTAATGTTGTGTTTGAGAAGTTGGCATGCATTCCAGATCCATTCCAATCTCCTTTTACTGGTTTTGGGTGATATTCTATATACCAGCCGTATTGTTCTGTAAGACGATCTAAAAGATATCGAGCTATCCAAATTTCATCTCCAGCAATTTTTGCACCTTTTGCAAATAATTGAAATTCCCATTGTCCAGAAGCAACTTCTTGGTTAATTCCTTCAAAATTAAGACCAGCAGCAATACAAAGATCTGCGTGCTCTTCTACAAAATCGCGTCCGTGTGTATTTCTACCACCTACAGAACAGTAATACATTCCTTGAGGTCCAGGATATCCACCTACAGGAAAACCTAAAGGTAATTGAGTTGCAGTATCCATAATAAAATACTCTTGCTCAAATCCAAACCAGAAATCGTTATCGTCATCATCTATGTTTGCTCTATGGTTTGACTCGTGTGCTGTACCGTCTGCATTAAGAACTTCTGTCATGACAAGAAATCCATCATTACGTTGAGGATCAGGATAAATAGCTACAGGTTTTAATAAGCAATCTGATGCTCCGCCAGATGCTTGTTTTGTAGAAGATCCGTCAAAAGACCAGATTGGACAATCTTCTAATTTACCACTAAAGTCATTTACTACTTTAGTTTTACTTCTCATGTTTTGAGTTGGTTTGTAACCATCTAACCAGATATACTCTAATTTGGACTTGCTCATAACGGCGTATTTGTTTTTAAATTACGATGCAAATATACATTTTTGATTCAAGATGCATATTTAAAATGGGGGTATTTATTAAAAATTATATATTATTTATTAACACCCCCTAAAAATTAGGGGGTCTTTTATAAAAATGCTCTTTTTTAGTAAATATCGTATATTTGCATAATAAGATGTAGTTTATCTTTAAAACAATAATAGTTATGCCAATACTTCGATTTCAAGCGTTACATGATGTACAACATCGTTCTGTAGATATTCCAAAAGAAGAAGGTCGTCGTTCTTCTTCATATAATATGAATGTATTTGGAGAACAGTCAATGCGTCAACACCTTCCAAAATCTGCTTTTGAGAATGTAGTACATGCCATAGATAAAGGACATAAAATAGATCGTATTACTGCAGATGCAGTTGCTACAGGTATGAAGACTTGGGCGTTGGATAAAGGGGCAACTCATTATACGCATTGGTTTCAGCCTCTTACAGGTGCTACAGCTGAGAAGCATGATGCTTTTTTTGAAATTACAACCGATGGACATGTCATCGAAAAATTTGATGGAGCTCAACTTGTACAACAAGAACCGGATGCTTCTAGTTTTCCAAATGGAGGAATACGTAATACATTTGAAGCTAGAGGATATACTGCTTGGGACCCTACATCTCCAGCATTTATTTATGATACAACATTATGTATACCTACTGTTTTTGTCGCATATACTGGAGAAGCATTAGATTATAAGACTCCTTTACTCAAAGCGCTTCAAGAGATTGATACGGCAGCTACAGATGTAGCTCGTTATTTTGATAAGAATGTAAGTAAAGTACAGGCAACATTAGGATGGGAGCAAGAATTCTTTCTTATCGATAGTGCATTGGCAGCAGCACGACCTGATATTACATTAACAGGAAGAACATTATTAGGTCATGCCTCGGCAAAAGGACAACAATTAGATGATCATTATTTTGGATCTATTCCTACGCGAGTACTTACTTATTTAAAAGATTTAGAACAAGAATGTTTGGTATTGGGTATTCCTATTAAAACACGACATAATGAAGTAGCTCCTAATCAATTTGAGATAGCACCCATTTTTGAAGAAGCAAATCTAGCTGTAGATCATAATTCTCTACTTATGGATATTATGGAGAAAGTGGCAGAACGTCACTATTTTAAAGTGTTATTTCATGAAAAACCGTTTGAAGGTGTTAATGGAAGCGGAAAACATAATAATTGGTCACTGGCTACAGATACAGGTGTTAATTTATTGAGTCCAGGGAGTACACCTATGAAGAATTTGCAATTTCTTACATTCTTTATTAATACAATAAAAGCGGTACAAGTGTACGAAGAATTGTTAAGAGCTTCTATAGCGAGTGCTGGTAATGATCATAGACTTGGTGCAAATGAAGCACCTCCAGGGATTCTCTCTGTATTTATAGGATCGCAATTAACGCAAGTGCTTGATGAATTAGAAAAAGTGACTGATGGTAAATTGTCTCCACAAGAAAAGACAGATTTAAAACTTAATGTTGTAGGTAAGATTCCTGAAATATTATTGGATAATACAGATCGCAATAGAACGTCTCCTTTTGCATTTACGGGGAATAAATTTGAGTTTAGAGCTGTAGGGGCAACTGCAAACTGTGCGCATCCTATGACAGTCCTTAATGCTATCGTCGCAAATCAATTAAAATCATTTAAAAAAGAAGTAGACATACTTATTAATGAGAGTTCTATGAAGAAGGATGATGCTATTTTTAATACACTTAGAGAGTATATAAAAGAGAGTAAACATATTCGCTTTGAGGGAGATGGTTACGGAGAAACTTGGGAGAAAGAAGCAAAAAAGAGGGGATTAAGTCATAATAGAAATACACCAGATGCTTTAGAAGAGAAGATTTCGTCTAGAGCAATTGCTTTGTTTGAGTCTCTAGGTATTATGAATGCTGTAGAAATACAGGCCCGTTATGAAATAGAAATTGAAGAGTATATAAAAAGGATACAAATAGAAAGCAGAGTCTTGGGTGATGTTGCTCGTAATCATATTATCCCTACCGCATTGAGATACCAAAACGTTCTTATTACAAATGTAAAAGGGTTAAAAGATATTTATGGAGATGATTATTTGTTATTAGCAAAAGAACAGATGACTATTATTAAAGAGATCTCGGCACATATAGATGCGTTACATGAATATATAACTGATATGACTGAAGCTCGTAAAAAGGCAAATCAAATGAAGTTAGTCCTTAAATCTAAGTCGTATTGTAAGAAGGTGTTACCGTATATAAATAAAATAAGACGTCACTGTGATAAATTGGAATTACTTATAGAAGATGAATTATGGCCATTACCAAAATATAGAGAGTTATTATTTATTAATTAGACGTTACCTTGTTAATATATTTGTATTTTTAAATCTTTCTTAAATTATCGTAAAACTAACAGGTGTTATTTAATTTTAAATGATATCTTTACCTGATATACAGTCTGTTAATGTCTTTTTTCTAAGATTTTAAATTATTATTCGAATACTTCTTTATTACTTTTGTTTTTTAAATTGAGTGTAACACGTAATGCTGTGTAGGAAAAAGAATACAAGCATTTCTGTCATAAAAAAACAAGATATATTTTTTCATGAAGGTTAACGCTAGTGTTTAGTAGCTTTTTAATCATTTATACTAAAAAACGTACTGTTCCTTTGATCGAAAAGTTGTGAATCCTATTTGTGAGCTAATCATATTTATATAAATTAGTATCGTATTTAGCATTTCTCCCCCATAAATACATACCTCATTTCATTTTTAATTTTAGCACAAAATACTTTTGTTGTCATGGATATTCTATGCAATAAGGATACGAGTGTCACATTTAAAGGACTTAACAGCAGTTAAAAAAAATATTTAATTAAAAACAAATCATGAAAAAATTATTAGTAAGTGCTGTTGTACTAACATTTAGTGTTGCAGTTTATGCACAAGACACAGGAGCTCAAAAAGCTGTGCAAGTAGCACAAATTCCAGGTTCTGCAGCAGGTGCAAACACGGGGGAATCCATTCAAAATGGGACAAACAATGCTGTTCAAGTCCGCCAAGCTGGTACAGAACAATCTGCATTAACAAATCAAAATGGGGATCGTAACTTGGCTCGACTCATGCAAACTGGTAACGTTAATGGTAATCAAGCCTTAAGCGGTCAATTAAACTTAGCTGAAGTAGATCAGGATGGATTTAATAACGAATCTACAACGGTACAGCAAGGAGATTTTAACAATGCATATACGAAGCAGAATAATGACGCTGGTGAAGAATCAGTAGGGAATAGAGCTCAAATTATGCAAGGGACTGCTAATCAAGCAGAGAATAATGACGCTGCTATAGAGCAAGATGGTCAAGATAACTCTGCATATACATTGCAGACTTATGATAATAGTGATGCGTGGACGATTCAAAATGGAGTAGGGAATACTTCTGAAATTAGTCAAAATGCTGGTCCAGAAGATAGTGATGGACATTTTGCAATTGTAGATCAACTCGGTGAAAATAATGAGTCTCGTATAAATCAATCAGGAGCAGATGGTGACCAAGACCGTAATACAGCTTTTACTCGTCAAGGAGGTGAAGGAAATGCTGCTGAGCAAATTCAAGTTTCTTCAGGTAGTGCTGGAGGTAATACTGCTGGTATTTTACAAGGATTTACTGGAGTTCTTCCAACGTATTCAACAGGTCAGGTTGACTTATATGATACTGTAAGTGATTTTGATACTTCTCTTGCTGGTGATGACGATGGAGCTGGTCTAACGGCTACTAATGGTGTTGCGTTTCAAACGCAAACTGGCGGTGAGAATGATGCTGTAATTGTTCAGTTTGGAGATGGTAATAATGCTGCACAATCTCAAAATGGAGATGGTAACATAGCTCAATCAATTCAAAACCTTACACCAGATGCTGGTTATGATAATGTATCAAGCCAAACACAAGTTGGAAATAATAATGCAGCAACAGTTGTTCAAAATGATAGAGAACATGTTGCCGTACATACTCAAGAAGGAAACGATAATACAATAGTATCTGCTCAAAGAGGTACTCATAATTATTCAGATGTCTTACAAGAAGGAAATGGTAGTTACGGAAGAACATTACAACACGGTAATTTCAACGTAGCTTTCCTTACTCAGAGAGATGGTCAGAGTTATAGCATCTTCCAAAACCAAAATCAATTTGGAGAAAATGGAGGTAATCAAGCGGATATTCTTCAAGAAGGACCACTTGGAACTGGTGTACAAAGAGGATTTACTCATTTCAACCCAGCAGGTGTAACAGCACCTCATAATGTTGAAGGGTTTACTTTAGCTCCTTTATACGAAGACTAATCTAGTTATTAATATAGTATCTAGTATAATATATTAATGCATAGTTAGTATTGAAACTACAAGTAGCTTATAAGTATCATAAACTATAAAACTGAAAATCAGATTTTACGATTTAAAAATGACATTTATTATTTTAAATAAAATATTTTCAAATCTGATTTTCAGTGGTTTATGTAGGAAAATCTTAATTAATAGATAACGTTTGTCTTAGAAGCTTCATTGATGACTATAAATCAGTTGTGTATTTTAAATTCTCCCTCAAAACACAATTTTTCTGATTTAACTTTTAACAATTAATAGACAACACATAATTCCTTATATAGGTGATAGTGTGTTTTTTATAATAGTATTTATTAGCCATTCAAATATTTTAATTAACTAAACCTTTTTATTATGAAAAAAATATTAATTAGCGCTGTCGTGTTGGCATTTAGCATTTCTGCTTATGCACAAGACACAGGGGCTCAGAAGGCAGTGCAAGTAGCACAGATTCCTGGATCTGCAGTAGGAGCAAATACAGGGGAATCTATTCAGAACGGAACAAACAATGCAGTTCAAGTACGTCAAGCTGGTACAGAGCAATCAGCATTAACAAATCAAAACGGAGATAGCAACTTAGCTAGGCTCATGCAAACTGGTAATGTTAACGGTAATCAATCCTTAAGTGGTCAGTTAAACTTAGCTGAAGTAGATCAGGATGGATCTAATAACGAATCTACTACCGTTCAACAAGGAGATTTTAATAATGCATATACGAGACAGAATAATGATGGCGGGGAAGAATCATTAGGAAATAGAGCTCAAATTATGCAGGGGACTGCAAATCAAGCAGAGAATAATGATGCTGCTATAGAGCAAGATGGTCAAGATAACTCTGCTTATACATTACAAACGTATGATAACAGTGATGCTTGGACTATTCAAAATGGGGTAGGAAATACTTCTGAAATTAATCAAAATGCAGGACCAGAAGATAGTCAAGGGCAATTTGCAATTGTTTCGCAAAGTGGAGAAGATAATGAATCTCGTGTTTCTCAAGATAATATTGGAGCTAGTGATGCTCGTAATGTTGCTTATACCACACAAGCAGGAAATAATAATAAAGCAGAACAAATACAAAATGCAGATGGATCTTCTGGAAATCTAGCTCAAATTAGCCAAGGCCCAGGGAATCAATTATTTCAAATTCCTTTATCTGAGCAAATTTACTTTGACACTGTTAGTTTTGATTCATCAATAACTGGAGGAAGTAATAATATTGGAGATTCCGATAATGGCGTTGCTTTTCAACACCAAACTGGTGGTGGAAATCAAGCGTTCCTAGGGCAGTATGCTTCTACAAATGATTCTAACAATGGTGCTCAAATCCAAGATGGAGAGAATAATGCAGCAACAATGATTCAAAATGCATTTGGAAGTGCGAACGGAAGTGGTAATATTGGTAGACAAGAGCAATCTGGATCTAGTAACTCGGTTGGTTTAGTGCAAAATGGAAATAATCATATGGCACTTCAGAGTCAGTGGGGGGCAGATAATACTTCAATCTCTACTCAAAGAGGAAATCATAATAGTTTAAATGTATTCCAAGAAGGAGATGGAAGTTATGCGCAAACTGTTCAACACGGAAGAAACAATGTGTCATTAATAACTCAACGTGATGGTCAAAGTTATACGATTCGTCAAAACGAAGGTGTATTTGGAGCAGGTACAGGAGGGAATCAAGCAGATATTCTTCAAGAAGGACCTTTTGGAACAGGGAGTCAAAACTCTTTTATACACGTAAATCCACAGGGTGTTACAGCGCCGCATACTGTAGGGGCGTTTATTTTAAATCCTTTGTATGAAGATTAATTTTTATAAAATGTATTTATTAACCAATTATATATCAAAATCATGAAAAAATTAATAGTAAGCGTTTTTGCTTTGGCTATTGCAACTGTTGCAATGGCTCAAGATACTGGCGCTCGTAAAGCAGTTCAGGTTGCACAAATCCCAGGATCGGCAGCAGGAGCAAATACAGGAGAGTCTATTCAGAATGGATCTAATAATGCAGTTCAAGTACGTCAAGCCGGAACTGAGCAATCTGCATTAACTAATCAAGATGGTGTTGGTAACTTAGCAAGGGTTATGCAAACTGGAGATGTTAATGGAAATGAAGCCTTAAGTGGCCAGTTAAACCTTGCAGAAGTAGAGCAAACGGGTTATAATAACCAAGCAACTTCAGTTCAAGAAGGAGATTTTAATAACTCGATGATTGATCAAAACAATGATGGAGGAGAGGAATCTTTAGGAAACAGAGCTCATATTATGCAAGGAACTGGAGATAATGCAGAAAACAATGACGCTGCGATAGAGCAAGATGGTCAAGATAACTCTGCTTATACTTTACAAACCTATGATAATAGTGATGCTTCTACAGTACAAAATGGTACAGGAAACATTTCTGAGATAGGTCAAAACGCAGGCCCAGAAGATAGTCAGGGGCAATTTGCGATTGTAAACCAATCTGGGGAGGATAATGAATCTCGTGTAGATCAAGATAATGCTGCAGGAAGTGATGCTCGTAATGTAGCGTTAACTACTCAGGTAGGTGCTCGTAATAAAGCTGAACAAATTCAAAGCGCAAATGGATCTGTTGGTAATAGAGGCCAAATAAATCAGGGTCAGGCTAGTAGTACTATCTCAGTATCTACACCTTCATTTAATAACGCGGTATTAGTAAATAATTTTGATAGTGAAGTAAACATTTTTGATGGTTCTAATTTTGGACCTTCTGAAGATGGTGTAGCTTTTCAGAATCAATCTGGAGATGGAAATGATGCTTTCATAGGTCAGACAAGTACTGGAGAAGGATCTAATAATGCAGGGCAGATGCAAACAGGTGATAATAACTCAGCTTTTGTTAGTCAAAATCTTTTTGGAGGTGGTAATGATAATGTATCTAAACAAATTCAAATGGGGAACGGGAATGCTGCTTCTGTAAATCAAAGTGGTTCTAGTCATGGATCTTTACAAGATCAATGGGGAACTGACAACACAGCAGTAACATCTCAAGGAGGAGTTCATAACAACTCAAACACTTTCCAAGAGGGTACTGCTAACTACGGTCAGACATTACAACATGGTCAAGACAACGCAGCGCTTCTTACACAAAGATCTGGGCAGAGTTACACGATTCGTCAAAACGAAGGTGTGTTTGCTCCGGGAGTAGGAGGAAATCAAGCAGATATCCTTCAAGAAGGACCAACAGGAAATGGTAATCAAAATGGATTCATTCATGTAAGTCCATGGAGTGTAACTGCTCCACATTCTGTTGGAACATTTTCATTAGCTCCGTTATACGAAGACTAAAAAATATTTAGAATAGCAGGTATGAAACTATTATTTATACCTGCTATTTATTATTATACATAGTATCAATTTACATCTGTATTAAATTCATTTTGATAAAAAATGAATTTAATAGGTTTAGGCAAATGGTTAAAATTCACTATGAAATAATAGTGAGTACGTTTTTTTTATTTTAAATTAGAGCGATGGGAAAATATAAATATATACTACTAGGACTTGCGGTTATGTTGTTTTGGAATATGACTGTTTTAGGTCAAACGTTTGAAGATGATTCTGAAGATCAAGACGTGAGTGGTGATACATCTTCATTAACAAATGAAACTATTAGTTCTCAAATACTTTTGAATCTTGGTTTTGATACATCTGTTAATCCAAGAAACCAGCAAATAACTGGGAATAGTATTTTTCTAGCTCAGATAGGAGAACTAAACATCGCTTCTATTAATTCAAATACTTCATCAAGTGAAATTCAGCTAACTCAAAGAGGAAATTCAAATTTTACAGCTTTAGATTATAGAGCAAATACAGCTATTGCCACTATAACTCAACAAGGTGATTTTAATTTGATACGAGATTTTGTAAATAATCCTACAGCTGATGTTTCTTTGGATTTAATTCAAGATGGTAATAATTTAACATTTGAACGTTTCGGGACAAATTCAATAACTAGGTCGTTACGATTTGTACAAACAGAAGCTTCTCCTACAATTATTATACGAAGTTTTCAGTAATTACTGAATGCCTTTAATGATATGCTTGTTCTATGAGATTGATTAGTTATACATATGCTAACGTATTGAAGAGGGTAATTGTATTTATAATAATCTTTCTTGTTAATACAGCGATAAGTTACAGTCAGTTTTTTAATAAAGAAATTCAGGCAAAAATATTAATCGAACGTAATAGTGAGTTTTACACTTTTCACGCAGCTGCTAGTAATAAAACCCCAACAGATTATAATCTAAAATATGACTATTCTGTTTTTAGGACAGATAAAGATAGTAATGTTGTTAAAACAAATCAATCGGATCTATTCTTTTTAAAAGGAGATGAAAAAAAAGTACTTTCTTCACTTACCGTAAATTATAGTGTTGATGATAAAATTATATTAGTATTACTAATATATGATAAAGATAATAAGCCTATTGGAAAAGACAGAATTGTTCTTGAACAAGGAGGTAAAACAAATATAAATTTAGATAAGACCACTCCAAAATCAGCATCAAGAGATGAAGCAGTAGCTCAAGATGGTTATGAAATAGACGGATTGGTTATACAAAAAACCTTAACAAAATCGGGGCGTGATTTTTTTAGGATGTTTTATAGTGAGTATTTTAACAGGCAGATACGATCTCCAAGAAATATTCTAATAAAAGAAGTTCCGGGAAGAAGAAGAAATACACTGATAACCGTTGAAATTGAAGGAAGATTGGTTTGGCAATTTTTTGCACAACCAAGAAAAGAATTTCTTACCAATATGGTTAGAATATCTCTTCAAAGAGTGTTATCTTACATCAATAGATTAGAACAGCAGAATGAACAATTTATACGTTATTAATATGAAAACTACAGTCATTACCTTACTTATTTCCTTTGTTATGACTTCCTTAAGTGCACAACAATTTGTGTATAAGCCTATTAATCCTTTTTTTGGAGGAGATACATTTAACTATCAACAGTTATTAAGCTCTGCTCAAGCACAAAATGGATTTACTGCTCCTCAAAATTCAACAGATCAATTATCTGATTTAGAGAGGTTTGGGAATAATTTAAACAATCAAATTTTAAGCCAAATATCACGAACTTTAACTCAACAGCAATTAGATTCTATCGGGGATTTGACAGAACCTGGTACGTTTACATTTGGCACGTTGGCAGTTGAAGTATTTGAAAGTTCAGAAGGACTTGTTATAAATATCTTGGATACTACAAACGGAGAAGAAACACAAGTCATAGTTCCTAATTAAGTAAGTGCTTAGTATTATAATATGCGTCATTTTAAAAAGCTAATTTTAGCATTCTCGTTAGTTATATTTAATTCCTGCGGGTCTTATTTTAATCAACCATTATTTCAAGAGCCTTCACGAGTAGGCGAATTTTCTAAATCAACTAACAAACTATTAGATCTTCCGGATGCTGCTCAAAAGTTAGAAGTAGCAGTATATAATTTTAGTGATCAAACGGGTCAGTTCAAGCCTGTTGAAAATGGAAGTACTTTTAGTACTGCTGTTACTCAGGGAAGTACTACAATTTTAATAAAGGCCTTAGAAGATTCTGGATGGTTTAAGCCTATTGAGAGAGAGAACCTTAGTAACCTTACAACAGAGCGTAATATTATAAGGAATACGAAACAAGAATATATTAAGAATTTAGATCCGAATACTCCACCACTTCCTCCTTTACTTTACGCAGGACTTATATTAGAAGGAGGTATTATATCTTATGATACTAACATTGTTACTGGAGGAGTAGGTGCAAGATATTTTGGACTTGGTGCTTCTTCTCAATATAGACAAGATAGGATTACAGTATACTTAAGAGCTGTTTCTACAACTAGTGGTGAGATTTTAAAAACTATATATGTTTCTAAAACAATATTATCTCAATCTTTAAGTGGTAACTTTTTTAGATTTGTAAAATTCCAACGCTTATTAGAAGTGGAAACTGGAATTACTCAAAGTGAGCCTGTACAAATTGCTGTAAAAGATGCTATAGAAAGAGCAGTTCATGATCTTATTATTGAAGGTGTTCAGGATCAATTATGGAGCGCTAAAGAAGGAAAAGCTGTGAATGATCAACTTGTAGCTGATTACTTAGAAGAAAAAGAATTTGAAGAATCAAAAGCTTTATATAATAGACTTTTTGTGGATAGGGATTATAAACATTCTTTAACCTTATCCGGAGGGGCTAATCTTATAGATGGTGATTTTGCTACCAAAAAACTCGGATTTTATGGGGCTGCGACCTATCAACATAACATCAATCGATTTTTTGATTTTGGAATTGACGGAGCTATTTTTGAATTAAACAATGGTGAACAATATTCAAATATATTTGCAAGCGTAGGTTTAAATGGTGTTTTTAATTTATTACCAGAAGATGATTTTGCTCCTTTTATTTTTGCAGGACCTGGCGTCGTTGTAGATGTTAGAGAGGTAGTTGATGAACAAACATTAATTGGAAGAGCATTTTTTAAATTACAATACGGAGCTGGAGTTCAATACAAATTGAATCCAAGAGTGGGAATTAAACTTTTTGCAGAACATAATGTTGTATTAAGTGATGAATTAGATTTCAGAGTCAATGGAAAAAGAGATGACTTTTACTTTAATTTTGGTATAGGTGTTAATTATAATTTCAATTGGAAAAATAAGTCCAAAGACGAAACTATAGAAGATATTAATAATGAAGATAAATAATTTTATATATAGGTTTAGTATACTACTAGTATTTGTTTTTATAGTAAGTTGTAGCGAAGATACAATTGATGAAGAGCAAACAGGAGGTTTAACGGGTACTGTTATCTCAAGTGAAGATAATATGCCATTGTTTAATGTTAAAATAACGACAAATCCATCTTCTAGTACAGTTTTTACAGATGAAAATGGTTCCTTTTCACTATTGAATATTACCATAGATAATTATTCTGTGATGGCAGAATTAGAAGGGTTTGATACTGCTTTTGAAGGTGCAGCTGTTATTTCTGATGAAATAGCAACAGTAGCATTTGAACTGGATAGATCTTCTGAAGTAAATGACCCTCCTTCTGCACCAGTATTAGTATCTCCAATTGATGGGACTGATGATATAGAAACAGAAGTAGAGTTTGTATGGAATAGTTCAATTTCAAATTCAGAATCACTTACCTATGATTTAGAACTGAGAAATGCATTTACAAATGAAATTCAAAACTTTACTGTCGAACAGGATACTACATTTACTGTATCTGATCTTAATTTAGGGGCAACATATTTTTGGCAAGTTACCGTAGATGATGGTGTAAATAGCCCTGTTTCATCTATAATAAGTGAATTTTCAACATTATCTTTTCCCTCAAACCCTTTCCTTTTTGTGAAGAAAGAAGGAGGTAATAGTGTTATATTCTCAGGGGCAGGAGCAGATGATGAGGGTAATTCTCAAGTAGATGTTAACCTATTTCAACTTACGGATAGTGCAACTAATAGTTTTAGACCTAGAAGAAACAATGAAGCTCAGCGTATTGCTTTCTTAAGAACTGTAGGAGGTGATACGCATATTTTTACGATGGATTTAACAGGTGAAAATGTACAACAGGTTACTTCTACGATACCAGTATCTGGATTTAGACAGGATGAACTTGACTTTACTTGGTCACCTAATGGTGATCGTATTATCTACCCTTTTTTTAATACATTATATAGTATCAATTCAGATGGGACTGGATTAACATCTATTTTTCAAACCACTGACGGCTCATTTATTTCTGAAGTAGATATCCAAGAATTTAATGAAGATGTAATACTTTTAAAAACAAATAATGTTACCGGATATGATGCTAGGATTTTTACCATACGAGTATCTACGGGCCTTGAAGAAACTGTCGTTTTAGAAGGATTTCCTGGTGCTGCTGGAGGAGCACAAATAAGTGCAAATGGTGACAGTATTCTTTATTCTAGAGACACATCTGGATCTGAGAATTCACAATACAGAATTTTTTCTAGTAGAATGTTTATGTATGATGTTGTAAACGATGTAAGTCAAATGCTTGCAACAGATGTAGTAACAGGCGAGAATGATTTAGACCCTAGATTTTCCCCTTCAGAAGGTGATATTATTTTTACAAGAGTTGATAGTAATACTGGTGCGATACCGTCTATATTTTTATTTGAATTAGGAGGTAACAACCCAGATGATGATCAATTATTTACGGCATCTGAAATGCCAGATTGGGAGTAAAATACTATCATGCACACATTTTAAAATAACACTAAGGCTTCTTTATTAATAAGAAGCCTTAGTGTTTTATATATCTAAAGGGTATATACTTTTTTAGTAATTGATTTGATTGTAAGATATTGTTCCCCTTTTATCTTCTGAGGCGTTTTTTTATAAGAGATTTTATTTCTTTATCCGTAGCGTATTCTAAAGGAGTAGACTCTTTCAATGTTTTTGCTTTTAGATCGGCGTTATTGTCTATTAGAAGTTCTATGACTTTTATATACTCAACACCACTTTGTATCGCTAAATGTAGCGCGGTTTCTCCATAACTATTAGTAGCATTTATAGATGCCCCTTGCTTAATTAGGAAATCAATAATGTGTAGATCTATAGCACTTATTTCTTGTATGCATAAGAGTAGGGGAGTTTCATTAGTATCATAGATGTGATTTACGTCTACACCTTCATTAATAAGCTTTTGTATACCATAGATATAGTTTACAGAAATAGCATTCCTTAACAATTCAGTAGAGGGTTTTGCGCCTGATACTATTAGATAGTCTAATATATCATCTTGCTTATAATAAATAGCATCAAGCAATCCTTCTTGTACATCAAACTCTTTTTTCTCCGAAAGGTATTTTACAACATTTAAATTTCCTTTTCTTGTAGCTATGGATAAAGATTTCTTATCTATAGAAGTGCTCTTTTCAAGAAGCATAAGAATGATCTCTTCATTTTTTGTTTCCATGGCATTCTTAAGAGCCTCATCCGCGGTTGCTCCTTTGTCAAGTAAATAAGATGTAATATCAATGTTTGCTGTTTCGGCAGCTACTTCAATGGCATTATTTACATCTGCATTTCCTTCTTCTATAAGTACTTTTGATAATTCAAGATTTTCTCCTTTTACAGCATTTTCAATTAATTTTGGGTCTATTGTTTCTGCTCCTTTAGATATTAAATATTGTACAATAGGTATGTTTTCTACTCTTACAGCAGTTTCTATGCCCTCACTTGGATCTCCATCGTTATTAATTAATAGTGTCACCATTTCTAAGTTTTCATTTTCTATGGCAATTGGAACAACACTATTTGTAGTAGCTATCTCTGTCTTTTTTGATAACACCAATTTTGTGAATTCTAAGTTGTCATCTTTTACAGATTCTTGTAATGCTACCTCGTACGATCCTCCATATGTCGTAAGTACGTCATTAAAGAGTTGAATATCTTCTCTTTTTATAGCATATGAAAATGCAGGCTCTGGGATCGCTTTATTTTTTAAAGCAACTTCAATAGCGGGTTTGTTGTCTTTCTCTATAGCATATTCTAAAGCTTTTGATGGTTCTCCTCCATTTTTTAATCCCATATCTAGGATTGCTATATTCTCATTGTCAATAGCTACATTGACTGCTGTATTGGTATTGATTTTTGCCTCTTTATCGATAAAGTATTCAAAAAGAGAAGTATCATTTATTGAAGCTGCTACTTCTAGGGATTCGTTAGTTGCTTCTGTAACAGAGATGATGGCATTTTTGAGTTGAATATTATCTGTTTCTGTTGCTTTTGATAACATAGAGGCATCTGCTGTGGCACCCATAGCTATAAATTGTGAAGCTAGTTCTGTATCATCATTTTCTATAGCGAGTAATAATTCGTCTTTGCCAGCTTCAAAAACATCGTATTCTTCATTCATTAACGCTTTTACAGTAGGGTAGTAGCGTAGTCGTAATGCAAATGCAAGATCATTATTACGAGGTTGCGCGCCCTCTCTAAAAAGAGCATAAATGACAGGAGCGGTTTTATAAGCAACCGCCTTATAAATCATGTTATTTTTTGGAATAGCACCCCTTTCTAAAAGTATAAGCGCATATTCTGGATTAAAATTATCTCGTTCAAATAAAATATCAAGATCTCTTGTAGTCGCTACAACTCCTTGATCTAAAATGTAGTTAAGAATAGTTGTAGGTTGTTTGTTTACGATAATCGCTTCTATGAGACCTTGCGAACTCAAATTTGCATTCCTTAAAAAAAGTTCTTCGAGCCTTTTCATATTTCCTGTCGTAGCAGCAGCAACCAATTCAGAATCTATGACGTAATTGTATTGTGTATTTGTGTTTTTGAGAAGATCGGTTTCTCTTACAAGTTCCATAGTATATACAACCTCATATATATGATCATCTACAGAGGTAAGGGTTATTGTTTTTTGAACTCTGTTTAAAAGAGCATCTTTATAATACGTTTTTGCTTCTTCAGAACCTGCTACTCGTAATCTTTTACGATCCTTACTTTTGAATAACTTCTTCGTATCATCCCAGACACTCATATATCCATAGGTAATATCTTCGGGTTTGATTGTAACAATCACATTCTTATCTAGGGTGACGACTTCATCAGTAATAAGTGTTTCTAAGCGTAGTCCTCCTTGTTCTATAAGTGGTTTTGTATGTAAGAGCGCTTCGTCTTTAGAAAAACCTCCAAAAAAGATATCACCCGTATAATCATTACCATCTGTTTTTACAGGACCCATACTCTTTTTTACAAAACTTGTGATTTCTTGTTTGAATCTAAGCGAGTATTTTTTAAAAAAGGAATTATCTTCTTTTTTACTTACTAGCTTACGCGCACTTTGAATTGCAATAGCTGTGATACTATCAAGTAGTTGAATCTTTTCAGATTTATTTTCTACGTTTGGTAAAGGCAATGATCGTAAAATTTCTACCGTAGGAGTCATTCTTACTTCAATAGGGTATTGTGTTTTTTGAGACACTGTTTGCTCCCATGAAGTAAACCAAGTCTTATTTGCATCACCACCTATACTATAAGACCTTCCTTTTTTTGCATTTATATAAGGATCGTTATCCTCCAAGTCTAATTGCTTTTGAGTAATATCTGCGATTACTTTTTCTTTAAAATCATCTTTATCATATGGAGAGTAAATAAAATCATTTTTTGCAATAGAGTTTTGTAATATAAATACACCTCCATAGGCTACTTCTTGAGCAATATGGGTTCCGTATCTAGCAATAAAACCATTGGGAGTGATATCGCGCCCTAGTCTATTAAAATCTTCTATAAATGCACTATCCAGTTGGATATTTTTTGTTGGAAGTAATGCAGTCTCTGTCCCAATTTTCTTTTTGGTATATACCATAAGCACAGCAGTACTTTCTGGAGTATCATACAATTTATAATGTGCTTTGCTATTGTGTGCTATATAAGGATAGTTTACAGTATCTGTTTCTAAGACTTTTGTTTCAAATTCTTGAGAGTTTGTAACAAATAAGTAGTTTTCAGGAAAATGTTGTTTGTTTGTAGTGCGTATAGCTGCCCCTTGTATAATCGCTTTTCCCTTTGAAGAATTACCCCAATCTAGTGGGTCTATATATCGTATATCAAACCCATGACCTAATACATCACTATTGGATTGGCTGTATATATTTCCCGTAATAAATACTAAAAATAGTATCGTTACTATTTTGATTAAACAAGTTAGTTTCAAATGATTTGCTTTTGTCTGTACTTATGGGGGAGATATCAAGTACTACAAAGTACATAAAAAGATAGTTTTATAATTTGTTTTTAGATGTAATAATCGATAATCTATTCATAACACGTGGTGTTGTGATAATGGAGTAAGAAATTTCATTCATTATGTATAACTTTATACGCTTTCGCGAAAGCGTATACCTCAAAAATCTACGAATTATACTTATTTTTGCTACTTCGAAAACAACCTATGAGCCAAGATATTTCAAAACGTTATGCGCTACGAGGCGTATCTGCTGGAAAAGAAGATGTACACAATGCGATTAAAAACGTAGACAAAGGATTATTTCCTAAAGCCTTCTGTAAAATTGTACCAGATTCCTTGACGGGAGATGATGATTATTGTTTAGTTATGCATGCAGATGGAGCTGGAACAAAATCGGCGTTAGCATATATGTATTGGAAAGAAACAGGTGATCTATCTGTTTGGAAAGGAATTGCACAAGATGCTTTGATTATGAATGTAGACGACTTACTTTGTGTAGGAGCTACCGATAGGATCATGCTTTCATCTACCATAGGACGAAATAAAAATGTAATTCCAGGTGAGGTAATTTCGGCGATTATTAATGGAACCGAAGAATTACTCGAGGATCTAAAATCTTTTGGAGTAACGATACACTCTACAGGAGGAGAGACGGCAGATGTAGGTGATCTTGTTCGTACTATTATTGTAGACTCTACTGTAACGGCACGTATGAAGCGTAGTGATGTGATAGATAATGCAAATATCAAACCTGGTGATGTGATTGTAGGGCTTGCCTCTTTTGGACAAGCAACCTATGAAACAGAGTATAATGGAGGGATGGGAAGTAATGGTTTAACATCGGCAAGACACGATGTATTTGATAATTATTTAGCTCAAAAATTCCCAGAAAGCTTTGATGCTGCTGTACCAAGTGATCTTGTATATAGCGGATCAAAAAAATTAACAGACACTGTTGAAAATAGCCCTGTTAATGCAGGGAAACTCGTACTTTCTCCTACACGAACGTATGCGCCAATTATAAAAACAATACTCTCTAAGTACGATGCTACCGATATCCACGGAATGGTGCATTGTAGTGGAGGCGCACAAACGAAGATTCTACACTTTGTAGAAGATTTACATATTATCAAAGACAACCTTTTTGATGTTCCACCTTTATTTGACCTTATTCAAAAAGAAAGCGGTACTGATTGGAAAGAAATGTATCAAGTCTTTAATATGGGACACCGTATGGAGATTTATTGTAATGAAACGATTGCGAAGGAGTTGATAGCTATTTCTGAGTCTTTTGATGTACCTGCTCAGATTGTGGGAAGAGTAGAAGCGAGTGATGAAGGGAAGAAACTTACCATAACAAGTGATAAAGGGGAGTTTGAGTACTAATTTATTTTCTATATAATAGGAAATCATATAATGTCTAAAAATAAAAAATCCTTTAAAATTAGCTTTAAAGGATTTTTTATTTAATAATAGTTAGCCTAATTAGAAAGATTCACATAATGTAATTTTAGATAGTTATTAGACATGTGAATACGACCTATTTGAATTACAAATTAAAAAAGACATGTGCCTACTGGGAAGGGTGTTTCGGTGAAAAATTGACAAACACCGCAAGCACAATCATTATCATCTCCACATATTCCTTGTTCACAACCACCCCAAAATCCTCCAGTTATTGCTTTTTGTTCAACCTTACTTAATGACTTGACTCCTTTGATTCTTTTAATTTTTGTAAACATATTTGTAGTATTTGAAAGTTAGTAATATCTTAAATATAAGAATATTCTTACAATTTATTTCATAGGCAATGTATTTTAACATATATATTCATAAATGTAATATGCATATTACTAGTATAATAGAGCCTAATAGCATGAAGACCATAAAAATGGTATTCTTATTTTCTTTATTTTGTAAATGACTCATTGTAACACTTACATCATTTTCTGGTCTATTAACTGTAGACTATCAAAACACCTATGAAAAAAGCAATCATCTTTCTGATCTTATGTTGTATTTCTCTAACGCTTCAAGCACAACAGTCTACCGTAGTTCAAGACACCATTCCTTTTAGAAATGATTTAGGAATCATCATCATTCCCATGACATTTAATGGTGTAGAAAAACAATTTGCGTTTGATACAGGAGCTCAAGTTACACTCGCTTTCTCTTGGGCAAAAGACGAATTAAAATCTACCTCAAAGAAAATAAATCTTACCTCGTCTAATGGCTCTAAAACCAAATTACGTTATTACAAAAGTGGTATAATTAATCTAGGTAGTAGAGAGATTAAAAAACATAGAATCTTACGAACAAACGACAGTGACATCTTTTCTTGTTATAATATAGATGGTGTGTTAGGGGTTGATATCACCCAACATTTTAATTGGACAATCGATTTTAAAAAGAAGATACTTATTATGTCCCCTTCTGATTTTTATCCAGACGAAGTAAAAGAAATGCATGCCTTGGATTTTGATTATAAAAATACCCGACCATCAGTTTTTATGGAAATGAATGGTAAGAAAATCCAGTTTTTATTGGATACGGGCGCTCGAGATTCTGATGTCAAGAAGAGTCAGTATCGATTTATTCATCTAGATGAATATCCAAAAACCAAGTTTTATAGTGGTTTTTACGATTTTAATGGAACATTAACAAAGACAGAATCTACAACAGTATTACTTCCAGAAATAAAATCAGGAGAGGTTACTATTACACCAGCGGTAGATTATGGGAAACAAACGACAAAAATTGGGAATAGCCTATGGAAAGATAAACGCTTGTTTTTAAGTTTAAAAAACGACGAGCTATATGTTTCTGATAGTTCTATTAAGGATGACTCTTGGAGTTATGATTGTGCTGCGGTTATCAAAGATGGAAAAATGGTTGTGTTTCTTATCCGAGAAGGAAGTGAAGCATGGAAACGCGGAGTACGACGAGGTGATCAAATTAAAGCGATAAACGGTAAAGTATTTACAGACTTTTGTTCTCTTAATAAATATCAAGGTCAGTTGAAGAAGGAGAATAAGGATATTGAGTTTGAATTTGTTAATGGAGAAAAGTTAACTGTTCAAAGAAAACGATTGTTTATGAATCCTAAAAAATAAATTTTAAACATTTCCAATCCTTCTCAGGTTTATCTGAAATAATATGCGCAATTTGTACTGAATCAAAAACACGAACTTTATTTTTATCTGCAAATTTCTTTGCCGGATTTGTAAATCCATTGTGACTAAAAACTATAAGGTGAATAGCATTGTGTTTTATATCTAAATATTCTAGTTCATCAAATCTAATAAATAAAGAATCTCCAACTAATTTTCTAATTACAGGGGTATCAATAGCTGTTGCAAAATATTTTACTTGAACAAGTAAATATATTTCTTCATTAAATATTAAATTAGTAATATCATCCTTAAAATTAGTTTTGTAACTCCCTTTTATATCAATGCCTTTATCATTTGAAATAGCAGTAGATTCGCAGCTTATCCCTAAATCTTCAAGAAAAAGTTTGCAAAATTTTTCATAAATAACACCTTTATTCTTTTTTTCATTATTAAAGCTATTAATAAAACTAATTACTTCATCATATTTTTTATCAATTATAGTATTATTATGTCGCTTTTGAATGTAGAATCCATCATATTCCTCAAAAATTTCAATTTTACTAAAAGTATTGTTATAGGAAATAGTACTCTGAATTTCTCTTATCAACTTATTATAAGAACTAGTTCTAGGGTCTCCCAACTCATTTATTAAAACATCTTCATCAACACTTAATTTTGAACTATATAAAATATCCTCTATTATCAAATCGTCAATGCGCTTCTTTCCATTCCAAGAACAAGTTATTATTAAATTAACAATGGATTTAATCTTTTTTATTTTCACTATGATTCAAGGACATTAATATGCTTCTTTATTTTGGACTTTATAGACTTTAGTTTACCTGATAATTCAGATGCCCATTCAGCCATATTGGGGAAATTAGAAACTTTATTTAAAATTTCATCTAACTCTTTATTCCAATAGTCTTTATCTGAAACTTCTGTTTTTTTCTTTTTAGATATAAGCGTTATATCATTTTCATCACTTAATAAATCATTTATGATATCATTTAGTTTTTCTGATGTATCATTTTCTTTTATTATTTCATGCATTATATCTCTAAATAACTTAGTGTTTATACCACTACGTATAGCATTATTAATCAAGTCCGGGATATTTGCAAGTATTTCAGAATAATTTTCTTCAGTATTTTCAATATCTAAAAACTCATTAGTGTCACTTGCTAATCCTATTGAAGATCTAGTGAGAATATTTTTATCAAAAGCTTCTAGATACCCCCAGTTTGCTTCAGCTATTGTTTCTGAAATTTCCGATATTTTACAATAAATTCTATACCTGATAATTGAATCTCTAACTTCTTTAACTCCTATTCCTAATTCATTAGAGATTTGTTTATAAAGTTCAGCAGGTTTTTTTGTACCCTTAATGTCTTCATATAAAATTGATAAATGTTTAGCTTTTGATATTGGTTTCCACTCTTTAACAACAGTAACGTTAGCTATTCCTTGTGTTATTCTAACTTGCTTATTAAAACTTTCAATTGATTCACCGTCTTCTTTATGAGCTAATAAAATAGGAATTTTAGTTTCATCTAGATAATCATTTATTTTTCCAGATTTCAAACATGCAAGCCTAGTGTTTCCTTCAATTGTTACATATTGATGATCATCTTTTTTGTTTATTTGATCAGATTTTTCGTGTGTTTCAATTTTTTGAATAACAATTCTGTTTACCCATTTGATATCTTCTTGTAAACTCCGCAATAATTCTTTAGAAGATCTAGACTCTAGCATAAACTCTATTAGTTCTTGTTGACTAACTTTTTTTGCATTTACAAATCTTGGATTATATTGATCAATCATTATCTCTTTTATAGCAACTTCTTTCGGTATAAGCTTCATATTGTATATTTATGAAATATATTGTAAATATTTGATTTACAATATAGTGAATTGCATAAAATTGATTTGGGTTCTAGATGGACATTTTAAATTTTCACCCAAGAGGTATACTTCTTTTGCAGTTTTTCTAACTTAGGATGAATGTATCTTGTACAAAAAGGAGCATCAGGATTTCTTTTAAAATAATCTAAAAAAGATTCATCATTCAGTTTAAATGTAACCAAGGGGAGTGCTTTGGTAATAATAGGCTCTGGAAATTGAGGTTGTAGGGTGGGTATCGCTTTCGCGAAAGCGGACTCTTGCTCCTCCTTAAACCAATACATAGCCGATCTGTATTTGGTTCTAAAACTGTGATTACTTGTTGCTTTATGTGTATGAAGATGTACCTCAAGAAGTTGTTCAAGGCTTATTATTGTGGTATCATAATGAACAATAACCCCTTCTGAGAATGAATCATAAGGCGCTTTTGAAGTAATAAATCCTTGCTCGACACGAAGTACACCTTTTATTGTTTGAAAGACTGCTTCAGTACACCAGTGACATCCACCTCCAAATGCTATTTTATCTTGTGTTTTTATAGAAAATGTAATTTTGTAAATGTTTAGAATTCTAAAATAGAAAACAAACAATCTATTGTTAACAAAAGCAATGATACGCAAAGAAAATATCAATTGAAAATCGTAAATTCGCCTCAAGCAGAAGGCAATTATGTTAGAAAAATTACAGATAGTAAAACAACGTTTTGACGAGGTGAGTGACTTGATCATTCAACCAGATATTATTACAGATCAAAAACGGTATGTACAACTTAATAAAGAGTATAAAGATTTAAGAGCGCTTATGGATGAGCGTGTAAAATATATAGAGTATACTGATAATCTTACAGAGGCAGAAGAGATTCTTGCAGATGGGAGCGATGCAGAAATGGTAGAAATGGCCAAGATGCAAATGGATGAAGCAAAAACAGCAATTCCAGAGCTTGAAGAGAAAATCAGAATGATGCTTATTCCTAAAGATCCAGAAGACGCTAAGAATGTCGTTGTAGAAATACGTGCAGGAACAGGAGGAGATGAAGCGAGTATTTTTGCTGGTGATTTATACAGAATGTATACAAAGTATATAGATAGTAGACAAGGCTGGAATCATAGTACTGTAGATTACTCAGAAGGGACTTCGGGAGGATTTAAGGAAATTCAGTTTGAAGTTACTGGAGAAGATGTATATGGAATCTTAAAATTTGAAGCAGGAGTACATCGTGTACAACGTGTGCCTCAAACAGAAACTCAAGGCCGTGTACATACCAGTGCAGCTACGGTGATGGTACTTCCAGAAGCCGAAGAGTTTGATGTGCAAATAGAACCTAAAGATGTACGTGTGGACTTTTTCTGTTCTTCAGGACCTGGAGGACAATCTGTAAACACTACTTACTCAGCAGTACGTTTAACACACATCCCAACAGGATTAGTGGCACAGTGTCAAGATCAAAAGTCACAGCATAAGAATAAAGAAAAGGCTTTTAAGGTACTTCGTTCTCGTTTATACGATCAAGAACTTGCAAAAAAACAAGAAGAAGATGCTGCAAAGCGTAACTCTCAAGTAAGTAGTGGAGATCGTAGTGCAAAAATTAGAACGTATAATTACTCGCAAGGACGTGTGACAGATCACCGCATAGGATTAACCCTGTATGATCTTCAAAATATTGTAAATGGAGATATTCAGAAAATATTAGATGAGTTACAACTCGTTTCTAATACAGAAAAATTAAAAGCAAACGAAGGAGAATTATAATAATGACAACTCAAGAACTGATTACTCAAATTCGTAAGAAACAATCCTTTCTTGTTGTAGGATTAGATACTGATCTAGATAAAATTCCTAAACATTTACTAGAAGAAGAGGATCCTATTTTTGCTTTTAACAAGGCGATTATAGATGCAACTCATGATCTATGTGTAGGATATAAACCTAATATTGCTTTTTATGAAGCTTATGGGATAAAAGGATGGAAATCTTTAGAAAAGACCATTCATTATCTTAATGACAACTATCCAGAACAGTTTACCATTGCTGATGCAAAACGAGGTGATATTGGAAATACATCGACTCGATATGCAAAAGCATTTTTTGAATCACTTAATTTTGATTCAGTGACCATAGCTCCATATATGGGACGTGATTCTGTAGAACCTTTTCTTGATTTTGAAGATAAGCATACTATTGTATTGGCACTTACGTCTAATAAAGGTGCTTTTGATTTTCAGACACAATTAGTAGATGGTACAGAGTTGTATAAGAAAGTACTAGAGACTTCTAAAACATACAAAAATAGTGATCGTTTGATGTATGTTGTAGGAGCTACAAAAGCTACATACTTGACAGATATACGCGCTATTATTCCTGAAGCATTTCTTTTAGTACCTGGTGTTGGTGCACAAGGTGGCAGCTTATCAGAGGTATGTACATATGGAATGACCAAAGACGTTGGCCTTCTGGTAAACTCTTCAAGAGGAATTATCTATAAATCTCAAGGAGAAGATTTTGCTTCTGCAGCACGTGGTGCAGCAAAAGACATGCAAAAAGCTATGCAAGAAATTCTACAAGCTGCATTTTAATTTTCTCATATGGAATATAAAGATCAATTAGAAAGAGTACTTCAATTTTCTAAAGTACCTATACGTATTGTGTCTTTAGTTCCTAGTCAAACAGAACTACTAGTAGACCTAGGATTACGAGATCATATTGTTGGACTTACTAAGTTTTGTGTACATCCAGTAGGTCTTATAAAAGAGAAGCATGTAGTAGGAGGGACCAAACAGGTGCATATAGATAAAGTAATGGCAGTAAAGCCAGATATTATCTTGTGTAATAAGGAAGAAAATACAGAACAGATTGTAAAAGATATGGAAGCTATTGCTCCTGTACACGTATCAGATATTAAAAATCTAGAAGATTCGCTTTCGCTTATTGATATGTATGGAGCTATTTTTGACATTACAAACCGTACTGATATATTAATTACAAATATTCAGAAGAAGTATCACAACTTTACTACGTTAATTGCTGAAATACCTTATAAAAAGGTAGCCTATTTTATTTGGAAAGACCCATGGATGGTTGCTGGTAATGATACCTTTATTACATACTTACTTGACCAATGTCGTTTTAAAAATATATTTGAGAGTATGGATGGACGTTATCCAGAAGTCCAGCTAGAACAGCTTACAAATGTAGACTATGTCTTTTTATCATCAGAACCTTTTCCTTTTGCTCAAAAGCACATGAAAGAAGTAGCGTCTTATACACAAGCAAAAGTCGTCCTTGTAGATGGAGAATATTTCTCTTGGTACGGCAGTAGATTACTTGGGGCGTTTGATTATTTCTCAGATTTGAGAAAGGAATTAGAACTGTAAAAATTTTAATTTCTGATCAAGTTGTAATGCCTCATATGTAAGAACATCACTTAAGCTTGAATCGGTATATTTTACATTGTATGCCTCTTCTGTAAGTCGTTTGTGTTTTCGCTCCAAATACTCCTTAAGCCTCATATGTTTTGAAGGGGTGGTCATGATTGGTTTGTGTAAAAAATTAATACTTTGGGTTATATTAAATTTACGTAAAAAATTGATATTTAGATGTTTAAAAGTTTATAATTATATACTTGTACATTATAACTATCTTTTTTAAAATCATTTTTTTATATAACTTATAGATAAGTAGTTACACGAAAAAAGCCATATTGTCTTTACAATATGGCTTTTGTTTATTAACAATGATACTTTATAATTTAATCTTGTAGCGCAAAAACACGCCTTAATAAATCGGTAGTTCTCGAAGAATATTTTGAGCGTATTTCCTTTTCTTCTACAGCAATCATTTTATACACTCCTTTTAATGCTTCTTGTGTCACATAATCTGTAAGATCAGGATTTACATTATTTGTAAGCGGAATGTTATTGTAACGAGTAATTAGATTTTCCCAAATCTGATCGGCGCCTACTTTTCCAAAAGAGTTTTTAATCACAGGATTAAACTTAGCATATAAGGCTTGTTGTGTTTTTGAAGTCAAGTATTGTGTAGCGGCATCATTACTACCTAGTAATATGTTTTTTGCGTCTGCAAAAGTGATTTCTGTTACTGCATTTATAAATATAGGAGTTGCTTCTTTTACGGCATCTTCAGCAGCTCTATTTAGTACCTTAAGACCTTCATCTGCAAGACTGCTTAAACCAATGTCTCTTAATGTTTTGTCTACTTTTCTAAGTTCTTCAGGAAGTAATATTTTAGTAAGTTGATTCTTATAAAAACCATCTTTTGCTGTTAATTTTGATACTTGTTTGTCTATTCCAAACTGTAAGGCTTCTTTAAGTCCATTCCCTATTTGAGCTTGTGAGAGTACACTCCCACCATCTTGAGGAAGACTATTAACGACTTGTTGCAACTCTGCACAAGAGCTTAAACTAATGGCTAGGCAAAGGATGATAAATTTTTTCATTTGGGTATCTTTGAATATTTTGGTAAAGATATGAATTTAAGAATTTTGATAATACCCGTATTGCTTTTGTTTTTTGGATGCACGCAAACCAATATAAAACCAGAAAAACAATTAGAACCGATTCCAAATACAGATGTGTACCTAAAAGTTTTGGGAATTGCTCAAGATGGTGGGATGCCACATATCAATAATTCACAAGAATATAATGACGTAGCAAATGGTGACCGTAAAAAAGAACTGGTGGTAAGCTTAGGTCTTATTGATACAGAACAGAAGAAGAAGTACCTTTTTGATGCAACTCCCGATATGCCTGAGCAATTGGATATGCTCCATAAAGAACTTATAACAAATACGATTATAGACGGAGTCTTTCTCACACATGCGCATATAGGTCATTATACAGGGCTCATGCATTTTGGACGAGAAGCTATGGGAGCAGATGCTATTCCTGTATATGCAATGCCCAAGATGAATACCTTTCTTTCTACAAATGGTCCTTGGAGCCAATTGGTAGGCATAGAAAATATAAAAATAGTTCCTATGCTTGCAGATAGTAGTATTACGCTTTCGCGAAAGCTAAAGATTACTCCATTCCTTGTGCCACATAGAGATGAGTATTCAGAAACAGTAGGATATCGTATCGAAGGACCAGAAAAAACAGCATTATTTATTCCAGACATTAACAAATGGTCCAAATGGACGACATCGATTATAGAAGAGGTTAAGAAAGTTGATTATGCATTCCTGGATGCTACTTTCTTTTCTGAAGGAGAAATCCCAAGACCTATGAGTGAAGTTCCGCATCCATTTATAGACGAAACAGTAGCACTTTTTAAAGAGGAAGATGCCGCTATAAAGTCAAAAGTAATTTTCATACACTTTAATCATTCTAACCCTGCATTAGACAAACAGGATGTAAAACGTCTAGCACTAGAGAAAGAAGGATATCGGTTTGCAAGACAAGGAGAGATTTTTGGATTGTAGCTGTATATTATATGATTATAAATAAATACCCGTTTTTATTGAATATTACGTAAATTTGCATCCTTAAAACACCCTTTTTTTGAAGATGAAACAAGCTACACCATATACTCCAAAATACAAAGTTCGTATCGTTACTGCAGCCTCTCTTTTTGACGGGCATGATGCCGCCATAAACATTATGCGTCGTATTATACAGAGTACAGGAGTAGAGGTAATCCATTTAGGCCATGATCGAAGTGTAGAAGAAGTGGTAAATACCGCGATTCAAGAAGATGCAAATGCTATTGCATTAACATCATATCAAGGAGGTCACAATGAGTATTTTAAATACATGTATGACCTTCTTCAAGAAAAAGGAGGAGGACATATCAAAATCTTCGGAGGAGGAGGAGGAGTAATCCTTCCAGAAGAGATTAAAGAGCTCATGGATTATGGGATTACTCGTATCTATTCTCCAGATGATGGTCGTGAGTTAGGATTACAAGGAATGATTAATGACCTTGTACAGCAATCTGATTTTCCAATAGGTGATGCACTAAATGGCGAAATAGACCATTTGACAAAAAAGGATTCAAGATCCATTGCAAGAGTGATTTCTGCTGCAGAGAACTTCCCAGAAGTTGCTGCCGAAACTCTAGAAATTATACACGAGAAAAATAAAACTTCATTAACACCAGTACTTGGAATTACAGGAACAGGTGGATCAGGAAAATCATCATTGGTAGATGAGCTTGTACGTCGTTTTCTTGTTGATTTTCCAAAAAAGACAATAGGATTGATCTCTGTAGACCCTTCAAAACGTAAAACAGGAGGAGCCTTATTGGGAGACCGTATACGTATGAATGCGATTAACTCACCAAGAGTATATATGCGTTCTTTGGCAACACGTCAGAGTAATCTAGCACTTTCAAAATATGTATCCGAAGCTATTGAGGTACTAAAAGCAGCTGAGTATGATCTTATTATTCTTGAAACCTCTGGTATTGGACAATCGGATACAGAAATTCTAGAACACTCAGATACGTCTTTATATGTAATGACTCCTGAATTTGGAGCAGCCACACAACTAGAAAAAATCGACATGCTTGATTTTGCAGACCTTGTGGCGATCAATAAATTTGACAAGCGAGGTTCTCTAGATGCATTACGCGATGTAAAAAAACAATATATGCGTAACCATAATTTATGGGATACGCACCAAGATGATCTTCCTGTCTATGGAACGATCGCTTCACAATTTAATGACCCTGGAATGAATACCCTCTATAAGAAGATTATGGAGAAGGTAAACGAGGTAAACGATGCAAATCTTGAATCTACCTTTGAGATTAGTAAAGAGATGAGCGAGAAGATTTTTGTAATTCCTCCAGCTCGTACACGTTATCTAAGTGAGATTGCAGAAAGTAATAGGGGATATGACGCTTTCGCGAAAGCGCAACAAGAAACAGCACAACGTCTTTATGGAATTTATAAAACCATAGAGAGTATTGTAGACTCAAAACCTGCGCTTGATAAATCAGGATTGGATATTGATAATAGTTCGCTCGAAAATGATGCAGACTTAGTTAAATTATTAGTAGCTCAGTTTGACCGTGTAAAACTAGATTTGGATCCTTATAATTGGGAAGTAATTACTGGTTGGGATGAGAAAGTAAATCGTTACAAAAACCCTGTTTATACGTTTAAAGTAAGAGACAAGGAAATTAAAATAGAGACACATACCGAGTCTTTATCACACACACAAATCCCTAAAGTTGCATTGCCAAAATACAGTGCTTGGGGAGATGTTTTAAGTTGGGTATTACAAGAAAATGTACCTGGAGAATTCCCATACACAGCAGGACTTTATCCTTTTAAACGTACTGGAGAAGATCCTACACGTATGTTTGCAGGAGAAGGAGGACCAGAGCGTACCAATAAACGTTTTCACTATGTGAGTTTAGGTATGCCAGCTAAGCGCTTAAGTACTGCTTTTGATAGTGTAACCCTTTACGGAAATGATCCAGGACATCGTCCAGATATCTATGGAAAGATTGGAAATGCAGGAGTAAGTATTTGTTGTCTTGATGACGCAAAGAAGTTATATTCTGGTTTTGATTTAAGTCATCCTATGACTTCTGTGAGTATGACCATTAATGGGCCAGCTCCTATGTTATTAGGATTTTTTATGAATGCTGCAATAGATCAAAATTGCGAGAAATATATAAAAGAACACAATTTAGAGGCAGAAGTTCAGGCAAAAATTGATGCTATTTATAAAGGGAAGACGAGACCAAGTTATCAAGGAGATTTACCAGAAGGTAATGATGGATTAGGATTAATGCTTCTTGGAGCTACTGGAGATCAAGTATTACCAGCAGATGTGTATGCTACGATTAAAGCAGAGACCCTTGCACAAGTAAGAGGAACAGTTCAAGCAGATATTCTTAAGGAAGATCAAGCACAAAATACGTGTATCTTTTCTACGGAGTTTGCACTGCGATTAATGGGAGATGTACAAGAGTATTTTATAGAACAAAAAGTACGTAATTTCTATTCAGTATCGATTTCTGGATATCATATTGCCGAAGCAGGAGCAAATCCAATTACACAATTAGCATTAACACTTGCTAACGGATTTACATATGTAGAGTATTATTTAAGTCGTGGGATGGATATCAATAAATTTGGACCCAACCTTTCTTTCTTTTTCTCAAATGGAATTGATCCAGAATACGCTGTCATAGGACGTGTTGCTAGAAAGATCTGGGCAAAGGCCATGAAGAATAAATACCATGCAAATTCTCGTGCACAAATGCTTAAATACCATATCCAGACATCTGGACGTAGTTTGCATGCACAAGAGATAGACTTTAATGATATTCGTACGACATTACAGGCACTATATGCCATATACGATAACTGTAATTCATTGCATACAAATGCCTATGACGAAGCTATTACAACGCCTACAGAAGAAAGCGTGCGTCGTGCCATGGCAATCCAACTTATTATCAATAAAGAATTAGGCCTTGCTAAAAATGAAAACCCAATCCAAGGGTCATTTATCACAGAAGAGCTTACAGATCTTGTAGAAGAAGCAGTGCTTTTAGAATTTGATCGTATTACAGAACGTGGTGGTGTTCTAGGCGCTATGGAAACCATGTATCAACGTAGTAAGATTCAAGAAGAAAGTTTGTATTATGAAACGCTTAAACATACAGGTGAATTCCCGATCATAGGTGTAAATACATTCTTAAGTAGTAAAGGAAGTCCTACCGTACGACCAGCCGAAGTAATTAGAGCTACAGAAGAAGAAAAACAATATCAAATCACGATGCTTGAACATTTACAAAAAGAGAAAGCAGATAAGATTGATGCTGAACTTTCAAAGATTCAAGATGCAGCGATAGAAAATGAAAATATTTTTGAGCACCTTATGGAAGCTACAAAAGTATGCTCATTAGGACAAATCACAAGCGCGTTATTTGAAGTAGGAGGACAGTATAGAAGAAATATGTAATAGCTTCTTATCTATATTTTTGTATTATAGATTTTAACGTATCAAAATCTATAGGTTTTCCTAAAAATTCATCTAATCCGTTATTTTTGATAAAGGAAGCATCGTCTTGCTTACTAGTGCCAGTTGTAACAGCTATCACCGGTGGTTTCTGAATAGTATATTTGTCTAAGGATTTTATTAATCGAGTCGCTTCTATACCATCCATAATTGGCATGTTTATATCCATTAAGATGAGGTCATAGGTATTCTTTTTAAATAATTCAACACCTATTTTTCCATTGATGGCAAGATCACAGGTGATATTTAATTTTGATAATAGTTTTTCGATTACTTTTTGATTAATCAAATTATCCTCTACAATTAAAGCATGTGTATTCTCTGGATTATTTGAGATAGCAACATCTATTTTTTTTGTAACATCAGTTCTAATTTTATACTCAGCTTTTCTAAGGGCAAGATCAAAATAAAATGTAGTACCTACACCAAGTTTGCTTTCTACCTGTAGTTTGCTCCCCATTAATTCTAATAGACGATTTGATAGTGATAATCCTAGACCAGCGCCATCAAATTTTCTGTTTTTAGAATTGTCTGCTTGTTCAAAAGATTCTAGCAATCTTTCAAAGTCATTTTCATCCATACCTATACCTGTGTCAGATACTATAAAACGCAGGTGTTGTTTTTCATCAGTAATAAGACCTTCTTCTACTAAGATTGTAATTTTTCCTACTTGGGTAAACTTAATGGCATTTTTCATTAAGTTAATGAGTATCTGTTGTATACGAAGCGTATCTATATATACTTTATAAGTTGTATTCCCTTGATTGATATATTCAAAATCTAAATTTTTGTCTTTTGCTTGATACTCAAAAATACGCATGAGCAATGCAATATCATCTTCAAGATTTACTGACTTCTCTTCTATACGGAGTGTGCCGGTTTCTAATTTTGAGTGATCTAGAATCATCGCAATTAGGTCTGATAACTGTCCTGCAGACCGTTCTGCAATTTTAATTTGATCACCTTGCTCTTCTTCTAATGTTTCAGATTTTAAAAGCTGTAACATTCCTTGGATACCATTAAGAGGTGTACGCATTTCATGACTCATTTTTGATAGAAACTGCGTCTTATAATTGGCATTATCTGTTGCTATTTTTGCAGTTATTTCTAGATCTTTTATATTCTGAATAAGTGTTTCTTTTAGTTTTTGATAACTCGCAAATAAAGATTCTATTTCTAAAATTGTATGATCATAGTGTATCTCTTGACTATCTTCAAAATCACTACTTATAAATTGAGTTATATTTTCGTTTAGTGTTTTTACTCCTTTTGTTAGATTTTTTGATAAAAAGAGGATAAGTAATACAAGTATAAATGCCAATAGAACACTTATAATAGATGTTGTAATAAATTGTGTTATTTTTTTAGATTCAATCTCTTTATTTGTAACCGTACTGATATCCGATAAATCTTTATGTATGATGCTGTGTATTGATTTAATCTTCTTGTGCAACCCCACTTCAGAATAATGCCCTATTTCATTATTAAGAGCAACGAAGCTACGGAAGTCCTCTAGATACCCTCTTAGGAGGATGCGCGTACTGTCTTTTAATGTGTTATTTTCAAGTAATTGATTTGATAGGTAGTTAAAATCATTAAAATATTGAATATCTCCCCGTAGTAAAAAATCTTTTTCAAGCGTGCGAAGTTCTAATATTGAAATCTTATCAATAGAAGGATGTGTTGTTAATAATTGTGCCTTTTCTTGCATTCTACCTTCTATACCAAAATTTTTATATCCTCTACGTTCCATTTTGGTAACGAGCGTAAGAACTTCTCTCCGCAATTCTTTAAAATGATTGATTATTGAATCTAAGGCAATTGGAATCCGTACATCTGACGCTTCCAGCTCCATCTTTTTTAATTGCTCAGGCATAGAGCGAAGGTTAGAAAGGTATAGATATAAAGAAGTAGCTTCTGACTTATTATAGAAATCGGGATCTCTATAATCGGTGTAAATAAATGTATTATAGTTGTTTACGCTAGCATTAAATTGTTTTGATACGTCTAGAATTGAGATAGATATTTTTTCGGCGGCAGTATCTTTTCTATGTATATAGAAATAAGAACCAATCCATACCGTTAATGACCCAAGGAAAGCTAAGAAAGAAAAAATCGCTTTGGATCTAAAGGAACTTAAACGTAATTTTTTGAAAAATTGATAACGGGGCATTGTATTATAATTTATCTGTAAAATACAGAAAAAATACTCAGCAAGTATTTTTTAGTATGAATGATAGAAAGTTAAGGTAGTATCAACCTTGCGTAGCATTATAGATTTGTTATTTTTGCAAACCTCTTATACACGTTATGATAAAGTACCTACATGTTTTTCTATTACTCGCAAGTTTTTCGCTATGTCACGCACAAGAGACTACTGATGTTCTTTTGATAATCAATGGGCAAGATGTTACTGTTGATGAGTTTAAAGCAGTCTATCTTAAGAATATAAGCCTAGTTCAAGATGATTCTCAAAAAGATCCTAGATCTTATCTAGAATTATTCAAAGAGTATAAACTTAAAGTTCAAGAAGCTTATGCACTTGATCTTCACAAGAAACCAGCATATATTAAGGAATTAAGTGGTTATAGAACACAACTGATTAAGAATTATTTGACAGATGTAGAGGTTACAGAATCTCTTGTAAAGGAAGCATATGATCGCACAACTACAGAAGTAAAAGCCCGTCATATCCTTGTAAAAGTTACTCCAGATGCAAGTCCGTCTGATACATTAAAAGCATATACTAAAATAATTCAAGCTCGTGATCGTATAGAAGCTGGGGAAGATTTTCAAAAAATTGCAAAAACGTATAGTGAAGATCCATCTGCTGCTTCTAATGGGGGAGAATTAGGTTGGTTTAAAGCATTTAAAATGGTATATGCATTTGAATCTGCAGCGTTTTTAACAATACCTGGTCAAGTATCAAAACCTTTTAAAACAAGATTTGGATACCATATTGTACAAACTACAGATAAGCGCCAAGCTAGGGGAGCTATACAAGTAGCTCATATTATGCTTGCGCTAAAACAAACTGACACCACATTAAACCCAGAAAAGCGTATTCAAGAGATTTATGCTTTACTAGAACAAGGAACATCTTTTGAAAAATTAGCTCAAACTCATAGTGATGATAAAAGATCTGCTGTAAAAGGTGGCATTTTAGATCGTTTTGAATCTGGACAATTAAGTAGTAAGATTTTTGAAAATAAAGTATTTAACATCAAAAATCAGAATGATTATACAAAGCCATTTAAATCTGAATTTGGATGGCATATAGCAAAACTTATTAAAAAGTACCCTATAGGTTCTTATGAAGAAGAACGTAATGCTTTAGAAGAAAAAGTAAAGAGGGATAATAGATCCAAACAAATATCAGATACTTTACAATCAAAATTGCGTACCTATTATAATGTTAAAGAAAATAGTAACCTTCAAGCGTATTTTATATCTCGTATTCCTGATGCCGATTTTTCTACCAAAAAATGGAAATACACTCCACAAAAAAATGAAGAAAATGAAGTAGCCTTTAAAATAAAGGATACAGTATTTTCTTATAAAAGCCTAGGAGAGTACTTAGAAAGGTTTCAAAGAACCAGTGGGTATGCAACTAAAGATGCATTTGTAAAAGATCAAACGTTTATTTGGACAAATAAAATGATCAAACAATATCATGAAGATCATTTAGAAGAAGCCGACCCAGAATTTAATGCATTGATGAGAGAGTATAGAGAAGGCTTATTACTTTTTGAACTCCTAGAAACTAAAGTATGGAATGTAGCAAAAACAGACACTGTTGGTCTTAAAAAATATTTCCAAGAACATAAAGAGGTATATAGAGTACCTGAAACTGTAAATATGATGATGATTACAGCTTCAAAAAAAGGAACACTTTCAAGAATCAAAAAACTGTTACAAAAAGGAAAAACTAGAGAAGAGATTGAAAAGACAATAAATACAGATCAAAAAGTACATGTTCTCTTTACAAATAGAAAAGTAGCAGTTACAGATACAACATATATTGTAAGTGATTTTAAACCATCAAAAGGAATAAGCAAAGTATATGATTATAACAATGATTATGTACTGTATAACGTTACAGAGGTAATTCCATCACAATTAAAGACCTTAGAAGAAACAAAAGGAATTGTAATTAATGATTTTCAAAAAGAAATTGAACATAACTGGTTACAAGGTCTAAAAGAAAAAGCAGATATACGCGTTAATGAAACAGTCTTGAATCGTTTTATTAACACCTTAAAATAATGAGTTTGCAAAAATACATATGGATATTTGTTATTTGCGTAACTACAACTTCATGCGATTTTTTTAATAAAACAACATCAGATCAAGATGTTGTTGCTAGAGTAAATGAATCCTACCTTTATAAAAGTGATATTAAAAAAATATTTGATAATACGGAGTTTTCTATAGATAGTGCTACTGTTGCAAACAGTTATATTAATGATTGGGCTACCAATCAATTACTTTTGGATGGAGCATTACTTAATGTTTCTAAAGAGGAACAAGAAAAATTTGAAAAGCTAGTACAAGATTATCGTACAGATTTATACATAAAACTATATAAAGATAGATTGATCCAACAACGATTGGATAGTATTGTATCTGACCAAGAAGCACAACAGTTTTATGATGAAAATAAACAAAACTTCAGACTTAATGAAGAACTTATTAAACTTAGATATATTCATTTAGGTCCAGATTATAATGATAGTAAACCTGTTGAAAAATTATTTATAGCGTTTGAACAAGAAGATAAAATAGTATTAGATTCTATACGATTACAGTTTAAAAATTATTTTTTAAATGATTCTACTTGGGTAAAAAGAAGTGTTGTACAAGAAGGTATTCAACCTATTAATGCAACAAATGCCGATAAATTGTTAAAAAAAACCAATTTCTTACAGCTACGAGATTCATTAGGATTATATTTGATCGCTGTCAAGGAAACCCTTTCTCGTAATGAGATTGCACCCTTAACATACATACGACCTACAATAGATCAAATTATTAGAAATAAACGAAAGTTAACGCTTACAAAACAACTTGAAAAGGAGATTAAAGATGATGCCATTAAAAACAACAAGTTTGAAATTTACAATTAAAATAGTAGTTGCAATTTTATTGTGTCAGCCAGTATTTGGACAAGATAGTATTACAAAATCATTTACCAAATTTAAGGTAGACGGTGTTGCCGGAGTTGTAGGTGACTATCTTATATTAGAAAGTGATATTGATAAATTCCTTTTTGATATAAAAAGTCAAGGACAATCTACAGCAGAGATTACTCCTTGTCAGATAATGGGTAAACTACTAGAAGATAAATTACTAGCACATCATGCAATACAAGATAGTATTGTAATAAATGATGTACAAATAAATTCAGAAGTAGATCAGATTATTGATCGTTTTGCTCAACAATTAGGATCTAGACAAAAAGTAGTTGAGTACTATAAAAAAGATAATGAGCCAGAATTAAGGGCTGAGTTATTTGCTATTCGTAGAGATATACGTCTTTCAGAAAGTATGAATGAGAAAATTATTTCTAATGTAGACGTAACACCAGATGAGATAAAATCATTCTATGAGAGTATCCCAGAAGACGAACTACCTACATTTGGAGTAGAGTTAGAAATCGCACAAATTGTAGTAGAACCAGAAGCTACAGAAGAAGAACGCCAAAAGATTATAGATCGTCTTAAAGGGTTTAGATCAGATATCCTTGATAATGGAAGTAGTTTTGCAACAAAAGCAGTACTCTATACAGATGATGGAGCTTCTCGTGGAGATGGTGGACTGATGACTATTGATAGAAAAACACCTCTTGTAAAAGAATTTAGAGACATTGTTTTTGGACTACAAGAAGGAGAAGTAAGTGAGCCTTTTGAAACTGAATATGGCTTCCATATTGCAACTTTAGAAAAAATTAGAGGTGATAAATTAGAAATCAGACATATATTATTGATTCCTGAAGTATCAAGAGCACAAGAAGAAGAAGCAAAAGACAAAATAGAGCGTATTAAAAAACGTATTGAAGATGGCGAACTTACCTTTGATGAGGCTGCTCGTGAATTTTCAGACGAAAAGGAAACAAAATATGACGGAGGTGTCTTAGTTAATCCAGTAACGTTAGACAAGCGTTTTGAACTTAATAAGTTAGATCCTACATTGTATACCAAAGTAAATGATTTAAAAGATGGCGAAGTTTCATTAGTCTTTAATGATCCTAGCCGTACCGGAAAGACTCGTTTTAAAATTATGACCGTAAAAAATAGATTAGAAGAGCATAAAGCCGACTACTCTAAAGATTACATTAAAATTAAAGATCTTGCCTTAAGAGAAAAGCAAATTAAAGCAATCTCAATATGGCAAAAAGAAAAGATAGAGGAAACATACATAAAAGTAAATGGTTCAAACCGTGACTGTGAATATGTAAGTAACTGGTTGAAAAAATAAAAAAATATGTCAGACGTAGCTGCTATAAATCAATTAGTAGAAAAACATAAACAACTTAAAGCCGAAATTGCAAAAGTAATTGTAGGACAAGATAAAGTAATAGAAGAAATTCTTTTATCTATATTTTCAGGTGGACACGCCTTATTAATAGGTGTTCCTGGTCTTGCAAAAACATTGATGGTAAATACCATTGCAACGGCTCTTGGATTAGATTTTAAACGTATTCAGTTTACGCCAGACCTAATGCCTAGTGATATTTTAGGTTCTGAGATTTTAGATGAGTCGCGTAAGTTTAAATTTATAAAAGGACCCGTATTCTCTAATATCATCTTGGCAGATGAGATTAACCGTACACCTCCTAAAACTCAAGCAGCACTTCTAGAAGCAATGCAAGAACGTATTGTGACAGTAGCTGGTACTAGATATCCATTAAGCCTACCTTATTTTGTACTCGCAACACAAAACCCTATAGAACAAGAAGGAACCTATCCTTTACCAGAAGCACAGTTGGATAGATTTATGTTTGCCATAAATTTAGATTACCCCTCTTTTCAAGAAGAAGTAGATGTCGTAAAAGCGACGACTACAGATAATAAACCAACAGTAAATCCTTTATTTTCTCAACAAGAGATTATAGATTTTCAACAATTAATTCGTCGTATACCTGTAGCAGATAATGTGATAGAATATGCCGTTCAATTAGTAAGTAAAACAAGGCCTAAAACAGAATCTGCAGCGCAAATCATAAATGATTACGTAGATTGGGGAGCAGGACCTAGAGCCTCTCAAAATTTAATTTTAGGAGCAAAAACCCACGCAGCTGTACATGGAAAATTTTCTCCAGATATCGAAGATGTAAAAGTGGTAGCTACTGGTATTTTACGTCATAGACTTATTAAAAATTACAAAGCAGAAGCTGAAGGATTAAGTATAGAAGATATTATTAAAAGTTTATTCTAGTATTCTCGCTTTCGCGAAAAAAATACAGAGTCATAAAGAATCAAAAGCAACACCTTACTTAAAATAAGAGGTTGCTTTTTTTGATTTCGCAAAAGCGTATATATCATAATTCTCCTATAACGATATCGTAATCTGACGTATTTTTAACATTATTTTACTTTCGCGAAAGCGAAAAATGTCCAAGTTATTTGTGTGTAAGACCTGCTCAAATTGTATAATTTTATATAATCGATAATTTGAGACCTCTTTTTTTGTCATTATGATTTTTTTTTAATGAGATTTTTATTGTTTTCGCTATAAGTTTTTGATCTCTTTATCGACAGATTGACTGTTGCCTTTCTCACTGTGATTTTGTAAATTCGCGAGATTGAGACACACATTATTAACCCATAAATAACCTAATAACACCAAAGCATATGGCATTTGATATAGAAATGATCAAGGGAGTCTACGCAAGAATGGCAGAGCGTGTAGATACAGCTCGTGATCTTGTAGGAAGACCATTAACCCTTTCTGAAAAGATTTTATACTCTCACTTATGGGAAGGAACCCCTTCAAAACCATTTGAAAGAGGTGAAGATTATGTAGATTTTGCACCAGATAGAATCGCTTGTCAAGATGCTACAGCACAAATGGCGTTGTTACAATTCATGCAAGCAGGTAAACACAAAGTTGCTGTACCTACAACAGTACATTGTGATCACTTAATTCAAGCAAAAGAAGGAGCTGGTAAAGATTTATTACGTGCTAATGATGTAAGTAAAGAAGTTTTTGACTTTTTAGAGTCAGTATCAAACAAATACGGAATCGGTTTCTGGAAACCAGGAGCAGGTATTATTCACCAAGTAGTTTTAGAAAACTATGCATTCCCAGGAGGAATGATGATCGGTACAGATTCACATACTGTAAATGCAGGTGGTCTAGGAATGATCGCAATAGGAGTAGGAGGAGCAGATGCTGTAGATGTGATGGCTGGAATGGCTTGGGAACTTAAATTTCCAAAACTTATCGGAGTAAAACTTACAGGAAAACTAAGTGGATGGACAGCACCAAAAGATGTTATTCTTAGAGTAGCAGAAATCCTTACTGCAAAAGGAGGAACTGGAGCGGTTGTAGAGTACTTCGGACCTGGAGCTACGGCAATGTCTTGTACTGGTAAAGGAACAATCTGTAATATGGGAGCAGAAATAGGTGCAACAACATCTACTTTTGGATATGATGAATCTATGGAGCGTTATTTAAGAGCGACCGAGAGAGCAGATGTTGCAGATGCTGCAAACCAAGTAAAAGAACACCTTACTGCCGATGCAGAGGTGTACGCAAATCCAGAACAATATTTTGATCAAGTAATCGAAATTAATCTTTCTGAATTAGGCCCATTACTCAATGGACCATTTACCCCAGACATATCTACATCTGTGGGAACAGCAATGACAGATAGAGCACAAAAAAATGATTGGCCATTACAAGTAGAGTGGGGGCTTATAGGATCTTGTACAAACTCTTCTTATGAAGATTTATCCAGAGCATCGTCTATTGCACAACAAGCATTAGATAAAGGAATTAAAATGAATGCAGAATTAGGAATTAATCCTGGATCTGAGCAAGTACGTTATACAGCAGAGAGAGATGGTATCTTACAAGTTTTTGAAAACTTAGATGCGAGAATCTTTACCAATGCTTGCGGACCTTGTATCGGTCAATGGGCTCGTTATAGTGACCCTAAAAATGCACCAAAAAATAGCATCGTACACTCTTTTAATAGAAACTTTGCAAAACGTGCAGACGGAAATCCAAATACTCATGCATTTGTAGCCTCTCCAGAACTTACTGCAGCTATCGCTATAGCAGGACGTCTAGACTTTAACCCTCTTACAGATTCTTTAATCAATGAAGAAGGACAAGAAGTGATGTTTGAGGAGCCTACTGGATGGGAATTACCACCAAAAGGATTCGATGTAAAAGACAATGGATTTATTGCACCAGTAGAGGATGGAAGTAGCGTTGTTATTACTGTAAACCCTACCAGTGAGCGTTTAGAACTATTAACACCATTTACACCTATCGGAAATGAGATTAATGGAGCAAAATTATTAATTAAAGCTTTTGGAAAATGTACTACTGATCATATTTCTATGGCAGGACCTTGGCTACGTTTTAGAGGGCATTTAGATAATATTTCAAATAACTGTCTTATTGGAGCTGTAAATGCATATAATAAAAAGACCAACTTTGTAAAGAGCCAACTGGACGGAGAGTATGGAGGTGTGCCAGATACACAACGTGCTTATAAAGCTGCTGGAATCCATACAATTGTTGTAGGAGATCATAATTATGGAGAAGGGTCTTCAAGAGAACATGCAGCGATGGAACCACGTCACTTAGGAGTTGCAGCGGTAATCGTTAAGAGTTTTGCACGTATCCATGAGACAAACCTTAAGAAACAAGGTATGCTAGGATTAACGTTTGCAAATGAAGCAGATTATGATTTAATTCAAGAAGATGATACTTTTAACTTTGTAGATCTTAATGAGTTTGCTCCAGAAAAGCCATTAACGATAGAGATCGTTCATGCGGATGGAACAAAAAATACTATTAAAGTAAATCATACGTATAATCAATCTCAAATTGATTGGTATAATGAAGGAAGTGCGTTAAACTTAATCAAAAGAGAAAACGGGGCAGCCTAATTCAAATTATATAGTTTACAATAAAAAAGCTACCCAAACGGGTAGCTTTTTTTGTAAGAATATACCTAAAGTTACGACCTATTTTGAAACTACTCCCTCCACATGACTAAAATTTGGTTTCTTGAAGATATAAATGTATTTGGGATTCTTTGCCCTCATAAATTCAAACGCTTTAAAAAATCTCATACCTTCTCTCAATATAAGAAGAGAGATTACATCTACTTAGAAGAAGACACGGCAAATAAAGTATACCTTATTGAAAAAGGAAAAGTAAAGCTTGGCTATTATGGCGAGAATGGTGAAGAAGTCATTAAAGCTATTTTAACCAAGGGAGAACTCTTTGGGGAAAAAGCCATTCTAGGTGTAGAAAACTGTAATGAGTTTGCACAATCTATAGATCATAATACCTCTATTTGTCCTGTTCCTGTTGAGACTATGCAAAATTTAATGAGAGATAATGAATCCTTTAGCCTTAAGGTGTATAAGTTTTTAGGACTGCGTTTCAAAAAACTAGAACGACGTCTTGAAGTATTGCTATTTAAAGACACCAAAACACGCGTTATAGAATTTATAAAAGAGCTTGAGGATGATTATGGGCATTGTTGTCCAGAAACTGGAGATACCGTTATAAATCACCCATATACGCAAAAAGATATAGCCACATTAATAGGAACATCTAGACCTACACTTAATACAATTTTAAATGAATTAAAAGCAGTAGATATCCTTGATTTTAATGGGAAAGAGATCCGTATGAAGCAAATTGATTAATACGTATCTTGTACTAGCTTAACAATGAATTAATCATGAAAAGGAAAAAACTAACTATTAAAAACATCTTGTTTTTAGTGCTCATTGCTTTACTCATTATCCCACAGACTAGAAAACCTATTCAAGTAGCAGTAAATAGCCTAAAAGTTCAGCTATTTTCTCCTTCCGCTTTCGCGAAAGCAAACCAAACCCAGCTAGAACCTTTTACATACCAAGTAACTTCTATAGATGGACTATCTCGTAACGCAAAAATTGGACAAGGAAAAGTAACCTTTATAAGTTATTGGGCTACTTGGTGTCCTCCATGTATTGCCGAATTACCAAGCATAGAAAAACTATATGCAGACTATGGTAATAAAGTAGATTTTATATTGATAACGCAAGAGCAACCTGATATAGTACGCCGTTTCTTAGAGCGAAAACAACTTAATATTCCAGCCGTATTACCACAAATGCAAACGCCAGAACAACTTTTTGAACGAAGTATCCCTACCAATTATATCATCGATAAAACAGGAAAAATCGTTATCAAAGAACAAGGCGCAGCCGATTGGAATAGCGATAGTGTACGTAAGACATTAGACCAATTACTGGCAAGTTAATTCTTAACAATGACTTACTTAGAACTGGGTATGATTCTTTACAGGAAATTGCTCAGGGATATCTTCTAAAGATTCTCCTAGATTTTGGCGTAAGTCAATTTCAATTCCCCTTGCTATCGTTGAGATAGGAACATCATTTGCAGTTCCTTCAAAAGGATTCTCACCAGTTCTTCCTATTCTTTCCATTGTATGAAAAACCCAAGCTACAATCACATAAAAAGGAATAGATAACCAAACAAATAATTTTCCAATAAACGGACTTTTTCCCATAATTTCTTGCCCAATCTCTGCAAATTGAGGAACAAGAGCGAGTGGTAATAAGAGAACAAAAATCCACATAAAAAAATGATTAAGTGTTGCAAATTGCCTCGGGTACGGGAAATTCTTAATACGTTCACTTTTCCCTTGTAAATTAAAAAGTTCTTGCATAATACCTTCTAATTCTAAGAATGAAAACTCCCAGATAATCCCTTTTCCTTTAAGGGCTTTTAGGTGATGAGATTGTAAATATAATAAGGCAGTTTGCTTATTGTTTTTACTCATGATGTATGCCATATCCGATTCAGATATATACGGAAGAATGTCTTTATCTAATGTTGATTCTTTTTCGGGAGGAAGTATATCCCATTCTTTATTTGTTCTATGATTTGAAGTTGTTTCCCATGGTTTTGGCATTCGCATTGCGTGACGCAAAGCGGTCATCCATGCAATGTGTCTATAGGTGAGTGTTTTGATTTCTTTTTGTAGTTCTTCTTCTTTAATAGGTACTTGCGCATGCTCATTTGTAATCATATCTTGAAGATACATTCCTAATGTTCTAGAAGTATTTACGATACCACCCCAAATTTTGCGAGCTTCCCAAATTCTTCCATATGCTGCATTGTTTTGGAATCCTATAACAAATGCGACTGCAGTACCTATAAGTGCAAGTGGAGTCCAAGGTATTTTTAACCAAGTGATCTCTAAGAAATAATGTGCAGCCACCCAAGCAGTGATAATTACTATGAATAAAAAGGTCTCAAAACGAGTCCATATTGCCATTTCAAGGGCAGTATATATTTTTTTAGTGTGCATATGGTAAAGATATAAAATATGAGTACGCTTTCGCGAAAGCGCACATAAGATCATTCACATCTTTGAACAAGTGTATTTTATTGGAAGTCATTTTCTTTTTGATACAATGCATAAAAAAATGCCTTGACGCGAGCATCAAGGCATTTTTATGTGCGAATCACTCTATTTTATGAATGATGTAGCATATAATCTTACTTTAAAAAGTCTTCTTTACTTTTTAAGTCCATTGCTGGTAAACCAGCTTTATCCATATACTTTGTAAACTTAGATAAACGCTTACTTGTAATCTTTTCTAAATCAACTTTTGCTTTAGCAAATCGATCAGAAAGTAGTTTGAAGTTCTCTAATTGTGCTTGACTTGGTGCTTCAAAATTTGCAGCAACATCACTGTATAATGTTCCTAATTTTTCTCTAAGTTGAGGCGGTGCAGAGTCTACATAATTATCACCAGAAGTAATAACTAATGTGTTCTTTAATGCGTTAAGCTCGTCAATAAGTGGTTGTGCTACCTTTTTTGCTTTTGGATTTGCTTCTATTGCTTTTTCTCCACTTGTAATCATACCATCCATTTTATACACCATATATGCAAGGTCTTCTTGTATATTAAATAGGCTAGTAGCTGTCGTATATTGTGCTTCACGCTCTTTTGCTGTAATAAAAGATTTAGGATCGTTCTGTATTGTAAACGTAGTTTCATACGTGTCTTTCCCTTTTTTCATAACAGCTTTATAAGTACCTGCTTTTGCTCTTAATGGTTGGAATGCTCCAAAGCTTAATGTTTTACCAGCTGCATTTTTAGGGGCTTTAGATGTGTAATTCCAGTTTACAATATTAATTCCTTTAGATTTTCCAGGAGATAGAGTAGAAACTTTATTACCGTCCATATCTTGTATTTCTAATGACATTTTCCCAAACGTATGACGTTTCTTTAAATAGTACTTTAACTGTAAAGATGTACCAGGGTTTCTTCCTACAAATTCAAGTTCTGTACTTCCTCCACCAAAACCACCTTCTTCTACCATAGTACCGGTCTTGGTATCAAAGAAATGTACTTTTTTTGTTAATACATCTTGCGTCACTTGTCGTAATGTACTAATATCATCAAGGATGATCACACCACGTCCGTGCGTACCAGCGACCAAATCATTTGTCTTCTTTTGAAGATCAAGAAAGTGAATGGCTGTGTGGGGAAAATTGTTGGTAAAATGAGACCAATTTTTTCCACCGTTTACAGTAATATATAATCCGTCTTCTGCTCCTAAAAAGAGAAGATCTTCATTTTCATAATCTTCCTGAATGTTACGAGCAAATAAAGGAATATCATCTGTTACAATACTCGTCCAAGTAACTCCATAATCTTTTGTTTTATATACATATGGTTTCATATCACCACGCGCATGTCCATCAAACACAGCATATGCTGTTCCTTTTCCGTGTACACTTGCTTCAATATGATATACCCACGTATTTGCAGGAAGCCCCGTAATATTTGCTGTTACATTAGACCAATTTTTTCCACCATCTCTAGTTATTTGCACATTACCATCATCTGTTCCTACCCATAATACTTTTTCATCCATAGGAGATTCAGCTATCGTAAAGATAGTTGTATGCTTCTCTGCTCCAGAAGTATCATTAGACAATCCTCCAGATTTTGTAGGTTGTTTTGCTGGATCATTTGTAGTTAAGTCTGGTGAGATAATATTCCAAGTATCTCCCATATCTTCACTTACGTGTACATATTGACTTCCCATATAAAAACGATCTGGTTGGTGTGCACTTACGGTCATTGGAGCATTCCAATTAAAACGTAAATCATCATATCCAGTTACAGCAAGTGGCTTTACATTTTTTGTATAGTTACGTTCCATATCATAACGCCATACATTGTCTGCACCTTGCATTTCAGAATATAATACTTCTTTTGTAGGGTGTTTTAATACTCTAAAACCATCACCTACACCTACACGTACCCAATCACGAGCTTCTATACCTCCAGGAGAAGAAGAAGGACCATACCAAGAACCATTGTCTTGTAAACCTCCGTAAATTCTATAAGGCTCGGCATCATCTACACTTATATGATAAAACTGAGATAATGGTAAGTTACTTACAATTTCCATAGTTGTCCCTTGATTCCAAGAACGGTAAATTCCTCCATCGGTACCTACGTGCATCATATCAGAATTATTAATATCAAAAACGATATCGTGGATATCTGAGTGCATATTACCTAAGGCAACAAAAGTTTCTCCTCCATCTTTAGAGATAGAACCACTTAAACCACCTTTTACTACTACATCTGGATCTTTTGGATCTACTACAATTCTAGAGAAGTAAAATGGGCGTACTGTCAATGCAAAATCACCATTTGTTTTTTCCCAATTGGCACCTGCATCGGTAGAGCGGTATAACCCTTTGTCCTTTTCTGATTCTATAACAGCATATATACGATTAGAGTCAGATGGTGCAACAGCAATACCAATACGACCTAACATTCCTTCTGGAAATCCATTATGTATTTTATTCCATGTTTTTCCTCCATCTGTAGATTTGTGAAGTCCACTACCAGTACCTCCTGAGTTAAAATCCCATGCAGTACGTCTGTGGTCCCACATAGATGCATATAATACATCTGGGTTATTTGGATCCATCATAAAATCGGCAGCTCCTGTTTTTTCATCTATATATAAGATGTTATTCCAAGTCTTTCCTCCGTCTGTAGTTTTATAGATTCCACGTTCTGTACTATCACTCCACAAAGCTCCTAAAACGGCTACATAGACAACATCACTATTTTCTGGGTGTATTTCGATACCAGAAATACGTTCTGATTTATCAAATCCCATTTTATCCCAGTTGACACCTCCATCTTTAGATCGGTATAAACCATCACCTATAGAAACAGAGTTACGTGTCCAGATTTCTCCAGTTCCAACCCAAATGGTTTTATCTGGATCATTTGGATCTATAGCAACTTGTCCTATAGATTGGATATGTTCTTCAAAAATAGGAGCATAGGTAGCTCCTCCGTCATTAGACTTCCATACACCACCACCAGCAGTACCAGTATATATAATTTGAGCATTAGTTGGATGTACTTCCATATCGATGATACGACCACTCATAAGAGCTGGTCCAATCTGTCTGGCAGTAATATCTCCAAATAATTCTTTTCCCTTAAGAACGATCTCTTGGGCACTTCCTAGGAAAGTAAAGGATGCAAAGAGGCATCCTAAAAAAATGTTTTTAGTTTTCATGAGAATTCTGATTGATTAATTTTGGTTATCCTTTTCGCTTAAAGCGAAATAAAAAAACCTCAATCTTTACGACTGAGGTTTTATATATCTTTATATATTATTCCTGTGTTGGAAAAGCAAACATTTCGTCTGTTACTTTTGGGTTCAGCTCTATACTTTTAATTTCAATAGCTTGTCCTCCAAAAACAGTTCTTGCAAATGCAAAGTATAATCCTTCTCCTTCTTCCTGTCCTTCTCCTAATACTTCTGTATAATCACTATACGTATCTTTTGAGATTTGTCCTTTTGTAGGCCCTTGTTGTACTTCTGTTGATGTTTGAATTGGAACAAAGTTTTCAGTCTCAAAGTAATAAGTAGCTTTATTTTCTACCATCTCTCCGTCAATTTTTACAGGGTCCATAGTAATCTGAACCTTAAATGTATTTGTTCCATCAATGATTTCTTCTCCTAAAAGTTCGATTTTGTGTCCTCTTGTTTTATAGTCTAAGAATGGTGTAGGGAAGCTTTTTCCTGCTAATATTTTAAAGTTCTCTGTAGATTCAGAATCTACTTTTTCTGCTTGTTGTGTTTGGAAATTTGTCGTCCAAGCTACTTCACCGTCAAAAGCTAATTGTGTAATTTCTTGACCTTGTAAGTTTATTTTGATCATTTGACGACCATCTTTCATCTCAATAATAGTAACAGGAATTTCTATTCCTTGATTTACTACAGCATTTATTTGCAGTCCTTCTAAATTGCCCCATGCTTCTTCACCACCGGTATTCTCAAAATAGTTTGCAACAATTTCTTCTGCAGTTTGTGCTTGCGTAGGGATAGCAACTGCAAAAAATAGAACAGCAACTAATAGTTTAATCGTTTTCATAAAAGTATAATTTGTGTAATTAAAGTTTGATGTCTAGCCATAAGACTATATAGTGCTGTTTTTGTTACATCTTTTTGTATATTTTTTTGATTTTTATGAAATCGTATTTCTATATCTGATGTTATTATATAATCTTGGAAAATTTTTACGCTAACGTTATCGTAGATTTCCTGTTATAATTTTATGTTTAAAGTCCTATTCTTTTATCTTTATAATTTAAGAATAGCATGATATGAAATTTGGAAAAGTTGATGATCCCTCAGCAATAGATTTTGAGTTACCTCAAGATCATATAGATACAGAAAGAGTCTTACGGAGTTCTAAAGAAAGCTCTCCTTTACAAGTATATGTAGGGTGTGCCAAATGGAATAAGCAAGATTTAAAAAACTTTTACCCTCGTGGGACTAAAGATGAATTAGGGTATTATTCCAGTCAGTTTAATTGTATAGAGCTCAATGCAACCTTTTATAGATTGTTTCCAAAGGCACAATATGAGAAGTGGTATGATAAAACGCCAAATGGATTCAAATTTTTTCCAAAAATCACAAATAATATAAGTCATTTAAAACGCCTTATAGACTCAGAACAATTCATACCAGAATACCTTGATCATACATTAGCATTAAAAGAAAAGTTAGGTACTATTTTTTTACAAATGCATAATAACTTCCAACCTAAAAATTTTGATCGCGTAGATAATTTTGTAAATCATTGGCCTTCCCATGTCCCTATTGCATTAGAGTTTAGACATACAGATTGGTTTAATGATCCACAAACTGCAGATCGTTTATATCATTTGCTTGAAGAAAATAATATGACAAATGTACTTGTGGACACGGCTGGTAGACGTGACATTATGCATATGCGATTAACAAATAATGAAGCCTTTATACGATTTGTAGGTGCAAATCATGAAAGTGATTATACACGCTTAGATGACTGGATTGTTAGGCTTCAAAAATGGATAGATCAAGGATTAACTAATATACATTTCTTTATTCATCAGAATGTAGAGTTAGAATCCCCTTTATTATCTGCTTATTTTATAAAGAAACTCAACAAGGCATTACAATTAGACTTAAAAATTCCTGAGACTTTATCAAAACCTTCACCTAATACACCGACTTTATTTTAAGCCTATGATCTATATTATTATGGGAGTTTCGGGAGTTGGAAAAACTACTATAGGAAAGGCCTTAGCAAGACATCTAGATATTCCTTTTTATGATGCAGATGACTTTCATCCAAAAGCAAATAAAGATAAAATGGCATCTGGTATTGCTTTACAAGATGATGATAGATGGCCATGGCTAGATACGATTGTGTCTAACTACACACAATGGGAAGTCACAGGAGCTGTACTTGCTTGTTCTGCACTTAAAGAAGCATATCGTTTACGATTATTAGTAGATCATACAAAAGTAGAACTCATTTACCTTTCGGCTAGTTTTGATGCCGTACAAGAACGATTATCTGCTCGTGCTGCACATTTTTTTAATCCTACCTTATTACAATCTCAATATGATACTTTAGAAGTGCCTCAAAAAGGTATTATTTGCGATGCTTTGCAAAGTGAAGAGATGATATTACAGTCAATTATGAACGCAATTAAAGAAGAGAATAAACCTCAATTAGGACTTATAGGACTTGGAGTTATGGGGAAGTCGCTTTCGCGAAATTTTGCAAATCATGATATACGTTTATCAGTGTATAATAGACACGTTGAAGGTATAGAAGAAAATGTTGCTGCAGATTTTGTAAATACATTTCCAGAGTTAAAAAATTGTAAAGGGTTTGACAATATCGAAACATTTGTTACTTCTCTTACGCTTCCGCGAAAAATATTTTTGATGGTCAATGCTGGCCCAGCAGTCGATGCTGTTGTAGAAGCATTACTACCACACCTGTCTGATGGAGATGTGATTATGGATGGAGGGAATAGTCATTATATAGATACAGAACGTCGCGTAAAAGAATTAAAAGAAAAAGGAATTCATTTTCTTGGAGTAGGAGTTTCTGGTGGGGAAGAAGGAGCACTTAAAGGACCTTCCATTATGCCTGGAGGGACAGATATAGGATACACAGAAGTAGGCTCTTTTTTAGAAGCCATTGCTGCACGAGATCGTAAAGGAAATGCCTGCTGTGCAAAAGTGGGGTCAGGAGGTTCTGGACACTTTGTAAAAATGATTCATAACGGAATAGAATATGCAGAGATGCAGCTTATAGCCGAAATATATGATATCATGCGTTCATATTGCAATCTTTCTTTAGAAGAAATAGCAACTATTTTTGATACTTGGAATTCAGGAAGCGAGAATAGTTATTTACTGGAGATATCTTCAAAAATTGTTCGTAAAACAGAAGATGGGCAACCACTCATAGATCTGATTTTAGATAAGGCAAAACAAAAGGGTACCGGTAGTTGGAGCACAACTGCAGCACTAGAAATAGGTGCTCCCTTTGATACGATTGCCCAAGCGGTACTTGCAAGGATTATATCATCAGAGAAAGACCAACGTCTTAAAGGAGAGAAATTATATAAAACCCAACATAAAAAGATTATAGAGTTAAATATAGAAACGATAAGACAAGCATATCAAACGGCAAGAGTTATCAATCATGCTATAGGATTTGAGACCTTGCGTAAAGCATCTTCTCATTATGATTGGAATTTACATCTTTCTGAGATTGCTCGTATCTGGACCAACGGATGTATTATACGTTCTAAACTGATGGAGCAATTGATTTATGTATTAAAAGATTTTGATGACAATATATTATTTCACGAAAGTGTAATACCACAAATAGTAAAAGGACAAACAACATTAAAACTATTGGTGCAACAAGCTGTGGGAGCTGGTGCTGCAATACCCGTTTTTAATGCTGCAATCAATTATTTTAATGCCCTTGTTCAAGGAAATTCGGCAGCAAATATGATACAAGCACAGCGTGATTTTTTTGGTGCACATACCTATGAACGAAAAGATAAAGAAGGAAGCTTTCATACTATTTGGGAGTAAATTTCTTATAACTAATTTTAGATATTTACGATGGACATACAGTTACTAGCAGCAGTATTCATAGGGATAAGCGTCTTATTGTTTTTAATCCTTCGGTTAAAACTTCAAGCGTTTATTGCTTTATTAATTACCTGTATTGTTGTGGGTGTTATCGCTGGAATGGAGCCTAAAATAATCTTGGAGAGTGTTAAGAATGGTATGGGAGGAACTCTCGGTTTTGTTGCTACTGTGGTAGGGCTAGGGGCATTATTTGGAGCTATTTTAGAACGATCTGGAGGTGCGCAGCAATTAGCACAATCTATGTTAAAACTATTTGGAGTACAAAGAGCACCTTGGGCAGTGATGCTTACTGGATTCTTTGTAGCGATTCCCGTGTTTTTTGATGTAGCCTTTATTATTCTAGTACCGTTAATCTATGCCTTGCAAAAACAAACAGGAAAATCGTTACTCTTATATGCAATTCCGTTATTAGCAGGACTTGCTATTACACATACTTTTATTCCTCCTACGCCAGGACCTATAGCTGTAGCCGATATTCTTGGTGCAGATCTAGGATATGTTATCATTTTTGGGTTTTTAGCTGGATTACCAGCTGCTATTATTGCTGGACCATTACTTGCAAAACGATTGTCAAAAACAATGCATATCCTGACTCCAGAAGATATGGTAACGACGACAGATATTCCTGAAAATGCTCCTTCGGCGGGGACGATTTTACTTATTATAGCAATTCCTATTTTCTTAATTGTGTGTAATACAGTACTTGGGAGTCCGCTTTTTGGAGAAGGAACACTTCCAGAATGGGTTACGTATACTGCTGGGTTATTGGGACATCCTTTTGTAGCACTTATTATTGCAAATATGGTTGCTTGGTATTTTTTAGGTATTCAGAAAGGATTTACCAAACAACAATTACTAGATATCTCTACAAAGTCATTATATCCAGCTGGGGTTATTATACTACTCACAGGAGCTGGTGGTGCTTTCAAACAAATACTTATAGATACCGGTGCGGGTAAAATGATAGCCGAAGCATTAAGTGGAGACTTTTTTCCTCCCGTTGTTTTTGGATTTGTAGTAGCAGCTATTGTGAGAGTATTACAGGGATCGGCTACGGTGGCTATGATTACGGCAGCAGGGATTACAGCTCCTTTATTAGGTCTTTCGGATACAAGTGCTCCACAGCTTGCTGTTTTGGTGATTGCTATTGCTTCTGGGGCGACAGTGTTTTCTCATGTAAATGATAGCGGCTTTTGGCTTGTAAAACAATACCTTGGATTAACAGAAAAGGAGACATTTCGTTCTTGGACGGTCATGACTACGTTAATAGCATTGGTCGGATTAGTCGTTTCTACAGTACTTTGGTATCTTGTATAAGTCCGCTTTCGCGAAAGCGTATATAACACTATAAGAATTTGATATGGTATTGTAGGTGTTACTGATCAATAGTAGATTAAATTTGTATCAAACTTAAAAGTAATACTATGAATTTTCATACTAGAAAATGGATCAAACCAGAAGACTTAAACCCTAATGGAACTCTTTTTGGTGGACGTCTTTTAGAATGGATAGATGAAGAGGCAGCTTTGTATGCGATTATTCAATTGGAAAACCCCCGTACAGTTACAAAGTATATGAGTGAGATTGATTTTCGCGCAAGCGCAAAAAAAGGGGACATTATAGAGATTGGACTGGAAGTCGCAAAGTTTGGAACGGCTTCATTAACATTACGTTGCGAGGTACGTAATAAAATGACTCGAGAAGTTATTATTACTATAGAACGTATTGTTATGGTAGGACTTGATGAAGATGGGAAAGCAAAACCACACGGTAAGTCAGAAATTGAGTATGTGAAAGACAGGTTACCTTCTAACGGGGATTAATTTATAAAAAGGTAACCTTTATCGGTTGCAACGATTTATAAAAGAGTAGTTTTTACATTGGTCATATCTAAAACCAACCAATGAAACACTTATACTTATTAATAATCGCTTTTCTGTGTGTTAATTGCTCCTCTGACGAGAAACCAATAGAAATTGTCTTAAATGATATTGAACACGGAGCAGTCATACGTACACTTGCCGTAAATTATGCAGAGTTCCATCCAGGAGATCTTACGTCTACATTTAATGTTGATATAGAAGAACAAGATTTAGAAGATGGGAATTTACTTGAAGAAGTCGATGTGTATATTCGATTCCTAGATAATACACTTACTTCGGGAAATGCCTCAACACAAGAGGTCTTACATAAAACTTTTACAAAATCTGATTTTACTATAGGAGCTAATGGTTTTCCTACTACAAATCTTAGTATCTCATATCAAGAAGCAATAGATGCAACGGGCGTTGCAGAGAGCTTAATAGCTTGTAAAGATCAATTTCTTGTAAGATTAGATCTTAAATTAACAGATGGACGTTCTTTTTCTTTTGGTGATAGTAGTTCTAATATTATAGCATTTGATACATTTTTTAGTTCTCCTTTTTGTTATACGATTAATGTAGTCGAACCTATAGCAGAAGATGTTTTTACAGGGGTATATGATATGGAGAGTCTTGTCAATAGTGCGCGATTAGATGTTCCTGTATTTACAGAGCTAGAAGAAGACTTTTCTGCAATTATTGCTTTGTTTGAAATAAGAAAAGGGCATAGCACCAATACTCGTGTATTTGATGGTTTTTATGCAAATGGGCATAGAGGAGGAGAACGTTTTAGAACGTTTGAATTTACTGTTGCTTGCGACGAGATTATTTTTCAAAAAAATCAATTCAGTAGTTACCGTTCTGCTTGTACTTCTCGAGATCCGATAATTCTTCTTGGACCATCAGAGACCAATGGGCTTGCTAATTCTTCTGACGATACTGTTTTTACAATGCATGTATTAGAAGGATATTTAGGTTTTGATGGTGGATGCGGTTTTGGATCTCATGAAGCCATTGTAAAATTTTCAAAACAATAATTATGTTATATAACCAACCACGCACTTGTATACTGTATCTGTTTATTTCTGCACTTATTGTATCGTGCTCTAATGATGAAAAAACAATTGAAGTAGCAACCGAAGGAAGAGAGATTGGTGCATATGTTCGTACTACAGAAACGGTAAATGCAGATTTCTCTATTAATAATCCTTCTGATATTTTTAGAGTAGAACTTGAGGCACATGATGAACAAAATGGATCATTGCTAGATGCTATAGAAGTTTACCTTACCTATAAGAAAGATGGAGCATTACCATCTAATGAGGTTTTATTAAAGACATTAGAAAGAGATGTTTTTGAGATAGGACAATTTGGAAAACCAGTAAGTCCTCTTAGTGTTTCTTTTGAAGAAGCTTTAAGTGTGTTTGGTCTAACTATGGCAGATATGTCTTGTAAAGATCAATTTGAGGTAAGAATCAATCAGAAATTAACCGATGGGAGATCATTTACAACAGGGCAGTCGAGTTCTAAAATTCTTGCAGCAGATGATTTTTGGAGTTCTCCTTTTTGTTATACGATTAATGTTATAGAGCCTATACCTGAAGACTTATTTACAGGGACTTACTTATTAGAAAGCGTGCTAGACGGGCCTTTGGGAGAAACCTTTGGAGAGACTCAACTTGTAGAAGTTTATAAAGGACACTCTACTAATGTACGTGAGATGCGTTTACGTCATCGACTATCTATAGAAGAAGAGTTTCCGCGTATTTTTCGATTTACGATTGTGTGTGATGAAACTGTTTTTAGTAAAGATTTGCTATCTAGTAAAATAGGGTTTTGCGGTATAGATCCAGCCATTTTATTAGGTCCAGATAGTGTAAATGCTACAATAGATCCAAATGATGATACTGTTTTTGAATTATGGTTTGTAGAAGGGTATTTAGGATTTGATGGCAATTGTGGTTTTGGGACAGCACCTTCAAGAATTAAACTTTCAAAGCAGTAAAAGAAGAGGAAGTTTTGGCATGTGTTTAAAGTATGTGCCTCTGTTTTTGTTATCTTATTTGGTTATATTTCTAAGAAAAGAATTTGCGCTATGAAAAATATATATTTAGTTCTTCTCTTATTGTTGGGGTTTATTTCTTGTAATGATGACGAAAAAGCAGTAGACATTGTTTTTGAACAAGCACAAGTAGGAGCTATATTAAGAACACAATCTGTAGAAAATTTAACTTTTGATACTTCTGCTCTTCAACGTTCTATACAATTTACTCTAGAGTATCAAGATGGTCAGGAGACATCGTTATTTTCTGATGTTGAGGTTTTTATATCTTTTGTAGATAACACTCCCGAGAATGGTGATGATTCAAGAAGTGCTCAAAACTTTAGAGTATTAACAGATCAAGATTTTACAGAAGGGATTAATGGATTACCTATTACTGATGTTACGGTGACTACTCAAGAATTATTAGATGCTTTTGGGTTTAGTACTTCACAAGTTACCTGCACAGATAGATTTATAATTGATTTACAACTCAATTTGACTGACAATAGAAGTTTTACCCATGCTAATAGTATTGGGCCTATTATAAGTTTTGCAGGCGCTTTGAGTTCCCCATTTACCTATGATATCTATGTTGTAGATGGTATAGATGATGAGTCATTTACTGGTAACTATAGTTATACTAGTATAGAAGATGGATTTGGTGGACCTACAATTATTACTCCTGCTATTCTAGAGATAAGTACTTCAAGACCAAATGCGCGTAGTTTTGAGATTTTTAGAGACCAACAGCAAACTGTTACTGGAGGAGTATTGGTGCGTTCTGAAGTAGAATTCACAATTGCTTGTGATCAAATTATTTTAACGAGATATGTTAGATCATCTATTGTATGTAGTTCTGAAGTAGAAGGAGATGTTCATGTTTTATTAGGACCAGATATCAATTTAAATAATACAGCAAACCCTAATGATGACACTGTTTTTAATTTACGATTTCTAGAAGCTTTTGAAGGAAATGATGGTTTTTGTAATTGGCCATTGACTCCATCTGAAGTTAGATTTTCAAAACAATAAAAGGAGTAATATTCACTTGATTGCAAGTTAATTATTATCGGCATATACGCTTATTGTTTTATATAAGTATACTTTTAATGAAACAACCAATCGAATGAAAAATAAATACTTTTTATACCTCTTTTTTGTGGGGTTATTTTCTTGTAGTAATGATGAAAAAGCAATTGAAGTTGTTACAGAAGAGGTAGAACGAGGGGCAGTTATACGTACAGTAGCTATACATAATGCTGATTTTGATATTAGTAATACACAAAGCACATTTAGTATTGAAGTAGAAGAAATGGATATTGAAGATGGCGGTCTGTTAGAGACATTAGACGTTTTAGTTCAATTTAGAGATAATACACCCACAAATGGAAATAACTCAACGTCTAATACTTTAGTACAAACCATTCCAGCTGATGAATGGGTAACTGGTCCTACACTAGAAGGATTACCTAGAACTTCATTAGAATATACATTTGAAGAACTCTTAACTATTACGGGTCTAACAGCAGCAGAGATATCTGTTAAGGATCAGTTTTTAATAAGTTTAGATTTAAAACTTACAGATGGCCGTGTTTTTAATGCCACAAATGCGAGCTCTATTATTCTTGCATTTAATACATTTTTTAGCTCTCCATTTTGTTATACTATTAATATTATAGAACCTATCCCTGAAGACTTATTTACAGGGATGTATCTTATGGAATCTATACTTGATAGCCCTTTCGGACAAACATTTGTAGATATTAATGGTCAACCATTTCCAAATGGTAGTATTGTAGAAGTCATAAAAGGGCATTCTGAAAACACAAGAGAGTTTAGAGCGCGTCATGCCTTGCATCATGTAAGTATAGAACTACCTAGACGTTGGGAATTTACCGTAGTAGATGATCAAATTGTTATGGGGAAGAATCAACTCTCTTCTCCAGAGGGCTATTGTATACAAAATTCGGCTCCTGCATTGCTAGGGCCAGATACCGTAAATGGTATGGCAAATTCCAATGATGATACCGTATTTGAGTTGTGGTTTGTAGAAGGATATTTAGGTTTTGATGGTAATTGTGGCTTTGGAACTGCTCCGTCAAGATATCGATTTTCAAAGCAATAAAATGCGACCACTTTATAAAAAAGTATTTTTCATTTAAGAAGCAACCTTTTATATAATTACAGATAATTAGGTATACACTAATTAAAAAAAAACATGAAAAAAATAGTTATCATATTATCGATTATACTGTTCACATACGTAAGTTGTAGTTCAGATGAAAAGCCTATAGATATTCTTTTCAATGCACCTAATGGAGCTTTACTTATAAACACAGAATTAGGCAATGACAATTTTGTAATTACAGACTTAGAAAGTACATTTTCTGTAGAGGTAATGGCAAATGACCAAGAAAGAGGTGAATTTTTCGATTTTATAAGAGTTTATATTAGTTTTAAGAGTAATACTTCAAATGGAGTTAATAGTAGAAATGAAGTTATTTTACAGGATATACCGAGATCAGAATTTTATATCGGAGAGTTTGATAGACCTCACACATTATTAAATTATAGTTTTCAGGAAGCACTTGACGCGCTTGGACTTACTATAAATGATGTCTCCCTTGGTGATCAATTTTTTATTCGTCCAGATATGCACTTAAAGGATGAAAGGGTTATAGGATATGCAAATAGAAGTCCTAATATATTTTCTAAACATTGTGAAAACTCTCCATTTTATTATCAAATCAATGTAATTAACCCTATTGAAGATGCTTTATTTACAGGGATATACAGTTATGAAGTTATTGCTTCATCAAATAGTGGATTAATAGGTGGATCTGGGGTTACTACCATTACTAATGGAGATTATGCTAACCAAAGACGTTCTCAGGTTTTAGATTTTGTGGTTGCTGGTGATTTTATAATACCAGATATTTATCAAGAGGAATATAGGTTTCTATGTACTCCTCCTTTTAATGTAGTTTTTTGGGGCCCTCAAGAAAATAGTTTTGGACTTTTAAATCTTCAAGATGATTCTGTTTTTGAAGCTGACTTTGTCATTGGGTATGATGGTTGGGTAGGAGGGGATTTATCAGATGAACCTATTACGGTTACGTATAGGTTTTCTAAACAATAGTACGCTTTCGCGAAAGCATATAAAGAAAATATATAATACAAAACTAATGACGGTTCTTATTTTACGAGTTGTCTATAGATAATGTTTTTGAAAACTAAATCTATTAAAATACAATTAGCTAACTAAACCTATATCCTATGAAAAAAATTACTTTTATACTCCTGAGTGTTATTCTATGTATTTCCTGTAATGAAGAAGATAAAGCTATTGAAACTGTCCTAGAAGAAGTAGATAGAGGAGCAATCTTACGAACGCTAAATTTTAATAATGGTGAGTTTGTAGTAAATGATCCAGAAAGTATTTTTAGTATTAATCTAGAAGAACAAGATATAGAAGAAGGAGGATTACTAAATACAGTAGATGTTTTTGTTTCATTTATAGATAATACTCCAGCTGGAAACTCAATAACTACATCAAGAGTTTTGTTAGAAACAATACCAGCGTCAAGTTTTACCTCAAATGGACTTGGATTACCAGGTATAACACTAGATTATACGTTTGCAGAATTATTAAGTGCAACAGGACTAAGTATTGATCAAACGGCTTGTAAGGATCAATTTCGTTTGGATTTAGATCTCAATTTATCAGATGGATTAACCTTTAACATTACCAATTCTGGAGGAACTGTTGTAAATACTAGTGGTTTCTTTAAATCACCATTTACATATTTGATCAATATAGTAGAACCAATTTTATCAGACCAATTTACTGGAATATATCAATTTACAAGTATTCAGGATGGTTTTTTTGGACCTACTTTTGGAGAAGATGGTTTGGTAACTGTAACAAACGGACATTCTAATAATGTTAGAGTTTTTGAAGTAAATGGATCTTCTGGAACCGTTATAGAAATTGAATTTAGTGTAGTATGTGATATAACCGTGGTTACTAGATATCAGAAGATTAGATTTGGATGCACACTTGATGATGTGTCAGATAGAGTTCTTATTGGTCCAGATGTAATTCCTGCTACTATAGATCCTAATGATGATTCTGTTTTTGAGTTATACTTTCTAGAGGCTTTTGAAGGTTTTGATGCGAAGTGTAATTTTGAAAATGTTCCATCTAAAATTCGTTTTTCTAAACAGTAATCTAAAAAGTATGTGTTATATGAAACTACATAGGATTGCATATATGCTACTATTTTTTTCTATAATTTCTTGCAGTAATGATGATAAGGCTATAGATGCTTTAGTAGAGGAGACAGAAAGGGGGGCTGTATTGCGCAATATTAATAAGGTAAGTAAAGACTTTATACACAATAATTTTGAAAGCGCTTTTGATATAGAAATAGAAGAACAAGACCTTGAAGATGGGGCTCTTCTTGATTTTGTTCGTTTATATGTAGCGTTTAGGGATCACACAAGTGGTAGTAATGATAATAGTGTACAAGAAATTATGCTAAGAGATATTCCATCTAGTGAATTTGTAATTGGACCAGATGCTTTGCCTCGAACAACCGTTCGTGTCACTTATCAAGATGTAGTAGATGCTCTTTCTATAAACACACTGCTTATTGAGCCAGGTGATCAATTTAGTTTGCGTATGGAAATTCATCTTACAGATGATCGTACTTTTGATACTATGGACACTACTGCATCCATTCTCACAGACGCTTGCTTTTTTAAATCTCCACTTCGTTATGAAATTAATGTAATAGAAGTTATTTCAGATGATTTATTTACAGGCATATACTCTTATGAAGTAATCACAGATACGAATAGTTCTAATGCTGCTATTTCAAATCAAGGTATTGTTTCAATAACCGTAGGAGATCTTCCTAATGTTAGAAAAACTAGTATCATAGGTGAAGGACTAGAATTTACAGTAGCTGGGAATAATGTGTACCCCAAAATTTATCAATCGGTTAATCTTTTTTGTATAGAGTCTGGTCCTCATATTTTATCAGGACCTAATGATACTAATTTTGGAATGATTGATCTAAATGATGACTCCTTATTTTTTCTAGATCTCGATGTAGGATTCGAAGGATGGGATGGGACACTAGAAGATGATAATACGGCAGTAGGCATTCCTACATTATATACATTTAAGTTTTCTAAACAATAATTTTTAAATATAAATTTTATGAAGTTATCTCGATATATATACCTGTTCATCTTACTTGTTGCAATTTCCTGTAGTAGTGATGATAAAGCAATAGACGTTGTTTTTGAAGGAATAGAGCGTGGAGCTGTATTGCGTAATATTAATAAGGTAAGTAAAGACTTTATACACAATGATTTTGAAAGCGCTTTTGAAGTCGAAATAGAAGAACAAGACCTTGAAGAAGGAGCTCTTCTTGATTTTGTTAGATTATATGTAGAATTTAGAGACCATACAGATGGAGGTAATGATAATAGTATACAAGAAATTATGCTAAGAGATATTCCATCTAGTGAATTTGAAATTGGCCCACATGCTTTGCCTCGAACGACCGTTCGTGTGACTTATCAAGAAGCAATAAACGCACTTTCTATAAATACACTGCTTATTGAACCAGGTGACCAATTTGGTTTACGTATGGAGATTCACCTTACAGATGGTCGTACATTTAGTACAGTAAATAATAGTGCATCTATACTTACAGATGCTTGTTTTTTTAAATCTCCACTTCGATATGAGATTAATGTATTAGAGGTTATTCCAAATGATTTATTTACGGGTATTTATTCTTATGAAGTAACAAATGGTGCTAATCAATTTGATTTTAATATTTCAAACCAAGGTATTGTTTCAATAGCTGCAGGTAATCTTCCTAATACTAGAACAACAGGCATTGTTGGTGAAGGACTAGAATTTACAATAGCTGGAGAGAATGTGTATCCAAAAATTTACCAATCAGTAAATCTATTCTGTAGAGAATCTGCACCTCATATTTTATCAGGACCTAATGATACTAGTTTTGGAATGATTGACTTGGATGATGATACTGTATTCTTTTTAGATATTGATATAGGATTTGAAGGATGGGATGGAACATTAGATAATAATGGAAATATGCCAGGAATTCCAGTATTGTATCGATTTAAATTTACAAAACAATAAAATTCTATCTGTTCATAGTACGCTTTCGCGAAAGCATACCATTAAGGAATTAAACGAGTACATTAAGGACTCACAATATTTATTTTCGAACTAGTTATAGCTTTAAAATAAATATTGAAATGTTAATATTGAAGTAAGTTAGTGTAAAGTATTTTGTTATTCTTATTTTGGAGGATACTTAATACCATTATATCAATCACTAATTCAATGAGAAGAATTTTAGTACTATCCTTGTTATTAGCATTTTGTTTTACAGGAAACATGCATGCTCAAAAAAGAAAGAAGAAGAAAAAGGGAACACCAGAAGTAGTCGCAAAACCTGAAAAGAAAAAGGACAAAGATGCGATTAAAGAGTATAAAGAAGTAGTTACCAAAGAAGCAGTAACTGATAGTGGTCTTTTCCAGGTTCATCGTGTTAAAAAATCATACTTATATGAAATCCCCTTTTCTTTATTAGAAAAGGATATGTTATGGGTAAGTCGTATTGCTCAAATCCCTAATGGTTTAGGAGGAGGTTTTTTTAATGCAGGTACAAAAACAAATGAACAAGTTGTACATTGGCAACGTTACCAAAATAAGATTTTACTTAAAATAAAATCATTTAGAAACATAGCAGATAGTACCAAAGCAATTAGTAATTCTGTACGAGTTAACAATTATGAGCCTACCTTATATGCATTTGATATAAAGGCATTTAATGAAGATTCTACATCGGTAGTTATAGATGTGTCTAAACTTTTTGGAACCGATGTAAAAGCAATAAGTGGATTACCTTCATTTTTACGTAAACAATACAAAGTAAAAAGATTAGATGCTTCTCGTAGTTTTATTAATAGTGTTAAAAGTTTTCCTTTAAATATAGAAGTAAAACAAGATTTTACATATGATGCTGCCGAGCCTCCTTCAGAACGTAGTGCAGAATCTATAAGTCTTCAAATGAATCAATCTATGATTCTTTTACCTGAAGAACCGATGCAACCTAGAATAGCCGATTCAAGAGTTGGTTTCTTTACAGTAAGTCAATTTGATTATGGTAGTGATGCTTTAAAGGCTGATGAGAAAACATATATACGTCGTTGGAAATTAGAACCAAAAGACCCAGAAGCATATGCAAGAGGAGAACTTGTAGAGCCTATAAAGCCTATTGTTTATTATCTAGACCCTGGAACACCAGAAAATTTACAGAAATATATAAAACAAGGAATTGAAGATTGGCAAAAGCCTTTTGAAACTGCTGGTTTTAAAAATGCTATTATAGCAAAGGATGCTCCTACATTTGAAGAAGACCCAGAGTTTAGCCCTGAAGATATTAGATATTCTGTAGTACGATATGTAGCAAGTACAACCCGTAATGCTGTAGGACCAAGTGTATCTGATCCTCGAAGTGGAGAAATTATAGAAAGTGACATTATATGGTATCATAATCATTTACGCAGTTATAGAAATCGATATTTATTAGAAACAGGAGCCGCAAACCCTAGTGCTCGTACGTTAAATACTCCAGACGAAGAAATAGGAGAGATGATGCGTATGGTAATTGCTCATGAAGTTGGGCATGCCTTAGGATTCCCTCATAATATGGCAGCAAGTTATGCTTATGATGTAGAGTCATATCGTGATGGTAATTTTACTCAAAAAAACGGTATTGCATCAAGTTTAATGGATTATGCTAGATATAATTACATCGCACAACCTGGAGATCAAAACATACGATTTGTCCGTCAAATGGGACCTTATGATCACTATGCTACAAATTGGGGGTATCGATGGATTCCTAATGCAACTTCTCCAGAAGGAGAGACAAGAATTTTAAATCAGTGGATTTTAGAAAAAGCAAATGATCCTATATTTAAATTTGGACGTCAATCAAGTCGTTTTGATCCGCAATCACAAACCGAAGGGATAGGTGATGATCCTATCAAAGCTAGTACCTATGGAATTAAAAATTTAAAATACGTAGCACAACACCTTCCAGAATGGACTTCTGATCAAACAAACAATTATCAAGATCTAGAAGAACTCTATGGAGAACTATTAGGTGTATATAGTAGATACGTAGGTCATGTAGTGACAAATATTGGAGGGGTATATGAAAATTTAAAAAATCCAGACCAAGAGGGAATTGTATATACACATTTAGATAAAAATGCTCAAAAAGCATCTATGGTGTGGTTACAAGATAACTTATTTAAAACCCAAGATTGGCTTGCAGATAAGTCCATTTTACAAAATATAGATCATGCTGGATATTTTGAACGCATGCGTAATGTGCAATCACGTTATCTCAACGGACTTTTAAGTTTTGATCGTATAGGAAGACTAATAGATGCAGAAACTGTTAATGAAGAATATTATAGTGCTTATGATATGCTTTCAGAATTACGTAAAGGATTATGGTCAGAAGCTTCTAGAGGACAAAGTGTAGATATTTATAGAAGGAATCTACAAAAATCCTATTTAGCTAGGATGGAATTTCTAATGACAGATGAAGGACCTAAGAGAAGACCAAGAAGATCAAATTTTGAAAGTACATTTATATATAATACAAGCACATCTGATATTAAATCCTTAGTAAGAGGAGAACTTACAACATTACGTTCTATCCTTAGAAGCGCTAGAAATGGGAACATTACAAAGATTACTAAGTATCATTACCAAGATGTTATTGCTAGAATTGACGCTTTATTAGATCCTAAGTAATATATAATAAAACTATATTTAAAAAAGCTCTTTAACTTTTTGGGTTAAAGAGCTTTTTTATGCATTATTCTTCACAGTCAAAATCAATATCAAGGACTTTTAATCCATAATTTTTTGCTTCATAATTAAAATGCCACCACTCAGTACGAATAGGAGAGAAACCATTTTTTTTCATAACATCCCATAGTATTTTTCGATTAGCTTTTACTGTATCACTATGTGGATGATCCATATGTGCCTCTTTTCCAAAATGATCATAATCACTTCCCATATCTAGGACCGTACCGTCTAGCTTTACAATAGTCATATCTATGGCAGCACCTCTATTGTGTATAGAACCACTCTTATATGGATTTCCTACATAAGATGGATTAGGATAGATAGCCCACATCTTCTTTTGTACAGAAAGCGGTCTATAACAATCATAAAACTGAATTTTATACCCTAGCTCACAAAAATCATGATTTGCTGCTGCAATAGCTTCTGCTATTTCAGGAAGAAGTAAACATTGTACACAATCATATACGGTTGTTTTTAAAAAATTATCATCAGTTGCATATTTTACATCGTATGCATATGTCCCCCCATATGTTTCAATGTTTACCAGTGGTGATTCTTGAGAAAAAATTGGGGTCATACAAAAGGTAATACTCAATAAAAAAATAGCTGCTCTCATAGGGTTAATGTACAAAAAATGATAAAGAAGGTGTATACGCTTTCGCGAAAGCGTATATTAATATAATTATAAGCGATAGATGATTGAAGATTAAACCTGAAATTTACTTTGAATACATTTAAATTATTAAATGTATTCAAATAAGTAATGTTATTATAATCGAAGTACTCATTAAGTTAAAATAATAGAAATCAGCATGTTTCAAGTATAATTTATTATCTTTATGAATATACGTTTATGAAAAAAAACATCTTCTTTATATTATTGTTACTAGTGTCTTTGATTGGGTTTTCTCAAGAAGAAGATTTGCTAAATAATGAGTGGATATTACATTATATGGTTATTGATGGAGAAACGACGACCATTTTAAATGCTCCCTATCCAAGTATTGTATTTAATAATTCTTCAAATGAGTTTGATGTTTTTGCAACCGTTAATGGATTTAATTATTTTGCTGAATTTTCTCCGCCAACCATATTTAATGAAAATAGTTTTGTAGTTCAAGAAGGCGGGGTTACTCTAGGCGATTGTTTTTCTGATTGTGAACTCGAAAACAAATATCTCGGGACCATATTACTTGGTTTTGAAAGAGAGTTTAATTATGAAATAATTAGTGAATCAAATGGTAATAAAACGCTAACTATAGTTACTCCCGAAGGTAATATTGCTGTACACGGCAATTATTTTCTTTCTGTAGATGAACTTACAAAAAGAACTACTAAAATTTATCCTAACCCAGTAGAAGATGTATTACATATTAATTCTAAGGAATTAATTATTAAAAAAATAAATGTATTTTCATTACTGGGCACAAGTATTTTTGAAACTAGTGATATAGATCAAAATTATTCAATAGATGTGTCTTCTCTAAAAATGGGAGTTTACTTTGTTCAAGTTATATTTGAAGATGGAAATGATTATATGCATAAATTTATAAAAAAGTAATTGTATTTCTTTATTTTGCGATATAAGATAGACAGGGTACTTTGATGATCAAATTTCCAAACATTACTACACAGCGTCTTGCTGTTAAATTAAAACTTAAAGCTGAAAAACTTGTAAAACAAGGACATCCGTGGGTTTTTGAAGATAGTATTGCCAAGCAAAACAAAGATGGAAAAACAGGGGACATAGTCATCCTTTTTGATCAACGTAAAGATAAAGTATTTGCTATTGGATTATATGATTTGGATTCTCCTATCCGTATTAAAGTACTGAGCGCCTCTCCTGTAACATTAGGAGTTCCATTTTTTAAAGAAAAAATTAAACTTGCTTTTTCTAAACGTAGTAGTCTACTTAAAACAGATACAGATAGTTATCGTTTCATCTTTGGAGAAAATGATGGATTTCCTGGTTTTATAGCAGATGTATATAAAGATGTTCTTGTTGTAAAATTATACACTGCTATTTGGTTCCCATACTTAGAAATGATATTGCCTGAGCTTTTGCAGGTATCAGGATGCAAAACGTTGGTGATGCGATTGAGTCGTAATTTGCAACGATCAAATGCTTTTGGGATTACTGATGGACAAGTAATAACGGGTGTGCTTTCTAGTGAAGTTGTTTATTTTAAAGAACATGGAATTCGGTTTTCGGCAAATGTAATACACGGTCATAAAACTGGATATTTTCTTGATCATAGGCATAATAGAAAACGTGTAGGAGAACTGTCACGAGGAAAAAAGATTCTTGATGTATTTAGCTATGCAGGAGGTTTTTCAGTGCATGCACTGGCTGGGGGAGCTACAGAAGTAATAAGCCTTGATATAAGTGCGCAAGCTTTAGAGGTTGCAGTACAAAATGGTCAACTTAACCCAAATACAGGAGTTCATAAAACAATGGCTATAGATGCATTCTTAGGTTTACAACAGCTTATAGATGCTAAAGAAAAATTTGATATTGTAATTATAGACCCACCTAGTTTTGCAAAAAGTGCTAAGGAAATTAATAGTGCAAAGCATAGTTATAGTAGACTTGCTGTTCTAGGAGCACAACTAGTTTCTAGACAAGGAATTCTTGTGTTGGCATCATGCTCATCTAGAATTACAGCACAGCAATTTTTTGATATTTCGGAACAAGGAATTGTAAAAGCACAACGAGGGTTTAAGCATATAGAAAAAACATTTCACGACAGTGACCACCCTATAGGTTTTCCAGAAGGGGCTTACCTTAAATGTGGTTATTATAGATTAGATTGATACTTGATAATACCTTTTACTATGAATAAAAACATATTAGTTTTTGGAATATTAATATTTTGCATCTTTATAGGATGTGCACCAGAAAAACCAGAAGTTTTTGTAGCTATTTCTGAAAGAGCGTTGCTTCCATACCCTCAAGAACTATCTACTTCTGATCAAGGTTTTCTTATAGATGAAACGACAACTATTTATGCAGGGACTCTAAATGAAAGTAAGGCAATAGCACTACAGTTTTTTAATCGTTTACAGCAAGCAAGTGGATTAACACTAGAGACTAAAAATGAAAATACACTGGATGAGAATAGTATTCATTTTGTATTAGATAAGAATATGAAAGGGATTAGTTCTCAGGAAGGATATCTTCTTCAAGTTACTAGAGACCGTATTGTTGTAAAAGCAAAGAGTGGTGATGGATTGTATATGGGATTACAAACTCTTTTTCAATTATTACCAGACGAGATTGCATCAAAAACTATAACCCCTAATGTTGTATGGGCAGTTCCAGGAATAACTATAAATGATGCCCCAGCATTTGAGTATAGAGGTGCAATGCTAGATGTAGCAAGACATTTTTTTAGTGTAGACGATGTAAAAAGATATATTGATTTATTGACTAGTTATAAGATTAATAAATTACACTTACACCTTACTGATGATCAAGGATGGCGTATAGAGATTAAATCTTGGCCAAAGCTTACCCAAATAGGGGGGAGTAGTGCCGTAGGAGGTGGTAAAGGTGGTTTTTATACTCAAGAACAATATCGTGATATTGTAGCTTATGCAAAACTGCATCATATCACCATCATTCCAGAAATAGATATACCAGGACATACAAATGCAGCTTTAGCATCATACCCAGAACTTAATTGTGATGGAGTTGCTAGAGAACTTTATACAGGAACGAAAGTCGGTTTTAGTACGCTTTGCGTTGATAAAGAAATTACTTATACATTTCTTGATGATGTTATACGAGAGATCTCAGCACTTACTTATGGAGATTACATTCATTTGGGTGGTGATGAATCACATGTAACGTCAAAAGAAGATTACAATTTGTTTTTAACTAAGGCGCAAGCTATTGTAAAAAAGTATGGAAAAAATGTGATGGGTTGGGAGGATATTCAAAGTGCAGGAATTTCTGATGAGACCATTATACAACATTGGACAAATGCAGAAATAGCGACACTAGGAGCAAAACAAGGAGCAAAAGTTGTATTATCACCAGCACCAAGGACATATCTAGATATGAAGTATACTAAAGATACTAAGATTGGACTCACATGGGCAGGCCTTTCTCCTATAGATAGTGCCTATATATGGAGTCCAAAAGGATTACTTAAAGATGTGCCTACTTCACAAATACTAGGAATTGAATCTCCATTATGGACAGAAACAGTTGTAAATATGGATGCGATTGAATTTTTAGTTTTCCCAAGACTTATAGGACATGCAGAGTTAGGTTGGACTCAGGAGAAAAATAGAAGTTGGGAATCGTACCAAAAGCGTCTTAAAGCACATCAGAAACGTTTAGCCATAAAAAGTGTAGATTACTATCATTCTCCACTTTTAGATTAGTTATTCCAACTCATTCTAAGGAACTAATCCATTTTATGGCATTATCTAATGAATAAAAATTACGAATCTTATGTCGAAACTTTTTCTTTTCGATCATAAAATTCATTAATCCGCTTTTGTCGTAGGTCACAATTGCTAATGCTTTCAATTGAAAACCTTCCTTATAAAACGTTTCCCAATCTTCATAATTAATTTCATAGGTATTGTATCTATTAGAAATCAATGAAACTTGTATTTCTTTACCGTAATGACCTAATGCTAAATCAATAAGCTCTTTTGCACTTTCCCAAGTAATATACTCTCCTTCATTAATTTCGGAGACAATAAAATCTTTGTAGAAATAAAACTTACCGCATTGAAGAATGTATAATTCCTCAAATTGTGATAACAATTTTTGGTCTTGTATTTTCATATAAGAAAAATACAACTATCCAATTTGTGTAAGTTATATTTTGTAAGAGTGTAGGTAAGGAATAGTTAAAGTGTGTAATTAATTCGACAAACTACATGTTATTAAACTGTTCTGTGCAGTCAGTTACGATTTATAAGAATAGTAAATAATTAACATACCATTGATTCAGTTCTTATGGTCGGTTTATTTTTAGTTACCCATTCTGTAGCATCATACAAATTTTCAAATGTTTTGATTTTTGATTGAAAGAAGATTTTTTCCATCATAACATTGATAAGTCCACTTTTTGAATATGTAACCACAGCAAATGATCTAAGCGTATGTCTAGATTTAAAAAACTTCAACCAGTCTTTTGCTTCTATAGAGTAAGAGTGTATTCTATTTGAGATGTATGATATTCTTGAACCGCTTCCATAATGATTTAATGCAAGCTCTATAATGTCTTGAGCTGCGTCCCAGTCAAAATGTATCCCTTCATTAATTTCAGAGATGATAAAATCCTCAAAAAAATAGAATATACCCGTAGATAAGATGTAAACATCTTCGAGTTCATATTTTAAATTAGACTGAGCAACTAGCATACTATAAATCTACAGATGTTATCTTTTAGATTTGATGAAAATACTTTTTTTAAAAACAAAACTGATGAAATGCGATTAATTTTCGACAAAATACACAATCAAGAGTGTGTTTATTGACATCCACTACCAAAGCCAGTTGCGTCAAAAGAGGCTTCGACAACACCCGTTCTATCATTTGATAGGGCTTGTATCACTAGATTATTCATACCGCTACCATCACGCTTTGGGCTACAATATTCAAATAAGTAAAAGCTATTGGCTTGATTTGCAACATTATTTGACACTTGATTAAAGACGGTTTCTAACTCAGAGCTATCGGTAGCAAATACACTTCCTGAAGTTCCGATCTGAGATAGTGTATTTTCATCTATCTCATCGCCAAGACCAATAGTAAAGAATGATATATTCTCACTAGCATTATTTACAGCTGCTTGCGCTTCTTGTTGTGTAAAACGAGCTGCTTGATCTGTACCATCTGTAAATATGACAATAGATGCTGCTCCAAAAACATCCTGAGCTGTTGCATTTGTTATTAAATCTTCGGCTACTTGCGTAGATTTTATAACAGCGCCAAATAAATCTGTAGACGGATCATTACTTATATCAGTAGTGATGCTATTAATCGCGTCTTCTAATACAGTTGCACTAGATGTAGGTGATTGTAATTCGTGTAATACATCTTCTCCGTCAAACCAGTATATCCCCATTTGAAAGGAGTTTGTAGGTATAGATGGTACTACATTTGTTATAAAACTAATAGATGCATCTTTTAATTCTTGCAAATTGGCACTTAAGACGCTATTACTTAAATCCAAGACTAAAATTGTATTATTTATAAAAATTTGAGAATTTGGAGATATTTCTGCCGAAGACTCAGAACTTGAGATTTCATTAAAACATGCATCATTACGACCTTGTTCAAAAATTCTAAAATTTGATGGATTTAAACCAGGCACTCCATTTCCTTCATTATCTGTTACTCTAAAGAAGACAGACACTTTTGAAGGAAGCGTTGTAAAAGCATCTTCAATATTTAAAGTTAATTCTTGTGTCCCTAGATTAAGACATTCTATACCGCTTGAAGAATTACCATCATCATCACGAGTACTACAAGAAATGGTAAGGAATACAAGACATAATAGGGTGTAAAAAGCATTGAGTTTCATAAATGTTCGATTTGATTGATGCTAGCATAACGTCTGTTATCTCTTTTTTATTTTAAAGAGAACTGTTAAGAGTTCGTTAGTTATACGACCTAAAGATTATATCAATATCGTATTTGTAACCATATTTGGTATAAAACTTGTTAATGCATATGTTAAGTGCGAATGATTATTAATACGCATTTATTATATTTACCTATCAAAAAAATATTTTGAAAACTACACAACCTATATCTTATTTTAAAAATACATTACTATTATTGGTAGTATTATGTTCATCTATGGGATATGGACAAATAGATGCACCTCGTAAATCTATTAAGATAGATGGTACTCAAAATAATAAAACAGAAAAACCCATCTTAGTATCTCCAGAGAATGCTTCTTCTAGCATTTCTTCAGAGACCTTATCTGTAAAGAGTAAAGTACGTTTAGGAAAACCCGAAGGAGGAAACAAAAAACGTGAAGTGCGATTTATGGAAGGAGAGCAATTTGCTAAGAAAGATTATACCGATTTAGAGAATAAATTAAATAATAAGAACAACTTTTCGAATGATGCAGGATTAAAACCTGAGTATTATAATGATCAATTTTTTGGTGAATTTAATAGTGGTTCAAAGTTTGTCCGTTTCTTGTATAGAGATCATGAATATGTAGACGGAGATAGAGTAAGTGTTGCTGTAAACGATACGATCATACACCCTAATATTCACTTATCTGGTGATTTCCAAGGATTTTATATAGACCTTAAAAAAGGGTTTAATAAAATAGATATTACTGCATTAAATCAAGGTACCTCAGGACCTAATACTGCTCAATTTGTAATGTATGATGATAATAGACAAGTAATCTCTTCAAATACCTGGAACCTTGCTACAGGTGTAAAAGCTACTGTTATTATTGTAAAAGATTAATAATCCCTTTACGTTCTATTTTTTACGCTTTCGCGAAAGCGTATACCATCAATATCCAACTCATATTTATGAAATTCCTCTTTATTTTTTCTATTCTTTTTACAATACATACTAGTTATGCTCAAAACGAAGAATTACTTCTTACTATAGATGAACCATGGCGAAGTGAACGTTTGGAGTTTCCCATTGCTTTTGCACCATCTTTAGAGTATAATGGAGTGGAGGAAGTACGATTTGCAAAAGGATGGTCAAATCCTGATAGCGAAGAGTTTTGGACGTATACATTCTTGTGGTATCTAAATGAAGACCCTAAAATTACTGCAGATGTTATAGAAGACGACATAGAAGCATACTTTAATGGCCTTATGGAATTAGTAGGCAAAGGAAACGGACTGACAGATCTCCCAAAAGCAAATGTCGTTTTTGTAAAAGATAGCGATGAAAACAATTCTTTTGTAGGGAAAGCGAAGATTTTTGATGCCTTCTTTTCAAAAGATATCCAAGAGCTTAATATAAAGGCTGTTTCTGACTATTGTTCTGAAAAAGAGAAATATACAGTACTTTTTACATTCTCTCCAAAAGAATATAATCATACTATCTGGAAAACACTAGATGGGATTACACTTTCTGTAGATTGTGAATAATGTATATTATTTTTCAGCGATATAAACACCAGTGCTTGGTAATTCAAAAAGCGTTAAGTCAAAATAAGATATAGAAGCTAAGAAATGGTCAAAAATATCGGCCATTATGTATTCATAATTCTGCCATCTTTTATCACTACTAAAACAATACACCTCTAGCGGAATCCCTTGAGATGTAGGTGCTAGTTGACGTGTCATAATCATCATATCTTTATTAATAGCAGTATGATGTTCTACATAGGTTTCCATGTATTTTCTAAAAACCCCAATATTAGTAAGGTTACGCCCATTAATAACATCATCTACAATTCCTAATGATGCATTTGATGATTCTATTTTTTCTTGTTGATGTGTTATGTACTGAGATATAAGTGTTATTTTCTTGAGTTTTTGAATGTCTTCAGGAGTTAAAAATTTTATGCTGTCTTGCTTGATGTACAAAGCTCTTTTGATACGCCTTCCATCTGAGTCATTCATTCCTCTCCAGTTCTTAAAACTATCTGATATAAGAGCATAGGTTGGAATGGTCGTAATGGTTTTGTCAAAATTCTGAACCTTCACTGTTGCAAGGTTGATTTCAACCACATCTCCATCGGCGCCATATTTTTCAAAAGTAATCCAATCACCTATACGTACAATATCATTTGTTGCAACTTGTATACTGGCTACAAAACCTAGTATTGTATCTCTAAAAACTAAGATGATTACAGCGGAGATCGTTCCTAAACCAGCGAGAAATGTTAATATGTTGATTTTTGTAATTACCGCTAATGCTAAAAAAACTCCGACAAACCAAGCAAAAATCATAAACACTTGGATATAGCTGTCTATAGGTTTATCTTTTAATCTGGGTTTGGTCTTAAAATAACTTTTTAGCGAATTGAGAAAAGCACGTGCTATACGTAAGATTAGTACGATAGCGAGTAACTGTAAGAATATAATGGCTACTTTCTGTATTTCAGGGAAGTCTTGAAATATATAAGGAACCGTTAGATAAGCAATCGTAAAAGGAATTAAATGACCTACACGTCTTGGGACTCTATTATCTATAAATAAATCATCGAGACGAGTTTTAGAAGCAACTGCAATGGCACTAGAAACTTTGCGTAATATTTTTCGCGAAAGCATATCTACAATTAATAGAGCGAGTACAAGTAAAATGCACAATGCAATAACATTGATATACATAGCCATCGTATCAGAAAGCCCTTTGCTTATTAAAAGATCATACAACCAGTGACTTGTTTTTTTCATAAGAATGCGTCTATATTCTACAAAAGTAAAAAGTTATCTACTGTAAGTTCTCTATATTGTGTCTTATTTTACTTTTATGCAAGAAATAAGTTTTAGTTCATACGAATCTCTACGTACAGAAAGAATGTTATTAAGAGCTCCAGCTACTGTAGATAGAGAGACATTATTCTTTATGCGTACTGATCCAGCACTTAATAAATACATATTTAGGGAAGCACCAAAAACGCTGGCAGATATAGATGTATTTATTAAGGATCGCTTAAAAGATAGAGATACTAGCACAGCTATTTATTGGGTGCTTGCATTAAAAGAATTCCCCGAACAATACATAGGAGCGATATCATTATGGCACTTTTCTGAAGACAGAAAAACTGCTGAAGTAGGGTATGACCTTCACCCAGAATATCAAGGGAAAGGATTTATGGGGGAAGCACTAGAAAGGGTAGTAGATTTTGGCTTTAATACCTTAGATCTACATATGATCGTAGCTCATACACATAGAGAAAACAAACCTTCTAGAAGGTTATTAGAACAACGCACTTTTTCTCTTACAGATATAAAAGACGACATTGTTCCTACAAACATTGTGTATAAACTTACCAAAGATATATAATACGTTTGCTATCCTTTCTGATCCAAAAATGCACCTAGTTGATCTAGTTTTGTATCCCAGAATTGCTCATAGAAACTTAACCAATCTTTTACTTCCTGTAATGGTTTTGTTTCTGCCTTACAAAAGCGTTCTCGTCCTGAGGTTTCTATACAAATCAAGCCTGCATTTTCTAATGTTTTAAGATGTTTTGTAACCCCTTGTCTAGTCATATTAAATTGAGCAGAGACCTGAGTGATAGGCAATGCAGTAGCAGCGATCACTAAGGCGTGAAATAATTCACGCCTTGTGGGGTCAGAAATCGCTTTTAATATTTTTGTGACATTATCCTGCATGTACGATGTCTTTTAAATAACCGGTAAGTCCTTTTAAACAGTTGTCCCAACCGCCATTAAAACTTCCAAACATCTCGACAGCAGTTTCCCCCTCATAATTTGAAATTCCTGAATGCTCTAAATATAGTTTTGTGCCGCCATCTACTTCTTCTAATACCCATTTTACAATAGTATTCTTAGGGTTTTCTGCTACAATCCACGAATATATAAGCGTATATGGAGTTGCTTCGAGTATTTCGCCGCTTATTGGTGAACATTCGCCTCCTGATGCGTTAAAGGTGTATTGGCTTCCTTTTTCTGCTTTAAAAACGGCAGGAATAAACCAAGTTGAGATCTGATCTTGATCTGTAATAGCATCCCACACTTTCTGGATGGGATGGTTAAATAACTGTTCTTTTGAAATGATGTCTTTCATGAGTATTGTTTTTTGATTAATGCAACTAATGAGTTGCTAAATTACAATAAATAAATTAATATGCAACTTTTTGGTTGCTTATTAGTTTTGTATTCATAAAACGAATAGGAGATGCCTCTCTTTTTAAGAGCATATACACATCAATTTCAAGTATCTTTGAATAGTGTTTAATACGTAGCCACCCTCATGAGAGAATTCCAACATACCACACCAAAAGATACAGATACCAAAAAGAAACCTAAGGTTACAATGGGCAAAGCCTTTAAAACTATTATTTGGCCACGCCGTAAGTTGGTTTTTATTGGATTGATTCTAATTACAATAGGGAGATTAGCCGGATTTGTATTGCCACTAATGTCTAAAGAATTATTAGATGATGTCGTTCCCAATAAAGATATGGAAGGATTATATGGACTTTTATGGATTGTAGGTTTTGCATTATTAATACAAGCAATCACTTCCTTTTTACTTACACGTATTTTGAGCGTACAAGCACAATATGTGATATCAGAATTACGAGCGCAGGTGCAGAAAAAAGTATTGTCATTACCTATTAGTTTTTTTGATAATACAAAATCTGGAGCTTTGGTATCTCGTATTATGAGTGATGTAGAGGGTGTACGTAATCTTATAGGTACAGGATTGGTTCAATTGGTAGGTGGTACTATTACGGCTGTAATATCGTTGGTTTACCTTATTCAAATCAATGCTTGGATGACATTATTTGTATTTCTTCCTGTAGCTATATTTGGTTTTGTAGCATTGAAAGCATTTAAGTACATCCGTCCTATTTTTAGAAATAGAGGAAAAATTAATGCAGAGGTAAAGGGAAGACTAACAGAAACGCTTGCTGGTGTTCGAGTGATAAAAGGGTTTAATGCCGAAGATCAAGAAAATAAATCCTTTGAAAAGGGCGTTGATCTTTTGTTCCAAAATGTAAAAAAGAGTTTAACGGCTACTGCGCTTATGACAAGTTCTTCTACCTTTTTATTAGGGCTTGCTTCTGTAGGAATTATGGGAATAGGCGGATACTATATGATTCAAAGCGAAATGACAACAGGTGACTTTTTATTATTTACACTTCTGCTAGGTTTTATGATAGCACCTATTGTACAGATGAGTAATATAGGGAGTCAACTCACAGAGGCTCTGGCTGGATTAGATCGTACCGAGGAACTTATGAATATGACTCCGGAGGATGAACTAGGTGACCGTACTGTAGTACTAGATGATTTTAAAGGAAATCTAGTTTTTGACAATGTTTCTTTTGCTTATGAAGAAGGTAAAGAAGTGATTCACAATGTGAGTTTTGAAGCATCTGCAGGTTCTGTAATTGCACTTGTAGGAAGTTCAGGCTCTGGGAAGTCTACGATTGCGGGTCTTAGTGCTACATTTTTAAATTCAGATTCTGGAACCATTTCTATAGATGGTCAAGATATATCTAAAGTAAGGCTAAGTAGCTTTAGAAAGCATTTAGGTGTTGTTTTACAAGACGAGTTCTTATTTGAGGGAACCATACGAGAAAATATTTTATTTCCTAGACCTGATGCGAGTGAGGAGCAATTACAACGTGCTGTAAAAGCTGGGTATGTAGATGAGTTTACAGATCGTTTTGATGATGGTCTTGATACATTAATAGGGGAAAGAGGAGTTAAACTTTCTGGAGGACAACGACAACGTATAGCCATTGCTAGAGCTATTCTAGCTAATCCTAAGATTATTATTCTAGATGAGGCGACTTCAAATCTAGACACAGAAAGCGAAGCTTTGATCCAAAAATCACTTGCAGAGCTTGTAAAAGACCGAACCACCATTGTTATTGCACACCGTTTGAGTACGATTAAAAAAGCAGATCAAATTCTGGTGATAGAATCAGGACGTATCGCAGAGCAAGGAACTCACGAAGAACTCATTGCTTTAGAAGGGAGATATTTTGATTTATATACTTACCAAGCTAAAATATAACACCAGTCTAAATGAATTTCGAAAAACAAATTCATAGAATTAAGGATAAATTGTTTCAAGCAAGAAAGAAAGATTCAGATTATCTGATGTTTGAAGCAAAAGCGCATAATTACTTCTTATCTAAGCCAGCAACTGAAGTTGAAGTTACGATGATTGAAGAGAGGTATAATATTTTGCTTCCATCTTATTTTAGAGCTCATTATGCTGAAAATAAAAACTTTTTAGATTGGCATAAAAAATGGCTTGATAGAATAATTGTATGGGAAATTACTTTTTAATTATTACCTAATATGTTGTCACAAAATCGTGTAAACTGCGTCTATCATAGTATACTAAATCATCTTCATGCTTTTTGAACCTAAAATCCCAGAGTTACAACGTCATATCGATCACTATTGGATTGTACAGGATATAGCACAATTGTCATATGGTAACAGTCATATGTACGCATATCCAGGGATAACGCCCGATATGCTTATTGTTTTAGGAGGATACTATACCATAGATTATATGGGTAAACGCTATCGATCTGATAAGAGTCAGCTCTTTAGTTTTATACATAAAGAAGTAGTGATGGACTTAACACATCTTACTTCTTGCATTATTATAAAGTTTAAATCTAGAGGGCTTTCTTCGTTAAAACCATTCTTAGATGTTAGTTCTGATGATTTAATGAAAGATTCTATCGCTTTTACAGATGATATTTTTGGAACTAAGATGGAAAGCTTTAGAACATACCTAAAAACAATATCATCTACAGAAATAGCAGATCAATTAGATCAATGGTTTATCACACATTATAAAAAAGAGCGTGAAGGGTTTATGATAGAAATGGCACAAGAAATAAGCCCTACCTGTGATTTGAAAACAATTATGGATGTAACTAAGTATTCATATTCTACGTTAGAGCGACATTTTAAAAGAGATGCTGGTTTAACACCTAAGCGATATCAATCTTTACAACGGTATAAACAAGCAGTACGAGAGTTGTATATTACTCAAAATGCAGACTGGCAACATTATGTCCACACATATGGATACTATGATCAAAGTCATTTTATTAAAGAAATAAAGCGATACACTTCATTTACACCTGCGCAATTATTACAAACGCCAGCCTTTATTCAAGTGCGACCTCAATATTCTTGACGAATTTTTACAATGGTAGCTTTCGCGAAAGCGTAATCTTTGCAAAAAACAATTATAATGAGTATTAAATATACAATCATATGTTGCCTGTTTTTCTTTGTAAGCTGTGTCTCTACAAAGAAAACAGCTGTTAACTACCACAGTGATCCAGCTGTAAATTTTACAAGCATGTTGCAAAAAGAAGTGTCACGACCTGATGCGACTACAGTAGGGGTATCCTTAACAGTGCTTTCTCCAAAACTAGACTTTGATTTTTCGGGAGCTGCTGGATTTGATAGTGTAGAAAAAGATACTCCATTACAAGCTACACAACCTTTTCGTATTGCAAGTCTTACAAAGACGTTTGTTGCTGTTGCTGTATTACGCTTACGCGAAAAAGGACTCTTGTCTATAGATGATCCGATTACCAACTATATTTCAAAAGAGCATATCTCTATTTTAAAAAATGGTGGATATACCCCTGAAAAGATCACGTTACGACAGTGTATGATGCATACGAGTGGGCTTTTTGATTATGCCGAAGGTGGTCCAGACTATATAGCAGAGGCGAGTAAAGATCCCTCAAGGCGATGGACTCGCACCGAGCAATTGCAATTTGCAATGGATCATGGAAAGCCACAAGGTCTTCCTGGAACTACATATCATTATAGTGATACTGGGTATATTCTTTTAGGAGAAACTATAGAAAAACTAATGAATACAGGCCTCGCCGAAGGTCTTCGTATTCTTTTAAAATTTGAAGAACTCGGCATGTCATCTACTTGGTTAGAGAGTCTTGAAGAAGAGCCTGCAGGGTTATTGCCACACGTAAAACGATATATGGGAGATGTTGATGCATCTACTTGGGATAATTCTGTAGATTTATATGGCGGTGGCGGACTTGCTTCTACAACCAGAGATGTAGGCGTTTTTATACAGGCACTCTTTAATAATCAAGTATTTGAGAAAGAAGGGACACTAGAAGTAATGTTACTTACTAAAGAATTTACAAAACAAGGAAAATCACTACCAGAATACCGATTAGGTATAGATAGTATCATAGGAAGAAAATCAGGAATCGTAGGGTATCTTCATTCTGGCTTTTGGGGAACAGTTTATATACATTTTCCAGTATATAATTGCACCATCGTAGTTAATGATACCAATGGAGGTGATAATGATATACTTCAAGCTGCAATAGATTATGTACAATGGCTTGATAAAGAACTGCAAAAATAGAAGTACCTTATTTTATAATAAAAGAGTGTTTTAGTAATGGAGGAGTTGCTTTTATAGTAATATCTCTATCAAATAAACGTTCCAAATTATTACCAGAAATATCTTCAATAATTGGTTTATATAAAATAGTATAATTTCCTTTTTTCCAATTACTTAAAGGTTTGAAATATGCATTTTTTTGATTTGTTTTTATTGTGAATTCTCCGGCAATAATATTTCCAGATCCATCTATAATGCTTATGGTGTTTTGTAGACTACCAAAATCCAATAACTCTTGAAAATCTATGTGTAATTCTTCTTTTGTTTTTGATGAGGGAAGGTGTAGTTTCCAAGAAGTAATTGTTGGTTTTACTCTATCTGATGTACTCACAGTAAATGCATGTTTATACTCCATTTTCATAGGAATTCCTTGATGATCTTTTAGATCTTTATCAATGATCAAGGTATACGATGTTTCTGGTATAAGCACTTCACCTAGCCGTTTATTGGGACCGAGATCTCTTTTTTGTCGTCCAGGTTCGATCCATAAGGTAAGTAGTGTGCCGTCATTAGATAGTAATGGAGTTTCAAGAGGTAGTAAGGCTCTATTTACTTCTGTATTTGTATGATTATTTATAAGGTGAATATGTTCGTATATTTTTGAAGGGTTTACTGGTTTTGAGAATCGTATGTACCATTTTAAAAAGTTGGATGGTACTACCGTTGTATTGGGATACAAAGTTTCAACCTGTAAATGATTGTAAGAAGGGGCAAGCGGTATGATGAATGAATACAATTGGTTCTTGTAAACAATCGTATAATTGCTATTTTTTTGAAAAGGAAGTAACGGAATAAAATGAACGTTTGTTGTGTTTTGAGTAAAGCTTCCTAGTATTGCCTTCTTTCCATAAATTTGACCTTCAGAAGTGTATAACCCCTTATATACTTTAAAAATTGGCGCTTTTTTATTTTCAGATATTTCTAATATAATGGCATCACTTGTAAAAGAAAACCTTGGAGATTGAGCAGTCATCTCCAAGGTTTTTATTAAAAGTAGTATACTAAATGTGATTCTTTTTACAAAAGTGATGTACATCTATAAAAAGCCCTATTATAACCAGCGATTATTACTCGTTTTTAATGCTAACTTTCCTGATGCTTCTCGCTGAATAAATACAAATTCAGTATCATTAAGCTTATCTAATTGTTGCACATTTACAAATGGTAAATTAATAAAATCAACACCAGCTGTATCTGCACGTTCGCTTACAGGAGTTGTTAATGAATCTCCAAAAGACTCAATATCTGCTACTTTAATTTTCATTAAAGCTCTATTTGTATTTGCCATTAAGATATAACGAGCGCCTTCTTTTTCCATTTCTATAATATCTAGCGGTGTGTTCCAGTTTCCTAATTCGGCTACGGTGCGACCTTTAGTATGTGCTCCTGGTTTTAATTCACTTATTGGGAATATAACAAGCGGAGTACAGGTGTAACTCGCGATAAGGTGCGGCTTATTATTAATTTGAGTTGTTGTAAACGCTTTAATGGGCGAGGCAGTCTCATATTGACCATGTGCTGCGTGATAGATCTCTAGTGAGCTTTCATTTTGTTTTTGAGTAAAAGGAAACGGAATAGATCTAAAAGTAGATGCAAATTCGGCATTACTCAGGCCAGATAACATAACTTGTCCATTGTCATACTTTAGATCAGAGATTGTCCATTTACGTAAAGGTCTTCCGCGTCTGTCTTTTGCATCTGAAGCAACTACATTAGAAACAGCTGTCTTTGTATAAGAAACCGAATGTAACGGTACCATTTCTAATGAATTATTATTGACCAAAAAGAGTAGTGATTTTCCAGAACTATGTTGTGCGCCAATATATATGTTTTCATTGGCAGGATTTACAACCATATCTATAATTTGTATTTGATCGCTATCGGATCCTAGAAGTTCGCTTAGTAATAATTCTATATCAGGAATACGTAATTTTTCATTGTTAGCTTTTGAAGCAGTACTCATGTCTATAGCCACAATTTGTGCGCCATTACTATCTCCAATAAAGAGAATCCCTTCTGGGCCAAATGTCATAGCGTTTATAGAACTTATTTCAGGATTTCCTGTGATAAACCCATCTGTGTTCGAAGTGCTAGCAAATAGAGGTGTTAGCAACAGCCCTAATGCCATAGTTAATAGTGTCTTTCTCATGTTGTTGGTTTTAAGATAAAAGTAGTTAAAATGCACATACACTTGCGTGAAAGAAATGTTAAGTGTTTATCTATCTTTTAACTACATATGTGAATGACTAAAGGGGTATAGATTAAAAGTGGAAGAAATCCATTTAACAAATCCTTGAGACATATTTATCATAACATTGGCAAGACGCTCTGGGAGAGTTAGATATTTTCGTGATAACTAAACCACCAATCATGAGAAAAATTATCTATTTTATGCTAGCATTGTGCTTTAATAACATTGAAGCTCAAGAAACTAAAACATTAAAGAGTGACATTCAAAGTGCATATACCGTTATTTATGAAGCAGATAAAGATGGAAATCGTAGTTCAGGAGATCTAGAAACATTGATACAACTTGTACGAAACGGAAACCCAATACGTGTAGGCTGGGAAATGGAATTGCTCAATCCAACAGATGAAAGTACGTATGTATTAGAGCATTGGTCTGACGCTGGTTTTATTTCGATACATCAAGGTCATGTATTTGCACAAATCCCATCTATTTATGGACAAGGATCCTCTGCGGTTCAACCAGAGCTAAATCTAGATCCATCCATGTTTCTTGTAAATAATAAGCCTCATGGTTGGGTTGCCATTGTAGGCACTACAGGAGTTCTTAGACAAAAAATGTTACGAGATGAGAATACCATTTCGTTTATGAAAGATGCAGGTATGACTGATACACAAATAGAAGAACAGCTTGAAAAAATGGAAACTAGTAACTTTAAGACAAAATGGGCCGTAGCTACAAAATAAGAGTTTATGAGACCGTTATTACTACTTATTGGATTTATATGTCTAGCTGCTTGTAAAGAAGCTAAACATACACCAACACCTAAAGAAGTTGTCGCTTTTGATAAAGAATTAGCCACAAGGCTTAGTAAAATGACCGAAGTGGATCAATTGTATGCGGGAATTCCGCAAGGAAAACATGAAGGAGATTGGGATACCTGGATGATACTTCGTGATAGTGTGAATAGATCACATCAAAAATTTCTTAAAAAGATAGTTGACTCTATAGGATATCTAGGATATAATAGGGTGGGAGAAGAAGGTGAGTCTAACTTTTGGGTGATGGTACAACATTCAGATTTTGACCCTGTATGGCAGGAACACGTTTTAAAACTCTTGAAAAAACAAGTAGAAGTAACCAATGCAAATCCAGCTCATGTTGGATTACTTACGGATCGTGTGCGTGTAAATACAGGAAGACCTCAGTTATATGGGACACAGCGTGATTTTAATGAACTGGGACAAGCGTATATTAAAGATTTAGAAGACCGTGCGAATGTAAACGAACGCAGAGCATTATTGGGAATGGAAACCCTTGAAGAATACCTGAATGATGCTACATTATCTCACTTTGAAATGAATAAAGAACATTTTAAAGAAATAGGAATTACAAAACCTACGTTATATACCCTACCAGAATAGATCAAAAATGAATTGGCATAATACTTGATTTAATCGCAATCAACCTTCCAAGACTTCATTTTTAAAACCATCAATTATGAAAAACGCTGTTTTGTTATGGCTCATATGCCTTTGTACGATTTCGTATGCCCAAAAAATCCCTGTTGTCAAAGTCGATAATAAACCCTTAGGACTCTCTTCTTTAAAGGTTGATGTTGTTGTTACTGGAAATATTGCAACGACCACTTATGACATGTTGTTTTACAACCCAACTACTTCCATTCTAGAAGGAGAGCTTGATTTTCCATTAGGGGATGGGTTTTCTGTTTCTCGTTTTGCACTAGATATTAATGGGAAGTTAAGAGAAGCTGTCGTAGTAGATAAAGAATTAGGACGTATTGCTTTTGAAGCTGTAGTGCGAAGAAGAGTAGATCCTGCATTACTAGAAAAAGGAACGGGTAATAACTATAAAGCACGTATTTACCCTATCCCTGCAAAAGGCCATAAACGTATTGTACTTGCATATGAGCAAGAACTAAAACTTACAGAAGGAAAACATTATTACGATTTACCATTAGCTTTTCAAAACGAGTTAGAAAATTTTGACTTATCAATTACTGTATTAGATCAGGCGACAAAGCCTGTTATAGAAAAAGGTGCTATAAAAGGGCTTGGATTTACGCCTTGGCAACGTAATTATAAAAGCACATTACATAAAGAGCATTTTACGCCTAATACATCCATACGTATACAGATCCCAATAGAGACAAAGGCAAAACAGTTACGAGATCAAGAATATGTATATATGTATACCGCTATTGATATAGAAAAGAGACAACGTATACAGCCAGATGAAGTTACTTTATTTTGGGATACATCTCTTAGTATGAAAGAACGAGATCTTGATAAAGAAATAGCACTACTTAATACTTATTTTAAACAATTAGGTTCTGTAAAAGTTCATCTAGTTACCTATAGCAATACGATCCAGATAGAAAAGTCATTTGTGATTAAAAATGGGAATTGGGACACATTACAACATATCTTAGAAAATACGACTTATGACGGAGGAACCGATTATTCTATCCTATCATCAAGGTCTGTGCGTAGTGGAGTAACATTGTTGTCTACAGATGGGATGTATACGCTTAGCGAACTAGATATGTACAGTAGTGTACCTGCTTTTACAATCAATAGTGTTGTAAAATCAAATCACCCAGCGTTACGAAAACTTGCAAATGATACGCAAGGAGGATATATAGATCTCACAACGACAACAACAAATGAAGCGCTAAAAGTACTCTCAGAACAATCTTTTAAATTTTTAGGGTATACAACTTCAAATAAAACGGCAGAAATCTATCCTAAAACACCTCAAGTAGTTAGCAATGATTTTTCTATTGCGGCAAAAGGAGTGAACAGTGGTGATCGTATCACCTTGCAATTTGGGTATAATAATAAGGTTTCAAAAGAAATTTCTATTGAGGTTGATGACGCTTTCGCGAAAAGCGATATCATAAAACGACTATGGGCAAAAAAGAAGTTAGATGTACTTGCTGAAGATTCAAAGGATAATAAAGAGGCAATAACGACCTTAGGAACCTCATACCAACTAGTGACAGATTATACTTCTTTAATAGTACTAGATGATGTCATGGACTATGTGCGTTACAAAATTACACCTCCAGCAGAATTACTAGAAGCGTATAATCGTATTCTTGCACAAGTGGAAGCCTCTAAGGATAAAGAGTCAGAACGTAAAAAAATGCTAAGACGGGCTGTTGAGTCTGCAAGAGCAGAAAGATCATCTACATTTAGAAATAGCGAAATGAATAATTTAGCTCCACCGCCTATTCCAGAGACTATAGAAATAGTTGAGGTAGAGGAAATGGTTGAAGAAAGTATTTCATATCAATTTTCTGCTTCTCCTAATGCAGCTAGATATGATGGACTAGGTATAGATGATGAAGATGTTGATCATGGCTATAGAGAAGTAGAAAGTTCGGCGCTAGATTTGGCTTTGTCTAATGGAGCTGTTCCTTTTGCTACTATAGGAGAACCACCTATGTATCCTGGGTGTGAAGATGTTATTTCCAAGAAAGAATGTGTCAAAGAGAAGATTGGGAGTTTTGTACGAGAAAATTTTAGAGAGTCTGTGTATGCAAATGAACAAGAATTACTTCCAGGCATAGCACGTATTTATGTGCAATTTGAAATAAATAAAAAAGGAGCTGTAAAAAACATAAGAGTTAGAGCACCTAATCAAGCACTGGAAGATGAAGCAACACGTGTCATACAATTGCTTCCTAAAATGAAACCAGGAATGCAAGATGGAAAAAAAGTAAGTGTTATCTATAATTTACCTATAACAGTAACGATTCCAGATAATGGTCAAACTCCTACCACACCAGTAGATGTAACTCCAAGATATACAAAGTATAGCGGAAAACTAATTGTAAAAGATAGACGTATTACCACTCCATATCTCAAAGAATTAAGAGAGATTAAAAATGTAGAAAAGGCGTATGAATACTATTTGATCCAACGAATCTCTTATAAAGATGTCCCTGCTTATTTTATAGATGTAGCCAACTTCTTTAAAGATTCTTTTAATCATCAAGTATATGCAAGGCGTATTGTATCTAATATTCCAGAGATAGATGGAGATAATTACGAGCTTCTTAAAGTATTTGGATATCAAATGCAGTTAGAAGATGCTCATGAAATTGCTGCTTTTGTTTTTCAACGTATTTTAGAATTACGACCAGAAGATTCTCAATCCTATAGAGATCTTGCGCTTGCCTATGAAAACATAGGAAAATGTCAAGAAGCACTAGATTTATTAATGTCTATAGTAGACGGAAGTATTTATAAAAACAATCAGCGACGTATTTTTGAAGGCGTAAAAACTATTTCAGAAAATGAAATAAAGCATCTTATTGGAGAATATAAAAATGATTTAAAACTAGACAGTATTCCTACGCATTATAAAGATGCAAGTCCAATGGATATACGTGTTGTCGTAGATTGGAATCATAATGATACTGATATTGATTTGCATATAATCGATCCAAATCTAGAAGAATGTTATTACAGTCATAATAGAACAGCAATAGGAGGGAAGATGTCTCAAGATATGACACAAGGTTTTGGACCAGAGGAATATACTGTGCAAAATGCTGTCAAAGGGGATTATTATATAAAAGTAAAGTACTATGGATCTCGTTATCAAAAAGTAGAGACACCAACTTTTATGAAAGTAACGGTATTTAAATATTTTGGAACCAATAAGGAAACAAAAGAAACGCAAATTATTAGACTTGTTAAGGCAGACAATGAAGAGATTGTGGCTAAGCTTTCGTTTTAGTGTTTTCTGTATACTTATTACTTATAAGACAATAACGATTAGTGTAAATTTATCGGTAATTACTTTTTTCATCTATAAATCATCTATTTTTAATTGCTTATCATAGGTAACTTATCTTCTATTATGAAAAAATATATACTCTTATTATGTGTAGCAATTTTTCTTGTAAACTCAAGTATAGCTCAAGAAAAAAAGAAATCCAAAAAAGAAATAAAACTCGAAAAAAAGAAATCCAAATTTGAAGCTTCTAAAAAAGCGATGGAGATTGGGCAATTTGGCTTTGCAATTCGCAAGATAGTATCTTCAAATATAAAAGTGAGTGATTTTGCTGCTGGAATTTTATATGTTAGAGGCAATGAAGGCGAACTTGATGAAATCGTTTGGTATAAAGCTATAGGAGAAAGAATACGATTATTTAAAGATTTTGATATAAAAAACTATAATGTTATAGCATCTGATAAAGAACAAACAATGACAGCTACCTATCAAGGTTTAGTAAATAATGTTCGTTATTCCTTTACAACAGTGATCAGCTATGATAAAAAACCTAAATTAAAAATTAAAAGCGAAGACGGTATTGAAATATGGTATACGGGTGTTTTTGATACTAGAAATTAATATCGGAATTACCATACGTAAGATCTTTAAACGTTTTTTTAACCCGATTCATCGTTTTACACATATTGATATGCATAAAAGTGAAAAACATTACTTTACTTTTATAGTATGATTTCACTCAAGTTTAATAAATCTGACTACAAACTTATTGTCATTTTCTCTGTGTTAATGTTGATATGGTTGGTTTTGAAATTTTACACAGAAAACTATTCATTAGGTCAAATTGTATTTGATGTCCCTATTATCATACTTAAAACGCTTGCAGCTTTATTTATGATACGTTGGATCGCACAAAAGTTTTTTGTAGAAAGACAACAGTATGCATTATTTATACTCCTAAGCATTGGAGCGCTTATCCTTACAGGGTTTATTGATTTGCTACGTGATTACCTAGGTTCTGGCCGTACTTGGAGTGATTTGCCATCGGTTGGTTATATAATCATACACAGTTTTTATTATTCTTCTTCAGATCTTGCTATGCCTTTTCTAGTAATTATGATTAAGAAGTATTTTGAGAATCAAGCATCATTAGCTACAGTAACTGCACAACAAAAAGATAATGAACTCAAGCTATTACGATCGCAGTTAAGTCCGCATTTTTTATTTAATAACCTAAATACGGTCGATGCTCTTATAGATTCAGACCCAAAAATGGCAAAAGAGTATATCGCTCGTTTATCATCATTATATCGATACCTTATAACAACTAGAGAGGATGATATTGTTACACTCACAGAAGAACTTGCTATGGCAAACGATTATTTCTATTTAATTAAGACTCGATTTGGAAATGCGTATACCTTTGAGGTGGAGGAGGAGTACGCTTTCGCGAAAGCGTATATCCCATCAGGAGCACTTCAAACCATTATAGAAAATGTAGTAAAGCATAATAAAATTATAGACGGATCTCCTGTGAATACAGTCCTTAAAATCACTGAAACAGCTGTAGTGCTTACCAATTCTAAAAGTGCTACCACCAAGAACACTGTCGAATCCCTAGGCACAGGACTTAAAAACTTAAAAGAGCGTTACGAGTTATTACTAGATAAGACAATTTCTATTGTTGAAACTGCTACTCACTTTGAAGTACGCTTACCGCTTGTAAACTTAACAAACACCTTATAATGTACCTCCTTATCATAGAAGACGAAATCCCTGCCTTTGAGAAATTAAGGGCACATATGAATCATCATTTTAATGATGACTTCACCTATGACTGGGCAAGGTCAATTACAGAAGCTACTCATTTTTTAGAAACTCATACGTATGATCTCATCATTTCTGATATTCAATTATTAGATGGTGTCTCGTTTGAAATTTTTGAAAATGTGACCATAAAGACTCCTATTATTTTCTGTTCGGCATATGATGAATATCTTTTTAAAGCGTTTAAAAGTAACGGTATTGCATATATTTTAAAACCTTATAATCAAGAAGATATTACACAAGCATTTCTGAAATATAAAACACTGTTTAATACTGAAAAGAATAACGTTCCTGATGTTAAAGTTTTTAGTGAGATAAAAGACGAAATAAAAAGTATATCAAGTGTTTATAAAAAAAGATTTGTGATTAAAAGTAAAAAAGGAATTCACTTATTAGAAACTGAAAAAATTGCAGTAGTAGTAGCCGAAGGTGATTTTTGTAAACTCATAGATTGTGAAGGAAAAACGCACTTATACTCACAAAATATAGGAAGTATATATGCAACACTAGATCCTTCAAAATTCTTCCGAATTAATAGAAGTCAGTTGGTACAACTCAATTACATTCTTGAGATGGAGAATCATTTTAAGAATAGATTATTACTTAATGTACAGGGAGTCAAAGAAAAAGTAATGACTAGCTCTGGTACGACTGCAAACTTTAGAATCTGGTTAGATCGATAGCGTGTTTGTATATGTACAAAACTCCTTCGTCTTAATTTAAACCCAGTTCATCTTTTTCTACTTTTATATATGTGCCTACTTATTGATTTTTACAGCGTATTAATCAAAAAACAACAGACATGCACATCCTTATTAAATGTACCATCCTATTGCTTGTAAGCTTTTCTACACAAGCACAGGTTGTTAAAACGCCCGTTGGTACAACAATTTCTACCGCTTCCATCAATGCCTTTTTTGATACGCAAATGGAAACTACAAATACACCTGGAATCTCCCTAGCAATCATCAATGATGGGAAGGTCGTATATCATACAGTAAAAGGTTATAGCGCTCCAGATACGCCTATGACCACAAAAACTATTTTTGAAGGTGCCTCATTATCAAAACCTCTTTTCTCATTTTTTGTGATGCAACTTGTAGAGAAAGGGGTTCTAGACTTAGATACGCCTTTATATACATATTTACCATATGAAGACATTGCCCATGATGAACGTTATAAGATGATCACCGCACGTATGGTTTTGTCGCATAAAACTGGATTTCCAAATTGGCGTGATCAAGACGGAAGGACAGGTCTTACCATTGATTTTGATCCAGGAACTCAGTTCCAATATTCTGGAGAAGGCTATCAATACTTAGCTTTAGTACTTCAAAAACTATTAAAAACCGATGCTGTAGGATTACAAAAGAGATTTCATAAACAAGTTGCAAAACCACTTGGTCTTGAAGTAACTCGTTATATTCCTAATCGCAAGAATCAAAAGAATAAGGCACAGGCATTTAAAAATGGTGCTTGGCTTCCGGTAAGTAATCAAGGAGATAATGAATTTGGAGCAGCTTATGGTGTTAATTCTGAAGCAAAAGATTGGGCAAAACTTATGATTGCTTGGATGAATAAAGAAGGATTATCTAGTAAAGGCTATGAAGAGTTATTTAAGAAACAAACCGAATTACCCGATGATAATCCCAATAAAGCGATGGGAATTTCTCATGTAACTCTAGGGTTCTATATAGGGGCTTTTCCTTTTGGAAATGTATACGGACACGGAGGGAATAATGATCAAGAATTTACCTCTTTATTCTTCTTTACTCCAGATAGTAAATGGGGCGCTGTGTTATTTACAAACTCTAGCTTTGGAGAACAAATGGGCATTGAGTTTCTTCAGTATGTGCTTACAGCTGGTGAGTAATGATATATTGTTATATAAAAAAAAGCCTTGTAATTGTTTGATTACAAGGCTTTCTCTATGATTTTGAAATGTTTTACTTTATCGCTGTGATATCAGAATCCCCTCTAGATCTCTGTTGTACTTTTGAAGGATTACCAGCATAGCGTAACTCACTATCTCCATTTGCTGTAGCATTCAGCGTATTAGTTACTGTAACAATAGCTTGACTATCTCCATTTAAAGAAATTGTTAGGTCGTTTACTGTAAAGTCTTTGTTTTTAAACTCACTATCTGATTTTAAATCTGCTTTCATTGTTTTTGCAGAACCTGATACTTTAACTTGTGCATCAGATTTTGCACGAACGATTAAAGTATCTACATTGAGTACACCTTCAAAAATAGCATCTCCTTTACAGTCTATACGTGCCGTATCTGTGGTAAGTGGTGTTTGGAGCATTACAACAGCATCAGATGAGGCAGTATAATCTGTAATCATGGCTGTAGATATAGCTACATCGAGAACCATTTTTCCTTTAAACCACGTATTTTTATTAAGTCTTAAAAATAATGTATTTCCCTCTTTATACACAGTTACGTACTGCATTAAATTACTATTTGCTTTTACTGTAATGTCTTCATTTCCTTGTGATAAGTTAACATTCACTTTAAAGTCACTAGCTACGTCAAGTTTAGTGTAGTTTGAAAAATCAAATGACTTTGTTATTATATCGCTGGATAGCTTTACTCGCAGTTGAGCGATTGCATTTGTTCCAATAAAGATAGCTAGGATAAAAACGATGATTGACTTAGATCTCATGACTGTTAATTTTATGATTGATGTTTGTTGTTGATTTATTATAGAGACTGTGTTTAAACTAAAGTGTTACAGTTTTATTTTAAAAGTGTGTATATATGCTTTCGCGAAAGCGTATAAATCAAGATCACAACTCCTGTCCATACTGTTACTAGTATAGGAGATCCTAGAATCCAATAAGTGGCAAGGATGCCATTGTTAAGTCATGTATTCATCCCTCCAAGGACTTCCTATTCGTATAAACGGATGGGAAGAATAATTAAAAAAGGTATAGTATTATGAGATTTGTTATATCGAAGGATTAAAAACTATGTTGCAGTCCATCTTATAGTAATATGATTATTGCATATAATACATTAAAACATATAAAAGAGTCATTAGGGAGTACACAACTTGTGAAAATTCACAAATCGTATATTGTAGCTATAAATTATAAGTAGTATGTGATTCTTAAGACTAAGGAATGGTTTTTGATTATATACAAAAGAACTATTAATTGTTATTATTATGAGAACTGGTATCCTAGTATTCTTATTTCTTTTTTCTTTTACTCAAGTATCTTGGTCGCAGACACGGTCAGAACGTAAAGCACTCAAACTCGAAAAAGCTATTAAAGCATATGAAGAGACAAAACTATTGCTAGATGGCGGAGCCTATTTTTTTGATGCAGTATGGATGTATCCTCGCAGTGGAACACAGGTAAACTTAGTAAACAATCCTGGGTATATTACTTTTAAGACTACAAATGAGATAGATATGCATTTACCTTATTTTGGAGTAGTTAGAATCTCTGGAGGTTTTAATCAACCAGCAGGAATAAAACATAAAGGAAAAATCTCATCGTATAAAATAGTTCATAATGATGATAAACGTTCTTCTGTAATTACGTTTAAGGCAAATAGTTCTTCAGAACAATATGATATTAGCTTGACAGTCTATAGCTCTGGTAGCGCATCTATTTTTGTAAGTAGTACTAAAAGAGATGCAATTCGATATAGAGGTCAGATCTCAGTAATAGATAATGAGACCATTACAAAGAATTAGTTGTGAGAACTTGTGAATGAATGATAGACTCAGATACCACTTCTACCTCAGCGGGTTGCAATGTTTCTAATTTTAAATTTCCTATGCGTACCCTTACAAGCCTAAGTGTAGGAAAACCTACAGCAGATGTCATTTTACGGACTTGTCTAAATTTGCCTTCTTTAAGAATAACCCGTATCCACGTAGTAGGACCGTGACGATCATCTCTAAGTTTTTTTGAACGATCTGGTAGATTAGGTGATGTAGTTAACTGTGAGACTATACATGGCTTTGTGGTATATTTTTTTCCATTAAAACCAATTTCTACACCTTTGCATAAAATATCTATGGCTTCTGTCGTTATTGCCCCATCAACTTGTGCATAGTATTCTTTCTCTATTCCTGATCTATTAATCGTATCACTTAATTTACCATCGGTCGTGACTAAAAGCAATCCTTCAGATTTTTCATCAAGTCTGCCTATGGCCATGATCCCTTTCGGGAAATTGTATAATGAACTCAAAAACTTTTTTTTACGAGCTTGCCGTTCATCATTACTAAGCATCTGGCTTATATAACCGTAAGGTTTATAAAGTTTGTAATGATGATGAGTAGCGTTTATCATAAATAATTAAAATACGTCCAAGTCGAAGTATACATCTTTTAATTTAAAAAACAATGTGAAATGAAACCTATGATAGTATGATTTTTAAAAATTATAATATTATGGTTATATATAATATAGAACTATACTTATTCTACCTAATATCCAGTTGTTTATAATATTTTTCATTTAAATTAATTATATTTAATCAAAATAAAAATAGTAATTGGAACCATTCTTTGCTACCATAATTTTGAATTTAGCATCCAGTATTATATATGGTGCTATTAAGCCAAAAGCTAATATTAAAAAGCAAATAGAAGATGCCTTTGAAATAACATTAATTGAGTGGTCTCCAAATAAGAATACTCGGGAATCTATAAGAAGACAACTCAAAAATCATTTTAATAATCCTCAATTAGTTGCCCAAAATTTTAGTGACTCTGAGTTAATTAAGTATGAGGAATTAGAAATATTTGCAGAAAGATTTAAATTTCATCTAGCCAGTCACACTAACGCTTTTATTTATATTAAGGAGTTAATTGATCAAAAACGACATGTAGAAAGGAAATCTCATGACAGTAATGTTAATGAAAAATTAATTGACATAACTAAAGATTTAAAATTTATAGTTGATGGATTTAAAAATTCTCAAACAATTAATTTACCAAGTGATGAGCAAGATCAAAAACTTCTTGGTGAATCTACAAACCAAACATCCAAAAATGACCAAGATGAGCATTTTCTAGATGAAACAGTTGGTGTTATATCAAATAAACCACAACTATTTAGTTCATATAAAAATCCATTTAAGCATTTAGAATATTATGATGTTGAAGATCATAATATATTTTTCGGAAGAGATGAAACTATTAATACTTTCATTAAGAATATAGAAAAAAGGCTAATCAACAAAGATGGCCCAGCACTTTTACAAATATCTGGTGTTAGTGGTTCTGGTAAATCTTCTTTGATGCGTGCAGGAATTATTGGTGGAATCTTAAAATCTGATAAAAATTGGATTCATTATGTGATTAGACCATTAGAACTAGTAACTGATGAAAAGTTGACTGAATCTAAAAATCCATTGATTGAATTTTTTAACTTATTACATCTACGATTAGAGCTCATAACTAAAACAAAACTTAAGAAACATCTTTTAGAAAAACTTGACCAATCACTAGTAGCACAAAATGCGATTGATACTCTAAAGCATTGGTTACTAACTTTAAATAAAAATCTAAAGGGACATAATAAATTTAAGATTGTTTTTGGGCTTGACCAATTTGAAGAGTTATTAGAAATTTTAGAAACAGATGAAGGGCGTTTATTATGGAAATCATTTCTTGATTTTATCTTAACAGCTTGTAAAACAGGATTTGTTGCTACAATTTATACCATACCATCCACTCGTGTAAATCAATTAGAAAATTCTTCTGATGAGTTAAAAAGATGGGATACCGAAGTAAGGTATGACATGAAGAAAGAAATCTTTTTTCCAAGTGCAAGAGCTATTACAATTTTCAAAAAGTCATTTGAAAATGTCAATTTAAAAGTTCATGTGAGTTTAGAAAATAAATTAGACAACTCTATTGAAGAATTAATAGCTTCTGGAGGTCATGATTTCCATACTGAAATACTGCCGCATTTGTCACTGTCGATTACAAAGATATATGAACGATGGACTCAAAATGATGGTAAGAAAATTAAGCGGAATAAAATATTAACAGATGGGCTTTATAAGTCTAAAGACCAAAAACTTACAGAGACTTACCAAAATGAATCAGAAGGACTACGTTATCTCACTGATGAAAAATATGGAGATCTTGTTAATCTTTCAAATATTATTAATGAGCAAGGAGAAAAAGCCATTACTAGAACCAAAAGGAATGCTGGTCCAGCATTTGTTGAAGGGGAGACACTTACTAATCTTTTAAGAAGATTAGTAAAGTATGTATCTAGTAAAAAAAATCAATTAGACCTAGCAACGATTACAATACCAGAAGATCTAGGTACCCAAATTTTAGTCAAAAACTTAATTAAAAATCGATTAATATCTATTAATAAGGGCAAGAATACTATTAGACTTGTTCACGAATCTGTATTAGAATATTGGAAAGAAGCCAAAGAATGGAAATTAAAAGAGGTTAATAGACTAAAGTATGTTGAATGTTTAACAGAAGAAATACATGGTATAAGTATTTTAAAGGAATGGGAACTTAATAAGAACACAAATAATGAGCATGAAGTTATAAATAAGTATAAAGAAAAGATCATAATAAAAGCTCCTGAAGTTTTATATGCTTGGTCTAGTCTTTTAGCACCTACAACACACCATCAAAAAGCTGAACCTTTAAATATTCAACTAAGAGAATTTCTTATTGAGGTTTTAAATTTCCTTAATTCTCCTAGAGAAAAAATTAATGGTTTAGAGAAATCAGAACCATTTCATTTTCAGGCAGCCGTATCTAGTAATGCTATTGACCTTGTTAAAAAGTGGATACAATCTGATGATACATTAATTGAGCTTATTGAACCTCTTAAAAAAAGGTCGTCACTATTTGTTGCTGCGTTTTTAAACAGATATGCCATGACTAAGATTCTATTAGAAAATGGTGTAGATGCTAATACCAAAGATGTTGATGGATGGTATCCTGTACAAGCAGCAGCCACTCGTGGACATACAGAACTTGTGAAGTTATATAGTAATTTCATGGATACTGTAAATGTTGTAGGTGCAGGTGATATCTCAACATTAATGCTAGCTGCTAGAATAGGGCATATTGATATCGTAAAATATATTCTCGACAATTGTGATCTTATTGAAAGAAAAAATCAAACCAGCTATACTCCACTAATAGAAGCCTCCAGCCATGGACATGTAGAAATTGTTAAGTTACTTCTTAAAAAAAATAGTGACTACATTAATCAGTATACAAATATTATTTATCGCTCACTTTTCTTAGCCATAAGAGGTAAATACAGTCACGTTGTAGAGATATTATTAAAGTATGGAGCAAAGACTGATTTTAGTATTGACAATGGTTTATACCCTTTTCAGTACGCGACTTATAAAGGGCATACTAGTATATTAAAATTGTTAATCGCTCATGGAGTCAACATTAATGTACCAATTGCAAATACTAACAATGAGGTAGAGGTTGAAAATGAAGAGGAAAAAGAAAAGTTACGTTTAAATCCTTGGGAAAAAGATTTTAATGAGCATGATGAACATTGGATTAATAAAGGGTGGACAGCACTACATTTATCGATTTTCTATAGATATAAAGATATAACTGAGTTACTATTAAATTCAGGAGCAGCAATAGATGCTTTAACTTCTGATGGCGAAACCTGCCTTCATCTTGCTGTAGTAAATGACGATGTGCTAATGACAAAGTTATTACTAGAGAATATTAAGGATGGGGATGCAATTATGTTGAAAGAAAATCATAATGGAAATTCTGCATTCTTTTTAGCAATAGAACTTGAACAATTTGAGATTGCCAACTTATTTATAAATAAAAAAATTAATATCAATAGTTGTAAAACTAATAAACAATCACTTATTGGTTATATAGCAAAAAATGGTAGTTATGATCAGTTTGTCTATTTACTTAATAATAATATCAATATCAATCGTAAGGATTTAAAAGGAGAGTCGGTAGCTTTTTCTATTATAAATAAAAAAGCTCATAAGAAATTAAATCTCTTACTTGAAAAAGATAATAGTATCATACTACAGGTAAATAAAAATGAAGTGTCTTTGTTGCAAAAAACAATAGAGAATGATGATCTTGTATCATTTGAAATTCTAATGAATTCAAAAGAGAATGATCTTACGTATAAGGATATAAATGGACTTACACCTTTGCATTACGTCAGTTTTTCTGGAAATTTAGAAATAGCAACATCATTATTAGAAAATATTGAAAATGATTTACTTAATGAAAAGGATAAATCAGGTTGGACACCAATTCATTATGCAGCATATCACGGCCACTTAGATATAATAACACTATTGATTAATAAAGGCGCTTTTGTTGAGCCATCTAAACTAAAATCCAACGATTTTACCCCGCTTCAAGCAGCTGTCCAAACAGGACAATTAGATATAATCAAAGTATTAATTGATTCTGGGGCAGATATAGATCGTGATACTCTTTTTGAAAATAATTTATTGTATTTAGCAGTTAAAAATAGACAGTTTCATATTGCTAATTATTTATTTGATTCTACCTCCTGTTTCGATAGATTAAATGAGTCAGAGAGAAAAAAATTGATCGATATTTATCAGGGGAAAATAAAAATCATGAATAATGCCGAAAGAATATTTAGAGAAAAATTAATAGCAGAAGGGGAGCATCTCCCAGAGATTAAAGAGAAACAAGTACTGACTACGTCAAATACTATAGAAGTATCAAATACAAGTTCATTCATTAAAAATATAAATTCACAAAAAGCGACTAATGGTATAAATCTCACTGATCAAATTGATGACTCCAAATACGATAAACATTTAGATGAATCAATTAGTTCAACGTATTTGCCCGAAAAGCATAAAATTGCATTGATGATTTCCAGAGGAAACATATCAAATTATACTTGGTTTAAAGGAAATACAAACTTAATTGAATTTTTAGATGCAAAATTAAACATAGATAATCTCGATTATACCTTTGATATTTTAGATACGACTAGTGTACATTTCACCTGCTTATCATGGTACAAAAATGCCTTATTAATAAAATTGTCAGATAACCATTGGAAAACTAAAAATCTAAATATGTATTTTATTTTACAAGATGGGAAGATGCTACATCGTCTGGATGGGACATCACCAGCAATACATGCTTTGAATTCAGAAATTCCTATTCAGTTGGATTCGTCAAATGCAATGGACTATTTAAAATTCTTTTGTTTTTTCGTTAGAGGTGACGAAGGACCTTTTTATGTTTTAGATGACTTAAATGATCCGTTTTTACCTGAAAATGAGAATGTAAATAAAATTATTAGTAATCTAATCTATGAAAAGGTAATCTCTGAAAAAGATGTAAATAATGAATATGCTACCAAAGTGTTGATTTATTATTCAAGTGCATTGTTTGAGGCTCAATTTAAAATACACGAGTCTGGAGTTGTAAGTATGGTAGATGATGAACCAGTTGCAGCTGATCTTCCTGTAAAGATTGAACAACCTATTTAATAAATAAGTATACCCCTTAATTTATGCTAATATACTATTAGGATCAAGTAATACTAATTTGGCAATTTGTTTAAAAACACTAGCATTTTCTAGCATTTGATCTCTAATGGGCTTATTTTCTTTAGCCAAAGTTTCAAAGAAAGTTGCTGCATCTTCTAGTAATTTTGACGCTAACTCAGCATGGGATTTACCATTAATGATACCATTAGGTTGATTCACTATTAGAGCTGCCATGTGTTTAAAAACACTAGAATTTTCAATCATTTCTGTTTTAATTTCTTCATTTTCTTTTCCTAAAGTCATAAAAAAACTAGCAGCATCAACAAGTAGTTTCCCAGCTAAATTAGCGTGAGTTGATGATTCAGAATTATTAGTTTCATTTTTGTCTAGACCCTCTTCATTTTTTATTGTCTTGTTATCAAGATAATTAGCAAAGCCGTCTTCTGTAAAAAATAGACTTTCGACTCTTAATAATAACTCGTTGTGAATTGTAGTATCATCGACATCGAGAAATATTTTTTTCCAGTATGATACTATTTTTGGAAATACATTATATTCTATAGGACCTTCTTTTTTTATTCTTCTATTTAACGGAAAAATTCTAACATTTTCAAGCTGTTTTTGAAAATTAGTATCGTCACTTTTTTCAGATATTAATTTAACCAAATCGTCAATATTATTAGTACCAATAACAGACTTACATTCTTGACTTCGTTCATGAAATTGATTAATAATATATGTTGCTTTTTCTCCTATATCATTAGAGTAATCACTATTTACATATAAAATTCGTGCTAATTGATTAAGTTCTATTTGGTCAAATTCTGGAAGCCAAATTAAAATGCCAGATCCCATGTCTTTAATACTATTTAAAGAAAAGCATTGCTGACAAAAAATACATGTAGTAATTAAACTATCAAAATCTGTAACCGCTCCATTGATAGCTACTATTTTTTGAAATTTAGATGCCTTGAACTTACAATAATGACACGTATGTTGATCTCTATTAAATACAGCAAAACGTACATTGTCATAATAGTTTGCATCTAGTGCATCGAGTACATAGTTATTTGTTTTAAAAAGAGCGCTATTTAATGTTTTTGGAATCAAATATTATCTTATAATATAGTTTGTAAATGCTTGATATAAATATATTTAATTAATGTTGGTTCACAAAATTAGTATATTAAATTATTCATATATAGCTATCAAATTACATTGCTATTTGTATATCAATTCTAGGAATTAAATTTCCAAGTTAGAATTCGACTTTTCTTATTTCCTAGCTGCATCTCTATAATAGCATGTGAAGCTTTAAGTTTAGTAAGTAGTTTAATTAGTTTTGGGAGGTGTTCATTTCTAGATACTAATGTTGTAAAAACACCTACTTGCTTCTTAAAAGGGACACTTTGTTTAATCATTCTCTTTATAAACAATGCCTCTCCGCCATTACACCATAATTCATTTGCTAGTCCACCAAAATTACGAGTTGCAGTTGTTTTGAGCTGTAAGTTTTTGTTCTTATTCATATTAGCTTTTAGAGCCTCTTTCTCCGAACTATAGAATGGTGGGTTACACATCGTAAAATCAAAGTATTCTCCTTCTTGTATTATATTTTTAAATAGATATGCAGGATCCGTTTGATGTCTTATATCAATATCGGTTACCGTTCCTGTTGCATTTTGTCTAGCCATGATAACAGAATCTTCACTAATATCTGCCCCAACCATATTCCATTTATAAATTTGAGACCCAAGGATAGGATAAATACAATTTGCTCCAACACCTATGTCAAGCCCATGAACCACTTTCTTGTTTAATATAAGATCTGCTAAGTGATGTATATAATCTACACGACCAGGAATAGGAGGGCAGAGAGCATCTTCAGGTAGATTCCATCTTTTGATGTTATAATGATGACAAAGTAATGCTTTGTTTAATGCGATTACTGCTGCTGCATCAGAAAAATCAATTGTTTTTACTTGATGTTTATTTACAAAAACGTATTCACTTAATTCTGGAGTACATTCCTGTAATGCTGTAAAGTCGTATAATGCGCTATGGAGATTGTTTGGGTGCAAGAGGTACTATGTTTAGATATCCTGCAATATACCACCCTAAACGATTTATTTGAGATAAAGTTGATAACCTTTATAACGCTGGCATATATTTTCAATTAAGTAGATTATCAGATGTATTAGTTGTAGGAATCATAGGGAATTGTTTCTATTTCGCTTTCGCGAAAGCGTATAACATATGCAACTAATCTTTATTTTAACATTAAATATAAATTGAAGCATTATATCATACCATTGATTATGTATTTTTGCAAGGCTATTATAAAGAATGAAACACTTAATTTTATATTTCCTTTTTCTAACTCCTCTTTTTATCTACGGACAAAGTATCCAAGTAGATAGTCAGAGTTTTACTCCTCAAGAATTAATAGAAGATGTTCTTATTAATAGTAATTGTATTGATAATATTACAGTTACAAACGTTGTGGGTGGTGATTTTGGTGGGAATGACGAGAGTTACGGATATTTTGATGCTACAGGGACGACATTCCCTTTTGAAGAAGGAATCGTATTAAGTACGGGTAGATTACAAAACACTCAAGGCCCTAATACAAATCTAAGTGATGATGATGCACCTGGATGGATAGGAGATATAGATTTAGAAACGATCTTAAACGAACCCAATACCACAAATGCAACTATACTTGAGTTTGAGTTTACTTCTTCGGCATCAGAAGTAAGTTTTAGGTATATTTTTGCTTCAGAAGAATATCAAGAAGGGAACCCAAATACGTGTCAATTTTCAGATCTTTTTGGTTTTCTAATTCGCCCTTTAGGTGAGCAACAATATGAGAACATAGCAGTTGTTCCTGATACACAAACACCAGTAAAAGTAACGACAGTACATCCAGAAATACCTAATGGATGTCAAGCTCAAAACGAATTTTTCTTTGAGAGTTTTAATGGAGCAAATGTTCCTATAAACTTTAACGGACAAACAAAGGTGATCGAGGCAACTGCAGAAATTCTTCCAAATACGGTGTATCAGGTAAAACTTGTCATCGCCGATGAACAGAACTTTAGATTTGACTCTGCCGTGTTTTTAGAAGCTGGAAGTTTTCAACTTTCTACAGATTTAGGGCCTAATAGATTATTAAGCACAGGGAATGCACTTTGTGAGAACGATACGATCCTTCTAGATGCTACAGAGCTTACTGCAACCGATTATATGTGGTTTAGAGATCAAACGCTACTTGCTGGAGAAACAAATCCAACACTCATGGTGGATCAAGCTGGGTTGTATGAAGTCATCATTACTTTACAAAATGGATGTGAAGCTTTTGGAGAAGTCATCATTGAAGTAGGAGCGACGCCTACAGTTTTTGATGCTATACTGGAACAGTGTGATGTTAATCAAGATGGGATTGTACTATTTAATCTTTTTAATAGTACCGATGATGTCACTGGAAATGATACCTCTCTTATTATAACAGACTTTTTTACTACGATGTCTAATGCAATGCTTGATGTATCTCCAATAACCACAGCTTCTGCCTATCAGAGTTCTGGAGAAACGGTGTATGCTAGAGTAGAAAACCAAGCTGGATGTTTTAATATAGCCACTGTAACTATCTCTATTGTGACAACAGTGACTACATTACAGATAGATGCTGTAAGTACGTGTGATGATGATGACACTATAGATGGATTTTCTAGTTTTGATTTAAATAGTATCACTGCTTCTTTTAATAACCAATTAGCTACAGACGCTATTGTACAGTATTATGAATCGATGAATGACGCTCTTACGGAGACCAATAGTCTTCCATCTTCTTTTACAAATACGAGCGTGAATGCACAAACTCTTTTTGTAAGAGTCACTAGCAATACCAATTGTTATGCGATTGCCACTGTCGATCTAGAAGTCTTACGGACTCCAGAAGTAGGCGAAAACGAATCATTAATGTATTGTCTCAATGACTTTCCAAACACAATACAGATCGATAGTGATGTGCAAGGAAATACAAATGGGTTTAGTTATAGCTGGCAATTTAATGGCGCATCTATAGGAACAATAACCCCCTTTTTAAATATCAATGAGGTGGGAGTATATACTGTAACTGTAACCGCTTCGACAGGCTGTACTGCTACACGAAGTATTACAGTGCAACCCTCTAACATTGCGACAATAGATGAAGTCATTGTAACAGATGGCGTGCAAAATAATACGATTACGATAGCTGTTTCTGGCGAAGGAGATTATGATTATGCGCTTGATTCTATTTTTGGCCCTTTTGTAGAATTACCCGAGTTTACTAATGTAACACCAGGATTTCATACAGTATATGTACGCGATAGAAATGGATGTGGTATTGTAAGTGAGGAAGTTGCGGTTATAGGTTTTCCAAAATTCTTTACGCCAAATGGAGATGGAATCCATGATACTTGGAAGGTAGATGGCGCCAATAACACATTGAATCCCACAGAGCAGTTTATCATCTTTGATCGTTTCGGGAAAGTGTTATTTTCAAGACAACGTATGGATACTGGTTGGGATGGTGTTTATCAAGGCAACCTTCTACCATCAAACGGGTATTGGTATCTAGTTACCTTTACAGACGGACGTACCTTTAGAGGTCACTTCTCGTTAATACGAAGAGGAAGATAATGAGCTGTTACTCCTCTCCTGGATGATATGTTTTTTTAGCACGCTTTAATACATCCTCTTTATAGTAGGCTACTTCTTTAAATTGTGCATCTACATACGGTTGTATTTGATCATCAAAATGCGGAGAATCTGGATCACCACTTTGCCCTCCTGCAAGACTTGTTTTTGCTTTTACTTTATCACCAAACTCTACCACAGCTACAAAACTATTACCTCGAGTACCATACATTTTCTTTGTATTGTTGGTATAACGCTCCCCATAAGCAGCTAGCGCACCCCAACGACCAGAAGCAAGACCCACGGCTGTACTAGGTAAGTCATCATTAAATGGCTGTTTGATGTCACCATTAATACGTTGGAAACGATGAACTTCTCCCCATGCAATAAGCGCTGTTCCAAAATCACCCTCTAAACGGTCAATCACTTTTTGAAATATCGCTATACGTTCTTCTAGCGGAGATTCCTGACCAAAATAGGCGAGGAGTTGCATAGGTGTTAGGCTGTTTTTAGGACGTTTTCCTGTCTTAAGATATTCGGTACCATAATAATGAGCAAGTGTCATTGCCTTAGACTCTTTTGAGGTTCGATAATCCCAGTTTTTAAGTTCGTCTATAATAACCCCCATTTCTTTAGAGCCCTTGTTCTTATCATAAGCTTCTACAAGTCCAGGAATCAAAACGGCAAATCCAGGTAAATAAGAATCATACCCTAACTCTATAAGGCTATCTAGGGTATAGTTTTCTCCTTTCTTTAAAAGATCGATCGCGTGTACTCCTCTAAAATTCTCCCTATCTATAGACATATATCCTGGGTAATCTTCCTTTTTAGGACTGTATTCTAATGCGGCTGTGAATGGCGTCGAATTACAGTTTTGTAACCATCCGTTTTCAGGATTTAAAAGTTGGATAGCTTCATCTACAGTATGTAATCCTTGCCAATCAGTTTTTGGATTACTTCCATCTACTGGTTTTGTATAATCAAAGGATTCATCACGTTTTGGAATGTAATTTCCATGAAAGTATGCAATATTTCCTTCGGCATCTGCATACACGGTATTATTTGAAGAGTTGGTACGGATATCCATCATTTCTCTAAACCCTTTATACCCATCTTGTTTGCTACGAATATATGATTGCTCTAGGGCTTTTACTGGTTCCCACATAAGAGCAGAAGCCACCCATTTGCCATCTTTTATTTGAGTAATAGGACCGTGATGCGTACGATAGGCTGGAAGTATAACTTCCTTCATTACATCACCATCTTTATAGGGTATTGTCATATCGTATTGCATAACAGGCCTATGCTCATCTCCATATCGATACACTAATTTTCCATTTACATCTTTTTCTATCGTTTCTACAAATTCATCAATAACATCTGTATACGTAGAAGTATGCATCCATCCTGTTTTTTCATTAAAACCTTGATAGACAAAAAACTGCCCCCAAGTCACGGCGCCATATGCATTGAGCCCTTCTTCACTCACCACATGTACTTCACCTCTAAAATAAAACGAAGTATGAGGATTAATAAGTAATAATGGGTTTCCAGATTGTGTCAATGCTCCCGAAATGGCAATACCATTAGACCCTTGTGGTTCCTGCATTTCCTGTTCCCTTTGTATAGCAAGCTCTGTTTCTAGTGGAACTTCCATACCTGAGCCATACATTGCTTCTAGCTTTCTAGTAGAAACGCGTTCTATATCACCACCTATAGATCCTTCACTAAAATACATGGGCATCCAAGGTTCAAAATGAGTAAGTAGTCTAGGCGTCACTTCTGGATGCATTTTTAAGTAATAGTTAATACCATCGGCAAAAGCAATACAAAGTTTTTTAAGCCATTCAGGGCTACGTTCATAGTTTGCAATGGCTTCTTCTTGCGTCATAAATAAACGAGCTCGGACATCGCTATAAATAGCTTCTTTGCCATCAACCTCGGCAAGACGACCTGTTGCCCAAATATAGTTTTGCTCTACACGATTAAAATCATCTTCACTCTGAGCATATAGTAGCCCAAACACAGCATCTGCATCCGTTTTACCATAGATATGGGGTACTCCAAAATCATCTCTTATAATTGTCGTATTGGCTACGTGAGATTCCCAACGTTTTTGTTCTTCAGTCTTTTCAGGTTCTGTTTTACAGGAAACAATCGTTAGAAAAGTGAGACATAGAAAAGCATATTTTAATCGCATGGCGGTATGGTTTAATAATATTGATACTGTAGGAGTACGCTTTCGCGAAAGCGTACTTAGAAAATTAATCTAATAAATCGTGCACACCGTTTTCTAGTGTATATAAGGTCGTTATCTCTTCTTGTGACAAATGCTTATTATAGATGGATAGCTCATCCATAAGACCGATATATCCTAGCCCTAAATAAATATTTGATTTTTCTAAATCCCACGTAAACGGATCTTTAATCTCTTTTCTAATACCTTTTAATTCTCCATTCATATAGAAAGCTGCCTTCCCTTGATCTGTATTCAGATTTGTAAAATTAATTAGGATATGTGTCCACGTCCCTTTTGCAAATGGAGGATTTGACACAGGACGCAATTGTGCTATAAAATTAGGATTTTCATTATCAGGGCCTTCCGGTGTAGGATTCCAGCTATCGCGATCTCCTATAACACCTAATCTAAAATCTCGCGGATTTTCCTTGGTAAAATCTACCCATATCGCGGCATCATTGTAGCTTACATCTGTAATTTGAATAGGGTCGCAATACCCAGGATCAAGGTCTGTTGCAGGATCAAGACTTAACCAAAAAGAGATAGCGCCTCCCCAATTTTCTGTATTGTATACAATGTTATTCTTACTTGGATAGTATATATAACCTTTACTATCTTCTGTATATAGAAGTCCATCCCCATAACGACCTTCTCCTTTTGCTATGGAGACGCCAGGTTTATGTATTCCAACTTGAGCAGAATCTCTTGCTTTACGAGATGGGACAGAATATAACTGTGCATCACCTAGTGCAAAATCGGCATTGGGTCCTTTATCAAAGGAGGCATAGAGTGTAAGCGAACTTTTAAGCGCAGTTTCTGTTGGGTTTACGGTAGCTACAACTTCTGGTTTTTCAGTTTCTTTTTTAGTAGTATCTGTTTTGCAAGAAATACCTAAAAATAGAAGGGAAGTGCATAAAAATAGACAACGTGGAGTAATAAAATGTTTAGAAATCATGAGTTTTGTTTTACAAGTGCAATTTTTGATTTAAAAGTACAAAAATGAAGGCACTATTTCTCCTGTTTTTTAGAATTCATTAATTCGTTTTGTTGCTCTAATAAAGTACTGATTTTATTAAGAAGTTCTATGTCTTTTGGGGTTTTAACTTCCAGATCATCTGTGTCTTGCGCTCTGTTTTTTAACTTATTCATTAACTTGACAATGATGAAGACTGTGAATCCTATAATTAAAAAATCGACAGTTACTTCTATAAGTTTACCATAACTTATGGCAACACCAGATGTGGTAACAACGTCATTCTGAATAACCTCATCGCGTAAAATCCATTTTTTATCTTCAAAATTCACAGCATCGGTTAATAAAGAAAGTGGAGGGAGTAATACTTCTTTTACAAGGACGTCTATTACTTTATTAAATGCAGCACCTATAATCACACCGATGGCAATGTCCATCATATTTCCTTTTACAGCAAACTCTTTAAACTCTTTAAATAACTTTAATGGCATACTAATTTGTGTTTTAATGAATACTTTAAAAAGTAAACAAATCTACTATACATAGATGTATGTAAAGATCAATAATTTTATTTTTTCAAATAGAAATAGAACATCTTGAGTTACTACCATTCCAAACTACTTTATTTAGCTAAGATAAAAGTATAATTTGTCATTTTTTGGTAGACAAGAAGCATATCTTTACTTTCAACCTATCAAATAGGTGTATGCTCATTTGATTTGATATATTAATACAGATTTCTAGATAAATGAAAACATCCCTTTATGCGCTATTCTTTTTATGTGTACTAACTGTCACAGCTCAAGAAGATACTCGTTGGCAACTTGGAGAAAAGAATACAATACATTGGAGTATAGAGAATAACGTACTTCCACACTCAGATAATATAGAGATGGCGGGTACGAAAGTTGCAGGAATTGTATCCTATGCTGTAGACGCAAATCGTAATTTACGTATTGAGCGCCAACTATTTTACCCTCAATTACATCCTTTTATTAAAGAATCAGATCCAGACTGGTATGTTTTTAGAGCCTATCTTAAAGAAACCTACACAGATGACCTTGTGTTACCAAAATTTTATATTGGTGATCGTCAGTTTTCTCCAGGTGTTTTAAAGGAAGTGACTATCAATGGTATGATTACGTTTGATCACGAGGAGAGTAAAAGTGGTATTACGCTTTCGCGAAAGCTACACCTAGCTACATACTAACTCGCTAAAGGAATCATTGATTTTTTAGGAATGTTCTAATGCCATGTGATTATAGTAATAACTACATGTACGGTAAACACGTAACATATTGATTATCAATTATTTTAATTAACTTGAGAGTGATATTAACCATAAAATCAATGTATTATGTTAAAAACTATTTCAAGTTTAGGTGTCGTTTTAAGCACATCTGAATTACAAGCGACTACTGGAGGTTTAGGACCTTTTATACCTAACATATGTGGAGGTACAGGAGGAAGGATAACAAATTATACACAAGCGCAATGCAACTTTTTTGGGCACTCATGGGAATGGGGAGCATGTTATATTTGTTATTAAAAGAATCATATTCAAATTATAGATTTAGCGGACTTCGGTTCGCTTTTCTTTTACATATTTATTTTATACAATTTTAAAATAGAATTCTATTTCTTAAATCACGTATTTACACCTATAATTTTTTCTTTTAGATTATTGATATTTAGGGATCTAAAAATCAATACTTATGGACGCTACACTTTATGACGACCAACATGATGAAGTTTTTGAGGACCTTATCTCAAAATTAACAGGGGAACAAGGACAGAAAAGCTTAGCAAGCGGAACAAATATTTCTGATTTCTGGAACTATTTAAAAGAATGCGAAACTTTCTTTACAAGTGATAATTATAAAACAGGAACATATTCTCATAATATGGAGAACATGTTATCTCTTTATATGTTGAATTATAGTATTCCTAAAAAGTTAACAACAATATTACGAGATTTTGGACTACCTCAAAGTACTATTAAAGAGGGTAGCATAGAATCACACCCAATCTGGGACGGTTATGTCGCGGGTGACGGAACGTTATATGCTTTTGCTAAATATTGCCAATTGGACCCTATGTGGACTGTAGTCCTCGTATATTATGTATGGTATAAATACCTTCATCCTAAAGGGGTTCATGATTTTATAAAGCAACCATGTATTACAACATTTAATAGTAGTTCTCCTGATGGAGCAAGAGTAGCTATTATTGGGGATTGGGGTACAGGAACTTATAAAGACGGTCAGGTACATGAATGCCCCGCACAACTAGTTATTGATGGCATTATGGCTCTTGATAAAGTACCTGATTATATCATCCACTTAGGGGATGTGTATTATGCGGGGACAAGAAGAGAAGAACGTAAAAATCTTTTAGGTATGTTACCATCTCATTTTAATGGTAAGCTTTTCACAATGAATAGTAATCATGAGATGTATGATGGTGCCAATGGGTTGTATAAAGAAACGATTCATAATTCCAAATTTGAACTTCAAAAAGGAAGTACTTATTTTTCTTTAGAGATAGGAGATTGGGTTATTGTAGGACTGGATTCTGCTTTCTATGATGAAAGCTTTTTGTATATGGATGGTGCGATTTTTAATAAACATGGAGGTCAAGATCAAGTCCAATTTCTTCAAGACAAAGAACAAACTGCAAGAGCAGCAGGAAAGCAATTTATGGTATTGACACACCACAATCCAATAGAATATGATGGTTCAGCTTTAACAGATTCAAAATCTAATGAAGGATCATTATGGGAACAGGTAGTTGTTAATGCATTAGATGGACGTATTCCAGATGCTTGGTATTGGGGACATGTTCATAATGGGATAGTTTATGATATTCCTAAACTTAAAGAACAAGGTAAACTCCCTAAGATAACACTCAAAGAAGGTGAAAAACCAAAATTACGTTGTTGTGGTCACGCGTCTATGCCATATGGAGAGGGGACAGGGCTTTTTAATAAAGAAACAGGAAAAAATAATCCAGGGATCTCTTATTTTGGAGAAACTCCTATGAATCCACCTAATCCAACACTTTCACAACACCTTAGAGTATTAAATGGGTTTGCGGTTATTGACATAGGAGAAGGTACATTTACAGAAACTTTTTATGAAGTGTCAAATGAGTATCCAGGTGGTAGACCTAAACCAATATGGACTACACCTAAGAAACCTAGCTAATAATAGCTATATAAAAGAGGAAGGAAGTCAGTGTTTTTTATGTTGCTTTTATGATTTCTAGTATATAAGATATCAAAAGAATCTTGTTACCTTCGGCGACTGTTATGAGTAAACGTACCTACTTGATAGTCATTGCTTTTTTTTCCATATATATCTTTTGGGGATCAACCTACCTGTGGAATAAAATTGCAGTAACAGAGCTTCCTCCATTTATGCTAGCTTCTATGCGCTTTTCAAGCGCTGGGCTTATCATTTTTGTCATTGCTCGTAGTATCGGAATTTCTTTAAAAATTTCTAAAAAAGAGTTTTTAAACTGCTTACTAGCTGGCTTTCTCTTTTTGGGATATGGTAATGGTGTTTTTGTATGGGCACTTAAGTATGTAGATAGTAGTTTTGGAGCATTACTAGCTTCTATACAACCACTTGTTATTCTTGCTTTAATGCGTTTATGGCATCGTAAAGCCATTAAAGTAAAATCTATGATTGGTATTGCTTTAGGAATGATAGGGATGTACTTATTGGTGAGTCAAAACGGACTACAAACTCAAGAAGGAAGTACGCTAGGTATTATCATGATTTTTACATGTATTTTAAGTTGGAGTATAGGGAGTCTATTTGTAGCGCAGGCATCTATGCCTAAAAACTTTTTTATAACTACTGGATATCAAATGATTCTTGCGGGAATTATGCTCGCACTTGGAAGTCTTTTTATGGGAGAATCATGGATTCACCCAGTAGATTGGACTTTAAAAACACAACTATCTGTACTTGCCTTGATTCTTTTTGGAAGTATTGCAGCATTCACCTCTTTTAATTATTTATTAAAAGAAGTTTCTACCGAGAAAGTATCTACTTCTGCTTATGTAAACCCTATAGTAGCGATTCTATTAGGCTGGTATTTCTTAGATGAAGTTATTACTGTACAGACGTCTATAGCTGCAGTGATCCTCCTTGCTGGAGTATACTTTATTAATAGCGCTAAGAAAGGGAAGAAGTATACGTAGTACATAAAAAAAGATGCACTTTATAAAAAGTACATCTTTTTGTTTAAAATACGTTATAGAATGTTTTTCTTCTCTCAGTTTTTGGTGAAATCTTCAATGTTAGTATTTGGTGATTTCAATTTCACTAAATTTTTAAATTCTAATATTGAAGAATTCATACCTGATATATAGAAGTTAATAGTTTCATATACACCTATTTCATTTTCAAAGTCTATTTCATATTGATAAATTTGTGATCCTAAGATTTTCATATCATTAAATATTGATTTTACTCTTTTGATATCTTCTAAGGCTATGTTTCGTTCACTATTTTTATTTTTTAAAAGGAAGTGCTTTTCATTAAAAAATAAACGATAAGACTCAGTATAACGTTTGTGAATCCATATACTACAAACAATCAATATTCCAAATAGTACAATGTATTTGGGTATATTTTGGTCCATCAAAACTATAAATACAATTAAAATTATCAAAAAACTTATAATAACCGGAATTGTAATTTTTAATTCAGGATTATATTTAGAAAGTGTTTTCATTTTAATTTGTTATCATATTTAATTTTTTAAGTATACGCTTTCGCGAAAGCGTATAAAATATAGTTAATCCAATCCTCCTTTACGATTAGGACTTCTTGGGGTTGGCCATTCACGTGGTTCTCCTGTTCTTGAATCTACTGGAAGTACACTCTTGACTCTAGATGTTTTTTCAGGATCTTCACTTGCCATATAGGTAAGTATTGCGGTCAGAATTACATTGTTACGTACATCATCAAAAATGATTTTATCGTATGTGTCACGATTGGTATGCCAGGTATAATTCCAATAAGACCAATTTAAAGAGCTTAAGCTAAATCCTGGTGCTCCAGCAGCTTGAAAAGAGGCATAATCAGATCCGCCTCTTGCAGGTGTTCCTGGAAATGTTGTTTCTATATGTTGTGTGATTTCATCTGGCACAGCATTAAGCCATCTAGAAAGGTAATCATATGAATACAAAAATCCACCTCCAGACAAACGTACGACACGACCTGTACCATTATCTTGATTAAATGATGCTTGTACACCAGCTACGATCTCTGGGTGATCTTCTACAAAAGCTCTAGATCCGTTAAGTCCTTGCTCTTCACTTCCCCAGTGACCTACAAGTATGGTTCTTTTTGGGTTTGGATAGAACTTCTTTAAAATACGCATTGCCTCCATCATAACTAGCGTTCCAGTACCATTATCTGTTGCTCCAGTACCACCATCCCAAGAATCAAAATGTGCAGAGAGAATGACATATTCATCTGGTTTTTCTGTTCCTTTAATTTCGGCAATGGTATTAAACGTAGGGACTTTGCCTAGTTCTTTAGATTGTGCAACAATATTAATTTGTGGTTTTTGGCCAGAATTTACAAGTCTATATAACATCCCGTAATCTTCTAGTTCAAGATCAACAGTAGGGATGTTTTCTGTACGTGCACTAAATATTTTATTAACACCAAAACCTCTAGACCAGTTAGATGTTACAATACCTACCGCACCAGCTTTTTCTAATACTGCAGGAAGTGTACGTGAATTCTGTCCAGCTGTTTTTAAGTTTTCTCGCCAAGCTTTGTTCTGTGCATCACGAGCTTCTTTCATTTTGGTAAATGATTCATCTGTAGCAAACTCTTCCCAGTTATAATCAGGACGGCCTGTAGGTTGTAGCATAGAGATTAAGACTATTTTCCCTTGTACATTTGGAAGCCATTTTTTAAAATCTGCTTCATCTTTGACATTTGTAGGTAAAACAATAAGTTCTGCGGTTACACCTTCTTTAGAAGTCCCTGGATTCCATGCAAGTTGTGTTCCTCTAAGACTTTGAATACGTGGGTGTATCATATCTATATGTGTAATACCACGTTCCCATCCACGCCATTCTCCCCATTTCTCATTACGTGCAGGAATTCCCCAATCGTTATATTTTGCAACAGCCCATTCATTTGCGTGTTGCATTTGTGGAGTTCCAACTAATCTTGGACCTATCAAGTCTGTAAGTTCATGCCCTAAAACTTCTAACATAGAGTTTTCATTAGCTTCTTTTATCATTCCCTCTATAACAGGATCTGTTTTTTGAGCAAAGAGGATACTAGTACTAATACATAAAATAAGTAGTAATAATTTTGTTTTCATAGTGATATGAGTGTGTTGGTTTATAGTGATTCAAATGAAAGCATTGAAAATACAAGAATTCTTTGACTATCTAAAAATTGATATCATAAATATGGCTTATTAAAATCATTTTTTTGAATAAGAACTTATTTTTTATTTTTTTTTGGAAAATATGGGTGATATGTTAATAGAATTCCTATATTAAAAGGGATAATAGCAAATGTAATCTGTATCTTTGTTTTAAAAGGATGTTTTGGGCTTGTTCTATACTACTAGTACGATACCAAGAAAAGTAATATACTTCATTCTTTTGATAATAGATACTCTAACTTCTAATCTTATTAATGTAAATAATGGCAAAATCGCAACAAACCTTTAACAAACTAGAAAAAGAAAAAAAGCGTTTAAAAAAACGTGAAGAAAAGCAAAAAAAGAAAATAGCTCGTAAAGCTGAAGCTAAAGAAAAAGGTGGCGGAATTCAATTTGCCTATGTTGATCATTTTGGTAATCTTACAGATACGCCTCCAGATCCAAATGATAAAATCGAAGTAGATGTAGAAGATATCGTTTTAGGGATTCCTAAAAAAGAGGATAGAGATGAAGAAAAATTTGATCCTATTCGTAAAGGAAAAGTATCTTTCTTTGATTCTTCAAAAGGTTTTGGATTTATAATTGATTCTCAAAATCAAGAAAAATATTTTTGTCACGTAAGTGGTCTTATAGATACCATTGTTGAGAATGATTCTGTTTCTTTTGAACTAGAAAAAGGTATGAAAGGAATGAATGCAGTTCGAGTGAAGAAAGAGTAGGGTATGAAATATATCCTTTTACTTCTTTTTTTAAGCTGTAATGTATTTGTTGCCACTGCTCAAAACGCTACAGAAGTAGATCAGTTTTGGGCTTCGTTACAATCTTTATGTAATACATCGTATCAAGGAACTTTAGAATTACCAGAGAATGATCCTCAATTTGCAGGTAAATCATTAGTTATGCACGTGCGATCTTGTAGTGATACAGAGATTAAAATTCCATTCTTTGTAGGGGATGACCGTTCTCGTACATGGGTACTCACAAAAAAGGAAGGGCGTATTACCTTAAAACATGATCATCGTCATAAAGATGGTAGTGAAGATGAAATTACGATGTATGGAGGGACGACTACAAACAGTGGGCAATCTTCATTACAAGTATTTCCAGCAGATCCACATACACAATCTATCATTCCTGCAGCTTCTAGTAATGTATGGTGGATTACTGTAGATAAAACAAAATTCACATATAACTTAAGACGATTAGGTACCGAACGTATTTTTACCGTTTCATTTGATTTATCTACCCCTATAAAAAACCCTGAAGCTCCGTGGGGATGGAAAGAATAAATGTTCTTTTAGATAGATTGTAGATATAATTGTTCTACTTTTTGCCTAGCCCAAGGTGTCTTACGTAAAAACTTTAAGCTAGATTTTATAGACGGATCTTTTTTAAAACAATTGATATTTATTTGATAACTCAGTTCTTCAAAACCGTATTTAGTCACAAGAAACTCTAAAATATCAACTAGTTTTATACCATGAAGAGGGTTATTGGGTTGTGACATAATAATTTATTTCTAGTGTTTTTATAGCACAAAAATAAGTCTTCAAAATCAATTCATAAGCCTTTCAGTATTTCTTATTTTTACAGCGTGAATCGTACAGCACAAATTTATACTATACAAGATATCTCAAAGGTTAAAAGTCAACTTTTACAATGGTCTCAGCAATTTGAAGAAGTTGTATGGCTTGATAGTAATGAGTATATAGATCAGAATTATAAAAGTTACGACGCTATCCTTGCCGTAGAGGCTTTTACGAGCATTAAGACATCCTATGCTGGCGCTTTTGATAGATTAGAGGAATATCAGCAAACGACAAAAGATTGGATTTTTGGATATCTATCTTACGATTTAAAAAATGATGTAGAACGACTCTCAAGTGCAAATGATGATAAGGTATTATTTCCAGATCTTTATTTTTTTCAACCTAAGAAACTTTTCCTGTTAAAAGGCAATACAATAGAAGTTCACTATTTACCTATGGTTGATGATGAATTTGAAGATGATTGGAATGCTATTTCAAATACGTTACTAGAACAACCCTTACCCAAAGAAGATACATCACTTCATATTAAATTAAAAATTCATAAGGAAGCATATAAGGAGAAGGTACGAACGATGCTTTATCATATTCAGAAGGGGGATATTTATGAAGCCAATTTCTGTCAGGAATTTTTTGCATATGGCACTATTGATCCTTTACAAACATATACCCAACTCAATACCATAAGTACACCACCATTTGCTACGTTCCTAAGAATGGAAAATCACTTCTTATTATCTGCAACTCCAGAACGTTATCTTAAAAAAGAAGGTGATAAAATTATAAGTTCCCCTATAAAAGGAACTGCTGCACGCGGAGAAATGGAGGAGGAGGATATTGCTTTCGCGAAAGCGTTATCAGAAGACTCCAAAGAGCGATCAGAAAATATTATGATAGTAGATCTTGTGCGTAATGATCTATCTCGTACTGCAAAAAAAGGAAGTGTTCAAGTTGAAGAATTATGTAAAATATACCCTTTTAAACAAGTACATCAAATGATCTCTACCATTACAGCAGAAATAGGTGTAGGGATTTCACCAGTAGATGTTATACGATCTACATTTCCTATGGGAAGCATGACAGGCGCTCCAAAAATAAGTGCGATGAAAATTATAGAAGAACTTGAAGAAACCAAAAGAGGGCTTTATAGTGGGGCAGTAGGATACTTTACACCACAGGGTGATTTTGACTTTAATGTTATTATACGAAGTATTCTTTATAATGCAGAAGATCAGTATATTTCATATTCTGTAGGTGGAGCAATTACTGCAAAATCAAATCCAGAGAAGGAATATGCAGAGTGTTTACTTAAAGCAAAAGCAATGCGTGAAGTTCTTGAACAAAAATAGCGTTAGGATTTTGTAAATTAGCAAATCCAAGTAAAAGATAAATAATCAACTAAAATAAAATTTTTGTGAAAGCAAAAATATAACAAACTATGAGTGACGATAAAAAAATAATATTCTCAATGACTGGTGTCTCAAAGACATTTCCAGGCGCACAAACACCCGTATTAAAGAAGATATACTTAAGCTTTTTCTATGGAGCAAAAATTGGAATCTTAGGATTAAATGGTTCTGGTAAGTCTACTTTAATGAAGATTATTGCAGGATTAGATACTAATTTTCAAGGAGAAGTAACCTCTGATAAAGAATTTACCACAGGATATCTAGAACAAGAACCTAAGCTTGATCCAGAAAAAACAGTACTAGAGATTGTAAAAGAAGGTGCTGCAGAAACTGTAGCTATACTTGATGAATACAACAGTATAAACGATCAGTTTGGTCTTGAAGAGGTTTATAGTGATGCAGATAAGATGGAAAAGTTGATGGCTCGTCAAGCTACTTTACAAGATGAAATTGATGCTCGTGGTGCATGGGAGTTAGATACAAAACTAGAAATTGCTATGGATGCTTTACGTACACCTCCCGGCGATCAAAAAGTAGGTATCCTTTCTGGAGGGGAAAAACGCCGTGTAGCCTTATGTAGACTATTATTACAGGAACCAGATGTGCTATTATTGGATGAACCTACTAACCATTTGGATGCAGAGTCTGTACATTGGTTAGAGCATCACTTAGCACAATACAAAGGGACTGTTATAGCTGTAACACACGATCGTTATTTCTTAGATAATGTCGCAGGTTGGATTCTAGAGCTAGATAGAGGAGAAGGAATTCCTTGGAAAGGGAATTACTCTTCTTGGTTAGATCAAAAATCAAAACGTATGGCTCAAGAAAGTAAGACAGCTTCTAAACGTCAAAAAACATTAGAACGTGAGCTAGATTGGGTACGTCAAGGAGCAAAAGGTCGTCAGACAAAGCAAAAAGCGCGTTTGAAGAACTATGATAAGTTGATGAGCCAAGATCAAAAACAAATAGATGAGAAGCTTGAAATATACATTCCTAACGGACCTCGTTTAGGAACCAATGTTATTGAAGCAACTGGTGTGAGTAAAGCTTTTGGTGATAAATTACTATATGAAGATTTGAATTTTAATCTTCCTCAAGCTGGTATTGTTGGAATTATAGGGCCAAACGGTGCTGGTAAAACAACGATCTTTAAAATGATTATGGGGGAGGAAGCTTCTGATAAAGGAACCTTTACTGTAGGTGATAGTGCAAAAATCGCATATGTAGATCAAAGCCACAGTAATATAGATCCTGAAAAAACAATCTGGCAGAACTTTTCTGATGAACAAGACTTGGTGTTAATGGGAGGAAAGGAAGTAAATTCTAGAGCATATCTAAGCCGTTTTAATTTTAGCGGAAGCGAACAAAATAAAAAAGTGGCGACACTATCTGGAGGAGAACGTAACCGTTTGCACCTTGCAATGACACTCAAAGAAGAAGGTAATGTATTACTTTTAGATGAGCCAACTAACGATCTTGACGTCAATACGTTAAGAGCTTTAGAAGAAGGATTGGAAAACTTTGCTGGATGTGCTGTGGTAATTAGTCATGACCGTTGGTTCTTAGATCGTATTTGTACACATATTCTTGCTTTTGAAGGAGATAGTCAAGTCTATTTCTTCGAAGGAAGTTTTTCAGATTATGAAGAGAATAAGAAAAAACGTCTTGGAGGAGATTTAATGCCTAAACGTATCAAGTATAAGAAACTTGTGAGATAATATTTTCATATTAACATAAAAGAAAAAAGGCTCAAGAATATAATTCTTGAGCCTTTTTTAAATACTAATTTCTCTTTTTCATTTTAGTTTATAATAAGCTTCTTGCTTATAGTTTTATCTTGACTTTTTACGTGCAATAAGTAAATTCCTGAAGAAAGGTTGTCTCTATTGTAAAAAGTATTTTGTGCAGTTTCAAGGTTTCCTTCAAATAAGGTTTTTACTTTCTTGCCAGTAACATCATATAATGTGATAGACCCAGATCCATTAAGTGTATGCTGTATGGTAAACTGATCTGTAGTTGGGTTAGGAAACACACGAGCATTTGTAGTTGTAGCATTAATTTCTTCTACGCTTAATACAAGAGCACTTAGATCAATCTGATGTATAGATCTTCCAAAAGTACCTGCATATAATGTTTGCGTTGGCTCATGATATTTTAAATCTCTAATAATCGTAGGAGGGAGGTCATTTCCTAAAATATCCCAAGTCGTCCCATCATCTTCAGAATACCAAACATTCATATCGGTTGCAAGAACAAGTAAATCTCCACCTGCACTTGGTACAATGATAATATCATTTGCAGGAATGTTAGGTAGGTTTGAAGAAATATCATTCCACGTTTGTCCTCCATCTATAGTTTTAAAAACATGCGGCGTGTAATCCAAATTACTAAAACCAGAAAGTGTAGTATATAACGTTTGATCATCTTCAGGACTTATAGCAAGTGATGTGATGTACCTATCAGGAAGTCCATTACTTATGTTTTCCCAAGTGGTTCCTCCGTCAAAAGTAACATTTACATTTCCGTCATCACTTCCTGTGTATACTGTGTTTAGATTTAAATAAGATGCTGCAATGGCTGTTAAAGTTCCAAAACTTAAAGAGCCACTTGGATGTAATCCATCTGTTAAGTCGTCACTTATTGCATTCCAATTAACCGCTCTATTCGTAGACTGATACAACTTATTACTTCCATAGTAAACGATTTGGGAATCAAAAGGAGATAAGATGACAGGAGTGTTCCAGTTGTTTCTATCTGCAGGATCAATTCCATTTAATGCAGAAGAAAAATTAAACCCTCCATTTGTAGAGCGTGCTAAATTCCCAAACTGAGATTCGGCATATGCAAAGTTATTATCTACCGGATCTACATTTACATGAAAACCATCGCCTCCCCATATAGAAAACCAATTACTGTTATCTGGTGTAATACGAATCGTATTATTATCTTGAGTCCCTCCAAATACATTTCCAGGCTCTATAAAATCAACTTCGATATTATAAAACTGAGTAATAGGAAGATTTACAAACTTTGTCCAAGTAACCCCTCTATCTTCAGAGATATAAGCTCCTCCATCATTTCCTGCCAAAATAAAATTTGAATCTGTACGAGAAAAATCCATCGCATGATGATCTACATGCATTCCGTTTACAGATTGCCAATTGGCACCACCATTTTGAGTTTTAAAGAGTAGTTGTCCTAATAAAAATAGTTCATCCTCATCTGCAGGATGTACTCTTATATTTCCGAAATACCATCCAAATGAAGCATCAACCCCATTTACAGAGTTATTTGACACTAATGTCCAAGAGTTACCACTGTCAGACGATCTGTAAACTCCATCAAATGTATTTGTAATTTCATTTGTTGTATAACGTGCATATACAGTATTTGGATCAGATTCAGAAATAGCGAGCCCTATCCTTCCTGTTTGGTCATCAGATATGGGTAATCCGTTTGTGAGTATTTCCCAAGTATCACCACCATCTACAGATCGATGCACAGCAGAAGTTACACCAGCATAATCACGTTGATATGGTTTACGAGTACGTTCCCACATCGCTGCAAAAATCGTATCTGTATTGATTGGATTTATAACAACATCGATTGCTGCGGTAGAGTCAGTTACAAATAAAACTTGTTCCCAATCATTTCCACCAGTAGTGGTTCTATAAATACCACGTTCATCGTTTTTACCGTATAAAATACCAGTAGCAGCTACAAAAACGCGATCTGGATCTTGAGGGTCTACAACAATTCTCGCAATATGATTACTGTCTTCAAGTCCTGAGGCTGTCCAAGAATCTCCTCCATCATCAGACTTATATATTCCATTTCCAAAAAAAGCACCCGAAGTAGCACTTCCGTTTGCTTCTCCTGTACCCGCATATATACGTTGCGCATTAGAAGGGGCAATGGCAATATTTCCTATAGAAGGAACAGCAATATCATCAAATATAGGTTCCCAATTTAATCCCTTATCATAAGTTCTAAAAATACCACCTACAGCGGTTGAAACATATAAATGATCATTATTATCTGGAGAGATGGCAGCATCTGTAATACGTCCACCTGTATTTAAAGGTCCTAAGAATGACCAATCACTCTCCTGCGGAGCACGCGTACTCATGATGTCTTTAAATTGTGATCGAGCTTCGTTTATTGCTGTCTTGTTTATGACATTATCTGGATAGGCACGCTGATTGTACATCCACTCATTGGGGTATTCAGGTCGCGTCTTTTCTTCGCTAAGGTCATTTGTCCTATCCTGAATGAATATGATTGAAAAAGTGATAACAATAGCACTTAAAATTAATAAAGTACCCTTCTTGATGTTATTCATATTTGATATCTTTAGTCTGTGAGTGAGCATTCTTTATAATTATAACAACCTAAATACGTAAAACCCTACTTATTACTGTATAATAAAGACGCTATTTTATTTAAAAGGTTGCTTTCCTATGTAAAAATAGTTTTATTTGAATAAATCATCTAATGTAAATAAAATGACCTACGACCACATTAAAAGTATAGCATTTGACGCCGATGATACACTTTGGGTAAATGAAACTTTTTTTAGAGATGCCGAAGATCAGTTTTGTGCGTTATTACACGAGTATATCTCTTATGAAGAATGTCAAAAACGTCTTTTCGAAATGGAAATGCGTAACTTACCTATGTATGGGTATGGAATAAAGCCTTTTACACTTTCTCTTATAGAAGCCGCTATTGAGATTACAAATAATAACGTTTCTATCGCAACTATAACAAAAATTATAGAATTAGGTAAAATGATGCTAGGTGCTCCTGTACAATTGCTAGATGGAATAGAAGAGGTGTTGAGTACGCTTTCGCGAAAGCGTAAACTCGTGGTAGCAACTAAGGGAGATTTATTAGATCAGGAACGAAAGCTTGAAAAATCTGGATTAGCTCGTTATTTTCATCATATAGAAGTAATGTCTGATAAACAACCTAAAAATTATGAAAAACTTGTACATCATTTAGATCTAGAACCTCAAGAATTCTTAATGGTAGGGAATTCTTTAAAATCAGATATTGTCCCTGTATTGGAGATAGGAGGGAATGCATTTCATATCCCATTTCATACAACTTGGTTACACGAAGAAGTAGCCGATAAAATTGAACATGTAAATTTTAAAGAACTATCAAAGGCTTCAGAGTTAATTAATATATTAAAATAGGAGGAAAGGACTAGATTAAAGAAGTGTTTTGCTATAGACTAATGCTTTTTGAATCCAACGTTGTAGATGCTCTTCTGTCTATCAAACTTAATTAAAAATTGATAGTAAATGGTGAGTAATTAGGTAAATATGAAAGGAATATTAAATTATTTAAAAAAGTATGAATTTATCGCATATAAAATTTTGTTTTATATGTGATGATGATGTACATTTGCATCCGCTTTAGAAAAGCAAGTTCTTTTAAAATAGAATACGGAGAGGTGCCTGAGTGGCCGAAAGGAGCGGTTTGCTAAATCGTCGTAGGTGGAAACACTTACCCAGGGTTCGAATCCCTGTCTCTCCGCTTTTTTTTAAATTTATTAATTTAGATAACCTATTTCGGGGTGTAGCGTAGCCCGGTTATCGCGCCGCGTTTGGGACGCGGAGGTCGCAGGTTCGAATCCTGCCACCCCGACTATTATAGAGTTAAGGGCTCTTAGCTCAGCTGGATAGAGCACCTCCCTTCTAAGGAGGCGGTCATAGGTTCGAATCCTATAGGGCTCACTTAAAATCCTCACCATTGGTGAGGATTTTTTGCTTTATACCATTTTAAATCTTACTTCATAAAAATTAAATAATCAACATTTTCAGTAGGATTTTAAGGACTAAAGTTGTTATACCTATAGATACACCTACATTTTTCGGACTAATAATAATAAAATTGGTACTTTTACCGTTATACTTTTTTTTCAAAAAAATCCTATGAGATCAAAACTACTATTGTTTATAGCTTTTATAATTTTTACTGAAATTCAAGCGCAAATCACAGTTGATGATACTTTTGTAACAGCAGCAGATGTTGAAACTTTAGTTTCGGATGTATTGATTGGAGGTTCAGGAAATTGTGCACAGGTAACCAATGTTTCTAAGTTTACAGGAATAGATAATGGAGCACCTACGTTTAATGGAATTGGATCTTTTGATAGAAATGGATCAGACTTTCCTTTTGATGGTGGAGTTGTATTAACATCAGGATCGATAAATGATGTGCCAGGACCTAATGTAAATGGAGTACCTACAGGAGGAGGCTGGGGTGGTGATGCCGATTTAGAAGCAAATACAACAGCGACAAATACAAATGATGCCTCGTTTATTCAATTTGACTTTACACCTTTTGTAGATGAGCTGAGTTTTAACTTTATTATGGCATCAGAAGAGTATGATCAAAATTTTGAGTGTACTTTTTCTGATGCATTTGCATTTATATTAACAGATCTTACTACTGGTGTTGTTCAAAACCTTGCTGTTTTACCAGGTACCACAATTCCAATAGAAGTAACAAATATTCACCCAGATGTTCCAGGGCAGTGTCCAGCGATTAATGAAATCTTTTTTGATCGTTATAATTTTGCTCCTTTTAATGATGCGACTATGTCTGCTACAGATTTTAATGGACAAATAGTTCCTTTAGCTGCAGTATCGCCAGTAACTTCTGGAAATCCATATAGAATAAAACTCGTTGTAGCTGATGAAACGGATTCTGCATTAAATGTAGCTGTATTTATTGAAGCTGGTAGTTTTAACTTAGGTGTAGATTTAGGAGATGATTTAACTATTGCAGGAAATTCAAATGCTTGTGCCGGAGACATCATTACTCTAGATGCTTCTATGGGAGGTGTTACTATAGGTACAACCTTTCAATGGCAAGTATTTAATATTGCAACAGGAGTTTTTGAAGATATTGTAGGAGAAACCTCTTCAACATTAGATGTTACCGTTAGTGGAGAATATCAAGTATTGGTTGATTCTGGTGCAGGATGTATTGGAATGGATTCGATTATTGTTGAATTTGCTTCAGCTGTTGCTACAGCACCTATTGATCAAATATTATGTGACGACGCATCTAATGATGGTTTTGAAGTTTTTGATTTAGATGGACTTGTTCCTTTTATTATAGGAACACAACCTCCATTAGAAGTTGTTGTTTCTTTTCATTTATCTCAAGCTGACGCTGACACTAACACAGCTCCATTGGCTACAGCAGGAGGTTACAACTCTGTAACTGATGAGATTTTTATTCGTGTAGAGAGTGCTTTTGATAGTGATTGTTTTGATACAGCATCATTTATGGTTATTGTAAATACACGACCAGCACCAGTAGATCCTGGTCAATTTATTATTTGTGATAATACCGCCGATGGAAGTGATGTTAATGGTTTTACTGATTTTGATTTATCAACATTAAACGGAACTATTTTTGGAACACAAGATCCAACACTCTTTACATTAACATACCATATCAATGCAAATGATGCATTACTAGATCAAAATGCATTACCACTTGTATTTACAAATACTGTTGCAGGAGGTCAAATAATTTTTGTTAGGTTAGAGAACGATGCTTTTACAGATTGTTTTACAGTAATACCTATAGAATTAGTAGTAGCTCCACTACCAGTTATTATCGACCCATTACCATTATTAACACAATGTGATGATAATACAGATGGTTTTTCTGTGTTTAATCTATTACAAGCTGGCTCATTAATATCTGCAGATGCTGCTAATGAAACGTTTCAATTTTTTGATTCACTAGGAATTCTTATTGCAGATCCAATTGCATATACTAATGGTGTTGTTAATAATGAAACTATAGATGTTATTGTATCAACGGTTAATGGATGTACGCGTCCAGCTCAATTATTATTAGAAGTAGATACCTCTCAAATCCCTAGTAATTTTTTACTAGAGTTTACAGCTTGTGATACAGATAGTGATAATGTTTCTGTTTTTGATTTTAGTAGCGCTACAGCACAAGTTTTAGCATTATTTCCGGCAGGACAACTTCTTACAGTAACTTATTATGAAACACTTCAAGAAGCACAAAGTGAAGTTGGTGCTATTCCAGATATTTCAAATTATACAAATGATATAGCACTTACAGATGTTAACGGTGTGCAAGGAATATATGTTCGTGTAGACGGTGATACCGCAAATGATTGTATTGGTTTAGGGATACACGTACAACTTACAGTACTTCCTAATCCTATGTTAAATACAGATGTTACTGATTTTGTAGAATGTAGTGATGATGGGGTATTTGGAATTTTTGATTTAACCTCAAAAGATATTGAAATTACTGGAGGAAATCCTGATTATGCCGTAAGCTATTATGCATCTCTAGCAGATTACCTAGCGGTTCCACCTATTCCAATTCCTAATCCAACGATATACCCTAATGCTGTTGCACCTCCTCAAACTATTTATTATAGTGCTGTAAATACAGTTACTGGTTGTATAACCTTTGATGATGCAAATCTATCTTTCCAATTATTTGTCAATGAAAACCCAACAACTGTTACTCCTACAGATTTATTAGTTTGTGATTTGGATGGTTTAGATGATGGATTTACTTTAATGGATTTAACGGTTAAAAATGCAGAGATCACAGGAGGATTTGATCCTGATGTATCCATAAGTTATCACTTAACATTAGCAGGAGCCAATGGTGATGATGCCTCTATTCCAGATCCAACTATGTTTACAAATACGATCAATCCACAGATTGTATTTGCTAGAGTAACCAATAATACAACGTTTTGTTTTTCTACAGAGCCTTTACGAATAGAAGTATTCCCAATACCGGTTCCAGTGATTCCAGCAGACTTTGAAGTATGTGATGATGATAATGACGGTGTTTTTGATTTCTTTGTTTTATCTGATGTAGATGCAGAGATTACAGGCGGTATGGCAGGTCTTACGGTAGTGTATTATCTTACTCAGGCCGATGCGATGAATGCACCAGTAGGCTTAGAGATCGACAATGCAATGTATATCAACAACGATCCATTTTTCCAGACCATATATGCACGAGTGTTTAATGCTGCAGGTTGTTTTGCCGTAGTTCCATTAAACTTAGTGATTTTAAACACGCCAATGCCAAATCTGGATCCAGATCCATATGAGTTATGTGATGATGATGCCGATGGGATTATGGTTTTTGATTTAACGACTCAAGAATCTCAAATACTAGATGGATTAGATCCAGCAATATTTACCATAACCTGGTTTGTA
>NZ_JBDUXP010000022.1:0-56734 GCF_039945015.1 Dokdonia sp.
TATCCTGTAACTGTAGTAATCCAGTCATTTTGATCATTTAACACACGTACTTTAGATACAGTGGGCAGTCCTTGAGTTTGATCAGTAACCTCTTGTCCATAAACAACATCGGGAATCATATAGCCTCCAATATCAACATAGGAGTCATAATAATTAACCGTAAGCACTTCATCTACTGTGGTAGGAACAGCGTTTTGCGAATAATAAATAGCAGTACCCCCTACTGTAACTGTAACTGGATCTGCTGTTCTTTGTTCATATTGCGCTTGATCAGAAGCGTTATCTACCACACTCTGAAAAGTAGCTCTTGAAATATTTGCTCTTTTAATCCCTGTATAAATCACTCTTCCAAAAGCATCATATTTAGTAAAAAGCCATTCTCTTTGAGGAGACTTCGCATACTGATTTGCATCTTGAGTTAGAATAGGTTGATCCAGTTTATTATAGACAATATACTCCCATCCTTTGGCAGGGATTTTCTTTTCTATAAGACGGTTTCGATAATCGTACTTGTATTGATAGCCTAGTTTGTCAAGAATATCTTGGTGATTAGTCACAAGATTATCATTAGTATCAACGATTTGATTACTTGCTTCGGGTGATAATACAAAGGTTAAATTTCCAAAATCATCATAGGCATAGTATGTATTGTGAGCGATGTTATTGTTATAAGTACGCTTTAAAAGTACTTGTCCACTTTTATTAGTAAATTCTTCAGTGGTATGATTATTCCCAGAGGAAAGTGTCCAGTTCTCATCTTTAGTGATGTTTTTATAGAGCTCATTAGTTGGGTAGTAGCCTGACAAAGTAAGGTTAGGATTCTGAGTATTTCCCCCACTAAAACTTACATCAAAAAAGCGCACTTCATTTGCCACATTATGCTCATATTCAAGTTTAATGGTATGATCGGTATCATCCGAGACTGCCCAAGAATTTCCAGGGGCTCCTTGCTTTAATACTCTATTTAGTGGAGAAGTCTCATAGACCATTTCAGAGTATGGGTTCTGAGTATCTTCATATTTAGGCGTATTATAGAAGTTACCAATCCCAATTTTAAGATCTTCTTGGTCCATAAAGTCTAATGGATTAGTCACCTGAGTATCTGTAGCATAGGGGAGGTATTGTTTTGGTGTTCTTCCTACACCATCATACTCTTGATAGGTAACAATATTTTGTCCATTTCCTCCAGCGCGAACTGTAATAGATTGGATAGGCCTTCCTAAGCCATCTAGATATCCTATGGACTCTATCTTTAGAGAAGAGTCTAGATTATCTTCTTGTCCTTCATCTACAGCTACCTGATAGGTAGTTGATTTAACATAATTCTGTGTTTGTGTTTGTCCGATAACAAGCATCGGAAGCACTAAAGCGATGGTAATGATTATTTTTTTCATCTGTTTCCGATTTTAATTAGTTATTAATACCATAACGATATTCGTTTTTGCTATAAACTTTTCCGTTCTCATCTTTGACATACTCAAGTCTATTTTGAAGATCATACTCATAAAACATCGTATAGCCTCTTGGATCGGTTACTGAACTAACCCCTACAAGTGGTTTATAGGTATAGGTGGTTACTAGTGCATTAGGTAATCCTTGACGAATTGTATGTAGGGCCGATCTAAGAGAATCCCCATCTAAGCTTTGAATATTTCCCACTCCAGTATCTAATGCTCCTAAGACTTGGGCTATAGTAGCATTCTCTACTTTAGCTACGGGATATTGTTTATTATATCCCCATAAATAAGCAACAGCTTGTCCATCTTCTCTATGAGTCTGCGAAATATTTCCATTGCTATCATAGCTATCTATTGTATAAATGGTTTCTAAATCACTAAGAGGTACAGCTCCTTTATTTGCTTTTACTTGTTTAAGATGATATCCATTGATATGAAATATATAATCTGTTTTCTGACTACCAATGATTTGATCATTAAGGTAGGTTTTCTCTATTACTGGCGTTGAAATTTGATTACGATTCACCATAGATTGATACTGACTCTCATCTGTTCTGTTTTTAGGATATTCAAATACTTTCCGTCTTGTTTCTCCTTTACTATTGGTGATTTTTTGTTCTTTAATTAAGGTAAAATCACTTACAGGATCACGCTGATATTCTTGAGTAGTTATAATCTGATCTTTCATACTCTGTTTGTATGTAATGTCAAAATAGCTTTCGATTTCTTTATAACGAGTAACCTCATAGAGTTCACGAATAGCTTCAAAACAATCTGTATTTCCTAATTGATAACAATTAACTAATTCATTAACAAGGCGTACTTGTTTGTAGGCAATTTTAAAACTCCAAGGATGGTTTAAGCTAAAATCTTGAGGGTTTCCAGTATCAATTTCCAAATCAGGTCGTATCAGGGCATAGCTATTCTCTTCAAAAGCTATAACACCATCTTCACCTATCATTTTACTAGAGATGATTTTGGCCTTACTTTTATCCAAGTGTATTGGTCTGGGAGGATACTTATAGGTTCTATCCTCTAAAGGCATTTGATATTGATACTCCTCTACTCCTGATGCGATATATGATAGATTAGTAGTTGTATCAGGATTGGTAGGGCCAATGGGTCCTATTGGAGGATTGTCTTGATCATTTCCATTATTTGCGATTGTGGCAGCATAATACTTTCGTACTTTTTTATAATATACAGGAATTCCATTATGAGCATCCATAGCTCCAAAAGAATTAAGTCTATAATAGGTATCTTTTCTTTGATAATAATCTCCATTATTAAGAATAATATCAATATGGTGTGTTTCAACATTGCTAGGGATTTGATTTTCTTGCGCTGTAGAAAATCCATCTTCATCCTGATAGTTATAAAGGATAGTATTAGTAGCATCCCCTTGAATAGCATCATAATTTTTTATAGATGTCACACGTATTCCTCCAGTTGGATCATTTACAAATAGTTCCCTTACATCTGTTTGTTCATCTGCACCTGGAGGCAAGTAATATTGGAGTCTCATATCTGCAAATAATTCATCATAAGCCAAATTAGAAACAAGATGTGGATTTCCATTGGTGTGGGTAGAAATTACAAATCTATAAGTTCCAGCAGGGATCCAAAATGGGGTTGAATTAAATTGTTGGTTGATGGTATTTTGTTCTGTACATCCAAACCAATCATTGGTTGGGCCATTTACATTCCAATATGGGCAGTTATTATCTGGGTCTTTTGAGACGATAAAAGCAGGATTTACAACTGGATTTGGGTAATAATTATCACAAGGTCTTGGCGGTGTATTTGGATCATTATCAGGTGGGATCATACGATTACGAGCATCTTCTACATTTACAGGATATCTACTTCCGTGATACGTTGGTGTTCCTTGATAACAAGCATTATATTGATTTAAATCAGGGCCATCAAGTCTTTCTATTGTGACATATATGGCATTTCCAGAAGCTACATTCCCTATAATTCTATGTGTTAGATTTGCTCTAACAGGATAACTAAATGTTTTTGTAACTTCAGTATGCCTCTCGTTATTAGATAATTTTGCATCTAATTCAAGGAATACTTGATTGTTAAACACATTCTCATCCTCAGCACCACCAAGATTACTATCTCCATAGAGTTTTTTTACAGTATTCTGTTGATATTCTATCAGGGTATATCCACCAGTAGGGTAGGTGATTTTAGACATGGCTCCTTTACGAGTATCTGCAAGGCTTATAGATTTATCGATTTGTTCATTAAGAGCATAATCAATAGCTTCAGTATTATTATGAGAACCGTTATAGAATCCCCATAGATCTTGATTAAGTGGCTTGTTATTTACCCCTTCATAAAATCCAGGGATTCCACCTGTGGTAAGTCCATAATAATCAAAGCCAAATAAAAGTTCGTTGTTTTTACGCACTTCAACCAGCGCATCTCTATCTCCTTGATAATCGATTTGATAATCACATACTGTTGTTCCAGTATGATCTTTTAATATAATGGAATCAAATACGGTATGTCCACTTGGTCCTGCAATAGTATTAAATTCTAATGATCCTTTAGGAAAACTAATAGAAGATAATATTTGACGCCCCATAGTGGTTTGATTCATCTTATCGTCATACCCACCTATAAGTTCATCGGTAAAATACCCTACATTGTTAGGGTCTTGACCTGTCGCTCCATCTAGTATAACGGCACTGGCAGAAAAATCCCAGGATGTATATGTATCTGAGGTATAGTTAAAGATAATTTCTTCACCATTGAGATATTCTATTTTAGAAAGCAGCCAAGAAGTTGTTTTATCAATGTTATAAGGATGTCCAGGGTCTTCGGAGGGAATCACCGCTTCTCTGTTGTCATCATCAAAATAATACTTAACTCCCTTATCATCGGTTACCACAAAGCTACCTATCTCGATAGTAGGATGATTCTGCATCGTAATATCTACCTTAAAATTATGTTTTGATAAAAAATGAGCTTTATACTCCTGATTAGTAGTGTCATAATATATTTTAAAACCAAAATTGGCCCCTCCAATATTAACAATAAATTTATCTGCTTCTGAATCGTATTTGTTTTCAGCAAACTTCATAAAATCATCAAAAAGCATTGCATCAACATTATCAGTAGCTACGTACTGGTCGATGAGTTGTTTTCTGTTATTGGGTCCATAATATCCATCAGGATGAAAATCAGGTAGTCCGCGAACTACTTTTGTAATGACTCCATAGGCATTTAAGTTCCATCCCCATCCAGTAAGTGATGGTTTTGTCTCCGCAATGAAACCACTATAACTATAGTTTAGATTTACTGGCCAAGAATTTCCATTAACAGAAATGGTATGTATAGGAACACTATAAGACATTTGACCTGTTGCAGTATTTATAGGAACATTTCCAGCTCTACTTAGCGCTCCAGCTTCTGGTGTGGTGGGAGTAATGGCATCTATACCAGATGCCGCTTGTTGTGCATACGAAAAATGCAGACACAGAATACATAAAAAAAATAAACACACTGATTTTCTACTCATAATATTAAAATAAGATGGTTACTAATTTGATTTTTAGATACACGCGTAACTAACTCATATACGGCTATGTATAGGAAGTGAAGGCCATATAAAATTATTCACAGATAGGTATCTGTTGTTTTCAATAAAGGAGGTGGTGGTGCTTGTTTGGTATAAAACAATAATGATAACTAAAATATCATTTCAGATTTATAAGTCCAAAACTAGAAAATTAGTATCAAACTTTAACATTTCGTTACTGAAACTACTGAAAAAGTAGATGTCAATTTTGCTTATCTATTTGTTGTTTAGATTATTATTGTAAAATACTTTTATAAAAAGATGACAGTTTTTATATGAAAGATGGATTGAAATCTTATTTTTTTAAAGAATAAGGTGATAGAAAACAGTAGTTATAAGGAGCTACTATTTTGTTATTGTATATCATTATTATGTTGATGGAGTTATAAAAATACGAGTAGATTGTAATGTTTTGATTGAGTTACCGATCTATATATAAGTATTGTATTTTTATGATGAATATATATTGGTAGAATACAAACGCACCACACAAGAAAAGCACCTTTATAAATAAGGTGCTTTTTTATTCAATTATTTTAGCCAAATCTTTTTGGCATTGGTAAATCCAATCCAGTGTTGATTGTTATCATACCCGCGACTAGCTAGTTCGTAACGAATGAACTTTTCAAGTGGAATGTGATGTGCGAGCACAAAACGTAATATCTCTCCGTTAGTAGAAGAAAATAATCCTTTAAGCTCTTCCCAAAACCATAATGGATTACGATCTGCAAAGATTTCAGCGATCCGATCATAACAAAGAGAAGCATAGTTATCGGGTAAAACTTCAAAGGCTTCTCCAACAAATGTCGGATGATCTGCTAGTATGACCAGATAGTCGTGTTCTATACTTTGCATAACACCATATTCTTTATCAGTGGTACGATGTTCAAAATTGAGCCAAAGTGCGTTATCAAAAGCTTTATCTTTTTTTTGGTGTCGGATCATCTTTTTTGTTTTTTAGAGTTCCTTTTCTGAGTGCGATGGTTTTAGGTACTTCTTTCTTTTGAGTTTGTACAGGAGTATCTTTTACATCTGAGGTTTCAGGTTTCACTTCCTCTTTTTTGAGAGGTGTTCCATTGAGTGAAATGATATCCTCTCGAGAAGACAACCCTTCTGCTGCTTTTATGCGAATGAGTCTCTGAGAATTAAAGAGCGGTCTACATTTAATATTAAAGGCGGTATAGTTAAGAGCATCTTTAGGATTCTCCACACTACCTGCATATATGGTGTAGAGTTCATCATTGGTAAGTGAGTGGTCTTTAGCATCCATAATGATATTTAATGCTCTTGTGGCCACATCGTTTAATCCGTTACTACTATCAGAAGAATCAAATCCTAGAGCTTCAATCTTTTCTTTTTGCTCTTCGTTAGCATATTTCATTATAATGCTAATTTCCTTTCGATAGTCTTTTAAGCGATCTACAACGTCATTTTTTGAAGCTTTTGCTTCTGCAATTTTTGCGTCAGCCTCTTGTAAGAGTGCTTGATCTTGAGTGATGTTTTGTATTAAGACATCAACAATACTTGGTGTTTCCATAATGTATTCAGTTTTTAAAATTTAAGTTATTTGATTTTCCAGAGTGGGTAGACAACAAGGTCTGTTTCGCTATAGTTTTCTTGTTCGATAAGGCGCGTGATTTCAGTTTCTGCCTCTGACTTAGTATCATAGAGAATCTTTGGAGGACTCTCTATGATATAGATATCTTCCTTTTTTACAGAAGAACTATAGATCCCATAGACTGCAATGGTAAACCCAGCTTTATTAAGGAGTGAGATGTAGTTATTTTTGTCATAGCCGTCCCACGAAGATGTAGGTTTACTATACAAGTAATGCATCTGATTATTGGTTCGTGTAAATAAGGCATCCACTTCTTCATCTGAAAAAGTGATCGGTTGTGATAGATGAGCTTCCCATTTGTGTATGATATACAAAAGGACATTGTAATCAGTAACTAATGTTTTATGTAATTTTTCATCATCAAAATTTTCTAGTTCAGATTTATGATACCGTTCTGGCGAAAGCCAAAGAGCGATATCAATACACTGATCACGGGTAAGGAATCCTTTGACTTCTTTAGAAAGAGGTAAGGCATCGGTAAATCGCAAGTGTGCTTCGAGTATTTCAAAGAAGTAGAGATGTAATCGTTGTTGTTTTAGATTCATATTCAGTTGTGTTTTTAAAAATTAGTATTAGAGTTTTTCAACTTCTGATTGAGAAAAGAGGCAATGATTAAGGACGGTATCAAGCGTATAGTGATAGCTGTACCAAAACACACGATCAAAGACAGCATTGACTTCCTCCTCTGTCCAACCTTTATGTAAGGCAGTACGTTCAAAGCGTTTCATAAAATGAAATAAGTGTTCATTTTCTTTTGGGAATCGTATTTCAATCTGTTTATTGTGAGTTACTGTTTTGCGAATAGTCATAGATTAAATAGGGTAATTAGCGGTTAAGACTTCCACCTTTTTGGTAGTGCGAGATTTTCCTTCTGTAGCTTTTATAGCATTGAGTGGTTTCTCAAAACGTATAGAATACCATCCGTTCTTTTGGATGTAGGCGTCAAGGATTTCAGAAGGATATGAGGACAAGAGAAACGTTCCTTTAATGGTAGAGAGGGTATCTAAAAGCTTTGTATAATCGCTTTCGGTATAGCCTCCATATAATCCTTGATCTGTATTGATATATGGCGGGTCGATATAATGAAAAGCATCATCAGTGTCATAGGTTGTAAGTGCCTTAACTGCATCATTGTTTTCAATAGAAGTATGCTCTAGTCGCTTATAGATCGACTCATCAAACAAGAGTTTCTTATTGCGAAATGATTTCACTCGTTTCCCGTATTTATCAAATCCCCACGACCCCACGTTACAGGCAAAACCCATATTAGTAGCGATGTAAAACGCCCAAGCTTGTTGTAATTTGTTAAACAGGTGTGGCATTCGATAGATCGTCAGTGCTACTGAATAGGTAGCACGAGAGAAAAGACTAGCCTCTATTTTTAATTTCAAAGAATCAAAATCAGTCTTGACCACCTCATAGAAATTAATAACTAGATTATTGGTATCGTTAATAATTTCGGATTCAGAGGGGTCTTTTGCAAAGAAGATTGCGCCACCTCCAAAGAAGGCTTCTGTATAAATGCGATGTTTTGGAATTAATGGCAGTATTGCAGATATCATATTGATTTTTCCGCCGTAATAGGTAATAGGGGTTTTAGGCATAGAAGGTCAAAAGCTATAACCAATCTTCGTCAGAGAAGGAGGTATAGCTTTCTGTAGTTAGGATAATATGGTCGAGTAATTTGATATCAAATAAACCAAGAGCTCCTTTGATACGTTGGGTGGTTGTGTCATCAGAAGCAGATTTTGTAAGTTGGCCAGAAGGGTGGTTGTGACAGATAATTACATTTGATGCGTTGGTAAGAAGAGCAAGTTGTACGATTTCTTTAATATTCACTAATGTCCCGTGGGTACAACCTACTGATACTTCACTTATGGCAATGACTTGATTCGCATTAGTAAGGAGCATTACCCAAAAGAATTCTTTGTAATCCAATCTTTCGGTATCAGCAAATTCGCGAAACATAGTTTCAGCAGATTGTGATGTTGATATTTTTAGAGTGGTATCATATAAAGCACGTTTGTAATGTATTTGGACTTCGTGACAGGCTGGAATATCCAGAGTAGTGTGTTTCGTTGGTTTCATAGACTATTTAATTAAGGTTCGTTTGAAACCAGTATGAACTATCAAAAAATTAGGAGGGAGAGTCAGTAATATGTACAGGGGTGTAGAGTTTCTTAATTTGATGATGGGTAATGGTATGAGCCGAGAAAGCTTTGGAAGGAGAGCCGTTAATCATCAATTTGAGATAGATATCATAGTTAGCAAGATTCACAAAATCCGTTACAGCAAATATTGGATAAAACTCTTTTTCCATAAACCGTGCATCAGATTGGGAGAGTCTAAAACAAACTATTGAGCCGACGTTTCCAAGGACCGCTTCTCTGATTTTAGGATCAAGTTGTGAGATATATTGATGCGCCATGACAAGTCCTAATTTGAACTTGCGCAGCTCTGAGAGCATATCTATGATAGAAGCTGTCGTGTAGTGTTGAAATTCATCTAAATAGCAAAAGAAAACTTCTCGTTTTTCTGGCGGAGTATCAATACGAGAAAATGCAGAAGAGGCTAAGGAAGTGAGTAGTAAAGAGCCTAAGATATATGAGGCATCAGCACCCAGATTTCCTTTAGAAATATTTACCAGCAGTATTTTTTTACTATCCATAACCCAGCGTAAAGAAATCTGCTGGGTATTACTCACCAATACTCGTTTGACCGAAGGATATGAAAGGATACCTCCTAGTTTATTATAGATAGGGATAAGGTCTGTTTTAGGAGAATAGTTTTTAAATTCCTTTTCCCAAAATGCACGTACATCTGGATTTATGATATTAGGTAAACATTGATTTCTATAATCGCGATCGTGAAGAAGTTTTAAGATATCAGAGAAAGTTGCTTGCTTTTGATCTAAAAGAGTGAGAATGACATTACGTAAGATATGTGAGAGTTTGATACCCCAACTTTGATTTCCCCATAGATGCTGAAAGATTTCAAGGATGTTAGAAGTAACTAATGGTCGTTTTTCATAGGATACATTTCGCAGTGGGTTATAGCCTAGATTAAGAGTAGGGTCAGTAGTGTTAAGATAGATAACATCTTTTTTACGATGCTCTGGAATAGTCTCATAAACTTTTGAAACTAAATCCCCGTGTACATCAATTAGGCAAAGCCCTCTCCCGTCATAGATATCTTGAGCAATTTTTGTATGTAAAAGGGAGGTTTTCCCAGTTCCGGTACGACCTAAAATATAAAAGTGATAAAGCCTATCACGAAGAAAGATACCAAAGTCATTACGTTGGTTTCTAAAGTTAGTCTGTGCAAAGTAGCAGATAGGATTGTCATCGGAAGTATTCACTCTGCTATTTTCCCTCACAAAAAATAAATATGAAAGAGCCAGCAATATGTATAAGAAAACACCAATACTTGAAGAGGTGTTTTCTAGCTAATAATTTTGATTTTCTCTATGCTTTGTTTAGTAGGTTGTTTCTTAGGAATCTATAATACTGGTTCGAACGTTACGCAGTGGTGCGAGCAAGTATGCATTCAATGTATCATAACCTTTAGAATCGCCTTTGTTTATATGGCGATTTTTTGGTTCGAACCTTGTTTTTTCAGCATCATAAGCCCCTTGAAGTTCTTTAAGGGCTAATAAAGGTTTTGCCCTTATAAACGTTAGTTTTCTATCCAATAATGTCTGGTTCGAACCTAATTTAAGAAGTAGGTTTCTTTTGATAAAAGGGTCACTTTCTTTAAGCACATTGGTTGCATTTAAGGCAAAGTTCATATAATCCTTAGCTACTTTAGTCCAATCGACACTTTTATTTTTATAGGTGTTTATCTGTTTTTCTAGAGATTGAATACTATTGAGCGTTTCTTCTTTCATCTTAAGATATTGATCTTTTTCGATATCACCGTCTGCTCTCATTAAGGCAATACCTTTGAGGCGTTTTTCCAATTCACTCTTCTGTTTTCTTAGAAGTTGGATAACCTTAAGATCATTGGGTTGTTCGTTGATATTCAATATCTTTATAGTTTCTATCACAAAATCATAAAATTCCTTTTGGATTTCTATTTGTTTTAAAATCGTAAAGTATTGAAGCTCCAATACCTTTTCAGAAACAGTCTTTTGACTACAGGGTTGCTTTCGTTTAGTACATCGATAATAGATGATATCAATACGAGTTGGGCAATCCATATCGACAATGGAAAGACTACACTTAGGGCAATCCTTTCTATTGATACAAGAGAATTTATACCTGCACTGACTACAACGTACTTGTAGTTTACGTTCTGCTGTAATATTGCACCCGCATTCTCCACAACTTAGTAAGCCACGAAACGTATAATCATATTGCTTTTTTCGAGTAGGACGTCTATGATTCCCTAGTCGTTTCTGTACAGTATTAAAATCGGCTTCTGAGATCATAGGCTTGTGATGTCCTTTGTGCCTTTTTTGGATGCCATTTACATCTTTCCAATAGAAATATCCGTAGTAAAATTCATTAGAAAACAATTTATGAAAGGTATTAACGGCATATGGCTTTTTATAACGGTTAACTAATCCTAAGCGATCAGCTTCCCGTTTGATAGCACCAATAGAATAGTCTGCTGTAATCATAAGTTGCCAAAGTTTCTTTACAATAGGAAACCTTTTTTTATCGATAATGATCTCGTTATTTTTAAATCCTTGCGAATGGTCTTTAGCATGTATATATCCTATAGGAAGAATTGAAAAAGGATTCCATCCTCGTTCTGCTTTTTGTCGCATTCCACGTTTTACATCGACACTCAAATCTTTGACAAACTGATTCGCCATTCCAAGTTCCACTTGCATCATCAGTACGTTGTCAGAAGGCTTGTAATCCCTCCCAAAGCATTGAACGTGCTTAATGATGTTATTCTGTAGCATCCAACTGATTTTCCCTCCATCAACAGGATTTCTGGCTAGTCGATTTAGTTTCCAGCAAAGTATAGCGTCAGCTTCTCCTTTTTCAATTCGTAAAAGCATTTCATTGAATACGGTTCTACCTGGAGCCTTAGCTGATTTGGATTCGCTAAAAGTGCCTACTATGTTTAAATCAAGTTCATCTGCGATCTTTTTAACTTCAATTTCTTGATCTTGTATAGAAGCCATTTGGCGATCTTCTGATTCGCTTGATTTTCGTGCATAGAGAAAATAACGTAATGTTTTGTTATTTTCCATAATACTCACCAAAAAAGGACAAAGAGTAATAATTCAGAATGCTGTTCAAAATCATTTCTTTGCCCTTTTTTAGTCTGAATTTATTTTGACCTTGAACAGCAAGCTGAGTATACCACAGCATATAAAAATGCCTATTCATAATACTTAGGAGTGTTTTCAATAACAAGTGCAAAGAAGCTAAATAATCGATAGGCTTCTTCATTTGCTTCTTGGATATTCAGGTCTATCCCATATTGATTTTTATAGAGTCTTCTAAACTCTGTATTACTCTTTGTAGATAATGTTGTAGGTACTTGAATTTTCATACTATCACTATAAGCGAAGTGATAGAGTTACAGGTAGGAGGAGAAATATGTATATCAGATGTTATGGATACATATTCATAACACTACCACCTTAAGACTATTGACTTATAGAATAAAGGTATGAGCTATTATACCCAAACAACCCAAACACCCAATATATTATTCGATCACTTATTAAAACGATTAACCAGTAGTGAACTCAAAGTATTGCTTACGGTGGTTCGTAAGACGGTAGGGCAGGCAGATCCTATAGACAGTAATAAGCGATTAGAGAGAGCATGGATATCTCAAAAGCTATTTATGCTCTGCTGTAATTTATCTGGGAGAGCAGTATCAAATGCTATTGATTCCTTAGTATCAAAAGATTTGTTGGAAGTAAGTAATGAAAGAGGGACTATTTTAAACACGAAAGCTAAAAGAAGGGGAGCATCTCGCCTGTATTTTACAAGCCTTTTAAGGCTTGAACAGAAAAAAGAAAAAGCTAGTGAAGTAGCTTGTTATAAACCAGTGACAAAAGGTCACACTATTAAACTAAACAGGATAAAACAATCTTGTTACAATAGGTCACAAGGTGTTGAAAAATTATCAGATACCGAACGTTATTTACAAATTAAACAGAATCTTACTACTAAAGATATTCATATTTAAAAGACACCATTTCTACACATATTATCCACTAAATATCAGGGTCACCACGAAAAAATATGTATTATATACATATTACTTACCCTTCATACTTCTCCTGCCTGTAGATAGTGTATTTAAGATACTATGTGAAAAGGCAATGTTTAACCCATTGCCTTTAACACATTATGAATAAACAACCGAGTATATACCCATCAGGGGTACGCAAGGCTCATCACTTAAAAATCAATGATCTTGCTTACCTTTTAGAAATGGATCAAAGTAGTTTATCCCGCTTTGAGGCAGGAAAATTCCAAAGCCTCAAAGCTTTAATAGGCTATCATATTTTACTTAATTTATCAATAGAAAGCTCAATTAGGCAAGTTTTTGAAGCAGGTTTCAAGGGTTTGTCAGATCGATGCTTTCAGCTTATAGAAAAAGTTTCCGAAGGACCAAAAACCCTTAAAAATACATTGCGATTGGAAAGTCTTAATAATATTGTTACGCGATTAATGCAACTTGATGAAGCCTATGTCTAAGACACATCAAACGATATTGGCACTCTACCCAAATAGGTACGGTATAGGGTATGCTGTTTTTGATACGCCAAATAACCTTGTAGAGTATGGTATTGGTTATGTACAGCCTATGAGCAATAAGAAAACAATGCAACGAGTGAAACAATATATTGCATATTATAAGCCTACTATTATTATCACTCGTAATATCAACGATCAAAACAAGAAAAGTAAGCGTATTGAAAAGCTAATAGATTGTATTTGTAAAGAAGCTCGATTACAGAATTTTGAAGTACATAGCTATACAAGAACTCAAATCAAGGATATCTTTCTTCAGTTTGGAGCAACTTCTAAATATCAGATATCGCAGAAGATTATAGGGTGGTATAAACAGTTAGAGAGTTATACATTTCCAGAGCGTAAACGATGGATGACTGAAAATCACAATACAGGAGTTTTTGATGCGGTGAGTTTGGCAATGACTCATTATTATTTAGAGTAATTTATTTTTATTAAAAACACCTTAAAAAGAGGTGTTTTCTATGTTTGATGCTAAATCAAAGTTTGGTGTTGTCAAGATGATTTTCAATTGATCTCAGAGTTAAAAGCTCGTATACCAAAGTTTAAAATGGATTCAGATTTAGAGGATTATAATCTGGGACTCTTTGATGTTTTTGGACTTATGCTAACACATCATTATTTAGAGTGATTAGCTAAATAATAGGCTAACATCTACAATATTATCTATAACTCACTTAATTAATCAGAGAAAATCAAACCTAACAATACACCTAAAATGATGTAATACATTGATTATAAGTCAATTGCATTGTATTTGCCATTTAAAAAGTGTTTAACAATAAATACTTTTTAAAATGAAAATTAAATTTGATCGAATCTTTAAAAGATTCAAGAACCGAAACAACTTTTTAATTATCTTCTTTTTGATAACAACATCCTGTAGTTTAGATGACAACTTTGAAATTTTGGAAGAACCAAATCCGAAATGTAAAAACTCAAAATGCGATGAATTAAAAACAGGAGACATTTTGGATGATAAAGTTGATCCTGATGATGATGATGAGTAGTCTTATGAATCTAATTAAACCTCATATTTTGAATATGAGGTTTTTTTTAATCATTTTTTTTTATGAAATTACAATCGGTATTAATTTTATAATCAATTGAAAATAAACCTATCTTTATTATTTTTATGTTGTTTGAATCTGTTTAAACCTATCTCAACAGATAATACTTTTATTTTCAATTTTAACCTGTCCTTATCAGAAATAAAGCAATCTGATTCTACTAGAGTTGTTTTTTTAAAGAAATCTATAAAAGAATCATATAAAAATAAAAATTGGGAAATCTTTCATAAAAAAAGATTTGAACAGATAGAATTAACGACTAAGCTTAAAGATTCCTTGAATCTAGCCAAAACCTACGAATATAGTGGGGCATTTTTTGATAATAATAATCAAGTAGACAGTGCTTATTTTTATTATTATAAGAGTTTTAAATTATATGATAATCTAAAAGATTCTATAAAAGCTGGTAGGATTTTAATAAACCTAGCTATTCTACAAAAAAACGTTAGAGATTATAAAGGAAGTGAGAATACATCATTTAAAGCACTTGAATACCTTAATAAAAGTGATAATGCTAGAAGGACAAGTTCTATCTATAATAATTTAGGGGTTGTTTATAATGAGCAAGGTGATATCGTTAATTCTATTAAATATCATCAAAGAGCTCTTGAGTTAAGAAGAGAAATTGAAAATCCATTATATTTTATTCATTCCCTTAACAATTTAGGTAAACTGTACAAAGATGATAGGCAATATGATAAAGCCATTAACTTCTTTGATAGAGCTTTACAGTTTAAAGAGATATTAAAAACACGTCCTCTTACATTTGCTACTATAATTGATAATAAAACTCATGCTCTTTTTAAAAAGGGGAAAAAAGATAAAATTATAGAAAAATCACTTGAAACTCTTGAAATAAGAGAGAGTGAGAATGATAAAGAAGGAGTTATTATCAATTGCATACATTTAGCTGAATACTATAGTGTTTTTGGATATAAAGAAAAATCAATAGAATATGCTGAAAAAGCAGAAAAAATTTCACTTGAAGTTAAAAACATTAGAGATTATTTAGCCTCTCTTGAACTTGTTAGTAATCTGTATGATTCACCTAAAGCACAAGATCATTTTAAAAAATATATAAGAGTAAGGGATAGTATTGATAAGGCAGCTGTTGGTTATAAAAATCAATTTGACCGAATTCGTTTTGAAACAGATGAAAAGAATAGGACTATTGAAATACAATTACAGGAAATAGAAAAAAATAGAATTATAATTATTTCAATTACAATAGGATTACTTTGTATTTCAGTTTTTTTAATATCACATTTTATAAAAAAGAAAAAGAAAAGAAAAAAGCTCCAAACAAAGTTAGAAAAAGGATTTGAGCAATATATAAAAGAGAAATACTTTCTATCAAATCAAAATATAGAATTTTGGAAAATTTGGGTTATAGAACATGGACAAATTCAAATATCTGAAAAATTATTTATTACAGTAAATGCTGTTAAGTCCAGAAGAAGATCTTTAAGGGACAAAATATTGAGAGTTGAAGAGATCGATGGAGATTTTGATCAAGCTAAAGCTATTATTTTGTATAATAAAGAATTAGAATTCTATAAAAAATATAGTATAGTTAAGTGATCTTAATGTACTAAAGCACAAACTTACTATAACTACTACACCCCTAGGGGTGAAATCATTTTATCTGAAAATCTTTAACAGATAATCACCCTTCAATAAACAAAACTATTTATCAATTTTGATCAACCTCTTAATAAACGATCTTTCTTTATTAAGGATTATGATATTAATAAATATAAGAAATTAAGTATGGGAAAATATAAAAAAGTTGGTGAATTTTCAGGAGAGATTTACGGAAGAAAGAAAGATAGTAATGGCTGTGTCTGGGTTATAGTAATTATCATTTTAATAGTCATAATATCTCAGTGCTCGTAATTTTTTTATTTAATACTAAGATTTGAAAAATATTAATTCAACTAATCGATAAATACTACTATTAAACTTAATTAAACCATGCCAGCAAAATGTAAACATTGTGGATATCCATACACAAATGGATCTAACTGTAATAATTGCGGTTCTAATGATCCTAAGAATTATAAACCATCTGCAATTATAGTATTTGTTTTAATAGTAGTATTACTTGTTTATGGTTGCTAGTTCTTTTAGTTGTTATAAAAATCATTAAATGAAATATAAAGTTATCCAATTCGATCAATCAGAAGATGTCCCCAAAGCATTACAAGCTATAATTAATCTAGAGGCAAGAGATGGATATAAATATATCAATCATGAATATTCCGATAAACTAATACCAGGATCAATAGGTTTTTTTGGTATTGGATTCCAACCAGACATTAATATTCATGTGGGTTTTGTCATTTTTGGTAAAGAGTGATTATTCAAAAGGAATACAATTCTCTAGGTAATGTAAAACTTAAGGCTTTGAACGTTCCTAGAATTGAAAACTTAAGATAAGTAATGTATACTATAGATATACTTTTAATAATAGGGTATTGTCAAATATTTAATCAGAAAAAATTATGAATGCAAAAAAAATCATTAAAATAAGTGTAATCCTTTTTCTATTTATAGGAGTGTTTTTCATTTTTAAATTATATAATAAACAAGAGTTGTCAATTCCTAATAAGGAAACAATCCATAATATAGATATTGGTTATAGTAGACTTCGAATAAGTTTACCTGTATTTGTAGCTCAAGAAGAGGGGTTTTTTGAGAAACAAGGAATTAATGCAAATTTAAAGATGTATGATACTGCTCAACCATTAATGCAAGCATTGATTGCTGGGAACATAGATATAGGAGGATATACAGCATTACCTATTACTTATAATGGGATGTTAAGAAGCGGTAAAAAATTATATTTTATCACAGCAATGATAGAAGATGAAGACCATAGAATTAGTTATCTTCTTCGTTATAAAGAAGAAAACAAGGATTCGAAAATAACTACAGTAAATGACTTAAAAGGAAAGAGAATAGGGATTTTGCCGACAATAGCTTATAAGGCTTGGATTACAGAAATTTTAAAGAAAAATGGTCTTGATCCAGAAAAAGATGTTGTAATACAACAAATAGCTCCTGCACAGCAAGGACAGGCATTAAAGAACGGTGCCGTCGATGCTTTATTCACAAACGATCCAGCTGCTACTTCTATTATTGAATTAGGGATTGGAGAACTTCTTTCTAATGAAGTAGAGTCCTCAAAATATATAAATGATCCATTTGTTTTTGGAAGCTTTAATGTCAGTAAAAAATGGGCTAATGAGAATAAAGACATATATAAAAAATTAGTTCTTGCTTTAGATGAAGCTGTGAATTTTGTAAACAACAATCCACAGAGGGCTAAAGAACATATGAGAAACTATTTGTCTGATACTTTTAAAGAGCACATAAAAAAATATCCAGATGCCTTATACTGGAACACAACTGAAAGTGATGAGATTTTATTTGAAAATATTGCTGAAAAATACTTAAGCATTGGTATTATTCCAGAATCATTATCACTGAAAGGTTTAGTAGAATAGGTTATGAAAATATTGCTTATAGAAAACCTTCAAATTAAGTACAAAAAAAAAGAGGGAAAGGAATTAATAATTTGTGATAACCTATCTCTTAAATTCAAAGAAGGTGAAATTATTGGCATTTTTGGACCTAATGGGTCTGGTAAAACATCGCTTTTAAGAACCTTAATAAGGTTAAACAAACCTTCTAAAGGCTGCATTAAATATTTAAATAACAGAAATATTGAAAAGGGTAAAATATCTTACATTCCACAGCAAATAGAAAATTCTTTTTTTTCCTGGTTGAGTGTTAAAAAGAATATAGATTATCTTAAGAAAGATAATACCGATGAGAAAATAAAAAACCTATGGAATGATTTTGAAATTGAATATGACTTTCGAATAAACCCATTAGACTGTAGTGGTGGAATGCTACAACAAGCGGCCATAGTAAGAGCGTTTATAAATAATCCAGATATCTTAATAGGTGACGAGCCCTTTTCTGCACTTGATGTAAAAACAGCAGGAAGAATGCGATCAATGTTTAGGAAAAAAATAAAGCAACAAGGAACTATAGCTATTATATCAATTCATAATTTAGATGATTTATTGTCAATTTGTGATAAAGTTTTATTTATTCCTAATAAGCCTTATTCATCTTTAGAAGATACATCGATTCATCAAGTTGAAATTTATAATAATCATTATGTAAATGATCGAGAATTTACTAATAAGGAGAATTCTTTGAGGCAGACATTAGAAAAATTATTTAATTAAGATATGATGATAAATAGAAAAAACATCATTTGGTTAAATGGTTTAATACTTGTTTTGATACTATGGTATCTTTCTAGCTCTTTTGATTGGATTGATAATACGTTATTGGCGAGTCCAATGGAAACTCTAGATGTTATAAAGAAAAGTTTTGATTCTTCGACCCCAGTTAGCGGAAGGATTTTTTTGCATGCAAGCTATACTATTAAAATCTCCTTAATAGGGTGGGGTATATCATTACTTATTGGAACAATATTAGGACTTCTATTTGGTTTTGTTAAATACCTTATGAGAAGCTTTGAGATTACACTTGAATTTTTCAGAGCGATTCCTCCTATTTTGGCATTTCCATTAATGTTAGTTTCTTTTAATTATGAAGATTCTGCATATGTATGGACTATAGTTTTTGGATGCTTACCGATAATGATTCTTACTGTTTCAAAAGGTGTTGAATATATTTCGAATCAAAGTATAGAGATTCTGAAGGTATATTCTGTAAAACCTACAAAAATCATAATGGCAAAAGCTATTGAAATGCTTCCTAGTATATTTTTAGGAGCTAGAGTGACATTCTCTTTCGCTTTGATTATTTCTGTAGTTACAGAAATGGTATTAACCCCTAAAAATGGTTTAGCGTTAGGAGCTTTAGCTAGGGATGCAGAAATTAATTTTCAAACCCCAGTTTTTTACGCAGTTCTTTTATTATTAGGGTTTTTAGGCTTTTTTATAAATCTACTTTTAAAAAGAATAGAAAGATTATTTGGAGTTAAACAATTAAACAGTTAGGTATGACAAGGTTTGATCAAAAACAGTATTATTTTGAAAATTTAATTCACATGGCCTTTATAGGACGATATGAAATAGATAATCCAAGAATAGAAGCAGACCAGGTTAATGAAAAACTTAAAATTTTCTTTAAAAAAAATTTTAAAGAAAATAATAGTTTTTATAGTTTTTATAAAGGAAATAGATCTATAGAAAATATTATTCAACTAATGATTGTGGACATAGATGTTATTGATGAGTATCTTAAAGCTACAAAATTATTGTTAAAAAAGAAATATACAGAAGCCAAAAATATAAAGTGGAAATATTTTGAGATTAGTAGAGTTATTAATGATTCTAAAGAAGAAACGTATGCTCTTAAATCAAATCGACCAGACGGGATTTTAACTAACTTCACTCCTTTCGGTGAGTTTAAAAATGATGGAGGTATTTACATTGATTTATATACTGTTCCACAAATAGATCATAATCATATAGTTGGTTTCCAGGCATTATTTCCAATTGTAAATCAACGAAGGAATTTTTACATTAAAAATAAAAAAGAATCGGAGCTTAATGTTTTTCACTCTTTGTTAGTTGATATGAAAAATCGAGCTCCTTCTCTTTTAAATAACATTCTAGTACATGATAAACTCCTTTCACAAAAGGCAAGAAACACTATATTGATAGCTAAAGACTACATCAATGGTGTTATTGATCAATCAAGAAGTGTTTTAAGTATTTTTAGTGAATATGCTTATTCTAATTATGTATTTGAGCAAATTGAAATTTCTAAACTAGAGAAAATTATCTTAAGTAAAACTAATCAATACGATAATGATTTAAAAGTTTCATATAAAATAAATAAGGGATTATTAACAAAAAGAACTTTGTTACTTCCTGAAGTATTAGGTTATTTTTTAGATCAGTTAATCAAAAATGCAATAAAAGAATACCAAAGAGAAAAGATTTTATATGAAGAAAGGCAGGTGTTTATAGAATTGTCAGAGGTTAGTATTGATGAAAAACCTGTTTTGAAAATTTCGGTGCTAAGTAAAAAAACTTATATAAATAGTCCTATTTTAATTGATCAAGCGGGAAAACGACCCGTTCAAAGCAAAACCTCTACGGGACTAGGTTTATATTTTTTAAATACTCTTTTAGAGTTATTGAAAGCTTCTTTACCCGAAAATAACAAAGGACGATACTTTGATTTGTTTTCAAAAAAAGAGGAAGGCGTCTATTTTAATTTCTATTATTTAATTGATTAATTTTTTGATATGGACAAAAAGGAGATTTTGGGATTTGAAGTTGTATCGACAGATTATGATATTGAAAAAGTGAGACAAGGATTTGAAGCTTACTGTGAAATGGATCCTTATTTTGCAGTGGAAATTGAAAAAAGATTTCCACATTTAATTAAACATTTTAAGAATATAGAAGAACGAAAACAACCTCTTAGGGCAGATATTCTAATTATTGAGGATGATATTATTTGTATTATTAAATACTTTTATTTTATAGAACTTTATACTCAAAAGTATAAATATCCAGAGATTAAATATGTGGTAGCTTGTACAAAAGCAGAATCGGTCCATAGTATATTAGATAATTTAGCTCATCCAAAAAATATAAATTCAAAACCTAGATTAATTATTCTAGACTTTGATTTACAAGAAAAAAGAGACTCGGCTAAAAGTATTTTAAAAATTGTTAATCGAATCGAAGATTTCAATTGGTATCCAGAATATTTAGCTGTTTCTGGATTTAAATCAAGGAAAGGAGAATTTGAATCTTTTGAAATTAAGTTAAGGGAGAATCATCATCGAACTTATAAAAAAGAGCGTTTAGATGATAAAGAATCTATGATTGATGATTTAGAATTTTTATTAAATAGACGACATGTTGATTATAAAGAAAAAGATCGCATTGATGAACTTTATAAAGTTGGAAATGATGCGTATTTGAAATTAGAAAGAAGATTCGGGAAGAAAAAAATTGAAAGCACAATCAAGTTTTTGGACGGATTAGAATTAGGAATAAAAGCGAGTTGCCAAAAACAAGAAAAATTAAACCCAGATATTCATAAAATAATTAATATGAAAGGTGGTTTTTATAATAGAAGTAAATTATCTCAACAAATAAGAGTGAGATTTGAAATCATAAATAAATTATTACTACTTTCTTATCACACTTCATTTCTTAGAAATAGGTGGGAGTTTTTGGAGTATCAAATTTGTCATCATCAATTCTCAAAAAAATATCTAAGATGTCCAGATTCTAAAAGTTTTTTGTTTAATAAAGAGAAATAAAAATCAATTGAATTAAATCTATCAGAGAAAAATTATAGATAGCATCTAAAATATATACAACAGAAATTTTAAGGGGTTCAACTTTTACAGTTGGACCCTTTTTTATGTATAAAATATAGGTTTATATTTTAATTAGGGATTCATTTTCGCTTGTAGATTCTCTGTTTTTATGATAATCTACAAGAAATATGAAAATAACAATTGACAAAAGTTAGGTTAAAATTTAGCCTAACTTTTGTCAATTGTTATTTTTTTAGCCTAAAAGAGTTGAACATAATTCTCCTAAAAGTTTGGCTAAATAACTATAAATCATTTTAAAACAAGATTTGCACTTTTATTGAAATACAGTATTCGTAATTATAAAACATAAACAATGAAACAGATTACGTTGAATTATTTGAAAAACTTACCAATTAATGGAGGCACACTTATTTATCTAATAAATGTGTTTCTGTTTTTCAATACTTGTATAACCTAACGCTCCTCTTTATTATGAAACATAAAAAGAGAACACAGAAACCTCAAGGTGCTTTTCATAAAAACCTTGAACAGATGACTTATAACAGAATCATGAATATGACTATCCTAAAAAGTGATAGAAAGATCAGATTCTTACACGACAATCGAGACAAAAACAACAAGACTAATATGTATGTTGTTTTTGATGGTCGTACAAATCAGACCCATTACGCTACTACCTATCAACAGGCAGAGAAGCGATATAATTATTTAGTAGCAAATAGCTAGAATTTTCAGCACCTCAAATTTCTTGGGGTGCTTTCCTTTTTTTATTAATCAACGCTTTTTCATACCGATGAAAAAACAACAACAGGATACACTTATTCAAGTGATCCGAACCCATGATGATGATTTCATCAAAGAACTCAACCGTATACATACGCAAGAGATTTTACCTATGACCACAGACAGAGCAAAGAATGATGCCACCAAAAATCTTCCAGCTCTTGAAACGCAAAGCCCCATTCACTTTGAGTTTTTAACCACACGTTTTAATCGTTTGATTGTAGACTTTAAAACACACGCACAGCGTAACCACGAGGCATATTATGCGCAGAAGGACATTAGCGAGTTTAAGAAACTAGAGAGCCGATTACAAGAGAAATTGAAAGGAGTAAATAATGAACTACGTATTAAAAATCGTGCTATTGAAAACCTTAAATCGTGTAAGGAGAAAATGACAACCTATAATAAGGCGCTTGTAGGCATTGTATTATTGAGCTGTTCTGAAGCCATATTTGCTAGCAGTAGTTTCCAGATATTTATGTCGAACCTTCTCTTAAGTTTTGTGATTGGTGTCACTTTTGCTGTAGCCTTATATTACAGTGCCACCATTGGCGGCAAGCTTTTAAAACTTACAAAGAGTAAAATGCAATTTATAGGAATACTCTCAGCTATATTACTGGTCATTGGCGGAGTTTTCTATACCCTTGGATATTTCAGGCTTCTATTTTTAAACGAGATGGCAGAACCATCACAATCAGGATATGATTTGTCACCCTTACAATTTATGGCAATTCAATTATTTTTTTATATCTGCGCAATACTTTTAAAATATTTCTACTTGCCAGAGAAATCAGAAGTAGAACAATACAGCCAATGGAAAGAAGCCAAGCGTGATATTGCTTCTTTAACGAAACAGCAACAAGATTTGGAAGGACAGCATACAGATATGGAAAAGTCTTTAAAAGAAACGCTTATTGCTCGCAAGACTTTAATGTCAAATGCTGCGGATACGGAGCGCCGTATTGATGCACTCTATAAAGATTCCTACCAACACTATGTACAGATCAATCTTCATCATCGTAGTGATAGTGCTATTCCAAAATGCTTTGAGAGTATGAATATCCTTCCACCACTGACGCTGTACTTCCAAGACGAGGCATTACAGGATTTTAATGAAGCTGAGCTAGAAGATGAATAGAGCGCTTATAGGGTTACTTTGTGTACTGCTGTTTTCTTGTAAAACAGAAGAGACGCGAACCGATGTGTATTCGGTTTTACGTGATGTGACTGATCCGCTCTTAGCAGATGTAAATGCTGATGAGATTACTGGGGCAATGCATCTTGAAAATATGGATAGGAATGTTGTATTAAGGTATAGCGAGATTTCTGATGTAGATATGCATATTGTTGAGCAAGTAGTATTTAAAAAACCTGTTACAGGACTATTAGGGAATGAAGTAGAAAATACTAAAACCGTGCGAACATTTAAGAAGGATATTGCGGAAGTATTAACGCCGAAAGACACCCTTGTGCTAGTTTCGCACTCGGCAATTTTTGTTCCGATACTACAGGAGATACAATACCTTAATTCGCTCCCTGATGCAGGGGATAAGATTCTTGTGGTGTATAGCAATTTGATGGAAAACGACCCAAGTTGGTTATCATTTTATCGTAGTGAAGATGTACTTGCTTTGTATCATACACCAGAGTCAATTGTACAACGTTATTTGAGCAAAGCTGATATGACAGACAAGCTTATTGATGTATCTGTTCATATAATTTATATGCCGTCAGATATTAAGGATAATAGGCGTTTTAATGCTCTACGAAGTTGTTATATGATGGTGTTCTCTGAACTTGGTATTTCTCTTTCATTTTCGGGGAATATAACACAAGCTTTGGTAGTGCTATGAAAACACTTATGACGATACTTGGATTCTTTGTAAAAATATTCCTTATCGTGTTCTACTGCGTAAGCAAAGGAGCAGAACTTATCCTGACGGCATTTAATACCGTCTTTAAAAAATTATTAGATAAATAACGCTGAATTCATATCATGAGTTTTTATGATTTTTTAGAAGCAAGTGGAGCTGTCCTAGACAGCTTGCTTGCTCAATTAGTAGGAAACAAGAACGATTATAAAGGTAGATTAGGTAGCGCTCGAAAAGTTCTTAAACGTAAACACAAACACAACGGACTTCGTATTGGCGATAAGTATGTGTCGCTTAAACAATCACTCAATGGAGGTTTGTTACTTATTTCAAAAACAGGAGGTGGGAAATCAAGTAAGATATTTTTACAAAATTTACTAGGTGCAGCAAAAATGTATCCTACTAATTTTATCTGTTTAGACCCAACAGGAGAGCTTCGAGATCGCTCTATGCCGTATCTCTGTGATGAGCTTGAATATGAAGAGGATATCATTAATTTTTCAGATGCGAGTAAATCCACGATAACGTGGAATCCAATCGAAAATCTCCCACAGCATCGTATTCATCGCTTTGCGAGTGAGCTTGTTGCTTTGAGTTCTGATTCAGCTCCAAAAGATCCTATCTGGAATAACTTAAGTAGTAATCTATTGGCTATGAATATTAGACTATTGCAACTAATAGGTATACAGGAGTGTATTAATATGTACAACGTTCGTTTTCTGGTATTGACGCTTCAAGCAGATAATGAGAAAATGAATAAATTGATTGCAAAGTATTGTGATGATAGCCTATTTCAAGATTTTAAATCCTTTTTGAATAACGATGATAAATTTCTTCAAAGTGTTCTCTCAAGCACGCTTTCGGTGCTTAATCCGTGGTTAGATGAGCATATTACCAAAACTACAGCAACAACGACACTTGATATGCATTCGTACCGTTCAGACGAGCGTAAAATCCTTTTTATTCAGAACGAAATTATGAGTCAATCATACCTCAAGGTATTAAACTCACTCTTCTTGAAAGAGTGGTTTACTCATATTACCGAAGCAGGCATACCAGAGCAGGGAAGTAATGTCATTGCTTTTCTGATTGACGAAGCCTCATCATTAAAGACTAGTGACAAGAACTTCATTCCTTTTATATCAAGCCAAATACGTAAGTATAAATCCTACGGAATTTGGGGATATCAGAGTTTTAGTCAGTGCCAGGACTTACTTGGTAGGGAAGGGGCGCAAACCTTAAAAATGAATACAGGATCGGTGCTCTATCTCGGTAATCAAAACCTTGAGACAGCAAAAGAAATCAGTCAGTCACTAGGCAAGTATACCTATATGGAAAATGACAAGAAAGCAGCACGTGAGGTGCTAACTGCTGAAGAAGTAATGTATCAAGGTGGAGCTATTCTTATCTCTGGCAGTGAACCACCGATCAAACTGAAAAAGGTACGTGCCTACTATGAAGATAAAAAAATGCGGAAATGGTCGGAAATACCAGTGCCTGATATTTCATCGATTATTCAGGAGATGCCGGCACTTTTACCCATAGACGAATTAATTAAAAATGTATAATCAATGCTTATCTACAAGATGAGGCCAAAAATTTCAACAAAAAATGTAGCCTATGTTATCCGTGGCGAATACGGATTTAATTCAATCAATCAATTTTTTGAATACACTCAGCATCATACTGTTTTGCGAGAAAAAGTAATCAAAAAGATAGTTCAGGAGTTTACTGACTACCATTTCAAGGATGGTAAATTAACTACCCTGAATCCGTATACCAATGCCTATGAGAGTTTAAAAATTGAGAACTTCAATCATATCACTACCAAAGAAGAACTCCTGAAAGAGCTTTCGACCTTGCATAAGGCGAGAATGGCAATGTTAGAAAAATCTCGCAAGAAACTTGTTGAACTTTCAAAGAAGAAGGATCGTGACAAAGATTTGGAAACAATAGTGGAAAGACGCTCTGGTAGAGAAGCGGAGTTACAGGAAGTACAACAAGGAAAGGGCAATGGTCAAGATATTGAACGATAATTAATAATTAAACACAAACGCTTATGTAGAAACATGCATAAAGTATTATTTAGTAGTAATCACACAACATGGGAAACACCACAATGGTTATTTGATAAACTGGAAGAGGAATTCAATTTCACTCTAGACCCTTGCTGTGTCAAAGAAACAGCAAAATGCAAGAAGTATTACACTCCCGAAGATGACGGTCTCATTCAAGATTGGAGCGGAGAGACCGTATTTGTAAATCCCCCTTATGGAAGGGATATCGTCCATTGGGTAAGAAAAGCCAATCAAGAAGCACAAAAAGGAACAACCATAGTAATGCTGTTGCCAGCAAGGACAAGCACACGTTGGTTCCATGATTGGATTTATAATGATGCTGATGAAATTCGTTTTGTTAAAGGACGCTTGTGCTTTTTGCTTAATGGAGAACACAAAGGGAGCGCACCTTTTCCGTCCTGTGTTGTTGTTTTTAATGGTAATAATCACACGAAAAAGCAAACTACGTAAATGGAATTTCCGTATACCAATGTACAGGAATATTTAAAAGCTTCGGGAATACTTGAAAAAGGTACTCCTGAAGCTATTGCTAATGCACGTAAACTCTTTAGAAAGCTTTATTTAAAACAATACAAGAAAGAATATGCTAAGGATCACAGTAATGTGACCATTAGCTTTACTAAAGAAGATAAATCAGAATTAAAGGCAATAGCTGTAGAACAAGGAAAACGTTTAGCCAGCTATATCAAAGAAATCTCGATAAAGCAATTAGATCAGCATGCCCGTATACGTAACAATGAAGAAGATGTCTTTTTAGAAATGAAACAACTTTTATCACTCTGCCTTGATATTGTAGAAGCGTTACAGTTTGAAAATGAATACCCTCGACTTAATAATTCATTTAGCGAGTTAGAAACTCTATTTAATCAAATGTGTGTCCTTATAGATAATGATCATTAAATCCCTATCACATACGCAAAAGGATTCAGCAAAGCTTTTAATACGCTATGTGTTTGATAAACGAAAGCCACTATTAGATAGAGATCAAAAGTCACTTGTTTTTAAAGCAGGTGTTAGAACCTATGATAAAGACAAATGGATCAAACAATACCGAGATTTAGAATCCAAACGAAAATCCAAGTACGCTAATAGATCAGTGGTTAGTTATCATGAGGTGGTCTCATTTTCGCCAGCATCCACAAAGCATCTAGATCGACATAAGATAAAAGACTTAGTTAATAGATATATTAAGCTACGTTCTCAAAATCAACTTTGTGTGGGGGCGGTACATTTTGAGAAGAATAGAAATTATCATGCACACCTTATTTTTTCAGGAATTAGTACTTTAGATTATAAAAGTGCGAGGATATCAAAATCAAAGTTAGCCACTATTAAGAGGGAAGTACAACGATATCAAGAACAGAAATATCCAGAATTATCCGACAGTATTGTACGTCACGGACTTAAAAAAAAAGATTAGTCCGTTCCTACAATGAGAAAGAAGCACAATATAAAAAACGAACCCAACAGCTTTCTGAAAAAGATAGATTATTTCTCAAAGTTGAACAGGCATTTGAAAAAAGCAGATCACAAGATGCTTTTAAAGAGGAATTAACAAAACAAGGAATACACACCTATGATCGCAATGGAAAATTATGTGGAGTGTATTATGGAAAACGCAAGTTTAGACTTAAACGAAGTTTAGGAATTGACCCCGATCTATTACTATTAAGAGATAAATTTAAAGAACGATCTGCATCACTTTCAAAGCTTCGCAAGAAATTGGAACGTAACAGATCAAGAGGAAGAGAACGCTAGTAACGTTCTCTTTTTTTGTGGCGGGTTGTGAGGAGTTTGAGGAGACATCCTCAACCAGATGCAAGTTCTATTGTACAAACGAAGTGAGTACCAATGGAACTTGCAATCTGGCTCAAAGACTGTCCTAAAAGTATGACGACTTAGGTTAGTCTTTGATCGAATGTCTTAAAAGCCTCGCAAGGCGACTTAGGACATTCGCGATTAAAGGACATTCATCATTCCTATTTAGGGATAAAAGGATACTACTGTTATTTTATAGGCTTTCTTTTATTCTTTTTGAAAATGTGATTTACCCACTTGCTAAATGTATAATCATTGTTGCCTTGAATATATGATATATACCATTTGTCATCAGTACTCTTTTTAAATATAAAGACACAAATAACTTGTCTATCATTTTTCTTTGACCAATCACCGTTATAGTAGTCTTCCTGATACCTTACTTCTGCGGCTATATTGCGAGTTGTTTCATCTACGATATTGAGTAATCCAATATCGCTGACACGAATATTTTCCATCGTTACACGATGTGTTGCTCCATAGTTATTCTTAAGTCGTGTTGAAAACCGTGTTTCTTTGGTGTTTTCAACAATCCAGTTTTCTATTTGTGCTTGCTCAAGGTCATTATTTGCACTGCAAGCGATAAGGAATAGAAATGGGATAAGGAGATATTTTTTCATTATTACATTGTTTTAAGATTTATAAAGGATTATTTCGATTGAGTTTCTGTTTGTATTTTCCACCCAGTATCATACAGGACAAAAGTTACTTCTTCTTCACCTTGAGTGATTTCACAGCCTCTGCGTTTACTGAATCGAATCTTCTGAAAAGGTGTTGTTTCTGTGATATATGAAAACCGTACTATAGCAGTTTTAGTCTCCTGATTGACCGATATACCTACTATGTCTTTCACTACTAGTTCTGTCATTTTATACAGCTTACCACCACGTTTACCCAAGTCTTTCCCTTTATACTTTGTAACAGCTTCTTCGGTAGGTTCCCATGTATAATTTATATGAGATGGTTTACCTCTATAATACCGTTGGTCTTTTTTGATGGTGATAAGTCCTTGTCTCTCGAGGTCTTTAAATGAGCTAATACAGGTAGTGGTTGTTGATTGTTATTATGATATGTGGAACTGTGTACCGCTTTTTCACAATATCGTTTATAGCCTTGTTTAATAATCTCAAGAGCTTCACTATTTGAAAGATCAATCTTTGATGTACAGGAGTCAATGGCTAGGGAGAGAAAGGCGATAATAATAATTACAAGTAATGATTGTTTCATGATGTATTGATTTTAAGTGACTAATGAAGCAAACATATAAAAAATCCTTATAAAATACACCTAATAAAGAACACTTTATAAAAGGTTGTATATGTACACCAACTCATAGAGGTTTGTAATATGGCAAATCACGATACAGAGACAACAGAGAAACTTGAAAAATTTGGCAAGAGACTTAAAGAATTACGTAAGGCAAAAGGCTACGAGAACTACGAACAATTCGCCTTTAAGAATAATATTTCACGTTCTCAATATGGGAGGTATGAAAAAGGACAAGACATACGTTTTAGTTCGATATGTAAAGTTCTCAAAGCGCTTGATGTTACCTTTGAAGAGTTTTTTAAAGGATTTGATTGAATTTATTTATTATTGAGCAATGAAAAAAAGTTTACTCTTCAAATATTGTGAGGCATCTTTGGAAGTTCTTAACTCCCAATTCAACGTTAGTACTTTAATCAAACACAACGCTACTAATGGTATGGTAAGAGAACAGATTATAAAGGATTTTTTAAAAAAACACTTGCCAGATTTGATACATGTTGTTTCTGGCCAAATTATAGATAGTAAAGGAAACTATACAAAACAACAAGATGCGGTATTGGTTTTGAAAAAATCACCTCGGCTACCTTTTTCTAGTGGGGATGATTTGATTTTCACTGAAGGCGTATTGTCAACCATTGAGATAAAGTCTCAATTAAACTCTAGTGTTTTAAAATCCATTGGAAGTAACATACGGACAGTGCGTAACTTACAGCCTAGTTCTAAAGGAGCTAGTTATACAATGCCAATATGTAAATGGAAAATTAGTAGAATTCTAACATCTATTATTACATATGACGGTAGTAGTATTGAAACATTAAAAAAGGCGATTACTGCTTTAGATGAATCTGAAAAACCAGATTTAATTTTAGATTTAGGTAAAGGTTTGTTAGTTAAAAACCATGGACTGCTCATGGAGATGTCAGAGGATGATCAGGAATACATATCAATTTCAGATCCTTCTAAAGGTTTAATGCTATATCTTACTTTTTTAATAGAAATTGCAAGTAATAATGCCACAAAAAATATAAAATGGAGAGCCTACTGGGATTGATTTTTTATGATCTACTCTAGTCCTACTAATCGATTCTTCTTTTTAATCTCTTATTGTTTTTTCAATAGTATTTTCTGTTTCATTAGTGATAGCTTGTAATTTGTTTTTAAGTTCATAGTTAGTCATAGTATTATATAAAGATTAACGAATAATACGCTGACAGAAAAAGCCCAGTAGCAAAGCTTTTTTGGCAAGGAGGAATCCGTTAGGAGCATTCCTTGCGAAAAAGGTGTACTGGGCTAATGTCGAAAGTATTTATTTGGTTTTATATAAGACTAAGAGTAACTGTTTGAAAAAATATTCTAAGTAAGAATATTTAATGAGGGATATTAGAAGAGCGAGAGTATAGATTTTTAAGCATATAAACTACTCAAAATCAGTGTTTAATAGTTTTTGGCGATCTTTTGTGTGATATTAATCGTATATATAATAGCAGATGGTTTTGTCAAGATGCTTTTAGAAGTAAATTTTGTTAAAATCTTTGTTAGGAACTTTATATTTCTTCTACTAATAGAACTATAATATTCTTTAATTTTATAGCAGAAACATCTGAAAATGTTTGCTTTGTAGTGCTTTTTGGCTTATCTTTGTCGTCCTCTTTTTTTTAGAGATTAGAGGAAAGAAAAGGACGATCGGCAAATCGTCCTTTTACAGCATTTGACTAAAGATAGCCAATCAAGGGTCAGCGTTGTAGGGTTTTTATTAAAAACTCTCTAAGAACTGTAGTCTGAGTAATAGTATCAAAAATTGATTCTATTAATCCAACATCAGGTTTTGAGTTTGAAAAATAAACCACTAACGCAAATGCAATGAAGCATACTGGTCGTTTGACCAGTTTACAAACATCACTTCTGAAAAAACGAAACTTTTTCATAAGTATATAGGTGTTTTAAATTAATTGAGTTTCTCCTCGTGAGAAACTCTTTTTTTTCGAATCCCTGCGGACCACCTAAATACCTCAATAAGAGATATTGTTTTTTCAGTATTTTAAAGAGCTTAAAAAAGCCGTTCTCTTTTGGAGAACGGCTTTTTATTTTATATTTAATGTTACGTTATACCGTTCGTTTTTTAACGTAACTGTCATTGCTAAATCTTTTATTAGTTCGTATACCCTTATTCATGTTTGTTCTTTAAACCTTAAATAGATTAAACCTATTTAAAAGGCTATGATTGATTAGTTAGTTTCCTAATATACAGATTTTTAATCTGTTTTAAGAGTTTTTATTTTAGGTTTTCGTTAAGTAGCAGTATAATATCGACAAAACACACAAAATGTTATAATATATATATTACATCGTTAAATTTAGAGGTTATAAACATAATACAACGTTATAGTTGTAAGAATTTTATTACTTTGTTTTTTGTGTTCTCTATTTTTTCCTGCTTACTAATTTGATATTAGACTACTTGTATTTTATAATTTTAGAAAAATAAATTATGAGATACATAATACGTAGATATATATTCTGTTTTAAGGTTATTATTAAATAGTAATATAGAATATTTTTCTAAAAACTTATTGAATGACTAAAATCAAAATTAATGAGTTTATTTCCCTCTAACCTTATTCAACTCCTCCAATCTCTTTTTCATCGTCACCGCTTGCGACTTCTCTAATTTATCCTTCTCAATAATAGAATCCAATAAGATTTCCACCAGAATCGAACTTTCCGTAAATAATCATCTGACTCTTTACGGAAAACCGTACTTATTATATTTATTAGTAAGTTATTTTTAGAAGGTTTAATATTTATGAGATAATCTGAATAACTGCTTTGGGTCAATCGGATAATAAGGGTAAATGTCTTTTAAATTCTAGGTGTTTATACCCTGATTTAAATATTATTTATTTATTATTTTTCTTAAATCAAAATATATATAATATAACTAACTTTTATTTCCCTTATTCGTGTAACTTATATTAGTATTTTGTTACTAATATGTTGTATATGAAATGTTTTTGATATAAAACTCGTTAATAATTTTTGATAAAAGTTCATTGATTTTGCAGTATAAAGCTTTTGTTTTGGCGTATATTGGGTAATTTAATCATAAAAAAAAGCAAAATATGTTAAATAATTCACTTATAAGTGAATATATTTGGTTATTAACTTAAAAGTGAATATGTTTGTAGAAGTGTTTTCAGATGAGGGTAAGAAAGTTACTTTTTATACAATTAGGCATGAAGATGCTGATATGTCAGAAACTGAAGATTTTTTCAGAAGAGTTCATAGTAGTGACTATAAAGAAGACGTGTTTAAATTATCAATGTTATTAGCTAACGAGATAGGAGATAGATATGGCGCACATGAAAAATATTTTAACAGAGAAGAAAGAGCAGCAACAGCTCTACCCCCGAAATATTACAAACCGTTTAAAGGAGAAAAAACAATCAGTTTTTCTTACTCACCCTTAAGGTTATATTCTTATAAAGTATCAGATTCAATAGTAGTTTTATTCAATGGAGGCTTAAAATCCACTAATGGAAGTGCTCAAGACGACCCCAATATTAGAATACATTTTCGACAAGCTTATCTATATTCAGAAAAAATACAACGAGCGATCAATGAAGGTATGATTGACATTCAGGGTAAATATATGGTAGGATTTGATGGAAGTAAAAAAATTAAAATTTAAGAAATTATGGTAAACGATTTTTTCAAGCAGGTTTTAAAAGAGACACCTAAAGACATAGAAGTTTTCGTATCAAAATATGAGGCTATAACTATGCGTATTTATGAAATACTGAAAGCTAAGAATTTATCTCAAAAAGATTTAGCAGAAAAATTAAATAAGAGACCTTCGGAGATTAGTAAATGGTTAAATGATGGTCATAATCTAACATTAAAAACATTATCGAAATTAGAAGCTGTTTTAGAGGAAGAAATAATAAATATTCCTCTAAAGCAAAGTTTTGTCGGTAAGAATAATGATGTTAATACATTTAGTGGTGTAACCACTTTTTTTGTTTACAAAAATGATAAAAAGGAAAGTATCAAATATCAAGAATGTAATTTTATAGAAATGAAACCTAAACTATCAAAAAGAATTGCATAAATGTTGAATAAATTTGATCCAACTGAATTAGACATTATTGAACATAAAATTGTTCAAGGTCATATTGAGTCTCCATTTGAATTTGATAGTGATTTAATTGAGAATTATAAAACAGATATGTCTTTCAATGCTTCTTTTGTAATAGAAAAGAAATTGGTTAAGGCCTATATGGGATTTGTAATTCAAACTAATAGTGAATCTGACCAAAAAGAATCAAATGCTGAATTTGATTTTGTATACGTTTTCAGAGTTGGTAATATAGAAGAATTGCTGACTACGGAAGAAGATGGTGAGATTAATGATTTAGAGTTGACTTTATTAACTGCAATTGCAGCTATTTCATTTTCTACCTCTAGAGGTATTTTAATGACAAGATTACAAGGTACAGTAATGAAAGATTATATTTTACCTGTTATTGATCCTAAGAAACTTTTGGAAGAGTGGGCGGGCGTATAATAATTTTATCAAATAGATTTCTTTGCTTAAAGAAGAGATCTATTTGATTCTTACCCTACTCAACTTATCCAACCTCTTCTTCATGGTAACCTCCTGTTACCTCCAGCTTATCTTTCTTAATAATCGTTTGATCCTTCACTTCACGAGAACGGAATAAATCAACCACGGAAGTACTAATCGCATCACAGACTCCTTTCAATGATATTATCTACAAAACTAAAATCTATTGATCCACCATTAGAGAATATAATTAATTATAAAAATAAATATAACTTGCATGTTATCAATTAAGTAGTATTTTTGATTACTATATAGTTAACAAAATTAAGTGAGTTACAGATACCTGCGTTGATTTACTTTTCATTACCCTCCAATACCTATATTTTATATGATTGATATTCGTTCATACTTCTCTATGAATTGTTATAATTTGAGTGCTAGTTCAATTTTACAATTAAATAAACATAAAGATAGTTCTATCCAAAAAGTGATTTCAGGGATAGAAAAAAATTGTTTTGCAGTCCAGGTTTTTAAAAATGGAAAGTACGTTATCTCCTATATAGATAATAACAAAGAATTAAATGGATTGGGTTTTAATCTTTCGTTAAAAATAGACGTAGATACCAGAACGACGTTTACCATAGAATTCTGTAAGTTGGTAAGTGATAAATATCAAAGTATAAATTTTGTTGATGCGTTTAATACCTTTCAAATTCAATTACGTGATAGTTTTGATAAGATAGGATATGTTACTTTAGATACTCAGTTTTTTAAAGCAGAAAAATTAGAAGAACCATTAAGGAGGAAGGGAGTTTTTCTTTTCCCTGAATTAGATAAACTCAGTATATATCGATGGTTTTTTGATGAGAATGAAAAAAACATAATAATAAATTAGAGAACAAGAAAGAAGATATATTTAGTATTGAATCTTGTTACTAACCTGATTGAAATATGCGAAGGGTATTATTCTTGTATTAAAGTAAAAATATGTCAGGAACTAAACCCTAGTTGTGAATTAGTAACGACGTGGACAACGCCAGCGCCTGAGTTAGACTTAAAAAGAATACATAACCAATTCAAGAAAAAAAGAAGAGATGGTGAGTGGTTTAATTTGAATTTTAATGATCTTAGGTATATTAAAGATCGTATGGAGAAATATAAAGCTATTTAATCTTTATGAAATTTTAAATTAAGAATAGCATTTTGATTAGGTTCTCGCCTTATCTAATTCTTCCAATCTTGTTTTAATCTTCAGATCTTGCATATTTTGCAATTGTGTTTTCTCAGAAAGACTATCTAAAAGATCATTCACTAATTTTTGGTCACTACTATTTAAGGACTCTATACGTAATATCTTTTCTAATAGTGAAGTAGTAGGGTTTTGCATATCAGTAAGTAATTCAGCAGCAGAAATCTCTAACTTTTTTGATATCTGTTCTATGGTTGAAATACCAGGTTCGACTTTTCCATTAATAATTCTACTGAAACGACTTTGTTCGATATCAATCTTCTTGGCCATTTCGCCTTTTGACATGTTATGCTCTAAAAGATAATTGTTGAGATTGTTAATCAATATTTTTTGCAGATCTGACATAAAAAGAGTGATAAATATGTGCTAAAGGTATTAAAATTTGTTGTATTGTGCATAAATATACGTTAAAAGTATATAATTTTTGTTTAATAGAACATATATTTGTTTATGTCTAATACAACAAAAAATGAAGATAAATTTGCTCAATACGACAAAAAAATACAATATTCACGTATTAGAGAACGTCTACGCTTTTATGCTTTGTTGGAATATGAATGCTATAAACAACGATGCAAAACGCTATAATATATACTCGCGTCTCCACCGACGAACAAGCTTCAAAGGGATATAGCTTACCCCATCAAAAAAGTGTCCTCGAACTCTACTGTGCACATCGTGGCATCAACATTCTCTGTCACTATCAAGAAGATTATTCTGCCAAGAACTTTAATCGTCCTGAATTCACCAAAATACTAGACTACATAAAAACACATCGCAAGATCATCGACTATTTCTATATCACGAGGTGGGACAGATTCAGTCGTAATGTAGAAGAAGCGTATCGTGTCATTAGAGAATTTAGAGAGCAGGGGATAGAGATTAATGCCATAGAACAACCGCTAGACTTTTCTCAACCTGATTCCAAGATAATGTTAGCCGTCTATCTAGTGGTTCCTGAAGTAGAAAATGACAAGAATAGTATCCGAACCAAAGAAGGACTGCGTAGGGCAATGAAAGAAGGGTGTTATGTTGCAACACCGCCAACAGGGTATACCTTAACCAGAACCGAAACAGGGAAGTCTACATTAAAGATTAATGAAGCACTCGCTCCTTTGATACAAAAAGCCTTTAGTGAATATGCAACAGGAGAGTATTCCTCAGAAGATATACGCAAGCGATATTATGACAAAGGCTTAAAAGTATCAAAACAGACATTACTTAACATGCTGAGGAACCCTATCTATACAGGGAAAATAAAAATCAAAGCGTGGAAAAAAGAAGACGTGATGATCGTTGAAGGTTTACACGATGCTATTATTGACGAAAAAACCTTTGATACGGTTCAAATCCTTCTCAGTGGCAAACAACCCAAGAAAATCCATAAGTACTCGGAAATCGACGAAAACTTGCCTTTACGGGGGCATTTGCTCTGCAAAAAGTGTGGACGCGTCCTCACGGGTAGCGCTTCACGAGGGAGAAACGGAAAACGTCACTTTTACTACCACTGCCAACCAAAGTGTAAAGAACGCTTTAAAGCAGAAGAAGCTAATACACTGTATGAGGATATGCTTGGTGAAATGGTTATTACCGAAAATGCACAAAAACTATATAAAGAACTCTTGCAAACCGTCTTTCACGGAGAAGAGAATGAGCGAACAAAGAGAGCACAGCAGATTCAAAAAGAATTGGATGTATTGTATATGCGCACGGAATCTATGGAAGAAAAATTCTTGGATAACGAGATTAATGCTGATACATATAAATCAATGAAACTACGGAATCAGAAAAAGATTCTTGATCTAGAAGCAGAGAAGAAAGGTATTACCACGATGAAAAAAGACATTGAAGAGTATCTTAAACTCGGTATTTCCTTTTTGCACGGCGTTGATCGATTTTATAAAGATGCACCTGCGGATATGAAAAAAAAAATTACTGGTTCGATGTTTCCTGAAAAACTCACTTTTTTAGGAAACAGTTATCGAACCGCTTTTCTTGATGAGTTGATTTCGCTCATCCTTAGTAAACATAGGAGTTTCAGACGATTGAAAATAAAGACACCTTGTCAAAATGACAAGGTGTCTAGAGTAGCTCCTCCTCTTGGGCTCGAACCAAGGACCCTCTGATTAACAGTCAGATGCTCTAACCAACTGAGCTAAGGAGGAGTGTTATTTCCTTTAAGCGGATGCAAATATACACAATTTTACAACCTGCCAAAAAGAATTTTAAACTTTTAAGAAACTTTTTTTCGAAGTAACTCCTTTTTACAAAAAAAGCCTCTCCTTATGACAGGAAAAGCTTCTCATCGGCTTCAACTACAAAGCCTGCTACGTGTGACGTAGCCAACACAACATCTTATAAAAAAAGCCCTCGGACTGAGGGCTTTTGTAGCGGTCTGGACGGGACTCGAACCCGCGACCCCCTGCGTGACAGGCAGATATTCTAACCAGCTGAACTACCAGACCGTTGCGCTGTTGCGGGTGCAAATATACATCCTCTTTTTACATCTGCAAACAAAAAAATAAAAAAATTACACAAATTTTTGTCGCTCTACTAAAAACGTAGTCAGAATGGGACTAAACCCCTTCTCAATGACCGCTGGGATGTACTTAATTCTATATTGCGCACATCGCAATTGCAAGTTTTTAAAATACGTCTCTACAGACGCTTTATAGATGTCTCTAATGGAATCTGCATACAAATTGATATGCTCACCCGTCTCCACGTCTACAAATCGCTTAGGCGTATTAGAAAATTCAAAATTATATTCCTTCTCAGAACTATATGTATGAAAAAGAACCACCTCGTGTTTGTTATACTTTAAATGTTGTAATGCCTCAAAAAGTTGTTCCTGTTCTACATCACTCTGAAACATATCCGAAAAAAGAAACACTAAAGAACGTCTCTTTAACTTTTCGGCGATGAGATGTAAGTGTGCATAAGTAGCTGTCTTTTTTTCCGCTTTCGCGAAAGCGGGATCCAACGTACCCCCTAATTGATCTAGCAACATATGATGATGACGATCACTTCCTTTCTCAGAAGCATAAAACTCATAATCCTCTCCATATATGCTTAATCCTACAGCATCACGCTGTTTCTTCATAAGATGCATAATCGCGGCACTAGCCAGTGCAGAAAAACTAATCTTATTAAGATTTTCTACTCCATGTTGAGATACTGGAGGATAATGCATCGAGCTACTATTATCTACAATAAGGTGACACCGTAAATTGGTTTCTTCCTCATAACGCTTTGTATATAGACGGTCTGTCTTTGCGTAGAGTTTCCAATCTATATGTTTTGTACTTTCCCCATTGTTATACACCTTATGCTCTGCAAACTCTGCAGAAAACCCGTGAAACGGACTCTTATGCATTCCAGAAATAAAACCCTCAACCACTTGCTTTGCAAGAAGTTCTAAGTTGCCAAAACCGGCAGTTTTATGTAATTCTGATTTGATGTCCACAATAAAAATATTGAAAATTAGAAAAACGAATTCTGATTTGAATTCGTATACATGTCACAAGATAATAACATCGTAAAGGTGGTTGAGTGATGTATACATTCTGAGCTGTATGCTCAGAATATATACATTGTATCGAAACTACCCTTTAAAAATCCCGTCTGCAATACCATAGGCAACAGACTCTTCTGCACCCATCCAGTGATCACGCTGAAAATCTTTCATGATTTTCTCAAACGTTTGACCACAATTATCGGCTAGGATTTGAGCACTTAGCTCTTTTGTTTTGATAATTTCTTGTGCTGTAATCTCAATATCACTTGCTTGTCCTTGAGCACCACCAGAAGGTTGGTGTATCATCACACGCGCATGAGGTTGTATAAAACGACGTCCTTTTTCTCCTACAGACAGTAAAAGAGAACCCATACTAGCAGCGAGTCCAGTACAAATTGTAGAGACAGGGCTCTTTATTTGTTTAATGGTATCATACATCGCAAATCCAGAAGTCACATACCCTCCAGGACTATTTATAAATAACTGGATCTCATCATTGCTTATAGAATCCAGATATAATAAACGATCTATCACGTGCTTTGCACTACTATCTTCTACCATTCCCCATAAGAATACTTTACGTTGTTCAAGAAGAGAATTATCTATTGCGTCTTGTACTTTGGTCTTTTTTTCCATACTTGTGCCCACGAAGGTGGGTATCTTTTCATTCTCACGAAAGCGAGAATCTCATAAATATTAACTTAATCTCATTGAGAAGCAGGAAGTTTGCATCATTGTGTTTTCGCAAAAGCGTACCTCAACTACTTCAATAGCTAAAAATAAAAAAGGTTTGGCACTACACCAAACCTTTTGTATAATCTTAATAAAAAGCTGTCTGTCTTAGTTTAAAAGCTCGTCGATTGCTTTTGTATATACATCTTTAGGAGCAACACCCACTTGGCGTCCTACTACCTCTCCGTTTTTAAACATTAATACAGTAGGGATGTTACGTACTCCGTATTTTGCAGCAAATTCTTGATTTGCATCTACGTCTACTTTTCCTACGATCGCTTTTCCTTCATAATCTCCTGCGATTTCTTCGATAACAGGTCCTACCATACGACAAGGTCCACACCAAGCAGCCCAAAAGTCTACTAATACAGGTTTGTCGCTATTTAATACTGCTTCTTCAAATGTTGCATCTGTGATTTCTAATGCCATAACTATATAATTTTAAAGTTTTAATCCAATTTGATATGCAAACTTAGTCAAATATTTTGCCAAAGCTTACAGCACACGTATCAACTTTGACTATCGTGTCATTGAATAGCTTGATACCACAGGGTTTGTCAATTTGTCCTTTATTGTTTTCCTGTCATAATATAAGGAGGAATACCTGTCATATTTGGGCGTGTCCCTTTTATCCTGAAACAAGTTCAGGAATCAGGGTCGGGCTATCCGTTCTTACTCCTCGTACAAAAGAAAAGGACACTGAGTATTTTTTGCGTAGCATTAAAATGTATCGAAGTGCCCTTTTCTTTTGTCCTGTGGGGTATCCACTACTATCCCTCACGCAATGTAGAGTATAGTTATTGCCAAATATCTATAAATAGTGGAGTTTTGGCTATCGTCTTCTATTACCTAATACTTTTACAGCAAAATATAATAACGTTGCAACAGATCCTAAAGCAGCGACAAGATAGGTGCGAGCTGCCCATTTTAAAGCATCTTCTGCGCCTGCATATTCTTCTTGAGTCACCATGTTTTCTTCCTTTAACCAAGCAAGAGCACGATTACTCGCATCATACTCTACAGGTAACGTAACAAGACTAAACACCGTACCTACTGCAAACAGTCCAAGACCTACTAGTGCAACGGTACCACCTATGGCAGTCGTAGCCATAAGCATAAGACCTCCCATAAGTACCATCATACCAAACTTAGAAGAAATATTTACCATAGGTACTAGTTTAGAACGCATAGTGAGCCAGCTATAAGCTGTCGCATGTTGTATGGCATGACCACACTCATGAGCAGATACCGCAGCTGCAGCCGCATTGCGCTCATGAAAAACAACCTCACTAAGATTCACCGTTTTATTTCTTGGATTGTAATGATCAGTAAGTTGTCCTTTTACAGAAATGACATCTACATCCGTAATTCCATTATCAGCAAGCATTTTTTTTGCAATCTCTTCTCCAGACATCCCATTACGTAACTCGACTTTTGAGTAGTGTGCAAATTTCTTTCTAAGTTTAGAACTTACATAACTGCTTATTAAAGCAATAGCACCAGCAATGATATAATATCCTATATCTCCCATAATAATTTGATTTTGATATTTAAAATTACAAAAAGTATGTCAATACTAAGATCAAACCTCTAGAAGCAAGCTTTTGATAGATATATAGGCATTTTGGAACGATGAAGTGTTTCTTAAAATGTCAATAAGAGTCATGGTAGTACATTTTCCTATGCCAATTGATTTTTTTAACAATCGTTTGCGCGCCAACATTTAAGTGGTTGAGCTGTACTTTTTTTACATGTCCAGCGGCAGTTAAGATGATTAAAGTATAAAAAGTTTCATTTTTAGAATAGTGTTTTTCTAGTAAATAGTAATCCATGATGTTGCTCCAGAAAATCGTTTCCGTAGATGTTTGTAGACCATCTTCGGTAATTTTGAATTGTACTTTATAATCATAAGTCAAATATTTATAACTAAAAAAACAGCTTGATAAAAAAGCAATAAATGCTATTAAAAGAGCTATGGGTTGATCAGTATTAAAAATGTAATATATAAAACTTACAATGATGCCCGTAATAGAACCAATAATAGCGATCAGATCTGATTGATCAGATTCCCTAAAGATTAGTTTTCTAGTTGTTCTATATGATGGACTGTTAAGTGTTTCTTTTTTGATTAGTCTAGATCTAGTTCTAGTGAAAAGTTTCTCAATGGCATCTACAGGAGGATCATATCGATCCATAATGTGTTTCTCCTGTCTGATTCTTCTTTCTAGAAGTGTAGGAGTATCAAGCGTAAATGAAGGGCATTCAGAGTCAAAGTTGGCAAGCTCATTAGTGAGTTTACAAGAAACCACACGATCTGTACTTACTTGCCTGTGTTTGCATACAGTGCAAAAACCTAATTGATGACCCCTTCTACCGGTTGTACTCATACCTATAATGTAAAGATATATGATTATAATATAGAGACTACGTGTTTTTAAAGTATGATTTAATATCTAATAATACACTTGGTAATAAATCAAATACTATTTTATTTTCGAATCGGATGACCTTAAACCCTAATTCTTCCAATTTTTTTGTTCGTTTAGCATCATATTCTTGTGCGGTATCATTAAAGTGAATTTCTCCATCTAATTCAATAATTAATTGTTCAGAAGGACAGTAAAAATCGACGATGTAATTAAGAATGCTATGTTGTCTTAAAAACCGTTTACCATCCAGTTGTTTGTTTTTAAGATGTTTCCATAAAAAGCGTTCTGCAGGAGTTGCATTATTGCGAAGTGATTTTCTGTAATTCTCTAAATGTTTTCTAGAGTGAATGGTCATTTTTTAAAGATAGTAGTTTTCGGGCTAGCTTTCAGCTTCGCCAATCCCTCTGTCAAAAACAACCTTTTTGACATCTCCCTTTTTTAAAAGGGAGAAGCCTTGCTTACTATTATGTGAGTTTCAAATAGAAGCACACGCTTTTTATAAATAGATTAATGATGTGTTGTTGGAAAACGAGAACAAAAGCTTCTCCCTTCAAGAAGAGAGATGTCTGCTTTGCAGACAGAGGGATTATTTTCTCCCGTATTTCAATTTAAAATACACTAATAAGAACACAGAAATAATCGTAATTCCATTGGCAATGACTAATGAAGGACTGTCTTTATAGATTCCGTAGACAAACCAGAGAGTAATCCCCGTAAGAAACATGGTAAGCATAGGAAGTGACAATGCAGATACATCTTTGGTCTTCCATGTTTGATATACCTGTGGTAAAAATGAAGCCGTTGTGAGTACAGCAGCGGCAAATCCTAAAATTTCGATCCCTTCCATGTGTTTGTTAGTTCGTCACACCGAAATAAATTCGGTGTCTCATTATTTTTATTTCCGTGTGTGATGCTGAAACAAGTTCAGCATGACGCGATATACGTCACACCGAATTTATTTCGGTGTCTCATCTGTATATTAGTTCTAAAGCTTCAGTGTTTCTAGTTTTGGATTTGTTGCTCGTATGAGATTTAACTTCCACTCTTTATGCCAGTTCTTCAATTGTTTTTCTCGAGAAATAGCTTGATCAATATCGGTAAATTCTTCAAAATAAATCAAGTCCTTTAGATTATATGTGCTCGTAAACTTTGACCCTATACCTTCTTGATGTTCGCTGACTCTTTTTGACAAATCTGCGGTAACACCTATGTAAAATGTTGTTCTATATGTGTTTGTCATTATGTAAACATAGCTAAGTTGCATAATATCATTTTTTAGCGACTATTCTAAGTTAACTACTTGTGCGATGCTGAAACAAGTTCAGCATGACGATGTGTCGACGTACGTCACGCCGAATTTATTTCGGTGTCTCATTATTTTTATTTCCGTGTGTGATGCTGAAACAAGTTCAGCATGACTCTGCGTCACGCCGAATTTATTTCGGTGTCTCATTTATTTTTAATTGAGCTATACTATATACGTTGCTCTATGTGTGATGCTGAAACAAGTTCAGCATGACGAGGATTACCCCACTATATTTACAATCTTTCCAGGGACGATAATCACTTTTTTAGGCGTGCGTCCGTCGAGATACATTTTTGTTTTTTCGTGAGCCATCACGACTTCTTCTATCTGATCTTTGGTATAGTCAAGTGGAAGTTCTAATGTAAACTTCATTTTCCCATTAAAAGAGATCGGATAATTCTTAGCACTCTCAACCAAGTGACTTGCGTCAAAAATTGGGAAGGGTGCTTCAGAGATACTTTCTGTATGTCCTAATTTACTCCATAACTCCTCAGCAATGTGCGGCGCATACGGGGCGATCAAAATCAAAAGCGGTTCTAAGATGCCTCTAGAAGTACACTTTTGTGCAGCCAACTCATTACCTGCAATCATAAAAGTAGAAACCGATGTATTGAAACTAAAGTTCTCAATATCTTCTTCTACTTTCTTAATCGTTTTATGAAGTGTCTTTAAGTTGTCTTTTGTAGGCTCAGCATCTGTTACGTTAAATACTTCTTCTGCACCAGAGTGGTATAATTTCCAAAGTTTCTTCAAGAAGTTATGTACCCCTGTAATACCTGCCGTATTCCATGGCTTTGCTTGCTCCAACGGTCCTAAGAACATTTCATACATACGAAGTGTATCTGCACCATATTGATTACAAATGTCATCAGGATTAACAACATTGTACCAACGCTTAGACATTTTTTCTACTTCACGTCCAACTATAAATTTATCTCCTTCTAAGACAAATTCTGCATCCTTAAATTGAGGCTGCCAATTCTTTAAAATCTCGACATCAATTTCATCAGAGGCATTCACCATATTCACATCAATGTGAATACCTTCTGTTTCGTGTTGACCTTTAAGACCTGCAGAAACATATGTATTTGTTCCGCTTATTCTATATGCAATAGCACTCGTTCCCAAAATCATCCCTTGATTGATCATTTTTTGGAACGGTTCATCGAACTCTATATACCCACGGTCGTATAAGAATTTTACCCAGAAACGTGAGTACAATAAATGACCTGTTCCATGCTCGGAACCTCCAATGTATAAATCAACATTCCCCCAATAGTCCAATGCCTCTTTAGGAACAGAACCATCCTCTGTGGTATTGTCCATATACTTTATGAAGTACCAACTACTTCCTGCCCATCCAGGCATCGTATTTAACTCTAATGGATAGACCCCCTCTGTCCCTTGGACATCTCCCCCAGAGGGAGAGATAAGGTCATTGGAAACAATAGTGTTTGTTTTTGTATCCCACGCCCATACATCGGCGCGACCTAATGGTGGCTCGCCATCTTCGGTAGGTAAGTATTTTTCAATTTCAGGAAGTTCCACAGGCAAATGCTCTAGCGGAATCATCTGTGGCATTCCGTCTACATAGTATACTGGGAAAGGCTCTCCCCAATAACGCTGACGACTAAATACTGCATCACGTAAACGATAGTTCGTTTTACCCGTTCCTGCGCCTATTTTTTCTAGCTCGTAAATCGCCAGTTTTACCGCTTTCTTATATTTTAATCCGTTTAGGAAATCACTATTTGCAATAACCGTTGTCGCTTTATCTGCAAAGGCTTCTTCAGAAATATCAACTCCTTCAAAAACATTTGGAATCGGAATTCCAAACTTTTTTGCAAAGTCATAATCACGCTGATCGCCACAAGGTACCGCCATCACAGCGCCTGTTCCGTAGCCAGCCAATACGTAATCACCAATCCACACAGGAACTGGGTCTTTGGTAAATGGATGTTCTGCATAGGCTCCTGTAAAGACACCAGAAATGGTTTTTACATCGGCCATACGCTCACGTTCAGAACGTTTTGATGTAGATTCTATATAAGCATCTACCGCTTCTTTTTGTTCAGGAGTGGTGATTTTTGCAACCAATTCATGTTCTGGAGCAAGCGTCATAAAGCTGGCACCAAAAATAGTATCTGGACGTGTCGTAAACACATCTATTTTTTCTGCGTGTTCTTTTAATTGAAAAGACACCATCGCACCCACCGATTTCCCAATCCAGTTACGTTGCGTCTCTTTAATAGACTCACTCCAATCAATCCCTTCTAATCCTTGGATCAAACGTTCTGCATAGGCAGAAATACGCATAGACCATTGGGTCATTTTTTTACGTACTACCGTATGCCCACCACGTTCTGAAACGCCGTTTACAATCTCGTCATTAGCAAGTACGGTTCCTAAAGCAGGACACCAGTTTACTTCCGTTTCGGCTAAGTAGGTAAGTCTGTATTTTAAAAGAATTTCTTGTTGTTCTTTATCAGAAAAAGCATTCCATGCATCGGCTGTAAATGGCTCGATATTGTCATCACATACCGCGTTTACTCCTTCATTACCCGCTTTCGCGAAAGCGGACACCAACGTATCAATTCCTTCAGCTTTATCCGTATCTATATTGTACCAAGCATTATATAGCTCGGTAAAAATCCATTGTGTCCATTTGTAATAAGCAGGATCAGAAGTGCGTACTTCACGACTCCAGTCAAAAGAGAATCCTATTTTATCCAGTTGGTTGCGATACCCAGCAATCACATTACCTTGATTATCGACACCGCCTTCTATGTTTACTTTGGTCGTCGTTGCAGGATGTTGTCCCGTCTGAATCGCATACTGCTCGGCAGGCAATCCAAAAGAATCATATCCTTGAGGATGCAATACATTAAAACCTTTCAAACGCTTGTAACGTGCATAGACATCACTGGCAATATAGCCTAATGGATGCCCAACGTGTAAGCCCGCTCCAGAAGGATAAGGGAACATGTCGAGTACATAATATTTGGGTTTATCGCTATTGTTGCTAGCATGAAAAGTGCCTCTGTCTGCCCAATATTTTTGCCATTTGGCTTCTATTTCGTTGAAATGGTATTTCATCTACTTGAAAATTTTATTTTATTGGAAATGAAGTAAATAAAAATTTTCTGCTTAGATCAACCGCTACGCTTTCGCATAAAAAATTTAATTGTTCTAGTTGATAAGCAAAAAATTAATTTTGTTTATGCTCATTTCATAATGTGTTATTTTTTCCGCTCTTGCCTACCGTCAGGCAGGTTTGCGAAAGTGATTCAAGACTGAAACGAGTCAGGAATCAGGACGATTGTATTATTTATATGTCACAGCTTTACGCTGTTTAAGCCGGCAAATTTACAATTATTTGACCTATTTCATCATGTATATGTAATAGTATCCTAATATATGTGATGCTATAAAATAGAGTAACACTCTAAATTAGAGTAGTACTCTATTTTTAGTAAGCCCCATAACCCCGTAAAAGTGGTGACTGAGTGATTCTGAGGAACGAGGAATTGTATCGAAGTTATTGGTTTAGAAGTATTAGATAAGCAACTCCCTTTCACCTGTATTCGTGCCTCATACAGCCACCTCCCCTCAGAGAGAGGAGGAGCTTTTGTTTGTAGTAAGTTGATGTGTTTTGAGTCATCTCGACGGTAGGAGAGATCACACATGTATTATTTGGATAAAGATAAACGTGCTATTTTTTCTTGCGGTGTCAATAGCTCATATATCATCTCATTAACAGGCGTGGGAATACCTAGTTTCTTTCCTTCTTTTACAATAAAACCGTTGAAATTTTCGAGTTCGCTAGGTTTGCCTTCCATGATATCTCGTTGTGTAGATGCTGTGGTTTGTGATGCTTGACGCGTGATGGCAGCAAAGGCTTTGTCTATTGTGCTTTCTGGAAGTAGAATTCCTTTGGCGTGTGCAACGGCATAGACTTCTTGTGCTGTTTTGAGCATGACATCTTTGATGTATGGGTTGTCACGCATTGCTCCAATAGGAGCTCTGGTCAAACCTCCGATGGCACTTACGGTCGTGATAAATAGAAATTTTTGCCAGATAGCGATTTGGATATTTTCTGGGATGTTGGCATTGAGATCTGCTTCCTTGAATGCTTGTAAAATAGCTTCGACTCTAGGTGTTCTGGTATTGTCTTGTTCTCCAAAAAGAAATGTAGGTGGAATATCTGGATTTGAAATCACGCCTGGGCTTTTTATAAAACTAATCATCCTACATAAACCAGAGAGTACTTGATTCTTTGGAAGTACGTTGTTTAATTTTTCTGTATTGTTAGCTCCGTTTTGTAATGATAGAAATAAAGTAGTATCATTTGTATATTGCAATATCTCTTTTGATGCTTCTTGTAATTGCCAAGATTTGGTGCCAAAGACAACAAGATCGGGAACATCTATTTTGGAAAGATCATCGGTAGCAAGATGCGGATGTGCGGTAAAATTACCTGTGATACTTTGTACTTGAAGGCCGTGTTCTTGAATGGCTTTAAGGTGTGCGCCACGAGCAATGAGGGTTACTTGATGTGATGTTTTGGCTAGTTTTCCGCCTAAAAAGCCACCGACGCCTCCGGTACCGTAGATTAGAATTTTCATGATTTAAAGATAATCGTTTTCGCGAAAGCGAAAAAAGAATATAGATAAGAGCATATAGAGAAAAGACGTATGGGTATGTATAAAATCGGCTTAAGAATAGAGCATTAATCTATAACTTTCCTTTTTTCTCTGTTCTTTAATCTCTTCTCTTTTATATGAAAATTTCATAATTGTAAATCTAACGTCATTCCGAATTCATTTCGGAATCTCACTTTGATTGAGAAGAATGATGATGAGAACCTGAAACGAGTTCAGGTTGACGAACTGACGATGCCTTGTCTACTGTTTTTTATACGCTTTCGCGAACCTGCCGGCAGGCAGGAAAGTCTAGACTGATGAAAGGTCAAAAATGATACTACTTTACGTATGACGTCATTCCGAATTCATTTCGGAATCTCACTTTGATTGAGAAGAATGATGATGAGAACCTGAAACGAGTTCAGGTTGACGAACTGACGATGCCTTGTCTACTGTTCTTTATACGCTTTCGCGAACCTACCGGCAGGCAGGAAAGTCTAGACTGACGAAAGGTCAAAAATGATACTACTTTACGTATGACGTCATTCCGAATTCATTTCGGAATCTCATTCTAATTAAGGAAAATATGAGAACCTGAAACGAGTTCAGGTTGACGAACTGATGATACTATGTCTAAAATAACTAAAAAACAGGATGTAATAATTTACCAGCATACAACGCCCATAACATAGAAGCCACAGCCGAGAGGTTCATAGCTAGTCCAAAGAGTTTCATTTGTGCAACTGAATAGGGTTTTTCTTTAAAAAAGAAGAATACATCCAGAAACATCCAAATAGAAAATACAGCGAGAAAACCTGCGAGGACATAATCCTGGAACCAAATGGCAAGAATATAGACTTCAAGAAGTAACAATCCAAGCATGATATACTTGGTGTTTTTACGGCCTATGACGGTAGCGGTTGTTTTCTTTTTGGCTATAATATCTGGTTCTATGTCCATAATTTCTCCTGCAATATGTGCTTGAAAAGCAAATAAGGTAAGATAGAGCAAGGTCTGCCACGGAATTATTTCTAAGTCATTAAGCAATACACTAAATAGTGCTGTAAATACGTATCCTATCTGAATACAGATTTCAAATGGAGGACGTTCTTTAATCCGAAAGGGTTTAAAATTATAGATGATATTAATGACGACCATAAAAATCAATAACAGCAACATATAGATACCCGATAGATAGGTGAAATAGATAATGAACGGCAAGAGTACAATGGCTATTTTTTTGGGAACGGTGTTGAGGTGTTGTTGAGAGGCTTTGGCACCAAACAGGAAATTTCCTTTACGATCATTTACTTTATCTGAGGCTACGTCGTTATAGTCATTAAGCCCGTATACAAGAAAATTTAAAGGAAAGGTGACAAAGAAAAACCCGATCCAAAAAACAGGTTGTTCCCAGAAAGCCGTATTCAGACTAAACGGGACTAGATAAATCCATACGGTAGGAAACCATAGTCCGGGTCTTGATATTTTTATGTCTTTAAGGAAGTCTATAATGGTAGTGATTGAAATTCAAAAATAAGAAGTTGAGATGACTTTTATTTGATTGAAAGATAGATATAAAAGTGCAGATGGTTTTTATAGGTGTATAACAATGTGGAAACTTTGAACGTTGTGTATGCATAGATTTAAAAATCATTGTATTTTTACGTTATTAACCACTCTAGTTATTTATGGCATCTTCATTTGAACGTTATCAAAAACGCCGACTTGTATTCTCGTACGTATCTGTAATCATAAGTATTACATTGGTACTTTTTTTACTAGGGAGTTTAGGGATTGTTGTTATTAAATCTAAAACAGTAGCCGATCAGTTTAAAGAGAAAGTGGTTCTTACGGTCTATTTTAAGGATACTGCCAAAGAGGTTGAGATTAAACAACTAGAAAAATCACTGGCACTTGCCGATTATACAAAGTCTTCTGTTTTTGTGTCAAAAGAAGCTGCCGCCGAAGCGCATAGCGAAGAGATAGGTGAGAACTTTATGGACTTCTTAGGATATAATCCATTACAGAATAGTATTGATGTGTATCTAAAAGCAGATTATGTGTCTCCTACAAAAACCAAAGAAATCTCTGATGAAATTGCCGCTAAGGATTTTGTAGATGAGGTGACATATGATCAATCGCTTATTACATTATTGAGTGATAATATCAAGAAAATTACGTTTTGGGTACTTGTCATCAGTGCGGTGTTTACAGTGATTGCGGTTTTATTGATTAATAGTTCGATACGGTTATCAGTGTACGCCAAGCGTTTTACAATAAAAACGATGCAAATGGTAGGGGCTACAAAGCGTTTTATACGACGTCCTTTTGTTTGGAGAAGTGTACGATTAGGAATTCTAGGTGCGTTACTAGCGCTTATAGGGATGGCGGTTATATTATATTATCTCAATGAGACCTTTCCAGAGTTTTCATTACTTGATGATAAAGTTCTTATAGGTGCACTTTTCTTAGGCATCTTCTTATTAGGAGTTCTCATTACTTGGGTAAGTACATTTATTGCAACACAGCGTTTCTTGAATTTGCGCACAGATGAGTTGTATTATTAAAGAAAGGTGTTATTACTATGAAAATCAAAAGCATTAAAAAATTAATAGGACTGTTCTTGATTTTTAATTTTATAGTTTGTTGTAAAACGGATAAGATTGAGGGGGTAATAATTGGAGACACGTTGCTTGCTCATCAATCTTTTGCTGAAAATCAAAAAATGCAACACTTGATTTCTAATGCACTGCAAAAAGATAAAAAATCAATAATCGAACTAAAAGATTTTCCAAATGGAGGCGCAGCAAGTGCATATGATTTGGGTTATGTTTTGACTCAGATTATTTATAGAATTGGAGAAGACGAGTTTGCCGAAATAATGAGAGAAATACCAAAAGCGAAAAGAAAAGGACTTGAAGGACTTATTATGGTTGGACTCGAATATGGAGACAATGACTATGATGGCAAAGTGGATAATAAAAGAATGGGAATCGAATTTCCACAATTGATAGAGGTGTTTAAAGAATAAAAACAAATCATAGCAATCGCTAGAAATAGTTGCTTGGCAAGGTATTTAGAAAGTCATTGTTTTCTTATAAGATTTTAGTATGAATTTAAACGAAACTTCGACCAAATGGATATTATGAAAAATGGAATCTATTTTTTGTTCTTGAGTATGTTCTTTATGAGCTGCACTCAAAATCAATCTAAAACCACCACAACTCCCATGCGTACTTCTGAATTTATTACTGTAGCTAAAGAAAAAACAGTATCACAACTTGCCGATACTCTTATCCCACAATTAAAAGAAAAAGGATTTAAAATCATGGCCAATATTGATCATTCGATTGCGGCAACAAAAGCAGGTCTTGAGTTACGTCCTACACGTACGATCATTTTTGGAAACCCTAAAGGAGGAACATTACTGATGCAACAAGATCAAAGAATAGGATTGGATCTTCCTTTGAAACTTTTGATATGGGAAGATGCCGCAGGAGATACCCAAATAAGTTATTATAACGGGACGACACTTACGAGTCGTTATGGAATCACAGAGCCACAAGCTGTGATTGGAAAGATCAATGGAGCGTTGGCTGGGTTTACAGAAAATACAACGGTAGAAGGTGCTTCGGTAGCGTCTATAAACGACCAATTAATTACAAAGAAGAGCCCTCATACGGCAGATGAAACCTTTACAAAACTTCAAGAAGTGGTGACTTCAAAAGGGTTGCACGTGATGGCAATTGTACCTCACGATAAAGGTGCAGCTAGCGTCGATCTTGAATTACGCCCTACACGCGTATTAATTTTTGGAAACCCAAAAGTAGGAACGTTATTCATGCAAAGTAATCAGAGTATCGGTATTGACCTCCCTTTAAAAGTACTGGTGCATGAGGATGAAAATGGAGCTGTATTTGTGTCATATCTAGATGCTTCTTTCTTAGCAGAACGTCATGGAATTACCGATAAAGCTGAAGTTGTACAAAAAGTCAATGGAGCACTTGATGGCATTACAAATGCTGTGATTGCCGAGTAACAATACATGTTTTATGGTGAAATAATTTAATGTGTTATACGTTAACGTATTAAAGCCTTGCCGTATGAAACGTGTTATTCTTCTTTCGTTTTTTCTTTCTTTTTCATGTACTTCTTGCCTTATCCAAAACCCCAAGATGGAGGATTGCGAGGTAAAAGAAATTAAAGTGACCAAGGTGTATGAAGGAGGTGTAAAAGATATTGTCTTTCAAGAGGCAGACGGGAATTTCTATTACATCAATAGAGGATTAGAACAAGGGTATACATTAACAAAATTTCGGGAGAAAGTTTTAAATAAAAATGTTACTTTGCATCTAGCAAGTACGCTTATGGGGTCTTCATCCAATCATATTGCTCAAATAGCTATTGGAGATGAGATTTTATTTACAGAGTTTAATTAAAAATATCCGCCTCTGCGGACACAAGCATGGGAGAACAAAAACGTAAAACAACGACATTACAGAAGCATCAAACAGAATTTATTTTTGGTAAGAAAAACTACCAATGGATGCTTATTGGGTTAGGTGTTATTGCCTTTGGATTTATTTTAATGTCTGGAGGAGGAAGTGATGATCCTAATGTGTTTAACCCAGAAATTTACTCTTGGAGACGTATACGTCTTGCACCTGCTATTGTATTGTTGGGCTTTGGTGTCGAAGTATATGCCATTCTTTTAAACCCAAATAAAGAGAAAAAGTAAGTTTGCCACTTTATAAGACTAAGTTATCTTTGCATCCATGAATAATCTAGATGCCCTTTTACTTGGTATTATCCAAGGTCTTACCGAATTTTTACCTGTTTCTTCTAGTGGACACCTCGAGTTAGGAAAAGCTATTCTTGGAGATACATCTGTACCTGAAGAAAGCTTGATGTTTACAGTAGTAGTACACTTTGCGACTGCCTTAAGTACTATTGTTGTTTTTAGAAAAGATATTTGGGAAATCATTACTGGATTATTCAAATTCAAGTGGAATGAAGAGACACAGTTTTCTACAAAGATTATTCTTTCTATGCTTCCTGCTGTTATTGTTGGATTATTTTTTGAAGAAGAATTGGAAGCATTGTTTGGAAGTAATATACTCTTAGTTGGTTGTATGCTTATTGTAACCGCTATTTTGTTATGGATGGCAGATAAGGCAAAAGACACACAGAAGAAAGTATCTTTTTCCAATGCTTTTGTAATAGGAGTCTCTCAGGCAGTTGCCATGATTCCTGGAATTTCTCGTAGTGGAGCGACTATATCGACCTCTGTATTATTAGGGAATGATAAGAGTAAAGCAGCTCGTTTTTCGTTTTTAATGGTAATTCCATTGATCTTAGGTAAGATAGCCAAAGACATTCTAGGAGGTGATTTAACGACAGAAGGGGGTAATATTTCTGTTCTTATTATAGGATTTCTTGCTGCTTTTATTGCAGGGCTTTTTGCATGTACTTGGATGATTAAACTTGTGAAGAAAAGTAAGCTTTCTTGGTTTGCAATCTATTGTTTGATTGTTGGATTAATTGCAATAGGATTTAGTTTGTACAATCGATAATCTTGACTTAAATATCATATTTTATGGAAGAGAAGACAGTCTTAACAGATCAAGATTATAAAGACGGACAGTTATTACTGTTTGATAAACCGATGGAGTGGAGCTCGTTTCAGTTGGTGAATAAAGTACGTTGGCTCATTCGTAAAAATCTGAATATTAAGAAGATTAAAGTAGGACATGCTGGGACATTAGATCCTCTGGCGACTGGTCTTATGATTATCTGTACTGGGAAGTTTACAAAGCGCATCCATGAGTTTATGGGGCAAGAAAAAGAGTATACTGGTACTGTTATGTTAGGAGGAACAACGCCTTCTTATGACTTAGAAACCGAAGTCGATCAAACCTTTCCTATTGATCATATTACAGAGGAGGCGGTATACGCTTTCGCGAAAGCGTACCAAGGAAATATCCAACAACGACCTCCTGTATTTTCTGCATTAAAGAAAGATGGAAAACGTTTATATGAATATGCAAGAGCTGGCGAAGAAGTAGAAATTCCTACAAGAGAAATCACGATTTATGATTTTGAAATTACCCGAATAGCCTTTCCAGAAATAGACTTTAAAGTACGTTGTAGTAAAGGGACCTATATACGATCTCTAGCGTATGATATGGGAAAAGGATTGCAGAGTGGCGCACATCTTACGGTATTAAAAAGAACCAAAATAGGGAAGTACTCCGTAGATAATGCACAGGATCTTACATCTTTTGAGCAAAGTTTTGACACATCTGTAGAAAGCTAAAGAGTGTTAATAGACACGGTGTAAACGAGATTTTGACTATTTTAGAAACCTTATGAAGTTGAGTCATCAAGATAAATCCATGCTTATTACGTTTTCGGGCGCATGTTTATTGGTGCTTGTATTTTTCTTTTTAGGAGTAAAACCTTATGAAGATCCAAATCCAGAAGAAGAGTTTATAGCAATTCCTGTGATCCAAGAACCACTTGAAGAAGAAGAGGTAAAAGAAGAAGTGACGCAACAACAAATGCAAGTAAAAAGTCATCAAGTATATAATGCAAGTGAGTTGCGTAATGAGAGTAGAGAACTTTTTAAAGAAGAAGATCTTATACGTAAAGCTATTGAGCAACAACAATTAGAAAGTGTAGAAGATCTTGAGGCCGAGAATGAGAAGACATTAGAAGAGCACAAAAAATCTACGGAGTTAGCCATGGCTGAACGTAAAGAACGTATCAAGGCTCAAATAGAAGAGAGAGAAAAAGAACGTGCCAGCAAAAAAGGAAATAGAGAGAGTACGGTTTCTTATAATCTTAAGGGGCGAAATGCTCTTAGAATTCCTAATCCTGTATATACTTGTGATGCGATAGGTTCTATCGTATTGGATATAGAGGTAAGTAACACAGGAACTATTACAAAGAAAGAATACAATAAAAAGGCATCTACATCTTCTAATGGATGCTTGATAGATCAAGCACTTATTTATGCCTCTGAGGCTTATTTTGATAGCTCGTCCAATGCTTCTCAAAAAGGAACGATTACCTTTTATTTTCAAGGGTAGTATCTTCTCTATAGAGTATAAATAAAAGGAGTTTTTAAAACACCTCAATTGCATTGCGTGTTTTAAAAACTCCTTTTATAATAATATTTATAGTTTACTATTTTGTAAACGTCTATTTGGTCAAGTAGTTGTTAACTTTAGTTTTCTAAAAATTTAACAAGATCTTTTACTGTATTTTGACCTTTATCTTTATTATACCAAACTTGTAAATCTTGTTTGAATTCTGGTGTTAATTTGCCATGCTCAGCTTTATAATCGTCAACCATTTTTGTAGCTTCGGATGGACGAGGTCCCCAGTCTGTAAGTACGTTTCCAGTAGTGTTATCTATTGCAACTAGTTTTGGTATAGAACGACCTCCATTATATAAGAACGTATCTATTAATTCTAGATTCTCATCACGTTGTACTACTTTTAAAGTAATTCCTTCTGAAAGTTGCGCTATTTTTTGCATCACCGGCATTGTTTGAGCAGCATCACCACACCAGCTTTCTGTAATGACAAGCCACGTAACATCTCCTTTGAAGTCTTTTATTTTTGCTATATCTGCTTCTTGTAATTTGGTAGTTTTATCTAAGCGTTTCATACGACGCTGGTTAAGCATTGTATAATTGGTAAGCGCTTCTGTTTGATTAGGACCTGTGCTTGTTTCTTGAGCAGCATGGTCATCCATTAATTGTCTGAAATCTTCATAAGAAATCGCTTTTGGTAACGCTTCTTGTACAATTTGTTCTCTTGATTTTTCTATCATTGTTTTCATAATCTGTATGTCGACAAAGAAAAGATAAACTTACTTTTCTATATTGTCTAAATTACACTTTTTACGATCAAAATAAGAAATTGTTGTGAAAATTAATAGGATTGTTTTCGTTCTTTGTTATTCTTTAATTACTCTCTTAATAGCCTCTGTTCCTGTGATAGATGTTGTTTTTATAAAATAAAGTCCTGCGTGTAATGTACTCATGTCGATTTGACTATTATACGCATTGATAGGTATTGTTTTTACAACTTGTCCTAACGTATTAAATAGTGTTACGCTTTCTATGCGTGTTGCACTCTCGATGGTTACGATGTCAGAAACAGGATTTGGGTATAAATTGACCGTAAGTGTCGCGAAACCTTCTACAGATAATGCCTCTACAAATGTGGTAGAAGTTGTATTTGTGATGATAGGAGGGTTAAAGTCAAAGAAAATAAAAGCAGTATTCTCAACAGTGTCTTCTAATACAACAGTGTTTTTTGGTTTTATCTTAAAGGCTATAAACCCATTGCTCCCTTCGGGGTCTGCCGTCTCGTGAGGTAAGTTAATATCATCAAAGATGAAAGATACATCATGTCCGTTCATTATTTCTGTTCTCCCAGGATGACTAAGTGATTCTACAACAAGTGTTGTCCAATCTAATTTTTCGTCAAGCTGATCTGCGACTCTAATATTTATAGCAGAGGCTGTCCCTGTATTTTGAAAACGAATCAGATAATGTAAATATTCATCTGCATTTTCAATAAGTACTTCATCTCCTTCAAGACATCTTTTGTCATTTGGATCAAAGGAGTTGAC
>NZ_JBDUXP010000023.1:0-8257 GCF_039945015.1 Dokdonia sp.
AAGTGATAACTTATGGATACATCAGGATCAAATCCTCCTGTGATCTCTGCATTTTTAACCGTTAAATCCATTAAAGTAAAACCATCATCTAAACCATCCAAATCACAAACTAATAAATCTGTAGGAGTAACAGTTGTTGGATTTTCATTGACAAATAATTGGAAAGATAGATTTGCATCATCAAAGGTTATACAACCAGTAACTGTATTTACAGCACTATAATAAATAGTTTGAGGCTCGCTTGCATTTGGATATATCGTTGGATTAGGAATTGGAATAGGTGGAACCGCTAGGTAATCTGCTAAAGATGCATAATAGCTTACGGCATAATCAGGATTTCCTCCAGTAATTTCAATATCCTTTGAGGTTAAATCAAAAATTGCAGCAATAGGCGTGTCATTGCATATAGTAATGTCATCGACGTCTGTATTTAATAATGGGTTAGGAAGTACTGTAAGTTGTACGTGTATCCCTAAACCAATACAATCATTTGCGGTATCACCGTCTACACGAACCCACACTCCTTGCACACCGTTAACATCTGTAAGTGCTATATTATTTGTATAGTTTGAAATATCTGGAATAGCGCTAACTTCACTTTGTGCTTCTTGAAGTGTTTCATAATAAGTTACAGTGAGTAGTTGTCCAGCTGGAAATAATCCAAGTACTTGTGCTGTAGCATCACTAAAATCAAAAACAGAAACTCCATCACTATCTGTATCACAAGCTGTATATTCTAATAAGAAATTACTAGGAATTTGAGAGGTGTCTACTTCTAATAGCATTTGAGTAGGGCGAGAGCACCCATTAACCGTTGATACAATGACGTTAATTGTTTCGTTATTGACTATAGAGTTAGTATATGCAATTGGATCTGCAATAATATTATTTGCTTGATCAAAATATTGAAATGTTTCATTAGTGAAATCTGCAGATATTAAGATTTCAGCTTGTGTTAAATTGAAAATTGCAAAACCATCATTATCTACATCACATTGTGTTAGTAATGGTAATGGATTAATAATTATAGGAAGTGGGTGAACAACAATGTCAAATGTAGTAATCGTAAAACAAGAAGGGTTATTGTTGTTTTCTACTCTTGCAAAAATAGGTTGACTATTTACGGTTGCATTTGTATGTAAGCTAGGTAATGGTGCAGTATCCGTTTGTGCATCAATGAGACTACTGTGATACGTTAGTGTTACATCAGTAGTACTTTGTCCATTAAGAATAACAAGATCTTGTGTTGATAGATTAAACTCTGTAAAGCCATTAGTGTCATCTCCATCAATAGTATTGTCGCAAATTCCATAATCTCCAGGCGCTACAGCTTCAGGTAAGAAATCAACTGTCAAAACTATTTCCGTGGTGTCAAAACAATTTGGATTACTTGTATTCTCAATACGAACAATTATTACAGCACTAGTAGAATTAAAAGCAGTTGGTGTTACAATAGCTCCTGTGTCATTATCTGCACTTATTTGATTAAGGTGATATGTTATGGTATATTCTAAAGGATTTTGCGTACCGAGTAATATGGTCTCAATGTTAGTCAAATTGAAAATCTCAAGGCCATTATTTGAAGAGTCATCACAAGTAATCTGATCAGGAACAGGGTTTGCTATTGGTTGTAAGCTTACGATTAGATTAATAGGAGTGGTGTCAAAACATATGTCACTTAAATTATTTTCTATACGAGCAAATATTGTTGAAGTACCAGCTTGATATGCCTCAGGTGGTGTAATGGGATTATCTCCGTTTGTAGCGTCTGTTTGAGTTGTGTGAAATGTAACAGTATATGACAAAGGATTTTGAGTGCCTAAAACAGTAGCTTCTAAAGTTGTTAAATCAAAAATCTCAAGCCCATCATTTGTAGGGTCATCACATACAACTTGATCTGGAACAGCATTTGCAATTGCAAAATCGTTAATAATAACATCAAAATTAATTTCAGCTGTACAAATTTCCGGATCAGCTTCATTTTCATCATATATGTATATCGTAGTGGTGGTTGTAATTGGAATAGTCCAATCTATAAGTGTAGTAGTGGGGTTTGATTGTGGATCTGTAAAATATTGAGGATTATTTAAAAAACTCCCAGTGATTGTCGTAGGATCTGGAAGTGTAAATGTTTCACAAGCATCTATATCTGCGATAGGGTCTATTACCGGTGTTTCTATTAATGTCACGGTAACTGTAATATCAACTTCTTCACAAAAACCCATTGCTGTATAGGTATATGCTAATGTTGGATTCGAAATAGGATCAGTTGTAGGATCAAAAATATCGGTACCGCTATCGAGAGGTGGTGACCAAATTCCTCCTGTAGGAGGATTTCCATCTATTCTATCAAATAAGTTTATGGTGCCATTTCCTGTACACACTTCGGTCTGACTATCTTCAGGTATAACAGCAAAACCGGAATAGTACCCTCCAAAACCAGCGGCAGAATTTGCGGCAACTAACCCTACAGCAATTGGTCCGTCTGAAGTAATAATTACATTACCATTTAAACTTCCGACGTTATATGTTTCCCATTCGATAGTCCCTGGGTTTTGCAACGCAGTAGTTGGATCTAACGGAAGACCGTTTACATTTACAGTATTTCCTATAAATGAAGTGATAGCTATGTTTCCAACGTAACCTCCGAATAGAGGAGATACTTCATCTACATCTGGAATAAGATCTACACTGTTTTGAAAGAAACAACTTAAAGGAGGTATAAAACTCATGCCAGGAGTAGCATCTGGAAATGGACTATTTGGACTATTATCATTTGATCCGCCAATGTATTGATATACATATAATGATTTGTTTTCGTCATTAGTACTTATGTACATATTACGATGCGTTTCATTAATGTCATTAGGGAGGTATAATGCATCATTGCTTATAAAAGAATATTCGCCAGCATTTAAACTTACTTCTGGAGTTACATTACCATTTACAAAGATATCTGTATTGTCTTGAGTTGCGATAACGAGGACTCGTTCTAGTAAAGGATTTCCATTTCCTCTCACCAATAAGTATTCAAACCCCACAAGTTCTTCTTGAACAATTTGATCTACCATGATATCAGATCCATTGTTGGGAGGACTATTTGGCTCATTACCATTTACATTTCCTGTGTTTACAACAATAGGATGATCACTGTCGTTTGTTTCGATAAGAGCTCCAATAAAACCTGCATTGTTACCATCTATTAAGACATCTGTATAGCCAGAAATAGTATAAGATTCACCAGCATTAAGGTTTATAGTAAGTGTATCGTCTGTAACAACAGGTTCAAAAACAATACCAGTATCATAATCAGAAATGGTAACTACTGTGTTATCTTCTACAGCCATAAAACTAGTAAAGAAACTATGATTTGGAGAGGTGTTATTCTGTTCAGAACTACCTACTCTAAAACGAGTTCCAAATGCATCTTCTCCTTTTGCAGTTATATACCCTGAATGATTTCCACTTTGAGATTGAAGCCGTAAACTAATATAGAAAAGTTCAGTTCCACTTACTATAAGCCCTTTATTAGAGAGGGGAGTGTTTAATTGATTTACTGTAACACCCATATATTGGGTCACATCTACAGAAACGGGCGCGCCATTAATAATCGTTTGGTTTCCGTTTGGAATAACAGTACCATCTCCAGTGGTTATTGTAATATTTACTGGAGCTGTGCCAAATGGTGTCGAGAGATATATAAATGCAGATCCAATTTCTTGGCTAGGATCGCCAGTAAGACGTGCATGTAGTGGAGGAATATAATGAGTTGACCCTAATTGAGCTATAGAAGGGATTATATATAAAAAGGAAAACAGTAAAAATGCTATGTACTTTAACTTCATATGTAGAAAATTAATTCTTATAAATGAGATAATCTTTAAAAATAGGGATATAATTTAAGATACCTTTAAGTAAATGCTGTTTTAACAGGGGTAATTAGGTGTAAATTGTTAAAGATTTATAATATATATTGACTTACGAAAATTTGAATGTTTAATTAATGTACCTCTATATTGCTTTCGCGAAAGCGTTATCTTTATATAAAAATATATTTATGACAAGTAAAGTGACCTATTTGGGAGACCTCAGAACTGAAAACGTACATGTTAAATCAGGTATTAGTTATCTTACAGATGCGCCTGTAGATAATCAAGGAAAAGGAGAAGCTTTTTCTCCAACCGATACAGTAGCTACGGGGTTAGCAAATTGTATGCTTACTATTATGGGGATAAAAGCTGGTCAAATGGACCTTTCTATAAAAGGAACGGAAGCTGTTGTAACCAAAACAATGAGTGCTGATCCGAGAAGAATTTCGAAGATTAAAGTTGAATTTAATTTTCCAGATGCCTTAGATGTAAAATCACAAAAAATATTGGAGCATACTGCAAATACCTGCCCTGTACATTATAGTTTGCATCCAGACATTGAAAAAGAAGTTATTTTTAATTGGTAATGAAAGAGCTGTGTTGATTAATATAAAGTTTTAGCATAATAAAAAAGCCCTACTCACTGAGTAGGGCTTTTTAAAAGAGTTAATTGTTATTATAAATTCGGCTTGAGCCTTATTTTACTTTATTTACGATTGCTGCAAAAGCTTCTGGGTGATTCATAGCAAGATCTGCGAGAACCTTACGGTTAAGCTCGATATCATTTGCTTTTACTCTTCCCATAAACTGAGAGTAGGACATTCCGTGCATACGAGCACCCGCATTAATACGAGTAATCCATAAAGAACGGAAGTTTCTTTTCTTTTGACGACGGTCTCTGTATGCATATTGCATCGCTTTGTCCACCGCATTTTTTGCAACAGTCCAGACGTTTTTACGACGTCCGAAATAACCTTTTGCTTGCTTCATTACCTTTTTTCTTCGGGCTCTAGAAGCTACTGCGTTTACTGATCTTGGCATAATTTTACTTTTTTTGTAGTAGGCGGTCTTTTAATAACACTTGCTCAATTTAATGGCCTAACTCCAGGGTTTATAATTTAATGTTAACCGGTTAAAATTATTACTTCAAACGAAGCATTAACTTAACATTGTTTTGATCTGCTTCATGAACCAATCCGTCATGAGTCAGTTTAAGCTTACGCTTTTTTGATTTTTTAGTCAAAATGTGACTCTTAAAAGCGTGCTTTCTTTTGATTTTACCTGTACCTGTAAGCTTAAAACGCTTTTTAGCACTGGATTTTGTTTTCATTTTAGGCATCTGTTCCTAGTTTTATTAATTAACTCTCTTTCTTTTTATGCAACATATTCTTTCTAGAGTAGTGGCATCTTATCGTTAATAAACCCTTGAGCTTTTAAGTTCAAGGGTTTTATAAGTATATACCATTAAAAATGGTATTTATTTTATTTCTTTTTAGGAGCGATAAACATGGTCATACGTTTACCTTCCAGTCTTGGTAATTGTTCTACTTTTCCTAACTCTTCTAATTCTTGAGCTAGCTTAAGTAAAAGAATCTCTCCTTTATCCTTGTATATAATAGAGCGTCCTTTAAAAAACACATATGCTTTAAGCTTAGCGCCTTCTTTAAGGAATTTTTCTGCATGTTTCTTTTTAAACTCATAATCGTGGTCATCTGTATTTGGACCAAAACGAATTTCTTTGATGATTACTTTAGTGGCTTTGGCCTTCATCACCTTCTCACGCTTCTTTTGCTCGTACACATACTTTTTGTAGTCAATGATCTTACAAACTGGTGGAGTAGCATTAGGAGAGATCTCAACGAGATCTAATTCTAATTCTTCTGCGATACTTAATGCTTTGGCAATAGGGTATACACCTACTTCAACATTGTCTCCTACAAGTCGTACTTCACGAGCACGTATCTTTTGGTTGATCTTGTGTTGATCTTCCTTAATGATCCTTGCGGGACCTTTCGATCTTTTTCTACGTATTGCTATGGCTTACTATATTTAAATTAAACTTCAAATGTTTTTTTTGTTGCATTTATTTCGGTTTGTACCGCTTTCGCGAAAGCTTCCACTGTCATACTCCCCAAATCTTCACCTCCATGTCTTCTTACAGAAATCGTACCATTTTTCTCTTCTTGTTCTCCAACTATCAGCATAAATGGGAGTTTCTGCATTTCTGCTTCCCTAATCTTTTTGCCCATAGTCTCTCCTCTGTTATCTGCAAGGGCGCGAATTTCGTGATTTTCTAGCAAATTTAAAACTTTTTTAGCGTATTTCTCATATTTCTCGCTCAGTGTAAGGATAATGGCTTGTTCAGGCATTAGCCATAATGGGAAATTCCCTCCTGTATGTTCTAGTAATATAGCTATAAAACGTTCCATACTTCCAAAAGGAGCACGATGTATCATTACAGGTCTATGTAGTTCATTGTCACTGCCTTTGTAGGTGAGTTCAAAACGTTCTGGTAAGTTGTAATCTACCTGAATGGTACCTAATTGCCAGCTTCTTCCAAGAGCATCTTTTACCATGAAGTCTAGTTTTGGACCATAAAACGCTGCTTCACCAGTTTCGACTACATAATTGAGCCCTTTCTCTTTGGCTGCATTTAAAATAGCATCTTCTGCCTTTTGCCAATTTTCATCACTACCGATATATTTTTCTGGTTTTTCTGGATCTCTTAAAGATACTTGAGCTGTAAAATTTTCAAACCCTAATGAGCCAAAAACGTAAAGTACTAAATCTATAACATTTTTAAACTCAAAATCTATTTGGTCTGGTGTACAAAAAATATGAGCATCATCTTGTGTAAATCCACGTACACGAGTAAGTCCGTGTAATTCTCCTGATTGTTCATAGCGATATACTGTTCCAAACTCTGCATAGCGTTTAGGAAGTTCTTTATAACTCCACGGACGCGCATTATATATTTCGCAATGATGGGGGCAGTTCATAGGTTTTAATAAAAACTGTTCTCCATCTGCAGGAGTGTTTATTGCTTGAAAACTGTCTTCACCGTACTTTGCAAAATGTCCAGATGTTACATAGAGTTCTTTTTGTCCAATATGTGGGGAGATTACCATTTCGTAACCTGCCTTTTTTTGAGCATCTTTTAAAAAATTTTCAAGTCTTTCGCGTAAAGCAGCACCTTTTGGTAGCCATAAAGGGAGTCCTTGTCCTACCTTTTTTGAAAAAGTAAAAAGCTCTAACTCTTTACCTAGTTTTCTGTGATCTCGCTTTTTTGCTTCTTCAAGAAGTTCTAAATATTGTTTAAGCTCTTTTTGCTTAGGAAATGAAGTTCCGTAAACGCGCGTAAGTTGTGGTTTGTTTTCGTCTCCACGCCAGTACGCCCCAGCGACACTCATTATTTTAACTGCTTTTATAATTCCTGTATTAGGAATGTGCCCTCCTCGGCATAAGTCTGTAAATGAATCATGATCACAAAAAGTAATTGTGCCATCTTCTAGATTTTCAATAAGCTCAACTTTATACTCATTACCTTCTGCTTTGTATTTCTCTAAAGCTTCAGCTTTTGAAACAGATCTCATAGTAAAATCATGTTTTCCACGAGCTATTTCCAGCATCTTATCTTCAATGCGCTTGAAATCTTTATCAGAAATCACATGATCTCCAGTGTCTAAGTCATAATAGAACCCATTATTAATAGCTGGGCCAATTGTAAGTTTAACGCCAGGATATAATTCAAGTAAAGCTTGTGCGAGTACATGAGAAGATGAATGTCTGAAAGCTTCTTTCCCTTCGTCATCATTCCAGGTATATAAAACTATAGATCCATCGGTGGTTAGTGGGGTAGAGGTTTCAATAGTTTCCTTGTTGAATTTTGCAGAAATGACATTTCTTGCGAGTCCCTCACTAATGCTCTTTGCGACGTCCATAGGAGTCGTCCCGTTTTCCATTTGTTTTACACTGCCATCTGGCAAGCTTATATTGATCATAAGAATATATTTACCGGACAAAGATAATGTCTTCTAGTATCGTGTACAATATGCAGCTTAGCTATTAATGAAACTTGTTCTTATTTTTTTAATTTTTATAGTACATATATATAGGACAAAGGTTGTTGTATTAGACATCTTCACGGGCTTGTTTTTTAGGTGTTTGCATTTTTTTTCAAAAAAGATTTATTTTTTAGTTTTTAATTAAAAAAGGCGTGTTATCTTTGCACTCCGCTTTCGGGAAAAGAGTTCTTTGTATTGATGTTTTGAATGTTGAATGGGTAGGAAAAAAAAGATTAATTTTTTTTATTTTTTGTTTGTTTGGTAGGAAAAAATAGTTGTACATTTGCACCCGCTTTGAGAGGGAGTATTTGTAGAGAGAATAAC
>NZ_JBDUXP010000024.1:0-37078 GCF_039945015.1 Dokdonia sp.
CCAATGCCAAATCTGGATCCAGATCCATATGAGTTATGTGATGATGATGCCGATGGGATTATGGTTTTTGATTTAACGACTCAAGAATCTCAAATACTAGATGGATTAGATCCAGCAATATTTACCATAACCTGGTTTGTAGATCAAACTGCAGCCGATGCAGGGATGCCAGTTATTCCAGATCCAACAAGTCATACCAGTAACACCAATACTGTTATAGCTGTTGTGACTGATGTAGCTCAGAGCACCACTACTTTTTGTAGTCAATCTGTGATTCTTGATCTTATAGTAAACCCATTACCAACTCCTATTCAACCTGCTCTTTACGAGCTTTGTGATGATATAGAAAGCGGTAGTGATACCGATGAGTTTTCTACCTTTGATTTACGTAGTCGTGATGATGAGATTACAGGAGCGAATCCTGATTGGGTAGTGAGTTATCACTTGACTGAAGCCGAAGCTGATGCCGGGACACCTACATTAACAGATTTATATCAAAATGCAGTTCCAGCCTCTCAAACGGTTTGGGTACGTGTAGAGGATGTAGTGACAGGCTGTTATGATCTTATCACATTAACTCTAGCTGTGAATCAATTGCCATCTCCGACGGTGATCGATCCAATAGAGGTGTGTGATGATGATTTTGATGGTATTGCCATTTTTGATCTTACCGATCCTGTTGTGACCGCTGGTATTTTTAATGGCGAGACTAACTTTTCGTTGAGCTTCCACGAGACATTAGCTGCTGCTGAGTTAGGAACCCCTGCTATTGCAGACCCTGCCAACTATGCTAGTGTAAGTAGAACAATTTATGTACGAGCTACCGATACTGATCCAGCAACGAGTACTGTTTGTTTTAGAGTGATAGAAATAGAGTTGGTTGTTAATCCAATTCCATTAATAACCCTTCCATTACCAGATCTTACAGAGTGTAATGATGGTACAGATCAAGTTATCTTTGATCTTACTCAGAATGAAACTGCAGTCTTAGGAGGTTTAGATCCTTTAGATTATACCTTGACCTATCACGAACAGAACATGGATGCTTTAGATGATGTTTTTCCTATTGGAGATCCTGTCAACTATTTAGTAACTGCACCAGGGACTATAATATGGGTACGATTAGAAAATATAGCTACAGAGTGTGCTTCTGTTGCACCTTTTAATGCAACGATTGCACCGATACCTGTCTTTACAGCACCTCCAGCAATACTAGAAGCTTGTGATAGTGAAGGTCCATTGGTAGGAACAGATGATGATGGTATTACTTTCTTTGATTTAACCTCATTGGATGCTGGTATTACAGCAGGAGATCTTACCTTAACAGTTACGTATTATGAATCTCAAGCAGATTTAGATGCAGGCAATTTTATTACTCCTGCCGATGCTTATGTAAACACGGGAGCAGTACCACAAACTATCTTTATTCAGATTAGTAGCACAGCTGCTGGGATGTGTATGGCACAAACGACAGTCGATTTGATTGTAAATCCATTACCATTTATTCCAGAGCCTTTAGCTGTAAGTATTGCCTGTGATGATGATAATGATGGTTTTGCAGATTTTGATCTACAGAGCTATAATGATGATCTACTAGCTAGCTTAACAGGTATTAATTTACGTTTTTACGAAACTTTTGACAATGCACAATTAGATGATGGTACTGGTTTATTAGATATCTCGTTACCATATAACAATATTACAGGGATGGCACAATTGTATCTTGTTGCCGAGGATACCACTACTGGTTGTACGAAGATTTACAGTTTTGATCTTTTAGTTTTCCCAATGCCAGACCTTCCATTGTCAGCTGATTTAGATCCTCTTACTGAGTGTGATACAGATGGAGATGGTTTTGAGCAGTTTAATCTTACAGATAATGAAGCTGCTATTCTAATCAATATTCCATTGGCAGATCAGGGGAACTTTATCGTGACTTACCACACGACAGAGGCAGATGCTGAAAATGGTGTGGCAGCCATACCAACACCTACTGCATATACCAATGTAAATATGAACACGGTTCCAGATGAGATCATTTGGGTACGTGTAGAGACCAATGATGGAAGTGCCAATAACTGTCATGCGGTTACTAGTTTTAATATTGTTGTAGAGGCCTTGCCTGTGATCAATCCAGCAGGAGTAGATCTTAATATGGTGGTGTGTAATGATGACAGTGTTGCAGATGATCCATTAGGGGTTGTCGTATTTGATTTAACTTTATTAGAGACTGATATTACAGGAGGCGATGATTTATTAGATGTAGTTTATTATGCATCCTTAGCTGATTTGGCAAGTGACACCCCTATTGTAGATCCAGATATGTATACGAATATTCTGAATCCACAAACGATTCAGGTGGTTGTGACTTCATTAGCTGGATGTAGTTCTCAAACGACATTTGATATTGAAGTGTTACCATTACCAAGTCCAGGGACACCAGATAATGTTGAGCTTTGTGATGATGATTTAGATGGCGATGATACCAATGGGATTGTTGAGTTTGATCTTACCCAGACGGTGACAGTTATCGAAGGAGGAGAACCAGTAACGGTAAGTATTTTTGATGATTTGACATTAGCAGAAGCGACACCATTTGACGCTATGGATATTGTAACAACCATAGGAGTTGGGGGAGAGATTCTTTATACCAATACAATTCCAGGAGGACAAACATTGTATGCTAGAGTAGATAGTACGACAAGTATTCTACCTGATGGTACTGCTTGTTTTGTGATTGTTCCATTTGATGTTATTGTAAACCCATTACCAATTTTAGTTCAAGACACTCCCTATGATTATACTTTCTGTGAAGAGTTTGATGGAGATGATACTATGGGAGAGGTAGACCTAATGACCTTGGCAGATGATGCTGGGTTCTTAGTTGCACCACAGAACACAGCTGACTTTACTATTTCATATCACAATACGGCTATTGAGGCAGAGAACACTGCTTTCCCAATAGATCAATCGGTATTATTTACAGTAACCGATGGTGATGAGATTTTCTTTAGAGTAGAGAATACGACAACAGGTTGTGCTTCTTTTGGAAGTGTGATCTTTACCGTAGAGACGCGTCCAGAGGCAAATCCAGCAGATGATATCACACAGTGTGCTGATGATCCAGGGATCAATGGTATTCCAGTACAGGATGTATCTACCTTTGATTTGACACAACAAAATGATGTGATTACAGGAGGAGAAGCAACGACATCGGTCGTCTATTATACATCCTTAGTAGATGCACAAAATATGGAGAATGAGATTCTAGATCCTACGGCTTTTGTCAATACGAGTGATCCACAGACGATTTATGCAAGAGCGATTAACACAGCTAGTATGTGTGAGTCAACGGCTGTGATTGAGTTTATGTTGTTTGTAGAGCCATTACCATTTACCGACTTAAGTGATGAAGGGGGAGAGATTTGTGTAGATGAGCAAACAGGAGAGTCATTAGAACCTTTCTTACTAGATGGAAGTGTAGAAGATCCAATATTAGATGAAGACAGTTATGCTTATACTTGGACACGAGATGGAGTTCTAGTTTCTTTAGAGCCAACCGTACTTGTAGATCAACAAGGAGAGTATGAGGTAACCATTACAGCGACCTATGACAATGGAGCTGGTGTGATTACTAGTTGTGATTATGTAGCCAATACGAGTTATGTAGCGGTGAGTGCACCTGTCTTTACAGCAGAAGTTGTAGAGAGTTCATTTAATCCAGGAGGTCTTTATACGGTAGAGGTTACCTATGTGAGTGCATTTAATAGCAGTCCAGAGGATTTTGAATATGCTATAGATGATGGTCCTTTCCAATCAGGTACGACCTTTACAGGAGTTTCTCCAGGGGAGCATACGGTATTTGGGCGTAGAATCTCAGGAGAGTGTAGTATCTCAGAGGTGGTCATTGGAATTATAGATTACCCAAGATTCCTTACTCCAAATGCAGATGGTTTTCACGATACGTGGAATATCATAGGAATTGGAGTGGCACCAAATCTAAATGCGAAGATTTACATATTTGATCGTTTTGGGAAGTTAATCAAACAGTTGAGTCCAACTAGTGAAGGTTGGGATGGTACCTTTAATGGTCAACCATTACAATCTGATGATTATTGGTTTAGAGTTAACTTTACAGAACCAGATGGAGAATTTACCCAAAGAGAATTTGTAGGGCACTTTACTTTAAAAAGATAAGACTCTTTTAAAAAGAGAATACTATAAAAGAAAACCTCCTAGTGATTATACTAGGAGGTTTTCTTTTATAAAATAATTTAATACGCTAAGATTTATCTCGCTGATTTATGTTTTAAAATTTAATATATATTCTTTTAGGGTACTTATATGTTTACCCAGAAAGCGTTTATGAAAAATAGAGAAGATTCCAAGTTCTATTATAAATGCTTCTAATCGTTTTTATTTTAAAAAAGATAGAATAATGATAAGAAGATACTAAGGATTAACATTATATATCTGTACTCGTTCAGATAAGAAATATGGTGTGAACTAAATAGATATTTAAGTGATAAATGATTATATAAAAGAGAGTAGAGATTCTATTAAGTAAAATAGGGGAGGAAACTATGTTTTTTTATAATAAATTAAGAGGAATTATTTATCTAAAGAGTTCCCAATCTAATTTAAGAGAAAATACATTAGAGTAGATAGCAGCACTTTGATCACCTATATCAGTAAGAGCATAATCGACGTGAATACCTTTGTATTTAAAACCAACACCTATATTAGGTTGAAAGCCTACCGTTGTGGAGTTATCTAACTCTGTGATTTCTTGAAAATTTCCAACACCCGCTCGTACATATACAAGCTCAGCATATCCAAACTCAAAGCCTACTGCGGGAGTAACACTCACGGCAGAAGAAGATATGATATCATTGGTTTGTGCAAAACGAACATTAAGGTCTATTTCGGCTTTAAAACTATAATCATAATGATGTATCCAAGATCTTCCAAATCCAGCTTGTAATTTTGGAATCGTAATTTCAGTACTCTCAGGTAAATCTTGATTCTGACCTTCTACAGCATCGCTTATAGTAGCAAATTCATCTTCATCAATACTCCAAGCATTTACGGTTGTTGTAATATCACGAGCCATTATTCCAAAATCCCATTTCCCTTTTTTCCATTGTAAACCTACATCAAGTCCAAATCCCCAGCTATTTGCAAAATCCCCAATCACACGTCGTACTACTTTTGCGTTTACACCTATATTAAGACCATCTAAGGGTAATTTACGGGCATACGAGAAAGTAACAGCCCAATCTGCAGTAGAAAATAAACTAACTCTATTAAAATCAATATTTCCTTCTGAATCTATAAGTTGTGTGGTGTTTAAAATATCATCTACACCAAAACGTATCACAGAAAGACCAATAGCACTCTTGTCATCTAACGGTTTTGCAAAAGCGATGTAATCAAAATTTGCAATGTTTGCAAAGTAAGATGCATGCATGATAGATACTTGATTATCTTCTAGATGAACAAGTCCAGCCGGATTCCAATATCCAGAATTTACATCATTGGTACTAGCTACGACAGCATTACTTTGACCTAATGCGGCAGCGTCTACTCCGATGTTTAAAAACTCATTTGAGTATTTACGCACGGCTTGTGCACTTACAGTTATAGTAAGTAGCAGGAAAATTATGGATATATTCTTTTTCAAAAGCAGTAATTACGGGGCAAATATCCCTCTTTTATTACACAATCTAAACTTTATTTTAAAGTAGATATTGTATGTATGCCAACTTAAATAATTTTCTTTCCTATTTTTACACAAATACTAACGATGCAACTCAAAAAATATATCCCCAATGCCCTTACTATGGGTAACCTCCTTAGTGGCTGTATAGCCGTATTATTTGCTGTTCATAATCAAATGGAATACGCCGCTATTTTTGTAGCTTTAGGTATCTTTTTTGACTTTTTTGATGGCTTTTTTGCAAGACTTTTTAATGTGCAAAGCGAAGTGGGATTACAACTAGATTCACTAGCAGATATGGTGACTAGTGGCGTGGTTCCAGGTATTGTGATGTATCAATTATTACTAAATACGAATGATATTCCTTGGGGAACTTCCTTAGAAGCATCTCATTTTAATATAGCATACCTAGGCTTTGCAATTACACTAGCTTCGGCATATCGACTAGCAAAGTTTAATGTAGATGATCGTCAGACAAATTCATTTATTGGATTACCTACACCAGCTAATACGTTATTTATTTTAAGTATTCCTTTAATTTTAATGTATCAAGAGTACGCTTTCGCGAAAGCGTTATTAACAAACCCATATGTATTAATAGGCATTACATTATTAAGTAGTTATATGCTTAATGCAGAGATTCCTTTATTTGCGCTTAAATTTAAGACGTGGGATTTTGCAAAAAATAAAGTACGTTACCTATTTCTTATCATAAGTGTACTTTTAATTATTGTATTGCATTATCTAGCAATACCATTACTTATTATACTGTATGTTTTGTTATCATTGTTTTTCCCTGAAAAATCTACATATTCTGAAGAAAAGGAATAGCTATTTTGACTTTAGAAAGTATCTTTGTTAAAAATAAAGTATCCATGACAAACCCAGAAGTAAGAGCATTAGAGCCTAAAGCGCTATGGAATAAATTTGCAGACCTTAACGCAGTACCTCGCCCATCAAAAAAAGAAGAGCGAGTGATACAGTTTATGAAGGATTTTGGAAAAAAACTAAACCTTGAAACTTTAGAAGATGAAGTAGGAAATGTGATTATACGTAAACCTGCAACACAAGGTTTGGAAGACCGTAAGATGGTCGTGATGCAATCACACTTAGATATGGTACATCAAAAAAATTCTGATACTACTTTTGATTTTGATACTCAAGGTATAGAAATGTATATTGATGGGGATTGGGTTAGAGCAAATGGAACAACGTTAGGAGCAGATAATGGACTTGGCGTTGCCACGATTATGGCAATTTTAGAAAGTGATTCTATTGTACATCCAGCAATAGAAGCATTATTTACGATAGATGAGGAAACTGGAATGACAGGTGCTATGGGTCTCAAAGAAGGGGTTCTTAAGGGAGATATCCTTCTTAATCTAGATACAGAAGAAGATGATGAGATTGGCGTAGGGTGTGCTGGTGGTATTGATGTAACTGCTACCCGCTCATATGCAGAAGAAGCTGTAGGAGAAGGCAAGACTGGGTATAGCATTACTGTAAGAGGTCTTAATGGAGGGCATTCAGGAATGGATATCGACAAGGGATTAGGGAATGCAAATAAGCTTATGAATCGTTTACTGTATAATGGATTCGAAAATTTTGGATTACGTATTGCTCAAATAGATGGAGGTAGTTTACGTAACGCAATTCCAAGGGAGAGTTTTGCAACAATAGTTGTAGATAAGGTACATCAAGAAAGTTTTGAATTTGAATTTGGAACACTAGTAAAAGCTATTAAAAATGAATATGCAACATTAGAATCTGACCTTGAAATCATCCTTGAAGAAACAAAAACTCCAGAAAAAGTCATGGATCTAGGTGTTCAAGAAGGGTTGACAAAAGCATTATATGCGGCACATAATGGAGTATATCGTATGAGTCCAGATATTGAGAACCTAGTAGAGACGTCTAATAATATAGCACGTGTTCTTGTACAGAATGGAGCTATAAAAATAGGATGTCTTACACGTTCATCTGTCGAGTCTTCTAAAACAGATCTTGCAAATGCACTGCGAGCTACTTTTGAATTAATAGGATGTGAGGTAGATTTGTCTGGGGATTATCCTGGATGGGCCCCTAATATGAAGAGCCCTATTTTACAAGTACTAGTAGATAAATATAAAAACATTAACAATACAGAGCCTCACGTAGCAGCTTGCCATGCAGGTTTAGAATGTGGTATTCTTGGACAAAATTACCCAGAAATGGATATGATTTCTTTTGGACCTACGATTAAAGGAGCACACTCTCCCGATGAACGTGCAAGTATATCTTCTGCAAAAAAGTATTGGAACTTTGTGTTAGAAATTTTAAAAGATATTCCTGCAAAATAAACAGGTATTAGTATATATTAAAAAAGGCTGAGATATACATCTCAGCCTTTTTTAATTCCTATAGTTTTGATGATTTATTTTTCATCTGCGATACCTACCATTTCTAATTCAAAAACAAGATCTGCATTAGGAGGAATAACGCCACGGAAACCAGAAGGACCGTATCCTAAATGCGAAGGGATAAATAATGTCACTTTATCTCCTACACTCATTTTTAATAATCCTTCTTTAAATCCTGGAATAAGACCTACATCTGGACTATATTTTCTTTGCATAGGTGCATACCCTCCACCAGCTTTACGACGCTCATCAAATTGACCTTGACTTTTTGCAACTTCTTCTATGCTTGTATCAAATAACTCTCCGCTTGCAAAGTATCCTGCATAATGCGCCATAAAAGTACTACCTATTGCAGGTTGCTGTCCTTTTCCTTTATGATCCCAGTGTATTTCAAGACCGCTAGGAAGTTTTTCTGTATCTGATCTTTTTGCATCAAACGTAGCTTTTACTTTAGCATACGTTTTTGCTTTTTCAGCAATCTCTGCAGCTTTCTTTTCCTCATGTTTTGCTAATTCAGCAATAAATGTAGCAGGAGCATCATACTTTTTTGCAAAGCTACCTTTACGTATAATATTTACTTGTTGCATAAATACATCTCCTTTAGGCTTTCCAGCTCTTGGGTCTAGCATTTCAACACCGGTAATAGAATCAATAACGTCAAAACCAATCACTGTTTCACCCCACACAGTATGCCTTCCATTAAGGTGTGGTGTAGGTTTGTGTGTTATAAAGAATTGACTTCCGTTTGTATTAGGTCCACTATTTGCCATTGAGAGTATTCCTACTGTATCGTGTTTCTTTTCAGAAAACTCATCGTGAAATTTATATCCAGGATCACCGCTTCCAGTTCCTTTTGGATCACCACCTTGAATCATAAAATCTTTAATAATTCTATGGAATTTTAAACCATTATAGTATGGCTTTCCTGCATAAGCACTATCTGTCATAGTATGCGTTCCTTCTGCAAGTGCTACAAAATTTGCTACAGTAGCTGGAGCATCTTCATAGAATAACTCGGCAACCAGAGTACCTTTATCGGTGATAAACTCTGCATAAATGCCATCTTCTAATTCTGGGTATTTGTCATTACATGAGAGTAATGAAAATAGGGCAACAATAAGTAACATGTGTATTTTTTTCATGGGTTAAAAAATGTATTAATTATTCGGGTTGATTATCTTCTTTAATTTTAAGTAAACTTACGGTAGATTGTATAGGAACGTTACTCCCTATTTTATCTTCCAATCCATAATATCCATATGCTTTATGAGAAGGAAATAAGAATCTAATGGTTTCTCCTTCTTTTAAAAGCTTAAGTCCATCTCGTATACCAGAGATTAAATCTTGATTACTTTGATCTATTTTGACAACTTGGTTTCCTATATTGTCTCTAGAGAGTATTGTTGTTCCTTGTAATGACTTTATATCATATGTAAAGGAGACTAAATCTCCTTTAATAGGCTTTTTAGAGGTAACAGTATCCTTTATTATATACGTATACCAAAATCCACTTTCGGAAGCTATATAGGTCTTTGCAGTATCTTTTGCAATTATCTTTTTAATGATAACCTCTTCTTCTGCAATAAGTTCTTTATTACGTTGTATAGACGCATCGGTATAAGATCCTGATTTTTGAGAAATGGGAACTCTAGCTTCTGGTCCTTTACAAGCAAAGAGGCTAGCTACACATAGTATCATTAAAATCCCTTTCTTCATAACTTACAATTTGTCTTTATAACGTGGTAATATACTAATAAATTGAGCTATTGTTTCTTCTAGAGATAGATCACTTTTTCCTCCAGCTGCATTTGTATGTCCACCACCGCTATAATGTGCTCTAGCAAATTCATTTACAGAAAAATCTCCTTTTGAACGAAGTGACATTTTTATAATAGTATCAGCTTTATTTTCTATAAATATGACAGCAAAAATAATTCCTTTTAGTGAAAGGCCATAATTTACAAAACCTTCTGTATCTCCCTTTTGAAATTTGTGGTCATCTAGTTCTTTTTGAGATAAGGTAATATAAGCTGTCTTATACTCAGGAAGGACTCTTAGGTTTTTAAGAGCTACTCCTAGCAACTGTAATTTTGAATAACTATTTGTATCATAAATATTACGATGAATACCAGAGTTATCTGCCCCACTAGCAATAAGATGTGCTATTACTTTATGAGTTGTGGCTGTTGTAGATGGAAATCTAAAAGAACCAGTATCGGTCATGATTCCTGTATATAAACAACTAGCCATATCTGCATCTATTTGATCTGTAGCATCTAGTGCATCTAGAAAATGATATACCATCTCACAAGTACTACTCATACTTGTGTCACTATAAGTAACTACAGCATAATCAGATGGTTGTTGATGGTGGTCTATCATGACAAAATCTGCGTTAGAAGTCGCAAGTACTTCTCCCATATCTCCTGTTCTAGAAAAGTCATTAAAATCTAATGTGAAAATAACGTGGGCTTCTTCTATTTTTTCTTTGGCAGCGATAATAGAAGAGTTAAAAATTAAAACATCTTCATGACCTGGTAACCATTTTAAAAAATGAGGATAGTCATTAGGAGCAATCACTGTTGCTTTATGTCCTATTTTAATAAGATATTTACACAACGCCAATGTACTTCCCATAGCATCTCCATCTGGATTTTTGTGTGGTACAATAACAATAGATTTAGGAGTACTCAATAGCGTTTGTACAGTCTTTATATCACTAGAATTCATAGTGAGCGAAGATACAATTTATGGCTATGATGGTTTATAAAGTTTGTTAATAATTTGCAAAATGCAAAGAAGAATTCGAATTTGATGGAATCTTATCATATACATACTATAGAAAAGCACTATTTTTGCGCCTAATTTAAAAGGAAGCTATACGCTTTCGCGAAAGCTTAAAAAATAATATACATATTTAAATACAAGATTCCCTCCGATATGGGAATCACCTGAAAACTATGGCAACAAATAGAACATTTACAATGATTAAGCCTGATGGCGTAGAGAATGGACACATCGGAGCAATTTTAGAGAAAATTACAGCGAGTGGTTTCCGTATTGTAGCGATGAAACTTACACAAATGACTAAAGCAGACGCTGAAGCTTTTTATGCGGTACATAATGAGCGTCCATTTTTTGGAGAGTTAGTTGAGTTTATGACTCGTGGCCCTATCGTTGCGGCGATTCTTGAAAAAGAAAATGCAGTTGCAGATTTCCGTACATTAATCGGAGCAACAAACCCAGCAGACGCAGCTGAAGGAACTATAAGAGCTTTATATGCAACTTCTATGGGAGAAAATGCTGTTCACGGTAGTGATAGTGATGAGAATGCAGCAATAGAAGGTGCTTTCCATTTTTCTGGAAGAGAGATGTTTTAATCGTATTAAAACATATATTATATAATAAAGACGCTATCTGAAAAGATAGCGTCTTTTGTTTTTAATAGAAATATTAAGAGGCCTCTGCTAAATCTACAATATTACCAATTCCTGCTCCTAGCTCTAATAACCCATTGAGAGCTACTAACTCACCTGTAAGAAATCCTAATCCAAATTTTGAAAAAACTTCTGGATCTACCAATGCGGCGAATTCTGTAATACGACTAAGGTACCCACACATATTTCCAGATTCTATGACAACGGCAAGCGTTCTATTAGTAGATTTTGGTGTATTTGATAGTTCAACAATATGATAGACTGATGCCGTCATAGCTACTACACCAATGACTGAATTTACACCAGCTCCTACTTTTTTTACAGTACCTTCAAAAGCAATTCCAGCATCTGGAGTATTAAACCCTCCTTTCCCTAATGAAATTCCTTTAAATATAATTTTGGCTAGAAGTGTCGCTCCACTTGCTCCAGAAGAAATTAAGGACCAAACTGGGTCTTTAATAGGAGTTGGTGCAGCAATGAGTCCTGTGATTCCTGCTGCTCCAGCACTTACTGCACCTAGAATGGCAATAGGTGTTTCTAAAGGACCTGCACCAAATTCAGTAGCATTTTGAGCAAATACGAGTCCAGAACCTATAATTCCTACGATTCCCGAAATACTGTGACCTACTATAAATATAATTTCTCTAACATCGTGTGAGAATTCAATAGGAATAAAAGAAGAAGTTTCTTTTTCATTACGAGAACGACTTCTGGTCATTTGTCTTTGATGAGTAGGAGAGAAGCTTGCTTTAAGATCTGCTACGGATGTGGCATCTATTATTTTTTGGCTAAATCCATCATCTTTTGAGAAAGGTGCTTTTTTTAGAGCAGCTTTATAAATAATAGTGGCAGGTACAGCACCAATCATACAAATAATATCTAGAAGTGAGAAACGTATTTTAATTCCTAAAGCATCTTCTAGTATATCATGTATTATAGGGAATATAATAGGCTCGTCTATAACTTCGATAGCAGTTCTTGCTATTAAAACAAAAAGATCAATGATAAGATCAATAAAATTTTCAGCTGTATTGATGAGAGCATCAAAAACAATAGCTGCAATTTTTTTAAGTAAATCTCCAAATTTCATGTTTAGAGGATCTTTTTGGAGGATTTCTGTGTCAATACGTTCTATAGCACTACTAAACACAGTTCCTTGATTCATAAGTGCTGTGTATAATACATCTATAAGACCCACTAGTCCTGTTTTTGCAGCATGAATACCTTCTCCATCTTCTAGTTGAGAAACATTATCAGTAAAATGTTGCTGCAAAAACATAGCTGGGGAAGAAAAAGCTTCGGTAAAGTCAACTTGCTTATTTGCATGAGACATGGTTTTGGTACTGTAATCTATACGCTCCCAAGTATCTTTTTCAATACCTCCCCAATCATCAATATGAGTTTTTAGCATCCCCGTAAATTTAGCAAGCTCCCCTTTTAAGGATTCTACCATATCTACACTATTGTGCATGGTGAGTAATAGTAAATTTTTGAAAACATCTTTAGTTCTTACTAAATCATCCCAATCAAAGAAGAAACTTAGAAAATCTATAAGGTCTTCAATACCCGTTTTAATGGCATCAAAAATAAACTCGATAGCGCTTATTATTTTTTGAGCACTATTAATTACAAAACGAACAATCTCTTTACCTATGTGTACTATAAAATGCCAAGCATTTTCGGCCTGAACAATAAAAAACTCAGAAATATCATGTGCTACATTTTCAAAGAAACTTATGACATCTCCAGCAGCTACTTCAATAGCTTTAGAAAAATCTATGACTTCCATGCCTCTTGTTTGTCTACTTTGAAGTAATACTCCTGATTGTTGTAAACTTCTTCTTTGTTGTGTAGATGTAATTCCAAAATTAAAAGTTTGTACATTTTGTAAAGGGATGTTTGCCCAATCTACTGCTACTACTTTTGCAGAAGCCCTTCTTGATGTAGGTCCTTTTTTTAAGGAATTAGAAATTTCCATAAGCTGTTGGATAGATTGTACAACTTCTTCTTTGTCTTCTTTAGAAGTGTCTTTATGGATTAATGCTTTTACAGATCCATCATTATATCTAATCTCAGCCTTACTCAATTTATCTACCGTATTTAAAGCTGCAAGCTTGTTTTGAGGCCCTTCCATAGGATTTATAGAGATATTTTTACCATCTGATCCATATATAGTATACCCAGCAGCGCTTAAAGTATTATGTGCTATTTCTACAATAGTGATAGCTCCCATATGATCTACTTTTATAGGAATGGGAGAAGTGTCAAGAAGATAATACCTGTTATTTATATAAACACTAGTTCTTGTGTCTGAAGCAATGTCTAACTCAATATGGTTATTATCTTCATCTTGAAAAATAGGTTGGTTATGGTCATTAGTGACTCGGATCCGAGTAGTGTATGAATTTAATTTGAGAGATTTTGTGTCATTAATATCTAATGATGGTAAAAGAATATCATCATAAGACCAAATAGAAGTTACGGGGCTTTGTATAGCTTTGGTTAATCTATTTGCGCCTACATGTGCAAAAAAAGTATTTCCTTGATTGACTCTATTTATATATGTCGTAAGTTCTTGTACTCCTTCAAGTAATGTAATAGGATGAGACCATGCAGCAGGATGATCTATTTTAGTACTATCACAAGAGGTATAAAATATTTGCTGCGCTCTATTAAGTCCCCAAACTACAACATTACCTTTTTGAAAAGTGGTATAAAGAGTTTCTACACTACCAAATAGTTTATGTTCCATAATCTTTACGGAAGTACTCCCATCTTGTTGTTTATCTGAAGGGAAATAACTTAGATTATTACCTCCAGCTATAAAGAGATGCGTAGTCTTGTTATCTGTAGATACTGCGGATATAGCAGAAGTTTCTTTTGGAAATTCCAATCGTGTTGCCGTTGGAGCAACAGAAGGATCATACGGATTATAAAGAGGCGTATAAATAAGTTCTTGTTTTCCATTAATATTCCCAAGAGTATAGATGCCTGCAACACGAGGATCTTTTTTTCCTAAACAACTTGTAATGCTTTCTGCATGTAGATTTGCTGATAAATCATGGGCTATCCAATACGAACCGGTTACTTTCTTTTTTAAATCTATAAAATATCTAAATACAAATCCTTGCGTACTTTCTGGATCTTTTAAGATGTCAACTACAATGTATTGTTTTGCCGCAGTTTGATTAATGTAGGTTTCTGTGACTACTATTTTAGAAAAATGATGGTCTTTATCATCAAAAGGAATGTTTGTCCATTGAATATCTTCTTCCCAATCTGCATCATTGTTTTTTGAGGCAGAAGCGGTGTATATAAAATCATGATCATTTACACTGACTGCTAGTATCATAACAATAGCGCCTGTATTTATATCTTGAGAAACACTAAAGGTTTTTGCAATGACTTTTTCACCTTCGTGAAAACGAGAGAGCTCGGTACTTTGATCACTTTTTGAATACCCAGTTTTTGAACCTATTACTTCTCTAGTGATATAAAAATTATGATCAGTTCCTATAGAAAAGAATAAAGAATGTCCTTGATTGGTTTGTAGTGCTTCAAATTTAGTATCTGGAGCTACAATTTCTGCGTGCTTAAAATTTTGCATTAACTCCGAAGAGTACGATATATTAGTTTTCATAAGTTCTAGAGATTAACGTTTTTTAAAATTGGTAGATGACGGGCTTGCATAAGTTACATGAGTAACTAAATCTTGGTGTTCAGAAAAACCAACGTCTTTAAAAACAAAGGTTTTTCCTCCAGGGAAGACCCATACTCCAGAACCATTTAACATGCTTAAGATTTTTTTGTCAAACCCATTGACATAAGCAGTTTTAATAGAATCTATTTTACTATTTAGGTGATCAAAAAAATCATCTATAGTACCAAATGTCATGATATCTAACCAAACATCTGATTTTAACTTCTCTGAATTATCTGTGATAGTAGATTTTCCATTTTCTATAGTTACTGTAAAGTTTCCATAAGCATCTACACCTATGAGATATGTAGTTTCGATGGTATAATCAATAAGGTTACCTTCTACTTTTCCTAAGTCTGCTTCAAAATAAACATAAGCAACCGCTTTTGTTTTGATTTTGATTTTATTTGCTTCTAAATGGATATCAGAACCTACACTGTAATTAAACTTTACTTCACTACCATTCATCCAACAAAAACCAGATTTGTTGCCGCTGGTTTTATCAAATGTATAACTCAATACATGAGAAGTACCGTCATTGATAATATTATATAATTTAGCAGTAGTGTCTGGAGTTGCATCAAATTCATATATAAATGGTTTAAGTGCATTTTCAATTTCTGGGCGACATGTAACACTACTTTTAGGAATTAAGGAAATCGTATTTAATGAAGGTGCTAAAAGAGTGTTTAAGTAAGAAACAAAAATACCTTTTCGTATCGCCATAGTCCCACTAAAATCACGTTTTTGAGAAGATGCTACCCAATTCCATTCAAAAGGTACTGGGGCTGGCATATGATTATTGTTTGTCATCACCAAATAGTTCAAAGTAAACAGGTCATAATTTTTTGTAGGAACCCCTTTTTCATCTATATAAGGAGAGACCATAAAATTAAGATCGGTAGGTACGACAGATGATTTTTTTATAGGCTCTTGGGGTTTTACACTATATCCTAATAAGAAATCACCATTTGGATTGTCTCCAGATTGATTGTGTTCTTTTAAGTTTTTAAAGTATTGATTGATAAAAATTTTGGTGAGGTATATAAATGCAGTGCTTGTGGGTTCTAGTCCAGAGATTTCAGGGCTAGATTCTAATCCTGCAGTATTCAGATCAAGGTACAATTGCTGTACACTAAACATGGAATCTGGGTTAAGATTTTTTATCTTTTGTTGTACAGTTATAGGTAATTCACTAAAAGCAGAATCATTAGATCTTAAATCTAAGTTGACATTAAAAGTAAATACCCAAGGCTGTTCTTGTTCAGATTGTCGTATGTTGCTCCAACTTAGTTTTCTTCGGCGGTAGTTTAGGTTTAAAATTTCAAATTCTTTACAGACTAGTTTATAGGTGACCATAGAATTTCCTTTGTCTAGCGTAATCACATTAGGAATTTCGTTTAGTTCAAATTCTAAAGGAAGCCCCATTGTAGCTCTAAATGCAAATACAAACCCTAGTTCATCTAGCTTTTCTACAAGATCATTCTCTTGAGTTTCTCCATTAGGGATATCAAATGGATCAGCACCGAGTTCTTTCTTAAGAGCTTCGTAGTCCATAGGAACAATATTTTCATTGTCATCAGTGTCTTTATAACACATAATAAATTGATTGCCGTTAAACGTGTCTAAGAATTCTTTCATGGTAGCATTTATAGATGCTTGGGTGACAGAAACGACCATATCGTACCCATATTTTGGTAAAGAAAGATTGGATTGTGAAGTGCTCATAAGAATTTATTTTTTAAGGATTAACAGGTTAAAATTAAATTCTGAAACAATAGAAAGAAATACGTACACCTACGTATATGAGCAAAAACAGGTGTTTTTACGGGGATGCGTGAATAGAAGGAATTGTGTAGTTAAAAAATATGTTTTTATGCAGAAAAAATAAATTCAATTCTTTGAGAAGGAATATACTTTTGCATAAAATAAATATTTAACATGTTGATTTTTAAAACATTGTTGTTTGAAGGGAAACAGTGTAAACAACCACCATATTTAATTATGAATATTATCGTAAGACAAGTTTCTTAACAATATCCCTTCCTAGTTCTTCATTAAGACGTTGTAATATTTTTTCTTTTCCATAACTAAGTTCTTCTCTAAAAACAGAAGAGCTTAAATTAATAAATAAAGTATCTCTGTCTAACTTAACAGAAGTTGTATAAGTTTTAAAAGCAGGATTAAGAGCAAACCATGCATTGCTTACATCTACTTTATCAATCCCTTTTTGAAGTTTGTTTTTAGAAACAAACTTTCCTAAAGCGTCGCTTATAGACATAGGATCAGTGTTACGCTTTGTCATTCGTTTATGATTAAGGGTTTGTATCTTCTATATGTATAGACGTTGCCATTTTTGGTAAGAAGAACTAATTGTTCTTTTGTTGCAGAAATAACCTTCTCTTGCCAGGTGTCATATGCTGTAGCATATTTTAATGTCAATGTATCGTTAACTGTCTTTATATCTATATTCTCTACACTTTTTGAAGTCGTAAAATGACCATTAATATCTGGCTGCACTTTTGTGCGGATACCAGTTTGATCTTTTTTTACCTCAAAAAAGTCAATGTTTTGACTTATAGAAAATTCTTTTTTACTACCATCAGTAAAAGTTACATCTGCAATTTCCCAATATCCGCTTAGATGTTGTAGTGCATCTTCGGGAGATTGTGAACAAGCAAAAATGCTTATAATGATGAGTATATATATGGGATATAGATGTTTCATATGAAAGGAAAAACAAAGTACGCGAAAAAGAGTGAATTATCCTTCCTGACTTAAATGAAATAATTCATAACTCTGATGAATTTTTTTGACAACCTCTTCCGTACGATCTGGATGTGTATCACTTATAAAGAGTTGACCAAAATTATTTGTATTAACAAGTTGTATAATATGAGTTACTCGATTTTCATCAAGTTTATCAAAAATGTCATCAAGTAATAAAATGGGAGATACGCCACTTTCTTCTTTAATAAAGTTAAATTGAGCGAGCTTTAATGCAATGAGATATGATTTCTGTTGTCCTTGAGAACCAAACTTTTTAATAGGATACTCATTAATTTTAAAAGAAAGGTCGTCCTTGTGTATTCCTACACTCGTATATTGTAATGCTCGATCTTTTGCAAGTGCATTAGTAAGTAAGTGTTCTAAGGGCATATCGTGTAATGCACTTTGGTATTTTAAACTTACTTGTTCTGTGCCTCCGCTAATGGCTTTATACTGTTCTTGAAAAATAGGTTCAAAACGACTCAAAAATGCATTTCTTTTTTCAAAAATAGGCTGTCCATAAGTACATAATTGATCATTATAAACACTTAAAGTGTCTTGATCAAAGGTATTATTTACTGCAAAATACTTTAATAACGCATTTCGTTGGCTTAAAACTTTTGAATATGCGAGTAAATTTGAGAGGTAATTTTTGTCACTTTGAGAGATAACACCATCTATAAATTTACGACGCATATCACTCCCTTCTGTAATGAGATCTCGATCTGCAGGCGAAATAATAACCAGCGGTAAAAAACCAATATGATCTGCAAAACGTTCATACATTTTTGCATTGCGTTTGATCACTTTTTTTTGACCTCTTTTTGCACTTATTACAACTTTTTCATCTCTATCATTCTTGTCGTAAACCCCATCTATAACAAAGAAATCTGCATGGTGATTAATATTTTGACTTGTTACAGGATTAAAATAACTTTTGCCAAATGATAAGTGATAAATAGCATCTAAAATATTTGTTTTTCCAACACCATTATCGCCTACAAAACAATTGATTTTTGAATCAAATTCAAACACTTTAGATGTAAAGTTTTTATAGTTTATTAAAGAAAGAGATTTTAAAATCATAGGGTTTGTGATGAGCTCGCTTTCGCGAAAGCATATAACTTCTCAAAAATGGTTTGCAAATTATCGAAAAATAAGGAATAAATTCCCTTTCAAAATTCAATAAAAATTATATTTTTGCGCCACTAACAAAATAAGTATATGGCAACGTATAATAAAAGAGGGTATAAACCGAAAACTAAGGCCGAGAAAGTAGTAGAGGAAGTAGATGATAGTACTACAGCTGAAGTATTTGCATCCCTAGACGAAGGAGCTTCTAGAACTGAGGAGTGGGTAGAGAAGAATCAAAAAGGTATTTTTGGTGTAATTATAGCAGTACTAGTAATTGCTTTAGGGTACTTAGCCTACAATAAATTTATCTCAGAACCTAAGATCGAAGAAGCTGCAAATGAACTTACAGTCGCTCAAGAGAGTTTTACACTTGCACTTGAGGCTTCAAATACAAATGTGACTGATTCTTTATATCAAGTTGCACTTGATGGTTCTCGTGGGAAGTACGGTTTACTTGAAGTAGCAGACAAATATAGCGGAACTCCATCTGGTAATCTTGCACATTATTATGCAGGAATGTCTTACTTAGAGCTTAAAGATTATAAGAATGCAATTAGTCATTTAGAAGATTTTTCTTCTAATGATATGATGCTTGCACCTTTGGCAGAAGGAGCAATAGGTGATGCCTTTATGCAATTAGATCAAGCAGATCAAGCATTAAGTCATTATGAAAATGCATTTGCATTAAGTACAAATGATTTTACAACACCTCGTTTTCTTTTTAAAGCAGCTGTAGCAGCAATAGATTTAGGAAAAAATGATAAAGCTGTAAAATACCTTACTCGTGTTAAAGAAGAGTTTAGTGCTTCTGATTATGCAAAACAAGTAGATTTATACTTGGGAAGAGCACAAGCTGGAAAGTAATTTTTAGAAATAGCATACTTGCATATATTGCAAATGCCATAAATACTAGGAGTTTTTAAAATACAACCATAATGGCTACAGAAGGAAATAACCTATCTGCTTATGATAAAACAACAATCCCAAATGCGAAAGATTTTCGATTTGGGATTGTTGTTTCTGAGTGGAACCCCACAATAACCGAAGGTCTGTTTCAAGGCGCTTTTGATGCCTTAAAAGATTGCGGTGCTGTAAATGATAATATTGTACGTTGGAATGTTCCAGGTAGCTTTGAACTTATTTATGGTTGTAAACGCATGACGGCTAGCTATGATATGCTAGACGCTGTAATTGCTATAGGAACTGTTATTCAAGGAGAAACAAAACATTTTGATTTTGTATGCCAAGGAGTTACAGAAGGTATTAAAGAACTAAATCTTAAAGGAGATATTCCTGTTATATTCTGTGTACTTACAGATAATACAATGCAACAATCTATCGATCGTAGCGGAGGAAAACATGGAAACAAAGGTACAGAAGCGGGTATTGCTGCTATAAAAATGGCGCAATTACGTAAAGAATCAAAATTTTAATTCTTTACTCCAAAATTCTTACAACTATACAATTATTCCCAATATTCACTTTTCAAACTGTTAAAGAGGCATACTTTTTGACTGTAAATGCCGTATATTTGATATAGTAAAGTTATGGGAATATTAAAGCGAACAAATAAGAAATTTGACTATACACCTCGTTATTATAAAAATGATAAAGAGGGAAGCCCTTATAAAATGGAGGGTAGGTTTGATGAGCATAGAACTACATTAAATACACCTCGTGGTCTTAAAGTAAAATTCACTACTGCATGGGATGAATTACAAGAGTCTCGTAAAGGTGGTTATAATAGAACAATACTTATACTAATACTTATTTTTATATTCATATTTCTTTGGATTATAGACTTTGATTTATCCATATTTAGTTAGATTTTAAACTAGATGACAGACATTATTAAGCTTTTACCAGATCACGTGGCAAACCAAATTGCTGCAGGTGAAGTTGTACAACGACCAGCTTCTGTTGTAAAAGAATTATTAGAAAACGCAATAGATGCAGGAGCGACATCCATAAAACTCATTGTAAAAGATGCAGGAAAAACACTTATCCAGATTATAGATGATGGAAAAGGGATGAGTGAGACAGATGCTCGTATGAGTTTTGAACGTCATGCAACCTCTAAAATTACTTCTGCAGATGATTTGTTTAACCTTAATACAAAAGGCTTTAGAGGAGAAGCGCTCGCTTCTATAGCCGCTGTGGCTCATGTTGATTTAAAAACACGATCAGAACAAAACGATGTTGGGACACATATTGAGATAGAAGGGAGTAAAATTAGTACGCAAGAAGTATGTGCAACTCCTAAAGGAACATCGCTAGCAGTAAAAAACCTTTTTTTTAATATACCAGCACGGCGTAATTTCTTAAAATCAAATAATGTCGAACTTCGACATATTATAGATGAGTTTCAAAGAGTTGCTTTGGCACATCCACAAATTGTATTTGCCATGTATCACAATGATGGTGAAGTTTTTCAACTTCCTTCTGGAAATTTGAAACAACGTATTGTTGGGATTTTTGGAGGAAAAACAAATGAAAAACTAGTCCCCGTATCAGAAGAAACAGATATTGTAACAATTCAAGGTTTTGTGGTGAAACCTGAATTTTCTAAAAAAACAAGAGGAGAACAATTCTTTTTTGTAAACGATCGATTTATAAAGAACCCATATCTTAATCATGCAGTGAGTGCCGCCTTTGAGGGACTATTACCAGATCGAGCAAGAGCGAGTTATTTTTTATACCTCATTGTAGACCCTAGCACAATCGATATTAATATCCACCCTACAAAAACAGAAATAAAATTTGATGATGAGCATGCATTATATGCCATTTTGCGTAGTACAATAAAACACAGTTTGGGACAATTTAATATTGCTCCAGTACTTGATTTTGATAGAGATGCAAATCTTGACACGCCATATGCGTATAAAGATAAATATGCAAATACACCTAAAGTAGAGGTAGATAGAAATTTTAATCCTTTTGACAATGTGGCGCCACCTAAGCGAGGAGCTTCATTGCCTAACTATGAGAAACAAAATGTAGAAGGATGGGAGCAATTATATGAAGGGCTAAAAAATCCTGTTACGCAAGGAGGCAGTAACGTGACTTATGAGAGTGAAGAAGTAACTGGGGATTTGTTTCATAAGGAATCTGATACCGCTTTCGCGAAAGCTGAATCAACCACTTATCAATTACATAATAAATATATCATTAGCACCATTAAAAGTGGTATGGTGGTTATAGATCAAAACAGAGCACATCAACGCGTATTATACGAAGAATTATTGCGTAATATCACGGTGAAAGAATCTGTGAGTCAACAACTATTATTTCCGCTGGTATTGAGTTATACGCCTATAGAATTAGGATTACTCGTACAACTTAAAGAAGGATTAGAGAATACAGGATTCCTTTTTGGTAAAATAGCAGATGAAACTCTGGAAGTTATGGGGATTCCAACCTCCTTGCCAGAAGCAGAAGTGCCTATTGTTATAGAACAATTACTAAGTGACTTAGAAAATGAAGTGCCAGATTCTGGCTTTAGTCAGACCGATACCTTAGCCAAAAGTATGGCAAAGAGCATGGCGGTAAAAGCAGGAGAAACATTAGATGCAACTTCTAGAGAACACTTGGTTAATAGTTTGTTTGCGTGTAAAGAACCAACAGTCTCGCCTAGTAATCGTACGACTTTTATTACTATGGGAGCAGAAGAATTAGATCGAAAATTTAAGTAAATAGGAGATGGGAAAAATAACTGATACAGTTAAAATATTACTTATTATAAATGTAATTTTCTTTTTAGGATCATATTTTATAATAAAACCAGGACCTGCTATGCAGTTATTTGCTTTATGGTTTGTAGAGCATCCTAATTTTCAATTCTGGCAACCCCTTACGCATATGTTTATGCATGATTTGGGAAGTCCATGGCATATAGGATTTAATATGTACGCTTTATGGATGTTTGGAAGTCCAATAGAAAATATATTAGGGCAAAAGAAGTTTTTGTTTTTTTACTTTTCAGCAGGGTTAGGAGCAGCATTAATCCATACTCTTGTAAATTATTTCCATTTTCAATCAGGGTATCAAATGTTAATTGAGGCAGGTTTTAATCCTCAGGAAATTACAGGATTACTTGAAAAAACAGTAGAAGCTGGGAGTTATATGCAATCACCAGATATTCCTATTGAAGTTCATGAAAAACTTTTTGGATCTTATAATATTCCTGCTGTAGGAGCTTCTGGGGCAATTTATGGGGTATTAGTAGCGTTTGGAATGATGTTTCCTAATGCTGCATTAGGATTAATGTTTATCCCTATTCCTATTAAAGCGAAGTATTTTATTCCAGCATTGATCCTTCTGGATCTATTTTCTGGAGTTACTGGTTTCTCTATTTTTGGAGCAAATATTGCAAATTGGGCGCATCTCGGAGGAGCATTATTTGGCTTTATTATGATGTATTACTGGAAAAAAAATAGTTTTAACGATAAACGCTGGTACTAATTATGGCGGCAAACTCATTCTTATCTCAATACAAAACAGCAAATATCGCAATCAAATTGATTGTGATTAATCTAGCTGTTTTTATCGTTTTTAATATCCTACCTTGGATTGTTCAAGTAGATAATAACGTGTTTACTAGATATTTTGTATTACCTACAGATTTATCACGATTAATACAGCAACCATGGTCTATACTTACGTATGCCTTTTTGCATAATGGGTTTTTGCATATTCTTTTTAATATGCTATTTCTGTATGTGTTTTCTAAATTTATTCTAAATATTTTTTCAGAAAAGCGATTCCTTACTATATATCTTCTTGGAGGTATTGCTGGTGGTTTAACATTCATATTAATGTATTTCCTTTTGCCTGCTTTTAAGGGGAATAGTGTATTACTAGGAGCTTCTGCAGCAGTAAATGCCATTATTGTTTTTATAGCAACGTATAGCCCCAATACACCTATACGAGTCTTTACATTTAATCTAAAGCTTTGGCATATCGCAGCTTTTGTTGTTTTAAGAGATGTATTGACATTAAATTCTTCAAGTAATGCTGGAGGATTAATATCCCATTTGGGAGGAGCTGCTTTTGGATATGTATATGCTGTGCAACTCGCCAAAGGAAATGATATAGGAATATGGTTTGAAAGAATAATGGATACGATTGCTAATTGGTTTTCTAAAAAACCAAAAACCAAAAAAGCGAAGATGCGAACGGTACATCGCTCAGCAAAAAAATCGACTCCTAAAAGTACGAAAACAACAAAGCCTCCCGTTTCTAAGAGTAATCAACAGCAACAAATAGATGCCATTCTAGATAAAATAAGTAAGAGTGGTTATGATAGTCTTTCAAAAGCTGAGAAAGATTTTCTGTTTAAAGCTGGAAAAGATAATTAATGAAAGGACTATCCTTTTTTGGAAAAGCTATTTTTTTTATAAATAGTGTTTTTGCTATCCTTTTAGTTTTGGGGTATGCATTGCCTTATATCTCACCACATATATTTCCTAGACTTTCTGTTTTAAGCTTAGTGCTTCCTGTTTTAATTCTCATAAATGCAGTCTTTTTAATATACTGGATCTTACGAGCAAAAAGACAATTGTTCCTTTCGGCTTTTGTGCTCATTATTGGATTAGGACATATAAGTTCCTTATACCATTTTGGTTCTAATACAACTGGGATAGATGGGTTAAAAATAATGAGTTATAATGTGCGATCTTTTAATATAAATGAATGGTCAGAACAAAAAAATATAGGACCTCGTATCTTAGAGTTTGTGTTAAAGGAGAACCCTGATGTTATTTGTTTTCAAGAGTATAATTCTGAACATGAGTTGTCTAATGATGTGTATCCTTATCATTATAAAAAAATGATAAATGATTCTAAAATATTTGGGCAAATTATTTATTCAAAATACCCTATTATAAATGGAGGATCATTAGACTTTAAAAAAACAGGGAACAATGTTATTTATGCAGATGTCGTAATTGCTAATGATACCATACGTATATATAATGTTCATTTTCAGTCATTGAGAGTATCTTCAAAATTTAATACTCTTAAAGATGAGGACTCAAAACGATTACTAGGAAGAATAGGAGAGGCGTTTAAAAAACAAGAAACACAAGTAATGCAGTTTTTAGAGAGCGAGAAAAAATCACCATATCCAGTTATTGTAGCAGGTGATTTTAATAATAGTTCTACTTCATATATGTATCGGAAAATAAAAGGAGAGAAAATTGATGCTTTTGAAAAAGCAGGATCAGGAACTGGACGTACATTTACATTTGATTTTGTGCCTTTACGAATAGATTTTATCCTAGCCGATCCAAAATTTGAAACTTTAACATTTGAGAATTATGATGTCAAGTTATCAGATCACTACCCTATAAAGAGTGTCTTTAGTACAGATTTTAAATTCTAGAATATTAGCGTTTAACTATCTACAATATACTTGATAGATTAACCTTTTCAAGGTATGAAATCGCGTTAGGGCCTTCATTAAATAAGAGGTCTAAAATAGAGATGTTGGGCAAATACCCATGTTTATCATGAAATAGTTGATGATATTCTGGAAGTCCATAATCAGGCTCTTTTTTTGAAGTAATAAGATTTCGTAAATCTTTGATAGGTTCTTTAGGACTTCTAAAATATTCTTCGGTATAGGTAATCTCTTTCTCTAATTGTAAACAATCCATGATAATATCATGAAAAGCCATATTAAAATTGATAAGAGTATCGTATTCTGTTGTATATAAAGGCTCAAGTGTGTCTTCGTAATATTCAAAAAAGGGGGATGTTTGATATGCCACCTTTAAAGACCTCCAATGATCTCTTTGCCAATGAAATTTGTTTTCGAGACGAACATTAAAATATAATTGATGCCCTTCTGGATTACGACTATGTTTTATCGGTATTGTTAATTGAAGAACACCACTTGCCGTTGCAATTTTAGTTCGCGTGCGATATGATTGCTTTTGATAATTATCCAATGCTTCAAACTGGACGTGATCTGCTTGAACAATACAAGCATAATGTACAATAGGTAAGCAGTATCCGGGATGTAAGAGTATAGTTTTCAAAGTTAATTCACGTTTATTGCTTTACCTACATAGTTACTTTTGTCAATGAGTCCAATATACCTAGAATCCATTGCATTATCTCTATTATCTCCCATGACAAAAAACTTGTTTTTAGGGATTATTAAGGGACCAAAATTATAATTGTCCCAATCGTTAGGAAAATCTTTATTTACTTTACTATGTTTTTCTTTAGGGGTTTGAGTATAGCTTAAAAGAGCTTTTGGGATATGATTTTTAACAACACTGTCTTCTAAATGTATAATTATCATGTTTTCTCCAATGGTATAATACTCTTCTTGTCCAGGCACTAAAGTATGTGATATGCTCTTTAGTTGATCTTGATTAATTGTATATGAATGTTTTAATCTTATATTCTTGTCTATGTTTATACCATTAACATAAGTAATACCATCAATAATAGATAGTGTGTCTTGCTCTTTAGCTACCATTCTAAACATCCAATGGCCAGTCCCAAAAATTTCTTCTTGATGCCAAAAAGAAATAAAATCATTGTTTTTAACAGCTACAAGATTTGAAACTATAACATAATCTCCAAGTTCTAATGTTGGAGATGAGGCTGTTGTTGGAATTTTATAGATTTTAAAATACCCTTTAGAACCCATAAAATGATACCCTATAAATAAGCTAAAAAAAAGCAATGTAATACCAAGTAGTATTTTCTTCTTTTTACTTATAAACATCCCTATGCTTTAGATTGTTTCTTTTTCTTTCTAAAGAAATTAAAACCAAAGTATAATAAAATAAGACCTAAGAAATGGTAACGATAGCTCGTTAGTTTTCCATCGCCTCCTACTGTTGTAAATACCCGATCCCAACGTATACTATTGAAAAATCCACTTTTATTTGCATCTAGGCTAAACCACACAAAAACAGGCTTTCCTACAACATGTGTATAAGGAGTATATCCCCATGAACGGGCATCTTGCGAATTATGACGATTATCTCCCATCATCCAGTAATAATCTTGTTTAAAGGTGTATTCTGTAATAGGAGAGCCGTTTAAAGTAACTTCTGTTCCGGTTACTTGTATATTTTGTTTTATACCAAATTCGCTACCTTCATATACCTCTATAATACGTTTGTAGAAAGGAATTGTTTGTGGTGTTATAGAAACCGTTTTCCCTTCTTGAGGGATATATATAGGACCATAATTTTGCACGCTCCAATTATGTCCACTTCTCGCTGGGAATAAATTGGAATTGGAATAATCTCCTTTATGTTCATCTAGTGTTATGCTAATGATAGATGCATTATTCTTTAATTTTTCATAAGAGGCATCACTTATTTGTGCAATATGTATGTATGGACCCTCTTGAGATTCTTGAGCGGCTAGTACTATATCAGATATTTCATACCTTCCAGATACTAAGTCTGTAGGTATGCTATATTGACCTCTGTTATCTTTAATAGGTTTTACTAATAAGTTTTTTGATACTACTGTATATGAAAACTGTAGTCTTGCTCTATCTGGAAGATCATTTTTAACCCCATTAGTATATACATAACCACCACGTACTTCTAAAGAATCTCCAGGTAATCCTACACAACGTTTTACATAATTAGACTTCTTGTCAACAGGTTTATAAATTGATTTACTTGTAGGGTCAGTAATAACAGTTAATGTATCTACTGGCCAACTGAAAACAACAATATCATTACGTTTTATTTTTTGAAATCCAGGTAATCTGAAATAAGGTAATTCTGGAGAAGATGAATACGATTTTGCTCCTGTATAAGGAATAGCATCATGTAACATTGGAGTAGCTACCGTAGTAATAGGTGTTCTCGCTCCATAATGAAATTTACTTACAAAAAGATAGTCTCCTACAAGTAACGTTTTTTCCAGAGATGATGTTGGTATCGTAAATGGTTGCATAAAGTACGTATGCACAATTGTAGCAGCGACAATAGCAAATAAGATAGAACTCACCCATTCTCCACTACTACTTTTTGGAGCTAGATCTCGATCTTTAATATGAGGTGCATCGGTAGCGTAGTTTATATAAAATAAATAAAGACCACACGTTAAAACAACTAGCGCTGTGTCTTTATAAGTATTAAACCCATAACTTCTCGCTGTTTCTGTCCATACAACGGGAAACATAATTAAGTTAACGATTGGTACAAAAAGTAAGATCGTCCACCACCAAGGGCGATTAATGATCTTCATAAGAACGACTGCGTTATATACAGGTACTGCTGCTTCCCAAGCTTGCCTTCCAGCACGAACATATAATTTCCAAGTACCCAAAAAATGGATCGCTTGAATAGCTAGAAAGAAAATAAACCACTGTGTAATTGTCATTGTATATTGTATTTATGAGTAGTTAGTACTTTAGTTTTTGGTAGTGTTACGTAATTAAGAAATATTTAATACATCTGCCATAGAAAATACGCCTTTTTTTCCAACAAGCCACAGCGCAGCAACAAGAGCACCTTGTGCAAATCCCTGTCTAGAATGTGCTTCATGATATATTTGTAACGTATCTACTTCGTTTTTATAAGTAACAATATGAGTTCCAGGAACGGTGCCTTCTCTTTTTGAAGCAATAGGAACGATATTTTTTTCTACCTCTTGCTTAGAAAAATCAATCTCTTTCCATTGTGTATAATTACCTGCTTCTATAATCCCTTCTGCAAGAGTAATAGCTGTACCACTCGGAGCATCCAGTTTTTGCGTATGATGTATTTCTTCCATATGTACATCATAGCTATGATGAGGGGCCATGTATTGAGCCAATTTCTTATTGATTTCAAAAAATATATTGACACCAATACTAAAATTAGAAGCATATAAAAAACTACCTTCTTTTTCTTTACATAAAGAAACTATAGCATCATATTGATCTAACCAACCAGTAGTTCCAGAAACAATAGGAACTCCTTGATTAAAACACATAGTAATATGGGATACTGCGATATCTGGTAAACTAAAATCTATAGCTACATCTACTCCGTCTAAACTAAAAGGAGACGAATCGTCTGTTTTTAAAATAATGTCATGTCCTTGAGAGATAGCAATTTTTTCAATTGCTTTACCCATTTTCCCATAACCTAAAAGTGCAATCTTCATTAATCAATGTGATAGGTTAATTTAAATCCATAGCGAAATGCTTGTCCTAAATCATCTGTATGGATATCTGGAGCAAATGTCAAATCATCACTTACATTATATTGCGATAAATGTGCATCTACATTTGCTTCTAAAATTTGAAGTACATACATTCCTGCAGTAATCAATATGGCGAGTTCTTTACGTCTTCTAAAAAAATCTTGAGAATCTATCAAGCCATCATCTGTAAATGTTTCTGTGGTAGTTCCATCTTCATTGACAACTGTAAATTCATCAATACGACCTGCAAGTCTATCTTTAAAAGCGTTCCTAAAACGTTTAAATTCTTTGTCATTATCTATTGCAAAAAAGACACCAGTTCCTAAAGCTCCATATACAATAGGTAGTTTCCAATAGTCTTTATTGTATGCTTGTCCTAGACCTGGTAGGGTAGCGGCATAAAAAGCGGCCTTAGCCGGACGCAAAGGATCAAAGGGATCTTGAGATTTTAATGTAGATATGGTCTCTTCATTAACAATAATGGCATCGTCTGATTGCGCTTTCGCGAAAGCGTATATCAATAAAAAACCTATAACGAATATGCTTTTCTTATGTAGCACTTTGGATCAATTTCTGTATGCGGTTAAAATCTTCTTCGGAAGAAAAAGGAATAGTGATTTTTCCTCTCCCATTTTTAGAAACTTTTACATCAACTTTTGCTCCAAAATAATTGGCAAATTCTTTTGTACCGTTTTTAATAAATGAAGGTGTTTCTTCTTTTTGGGGAAGTTGAGTTTCTGAAGTAGAATGATAGTTCTTTACCAAAGCCTCTGTCTGACGAACAGATAACTTATCGGTAATGATCTTTTCATAAATATCAAGTTGATCTCCTGTATTTTCTATATTAATTAATGCTCGTCCATGTCCCATAGATAAGAATCCATCACGCATTCCTGTTTGTACAATGGGATCTAGTTTTAATAAGCGTAAGTAATTTGCAATTGTAGACCTATTCTTACCAACACGCTCACTCATTTGTTCTTGAGTTAAATTGATCTCATCAATAAGACGTTGGTACGAAAGAGCAATTTCTATAGGGTCAAGATCTTGGCGTTGTATATTTTCTACAAGAGCCATTTCTAGACTCTCTTGATCATTTGCAATACGTATGTATGCAGGTATGGTAGCATTACCTACGAGTTTTGAAGCTCTAAAACGACGTTCTCCAGATACAAGTTGGTATTTATTAAAGCTTAATTTACGTACTGTAATAGGTTGTATAACACCTAATTCACGTATAGATGAGGCAAGTTCGCGAAGCATTTCTTCGTTAAAACTAGTACGAGGTTGAAAAGGGTTTACTTCAATATCCTTGAGATCTAACTCAACAATATTGCCTACAACCTTATCAGCATTTTTATCATCTGCGCTCTTGATATCATTTTCAGGGTCTTTCAGTAAAGCTGAAAGTCCGCGTCCAAGAGCTTGTTTTTTTGTTGCTTTAGCCATATACTCTAGCTATTGTTTTTTGTGATGAGTTCTTGTCCTAAACTCAAATAGTTTGCAGCTCCTTTACTTCCCGCATCATAATTAATAATGCTTTCTCCATAACTTGGTGCTTCACTTAATCTAACATTACGTTGTATAATGGTTTTAAACACCATCTCACTAAAATGTTTTTGTACTTCTTCGACTACCTGATTTGATAATCGTAATCTAGAATCATACATAGTTAGTAAAAGTCCTTCTATATCTAAGTCTGCGTTATGAATTTTTTGGATACTTTTAATAGTATTTAACAGTTTACCTAGTCCTTCTAGTGCAAAATACTCGCACTGTATAGGAATAATGACAGAATCAGAAGCAGTAAGTGCATTTAATGTTAATAGACCTAATGAAGGAGCGCAATCTATTAATATATAGTCATATTGATCCCTTAGATGACCAATAGCCTTTTGCATCATATATTCCCGTTTCTCTTTGTCTACAAGTTCAATTTCTATGGCAACAAGGTCTATATGCGCAGGAATTAAATCTAAATTAGGAGAACTAGTACTAATAATAGCTTCTTCTGCAGTATTTGTATGCTCCAGAAGTTGATACGTTCCTATTTCTACTTTATCTACATCAATTCCTAGCCCCGATGTAGCGTTAGCTTGAGGATCAGCATCTATCAGTAATACTTTTTTCTCCAGTACTCCAAGCGAAGCAGCTAGATTTACAGAAGTAGTTGTTTTACCAACACCTCCTTTTTGGTTTGCAATAGCAATTATTTTGCCCATATAAATTTGAGGAAATTTAAAAAGTAAAAATACGATTTATAATGAGTAAATAAAATGCTTTCAAATATAAAAGGTCATTCCTAAGAATGACCTTTTATATTTTCTATAATTTATAGGGGTATTAAAAATAGTAATTAAGACTTAATGTGTAGTTTTGATTATTTACAATAAGTGGTATAACTGTATCATTTACAGGGAATGATAGGTTGTTTTCATATTCAGAGAGATAAGATAATGTAAGTCCGATATGCTTCTCATTTGGAAGACGTAAACGAGCTCCTATTTTTGGAACAACAATCGTATTTCCTCCTGTAATATCAAATGAGAAACCATTTACTTCTCCATCAAAAGAGTCAGACGTTACTCCAACACTAACGCCTACAAATGGTTTGATTTTCCCAGTTTTATTAAATAAATACTCAAGGCCTAAGAATGCTCTGTAACTATTTACTCTAAAACTGGTAGTATCTGCTGTATTTCCAAAATCTTTTTCACCAGAAAAACTAGCACTTCCTTCTAGAGTAACAAATAAATTACCTTGAATTTTCCCAAAGAAACTTGGTGAAGCAATGACTCCTATTTGTAATTGCCCAGATGCAATACTTTCTGTACTACTATTATCAAAGAAGCTTATATTGTTAAGCCCTCCACCTATTCCAGCATAAAAGCTGGCTTGATCTGTATTATGATCATTTGCATTCTTAATTTCTTTTTCAGTAGGAGTAAAGGTACCATAAGAACAGGAGTTGTAGGTAGTGACAATTTTTTGAAGAGCTGCTTCATTAAAATTGTCTTCGTTGTTTAAAACATCCCTTATGCTATTACAGTCTTCAAATATAACGGCTAGTGTACCAGGAGTTTTACTAGATTTTGTATCTGTATTAATAATAGCATTCTTGCCATTTTCTACAGCAACAAGGTATTGTGAAGTATTTACCTTGTATAGATTTCCTTTTCCGGAAGTTATGTTTGATACATAATATGAAGTTCCGTCAAATTCTTTTTTTGAGAGTGAAGTATTCCCTAATGTAATTGAATTTACCTGATCAAAAGAATAGGTGCTTACTTTTAGATCTTTTTTTAGAGATATTTTTTCTGTTTGATAATCTATCAATACGCGACCTTTTATAGTCTCTGTATTGGTTGTAATAGTTCCTTTAGAATAATTCTGGGCTATAGCTGTCGTAGCTATAAACATCATCGCGAAGACGAGGAGTAATATTTTTTTTTTCATAGCAATAGTTTTTTGTGAAGAATCATCAAAAAATATGCCTAATAGGTCGAAAAAAAGAATAGTTGCTTACTTGGGAAGAATTGGATATATTATTTGAAAAAAATGATAATCAAAAAAAAGAGGTTCATTAATATCATTAATGAACCTCTTAATATTATACGTTTAAAACATATTTTTACATTCCTGATACAGTTACGTTATCAATAGCTATATCTTCGTTACCAGCATTAAAATCTATACGAATACGTATCGTTACTGTAGTCGATGCTGTTGGATTTGTAGTGCCATCATTTGCAAACATCGCAGTATACTCCGTAAGTGTGTCTGTGATTTCTGCACCATCTCCGATACCATCAAAGTCTGTATCTACTCTAGGAGTCGTATTTACAGTATCTCCACCTGGCTCTTCAGATTGAATAGCAAATATTGGTGTAAAATCGGTGTCATTAAATGAATACTCAACGATTACAAAATCTTCATCATCCCAATTTTGCGAAGTTCCATTATCATCTTCTGCAAAAAGACCAGAAAATGTAAGATTAGTTAATCCAGTAACATCAAGCCCAGAAAAAGTTATTGATTGTGCAGAAGCAGCTCCTTCACCATCTATGTCTTGCGCTCCAAAAAATGAATTCCCTTGAATATTATCTATAGATACACCTCCGCTTATGTTTGATCCATCTGTTCTAGTAAAATAGTCAAAAAAACCATCAGAGAATTCAGGAATACTTGAAGTGTAATTGGTAGTATCGTCTTCAAAATCTTCATACAATATAGCCCCAGTAGGAGGACACATACTGTCACTTGTAAATGTACCATCTACTATACCTACTAATGGAGAATTCCAACTCCAACTTCCAGTAATTACAGAACAATCCGTTGGTCCTGTAGCACCATTGTCAAACGTATGTGTTCCTGTCCATGTTACATCACCACCTCCAGCTGTATATCCTACATTAGTCATTCCGTCACCACTTGTTATATCACACGTAGTTTGCGGTCCGCCTGCAACACAAGAATTTTGATCTCCAATTCCGTTAAATGCAGTCATGCCTAATGTTGTTTGTGTAGTTATAGAACTATTGCCATCTGCAGTTACAAACATAAAATTAAATGTTTGTGTCATAGAGTTGTCTATAGGACCTGCACAAGTAGTACATATATATGTACCTGTAATCGGGTTTACTGGTGCTCTTTCAGTATTTTGAGCAACAAGTAAAGAACTCTCAGTTCCTCTAAAAGTAACAGTGCTAGCTTCTAATGTTTCTCCTTCCTCTCCCGTAGTCATGCTAAAAGAAAGCTCACTTGATGTAAATACAATTTCTTTTGTGTTTCCTAGATCAGATACTTGATCTGTAAAGATATTTACAACTTCACCTGTAGATAGGATAAGATCTGCGGTTGCAGAACGACCATCTTGAGAAAGTGTTATATCAAGAGTACCTCTGTTTTGACCATCTACGGTCGTAAATATTCCTTTGTAATTTTCAACTTCAAGATTAGCAACATCTATAGTGCTATCTATGCTTTCGTCTGTACTACAAGCTACTAGTATAATAGCGAGCATAAAATAAGATAATATCTTTTTCATAATTATTGATTTGGTATAATAATATAGGTGCAAAAATAAGTTGAATTTGTGAAAGTATATATGATGATAGTATTAATTCTAGCTACTTTTTGTTTTAAACAGAAAAACACGACCAGATATTGTTTTAAATTACAATACTAGGTTGTGTTTTCTTTATATATGGTTTAGTACGCTTTCGCGAAAGCGTATTTATTCAAAATAACTAAAGGTCTCACCATCTTCAATAGTGAGTAACGTCTCGTAAATAAGTTTGATAACATTCTCGACATCTTCACGATGTACCATTTCTACTGTAGTATGCATGTATCGTAGTGGTAATGAGATAAGAGCAGAAGCTACTCCACTATTACTATAAGCAAATGCATCGGTATCTGTTCCCGTAGCGCGAGATAATGCAGCTCGTTGGAAAGGAATCTTCTTTTCTTCTGCAGTCTCGGTAATACGATCTCTTAGTTTTTGTTGTACAGCTGGGGCATATGCGATAACAGGGCCTTTTCCTATTGCGGCTTCTCCTTGTACCTTTTGATCGATCATTGGGGTCGTCGTGTCATGAGTTACATCAGTCACAATAGCTACATTAGGTTGGATACGTTCTGCAATCATCTGAGCTCCACGTAAACCAATTTCTTCTTGAACAGAATTTGTAATGTATAATCCAAATGGAAGCTTCTTTTTGTTTTCGTGTAAAAGTCTAGCAACTTCGGCAATCATAAAACCTCCTGCTCTGTTATCTATAGCTCTACAAACAAATTTGTCTCCATTTAAAATATGAAACTCATCTGGATATGTAATGACACATCCTATATGAATCCCCATTTCGTGTACTTCATCTTTGTTCTTTGCGCCTACATCTATGAAGATATTGCTAGGTTTTGGCGGTTCTTCTTTAGCGCGGTTACGAGTATGAATGGCTGGCCAGCCAAAAACACCTTTTATAATCCCTTTTTTAGTATGAATGTTAACGATTTTTGAAGGCGCAATCTGATGATCACTTCCTCCATTACGGATTACATATAATAAACCATTGTCAGAAATGTAATTAACATACCAAGAGATTTCATCTGCATGTCCCTCAATAACAACCTTATATTTTGCTTTTGGATTAATAACAGCGACTGCAGTACCATAGGTATCAGTTATGAATTCATCTACATAAGGTTTGAGATAATCCATCCAGATTTTTTGTCCATCCCATTCGTAACCAGTAGGAGCAGCATTGTTGAGGTATTTTTCTAAGAAATTAAGCGATTTTTTATTAAGTATACTTTTTGAAGACATTTAATATATTTTTTCATAAAAATAAGAATATTAATAAGAAGTTAATAGTCTTATTAGGTTGGAATCTTTAATTTTGGAATGATTTTAGCTTAAAGCGAAATAAAAATATGCGCATACCTATAGTATTACTGTTATTAATATTCTCTTTCTCCGGATGGGCACAAGACACAATCCCAAAATCAGAAGAAGGAGAAATAGAGTATTATATAATCCAAGGAGATACAATACCTAGAAGTGCTATAGATCTTAATGAAGTTATAGTCTTTAAACCTTTAAAGTTTGATTCTAAAGAAGAACGCAGACGATATTTAATACTTCGTAGGAAAACACGTAAAGTATATCCGTATGCAAAATTAGCTGCAGACAGGTTGGTAGCTTTGAATAATAGGTTGGATTCTATTAAAAGTAAATCTGGTAAAAAGAGATATACTAAGATCATTCATAAGTACCTTGAAAATGAGTTTTCTTCCGAGCTTAAAAAAATGACACGTACCGAAGGGCAAATTTTAATTAAACTTATCCATAGACAAACTGGCGAAACTGCTTTTGAACTTGTAAAGCGATTACGTAGTGGATGGAAAGCATTCTGGTATAATACAACAGCAAGTGCTTTTGATATTTCTCTTAAAAGAGAATATGACCCAGTAAATACAGAAGAAGATTATTTGATTGAAGACATACTTCAACGTTCATTTCAATCAGGTATTCTTGAAGGAAAAGATTCTGTATTAGGTTTTGAATATTGGGACCTTTCTGATAAATGGAAACCTAAGGCAAAAGAAATAGATTAATACGATCTCCAAGTAGCATCTCTTTTATAGGTTATAACTTCTTGTATAAAAATATAGGGTATATATATAGGACAAGAGTTTATGGTTTATGAATGTGTATTTATTTGATTTTGAGTCAACTAAAAACTTTTTTAAAAAACAGTAATTTTTTCATTGCAGATAATAAAACACCTGTTATATTTGCCACCCGCTAAGGAAAAGAGTTCTTTTTACATATTGGTTTGATCTTTTAAAATGAAGTAAAAAAAAAGAATTTTTTTATTTTTTATTTGCTGAAAAGAAAGATTTAATTGTACATTTGCACCCGCTTTGAGAGGGAGTAATTGTGAAGAAGTAAAAAGCGGAAAGTTCAGAATAAAATAGAGTGATAGGTTTTAAAATACTAATAATAGATTTGGTATTAAAAAGGTTCGATTCCTTTGCGCTTAACAAAAAGATATCTAAGTTTTAAATTAGATATTGATTTAAGAAAAACAGTGATGTTTTTGAGTTCTTTGTATTGATGTTTTGAATGTTGAATGGGTAGGAAAAAAAAGATTAATTTTTTTTATTTTTTGTTTGTTTGGTAGGAAAAAATAGTTGTACATTTGCACCCGCTTTGAGAGGGAGTATTTGTAGAGAGAATAAC
>NZ_JBDUXP010000025.1:0-9823 GCF_039945015.1 Dokdonia sp.
CTATGTTGATATTGGAGGCTATATGATTCCCGATGTTGTTTATGGACAAGAGGTTACTGATCAAACTCAAGGACTGCCCACTGTATCTAAAGTACGTGTGTTAAATGATCAAAATGACTGGATTACTACAGTTACAGGATATGACTATAAAGCGCGACCTATCTATGGAGCGAGTTTAAACACCTATCTGGGTACTCAGGTCACCTCTGAGTCATTACTTGATTTTACTGGAAAAGTATTGGAGAGTAGAACTACCCATCAAAAAACAGGACATCAGGAGGTAGTAACTAAAGATTTCTTTTCTTATGACCATCAAAATAGACTCATCACTCAGATGCAACAGATCGATAATGAACCTGTGCAACTTATCGCTAGTAATACCTATGATGAACTAGGACAATTAGCGTCTAAACGTGTGGGAGGACAGCTCTTTGAGTCTGGATATACTGATATAACAACAGGGAGAATAGATATATCAGAAGAAGGAGTTATTACAAAAACCTATGCAACCAGTAATTATGATTCAGGGTTGGCAACCGTTGGTAAAATAGAAGGAGATGGAGGATTATCTTTTATCAACATAACAGAAAACAAAAGGTATGTTGTAGGGTTTAATGATAATAATCAGTATACAAATTCTACGGGTGAAATTGATTATGCATTCTTTTTTGCTTGGAATGATCCTGGAAGATATAGAGTAAGAATTCGTGAAAATGATGTTAGTTCGTATATAACAGGGTATATTAATTATAATGCCAATGATCATTTTGCTATAGAGAGAGAAGGGAATGTACTTTCTTTTATTCACAATGGAACGGTGATAGCAACCCATACGATGACGCAAAACTTCCCTTCCTTAGTTGGGGATATGGTAATGGCTGATAATGGAGCACAGATCAGTAATCTTAATCTATATGCAACAAATATCGATAAGAGTCTTCAAAAAGTAGACTATCAGTATAATATCCGTGGATGGCTTACTGATATCAATGATGTGGATTCTAATGCAAGAACACCTGCACTGTTTAATTTTCATATCAATTATGACGATACTGTAGAAGGAGATGTTGGACAAGTAGGTGTTGTACCTCTTTATAACGGGAATATCTCACAGACGATATGGAAAACCACAAACACTGATAGCCAAAAAAGAACCTATGGGTACAAGTATGACGCTTTAAACCGCATCAATACAGCTTATAGTAGAAAAGGAGTTAATCTTACAGACTATGACCATTTTAATGTCTCTGGGGTTGGATATGATAAAAATGGAAATATTCAGACTTTAACACGTCAAGGTGATTATAATGGGAATGCCCTTAATATGGACGACCTTACATATACCTATAACGCAAATCAACTGCTAGAGGTAAGTGATAATGGACATATCAATTTGAAAAATGAAGGATTCTTTGATGGAAATACTACTGGAGATGATTACATTTATGATGTAAACGGAAATATGGTTGAAGATAAAAATAAGGGGATTACAACTATTGAGTATAATCACTTAAATCTTCCTACTTCTGTTGAAATTAATACTACAGATGCACAGGGAGATTTGCAAGATGGAACTATTACGTATATTTATGATGCCACAGGCATAAAACTCGCAAAAGTGCTTCAAGATGATATACAAAATAGTACCATTACCACCTCATATGCAGGTGGGTATATCTATGAAAATAACAACGGAACAGAGACACTAAAAATGTTCCCGCATCCTGAAGGATATATAGAGCCTGTATATGGTACAGAAAAATCTATAGAGAAATTCAATAAAGAAACTGGAACATCTAGTTTCTCAGGATATCAATATGCATTTAATTATACCGATCATTTAGGGAATGTACGACTGACTTATAGTGATTCTGATGGAGATGGAGCCATAGAACCTACTACTGAAATTATATCTGAGAAAAACTATTACGTATTTGGATTGCAACAAAAAGGATATAATGACGTTGTTACGAGTAACTCAAACTCGACTGCCGACAAGTTTAAGTACCAAGGACAGGAATTAGAAGAAGAGCTTGGCAAAAATACGTATGCATATCAATGGCGAGATTATGATCCTGCTATTGGAAGATTTAATAAAATTGACAGGTTTGCGAATAAATATGATGATCTAACTCCCTATCATTTTTCGGCTAATAACCCGATATACTATAAAGAAGTTAAGGGTGATAGTATAAATGTTGCTCAACAATACCAACAACAATTTAATGCAGTACTTCAAGGTGTTTTTGGTGATAACGCTAATTTATTTAGTTTCAATAATAATAATAATTTAGTGTTTAATGGAACTAAAAAAGATTTGACAAAAAAGCAAAGAAAACTTTTTAAGGATGGATTCTCTGATTTACTTACAGAAGGAACAACAACCAATGTTATTTTTGAACAAGTCTATACAGCAACTGAAGGTAATAATTCTCAAATAATAGATACTAATCAACATGGAGGTGAAGGAACGTTACCCGCAGAAGAGAGTAGTAATTTATTTTCTCAAAATTATGTAGTAATAAATCCAAATCTAGGTGCTAATCTACAGGTATATGAAGTAAATGAGTCATACTATTTATCTAAAGATGGTATAGCCGCTCCACCCCCATTTGGCACAATTGTTAACAGACAAATAAATCCATCTTTAGCCACATTTCATGGTTTTGGACATATTGTTCATGCAAATCAAACACAAGAAAAAGTACTTGAATTTGAAAATACTGCATTGAAAGCATTTAATGAGTCAAGTGGAACAAATATTAATAAAAGAAATCCTGATGAAAATCACAATAAAAAAATAAATTAAGAATGAGACAAGTAATATTTATTTTCATAGTTACATTTTTCAATATCACATTAACTTCAGCTCAGAATGAATGTTACATAGAAATTGCAAATGAAAAATTGAGTAAAAATCATACAGATGAGGGTTTTTCTATAAAGGTCGAAAAGAACAACAAAGAATTAACATTTTTATTTAGAAATGAAACAACAGACACATTATATGTTTTTAAACCTTATTTTAAAGAAGAATTTATTAATTCTAAGTATTTAAATAGAATTAATAAAAAAAAGAAAATCAAAAAGCTTTCTTTTCTTCCTTTGACTCCTTACTTAAGTACAACTAAAAGTGACAGAATAATTGTAGGGGAAAGAGCTTTAGTTACTAATGGGTCTTTATTATATTCATTTATAGCCATACCTCCTCAAACAGAATTAGAAAAAGTTATAATTATAAAAAATGATATTGAAGAATATAGTAAAGATTTTGATATCAAAAATTATAACGTTTTTAATAAGATAAAATGGAAAAAAAGAAAAGATTGTAATAAAGGCTATAACTATATGTTAGAGTTTGCGGTTTATAAAGATGTAAAGAATCTTTGTAGTAGTGATTACTATTTTAATATGCCTAATGAATTTAATAATAAAGCACTTAATTATGAAGTTTTTTCTCTAATAATAGATAAATAAGTAATGAATCAAATTAAGACGTAGTTGGTAGTATAGTAAACTGGCACTTTTTAAAAATCATAGTTTTGAACTATTGATTACTAGATATTTAAATTAAAGATAAGCCTCAGATTAGAGGCTGTCACTAATCGTTAGAAACACAACAAAAGTGTTCCAAAGATGGAACACAGCTGAAATAGAATACCTAGCTATCTCTACGAGGCGCTAATCGTTAAAACCGCTACAAAAGTGTTCCGAGTTTGGAACACTTTTGTAGCGGTTTTAACGATTAGCGCCTCATTAACCTAGTACTATATAAAATAAAAAACAGTAGCCCTAACTACTGTTTTTTATGACCTTACTTTTTAAAGTAATTCAAAAACTAAGACGTTTTTGAACATATCTTTTGCAAAACCGTCATAATTGCAAAAAATAATACACAATAATAATCTAATAAACAAATAGATAAGCAAAATTGACATTGCTATTTCAATAATTTCAGTGACAAATTGTTAAAATTTGATACTAATTTTTTAATTTTGGGATATAGAATTGACTTGATCTTTAAACCATCGCTTCTTTTTTACAACAAACCACCTACCCCTTTTATTAAAATAACAGATACGTCTGTGATTATTTCTATGTATCACTCCTAATCTTGATACATAGAAGATAGCTCTATGCGTGTTTAAAAATTAAATTAGTAACCATCATATTACGTATGTTATGAGTAGAAAATCAGTGTTTTTACCTTTTGTGTTTTTAATTGTTTTTGGATTCTCATCTGTCTATGGTCAACAAAGCATAGATCCTGATTATTTGAAGGAAAATATTCCAGCTTCTCCTGAAGTAGGAAGTTTAGGGACCTATGGGGATACTAGTACAAATCCTTATAATGGAAAAGCTAATATCTCTATTCCTATTCATCAAATTAATTTTGAAGGATTAAATATTCCTATTGGATTATCTTATGATTCAGGAGGGGTACGTGTAAATTCAGAATCTGAGTGGGTGGGTATGAATTGGTCATTGAGTGCCAATGCAGTTATCACTCGTGATATTCAAGGGAATGATGATCTTAATGAGAATGATATTCCTAATGGTAACGGAACTATTTCTGCATTTGTATATAATAATGATACAACTGTTCAAGAAACTAGCAATGGAGCGCCTTATGTTTCTATAGATGATATCGTAGAAGTGCATTCAACCTATGGAGTTGGTTCTGCTTCAACAGCTCCTGAAACCAATGCAGATACACAACCTGATATTTTTAGTGTTTCTATTTTTGGTAAGAGTTATAAATTTAGGTTCAACAAACGTAATGGAACTTCAAATATATTAACTACTCATATATTTAATAATCTTCTCGCAGAAATAACATACAATCTTACTGATCAATCATTCCTAGTAAAAGATGATAGAGGTTTTGAGTATGTGTTTTCTACAAAAGATTATTCTGCTACAATTTCATCATCTCGTTCAACTAGTGAGCATGCTTCATCAGAAACAAAGGAATTTACCCTTGACGCATTGACAGATGACCGAAATCAAAGCGAAGGAACTGTTATCTCCAGTTGGCTTTTGGATAAAATAACTTCCCCTACAGGTGAAGAGTTATTTTTCTCATATGAAGAAGGTGCTCATTTTACACATCCTGCCTACTCTGGACGTGTTGTATTTAGAGAGAGCAATATTCATAATGGAAATGATGAATTAGGTGAGAGTTATGATGAGTCATGGGTAAAATACTCATCTTCTATGTCTATTATTCATAGTAACTACCTCTCTAGTATTACAGGAGATTTTGGAAAAGTTGATTTTATCTCGACTGAAGATAGAAGAGATTTGCTTACAGGTAGCGATGTAGCATCTATTTTTCCAACTACCGCTCTTAATTCAACTTCATTTTTAATCACAACAAAAACTTCTGGAATTAATATTATTGATAGAAATCACGGAACGTCTGCAAATACAAATTACCAGCCCACAGGACGTCGTCTTTCTAGTATTGATATCAAAGATTACAATAACAATACCATTCGTAGTGCTACTTTTAATCATGGATATTATAATGATCACGTACTTGGCAATTCAGATGAGGCGAAAAATCTACGTTTAAAACTCAATGGAGTCTCAATATTAGACCAAGAGTATGATTTTGAATATACCAATGCTAATGGACTACCTGAGAAAGGAACTTTCGATACAGATTTCTGGGGATTCTATAATGGGGCTAATAATCAAACCAATGTACCTAGTATAGGTAGGTTTGGTACTCAAGAGATATCATCCCAATCAGATAAAATTGGACAAACATATTTTGATTTTGATGGAGGTAATAGAAAAGCTAATTTCTTTTTTGGTAATAGAGGAAACCTGATTAAAATAATTTACCCAACTGGAGGACATTCTACATTTGAATATGAACCTAACAAAGCGCTAGTAGATGGACCTGCTCCATATGTAGTTACTGACTATTTTGATAACGGTACGATGCGATGGACTAACCTTATTAATGAAGATAATTATAAATTTACTTATCAATATCTTAAAAACGCTCAAAGCCCTAATTATGATTTTTTCAGTTATAGGTATGAGGCAGGAACGACAACAGAAACAACACCAATAGGTTTTACAAATAGTATTTCAGTAACTAATGGGATAGGAATAATTAATGGTCAAGGAAATCTTTATCAATTTACTGGTTTTGAAAATTTTGAAGAATTTTATGACGTTCCTAAGTATTATATGCAAGACGTTAGTAATCCGTCAAATATTCATACATTATTTTATTTTGGAGATTGGCAAAACTCCCATGGGGTTCCTGCACAAGATTCTCCTGTTGGAAATGGAACCGTAGTTATCCCTCCTGGAGATTATATGCTAATTCGCCAACAAAATACTGAGCCAGGTATGCCCGGAGTAGTATTATCTCCTGAAGACTTTACACTTTCTATACAAGTGCCAGATACTATCGATCCTAATCTTCCTCAATTTATAGAAGAATTTGCTATAGGAGGATCACGCGTTAAAACAATTACCAATAGAAATAATGACAATAAATTTATAAGTAAAAAACAATTTGATTATACATTCCCTAATGTAGACATCCAAGATATATCTAGTTCAGGAAAACTTATGGATGATCTTATTTTTCATACAAAATTTACAGGATTTTTCTCATATACTCCTTCAAGCCCTGGATATGGAACAGGTACCAATGGTATTAGTATTACCTCTAATGCTAATCTGCGTGGAAATCCTTCCGCTCAAGGTTCACATATTGGTTATTCCTTTGTAAGAGAATACCAATTAGATAAAGATGATATTGTACTCTCTATTACAGATCGCTCATTTTCAAATGAACCAAATCAATACCATAAAAAGAGTTTTGAGCATATTTATTATTGGAACCCTACTAATTCTGCTAACCAAACCAGATATGTACAAGCTCAAAATGCTATTCTTTTAGGAATGAATCCCAAAAATACTTTTGAAGCTTCTAATGGAAACTTACTTATGGAGTCCTTGTATGATTGTTCTGAAAATTTAGTCCGTTCAACTCAAAATGAGTATGAAACCATACTTATTAATAACGACCTTCAGTATTATGCAAACTTTAATAGTCTGCCTTATATAAGTGAAGAAGGAAACGGAATACACCCTGTATGGATGGAAAATGGAGATACCTATATTACCTTTAGACAACCTCTGAATTATTCACGTATATCTGTTCCTACATTTTCTCAAACCACTGATTATTTATCAAACGGACAAACTTTTACAGAACAATACTCAGTATATGATGAGAATGCAAATTTAATGGAAACTGAATCTATTATTAGAGATGGAGAATCTACTATATCTACTTTTTATTATCCATATAATACTGAAGTAGCTTCTGTGACAGGAGTATCTAATCTAATTTCAGAAAAGCAATATTCTCAAATTGTAAAATCGGAATCTTTCTATAACGATCAAAAACTTGGAAGTGTATTATTAAATTTTGCTGACAATAACAGTACAGGAAATAACTTGCGTGTAACTACATCTCAATCTGCTAAGGCTAATGATAATTTAGAAACAAAAGTAAATTATGAATATTATGACAATGACGGAAATTTACTTCAAAGTAGAGCTGAAGACGGCACACCTATGAGTTATATATGGGGGTATAATAATGAATATATTATCGCGAAGGTTGAAAATATAACCTATGCTGATCTTGCTTCATTAATTACAATCTCTACCTTGCAATCACAATCCAATAATGACACGAGTTCTTGTTTAGGCAATTCAAACTGTAATGAACAGACTTTGCGTAATTCACTAACTACTCTTCGTAATGCCTTACCTGAAAATGCATATATGACAAGCTATACCTACGACCCACTTATTGGAGTAACCAGCATTACTGATCCAAGAGGAGGCTCTCTATACTATGTCTATGACGTAAATAATAGATTAAGTGAAGTGTATGATCTGGATTATAAACTTCTCAGTAAGAATGAATATAATATCACAAACGACTTATTAACTACTTTAGGAGAAGATGCTATAGGTGTTACACAATGTGGCAGTACAATTCCAGATCCTAATACTGAAGGTGATGATCCAGGACCTTTTGAAGAAGGTGGACCTACGGGTTCTCGTATGGCTAATAATACTATTGAAAAAGAAGGTGTAAGTTATACGGATTTAAGTAATTCAATAGACCTTATAGATACTCAAACTAGCAGTAATAATGTAACCCTTTACTATCAAGCCTTCTCACATGGAGGATCAGGGAATTTAATGTATCGATGGAAAATTAAAGGAGAAACGTTTTCTGCCTATTCTACATCTGCTAGTTGGACGAAAGTATTTGACTGTTCTACTCAAGACGCTAGAGGTATTGAAATCATCTGCGAAGTAAAAGATATAACCCTTGGAATTACTGAGCGAGATAGATTACGTCATTTAGTATTATGTAACGATTAAAAACCATCAGGATGAAAAAAATTATAATCACACTTATATGTATGCTTCCTGTACTAGGTATTGGACAGACTACAACAGAAAATTACGTAAAGACGACGGCCTATCAAATAGCTACAGAAACAGATAATGTTTCTGAAGATCAGAAAATAGAGGGTATTACCTACTTTGACGGATTAGGAAGACCTAAACAATCTATTGCTGTAAAAGCAGGAGGTGATAAACAAAATATTGTAAGTCACACAGAGTATGATGCATTAGGAAGGAGTTCTAAAGAGTATTTGCCTTATGCTACAGCTCCAGGGATTCCAAATCCATTAGGGTTTATGAATTCTCAAATCCTTAAAACGGAGATTGGTAATTTCTATAATACTCCAAAATATGAGGATACTCAGAATCCATATTCAGAAATGGTGTATGAATCTTCTGGATTAAATCGTGTATTTGAGCAAGCAGCTCCCGGCAATTCTTGGGCGATAAGTGAAGGACATACCGTCAAACTTGATTATCAGATCAATCTTAATAATGAAGTGTATTATTATGATGTTGCTTTTTCTGGAGGAGACACCACCCTTGCTCAATTAATTCTTAATGGATTTTACGATGAAGGTGAACTACGTAAGAATGTTACTAAAGATGAAAATTGGACATCTACCTCTGGAAATAATCATACCACCGAGGAGTTTACCAACAAGTTAGGACAAGTCATTTTAAAGCGTAAGTATAATGATAGTCAAGCGCATGACACCTATTATATATATGATGATTTTGGGAATTTAACCTTTGTATTATCACCCGAAGCAAGTAATCAAATCGTCGATACTAATGATAATCTTGTGACTAATCACCAAGATATTCTTGACAAATTAGGCTATCAATATAAGTACGATTATCGCAACCGACTTATAGAAAAGAAAATTCCGGCCAAAGGATGGGAGTATATCGTTTATAATAAACTAGATCAACCTATTCTAACTCAAGATGCCAATCAACGTGCTAAAACTCCTCAGAAAGAGTGGTTTTTTACCAAGTACGATGCTTTTGGTAGAGTGATTTATACAGGAATCAAGAGAGCTAATATAACTCGAACAACTTTTCAAAGTATTATAGATAATACTCCAGATCAGGTGCAATATGAAGAAAGAACAACAGATCCAGTTACTGTAGGAGGTGCTGACATATATTATTCGCAAAACGCTGTTCCTACCACAGTAGATGAAGTGCTTACGGTTAATTATTATGACAGCTATGTTGATATTGGAGGCTATATGATTCCCGATGTTGTTTATGGACAAGAGGTTACTGATCAAACTCAAGGACTGCCCACTGTATCTAAAGTACGTGTGTTAAATGATCAAAATGACTGGATTACTACAGTTACAGGATA
>NZ_JBDUXP010000026.1:0-124097 GCF_039945015.1 Dokdonia sp.
TACATAAGATAATGGTAAAGAGAAGAAGTGTCTTTTTGTTTTTAATGTAACGACCTTGAATACTATCTTTAGGATTGTTACTTAGTGTCTTACATACATTAGATAACGTATTTGAAAAAAAAGAGTCAGAAATAATATGGTTCAGTGTTTCCATGAAATTAAGAGTATAAATTATCTGCAAGGTATCTCGACCCTTCTGTATATGGAATACGCAGAAGTACGTATTATATACGTGTCAATACGTATATATAAGAAACAAAAAAAGGAGACTACTTAGAGTCTCCTTTCCCATATACTATAGTACACTGAATAAACCTACTTAATTATCAATTTTTGTACTATAGTCTCACTATTCGATTGAATTTGCATAAAATACATCCCTTTAGCTAGTTCACTAGTTTGAATGCTTTGTGAGTTATTAAAATTGGCAAGACTGATTGTTTTTATATGCTTTCCATTAACATTTGTAATGATTACTTGTTGTAATTGTTGTGCGCCCTGATAACTCAGTGTTACTTGGTTTGTAGCTGGGTTAGGGTAGAGGGTTACGCTTTCGCGAAAGCTACCTCCGTCACTTATCCCTAAAGCGTCACGTTCTTCAAATACGACTGTGAAACGTTCTGATTGTATGCCTCTAACAGCTATAAAAGAATACGCCTGTTCTTTTAAGTTGGTAGTTGTCCCTAATAGATGATCAATTAAGAATACAGGCGCATTCTCTATACCTATTCCTTCTAGATGATCAATACTAATGGTATGTGTTTCCTCTGTCTCTACTGTGGTGGAATATCCTAGTGTAAGTTCGATACTTGTGTCAAAAACTTCACGTCCTTGAATCGCAAGATATTGTCCATCTAGATTTGTAAATAACGAAAGAAAGGTTCCTAATCTCGGGCTGTCATATCCAGGATCAAATCCAGGGGTTGCATTTGGTGTAAACCCGATCGCCGTTTGTGATACCGCTCCTTCAAAAGCAGATGTTGTTAAGTTTAACCATAGTTTGTCTACAGTTGTTGTTTGTGTTCTAAAATCATCATTATTTCCAGTCACACGAATACTATTTGTAAAGACCACAGGTGTATTTGCCATGGCCTGTGCTTGATCTGCTTTGATTCCAAATCCTTGTCCAGATGCCATAAATTGTCCAGGCGCTGTTCCTCCATTTACGGCTGGAATTCCTAGTAATGCATTACGTATAGAAATATCATTCATAGAGAAGTTACTGGTTCCAAACCCTGGTAATGCAGCCGATGGATCAGTAAGATGTTCCCAATAGTATACTTGATTTACCGCATCATTGGCATTGATAAAAGCCTCTACATCAATCGCTGACGCATATGGATTTCCTAAAAGGTTATAATTATTAATAGTCGCAGGTCCATTGTAATTGATAGGAATAGAAATCGTTCCTGAGTTTAATGTTCCTTGCGTATAATCCAAATCATAGGCTGCCATAGGCGAGTCGTGAGAAGGAGATGGGAATACCAATTGACCGATTCCTGGCGTAGGTAACGGATCACTTCCTAAGGATTGTGATAGGAAATCATTGTCATCATCTAGGAAGTTTTCTGCAAATTCAAATTCTGGGAAAGTATCAAAGTCAATCGTAAAAGGCACAAAGTTGCTCGGGATGATATTAAATACAGCACGAGAGTTTGCATATACACCATCTCTTGTTTCTGCACTCATTGGACTACTCATGGCTACATAATTACGAGCGATGATAGAAGGTGTTGTTTTAGAAACGGTAATAGATCCATTATTGGTTGTAACGGCATCTTCCTCTACTTGTACAACACTTCCTTGATGATCTACAGTGAGTGTTCCATTGACAGTAATATCATTTTGAATATTGATGAAGTTTCCATCGGTTACGGTAAAGGTTGCCATGGCATCTATTGTAAGCTCACAAGCATTGATATCACCTAGTCCCATAGTAGCTGTACTATAATCTTCTGCAATGACAGCAGTCATGGTTGCATCTGGTGTTCCATTATCCCATCCACCCGCAATGGTATAGGTTGTAGTTCCTCCAGTACATACAAGTACTGGTAACGTAGACCCAGAACAGTCTGGAGTGTAATTAAGGATTTGACTTCCTGCTTCATTAATACAATCGGCATTTACAAAAGTGAATCCTACGAGTGGATCAAAAGGTCCACAAGCAGTAAAGAATTGATCATCAAAAGGGTTTGTAGCATCAAAGCAAAGATCTGGTGATACGGCAGATGCTCCATCTAAAAACTGTATTTTCACATGCACTAGTGCTGTAGGAGTATTGGCTGGGATATTCGTTCCTATCATACCACCACTTCCATTTTGTTGCCAAATGAAAGATACTTTAGAAGTCGTGGCATCATTGACAAAGAATGAATTGTAATGAGAGCCAAGAGGAATGATAACCCCTGGAGCAGCTTCTACGGTGGTTTGTCCTCCTAAGATGGATGTATCTGGGCGTTCATAGGTAATTCCTCCAGCACCATTAACAAGTGTTCCAAAAGCCGTTGCATTATAATCTAAGAAGAACTGTCCTGATCCTTGACTATATGCCGCATCACTAGTGATCATAACATCGACTTCATAAAAGTCGTTCATGCCATCATTGGTAACTTGAGGGTTTTCAAAAGAGAGCTCGATGTTTTGAGCATTGATAGAGATACATCCTAGAAGTATCACTACCCAAAGAGTAATTTGTTTCATTGAGAATTGATTTAAGTAGGTTATTAAAATTGCTGGATCCGTCCAGCGTTTGGTTGAATGATTAGAGCGATATCGGTATTTAATATATTTCCATCCATATCTGCATCGGCGCCAGTATAGACAGTAATTCCTCCCGATGCTGCAATGGCATTAGTGATATCTGTATTTAGAATACTGCCATCATTATTGACATCACCTGCATACATAGCATATAGTCCGTTGCCCATATCTCTTAAAGCTAATGACCCTCCTGTTGCTACTGCAACATCTGTACTGAGATCAAGAGTGGTTACTGCTCTGGAAAGTGCTAGAGTACTAGCGGTAAGAATTCCTAAATGGTTACGATGCTTTACAGCTACATAATAATCGCCAGATGTAACATCTATAGAAACTGCCGAAGTACCATCGGTAGCGACAATGTCTCCATCACGTTGTAATAAAGCCGATTGTGAAGCTATGATAATAACAGGATTTGTTGCATCTCTAAGTTCTATAAGTATCCAATCTACAATAGCATTTGTGCCAGAAGTTGTAAAAATAGCTGCGTCACAAGTCGTACTATCATACGGACTTGTTGTGGGAATGAGTATGGTACTTGCAATACGTAAATCATCACGCATCAGCATTTCTTCTCCTGTATTAGGATTGGTAAATGCTCCTTGTAAGAATACAATGGGGCTTATCTGGATTGCTAGATTTACTTCAGCTTGCTGAAATCCTTGTGTAAATGTTGTTGTTCCATCTGTTATGGTTGTTACGGCAAGTTCTCCCACAGTAAAATCAAGTGTTGTTGTTCCATTAGTGATCGTACTGCCAGAAGAGGCAATCACACTACGTTCTATGGATTGGCCATAACTATGGGTTATACATACCATCGCTAATACCATAAAGATAAGGGGGCACTTTATCATGGTTGTTTTGATTTGGGGTTGTATACGCTTTCGTACTTCGATTGGACTCAGCATAAACTTCATCGTCGTTATACTCCTTGAAAGTGTATAAAAATTAGTTTTTATTCTGTTATACATAGTTTAGACAGTTATACGTTGTTTTACCCTATTCTTGTTCTATTTTTCCTGCATTAGGTTGGATGATGAGTTGGATATCATTATTGAGAATAAAAGTGTCCATATTTACATCACTACTTAAATATCCAGAAGCTCCCGACTGTTGAAGTGCATTTAAAATATCTGTATTGAGAATACTTCCATCTGTATTTCCATCACCTGCATACAGTGCAAGTTTGCCACTAGCTAGATTGGTTACAGCTACGGTTCCTCCGTTAATAATTGTACTGTCTGCAGTAAAATCTATAGTAGAAGTAGTAGTACCTATCGTTATTGGGTTTGAGGTAGCTATTCCTAAATGATTACGATGATTAAGTTTAATATGATAATTGCCAGGAGTTAATGAAAAAGATAATGGAGAAGTGCCATCAATACTTACAATATTTCCATCTCTTTGTAATAGTGCAGATTGACCAGCAATAATTGTTGCACGATTACTACCATCTCTTAATTCTACCCATACCCAATCTACAATAGCATCAGTTCCAGAGATACTTAATATTGAAGGATCAATCGTCAATCCATCTGTATACGGACTTGTTGTAGGAATAATACCAGCTACTCGTAAATCATCTCGCATTAAATTTTCTTCTCCAGTTACAGGATTTACACCAGCTCCTTGTAAGTAAGCTACAGGACTTATTTTACTTACAATAGGAATTCCTTCTATTGTAAAGTCGTCAATGACCATTCCTTCTTGATTAATGACACTATCTGAATGCAGCGTAATTCTAAATATAATATTATCTGCTGTGGTCAGGTCGGTTTCTCCTAGGGTAGCATTTGCTGCAAAGTCATAGGCATATTCTGTCATCGTTGTATTAGTGCCTGTCCATTGCGCTCCTGGACATCCCGGACAATCAAAACTTGCTTCAGTACGATCACTATTGTACCAATTGGGTTGACTGTTTATACTTCCTAAATTGTTCCAGTTTTGTGCTCCATTTAGTGAATATTGTACGTTAGCCCAATCCCAATTTTCTTCAATATCAAATGCCATTTGGAATTTAAGTACTGGGCTTTCAATAAGCGTAAAATCATAACAATTAGATAGTAAACTTGCATTAGTATTTGTAGGATAGTTTCCTGATAGATTAGTAGCGTATGCTTGAGTTCCTGTAGCGGCAGTATTTAATAGGCTGCCGCTAGGAACTCCGCGCTCCCAAACGCCATTTTCTGTAAGTAATATATCAGAAGTGTTTTCAAAAGAATTAATACTATTTACTTCACCAGATGCATTGATATTAAAGTTTTTAGTACGTTGGTTATTGGTGGCAGTGGCATCATTAGGAATCGTAGTTTCTACTTCTAATACATGACTTCCTGCAGGAACACTAATACTTGGTAAATCAATGGTCGCTTCTTCATTAGATGCTAAAGATCCATTCCAAGTATAGGTTTGTGGCGTATCTCCAGAGACGCCATAAGTAACTGTTATTTCTGTAATGAGATTGATCCCATTACTACGTACTCTAATTTGTGGAGATACATCTCCGCAACTGGCACCTTGGGATGCATCAGGATTGTTGATGGCTACTAAACTTACATCATTAGGAGCTAGTTGTACTGGAATAGAAGATCTCCATAGTCCACGACCATAGGTAGCCGCTGTAATGGTTTGATCTAGTAAATTGATTTCTAAATCTTCAATTTTAGTATTTGGTAAGTTGGTCATAAATGGTTGCCAATCGGGACTACCATCATCTAAACGGTAAATTCCAAGGTCTGTAGAAACATAGAGTGGATTTAATGGATGGTCGCCTTGGTGTACAATATCTTCTGGATATTCTGTTGCTACAGGAAAGTTTCCTGTAATATCCACCCATGTAATTCCTCCATCTATTGTTTTAAAAATTCCTTTATTTTCATAATCTCCATCAGTGGTGATCCACATAATATCCGGATTGTCTTTATGTATTGCAATTCCTGCAATGGCATTTCCTACTACATTGGTGTTAAAATCTAAAGTTTGTCCACCATCTGAACTTACACGTAGATCTTGATGTCCAGATGATACAATCCTATTAGGGTCAGAAGGTGCTATTTCCATGATATCTGTATAACCTCCTAAAGAACCTACTAACTCCCATTCATAATTTGTTCTATTAAGCTTAAATAAATTGCTCCAAGCCGCGTATACATCTCCATTACTATCTGCAGATAAAGGTGCTACCCAAACTCCTTGACCAGAATTTGAAGGTTTAAAAACACGTGTAAACCAACCATCGCCATGATTGGAGACATATAAAGTGCCTCCATTTTGAATAAACCCATAATACGTATCATCATCGGTTGGCGTGATTAACGTATTTACTCCATCACCAGGATGATAAGCTCTCCATTCGCCATTGAACCCTACACCAAAACCACCATTGTCTTGTAAGCCTCCTGAAATGTTGTTAGAATTTCCTTGAGCAACTGCTACATTAAAAAACTCGCCAATTTGTAAATCTTGGTAGTGTGGTGTGAAGTTTGTACCGTTGTCTTGACTACTGTAAATTCCACCATCAGAAGCTACAAATACGTTGCCTTCATGAACACGAATGCTATGAATATCTGCATGGGTATATGCTTCTGTTAACTGATCCCAACGATTCAATTTATTCCAATTTTGTCCTCCATTGGTAGATCTCCAAACGTCCATAACACCAACATATAGTTCTTCAGGATTTGTATCAGAGACTCCCATGGCAAAATTGTACCATACCTGTCCGTTTCCTATTAATGTGTAACTGTCTTCTTGACGCGTTGAAAAACTTTGTCCGCTATTTGTAGATCTATAGATTCCGTGAACTCTATTGTCTGTAGCATCTGAACTAAAAATGTATACATAATTAGGATCTGCAGGCGTTACATCAATCACCATTCTACCTGTGTTGGTCGGTACACCACTGGTTATTTGGCTAAAGTTAGTTCCACCATTGGTAGAACGATAAAAAGTAGATGGACTTACACAGTATACAATACTAGCGTCACCAGGTTTAATTCTTAAATCACGAATATTTTCTCCAGCAAGTGTTTGTGTCCAAGTTGTTCCTGCATCATTAGATATATAAACGCCATCATCGGTAGCACATACTAATTTATTGGAGTTAGCTGGATCAATAAAAAGTTCCCCCATCCTGCTTGCATTTCCAATGGTATTTACATTTAGTCCTGTGGTATTCCAAGTACTACCTCCATCGATTGACTTCATAACTCCAATAGTAGGGGTTTGATCGGCATCATCATCACCAGTGGCAATGTAAATGATGTTGGAATTGTTATAATCAATAGCTATAGCAGATACACCTACTCTTGGTAACTGATCTGTCATCGGTATCCAATTACTTCCTGCATTGATTGTTTTCCATAGACCACCATTAGGTGATCCAACATACCAGATGTTGTTATTATTGGGATCAATAGTTACTGCATTTAATCTTCCTTGACCTGAAGGTTGTGCATTTGCTTGCACATGATTGTTTGGACCGATAGGCAACCAATTGCTTAGATCTGCCATTCTATTACCACTAGTTTGAAATCTATTTTTAGCTTCCCATGCTTCATAGAAATCTTTTCCATTAGGTAATGACCCATCTGCTTTTACACGACGTTTCCATAGTTGTTCCCAGCGTTTAAAAGGTTTGTAACCACTTCCTTTAGCATCTTTGTCATGGGTTTCCCAATATGCATTAAATGCTTGTTGTACTTCTTCAAAAGTGGGATCTTGTTGCCTTCCTTCGAAGGTTTTCATCCAAGGAGTGTCTTTATGTTGTTGGGAGATACTAATAGTACTCCAGAGCAGTAAGAGTAAAATGATTGGTTTTTTCATGAGTTAGTGATTGGGGGTTATAGGTATTGTATCTGAGTACGCTTTCGCGAAAGCGTACCCTTGATTATTCCTGTTCTATTTTTCCTGCGTTAGGTTGGATGATCAACTGAATATCACTATTGAGAATAAAACTGTCCATATTGGCATCATTGTCAAGATAACCTGAAGTCCCAGAGGCTTGTAAAGCATTTACAATATCTGTATTCAAAATACTTCCATCTCCGTTTCCATCTCCAGCTAGTAAGGCTAAATTTCCGTTACTAAGAGGTATTAAAGCAATTGCTCCTCCATTGGTAGTAGCTGTATCTACCGTAAAATCAAGAGTGGTAGTCATTGCATCTAAAGCAATTGGATTTGCGGTTGTAATTCCTAAATGACTACGATGATTAATCTTTATATGATAACTAGCGATTATTCCAGAAAAGGATAGTGAAGAAACACCATCTGTAGTCACAATATCTCCATCGCGTTGTAATAAAGCTGATTGCCCAGCAATCACTATCGTACGATCTGTAGCATCTCTTAATTCTACCCAAACCCAATCAACAATAGCATCATTTCCTGTCACAGTAAATACAACAGGATCTACAGTCAAGGAATCACTATAAGGACTTGTAGTAGGAAGTACTCCGTTGGTACGTAAGTTATCACGCATCAATGTTTCTTCTCCAGTGACAGGATTTATACCTGCTCCTTGTAAGAATACTTTAGGAGCAATATTAAGATCAGAACAAACATCTAATGTATCTGTGATCGTTACAATGGCTGTTTTTTCTGTGATATTCCCATTGGTGTCTGTAGCTGTAACAGTTACTGTATTTTCTCCTACGTTTGAGCAATCAAAAGTAGTTTGCGAAGCGACTAAGGTATCTACACCACATCCATCTATAATTCCAGAAATGGGTATAAAAGCAACCACATCATTTGTAGCAGACCATTGTGCTGCATTACGTCCAGGAACAAGGATAGCAGCTGTTCCATCTATATTTTCGAGACCTTGTGTTTTATCATCAGCTGTTAATGGAATAATAGTGGTATGAATTTCAATACGATTTGAAGTTTCAAATAGTTTTACCTGAGTAGTCGTAACATCATTTGAATCATCTATATGGGTAACGTTATCCCAATCCATTATTAAGGTACGGTTAGGAGAAGTTCCAATGGTTTCATAACGAATTGTACCTCCATCTTCAGGATTAATATCATTCCAATCAAAAGCAATCAAATTATTTGGTGTGGATATGTTAGGAAGTAATTGTCCATTACAACACCCATCATCACTGTTTGTCGTAAACGTGATAAACCCATTAGAAGAAATATAAAAATCGTTATATAAGTTTCCATAAAATGCAAATTCAAAACCAATAGGTAATGCTGATGAAACTTCATCATCATTAAGTATAATTTCTGTACCTGTTGTTGAAATATCTTCTCTATTAAGAGTTGCTGTTTGATCTACTGTATAATCAGGAGCCAAAGGATCTGGCCCTAAAAGATCGGTTGCGGTAAGAGAAGCCATTCCATTCATGGCAATATCTAGCGTTATATTTTGCGCTTCAAAAATAGGTCCATCTTCATCTATTACCGTCACATCATAACTACAAGATACTGTAGCGCCCATATTATCTAGAGTGTCATAGGTGAACGTAGTGGTTGTGCCCACATCTAAAAATGTTCCACTTGGAGGTCCAGCTGTAATGTTACTTGCGCAAGGGTAATTGTAAGTCACGCCACAGGTATCTGTTTCTGCTTGTAACGTTAGATCTCCAGGACATGATGGTATCGTAATCGTAACTGTTGTAGTACATGTTGTTTCATTACCTCCTTGATCTCTTGCAGTTATCGTAACCAAATTATCTCCGATATCTGCACACGTAAACACCGATTTATCTAATGTTACTTCTCCTGCACCACAATTATCTGTAAAACTCGCTAATAGACTATTTGGATCTAGCGTTACACTTCCTGTGGTATCTAATTCTATAGAGAAAGGTGCTACACATTGTATGATTGGAGGTACAGGATCTGTTAGTACAAAAAATAAGTTTTCAGTTGTTACATTTCCATTGACATCTGTTGCCGTAATGGCTACCGAATTAAACCCAATATTACTACAATTAAAGTCTGTTTGGCTAATGATTGTACTTGCAATACCACAATCGTCAGTAACAGCTGTGTTTAGTATTGTTAAATCTAATGTTACTTCTCCATTGCTGTCTAGTTCTACTTCAAAAAATGGAAACGTTGGAGGTGTATTTATGATAGGAGGGGATTCTACAATAGTGACAGTGGCATCTATGGTCACATTATTGTTTTGTTCATCTGTAGCAGTAAATTGTATGGTATTAGCTCCAATATCTGCACAGGTGAAATCGGTTTGACTTAAACTTATGTTGATGTTTGCTTCCGCACTACAATTATCAGTTACTACCAATCCAAAATCAGTGGGATTTATAGTGATATTTCCTGTAGTATCTAGTGTAGTGGTTAGTGTTGTTGTAGCTGTTGGTGAAAGATCTCCACGTACCCAAACACGATGAATTGTACTTTGGGTATTTAATGCACTATCATCAACTTCCCAACGATTTCCCAATCCACGAATTCCCCAGTGAAATTGCCCACTACGAAAAAATGGAAATTCTGTTAATGCGTTATCTCCTTGACTTGAGAATGCGTTAATAGCCTGTGCTGGTATATTAGCGGTATGTCCAGAGAGCGCTGTAAAATTAGTAGCATTCATAATGCTAGCAAAGTTGCCTAAACCCGTTTTAAGGTAGGTTAAAACATTAACGTAAGACGTTTTAAAGTTAATAATACGGCCATGTCCAGTAGTTTCTCCATAGAGACGAACTTCTTCAAAATCGATGGCAGTTGCTAGGGCATTACCCATGTGTCCCCAGTTTGCTGTTCCAGCTTCGTTGTCTCCAACAGTTGAAGAGCCTAATAATGGGAGGTCTGTATTTCTCACTGTAAGATCTGTATTATCTCCAGCTAGATGTACATAGTTGAGCACCATTAACCAACCACCACCATCGGTGTCGTTATCTAGTGCTCCCTGAAAAGTGCTCCCATTAAAATTAAAATAATAAGTCCCGCTTGGTACTCCTCCTACGGTAGCTAGTAATAAGTTTCTAAAAGGATTGGCCATTGTGCCATCGCCTGCATCTCCAAATACGGGGGCTTGGGTATCTTCACCAGGTCCGCATTGTGCGATACTGAGTTGAGGTAATAGTAAGGCAAAACATATAATGAGTAATAATTTTTTCATGCTGTATAGGTTAATTAGTCTTGGGGACTATGGTTATAAGTAAGATCTGATTGGTGAGAATTATTCTATTTTTATTTGAGAGTACGCTTTCGCGAAAGCGCACTCATCATGATTTATATCTTCAGTAATTTATTTTGTTTTATAATTTGTTTACTAGATATCCATTAAATCCAGATTCTATTTGAAGCGTAAAAACTGTATCTCCTGTTGATTCTACAAATACAGATACATAATCTCCAGCCTCAAGTTTTAGAATACCACTTACGTGTTGCGTGTCCCAATTTGCTGTTCCCGCATCTGCATTTCTAATAGAGTGTAAACCATTTCGAAAACCTTGTTTATTTCCATTTTTTACAATCATTAATCGAGAATATGCAGATCCATTTGCGCCATTAATTGCATCAATTCTTGTTTGTGCAGAGAAAAAATACAGTCCGTCAACAGGAGCCGTAAAACGACCATTCGTAATATTTAAATGACTTCCATCATTAAAAAGATCTGCATTCACAGAGCTATTCCAGTTGCCAACTTCTTTTGCTCCAGCACTTGTATATGCTGTAGCATTAGAGGTTACATTAAACGCGGGTAAGCTTGGTATTTTAACACTTGTTGCTTCTATAGTATTAGTCCAACTTGGAGTAGTCCCATCTGTTGTTAAAATTTTCCCTGATTCTCCTGTTTGTGTTGGTAATTCAATTTCATTAGTAGGGCTGTCATCTGCAATTACTTCACTGGCATCTAACCACTGTATCCCTGAGCCAGAAACACCAAGTAATTGCCCGTTAGTACCTCCTGCTGGTAATTCGGTGGGTGCATCTACCCATGAAGGAGATGCTCCGTTTGTAGATAACACTTTTCCTGATTCTCCTGTTTGAGTAGGTAATTCTATTTCATTGGTTGGATCATTATCGGCATCATTTACAGCATCGGTAACCCAAGCATAATTTCCAGACCCATCTGTTTTTAATAGCTGCCCATCGGTTCCTCCGCTTGGAAGCATGGTTCCAGCTGCCACTGCTGCCCAAGAAATATTTCCAGACCCATCTGTAGTCATGACTTGATCTGCAGCACCATCTTGTGCAGGTAAGGTATAGGATGCTCCAGCACCTGTATTATCTCCATCAATCGTTAATTCTCCGTTTAGCGTAGTATTACCATTTTTGAGTACCACTAATGCATCGCTACGAAATGAAGGCCCAGTACCATTTCCAATGACCATTAGACGATCTGTTGCCTGAAAATTATTTGTATTTAAAGGTGTTGCACTTGTATTGTATAACCCTAATGATATTTGTGAAAAGCTCTCTGCTGTTAAATTATTTCCCCAAGTCATTGACGAACTACCCGAAGCTGTTACGCCGCTTCCCACAGCAATAGATGAAAGCCCAGTAGCATTTGCGTTACTTCCAATGGCAACTGTAGCAGCACTGGATGCGTTTGCGTTACTTCCAATGGCCACGGAATTAGTAGCAGTTGCAGAAGAATTATTTCCAGCAACAAAACTACTTGTTCCAGAAGCGGTTGTGTTTAAACCAAAACCAGCAGAATAATCCCCAACGTTTGTCTCATCATATTGCGTTCCTGAAACACGACCAACTCTAAAGGCAGCTTTGCTTTTATCAAAATACATACGTCTATCATCATCCGTAGTATTTGTGTCATTTGCTAATTGCGAACTACCAAATACAAAATCATCTGTGGCAATTGTTCCATTTGCATTGCTAGTTACGTTTGCTGTAGTTGAGAATGTTGTACTTGATGCCATTGTTTGATCTACCCAACTGTACACTCCAGAACCATCAGTAGCTAGTACTTGTCCATCTGTTCCTCCAGCTGGTAGCGTTGTTCCACCACCAGAAGCAGCAGTCCAAGACACATTTCCTGAACCATCTGTTGTCATTACTTGATTTGCAGTACCATCTTGTGCTGGAAAAGTATAACCAGCTTCCATTTCTTGATTATCACCATCAATAGTCAATGTACCGTTTAAAGTTGTATTACCATTTTTCAACATAACCAATGCATCAGATGGATATGTCCCATCAAAATCGGCGGTACCATTACCAACAACCAATAGACGGTCTGTTTCTACATACGTATTAGCATTTCCAGCTACCGCAGTATTTCGATATCCAATACTGATCTGCCCAACGCTTTCTGCGGTTAAGTAGCCTCCTAGTGTTGTGGAGTTAATACCTGAAGCTGTATTATCTCTACCTAATGCTACCGAATAGTTAGATGAAGCTGTATTATTATCTCCCATCGTTAAACTATACCATCCTGATGATGTATTACGCTGCCCGCCTAACGTAGATGAGTAGAAACCTGAAGCAACATTTCGTTGTCCAAATCCAACAGAGAATGGGCCAATATTAGCTTCATCCATTCCTGTAAAACCATCTACATCATTACCTGCTCTAAAAGCACCTCTACTTTTATCAAAAAACATTCTTGAGTTATCATCGGCTCCTGATACATTATCTAGTTGGGTACTTCCAAAAACAAAGTCGTCTGTGGCAATAGTACCATTAGTATTACTTGTTACATTCCCTGTAGTAGAAAAGCCAGCTGTGGCTGTTTGGTCTGCCCAGCTGTATACTCCAGATCCATCTGTGCTTAAAACCTGACCATCTGTTCCTCCTGTTGGGATTTCATTTGGAACATCTTGCCAAGCGACAATCGTTCCGTTTGTAGTTAAGAATTTTCCTGATTCGCCAGTTTGAGCAGGTAATTCAATTTCGTTTGTTGGATCAGCATCTGTATCTTCATTGGTAACCCAAGACAATGCTCCTGAACCGTCCGTTGACAGTACATATCCATTGGTTCCTCCATTTGGAATCGCAGCAGCGGCAGGGGATACCCATGCTACGTTTCCAGCACCATCAGTACTCATAATTTGATTTGCCGTACCATCTTGAGCAGGAAGTGTAAAAGAAGCTCCAGATCCCTGATTATCACCGTCTATAGTTAATTGCCCATTTAAGGTAGTATTTCCGTTTTTGAGCATCACTAAAGCATCACTATTTAATGCTAGGTTGATATCTTCTTGTCCATTACCAATGACAAATAAACGATCGGTTGGTACCCACGTATCTGTCGAACCAGAAACAAAATTACTGTATTGCCCCAATTGAATTTCAGCCATAGAGTTCGCATTTAGTTGTCTTCCAATGGCAGTTGCATGTTGCCCAAAAGCCCTGGCATTAAGTCCAAATCCTTTGGCATAATCTGCAAACCCTCCTGCATTTAATCCAAATGCAAAGGCTTCATTACCAGTAGCATTGGCATTACGTCCCATAGAAAATGAATTACGACCACTAGCAATTCCTCCTTCTCCAAAACCAACGGAGTAATCTCCTATTTTATCTTCATCCCACGCATCACCGAAAGTAAATCCAGCTCTAAAAGCGCGTTTACTTTTATCATAAAACATACGAGCATTAAAAGGACTATTAGACGAGAAATGATCTAATTGACTCGCTCCAAAGACAAAGTCATCAGTTAAATTATTACCGTTACCATTACTAACTATAGTACTGTTTACGGAAAATACACCTGCATTTCCTGCTTGATTACTGTTTAAGGCATACATCGCATAGGGTACAAATCGTAATTCTGAAGTTCCTATCTGTGTATAACTGGTGCCACCAGAAAGATCTACTTGAATATCAATCCAATGATTTTGAGTACTCCAATCAATGGCTAAAAAATTAGCTCCTGAAGTTCCACCTCCAACAGGTAGTGTAATCACTCCTTGATCATTAGAAGTTACAGTATGTGCTTCATTATAGAGCACACTTCCAGTAGGGCTACCAGCAATGATTCTTACCAATACACCCATAGATTGATTGATAACTGGATCTCCTGAGGCATCTCTTACGACGGCCTGATAATTAAATGTTTGTGAAAAACTGAGGCTGTAGCATAGTAATGCTAGAGCAATGAGTAGATTTTTTTTCATGGTTAAGTAGGTTGTGAGTTTTATTGTGTTTTTTTAGACATACGTTATTGCAGATGAATAGTGTATGTATTGATTTGGGGTTAATACGTTTTTATCATTTGTTATTCTATGTCTAAGACAGTCAAAAATGAATACACCCTATTTTTATTTAAAAAAATGATTTGGGGAAAGGGGATATTATTTATGTTGTTATTTCCTTCTAGGCATTCTATTGCACGAGACGAAAATAGCCGTAGGAAGTAGACGATTTATACAAAAGTACCTATACAATTACATAGACAAAAATTTAAATATCTAATAATCAGCACTTTAAAATGAAATAAAATACTTTTACGCTTTCGCGAAAGCGTAAGATAGATTCATGAAAACCGATGAAAAACATCTATTTATAGATAATGTGAAGAGTAGACTATTCTTTGTGTAAGAAATCACTTTCGAAATAATCAACAATTGGAATCTCCTTTGGGGCATTTATTTTTTTACGTAATCGATACCTATTTGTCACAACACTATCAAAAGAAATCCCTAACAAATTTGCAATCTCACCGGAGTCTAAATTTAGTTTTTCAAGAGCGACCAATCGTTCTTCAGACTTCGTAAGTTTATATCCTTTTTTTGAGATGTTTGGAAAGAATAAAGGGTATACAGAAGTGAACTTTTGTTTAAATGTGTACCAATCTTCCTGAGTGAGTATTTTTGAGCTAGCGAGTTCTTGTAAACTTCGCATAGAAACTTTCTCGCCTACTTCTTGTTTTAAAACGTCCAGCTCTTTTTTAAACTGCTCTTGTTCTTTACTCTTTATAATCAAGCGATTCATAAATAGATGTAACTCTTCTTTCTTTTCTTCTAACTTAACTTGAGAGGCTTTTATTTTATTCTTATACATACGACGAATTAAGAATGTAATAATAACTCCAGCAATAACGGTTATAGTAAATAGTAAGAGATATAGATTTTTTTTAGCACTTTCTGCATTATTTTGTATTTCTAGTTCGCGTTTTTCGGAAACAAAGTGTAAACTATCGAGTGCTTTTTCTTTTTCATATTTAAAAGACTCTTCAAGCACGGTCATTTTTTTAACCTCTTTTATATCATTGCGTTTTTTTAGAAGTTTGCTATATGTTAGATAGGCACGATGACTTTCTTTATAATTTTCTAATCCATCATATGCTTTACTCAAAGCCAAGTATCTAAATGGTAATACAGCTTCGCTTTTTAATGTGTTACAAATCTCAATGGCTTGTTTTAAATAGGGAATGGCTTTCTCAGGTTGTCCAATTTTAGTGTAATGAATCCCTAACGCATATAAACCAGACTCTAATCCAATTTGATTATTGCCTTTTTTATGTAGTTTGATTGCCTTTTGAACGTAAGGCATTCCACCTTGATAATCACCAAAACGTCTCAGAATACTTGCATAGTTAGCATATATGGTAGCTTTCTGATAATCAGTTCCTATAGAGTCAACAAGATGTAATGACTTGTTATAATACGTCATTGCATTGAGGGTATCTTTTATTGCTCCATATGCAGAGCCGAAGGAACTATATATTTCGAGTAATTGATTTTTTTGTTGGTATTTTTCGGCAACTTTTTCAGCGACTTTAAGTTGTTTGACTCCTTCATCTATAGAGTTTAAAACAGCAAGCCAAGCTTTGGCTTTTTGATGATAAGAAGTCGCTAGTAAAGAATCTAACTCATTTGCAATTTTTATATCGATACTTTTTTGAGCAAGTAATGCCGCTTCATCATAGTTATTTTCTCTACGTTCATAATAACTTAAAAAATGATATGCATCTGCTTTTCTTTTATTAAAAAACAGATTCTTTGAATGCCTTAATGCAACTAGACTATCAATGTGATTTACGAGTTGGTATAAATACTTTTTAGCTTCTGTTGGATGTCGATCAGAGTTTTTGACCGCAAGGGCATAGATTTTTTCAACCTCTAGACTATCTAGAGTATGAATAGTTGAAGCATTTTGTTGTCCATAAACACTAGAAAATGTATAAAAAAGAACGCAAAAAAATAGTAGGGGAAACCTCATAATGACAAAAGTGCTATAGTTTAGTTTTTTACTATGGATATACATTGGTAAATGTAGTTTATCTATAATGGTTTTGTTGTTTAAATACATATACAAAAACATATACAGTCGTTACCTAGAAATTTTATATATAAGCGTCTTTATACGTTTTCACACTTCGACGTAGTTCAGTATAAACTTCTTCGTCACTATGTTCCTAGAAAGCGTATAAAGCGTATTTTATTTAAAACCAAAACCTGCCCCATAGCAGTGAGGCAGGATCATCATAAACAAATCAACTCGCCTTAATCAAGGTTAAACTTAAATCCAGTAGTAATAATCGTTGAGCTAAAAGAAGTGTCTCTATCATATTGATACACTTTGAGATCTATGCTTTTAAGTCCAATCTTCCAAAGTTTTAATTTTGTCAAAATATCAGTGTAACTTATTCCAAACCCAAATTGATTCGAACTATAGGTAGACAAATCAAAATCTGAAGTATAGAATTGAGCAGTAGACAAATGCTGATTATATGGTTGAAAATAATCTGCTGCCGTTTGTTGATAATAACGGTAGGATGGATAGATGGTAAATTTATCACCTAGTTTGATCGGTATTTCTATACTTGCGGTATGAGAAGTAATCCCCCAATCATCAAAATAATATCTATAAAAACTACGTACAGTAACTACTTCATTAATGTAATAATTAAGACGACCTCCTACAGCTACTTTAAAACGAGTATCTGGTAGACGCTCAATATCTTCTGCAAGATGAAAATCTTCTATAAACGAATCTTCTATATCTGAAAAATAAACTCTCTGAAATGGGGTGGATAACAATCCATTTTGACTTACAAAGTCCAATGCTAATGATCCTTGTAATTTTTTGGATAAAATTTGAGAGAATCCAAAACCTAATGAATATGAATTTCTCTTGTCTGTTGGAAGCGCTACAAAATTAGGTGCATAATTTGTATTTCCAGTAATTGTAAAATTATTAATGTCAAAATCATCATCATCATCTCCGCTTCCTGGAGCTCTTAATTCAGCAGGGGAAATAATACTCCAAGAATCTAGATATGCATTTGCACTAATACTAAGTTCTGTATTTTTCTCATTGAAAAGCTTTGTAAAACTTCCTCCAACACCAAATGAAAAATAATCATACTCGGCAGATATGGATACTTTTCCAGACCAGAGCGTATTACGATCATCTGAGCTATGACTGTATACTCCTGTAATATTAGACCATACATCTGCGCCAGAAGCTCCTGAAGAAGCAACAAAGGCATTGGCAACTCCTGAGCCATCAAATGGATCTACATTACTGGAAGATGCAGAAGTATAGGCTGAGATTCCAGCATCTATAGTTAATACATCATCAGCATTTAGTGGAATTGAAATGACAACAGTTGCTGTTGCATCTGTAAGTTCTTCGGTCCCGATACCACCACTTACCGCGGCATTATCTCCATCTTGTGTGTAATAACTACTTAGAAAATCTATTTCGGCAGTTTCAAGTACTCTCTTTTTATATTGAGAATCTTGTGTTTGTGCTACGCAGTGAACACTGAATAGTATACAAATACATATACAAATTGTTTGATACTTCATTAATTAGAATGTCTTATAAATGGATAATCTATGAGATGATTGGTTATTTGTTTATTAGATATAAAAAGGGGTTGTGGTTTTGCTGTTTTTTAAGGCTAATTACAACCACAACCACCTCCTGTTTTTCCACCATTGGCACCTACAGCAGCTTCCCTGTATGCATGGGATGTACTGAGGTTACGATCACATTTTTTATCGGCTAGAATCATATCTGGATCATTGATTGCTACTTTTTCATATTCTTTCACAACTACACAGGATTGTATGGTTAACAAAAGAATGAGAAGTAAGAAGATGGGTTTTTTCATAGGGTATCGATTTTTATGTTTTTTGATGTATGAACATTTCCAGAATCATCAATGATGATACATTCTATGTCAGGAAGTTGATTAATGCGATTAAGACCTGTATCGATTCCCATCACAAATAGGGAAGTGGCAAGTGCATCTGCGAGTTCTGCTTTTGGAGCAAATACAGTGACACTTAAAATTCCAGAAGCTGGATATCCTGTTCTTGGATCTATAATATGTGTGTAACGTTTTCCTTCAAAAGAGACATATTTTTCATAATTCCCCGAAGTGACTACGGCTCCTTCATTAATAGGAAGTAATCCAAAATTCTTTGTCTTATCCATTGGATTAGTAATGGCTACTTTCCAAACATCACCGTTAGGTTGCCTGCCCCAAGTATTCATATCACCAGAGGCATTAATGATCCCTGCCGTTGCACCTTCTTTAATTAAAAGCGCTTTTGCCATATCTGCCGCATAGCCTTTACCAATCGCCCCAAAACCAATTTTCATGTTTTTGTTTTTAAGGAATACATTATGTGTTGTTTTGTCGAGTATAATATTTTCGAACCCTACATTAGTTACAGATGCATGAATAGCTTCTTCAGAAGGCATTTCCTTCATACTTCCATCAAATTTCCAGATCCGATCCATAGATGCATAGCTTACATCAAAGGCGCCATCTGTAAGTTTAGAAATACCTAATGAGCGTTGTATAAGATTAAATAATTCAGGATCTACTTGTATAGCAGCGATTCCCGCTTGTGCATTAATAGCACTTGTTTGAGAAGCAGCATCCCAAGATGAGATGAGTTTTTCAATACGTGTAATCTCATCGATAGCTATATCAATATACCTGTTGCCAGTCGCTTCATCTTGAGCAACAACAATAATATCAAAACGTGTTCCCATTAATTTGAGCGTACGTTTGTAGGTTTCTTGAGAGATACAGATACTACTTAAAAGCAGTACAATACAGGTGAGTGTCGCTTTCAATAGACTATATTTTAAAAGATTCTATATGATTGATATATTCCTTTGGAGCTATTTTTTTATAGCTAGTTTGTCCTAGTACATTGCCTTTGGCATCTAGTACTACGACAAATGGAAAAATACCTTGTCTATTATATGTCTCTGCGAGTTGTGCATTAGCAGTAGCTTGCGCTTCTGGAAGTGCATTTTTCTTTTTTCTAGGGAAATCTGCTTGAAGCATGACATAATGATCTTTTGCGTAGGACTTAAAAATATCTGTACTCCAAATCTCTCGATCCAATTTGATACAAGGTGCGCACCAATCTGATCCCTGGAAGACCAAAATGATCTTTTGTTCTTTAGCAATTGCTATTTCTTTTGCTTCTTCAAAATCAGTAACCCAGTCTTGACCATAGCTTATAGTAGTTATAAAAAATAGGAGATATATTATGTTTTTCATGTAGTAAAGAGATTGCTTATTACTAGTAAGACCGTTAAAAAAGGATATACCCTATTTTTTTAACAAGTTTTATAAATCATAGATTTTAAATACACTAAAGGAATGTTTATTTTTGCGATTCTATAACCCCCCACATGTCTGATAAAGAACCTTCCATATGTGAAGAAAAAAACTATAATCAGCTGTTTCATAAGTTTTATGAACCAGTCACTCGTTATATTTATTATAAGTGTGGTAGTTTACAACAGGCAGAAGATATTGTTCAGAATGTATTTGTAAAACTTTGGCAGTTATGTGAGACTATTGCTTTCGCGAAAGCAAAATCATATATCTATACCGCGTGTACTAATATGTTTAGAAATGAAGTTGCCCATCATAAAGTGGTTTTAAAACACAAACAAAGCAAGGTCGAAAATACAGATCATGAAAGCCCTGACTTTTTAATAGAAGTCGATGAGTTTAGAGAAAAACTAAAAACAGCAATTGCAAATCTTCCTGATAAAGAACGTGAAGTATTTTTATTAAGTAGAATAGAAAAGAAGACTTATAGAGAAATTGCAGAAATTACTTCACTCACAGTAAAGGCTATAGAACGAAGAATGAGTAAAGCATTATTGCAATTAAGAGAAGAATTAGGAAAAGAAATCAAAATATAACTAGGGTAGTTCCCTTTTTACTTGTCTTAATATAAACGCAGGTATGAATGATGAAAAATTACGAAACAGATGATACTTTTTTAGGACGATGGATAGCAGGGGAGCTTTCTGAGGAAGAGCGTATTGCCTTTGAAAAATCAGAAAGCTATAAGCAATTTGACCTTATTAATAAAGAATCTCAATTATTAGAAGCCCCAAGTATAGATACAAATGCTGCCCTACAAAAAGTAAAAGCAAGATTAGGAAAACAAGAGAAGAAACCTAAAGTAGTTTCTATAAAGCGATGGTATGCTATTGCTGCTACTGTTATTATACTTGTTGGGTTAGGTATCTTTTTACAATCTTCAAAAACATATACCACAGGTATAGGAGAGAAGATGACAGTGACTCTAGCAGATGGATCTACAGTAGACCTTAATGCAAATTCAACGCTATCACATAAACGTTTCTTCTGGGATAGTAATAAAGAAGTTTCTCTTATAGGAGAAGGGTATTTTACAGTAACAAAAGGCGATTCTTTTAAAGTACATACTTCTCAAGGTACAATAGCAGTTTTAGGAACCCAATTTACAATTAAAGACCGATCTATTTTTGAAGTAAAATGTTACGAAGGGCGTATACAGTTTACAGATATAAATGATACCTTTACTTCTAAAATATTAACTAAAGGGATGAGTATTAGTATTGTAGATGATACATTAATTGAAGATTCCTTTGAAGAAAATGCCCCAATATGGAAATCTGGAACATCTGAATTTATAGATCAACCTATTTCTGTAATTTTAGAAGAGTTAATGAATTATTATCCTATAACATTTGAGTATGCTACTATAGATGCGACTCGATTATTTACAGGAACTTTTACTCATAATAACTTGGAAAAAGCATTACAAGCAACCCTCGTACCTATGGGAATTACGTACAAAAAATCTGCCCTTGAAAACACCCTTATTTTATCAGACTAATCTGAGTAAAATTCTTTTTTATTGCCTTGTTTTTTTTGTCACCTTTATAAGTAGTGCACAAGAGGAACAAGATTTTGTATATACTAATGATTCATTAATTGATATCCTTAATGACCTTCAAGAACAGCATGCTATTCGCTTTTCGTATGCTACTGAAGCTATCGAGGGTAAAAAAGTGACACTTACAATAGATCGAGTTACTTGGGTAGAATTACTGCCTATACTAGAAGCGCATACAGGATTGGTATTTAAGAAAATTTCAAATACTCAAGTAATTATTACTCCTAGAGCTTCTAATGACCAGTTGTGTGGATACTTAATTGATTTAGAAACACAGCTTCCACTTACGTATGTTTCGGTGGCAATTTCAGAAGATATACACGTACTGACAGATAATACTGGTTTTTTTGCTTTCGCGAAAGCGGACTCAGGATCAAATACCTATACCATAAGTAGTCCAGGATATGAAGAAATTAATTTCATACCTACAGAAGGATGCTCGCAGGTATTTGTATCCCTTAATAATGAAGCCTTGGATGAGGTGATTATTACAGGATATGTTACCTCTGGTATCGATAGAAATAAAGATGGATCTCTTGATGTAACACAAAAAACATTAGGCATCTTACCAGGACTAGTAACCCCAGATTTATTACAGAGTATTCAATTGATACCCGGTGTGAGTACATTAGACGAATCTGCTTCTGGTATTCAAATACGAGGAGGATCGCCTGACCAGAATTTAATTTTATACGATGGGATCAAGTTATTTAATTCGGGATATTTATATGGGATTTTTTCAGCATTTAATCCATATGCAACAGAAAAGGCACGTATTTATAGATCAGGAACTAGTGCCATATATGGAGATCGTGTTTCAGGAATTATTGATATTTCTACAGGAGATAAAATTCCTAAAAAAACAAATTTTGGTTTTGGAATAGATGGCCTCAGTGTAGATGGATATGTAAAAACACCCTTATCAGAAAAAAGTGCGTTATATGTATTTGTAAGACGATCGTATACAGATATCATTGAAACACCTACGTATAGAGGATATGAAGATAAAATATTTACCAATTTTGGAGTCGTAAGAGATATTAACGGGAATATCCTTGAATTAGAAACGGATGATGATTTTAATAGAGAATCCAGTACTAATGATTTTTCTTTTGCAGATGTAAGTGCAAAATATATTGCAAAAATCAATGATAAAAATACCCTTTCTGTAAGTAGTTTGTACACTCGTAATCGTTTGGATTTTAACTTTACAGGAGGAGATGAGCTTATTGTAGATTCCTTAATTACACAAAATAAAGGCTTGAGTGTAGATTGGAAACATAAGACAAGTGATAGACAAAAAGAAAGAATCACTGCTTATTATTCTGATTACAATTCTTTTTATCAAAATAATGAGATAAAAGATGAAACAGGTGATGGTATTCCAGAGTTAGCACAAATTAATATCCGTGAGAATACCATAAGAGATATTGGAGTAAACTTTAGTGTCACTAGAGAAATCAAAGAAAGGCAACAACTTAATCTTGGCTACCAATTTTCTTATACAGACCTTGATGTTGTCATCCGTGAGGAAAACCCTATTGATAACGAGATAGAAGATTCAGGACAAGATGATAACAATCTAAAAAACGCTGTCTTTGGAGAGTATACGTTTAATTTTAAGAATAAAGGACATATCAGTGGTGGTATTAGATTGGTACACTATAATTCTGTAAATCAGTTTTTAATAGAACCTCGTATCAATTTGGAATATCCTATAGGTGATCGTTTTAGATTTAAAACAGCATTAGAAAGAAGGAATCAACCCATCTCACAATTAGTAGAGTTTAATAATACAGAACTTCGTCTAGAGAATAATTTATGGCGTCTATCTGATGATGAACAATTTCCTTTATTGAACAGTAATCAAATTTCAGGAGGATTATTATACTACCATAATGGATTAAATATAGATGTAGATGCCTATTATAAAGAATTAGACGGACTTACTACATTTACTAGCGGATTTAGTAATCCACTAGAAAACCTAGAGAAAGGAGAAAGTACGATCAAAGGACTTGATGTATTGGTAAAATATACATGGAATCAATACAAAATATGGGTAGGATATAGCTATAATGATATTACATTTCAGTTTCCTAATTTACCAGAAACCCCTTCTAAATTTCCTGGAAATAATGATATTACACACCAGTTTAGGATTTCTAATACATTAACACTAGATAAATGGCAGTTTTCTTTAGGATGGCAATATAGAACAGGAAGTCCTATTACTCCTGTAAATAGTTTTGATATTAATATTGATGCAGATGGTGAAAATGCAGGTGTCGTAAATTTTGGAGCTATTAATAGTGGTAGATTACCAGATTTCCATAGACTAGATGCCTCAATATTATATGACTTTCCAATTAATTTTGGTCGTAAACAACTCAAATCACAAATAGGTTTCTCGTTGCTTAATATCTATAACCGTGTTGTTCCTTTAAACCTTATATATAAGGCAGAACGTAAACCATTAGATGACGGTGGTATTGCAGTTCCTGGAACAGATGGTTCTTCTCCAGAAGAATTAGAACCTATTTTAGAACAAGTCATACAGCGTTTTTCATTAGGAATCACACCTAATGTTTCGTTTAGAGTGTTTTTTTAACTTGAAAACTACTTTGTATTATAAAAAAAGGAGACTAATCATTAGCCTCCTTTTTTTATGACATATTATTTATAGTTTACTTAATGATCAATTTTTGTACTATAGTCTCACTATCCGATTGAATTTGCATAAAATACATCCCTCTTGCTAGTTCACTAGTTTGAATGCTTTGTGAGTTATTAAAATTGGCAAGACTGATTGTTTTTATATGCTTTCCATTAACATTTGTAATAATCAATTCCTGTAATTGTTTTGTCCCTTGATAACTCAGTGTTACTTGGTTTGTAGCCGGGTTAGGGTAGAGAGTTACGCTTTCGCGAAAGCTACCTCCGTCACTTATCCCTAAAGCGTCACGTTCTTCAAATACGACTGTGAAACGTTCTGGCTGAATACTATTTGTAGTTACAAACGAATAATTGTTTTCTTTTAGATTCGTTATTGTACCTAATAGATGATCAATTAAAAATACGGGTGCATTTTCGATATTAATCCCTTCAAAATGATCTATACTAATGGTGTAATTTTCTTGTGTTTCTACAGAAGTAGCAAACCCTAGTGTAAGCTCTATAGCAGAGTCAAAAGCTTCTCTACCTTGAATAGCAAGTTGTTCTCCAGTTTCCAGCGTTGTAAATAGAGAAATGAATGTTCCTAATCTCGGGCTATCATATCCAGGATCAAATCCAGGGGTTGCATTTGGTGTAAATCCAATACCAGTTTGCGAGGTGACCTCTTGATAGGCATTAGTGGTTAAATTTAACCATAATCTGTCTATGGTATTACTTTCAGCATTTCTGAAATCATCATTATTTCCAGTTACACGAATACTATTTGTAAAGACCACTGGTGTGTTTGCCATGGCCTGAGATTGATCTGCTTTGATTCCAAACCCTTGTCCAGATGCCATAAACTGTCCAGGCGTTGTTCCTCCATTTACGGCTGGAATTCCTAGTAATGAATTGCGAATAGAAATATCATTCATAGAGAAGTTACTGGTTCCAAACCCTGGCAATGCAGCCGATGGATCAGTAAGATGTTCCCAATAATATACTTGATTTACCGCATCATTGGCATTAATAAAAGCCTCTACATCAATCGCCGACGCATATGGATTTCCTAAGAGGTTATAGTTGTTTATAGTCGCAGGTCCATTGTAATTAATAGGAATAGAAATCGTTCCAGAGTTTAGTGTTCCTTGTGTATAATCCAAGTCATAGGCAGCCATAGGCGAGTCGTGAGAAGGAGATGGGAATACCAATTGACCTATTCCTGGCGTAGGTAATGCCGTAGACCCAGTGACAGCTACTAAGTAATCTAGATCATCATCTAGGAAGTTTTCTGCAAATTCAAATTCTGGGAAAGTATCAAAGTCAATCGTAAAAGGCACAAAGTTACTCGGGATGATATTAAATACAGCACGGGAGTTTGCATATACACCATCTCTTGTTTCTGCACTCATTGGACTACTCATGGCTATATAATTACGAGCGATGATAGAAGGTGTTGTTTTAGAAACGGTAATAGATCCATTATTGGTTGTAACGGCATCTTCCTCTACTTGTACAACACTTCCTTGATGATCTACAGTGAGTGTTCCATTGACAGTAATATTGTTTTGAATGTTGATGAAGTTTCCATCGGTTACGGTAAGGGTTGCCATGGCATCTACAGTAAGCTCACAAGCATTGATATCACCTAGTCCCATAGTAGACGTATTATAGTCTTCTGCAATGACAGCAGTCATGGTTGCATCTGGTGTTCCATTATCCCATCCACCTGCAATGGTATAGGTAGTAGTTCCTCCAGTACATACAAGTACTGGTAACGTAGATCCAGAACAGTCTGGAGTGTAATTAAGGATTTGACTTCCTGCTTCATTAATACAATCGGCATTTACAAAAGTGAATCCTACGAGTGGATCAAAAGGTCCACAGGCAGTAAAGAATTGATCATCAAAAGGATTTGTAGCGTCAAAACAAAGATCAGTAGCTATTGTCGTCATTCCTGGCGCAAATTGCATTTTTACGTGGACTAGTACAGTAGGGGTATTAGCTATGATATTATCACCTATCATCCCTCCGCTACCATTTTGTTGCCAAATGAAAGATACCTTAGAAGTTGTAGCATCATTGACAAAGAATGAATTGTAATGAGAGCCAAGAGGAATGATAACTCCAGGAGCTGGTTCAACAGTTGTTTGTCCACCAAGAATAGATGTGTCAGGACGTTCAAAGGTAATTCCTCCAGCCCCATTGATAAGTGTTCCAAAGGCAGCAGGGTCATAATCTAAGAAGAATTGTCCTGATCCTTGACTATAAGTTACATCACTGGTGATGATGACATCTACTTCATAGAAGTCAATCATTCCTTCAGTAGTAATCTCTGGATTAGCAAAGGAGAGTTCGATGTTTTGGGCATTGATTGTAAAAACAGTGCATAAAGCAAGGAGAATAAGTGTAATCTGTTTCATGATAATTGTGTTAGTAATTTGAGGTTGTATACGCTTTCGCGAAAGCGTATATATTTTAATAGATTAGAATTGCTGAATACGTCCAGCGTTTGGTTGAATAATTAATGCGATATCAGTGTTTAGAATATTTCCATCCATATTGGCATCTGCACCACTATAGATGTTAATTCCTCCTGAAGTACCTATAGCATTAGAGATATCTGTGTTTAGGATATTTCCATCACCTGTAGCATCACCCGCATACATGGCATAGATACCATTGCCCATATCTCTTAAGGCAAGTGCTCCACCTGTTACAGTAGTAGTATTTGAACTAAGATTAACAACGGCTGTACTGGTAGAAAGTGTGATCGTATTTGAAGATAACACCCCTAAATGATTACGGTGTTTAACAGCTACATAATAGTCTCCAGAAGCCACTCCTATGGCTACCGCCGAAGTTCCGTCGATATCTACCACATCTCCATCACGTTGTAGTAAGGCAGATGTTGAGGCAAGAATAGTAGTATTATCTGTAGGATCTCTTAATTCTATAAGAACCCAGTCTACAATAGCATCATCTCCAGTAACGTCAAAAACAGTAGCGTCACACATAGCGCCATCTGCATACGGAGATAATGTAGGTATCAATCCTGCAATTCTCAAATCATCGCGCATCAATAGCTCTTCTCCTGTATTAGGGTTTGTATAAGCACCTTGGAGGTATACTTTTGTCGCTAATTGAAGGTCACACGATAATCCAGCATCTGTAATGGTCCAATTGTATGTTGATTCTAATAGATCTCTTTCAACTTGACTTGCACAATATTGAAGCTCTTGAGCACCTAAGTTTATGTTAGAAGGGATTTGTGTTTCGCTAGCATCTAGCGTTGCCCAACCAATTAAAGTAGTATCATAGTTTTCTATAGACATACTAGTGTTTTTAAGCATATTCTCCATATTGTTAACTCCACTAATATCCCAATCTCCTAAATCTTGATTAAAAGCTGTGGCATTAGCAAAGGTTCTATGTAGGCTTACATCATTAGAAAGTTTCCAGTTGTTTAGTGGTTGATTAAAGTATGAATTATCTTTAAACATAAAGCCCATAAATTCCACATTACTCACATTCCAATTATTAATATTTTCGTTGAAAGTTGAGTTCTGAAACATATATCCCATTAATGTAATATTACGAGTATCCCAATCGGGGATACGTCCTCCATTATCAGCAAAATTCCCTGTCTCAGCAAACATAAAAAGCATACTAGTTACTTCGCTTAAGTCAGGAATATCTGTTGCATTGACAACTAAGTTAGTACAACCTCTAAAGGCTTTTGCCATACTATTCCATTCTATAACTCCCCATTGTTCAACAGATAATATTTTATCTCTGCTAGCTGCTCCTTCAAAGTCTAAACTTGGAAACTCTCCTGTGATTTTTACGTCATATATTCCGGCTGTTGCATATTCGTGGGTTGCTTCTGCATTTTCAGTCGCTCCTCCTGTTTCAAATGTAATAGCCGTACCATCTCCCCAATCTACATAATAACTATAGTTATAATTGTTAGCTGGATTAGCAGAAAAATGTGTAGGAATAGTAATTGTTTCATTAGCAGTGGTAGTTTCCCATTTAGTGATAAAAGGTTCATCAGTTGGGCAATTGATTCCTGCATCATTTAGATTCCAGTTTAAATCAGTATCTAAATAATCGTGTTCACTAACGGCATTACAATAGGTTAATCCAGAAGCACCTAAGTTTATGTTTGAAGGTGTATTTGGATTGTTTCGCCAACCTGTTAAGGTTAAATCATAACTATTACTACTCAAACCAGAATTATTCAACATATTTGTCATATTGGTTGCACTAGAAAGATCCCAATCACCTAAACTTCTACTGAATGACGTTGTATTTTCAAACATCGTATTAAAGTTTTCCACCGTACTTACATCCCAAGTGCCCATTTTGCCACCTATATCTTCTAAACTATTACAGTTTCTAAACATATCCGATATATCAGTTATTTGGCTTAAATCTGGTACATCTGTCGCTGTAACGATTACATTATCACAACCATAATAAGAATCTGCCATACGTTCCCATTGTTGTGCGCCCCATTGCTTAATTTCATAGAGTTTTAATCGTGTAGATGTTCCTGGTGGTAGATTGTTATAGCGTAAACCTCCTATATAGCCTGAAATTTTAACTTCATAAGTTCCTGCTTGTGCGTAGGTATGTTCTGCATTTGATACTTGATCTATACTCGTTGTTCCATCTCCCCATTCTACGGTAAAGAAACGTGATCCGTTAACTTGAAGTCGAATGTTTTCATTTGCAGAAGTCGTTTTCCATACCGTGATAAATTTGTCTTCTTCTGGACAACCGATACCGTCATCGGTAATAGTCCAATCATTAAAAAATAATAAATCTCTTTTTGCTAAGGATGCTTGACAGAATTGTACTCCTGTGGCTCCTAAAGTAAGATCAGTAGGTATTTGAGTTTCATCAACATCTAGAGTAGCCCAACCAATCAGTGTACTATCATAGTTTTCAATAGACATGCCACTATCATTAAATATTCCTTCTAGATTATTAACACCACTAATATCCCAATCACTTAAATCTTGATTAAAAGCTGTTGCTCCTGCAAATACTTGAATAAGGTTTACATCTACAGCAAGCTCCCAATTATTTAAAGGTTGGTTATAATTGGTATTATTTCTAAAAACAAATCCTAAAAAGTGGGCATTACTCACATCCCAATTATTGATGCTTTGATTAAAATTAGAATTTTGAAATACATAACCCATAATTTCTATTGTACCTGTATCCCAATCATCAATACGACCACCATTATCTACTAATGAACTTGTGTTTGTAAACATGTAATTCATATTCGTCACATTACTTAAATCGGGAGTATCTGTAGCATTAAGGACTAGGTTTGCACACCCAAAAAATGCTCTAGCCATACTAGTCCATTGATTTGTACCCCATTGCTCTACAGATAGTATTTTGTTTTTATCTACTGCATTATTAAAATAGATACTTGGAAAATCGCCCGCTATTTTAACTGTATGAGTTCCTGCAGTTGTATAGGTATGCGTAGCATTGCCAGTTTGATTAAAAGCTACGGTACCATCTCCCCAATCTATATAGTAATTATACCCAGTTCCTTCTGTAGGAATGGTAATGCTTTCGTTTGCAGAGGTAGTTTCCCAAGTAGTAATAAAAGCACTATCATCGCAATTGACTCCTGCATCAGTAATCGTCCAAGAGTACGTAGTATCTAATAAATCTCGCGAAAATATTGCTTCACAATACTGAAGTCCACTTGCTCCAAGATTCAAATTCGTTGGTATTTGAGTTTCTCCGTTTTCTAATGTAGCCCAACCTGTTAATGTTGCGTCATAATTTTCTATAGAAAGTCCTGAGTTGTTTAACATCCCAGATAAATTTGTAACCGAAGTGATATCCCAATTTGCCAAACTTTGATTGAAACCTGTAGCATCTCTAAACATATCTCTCATGTTTTCTACTTTGCTAACATCCCAATTATTAAGAGGTTTATTAAAAGTATTGTTCTGTCTAAACATATCCCTCATGGAACTTACAACGCTTACATGTTCTCCTATATTCCAATTGCTAATATCTTGATTAAAAGGTGTTTGCTCAAACATTGAAGAGAAGAATTGTACATTCCCAACATCCCAATTGCTAATATCTCCATCAAAATTGGATACAAAAAACATCTGAGTCATTTCTGTAATGTTTGATACATCCCAATTATTTAGATTTGGACTTCCAATATTAAAACAACCTCGAAATGTGCTAAAAAAGGTAATGATATTAGTCAAATTGGGTGCATCTGTTGCGTTTAATACTAAGTTTTCACAACCATTAAAGGCGTTTGCCATCTCTTGCCAAATAATATCTCCCCACTGCTCAATACTCTTTATTTTTAATTTATCTCCTGAATTGTTAAAGTTAATTCTTGTAAATAAACCACCAATTTTAACTGTATATGTACCAGCGTTTGTATAGGTATGTGTAGCATTACCGCTAACTGAGTTTTCTGTAGCTCCATCTCCCCAATCTATGTAATATCCGTTTCCTGTTGATGGAATTGTAATAGATTCGTTGGCAGTTGTGGTTTCCCAAGTTGTAATAAAAAAAGCTTCATCTGAAACAGTACTACAGTCTAAACCACTATCTGTAAACGTCCAATTGAAAGGAGTATTTGACAAAATGGTTCTTGCTGCTTCGGAGGTACAATAAGTACTGTTATCAAATCGTATATTTAAATCTGTAGGAATTTGTGTTTCTCCAGGATCTAAAGTTCCCCATCCAATAACGGTTTGATCATAATTACTTGTAGAAACACCCGCTTGAGCAAACATCGCATCTGTACCGTTTGAAGTTAAATTACTAACATCCCAATTTCCTAGATTTTGATCGAAAGCTGGCGCATTTTGAAACATTCTAGTAAAAGTTTCGGCACTGCTCGTATCCCAATTGCTTATATCTTCATTAAAAACAGTACAATCTCTAAACATGAATCCCATTCTTTCAACAGTACTCATGTCCCAAGAACCTATTGTATTTTCTACATCTTCAAGAGATGTTGCTCCAAAAAACATCTTTTGTGTAGATGTTAGATTAGAAAGATTTGGTGTGTCTGAAGCATCTAACTTTAAATTTGAACATCCTTCAAAAGCACTTTCCATCGTTACCCATGGATTATTTCCCCAATTTGTAATAAAAGTGATTTTTAGTTTATCCGGACTATTAGAAAAATTTATTCTTGGAAACACACTTCCATCCAATATTCTAATAAGATAGATACCTGGATTTCCAAATGTATGTGTTAATTCACCTGTTTGATTGGTATAAGAAACAGTGGCACTTGGAACGAAGGGATTTATAACATCTGCATTGTAATTGTAAGTAAGAGAGCCATCAACAGGTATTGTAAAACTCTCATTAGCAGTAGTAGTTTCAATAAAAAACCCAAAGTGTTGCGCATTTGCAGTACTAATGGACAATGAAAAACATAAAAAAAGTAGGAGGAATAATCGTTTCATGAATAGGATTTATTAGAAAATATGAGGCGTGAAAAATAAGTATAGAGCGTTGATGATCATTTATTTTTGAACTATAAACAAAGTAACTTAAATCTAAAATTCTAGGATTAGAAATCAGGTGGACAAATAGGTGGACAAGCTGTTAAAGTAGTTGAATTTGTTTATATACCTGTCATATAATCAGTGAGTTGTTTGGATTTGGGTAGTTCTAGTTTTTTGCGAAGACGGTATCTAGTTTTCTTAACCGAATCTATAGTAACACCTCGAAGCGCTGCAATTTCTTTTAGCGAAAGCTGGAGTAAAGAATAGTGTGCCATTTCTATTTCAGAAGGAGTGAGGTTAGGATGCTTCTTTTGTAGGCGTATTTTAAAATCGGCATTTTTTTGCTGGAGTGCTTTCCTAAATAACAATAGTTGTTCAGCATCTTTGGTATCTGCTCGTAATGAAAGTAAAATTGTTTTTATACTCTTTTCTGAATACCCAGTATTTGCCAAATCCTGGATGTCTGAGGTTAATTGTTTTTTACTTTCTAATTGCTGAATAGAGTCTTGCATTAGATCTGTAATAACCTCTTCTTTTACTTTTATTTTTTCTTCTTGATTTTCAACCTTTTCTTGTAATAACCCATTTTTTAAATGAATAAATGCCAGACGTTTTTTATTATATAAATACAGTATTACTAATAAAATGAATAGAATGCTAATAATAAGATAATTACGTAACGCAGTCGCTTTTTTACTTTCAAGCTCTTTTGCTATTAATGCTTTTTCGCTAGTGAGTAGTAGACTGTCAGCTATTCTTTGTTTTTCAAGTTCATGTATATTTAGCATTTGCTGAATTTCATGACTCTTTTTCACCTTGTTTAAAGAATCAGATAATTCGTTGTATCGTTTTTGATCTAAAAAAGCTTCATCATACCTTTGAAGGCTTCGGTATATAGTACTTCTGCGGATGTACCCTTTTTTTTGCCGCTCTACTAATTGATGTTGCTCTGCAAGCTGTATAGAAGCATTAATGTGATATAATGCTTTTTGATATTGGTTTAACTTACCATAATTTACAGCAATGCTATAATGCAAAATAGAAGTACTTTCCTGTTCATTACGTTGGGTATAGTATTCTAGACTTTTTAATTTTAATGCTAATGCTTTTTTATAGTTCTTCTGCTTAGTATATATAGAGCCCATATTATTGAGCAATTTATAATACCCTTTTTCATAGTCTAATTCTTCATAGATTTTTTCTGCTTTTTTATAATAATACATAGCAGAGTCTAGCATTTTTTGATTTCTATAAACTAACCCTAATCGATTATAAGAATGACCTAAACCAGTATTTAAAGGTTTCTTTTCTCTTAAATCAATAGTTTTTTTTAAATAATGAGATGCTTTTGGGTACTCTTTAAGTTCATAAAAGATAACTGCTATATTATAATACGTAGCATCAATATCTGGATCTTGCGCTTGTTTCATAATGTCAAGTGCTTCCAGATAATAGCTAATGGCTTTTGTATAATCAGTTTTTCTTCGGGAAATTATAGCAAGTTGTTGATGTAGCTTTACAAGTTGTCTATATTTTTTATAAGATGTAAGCTGTGTTAATTTTTCTTTTTGCGCTAAGAGTTGTGGTGTAATATCTTCATATTTTTCATTAATGAGATAGGAGTTCAATTGTAATCTAAGATCAAAGAATAAAGAATCATTAGGAGCAGTCTCTATTCTTTTCTGAAAAGCAACAATTGTCGAATCTTCGGTTTGTCCAATAAGGTTTATTGTATTGATAAATAGGAAGATAATCCAAAGAGGGCGCATAGGATTTTATTAATTTAGAATGGTGATGCAATTTAAGGAAAAGTAAAATCACTTTGAGGAATAGATCTCTTAGGTTTTTAATAAAAACAAAAAGGAGGCTAATTATAGCCTCCTTTTTGTAATCTATTGTATCGTTAAGAACCTACTTAATGATCAATTTTTTTACTATAGTGTTTCTATTAGATATGATGTTTAAGAAATAGATTCCTTTAGCTAATTTACTAATATCAATTGCTTGAGAATTTTGGAAATTTTCTAGAGAAATAGTACGGATTATTTTCCCATTCATATCTATAATAGTCAGATTTTGTAATTGTGCCTGTCCTCCATAAGTAATCGTGACTTCACTTGACGCAGGGTTAGGGTAAAGGGTTACGCTTTCGCGAAAGCGTATTTCGTCTGTATCCAATACATCACGATCTTGAAATACTAGTGTAAATCGTTCTGACTGTATGCCTTTACTAGCTGTAAATGAATAATCACTTTCTTTTAAGTCTGTGATGGTATTTGTTAGGTTATCAATTAAAAATACAGGAGCTTGTTCAATATTAATACCTTCTAAATGATCTATACTAATAGTGTAATTCTCCTCTGTTTCTACAGAAGTAGAAAAACCTAATGTCAACTCTATCTCTGGATCAAAAGCTTCTCTTCCTTGGATAGCAAGATATTCTCCATCTAGATTTGTAAATAAAGAAAGGAAAGTTCCTAAACGTTTACTATCATACCCAGCATCATATCCCTCTGTTGCATTAGGTGTAAATCCAATACCTGCTTGAGATATTGCTTCTTCATAAGTGTCGGTAGTTACGTTTAACCATAGTTTATCCAGATTGTTTTCTGCGGTACTAGACCTAAATCCATCATTATTTCCAGTCACACGAATTCTATTTGTAAATACCACAGGAGTATTACTAACCATCTCTGCTTGATCTGCTTTGATACCAAATCCTTGCCCAGAAGCCATAAATTGCCCTGGTTCTGTTCCAGTACCTCCATTTACTGCGGCTACACCCATCATGGCATTGCGCATAGAAATATCATTCATAGAGAAATTACTGGTCCCAAACCCTGGTAAATCTGATGTTGGATTAGTCAAATGATCCCAATAGTATACTTCATTTACTGCATCGTTTGTGCTAATAAATTCCGTCACATCAATAGCCGAAGCATATGGATTTCCTAATAAATTGTAGTTATTAATAGTAGCAGGTCCATTATAGTTGATCGGTACTGTAATGGTTCCTGAGTTTAAAGTTCCAGGATTGGAAGTATTTTGAGTATAGGTAAGCGTATACGCTCCATCACCTACATGAGGTTCAGGTTGAGGAAATACCAATTGTCCAATGCCTGCATCAGGTAATGCTGTACTCCCAGTGACAGACAATAGATAATCATTATCATCATCCAAGAAGTTCTCAGCTCCTTCAAATTCTGGGAATGTCATGAGATCAATAGGGAAAGGGATGAAGTTATCAGGGATAATACTAAAGACCGCTCTAGAATTTCCATACACTCTATCTCTGGATTCAGCAGTCACAGGGCTACTCATCGCTACAAAATTACGATCATCTAGTGTTGGAGTTGTTTTTGCCACAGAGATAGATCCATTATTAATAGTTACAGCACTTTCATCAGTTTGAACAACGCTACCTTCATGTAATATGTCCAGTGTCCCATCTATAGTAAGATTACCCGTAGTTTGTAAGTGTCTTCCAGCTGTTACTGTGACAGTAGTTTCAGGATTAATTGTACACGAACAAGCAACAATATCAGCATCAACGACAGAGGTGTCATAGTTTGCATCCACCACAGCATTCATAGAACCATCAGGAGTTCCATTGTCCCATCCCATTCCGTTATATGTAGTTACTGGTAATCCAGCACATAGGGGAGGAGTAGGGATGGTACAATCTGGTGTATAATCAAAGATTTGGGTGCCAGCTACATTAATACAATCTGCATTTACGAAGGTGAATCCTACGAGTGGATCAAATGGTCCACAAGCAGTAAAGAATTGGTCATCAAAAGGGTTTGCTGCGTCAAAACATAGATCTGGAGATATAGAAGAGGCTCCATCTAAGAATTGTATTCTTACATGTACTAATACTGTAGGAGTGTTAGCTACAATATTATCCTCAATCATTCCAGCACTCCCATTTTGTTGCCAGATAAAAGATACTTTAGAGATGGTGGCATCATTGATAAAAAAAGAGTTGTAATGAGATCCAAGTGGAATGATGGTTCCTGGTGCTACTTCCACGGTAGTTTGTCCTCCTAAAATAGAAGTCTCTGGACGTTCAAAAGTAATTCCTGTCGAACCATTAATGAGTGTTCCAAAGGCAGCAGTATTGTAATCTAAGAAGAATTGTCCTGATCCTTGAGAATACGTTATATCACTGGCGATCATTATATCTACCTCATAGAAGTCATTAGCTCCATCATTGGTGATGGAAGCATTGGCAAAAGAGAGCTCGATATTTTGAGCATGGATAGTCATACATCCTAGAAATATGGCTATATATAGAGTAATTTTTTTCATTGATAATTGATTTAAGTAGGTTTTTAAAATTGTTGAATACGCCCAGCATTCGGTTGAATGATAAGTGCGATATCTGTATTTAAAATATTTCCATCCATATTGGCGTCTGAACCTGAATACATATTAATCCCTCCAGATACAGAAAGTGCATTAGTTATATCTGTATTTAGGATACTTCCATCGGTATTTACATCTCCTGCATACATAGCAAAAACTCCATTGCCCATATCTCTAAGAGCAAGTGCTCCTCCAGTTACAACATTGATATCTGCACTGAGATCAAGATTGGTTACAGTTTCAGAAAGTGAAACTGTACTCGCTGTAAGAATGCCTAGATGATTGCGATGTCTGACTGCCACATAATAATCACCTGAGATACTATTTATTGTAACTGGAGATGTACCATCAGTAGCTACAATATCCCCGTCACGTTGTAATAATGCCGATTGAGATACTAATACATTAGAAGCATCATTAGCATCTCTGAGTTCAATTAATATCCAATCTACAATAGCATTTGCTCCTGTAGTAGTAAAAACGGACGCATTGCAGGTAGTGCTATCATATGGACTTGTTGTTGGAATGAGTATCGAACTGGCAATACGTAAGTCATCTCGCATCAATAATTCTTCTCCAGTATTTGGATTGGTATATGCACCTTGTAAGAATACAATAGGATGTATACGTATGTTTATTAATTGAGGAACGATAAAACCTTCAGAAATAGAAAGTGTAGCCGCCGTACGTTCAGCGATATGTGCTTCACCTATAGTGTACACAATATTAATTCCTCCAGCGGTTGCACTTGCACCACCACTATCAATACTAAAACGATCAATGCTCTGTGCATTGCTTGCACAAAAAATGCTTAAGAAAGTAAGTGTAAATAAAATTCTCATCTGATGGCGGTTTTAAGAGAAGCTTCTAACTGAGTCATTCGGTTTTTTAATTCCGCTATTTCTGTAGTTTTTGCTTCTAAGGTTTCTATCTTGGTTTGCTGTTTTAGAATGATTTCTTGTTGTTCTTGTACTGCTTTAATAAGCACAGGAATTAAATCTGAATAATACACACCCAATCTGTCCAATTCTTTTTTCTGTAATGTTCCTTCCTCATCTACCGATACGAATTCATGAGTTTTAACGACTTCTGGAATTACTTTCAATAAATCTTGAGCAATCAACCCCAATTTCTCTCCTTGTTGCGGATTATTTTTCCATTGGAAACGCACTGGATCTAACTGAAGTACTTCTGTTAAGCCGTAATTGAGGTCTCGAATGTTTTCTTTTTCTCGTCTGTCGGATGTATTAATAGTTCCATCTTGTGACCAAACGGCATTCCAACGAAAGCTAGAATTACCAAGATTGAAAGCGCCGTCATTATCAGGAAAAAGGCCCGCATTAAATGACAATTGATTCGTACCTGTATCTTCAATGGTTTCGGTACCTATACGGAGTATATTATCAATACGTATATTGCCGTTAACATGTAATAACTCTAATGGATTAGTGACACCAATTCCAATATTCCCATTTTTTAGAATCATAAGTGCTGTGCTCCTTTCTGAAAAACTGGTGCCGTTTCCTATCTGAAGTAAAGGATCTCCTGGTAAGAAAATAGATTCACTCGTCCCAGGAATAATCGTATTGTAAGTACCTAGAACAATGGATTGATACGAATCAGACCAAACATAATTACCAAGGGTAATGCTGTTATTTGCTCTGTTTGCATTTTCAAAACCTAACGCAATAGAACCAACGGCATCTGGGAAAATATTATTACCAAATCCAGCAGAAAAACTGCTATCTGCTTGCGCTGAGCAATCAGAACCTAAGGCAACTGCATTAAACCCTGAAGCAAAAGCATTATCTCCTAAAGCCACTGAATAATCTCCGTTAGCGCTTGCTTCCGGACCGGCAAACGAATAATCTCCATCGGCATCGCTTTGGCTTCCTAAAGACATGGAATGTGCTCCTGAAGCCTCTGCCGAAAAACCTAGTGCCACACTATTATCTCCAGAGGCACTACTTTGGACGCCTTGAGCAAAACTATGAGTTCCAAGTGCTCCAGCAAAATTTCCAGGAGCGGCAGAAAAACTTATGTCTACCGCATGTAAACCAATAGGCCCATAATTATCTGGATTACTACCAGCTAACCGCCGTCCTATACCATTTCCTTCATCAAGTAGTTCAAGTCCAGATATATTTTCAACATCGATTGCTATGGTTGCTGTTTCAGCAAGTACAGCTGTTTCGGCATTTAAGGCTGTTTGCGCATTTGTAGCTGTTTGCGCATGATACGAATAAGGCACCGAATATATGGGCGTACTTCCCAGATCTATAAGACCACTACCAGGATCTATTTGCACGTTTAATTCAAATCGATCATTCAACCAATCTAACGAAGAAAATGTCCCATTAATAGGTGTCCCTTCACCAATGGTAAGCATCATAAGGCCATTTTCGTCGGTAGTTACCATATGAGTTTCTATATAGGCTGGAAAATTAATGGTTAGAATATTCAAGGTGAGATCTACCCTTAGTTCTTGATTGGCCATGACCGTTCCTGTATCGTCTCGAACAATGGCTTTATAACTCATTCCTATGGTTTGAGAAATAAGAGTGATAGGGAATAATAGGATTAAAAATAGATACTTTTTCATGTTAGTTTACTTGTTTGTCCTCTAATTGAGATACTCGTGAGGCAAGCTCTCTGAGAAGGTTTTCTTGCGTTCCAAGGGCTCCTTTTTGTGTTTCAATAACCTTTTGCTGTTCCTGAATAGCTTTGATGAGTACAGGAATTAAATCTGAATAATACACCCCTAAGCGATCTAATTGTTTTTTCTCAAGAGTTCCTTTCTCGTCTACAGCGACCATTTCATGGGTTTTGACGACTTCAGGAATGATTTCTAATATATCTTGTGCGATAAGCCCCAATTTTTCTCCTTGTTCTGGTTTTGCTTTCCAGCGAAAACGTACTGGGTTGAGGTTTAAAATTTCGCGTAAGCCATAATTTAAATCTTGAATATCTCTTTTTTCTCTACGATCTGAGGTATTGATAGTTCCATCTGTTGCCCAAACCGCTTCCCATCGTAAGGCAGAGCCTCCCAATTGAAAAGAGTCATCGGTATCGGGAAAAAGACCACAATTCCATTCCAAACGATTAGATCCTGTATCTTCTACAGTTTCAGTTCCTATACGTAGACGTCCATTAGCCACATGAAACCGTTCTTGAGGACTGGATGTTCCAATACCTACATTTCCGTTTTTGAGAACGGTAACGGCATTACGTCTATCATCTGGAGCAGAACCATTACCAATTACAAAAAGGCGATCACCGCCAGAGTAATTTATAGTAGATGCAGGTGTGTATAGGGTATTAAATAAACCAACTACTGTTTCTCCAAAGGAAGGTGCATTTGTAGCAGTACCCATAGCTATAGCAGAATTTCCAGAAGCGTTTGTTGCAATTCCTAATGTTATTGCACCACTTCCAGAGGCTACTGATGAAATTCCTATAGCGATAGATCGGTCTCCAGATGCTTGTGTTTCAAACCCTAGAGCTGTAGAACGATTTCCTAATGCTTGTGAAAAATTCCCCATAGCGGTTGATGCATCTCCAGATGCCAATGTAAATCTGCCAGACGCAAAAGATTGATCTCCCGAAGCTTCACTTTCTTCACCTACTTGTAAAGCACCATTTTTATACAAAATCAATGCATCTGAAGCATTATTTGCAGCATTTCCATTTCCTACAACAAGCAAACGATCACTTGCATTAAAGTTTGTGGTGGAGACTGGCGTATATGATGTAGTATACGTACCTAAAGCAACCTCTCCAAAAGAACGAGCATCGACATTATGACCCAATGTAATCGAATGCCTTCCTGTCGCTGATGATTGAGAACCCAAAGCCATAGATCGATCTCCACCTGCAAATGTTTGTATCCCTATGGATACAGCTCCTTCTCCTTGTGCTGTAGCACTACTTCCTATAGCGACAGCACTTATCCCTGAGGCTGTTGATTCATTACCAAAAGCTACAGAGGAAATTCCTGAAGCTGTAGTATCAAATCCGCCTACGATAGCAAAACTTTCTGCTCGTGTTCTAAAGCCAAAAGCAACAGCGTTAGAACCTAGGGCTCCATACTCAGCAAAATCACTATCAGACTGACTAAAGTCGACAGCTCCTGAACCGATATCTCCAAAAAAGTCAGGATTTCTTCCTACCAAGCGCCAACCAGTTGAACCATTCTCAGTAATCGATTCCAAACCATTCACATTTCCAGCAGTTTGTGCGCTGATTGCATACGGAACGGTTAAGAATTGTGTTGTTCCTAAATCTATAAGACCTCCTCCAGAATTGACCTGAACATTTAAAAAGTGAGTGTCAGATGGCCAATCAATAGTTGCATAATCTCCACTGAGTACCGTCCCTTCTCCGATATTGAGTACGACAAACCCATTGGCATCTGTAGTTGGGGTGTGATTTTCGGTATATACAGTCGTTTGAGTATCACCTTGCAGAATCGTAAATTGAATAACAATCAATTCATTGGATAAAGGAATGCCCTGGTTATCGCTAATGACTGCTTTATAATTCATGCTACTCTGTGCAATACAGGTCAGCGAGAAACAAAAAGCAAGTATAAAGAATCCCTTAGTTTTCATAATGTATGTTTTGAAGTTGTTTAGTGATCAGATGTAGTTGTGTTTGTAAATCTGCGATAGCAGTTTTGCTTTCTTGTTGTTCGTTTTTATAAGATTGAATGATTTCTTGTTGCTCTTGGATAGCTTTGATAAGTACTGGAATCAGATCTGTGTAATAGACACCGAGTCTATCTAATTCTTTCTTTTGTGGAGTAGCATTTTCAGTATCTTCAGTATGAACATATTCATGGGTTTTAACTACTTCGGGAATAATTTCTAATAAATCTTGAGCGATAAGCCCTAATTTCTCTCCTTGTTCGGGTTTTGCTTTCCAGCGAAAACGTACTGGGTTGAGGTTTAAAATTTCGCGTAAGCCATAATTTAAATCTTGAATATCTCTTTTTTCTCTTCGATCTGAGGTGTTAATGGTACCATCGGTAGCCCAAACGGCTTCCCATCGTAAGGCAGAACCACCCAATTGAAAGGAATCATCGGTGTCTGGAAAAAGACCGCAATTCCATTCCAACCGATTAGACCCCGTATCCTCAACCGTCTCAGTACCAATACGTAGTCTACCATCAGCAATATGTAAACGCTCCTGAGGAATAGAGGTGCCTATACCAGTGTTCCCATTTTTAAGTACGGTAATGGCGTTACTTTGATTAGAGATACTTGAGCCATTACCTATCACAAAGATTCTATCGGTTCCTGCAAGGCCATTGGCAGAAGGTGTATATAGTGTATTATAACGACCAATCACAAATTCAGAATCAGAGGAGGCAATAGCGCTTGTTCCCATAGCAAAAGCATTATCTCCAAAAGCTTGTGAACCAAAGCCTAGACCAACGGCATTATCCCCAAGAACAATAGTTTGATCTCCGCCAGCTATAGACTGGTTACCAGATGCATTGGATCTATTTCCCAATACAAAAGCATTTGTGCCAGAAGCACTTGTTTGAGTTCCTGTGGATATTGCTGAAAAACCTGAAGCTACTGTAGCATTGCCCATGGCGACTGTATTAAAAGTTGTAGCTTCTGTATTGCTTCCAATAGCAAATGATGTTGTTCCTGAAGCTTCTACAGAAAACCCCATAGCTACTGCGGTAGGACCTGTTGCTATGCTTGCAATACCAGTAACAAAAGAAGCATTTCCAGAGGCTCTTGTCTGAGTTCCAAATGCGACAGCAGATTCACCGCTAGCTTCAGTCTGTTCTCCAGCTGTTAATGTATATTCCCCATTAGAAATGGTATTATGACCTAAGGCAATAGCCAATTCTCCTGTAACACCATCTGCACTAATCATAGAGTCAGCCATGGCAATATTCCCATTTTTAAAGACGGTTAATGCATTGCTATCATTACTACCTACAGGAGAACCATTCCCTATTTCAAATAAAGGGTCTGTAGGTACCCAAACTAAAGGATCTCCACCTCCTATATTACCGCGACCAAAAGCGGCAGAGAGATACCCATCTGTATGTAATCCTATACCTGATGCAAAGGAGACATTCCCTATGGCTTGACTGGTACTTCCAAAAACAAAGGTTGCTGTTCCAGATGCTGTATTTGCTCCTCCTCCAGCAAAAGAGAAAGATCCAGAGGCTTCATTTGCAGAACCGATGGCAAAAGAGGTATCTCCAGATGCAATGGTAGAAACACCTACTGCAAATGCTCTAGTTCCTGTAGCACCTCGGTTTGTATTAGGAGAAGTAGTACTACTTAAATCAATCGCATTTTCACCAATGGGCCCATAATTATCAGGATCACGATCTTTTAATCGCCATCCAATACCATTACCTTCATCAATATCTTCCAAGCCTATGGTGTTTTCTGCTGTTTGTGCATGCATTGCATAAGGGACAGATAGAAACTGAGTAGTTCCCATATCAACAAGTCCGCCTCCAGTGTTAATCTGTACATTCAAGAAATGATCGGTTGTAGCCCAATCAATAGTTGTATAATCCCCACTGAGAACTGTTCCTTCACCAATGTTTAAAACAATAAGTCCATTTGCATCTGTAGTAGGAGTATGATTTTCTGAATAAACATTTGTAGTACCTTCTAGAATAGTAAACTGAATAATAACAAGATCATTGGCTAGTATAGTTCCAGCATTGTCCCTAATAATGGCTTTATAATTAATAGATTGCGATTGTGCTATTCCTATATAGAAGGATAGTATACAACAGCATATAAGCAATGGTTTTTGAAAAGCTTTCATAAACGATATTCGTTAGTGTATCTATTCATGTCACCATTTTAAAAAGGTAAACAGTATGAGTTACTTTTTTTAATAATTTAAATTTATAATACTTATTATCAGTGTTTTATATGTGAAATATAAAAATTGTGTGTATGCAACTTTCGGTGTACGAAATCTTTTTTAGTACTTTTAGCTAAGATGATGTTTACTTTATCTTCTCTAATGCACTAATATGAAAAAGCAACGCCTTATTACTGGATTAAAAGAAGATCGACCAGAAGCATTACGCGACATATACCTTGCACATCGCAAGGCCTTCCTGCGGTATGCAAAGAAATATTCTATTACAACATCTATGGCTGAAGATGTATATCAAGATGCTATTATCATTTTAAGAGATAATGCACGCCAAGGAAAGCTTGATAATCTAAAAAGCGAACTACGAACCTATCTTTTTAGTATAGGTAAATATTTAATTTATACTCATTTACGTAAACAGAAGAAGGTACATCTCGTTGAGGATTTTTCAGCCATGTACCATGAACATACCTTAATGACAGAAATTGTTGAAGCTACCATTCAGGATGACGAACAACAACATCAAATGAAGCTAGCATTAGAACAATTAGGAGGGAAATGCCGCGAAATCCTGTATTTGTTTTACTACCGCGGATTTAATCTTGATGAAATTGTAGAGAAGCTTGGGTATAGTAGTAAGGATGTAGCCAAAAGTCAAAAATCTAGATGTCTTAAAAGCTTGAAGACACTCGTTCAATCCCCCAATTATGGATAAAGACCTATTAATTCAAAAATATTTACAAGGAACTTTAAGTGAGTCTGAAGAACAATTGTTTCAGGAGTACATAGAGAATGATCCTTCTTTTGCAGATGATATTCCCTTTTACGAAGGGCTTAATTACGCTTTCGCGAAAGCGGACTACGACCAAACAAAAGCACAGTTACATTCTTTTTATAAAGAAGAACAAAAATCCCGATGGAGAAGATGGTCAGTAGCTGCTACTGTTTTAGTACTTATAGGTTTAGGTAGTATATTCTATTTTAATAGTACAGATTCTACGGAATCGCTATATGCTCACTATTTTGAACCTTATAAAAATGTAGTGCAACCTATCGTTCGGGGCGAAGTAGTAAAGACGACAAAAGCGCTGGCTTTTATGGCATATGATGATGGGGATTATACAAAGGCAATTAAACATATAAATGACCTTTTAGAAGAGAAACCTGAAGCGATACTAGCGTTGTATAAGGCTAATGCCCAACTGCAAATAGATCAAACAGAAGCTGCTATTGAAACCTTAGAATCTCATGTTGAAAAAACAGATACTATCTATGCTCAAGCACAATGGTACTTGGCATTGAGTTATTTAAAATTGGATAATAAAGCAACAGCAAAAAGCCATTTGAATATACTGCTTCAAACAAATTCAAGTTTCAAGAACAAAGAAGCCATTGCGTTATTAAATTCGTTGGAATAACCGTTTTTTAAATACAAATAATAGTATAAAGATACTTCCTACGATAAGTGCCCATTTTTTCCAAGCCAGCTCTTTCTGATAGATAGCTGTAGCATCTCCAGAAATCACAAAACCAGACCAGTAATAGGGGTGTTGTAAGGCAGGATAATCTACATTGGAATTTAAGTAATCTAATTTAGATTGACGAAGTGCTTCGTCTTTAGCCATGCCTTCATTAAGGTATTTATAGAAACTTGTCATGATAATCATAGTTTCTGTATCTGGTACTTTCCAAAGACTCATAAGTGTACTAGAAGCACCGGCATGTGTAAAAGCATTGGACATACTTTGTATTCCTTTTCCTTTAATTTCTTTACCTATACCCGTTTCGCAAGCACTTAAAGTGACCAAGACAGCATTCAACTTTAGATCATAAATCTCGTTTAGTTTCAAACTAGTATGTGTTGGACCCACGCTTTCTTCTTCATAAAACTGAATGTTACTTTGTAATGGATCTTCTGTATTTGCAGTGGCATGTGTCGCCAGATGAATGATAGAAGCCGAGGTTACTTTGTCAAGAAAAGATGCTTTAGATGCTTGTTGATCTAGATAGGCATCATAGTCAAAATACTGCCCTATGGCTTTTATTTCATCGGCACTTTTAGGAAGACGGTTATTGAAAACTCCTTGTTGTGTAGCAAAAGGAGCCATAAGTAACGCCTGATAGGATGTTGGTGTTTCTCTTTTAGGGATAGTGGTTGTTATATGTACAACACTAGTTTTATCTAATAGATAACGTTCTTCTTCTTCAATCCATAAAGAAGTTATAGGAATAAGATGTAATTTATCATCTAGTAATATTGCCGTTTTTACATCTGGTTGTATGTATTTCTCAAATAATGTTTTGTATATAAGTTGGTGTGCTTCCTTATGTATGGGTGTATCTATTTTTCGGACTCCAGAACTTACTTCGTCAATGGCTGTTTCTAACGCCGTTGTTAATGGGATTTTATCAAAGTGTTGTGTCGTATCATTTTCGTTTAGCACATAGATCGCATCTTGCCCCCAGAAATAACATAGTGTATTATACCCTTGATAGGTTTCTCTCAGATTATTTATAAATGGTATGGAGGTAATATCCTTGTGTTGTTGCGCACTTTTAAGTTCGTTAAGGATTGTAACATATTGACTCTGTAGGCGTAATTGTAATGCATTCTCGAAAACCTTTTTAACTCCTGCCTTTTCCCATTCTCCTTGATAGATGTTCATTAAACTGCCATACACATTTTTGAATTGCGTTTCATCTAAGAAAGCATCTTCATCACTGATTCCTCCCATTAATTTAATTAACTCGTGCGCCGTTTGGTAGGATTGTTTTTCTGTTTTTAGATAGGTGCTGCCTTCTGTGCTGAGATATAATTCTTTAGCAAGCTGGGCCTTAAATAATAGATTGTCGAGTAATATATTTTTATGCGCTTTCTCAATATTGTTTACATCAAGAGGGGTGTGAAATGAAGTGGTGTCACTCTTTATTTCGGTATTTATACTAAGTGCTTCTTCACTATAGTATTGGGCATTTTTATAGTCTTTAAGATCCAAATAATTTTTAGCTAATTTTATAAAGAGTGCTGCTCTTTCTGCATTTCTATATTCTAGAGATTCTTGTAATGCTTTGGTACTTAATAGTTCATTAATTGCCTGTTGATAATCTCCCTGATAACTATGGATGTCAGCAATACGTTCACTTAAAAACCATTCTGAAAAATGGGACTTGAATGCATCTGTACTAAGTAACTTTTTTAAAGCTAAAGATTGATCCAGAGCACTATCATAAAAAGTGTTTTTTATTAAATAATCTATATGATATGAATAAAAATCATAGACAAAGAATAGAGGTTGTGTCTGCGCATAATTTTCAGATTCAAACTCTTGTACCATGTCTATAATCTTCTGATGCTGATTGGTAAAAGTGTATATTTTAAATAACCCAGCAAAGCTTAAATAGAAAGGTGTTTTATGTTCTCTAGCTTTTTCTAAAGATTGTAAGTATAGACTTTCAGCTTTCTTGTAATTATGTCTATGTTCTTCTACCTTTCCTACCTTATATAAAACAGAATTATAGTATTCAAAATACTCAGGGTCTTCAGCCAAACTACCTTCTTGGAGTAGGTTTAAGGCTTTGGTTCCGTAATAATAGGCAATCTCTGGCTGATTATTAATATTTGCATTTGTACCTAGTGCAGAGTATAACTTTACTTTAGCCATACTAGGTTGTTTTAAGGCCTTTTCAAAGGGCAAGGCTTGGTATAATGGAATTCCCCATTGGGATACAGGTTTTAAAAAATTCAAACATCTATATTCCAAAATTTTTGCTTCTATGACCTCTTGAGGAAGTACTAGTTTTTGATATATAGAATCTGCGGTATAAATAAGAGGAAGTGCTGTTTTTGTATCTCTAGTCTGTAATGCAATTTTTGCTTGTTCTAGATAACTGTCTGCCATTTTGCGATCTATCTGATTCTGAGAAGGAGATGCTGTTTGAGCAGAAGTTTCTGTTGTACACCAGGTAAAACCTAGAACACATAGTATGGAAAAAAGTAGAAGTCTCGTGAAGGGCCGAGTATGCATCTTTATAATGGAGGTTGGTTTATGTACGTATATAGTTATTGACTAATATACAAACAACCTAAGACTCTGATGATTTATAGTAATAAGCTTTTTCTTTTAAATTAGTTCTTTACCTGTCTATAAATTAGGGAGGTATTTTTTTCTTAGATCAATACCATCTCTAAAATATTCTTTGTTCGGATTTTTGATTATTGTATTTCGTTCTGCAACTCCTAGTAGTGAGTCAATATTTAAAATGTATCACCAAATATGGTATGTATTTCTTTCCACATTTTTTCTTCATAACAATAAGGATCAAAGTAAGGACCCCAAAGACAACCATAGTTGTATTGTTTTAAAATTATATTATGCTTGGCTAGTAGAGGAGACATTTCTTTATGTAACCATTCTTGAGAATTAAAATAGATAATATTTCCTTGCTTAATATCTGTTCTTGCTCTTTTACGTTGATTAATACAATGAGTATCTATAACCTTTATTTTTATATTTTGATTTTCTCGCCACAAGGTTGTAAAAACAGCCTCATTGTATACGATAATAGTATCTTGAGAATCCCTTGTGTTTGAAACTTCTTTGTATTTACAAGAAGTCAATAACATTAAAAAGAAGAGGAATCTTAATCTCATAAGATTAAAACAAGAAAGTATCGCGTATTATTGTTTGTAAGATAGTATACGCTTTTGCACTTCGACATAGCTCAGCATAAACTTCTGCGTCACTATGTTCCTAGAAAGCGTAAAAAGCAAGTATCCTCTAAGCGAGTGCTTTCAACTTTTGTTGCAGGGCTTTGATATGATCTCGGAGTTTTGCTGCTTGCATAAAGTCCAATTCTTTTGCAGCAGCTTCCATGGCTTTACGTGAGTCTCTGATGCTTTTTTCTATCTGTGGTTTGGTTTGATAGGTCGCAGCATCTTCGGCGGCAAGGTTTATAAGAGCTTCTGCTTCTAAAGAATAGGTGGCTTTACGTGTAAGGGCATTGTCCAAACTCTTTTTAATGGCTTTTGGTTTGAGGCCGTTTGCGGTGTTATAAGCGATTTGTTTTTCTCTTCGGTAGTTACTACCATCAATGGTTTCTTGCATGCTTCTTGTGATCTTATCTGCATACATAATGGCTTTCCCGTTTATATTACGAGCGGCACGTCCTATGGTTTGTGTAAGGGATCGTTTGCTACGTAAGAATCCTTCTTTATCTGCATCAAGAATCGCTACCAGTGAAACTTCGGGTAAATCCAATCCTTCACGGAGTAGGTTTACACCCACTAATACATCATAGAGTCCTTTACGTAAATCTTGCATAATCTCAACCCGTTCTAGCGTATCTACATCTGAGTGAATGTATCGGGTACGGATATCAATACGCATCAAGTATTTAGTCAGTTCCTCTGCCATACGCTTGGTCAAGGTCGTCACGAGAATACGTTCATCACGTGCGACTACTTTATTAATTTCCTCGATGAGGTCATCTATTTGATTAAGACTTGGTCTCACTTCTATAGTCGGGTCGAGAAGCCCTGTAGGTCGTATGATTTGTTCTACATAGGTTCCTTCCGATTTTTGTAATTCATAATCGGCTGGAGTTGCAGATACATAGATGATTTGGTTTTGGAGCATTTCCCATTCTTCAAATTTTAAAGGACGATTATCCATAGCTGCAGGAAGTCTAAACCCGTATTCTACAAGGTTTTCTTTACGACTACGGTCTCCACCATACATGGCACTTACTTGAGATACGGTCACATGGCTCTCATCTACAATCATCAAGTAATCGTCTGGGAAATAATCGAGTAAGCAGAAAGGGCGCGTCCCGGGATCTCTACCATCTAGATACCGAGAATAGTTTTCTATTCCTGAGCAATAACCAAGCTCTCTAATCATTTCCAAATCAAAATTGGTACGTTCATTCAGACGTTTGGCTTCTAAGTGTTTTCCTATTTCTTTAAAATAGTCTACTTGTTTTACGAGGTCTTCTCCTATATTATTAATGGCGCCTTGGAGGACATCGGGAGAGGTTACAAACATATTTGCAGGATAGATACGTAGTTGCTCGTATTTCTCAATGACTTCGCTTGTTTTGGGGTCAAAAGACTCCATTTCTTCTATCTCATCTCCAAAGAAATGAATCCGAAATGCGATATCTGCATATCCTGGAAAGATCTCTACAATGTCTCCTTTTATTCTAAAGTTTCCTCTGGTAAACTCGGCTTCGGTACGACTGTATAGTGCTTGTACAAGACGTTTAAGAAGCATGGTGCGCGCAATGACTTGATCACGCTTAATCTCAATCACATTTTTTTGAAACTCAGCAGGATTTCCTATTCCATATAGACAGGATACCGATGCAACTACAATAACATCTCTTCGCCCAGAAAGTAGCGCAGAAGTGGTACTTAATCGCATTTTCTCAATCTCTTCATTAATTGAGAGATCTTTTTCTATATACACTCCTGAAGAAGGAATAAAGGCTTCAGGCTGGTAATAATCATAATAAGAGACAAAATATTCAACCGCATTTTCTGGAAAGAATGCTTTAAACTCGCTATACAATTGTGCTGCGAGCGTTTTGTTATGTGCTAGGACTAACGTAGGCTTCTGGGTTTGCTCAATAACATTGGCGACCGTAAAGGTTTTTCCACTACCGGTTACTCCCAGTAGAGTTTGATAGGTTTCTTTGCTATTTAATCCATCTACGAGAGATTGGATAGCGGTAGGTTGATCACCTGTGGGTTTAAAGTCGGATTGCAGTTTGAATTTCATAGGAATAGAAGCTATGCTAAAGTAGGATTTTTTCCGCTTTCGCGAAAGCGTAATGCGTATTCATATATAACATAATTTAGATGAAACCGAAACAGATTATCTTGTTGATAGTCTATGTTCTGTATTCTTTTTTCTGTACAAAAAACCTCCAATCAACAATTCATCCTCAAAAAATAACAGTTGAGTGACTCTTAGTTTATAAGAATCTTAGATTGTATCATATTTACATTGTAATTTTAAAACAACGTAATTATGAATGATATAAATAACGAGTACACAAAATATGACAGAGCAAAGGCTCATGTTCATGAGATAAGGGAGTTTTATACACACCTGATTACCTATATAGTGATGGTCCCTATATTTTTAGTGATTAATTATTATACGACATCATTTCCTTGGGCTATATTCCCAATTGCAGGATGGGGAATAGGCGTTTTAAGTCATGCCGCATGTACATTTAATTGGAATCCGTTTTTTAATAAAGATTGGGAGAAGCGTAAGATAGATGAGTATTTAAGAGACGATTCATTTTAAAAAAACATATATTATGGAACATCAAGAAAGTAAATATCACAGAGCAGCTACAAGGGTAGCGACCATAAAGAAGTTTTATGGAAAACTAGGGAGTTTCCTTTTATTTGGAATCATTTTTCTAGGATTGAATTATTATACGAATGGATTACGACATCCTTGGTTTTTATGGATCGTTGGGTTTTGGGGATTAGGGATCGCTATCGAAGCTTTTAAAATTTTTGGAACCGAGATTCTTTTTGGTAAGAATTGGGAAGAACGTAAGATTAAGGAAGAGATGAATAAAGAAGAGAACAATAGATCAACATGGTTATAGTTATGGAAAGTGATCAAGAAAAATTTGAACGTGCAAAAAAGCAAGTAGAAGAGGAAAAGGGCTGGTATACACATTTGTTTATCTATATCGTCATTAATACCCTTTTGCAATTGTTTTACGGAGGTGTATTTGATGATGGAAGTATTACAGGTCATATGCCTTGGTGGGTGCACTTAACAACTCCTTTTTTCTGGGGAATTGGTTTACTCGGACATTGGATAAAAGTATTTAAAGGAGTACGTTTTAAAAAGTTTTATAAAACTTGGGAGGATCGTAAAATCAAGGAATTTATGGAGGAAGAAGAAGAAGAATTTGCACAAAGAACTAGAAATAGAAGAACTGGAAAATAGAAGTACTAAAATATACTCAAAATGGAGGATCAAGAAAAGTATGACCGTGCTAAGAAACAAATAGATCAGGAAAAAGGTTGGTATTCACACCTCTTTGCTTATATCGTTTTTAGCACAATAGAACAGTTGTTTTATGCAGGTGTTTTTGATGATGGAAGATTTACAACTCATATGCCTTTTTGGGGCCGATATATTACACCGACTGTTTGGGGGATAGGCTTACTATTACACTGGTTGTATGTGTTTAAGGGAGTGCGTTTTAATAAGCTCTATAAAACTTGGGAGATTCGTAAAATTAAAGAGCTTATGGAGAAGGAAGAAGAAGAATTTGAACAAAGAGTTAGAAATAGAAGAACTGGAAAGTAACAATTGAATAAAGAACAAGACGTATCTTGCAAATTGATAAAACAACAATACATACATATCCTAATTTATATATCATTATATCTATGAAACTACGATTAACCTTATTGTGCATATGCATTTCATTTGTCACATATAGCCAAGAATCTTTTCTAGTTAAGAACGTAACGCTTTTTGATGGAGATGTTGTTATAAAAAAGACATCAGTTCTTGTAGAAGACGGTCTTATAAAAGAAGTTGGAAAAAATATAAAAGGAGATTATACTGTAATTAACGGTAAGGGTAAATTTTTAATGCCTGCACTTACCAATAGTCATGTACATGCCTTTGCTGTCGAACAATTAAAAGAAGCTGCAAAAGCGGGAGTGCTTAATTTACTCGATATGCATGGATTAGAAATTGTGCAACAATATATGACTGCATTACGAGATTCTACAAATATAGCTCGTTTATATAGAGCTGGGTATGCAGCGACAGCACCAGCAGGTCATGGAACACAATATGGTTTTGATGTTCCTACATTAGAAAAACCAGAAGATGCAAAACAATGGGTGACAGATAGAGTTGCTGCTGGAGTAGATCATATAAAAATTATAGTTGAGCCTTGGAAGGCTACCATTTCACATGAGATTGCAAAAGAAATTATAAAAGAAGCACATGCTAAAAAGAAGGTGGCTGTGGTTCATATCTCAAAAGAAGAAGATGCCTATAAAGTACTCTCTAATGGAGCAGATGGGTTAGTGCATATCTGGACAGATATAGATATGCCACAAGCACATCTAGATGACCTAGTTAAGAATCACGACTTTTTTGTCATTCCAACAGTACTAACCAATGTGTTGGTACAACCCATGTTTTATGGTAAAAATCAAGAAGAGACAGATTTAGTAGAAATTCAAATCCTCAATGAGATAAAACGATTGTATGATGTTGGAGTTCCTATCTTAGCTGGTACAGATCCACCCAATGCAAACATTAATATGGGAACAGATTTGTACAAAGAACTTATCTTTTTAAGTAGAGCTGGGATCCCTAATGTAGATGTTTTAAAAAGTGCAACATCCCTTCCTGCTACAAAATTTGATATAGGGAATGTAGGATTTATAAAAGAAGGGTATATCGCGGATATGCTTTTGTTGGATAGTAATCCTATAGATGATATGTATAATATCGCGACTATCAAAAGAATATGGAAAGCTGGAATGCTTGTCAAATAATACATTTTAAATATTCTTATATATAGTATATTTAAATACGCAATCAATCAACCAATATAATTCTCGTATTGAGAATACCTAGAATATGCATCCTATGAATGTACTTATAATAGAAGACGAGAAACCTTCAGCACGTAGACTTAACAGAATGCTTGCAGAACTTGATGTAACTGTAAGCGAGATGTTACATTCTGTAGAAGAGGCTGTGACATGGTTTAAAAATAATACACATCCTGATTTAATCTTTCTAGACATTCAATTATCAGATGGGTTGTCTTTTGAAATTTTTGATCAAGTAGAGGTAAAGAGTGCTATTATTTTTACCACTGCTTTTGATGAATATGCATTACAGGCTTTTAAGTTAAATAGTGTAGACTATTTATTAAAACCTATTGATGATGAGGATCTAGAAAAAGCGGTAGCAAAGTATAAAGAACGTATTCCGAAACAACAAGATGTAGCGCTTAATTTTGAAGATATTAAAAAATTACTAGGAGTTACTGCTGTAGAACGAGAGTATAAAAGACGTTTTACAACAAAGATTGGACAGCATCTTAAAATGATTCCTGTAGATGAAATAGAGTGTTTTTATAGCGAGAACAAGGGCACCTACGCCGGAACAACAGAAGGAAGGAATTATTTGCTAGATACGACCTTAGAACACCTAGAAGATGAACTAGAGCCTAAAACATTCTTTAGAGTAAGTAGAAAGTTCTATATCAATATCAATGCTATAAAAGATATTATCTCCTATACGAACTCACGTTTACAAATCAAGTTGAATAATTGGAATGAACAGGAGATTATTGTAAGTAGAGAGCGTGTGAAGGATTTTAAAACGTGGATAGATTGATAGGTAGATTAGAATTAGTTTAGTTTAATTTTATAGACATGGCCTTTAGCAACTGAGACAAAAACATTTTCCTTATCTAAAACCAATCCCGAAACACCAGCTTCAGCTTTTGTGTTGAATAGCCAAACTAATTCACCAGTAAATCTATCTAAACAAATAAGTTTGTTATCATCATTAATAAACAAAACTTTACTTTCATTTAAAACGGGAAGACTTTCAATTGTTCCACTTGAATTGTATTCCCATAGTTTTTTTGCAGAATACTTTATTTTTCCAAAAACGTTTTTCTTTTCAAAGATTTTTGTCCCATAAAAATTACCTATACTATCACCAAAGTATAAACAGTCTTTGTGAGCGATTATTCTACTTATTGATCCCATATTTTGCTCAGAATATTGCCCCTCAAGTTTGCCGTTTTTTAAATTGTAGAAATTAATATGACCTTTTCCTCCCACAACAATGGATGATTTAAAATAAATAGGGTTGCGTACATAACCTCTTTTTTCTTTTGAGTTCCATACTTGTTTTCCAGAATCTAAGTCGAAGCAAGTAATTTGATGTTCTGCACATTGCAACACGCTATTCTGTATGATAAGTGGGATTGATGAATGGCCATTATTTTCTTTTGTCCATTTTATCTTTTTATCAGACAGACTAAAACAGGTAGTCTCTTTAGTTCCTTGAATTCCTCCTACCGCTATTAAGTCGTTGTAAATTTCTGACGTACGTCCACAGCGATCAATATTCAGTTCGTTACTTGAAAGGAGCTTACCATTAATGGCATCTAATTCAAGTAAAACACCATCCATGGTACAAGCAAAAAGTATTTTATTATGAATAATTAAATTATTCATAATAAACGGGTACTTATATTCCCATACAACCTCAAAACTATTCTTAGTAAGACATATTATTCTGCTTTCAAAATAGTTTTTATTATATGTGAATAAGCAGTATAGATGGTCTCCATCTAGTATTGGATTTTTTGAAGAAATATTTCTTTCTCCTTTGAGTTTATATTCTAGCAGTTTTGTTGCTTTCATTTCTTTAATTAATGCTAACGTACTTCAGTAACTAATTTAGCAAATACAAACTAAATAGAAAATCTGCGAGGATTTTTGTAAGTAGGCTAGACCCAGGCAATTAATTACACCTTGTGTTACCTATAGTTTTTATTCCAGATTATAATTCCCATTCGCCCATTTTATTGTTGGTTTAATCCATTCTTTTAGAGATTTGAACAAGAAACCGTGTCCCATTCCTGTATTTAGTTCAATTTCTTTAAAGTGCTTTATTTCACATCTCGAAGTTTTCTTTCGTTCCAATGCAGAAACTCCAAAAGGGTCGGACTTCTCATAAATCGTTAAAATGTTTCCGCAATAGTTGATTTCAGGTATATTTTGAATGTCATTATTCCTAAAACTTGCAACAAATACAAAATTCAAATCTTGATTATTAGCCATAGTCGAAACATATTGAGCAATATATCCGCCTTTTGATGTTCCTATTACAGTTATTTTTTTGGACTCAATTCCTGCTTTTATTAAGCTGTCTATTTGGTTTATAATTCCAATTGCGTATTCTCTCGCATTTACGTTTCCACTTCTTTTCTCGCTGATAACGTTTAAACCACTTTTCTCGAATTCGGCAATAATTTCATTGTATTCAACTCGTCCAAATTCGGGATGTAATTCTGATAATTCATGTTCCTCTAAAAATCGATTGTGAAGAAAAAAAATAAATCGGTCATCATTTTCAATTTTACACCCAAATAAAGTAGCGCAAAAAAGGATTCCGATAAATACACTTATTTTCATTGGTTTATGATATTTCTCAAATTATAAATTAACAGCCACCAATTAAGAATTTTACTCTATTTTATTCTCATTAAAAGCACTTGGTAATAGGGTAGGGATATACTTCATCAATATAGGAAGTAGGATGGTACCACCAGGTAATAAGAAAATGGCAAGCGAAGGAATCGTTTTGCAAATATCTAGTAACTGATTTCTAACGACCTTTTTTTCATCATCGGAGAGATCTCGTACGGTAGAGTTTCCTAATAAAACAACTAAGTCCTTACTTTGCGTGATTTCTTTTACAAGGCGTTTCTTGTTACGAAGTATAAGTGTAGATACCGTTCTAGTCGTTTGGTTGTAAAAATGCATTACAGGGTTGCTATAGTTCAAATAGGCAATATCTTCCTTATGTTCTGCGATGAATGAAGCGACTGCTTTTAAAGAATCTTCTTTTTGAGCACTTGGAATTTGTAATTGTTGAGAGATATCTCTCATAAAGATTTCTTCTTGTGTATCTATTTTTTCATCATCCCATAATGATAAAGCACATAAATCTAAGAGGTACAATTGTTCTAATGGCTGGTTTACGGCTTGTTTTTGAATATCTTCTAGAGAGAGGTTTTCACTTTTAATGGTTGTATTATACCGTATAGAACTCTCAAAAAGCTTAATGAGGAGTTCATTGTAATGATCTTTATTCTCTTTTTGTCTAAGTGCAAGCCATACTACTTGAGTAAGGTTTTTTTCTAGACATACAGCATATGGTAATGGGTCTTCTCCAGAAATAAGATAATGATCAAAACTTAGTACGTCTAAAAATAATAGCGCATTGGTAATAATATGGCTAAAATTCTTTTTAAATAAAGGCTCGTTGGTTTGGATGCGTTCTTGAATGATCTTTTCGAGTATCCGGTAATTTGCATCTGGAGATGATCCTAGTTTTATAGAAGGACCACCTTGATTTTTATTGAGTTCACTGTAAAAAGTAATCATACTCTTTACACAATCTATAGCACTTGCATTTTCTATACAATCGTAATAAGTAAATGTTAATGCATCAAATAGGTTGACCTTTGTTTTTTCTTCTTCTGTCCATTTAAGTTGTTGACTTTCCTCGTCACAAAGTGTTTTTATAGATGTGCCGTATATAAAACCGTTTGTTCTAAGTCTAAGATACATTTCATCTTCATCCATCGTATTTGAGGATAAAAACTCTAAGAAGTACGGAAGGTGTTTTTTTATCCAGCCTAGCGCAGAAGGATTCATAGGTGTATCACTTTGTCACAAAGTTACTTTTTTTGTTTAAAGTTGCTGTATTTTTAAGGTTATTATTATGTCTTAGAATTGAAGCATTAAAAAAGCTCAATAATACATAGATTATTGAGCTTTTTAATACTTATATCTAGGTCTTTTTTTTACAGAAAAATCTAGATGTATAACTATATCAAAGTTTGATTAGTTTACTGAATTTCCTAATTCAGAACCAGCTTTGAATTTCACTACATTTTTAGCAGCGATTTGGATTGTTTTTCCAGTTTGAGGATTTCTTCCTTCACGAGCATTACGCTTAGATACAGACCAAGATCCAAAACCTACAAGAGAAACACGTCCTCCTTGCTTAAGTGTTCCTTCAACGTTACCTAAGAAAGACTCTAATGCTTTTTTTGCAGATGCTTTAGTAATTCCTGCGTGCTCCGCCATTCCATCAATTAATTCTGATTTGTTCATAATGTAAAATTTAATTATTGTTAGTTAAACCTTGTGTTTAATTCTGTAACAAATTTATACGGAATATTCTCTCATGCAAGTAATAGCAAGGGAAATCGGCGATTTTGTTAATAAATCAAGGCGATTGTTAATAAAGAAGGGGTTTTTTGGGGTCTTCTGTGACCCCAATGATAGTGCGGGTTTAGCGCATTTTGGCATTTTTTTCAAAATTATAACCGTTCAAAAGTGACTTTACATCCATTTTTCGCTTGCCTGGAAGTTGTATTTCGGTAATATATATGTATCCATTTAGGGCTGTGACTTTTAGGTTTCCATCTTCTATTTGGATGGTTCCTAATGGTAGTTTTGTGTCTTTTTCTTGAGATGTTTCATCATACGCTTTCGCGAAAGCGTTATAGATTTTTACCCGTTCTTCTTTATCATTATTAATAAGGTAACACCAAGATCCTGGATATGGACTTAATCCTCTTATGTGATTATGTATAATTTCTGAAGAAATTTCCCAATCAATTTTTGTGTTTTCAGGGAACAGTTTATACGCTGTTTTGAGGTCGCCAGATTGCGGTTGAATTTGAGTCGTAATTTTGTCATTTGCAATGGCGTCTACGGTCTTAGAAACTAGCTCTGCCCCAAGGTGCATTAATCGATCGTGAAGGCTCCCTGCATTTTCGTTTTTTCCTATAGATAAACGCTCCTGAAATATAACAGCGCCAGTGTCTATTTTTTCGTCTATAAAAAAGGTGGTAACTCCAGTTTCTGTTTCTCCATTTATAATAGCCCAGTTAATTGGTGCGGCTCCTCGATATTGTGGTAAGAGCGAAGCGTGTAGATTAAAAGTACCATATTCTGGCATTTGCCATACTACCGCTGGTAACATACGGAAGGCAACTACGATTTGTAAATTGGCTTTAAGTGCGGCTAGCTCATCTACAAAATCTTGGTTCTTAAGATTGGTAGGTTGTAATATGGTAAGTCCTTGTGACTCGGCATATACTTTTACGGCACTTTTACGAAGTTTCTGACCTCGACCTGCTGGACGGTCTGGCGCTGTGATAACTCCTACAATGGTATATTCTTGTGTGACTAATGTTTCTAGTATGGTTACTGCAAAGTCTGGAGTGCCCATAAAAACAATACGTATGTCTTTCATCTATTTAAAAATTTTTCTTTCAGAAGAAATGAAACAAATTAAATTTATTTACGCTCATTTCATGCTAATTGATATGTGTTTGCTGGGGTGAGTGTAATCTTTTTTTGATCTAAAAGCAATTTTATTGTATTAATAATTTGGCTTTCTGTGTATGGTAAGTCTGTAAGTTCTCGAGAACTTTGTTCTTTTATAGTAAGTGCTTTTAAAATAGCTTGACTGACTGTGTTTGTAGGTTGTATTTCTGTTTGGCTATTTTGTTTACAAATATCACAGTGACCACAAGATATTTGTATCTCTTCTCCAAAATAGGAAAGAAGTTGTATGGTTCTGCACGTGGCTGTCTCGGTAATATACTTCTTTACAGTCTCTATCTGTTGCTTTTTAAAATTGGCTTGCGTTTTAATATGTGAAGCAATCACATTAATGGTTCGCTCATCTTCTCTAGGAACTAGGAAGGTAATAGCTGTATCATAACTTTGATATTCATAATCTATAATATCGTCTTTTGCTAAGGCAAGTAATGTATTATGTACTTTATCTGTAGATGTCCCAGATTTATTTGCAATAATACTATAGTTTATAGTGACGATTTGTTCAAAGATACCTCCGTAAGTTCGTAATATTGTTTTTACAATGTTATCCCATTGTGGATTCTTAATAAGGTAATAGGTGAGTGCTACATCAGATATTTTAAAAGTAACGGTTGCTTTTTTTGTAAATTCTTGTGATAAACTGATAACGCTATTACGATCAAGAGCAAGTAATGCATTATAGGTACGCATTGTCTTTAATTTATATGTTTGACAGAACGTACTGAAGTTAAATCGATGATTGGTTTCTTCTCCTTCGCCATAGGAGATTTGAAAATAATTGTTAAGTCTGCTATAGATTTCTTTTACATAAGATACACTAGGGATTACACTTAAAAACTGATTGTCTAATCTCAGGATGTCATTCTCATTATATATAAGGACTGCTTTTGAGTCTTGTCCATTTCTACCTGCTCGTCCTGCTTCTTGGAAATAGTTTTCTAAACTATCAGGTATTTCTAGATGAATAACGGTATCTACATTTGCTTTGTCTATGCCCATTCCAAAGGCATTGGTGCTTACCATTACTTGTGCTTTATTGTCGCGCCAGTTTTTATAATGTTTGTGTCTGTCTTCTCGAGACATACCTCCGTGATAATAGGTGGCTATGATATTTCTACTATTTAGAAATTGAGCTGTTAGGATGGTTGCTTTTCTATTACGTACATATATAATGGCGCTTTGTGTTGTTTTCTTTAGTATTTGCTCAAGGCGAAAATTCTTATCGGCGCTATTAATAAGGGTATAGGTTAGGTTTTTTCTATGATACGAACCTTTACAAAGTACTGGGTCATTAAGCTGAAGCTCCTGTGTAATGTCTTGTAAGACGGTATCTGTCGCTGTTGCTGTGAGCGCGATGATAGGTGTGTTTGGTTTTATTTCGCGTAAGCGGGCAATTTTACGATACGCAGGTCTAAAATCATGTCCCCATTGTGAGATACAATGTGCTTCGTCTACAGCAATGAGAGATACATTCATTTGCTTGATACGCTCTATCACAAGTTCTTGCTGTAATCGCTCAGGAGATAGGTAAAGGAGTTTGTAATTTCCATAAATACAGTTATCGAGTAATGCATCTAAGTCTGTATATCGTATTCCACTTGTAATGGCAAGTGCTTTAATTCCTTTTTCTTGAAGGTTAAGAACCTGATCTTTCATTAATGCAATAAGGGGAGAGACCACAATGGCAATTCCATCTGATGCTAATGCTGGGATTTGATAACATAAAGATTTACCACCTCCCGTAGGAAGAAGAGCAATGGTGTCTTGTCTTTTTAAAATACTCTGGACACAATCTTCTTGTAATGGTCTAAATGTATCATATCCCCAATAGGTTTTTAATATGTCTTTTGGGGTATCCTTCAACCCTTTAATGTATTTATAATAAATGTGGCTCTCGAAGCTACATCACCTATAGGAACTTCAATAGGTGTGTATCCGTAGTGTCTATATGTTTGCAATAAATGTTTTTGAATTTCTTGTGCTTGTTCAAAATTCTCATAACGTTCTCCATCTGTTTGATGAATCTCTTTCCATAAGGGTAGTATAAAAACAACATCATAGATATAGGTTTTACAATCCTGAATAAACTCCTCTGTGTAGGTTTGTCCTATATAATCCATATATGCCACAGTGTCAGGAATCCCTCTGTCTATAAATACGAGATCGGCATCAAAAGTAGTTACTTGTTTAAACTGCTCGATACGAGCATCTTTTAATAACTGACTGAATAGTAGAGGCTTCTCAAGGAAGAGCTGGTCTACACCTTCGCTTTGGGCCTTTTTTATTACGTCTCTTGATACTTCCTCAAGACAAGGATGTCCTAGGGTTTTAAGATGGTTTATAAGTGTCGTTTTTCCTGTGGAAGGGCCACCTATAAGTAAAATGCTTTTTGGCATAAAATTGGTACTAGTTTTAATACAAACAATACATGCTATATTATGGATACGTTGTGTTAGTAACGTTCATAATATCGTTTTAATATATTGTATAGAATATCGCAAAATTAGGCAAACCGATAATAACTGCAAATTTTACCAGTTATGGATTGAATTTGCTAGAAAAGAAAATGATGATTTTTTTCTTTATATGAGAAAACAAACTAAAGCATAGCCTTAGTTATGGTTTCTTTTTCTTTTGAAATAGAGAGGAAAAAAGAGCATTTTGTTATAGTAAATTTAGTTTATAGATGGTATTGTAGCTTGTGTTATCTTTGCCGCCTTAAATAGATTATATGAGTGTAGATAAAAATTCGGAAGAATTTTATGCCAAACTAAAAGAGCAGCTTAGTGATACATCACTATGGCCAGGACCTTATTTATATAAATTTATTGTTCCTTCTAATACATCTAAAATAAAAGAAATAGAAGACATCTTTGATCATATAGGAGCTGTTATTACTAGGAAAGAATCTCGTACAGGAAAATACACAAGTGTTTCTATAAATGTACGTATGAAAAATCCAGATGCTGTTATCGCAAAGTATAAAGAAGTAGGAAAGATAGAGGGAGTTATCTCCCTCTAGACTATCCTATTGCTTCCTGTTTCTCCTGTTTAAACCAGATATAAGAATACAGTAAAGGAATGATTGTAATAATCGCTATGGTTGCAATAAACGCAATCAAGTTTTGAGGTTGTGATAAGATTAATGAAAATACTATAATAGCAAGCCCTCCAATCACCCAAAGTTTCCCAGCAAGACGATGTGTTTTTTTCCATACCGTAGCACTTTCTAGTGTCCAAGGTGTACGTAATCCTATAAAGTAATTAGGCTTTACAGAAGGCAGGTAATTACCTAAAGCTGTAAAAAACACACCTAATAGAATGTAGATAATCTTAGGACTAGACATCGATTGTTGTTGTGTTGCATATAGGATATACAGCCCTAAAGTTGCTAAGAACAATACGATGATAAATTTGAGTTGATAGAACTTAGCACCCATTTGTTTTATTTGTCCTTTAGGATCAATTTTAGGAGCAAGACTCAGTAGTATATACCCTAGGAAAGAAGTCGCAAAAGGAATGATCCAAAGCATGCTTTTTGATCCCCAATCATCTATTTCTCCTCGCATGTTCCAATGTGTAGGAACGGTTTCTGGTAAATCGGCATATAGATATCCTAGATATAGAAAAGGCAATAATACAATAATAAGTAAAGGAAGGTCTTTGCGTAGGTTCATAATCATTCTGTTTTAATTTGTTATTTCTTTAATTGTATAATCCACTGCATCACTTCTTCTAGGATGGTTGTGTTAAGACTATACACTACATACTGTCCCTTTTTAATACTACTTACTAGGTTTGCCTGTTTAAGCAAATCAAGATGATGAGAGATGCTCGGTTTTGAAATGTCAAAAGCGGCTGCAATTTCTCCAGCAGTAAGATCCTTTTCTTTTAAAAGATTGAGGATCTCCCGACGGGTTTCATCATTAAGAGCTTTAAATAGTGCGTTCAAGTAATTAAGTATTTAGACAAATATCTAATTAATAGACGCAACTTCCAAAAAAATGTTACATCATTTTTTTAAAATTGATATAAAAAAGAGGGGGAGGAGTTTAAAAATAGTTGAATTGTTCTTTTTTTTGCTTTCGCGAAAGCGTGAGATTAAATATTTGATACGTAATTATTTAAATATAAAATAATGGTCTTGCCTTGTTAAAAATATGTAATTTGGTATAGAACCATTTAGATATGTTAAAAGACAACATATATTTAAAATGAGAGTTTGCACAATTTTTAGTATTTTGCGATAGTTTATATATAGTAGACAAACTTCACTTAATTTTTTACAGTTGATAGATCAATTAGAATACAATACAGAGAGAGATCACTTGATCATTCCAGAATATGGACGTCATATTCAGAAGATGGTAGATCAAACGATCGTGATAGAAGATCGCGAAGAGCGCAATAAAGTAGCAAAAGCGATTATAGCTGTGATGGGTAATTTACAGCCCCATTTAAGAGATGTGCCTGATTTCCAACATAAATTATGGGATCAATTATTTATCATGTCTGATTTTGAGTTGGATGTAGATTCTCCATATGGGAAACCATCTAGAGAAGAACTCGCAGAGCGTCCTGAACCTTTAGGATATCCTCAAAACTTCCCTAAATATCGATTTTATGGTAATAATATCAAACGTATGATTGATGTTGCTGTAGGTTGGGAAAAAGGAGAAATGCGTGATGCACTTGAATATACGATTGCAAATCACATGAAAAAATGTTTCCTTAACTGGAATAAAGATACCGTAGAGGATGATGTGATTTTTAATCATCTTTTTGAGTTGAGTCAGGGAAGTATTAATCTGCGAGAAAAAGATGAATCTTTACGTGATTCTGAAAAACTGATTAGAGCTACCAAAAAAGCAAAAGCAGCAGATCATCCTGTCAAGAAATCTAAAAATAACTACACTCGTAAAAAGAGATACTAACACCTTATTTTTTACATACTACATGGGTACATTTCAAATAGAAGGAGGCCACCAACTTAAAGGCGAAATCCAACCACAAGGAGCAAAAAACGAAGCATTACAAATTTTATGTGCTGTATTACTGACTCCCGAGAAAGTAACTATTAATAATATTCCTGATATAAGAGATGTCAATAAACTGATACATATTTTAGGGAATTTAGGTGTAAAAATTCAAAAACTAGGAAAAGGATCTTATACATTTAAAAGTGATGCACTTCAACTTGATTATTTAGAAAGTGAACTTTTTAAAGAAGAAGGAAGTGGTTTAAGAGGATCTATTATGATTGTAGGCCCTTTACTTGCTCGTTTTGGAAAAGGATATATTCCACGCCCAGGAGGAGATAAAATTGGTCGTCGTAGACTAGACACGCATTTTGAAGGTTTTATTAAGCTTGGCGCAGATTTTAGATACAATAGAGAAGAACGTTTTTATGGTGTAGAAGCCCCAAACGGACTTACAGGAACGTATATGCTTCTTGATGAAGCTTCGGTTACTGGTACGGCAAATATTGTGATGGCAGCTGTTCTTGCAAAAGGAAAGACCACCATTTATAATGCAGCTTGCGAACCATATTTACAACAGCTTTGTAAGATGCTTAATAGCATGGGCGCAAAGATTACTGGTGTAGGGTCTAATATGCTTCATATAGAAGGTGTAGAGGCTTTAGGAGGTTGTGAGCATCGTATTCTTCCAGATATGATTGAGATAGGTTCTTGGATTGGACTTGCCGCCATGACACAGAGCGAAATAACAATTAAGAACGTGAGTTGGGATGACTTAGGTGTGATTCCAAATACATTTAGAAAACTAGGAATAAGTCTTGAACGTAAAGGAGATGATATCTACATTCCTGCACATACAGATGGATACCAAATAGAGAGCTATATTGATGGTTCTTTTATGACCATTGCAGATGCTCCTTGGCCAGGATTTACCCCAGATTTATTAAGTATTATTCTTGTCGTAGCAACACAAGCTAAAGGAGAAGTAATGGTACATCAAAAGATGTTTGAAAGCCGTTTGTTCTTTACCGATAAGTTAATAGATATGGGAGCAAAAATTATTCTTTGTGATCCGCATCGTGCTACGATTATAGGACATGACTTTAAGTCTATGCTTAAAGCAACCACGATGGTATCTCCAGATATCCGAGCTGGAATCTCGTTACTTATAGCAGCATTAAGTGCAAAGGGAACATCTATTATTCATAATATCGAGCAAATCGATCGTGGTTATGAAAATATAGATGAACGACTTCGAGCTATCGGAGCAAAAATTATTAGAACAGCATAGATTTTCAAAAGATAAAAGAACATAGACTTAAAATAGAGTAATACTCTAATTTAGAGTGTTACTCTATTTTTAAAAATGATATTATTTTAGAACTATTCCATCTCCTTTGAGAGAAGGCTAGGATGTGGGAAATTAGATGCTTTGTTATTTATAAATTCTGTATACGCTTTCGCGAAAGCGTATAAAAAAAACATTCCAGTACTATGAATGTAGATAGTATACGATTATGATTCTCGCCTTTGATACCCATTATTTTGAAGAAAAAGCAAAAACGGTAGCTGTCCAGTTTAAACATTGGACAGATGAAGTGCCAAATCATGTGTATAACGAAACACTAATGGGCATCGCTGCTTACGAATCTGGAGCATTTTACAAGAGAGAACTTCCTTGTATTCTGAGCCTTTTAAAACAAATTGACCTTACGGTTATAGACGTGATTGTAGTTGATGGTTTTGTGGTACTTGATGATGAAGGTGCCTTAGGATTAGGCGGGTACTTATATGAAGCCTTAGATCAGAAAATTCCAATTATTGGTGTTGCCAAAAATAATTTTGCAAAGATCAATGCGTTAAAAATGCCTGTATTTCGAGGCGATAGTAAGAAGCCATTGTATATTACTTCAAAAGGATTATCACTACAAGAAGCTGCATCTCATATTCAAGAAATGCATGGCGAGTATCGTTTTCCAACACTCCTTAAAGAAGTAGATAGTATCGGGAGGGAGTAATTGGTACAAACAAATAATGAGAGGCATCGTGTAGATACCTCTCATTATTGAGTAATTATTTTTTACTTCTCTAGAGGTTAGATTACCCCATAAGTGTTTCTAAAGGTGTTGATAGATCTCCTTTTATTCCATCACCGTCAGCGCAACTTCCATCAGCGCAACAATCAGGGTAAGATTCTCCATCTTCGTCACAACTGTTTGATATAACACATACAAAAGAACAATCATCAAGAACACATTCATCAGTAATGATCACGCATTCTTCTCCAGAATTATCACATAGCGCTTTAATATCTCCCGCAACAATATCATTATTAAAATTACATGACGGTCCACTAAAAGACATCCCTTTTAATCTCTTAATAATATAGATGGTTTGTATCTGTTTTTTCTTAGTGTAATAGGTGAGTGCGACTACTTTTTTAATCTTCATACTTTTTGCATTAAGATTGTTTTTAGCTAAATATCTTTTATAGTCTTTTAGCGTAATTGCTTTTACACTACTCACTTTAGCATAATCTGCAAGAAGTATGTTCAATGCTTGATCTACAGATCTCGTTTTGTTTTTTTGAGCATGTCCAATACATGTAAATGCAAGAAATAATACAATGGTAAGTTTAATGATTTTCATAATGTTTGAATTAAAGTTTAACATGGATAACTATTAATAGTTTTTCTATTTGATGTGTCAAAAGTAGTATGGCTCTTTGTTCTAAATTGTAGCTAAATGTCTTTTTATGAGTAGTTTAAAGCCTTATTTTTTTTCAATGAATTCATTGATTTTTTTATTTTATGTGATTACTAGTTATGGCATTCTTATATGAAAAGTTGGAAGGGCTATATGTAAGAACCTGTGACTCTTTTGCCTATTTTTGCATCCTTAAAATAAGTACATGATTGCAGTAGATAATTTAGCCGTAGAGTTTAGTGGAGATACCTTGTTTAGTAATGTGTCATTCTCTATTAATGAGCAAGATAAAATTGCCTTAATGGGAAAAAATGGCGCAGGAAAATCTACAATGATGAAAATCATTGCAGGTGTTCAAAAAGGAACGCGCGGCCATGTACGAACTCCTAAAGATGCTGTGATTGCTTATTTACCACAACATTTGCTTACAGACGATGATTGTACGGTGATGGAAGAAGCATCCAAAGCATTTGCTCAGATATTTGAAATGAAGGAGGAGATGGATCGCCTTAATAAGGAATTAGAAACCCGTACCGATTATGAATCTGATGCCTATATGGATATCATTACAAAAGTATCTGATCTTGGAGAGAAGTTTTATGCAATAGAAGATACCAATTATGAAGAAGAGGTAGAGAAGGCATTACGAGGTTTAGGATTTAAAAGAAGTGATTTTAATAGACCCACAGGTGAGTTTAGTGGGGGATGGCGTATGCGTATTGAGCTTGCCAAAATCTTACTTAAAAAACCAGATCTTATCCTTCTAGATGAACCTACCAATCACGTGGATATCGAATCTGTAATCTGGCTAGAAGATTTCTTGTTAAATAAAGCAAAAGCGGTTATTGTAATTTCTCACGATAAGGCCTTTATAGATAACATTACAAATCGAACGATTGAGGTTACGATGGGACGTATCTATGATTATAAAGCAAATTATTCTCATTATCTAGAACTACGAGCAGACCGTCGCTCACACCAAATAAAAGCATACCAAGAACAACAAAAATTCATCGCCGATAATATGGCATTTATAGAGCGTTTTAAAGGAACGTATTCTAAAACAAATCAAGTATCCTCTCGTGAGCGTATGCTTGAAAAATTAGAAATTATAGAAATAGATGAGATTGATACATCTTCTTTAAAACTTAGATTTCCACCAGCGATGCGTTCTGGAGATTACCCTGTAAAAGTAGAAGGCTTGACAAAAACTTATGATGATCATGTGGTTTTTAAAGATGCAAATATGTCTATCGCTCGAGGCGAAAAAGTATCGTTTGTAGGTCGTAATGGAGAAGGGAAGTCTACCATGATCAAAGCTATTATGGGAGAGATTGAGTATGAAGGGGAGTGTGAGTTAGGACATAATGTAAAAGTTGGGTACTTTGCTCAAAACCAAGCTGCATTACTAGATCCAGATCTTACTGTTTTTCAAACTGTAGATGAGGTGGCAAAAGGAGATGTTCGTACACAAATTAAAAACATATTAGGACGTTTTATGTTTGCTGGGGATGATATCGATAAAAAAGTAAGCGTCCTTTCTGGAGGAGAAAAGACACGACTTGCGATGGTAAAACTATTACTAGAACCTGTGAATCTATTGATACTCGATGAGCCTACCAATCACCTTGATATAAAATCCAAAGATGTATTGAAAGAAGCATTACAAAATTTTGATGGGACACTTATCTTAGTATCTCACGACCGTGATTTCTTAAGAGGTCTTTCTAAAAAAGTATTTGAGTTTAAAGAAAAACGGGTTATTGAGCACTTCGAAACCATTGATGATTTCTTAAAACGCAATCGTATAGAAAACCTCAAAGACATCGATTTGATGGCTAGGTAATAGTATCGTAAGTTCAAAGCGTTCTAGAAGCTTATTTATGTAGTCGCGTAAGCAAAATCACCTGTGTCTGGCGTTGTTAAAAGAGCTCGTATTCCTATTCAAAGGAAATTTATTAACTTACCAGTTCTAAACTCAAGGTATGAAGAAAATACTACTCTCTTTCGTCAGTTTGATATGTTGTTCTAATTTTTATGCACAATCTTATTTTGAAAACGAATCTGCAGCGCTTGGTGCAGATATCGCATTTGAAGGATATATTCTAGGTGCAGGTATTTCTTTTTATGATTATAATGGAGATGGCCTAGATGATATTACGCTAGCTGCAGCACAGGATAATAATCACAAATTCTTGAGAAATGAAGGGGGTTATTTTGTTGAAGATGATTTAGGGATTTCTAATGGAGGAGAACAAGCAAAGCAAGTTAATTGGGTAGATTATGATAATGATGGAGATGCAGATTTTTTTTCAGCAAGTGATCAAAGTAAGTGCCGCCTTTATCGTAATGATGGAGATGGAGTATATACCGAAGTGAGTGAAAGTAGTGGGATACCGAGCACTGTTTATGATTTCTTTGGCGCATCTTGGGGAGACTATAATAATGATAGTTTTTTAGATGTATTCTTAAGTGTACGAGATCCTAACCAGGTTGATTTTAATATGTTATATAAAAATAATGGTGATGGTACTTTTACAAATGTAACAGAAGAGGCTGGTTTACATCTTACAGGTTTTTTATCTTTTTGTAGTGCTTTTTTTGATTATGATAAAGATGGTTTTCAAGATATTTATATAGCCAACGATAAATTCTTTACTCCTAATTTATTATATCATAATAATGGAGATGGAACTTTTGAGAGTGTAGGAGTAGCTACTGGGACAGATCTTTATATGGGAGCTATGTCTACTACGATAGATGATTATAATAATGATGGATGGTTAGATATTTATGTGACAAATTTTTACCCTCCAGAAAATGATACTGGAGTCGTAGGAAATGCTTTTTTACGTAATAATGGTGATGGTACTTTTACAAATATTGCAGAAGAAAATGGAACCCGATTTGACAGTGTAGGTTGGGGCGCTGTATTCCTAGATGCAGATAATGATACCGATCATGATTTATACGTTAGCGGAAATATAAGTGATCAGAGTGAGTTTCTTGAAGCTGCTTTTTATGAAAATCAAGGTGATGGCACTTTCTTGATTCCGGAGACAGCTGGATTTGATGGGGATAATGGGAGTAGCTATTCTAACGCAATGGGAGATGTAGATAATGATGGTTATCCAGAAATTATAGTAATGAATAATGCATTTGAAGAAATTTACCTTTGGAAAAATGAAACTCCTCAAAATAATAATTGGCTAAAAGTTAAATTAGAAGGGACCGAGAGTAATCGTATGGGCATAGGTTCTTGGATTCGCATAAGTGCAGGAGGTCAAGAACAGTATCATTATACACTTTGTGGAGAAGGATATTTAGGACAAAATAGTGCCTATGAATTTTTTGGGCTAGGTGACGCTACAGTAATAGATTTTATAGAAGTTACTTGGCTAAGTGGTCACGTAGATTATTATGAAAATATAGATGCTAATCTGTCTTTGACAATTGTAGAAGGTGAAGCTCTTAATGTAGAAGAAGCAGTAGCTACAAATAACTTTCGTCTATATCCTAATCCAGTAAATTCTAATGGTACATTCTTTTTGGATGCTAAAAACCCTATAGAAGGAAATCTTACTTTATATAATACAATAGGAGAAAAAGTGTTGAGTTCTTCGATGGAAGGTGTCTCTACACAACTTAATGTACAAGGTTTATCTTCTGGTTTTTATATTTTGAAAGTAGAAACTCAAAATAATATTGAATCTTTTAAGCTAATCATTAAATAGTAGTCTTATTTAAGAATCAAATTTTTTTTCAGGATTGCGGAAGTGTACTTCATCTTCTGGAGTTAAAGTAATCGCACGTTCTATTTTATCTTTTGACGGGATCATCATAATTAATAAGATCATAGCTAATCCTGCGATCAAAAGAAAGAATAGATTATTGGTAGTAAGGTATGTGAGCGCTGCAAATAACCCAACACCTTCTACAGTAGCAATACGAATAAGATGTGTTGTTTGATATAATCCTAATTTCTGTAATAAGGTTTTAGGTTTTTTATTGTTATTTAAAATAAGTTTCGTCAGAAACTTTCCTAAAATGATGGCTCCAATCAATGATAACGGAATTATAAATTCCATAGGTTGTTGAGTAAAAGATAAAGACCCTAACCGTCTTGATGAATAGATTGCATATCCTGAAAAAACAGCTAAACTTAGCATGATCCCATAGTGAAGGAAGTATATCGTTCTTATAAAAGCTTTTAAGTTTGATGCAGATTGTTGTTGACTCATAAATAATTAGTTATAACGTTTTTCTCCATCATTAATTTCAATCCAATATCCATCAGGGTCTTGAATATAGATCTGTTCTATACGATCTGGTCGGATAGATACCGCGTTCTTTTTCCCTGGCCAATCATAATAAGGAATATCTAATGTGTTTAGATGTCTTATAAACAATGATACGTCTGCTGTTGTAAGTGCTATATGTACTCCTTTTGGAATAGTAAGCTCTAGGTTTTTTACAGAAATAATATGTAACTCTTGATGTTTCCCAAGTCTAAACCATTTAATATGATCTTTTTCTGTACCATCATATATTTCTTCTATTCCAAAGATGCTTTGATAAAAATTTACACTACGGTCTAAGTCAGTTACATTAATAGCATAATGATCAATAGAGAATTTCATTTTGCTATCTTTTTCTTGCCCATAAGAAGTATAGATACTGCTTATGAGCAAGATAAAAAAGGATAGTTTATTCATTTATTTTTTGATGAATTTCTTTACGGTGTCTCCTACAGAAACAAAGTATACTCCAGCTGTTAACTGAGATACATCAATAGATTGATCTCTAGTTGCACTTGGATTTTGTGTAAGAACTTGTCTACCTACAATATCATATACATACATCGTAGATACATCTGTAGTACTATTCATTGTAAAGTTTATGACAGTAGAAGTTGGATTAGGAAATAAAGTAGAGATTTCTGATACATTAGATACATCATCTATACTTAATAAACCTTCTCCTTCCCGTATTGTTAACGTTTGGTTACCATCTACAACATTTACAATATCTACAATTCCAGATGGCCAACTTACAGTAATAACATCTATTGTAGTGGCAGTACCAAGTCCGAAATGAGTAAGTAGTGAGTTTTGAGTTCCATAGCTTTCTCCTGCACGTACTTCACGTACTTGCGATCCCCAAGCACCTTGAATCTCTATGCGAGCTCCGATACCATTGCTATTACTCTCTACACCTTCTAAATCAATTTTACTCCAGTTGTTGTCGTTTCCATCATTCATAAACACTCGGTCTACGATTCCAGACGGATTATTAAAACCACTTGCATATCCAGCAATAAGATCTATAAAACCATCATTATTTAAATCACCTACAGCAGCACTTTGTATTTGATTGTCAGAAGGAAAAGGGTTTGAAACTGAAGTAAATGTATTATCTCCATCATTTAAAAGCAGTAGATGGTTTCCATTTCTAGTGGTTAGAATAATATCAATAAATGTATCATTATCATAATCCTCCATCATGACCTGGATGCCTAATCCTAATGAGTTAAGAGCTCCAGCAACTCCAGAATCTGTTGTAATGTCTGTAAAGGTAGCATCACCATTATTTTCATAAATTTGACTTCTTACATCGTGATTTATCATGACTGCATCAAAATCACCATCATTATCAATATCTTCAAAATTAGTCGCCCATGTTTGAGTCAAAGGACGAAGTCCAGCAATATCGGCAACTTCTGTAAAGTTATTTGAACCATCATTTTGATATAATACATTTAAGCGACGTGGATCATTAGGGTTTCCAGCTGCTTGTAATCTACATTTTGAGATAAAAAGATCAAGATCCCCATCATTGTCATAATCTGTCCAGATAGACCCGTAGTTTCCTGAGTTGTCAGAATCACCAGCAGTTACTGCATTGATCATATCAAGATCATACGTAAATGCACCATTTCCATTATTTCTATAAGGAGAAGAAATTCCATCATCGTGACACGCGAAGTAGTCGATTGCACCATCATTATTAATATCTGCAAAATTGGTGTTTTGAACAAAAATATTTGGACCTCCTAACATTTCTACCGTAAAGGCAGTTCCGTCATTATTTGCTTTGACAAGTCTAATACCATCATAAGAACCTCCTACAATAATATCATTAAATCCATTTTCGTCTACATCGGCAATAGAAATACCCCATGGGCTTCCAACATTACCGATCACCAATCGTTCAAAGGTTCCATTTGTTTGTTGGTACTCTATTTCTAAACTAATTCCATTGTTTAATCGTACAATGTCATCTAGTTTGTCATCATTCATATCTACGACAGCAAGGGCGACTCCTCCAAATAGATCTTCATTTTCTAGAAGGTTTGAAGCATCTGTAAATGTTACTTGCGCTTTCGCGAAAGCGGAAAAAAGAATAATCCCTGCAAGGGCTAGTAATTTATGTTTCATAATGATTGTGTGTAGTTTTAAATGTGAGATTTTTAATTTCCGTTGATTGGTGGTGGTCCTGGAGGCACAATGGCTTCATAAACGGCATCACCTTTACGTTCTTTATATTCATCTTTTACTTCTTGTAAAAGGGTAGGATTTTCAAATAAATCAAGCATGGTCATTCCCATCGCTTTACTCGCATAGACCATTCCTTTATGACCTATAGACATACCACCGCAGGCAACTACTGCCCATGAGTGCCAAGGCGTGTCTTTGGGAGCGGTTGTTACACCAAGGTTGATGTTTGGAACATTCCAACTTACATCACCTACATCTGTACTTCCTCCACCTGGATGCTCTTTGGTATCCTCCAATGGGTTGATATTACTATCCATTCCTACTTGAGGTTTTCCAGTGACTTCTTGGATTTTTTTTCCAAAAGCTTCTTCTTCTGGAGTATAGGTGATAGGACCTAATAATTCTAAGTTATTTTGCATGGCTTGTCCTCCTGATCTATTGACGAGTACTTCATAAATACCAGAGATAAGAGATACTTTATAATCTACGTTTGCCATAATTGCAGCACCTTCTGCCATTTTTTGTACACGTTCATATACTGGCATCATTCCCTCACGTTTGGTATCACGTACACGCATCCATAATCTAGAGTAATCAGGAACAACATTTACTACTTGACCTCCATCCTGTATGTGATAATGCATACGTACTGTAGGTTTTACGTGTTCTCTATAATAGTTTATTCCAGTGGTATAGATTTCTAAAGCATCAGAGGCACTACGCCCATTCCAAGGATCTGCGCTTGCATGTGCTGCTTGTCCGAAAAATTCAATTTTAAAATCGACAAGCGCTAGTGAACTTTGTACATCTGCTTTTGTAGACGCCGATGGATGCCAAGATACATTTGCATCTACATCATTCCAGAGGCCTTCACGTACCATCCAGATTTTACCAAAGAATTTTTCTTCAGAAGGTGTTCCCATAAACTTTACGGTTCCTTTTATTTTTCCTGCTTCTATAAGTTCTTTAATAGCAATAGCAGAACCAAGGCTTGCTGCACCAAAAAGGTTGTGACCACAACCGTGTCCAGCAGCGCCTTCATTGAGAGATGCTTTGGTAGGTTGTGCTTTTTGAGAAATACCTGGTAAGGCATCAAATTCTCCTAGTACACTAATTACAGGACTTCCAGAACCGTAGGTAGCAACAAAAGCAGTAGGCATACCAGCGACACCTCTTTCTACTTTGAATCCTTGTTTCTCAGCATAGTCTGCAAGAATTTTACTGGACTGTGTTTCTTCAAAAGCTGTTTCGGCTAATGCCCAGATATTATCTGAAATTTCGATAAGCGCTTGTTCGTGTTTTTCAACAGAAGCAATGACCGCTTTTTTGTTTTTTGATAATTTTTGTGCCGTTGCCCCAAAAGAGATGAGAAGTGCGCACACAATAAGGTAAAAGTGTTTCATAAGAAGCTTGAGTTAATGATGGCTTCTAAGATAAGGAAAAGCTAGGAGTAATTAGGTAATAGCTTCTATCATGATATAGATTAACTATTTAGTGATTTTAATAATATGTAATGTCGTAATTTCTAGTAGATCCATCTGATGGATCATTTTCTATTACAGAAGTAATTTGATTGTCAGAATTACTAGTATATGCAAATGTACTTGGTGCTCCGTTATTAAATGTTATAGCAGTTAGATTATTAGGAAGGTATGGGAAATCATAATAAATACTATCACTAAATGACCAACCACTTCCCCAAAACCTATATATAAACTCGGGTAGGTATATAGATTGTAATTGATTAAAAAAGGGATTGGAGTCTGTACTGTATGTATATTGGTAGGTTTTTGTTAGTTCATCTGTATCGCTATTAAATTCTTCATTTAAAATCAAATTTCCTTGAGAGTCATATGTGAAGATCTTATAAAGATTACTAGTTTCTAATCTAACGACTCTTCCTAATTGATCTAATTCGATAATTACTTGAACAGAAGAACCAAAATCAGCAATTATTTGATTGTTTTGATAGGATAGGGTGGCATATTCTCCATGAGTATCATCGCCAAATCGAATTAATGTCCCGTCTGTATTATATTCATAAATGTATGAGATTTCATAACTCATCCCAGGATCTTGATACTCAGTAAGGTATTTGGATGTGATATTTCCATCATTATTGTATGTATACGCATTATTAATAGTTCTATCTGGGTCATTTCCAGATGCCGTGATTAATTTATCACCATCATATTCATAGGTGATTTTAAAACCATCATCTATTGATCTGACTAATCCAGGATTTGAATTGTTGTCTTCATCAATTTCTTCCTCTATTTCCATTTCCTCCTCCATTTCTTCTACTATAGGATCTACATCATCATTACTTGAACCGCAGGAAAGTATTAGAAATATAGAGAGTATTGTAAAAATAGATTTTGAAACTTTAAAATTCATTTTAATATTTTTAAAAATTACTTTCATTTTTACTTCTTAGTAGGTTTTGGTTTTAATTCAGAAACATAGTTCAAACTTTTTTGGAGGTATTCAGATAGCTGTTCTGTATCTTGTAATAGATCATTTGGTACTTTAACATATTCCTTCATAACCCGTCCGTGTTGTTCCATTAATTGACTCTTAAAATGTTGAATAAAGCCGCCTCTATCTTTTTCTGAAAGTCGTAATCCCATAGTCCCATCTTTAGATAAAAAAGAAAACATATGTCCGTTTATAGAAGTATACGGAGTTGTTTTTCCTTTTCTTTCAATTTTTGGATTGTCTCCAATAAGGCTGTTATAGAGTTCCAGTTTTTCTACAGGGATTTCGATTTTTGGTTTACTCATAGGTAGATTTTCTAATGTGTTACAACTAGTATCTAAAAATAGAGCTGTTGTTTCATTTTTATAAAGCTGCCTCTAAAAGTACATTTTTTAGATTGTAATGAATAGATATCGGATTGATTTATTTGTACTAACCTACCATCTCTATCTCTTTATATCCTTTTAGATAAAGCTCTGGATTGTTTATATGATCTACTAGAGAAGTAGTATTAATTATCTTTTGGTATCATCATATCTGCTAGACTCAAGACGTATGTTAATTGAGGATATGTAAAATGCACATTCATATTCTATTGCTTGAATTTCTGTGTTTTTTCTAATTCTTTTCCAAAACTAATTTCAGATTCAATTTGTCGTAGAGATGATCTTAGTAAACTTAATGGATGATTTGGAAAGTCAGTGTCATATTGTTCTTCTTCAGATATGTTCATTAATACACCTTCTTTTATACCAGGATTATAAGGATCACTGGTCCATCCTTCATATCCTTGATCTCCGGTTGTTATTTTTCCTTGATTTAAAAGTATCATAGCAATTGTATTATCTCTCATTCCAGAAATCCCAACTTCTGTAGCCTGTACCTTGATCACATAACTATAATTCTCAAATGGGATAATCAGTGAGGATAAATAAGCCATTCCTACAGGTTGTTGAGGAAATTTAAAAATTGATTTAAGAGTAGGATGTCCTTTTAAATCTATAATATCAATTTGAATGAGCCCTCCATTATTTGCAGAGATTCTTTCACGGTAAAAATCTCTCATTACTTGTGCATTTTTTATAGTTGGGAGATCTGGTTTTTTATCAAAAAAATTTACTGATAAAGATATTCCTTGTTCTACGTTAGTCCATTGTTTAAAATGACGTTCATCATTATCTTTATTCCAATCAAAACTGGGTATAGAAATAGAATTGATATTGATTTTGTTTCGCTTGAATAGTTTTATCATCTATGATCCCTTATTGAGGTTAATATTGATTTTATTGAATAAAAATCAATACCCTCTAAAAATACATTTTTTTAAACATTTAATAACATCGTATCAGCTCACTGCTTCTTTATACACTTTCAAACAACGTTCACGCGCCATTTTATGATCGACCATCATAGGAGGGTAGGTGAGTTCTTGTAGTTCTGGAACCCACGTATTGATATATTCTTTTTGTTTATCAAACTTCTCGATCTGTGTCATAGGATTAAAGATTCTAAAATAAGGCGCTGCATCTACTCCAGAACCAGCAGCCCATTGCCAGTTTCCTACATTGGCACTCATATCATAATCCAGTAATTTTTCTGCAAAATAGGCCTCACCCCATCGCCAGTCTATCAATAAATGTTTACATAAGAAACTGGCAACAAGCATACGCACGCGATTATGCATAAATCCTGTCGTATTTAATTCTCGCATGCCTGCATCTACAAAAGCATATCCTGTCTGACCGTCGCACCATTTTTTAAATTCTTCTTCATTGTTACGCCACTCGATACGATCGTATTTAGGTTTAAAAGCCTTGTCTTTTGTATGTGGGAAATGCCAAAGAATTTGCATGAAAAACTCTCGCCATATAAGTTCGTTCCAAAAGATTTCATTCTCTTGGGCAATGGCTTTTTTTGCCATTTGGCGTATGCTTACTGTCCCAAAACGAAGATGAGGTCCCAATCTAGAAGTTCCATTCTCTATGGCAGGAAAATTACGCGTAGCTTCATAATTTTCTATGAGTTCTTCTGTAACAGTATACGGAGGGACTTTAATCACTGATTCTTTAAATCCCATATCTTCTAAAGTGAGGTTGGGTAAACGACTGTCATCTATAAGATTTCCTAGACTTATTAATGGAGAATGATCTATAAGATGTAATTCAGGATTAAAGCGCTCTTTCCATTTATTTTTATAAGGCGTGTATACGACATAAGGAAGACCATCATTTTTCACAATCTCATTTTTTTCAAAAATGACTTGATCCTTATAGGTGTGTAACAAAATGTCTTGCTCTTGTAATTGTTCTTTTATGTCAAGATCTCTTTGTAATGCATAGGGCTCATAATCGTGATTTGCATAAACACCTTGTACATCATATTGTGTACATAATTTTTTGAAAACAGCTTCTGGACTACCGTAATATAAACCTATTGAACTATTATAATTACCTCGAAGTGTGTTACGCATTTGTTGAAGCGTCTCAAAAATAAAAGGAACTCGTGCATCATTTTCAGGTAATTTATCGAGAATATTTTTGTCAAAAATAAAAATAGGAAGCACAGGGATTCCTTGTTGTAATGCTTTTGTAAATGCGGTATTATCTTCTAGGCGTAGGTCTCGTCTAAACCAGAATAGGATTACTTTTTCCAATATACATTGAGGGTGTTTGTGTATACGCTTTCGCGAAAGCGTACTAATTAAGATTTAATGTACTGGTTCCTCCATCTACACCCAGTACTTGTCCAGTGATCCAACTACTTTCATCACTTAGTAAAAAGGCGGCAACATTTGCAATATCTTCAGGGCTTCCAATACGCTTCATAGGGTGTCTGGCATTCATTAATTCTTTTTTCTTATCATTATTTAATAGGCGTTTTACCAAAGATGTATCTGTAAGGGAAGGAGCAATGACGTTAACTCGTAATTTTGGAGCATACTCAGCAGCTAGGGCTTTTGCAAATCCTTCGATAGCACCTTTTGCCGCAGCTATACTAGTGTGATACGGCATTCCTACTTTTACAGCAACGGTACTAAAAAACACAAGACTCGCTTGATTTGACCTTTTAAAATGATCCATTACTTGATGTACCGTTTTTACCATGCTTAAGAAATTAAGCTCCATGTCACTTCTAAACACCTCGGTAGATAGCGCTTCAAAAGGTTTGAGATTAATAGTACCTGGACAGTATACAAATCCATCTATATGATCTGGTAAAGCGGTGAGGTCTAACTCATCTTTTTCTGCATCATATGCTATATGATTTACATCCAGATTTCCTAAAGTTTCATTAGTACGAGAGGCCACATATACGGTGTGCTCTGTATGTAGTTTTTGGGCAATTTCAAACCCTATTCCGTGACTACCTCCTATTAAGAGTATGTTTTTTGACATAATTTCCTTTTACTTGGTTATACTAGTGGTGTTTTAAATTCACCATATAATTCGGTTAACTTTTGTTTACGATACGCAAATATTTCATCCAATTTTGGTTTTACAAGAAATGGATGTACGAGTTGTCCTAAAATTCCCATGGGTACTTTGTAATCTATAATATCTTCCATCTCAACGCCTCCAGGAATTTCTTTTATAAAATGTTTATGATGCCATAGTGCATAAGGACCAAAACGTTGCTCATCTACAAAGTACTGACGATCCTTGACATGTGTGATTTCTGTGACCCATTTGGTTTTTATACCCAAAACAGGAGTTACTATATATTGAATAATTTGACCAGGATACATAGGACGATCTGCTCCTGATAAGATATGAAATCCCATATAATCTGGAGTAATTGTCTTTAGATTCTTTGGGTCTGAAAGCAAATCCCAAGCTTGATCTATAGTGATAGGGAGGTTTTGTTTTGCCTGTAATGTATATATTTTCATCGCCTATATAATTAGTATAGACTATAAAAGTACAATTATTTTGTTTAATGAAAAATAATTAATGTTAAACAAAATAAAAAAAGAATATGATTTATAAATTTAAAGGTATTTTTTTACCTCCTTGCTCAATAGATTGATAGATGGCTTCTACAATGGTAAGATCTCTTAATCCCATGCTTCCAGGTACTTTGTTAGGAGTTCCTTGTAATATATGTAGCGCAAAATCATCCATTTGTAACGCTTGTTGTCTTTTATGAGGGAATGTGATTTCACTTCCTTCAGAAGTACGCCCGTGTAATGGACCATAGGTATAAGCTACATCAAGTTCATACCAACCTTTATCGCATGAAGCATATAATCGATCTGCCCTTGCATTATGGGATGTATATATAGAGCCTACAGCGCCACTTGGAAATTCAAATTGGGCGGTGATGGTCTCGTCTGTATCCTTAAAATAATCAGGTTTGGTACTAAACTCTTGCGCAGTTACTGATATAGGATTTTCTCCTGCCCCATAAATAGCTCCTTGAATAGCATATACCCCCATATTCATCAAAGCGCCTCCTCCAGATAACGCTTTATTAAGTCGCCATTGGTTTGGGTCTGGATTGCCATAGGATGGATATCCTGCTTCGGCAGTGACAAAATTAACCTTCCCAAATTCCTTTTCTTTGACAATGCGTTGTATTTCTTGCGTATGTGGTTCTGAATGCAATCGATACCCTACAGATAATTTTACGTTGGCTTTCGCGCAAGCGTTAATAATAGCTTGACATTCGGCAACACTTACAGCCATAGGCTTCTCGCAAATAACATGCTTACCAGCTTTTGCGGCTCTTATACAAAAATCGGCATGCATCGCATTGGGTAATACAACATATACAATATCGATACTATCATTATGTATGATGGTATCAAAATTGTCATAATTGTATATATTTTCTTTTGGAATTGTATATTTTTCTGTCCAAATCTTTTCTTTTTCAGGAGTGCCTGTTACAATTGCTGCAAGGTGACAATGCTTAGTTTCTTGTAAAGATGGCGCTAGCTCATAGGTGCTATAGGTACCTAAGCCTACTAAGGCAATGCCTAAACTTTTTTGATTTCCTGAACTTTCAAATGCGCACGCTAATGGGACATTACTCATAAGGGCAACACCACCGATTGCTTTTGAAAATTTGGTATTAAAGGTTCTTCTATCCATATCTTCTTTTTTAAAAAGCCATAAGAAAGTTAGGCAAATTTTATAGAAGATAGGTCGATATCATTAGGAAGACATAACGTTGATAGTTACTTTATATTAACAATCGTCATCACAACATTGCTCATCTTTGACAAGTTTACAACTTACAACAGCAAGAAGCGCTCCTATAAATGGGGCAGTAAGGTATAGCCACATAGGTTCCCATTTTCCTGAGAAAATTGCAGGTCCAATAGAACGCGCAGGATTCATGGATGCATTTGTCATAGGTCCTGCAAACATAGCTTCGAGTAATACAATACCACCAATAGCAATACCCGCGACAACACCTATTTCTTTAGCTCCTGTTGATACGTTTATAATCACTAGCATTAAGAAGAAGGTGAGTAAAATTTCTAAAACAAAAGCTTTATAATGATCAAAACCAACGGCGGGAACGGTACTTCCCAGAGATTCGCTTTCAGGGAATAAGAACCATAACATTGCTCCAGCAAGTATAGCTCCTACTACTTGTGCAATAATATACTTTGGCACTTCACGCCAGGCAAACTTTTTTGCATATGCAAAAGCGACAGTAACGGCAGGGTTAAAATGAGCTCCTGAAATATCTCCAAAAGCATAAATCATTCCCATAACAATTAATCCCCACGTAATAGCTACGCCAGGATGTGTTACAGCTCCGTTTGTAATCTCATTAACGGCCATAGCTCCACAACCACAGAAAACCATAGAGAACGTACCAATAGTTTCGGCGATATATCGCTTCATATATTTTTTAATTTTTAACAAAGATACGTGTTGTGATATTAAGATTTTGTTAACATTTGATAGATGTGGGAATGGTATTTTTGTAAGAACATTAACGCTGGAGTTTATACAGTGATATCAAACTACAAAAGCGTATATAGTCATATAACTCTTTTTAAAACTAAAATTATTATGAAAAAATTACTCCTTATTGCAGCGATGGCTCTATTTACATTAGGATCATATGCTCAAATCAACACACCGGCACCAAGCCCATTTGCAAAAATGGAACAAGTTGTTGGATTGACAGACGTTAGCTTAGAATATTCAAGACCAGCAATGCGTGGAAGAACTATTTTTGGAAACTTAGTTCCTTACGGGAAAGTTTGGAGAACAGGAGCAAACCAAAGAACTAAGATTACGTTTTCTACTGATTTTACAGTAGGAGGAAAAGAACTTAAAGCTGGAACATATGCTATTTTTACAAAGCCAGAAGCTACATCTTGGACAGTATATTTCTATACAGAGTACCAAGGAGGTGGAGCGCCAAGTGAGTGGGATGATTCAAAAGTAGCTGCTATGGTAAAAGTACCAGTACAACAAATGCCTATGGACATTGAGTCATTTACAATGACGTTTGATGATCTTAAGAGCGATGGAGCAAACCTTGGCATATTATGGGAGAACGCATATGTAGGAATCCCTTTTGGAGTTCCAACTGATAAGACGGTTTCTGCTCAAATAGAAAAAGTAATGGCTGGACCAGGTGCAGGAGATTTTTATGCTGCAGCTGTATATCTTTCTGATAATGGAAAGGATATCAATAAAGCTAAAGAATATATGGACAAAGCAATGTCTATGATTGAAACACCTCGTTTCTGGCAGTTGCGTCAGCAATCTCTTATACTTGCTAAAAGTGGAGATAAGAAAGGAGCTATCAAAGTTGCTAAAGCGTCACTTGCTGGAGCAAAAGAAGCAGGAAATACAGATTATGTTAAGCTTAATACTGATTCACTTAAAGAATGGGGAGGGCTATAAGTCATCTTTATGATTTAAGAAATATCTTACTATAAGAAAAACGCCTTCGATCATCGAAGGCGTTTTTTGTTTTAATGAATATGTTCTGTATTATAAATTATATTTCTTTAGTAGATATAGAAATCTTAATTATTAGATACTCCAAGTACTAACGATGTTACAACCACCTGATCTAAGTAATCCTAAAATAGGGCAACGATTGTCTACTTTATTTCCAAGTTCTTTCACTTGTTCTTGTGTTACATCACCATGTACAGTTGCTTTAAAACGTACTTCTTTATAGCTTTTTTCTGAGGTATCAGTAACACCCATAAAGCTAGATAGATCCATGTCTATTTCTAAGGTTATATCAATCTTGTTGATCGTTATACCTAGCTCTTCGGCTACTACTTGGGCTTGTTCATTTTGGCATCCAGCTAGAGAGGCTGCAAAATACTGCATAGGATTTGCGCCACTATTGGTCCCACCTTCTTCTGTAGGTTCGTCAGTTTGTAACACCCATTCTGTATCTGTAATATTTATTGTGGTTGGCCATCCATTCCCTTGAGCTGTGGCTTTAAAAGTCTCTACATGTTGATTTTCTTGTGACATATTTTTAGATTAAAAGATGAGTTATTCAAATATCGTTACTTAAATAGTCGTATAAGTCAATGGACTTTACTCTTTTTTTTATAACTGTCGTCTTAAGTATCTTTTTTAAGAATCAATGATTCTTATGAGTTTTGAATTTTTTGTAAAATAGTAATGATTTGCTTTCCGTGTTTTGTTCCTACAAAGAATTCTGTATTCCTATTTTTTGTTTTGATTAATAATGCAGTACCAGGTTTTGTATTAAAGAAAGTGCCTCGTAAACTTATTCTATATCCTATACCTGCATACCAAGGTAATTGTACAATCTCTGCGGTAGATAGATCAAGGTCTTGCACAGGAATTTGCCTCTTAATCCACCCTATACCAAATTTGACACTAGCTAATTCTGTATCTATTGTAATTTTCATATTATATAAAATCAATATTGGAAAAAATATAATACTGGCTAATAAACCACCTGCACCCCAAGAGGGAATAGGATTATTTCCTAATCCGAAAAAGGTAGATAAAATGATGAGTATGGTAATGACACTAAAAAAAATAACAAACCAATACATGTGTTGCGTTTCGGTATATTTTATTTGTTTCATACATATTTATTTTCAGAAAACTATTTATAATACTTACGTAATGCTTTCTAAATTTTATTCCTGCATACATTCTAAAAACACTAAAGAGTATACTTTTTTGATTTGAAATCGGATGGCGTTACGCCTGAATAATGTTTGAAAAATCGAGAGAAATGATTAGGTTCTTCAAAACCTAGTCTAGATGATATAGAGGTAATGCTTTCCCCTTCTATAAGCATTAATTTTGCTGTATTTATAAGCTCTAATCGTATTAACTTACCAAGCGAAGTGTTCATTTTTAGTTGCACTTTTTCTGATAATGTTTTTATTGAGGTATTCATTTTGTTAGCATAGAATTCAAGTGATCTTTCCTTAGTGTGGTATTCTTGAAGTAATTCTATGATATTCTGAGTAAATAGATCTTTATTTTTATAATCAAAGTTTTCTCTAAATTGTTTAGGAGTCTGTCCTGTTGAGTTTTTAAAAACGCGATTAAAATATGCGTCATCTTTAAAACCAAGATCATAAGAAATTTCTTGAATATTTTTATCGGTAAATGCAATTTCTTTTTTTCCTTCTTTAAGTCTTTTTGCACTTAACAGGTGTTTAACCGACATGCCTATTTTATCTTTTATTAGAGTTTGTGCATTATACCCTCTATCATTAATTAAACTGACCAAATCAGCACTTGTAAGATGATGTGCATACTCTGTATCGATAATGTCTTTTGTGTCAAAAATAATCTGATATTCTTCTTTATTGGCCTTAAATGGATTTTGCCAATACCACTGCTTTGAAGAAACATCAATAATATTAGAAGAATCTTCGGTAATTACAGATTTAGAGAGAAATTCATAGCATTCTTCACACTCCATTAAATCAATATATCCTAGAGAGATAAGGTGTTTAAATAAAACACGTACATTATCACTATAAAACTTCGTTTCGTTTGAAAATTCGATTTTACGAACAATAAAGTTATCAGATAAGAATTTGATGTATTGTCCTTTTTCTAAGAAAATAGCCTTCTCTTGCCAATCAAAATAATTTTCAAAATCAACTTGGATACTTCCTTTTCCAGAAAGGATATGAATTAACGTATGACTTTCTATAAAGTATACCTTATTGATTTCTGGAGAAAATTTTTCAACGTTCAATGTCGTAGTATTTACTGATGAAATAGGTTACAATATACTGTTTTGTGTTAATATTTTTAGCACATTTTATACATTTTCAATAGATGGAGTCTTATGAGAAGGAGATATTATTTGTATAAGTACAGCAATTCCCATCACAAGAGCACAACCAAATAGGTTGAGCCATAGGTATGGCATCCAATCATTGAAATACCCAATAAGTACAATAACCTGAGTGATAAGTGCGGCAACAAATACAGCATTACTACGCACATATTTAATGAAAAATGCAAGTAAAAAGATTCCTAAAATGTTACCATAAAAAATTGAACCTATAATATTTACAAGCTGAATTAAATTTTCAAAAAGACTAGCTGTACATGCAACAATGATAGCAAGTATTCCCCAAAGTAATGTAAACCCTTTTGTAGCTTTTACATAATGTGCATCTTCTTTTTCACCTACATTACGTTTGTAGAGATCAATGGCTGTGGTGGCACCTAATGCGTTAAGTTCTGACGCGGTAGATGACATAGCAGCAGAAAGAATTACAGCGAGTAATAATCCAATAAGCCCTTTTGGTAGGTTGTTTAAGATAAAATGAATAAAGACATAATCTTTATCATTATTTTCTACTGTGTCGTTTGCTTTTTCTATAAGTCCTTTTGCTTCAGCCCGTAATTCTTTATCTACCCTTTCAAACTTGGCAATATAAGATAGTTGTTCTCCATGTTCTTGATAAACATCATTATTTGGATCTTTCGCAAAATTGTATGCAGCTCCTTTTTGGTATTTCTGATTTGTTTCTAGTCGTTTTTCTAGAGCTTTATATTCATCAGCATATTCTGATGCATACACAGCTTCTGTAGCAATTGGGTTAAAGTTTAGAGGAGTTGCATTAAACTGGTAAAAAACAAAGACCATAACTCCTACAAGTAGGATAAAGAATTGCATTGGTATTTTAAGAATACCATTAAAAACTAATCCAAGACGCATCTCACGTATATTTTTTCCAGATAAATAACGTTGTACTTGACTTTGATCTGTTCCAAAATACGAAAGCATTAGAAATGTTCCTCCTATAATTCCACTCCAGACGGTATATCTATTATCCAGATCAAATGAAAAATCTAACAATTCCATTCTATCTCCTGCGCCAGCAATGCTCAATGCATCTGTAAAAGAGATTTCATCTGGCAAGTAATCGAGAATTAAAAAGAAAGCAATAAACATCCCAATAAAAATGACTGCCATTTGTTGCTTTTGAGTAACACTCACGGCTTTTGTACCACCAGAAACAGTATAAGCAATAACAACAATCCCAATACCTATATTAAGTAGTGTGAGATCCCACCCTAGTACTGCCGAGAGAATAATAGCGGGCGCATAAATTGTAATTCCTGCGGCAAGACTACGTTGAATTAAAAATAGAATAGCAGCGAGCGATCTTGTTTTGAGATCAAATCTACTTTCTAAATATTCATAGGCAGTAAATACTTTAAGTCTATGGTAAATAGGGATAAAAACAAGACAAATGATCACCATAGCAATTGGTAATCCAAAATAGAATTGGACAAACCCCATTCCGCTATAAAACCCTTGTCCTGTAGTAGACAAGAATGTAATAGCACTAGCTTGGGTAGCCATAACTGATAATCCTACAGTCCACCATTTTGAGGTGTTACCACCTCGTATATAATCTTCGACGTTTTTGCTTCCTTGTGTTTTATAAACACCGTAAAGCACAATAAAAACCAATGTTGCTCCAAGAACAATCCAATCAATAATTTCCATATTAAGCGTATTGTTTCATTAAGAAGAAAAATAAAATAAAATATACCAGATTTGCAATTAAGACAACGGTATATGATTTTTTCCAAGCATATTTTGGTTCGTCACTCATCGTATTATCCTTTAATTTTTTGAGTTTTTTCTTTCCCTAATGACAGCATATTTGCAAAGATGCGATACGCTCCAGAAACACCAGCAGGAAGTTCTCTAAAGAAACTTAATCCTGTGTAAATGTAATGTCCTTCTCCATATGGGGCAACCAATAAACTTCCATCTTTAGGAGTTTCTCCTTTATCTTGCATAGATAAAATAGGAGTGTACTCATCAGACCACTCATTTGGGAAATATAATCCACGTTCTTGTGTCCATCCTTCAAAATCTTTTTGAGTAATTTTATTTGGGAAGTTCATAAGTGGGTGATCCTTTGCAAGAATTTTTACATCACTATATTCATCAGTAACACGATCTCGAGAGAGCTTCATAGGATAAGGAGGTCCCGTTTTAGTACTTGCCCATCGACCACTTGTATTATATTGTACAATCATAGTACCACCTTCTTTTACATACTCTAGTAAAGTAGGTTGTTTACTTTGTAATTCATCTATTACATTATAAGCACGTATTCCTACAACAACTGCGTCAAATTGTGCTAATCTTTCTTTCGTAATTTCTTCAGGCTTAATAATAGCGACTTGATATCCTATTTGTTCTAGGTTTTGAGGAACTGCATCACCAGCTCCTTGAATATAACCTATATAATCTCCTTTACGTTGTATATCTAGACGTACCACTTTTGCTTGTGCAGGTAGAAATAGTGATTGTAAAGGGATATGGCTATAATCTATTGTTACGAGTTCTTTATCATAGGTTGTAGCTCCTATTTTTATTTTTGGTGTGATTACGCCTTCACTTTGTTGTGAAGGAGGCGTTACTATAAAATCAATGATTTGCTGTTCTCCTTTTTTTGCAATGGTGATAGTTACATTTTTTGGTGATACAGTCCAATTACTAGGAATGTCTAGAGAAAGTGTTCCGGATAGTGCATCTTTATGTGCCGTTACTGTAACGGGTATTTTCTTTGCATCTGCATTTGAAAAGATGAGTACTTTATCTGCAATACTAGCAGACGCCTCAGGGACAATTTCAAAGTATTGATATACTTCTCCTTTTACACGGTCATTGTATTTATAAACGATTGGTTTTTCAAAAGTGATGGATACTCCAGAAATCATTATTTCAAAAGAAGCCGTATTTACTCTTGGAGTTTCTGGTTTTCCTATCAGCTTACGATCATCAACGCGGTACATTCCTAATGTTCCAGGGTTCTCTAACCAATAGGCATTTGTAGATGCGATATCATTTGTGATAGATAATGTACCCTCTCCTTTGTATCCTATATTGTTTTTAAGCTCACTAGAAACAGTTACTTTTTTTCCTGTAGGCAATGTCACATGTTGAATGGTCATTCCTATAGGACTTCTATTAATTCCTTCTAGTTTTATCGTTACTTCTTCTCCGGTAGTTGCTGTAGGTGTATTTGCAACAGCTTCTAGATATAATCCAGAACAAGCAGCAATTAGGTTTTTAATTTCTTTACTCTTGATTGTTTTCCAGTGTTGATCATCTAGTTTTTGAAGTTCGGTATATGCTTTTACAAGCTCAGGAATACTTTTTGCAGGATGCGCCTGATCAAAATTTGCTTCTACAGATTTTAAAAGAGTAGCAACCGTAGCACTTCCTTTTACACGCCCCCAAGAAGTATCGATTCCTTCAAAGACATCATTGTTTGTTGGCATGGTACCACGTAACAATTCAAAATACGTGTCACTAGTACCACGTGTTCCTGTATTTCCAAATCCTTGTGATTTATGCTGACTACGACTTAGCGATGAGATTTCTGTATTTGACAAGCCATATCCAGGATAATAGGTACCTACATCTACTTTTACAAGGTTGGATTTGTCCGCTTTCGCGAAAGCTTCTCTCCCTCCATAAAACCACCAACTAGTATTAAAGAATTGACGCGTTGGTTGCCAAGTGTCAGTATACTGTAATTGGTCTGCATATTTTGTAGGATCATTTACAAGATCAAATGCTTCTACACTAAGCATCGCACTAGAAGTATGATGTCCATGTGTTGATCCTGGTGATCTATGATCAAAACGGTTTATAATGACATCTGGTTTGAAGGTACGTATTGCCCACACAACGTCACTTAATACCTCATCTTTATTCCAAATAGCTAGCGTTTCATCTGGATGTTTTGAGTACCCAAAGTCATTGGCTCTTGTAAATCGTTGTTCGCCTCCATCAGTAGCACGAGCGGCTAGTAACTCTTGTGTGCGAATCACACCGAGTAACTCACGTAATTCAGGTCCTATGATATTTTGGCCTCCATCACCACGTGTCAATGATAGATAAGCTGTACGTGCTTTTACTGTATTTGCAAAATAAGATATAGCGGTTGTGTTTTCATCGTCAGGATGTGCCGCTACATATAAAACAGTACCTAAGAAATTCAACTTTTTAATATCTTCATAAATTTCAGAAGCTGTTGGTTTCTTTGGTTTTAATGTAATTCCTTGTGCATTTATTTTCGCGCAAAGCGAACAAAAAAGTATAGCAAAGACAAAGGTAATTCTACGCATTTTGTGTGGTGTATTGAGTACACTCAAATATAACCAAAATGCGAGTGAGCAAAAATCCTTTAAAGTTTCTTTAACAAAAAGGGAAATTTGGATAGTAATATCTTTACGAGAAGCATTAGAAATTTATCCTTTTAATAGGGTTCCCCCATCCACTATGTTCAGAAAACTTAGAAAATTGAAATTTATTTATATCTGGAATCTCTTTTAATACCGATATGGCTATTTTATGGACATCTAAAGTAGACGCTAAAGTTGTTGGGCTATATTTTTGGGTTCCCCCATACAGATTACCTATCCCAATTTCAATAGTATTCTCAATTAAAAAAATAAACTTTTCATCAGCATTTATGTAAAAAGTTTTGAGTTCATAAAATGCTGTTTCTGTTAATAGTTTATAATCTGAGGGAAAATTTTCTGGATGAGGATCTAAAATATTTGAAGGGTCTAAATCACTTATTTTTTTCTCCCAAAGATCGAGTCTTTCTGATGTTGTAGCTTCCCAAAGTGTATCTACTAACATAACCATATATTGATTAACAATATTATTTTCGGTTAAATAATTCTCAATACAATTTATACCAAAAGCCAGCCTTCCTCTAATAGATATTTTTTTAATCTTACTTTCTAAAGTTGTTTGGAAAATTTTCAATCGATTATTTTTAGGTTAGTTATATGTAAAAGTAATCAAAACAACCACCTCGATTTACCTGTATTATTCCAATCCAAGATCTGTTCTTAATCCAGCATCAGCATTACTGTTCTTAGACCAATATGGGCTTTTGATGGTTTTGATGCGTGTTGCTTTTGTAGTGAGCTCTTTTGCGTTTGATCCAAAACCACTTTTAAATGATTCTTCCCAAGCTTCAATAGTATATGGGAAAGCTTCGGAAAAATTGATTGTTAAAGAACGATTGAGTTCAGGATATTCTAGTGTATACGTAGTAGCTGTTAGGGTCCCTTTTGCATCATATGCTTTTAAAGGAACGTGTTTCATACGTGTAAATGAAAAGTCTGGAATCGCTTTAAAATTTCCTGTTGGCAACGCTTTTGGATCTATACGGAGTTGTGCCCATAATTCGTTTTCTAAAGTCGCTTTTGGGATAGAAAAACTTTTGTCAGCCTCTCCTTCAAAGTATGAATGTGACTTAACTTCAAAAGTGTCATGATTATTGATTTGTGCATATTGATGTCCACACCATTCTTGCATACTTTGAGATACCTTTAAGGCGTGCTGCTCTTTAAAAACAGGATAGAAGGTACTGGTCATTACCGAGTATGGATAAATACCAGTATTGAAATTTTTAGTAGCATTTACTTTTAAGACTGGAATGTTGCTTTCATTCTGACGATCTGCTTTTACCTGTATTTCAGGAAGGAAATCTTCAGTAACAAAAATGAGAGCAGCAGTGCCATCACGTAATTCGCCATAGCGAGCTTGTTCAAGTTTATATGATGAAATTTCTGCTTTTCCTTCATACCAATAATCTTTAAATTCTTGAGAAACATTTCTGTTTTTTGTAGTCTCTAAGATACTATTTGCTACAGGCATAGTGTTAGTGTCTGTAGATTCAGAATTGCCTTTACAATTTGCCAAAAGAGCAATAAGTGCAACAGCAATCATTAAGAAATAAAAAATGCGATCTAGTTTGAATAATTTACGAGGGAAAGACATAGCTTCTAGTTTTACGATAAAATTACTAAAAACTTAGGATGTAGCAAGGCTTATTAACGTTTCGTAAACTTTATGTGTTGGTAACCCCATTACATTAAAATAAGATCCTTCTAGACGTGTAACAGCAATATACCCGAACCATTCTTGAATCCCATATCCACCAGCTTTATCGTAGGGCTGAAAGTTGTCTATATAGTGATTGATCTCCTCATCTGTAAGCGATTTAAAAGTGACTTTTGTCGTGTCATTAATCGTAATTTGTGTATTAGGAGACGTAAAGCAAACACTTGTGATGACTTCATGAGTATGACCAGAAAGACTTGAAATCATGTGAAATGCTTGATCTCGATCTTGTGGTTTATTAAGCGCTTTATCATTAAACCATACAATAGTATCACTTGTAATAAGAATATCATGACTCTGTAAGGTATTAAAAGCAGATGCTTTTAATTGTGCTAGATGATCTGTGATTTCAGTTCCTTTTAAGTGATTAGGAAAAATCTCATCTATAGGTTTAAGCTCAATAGTAAAATCTAATCCAAGTTCTTTAAAAAATAATTGTCTACGTGGAGAGCCGGAAGCGAGAATGATATTTTTATGCTGTAATCGTTTAGATAGCATTATGTATGGTATGTGATATTAATGGAATAGCCATAATGCCAATAAGCATTGCTATTTTTAAAATAAGTGATAATCTAGTAAACTGACTTTTTTTATCAGCTTCCCAGAGTTGTGTAGAGACATATCCTAGAGGTGCAATGACTCCAAAAAAGAGAACGGCTACAGTGATCTTATGATCGTATAAGTATGTAAATGTATACCAAGAAATAAGAGTGAGTGTTATAAGTCCAATTATAGATGCAATACGTGCTGTTCTTTGTGCACCAAGTATAACTGGTAAAGTGCGGTATCTGGCTACGTGATCTCCTTGGATATCTTCTACATCTTTTGTGATTTCTCTAATAAGGTTTATTAAAAATGCAGCAACCGATATATCCTTAATGAATCCTAAAAGAAACATTTTAAAATCACCATCAAAATCATTATCAATAGGGAATAACTCAAACATACCTACAATCACAATAGAAATTGCTATCGTAAAACTAACAATAACATTACCAATTAGTGCTTTCTTTCTAAAGAATCGAGAATATAGATATAAAGCGAGTGCAGTACCTGCAAAAATTAAAAAATAGAGGGGTTCATCTACTACAGCAGATAACGTAAAGCCAAAACCTATCCCCACAAACGTAAGTAGGTAATATATGAATTTTGCACGCTTAGGGTCAATAGAAACACCTATTGTTCTACGTTTAGGCTTATTTATTTTATCTGCGGTAACATCAATAATATCATTGATAATATAGCCTCCCGCAGCTATAAGAACAGTTGCTAGGACTAAGAAGAGGAAGCCTAACCAACTTAATTTTAACTCAACGTCAAAAGGTTTAAAAAAACCATATCTAATAACACATTGCATAATGACAAGCATCAATAAATTTGGTAAGCGAATAAGACGTAAATAGTTCACTGTTTTGTTTAATATGATATTAATGTTAAACAAAATAACGTAAATAAATCACAGTTATGAAAAAACTAATGAAATTTTAACGTGTATAAATAGTCAATCTTTTTAAATAGCATCCTTTTTAAGGAAATAGTCTGACCTAATCTAAAAAAAACAACTGCTTACTTTTTTGAATTTACATGATGGTCGCCATTAAATTCCAAAAAATGTGAAATATAATTGAAGGTCCTAGTGATTTAGATTTATAATACAATATTCCAGAAAGTAAACCTCCAAAAAATGTTAGATAAAACAAGTGCCAATCCTGAAGATATTCAGGTGAAAAGAAGTCTAAGTAGGGCGCATGAATAAAAGCAAAAAGAATTGATGCGGTTAGAATAGCAACTATTGGAAACGTTTTTGATTGTAAGTTTTTTTGAATATAGTCTCTAAAGAACAATTCTTCTCCAATAGGAATTAGTAAAATAATAGCTATATAGTTAATATTTAGAAGATTACTTAATCCATCAAAATTATAAGTTATATAATATGCTGTATTAAATAAAGAATTATATACCCATTTTAGCGGCGTTTGGACAAACACAAAAGAATTGCCTATTATAAAGGCAAATAAATACCATTTATAATGTGTTTTTCTAATAAGTCGTTTGAACTTATATCTTCTTATAAAGTATAAATATAAAAGAACAATAAGTAATTGAAGAGTTCCTTGAATAAGGAGGTAATAATTTAAATAATCCTCTATTTTAAATACCTCTATTATATAAAACCAACTCCCAATAAGTTCTATGACTATAATGTAAAGGATTGTAGCCAGAATCGCTTTAAGTATATTCATAAGTTTCCTACTATTTTATAATAGTATCCAGAACCACTTCTTTTACTTCTTGAATCACAGAATCTGCTTTTGTTTCGATTGTTTCTTTGAGTGTATTTTGTGTTGCTTCTATAATAGAAGTCAAATCTCTGGAGCCTTCCATATCTATTTCCTTTTTAGTAGGATACAGATCTTCATCGGTAAGTCCTTCCGATTTTTTCCAAGTTTCTCCCAATTGTTTTAAGATGGTATCTTCCCATTGAGAAGGGTGTTTTGCATCTACCCAAATCACATCACGATACTCTACATCAATTAAGGCAAGATCTGGTGTGGCAGCACCATCAAACTTCTTACTATCATCACGCTTGGCAGCAACAGTACTAATCACAAACATGCGTTTACGACCCCCTATCTCTTTGACAAAAGGACGAAACTCAACGGGTTTATTGACAGACCAATCATACTCTTTGCGAGATTCTACTACTTTTAAAGGCATTGCAGAAACCCCAGCGAGACCTTCTTTTTTTACCGCATGATTATAATAATAAAGCTTGTCTGTCCCATCGCCAGGAATTAAAACACTAAATGATAAACTCGTACGCTCTTCTCCTATAGGCTCTAATCCAAACCAATGGTACAAACCACTATAGGCTTGCGTCTCTATACCGCTCCAATTAAAATCGGTCACAAATGGTTGTTGATTTTCATCATCGGCAAGGTCTGGTATTTTTACAGCCGTTTCCATATTCCAAGGTAATGGATCTGTAAATCCACCAAGAAACTGTAATGACTTCGCTTGTAATCGTGATACCTTTTCGCTTAACGTGTTTTGCTTTGTTAAGAATGGATAGTCCTGAGTCTTAGAAGGAGGGACGTACGTTCCCTTTCCTATAGTAATACGCTCTAAATAATCTGTAACAGAATGTTCTCCAGCTTCGATAATCATCACTCCTCCATACGATGGATATGGAAAGAAGAATCCTTTCCACTTAATGAGATTAACAACCTGCACCCATTTGCCATCGTCATTCTTCATATAATACACTTGGCTAGGCTCTAGCGTAAATAACTGAAAGAAATTAAAACGCTGTACAACGGCATTGTATGTATTTCTACTAAAAGCCAAAGACTCTCCTATAGAAAACGTTACAGGAATTCTATTTTTATCAGCAAAACGAGGAAATGGTGATGTACTTTCTACCGTAAAGAGTTCTTCTGTATTGTCATTCATACGTTGGAACATATACTCCTTTGCAGGTTGTACCGCCATCGTCCATTGATTTACGGTATCGATACGCACCAATTGAGGAGGAGAGACTTCTTGTGTTTCACCTATAGACTCATACGCCATCGTTACAATATTATTATACGGCTGGATACGCTCGTTTTGTGTAAGCGGTAATTCGTGTATCTCAACGAGATTTAAGTTATTATAAACATTATACGTTTGCATATATTGATACAAACCAGTTTTCCATCCAGCAAACCATAAGATGCCAAAGAATGCGGCAATCCCTACTAGGTATAAGATTCGTTTTCCTATTTGTGCGCTTGCGCGAAACTTGCGCAACATAAACCATAAGAAAACAAGACTTATCAATATAATGAAAACATACTTACGTAAAAATAATAACGCAGGCTGATAATCATCTCGCAAGAAAAATAATAGCAATACCAACGCAATCGCACTGATGATCACAATACGTTTTTGTTTTCCTCCTTTTTGCCAATATGATTTTATCATAGTTTTTGTTTTGATTGGTTGGTGTGTTCTTTTAAAAACTGTTTTCTAATACGACAATTCTTTTGTGAATGTAATTATCAAAATCCGGATTATAATATAATATCCCTTTTGCAAATCGATTACTAGCCATAATACCAGATGCCTCTTTCACTCGAAAAAAGTTTTTCACAAGGCTGTCTCTGTCTTTAATAGCGTACAATGCTCGCATATATTTTCCAATAGGGTTTGCTACATATATACTATCTGGTTCAGGAATTGCAATTTCTTTATTAAGAGAAGTAGAAGGCGGAGGCGGGATATATAAATCAGGAATACCTTCTATCTTTTGGTGTAAAGGTTCTTTAGTATACAATTCTTTATATAATGAACTTGCTCTAAAATTTTCTAGTGACTTCTCAGATTGATATACTACTAATATAGAATCATTACGTGTGTCTTGATCACTTATATCTTTTAATAACTGTGTATATGCTTCTGTCGTTGTAAGATCTGAATAATGTTTATGTAAATGATCTTCAAATTCTTCTATAAGAAGGTCAATCATAGCAATATTTTCCTTACCAAGTTCTTGTTGAAATAGAACAATATTAGGATCTATACTCTTTTGCGCACAACTTGAAAGAAGCACAAAACTAGCAATACTTAGAAAAATAATATGTTGTTTTTTAATATTCAAGTTCTTTAATTATCTGCTTTCGCGAAAGCGCACTCTTTATATTTTTAATTTTTATAATCTCCAAATTACTTAATCATCCCCTTATCCTTAAAGCGATCCCTAGCACTTTTTTTAGGCGCTTCTTCTTTAGGCGTTTCTTTGGTTGCCGTAGGTGCTGGTTCTTCCTTAGATTCAAACGTTTCTTTTACATCTTCTGTAAACTCGTTCACCAGATCTTTCCCTTTGTCAAATACCTTTTCAAAGTTCTCCTTCTTAGTACTATTCTTTGCAAATAAAAATGCAGAAGCGATATATGTTCCAATCAATGTCCCTACAATTGCTGAAACAAAGTATTGAACAAAAGCTTGAATAGGAGTCGCAAACTGTAGAATAATAGCGGCTATTATAAATAATAAACTCACATATACAAGGCGCATTAAAAAGGGTTGTAAGTGTATAAAACCTTTACGATTATCTGGTTTCATTTGTAACTCATCATTATGAGTGAGCTTATTGATAAACCGATAGATTGCATTGCTTTTAGATTCTCTCCAATACAACACGATTCCTAAAAGGATAGAAAGAACAAATATGATGATTTCAAAAGTCATTTTTTATAGATTAGAAAGTGTTAGTATTCTCTTATATGTAGTGTTTATAGGCTTTTTGTTACTGTTTTTTAAAGATATTAGAAAAAAGAGTAGAGAGCAGAGGCCTAAAATTTTAGGTTATTTTGAAAACCCATGGTCATTCGTTGCCACTCAGTTATTTTTTCTTCTAAACCTTCTACAGTTTCCTGTTTAATATATTTTTTATGTTTTGCGATGAGTAGTTGTGTTCCCAATTCAAAAGAGGAACCTAGCGCAATATCTATAAAATGGTTAAACGATTTATCTGTTCTAGCCGATCCTTCAGAGATATTACTAGGTATGGAAATAGAGCATCTACTCATTTGAGAAGTCAAATCATATCTTTCATGTTTTGGAAACTTTTCTATTTGGTCAGAAATTTCTTTTGCTATTTCTAAACCAACTTTCCAAATTTTTAGATTCTTATAATTATGTCTTTGTCTACTCATCTCTTTTCTCTTTTCTCTCTTCTCTCTATTCTTTTTTCTTTTTACATCAAGAATTCTTTTCTTAAAATCAAAGGATACTACTAGTAACCAAATACACTCATCAATAATGGGAAACCTCCAAAAAGCAATATTCCAATGGCAGCAATCCAAAACTGATAATTCCTCTTTTCTTTCTTAACGAGACTTAAAATAATGAATAATAAACTTAACACTAATAAAAGTGTTGCGACAAGACCAAGTCGTAAAACTACCTCTCCAGTGTTGTGATTTGTATTAAATAAACTAGCGGAAGTGGTTAGTAGGTAAACGGTTATGATATTTATAATGATAATCCATATCATAAAATGGAATGCCCACTTTTTAAAATTAACCTTATCCATGATTATTTAATATCCCTTTTTTACTCATCTTTCCTCTCTATTCTTTTTTCTGTTATCAAGAATTTTCTTCCTGAATAAGTTGAATCACCCAATCCTTATACGTTTCTGGCCATGTTGTATACGCCTCATAAAACTGTGCTTTATCATACCAATATAAGTGCAAAGGATCATTAGGTTGAATCTTAATTAACAACTTCCAAATCAAATCTGCTTGTTCTTCCTCTAGAGAAGAATGTGGTTGATGTAATGCTTTATAGTAAACAGTGTCTATATACTCTTCTTGTTTTATCTCTTTGTTAATGATACTCTTCTGGAAGAATAACTCCACACCATTCAGTTGTTTCTGAATGTCAATATCAAGTTGTGTGACATATTTTTTAAACAGAAAATGACTATCCAGAATCTCTGTATATGGATGCGTTGTCTCGCTAGATGCTTTTACAAAACGATGTTTCTTGATACGATCAAAACGTTTAGACTTTGAAGCCTTTTTAAGATCACCATCTATTACAAGATGACTCGTTAAGGTGTCCATAAGCTCATCGTGATCTTTATGAAATAACGTTACGTCGTGTCCAGTATCTGCAATCGCTTTATCATACACTGCCTTATCTTCAAAAATCATAATGTCTGTAATAAAATCTTTTAAAACAAACACACCTCCAAAAGCACGTGTGTAAAAAGAACTCACCTTTAATTGCATAGGATCTATAGCCAACTTACGATGGCGTAAATCCCCAAAAGTCTTTGCACTTGTAATTAGTTTTTTATGTAGTTCACGATTGATGAAATTATTCCCCTTTTGAAATTCTGTGATCAATTCATTTTGCGCTGCCTGTTTTTCATCTAACTGATCTAACAGATCAAAAGTAACGGTAATCGTATCATATCGTAACAGATCAAAAGGATCATAAAACGCATCTATCTTTTGATCGATATGTACACAAATAGCAGCATCTTTGGTAATATCTCGTATGGTTCTCACATTGGCAGTAAAGACAGCTTCCATAAGATCTCTATCAAAACTATGACTCGGCATTTGTACCGGTTTATACCGTTGTTCTGGAGAGATGATAATTGCATTTGTATTGGCCTCCCCCATGTTGAGGTAATAATTATCTCCTTTTTCGATAGCAATTTCAGGACTCCATCCCATCGCATCTATCGCAAAATTAGTGAGTGAAGTAGGAGAGACCCCAAGCATAGCAAGACAGTCGTTATAGCGTTGTGCTAGCGATCCAGATACGGGAACCAATGCTCCTCTAAATAATCCTGCTTCTTTTAATTTTTTCATTGTTCATGTCCGCGAAAGCGGATATCTCATGGTTATTAAATTCTAATCTTTCTTAGTACGCTTTCGCGAAAGCGGACTCTTGATATTCAAAATAGAGTAGTGCTCTAATTTAGAATGTTACTCTATTTCTATTCTATATTTCTTTTAAACTCGGTAATTTCGATACAATTTTCGCGAAAAGCGAAAACCACTCAATCACCTTACTTTATTTTAAATCAACAATCGTTATTCATGATACGCTTTCGCGAAAGCGAACTATTTAAAGTCTATATTCTCTTCTCTCTCCTCTTTATTCTCTATTCTTTTTGAGTTATTCCCCACTTTCAAACTGACGTCTCGCTTCCAGTTGTACATTCATATCATGAATACGACTATCTACTTTACGTTTAAAATCAGTGTCGGCAATGGTAGCAACATTATCTAGATAGCGCACTACTTCCTGGCGACGTATGTCTGAGAAGTTCAGTCCTTGCATGTTTTGTTTCATCAAGTCTTGTAACATCACCAGTTTACTGTCATAATCCTTTTTAAAATACGCTGTTGGATCATCAAACCATTGCTCAGGTAGATCAAAATCTGTAAGACGCAGCGAGATGGCACTCTGAATATTACGGATATCTCTCGAAGAGAAAAACGGAAATGCTTTCTGAATCTGCTTATACAACTCAGCAAAAAATAAATGCTCTGTATGTTTATGTTTGGAAGCTACACGCTCATAAATCTCTAGGACTTTGGCTTCGGTAGGCTTTTCACTTTGGTTGAGGATTTCTCCTAAATTCTTTGCAAGACCTTGTTCACTTAAGAAAGTATATTTTTCAGGATCAGTCATATTTACAAAGTCAGGCATCGACTTTTCTAACTTGTTCCACCAGATGTAATCTTGATCTATAAAATCAGGAATCGTACGTGCTCCATCTATTTTAAAACGACCTTGCACACGTGAGATGACTGCTTTGTCCAGCATTTCAGGAAGGTTGGTAAATAATCCGATAGAACTATTTCCGTAATTAATAGCATAGGCTCCTTCTGTGTATCTCAGAAATACGCCAATCACTTCTTTAACTCCAGCAGATACACCTTGTGCCGTACGCTCTTGTAAATTATTCTCTGCATCATCGATAGGCGCAAAGATCAATTTTGAAGGATCTTGCATCGGTTTCATCCATTGTACCATTTTTTCGGCAGATCCTCCTTGGAAAGTAGAGATCAGCGTATCTGGCATCGGATGAAATAAAAACGGAATGTCGAGATGATCACAATGTTCTTTTAATCGTGTAGCAATTGCCGCAATAAGCATGGATTTTCCTGTTCCTGGGATTCCATATCCCATAAAGACAGGCATAAAACCACCCAATTCTTGAAACGGATTTTGCTTTGCTTCAAAATCATAACTTAACATCCGTTCTGTAAGACGACGTGCAAAATGTTTTGCATCACGATTTCCTACAATCTCTTCAAATTGTATTTTATTAAACTCAACACTTACCGCAGTTCCTTCAAAAACGTTTTCCCATCCAGAAACTGCAAATTCGCTTTTTTCTAGTTTATACGTTCTATCGGTAACCGTATCTGTATATTCTAAAGAACCGATACGTTGCTGTATCTCACTAATGATGGCTTCAAAGAAAACCACCGTAAAGTCCAATACATCAGTATCAGATTTTATAACATCTGGATGACTTAGGTATTTGTCATAATAAAAAAGCATACAAGAAATTCCCTTAAGCGGACTCAAAAAAGAGACCTCAGGAATACCCGCAAATTTGTTTTTCATGACACTGAGATCGTCAGAAGCAGCTTCTTTAATGTCAAATAATATTCTATACGCAATCCCGTGTAGCATAAATGCGGTAGCGGTATGCATTTTTGATTCGTACTCACGTCTTCCTGTAGTATCTAGTGAAGATCTACGCTCATTAAGTGTAGAAAGTCCAGAAGCATCTGTGTAACTATCCTTCAACCAGATTCCCATAGTGATTCCTTCTTGTAATGCAAATAATGCCTGATTAAGATGCAGCGGAATAGCAACAGAGTCGGGAAGGAGTCGCTTTTTTAGCGCAAGAATCGTTTTAGAAACCGATGTGACATCGGTGCCTCCAGAACCATTTGCCTTAGATAAATATAATAAGATAGATTCATCCTTTTGATTCTTATCACGGCGTTGCGCTTTACTTCCTTGTTCCCATTGTACTCCTTTAAGGTAGGAAGTCGCTTCATCACGAAGGGTAGCAAGTTCAGTTAATTTTATAGGAAATGTTGTGTTGTGCTCCATAGATTATAATTTAAGTGTTGCAATTTCGATAGGATCTCTTGTCAGTCCGTAGACTTTATCAGGGATCTTATCATATAGTAATTGCATCACTCTGTGTGATGTAAATAGATAGTTTTCTGGTCTTTTGTTCTCCCAAACTTGAAGGTGTTGTTTACTGAAAAAGCCTCCTTCTGTCATGCTGTCTTTTGATGCAGTTTCATTAATAGATAATGAGACTGCATAGGCAGAAAGGTCTAGGCTTTTATCTACAATAGATTGTAAAATGGCATGCGTAACTTGCAATTCGTCTTTTGCAAAAACACTATGTATAGGACCAAGGTCTATTTTCTTAATTTTTTTAGGTAATACATTAACTAATTTTTTATCGATAGCATATGCCATACTATCAAGAGTAATACTACGATCTGCTGTAGTTTCTAAGACTTTATAAATCTCATCGATATAGTTTTCCATAGCTACTTTGTAAAGATCAAAATACATAAAACAGATAAAGGGTCTATTGTGCCCTACGTCATAAAACGCCCAACTTACCATATACTCTGTCTCAGATGAACTAGCTGTTTTAATCACCTTTCCTTGGATGTATCTTTTAAATAAGAACTGACTCTCAACAGAGGTGTAGTATACAATAGACGAGGCTTGATGTAGTTTCTTGTCTGAAATAGGTTCTTTGTGCTTTAAAAGAATTTCTAGAAACTCATCCTTTAAGGTTTCTACCTCAGGAAGTTTTTGAATGTATTCATTCTTAAGTTCCATATCGTTTACAAGATATCGAAACTCCGAATAGTTAGGAAGTCCAGATTCTGTAAGATCGACTTTCATTTTTTCTTCATCGTCAAAAAGATATTTGACTCTAAAAGCTTCGAGTGTATAGGTCAATAAATCACAATACTGCTTTACATAGGTAGTCTCAGATGGGCTACATATTTTTTCTTCCTTAATGGCTTTGACAATTTCTGCAAAAGCGTGTTTTACAATTTTAAAATACACCTTGTATTGCTCTTTGGTTTCTAAAGTAGCACTGTCTAGTGGTGTTATGATTTCGTTTATGGGCATGTAAGAAGTAAAATATTATTGGTGTTGTTTATCAATTATTGTATTAATTAAGTTTTTGTTTTTTAAACGGGATGAATTTTAAAATAAACCCCAAACCAATTGCACATAGAGCCCCAGAAAGTGTGGTCAATATATTATTGTCAGTAAAAAAAGATGTCGCTATTCCAATAAGCATTATCCCGATTCCTATACGTTGTGTTTTATTCATATATTTTTTTATGTAGTCTGTCTAAAAAAGTTCTTGGACCATCACTCTGATACTCCCAGTTTATTAAAGGCTCAGGAATCTCTTTAAACCAATTATCATAGGTTTGATCAACTTTCATTAGCCACTCATAGGTGTAATCTCCAAAGACTTCAAAAGAAGCATGAATCGTTGCATCATACCAATAGAGTTGTTTTAAAATAGCTTCAAATTTTTCTAACCAAATATGCCATTCATATTCTAACGTTTTATAACTCGCACCAAAGGTGATAATTTGGTCTCTGAAAACTCCTTGTTTGTTTGGAATTGAGAACATACTTCTATTAATCCAAGGATATTCGGAATCGTCATTTTCAGGCAGTGAATTAATAATACTCTTATTTAATTCGTGTAGTTTATAATAATCGTCGCCGGCTCTTCCAAAAGCACCGCAAATGTGACCATATATAATAGTATGATGCGCCATGGTTTTGTATAAAATATGTTTATAGATACTCTACTTTGATGTATTTAGTATACGCTTTCGCGAAAACGTATACATTTTAAAACAATGTAGGAATAACTTTAAAAACACACCCCTCAATCCCCTCTTTCTAGAGGGGAGGTTTTAATACGAGGTGCTTTTATGCTTTAAAATAAACTGAATAGTATGTGCGATCTCTCTTGCTGTCGAGATGACTGAAGATTTCAAGGACACCTATCTTACGTCTATTTTCTATATTCTTTTCTCTTTTTGAAATCAACAATTGGTAATTTCGATACTATTTTCGCGAAAAGCGAAAATCATTCAATCACCTAACATCGTTTTAGACGTTCAACAATCAAAAATCAACAATCAGATTATCCTAAAAGATCATCATCGCCAGCATCATCTTTCTTTTCTGGAGTAGGTTCGCCATCATCACCAGAAGGTGCATCTCCGTCTGAAGCATAATACTCTTCAAAGATTTCTTTCATGTCAATACCATAACGGTTTGCAAAATCTTTCTGAATATTGGCATCCTTCTCCCGAATTTCTTGCAATGACTCTGCATAACTACTATACACACCTTGCATTACTTTTTCATGTACTGGGATGTTGTCCATCATTTCCTGACGTGCTTTTGCACTAGCGGTATGCATAGAAGCAAGTGTCTGTCCAATGTGCTCATCTGTTTTTACACCTAAGTGTTCTAGGATGGCAGCAAATTCTTGATCGGTACGTGCTTTTAATGCTACTACATATCCATCATAGTACTTTAAACGTTCATCAGTATCACTTTTCAGTTTTGCTCTGTGCGTTTGTAGGTTACTACGTAGGGATGTCAATACTTTAATCGTCAGGTTATGCTTGTGTACAAAACTATCTTTACTGGCAGCTAGTGTTGTATATGCATTTTTAAGACCTTCTAATTCTTCTACTTTTTGCTCTATAATTGTCACCTTCGAAATCGCTTCAGAGTAATCTGTAGATTGCTTATCTGCTACTTCTTCTAGTGCTTGACGTGCTTGTTTAAGCAGTGCATATTGCTCTTCTAGTTTGTCTTCGGTTTCTTTTTTCTTCTCAAGCGCTTTGTTGTGATTCTTGCTAGCCTCTACAATAGCTACTTGAAGTTTGTCTTCTACTTCTTTAATCTCTACCTCACGATCTTTAAGACGTGTTACGGCTGCTTGTGATTTATAAGAAAGTTCATTGAGTAGTGTTTGAATATCTGCCGACTCAATACGTTCTTGGAACATTTGCTTCGCCTTCATGTCTGCCCCATCACGTATTTTTTGTTTGGCAGCAAGTTCTTCTACTTTCTTTTGAATTTTTGCTTTACGTCCCCAAAGGTTATTCCACCAGTTGTCCTTTACATTTTCTGCATCTTCAAGTTCGATCTTTGCACGCTCTAACCCTTTTTGAGCATCATCTATTACTTTTTGCTCATTGGCATTCAGAGTAGAGAATTTCTCAAAAATGATTCCTACCTCATCTTGGTAGTCAGTAAGGTCTTTGATGGCATCAAGAAGGGATGTTCTGTCTTTTTCTGCCATGCCTACAACATCATCCAAGGTCGCATTTAGTATTTTCTGACGCATTTCTGGGTCATCTTCCTGAGCAAGCTTAGATTTCATAGTATCTACAGCTTTACCCCAGTTAACATCTACCTTTTCGGATTCTTGTTTGGAAGCGTCATTGGTTTCTAATAAGTCAAAATCATCAGACATAAGTATGGCAAGTTTTTATTGTTGGACATAAAATCAATGATAATTTAAAATAGACGTAACAATTCGTTTCTATTGCACTCATATTTCAACATAAAATAAAACCGTAGCTATGGCTATGCTTTCATTTTCTATTTCATCTGAGTATTCTATAATTCAAATTGTTTTAAGTCCATTTCAAATCATAATTAATTTGAATTAAATTGGATGTTCAATTTCGGTAAAAAAATTGATTTACGGAATTCCTTTTTTAAAAGCTTTATTTATTAGTGTCAAAAATCGCAAATTGTTACACAGCATGGGGGATTACACGTTTTTTTAGGAACGTATACTGCTGTTTTTTAGGTGGTTTTCGCTTTCGCGAAATCCCTCTCTGTCCTTTGGACATCCCTGCTTTTGCCTGCAGGGATGTCTCCCAAGGGGAGAGAATTAATTAGATCATGTTACATACGATACCATATATAACTATTTTTCTACCTCAAAATTAAACCCTAATGTGCTCCTGCATCAAACTCTCGCATCCATTTGCCTTGTACTTTAAGTACTTGCTCGATGACATCACGTACACACCCTTTTCCGCCATTTTTATGTGAGATGTATTTAGACACTTCTTTAATTTCCTTTACAGCATCTTGAGGGCAAGCAGGTAAGCCTACCATGTTCATTACTGGGTAATCTGGTAAATCATCTCCCATATATAAAATGTTCTCAGATTGGAGATTGTTGGCTTTTATATACGCTTCGAGCTGCGTTACTTTATGATGTGCTCCCAAATGGATATTGGTAATGCCAAGTCCTTGTAAACGAATACGGACGCCTTCATCGGTGCCACCAGAGATAATACATACATTATATCCTTCATTAAGTGCTGTTTTTAAAGCATATCCGTCTTTTACATTCATCTCGCGATGCATTTGACCATCGGAGGTTATTTTAAGTGTACCATCTGTAAGAACGCCGTCTACGTCAAAAATAAATGTAGTAATCTGATGGAGGTATTCTTTATAACTTTTTTCCATAATGTGATATAATCGATGCGGTGAGTGTATTATATATTGATTTGTGATCTTCTTCTTGAAGCATGTCTAAATGCTCTTTGATAACTTCTTTATCATTGCGTTTTGCAGGCCCTGTTTGTACATCACTAGGAGCATGGTCTATTGCTTTTTGTGCTGTTTTTTCTAGTAAAGCATGTAATAATTCAAAAGGAATATTGTCTTTCTCGCAAAGTTCCTGAGCAATGGTATAACAGTGATTTGTAAAATTATTGACAAATACTGCTGCAAGGTGTGCTTGTTTGCGTTGATGACTATCTATCGTATGTACTTTTGTGCTAAATCGTGTTGCTAAATTGTATAATCGTTGTACATCCTCTTCATAAGAAGCTTCTATACAAATAGGAATCGCAGAAAAATCTACGTGATCATGTTTAGAAAAACTCTGCAATGGATAAAAAACACCTTTGCGCTTTTGAGGGATACGATCTATAGAAACACTACCAGAGGTATGAACAATGAGCGTGTCCATTTCTGGGATTTGAGAAGCTACTCTTGTAATCGCGTCATCTGCTACCGCAATTATTGTAATGGAAGCTTGCTTAAGTTCTTGAATAACTACAACTTCTTTGGTAAGATGTTTAAATCGTTCTAGCTTTTCTTTGGAACGTCCAGCAATTTGAAGTAGTATACATTCAGAATTCTTTGCCAAGTGATTTGCCAAGTGCCAAGCAACATTTCCAGTCCCGATAATATTTATAGTAATCATCATGGTAAAAATAGTGCTTTTTCCTGTGTTGATGTCCTGCCTTTGATACAATTTGTTACCTGCTTAGGCTAACTTCCTCAGATTGTCCTTTTTATTTGAAAATGTTGTTTAATAGGTCTAAAATACTTGAAAATTTGAGTGCTTTTTTTTTGAATAATTTAACAGAAATTGATCCAAGGTTATTAACGTTCTGTGGGCTATCTTTGCAATCGGTAAATTTAGCGTCACTATGCAAAAGAAAATTGTAAATTTTTTGTTCTCCACTCGATTGTTAGGAGTACTTTTTATAACCTATTTTGTCGCAATGGCGGTAGGTACTTTTTTAGACCGCGGACAAGAAACCTCTCCGACACCTTATTCTAGAGTATGGGTATACAACTCTTGGTGGTTTACATTAATCCATATCATGTTTGTTATAAACTTTATTGGAAACATTTTTCGTTTTAATCTTTTACGAAAAGAAAAAATAACCACGTTAATTTTTCACGTTTCGTTTATATTTATTCTTATAGGTGCAGGAATTACACGTTATATAAGCTATGAAGGAGTGATGCCTATTACAGAAGGATCTTCTGAAAGTACTTTTTTAAGTGAAAAAACATATTTAGAATTATACGTAGATGGGCAGATAGACGAGCAGGAAATGCGAAGAAGTCTAGATAAAGAATTATTATTATCACCACGTCTTAGCAATACATTTACTTGGGAAACAGATTTTAATGGCGACCCTATTAAGATAGCATTTAATAAATTTATAGATGGTGCAGAAGATGGATTTATAGAAGATGAAGCTGGAGAATACCATCTTAAGGTTGTAGAGACTGGAGATGGCGGAGGAAGACATGAACACTATATTAAAGAGGGTGAACTTGTTAATATGCATAATGTCTTATATGCGTTTAATAAACCTACAGATGGGGCTATTAATATAGGATACGACGGAAATAATTATACCATACGATCTCCTTTTGATGGAGAATATAAGGTCATGGCAACACAGGCTGACTTTGAGTTTGTAAAAGATAGTGTGCAACCATTAAAACTACGATCTCTTTATAATTTGCAAGGTATTTTATTTGTAATTCCAGATGAAGCAGTAAAAGGGAGAACAGGTATTGTCGCAAAAGAGGTGAAGGAAAAGAATCAACAAGATGGATTATTTGTAGATATCACAGCAAATGGAGAAACCAAAACAATAGGGTTGCTAGGAGGAAAAGGATATAGTAATGACAAAAAACTTATTGAAATAGGGGGATACAAAATGTACCTTTCTTATGGAAGTAAATCTATCGAGCTTCCTTTTTCTATACGATTAAAAGACTTTATAGCCGAGAAATATCCAGGCACACAAAGTAGTTATGCTTCCTTTAAGAGTGAGATTATTGTAGAGGATAAAGATAATTTTGATTACGATATCTATATGAATCATGTATTAGATCATCAAGGATATCGTTTTTTTCAGGCAAGTTTTAAAGATGAGGAACGTACCACAATTTTATCAGTAAGTCATGATTTTTGGGGAACTTGGGTAACATATATTGGATATTTCTTAATGTATTTAGGAATGATGCTTATTCTTTTTGATAGTGGGTCACGTTTTGGATACCTTAAAAGAAGACTAGATAAGATCAAAGCAAAGAAAGCAGCTATACCTGTTCTTCTTTTGTTATTCGCTTTCGCGAAAGCGGAAACAACATACGCACAAGAGATTAACACATCTGCTGTTGTTATACAAGACACGATGTCTGTAGCTGTCCAAAAAGAGGAGCCTATTATTCCTGTATTGCCTATTGATAATGATCTGGACCATACCAGTGTCAATAATGAGATGCCTACAAAGACTCAAATAGACTCTGCTATTGTTGTAAATGCTGCATCTCTTGAACATGCGGCTAAGTTTGGACGCATGGTGGTACAAGAAGACGGAGGACGGATGATGCCAATCAATACTTATGCGAGTATGTTATTACGTAAGTTAAATCGTAGAGATACGTATGCAGGTCTGAATGCAGATCAAGTCCTGCTCTCTATGATGGAAAATCCACAAATATGGAATTATGTAGATATTCTATACCTCAAGAAAGGAAACGATAGTATACGTAATGTCATAGGAGTGCCTAGTGATGTAAGTAGGTTTAAAGTGTTTGATTTCTTTACAAATGATTTGAAGTACAAATTAGAGCCTTATTTACAACAGGCATTTAGTGAGGCAACACCGAGTATTATAGATAAAGAATTTAGAGATGTATCACTTCGACTAGGGCTTCTGGATAGAACACTAGCAAAGGCAAATTTAAGAATACTTCCTATACCTAATGATCCTAATAATAGATGGTTATCTCCGATAGAAGTAAGAGATGGAGGGTATCGTGCTACAGATTCTGTGATAGCATATCAGATATTCCCTGCTTATTTACTAAGTCTTCGTAAAGCAAAAATGACGGGAGATTATACAGACGCAGATAAGATATTAGAAGGAATTGAAAAATTCCAAAGACGCCTTGGAGGAGATATTATGCCTTCTGTAGAAAAAATAGATGCAGAGGTTTTATATAATAAATATGACTTGTTTAAGAAATTGTACTGGTTATATATGCTAGCAGCTTTATTTACCATGATCTTTGTGATTACACAAATTTTTAATCCTAACAAATTTGTGTCGCTTATGGTGAATGTTGGAATAACCATTATTATGGTCTTATTTTTATTACATACTGGAGCATTGATATGGCGTTGGTATATATCTGGTCATGCACCTTGGAGTAATGCGTATGAATCTGTGTTATATGTGGGTTGGGCGACTATGTTTTTTGGACTGGCTATTTCTATTCAGAAATGGGTATTTACAGAAAAGGTATATTCTATACAAAAGACAAGCAAACTCTTATTGCCTTTTGCAATTATAGGGGCTACAGTAGTTTCTATAGGAGATTTTCTAATAGGAAAAAAAGGATCTAGTCTTACGGTTGCTAGTACAGCTTTTGTGGCAGGTTTTATTCTTTGGGCAGCTAGTATGAACTGGATGAATCCAGAAATAGAAAATTTACAGCCTGTTCTTAATAGTTATTGGCTAATGATTCATACCGCAGTTATTGTTGCGAGTTATGGACCTTTTACATTAGGAGCTATTTTAGGAATCGTGTCTTTATTCTTAATGATCTTTACTACAAATTCTAATAAAGAGAAGATGGATCTTAGTATTAAAGAACTTACTGTTATCAATGAGATGGCACTTACCGTAGGTATGGTGTTACTCGCTATAGGAACTTTCTTAGGTGGTCAATGGGCAAATGAAAGCTGGGGACGTTATTGGGGATGGGATCCTAAAGAGACTTGGGCACTTATCTCATTAATAGTATATGCTTTTGTAATCCATATGCGATTAATTCCAGGTTTGCGAGGAAGATGGTTCTTTAACTTGTGTTCTATTATAGCACTCGGAAGTATCTTGTTTACGTATTTTGGTGTTAACTTCTATTTGTCTGGATTACACGCCTATCAAAGTGGAGGAGCTATTGCCAACCAAAAGATTGCGATGAGTGTTGGGATTATTATTCTTTTAGGAGCTTTCTCGTATTGGAAATACGCAAAGTATTATAAAAAATCTTAAGTAAATAAACCAGTAGCTTCTTGATCAGACTCAATACCAAGTTTACCATATAGACTTGAAGTTACTATTTTTAATCGTTCTATAGATAGGTTATGCTTTGATGCGATGCGCTCATTTGTTAACCCTCTAGAGATGCTATCAAGTACTTTTACTTCTATGTTTTCTAATTGGAATTGCCCAATAAGAGACTCTATATATTGATCATTTGAATCTTGTATATTTTTATAGTTGTCTAACTGAGAAAGTCGTTCTAGATGCATCTTTATTTGATGCTTCATAATAACTGTTTTACCTTGTATTCTTCTAAAACTAAAAATTAAAGAGAGTGCAATAAATGTAAAGTTTAGTAAAGAAATTAAGCTTAAATGGAAAGAGGATAGATTAAAAATACTGATCCCTAGACCGTGTAGTAAAAAAGCATCTATCATCACAGTAATATCTATAATATAGATGATACTCATAATCAATAAGAAATTGATATTCCTAGTATAATAAAGTGTAAAACACCATAATAATAAAACACTTAGTACAGCTGTAAAATCTGCCAATAAGAAACTCCAATGTGTGTTTAAGATTAAATAAAGACATAATGAAAAAGCAGAAATGCTACTAATGATTATAAATATAGATTGTATAAGTTGCTTGTTTTTTTTGATTTTTAAATACCGAAATACATACCCAGTAGCAGAGAGTCCAACTAGAAAATGACCAAATAATTCTATATTACTTATAATTCTAGGTTTGGCATTAAAGAAGTATAATATGTTATCTCTTGTTACTACGGTTATGCATATCGCGGTAATTAATATTCCATAAAATAAGAATTGCCTATTTTTTGTGATAATAAGAAATATAAGCGTTGCTAATAAAAGAGCTAATGCTGTTCCATAAAAAAAACCAATACCTAGAAGACCTTTATTTTGATTTGTAGAGAATTCTTTTTCCGAAAAAATATGAATAGGAAAGTTTGCTTCAAGAGAGAAATTTGCTTTTAAGTAAAGGGGGTATGTTACTGTTTTATTAGTAATGAAAAATGAAGGATACCGTGTATCTCCCATTAAAAAAATCTCTTTATTAGTGCTATCGTGTAATGATACTTGATCTGCATGAGGGCTTTGTAATTCTATAATCGATCTAGATAGATTATTATGTTCGATCTTAAACCAATAAGTACCATTATCTGCACCTAGATTTGTATCATCTATTTTGGAAAATGTGATATCCTTTAGGTCGGATACATGAATCGTATCTCCTACATCTTTATAATAGGATATAGGTTCTTGAGAGTTTCCTATAAAAGTAGATAGAAAACATATTAAAAAATATACGTAACGCATTAACATCGATTAAATAACCGCTAATATACTATATAATAACGATAAAATAGTATTTAATCGATGTTTTTGTGTATTTTATCTGTTTTTGATAAATTCTTGTAGGAATTTTAAAAATCCCCTACCATATCTTCAGGTTTTACCCATTCATCAAATTCAGATTCACTTACATAGCCTAGGTTTACAGCTTCTTCTCTTAGTGTAGTTCCATTTGTATGAGCTGTATTTGCAATTTCGGCAGCTTTATAATATCCTATTTTTGTATTAAGTGCTGTAACAAGCATTAGAGAATTGTTTAGTAATTCTTTAATTCGTTTTTCATTAGGTTGTATTCCAGAAGCACAATGATCTGAAAATGAAACGCATGCATCTCCTATGAGTTGGGCAGACTGCAATAAGTTTGAAGCCATAACAGGTTTAAAAACATTGAGTTCATAATGACCTTGCATACCGCCTACACCAATGGCAACGTCATTACCCATAACCTGAGCACATACCATCGTTAATGCTTCACATTGTGTAGGATTAACCTTACCTGGCATGATAGACGATCCAGGTTCATTTGCTGGGATTGTAATCTCTCCAATACCACTTCGCGGCCCAGATGCCATAAGGCGTATGTCATTTGCAATTTTATTAAGAGAAACCGCAAGTTGTTTAAGAGCTCCATGTGTTTCTACAATAGCATCATGCGCAGCCAATGCTTCAAATTTATTATCTGCTGTACGGAAAGGTAATCCAGAAAATTGTGCCATATACTCAGAAACGCGTTTTGAATATCCTTTTGGAGTATTTAAGCCAGTTCCCACTGCAGTACCTCCAAGGGCAAGTTCGGCAAGATGTTCTAGTGTGTTTTCTAAGGCTTTAATCCCATGGTCTAATTGTGATACATATCCAGAAAATTCCTGTCCAAGTGTTAGTGGAGTGGCATCCATAAGGTGTGTACGTCCTATTTTTACAACTTTTTTAAAATCTGTAGCTTTTGATTTTAAAGTATCTCGGAGTGCTTTTACACCAGGTAATGTAACCTCTACTATTTTTTTATACCCAGCAATATGCATTCCAGTTGGAAAGGTGTCATTAGAAGATTGAGATTTATTTACATCATCATTAGGTTGTAATGTTTTTTCTCCTTCTCCAATTATTTTTCCAGCGATTTGATGAGCACGATTTGCAATAACTTCATTTACATTCATATTGCTTTGTGTCCCAGACCCTGTTTGCCATATAACAAGCGGAAATTGGTCATCATGCTTACCTTCTAATATTTCATCACATACTTGTGCAATCAAATCTCTTTTTTCTATAGGTAGTCCTCCTATTTCACAATTGGTATACGCAGCCGATTTTTTTAAAATAGCAAACCCATATATAATTTCTAAAGGCATAGAAGCTGGAGCTCCTATTTTAAAATTATTGCGAGATCTTTCTGTTTGGGCTCCCCATAATTTATCTGCGGGAACTTGAACTTCTCCCATCGTATCTTTCTCAATTCTATATTCCATTTGTGATCTATTTATTTTTGATTAGCAAATTTACAAATTTCGCCTTCAATTTACTTGTCAATAACCTGTCAATAAATGTGAAATTTCTATTGTGAAAATAAATTATTATACGGTATCTTTGACCAGAAATTTGAAAACACATAATACTCATGTTTGATTTTGATCAATACTTAGGATTCTTAGCCTTCTTAACTATATTAACTATTGGCTTTTGGTTAATGATATTCTTATTAACTTTTGTAATACCTTATTGGGTAGGAGGAACTATTGTAGAAATGGTAAAGGAAAAAATAGAGGCTCGTAAAGCAAGAAGAGAAGCATAATAATAAAATCATTATATAGATATAAAAAAGACTAACAATTTTGTTAGTCTTTTTTTATGCCTATTTTAAAACAAATATTCTAATCTCTAGACGCAACCTTTTATAATAGTACGCGATATAGTAGTATATTAATTAAAGTAATACATCATTTTATGAAGTTAAGAAATATCATTTTAGGAATATGTGCTGTTTTCTGTTTAGTAAGTTGTGGAGATGAAGATCTAGATGATCTTTTTCAAATAACAGAAGTAGATTTAATTGCCGAAGATTCAGATTTGTTTTCTCTATTAGATAGAGTTACAACAGATGACCCTAGTGCAACAGATATTACATGTATTGATTTTATATATTCATTTACAGTCATTATTTATAATGAAGATATTGAATTAGTATCTTCTCAAATAGTGAGTAGTGATGAAGCATTTAGTAATATTTTAGGAACCGTTGAGGATGGACAATTTATCAATGTTAGTTTTCCTATTACAAGTACTTTAGAAGATGGAACTAGCTTTGAGATTGCAGATAAAGATGAATTACGAGCGGCTATAGATGCCTGTGTAGAAGAAGAACAATTAACAATTATTGGAACTTCGACTGCTACAGCTATGGAATGTGTATGGGAAGTTCAAATCCCTGATGATGTCTTATTTAGTACATATACCGATGCTGTATTTAAACTTATTAACGCTGGTGTTGTTGAGTTCTTTTATAGAGGAGACCTTTATCATGGTACTTGGATTTTCTATTTTATAGAAGATGAACTTCATATAAATATCAATTTAGATACAGAGGAAGTAGTTGGAGAAGATTGGAATTTTGATTGGAAAGTGAATGCTATAAATAACGCTATAATAGATATAGAAATAGATGATGAAACTCGTTTTATTCTTGAGAAAGAATGTGAATCAGGTGCATATTGTACGACATTGACATTTGAAGAGTGTGAGCTTGAAGATTCCCCAGGAATGTCATCTTTTATCTTAGATGATTATAAAGAGTGTATCGTTATTATTGCTGCACCGCAACCGGAACTAGATGCTATGGGAGAATTACCAGATCCTATAGATTGGCAAATTACATTTTATCAAACACAAGAAGATGCAGATACAAATGTGAATGCAATACTATCTGATGTAGCTATAGAAACAGATATGCAAGAAGTATATGTGCGTATAGAAGATCCTAATACTCAGGAATTCACAACAACACTTATCACCTTGTTATCTATAGAATGCGAAGAATAGTTTCTTAACCTTCTTGTTTATATAAATTTTAGAGATGACCATACTATTTTTATAGTGTGGTCATTTTTTATATAGAAATGCTCATAAGTAATGGAAAACATAAGTATATAATACTGTAATACGACTATGTATATACGCTTCAAATCATTAAATTTGTAGCTTCGATATCAATTTCGAGATTAAATTTTTCAGTAGTTAAGATATGTTTGATAATTTAAGTGATAAGTTAGATAAAGCCCTCCACGTCCTCAAAGGTCATGGTAGTATTACAGAAGTAAATGTTGCAGAGACACTTAAAGAAGTACGCCGTGCACTTATAGATGCCGATGTAAATTTTAAAATTGCAAGAGATTTTACAAATAGAGTAAAAGATAAAGCATTAGGAGAAGATGTACTCACTACATTACAACCTGGCCAATTAATGGTTAAGATTGTAAAGGATGAACTAACAGCTCTTATGGGTGGTGATGCCTCGGGAATAAACCTTTCTGGGACCCCGAGTGTTATTTTAATGTCAGGACTTCAAGGTTCTGGTAAAACGACTTTTTCTGGTAAACTAGCAAATTTCCTTAAAACTAAAAAATCTAAAAACCCATTACTAGTTGCTTGTGATGTATATCGTCCAGCTGCGATTGATCAATTGCATGTTGTGGGAGAAGCTATAAAAGTAGATGTCTTTTCAGATAGAGATAATCAAGACCCAGTAGCTATTGCTAAGGCAGGTGTCGCTTTTGCAAAAGCAAACGGACACAACGTAGTGATTGTCGATACAGCCGGTCGTCTTGCTGTAGATACTGAAATGATGGATGAGATTGCAAATATTCATAAAGCAATCCAACCTCAAGAAACATTATTTGTTGTAGATTCTATGACTGGGCAAGATGCTGTTAATACAGCCAAAGCCTTTAATGATATCCTTAATTTTGACGGAGTTATCCTTACAAAATTAGATGGAGATACACGTGGTGGAGCAGCGATTTCTATTAAATCGGTAGTAGATAAGCCTATTAAATTTATAGGAACAGGAGAAAAAATGGAAGCGATAGATGTATTCTATCCTTCTCGTATGGCAGATCGTATCTTAGGAATGGGAGATGTGGTTTCTCTTGTAGAACGTGCTCAAGAACAATTTGATGAAGAAGAAGCACGTAAACTACAAAAGAAAATTGCTAAGAATCAATTTGGTTTTGACGATTTCTTAAAGCAAATCCAGCAAGTAAAGAAGATGGGTAATATGAAAGACCTTATGGGTATGATTCCTGGAGCTGGTAAAATGCTCAAAGGGGTAGATATCGATGATGATGCTTTCAAGCATATAGAAGCCATCATTCATTCTATGACATTAGAAGAGCGTACCAATCCATCTGTAATTAACTCAAGTCGTAAAAAGCGAATAGGAAAAGGGTCTGGAACTTCTGTACAACAAGTAAATCAATTACTCAAGCAGTTTAATCAAATGAGTAAAATGATGAAAATGATGCAAGGGGGTGGAGGCCGTAAGATGATGCAGGCGATGAGCAGAATGCAGAAGTAGTAATACTCTCATTAATATATTCAAATCATACAAACCACAAAACTCATACTATGACTATTCTTGACGGTAAGAAAACTTCAAATGAAATCAAAAATGAAATCAAAAATGAAGTTGATAAGATGAAAGCTAATGGAGAAAAAGTACCACATCTAGCAGCAATCATAGTTGGTGAAGATGGCGCTAGTCTTACATATGTAGGTAGTAAAGTAAGAGCTTGTGAACGTATCGGATTTGAATCTACACTTGTGAAGATGTCAAATACAACAAGTGAAATCGAATTACTAGATAAAATAAGAGAACTTAATGCAGACTCAAATATTGATGGATTTATTGTACAGTTACCATTACCCCCACAAATTGATACACAAAAAGTATTACTAGCTGTAGACCCAAATAAAGATGTAGATGGATTCCATCCTACGAATTTTGGGAAAATGGCATTGGATATGAGTACATTTATCCCTGCAACTCCATTTGGTATTTTAGAACTATTAGAACGTTATAGTGTAGAGACCAAAGGAAAACATACTGTAGTAATAGGCCGTAGTCATATTGTAGGACGTCCTATGAGTATCTTAATGGGACGTAAAGGATTCCCTGGAAACTCTACCGTAACTCTTACACATAGTCATACCAAAAATATTACTCAAATTACATCACAAGCAGATATTATTATTACAGCATTAGGAGTCCCAGGATTCTTAAAAGCAGAAATGGTAAAAGATGATGTGGTAATTATAGACGTGGGAATTTCGCGAGTTCCGGATAAAACTAGAGAACGTGGATATTACATCACTGGTGATGTAGATTTTGAAGCTGTAAGTAAAAAAGCATCCTATATTACACCAGTTCCAGGAGGTGTAGGACCTATGACAATAGCCATGCTTCTTAAAAATACATTACTAGCAAGAGAACGCCATAGAGCAATGAATGTATAAAATAGACAACCATATAAAAAAAAACAGCTTAGATAAAATAAATATCTAAGCTGTTTTTTTTATGGTAATGTATGTATTATGAATCTGTAGCTTCCATAGCGGCAAAAGCAGCTCCTATGAGTCCAGCATGGTTTTTTGTTTGAGCTGCAACAAAAGGAACCTTAGTGGTTAATACATGCTTAAATGAATCAATATGCTTACTAATACCTCCACCTATAATATAATAATCAGGAGTACAAACAAGTTCTACTTGTTTTAAGAAAAAATCAAAACGCTCAGCCCATTCTTCAATAGAAAGACCTTCTCTTTTTCTAGCTGCGTTTGAAGCATAAAATTCGATATGTTTTTTCTTATATTGTATACGTCCTAATTCAAAATTAGGAATCAATTGTCCATTGTAAAAAAGACCGCTTCCTATACCAGTTCCAACTGTAATTACGGCAACAAGTCCTTTTTTCCCTTTACCTGCACCAAAACGCATTTCTGCTAGAGCAGCAGCATCTGCATCATTTATGACAGTACACGGAAGTCCCGTTTTTTCTTCAAGTAATTGATCAATTTGAACATTAAGCCAGCTTTTGTGCATATTACCATATGCCTTTGCTTTGCCTTGTATAATAACAGTAGGAAATCCAACACCTATAGGACCTTTCCAATCAAAATGATCTATAAGTTCCTGAACACACTGTGCGACAGCTTCTGGAGTAGCAGGTTGTGGAGTAGGAATTCTAAATCGATCTCCTATATAATCTTCTTTTTCTAGATCTACAGGAGCTCCTTTGATTCCTGTCCCACCTATGTCAATGCCTAAAATCTGCATAGAATCGTTTACATTTTTTTCGATTTGCCGAAGATAACTATTTTCAGTAAAATGAATAAAAATAGTGAGATATTTCCTTTAGATGACATATTTATATTTGATATTGACCATATTCTATCATATAGTATTTAAAGGAAACTATATATCACTATGAGAATGAGTACGCTTTCGCGAAAGCATAAAAACATACATAACAATACATTACAGAATAGTGTATTATAAGTCTAGCCACTGTTTAAAAGCAGCTGCTTTATTTTTTCCTATAATGATATCTATTTCTGAAACTGGATTCACTTGTATCTTAAGTTTGCTATTGCCAAATTTTGTAATGGTATCAATGGCAGAAATAGCTACAATAATTTGTCTATTTGCCCTAAAGAAAGATTTTTCATCTAGATACGAGTAAATAAGATCCAAGCTCTCACTTGTGGTAGAACGTTTTCCATCTTTACGAACAACATATGTAATGGTGTTCTCTACATAGATATAAGAAATGTCTTCTGTAGCTACAGGTAGTAGTTCATTACGAACATAGGTGAGTATACGCTGTTTTGTTGCTGTTTTTGGTGCTTTTTCTTCTTCAGTTATAAAAGAAGTATTTGTTGCTTGCTCCTCCTCTTTTCTTTGTTCTTCTTCTCGCTCAAGCTTAAAATCAGACAAGTTCTTTTGATAATTTTCTAAAGACGCATTTAATTTAGATAAATTGAGTACTCCATCTTCTAGTTTTGTGTTTTTGAGCTCAAGTTTCTTTTCATAATAATTACTTATAATACGTATAGTCGTTAGGAAGAAGATTAAAGTAACAAGTCCTATAATTAAGAAAATGATGTATACTTTATTACGTAAACTATTAGCTTGTTCAATAACTCTTTGTTTATTTATATGACTAGCTACAATCATATCAGAATTTTTGACAGGTAATAGATGGATAATTTCAGAAGAGAGAGAGTCTGCTTTTTTAAATATAATCTTGTATAATTCTTCTTCATTAATTTTATTATCTCCAGCCATAAGTTCAGTGGCATGTGGAGCAAGCTCATTTATTTTATTATGGTCTGGATGACTTATAAATCTTCCTGACCAATCAAATACAGAGTTAAATACATTTTTTGTGTTTGTATATTCTATACTCGTTTTAATAGTCTGAATGAGATTTGCTTTCTCTTTTTGAGTAGTAGGTTGTTTACTAATCATTGTGGCAATAATATGCGCTTCTTGTTTTGCAGCCTCTATATCATTAGCCAATGAGTTTTGTATACTTATACGCGTAAAAAATGGAGCCGCTATAATTGCCATTACGATGTATAATGCAGAAAGCGCTATTGCTGTATACAAATAATAAGAATGATACTTCATTACAAATGTTTAAATTAACGTATAGCTAAAATAAGACATTGCTATAGATGAAGCTGTTTTTTGAAGTTTTGAGATTCCTTTTTAATGATGAATTTTCCGTTTCAGCAATTTTGTGATCTATTGATAGGCCAATACTAGACTAGGAAAGTTACATTTGTGATAGAAATGATGTTGTGTGTAATTTTGTTACCTTAAATTATTAAGGATAACAACTTCTTAAAAGAAAATTGTGAAGAGGAACTCATATATTAAAATTGGTATATTTATTATAATAAGCATGGCTTGTATAATAGGTATATACTATGTTTTTAATCATAAGGGAATCGATACACGAAAAGCAAAAACAGAAATTAGTATTACTACAAATGAGTTGTTTAAAGATTTTAATAGTGATAAAGAAGAGTCTCTAGATAAATATATAGAGAAAGCCATGGAGATAAAAGGCACGCTTTATCAGGTTACTTATAGAGGAGGTAAATATTCATTACTCTTACGAGGAGATAAAATAGATAAACTTGTTTTATGTGAAATGCAGAAAGATCAGACACCTTTAATAGAATTACTAAAGGTTGGTGATGAAGTAAAAGTAAAAGGAATACTTAAAGGTTTTTTAATGGATGCAATCTTATTAAATTGCATCATTTTAGAAGAAGTAAATGAATAAACTACTACTATTATTATTATCGGTGTATAGTATTGGAATTGTGCAAGCACAAGATCAATATATAGAAAGACAAGGAGAAATCACGTTTTTTTCATATACCTCTGTAGAAAATATTGAAGCTACAAATAATCAAGTTTTAACGTTACTTTCTTCTGCATCAAATGAAATAGCAGTACGGATACTGATGAGATCATTTGTATTTCAGAAGTCATTAATGTATGAACATTTTAATGAGAGTTATATAGAATCAGATTTATATCCAGAAGCAACTTTTAAAGGAGATATTGTTGATTTTGATGCTGATTTAGAAGGAGAGCAAACCAGAATTATAAAAGGAGAGTTTACTCTTAGAAATATTACCAAACCGATAGAAATAAAAGCTACTATTGTAAAAACAAATAATGGATATATGATCAGTGGAATGTTAAATGTTTTAATTAAAGATTATGACATTAAAGTTCCTCCGATTCTTTCACCTAATATTGCAAAGAATATTCAAATCTCATTCAAATTTCAATACGTGCCACATGAAAATCAAAAATAAATTCTTTTTTTATATTTTGTTTTTGAGCATGATTCAAGTGATACATGCGCAAGATCTTTTAGATGTATTAGAGGCAGAGCCTATTGATCAACAACAAAATACCATTGCGACATTTAAAGGAACTAGAATCTCTATAGGACATTCTGTCGAAACACGTAAAAAAGGAGCTTTAGAGATCTCTACAGTAAATCGATTCTGGAATACACCAGAAGAAGAAAGTCAATCTTTTGCCGCCGATAAATGGAATAGTAGAATAGGAGTAGATTATGCTATATCTGATCGCTTTACCATAGGGACAGGATACGGAACTGGATACAGATCTGTTGATGTGTTTGGAAAATACCGTTTGTTTTATCAAAGAGATACTGGAAATAAATTTCCTTTTAGTATCACCTTATTTCAAGGAGGTGTCTATAGAGGGAAATCTTCATTGAAGGGAAAATTATATGAAGAAGATGATCCGACTACGATGGTTGAAATTTCTGCCGAAAATAAATTTGCAACAACAACTCAGTTATTGATTTCTAGAAAAATTTCTAGAAACTTTTCTTTACAAATAGCACCAACATATGTGTATAGAGCAGAGGATAAACTTATAGAAGATAATAGTCCTCATCATTTTTCTTTAGGATTTGGAGGAAGGTATAAAGTAAGTAACCATCTCTCTATAGTTTCAGAATATTATTATGTTGCAAACCCTGTAGATTTTATAGATACTTTTGGTGCATTTGCATTAGGTGCAAATTGGGAAGTATCCGATTTATTATTACAATTTAAACTCACCAATGCTAGAAATGTAGTAGAGGATAAGTTTATTATTAAAACAGAAAATAATTTTAATTTCCGAAATGGTAATCTTCATTTTGGTTTCCAAGCTACCTACTTTATTCAGTTATAAGAATAGGATATAGCACGATTATAAACCCATAAGAAAAGGAGTATTTTAAATAATACTCCTTTTTTGCATGATATACGTATGTATCTATTTCTGTACACAAATTTTTTATAGATATGGTATAAGAAATGTATTCCAAATCCACATCAGTTGTTCATATTCACTTTTAAGGTAGTGTGCTTTTTTTTGCTTTCGCGAAAGCGGAAATAGAAGAGATTAAAACAGTAACATTATTATTTTAATTCAATCCTTGGTATTAGTGACTGTCACAACGATTCCCTTATTTAATGAGTAAGTAATCATCGGCACCCTATGTATAGTAGGGCTTAAGGCGTTTCCTTTTTAAAGTTGTTTTTTCCACTTCACACATGTTTAGTTGTATAAAGGTGTCTTCTCGTGGTTTATTTGTACCAGAATTTAAAAGAAACAAAATCACAAAATAAATATAGAAATGAAAAAGCTTTTCACCCCCTTGTTTTTAATTATCGCTTTTGTAAGAGAAGCTACAAATTTTAAATCTATGTCTAAAAGTAAAGTGATTAAAGATTTATAGTGTTTGCGTTAGTTAAGTTGATTTGTTGGAACTGCCTAATGATTGGCTATGATCTTAGGCAGTTATTTAACTACTTCATCAATAACTCAAATACATATAAGAAGAATACGCATCTATTATTAATTAAACTTCAAAACTATTTATTATTAAACTAAAAAAATTACTGTCATGAAAAAAAGATTATTTAACGCGAGTCTATGGCTTATAATGCTATTATTTGGCATGCAAGTTAGCGCTCAAGCAGATCCCAGTCTTACAACGGTGGACACATCTACAAATGATGTCACTGTTACTAATTTGGGAGATGCAAACATTGATATAACCAATTATTGGGTATGTCTAGGACCAGGACAATACCGCCAGTTAAGTGCGCTTAGTATTGTAGCTGGTGACTATGCTCTTAGTCCAAGTGAATCTGTAACTTTTGATTTCCCTTTAATTACGGGAGAAAATGCAGATGGTGCTGGTGGATTGGGATTGTTTAGTACAAACTCTTTTGGATCTTCAAGTCCTACTATACTTGTAGATTATATGCAATGGGGTGGTCCTAATCAAGATCGCTCTGGTCAAGCAGTAACGGCTGGACGTTGGGATAATGTTGCAAACTTTGTAGACGGACAATCACCTTATACGACAAGTATAGGAGGTAGTGCTATGGCTTGGGCTTCAACAATAGAGTTTACTGCATTATTAAGTGGAGTACAAGAAAATCCAGCAGTTTTTACAGCAGCAACAGGATCAATACAGGCGACACTTACAGGGAACCAACTTGTAGTTTCTGGATCTTTTGAAGGATTACGTGGTGAATTATACACACCAGCTGCTGGTGGAGATCATATACATAGAGCTATTGCTGGTCGTAATGGAGGTATAGAATTGCCACTTACAGCCGTACTAAGTGACGGAAATACAGCTGGACAATATCTAGCTGCCGATAATACATTTACACTTACAAATGATCAAATGACAGCGATCATTGCAAGAGAGTTTTATGTAAACATACATTCTAGTGTATTTACTGGAGGAGAACTTAGAGGACAACTTTTGCCTAACTCTGATCAATATTATCAAGCAGCATTATTAGGAAGTAATGAAGTACCTTCTATTAATACAACAGCTGGTGGTAATTTAGTATTTGAATTAAATGGAGATCAATTAACTGTTTCTGGTTCTTTTGATAATTTATCTAGTCAAATTAGAGTAGACTTAGCAAATGGAGCTCATATTCATGAAGCTTTTGCAGGACGTAATGGAGCTGTAGTTTTTCCTTTAAATCCGACATATGATGGAGATAATCAGGGTGCAATTATAGAAACTGCAAATAATACATTCACACTAAGTGCAGCTCAATTAGCACTTATTGAAGAGCATGGTTTTTATATTAATATACACTCTGTAAATTTTCCAGCTGGAGAATTAAGAGGTCAAATATTACCTATTTCTGCTTCTGTTTTAAGAGCTGAGTTAACAGGGTTTCAAGAAGTACCTTCTATCTCATCTGAAGCAGACGGACGTATTTATGTGACATATAATGGAGAAGGAAGTTTTAGTGTTGGAGGAACATTTAATGACTTAAGCGGTGATTTATTCTTACCAGCTGCTGGAGGAATTCATTTACACATGGCACATGCAGGAATCAATGGTCCTGTTGAATTTATCATTACTCCAGATGTAGCTTCTGATAACAGAAATGCTGTTATCCGACCAAGTGAAAATACATTTGCAATTAACGATACACAGTTAGAAGTATTGTTAAGTAGAGGAGCTAACAGAAGTTTTTATTTAAATATTCATTCTGAAACGTTCCAAGGAGGAGAGTTAAGAGGTCAAGTATTACCACTCGCTCAATCTTATTTTGGAGCAAATCTATCTGGACAAAATGAAATACCTCAGCCTGTAGTAAGTACTGGAGTAGGAAATGTTGAATTAGAACTTACTGGTGATCAATTAACAGTAACTGGTGGATTCAGTAATTTATCAAATGATTATGATTCATCACCTGCCGTTGCTGGTGGAGCACATTTACATTTAGGTGATGCTGCAAGTACAGGAGGTGTAGATATTATATTAAACACAACTGTCGATGCAGATGCAAGAGGTGGTATTTTTATTCCAGCTCAAAATACATTTACAATCACTCCAGTTCAAAAAGCAGCATTATTAAGTGGAGGTTTTTATGTAAATATTCATACTGTAGAAAATGGAGCAGGTGAGATACGTGGTCAAGTATTAAGAGATGATAATGCATTTCCTTTAGCCACAACAATTACTTCTCCTGATAACGGAAACATAAATTTAATAGATGATAGTGCAACTCCTTATGTTGTTACTTGGGATGCTACAACAGATCCAGATGGAGACCTAGTAGTATATGCATATCAACTTGCTACAAATGCTGATTTTACAGATCTATTAATTAATACTAATGTTGGAACATCTTTAGAATACAATGTAGAAAACTCAGTAGTATTTAATGCGATTGCAGCTGCGCCTGTAAACGCTCTTTTATACCAAAGAGTATTAGCCTCTGATGGAAGTGTTGCAACACCATCTGAAGCACAAACGACTACATTAAATTGTGTAGCAGACGGAGGAACTGTACAGATTGATATTGAAGCTACAGGAAATCCAAATAGTACTACATCTATCAGTGAAGATGGATTAAGTGCAGTAATCTGTGTAGATGATCGTATGGATCCTCTAGTAGTGATTCACGAAAATGATGCAACTACATTATCATATCGTTATGTAGTAACAGATAATAGTGATGAAAGTACCATCTTAGCTATTTTTGGATCTAATGAAATAGATCTTGATGGAGCAGGAATTGGTACATGTCAGATTTGGGGTTGGTCATATAGAGGGACACCTGATAATGGTGCAGGATTTATAGGAGGACCATTAGCAGATCTTGATGCACAAGATTGTTCAGATATTTCAGAAAATGCTATTACAGTAGTTAGAGAAGCTGCTAATGGAGGTACTGTAAGTATCGATTTAGAGGCAACAGGAAATCCAAATGGAACGACAAGTTTCAACGGAGATACAGAAGCTGTTATCTGTCTTGATACACAAATGGATCCTATCGTAGTAGTACACGAAAACCCAGGAGCAGAAAACTTATCTTATAGATATGTAATTACAGATGAGGCTACAGGTCTTATTCTTAATGTAGTAAATACAAATAGTATTGATCTTAATGGAGTAGCTGCAGGAACATGCCAAATATGGGGATGGTCTTACAGAGGCGTACCAGGAAATGGATTAGATCAAGTAGGTGAGCCACTTTCATCACTAGATGATTTAGATTGTTCAGATATCTCAGACAACTTTGTTAGAGTAATCAGAGAAGCTGCCGATGGAGGTACAGTAAGTATCGATTTAGAAGCGACAGGAAA
>NZ_JBDUXP010000027.1:0-5476 GCF_039945015.1 Dokdonia sp.
TGATAATATAGATCCTGCATCTGAGGTGACAACTGCATTTGGTGGTACAACTTCTTTTACTTTTACTTCTATAAGAATGAGTGCAGATGGAGGTCCTATTGACCTAACAGCAAATTTCACTGATAGTAATTGTCCATTAAACGTTTCTAATGCTGGAACAGCTCCTGTTTCATGTAGTCCTGACTGTGTTATTTCCAATATACAAACTGCTAATGCTTCAGTTTGTAATAATAATGGAACACCTCAAGATCCTTCAGATGATTTCTTTACGACAGATATAATTGTAACCTTTTCAAATCCTCCTACTACAGGGACATTGAATGTTACAGGTGATGCAGTGATTTCAGAAGGTGTAACAGCATTAAATGGTCTACCTACTTCTCATACTTTTACAGGTGTTCAAATGGTTGCTGATGGAAGCCCAATTGATTTAACAGCAAGCTTCTCGGATAGTACATGCCCTTTAAATGTTCCAGCTGCAGGAACAGCGCCTGCTAGTTGTAGTGAAGATTGTAGTATTGATAATATTGAATTCGTTGTTGGTTCAGATTCAATTTGTAATGATAACGGTACTGTCGGAGATGCATCTGATGATTTCTTTACTTATGATGTGATGGTGACTTTTACAAATGTGCCTGCAACAGGTGCGTTAGTCTTAAGTACTCCTACTGAAACGGTAAACGTTGCAGTAGGCGGAGTTGATTCTCCAACATCTCATACTTTTGTAGGGCTTCAAAGCCCTGCCGATGGTGCTCCGATTGATATTACTGCTGCTTTTACAGATGATGCTGCGTGTACTTTAACGTTGTTTTCGGTTTTAACTGCGCAAAATCAATGTAGTGTGGCTGCAGGTCCAGGAGGTCTAGAACTTAATAAAACTCATTGTGATTGGGGTTACACTACTACAGATACTTATAAGATTAGATATTTTGGTGTTTTAACTAATAACGGAACCGATCCAGTATATAATATCAATTTAACAGATGATTTAGGAACACCTTTTTTAGGTAATGCAATTACTATAATTTCTGCCTCAGCAGATGGGCCTATTCCTTTAGGAGTCAGTCAAAATGCTAATTTTAATGGTACTTCCATACAAGAGTTAATTAACGTGCCTACATTAAGTGAGCTGGGACCTGGAGAGAGTATTAATTATGGTTTTTGTATAGAAGTAGCTGCAGGAGCAAATCTAGATCAGGTTACTGTTACAAATCAAATTATAGCAACAGCAAATGATGCAGCTACAGGTGCTGCATATGAGGTTACTGCTTCTGACTCGCAGCGCTTTGAAGAAAACACGATTATATTAAGTGCAGGTTTTGAGGTTAGTGATCCTAACCCAACAATCAATACAGACGGTACTTATGATTTTTCATATACCATAACTTTAAGGAATTCTGGTTCTAATACGGCAACTAATATTCAGTATTCTGATGTATTTGATCATCTAGTTGCATCAGGTGTTCCTGTTAATTCATTTAGTCTTAACTCTAAAACAGGGGTTCTTATGGAAAACGCAGGGTTTGATGGGGCTTCTGGTACGCTTGGAGGTTCAACGTCAGATCTTCTAATGTCTGGTCAAAGTATGGCACCCAATACATCTGCCCAATGGACTTTTGATTTAAATGTCGGACCTACTACAGTTACCTCCGTTAGAGAGTCACAAGGTGTTTTTAGTGGAATTGATAACTCATATGCAACTGCTAGAGCGGTAAGCGATGTTTCTAGAAGAAATTTAGATGCCGCTCACGATAGAGAGCAATGTAATTGTGATCAAACTCCTGTTACTTTTACATCGACTCCTTTACCTTTAATTACAAAAACAGTATTAAATAATGATCCAGCGGGTACTTTAGGGAATAGAGATATTACATTTCAAATAGAAATAGAGAATGGTCCATTGTCACCGATTGATTTAAGTAATCTGCAAATTACTGATAATATTGGAGCAATGTGTCCGGGTAATATTGTGAGTGTCTCAGCTCCTGTAATCACGACATCAACAGCGCTTACAGATCCAGTGTTAGATCCAACTTTTACAGGATTAGGTTCTAACGATATTTTTCAAAACAATACGGGTATATTAAGACCTGGTGAAAGAGTAATAGTGCAATACGAAGTGGAAATCACATTGCCATGTACAGGTGATAATACCGCGATATTTAATGCAACAGATCCAGGTAATAATCCAGTGGCTTCTGTGTCATCATCTGTAGGTATTAATAATCCTCCAGAAGCAACAGATGATAATGACACCACCCAAGTGGATACACCAATTACTATTGATGTATTAAATAATGATTCTGATCCTGATATGGATCCTATCATGATAACAGAAGTTGATGGAATGGCCATTTCTGATGGAGGATCACCAGTATTGCTTAGTGATGGCACCATTGTTCAGATTGTTTCTGGAGAGTTGGTGATTACACCACCACCAGGTAGTAGCGCTCCAGTTTCATTCCCTTATATAGTAGAGGATACTTTAGGGAATCGAGATACGGCAAACGTCTTTATAACAATAGTGCCATGTACGGTTGCTGTGATTTCTTTAGATAATATTTCAGCCTGTAATTCAAATGGTACCTCGGGAGACCCAACGGATGATACTTTTACAGCAGATGTAGTTGTTCAGTTTACAAACGCGCCTGGTTCAGGAAATTTAGATTTAACAGGTGCTGGAATTAACACTTTTGTTCCAGTAACTGGATTAGATAGTGCAACGCAACATAGATTTACCAATTTAACATTCTCTGCAGATGGTGGTCCTGTTAATTTAACGGCAACGTTTGATAATCCTAGTGGATGTACCGATACTCAAAATGCAGGGACTGCTCCAGACTCTTGTAGTGTGGCACAATCTGACATGAGTATTACTAAAACTTTAAATCAATCAGGTCCTTTTGCACCTGGTGATACAGTTTCATGGAATATTGTAGTTAGTAACTTAGGTACAGACTTAGCAACAAATGTTTTTGTAACTGATACTCCAACAAATGTTACAATAACAAATATAAATGGAGGTGGCTGTACTACTTTTCCTTGTAATTTAGGATCCATAACAGCTAACACGCCATTTAGTGACGTGACTATTATTGTTACCGGTATTATAGACGGACCTGGGGCATTTACAAATATAACTGCAGTATCTGCAGATCAGGTAGATAGCGTTCCTGCTAACGATACTGACGATGGTAGTGATGGAAATAATGATGGGATTGCAGTTGGTAATGCAAACTTGGTGACAGTTAAAACTTTAATGAGTGGAGACAGTACGCCAGCGGAAGGTGATACTGTAGCCTTTGCAATAACGGTAACTAATAATGGTCCTGATGACGCAACAAATGTTTCATTGGTAGATGCTATTCCAGCTGGCCTTACGGCTACAATAAACAATGGAAATACTGGTGGAGATCAACCTTCAACTTATACAGATCCTAACTGGACAATTCCATTTATCGCTAGTGGACAATTTGTAACATTGAATATTGAAGGAGTAGTAGATGCTGGTGAGGATGGAAATACGATTACGAACAGCACAACTGCAGCTACAACGCCTGATCAAACAGATCCAACGACAGCTGGTGATGATTTGAATGAAAGCATTACTGTAGATGGCGCAATACCTGATCCTTGTGATGCTCTTGCTTCAGGGAATTCAGATAGTGATGGTGATGGAGTAAGTGATATTTGTGATGTTGATGATGATAATGATGGAATACTAGATAACGAAGAGTGCGAAGAGCCTATTGGATCAATTACAATGGGTGATGGAACAACAGTTTTAGATGGAAATTATAGCAATTCAACTGGTACTTCTGCTGAAATTACTATTACAAGTGATCACAATACTTCTGAGTTTACAAGTGGCGTTACGAGTGGTCTTCAATTAGTTTGGGATCAAGGTACTGACGTAATACATAATATGTCATTGTCTATTGAACAACCTGTCTTAGGAACTGTAGGTAGTATAGTCGTGGCTAACAATGCTCCAGGTTCTAACTATGGAGCGGCAAATGCGACAAAAGAGGTGAATATAACGTGGCCTGGAGGTGGCTCTGCGATTCTTAATGATCCTAATGATGAAATTTCTGGATATAGTTCAGGTGACGTCATTACTTCTGGGGAAGTATTTGTTGTAAATACAGGCTCATTGGTGAGAGATTCAAGATGGACATTATCTATAGATTTAACTGGATTAAATACTTATCCTGTAGTTATAGGTTATAATTCAGATGCTTCAATCGCTACGACGGGTATCGTTAATGAAGGTTTTGCATTCAATTTATTATTAGATTGTGATTTTGACCAAGATGGTATTCCAAATAGAATAGATTTGGATAGTGATAATGATGGTTGTAATGATGTATTGGAATCAGAAGGAACAGATAATGATGATGATGGTGTACTTGGTGATACTGCTACAATAGTTGATTCAAGTGGGCAGGTGCTAACACCAGGAAGTGGTAACACTACTGGCGGTTATAACGGAGTAGATGGTAATGAATTTAATGCAACAGAAGTAGTTGTTGATTCACCTCCTTCAGATCAAACTGTGGAAAATGGATCCAATGCTACTTTTACCGCAGTAGTGAGAGCAACGAGTACAATGGAATATGATGGATTTGCACCAAGTACAACACCAGATTTTAATGATCCACCTGCAATAGATGTTTCTGGGACTACAACATACCAATGGTATTTGGGAGATCCTAATAGTGGTGGATCATTACTAGCAGGTGAAACAGGTTCTTCGCTAATACTGACTACTAATTCTTCAATGGATGGGAATCAATATTGTGTAGTAATTACACATCCAGATAATATTTGTTTTACTCAAACTGAATGTGCGATATTGACAGTAACAACAACCGATTGTTCCCAAGTTGTTGATGGTACAGTAGATGTTTGTGCTTTATTGGCAGCAAACCCTTCAAATCCAATCGGTCTTCAAGATTGTGATGGTGATGGAGAAACAAATTTAGACGAATGTAACGCAGGTTCTGACCCTACAGATCCTTGCTCGATTCCTTCAGGAAGTTCAGCAACGGCCGATACAACAAATCCAATATGGCAAGCAGCCGATTGTGATGGAGATGGAGAGACTAATGGATCAGAAACCGCAAATGGTTCAGATCCAACAGATCCATGTGATGTAAGTGGAACAGCAACAGTACCAGATGTAAGTGATGCGAACTATGCCGTATGGGCAGCCGCAGACTGTGATGGTGATGGCGAGACTAACGGAGAAGAAGTGATGAATGGTACAGAGCCATTTGACCCATGTAGTGTAACAAATGCTACGATACCAACAAATCCAATGATGGCAGGAACGCCAGCTCAAAATGCATATGATGTATGGGCAGCTGCAGACTGTGATGGCGATGGAGACTCCAATGGAACGGATGCAGATCCAACAGATCCATGTGTGTTTACAGCCGGAAGTGTAGCAGATACAACAAATCCAATATGGCAA
>NZ_JBDUXP010000028.1:0-94922 GCF_039945015.1 Dokdonia sp.
GGCTCACCTCTTCCCATTCCGAACAGAGAAGTTAAGCCCGCCAGCGCCGATGGTACTACAATCGTGGGAGAGTAGGTCGCCGCCTTTTTAAGGTCTAATACAGTTAATGTGTTAGACCTTTTTTTATGCCTTAAAATGAGATATACTCATTAAAAGTAAGGGTGTTGTTTAGTATCTATCTTTATTAGGGTGTTGTTTTAATCTATTGATAGTTAGTTTAGTATGTGTTTAAAGACTTGCAAAAGGCGGATGTATTGATCTGGAAAGATGGTTGAGATGTTTTTCGCGAAAGCGGATAGGAATACATTATAAAAACAACGCACTTTACTATCTAAGAATTGATATATTCTTTGTATTCTAAAAAGAAAAGTTCCAGTTTATTCATATAGGTATTAAAGAAGTCAAATACTTCTGGCCAAGTAGTCTTGTTGTGAATACTCACATTTTCTAATGAGAGGTAACAACGTGACACCAACTTGCCGCTAGGTAGTAGAAATTGTTCGTCAAAAATGAGTTCTGAAGACACGTCTTCCTTAAGTATCTTTTTAAGACTAATCAATTTATCAAAATAATAGGCTCTATCAATTTCATCGTTTGCAGCACTTTCTATAGTGACGACTGCTTTTTTTGTATCGAAATCAAATTTTAAACTAAGATCTTTTATACCTGTATTATATAGTAGCCATTTTCTGGGGTGTCGTTTACCAAAAAATATCCAAAATTGTTGTCGTATTTCTTTAGATTGTTCTTTACTAAACATAGTATAAATGTAGTTATAAAAAAATGAGGATCCATAAATTTATGGATCCTCATTATATATAATAAGTTTTAAATACTATAATTTATAATACAGTTGTTGTTCCTGTTCGTCCATTCCATGACCAAGTTCCTGATAACGCAGGATTGCAATCATTTGAGATATAAGATGCAGGAATATTTTCCCCAAGAGGGTTAACTATTTCTGAAGTATAATTAAAGCTCCATGTTGATTCAATACCATTGATCATCGAAGTTTGACCTCCTGCACTTATAGCATCTGCAACATCGCCTAAAGGTAGGGGTGAGTCTATAATAACATCTATAATTACAGGTTCAGTAGTTGGTATTGTTATCCCTGAAGGAGCGCAAGCAATTGCTGCATTTGTATCAAAATCATCTGCACCATTTATAATAAAAGGTGTCATAGAACCTGCATGACTGATTGACATTGTTACAATTTCTTGAGTAACTCCAAAGCCAGAAACAGGAAATGGAACTCCTGGTATCATTGTCGTAAAAGGAGTAGATGTTGCTGTAGCAGGATTTGCAATAAGATCCCAATTCCCAAAAAATGTTGGATCGCTTGAATCTACATAACTACCTACAATAACAGCAGGATCTGCACCTCTTGTTGTTTTGGCCAATACGATATAAGCTTCTGTATCTACATCATTCATAAATACATTAGTAGCTTCTGGTTTTTTAAAATCAGTAAAATCTATATCAAAATTTCCAGTTTCACCTTCAAAGTAAACTAGATTATTATTTTTAGATTGTTGTGGTGTTCCTATAAATTTTAATTCTTCTCCATTTACAAGTTGTATAAGTGCTGTATATCGAGTGTCAAGACCAGCATTGATATAAATCTTACCGTGTAATTCTGGGTTTGTGTAGTGACCAAATATGCCTACATACTTTCCTCTTGATGTATCGTCAAACTGAGATCCAGGAATAAATGTTACAAGATTTGCAATTTCTGGAATACTTTCGTCTATTGTTAATGTTTGGTTATCAGAGTTATCTGTACTACAACTCATGATACATATAACAGCGAATGCTGCTATTAATAATTTTTTCCCCATTATAATTCGTTTTATTTTTTATAATTTATAAAATTACATCATAATTTAGAACTTACAAATTATAGTGGACTAATTATGAGGTATTTTAAGTAAGAAAATACGTGTTTACCATTGCTTTTTTATAGATAATAAGCAATGATAAAACCTAATAGGATAACGGCTAATTTTGAAGCATTAAATTGATGATTCTTTGAGCTTTCAAATAATATTGTTGTAGATACATGTAGTAAGACACCAACAACAAATGCATTTATAGGTGTTTTATAAGATTCTAAAATGAAGTCTTGTTGGTTTATCAAACTACCGATAGGAGTCATTAGAGCAAAAACAACTAAGAACATTATAGATTGCCACGTTTTCATTTTTGATATAAGGAGGAAGGAAGATATGATAATGGCAATAGGAATCTTATGGACTACGATTCCGTAAAGGATATGTTCATGTTCAGGAATAGGAAAACCTTCAATAAGTGCGTGAATACATAAACTTATAAAAAGTAACCAAGGGAATACAGCATTGTCCTTATGATGCATATGTCCATGCTCTGCTCCTTTTGATCCAAATTCTAATAAAATCTGCATGAGTAAACCAGCAATAATATAAATACCAATTTCTTTATCTTGTCCTATATAGATTTCTGGTAAGAACTCAAAGATGGTTGTAGATAGAAGGAATGCACCACTAAATGATAGTAATAGTTTGATACCACTGTTGATACTAGGTTTGAATATAATGGTAATTGTAAATCCAATTAAAACAGCAAATATGGGTAATAGTATCGCAGTCAAAGGTTATTTATTTTGTAATGTTGTGTGGGTAAAATTAACGTATTTTTGCGGTATATGAGTGAACGCAATCAAAACTTTAAGATGGTAGCCAAAACATTTTTTGGTTTCGAGAAAATCTTAGCAAATGAATTACGTAATCTAGGTGCTGGAAAAGTAGAAATAGGTGTACGTAACGTTTCTTTTGAAGGAGATAAAGGGTTTATGTATAAGGCAAATTTATGTTGTCGTACAGCTATTAAAATCCTTAAGCCTATAGCAGAGTTTCGTGCTATGGATGAAGATGAATTATATCGTCGAGTTCAAAAAATGAATTTAAGGTCTTTTATGAATGTCAAGACTACGTTTGCTATTAATGCAACAGTAAGTGGAGATATATTTACACATTCTCAATATGTAGCCTTTAAGGTAAAGGATGCTATTGTAGATAAATTTAGAAAGGAAGAAAAGATACGTCCAGATGTAGATACTAAACATCCAGATGTACGTCTTAATGTACATATACAAGGATACTGGTGTACTATCTCTTTGGATAGTAGTGGCGCTTCTTTACATCATAGAGGATATAGAACGCAAACTAACATTGCTCCTATAAATGAGGCGTTAGCGGCTGGACTTATTCTTATGAGTGGTTGGGAAGGGCAGAGTGATTTGCTAGATCCTATGTGTGGTAGTGGTACGATGCTTATAGAAGCTGCTATGATAGCAGCTAATGTCCCTGCAAATTTAAATAGAAAAGAATTTGCTTTTGAAAAATGGGAAGATTGGGATCCAGATTTATATGACCTTATAGAAGCATCGGCTTTAAAGAAAGTTCGTGATTTTAAGTATAAAATTATTGGGTATGATAAAGCGCCATCGGTTATAAGTAAAGCGAAGGATAATGTTAAGAATGCTCAATTAGAAGATTTTATAACGATTAAGGAACAGAACTTTTTTGAATCAGAAAAAGAAGGAGATGACTTTTTACAATTAGTTTTTAACCCTCCGTATGGAGAACGTTTACCTGTTGCGATAGATGAGTTTTACAAAGAAATAGGAGATACTCTTAAAACTAGTTACCCTGGTTCTCATGCTTGGTTTATCACATCAAATATGGAAGCATTAAAGCACGTAGGTTTACGTCCAAGTAGAAAAATAAAATTATATAACGGTAGTTTAGAGAGTAGACTTGTCAAGTACGAGATGTATGAAGGGAGCCGTAAAGCAAAATATCAAGAATAATAGCTATAGTAATTTATATCCATGAAAAAACTAAAGGTTAAAAAACGTCAGTTTAAAATAAAGTTACGTAAGAAGATATTAGGGGATCATGCAAAAGGGGTGATTTATGATACAGAAAATGGTATGATACTGGCTCCTATAGACGATTATACTATAGGAAGGCATTTAGGTTTTAAAGGGGGATGGAACATTTCGGAAATTACAGAGTTATTAGAATATATAAATGAAGATGATACTGTATATATCTTAGGAACACATATTGGAACATTATTAATTCCTATAGGCAAGAAATGCAAAACAATTATTGGGTATGAAGCAAACCCAGATACTTACGGTTATGTGTCTAAAAATGTGCTTATTAATGATTTAGATAATGCATCTGTTTTTAATTATGCAGTAGGAGATGCAGAGAAGAAAATATCATTTTATAAAAACACACTTAATAGTGGAGGTAGTAAAATAAAACCTATTACCGATAGTTACTTATACTCTCACGATAATCCAGATACGATTGAGGTAGATATGATCCGTTTGGATACTCATATTAATACTGAGAATTTACCTAAGCCTGATCATATTATTATAGATATTGAGGGGGCAGAATATTTTGCCTTACAGGGTATGCAGGATATTCTTAAAGATGTAAAGATGTTGTATATCGAGTATGTGCCACATCATCTTAAAAACGTATCGGGTGTTTCTAATAAGGATTTTATAGATTTGATTGTACCGCATTTTGATAATGTGCGATTTGTGGGGCAAAAGAAAGAAATGGACATTAGTACGTCTTCAGAGGACTTTCTAGCATACCTAGATACATTGTATGCAAACGAAAAGGCAGACGATTTGCTCTTTACAAAAAGTAAATAAGAAATATTGTTAGAATGTTTCTGTATACGCTTTCGCGAAAGCGTATTATATAAAACCAGTCTACAATTTTTATTTTTTGAATAAAGGGATGAGATAGGAAATTGTATATCCATACCCTACACCAAAATCACTAGTATCTGTCGTTTGTCCAAATCCGGGGATATAGATGTTTTCAAAACCGTCTGGACTCGTTTCTGTAATCCTGTTTTTGAGCTGAACATTAATTCCTAGATATAGATTATGGAATAACTCTGCTTGGATACCAAGCTGGACTTCTAACCATACAGCGCTCAGACCATCAAAATCTACAGTATCAGTACGTATGTCTTCTTCAAAAAAAGTATTGGATGTAGAGATTGTAAACGAATTTAATTCTTGGTTAAACGTAGAAAATCCAGCACGCACTCCTGCATAGATCAAATTGTTCATACCAAGCCAGTTCTTATAGGCATTGTAATTAAAACCAGCTTTTATATAAGATCCTTTTGAAGTGACATCAAGATTGGGAAACTCTTCAATAGTACGAGTTTCATTTCCTACTTCTGCCGCTATATAATACCGATTACTTACTCTAAAATCACCCACCACTTCTAAACCACTATAATTGTCGTCTAGAAAACTACGTATTGGTTTTGAGAGGTCTACACCTACTCGTAAGCCATAGTATTGCGTCTTTTGTTGTGTCGTATCTTTTTTTGATACTTTAGTATCTATTTCTTCTTCTTGAGCACTAAGGGACGCACTCATAAGAAGTATAAATAGACTAATGAAAAATCCTAATGTGTGCTGAAGTCTCATCCTCTATAGTAGGGTTTATTACTTGTATTTCATCTATCCAAAAGCCATTGTCTTGTGGCGTTCTGGTAGGATCAAGAGCATCGTATGTTACTCTAAATCCGCATGCTTTACTTATATACTCTTCTATGCGTATGTAGTTAAAACTAATTCCATCTACATTTTCTGGGTTTTCTAATTCTTCACTGCCTGCATTTAATACAAAAAGGAAATCGGTTTGATCTACATTGGTACGTAACGGAATAGAAATTGTTGCTGCATCAAAAGCAAGACCTACTGTTTCTCCATTTTCTACAATAACAAGGCCTTCGGGTATTTTAGGTTCAGAAGTATTTTCTATATCAAAAAAATCAATAACCAGTAATGGTGTAACAGGTGTTGTTTCTGCACATATGTCATCACGCTCACAAGAAGAGAGTAATATGGTGAGCCCGGTTATTAAAATGGCTATTTTAAATTTCATGTTTTAACGTTTTTCGAGCAATACAACATTTTCTACGTGGTGTGTTTGCGGGAACATATCTACAGGTTGTACTCTTGTGACTTTATAGGTCTCATCCAGTAATGCTAGATCACGAGCTTGTGTTGCGCTATTGCAACTTACATAAACTATTTTTTGTGGTGCAATGTTTAAGATTTGTTTAACCACATCTGCATGCATTCCATCTCTAGGGGGGTCTGTAATAATAACATCGGGAATCCCGTGAGTCGTTATGAATTGCTCATTAAAGACCTTTTTCATATCGCCTACATAGAACGCTGCGTTTGTGATGTTATTACGTTCTGCATTTTCTTTGGCAGCTTCGATGGCATCTGGTACAGCCTCGACACCAATTACTTTTTTTGCTTTTTTTGCAACAAACTGTGCAATGGTACCAGTTCCTGTATATAAATCATACACAAGTTCTGAGCCAGTTAGTCCTGCAAAATCTCTAGTGATTTTATATAACTCATATGCCTGATCAGAATTGGTTTGGTAAAAAGATTTTGCATTGATCTTAAATTGTAAGCCTTCCATCTCTTCAAAAATATGATCTCTCCCATGATAACAGATCACTTCTTGATCATATATCGTATCATTTCCTTTAGAATTAATGACATATAATAAGGATGTAATTTCAGGGAATTCATCTTTTAGGTAATCGAGTAGAAGTGTTCTTTTGTCTACATCTTCTTTGTAAAATTGAACAAGCACCATTAATTCTCCAGTAGATGCGGTACGTATCATTAGTGTGCGTAGTAAGCCTTCTTGGTTACGAGCATTATAAAATGCCATATTATGTTGTGAGGCAAAAGCTTTAATACCGTTGCGTATTGCATTACTTGGGTCTTGTTGTAAATGACACTTTTTTATATCCAATATTTTATCCCACATTCCAGCAATATGAAAACCTAAGGCATTACGATCTTCTATAATTTCGTCACTTTTGATTTGTTCTAACGTAAGCCATTTACTATCTGAGAAACCAAATTCCATTTTATTGCGATAAAAATATTGAGAGGCACTTCCTGCAATAGGTGTTACTTCTGGTAGCTCTATTTTTCCTAAACGGGTCAGGTTATTTACAATTTCTTGTTGTTTGTATTCTAGTTGGTACTTGTAGTCCATATGTTGCCACTTACAACCACCACATACTTCAAAATGTTCACATTGAGGTTGTGTACGCTTTCGCGAAAGCGTATGAATATGTATAGCCGTTCCTTCGTAATAGGCTTTACGCTTTTTGGTGGTCTGTACATCTACAACATCACCTGGTACGGCATTATTTATAAAAACGACTTTTCCATCTGGTGCGTGAGCTATAGCTTTGCCTTTGGCACCTGCATCAGTCACTTCAAGTTCTGTAAAAATTTTACGATTTTGTTTTCTTCTAGACATCACGCAAAAATAGCCTGTTTTTATCAAACAGGCTATATAATTTTTAGGATCGTTTTATAGTAAGAAATTATATATAACCAAATCCCTATATCTAATTTTAATTAGTATTTGTGTCTTGATGACCTGGACAAGAGGCACTCATTACGAATCCACATTCAACTGATGAGTCACTTTGTGGGTCTGAAGTACAAGTAGTACAAACAGAAGTGTCAATGGTAGGGCATAGGTCTGTATATTTAGGTATATCTCCTCCAAAAATATGATGCATATTGACTGTTAATCTCGCTATGTCAATTTTTTCTAATGATAATTTTATTTGTTTTTTTTTCATAATACTTTTTACTTTCAGTTTATAATTTTAAACCATCAATTCGAGATATATTTAGAGTCCATTACATCCTAGTTGTTGACTAGGACAGTCATCACTAACCCTTATTACACATTCAACTGATGAGTTACTTTGCGGGTCAGAAGTACAAGTAGTACAAACAGAAGTGTCAACGGTAGGACATAAGTCCGTATGTTTAGGCAGGTCTCCTCCAAAAATATGATGCATATTGACTGTTAATCTCGCTATGTCAATTTTTTCTAATGATAATTTTATTTGTTTTTTTTTCATAATATTATTACTTACTTATTTGTTATGAAATAAACATAAAGTATAATTTCTGATTTAGAGTAATTTACGATCAGTTACTTGTCGTTATTACGAAATATAGACCTATGTATCTTGCTGTTTTTTAATGTTTTCTAGTGACTTTATATAGTACGAAGGGTAAATGCCATATTTCTTATAAAAAAACTTAGAAAAAGACTCTGCATTACTAAAACCAGATTCGTTTGCAATGGTTTTTATAGTATACTTTCTAAAGACTTTATCTTCTCTCAGCCTTTCTAATGCGTAATTAAGACGAAGATTTCTTAAATAGACATTAAAATTTTCATTTTTTAAATAATTAAATGCCTTCGAAAAATAAGGTCTATTAGTGCCTATTTGTTGAGCTAATTTCTCAGCGTTTATAGTGTGTGTTAAAAAATCTTTATCCTTTTCAAATTGTTCTAAATATTCCTTGGTTTTAATAAAAATCTCATCTGGGATATCAGGTTTGTTTTTTGTGTTTTTAATTTCAGGTTTTTTTGATGACTCTTTTCCTTGAAGTTGTTTAAAACGTTTTTTGTATTTGTTTTTTTGGATGAGAGAATATGTTAATGCTAGTAAGATAATACTTATTACAATTGAGAAAATAATTAATGTAATTTTTGATTTTTGATTTTTTGTATCAAGAGAAGCAATGGTATTTTTATGACTTTCTAATAGAATAGGAAGTTCATATTTGTTCTTTATAATATTATTTATAGATTTATAATTAATATCTAGAATACTATCAAAAGAATATATTTTTTTTAAATATTTTAATTCGTTTTTTGATTCCCCTTTTTCTTCATAATAATTTTTTAAGTATTTGTACCCTTCTAAAGTTTCTGGTAAAATGGATGCTGAATTGTCTATAAGGGAGTCTACTTTAAGAAAATATGATACTGCTAGATCTTCTCTGTCATGTTTTAGATGTGATTTTCCAATGTAATAATATGCCAGACTTAGACTTTCTTTAGAATCAATACGATTCATATAATCAATGACTTCATTCATCTTAGGCGATACTTCTATAGTATATGCATTGTCCAACTCATTAATCGCTTGGAATAATAAAAAGTAGTAATAATAATTATTTTCTTTGCTTGGATTGTCATTTGCTTTAATACCTAATTTTAGGTATATATTTGAAGAATCTGCATGGTTTAATTTTCTATAAGCATTGGCTAGATAAAGGAGTACTCTACTATATGTGATAGGCTTTTTATCATTATAATTAAGTGGTTCTATTTTTTTCCAATATTTTTTTAAAGAGTCAAGTGCTTCTTGATTTTCTTCTATTCTAATTTTTAGTGCTGCAATGCTTAGATTGATATCAAGAGCAAGATTGTCTTTATTATCTCCTTTATTATATTCACTTGCTTTTATATAGTTTTCAAGAGCTTTGTTATACTGTAATACATAAAAATAATAATATGCTTTTTGAAGATGTGCTTTCGTTGGAAGATTGCTTTTTTTTAACCTAGGCGCTAAGGCTATAATCGAGTCGTATAAATCTATTCTATCATTTCTTTTATCAAGAATAGCTCTATAATAATACCCTTTTGCTATATGATTTGTATCCTTTTGTTTGCGTGCTCTGTTGAAATATGCATTTGCATATTGTGTCGCTTGGAAGGAATCTAAATTCTTATAATATTTTTCAAATCTTGAATACAATGTGTTATAATCAAGCTTATCTATTTGCTCATAATATTCTTGTTGGGCTTGTATAGGTAAAGTGAAAATTAATATATATATAATAATAGCAACTATTTCTCTGATCATATAGTTAGAACTTAAAGTATATAAATATAAAAATAACTCTCAGAACCTTAATGTGTAACAAGAAAATAATTGTTTAATTATTGAGATAATTACATAAAACTTTATGAAAAATAACTACTCTTAATTTACAAAATATAGACTCTATATTACGTAATAGCGAGATACTTGTCTTGTCTTTTTAGTAAGAATATTAAACATTTGAGGTGTTCAGAACAATAACAAGTTTGTTGAAATTTCAAATATTATAGCGTTGCTTATACTTGGTTAAGTCACGATTGCCAAAAGCATACGAATAATAGTTATAGTAGATAATATAATGCATCTACCCCTACCTCTCTTATTACAAGATTATTTCTACTGCAGATTATGATTGATGACGTGATATCAAATAATAATTAAAACTATTAAAAACTAAAGAAGAGATAACCTTCTTTTTTAATCAAAGATTTTAGAGATATACGGTCTTTAACAATCCAAAATTATTAATCAAAATCACTTTTAACATGAAAACATTAAAAACATTAAGAAAATTTATTTTGAGCGAATCTCAATGCAAATTAATTTCAGGAGGAGCAAACGAATATTACTGCTGGACGTCTGGAGATTTTACATATTACTCTGATAGTGATGATACTGGGAATCCTAGTGAAAGTGGGCAACCAATTAATTGTAGTCCCGTAGCTGTTGTGTCTAGTATTGTAGAGGAGGACGCGATAGGAATTTAATATGTAGGACTCTAAAGTTTTGGATATGGATAGGCGAAACCCGAAAAGCCTAATGATTAAACAGAGTAGGGTTACTAACGATTTTAATTATGAAAAAATATTATATATTAATAATTGCCCTTTTATGGGGAATAACCACAGTCATGGGACAAACAAGGCCTATAAGTGGTACTATAGCAATACCTTGTAATAATCTACCAATTGAAGGTGTTGAAGTTACTATAGTAGATGTAAATGGTGCAATTCTATTTACTGAACAAACAACGACAGATGCTAATGGTAATTATTCTTTTCCCGCTGTACCTTATGGCGCAAATTATACAATTACGGCTCATAAAACAGAAGAATGCCAATCACAAATTGCTTGTGGATTAGACGATGATGATGTTAACCAAATTAGAAGACATCTGTTAGGAGTTGAATTACTTGATAATCCTCTTAATCTTATAGCAGCAGATGTTAATGATGATGAAAGTATAAGCGGTTTAGATATTAATATTATTGCCAGAATTATTCTAGGTATAAATGGAGAAAATGATCCTATAGGCGAAATCTGGAATTTTGTTGTTCCTAATTATCCATTTATAGACCCTGCCGATCCGTTTGGTGAATTAGCGATGGCGAGTGTAATTATGATAGATGATACTTCTGGGCAATCTAATCATGATTTTGATGCTGTTAAAATGGGCGATGTAAATTGCTCATACACTGGTTGTGATGAAACTTATATAGAGATGGTCAAGCTATGGGATGATAGTTATCAAAACCCATCTGGAACTAGTGTAGGTAATTATACAGATTATACAAACCCTTGTATTCCTATTTTTGATATTGATCATCAGCAAATAAACTATAGTGCTTCACATGGAAATGTCTACATGGCTTTTTATATAGATACAGATGAAGATGGAGTATTTGAAGAAATAAGTAATGGTTTTGATGATAATGGGCATTCAGCAGTAACTCTTACTTCTATGATTTCAGGAGGAGAAAAAATCAGAATAATAGTGAGTGAAAACCCAATAACAGGCTATGATGAGATTCCTATTTGTGGAGAAAGAGAAGATTATATGTTATGTGATCCATTGTGTGAACCTATTCCTACAGCTATTATTGTTAATAATGTAAACATTACTAATGATCTAACCTATACATTGCCATGTAATACAGAATGCTTTATTATAGATCCCATGAATGTTAGCGATCCAGTATATAACATTACAGTTCCTATTAACGGTAATAGCTCAATTGATGGACAGTTTTGCATTATTGATGGAACTCCAGATAGTTTTACTGTTGAAATAATCGGGAAAGATTCTTGTGAAGAACCTTATGAAAAGACCATTACAATCAATGTAGAGCAAGATTGTGAAGAGTGTGAGTTAGAGGCATTAGCATCTGTTAGTTCGTGTAGTGATAATGGTACTCCTCTTGACCCAAGTGATGATTTTTATAGCATTGCATTAGATGTCTTTAACACACAAGGAGAACCATGGATGGTACTTAATAGCCAAGGGTCAATCATTTATTTTGGAAATGGAGACGAAAACAATGTAAATGTAGGTAATTACCTTGTGGCTGATCAATCTGAATGGTTTTGGGTAAAATTGAGTAACGATCCTGACTGCTTTGTAGATGTTGCTGTTCTTGCGCCAGAATCTTGTAATTTTTCGTGTAATATAAGCGCTGTTGTTTCTACAGGAGATTGCAATGATAATGGAACTCCAGGAGATCCTAGTGATGATTATTACTTTATGACTGTAAGTGTTCTTGGAACAAACGGAGTTTCTTGGGATTTAGTTGGATATCCAGGTAATCAACCAATATCTTATTCTGGAACAGGGAATACAACAAATATACAACTAGGCCCAATTAATGCAAATGATGCATCTTGGGTGATGTATATTTCCCCAACAGGTTTAGTTGATCCTAGTTGTAAGAGATATGAAACAACCATTTTTGCACCTAAATGTTCTGATGACAGGCCAAAAGATAGAGATGGAGGTAAAGTGTCTATTACTCCAAACCCAAATAAAGGAAAGATGGATATTGAAGTTGATCTAGATACCGATTCAGTAATTGAGTTAAACATTTACAGAATTAATGGTACACTAGTCAAAACAATTAAAAAAGAGAAAACCAATAATAAGATGTTAGCATTTGGTTTAGAACTAGATTTACCAACAGGTTTATATCTGTTTAGTTTTACAACAGATAAAGAAATAATAACTAAAAGAGTTATTATAGAGCGTAATTAATAGATCGTCTTCTTTTGTTTTAGTAGATTATTATGTATCCAAAGATTGTACATATACTATTAAGCTAAGTACCACATGGAGATGCCTAGGAACCTTCTTAAGAAATTAAGGAGGTTCTTTTGTTTTATACTAATTTGAAACGTTATGGTACTTTATCGTATTGTTATTTGCCTATATACGCTTTCGCGAAAGCGTATACTTTAATATTCTTACCTTGATATATAAATAACTTCTTAAAAAATGAACCTATTTAAAAACGCGTCGTCTATACTATAGAAAACGATATGAAACCATCTAAAAAAATAGAAGATTCTTGGCTTGTAACTCAATACTGTAATGGTCATAAAAAAGCCATGGCTGTACTCGTAAAAAGATGGCATAGAAAGTTTTGTAAACAGGCATATAACTATTCTAATGATTTTGATATTGCCAAGGATATTGCTCAAGATGCTTGGATTACCATTTTGAAGAAGATTCATACGATAGAAAACCCTGATAAATTTGGTAGCTGGGGATTGTCTATTGTGACAAAAAAATCAATTGATTGGTATAGGAAAAGTAAAAGAGTTCAGGAAAAGAAGCAAGAGATCATTTCAAAAAAAAGGGAGTTTATCTTAGGCGATATGAATACATCAGAAAATCCATTAATTAAAGAAAAGCTTAAACGAGCCATAGCATCACTTTCTGAAGAACAACAAAAAGTACTAAAGTTATTTTATATAGAATCGTATGGATTACTTGAAATAAGTAAGATCCTGCATATTTCAAGTGGGACTGTAAAATCAAGACTTTATTACGCAAGAGAAAAATTAAAAACAATACTTAAAGATGAGAAATTATGAGAAAAGAATTTGAAGAAGTTGATGTATTAATAAAAGAAGCATTAACAGAAGAGGAAACAAAGTTTTATGATTCACTAGGTGAACAAAATGTTTTTCAAATGCTAGGAGGTGTATTTGATGGAAAGAATAAGTGGATTATTATTATGATGAATATCGTTAGTTTTATAGTACTTGGTTTTTTTGTGTATTGCACCATTCAGTTTTTTAATACTGATGTGACTAATGAACTTATAAAATGGTCTATTGCAGGCGTGTTTTGTATGCTTATGATATCCATGCTCAAACTATTTATATGGATGCAAATGGATAAGAATAGTATTATAAGAGAATTAAAACGATTGGAATTGCAGGTTTCGACATTATCCTCAAAATTATGAGAATGATTTTTTCTCAACACTTAATTTTAGTAAATTGCCACTTCTAAGGATGATTTCTCTCCTCCGCTGAATTTTCGAGCTTTCGAAAGAATAAAGGTACAGTAGGAATTGCATTTTTTTAATTTTTAAACTTTTTAGATTATGGCTACTGTTGATCAACTTACATCAAAAGAGGCAATTGCATTAGAAGACAAATTTGGGGCTCACAACTATCATCCACTTCCTGTGGTATTGAGTAGAGGAGAAGGAGTCTATGTTTGGGATGCTGAAGGAAAACGATATTACGATTTTTTATCTGCATACTCTGCAGTAAATCAAGGACACTGTCATCCGCGCATTGTAAATGCAATGATAGAACAAGCAAAAACGCTTACACTTACATCACGTGCATTTTACAACGATGTGTTAGGAAAATACGAAGAGTATGCAACTTCTTTCTTTGGATATGATAAGTTACTCCCTATGAATACAGGAGCAGAAGCTGTTGAGACAGCTTTAAAACTGTGTAGAAAATGGGCATATGAAGTAAAAGGAATCTCTGAAAATGAAGCTGAGATTATTGTATGTGAAAATAATTTTCACGGAAGAACAACAACGATCATATCATTCTCAAATGACCCAGTAGCTCGTAAAAACTTCGGTCCTTTTACAAATGGTTTTATTAAGATAGAATACGATAACCTTCAAGCATTAGAAGAAGCACTTACAAGTAGCAAAAATATTGCTGGTTTCTTAGTAGAGCCTATTCAAGGTGAGGCAGGAGTATATGTCCCTTCTGAAGGATATCTAGCAGAAGCAAAACGTCTTTGTGAAAAACACAATGTTTTATTTATTGCAGATGAGGTACAGACGGGAATCGCAAGAACAGGACGCTTACTAGCAATAGATCATGAAGATGTAAAAGCAGATATACTAATTCTTGGAAAAGCACTTTCAGGAGGAGCATATCCAGTTTCGGCAGTACTTGCAAATGATGGTATTATGAATGTAATTAAGCCAGGAAATCACGGAAGCACATTTGGAGGAAATCCTATAGCGGCTGTTGTTGCTATGGCAGCGCTAGATGTTGTTAAAGACGAAAATTTAGCAGAGAATGCTCAGGTTTTAGGTACATTATTTAGAAGTGAGCTAGACAAGTATATCGCTACAAGTTCTATCGCAAGTAAAGTAAGAGGAAAAGGATTGTTAAATGCGATTCTTATAAATGATACGGAAGACAGTTCTACTGCTTGGGATATATGTATGGCATTACGTGATAATGGCTTACTTGCAAAACCTACACATGGAAATATTATCCGATTTGCGCCACCACTCGTTATGAATGAGGAGCAGTTATTAGATTGTGTTTCTATTATCACAAAAACACTAAAAGCATTCGAGAAGTAATTTTACTTTTTATAAAAATGAAACCGCCTTTACTATCTGTAGAGGCGGTTTTGTTTTATACGCTCCCGTCTACCGACAGGAAGGTTCGCGAAAGCGTATATATCATCTATATAAAAAGCATAGAAATGTAGAATGTAACTTTATGGTGCAAGATGTGTAAATGGCTCATACGGAATATTACGTAAGATCCAATATCCTAGAACAATAATAATAATCCCATAGGTGAAGTATGATTTATGCCCTAAGTTGTAATAGTATTTAGGGAAGTATTTTTTAGAAAGAAGCGCATATGCCTTTGAGATGATAAGAATTGCAAGAATGACAATAACAATATTATGCTTGAGTGCTTGCCCTATACGTAGATGTAATAAATCATGAGTTGCTCGTTGACTACCACAACCTGGACAATGTAATCCAGTAATTACGTTAAAGAAACATCTTGGAAAAAAACCTTCTCCATTTGCAGCTTCTGGGTCATTATTATAATAATAGGTAACCAAAAAAAATATAGGTATCCCAAGTAGGAGATACCCATATTTTAAATATTTTGATGACTTTATTTTTTTAAAATCCACTACCACCAGAACTTATAGCAGCAGCTATCATAGCTCCATAAAATAAGAAAATGATGCCCATAAGTACGGCTCCACCAATAAGACCTATAAGACCCCAAAGTTTTGCATTTTTAGAATCGCTTATAGCTCCTTCATAATTTCCGCCTTCCCATTTTGCATTTACTTGTGCAGCATATACAATGCTTACAACTCCGGTAATATTGCAACATAAAAATGTTGTTACAATTGCAAGGATAAGATAATTGTTAGGTCTTTCAGGTACCTGTCCAGAAGACGTTGGTTGGTTTTCCATGGTTATTAGTTTTAGTTTATGAACATCCAATTTAAAAGAATATTTTGATTCTGAAAAGCTTAGCATAAAAAAAGCGCCATTAAGGCGCTTTTTATGTATATTAAATGAGGAATATTACATTCCTAATTGCTCAAAAGTTTCTCTTTGCTTTTCCATATAGGCATCGATTCCTCCTAATGAAATAATATATACAATAGAAATTATTAAGGAAATTGCACCTAAGATAAGACCTATTATCGCTATAATTCTAGAAGTTTTAAGTTGACCAGCATTTTCATACACATTGTCCGGATTAGCTTCTAAAGTCTTTTTATCCTTATTTGCTAAGAATAATGCTATTCCAGAAAATAGGACTCCTCCAATTCCAGATGAGCAACAACATGCTATAAATGAAATAATTCCGAGTATAAGAGATATCGTTACATTAGGTAATTTTTGTTGTTCCATAATTTGTTTTGTGTTAGTTAATTAGTGTGTGATTTTGATTAGGTAACTTATAATGATGGTTGCGACTGTTAATATAGCTAAAAAAATAATAGTTTTATTCGCGTATTTTAAGGTTACAAATTGATTTATAATTAAAAAACCCAGTAAACTTATCAAAGGATAGATTCCTGGGTACATTAAAAATGCGTCTATAAACTCTCCCCTAAAAAGCAATGCTACTGAGCGCTGTATTCCACAACCCATACATTCAAAACCTAAATACTTTTTATTCAAGCAAGGTAGCATGTACTCCTCCATATGGGAATATATTATTTGTTTGTAATACTTATTTTACGAGCCTTTGTAAAACCTCCTTCGGTAACAAAAGTGACTACATATATTCCAGTACTTAAATTATGAGTAGGGAATGTATATATAGCTTTAGTTCCTAAATCTTGATTAAAAAAGAGTTGTTTTCCTGTAAGATCAAATAAGGTAACATTCGTAAGTTCAATACTATTTGGATTTCTTATTTCTAGTTGGCTAGCACTATTATTTTGGAAAATAGTAAATGATTCAAGAACACTTTCTCCTATAGTAAGAGTTTCATCTTCTTCTTCCCATTCACCTTCTTCTTCCCAATCACCTTCTTCTTCAGTTTCCTCTTCCTCCTCTTCAGTTTCCTCTTCTTCCTCTTCAGTTTCTTCTTCGGTATTTTCCTCTACTTCTCGAGTAAATCGGATTTCAAATCTTTTTGGGTATTCTCCAGCATCTAATGATATAAGAATACTTTCTGTTTGAATATCATAATAAATCTCTGTAAGAGTATCAAATAAGAAGATACCTTCATAATTAAATTCTTGTATATCTCTAGCTCTAAATCTAAATTCAGAGGGTGTGTCTGCGGTAATTGATAATTGTAATGCTTGATATTCATCATCTGGAACAGCATTGATAACAAATTGATCTTCTTCATTTATTGAGAATGATATATCAGTAGCTATAGCACCTGCACTTTTACCATCCATGGCAGTGTCATATCCTCTAGTTGCATGATCAAGGATTCCTACCCCAAGTTCACGACCATAAGTATCATTGATATTAATCCCTATTTTGAATTGTGTAAATGTCGGGAAGTTATTGATGTCTTCATAATAAGTACCTACACCTATCGCTTCTACAACTTCATTATCTGAAGTTTCTTCATTTGTTCTGAAATCAGAGTTATTACCTTCTTTTACAAATATTCTCATATCATTTGTAAATGTAAATGTATCTGTAGTCTGTAAAGCAGATCCTGTTACCATAAATCCTTGTCCAACAGGGGAGAACCTTCTGTCATAATCGGCTCCAACTACGCCAGTTTCAGAACCTACAATAGGATTACCCGCCTCATCATACATTTGATATTGGGCAGCTACATACATACCATCAGTTGCTAATAACCCCATAGGTGAATACATCCCATAACCAGCTTGATACTGTTCTACAAAGTGTGTTTGTGCTGTAGGATCACTATCCCAAAAATAAGCGACTCCTTCTGTGACATCTATTCCTGTAAAAGTTACAGTATTTCCACTAGGTAATGTCTCCGTAGTGAAGGTTCCTGAATTTGAATTTAATAATAAAAAATAATTCAAGTCTAAAGCAGATGGATATGGGTTTCCTGTAATAGTTTGTGTATCTGGAAGTACGGTAGCAGTAATAGTACCATTATTAGGTCTTCCTTTAAAATCTATACGTTGTCCTAGACCATCACCAAGAACTCCTGCATTATTTGGAGTAGCATCTAGCCCTATACCAGGTACAGTAGTGTCAGTACCATTAACACCTTTCATAGTAAATCCCAGACCTGCAGGTAATGATCCAGAGCTTTGTACATTAATAAATTCGGCAGTAGAATTTCCTGCTTCATATCCATAAATCCAGAAAGATGCAATACTTAGTTGACCAGAACTTGGACCCGAAGAGCCATTAAGTCCAGGTCCTATCAAAACAGGATTACTATTTATTTCAACTCCTGCTCCACCTACAGTAGGTACATAAAAGACTTGTTGAGTTACAGTAACAGAACTTGTTGTAGCGTCTCTAAAAGCAAATATACCATTACCATCTGCTCTTGTAGTTCCATCATCATTAAGAGCAACTCCTACAGGGGAGGCCCATAAGTTATAATCCCATTGGTTGGTCGTTCCTTCTTGATATATGGATATATCTCCGTTTCCTTTGCTAAGCTGATCTGCTCCATTACCCTGAAGTAATTGAGAACCGTTTCTTAATGCGATATTGGGAACTTGGCGTTGTGTTACTATAGAAGCAGTAGAGTTAGATGTTAGTTCTACATCTTCTTCAACGTAAATAAAAGTATCATTAACATAAATATAGGAAGCATCAGTAGTCGTAGGTTGTACGTATAACTGAGCATTTGCTGTAAAACTGAGAGTAGTTAAGACTACTATAAGTAAATTTTTCATAAGGTATTTACTTTAAAAAAATTACTAACGAAGTTAAGTTTTTAAAAGTAATTATGTAAGGTTTTAAGTTATTTTAGATAGGTTTTTCGACAGTTTGCATACTTTTGTCGTTCAACAACGCAATTTTGAATAACAAATTTACAATAGGGCAGTCAGTACAAGTGTTAGACGATGATCTTGAGGGTGTTATTATTGAAATAGATACTTCTTTTATCACTATAGAAACTACTGAAGGTTTCTTGATTCGCTTTCGCGAAAGCGAAATTATCCCTTCTATAAGTAATACTATAAAGGATCAACTTATAGATGTCCCACATCAAATGATACACCAAAAAGAAGAGGTGTCAAGGACAAAATCTACGCGAATAAAACCAAAGGAGCGTAATTTACCTCCTATGGAAGTTGATTTGCATATTCATCAACTTACAAAGTCTTATAAGGGATTGTCTAATCATGAGATACTTACATTGCAAATTGATACAGCAGAACGACAATTACGCTTTGCGATATCAAAGCGTATTCCTAAAGTTGTATTTATACATGGAGTAGGGCAAGGAGTTCTAAAAGAAGAACTATATCATCTTTTTAGATGCTATGATGGGATAAAATATTATGACGCCGATTATCAAAAATATGGCACTGGCGCTACTGAAATATATATCTATCAGAATGCTCAAAGAAATTAATTGATTTTTACAATAGTACTACTAGAAAGTTGGGGTTACGATAATTTCTCCTGATGGAGTTCCTGTAAACATACCAAAAGGAACATTACGTATATCTCGTATTGCTTCTTCTCCATTTTGATTTCTAAAATCTAAGTTTTGAGTATTTATAGTAATGATAATATTATTAAGAAAATAAGTGTGAGGTCGGTATGCATTTGTATTTACAGAATTTGTAATAGCAGGATTTAGATAATCATCTAACGTAGGATTTGCAGGATCTGAATTATCGTTGCTTGGATCAAGATCCGTCATGAATGTATCTTCATTAATCGTTAAGACCCCATCATTATCATCATCAGGATCTAGATAATCTAGAATTCCATCTTCATCAGTGTCACGAGATAACTCCATGTTAATTGTTCCATCATCATTTAAGATAACGCCTTCTTGCCCTGTAGGAACGTTATCTCCATCATCATCAAAATCAATAATATCTACCAACATATCTCCATCTGTATCTATAAGCCCAGTAGGATCTTCTGTTTCTGAAGGGATACCATCACTATCGGCCAATGTCCCTTGTGTAAAAACAGTAACATCTCCATCACTACTTATAAATTCTTCAACAACTAATGGTGTAGCTGGAGGTATAGGATTACAGAAATAATCACTAGTAACTGCATCATCAAACCTTCTATAGCTTATATTGTCATTTCCACTTAATTGTATAGTGATCTCTCTAATTTCGTCTTCTCCATTACCAGGTCCAAAAATATCTTGAGAGGTAGTAAACGCGAGTGCAATACTTTCATTATTGTCAGGATTGATTTTAAAAAACACAAATTGAGAATCAAAATCTTCACATCTTTCTAAGGTTTGTGTTTCAAAATCAAAGGAAGTCACAATAATATCACCGTCGTCACATGATGCAAAACAAGAGATCGCTATGATCGCAATTAATAGCTTTTTCATTAAAATGTATTTTAAAACAAAAATAAGTAGAAAGAGAAGAATAAAACGTTTATGAAAAGTTATTTTATTTACTTTACATTTGTTTTACAATAAAACTACACTTATCATGAATCCTATTTATTTTGATAACGCAGCTACTACTCAAATACGTCCAGAAGTAGTAGATCGCATGATGGAAGTTATGCGTGAAGTACCAGGGAATCCTTCTTCTACACATGCTTTTGGAAGGACTGCCAAGAGTCAGATAGAAACAGCACGTAAACGTATTGCAAAACTCTTTAATGTAACTGCTGGTGAGATTGTATTTACATCTGGTGGGACAGAAGCAGATAACTTAGTTATTAATAGTGCTGTACGTGATCTTGATGTGAGACGTATTATTACATCTCGTATTGAACATCATGCAGTACTTCATGCTGCCGAAGAGGTTTCAACCTGTCATGACATTGATTTACAGTTTGTAAATCTTAAAGAATGTGGAACACCAGATGAAGAACATCTTGAAGAGTTACTAAAATCAAGTGATGTAAAAACACTTGTATGTCTTATGCATGTCAATAATGAGATCGGTAATATGATCGATATTAAGGAAATTGCAATTTTGTGTAAATCATACGGTGCACTTGTGCATTCAGATATGGTACAAAGTATTGGACATTATGAATTAGATTTTCAAGAGATTCCTGTAGATTTTGCTGCTGCTGCTGCTCATAAATTCCATGGACCTAAAGGGATTGGATTTGCATTTGTTCGTAAAAATAGTGGATTAAAACCATTAATTTTTGGAGGTTCTCAAGAACGAGGTTTGAGAGCTGGAACAGAAGCTGTACATAATATAGTTGGTCTAGAAGAATCTCTATTAATGTCTTATAAAAATCTAGAAGAAGAAAGTGCATATGTAAAGGAACTTAAAACATATTTTGCTAAAAAATTACTTGAAGAAATTCCAGGAGTAAAGCTTAATGGTAATTGTAGTGACTCTAAAAAGAGTACATATACATTACTTAATGTATGCCTTCCTATTACACCCGAAAAAGCAGTTTTGCTTCTTTTTCAACTAGATATGAAAGGAATTGCTTGTTCTAAAGGAAGTGCTTGTCAAAGTGGAAGTGCTCAAGGATCTCATGTTCTTAGAGAGGTTTTAAATGATGAAGATTTTAAAAAACCAAGCTTACGTTTTTCATTCTCAATATATAATAAGAAAGAAGAAATAGATTATGTGGTTGATGTACTTAAACAATATATAGAAAGCGAAAACATCTTAGCATAAAGGTATTTTATATTTTATTCATTTATGGATAAAAAATCATATAAATTTAATAGAAATAAGACTAGCGACTAAAGAGGACGCTAGTCTTATTTCGCTTCTAGCTAGAATTACTTTTACAGAAACTTTTGGACATCTCTTCAGAGATAAAGATGACTTATCACGTTATTTTAGAACTACTTTTGCTGTTGATAAGATTGAACGTAGCATAGAGAAAGAAACGACTGTTTTTTGGATTGCTTTTGTCAATAGATTACCAGTTGGGTATGCAAAATTAAAGTTAGATTCTCCTTCAGAGTTTATAAACTCTGAAAAAGTATGTCAACTTCAAAAAATCTATGTTTTAAAAGATTTTTTATCTCTTAAAATTGGACTCAATTTACAAACAGAACTTCTTACAAAAGCCAAAGAGCTAGCTTATGATACTATATGGCTATCGGTACTTCACAGTAACGAACGCGCTATTAACTTTTATAAAAAAAATGGATTTACGTTTATAGGAAATCACGATTTTACAATCGGTAAAGAGTTTTTTGAATTTATTGCAATGTGTAAGAGTTTAAAACCATAGTCTATAACTTCATAGATACTCTCACATTAAATACTCTAGGAGTTAGAAAGTTAGGAACAGCAAACTGTTGACCAGAATTTGCATCACGTACAAACGTATTTGTGATAGAATTTAATCTGTCAAATATATTGTAGATTTCAAATCCAGCAGTTAATTCTTTAAATGGGTGTAACCAATGTCCTTTACTAAACTGTTTTTTATCATCTGCAAATACATAAGAAATACCTAAATCTGCTCTAAAGAAATCACGTAATCTTGGTAAATCTTCAAAATCATAAGGATCTACATTACTAGGTGTTCCTCCAGGTAATCCTGTTTGATAAACCATATTAAGATATAATCTAGCACTAGGGACTGTTGGGATATAATCCTGAAATAAGAATGCAGCCTTAAAACGTTGATCTGTTGGTCTTGCTATAAAACCTCTATTGTCTTGGTTTTCTTCAGCGCGAAGTATTCCGACACTAATCCAACTATCTGTTCCAGGTACAAACTCTCCATTAAGTCTAGATTCAAAACCATAGATGCGGGCAGTGGCATTGTTATTTGCTCTATAACGTATACGCACGTTCTCTAAAGTAAAGGTGTTTACATCTGTAAGATCCTTGTAAAAGGCTTCATTTACCCATTTAAACTTTCCTCCCCACATGTTAAAACTCCAATCATGACCAATAACAGCATGAATAGATTTTTGTGCTTTTACATCAGGTACAACTTCGCCTACAGCATTACGTAACTCTCTGTATAATGGGGGTTGTTGATATACTCCACCAGAAAGTCTAAAGATCATGTCTTTACTCCATTCTGGCTTTATACTAAATTGCGCTCTTGGGCTAAATACTGATTGAGAAGAGCTCTCTAATCCTTGTCCACTTACTGTCCATTGATGTGCTCGTACTCCTAGATTAAAAGAAACTTCATTGCTTCCCCATTCTGTACGTTTGGTATATTGTGCATATCCAGAAACACGATCTATTTGTACATCATTTCTAGCTCTTACACTTGTAAATGGCTCTATAGGTCCATCAAAAGGGTTGAATGGTTGATCGTTTGCAAAATCAGAAATGAAAGGACGTACAGAGAATCCAGCCGAATCAATAATTTCGTATTCTCGTAATTGATCACGTATATCTTCGTGTGTGTATTTTATACCCCAATCTATCTGATCTTCATCTTTTGCATACGTTCCTTTATGTTCAAGATTTATAAATAAAGCATCTAAGAGGTTACGGGCACTTCGTAATTGCCCACCAGCTGCTTGTGTAAATTCTACATCTCCTAAGTCTTCACTTCCTATATTATTATCTGGAGTACCTAAACGATATTGAGCTAGAATATCAAAAAACTCTTGTTCTTGACTTTGATACGCAGATCCTATAAGTTTTAGTGTCAAGTTCTCATTAACTGTATGTGTTGCTTTTAAGGCACCAAAGTAAGTTTCGTATTTGTCTTCTTCTTGGCCGTCAAATAAGATTAATAAACTAACTGGGTCTGCTAAAGTTCCAAAATTTGTTTGACGATTTAATGGCTCAAAATCATAATCGTTTATAGCAATATTTCCTAAGAAGTCAAGTTGGAATTTTTTTGAAAACTTATATGTAATAAACGTTTGAGCATCAGCAAAAATTGGATTGATATTACTTTCTGTTTGTCTAGAGGATACTAATAATCCATTATTACGATATCTAAAACCTCCAATAGCAGTAAGCCTACCATCTTTTGAAACACCCTCTACAGAAGCTGTAGCTCCCAAAAGACTGGCATTTAGAGTTGCTCCAAACCCAACAGGTCTTCTATATGAAATATCAAGCACAGAAGCTAGCTTATCTCCATACTTCGCTTGAAAACCTCCAGCACTAAAAGAAACACTTTGTGTAAGATCACTATTTACAAAGCTAAATCCTTCTTGTTGACCAGAACGTATTAAGAAAGGACGATATACTTCAATCTCATTTACATATACTAAGTTGTCATCAAAGTTTCCTCCACGTACATTATAATTAGTACTCAATTCATTATTACTATTCACTCCAGGAAGTGATTTTATTAGATTTTCTACCCCTGGTTGAGCACCTGGAATCTTACGGATTGTTTCTGATGATAGTGTAACAACTCCTTGTTCCCGCTCTCTTCGCCTATTTGATGTAATGACTACGGTACCTAATTGTTCTGTATCTGTTTTAAAAACAGGATTAAATTCGATATCGGCGTTTGCAGATAAATTAAAAGTTTGTGTAATGTTTTTAAACCCTACATAAGAAAAAGTAATCGTTACTTCTTGATTTGCAGGAATTTCTAGTATAAAGAAACCATTGTCATTTGTGACTTCTCCATTATTGCTATAAGAAATGTTAGCTCCAGGAACAGGTGTTTGATTTTCGTCTAATAGAATACCTCTTATCGTTGCAGTCTGACTGTAGACTGTAGTCAAACAAAAAAGGAATGCGAGGACTGGTAAGTAGTATCTTTTCTTCAAGAGATTATTTTTTTCTAAAAAAGGTTGTTTCAAATGTAGTACTATTTCCTACATTATCTGTGACAATTAATTTTAAGTTGTTTTCTGTATCTGTAACGACATTATCATTAAAATCGTGTACTAATGTTTTTGTTTTATAATCATACTCCATAAGTATGAATTTCCCATTTACGGTTGCTCTAAAGCTTTTTATACCGCTTTTATCATCTTCTATTTTAAATTTAAGATAACGATATTTAGACATCCATCTCCCTTCTGCTACATTTTTGGGAGTAATTACAGGAGGTGTTTTATCTAGACCTAATGAGTATGTCCCAAATTTTCTTGTAGATACAGTGAGTTTATTATCTTTAATCCTAGTATTAGTATAGTATACTTCATTCTTATAATTAAGAATCCCTAAATAGAGTTTCTCTCTATCCTCACCCGTATAACCAGATAAGTCATATTGTATTGTAGCATTTTTATGCAATGGCGTTTCTTCATTATGAAATATAATCGTGTCAGAACTCACATTGATATCGAGAAAAATATCATCATATAAAGCTCCTTTTGGGATATATATATCAAACTTACCTTCAGAAAAACTATAATTCTGATTTGAATATGCAAAATGATCTGTAACAATCTTTTCAGATGGTTTTGCTAGACTATCTAGTACTCCAACAATAGGAATACTTATATGCGTATCATTACCTACATAATCTTTTATCTCAATATCATATTGATATGAAAGACTATCAATAATCGTAAGATCTCCTTGGTCGATTACATTTTTATAGATACTTAATGGATTATTTTTTTCTACAAATAGCTTTTGAACACGATTTTTCTTTTTGATAAATCTAGAATAATCAATCATCCTATTAAGATAACGTGTTTCCGCAAAGGAGAATTTATCCATAATTAGCAAGAAGTTTTCTTCTCCGTTAACCGTCGTTCGTATTTGGTAAATTCCGTTTTTGTTATTGGCTCCATCTTGTTGATCAATGGTGCTTATTCCAAAACCTATTCGGCCTTGTGCTTTTACTTTTCCTGTAATAAAGCTACTGTCTTTTTGCCTAGTAAGTCTAAGTTCTACAGGTTTTTGAGCATTATTGATAAATGAATTTTCATCTAGTGGATATGCAAAAACTTTAGAAATCACTGGAGGTTTATGATCGTTTACATCTATCCCAAATAAGAATGGGTTCATCGGTCTCGCATTTACATCTCTTATTTCATAATGTAAGTGAGGACCACCACTACTTCCTGTGTTTCCACTATATGCAAGAAGATCACCTTGAGCTACATTGAGCGTTCCAGAGGTAGGAAATATTTCGATCTCATACTTCTCTTTCTTGTACTGTTTGGCTTTAATATATGCTTCTATCTCAGGACTAAATTTTTTAAGATGCGCATATACCGTTGTATATCCATTAGGATGTTGCACGTATATTGCTTTCCCATAACCGTAATGAGAAATTTTAATACGGCTTATTGTACCAGATGCAGATGCATATACGTTAAGCCCTTCCTTGCGTTGTGTTTTGATATCTAGTCCGCTATGGAAGTGATTGCTACGTAACTCCCCAAAAGTTCCAGCCATCACTAGTGGGATATCTAGTGGGTTTTTAAAATAATCTTTAGGAATGTCAACTTGACCATATCCTAAGACTGTTGTAAAAAAGCATAAAAGATATATTCGTATTCCCCTTTTCCCCATAGATTGCTAATGTATATAAACCTTTTCTAAATGTAAAACTTGTAATTCCTTGTTTTAGTATGGTTATATACGCTTTCGCGAAAGCGTATACAGAAACAGTACTCATTTTAATAAAAATTATTAAACCTGAATGACACCAAGATTAAAAGGTTTTTCTATGGGTGCGTGATCTGCAGCTTCTATTCCCATAGAGATCCATTTTCTAGTATCTCTTGGGTCTATAACAGCATCTGTCCAGATACGAGAAGCAGCATAATATGGAGAAATTTGGGCGTCATAACGCGCTTTTATTCTGTCATATAATTCTTTCTCTACTTCTGGTGTAATTTCTTTTCCTTGCTTTTTAAGTGAAGCCGTTTCTATTTGTAATAATACTTTGGCTGCAGAGTTTCCACTCATGACAGCAAGTGCTGCACTAGGCCAAGCTGCAATTAATCGTGGATCGTATGCTTTACCACACATGGCGTAATTTCCTGCTCCGTATGAGTTTCCGATAATGATTGTAAATTTTGGAACCACACTATTTGAAACCGCATTAACCATTTTTGCACCATCTTTTATAATACCTCCGTGCTCACTTTTACTACCAACCATAAAGCCAGTAACATCTTGTAAGAATACCAATGGAATTTTCTTTTGATTACAATTTGCAATAAAGCGAGTGGCTTTATCTGCACTATCAGAATAGATAACGCCTCCAAATTGCATTTCTCCTTTTTTGGTTTTTACAAGCTTGCGTTGGTTGGCAACAATACCTACAGCCCATCCATCTATACGAGCATATCCCGTAAGGATGCTCTGTCCGTACCCTTCTTTATATTCATCAAATTCAGAATGATCTACAACGCGTTTTATAATTTCGCGCATATCATATTGGTCTGCTCTTGACGCTGGAAGAATACCAAACATTTCTTCTGGATTTTCTTTGGGTAATGCTGCTTCTGCACGATTGTATCCTGCTTTTGTATAGTCACCTATCTTATCCATTAATTTCTTAATGGTATCTAAGGCATCCTTATCATCTTTTGATTTATAATCTGTTACTCCGCTTATTTCACAATGCGTAGTCGCACCTCCAAGCGTTTCGTTATCTATACTTTCTCCTATAGCTGCTTTTACAAGGTAACTTCCTGCAAGGAAGATACTTCCTGTTTTATCTACAATAAGCGCTTCATCACTCATAATAGGGAGGTAAGCTCCTCCAGCAACACAGCTTCCCATAACAGCAGAAATTTGAGTAATACCCATACTACTCATCACTGCATTGTTTCTAAAAATACGTCCAAAATGTTCTTTGTCTGGAAAGATTTCATCTTGCATGGGTAGATATACACCAGCACTATCTACTAAGTAAATAATAGGGAGTTTATTTTCTATTGATATTTCTTGAGCTCTTAAGTTTTTCTTTCCTGTAATAGGAAACCAGGCACCAGCTTTTACAGTAGCGTCATTTGCAACAATGATACATTGCTTTCCTGAGACATATCCTATTTTAATAACCACACCACCGCTAGGGCAACCTCCATGTTCTTCGTACATTCCATCTCCAGCAAATGCGCCAATCTCAATACATTTTTTTGGATCATCTACAAGGTAATCTATACGTTCTCTGGCTGTAAGTTTTCCTTTTGAATGATGTTTGTCAATACGTTTTTGACCACCTCCTAATTTTACTTGGGCAAATTTTCTTTTTAAGTCAGAAAGTAAGAGTTTATTGTGATCTTCGTTTTTATTGAACTTTAAATCCATAGGTTAAAAATGAGCTATTTTATGTTTTGTGTGTTAAAAAATGATTCTATAAGAAAGCTACTATATTTATAAATAAAAAGAGTAAATCTCAAATATTGTTCGAATTTACGAAAATCGTATAGTTTCTCCTTGTAACGTTTATCAAATTTAGTCGATATTTGTAATTCGATCCCTTGCTAAGTCGGTTGTTTTTACAATTACTTAGCAACGTAAAAATAAACTATGGGAATGAATAAGAATACAGTGCTCGCTTGGGCAACTTTTATTATGGTTTTTGTTGGATTATCTCTTATAGCTCTTGGCGCTTTCAGATATGACGATGTAGCTGGCTGGGGCTTTGCAGCAGTAGGAATTGGTTTTTTTGCCATTGCTTGGGTATTTAACGCTCTCAAAGGTAGAGTGTAAGTTTTTTGGTATGCTGCTCGATGCGTTTCAATCTCACCTCAAACAACAGTTTCCTTTTCTAAAACAACATACGCGTTTATTAGTCACGGTAAGTGGAGGACTCGATAGTATTGTATTATTACAGCTATGTGTCGCTTCAGGTTTAGATGTAAGTGTAGCGCATTGTAATTTTAATTTGAGAGGAAAAGAAAGTGATGGTGATGCATTATTTGTAGAAGAACAAGCCAACATATTAAAAGTTCCTTTCTTTATAAAAGGATTTGATACGTCCGCTTACGCAAAAAAACATACCGTTTCTACTCAAATGGCTGCTCGCGATTTGCGATATGCGTGGTTTAAAGAACTGGCAATTTCAGAAAACTTTGAATACATTCTTACAGCACATCATAGCAATGATAATTTAGAAACCTTTCTTATAAATGTATCACGGGGTACAGGTCTTGATGGTCTTATGGCTATTCCTGCTATTTCTGGTAATGTATTGCGATTGTTGTTACCTTTTTCGCGAAAGCGTATTTACAACTATGCAGAGGAACATAAAATTACTTGGCGAGAAGACAGTAGCAATGCATCTGATGCCTATGTGCGTAATGCGATGCGTCATCATGTGATTCCTGAATTGGAAAAAATACGCCCAGATATATTACATACTGTAGAAAAAACAATTACTCATGTACAGCAATCTGCTAGTTTACTAGAAGCATATACACAAGAACTTAAGAATCGATATTTTTATCCGTTAGACAGTCTTATGGGGCCTAGAGCTATTTGTCTAGATATTCCAAAATTGATGGAACATCCAGATCCTAAAGCTGTACTGTATGTATTGTATAAAGAATGTGGATTTACATCTTGGGAAGATGTATATCATTTACTTAATGCTCAATCGGGTAAACAATTATTTTCAAGCACACACCGTTTGCTAAAAAACCGAACGACATTACAATTATATAATTATAGTAAAGAAGTAAGAAATAAAACGACTTCTTTTCTAATTCCTGATGGAGTACAACGACATCAGGGGGATTATGGTGTTTTATTTTTTGATAGGGTAGATACGACGACAACTGTCTTAGATAGTGAGATCTATGTAGATGCTTCAAAAGTGCAATTTCCGATGACGATACGCCGTTGGAAAGAAGGTGATTTCTTTTACCCCTCTGGTATGCAAGGGAAAAAGAAATTGAGTAAGTTTTTTAAAGATGAAAAGCTATCTTTGGTTGCCAAAGAAAATATCTGGTTATTATGTAATGATACTGATATCATTTGGGTCATTGGGCATAGAGCAGATGGGAGATATCAGGTAGATACAAACACAGAACAAATTATAAAAATCACATATTCATATGATGCGCAAGACGCTTAATATACTATCATTACTTATTCTTACAGTAACGGTTGCTACAGCACAAGGTTTTGGAGGTGGGCAGGAATTTGGGAGTGGTAAAAAATACGATCCTGTAAAATGGTCTGGAGAGGTAGAAAAAGTATCGGATACGGAGTACGTATTACATTATGATGCTAAAATTAAAGATAAATGGCATGTCTACAGTCAGTTTACCCCAGAAGACGGACCTATTCCTTTGCATTTTGAATTTTTACCAGAAAGTGGAGCTACCTATACACTAGACGGGCCCGCAAAAGAAAGTGATACACATAGAGAATACAGTGATATTTTTGAAGTAGATGAGGTGTTTTGGGAAAAAACGGCACGACTCTCTCAGAAGATAAAACTCAATGATAATACTACAAGTGTTATAAAATCTATTATAAAACATCAGAGTTGTATAGAGGACGGTGTTTGTATCAATCAAGAGTTTTATATCGTTCATGATTTAGCAAAAAATGAAGTAAAAACATTTACAGATTATACGGCTTTTGAGGCATATGGAGGCACTTCTACAGCTGATGGGAATAAGGCACCGCCAGAAGAAAAAGAAGATAAGGGGTATTTGATTATCTTCTTAGGAACACTATTGGCTGGGTTATTAGTGACATTTACACCTTGCGTGTTTCCTATGATTCCTATGACGATTAGCTTTTTTATAAAGCAAAATGAAAATAAATCAAAAGGGAAATTTAATGCATTATTTTATGGCTTTTGTATTGTTGCTATTTATGTGTTAATCAGTTTACCCTTTCATCTTTTTGAATCCTTAAACCCAAATATATTCAATGCTATTTCGACAAATGTATATTTGAATATTTTCTTCTTTTTAGTATTTGTTGTTTTTGCAATTTCCTTTTTAGGAGCTTTTGAAATTAACATCCCAAACAGTTGGGCTAATAAAGCAGATAAGGCATCAAGTGGAGGAGGACTCTTAGGAGTTTTCTTTATGGCATTAACTCTTATTATAGTATCATTTTCGTGTACAGGTCCGGCATTAGGATTGGTCTTAGGAAGTGTATTATCTACAGATGGCGGTGCAACTATTTTAACCATAGCAATGCTTGGCTTTGGTTTAGGATTAGCATTCCCTTTTGTATTATTTGCATTGTTCCCGAGTTGGTTAACAAACCTTCCAAAATCTGGAGGATGGCTTAATACAGTAAAAGTGGTATTTGGACTTATAGAGTTAGCACTTGCCTTTAAGTTCTTGTCTAATGCAGATTTGGTATTACAGCTTCATTTGTTAGAAAGAGAAACATTCTTAGCTATTTGGATTGCTATTTCGGCAGTACTTACCTTATACCTACTTGGTAAGATTAAAACCCCTCATGATGATGAAGGGTCAAGACTTTCTGTAGGACGACTATTACTAGGTATAACGACCTTATGGTTTACCTTATACCTTATTCCTGGATTATGGGGGGCACCTTTAAAATTAATAAGTGGTTTTCCGCCACCTATGGAATATAGTGAGTCTCCTAACGGAATAGGAAATTCTAGTGTCGCAGATATACAATTTAAAGATGGTTTGCCAGAAGGAGGTCATGTATTACCTAATGGGATTTTGGCTTTTAATGATTATGAAGAAGGACTCGCCTATGCAAAAACGGTAAATAAAACTGTTTTAATTGATTTTACTGGACATGCCTGCGTAAATTGTAGAAAGATGGAAGAACGTGTATGGATAGAACCTGCCATCCTTGATATCTTAAAAAATGACATTGTATTAATTTCTCTTTATGTAGATGATCGTCGCAAGCTTCCTGAAGGAGACCGTTACGTTTCAAAAATTACTGGAAAACGTGTACAAACGATAGGTGATAAATGGAGTGAGTTTCAGACGATACGTTATCAAGCAAATGCACAACCCTATTATGTCCTTATGGATCACGATGAATCTAACTTAAATACACCCGTAGGATATACCCCAGATGCCGAGGAATATAGAGCTTGGCTTAAAGAAGGAATAACACGATTTAATAATAATTAATAGATGAAAAAGAGATTATTTTTATTAGTATTTGTTTTTGCTTTCGCGAAAGCGTACACACAAGAAACCTATGATGTAAAAGCACATTATACAAAACAAGAGGTGGATATAAAGATGCGTGATGGTATTACATTACACACGACTATTTATTCTCCAAAAGATACTTCAAAAAAATACCCTATGGTGATGCAACGTACACCATATAGTAGCCGTCCATACGGAGAAGATCAATTCCGTTCTAAAATTGGACCTAATAAATATATGATGGAAGAAGGGTATATCATCGTATATCAAGATGTACGTGGACGCTGGTTAAGTGAAGGGAAATACGACAATATGAGAGCGTATATCCCTAACAAGAAAGATGGAGAAGTAGATGAGGCTAGTGATACGTATGATACCATAGATTGGTTAGTGAATAATGTCGCAAATAATAATGGCAACGTTGGTACTTGGGGAATATCATATCCAGGATTTTATGCTACGTATTCATTATTAAGTGAACATCCAGCGTTAAAAGCGAGTTCGCCGCAGGCATGTATCGGTGATTTCTTTTTTGATGATTTTCACCATAATGGGGCTTATTTATTAAGTTACTGGAGAGCAACTGCTTTATTTGGATATCAAAAAGAAGCACCAACAACAGAGGCTTGGTATGCATTTCCAAAAATAGATAGTGATGATCAATTTGATTTCTTTTTAAAGACAGGGCCGTTATCAAATCTAGATGCCTATTATGACGAGACCAATGAATTTTGGACACAACTTAAAGAACATCCTAATTATGATGAGTTTTGGAAGTCTAGAGGAATTATCCAACATTTAGAAGATATCAAACCTGCTGTAATGACGGTAGGAGGACTTTTTGATGCAGAAGATTTATATGGCCCTTGGGAAACATATAAGAATATAGAAAAGCGTAGTAATAATTATAATACGGTTGTTTTTGGACCTTGGAGTCATGGAGATTGGGCACGAACTAAAAAGAGACAAGCTGTAGGGAATGTGTATTTTGGAGATGATATTTCTGATTACTTCCAAAAAGAGCTAGAAACAAAATTCTTTAATCATTTCTTAAAAGGGATGGGAGGGAATGAAACGAGTTTACCTGAGGCTCATATATTTGATACAGGAACTAAAGAATGGAAATCTTTTGATGTATGGCCTCCAAAGACGATGATGGATGCTACTTTTTATCTCGATGCTAATAACAGACTTTCGGGGAGTTCATCTACAAGAAATGGAGCCGAAACGTTTGTGAGTGACCCTGCAAATCCAGTTCCTTATGCAGAAGGGAAGAAAATGGTATTTACACCTCGTAAATATATGAGTGATGATCAACGTTTTGCTGCAAAGCGTGATGATGTATTAGTGTATGAAACACCAGTACTTGATGATGAGGTGACACTTGCTGGAGAGATTATGGCTAAGCTGGAAGTGGCGACTACTGGTACATCTGCAGATTGGATTGTAAAAATTATAGATGTATATCCAGATGATGTTCCCAATACAGAAGAAACAGAAGAAGGTATGCAAATGGCTGGATATCATCAGATGGTACGTAGTGAAGTGATGAGAGGTCGTTTTAGAAGAAGTATGGAACGCCCAGAAGCTTTTGTTCCAGGAAAAAAAGAAGAAGTGTTTATAAAGCTACAAGATGTATTACACACTTTTAAAAAAGGACATAAAATACAGATCCAAGTACAAAGCACATGGTTTCCGCTTATAGACTTAAATCCACAAACGTATGTAGATAATATTTTTGAAGCAAAGAAATCAGATTTCACAAAAGAAACACATACGGTTTTTCATAACTCTAAAATCGTTTTTAACATACTTAGATAGTCATATCAGTACTTCTATAACAAAAAAAGCACACTATTACAGTGTGCTTTTTTTGTTATAGAAACGTCATAAAACGGAAAAACACCCCGCTAAGTCGCGAGATGCCTTTCACCCCCTATAATTGTAATATGTGTGTAAGTTGGCTAACACACATAATTTATGTTGTATTCTGTGCAGTAAATAGTGTTTTTATAAGAAAAACACCCCGCATGGTTGCGGGATGCCTTTCACCCCTAAATTAAATGGTATTGTGCGTTTTAATTTTTTAAACACTCAATTAAAAGTTGCACTTCCCCCATTTGATGAATCTAAACAAACCTTTACTGTTTAATAGTTTAAATGTATAACAAGGTTCTGTTGTAGAAAAGGGGGAAATGCCCCTATTTTGAATTTTCTGCCCATATATTTTGTGTATTTATAGGGGTAAAAAAATGCATATTAACATAATTTTAAGAATTAAAATCCTTTTGTCGATATTTTTATACATTTTGTAGATTTTCTTAAAATCCTTATTTTAAGAAAAAACGAATAGAATAGCATATTTACCCTATAGATAATAGTGTTTATGCATAAGGAAATAACACCATATATTACAGAGAATTATGTAGAAACATATCGAAGGTCTTTTCATGAATTTGAAAGAGAGCTCCGAGAGAATTCAATATATTTATTAGAACACCTCTCTTTTTAGGTTATGTTTCAAAAGGCCTCTTTGACTGATATCATTGTCATTCAAGTAATACGCTGAATAATAAATAGATAAGTGGAATTAATCTCTGCTTTTTCAGTAGCTTCAGCAACAAAATGTTAAAGCTTCGCATTAATTCTCTAGTTTTGTGATTATAAATTTGAAATGCGACTTTAACTGTCATTTCAAACGAACAAACCACCCACATTTATTTATCGAAAACAACAGATACGTCTGTGATTTATTCTTATATGACCATATAAGAGGTAATCATACATGTGTCTAATAATCAAATTAGTAATTATCATATCCTTATGTTATGAATAGAAAGTCATTGTTTTTATCTTTTATTTTTTTAGTTGTTATGTGTTGTCCTATTATGTTAGGACAACAAGCAGCATCAGCCATTGATGCCATTACACCTACCACCCCAGAAGCTGGCACTTTAAGTAGAGCCGGTAATGTTCCTATCAACCCTGCTACTGGACAAATGTCTTACAGTGTACCTATACATGTAATACAGACAGGAGGATCATCTTGGCCCATTTCTTTACAATATAATTATGGAGGGTTTATCGCAGAGGCAAAACCATCCCTTTCCGGATGGGGTTGGAATCTTAATGCCTATGGCTCTATTACAAAAGTAACAAGAGGGTTACCCGACTTTCATCCTGATGGGTATTATGGAGAACATAACAGAAAACAGATTATAGATCAGTATGTAGCTACAAATAATATAGAGGGGATGCCTTTTGAATATTTCTGGAAATTTGTAAATAACGAATATGACTCAGAAGCAGACAAATATATTGTTAATGTAGGAGGCGCTAACTTTTCCTTTAAAGTATATATCGATCAAAATGATGGGCAGTATAAAGCACATTTCCTGTCTAATCATAATTTTAAGGTAGCTATAACCATGCAAAGCTCTCCTGTAGAAATAGGAAGTTTTCAAGTTACTGATGGTCATGGCACTATTTATTATTTTAATTCAGAACATAGAGAATATGTAGTTGATCCACAGGACTCTGGACATCCTTACAATATAGATAAAACCACTTCTTGGTTACTCTCTAAGGTTGAGTACATAAATGGTCAGGATATTCAATTTAATTATACTCCAGATGATTATACGTCTTGGGATTTCTCAGCATTTGCCTTTACTTGGGATGGAGCTACTGGAGCAGATCCTAATCAAGTTGGGACATTTCTTGATGACTATATAGGAAATTATAATGATAGAATGAATAGTACTGATATGCAGCGACAGATTTTAACGTCAATTACATTTCCAAAAGGATCATTACATTTTGAAACAGCTACTGGTCCTAGTGGGCATAAAGTATTTGATGCTATTACCTTAAAAGACCATACCACTGCGGTTGTTAATACATTTGAGATAGATTATCAAGGTGCTAGAGATGCCTTAACAGAAGTTCGTAAAAATAACGAACTCTTGTTTGGTTTTGATTATCTAGGATTAACTAATGGAAATATACCTGGTTTTTATGAATCTCCTACCAATAAACCTTTAAACCAAGATATCTATGGTTTTTATAATGGGTCTAATAACAATCAAGAAGCTATTGACTATGCTTTTAATGAGCAAGTTGATAAATCCATAAAGTTTGGAGAAACTCGTAAAGGGGCAATGTCAAAAATTATATATCCTACGGGAGGACATACTTCTATTGAATATGAACAAAATACCGTAAAGACACCTCTACTTGAGAGTGATGGATCTGGATCTAATGGTGGTTTTAATAGGCAATTATTTTTAGAGTTAAATCCAAGTGCCGATAATGATGAAAGACATATAGAGGTTACCCATACATTTGATTTCCCAGTATTTGCTTCTATGTCACATTCAATTGTTGGAGATGTGGCTTCTGGAAATGCAATACATATGGAAGTACTAAGAATAGGAGGTGATGATGTTTCAGAGTATTTTAATTGTTATCCAGGGACTGTAGCATTTCATCCTTGGTTTCCTTTTACTGCAGAAGGAGAGCGTAATAGAATGTTACCTCCAAATCCTTCAATTCCTAGAATTTGTGATCAATTTTACCCAAACCCACCTCTTACCCCATTTTTGTTAATCGGTATGGAACCTGGCAATGGTTGTCCAGATTGGAATGTAGATGGTCCTACAAATGATTGGTTTGGGTGTACAAGTCGGTATACAATTAATCAACAAGGAAATTCTGGAACTTTCTGGCTTCTACCTGGAACGTATCGGTTTTTAATATCTACTCGTGCCAATGGGAATGCAGATAGTGAATCAGGAAACACTGTTGGAGTTTTTTCAGAAGGATCGTTACAGGCACATATCCGTCTTCAATATCAAATTCCACCAAATGTTAATGAAGATGATGACCCAGAGAATTCTTTTGTAAATGACTTGACAGGTGGTATCCGTGTAAATAGAATATCAAATCACGATAAAGGGGGAGATAAAAAGACTGAAATCATCTATGATTATAATGATGAACAAGGACTCTCTACAGCCGAAGAAAATCAAATCCCTAATAATGTAGAATCCCACCAAATCAATCTCACTTTAAACAATGGAGCTTATTATGAAAGAACAGACACCTACTATAAATTAAATTCTTTTGGTGCTATGGATGCCCATAATGGAGTTCCAGTATATTATAAACGTGTCAAAAAATACTATGCTCAAGTTGGAACGAGTACCACAGAAGGAGAAGAGGAAGAAGGCGGAGATACTCCTATAGGACCTACCAATCCTGATATCCCAATAACAAATACAGATATACCTAATACCAATGGTGTTGAAATCTTCGAGTATGAGATGCCCTTAGAAGATAGAACGTATAAATATCCTCCTAGACCTATACATCTGGATAAGAGTAAGGCAAAACTACGAGTACAAAAAATGCTAAATAATGAAGGAACTATTGTTTCTAGTCAGACAACTACTTATGAAGAAATACGTCCTTTGTCTAGTAATGATATTGACACAGACCCTTCTGATAATATTATTACAGATACCCATGACGAAAGTAATAATCATCCATGGAGTTTTAAAATTCTTGCTAAGCAAGAACGAAATGTAAATGAATTTTTATACTGTTACATACCTGGAAATCAACAATGCTATGGAGCCATAAGAGAACTCTATGATGTTGTTCGTTATAAAGAAATTGAGAGTTATTATGAGGTAGGACATTCAGAATCTACAACAGATGGATTAGTGACTACTGTTGAGTATGTACGTGATCCTTTAACAAATTTCACACTACTCAAAGAACAAAAAACAACAAATTCTCAAGGAGAGTTACAACGTCAAGTCTATGAATACCCTAAAGATAGAACTCAGGAATTGCAATACCTTTCTATGATAAACCGCAATCAGGTCTCAATACCTATTATTCAAAAAACATATATTGATGATCTGGTTACAAGTATTCAAAAATCAGATTTTATCTTCCAGAACAATGGATATCTTATTAAAGAAGTAAAAGCCAATAAAGGAGACGTTCCTCTTTCAGATTTAGAGAGTAAATATGTAATTAATTCATATGATTCTCAAGGAAACATACGAGAATACACTCCAGATAATGGAAGTCCTATTTCTATTATTTGGGGATATGACAAACAATATCCTATTGCCAAAATAGAGAATGCTACCTATGCAAATGCGATCTCTGGACTGACCACTTTTGAGCTTACTCAGATTCATAGTCCGTCATCAGATGCTGCGTTACAATTGGTACTCAATACCATTAGAGAGAATAACCCTAATGCACTAGTGACGACCTACACCTATAAACCTCTCATTGGGATTAGCTCTGTTACAGATCCTCGTGGATATACCATGTATTATCAGTATGATGCGCAAAACAGATTAAAACTGGTCAAAGATCAGGACGGGAAAGTCTATAGCAAAAACGAGTATCACTACGGGATCAATAACTAATAAAAATCGGAAACAGATGAAAAAATTAATCATTACCATCGCTTTAGCGATTCCGATGCTTGTTATCGGACAGACGCAAACAGAAAATTATGTAAAAACTACGGTATATCAACAAGCTGTAGATCAAGGGCAAGAAGACAATCTTGATGCCTCTCAAAAAATAGAATCCATTAATTATATAGACGGATTAGGAAGACCAAAACAGGCAATTGCTGTACGAGCAGGAGGTGCAGGTCAAAACATTATCTCTTATGTAGAGTATGATGACCTAGGAAGAACTCCTAAACAATATCTTCCATATGCCACTCAAACAGAAATTACAAATCCATTAGATTTTGTAGATCAGCAAGTACTTAAACTTAATATTGAAAATTTTTACAATACACTTAAGTATGAAGATACTGAGAATCCATTCTCAGAAATGATCTATGAAAATTCACCTCTTAATAGAGTACTAGAACAAGCTGCACCTGGAAATTCTTGGGCACTTGCAGATGGCCATACTATTAAAATGGAGTATCAAAACAATATCGCAAACGAAGTACGTTATTTTGATGTTACTTTTGCTGGAGGTGACACAGCAGTTCCTTTACTGACTCTTTCGGGATATTATATGGTCAATGAATTGTATAAATCTGTTACTAAAGATGAGAATTGGACGTCCAACTCTGGGAATAATCATACCATCGAAGAGTTTACCAATAAAAGCGGTCAAGTACTTTTAAAACGTACTTACAATGATAATCTCACACACGATACGTATTATATCTACGACGATTTTGGAAATCTAACTTTTGTACTTTCTCCAGAGGCAAGTAATCAAATAATAAATGGAGATACTCTCGCGAGTAACTACCAGGAGATTTTAGATAAGTTTGGTTATCAGTACAAATACGATGATCGTAACAGACTTATTGAAAAGAAAATCCCTGCAAAAGGATGGGAATATATTTTGTATGATAAATTAGACCGTCCTGTATTAACACAAGATGCCCGCTTACGCGAAAACAACCAATGGCTCTTTACCAAATACGATGCACTTAATCGTGTCCTCTATACAGGGATCTATCAAGCTGCCTCAGGAAATACAATAACATCTGCACAAAACACCATTAGTGCACAATCTAGCTTTAATGAAACCCGTACTTCTGATCCAATCATTATAGCAGATACAAATGCGTATTATTCTAATGGAGTATTCCCTACTACAGGAATTACATTACATACCATTAATTATTATGACACCTATACAGATCTTTTAGGTTATGTCTTGCCAGATGTTGTTTACGGACAAGAGCTAACCGATGCTACTCAAGGGCTTCCTATCGTATCTAAAGTACGTGTGCTGAATGATCAAAATGACTGGATTACATCTGTTACAGGATATGATGATAAAGCGAGACCTATTTATGGAGCAAGTTTAAATACCTACCTCAATACTCAGGACATCTCTGAAACCTTATTAGATTTTACTGGAAAAGTAGTAGAGAGTAGAGCTACACACCAAAAAGGAAGTCATAAAGGAGTCGTGACTATAGATTATTTTACCTATGATCATCAAAATAGACTCATCACTCATATGCAACAGATTGATGATGAACCTGTGCAACTCATTACAAGTAATATCTATGACGAGTTAGGACAATTAGAATCAAAACATGTAGGAGGACAGCTTTTTGAAAGTGGATATACTGACCTTGTAGGTGTAGAAGAGATAAATGGAGGAACGATACTTCAGAAAAATATCGCGGGGAATAGCTATAATGCAGGATTTGCTACCATTGGAGAGTTAGAAGAAAATGGAGGTTTATCATTTACAATACCTAATCCAGAAGACGAAATACGAGTAGGATTATCAGATATTAATAATAGTGTCAGTCCTACAGATATAGACTATATGTTTATATTAACCCCTATTACGACTCCTAATGTATCTAGATATAGAGTATATACACGTAAAGCAGATGGGAGTTTTGGTTCTCCACATGTAGACGCGACATATACGATAGATAGTAATTCGTTTTCTATAGAAAAAGAAGGAACTCAATTACATTTTATCCAACATGGGGTGGTCGTATATAGTCATACACTCTTAGACCCTAATACATCTCTTATAGGGGATGTAAGTCTTAAAACTCCAAACGCACAAATAAGTAATATTCATTTTTATGCAACAACTATTGATAAGAGCTTGCAAAAAGTAGATTATAAATACAATGTACGTGGGTGGCTTACCGATATTAATGATATAAACTCCGAAGAAAGAACACCACCTCTGTTTAACTTCCATATCAATTATGATGATACTGTAAAAGGAGATGCAGGAGCTCCTGGACAAGCAGTACCTCTTTATAATGGAAACATCTCACAAACGATCTGGAAAAGTGCAAACACAGATAGCAAGAAAAGAACCTATGGTTATAAATACGATGCTTTAAATCGTATCAATACTGCTTATAGTAGAAAAGGAGTAGACCTTATGGAATATGATCATTATAATGTCTCAGGAATAAACTATGATAAAAATGGAAATATTCAGGCCTTAACACGTCAAGGGGATTACAATGGAAATGCACTTACCATGGATGATCTTACATATACCTATCTGGGAAACCAACTACTAGAAGTAAGTGATAATGGACATGCTAATTTAAAGAAGAATGGTTTTTTTGATGGGAATACCTCTGAGGGTGATTATGTGTATGATGTAAACGGAAATATGATTGCAGATAAGAATAAGGGAATTACTACGATAGCATACAATTACTTAAATCTTCCTACGTTTGTTAAAATTAATACTATAGATGCAGAGGAAAATGTACAAGATGGAACTATTACGTATATTTATGATGCCACAGGAATAAAACTAGCAAAAGTGCTTCGAGATAATATTACGCTGAGTACCGTGACCACCTCATATGCAGGTGGATATATCTATGAAGATACTAATGGACTAGAAGCATTACAACTATTCTCGCATCCAGAAGGATATGTAACACCTGTAACAATAAAGGACGTTGCTGGTCATCAGTATGCCTTTAATTATACCGATCATTTAGGAAATGTGAGACTCACTTATGCCGATAGCGATGGTGACGGAACCATAGATCCTACTACAGAAATTATCTCAGAAAAGAATTACTATCCCTTCGGATTACAGCAACAAGGGTACAACGACGTGGTTACTTCCAATTCTAACTCCATGGCGGAGCGTTTTATGTTTAATGGAAAGGAAAATAATTCAGAACTCGGACTTGAATTTTATGACTTTGGAGCTAGAAATTATGAAGCTTCTTTGGGAAGGTGGATGAATATTGATCCACTCGCGGAAGCAATGAGAAGACATTCTCCATATAATTTTGCATTTGATAATCCTGTATATTTTACAGATCCTGATGGAATGATGCCACAAGGTAATTGTGATTGGTGTAAACAATTTTTTGTAGACTGGACGATAGGTACTAATATTGGACACCGTAATTTTGTAAATAATACTGTTGATGGAGCTCTTCTACTTTTAAATCTGTCTGGCATTAATGGAATAGATTTGGCTCAAGGAAATTTTCAAAGTATATTTGATCGAACTGGAGCTGTAGTTGAGGGTGCTGTTGTTGGTGCATTTATGACTGCTTATAATACTGTAGATGGTGCAGGCGATGTTATAGATGGACGTGTAGTTGAAGGTGCAGCAAAGATGACAGAAGGATTTGATAATGCAGTTCTGGCTGCTGCAACAGAAGGTGTTCTTAGAGGAATACCTGCTTCAAAAACAGCAGTACCTTCCGTAGCGGAACAAGTAGTTACAGAAGCTAGACGAGTCAATCCTAATGTAAATACAACTACTCTTACACCTGGCCCTAATGCTGGAAGAAGTATTCAAGCTAGAAGTAAAAGCCAAAGTTTTAGAGCTGGAGAAAAGAGTGCAATAAATGAGATTGGTGCTACGGACGGATGTCACACTTGCGGTTCTACAACATCTGGAAGGGCTTCTGGAAATTTTACTCCAGATCATCAGCCTGTTAGTTCATTAGTTCCAGATGGCACCCCACAACAATTATACCCTCATTGTGCTTCATGTTCATCATCACAAGGAGGTATAACAGGAGGATTAATTCGTAGAGGTTATGATTCTTCGAGAATAAATGGAGTAGTTACTCCATTTAATTGAAAAACTAGTTATAATTGCTTATTATCGCACTATGAATGATTACGTAATATTAGAATTAAAAGATACTTTTGTAACACAAGGTCTTGATACAATATTAAAAAGGGAATTTCTTATAAAAAATGGTGAGTATTCTGTAGATAAAGTTAAGATTATTATAGACTACATCTTAAAATACTTGAATGAGAGTGGTAATGAAATTAAAGATCAGGAAACTTTTGGATGTGGTTCTTGGCTTATAAAATTTGTTTTTGATAACACGTATATTCAAATTCACGAATTAAAAGATGTTATAAATGATAAAAATGTCTATGAATTTGATGTAACGCTAACCAGTACCTTTTTTAGTGAACAATTTGATTTATGCCAAAAGTATGGTTTAGTTCCAAAAATACCTCTCTTATCACAAAAAGCAGCTGTTTCTAAAGAAATCTATAATGGAAGTGAAGTAAATGGTGTGAGATATAAAGCTCCAGAGTATATGACAGGTTGGTATCTAACTTCTAATTCATATAATGGAGATGTTAAATCATTACAGGTAGAAAGCATATTTTATTTAATAAAAGCAAGACCAGACTTAGTAAAGTATCTCGCTTTACCTGTTGGATATAGATTTTATATCGATGAAGAAGGAGATGATGTTTGGAGAGATGAAGATCAATAATAATAGAAAGAGGCTATCTTGATTTTAGATAGCCTCTTTTTTATATTCAATTATTCCAACCAAATCTCTTTGGCTTTGTTAAATCCCCGCTAGCGCTCGTCTGTGACGGGTGCCGTATGGGGTAAGCAGTAAAATAAATTTAGACACAAAAGCTATACATATAAAGTACGTATAGCTTTTTGTGTTTTAAGGATGTGGGTACTAAGAATACATTTAAAAGATAGGGAAGATGATGAGTAGCTTTTCGCGAAAGCGTAAAAAGGTAAAGAAAGAAGTATATTTATGATGCCACAGGAATAAAGTTTGAAAAATGTTTGTGGACACTCGTTGCAAACAAACGTAGCGAGGATTACTTTACTCAATGTAAATGCAAAAGATGTAACGCTTTCTGTTGGGATACCTAGAACTCAAATGTCTACAACTAATGAAAAACCAGAATTTAAACCAATGTTTCAATAATTATGAAAAATAAGATTTTTATTATTTCCTTAGCTTTAGTAATAGCTTTTGTTATTTTTTTTACAACTCCAAAATTGTATAATAAAGATAAATTTGGAATTAATTATAATGATTTTAGAATAGAAAATAATATTCCAATATTAGATAATAGTTGGCTTTCAAGAAATGATAAAGCTCTATTCGAATATTACAGTGTAGATACTTTAAAATATGGGCATATTAAAAAATATTTAAATTTAAATAAGAGTAAAGTAGGTTCAGAAAGAGATGTTTTTAAATTAGAAGGAACTACCATATTATCTCTTTTCGAGAGAAACGATAATAATAAAGTTTTATATAAGATTGAAAATCCAAACAATGGTTCGGTAAATATTTTTCAGTCAGAGAAAAAAGTGATAGATAATAAAGAAGCTAATAAGTTATTGAAAGTTTCAAATGTTGATTTTCAATTTGACGAATCTTGGAATCAAGAATAGGATAATAAGTTCCCCCCGCTAGCGCTTGTTTGTGACGGGTGCCGTATAGAGTAAGCAGTAAAATAGAATTTAGATACAAATAGCTATATGTAACATACATATGGCTTTTTGTTTTTTTTAAGAAGTTACTGTATGACTTTTTACGAACCTGCCTGTCGGCAGATAGGAGCATAAAAAATAAATAGTTTAAAAAGTTATATTTATGACGCCACAGGAATAAAGCTAACTAAGGACACGTCTAGAAATGGTGGGTAACAAAATATGAAAGGTTTAGATCAAATATGGTTAGGTATAATAGAGATTAAGCCTAAAAACTTAAATACTGTTTTGGAAGATTCTTTAGGAGCTTTTGTGAATGTAGCATATAAAGCTTATTCCAAAGATCATTTTTTATCTAAAGTTAAAGATACTTTTTTTGAAAATGACTTTGAAGTTTTGGATGTTGATGATATTGGAACTATATATAATACAGCTATTGATAATGAGACCGAAGCTGAAAAATTAGAGTTAATTAATGATATAATTAATCAAGGTTACGATTTTTCTTGGGGTATTTTTCATACCTATAGTGATGAAGAAGAGTAAGTAATAGATAAGATGTATTAAAAACGCTCATCATATAAGATGGGCGTTTTATATATTCAATTATTCCAACCAAATCTCTTTGGCTTTGTTAAATCCAACCCAGTTCTGATCTTTATCATATCCACGAGCAGATAGACTATAACGGATAAGTTTTTCTCCATATAATTTTGCGTTTGATAATCCAGTATTCTTTATTGATCCAGACGGAATGATGCCTTGTCCTAGTGGTGATTGCCCTAAAAATGAAAGGCTATTAAAAAAATTAAAAGAAATACAAAGACAAGGAGAGTTTCATGATATTATAACTGACATCCAACTAGCACAAGCCTTTGTAGTATTTACTCCTGTTGTAGGTCAAGCAGTTTCAAGAACCGCAGGTACTCTAAATATGATTAATGGGCGGATTTCTAAAAAAATGAAAGAAAGAATAAGTGAAATTGACAATGAATTACAGATATTAGAAAATCAAAGAGATAATATTCTTAACGGAACAGAAGTTGAAAAAGAAGGAGAAGAACCAGAAGTCGATCTAATTCCTATTTCCGAATTTGATACTGAAGAAAAAATAGATTACATGAAGTCATTTTTAGAAGACTCAAGAGCTATTTATCAAGACGATTTAGATGTCTCTGAAGGAATGTCAGAAGCATTATCTAATTTTACAACGAGTGGAGCTGTACTAAATATAACAACAGCCTTTATTTCTGAGCTTAAAAATAGCCATGTTAGTAACGAAGAGCTTTTTAATTCTCTATTAAATTATGCTAATGATATGGATAAACTTAATGGGCAAATGAGGGCTCTTGTTAGAAATAAAGCTTTTCAAGAATATATAAAAAAAAATAACGATGAATAAAAAAATTATAAGCTTAGTTATTTTGATAATAATTGTATTTTTTTCATTTAAAACATATAGTTTATCTAATGAATTGAAAGATAATTATAACAAAATTAAATTATTAGAAGAAGATATAGCTAGAACAGAAGGAAATACAAAAAGAATGAATATGGGAGTCTTTAATAAGAATGCTAAAGAGTTCAATTCTATAATCAACAGCTTTCCTAATAATATTATAAACTCGACCTTTTTAAATTATGAAACTATAGTTTACAAGAAAGAATAGTAGGCTCGTTAGAAATTATGACACTCCCCGCTCCCGCCAGTTTGTAACTGGTGGCGTTAAGAGTGATCAAATCAACTAAATAAATATGTAAAAGCTATACGTGTAATACGTGTAGCTTTTTATGTTTTAGGATATGGGTATTAAGAATACATTTAAAAAATGAAAAAGATGATGAGTAGCTTTTCGCGAACCTGCCTGTCGGCAGACAGGAGCGTAAAAAAAGATAAAGAAAGAAGTATATTTATGACCCCCCCGCTAGCGCTCGTCTGTGACGGGTGCCGTATGGAGTAAGCAGTAAAATAGAATTTAGATACAAATAGCTATATGTAACATACGTATGGCTTTTTGTTTTTTTAAGAAGTAGTTGTATGACCCCGCTAGCACTCGTTTGTGACGGATGCCGTATAGAGTGAGAGCATTATTTAAATATAAAAGCTATGATATATATTATGGCTTTTATATTTTAGAGGTATGAGTAGAAAATACAAATTCCATAATCCTACAGCAGCTTATTTTGTAAGTTTTGCTACCGTATACTGGATGGATATTTTTACTCGTGAATGTTATTTTAAACTACTCGCAGATAGTGTAGACTTCTGTCACAAAGAAAAAGGAATGGAATTGTTTGCATATTGCTTTATGCCTAGTCACATTCATCTTATTTTCAGATCAAATAATGAAACTCCATACGAATTATTAAGAGATTTTAAAAAACATACTGCAAAGGCAATCATTAAAGAAATACAATACAATCCTCAAGAAAGCAGAAAAGAATGGATGTTATGGATGATGGAGCAAGCTGCTAAAAAGAAAGGAAATATATCAAAACATCAATTTTGGCAACATCATAATAAACCTATAGAGTTATGGAGTCCAAAAGTGATTAAACAAAAACTAGACTATATTCATAATAATCCTGTCGTTTCTGGATTTGTTACTAAACCAGAAGACTGGAAATATTCTAGTGCTAAAAACATTTCTGAGAATCCTGATAGTCCTTTTGAGATTGATATCATAGGTTTTCTGGATTAAAGTGTTTATGGGCACTCGTTACAGACGAGCGCTAGCGGGGGAATTACTAAAAAATTTAGAATGAAATTAGAAGCATTAAAGAAGAGAATAAAACGTAATAGACTTGCTGAATTAGCAGATGAGTTTTATTGCGATGCAAATTCACAGATCGTTACAGATTTAAAAAGTAATGGTAAAGATGTATATTTTGGAATACAAAATGAAAATGGCACTTATACTATTTTGGGAAGTGAATACACCTATTATAGAATGAAAGATGGTAATGAAAAAAGAATTCTCAATAAAGATTTTGTACTAGTCTTACAGAAAAATGCAATGAATATTGGTAAAGGAGGTGAGTTTGAATTTATTAACATAGGTAAACAAGACTCTGTTTGGGTAATAAATGGTAAGACAATGTGTGCAATATGGAATACAGTGAAATTTTTAAATGAAAACGAAAATGAATGATATATCAAAATATAATACCCTTTGATAATAAATAGGTATTACTAAAAATGATAAATTAAATAACTGAAAACAGTAGTTAACTGGAAAGCTAATTACTGTTTTTCTAATTAATAGATTTTAAAAAAAGGATAATAGTTAAAAATTGAAGATTCGTAATAAAACAATTAGTTCTTTGATAATAAGATGTTAAATATCAATATGTGTTTTTTTTTGAATTAATAGCAATAAAATCATCTTAGACTATTATCCCCGCTAACGCTCGTCTGTGACGGGTGCCGTATGGAGTAAGCGATCAAAATAAATTTAGACACAAAAGCTATACATAAAAAGTACGTATAGTTTTTTGTGTTTTAAGGATGTGGGTACTAAGAATACATTTAAAAGATGGGGAAGATGATGAGTAGCTTTTCGCGAACCTGCCTGTCGGCAGACAGGAGCGTAAAAATAGATAAAGAACGGAGTATGTTTATGATGCTAATTAAGTCATGAAAACCCTTTGCTAGCTTCTTTAAATGCACTCATTGCAAACGAACACTATCGGGAGCACAAGAGGTAAAGGATAATATTTTGTAAAACACTCCGTTTTTGTATATAACGAACAAAACCATCGAAAAAACAATGAAATATCTCTTTATTTTATTCTCATTATTATTCGTAACCAATGCTTGTACTACTAATGACCCTAATGATTCTATTTCACCTAATGCGTCAACTGCACAATTTAATTTACTTTGGGAAATACCAGTTCCCTCATTTTTACCACAAGGAATCGTATTAGACGAGCAAGGACGCAACTATTTTTATGTTGCTTCAAAATCAGGCGGAGTCCAAATATTTGATGATAGTCAAAGCCCTGCTGAGCTTATTTCAGATGTTTCTATAGATAATTTTGGAAATCATCACGCTATGCACTTAACTCAACAAGGTGATTATCTATATGTAGCACTTGGAGATTTTTTTGGTGGAAATGCCAAAGCAGGCATAGCAATAATAGACGTTAGTGATCCCAATAATCCAACAACAACAGACTTTTGGGAAACAAGTGTTATTGAAGAAGGAAGTGCTATCGTAATCGTGAAAGATAATTATGCCTATTTAGGAGCAATGAGCAAAGGTATTTATGTGTTCGATATTTCTAACAAAAGTAACATCGTACAAACTGATCAATTTATACCAGATATTGACTTCCCCGTACCCAACCCTAATTCAATTCAAGAACCAAATGCTAGAGGAATGACTATTAGAGGAAATGATTTATTTGTTTCCTATGATGCGGGAGGAATTAGAGTTATTGACGTTACAGATAAGTCTAATCTTGAAGAAAAAAGTAGATACATCAATGAAAGTTTTGATAAGCAGCATGCGTATAATAATATAATCTTAAATGGGGATTATGCATATACAGCAACCGATTATTGTGGAATGGAAATATTAGATATTTCCGACATAAATAACATTACTTTGGCTTCATGGTGTAATCCTTGGGAATGTGATACTCCGCAAAATATTTGGCTCAACAGTGCTGGACATGCTAATCAACTTGTATACGATGCACTCAATAACAGAGTAATACTATCAACTGGAGGAAGTGAAATTACACTTATAGATGTAAGTAATCCTAATGATTGCCAATTTATTTCTTCTTATGGAACTAGAAGTAATAATCTAGCTACTTGGGGATTAACAATGAAAGACAACAAAGTATATGCGACATATATTACCTCAGTAATTCCTTTTCCAGGTACTTGGAGAGGTATAAAATGTATTGAGATTAATTAATAAAACCCCACTCCCGCCAGTTTGTAACTGGTGGCTTTGAGAGTGATCAAAAGAACGGAAATATTCAAGTACTAGAAACTTTGCAGAAGTTTATACGATATTAGAGATTGATGCTATAGGGTTTATAGGGTAGCTTATACTATAAATTTCTTACTTATGCCTCCACCAGTTACAAATTAACGGGAATGGAGGGAGACTCTCTTCATTCTTTAATTTTAAAAAGAACAGAATTATAGTAATTAGAATAAAATCGATATTATAATTTTATATTTATCTCACCTAGAACTACTCTCCTTTATAAGGGGCAGTTTATTTCAAAAGTATCATAGAGATAGCACTAGTGTATAAAAGAGTTTTCCAAAAAACAATAATTATTTTTTATGTCAAATATTAACGGAATAGCTATTGAAGATTTTATAATTAAAATTGCTAAGATTAATACTAATATTGATAAGCTTAAAGAAGCTTTGATAAGGAATTCGCTAATTAAAAGAAATTCAATCTTATCAAAAACTTATATTAATTTTCGAAATGAGTCTAAATTAGAGCCAGAAATCTCTTGTCAATTATCATTTGATTTGAAGCAAAGTATTAATACTACTGAAGCTGTTGGTTTTAGTATTGATATATATAAAGAAGATAATAACTGGGTTTTTGATGGAACAATCACTAATTATTTTCATAAATATAATATGTCTAATCATGATTATTTTGATTTTATTGAAAATGAATATGAAGATATACTTGATTTAGTGAAAAATATAGAAAAATTATATGATCAATTAGAAATAAAATTTTTTGATATTTTGAAAAACCTTCAATCGATAATGGATCAAATTAAGACATAGCTTAAATTTGATATCTAAATAATTAAAAAACAGCAATTCTGATAAAAAAAATTGCTGTTTTTCTTTGTTATAAAAAACACTCTCCTCGCTCTCGTCAGTTTGTAACTGGTGGTCTTGAGAGTGATTAAATCAATTAATGAAAATTAAAAAGTATGACTATACGTTATAGCTTTTTACTTAAAAAAACATCTATTAAATATCAAACAATTAATTCAAATCAACTTATCACTTTTTAATCGAGCTCAGGTTTACTTCTAGAGGTTATCTATCCCCTATAAACACATGCCCATTAGAGGGAGTCCCTCCTTGTTGATGACATTGGTGAGTATAATATCCAGCATATGCTGCATTCGTAGCAGTGGCTACCCAATAATCTCCTTCTGTAGCTGAAAAGGTACATGTAATAGTATAAGTATCGTGTCCTCCTTGAATGAACTTTTGTTCCTCCTTGCTTATAACATTACCTAAGTCTGAAATATTTTTTAACATAACTAATTAGTTTAAAGATTAATATAGTTCATAATTAGAGGTTTATTATTAATCAAACAATAGTAAATTCAAATACGTTCTATAAAATTTCATAAATATAGAATCTGTTTTCATTTTCGAACTATTTGCAAATTCTGCTAATTCAAAAATTATTGATCTGTTGGACATTGTCTAACACAATTCTCTAAATTATCAAGAATTTACCCTGTTTCTGAATTTATCATATATATACCATTTTGCAGACCAGCATATTGTTCACTACAATTGTTTTCCCCACGCTCCCGCCAGTTTGTAACTGGTGACTTTGAGAGTGATTAAATCAATTAATAAGTATGCAAATAGCTGTATGACTTTTTGCGAACTTGCCAGTCGGCAGACAGGAGCATAAAAAGAGATAAAGAAAGAAGTATATTTATAATGCCACAGGAATAAATTTTGAAAATGCTTGTGGGCACTCGTTGCAAACAAATACTTGCGAGGATATCCAAATCTACGAGCGAGGTGGAAAATGTACAGGAATGTATTTTGACAAGAGACTATATAGACTCGAGAATAGTTTAGGAATTGATATGAATCATTTGCAAATAAAAGATAAAGTGAGTGAGAGAGAACTGGCATTAAAAATACTTAGCAAACAACAAAAAGGAAGATCAGTATATAGAAAAAGAGAACACTAGCGTTCTCTTTTTTATGGGGTTTTAAACCTTGTAGAAACAGGTTTATTAACCCTGTTGTAGAGATATTTAGTACTATACATTTGCCAGAAACAAAATCATTATGGCTTTAATATGTAGAACAACAAGAACGTGGATAACAAGACAAGTACTCGACCCTATAAGAAGAAATGTAAATCGACGTCGTAGAACTTGTAGGCAAAGAAGAAGATGGTGGCAACGATTATTTTGTTGGTTTATAACAGTTGTTATTCAAATAGTTGAATGGGTTGCTCGAAATATTATTGTTCCTATTATTAATACAATTTGTGTATTTGTTACTTGGGTCATTGGTTCGATTATGCTTCCTTTTGCAGTAGCTATTGATGTAGTTGCAGGAACTACAAGTAGAGCACAATGGGTTAGAGATTGGTTCATTACTCCTACTCGTATTACTTTTGTTACGATAGAGGATGATCCTACTGATCCAACATCATTCCTGTATACATTTACGTGTAATTGTAATGGTAGTACTCTTGTTGTGTCTGCTCAGAATGATATACAAGCAGAAGCTATGGCAACTCGAGGTTGTAGAGCTCGGTGTTAGTAAGGTCTGTGCAATAGTCGTTTGATGGGAGAGGAGTTTGAGGAAACGTCCTCAATCAGATCGCATGTCTGAAAAAAAACTTAGCGTTAGTGTAATTTGCATCAAACATGCAATCTGGATCAAAGATTGCCTAAAAGTATCACGATTTAGGTTAGTCTTTGATCGAATGAACTAAAAGTCTTGATGGACCACCTAGGACATTTACCGTTAAAGGGAATTTGCTTCATTTGCGATTCTGATTTTATCTTTTATCCAGAACCTTACTTTAGGAATCCAATCACCAAGTTCTACAGACCAAAATTATCTTTACCTCCGCACATATGATATTTTTGAAAACCAATAAGCACATTTGATTTTCCTTTTTAGGTAAAATCTACAATGGCGGATTTACATCATCAGCAATTTGAATTCTGTTGATTGCTTCTAGTTTGTCGTTAGTGTTCATCTGTGATGGATACCGTCAAGAGTAAGAGCAAAAGAACAATAAAGCTGTATCTGTCTGGATATAGCTTTTTGTGTTTTTAAGAAGTAGTTGTATGACTTTTCGCGAAAGCGTAAAAAATAAATAGTTTAAAAAGGTACATTTATGAGGTCACAGGAATAAAATTCAGAAAATGTTTATGAGCACTCGTTACTGATGAGTGCTAGCGGGGAGGCGGAATAAGAATTTGAAATATATTTATTAATGAGATAAAATCCTTTTATTCAATCATATTGGCATATTAATTGTTGCTTTTTATCTAAACTAAGCCATGAGATTTATTACGTTCATACTTATCTGTTTATTGACTTATTCCTGTGTCCCTATTCAAATAGCACCTCAAATTAAAGATTACAAGATTAAAAAAGGTAAAAATTTTAAACGAAAACTCCCCAAGCAATACTCTTATATTTTTAAAGATCCTCATGGAGCAAATTCATTTTATCATTTCTTCAATGCCAATCATCAACAAGATGCTGTAGATGTTGCACACAATATTGCTATTACTATTGACCATAGGACCTACTATCTGTCTTTTTTTGAGACAGAAAAAAAAACCAAAATATTAAATCTTATTCCCTCAATTTTAGGAGACGATAGCGAAAATCAAATTGACAGTATTGAAAATTGGTACATTGTCCTTATGGTGAGAGATGTCCATTTCAACGATGCGCTTAAACAAGGATATCGAGAACGAGATAAGATCATTGCTTATTTAAACAAATTAAAGGCTTCTTACATAAATAGTATAACTTATGACAGTTCGTGGACTCCTACACTTGATTAACTTTATACCTAGATCCCTCACTAACGCTCATCTGTAACAAGTGCCGTATAGAGTGAGGACATTAATTTACATATAAAAGCTATACGTGTGATACGTGTAGCTTTTTATGTTTTTATAATCAATAACTATTGTTAGAAGGCTATAATTTCTAAAATTACGTTACCCTACTGAGGTAATACCTATCAAAAATCTATATATTTATCCCTCACTTGTAAAGTAAAGATAACGTGCGCAAACTTCTTTCTTTCTTCAAACTAGAAGTATATGTTAACCAAAGTTTTTGGGAGCGCCGTTTTTGGGGTAGATGCCACAACCATCACTGTAGAAGTAAATGTAGATAAAGGAATAGGCTACCATCTGGTAGGTCTTCCTGATAATGCGATTAAGGAAAGTAATTATAGAATCGCAGCTGCACTTCAGAATAATGGCTATAAAATTCCGGGTAAAAAGATTATTATTAATATGTCTCCTGCCGATATGCGTAAGGAAGGTTCTGCTTATGATCTTACGCTTGCTACAGGACTCCTAGCTGCCACAGGACAGATAAAAGGAGATACTATAGGTGACTATGTTATTATGGGAGAACTCTCTCTCGATGGAGGATTACAACCTATAAAAGGAGCATTACCCATTGCTATCAAAGCAAGAGAAGAAGGTTTTAAAGGGTTTATTGTACCTAAACAAAATGCAAAAGAAGCTGCTATCGTAGATGGACTCCCTGTTTATGGGGTAGAAAATATAAGCGAAGTCATTGCTTTTTTTGATAAAGGAACTCCTTTAGAACAAACAATTATAGATACTCGCGCAGAGTTTTATAAAAGTCTAGAACATCCAGAATTTGATTTTGCCGACGTAAAAGGACAAGAATCTATAAAGCGCTGTATGGAGATTGCTGCAGCTGGCGGACATAATATTATTTTGATAGGCCCTCCAGGTTCTGGAAAAACCATGATTAGTAAACGACTACCTAGTATTTTGCCGCCTATGTCTTTACGAGAGGCCCTTGAAACCACAAAAATACATAGTGTTGCAGGGAGAGTTAAGAATAACCAAGGGTTAATGAATGAGCGCCCATTTAGATCACCACATCACACCATTTCAAATGTCGCCCTCGTAGGAGGAGGAAGCTATCCACAACCTGGTGAGATTTCCCTTTCTCATAATGGCGTGTTGTTTCTGGATGAATTACCAGAGTTTAAAAGAGAAGTCTTAGAAGTGATGCGACAACCCTTAGAAGATCGTGAAGTCACGATTTCTAGAGCACGTTTTACGGTGACCTATCCCAGTAGTTTTATGCTCGTAGCGAGTATGAATCCGAGTCCAGGTGGCTATTTTAATGATCCAGATGCTCCCGTTACCAGTAGTCCTGCAGAGATGCAACGGTATCTAGGGAAGGTGAGTGGCCCTCTATTAGACCGTATCGATATTCATATTGAAGTAACTCCAGTTCCTTTTGAGAAACTGAGTAGCGAGCAAAAAGCCGAATCCAGTGTCGAGATCCGTAAGCGTGTGACAGCAGCAAGAGAATTGCAAGTTGTCCGCTTTCGCGAAAGCGAATCTACCAACTATAACGCTCAGATGAATGTCAAGCAAATCCGAAAGTACTGTGCACTCGATGTGGCTTCAAAAAACCTACTAAAAACCGCCATGGAACGGTTGAATCTCTCTGCACGTGCCTATGATCGTATCCTTAAAGTATCCCGAACCATTGCAGACCTAGCAGGAAGTGATGTTGTTACGGGAATACACATCAGCGAAGCGATACAGTATCGTAGTCTGGATAGAGATGGATGGCTCGGTTAACTATAACTGGAGCACTGAGTGATTTTGTGACGTTAGGAACAAAATAGTATCGAAGTGTGGATAGAGATGGGTGGTTGGGATGATATGATTTTCACCCAATTCTCTAAGATTTATCTTAAAAATATAACGATCATAGAATATCTTAAAATGCATGCAAATGTGTATTACATCGATTAAATCAATCATTTAATCTAAGTTTTTAATGAAACACTTACTCTAATACTGTATAAATTGTATTCTAATAATTTTGGTCAAATTAATAACCTAATAGTATGGCGGCGTTAAGAGATAATGAAGTATTGATTAAAGAAAATGAAGTCTTATTAGAACTATTTGAACAAACTGATGGATTGATTTATCAGCTTAGGTATTGCCCAGATTCAAATAGCTATAGTTTCCCTTTTTGTAGTCATGGGGTATGGAATATATATGAGTGTACCCATGAACAAATAAAGAATGATGCCACGCCTGCCTTTGATAGAATTCATCGTAAAGATATACATGGAGTATATCAAGTAATTCAAGAATCTATACGAACACATTCAAATTGGAATTGCGATTATAGAGTACTACTTCCTGAAAAAGGAATGCGATGGTTACGCGCAAATGGAAGCATAAAGAAAGATGATAGTGGATGCTATCTTTGGAATGGATATATCTATGATATTACCAAACAAAAAAAAGTTGAAAAAGAATTACTAGATAGCAAACAACGGTTACAATTTGCATTAGAAGGTTCTCAAGATGGTGTTTGGGACTGGAATGTAAAAACAGATACTGCCTATTATTCTGATGAATCTATACGCATGCTCGGTTTTACATCTAGTGAGTTTGATCAAACTGCTAGCTTCTGGAATGATAGAGTACATAAAAATGATCAGGAAGCCTATTATGCAGATATTAAAAGACATTTAAACGGAATCTCTCCCTATTACTCAAACGAACATAGAATACGGTGTAAAGATAATAGCTATAAATGGGTATTGGATCGAGGAAAAGTCATCGAAAGAAATGAACAAGGAGAAGCTATACGAGTTATAGGAACGCATTCTGATATTACGTTTCAAAAGCATAGAGAGCAAGAATTTCTTACCACGATTGATATTGTAGAAGCTCAAAATGAAAGACTCTTAAACTTTGCTCATATCGTATCTCATAATTTACGGTCCTATTCTGGTAATTTTGAATCACTATTAGGAATGATGAATCAAAGTGATACGATCGATGAGAAACTAGAATATGTTCAGTATTTAGAACAAGTATCTTCAGGACTCTCAGAAACCATAGACCATCTCAATAAAATAGTATCGATACAAACAAAAGTTTCTCAAAAGAGAGAAGCTATTTATCTGTACGGATTGATCGATAAAATAGAAATTATTTTGGCAAGAGAGATTGAAAAGAATAACGTTATTATTCATAACAATATTCCTGAAAATCTTCAGATCTATTATATTCCTGCATATATAGAAAGTATCATTTTTAACCTTATCTCAAATGCTATAAAATATAAACATCCTGATCGTAACCCTGTAATATCTATAGATACCATTTCTTTAAAGAATCAACTGATCGTAAAGATTTCTGATAATGGATTAGGTATAGACCTTAATACATACGGAGATAAGTTATTTGGAATGTATAAGACATTTCATGGTAATGAAGATGCAAAAGGGATTGGGCTTTTCATTACAAAAAATCAACTGGTTACTATGGGAGACGATATTGTAGTACGTAGTGAAGTAAATAAAGGATCCAGTTTTCAAATTACATTTAATAATAAGATTTCAGAAGCGTAGTATAACCCCTAAGCTTAATTTCTATTCTAGAACCCAGTGTCGAGATACGTAAGCGTATGATGGCTATTAGGGGTTGTAAGTAGTTCGCTTTCGCGAAAGCGTATACAGCATCATTTTCCTGCAGTAGTTTCAGTAAAAAATAAGTTTCCTATTATTGATTTTCAGTATTTTAAAGTACTTTTAATGCTTAGGGGAATTTAAAAACATAGTACAATGGAAACAAAATTTGGTTTTACTTCATTTACAATTTCAGAGTTTGAAAAGTGGATTAAGCAAGAGAATATCGCTAGGACAGTATTGTTTATTCAAGAACATCATACATTCTCTCCAGGCTATATTCATTTTAAGGGGAATAATCATTTTGATATGCAAAAAAGCATGAAGAATCATCATGTAAATAATAATGGTTGGAGTGATATAGGACAGCACTTTACTATTTTTCCAGATGGTGTCGTTATGACTGGTAGGAGTTTAGAAAGCTCTCCAGCGTGTATATTTGGGAATAATAAACATGCAATTTGTATAGAAAATGTAGGCTTTTTTGACACAGGAGAAGACGAGATGACAGCAAAGCAACGAGATAGTATTATACGATTAACAGCTGCTCTTTGTAAACGTCTTGACATTCCAGTATCTTCAGATAGAATTGTATATCATCATTGGTTTGACCTTAGTACCGGTGCTCGTACAAATGGAACCGGAATGACTAAAAGTTGTCCAGGGACTAATTTTTTTGGAGGAAATACAGTCGCAGCCTGTGAACAAAACTTCCTGCCACTTGTAGCAAATGCTATTGGACAACCTACAACAAATCCAACACCTTCTAAAATAATAGGATATGGGTCTGTGACTGCAGAAGTATTAAATATACGAAGAGGTGCCAATTCTTCATTTGATAGAGTAGGACAAACAACATTAGGCGCAATAGTGCGTGTTTATGAAGAGAAAAACAATTGGTACAGAATATCACAGGATAATGAAGAATGGGTATATAGTAATTATATAGATGATGTAAGAAGGGCAACAGTAAATGCAGATGTATTAAACGTACGAAGTGGTCCATCTACACGATTTCATGTAGTAGGTTCTGTTATAAAAAATGAAGAAGTCTTTGTATATGAAGAAAAAGATAATTGGTCACAAATTAATATAGATGAGCAATGGGTTTCAAGTAGATTTCTAGATTTTTCTTCTTAATGATTATTGTCTAATCTTCCTTTTATAACACATATAAGAAATAGCAATTTTACATAGTATTACTGCAAATTTGAAAAATAACATAGCATATTCATGACAGCTATTGATTTTTATATATAAGTAGGTTACTTTTAAAATAATTAGAGTTTACAGGTCTATAATCTTAGTTTCTTTACATGAGTGTAAGGAATCATTAAAATAAGCTTTTTCAATAAAATAAAAGACCATTTAGGGTGTCGTTATACTAATGAAAAAGCTCTTGTAAACAAAATTTTCTTCTGAGAGAGAGAGAGAGTAGTGGTGCACTCTCTCTCTTTTGTTTTGTATAAACGTGTAAGTGGTAAGGAGACAGTTAATTATGTATTAATTTTATATCTTCCTCACTAATATATGGTATAATGGGATTTTACGCTTTCGCGAAAGCATACAAAACCACTTTATTTTCTTGAAATACCTATTAAAGAGTACGTTATATGTACAGTAAAATACGTACTTTTCTTACTATTAATTCAACAGTGCAATCATAGATAACTGACTGATACATATTTAAAATAAAGATTATGGCAACGAAGACTCCAACATTTCACTTAGGAATTACGATGGCAGGTGCAGTTTCTGCAGGCGCATATACAGCAGGTTTTATGGATTATCTTATTGAAGTATTAGAACTCTGGGAAGAAAAAAAGGAGAGAAATCGTTTATTAAAAAAAGATGACCCTTTATATGACCCTACGATTCCGATGCATGATGTATGTATAGACGCTTTTGGAGGAGCTTCAGCTGGAGGTATGGTTGGAATGATTACTGCATTGTCTACATTTTCAAAAATGGAACCTGTATGTAAACCTTCGGATGTAAAGACAGGAAATATTTTATATGATAGTTGGGTGTTACTAGATGATGATGTAGATCCTGCAATTCAGAATAAGATTGCTACATTTCAAAAAATGCTCACCACCAATGATATTAAAAATAGTGATGTAGGGATTCTTTCTTTACTGAATTCAAAACCAATAGATAATATAGCAGATAGAGTCTTTAATCAAGTACCACCTTCAGATCAAAAAAGAAAGAAACCAAAATATATTTCTGATGACCTTCGGGTTTTAGTTACACTTTGTAGTGTACGTGGTATTCCCTTTGAAATTAAATTTGAGAATTTTACGTCAGCCAATTTCCCATTTTCTCCCGGACATCGTATGCATGAACATATGGTGATTGCTCATTTTAAAATGAAATTTGATGAAGAAGTAGATAAGAATGTGTACTTAAAATTTGATCCTTATGACAAAGAATCAAATGAGTTGCTCAAACTTTGTATCAAGGGAACTGGAGCTTTTCCTATAGGTCTAGAGATGAGACAATTTAAAGGGAAACTTACAAAGGAATATATAGAGAATTCGATCTTACGTAGTCTAGGTATTGAAGACCCTTCTGCAATAAAGATATATTTGGATACAGAGGATTTTGATTTTACAAATGTAGATGGTGGGACGATTAATAATGAGCCCTATACAGAAGTGGTGAACGTTCTTGAAAGCATGCATCCAGCATATGATAAAAAAGCGCCTATGTTTGGAACGATTATGATAGATCCATTTCCGAATTTTTATAACCAAGATGTAGCTCGATCTATAGAAGATGATGATGAATCTTCTATTTTTCAAAAAAATATATGGCAGGTACTTTCCAAATCATACTCGCTGTTTCAACAACAAGTGAGAGTAAAAAGATCTGGAGCTTTTTATAAAGATTATTTTAGACTTCTTGTTTTTCCTGTCAAATGGGAAAGAGCAGGCAAATTGGTAGATCATCCACCATTAGCGTGTAGTGCTTTAGGAGGTTTTGGAGGGTTTTTAGATATAGAATTTAGAAAGCATGACTTTTTTCTGGGAAGGGATAATGCTAGAAATTTTTTAAGAGCATTTTTTTCCTTAGAATATGATGCCGAAAACCCTCATCCTTTATTTAAAAATGTAACAGAGGAGGCTAAAGAAGTTTTTATAAGAAAAACAAAAGATAGTAAAGGAGTAGAAAGATTGTACTTCCCGATCATTCCAGATATTCATTTTATACAAGCAAAGAAAGATAAAATGACAAATCCTTTTTATTATGAAATAGAAGACTTTCCGCAAATTAGGAAAGGTTATTTTGAAAGCATAGAAGATGCATTAAGAAATAGAGTTAAAACAATACTAGATTACGAAGTAACAGGGTATTTAGAAAAAGAATCTCAGAAAAAGGAAACCTCATTTTTTAAACGAATTAAAGGAAGTGTCATAAAAAGAACAAAACGTATTCTTATAAAAAGATTTAAAAAATTCCTTATAAAATTTCTAACTCAGAAAGTAATTTCTGTAATGAAAAAAGATTTTGTCAAAAGAAAAATGATGACCGAATAAATAGTGTTAATTTAATTTTGAGTATTCCTTTTTTTGATCAAAAAATAGGTGTGTTATTTTTTATACTTTAGACATTCATAACACAGGATACAATCAATGAAAAAAAGATTTACTATTTCAGGACCAGGCGTTCTTATTGCAGCAGCTTTTATTGGACCAGGTACAGTCACTGTTTGTACTATAGCTGGAGCTTCATATGGTTTTGCATTATTATGGGCTATGGTATTGTCTATTATCGCAACGATTGTATTACAGGAAATGGCCGCTCGTATAGGATTAGTGACCAATAAAGGACTTGCTGAGGTGATACGATCTCAACTTAAAAACCCCATTGTACGTGTACTAGCAATATTATTGATGCTAAGTGCTATCGTAATAGGAAATGCGGCTTATGAAGCAGGAAATATAAGTGGAGGCGTGTTAGGTATAAAGGCATTGGGACTTTCTGGAGCTTTTGAAATAGGCTCTCTATCTCTTAATGGTTGGAGCATAGGAATTGGTATTCTAGCAGCAATCATTCTTTATATAGGAAGTTATAAGGTGTTAGAACGTATTTTGGTAGGCTTGGTATTGTTTATGAGTATTGCATTTATTATTACTGCAATTGTTACAAAACCAGATTTTATAGGTGTGCTTAAAGGAAGTTTTATTCCTTCTTTCCCTAATGATAGTATACTCACAATTATAGCACTTGTAGGAACAACAGTAGTACCTTATAATTTATTTTTACATGCCTCATTAGTTACAGAAAAGTGGAAAGGTGCAGAGGCATTGCCTATTGCTAGAAAAGATACTATTGTTGCTGTAATTTTAGGTGGGCTAGTTTCTATGGCAATTATTATTTGTGCTGCGGCAATACAAGGAGGTGATATTAAAAATGCAGGAGACCTTGCAAAAAGCCTAGAACCACTGTTTGGAGAATATGCTCGTTACTTTGTAGGAATAGGCATGGCAGCAGCTGGATTAACATCGGCTATTACAGCACCACTTGCTGCAGCATATGTAGTTCAAGGGTGTCTAGGATGGGAGAAAAATATAAAATCAACTCGATTTAGAATGGTATGGGGACTGATTTTAATCTTAGGTATTTTCTTTTCTTCATTTGGGTATAGTCCAATAGATATTATACAATTTGCACAAGTAGCAAATGGGATGTTACTTCCTATTATCGCTGGGTATTTAATCTGGATGGCTAATAAAAAACAACTTTTAGGAGTGTATACTAATAAAACTTGGCAGAATATAATCGGTATTATTATTTGGCTTGTTGTTTTTGGATTAGGGCTTCGTACGATTCTTAAAGTTTTTGGTGTTATATAATATGTATAGTATAGATCTTAATAGTGATGTAGGAGAGGGGATTGGAAATGAAGCATCATTACTTCCTTTGCTAAGTTCTTGTAATATAGCTTGTGGTGGCCATGCAGGAAACGATACTATTATCCAAGATACAATAACACTTGCGATTCAAAATAATGTAAAAATTGGTGCACATCCAGGATATCCAGATCGTGAGAATTTTGGAAGAAAGATTCTAGATATATCAAAAAAAGAACTAGCACTGAGTATCAAAGAGCAAATTATAAAGGTTAAAAATTTCGCCGAAAGGCAAAACCAAAAATTGCATCACGTAAAAGTACACGGTGCTTTGTATAATCTAGCTTCTGTAGATGTAGATATTGCACGTTTGATCATACAAGTAGTTGAAGAAATAAATAAAGATATCGTGCTATATGTACCGTATCATTCAGTGATTCAGGAAGAAGCAAAAGAGAGGTTACACCTTTGTATAGAAGGTTTTGCAGATCGTAACTATAATAATGATTATACGTTGGTTAATAGAACATTAAAAGGCGCAGTAATTCATGATGTAACAAAAGTACTTACCCATGTAATTCCAATGATTAAAGAACAATTGCTTACAACTATAGACAACAAGATGCTTCCTTTTGGAATTGATACACTTTGTGTGCACGGAGATACAACGACGGCACTTCAAATTCTTAGAGAGTTACATATAGGATTAAAAAGACATCAGATAGAAATATGCTAATGCAAGATCTCGATTTTCAGACTTTCAGGATGGGAGAAAAATCATGGGGCATTCAATGGAAATGCAAACCTTCTCGTGAATTTTTGCAATTTTTACTCGCAGTTAAAAAGCAGCTTGCAATCGTCTATACTGCAGAAATTATTCATACTTATAGCGAGATATTACTTAAAAATATAGAAAGCGATGAAACGCCATTGATTTTAGAAGCCCGCTTTCGCGAAATTATTAAAACAACAATTCCTTTAGGATTTCAAGAACATAAAGTACATCATGTACCTGTATGTTATGATACCGTTTTTGGAGAAGATATATTACTTCTAGCTGATACAAAAAAATGTACGATCAAAGAAATCGTAGAAATACATACTGCCCCTTTATACACAGTGTATTTTATGGGGTTTTTACCCGGATTTCCTTACTTGGAAGGGCTAGACGAACGATTATATATAGAACGTAAACCCATTCCTAAACAAAAAGTAATTAAAGGAAGTGTTGCCATCGGTGGAAAACAAACAGGAATATATCCACAGGATAGTCCAGGAGGATGGTATACCATAGGTCATAGTCCAATCTCTTTTTTTGATGTGACTAAAGAAAGGTTTTCACCTTTTATCGCTGGAGATTTTATTAAATTTTATGCCATAGACTCACAAGAGCATACTGTGATACAAGAAATGATCAAGGCTGAAACCTTTGAGCTAAAATCAGAAATCTATGCAAAATAGTATCACCATACAACATGCTGGATTTTATACAACGATTCAAGATAAAGGTCGTTCTGGATTTGCTCATTTAGGAGTTCCTGAAAGTGGGACTATGGATAAAAAGGCATTACAACTTGCCAATGCACTTATCAATAATCTAGATGATACGGCTGTTATAGAATATACATTAGTAGGGCCTACGATACATTTTAATTGTGATAGGCATTTTGTGATTACGGGCGGGATTACAGATGCAAATCTAGACACACAAAAATTAAAGAATAATAAAGTATATCTAGCACGTAAAGGACAATTACTTAAACTCTCAAGGGTAATAGAAGGTTGTCGAGGATATCTATCAGTTGCTGGAGGTATTCTATCAAAATCTGTATTAGATAGTAGGAGTATGTATGTTCCAATAACACAAGATGATATTTTAAAAAACGGAATGACACTTCCTATAGGAACATCAACATATGGTTCTACAAAAGGAGCACGTATTAAAATAGATACTATTACAGAAGCAACGGCCTATTTTACAAAACAAGAACTTAGCGTTTTTAAAGGACCCGAATATCATCTTTTAGAATCTATACAACAGGAACATTTTAAAGAAGCAACATATACAATTTCAAAACTCTGGAATCGTATGGCAGTACAATTAGAAGAAATAATAATACATACGATACCTTCTATACAAACTGGCGCTGTACTACCAGGTACTGTTCAGTTAACACCTGCTGGTCGTATAATTATATTAATGAGAGATTGCCAAACGACAGGAGGCTATCCTCGTATATTTCAATTATCAGAAAAGGCTATAAATCTCCTTGCTCAAAAAAAGCAAGGAGATTCAGTATCTTTTTTATTGACTGATTAATACACGATGCTCCATAACAGTATCACTTAGTAATTGGATAACATCTCCCTTTCCTAAGATCTCTAGCGTACGAGCAGCTTCTTCTTTAAGTTCGCGATGTTTACTAATAGCTTCCCATAATTCGTGGATAAAATCGGCATAATCTAAAGAATCATTCCAGCTAGCAATGCCTAAGCGCCTGCTTTTTGCATACAGTTTTCTAATACTTAATTTACAAAATGTAATTGTTGACGGCATAACGATAGGTCTTGATGAGGTTAATCTTTCGGTATTTGAGGCTCTTCCCATGAGTTAGTTTTTTTAAAATAGTTTATTCTGTAAGAATTTTACTGCTAAGTTATGCAGGAAGACCGTAGTAAAAATACGTATTTTCCCCTGATTTTAAAAAAATCTTTTTGGAGAACCCTTTATATTTCCCTAAATTCATTCCTTAACTTAAACTATTTACAATATGGCAAAGCCAGAAAAGTGCATCACACCCCAAGATGCGGAAAAGTTGTTTACTCATTGGAGTAAGACAAGGGGAGAAGCACTTAGAGAACATTTAGGAGATCATGACACGAGTGAGTTTACCTTAAATATTTCAGAGTTGCGGGAATATCTAGATTATGTAGAGAGTGAGTCCAAGGATATGGGAATATCAAATCCAAGGATACGACTTTACCTTGGAGCATATGATGCTTCAAAATCAAATAAAACAACATTCTTCTTAGCTCCTACTACAGGAGAAGGTAAAGAAGAAAATAACAATTACAAGATTGATGCTTGGAATATTAATCATGGAGGGTGGCCACCACAGATATATAAACCATAAATTTTGAACGAGCTTATAAGTAAAATATTTACTATACCAATACTATTTGAAATTGTGGCTGCATTAGCAGCCACAATTACCTATAAATTTTTTAAAGATGAGAAGAATATAAGCTTCAAATTTTTATGTTTTTATTTATGGTTAGTTGCCTTTATTGATGTGATGGGTGCTTATCCTTATGTCATATATTACTATAACTATGATGAATTAGCGTTTTTTATAGATATTGATAATAAAAAATGGCTTAAAAATTATTGGATATTCAACATATTAATTGCTATTGCCTATATATTTTATTCTTGGTATTTTAGAGAACAACTGTATTTAAAAAAACATAAAAAAATACTAAAATACAGCATTTATATATATACCATATTTTGTGTTCTGTATTCTTTATATACTCCATTATTTTTTGATACTTTTCTAAAACTTAATAATCTTTTTGGATTATTGCTACTAACACTTTCGATTGCATTTTATTATTATGAGTTGTTAAGATCTGATAAGATACTTAGTATAGGATATTCCTTGCCTTTTTATATTTCAATAGCGACTCTTTTATGGTATATTTCAGTAACGCCCCTAGTGTTGAGTAGTGAATTTTTAGTTTCAATAGAATTGGTTTTTTTAGAATATTATAGATTGATTTTAAATTATGCGAACTACTTCCTTTATGGAATCATTACCTTTGGTATTATAAGATGTTACTGGCTCAACAAATCACAAAACACGAAATCCTTCTCGTCGTCTACTTTATCATAGTAGTCGTAGTACTTGTCTTTCTATTTATTCTTTTCTTTTATACGTTTCAACGTCGTAAGAATAAGTTTCTTATAGAAAAAGTAGTGGCACAAAAAGAATTTGAAAGTACCCTTGTACAAGCAGAAAACGAGATCCAAGAAGCCACCCTTAAGAATGTTGGAATGGAACTCCATGATAATGTTGGACAATTACTCTCTGTTGCAAAAATGCAATTGCGATCTGGACTTTCTAAACTAGATGAAGATAAAAAAGATGCTTTTAAAGAAGCATTAGAAACCGTAGATTTAAGTCTCACAGAAGTACGACAACTCTCTAAGATTGTAAATGGAGAAGTACTAGCAAATCTAGATTTATCAGAGGCAATTCAAGTAGAGATAGATCGTTTGAATCGATTCTCTCATACAGATGCGCATTTTTCTGTAACTGGAGAACCTATTTTTATAGGAGAAAAAGAAAAAATCATTATATTTAGGATAGTACAGGAATGTTGTAGTAATGTGATAAAACATGCAGAAGCTCAGCAACTGGACATTGCTATTACTTATGAAAAAGAACATCTTCATATTGCCATAAAGGATAATGGCATAGGATATGATATAAATAATAATACCTTAGGTTCTGGACTTATTAATATGCGACGTAGAGCAGAGATGATTCATGCGAAGCTTATAGCAGATAGTAAAGAAGGACAAGGAACAGAAATAACGCTAACTTATTACCCATCCCTACATGAAGCCGCTCAAAGTAGCTATAGTTGACGATCATATACTTTTTGCAAAAGCATTAAAAACATTGGTCTCTGGTTTTGAAGACACCTATGTAGTTTTTGTAGCCAAAAACGGCAAAGAGTTTATAGAATACCTTAAAAGTGATCACGAACAACCCGATGTCGTACTATTAGATGTACGTATGCCTATTATGAATGGGTTAAGTACCATGGCTTGGATCAAAGATAACTGTCCAGAGATTAATGTCATTGCCATTACTATGGAAGACGATGAAGAAACCATCTCAAATATGATTTTCTTTGGATGTAAAGGATACTTGCTTAAGGATGTAGAACCTACAGAGCTTAACGCATCTATTATACAGGCAAGCAAAGGAGAATTTATATATAATGATATTGTAAATGAATCTCTCCGAGAAAAAGCTACAAATGGCATCCCTGAGGAACAGGAAGAAGAGATTAATAATCATAAGAAACTAGTTTTAAAACCAACTGATGAAGAGTTTTTAAATTACCTCTGTGGTACCGATTTAGGGTATAAAGAAATTGCAGCCCGTATGCACCTTAGCCCCAAAACAATTGATAATCGACGTGCAGAATTATTTAGAAAACTAGGTGTACACTCAAGAGTAGGAGCCGTTATTTATGTGATGAAGCATAAACTCATCGAGTAGTTACAACCATTTTAAAGCAAACTTTAATACTTTGTTTTTCCCTTTATAAGGTGCATATCGCATTGGAAGATCAATGAGATTACTCTTTCTTGTAATCGATTTTTCATGGCTAAAAGCTAAGAAACTATGCTTCCCGTGGTAACTTCCAGCACCGCTATTTCCAACACCTCCAAAGGCTAATTCTTCATTTATAAATTGAATAATAGTATCATTTACAGCACCACCACCAAAAGAAAAACGGTGTAAAAACCAATTTGAAAAAGACCGCTTTCGCGAAAAAACATAGCCAGATAATGGCTTTTCATAACGATCAATAATTTGCTCAATATCACGCTGTGTTTCATACGGAATAACTGGGAGAATAGGTCCAAAAATTTCATCTTGCATAACAAGACTATCTAGGCTTGGATTATCTACAATGGTAGGCGATATATATAATTGATCTCGATCAACCTGTCCACCTATAACCACAACTTCTCCTTCAAGCATAGCCACGAGTCTATCAAAGTTCTTTGCATTTATAATTCTAGCTAGATCTGGCGATGTAGCCATGTTCTCTCCGTAAGCTTTTCCTAATTCTTCTTTTAGAGCTGTTAAGAATTGATCTTTGATATCTGAATGTATCAATATATAATCAGGAGCAATACAGGTTTGTCCAGCATTCAAGAATTTACCCCATACAATTCGTTTTGCGACAAGTGATACTTTAACCGTATTATCAATTACACAAGGATTTTTACCTCCTAGTTCTAATGTTGTAGGAGTAAGGTGTTTTGCTGCAGCCTGCGCCACAATTTTTCCAACAAATACACTTCCCGTAAAAAATATATAATCCCAACGTTGAGCAAGTAATTCGGTTGTTTCTGGGATAGCACCTTGTACAACACATACATACTCAGAAGCAAATACTTCGGAAATAATGATATCCAATATTTGACTTGTCGCTTGAGTGAGTTCGCTAGGTTTTATAACAGCTGTATTTCCTGCCGCAATAGCTCCTATAAGCGGTGTCATAGCAAGCTGGAAAGGGTAATTCCATGGAGCAATGATTAGTGTCACACCATAAGGTTCGTAATAGGTATAATCCCTTGCAGGGAAATTGAGCATAGATCCTTTTACTTTTTTTGGCCGTACCCAGAATTCTAATTTTTTAATAGCATGATCCAGTTCTCTGAGGACCAAACCTGTTTCGCTAGCAATACTTTCATAGACAGGTTTTTTAAAATCAGTATATAAAGCATCATGAATAGCAGTTTCATGTCTTTTTACACTTTCGCGTAAGCGCTTTAAAATAAGTAACCGTTGTTTAATAGACTTCGTAGCGCCAGAAGCAAAATACCTACGCTGCGCATCAAGTAATGAGGGAATGTTCAAAATGAATCAATTTTTAACAAAAATAACTACATTTTTATTGAAGAGACTGAAAAAACATAGTTTCAATCAATAAAAAAGAGGTTGTATTAAAAAAACTTTTTATACATTTATCCCAAGTTTATGAGAAACCAAATTATTAATAGCGTCATTATTATTATTCCTCCACGGGAGTGATACGGACTGCTATACCCTTATATAAAGCCTGTATCAACATATTGATACAGGCTTTTTTTTTGATGTGACTTAAGGGGAATTTAAAAACATAAATAGCTGATATGGAAATAGTTATATGTTTTTTGGCAATATTGGATAACGTAAGCATTTTTAAATAGAGATTTCATAAGAATACGCAAAACATAATTTTACACTTTAAAATAATAATACATTGAAAGAACTTAATCCATATAGTAAAGCAGTCACACAAGACCCTACACAACCAGCGGCACAAGCTATGTTACATGCCATAGGTCTGACAGAAGATGATTTTCAAAAATCATTTGTAGGGATTGCTAGTACAGGCTATGAAGGAAACCCTTGTAATATGCATCTCAATGCACTAGCAAAAGATATTAAAGACGGGATTCAAAAATCCGACCTTGTCGGTTTAATTTATAATACGATAGGTGTAAGTGATGGAATTTCTATGGGAACACCTGGTATGCGTTTTTCGCTTCCAAGTCGTGACCTGATAGCAGACTCTATGGAGACCGTAGTAGAGGCAATGAGTTATGACGCTCTTGTTACTGTGGTAGGCTGTGACAAGAATATGCCAGGAGCATTAATGGCGATGCTTCGCTTAAATAGACCTTCTATTTTAGTCTATGGAGGAACGATTGCGCCAGGATGCCATAATGATAAAAAACTAGATGTTGTTTCTGCTTTTGAAGCTTGGGGAGAAAAAGTAGCAGGAACCATAAACGAGACCGAATTTAAAAATGTAGTTAAGAAAGCATGTCCAGGAGCAGGAGCTTGTGGAGGGATGTATACAGCAAATACAATGGCTTCTGCGATAGAGGCTTTAGGAATGAGTTTACCGTATACATCATCAAACCCTGCCGTAAGTAATGATAAAACAGCAGAGTGTGCCAGAGTAGGTACAGCCATGCAACACCTTATAGCGCAGGATATCAAACCATCAGATATCGTAACGCTTAAATCGCTTGAGAATGCAATTCGGTTAGTAACCGTGTTAGGAGGTTCTACAAATGCCGTTTTGCATTTCTTGGCGATTGCAAAAGCAGCACAAATTCCATTTACACTAGATGATATACAAAAGATAAGTGATACTACTCCTTTCTTAGCCGATTTAAAACCAAGCGGAAAGTATTTGATGGAAGATCTACACTTAGTAGGTGGTGTTCCAGCAGTACTTAAATACATGCTTGAACAAGGAATGCTCCACGGAGATTGTTTAACCGTTACTGGAAAGACCATTGCAGAAAACTTAGCAGAAGTATCTCATCTCAAAGCACATCAGAATGTAATACACCCTGTAGAAAACCCAATTAAGAAAACTGGGCATATACGAATCTTATACGGTAATCTAGCGACAGAAGGATCTGTTGCAAAAATTACTGGAAAAGAAGGAGTCCATTTTCGCGGAAGCGCAAGAGTCTTTAATAGCGAGTATGAAGCAAATGCAGGTATAGGGGCTGGAAAAGTGAAGAAAGGAGATGTTGTCGTAATCCGTTATGAAGGCCCGCAAGGTGGTCCAGGAATGCCAGAAATGTTGAAACCTACTGCAGCCATTATGGGAGCAGGATTAGGAAAAGATGTTGCCTTGATTACAGATGGTCGTTTCTCAGGAGGAACACACGGTTTTGTAGTAGGACATATCACTCCAGAAGCACAGACAGGTGGTGGCATTGCATTAATAGAAGATGGTGATATCATTGTTATTGATGCAGAAACAAATACCATAAACGTAGAAGTAAGCGAGAACGAACTAGCAACTAGAAAATCAAACTGGATCGCTCCAGAATTGAAAGTAAAGCGAGGTTCTTTATATAAATATGCACGAACAGTTTCTTCAGCAAGTGAAGGATGTGTAACAGATGAATTTTAATAGTATGGAAACAAACACCATAACAAAACCAACTGCCACGACAACAATATCGGGTAGTGAGGCACTTATCCATTGCTTATTAGCAGAAGGAGCAGATTTAATATACGGCTACCCAGGTGGTGCTATTATGCCGTTTTATGACCAATTGCATATACATCAAGATAAGATTCAGCACGTACTCACGCGTCATGAACAAGGTGCAACACACGCTGCACAGGGCTTTGCAAGAGCTACAGGAAAAGTAGGTGTAGCAATTGCTACTTCGGGACCAGGAGCAACCAATCTTATTACAGGTATTGCAGATGCGCAAATAGACAGCACACCTATGGTTTGTATTACAGGTCAAGTCGGTTCTCATTTGTTAGGAAGCGATGCCTTTCAAGAAACAGATATTATTGGAATCTCAACGCCAGTAACAAAGTGGAATTATCAGATCACTAGTGCCAAAGAAATCCCAGAAGTCCTTGCAAAAGCATTTTATATTGCACGTTCTGGACGTCCAGGGCCTGTTTTAATAGATATTACTAAAGATGCTCAATTTGAAGAATTTGAGTTTGCTTACGCGAAATGTGAACACATCCGAAGTTATACACCTGTACCAGAGATTCAGGAAGACCAACTCAAGGCAGCTGCCGAAGCCATTAATACAGCAAAAAAACCAATGATCGTTTGGGGACAAGGTGTTATTTTGGGGGAAGCCGAAGAAGAGTTCAAAGCCTTTGTTGAGAAATCAGGAATTCCCGCAGCTTGGACAATACTAGGCGTTTCTGCAATACCAACAAGCCACCCCTTAAATGTAGGAATGGTAGGAATGCACGGAAATTACGGGCCTAACGTTTTGACAAATGATTGCGATGTGTTAATCGCTATAGGAATGCGTTTTGATGATCGCGTAACGGGTAACCTTGCAACCTATGCAAAACAAGCTAAGGTCATCCATTTTGAAATTGACCCTGCAGAGGTTAGCAAAAATGTAAAAGCAGATATTCCAGTGCTTGGAAATTCTAAAGACACATTGAGTCAAATCTTACCATTAATCAATAGAAAACAACATACAGATTGGCATCAAAAATTTAAAGATCTCTATACCATTGAGTTTAATAAAGTCATAAAGAATGACATTCACCCAACCAAAGTAGGATTGACAATGGGTGAAGTAATCGAACTTATTAATAAAAAGACAAAAGGAGAAGCTATCATTGTGACTGACGTAGGTCAGCATCAGATGGTGGGAATACGTTATGCAAATTTTAATACGTCAAAAAGTAATATCACCTCGGGTGGATTAGGAACTATGGGATTTGCGCTTCCTGCAGCTATTGGTGCCAAAATGGGAGCTCCAGACCGTGAAGTAGTCGCTATTATAGGAGATGGAGGTTATCAAATGACTATTCAAGAATTGGGAACCATTTTTCAAACAGAAGCCGCGGTAAAAATTGTAGTACTTAATAATGAATTTTTAGGAATGGTACGTCAGTGGCAACAATTGTTTTTTGACAAACGCTATGCCAGTACCGAAATGAAAAATCCAAACTTCTGTAAAATCGCCGAAGCCTACGATATTGAAGCACAAAAAGTGACAAATAGAGATAATTTAGAAGATGCTGTAGAGCGAATGATCGCTTCAAAAAATAGTTTTTTCTTAGAAGTAATGGTAGAAAAGGAAGACAATGTTTTCCCAATGATCCCAACAGGAGCTTCAGTTTCGGATATTCGTTTAGAATAGATTACCCGTTCGAAAGCAGTTAAAAATTACAAGGAAGAGAATTAATAATATTAAAATGGATTTAAAAATATAGAGCATAGAATATAGAATATAGACCTCAGTAGGCGTCTATATTTTATATTCTATACTCTTTTATCTATATAACAATGAGTGAGCAAATAAAAACATATACCGTAAGTATTTATACCGAAAATAATATAGGATTGTTTAACCGTATTTCTGCGATATTTCAGCGTCGTAAAATCAATATAGAAAGCATTTCGGCATCGGAGAGTGAGATAGACGACGTTTTTAAATTTACACTAGTTGTAAATATAACAGAACCTCAAATGGAGAAGATTAAAGGACAAATAGAACGACAAGTCGAAGTCATTAAGGCCTTTTACCATACTGATGAGGAAACCATTTTTACAGAAAGTGCACTCTTTAAAATAGCATCAGAACTTCTTTTTGAAGAACCACAAATTCAGAATATTATAAAAGAAAGCCATGCACGTATTGTGACGGTAAATAGAGATTTTTTCGTATTAGAAAAATCAGGTCGTCGCTCTGAGATTGACTTGGTGTATCGAGAACTCAAACCTTTTGGTATTATGCAGTTTACCCGTTCAGGAAGAATTGCAGTCACCAAAACAGAAATGCCTATCTCGACCTTATTACAACAGTTTAAAAATGAACAGGAGGCCGCTTTCGCGAAAGCGTAAAAAAAGAGTATAAAATAGAAATCAAATAATAAATAATAAATAAAAATACTATTCAATCTCTCTCCTTCTGAGAGGAGTGTCCAAAGGACAGGGAGAGTTTTGTTAATCTTGCTTGAATAGAAAATAAATAGAACAATGAGCAATTATTTCAACACATTACCACTAAGAGATCAACTCGCACAATTAGGAAAATGCCGATTTATGAATGCTAGCGAATTCCAAGAAGGAATCACTGCCATAGAGGGGAAGAAAATTGTAATCGTAGGTTGCGGTGCACAAGGACTCAACCAAGGGCTTAATATGCGTGATAGCGGTTGTGATATTTCGTATGCACTACGCGAAGGTGCGATTACTCAAAAACGTCAATCATTTCAAAATGCTAGTTCTAACGGATTTGCGGTTGGTACTTATGAAGAACTAATTCCTTCGGCAGATTTGGTGTTGAATTTAACTCCAGATAAACAACATACTTCAGTAGTAAAAGCTGTAATGCCACTTATGAAAAAAGGAGCAACACTTACGTATTCTCATGGATTTAATATTGTAGAAGAAGGGATGCAAATACGAGAAGACCTTACAGTGATTATGGTTGCACCTAAGTGTCCAGGATCTGAGGTAAGAGAAGAATATTTACGAGGATTTGGTGTGCCTACATTGATCGCAGTACATCCTAATAATGATCCTCAAGGAAAAGGACATGCACAAGCAAAGGCATATGCTGCTGCTACGGGAGGCCATAGAGCGGGAGTTTTAGAATCTTCTTTTGTAGCTGAGGTAAAGAGTGATTTAATGGGAGAGCAAACCATACTTTGCGGAGTCCTACAAACTGGGTCTATTCTTTGTTTTGATAAAATGGTAGAGAAGGGAATCGATCCAGCGTATGCAGGAAAATTAATCCAATACGGATGGGAAACCATTACAGAAGCTTTAAAACATGGAGGGATCACGACCATGATGGATCGTTTGAGTAATCCTGCAAAAATCAAAGCTTTCCAACTTGCCGAAACTTTAAAAGGCATTATGCGTCCATTATTCGAAAAGCATATGGATGATATTATCTCAGGACATTTCTCAAAAACGATGATGGAAGATTGGGCAGCAGATGATAAAAATCTATTGACTTGGCGTGCTGCAACTGGAGAAACAGCTTTTGAAAAACAAGAAATAACAAGCGATCATATTACAGAACAAACTTATTTTGATCATGGGACTTTACTTGTTGCTTTTGTAAAATCAGGGGTTGAACTTGCTTTTGAAACGATGACAGCAGCTGGTATTATAGAGGATTCGGCGTATTATGAGTCATTACATGAGACTCCTTTAATTGCAAATACAATTGCTCGTAAAAAATTATTTGAAATGAATCGCATCATTTCTGATACAGCAGAATATGGTTGTTATCTATTTGATCATGCATGTAAACCATTATTAACCGATTTTATGAAAACAGTAGATATTGATATTATTGGGACCACTTTTGCAAAAGGAAACGGTGTAGATAACCAAGAATTGATTGCTGTAAATGATGCCATACGTAATCATCCTGTTGAAGAAATAGGAGCTACACTGCGTAAGGCAATGACAGCCATGAAGAAGGTGAAAACGGTAGAAGCAGAGGCTGTATTGAATTAATAAATTCAATTTCACACATCTCTTAATTCCCTCTTTTTAGAGGGGAAACCGTTACCTTATTTTGAATATTAAAACGGCTAGTTTGTGTTCCCTCCTAAGAAGGAAGGTTAGGGAGGTGTAAGATAAGCACAACTAAATAAAGTATTGTTTACTCGACCTTATTCAGGTGCTTGAAAATTAATTATAGTAATACGCGGATGAGATTTCCGCCTTCGCGGAAATGAAAATAGAACAAGTTACATACATACCAACTCTTAAATCTATAACTGATGCTGCAAACCGTGTAAAAGAAGTAGCGGTTAAAACACCTTTTATGCGCAGTTTTACCTATTCAAAAAAGTTTGAAGCTGAGGTATTCTTAAAACGAGAAGACTTACAACAAGTACGCAGTTATAAGATTAGAGGAGCGTACAATAAAATGAGTATGCTTACTACAGAAGAAAAGGAACATGGTATTGTTTGTGCCAGTGCTGGTAATCATGCACAAGGCGTGGCTTTTGCATGTGCACGATTACACATTCAAGGTTCGATATATATGCCTGCAACGACTCCAAAACAGAAAGTGGAGCAGGTAGAAATGTTTGGTGGAGATTGGATTACCGTAGTATTAGAAGGAGATACGTTTGATGATGCTTTTGCAAAAGCTAGTGAGATCTGCATCACCCAAGGAAAAACATTTATACATCCGTTTGATGACGAAAAAATCATCGAAGGGCAAGCGACAGTAGGACTAGAGATGGTCACACAATCTGAGAAACCATTAGATTACGTATTTGTACCTGTAGGAGGTGGTGGATTGATTGCTGGATTATCAAGTGTATTTCATTATTTATCACCCAAGACTAAAATAATAGGTGTAGAGCCAGAAGGAGCTCCTGCAATGCTTACTTCGCTTTCGCGAAAACAAAATACGACCCTTGATGAGATTGATAAATTTGTAGATGGTGCCGCGGTACAGCGTGTAGGTGAACGCAATTTTGCTATTGCTCAAAACTTTGTAGATCGTGTTGTCTCTGTTTCTGAAGGAAAAATATGTCAAACCATCCTTGATTTATATAATCGCGATGCTATCGTAGTTGAACCAGCAGGCGCCTTAACACTAGCTATTCTAGATCAATTTTCCGAAGAAATTAAAGGTAAAAACATAGCTGTAGTTGTAAGTGGAAGTAATAATGATATCACTCGCACTGCCGAAATCAAAGAACGTGCTTTGTTATATCAAGGCTTGAAACATTATTTCATTGTAAAATTCCCACAACGTGCAGGTGCACTTAAAGAATTTGTGGCTGAGATACTCGGGTCCACAGATGATATCACTTATTTTGAATATTCCAAAAAAACGAGTAGGGAACAAGGTCCAGCTATTGTAGGTATAGAAATCAAATCTCCAGAAGATTTAGAACCTTTGGTGAATCGTATGCACGCGCGTAAATTCTTTGGGGAGTACCTTAACGATAAACCAGATTTGTTTCAGTTTTTGGTATAATATTATTATTTCTTGGAATGATTCCTTTTGAATTTATTGAAAATAATAAAGAACCCCACAATTAGATCTCATTCAAAACCAGAATCGAGATCAAATCCTAAAACCAATAATCTTAATAAAGGAAGAAATAGACCTTCAAAAATAAAGCGCAGTTAAAATAGAAAAATAAGATCTAGTAACTATCATATTTGAAAAGCTTAAAATTTATTCTTTAATTTCATTTAATAATTTATTTATTCTACTTTAGTATATATATTGTTGATAATTAATATATTATAGTAATGTCTAAGAAAAAATCTTCAAGTCAAGAGAAAAAAGAAAAGGAAGAAGAGTTACAAGAGCAATCCGAAGAGATAACAATTATTACAACTACAACTACAACTACAACTACAACCACAACTACTACTACAGAGGGGCCAATAGATTCTGAAGATGCAGATGAAGTAATAAAACCAGGCAATGGTGGTATTCCTAAGGGAGATGATGGAGAGTCAAGAAAAGGTGGAGGAAGTGGCAATAGACCGACTTAAAATAGAGTGTAATTAAAGTACACAAGAAGGATTAGTCCTAAAAACATTAGGACTGTAGATACCATATTAAGAATATTTGTCGCTTTAGTATAATATATAGATTTTGAGTCATATATTTTTTGTTGACATTTATCAATTTCATTTCCCTCTATATTACTAATTTGTTGTATGGTGTATTTTTCTTCAAAATCATTTGCTCGATATCCTGTTATTTGAGATGCAAAATTTGCAATAATTGAAAGAAGAAAAACTAAACCTGAGAATTTGAGTAAACTAGTAGAATCTAGAATTATTTGTCCAGCAGCTTGTGTTTTTAAGATTTGAAAAATAAGAAATATTCCTCCTCCAGAAATAGATATAATTAATAAATCCATTCTTCTCAGCGCATAATTTGTCCTATCTCTAGTATTGGTCAAATGAGCATTCCAATTGTCGTATTTTATCTTCTCCTCTTCTGTCATATCTAGCAATATATCTATTTATTTTATATTTCAAAAATTTATACTATTGATTTACAGAAGTTTAAATATGTAATCACGTAAATTCACCTATAAAAAGGTTGTTACATTCAGCTACATTTGACAATGTCATTTCCTTATTAAATAAGGAATGCTTGACTAAATTTTACTAACAATTTAAAGACATTAATTATGAGTAACGGTAAATGTGGAGTGCATCATTATGCAAACATCTCTGAACAAAAAATCAAAGAAATTTTAGCTGCATTAAAGAAAGGAGGCGCAACAGTGACAGGAAATAATCCTTGGAATGTAGATACCCATAAATATAGTATTAAGTTACAGGGAAGTTGGAATTCATCTGCAGAAGTTTTATCTATCATCGTGACTGATAAAGCTTTTTATGTGCCTTGTTCAAAAATATGGGATTTTATTGATCCATTGATCAATCATATTTCTAGCGCACATGATGAGGAACTTTTTGCTTAAGATTAGAGACCTTAATGAGAATATGTCACAAACTTAAAATCATTCATTACTTCTTCTTTTTTTTGAAGTAATGAATGATTTTTTAATTAATGCTGTATTATAATTATCAAAAAACAATACACTATTTTAACCCTTCCATAATTATGGCTCCTTCTGGAACTTCTAAATATTCTTTTTTTGTTTTAGGTTGAAAAGAAATATTGTCTACAGTGATCGTTGTGATATGATCTCCAGGGGTTTCATCTTCTAGTAACCAATGCGTGTGATATCCTGTACTCAATGTAATACCATCAACAGTTGTAGTTCCTTGTAATTCCATAAATTTTTCTGGTAGGTGTTTTCCTTTTTCAAAATACCCTGGATAGGATACAATGTAGCGTATCACACCAAGTTTGTGATCTTCCTTTCCAAAATAAAGAACATAATAATCATCAGGGGCATCTCCTGTACCTTCGGCAAAACTTACTTTGATAACATCATAATTCTTGCCTTTAAAGTTCTTGTCTTCTAATTGCTCAAGAATAACACCTTCGCCATCAAGCACAAATGGTTGTGCAAGAAAGTAATAAGGGGTTAATGCCCAAAAACGAGTATTGTATTTGAAAGCAGTACTATCGGTTGTTTTTGTCCATGCTTGTGATCCATTCCATCCAAATTCTTGAGAGCGATCATCATAGTGTTGATGTCTAGCGGTATTGCTCCACATATCAACTGTTTGATAGGTGTTGCGTTGTGTGCTTCCGTCTAATGGTTTATAATCAAAATGAAAAGCAATAGGTCCTTTAGCGTACCAGTTTGCTAGACCTCCATGTGCTTCCATGGCATTCCATACAACGCTTCCTGCTGATGATGTATTGAGTTTCTGTTTTGCGTTTGTAACTCTTTCTGTAACCCAACTCTCTGGAACTTTGATAAGATGACTTTGTACATCTTCTTTACTAATTTCTTTTTCTTGAGGAACAATCGTTGTTTTTTCTTCTTTACAGCTAGTTGTGATCAATAATGTGGCAATACAGGTAATTGTTAGGATGGATTTTTTCATAGCAATAGATTAATTTATTTTCTTAAAAGGAATAGCTCTTTTCTTATAGGCTAGTTGTACTTCTTCAAAATCTTTTTCATTAATTCTGACGATATCTTCAGGGGTGACATTAAAACTAATTTGAGTCATATATCTATTAGATACGTTTGAAAAGTCAGATTCGATCTCTTGCGTATCAGATTGTATTGTAAAAGAATCATTAAGGGTAGTAAAAACGAGTGAAGCCCCTTTCATTGTTTTAATATTTGTATGACTTAAAATAGCTACTTCTAAAAATGTATATCCATTAAGTTCCTCTACTTCTGCAATCACTTGCCCATATTTAGATTCTGCAATTTTTGTTCCTTCTATATTTGTAATGATATTTTCTGTAAAATCATCTACGTGAAGACGTTCCATAGCTTTTATATTTCCAAAAGCAGCTAAAACTTTATCAATCTTTTTAAACATGTATCTCTTAATTATATGATGGGTCTAAGCTATATAAATAAATAAAAAAAGCACCTATACTGGTGCTTTTTTTATTTATAATAAGATGTTATTTTTCAGCTCATTCTTCTTCCCCAGTTAATTCATCTTGGTTCCTAAAGACTAAGACATCATCAAACGCATCTAAAAGAATAATACTATTTGTAGTTACTTTTCCGCTGAGGATTTCTTTGGAGAGTTTATTTAATACTTCTTTTTGTAATGTTCTTTTTACAGGCCTTGCCCCATATTCAGGCTGAAATCCTTTTTCGGTTAAAAAATCAATGGCTTGACGGGTTGAATCCAGGGTAATCCCTTGCTCGTTAAGCATGTTCTTAACACCTTTAAGTTGTAGCTTGACAATGTCTCTTATATCTTTTCGCGTAAGCGGAGTAAACATAATAATATCATCTATACGATTTAAGAATTCTGGACGAATGTTCTTTTTTAATAGTCCTAATACATCGGTACGAGCTGCTTCTATAGCTGTATCCATATCTGGAATTGCTTCAAATCGTTCTTTAATGATATGACTTCCCATATTTGATGTCATGATAATGATTGCATTTCTAAAGTCGGCGGTACGTCCTTTATTATCTGTAAGTCTTCCTTCGTCTAGTAGTTGTAAGAGTACATTAAAGGTATCTGGATGTGCCTTTTCTATTTCATCTAATAATACAACAGAATATGGTTTGCGTCTTACTGCTTCTGTAAGTTGCCCACCTTCATCGTATCCCACATACCCTGGAGGTGCTCCTACGAGTCTACTTACACTATGGCTTTCTTGATACTCACTCATATCGATACGAGTCAGGGCATTTTCGTCATCAAAGAGATACTCGGCTAGTGCTTTTGCAAGCTCTGTTTTACCTACTCCTGTAGTTCCTAAGAATAGGAAAGATCCAATAGGTTTGCGTTGATCTTGTAATCCTGCGCGACTACGTCTTACGGCATCACTTACGGCTATAATAGCTTCTTCTTGTCCTACAACGCGTTTATGTAATTCTTGTTCTAAATAAAGAAGTTTTTCTCGCTCGCTTTGTAGCATTTTTGTCACAGGAATTCCTGTCCATTTTGCGACAACTTCTGCAATATCATCACTTGTTACTTCTTCTTTAATAAGCGCTGTCTCTTGATGAGCCACAAGCTCTTTTTGAAGCGTTTCTAGGCGTTCTTGTGCATCTTTGATCTTCCCATATCGTAACTCGGCTACCAAGCCGTAATCACCATCTCTTTCGGCTCTTTCGGCTTCTAGTTTATAGTTTTCTATATCCAGTTTTGTGGTTTGTACACGTTCTACTGCTTCTTTTTCAGAAAGCCATTTGGCATTTAACTCATTACGTGATTCTTTAATCTCAGCAAGTTCTAGATGTAAACTTTTAAGCTTTGTCTCATCTTTCTCACGTTTTATAGCTTCGATTTCAATTTCGAGTTGCATTACTTTACGATCTAAAACATCGAGTTCTTCAGGTTTAGAATTGATCTCCATACGTAATTTTGCAGCAGCTTCATCCATTAAGTCAATAGCTTTATCTGGAAGAAAGCGACTGGTAATATAACGTTGTGATAATGCTACCGCAGTGATGATCGCATCATCTTTAATACGCACTTTGTGGTGGGTTTCATATTTGTCTTTAATACCGCGTAAGATAGAGATCGCACTTTCTGTATCTGGCTCATCGACCATTACTTTTTGGAAACGACGTTCTAGTGCTTTGTCTTTTTCAAAATACTTTTGGTATTCATCTAATGTAGTTGCTCCTATAGCACGTAGTTCTCCACGTGCAAGCGCAGGTTTTAAAATGTTTGCAGCATCCATGGCTCCTTGGCCACCACCAGCACCTACAAGTGTATGAATCTCATCTATAAAGAGTACGATATCTCCATCGCTTGTTGTTACTTCTTTTATTACTGCTTTTAGACGCTCTTCAAACTCTCCTTTAAATTTTGCACCAGCAATAAGAGCACCCATATCCAGTGCAAATATTTGTTTATCCAATAGATTTTCTGGAATATCTCCATCTATAATACGATGGGCTAACCCTTCTGCAATAGCTGTTTTTCCTGTACCAGGTTCTCCTACAAGAATAGGATTGTTTTTGGTACGTCTAGATAAGATCTGAAGAATACGACGTATCTCCTCATCTCTGCCTATTACGGGATCTAGTTTACCATCTTTGGCTAGTTGGTTAAGGTTTTTTGCATATTTATTAAGTGCATTATATGTTTCTTCTGCATTTTGTGATGTAACACGATCTCCTTTACGTAGCTCTTCGATGGCCATTTTTAATCCTTTCTCAGTAACTCCTTGGTCTTTTAAGATTTGAGCGATTTTACTCTTTGTTTTAAAAATTGCAAGAATAATATGCTCTACAGAAACATATTCATCATTCATGTTTTTTGCAATAATACTTGCATCATTTATAGCCTTTCCTGCTTCACGAGAAAGTACCATATCTGCTCCAGCTACTTTAGAAAAACTACTTAAAGTACTTTCTAAGATTTGTTTGAGTAATGGTAAGTTTACATCTAGCTTTTGTAATAAAAATGGGGTTACATTTTCATCTACTTCTAGAATGGCTTTAAATATATGCTCGTTTTCTATTTGTTGGTGTCCCAATTCTTGCACAATTTGTTGTGCTTGTTGGATGACTTCTTGTGATTTTATAGTGAAATTATTGAAGTTCATAGCTTCTAAAATTTTATATATGTATAGTTTGTGATAAGCTATAGTCAATAGTTATTCCAATACTAAATGTAAGACAAAATGTCGCGTAGAGCCTTGTTTTTAGTGACTTTTTGGCGGTAAGGTATGTGTTTTAATCAGATGATATATTTAAGATACTTATATGATAAAATGTTTTTTTTGCTTTCGCGAAAGCTTACTAAGTAACAAACGACTATTTTTGTAAAAAAAAAACAGATATGGGAATATTTAATGGATTATTTGGATCTGGTGAAAAAGAACCTAAAGCACCTAAACCAGAAATTCCTTGGCAACGTCTTACGGATGTAAGCCAACTTACTAAAATTATAAAGGATTCAAAAGCAAAACCAGTTGCTATTTATAAGCATTCTACTACCTGTGGTATAAGCCGAATGGTTTTAAGACAGATAGAGTCTACCTATGATATAGATGCAAATCAAATGGATATTTATTACTTAGATTTAAAAGCATATCGTGAGGTGTCTAATGAGGTTGCTGTTCGTTTTCAAGTAATTCATCAAAGTCCGCAAATGATTGTTATAAAAAATGGAACGGCTGTATATTCAGATAGCCACGGAGGTGTAAACATTCCTACGTTACATCAGTTTCTATAACATAAACTAAATATAAAAAAAGAGAGGCTCCTTTAAAATAAAGGAGCCTCTCTTTTTTATAGTAATTAAATAGAATATTTTTAGAAATTATAATTGATTTTAATCTGCTTTTAAAATCTTCTCCAACATCATATACCATTTGCTCATTAGAAGGAAATGGAACTGCTCTATTGCGGATATATCGTAATAAATCATCTTCTAAGACTCTTTTATCTCCATCAAATGGTTCAAATACATATCCGATTCGTTAACTAGTCGAAGGATTTAATGACCTAATCATGTGTTTTATGATGTGTAGCGCATTTGTCCAGCTAGTATCTCCTATTATTAGTTTGATAAATTGCCAAAGCGTCTAAGAATTCATTGTATTAGAGCGTAAAGGAGTGACTTGATTATGATTTATAGAATTATCGGTGATGGCTGTTATTTAATATTATAGCTAGGGATAACTACTAAATAATCGATATATAAGTCAAGTAAATCATTAGTATTTATAATCGAAACCTAATAGTCTTAATATATTACGGTATTCACGTAATTATCTGATTTATTGATAGTTAATGTGAAATTATTTGAAATTTTCGGGTAATGAATCATATAATATGACCCTTATAGATATAAGGCGATACCCGAAAAGCCTACAATAAAAGAGTAGGGATTCTAACTAATATTTTATGAATATGAAAAAATCAATCCTTTTTTTAGTATTTGCATTTCTAGTATCCATGTCTGGATACTCACAATGCGAGGGAGACTGTGTCGATGTAGACATGAATTTTACTCCTGAAACAAATTACAACAACGCACATCCAGATTGGCAGACCTCACACGGTTCGCCATCAGTAAATACAGGTAGTGTTTGGATGTGGTCTGCAAGCGGTGTAGGTGAAGGAATTAATTACCAATCCTATAACTTTGTGGCTGGGCAAGAGTATTGTATTTCCTTTGAAGGTACTACTGTAGTTAGAGGAGGTGGAGCAGCAAATGCCAGCGCTTATTTTAGAGTAGCAGCAACTCAAGGGAATGTTTTAGGAGCTTTTGTTCCAAATGGAGGAGCCGCATTACCAGCTTTGCCTTCTCCAAGTGATGTAATTGCTAACGAGAACTGGAATGGAACCGCTCCGCCAAGTACGAGTATATACACGTATACATTTACAGCTTCTGATAACTTTGACAATTTATGGATTCATCCTTATTCACCTACTTTTCCAGTAGTAGAGTTTACATTACGAGATTTAAGAATTTGCCAAGTTTCTGATCCATGTGACGAAATTGGTTTCAGTTTACAATTAAGTGAACAGAGTTCTGGCGCTACAGGAGTATCTATATTACCAACAGGAATTCCAGCAGGTTCTTCATCTAGTATGACTATTATAAAAAATGGAGTAAATGTTTACAGCGGCCCTTTTATTAGTTATTTAGCAATGCCAGCAAGTTATACTTTTTGTTTAAATGTAAGATTACCAGATGGCACTAGATGTTCAAAATGTTTTGATTTCTGTATAGGCGAATGGTCCAATAGGAATGATAGTGTTGATGAAGAAAAAACAGGCGTTATTTCTACGAAAAGAAAACTAGATACTTTATTTGAATTCCCCGATGAATTAAAAGAAAAAAACATAGATGGTTCTTTATTGGAGGATAGTATTCGTGTTTTTCCTAATCCAACTTCTGGTAAATTTATAATTGAAGTAGATAAGAATTTAGAAATAGCAAGTGCTCAAGTTTACAACATAGCATCGGGAAGAGCTGTAGGAAATTTAGACATTAAAGAAAATAATATTCAAGTAGATATTTCTAAAGAAGCAACTGGGGTTTATAATGTTACTATAGAATTAGCTAATGGAAGTATAATTCACAAAAAAATAATCTTAAAGAAATAAAGTCTTTTAGTTTATTATAGTTAATATTTAATGAGGTTGAATTCTAAATTTAAAAAAATAAATTCATTTTTATTTGTTTTTTTACTTGATGAATTCAATCTCATTTTTATGCTATTATATCTTTTTTAAAGATTAGAGTTGACGATAATTGATTTTAATCTGCTTTTAAGATCTTCTCCCACATCGTATACCATTTGCTCATTAGAAGGAAAAGGAACAGCTCTATTACGTGTGTATTTAAGCAGTTTTGAGTCTAAGGCTCTTTTGTCTCCATCATAAGTAGCGTAATAGTGCTCAAAGATATACTCGCTTACCAACGGGAATGACTCAATAACTTGACCTGTAGCAATCGCATTATAACGCACTTGACCTACAATGTTTACTGCTTTGGATTGTAAGAATTCATAATAATCACAGTATACCGTGATATATTTATCTACTTTGATTTTTTTACCATCTTCGTCTTTTACAAAATTTCCATCTTCGTCTTTTAAATACTCAGTACCGTCTTTTATCTTTTTCTCTTTTTGTACTTCTCGTTCCTTAATGCGTTCTGGGGAGATATTAATTTCTCGTAATGATACATCCATCACATAATCATAGGTAACATCCGGTTGAGGTGTACTGTGATATACTCTCCAGAAGTTATTAAGTCCATAGGTAGAAAAATCTAAAAGATCATCTTGCAACCTTCTTGGGATTATTATATTGGTGTCATTATATAAAGCGACTTCTATATAATCTGTTCCTCTTATGTGAGCTTCTTGACGTAAGAGAGGTACATTTTTATGATTAGGTGTGATTTCACCTAGATATTCTAAATCTGCATGTATTTTTCTAAAATCTACTTTTGTACTAGCTATAGCAAAACTAGCAGTGATTTGTGTATATAGATAATCGGTTACTTCTTTTTTTGATGCAATGATATCATTGTCATAATTTGTGAGTTTAAAAACAGCATTACGCCCTTCTTCGTTTAATTGTAAAGGGAGTAATGGTTTGATCTTTTCTTGCCTATTATGAAGTGTTTTATATAATTGGTACACTTCTTCTATTTGATCTGGATTCCCTTCTTTTTTGAGGAAAGTAATACGGTCGAGATCTCTTTGAGTTGCCTTTGCAAAGGCTTCTTCTAAAAGTAACGTATGAGATCGTCTATTTTTTTTTGTAGGGCTTTTACGAAGTTTGTCTACAGAGGTTTTTATAGCTCGATCATAATCTCCGCTTAATAGGGAAGAGGTTGTTTTCTTTACAGAAGAACAACTTACTATAAGTAATATAGAAAATATTGTCGTGTAGAGATACTTCATAATATTTGATTATTTTTTTATCAATTTTCAATTTTGATGCCAAACAGAGACCAAAGGTACTAAAGATAAAAAATAGAAAACCTCCTATAGTCTGATCAAGAGCAAGGAGGTCTATAGTGACTAGGTCGAAAACGCAATGATCTAGTCAGCACTATGTTCAAAATAGGAGATAATTCCCCAAATGTATAATGTCTCTATTTTGATATTTTGTAAAGAAAAATTTTATTGATGATTTTGGTACGCTTTCGCGAAAGCGTACTCTAATAGAATCATTGAGTAAGAATACTACGTTCCAGAGATACTATGTCTTGAACGGAAGAGATCAAGTGATTATCCGAAGATAATGTCTAAAGCAGAAATAATAAGTTGTACCATGTGTTGTGAGTTTTAGTGGTTAATAAATGTTCAGAATAGCATGTAGTTCCCCCAGGCGACTATGTCGCTATTTTGATTTTAAATAGATAAATGTGAAATTTTAAAGATGAGTTGGTACGCTTTTGTAAAAGCGTAACCAAGTATATTCATCAAGTAAGTAAGATACGTTCTAGAAATATATATGTCTTGAACGAAGAGGTTTTAATGTGGTTATCCAAAGATAACTTCTAGAGCGGCTATAATAATTTGTACCATGAGTGCGAGTTTTAGTGGTTAATAAATACGTTTAGTGAGTAAGTGATTCTTTTCTTAGTTTACATGTTGTAACCAAGTAGTGATGATGTAGCTTGCAGAGAGAGATACCATAAATACAGTATAGATTCCCAATACTTTGTTTGTGCTTACAGGCTTTTTTGATGTCATTTTTTGCGTTTTCATAATAGTTGATTTTAAAAGTTTTTTAATAGTTGTTTGTGATTGATATAGCAAAGAAGTGGTGTTTACGTGAGGTTGCAAAATATTTTTAAATGATTTAATACATTTGGATGCTAAATTGTAAGTAAAAAAATGCAATCAATTTTAGATTTTAAATTTCAGTCTACGATGAAGTTTATATATGTAAGTTTATTTTTTAATTATGGTTTTGAATTGAAAGAATTGTAGGGGCTATTTGAGGTGTTTTTGAAAATCCTAGGGGGATTTGGTCTTTAAAAGCCCTAAAAACAGTAGTTTCATCTTTTGTGATGAATTTTTTACCTGTAGAAATTGTAAAAAATGAATGCCTAAAAGTGTCATTTTTTACAAGAAAATGAGTGTGAATTTTAGTTTTTACAAGTGATCAATACATTTGTAATTTCTTTCTAAGAATTCTTTAGACATAAAAAAAACCGCTTTGATAAAATATCAAAGCGGTTTTTAAATATATATGGATAGTGTACTAATCCAAGTTAAGTTGTGATAAGATGTCGTTTAAATCACTAGTATCATTTGCTTGAGTAAATTCTGAAGGGACAATCACAATCCTGAATACTTGGTTTTGTGTAAAACCAGTACTTAATGCATCAAAATCATCACTTTCTAAAATAAGATCTAAATCGAAAATTCCTGTTGCATCGTCAAAAATAAAGTTGAATCTATATTGAGCAAATCCTCCATTATTGAAAAAGAAAGTACGTGGTAATGGTTCAAAGACATCGGCTCCATTTGCAGCAGTTGCATCTGGATCTAGAACAAAGACTAATGGAACATCAGATTCAAAAACAGAAACGTTGTTAGGAACAACTACGTTTACGGTAGATTGAAAACCATCATTGGTATTAAAGTCTACATTACTTATTTCAAAGGTTTGTCCTATAGTATCAGTGTCTACATTGTCGTCATCTTCGACACAAGAGAATAAAAGAAATGTAAAACAGATAAGTGGTAAAATTTTGCGTATCATTATGTATGAGTTATAGTTTTGTAAATATATATCAAAGGTAATGCCACTAATTTATTTTGCTTCAAATTTTATATAAGAACTTATTGCTTGAAGGTATAGAATGATTATTTATTCATCGGATAGTATTAAGAAGTCTATAGGGCGTCTTCCTTTTTTTAACTCTAATCCATATGTAGTCAGTTCGTTTATGCCTTGTTCTGGATTTTCCTCATACCATTTTACAACAATATCATACACCTTATCATACCCAGTTTCATCAACTACTGGAGATCGCATAACTTCTTCATAATAATCACGTAAACGTTCCATGGGTTCTCCTTGAAGTGTAATACCTTCTCCATAGCGCATGGTCCTGTCTGGGTTAGGTTGTTGGGTAGAGACTGGAATATTCATTTTTGTATTTGGAATTTTTTGAAGAATATATACATCAACTATTTGTGTTTCAATTTTTGCAGAGAGACCCGATACTATTTTGATATCATTTTTCATGAGCTCTAGTCGTTGCTCATAAAGATGGTCAGGATATATCATTTCATATGAATATCTATTTTCTTTTGTAAAGGTGTATTTTTCTGGATGCTTTAAATTTTCCTTTGTGCGATTGTATGAGTATTGATATGCTGTACGTAGCATTGCTGTAAAAGTAGTGTTGAGTGTAAATAATCTATTACTAGACGGGCTTCCTGTATTTGTCATGCCTTGCATATTTGGATCGTAGGGGAGAAGTGTAGATTGGTATACAATGGGTTTATCTGTAGTACCTAATGGTTTATTGGGATCAAAGTTTATATTTTCTTTTTTTTCTTTGAAAGTAACTTCTTCTCCAGAAATGAGTTTTGTAATATTTTCTTTTGTAATAAAATCACTATTTACAATAGCTTTAACTACTTTGTTCTTATCCAGTATAACATAATGTGGTATATATACATGTGTAAAGTATGAATTGATAGATGTATCATTGTCTATAGCCATAGAGAATTGTTGAGGTTTGTTTTTTAAAAAGGCCTCTATACGCTCTGGTGATTCATCTGTAACAGCAATAATTTTGAGTTGTTTTCCAAATTCTTCTTGAAGTGCACTCATCTTAGGGAATGATGTAATGCAAGGGCCACACCAGGTAGCCCAAAAGTCTAGGATGATCACATCTTCGGTATAATCGTACAAACTAGATTGTGTCTCGGTATCATTTAAAAGTTGCTTAAAAACGATGTTAGGCACTTTAAATCCTATTTGAGCTTCTGTTTCATTTACGGGAATAGTGTCTTGTTTGCAACTGTATAGTACTACAATTGCAAAAATGAGCATGATGGTTTTTTGCATGATAAATAGATTAAAATTAAAACCCGCTATTCATAAAAATATAATAGCGGGTTTTATAAGTAGTTTATGTATGATTATTAATTGTGAACTTGGATATTTCCGTCGTTATAAACGATATGTAATGTCTCTATAGGAGAGTCATTATTTGATTTTTTTTGAGAGACAGACTCGGTTCCTTTATTGTTATTAAATTTCATTTTATAACTAGTAATCTCTCCTTTGCTATTGCGTTTTACTTTAGTAAGCGAAAATGTAATTCCTTGTGATTTAAGTTCTGAAGTAATAGATTTTATTTGATCATCTGTCGTGTTTTTTGTAATCATGATGCTTTCAGAATCACTATGGTCCCAATTGCCAGATTGCCTCATTCTAATTTGCGTACGACGATGTTCTTTCATCTCTTTTTGATGCTTTTTCATCTCTTCTTTGCGTTCTGCCATATGCGCCTTCATTTCTTTTTTCCTCATTTTCATTTCTTCTTTACGCTCTTCCATATGCTCCTTTATTTCTTCACGTTGCATATGCATCTCTTCTTTAAGCTCCTCCATTTCTTCACGTCTTTCTTCACGTTCTTCAAGCTCTTTTCCTTCATTATTCAAACGAGAGCGTATTTCTTCCCTATGTCTTATGAGTTCTTCTCTTTTGGCTTCACGTTCTTCCAGTATTTGTTCGCGATGCTCTTGCATCTCTTCTCTTCTCTCTTCAAGATGAAGACGTCTTTCTTTTAAACGTCGTTCATGACTTTCTGACCAAAAACCAGAATCCCCATCTTCTTTCATATAGAAGTAAAAATCTTCTATAGGCTCGTCTCCACTTATATTATAGGTTCCTGTTTTATTATTTCCTGAATATGAAATATTGATAGACGTAATTTGATCAGAGCTATTTCTACTAGTACTATAATTTAAGTTTAGGTTGTGATCTTTTTTTAGCTCTTTTTTCAGTGCTTTTAGTTCTTTTTCTGACGTGTTTTTAGTAATCAGAATACGTACATCTTTAGCAATTAGATTGCTTTCTTTAATCACTTCAGAAACTGATTGTGATTCCAATACATTAGTTATGTCATTTACTTCTTGAGATAGATTATCGGTAGCATCTTGTAATCCAGTTATTGTAGATTGTATATTCTCAGATCCAGTGTTTGTATTGTTTTGTGTTGCTTGTTGCAGTAGCTGAGTCTCATAGGTAAGGTTATCAGTAATCGTTGTCAAATTACTACTTTCTAGTCCATTAGGAGTCGATTTTAGACCTAAACCATTATCTCCAAGTTGCTTTACTATAATAGCAGGGCCTTCTTCGTAATGTATTGAAGTACCTTCTTTGATATTTTGAGTGTTGTTTTCAAATATGTTATCGCCACCATTCTTTGCATCATCAAAAATAGTTCTTACAGTATAATGTGTTAAGGCACCATTTGTATCTCGCTCTACATTATCAATTTTGATGTTAGCATCTGGATAATACATTTCAAAAAATGTTTCTATAGTAGTAAGGTCACTATCTGAAGTTTCATCATTGATAACAAATACTGGGTTTTGTTTTGCAATATTATCGCTGAAGACTAATTTTTCTTTAGTTATCTTAAATGTTACTCCATTATCTCCTAATTCTTTTACCTGTATTGATGTCTTATCGGTATCCGTAATTTGATATCCAGCCCAATCGTCATTAATTGTTGGTCTATCAAAACGAGTATAAAACCTTTCTTCTGATGGAAATTTTGTTTGGAAAGAAAATTGTTTAATGTGTCCATTTTCATGAAATACACGATTATCAAACTTAATACGCTTTTCAGGATAATATGTTGTAAAATGGTTTTCAATAGCGTCTAGTTGTGACGCAGTTGTTTCTGTATTGATATAAAACTTTTTATTTTCTTTGGAATCTACATCTGTAAAAGCGATGTTATTCTCAATAAGCTCATTACTGGCTTCTCGATATTTTACAACTTCTTTTATATTAAAAGAGTACATAAAAATTGCTAGCGCAGGAAGGACTAAGCCTAACTTCCATAAGTTGCGTCTGCTTGACGTCTGTTTGTTTAACATAACGATTCGTTTTTTGATTAATGAATGATAAAAATTATTAGTAAGTGCTGGTTGTGCTATGGTTGATGAAACCTTAACCAGTGTACGTTGATATTCTAAAGAAGAAGGGACGCGTTGTATTGCGCCATTATCTGCGATAAATTCTAAGTTTTGTTCTAAACTTTTTTTGTAAAGCCAAGCAAAAGGATTAAGCCATTGTATGGCAAGCACGCATTGTGTGAGTAAAACATCAAAAGTGTGCCACTGACTTACATGTATTTTTTCGTGAGCCAAAATCATTTCTAACTCTTCAGAACTGTGTGCTTTTGGATTATAACAAATGGTTTTGAAAAATGAAAATGGAGTCATTGACTTATCAGTAATTTCTACATAAGTGTACCCATCTTTATATGTTTTTGGATATTTATTAATGAGCCTATTTAATGAGACAAGTTGTATGGTAAGTCTTGTTATCATAACAAAGATTCCTATTCCATATAATAATAATGACACTTGCCACCAGTCTATTGCTATAGATTCTTGATGAGGGATGGTTTCTATTGTAGCTGGAATAAAATAAGAGTCAGTAGCTGTAGTGATAGGTATATTAGGGATATCTTGGTAGATTGTTTTTGTGTACTCCAAAAATGGTAAAACTAATGCAGCTATAATACCAGACAGTAAATAATGTCTATTTGCTGTAAAAAAAGTATCCTTTTGTAGAACTATGCGATAGATAATGTAAAATATCGATAGGATAGCAATACTTTTTGTGATGTAAATAAATGTTTCCATACGAGTTTAATTTTTTCTAGTGTTCAGAAATCTCAATGTATATTTATTACTACTTTTCTTTATTTTCTATAATGGCTAAAATCTCTCTTAACTCAGAAGCAGAAATCTTTTCTTCCTTAGCAAAAAAGGAGACCACTTCTTTATAAGAACTATCAAAAAACTTTTGGGTGGCAGTTTGCATAAACTGTTTACGATATGCCTCTATAGTAACGACTGGATAGTATTGATGTGTTTTACCAAAAGCGGTATGAGATACATATCCTTTGTCTTCTAGATTACGTATAATTGTAGAGACTGTATTGTAATGATTTCCTTCTGGCAGCTCTGCTACAACTTCTTTTACAAAAGCTTTTTGTAATTGCCATAACGCATGCATTACTTCTTCCTCCTTGTTTGTTAACTTTTCCATAGCCAGATTAATTTGTGTAGATCTCTATATTTTATCTACGTATTTTAAAGTTTGATTGATGAGATGTTCTTTTTTTAAGGTACATCTATTTTGATAGTTCAAATGTACATCTATTTTGATAGTTCAAATGTATAACGATTTTTTTAGTTAAACAACTATTTTTATAGTTATGAAACTATTTTTTTAGTTTTTTATTGTGTATACGCTTTCGCGAAAGCGTATAAAATATACATATTGGGTATAAAAAAACGCCATTGATTATCAATGACGTTTTTTTTATAAGAGTGTATGTATGATTTATTCTGTATGACCATATATATCATTATATAATGGTTTATATTTTTCTTTAATTATTTTACGTTTCATTTTCATAGTAGGAGTGAGGTGACCATCATCTACAGACCAAATATCTGGAGTTAAACGGAATTGTTTTACTTTTTCCCATTTGGCAAATGTCTCATTGGCCTCATCTACTTCTTTCTGAAGACGTTTTAATACACGTTCATTTGTAATAAGATCGTTATGATCGGTATAAGAAATTCCTTTTTTCTTAGCCCATTCTGTCAAGAAATCAAAATTTGGTTGTACCAATGCTGCTGGCATTTTTTCTCCATCTCCTACAACCATAATTTGCTCTATAAATAAAGATTGTTTAAAGCGATTTTCTAGAAGCTGTGGCGCAACATATTTTCCGCCAGAAGTTTTAAACATTTCCTTCTTACGATCTGTAATTCTTAAGAACCCTTCGTCATCAATCTCCCCTATATCACCTGTGTGGAAGTATCCATTTTTAATTACTTCATCTGTTTTTTCTTGATCTTTATAATATCCCAACATGACATTAGGTCCTTTTACAAGAATTTCTCCATCTTTAGCAATTTTGACTTCAACACCAGGAAGCAATTTCCCAACAGTTCCTACTTTGAAACCTCCATCACGCATATCATTTACAGAGCATACAGGTGAGGTTTCGGTTAGTCCATACCCTTCCATAATACCCATTTCTGCAGCATTAAAGATACGGGCAAGTCTAGGTTGCAATGCAGCGCTACCAGAAGCAATAAGTTGTAAGTTTCCTCCTAAACCTTCTTTCCATTTTGAGAATATGAGTTTACGAGCAAGTCCTAATTTTTTTTCATACCACCAACCATTTTGCCCATATGGTTTGTATTGTAATCCTAAGTCAACAGCCCAAAAGAAAAGTGCTTTCTTAATACCAGAAAGATCTGCACCCTTTGCTATAATTTTATCGTATACCTTTTCTAGTAATCTAGGTACAGCTGTCATAACAATAGGTTTAACCTCTTTGAGGTTATCGCTTATGGTTTCAAGTGATTCTGCAAAATATATGGATACTCCCATATATTGATACAGATACATCAACATACGTTCGTAAATATGACATACAGGAAGAAAACTTAATGCCCTTACATTAGACGGCGGAATAGGAAGTCTATGTGAACTGGCTAGCGCATTACTCACTATGTTTTGATGAGATAACATCACACCTTTAGGTCTTCCTGTTGTTCCTGAGGTATATATTAAGGTAGCAAGATCATTTGTTGTTACTGCATCTTTTAATTTTTCAACCTCATCTTGATTGCTCTCATCAGCTCCTAATTCAAGAACAGCAGACCAATTATCACAACTTCCTAGCTCATCAAAAGAATACACTCCTTTTAAAGAAGGTACTTGATCCATAATAGCTGCTACTTTACCATGTACCTCTGTACAGGATACAAAACAGTACTTTGCTTCAGAGTGATTTAATACATACGAATAATCTTCCATAGATATGGTAGGATAAATAGGTACGTTTTGAGCTCCTAATTGCAATATTCCTATATCACAGATATTCCATTCTGTTCTATTGGTCATTGATATAATAGCAATTTTATCATTGGGTTTGACGCCTAAGCGTAATAACCCACGACTTATTGCATTTGCTTTGTTTATATACTCTTGAGTTGAAGTAGCTTCCCATACACCATTCTTCTTTGTGCAAAGTGCATCAGGAAGATTGTTTTTTTCTAATTGGTAATAAGGGAAATCAAAAAGTCTCGTAATTTCCATGTACTATAAATTTATCATGCAAAATATGAAAAAATGATGGTATTATGAGGTATTCTGTTAAAATGAAGTGGGATATTTTTCATAAAGGCTTGTCAATAATAGAAAGTATTTCAATTAATGAGGTATATAAGTACATGGAAAGTAGCTCTTATGTACCTATTTTGAATATATCAGAAAATAAAAAAGCCTGACATCGTCAGGCTTTTTTATGTATGTGAGTTAAGGCTTACTCTTTAATAATCTTAACCGTTTTAATAGCGTTTTCTGAAGCTATCTTTATAAAATAGATCCCTTTTGCATAATTACTATAGTCTAATTGTACATTTCCTGTATGTGACTTTGTTTCTGTCATACGTTGTCCCTGTATGTTATATACCGTAGTTGTATACTCATTTTGAGGCGCTTGTATAGTTAAGAAATCTTTTACAGGATTAGGGAAGAATGTAAACCCTTCTAATAGATTGTTCTCGACAGATAATGCTTCATCATTTACAACTAAGAATTCTAAGTCGTCAAAATAAAAACCATCTCGTCTTACTTGATCATCAGAAACTAGTTGGAATCTTGCAAGAATTTCTTCTCCTAAATAATCTGAAAGAGATATTTCTTCTAGAACAAATCCAGATTGTGTTCCATCATATAATGGTTCTCCTGCTGGTTGGATATTTGTTCCTTCTGATGTAAAATTACCACATTGAGGAATCCAAGTTGCTCCATTATCTGTTGAAATTTCAAACTGA
>NZ_JBDUXP010000029.1:0-2492 GCF_039945015.1 Dokdonia sp.
TCAGTTTGAAATTTCAACAGATAATGGAGCAACTTGGATTCCTCAATGTGGTAATTTTACATCAGAAGGAACAAATATCCAACCAGCAGGAGAACCATTATATGATGGAACACAATCTGGATTTGTTCTAGAAGAAATATCACTTTCCGATTACTTAGGGGAAGAAATCCTTGCTAGATTCCAATTAGTAACTGATGATCAAGTAACACGAGATGGTTTTTATTTTGACGACTTAGAATTCTTGGTTGTAAATGTAGATTCTTGTCCTACAACGACAACATATACTGTTGGAGGTGGGTGGAGTAATGGAATGCCTACAGATTCTGTAAAAGCAATTGTAAATGGAAACTACAATACGTCTATTACAGGTAATATCACAGCTTGTACACTTGTTGTAAACTCAGAGATGATACTTACCGTTGCTTCTGGTAATTTTGTAAGTGTATTAAATGATATTACAATAGATGGTACACTTATAGTCTCACATGAAGGTAGTGTTGTACAAGTAAATGAAGATGCAAAAACCTTTAACAATGGAAATATTAGTGTTGAAAAAATAACACCTACTATAGATGATCGTAACTATGTGTCTATGAGTAGCCCTATGGATGGAGAAACTAGAGATGGCGTATATGGTAATTCTAGAGCCGTTTTTAGTGTTATCCCCGCAAACTTTGTGCCTTTTAACATTGATCTTATGACGTTTCCAGAATTTGCTGGAGCAGAAGTTTTTTTAGATGATAACTTAGATTATGTGTCACCAGTAACAGGAAGTACTCCTTTACCAGTAGCTGGGATAGGTCAACTTGTATTCCCACAACCAGCACCAAATGTAGGAGATGGAGCATACACATTAACCTATACACAAGGGACTTTACATTCAGGTACAATATCTGTTCCTGTTAATTATAACGGTCCTGCAACAACAAATAACTATAATCTACTTGGTAATCCATATGCATCTGCAATAGATGTTACAGCATTTATAAATGCAAATGATGCGGTAAGTGCAGTATATTATTGGGACCATATTACAAACCCAACTTCGGCATTGCCAGGGCCTGGGTCTAGTAATTTCTCTATGAATGATATTTCAGTTCGTAATGCAATGATGGGAATAGGAGCAGTAAATGGTAGTACAATGCCTACTCAATTTATGGCATCTGGACAAGGGTTTGCTATCAAAGCAGAACAAACCGAAGCCGTTAGTAATACTCCAGTAGTTTTTACAAACAGTCTTCGTGTTACTGGCAACAATGATGATTTTAGAAGTAATGAAGCAGTTTCAAATAGTTCCTTTGATAAACTATGGTTACACATTACAACATCATCATATAGTGATATAAAATCACAAATGGCAATTGGATTTATGAGAGAGGAGACAGAAGGGCTTGATTTGACTTCAGGTTTTGATGCTGGATACGACACAACAAGATTAGGAACGTTTATATCTTTATTCTCTACATTAGAAACTGGAGAACAACTTTCTATTCAAGGGCGAGAAACATTTAACGCTCAAATGGAAATTCCTGTAGGGTTCTCTACTTCTATAGAAACCGAAGAAACGTATACGATTAACATTGATCATTTTGAAGGAGCAGTTTTAGAAGGTGCATCTATCTTTTTAATAGATAATGTACTTAATACGATTACAAATTTAAAAGAAGAAACATATACATTTATAGCAACCAAAGGAATACAACCAGATCGTTTTATCGTAGTTTTTGAAGAGAGAGAAGTATTAGATATAGAAGATGAAGTACTCAATGAAAATGAAATTACAGTATTTCCTAATCCTGCATCTAATGAAATTACACTTGATTATTCAGGTAATAGACAATTACAGGAAGCTATAATTATTAATATAAACGGACAGAAAATACAACGATTAGATCTTAGTGATTTTAATCAGTCACAACGATTTACTATAAATCCGATTTCTACTGGGATTTATTTCATACAGATAGTAAGTAAAGAAAAAACCATTCTCAAAAAACTTATTGTAAAATAATTACATAATAGTATAGCTCTAGTTTAACAAAACGTTATTCGATTAATCTATTTATGAGTATAGTGGCTATCTTGCAAATCCAAATAGATCAGATTATAAAACGACTATGCATTGTGATAAAACGGCTATCATCTAATAACTATGCCGCATATATAACAGTCTATATTTTAGTGGGTTTGGACTAATTATCCATGTAAGAGACAAGACGAAGTATCTCCTTGGATAGACGTTTTTGAAAATGCCTGCTAATGGATTAAAACAAATAACTAAAATAATGTAATTTTGAGGTAGGAATACCTACTTATAAATTGTTATATATTCGAACGCATTAATAAACCTCCCTGAATCGATGAAAAAGATTGTCTTTTTAATATTATTATTTTCATTTTTTACTATTCAAGCGCAAGATCGTTTAGAAACATATCAACGTGCAAAGATCTCGTTTAATCAAGAAAGTGATATTTATAGATTACAAGAACTT
>NZ_JBDUXP010000030.1:0-507170 GCF_039945015.1 Dokdonia sp.
CGCATCATCCTCAACATCAGCTATCGGGTCTACCGTTACAACAACCGTAGCAGTCTGAGTAGAAGTCGAGCCATCTCCATTGGTTACAACAACCGTATAATCAAAAGTATCCGTGCCATTAAAATCAGGATCCGGAGTATAAGTCACCGTACCATCAGCCTCGATAGTCACCGTTCCATTGGCTGGATTGGTTACCTCAGTCACTAATGGATTAGTAGCTTCAAATGTATCATTATCTAATACATCTATATTTATAGGACTATCCTCATCTGTGCTTGCTGTATCACCTGTAAGATCAAGGCAAGCAGAATTATCATTCTCATCAGCATAAGCAGTTGTCGTGTTTTGAGTTCCTACAGAAGGAATTCCCGTCACACTATCAACACCACCTAAGAGCTCTCCATTGCCATTAACCTGAATTAAAGTAAAAGAACCGTCTCCTTCGATTGCATCAAAACACCCATCACCATCACTGTCTTCATCTAAATGATTAGGTATTCCATCTCCATCTGTATCAATACCTGCACAAGTAGGTCCACTAGTTTCGTTAGCCAATACAACAGAAAGGCTAAATCCACCTATAGATAATCCATTTGTTAAACGGAATTCAACTACATCTCCAGGAGATACATTTTCAGATATTACATCTCCTGAGGGTAAATTGCTTGTAAATTCATTAATAGAATCAACTAAAATGCCGTTTATATATAATTCCACCCAATCATCTACGTATGATCCTGGTGCTCCTATAGTTATAGTTCCTGAGTTTTCAACAGTTCTTTTGTATATTAAAGACCAAACTCCACTATTAGATGTTGTAAAAGGAATTATTGTTGTTAAAGCTACTCCTGATGCAGTAACACTAGGTGTAGGGTCTTGATTTCCTACAATATTCTGATCATCAAATGAGTATGTTACAGCATTTGCTGTATAAAATCCATGAGAGCTTAATACTGGCGTTCCTCCTGAAACACCATCTGCTCCATATGATGGTCTATCAATAGGATTTGTAGCATTAGGCACTGCAAAATGGCCATCATATACAAACACTTCCCATGCTCCAACTGGAGGATTAGCTAAAACAGTTCCAGAAACTAAATTTGGACAACCCTCATTAATATCCAAAATCCCATCATTATCATCATCCTGATCACATATATTATTAATCCCGTCTGCATCTGGATCATTTGTTGTTGGCGTACCTACTACTGCTCCATCAGTACAAGGATCTACAACTGTTAATGTTGCTGATTCAATTAGTCTTATACATTCATTGTCATCATGTGTGACGACTACAAAGTACTGATTCCCATCATCGGCCAAACTTACATTAAAGGTAAGATTTGGATTTGTTTCCCCTGCAATAGGAGCTCCTCCTGCATCTGGATTTCCTAGATACCATTGATAGTTAACTCCAATATTTGCGTTACCAGATGTTCCGTATACTGGTGTTCCATTTGCATAGCTAGTTGCCTGATTCCCTGTAGCTGTAACGCTAAAAGTTACAGATTCTCCATCATTTATTGTTTGACTAGATGGAGATGTATTTATTAATACTTGTGTAGCTTGAGTGACACCTGCTGTTGTATTTTGTTGTTGAGAAGTACCAGAAGAGTTTTCAGGAATACCATTTGCATCTACCTGTCCTTCATCATCATCTGCAAGATTATCTGAAGTTGTCAGGTCTGATTGTTCAAATACTCCTGCGCCTTCTACGGCATCAGGACATCCATCACCATCACTGTCTTCATCTGCACAATCAGGAATTCCATCATTATCAGTATCAAAAGGAGCAACTATAGAATATCTAAAACTGTCTATTCCATGAAGATCCTCACCTGTAGTAACGCCTCCTGAGAACGTAGAATTTCTACGTATTTCTAACTGAGATACCGTCACAGGGCTTATAAAGCCAAAGAAAGATTCGATATCCTGTCCTGCAATAATATTACCTAAAGCATTACCTGAACCATCACTAATTTGAAAAGTACCTGTAACACCTGCTCCAACAGCAGTATTAGGTCCTATTCTATAAACAAGGTTACCATCAATAAATAACTCCCAAGTATCTGTATATGCTGCCGCTCCATGATCGAAAAAATCTATCAGATCAAAACCAAAACTATATACAGGTGTTGTAAAGTTTATAAATGTTGAAAATTCAAGATTATTATCTGTTTCAAGATCTGCTGCTCCAGGCGTGATACTTAATCCAGATCCTGTAGCTCCAGAAATAAAAGCCCCATTAGTTGTCGCTGCAATGACATAATCATTTGTAATAGGATTTACTGCATCATTAGAACCCGTTACTGTCCCATTAGAAAAGGTTGCTGAACTAAAATTTAAATCAGACACAATTGTTCCTCCTGTAGCGACTACAGTTGCATCCCATCCAGATTCTGAAAAGCCTAATCCATTAGTATTTCCTGCAATTGTAAAAAATTGTCTGGATGCAGCATCAGAATAAAATACGGCGTCTGGCTGAACATTTCCTCCTGTTGGGGCAACTATTGGACATTCTATAATATCTAAAATTCCATCATTATCATCATCTTGATCACAAGAATCTGGAATATCATCATCATCATTATCTGCTGTATCATCAAAACCTTCACAGACATCTACATTATTTAATACCCCATCATTATCAGTATCTGCATCTACTGTCATTCCCCCTATTAGTAATGATTGTTGACCTGCATTACCAACTCCTGTTCTATATGTAACTGTTAGTATTTTTATTTGTTGACCGTTTGAACTCCAAGTCACTTGACTCTCTACATCGTCCCAACCTAAACCACCGCTCGTTCCATTTGTGGTATTATAATCGGCTGTTGCTGTTTGAGCTACATTATTAATAACAATAGTACTTGCTCCACTAACTAATGTTCCAGTAAGAGGTACATTGGCTCCTAATTCATCTACTGCAGTTATCTCAACAACGTCGCGCCATCTTCCAGCAACACCATTATTTTGCCAATCAATATCTGCTGTTAAAAATTCAGTTAACCCAACTGGCATTGAAAAATCGAAGGTAAACGAAGCTTCCTCACCTAACGTCATTGCGTTGGTATCGAAAAGATTTTCATTATTATCCAACCACATTGTTAATCCACCAGGAGCAAATAGTCCAGAAGTACTATTTCCACCATTTTGCGTACCGTTATAATATACATTATCAGTATCAACAACATCTATATCTACTGTAATATTTGTTGAACAATCAGTAAGCACATCATTACCCGTATTTTGACCAGCCGCCCAAACTAGTTGATTTCCGGTAGCTGCTCCACTCCAGGTAAATTCGGTTTCTCCATTAACGCATTGGGCAACAGCGTTACTAGATAAAATCAGGAATAAGCCAAATAAAATAAATGGTAATTGGTGATGTATAAACGAGAATCTTGTAATGATTTTCATACGCTTCTTCTTTTATTTCTTGATCTTAATCAAGAATATCTTTGGGTTGGGATTAATCTATATGTATGGGTACTCAAATAAGTTACTAGTAGGGAGCTAGTAACATATGTATGTGTGTGTTTTGAAAAGAATAGGAAACTATTTATCAGCTTATTACAAACTGACACTAAAGAATAAACATAAGCCTCAACCGTACATATAAAACACAAGACTACACGTCTTATGCTTCTCAACATTCTAAAGAAAATAACCATTGTTATAGCAATAAATGCTATGAACAACGTGGAGGTAGTTTTTTTCATAGGGCATTCAAACTTTAGGGGCTCTTAGTATAACATACTAAGGAGTGATGATTTGAATTTGCGAGCTAAAATAATATTCGCATTTTAAATGTACTTGTAACAAATTATTCTTATTAAAATAATCGCTAAAGTACACAAAAGTATCGATGAAATGCATAGTGTTGTATTTTTTTTTGTAGGAAATGCATAAATATTGTACGGAAATACCGTAATTTCAGGCAAATAGCACTTTTTTAAAAAGTTTAAAAAATCTAATTTTTACCGTAAAAATTGAAGATAATTGCTACAAAAACACAAGTGATTGACTTTAAATAAGTTAGATAACCTAATCTATTTGATTTGTTTTTTAATTACGAAGACAGTCAAGAATACGTTCTATTTATTATAGAATAGAATTAAAAATCTATACAGTTTTCATAATACACTACGCATCAAAATACTATGGATTAAAAATACCATATAACAGATATTAATCTAAAAAAGGCATTTCTATAGCAGGCACCTCTTCTGAAGAAAAAATTAAAATTAAAGCATTAAGAGAGCTTCAAAAATTAAAAACAAACAAGTTATAAGTCACACCCAAAAAAAGAGCATAGGCATGCTTAAAAAGAGTTAGTTTGGAGACGATTATAACAATGCGTTATTAAAATAATACATCGTTATAAATTTTATTTATGATACGCTTTCGCGAAAGCGCAAAAAGAATTATTACTTAAATAAGTTCCAAATATCATTTCCAAAAATAACAAGCATAAGTCCCATCACTATTACAAATCCTATAATCTGACCACGCTCTAATGTTTTTTCTGAAGGTTTTTTCCCAGAAATCATTTCGTATAGTAAAAACATAACGTGTCCACCATCTAGTGCAGGAATAGGTAGAATATTTACAAATGCAAGCCATACAGAAAACATAGCCGTAAATGACCAAAACTTATACCAATCCCATGTTGGGGACATCATCTCGACAATTCCAATAGGTCCTTTTACATTCTTATATCCTTGAACTTCTTTATTAAAGATCAATTTGAATTGCTTAACTTGTTTCTTAAGAACTCCAATCGTTTGAGTCCAAGCTTTTGGTATTGCAGCAAACACTGAATACTCATCCTTTACAGCAAACTTTTCTGCTTTTGGTAAAACTCCAAGGTTTTTATCATTTGGAACAAATGTGGTAATCGTACTCACACTACCATTACTTTGATATGTAATATGCAAAGAATCTTTATTAGTTCGCGCAAGGGCAATTTGTTCTTTTATATCAGACCAAAATGGGGTTTGCGTATTATTTATAGAAGTAATAACCTCTCCTCCTCTAAAACCGCTAGAATAGGCTATTGTCGTGTCTGCTACTTTATGTAATATATTACTCCTATCTGTATCAATAAAAGGGCTTCCCTTTTTATCATTATTAAGGATTAATTTTTTCCCTTGATCACTTATAGGAAAACTTACTTCCTTACCATCTCTACGTACTGTTGCTTCATCTCCTAATAATACATCAAACAATAAGTCAGAATTGAATTTCTTAACAGGTTTTCCATCTATAGATAAAATTTGATCTCCATCCATAAACCCTAATGCTTCTCCTTCGGTGGTAACATCAATCCCATACTTAAGATTACCGGCAGGTGTATACACATCTCCATACACAACAAGCATTGTACTATAAATTGCCCAAGCAAGTAATACATTTACTGTAACTCCCCCAACCATGACTATCAATCGTTGCCATGCTGGTTTTGATCTAAATTCCCAAGGTTCTGCAGGTTTTGCCATTTGCTCTTTATCCATACTCTCATCAATCATTCCCGCAATTTTCACATATCCTCCTAAAGGCAACCAACCTACTCCGTATACAGTCTCTCCTATTTTCTTTTTAAAAAGGGCAAACTTCACATCAAAAAATAAGAAAAACTTTTCTACTTTAATTCCAAACCAGCGTGCTGGTAAGAAATGACCAAACTCGTGTAAGACCACTAAAATAGAAATAGAAAGAATGAATTGTGATATCTGTATAAATAGCTCCATGGCTGTTGTGTGTCAAAATTTAAAACGCACAAAAGTAACCTTTTCACATGGCATAATAAAGCAATTAAAGACTTGTCGGTTTCTTTTCACTTTTTTTTAAGGGAAAAAGACTCATCAACTCAATTTCCAGTTGTAATTTTGCAGAAATTGCTCCTATGTTACAATTTTTCAAGCGATATAAAATTTTAATTATAACAATGACTGTATTATCAGTCATTATAATGACATTAATATATAGTCAGCTTAAACCTCAACCAAGACTAGCATATATAAAAGCCAAAGATTTAAATCGTGCTTTAGTAGATTCTACGTTACAAGACAGTAAAAGAAAACAACGTATAGGCGATTTTTCTCTTATTAATCAAAATAACGATACTATTACTCAAGATTATTATAAAGGAAAAATTTATATCGCAGATTTTTTCTTTACTACTTGCCAAACTATCTGCCCTATCATGACGGAACACATGGTAGAAATTCAACAAGAACTTAAAAATGATCCTGAAATAAAATTACTTTCCCATTCTGTCATACCAACTTATGACACTCCAGAAATACTTAAACAATATGCGACACAAAAAGGAGTAGATGATAATCGCTGGAATTTAGTAACTGGTTCTCAAAAAGAGATATTTACGCTTGCGCGAAAACACTATCTCGCAGTACAAGATATTCCAGGCACTGAAGATGATCTTGATATGGTACATACAGAAAATTTTATGCTCATAGATAAAAAAGGATACATTCGAGGATATTATGATGGAACAAAAGATGAAGCTATTCTAAACTTATTAAAAGACATTGAGGTTTTAAAAATGGAATACGAACCAAAAAAAGGATGGTTGGAAAATTTATTAAATTAATCATATTGAAAGTCAATTAATTCTTTTAACAAAAAAATATCTTTCCCCTTTAAGCTAAATGCTGTATTTTTGTCTTGTTTAAATTTAATCTAAATAAGCATTGAATAGAACTGTTGCTGATTTACAGAAAGGAGAAAAAGCTATTATCAAGGATATAGCTACAGACGAGGTTCCTCTAAAGCTCTTAGAGATGGGGTGTCTTCCCGGGAATGAAGTAGAGCTTTTACAACTAGCTCCTTTTGCAGATCCTATGTATATTAATGTAAATGGAAGCCATCTTGCCATACGTAAAGAAACTGCATTGCACATTCAAATAGAAACGTCATTATAAATTATGGCAAAGCAACTCAATGTAGCGCTTATAGGAAATCCTAACACAGGAAAAACATCTGTCTTTAATCATCTTACTGGACTTAATCAACAAGTTGGGAACTACCCAGGAATTACTGTAGAAAAAAAGGAAGGAATCTGTAAATTAAAAAGAGGTGTAAAAGCTCATATTCTTGACTTACCTGGCACCTATAGCCTTAATGCTTCTTCCCTTGATGAAAATGTTGTTATTGAATTATTACTCAATAAGAACGATAAAGATTTCCCAGATGTCGCTGTTGTCGTCTCTGACGTAGAAAACTTAAAACGAAATTTACTTCTCTTTACCCAAATAAAAGATTTAGGCATTCCTACGATTCTAGCCATTAATATGGCAGATCGTATGAAACGCAAAGCAATTAGCTTAGACATTGCCGCAATGGAAGAGCGACTTCATACAAAAATTGCTCTTATAAGCAGCCGAAAAAACCAAGGAATTGACTACCTAAAACAACTTATTACAGATCATAAAACGATCTCTACAACTCCTTGTGTAAATGCCTCTGTTATTGCCCCAGAGTATTTTGACAGATTACGTAAAGCATTCCCTAACCAAGACCTTTATAAACTATGGTTAGTAATTACTCAAGATGTAAATTTTGGAAAAGTCGAACGTAACGAGATGAATACAATAGCTTCGTTTAAAACCGAATCTATAAGCAATCTTAAACGTCTCCAACAAAAGGAGACTATCATACGCTATAAGTTTATCAATGAAGTTTTAAAAGAAACACAAACCATTGATACTGCAAATGCAAAAGATTTACGATCTCGTTTGGACCGTGTCCTTACCCATAAGATATGGGGATATGTGATTTTCTTCTCCATATTAATGCTCATTTTTCAAGTGATTTTTAACTGGTCTCAATATCCTATGGATTTTATTGACGCTAGTTTTGCCTCTTTAAGTGAATGGGTTAAAAACACATTACCAGATGGAGCGCTCACAAACCTTTTGGCCGAGGGTATTATAGCTGGCCTAGGAGGAATCGTTATTTTTATTCCTCAAATTGCATTTCTATTTTTATTCATATCAATCCTTGAAGAAAGTGGTTATATGAGTCGTGTTGTATTTCTTATGGATCGTGCGATGCGACGTTTTGGTTTAAGTGGCAAAAGTGTTGTTCCGCTTGTTTCTGGGACTGCTTGTGCCATACCAGCTGTGATGGCAACTCGAAATATAGAAAGCTGGAAAGAACGATTAATTACCATATTAGTCACCCCTTTTACCACCTGCTCGGCGAGGCTTCCTGTATATCTTATTATTATAGAATTAGTCATCCCTGACACTGAGTTTTTAATATTTAATGTACAAGGACTCACATTAATGTTATTATACTTTATTGGATTTGCAACCGCCATTGGATCTGCATGGATACTCAATAAAATTTTAAAGATCAAAAGCAAGTCATTTTTTGTTATAGAAATGCCTAATTACAAATTGCCCTTGTTTAAAAATGTTGCTATCAATGTAGTAGAAAAAACAAGATCATTTATTGTAGATGCTGGTAAGATCATTCTTGCCATCTCTATTGTATTATGGGTACTAGCGTCCTATGGGCCAACAAAAGATTTTTCTAATGCAGAAGCTATTGTAACGGCACGTATGGAAGATGGCGCTTTCGCGAAAACGGACTTAGAACAACAAATTGCTTCCTATCGACTAGAGAAAAGTTATATAGGCCATTTAGGTAAATTTATAGAACCTGCCGTAGAACCTTTAGGATATGATTGGAAAATAGGAATTGCCTTAATTACTTCTTTTGCTGCCAGAGAAGTTTTTGTAGGAACACTTGCTACCATATACAGTGTAGGTGATGATGAAGAAGAAACTATTAAAAATCGAATGGCGAGCGAGGTACATCCCGTCTCCAAAAAACCTAGATTTAATTTTGCCAGCGGCATTTCTCTATTATTATTTTATGCATTTGCCATGCAATGCATGAGTACACTTGCCATTGTAAAACGGGAAACAAATAGCTGGAAGTGGCCTATGCTACAACTAGGAGTAATGAGTGGTTTTGCGTATCTTGTAGCTTTGGTAGCTTATCAACTTTTAAAGTAAAGAAAGTATATTATATACGACTAGTTAAAGACCGTTTTAAATTATAACATACCATGGATCAAATTCAAAATATCATCGTCTTAACTATATTCTTAGTAGCTGTAGGATATTTAATCACAAAGTTTGTCTGGACTCCCTCATTTCTAAAGAAGAAATCAAAAGGTGGGTGTGGAGATGGAAAATGCGGTTGCTAGATGGGAATTATATTTGTAATCATAGGGTATTTTTTTGATTACAAATCTGACAAAGAAAACTTCTTTAAAGATCTAGCTATAGGACTTGGTTATTTTATTGGGAATTTTATCCTTGCGATGATTCTCAATCAAGTATTTCACATCTCTTTACTGTATTGCATTTTTGGTTTTGGGATAGAAATCATCTTACTTTTTGCACTAAAAGCATATGTGCAAAACAAAACAAATTAACTTTTTTAGGCTTGCAATTCTAAATAATACACACGTTTCTTTATAGCCAAGCTTGTTTTTGGATAAGGAGATAAGCGCAACGCTTTTATAGCTATTGTTTCAGATTTATATATAAAAACATTTTTACCAGAAGCATCAAAGATGAATTCTTTTTCGACAGGAGCTGTATCTTTTTCTTGAATAAGAACTTTTATTTTGGCTTGCCCTGCCCACACACAACTCACATCTTTAGGACACCTAGAATCTTCAAGCACTTCAAGAAATGTAATCTCAACTGTATTAATTTCCTGACGTTCGCCTAGTTCAAGTTTAATTTCTAAACGATCTACTACTACTGAGGTATCTGATGCTATATTTTGTGCTTTCGCGAAAGCGCAAAAACAAACAAGAACTATAAACAAATTAAAGATTTTCATATGGTGTGTACTTTAACTTAAATACGACAAAAAAGATTCTGTGTTACACAATCACCCTCTAAAGAGGAAGAAATCATCTTTCATGTGTTCTATTTTCTCATCTTTATTAGTCACTATATATTCTAAAGCTAGGTCTGTAAATTCTTTCCCTTTAGATGTAAGTGTTACAATACTATTGGTAATTGTAATCATATTATTTTTCTCAGCAAGATTTAACACTGTTTCCGACCGTACTCTTTGCCAATTAATATGCTCCTGCAAATGATTAATATGGCGTTCACTTTCTTCTGTATGATTATTTAAATGTAATAAAAACGTAAGTAACGAAACTTCTGTACGTTGCTGTCTTTGTCTATACATAACGGCAATTAATCCTTTACTAGGCGCAAATAGATATACCATTAAAAAAACAATTCCCAACACGGTAGTCATAGATCCAGAAATAGATGCATCCAGCAAATGCGCTACCCAATATCCAGCAATCGCCGAGCCTACTCCAAAAATAATAGAGAGCACTATCATCTTTTTTAGATCTGATGTTAGTAGATATGCTGTGGCTGCTGGAGCTATCATTAATGCCACTACAAGAACGGCTCCCACTGCATCAAAAGCGCCTACTACAGTTATAGACGATATGGACATTAATCCATAATGTAATACCACTGGAGAAAACCCTAGCGCAGAAGATAAGCCTGCATCAAAAGTACTCACCTTTAATTCTTTAAAAAATGCAATTAAAAGTCCTATTGTAACACTTAAAATAACACCCATCACCCATAAAGATTTTGGTCCTACATCTGCACCAGCAATCAAGAGTCGATCAAAAGGCGCAAAAGCAAGTTCTCCTAGCAAAACAGCATCTACATCTAGGTGCACATCATTTGCATTTTTGGCAATAAGTATGACCCCTATACTAAACAATGCTGGAAACACAAGTCCAATGGCTGTATCTTCTTTTACCAATCCTGTTTTTTGAATAGCTTCTACCAGAATCACTGTAATCACTCCTGTAACAGCCGCAAGTAAAATAAGCCATGGAGAATTTAAATCTTCTGTCAAGAAAAAACCTATAACAATCCCAGGTAAAATAGAATGACTTATCGCATCACTGATAAGTGCCATTTTACGCAGTACCAAAAATACTCCAGGAATAGCACACGCTATCGCTACGACTGCTGCGATTAATTGTATTTCTATTTGAGGTGCAGACATTATTCTTGTGTATATAAATTTTTGGCAGCATCGTACCCTTCATGGGTTAATGACCATTTCTGACCTTGTACTTCTACCCAATTTTTCTCTTCCATTTTTTTTAATGACCCTTTAGTATATCCTTGAAAGTTATTTAATATCTTAATGGCGTGAGGGTGTGATATATCTTCATGATCCTTCGCAATATCAAACATAAATTGCAATGTTTTTTGAAGCTTTAAATCTCTCCTGTTTTGCCAGAATCTAATTTGTTTAAAAAGGATCCCTCTTCCTGGAGAGAAAATAAATGAAAACAACACAAATACTGCTGCAACAAGTACAATGACTGGTCCTGTAGAAAGATTATTTTGGCTTGCACTTATAGCGGTTCCAAATACTCCCGAAAAAGCACCAAAAACAGCAGCAAGAAAAATCATAACGCTTAATTTATTTGTCCATTGCCTGGCAGCGGCGGCTGGAGCTAACAACATAGCACTCATTAAAACAACGCCTACTGTTTGGAGTCCTAATACTATTGCCAACACAATAAAAAATGTAATCAAAACATCTATAAATCGCGTATTAAATCCTAACGTTTTTGTATAGTCTGCGTCAAAAAGTAAAATCTTAAACTCTTTCCAAAAAAGCAACATGATCACTAGACATATTCCAGTTACAATAGCCATAAGCATGACATCCTTCTCTACCAATGTCGCTGCCTGTCCAAATAAATACTTATCAAGTCCTGCCTGATTTGCATTGGGTTGCTTTTGAATAAACGTAAGTAACAACATCCCAAATCCAAAAAATAAAGACAAAACTAATCCTAACGCTGTATCACTTTTAAGGTGTGTTTTTGTAATCATCCCTCGTATCCAAAATGTTCCTATAAGTCCACTTATCAATGCCCCAATAAGCAACAGGTTTGTATCCTTTGTCCCAGTAATAATAAATGCCAATGCAATACCTGGTAATGCCGCATGAGATATAGCATCACCCAATAGACTTTGTTTACGAAGTACAGCAAAACTTCCCAACATGCCACAAATAGCACCAAGAATAGCAGTACCTAACGTAATAGTACGTAAGGTATAATCTGTAAATACTAAACTAAAATAGTCTTTGATATCCATTATTTATTTACTGCCACTTTATAGTTAATTCCGTACGTCTTCGTTAAATTATCATCATTAAAAATATCTTTTACAGGTCCTGTTGCAATTTTTTTTACATTTAAAAAAGTAACCCAATCAAAATATTCAGGTACTGTTTGTAAATCATGGTGTACTACAATAACTGTTTTTCCAGCTTTACGAAGCTCTTTTAAGATATTTATAATTGCTATTTCTGTTGTAGCATCTACTCCCTGAAAAGGCTCATCCATAAAGTATATTGCTGCATTTTGCACTAAGGCTCTTGCTAAGAATACACGTTGTTGTTGTCCCCCACTCAACTGACTAATCTGTCTATTCTTAAATGGCAACATTCCTACTTTCTCTAACGCTTCAAGAGATGCCTTTTTCTCTTTTTGACCTGGTCGCTTTATCCACCCTAACTTCCCATAGGTTCCCATCATGACAACATCAAGAGCTGTCGTAGGAAAATCCCAATCTACACTCCCTTTTTGTGGCACATATGCCACAAGCTTACGTTGTTTCTCGTAAGGTTTATCATATATAGTAACACTTCCCGCAATAGGATCTATGATACCTAGTATTGATTTTATAAGTGTAGATTTACCAGCTCCATTAGGTCCTACAATAGCCATTAATACACCTTCAGGAATTGTTAAGTCAATATCCCACAATACAGGCTTATAGTTATATGCAACTGTCAAGTCATCTACACGAATGGCTATTTTCTCTTTCATACTAATTATTTAAGTGAGTTTACAATGGTGTTGACATTATAAGTAAACATCCCAATATAAGTACCCTCTACCGTACCAGCATTTCCTAAAGCATCACTATATAAAGAGCCTCCTATGATGACTTCGTGGTCTTTTGCTTTTACAGCTGCTTCTAGAGCTTCAATGGTTCGTCTTGGTACAGAACTTTCTATAAAAATAGCTTTTACATTATTATCTATTATAAATTGAGATAAACGTTGTACGTCTTGCACTCCAGCTTCTGTAGCTGTAGACAAACCTTGCAATCCTACCACATTAAAATCATAACTCTTTCCAAAATAATTAAAAGCATCATGAGCCGTCACAAGAATACGCTTCTCTTTTGGCAACGTTTCTATAATTCCTTTTATCTCTTTTTCAAGCGCATCTAGCTTCTGTATATAAGCTTCTCCATTTGCGCTGTAATTTGCGCTATTATTTGGATCTTTTTCTGACAATGTATTCACTACAGCAGTCACAAATTGTTTAAAATACTGGATATTAAACCAAACATGTGGATCATAATTTGAAGCAAAATAATCCGATCCTATCAATGTCTTTTTATCCAGACGTTCTCCTAATGCAACTTGTTCTTTTGTAGCAGAATGCATCTTCTCAAAAACCTCTACAAGTTTTCCTTCTAGGTGAAGTCCATTATAAAATATAATATCTGCGCCAGTAAGTTTGGTCACATCGCCTGCACTTGCTTTATACAAATGCGGATCTACTCCAGCTCCCATAAGTCCCTGTAACTCTATCATATCTCCTCCTACATTCTTCACAAGATCTGTAATCATAGACGTTGTAGTCACTACATTAAGTTTTCCACTTTTTGCTGCTGTATCATTTTTACAACTTAGTACGCTTAAAGCGAAAAGGAATATTACTATATATTTTAATCCTGATTCTTTCATCATTTACTTTTTATCTATTCTAAAACTTACTCCAACTGCCAGCAACAAATCCTGACCATCTGTAATACTTTGCCCTATAGTAGCATCTAGCTGCACAAGAGGGGCAATAGTATATGTAAGTCCTGCATCCCAAAAATGGTTTGCACTACTATCTTCTGGCAAATCTCCATATAACTCTACATAAGCTCCTAGTCTTCCTGTAATTGCATACCCGTATACAAATGTATAGATGTATGAAAATGCTGCAGTTTCTCCCCCTAGTTGCCCACCTATATTATACGCAATACCTGAACGCTCACTTAAGGTATGATTAAATGCAAATCGGAAATCAGCACTAGTAAATTCTGGCTTAAAATCTGAACTTGCAGTAAAAGGTAAAAAGATATGTCCGATAAGGCCTATTTCTGGAAACCATTCATTTTCTTTTGCGATAGCCACTTTTGCACCAAATAATAATGGAGAGAATCCACTAGCTACATCATTAGACTCTATTCCGTTAGTAGTCGTTTGAACTTCTTCAAAATTCCATCCTACTCTTAATTCAAGGTTATTAAGAATACCATAACGTAATAAGGTTGTATTATATCCAAATACTTCTTCCTTAAATTCATTTTCCTCAAACGTAGTTGTAAACGCACCTGTTTCTACCTGTAAACTTCCTACAGACACTGTTGTAGGAGATTCTGTAGCATCTGGACGATCGGTAACAAGATCGGCTTTAGGTGTTAAATTTGCTTCTTGGGCCGATAATTTTAAAGATAAACCTAGAAGAAATACTAATGTAATTGACTTTTTCAAAAAATTGATTTTAGATTGTTTTATTAAACTTGTATGTATAAATTTTCTGCGATTTTTTTTGATATAAAAAACTGTTCGCGTTTTACTTGAATGATCATAGATCCATCAAAAAATTCTTTCCCAAGTACTTTTATCTTCGTTCCAATGGCAATATTTCTTTTATCTAGATATTGCAAAAACTCGCCACTTGTTTCTCTCACTCCTACCAAAATTCCATGCTGTCCTTTATTCATTTCAGAGAGTACCTTTTTTTCGGTTCTCTTTATGTTTCCGTCTTTGTCGGGAATGGGATCACCATGAGGATCATAATCAGGATGGTCTAGAAATTTATCCAGACGTGTGATTAATTCTTCAGATTGAATATGTTCTAATTGCTCTGCAATTACATGAACCTCATCCCACTGAAAATTGAGTTTTTCTACTAGAAATACTTCCCAAAGTCTATGCTTACGTATCACAGCTACAGCTACTGCAGCACCTGCTTTTGTAAGTGTCGTTCCTTTATATCTTCGGTAAGAAACTAGCTCTTTATCTGCCAGTCGCTGTATCATATCTGTTGCAGATGATGCTTTGGTGTTCATCATTTGAGCAATAGCGTTTGTAGAGATTGCACCCTTATGTTCTTGTTCTAAATGAAAGATACATTTAAGATAATTTTCTTCTGCTCTCGTATACATAAGGCAAAAGTAAATTAATTATGTCGGGTTGTAAAAAACTTATTTTAGATTAGACTAAAAATATTAATTTACGGAACTAATTCTTTTACTTTTTCATACACAAGGTCTCCTTCCCAACCTCTGTATAGTAAGTAATTGGCTAGTTTTTTTCGTTTTTTATATTTGTCTTTTTCTAGTGAAAGCTGCTCATATCGTTTTCGCGAAAGCGTATTAAAAGTAGTATAATAGTCTTCTTCTGAAATTTCTAAAAGAGCCGTTTTAATATTATAAGAAGAAATCTGGCGTTGTTTTAACTCTCTTACTATACGTTGTTTTCCCCAAGATTTATGATTAAATTTTCCTCTAACAAATGCTTTGGAAAAACGTTCTTCATTTAAAAAATTATGCTCGATCAAATGCCCTATCACAATATCAATAGCATCTGGGATCATGCGCATTTCTTTAAGTTTTGTACGCACTTCTTTATGACAACGATCTTGGTACACACAATAGCGTTCTAATGCACGTTTTGCTTCTTCTAGGGTATATACTTTTATCGAGTTTTGCACAGCTTGCAAAGTTACTATTTTAACATGGTTTACGCTTATATGCTTTCGCAAAAGCGCATAAAAAAACCCCATTCCTTTATAGGAACAGGGTTTTTAATTCTATGTTTTAATTTCTTTACCGCTTTGATCTGTAAAGCGATATTCAAGATACGTGTAAGCGTCTCTGGGCATTATTTTTACCCATTTTTTGTGTTCTAAAAACCATTTAGAACGTATAGATGGAAATCCTTTGGTTAGAAAAGCTGCAACAAAAGGGTGCGCATGAAGCGTTACTTTTTTATTGCCGTTTTTAAGAATTTTGTCAAGTTTACCTTCTAATTTTTGCACCATTACAATAGGCGCTTCTATCTCACCGCTAGATCCGTTAGGATTAATCTCTCGGGTTTTGATATTCATCTCTGGTCGTACTCGTTGCCTTGTTATTTGGATTAAACCAAATTTACTAGGCGGTAATATTTTATGCTTTGCTCGATCGTCCTTCATTTCATCCTTAAGATGATTAAAGAGTTTTCTGCGATTGTCTGCATTATTCATATCGATAAAATCGATTACAATAATACCTCCCATATCTCTAAGACTTAGTTGGCGTGCAATTTCTGAGGCAGCGATCATATTTACTTCTAGCGCAGTGTCTTCTTGACTCTTTGCTTTATTTGATCTATTACCACTATTTACATCTACCACATGAAGTGCTTCTGTATGTTCGATAACAAGATAAGCTCCTTTGCTCATTGAAACGGTTTTTCCGAAAGAAGTCTTAATCTGACGTTCTATACCGAATTTTTCAAAAACTGGCGTTGGATTCTTGTGCAATTTTACAATGCTCTCTTTTTTGGGAGCAATCTCACTTAAATATTCTTTGATTTGATAATAGAGCGTTTCATCATCTACAGTAATTCCTGTAAAGCTATCATTAAAGATATCTCTTAATATAGAAGATGCTCGGTTCATTTCACCAAGCACTTTACTAGGATGATGTGCTCCTTGAATTTTTTTACTCATGGTAGCCCATTTGTCTACCAAACTTTGCAGGTCTTTGTCTAGTTCTGCAACCTTTACTCCTTGTGCAACTGTGCGTACTATAACACCAAATCCTTTAGGACGGATGCTTTGCACTAATCGTTTAAGACGCGCTTTTTCTTCTTTGCTTTCTATCTTTTGTGAGATAGAAATTCGGTCAGAGAAAGGCACGAGAACAATATATCTACCAGCTATGGAAAGCTCACTGCTTATCCTTGGCCCTTTTGTAGAAATAGGTTCTTTTGCGATTTGTACAAGTACACTTTGTTTAGACTTTAAGACATCGGCTATTTTTCCGTTTTTGTCTATGTCTTTTTCAAAAGGAAAGTTTTTTAAAGAATAGTCTTTTAATTTACCTGTGCTTACACGTTTTATGTAACTTAGAAGGGTTGGAAGTTTAGGACCTAAATCATGATAATGCAAAAAAGCATCTTTTTCATAACCTACATTTACAAATGCAGCATTTAGACCTGAAACTGTTTTTCTAATATTTGCGATATATACATCACCTACATTAAACTTATTTCCATCTTCTTCTTTATGAAGTTCTATAAGTCTTCCATCTTTTAGTAAGGCAAAATCAACTACTGAGGAACTAGATCTTATAATTAATTCTTTATTCACTCTTTAGTAATTTTTATTTATGATGTCATTTTTTAGGACATCATAAATGAATTATACAATAATTTATCACAGGTATGATACGTATACAATTAATGTATACAAAATGTAATAAATACGTTGTAACATAATAAACTCCTCAAGGTATAAGGGATGTATGTTACGATGTCAAAGAACTTAAAATTATACGTTAGATCTTAGATCACATAACTAAAACGTTGTGTATATAAAAAGAGGTATACCAAAAACTAAGAATCACTGTATTTTATTATTTAATCATAGTGATTGTACTATGCCAAACCAAGTGAAGCTATTCTAGCTACGCACTTTAATATCTCTGTACCAAAGCTTTAATTATCATGTATAATTCAAAAGAAAAAGTAGTCTAAGACTACTTTTTCTTTTTGTGACGGTTTGCTCTACGTCTCTTTTTACGTTTGTGCGTTGCTACCTTGTGTCTTTTTCTTTTTTTACCACTTGGCATAAAATGATTCTTTTATTAGGTTACTTAATTATACAGAAACGTTCGTTTTCACACCTTCTACAAATACTTTAGCAGGCTTGAACGCTGGTATGTTATGAGCTGGTATTTTGATAGTGGTATTTTTAGAAATATTCCTACCGGTTTTTTCTGCTCTGGTTTTAATAATAAAGCTACCAAATCCTCGAAGGTAAACATTGTCTCCTCCTTCCAAAGAAGTTTTTACCTCGCTCATAAACGATTCGATAGTTGCTTGTACGTCATTCTTTTCGATACCTAATTTTTCAGATACCTTTGCTACAATATCAGCTTTTGTCATTTTAATAATTGTTTAGGGGTTAAAATTTCAAGTTCGCAAATATAAGCATTAAAAACTCAAACTTTCAAGCATAATGTTTTAAATTATAAGAAGATAAGTATATATTTTAGCAGAAACCTCTATTTTAAATTGGAATTATCTAATAAACTCATATCGTGGTATTTAGAAAACAAGCGTGAAATGCCTTGGAGACAAACCACGGATCCATACTACATTTGGCTCTCAGAAATCATCCTTCAGCAAACTCGAGTAGCTCAAGGATTACCCTATTATTTAAAGTTTACAGAGGCATTTCCGACGGTAAAAGATTTAGCCAATGCTTCTGAAGAAGAAGTGCTAAAATTATGGCAAGGACTTGGTTATTATTCTCGCGGAAGGAATTTACATACTGCCGCAAAATATATCATGGATGAATATAATGGTGTGTTTCCAAACACTTATGAAAAACTTCTCGAATTAAAAGGAGTTGGCGATTATACCGCTAGTGCTATTGCAAGTATTAGTTTTAACAAACCCACTGCTGTTGTTGATGGAAATGTATATAGAGTCCTTTCTCGCATTTTTGGGATTGAAACCCCTATCAATAGTACTTTGGGCATAAAAGAGTTTAAAAAGCTTGCTCAGGAGCTCATAGACGCTAAGCAACCTGCAAATTTCAATCAAGCGATTATGGAGTTTGGAGCCATACAATGCAAACCTCAAAATCCATATTGCTTACATTGCATTTTTAATGATTCCTGTGTTGCCTTACAAAAAAATAGTATCAACAAGCTTCCTGTAAAACTTAAAAAAACAAAAGTCAAACATCGACATTTACAATACCTAGTATTTCGTTCAAAAGATGGAAGGACAATGCTCCATAGACGTTCTGGAAAAGGGATATGGCAAGGTTTATATGAATTTCCAGTAATAGAAGGTGCGTTTGAAGATATACGCTTTCGCGAAAGCGAACTATTCCTAAAAAAAACAGCGTCCTATACTATCTACCAGGTACAACAATACAATACAAAGCCTATTGTACACAAACTATCACATCAACATCTACACACTACTTTTTGGGTTATAGATGTAGATAAACTTCCCGAAAATGCTATTATCATTCCAGATATTAAATCATATCCTGTTCCAGTACTTATTGAAAAATTTATAGATGCCTATTTCTAATCCAGAATCGTTTTAATTTGTTTTCTATACGCAGAAGGACTCTGTCCTGTAAAGGCTTTAAATTTTTTATTGAAGTGTGAAAAGTTATTAAATCCACTTTCATAACATACATCTGTAATACTTATAGCTTTCTCTGAAAGCAACTTAGAAGCGTACACTAACCGATATTCATTTACAAACTGTGTAAATGTTTTATTCGTTATTTTTTTAAAATAACGACAAAAAGAAGGAACCGTCATATGTGTTAATTGTGACATCTGCTCTAGAGGGATTTCTTCTTTAAAATGGGTTTTCACATGATTAAAAACCTGATTAATTCGATCATTATCATTTATATTTGATAATAGGGTAAAGCCATCTGCATTAAGAATTCTAAATTCTTTTGTAGTAGCAAGTCTATTAAGGATATTTAAAAAAGATAATAATCTCTCACAATCACCCTGTTCTTTCATGCCCTCCATAAGAGCACCTACTTCTGTTTTTGTGACTCCTGAAAATACTATACCCCGTTTTGAAACTTGTAACAATCTTTTAATATTGGACATTTCTGGTATATTAAAAAAATGATCTCCAAGAAAATCAGGCTTCATTTGTATTACAGTTTCAAACTTATTACCTGTTTGATCATCTGTAAATCCACAATGCGGCAAATTACTTCCTACTAAAATCAGAGTCCCCCACGTATAATATGAAAGATTACTTCCAACTAATCTTCTTCCTGTACCTTCATTCACATACACCAGTTCTAACTCAGGATGGTAATGCCACACCGTATTATCATTTCTATTTTCTCTATCAAATTTTTGATATAAAAAAGAATTTCCAAAATTGGGAGTAATAGATTCTAACGTTGGTCTTTGTAAAATCATATCAAGCTTTTTATGCATAAAGTTAAAAACGCTTTAGCAGTTAAATCATTAGAAATTTACCACAAATATGTGCTAAATTAACATGATGGCGATCTATAAATTCAACAGCAGGTAATTTAGCACATTAATTTGAAAATAATGCAATAGAATTACGTGCATTTCGAGTGTATGTTTGCATCATAATAAATTAGTCATCAATCATTTAAATTGAATATTATGAAAAACACTTTTAAATTACCACTGTTATTTATACTTCTAATAGCAAGTGTACGTGTAAATGCTACAAGTTTTGAAACATTTACAAAAACAGAAAAAACAAACGCTACAAATATTACTGATGATTTAGTAATAAGAGAAAAAGATGAAAAAGTTTCAGTTATCCTTTTAAACTTAGACTTAAATCCCGTAAAAATTATCATTAGAGATGGTTTAGGACGTATTGTTTTTTCTGAAACAATTAATGATAAAACCATTCACAAATCATTCAACTTTAAAAATGCTTATAAAGGAAATTACCGTATTAAAGTAAAAAATGGTGTAACCACTTACAATAAAGAGATAAAAATCATCTAACCATTATTTTTTTATTTACAAATTTTAGTTTGCTTAGTAAGGTCTCTGTTAGAAAATTCTATATAGAGACCTTTCTTTTGATATTATATTTCTTGCCTTTAAAACTAAAAGTATTGCAATACTGGTTTATCTATAAGTTTATAGATTACGGCTTAATATTTTCTTATATTTGATATTATGGCAGGCACTATAAATAAAGTAATACTTATTGGTCACACTGGAGACGAAGTAAAAATGCACTATTTTGAAGGTGGTAACAGCATAGGACGCTTCCCTCTAGCTACTAATGAAGAATACACCAATCGTACTACTGGTGAACGTGTAAGCAATACTGAGTGGCATAATATTGTTGTAAGAAATAAAGCTGCCGAAATATGTGAAAAATACCTCAAAAAAGGTGATAAAGTATATATAGAAGGTCGCCTTAAAACGCGTAAATGGACAGATGACAAAGGTCTAGAGCGTTACAGTACCGAAATACAATGTGTGGACTTTACATTTCTTACTCCAAAAGGAGAAGGACAGCAAACTCCAAACACTCCAGCTGTGCAATCGCCACAGCAACCTGAACAATCTCAAGGAACAACAGCTACTACTCCACAAACAGGAGGTGAAGATGATCTTCCTTTTTAATACTACGTTTAACAAACCTGAATACGATTGGACCCTGGCCCTGAACCCTTATTTATTGCAATATCAACACTAGATAGCACTACCCTTATCAGTATTATTATATTACTGATTTTATTAACATGTTCTGCTCTTATAAGTGGCGCGGAGGTCGCTTTTTTCTCACTTACTCCTATGGATCTTGAAGATCCTGAAATAGCTAGTAAAAAAAATACTAAATTAAAAATAGTTACAAAGCTATTAAAGACTCCCAAAAAATTACTAGCTACTATTCTAGTCGCAAACAACACGATTAATATTGCCATTGTACTTCTTTTTGCTAATATTGGAGAAACACTTTTTGATTCTATTCAATCTAAATTTCTAGGAATTCCAGTACGTTTTATTTTAGAAATTGTAGTCATTACATTCTTAATATTACTATTTGGAGAAATACTTCCTAAAATATACGCGAGTCGTAACAACAAAAAATTTGCAAGTTTTATGGCATACCCTCTACGCTTTTTTGATGTGATTTTCACTCCTTTAAGCGGTCCTATGCGATATATTACGTTACTAATACACAACAAATTAGGAGATCAAAAATCCAACTTTAATGTAGATCAATTATCACAAGCCTTAAAGCTCACTAGCGAAGAAGACACCACAAAAGAAGAGCAAAAAATTCTAAAAGGAATTGTTGCCTTTGGAAATACTGACACAAAACAAGTAATGCGACCTCGTATGGATGTTTTTGCCTTAAATCAAGAAGACTCATACACGACAATACTTTCTCTTATAACAAATAAAGGATATTCCCGTATTCCTGTGTATAAAGACAGTATAGACACGATAACAGGTATTTTATACGTCAAAGATTTATTACCACACTTATCAGACACAGATTTTGACTGGGTATCATTAATACGAGAGCCTAATTTTGTGCCAGAAAATAAAAAGCTAGACGATCTCCTTGCCGAGTTTAAAGAAAAGAAAAATCACCTTGCCATTGTTGTAGATGAATACGGCGGAACTAGCGGAATTATTACCTTAGAAGATATTATAGAAGAGATTGTAGGTGATATAAGTGATGAATTTGATGATGAGGACATCATTTATTCAAAAATTGATGATTCTAATTATGTATTTGATGGCAAGACTTCATTAAAAGATTTTTACCGTATCATACATATTGAAGATGATAGTATTTTTGAAAATCAAAAAGGAGAAGCCGAAACAATCGCTGGCTTTATTTTGGAAATATCCGGAGGGTTTCCAAAAAAGAATGAAGTAATAAATTACAATCAATATACGTTTACCGTAGAAGCTATTGACAAAAAACGCATTAAACAAATTAAATTTACCATACGATCTTGAGCATCCGATTTTACATATTTCTCCTAAGCAGTTGCATCCTTTTTATTTCTTGCGATAGTGATGTGCTTCCTAAACCTGAAGCTTTTTTAAGTCTTGAATATCCTAAAGCAGATTATGCAACCATATTCTCTGAATGTAATTACGGTTTTGAAAAAAACAATGTAGGCACAGTATATTTTAAAAATAACTGCTCTGCCGTTATAGAGTATCCAGCATTAGATGGCACTCTTTTTCTAACATATCGAAAAGTCAACAATAACATTAATTCTTTGTTGCGAGATGCACAAAAACTCACTTATGAACATGTGATTAAAGCAGACGATATTATTGAAGAAAAATATGTTAATGAGCAACAAAATGCCTACGGTATGTTCTATGAAGTAAAAGGAAATGCTGCCTCACAATCTCAGTTTTATGTAACCGATAGTGTACAGCATTTTATTACAGGTTCTATCTATTTTAATGCAAAACCTAATTACGATAGCATCTATCCTGCTGCTGTATACCTTAAAAATGATATACGCCATTTAATGGAAACCATTTCTTGGAATGAGAATTAAACTATAACGAACATATCTTTTCTTTTTTCCCTATTCTTTTATCTAAAATATCCTCAACTTTGTGTACCTAATTTTTTGCTATGCAAAACAGTACATTAAAGTGGATTTACCTCATTGTTTTATCCATTATTTGGGGAAGCTCTTTTATTCTTATTAAGAAAGGGCTTGTAGGGCTCACACCTATCCAACTTGGAGCTTTACGTATTCTATTCACATCATTTTTTTTATTACTTATAGGTTGGAAAAGTCTACGTACTATTAAAAAACAAGATTGGAAGTGGATTATCATTTCTGGAGTGTTAGGAACTGGACTCCCTGTATTCCTTTTTGCATATGCCGAGACTGAAATAGATAGTGCCATTGCCGCTATTCTCAATTCTAGTGTCCCTTTACTTACACTTTTATTAGGATTGACAATATTTGGCGCACGCTTCTTAAAACGTCAACTAGCGGGTGTTTTAGTAGGTTTAGCTGGAGCAACAGCACTTATTCTTATAGGCGCCAGCATTAACCCTTCTCAAAACTATTGGTATGCATTACTCGTTATTCTCGCTGGAGTTATGTATGCTTTTAACGTCAATATTATAAAGCGTTATATGCAAGATATATCTGCTATCGCAATTGCTACTGGAAACTTTATTTTCTTAATTCCTCCAGCGCTTATCTTATTGATATATTCTGATTTCTTCAATCAAGAAATATTGAATTCACAAGAAGTTCAAGTATCAGCAGGATATGTTATAATATTAGCTCTTTTTGGAACAGCTATGGCAAAAGTTATGTTTAATAAATTAGTACAAATAAGCAATCCTGTGTTTGCTTCTTCCGTAACCTATCTTATGCCTATTATATCTGTCATTTGGGGACTTCTAGATGATGAAAAGTTTACTATCATGCAGCTTTTCGCATCTTTAGTAATTATAGCTGGCGTATACCTAGTGAATAAGAAAGCAAAGGCTCAAAAAAAGAAAATTATTTAATCTCAATCTTATCTCCTAAAAATTTAGGTTTCACATGAAATAAAATATCCAGAAACACTTTTGTTCGCGCAAGATATTCTCTTACCTGTACTTTAAATCCATATCTTCTGGATACATCTCGAGCATTATACCCAACGGCTTCTATGTCATGTTTTTCAGCGAGATAAATAGCACGCTCATTATGAAATTCTTGAGATATAATTGTAATCTCTTCTTGTCCAAATATTTCTTTTGCTCGAATCACAGAATCCAATGTTCTAAACCCTGCATAGTCTAAAAATATTTTCTCAGAAGGGATTCCCCTCTTAATAAGCTCTTCTTTAAAATCTGTAGGTTCGTCATAGCCTTTTGTGCTATTATCACCACTCACCAATACAAATGAAATTTTCCCTTCTTTATACAACGCTACTGTTGCCTCTATTCTATACTTAAAATACAGATTTATACGACCATTGACTAACGTTTTTGCTGTACCTAAAACAAGCCCTACTTTATTCTTCTTAATTAAAGTTACATTAGAATACGTTTTACCTTTTGCAAATGACTCTATAGAATAATTTGAGACAAATACCACCAACAAGGGCAAACAGAATAGTACCAGAAATATTTTTATTTTTTTATGTAATTTCATACGGTCTTAAGTAAGTAATTTAAAAGATACAATAACTCTTATAAACAGAAAGCGATTGTTTTACAACAACCGCTTTTCATCCCTAAACAAACTATCAAGAATATCTTAACAGTTTACAGATAAGAGAATATCTCTCTTAGTATTTTTAAAAATAGCAACCTAGCCTAGTGGCGGTTGTCCATTCATAATTTCTTCATTTGCATATGATTCAAACTGCTTAAAGTTTTCTTTAAATGACTTAGCTAGTTTATGAGCAGTCTCATAATATCCTTCATCATTATTCCAAGTTGCTCTAGATGAAAGCACTTCGGTAGGTACTCCTGGACACGTACGCGGTTGTGCCACTCCAAATACAGAGTGCACGTGGTAATTGTCTGCCGTAACTTCTGATGGCAATTCACCATTCATTGCTGCAGAGATCATAGCTCGTGTATATTTTAATTTCATACGAGACCCTACGCCGTAAGGTCCACCAGTCCAACCTGTGTTAACCAACCATACATTCACATTTGCCTCTTTCATTTTTTCGCTCAACATCTCTGCATATTTTGTAGGATGTAAAGGCATAAATGGCGCTCCAAAACAAGCAGAAAAAGAAGGTACCGGCTCTGTTACTCCTGCTTCTGTACCTGCTACTTTTGCAGTATATCCACTTATAAAATGATATGCTGCTTGCCCTGGTGTCAATTTTGAAATTGGAGGCAACACCCCAAATGCATCTGCTGTTAAAAAGAAAATGTTTTTAGGATTAGTCGCAAGTGAAGGCACTTGGATATTATTTATATGGTCAATAGGATAACTTACACGTGTATTTTGAGTGATAGAAATATCTTCAAAATCAACATTCCCATCTGCATCCATAACGATATTCTCTAAAATTGCCCCAGGCTTTATAGCATTATAAATATCTGGTTCATTCTCGGCAGAAAGATTAATCACTTTTGCATAACACCCTCCTTCAAAATTAAAGATCGTGTTTTCGGCAGTCCATCCATGCTCATCATCTCCAATTAATTTACGTTCCGGATCTGCAGAAAGTGTTGTTTTTCCAGTTCCAGAAAGTCCAAAAAAGATAGCAGTTTCACCATTATCACCCACATTTGCAGAACAGTGCATAGGCAACGTGTTTTTCTCTACAGGAAGTATAAAGTTTAATGCAGAAAAAATACCTTTTTTTATCTCTCCAGTATATCCTGTCCCACCTATAATAATTGTTTTTTCTGTAAAGCTTAAGATTGCAAAATTAGATTGACGTGTTCCGTCTACTTCTGGGTCTGCAAGAAAACCAGGAGCATTAAGAATGGTCCATTCTGGATCAAAACTTTTCAACTCTTGATCTGTTGGACGTAAAAACATATTATACGCAAACATATTTGACCAAGGATATTCGTTAATCACACGAATATTAAGTCTATAATTATCATCTGCACACGCATAACTATCTCTTACGTATAACTCCTTTTCAGAAAGATACTCTGTGATTTTTGTTTTCAATTTTGTAAAAGCATCAGCTTCAAATGGGAGGTTAATAGACCCCCACCACACTAATTCTTCGGTTTTTTCATCTTTTACAATAAAACGATCCAGTGGTGATCGTCCAGTAAACTTTCCTGTATTCACAGCAAGAGCTCCACTAGAGACAGTTTTCCCCATGTCATTCTTCACAGAAATATTATGTAACTCTTGAGGTTCTAATTGGTAATGAGCGATTGCGTTGTTGATTCCATAAGGTTTTAACGAAATCGTTTTCGTAACTGAAGTATCAGAAGCCATAAAAATGGTATTTGTTGTGTTGTTTTAATGTGCAAATGTAAAAAATACCTTAGAGTTCAACGGCATATTTATATTATTTCTGACCCTTCATTTGTAAGAATTTAACAATAAGGACTCCCCAGCCCGCAATTAACAAGGTTCCCCCTATTGGAGTGATCAATGCAATCTTTGTAAAATCAAATCCTGTAAGTGCATTTGTCGCAAGTCCGTAGATAGATCCTGAAAAAAACAGAATGCCTACAGTAAGCAAAATTAGTACTGTCTTTTTTGTTTTTTCGCTTAAAGCGAAAGAAGCCACCAATAGAAGCAATAATGCATGGTACATTTGATACTTTACACCCGTTTCAAATGTTGCAAGCGCTTCGGCATCTAGTGATTTTTCTAACCCATGGGCTCCAAAAGCACCAATAATAACTCCTAAAAGCCCAAAAACACCTCCTGTAAATAAAAGTCGTTTGTTCATAAAATTTATTGTTGAATAGTGATTCAAATAACTACATTCGTATTCTACAAATTTACAACCAAATGTCTACAAGAACTATCTTAGTTATAGGAGCCGGAAAATCGACTTCACAATTAGTAAACTACCTACTTAATAAAGCAGCCGCAGAACATCTAGAAATCATCATAGGAGATATTTCCCTAGAAAACGCACAAAAACTCGTTGGAGATCATCCCAAAGGGAAAGCTATTGCTCTTGATGTTTTTAATGAATCACAACGTGCAGAAGCTATTCAAAATGCAACTATTGTTATTTCTATGCTGCCAGCTCGCTTTCATATCGAAGTGGCTCGTGATTGTATCACCTACAATAAATCTATGGTTACTGCCTCTTATATTTCTAAAGAAATGCAAGAATTAGACGAAGCTGCAAAAGAGAAAGGGCTCATTTTTATGAATGAAATAGGTCTTGATCCTGGTATTGATCATATGAGCGCTATGCAAGTTATAGATCGCATACGTGACAATGGAGGAAAAATGATCCTTTTTGAAAGTTTTACAGGAGGACTTGTCGCTCCAGAAAGTGATACTAACTTATGGAACTATAAATTTACTTGGAATCCTCGCAATGTAGTGCTTGCGGGACAAGGTGGCGCAGCCGAGTTTATTCAAGAAGGTGCTTATAAGTATATTCCTTATCAACGTCTTTTTAGAAGAACAGAGTTCTTAGAAATAGAAGAATATGGCCGTTTTGAAGGTTATGCAAATAGAAATTCTCTAAAATACAGATCAGTTTATGGGCTTGATGATATAGACACGCTATATCGAGGCACTATACGACGTGTTGGCTTTTCAAAAGCTTGGCATATTTTTGTGATGATGGGTATGACCGATGATAGCTATACACTTCAAGAAACTGAAAACATGAGCTATAGAGATTTCTTAAATTTATTTTTACCATACTCTCCTACCGATTCTGTAGAGTTAAAACTACGTCATTACCTTAAAATTGATCAAGATGACTTACTCTGGGATAAACTCATTGAACTAGATATTTTTAATCCAAACAAAAAACTAGGTCTTGTTAATGCAACACCTGCAAAATGTTTACAGCGTATTTTAGAAGATAAATGGACGCTAGCTCCTGAAGACAAAGATATGATTGTGATGTATCACAAATTTGGATATGAACTAAACGGTAAACGTAAGCAAATAGACGCTACTATGGTAAATATAGGAAACGATCAAGTCGAAACTGCTATGGCAAGAACAGTAGGACTACCTGTAGCAATGGCTACTCTTCGTATCCTAAATGGGGACATTACAACTCCTGGCGTACAACTTCCTATACAGAAAGAAGTATATACTCCCATCCTTAAAGAATTAGAAGAATATGGAATTACCTTCAAAGAATACCAAGTACCCTATTTAGGATATAACCCTAATAATGTTGGAGGATAACCCAGATTTAAATTACATCTGTTGTTTTAAAAAAAGTTTTAGTACTTTGAGTTGCTAAAAACAACTCGAAATGAATAAGTTATTCTTCTTTGTTATTCTAATTGCTCAACATGGCTTTAGTCAAGTTGAGTTCAGAAATGACGAATCATTACTTTTTGATCAAGAGACTATTTATGGAAACAGTGTCCTCGGCCCAAGTATTTCATTCTTTGATTATGACAATGATGGATGGGATGATATTACCATACCAGCATCTTCAACTCGAGATTTTCAGTTCTTCAAAAATGTAGCAGGAAGTTTTGAGAAAGTAAATCTACCTATTAGTAGTAATGGTATACAAGCTAGACATGCTATTTGGGTAGATTATGATAATGATGGAGATCATGATTTTTTTGCAACAAGTGATTTAGGGCATCTTTGGTTATACAGAAATGATGGAGGGAATGTCTTTATTGATATTACAGATACATCAGGTTTACCAAGTACAGATATTCCATACTGGGGGAGTTCTTGGGGAGATTATGATAATGATGGAATCTTAGATGTTTTTATAAGCATAAGAGATGCAGATCAAATACAAGGAAACTTACTTTATAAAGGAAATGGAGATGGCACTTTTATCAATGTAACAGTAAGTGCAGGTATAAGTCCTGATGGATTTATTACATTTTGTTCTTCTTTTTTTGATTATGATAATGACGGAGATCAAGATGTGTATACCGCAAATGACAAATGCACAACTCCAAATACACTGTATAGAAATAATGGAGATGGCACTTTTACCGATGTGAGCATAACCACTGGAACAAATCTATATATGAGTGCTATGTCTACAACTATAGACGACTTTAATAATGATGGTTGGTTAGACATTTATGTGACAAATTTTTACCCTCCTTTTGAAGATGACGCAACGGTAGGGAATGCTTATTTATTAAATAATGGAGATGGCACTTTTAGTAATATTGCTCTAGAAAACGGAACTCGCTTTGACAGTATTGGATGGGGTACAGTTTGCATAGATGCGTCTAATGATACATACAAAGACCTATACGTAAGTGGTAGCGTAGATGGTGATGACGGAAGACTTTCTAATGCATTATATATTAATGATGGCCTAGGTAATTACAACGTTGCAACAGAGAGCGGATTTGAAGACGATGATAAAATAAGTTACTCTAATGCCGTAGGTGATATTGAAAATGATGGCCTTCAAGATATTGTCGTTGTTAATGCAGAAAATGCACCTGTCTCATTATGGAGTAATAAAACAGTTACAGACAATAACTGGCTTAAAATTAAATTACAAGGAACTACAAGTAACCGTATGGGCATAGGCTCAAGAATAAAAATAGGAGAAGATGATAATATATACCACGGATATACATTATGTGGCGAAGGATATATGAATCAAAATAGTAGTGCTGAGTTTTTTGGAATAGGGCAAGCATCTAATGTAGATTACATCGAAATCCATTGGTTAAGTGGTATGATTGATCGTATTGAAAACATTACCGCAAATCAAACAATTACTATTGTAGAAGGTTCAAATCCATTAAGTACGGAATCTTTTAATACTACTAACTTTAGTGTATATCCTAATCCTGCAACTCTTAATATCAATTTCACATATACTAGTAATCAACAGATAATAACAGCTTATATTATTGATATACAAGGAAAAGTGATTAAAGAAAGAAACCTTGACACACTTGATCAAGAACAACGTATAGATGTCTCTGATATAGCCTCTGGCGTCTATTTTTTATCTCTTAGTGAAGAAGACAAAACAACAGTTAAAAAAATAGTTATTCAATAAAATATAGCATTCTTAATTTATACTATAATTGTTTTCATTAAATAGCATATTTAGTAGCTTGCGTATCTATTTATGATTGTAGAAAAAGACACCTTACACACACTTCTTAAAACTCATTTTGGGTATGATTCTTTTCGAGATAATCAGCTTGAAATTATTCAAGACATTATTTCTGGAAAAGATGCTTTGGTTATTATGCCTACTGGAGGAGGAAAATCAATGTGTTTTCAGCTTCCAGCATTAGCATTACCCGGTACTGCGCTTGTAATTTCTCCTCTTATTGCTCTTATGAAAGACCAAGTAGATGCTTTAAAAGCACATGGTATTAAAGCAGCTTATTACAATAGCACACAACCCTCTGAAGAAATACAACGTGTTACAGAAGACCTGCTCCAAGATAATCTAGATCTCATATATGTAGCGCCAGAAAGTTTGCAATTACTAGACAGTACATTACAAGAAGCAACGATAAATCTAATAGCTATAGACGAGGCACATTGTATCTCATCTTGGGGTCATGATTTTAGACCAGCCTACACACAATTAGGGTATCTAAAAAAACGCTACCCTAACACACCTCTTATTGCACTTACTGCAACTGCAGATACCTCAACACAGGATGACATTGCAGAACAGCTTACGATTACAAATGCAAAAAGACATATCTCTTCTTTTGATAGACCCAATTTATTTCTAGATGTACGACCAGGTCAAAACCGCATACAACAGATTCTTCGGTTTTTAGATAATCATCCTTTTGAAAGTGGTATTATTTATTGCTTAAGTAGGAAAAGCACAGAACAACTCGCTCAAAAATTACAGGCAGCAAATCATACTGCAAAAGCATATCATGCAGGACTCAATGCACAAGATCGTGCTCAAATACAAGAAGATTTTGTAAGTGATAAAACACCTATTATTGTTGCAACAATAGCCTTTGGAATGGGTATAGACAAGAGCAATGTACGATGGGTCATTCACTACAATATGCCTAAAAATATTGAAGGATATTATCAAGAAATAGGACGTGCAGGACGTGATGGATTACCTGCTCATACGGTACTTTTTTACAGTTATGCAGATACAATCCAACTACGCAAGTTTATAGAAAATAGTGCAAATATAGAATACCAAACGGCAAAACTAGAGCGTATGCAACAATATGCAGAAGCTTTGAGTTGTCGTAGAAAAGTACTTTTAAACTACTTTGGCGAATTTCTGATAGAAGATTGTGGCAACTGTGATATTTGTAAAAATAATCCTGAGTATTTTGATGGTACTATTCTAACACAAAAAGTGCTTTCTGGTGTTACACGCTTAAAAGAACAAGAAGCATTAGGAACCTTAATAGATGTATTACGTGGATCTCAAAATGCTGTCATTTATGACAAAGGATATCAACATATCAAAACCTATGGTCTAGCAAAAGATGTTGCTTGGAGAGACTTGCAACAATATATTATACAAATGATTAATCAAGGGCTGTTAGAAATACGCTTTCGCGAAAGCGGAAGACTTCTCCTCACCCCACTCTCTAAAGAAGTATTATTTAATAATAAAAAAGTACAACTAGCAAATCTTACTCAGCCTGTTGTTGAAGTAGTAAAAGAACGAAAACCTAAAAAGCCCAAAGGCACTTTATTTGAAAAACTACGTGAATTACGTAATGAATTGGCTCGGGACGAGAACGTACCTGCTTATATTATTTTTAGTGATGCCAGTCTTAAAGATATGGAAAATCAAGAACCTACTACAGAAACAGAATTTCTTCAGATAAGTGGTGTAGGTCAAGCAAAATTAGAAAAATATGCTGTAGGCTTTCTTAAAGTTATCAACGCACATATTGCAAAACCAAAGCCACAGAAAAAGAGCAAAACTTTTGAAGAAACTCGCAAACTCATAGAAGAAGGACTCTCTTTAGAAGAAATTGCAGAAGCAAGAAATCTTACCTTAGGATCTATACATAATCACATTATGAAACTTCATGAAGAAGGCATGGAGTTTGATTTTCATCAGTTTATCACATCACAAGAAATTGAGCAAATTAAGCTCGCTCAAAATAAAGTAGAAAGTCCAACTAGCTTAAAGTCCTTTTTTATATTTTTTGACGAACAAATTCCATATTGGAAAATTAAAATGGGCCTCTATTTACTACAAAAAAACAAAGAATAATTACTATCCTATTCACCAATTATACCTTTTTTATATTAAAAATTAGTATACTCGCCGAAAATATTTTAAAAAACACACAGTAAGTGTCGCCCGAAGTAAGTTATCCTTTTTAAAAACTATAACCAGATGTATCATTTATTTATTTTTGGTGAATCTTAATTATCAAACTATTGAAAACACTCACTAAATATTGGTTTTTAGAAGAGTTTAATCTCTTTAAAAAATTAGGCATTGCCACTATGATGCTTATCTGCAAAGTTTTGGAAATGGAAAATATAGACAAAGGGTCTATTATCAACCTTCAAAACTCTGATAAAAAAAATGTTTTCTTCCTTAAAAAAGGATCTGTAAAGATTGTCGATAAGTCTACACACACTGTAAAATATGTCGTAAAGCGAGGTAATATTTTTGGAGAGCTTGCGCTTTATGATGAAAAAATGGCATTAGAAGAAGTTGCTTATGCTCTGGAAGATTGTATTATTTGTTATATAGAAGCAGATCAAATGGAGGAGCTTATGCAAAGGCATAAGTCTCTTAAAAATGGTGTCTTAAAAATTTACGGAAGACGTATTAAACGCTTAGAAAGAAAACTTCACGATTTAGTATATAAAGACAGTACCGTTCGTATTAAAGAATTTATAGCAGACTATCTAAAGCAATTTGGAGAGATTGATGAACAAGGGAATCTTGTTGCAAAAAATCTACTTACTCATAAAGACATTGCTGGTCTTACGAGTACATCTAGACAAACCGTTAGTAATATTTTAAGTTCTATGCGTAAAGATGGGGAAATTGAATATGATACAAAGTTTATTACAAGACTTAAGGAATAGGTTAGAGCTAGGAGTTAAGAATAAGTAAATGACAGTAATAGCTATAGGGTTAATTATAGCAAGTTCTATTTTTGGATATTTTTTTATTTTCTGATGAAAGGAACTTTAGAACACTTCGACAGATGCAGGAACTACAACCAATTACCACATGAAACTAACCAAAACACTAGGACATCTAGGACTTGTTGCGTCGTTATTAGTAGGTTTAGGTGAATATTTTTTACATTACTCACCAGAAATTCTAGGGAATTCTGACAATTACAAATTTTTTAAATTTGTTCCTTTAGATAATTTGACAATAGGTCATTTCCTGGCTGTTATTGGTCTTCCATTATATTTTGCGGGTTATATTCATATTTATAGAATGCTAAAATCTGGCAACGAATCTTTAGCTAGAACTGTCTTAGCTATAGGTTTTATTGCTTTTGCTGTAGGAGGCATTTGGATAGGATCTCGCGCTACTATAGGAAATATTGTACATTTAAAAGATAAAATAGATACCTCTACATACCAAACCCTTCTTGACCACTATACAAGTCACATGGAAATACTTGTTCAAGCTCTTAGGGTTGTTATCGCTGTACTATCTGTGTTTTTTGCAATAACTATATTAAAAGGAGGAACTTATTATAAAAAATGGATGGCTATATTTAATCCTATTAGCATCCTTATCCTATTAGTAATTATAGGAAAGATAGTACCATCTATAGGAAAACACATGCTACCTATTTTAATGAACGTAACACACTTTATTTTATTTATGCTTTCATTATACCAGTTAAACACTTACCAAAAACGAATGCACAATGATTAAAAAAATAATGAAATTCATAGGAGTTATTATTGTACTTCTCCTGATTGTTGTTATAGGGTACTTATGGAGTGATGCCAATATAGATAAATATGATGTATCTATAGAGGCAAGTAAGATTCCCGTTTTTGATGAGGTCGCTTTAGATTTTCAACATATTTACAATAGAGATGTTTCCCTACCTATAGCTCCTGCAGCGTTAATAGATATTGATAACGACAATATAGATGAAGTGTTTTTTGGAGGAGGATTAGATCAAGAAGATGCACTATTTGCTTTTCGCGAAAGCGGGTTTGTAAATATCTCGTCAGAAGTACAGCTTCCTAAAAAAGGGACAGCAGCAACTTCTTCTGGAGTGATCTCTGCAGATATGGATAACAATGGTTTTTCAGATCTTATTATTGGGCGAGAAGATGGACTTGTCATCTATTATAACACTCATGGAAAATTTACAGCTCAAAAAATAGCAACCCCTATTAATTCTAAATCAAATCCTGCAGGAATTACTGTAGGAGATATTGATAAAGATGGGGATTTAGACATCTTCCTTTCTACATATCTCAAAAAAGAACTTATGGAAGGGCAAACTATTTTTGAAGATTACACATATGGCTCTACTAGTGAATTATTAGAAAACAATGGCGACAACACATTTACGAGTATTACAAAACAAGCAGGTTTAGATTATATACATAATACATTCCAAGGAGTATTTGTAGACATTGATAATGACACTTGGCTAGATCTTGTCGTAGTATATGACACGGGAGAAGCACGTACTTATAAAAACAATGGAAATAGTACGTTTGCCATGAAGGAGAACCCACTTACAAATAAATTTGCATACCCTATGGGGCTTGCTGTCGGAGATTACAACAATGATGGACTTGTAGATTTTATGTTTTCAAATACGGGAAGCTCACTTCCAAGGGCATTAGCCAAAGGAGATATAAAAGATGCTTCCAAGTTTAACGAAAAATGGATCTTATTTAAGAATGAAGGGGATTTTAAATTCTCTGATGCTGCCGAAGAAACAAAGATTGCAGATTATGAATTCTCATGGGGTTGCACCTTTGCCGACATGAATAATGATGGGCTTCAAGATCTTATGGTCGCAGAAAATTATGTAGATCTTGTCACTACAAAGTTATTTAGGTTACCTAGTCGTTTTCTTATTCAAAAAGAAGATCACACATTTGTGCCTACAGAAAAAGAGAGTGGTGTTGTAAACCCACATTTTGCTATCACTTCGTTAGTAAGTGATTTTAATAAAGATGGATATTTAGATATGATTTGGGTGAATATAGACACCCCTTCTCTAGCTTATATAAATAAAGGGGGCGATAATAATTACTTAAATATTGATCTCGGTGAGAGTGTTTATGTACAAGGCGCCAGTATACAAATCCAAACTCCTACAAAAACATTAACCGAATACTTGGTAACCGGAGAGGGACTTGCAAGTGATCAAACAGCTTTAGTTCATTTTGGACTAGGCAAAGAAACTAGCGTTTCAAAAATAGAAGTTCGCCTAACCAATGGTCAAAACATTTACCTAAACAATCCAAAAATAAATACTTTAATTGACCTTAAGGATGCTGTTAAAAACAGCAATAGTGTAGAAATAACAGATCAAGAAGAAATATAAATAATAGCAACCTAACAACTCAATGAACTTTCTTACAAGAAGAATAAGCTCAAAAAAACAAACGGCAGAATTAACAAAAGGTATTTGTCCAAACTGTTGGGGAGATCAGGAATACGAAAATGTAGTACGTGAGAAGTATAAAGACCCACAGATTGATGTAAATAATCATGAAGCAAATTATGCTTTTGTTCAAGATTTTATTGTGACTCATCTTAACGGAATTAAATTAAAAAGTACAACCACAGGTAGACAATGTCCAAGTTGTAGGTCTATTTATAAATAGTAAATCGTGTTGGTAATTTCTACCCCTAGAATTACCGATAATTAATGCAACATCATTGCATATTTCTACTGGAAGAGTACCTACTCACTTTTCCATAAAGGATATTTATTTTTTAGATTTAAATAACACATATAGAACTGAAAGAAATGACATTAAAAAAAATTACAAATCTTATAATAACACTCCTTCTTTTTGTAGGTGTTTGGGGTGCCGGAGGTCTTGTAATAGATGAGATACAGACAGGAAATGGTTGTCCAAAAATATGGATAATACCAGCATGCCTTATTATCTTGATTTGTTTCTTAATCCCACTAATTGTACATCTCTTAAAAAGATACACTCCTTTGTATTTTATTTTTACAGGGCTCGCCGCTTCTATTGCAATCATTGCTTCTATTATGCAATACACAGGAAATGGATCTTGTCCTAAACTTGATGGAGGCACTCCGATGTGTTATCTTTCATTTATACTATTCACCACACTAATTATTTTAAAAATAACCAATCACAAACCAAAAACTCAGAAATAATGAATCTAAAAAATCATATTCATAAAGTGCTCTTTTGCCTTATACTATGTATAACATCGTATACCTATAGCCAAGAGAAAGAAGTTTCTGTATATATCACAGGAAACACAAATACTCCTGGAGCTGAGACTACACTACAAAACATTGTAGACGATGCTTCTGAAGAATCTATGCTATTACTCTTAGGAAATGCTACTCCAAAAACAGGATTTAATGATCAAGCAAAACCTAGTATAGATCAGCAACTTAAAACAACATCATCATTTAAAGGGAAGGTTATTTTTACATCTGGAAATAATGAATGGCAAGACCGAGGATATAAAGGCGTAAAAGCCTTTGAAAAGTACATCCAAAAAAATAGTGATGCAAAATTTTATCCAGACAAAGGTTGTCCAATTAAAAAGACAGATCTTTCTGATAACGCTGTTCTTATTACAATAGATTCTCAATGGTTTCTAGAGAACTGGGATAAGCAAACTTATCTTAATGAAGATTGCGATATCAAAAACAGAAATGATTTCTTTTTAGAATTTGAGAGCCTATTAAAGAAATCGCAAACTAAAACAAAAATTATTGCAATACATCATCCGATGCTCTCACTATCTAAAGCTGGATTTTTTGCAAGAACTGGTGGATTTTCTCAGGAAGATTTTCAACATACGCAATACAGAAGTTTACGTAATAGATTGCTTACACTAGCACAAGAGAATGAAAGAATCTTATTTGTTTCTGGTAGTGACAAAAATTTGCAATACATCAATGATTTTGGAGTACCACAAATCGTAAGTGGAGCTGCTGGAGAAACTAAGAAGGTTCAAAAAGTGGCTACAGGTAGTGGTAATTTCGCTTTAAGCGAAAAAGGATATACACGCCTAGATATAGGTGCAAATGGAAGTGTAACTGTACATTTCAAAAATCAAACTGGAGTATTATTTACCACCACTCTTTTTAAAGAGATAGAACAAACAGCTTCTATAACACTTGAACCAAAAAACACTTACCCGGAAAACAAAAAAGCTTCTGTATATTCAAATGACGAAACTAAGAAGAGCAAAGTTTATAAAGGATTATGGGGAGATCACTATCGCGAGTTTTACAGTAAAGAAGTAAATGCTCCTGTTGCATTTTTAGACACTTTAAAAGGCGGTCTGACTCCTGTAAGAGCTGGTGGAGGACATCAATCTAAATCTTTGCGTTTAGAAGATAAAAATGGAAAAGAATATGTGATGCGTGCTTTACGCAAAAGTGCCATAAAGTTTTTACAATCTACTGCATTTAAAGACACCTATGTAGAGGAAGACCTCGAAGGCAGTTTTGCCGATACTTTTCTACTTGATTTTTACACAACAGCGCATCCATATACAGCCACTACGATAGGAACACTTTCTGATGCTGCAGATGTATACCATACCAATCCTGCACTTTACTACATTCCAAAACAGGAAGCGTTAGGGACTTATAATGCAGATTATGGAGATGAATTATACTTAATTGAAGAACGCGTATCCTCTAGTCATAAAGATTTAAAAAGTTTTGGAACGCCAGATAAGATACTAAGCACTAGTGATGTTTTACAAGAGATTCATAAAACAGGAAAAGAAATCGTAGATGAGCCTTCTTATATCAGAGCGCGCCTTTTTGATATGCTTATTGGAGACTGGGATCGTCACGAAGATCAATGGCGCTGGGCATTATTTAAAAATGCAGACGGTAGCGAAATTTGCAAACCAATACCAAGAGATAGAGATCAAGCATTCTCTGTTTTTGATGGTAGCCTATTAGCCTTTTTAAGGTTTGCAGTTCCTAGTATTAGAATGATGCAGTCATTTGATGAAGAATTAAAAAGCCCTAGTTGGTTTAGTTTTGAACCTTATCCATTAGATATGGCTTTTATTAATCAATCTAATTGGCAAGATTGGGAAAAAGAAGCCATGGCATTACAAAATGGAATCACAGACGAAGTGATCGAAAATGCATTTACGCATCTTCCTGAAGAAGTAAAAGGTCAAACCATAGAAGAGATCAAAGGAAAGTTAAAAGGAAGACGTGGTAATATCGTTTCTATTGCAAAAAAATACTATGACTTTATAAATAAACATGAAGTCATTACTGGAACACAAAAGGGGGATACCTTTGAAATCACAAGACTTCCTGATGGAAAAACAACCATCGATATCAACAGAAAAGATGTGGGAATATTTCACAGAACATTTTCTAGTGATGAGACCAAAGAAATCTGGATTTACGGACTAGATGGTAAAGACACTTTTAAAGTAACTGGAAAGGGTGACCGTCTTATTAAGATTAAAGTTATGGGAGGGAAGAAAAACGACACCTATGATTTTGAAAATACGAAGAAAATAAAAATCTATGATTACAAAGGAAAAGAGAATACGATTTTAAATAACGCTTCAAAAAAATGGCTCGTAGATAGTTATGAAATCAATAACTATGATTACAAAAAACGTAAGTATTCTGTAAATCAATTTTTACCAATCATCGGATCTAATCCAGATGATGGTTTTAGAATCGGTTTTGTAAATAATTTTACAACCTATGGCATACAACGTAATCCATTTACAACAAAGCATACTATAAGTGCTTCTTACTATACAGGTAACTCTGGATATGATGCAAGTTATAATGGAGAATTTGCAAACATATTTCATAACTGGAACTTTGGAATTGAGTTAAAATATAACAGTCCTAACTTTGCACAAAACTTCTTTGGATTTGGTAATAGTACAGAGTACGATAAAGATCTAGTAGACCTAGATTTTAATCGTGTACGTATACGCCAATTAAAAGGAGCTTTAGCTTTAATTTGGAGAGGAAATAACGGTGGTTACTTTAAAATCAAACCTCTTATAGAATCTTTTGAAGTAGAAAACACATCAGATCGTTTTATCGCTACACCAGGTATAGGAGGAGTAAACGTTCTTACATTTGAAAGTCAAACCTATGCTGGAGGAGAAGTCTCTTACGGGTTTAAAAACAAAGACAACGTAGCTTTTCCTACCTATGGTTTTGACACAGAAATTACAGCAGGTTATAAAGCAATTGTTGATGGAGGAAATGATGACAACAAATTTGGATATGTAGCGTCTCATATTGCCTTTGATTATAAGATTTCTAAAAATGGTAACTTAGTGTTTGCTACAAAGCTAGGAGGAGAAGCTATTCTTGGTGACAACTTTGAATTCTTTCACGGAGCTAGTCTAGGTGGGAATCATAGTTTAAGAGGCTTTAGAAATGAACGTTTTATCGGAAAATATGCCTTTTATCAAAACACTGATTTGCGATTAAAATTAGGAAAATTTAAAAGTAGTTTCATTCCATTAAGCTATGGAGTAACTGGTGGATTTGATTATGGAAGAGTTTGGGAAGGCAATGAAACTTCAAATATCATTAATGAATCTGAAACTATAAATACGAGTGCAGGAGGATCTTTCTGGATAAGTGGTCTTGATACATTTACAGCAAATGTAGGATATTACGGCAGTGATGATGGCGGACGAATTGTATTTGTATTAGGATTTGCATTTTAAAGGAAAAGTATAAACAATAACAACAGTATAAAAACATATGAAAAAACCAATTTCAATTGCAAAAGTTTCTCAATTAGTAAATAAAGAACCTGAGCATGCACTCGTAAATGGCCTTGATTTAGTTATTGTAAAGTTTGATGATGATATTTCTGTTTTATATGGTCGTTGCCTCCATAGAGGTGCTTTAATGTCTGATGGTCATGTAGATGGACACAACCTTATTTGTGGTGTTCATGGTTGGGATTATAGAGTAGATTCTGGAGTATCAGAATATAACAATAAAGAAGTATTACATAAATTTTCTACAAAAATTGAAGGTGATGATTTACTTGTAGACGAATTTGAAATCGACGCATATCTTGTAAACAGCCCACAACCTTTTAATCGTGATGAATATCTAGGTGCTTATGCAGACACACATCCTGAAGAGACAGAGCCGTATACAAATTATATAAAAGAACTTGCTCAAAACGGACTTAAAAACATAGGGCATCACGGATTTTCTGCTTCGATGGGAGTTGATAGAAACACCCTTCCTAAGTGGAATGATATTCAGTTTTTACCCGCGCAACTGGCCTCTAGACCTTTACTCGATGAAGATGATGTTGCTACTAAGGTTGTCATCGGTAAAAACGCAAAAAAACCACTTCATTTAGACATCCCTCTTTTTGTAAGTGATATGAGTTTTGGAGCTTTATCTCGTGAAGCAAAAATTGCGTTATCAAAAGGAGCTGAACTTTCAGGAACAGGAATCTGTTCTGGAGAAGGTGGAATGCTTCCTGAAGAACAAGCTAATAATTCTAAATATTTTTATGAACTCGCTTCCGCGAAATTTGGATTTACGTGGGACAAGCTAGATAACGTTCAAGCATTTCATTTTAAAGCAGGTCAAGGAGCAAAGACAGGAACAGGAGGACATCTTCCTGGCGCCAAAGTAAGTAAAGAAATTGCTGCCGTTCGTGGTCTTAATGAAGGTGAAACCGCCATTTCCCCGGCTACCTTTCCAGATTTTCATGGCGTAGAAGATTTTAAAGCATTTGCTGCCCAAGTAAGGGAACGTACAGGTGGCATCCCCATTGGATTTAAACTAGCGGCTAGTCATATAGAAAAAGACATTCAGTTTGCGCTAGATGTAGGTGTAGACTATATCATACTCGATGGTCGTGGTGGCGGTACAGGATCTGCTCCTACTATCTTAAGAGATCACATCAATGTACCTACGATACCTGCTTTGGCTAGAGCTAGAAAATACTTAGATAAAGTAGGCGCTTCAGATGTAACATTAATCATTACAGGAGGATTACGTGTTGCCGAAGATTTCGCGAAAGCGTTAATGCTAGGAGCCGACGCCATTGCTGTATCCAACTCTGCATTACAAGCCATAGGTTGTTTAGGAATGCGTGCATGTGGTAGTAATAATTGTCCTGTAGGAATTGCAACTCAGAAAGAATCATTACGCAGTCGCTTGATTATAGACAGCTCTGCAAAGCAGCTACACAACTATTTTGACGCAACAAACAACTTGATTAAAGTAGTAGCGAGAGCCTGTGGATATGATGATATAACTAAGTTTAATCACGAGGACTTATCTACGTTTAATAGAGATATGTACAAATTAACAGGTATTAATTACGCAGGTATTTAAATTTATGAAAGATCAATTACACATTGCAGCGCAATACTTAGCAGCTGCAAACATGAGTTTTTTAGAAAAGAAAGCTGATGACAGTCATACCAACTTAGGTTTTAACACAGATACCATGTGTATGGAAACCTATGACTTATCCCCTTCTGGAGATAAATTATCTTTAAACTATAAACAGTTTTCATTAGAGTGGACTTCGCAAAGTGGTGCTACTTCTCTTTCCCTTGACGGGAAAACACACGGAGATATACTACAATGGTTACAGGAACGCGCACAAACACATCTTTCCAAAAACTATGTCTATGAGTTTCATTATGATTTACCCTATACAATTGATGCTGATTATACATTTAAATTAACCGATGTTAGGCAACTAGAACACTTACGTAACTTAAGAATTCTTGCTCAACATACCTTAGAACGTATTATAAACAAGAATGCTTTAAACTCGCCTATTCGGATATGGCCTCACCATTTTGATACAGGAATCTACGCTTCTTTAGGAGAAGGGTCTGATGTTTTTATAGGCATAGGAATGGCTATTCCCGATACCATATCTGATAAACATTATTTTTATATCAGTGCGTACAAAAACGGAAATGCTATACTACCTGCTTCTTATAAAGATTTAAGTATTGGGCAATGGATTGATCAAGGTTTTAAGGGAGCTATTCTCCCTGCGACAAACCTTGTAGAATCTGAGTCTGTTCAATTTCTTCAAGAAGCCATAGACCAGTATAAAAAGTAAATACATGACATTCGATAACCTCTCTAAAATTTTGACTCTTAAAGGTGGCATACTCATAGCCATCTTTGTCATTCTTTTTATATTGATTGGGTTACTAATCAAAAAGAGAGTTCAAAAGAATAAGCCAGTTATTGCGCCTAGAATTATGCGTTATCTATTACTGCCTACCACTTTTGTATTTATCCTATGTGTCTATATATTGGGGCTTTCTCGCACAACGATCATAGCAAAATTTACAGAGACTATTCTCGTTATTTTTGGAATTGCATTTTTACTCAATATGATAAGTCATCTCTTCTTTTCTGAAGGGAATATCATTACAGGAAAAGAAACCATTCCAAAACTGGCGAGAAACATTATTCAATTTCTATTAGTAGTATTTGCTAGTGCTTTTGTCTTATCACATATCTGGAGGTTTGACCTAGGGAATCTATTAACAGGGCTCGGTGTAAGTTCATTTGTTATTGGTCTGGCGTTACAAGAACCATTAGGCAATCTTTTTAACGGAATCGCATTACTAGCTGCAAAACCTTTTGAAAAAGGAGATTGGTTAGAAATTGGAAATGAAACAGGTCAAGTTGTTGATTTTAGTTGGAGTTCTGTAAAAATTGTTAATCGTTTTAACGAGCTTATTATTATTCCAAATAATGCACTTGCCAAAGAACATATTAAAAATCTAAGTAGACCTAGCCCTGTTCATGCAGAACTCGTCACTGTTGGGTTTTCATATGACGATGACCCTATTAAAGTAAAAAACATATTACTAGAGGTTGCAGCTTCTACAGAACATATATTAAAAACACCAGAACCTGCATCTCTCTTAATTTCATATAAAGATTTTTACATTAACTATGGGCTTAAGTTTTACATTAAAGATTATGCAGATCAGATATTGCTTAAAGATCAAATTATGACACGTATTTATGCAATTACCAAAAAAAGAGGGTTGACTATTCCATACCCTATTCAAGATGTACACATAAAAACACAATCGTAATGGAAAACTGGTATATCCCTATTACAATCATTCCAGGTATAGGATTATTAATCCTCTCTACCTCAAATTTAATGGTCACATTAACTACTGAGATCAATACACTCATCCATAGTACTGATGAAAATGATCTGATTATTAATAGAAAGTTGGTGCAATTAAAATTACTAAATAGAGCTATGGTGCTCTTTTATATCGCTATTTCTTGCCTAGTAATAGCTGCTCTTATTGGAGGTATTAGTTTAAAAATAGGCACAGAAGCAACCTTAGCATTGTATGTAATTATTCTTGGGATTATTATGTTGCTTTTTGGACTCTTCTGGCTCATTAAGTATTCTTATAGAGCAGTAAGCATACGACAAGATCAATTTAAAATAAAATTCAATAAAAAATAAAACGCATGGCTACAACTAAAAAATGGTATAGAGTTCTTGAAAACAAAAAAGTATTACCTGAAGGACGTGTCCAAACGGTAACTGCTGGACACCAAGGTATCTGTCTAACACATTTTAAAGGAAAATTTTCTGCATTGGATAATAAATGCCCACATCAAGGTGGACCATTAGGAGAAGGATCTATAGAAAACGGTATGTTGCGTTGTCCTTGGCATGGTTGGGATTTTGATCCTTGTACAGGAACTCCTCCTGGAGGATTTGATGATGGTGTAAAAACATTTGAAGTAAAAGAAGATGGTGATGAAATTTTTGTAGCTGTTGAAGAAGAGATAGAACATGAAGATACTATCTCTGATGTTATGATACAGACCATGGTAAATTGGGGTGTAGATACAGGTTTTGGAATGGTAGGTCATTCTAATCTTGGTGTTGCCGATGCCATGAGACGTTTAGAAGAGCAAGGCAAATTTCAATTTTTTGGGATTCGCCATGAAGGCGCTGCTGCCTTTGCTGCTTCGGCATATGGTAAATTAATGGGAAAACCTGCAGTATGTTTTGGAATTGCAGGACCTGGAGCTACTAATATGTTTACAGGAATGTGGGATGCAAAAGTAGACCGTGCTCCCCTACTTGCAATTTCTGGTCAAGTAAATACGCAAGTGCTAGGTACAGGAGCTTTTCAAGAAGTAGATCTTGTAGGTGCTTTCCAAACCGTAGCTCACTTTAATCATAGTGTACAACAAAACTCTAAACATAGCGAGCTCATGAGCCTTGCTATAAAAAGTGCATTGCTTAATAGAGATGTATCACATATTACCTTTCCAGATGAAGTGGCTTTTATGCCAAAAACTAAAGGTGAGCAAGCACAAACACCAGAAGGTAGAATCACACCTATGAATATTTCGCCGCCAAGGCAAATGGTAGCAAAGGCAGTAGAGATGCTTAAGGATTCAAAAATGCCTGCTATTATTGTAGGTCATGGAGCACGTTTTCATATGGAAGCGATTACCGCTTTCGCGAAAACATTAAATTGCCCAGTCATTACCACATTTAAAGCAAAAGGTCTTATTGCAGACAACCACGAACTAGGCTGTGGTGTTCTAGGAAGAAGTGGTACTCCTATCGCTTCTTGGTTTATGAATGAAAGTGATTTATTACTCGTGTTTGGAGCATCGTTCTCTAACCATACTGGAATTACTCCTAAAAAACCAATCATTCAAGTAGATTACGATCCTACAGCTTTAAGTAAGTTTCATAAAGTAGATGCTGCACTTTGGGGAGAAATCTCTGAAACACTTAGTATTCTTGAAGAAGACACCAAAGGAAAATTAAATACGGTAGATAGACGATCAGAAATTGCCGATCGTTGGGCGATTTGGAGAGAAGAAAAAGCAAGTCGATTAAAAGATGAAAGTGAAATAGGATTAAGTTCTATTGCGGTATTTGAAGCGATGAATAAAGTCACTCCAGACAATGCTGTAATCGCTGTAGATGTAGGGAACAACACCTATTCTTTTGGACGTTATTTTGAACCAAAAAATCAATCTATTTTGATGTCTGGATATTTAGGATCTATTGGATTCTCATTACCAGCTGCTATGGGAGCTTGGGCTGCACAAGGAAAAGAAAGACCTATCTGGTCGGTTTCTGGAGATGGTGGCTTTGGGCAGTATATTGGAGAAATGATGACACTTGTCAAGTACAATATGAACATCAAGCACGTATTGTTAAACAACTCTGAAATTGGAAAAATCTCTAAAGAACAAAAAGCAGCAGAACTAGATGTTTGGAAAACATCTCTGCACAATGCAAACTTTGCAAAATATGCAGAGAACTGTGGTGCTTTAGGAATTAGAGTTACAAAAAGAGAGGAATTAATTCCTGCTTTAGAAAAACTAAAAGCGCACAATGGACCTGCTCTATTAGAAATAATTACAGATTCAGGTTTAATATAAAAATCATGGAAACAATAGCCCAGATTATTCCGACTATCATTCTCATATATCTTGCGATAGGCCTCGTATTTGGAATCTATTTCTTTATACGAGGAGCGGCGCAGATGGATGAACTTATAAAAGATAGTAAATGGACCGTTAGACTTTTATTTGTTCCTGGAGCTATAGGACTTTGGCCTATTTTACTTTTAAAACTAATAAACATTTCAAAAACTAAAGTATGACTTCCGGATTACGAAAAGCACATAAGATCATTTGGATCGTTTTGGGACTCTTAGGGGCTGTACTTATTGTGTTATCTATTAATAGTGTAAAACAACCATTTCTTACAGATAGTGATGCTTCTATTGCAACAATTACAGAAGGAGTTCACACCATTGAAGATAACACCCAGTTTTATATGAGTATAGAAGAACAGGCAAACTCTAATAAATTACAAATTGTTCTAAAGACACCTTTAAAAAGTGCATCTACTGTAGTGTACACACTAACACCAGATCATAAAAAAGGAGCTTTTCTCGGAACTATAGATAAAAAAGGATTGTATGCTTTTGATATCGATAAATCGATAAAAAAGATTCAGTTATATGATGGGATAAAAAATAACGAAATACGAAATATAGATCTTTCATGGGAGTAAATTATCAGCCTGTGCTTTGGAGTAAGCACAAGAAGACGTACGACAAATGGATCGTTATTGGAATGTTCCTATATCTTATTAGTTTTATAGGAATCACGTTAATTACTAATAGCGAGACGAGTGCAGAAACATTAATTATTAGGGCCTTTGGAACGTTAGCCATTGTCCTATTACATATTATATTAAGCATTGGTCCATTAGCAAGGTTGAATCCTAGATTATTACCTATCCTTTATAACAGGAGACATCTAGGTGTAAGTATGTTTATTGCGGCATTGATTCATGGAGGGTTTTCGCTCTTTCAGTTTCATACATTAGGAAATGTAAATCCTATATATGCCCTATTTACTTCAAATATGGAGTATACATCTTTTACAAATTTTCCATTTCAAGTACTAGGTTTCTTTGCGTTGGTTATTTTCTTTTTAATGGCCGCAACAAGTCATGATTTCTGGCTTAAAAATCTTTCTCCAAAAACTTGGAAAAGATTACATATGCTTGTGTATATAGCCTATATACTTGTTGTCCTTCATGTATTTTTAGGAGCTTTCCAACAACAGCCATCTATTACTGTTATTGCATTTTTAGGGCTAGGCTTTCTTACGATTACAGCATTACACATAACAACAGCCTTTAAGGAATCAAAAGTTGACAAGACTAAGGCAACTCATCAAGAAGAAGGATGGGAATATGTATGTGATATCGATGAGATTCCTGAGGATAGAGCAAAGATTTTCATTGTTGGTAATGAGCGTATTGCTGTTTTTAAATACGATAATAAGTTATCTGCCATTGCAAACGTATGTAAACATCAAGGAGGTCCTTTAGGAGAAGGTAAAGTAGTAGACGGTTGTATCACATGCCCTTGGCATGGATATCAATATTTACCTCATAACGGGCAGTCTCCTCCTCCATTTACAGAGAAAGTTGCTACCTACCGATTAAAAAATTCAAATAATAGCATCTATGTGCTTCCAGAAGCCTTGGCAGAAGGAACTGAAGTCGAACCTGTCACGTTTTAATTAAATACTATGAAAGAAGAAGATGATTTTTATATTGGGTATCTAGATACAGTATCTCCCAAAACAAAGAAAGGATTAAAGTCATTTGTACTTTTTGGGATACTACTATTACTAGGAGGTGCATTGATTTTTGCTTTTTCTCAAAACAAATTCAAAAACAGCTCTTTTGAGCTAACAACCAGTACAAAGATTACTGGTGTATATCACGAAATGCCATATCCTATGCTTCGTGTAAAGACAGCTGACAATGTGTATCAGAATATTTTGCTATTAGGTTTTGGTAAAATAAGTGCCAATCCCTTTTTACAAAAAATAAGAAATGAAGCAGGTCCATTATCTGGTAGTGTATTAAGCATTGAAGGAAACCTTATCTATTACAATGGAAAAACATTATTACAAATCACAAGTGATGAAAAAGTCTCATTAGTAGAAAAAGCATCTGCAGATAGATTACCTAAGACAAAACAACTTGTTACTGGAATGGAACTAAAAGGAGAGATTATCGACCCTAAATGTTATTTTGGAGTGATGAAACCTGGTAAAGGGAAGATACATAGAAGTTGTGCTACATTATGTATCTCTGGGGGTATTCCTCCAGTTTTAGCCACAACCGATGAGAATAATATTTCTGAATATTACTTACTTACTGATCTCGAAGGCAATCCTATTAATGAGCAAATATTGCCCTATATAGGAAAGCCATCCATACTTACTGGTGATGTTGTTCAAATACAAGATTGGTACCAGTTACGTATCAAGACAGAAGATATAAAAGACCTTGATTTACCCTCTAAAATATATTAATGTTAAGTACACTTTCGCGAAAGCGTACTTAACAAGAAATGACACTTAAAACCATTAACTAAACATCTGAAGTGCTACTTCTAATGTTAACCACAATTTAAAAACCTTAAAACTATGTTCGAGTCATTCAGTATTGTTTTTACGATTGCCGTACTTTTTAATTACATAAATAGTAAATGGATTAAACTCCCTACTACTATAGGATTGTTACTTCTTAGTTTGGTTTTAGTAACCATTGTTTATTTAAGTAAATCTATTGTTCCTGATTTTTATCAATTCTTTTGTGATATTATTATCAATGCAGATTTTAAAACACTACTTCTTGATGGTATTTTAAGTTTTATGTTATTTGCGGGAGCATTACACGTTAATTTTGGGGCGCTTGCTGAGCAGAAAAAATCAATCCTTTTATTTGCAACGATTGGTGTGCTTATGTCTACATTTATTGTAGGAGGGCTTGTATTTGGAGTAGCCATGCTTATAGGGATAGAGCTTCCATTCATTCACGCATTATTGTTTGGTGCTTTGATATCTCCTACAGATCCTATTGCAGTTATGGCGATCTTAAAGAAAGCAAATATTGCAGAGAGTTTAGGTATTAAAATAGAAGGAGAGTCTTTGTTTAATGATGGTATTGGTGTTGTTGTATTTTCTGGAATCTTATTAATCGCAACAGCTACTGGAGAACATGGTCAGTCAGAAATAGGAGCTGAGATAGGCACCTTATTTCTTGAAGAAGCGGTAGGGGGTCTACTTTATGGATTGTTAATAGGGTTTATAGGTTTAAAGCTAATTAAAAGTTTAAAAAACAATTCAAATCTAGCAGTGATGATAAGTCTCGCTGTTGTTTTAGGAGGGTATACAATTGCATCTATGATTCACGTATCAGGACCACTTGCTATGGTTGTTGCTGGATTACTTATAGGGAATAAAGTTCATATCAATGATAATAAAAATGAATTACAAATGTCTCTTAATGAATTCTGGGAAATCTTAGATGATGTTTTTAATGGAATTTTATTTGTATTAATAGGACTTGCTATCCATTTATTAGAGTTTAATCTCAACTATTTAATACTTGGTATTATCACCATTGTTATCGTATTATTATCTAGGTTTATCTCTGTATTTATACCATACTCTCTATTAAAACATGAAGAAGAAAAACCTATAAAGACAATAACTATTTTAACCTGGGGAGGCTTAAGAGGTGGTATCTCTATTGCTCTTGCCTTAAGTTTAAGTAAGTCGCTTTCTAGCGAACTAATTGTGTACATAACCTATGTTGTTGTTTTATTTTCTATCATTGCCCAAGGATTGAGTATTGGAACGCTTGCAAAAAAACTATACAAATAATTACTATGTCTCAACATTTAAAAAAAGTATCATTCCTTTTATTATTTCTAAGCAGTTTTACATACGCGCAACTATCAGATCTTGCAAGAATAGAATATGTAGGACTACCTGAAAGTAGTAAAGACGGATCTGCCTTTGACAGATACCGCCTTGCAATTAATTATCCTATAAAAATTAAGGAAGACACCTATCTTTTTGTGGGATTAGATTACAGTTATATTTCTTATAGTATAGATGAGAGTCTTATCAACTTTAATCCTCAAGAGATTGATGAATTTCAATTATTAGATCTTAATATAGGATACACCTTTAAGGTAAATGATGATTGGCGTTTTGGAGCTAGAATTCAACCTGGATTTAGTTCTAATTTAAAAGCAAGGAATCTATCTTTTGAAGATGTTATTATCTCTGGAGATGCTGTCTTTATAAAAGACAAAAAAGACAACGACATCCCATATCGATTAATCTTAGGTATTTCTGTTTCTGGAAAAGGTGGATTTCCGTTTTTACCTTTTATTAGTTACTATCGTAAATTTCACTCAAAATGGTCCTATAATGTAGGAGTTCCTAAAATGAATTTACAATTCCACGCTTCTAAAAAAAACAGAATAAAATTAGTCGCTAGACTTGATGGTTTTAGATCTAATTTACAACGTGGTATCGCTGTAGGTGAAAGTCAAGAAATAGCGAGTAGATTCAGGCAACAATTGATCCTTGGAGGTCTACGTTATGAATACAAATTTACAGATCATATAGAATTATATATTAATGGTAGTTATGTAATAAGTAATACCGTAGAGTTGAGAGATCGCTCAAGAAATACACTTACTGAGTTACCAGAAGTGAACAATTTTTATATTAAAAGTGGGATTAGGTTTAAGCTATAATCATATGGAAGCATCAAAAAAAGAAATCGAAAAAGGAAAAGACAACATCTTAATGTCTGATCTTGGTATTAATAAGGAGGAATTAAAAAACCTCAAGAAAAAACTTTCCAAAATTGAGCCTCGACCAGAAAAAGGAGTCGAAACGTTATTTAGATTGTTATCAAAAAATCAATACACGCTTAATGCGATGATTGATAGAAAATCTAATATTTTAATTTCTATAAATGCACTTATCCTATCTATCGTTTTAGGAACGGTATTAGACCAACTAGGCACAGATCCTCATTTAATTTATCCTGCAATTTTAATCTTAATGACCAATCTTGTTTCTATAGGATATGCAGTTATCGCAACCAGACCAGAAAAAGAACACGGAAGCAGAGGTACAAATAATCTTATGTTTTATGGGAATTTCCATGATATGGAGGAAGAAGATTATGTAAACCAAATCTCTAATTTAATGCATCAAGGCGATGAGCTTTACAAGACCATTGCAAAGGACACCTTCTATTTAGGAAAAACGATTAATAGAAAGTTTAAACTCTTACGATCTTCCTTTACTATTTTTCTTATTGGAATCATCTTATCTGTAATTGCTTTCTTATTATGCCATCTTCTTTTTGGAGGGTATTTCAGATAAAAGACTTCACTTTCTAAACGATTTCCTTTTTAAAAAGATAGTTAAGGGTTCATTCTTTTTCCGTAGATTTAATCCCAATGAATGCATTTACACTTTCTAAGAAAATAGGGTTTCTAGTGGGGCCATTACTGTGTATTCTACTATTAATTTTACCATTTGACATTATAAATCCTGCAATAGATCGCGTAATTGCTATTGCCGCTTGGATGATTATATGGTGGATTACAGAAGCAGTATCTATCTCGGTAACGGCATTAATTCCGCTTGCTTTATTTCCGTTACTAGGAATCGGAGATATCAAAAGTGTGGCTAGTAACTATGCAAACCCAATTGTCTATTTGTTTTTTGGAGGTTTTGTTATTGCGTTAGCACTAGAAAAAGTACAACTGCACAAACGTATTGCACTTTCTATTCTTAAGATCACCGGCACCAAAGCAAATGGAATTGTATTAGGATTTATGATTGCCACAGCACTGATGAGCATGTGGATTTCTAATACAGCAAGCACTGTCGTTATGCTTCCTATCGCTGTCTCTGTAATCCAATTACTGATGGATGATGCTGATGGATTTACTAAGAATGATAAAAACTTTGCACTTTCTATTATGCTAGGAATAGCCTTTGCTGCAAATATTGGAGGAATGTCAACTTTAATTGGAACTCCTCCTAACTCAGTGATGCTTGCTTTCTTAAATGAAAATTACCCAGAACTTGACATTGGTTTCTTTCAATGGATGAAAATGGGTGTTCCTTTTGCAATACTGATGCTAGCAATTACCTACTTCTGTATCACTCGTATTTTCTTCCCAAATAGACTTGGTCAAATAGGAGGTTCTGGAGATATTATCCAAAACGAGCTCAAAAAATTAGGCAAGATGAATCGTGGCGAAAAGATCGTGCTTGTTATTTTTCTATGTACTGCTATCTCATGGATGTTACGTAGCTACCTCAACACACTATTACCTAATATCACACTTACAGATACAACCATTAGTGTGATTGCCGCACTTGCTATGTTTATCGTTCCTCTTGATTTAAAAAAGGGAAAATTCCCATTAGATTGGAAAGACACCTCTAGATTACCTTGGGGAATTTTAATTCTTTTTGGTGGCGGTCTCGCACTTGCATCAGGTCTTAAAGATGCTGGGTTTATTGCGATGATAGGGGATTATATTTCAGGGCAAACCGATTGGAGTATGTGGGTTGTTACTGCTGTTCTTATTTTCTTAATGTTATTTATGACAGAGCTTATGAGTAATGTTGCACTAGTAACGATACTTATTCCATTAGTTATAGGAATTGCCATTGGGATGGATGTGCCAATTTTACAACTGGTAGTTCCTGTTACATTAGCCGCTAGTTGTGCCTTTATGCTTCCTATGGCTACACCTCCTAATGCCATTGTTTTTGCCAGTGGTCACGTACGTGTAGGTCAAATGGCTCGTATCGGAATTGTATTAAACTTAATTTCTGTAGGATTGCTTTTTGCAATTGCTTATTGGGTTGTACCACTGCTGTTTTAGGTAAAATTAATCACATTTTAAGTATTTTCTTGTGTGTAGATAATTCCCCATGATCCATCTGTGCGATATATAACCCTGCTTTAAGCCGAGTAATATCTACCATCATATCTGGAGTATCTATTTTAATAATCTGTGTTATTCTTCCCGACACATCTATTATTTTTAATGTTCCCTGTACATAATTCCTTAACCCTGTAATTTGTATTATTGAACTACTTGGGTTAGGACTTACTACAATACGCTCTTCTTCAAAAGAGTCAACTCCTAAAGGATTTTCTCCTTCAATCATGGTCAAGTGACTATTGATTTCTGGATTATAAATTATATCCACTTGACCACTTAGCCAGCGCACTTTGATATAATCAATTTGTGTAGCAATTCCAATTCCAAAAAATTCATATGAAGAGTTTTGCCCTAAATATCCTTCTCCACAAAGCGTATAATTATATTGTTTTTCTCCATTGACAGATAGCTCTATAAAAGAACCTATTCCTTGTCTATTACTCTCTGTTCCTTCTAGTTTAACTTTGATCCAGTTATTCTCATGAACAGATTCATTTTTCCACAAAAAGATATTATCGGGTAAACAATTTAAAACAGCAATATCATACTTTCCATCGTTATCTACATCTCCTATAGCGTTACCATAACTGATAGAGACATCTTCTTCCAATCCTATATTTTCTGGTATGGTATATAATCCAAAGCCATCATTATCATAATAAGCAGCACTCAATTGGCCAGAATCTACATTGGTAACACTGGCGCTTACATATAAATCTAAATCTGCATCATTATCTGCATCTAAGAAGACAGAACTCCACGCTACAGACTCAAATAAGGTTCCATTTTCATAAGCAACATCTATAAAAGTACCATCTCCATTATTCTTTAGAAAGGCATTTCCTTCCTGTGTATTTGCAACATAAATATCTAACCAGCCATCCTTGTTATAATCCCCTATTGTTGTAGACATAGCATCAATCGCTATAGCTGCTCCAGCAGCTTCTGCTACATTTGTAAATGTGCCATCTCCATTATTATGGTATAAGATATTCTCGTTTTGAATTTTATCGTTGGAGATATAAATATCCTGCCAACCATCATTATCATAATCTATCCAAGAACTACAAAAAGAGAGTGAGTTTTCCTGTATCAGATTTGCTGTTATTGAAACATCTGTAAATGTGCCATCTCCATTATTTTTATAGAGCGTATTAAATTTACTGTCACTATCAAAAAACCTAGAAACCAAAAACAAATCTAAGAATCCATCCTTATCATAATCTCCCCAAGAACCTCCAAAAGATTTATGCCCTGGGTTTGACAACCCTGAAGCATCTGTAATATTCACAAAAGTTAGATTACCTATATTTTCATAAAACCGATTATCCCCAGTACTTTGATTACTTGTTGCAAAAAAATCATAATCTCCGTCATTATCAAAATCAACCCATTGCACCGATTTGGTTTCAAAAAGTTCATCATTTATTCCCGACAAATTAATAAGCTCAAAAGTGCCATTGTTATTTTTATAAAATTTTACAGGCAACCCAGTATTAGAAGAAACGGTCAGGTCATCCCAACCATCATTATCAAAATCAAAAAAAGAAATCCCTCCACCAAAATTCTCATTCCCATCCGTTCCCCAAGAACTATTTGACAACCCCAAATCTTCGCTTTTCTCATCAAAAAAAACCTGAGCTTCAGATACAGTGAAAACTAAAATGAGCAAAAGACTGAGAATATATTTTACATTTTTCACAGGATATAAACAATTGATTACTCTATAAATATAATCATTGTGTATTTAAGTAAAAACATCATAACTCACCCTTTATATTGTAATTGCATTTCTAGGAGGTTATATACGCTTTAGCGAAAGCGTATAATTACTACTACCTCACAATAACTTTAATTGTAAAAATAGCAACGTATGATTTTTTACAATCATTGACACTTCTTTTGCATTCATTTGACATATATATTTTGAAGCTCGCGTAGCTTTATAAAAAATATAAATCATGAAGAAAACGTACACCTATAAAAATGTAGAAAGAAGAAAAATTACACTCTTTTTAATCCTTATTATGTGTTCTATCTTTGCTTTTGGTCAAGACTCCGAACAAGTACATTTAATCGACCTTGATAGCACTTGGGGAAAAGAAATCTTTCCATTCCCTATCCGTTTTGCACAGGATATTAACTACCAAGGCGTAGAAGAAGCTCGATTTCCTCCAGAAGGTTGGTCTGATGAAAATCATCAAAACTTTTGGTCCTATGCTTTTGCTTGGGATATACATCTAAATAAGAAAATAACCGAAAATGAATTAGCCTCAGATTTAGAAAAATACTTTGATGGACTCGTAGGAACAGATGTTATAAAAGAACTAGGAACTTATAAAGCGATAGCACTATTTACAGAAATAGAAAGTGATGAGACAACATCTTTCTTTAAAGGAAAAGTCAAAACCTATGATCGATTTACTACTAAAAAACCAATCACTTTATATGTTCTGGTAGAAAGTCATTATTGTAAAAAAGAAGAGAAGTCCATCATTCTATTTCGGTTTTCTCCTAAAGACTTCACACATGATGTATGGAAAACCTTAGAAACCGTTAAGCTTAAAGAACCTATCTGTAATGATTGATGTGTTTTAAAAATGGAATTAGTAAATGATTTATTCTTTTACCACAGTGATTAAAAAATCACCGCCAAAATCTTGAATATCTTTGGGTTCATCGTTATACACAGCTGAGTTTAATGTAAAAACAAATTGAGAACAAGGGCCTCCTGTTTCTGACCTTGTCAGATTCAACACAAGAGTGTCGGTTTCTATATCTGATAAATTTATTTCAAATGTATTATCACCATCTTGCCCATAAATACCTAAAGCGATAAGATTTTCTATTCCTGGAACACCCATAAAAACAACACCTGATGATGTATATCCATTTGTCACATCATCTATCGTAATATTATCGGCAATATAGGTTTGATTTGCAATAAGGTTTTCTCCCTGCGCATTCACGACATCTATAAAAAGATTACTAAATATCGGTTCTGTTAGACAAGCTATTTCTGGATCATTATCATCACTATTGCAAGAAAACAAGAGCACAGAAAATAAGGCAAGCGTATATAGATGTTTCATAAAAATGACTTTCTTATAAGACGTCATTCTGCAGTTTTGGCTGTGTATATGTCTATTTTAGTCTCGGAAATAGGAATCTCTCTAGAAGTTGTTGACATCAAGTGTAACACATGAAAAAACAAGCAGAGAAATAAATATATAGGTATGTATATGATATATTTCATAAGAATGGCTTTTAAAGAAGATGCATTTTTAGCGTTTTGGTTGCGTGTAAAATCTCTTTTTTTTAACATTTTTTATGTTAAAATTAATAACACCTCTATTTCTTTTTTATGCTTTCGCGAAAATATACACAGATTCATTACGATAATCTCAAAAATTGAAATATCTAATGATCTTTATAAACCCTCATTTTCTCCACATTCCCGTTTCTTCTAGAGGGGGAAATGCTTTGCTGTTTTTGATTCAAAAACACCTATAAAATAGCTTCTCCTCTTTTTGAGAGGAGGTAGCTGTATCGAGGCAATGAGATACAGACGGAAGGGAGATAACACTTCCTAACCCCTAAAGGAAATTTACTACTCTTACAACACTCTAAAATAGCATGTTACTCTATTTTTTTGAAGATATTAAAAAGGAATAAAAATCCCCCTTTGGGGGTTAGGGCGGATCACTCTTTTTCAAAATCATCTATTATTTGTAAGAGGTTTTGGGCTTGAGGAATATCTGGATACTTTAATAATAGCTCTCTAGCTTCTTTTAAATTTTGAATATTTTTTTTAGATAAATAAACACCTATAAGTAATGTTTTTGCATACTCAATCTCATACACCTGTGGAGATTCTTTAGCTAGCTCTTTGTAAAGTGTGTGAGATTCTTCATACTTTTCTACTGCTAATGGAATTTCACCCATATTCTTATATAAAATAGTCAAATTGTTTAACGTTTGAGCTACATCTGGTAAATACCTTCGAGAATTCTCTGTAGCCAAATCTCTACGTATCGCTAAAGACTCTTCATATTCAGATAATGCCAACGAAAATTCATTCTTATCCTCATGTAAATTAGCCAAATTGTTTAACGTTTGAGCTACATCTGGTAAATACGTTCGAGGATTATCTGTAGCCAAATCTCTACGTATCGCTAAAGACTCTTCATATTCAGGTAATGCCAATTCAAATTCATTTCTAACCGAATGTAAAATAGCCAAATTGTTTAATGTCGAAGCAACTTTAGGCAAATACGTTCGAGGATTCTCTGTAGCCAAATCTCTACGTATTGCTAAAGACTCTTCATATTCAGATAGTGCCAACAAAAATTCATTCCTAGCCTTATGTAAAATAGCCAAATTGTTTAACGCTTGTGATACATCTGGCAAATACGTTTGAGGATTCTCTGTAGCCAAATCTCTAAGTATCATTAAAGATTCTTCATATTCAGATAATGCCAATTCAAATTCATTCCTATCCTTATGTAAAATAGCCAAATTGTTTAATGTTGTAGCAACTTTAGGCAAATACGTTCGAGGATTCTCTGTAGCCAAATCTCTAAGTATCGCTAGCACTTTCTCATACTGTTGGATGGATTCTTCAATAAAATTAAATTCTTGTAAGAAATATCCAAAATTAAAATAAACCTCATAAGAAGGATTTAATTCAATTAAATCTTTATAAAATTGTGTTGCTTCTTCATACGCAAATATGGCTTTTGAAGATTCAATTAACTCTAATAGTAAAGTAATCCTGTCTTCTTTTTCTTTTTTATTATACGCTTCGTAAATCGCTGTTAATGCATCTGGTCTTCGTTGTTCAACAGCTTCTTTAATTTTTTCTAATACCTCTGCTAAATACGTATTTCCTCTGGATTGTAACTCTTTAATTTCTTGAGAGAGTTCTTCTGTTCTCTCAAAAATCTTTTTAGTAGCTAGTAGTAAGAGCGCTTTTTCTTTTTCTTTTATATCTCTTTGAGAATACCATTGCTCTATTGCCTCTTTAACGGTTTCTTCTCCGCTACCAAAAGGCAACCTATTTAGCCAATCGCCTATATCACGAGGATCTATACCTCCTTCTTTAATCAAGGTTTCAATTCCAGATAGTTTGTCTTCTATTCTTGAAAAACTAGCAACAGTTTCATCATGCTTTTTTTGATCTATAATTAGTCGTAAATAGTCATACGCTTGTGTATGCTCTACTAATCGTTTTTCAAAATACTTTATAAAAGCAAATGTCTCTTGATTCACAACTTGTAGAGTAATCATATCACCCGCTTTAATATGTGACTGCAATAATGATTTAAGTTCGCGCTCTTTTTGTTCTCGTACGCTTTCATTTACAGACCAATCTTTCAGTGCTTTATTAAAAGCTAACTTTATTTGCTTATCTACACCTTGTGTACGAAACTTATTGATGTTTGGGTATATTTCTAAGACAATACCCGCAGCAATACTAATAGCAAAAGAAGAAAGTGGTTCCATAGTTAAGTTGGCAAAGGGTTTTTATAAACCATTAATATACAACTATATGTCTTTTTATAGCGATTTTGTTACAGACCTGTATATGGGTTTATGATTCGTCCTAGAGTAACTGCTCCCCTCCGTCTGTATCTCGTTCCTCGATACAGCCACCTCCTACTTCGACAGGCTCAGCACAGGCCTCAATAAGAGGAGGTGCTTATTCCCCCTAACCTCCAAAGGGGGAATCTTCTCTTCTCAAGATCCTGAATCCAGAATTACAAAATAGAGTACTACTCTATTTCTAATACATCTGTTATGTGATCTCTCCTTTCATTGAAATGCCTATTGGCAGTATTACTAAGATGCTTTAAATCAAAAAACAAAAGCTTTTCTCCCTCTGGGAGAAACGGGAATGAGGGAAATAGGGAAAATTCTTCTTTAGAAGCTTAGAGGGATTCCATTTCCATTAAAAACCGAGTGACTTTATCCTCTGGCATTTCACAGGGTTTTAACAATTCGGAGGTGGTTGTGAGGTAATAATTCAAACTTATAAAATCGTTGCCTTGGAGTTCTTCAGCATATATTTTATAGGACTTTCCGTTGGTAAAAGTCGTTTTAGTAAGACCGTATTTCTTGTCTTCAAACTGTACCGTACTGTATCCTTCTGGAATATTCTCTATGATATGAAGTAAGGAGTCTTTCATAAAATCTTATCCCTTTAAAATGCCTAATACATGATCTTTATACTTTCCTCCTATCGGGATTTCGATTTGCCCAATCTCGATATCTTGTTGCGTAAAGGCCGTAACATGGTCCTGGTTTACAATATACGATCGGTGTACACGTAAAAAACGATCTTTAGGAAGTTGTTCTATAAAATGACTAATCCGTTCTTTGATCACCAGTGTTTCTTTAACCGTATGGATTTTAAGATAATCCTTAATACTCTCTACATACTTGATCTGTTGCAAAATTACTTTGATATGCTTCTTATTGACCTGTACAAAGATATGTGCTGGCAAAGTAGTCTCTGAAGCTTCAGAAATATCCGATTGCTGATTTGTACCAGGTGTTTTCAGCCGACTTACAGCACTAAAAAAACGCTCAAACGTAATGGGTTTCAGTAAATAATCTTGTGCTTGCAATTCATAACTTTCTATCGCATATTCTCGATAGGCAGTGGTAAAGATCACTTTAGGCGGTTGTCGTAATGATTTTAAAAACTCAATTCCCGTAAGTTTAGGCATTTGGATATCCAGAAACAACACATCTACTTGATGTTTGGTTAAGAAATCGGCAGCAAGGAGTGCATTTTTAAAGGATCCTAAGTGTTCTAAAAAAGGCACATCTGCAATATGGCTTTCTAATAAAGAACGCGCTAAAGGCTCATCATCTACAACAATACAACTAATCATCTTCTCAAATTGTGTTTATACGTAAAGCTACGCAATACCATCCGTTTTCATCAATTACTTCATATGAATAATCATCATATAATAAGGATAATTGTTTCTTAACATTAGAGACTCCTATCCCTTTGGTGTATGCAGTTTCATCAAATTGTTGCGTGGTATTTTTTGTGTTTTTTACTGTAAAATATAATTGCGTTTCTTCCTGTTTCAGATCAATATGAATCTTTGGAACATCCACACTTCCACTTGCGCCATGTTTAAAGGCATTCTCTACGATGGATAACAAGATAAGTGGCCCTATCTGTGTTTCAGGACTTATAGGATTCGCGCCCGCCTGTCCTGCCGGTAGGAAAGCGATCTCAATATCATCTCCATAGCGCAAACGTTCTAAGGCAATATAGTTTTCTAGTAATACCACCTCTTTTTCAAGTGATACCAATCTATCATTGCACTGATACAACATATAATCTAACATAGACGAAAGTGTTGCTACGGTCTCAGGTGCTTTATCCGATTTTTGGAGCGTGAGCGCATATAAGTTATTAAGCGTATTAAATAAAAAATGTGGGTGAATCTGGGCTTTTAAAGCACCAAGCTCTGCTTTATTCTTATCTCGCTCTAGCTGAAGCAATACTTTCTCGCTTTTGTTTTTCTGAGTAATAATACGATCTATGGTCATCGCAAATGTTGCCATTAATAATGGGAGTAAATACCCATCTATCAAAAATTCCCAATCACTAAAAATTTGTAGGAAAGACTCTTGTACAAAAGGAGGCTCTCTAAAAATAGGCTCATACACATATACTGTAAACACGCGATCTAAAGCACTTCCTATATAAAAAAGAACTATAGAAAAAACAGAAAATAATATATATTTCTTTGCTTTATAGTAATATTGCAATAATACATAATTAAATATATATGCTGTAATCAAATACCCAGGTAAATGCTTCAAATTCTGAAATAAAATAACAGTTAAAGATTCCTTATTCCCGTCTTGAAAAAACTGTATAAACGCAAAACTAAAGAGTAAAACTCCCCAGAATAGGATATGATTTATAAGTGTTTTTTTAGCCTTCAATGGTATGTGGTTATTATACTTAATTATCTGTTTTATATCATAAAGCAGTGCTGTCGTCATTCTGAATTTATTTCAGAATCACAATACGCAATGATCCTGTTTTTACAATGTGAACCTGAAACAAGTTCAGGTTGACGTTTGCCTCAGTCTACGCTGTGGACATCAAACATCAATCAAGCACAGTAGGTTGTATTCCAGAAACTGTAATTCCGTAACGTGTCAAGGTTTCTGTTTTCTTTTTATTTCCTGTAATCATTGTAATAGATGTTACTTCTAAATGTTTCAAAATTTTTGCTGCTGCCGAGAAATCACGATTGTCTTTTTGAAAACCTACTGCTTCATATGCTTCGGCTTGTGGCATCCCTTCTTTCTTAAGTGGTAGCGTATTAAGTAATGCATAATGTCCATTCCCTTTCCCTTCTTGCTCTAGCCAAATCACAATCCCTTTTCCTGCTCGTTCTATCAATTGTTGTGAGATTTCCATTTGCTCACGACAGTCACACTCTATACTATTAAAATGATGTGCAAAAACGCAGGATGAATGTACACGACATAATACTTCTTCTCCCTCTTTTACATCTCCCATCACAAGGGCATGTGATTCTTTAATCCCATCATAAAAAAGGATTTCTCTATAGGTGCCGTATTTGGTTTTTATAGTTCCTTCGGCTAATTGTACGATCATCGTTTCAAAAGTATTTTTTATTCTAATCAAAATTACAGCTATTCGACCAAATCAGATCTGCCGTAGACCAAAAAGTGGTTATCGAAGACGAATCCATTTGTCTACCACTACGGACTCTATATTCTTCTATTCTTGACCTTGGTCTATTTTTTAAAATCTACATATCGCTTTACTTCATCTTTGGACTATCAATTCAAAAAACCACAGTAATGAAAAAATTTAAACTCAATAAAATAGGGCGTCGTTTTTGGAGAACTATATGCGTTTTATTCACGCTTTTAGTAATCTGGAATATATACTATATCTCTACGTTTACACGCTTTCGCGAAAGCGCACCCATTACTACAGCCATTAGTCATCCTGAATATACATATCAAATCAAAGAAGCTACTGCCTTACTTCAAGATATTGGAGAACAAAAAGAGTTCCCTTCATTCTCTATCGCTATAGGGCATCAAGGAAAAGTTGTTTGGTCGGCAGCAGTAGGATATCAGGATATAGATGCAAACATTCCTGCTACTTCAAAAACACAATACCGCATAGGAAGTACCTCAAAAGCAGTGACCACAACTGGGGTTGCTCGCGCAGTCGATAATCATAAAATACAACTGAATGCTATTATAGGTGATACCATTACAAATTGGACAAAAAAGGAATGGGATTTTAGTATGCAACAACTCTTAAGTCATACAGCAGGCATGGGAAATTACAAAGATTTTGGCTATGACGCTGGAAAATATACGTTGTGTAATTGTTATGAATTTAAAACTGCTTCAGAAGGGCTAACTGTATTTGATCAGTACGATTTAATTTTTGAACCAGGAACATCATTTGCCTATTCTACTTTTGATATTAATCTTGCGAGTGTTGTTCTTGAACAAGCGGTGAGTACTCCTTTTTTAGAGTATATGGAAACACAGGTATTTCAACCCTTGGGCATGAAATATACCTATGGAGATCACGACAAACCAAAGACAGAACATTTTGCTACCTTTTATAACACTGAAGATGGATATTATCGTGAGTACAGAAGTTTCGAGCAGGTATACGATATCAATTTAAGTTATAAGTGGGCTGGTGGCGGCTTTATCTCAACACCCACCGATCTTGTAAAAATGGGAAATGCATATCTCACAGATGATACCTTCTTAAGTCAAGAGACCAAACGTGCATTCTGGACACCTATGAAACTAGACAATGGTGAAGTTAATGAGCAATTGTACGCATTAGGATGGCGATCATACTTAGAACATAAAAACAAAAATTTCTTAGATGGAGAAACTCCAATCTGGATGGTACATCACGGAGGTGTGAGTAAAGGATCTCAGAATTTCTTGCTCTTATTTCCTAATTATGATCTTGTGATTGACGCATCTATCAACACGAATGTTGAAAATTTTGGAACCTTCTCTAATGAAGTATATAAAATAGCAAATGCATTTCTTAAGACTATAGAAAAAGAAGAGATCTCACTTTATCAAGAAATCAAAGAACACATGTAAAAAAACATCTTAGCATTATGAAAATCCAAACTTATTTATGCCTACTATATAGTGCCTGTGTTCTATTGATTAGTCAGAACCTTTACTGTCAATCCCCTAATACACAACAATTACAGACCGCTATAGATGCTGTTATATCCAAAAAAATGAAGCAATATGATATTCCTGGACTTTCTATTGGGATTGTTTCTCAAGACACTATTATGTATACAAAAGGGTACGGTGTAAGAAGTATCTATACTAGAAATCCAGTGACAGAAAACACCGTGTTTCATACAGCTTCTATTAGTAAGCTATTTACTGCAATTGCTATTATAGATCTTGAACAAAAAGGGTGCTTACACCTAGATGATACACTTATAAGCGTTGCTCCTGAATTGAGATCTGAAGATAAAAAAGTGAATACTATTACCATACGACAGCTACTAAATCATACATCTGGCTTGGGTGATATTTCTAATTACCATTGGGGTAATCATAACCAATCTAACAATAGTCTCAAGAATGCTTTACTAAAACTAAACCTAGAGCTTAAACAAAAGCCTTCTACTACATATTCATATAGTAACTTAGGATATAACATTCTAGGGTATGTCATTGAAAAAGTAACAGAGCAACCTTTTGAAGATTATGTTCAAAAAGAGATTTTGAATACGATTGGGATGTCTCATAGTGATTTTAGGTATTTTAATATTCCCGATCATCTACGTACGTCTCCTCACTCTAAAAGCTGGTTTAACAAAACGTACATTAGAAAAAACTATCCATACACTAGAGAACATGCACCAAGTAGTACTTTAAATGCTTCGGCGAGAGATATAAGTCTATGGATGATCTCGTTTTTAAGCGACTTAAAAAATCCTTCAAAAACAAGATATCAAAATATGACCTTACCATCATTTGAACCTTATCCATATATAGGTCTTGGTTTTCAGTTATATGATATTCATTCAAAAAAAGCAATAGGCCATTATGGAGGTGATAAAGGTTTTAGAAGTTTTTTAATCATGATTCCTGAACAGGATATCGGAATTGTTCTTCTCGCAAATTGTGATTATAATGAAGATTTTAGGCAAGAGATCGTATATGAAATTGCATCATTAATGATTTATTAACTCTATCTATTTCTAATAAATCAAGATGATCTCAGAAAGTGAGAACACGTATTAAACCCGTATAATTACGCTACTTTCATAATACACTTACCGATATCTTTACCCATGTTAACCCCAAATTAATTAAAGAACGTACTTATGAAAATTACAATTACAAACAAATCTGCTATTACCGATCCATCACAAATCTTCCTCTTATTAACAGGAACTGGTTTTAAAGGAAGCGGCATTACTGTAGGAAAGTCTACGACATTGGCATCCTTAACAAATAATTCTTTTGACCTCACTCAGATTGATAGCGGACGTTTATATATTTCTTACTATACGGCATTACCTACAAATCCAGCGCCTACATCAAATAATTATTATGGATACATAGAATTGACCTTAGGGACAGATAATGTTGTATGGACGGATCTTTCATCGGTAGATACATTTGGAGTTCCGATTGCTATGGAGTTAGGAGCTACAAAATTGGGGTATTCAAAATCGCATAATACCATTGTCCAAGAAATAGCTACGGCTTTAGGAGGAACAAATGGTACTGCCGTGCAACGTAAAAATGGAAAAGGAAATACAAAAGTAGTGGGAGCTAATGTACTGTATATGAATCAACCATCATACGATTCCTATTTGAAAACATTAAAAGGGAAATCATTAACTATAAAAAATGTAAAAGACAGTCCATTAAAATATGATTTTACAGGAACCTTCAAAACTGATGGGAGCATCTCATTAACCTCGACAACACCAAAACTCACTTTCGAAATCCCTGCAGCCGACTTAACTAATAAAACAATTTATCTAAGTAATGGTAATTGTATTTATAATGGTAAAAAGAGAAATGCCATGAGTCCAAATGATACCTGCGCGGCCGTATATAGAGATATTATGGTAGGTATTAATGAAGGCTACTTCTCAGCAACAGGAAAAAATGATAGCTCGTTGTTTTCTAACTTGACACCTTTTGCAAACGGACATGGAAATGTATATGCAAAGGTTATTCATGAGGGATCCGATTCTTATGGATATCCGTTTTCAGATAAGAATTTAAAAACACTAATTAAAGTTCCTGTAACTAGTGCTTCAAACTTAAAACTTACTATTTTGACTGATGATGCAACAAGTTAGACTCATTGTAAATTAGCGTGTATTTGACGCTTAATTTTGATATTAGTATCGTTTATATCATATTTGCATCTGAATTTAAAAAAGACAAAGTAACCTATGAGTTTATTCCACGTACATATCACGGACGCCATTTTTGGGGTTAGGAAACCAATTTTTAGGTAGAAAACTTTAAAGAGATATAACAAAAAGCGTCCAGGCAACTGGACGCTTTTTTTGTTTTAAACGGCAAAACACTATTTTTTTAGACACCATTCAAAAAAAATAGTAATGTATCTCAAAAAAGTTTCTGCTTCCGATGTTTTTTATGCTAAAAGCTAAAACGAAGGAAATCAAAAGGTTGTAGTCCAGGAGTTATTTTCGCGAAAGCGAACAGGATATTCTTTGCTTATTTTTAAACATAAATAACTGATAATCAATAAAATAAATTAAAATTTTATTTGTGTAATTCAAAAAACCATTTCATCTTTGCATCGCAATTGTAACAAAAACGAATTGTTTAATCATTTAATAATCGAAGTATATATGTTTATATCAAAAAAAACATACGATATCCTAAAAAGCGTAAACGCTACTGGATATCTTCTTCGAGACTTCTACACCGTATAGCTTTAACACAAAGCAACACTCTGAGGTCCGAAGAACAGTACATGTTTCGGGCTTTTTTTATGCTTTTTCACTAGCAATGAGAAGCGCATCACAGAGTGATACCAAATAAACCCTAAAATAAAGCTGCTAATTTGTTTCTATCGCACTCATATTTCATAATAAAATAGAACCGTAGCTATCGCTATGCTTAGATTTTCTTATTCATCTGAAAACGATATAATTCAAATCATACAAGCATCATTTTAGAATTCATTTGGTATAACATTTCCCAGAAACTAATAGTAATTTAAAATTAACTCTTATGAAACTTAAAAACCTTATTCCATAAGATTCTAGAATTGCCAAGCATATTCCGGAATCGAAAATCAAAAAAGTATCAATAAAAATACTGATTTATGAGACCGGCACATATCAAATGCCAGCGATTAAAAGAAGTACGCCGTATACAAAATAGATTATGGGCTATCCGAAAGGAAATACAAGCATTAGGATATACAAAAATAGATACTCCTATACGCCACGGATGGCACAAAGAACTTGTCATTACAAAAAAGATAGAACGCTATAAAAATCAAGACATTCTTCTTGAAATTATTGAAGTTCTTAACAAACATGTGTGGGGACGCACAAAAAAAGAGGCAGAAAGAAAGTGGTCAAAAAGAGTATCACAACACCTCATTGTAAAAGAAGTTCCTACTATTTGTAAATGGCAGTTCAAGAAGTTAAGCGATAAAGCAAAAAAACTTTGTGTCCCTTTTAAGTATTACATAGACAAGCATAAAACAGAAATACGCTTTTATATAAAACTACCTAAAGGAGCCTACCGTATTAAATACACGCGAGCGTACATCACACATAGACGCAACACAGATCCATTATTAGAGCAAGAACAATCCTTCTTGGAAGGAATGCTCCTGCAGCATGGATACTATGAAGCTGTCGAAAAATTAAATCCATGGAGATCAAGATGGGACTGCTACGATAGAAGAAGCAGGAACTATATCCGCTCAAAACTAAAAGGGTTGAGAGATTGCGAGATCCAAGATATTATTAATGAAGAACTATCATGGGAAAAAAACTAAGCGGAAAAGACCTAATCAAATTAGGCTTTCCAAAAAATAATAGCATAAATATCACTTTAGGACAGATTAATAGATACCATAAACGGCTTAAAAAAGAACAAATATTACAACAAGCCGCTTTAGTACTAGCAAATCCAGAGGAATATATAGGAGATGGCGTATGGGGTAAAATAGCAGAGAGTCTTACAGATCCAGTGATTGTAAAAAAACAAGTGCTACGATCTACGAGAGTTCCACATATGATTTATGGAGAAAATGGGATAGACGATCAAGCAAAATACCAACTATACGACGCTCTTAAATTACCAATAGCCGTAGCGGGCGCATTAATGCCAGATGCACATAGTGGATATGGATTGCCTATAGGCGGTGTGCTTGCTACAGACAATGCTGTGATTCCTTATGGCGTAGGTGTAGATATAGGATGTCGTATGAGTTTAACACTCTATCCTATTAAAATATCATACCTCAAAGGGAAGAAACATCAACTGGCAAATATCCTTTCAGAACATACCAAATTTGGCATGTATGAAACGCATGACAAAAAACATGATCATGAGATTTTTAGTCATCACGCATTCAAGGATATTCCTTTAGTAAAAAGGCTTAAAGACAAAGCCTATAAACAACTAGGAACTTCTGGTGGCGGTAATCACTTTGTAGAGTTTGGAAGTGTTTCTATTACAAATTATGAGAACGAATGGAATTTAAAACCAGGTGAATATCTAGGATTATTATCACATAGCGGTTCACGAGGGTTGGGTGCAAATATTGCAAAACATTACACCTACCTCGCTACCAAGCAATGTCCCTTACCGAAGCATGTACAAAATTTGGCTTGGCTAGATCTAGACACACACGACGGGCAAGAGTATTGGATGGCCATGAATCTAGCTGGAGACTATGCACAAGCATGTCACGATAATATCCATGCGAGAATAAGCAAATTACTCGGTGCACGGCCACTTGTCAATATTGCAAACCATCACAATTTTGCTTGGAAAGAGCAGATAGATGGAGTAACACGTATTGTACATCGTAAAGGAGCAACACCCGCTGCCAAAGGTGAATTAGGGATCATCCCTGGTTCTATGACAGCACCCGGATACATTGTAAGAGGTCTCGGAAATCCAGGCAGTTTACAGTCGGCATCTCACGGAGCAGGACGTTTACATTCCAGACGTAAGTGTAAAGAAAAATTTACTCAAAGTGCTATTAAAAAAGAGCTAGCCACACATGATGTTACCCTTATAGGCGGTGGTATAGATGAAGCGCCTATGGCATATAAAGACATCAAAAAAGTGATGGCAAATCAACAAGAATTGGTAGAAGTGTTAGGCACTTTTACACCAAAAATTGTTCGAATGGACAAGTAAAAAATGACTTTAATTCCAAATAGTGTATTAGAACTTCGTAATGAGGTTTGAAAGTGCAAGAAAAACAAGTGCTTTATTGATTTCAGCATAGTCTTTACTATGGTTAAATTAAAAAGTACAGCAAAGCGTTTGATTTTGAAGTGATTTCAAAACGTAATAGATTTTCTAATGCATTATTTGGATTAAGGGCGTTACGCTGTCCTGCCTTCATCGGCAAAACAGCGTCGGGCTTTTGTTACAATTCCTCGCTTTGCTCCCTTCATCGGGAGCAAGCTGTGGGATTTACACGACAATCCCTAACGCATTACTAAGAAGATTAATAACAAATAGAAACAATGGACAAACTCATACAAATTACAGCTGGCAGAGGCCCTTCAGAATGTAACTGGGTCGTTGCTCAAGTCTTAAAGGCCTTTATCATAGATCTTAAAGACCATAAGATTACGCATACCATCATACAGAAAGAACAAGCAGGAGTTACAGCAGTACAGTCAGTCATTTTGAGTCTCTCTGGAAAAGAACTCGATGCCTTTCTATCCAATTGGATAGGTACCATACAATGGATTGGAAAATCACCGTATAGAACCTATCACAAACGTAAAAATTGGTTTATAAAATTACAAGAGTTACCACAAGTAGCTACTACATCTTTTCACGAGAAAGATGTCAAGTATCAAGCTATGCGTAGTACAGGACCGGGAGGACAAAATGTAAACAAAGTAAACTCAGCCGTGCGAGCTACACATATTCCTACAGGAATACAATGTGTCGCTATGGATAGCAGATCGCAACATCAAAACAAGAAGTTAGCCCTACAACGGCTCAAAGCAAGATTGCAAACACACCATCTTGAACTTCTTAAAGAGCAAGCTGTATCCAAATGGGAACAACACCTTCGTGTAGAACGAGGAAACCCAATACGAATCTTTGAAGGAAGAGATTTTAAACATCAAAAAAAGAACAAGAGCTATGCCTCAAAAAGGCAAGCACTTAAAAACGATTTAAAAAACGAATCATGGGATTAACAATAGCAGATCAGTACTATTTAAAAGCTTCAGGATCTATGGGGTTTTTTCATAGTGATTGGGAAGGACTATGTGAGTCTCTTAATTATGCATTATCCTATGAAGAGGCACATGCACCTTCATTATGCTTGCTTGGTAAAATACAGGCAGAGCAATTAGGAAATTATGAAGAAGGATTTTCATGCTTTGATAAAGTCATTGCTACAAATCCTGATTATAAAGAAGTATATACCACGTATGCCCGCATATTAATTTGGGCAAACGAATTAGAACGCGCAAAAAAAGTAGTTGACTTTGGGCTGACACAAAAAAACAAAGACAAAGCACAATTACTATGGCTTATCGGGTATATGCATGAGTGTAAAGGAGAATATAAAACGAGTCTTACACTACTTAAAGAAGCAAAAAAAGAGACCTACGACGAGTATTATTTTGATTTTCTAGATGATGAGGTAAAACGCATTAAAAAGAAAAGAAAACTCAATGCTCCTAAGAAGCTAAAGAAGAAGAAGTCCAAAAAGAAAAAGAAGATTTCTTCAAAAAAGAAGAAAAAGAAATAATCGCATACAATCTCCTCGAGGGTGTTTGCAAAAAAATAAAGATATGAACCAAGCCATTGATAAATATATATGCAAAGCCTTAGACACCTATGATTATAATCTGAGTGAAGCTGTAGAGGCTATAGATTATGCACTAGCGTATGATAAAGAAAATCCGATAGCATTATGTCTTATGGGACAGATCTATACAAACAATATCAAGAATTATACACTAGCAAAAGAATGCTTCCAAAGAGCTTTGGCACAAGATATGCAAGCAGTCTATATCTATCCTAAATACATTCAGGTGTTGTTACATAATGAAGACTTTGAGGAAGCACAAAAACTCATTGATTTTGCACTTACCGTAAAAGGAACTGATAAAGCGGAATTGTATTTAAAAAACGCATTGTTATTAGAACAAAAAAAGAATACACAGAAGCATTAGAGAAGATTGAAATCGCAAAAGAGTACACGTATAACAATGATTATATGAGTGAGATTCAATGTGAAGAAATTCGAATAAAAAACAAAAAAGAACAGATGGATTCCCAAGAATGAGAATCCTTTAAAAAATAGAAGATATGGGAGCACCACATAACAAAAAACGATACGGTGAATTGTGGCCAGACTACAGAATAAAACCAGCTTTAATAGAACTTAATTTCTTGAGAGAATTTGTGGTTTTATCAGGAGGATGGGCGTGGCATTTTTTATCACCAGAAGGGCATCAAGAATTCAAGCACGCACACGATCATAAGGATATAGATTTATTTATAGCTCCTCAAAATATCGCCGAAGTGATGTGCATTTTACAAGAACGTGGCTTTAAAAAAGTATGGACGCGCTATGATCACTTACCAAGTGATGAACAGTTTAGGCGTTATGAAAAAATAGAAGAACACGCAGGAAAACTCTTTAGAATTACGATTGATTTTTTTGTCCATAAAAATGTACCTCAACGCACTGTAAAAGGTTGGACAATCGTCGACCCTACATTTTTATTAGGATTGTATAGCAATATACATTCTAGTGATAAGTGCTGGGCAGTACAAGCGGCATTGCATTTACTCAAAAACGATATCGATCCGTTGGATCGGGAAGAGTTAATCACCATGCCTAGTTAAATTAAAAATCATGGCAATTCACATACTGAATTTGTCATATAAAAACATAAAACAATGAATACAACAGATAACATATTAATTATAGACCTAGAAGCTACATGCTGGAATGGTCATATCCCGCAAGGGCAGGTAAATGAAATCATAGAGATTGGCATTTGCATTTTAGATGCTCATACGGGTGAGGTCACAAACCCCAAAGGGATTTTGATCAAACCAGAACGCTCTACAGTAAGTCCATTTTGTACAGAGCTTACCACGATCACACAAGAATTATTAGATCAAGAAGGTATCTCTTTTGAAGATGCCTGTGACCTGGTACGTGATGAGTATGAAGGCCATTATAATACTTGGGTGAGTTATGGCGACTATGATCGTAACATGATGCAACGACAATGTAAAATCAGAAATATAGACTACCCATTGTCTCAAGATCATATCAATGTGAAGCGATTATTCTCCGAGATTAAAGGTCTCCGTCGTAAAGTCGGAATGAAAGGAGCTTTAAACATCCTAAACATTCCATTAGAAGGCACACATCACAGAGGGGTGGATGATGCCAAGAATATTGCAAAAATCATGGATTGGTGTTTGGGGTAACCTAATCGCATTTTTTGTAATAAAAAAACCGCTGTTCATATATGAATGGCGGTTTTGTTTTATAATATATCTTACTTCTAAAGTTTCTGTATACGCTTTCGCGAACCTGCCTGACGGCAGGCAGGAGCGTACTAAACTTCCACATCATATTGATCTACTGCTGTTTTTAGTTTGTGATAAATGCGTTTGCGAAGGAAATTAGGTTTTAGAACTTCAATACTATCTCCAAAACCAAGAATAAGACGTTCTAACTCAAAATTGAGGTGTACTTTAATTTCAAAAACGACCCCTAGATCTGTTTTATCGATTTCCTTTTGAGAAGGATGAAAAGGTTTTGTACTTACATAAGGTGCATTTTTAGCATCTATCCTGAAGATCACTTTTTGTGGTTTTACATTTTCTGCAACGGTCACTCCAACAACATCTTGATAATAAATATCTCCATCTACTTCATTATCTATATAAGGGATATTTTCTTTGATCTCGATGCCTTGCATACGATCTAATGCTAGTGTAATATATTTTGATTTGGAAAGGGCTAACATAAACCAACGATTATTAAATTCCTTTAATAATTGAGGGTGTACTGTCATTTGGCTTGCCTTTCTTGCTTTAAAAGATTGATAGGTAACCTCTATCACTTTTTTATGCTGAATAGCTTCATAAATAATATCGATATATTCCAGCCCTTTTAAACGTTCATTTTTTTCTAAATGAATAATGGCTCTATGGTTTTCTTGAGAAGAATACACAGAATCTTCTAGGCGTTGCAATACCCCATCCATCTCTTTGAACAACGAGAAATCCTTAAACTGTCGTAAAATCTGAATAGCTTCATTCATCACTTTTATATCCTTGTCTGTCACAGGAATATTCATGATACTATACTCATCTTCGATATATTGATAGTATTTACGTTGGTATACCTCAATAGGGGCATTATAGCCTAATTTGTCGCTACGCATTGTTTGGATATCCAACTGTACGGTACGTTTACTCACATAGACATCTTTTCCTTCATATTCATATAATGCATCAGAACAGGCATCTATCAAGTCATCTAGTGTCCACTGACGAAACTTATTACGCAAGCATTGATCTATGGTTTTATATCGGATAAGTGCATTTTTATTGGCAGCCATATGTTAATTTTGATCTTTTAATAGTTGATCTACAGATATAATCACTTCAGAACATTCTTTGCAATAGAGTGATTTGGTATAAGAAAATCGCAAGTTTTGGAAATAGTCACGCATCCAGTAACACCAGCGTTCTTTATTTTGTTTTATTGCTCTTTTATGTAATTCTTTTAATCTTTTTGAAGGAATGTCTTCATTAAATCCTGCCGCCGTTTTGATATATACAAACAGGCTTTCTTCATCTAGATTTCCTGCTTTATATGCCTTTTCTAAAATTTCTAAAGTCAAATCATAACGACTCCAATTATTAAAAAACAACGCTAAATCTGTATCATCTTTAATTGAAAGGGATTTGTTTTCAAAATAATTTGTTATAAAATCAAAGGAGGTAAGAATCTTTTCTCCTTCATTGATTTGTCCATAATAATCAATAATTGCCATATGAAAATTAAGAAATAATGGAGCGACTTCTTTATCTGCGGTATAGCTTTCAAAAAAAGATTCTAATTTTCTAGGGTGCATTACTTTTGCTAGACGTTTTGAACTAGTATCCCAATCGTCTACTAACTCCTTTGTTGTAATCGTATAGAGATTTAAAAGGTTTTTTTGAGCATCTTCAGAAAGTAACTCAGGTTCTTTTAGCCATTTTCTAACAAATCGAATAATATCATCTACTTTATATTGATGTATGTCTCTCAACAATAAAGCGGCAGTATTTTGAACCAGTTCTTCTTCATAAAACAATCTATCTAATATAAATTCTTTTGTTAACAAAGAAGCTTCTTCTTTATGCTTATAAAGTAATGCAAGTGCTTTATTAGCTCTTTCTGTATCATTTTCTAATAATGCATTAATTAGATTATAATAAGGGTGTAACGTATCTTCTTTAGACCAAGATCCTTTCCAATAAAGCACTGCTTTTGAACTGCGTTGTTCTGAAAGAAAAGTATTCCAGACATCTTCATCACTATGTTTATTAATATATGCACGTTTGGTCACTTGGTCTTGCTCTATAAGATCGTCAAGTCCCATAATCTCCATTTGAAAATCATTTAGTTCCCAATTCTCACTTGTTTGAATATCCCATTCTTTTATAGGAACTGTTAGCTCTCCCGTAAGGTGGCCTTTAATATGTTGAGCTCGTTGTTTATGAAGGTTTTTATTATGTGATTCATTTCCATCTACAGAAGCATAACTACGGATATCAATCTTGTATAATTTATTGGTGTTTTTATCAATCTCAGGAAGTCTGTATGCTATAGTAGCATCTGTTTTAAATTTATAATACACTTCTTGTACCTCTTTTATTCCTGTTGTTTTTAGCGCTATTTTAGGTGTGTAAATAATAGGAGGTATCTTCCTAAGCGGGTAATCTTTACGTGGTATTCTAGTGGGAATTGTATAGCTACATTTTTTATCCGATTTTATAATAACAATACTTGCGCTTAATGATTTATCCCTAAGATGTTCTGGAACTTTACCTAATGATACAATTAATCGAAAATCACTTTTTGCTGTATTACTTGCAAAAAAAACATCGCGATAAATAGGTTTTAAAAGTACTCCATCATAGATGGGGGATGCATCTAGTTGATTTGAGTTTCCACAGATAAGTTGTTCTTCTGCAATTAAATCAATAGCAATACCATCACGTATATTAGAGATTACTTTTCGCACTGTTTGAATATCGTGATAACGTAAAATAATTTCATCTCCTTCAATCCTAACACTATTTCCCATATTGGTTATGAGATTACTTTTATTACCTATTAACCCTACACATTCACTATCGCTAGAAGTAATTCCAAAAGCATCTTCAGATAACTGTCCTGGTATAATAGCACCTTTTTTGGCAAAGACATGTGTTGCATAAATACGTTTAGATTTAGGATCATAGGTAAATGCTAAATCCCCATGATCAAATACATCTGAAATCATATTTGCATAATGTCCTGGAGAATTTTTCCAAGAACGATACATCTCTATGGCTATTTTTTTTAAAGATTCTTTATTTATAGGCGTACGAATAGGTTTTGAATATAAAATATTTTCGCCTATTGCTTCATAAATAGCACTGTACTTCTCTACACGATTTCTAGGTGTTTTTAAAGCTCCATTTCCTTTTTCTTCATGAGACAGGCGTTGTTTTTTAACCATATAATCAGAGTGCCATTGGGCTGCTTTAGCCAAATCTTCATGCCTGCTTAAGGGTTGGCGTTTTTTAATTTTCCTATGCTCATTTACTCGTTCTGTAATAAGTACCGCAAGTTTCTCTTTATGAGATGGACTTAATTGTGCCATCATTGCCACAGAACTGAGGAAGAAGAAAAGAAGAAGTATTTTTTTTATCATAGGGATGTACAAGACAAATAATGAGCCAAGTGATATGATTTCCAATATTTTTTTGAAAAAATAAGAAATAATTTCTACTACGCAAAAAGATTGCGCAATATACTAGAATATTTGCCCTGTAATTAACAACAAAATACAAGAAGCAATGAAATTTAATGTATTTACAAAATCAAAAAAAGAAGTAAAAAACTTTCAAGGAGCTAAGGCATATAAACTTACTCCTAAAATGGAACTGTACACTGCTGTTGTTAATTCTACACTAGAAAAAACAACCTATGAGAAAGGCAATGATCGGTTAAAAAGAATTATAGCATTAATTCATAAAAACGACCCTTACTTTGTAGCACAACTAGCTGTGTATGCACGTCAAAAAATGTATTTACGATCTATCCCTATTGTACTTGCAGTAGAATTATCAAAAATACATAGTGGCGATAACCTAGTAAGTAGAACAGTAAATGGTGTTATTCAAAGAGCAGATGAAATCACAGAATTGCTAGCCTATTACCAAGTAGCCAATAAAAGAGTGGGTACAAAAAAATTGAACAAGCTTTCTAAGCAAGTTCAAAAAGGTATCGTGATGGCATTAAACAAGTTTGATGCCTATCAATTTGCAAAGTATAACAGACAAACAGAAGTTTCTTTTAAAGATGCAATCTTTTTGACACACCCTAAGGCAAAAGATGATGCACAACAAGCTATTTTTAATCACGTGATTCAAGATACGTTAGAAGCACCATATACTTGGGAAGTAGAACTATCAAGAGTAGGTCAACAAAAGTTTAAAAACGAGGCTGCAAAACAAAAAGCGTTTACAGCACAATGGGAAACACTGATTGATAGTAAGAAATTAGGATATATGGCTTTAATGCGTAACCTAAGAAATATCTTAGAAGCAGATGTAAGTGCAACGCATATTGGTAAAGTAGCAGATACACTTACAGATCCATATCATGTAAAAAGGTCAAAGCAATTTCCTTTTCGTTTTATGGCAGCATATCAAGAGTTAATGCAGGTTAAGTCTTCATATACACCTTATATTTTAGGCGCTTTAGAAAAAGCAATTAAGTTAAGTGTAGAAAATATAAAAGGATTTGCATTAGATACTAAAGTTGTGATTGCTTGTGACGTATCGGGATCTATGATGCAACCTATCTCTGCAAGAAGCAAGATACAAGCCTATGATATTGGTCTTGTTTTGGGTATGTTATTACAGCATAAAAGTGATAATGTAATTACGGGTCTTTTTGGAGATATCTGGAAACGATACATTTTACCAAAAGGTGATGTATTGTACAATGTGATGAAACTAAAAAGTATCAATGGTGAAGTGGGATATTCTACAAATGGTTATAAAGTTATTAAAGATTTGAATGCTAAAAAACGAATTGTAGATAAAGTCATGATCTTTACTGATTGCCAATTATGGAATAGTGGTCATTACAACTCGGATGCACATATTGCAAATGAATGGGCACAATACAAGCGTATTGCTCCTAATGCAAAATTATACATCTTTGATTTAATGGGTTACGGAAATGCACCTTTAAAGGTTGAACATAATAACGTACACTTAATTGGTGGTTGGAGTGATAAAATTTTTGAAGTGTTAGATGCTATAGAAAATGGTGCGTCTGCGATCAAGCATATCCAAGAGCAATCCTTATAAATATATAAAGCTCACATGTAAATGGTGTGGGCTTTATAAAAGTTCTTTGAAAAAAATATTAAAAAAACAAGTGCCGTAAAAAAAGGTTACTTCGTAACTATAACGGTCCTAAGGTAGCGTAACACGGGTGACTGTGCTAGCGAAGTCGGGTTAAAAACCGACAGGGTGAATATTCTTAAGGAATATATAAGTCTCTCTGAGATGTCAAATCACCGGTTCACTGTCCTTCGGGATAAGAACGACGCTCTTAAAAGAGCCTCTCCTTTTTTGCTTTTTGCCTTGTTTTATTTAATAATCATACTATATAAAGTAAGCGTCGTAGATAAGTAATACTTCGTTTGATGCAATGTCGGGGTCATAGGTTCGAATCCTATCTTCCTCTCTAAAATTATATTCAGGGGAAGTAGCTCAGTTGGTAGAGCATGACACATAACATACTTTTCGTTTGTTACCTTACTTTATTAAAACATATATTTAGTAAAAACAAGTGCCGTAAATTAAAGATACTTCGCACTTCTAATGCCGTGGTTGTGGGTTCGAGTCCCACCATTCTCACTATATAAAATAATGTACAAATGAGAGTGTAGCTCAAGATGGATAGAGCACGTAAAACATGCTTTAGTTGCCTTTTGCCTTGTTTCTTACTATAAAAAATTAAAGAGTGCCGTAAAAAATTGTTACTTCGATAAACTTCAAATTTATACTATAAAAAATGACATTTTTTGATCATTGCCTCTTTACAATAAAAACAAAAAGTAAGCGCCGTAGATCAAAGTTACTTCGCACTGAGGATGCCGTGGTTGTGGGTTCGAGTCCCACCACTCCTTCTAAAACACACAACAAGAAAAGGAGTGTAGCTCAAAGAGGTAGAGCACGATTATAATTTCTTTTATCGTTTGTTGCCTTACTTTAAAACATATAAAAAACACTAATGCCGTAGTCATAAAATACTTCGTCACCAAAACGGATGGGAGGATTAGTCCATTGAGGCTAAACTGGGTTCGATTCCCAGCAGACATGCCCACATTACTTTTATTACGATTTTTGCTTAGTGTTTCTTTTAATTCCGCTTTCGCGAAAGCGTATAAAACTTAAATAAAGTGCCGTAAAACAGTCATACTTCGGCTAGAGCGCTCATTACATAATGAGAGGCGTGGGTTCAACTCCTACTCTTATATTCATATAAGATAGCTCAGGATATTAACTTGACTGTTTGTCTTTTTGCCTTTATTTTTCTTAATTTTACACAGTTCTTTGAAAAACCATACTCCATAGTTTTTGAATTATACCAGCTATAAACTGGTATTCATGTTTAATTTAAATACTATAAAAAATGAATTGGAAAATTCAAAAGCTATTGAATGGGGAGACCATCGTCTCCAAAGAACCTGGTAATTCTATGTTGCCTATCTTAAAATCAAAACAAGCTGTTATTCTTGAACCCGTACATTGGGAAGATTGTGAAATAGGAGATATTGTTTTTTGTAAAGTAAGAGGCAATTGTTTTACACACCTTGTAAAAGGAAAAAATGTAAAACGAGGATTACAGATCGGTAATAACCGAGGTCACATCAATGGATGGACCAGAAATGTATATGGCAAAGTAATAGAGATATTACCCACGCTATAGTTGTAGCGCTAAAAAGCGCTTTTTTTATGTCTTTATTTTTAGTACGCAAAAACCTTGCGCAATACTATTTCATCTTTGTACTATACATAAATACAACTCATGGAAACAAGACTTCAACTCATAGAAAAAGAACGCGACGTTGCAATCAATTTTGCGTGTGAATCGGGAAGTAGAGCTTGGGGGTTTGCTTCTCCAGATAGTGACTACGATGTACGATTCTTATATACAAAACCAGTGCCATGGTATCTTTCTGTTTCAGAAAGACGCGATACCATAGATATCATGGATGGCGATTTTGATGCCGTAGGGTGGGAACTTCGCAAGAGTTTAATACTCCTTAAAAAGTCAAATATCCCAGCATTAGAACACCTGTTTTCACCTATCATCTATAGATGCGAAGAAGATACACTTAGTGAGTTACGGGCTATCGCCACAGACTGCTTCTCTCCTATCGCTTCCATGTTTCACTACCTAAGTATGAGTAAGAAATATGAAGAAAAAATAGCAGTAGATACTGTAAAACTCAAAAGCCTTTTTTATGCATTGAGAACAGCCATGGCGGGAAAATGGATATTAGAATGTGGGACTCTGCCACCAGTACGCTTTCGCGAAATGCTATCCTTAGTCACAAAAGATATCGCAGATGAGATAGAGGATTTGATGTGCATCAAGTCTAAAAACTCCGAAAGTTATATGCATGCTCGACCTGAGAAAGTATGCGACTTTATATCAGAAGTGATCGCAACCAATGGAAAGTACGCAAAAACACTTTCGGGAGGAAACCCAGATACAGAACGTATCAATTATTTCTTGTATAAAGCAATCACAGTCAAATAATAAAATATAAAGCTGTCTAAAAAACATAATGCGCGTCAAACTGAACTTGTTTCAGTTTCTCAATAAACTTATACGATTCTGAAACAAGTTCAGAATGACGTATTAAGTTGTTTTTCAGGCAGCCTTATTTCTAAATTCAAATCAACGTGTCAAAACAAACAGGATATAAATATCATATTGAGCAAGCGCTTATCAAAAATCATTGGGAGATTGTTGAAATAGACTCTCGAGGTGATTGTTGGTGGGAATCTGAATATTGGATTGTAAAATCAATCTATAATCTTGAACTTTCCGTTTATATTAGCTTTACTATAGATCCTATGCCACATACATATCCACATATTTATGATATCATAGCTTCAGATAATAGAATACCTGAAAAACCAGAAATCGCTTCTATTTGTATGACAAAAAGAAAGTTCAATATAAAATTAAAGCAATTCATTATCGATCTTAATATCTTTAGAAATACCGTAAAATATCAACATGAAAACAATAGCAGATCTTAAAGCATCCGGTTGCATCATTTTTGAATGCATTAGTGGTAGTAAAGCCTATGGACTGGATACTGCTACATCAGACACAGACATACGAGGGATTTTTATCCTTCCTAAGGATCTGTTTTATGGGATGGAATATGTAGAGCAAATCAATGATGCAACTAACGATATTGTGTATTATGAGTTACGTAAATTCATCTCCTTACTTTCAAAAAATAATCCAAATATCTTAGAATTACTAAACGTACCAGAAGATTGTATCTTGATAAAAGATCCACTGTTTGATCGTATCATGATGGACTATTTCTTGTCAAAATTGTGCAAAAACTCCTTTGCAAATTATGCGTATACACAAATCAAAAAAGCAAGAGGACTCAATAAGAAAATAGTTAATCCAGTAGCCAAAGAACGTAAAACCGTACTTGATTTCTGCTATGTTAGAGATGGTAAAGTATCCCTACTGGTAAAGGAATATCTAGAGAAAAATAGTTTACTAGATACTCATTGTGGCTTGGTCAACATCCCACACATGAAAGATTGTTACAATCTCTTTTATGGAGAAGATAAAGGCTACCAAGGAATTGCTAGAGCAAACGCAAATGAAGTATGTCTAAGCTCTGTAGCTAAAGAAGAGCAACCTATCGCCCTACTCTATTGTCATGTAGATGGGTATTCTGCCTATTGTAAGAAATACAAAGAGTATTGGGATTGGGTATCCAAAAGAAATGAAGCTCGGTATGAAAATAACGTAGCACACGGAAAGAACTATGATACCAAAAACATGATGCATACCTTTAGGTTGTTACATATGGCCAAAGAGATTGCAGAAGATGGAACGATCCAAGTGAGAAGACCAGATCGTGATTTTCTATTAGGGATCAAACAAGGAGATTTTGAGTATGATGATTTGGTTTCTAAAGCCGAAGTTTTAAAAGAAGAACTAGACACATTATATAACACTTCTAACTTGATGGAAAGACCAGATGTAGATGTTGTTAATGAATTATTAGTGAGTGTTAGAAATGAATTTTATGAAAAATAATTGATTTAATTTCACTACGCAAAACCATTGCGCAATACTGTTTCATATTTGCTCCAGTAAACACAAAGAATAGAAAAAATGATTACAGGAAAAACATTAATCGACTTAGGATTTAGATCTGGAAAATGGTTTCCAGAAGCGATTACACATATCAATGAAAATGGACTTGAAGAAGAAGCGATGCTTGCCTATTTAGAGCAATATAAATTGCCTCCTATACAAGAGTTACACGAGACTGCTGTTGAATTTAAAATCAATATCAAAGCAGAGAATGAGTTGGAGGAAGATAATGTGAACTCTGTAATCAATACCATGCAAGAGCTTATGAAAACGCCTACGGTGGTAGACGGTTCTATCATGCCAGATGCGTGTCCCTCAGGACCTAAAGGAACCATTCCTGTAGGTGGTGTGGTGGTAACAAAAAATGCCATTCATCCAGGGATGCATAGTGCCGATATTTGTTGTTCTGTCATGCTAACTGATTTTGGAAAAGCAGATCCAAAATCAGTGCTGGATGCTGCGCATGCGAGTACACATTTTGGTCCTGGAGGAAGAGATCGTAACGCACAATATAGAATCCCAAAAGAACTCCTAGAAGCCTTTGAAGGAAATTCAATTTTAAAGGATCGATACATCATTCAATCAGCTAGAGGACATTTAGGAACACAAGGAGATGGAAACCACTTCTTATTTGTAGGAATCTCTGCAAAAACAGGAAACACCATGATGATCACCCATCACGGATCAAGAGCGCCTGGAGCCAAATTGTATAAAAAAGGAATGCAAATCGCTGAACGTTTCAGAAAAATCCTTTCGCCAGATACCTTACGTCAAAATGCGTGGATTCCTTTTGATACAGAAGAAGGACAAGACTATTGGGAAGCATTACAAGTGATGCGTGCGTGGACAAAACAAAACCACGAATGTATTCATGATGCGACGCTAGAGAAACTAGGTCTGGAAGCAGAAAACCGTTTTTGGAACGAACATAACTTTGTTTTTAAAGATGGGGATTTATTTTACCATGCCAAAGGAGCAACTCCGCTGGACGCTAAGTTCATGCCTGATATTACGGGTCCGCGTTTGATCCCATTAAACATGGCAGAGCCAGTACTTATTGTCTCAGGTGATACGACAGCAAACAATCTAGGTTTTGCACCACACGGTGCAGGAAGAAATGTGAGTCGTACGTTTCATAAGAAGACAAAAGCAGCGATGACCAATGAAGACGTTTTTGCTCAAGAAACAGCAGGTCTAGACGTCCGTTTTTTCTCTAATGAGATTGACGTTTCAGAATTACCAAGTGCTTACAAAAGTGCCAAAGCTGTGAGAGAACAAATGGACGAGTTTGGTCTAGGTACTGTGATAGATGAAGTGATGCCTTATGGATGTATTATGGCAGGGGATTTTGATAAAAATGCCCCTTGGAGAGTCAAAAGAAGAATGAAACAAGAAGCTAAAAAATAAAAAATATGGCAACTAGAAAAGGAACATTGTATTGAGTTAAAAACTTAATACAGAAGTCAAATGAAATCTTATGACAACAAAAAGATTTACAATTTTAAAACAAAGCACAAAAGGAAAAGAAGAACAAGAAGTGCTCAAATATGGTGGAAAACGGGAAGTACATGGTATCTTAGAAATAAAAGACAAGAGTACAGATGTCGATGTAAAGAAATCCTTAGAAAAAAATTGCAAAGACAAGACATTGAATTCCCTTTATATCGTAAAACACTGTGGTGGGAATCTTAAATTAACTAGAAAGTGGATATTATAAAAACCATACAAGCAAGTATATCGTTCCTTCCTGAAACATGGAAGGAGCAGTATGCTTCTTTTCTGGAAGATGCGTCTTTATACGCTTTCGCGAAAGCGTTACAAACCTACTCACAACAAGGAATTCCATCAGATTATGGATTACCGTATTTTAATGAAGAGGTCACGCCAAACCCTGAGGTTGTATTGGCGCATTTTAAACCACTCATGCAAGCATCAGAAGCAACGCCAGAGCAATGGGCAAAAGCAATAGAAGCGACTCCTTTTGAGCATCTATTAATCTTAATCGGTCAACGATGGACCTCAGCAAGCATCAAAAATGTACGTGCCATTCCACCGTTACAACAGACATTATTAGATAGTTGTTTTGCACCGTATAATGATCAAATTAGTATGGTAACACGAGCCTGGGAAAAACACATGGGACGATCTACCGATACCTTTTGGGGTATTGCCAAAGGAAATCCAACGCAAAAAGAACAAGCCATTAGAAAACAAATCACTGAAATGATCCAGACCAAAACCTGGTGGAATATATTTTATCATTACAAACATGAACTTGTCTATGAAATCAGAGTGCCGAGCGGTCACGGTATCCGATGGAATAAAAACGGAACACAACTCATTGGGTTTTTAGAACCTTTTTTATAAGTCAAAGTACGCTTTCAAGGGGCATAGCAATGCAGAAGTTTATGCTGAGCTAAGTCGAAGTACGTAAGCGTACCCTACAAGCATTAAATTCATACATTATGAATCAAGTAGAAACAACATATACATATACACAGGAGGAATGGAATCATTGCCTTAAGGTGCTTGATGTGTTAAAAAATGATCCATTTGACAATCCCGATAATCAACGTTTTGGAACCTTGATCACAAAGATTTACAAAGCCGCAAAAAAAGGCAATCGTAAAGAGAGTTATGCGGCAAAGAAAGTACACGATTTAGATATTATAAATGATAGTGAGATCTCAAAAAATGCACTTTCTAATCATACGGTGTATGATCAAGAAAAGCCAGAGAATGATCCTGTATCTACACGTTTAAAAATTCCAAAAAATTGCTACTGTTGTAATACGTCTTTTGTAGTATCACATTCATTTTACAATCGCCTCTGCCCTACTTGTGCAACGATTAATTATGACAATCGATTTAAAAATATTGACTTATCAGGAAGATGTGTTATTCTTACAGGAGGTCGTGTAAAAATAGGATATGCTACAGCACTAAAATTGTTACGAAGCAACGCAATAGTTACTGTAACGACTCGTTTTCCTGGACTAGCGCTTGCTCAGTTTAAAGAAGAAAAAGATTATGATACTTGGAAAGAGAACTTGACGCTGTACGGATTGGATTTACGTAATTTAAAGGCTGTAGAAACGTTTGTAAAAGATTATAAGAAGCAACACGAATCTCTAGATATTCTCATCAATAATGCGGCTCAAACAATCAAATATACCGATCAATATTACAGTCCATTAATCGCTGAGGAGAAGAATCAATTGGCTCTTTTAAAAGACACAAAAAGGATCACGTCTAATGCGACACCAATTACAAATCATACACTATTAGAACATGATGAGCATCAGGAATTTGTATCCTTAAATCGATTTGGACAACCTGTAGATAATCGTACTAAGAACAGTTGGAATTCAACACTAGAAGAAGTTGATATGGTAGAACTTTTGGAAGTAAATCTTATCAATCAGATCTCTCCATATTTTCTGATTAAAGAATTGACACCGCTCTTAAAAGCGTCTACATTTGATAAGAAATTTATTATTAATGTAACCTCATCAGAAGGGTTGTTTAGTTATACAAACAAGACGATATTTCATCCGCATACCAATATGACAAAGGCGTCTTTAAATATGCTTACAAGAACTTCTGGCGCCGAGTATGAAAAATATGGTATCTATATGAATGCTGTGGATGTAGGATGGGTTTCTACAGGAGCTAAAGAAGAATTGCGTAAAAAGCAATTTGAAAAGGGATACATTCCTCCTTTAGATCCCGTAGATGGTGCTGCACGAATTATGATCCCTATCATTGAAGGGATACAGAATATAAACAATCCGGTAGGAGTGTTACTTAAGAATTATAAAATAGAGAATTGGTGATTTTACGCTTTCGCGAAAGCGTATACACAAACATTTAAAAAAGCAAAGAGCGGTAGCTCAGTTGGAAGAGCATCAGATCTGCAATCTGAGGGTCGTGACTTCGATACTCACTCGTTCTTTGTAATTTTAATGAAACTTTTTACGCTCCTGCCTGCCGGCGAGGCAGGTTCGCGAAAGCGTAAACATAACATATATAAAAAGCAAAGAACGGTAGTTCAATGGAAGAATACCTGCCCGTCACGCAGGGGGTTGTGGGTTCGAGTCTCACCCGTTCTTTGTGATTTTAAACTAATTTTTTACGCTTTCAAGGAGCATCGCGACGCAGAAGTTTATGCTGAGCTTGTAGAAGTACGAAAGCGTATAAAAGAAGAATTCAATGAGAACAATAGAGCTTAATGAAATATCAGATTTTAATTGGATTGAAGAAGGGGCAAAATTAGCTCTTAATTCTAATCTGATTTGTCTTACAAAACCAGAATTTGAGAAAAGTGATTATTCTCCACTTCAGTGGTTTGGCACAAATATCATTCAAGAACTTGCAAAAAAGGGTAGTACTGAAATTTGCCCTTTCTATGGAGAACATATAAAATCAATTGATGATTATTGCTATCAACTATCAAGGAGTATTCCTTGGGGGTTTGAGATGGGAAGAAATAACAACGCTATTTATGATGTTCTTTTGAATTTTGAAACTGAACCAAAGAATCGAATTTTTATTTGGCACGATTGCCAAATCTTATTAAAAAAAGACAGAAATCTCTTTAAAAACATATTTGAAAGTATGATCGTTGCGGGATACTTAAACTCTATAGGAGAATCGACTCACAACTATAGAGTAAATCAAAAAAATATATTTCTATTTCGCGACACGAAAATCAACGAATTGACAGAGTTGTTAGAACAAGAATATTATACTCCTAAAATTTCACTTAAAGAGAAATCTTATATGAAACATGCATTTGAAATTTTGGAAATAGAATAAACAACCTTCAAGATGACAAAAGAAATAATACATACTTGGAATAAAGAAAAAATCATATTAATCATTAGTGATGACGGGTATTGTAATTGTCCTGTATGTGGTGTAAAAGCGATATACAAAGATTGGCGACCTTATGACACAGAAGGGAACCCTTCATATGACATTTGCTCCTGTGGTTTTGAGTATGGGTTTGATGATTCAGGAGTTCCTCCTTATGACAAAAGTTGGGAACGGTATCGGGATGAATGGCTACTTGGTGAGATAGAAAATGAAAGACCTCCAAGACTTACTTTACTTGAAAAGAAAGAACAACTTAAAAACATAGGGGTCGAAATAATCCAAGGATCAAGTAGAAAAGAAAAACGTAACATATCAAAAAATAAACATCGTTAAAAAAGAGCGTTTAAAATATTTTTTGTCTATTTCAATTTAAAAAGTACCTTTGAGCCATCTTTTAAAACAAAAGAAATGAAAACGATTATAAACAACAGAAACATCATTGCATGTAACGGAGCTATCAGGACTGTGTACCTAGGTAGTGTAAGAATCGTATCCTAAACTGAAAATTTCTATATTCTATATATGAGGCTTTCTTTTGGGAAGCCTTTTTTATACTACCTATTTACAGATCATCAAAACAATAGTGTCTGCTCTATATAGAGTGGTATAAAACAACCTCTTATGTGTATCTTAAAATTTATAATAAAAAGCACATTCCGAAAATTTCGGGAGAGGTAACCTATTGTTTAAAAACAAATGCTAAGCCTCTCCGTGTGAGAGGCTTTTTTTATGCACAACAATTAAATGATAATAGAATGAAAAAATATAGAAAACTTAGAAATATAGGAATTATAGCTCACGTAGATGCTGGTAAAACAACTACTACAGAACGTATTCTTTATTATACAGGAACCATACATACTCCAGGAAATATAGACGATGGAAACACCGTCACAGATAGTGATCCACAGGAAGCAAAAAGAGGAATTACCATTTCTTCTTCTGCAATTTCTGCAAATTGGACATATCAAGAAGATGATTATCAAATCAACATTATTGATACTCCTGGACATATTGACTTTGCTATTGAAGTAGAGCGTTCATTACGTATTCTAGACGGAGCAGTTGCGTTATTTTGTGCTGCTTCTGGCGTTGAACCACAATCGGAAACGGTGTGGAGTCAGTCCGATCGTTATCAGATTCCTAAACTCTGTTTTATTAATAAAATGGATCGTATAGGTGCCGACTTTTTTAAAGTCGTACATGATATTGAACGAGAATTTAATGTTACCACATTGGTCACTCAAATCCCTATTGGGGATGGAGATGATTTTGAAGGTATCATAGATCTCATTCAACAGAAAGCGTTGTATTGGAATGCAAATGATCTTGGACATACGTGGGAGGAAAAAGAAATTCCTGAAGCGCTTGTTCAAACAGCTCAAGAATGGAGAACTTCTTTACTTGAAACAATTGCAAGTCATGATGAATCTATTTTAGAACAGTACCTAGATGATAAAGAGATCTGTCCTTCTGAAATAATAGAAGGTATACGTCGCATGACAATAGCGAGAAAAGCAGTTCCTGTACTTTGTGGGTCATCCTTTAAGTACATTGGAGTTCAACCATTATTAAATGCGGTTGCACAATTTTTACCTGCCCCACAAGATTTGGAATATGTAGAAGGTATTGACCTACTTACAAACACCAAGGAACAAAGGGCACGATTAGATAGTGAGCAACTATCTGCTTTTATTTTTAAAGTGGTTACAGATAATTATGTGGGAAGTCTCGCAATGGTTAGAGTTTATTCTGGAAGCATTGAGGTAGGACAATCTATTCTAAACTCAAAAACGGGAATCAAAAACCGAGTGAGTCGAATTTTAAAAATCCATGCCGATAAGTATACGGAATTACAAAAGGCAAATGCTGGAGATATTGTCGCTATAATAGGATTAAAAAATGTCAAAACGGGAGATACATTAACTATGTTAAACGATCGTTTTGTATTAGAAGCTATTGAAGTTTCTGATCCTGTGATTAGTATCGCTATAGAGCCAAAATCTAAAGATGATGAAAAGCATTTTGGGACAGCTATTGCCAAGATTCTTGATGAAGATCCTTCTTTAAAGATGTCGTATGATCAACAAACGGGTCAAACAATTCTTTTAGGAATGGGAGAATTACATCTAGATGTTCGTTTAGAAAAATTGCGATCAGAGTTTGGTATTGCAATAAACAAAGGAAATCCTAAAGTCTCTTTCAAAGAGCTTTTGACAGAAACGGTACAACATACCGAACTCTTAAAAAAGCAAACTGGAGGTAATGGTCAATTTGCGCAAATTGAATTTACCATAGGACCGCGATTAGACACAGACAAAGGATTAGATTTTGTAAACGAGATCAAAGGAGGTGCAATTCCTAAAGAATTTATCAAGAATGTAGAAAGAGGATTCTTAGAAGCTATGAACACAGGAGTCATTGCTGGCTATCCTTTAGAATCTATGCGTGTTGTTCTTCTAGATGGGAAGATTCATGAAGAAGATTCGAATGCAATAGATTTTGAAACCGTGGCTAAGATTGGTTTTAAGCAAACTGCAATACTGGCAAAGCCGCAATTATTGGAGCCTATCATGCAAGCTGAGATTGAATGCCCTGAGGAATATCTAGGTAATATCACTTCAGACATTAATAAGAAGCGAGGTATGATTACAGGAATCAAGGACAACGGGATAAAACGAAAAGTAAGTGCCGAAGTCCCTCTTTTAGAAACATTTGGATATATCTCAAATGTAAGAACCTTAACGAGTGGTCGAGGATCTGTTTCTTTAACACTTTTAAAATATCAAAAAGTAACAGCAACAGTTCTAGATCAGATCGTATGTTAATCTTAAAAACGTCATGCATGTCATGGCGTTTTTTTATTTTTAGAAATTATGACTACAAGAAATAGAGGAAAGGAAGGACGTGATGACCTTCTATTTGGAGATTCAAAAATGCAACTTACAATAAAAGAAGCGGTCATAGATGTGTCTTATCTTCTCTCTCGAGGTTTTTCTGAAAAATCCTCGATACAACTTGTGGGTAATCGGTATAAATTAAATGCTCGTCAACAAAAAGCAGTCCAAGGGATGAGTGCTGCATCTTCACAAGTAATCCTACGCAAAAATTCAAACATACCTATAGATCAACTTAAAGATCAAACAGTCATTATAGATGCATTTAATATCATTATTATTTTAGAAAGTTTCTTTTCTGGAGCTTATGTATTTAAAGGTGTAGATGATTGTTATCGAGATGTCTCTAGTGTACACGGCACGTATAAACGTGTACTACAAACGCAAGAGGTTCTTATCGCAGTGGGCGATCTTTTAGAGGACGCACAGGTCAAGGAAGTTATTTGGGTCTTTGATCAGCCTGTAAGTAATAGTGGACGTATGAAAACGTTGCTGGGTGAGCTTTCGCGAAAGCGTAATTATCCATGGCATATAGTGCTAGATTACAATCCAGATAAGGTATTGGCTCAAAGTGATCATATTGTAGCGAGTTCTGATGCTTGGATTCTCGATAGAGCACAACGATGGTTTAATCTCTCAGGAACCATTATAGAAACACGTCAATCTACAGATACCAATATGATTCTTTTACCTTAAAATTGTATTTTCAAAATCTACTGAAACTACTGATTGTCAACCTGTTTATCTTACGTTTTGGGTGTGAAATAGTCTAGATTTGATGTATAAACATTATAAAAAATCTAGTTATGAGAATACGTAAAATCCCTTTGGTTATAGGAATTATTGCTCTCTTGGTAAGCAGTTGTGCAAGTCTTTATGATCATTATACTTATACCGAAACGATTGCCACCAAAGTACAAACATTAAGTCTGATGGATCAAAGTGATGAGCCATATACTGCTCACAAAACAGAAGTTATTGCTTTACAGAACCAGCTTCAAAAATTGCTTGCCTATGAAGAAGGTAAAGCCAAAAACGATATTACTGTACGCATGTGGAGGTTGATGAATGATGATGAAAAACTTATAGAGAGTTATTTATCATTATGGGAAGAAAAGGGAACGCTTAGTCCTTTATTTATAGGAGAAGCAAAACCACAAATAGAAGAAGCCTTTAATATTTTAATAGCCTATGAAGAAAAAAAGGACAAAAAAACAGCAACGGCTCTCACTGATTTTATTGACAACATAAAAAAATAACACTATGGATTTTGATAAATTAATAAAAGAATTGAAAGATGAGATTGTAGCACTTGCCAAAGAAAAATTTGATGAGCAGGGCAATGAGATTGTTCAAGATATGCAAATTTATCTTGAGCATTCTAAAGAAAAATTACAGCGATGGGCAGTCTTATTTCAAGACAAGAAAATAGATAAGGATGAGTTAGTCTGGTTATTAAAAAGTCAGAAAGATCTCCTATTATTAAAATCATTACAGAATCTAGGAATAAGTAGTATCAGTCTTGGTCACTTTAAGAATAAGATTGTAGATACCGTACTTTCAAAAATTGTCGAACAAGTATAAAAAGTAATATATAATAGTTTGTAAAAGGGAGTACATCTAGGTTAGATCTACTCCCTTTTTATGCATTATTAGCATCCCGTATCTTGATACTCTAAACTTCCATTTGTTGGACAAGGATCATCACAAGATTGAGTTATAAAAATAGGAAATTGTTGACCTGCTGGCACAAACACACATGCGCAACAATCACCTCCAAAATTTGGGAAGCCAAACCCTCCATTAATAGATTTTTGTTCTTTGTTACTTAATTCTTCAGCTCCGTTAATGTTTGAAATGTTTTTTAACATAATGATATATTGGTTTAAAATTAGAGTGTATAGATATAAACTATAATATCTCTATCCAATGAGTTGATCACTATTTTAAAGTATCTAGGGAGGTACTTTTTAACATTTTTAAGCTAAGTCACAAAGGTCTTTTTTTTGTGGTTTAGCTTAAAAAATAAATATATACACTTACATGTTTCTCTATAACATACAAGTTTTTAATTAATTACAAAACGTCATGGTGTCTCATGACATTTTTTTTTGCTCTATAGTAAGGACAAAAGTTGTCTATTTAAAATTTTTGGCAATCAAGAATCGTACACATCTGCATATCAACATGTTATGCATACATAGTATTATTACACAAAATAATACGATCATCATTTGATTTATGTAAATGATCGATCAAAAAAACAATATTTTCTCTTTTTTCTGACAGCACATCCATAAAACACCTTTAAAAAAAAGGGTATTTACCCTTTCTATATCAAGTACTTACGCTCACATTCTAAGCTCATTCATCTGGTAATTTTATAATTCTAAATAAAGCACCATTCTTTATTTAAGATTCATATACCAGTCACAATGATTTTCGAAACACTACAAGTTATTAAAGAAGAAGTGAACTCTTATTTTAATGGGAGCATTGTTTCTTTAGAAAATATTGCAATTATAGAAACTGATCCTGATGGCGGAGGAGACAGTAGTGATGTCATTTTATCGCTCATTAATATGCAAGAAGAGTTTACTTTAAAAAATGTCCCTAATCATTATATAAATAATACAGAAGTAAACTACAAAAACCCAAGAGTTAATTTAAATCTATACATCCTTTTTAGTAGTATAAATACACTCTATGACGAATCTTTAAAAAACCTTACCAAGGTCGTTGAGTTTTTTCAAGGAAAAAAAGTGTTTACACAAGACAATACAAGTTTTAAGCGCGAAGGAGATATGATTAATGTTGGCGATTTTGAATTTGTAGTAGATCTCTATACTCCAACATTTGAAGAACTCAATTTTATATGGGGTACCCTTGGTGGGAAACAATATCCATCTGTCATATACAAGGTTACTTTACTTGTAATAGAACGAGATTTTGTCTTTGAAAAAGGAAGAGTAGTATCAGGATTAAACAGTGGATTAAAAAATAGGTAATATGTTTTATAAAGCGCTTTTAAATATCAATATACATCACGGCTATTTTTTAGATAGTGGAGAAAACAAGTTTCTTCCTATTCAAAATAATGATGACATTTTAACTGATGATGAAAAAGAAAAAGCGCTTATTCAATACACTATTGATGACTATCTTAAAATAGTACCTAGCAAAGCAACTCGGGATATATGTAAAAACCACCGTATGTTATTACGTCCTCATAAAGAAGGTTTTCGATTATTAATCGAAACACTAGAAGACCAAACTAAATATACTCCATTAATACCACTCGACAGTGATGCCACACTCACTTTCGAACTACAAACGAAAGACGTCTATTTTAATAATTACACAAAGTTAACCGATAGTTCTACAAATAGATTATATCTATTTTCTAATGTCGTCCCTGAAGATCAAGCTCCTGTTTTTGAAAATGTTTTTAAAAATAATGGAGGAACTATTAATAATCGATTTCTATTAAAAGCAAAGGCATCAAGAGATCTAATAAGAACTATAGCAGCCGAAGAAGATAATCTTCAAATTTCTACTACAGGACAGTTTTCTATCTCAAATATCATTAGGCTCATAGAAGAGGATGATACCTTAACTGAAAATCAAAAAGAAAATCAAGTTAAAAAAGTGCTTAATGATCTTATTCAGGAAAAAAAGAAGAGAGGGGTTATAGGATATATACGATTTACAATACAAGGAGACGACACAAATCATCTTATAGAGTTTGATGACAGTGATCCTGATAATATAGTACAGTATACACTAGAAGTCACTCCTGATTTTACCCTAAGTTTTATAAACAAAAAAACCTTTTGGAGATATATCAGTTTATCAGATGATGTAACCCTCACTACAAATAACAAAAAGTGGTCTGCTAAACACGGTTTTATAGAAGTTAAAACAGAAGATTTTGATGCTGAAGATATAGAACCAGCAGATACAGATCTTGAAGACTACGCCTTTCCCAACCCTACAGTCACATCGGTAAAGAAAGAAGGCGACGATTATTATTCAGAAATATTTATTTAAAACAAAAATTAAACAATTAAAATTATGACAACGTACAAAACACCAGGAGTCTACATAGAGGAGATCGTAAAGTTTCCTCCATCTGTAGCCCAAGTTGAAACCGCTATTCCGGCTTTTATTGGTTATACGGAAAAGGCTACAAATAAGATCAAAGGAGATCTTAAAGGAGTCCCAACTAGAATTACCTCTATGTTGGAGTATGAAACTTATTTTGGTTTTGCAAAACCAGAAACTACAATTGATGTTACTATTACAGACACCTTAACTGATGGGGCTTCAGAACGTTCTATTATTGTTGATCAACCAGCTTCGAGAGAACCATTTTTAATGTATTATTCATTACAAATGTATTTTGTAAATGGTGGTGGACCTTGTTATATTGTTTCTGTAGGACGTTATGGAGATGATCTAGATACTGAAGATTCTCAAATTACATCCATAAACAATTCAGATCATTTTGTTAAAGGTCTTGCCGATATACGTAAAGTAGATGAACCAACCTTACTTTTATTTCCAGATGCTACTGCATTAAGTACAGATGTAGAATTTTATAGTTTATACAACAATGCTCTTAAGCAATGTAAAGAACTTCAGGATCGATTTACAATTATAGATACGAAGTCTTATGATGCAGATAGTCCTACAGATGCAAATATCCAAAGTTTAAGAGACGAGATAAGTTCTGAGAAAGACTTTTTAAAGTATGGCGCTGCCTATTATCCTTTTTTAAGAACTATACTAAACTATAGATTTAAAAATGAAGATGTTACTATAACACACATTGACGAAGCTAATCCAAGTGCTCAAACCGTAATAACAGCAAACTTAAATGCGATGGATGCTACTGCTGCAGTAGCAAGTATTTCAGACAAAACTGGACCTACAGATTTAGCTGGTTCTTTAGCAAATGTATATAACTATTTATATAGTGATAATGATGCGCCTAATGAAGGTATAAACATAGCAGAAGGAGGTACTCCTCCAGATGATGTTAAAAACTATAACTCACCTAGACCATTAGTATTACACGGGCATCTTACTACGCTTTTAACTGATTTAAATGCTTTAATTGATCTTAAAAAAGGTGCCAATGTAGAAGCAAACGCTGCTATATCTGCGCTTTCGGATGAAATACCATTAATTGATGTTTCTCCTATTACGGGGGCATTAACCGCATTTAACAATTTATTTACGGCAGATGACACTATAGAGTCAGTTACAAAAGAGTTAGAAAAGCTAACTACAAATCTGAAAAAGTTCATTGATGAAGCTAATGATACTAAGATTCAAAATGTTGTAGAGAATAATACATCAAACATTCTTCAAGAAATAGAAAAACTTATCACAGTCGGTGCACCATCTGCACCAGTGCCACATACAAATGTTACTGTATTTGATGGTGTTGTAGCAGCTTGGGATGCATTAGTAGCAACAATTATTGATGATGATTTTGGAACACCACTAGATGATGATATTGCAGAAAATGTAAATCAAGATACAAATAACGGAGCGCTTCATGGTAGAAGTTTAGCTGCTATTGAGCAATTAGATAACAGTGTTTACAATCAAATTCTAACAGAGATAGGGAATTTACCATTAGAATTACCACCGAGTAGTGCTATGGCTGGTATTTATGCTCGTGTTGATAGTGATAGAGGTGTTTGGAAAGCTCCTGCAAATGTGAGTTTAAGTTATGTGATTGAACCTTCTGTTCAAGTATCACATGATGATCAAAGAGATTTAAATGTAGATACCGTAGCTGGTAAGTCTATAAATGCTATTAGAGCATTTGTAGGTAAAGGAAATCTTGTATGGGGAGCTAGAACTCTTGCTGGAAATGATAACGAGTGGCGATACATATCTGTACGACGTTTCTTTAATATGGCCGAAGAGTCTATTAAAAAGGCTACAGAACAATTTGTTTTTGAACCTAATGACAAAAATACTTGGGTACGTGTAAAAGCAATGATAGATAACTTCCTGACACAACAATGGAGAGCAGGAGCATTAGCGGGACCTGCACCAGACAAAGCATTTTATGTAAATGTAGGGTTAGGAGAAACAATGACTGCACAAGATATTTTAGAAGGTAATATGATTATTGAAATCGGAATGGCTGTCGTACGACCAGCAGAGTTCATTATTCTAAAATTCTCTCATAAAATGCAAGAAGCATAAATAATCACAAACAAATAATTAAAAAATAAAATATCATGGCAACATATCCATTACCAAAGTTTCACTTTAAAGTAACCTTTGGAGACACAGAATTTAATTGCACAGAAGTATCTGGATTAGATTTTGAGCGAGAAATGATCGAATATAGAGCAGGAGCAGACAATGTATACTACAAGACAAAACAACCTGGTCTAGAGAAGTACAGTAATATTACTGTAAAGAGAGGAACTTTTGCAGATAAGAGCAAAGAGTTTTATAGCCAGTGGGTAAAGACGGTATATTTCCAAGAAGGAGAAGAAGAATACCGTGGAGATCTCACGATCAGTATGCTGGATGAAAAGCATGAGCCTATCATCACGTGGAAAGCAGAAAATGCATACATCACAAAAATACAATCTACAGACTTTAAAGCAGATGGAAATGAAATCGCAATTGAGACTGCAGAATTTGTACACGAGAAACTTTCAATAGCATAGTATGGCGACCTATTATCCTCCCATAGGATTTCATTTTACAGTCGAGTTCTCTGGAATTTCGAACAAAGAAAATGATCATCAATTTCAATCGGTTTCTGGTCTATCTGTAGATCTGGAAACCGAAGAAATTGCCGAAGGTGGAGAAAATAGATTTAAACATAAGATACCTGTGAGAACCAAATATCCAAATTTGGTCCTTAAAAGAGGATTACTTATAGATTCTGGAGTCATTACCTGGTGTAGAAATGCATTAGAAAAATACCAGATTGAACCTATAAATCTTACAGTTAGCTTACTAGATGAACTGCACGAGCCATTACAGACATGGAAAATCACACACGCATATCCTGTAAAATGGAGTGTTGGTGATTTTAATGCCGAAGAAAATAAAGTGGTTATTGAAACTCTCGAATTATCGTATAACTATTTCAATATACTATAACCTGATGCCTATAGAAATTAAAGAACTCTATATTAAAATTAATGTAGATGAAGAAGCTAGCACTAACCGTCAACCAAATACCGGAGAAGGTAGTCAAGATACCGCTGCAATTATAGCTGTGTGTATAGAAGAGGTTATGGAAAAGCTTAAAGAACAAAAAGAACGCTAAGAAATCATGAGCGAAGGAAAGTTACAGAAACTAGTCATACGGTGTTATACAGATGAACGATTTGATGATGAAATCTCACAATATACTGCCTTATTAAATCCTGAAAAATATTCAGAGTCATTTAAGGCAGAATATAAAGTAGATCAATCTCCTGGCGCAAGTAGTGATGCTCCTCAATACACAAGGTCTTTACCTTCTGAGTTAGACTTAGAATTTCTTTTTGACAGAACGGGTGTCATCATTCATTATGGAGATGATCCAGAATCTAGTTCTGACGATACAGTATATAAGGACCAAGGAAATGGAATCATAGAAGATATAGCAAACTTTAAAAAAACAGTATATGATTATAATGGAACAAAGCACAAACCTAATTACTTAACTGTAACCTGGGGTGCTTTATTATATAAAGGCGTTCTTACAGAGTTAGCTATAGAATACAAGCTTTTTAAGGCAGATGGCACGCCTATTAGGGCAATAGCAAAGGCAAAATTCATCTCTTTTGAAGATCATAAGAAAAGAACGTCAAAAGAGAACAATCAATCTCCTGACTTAACACATTATCGCATTGTAAAAGCAGGAGATACATTGTCTTTAATGACTCATAGGATTTATGGTGATCCTAAGTATTATCTGGAAGTAGCCAAAGTAAATAACCTATCCAATTTTAGAAAACTAACTCCTGGTCAAGAACTATTTTTTCCTCCATTGACAAAAACATCATAAATGAATAATAGCGGCGTCATACAAACATCAAAAAGCCCAGATCTTGTAACATACAAGGTTTTAACGGAAGGCCAAGAACTTTCTAACGTTTACCAAGTAAAAAGTATTATGGTAAAGAAGGAAGTAAACAGGATTCCTATGGCTCAAATTGTGCTAGTAGACGGCGAAGCCTCTGAAAGAGATTTTAAACTAAGTAATGAGGATTTATTAATTCCTGGGAAGAGTATAGAAATTACAGCTGGATATCACTCTGATGAAGAAACTATTTTTAAAGGAATTATCATCAAGCACAATCTTAAAATACGTTCTAAAGCAACGCATCTTATTATTGAATGTAAAGATGAAGCTATAAAGATGACGATAGGTAAAAAAAGCTCCTATTTCTATGAAAGTAAAGACAGTGAGGTTTTTGAAGAATTACTAGGCAAATATTCTTTAGACAAAGAGGTTGAAGCAACAAATTATGCACACCCAGAACTTGTACAATACAATGCTTCAGATTGGGACTTTATGATTGCAAGGGCAGAAGCAAATGGAAAATTATGTTTTATAGATGATGGAAAGGTTACTATCGCAGCACCAGATATTGGGCAATCAGAAATAGAGACTGTTACTTTTGGAGCTTCTATGTTAGATTTTGATGCGGAGATTGATGCTAGGCATCAAATTAAAAAGGTATCCTCTTATGGATGGAATCATGCAGATCAAGAGCTCTTAGAAATAGATGGCAAAGATCCCTCTGTATCATTAAATGGTAACATTACTACAAGTGACTTACAGGCTATTATAGGGTTAGAAACCATGGAATTAAGACATGGAGGTGCAATTACTGATACAGAACTTCAAGATTGGGCAGATGCAAAATGGTTATTTCAACAGCTTGCAAAAATACGTGGCCGCGTAAAATTTCAAGGAATTCCATCGGTAAAACCTAATACTATTTTAAAGCTTGAAGGTGTGGGAGATCGTTTTAATGGAAATGTATATATCACAGGGGTAAGTCATACCATTTCTGAAGGAAATTGGACTGTAAATGCTCAATTTGGATTAAATCCTGAGTGGTTTTCTGAGACTTTTGACATACATACAAAACCAGCATCAGGGCTATTGCCTGCTATTGCAGGATTGCAAGTAGGCGTGGTATCGCAATTAGAAGAAGATCCTGATGGAGAGGAGCGCATCTTGGTTCAAATTCCAATTATTAATAATGAAGAGCAAGGGATTTGGTGTCGTGTAGCATCTCTAGATGCTGGCGAAAACAGAGGTGCCTTTTTTAGACCTGAGCTTGATGATGAGGTAATCATAGGCTTCATTAATGAAGATCCTAATAATGCTGTTGTTTTAGGTATGTTACATAGTAGTGCAAAGCCTGCTCCATTTACGGCTAGTGATGATAATCATGAAAAAGGATTTGTCACCAGAAGCGAAATGAAAGTAGTTTTTGATGATGATAAAAAATCAATCAATATATCTACTCCCGCTGGTAAACTCATCTCTCTAGATGAAGATGCAGGCACCATTGTTATAGAAGATGATAATAGCAATGTAATCACCATAGATGGCGATGGTATCTCTATGGAAAGCGCTGGAGATATTGCTATAAAAGCATCTGGAGATGTCACTATAGAAGGAACAAACGTAGGGATTACTGCAAACGCAGAGTTTAAAGCAGAAGGGTCGGCTGGAGCTGAAGTCTCAACCAGTGCTATTGCTGTTTTAAAAGGGTCATTAGTACAAATAAATTAAGAAAATAATAAATCATTTTATGCTTTCGCGAAAGCGTAAAAAAAGAAATTAAAATATGGGAGCACCCGCCGCAAGAATAACAGATATGCATGTATGCCCTATGGTAACAGGAGTCGTTCCTCACGTAGGAGGTCCTATTTTACCAGCAGGAGAACCTACAGTATTGATAGGTAGTTTACCTGCCGCAAGAGTGGGCGATATGGCAACTTGCGTTGGTCCTCCTGATAGTATTGTCTTAGGATCTACATCTGTACTCATAGGCGGAATGCCAGCTGCAAGAATGGGGGATTCTACAGCACACGGAGGAACAATCATTTTAGGAGAACCAACAGTATTAATAGGGTAATTATGGATATTAAAAATTCATTTTTAGGAACAGGATGGGCTTTCCCTCCAGAGTTTGTAAAAGAGCAAAAGCAAACGAAGATGACTTCTAATGAGGAGGACATCAAAAGTAGCTTGCATATTTTACTCACTACACGGTTAGGAGAGCGTGTTATGCTTCCTGAATATGGTTGTAATCTAGAAGAATTATTATTTGAGTCTCTTAACAGGACACTTATTACTTACACTGTAGACTTAATAAAAACGGCTATTCTTTATCACGAACCTAGGATAGACGTGCTTAAAATAGACATCTCAGAAACAGATCCTTTAGAAGGAAAGTTAGTTATCTCCTTAGATTATATAGTGAGAGCTACCAATTCAAGAACTAATGTAGTATTCCCTTTCTATAAAGAAGAGGGAACCGATATATAAGCAAGACGATGGGCAAATGTAACGACATAGATAAAGTATTAAAAAGAAATGGTACAGGTCAAGAAGAGCGATTTATAACTCAATTAAATCCTTCCAATTTTGAACTGAATGATTTTGATGTTGAAGATTGGATACTTTTTACATATAATTTTGCCAAGCATGTTAATTATTTTGATACTTCAAATAGCGCTATTGCTCAAGGGGATTGGCAAGATTTCTTTAATTGTTTTGATTTTGAAAGTGTCGAAATCCCTTTTCGTGAAAGCAGAACATATACTCGACAAAAAGAGCATATCACAAAAGTCCTATCTTCCTTTAAAGAAGATGGAAGTTTGACACCACATCTTACATTATTTGTTTGTTTTTTACAACTTTTGGAACATTCAAAAACTAGGTTTAATGATATTACAAAACGACATTTAGATTTTTATTATAAGAATATCTTACAGGTAGATAAAAAGGCAGCAACACCAGATAATGTTCATGTCATTTTTGAACTGGCAAAAAAAAGTACTCAAGAACTTATTGTTACCAATACGCAATTAAATGCAAAACAAGATGCTAATGGAAATCCGTTAATCTATACCACTGATGAAAAACTTATTGCAAATCAAGCAAAGGTCGCCTCTATTAAATCGGTTTATAATGATGTCTCTCTTCAAGAGATAAAAGCAAGTCCTGTAGCCAATACACTAGACGGATTTGAAGAACCTCTTCCTGAAGAAGAGCCATACTGGCTACCTTTTGGGTATACTTCTGCCGAAAAAGATTTTACAGAATTACCTAATGCTTCTATAGGATTTGCAATAAGTTCCCCCTTATTTAATCTTCAAGAAGGTACTAGGACTGTTGAAGTGACATTAAGCTTTGATACAGAAATCATTACTACAGATTTTAAACTTTCGGAAATTAAGGTTCCAGATATCAAAGATATCATTAGTGTGTATGGCAGTGGGAATGGAAAATGGATAGGGCCTGTTGTCTTAAAAACAACGTCTGATTCTATTACAGGCATGAGCACAAAAGTAGTAGACAATAATACATTGGTTCTCTCTTTCCAACTTACCAAAGATCTCCCTGCTCTTATAAATTACGATCCAGAATTTTTATTAGAAGGATACGACACGACTTCTCCTGTTGTTAGATTCTTAATAGATACTTCAAAAAAAGATGGAACATCCATAGGGCATAACTTTTACCGTTCACTAATTAATAGAACATTAAACTCAATTACCATAAAAGTAGATGTTCAGGAGGCTTCTTCTGTTCAAATAGAAAATGACAATGGTGTTTTAAAAGCTAAAAAGCCATTCTTTCCATTTACACCAACACCTATAAAAAACAGCAACTTTAGTATTGATTATAAGGAAGCTTTCGCGAAAGCGTGGAAAAAAATAAATATCGATTTCTCATGGAAGAATACTCCAGAAGATTTTGAAGTTTGGTACAATGCATATAAGAATAGTGCGATTCCTGGTCAATCGGGAAATGACAACATTGTTGCTGATGAACTTTACTTTACAGCGACAAAAGAAATTTTAAATAAAGAGGATTGGAAACCTATTGCAGGAACACAAGATTTATTCAAGAGTGTGCCAGATGAGAATGGTGATTTCTTGAGGTATGATTGTGCGATTGAAATAGATAATAATGGTTTTGAAATAGATAAAACAGGTCCTATACGTTTAAATTTAAACACTTCTTTTTTACATGATTTGTTTCCTAAATTATATGCTTCATCGCTTATAGGAAATACGACAAGTACTATCGTTTTAAATGAGAATAACGTTCCTACATCTGTCAGTACAACAACAACTGAGGGAGAGATTCCTAACCCTCCATACACACCTATAGCCGAAAATATTACATTAAGTTATACTGCCGAGGAAACTAGACTCATACAATCACAAACATTACCTATAGATACAGTAACGCCTCTTGCTCTTTTAAATAATAAAGACACTTATAATCAAGAAAGAATTAGGCTCTACCATATACACCCATTTGGTCAATGTGAAGAACATAATTACTTAAAAACTACAAAGCAAGAAAAAGGGATAAAAGACGCATACGATAGCGCAAATATTAACTCTTATTTATTGCCAACGTATTGTCATGGTGGGGAGTTATTTATAGGACTCGAAGATGCAAGTGCTCAACAAAACATAGCACTCCTAGTGCAAGTTTTAGAAGGAAGCGAAAACCCACAAGCTGTCTCTTTTAGAGAAAAGGAAGAAATACAATGGGCCGTTCTTTGTCAAGATAAATGGAAGAGCTTAACAAATGATATTCTCTCAAATGATACAGATAACTTTTTGCGTTCTGGTATTGTTAAGTTTTCTATTCCTAGAGAAGCAACACAAGACAACACTCGATTACCTAAAGGATATATTTGGATTAGAGCAAAGATGCATAAAGCATACGATGCTGTATGTAAAGTCATTAATCTTCATACACAAGCAGTACTTGCCACTTTTGAAAACAACACAAACGAGTTATCTCATATAGATGAAGGGTTGCCGGCAGAGACTATTGCAAAATTAATTACCCGTATCCCTCAGGTAAAAGGAGTCACACAACCATATACTTCTTTTAATGGAATTCCAGAAGAATCTGACGTGCGGTTTTATAGACGAATTAGTGAGCGTTTAAGACATAAAAACAGGGCAATTACGCTTTGGGATTATGAGCATTTAATTCTTCAGGAATTCCCAGAGATATTTAAAGTAAAGTGTTTAAATCACACCTATATAGAAGCAGAAAATGACACTTCAAAAGACAATTATATCGCTGCTGGACATGTCACTTTAATTGTCATCCCTGATAGTGTGAACAAGAATGTTTTTGACATCTATCAACCACGTGTAAGTAAAGGATTAATAAACAAAATAAAGGAGTTTTTAAATCAATACAACACATTACATGTTACTGCCGATGTTATTAATCCTAGATATGAAGAAGTTAAAGTGACACTAGAAGTTGAATTTCTTGAAGGTAATGATGAGCGTTTTTATAGTAAACAACTTGAGGAGGATATCAGAAATTTTCTTTCTCCATGGGCTTTTGATACTACTCAAGAAATCGTTTTTGGAATTGACCTTCACAAGAGTGTCTTAATAGATTATATAGAAAAACTACCCTATGTAGATTATTTACAAAATGTAATTATAGAAAAAGATAAAGTGGTCATGGATAATGTGGTTACACCCTCTACTCCAAGATCCATTTTAGTATCTGCAAAGTCGCATGCTATAAGCACCGTATTAACCACATGCAAGGGTAAAAAAATACAAGAAAAACTAATATGTCAGTAACAAATACACATACCGCAATACCAAAAAATGTTGCTACTAATGACGACTTAGATTTTCATTATTTAAGAAGTTTAGGAGTACAATATATAGAGGAATTAGGAGGCAGTTTATGGACAGATTTTAACTCTCATGATCCAGGAATAACGATGCTAGAAATGCTATGTTATGCCATTACAGATCTAGGAATGCGAATTGATCTCCCTATTAATAATTTACTCGCGTCAGAAAATAAAGGTGAGCAATTATCAAATCAGTTTTATCGCGCATCGGAAGTTTTTCCAACAAAACCTGTAATTCCAGAAGATTACAGAAAATTATTTATAGATCTTGAAGGCGTACGAAATTGCTGGCTTAGAATTGCCGAAAGAACTGTATATGCCGATTGTAAAAATGATGCTTTATCATATGATGAATTTGCATTTTCAGAAATTCCAGAAGCATTCCAAAAAAATTATAATTTAAAAGGACTTTATACATTATTAGTAGATTTTGAAGGTATAGATGAATCCTTGACTAAGGAAGAAAGAGCTATTGAGATTAATAAGATTCGAGATCTTATTCTTGATAAATATCATCAAAATAGAAATCTTTGTGAAGACCTCATCGAAATTAAAGAAGTTCCTGAACAGCCTATATCTGTATGTGCAAGTGTTGAGGTTCTTCCAGAGGCAGATGAAGAGTTAATTCACGCAAAAATTCTAACTGCGATCAATGATTATTTTTCTACAACGCTCCGTTTTTACTCTATAAAAGAAATGCTTGATAAAGGGTATTCACCAGATCAAATATTTGATGGCCCTTTTTTACTTGATAATGGATTTATTGATTCTGAAGAATTAAAGGAAGCAGATTTACGTAGTGAAGTCCGTTTATCTGATATTCTAAAAATCATTATGAATATAGAAGGTGTTCTTCATGTAAAAGACATTTCTATAGGTCATTGTGATCCAAACAAAGAACTTTTAAATGAATGGGTTATCTGTATTGAAAAAGACACAAAACCCATTTTATGTGATAAAAGCACTTTTAGTTATAACAAAGGGGTATTGCCTTTAAATATAAATAAAAAACAAGTAGACATTTACTTAGCACAGTTAAAAGAAGATGCTCTTATTGATAATTTAATTCCTGAAGATGAGAGGGATCTTGATTTTCCAGGAAGTACTTTTCTCTCTCCAGAGAGTTATACAACTTTACAAAACGATTTTCCAGAAACGTATGGTATAGGACAAACTGGAATAGCCGCTAGAGCTACAGATGAAAGAAAAGCTCAAGTAAAACAATTAAAAGGGTATTTGCTCTTTTTTGATAAGATACTAGCTAGTTATTTCAAGCATTTAGGAAAAGTAAGACAATTACTTTCTATAAATGGAGGGCTTGAAAAAACATACTTTACACAAGCTATCGAAGATCTTAAAGGTTTTGACGAGCTTGTAAAAGATTATCCAACTGCTGGTACAGAAATAGATAATACGATTTTAACACAAACGCTTTTTGGACAGCAGGATAATAATATAGTACGTAGAAATGAAATTTTAGATCATTTACTTGCTCGATTTGCAGAAAAATTTGGGGATTATACATTTTTAATGAAAGCCTTATTTGGTACTGCAACCAATGAAATTGTACTAGCCAATAAAGAAGATTTTTTAAACGATTATGTCACTATAAGTTCAGAAAGAGGGAGTGCTTTTAATTATTACAAGCAACCAAAAGAAAATCTATGGGATACCGATAATATTTCAGGAGCTCAGAAAAGAATCGCTCGCTTAGTCGGTATAAAAGAGTATAACAGAAGAACTTTAAGCGACTCTTTTGTAGACATTTATTCTTTAGTAAATGAAGCTTCAAAAACAGTGTTTAGATGGCGCATAAAAGATGAAAATAAAAATATTCTTCTTTCTGCCACTGAAGCTTATAACACAACTTCTGCAGCAAGTCAAGAGCTATATTTAGCAGTTTTACATATTATTCAAACTTCTGAAAAGGAAGTAGAGAATACTTTTAAAAATGGAGATATAGATGATGCAATCATTGGAAATATTAGAGTACATAAATCAAACAGTGGGAAGTATTCTTTTGATATCATTAATCTAGAAAAGCCAGAAAGTAGTAAAGATTACATTATAGCAAAACAGTTTAAGTATTATGATAGTGTAATAGAAGTTAAGGAAGCCATTCTGAACATCATCTCTTTTATGAAGTTCAAATTTACCGAAGAAGGCATTTTCCTTGTAGAACACATTTTATTACGCCCCGAATATCCTCAAAATATTGAAACCCCAGAAGATACTGAGGTTGTAGAAGATGCTGAGGTTCCAGAAGAAGTTGAAGTTCCAGAAGAAATTGAAATTCCTCCCTTCCTTCCTATTTGTACAGACAATTGCGAAGATAATTGTGGTATAGATCCATACTCATATAGAGTGAGTATTGTCATACCTGGGTATACCTATAGGTTTTCAAATCCAGATTTTAGAAACTACATGGAAAATATAATCAAAGAAGAATTACCTGCTCATATACTTCCAAAGATCTGCTGGATAGGACATCGCGAAAATGATTTGGAAAATATAAAGGAGCAGTACTTACAGCAATTAGAAAATGAAAAAAATACAGCTCTTGAACAGTTAGATGAACAGATTACAGTAATACAAAATGGAGAACTAACCCAAGAAGAAAAAGATATCCAAATAGCTGCCTTAGAATTACAAAAAAATGAAGTGACTCTTCTTATAGAGAAAAGAATTGCAGACTATTTAGAAAGCATTGAAAATCAAACAAATGACCTTGTTGAGTTTGAAGATGCATATCAAGCGTATCTATTTGAAAAAACATCATTAGGACAAGAACAACCCGATGAATTAAAAGACCTTTTAACGGCCATAGGAAATCTGAATACAATCTACCCGGTAGGTCGCCTCTTAGATTGTGATGATGAAAGTGATGAATTAGAAGGAAAAATCATATTGGGACAAACAAATATAGGAACACTATAAAAAATATTAGGATGAACACAAAGCTAGCTACCATAACGACACAGTATAGTAAATTTAGTGATAATCAGGTCCTGACAAAGGGACAACTAAATGAGTTTTTAGATTACTTTGAAGATCAAGATCACTTATCAAGAATAGGTTTAAGCGGTGTTGGAATTGTATGTGGTTTTCATATTGCATACAATGCTTCCTTAAAAGAAATTAAAATAAGCAAAGGGTATGGAGTTACCACTGATGGAGATTTACTGGCATTAGTAGAGCCTCAAAAACCTTCTGAAGGAGAGCCTTTAAATAGAGGGTTACAGCTTATAAAAGAAGCTTTTAAAACATATACTCACTATCGCGTTTTTGATGATAGCAATGCAAAATACACGCCTTTCTTTTATAATGAAGAAGAGCAAATAGATCTTTTAGAAATTTTCCCAGGAGAAGATATAGATACTACAAATACATCGTATACTAACTTAAAGGAATTATCTCAAACGTTATTAGATGACAAAGTTGTCTTACTCTATTTAGAAAACTACCCAAAACAAGGGGACTTATGTACCGCTTTGGATTGTGATAATCAAGGTATAGAACAAATTGCTAGATTACGCGTACTGTTAGTTTCTAGTGATGATGCAAGAACAATAACAGGATATGATGCGATCTACAATGAGCATGACTGGAATGAATACTATCTCGCTCTACCAGAAATAGTAGTAAAGAGGGACATTCTTACCTGTGCAAACACAAAAGAATATACCGTCTTAAAAGAAAACTATTACAATCTTATTAAGGATAATGAGACATTAGCAGATTTAGGATTAGGACTAGATGCTATTTTAGAAAAATTTAATAAACCTTCTATATCATCTAGCATTTCTACTCTCTTTGACATAAGTCCTTATGCTGTCTCTCCTGATATTCAATATAGGTATGATTTATTAAAAGATTTAGTAAGTACATATACTGAAATTAAAGAATTATTGCTCCACATTAATGTACACTGTTGTCCATCTATAGGTTCGTTTCCAAAGCATTTATTATTGGGAAGATTAAAAGAAAATCAAGCATATTATAAGTCATTAAGACATCGTTTTTATAAATCTCCTATTATAGGTCATGAAGATGATAATCTTCAAAGAGTACAACATTTATTAAATCGAGCTCTTCTTTTAGTAAACAACTATTTAGAAGAAGAAAAAGGTGAAGACATTAAAATAACACCCTCTCAGGCATATGGTTTTTTAAGTAATAAAGCTATTCCTTTTTATTATAATGTAAGTGATAATTTATTAGATCATTGGAGTCATGACAAGCACAAAAACTATGCTCAAAAAACAAATCTAAGCTACCACACAGGAAATTTATCTACATCACCTACTATTAAGGAGCCTCTTTTGTATACCATAGATAATTATAATTTTTTAAGAATAGAAGGTATACAAGGTAAATCATATCAAGATGCATTAGATCAGGTTTTACAATTAAAAGAAGACTACGGATTAAATTTTGACGTCAAAACATTGTCTATAAATGCAACCACAAAAAGTATAGATCTTGCAGACTATCGCTGTGAGTTTGAAGACTTAAATGTATTACTCAAAGCCTGGACGACAGAACAAGAGTGTATTCTTGCTTCCATGGCTAGTTTCTTTTCTGGATTTAGCACAGATAAAGTAGGTGTTAATATAAAAGAAATTGAATATACACAAGTAATTAGTATTGCAGATGCAGAAGTAGAAATTGCTCTTCCTATCCATGAGACTATAGCAATTGATGCTATTGAAAGACCCAAAAGCAAAATTACTAGTGATAAAAAAACTGATAAGGAAAACATTTTTGGAAGGAATAGTAAAAAACGTTCTACTTACAAAAAGAATGTTATTGATAACAGTCTAGCTGATGAAGAAAAAACAATAGGCCCTGTTATGAAAAGAGTCTTTGAAGAAAACAAAAAAGGGTCTGTAAATGACATTAAAAATGCTGCAAAATCAAAAATACAAGCGCTCTTATCTACAAATGAATGGCTTGCTAAACCCACTGTACGCGACTTTGTTTTAAACGATGTTGTTGATCTTTTATCAGTAACATATATATTATCCGAGAGAATACCACAATCTATATCACAAATAGACACGGGTAATATTAACACGTATGAGTTAACACTAGACGAGGTTTGTTTACTCGTAAAACATCTAAAAGTCACATACCAAAACATAGAACTAGGAGATACACTTAAAGACATCTTAGGGCTATTAATTAATCAGCTTTCTTTTGTGTGTTGTTCTGGTGAAAAACTAGCCATTCTTCTTGATGAAATCGAAAATAGAAAAACAGAAATATTAACTCAAATTCAACTTTCTGAATTCGTTAAAAAACATCCAGGACTTAGACATCAAGCTGGAGTTATTCCTGGAGGCACATTTATAATGGCATACTTAACTGAAAATGCCGCAGATAAATCTACGTATCAACCAGTTCGCATGGAACTTAACTTCTTAGAACAACCCAATATAGATGATGATGGCACCGATGGAGACGAAGGGATTATACAACTTTGGGATGATAGAATAAGTACAAGGTTTGCATTTCTTCATAAAGTTACAAATGGAACACAAAATCCTAGAAATGAGATTGTAATGATTGGAGATTCTATAGAAGAAACAGTATCTAATCTTGCTGAATTTCTTAATAATATTTGGCAGGTCGCTGGTTTCTCAAACAAATGTCAAGCTACTACAGATAAGGAAAAACTTATTATAGAAATTATTGACCAAAGGGTTAGACGAAAAGAACATTTTATTCAGTTTTATAACCCAGCAATTGTAGAAACAAACAATAAAATCTTTTTTGACGAGAATGAAATCATTGCTAGAAACGTCACACTAAAGAATAGAGTCATTGCAGATTTTTCACTTCCATATATGTGTTGTTCTGATTGTGCTCCTATTAATTTTATTGTACCAAAAGAACCTATCACTTTAAGTCTTCCTGTATCACATATTTGTTTGGATGATACTACAATTCCTATTCCATTTACAGTAACTCCAGCAGATGGAGAGATAAAAGCTGTTGTAGAGGAAGGTATCTCTGGTGGAATAACCCAAAATGAAGAAGGGGCATACTTTTTTGACGCAAGTCTTCTTGATCCAAGTTTATATGGAACAGAAATTAGCTTTACTGTTAATGATGAAGAAACAACTACAGTTATTACTGTATATCAAACGCCGCAACCTATTATTTTACCTCTAACTGAGGATTTTATTTATAATGATACTAGAACTGAAGTAGAAGTGTTTTTTGATGTCTCTGGAACTGGAATTAATGCAAGCACTGAATTTGCTTGGGACTTTGGTGACAATACTCCTATTGATTCACAAAGACCAAATTCTGATCATATAATAAGTCACATATATACACTTCCTATTGAACCAAACAATACTGCATTTCCAAGAGTAAGTGTTACAAATGGACTCTGTACAAATGATATCATTCTAGAGGGGATTGTATTTCAGGATCTCATAGAGCCATCTTTAACAATACAAGGCTCATATTGTTTAGATACTCAAAGAGAATCTAATGTTGAAATTCCTTTTACAAATATAAGTCCTGAAAATGGCCTTATAGAAATCGTTGGAGGAGATGAGGATGGAATATTTATCAATCAAGATGCGAGAAGTTTAGTAATTATTCCAGGAGTTTTTAATCGATTTAATGAGCCTATTGCTTTTACAATAAGTTCACTTCCTACAACAGCTCAAATAACTATTTTCCGTATGCCTCAAGTAAGTATTGTACATGATGAAGGTAGTTTCTTCTGGGAGGATGGAATACTAAAGCAGAATTACTTCTTTGATGTAGAGTTTCTAGATGAAATAGATCCTAGTTCTTTAACATATGAATGGCTTATTAATGAAGACACTGTCAGTACAGAAAGATCCTTCACGCATCAATTTATAATGACAGATGAAAATTTTGATCGATCATTTCATGTAGAACTTTTTGTAAATAGTGCTAGTGGATGTGGTGTTAGAGAAACAGTGCCAATTACCATAGTATATCCATCATTCTCATTAGCATTACCAAGAGAATCTTTTTGTACAAGAGATGAAGAATCCTACCCTATTACATTCTCCCCTGCTCTTTCTGGGACAGAAATAATAGGCCCTGGAGTAAGTCAGAATGATGACGATAGCTATGTATTTACACCTATTGCTACAGAGATTACAACATCACAAGAAATCAATTTAAATATTGTAGGAATAACAGAGCCTCTAACCGTATTTTTAGATAGTGGGCCTGCTGTTAACTTTACAGTCGTTATTACACCAGAAGGAAGACTTCTCATAGAAAACACTTCTGATATAGGAGCAGCTCCATACGTTTGGAATATTGCAGGACAAGAAATTGTGAGGCAAAATAGAGCTGGATTTGATCTTGATGTAAACTCTTTTGAAGAATCTGTTATTGATATCTCACTGACTGTACACGGACAGTGTGGACCTAATACTCTTATAAGAGAAAATATAACCATACGAGGAGACATTGAATTTGCATTAGAATTACCAGGTGGAAATAGGGATTATTGCAATACAGATGATACTGCATATCCTATAACAATTATTCCTAACATACCAGGAACTGAAGTAGAAGGAGATGGTGTAGACCAAAATAGCGATGGTAGTTTTGTATTCATCCCTGTAAATACTGGAATAACATCATCAGGACCTGTAGATATTCGTGTTGTTGATCACGATACCGTACTTACTGTACAAATACATGAACCTCCAACAATAAACATAGCGCAAGAACCTAGTAATCTCCAGATTACAAGACCTCAGAACACACTAGATGTCACATTTACAGCAAGTCCTAATATTCCTGGAGCCACATATACATGGACTTTTGGAGATGGAGCTATATTAATAGGAGATTCTGTTCCAAAAACATTTACAATATCTAATGATATTGAAGAAGTCTTCTCGACATCAGTTACGCTAGAAGTCTCTGGAACGATCTGTACAATTGAACCTATTAGTCGACCTATAGACATTGAAATAAATCTTCCTAATTTCACAATAGAAATAGATGAAGGGAATAGAGATTTCTGTATTGAAGATGAAGAGTGGTATCTTATCACTATTACACCAGATATACCAGAAACTGTAGTAGAAGGAAATGGAGTATTCCCTAATGAAAGCGATCAATATTTCTTTAGACCTAATAGCCCTGGAGTAACACCAGGACCTGTGCAAATTACTATAAATGATGTGGTTTTAGCAACAGTACAAGTACATGAACAACCAACAATAACTGTAGCACAAGTTCCTAATAATTTACAAATTACTAGACCACAGAATACACAGGAAGTTACACTGACTGCAAGTCCTAATATTCCTGGAGCTACATATACTTGGGATTTTGGAGATGAAACTTCTGATACAGGGGTTTCGGTTTTAAAAGAATTTACTGTTCCAAATGAATTTGAAGGAGATTTTCCTATCTCAGTGATTCTAAATGTTTCTGAGACTATATGTGATTTTCCTACTATTACTGACTCAGTAATTATCACAGTCATTACTCCTTCTTTTGAGCTAGATCTAAATAACGGGAATTTAGATTTCTGTGATGATGACGATTTCCCATACCCTATTACAATTACCCCTGATAATATACCAGGAACTACAGTACAAGGTTTAGGGATACGATCAGATGGTAATGGTGGTTTCGTATTTAGACCTGATTTAGCAGGAACGGGGTCTAAAAATATTTCGATTGGTGAAGCTATTTTATTAACCGCAAATGTCATTCCACATCCAGTAGCTAATTTTACATTTAATCCTCCTAATCCTGGTGTCACAGTATCTAATAGATCAAGAACAATCACATTTACTGCTTCAGGAGCTAGTTCTATTATAAATAATTTTCCTGATGCTCAGTTTATTTGGAAATTTATAGATGTAAATACTCAAGAAACAATAGATGAACGTGAAGGAGTTTCTGTTAATCCAACATTTACAGTACCTCTAAACGTTCAAGGCAGTTATAACATAACAGCAATATTAAATATTGAGGGAACACTTTGTGATCCTAATCCAGAACCAAAACCTGTAGTGATCACAATAAGTCCTGATCCAGATACTGGAGAACCTAGAAGTTGTAATGAGATTGTAGATGAAGCTATTATAGCAGATGGAGACTCTATAAAGGATGACCCAGTTTCTAGTGGTGAGATTGGTCAATCTATTGTACGTCCAACAAAAAGTCTTTATGGTACTGTTATCGGAAAAATAAATATGTTTATAAGTGGAGGAAATAATGATCAATTAAACGGATTGTTTTTCCCTCTTATTGAAACAACTGCAAACACATTATTACAATTTGAAGAACAACAAGAAGTACAATTTCTTACAAAATATTTAAAAGTTCAAATAAAATTACTCTTTCATATTCTGCATTGCCAAAAGGATATAAGCGATTCCGATAAAAGCGTTATTGAATCTACAATAGATCAAATTGAAATAGCGCTTAATAACCTTAAAGATAAATTATTTGACATCGCACCAAATCCGGAAAAACCAGATGAAGGAACGTTGAGACAATTCTTAATAGATTGTCAAAATGGTGAAGAAATAGCAGATTTTGTTAAAGATAGAATAACTAGTCTAATCGATTTAATAAGAGTAGATTAATGTTATTAGAACAAGAACATATTATTAACAAGGTATTCCTTGATGTAGAGACCAATAATGTCACTGTGGCTCATACACTCAAGGATCGCCTTGGTGTGTTCTTAAAAGAAGATATCCTTCCCTATCTAGAAAACTATTTTAAAAGTATAGAACAAGAACTTCCGACTGAAATTGTACAAATTAATCAGTTACATCTCGAGATTCAAGCAAATGATTATAATGATTTTGAAGCCTTAAAAACAAACGCTAAAGAAAAGCTTGTAGAAAAAATAAACAGCATGTTAAAAACACCATCTCAAGAAAAAGAGATGGTACTTATAAATACAAAACAAGGCAAAGAGCGGTCCCTGTTATTTTTTATAGAACACGGATCTACCCCATGGTGGGAAACAACAACAGGTCAGTTTCAATTTACAATAACAGATATTGAAGAGGTTTCAGCAAGTGCTAGTTTTTCAAATAAACTCCTTCAGCAGCTTAAAATTCCTGCAAGTAAAAAACGATGTATACATCAGTTTACAGATAAAGAATTACAAGTATTACTAAAAGCAGCTTTTAAAAATTCAAAAGAAGTAACGTTCCTCCGTGATGAGATCATCGATTTATTTAAACGTTTAAGTCCACTATCAAGAGTATTTATTTGGTCTGAAATGATCACCTATTTACAATCAAAAAACGAAACAGCATTTATCATACAGTTACATAAAGGGCTCACTAAAAGTACAAGTAGTATAGATAAGAGTGTATACGCTTTCGCGAAAGCGGTCTTAGCAATAGTACAACAGGTATTCATCATAAAGAAAGAGAGTGTCATAACACTATTACAAGAAAAAATCAAAAACACTTCTCAGAAAGAAGATACTTTACTCGTACATCTCATTTCTATGTGTTCTAAAATAGGACTTACACCAGAGGTAAATCATCTATTAGCATCTATACAACAAGATAATCACAAGGTGTATAAACAGCTTCAAGAAAGCGCAACAGAAACAAACAATGCAACTACCTCTTTTAAAGAAGATCAGGCATCTTTAACAAAGACAGAAGACATACAAACAAAAAGTGCTCCTGAAGAAACAACTCAAGAGTTGCAAGAAGATGAGATTCCTATTACCAAAAACCAGCTAGGAGTTCAAAATAAAAATAAAGGTATTGATGAGATTTCTTCAGAAAATACTGCTATTAAAAAAGAGGGAACACCTAGTAAATTACAAGAAGATATCGATACAACAACTACACAAGATATTCAGAGTAAAAATGGCCTGATTACTAATAATAATATTAGAGATGTACAAGAAGATCAAAAAGTAACACATCCAGATACAATCAAAAAAGAAGAAGGTATAATAGATCAAAAAGAACCTCCAACTAATCAAAAAACACAGCAGCAACAGCTATTAGAAAAAAATCAAAAAGAACATTCTTTAAAAAATATATTAAAAGAAAAAAACATAGATAAAGATCAAAAACAGAAACAATCTTTAGAAAACAACAAAAAAGAACATTCTCTAGAAAATATATCAAAAGAAAAAAGCACAGATAAAGATCTACAACAGAAACAACCGTCAGAAAACGGTAAAAAAGAAAGCCTCCAAGAAAACATATCAAGAGATATAGATATAGCGTCACAAACAGAAAGCTCTGAAAGACAACAAGAGATAATTTCAAAACCACTTATGGATACATATATAAAAGATATCATCTCGCATGAAAACCCAAACCTTCATAATTCGGGGACCCATTATGTTAAAAATGCTGGACTTATTATAGTACATCCATACCTATCCCATTTTTTTAAGAATTGTGGTTTACTAGATGACAACAATACAATTACAGATCAAGAAGTAGCAGTACACGCATTGCACTATCTAGCAACAAAAAAAGAACAGCAAATAGAAAGTTATATGGTTTTTGAAAAATTCTTATGTGGCGTTCCTATTCAAAAAACGATACCACGACACATTGTACTTTCTGACTATATAAAAGAACAAGCAGAAGAACTCCTAGAATCTGTTATTGAAAACTGGGGAGTGTTTAATAATGCTTCTACAGATTTAATCTGTCACGAATTTTTACAAAGAGAAGGAAAGTTAAGTTTTACAGAAGACAATCCTAAAATAGTTATCGAACGAAAAACGCAAGATATATTGGTAGACAAACTTCCTTGGGGAATAGGTATATGTAGGCTCCCATGGCTTGACCAGTTAATATTTACAAATTGGTAGTACATCAAAATTAAAAAAGAAAAACGCACACTATAAAACAGCAAAGGATTATGAGAAGGAAACATCAAAAACCGCCACCAAATCAAGTACTAGGAGGGGATTCATTCTTCAAACCAAAAGTCCAAACAAAATTGGCAATGGGAAAGCCTGGCGACACTTATGAGGTAGAAGCAGACCGTATGGCAGATCAAGTAGTTAATAAAACTGGATCTGGAGATGCTGTTCAAAAAATGGAAGGTGAAGAAGAGGTTCAACAAAAACCACTAGCCGCTAGTATTACTCCTTTAGTTCAAAAAATGGAGGAAGAAGAACCAGTGCAAGCTATGAAGGAAGAAGAACCTGTTCAAAAAATGGAAGAAGAAGAGCCTGTTCAAAAAATGGAAGAGGAAGAACCAGTTCAGAAAATGGAAGAAGAAGAGCCTGTGCAAAAAATGGAGGAAGAAGAGCCAGTGCAAGCTATGGAAGATGAGGAAGTCCAAACAAAAAAAGGGAATGCACCTTCAGCAAATTCAAATATAGAAGGGCAATTACGAAAAGGAAGCGGTGGCTCTAAAATGGATTCTAAGACACAAACCGAAATGGAATCTGGATTTGGCGCAGATTTTAGCAATGTAAATATCCATAACGATAGCGAAGCGGCACAAATGAGTCAAGATATAGGTGCCCAAGCATTTACACATGGAAATGATGTGTATTTTAATGATGGGAAATACAATCCTGAATCCAAAGATGGAAAACATTTACTAGCACATGAACTTACACATACCATACAGCAAAAAGGTATGATACAAAAAAAAGTGATGAAAAAAGATTTGAAATCGCATCGCTTTAATGGAAACAAAACAATTGAAAAAGTTTTAAATGGAAAGTTATTAATAAAGAAAGGAAGTAAAGGATCACATGTACGTATTGTCCAACAAGCTTTATTAGACGCTGGTTTTAAACTTCCAAAACACGGTGTTGATGGAGTTTTTGGTAATGAAACAAAAAAAGCAGTAAAAGACTTTCAAACAGCAAGTAAACTTCCAAAAAAAGAACAAGATGGTATTGTTGGAAAAATAACAATGTCAAAACTAGATAGTAAATACACTGGATATAAAACAGAACACGATCAATTTGCAGGAGTTTCTGATACTGATGTACTAAAAAACGCAAGAGCGATTACTAAAGGCGAAAAGAAAGATGTTGAAGAAGCCATGTCTACAGAAGTAAAAGCAAACCCTAAAACAGGTAAGCTCCCCGTGTTTGATCCTAAAAATGAAGCCGCTTATAAAAAGGAGCTCAAAGCTAAAACAGAAAAAATTGCACTAAAACAATATGATGCCCTCGGAAAAGGGAAAAAAGCAAAAAGAAAAGACAAGAAAAACCTACATAGCCCAAGTAGTATTAATGATCTCGCTAAAGTTTCAAAAACAGAAACAGATAAAGTATTTGGTAATATAAAAAAGGGGAATCCTTTAAAATTTGGGAAAAACATTTTTGATGGCTGGAGTAAAAAAGAAAATAGCCTTAAAGGAAAATCTAAAGTAGATCAAGCCGCTATTCAAACTGCATGGGCAGAGTGGAGAATTCAAAAAATTGTTGAAGGTCCAAGAATGACATCAATAAATGAAAAATGGGATGCCGTACAAAGTAGAACTCTTGAAAAAAAGGTTGTAAATGAAATTATAAAAGAACTATCTACAACATATAGAAAAGAAATGATACTAACACATTTAGGATGGCCTGGATTTGCTTCTGATGGAAAAATTTTCTTACAACGTTTTAAGACAAAAGGGAATGAAGGAAACCGTCAATATATGTGGGAAAATTTTGGAACGATCATTCATGAGTATATACATACCCTAGAAGCAAAAAGATCAAAAACCTACAGCAATAGTTTAGGAGAAAAACAAGGTGGTAAAGTATTAAGAGAAGGTGTTGCAGATTACTTTACTAAGATCGTTTATGAAAATATTAATTTTAAAGATCTCGCTTTACGTAAAAAGATTGAAGGAGATTTTTATAATAGTAAAAAAACCGATGAACCATCTAATAGTTACTATGCAGAAGCTAAGAATGCAGAACGCATTGCAGGGATCATTGGTATTAATAATTTAATGGCGTCATTTTTTCTAGGAAAAATAGAATATCTTAAAGGGACATGAAAAATACAATAATATACATCTTCTTATTAACTGTTAGTTGTAATAACACTCAAAACACCATGAAACATATCATAGATTGTAAAGATTTTATAACAATAGAACATGATTATTTTTTAAATGATTTAAACATTGAAAAGTGTCAAGAAATGTTACTAAAACAAATAGCTATAGATAATAAAGAACAAATAGACGGAACTCTTGGCATATCATTAATAGACTCATATTACTATAGGTATACCATAAATGATGATCAAGGCATATATACCACTATCTGGTTACAAAAAAATCAAATAGCCAAAATTGAGGTTCATAAATCTTGGACAATAAATCCTCAAATAAAACAAACAATAGATTCCTTGGGAGAGCCCTCTCTAAAACTAGATTATTATATAGATGTCGTCGAAATGAAAAATAAAGTTTGGGTATATCCCCAAAAAGGGATAGCTCTCTTTTTAGGGTTTAATGAAAACTCAATATATAGAGTAGAGTATTATAACCCTACTACACCTGAAGAATACAAATCCTCCCTTTACAATTTAGGGCGTCCAAGAGAATTTTAGATCTAAGAAATATCACACTATACTATAAAAACCATATTACTCATGAGAACACTAAAAATTTACTTCATCGTATTATGCGCTGTCACAACGATCACAAGTTGTACAAGCACAAGCTCTTTGTATGATCATTACACCTATACAGAAACCATAGAGATTAAACTACAGACTTTAAGTCTTATGGATAAATCTGATGATGCTTTCTCGTCACATGAAAATGAGGTGATTGATTTAAAAAATCAGTTAGAAAAAATGCTCACGTATGAAAGAGGAAAAAATCAAAATGTAATCACCACAAAAATGTGGGAAGTCCTGAATAATGACAACAAACTTGTAAAAAGCTATCTAACATTATGGGAACAAAAAGGGACTCTTAATAGCGCATTTATAGAAGAGGCAAAACCGCAAATTGAAAAAGCATTTAATATCCTAATTCAATATGAAGAAAAAAAGGACACAACCAGTGAAAATGCAGTCACAAGCTTTATAAGTAACCTATAAAAAATAACATTATGAATTTTGAAGAACTATTTAACGATCTAAAAGAAGAGATCATTACAGAGGCCAAAGAAAAATTTGGAGAGCAAGGAAAAGATATCATTGCAGATATGGAAGAATATTTAGCCCACTCTAAAGAAAAACTTAAGAAATGGACCATCTTATTTACTGAAGGTAACATAGATAAAGAAGAACTCGCCTGGTTATTACAAAGTCAAAAAGACCTATTAATTCTTAAAACACTTCAAGATGCAGGGATAAGTAAGATCAGCATAGGGCACTTCAAAAACAAAATTATAGATAGTGTATTCTCAAAAGTTTTGACATTAGCTCTCTCATAAAATTAACATATAGTATCCATGAATAATACTTGTATTCTGGATACTATATACGCTTTCGCGAAAGCGTATACAATCATAACAAATGCTTTAAAGACACATTAAATAATACATGTTTGTTGCAAAAAATAATTCATCTGCTTCTACTCTATCTTCGTCTATAACGAATAAAAACACTGATACCTTTATTCAACCTAAGTTAGACAATGGAAAATCAAGAGATAACCAAGAAGTAGAAACAGATAAAACAGCAGACCAAGCAACAGCAAAAACAGAGAAATCATCATCTTCATTTTTTCAAGCCTCTCCAGCATCTCAAAAACAATCTGAAGAAGAAGTTCAAACACAAGAAAATCAAGATCAAGAAACGCAGCAAACTGTAACTCCAGAGGTAGAAACTAGTGATCCTTCTTCAAAAAATACGACATCAAAAAATACTAGAGAAAACAATACTTCTCTTAAAGAAGAAGGAGAAGGCAAGCAGGATCAACAAAAAAGTGAAGGAAATGAATCAGTTTCTGATACTAAGGATACATCCTCAAAACCCGCTGGTGAGGGGCAAGCAAATACAACCACTGCCGATGCAACTGCAACGCAAACTACAGCATCACAATCGGCTTCTAATTCGGTAGAAAAAACAGAGGAATCTAAAGAAGAAGAAAAAGAAGATGTTGAACAGGAAAAGGTCAAAGAAGCCGCTATCCCAAAAGCCCCTACCCGTCCAGAAGATGATCCTGCCTTTAAAACTCAGATTAAAAAAACAGAAGATGCAAAAACAGAAAAATCGCAGCATCCAGATCCTACAAACAAAGTAGGAGAACAAAAAGCAGCAGGTCATGCTTCACCCGCTTCACAAACTAAGAAAGGCAATCAAGAAGCACATGCCGAATCATTAAATGCAGTTTCAGAAAAGAAAAGAGAACCTTTTACTCCTAAAGGATTTAAAGATATGCTTAAATCAAATCTTAATGATTTAGAGAATAAGCTACCTAAAAACTCAGATGAAGCTAAGGAGTTTAGAGATGACAAACCTATTGATGGAATAAAAGAAAACATCTCAGGACAAGTAACTGGTGAAAGTGATAAGCTTGCTGGGCCTATGAAGCAAGAAGCAAAAAAACCAGCTCCTGACGTTGGTTCGCCTGTTGTAGAAGCAACTCCCTTACCTCCTGCTGATCCAGGGACAACTCCTAAGCCTTTAGATGCCAAAGCATCTGTACCAAAGCCTAAAACATCTCAGGAAATCTCTATGGAAAAAGAGAGTCAGTCTTTGGATAGTTATATGGCTGATAATGAAATTAAGGATGAGCAACTAGCAAAATCCAATGAACCAAAATTTACAGGGGCTCTTGAGGAAAAGAATACGGCGCAAAAAGAAGCTAAGCTTGCTCCTATTAAATATCGCAAAAAAGAAAAAGCACAATTATCCAAAGCGCAAAAAACTGCAACCGCAGATAGTACACAAGGTCTAGATCAAATGCAAGCAGCCAAAGTATTATCTGAAGGTAATGTATTACAAAATCAAACAACAAATAAAGACAGCGATAAAACGGAGAAAGAAAAGATCTATGGAGAATTTGAAAAGATCTATAACGATACCAAGAAAACAGTAACAGATAGTCTTGAGAAACTATCTGATGATGTAGATAAGAAATTTAGTTCTGAAGCAGAGAGTGCTCAAAAATCTTTTGAAAAAAATGTAGAAGACGGACTTGGAGATATCTATGGGTGGACTGTTGTAGATGATTGGTTATTTGGAGAAGATACAGAAGCAATAGAACGATTATTCAGAAAAGAAAAGAGCAAATTTATTTCTAAAATGGATACCGTTCTTGATGATATTTCTGTCATTATTTCTGATGGTTTAAATGCAGCATTGGACGCAATAGCAGAAGGAAAAAGGTTGTCCAAAGAAAAATTTGATAGCCTAGATGAATCTCAAAAGAAATTGGCTGAAGATGCTTTTACCGACTTTAACGATCAATATTCAGATCTGGAAGATACCGTTTATGAAAAACAAGAAGAGTTAGCAAAGGGATTAGCTAAATCCTATAAAGAAAATGTTGATTCACTTCGTGGGAAGTTTGATGAAATAAAAGAAAAAGTAAGTGCAGGTTGGATCGGAGGGGCTTTAAAAGCCTTAGAAGCGGTAGTGAAGGCCATTATGAAGATAAAAGACCTATTACTAGGACTATTATCTGCAGTTGTTAGTGCTATTGGGGCCATCATTTCAGACCCAATAGGATTCTTGAGTAATTTAATTAGTGGCGTTAAGCAAGGATTTGAAAACTTTGGTAAAAACATCAAGAAGAACATCATTCAAGGATTAATAGAATGGTTAACAGGTTCTTTAGGAAATGTAGGAATTCAAATTCCAGATAACCTGTTTAGTCTTTCAGGTATTTTTAGTTTGGTGACACAAATGCTAGGACTGACTTGGGATTATTTTAGAAGTTTAGCCGTTAAAATGTTGGGAGAAACAGTGGTGGCTGGTATGGAAAAAGCTGTTGAGATTTTCACCATTGTTAAAGATAAGGGAGTTGAAGGGCTATGGGATTACATTAAAGAACAATTCTCTAACCTGAAAGAAATGGTCATGGATGCCATTCGGGATATGGTCATTACCAAAGTGATTGAAGCTGGGATCAAATGGGTTCTTGGACTCATGAGCCCTGCAGGTGCTTTTGTAAAAGCAGCGATGATGATTATTGATATTGTGAAGTTCTTTGTGGAGAGAGCTGCCCAAATATTTGAACTAGTCCAAGCCTTTATGGATAGTATTAAAGCCTTGGCTGCTGGAAATGTTTCTGCAGTTGCTAAAGGTATTGAAAAAGCCTTGACCAAAGCCATTCCTGTCTTAATAGGATTCTTAGCATCATTGGTAGGAATTACGGGTCTTACTGGTAAAGTTCAGAAGATCATCAAAAAAGTTCGTAAGAAGATCGATAAGGCGATGAAGAAGATTATTCTGAAGGCGAAGAAACTTTTCAAGAGAAAAGGAGGAAAGAAAGTCACTAAAAAAGATGTAAAGGATAAGAAAAACACAAAAGAACACGATAAAAAAGTAGAAAAGGGACTAAAATATTTGGATAAAATTTCCAAAGTTAAAGACGCAGATAAGAATAAAAAGATAACGAAAGAAGATGCTAAAGAAATTGCAGCAGATACGAAAAAGAAACATCCTATTTTCAAATCAATTACTCCTAAAAAGAAAGGAAAAAAATGGATATATGATTGGAGAGCTAGTAAAGGCACACATGTAACTACTTATGAAGTAGATGAGACTGATCCTATTCAAGTACGAGTTCAAGAAGCGCATAGTAAAGCTGTATTTCAATCTAATTTTGATACACAGGATTGGAAAAAGAGTTTTGGTATAAGTGTACGTGTTGCAAGAGATGATATCCAATGGGGTAGAAAAAATGGAAGAATATTCCCCAATATGTCAGTCAACTTGGTTGGTCAAAAAGGGAAGCTATATTCTCTTAAAACACTTAGCCCTGCACAGATTGTAGTACTTGCGGTCAAAGAAGTATCCAGTAAAGGGCATAATCATTCAGCATTGAAGGATGACATAACTTGGACAGATATAAGAGACTTTAATGCGAGTGCAAAAGCTAGTAAAATTCCTAATGATCCTACTATTTATACTCAAGATATCTGTAATCAAATAATGGGTAAATTAAAAGAAGATGGGGTTTTTGAACAGGACACTCGTAATCCAAGTATTTATCGTTTTACAGCACTACCACCTCATCCTGATAATGATGTAGAGGTTGTAGGGGGGCAGTATAAATTGAAAGCAGCTATAATTAAAAAGCATGAGGATAGAAGCAGAGCATTAAGAAAGCGATATTATGGTACTAGTTATAATTCTGATATTCAGGAAAGGCTTAGACAAATGCTTTCAACTCCAAAAGGCAAACCAACAAAAAAAGGAAATATTGGACTAATGAACCCAAAAAATCCAAATAAATATTGGTATAAAAATAAATACTGGGATAAAAATGTAAAAAACCAAGAACCTACTATGGAGCATGATCCGAAAGTCTCTGCACATTGGAATTCCGATGGAGTGAAAGGAGTCAAACAAGATAGAAAAGGGTTTTACAATTTTGCAGGTAAAGAAAATGACTTAATCGTAATGCCTGCCAAGGTAAATAAAGGAGAAGGAAATAAAGACAAAGCAAAATATACTTATTTTGTTAAAATAACTTTTAAAAGTACATAAAATTATGGCCATTTATCTAGCAAGTCCCTTAGTAGATATAGAAAACAGAACAACTTTAGACATCTTATTTTTTTCAGAATGGGAAAGGGATTATAAAGGTACTCCTGCTTTTTTTAAAACTATTTTAAAGGATATTGATTGTCCCGTTCGAGCAAAAGAAGGTAACATAAGGTTCTGTAGGTCAGATTACTTTTGTGAATATCCAGAAGATGAAGATTTTAGAGGTACCTGGCGTGCTTTGTGGGATATTAAATTACAATTAAAGAAACCATTAAAAGAGTCTGTTTTATTAGAAGATGTATTTATTGAGAGTGAGGCTTTTGATGAAAGTTCGAAATTCATGGGAACAACACCTGATGACCTAACTTTTTGCGTAACAATTGCGGATTTTTCAAATATGGAAGATCTTCTTGAAGCACAAAAGCAAATAGATCTCAAAAATAATTTGGATATGAATCTATCTATCGAAATGCGAACTACAGTGATATTTGAAGGAATATTTCAATTGATTATAAACATAGGAATTGTAGAAAAATCATTTTATGAAGAAGGAGCTTTAGAGGCGCGAATTATTCAAAAAATCTGTAAAGAACATGGAGGAACTTGTCATTATACAGATAGGTTTTAAAAATTAAACTTATTAAAACAATCACTTATAATAATCATTTAAAAAAAATATAATGAATATTAAAACTAAGCATTAGATATACGCTTTCGCGAAAGCGCAAAAAAATTAACAACTAAGCATTTATATATTGACAACCTCCCCTGTATTTCAACATAAAGTGATAGAACCATGTTCTCAGCTGCACATAAAAATAGTACACCATCTCAAAATTCAAGCTTATTTAGCTCTGGATCGAGTCCTGCTTTTATCCAGCCAAAACTGGATGTAGGAAAACCCGGAGACAAATATGAAGTAGAAGCAGATAAAGCTGCCGACCAAATCGTAGCAAAAAGTAACGACTCCACTACTCCATTCTTTCCAGCAGTACCTTCTATTCAAAAAAACTCAGAAGAAGAAGTACAAAAACAAGAATCTCAAGAAACAGAAATACAACAACAACCTGTCGTAGATACTATTGTTCCTGGAGTACAACTTAAAGAAATTCCTCCTTTACAAAAAGTAGAGGACGAAGAGGTTCAAAAAACTGAAGAGAGCGCACCTAAAGAAAGTGAACTTCAAATGAGCGTTGACCAAGAGCAATCTCAAGAATCATCCACCGAGAATACAGTACAAACTAAAGAAGCTTCTCCTGACATAACCCCTACTCTTTCTATTGTACAACACATGTCTAACGAAGATGTGCAAGCTAAAGAGGAAGAGGAAGTTCAAGAAAAAGAGGATGAGGAAGTTCAGACGTTACAAAAACAAGCTTCTGGAGACGATGGCACTGTAAGTCCTTCTATAGAAAGTACATTACAAAGTTCAAAAGGTGGGGGAAGTCCACTAGATAACAACACTAAAGGAGAAATGGAATCTGGCTTTGGAGCAGATTTTAGTAATGTACGTGTGCATAATGATAGTGCTGCCGTGCAAATGAATCAGCAATTAGGATCGCAAGCTTTTGCCAATGGAAGCGATATTTACTTTAATGAAGGAAACTACAATCCTGGAAGTGATTCTGGGAAGCATTTACTAGCACACGAGTTAACACACACGGTACAACAAGGAGGTGCCGATATTCAACAGAAACCATTACAAATATCATCTGTCCCAGAGATGGTTCAAGGTTTTGCTATTAGTGATTTACCCAGCATTGCTGTAAATGAGATTAGAGACATTGCTAGACGTATTCCTGGATATACCTTATTTACGGTTATTATAGAGTACAATCCAATTACAAGCCAAAGAGTAGATAGAACTGCCATTAATCTTGTACAAGGACTCTTAGAGTTAATTCCTGTGGCTGGACCTGCCATTTTTGATAAACTTCAAGAATATGGCATTTTAGAAAGAGCCTTTGACTGGGTGCGCGGACAACTCAATGAGCTTGGTTTAAGTTCGACAGCAATACTCGATTTGATAGGAGAAGCATGGGAAAGATTAGAATTTCCATATACAAATGCGCTTGATGTTCTAACAGATAAATTTGACACCTTATTAAATAGAGTCATACGATTTATCTCTTCCCTTACTGACCAATTACTCACATGGATAAAAGAAGCACTTATTGATGTTGCAGAGCCTTATCTAGAAGAAAATCAAGCATGGTCACTTCTTAAGAAAGTAATTAGTTATGACCCTTTACGTGATGAAGAAGTAGATGCAGAAACAGTAGAAATATTAGCAGATTTCCTCATCCTGATCGGGAAAGAAACCGAGTTGGAGCAGATGAGAGAAAGAGGAACGCTTCAAGAAACTGCAGACTGGTTAGATACTCAAATGGGAGCATTTACGTCTTTATTAGGGCAGTTAACGAGCCTAATTGATGCTGCTTGGGATGCTATTCAACCAGAGAATTTACCTAATATTCTAGACAGTCTTACATCACTAGCGACACAAGCAGGTACATTTTTAGAAGGATTATGGGACTTTGCTTCTACCGTTGCTATAGAGGTTCTTAAACTTATAAAAGATGCTTTATTAGGATGGCTTAGTACGGTTGCCGCAGAGATTCCTGGATTCACACTTCTTACCGTGATTATCCAAGAAAACCCACTCACTGGCGAAGTAGTTCTCAGGTCTGTTCAAAACATCATTCGAGGTTTTATGGGACTAGTTCCTGGTGGTGAAGCAAAGTATCAAGAATTAAGTGAATCGGGTGTAATTCCTAGAGCTGCGGGACAAATAGAAGCATTAATTGCTCAGTTAGGCATGACACCAGCCTATATCATCCAACTCTTTACAGATGTATGGAACTCATTTACCATAGATGATCTAGTAGATCCTCTCCCCGCTTTTGAACGAATCACAGCACAATTTGGAGAACCTATAGTCAAACTATTCACTTTTATAGTAAAAGTCGTTAAAATTCTGATTGAGTTGATTCTAGAAATCATGGGGATTCCACCCGATATGATTGCAAATATCATCGCAAATGCCATGTCTGCTTTTGAAGACATCAAAAATGATCCGGTCGCTTTCTTAATGAACTTGATGGATGCACTTAAAAATGGTTTCATCCAATTCCTTACTAATATAGGCACACACTTATTAAGTGGACTACAAACTTGGTTATTTGGGACACTCGCCGATGCAGGTGTAGAGATTCCATCTGATTTAAGTATTCGATCCTTACTCGGCATGGCGATGGATGTACTCGGAATTACATTGGACAATATACTAGAACGCTTAGCCATAAGAATTGGACCAGAACGTGTAGAGCAAATACGATCAGTACTAGATACACTTACAGGCATATGGACATTTGTACGAGATGTGATAGAACGTGGACCTATTGCTATTTGGGAATATATACAAGGACAGATAAGCAATTTATGGAATGTCATAAAAGAGGGCATTATGGGCTTCATCCAAGAAAGAGTAATTCAACAAGCTATGGGATGGCTTCTATCATTCTTAGATGTTACAGGAATTATGCCTGTAATCAGAGGAGTACAAACAGCATTTAATGCTATTGTATCTTTTATAGAAAAAATAAGAGAAATCTTAGAGATTGTCAACTCGTTTGTAGCGGGTATTGCCGATATAGCACGCGGAAACATACAATCGGCTGCCAATTTCTTAGAGACCGCTCTTTCCGATGGAATCCCTGTAGCTATATCCTTCTTAGCAAAACAACTAGGATTAGGGGATATCAGTGAGAAAATTGCTGAGATGATTGAAAGTACTCGGGCAATGATTAATGAAGGTATTGATTGGTTAATAGATCGAGCCATGGCAGCTGGGACAGCATTTTTAAGTGCACTTGGACTAGGTGGAAATGGAGATCCTGTTGAAGGAGAAAACGAAAATAGTTTAGAACTAAATTCTATAGAATCTACATTTAGAGATGAAGATGAGGAAGATCATCGATTGTATATTACTATGCAGGGTAATAATGCCACCATTATGATGGCTAGTAATAATCCTGATGATGTACATAACAAAATTGAAAACGAGCAAGCAAATGATGATACTGATACTCCTGAGCAAGAATCACAGCTTTCACGTGCAGATCAACTCAGAGCTCAACTTGTTATATTTATTGAATCTCACTTATCAAGTAGTGACGAACAGGGTGTAGAAAGTATACAATCAGAAATACAAACAAAACTAGATGAAATAAGGAATGCTGTAGTTGCTGGAGGCATTGATAGTGGTAATGAACTTCCTGAGACAGAAGTAACCCATGGTGCGCAAGGAGGAAAAGCAAAATTTGTTAAAGCTTACCCGTTAACAAATGTGCCTGGAAATACCACAGGTTCAGATCCAAGCCAAGATCCAATGGGGTGGGCACATGTGAGATCTTTTGATCTTGGTATTGACAGGAGTGGAACAATTAGAGTAATGAATTGGGTTAGATTTCATTTATTACATAATTTAAGTATGCATGGACCTGGAGTTACTTGGAATTTAGTCCCCGCTGATGGCTCAGATAATGGAAGATTTTATAGCGCTATTGAAAGTAGAATGGTAAGTGAATTAACAACGAATGAAAATGGAATTTATGCATTTGAAGTAACTGTAAATAAATATAGAGACGAGGAACCTGGAACAGATTATATGGGAGATTTTCCAGAGTCATTAACAATACAGGCAGAAGAACTTCAAAAAGAAGCAGATAATAGTTATACGACAAAAAGAGCCATTTTTAATAATGTCAATTTTGATTTTAATATAAAGCCAAAACCTTCAAGAGCTCCTGGTGATGCTCCTTCAGTAATTATTTCTGAAACAGGAAGAGAAAACCTAACTCGATTTACTTCACTTGGAGAAGGAGGAGCAAGATTACTTGCAGCTATTAGTGCTTCTTCTGCAACATCGTTAGCAGAACAAATTATTGAGCCTGCATCAGACAGGGCTAATTATTTGATTAGAATAGGGTATTTAAGTAGTATTAGAGAGAGTATCGGTAATTTTACTAATAGTGATGGAGACGTTGAAGCAAGAGTATTCTTATTTTCTGAAAATGATTCTGCATCTGTAAAATCTGCATTAACAAGAAAAATAAACCAGTATCAAAGTATAGCCGATAGTAATAATGCAGCTACTTTAAGTGTAGAGTATAATAGAGTTAAACAAACACAATCGGCAAGAGAAATTAAAGAAGATGTAACTGCCCGATTTGGTATTTCAACAAGAACTTTTGAAAGATATGTAAGTGGAAACATTCAGCCTAACCCTATACTAATAAAGGATATAATCAACCATTTAAAAACACTCTAGATATATAAATATGAACGATATAGATAAATTTTGGATTGAGAATAGTGACAAAAAAATACAATTAACTATTCATCAGTATTTTTTTACAACCTATAAATACGAAATTCCTGAAGTACATAAAATAACTTCAAATTTCTTAAGGTATTTGTATTATGCTACAATTGGCATAGAAGAGTTAATAGATAATACTTGGGAGCAATTTAAAAATACTCCTTTTAATACTATTGATTTCTTTGAAGCTATTGATTTTTTTAATTCAAAATTCTCTTCTGAAATAAAAAAAAGAATAGAAAACGCTGCGATTTACGATGAGAACGACCAGATAACAGAATATGCTATTGAACATAAAGAGCTATTAAACGAAGACATTGCAGAAGCATTGAGATATAGAAGAAAAGAAATAGAACATATTGTACCTGATATGGTTAAGTCTGCTAAAAAAAACAGAGAAAAAATGGAGAAAATTAAAATGGAGAAATGGAGAAAAATTGATACGTAATAAGATGTTTAAACAACTAATGTTTTCTTCTTAAAACGATCATATTTTTTTAAAACGCATTATCAAAATCAACACACCATGAAAAAAACAGATTATAAAAAAGAATTGATCATCAAAGGAACACAGAAAAGAAAAGGTTCTAATAACCGAAATGATGTACGCAAAATACAATCTTGGCTGTCTCTATATGCAATTAATCATCCTAATGCTGGTACAGCAACGGGCATAGATGGTGATTATGGCCCTGCAACAGAACGCGCCGTAAAGAACTATCAAAAAGCAATAGATATTATCCCTTCTGGTATGGTAACACAAGCACTCTTTGATCAATTATGTCGCCCTATGAGAGATGCTTTTGAAAAACCATTACAGAGTTCAGATCTTCGGAGTTTAGTTCTTGAAGTTGCAGAAAATCATGTCAAATCTCACCCACGAGAACTCATCATAAAAGGACAATCTAATAGTGGTCCTTGGGTGCGTAGTTATATGGATGGTCATGATGGTTCTATTTGGTTTTGGTGTATGGGCTTTGTACAAATGATTATAGATCAAGCCGCCTCTGCACAAGGTAAAAAATTTACATCCTTAATGCCGCAAACAGTAAGCTGCGATATCGTAGGGAATGCTGGCCTTGAAAAAAGAATTTTGCATCGTAATAGCCAGATAAATAATAACCCTTCCCTTGTTAAGCCTGGAGATATCTTTTTAATTAAAAAATCAAGATTAGACTGGACACATACAGGAATTGTAATAGATATAGATGGAACAACGATAGAAACCATCGAAGGAAATACCAATCATGAAGGATCTAGAAATGGGATTGCTGCGATGAAACGCACACGTAATTTCAAAAAATCAAACATAGATATTTTCTCTATAGATCCATTAATTTAAAATAGTAAAACGTATAGTGATATGGCTTTTTACGCTTTCGCGAAAGCGTACTAAAAAACATAACAACATAAAATAATAATAGATGATACATAACGCATTAACCATAGAAAACGTTCACTCTTTAAGACCTATAGTATTATATCTAGAAAAATATATTACTTATAGACTCTCTTTAGAGTTAAAACAAGAAATACTAGACATTCCAGAACTTGATATCACACATAGTGAATCACATTTGGCTGTATTCTTAAAAGAAGAAGAACTTTCCTTTGACGAAATTATATGCTTAAGTCTCGCATTGATCCCTCATATAGCACCTGATTTTCTAAGTGCTATAATTTCTAATTTTTTACCTAATGGAGGTGAGTTTCCAGAATTTGGAGGGATTAAAGGTAAAAACCATAGAGGCATATTACCTACGGTAGAGACAGCTGTATATATTCTAGCAGGAAATGATATTGACAAGCGTTTAAAAGTCATTACCTCCATACAATCTAATAATAAACTACTTCAAGATAAGATACTCTATATAGAATCAGTTCCAAGAGGAGAACCTACATTAAGCGGAAAACTTATTATTAATGATGAGTACCTCATAAAGCTTACAACGGGTCTAGAGATAAAACCTCAATTAAGTCAAGAATTCCCAGCGAGTTTAGTAACAACAGATCTTACTTGGGATGACTTAATTCTTAATGACAAAACCATTACCGAAGTTCAGGAGATACAAACTTGGTTACAATACAATGAGATTTTACTCAACGATTGGAACATGAAAAATAAAATCAAACCTGGATATCGTGTGATGTTTTATGGTCCTCCAGGAACTGGAAAAACATTAACCGCAGGATTACTTGGGAAATACACAAATAAAGATGTGTATAGGATTGATCTCTCTATGGTTGTATCAAAATATATTGGAGAAACAGAAAAAAATCTATCGAGCTTATTTGATCGAGCCATAAATAAAGATTGGATTTTATTTTTTGATGAGGCCGATGCCATTTTTGGAAAAAGAACCAATGTAAGAGATGCGCATGACAAATATGCAAACCAAGAAGTATCTTATTTATTACAACGCATAGAAGCACATCCAGGCTTGGTCATTCTCGCATCCAATTTTAAAAATAATATTGATACTGCTTTTACACGCCGTTTTCAATCCATAATAGAGTTTGAAACCCCTACACATAAAGAACGTTTGCGATTATGGGACAATAATTTACCAGAAGGAATTACGCTAGAAGAGAATATCTCATTAGAAGAAATCTCTAGACAATTTGCTATTACAGGTGCAAATATTGTAAACATTGTACAATATGCCTGTTTAAAAACAATTGCGGGAGGTACTACAACCATTACCTATAATGCCATTCTTGAGGGAGTCAAAAAAGAATATCTAAAAGAAGGAAAAACATTAAATATATAGTAGTGCAAATCAAACATTTCAATAAAAATTAGAGTGATATTTTTCAAAACCCAATAATTTATAACATATTTGTAGTGTAAATGATACGAAGAATACAACATACAGCACCGAAATCACTGTTAAGTCAGTGGTGCGATTACCGTGGGATAAATGAATTTATCGTCATGGATAAGGACGCTTGTATGTATTTTAAAGATTTTACACAATGATAGTATAATTAAGAAAAATCAAACATATATAAAGCAAGCGTCCGAGAAATTGGGCGCTTTTTTTATGCCTAAAACCGAAAATTATAAACCATTTGAAAATTAAACAACATTTTTATAAAAATAAATTTCATCTATTGAAAAAATTATAACCACATAACAAAAGATCCATTTGGAAGCTAAGCAACAGAGAGACAGTCTACTGCAAAAAAGTCCAATATCTGTCATCAGACGGACAAGGAGATCTATGCTTAATTTTAAATGTAACTACTTGATTATCAATAAAATAAATTTAATTTTTAGTTGGATAATTCAAAAATAGTTCGATCTTTGCATCGCAATCAGAAACAATGATATGTTGTTTCTAAATAGAATTAAAACGTAACACATGAAAACACAAAATATGATACCGAGTTTTAGACTACATCGAGGATGTCGCGTCGAACAAAGAGCGCTCGGCTTATATATTGACTCAGATAGACATGTCTTTTTTATAGAACAAAAACAGAAACGCATATAGGCATATATCGATTTCTCACACTATAAAAAAGACGCCCAGACAAGGCGTCTTTTTTTATGCACAACGATCATTGACATATTGAAAAACCAACGTATATGTGTTAGAAAGTAATGGCCCATTAAATAATTATAAGTCATTATTATATAACAAATATACACACTGACACGTAGCTCAACTGGTAGAGCCCCCGGTTTTTAACCGGGAGGTTATGAGTTCAATCCTCATCGTGTCAACTTATGGAAGGGCAAGCCAACTGGCGGTGGTCGCTGTCTTGAAAACAGTTAGGAGTTAACGACTCGTGTGGGTTCGACTCCCACTCCTTCCGCTATGGAGAATAGACAAATACTGGTTTGTTGCGCTCGACTGCTAATCGAGTCTGTGTTACAGCAGTGAAGGTTCGATCCCTTTGTTCTCCGCATACGATACTGTAGCTTAACTGGTAGAGCTGGGAGCTGTTAACTCTCAAAGTATAGGTTCAAATCCTATCAGTATCGCAAAAGACAAGATGGCTGAATGGTTAAGGCAGCGGATTGCAAACCCGTTATTTATGAGTTCGAATCTCGTTCTTGTCTCTATAATACCAATTCAATTTTAAAATGATATAATTTGGAAGTATTGAGCAATTGGTTGGCTCGCCTGACTGTAAATCAGGTCTTTTTGAAGCTTGTAGGTTCGAGTCCTACTACTTCCACCAAAATGATTATCAAGTTTATGATAAAATATCCGTCTCGTTAATAAAATATATTATAAAGACGAGAAGTTTATCCTGAGCTTGTCGAAGGAAGTCCTACTACTTCCACACAAGCAGTTATGGTGTTAATGGCAGCATAATAGACTTCCACTCTTTGGGTCTGAGTTCGAATCTCAGTAACTGCTCAACATGGTCTTATTCATAGACCAATATATATCTATGGTGTAACGGAAGCACAAGGGATTTCTAATCCCTAAGTCTAAGTTCGAATCTTAGTAGGTATTCATATAGTATCGTAGCACAACGGCTAGTGCGCCCGACTGTCTCTCGGAAGGTTGTGGGTTCGAATCCCATCGGTACTGCTCAATACCAAATAAAGTCTAGAAGGGACTTTCATCTAGAGTTTGTGATCGCAATATGCAAGCTCTAGATATCTAAAAGAGGCTGTCTAAAAAGGTATAATTTCCGTCAAACTGAACTTGTTTCAGTTTCTCATTACATTGATAACTAATGCGGTAAGATTCTGAAACAAGTTCAGAATGACGTATTAAGTTACTTTTTAGACAGTCTTAATTTCTGGGAGGATAACGACGGATAGTTTACCCGCCTTGGACGCGGGAGGTTGCAGGTTCGAATCCTGCCTCTCAGACGAAAGAATCATATCAAGATTACTTGAATTTGATTCTCAATGAGTAGCAGCAGGAAAGACAACGTCAATCCTGTCTCTCAGACAATAATGCTCCATTAGCATAGTGGTTAGTGCACTCGGCTTTAACTCTTGATACATATTTGAGAAATAAGTTTTGTTGAATTCACAAGCTCATTTCTACCGGACGACAAGGGTTCGATTCCCTTATGGAGTACAATATTGAGGTATAGCGCAATGGGTTAGCGCACCGAGCTGATGCCTCGGCGGTTTTAGAGCCTGTGCTGAACTTGTTTCAGTATTCGAATCCTAATACCTCAACAAATGTATAGTTCTAAAAGCACGCTCAAGTCTGAGCGCTACCCTTATATGGTAGAAGGTTCAGACTCGTGTTTTATGTTGCATACTACACTAATGCATACAATATCAACTTGGGGTATGACGCAATTGGCTAGCGTGCCGGTCTCATTAACCGGAGGTTTTAGAGCCTGTGCTGAACTTGTTTCAGTATTCGAGTCCTAATGCCCCAACACATTAATTTGGAGTATAACTCAGCGGTAGAGTGCTACCCTTACATGGTAGAGGTCTCAGGTTCGAATCCTGATACTCCAACATATTATTCCGTTGGTCAAATGGTGAAGACGCCACACTTTCTATGTGGAATTAGGGGTTCGATTCCCCTACGGAATACTACAAATTGCAGGAATGGCGGAATGGTATACGCGCTTGATTTAGAATCAAGATCTTGAGAGTTCGAGTCTCTCTTCCTGTACTACTAGGTATTTATAATAAATACATAATGCTCCGCTGGCCAAACTGGAAAAGGCATCAGGTTTAAGCCCTGCGATCTCTTGGTTCGAATCCAAGGTGGAGCACAATAACGATTACCTATCACTATGTGGTAGATAAGGGCGGCTTATCGTCCTTAGATAAACTTGGTAACAAGGATAAATCTTTTTGCTGACACAGCAAATGGAGACTTTTTATTTTTAAAAAAGAGTACACGTAAGCAAGCAATAAACATATTTCTATGAAAATTCAGGGGCGACCGCTGAGAAGATTTAGGGAGATATAGCCGACTTAAAAATAGGCTTGAGATGGAGACATCAATAGGAAAAGTTGTAATTATCGGTGACATACTAACTATCCATTAGGGTGGCGCTGATAGTAGTATTGAGAGTTACCAAGCAGGAAACTGCCCGGCGACTTTATATACCGTAAGCTGAGAAGCTTACAAGGAGAAGGTTGGTATTTTGTGGGCAAAAATCCATGAAGCCATCTCTGAAGCCCTTCTTCTAGGTCAACCTATGCCTGGGTTCAAGTCCCAGAGAGACATACCCTGTCTTTTAGCTCAGTTGGTAGAGCACTAGATTTTTAATCTGGAGGAAAGCAGTTCAATCTGCACCAATCGCAAAAGACTTCAGGCGTTGTAACAGTTAGTAGTTGCCTAAACCCATTGCAATATATGGGATGGTGAAGGTCGCAAGCCTTTATCATGTGGTAAACATTCTTTCAAGCCGCCCTAGGAAGGGACGCTTGTTAAAGGTGGGGGAGCCAACCCCTGTAGTTGCAAAGTGCGGACAATATAGAACCGCTATGCAAGCCTAGTCTAAGTTGCCGAACGGTTACAATGTATACAGGCATCAGATATGTACGTACTTCCCAATGCGAAAAGGAAAAGCGTGGAAAACGAGAGAAAGCTTTGGCTATAATCCTCGGAAAGCATGTCTAAAACGACGGTATTCTCAAATCGTTTTTATTAAAATTTACAAGACGTCATATATGATTTTTGATGAGTACGCTTTCGCGAAAGCGTATTTAAGAATCATTGTAACGCATATAATAAGCCTAACAAAAACTTTAGTTGGAGGTACGCTGCTAGCCTCATTTGGAATATACTGAGCGCATAGCTCTTTTAACTTCTTATTTCCAATGCTATGTAGCGTACAATATAGATCTATGGTGTAATGGATAGCACACAAGGCTACGAACCTTGGAGTAAGGGTTCAAATCCTTTTAGATCTGCAATATTAACCTGTGATGTAACGGCAGCATACTAGACTTTGACTCTGGCAGTATAGGTTCAAATCCTATCAGGTTATCTTAAAAAGCTCATTTCTATGAGCACAAATGGTGTTTTTAACTTATGTGGTAAAGTACTAGACTGTGAATCTAGATAACAGGGTTCGACTCCCGAAAACACCCCTACTACGATCTTATGAGTATATAAACAAGAAGAAGATCATCATTGACTTGCAATGACATATTGCATTATTTCTATTGTTTAACATTTAAAAAAATACTCATGTTTAAAAAATATAACACGATTGAAAACACCTATCGAGAAAAGGTGATTGAACAAATACACCTTCACGGATATGGAAAAGATACTTTTGTAGTACAAGAAAAAGTACATGGCGCAAATTTCTCATTTATCTGTGATGGGAAAAACATATACGTTGCTAAGAGAACTACTATCATCGAAGAAGGTGAACAATTTTGCAATTACTTATTTGTGGTAGACACCTATAAAGAACGTATTCTTAGATTATTTTCTTTACTTAAAAATGATATCCCCGAAGTACAAACTATTCATGTATACGGAGAACTATTTGGAGGTTCTTATGAGCATCCAGAAGTAAAAAAAAATCCTATTATGGTAAAAGTGCAAAAAGGAATTAGTTATTCCCCAAAGAATGACTTTTATGCTTTTGACATATGTATAAACCAAGAATATTATCTTGATGTGCATCAGGCCAACACTTATTTTGAGACATTAAATATATTTTATGCAAAAACACTTTTTGAAGGAAACCTTCAGGACTGTCTAGAATATCCTAATGTCTTTAATACTCATATCCCGTTATGGTTAGGTTTCCCAGAAATGGAAAACAATTTTTGTGAAGGTGTGGTGATACGTCCTACTAAAAATAGAATCTTCCGTAATGGATCTCGTGTTATTTTAAAAAATAAAAATGAGAAATGGTCTGAAAAATCTAAAGTAAAAAAAGTAGTAAAACCTATTGAATTTACAGAAGAAGAAACCACCTTATGGAATATTTTAAACAGTTATCTCACAGACAATCGTCTTGTAAATGTACAAAGCAAGTTAGGTGATTTTCAAATAAAGACCATTGGAAAAACCATTGGTTTATTTGCAAAAGATGCTTTAATAGATTTTACAAAAGAGCATAATGATTTATGGGATATTATAGAAAAAGATAGACGCAAAGTAATCACTAAGCGGCTTAATATAGCAGCTGCTACATTAGTAAAAGCTATGTATCTATAAACACTAATTGTATAAATCAATAAGACCTCCATAAAAATGGAGGTCTTATTTTAAGTAACGTTTAGTTATAGCCTACCTATACATAAACTTACTGCTTTATAAATCTTCTTGTAATAATTGTATCACCAGAAGTAATTCTGACAAAATAGGTTCCTGTTTTATAGTTTGACACATCAATACTACGGACTCCTGAATCATCAGTCTCACTTACTAACATACCTAACATAGAGAATACTTTGATATTATCTACTCTATGATCTTGTACATCAATATGAAGTATCGTTTTGGCTGGATTAGGATATATTTTAAACATATCATTATCCTGTCCTGCAAGTGGTTGTGTTCTCAATGCAGGAGACTTAGTATCATCTACACAAAAAGCAGTGACATCAGAAGCTCCAAAATCACCTCCAGATGCAATAACGCCTTCAGAACTTTCTAGTGTATATGATCCATTTCCAAATCCACAGCAAATACCATCACCAAAAGCATCTGTGATTGTAAATGTATAATCTCCTGAACTTAGACCGTTTATATTTTCTACTACTGTAGAACCATCAGGATTTGCTGTAGAGTAACTATTACTAGCTACTGTCGCGCCTCCAGAGTTTTGTAATGTCCAAGCTGTTTCTTCTGGATAATTATCAAGATTGATCGTAAGTGTTAATGCATCGGCAGCACAATTATTACCAGTTCCTCCATCTGTAGTAAGAGATAGGTCATCTATAGCAACATCTGCTTGCCAAGTACCACCTGTAACTCTATTAAATCGTAACTGAAGACCTCCACCAACATATGCAGCAAGATCAAGTGTTACTGTATTCCATTGATTTCCTTGATTTCCTGTTTGACTCCAAATAGACGTCCAAGTATTACCATCATCGTTACTAGCTTCTAAATCAATACTTCCTGCATCTGTAGATCCAAACATATGGTATTGGAAAGAGAAGGTCGCTTGAGAAGCACTATTTAAATCAAAACAAGGTGAATTTAAAATGGCTTGTTTATTTGGGAAACCTGTTCCGTTACCAGAAGCTTCAACATAAATATAAAATGTTCCATCTGCTCCGCTAGCAGGACCTGTATTATTAGAAGGTGTTCCTCCTGAATCACGTGACCAATTTAGATCATCTCCAGTTGCTTGTGACCAAGCTCCGAACGAACTTTCAAAACTCTCAGAATATGGGAATGAAGAAACTCCTCCAGTACATCCAGAACCTCCTGCACCATTTGTTGTCACTGAAGCTGTATTACTAGCTCCTGATTGATTCCCTGCTGCATCATTTGCAACTACTGTAAAATCATAGGTTGTAGAAGCTGTTAATCCTGTAACATTAAAAGAGGTATTTGCAGTATTTCCAATCACTGCTCCATCTTGTAAAACATCATAACTAGTTACTCCTACATTATCTGTAGATGCGTTCCAATTTAAATCTGTCGTCGTCATTGTCGTATTTGAAGCTGTTAAGCTTGTAGGATTACTTGGAGCTTCTGTATCTGCACCTCCTGAAGTAGAAAGTCCTAAATCATCTATAGCAACATCTGACTGCCAGGTTCCTCCTGTCACTCTGTTAAAACGTAATTGAACGCCGCTTCCTACATAAGCTGCAAGATCTATATCAATAGTATTCCATTGATTACCTTGGTTTCCTGTTTGACTCCAGATAGATGTCCATGAGTTTCCATCATCATTACTCGCTTCTAAATCAAAAGTTCCTCCATCTGTAGATCCAAACATATGATATTGGAAAGAGAACGTTGCTTGCGTAGCTCCACTTAAATTAAAACATGGAGAATTTAAAATTGCACTTTTATTTGGGAAACCTGTTCCGTTACCAGAAGCTTCAACATATAAATACCATGTTCCGTCAGCACCGCTAGAAGGTCCTGTATTATTAGACGGTGTTCCTCCAGAATCACGTGTCCAATCTAGATCATCTCCAGTTGCCTGTGTCCAATCACCTATAGAGCTTTCAAAACTCTCCGAATATGGAGCAGAAATACCACCACTACAAGCTGTCACATCAGTTGTCGTTACATTTACAGTATTACTCTGACCAGATTGATTTCCAGCACCATCTTTTGCAATAACAAAAAAGGCATAACTCGTTGATGGAGTTAATCCTGTTACTGTAAAAGAATTGCTTGAAGCCGTTCCTACGACAACACCATCTTGATATACATCGTACCCAGTTACTGCTATATTATCTGTAGAAGCATTCCATGATAGATCAGTGCTCGTTGCACCTGTATTTGATGCTACTAAGCTTGTAGGTGTTGATGGAGGGTCCGAATCTGGTACTGCAGAACCAATTTGGAATGCAGCCACATGACTTTTTCTAACGGTAGATGCTCCACCATTCATATACTCACCGATATGCCAGAAAGTTAAATCATCTGTTGGATCTACAGTAAGTTGTGCATAATCTCCATAACGTCCATCAGATCGATTGTTTTGTGCATTTCCATTTACAATAGTTTGCTCTGCCACAGTCATTGTTCCTAAAGGATCTGATGCTAATCTTCCTGTATAACGCAGCGAAGTAAATACAGAACTACTTACTATCGTATATGCTAGACCTATATTTCCTTGAAAATCCATTCCTATACTTGCACAAAATGTACTATGATTAGGTTGCGAGTAGGTTCCTTCTTGGTGAATTGTCCAAGGTTGGTTATCTCCACTTTGGCGTAATTCATACCATCGTATTCCAGCTTTAGTATCGTTTCCGCTTACATCAACTACAAAGTTCATCACGGCAGAATTATGAGTTCCAAAACGTCTATAATTTGTCATATACATCATGGTTGCTTGGATGGCATCAATATTAGGGCCATTTCCAGGCTCATCTAGGTTATTAAATGATCCACCATTAAACACGGCATCAAAAGCAGCTGTATTAATTTGTTGTGGTGCAGAGATAGAAGAACTTGTTGGGTTATTCCAATTTACACTCACATTCCAAATATCTAAGTGATCTTGTGATACGCCACTCCATCCATCATCTTGCATATATACAATAGGGTGTGGTACTCCTACTGGTGGTAATGTAGGTCCTGTAGCATTAAATCCTCCAGGGCTATAAAAGCCATTGTTAGATGCTCCTGGTAATGGGAATCCTATTAATTGTGCATTAGGATTTCCTACTAGCATTTCATCTCTCTCAACAGCAAATACTACTTCACTAGAAGTAATAGATCCTTGATCTTTATTTGCTGTGATGTAATATCCATCAGCCCAGATAGATAATTTTTCATAATCTGGAAAACTACCTGTATTAAAACGATATGTAAACCATCCGTCATTTACTGGATCTGGTCCTTGTCCTACAGCAATTAAGAATCCATTTGGAGTATCACTAAATTCCATGATAATAAAACGATCTGCATAACGGTCATAAACAACCACTGGATCTCCAAGATCTTCTCCAGGAAATAATGTTGCTAAGGATGCTTCTGGAACCAATACGTTTCCAGAACGATCTAAAATTCCAAATCCAGAATTAAAAGCATATACATAATGATTAGGGCCAATGGCTCCAGTAGGATCATTAAGCACGGTACCTTGATGTGCTCCAAAAGAAGTTATAGGAGCTCTTCCAGGAACTGCCTGTGTATTTATTTGTTTTTGTATTAACGGATCAGGTCCTGCAGGTAACCCTTTACCTGGTACATACGTATTTGAGCCTCTTCTTTTGGGAGGTGCTACATGTTCAAGCCCTTTGGCGGCAATGATATTATCCATAGAAGATAATGCAGGTATTTCTCGCATATATGCAGCAGTATCAAACGAGGTTGCTTGCATCGAGTTGTCTTGCGCATAAAATGTAAATGCACAAAATAGACACAGAAAAATTGTAGTAATTCTTTTCATTTTGATTGGTATAAGGTGTTAAAAAACTGTTAGTTGTTTGTTAAATTAAGAAAAATATAAGCACTATCAGGAGCTATTATTCACAAAAAGCTACGGAACCTTAAAATCTGCGGATAACCCATAAAACACCACTGGGAAACATACATGAAAAAGAAGATTTTTTTATAAAAAACAAGAAAATAAGTACTGCGCAAAAACACTGCGCAATAACGTTTCATATTTGCAGTGTTATTATAACAATATGAATCTAATCGTTTGGAATCAGTTAGGTTATTAAGTAAGAAGTGTCCCGTCATAACAAAGGGGTATGACGGGATTATATTTTCCAAACGATTTTATTATTAAAAAACAAAGGAGCGCTCTCTGAATAAAGTGGGTTAGAGCAGCACATAACAGCATTGCTATGTGTTGAGTAAACGTGTTAACTAGTATAGGAGTTAGCACATTACGGCGCTCTCAATAATATACTGCCAATGTTATCGGTAGTAGAGTGTCTGTAGTGTAATGGCTAGCACAGCGGGTATATCCTGTAAGTCCGAAGTTCGATTCTCGGGAGGCACGTACATCAATGTCATGTATTGATGTACATATGAAACAGTAGCTTATGTGGTATAAGCGTCAGATTGAAGCTCTGAAGATATATGTTCGACTCATATCTGTTTCACACTATGCAAGTCTTGTTGGGTGTTTCTATATAGCACTATTGTATACAGTATTACAGTTTTTGTATGATGTCTGTATATCCAACTTGACATAGAGGTTTGATTGTTGACCAAATAATAATCACACACTGTAGGTCGTGGGTTCAACTCCCACTCTCGAAAGAGGTAGTTCAGCGGTTAGAACAACAGTAGGACGTAGATGTTATGGGTTCGAGTCCCATCAATTCTAAAAGAGGATTGTAACTCAATAGGCAGAGTACTACAATGGACTGAAAATCCATTTCTAGGGAAGTTTTGGGAAGGACTTCTATAAAAAACCCTCCCACCACCAAGCCGATCATCTTATAAAACTGATCAACAGACTGTTAATCTGTAGTATTTTGAACAATGCAACGTCTATCGGTTAGACTTCTACACAGGAGTACTGACAGGTCTTGTATATGCTTTGAATCATTGCTATTATATAACACAAAACAGTTCCTTTTTTAGGCTATCTGTTTCGGCAAAGAATTGTTTTTATATATGATTCTTTCTCGTTCAAGATCTTTAAAAAACCGATTGCAGGTTGTTATGTAACATCACTTATTCCGCGTGTAAAAGATGATAGGTTTTGTATTGTTTTTTGTAAGAGTGCGCTTTCGCGAAAGCTATTTTAAGACGAATAGAAGTAGCGAAATCAATATAAAAAACAAGATTTCTGTGTATACCGGTCATAGAAGTTTTGCTAGGGTAATATGCCCGAAACCGAAGTTTAATTACATCCAAGTTATGTATTTGGATAAAACAAAAGACCCAATATGGGCATTTACAACATGAAAAAAATACGTATCAATGCCGGTAAAGTCGGCTTAGTATTCAAGAATGGGGATTACAAACGTGTATTAATAGAAGGAGTACACTGGGTAGGCTTTCGCGAAAGCGTAAACATACACAATACCGCCTTATCTTTTTCATCAAACACCGTAAGCTTAGAAGTATTTCTAAGAGATGAAGCACTTGCCAGATTATGGGATGTGATTGATGTATCAGATACCGAGATTGTGATTGTTTATAAAAACGGAAAATACAACCAAACCCTTACTTCAGGACGTTATGTCTTCTGGAAAGGTCTTGTAGAATACAACTTTACACGTGCCGATCTGAGCAAGATTTATATTACTGAAAACATAGACAAAACAGCATTTTCGCAATATGATTTGAATAAACATATTCGTGTTTTTGAAGTGGCAGCTTATGAAAAAGCGGTGATGCTTGTAAATGATCTGTATGTAAAAACTCTAACAGGAGGCACATACCGTTTCTGGCGTAATGACACAACAATAAAAATTGCAAAAGCAGATATGCGTCAATTGCAATTAGAAATCGCTGGGCAAGAATTATTGACCAAGGATAAAGCTACTGTTCGTTTGAACTTTTATGCACAATACAAGGTCTCCAATATTGAAAAAGCATTGCTGGAAACAAAAGATTTTGAAAAGCAATTATATATCGCTTTGCAACTTGCTTTACGTGCATATGTAGGTACATATACACTAGATGAATTATTAGAGAGCAAAGAAGCGCTTGCACAAACGGTTTTTGAAAACAGTAAAAAGGCAACTCAAAATCTAGGAGTTACTGTTTCTAGTTGTGGTGTACGTGATGTGATTCTTACGGGGGAAATGAAAGAAATCATGAACCGTGTATTGGTCGCACAAAAAACAGCGCAAGCAAATGTGATTACGCGTCGTGAAGAAACGGCAAGTACGCGTAGTTTACTTAATACGGCAAAGCTTATGGAAGATAATGAGATGCTTTACAAACTCAAAGAGATGGAGTATGTAGAAAAAATCGCTGATAAAGTAGGCGAGATTACTCTCTCTGGAAATAGTGGGATGGTAAAGCAACTTAAGGAACTATTTACAACAAAGTAAATACCCTATACACATAGACGTCAAGAGAAACCTCTTGGCGTTTTTTTGTTTTATATAGTACTCAATATCTACATATTACCATTAAATACGAGTTCGTTGTTAAAAAAAATAATTTTTTTATTGGTTACAAATCAATTCATTAGCTATAATTCATACATTTACAATAACTATCAAAAGTGAAGTATTGACTATTTTATAGCATTTCTTTATTTTAAAAAACCAACATCTATGCGTATACTATTACTTTTCTTATTTATTTGTCTAAGTACTTTACAAATAAATGCACAACAATCTATAGCTCGAGAATGGAATGAAGAACTCTTAGAAGCTGTTCGTAATGACTTTGCTCGTCCCACAGTACATGCTCGTAATCTTTTTCATACGTCGGTGGTTATGTATGATGCTTGGTCTATTTTTGATGACACATCAGTTCCTTTATTTTTAGGAAAATCTTTTGGAGGTTTCCAAGTTCCTTTTGACGGAATTACCATTCCTGATGATCAAAACGATCTCGAAGAGGCAAGAGATGAAGTTATAAGTTATGCTGTTTATAGATTATTAACGCATCGTTTTGCAGAATCTCCCGGCATGGATGAAACCATCCCTGCTTTAGAAACAAAATTTTCAGACTTAGGGTATGATGACGCTTTTACGAGTATCGATTATTCATCAGATTCTTATGCCGCATTAGGGAATTATATAGCAGCACAAATGATTGCTTTTGGTTTACAAGATGGATCTAATGAAGCCAATGAGTATGCAAATACATTCTATGTTCCTTCTAATACACCTATGATTTTAGAAGTGTATGAAGAGACTAATGATATCAATCCAGACAGATGGCAACCTTTGGCATTTGAATTTTTTATAGATCAAGGGGGAAATCCTATTCCAGAAAATGTACCTGCTTTTTTAAGTCCAGAATGGGGACAAGTAACTCCATTTGCATTAAGTGAGGATGATCTAGAGATTTACCCGATAAATGGTTTTGATTACTATGTATATAATGATCCAGGAGACCCATCGTATATTCAGAATTCTGATGGAGATGCCTTAGACGATCCCTATAAATGGGGATTTTCATTAGTTACTTCTTGGTCACAACATCTAGACCCATCAGACGGAGTGATGATTGACATCTCGCCAGCGAGTATTGGAAATATCCAGAGTTACCCAACAACATTTGAAGAGTATAAAGACTTTTATGATTTTGAAAACGGAGGAGATGCGAGTATCGGTCATGATGTAAATCCAGTGACGGGACAGCCCTACCCTACTCAGATGGTTCCTAGAGCAGATTATGCACGTGTACTTGCAGAGTTTTGGGCAGATGGCCCAGATTCTGAGACACCACCAGGACACTGGTTTACGATTCTTAATTATGTAAATGACAACCCACTTACTGTAAAAAAATTAGGCGGAGAAGGTGAGACATTAAGTGATCTTGAATGGGATATAAAACTATATTTCTTACTCGGTGCTGCCATGCATGATAGTGCGGTAAACACATGGGGATTAAAAGGATATTATGATTATGTACGCCCTATCTCTGCATTGCGATATATGGCAGGAAAAGGGCAAAGTAGTGATAACACATTAGGCAGTTATGACCCGCACGGGCTTCCGCTTATAGATGGGCTTATTGAGGTGATTGAAGCAGGAGATCCGCTCGCAGGTGATGCTGATGAATTTGTTGGAAAAATTAAAGTAAATGCTTGGAAAGGTCCTGATTATATCAATGATCCAGAAACAGATGTTGCTGGTGTAGATTGGATTTATGCAAACAGATGGTGGCCGTACCAACGACCTACCTTTGTAACCCCTCCATTTGCTGGATATATTTCTGGACACTCTACATTTTCTAGTGCAGCTGCAGAAATTCTTACACAAGCTACGGGAGATCCATTCTTTCCTGGTGGGGTTGGTGTTTTTGATATTACTCAAAATGATTTTCTTGTTTTTGAACAAGGACCTTCGGTAGATATGACATTACAATGGGCAACCTATAAAGATGCTTCAGATCAAACGAGTTTATCTAGAATTTGGGGAGGGATACATCCTCCTATAGATGATATACCAGGACGTATTCTTGGGGAGCAAATTGGAGGAGATGTATATGATAGAGGGCTTGCTTATTTTTCTGGAGCTGCCTTAAGCACAGATTCATTTTCTGAAATAACGCCAGTTACCTTATTTCCAAATCCCGTAAATGCAACGCTTAACATCTCTATGGCATATCAAGGAGATATTACATGTACAGTCTATAGTATAGATGGTAAAAAAGTGCTTTTTGAAACCAAAACAGTTGTTGGTAATACCACAAGTTTAGATTTAGAAAGACTCAACACTGGGATTTACTTTTTATCTATTGTAGATAACCAGAACACATCACAAACCTTAAAAATAATCAAGCAGTAAAGTACATCCTGCTTTTAAAATACACCCTTTATTCTGCTTATGCTAGAGCAGAATAAAGGGTTTTACATTAGGTTTTCTTCTTCCCTTTTTCCTTCTTTTTCTTTTTTGTAGTGTCTTCAGAAAGAGTTTCTAGTGTATCTTTTAAAAAAGAATTCCTTAAAAGATTAGTGAGTGCTCTAAAAGGGTTTACACCGTAAATCTTATTAAAGTTTTCCAGTATCGATTTAATCTCTGCAATAGCTATAAAGCCTGCAATAATTTTTAAAAAGGGGATTTCATCTAGAATGTGTATTTCTAGAAAGTAGGCAGCTAGAATCACTAGATTATAAATAAAGAATTTAGATACGGTTTGCATGATACGGTAGGTACGTATCGGAATTCCATTTTTACAGGCCGCGTATACTCCGGTAATAAAGTCGACGATGATTAAGAATACCATGGTCACCATCATTCCTTGTAAAGGGGCAAGAATGGCTGTAGCCCAAAAAATGAATTTTGTCCATTTATCTATTTCCATAAGCGTTTGATTTTTTAAAGTTCAACATATGTTTTGGGGCATTCCTAGCGCATATATATCTTCTTGATACCACGTACATATGCGAGTTATACAGGTTCTTTTTATGTAGGTTTTATACCCAGACGATGATTCAGAAAATCTATTACGTTTTGAAACTACTGCAAGCCCTAACGCTTTGCTTTGCCTTTTTATTTAACCATAGCGATACTATGCTTAAATCAAGAAAACAATAGGGTTTATTCTAGTTTCAATCCTCATTACGAAGTTCTGAGTCATCATCTGAGTGAAAGACACCTATATAGCCTTTTGCTATCGTATGAAATACCAAATCAACCATAGAATTACACTAATAATCAGCTTATTTTTCTACTATTTTTACGTTGTAAAATTTAAAAATAGTAGAACCTATTCTGAAATTTTACGCCTCAAACTAGCGAAAACTAATTCAAATTATTTTAGCATAATTCTATAGTCGATTTGGTATGTTAGTCGGAAAATCTTTTACAAATATACACATATTACAAATAATATACAAACATATGTGTGTTTTATTAATGAAGTCATTGTAATTTGTTTGATTTTTTATGTAGGTATATAAGAGTTCGCTTTCGCGAAAGCAAAAAAAAGACCGTCATTGCTAACGATCTTTTTTATCATCATATATAAAATGACTTATTACTCATCTGTAAAACCATACTCCTCTATAGCTTCCATACCTGTTTCTCTCGCTACAGAATTATAGAATTCTTTTGGATACACCCATCCTTCTTCTAATAATTCTCCTTCTTCAGTATACTCTCTATATACAACAGATGTAGCGCCATACATTAAGGTTTCTATTTCTATTTTACCATTTTCATAATACAACACTTCCCAACCCATAGTCTGTCCATCTACATATTCCTGTTCTGATTGTATATTCCCATTATCATGATAATCTATAACCACAAAACCTGCAAATGGTTTTCCTTCATACCAATACTCTTCAGCTATATATTTACCAGTACCTATATAGGTCAAATCATCCTCTGCAACTCGTATAAGTTCTGGTCTTTTAAATTCGTTATTCATCTTTTTATATTTCACAAACTCAAAAATACGCTTTCGCGAAAAAACAAAAAGCTATGATATTAGGTCATAGCTTTTCTTTATTGTTTTGATTCTCTTACCACCGGGATTAAAGCTTAATAAGAATTAATCTTTATTAATCCAAATTATATGTTTTCACATAATGTTCGTAACGTTCTGATGATACCAAAGGCCTACTTGGATTAGTAATATTACCTTCATCATCATACTTAATACAATCAATAGGGGTAGCTCCTACCATTAACGTTTCAGAATTCAATTGTCCATTTTCATAATAGAGGTTATCCCATCCTACATGTTCTCCTTCTTTATACTCTTCTTCAAACATAACAAATCCATTAGGGTGATAATCCATTACCATATACCCAGAAAAAGGTTTACCATTATATTCATAAAAATCATACCCTCCGTGGGATTGTTGTATATTCTCAAGGTCATCTTCTGCAACCCTCATTTTATTTGATTGTTTTAATATCTGTTCCATTATTTCTTTTAATTTTAATTTAAGCTTATCATTTTTATATCATTCAAAATACAAAAAGCTATGACGTATGATCATAGCTTTTATACATTGTTATTGTACTGACCACTCTTATCGTCACCAGTTACAAACTGGCGGGAGCGGGGGAGTCAGGGGTATTTTTATTTTTGAAATTTATATTCGATTATTTTACAGTTCTCTAGATGGTCGGTTATCTGAAAGCAATCCATATTCACTTTTTTCCATAAAATTTTTAAAATCCATAAGAAATTGATAAATCTCTGAATTAGAATAATCTAATTTACGTGAAGTAGGAGCATTATCCATAATACCATTATAATCATATTCAGTTTTTGACTCAGCCCACTCTAAAACTTTATATATTAATTTTCTTGAATCTAAATCATACCCGTCTTTTAGAGTCTCACTAAGAACTTCATCGTACGTTATATCTTCTAAAGACTCCGTATTGTACAATAACCAAATAGGTATCATTAATAAATTGTTATTTTCCATATCATTGATCTTTTATTATTCCCCCCCCCCGCTAGCGCTCGTCTGTGACGAGTGTTTTTACAATTATTTTATAGAATCAATCTCAAATACACTATCAGAATCTTCAGTATTATTTCTAACGTTAATGTTTTGGAATATATATCCTATTCATTAGTATTTAAAAATACAAAAAGCCATACAAAAACATGTATGGCTTTTTATTCTAATATAACAACCCTCACCCAATATGGCACTCGTCACAGACGAGCGCTAGCGGGGAGAAATATTCTTAGATAGAATTATCTTTCTTTTAGTTTTACAGAAAAGAATAATCTATATTCATAGAATAATTTGGTTCATACCACTCATCATTTAACATTAAAATAAGAGCTTCTACTATTTTAATAACTTCTGATGTTTTTATGGGCTTAGGCCATTTAGAAGCCATTTCCTTTTTCTTCACTTCATATTTATTTAATTCTTCTACTAAAATATATTCCCCCTTGTCTAATAATAGGTTTTTTGCATTATTCAAAACTAAATCTATTTCGTTTAATTGTTCTTCATTTTTTAAAAAACTATACCATGTTAGTGTCAGCATTCCTCTAGCCAAACCATTAATGTTAAACTCAATATCTTCTATTAATTCTTCTCTTATACTCAAATCGTCTTCTATACTATTTAAAGCTTGAAGTACATATTCATATGTTAATTCCATATATATTTCTGCTACCCAGAAGCCTATATCCTCTCTATAATCTATAAATGTTTTTGCCATAAATTTTCACTTGTTAATTCTAAAATACAAAAAGCTATGACGTATCATCATAGCTTTTTGCACATTGTTGTTTTCTGATCACTCTTACCGCCACCAGTTACAAACTGGCGGGAGCGGGGAGCACTCTAATATTCTTGAACCCATATCTTTTTTTCTGGATGCCACTCAAAAGTATTAGAATAATCTTCCATAATTACTTTTTCAATACCTTCCTTAAAATCATTGGAAACTAAGCACGGATAATCACCTGACATATATATATTACCCTCTAAATCACATTCTAAAGTTGTAACGTCTAAATGATAATCTGCGATAGGAAATGTTATCATATTTCCATAATACCTAGGATTATCAAGGTAATTATTTATTTTATAAATACCCGTGTTTATAGCTTTTAGGTTTAAATGTGCAGTTACATCTTCTTCAGAATATTTATACGTTTCGACTTCTAGGTTGCCATATTCGTATAAAAACTCTTTTAGAAATTCAGGAAACTCATTAAATCTAGGAATACTATCGAAAACAGATTTTACATTTCTATCTTCATGCCAACCAGCTTTTTCAAAAAGCTCTTGTACTTCTTGTCTAAATTTCATTACTCTTATTTATATTTAAATACATAAGAAGCAAAATCCACTTCTTTTCCTTTTATATCAAACCATTTTCCATTAGTAGTATCTGGTTGATCTGTGCTTAATTGAGATCCAAAATCAATTCTTATTATTGCCTCTACTCCTTGATAAATATTACTACTAATACAATAACAATATTCACCTAAAAAATAAACAGCACCATTTTCATCTACTGCAATGTCAAAGTTTTCAGGAGAGTATAATCCTATAACATATAACTCTCTATCTAAGTCTGATGCCCAATCTTTAGCTACAGAATCTGCATTCATACCATCCGAATCTAAAGGGTTTAATGATATTTTATTAATAACGTTTTGTTTATATTTTTCATCTATTAACTCTGTTATTAATAAACCTCCATATTCTCTTATGAATTCTCTTATAGATTCAGGATAATTGTGTTGTTCCATAAAGGCATCAAACTGTTCCTTTTTTCTACCTTTTTCCCATCCCATTTCTTTTAAATGGTTTTGTAATTCTTCTGTAAACATCTTTGTTGTTTTTTTAATTCTGTTAAATCTTGTATAATTTCAAAATGTCTTAACATAGGATTACAACTTTTGCATGCCTCTTTAGATCCCCCGCTAGCGCTCGTCTGTGACGAGTGAAGTATTGAGTACTCATCCATTTAACATCACAAAAAAAATCTTCTATATATCTTAAAATACAAAAAGCCACACATCTCTATGTATGGCTTTTTATTCTAATATGACAACCCTCACTCAGTATGGCACTTGTCACAGACGAGCGCTAGCGGGGAGTAAATAGTTAATCTTTGATTTTATCTTGTGTTATATAAACACTATCTACTTTAAGTTCTGTAATATCTGTAATGTATTGTTTAATCTCTTGTACCTGTTCTTCTGACAACTCTTCTTTATAATAAAGAAATTCTCCTTTAATTTCAAAAACCTGCCTAAAAGGAGCACAATTTTCTACAAATAGAACCATCTTCTTCATAAAGGTTTTTTTAGGATCTATTCCTTCTGTTGTCAATGGTAATTTTTTAGGATCTTCTTTTAAAACAGATTGAATCTTAAGGTTATTCCAATTTAGTATACCAAATATTAATGTTACTAAATTAGAGTACCCTTTTAAAACCTTTTCTGCTTGTTGTAAATGATGTACTGTTATGTCTTTTTGATCAGCATACGCATTCATTTCATCTAATAATTCTTTAATAATTGGCTCCATCTCAATATCTATCTTTTATAAATTCAATTAATTCTTTTATAGTTTTATATTCTGGTTCTAATCCTGCTGCTAATTCAAACTCACGTTCAAATATCCTTGCTCTAAATTCAAATACTTGATCTGCATTAAGGCTTTTAATAAACTTAGACATTTTCTCGCCCTCATGAATAATTTCCCCTGTCTCGTCAACTAATTTAGTTATATTATCTCTTAATTTTATTTTATTATCCAATATATGTGTTCCTTCATGAACTATCTCTTTTAAAAAAGTTTCTACAGAACTTGACTCTCTAATATAAAGGGTTTTCTGAAAAGCAAAAGCAGACACACTGGTAACATCAACTTTCCCACCCAATACTTCAACATAATAGGATTGAAAAATTGGCGACTCGAACACTCTTTTTATAATATCATTATTTTGTAAACCATCTGCCACTTTAGAACTTTGATTTGTAACACCTCGTAAAACAGTTATAATTTCTGATGTAAAAATAAGTCTTAATGAATCTTTTGAACGTTTAAACTTTCTAATAAAAGAATTCATCTTAACATTTACTCCTATAATGTCATTTAAATGATCAATCACTTGATCTAATTCTTCTACTTCTTTAGCGTTTTTTGCTTTTCCTGCTGCAGCTTCTACCACTCCTACAGTTTCTCTTGCTTTCTTTTTTAATAAACGATTAATTACAACATCACCACTTAAACTTAAAAGGTCTAGTATAAACAAATACTCATGCATATGCTGGCATAGTGATTTATCTTCTCCTGCTTTTGCCGGGGCGCAGCCATCTGTTAAATTTAACATAGCACTTAAAGTACCAGAAGTAATTTCAATTGCAGAGATACCAATTTTAATAATAGCAAGCTTACTAATTGCTTTCCCTCCTTTTACAGCAAGGTTTAATAAACGTCTAAACTTTAAAATATTTCCTACCCCTGTTGCAATAGTCAAAATATCAACAGCAAGCCAAACACCTTTTTCAAAATTTTCCCAAGCACCTTTATCATCAAAAGCTTTGAGATAAAAAGCAGGAATAAGGGTATTTTCTATTACAAACCCTTTCTTTCCTTCTTCTGGAATCTCAGACATACGTAACGGCTGGAAAGGGTGGTAACTTGTACTCGTTACATGAAAACCTCCTACACCATCTTTTATAGACCCCCCTACACGTTGCTTTCTTGTTGCTTTTACAGCTAGAAGATTATTTATATCTTCTTCTAATCGTTCAAACTCAAAATTGTACTCATTATTATTAAACCCTAATACCCGTGTGTTTGTATACGCAATACTCTCAGGTCCTGTAGTATCATCATTAGCATGTCTACTTTGTTTTGCCCAACTACTACGCAGCCATAGTTTGTACAAAAACTGCATGAGTTTGGTAAAGTTATTTTCTCCAAAACCAGTATCATTCATTTTTTCATACATACGCTCAAACAGCGTAATGCCTTTTACTTTCCTTCTAATTAACATATTGAGTAAAACGTCCGTTTCCTTCGTTAGAAAATCATCAGGTTCTCCTTCTAATAAATAAAGTATAAAAAGCCCTTCTAGAATACGCATCACTACCCGCTCTTCATCAACTCCTATCTGGTCTACAAGTCCTTCAAGAATCAATGTAAGGTCAGTAATTAATTGTTTCTTTCCTCTTTCTTGTATGATAAAATTAGGGGCTGCTGCGTAGAGCCAATCCAGTTGATTCCTATCATTTCCTGCCTTTTGAAATGCATCTGCAAACGTGCTTTTTATTTTTTCAGAGAGGTCAATGCTTACTCCATTAGTAATAATTCCTGTTGCCTCAAGATCAACCCCTACTTCTCTTAAAATAGTTTCAAAATGTTCATAATGAAATGTAGTAAACACAACAGCATAATTACGTAATGGAATCTTTTTTCTCCCATCTTTATTATAGGCAAATGCAATTATTAAACGTATTGTTTCTGATTTAAAGTCCGCTACGATTGCAATATCTGGCACTGTATTTATGGTATCAATACATTTATTAAGAGTTCTTTTAGGACGCAGGCTTACATCTTCTCCTGTTTCAGTTTGTGTTTCATAAGGAATTGTATAAGCCACCACCCTATCTGGAGAAGACACTCCAACCCCAATAGATGTAAATGTACTTCCGCCTTTTACTACTCTAGTTTCAATAAAGTTTTTATAATCAAATGGCTCTGTAATTCCATTTTTTGCAACACCTTGTTTTAAGAATGTAAATAGCTTTTTAAAGTTTATCGCTCCTGTATAATGACCACTTCTTTTCACATCTCCCTCAAACTCAATTGGCGGACTAAATCCTAATCTTTCTGCAAATTTAAATCTGCTCATTGTTTTTATTTTTTTTTAATTATACATAGCACTCGTGATACGAGTACGTATTATATCTTTATCCTCACCCACACACGATCTGTAGTGCGTGGGCGGCTATTTACTTTCGCGCCTTCCATTCGGCAGGCAAGTAAGCGTTACCACTAAAGCTTACATGAAAAGGATAAAGTCTTTTTTAAAAACGAGTTCTTAAAAAGTAGCTGGCGGTATAATCTCACCCCCTTCTGTTGCTTGCTGTGCTTGTCCTATGAGCTTTGCATCACTACGCGTAATGGTACTATCCTCTTCTTTGTCTTCACAAAAACAAGGAAGTCCGCCTTCTATTAGGGATGCAGATTCTGCTTGTAAAATAGTAAGAGAGGTAGGTACACGGGTTTCCCATTCTCTTTCTACTTCCCCATCTACGGTTTGCATCTCTTCTGAGATAGAAACATATAGATCACTATCCTCTGCAATGACAAGACCTTGTCCTTCCCATAATTCTCCTGTCTCCATATACCAGTTTACCGCGTCTTCAAATCCTGGACGTACTGGAACTACCGCACGTGCCATTCCTGACTGTAAAAAGGCCTGGAAAATAGGATCTGCAGCTTCTGTTTCCTGGAATAAGGATTTCCAATTCTCCTCCTCTGCATAAAAATAAGGGTAGAATAAATACGCCATAATCTCCCAGTCAAAGGCTTGTTCAAAGAACTTCACCGTGTTTACATGAGTATTAAAAGTGCTGTTTTTTGTTACTGTAGAAACTCCTGTAAGGTCATTTTTAGAACCATAATTATTCTGAGCCGTGGTTTGACCTAACTGTTCTGCTAATAACTCAATAGCGATACGCTTGATCTCCTTTTTCTCAATGCTACGGTTAAACAATGGATTAAACGACACCTTTTTTGGATCTACTTCTACTGGTGTTATAATAGCTGCTAATGCATCCCTATACGCTTGAAGTTGTTCTTCATAAGCATCCATAATCGCATTAAATGTCTCTAATTGCCATTGTTGCAGTGCTTGTGTAGTAGGCACACAGTTTACCGATGCTGAGATATCTCCACTTACATGATTTCCTAAGGTATAGGATACAGGAATTTCTCCCTCATAAGGATTTACAGATCCTGTAAGTGTTAATGTTCTATTATGAAACCCTGCTGTATATTTTACCGTTTTATTCCCTATCGTAAGAGATAAAATATTTCCTTGACTATCATTATCACTGGAAGCATTAAACACACCGTAAACAGAAACTGCCTTATACCCTTCTGGAATATTTATTTTACCATTCCCAGAATTTGATTCTGTATGGTCTAATACAGCACCTCCTGTAATATTAATATTAAAAGATTCTCCTACTGAAATATTTGAATTAGGGACTGCATTAACTTCTGCATTGTATGGTGCTGCCCATCCTCTATAATTCCCTGCGCTAATGACAGTTGCTGCAGTCATTCCATGATCTCTAGGGTGTTGTGGCTCTTCTGGTAAAACAGCCGTATCTGTGTTTACATCCCCAGAATTTAATCTATCAAAAATTGCTTCTTTAAAGAATTTTGAAGGTTCAGGAATCGCAAATTCATACATCAATCGTTTTCCGTAATTAATTAACTGATTGTTATAAATCTTATCTACCCAACGATATATACCTGTCACATGTTCGCCACCTTGAGTATTATCAAATCCGTGCTTGTTGTTTTCTTCATATTCCTTAAGGATACGAGATGTACGCTTACGTGTTACTTTCTCAACCACTCGCTCTAAAGCTCTTTCTGTCACTTCTTCTGCATAGGTTTGTGCTTCAGAATTTGAGTTTGAACTAGAACTAGACGACGATGTATTAAAGAAAGCACTTGCACTATAATTACCTCCTGGATAACTACCATTTACGCCTGCATTTGCACCAGCATCTTGTGCACTATCTTCATTAATGATAGAAGATGTTTCACTTTGAAGTTCAAAACGTTCTGTTGTCGAGGTATCTTTTAAGTTTTCTACTTCTCGTTCTGTGGTTTCTTCTGTCGTGGTCTCAACACTTGTTAAGCTACGTGTCGCTCGCTCTTTATATTCTCTTGCAAGAATATTCTCAATATGAGAGACTTCTCCTGCTACATAGCAACACACTTCTTGTTCTACACGTCTAAAATCTGCAATCCCAAGTTTTGTAACTCCGTATACTTGCTTATCTGACGTATCTACAGTCCCATTTCCTGTTGCCTCTTCAAAATCTCCTAGATTTAAACGTGTACCTACTACTTCTTGTTCAAAATTTAGTACTCGACTATCGTCTAGTGTAATTTCTCCTGTAAGCGTATATGTAGCTGATGGGAAAACAACAAGATTAGGAAACAATTTTAACAAGGTTCCAGATGATGTCTCTGTAACAGTAAAATCTGTTCCGTCTAATGAAGTTCCATTACTAAACTCAGCTTCATAGGATGTCGATACAATTTGCGCCCCATTGATCTGACGATATATTTGCATATTGATATCTCGCTCTCCAGATGGGTTTATTTCATGTAATGGAGATACATTATAATCGGCTGTAGGAACATTTATTCTATTAGCAAGTCTAACGATAGACCCTCCTATCTTTACTCGCTTTGCTTTTTGAGAATACGTTGTTACCAAAAATCCATTTTCTCTAGCAATAGTCTCTACCAACGTCTGTTTTACTTGCGCAATAGAATTATGTATTAACAGTCCTTCGGCTCTTAGTAAGTCAAAAGCGTTTTTAGAAATCTCTTTTGATAGAATCGTCTCATCTGTCTCCGTTTTTGCTTCAAAAGAGAATTCTGGAATAACTAAGTCTGGATATGTCGTTCTAGATTCTGTTTTTCCTGTTACTGGGTTTACTTCTTCTACAACGACTGCTTTTGCATTTTTAATAAGTGAATCTACATGTGCGTTATATGAATCTAAAGCAGTATCGTAGGCTTCTTGATTTTCTTTCTGGACAACGATTTCTGCGGTATTAAGTTCTTTCATCAGTTCTTCATAAGACGTAATACGCTCTTTTGCTAAAATCACTTTCATCTCATTTTCTACTGCATCTCGAACACGTTTTGAAACATATTTGTTTTTGTTAGCTGTTTTCCCTTCTGTATTAAACATACTTTTAGAGATCACCACACTCGCATGTGCTCTACGTATAAATTCTTTTTCCTGATCTTCTGTAAACACAAGATCATCTGGCATATCTTTAGAAAATTCTACAAAGGCTTTTACAAACTTATTTGTAATCAGCATTTGAATTAGCGCTTCTCTTACATATACTGATGTACGTTCAATGGTTTGATATACTAGATTATCCCAGAGTTTCAACTCTTTTTCGTCAGTCAAAGCAGCAACTCCTGCAATATTATTTTTTATCTCAACATACGTAAGTGCATTCTTGTTACGCATTAGCCAAGAAGAAAAACGATAGAGGTTTACGTTTTGATTGCGAACAGCTCTCTTTGTTAATAGCGGAGGATTACTTGCAACCTCTGCTTGGACTATTGTTTTTTGATCTTCATTACTAGCTCCGTCAAGGTCATCTATAAACTTACTATTGATCGTAGTTGGAAAAAAGACAAAGCCATGGTCTCTACTCTCTTCTGCAATTAATTGCGGATTTCTTAAGGTTACAAATCTGAATAAATTTGCTTTTGAAGGTTTCTTCTTCATGTTCTAAATATTTATTTATTGTTAAAATTTGGACATAGGTGTCCTCTTTGAGATTAGAATCTCATTTTTATAGTGGTGCTTGGAAAAGTGATCAATATTCTTAGGTATAAGAATATCGTAAGGTCAAGTGGCTTTTAAGAAAAAAGCCTTCGGTACATAAACTAGTATGACGTATTAAAATCGTTATGACAGTCTAACATAGTCTTCCTATGTATCGTGTTTTTACACCTACATGTGGGCATAGGAATCCCATGCCAACATGTACAACATGTCATTTTTATACATTCATAAACTTCATAACGAAGTTTTAATACATCACTAGATTTTCTATTTTTCTACAAGATCGTTTCTTAAAAAGCATAGGTATAACATATGTTATAAACACATATAATAGTGGTCTTTTAAAAAAGATTTTAGAAAAAGGTGCAGTCCTTATTAGGGTAGACTGTTACGGTTTAAGTTATTACAACGCGCCTTGCGTGTTGTCCCCAAAATGATCTAAAAAAATATAATTGGATTTTTCAAACTTTAAAAATTAAAAAATTAATATTCATCCTTATTAAAAGGACATTTACTACTCTTTTCTTAAAGTGGTGCATGAAAAGATGATTGATATTCTCAAAATTGTAAGAATATGACGCTACAACTTTTACGTTATTGTTGTAGTCTATTTATTGTAAAATGCCAAATATATTGTACAAATGTTTAATTATTCAGCAATTTTTTGTAAGTTAGCGCTTAACTACAGTACAAATATAAAACATTTTGCAGCTAAAACCAAACATTTGAGTTAATTTTATCACAAAAAGCAAGATAAAAAACATCCTTCCCTATGGAAACTATAAATGATAAGATAAAAAACATTATCAGGCATTTTGGATTCAATAATTTTTCGTTTTCAAAACAAATTGGAGTTACAGGCACCACGATAGACAGTATTATTAACGGAAGGCCACAGCCAGACGGAACTCGAAAGAAAACCAAACCCGGTTATGATGTCTTAAAATCTATCATAGAAACCTTCAAAATTAACCCCGATTATCTCTTTGGACAGAGCGATGTCATGCTTAAAACGGATGTTCCACAGAGTCAAACATATTCTGGAATGCCACAAGTGGTTGCTGTAAATCAAACCGGAGAAGAAAATGTAATATATGTCCCTATAAAAGCAAGAGCAGGATATCTCGATGGGTATGGAGATACAGAATATATAGAAACGCTTCCTTCGTTTCATATGCCACATCTTACCAATGGGACGTATCGTTGTTTTGAGGTACACGGCAATTCTATGGTACGTACTTTTTTTGATGGTGATTTGGTCTTTGGTAAATATGTAGAAGACCTAGGCGATATAAAAGATGGACGTGTGTATATTATTGTGAGTAAAAATGATGGGATCGTATTAAAGCGTACTATTAATAGAATTTCAGAACGCGGAAAACTTATTTTAAAGAGTGATAATACAGACGGAAATTATCCAACTTATACAATGAATGTAGAAGACATTATGGAAGTATGGTATGTGACGATGTATGCATCAAAACAAATGCCTGAACCTGTAGATATTTATCATCGTTTACACGAATTGGAAAGTAAAGTGGTAGATCTAGAAGAAAATTTACAACACAAGCTTTTAAATTAAGTTTCTATGTAACTATTGGCTTCTGACCATTAAAAATAAAAAAGCCCATTTTCTAAGAAAATGGGCTTTTTTATTTTTAATATTTAATCTATTTCTAGCTATTCTTTCCTGCTAGTTTTGCTTCTTCATTACGTTCTATCGTATAATTTGGTCGTGACCATTTTGGTTTTTCACCAAGTGATTCATATTGCGAATCTGCCGCTTCTACCGTTTCTGGTTGTGCCTTTTTTACAAATGGTTTCTGAGGGTTTAATCCTAGTAATTCAAACATTTTCATGTCTTCTCCTACATCTGGATTAGGTGTCGTTAATAGCTTATCTCCTGCAAAAATAGAATTGGCTCCCGCAAAGAAACACATGGCTTGTCCTTCTCTACTCATCTCTGTTCTTCCTGCCGAAAGTCTCACTTGGGTCTGTGGCATGATGATACGCGTAGTCGCGACCATTCGGATCATTTCCCATATAGAAATAGGTTCTATATCTTCCATAGGAGTTCCTGGTACAGCAACAAGTGCATTAATAGGAACAGACTCTGGTTGTGGATCTAGTGTTGCTAGTGCAACAAGCATACTTGCACGATCTTCTACCGCTTCTCCCATTCCTATAATTCCTCCGCTACATACAGTAACATTGGTTTTACGCACATTTGAAATCGTATCCAGACGGTCTTCAAACGCACGTGTAGAAATGACATCTTTATAATAATCTTCTGACGTATCAAGGTTGTGATTATATGCATACAATCCAGCTTCTGCAAGGCGTTGTGCTTGGTTTTCTGTTACCATTCCTAGCGTACAACACACTTCCATATCTAGTTTATTAATCGTACGTACCATTTCTAGCACGTCGTCAAATTCTGGTCCATCTTTTACATTACGCCAAGCAGCTCCCATACAAACTCTAGAACTTCCAGAAGCTTTTGCACGTAAAGCTTGCGCTTTTACGTGTTGCACAGACATTAAGTCATTCCCTTCTATATCGGTATGATATCGTGCTGCTTGCGGACAATACCCACAATCTTCTGGACAGCCTCCTGTCTTAATAGAAAGCAGTGTAGATACTTGTACCGTATTAGGGTCATGATGTAAACGATGTACTGTTGCTGCATCATACAGTAATTCCATCATTGGTTTATTGTAAATAGAAAGTATTTCTTCTTTGGTCCAGTTGTGTCTTATACTACTCACTTGGTCTTTATATTTTTAATTTTTAATCTCAAAAAATTCATTAAATATCTTAAAGAATTTTTCTGGTTCTTCAAGATACGGATTATGTGCACTGTTTTCAAACATTTCAAAACGTGCTTTTGGCATAAATGTTTTATACTGCACTGCAAATTCTGGAGTAGAAACTCCATCATATCTTCCTGCTATAATTAATGTTTGTGCAGGAACATCTTTTAATTTTCTTCTATAATCTTGTTTAATCATACTCCCACTTACATCAAAATCTCCATCGGGTCCTATGATCTGAGCATAGACATCGCCAGCCCATCCTCTATAGTTTCCAGAGGGTGCATTCTGCTTTAAACTCGTGTTATGATAATAAATATATTTTGTAGGAAAATCTCCGTACACTTCTTGCAAAGGTGTATCTGTAGAGAGATATCCTAATGCTCGTAAAGAGTCTACTTTTTTCCAACGTTCTGGAAAATGTGTTTTTGCATAATGATTATAACTATCGCAGTTTGCTTGCCACATTGCACCACTATGAAAACCATTTATAAGTACCATACGCTGTACACGATCTGGATAGGCTATTGCATATCCTTGTGCTGGAACAGTACCGTATGAATGCCCAACTACCGATATTTTTTCTAATCCTAAATGCTTCCGTATTTTCTCTATCATCTCGACATCTGCTTCGACAGAGTATTCAGAAACGTCTTTTGCATCGTCTGATTTTCCTCTTCCTAGCCAATCAAAAAACACCACTTTATGTGTCTTATAATACTGCCCAAAATTACCTTGCATATAATCATGAGAATTCCCAGGACCTCCAGGTAAGAAAAAAATGGCATCGCCTTCTCCCTTTACTTCTAGATGTATATTATACCCATCTATCTCGATAGTTTGCTCTGTAAATTTTCCATAAATATTTGGGTCTACTTGTGCCTGAGTGCATCCAGAAAAAAAGATTACAACAAAAAAATATAGTATGTTTTTCATGGGCTTTGTGGGTGTTGTTGTATACGCTTTCGCGAAAGCGTAAAAAGGCTACACTAGCATTCATTTACATATGGTTCAAAAGTAAAAAAAAATCCGCTGTATCAGCGGATTTTATTCTTAAACTCTATTTGAATCTATAGACTATTCTTCATCTTCTTTTACTTCTTCGGCATCTTCTATAGCATCGGTCGTTTTTGAGATATCTTTTCCTTTTAAATATTCAGGAAGATCCATCCCAGCCATATTGAACATTTCTTGTAATGGTGGCACGGCACCGTACATTCCAGAAATAAAGTTTGAGGTCGATGTTTTTCCATCTTTTCCTCCTCCTCCGTTTTCCCAAACGGTTACTTTATCAATCTTAATATTCTTAATCGCTTCTGCTTGTGTAGCAACTAACTCAGGAAGTTTATCTGCAATTAATAATAATACTGCATCCTTAGAGTTATTACCCGCTGCTTTTACGATCTGATCAAGACCTGCTGCTTGTTTGGTTAATACTTCATAGAGTCCTTGTGCTTCGGCTTGTGCTTTAAAAAGGATCGCATCTGCCTCTCCTTTTGCACGACGTCTTATTCTTTCTGCTTCGGCCTCGGCATCTATTTCTACTTTACGTTTATCAATTTCGGCAGGGACAATGATATCTGCTTCTTGAGAAGAACGTTCTCTCTCTGCACGGGCAAGCTCGGCATCTTTCTCTGCTGCATATGATTCTTCCAATGCTTTTGCACTTTGTACTTTCTCTGATGCGATTGCCACACGTTCTGCTTCTGCTTCACGCTGACGACGTAAGGAATCTGAATTTGCTACAGCGATTTTTGCTTCATTTTCTCCCTCTACGGCTTGTGCATTTGCGGCAGCTACTTGTGAACGTTCATCTTGTACTGCATTTGCTTCTCCAATAGATCCATCACGTGTTTTTTCTGCTACAGATTTACGTGCCGCATTAATAGCATGTGCTGCTGCTTCTTTTCCTAATGCTTCTATATATCCAGATTCATCAACAATATCTGTAATATTTACGTTGATTAATTTAAGTCCTACTTTCTTTAATTCCCCTTCTACACTCTGTGAGATATTTGTCAAGAATTTATCACGATCTGAGTTAATCTCTTCGATATCCATAGAAGCAACTACAAGACGTAACTGCCCAAAAATGATCTCCATTGCAAGTTCTTTTACATCTTCCATACGTAATCCTAACAAACGCTCTGCAGCGTTTTGCATCACACCTGGCTCTGTAGAGATTCCTATTGTAAATCGAGAAGGAACATTCACACGAATATTTTGTTTACTTAAGGCATTGATAAGATTTACCTCAATAGACATGGGAGTTAAGTCAAGAAATTGATAATCTTGAATTACTGGGTAAATAAAGGCTGCTCCTCCATGAATACACTTGGCAGACTTCCCACCTCCTACTTTCCCATACACCACAAGGATGCGATCTGAAGGACATCTTTTATATCGTTTTATAATAAAAATAAGGATGATAAAGACGAATAGAATGGCTGCTCCAATAGCTGCAACTCCTGCTATACCATCTGTTTGTAATAGCAATAACTTTGACATAGGTTTTTAATTATTTAGTTTGTGATACGATTAGAATTCCGTTTGATGTAATTTCTTTTACTGTAATAACTGTATGGGTAGACAGATCTGCATCTTCATCTGTAAGTGCATCGAGTTCTCGTAAAGTTCCTTGTACTGTAATTTGCACTTTCCCCATACGAGATCGATTTGCACCTATAGTAAGGTATACTTCTCCTATTTGTCCTATTGCATTTTTCATTTTGAGTGTTCCGCTACTTGTCATTTTATGCATTTGGTACACTAAAAATGCCATCACAAACATCATCGCTAGACCACAGACTGCAGCAAGAAGCACCACAATTCCTTTTGACATGCCCGCCTCTAGAAATGATATTCCGCTCCATCCAAAAATGGTAAAAAAGGCTACAATATTTTTAAAACTAAAAAATTGAAAACCGATTCCTGTATCCCCTTCAACATCTGCGTCTACATCTCCATCTATACCATCTGTATCACCTCCTATAAGGGTGGTTACCAGAACAAAGACAAAAAACACAGAAGCGATCAAAGCGATACTCCAAAAGACTTGCTCAAAACTAGAGAGCGCACTATACCATTCTTGCATAAGAAACATTTAAAAGATTACTAAAAATTACTTTGAGAAGATAACGACTTTATTTGCGACAGCAAAGCACTATTTTGAGACCAAAACGCTTACTGCATTACCGCCAAAACCAACGGCATTTACGAGAATATTATGGAGCTTTTGGGGTCTTGTTTTCTCTTCCAGATATGGAATGCCTACGTATGTTTGATGTTGTAACATTTGTACAGCAAGTTTGAGACTTAACAGCCCACTAGCACCAAAAGTGTGACCTATCTTCCACTTGTTTGTAGTCAATAAAGGTGTTTTGTTACAAAAAATCGTATTAATCGCTTCGATTTCTGATTGATCTCCCTTTACTGTTCCCGGTGCATGCATCACAATAGCATCAATTTCTGAAGGATCCAGATCTCCTATTGCCATACGCATGGATTTCTGAAAACAAGTCCCATTTGCCGAAAGTGATACGGCATGTGTAAGCCGTTCTGTTGCATATCCTACTCCTGAGATATAGGCCAATGCATGTTCTTTTCTTCCTAATTCTAGACAGGCGACTCCTGATCCTTCTCCAAGGACCATGCTATTTGATCTCTTGCTAAGATCTAACGCCTTACAGAAGTATGGGTTTTCTTTTGAGTGGATTCCCACTTTCGTGGGAACAAGTTTCATCGCTTTCATTTGCGCAATTGTAAAAGGAGTAAGCGCTGCCTCACTACCTCCTACCAAAAACTTGGTTGTCATTCCCGATTGTAACCAAGCAACTCCATTAAGCAATGCATGTAATGCTGTACTACAGGTAATAGAGTGTGATATTTCAGGTCCTGTACTTTGTATATCTTGTGCTACCCAAGAGGCTATATTTCCTAATGTTGTAGATGGAGATGCATGGGTTGATGTTGTTTTTGTTTTCGCGAAAGCGTCATAATACGATTCAAATAATTGAGTAGCTCCTCTTGATGAACCAATATTAATTCCAAAATCACCATCCTTCCATCCTGATTGTATAATAGCTTCCCTCGCTGCTGCAATAGCATATAACACCGAATTATCCAGTTTTTTATAATGTGAATTTTCTGCTCGTAATGTATCTATAATTGCAGATGCTTCTTTTGTTATTCTAGATACAGGTGCTTGTAATGTATCATCCCAAGACATTGCTGTAGAAGATTGCATATACGCATCCCATTGCTCTTTATGAGTAACTCCTAATGGAGATAGTGACGCAAGTCCTGTGATGGCGATGGGTGTTTTCAACAACGGTTATTTTATTGCAAAAATAGCACTTCAAAAAGGCAGGTAAAACTAAAATCTCAAGTTTGTTTACTTAAAATCGTAACATAATGACGTTTTCATCTACCTATTAAAGAATCATACAAAATCATCCATGGAACAAGAGATACAACAAAGTTGGTGGAAACGTAACTGGAAATGGGCATTACCTACTGGTGGGTGCCTTACAATTCTTATTGTTGTTTTTAGTATTATAGGGTTTGGTGCTTATAAAGTATTTAATGAGCTTTCCAATGATACTTCTGCACTTGCTTTTGTAAAAGTGGTGATGGAGGTTCAAAAAAACAAAGAGGTTGCAAACGCCTTAGGAAAGCCTATAGATATACGAGATGGAGATTTTGATCCAGAAATGGCAGATCTTCTGGACTTAGAGATGCAACTTGAAGGTAAAAAGTCGGATGGTATTCTTACCGTAAAAGCAGTTAGAATAGATGACACTTGGGTATATTCTGTCTTTACCGTAACCGTAGAAGATACTGGGGAAGTTATTGATCTTATAAGAACCGTCAATAATTAAACTTACATTACATCCAATTAAACTAAAATTATGACTGATCAAAACGAGCTTATTGAAGAAAGATCTTGGTGGAAACGCAACTGGAAATGGGTAGTACCAACTGGAGGTTGCCTTACGCTTATTCTTCTTCTTGTCTTTTTTGTAGGAGCTGCCATTTTTGGAGCTACAAAAATGATGAGTGGTTCAGAACCTTATCAAGAAGGGCTTACAAAAGCTCAAAGTAATGAACAGGTGATAGAGTTACTTGGAGAACCTATAGAGAACAATGGGATTATGCAAGGCAGTATTAATTTTAGCAATAATAGTGGCGATGCAGACATTAGGGTCCCAATTAAAGGCCCAAAAGGTGAAGGTACCGTTTATATCGTAGGAGAAAAACATAATGGTGTCTGGACCTATAGTGAACTAGAGGTACGCATCGATCAGAATAGTGAGGTCATCAACTTATTAAATGAAGGGCTTGACAAAGAGGAGAATGATTTTTAAAGCCTCATATATTTAAAAAAAGGGAGTTATTTATAAAAAATAACTCCCTTTTTTTAATGTCACATATACGATTTAAAATACATCCAACGCTTCTTCAATAGCTGTATATATTGCATCTAGTTGTGCATCACTTGTTACAAATGGAGGCAAAATATAAATGGTATTTCCTAGAGGTCGCAAGGCAATACCCCTGCTCATAAAGTGAGTATATAACTGGTTACGGAGGCTTCCGTAGCGTTCCATTTTTGTATCGAGCTCGAGGGCAAAAATTACTCCTTTTACACGCACATTTAAAGCTTTGGAATGGGTTTTTATTGCTTTCGCGAAAGCGGTATGTTTTTTATAGATACGGTCTATGTTGTCTTGCATTTCTGAGCTAGTCAACAATTCTATCCCAGCTATCGCTGCTGCACAAGCGATTGGATTTGCACTATACGTATGGGCATGAAAGAAGCCTTTGGAAATAGTATCGTCTAGAAATGCGTCAAAAATTTCTTGTGTACAGGTCGTCAAACTCATAGGAACTAGACCTGCTGTAAGTGACTTGCTTAAGCATATAATATCTGGGTAGGTCTCAAGATACAAAGAGGCAAAGTGTTTTCCTGTCTTCCCAAAACCTGTCATGACCTCATCGGCTATTGTTATCACATCATGCTCCTTGCAACGTTTTAAAATTTCTTCTAATCCTAATGCACTGTGCATTTTCATCCCTGCTGCTCCTTGCACTAAAGGCTCGTATATAAAACCTGCACACGCATGTGTCTCAACAATGGTCTCCAATTTCTGAAGTACTTCTTCTAGATTATCTTCTTGAGGAACAGGAATGCGCTCTACGTGCAAGAAAAAGTCTTCAAAAGCGCCATTATATACCGATAGACCGCTCACAGACATCGCCCCAAAGGTATCTCCGTGAAATCCTTCTTCAAAAGCAATTAAGGTATTGCGCTTAGCTCCTTTATTATGGTGGTATTGCAATGCCATTTTAATCCCAGCCTCTACTGCTGTAGAACCATTATCATTAAAGAATAATTTTTGCTGATTATCGGGAAGAATTGTTATTAATTTTTGAGCAAGTATTGTGGCGGCTTGGTGTGTAAATCCAGTAAATGTTATTTGATCCAGCGTTTTCATTTGCGCTGTTACTTTCTCGATGATATAGGGATTACAATGTCCATACATAGCCGTATACCAAGAAGCAATACCATCTATATACTCCTCGCCATTTTCTCCATAAAGCACTGCTCCTTCTGCCCTTACAATAGGAAGGGGTGTGCTACTTGTTTTATGCTGTGTTAATGGGTGCCAAATATGGGCTTGATCTGTTACCGAAATGCTCATGCGTTACTCTAAATTTATATCACTACAAATGTAACAAACATCCTTCTAGCTCTACTTAAAAACAACCCTTTTCTATCTTTATAAGGACTCCAATTTTTCTTTAAATAATGCCGCATACTCACTGACGACTCTATTATCAAAATAAGGTTCTTCATCTATACGTCCTATGACGGGCACTTGTGTTTTCTTTTCTATAATTGCTTCTGTTGTAGGGTGCTTTGCTCCTGAAAAAATAATGCCTGCAATGGTGAGGTTTCTCTGTTTAAGGGCATCTATTGTTAATAATGTATGATTGATACTTCCTAGGTAATGTCTTGAGACCACAATCACTTTATCTTCTGGTTGTATTAAGTCTGCGATAGTGTCTGTATCATTAAGTGGTACAAGCAATCCTCCTGCTCCTTCTATAACAAGATTGTTTTTTGTTGCGGGACGTTTTATTTTTGAAGTTTTAATCTCAATACTGTCTATCTCTGCCGCCGCATGTGGGCTCATTGGAGTTTCTAAAGAGTAACTATTATCGTGATATTGCGATATATCATTTGTTATTAATTCTTTAATTTTATGTGTATCACTATACTCAAGTTCTCCTGCTTGAATTGGTTTCCAATAATCGGCTTCTAAAGCTTCTGTTACAATGGCAGATGCTATTGTTTTTCCTACTTCTGTAGAGATTCCTGTGATAAAATAGGTATTCATGTTTTTCAAAACTTATGTTTACAATCTTCGCAACGATGATCGTATTTTGTGTAAAATGGCAATACTCCGAATATAAAACTTACAATAAAAGATGCGAGTGATTTAAAATCGGTCACATGTGTCATAAAATGGATTTTGGTGCTTTGGCAGTTTGGACACACCATGGGTTCTCCTTCATCATCCATAGAATATGCTGCTATACTGGCTAGGATTTCTTTTGCCATGACTTCATTTTCTGCATGAACTTTAAGCTTCACTCCGCCTATAGCATTGCTTACTAATGGATCTGTATCTATCGTATAATTATCTACAATAAAAACCTCAATCCCATCTGCTTCTAACCTTCCTTTTATAATTTGCGCTTCACTAGAGTATTGAAATGTAGCGACTGTTTTAAAAGATTCTTTCATTAGGTAAACTTAGGTATCATTTCTTTTAAAACACAAAGAACTTCTACAATTTCTTCTTGTGTATTAAAACTATGTAGACAAAATCGTAATCGTTCTTGCCCTTCTGCAACTGTGGGAGATAGGATAGGTTTTACATCGTATCCATGTTGTTTTAGTTTTCGCGAAAGCGATTTTACCTTATCATTACCAGGAATTATAGCACAATGTATTGCAGAATCACTTGAAATAAAATGAGCGTTTAAATCACAAGATTCAAGTTGGCGATTAAAGTATTCTATTATCGTTTGCAGTTTTTCTATCGTTGCTGTATTTAAAGCAATAAACTCATATGCCGCTATAATTGTTGCAATACTATGCGGAGGTAATGCAGTAGTATAAATAAATGACCGCGCAAAATTAATAAGATAATCACGCAATTCCTGATCACATAAAATAGCAGCTCCGTGTGCTCCTAATGCTTTTCCAAAAGTTATGATACGAGCAAATATTTTTTTGTCTAATTCTAATGCTTGTACAAGTCCTTGCCCTTTGTTTCCTATTACTCCAGTTGCGTGGGCTTCATCTATAATAAATTTTGCTTTATACTTATGACATACATCACACATGGATGCAAGATCAGGACTATCTCCATCCATAGAAAAAACAGACTCGGTAATGACATATATTTCCTGCTCGTTTTGTCCTTCGGACATCTCCGTGTATTTTAAGAGTAATTGTTCTAAATGAATTACATTATTATGTTTAAACTTATACCCTTTTGCATGACTCATGGTCATACCATCTCTAATACTCGCATGAATAAACTCATCATACAAAATGATATCTCCTCGTTGGGGTACACTTTGAAAGAAGCCTATATTAGCATCATATCCTGAATTGCATATAAGGGCTGTTTCACTTTCGTGAAAATCTGCGATGGTACTTTCGGCTATCGTATATAGTGTATGATTTCCTGATAATAATCGACTACCCGTAGCGCCATTTGCAACCACGTCATGTTCATTAAGAATCGTTGTGGTTGTGGTTGATATCGCTTTCGCGAAAGCGAACCCTAGATAATCATTGGACGAAAAATCAATAAGAGATTCTGATGACCCTAATGATCGCAACGTATTATTCTTTATACGTTCTTCTAGTTTTTTATGGAGTTTCTTAGGTAGCACGGCTCAAAGATACAGTATCAATATTGCTTCTGAAATTAGTAATCACACTGTGTATATACTTATGTAAAATAAAAATATTATCAAAAAAGAACAATTTATTATTGTTTTTCAATAATTTTTGTATATTTGTTATTGTAAAACGATAATAAAATGAAAAACATTTCTACTTTAAAAACAATTATCAACGTCTTTTATTGGCTTTTGGTGCTATCATTTGGAGGCACAATACTAGCTTTATTAGGAATTAACTTTGCTGGGTTTTTTACTTCTGGTGAAGGACTAAGTATTTTTTCGATTTTTAACTCATGGCAATTTTTATTAATCTTTATTCCTCTACTTGTGTTATACTTCTTATTCATAAAAGGTGTACATCATTTAAGAGCCACTATGCCACTTTTAAGTACAGGAGATTTATTTGCAGAAAAGGTAAGTGGGCATTTTTCAAAAGCTGGAAAATTATTCTCTATCGTAGGAGTTCTGGGAATTTTATTCCAATTAATAGTTCCATTAATAGCTAGTTCAAAAATGAAAGTATCTCTAGATTTTACAACAATAAGTTGTGTATTTCTCATGATCATAGGCTTGTTCTTTTTGTTCTTTGGAGAGGTATTTCAGAAAGCAAAAATGATACAAGAAGAAAACGACTTAACCATATAAAAACATCATTATGAAAAAAATTAAAATTTTGCTCGGTATTACCACTTTATTAATACTCCTTTATCTTCTACATTTTTCATCATACTTTTTCCTTGCAGATCATTATGCAGAAATTGCAAGACTAGCAGAAAATGATATCATTTTTGGGAGTTATAATTTTGTCGCTGGACATATACAATCTATTTTTATCTTCCTTGGGCTTGTGATAAGTTTTAAATGTATTTATGAGATTATAAAAAAGGGATTCTTTACAAAAACATCTAAAAAGCTAATGTATTTTGCTGGTCTCATTTTCTTCGTTTTAGGAATAGTTAATACATCACTTGATATTATCCGGCTTTTTAATGGTATAAATGAAGAAATCTTTATTGGAATTCTTTTTGTGGATTTACTACTCGCGTTACTTGGTTTTATTATTCTCATAATCTCAGATATGTCTCATATAGGTTTTGAGATTAAATCTGAAAATGAGTTAACAATATAAGCTATGCCTATTATCATCAACTTAGACGTTATGCTTGCCAAGCGCAAGATGAAAAGCAAAGAACTTGCAGAGATTGTAGGTATTACTACCGCAAATCTTTCCATCCTTAAATCTGGAAAGGCTAAAGCGGTTCGTTTTTCTACACTGGAAGCTATCTGTAAGGCATTAGATTGTCAGCCAGGAGATCTTTTAGAATTTACAGAAGATTAATATTCATCAAAAAAATCTTCCAAAAAGGAATTAAATTGCAAACAGAAAATAAATTGACTGTATAACAATGATTACCTACAAAAGAGCTACTTCGGATAAAGAACTACATGAAATCCTAGCGATTCAAAAACGTAATCTCAAAGCACACGTATCACTTCAAGAGCGAGAAGAACAAGGATATATTACCGTACCACATACTTTTGAAATTTTAAAAAAAATGAATGATGCCAGTCCTCATATCCTTGCTATGGATGGAGATCGTGTTGCTGGGTATGCACTGGTTATGCTCCGAAGTTTTAAATATGAAATGCCCATTCTTATTCCTATGTTTGAAACCGCCGATATACTTTTAAAAGGCAAGAACTATGTTACTATGGGGCAAGTATGCATAGATAAACCCTATAGAGGGCAAGGTATTTTTAAGGGTATGTATACTTTTTATAAAGAAGAGTTAAGTGATACGTATGATTGCCTTTTTACAGAAGTCGCTTCCTCAAACATACGCTCCATTGAAGCTCATAAAAATATAGGATTTAAAATTCTAGAGACACAAGTTACCGATGGCACTTCATGGGATATGGTGAATTGGGATTGGAATGAGTAATTACCCTTTTTTGTTTTAGAGTATACGCTTTCGCGAAAGCGTACTATTGCATAAAAACACTTCTTTAATCTCACCAAAACGAAAGGTTTCTTGTTCGTACATATTCCATTATATTTGGATTATGAATAAAACACACCTTGGATATCAGAAAACTATCGATTTTTATGGTTGTGATCCTGAAAAAATAAACTCCAAAGATTTTATTGAACAAGCTTTGCTTAAAGCTGCTAGTATTATGAATCTCACAGTGATTAATACGACGATACATGAGTTTTCCCCTATAGGAATAAGTGGTGTTATTGTTATTCAAGAAAGTCATATTGCCATACACACTTGGCCAGAACACAGCTACGTAGCCTTAGATGTTTTTACTTGTAATCAATCATACTCTTTAGAATCTGGCATGGAATGGCTTAAAAATGCTTTTAAAGCAACGCATTATATAGAAGAAGATATTAAAAGAGGAGCTTTGGAAAGAATAAATGCGCTTAATGCTATAAAAAATGAAAATTAGACAGAAAATATTCAATTTAATTGATGAGGATCAAAGTAATAGTAAAGCAGATGTTTTTGTACACTATTTTATTTCTGCTCTTATTATTATTAATGTTATTGCATTATTTTTAGAATCGTATGAGAACATTAATGCAGATTATAAAACTTTATTTTGGTATATAGAGATATTTTCTATCATTGTCTTTTCTATTGAATATCTCATACGTATCTGGACAGCAGATTTAGAGTACAAAGATGTAAAGCCTTATAAAGCGAGATTAAAGTACATATTCTCTTTTATGGGAATCATTGACCTTATTTCGGTACTTCCATTCTACCTACCGTATTTTATAAAGATAGACTTACGTGTGGTTCGGGTACTTAGACTTTTCCGTCTTTTACGCTTATTAAAATTAAATAGACATTCTAATTCTTTAAAGTTAATTATAAACGTATTTAAACGCACCAAAAGCGATATTTTAATTACTGTATTTATTGTTTCATTATTGCTTATTCTATCTGCCACTTTAATGTACAACATAGAAAACGAAGCACAACCTGAAGCTTTTGCAAATATTGGAGAAGCATTATGGTGGGCTGTCGCTACGCTAACAACTGTTGGTTATGGAGATATTTATCCTGTTACGGGAATAGGAAAAATCTTAAGTGGTGTTATTGCACTTTTAGGGATAGGAATTGTAGCATTACCTACAGGAATTATAAGCTCAGCGTATATCGAAGAAATACAGTACAATAGGAAGAAAAAGAATTCTGTTGAACTATGCCCGCATTGCGGAAAAAACATAAAAGATCATTAGCATGTTTGGAAAAAGAGAAGGGATAAACCTAGTTGGACTTAGAACAGGAACTACGTTTAAATACAATAATACACTCTGGGAAATTATAGAGATATCGGATTATGATTGGGGTGTCGATGGTAAAAGTATAGAATATAAAATACGTTCAAAAAATAACATTGAAGCTTTCTTAGAAGTAGAGCGTCATCAAGGTGATTATGAGTTGTATTATAGTGAAGGAATACACCTATCAGAAGAGGTTGTTGCAGATGGCGTTTCAAGTAAATTTATTATACACGATGGGAAGGAGTTTGAACTTGAAGAGCAATACAGAGGTAGTTGTAAAAATCAAACGCTTGGAGGTAGCTGGGAAAAAACAGAGACCTATATGTTTTATGCTCATGATAAAACCATCTTAACAATTGAAAAAATAAACAATACAGATCTCTCTGCCTATTATGGTTCTGAGGTAAAAGAAAAAGCTTTAAAAAACATAAAGCCAAATTAATATAGAATCTTCTAAAAATCCATCATCTGTAACATAAAGGATTATGATGAGACTAGTCATTTTATAAAACCTTTAAAAAAGCAGTACATTAGTACTCCGTATATCATACACATTAATCAATATACATTTATGAAGTCTACTTTTTATTTTGCCAGTATCATACTGTTTTCAGTATTCATTACTTCTTGTGGGGATTCGACTAAAGAAAGTGTAAAGGTCACTACAGAACCTTCTGAAAATATTATCCGACAATTGCGAGGGAGTGATTTTTCTATTGTATTAAACGATATGAATATATCTGAAAAGGGAGACAAGCTACTTTTTGAACATAAATATCATGTATTAAAGCTAGTTAATGATTCTCTTATCGTAGACTCTTTATCTTGGAAACCTGTAAATCAATCTTTTTTCAAAAAACATGAGGAAGATTTAGGAATGGAAATCGTTTCTAATCACAGTGGTAAACTATCTAGAGTAGCACAGCCTGTAGGTTTTGGGTGGGCTATTGGAAATCCTAAGTATGGGGAATGGGAAGAAGTTTCAAAAAGTCAAGATAGTACGAGTACTGCAAGTACTACTAATCCTAGATCAGAAAGAAGATGGCGTTCTCACGGTCCTAGTTTATTATTCTGGTACTGGATGTTAAGACGTCCTGCGTACCAAAAAGATTATAGAGGGTATAGTGCAGCTAGTGCCGCAGGAAGATCTTACTATGGAACCCAAACCAATGGGACTTCTCGTTATGGAACTAATAGTACATATCAAAAAACAAAACGCACATCATTCTATAACAGAAGAAGATCTAGCAACTCTTGGAAGTCATATTCTTCTTCAAGAAATAGTCGTAGTAGTTCTCGTTACAATAGCTCTTCTAGCACTCGTTCTAGATCTGGAGGTATCGGAAAATAAAGACATTCTGTATTGAGCATATCAAATAAAAAGAAATCTCTTGTATTAAAAATAGCATTATTTGCAACTGGCTTTAGTGGCATTGTTGCAGAATATGTCTTGTCTACACTAGCAAGTTACTTTATAGGAAATGCAATCTTACAGTTTACGCTTATTGTTTCTATCATGCTATTTTCTATGGGACTGGGAAGTAGGATAAGCAAAGCTTTTAATTCTAAAATAGTTTTCTATTTTGTGATTTCTGAATTGCTATTATCATTACTGGTTTCTTTTTCGGCAATAGCCTCCTATATTGTGTATGGGTATAGCAATAATTCTTGGATTATTATATACCTGCTTTCTATCGCTATAGGATTGCTTATAGGGTTAGAAATTCCTTTTGCAACACGTATTAATAATGAATACGAAGAACTTAGATTAAACATTTCAAACATTCTAGAAAAAGATTATTATGGTAGTCTTATAGGAGGGCTTTTCTTTGCTTTTATAGGTCTCCCCTATCTAGGATTAACCTATACTCCGTTTGTTCTTGGGCTTGTAAACCTAGTTGTTTCTTTTTGGTTGTTTTATACACTTAAAGATCATATTTCTAAAAAGCTACAACGTGTTTTATGGATCTCGTATGTTGGTGTCTTTGCTATAGTACTAACAGGTTTGGTATATGCAAAACCTCTTGTAATGTTTGGCGAACAGGCAAAATATAAAGACAAGATTGTATTTAGCGAACAAACCAAGTATCAAAAAATAGTCATTACAAAATGGAGTGATTGGTACTCATTATATATTAATGGTAATCAGCAACTATCTACATTTGACGAATATCTTTATCACGAACCCATGGTGCATAGTGCTTTAGGACTTACAGAATCAAAAAAAAATGTACTTATCCTAGGCGGTGGAGATGGATGTATTGCTAGGGAATTATTACAATATGATGATGCTATTACAAAAATCACATTGGTAGATTTAGATAATCGTATGATTACCATAGGGAAAACACATCCTATTTTTTCTAGCATAAACAATGACGCTTTAAATAATACTAAGGTAACTACCATCTCTGATGATGCTTTTACATTTTTAGAACAGACGCAAGAAAAATATGATGTGATATTGGTAGATTTACCAGATCCAAACAGTGTGGATCTCAATAAATTATACACTAAAGAGTTTTATACACTTTGTTATAATCATCTTAATAAAGAGGGCACTTTTATCACACAATCAGGTAGTCCTTATTATGCAACTAAAGCTTTTTATTGCATAGACAAGACACTTAAAAAATCTGGATTTTACACCTTACCTATCCACAATCAAGTGCTGACTTTAGGAGAATGGAGTTGGATTATAGGTAAGAAATCCCCTGTTGATAAAGAAGATTTAAAAGACATTGATTTACGAGATCTTACACTTAAGTGGCTTACCAATGAGTCATTGTATAGCATCAGTTCTTTTGGTAAACCCCTCGTAGATACCACAGGAATAAAAATAAATACCATTTTTGAACCCACCCTTTACATCTATTACAAACAAGGAAACTGGGATTTATATTAACATACGCTTTCGCGAAAGCGTCATTTAAAATCCTACTTTAGTGACTTTAAATAAAATTATCATGAAGCAAATCATTCTAGCTTGTATTATCTTTTTATGTACAACAATACAAGGTAACGCACAAACAACAGAGTATACTATATCATTTGAAAATGCAGTCCATCACGAAGCAGAAGTCAAAGCGGTCTTCTCAGGTCTTAAGAAAAAAGAGGTTACGTTTAGAATGAGTAGAACTTCCCCAGGAAGATATGCTATTCATGAGTTTGCAAAAAATGTTTACAATGTACGAGTTACAGATAGCAAAGGAAATGTACTTAACACAACACGTCCTGATCCTTATTCTTGGAGTGTAAAAGGGCATGATGGAACACTACTTGTATCATATACCTTGTTTGCAAATAGAGGAGGTGGCACGTATGCTCAAATAGATGAAACACATGCACATCTTAATATTCCAGCAACTTTTATGTATGCTCCTAGTCTTGCCAAAAATGAAGTGAAAGTGACTTTTAATACCCGAGAGGATTTACAATGGAAGGTGGCTACACAGCTTAAATACATAGAAGGAAATACGTATTATGCAAAGGATTTACAATACTTTATGGATAGTCCTACAGAAATCAGTAATCATAGTGTGCGTTCTTTTGATGTAAAGAAACAAACCGTCCATTTTGTATTGCATCACAATGGGACTGAAGCAGAACTTGACACCTATTTTGAAAAAGTAAAGAAACTAGTCATACAACAAAAAAAGGTTTTTGGAGAGCTTCCTTCATATGATTACGACAATTATTACTTTTTAGCTTGTTATATTCCTAATGCATCAGGTGATGGAATGGAGCACAGAAATTCAACCATTTTAACTAGTACAAGAAGCTTAGCCAATGGTGGTTTAGAGCGTAATGTCGGAACCGTTTCTCATGAGTTTTTTCATGGATGGAATGTAGAACGTATCAGACCACAAAGCTTAGAGCCTTTTGATTTTGAAGCTGCAAATATGAGCGGAGAACTTTGGTTTGCCGAAGGTTTTACAAGTTATTATACAAGTTTAATGATGCGTAGAGCAGAACTTATATCCAAAGAAGAGTACATAAAAGGACTTACTGGCACTTTTAATTATGTATGGAATTCTCCTGGGCGTTCGTTTTTCAATCCTATAGAGATGAGTTACCAAGCTCCTTTTGTAGATGCAGCTACCTCTGTAGATCCAGTAAACAGAAACAATACTTTTATCTCTTACTATTCATACGGGAGTGCTCTTGGACTTGCCTTAGATTTATCACTTAGAGAAAAAGACTTGAATCTTGACGACTACATGAAGCTAGTTTGGAAAAAACACGGTAAAAAGGAAAAACCATATACTATAGAAGATTTACATACATTATTAAATAAGTATGCTGGAGATTCTTTTGGCAATCATTTTTTCCAGAATTACATTTATAAAAGTGATATGCCGGCAATGAAACGTCTTTTTGAAAGCGTAGGGGTCACTTTATCACAAGATCCTAATAAGGTTTCTTTTGGAGTTGCAGTTACAAATGGAGCTATCACTCAAAATACATCTATAGGAACTGCTGCTTACAAAGCAGGGTTAGAAAAAGGAGACAAAATAATCAAAGTCAACAATGAACTTATAACAGAGGGTATTTCTTTTAAGGATATGATAGCATTACTTTCTCCTAATGATGTGCTCAACATCGTCTATGAGCGTTATGGAGTTTCTAAAGAAACAACAGCAACACTCCAACAAGATCCTTCATATACAATAGAAATAAATACATCTCAAAAAGATAGATTAATTGTTAAGAGACGTAATTTATGGTTAGACCCTAAGTAAAAATTTGTAATAATAGGAAGTATCAATTATTAATAAGTTGGTTAAATTTTGAAATATAGGTAGGTTCATAATCATATAATGCTCTTATATGTCTAGAATCCACTTGCCAGAACTCTGTGTGTTCTTTATTTGAGGCATTATATAGCTTCTCCCCTAGTTTATAAGGTACTGTTTCATCATTTGTACTATGAATGATGACTGTCGGTTTATACAATTCTTGGATTGCTTCTTCTGATGGAAAGTCATTATTCATAATCAAAGGAATCAACCACGTAAAATTCTTTAAATGTACGGCCCCTGCAAACTCTTTACCAATATCTGGAAAAGAAGAAAAGGTTCCTTCTAGTATAAGTCCTTTAATTTTATCTTGATGCATCTTTGCTACAGATATAGCATATGGACCTCCCATAGACTGCCCCCATAAAACGACAGGTGTGTTCTTTACTTGTGGCTGTTGTAATACCTGATCAAAAACATATAATGCATCTTTTAGCAATACTTTTGAATTATTTGCAATACCAGTAGATTGCCCTAGATTTCTGCGTTCATAATTAAATATTTGAAATCCTTTTTCTAAAAGTGATTTATACAAAAGCTCCGAATTAGGGATATGCATTCCCCCTCCAGGAAAATGAAATATTGTCCCAATAGGCGGTATTGAATCAGGTTTAAAAAGCACTCCATGAAGTGTTACTGTAGTATCTACTTTATAAAAAAACTCTTCACAATTGTAAACGGTTGTATATCTATCGTATACAAGACCATTTGTTTGATACATCATCTGATCTGTTAATCGGGCACATCTTATATAAACAACCACCCCTATACATATAAGTATTAAAAAAAGAAATATCCATTTTATAAATTTCAAAAAGCGTTTCATATCTATTGCATTTAAAAGCAAATAAATATGTTCTGATGTTCTTTTTAAAAAAAATGATGCTACACACTAGAGTTTGTGGTCAGTAGATACTTTTTGGGGTCAATAAATAACGTATTGTTATGAAGACAATTCTTTCTTTATACTCTCAAAATACGTTTTAGAAACTGTAATAGGATTTTCTACTCCTTTCAAGTATATCTTTGCATTTTGAGCATTTCCTCTAAGCTCTTTTACATGTATAGGATGTATAATAAATGATCTATGTATTCTTATTAAATCAGGTAGTTGAGCATGAATATTTTTTAATGTACTACGTAGCATTTTTTCTTTAATACCATCTGGTGTCAAGTGAGAGATAAATACATAATTATCTTCTGATCTTACAAAAAGTATATCTGTAAGTACACACTCAAAAACATCTTTTTTTAGCGCTCCCTTAACTGTTACCTCTTTAACATTAGATATTTTACTAGAAGTTATTTCTTCTTTAGATAAAGGTTTTAAGCCATAATAACGTCTTAATACAATCATTAAAATACTGACTAAAATTCCAAAACCTAAAAACATATTTTGATACCACCATAAAAACCAATCTAGTTGTAATCGCTCTGTGCTTTTATTAATACACAATTCTGTATATAAAAAAGTAATTACAATAACTATTGAAATAAACAGGAACGAAAACAATATCTCTTCTAGCCATTTCCATACTTTAAGAAAATGCATATAAACGTTAGAAAGAGAAACAAAAAGTAAATAACTTAAGAAGACAATACCTCCGTATCCTGCAAAATATAGATTTTTATAGGGATCAGAATAATTATTTGCTCCCATAGGTTCTAGAAAAATAACAAGAAATCCAATGAAGAAACCTAGAGAGACACCAATTAAAAAATGGTATCTAAATGATTTTATAAAAGGGAAAGGCGCGTTTAAAAACATAAAAAAATCCCTGCTTACAATAAGCAGGGATTAAATATACCAATTTAGATTATATAGCGTAAATTAATCTGCCAATACAATCACTTTATTATTATTCATTTCCAGAGTTCCGCTTGTAATAGCTAATGACCATTTACCATCACTTTCTTTTACAAATTTCTCTTCAAAACCTTCAGTAATTTCTGGATTTCCTTCAAACTTCACTTTTCCTTCTAGAAGAAGTGATACCACAGCAGCGTGATTGTTTAACATTTGGAATTCTCCATTTACTCCAGGTACAATAACAGACGTTACTTCCCCTTTTACTAAAGATGCTTCTGGTGTAACAATTTCTAAGTGCATAGTTAAACTTGTTTAACTACTCTGAATTTATTTTCAGAGTCTTAATTATTTAAAAAAGAGGTTCATTTAATATTCCTCTCTGCTCTTCGAGCATCTCTCCCAAAGGGAGAGAAATAGTATCCAATACTTCTAAGTTTTACTCTATGCCTCAGCAAGCATTTTTTCTCCAGCTTCGATAGCTTCTTCAATTGTTCCTTTAAGGTTAAAAGCTGCTTCTGGAAGATGATCTAACTCACCATCCATAATCATATTAAATCCTTTGATTGTTTCTTTAATATCTACAAGCACACCTTTTAATCCTGTAAACTGCTCTGCTACGTGGAAAGGTTGTGATAAGAAACGTTGTACACGACGTGCACGGTATACAGATTGCTTATCTTCTTCAGAAAGTTCTTCCATACCAAGAATTGCAATAATATCTTGAAGCTCTTTATAACGCTGTAATAACTCTTTTACTCGTTGTGCACAATCATAATGCTCATTACCTAAGATATCTGCAGTAAGGATACGAGATGTAGAATCTAGTGGATCTACCGCTGGGTAAATACCTAGCTCTGCAATCTTACGTGAAAGTACTGTTGTTGCATCAAGGTGAGCAAACGTTGTTGCTGGTGCTGGATCGGTAAGGTCATCTGCAGGTACGTATACCGCTTGTACAGATGTAATAGATCCTCTTTTTGTTGAAGTAATACGCTCTTGCATCGCTCCCATCTCTGTTGCAAGTGTAGGTTGGTACCCTACTGCAGATGGCATACGTCCAAGAAGTGCAGATACCTCAGAACCTGCTTGTGTAAAACGGAATATATTATCTACGAAGAAAAGTACATCTTTTCCTTGTCCTTCTCCTGCTCCATCACGGAAATACTCAGCAATGGTAAGTCCTGAAAGTGCCACACGAGCACGAGCTCCAGGAGGCTCATTCATTTGTCCGAATACGAAAGTAGCTTTAGAACCTTTCATAGCTTCTTTATCTACCTTAGAAAGATCCCATCCTCCTTCTTCCATAGAGTGCATAAAATCATCTCCGTATTTGATAATACCAGATTCAAGCATCTCTCTCAAAAGGTCATTTCCTTCACGTGTACGTTCTCCTACTCCTGCAAATACAGAAAGTCCTCCGTGTCCTTTTGCAATATTGTTAATCAACTCTTGAATAAGTACAGTCTTACCTACTCCTGCTCCTCCAAATAATCCAATCTTACCTCCTTTTGCATAAGGCTCAATAAGATCGATTACTTTAATACCAGTAAAAAGTACTTCTGTAGATGTTGATAAATCTTCAAATTTTGGTGCATCACGGTGAATAGGAAGTCCTTCTTCACCTGCTTTTGGCAAGTTACCGATACCATCTATGGCATCTCCGATTACGTTAAAAAGACGTCCATATATATCATCTCCTATAGGCATCTGGATTGGTGCTCCAGTAGCTCTAGCATCTACACCACGGCTTAATCCGTCTGTAGAATCCATTGAGATTGTACGTACTGTGTTTTCACCAATATGTGACTGTACTTCAAGAACTAATAGAGTTCCGTTTGAGTTTGTCACCTCTAGTGAATCGTAAATTTTCGGTAATTCAGCTCCGTTTGCAAACTCTACGTCTACTACTGGGCCAATAATTTGTGCAACTTTACCTGTAACTTTTGACATTATTAACTATTTAATGTTTAGCAAAATATATGATGAAAAATACTTCGTTTTTCACCGCGCAAAGATACTGTTTTCTTCTTTATATAAAAGCCTATTAGATTTAATTTTTATGAAGCTGTTTTTGCTTTCGCGAAAGCGCACTCAAACCCAACGCTCAAACTGTTATTTTTTCTTAAAAAGAATATAGTATTCCTTCCTTAGTTTTCTAGCGAATACACGGAAAAATGACAAAAATTTAGTTCTTTTGGACAAATAAATTTACATTCGCTTAATTAAAACTTTACATATACTTCATGGACAAATTTTTAGACCAGTTTTCTTTAAACTTTGAAGATTCTTTTTCTCTTACAAATTATGTGGCATACATCTTATTATGTGCCACTTTACTATATATACTGTCTCTAATCTATAACAGATACGGACAATCCATATCAAATAGAACACAGCTTTCTAAAGTATTAATGATTGTAGGACTTACCACCTTTATTATTATATCTATTGTAAAATCATCACTTGCATTATCGCTTGGACTTGTAGGAGCATTATCTATTGTACGTTTTAGAACAGCGATTAAAGAACCCGAAGAGTTAGGATACTTTTTTATGGCCATCGCTATAGGTTTAGGAATGGGAGCAAATCAATTACCCGCTACACTTATTGGATTTATCATCTTAATGCTTATTGTTGTATTACAACACAAAAGCGGAAAATCTTCTATCACTCAAAACCTACTAGTTAATCTGGAATGTGATATTGACCAGAAAACAGCTACTATAGAAAAAATAAGCGATGCAATAAGTGCAAATACAACACAACTAGAAGTAAAAAGAATAAAGCACGAAGAACGAGCGGTTGCGATTAACTTTCTGGTTAAAGTAACTTCTCTAGAAGATTTGAATAAAATCAATTCAAAACTGATCGCAATAGATCCTAAAGTACAAGTGACTTTTATAGACAATACTCTTTAAGTTGAGCTATACCCATGAAAATTAAAAACAATACCTCTACAAAAGTAAAAGCTTCTACTATAGTTGCTATTATAGGCGTATTACTTTTAAGTCTTTTTGTACTTACTAGAAGCAATTCGGGTGCTACAAAAGGAATTTCTACAACAGAAAGCGAAGAATCTGCAGATATAGAAAATCCAACGGTATTAAAAACAATAACATATACTGAGTTATTTGAGACTACCGATCATGAAATATACAACGATGCTACTTTAAATATATATATAGCAAATATATCTAATAATAATACCCCTAAATTAATTTACAAATACAAGAAAAAACCTGAAGGACGAGAGCTGTCAGATAATTTCTTTATGCATGTATATGTAAAGGACAGTTCTAAACTTAAAGGAAAATCTACATTTGCAAATGTAGATTTTAGACAAAAACCTGAGGTTATTAAAACCGACGAAACCACATATTATATTTTTCAAAAAGATCTCGTAAGTAGTAGTTATAAAGAGAGCTATATTCCTGTTGAAAACATAGCTTATATAAATACAGGACGTTTTCAACCCAAAGTAGGCAGATCTCTAGACATTAAAAAATTAACTATTGGAGATATCCCAGAAGATCAATTACATAATAAACTAGACAAAATAAATTTTACTATTAACCAAAAAGCCTTTACCAAAATCAAAGCAAAAAGAGATGATGCTTTAAGTAAAGGAATTCTTATATCTCAAGATGACGATATTGTAAATGGCCATGTTTCTTTAAACGGTAAAGAACCTCAAAAAGTAGAACTTCGACTCAAAGGAGATTGGACTGATCATTTAAAACATGAGAACAAGTGGTCGTATCGCTTTATCATGAAAGGGGAAAATACCTTTAAAGGGATGCGTAAATTTTCTGTACAGCACCCTATTGTTCGTAATTATTTATGGGAGTGGCTATTTAACAAAGCTATAAAAGAGAATGGACTGATAGGGCTACGGTATGACTTTGCAGATGTACATCTTACTGTAAAAGGTGTTACTAATCTAGAGATTCCTATGGGGATTATGGCTATAGAAGAATCTTTTGATAAAATTCTTATAGAGAATAATAAAAAACGAGAAGGGATTATAGTAGGTTTTGACGAATCATTACTATGGAAAGATCGAGAAAAACAGCGTATTCTAGGTTTAGAAGATAAATCACAATCTAGAGAACTACACAGTTTACGTAATGCACAAATTAAAGTTTTCAATGAGAACAAAGTGTTATCAGATCCTAAACTTTTAAAACAGTTTGAAACAGCAAAAGATCTACTGGAAGGTTTACGACAAGGAGACTATAAAACATCAGAAGTTTTTGATGTAGATCGCTTAGCAACTTTTATAGCACTTTCTAATCTTTTTGGGGGATATCACGGCTTGATATGGCATAATTTACGCATTTACTACAATCCTATTACCAATAAATTAGAACCTATCTCTTTTGACTCAAACAGTGGTACTCGCTTAAATAAAATAATTGAATACCCTATGTCTAAAGGCGATACTATTCTTCAAGAAAAAGTACTCGAAAAACTCAAATTAGTAAGTAGTTCTAGTTTTATTAATGATCTTATAGTACGCAATAATACCGAACTCGAATCATTAAAAATAGACTTATATACTGAATACAACACTTCTTTTGATCTAGATATTCTTGCACACAACAGTAATTTTATAAAAAAGAAAATTAATCCTGCTGTCCTGATTACTGCAGATTTATTGTCTTATGACAAAAAACAGATGAAGGTTGAAATAAGCAATGTTTCTGGATATCCAGTTACCATAGAACACCTTGCAGATTATGAAGGCAGAGTTTTAGGTTTAAACAAAGATCAAATTATTATAAAAGAAAAATCAAGTACTGTTGTAGACTTTAAACTAAGTAATTATTTTGTGAATGCCTTTGTTTCAAAAAAGAACAAAAAAGGAGCTTTTCAATATCCTAAAGATGTTCAGAAATTAAGGATCTCTCATTATGTTACTGGAGTAGATTCTAAAAGAGATGCCTCTATAAAACCGTATGGTAAAAATCCTACGTTAGAAAAGAGTATTGCTTATTACAAGAAAACAAGTACTCAGAACTTTCAGGAGTTTTCATTTATAGAAGAGCAGTCTGAAAACGTACTTGTATTTAAGGAAGGAACACACTTACTTACAAAAGATCTTATAATTCCATCTGGATATACGATACAAATATCTCCTGGTTGCACATTAGATTTTAGAAACAATGCATCCTTGATATCTTATGCTACGTTTATAAGTAATGGGACTAAAGAGAAGCCTATTACATTTTCTTCTTCTGATGGTACTGGAGGTGGTATTTTTATTTCAAATGCGACAGAGTTATCTCAAGTAAGTTATAGTCATTTTGACAACCTTTCAAATCCTCATTCACCTATTTGGTCTGTTTCTGGAGCGGTAAATTTTCACGAAAGTGATGTCACCATTTCAAACACTTCTTTTACCAATAATCGTTGTGAAGATGGATTAAACATTATACGTTCTTCATTTACGATGGTAGATACTAAATTTGAAGGGACTCAATCTGATGCATTTGATGGTGATTTTGTCACAGGAACTTTAGAACGGTGTACTTTTATAAATTCAGGAAATGATGGTATTGATGTCTCTGGATCAAATTTGGTTTTAAAAGATATTATTATAAAAAACCCATCAGACAAGGCGATAAGCGCTGGAGAAAACAGCACTATTACTGGAGAAGGTATAAAAGTATCTGGAGGAGAAATAGGCGTTGTGAGTAAAGATCTTTCAAAAATAAACTTGACCAATCTTAGTATTATAGATACTCGATTAGGTATTTCTGCATTTCAAAAAAAATCAGAGTATGGAGTGGCCTCTATCCAAATTTCAAAACTAACATTACAAAATAACGAACTTGATTATCTTATAGAAAACAAATCTAGCCTCATCATAGATAATGTCGCTGTAGAAACTGTGTCTAATAATGTGATTGACCAAATGTATGGAAAGGAATATGGAAAAAGCAGTCGCTAAGACCCATCACATTTCTGTGTCTAACAACTATAGATATGAACGCAAGTTTATCTATCAGGGTTGCACACCAGAAGATCTTATAGAAACTGTTGTTCTTACTAATTCTTTTTGCTTTCGCGAAATTTTCCACCGACGCACTGTCAACAATATATATTTTGATGATCAAGCCATGAGCTTTTATCATCAAAATGTGTCTGGAGATGAATTACGAGATAAATACCGATTACGATGGTATGGAGATGCATTTGAAAGTATAAACAATCCTGTTCTTGAAATAAAGAAAAAACACGGTGCTGTAGGCGATAAGTTATCTTTCGCTTTAAGCGGATTTACACATAATTTACAACAAAGCTCGTTAATAGAGACTCAGGAAAAAATACATCAAGAGATCCTTGATAAACATACTCCAGAACTCGCCTTAAGATTGAGTCGTTTAACACCTTCTTTATACAATTCTTATGAGCGCAGGTACTTCCTATCTGATTGTGATACTTTTAGAATTACCATAGACTACAATATGGCTTTTTATAATCCTCATTTTAGTGATTATACCATTTCTAAAGCACAACTATCGGATATTGTATTAGAATTAAAATACAACGTGTCTGACGACAAAGAAAGTCGCAAACTTACACAAGCACTTAGATCTCGATTGTCCAAAAACTCAAAATACGTAAGAGGGGTTGACCTCATACATCACCAACAAAGCAGTTGATTATCTTTAATCATATTGAGTTATCATTCATATAGTTTCTTAGTACCTAATTTGTTTTTAACAAGCATTCGTTTATTTACCTAAGCAGTGTTTGGCATAAGTTCCTTTGTGTTTGTCGAAATTTGTTGCACAATGAGATAAGAAGTTTGAGTTTAGCACAACTTTTAAAATCAAACACTATGAAATCAAAAGCAATCATTTTATTAGCTTCCGTTTTACTTTTTAGTTCCTGTATTATAAAATCAATTCAGCCTTTTTACCTGAAAAATAGTTTGTCTTACAACAAAGCGCTTATTGGAAAGTGGGCAGATCAAAAAGGGGGACAATGGGAAGTCATCTCCATGAAAGAGGAATTTATAAAAGACAAAAAGGAAGGGCTGATCTTTTCTGACGATGACAAAAAAGCCTATGAGAATTATAAAGATGGTTATTTTATTAATTACATAAAAAAAGAAAAAGAGGTTTCCTTTATAGCCATGCCTTTTATAATAGATAACCAGTATTTTGTAGATTTCATCCCATTTGACATAAATACAGATGCTATTAACAGCTTAGCTTCAGAGCATTTACTAAAAACACATTCTGTAGCCAAACTTGATGTCAATTCAGATACAAATGTATCTTTTTCATGGCTTAGCGAAGAACGCATTAAAAATTTATTTAACGAGAGTACATTGCGATTAAAACATGAAACTGTCGGACCAGAAGAAGCCCTTTTATTAACCGCTTCGTCTCAAGAACTCACTGCATTCTTAAAAAAGTATCTCAAAGCAGATATTAAAGATAAATGGAAGTCATCAGATGCATTAATGCTAGTTAAAGAAATTATTTAATAGCTTAGAGCAAGAAAAATGAGATACATCGTTTATCTGACTTCTCAATACGTATAATGAATGCAACACCTTAGCTTTAATACACTCATAAAAAAGAGCGACTACCACAGACCACTTTTATTTAATAGTGTGCTGTGGTTATTAGCATTTGTGATTTTGCTTTTTATTTTCTCAAAAGGAAACACTCCCATAAAAGTTGATTATATATATACTGTTGCTTTCTTACTTTTTATGGCAATTCCTGTAAGTATTAATTTTTACATCTTAATTCCAAAATTTTTAAAACTCGAAAAATATATAGCATATGTTAGTCTCTTTATTTTAAACTTACTCTTATTTTCAATATTAAGTAGTTTATTCTTTCAAGCTTCATTAGATACTTTATTTCCTAATTTCTTCTTTATTTCATATCTATCAAAGACCAATAGCTACGTCATTTTTAGTATTTTTTTAGTGGCGACAACCCTCTTTAAATTAGCAGAAGACTGGTTTTATTTTAACACAAATGAAAACAAAAATCTAAAACTTAAGAACCAACATATAGAAACCCAACTGTCCTCATTACGTTCACAAATGAATCCACATTTTTTATTTAATTCATTAAATGTAATTTATGCATTAGCATTAGAACAAAAAGGAGAAATCACAAAGGCTATTGTAGAGCTTTCGGACATACTGCGATATGTGATTTATGATTCAGATACTAAACGCGTAACATTAAAGGATGAAATAAAACTATTGCAAAACTATATTGCTTTTCAAAAACATCGCGTTCAAGTTTCTAATCTTGTTGATTTTAAAATAGCTGTCAAAAATGAAAATTTCAAGATATATCCTATGTTATTATTACCACTATTAGAGAATAGCTATAAATATGGCATTACAAACACAGATTCTTCCGATCTTATACAAATCAGTCTTTCACAACATGAAAATCAATTTGAATTTATTATTAAAAACGCCAACATAGGGCTTAAGAATAATTTAGATAGTGACTATTCTGGAGTAGGATTAGAAAACTTAAAAAATAACTTACATTTAGTTTATCCCAAGAAACATCAATTCAGCATCAAAAACACTACCAAAACATTTACAGTAATTATTCAAATCACAGATGAGCAATATTAAAACCAACGCCATACGTTGCCTTATTATTGACGATGAAATATCTTCACAAAGAGTGTTACAGCATTTTATTAAAGATACAGAGGTATTAGAATTAAAGCATGTATGCGCTAATGCTTTTGAGGCTTTCAAGTATTTACAATTACACGAGGATATTGATTTATTATTTTTAGACATTAATATGCCTCAACAATCAGGATTAGATTTTTATAAAAGCCTACAACACCCTCCTGCTGTAATTTTTACTACAGCATACCCGCAATATGCTGTAGATGGATTTGAAGTAAATGCTATAGACTATTTACTAAAACCCATTGCTTACGAGCGCTTTTTATCAGCCATAAACAAGGTAATACAAACAATATCACATCATCAGGAAGTCGATGATTTTTTAATTTTAAAAGAAAACAAAGTCTTACACAAAGTGTTTTTTACAGATATACAATATGTAGAAGCATTTGGGGACTATGTGAAAGTGGTTTTAGAAAACAAAGTCATTGTAACACACAGTACATTTTCTCGGTTTATAGAGGGTTTACCTCCTTCTTTTATACGCACCCATAAATCATTTAGTATTAATTTACAAAAAATGAACCATCTCTCTGGTAATCAAATAACATTAGACTCACATACCATCCCTATTGGTCAAACGTATAAAGCTAGTGTTCTAAATGCTTTAAAACTGTAAAGTATTTCTTTTTTATTATATCGTTCCATTTTTACATATCATTTATCAAACCCTAAAACAATGTATCTTTAACACGTTTTTTATTCATCAAACAACTCATTTAATTTTACAAATCATATGCGCGTTTTTGGCATCCTACTTATATCATTATCTCTTATACATTGTACTTCTGTAAAAGACATTTATAATACACCCACATTTTCTGAAAATGGTGCTATACATTGTGTTATTGAAATTCCAGGAGGTACTAGCAAAAAAGTAGAATTTAACCCTAAGACAAAAACTTTTGAAATTGACCAAAGGAACGGGACTGACCGCATCATTTCTTTTCTTCCATATCCTGCAAATTACGGCTTTATTCCCTCAACGCTATCGGATCATGCATTAGGAGGAGATGGTGATGCTCTTGACATTTTATTAATCTCCGAATCTTTGCCTACAGGATCCATCGTAGAAATTATTCCTATAGGAATGCTTAAACTTCTAGATAACGGAGAATATGATTATAAAATTATTTGCGTCCCTAGCGATTCTAATATGCGTATTATAACTGCTACAAATTATGACGAGTTTATATCAAAATATAGTAAAGCAAAAGATATTATAGAATCTTGGTTTTTACATTATGACACTGGCGGCGATCCTCTAGTAAGTAAAGGATGGGGAGATGAAAAAGAAGCATTACAGGAGATTAACAAAAGTCTAAAATAAATAACATCCTCTTTCTTAGATAAACTATCATAAAAAAATCCCACTATTAAGCGGGATTTTTTTATGATAGTACGTCTGCGTAAAATTATAATTATTCTACTGTAACAGATTTAGCTAAATTTCTAGGTTGATCTACATTTTTATCAAGCATTACTGCTATATGATATGACAACAACTGTAATGGAATAGTTGCCAATAATGGTGTAAACGGCTCTAATGTTTCTGGTATTTCAATCACATGATCTGCCAGTTTCCTTACCTCTTCATCACCTTCGGTTACAATACCTATGATCTTACCGCTACGGGCTTTTATCTCTTCTACATTACTCACTACTTTTTCGTAATGCCCCTTTTTGGTTGCTATAACAACAACTGGCATTTGCTCATCTATCAATGCAATAGGTCCATGCTTCATCTCTGCCGCTGGATATCCTTCTGCATGTATATATGATATCTCTTTAAGTTTAAGAGCTCCTTCTAATGCTACAGGAAAATTATAACCACGTCCTAAGTATAATGCGTTAGAAGCATCTTTATATTGGGCAGCAACATGCTCTGCCTGATCATTACATTTTAAAGCTTTTGCAACTTTTCCAGGAATACGTTCTAGTTCTTGTAGATATGCTCTAAATTCTGAATTAGAAAGTTTTCCTTTATGTTTAGCAAGTTTTAGCGCTATTAATGTTAGAATTGTAATTTGAGTTGTAAATGCTTTTGTAGAAGCAACTCCGATTTCTGGTCCTGCATGCGTATAAGCTCCTGCATGAGTTTCTCTAGAAATAGATGACCCTACAACATTACATACTCCAAATACAAAGGCACCTTGTTCTTTTGCTAGTTTTATTGCCGCCATCGTATCTGCAGTCTCCCCACTTTGCGAGATTGCAATAACAACATCATCTTTATAAACTATTGGGTTTCTATACCTAAACTCAGATGCATACTCTACCTCTACCGGTATACGAGCAAATTCTTCAAATATATATTCTGCCACTAAACCTGCATGCCAAGAAGTACCACAAGCAACAACAATAATACGTCGTGCATTTAAGAACTTATCTAGGTTATCATCGATACCCGCCATTTTTATAATAGCTTGATCCACCAGCATACGTCCTCTAAAAGTATCTGTAATAGCATCAGGCTGCTCATAAATCTCTTTAAGCATAAAGTGATCGTAACCTCCTTTTTCTATTTGCTCAAGATTTAATTGAAGTTCTTGTATATATGGATCTACTAAAGAGTCATCCTTAATTTTACGTATTTTTAATTTTTTATGATTACGCACGACAGCCATTTCTCCATCTTCAAGATAGATCGCATTGTTTGTATACTCAATAAATGGAGTTGCATCAGAAGCAATAAAAAACTCATTTTCTCCTACTCCTATTGCTAGCGGGCTACCTAAACGAGCAACAACTATTTCATTAGGCTTTGTCTTATCAAATACCGCTACCGCATATGCACCTATAGTTTGATTAAGTGCTATCTGAACAGCCTTACCTAATTTTACACCTTCCTTAATCTTCACATCTTCGATCAGATTTACAAGAACTTCTGTATCTGTATCTGATGTAAAGGTATATCCTCTATTAATAAGTTCTTTACGTAATGGATCATAATTTTCTATAATTCCATTATGTATAATTACAAGATTCCCAGAATTAGAAATATGTGGATGAGAGTTTATATCGTTAGGAACTCCATGGGTAGCCCATCTTGTATGACCTATTCCAATAGAACCATTTGTAGAAATTTCACTTTCTAAACGATTTTTTAAATCTTCTACTTTCCCTTTTGTTTTAGAAACTTTAAGGTTTTTCCCGTCATAAAGTGCTATTCCTGCACTATCATACCCTCTATACTCAAGACGTTGTAATCCTTGTAATACAATAGGATACGCATCTCTATACCCTATATAACCGACAATTCCGCACATACTGCTATATGTTGTTATTGAATTATGTTAATTATCTAATCCTAAAATCTGACCACAAGGGCTATTAGGATCTATATCTCCAGTTAATGTATAGAATATTCTTAGCTTTAATCTTCTTGCATCATCTGTACTTAAATTTCCATGAAGGATTGTTCCTTCTGGAGAAATTACACTAGAAATAGGGGTTCTTTGCGCATCCTCAATATCACCAGTGCCACCTATTATCGCTGTATTATCTACATTTACATTCTGTGACACTGCTAAAGCTAAGCGCACATTTGTAGAGTCATTTTTAATAATATTATTTATATGCTGCGTCATTCGGATTCTATAGCTCTGCCCTAGACTCGACTCATCTCCTTCTACTTCTCTTACTAACCTTCCTAGGTGATTTGTACGTGTATTAATAGGACCATTAATTCCAGAGGTATTATCTATCACACTATCTACCAATAAGCTATTGTTATCAAAATCAACTACAAAAACTCTTTCTGGTTCTAATACTCCTCCACCCGCTCCGAGATCATCTTGATCTACAAAAAAGGTCAAATTAGCTTCATTTATAATGATATTCTCACAAGTACGTAATATCTCTAATTGATCCGAAACTCCATCATCATCACTATCTGGTCCAAAAAGCTCGACAACAGCAATACTACCATCTCCCCCTTTTAGATAAAGATTATCCTCTCCATTTACAGTATCTGAGTTCTCTATAGCAGAAACAACAGACGGATTAAAATCATTCTGGTAGTCTATAACACTTACACCTCTAAGACCTATTGTAATTTCTCCAAGTCCATCATTAGTAGGATCACCAGGCTCGGCCGAATCATCATCCCCATCAAAACTATAGTATAATGTAATTCCTGCTTGATTAAAATCAAATAAGAATAAGTTCCCATCAGCATCTTCGCTTTCTGCTTTTAAGTAAAGGCCTCTGAAATAATCATTAAATGTATTAATGTTTAGAAGTACATCTTCTCCTTCTCTTTCAATAATATTTTGAGTCCAATAATCGATATTTAATTCCAGTCTAAGTGCTGGAGCAATGCGTTCCGAAAACTCTTTTACGACTTCTCCTGCTGCATCCACAATAGGCTCTCCATCTTCATCAAAAGTAACTTCGGTTAAAATGATTTCATCCGGTTCTGGAGTAAAATCATTTATTTGAAATAATAAATCTCCATCTACTCCTTGAAAATTAGGAACATCATTAGAAAAATAAATTTCAGGATCTTCAAAATTAGAATCAGGATCAAGATCATTTAAGAAAAAGTTTGATCTAAAAAGAGATAACTTAATCCCTCCTGTATTTCTAAATACAGAATCCAACTCATATGTATTATTCCCATCTTCATCTACCTCAACTTGTCTAGAAAAGTATGGTAGTGTAATTATAACACTATCTAGTTCTGTATTATCTCCAAAATTTGGATTTACTCTAGACAATCCCGCTTGAGATAAATAAGATGCAGTTGTTCTACCATATACAGGATCGTTATAAACCCCTAGAACACCTACTGGAGTTCCATTGGTTTGAACGCCTTCTGGGTAATTCATACTATAAGCAACAACATCTATGTCATCTACCATATCAGTATTAAAGTTTACCTCGCCAACTATGCTGGTTCCAACTTCTCCTAAATCCTCTTCACATGCAATACATGCAAACACAAAGATTAAGGCAACTATGCCTTTTCTTATATAATTATAAATTTTCATCGTAGTTTTACTCTAGTACTCTTGTGGTGTAAAATTCTTCGTACGCTTGTGGAAATTCCTCTTTCTTCTTATAAGGCAAAACAGGAATTTTTGTTGTGTTAAGTATCTTTGCAAGATCTTCATGTAGTTCTGAAGAGCCTATTATTGCTGCATCAGAATTCTTTACAACAACCTTCATAAGGTTTTCATATGTAGGATCTTGAAGCTCTTCTATGCTTTCTGTATCTATACCATCAAAAGCAATCTTATTAATCATTTCTTTATTTAATGATCCTTCAAACCCTTGATTATATATAGAAGTCACTATTTTACTTTGACTAAATAAAGGCTCGCTAGCATAATATTGCTTGAGATATAATGGTAATAACGAAGCTAACCATCCATGTACATGGATTATATCCGGAGACCAGTTTAACTTCTTTACTGTTTCTACCACTCCTTTTGCAAAGAAAATGGCACGTTCATCATTATCAGGAAAAAGATTTCCATCTTCATCTGTAAATGTAGCTTTCCTCTTAAAGTACTCTTCGTTATCTATAAAGTATACTTGAATACGTTCTTTAGGAATAGAAGCTACTTTTATAATGAGTGGCATATCAAAATCATTGATCACTAGATTCATTCCTGATAGCCTTATTACTTCATGTAATTGGTGCCTGCGCTCATTGATATTGCCATAGCGAGGCATAAAAATGCGTATTTGACCCCCCTTGGAATTCACCATTTGAGGAGCTTCAAACGACATAGAGGCAATTTCGGTCTCAGGTAAGTAAGGAATAACTTCAGATGACACGTACAATATCCTCTTATCTTTCATATATAGTATTGTTGATTACTTTTATGTGTAAAAACACGCAAAAATACTAAATTTTATGCAATCTGCCTTTAATATAGTAAGTTTGCAGGCGTTAATTTTTTGATAAAGTGAACTTAATAAAAACAAAAACTGAAATAGAAAAATATGTTTCAGAAAAAAGGAAGCAAAAATTTTCTATTGGCTTTGTCCCTACAATGGGTGCTTTGCACGAAGGACATGCATCACTCATTGAGTATGCTTTAAAACATCATGATTACGTTATTGTTAGCATTTTTGTAAACCCTACACAATTTAACAACTCATCAGATTTAGAAAAATACCCTCGAACTCTTGACCAAGACACCTCATTTCTAAGCACATACGGAAAAAGCGTATCTATCTATGCTCCTACCCCACAAGAAGTGTACGGCAACCAAGTGGTATCCAAACAATATAATTTTAAAGGGATTGAACATGTGATGGAAGGCACACATCGTCCTGGTCATTTTGATGGTGTTGGGACCGTTCTCAATCATCTATTTAGACAGGTAAATCCTGATGAAGCTTTTTTTGGAGAAAAAGATTTTCAGCAATTACTCATTGTTAAAAAACTTGTAGAAATTGAAAAATTACCTCTTAAAATAACAGGATGTCCTATTCATAGGCAAAAAAATGGACTAGCAATGAGCAGTCGTAACGCTAGACTTACACCTCAACAACTAGAAGAAGCTACTTTTATTTATAAAATACTCAAGCAGGTAAAAGAAGACTTTGAAACAAAAAGTGCCAAAACACTTAGAGCGTGGGTCACGACTCAATTTAAAAACAATCCACATCTTACTTTAGAATATTTTGAAATTTCTAATAGCACCCATTTGAGGCCGCTTTCGCGAAAGCGTACCCATCAAAAATACCGTGCTTTTATTGCTGCTTTTGCAGGAGAAATACGCCTTATAGACAACATGGCAATCAACTAAAATAACTATCTTTGTCTTATGCTAGTAAATGTTGTAAAATCTAAAATTCACCGTGTTAAAGTAACAGGCGCTGAATTACATTATATCGGAAGTATTACTATAGATGAAGATCTTTTGGATGCTGCCAACATCATAGAGGGAGAGCGAGTTCAAATTGTAAATGTGACCAATGGTGAACGCCTAGAAACATATGCCATTCCTGGCCCTAGAAAAAGTGGTGAAATTACCTTAAATGGGGCTGCCGCAAGAAAAGTTTCCAAGGGAGATATTTTGATCTTAATTGTATATGCATTTATGGATTTTGATGAAGCAAAAAAATTCAAACCCACACTTTGTTTCCCAGACGAAAGTACAAACCTATTAAAATAAGCCTGTGGCTTATAAAAACAAATTAATAAAAGCACTTAAAATTATACTCCCACTCTCATTGGGAGTTTTTTTAATGTGGTTATGGCTAGGGAGAATGACCCCTCAAGAAAGAATCATCTTGTGGGACAACATAAAAAATGCAAATCCATTATGGATTGCTATCTCTTTTGTTTTCTCCATATTAAGTCATCTATCTAGAGCCTATCGATGGAAGTTTATCCTAGAACCTATGGGATACAAACCCAAGTTAGGAAATAGTTTTGCTGCTGTTATGACTGCTTATTTTGCAAATACATTCGTATTAAGATCTGGAGAAGTTTTACGTGGAGTTGCTATACAACGTACTGATAAAATTCCTTTTGAAAAAGCATTTGGAACGATTGTCTCTGAACGTATTGCAGACCTGCTTATGTTACTTCTTATTATGGTTGCAGCTATTATTCTACAATCTACCGCTCTTATTGATTATTTTAAAACAGCAGCAAACCCGATCCCATCAATCATAACACTCGCGGCTTTATTAATTATAGGGATCGTAGGATTACGCATACTTAAAAAGTCATCACATCCCTTTATAGTTAAAATTAGAAATTTTGGATTAGGGATTTTAGAAGGAGTTAAAAGCATTTTGAATATGAAAAAAAATGCTGCTTTTATCTTCCATACCTTTTTTATATGGGGCATGTATATCGCCATGTTTTGGATTGTAACCCTTGCTGTTCCTGGACTTCAAGGTGTTTCTTTTGGAATCATACTAACTGCTTTTGTCATCGGCGCCTTTTCTATGAGTGCAACAAATGCAGGAATGGGGCTTTACCCTCTAGCGATGGCTGCTGTTTTTTCTTTTTTTGGGTATTTAAAAACCGATGGTGATGCTTTTGGATCTATCATGTGGGGAACTCAAACTATCTTTAATATAATTATAGGAGGATTATCTGCTCTTTATGTATTTATAATACGTCACAGATAAAATTTTGTATTTTAGGCACTCATTAAAAATAGCCCTAATGAAATCAATTCTATTTTCTGCTTTATTCCTGTGTACTTCTTTTGTCCTTACTGCACAGACACAATATGAAGAAATCTCTTCTATAAAGCTAGACGGGAGTCGTCAACTCAAAGTACAATTACCTCGTAATTATGAATCTAATTTAGAAAAGACATATCCTGTCATTATTGTCCTAGATGGAGATTACCTATTTGAACCTGTAGCTGGTAATGTAGATTACTACAGCTATTGGGAGGAAATGCCAGAAGCTATTGTTGTTGGTCTTAATCAGGTAGACACAAGAGAAGAAGACACTTACTATGATGAAGTAAGTTATTTGCCTATAGAAGGAGGCGTTGCTTTCTTTGAATTTATAGGTTTAGAATTAATGCCTTGGCTAGATGAAAAATACCGAACCAATCAGTTTAGAATGGTGGTTGGCCATGATCTTACTGCAAACTTTATGAATTATTATCTTATGAAAAGCCCTGCGCTTTTCCAAGGATATGTATCGTTAAGTCCTGATTTAGCACCAGAAATGGAAACTCGTCTTGTTGCTAGACTTGGAGCTACACAACAAAAAATATTTTATTACTTAGCAACAGCAACAGAAGACATTAAAGTATTAAGAGAAAGTATAGAACCTTTAAATAGCCAAATAAAACTTGTTACAAACGACAACGTAAGATACTATTATGACAATTTTGAAGGAGCTACACATTATTCTCTTGTAGGTCGTGCTATTCCAAAAGCAATAGAAGAAATATTTTCTATCTATCGCCCTATTAGCAAAAAAGAATACAAAGAAGTACTTCTTAAGTTAGATGGTTCTGCATACGATTATCTTATCGATAAATATACTACCGTAGAACAACTATTCGGACTCAATGATGCCATGCGTGTAAATGACATTATCGCTACCGGAAAAGCTATAGAAAAAAAATCAGATTGGGTAAGTATGGAAAAACTTGGACAACTCGCCAGAAAACAATATCCAGAAACTATGTTAGGCAATTACTATATTGCTTTATCACTAGAAAAATCTGGAGAACCCAAAAAAGCAATGCGTACATATCAAAGTGCGTATTTACTTGAAGAGATCTCTTTTTTAACCAAGGATTTAATGCTAGATAAAGCAGATAAAATTAAGTCTGACTTCGGATATTAAAACGATTAACAAGCATAAATAAAAGGGACTTCTTTAATTATTAGAGAAGTCCCTTTTATTTATGCGACACCCCACTGTTACATACTTCATATTGGGTATTTCTCAAAAAAAAGAGTCATTGACATACAATGACTCTTTATATAATATTCAATCCCCCAATCAAATATTGATAAAATTTATTTTTGTTTTGATGTTACAAATATAGGATGTTCATATTCTTATAAAACACGTATTTCTACCTATTTTTATTAGTATTTTAGCTTAAAGCGAAAATCACCCATGGCCAAAACAAAAACCACCTTTTTCTGTCAAAATTGCGGCTCTCAACATGCCAAATGGCAAGGGCAATGTAATGCTTGTAAAGAATGGAATACGATCGTAGAAGAGATCATTCAAAAAGAGGATAAAAAAGATTGGAAGCAAGATACCGCTTTCGCGAAAGCGAATACACGCACATCAAAACCTCTTAAGATAAATGAGATTACAGCCTCTGCCGAAACAAGATTAGACACTAAGAATGGTGAACTTAATCGCGTACTAGGAGGTGGTCTTGTCCCAGGATCTTTAACCCTATTAGGTGGAGAGCCTGGTATTGGGAAAAGTACATTATGCCTCCAAATCTCACTAAATCTTCCATATAAAACATTGTATGTTTCTGGAGAAGAAAGCCAACAACAAATAAAAATGCGTGCAGAACGTATTCATCCAGATAGTGATCAATGCTATATTCTTGCCGAAACCAAAACACAACATATTTTTAGACATATCTCAGAGATACAACCAGATATCGTCATTATAGACTCTATCCAGACGCTCCACACCAATCATATAGAAAGTAGTCCAGGAAGTATCTCACAAATACGCGAGACAACCTCTGAGCTTATTAAATATGCCAAAGAAACTGCGACACCTGTTATTCTTATTGGTCATATTACTAAAGATGGAAATATTGCAGGCCCTAAAATTCTAGAACACATGGTTGATACCGTACTTCAATTTGAAGGAGATCGCAACCACGTCTATCGTATATTAAGAGCACATAAAAATCGTTTTGGAAGCACGAATGAATTAGGTATTTATGAAATGCAAGGAAGCGGTCTTAGAGAAGTATCTAATCCTAGCGAAATTTTAATTTCAAAAAATGACGAAGACCTTAGTGGTACAGCTATCGCTTCAACACTAGAAGGTCTACGACCACTTATGATTGAGATTCAAGCCCTTGTCAGTACGGCAGTATATGGTACACCTCAACGTAGTTCAACAGGATACAATGTAAAACGACTTAATATGCTACTTGCTGTTTTAGAAAAACGTGCTGGGTTTAAGTTAGGTGCAAAAGATGTTTTTCTTAATGTCACTGGAGGCATTTCGGTAGATGATCCTGCAATTGATCTTGCTGTTGTCGCTGCTGTATTATCTAGTAATGTAGATATTGCCATAGATAAATCTTTATGCTTTGCTGCCGAAATTGGCCTTGCTGGTGAAGTACGACCAGTTACTCGTGTAGAGCAACGCATTATCGAAGCAGAGAAATTAGGCTTTGGAAGTATTATTATTTCAAAATATTGCAAGATTCCAGATCATAATTACACCATCTCTATCATCAAAGTTGCCAAAGTTCATGATGTAGTAAGACACTTGTTTGGATAGCTTAATAAATTAAAAATAGTCGTTATAAACCTTCCTTAACTAAATACTCCGGAAGAAGTTTTGCCTTCTCATTAATTAATGTCCTATCAAAATCCAACTCTGCATTTTTATCTAAGTGATATCGTAAGTTTCCATATAAATAGAACATAAGTAATCTATTAAAATCATCAAGTTCTTGATCTTTTATAGCCTTTGTAATTATTGTTTCAAAAGTATCTAGATCTTTACTCTCTGCTATAGCTCTCCCCAATCTATTTATACTTCCATAATAATGATTTTTACTAGGATTACTCACTCTAAAACTCATTCCCAAAAGTAAATCTGGCACATTTATTTGAAGTACCTCTAGTTCTTTTATGTAGGTGTGACGTTGTTCCCAAGCATAGCTTCCATCAGAGGCTCTTTCAAAACGATCGTTCATAATGTTAAGATGTGCCCTTAGAAATACATCCCAATTATAACTCTCTGCAGATAGTTGAGAAATATTCATAGCATGAATTCTAGGACTAGTATCCATACTACAAGTTCCCATGACAACTCTACTTCTTTTTAACTCTAATGCTTTGGCTTTAGATAAATATTTGGCTACATACGTCTCTATTTCATTTGTTGAACTACCATTCTCCACAGACTCTTCATAGGTTTCATTTAACAACTTTAGAAACTGAGGTTCTTCATATAAATAGGATGTAATATGCGTTTCTTTTTTTTCTTCATATTTTACATATGCCTTACGATATTTCTTATAATTAATTTCTCCGTTTTTTAATTCATAGTCTTCAAAATCTGGTTCTTTCACACCTATTTGTTCTTCAATAAATTTGAAAAACTGCTTTTGCTTTTTTGCCTTAAGTGTATCATCTATACTATTTCTAAATCTATTTCTTGAAGCATTTTCTTTAAAAACAGTTGTCGTAGAATCTATTAAACATTCTGAATATTGCACCATTTTTTTATATGTATCTGGTAATTCTTGGGTTTCAAATTCATTAGTTACATATAAAACATCAATATCGCCCTGGTGAGAAAAGTTAACAATCCAAGAACCAAATCTTGAACTCTCCCATTCTTCTTCAGGAATTTGTAAAGAATTCTCATCTGGATACATATCAAATCGTATATATTTTTCCTCTTTATAGTTTGTGTACTTTGATTTTATAATTAAATAAAGAGAACCTTTATCTTCTTTATATTTTGACAAAAATGCATCTAAAGAAATATTACCTTCTACATCTTCTCTCAAAGTTTGCTTATAAGATTCATCAATCTCAAATACATACCCTTTTGTTTGTGGGGTAGATGCAAAACTCTTCGTCAAGTCACAGGTTCTAAACTCTTCATTCTTTTCACCGACAATTTCTGTGAGTTTAGAAATTGCATTTAAAGAATAAATGAGTCCATTTTCATATTCTTTAAATTCTGTTTGTCCATTTATTTGACTCAGTAAAAAGCAACAGAATAACACACATATATTTCTCATGATAGTTAGTTTTAAAGCAAATGTATTGTCTTGATTATCCATCACAAACAAGAATTGAGCCAACAACACATATCAATGAGTAAACCCAATCATGTAGTGAGTAAAAGAATATAATCCTCTTAACACAGAACGTTTTAAGTGTTTAAAATAGTATTATGTAAGTGATTACAGGTACTTGCGACTTATCTTAGAATAATCCTATCATAAAACTCGTCTTATGACAAAAAACTACACCTTACCTTATAGCCTTTTATTCCTAATTGCTTTTGCCTTTCTTCCCTTAAACAGTTATGCACAATGCACGTTTGGAAACGACGTAGGATCTTTTGACCCTCAAAACAACTTTGACTGGGCACAGTCTTTTACTGCTGAATGTGATGGATTCCTAGAATACGTCGAATTTATTACAGGAAGCGGAGGAACGCAACAAGCGCGAACTTTAGAAATTTTTGAAGGTGCTACTGTTTCTGGAGATCCTATATACACTCAAGCTTTTCCTGTGATGAATTTTGGAGCTGCAGGGGAAAGTTTACGCATTAATATAGCCGAAGAATTTCCTATTTCTAATGGTGATATTTTTACCTTTCAAATACCTGGAGTTACTGTAAATCTTCTAGTAGACACTAATAATCCATATCCAGGAGGCTTTGCTTTTGAGAATGGTGGAGAGTTTGGGCAAGTTGTAGATTTTGTTTTTAATGTAAGCATCTCAGATGAATTTCTTGCTACAGATGAATTTACTACGGCAAATATCTCTGTCTTTCCTAATCCTACAACAGATCGCCTTTCAATAGACTTAGGACAAAATTACCAAGAAGTGACTATGGCCACATATGATGTTTTAGGTGCTATTGTAAAAAGAACATCTGCACAAAACACATCTAATATAGAAGAAAATGTAAAAAACCTAAAAACAGGTGTTTATTTTTCTGTTATAAAGACAGAAGTTGGAGAGGTCACGGTAAAGTTTATTAAAAATTAATATCATATAAAAAAGGGGAAGCATAAAAATGCTCCCCCTTTTTTTCGAAATCTTTTTAATTAAGGAGCTGGATTAGGAATTGCTCCGTGCACTTCCTCTATAGCTTTTAAAACCTCTTCAGACAACTCAACATCTATACTGTCTATGTTTTCTGTAAGTTGCTCTATAGAAGTAGCTCCTATAATATTTGCTGTCACAAATGGTCTCGTATTTACAAAAGCAAGTGCCATCTGTGTAAGACTTAATCCGTGAGCGTCTGCAATTTCTTTATAACGTCTCGTCGCTGCAAATCCATTTTCCTTATGATATCTATCATAATTAGGAAATAAGGTAACTCTCGCATTAGGAGGGTAACCATCTAGATATTTTCCTGTTAATTGTCCAAAACCTAATGGAGAATACGGTAAATGCCCTACTCCTTCTCTATGCATAATTTCTATAAGACCAACTTCATCTTTTCTATTTAGTAAACTATATGGATTTTGCACTGTAATCATCTTAGGAGCTCCTTTACGAGCTTCTTCAATATATCTTGATAATCCATAAGGGGTTTCATTAGAAAGTCCGATCTGTCTAATTTTTCCTGCTTTGACAAAGCCATTCAAATCTTCTAGAATTTGTGCAAAGTTGTCTTTCCACTGTTCATCAGAATCATGTGTGTACCCGAGTTGACCAAAAAAATTAGTCGCTCGCTCTGGCCAATGCAATTGATATAAATCTATATAATCAGTCCCTAAACGCTCAAGGCTTTTATGAATTGCATCTTCTAGTTCATGTTTCGCAAATCCTCCTGTACGGATATGTTTTGTAAACTCAGCAGGTCCTGCAATTTTAGACGCGATGACAACATCATTACGCTTTCCTGTTTTCTTTAACCAACTTCCTATAATACGTTCGGTACTTCCATACGTCTCTGCTCTTGCATTAGGTACGCTGTATAGCTCTGCGGTATCAATAAAATTGACCCCCTGTTCTATAGCATAATCAAGTTGTGCATGACCTTCTGCTTCAGTATTTTGCTCTCCCCAAGTCATAGAACCTAGGCATATCTTTGAGACTTTAATATCTGTATTGGGTAATGTTGTGTATTTCATAGCTGTTACTCGTACACACGAGTGGTTTTTCTTTTTCTTTTTCTTTTTTAATCTATGTCCTTTAAAAGTGCTGTTACCTCATCTAGCTTTGGGGTAAGGATTACTTCTATACGTCTATTTTTAGCTTTATTTTCTGCAGTATCATTAGGCGCAACAGGGGCATATTCTCCTCTACCAGCTGCTGTAAGATTCTTAGGATCTATGTTTTTATTTTCTCTTAAAATGTTTACAATAGCTGTTGCTCTTTTGGCAGAAAGATCCCAGTTCCCTTTTAAATTTCCAGATCCTCCATAAGGCACATTATCGGTATGTCCTTCAATAAGCACAGCAATATCTGGATTATCACCTAAAACACTCCCTAATTGCTTTACAGCTGTTCTTCCATTTGCCCCTACAGTCCAACTACCACTATCAAATAATAACTTATTCTCTAGAGATACATATACTTTACCATCACGTTGTTCTACTGTAAGTCCTTTCCCTTCAAAATCTGTAAGTGCTTTTGATATTGCTTCTTTTAAATTACGCAGATTTGCATCTTTTGCTGCTATCAAAGCTTCTAACTCATCTATACGACTAGAACGATCTGCAAGATCTCTTTCTAATTGCTCTAATCGTTTGCGCTCAGCCTCTAGTGCCGCTTTGTTTTCTGTAAGTGCTGCTTGCTTTGCTTCTAGTTCTGCAAGTAACTCTCTATTCTTTTTTGAATTTTCAGCAATGCTAGCACTGCTATTTGCTTCTAGCGCATCATAAGACGCCTGTAAACTTTCTAAACTTGCTTGTGCGCTTTCATATTTACTTTTAAAATTAGCAAGCGAAGATTTTGCTGCTTGCAATTCTTCATATGCAATCTCATAATCACTGGTCATTTTACCTAGATCCTTTTTCGCGGAAGCGAGATCACTAGAAAGGTTTCTATTTTCCTTTCTAAGTTTTGCATACTTTGATTCTAGATCTTCAAATACTTTTTTTGATACGCAGGAGGTTAACAAAGTTCCTGCAAGGCATAGTAATAAGGCTTTTTTAATCATGGTACTAGTAGGTGATTGAGGTTTATTCTTTTATATATTTTAGGTGTTTTGAAAATTTACGGAAGAGCAAGCTCTACCATATGCGGACAGTGATCACTATGCATCGCATCTTTTAATATCACAGCTCGTGCTATTTTATCTTTTAGTGGAGCACTTACCATATTGTAATCGATACGCCATCCTTTATTATTCGCTCTTGAGTTTGCACGATAGCTCCACCAAGTATAATTATCTGGCTCTTTATTAAGATGCCTGAAAGAATCTATAAAACCGCTTTCCATAAAATTGCTTATCCAAGTTCTTTCTACAGGGAGAAAACCACTAGTGTTTTTATTACGTATTGGGTCGTGTATATCGATCGCTTCATGACAAATATTATAATCTCCTCCTATGACAAGATTAGGATACTCCTTCGTTAGATCATTAATATAGGATTGAAATAAATCCATATATTCTAGTTTGTGATCCAATCTTGCGCTATTTGTTCCTGAAGGCAAATACAGACTCATAACCGAAACATCATCAAAATCTACTCGGATATTACGTCCTTCAAAATCCATAGATTCTATACCTGTACCGTACTCGACATGATTGGGTTTTTCTTTGGTCAAAACGGCTACCCCGCTATATCCTTTTTTCTGAGCACTAAACCAATAATGGTGATATCCTAAGTTTTCAAAAACAGAGACATCTACTTGATCTGAGGTTGCTTTTGTTTCTTGAAGTAATACGACATCTGGATCTGTGGCTTGTAACCAAGAATCAAATCCTTTTCTGAGCGCTGCTCGGATGCCATTTACGTTATATGAAATGATTTTCATGAGCTATAAAGACTGTTAAAATGCTAATTTATAAAAGTAGTTCTCATAACAAGTTAAAAAGGCTATAAAGTTTACCTTTGATTCATTAAAATATTTTTAAGTCAAGCGAGTTCTAGTTATAATGCGCATCCTTTACATTCTCTTATTCTTTTTCTGTTCGGCTATCATAGTAGCCCAAGAAGTGCGTACAAAAAGAATTGCTATCCGAGATACGATACAGTTAGATTCTGTCAGTATAAATCCATCTGTTTTTAAAATTACCACACGAGAAGGCGTTGTACTAGATAGCAGCCGTTATACAATAGATTATGCACGTAGTTTGCTTTCGCTTAAAGCGAAAGAAGATATCCCTACAGACACGATTATTGTGACGTATCGTGTATATCCTGAGTTTCTTACACGCAAATATTTTCAGTTTGACCCAAAGCGTATTGTGACTAGTTCGGGAAATTTAGATCGCGTTATTCGTTTACGAGGCGATAAGAAACCTCGTGCCTTTACTCCTTTTAATGGTTTGAATACTAGCGGAAGCATTGTGCGAGGCGTCACGGTAGGAAGTAATCAAAATAGTACCGTAAATTCCGAATTAGATTTACAATTAAGCGGAAAGTTAAGTGATAAAGTAACGCTTCGAGCTTCTATTCAAGATGCAAATATCCCTAGTCAAGAAGGTGGGTTTTCTCAAAATCTAGATGAGTTTGATCAAATCTTTATAGAACTCTTTAGTGATAATTGGAATATTCGCGCAGGAGATATTAATCTTCAAGATACAGAATCCTACTATGGACAGTTTACAAAAAAGATTCAAGGATTGTCTTTACGCGCAGACATTAATCACTCAGAAGATAGTAAGACAAGTCTATTTGCCACAGGTGCACTTGTACGAGGAATTTTTAACACCAGTATGTTTACCGGGCAAGAAGGGAATCAAGGTCCTTATAAGCTTACAGGTCCCAATGGTGAACTTTTTGTTTTAGTTGTTTCTGGAAGTGAGGCTGTATATGCAAATGGAATTCTATTAGAACGTGGCGAGACAAAAGATTATGTGATAGATTACAATGCAGGAGAAATTCGTTTTAATGCTACCTTTCCTATTACGAGTGAAATGCGTATTGTAGTTGACTATCAATTTAGTGAGCGTAATTTTACACGTTTTGTAGCTTATGGCGGAGGTCGCTTTCGCGAAAGCAATACTTTAAAAATAGCCGCACATGTGTATTCTGAATCTGATGCAAAAAACCAGCCTTTACAGCAAACTCTTAGTGAAGATCAGGTTGCTGTTCTTGCAAATGCAGGAGATGACCCTAACCAAATGGTCGCCCAAAGTGCCATACCTGACACTTTTAGTGACAACAAAGTATTATATCGTCAAATTACCGTTGGTGGGGTTGAGGTATTTGAATTTAGTATAGATCCAGATGAAACCTTGTTTAACGTGCGATTTAGTAATGTAGGGATAAATCAAGGAGATTATATCCTAAGTACTACAAATACATTACGACGTACATTTGAATATGTTGCCCCTATTAATGGAGTAAAACAAGGTTCTTTCGAGCCTCAAATACGCCTTTTTGCACCAACGCTACTTCAACTTGCCATTGTTAATGGGAGTTATACTCCTTCAGAAAAAACGGCTATTGATTTTGAAGTTGCAGGAAGTAAAAATGATTTAAATCTTTTCTCAAATATAGATGATGAAAACAACGATGCATTTGCAACACATCTAAAAGGGAAGCAACAACTATTTAAAAAAGACAGTACGGCAACACTGGAAGCTTTTGGGAATTGGGATTATGTGCAAGAAGATTTTGTCAATGTAGAAGGTTTATATAATCCGGAATTTAATCGAGATTGGAATCTTGATCCAAATCTTCAAAATACAAATGGACTTCTTGTAGGTGATCAAAGCTTTTTAACTACAGGAATACGCTATCAAAATAGAAATCTAGGATCTATTTTATACAGTTTTGAAAATTTAGATTTCAATACTTTTTATTCTGGAACAAGGCATTCTATTATTAGTGCTATCAATTCTAAAAAAATTAAAGGAAACATAAATGCTAGTATCCTTAGTACAAACGATGTTAATGTCACCTCGGATTTCAGCAAATTATATAGCAGTGCAGTATACGATCTTAAAAAAGCTTGGGTTGGAGGTAAGTTTTACACAGAGGATAATATACGACGTGCCAAAGTAAATGACTCACTGACTCCAGACAGTCAGCGATTCCAACTATACGAAGGGTTTGTAGGTGTTGGAGATAGCACTAGTGTATATGTAGAAGCTGGTTATCGCTATCGAGTAAATGATAGTGTTAGGAATAACAGCATCAATCGTGTAAATACATCTAATACTTATTTTTTAAAATCACAATTACTTAAAAACAAGAAAACAAACCTCTCTCTTTTTATAAATTATAGATCTCTGTCTTTTGAAGATACTTCTATAGAAACACAAAATTCTTTAAATTCTCGATTGTTATACGATCAGCGTTTTGCAAAAGACATCGTTAGACTTAATACTGTTTTTGAGACTAATAGCGGAACACAACCGCAGCAAGAGTTTACATTTGTCGCTGTAGATGAAGGCCAAGGAACACATACTTGGAATGATTATAATAATGATGGCATACAACAGCTAGAAGAATTTGAGATTTCTCAATTCCAAGATGAAGCAGATTTTATACGGGTTTTACTTCCTAATCAGATATTTCTTCAAACTCATCAAAATAAATTGAGTAGTCAACTTACTTTAAACCCTCAGCAATGGAACAACTCAAAAGGCCTCAGGAAGCTTTTGTCGCACTTTTATAATCAAACTAGCTATAGCATAGACAGAAGAGCTCTACGGCAAGGACAAGACTTTACAATCAATCCTTTTAAAGAAGATGAAAATGAAATAGGGCTTGGTTTAAATCTTCGTAACTCACTCACATTTAATAGGGGAAAACAAAAATACACAACGACTTATAGTTACCTCTCTAATAAATCAACAAACTTATTATCTACAGGTCTTCAAGATAATGAGTTAGAAAGTCATCAATTTAACTTTTTACATAAGATAAAAGAAAGCTGGCTTTTCAACTTTAAAGGAGATGTAGGAACCACTATAAGTATTGCAGAAAATTTTCCTTCTCGTAATTTTAATATTAACAACTCAAGTATAAATCCAAAAGTTTCTTACCTCATAAGTAAGACTTCTAGAGTATCTTTTTTCTATACATTTCAAGATAAACAGAATACCGTTGGAGGACAAGAGGCATTACAACAAAATAACTTTGGCACTTCTTTTGCGATAGCAGATGGAGAGAAGCTATCTTTAATGGGAGAATTCAATTATATAGATAATCAATTTGATGGCAGTACATTTAGTCCTGTCTCATATCAAATATTAGAAGGGTTACAACCTGGAACCAATTTTACTTGGAATCTAATCGCCCAAAAAAGATTGACTAAATTTTTGGATCTAAATGTATCTTATTTTGGAAGAAAAAGTGAAAGTTCAAGGACAATACATACAGGGAGTATCCAATTAAAAGCTTTATTCTAAAAATTTTACGACCTTTAATTTCTAAAATCAAACCATTATTATGAAAACTACATTAATACTATTAGGAGCAGCAGCGTTATTATGCTTTGCTTCTTGCAAAAACACAAAAGAAGTGGCAAAAGACAACATAGACGAAAAAGTAGCCGAAGAAAAATTTGATCCTACTGGATACACAGCAGGAATCATTGTATATTCTAAAGATAAAGATGACTGTGAATATACTATCAAGTTAAAGGATGGATTATATTATGACCCGATTAACTTAGAAGATAGTTACAAAAAAGAAGGGATGGCTGTTTATTTTAAATTTAGAGGGTTGCGTATGATGAATCGTTGCAATAAAGCAAATCCTATATCGATAGAAGAAATACGTCTAGCTAAAGAATAACAATACCATATTCTCTTAAAAGAATCTAGTAAATATATTATATAAAAGGTTTAGTCTAATTTTTGGATTAAACCTTTTTTATATGATACCCTTTTATAAATGATTAAAACGAAATAGTGTTTTATTCTTTTTAGTATGCTTTCGCGAAAGCGTATAGAAAATGCTACGATCTATATTCTCAGATATCATTTAGTTAAAAATGATGTATAAAAAAAAAGGGTGAAAGTATATACTTTCACCCTTTTATAAAATGTAATGTAGAAACTAGATTAGTTACCTCCTACAATAATCCTTTGTACTTTATTGATATCATTATTCCCAACTTTTACAAAATATACTCCATCAGATACATAAGACATATCTATTGTTTTTGTATACCCAGCACCATTAGCCTCTACAGTGTAGTATGCTAATGTTTGCCCTAATGTATTATATACAGTAACAGGAAGCTTATCCGTAAAGCTAGTTGCATCGTTAAATACTACTTGAAATTGATCATTTCCTAAAGAATGAACTTGTAAGTCTGTCCCTGCAAATAACTCATCAGTAGTTCCTAATGTACCACTAATATTAGCCGTATAATCATTTGTTCTACCAAAAGCTAAATCATCACAAGGATCTAATAAATCTCCTGCTTGATCATCATCTTCTCCTCTAAGTCTCATTCTATGCATTCCAGGAGTTACAGTTGCTGTAACTGTTGTAAAGTCTACAGTAAATGCAAAATCAGCATTTGCTGCTGCAACAAAATCGGTTACAACTAATTCATCTGCTTCAAAAGAGTTGTTATCATTAAAGTCAATCCAGATTGCAAACGTAGAAGCCGCAAATCCAACTTGTAATACACCATCAAAAGCATTATCATTTAACACAAAGTTAAATACGATATCTGTATCATCACTATATCCTGCTGGAGATGTTCCACAGTTTGTAGTAAGATCTTGATCTGCTAGTTGAAATTGTGTAACTCCATCATCAAACCCACCACAATTAGAAGTAGGCTCACAAACAGCATTTGTTACTGTTGCTGTAGTGTCATCGTTTGTATCATCAGAATCTCCTGCAAGTTCTGTTCCAGCTACAAATACGTAATCTCCTAATGCAGAAAGATCTTCAGTAGCTGTAAATGTATAGGTGTCTGTTGCTCCAAAAGCAATAGATCCTGTATATGTTTCTTGTACCGCTGGATCTCCATTTAATGAATAGAATACAGGAATAGATGTTTGTGTTGCTGTACCAAAGTTTTCAATTTCAATAGTAACTTGTGATGCATCAGAAATAGGTGCCGTAACACTTATTGCTCCTACATCATCAGGATTAAGGTGTGTTACATTTCTTGTTGTAGCGTCATTATCTGCAAATTCATCTGCACCAAAAACGGTAGCTGCTGTAATTTCGTACGTTTGACCTACTGTAGAAAAATCTCCTTGGGTAGCAAATGTAAATTGCTCACTAGTTGCACTCGCTATTGTTCCTGGGAATGCTTCTGTAGCTATTGTTGTACCATCTATAGAATATGTTACATCAAATCCAGTTATATCGTTAAGACCAAAATTAAATATAGTTACAGTCACATCCTGAGGAGCAGATAAATCTCCATTTACTGGAGCATCAATACTTACAACCCCTATATCATTATCAAAGTCTGATTGTATTTGAAATTTTGCTACGTGGTTCGTATTTTGGTATTCTGTAATGAACCAAAATTCCTTATCGTTATTCGGATCAACATCTAACTTGGCATAATCTCCAAATCTAAGTCCTGCAATGTTTCCTGCTCTCCCAATAAATTCTTCTGCCACACTCATTGTTCCTGGAGCATCACTAGAAAAACGTCCTGTATAGAAAGCTCCTACTCTATTTTCTAGAGGGTTTGGTGTTGTAGGTCCAGCCATAGAAGTATATCCCATACCTATATTACCTTGGTTATCCATAGCCATACTACCCATCCAAGCATGTCTTCCATCTGGTGCATTATATGTACCTTCTTGAAAAAGTGACCAAGGCATTCCATCTCCAGACTGACGCATTTCAACCCAACGAATACCTGCAAGCTCTCCTGCTCCAGCATCTGTATCTACTACAAAATTAAATATCATAGAATTATGTCCAGCAAATTTTCTGAATTGCATTTGGTTCATAATTGTAGATTGAAGTGCATCGATAGCTACTCCTCCACCTGGTTGTGTTAGATTACTAAAACCTCCACCATCAAAAACATTAATAAATGGTTCTGCTGGAAATTCTTCTGGTGCAGATACTGCTGAATTTGCAGGTGTTGTAAAATCAACATCAATAGTCCACACCCAGTACTCATCTTCAGTCACTCCTTGAAAACCATCATCTCTCATATATACAAGAGGTGCTCCACCAGTAGTAGGTAGGTTATCATCTGTAATATTTGCTACTTGAGAACTTGTAAAACCTCCTCCTGGAGAAGAAATTCCATTCACAACAAAACCTTGAATACTTGCAGCTGGATCAGCAGCTAGCACTGCATCTCTATCTATAGCCCAAACATCATTTGGACCATTATCTGTAATATAATATCCATCGCGCCATACTGATAATTTGTTATAATCAGAAACTTGTGGGAATGAATATAACGTCCAGTTTGCCGTTGTTGGATCTGGACCATCTGAAACAGCTAGTTCCATACCTGCTCCTACAAATAAATACGTAAGTATCCATCTGTCTGCAGCATTATCATAAGAAGCAGTTAAATCACAACATCCACCAGCTGTAAATATGTTATTTACATTTAAAGGACCTGTAAGATCATTTCCATCTTTATCATAAATAATATACCCTGTATTATATACAATAACTACATGGTTAGGTCCTACAGCTAGTGCAGGATCTGATGGAGAACCAACATTATTGTTTACTACAAAGTCTAATTCTAAAGATCTGTTTAAGTCGATTGCCTTATCTAATCTCCCTGGATTAGCTGCAAGTCGGTCATTTTCAGTTTGAGGATCTTTTCCTGGCACTACGTTAGCTTTTACTCCTCTAACATATCTCCCATCTTGAGGTTCTTGACCGTTCCAATCTGGAGCACGTTCTAATTGTCCTGCCCTAGAGGCCATTGAAGGGACTACACGCATAGATGCCGCTTGTCCGACATAGTTTAAGCTACCACCTTGGGTATCTTGTTGAGCTGTTGCCTGAAAGCCAAAGGCTAGTAGGGCAATAGCTGCCAATTTTAATTTTTTAATCATGTTATATAGTTTTAATAGGATTTATAAAAGATAAAATTACCGAAAAAAAGTCGTATTCCTTCACAAAAAAGAAAATTATGTTAGAGAATCGTTAAATTTTTGAAAAAATATCTGTAATACATTGAATTAATCTAAAACTGATTAAATAAAAAAGGCCCCATCTATCAATATAGATGAGGCCTTAAAATATTTTAAATGAAGTCTTACTTTACAATAATCTTCTTAGATAATGTTTTACCATTATTAATACCGCTAAATTGAACGATATAAACTCCTTTTGCTGCAAAAGACATATCTAAGTCATAGTTAAAACTATCACCTTCTTTAGAAAGGTTATTATAAGTAACCGTCTGTCCTAATATGTTAAATACACTAATTGCAGTTTTTCCATCAAAATCAGTTCTTAAGCTGATTTCAAATTGTTGGTTATCAACAGTAGAAATTTGAAAATCTGAACCTTCAAATGCTTCTTCCCCTACACTTAATTCAGGATCAAAGAATGCTGTATAATCATTTGTTCTACCAAAAGCTAAATCTCCACAAGGATCTAATACATCTCCTGCAGTACTTTCATCTTCTCCACGTACACGCATTCTATGCTCTCCTAATAAATCATTTTGATCTAAAGCAGATGTGTCAAGCGTAAATGCAAAATCTGAATCAGCTGCAGCTACTTGCTCAGATGCAACAAGCTCACTTGCTTCAAAAGTACCACTATCATCTACATCAATCCAAATTGCAAAAATAGAATCTGCAAACCCCATTTGTAATACTCCATCAAAACTAGTAAAGTCTGGATCAAAAGTAAATATAGTATCTGTATCATCTGAGTACCCAGCTGGATCACCACCACAATTTACTGCGATATCTTGATCTGCTAGTTGTAACATTGTTACACCATCGTTAAATCCTGCACAGTTTGAAGTAGGTGTACATACCTCAACAGCATTTGTTACCATTACTGTACTAGAATCATTACCTGTATTAGAATCTCCAGCAAGTAATGTTGTTGCTACAATTGTATATGTTTGACCATCTGTTCCTAAATCTGCTTGAGTGGCAAATGTATGAGACACTGTTGTTCCAGCTGCTATAGTTCCAGAAAACATCTCTGCAGGTGCATCTACTCCATCAAGAGAGTACTGAACCATCGGGTCAGTAATATCATTATTACCAAAGTTTCTTATGGTTACTATAATATCTTCAGCATTTGTAAGAACACCATTTGATGGACTGTCAATACTTACAACACCAATATCATCTGGCATTGGCTCTAATAATTCAAAGTTTGCAACTACATCACGACGACTAGGCTCAAAATATTCTGCAATATGCCAGAAAGAATCATCTACTGGATCTATTGTAAGTTGTACATAATCTGCAAATCTATTTGAAGGGTTTGCTGCAGTACTCTGTGCGATAAGCTCTTCTACAGATGTCATTACATTAAGTGGATCATCACTCTGACGACCTGTATAACGTATAGAAATCATATCTGTAGCAGATGAAGAAGAATATGCCATAGCGATATCTCCTTCAGAGTTCATTACCATACTCGCTGAGTATGCATCTCTTCCATCAGGAGCTACATATGTTCCTTCTTGGTATATTTCCCAATCCTCATTATCATCTCCAGTTGGTTGTCTTAATTCATACCAACGTACAGCTGCTAATTCTGGTGGACCCGCATCTACAACAAAGTTAAGTACAACAGAGTTATGAGTTCCGAATCTTCTATACTGTACTTGATTCATTACAGTCGCTTGTAATACATCAAGATCTGGTCCTCCTGGTTGTGGTCTGTTTGAGAAACTTCCTCCATCAAACACACTAGTAAATGGTGTTAAACCTTCAGCAGTTCCTATTTCTTGTGCAGAAACAATAGAGTGATTTGCTGGGTTTGCCCAATCTACAGTCATTTCCCAAATTTGTAAGTGATCATCTCCTGCGGCAACTCCTGCCCATGCATCATCTTGCATATAGATAATTGGTGCTGGAGTACCTGCTGGTGCGTGTTGGTTATCAGTAACGTGAAATCCTTGTGGACTATAAAAACCATTTGTAGCGATTCCAGGTAATGGGAAAGATGCAAATTGTGCAGCGTTACCTAATATCATTTCGTTACGCTCTACAGCAAAAACTCTATCAGTAGCTCCAATATTTGCAGTTACTACATACGCATCACCCCATACAGAGAATTTTGTATAATCAGGAAAAGCTCCTGTTCCAAAACCTGTAGTGTATACATTCCAAGCTGCTGTCATCGCATCTGGACCTGTAGATACTGCTACATTAAATCCATTAGGATTACTATCAAACTCTGTAATTACAAAACGTCCTTGAGGATTTCCAGCTCCATTATCTGCCTCAGCATCAAAAAAGATAATTGGATCTCCAATATTATTTCCTGGGAAGATAGTTCCTAAAGCAAGCTCTGCCGACTCTGGGTTACCATTCTTATCAAAAATTCTAAATGCACTATTCCAAGCTGCCATATATTGGTTTACCCCAGCCGCTCCAGTTGGATCAGAAGGTGTTGCTTGTGAAATATCTGCAGTAAATATAAGATTAGGCGCTCTCATTTGAGTTTGCACAGCATTACGTTGTTGCTCTACTAAAGCATCTTGTCCCTTTGGAAATCCTTTTCCAGGAACAACAGTACTACTCATCTTACTCTTGGCATGTCCTAATTGTGGTGTATTATCCGCATACTTTACAGTACCATTTTTAATCTGGTCTGCAATACTAGGAACATGTATTGGCGCTGCCATTGTTCCCTGTCTTGAAGCAGGATGTTTTTCTTGAGCGGTAACATTAAAGCTAAAAGCTAATAACGCTACTACCACTAATTTCATGAATTTACTCATCGTGTAGTTTTTTTGTATAATTAGTATATTTATTTGTTAAAAAGTTGCTAAATTTACTAAAAATCTTTCTAAATTAACAGAAAACAACACGGAAATAAGGCTTTTAACTATGTGTGCATAGTATTTTACGCCTTTATGAGATCCAATTCTTAAAGCTTACCTGTGCATCTATAATTTCTTTTACATCTTTTATTGCCACTCTTTCTTGCTTCATAGAGTCACGATGGCGTATGGTTACAGATTGATCATTAATAGTATCATGATCCACAGTAATACAAAACGGTGTTCCAGCTGCATCCTGACGACGATAGCGACGTCCTATGGCGTCCTTCTCATCATAAATCACATTAAAATCAAATTTTAAATCGTCTACTATTTGTTGTGCTATTTCTGGTAGTCCATCTTTTTTAACCAATGGTAAAATGGCTGCTTTTACTGGAGCCAGTATGGAAGGTAATTTAAGCACTACTCTAGAAGTCCCATCTTCTAATACCTCATCTTCTAATGATGTAGACAGCACAGCCAAGAACATACGATCAAGACCTATAGAGGTTTCTACTACATAAGGCACATAGCTTTCATTAAGCTCTGGATCAAAAAATTGTAATTTCTTTCCTGAGTGTTTTTCATGAGCACTTAAATCATGATTAGTTCTTGAATGTATTCCTTCTAATTCTTTAAACCCAAACGGAAAGTTAAACTCTATATCTGTTGCCGCATTAGCATAAAAAGCCAATTTCTCATGATCATGAAAGCGATAATTTTCTTCGCCAAGTCCTAATGATTTATGCCATTCTAGACGTGTTTCTTTCCAATACTCATACCACTTCATTTCTTCCCCTGGACGCACAAAAAATTGCATTTCCATTTGTTCAAATTCTCTCATACGGAAAATAAACTGACGCGCAACAATTTCATTCCTAAACGCTTTTCCAGTTTGAGCAATACCAAAAGGAATTTTCATCCTTCCTGATTTTTGCACATTTAAGAAGTTTACAAAAATACCTTGTGCTGTTTCTGGACGTAAGAACAAATCGGTAGCTGTCTCTGCAGAGGCGCCTAGTTTTGTTCCAAACATCAAATTAAACTGTCGTACATCTGTCCAATTTTTTGAACCAGACTCTGGACATCCAATTTCCAATTCTTCGATAAGAGATTTTACACCTGCTAGATCTTCTGCTTCTAGCAATCTCGCAAGTCTTGCTGTTGCATCTTTCTGTTTCTGGCGATATCCCATCACACGAGGGTTAGTCGCCTCATATTGATCTCTATCAAAACTATCTCCAAAACGCTTTGCTGCTTTTGTGATTTCTTTTTCTGCTTTGATATGTAGTTTTTCTGCATAATCTTCTACAAGAACATCTGCTCTATATCTCTTTTTTGAATCTTTATTATCTATAAGAGGATCACTAAAAGCATCTACGTGTCCAGAAGCTTTCCAGGTCTTAGGGTGCATCAGTATAGCGGCATCTAATCCTACAATGTTTTGATGCATTTGTACCATGCTCTTCCACCAGTATTCCCGTATGTTTTTTTTAAGCTCGACTCCATTTTGACCATAATCATATACCGCACTTAATCCATCGTAAATCTCGCTACTCCCAAAAATATATCCATACTCCTTTGCATGTGAGATTACTTTTTTGAATTGATCTTCTTGCTTAGCCATATCCTGTTATTTCGTTTTTTATATTCTTATCTATTATATTGCTTTTATACGCTTTCGCGAAAGCGTACCATACAAACATCTATAATTAATACTACAAGTTGTTAATTATAAGATCGCAAAAATAGGAATACCGCTTAATTTGAAGAAATTGCAGAAGTGTTATTTTAATTGAAGTATCGATGTGAGTAAAAGCGCATCATCATGAAAGACATTAACCGTGTAATCCCCTTTTTCAAATTCTTGCACTGGCAAGACTAATTCACACACGTTAAAAACCTTGTTAGTATAGGGTATTGTTGTACGAGAATTGAACCGAATACTCTTCCCATTAGAAAGTTTTTCTTCTCTTGGAATACCTATCATATTTCCTTTACTATTTAATACCTGTACAAAAAAGTGCAGATCTTCTGCCTTTGCTAATTTGTTTTCATTTATCGTATAACAAACACGAATCATCTTTGCTCTTCCTGCTCTAGTCGTATTTATAAATTTACCACTGTTGCGCTGTATCACTCCACGAGTTAATAAATTACTTGCTGTAATTTGAGCGCCTAAGTTTAGCCTTTGAGCCAGTGCTTGATTATCATCTTCGAGTATAGCTCGTGCTTTTGTTTCTTTATCTAATGCGTCTTGTGTCTCTGCCTGAAGTTGCGCAAGTCGTTCTGTTTCTTTTTGTAAACTATCATTTTGTTTAAACAGCTGTTCTCTTTCTTTACGAACTCTATTGAGCTCTATTCTATATCTCTGAACGACATTGCGTGATATTGCATTGCTATCTAAGCTTTTTTGTAGACTCTCTATACGTGTTTTTGCTTGAGATAGCTCGCTTGTAAGAACACTTTCTTCTGCAAGAATATCATTATACCTCTTAATTTCATCTTCCAATTCTCCAGAAATAAGTGCCTTCTCTTCTTTGAGCTGAATCTCATTTTCCTGAGCTTTATTATAAAACTTTAGAGTATATGCACCTAATCCTATAACAACTATGCAGAGTAGTATAGTAAGGAAGAGAAGTGTGTTTTTAGTACTTTTAGTACCCATGGACGTTATCTATTCTTAGAAAAGTGGTTAAATTAGAAAAAAAATAACACATGCATGTTGCAATCACTACGCTATTTTTTATTCCCAAAAACTTGTAAAGCCTGTTCTGAGGATTTACAAGCTTCAGAACATATGATTTGTACACGTTGTAGGCATCATCTACCACTTACTCAGTTTCACGTATATAACGACAGTGCTATTCAAAAAGTATTTTACGGCCGTATTATGTTAGAACAAGCGACAGCCTTGCTTTATTTTGAAAAAAAAGGACCTGTACAACAGCTTTTACATAATTTAAAATATCGAGGCGAAGAGGATATAAGTGCTTTTCTAGGAGATTGGTTAGGCTATGAACTATCAAAAATCTCTTCATATCTAGATATAGAAGTTGTTATTCCTGTTCCTATTCATCCTAAAAAAAGAAAAAAACGAGGATATAATCAAGTGAGTGGATTTGCACAATCTCTATCAAAACATTTACACGCGACTCACGTAGACACCGTATTATTAAAATCTAAGAACACAAAAACTCAAGTTTTTAAAGGTCGTTTTTCTCGTAGTGATGAAGTATTAGGTGCATTTTCTATAACAGAAACCAACAGTTTACAAGGCAAACATATTTTACTGGTAGACGATATTCTTACTACAGGGGCAACACTAGAAGCGTGTGCACTACAATTACTTAAAATTCCTAAAATAAAGTTAAGTATCGCAACTATGGCAATAGCGCAATAAGTATTTCGTTTGGCTAAAAATTAGTTGTTTCTTTGTCTTGTCAATGAATACTACATTATTATATATTTTGAAAGCAAAAAAGTGTCTGTATTATATAGGTGTGATGGCATGTATGTCCCTCACTTTGGTTAATTGTGCAAAAAGAGGATCTCCCACAGGAGGACCTGAAGATAGTATCCCACCTGTTTTTATAAAATCAGAGCCTCCCAATTTTAATACAAATTTTGAAGGAGACGAGATACGTATTTATTTTGATGAGTACATAAAACTCAAAGATTATCAAAAACAATTAATTATATCTCCTCCTCTTAAGAATGCTATTGTTTCCCCTCAAGGATCTGCTTCTAAGTATGTCAATATAGATATAAGAGATACCTTAGACCCTAACACGACATATGTATTTAACTTTGGACAAAGTATTGTAGACAATAATGAGAGCAATCCTTTTTCTTATTTTAAATACGTGTTTTCTACTGGAGATTACATAGATAGTCTTACCTTAAAAGGAGAAATCATAGATGAAATAAAAAGTACTCCTGACAATTTTGTGTCTGTTATGTTATATGCAGTAGATAGTACATTTACGGATTCTATCATTTATAATGAACGCCCTAGATATGTTACAAATACATTGGATAGCCTTACTTCATTTGAAATAGGAAATCTAAAAGAAGGTACTTATATGCTTATTGCGATGAAAGATGAAGATGCCAACTTTACCTTCCAACCTAACAAAGACAAAGTCGCTTTCTTAAAGGAGCTTATCACCATTCCTACGGATAGTAGTTATACGCTTAAACTTTTTCAAGAGACACCAGCTACAAAATCATCACGTCCTAGACATGCGGGATCAAATAGAATTACGTTTGGTGTATCTGGTCCTGTAGATAGCCTTACAATAAAATTACTCACAGAAGATATCTCTCAAGATTTTACCTCTAGGATTACAAAAAAAGGAAATGCAGACACTTTATACTATTGGTTTAAGCCAAAGCCTGACTTAGATTCCTTACTATTTGAGGTAAGTGGCCCAAATTATAGAGATACCCTAATTACAAAATTACGATCACCTCAAGTAGATTCTTTAAGAATTACTTCAAAAACAGGACGCACGATGACCATAGGTCGTCCTTATGATATCATAAGTAATATTCCCATAGAAAGCATTCAAGATAGTCTTATTCGTGTTGTTCAAGACTCTATCCCCATAGATTTTAAAGCGACGCTTTCAGAAAGAAATACAAAATTGACATTAGATTTTGAAACAAAAGAAAAAAAGAAATATGCAATTCAGGCATTGCCAGGGGCCGTCACCGATTTTTTTGGAAATGTAAATGATACCATTACGTATATTACGAGCACTAAAGAGCTTTCTGACTATGGTAACATTAAATTTACTATAACAAACGCAAAAAACTTCCCATATATCATACAACTCACCAATCAAAGTGGGGAAGTTGTACAAGAAAGATACACTACAGAAGAAACCATTTTTGACTTTACAACACTACCTCCTGCTACCTATCTTATCCGATTAATAGAAGATGCCAATGGGAATAAAATATATGACACAGGAAACTATCTTGAAAAGAGACAACCAGAAAAGGTCATTAATTATGGAGTCCCTATAGAAGTAGGAGCTAGTTGGTTTAAACAAGAAACATTTACATTAAAAAATTAAATGATCTTAAACTCATCCTTATCTTCAAGGAAAGGAAGACGTTGACGCGTTTCTTTAATATGATTTTTTGATAATGTTGCAGTGATGATTTTTTCTTCCGCTTTCGCGAAAGCGATCTCATCACCAAGAACATTGTATACCGCCGAGTGACCTACATATTCTAATCCATTGCCATCTAAACCTATACGATTTACCCCTATGCAATAACTCATATTTTCTATGGCTCTCGCTTTAAGAAGTGCATCCCAAGCACCTACGCGAGGTTTTGGCCAATTTGCAACATATATTAACACATCATACTCTACCGTATTACGTGCAAATACCGGAAATCGTAAATCGTAACATATTTGCGGAAAAATTTTCCACCCTTTGTATTCTATAAGCATCGTTTCTTGTCCTGCTGTATATAACCCTCCTTCTCCAGCCATCATAAATCGATGACGTTTATCATAGCTCTGTATCTTACCCTCCGGAGTGGCAAATAAAAATCGATTATAATATTTGTTATCATCAGTGATAATGATACTTCCACAAACAGCAGCATTCTTTTTCTGTGACCATTTTTTAAGCCATTGTACCGTTTTACCATCCATAGATTCTGCATGAGTTACAGGATCCATACTAAACCCAGTTGTAAACATTTCTGGAAGAATAATAAGTTGAGTACTATCTGACACATCTTCTAGTAAAGCGTCAAAATTTACTAGATTTGCCGTCGGATTCTCCCATAAAAGATGGCTTTGAATTAATGCTACTTGTAATGTCTCTTCCATCTATTTTAAAGGTTTTATTTTGTATAAAATGAATCATCGTAAGTTACGAAGCAAAAGTAAATTTTACTTCCGTCTAGTGTATACAATCAAAGATACAGCATGTTTTAAATTATTAATAACATATGTATTATATATGTAATATTGCAATATATCATTTTATGTTAAAATAAGGATCAAATTCTCATACATTCCTGGGAATTTTCTATGTAACTTTGGAAAGGACTCTTATGCAATTAAGCGAGGTTTCTAATTCTTAGAAGGTTCAAAAAAATATGTACACAATGACTTCAAAAAACCTCTACATTTTTGACATCGACGGAACACTTACTGATAGTGTCCCTACTTATTTAAAAGTAATCACTAAAGTCCTTGTAGATATTGGTTTAAAAAATATTGATACCGATTATGACAAGTATCTACATCATACAGACCGATACGCTTTAGAATATAATTATGAACGTAATTTTGGAAAGAAATCACCTGATAATTTGAAATATGAATTGGACGATCTCCTAGCAAAAGAGCTTGGCAAGCACACTCCTGTAATTGAAATTCCTGGCGCTAGGGCATCACTTTTGCATCTTCAAGAACAAGGAATTCCTTTTGCATATGGCACAGGTGCTTTCCCTAAAGCAACAGTTATTAAAATGACAGATGCAAACATTCCTTTTATTCCAGAAGTCCTAGCGACTTCTATCACTAGTGTCTCTAGAGCAGGTTTTGTAAAAGAGGCTATTGAGAAATCAAAAGCATATTATAATACAACCTCTTTTGAAAAAATCATTGCTGTAGGTGATGGATTATGGGATCTTAAAGCAGCTCAAGAATTAGATATTGATTTTCTTGGTGTAGGCATTAAAAACAAAGATGTCTTATTTGCAAATGGTTGTACAGATTGGATTGAAGACTTTACAGAATTCGACATTTAGCAACTATTAATATAATCTGATTATTCCTAGCCTTGGGTATGTTATGAAAGTATTTCCATAAGCTTTTTTACACCTTGCATTTTTGCATGATCATATGCAGTATTTCCTCTATCATCTTTATAACTAGTATCTGCTCCATGATCCATAAGAAGCTTTGCTATTTCGGCTTGTGCAAATGTTGCTGCATAAATGAGAGCTGTAGCATTATTAAAATTTACAGCATTTACATCTGCTCCAGCATGTATAAGAAGTTTTGCGATCTCTGGATATCCCTTAAAACAAACTCCCATCAAAGGTGTATTCCCAGATCCATCTTTTGCATTTACATCAGGCTTATATTCTAGAATAACCTCAGAAACTTCTTTATGTCCATAATATGTAGCAAGTAATAAAGGTGTAGAACCACGAGGATCTTTTATATCTACCAATTCTGGATGTGCCTTTAAAATCTTTGAGACGGTATCTAAATCGGCTGAGCGTATAGCATCAAATAGTGAATTATTCATGGTATTAAGATATAAAAAAAGGAGGAAATTACCGCTTCTTTTTTGTTTAACAAAAACTGTTTTCTTACTATGACAAACTACAAAACCTTCAACATATGACATAACATAAGATTATTTTGCAAAATACAACATAGCAACTTTATAAAATCGCTAAGTTATAGCATACGCGTTTCTATTATAAACAGATAAATAGTACATTTATAATCTATGAAAAAGCTTAGTATCCTATTTATCTGTGCAACGTTCTTTCAGTTGTCTGCACAAGAATATTATTTTCCAGAACGCAATACGCAATGGCAAGAAACCGCTGCAAAAGAGGCCGGAATCAATCCCAATATATTAAATGAGGTGATCGCTTTCGCGAAAGCGAACGAATATTCAGGATCTCGTGACTTAAGAATTGCTATTCTAGAAGGGTTTAAACGAGAACCATTTCATGAAATTCTTGGACCTACAAAAAAACGTGGAGGCCCTGCAGGAATGATCTTAAAAAATGGAAAACTTGTAGCACAATGGGGAGATACCAAGCGAGTAGATATGACATTTTCTGTGACCAAAAGTTTCTTATCTACAGTAGCTGGTCTTGCTATTGACAAAAAATTAATTGCCACTGTAGATGATACAGTAGGTCGTTATGTTTGGGATGGAACCTTTAATGGGCAACATAATTCTCAAATTACTTGGCGTCACTTATTACAACAAAATAGTGCTTGGCAAGGAATATTATGGGGAGGAAAAGATTGGGCAGATCGTCCTCCGCGAGAGGGAGGCTTAGATGACTGGCAATATGCGTCGCCTAAAACACCCGGCACAGTTATGGAGTATAATGACGTACGCGTAAATGTATTATCGTATAGTTTATTACAGGTATGGCGCAAACCATTACCACAAGTTTTAAAAGAAGAACTTATGGATAAAATAGGTGCTTCTACTACATGGAGATGGCATGGATATAAAGATGCTTGGGCAGAAGTAGATGGTATCAAAATGAAATCTGTTACTGGGGGAGGTCATAGCGGAGCTGGTATTTTTATAAGTGCCGAAGACATGGCTCGTTTTGGACTCTTGTTTTTAAATGATGGCGTTTGGAATAATGAACGACTATTATCATCACAATGGATACAAGATGCTATTGAGCCTTCTACTCCTAATGTAAATTATGGTTTTATGTGGTGGCTTAATAAGCAGGGTCCAAGACACTGGAAAGGTGTAGGTGAAGATGTGTATTATGCAGCTGGTTTTGGAGGTAATTTTATTATTATAGATCGCACACATGATCTTGTTGTCGTTACCCGTTGGTTAGAGCCTAGTAAAGTAGGAGAATTTATGGAAAAACTCAGCAAAGCTCTATAATATGATTCAGCGTTTTATCATGTTAATTATTTTCTTCTTGATGTACAATTCCTACGCTCAAAAATTAAAGGCAACTATTCATTTTAGGGATGGGACTTCATTAGAAGGATACGGTTATACTCAAAAAAATAAAATTAAATTTAGATTAGAAAGTGAAGAAGAATATGATACTTGGACTGATTTAATGGTTAAAGAAATTGACTTTTTTTGGTATAAAAATCAACAAACGTTCAGATATGTAGATATTAAAAATAGACTTAAATACACCTTATTAAAAGTAATTATAGAAGGAGAATATACGCTCTATGGAAAACTGGTTCCTGAAGTTATTTATTCTGATACTCCATTTGGATTTTCACAAGCTGTAAGAAGTCCTGACAATAAAAATCTACGGAAATACTACTTACATAAAAAAGGAGAAAAAAAATACTTAGAGATTCCTAAAATACGTTCTAAAAAATATATGCGTAAACTCTTTAATGACTGCGAGTATTTTTCAGAACGATTTGATGATGGGGAATTCAAAAACAATACGCTTGCAGAAATTGTAGATTATTACAACTACTTCTGCATAGATTAGTTTTTTTTAAATAGATGTATCTCTATGATATATAGAACAATTTTAAAACGATTTTTAAAGATTCTAGGATACGTTCTATTAATTCCTGTGACGTATATTATTATTTCTTTGATTTTGACATATATCCCCGTTTCAGAAAAAACAGAAGGTAACTCAAAAGAGCATATCATATACCTCACAAGTAACGGTGTACATAGTGATATTGTTCTTCCCAAAAAGCTCATTACTCCTGAATTACTTAAAGGTCAAAAATACCACCCTAAGGAACAATATTTTGCCTTTGGCTGGGGAGAAGAAAACTTTTATATCAATACCCCTACCTGGGGAGATCTTACATTCTCAACAGCGTTTAGAGCGGCCTTTTTAAAAAGTAATACGCTCGTCCATGTTACTAGGTATAGACGCAAAAGAGAAAAATGGATCGCTGTCCCAGTAACTAGTTCTCAACTTCAAAAGCTCAACACGTATATCTTAGCTTCCTTTGATGAAGATACTTCTGAAAAACAAATCATAGAAGGTGCATCATATACAGCAGATCGAGATAACTTTTACAAAGCTCACGGAAATTACATGTTTTATAAAACTTGTAATACTTGGGTGAATACAGCACTTAAAGAAAGCGATATGAAAGCTAGTCTTTGGACACCTTTTGATTTTGGGATTCTAAGGTGGTATGAGGAGTAATCTTAGTATAAAGTGTCCTATTTTTTTTATTAGAAGTTTCTAAAAATACCTTCTCCATAAACTCAACAATCATAGGCTTTAATAAATCTGGTCGCCCCCAGGCAATTTCATGACCTGTATTAGGCGTTGTAATAATCTCTATATTAGGAAAAATATCTTTAGTATAGTTTACATTTTCATAAGGAACAATATCATCTATATCTCCATGAATATGTAGTACTGGAATTCTTACTTGATTCCAATCATCTGCTATAAGAGCAAGCTCCTGAGCATGAACTGTTTTTTCATCACCAGCTACACGATATCCTGTAGGACATAACCATCTGGTAATCCACCATTGTGTAAATCGAGATTGCCAAATTTTCTTCTCATTATTTGGATCTATTGCTGGAGAGATCATCACCACTCCTTTTACACGATCATTTTCATAAGCAAGCCTTGCTGCAAGTGGTCCTCCGTATGAAGAGCCTATCGCAATCACATTTTTAAGATTATAATGATCTAAAAGAGTGCTCATTATTTTTGCTTGTGTATCTATAGATGTAATGGCGTCGCCAAAATTAGAGTATCCATATCCAGGTCTATCTACTGCATGAATAGATGCTTCTTTTATAAATGTAGTGTCGTTAAGATATCCATTCCAAGCAGACAAAGAACTAGGAGAGCCGTGAAAAAACACTATATTAATATCAGTGTCAGATTCTTTAATATGCTGTACACGTATTTTTAAATCTAAACTATCAATCTCAAAATAACTTATCTCAGTAGATATCTTTTTTCCTGCAAAATATTCTTGAATTTCTTGATCACTAGATCGCCATTGCAATACACTACAGGAAGTAAATCCAATTAAGATAATAAGTAAGAGAAAATATCTTTTCATTTCTCAAATTGCATTAAGAACAGCTGCAGCTTGTTCTAATGTTTCATCAGTTTTTGCAAAACAAAATCGCAATGTTTTAAAATCTTCTTGATTAAGATTAAAAACCGATGTTGGTATAGAAGCAATGCCTTTTTCTTTAATAAGTCTTTCTGCAAAAAGAACATCATTTTCTTCTGTAATATTGCTATAGTCTAATAATTGGAAATATGTTCCTGCCGATGGCGTCATTTTAAATCGAGAATCTTTAATAAGATCTAAAAACAAATCTCTTTTACGTTGGTAAAAACTACTTAATTCTAAATAATGACTTGGTGTTTTTAAATACTGTGCAAATGCTTTTTGAGAAGGATGATGTGCAGAAAAAACAGTAAACTGATGTACTTTTTGAAACTCTTCCATGAGTGCTTTGGGCGCAACAGCATATCCCATTTTCCATCCTGTATTATGAAATGTTTTCCCAAAAGAAGCTGTAATAAAAGAACGCTCGACTAGTTTTGGGTATTTTGCTACACTTTCATGTGTAGCTCCATCAAAAATAATATGTTCATACACCTCATCACTAAGGATTATAATATCAGTGCCCTCTATGATACGTTGTAATTCTAACATATCTGTTGTTGTTAAAATAGTTCCTGTAGGGTTATGTGGCGTATTAATAACAATCATTTTTGTAGCAGGAGATATCGCTGCTTCTACTATACTCCAATCAACTTTATAATCTGGTGCTTTAAGTTGTATAGGCACTACTTTTCCTCCATGTATCTCAATAGAAGGATCGTACGAATCATATGCTGGTTTTAAAACAATAACTTCATCACCTGTATTTACAAATGCTGACATAATGGTATAAATAGCTTGGGTGGCTCCTATGGTAACAGCTACCTCTGTCTCTGGATGATAATCGCTTCCATATAATGTATTCAATTTTAAAGCGATTTGCTCTCTTAAACTATATGTTCCTAGCATAGGAGCATATTGATTATACCCAGAAGCCATTGCTTCAGTCACCAAATTATGTAAGACAGGATCGGTATTAAAACCTGGAAATCCTTGCGAAAGATTAATTGCATTATATTGTTGAGCCATTTGACCCATAACACTAAAAATAGATGCAGTAACCTCAGGAAGTTTAGAAGTGATCTTCATATTATAATTTTCTTACTATTATGTAATGGCTAGTGCAGTGTGTCTATAAAAAAGCAAGATCATTTCATAAATCTTTACTTATTTAATTTATGATCGTATCTCAATAGCAGCTTTTTCAAGCTCTTGATACCATGCTTCGCCAAATTTTCGCGTAAGCGCTTCTTTTACAAATTTATATACAGGAACCTGTAGTTCTTTACCTAATGTACACGCATCATCACAAATAGGCCATTTATGATAATTAACTGCAGAAAAAGAACTATATTTTTGTACCCTAACAGGGTATAGGTGACAGGAAATGGGTTTTCTAAAATCTACTTTTCCTGCATTATATGCATCTTCAATGCCACAACTTGCAAATCCTTTATCATTAAAAGCCACATATGCGCACTCTGCTCCATGTACTAGTGTGGTTTCTAATTCTCCGAGATCTGTTTTTATAGATGTACCTTGCTCTTCTATAGCTGCGATACCTTCTGGGCGTAAAAAAGGTTTTACATCCTCATAAATTCTTTCTATAATTTGAACCTCCTCTTCTTCTAATGGAGCCCCTGCTTCTCCAGCAACGCAACACTCTCCTTTACAAGCATTGAGATTACAGACAAAATCTTTTTCGATGATTTGTTCTGAGACAATAGTATTTTTAAGCTGAAACATACGACAAAGATACCTCGAAAGTATGAGCTACGAAATATGAAAGCTAAGATTTCAGAATAAGAATGATTCTTTTGAGTATTGGTATCTCGATATCTTTAGAATACTATTTTTTATATTTTAATATGCTTTCGCGAAAGCTTACTAAGACACTATTTTCTTACATAGTTTTTACAATAATTTGATATTGATTATATAAGTAAGATGAAATAAATTATGGTAATTTTGCACTGACTTTGAAACCATATTATCATGCACTTCGACATAAAAGAAATAATAGCAGCTACAATGATTTTATTTGCGGTTATTGACATTATAGGGAACATTCCTATAGTGATTAAACTGCGTAAAAAGGCCGGACATATACAAAGTGCAAAAGCATCTCTTGTTGCTCTTGTGATTATGATTGCCTTTGTATTTGTAGGAGAGAGTATTCTTAGTGTTATAGGAGTTAATGTAAATGAGTTTGCTGTTGCTGGTTCTTTTATATTATTCTTTCTTGCTTTAGAAATGATTTTAGGTGTGAGTTTATTTAAAGATGATGATGGTGTGAGTGCAAAAACAGTATCTGTTTTTCCCCTTGCGTTTCCTTTGCTTGCAGGTCCTGGTAGTTTAACATCTCTTGTTGCTCTTCGTGCTGAATATCATATAGAGAATATTCTTATTGCAATTATTGTTAACATAGGGCTTATCTATATTGTACTTCAAACATCTTCTCGTATTGAAAAGTTTGTAGGTAAAAACGGAATTGCTGTGATTCAAAAAGTTTTTGGTGTAATTTTGCTAGCTATTGCTGTAAAGTTATTTACAGCAAACATTCAAGAATTGTTTAAATAAGAAGTATGCGTATCCTCATTTACATATTTATTGCTATTGCACTTGCATTATTAATATACAATGTTACACAAGTTAATTTTGAAGCTCCATTTCAAGGAACTAGTAGTGTTGCTCTTATAGGTGTTGTAGGAAGTGCTTGTGCTATTGTATTGCTTCTTATTTTACAGATTTCTAAAAAAATTGCAAAAAAGCAAAAAGGGCATTAAAACTAAAAGAGATAAATAAGCTCTGGGTTATTAATCTCTAATACAATGCCAGCAATAAGGGTTAAAATAGCTAGAATTGTAAAGACTTTATGAAGTTTTTGGAAAAATAAGTTTCGCCTTAATTTTTGCTTTAATTTATCATCATCTAGTTTATTCATCTCTTCAATGACGGTCTCTGCAGATAAATAAAACGGACTCACAGAGATACCATTTGATATAAATAGCTTAGCGCTGTTATCTAGCAATCTAAAAATAACAGCAATAATAAATACAAATACTGATGCAATTATAACCATAATAGTGTCTCCCCTAATTAGTACTTAGACTTATGACTTTCTGGATAATCATATCATCTTGATTAACCATTTGTTCAAAAGCGTTATCTCCAAAGAGCTGTTTTGCCATAGTAGCTTTAAGGTAACTTTTATAAATGTTCCTATAGTTTTGAGCTCTCAAACTAATTCCCCTTAGTTGCGTGTAAGATATAAAATCTTCTACAATTGTGTCTGATATCGTAATTTCATTTTTAAATTCTTCTAAAGAAAGAGAATTATAATAGATTCTATCCTTTTCTAATTCTTGAAAAATAAACATCCGCATATAACCAGATCGCAACACATAATTGAGATGTTCTATTTCAGAATCTATATTTTTAGGAACAAATACATCAGGGATAATACCTCCTCCTCCATAAACTACTTTTCCTAAAGGAGTTTTAAATTTGAGAGAATCTGCAACTTTAATACTATCAGCACTTCGTAATTCTCCATTTTCATAACGTTCTAAATAATCTTCAAAATAATCTTTGTTTCCAAGTTCATATGGTTTTTGGATAGATCTTCCTGTTGGTGTATAATATCTAGCAATAGTAAGTCGTACTGCACTGCCATCTCCTAGTGCCATTTCTCTTTGGACAAGTCCTTTTCCAAAAGAACGACGACCTACAATGAGGCCTTTATCATTATCTTGTAATGCGCCTGCAACAATCTCGCTGGCAGATGCAGAGTTTTCATTAATAAGGATAAAGACTTCTCCATCTTCAAAAAGTCCACCGCTATTAGCGTAGCTTTTATTAATTTTTCCTGTCTTATTTTTTGTAAATAAAATAAGTTTATTTTTTTCTAAAAACTCATCGGCTATCCCTTCTGCACTAGAAACATATCCTCCAGGATTATTCCTCAAATCTAACGCTAGTTGTGTTGCTCCTTTTGATTTAAGTTCTTTTAGTGCTTTTCTAAACTCGTCATAGGTAGACTCTGCAAATCTATTAATCTTAATATACCCCAATTGTCTTGTAAGCATATAACTTGCAACTACACTAGAGATAGGAACAACACTTCTTTTTACACGATATGATATAAGATCACCTACACCTTCTCTTTTAATTTTTAAATCTACAGGAGTGTTTACTCTTCCTTTTAAAATGCTAGACAATGAGTCATCACTCATGGCTTGCCCAGATAATGGAATTCCATCTGCAGATACGATACGATCTCCTCCTTGTATTCCTACTCGATGACTAGGGCCTCCAACAATAGCTTGTATTACTGCGACAGAGTCTTTATATGGATAAAACCGTATGCCTATCCCCACAAAGTCCCCTTTCATGTTCTCTTCTATTTTTTGTAATTCTTCTTTTGGAATATAGGTAGAATGAGGATCAAGATTATCTAAAATCCCATTTACCGTAACATCAACAATGCTGTCTGTGTTTACTGTATCTACATACTCATAATCTATATAATCTATGAGTTTGTTAAGTTTCTCTTTTTTGCTATTTGTGCTAAAAAAAGCGGTATCTGAAGATCCAAAGTCCAGAAAAGTGCCCAAAAATATGCCTAACACAATTCCTAAACTAAAAAGTAATGGTACGTATCTTTTTTTTAATTTCATTTAATCCCCTAAGTTTGATAGGTGTACTATCTCAACGCCTGCCTTTTCTAAAAATTTTACGCCACTCTGATCTTTATACCCCTCTTTAAAAACAACGCGTTTTATTCCTGCTTGATGAATAAGTTTACTACACTCTTTACAAGGGCTTAATGTAATATATAAAGTAGCTCCCTTACAAGACTGTGTAGACGATGCTACTTTTAATATAGCATTTGCTTCGGCATGTAAGACATACCATTTTGTATATCCTTCATCGTCTTCGCAAAAATTTTCAAATCCAGTAGGAGTTCCATTATATCCATCTGATATAATCATCTTATCCTTAACAATAATTGCGCCAACCTGCTTGCGTTCACAATAAGAAAGCCGCCCCCATTCTCTAGCCATTCTTAAATAAGCGATATCATATTTATCTTGCTTTGAAGCCATACATCTTAACGTAGGTGATACGCTTTCGCGAAAGCGTATATATTTAAATAATTTATAACTACTAAAGTAAGTCCCTCTTACGGGATACACAACCTGATTATTATATATTTAACGCAATTAATGCATTTCTAAGGATTGGTATGGCAACACCAATAACAATTGCCGATATAACCATGATCCAATCTCTTATTGAAAAACGGAATACAAACTGTCCTATAAAGCTTACAATTAATACCAAAAAAACAATAATAATCTGAGACACTTCTATTCCTAATGTATATTCTACAAGTGGTAAAAGCTTACTCTCTGCACTAGCAGTCATCATTTTAAAATAGGTAGAAAATCCAAATCCATGGATAAGCCCAAAAAACAAAGTTATAAAGAGATACACTCCCATTTGTTCTTTACGTCCTTTCTTACCTGAGGTAAAAATATTATATAATGCTGTAAGTAAGATAGTAACAGGGATTAAAAACTCTATAAGGGTTGTATTTATTTTTACAACTTCGTATGCTGATAGGCTAAGAGATATGGTATGACCTATCGTAAATACAGTAATAAGTGATAATAATCTTTTCCAGTTAGAAAATGTATATGGAATTGCTAAAACGACAATAAAAAGTATATGGTCATAAGCGTTCCAATCGAGTACATGAAAGAGTCCTTCTTTAAAATAAAACCAAAATGTATCCATCAAAAAAATATTAGGGGGTTTTCCAAATGTACAAATTAAAAATGATGGAAGAATAGCTATATTTGCCACTTAATTATAAAGATAAAACTATGTCTATTTCAGATCTATATGATAGCGGTTTCCGTAAGCGTAATGAAGATCATTTTGCAGCAATGGTACGCATTGCAATGAGCGATACTGTAATTACAGAAGATGAAAAAAAATTCCTAGATAGAACAGCTCGTAACCTCGACATTTCGGAAAGTGATTATAAAGAAATATTAAAAGATTACCAATCTCATAAAATCAATCCTCCTAGTACGTATGAAAATCGTCTAGAACGTCTTTTTGATCTTGCACGTATGGTATATGCAGATCATGAATTAGGAGATATGCAAGTCGTAATGCTAGAACGTCTTGCTGTTGGATTAGGATTTACAGTAGCTAATGTAAAATATGTTGTAGATAAAGCATTATCTCTAGTAAGTGAACGCGTAGATATTGATACTTTTAAAGAGGAAGTACGGTTAATGAACAGATAATTATATAATTATTCAATAAAAAAAGCGACCTAAGGTCGCTTTTTTTATTGTTTTATCTCTGTGGTTTTCCGATTCTTGTATCGGTGTAATAAACGATCAATCGTTTTAAATAATAAATCGGCATTTATTGGTTTTGTAAGATACGCATTCATTCCTACCTCTTTTGCCGCATCTCTTTCTTCTTCTGATGTACGAGCTGTTAAGGCAATTATAGGCAATTTCTTTATCTTCTTGTTTGTATGACCTCGGATCCTCATGGCTGCATCATACCCATCCATCACTGGCATTGTAAGGTCCATTAAGACAAGGTCATAATCGTATTTTTCTAAAAAAAGAACAACTTGTTCTCCATTTTTTGCAATATCTAAGCTATAAGAACCTTCATCTGCAAAAAGACGCATCATAAGAAGTTGGTTTACCTCTATATCTTCTCCTAATAGGATACGATGCTTTTTCTTTTTATTAAGCCCTCCACTACTTCTCTTATCTGTCTTTCTCAGTGTTTGAAGTGTATTCTTTTCTTCTTTCTGGTCGTGAGATACTCCCATAGAAATTGTAAATTTAAATGTAGAGCCCTCATTCTCTATACTCTCAACTTCTAGATCACTATCCATAAGTTGCGTAAGTTGTTTTACAATACTAAGACCTAATCCTGACCCTCCAAATAAACCTCGCTTTTCTAACTGAGTAAAACTTTCAAATATAGTACTAAGGTGTTCTTTTGGGATTCCAATTCCTGTATCAATTATTTCAAAAGTTACCGGAATACGACGCATATTACGAGAAGGTGTAGATATACGTAATCTAATAGTTCCTTGATGTGTGTATTTTAATGCATTCTCAAGTAAGTTAACTAGAATTTGATTTATTCTAAGTTGATCTCCAATTAAGAATTTAGGGATGTTTGCCCCTACTTCCGTAATAAACTCTAAACGCTTTTCTTGCGTTTGTAATTCATATGTTTTTATAAGTGACTCTGTAAATTTTTTAAAATTAAATCGTTTGTTTTTAATTTCTAATCGTCCAGCCTCAATTTTTGAAATATCTAATAAATCTTCAAGAATAGATACAAGGTTTTTTGAAGAGTCTTTAATAATACCTATTAAGTCTAGTTGTTCTCTATCTAAACTCGTATTTTCAAGTACACTTAAAAAGCCTAAAATACTATTAAGAGGTGTTCTAATTTCATGGCTCACATTTGCAAGAAATTTATTTTTAAATCCTCTTTGTACGTTTAATTCGTGATTTAGTTCTTGAGTAACATTAAAATTGATAATAGATTCATTACGAACTTGTTTTATTTGATGCACTGTTTTATAATGATCTGTAAGATCTTCTATAAACAAAACTATTTGCTGTTCTTCAGAATTGATTTGTGATCTAATATCAAAAAAACACGTTTTACCTTGTACTTCCATTTGTACGCAATAAAACTTTTGTTCTTTTCTATCATCATCAAAAAGAGAAGAAATTACATGAAAAAAAGGATGGAATTCTGTAATATCAGAATTTTTCTTTACTGAAAATAGAGAGTCATCCGTGTCTAAAACTCGGTTTGTGTTATCAACTATAAGTATCTGAGTTGTACTCTCTAAAAACTCTTGTCTAAGCTTATCAAGCATTTTCAAGTAATTGTGCTGCTACATTTTCAAACAGCAATTCAACATTCTCTCCTGTTTTGGCACTAGAAAGGTAAGAATGCTGAATATTTTGAGCTTTTAATTCTTCTAAAATCACTTTCGAATCGACCAAATCCACTTTATTCCCGATAATGTGTACAGGAACGTGCGGAAATTTCTCTTTTAGGTGTTCTAAGTTATATTTTATATCTCCATATGTAATGGGCCTAGATGCATCAAAAACATAAATAAAACTAGATGCCCCCATCAAATAGGATGGTCTATATTTTGTAAAATCATCTGTTCCTTCAACATCCCATATTACGAGGGTAATATTTTCTTTTTCCAATTGCACTTCTTTCTTCATAATATGTACCCCTATAGTAACGGTATAATTTTCTGAAAAAGTATTTTCTACAAAACGTCTAAGAAGAGAAGATTTTCCTACCCCAAAATGCCCTAGCAGCACAACTTTTTTAGATACGCTCATCTGTAAAATATGATTTTAGTTTTTTGGTAAAATTTTCTGGATTTTCTAAATCGCTCTTATTAATTACAAATTGTGCAAAATCCATAAGCACATCTTCCAATCTGTCTTTATAATCATCATCATAAATTCCTGTAATAATTACTGCAATATAATAATTTGAAAAGTTTTGAAGATGAATTGTAAATAATTCATAATCTATTCTTTCTAATTCCATTTCTCCTTGATCATACGCATCTTCAACAAAGCTTTTAATAGCAGTTAGCATCCCTGCAACCATATCTTCATCAAGGGTTTGCCTTTTAGCATAATTTGCTTTAAGTAAACCAGACCCTTTTTCTATGATCATGATTTGTTCAATCCTAGCTTTATATTGCTCATACATTAATGCTGCAGCATCAATATTTCTATCTTTTCCTGAGAACCAGTTCTTAAATGAGAATGTCTTATTAAGACGTGTATTTATATCTTCATTGAGTTTTTTTATCTCAGCTTGCACGTACTTTTTAATCATTTTACCCATAACTGGATATAATGCTTCTGCAACAGCGTCTTGAGACTTTTTAATTTCAGTCTTAAGTGTCTCTGTTATCACTGGACCCAAAGTTTTAGGCATTTTCTGCACAAAATCATCCATACGTTCATCTAGGATCGGAGTAACTCTATCTATAAGATGTTCTTGTTCCGATTCTAGTTTTTGAATTTTAAGTACTAGATCCCTATCAAACTCACGTTCATCCGTAAGTAAGATTTCTTTTAAGATCTCAAGTCTTTCCTTAGAGTTCATTACAGGGATTAACTAGAGCTGTTATGCTTTTATGCTCTCGCCTAACTTTATAAGTAAATTGCCTAATTGCGATTTATCTACTTTCTTCTCATCTAGAGACGTTGTTTTATCGTTTAACGATTCTTCTAGGTCTGATATACGAATATTAACATCTGTGCTCAGATTATCAATCGCAGTCATAAGTTCCTTTCGTGTATCGTCTATATAATCTGAAAGTTCTCGTCGTCTATTTTCAAGTTCTTTTTTGAGGGTATCAAATTCTTGGCTGTATTCAGCCATATTTTCTCCAAAGATGAGTTGTTTAATCGCATCAATTTTAGAATTTGCTTCTAACTCTTTTTTAACAACTTGCTCTTTTTTTTCTTTAGACATAATTAAGGTATGGGATTCATTGCGTTAAAGCACCTCAAATATATAAAAAATGGCGATAAGCGCCTAAATAATAGACATTATCATGATTCTTGCATAAATGCTTCTGCTTTTTCTACCATCTTTTTGCTCCCACAAAAGAAAGGAACACGTTCATGGAGTTCCTGAGGTTCAAGGTCTAAAATCGAAGTATATCCATCACTAGCCTTACCTCCAGCTTGTTCTGTAATAAATGCCATAGGGTTACATTCATACAATAGTCTAAGTTTTCCTTTTGCATTAAGAGAACTTTTTGGGTACATGTAAATCCCTCCTTTAATCATATTGCGGTGAATATCAGACACTAAAGACCCTATATATCTAGAAGTATATGGTCGACCTTCTCCTTCTTCTTGGCAATATTTAATATAATTTTTTACTCCTTGAGGAAAATGAGTGTAATTTCCTTCATTAACAGAATAGATCTTTCCTAATTCTGGAAATGTCATATTAGGATGAGACAAATAAAATGTTCCTATTGCTGGATTCAAAGTAAATCCATTAACACCATGCCCTGTAGTATAAACTAACATCGTACTGGTTCCGTATATAATATAGCCAGCGGCTACCTGATTACGACCTGGTTGCAAAAAATCATCAATAGTCACTGGAGTTCCAGAAGGAGTTATTCTTCTATAAATTGAAAATATAGTCCCTACAGAAACATTTACATCGATATTTGAAGATCCATCTAAAGGATCCATTAACACCACATATTTATTTTGATGATCGTCATTATGACCCTCTATGGTAATAAAATCGTCATTTTCTTCACTTGCTATACCACAAACAATTTCTCTATTCTTAATTGTTTTGATAAAAGTTTCATTTGCAATTACATCAAGTTTTTGCTGATCTTCTCCTTGTATATTCGTATCTCCAGCCTCTCCTAATATATCTACTAGCCCAGCTTTATTTACTTGATGATTTACAACTTTTGCAGCCAATCGAATTGAGTTAATCAAGCGAGATAACTCTCCAGAAGAGTACTTGAATTCAGATTGATTTTCAATAATAAACTCTCCTAATGTTTGATTTTTACGAGCCATGGAATATATACAGGTTATTTATTGCAAAAATATCCAAAAAAAATGCGATTACTATAACGATTTCGTATTCTTTTATCCCTATATATTTTTTACTTTAGCTAGCTTAGACTAGATATCTTATGAATAACATCATCAGAAAGGCGAATATAGAAGACATGCCTGACGTGCTTAGACTTATTACAGAGCTTGCGGTTTTTGAAAATGAACCTGATGCTGTACATATATCTGTAGAAACACTTATTAAATACGGAACCGGACCTCACCCATTATTTACTTGTTTTGTAGCAGAGGACAATAAACATATTGTAGGAATGGCTTTAGTGTATTTTAGATTTTCTACTTGGGAAGGAAAATCACTACACCTTGAAGATCTTATTATATCAAAAGAGTATAGAGGAAAAGGATATGGCAAAGCACTTTATAATAAAGTGATGCAATATGCAACTTCTCAACAGGTTAATAGAGTAGAGTGGGTTGTATTAGATTGGAATACAGATGCAATTACATTTTATGAACGAAGTGGAGCGCTACTTTTAAAAGATTGGCATCTTGTTCAAATGAATAAAAAAAGATTACAAAACTATATGCGTTCATTAACATAATTACTAAATAAAGTAAATGCAAGTATTCAAATTTGGAGGAGCTTCTGTAAAAGATGCAGATAGTGTACAAAATATAGTCACCGTTTTAAAAAAGACAGGTTATACAAACAAGCTCGTTGTAATATCTGCAATGGGTAAAACAACAAACGCTTTAGAAGAAGTAATTAACGCTTATTTTGATGATAAAGTATCTATCTCCGAAGCAATAAAAAAAAGCAACATATACCACACTCAGATTATATCAAGTCTTTTTCCAGAAGAGCATGCTGTTTTTGAAGTTATAAAAACGTTATTTGAAGATTTAGAAAATTTTCTGAAACGGAATAAATCTCCTAATTATGATTTTGTATACGACCAAGTAATCTGTTTTGGAGAGCTTATCTCTACAAAAATCATAAGCGCTTATCTTACTCAAAGCGGTATAAAAAACAATTGGCTAGATGCACGAGAGCTTATAAAAACAAACACAAACTATAGAGATGCTCAGGTACATTGGGAAACAACTCAGAAGGCAATACAAAAAAACATAAACACAGAAGAGTTATCAATCACACAAGGGTTTATAGCTTCAGATCAAAACAACTTTACAACAACATTAGGTAGAGAAGGAAGTGACTATACAGGAGCTATTTTTGCATATTGCTTAAATGCCGATAAGGTTATTATATGGAAAGACGTTCCAGGGGTTCTTAATGGAGACCCTCGCGTGTTTAAAAACACAAAACTACTACAACGTATTTCTTATAATGAAGCTATAGAAATGGCATTTTACGGAGCGTCTATTATTCATCCTAAAACATTGCAACCTTTACAGAGAAAAGAAATCCCTCTTTATGTAAAATCCTTTTTAACTCCAGAGAGTCCTGGTACCTTTATTGGAAAAGGCATTCAGCTAGATCCCATGGTCTCTTGTTTTATCTTAAAGAAAGATCAGATTCTCATATCATTATCTTCTATAGACTTTAGCTTTATTATGGAAGATAATATAAGTGATATATTTAATCTTTTACATATTTATAAAATGAAAGTAACTATGATGCAAAACTCAGCAATTAGTTTTTCTGTTTGTGTTGAAAATAAATTCAACAACTTAGAACCTTTACTCAAGAAACTACGAGCTATTTATAAAGTAAGATGGAATGAAGGAGTTACATTACTTACTGCTCGACACGCATCTTCTAATGAAATCAATGTACTTTTGCATGGTCGCACCATTCTTTTAAAACAAGAAAACAGAACTGTTACTCAGTATGTATTAAAAGAATAGTAAGTATTCCTATATTTGATTCTATCGTTTAAAAAATTTAAAGTAAAAAGTACATGAGTCTAGTTACCGCAAAAGAAGTTGCGCAAGCCATAAAAGTCGATAAATTCGGGTTTTTAGGAACGTTCTTAGGGTGGTCACTCATGAAAGTTCTTAAAATTTCTTCTGCAAACAAAATTTATGATCGCAATAAACATTTAACTGATTTAGATTTTTTAAATGCACTTCTCGATGAATTCAAAATCAAGTTTGAAATTCCTGAAGAAGATTTAAAAAGACTTCCTAAAAATGGAGCATACATTACCATTTCAAATCATCCTCTAGGAGGTATTGATGGTATCTTATTGCTTAAACTTATGCTTGAGCAACGTGAAGATTTTAAAATTATAGCAAATTTTCTGTTACATCGCATAGAACCATTAAAGCCTTATGTAATGCCTGTAAATCCTTTTGAGGATCGTAAAGATATAAAATCTAGCATTACAGGATTTAAAAACGCACTTCGACATTTACAAGATGGGCGCCCATTAGGAATTTTTCCAGCAGGAGAAGTATCAACCTATAAAGATGACAAACTCATTATTGATAAACCTTGGGAAGAAGCTGCCATAAAACTTATTAAGAAGGCAGAAGTTCCTATTGTTCCTATTTATTTTCATGCAAAAAACAGCAGGCTTTTTTATCAATTATCTCGAATAAGTGATACCCTGCGTACAGCAAAATTACCCAGTGAATTACTCACACAAAAAAATCGTGTGATCAAAGTGCGTATAGGAAATCCTATTAAAGTAACAGCCCAAAAAGAATACACAGACCTTCCCAATTTTACAGAATTCCTCAGAAAGAAAACATACATGCTTGCAAAGTCTTTTGAAACCAAAAGTCGTTTAAGCACTATTCCGCAAACTCTTAAAACACCTAAAGAACCTAAAGAAATTGCAGTCTCTATAAATAGCGACGTCATTGTAGAAGAGATAGATCTTTTACGCAATAACAGTCGTCGTTTATTACAGTCTAAAAATTATGAAGTCTTCCTAGCTCCGGCCAATGAAATGCCAAATACACTTCAAGAAGTAGGGCGCTTACGCGAAATCACTTTTAGAGCCATCGGAGAAGGAACAAATGAAGCCATAGATCTTGATAAATTTGATCGTTATTATCATCATATGTTTTTATGGGATACTGATACTCAAAAAATTGCAGGGGCATACCGTATGGGACTTGGTTCAGAAATATTTGAAAAATACGGAATTGACGGTTTTTATCTACAAGATCTTTTTCGTTTTGAGCCAGAACTACATACGATGATGAGTCAGAGTATAGAAATGGGGCGTGCATTTATCATAAAAGAATATCAACAAAAACCAATGCCCTTATTTCTGTTATGGAAGGGAATTGTACATACCACATTACGTTTTCCAGAACATAAATATCTTATTGGAGGAGTGAGTATTTCAAATCAATTTTCAAATTTCTCAAAATCTTTGATGATCGAGTTTATGAAGTCTCATTATTATGATCCTTATGTAGCTCAATATATACACCCAAAAAAGGAATTTAAAGTGCGCCTTAAAGATGCCGATAAAGAATTTGTCTTTGATGAAAGCGCGGCAGATCTTAATAAGTTTGATAGGCTTATTGATGAAGTAGAACCTGGCTCTCTAAGACTTCCTGTGCTTATTAAAAAATATATAAAACAGAATGCAAAGGTAGTTGCTTTTAATGTAGACCCTTTATTTAATAATGCGATAGATGGGCTTATGTATATACGTATTGCAGACTTACCAGAAAGTACTGTAAAACCAGTTATGGAAGAATTTCAGGCAGAACTAGAAAAGAAATACGGAAATAGAAACCTAGAAGAAGAATAGTTATATACTACCCTTTTTCATGAATACTATTATGTCATTATACGCTTTCGCGAAAGCGTATAAAACATAAAATTAATTTTTATACAACGCTTTTCCAGCCGCTTCATATTTATCTCCCGCTGTCCAAGTAGGCGTAACAGGATCATTTCCTATATTTCTTCCAGCAAGTACATAGGCACTAAAAAACTTAAATAGGTAGTCATAATCCAATGTGTTTGCTTCATCCCCCGGTCTATGATAGTATTTGGTCACATCCCCATTAAATGCCGTAAATCCTAAAGAAAATGTAGGGGCAGGAATTCCCTTTGCTGCAAAATTCACATTATCACTTCTATCAAAAAGACCTTGTTCAGGAGCAGGATCATCTATCGCCTTTAATCCAAAAGCACTTGCCGCATCCTTAATATGTTGTGATGCTGTAGTTCTTGGCAACCCGATAATAGTAGCTAGAGAAGTGTCATTATATCCTCCGTTATCACTATTAAAGCAATACACCATTTGTTTCAATGGTAATACAGGGTTTTTTACATAAAAAGAACTCCCTAGTAACCCTTTTTCCTCACCAGTAAAAAGAATAAATAGTGCCGATCGTTTGGTAGGATATTTTGCGAGGTTTTCTGCCATACTTAGTACGGTTGTTGTCCCTATAGCATTGTCACGAGCTCCATTGTAAATAGTGTCTCCCGTCGCGTCTGGCGCACCTATACCTACATGATCATAATGTGCAGAATAAATGATGTATTCATCTTTTAAGTTTGGATCAGTTCCTTCTACAACTCCTATTACATTTTGAGACGTTACCACCTCTTTTTTAGGTCCACTCATCTTAAATTGGATAGGTATTGAAGTCTTTGATTCAAGGCTCTTTGACATTTTATTATCTTGATCCAATACCCAAACATATGGCATTGTAGCTTTAGCATTTTCTTTATCAACCCCAAGAGATGATGCATTAAAATTATGCTCTATAAAACCCCACATTTGATCTTCGGCATTTAATAACTCTATAACCCCTACAGCACCGCTAGCTTTTGCTAATTGCTTTTTTTGCTCTCGCAGTCCAAAAGCTGCGCGAGTATCATTGGTTTCAGAACTACCTGCTTTTATAATAACTACTTTACCATCTACAGACTTTCCTTTGTAATCTTTCTCTAATCCATACCCTACATATACTGCTCCTTTAGAAAAATCTACAGCTTTTGTCTCTAGTAAAGCATAATTTTTTACTTCCTGGCCATTTATTGAAATATTCACATCAGAAGGAGGCGACGTTTTATAAAGGTTTATTTCTTGATAATAATTCCCAGTTTCAGGGTTTGGCTGAACTCCATAACTACGTAATGTATTTGCTAGATAAGAAGCTGCTATTTTATTTTCAGGAGTTCCTGTTTCTCTTCCTTTTAATAAATCATCTGCAAGGAAATAAATATGTCCTTCTATCTTTGATTTTGTAACTGTTTCTTGAACTAGACTTTTATCACTTTGTCCAAAAGTCATTATAGCGCTAAGAAATGCAACGAAAAGAAATACTGCTTTTTTCATGGAGTTTTATTTTATACTAAAATAGGGATTCTATATCACTCCAATTCTACATAGTAAATATTCTTATGATATTCCTTAATGAATTTGACTGTCTGCTTACTTATCTCTAACTTTAATCCCCTAACATTGAACTTATTATTATATAATGATACAAGCCACAACCATAGATGAAGTTATATTGACTCTTGAGGATATCATCGCTATAGAAATAGCAGATAATAGTAATCTTGCTTTTTTTCCGATACTTTATAAAAAAGTGACAGAACGTATCAAACTAGGAATCGCACAAAAAGAATTTGAAGACAATCCCAGAATGGAGCGTCTCGATGTCATCTTTGCAAATAGATATCTCAAAGCATATTTTCTGTATAAAGAGGACAAAAAGCCTTCCTTAAGCTGGGAGAATGCTTTTGAAGCAGCAAAGAATAAAAAACTACTTATCATCCAGCATCTTCTTTTAGGAATCAATGCTCATATTAATTTAGACCTAGGCATTGCTGTTTCAGAAACAATTGGAAAACAAGGTGATCTAGAAAGTATCCATAATGATTTTAATAAAATCAATGAGATATTAGCTAGTATGGTAGATGGCGTTCAACAAAAAATAGGACGTGTCTCTCCATTCTTTTATGTACTAGATAAAGTAGCAGATGGGAAAGAAGATCTCATTGCAACCTTTAGTATTAATATTGCTCGCGATGAGGCATGGATTTTTGCCAATGAATACCATGATACATCAGATAAAGAAGCGGTTTTTGCAAAACGAGATACTTCTATTGGAAATCTTGCTCTTAAACTTTCTACCACAAAAAGTAGAATCTTACGATGGGTCATCCGTTTTATACGCTGGTTTGAAAGTAAGAATATTGCTAAAGTCGCCGAAGTCCTCAGTAGTTAATTACTTATAGATTCGAGGACACAAAATCTTGACAATATCCTTTTATTTCATCTCTCGCTTTCGCGAAAGCTAATTCAGTATCTTCTTCACTTCCCACAAACTTTGACGGATCATAAAAATTATGATGCAATCGTGTTGCGTTAGGTGCTGCAATAAATGGACAATTTTCATACGCATGATCGCAAACAGTGATGATAAAATCCCAATTCACACCTTCATATTCATCTACATGATTTGATGTGTGTGTGGTAATATCTATCCCATCTTTTGCCATAGTAGCTACAGCTCCTGGATTTAACCCATGTGTTTCTATGCCCGCAGAATATATTGTTGCTTTATCGTTTGCTAGTAGGTTTAAATATCCATGTGCCATCTGACTACGACAACTATTTCCTGTACAAAGTACGAGTACATTTTTTTTATTCATACTAATAATCTTTGAAGACCGAGTCTCCCTTTTTTCTAATTTATTTTACTTCTTCTTTCTAATAATACATTGTCATACCAAACACCTTCACGTTGTCCTAGTTTCTCTCGTATTCCTACTTTCCCAAAACCGCATTTCTCATGCAATACAATACTTGCTATGTTTTCTGTAAAAATCCTAGCCTGTAATGTCCAAAACCCTGAAGTCTCACTTTCTGTAATAAGATGTTGTAATAATCGTTTTCCTATTCCTTTTTGTTGTGCTTTAACTGCTATGTAAATAGTTACCTCAGCAACACCTCTATATACTTCTCTAGTAGAAAAAGGACTTAATGCACACCAACCTATAATCTCATTGTCATCTTCTACAACAAAACGACAGGATGCTAAAAACTTAGCATCCCACGTTTCCCAATCTGGTACTTTTGTTTCGAATGTAGCAATCCCTGTATCCATTCCTGTTTTATAGATTTTCGCGCAAGCGGAATAATCTTCTTTTCGAAATAAACGGATCTGAATATCGGGTTGTGTTACACTCATGGCTGGGTATTAACAACAACCACTTCCTGGAGCACACCCTCCTGCTTCTGACGCTGCTCCTACGGGTTCTGCAACACCACAGGTTTCTTTTGCTTTACAATCTGTAGGTTGGCTTGCTAACTTAATTATTATGTTGCCATTACGTATTTCGTAATCGTTAACATATAGTTGCGCTGCGTGAAAGTTTGCATTACTATATTCTATACGAACGTCGGCATCTGCTACATACGGTTTCATACTCCCTACTTTTGAAAGAATACCAATCGCTTTAGAAGCACTCATGAATTCTGTTTTCCCTAGTTCATTTGGATCCTCCCATAATTGAATAATTGTTTCTTTCCAAGCATCTACACCTGCACCACAGTCTACAGAATCTATCGTTACATGTTTTACTTCTGTGATATGATAATTTGCGCCTACCAAAAGATTAGGTGCATATTCAAATAATAATGACTTTCCTTGATGTTCCTTTAATGTTTCTAAAAATTCTTGTGTTTTCATAATGTATCTATTCTATGCTTATACTATAATGTAGTCTGTAAACCACATCATAGTAATGCGTTGTTTTAAAAATTAATTTCCTCTTTTTTAATTTCAATTTCTTTTGCTATTCCTTTAATTTTTTTAAGTAATAATTCCATATGCTCCCTGTTGGTAAATGGATTCATAAAAGTCGTGCGTAAGAAGAATGCTCCTTTTAATACCGTAGAAACAATATAAAATTCTCCATCTTCTAATAGTTCTTGTCTAATTTTTCTATTTATCTGTTCGTAGGTTTGAGAGGGTAAGTTTCCTGTATATCTAAAACATACAATATTTGAGATAGGTTCTAATGCTAATTCAAAATCAGAATGTTGCTCAACATAAGTTCCAAATTCACGTCCTGCATCGTACAACACGGTCACATTATCATCAAAAAACTGTGTGCCATAGGCATTCATAATCGCAAAAAAGCGCAAACTCATCATACTTTTTGTGCATTCAAAAGTGCGCTTACCTAAATTATACCATTCTGGATCATCATTTTTATCCCAGAGATAGTGTGCTTTTTGTTCAAAAGTGGCATAGCTATCTACTTTATTTTTAAATAACACCGCTGTAGTTATAGATGATGTTCCCATCATTTTATGACCATCAATAATAACGGAATCGGCTTGATCTATTCCTTTAAGGAGGTATTTATATTTTGATGAGAATATAGCAGCTCCTCCATGAGCTCCATCTACGTGGAACCATATTTTTTTTGCTTTCGCGAAAGCGGATATCTCCTCTAAATCATCATACACTCCGGTGCTTGTCGAAGGAGCGCTCCCTACAATAGCAATTACCTGACATCCGTTTTGTAAAGCTCGGCTATAATACTCTTCTAACACATCTGTACGGATCGCGTAGTTATCAGTTACTGGAATTTTAATAATCCCATCACTCCCCAAGCCCATAATACGTGCTGCTCTATCTACGCAGTAATGTGCCTCTTCTGAAACCATAATGGCTAGTTTATTATGATGGCCATCATTCCAGATATCATCGTTTGCAATGGCTTTACGAGCAGCTAGCATTGCTGTTAAGTTTGCTAATGTCCCTCCTGAAGTCAGAAATCCATCACCTTGCACATAGCCGATAGTTTCTACAAACATATCAATGACGACTTTTTCTATGGCTGTACTCGCTTGTCCCATCTCATATACTGTCATGCCATTATTGAGCTGTGCGCTAAATAAAGTTGCCAGTGCAGAAATGGGAACTGTAGAGGCTATTTGATGTCCAATATATTTAGGGTGATGTGTATGAATAGATCGTTCTAAAAGTGTTGCAAAAAAATCTTTAGTACTGTGTTCTTCTTTTATATATTCTTGCCAGAAATCATACTCAACAGTAGGAGCAACCGAGTGAGTCACCTTAGAAGGAGTTCCTTCCTTTGTTATTTTGAGATGATTTGCAAGTAATGCAATAAGATCATCTCCTTCTTTCTTAAAAAGATCTCCACTATAAGCGTTATGTAATAATTTTGTACTCATTATCTAACAACATTTTATTCTTGTCGCTTCAAAGAAATCCTGAAAGTGTTGTTGTAATTGTTCCCATTTTCTTAGGTCAATACTATAATATTGCGCCTTTCCTTTAAACTGGCTTTTTAATAATCCCGCTTTACGAATAACTTGTAAGTGTTGAGAAGTAGTAGGTTGTGATAATCTTATTTTTTCTGCGATGTCTTGGCACAAACATCCATCACAATCTCCTATGTACTCTAAAATAGCTACTCGAGCAGGATTAGAAAGCACTTTTGCAAGATCTGCCATTTGGTTTGCTCTCATCGAGTGAATATGTCTTTTTGTAACTCCCATAATTGTCCTATTTAGAAGTCAAAGATATGAATAAAAAGTAATATAGCAATATTACGATGTTAAATTTAATATAAAAGCCTAAAGAGATTCTTTAGGCTTTTATTATTTGTATTCTAGAACCAAGGTTTTTTACCTGCTTGGTATGTGTTGTAAAATTCTTCGTCAGATTTTGTGAGATACATAATTCCTTCTATAAGACCAACAAGACCCACAACCCACCCTAAAGTACCGCAAGTGAAAATCATTAAAAGAACTGTAGCTACTAACATGATAACACCTTCTTTGGTATATCCTAAAATAAACTTATGAATTCCTAAAGATCCTACTAAGATAGCGAGTATTCCAGCAAGCATTTTCTTATTATCATCGCTATTTGTTACTTTATTCCATTCTTCTTTTGCGCTATCAGAAAAGTCTTTTGCTGCCTCTTTTACGTCGTCTGCAAATTCCCCTGCTTTCTCGCTAGCTTCACTAGCCATTTTTTTTGCTTTGTCTTGAAAATCGTCCCCTTGATCTCCGTTAGTTTCTTCGCTCATTGTTATAGTTGTTAGTTAATTAGAATCTTAAAGCTATTAAAAAAAGGGCAGACCTCGATAAAAAATGTTATTTTTTGTAATAGACACTTTGTTAAATTAAATCATAACACACTAATAAATAGCTTTTTATACTACAAAAATGCTTTGTCTACAGGTTCCCACAACTCAATTTTATTTCCTTCAGGATCTAAAATCCAACCAAATTTCCCATAGTCATACTCCTCTACCTCTCCTACTATAGTGACTCCTTCTTCTTTTAATACCTTGAGTAATTCTTTAAGATTGTCTACTCTAAAGTTAAACATAAATTGCTTTTTACTAGGGGCAAAATAAGTCGTTTTTGCACTCATAGGGCTCCATTGTGTAGAGCATTTATTTCCGTTTTCATCTTTCCACCAAAATGTCCAACCATATTGATCTGTAGGTAGCCCTAAGTGTTTTTTATACCATTCTTTTTGTGCATCAGGATCTTCACTTTTAAAGAACATCCCTCCTATTCCTGTAACTCTTTTCATACACCTTTATTTTTTAATTAAATACTTATTTTATTTTTTCTGTAAAATTAATCCCGAAATTAAGGACACTATCAGTCCTATAACAAAAACGATTGCAAACATAAAACCTCCTGAGAAAAGTCCTAATTCAAAAGTAGACATAGACTCAAATTTTTGCATTTGTTCTTCTGCTTGTGCAATAGCAATAGCATCTCCTGTCTCTTTCATTTTTAGTAAAGCTGCTTCTCCATATTCTTGATAAAAATCTGGATTTATTACAGTGACATACAAGCCGTCAATAATAGCAATTCCTACTGCAGTAAATACCGTAATAAGTATTCCTAAAAGTAATGCCTTTCCAAAAGATATCTTTCCTGAATGCTCTTGATCTCTATAATATTTTACTCCAAAAAACACAAAGGATAATGCAATAATGATTGCGGTATATCCTAATATTTCTGATGCGCCAAAAAAGAGTGATAATGCAAAACCAATAGCTCCTACGAGTGCTCCGTAAAGTCCGTATTTAATGATTACTTTTTTCATAAATAGATGATTTAATATTTTTATCAAAAGTAGCTAGATGCTCTAAAAATGAACTCATACTAAAGTACCAAATCTATCCTACTTCTGTACCAATCTCTTTAAAAAGGAAGGATATGTAACTCTTTTGCGCGTTGTATTGCTTGTGTACGTCGTTTTGAGTCTAGCTTTAAAAAAACATTAGACACATGTGTTTTTATAGTACTTTCTGAGACAAAGAGATGTGCTGCAATTTCTTTATTACTATATCCCGATGCCATCTCTAACAAGACTTCATATTCTCGTTTACTAAGCCCAATAGCATCTATTTGTTTTTGATCAATTTCCTGAGAAGAAACCTCATCATTGCGTAATCGTTTTTGAATAAACACTCCAATTACAAAAAAAAAGATCGCAATTCCTCCTATAACAAGTTCTATTTTAAGATCTCCGGTTATTAAAGCATACTTGCTTAATTGGAGAAGTGCTAATATTGCCAATGCTAGTACACCGAAAATAAGAATCGTTTTCTTCATCGATTTTAAAGTTACTAAAACTTAACGAGGATTTTATCTACGATGGTTTGTGCTAGTTTACGTTTGCTCTCGACAGTCCAACCAGCAATATGCGGTGTAAGAAGTACTTTTTCTGAGGAGATAAGATATTGTAACGGAGCTGGCATTTCTTCTTTTGATGTAAAGAGCGTTTCAAAAGATGATTTTTCATATTCTAACACATCCAGTCCTGCGCCTAAGATTTTTTGAGTTTGTAATGCCTTGACAAGCGCTGCCGTAACGACACTTTTCCCTCTTGCAGTGTTTATGATGTAGAACGCTTTCGCGAAAGCGTTAATAAACCCTTCATCTACCATCTTGTCTGTTTGTGGTGTCCAAGGAGTATGTAAACTCAATACATCTGTCTTTTCTTGTAATTCTTCTAACGAGACTTGACGGGCATTTGCATCTCCTACGTTTTCTAGAATATCATAACATAAGACATCACAGTCAAATCCTTGTAGTTTTTTTGCAAAGGCTTTTCCCATATTTCCATACCCAATAATCCCTACTGTTTTCCCTTCAAGTTCAAGACCACGATTAGATTCTCGATTCCAATGACCTGCTTTTACTTCTGTATCTGCTAGATTGAGCTTATTAAAAAGGGAAAGAATCATTCCTAATGCGTGCTCTCCTACCGCATTGCGATTACCCTCCGGAGCACTTATAAGGTGAATTCCTTTGTTTTCTGCATAAGGAATATCTATACTTTCTAATCCAGCGCCTACTCTAGCGATAAACTTTAAATGATGCGTAGCGTCTATAAATTGCTTGTCAATCTTAAATCGGCTCCTAATGACAATCCCATCATATTCTGAAATAATTTTTTCTGTGTCCTCTTTTGAGATGGTATAGTTTTCTTCATTTGTATACCCAGCAATAGCTAGTTGTTCTATAAGCAAAGGATGATTTTGATCTAGATGAAGAATGCGCATACTTGAGTGAAATTTCGTTCAAATATACGCATTGGTTTTACCAAGTAATAGAGACTACTTTCTCAATCTCTTTATTTATCTCAAATTATCGTTTTATAAATTGCCCAGAATGCATTTGTTTATTCTCTCTTATAATGGTATAAATGTAAGTTCCAGATGCTAATTCTGAAACATCAATTGGGGTTTGAAGATCATTAGACATTATTTCTTCATGAATTAATCTTCCATCAATTGTATACATTTCAACACGTAGATTCTGTAGTATATCTGGTATTTCTAATCCTATAATATGCAAGGTGTCTTCTACTGGATTAGGGTATACAAAAAGTGCTGTGCTAGTCACTTCATCTATACTAAGGGTTCCTTCTCCTTCTAAGTAATTATTAATCGTATTTATAGAGACATCTGTATAAAATTCAGAAAGTCCTGATGGCCATTCTATACTAATCTTATCTATAATCGTACTATTCCCTAATCCAAAATGAACACTATATGAGTTCTGACTACAGTATCCACTAGCGGCAGATACATGGCGAGTTTGGGTTATTTCTTGCCCATTTATAGTACTTGTTAATGATATCTCTGCACCTACAGCAGATGTGTTTGACGCTACTCCTTCTAGGTTTATTTTTGTCCAGTTATTACCTGATCCTGTATTTCTATATAATGAGTTTGTCTCGTTTTCATTTATAGTATTGGCCAGTAAAACATCTAACCAACCATTATTATCATAATCTCCAAAAGCACAACCAAACGTCCATCCTTGATGCGTTGCAAGGCTACTAGTTGTATCTAGGGTAAAATTACCAGAACCATCATTTATATATATAAAATTAGTATTCTGCCCAGCTAAGAAGGAGTTACAAACAATTAAGTCAAGATCTCCATCATTATCCAAATCTCCAAAAGAAGAACCAAAAGAGTTGGTTATTGGAGTTCCTATAATAGATGTTGTATCTTCTGTAAAAGAGCCATTATTATTAATAAAGAGTTGGTTGGACTGTCCGTTATTTCCATAGTTTGCTACAAATAAATCAAAATCACCATCATTATCTATGTCTCCCCAAGAACTCCCAGCAGATGATCTTATTTGATCTACAATAACAAGGTTAAAGATTTGTGTAAAACCATTAGCTCCATCATTCCGGTATAATGCATTTCTACTATTTCCTTCGTTAGTAACAAATAAGTCATTATCTCCATCTTGATCATAGTCTACCCAGTTTATAGATCGAGATGGACGAACTTCATCTGTAATAATGAGGTTTGTTACTTGCTCAAATGACATATCACCTTGGTTTTCGAAATACATGTTTTTTAAGTTCCCAACACTGTTGGTTACATAAAGGTCTAGATTTTGATCATTATTTATATCTATCCAATTTGCCATTTCTGAATACGTGAGAGGGATTCCCATGGCAATGTTAGGCTCATACATAAATGACCCGTCTCCATTATTACGGTAGAAATAATTCTTTTTCCCTTGTCCATTTGCTCCAAAAGTCACTACAAAAGCATCTACATCTCCATCATTATCTGCATCTGCAAAACTAGCGCCGTCGCTTCGGTCATTATCTTGTACAATGGCTTCTCCAGTAACCGTAGTAAATGTATTGTCTTGATCATTTAGAAAAAGCATATTATTCTGTCCTGAAAAGGGGCCATTTGTAATAAAAATATCGTCCCATCCATCTCCGTTCACATCAATAAAATTGGCACTTCTAGAAGCGGTAGGAACATCTGTAATTCCTGGTAAAGAAACTTCTTCAAAAGATTGTGCTTGCGCAAGCATACTCATAAAAATACATGTAATCGTCTGGTATAATCGTCTCATATCTAAAAGGTTTATAAGCTAAATAATGAGTGTAAATATTGCTTAAACAAACCTTCGCATTGAAGAAAAAGATATGAAGGCATTATTTTTTGATATGAAGTTGAATACCTATCTACAATCTGTATGCATTATTTAATAGCATACAATAGCGTCTTTATATCAAAAAATAGTTACTTCACATCAAAATCTACTATTTTAAAACATAGTATCTTTAATTGCCCACTTACTATACACGCATGCATCAAGAATCAAAACATATCGATATTTTAATTGCAGATGATGAAGCATTGGCTCGCAAACGCATTGTTAAGTTTTTGTCTGAAAGCAATATAGACTGTTCTTTTACAGAAGCTTCAAGCGGAAAAGAAGCACTTACTTATATCAATAACCAGAAAATAGATCTTGTTTTTTTAGATATAAAAATGACTGATATGAATGGTTTTGAGCTACTAAAACAACTCCCTGAAGAAAAAATTCCTATCATCATTTTTGTCACTGCATTTGATGTCTTTGCAGTACAAGCTTTTGAAGTACAGGCTATTGATTTTTTATTAAAACCTTATAAAAAAGATCGCTTTTATGAAGCGCTTGATCGTGGATTAAAACAACTTAAATTAGAGCAACATACTATCTTTCAACATAAAGTTTCAAGGTTAATTGAGTCTATGCAAGATATTGATCATCTAGAATCTAAAAATCATATAGACACCCTTGTATTAAAGTCTAAAAAGAAATATTACTTCCTACAAGTAAGTGATATTAAATATATAAAATCTGCTAGTTATTATGCAGAGATTTACACAAAAACAGATGAGCGACACGTGCATAGGATTTCTATGACAGATCTAATAGCTAAGTTAGATCCTACTATGTTTTTTAGAGTAAATAGATCGGTTATTGTACATAAATCCTTTATTCAAGAAGTTATAAGTGAAGGCATAGGAGATTATAGTGTTATCATGAATGACAAGGTCTCTTTTGTACTTTCAAAAAAATACAGATATGAATTCTTAAAACGTATGGGTATAAAATGAGTATTCAATCTCAAAATAAGATAGACAAAACGCTATTAAAATATGTCCTTCTATTCTTTGGAGTCGCTTTTTTAATTTCTGGCTTTGGTAGTTTTATAGGAAAAGGAATAGGAGTTGCATATGCTAGTTATAGTTGGGGAGGGCTCTTTATAAATCTAGTGATGCGTTATGTCTCAAAGTTTATTTTTATTCTATTAGGTATTTACATTGTTCAGTACTTATATACTAAAGGAATAAAAAATTGGATAGGACTTGCTATACATGCGTTGTTTGCAATAGGGTTGACTTTTTATTCTATCTATTCACAAATGCTCATATCTAATTGGTTTTTAGGCACAGATGATATTATCACCTGGAATTATATTTATACCAGAGCAATTCTAGGAACAGATTATAACTTCTTTTTATATTTCTCTGTAATAGCGATTGTATATGCATATAACTTCTTTAAAAAACAGAAAGATTATAAAATACAAGAGTCTATTTTAAAAGCACAATTATCAGATGTCAAAATGAGTGTGTTACAATCACAACTACAGCCTCATTTCCTGTTTAATGCTCTTAATGACATTTCCTCATTAGTAGATATACACCCAGAACATGCCCAAGATGTAATTGCCGATTTAAGTGATATGTTACGACAAACACTACATTTAAAAAACACAAAATTTATTACTATTCAACAAGAAACTGCGCTATTAAAAAAATATCTCACATTAGAAAAAATACGTTACCAAGAAAAGCTTGAATTTGACATACAATTTTCAGAAAACATCGCTACTTGTATGGTTCCACCATTACTTATACAACCTATTGTTGAGAATGCTATTAAACATGGGTATTCCTATGCACACGATTTCTTAAAAATCAATGTCGTTATAAAAAAAGAAAAAAAAATGCTTTGTATAGAGATAACAAATAACGGTGCTTCTCTAGACACCTCATCTATTACCTATGGCACAGGATTAACAAATACACTTGCGCGTCTTGAAACATTATATCAAGAAGATTTTAGTTTTGAATTTGTAAATAAAAAACCGAAAGGAATCTTCACTTCCATAAAAATTCCAATACTTGAGAAGTAAGCTATTTAAAGAATCGCACTCTTTTAATAATTCTAATTTCTAACAAAAAACGACTACAAAGATAAGAATAGCAGCATGTAAGACTTTTCTAAACCTTTTTTAGTACCTTTTTCAAACCTTAATTTTTAGGGTTCATCAATTGATGAACATAGATTTGTATCATACAAATTCTTAAAATTCTCATCATGAAAAAAGCAATCGTACAGTTATTCATTCTTCTCTTTTGTTTCACTGCTAGTCAGCAATCTTTTGCTCAAAAAAAAAATAAAAAAACTTCAGGAAAAGCAATTATAGCAGATACGTTCTATTTTGAAACACCTAATTCAAAAGAGAATATATTCACATATGAAAAAGGAACTGTTATAGACAGTATTTTGTTTACTCCTAAAGTTACGGTTACATCACTTTTTAGCTCTGAGGAAACAGATTTTTCTTTAACTCGATCTATCACACTTTCTGATAATTCAGGTTCAAAATCAATTCCTATAGAAATAAGTTCCGGTTCTCCAGAGTTTTTATTATCCATAAATTGTAACCTTAAATCTGGGACTCTTAATGTCGAAATCTATGACCCAAAAGGAGCTAAAAGAGGAAACTTCTCAGTAAAAGGAAGTGGTCATAGCAATGATAAATCTGGTTGGTCAGAAACGGTTGGAGGTGTTATCAATAAAAGATACAGAAGCCCTCTAGAAGGAACGTGGACAATTAAATTTATATCAGAAAAAGTCTCAGCAGATATTTCAATAAACACAAAGGTAAAATAACATCCAGCAATTCTTCTTTATGAAATTAGCTTTCACCTTTTTATCTTATCTATATAGCTTCTGTCTTATCTCTTTTGTAGCAATAAGTCAAAATGCGCAGGAAGTTTCTGCAATAAAAGGAAACTTTGTTTTGGACACAACCCTATGGGAGTCTAAAGCATACCTTTCTCATATTCCAACATTTAACGAGATGTACACCATCTCAAAAGATATGATCATTGCAGAAACATCTATAGATAGTAATGGGGATTTTGAGTTTTCAACAAATTATTTTCCAGAAAGAGAACAACTATATCGTATTCATTTTTCTAAAAAAGGAACTCCCGTAGCGTCCCTTATTATTGGTGGTCCAGAAGAGAATCATTTTTTTGTTATTGCAAGCAAAACCAAAGGCGTTTCTCTTCAAGGATATTCTGATCAATTCCCTTTTAGTAAGGTCGCTGTATTACATTCTCCAGCAACTGGCTGGTTAAAACAAGTAGATCTTATTGCTAGTTATGTAGATAGCACACAGCATGCAGGGTCTCAATTAAAAAGAGAATTTATTGCTACAGGTGTTCATGAAAAATTACGCAATCTAGCAGATACCCTTTCAGAGCCACTCCCCTCTTTATATGCATTATATAGAAGTAATTATAGGCAACATGCTATAGAACGTCCTGATTTTTATAAAGCATATTTGAAAAAATGGAAGAAAGAAGATTCTGCATACTTTACTATATTTCGTAAAGAACTTCCTATTCAAAAAGAAATCTCTCCTTTATGGATCTACAGTCTATTAGGAATTTTCTTTTTCTTAATGGGAATTTACGTAACCAAATGGCACTTAAAAAAGAACCATAAAGCTTCAAAAAAACTTCAAAAATTAAGCGTTCAAGAACGTAAAATATTTGATCTTATAAAATCTGGATTTTCTAATAAAGAAATATCAGAACAACATAACATAGGCGTAAGCACCGTAAAGTCTCACGTAAGTAATATCTACGGAAAATTACATATCAAATCTCGTAAAGAGGCTATGGATTATTAAACAGTAAAACCTTTATATTTTAGGGTATTCTGTTTGTGTTTTTGCATGCTGAACTTCTCCTGTATGGGCAGTATTTTGTTTTTCAAAAAGCAAGAGATGTACTTCTTCTCCTTCTTTAGTCGTAGGGCAATGTTCAACGCCTTTAGGAACGACAATAATCTCTCCTTCGTGTACAATTTCTGACCATTCTTTTTCAGGGTTTCCGCTTTCGCGAAAGCGCATTTCTAATACGCCCCTTTGTACATAAAAAAGTTCATCTTCATTCTTATGACTATGCCATACAAACTCACCAGATATTTTAGCAAGAATCACTTGCATATCATCTACAACAGCGATTTGATGAGGGTGCCACTGTTTATCAAACTTGGAGAACTTTTCTTTAACATTAATAGACTTCATAAGCAATGTATTCTTTTTTATACTAAGATATTGATATTTAAACAGAAATTCCCGTTACATAATTAAGTAATTAATATAAAATTGATACATTGAACTAGATTTCAAATCCTATAATTCTTTAAATCCTATGAAAACAAACATCTTACTACTAGCTGCATTTGCATTATGCATTACATCCTGCGATAAAAAAGAAAAAGAAGTCGAAAAAGAAATAGACTACGCCATCTTAAGTGGAACCTTACAAAACATAGGTGATGAAAAAGCTCGATTCTATAATAGCTCTGGGTCTTCGAGCACATTAGACATTGCTTCTGACGGAACATTTACGGATACTATATATTTATCTGAAGATGGTTATGCAAGTTTAAGAGCTGGTTATATGGGTTTAAATTTCTTTTTATCAAAAGGAGACCACGTGGTGTTTTCGGCAGATGTAGCGTCTCCAGATACGCCAGCGATCTTTTCTGGAGAAAGTTCTTCTATTCAGAACTATTTGGCAACAAAAGAAAAGAAACAGCAAGAACTAACAGGTGATTTTGAACTGTTTTTTGGTCAAGAACCTGAAACGTTTTTAAGCGCAATTACAACACTTGCAAAGGACCAACATACAAGTCTTGAAGCTATCCCTTCTTCAGAATCTTTTAAAAAGATAGAGAAAAAAGCAATTGCATTAAGTCAAATGGATTTAAAAGTTAATTATGCTGGATATCAAAAATACCTAGCAGAAGGAGAAGATGTTGTTCCTGAAGAATTTCTATCAGAATATACTGCTTTAAATAAGGACAGTGAAGAAGATGCAAGACAATACAAGGTTTACAGAGATTTAGTGATGTCTGATATTATGAACACCATTGAAGAAAAAAAGGATTCTGTCACACCATATCTAGAGCAAATAGTAAACGAATTAGACACTTATAAAAGCCCTACTATTAAAGATTATGGCATCGGTAATATGCTATTCTTATATAGCCCTAGTGAAGGTGATGTACATACAATGAAGGATAGATTACTTGCACTATCTTCAAAAGAAAAAACAAAAGAAAGTATCATAACTCGTTATGACAAGATAAAAACACTGACCAAAGGGCAACCTTCGCCTACATTTAATTATGAGAATTTTAAAGGTGGAGAAACCACTTTAAATGACCTGAAAGGAAAATATGTATATATAGATGTATGGGCTACTTGGTGCGGACCTTGCATTGGAGAAATTCCATATCTAAAAGAATTAGAACACAAATATGAAGGAGAAAACATAGAATTTGTGAGCATCTCTGTAGATACTAAAGATGATTATACAAAGTGGAGAAATATGGTAACCAAAAAAGAACTTGGTGGCACGCAACTTATGTCTGATAATGCATTTAGTTCTGCATTTATAGATGCATATGCGATTAACGCTATTCCTAGATTTATTATCATAGATCCAGAAGGTAATATTGTAAATGCAGATGCAACCAGACCTTCTGATTATACTATAGAATCAAAAATAGATGCTTTATTAAAGTAACAGAAAATGGTTAAAACAATATGTGTATCTCTTCGGGGATACGCATTGGTTTTGCCTCTGGCATTTTAAGTAAACACCAATTTGTCACAGCAGTAACCAATAGTTTTTGATCTTTCTTTCGAGTAATCGTTGTATGACGCTCAGAGCGTACACCAGACATTTTTTCTACAAAAGTGCACACAATTAGCTCTTCGCCTTCTAATGCTGCTGCTTTATATGAAATATGATGATCTAGTACCACCCATGCCATCTTCTTAATCCCAATACGTTCTTCTTGGGGATCTTCATCTTTAAAATAAGTTGCTGTAGCTTGATTCCAGTGTTTTGAAGCGGCAGTTTGTACCCAATCTAGATATACAACGTTGTTTACATGTCCCATAACATCTATAGCAGATGAAGGAACAATAAGTGTATATTCAAATGAATTAGACATTAAATACCTAGAATTAATTTTGCTATCCAGAGATAGATCAAAATTCCAAAAATATCATTGCTAGTTGTAATAAAAGGCCCTGTAGCAATCGCTGGATCAATCCCTCTTTTGTCCAAAAATAAAGGGATAAAAGTTCCTATAATTCCTGCAACTATAATTACTACAAAAAGAGAGATAGAAATAGACAATGCATAATCAATAGCATCTTTCCAACCCCAAACAAAAAAGAAAAGCACAATAGATAACGCTAAGCCATTAAGCATAGCCAAAAGCATTTCTTTAAGTAATCTATTTGCAATGCTTCCTTTTACATCATCGTTTGCAAGTCCTTGTACAATAATAGCACTAGACTGTACTCCTACGTTTCCTGCCATGGCAGCAATAAGCGGTGTAAATAATAACAATATATAATGTTCTTCAAGCACTTTTTCAAAGCCTCCCATAATGGCAGCAGCACCTACACCTCCTAATAACCCTAAAAACAGCCAAGGCAATCTTGCTCTAGTAAGTTCTATAATGCTATCATCTGCCTCTACCTCTTGTATAATACCCGCTGCAAGTTGATAATCTTCCTTCGCTTCATCACGTATAAAATCTACAATATCATCTATGGTGATACGCCCCAAAAGCTTATGTTCATCATCTACAACAGGAATAGCTTCCAAATCATATTTTTGCATCAAATTTGCCACATCTTCCCCTTCATCATTTACATGAACGGAATCTACTTTTGGAATATAAATTTCTGAAATTTTTGTTTTTGTATCAGAAGTCAATAAGTCTTTAAGAGAGAGGCGGCCTATAAGTACATCCTCCTTGGTGACCACATAAATAGAATGTACACGTGTTACCTCTTCGGCTTGACGGCGCATTTCTCTTACACAACCAGCAACAGTCCAAGTTTCTTTTACTCTAATAAGCTCTTTTGCCATAAGACCTCCTGCAGAATCTTCATCATATTGAAGCATCTCACGGATATCGGCTTTATGCTCTTCATCCTCGATTTGCTCAATAACAGCTTCTTGAATTTCTTCATCCAGCTCTGCAATGGCATCTACCGCATCATCGGTATCCATCTCCTCAATCTCTTCTGCAATTTCCTTAGGAGTAAGACTATCTAGTAATCGCTCTCTTACATCCTCATCGAGTTCCATGAGTGCTTCAGAAGTTGTCTCACTATCTAGTAAGCGCAAAAGATATACCGCTTCATCCCAGTTTACCTCATCGAGAATCTCTGCAACATCGGCATGGTGCATATCTTCAAAAAGAGCTAGCAAAGTGGTATCATTACCATCTTTGATATGATTTTTAAGATCTTCTAATAGTATGTCTGAGATTTCAAATGCCATACTTTTCCTTGGTACTATTTCTGATTTAAGAAGCCACAAATATAAGGAAACACTATTCTATATCCGATGCAATATCACTTGTTAGTGTTATGAAATCATGAACAGATAGTTGTTCAGGGCGTTTATTAAGAATTTCGCTTTCGCGAAAGCGATCACTTAACCCCATCCCTTTTAAACTATTACGCAATGTTTTACGACGTTGTTGAAACGCCATTTTTACCACTTTAAATAACTGTTTCTCATCACAACCTATCTCTTGAAAGTTTTCTTTACGACGTAATCTAAGAACCCCACTATCTACCTTAGGTGGAGGGATAAAAACAGTTGGAGGTACTGTAAACAGGTATTCGGCTTCATAAAATGCTTGTACGAGCACCGACATAATACCATAGGTTTTACTCCCGTGTAAAGCACAGATACGTTGTGCCACTTCTTTTTGAAACATCCCTGTAAATTCAGGGATACGTTCTTTATTTTCTATGGTTTTAAATACAATCTGCGTAGAGATATTATAAGGGAAGTTTCCTGTAATTGCAAAAGGAGTTTCAGAAAAAAGATCATCTAAAGGGTACTTTAAAAAATCGGCTTCTAGTACTTGAAACTTATCAGGACTACTTATTTTTTGCTCTAACTTAAAAGAACTATTTAAATATGCAATAGATTCTCTATCGAGATCCATAGCAATAAGATCAATAGGTTTCTCTAGAATATACTTAGTTAACACGCCTGTTCCTGGTCCTATTTCTAGGACTTTAGAATAGCCTTCTAGTGTAAGAGTATCTCCTATTTGTTTTGCCACATCTTCATCTCCCAAAAAATGTTGTCCTAGGTGTTTTTTTGCTGTAACTCCTTGATCACCATGATTAGATTTTGAGTGTGGTTTATCGAATTTCCTCTTTGTTTTCGACTTTGAATTTGAATTTTTTCTACCCATCAATGCTGGCTTATTACTTCCAGTTCTGTTCTAAAAGCTACAAATTTTCCTGCAAATCGATTGCTCTCTCCTCGTAATCGTTCGGCATCTTCATCATAATAAGATTGCAGGTGTTCTTTACTAGGGCAGCCATACTGTACCGAATACGTAACCCCTCCCATATCTTCTTCTATAAGAACTTTGGTCATCAAGGCTTTTACAAATTTACCCGTTGCAATCATATCTGGAATATGCTCTTGTTGCATCCAAGCAAGCCATTCTTGTTCTATAGAGGTTTCTATATTTATAGTGACATTGTATATAATCATAGGTAAATTAAAGAAATTGTATACTTAATTAATTGCATCTCCTCGAAGTGCTCTAAATCGTTTTTGAGCTTCGACATAGAAAATGCTATCTGCAAAATCAAAGATAATACGTTCGTAGTTATTCTTAGCTTTTTCTGGTTGTTGTAAAGGGCCTTCGTAGAGTTTTGCTAATCGATAATAGGCATCATCTGCGAGAATACCGTCTTTATAAAAGTCTATAATGGTGATGTAATTTTTTTCTGCTTTCGCGAAAGCGGACTTCTCCTCATACAATAGTGATTGTGCAAGTAAGGCTTCATCTTCTATGCTCTCGCCTTTATGTTGCTCTAGAATCTCATCATACAATTTTATAGCTTGTTCTGATTTGTTTTGATAACTCAGTAGATCTGCTTTTGCATATTTTTTGAGAGCCGTTTGTAATGTATCTTCCTGAGAATTATCTCGTATCATCAGTAATAACTCTAAAGCATCATTTGCTATAAGTTGTGTCGCACTAGATTTTAAAACATTGAGCTGCGCTTCTGCCCAAGAAAAATCTGTTTTATAATAACTTGTTCTTGCTACTTTAAAACGAGCTTCTTGTGAGATCACACTGTTTTTAATTTTATTCTGAATCTGAGAATAGTAAATAAGTGCTTGATTAAACTTTTCTTCTAGCACAAGAATATCTGCAAGCTCCATTTTAATCCTTGCATCATTAAAGCGGTTTAATGGCTTCTTTACACTTTGTTTTAAAAAGGTTGCTGCCTCTCCAGCCGTTCCAACATCAAAAGCTAAAAAATGCGCATAATCTATCTGAATGGCTACTGTTAGGCTATTAATTCCATATTGTTCAAGCAATGCTTCATAGCGTTTTCTGATAGTTTCTTCCTCTGTGGTAGTTGTTGCCTTTTTAATAGCTATTTGCAATAGTTGCTTTTCTGCCTCTAGTTTTGTTTCATCATCTACAACAACTTCCTTAATATATTCTAGAATTTCCTCTGCTTCGTCTAGTGCATTTGCTTCTATTGTAATTTCAGCAAGATCTATAACGCCATTAATATTACCATCGGTACGTTTATAGATTGCCTTTTCTTGAATAAAGGCTTTTTTATATTGTTTTTGTTGGATAAAGAGCCAGCTTAGCAATTCATTATAAATAATGTTTTGCTCACTTTGAAGGCGTTTGAGAAGTAGTTTTCTAAAAATAACATTAGCGTCATTTGTAGGGTCATCTGTTACGAAGAGTGCAAAATTACGTTGAGCAGAAGCGACATATGCTTGGTTCTGATTTGCCAAATTAAGATAGCTATTAAACATCTTTTCTATCTCGCCTAATTCTCCATAAATACGTGCAAGTTGTCTATTAAAATTGCTGTTGGGATTTGCTATCATTCCAAACTCATAAGCCATCACTGCTTCTTCCAAAAGGTTATGGTCTTGAAGTGCTTTACCTACGCGATACGGACTTGTCATACGATCTTTTACAAGTTGTATGGCTTCTGCGTACTTTGTAGTTGCTAATGAGTCTTGTTCCTGTAATTGATGGTTATACCCTAACTCAACAAGTAACAATCCTTTGTGTCTTGATTGCTCTATTCTTCCTTCTATAAGTTCTTTGACAAGGTCATATTTTTCTAATTGCTGGTATGTTTTTACAAGACCAACAAGTAATACACTGTTATTAGGTTGTGCTTTTAGTGCTTTTTGATATGAAATAGCTGCCTTCTCAAGTTGCCCTTGGTCAAAATAATTACGAGCAAGTTGTTCGGTTTGCGCTTTCGCGAAAGCGCATATACCAAAAACAAGTATCAGCATACATATAAATCTCTTCTTCATGCTCTAAAGATACAGAAAAGCCCCCAACCCTAAATCCCTTCCCCCAAAGGGAGAAGGGACTTTTAACATTATTTTGTAAAAATTTTTAATTTATCATTTCAAATCCGCAATAAGGCACAAGTGCTTTAGGGATTTTAATACCTTCTGGAGTTTGGCAATTTTCAAGAATACCAGCAAGTACACGTGGTAATGCTAGTGCGCTTCCATTAAGAGTATGTGCCAGCATTTTTTTACCCTCTTTATCCTTAATACGAAGCTTTAAACGATTCGCTTGAAAAGTTTGAAAGTTTGATACAGAACTAATCTCTAACCATCGATCTTGTGCTGTAGAAAACACTTCAAAATCATAAGTAAGATGTGCTGTAAATCCTAAATCACCTCCACATAATCTCAATACACGGTAGGGTAACTCAAGTTCGTCTAGTATTGTTTTTATGTGATCTACCATACCATCTAAGGCTGCTGCTGAGTTATCTGGATGCTCAATACGTACAATCTCTACTTTATCAAATTGGTGTAATCTATTTAATCCGCGTACATGTGCTCCATAAGATCCTGCTTCACGACGGAAACAAGGCGTATATCCTGTACACATAATAGGCAAATCACTTGCACTGATCATATCCCCTCTAAACATATTTGTTACAGGAACTTCTGCCGTAGGAATAAGGTATAGATCATCTGCAGTCGCATGATACATTTGTCCTTCTTTATCTGGCAACTGTCCTGTTCCATATCCAGAAGCTTCATTTACAAGATGTGGCACTTGATATTCTGTATATCCGGCTCCTGTATTTTTATCTAAAAAATAGCTGATCAACGCACGTTGTAATCGAGCTCCTTTTCCTTTATAAACAGGAAAACCAGCTCCTGTAATTTTAGTACCTAGTTCAAAATCTATAATATCATATTTCTTTGCAAGCTCCCAATGCGGCTGTGCTCCTTCATGTAATGTTGGAACATCGCCTTTACGGAATATTTCTTCATTATCTTCATCTGAGTTTCCTTCTGGAACACTCTCATGAGGAATATTAGGAATTGTATACAATAACTGTTTTAGCTCTTCGCTAACAGTATTTAACTGTTCTTGCAATACTTTAGACTGATCTTTTAATCCTGCTGTTTTCTCCTTAAGCAAGTTTGCTTTTTGAGCTTCTCCATTCTTAAAAAGGATTCCTATCTCCTTAGAAAATTTATTACTATCTGCTAGTATTTCATCTAGTTTTGATTGTGTTGAACGACGTGTATCATCTGTAGCAAGTACTTGATCTAGTAATGCAGTGGCTACATCTAAATTTCTTTTTTGGAGTGCTTTTGCAAAAGCCTCTTTGTGTTCTCTTATTTGAGCTACTTCTAGCATGATAGGTATATTTTAAGATGGCAAATTTAAGGAATAACTGAGAACTAAGGGGGTCTTTTTTGTAAATGAACATTCTAATTTATTTTACATAAATTATTTTATGTCATTTTAATCTATTTATACCTCTAACAGTAATTCATGAATATAAAAAAGAGGCCATTACCACATAATCAAAAGTTTTACATACATTTAGAGAGTACTCTAACCTATTTGTAATGAAAGCTGTATTATTCTTTTTTCTCTTTATAAGCGTGTCTGTATTCTCACAATCCAAACCGATTACATTCAAAGCGTCTGAAGAAAATAATAAATTAGTGTTTATATGTACCAATAATAGCAAAACGAGTTATGATGTTACATTAACACTCACTAAAAAGAAAGGACTCGCTGGATACACAAGACCTATCACAAAAAAAGTAGCACCAGAAACCAATTTAGTTTTTGCTTCATTATCTATTAAAGGTTCTTATTCTTATAGCTACTCTACATCTTATAAAAAATCAAAAAAGACAAAAAAAGAATTGCAAGATATTGCACAGAAAAAAAAAGAAGCTGTTCTTAAAGATCTTGCCAAAATAAACACGGGTATTGTTGTTTTTGATAAATCTGACTGCCCTAGATGTCAGCGATCTACTGCCTATTTACTAGACAATAATATTAAGTTTAAGCTCTTAGACGTTTCTAGTAATAATGAAAATAATCGTTTGATGTGGTCACTTTTACGTGCAGAAGGAGTTACAAAAGAGATTTTAACTCCTGTTTTCTTAGTAGATGGAAAACTTTCCTATAGCCATGAAGATTTAAATGGATTTTTAAAGAGCTTAAAATAAAAAACAACTATTCTTTATCTAGATAATCTTCACTATCTAATACCCACTCTGTATGCCCCCATGGATTCCAAGAAACTGTAGTTAAGTCTACTTTCGGATCTATAAGTCTACGTAGTTTTCTTCCATTTACTTTAACACGACAACTTGCAAATACAGCAACGTCTTGTCCTTTTTCTGCGTACTCTTTTTTAAGGCGTTGCGCAAATTGCCATATAACATCTGGTTTTGTACGTATGGTACGAAGCTGCCTTTTAGATAAATACTCATGAAGCTTTACGGTTGTTTTTTTCTGAGTGGCTTTATCTAACACTGTAAAGTACGTAGCGCCTCCCTTGGTACGGAGCATCATACGCCAACTTAACCTATGCCCTTCTTCTGTCCATAATACATCATCTTGAATAAATCGGTGTCTTGAAGGCAATGCTATTTGAAGTATAAGATAAGCGCCTATAACTATAATTCCTACAGTACGTAGTTTAGGCAACCGCATCTCTTGTTTTCCGTCGTAATATGGTTTCAGCGTTTTTCCTCTTAAGACTATATAACTAACTGCCTTTAATGGGTAAAAAAATAATTTTGATTTTTGCGAAATACATAAGAAAATACGTCGAGTCTTCTCCTGTTTTTTCCCTTTTAAAAAAATACGATGTATAACTTCTGAAGGGAAGAAAAACAGTGTAAATGCCAGTGACATATACGGGAAGATTCCTATTTGAAATACAATAGAATTAAAAAGATGAAAAAATATAGAAATTCCAAATGCCCATTTGCGTGTTTTTTTCCAAAGCAATGCTGGAATGACAAGTCCGTCAAAAAGAATTCCAACATAAGCCACTACCCAAGGAACCCATGGCAATTGTAAAAGATCGCCTATAAGCCAGTACTCTTTCCGTCCTTGCATTAATAACCTAGTTGCTGTACCATCAAGCCAGTCTGGATATATCTTTGCTATAGATGCATAGGTATATACAATCCATAATTGAGCTATAATAAGAATAGGCACCCATCTTGGCATACTTTGATCTCTGATCGCAGGATTCTTTTTTGCATCAAAAGAAAAGGACGTATGCGCTGGTAGCAAAGCCATAATCCATAACAATAACATCAATAAATAATAGTGATTATTATAGGCTGTTTTTTGCATAAAGTACACGGCACTCCACATTATAGCATATCCTATAATGGCAAATCTGTATTTATAGCCTACCATTACCATATACCCAAAGATGCCCATGATCACAAAATAAACATACATCTGTAGTCCTGTACCAGGAAAGGTTTGTAAGAAATCAAATCCAATAAAATTAAATGTAAAATCGGGATCTACAAAAATGCGTCGCACCCATCCAGTTGCAATAGCTCCCCAAGCTTCTAACATAATTAACAACCCAAAAAAAGCTCTAAATAATACCAAAGCACTATTATCTACACGCGAGAAAAGGACGTTATTTAATTTCATGTGTTCTTATATTTTAATCAGGGATAGATTGTATATAGTTTCTAGAAAAAACCTCATCTTCTTGCATTGCCTCTATAAGCACCTCGACAGAATCAAAATTCTTTTCTTCACGAATGGGGCATAAGACTTCTATAGACAAGTACTTTCCATATAAGTCTGCGTCAAAATCAAGAAAATAAGTTTCTATCGTTTGATCCAGACCTCCTACTGTTGGATTTGTCCCAATATTCATCATTCCATACACTAAACGTCCATCAATTACCGATTGTACTACATAGACTCCCTGTCCAGGAATAAGCTTATAGTCTTCAGAAATCTTAAGATTTGCTGTAGGATATCCTAATGTTTTTCCTAATTTTTTACCGTGTATTACATCTCCTTGAAGCATAATAGGGTATCCTAGATATCTATTTGCTTTCTGAATATCCCCTTCTTTTAGTGCCTTTCTAATTTTTGTAGAGCTTATGGCAACATCTTCTAATTCTTGTTTTGAAATCTCTTCGACTTCAAAACCAAACTGTATTCCAAAACGTTTTAAATCTTCAATATCTGCGTTGCGATTACGACCAAAACGATGATCATATCCTATAATTACTTTTTTGGCTTGTAATGCATTTACTAATATTTCTTCTACAAAATCTTCTGCATGCATACGAGAAAAATCTACTGTAAAAGGATGTACAACCAAGTGATCTAATCCTAAAGTGTCAAGTAATGCGCCTCGCTCATCTATCGTATTTATAAGCTTAATATCTGCATCTTTTTGCAACACCATACGAGGGTGTGGGAAAAAAGTAAGAACTGCCGATTCCCAATCGTTTGCTTGAGCACTTTCTATAAGTCTAGAAATTATCTTTTTGTGTCCAACATGGACACCATCAAAAGTTCCTATAGTGACTACCGTCTCTTTTTTACTTGTAAATGTATGTGCGCTAGAATGTGTCTTCAACCTTATTTCCCGTTATATGCATTCATCGTATTTGATATTCCTGCTGCTGCAAAAGATGCAATCACATCGCATCCTTTTTCTAATCGTTCTGTAAGTGACGCTTCTTCCTCACTACTCCATTCTCCAAGTACATAATCTACTTGACGTCCTTTTGAAAACTGATCGCTTATTCCAAATCGGAAACGATTATATTTTGTCGTATTGAGTTGCGCTTGGATATCCTTAAGCCCGTTATGGCCTCCATCACTTCCTTTGGTTTTTACACGAATGGTTCCAAATTCAAGATTCAAATCATCGGTGATAACCAGTAGGTTTTCTATAGGGATTTTCTCTTGCTGTAACCAGTATCGCACTGCTTTTCCGCTGAGATTCATATACGTATTTGGCTTTAGAAGAATCACGGTTTTCCCTTTGACTTTCGTCTTTGCGATATCGCCTAATTTTTCTGTTTCAAATGTGGTATTGTTTGCTTTCGCGAAAGCGTCCACCACCTTAAAACCAATATTATGTCGTGTATTTGTGTATTTGGGACCTATATTACCCAAACCTACAATGAGAAATTTTTTCATAGGATCTTCAACAGATGTCTCCTTCTCTTTTTTCTTAAAAATGCGATTAAAAAAAGAAAACATAGCTCTCTGTTAGTTTAAAACATAAAAGTACTAAATGCATCACGCCTTGGCAAATATCATAGTAACTAAAGCATTTCTGCCTGCTTCTTTTAAAGAATTGTTATGTAGTTAACGCACGTTTTTAAAAAATCTTTCTCTCTTTCTGAAAATCATAAGACTCATCTTGTTCTAAATTAGGGCTTCTTTCTAGGTTTCATACCAAAATGAAAGATTCCCAATTTTGAAGGAATAAAAAAAGCATCTTGAAAATTCAAGATGCTTTTTTATATGATATGAATTGCTACTTATTCTGCAGCAGCTTCTGCTGGTGCTTCAGCAGTTTCTCCTTCTTCTTCTTCATCTTCTTCTTCATCTACAGCATTACGAGATGTTCTTACTTGACACACTACAGTGTTGTCAGGATGCATAAATTTGTATGCTTCGTTCTCAAGAGCAGTCACATATAATTTGCTACCTATCTTAAGCTCAGTAATATCTGCCTCTACAAAATCAGGAAGATTATCTGGCAACGCTTTGATTCTTAATTTACGGTTGTTCTTACGAAGAACACCTCCATTAAGTACACCTTTTGAACTTCCTATAAAATGTACAGGAATGATCATCGTTACTTCTTTATCATCAAATATTTGATAAAAATCAACGTGTAAGATACGATCTGTTACTGGGTGAAATTGGATATCTTGAAGGATAGCACGGTATGTTGCTCCATCAAGACTAATTTCTACCGTATGCGCATCTGGTGTGTATACCAAGTTTTTAAACGCTAATTCTGGTGCGTTGAAATGCATTGGTTGATCCCCTCCGTAGATTACGCAAGGTACCTGTCCAGCATTACGTAAGGCCTTACTAGCTTTCTTGCCTACGCTTTCTCTTTTAGATCCTTTGATCGAAATTGACTTCATTTTAAATATATTAAGTATTAATTAATTACATAACAAACTTAGACGCAATACTTGTGTTACTATGAACACGGTGCATTACATCTGCAAATAGTGGTGCACAGGTCAATACTTTTACTTTATCGCTCTTGTGCTCTCTAGGAATTGAATCTGTCACGATTAATTCTTTAAGTTGACTATTTTCTAATTTTTCATACGCATTTCCGCTTAAAATAGCGTGTGTACATATTGCTCGTACACTTAATGCTCCTTTCTCCATCATCAGGTCTGCTGCCTTTGTTAAGGTACCCGCAGTATCTACCATATCATCTACAAGAACTACATGCTGTCCTTCTACATTTCCTATAAGCTCCATATGAGAGATTACATTTGCTTTTGCACGTTGCTTATAACAAATAACAACATCACTCTCCATTGCTTTACTATATGCATATGCTCTCTTACTACCTCCCATATCTGGAGAAGCAATTGTAAGGTTGTTTAATCCTAATTCTTGTAAATAAGGTAAGAATATCGTCGAAGCAAATAAATGGTCTACAGGTTTTTCAAAAAATCCTTGGATCTGATCTGCGTGTAAGTCCATTGTGATAATACGAGTGGCTCCTGCAGTCTCAAGCAAATTTGCTTTTAGCTTTGCAGCAATAGGTACTCTAGGTTTATCTTTACGATCTTGACGTGCCCATCCAAAATAAGGGATCACTGCTGTAATATGTCTAGCAGATGCTCGCTTTGCAGCATCTAGCATTAATAACATTTCCATCAGGTTATCACTATTAGGCATGGTACTTCCTATTATAAAAACTCTTGATCCACGTACAGATTCTTCAAACGAAGGTTGGAATTCTCCATCACTGTATGTAGATGTAATAACATTTCCTATCGGTTGCCCGAATTCTTTTGCTATTGCTTCTGCAAGAACTTTGCTTTTTTGACAAGCAAATATTTTAGGTTGTGGTACTGTAGCTGCCATTTTTGGTAACGGTTAAACAGATTGATTAATGGTTCCTTTCTCAAAAAGGAGGTGCAAAAATAGTAATAAAAATAAGTCTAGCCTTAGAAAAATCGGGGTTTTATGTTGTTTGCATAAAATTATTCTTTAATTTTGCCATCCATTATAGCCGAAATGCCTGCCTACCGAGGTTAGGTAGGGCGGAATTGGTAGACCTGTCTGCCGACAGGCAGGCGCGCTGCGACTCATCATCGTAGTAATTGAAATATTGAAAAAATGATATATGTTTATGCACTATCTAGTATATACTACAACTACATTTATGTAGGAATGACAAATAATCTAGAAGAACGTTTCCATAGACACAATACAGGAAGAGAACGAACTACCAAACCGTATCTTCCTTATAAAATAATTTATCAAGAAGCATGTCTTGATAGACCCAGTGCTCGGAAACGAGAAAAATACTGGAAATCTGGAGTTGGAAAAGAACAACTCAGAAGCATCAGAGATTCTCTGATCACTTAGCCGAAATGGCGGAATTGGTAGACGCGCGCGACTCAAACTCGCGTTCCTTTGGAGTGTGGGTTCGATTCCCACTTTCGGTACTAAAAAACCTGATCTTATCCAGATCAGGTTTTTTTTGTGGTTTTATTTTAATTTAAAATAAGATTATGGAGACGTTGTATCGCTTGCAAAAACCAGTATGAAATTTAAAAAAGTATATGATTAGAAAAAATGATTTACTAAATTAGGTGTCTAACTGTGTAATCAATCATACACAATCACATTAGTCACAAGTTATTTTGGAACGTATGAACATAACAATAAAGTGTACCATAACCCTAGTGTTCTTTTTATTGATTTGTTCTTTTGTTAAGGGACAAAAAACAGACATACAATGGTACAGTGAGACTGAGAATAATGGGATAACAATACAGAACAGCTTCCCGAAAGGCGGACCATATACGGGGCCTACAAAAAAACATTTTAATTATAGTTACTTGGTATTCTTTACTCGTGTAATTAATGAAACTGAAAATCAGTTTGAACTGAGCGTTCATTTTTCTGCTGATTCAATTGGAATTCCTGATTCTCCCAACACCTTCGTAAAATTATTTCTGCCTCCTGACACCATGACTCTTGAGAAGCAAGATTTATTTAGCTATGGAGTAACAGAATTGGAGTCTTTTGAGAAACCAACTAAGTTTCAAAAGACCATAAATTCTAAAGAGGATTGTCTTTTTTATGTTGTAGCGATCTTTTACCAAACAAGAGCTGACATACAAAATCAACAAAGAGGAGGCAATCGAGCAGAGCTTATTTTAAAAGGACAAGACCTTTTTTATAAAATGTCTCCACAGATTGATTCTCTGCATTGCGGACAAATTATGTTTAAAAAATGAATTATGATATAGGCATATATAGCAAAGTTGCCCCACCAACAATAAAGAAAAATCATTTTATATCTAGATTGATCGTTTTACAAAAGCGTTTATCTGAAGAATAAAGCATTTAATCGAGAAACTATCTGTGATATCCTTGTTTTTTTCTTGTTGTTTATGAACCCTATCTTTATTAAAAATTGATGTACCCTAATACATACGATCATGAAAGACAAAAGGAAATCGCCCAATCAGAATAGATTTGAAAGTAGTCGAAGGAATTATGATGAGAAAGAGATATTAATGGAAACGCTTTACAACATACGTTTAACACGAGATGCTACCTTAAAAATGGCAAAGACCATCAACCTCATGGGTCTTGTTCTTATCATTGGCGTAGCTATGTATCTTATCAAAACAGTACTTACTTTTTTTTAGTGTTTTTTTAAAAGAAGAATATTGCCTATTTCATTTTTTGCTTGTTTCTTTTTATAAGATGAATATAAAGGTGTGTACGGTAAAACCGTAATTAACTGATTATCAGTTATTTTCATTACCTTAATTGTATTATTAATCTTATAAATACAAATAATCATGAAAAAAAAGAATCTAAAATCGTTGTCTTTACACAAGAATACTATTTCAAAACTTAGCGCTACAAGAGTACTAGGTGGTGGCCCCGAATTTGCTGAGGAAGGCTCTAATGTTCAAGGATGCCAAGGTCTAGCAACGAGAACCGCATGCTCAACGGCTTGTTAATACTCATAAATAGTGCATTGCTATTAAAAACTCCTGAACAATCAGGAGTTTTTAATGTAATACATACAGTTGTCTTTTCTTAGCAACGAGCGTAATGATGAGCCTAGGCTTTTCTTGCTTGACTTTTATTTCTTTCCTTTTTTCATAACCTAGTTCTTATAAATTATTTTATAGCTACTACATCCATTTTTGCACTTTTACAGGGGTAACATATCTCCTTTTTCTCCTCTTACTACTATATAAACTATGTAAACTTTATTATTATGTTAGAATTAATTAAAAGATTAGAAAATGCTAAGGTTTTAAAAAAATCAGAGTTAAAAACTATTCAAGGAAGAAGAGGCTGCAGTTGTTCTGGTAATCCAAACGGCAATGGTAATCAAAATCCTCCTTGTCATGAATGTTAAACTTTAGTTTAAACTGCTGATAGGGTTTTATAAAGCCCATCAGTAGTATTTTTTATTATTTCTACAGTTACTTTTTAGTTTGTTTATATTTGATTAAAACATAATCTCTATGGAAGTAACAATTGGTCCTTGGCAAATACTAATACTTATCGTTTTATTTCTATTTGTTGTTAGTTTCATTGGATTAATAATTTATTTGATTCGAAGAAATAGAAAGCGCTAACTACTGATTTACTGATTACTATTTATTTTGCTATCTTGTTTTATCATTAATTTTAAAACTTTTATTATGTTAGAACAATTTGAAAAATTCGAAATCGAGAAGCCAAAAGTCATTTATGGAGGACTTACTACTGTAGAATATATTATTATCCTCGCTTGATAGATTTTATGCGAACTCCGGTTCGCTTTTCTTTTCTTTTTTTTTACTATATCTACTGTATTTCTTGATTTGTAACTTTTTAGGTTTCACACTCATTAGTGTTATACATTTACACTAAAAATTTGTTTAAATATGTTGTGGTCCGTTGCTGCCATTTTTTTTGGTATTATTTTTCTAAAGTTTTCTGGATTTTTTACTGAGAATCAATCTAGAGTTGGTTCTAAAATTCTACATTACATTTATATTTTAATTATAATTATAGGATTTGTTAGAGTTCTCTGGTCTGTCTATAAAATGCTATAACTACTGTTTTTTATTAAGTGTTCTTATCGCACCAAAACTTGTGCGGTTTATCTTTCGACTCTCCACAATTAGGGCAATACTTAAACTCAGACACAGCTTGTATAAAATCTTCACCAATTACCCATTTTAAATCTTCCTCCATGTTGTACCCATCTTCGGGAACACCTCTAGAGTGTAAATCCCATAATTTATCTTCTAGCATCGATACCTACTGTTTATTTAGAATTACGGATAATTCGTAACTATTTGATTATCAATTATTTTTATTAACTTAGATGTATTATTAATTTTAAAAATTTTATTGCTATGTTAAAGAACATTTCAGGTTTAGGAAAAGAATTAAACAAACATCAACAAGAGCAAATAACAGGAGGTTGCGTAATCGAAGGAGGACCTTGCATCACTTATTGTGGAAGTATTAAAGTTATTCACCGTTGTAATAATCCTCCTAACTGCTTTGGATAAACTTCTTAAATAATAATTGAAACTGGGGTTATATATAATAGCTCCAGTTTTTCTTTTAACTACAGTTAAATTAGAATTACGTCAAAACCGTAACACGCTGATTATTAGATGTTTTTGATTACCTTAGATATATTATTAATCTTAAAAATTTTATAATTATGTTAAAAAACATTTCAAACTTAGGTACTATCTTAAATAAATCAGAATTAAAAACTATTAATGGTATGGCATCTTCATGTTATAATTCCTGTCAAAATATTGGTGGTAATCGATGTGAACAAACAACTCCTGGGTGTTTTAAATTTATTGATTATGGTAGATGTGGTTATGGAGGGCATTGTATCTTTTATTAAAAATAGAATGAGAGCGAACTTCGGTTCGCTTTTATTTTCTCCTGACTCTTCATTCTACAGTTTTATTTTGTAACGTTTCTATATTAATTGCATCATATAGAAAATGATACTTATGATTTTATTTATCGAAGTATTGTGCTTTATAACCAGTAGCTACTTCTTTATTTCATGTATTATCGGAAAGGATACTTTCCTTAGTAAACTATTTAATGATAAAGACTCAAAACGTTTGTATAATTTCTCTTTTAGTATGTTCTTGTTAATCCTAGGACTGATAATGATCGTTTTCAATTAACTACTATTATTTAATTGTTCTTATCTTTGAGTATGGAACAAAATTTTAATACTATTAATCTTGAATACGTTAAAACTAAAAAGGCTTCATTGCTTATTAAAATTGTTGCTGTTTTTCTCATGTTAATTTTTATTTCAATTCCCATGTATGAGATTTTAATTCAGTTTGCCCCAGTAGATACAAATGATTGGGGTTGTATTGCACCTTCCTTCTAACCATTTTATACTTCAGATTTAATTATTATTAAAATTTATTTATAGTTCTGCATATGCATAGGTTTTTAAAGTTTTCGATACTATTTTCTATTGTATTTTTAATTTATAGTTGTTCTTCAGATGATGATAGACCTTCTTGTCTTGAAATTGATTTATCAAGTGATTTTGATCCAGTTATAAGATCTTGTGAGGAAATTCAAGATTTAACAACAATTGATTGCAAATGTGATTAACGTCTACGTATTTAAATAAAAACCTCCATGATCATTTCTATATTTTTGAATTAGTTTCTTGAAAACGCTCAACTCTTACCGTCTACCAAACTCATACTCCTTCTTTTAAACACTAAGAACCCTAATCTTTTCAAAATCAGGGTTTTTATGATTTAATCCTCCTCACTATAACTACGGTTATGAATTAATTTCTAACGAATGTAGTCAAGTTGCTTACACTTATACATTTACTATTGTGCATTCATTTTCTTTATGCGTTTTTAGAGAATATTAATCATTAATTTTTTTCTTATGTTAAAATCAATTTCAAAATTAGGTACTGTATTAAACAAAACTCAACAGCGATCTATTGCTGGAGGAGGATGCGGACCACATAATAGAGTTGCTTGTGGCGGTGGTTGTGTAAGCTGTTCAAAAAACTCTGATTGCCCTTCTGGTGTTTGTGCGACAAATCGCCCACAATGTTCTCCGGGAGCAAGGACTTGTCTTTAAAAAATACAAGCGGGCTTCGGCTCGCTTTTTAGAAATTATTCATCTTTAAATTATTCATTATGTTAAAATCAATTTCAGGTTTAGGAAACGTTTTAGACAACGAAGACCTAAAACAAATTAATGGGAGTGGTAAAGCGATAGATAAGTGCTGTAAACCACCCGTAAATGGGAGAAGTAAATCAACAGCAAGATCTGCTTGTGCTTGCTTTCCAGATTGTGCGTATTCTTCATGTGGATGCCCTTGTGAAGACTAGATAATTTTTGCTATTCTAAGCTATCAATTACAGTTGTTTTATATACTCTAAATAATCCCATAAGTGACATGGCGTGCATTTGTATCGTTTTGTATTTTACTTAAAAGCTGGGTTTATTTTCCCCCAGTATATATACTTCTTACGACGATGCCCGAGAAATCACTCATTTCATAATTTTCTTTTTGATAATTTAATATAATTTTTGTGTTGTAGCGTTAATTGCCCGTTAAATCAGGATGTTACGAACTTTGGTTTCACTTCTATTTCCTTTATTTGATCCTAACTAAAACATTTCAATATGAAGAAAATAGCATTCTTTTTAATAGTAATTACCATGATATCCTGTGACAGTGATGATGATTCTGCTCCTACAGATCCACTTGTTGGAGTTTGGGATCTCAATAGGTCATTTGTGAATGATGAAGAACAAATTGTAAGTGACTGTGAACGGCTAAGCCTGATCCAAGTATTTGAAAATGGATTCTATGACAGGGATGATTATAATTATGATGACATAACCGATAGTTGTAGTTCATTTCATAGTGATGATGCTGTACAGGTAACGCCTAATAGTGTCACTCGTGTGCTTACGGATTATCCAAATGCCGCTTGGGAAAATCAGGGGGATGGCAATTACAAGTTTACGCTTGAAGAGTCGGGTCCTGTAAAAGATGTTACATTAGACACAAGTAATACATTCTCTTTCACTGAAGTCATTGGAGATTCTATATATAAAAGAGTGTACATTAAAGTGCCGTCCATTTAATGGACATTTCAAATTTCAAATTTAAGTATTATAAAAACTCCTGTTTGTCCAGGAGTTTTTATATGGTGTAAGCTATCGTGATCTCTCCTCAGCTAGGGTAATCGTGAGTTTATTTTTTTGTTGCTTGACTTTTATTTCTTTGCCTTCTTCAAATCCCAATGCTTGTAACCATTTCCCTTCGAGTCTAATCTCAGGAACAGTGGTATGATCCCACCTACGGGTTCTAAATTTTTGATAGATTTTAAGTTTTCTGATTTTGCTCAACTGTCAACTATTTATATGACAAATGTATTAATAAAAAATAAATTGTCAAACTTTTGTATGACAAAAATGTCATATAATTAATTGACATTTGTTTATCGTGGATAAAGAACTACTTAAAAAAAAACTCGGTCAACGCATTGTTGAATTACGAAGTCAAAAAGGCTGGAGTCAATCAGATTTGGCTAGAGCATCTAGTAAAGACAGACAAGCCATTGAGAAGCTAGAGAATGGTAAAGTCAACCCTACGATATACTCTCTTTTAGAAATTGCGAAGGCTTTGGAAATTCCTTTGAAGAAGATGGTTGATTTTTAGATATGGTTTGGGAAGCGTATCTAAAAATCTATTGCTCACTAATACTCAATTAAATTTTAAGATTATCCCATTTCCTTTTTTAGCGAAATTAGATTGTTTTTTATGATTTTGGTAGTAGGGTGGTGATCTCCATGTTTTTCAAAAAATATTTGATACGCTTTTTCCAATAATTGCTTTGCACCCTCATAATCCCTTAGAGCTTGAAGTACTAATGCCAAATTTGAATAACGAATTGCTGTCGTAGGATGATCTTCACCAAAGTTCTTTTCATCTGAAATTTTGGCTTTTTCCAATAATTGCTTTGCTCCCTCATAATCCCCTAGGGCTTTAAGTACTAATGCCAAATTTGAATAACGAATTGCTGTCGTAGGATGATTTTCACCAAAGTTCTTTTCAGCTGAAATTTTGGCTTTTTCCAATAATTCCTTCGCTCCCTCATAATCCCCTAGGTCTTTAAGTACTAATGCCAAATTTGAATAACTAATTGCTGTCGTAGGATGATCTTCACCAAAGTTCTTTTCAGCTGAAATTTTGACTTTTTCCAATAATTCCTTTGCTCCCTCATAATCCCCTAGGTCTTTAAGTACTAATGCCAAATTATTTTGAATTTTGGAAATATCTATGATCATATTGTCTCCCAATTGGCTTAAAAACTCTTTTCCGTATGGAATCCATTTAAATTTTGAGACAGGATTGTCTCTATTCTCAAGACTAACTGTTAAAACTGATTTCAATGAGTCTATAATTGGCTTTAGGAATTCAGTATCATACGTAAACCTAGACTTCACTACATCCTGAATAATTTGATGTAACTTATATGCATCTTCAGATTGGTTATACAAAATCCATCCTTTTTTAAATAATTCTGCACGTCCTCTAGGCAATGTATCAGATAAAAAATGGAGTACTTCTTCAAGGTCTTCATTTTTTAAATATTCAGAAGGTAGTAAGGTTATATATTTCAATAAAGTGATCCCGTTCTCCGTTAGTTCACTCATATCAAAAATAGATGTCAAATACGATAAAATTTTACCTACTTTTTTATTACTATGCCTAATGATAATATCTGTCTCCATGTTGCTTAAGATTGCTTCATTCAATGTAGTTGGAGATGTACGAAGTTCTTGTGCCGTTTTGGCAAGTATTTCTATAGTAAGCGTATGATATTCAACATTTTTTACTAATTCTCTGATATATTTATTTTTAAGTTTTTCAAGAGTGTAGTGCTTTTTAAAAAGCTTTATTGCCTCTGGTTCACTCAAAAAACCGATTTCCATATTATCAAAAAAATCAATTTTCTCTCTTGATGTAATTACTAAATGCCAATTGGGCTGACTCGGTAAATGAGAAGCATAGGTGGCAAGATCTTCTGTAGCATTATCTATGATTAATAAGTTTTTTCCAGGTAGGCTATTTAGACTTGCCTTTACTGAGTTATACGTTTCTTTGGGAGTTGTACCTAATTCAATTCTTAAAGATTCTAGAAGTCCTGGAGCAGAAACGACATCATTAAACAGCCCATTTTGAGTAGCACTTATCCAAGCAATATGGGTATACTCATTATAAAATTCTGTCAAGTATACGGTAGCAAGGGTTGTTTTTCCTATGCCTCCCATTCCATTTACCAGAACTACTTGCTTATTTTCAAACAAACTTTTCTTTATGTTTTTCAACTCTGAATTTCTTCCGATAATTTTTCCTTTTTCTAACTTAGGCAGTAGTGTTGTAAGCTCTTTAGGAATTTGGGAGGATGAGTTTCTATCTAATAGACCAATAATTTTTTGAGTATCACCCTTTACAGAGGCTGTTAAACTACTTAAACTCTTTAATTTTTCAGTATTCGTAAATATTTGTCCTTGGTAATTTTCACGAATAAAAAAAGTCTTAAGTTTTTGATCTTGATTTGCATTGAATAAAAACAACTTATAGAATTTATCAAGATCCTCTTTGGTAGGCACAATAATGTTTGCATTTTCTTCAAACGCCACATCTATAGCGTCCTTTGGGCCTTCCTCAAATAATATATAGAGACTTAATGCTTCAAAAAGCATTTGACTTTTGTAAAAAGGAAATTTGTCCGTTTTTGTTTGTGTAGGCTGTTCTTTTTCGAACTCTTGTATCGTTTTTAAGATGACTTGATACAGCCTTGTTGGATACGACGCTTTAGGCCAAAAAAAAGTTACAACTTTATCTTTCCATGTGTCGTTTACAATTTGCCCAGCAATGCTGTTAGCTACAAATATTAGGATAGTTTCTAATGCCATACATTCTTTAATGCATCAAGATTTTTGTATTTCTTATACTCAACAAGAATATTAGTAAAAACCTTGCTCTTTATACCTTACATAAAATTACTAAAATCCAATTGACTACCAGCCTTTTAAACATAAAAAGAAAAGTACAGATTATAATCATTCCTATAGTACGGCTTCCCGTAATCCCATATCCGTTTTCGCGAAAGCGTACCATAAAAAACCTCCGCCATAACTGTGAGGATTTCCTTTAAGTTACTTTACAACATACTAAGAATCCCATGCAGCACTGTTATTAAGTATATCGCTACGGTTTTATGCTTAATACCTACGTTTTTACATTTACTATTGTGTCTACTTCTTAGTAGAGCTAACTTCAAGTAATATTCTAATCTTAAAAACGCATAGTATGAAAAAAAAGAGTATTAAAAGCTTAAAGCTTAACAAGGAGGTTATTTCTAGGTTTAGTAGTATGACTGTACAAGGAGGAAAGAAATTTGATGAGAGAACCACTCCAGGAAATGGATGTGATACCGCTCAATCTTTTTGCGAAGGTTTTGCCACTTGTGACGTAGACTGTGAAGTTACAACGGCATCCGAGCAAACGGTTTGCTGTAATTAAAATTGATAAAGCGATCTTCGGGTCGCTTTATATATTCTCAATATGTTTTGTAACCTGCCTATACAAGATGCTTTCTTATATCTAATTCTGGCACATATTTTATCTTCTATTTCATTATAAACTACGCTATTATTTTTTACCTCCTATATAATTAGGGATAGATATCTATTATTTCATTTTGAGGTACGGCAAAACCGTAATCTATTGATTATCAATTATTTTTAATTACATTTAACTATATTAATTCATCTTTAAAATATAGTTTATGAAAAAAGATCTTACAACTTTAGCGCTTAATCAATGTGTAATCTCTAAGCTAAATGCTGCAGTTATCATAGGAGGAAGAAATAATAATAGTCCTATAGAAGATGCTTCTGATAGTCCTACGTATTGTCAGACTTGCTCTTAAGCCAACCATTTTTTAAAGCGAGTCGTAACTCGCTTTTTTACTTTTTAGTTAAGAAATACTATTCATCATAACTTTATATACATCTGTTGTTACTTACTATCAGATTAATACATCAAACGTCTGTGTCTTTTTATGTCTTTTCTGGTTATTTAGAATCTATTTTTAAGATATAAGACGAAGGACTATTTTTATATGATAGTATATATTACGCTTTCGCGAAAGCGTATACCACAACAAATACCAGGTATATATACATCTGGAATTATTTAGATATAGTGTTTTATTATTTCTCTTTATTGAGACCTCATAACATAAACATACAAACCTTCATACTTATGCAATTAGGGTTACTAAAACATAAAGGTTTATATCTCTACTTTATTCTGAGGGTCTAGATAGTGGTATTTGAAGAAATGCCAAAATCTCCATAATTACAATCATGACTTAATGAGACTCGTTTATCAAAAGTAACCTCCCTTCCATCTGTTGTAACAATGTTTCCTGTAATATCATAATAAATGGCATTAGACGGAAATTTGATTTCGTCAGGAAATAAGGAAACGATGGTCTGTCTGTCTCCCATAATTTGATACGTTGTTCCAGAGCTTGATACTTCATTATTAAAAGTAATGGTATAAGACATAGATGCAATATCAGTCTTCTCAATATCATTACTCACAATCATAGTAATAGATCGTTTCTCTTGTTCTTTATTTTCTTGAAGGCTTGGCTGCAATCTCACAAAATTATAATCTATAGCAATGGTTGTTTCTTCCTCCTTTTTTTGTTCCTCTTTTTTTGAGGTTTTAAAAGAAGTCAAATTCTCTAATACCGAAATGGTTTTCCTCATGTTCCTAATGCATCGTTTTAAAAATACCAATGCTTCTGGTAATGTTGTACAAACACATAATATATCTCTTTCTATAATCCCTTTTGAAACCTCTGTTACGTGATTAAGTATCGTATTAATAAGTACTGGTTTTTGAGGTTTAAAAGAAAAAGGCTCTACAGCAAATGCTTTTGTAATTATTTCATTTGTCATTGCGTCTATCATGGTCTCACTAATCTCTGAAGATTCTTTGATCAATACATTAACATCTTTTTGATATTGTGTTATGGCTGTATCAAAATTTGTTTCTATTTCTTGATCTCGAAGTAACAGGATCTCTTTGAGTTCTGTATGCGCATCATGGTATAGTTGTACTTTGTTTTGCAACAATTGATGCTCTGTAGATACCAATTGCTGTCTCTGTTCTTTTATCGTAGGAACAGGAAATGATGGTGGTATTATTTTTACAGGTAATTCATTTGTGATTATGACAGTAGCATGCGCTCTGCCTGTAAATTCTTTTTGTAGATCTGTTGTAAAAACAATAGTGTTCGGGTAATGAGTTTGACGTTTACTAAAGTCAATAAATGCCTTTAAAAAATCATTTGCTACCAGAAGTTCTATTAGTGTTTTTTTTACGCTATCAGATTTTTTTTCTATAACCTGATAGATAAGATTCTCCCACACAAAAAGTTCTTGAGCTTCTGTTAATACAGTAGCTCTATGAATATTCCTTCTTATGTTAGAGAAGGATAAGTCATTTTTATGCTTTGCAAGCCACGTTGCAAAATCATATAGTGATGGTAATGCGCTACGCACCTCTGTACTGCTCTCAAATACATTATAGGTACGCGCTGCTTTTGTAATAGCAGCAGCTCTTTTTTTACGATCAACTATTTGTGCGATTTTAACAAAGTGACTTGTTGTATTGTCGGGGGAATATATCAGATTCTGATTATTTTTATTATTTATTAATGCTGGGTTTCTTAAGGCTATATCTGCCTCTGAAGAAGTCTTCTCCATGTGTAACTCTTTTTAAAAATTAATACTTCAAAAATGTTCCCGAAGGAACCATACTACGCTTCTCTGAAGTGGTGCGCGAAAAGTCATCTAGATATTCTATAACATAGAATACTCCATTATCAAATCATAACTATAATGCATAGTTATGACTTACAACGAATTTAAAATAGCAGTCCCCCAACAGCGATTCTAATCATTGATTTTAATGTTCTTATACAAAGAACAAGTACAAAACTTTCCTAAAGTGTGGTGTGGAAAAAAAGATATTCTCTTAATACACTAGAATATCAAAAAGTGTTATTCCTAAAACACGCCTAGCGTGTAGAAATATGAAAGAAATTTGATTGCTTTTTCAATACTTTAAAAATTTAAAAATTAAACTCTGTTTTATTATTAAACAAAACGCTTCTTTAAAGTGGTGCTTAAAAGCGAGCCGATACACATTTAGCATATCACTTGTTTTTGATTTAGGGTGTACTACTTATAACGTATAAGCATCAAGTTTTAGTATGTATAGTTACTATTACTTATAAAATACAGATCAAACATAAAAAATGTATTCTTGTTTTTTATCAAGACTGCCGTTAAACGTATCACAAAAATATACTCTATGGGTATATTAATCTCAGTTTTACATCTAGAGATTATAGTTCTCAATGCTTTATAAAAGCATTTTTAATTTTCTTTTTAGGGAAAGAAAAAATGATACTATTATTTCTAAAAATAAAACAGACACTTCATGTACTTAAAATATATCATCATATATAACAACGTGTCATATATCCCTATCTATTTTACTGAAAGATGAATATAGCAATTTTGATACCATTCTTAAGATATCTTTAAAAAAACTTCAAAACCTATATATAAATTGGATTTCCTCACAAAAAAGCGTCAAGAAGGCAGTCATTTATATAAATGACAGTTTCTAATTTAGGTGTATTTATACACTCATGGAACCTAGATTAGGGCTGTATAATTTTTCCATCATATATTTCTTTGCTCCTTAAAAGTAAGAAATCATCTTTATATAACTATAATTTACTTGACAGTACGCCTTACTAACGCATAATACTCCCCTCCATCTATAGGCAAATATCCTTGATCATACACAAAATAATATATCGTACCTACTTTTGTCGTATAGATACTCGTGAAGTAATTAAAATCAAACCCTGCAGATGTAAGCTTTCCTTTGGTTGTTTTTGTTTTCTCTTCAGGATTTAGAGATTCAAGGATACGATAGTTTTTACGCAATCTATTATTTATAGTACGTACTAAGTTTTTAGAATCCTTATTAAACTTATTGTTATAACTATTACGGCAGGCATCATTACAAAACTTCTTATCTGCACGACCTATAATGCGGTTACCACATTCTGGACAGTTTTTTTGCATATATAATAGTATTAAGTCTACAAAATAAGCGCTTTAAACTAAAATCAAGAAAATAATAAGGTGTTTTTAGAATATTTTGATTTTTCATGTAAGAATTCCAATAGTTTCAGGAATTAATTTGTAGGAATTTGTGTATTTCATCGATTAAATGTGCGATTATAGCGTTTAAGTGCTTTTTTATGATATCTTAGTAGTCCCAAATCATAATAACCCCAAATCATGAAGTTAATTACAAATACCCTATTTGTCATGGGATTGGTATGCCTACTCGTATCATGCAGTACCGATGAAACTAGCGACAATACTACAACTGCAAATTTTGAAAGCGAACTAAGTATCGAAAACAATGATGCTATGTCTAGTGAGATATTATCTATTATAAATACATATAGAGCTACCTTAGATCTCCCACCGTTTTCTTCACACATATTAGCAAAAGAAGAAGCATTAGATCATACTGGATATATGATAATTAACAACAAAGTAAGTCATGATAACTTCTTTGAACGTTCAGATTATCTTAAAGCAAATGGTGCAAGCCTAGTAAGCGAAAATGTCGCTTTTGGATACAGAACAGCTCAAGCTGTTGTAGATGGCTGGTTAAATAGCCCAAGTCACAAAGAAGCAATAGAAGGCAACTATACACACTCAGGAATTAGCGTTGCACAAACAGAAAGTGGTGTTAACTTTTTTACCCACATTTTTGTAAAATAAGATCCCCAAACCATAATTGGTTAACAGCTCCATCGGTATCTACTGATGGGGTTGTTTTTTTTATACACGAATTACAAATAGATGAAGACAGATAGTAGGTAATATTGTATTTTTATACAAATACTTATATCATGGCTATTGCAAAACCCTTTAACCTAAATGCGTGGATAGAAGAAAACAGAGATCTTCTTAAACCCCCCGTAGGGAATAAAAACTTATATAAAGATGCTGGAGACTATATTGTAATGGTCGTAGGAGGTCCAAATGCTCGTAAAGACTATCATTACAATGAAACAGAAGAACTGTTTTATCAACTCGAAGGACACATTGAAGTACACATTCAAGAAGATGGGGAGAAAAAAACAATGAAGCTAGGCCCTGGAGATATGTATTTACATCCAGCTGGCGTACCTCATTCTCCTGTACGATATGAAAACTCTATAGGTCTTGTTATAGAACGCAAACGAATTAACCTAGAAGGCAAAGATGGTTTACTTTGGTTTTGTGATAATTGCAATACCAAACTATACGAAGTTCGCTTTCTTTTAGAAGATGTAGAAAAAGATTTCTTAGGTCATTTTATAGATTTTTATGGGGATGAAGCAAAACGCACATGTTCCAACTGTGGGGAAATCATGCCTACAGATAAGCGTTTTGTTCCAGAATAACCTATGGAGCAACAAGAGTACCCAGATCCTTTTAACACCTTTGCCATATGGCTACACCAGCATGTAGTTACGACAAAGAGTAAACACCCTTCTGCATGTGTTCTTTCTACAATAGGACTTGATGGATTTCCCAACACCCGATACCTTGCCCTTAAAGAATTAAATCATCCATATCTCATTGTAACTGGATCTCTTAACTCTAGAAAAGGAAAAGAGATAGAAGCAAACCCTAAAGTATCTCTTACCTTTTGGTGGGAAGAGAGTTTACGTCAAGTACGGATTCAAGGAGAAGCACAACATATAGATGATAAAACAGCAGATATTTATTTCTCTGAAAGAAGCAAAGAAGCTCAAACGGTAAGTACATTAAGTAATCAAGGAAATGTAATCCAAAACATTTCAGAATTGAAAGTCCGCTTTCGCGAAAGCATACAAAACAATACTCCCATAAAACGACCTAAACACTGGAGCGGATGGAAAATCCTCCCAAAACGCATAGAATTTTTAGAGTTTAAAACATCAAGATTACATCACCGAACGCTATATACACATTCTCAAAAAGGGTGGAAAATAACACAATTACAACCTTAATTAAATTAATCATTATTCTTTTTAACACCTCTTGATTATACCTATCTTCGCAAACGATTTCTTTTAATATAAAAACACACAAAATGAGTACAGTCGCTACAGATTTTGGAATGGATAAAGCGCTGCAACAATTAGGTCTTGCAGCTATAAATGATGGAACCTCTACAGGAAACACTTGGTTTTCTAATGGAGGTATCATAGAGTCACACTCGCCCGTTGATGGTCAATTGATCGGAAAAGTAACAACAACAACTCGTGCAGATTACGACAAAGTAATGGATACAGCAACTGCTGCATTTAAAACTTGGAGAACAAAACCAGCTCCCTTACGTGGAGAAATTGTACGTCAGTTTGGACAAAAATTACGTGAACTTAAAGAGCCTCTAGGTAAACTTGTTTCTTATGAAATGGGAAAATCATATCAAGAAGGTCTTGGAGAAGTACAGGAAATGATCGATATCTGTGATTTTGCTGTAGGTCTTTCTCGTCAGTTACACGGTCTTACTATGCACTCAGAACGTCCTGGACACCGTATGTATGAACAATATCATCCATTAGGAGTTGTGGGTATCATATCTGCATTTAACTTTCCAGTAGCTGTTTGGGCTTGGAATACAGCACTTGCATGGATTTGTGGAGATGTCTGTGTGTGGAAACCTTCTGAAAAAACGCCATTATGTGGAGTTGCTTGTCAGAATATCATAGCAGAAGTTCTAAAAGCAAATGATCTTCCTGAAGGAATTTCTTGTCTTATCAATGGAGATTATCAAGTAGGTGAATTTATGACTACAGATACACGCATTCCATTAATATCTGCTACAGGAAGTACACGTATGGGTAAAATTGTATCTCGTACAGTTGGAGAACGTCTTGGAACCTCGTTATTAGAATTAGGAGGAAATAATGCTATTATCGTAACACCAGATGCAGACATTAAAATGACTGTAATCGGAGGGGTATTTGGAGCTGTAGGAACTTGTGGACAACGTTGTACATCTACAAGACGAATCATTATTCATGACAGTATTTATGATAAAGTAAAAGATGCTATTGTAGCTGCTTATGGACAATTACGTATAGGAAACCCTCTTGATGAGAATAACCATGTAGGTCCATTAATTGACGCCGATGCTGTTGCAAACTATAATAACGCATTAGAGCAAGTTGTAGCACAAGGAGGTAAAATCATTGTAGAAGGAGGCGTATTTTCTGGAGAAGGATATGAAAGTGGATGTTATGTAAAACCAGCTATTGCTGAAGCAGATAACAGTTTCCCTATTGTTCAACATGAAACATTTGCTCCTGTATTATATCTTATAAAATACTCAGGAAGTGTACAAGATGCTCTTGACGCTCAAAACGGTGTTGCACAAGGGTTATCTAGTGCTATTATGACAAATAACCTTCGTGAGGCAGAACATTTCTTAAGTGTTGCTGGATCTGATTGTGGAATTGCAAATGTAAATATAGGTACATCTGGTGCTGAAATAGGCGGTGCTTTTGGAGGTGAGAAAGACACTGGTGGAGGACGTGAGTCTGGATCTGATGCATGGAAAGTATATATGCGTCGTCAAACAAATACAATTAACTATACAACTGAGCTACCACTAGCACAAGGAATCAAATTTGATTTATAGAAACATATAAATAACATAGTATACATAAAAACCCCATAATTATATGGGGTTTTTAATTGCGTAGTTTTGTAGTTTAAAATCAAACTTCTTTTCTGACTGTACTTACTTTAATAGCATAAGTAGGTGTAAATTTTAGTAGTCTTTGTTAAGATTTCCAGTCATTAAACATTGAGCATGTACGATATTCAAAATGCTGCTAGTAAAAAATCAAAGCTTAATTCTCATTAAGTAGGATTAATACGTTTGCTTATAAAACAACAGTAACCCCATAATTCCTACCCTCTTTTTCAATTTATTTTAAAAAAAATAAATTAAGGCTCTAAAAATGACAGTTTCCCTCTCTTTAAAAGACCTATATTTAAAACATATAGTATACAAGTTTCTTTTTAATGAATGACACACATACACCTAAGTGGATCTTACCCATCATTGTGATTTCGCAATTTTGTGGGACATCACTTTGGTTTTCTGGCAATGCTATACTTACCGACCTTATTCCTTATTTTTCTTTAAGTAATGATGCATTAGCACATATTACTTCGGCAGTACAATTTGGATTTATAATAGGAACCTTAGTCTTTGCTGTTCTTAGTATCGCCGATAGATTTTCTCCTTCAAAGATATTTATGATCAGTGCTTTTATTGCAGCTATATGTAATTTAGGTGTCATTTGGGAACAAAATACATTAATAAGTATTCTTATTTTTCGATTTCTAACGGGTTTTTTTCTAGCAGGTATTTATCCTATTGGAATGAAAATCGCAGCCGATTATTATGATAAAGGTTTGGGTAAATCTCTTGGATTTTTGGTTGGAGCCCTTGTATTAGGAACTGCTTTTCCTCATTTATTAAGAGGATTTACTAATGAATTTCCTTGGAAAACGATTCTTTTCATCACTTCTATTATTGCTAGCATAGGAGGACTATCTCTCTATATTTTTGTTCCAAATGGCCCCTATAGAAAGAAAAATAGCATATTAGATTTTTCTGTTATAATCAAAATTTTCAAAAACAAAATTTTCAAAAAAGCAGCTTTTGGGTACTTCGGTCATATGTGGGAATTATATGCTTTTTGGGCCTTTGTTCCTGTCATCATATCTATCTATAACACATTACATCCTTTAAGTACATTAAATAATGCCATTTCATCATTTATTGTGATAGGTATAGGGGCTATCGCTTGTATAATAAGCGGTTATATTTCTCTTCATAAGGGAGCAAAAAAAACGGCTACAATTGCACTTTCTATATCAGGCATTTTCTGCTTGATTTCTCCTTTATTATTTATAATACCATCTCCATTAGTATTTATATCCTTACTATCCTTATGGGGTATGGCTGTTATTGCAGATTCACCTTTATTTTCTACCCTAGTTGCTCAAAGTGCAAACCCTATACATAAAGGAACGGCACTTACAATAGTAAACTGTATTGGGTTTGCTATTACAATAGTAAGCATTCAATTATTACTTCTTTTACAAACCTATATAAACCCTATATATCTATTCTTGATATTAGGGATAGGCCCTTTATTTGGTTTGATCTCTATTTTTAAAAAGGAAACAACTTAACCATTCTTATAAAATAAATGCTACTTGAAAACTCTAACATATTAAGAGAAGTTATGTAACACACAAAGCAATTCTTCTTATAAAAACGTATCTATATATTATAATTACTAAGATATCTATTAAAGAGCACTTGTTAGACTTTCTAAAAACAAACCCTTTTATATCGTTTCTTTTTCTTTTTCTTAACTTTAAAGTTCTATTAACCAAAAACTAACCAAAATGAGTAAGAAAACGAGATACCTCCTTGGTATTTTGCTTACGATTGTTATTGGCATGATTTTAATGTGGCTTTTCTGTTGTAAAGAAAGTGCAGATAAAGAAAACACTATAAAAGATCAAGACAATCAAGAAGAAGTAAATACACCTCCACCTCCTGTAGTTATAAATACTACGACAAACATGGGCTTTACTTTTAAAGATTCCATAGATGGCAACTTTGCTTATAAAAGCGATGATAACTTTAATTTTAATATTTCTGATTTTAATATTCTAACACCTGTTTCTGAAAAAATAAATATAGGAATAGGGAAATTACAAACCCATCTTGATGGTAATACTGGAAAATCTATAGATGTTACCGGACTCTATACTTCTAGTGAAAACAACACCTCTGCATTTCCAAATCTAGGAGTTGCTAGAGCAAATGCTGTTAAAAACTATCTTAGATCAAAAGGAATTTCTCCTATGCAAATAAACATATTTGGAAGAGAAGATAATATGCTTATTTCTAATGATTCTATATTTAGTGATTCTATGCGTTTTTTAATAAGCGAAAGCATTAATAAAAATGACGAATCAGAAGCGCTTGCAGCTCTTAAAAAACGTATAAACGACGACCCTCTTATTCTTCACTTTGGTAATGCACAAGCTTCTATTAACCCTACTGTAGCACAACGCCAGAAAATTGCAAATATCAATCGTTATCTGGATAAAGTAGAAGGTGCTTCTATAAATATAGAAGGACATACTGATAATACAGGTAGTCGCGTTACAAACATTCGTCTTGGTCAAAATCGAGCAAACTCTGTAAAGCGTGATTTTATAAATAATGGCATTTCAGAAGCAAGAATTATTACCTCATCAAAAGGCCCTGACGAGCCTATAGCATCAAATGCTACCGAAGAAGGCCGTGCAAAAAACAGACGTTCTATCGTCACAATAAACTAACTAATCATCAAAAAATAAATAAAATGGATTTATCAATTATACCTTGCTGGCTCATACCTCTTATCGTGGGAATTATATGTGCAATTTTAGGATACCTTTTGGGACGTCTTTTTGGAAAAAATGACGATCACGAAAATGATCTTGATTTATGGAAACGCAAAAACGCATCATTACAAGCAGATTTAGATGCTTGTCGTTCAAGACTTCAAACAACTCCTTCAGATCCCGTTGCTGCAAGCAGTAGTGCAAGTATCGCATCTTCTTTTGCCACTAAAACTATAGATACGACTCCATCTACAGTTACAGTTGCCGCCTTTGACGCAGCAGCAGCAAAAGCTGCTTTTGGAAAATCAATTAAAGAAAATGACTTAACCATCGTAGAAGGGATCGGCCCAAAAATCAAGGAACTCTTCCATAATTTTGACATAAAAACATGGGCATCTCTAGCAGACACCTCCATAGAAAAATGTCAAGAAGTTCTTCATAGTGGAGGTAAACGATTTGAAATACATCGTCCTAATTCTTGGCCAATGCAAGCCGGACTCGCCTCAGAAGGAAAATGGACAGAACTTAAAAAATGGCAAGATGAACATGATTACGGAAAATCATAATTCTAATAATCAATAGTATTATAAAGTCGCCCCTTTAATAGAGGCGGCTTTTTATTTATCTCCCCTATGTATTTATAATGTATGAAAAAAACTCCTGAATGGCTTACTTCTAGACCTATTGCACATCGTGGATTACATGATGGTAATGATAAAATTCCTGAAAATTCATTGTCCGCTTTCGCGAAAGCTGTAAAAGAAAAATACCCTATAGAACTTGATGTACAAATCATACGAGATGGGACCATTATTGTTTTTCACGACAGTGATCTAAAACGCATTTGTGGAATACATAAAAAAACAAAAACACTTACTAAAGAAACTCTAAAAGATCATTCCCTTTTTAATACAAATCAAACTATTCCTACATTACAAGATGTGTTTGATCTTGTAAAAGGACAGGTGCCTATACTCATCGAACTTAAAACAAATTTGCTCGCAAAGCATTTAGAAAAGAACGTATTAAAACTTCTAAAAAATTATGAAGGAGCCATTGCTTTGCAATCTTTTAACAGGTCATCTGTACGATGGTTGAGCAAACAAGCAACAATGTATTGCGTAGGGCAACTCTCTGAACCGTCCTTAGTCATAAAACCATTAAACCATCTTTTTAATTATTTACAACTCAACACACGGATGCGTCCCGATTTTATAGCTTATGACATAGATGATTTACCAAATAAAAAAGTCACTCATTTTAAAAACATAGGAACTCCTATATTGTTATGGACAGTGAGAAACCAGGTACAAATGGATAACTATCATACTATTTTTGACAACATCATTTTTGAAGGATTTACACCTTCTGTTTTAAATGATAACCTAGAATAAAGATGGTTCCTTTATGATTCTTGACCAAAATATATAGCAATACCTATAACAATAAGCACCGCCAAGATGGCAAAAAATATTTTCCAAAAAGAATAAGGTCTATTTCCTGAAACAGCTCCAGTCTCCCCATTTACAAAGAAGTTATATTCTTTCCCGTTATATCTATAAGCACTTACATACATAGGTAGTAATATATGTTTGAAGGTTTCTTCAGATAGACGCATGTCCATACTACTCACTCGTTGTGTATCTCCTCCTATGTCACTTTTACACCAGCGATCTGCTATACGACGTGCTTCTTCTTTGGATTCTAAATGTCCTTTTTGTAATGGTATCGTGTATTTTTCAGTAACAAAACCTGTTAAAAAATTAGTGTTAAAAGGTTCTAGTTTTTTTAAATTCCATCGTGCAATGGCTTTAGGAACACGTCCAGCTCTTTGCTTTGATGCTTTGATGAGTGTATCATCTACAAAACCTGAAATATTCCCTGAAGCTGGGTACCATCGCGTTTTACGCACGCGTCGTGTTTTTGTATTCCCTTTACTATCCCTATAGGTTTGTGACTCATAATAATATACTCCTCGTTGCCCAGTATAAGATGCTCTTAATTGTGCATCAAACGTCCAGAATGGCAAATACAATCCCTTTGTAAATTGAGGGTCTAAGGATGCTTTTTTAAGATTATTAGGTGCCCACCAAAGACCATCTACCCATTTTTTAAAAATTTGAAATGATTTTTTTTGATCTATCTGAAAAGGTAATACAGCTCCTGGTAATATCCAATCTTCTGTATACATGTCTTCTACAATCAAAGGCATACTACAATAGACACAGTGTAATGATTTATAGTTCTCTTCTACGTGTTGATTTGCTCCGCAGTTTTTACAATTCAGCATAGAGATTTTCTCACTATGTGATTGCGCTCCCATCTCTTTAAGATAAACAGATAACTCTAACTCTTCAAAACCATTAGGATCTACCGTTATTTGTTCTTCATGACCACAATATTCACATGTTATAGATGTGGTGCCTGGCTTATATTTAAGCTCTGCTCCACAATTAACGCAAGACTTCTTGAGTTCTGTATGTTGTTGTACAGTAGGTTCTGTTTCTGCCATATATTAAAGCCATTGCGCTTTTATAAAAGCACAACGTAACAAGGTTAATTATACTTACAATGTATTGTCAAAAAATGACTGTTTATTATTGAGGTAAAGGTGGTGGTGTACTTCCTCCTAAAAATGATTTAAGTTCTTCTACCTCTTTTAATGCTGTCCAACCTGACATTCCTTGTTTCCAGACTAAACTATCACGGTTTATAGCTCTACTTGCAAATAATGCTTTAAGTTGATCAAAAGAAACAGGTCCTTGTTGTGCTCCATTTGCCGCATAAAAGTATTGTACTTGTACTGGCATAGGTGGTGGTGACATAGGTGCTTGTTGTTGCATTTGCTGTCCTCCCATTTGTGGAGCCATCATACCTCCCATTTGTTGAGCAAGTACAAATCCCATACCCATACCCATACCTGCCCCAGCAGTACCACCTTCATTAGCTGCCGCAGCTTCGATCGCTTTGGCAGTTTTAAACTTGGTTAATTTATCAAGGTCTAATTTATCAATACGGCTATACTCAAAAATCTCCTTTTTAAGCTCTTCTGGCATAGAGACATTCTCTATATAGAATTTTTCTAGTGATATCCCTACAGATGTAAACTCTGGCTGCATCACTTCTTGACACGTTTCAGAAAGTTCTGATGTATTTGCTGCATATAATTCTATAGGCAGGTTTGCTTCCCCTACAGTATCGGTAAAGCGAGTTGCTATAAGGCTTTTTAAATGCTCATTAATTTCGAAGTTTGTAAAATTACTGTCTGTCCCTACAATGTCTACAATAAATTTGCCTGGGTTAGATACTTTAAAAGCATATGTTCCAAAAGCACGTATTTCTACAAGACCAAAACGCTCATCACTGAGTGTGATTGGGTTTTTTGTTCCCCATTTTTCGTCGGTAAATAAATGCGTATTTACAAAATATACCTCGGCTTTAAATGGAGAGTTAAAACCATATTTCCACCCTTTAAGAGTTGTCAAAATAGGTAGATTTTGCGTCGTTAGATCATATGTCCCTGGTGTAAATACATCTGCAAGCTGTCCTTCATTTATAAAAACAGCCGCTTGTCCTTCGCGTACGATTAGTTTTGCTCCGTTTTTTATTTCATTTTGATAACGCTCAAAACGATGCGCAATCGTATCATCAGTAAAATCAAGCCACTCAATGATATCAATAAATTCATTAGTAAGCTTTTCTTTTATCTTATCGAAAATTCCCATAGTTGATTGGTTTTTAATTGGTCTCCTAAATCTACAAAATACAAGGTTTATGTGAAAAATAAAATCCCTCAATCAAAATTAGACTAAATATAAATAACCTGTTGAATTTTAAAATCATAAAAAACCACTTAGATTTGCAATCTCATAAACCCAAAACAGTTTATGACATAAAAGAAAAAAACACATGTTAAGATTAAATACATATCATATAATTCCTGAAGCGCAGAAGCAGCTCACGGTAGGATATTGTAGTTAATATACTATACATACAATATATAAAACCCCTGAGCTTAAAAGCTCAGGGGTTTTTATTTTAAACACAACTAATAGATACCTATATGCTATTTAAAACAAACAATAACTCATAGACTGAAAATACCTTATGTGTTTCCAGTCTTTAATTTAAAATTAAAGTTTATGAAATCATGGAAACACTATACACAACACATGCATCCGAAGTAAAAACTACTTCAAAAGCTACTAGCAAATACATCACTCTTGTAGAAAAAATCTACAATGCAGAAAACAAGCCACAAGAATATAAAGGAACTGTGGAGTCATTACTGTGGAGTTCATTTTCAAAAATGAGCAAAACACGTACGACTTGGAAGCGTGTCACTTTTAAAAACCTCCTTATACATATGTATACTGAAGGGTGTTATAACGTTTTAAAAAGCCATATATATATTCAGGTTTTGGCAAATGTGAGCACTTTTGGACTTAAAATGGTAAGACCCATTGAAAGATGGCAACGACCAAATTTTGATCCCGAAAGACAGTTAGAGAGTTTAATTAATCACTGTTTTGCAAAATATCCTACCCCTTCATTTTTGGTAAGTTCTTTTTATGAACCATCATTAAGATATCAATTATGGTATGTACAACTTGGTTCTGGTAAAAGTGTAAAAACGCTTAAAGGCCTTCCTGATAAGTTCACTTCAAAAATGATGCACGAGTTTCGTAATACACCAAAAGGATTTAGTGTACGTCAGGCAATAATTCGTGCACAAGCATTAGGGTTTGGAGCATCACAACAATATGCAGAAGAACTTACTCTATCAAGGTTAAGCCAAGTTGAAGGGAATGCATTGTTCTGGATAAGTGTTATACAGTTTTTTGCAAATCAGAAGCAAATCACTCATTTGATTCTTTGTAATATATTAGAATTTCTAGAAGCTAGAATTCAAAGAGATCGGCTTTTTACAATGAAAGGAAGAACACTTGAATCTTTACTAAGTCAAGCACAAGAGTGGTATCTGGAAATGCAGAAAATGCGTAATAAAGCAAACTATTTGTCTTGGCCTCCTAGTGGAGTTACAGAAATGCGTCTAGAAACTATAAAAGATGGTAGCATTGTCACATATGTAGCAAAGGAATTGTTGACCTCTGATGAGTTATATCAGGAAGGGTGTGATATGAATCATTGTGTTGCAGATTATATAGATGACTGTTATGCTAAGGAAACTAGCATTTTCTCTCTAAGAAGACAAGAGGGAGATACCATTAAGAAGCTAGCAACTATTGAGATTGACCCAAGGACTTTAGACATTCTTCAAGCAGAAGGTAACTGTAATACACCTCTTTCTCCTGAAGCAACTAAAGCTCTAAATCATTGGATAAGTATACTTGGGATAAAAGAAAAAGGAACGTGTTCTAATCAAGTTCAGAATATCCCAGAAGACCCTCCTCCTCCAATTAAAGAGTTCTCTGATATACATTTTGGAACTCGAGGTTGGGGAATCATCTTATATTTAATTATAAGAATCATTATTGCTCTTATGCATTAAAAAAGAGTACACTTTTAATTTATATAAAAGTGTACTCTACATATCGTAGTACAAAAAAACGCCCTCTACTCCCCCAAGTATTAGACGTTTTTTTTATTCAAATAACTATGGCAGTGCGCATAGTTTTGTAAGCTATAGAATGATAATTCCCGTTAAGTTACTTTTCCCCTAGAAAAATCTGATGTAGAAAATTACTACATCCAAATCATTATTTATAAACAACATAAATTAGGTGTCTACAACTTAGACATTCTATAAGGCATTACTTTTTTGAATGGTTAATCTCTTACAAATGTCTAATAATTTTATGAATACAGCATCCTATTTAAGACTTATTCTATAGGGGTAAATGCCCCTTTTTTCTCGAAGCAAAGGGGCATTTACCCCTTTACAAAAGCATTAGACGCTGTATAAGATGTTCTATTTCGCCCTTTTTCTTCTGGATATAGCTCCCATACAGGATCACTTTGCCAAAACATTTTTGTATCTACATCTAGCACCGAGATAGTACCTAGAAAAGCAGCTCCAGTATCAATATTCCAAACATTTGCTTTTTGTACTGGCTCCGTTTCTCCTAAACGAGTGACAGGAGTATGCCCTATATAAATTTCTTTAAAAAGCCACAAACGCTTAGGATATAACAAATCTTCTGGAGTTAAATCTTCTCGCATAGCACATACCATTTCCCACAACGTACGATCCCAATAAAAAGTAGTGCTATTCCACTCATGACTTGGGCCATTAAGGTTTTGAAACCCCGCGTGACAAAACATACGGTTTTGATCATCTATATAATAATCTTGTAACCGTTCATAAAAAGGAAGATGCGCCTCTTTTTCTGCATCAGAAAGCTTAGCATACGCACGTTTTGTACTCTGTCCACCATGTTGTATCCATTTAGGACTCATCTCCTTTCCCTTAAGCCATTGATAAACCAAATTATCATGATTTCCTCGAATTAATGTGACTTCCTGTTGTTGAGATAATTCTATAAGAAAATCGACTACATTAACACTGTCACTCCAACCGTCTACATAATCACCCAGAAAAATCAAGTGATCTTCCCTTGTTACCGTTGCACGATCTAATACTTGTTTAAGAGCAATTAACCCCCCATGAATATCTCCTATAACTAGCGTTCTCTTCATATTAATTATATCTTACTTTTCGCAAAATGCGCATCGTTTCTTTATAACGACTATAAATGTCTCCTTTGTACTTTTTAAGAAAAGGTTTTACCTCTTCCAGTTTATAAATAGCCCCCTCAAACCCATTAAGGTAACAAATAAGATATGTGTTAGGCAATTCATATAAATCGTTATACTCCCCTTGATTGAGTTCTATTTTTCGTTTTAACTTATAAAAAATCACATTGTTATTATTGTAAATATGATACAATGTGCGCTTATCAAGCTGTGGTGGTTCAAAAATAAGTTTGGTGTCAATGGTGTAGGTTCCGCTTTCGCGAAAGCGTATAACAACTTCCTCCAAAGGATAATATTTAAATTGCTCCTGAACACCAAGATGTACATATTCTAACATAGAAAACGAATCCTCATTATATGTTATAGACACCTCATCTAGCGCCGAATAAAATAGGCGTACTTGCTCATTAATAAGTTCAATGTCAACTCTAGAGTAATAAACTTGTCCTTTGACCACCTTCTTTTTACCAGCCCAACACAATACAAATTGTTCTTTAAACACTTTATACTGACTTTCCATATCATTATGACGATGGTTTATAAAATCCATAACCCCATCTAATGTAAGTTTTATACTGTTTTTAGCATGATTTTCTATGGCTGTAACAATCTCACTATTTACATCTTCTACATCAGATTTAAAAACTTTAGGCATAGACATACTACCATCTCTAAAAAAAACAGTGCCTCCCCAATATTTCCAGATATTCTTCTTAAGCGCTGTCAGTTTATCTTGTTCTCTAATAGTTACAAGACCTACCACTCTATCTTCTGGTAAATGTGGAAATGGGATATTCTCATACGATATAATAGGAGGGTTATCCAAATAAGCGTTAATTAAGTTTTGCAACTTACTATCATCAAAAAATGGAACTCCTGGTATTGCATTATCCCCATCATCTACTCCTATTACTATAAAAGAATTATTCTTAGGGTTTGAATTAGAAAGTGCACAAATATGTTTTAAAAATTTGGCCTTTCCTTCTTTTGAGCTTATATCAATCTTACGCTTCTTATCATAAAAGCTATTCTCATCATTATGAGCTAGTAGATTTTTTACAAGAAGGCGTTTATTAATCAAGGCGTTAGATCTTAAAGATTGTTTTTATTAATAATGGTATTACTTGCTTGTGCTGTAGACATCACAACAAGGTCTGCAATATTAATATGATAAGGTCTTGAAATTACAAAGTATATAATGTCTGCTATATCTTCTGGTTTTAAAACATCAAACCCTTGATATACCTTATCTGCTCGATCTGTATCTCCTTTAAAACGCACCTCACTAAACTCGGTAGCAACCATTCCTGGATTGACAGCTCCTACTCTAATATTATGTTTATTAAGGTCTATACGCATTCCTTGATTAATGGCATCTACGGCATGTTTACTAGCGCAGTATACATTTCCGTTAGGGTATACTTCTTTCCCTGCTGTAGATCCTATATTGATAATATGTCCTTCCTTGCGATCTATCATTTGAGGAATAATAGCCTTACTTACATAGAGTAATCCTTTTACATTAATATCAAGCATCGCATCCCAATCATCTGTGTTTCCTGTTTGAATAGGGTCTAGGCCGTGAGCATTTCCAGCATTATTAATTAGGATATCTATTTGTTTCCATTCGGATGGAAGTTCTTCTATTTCTTGAGCTATTTTTTCTTTATCACGCACATCAAAATTGAGTGTATGTACTTTGACTTGGGTGCTTAATTCTTTTTGTAGCTCATCAAGGCGTTCTTGTCGTCTTCCACATAAAATTAAATGGATACCTTCTTTTGCAAAGCGCTCTGCCGTTGCTTTTCCTATACCACTTGTGGCACCTGTTATTAATGCTGTTTTCATAATATGTGCCTATAAAGGCGAGTATCTTAATTTGTTTTCAAAAGCTATATTTTAAAAATACTATGCATTAGGGTTTAAAAAGATTATGGTACTTTATGTCCTTGACTTTCTATAAGCATTGCAAACCAGTCTTGTAATTCAAGATCAAGATCTTGTGCTTTTACTGCATTTGTAATACGCTCTAAATTTGTCGTTCCTATCACTGGATGTACTCCAGCTGGATGTTTTAAAATCCAAGCTAATAAAAGTTGGTCTTCTGTTGCATTATATTTTTTTGTCAAAGAGTCGAGTAATACCTTAATACGCTGTGTTTGTGGTGTATCTTCTCTAAACACACTTCCCAAAGGACTCCAGCTCATAGGAGTAATACCGTGCGTTTGCATATGATCTAAATGACCATCATGCATAGCGGTATGTTGTGTAAGGCTAAATTCTATTTGATTTACGTCTACTTTTGATGCTGTTGCTATAAGGTTGGTCTGTGTTGGTGTAAAATTAGACACTCCAAAATCTACAATTTTTCCTTGCGTTTTTAATTCTTCTATCGCTTTTTGTATTTCATCGGTTTGCATTAAAGGGCTAGGGCGATGTAATAATAACAGGTCTAAATATTCCGTTTTTAAGAGTTTTAGAGATCGTTCTGTGCTCCAAATAATATATTTTGCAGTATACTCATAATGCTTTACTATGTTTTCAGATCTTGCTTTTCCTGTGTATTGAATCCCGCATTTTGAGATCAATTGGATGGTTGATCTGTCTATATTTGCTTTCGCGAAAGCGGACCCAAAATCCTTTTCAGTACTATAGTCCCCGTAAATATCTGCATGATCAAACGTAGTAATCCCTTGTGTAATGCAGTGATGCATCAAATCAACCATTTGAACATCATCTAGTTGTTTGCCCCAAGCGCCCCATGTCATGCACCCTTGAATTATTTTTGAAAAATTTGTCTTCATTTTATATTTTGCGTTCTCATTAAAAATACTGCTTCCCAAGATAGAAAAATACGTCGGAAGCCCTTTATTTGATAGAATTTTTAACCAATTGTTAACAAGAAGTTTGGGAATAAAACCCCACTTTGCAATGTTTTAAAATACCACAAATTTAATTTTGAACTATGGAAGAAAATATGACAACGATAGATATCGGTGCAATTAATGAAAAGATAGAAAAAGAAAGTGCATTTATAGACATCTTAACCATGGAAATGAACAAGGTGATCGTAGGTCAAAAGCACATGATAGAACGATTGCTTATTGGGCTCTTAGGGCAAGGTCACATCTTACTTGAAGGTGTTCCTGGTCTAGCAAAAACACTTGCCATTAATACACTCGCTCAAGCTGTAAAAGGATCGTTTAGTCGTATACAGTTTACTCCAGATTTACTTCCTGCCGATGTTGTAGGTACGATGATCTATAATATGAAAGTGAATGACTTTAGTATTAAGAAAGGTCCCATTTTTGCAAATTTTGTACTAGCAGATGAGATTAACCGTGCTCCTGCAAAAGTGCAATCTGCTTTACTAGAAGCGATGCAAGAGAAACAAGTAACTATAGGAGATGAAACTTTTATTCTTGACAAACCCTTTCTTGTAATGGCAACTCAAAATCCTGTCGAACAAGAAGGAACATATCCTTTGCCAGAAGCACAAGTCGATCGTTTTATGTTAAAAACAGTGATCGATTATCCAAAAATTGAAGATGAGCAAATGATTATACGTCAGAATCTTAAAGGAGGTTTTGAAAAAATAAATCCTGTTGTAACTGTTGAGCAGATTTTACGTGCGCAAAGTGCTGTTAAAGAGGTGTATATGGATGAAAAAATTGAGAAATATATTCTTGATATCATCTTTGCAACACGATACCCAGAAAACTATAAACTAGCAGAACTTAAACCGCTTATTAACTTTGGAGCTTCTCCTCGTGGAAGTATTAACCTTGCAATAGCGGCAAAGTGTTATGCATTTATAAAACGTCGAGGATATGTTATCCCAGAAGATGTAAGAGCAGTTGTACATGATATATTGCGTCATCGTATAGGTATCACTTATGAAGCAGAGGCAGAGAATATATCATCGGTAGATATTATTAATAAGATTGTAAATCAAATTGAAGTACCATAGCCAGTAGAAAGTAAAACAGTAATAGTACATAGGTATCCTTTTGTTGAGGTTACCTATTGTCATAAACTAATACTGATCATTAAAAACTGAACACTGAAAAAATGGACACAAAGGAATTACTTAAGAAAGTACGCAAGATCGAGATCAAGACACGACGATTGTCTGATCACATATTTGGAGGTGAGTATCACTCAACCTTCAAAGGTCGCGGTATGACTTTTAGTGAAGTGAGGCAATATCAATTTGGAGATGATGTACGTAATATAGATTGGAACGTTACTGCTCGTTATAATGAGCCTTTTATAAAAGTCTTTGAAGAAGAGCGAGAACTCACTATGATGCTTATTGCAGATGTGAGTGGATCTGAATTTTTTGGCACCGATAAGCAATTTAAAAATGAAATTGTTACAGAAGTAGCAGCCACACTTGCTTTTAGTGCTATGCAAAATAATGACAAAATAGGACTTATCTTATTTACAGACGAGATAGAACTATTTATCCCTCCTAAAAAAGGGAAGTCTCACGTACTTCGTATTATACGAGAGCTTTTAGAGTTTAAACCAAAATCTAAAAAAACAGATATCGCTCAAGCTATTAAATTCTTAAGTAGCGTTATGAAGAAAAAAGCAATTACGTTTATTCTTTCGGATTTTATTGCAGATGACTATGAGCAAACGCTTAAGATCGCTGCAAACAAACATGATATTACAGGGATACGTATATATGACCAACGCGAAGAAGCGATTCCTAGTTTAGGTATGGTCCAAATGGAAGATGAAGAAACAGGAGAATTGGTTCTTGTAAATACATCTTCAAAAAAAGTGCGTAGAAACTATGAAGCCTTCTATAAGGATCGTGTAGCTTACTATGAAGAAAGCTTTCGCCGAAGTGGTTCTGGAATCATAGACATACGTACTGACGATAGTTATGTAAAAAAATTATTAGGATATTTTAAACGACGAGGATAATAGAATAAAGAGATGACACATCCACATACTAAAATATCAAGAACAAAAAAAAGCATACATGCATTAAGCATGTCGGTATTCTTTGTTCTTTTCTCTTTTTTATCAATGCAAGCGCAGATAGAACCTGCCGTAAAAGCAAAGATAGATACTACAAGCATACTCATAGGTGAGCAAATAAACTACACGGTTACTGTTGAGGCAGATCAACTAGCAAGTGTCGTTTTTCCAGAAGGACAAACATTCTCTCCCTTAGAAATGATTGAGAGTTACAAAATAGACACCTCATTTGCACAAACCAGAATGACGCTCATCAAAAAATATGGGCTTACCCAGTTTGATAGCGGATCATATAAAATTCCAAGACAACGCATATTAATAGGAGATCGTACTATAAAAACTGATTCCTTTCAAGTAGAGGTTAATAATGTCGTTTTAGACACAGTAAACCAAGGGCTATATGATATTAAACCTGCTATAGAATTACCTACAGATTATAGTAAATTTTGGAAATACTTACTATGGATTTTACCTATTTTACTAGCCATCGCAGGATTTTTATTTTGGTTATTAAGAAGACATAAAAAACGAATTGAAGCCGAAAAATATATTCCTCCATTTGAGCAAGCAATCGCAACGCTACATCAACTCGATCAGAGTGATTTTATTGCTTCTGCAAAATATAAAGAATACTACTCAACCCTTACAGATACCGTACGTCGCTATTATGAAGAAAGAGTATATGATCGAGCTTTAGAAAGCACTACCGAAGAGCTTATACTACGTCTTATAGCAGAAAAAGATAGTGGCCATATTGATTTCAACTCAGAAACGATACAACAACTTAGTGATATTTTTAAACGTGCTGATCTCGTAAAATTTGCACGTATTAATCCACCATCAGGAAAAGCCGAAGCAGATCGTCTTGCTATAGAACAAATTGTAAAAGAAACCAAAGAAGCACTTCCAGCACCTACGGTAGAAGAGTTGATGAAAGATCAAGACTACCGAGAAGAGGTAGAGCGTAAGCGTACTAGAAAATTGTGGCTTTCAGGAATTGCCGGAGTTGCAGGTATCTTACTACTTGCTCTTGTTGCAGGAATTGCCATTAAAGGTGTTTCTGAAGTAAAAGATTTTGTCCTAGGAAACGCTACTCGTGAACTTGCTGAAGGTAATTGGGTTACAAGTGAGTATGGATATCCTAGTATTGTCATCAGTACCCCAAAAGTACTTGAACGTAAGGAAGTTCCTATACCTCAGGAAGCTCAAGGACAAGTTCAAGCTACATCTTTTGCTTGGTTTAGTGAGCCTCCTGCAATTACTATTGCACTTTTCCAAACACAATATCCCGAAGGAACAAAAGCTACGCATGAACCTATAATAGATGCTAGATTAAAATACTTTGAAGAAGCTGGGAATAAGTTCAACCTTTCTAAAAATGAAAAATTTCAAACACCTAATAACGCCGAAGGTATTAAAGTTTTTGGCTCTGGAACCACAGATTTTGCAGGTAATACAAAACCAATAGATGTAGAATACACATTTTTAATATTTGTTACTGATTCATATACGCAAGAACTATTTATAAGTTGGCCTTCTGATGACTCTTACAGTAAAGAAATTGCAGAGCGTATTCTAAACAGTGTCGAACTCCAAAAAGCCCCAACAAAATAATGTTTGATTCTATTGAATTTTCTAATCCACAGTTTTTCTGGTTGTTTCTTGCACTACCAGTTGCAATTGCATGGTATATCTGGAAACGAAAAAAACAAACCCCTTCTGTAAAACTTTCTAGTATAAAAGGGTTTAAAGCAACACATAGTATTTTACCTAAATTACGCCCTTTCTTATTCTTATTAAGATTGTTAGCCTTAGCCGCACTTATAACAGCAATGGCTCGCCCTCAAACGACAGACGTCTCTACAAAGACAAAAAGCACAAGAGGGATTGACATTATTATTGCTATTGATGTCTCTGCAAGTATGCTAGCAAAAGACTTAAGACCTAACCGTCTAGAGGCCTTAAAACTTGTTGCCGCAGATTTTATTAAAGGAAGACCTAGCGATCGTATCGGACTTGTCGAATATGCTGGAGAAAGTTATACAAAAACACCCATCACTAGTGATAAGAGTATTGTATTAACTTCGCTCAATAGTATCCGTTATAACAATATTATAGAAGGAGGAACAGCTATAGGTATGGGGCTTTCTACTTCAGTAAATCGTTTAAAGGATAGTAAAGCATTAAGTAAAGTCATCATCTTAATGACAGATGGAGTAAATAATGCTGGATTTATTGATCCAAAAATAGCAAGCGAACTCGCTTTAGAATTTGGTATTAAAACATATACTATTGGAGTAGGAACAAATGGAACCGCGTTATCTCCTGTTGCACGTAATAACAATGGGAATTTTGTGTATGATAATGTTCCTGTAGAAATAGACGAAGATCTATTAAAAGAAATTGCAGAAGTCACAGGAGGTAAATATTTCCGTGCTACAAATAATAAAAAACTGAAAGAAATATATGATGAGATAGACAAACTAGAAAAAACAGAAGTAGAAGAGTTTAAATACACCAATTACGAAGAAAAATATAGACCTCTTATTCTACTTGCAAGTATATTATTGCTTGTAGAATTACTTCTCAAGTTTACAGTGTTTAGAAGTTTCGTTTAATAAAAATACTAATTACGCTTTCGACATAGTCGAAGTTTATACTGAGCCTGTCGAAGTACGAAAGCATATACAATATGTACCTATTAGAAGAAAAAATATGGTTTTGGTTATTACTGGCAATCCCAGTCATTATCTTATTATTTTTAGGCGTGCTATTCTGGCAACGCTCTGCACAAAAACGCTTTGCAGACAGTGCTTTACTTAAAAAGCTAAGCCCAGAACGATCGCTGTTTAAACCTATACTTAAGATTTTTGTATTGAGTCTCGCTATTCTCTTCCTTGTACTTGCACTTGTAAATCCAAAAATGGGAACAAAACTAGAAACCGTAAAACGAGAAGGAGTCGATGTTGTTTTTGCAGTAGATGTATCAAAGAGTATGCTAGCAGAAGACATTGCTCCTAATAGGATGGAAAAATCCAAACAACTCGTTACTCAAATTATTAACAATCTAGGAAGTGATCGCATTGGTATCATTGCATATGCCGGTAGTGCCTATCCTCAATTACCTATTACTACAGATTATAGCAGTGCAAAGCTATTTTTAAGTCAGATGAACACCAATATGCTTTCTAGTCAAGGAACCGCTATTAGTGAAGCCATAGAGCTAGCCAAAACATATTATAATGATGAAGAGCAAACCAATAGAGTTCTTTTTATTATCTCTGACGGTGAAGATCACGTAGGAGAATTTTCTAATATTGCCGAACAAGCCAACGAAGAAGGGATTCGTATTTTTACAATTGGTGTAGGAGATTCAAATGGAGGCCCTATTCCTTTAAAACGTAACGGAATTGTACAATCTTATAAAAAAGATCAAAACGGAGAAACCGTTATTACAAAACTTGATGAACAAACCCTAAAAGATATTGCTGCAGAAGCAAATGGCGAGTATATCTATGGAAAAAACACATCAGAGGTTACAGAAAAAGTAAAAGAAATTCTTAACGGAATGAATAAAAAAGAGTTTGAAGCAAAGCAATTTGCCGATTTTAAAGATCAGTTTCAATGGTTTTTAGGAGCAGGATTGTTTCTTCTCTTTATAGATATATTTTTACTAGATCGTAAAACGAACTGGTTAAAAAAATTAAACTTATTTAATGAAAACTAAAGAAATGTTATGAAGCACCTTCTTTACATATATGCCGTTTTATGCCCTATAGCAGTATTTGCTCAGGACAAAAAGCAGGCACCTATAAATCCTTATGAAAATACGGCAAGAGAATTGGTTCTTAGCGGTAATGAATATCTAGAAGAAAAAGATGATAACGCTTTCGCGAAAGCGGAAGCCTCATACAGAGAAGCCATCTCTTTAGATCCTAAAAGCGTTCCTGCAAAATACAATGCAGGGAATAATTACTACCGTAACAAGAAGTATGAAGAAAGCACTGCTACACTTGCAAAAGCAGGTGAGGTAGCAGAAACTAAAAAAGAAAAACACAAAGCTTTTCATAATTTAGGAAACGCGTTATATCAACAAGAAAATTGGGAAGGCGCTGTAGAAGCCTATAAGAATGCCTTGCGTAATGATCCTACCGATGAAGAAACTCGTTATAATCTAATGCTTGCCAAAAAAGAAAAAGACAAAAATGGCGGTGGCGGTGGCGGCGGCGATGACGAAAATGAAAATCAAGACAAAGATCAAAATCAAGACAAAGACCAGAATAAAAAAGACGATAAAGGAGAAGGTGATCAGAAAGAAAGTGATGATGGAGAAAAAAAGGAAACTGATGATGAAGGAGAAGAAAAAGAAGATAAAGGAGAGCAGAAAGAAGATGAGAATGGTAAACCTGAAGAAAAAGATAAAGAACAATCTAGTGATAAAGGAGATGAGAAAAAAGAACAGCCTAAACAACAAGCTCCTCAACCTGGACAATTATCTCCTCAACAAGTACGTAGTCTATTAGAAGCAATGCGTAACGAAGAGCAAAAAACACAAGAAAAAATAAATGCCAAAAAGCAAAAAGGTGCAAAAATAAAAACTGAGAAAGATTGGTAAATTAATAATATCACTATGAAATTAAAATTATACATATTATTTATCCTCCTGCCTTCTATGGGAACGATATTTACACAAAATGGGCCTTTTAATACCAAAGCAGAATATGCGGAGGTAAGCATGAATGCATCTATAGACAAATCAAAACATATAGATATCGCTTCAGAAAAAATTCATGTAATCGCAGAAATTTCTAAAAGTAACCCATACCTCAATCAAGGGTTTGTTCTTGAGCATAAAATGTATGTATCTCCAGATATTAGTATTAATAACTGGAAAGAGATAGGCTCTCTAAAATTTACTAATTTCTGGAGTCAAGATATAGCTGAAAAGCCATTTAAAATACACGAAGGAAAATATAAAGGAAAACCCTACAGGTATGTCATTTTAAAGCGTACAGTCCTCTATCCTCAAAAGACAGGAGAACTTACTATAGAACCTTTAACTTTAAATATCTCTACTACGGTTCCTACAAAAGAACGTGATGCTTTTGGACGTTTTGTAACAGAAAAGATAGATATTACCGTTGCCTCAGAAAATAAAATTGTAGATGTCAAGCCTCTTCCACTGGAAGGAAAGCCAAATAACTTTACTGGAGCTGTAGGAACATTTGATTTTACTGTAAAAACAGATAAAAACCCATTACATACCTCAGAAATATTCCAAATAAGTGTAACTGTAAAAGGAAATGGAAACTTACCTCTTTTTAATCTTCCAAACCCTAATGTATCTAATAAATTAAAGGTATCTCAACTAGAAAGTGCAGATGAAATTCGTTCAGACCTAACTGGAGTTAATGGCTTGAAAAAAAACGTATATATCTTAAAGGTTATTACACATAATGAAAAATATACTATTGCTCCTATAACATTTAATTACTTCAATCCAAAAACAGAACGTTATGAAAGTAAAACCTCTGATGAATATGTAATAGAGGTGACAAGTAATGGGAAACAAGAAATTCGAGGAAAAATAAACAAGAAAAATAAAAATCATTAAAAGGTGAGTAAATCCTTAATATCACTATGAAATTAAAATTGTACATATTCTTTATCATGTTACTTTCTATAGCAACAGTAACCGCACAAGATGTGTCTTTTGTTGCCAAAGTAAATAAGAAAAAACTTGGTATTAATGAACGATTACGTGTTGATTTTGAAATAAATCAAGACGGTGACAACTTCAAGAGACCTAGCTTTGAAGGATTTAAAGTCTTCTCAGGACCTAATCAATCTGTAAGTAGAAGTTATATTAATGGGAAAGGGACATATTCTAAAACATTTAGTTATACACTTATTCCTACAAAACGAGGAAAGTTTACTATTAATCAAGCAGAGATTACCATTAATGGGGAAATCTATAAATCCCCTCCTATAGAGGTTACTGTTACCGCTGCTGTAAATAAGCCCAAAGATGGTAACGATGCAGCTTATATTGCCTCAGAAAACATACATCTTGTTGCCGAAATCTCTAAAACAAATCCATACCTCAATCAAGCATTTACTGTTGTCTATAAATTATATGTATCACAAAACACCAGTGTAAGCAATTGGAGAGAGATAGATTCTCCAAAATTTGCCGACTTCTGGAGTCAAAATATCGATGAGAAACAATTTAAAATTTATGAAGGAGAATATCAGGGAGAACCATATCGTTATGTCATCTTAAGACGTACTGTTCTGTACCCTCAAAAGACGGGAAAACTTAATATAGAACCTTTAAGTCTTAGTGTTTCTGTTGCTGTTCCAACAACTAGGCGTGATATTTTTGGGCGATTCTTAACTCAAAATGCGAATATTACCGTCTCTGCAAAAAATAGAACTATACAAGTAAAACCATTACCCATAGATGGAAAACCTGATGATTTTACAGGAGCCGTTGGTGATTTTGATTTTACTGTTACTACAGATAAAAAAACACTAGATGCTTCAGAAGCATTTCAATTAAGTGTAGAAGCAAAAGGAAACGGAAATTTAAAACTCTTTGATCTTCCCAAGCCTAATTTACCTAGTAAACTTGAAGTGTATGAACCTGAAAATGCAGACAAAGTACGCACAAATCTAGGCGGAATGAGTGGGTTAAAAAAGAACACCTATACTGTTGTTCCTGCTTTTAAAGGAAAATATCCTATCCCTTCGATTTCTTTTAGTTATTTCGACCCTAAAACAGAGCGTTATGAGCGCAAAACCTCTAGTGAGATTGTGGTAGAAGTACTCAATGGTCCTGTAGATGTAAACGCTTCTAGTACAACAACGCCAAATACCACAAATAAACAACAAGTAGTTTCGGCAGATAAGCAGTTTGCTTATATAAAATCTACTGCAAATCTGCAATCTATTACAAAAAAACAATTCTTTAAATCTGGATTATTCTGGGCATTAACGGGAATTCCTTTCTTACTAATCCCAATCGCAATGATTGTGCGCAAAAAACGACAAGCATACTCTAATGATGTGCAAGGCAATCGCATTAGAAAAGCAGATAAGCTTGCTCGTAAATTTTTAAGCGAAGCAAAAAAGAATTTAGGAAGTCAAAAAGAGTTTTACATTGCTATGGAACGCGCACTTCATAACTACTTAAAAGCAAAACTTAATATACAAACTAGTGAGATGAGTAAAGATCGTATCACTAGACTCCTTAAAGAACGTGAAGTAGATGAGTCTACAACTATTGAGTTTATAAGCTTGCTTGAAAGTTGTGAGTTTGCTCGTTACACCCCTGCAAGTAGTGTCGCTATGCAACAGGATTATGACAAAGCAGTTCGTGTAATATCAACGATAGATAAACAGTTATAAGATGGCAAAAATTTCAAAAACCTTTCTTGTTGTCGTAACTTTTCTTTTAAGTTGCACAACGTACGCACAACAAACAGAGCTACTTTTTAAAGCAGGTAATGATCATTATGCTCAAGGTAGATTTCAAGAAGCTATAGACGCTTATAAGAGAATTCTAGATCAAAAAGTGGAGTCTGCCGCACTCTATTATAATCTAGCAAATGCTCATTACAAATTAAATAATGTAGCACCTACGGTTTATTATTATGAAAAAGCATTACAACTGGCTCCTGCAGATTCAGATATACGAAACAATGCTGCTTTTGCAGAAAACATGAAAATTGATGCTATAGAATCCTTACCAGAAAACACCCTTCAAGTCTGGGCACAAAAAATACTTGGGTTACTCACGTCTGATGGATGGGCAAAAGCTACAGTATTATTTGTATTTCTATTTGTACTTAGTTTTTTAGGATACTATTTTGCCTTTAATACAGGGAAAAAACGTTTTTTCTTTATAACATCTTCTATAGTCCTTATTTTAGGCATTACTAGTTTAAGTTTTGCTTATACCGCTTTCGCGAAAGCGAAACAAGATAATCCCGCTATTGTATTTGCTCCAAAATCAGAAGTAAAAAGCGAACCTAATCTTTCTAGCACCCTAGCGTTTACATTACATGAAGGAACAAAGATTTTAGTACTAGAAGAAGTAAATGATTGGAATCGTATCAAACTCATAGACGGAAAAACTGGATGGATTCCAAAAACAGATATAAAATTGCTTAATAATTTTTAAAGCTACTTTAACAAAAATATATCTTAAAACCAGTATTTTTGCTACCTCATGCGAGGTATTGTTATCATATTACTTTCTTTTTTATTATCCCTATCTATATTAGGGCCTTCAGTTCTTGTGCTCTTAGATAATCACTCAGATATTGAGGTTGCATTAGAACTCGGAGAAGAAGAGAATAAGAAAGAAAACATAAAGGAACTTGATCTAAAGAATAGTTTTTTTCAATCACATTCTGACCCCGTAATTGCAAACATTCATGCATCTGCTTTAAATAGTGCCTACTATTTGCACTTTTATGGCACCTACGTTATAGATGTAAAATCTCCTCCTCCTGAGGATATTGCTTAGATTTAAAATTGTAGTTATTACAATTCATTTAAACCTCACTCAATCAACAATTAATAATTGAAAGCAATAGCTTTCTAAAAGTAAGATACTGTATCTGTTTTCACAAAACAACACATACAGATCTAACTATACAACAAGGAATTAACCATATTCTATTGTATTATTTAACTCATAACCAATAACTTGGTATAATAAAAAAAATATGAATACACCACCATTACCACCTGAAGGAACACAAACTGAAGAGTCTCAAAAAAATATGACTCCACAGTCTACTATTGAAAGATTAAGAGAAGGAAACAATAGGTATGTAAAGAACAAACAAGTACAACGTGATTATTCAGATCAAAGAGATATTACAAAAGGAGGACAATATCCATATGCAGTCGTATTAAGTTGTATTGATTCTCGTGTTCCTGTAGAGACCGTTTTTGATCAAGGGATCGGTGATATTTTCAGTGCTCGTGTCGCAGGAAATGTTGTTAGTCCAGATATTACAGCAAGTATAGAATATGGATGTAAAGTTGCAGGATCAAAGCTTGTTCTTGTATTAGGACATACTTCTTGCGGTGCTGTTAAAACAGCTATACAAGATGCAAATGCTACAAATCCTTTACAACTAGGAAGTATTAGATCATTACTAGATGGTATTAAACCATCAGTGCACGCGGTACATACTAATGAAGAAGATGAGCGTACATATACTAATGAAGATTTCTTTAGAGCTGTAGTCGATAAAAATGTAGAACTCACTATTAAAAACTTACGTAACGATTCTCCAATCTTAAAAGAGATGGAAGATAATGGCGATATTAAAATTATAGGAGCTGTTTATAACGTGAGTACTGGAAAAGTAAATTTACCTGAAAAGGGAGATGTAGTTTAATTTTTTTCTTGAAGATAAGGACAGGTATTTGCCACTTATTTTCTGTTTACTTAGTTAAAAAATCACATTTTAAAAACAATATACGTGAACAATTTTTTTAAACATTTTAAAGGAGATGCCCTAGGAGGCATCACGGCAGGAATTGTAGCATTACCATTAGCACTAGCCTTTGGAGTATCTTCCGGATTAGGACCTAGTGCAGGACTTTATGGAGCTATTATTATTGCATTTTTTGCTGCTTTTTTTGGAGGTACCTCAACTCAAATATCTGGACCTACAGCACCGATGACCGCTGTAAGTATGGTGATTATAGCTGGTATTGTAGCAGCAAATGATGGAGATATAAATAAGGCATTGCCTGCCATTCTCACTGTATTTTTACTTGCTGGACTTTTTCAAATCGGACTTGGAATTCTCGGTATAGGAAAATATATAAAGTACATTCCATATCCCGTAGTTTCTGGATTTATGACGGCCATTGGAGTCATGATTTTATTTACTCAAATCCAACCTTTAATAGGTTATAATGCAGCTGAAGATTCTGCTCTTATAGAGAAATTTACACCTCAGGCAGAAGAAGTATTACTTGATAAAATTCTAAAAGAAGAAGCAGGTGAAGGCATTATGGTACTTGAGGATTTTGAAGAAACTATCAAACGTGCCAAAGCCGTAGGAAAAGACGCTATCAAGTTGGAAGCAGTAGCCTTAGCCAAAGATTATGGAAAAGGTGTTACTGGAAATTTAAAAGTCTTGCCCTATGCTATTAAATCTATCCGTTGGCTTGAAGTTATACTTGCATTAGCTACTATTTTTATAATATATGGTTTTAAACGAATAACAAAGGCCATCCCTAGTGCATTGGTCGCTCTTATAGTGGTCTCTGGTGTTGCTTATTTTGCAAAATTGGATTACCTCCCTATAGAAGAAATTCCTCCAGGGTTACCAGATTTTAATTATGAGATCTTCACAGGGTTTAGTTTTAGTGCTATTTCTCCATATATATTGACCGCTTTGTCGCTAGCGTTCTTAGGAGCAATAGATTCTTTACTTACTTCTGTCGTTGCAGACAATATGACGAAGACCAAGCACAAGCCTAATAAAGAACTTATAGGTCAAGGAATTGGAAACTCTATTGCATCTGTTTTTGGAGGAATCCCAGGAGCTGGAGCAACGATTCGTACTGTCGTTAATATAAATGCAGGAGGAAAGACACGTCTTTCAGGGATGATCGCTGGAATATTATTATTTGTTATTTTACTAGCTTTAGGGCCGGTTGCTTCAAAAATACCAGCAGCTGTACTAGCAGGTATCTTAATTACAGTAGGAATTGGGGTTATGGATTATAAAGGTCTTAAAGCCATTCCTAACTTACCTAGGGATTTAAATATTTTAGGCCTTAAACTAAGTTCTGAAGTCATCATTATGCTTATCGTGTTATGTTTATCTGTATTTTGGGATTTAATAAATGCAGTAGGTATAGGTCTTGTATTATCTTCCTTGATCTTCATGAAAAAAATGGGAGATTTTACAGCTTCACAATCTAAGGTACTTGATCTTAAAGCTTCTGAAGAAAATGAACCTTTATGGAGCGATGAGATTTCTTTTCCTGAAAACCTAAAAGAAGAAATTTTTATTAAGCATCTAAGCGGTCCTTTATTCTTTGGCTACACAAGTGAATTTCAACAATTATCACAGCAAATTCCTAGTACAGCTAGTCATGTAATTTTACGTATGGATAACGTACCGTATATGGATCAATCTGGAGTATATGCTGTAGAAGATATTGTACTAGCTCTAGAACAACAAAATATACATACTCATATTGTAGGAGTTCAAAAACAACCTCAATATATGATGGAACGTATAGACATTATTCCCGATTTAATTCCTAAACAATGTGTATTTGATACTTTTGATGAGTGTATCACATATTTAAAAACATTTGTGAAGGATGTAGTATAATGCTGTATACGCTTTCGCGAAAGCGCACTGACAAAAACACAAGAGGGGTCTATTTAGATCCCTCTTCATCTTTATCTGGATTATAAATATTTTCTTCTTTTGCTTTTTCAAGAATAGAAGGTAAAATAGCTGGTGCAATAGATCTTACTGGATTAAAAAGTAAGGATTCTTCCATAGCTTCTTCACTCACAAAACCTATACGCTCATTTGCGGCATTTAAAAACATAATAACAACACTTAATAAAAAAGCATATTTAAGAACGGCAAACGCAGCTCCTGCAATCTTATTTATAACTCCTAACATTGCAAAATCTGCAATCTTTGTCAGGAGTTTTCCAGCCATAGATACAACTACTACAATAATAATAAACGTAATAGCAAACGCAGAAAGATTAATTATTTGCTCACTCCAAGACGTTTTATCTACAAGCCAGTCTCCTACAAAATGAGAAAAATAAATGGCACCAAAAATCCCTGCAATAAGACCTACTAGTGAAGCTAGCTCTACAAAAAGACCTTTACGTAATCCTTGTATAGCTCCTAAAATGAGAATAATCCCAAAAACAATATCGATTGTATTCATAAGATAAAGATAATAATTTAAGCCACTTTATACATGTAGGATTCATTATGAAGATTATCTTTGTTTAGCTTCAAATTAGGTAATAAGGCTTTGCGATAGATATAGAAAACGCAATAAAACAAAGAATCTTATAAAAATAGATTTTATAGTACTTATCCTGAGTTTATAAATTATGGCAAGAGACGAACAATTAAAAGAACGATGGGAGGTTGTTGTAAAACGACTTTCAGAGCGTTTTGCAGAAGGAGATACACTTGACCTTGATAGTATTATCTATCTTATCGGGATTCAAGAATTAGGGCAATTAGGGAGAGTTTTTAAAAAAGACGAAAAAGTAAATTTAATGCATATCGCAATATGTAGATTACTTGAACCTTTTGGTTATTATCAGTTTGACTATGAAGATCCTGAAGGATGGCCTCATTACAAAATATTGGAACCACTACCACCTTTAAAAGCCGGAGAACAACAAATCTTAATGAAAGAAGCTATCGTACAATACTTTATAGAGAAAGAGCTTATTTCATAATCTATTCTTATGGGGTTAGACGTGCGCAAACCTTCTTATAAATCTCATTGTTGGCAGATTAGTGGTTTCTAGAAACATCCTACTAAGACTAGCGTTAAGAGGTAATAAGTTATACTAAAAAGAACATATTGCTACACCAATAATATCTTGGCCTTTTAAAATAGTATTGATGGTAAAAAATCTATCCAAATAGAAAAAATCATTATTCTCTACATATACACTACAAATACTCGTTTTTTACTAAATTTGCACCTCCCGAATTTAAAAGGGTAAATTAATAGCTATGCTAGACAAGATCAAAGAACATATAGCAAAAGTAGAAGCCTTTTCTGCCTCTACTCTAGAAGATGTAGAAGCTTTCAGAATCAAATATTCTGGAAGAAATGGTGTCGTAAATGATTTTATGGCAGAGTTTCGCAATGTCCCTAATGAGCTTAAAAAAGATTACGGACAAGTCGTTAATAAACTCAAGACTGTAGCATTAGAGAAGGTAAATACTCTTAAAGAAGCTCTTGAAGATACGAATGATACTGCTAGTACTATTAATGATCTTTCTCGTCCGGGAGAGCCTATTTCTATAGGAGCTCGTCACCCTATTTCTATTGTAAAAAATCAGATTATAGATATTTTTTCTCGTATTGGATTTAATGTATCTGAAGGTCCAGAGATTGAGGATGATTGGCATAACTTTACAGCATTAAACTTACCAGAATATCACCCAGCTCGTGATATGCAGGATACGTTCTTTATTCAAACAAATCCAGATGTATTATTACGTACACATACCTCATCAGTACAAGTGCGTTATATGGAAAATAATAAACCGCCTATACGTACAATTTCTCCAGGACGTGTATATCGTAATGAGGCTATAAGTGGACGTTCTCATTGTTTTTTCCATCAAGTAGAAGGTTTATATATTGATAAAGATGTTTCGTTTGCAGATTTAAAACAAACACTACAGTACTTCACTACAGAAATGTTTGGAAAAAGTAAGATAAGATTACGTCCTTCTTACTTTCCATTTACAGAACCTAGCGCTGAGGTAGATGTATATTGGGGACTAGAAACAGAAACCGATTACAAAATGACCAAAGGAACGGGTTGGCTTGAAATTATGGGGTGCGGAATGGTAGACCCTAATGTACTAGAAAATTGTGGTATCGATAGTAAGGAATATAGCGGTTTTGCATTTGGTATGGGAATCGATCGTATTGCTTTATTACTGCATCAAATTTCTGACATTCGTATGCTTAGTGAGAATGATATCCGATTCTTAGAGCAATTTAAAAGCGCTTTATAAATAGTTTGCTTTCGCGAAAGCGTGATACAACAACACCCTATATTTATAAATCATAGCCACCGCAATTAGTTAGAATATGCGTAAAGATATTGAGATTCCAGAAGTAAAAGATGTATATGTCGCTGCTGTCAAAGAATTTAATGAAAAATTCAAAACAGAAGATTGGAATGCTTACATCATAAATGATGGAAAAGAACCTTTAGAGATTGTTCTTATTACTGTACAAGGATATAGTGACACCCAGATGACTACACATATGCGTCATAAAATTGCACTATTACCTGCAAAGGGGTTTGCTAAAATTGAGTTTATAGAAGAAAGTGTATTTAAGCTAGATAACTTTTACTCAATTACCTACTTCCTTAATAATAAGATGTACGAAAAACGTTGGGAATTTCCTGCAAACAGTATTAAAGAAGCAAATCTAGCTTCTATTCCTGTGATGAGTAAGAAAGGAGTGCTAGCTAAATAATGATTAATCCAGCTTATCTGTAAGCTTCTTAAAGACCTTATTAGGATCTTTTCCTTTATATAAAATACTATGCACAGCTTCTATAATGGGAATACGTGCCTTTTTCTCTCGAGTGTTATTGAGGTCTAAAGCACTTTTTGCAGCATAATATCCTTCAGCAACCATAGACATTTCCATCTGTGCACTCTTTACAGTATATCCCTTCCCAATCATATTACCAAACATTCTATTTCTACTAAAAACAGAATATCCAGTTACTAATAAGTCACCGAGATAAGCAGACCCATTGATATCACGTTTCATTTTATGAGCACGTTTTACATATCTTTTAATCTCACGTATTGCGTTACTCATTAAGACACTTTGAAAATTATCTCCATATCCCAATCCATGAGCTATTCCAGCTGCAATAGCATATATGTTTTTTAATGTCGCTGCATATTCTATTCCTATAATATCATCACTTGTCTTACATTTTATATAATGACAAGAAAGGTGATCTGCAACTGTTTGTGCTATTTCTTCTTTTGCACAGGCTATGGTTAGATAGGACAATCGTTCTAAAGCAACTTCTTCTGCGTGACAAGGCCCAGAAATTACGCCTATACGATCAAAAGGAATATTATAAACGTCATGAAAATGAGCTCCTACGAGTTTGCCACTTTCTGGCATAATCCCTTTAATAGCAGAAAATATAATTTTTTTATCAAGAGATACCTTTAAATTTTTAAGCTCTCCTCCTACAAAAGCAGACGGAACTGCAAATACAAGAATATCTGCATGCGCTACAATCTCATTAATGTCGTTACTCAACAATAGCTGATTAGGATCAAACTCAACAGCGCTTAAATAACTAGGGTTGTGTTGTTCTCTTTTTAAATGTTCTATAGCATATACGCTTCGCATATACCAACCTACTTGGTCTACGTTTTCGCAAAGCATTTTTACAATAGCTGTTGCCCAACTTCCGCCGCCTATAACCCCAAACTTAGGTTTTCCTTTCATTTACATATAATTATACAGTTTTGTAAAAATAAGACATTTTTTATCATTGTCGGCGTAGGGTTTGGTCTAAGTACGCTTTCGCGAAAGCATAAACATGTATATTCAAATAACTGATAAACAGTTGTTTACATTTTTGGCACGCCATTTGGTTTTATATAAGCAAATCAAAAAACAGAAAGATTATGAAGACGATCAAACTCCTTTCGGCATTTGCACTAGTTGCAATTTTATTTACTTCTTGTCATACAGAAGTAATTATTGAAGACGATATCGTGGTAGATACACCCGTTATTACATTAAATGATGTACTTAATGACTATGAAATATGGTATGTAGATATTAATCGTTCATCGGGTAATACGGTGATTCCATTTTTACAAAAGGCATTTACAATCTCTTTTAGAAACGGAAACATCTTTGCAAATAATAACCTTTCTGGAATTGGTAGTAATGGTGGTGGTTTTGGAATAGATGTAGGATATTATGATACTTATAACTTTGAACTCGATGCTCATCACGATTTAGATGGTGGATATAGTTTTGATGTAAGACAATTATCTGGTAATGAGATAGAATTACGTCATACAACATCTGGAGCTCGTTATATATTGGTAGGTTACCAGAGAAGTACTTTTGATTATGATCTTGTATTCTATGAGAATATCCATTATTTCTTACAAGAGTTTCAAGCATGGGAAAAAATATATACAAGTGATGAAGGAACTATTAATGCTTTTGATAATGAAAACTTCTTGCAGTTTCTTCCAGCAGGTCAAAGTGGAAACTTCAGAAGCTCTGAAGACACAAACGGCACGACTATTGATAATATATTTTGGGATTATGACGGGATTTATGATGTAGATGATATTGCCGGAGATTTGTATCAAAAAACTTTAACATTAGATTATAATTTTCCAGACAATGAATTTTTTGAACTCACCGTTATAAATGATGAAATGATAGAGCTGTATCAGGTTAGTTCTGGAACAACATATCAATTTAGAGGAAAAGGATATATAGAGTTTAGATATCTAGAACCTGGAAAAGCATCTCCAAAATTCAGAAAGAAAACGGAGGACATTAAAAAAGAAATAGAAGCTCTTAAAGCAAAAAAGCTCAAAAGAAGCTAGAAGATATAAAAATTTTGGTTGGTTATTTAGTTTGAAACCGCTCACCTAAGTGTTAATTAGTGTGGGCGGTTTCTTTTTTTATTGCTTTACATAGAGAACAAAAACAACACATTAAACAATAGTTTTAGATTTTATAATACACAATTAATTACCCAAAATAACTATTAGATTAAAAATACAGTAGGTAAACTACTATAGTATCAATAAATAATTTAACAAAATACTTGTGAATAATTCATTTACTGTGTATTTGATCGAAAAAAGCATGTTTTTTATCGATTTTATGAATCACTTCCTGTAGCTTTAGACTGATTAACCCCAAATCAATTTATATCATGAAGAAAATTACATTACAAATCTTTGCATTAGTAACATTATTAATGCTCAGTTGTTCCCCAGACCAAATTGAAGGTGACACATTAAACCTTACTCTTGATCCTAATTTTAGAGTTTATGAATCTAGTATTAAAGATTTAGATAATCAAAATAAGAATATGGAGGATGAATTTTGTCTTACTGTAAACCTTATTGCTGGTCAACATCATATAGCAGGAACAGTCACTGTAGCTATAGATGGAGAAGATTTAATCATCACGTATACAACAAACGAAGATTGGATCATTGATGCAACACATCTAAGTATTGGTAACTGTGCAGAACAAACGATTCCTACCACTGGTTCTGGAAATCCAAAAGTAGGTCGCTTTGAGCATTCAACGACACATAGCGATGGCACAAATGTCGTTACATATGTTCTTAATGCTTCTGTACTAGATGACAATTATTGCTTTGCTGCACATGCTGAAGTCTCTGGACCAACGGGAGGAGAAACAGCTTGGGCAGAAGGTGAGGATTTTGAAGGTAATAATTGGGCAATGTATGTAAGTGCATTATTATCTGATTGTGTATCTGATGGACCACCTCCTGTCATTTTTTAAAACTTTAATTATATCTTAAAAAAAAGAGGTTGCCTTAAAAGGCAACCTCTTTTTTTTAAAAACAGTGTTAAACCATATATTCTAATACTAGTTTAAAGATGGAGATATCAACTCTTTTATAAGTAACAGTATATATACAAATGAAGCCATTGCAAGAATAACCGCTATTACTTTTTTAAAAGAATGTATTTCGTTTTTTGCTTTAATGATGGTATATATACAAGCAAGACCGCAAAACACACATACAACCAAGATTGTTATAAATAGCCCTATAGGGACTTTAGTATCAGTAATCCTTTTTACTCCTTGTAATAAACTAATTACAAGAAACGAGATCAAAGCAATGACTCCAAAATAATAAGAGCGCCTTGAATATGGATTTTCTATATCTAGTTTTGGCATTTTGAGATGTTATTATTTATAAAAATGCATCTCATCAAGGTATTGGTATACCTCAGCAGGTAGTAAAGGTCTTATATTCTTACGCTCTTTAATCCCATTACGTATCATTGTAGAAGAAATTTCCATAATAGGAGCAGCTACTTTATGTATTTTAGGGTGATCATCAAATCGTGTTTCTACTACACCTTCTGAAATACGAGGATATACATATAGTTCATGACTTTCTAGAATCACTTCATAATTTTTCCATTTATGGAAACTTTTTAGATTGTCTTCGCCCATAATAAGACAAAACTCATAAGAAGGATACTTTTCTTGAAGGTGAGCAAGCGTATTTACGGTATAGTTAGGTTGTGGTAAATCAAACTCTATAGTACTCGCATTAATTTTAGGGTACTCTTCCAATGCTCTTTGCACCATCTGATAACGGTGATGGTTATCTAACAAGCTGCTTTTTTTCTTAAAAGGGTTATGCGGAGTAATTACCATCCAGATTTTATCTAGATCACTGTACTCTGCCATATGATTTGCAATAGCAAGATGTCCTACATGAATGGGGTTAAATGTCCCAAAATACAATCCTATTTTCATACTGATTATTAGGGCTTGTTTTATTTATTCCTCTTCCTCTTCATCTCTGCGTAGAGGGATTTTGATAAAATCTGCAACAACATCTTCTGCTTCTTCAAGAGCATTCTCTAGATGATCATTAAGTATAATATGGTCAAATTGAGGCGCAGTAGCAAGCTCTGCAGAAGCTTTTGCGATACGCATATTGATTTTATCTTCGCTTTCTGTACTACGATCTTTTAAACGTCTTTTTAATTCATCTATACTAGGTGGTTTTACAAAAATAGCAATTGTTCTTTCTGGAAATTTTCTTTTAATGCGTAATCCTCCGGAAACATCAATATCAAAAATCACATGTTTTCCTAAAGACCAGATACGATGTACTTCTTCTTTAAGCGTTCCATAAAAACTATCTCTATAGACTTCTTCCCATTCTAAAAAATCTTCATCCTTGATATGTTGTTTAAACTCTTTAAAAGACATAAAATAATAGTCTTTACTATGTTTTTCTTCTCCTCTAGGTTCTCTATTTGTTGCAGAAATACTAAACTTAAGATTAAGTTCTTCTTGTTTTAATAGATGCCGTACAATTGTAGTTTTACCACTTCCTGAAGGAGCCGAAAAAACAATAAGTTTACCTGAATGTTGGTTTATTTTTGTCACGTCTTACTTCTATATTAAAGTACGTTAAGCATTTGCTCTTTTACTTTCTCTAGTTCGTCTTTCATTTGTACAACAAGTTGTTGCATGGGTGCGTAATTAGATTTTGAACCTATTGTATTAATCTCACGACCTATTTCCTGACTTATAAAGCCTAGTTTTTTACCATTAGAGTTATCAGAATCTAATGCTTCTGTAAAATAATCTAAATGATTCTTAAGACGTACTTTCTCTTCTGTGATGTCGTATTTTTCTAGATAATAGATAAGTTCTTGTTCAAAACGATTCTCATCAAGCTCTATCTTAAGATCTGCGACTGCTTTTTCTAGCCTTACCTTTACACTATCTAAGCGATCTACATCCATTACTACAACATTTTCTAGTAAGGTTTGTAAATTCTTAATGCGTAATTCAAACTCTCCTTTTAAAGAAGCACCTTCATCAGATCTATATATATTTATCTCTTTTAAAGCTGTATCAAGTGTTTCTACAATGCTCTTATACTCGCCTTCATTCATCTCTTCACGCTCTACTTTTAACGCATCAGGAAGTCGCACAGCCATTTTCAATAACTCAATAGAATCACTGTTTGCTACATTTCCTAATTGTCGCATGTATTCTTTTACAATACCCTCATTTACTTTGGTGTTGGTATTCTCTCCTGTACTCTCTACATACAATGCAAAGTCTACTTTTCCTCTTACCAAGGATTTTGCAACAAGATTACGCATGGCAAGTTCTTTTTCTCTATATGTAGATGGAATACGAGCATTAAGATCAAGACTTTTACTGTTAAGTGACTTAATCTCAATGGTGATTTTTTTTCCGGGAAGTTGTACAACACTTTTCCCAAAGCCAGTCATTGATTTTATCATAAGACAAATATAACAGTTTTGGAATGAAGGATTCCCCTATTAGTAAAGGCTATTATGCTGAGTATTTCTTAATAAGGCGTATGAGTAATTCATTTAAAAATTCTACTTGATATTCACCTACACTAGCTTCTATATGATCATTCCCAATACCACTATCATTTGTAATAAATACATAGGTTCCGTTTGTGCTCATGGCAAAATAACGTAGTAAGAATTCTGTAGGTTTATCTATACCACTAGCAGCTACAGGAATCACTTTTATTCCATTTTGAGCTGCTGTAGCAATGGTAGATTGTAAATAATCAATCACCTGTGAATCATAATGCGGAGGAGCATCTAGCAATAAAAATGCAATACGAGTTCTTGCTTGTTCAGGCCATTGTAAATCATGTATTGCTGTACCAAGCCCTTCTTGTACAGCTTCTGGATAATCTCCACCACCTCCGGCATTTTGTTCTTGAATAAAATCAATCGTCGTACTTAAATTGGTAGTCATTGGAGAGTCTCTAACTAGGTATAAGTCCCCTTCATCTCTGTAAAACACACTTGACGTATAGATATCTATCAATGGATTATCTTGGGCCACTTCTTCGATTACATTTTGTAAGTCTGCTTTTAAAAAGGAAATCTCATCAGACATAGATCCAGTTGCGTCTACAATAAAAGAAAGCGCAACTGTATTTGAAACTTGAGCTGTTTCATTTAAAACAATCGAATTAATTCCTTGATCAAATAAGGTAATTACTTGAGAGATTGGTTCTTCATTTATTTCGATCGATATATCTTCTTCTTGTATTTGTGTAGGGCCTTCATATAAGCCTGCCCATAATGTTGCCTTTCCATAGTTATCTGTATGTGCTTCCCAAACTGTATTTCCAGTTATTTTTAGGCGAATAACAGCATCTACCAACGGATCTCCTTGTTGATTATTAAGTTGTATATCTACTCTATTTTTAGGATAAAACCCCCAATATTCTTGAGTTTCATTAAATTCTTCTTGTTCTAATAAATCATTCCAAAATGACCAATGATCAAGATCATTCCATTCTCCAGCAGTAATTAAACCTGCATTATCTTGACCATCACCATTCCCAGAAGAATCAGAAGTTTCGGCGCTAACATCTACAGTAGAATCTGGAGAATCAGATCTAGAATCTGCCTCACAGCCTACAAAAGTGATACTTAAAATGACAAATAGTAATGAGTATAAACGTTGCATAATAGATTGTTTTGTATCTATAAGATGCATAAAAGTATTAATGGTTGCTTATACGTTTTCGCGAAAGCGTATGTATCATACACTTTATTTTACAGTGTCTTGCATATAACGTCGCACTTGGAGTTGTGCAAGTAATAACAAAAAAACTAATAGTATATACCCTAAAGACATCGCATATCCCCAGTTTACAAAAAACATAGCCCCACAGAACACAAAAAGAATGATTGTATATAGAATGTATTTTTTTGCAAGAAAAACATAGGCTTTATCCCACGTTTGTTGATCTCTAGACCACCATTGGGGTGCTTTTAAAATAAATGCATTATCTATAGAAGGAGGAAAGAATCGTACTATTCCATAAGCAATAAGAGCTATTAAAGCTGGTGCCATTATTGTAAGTATGGTGGTTATATTCATAAAATCTTATTTCCGTTTTTATCAAAATGTTTATTAATTTCTTTTTCTGTATTCCAGACAGAAATTCCAAGTCCTATAAGCAATACGGCCATTTGCACAAGAACTTTAAATGGTATATCAAAAGGCAATAATGCCAAACCTGTGATCATAGTAACAATCGCTACACGCCAAAAATCTTTTGCGCTTTGTTTATTTGCAAAATCCCAAATATCTTGATTTGCCATAGATCGCCTTGTACGATATCCGTATAGGTGATTTATTTTTTTAGGTGGTTTTTTTAAGTAATAATAAGCTAAAAACAAAAATAAGAAACCGACTATTAAAAGAGCACTATTTTCCATACTCAAAAATACGATTTCTTGTTTTTAAACATGTATCAATAAGACTACTCTATACGCTTAATCTTAATATTACGATACCATACTTTATCACTATGGTCTTGTAATCCAATATGACCTTTCTGGTATTTTCCAAAGCCTTTCCAATCTGCAAATTTTGTTTTTGCAACCATAGTATCCCATGCTTCCCCATGTACAGGAAATGTAAAGGCATTCTTGTCATTAAGTTTTAACTTTGCAAGATTAGTTTTATGATTCACTTCTAGTTCCACCTTGTTCCACTCTCCTGCCGGATTGATGAGTCCATCAGGACGTTTGATCATATCATATAATGACCCTGCTTTGTGAGTTCCTTCTGCCACAAATGAATCAGGGTGCTTTGCATCATCCAATACTTGTATCTCTGGTCCCGTTTCATAGGCTTCTTTATATTCATCAGATTCATGAACTCCCCAAAAGATACCGCTATTCCCACCTTCAGATATTTTCCATTCTAGTGAGAGTATAAAATTCTCATAAATGTCTTTTGAAATAATGTTCTTCCCTCCTTGTTCTCCTGGAGTAAAAGCCATAGCACCATCTTCTATAGTCCATTCAGGGTGCATTTTTTCTGATCCATAACCCCTCCATTCATCCATGGAGGTTCCATCAAATAGTGTAATCCACTCTGATGTAGTATCCTCCACTTCTTTTATCTCTACCTCTTCGACTACTTCTGTTTTTGTTTCTGTTGTTTGTTTGCAACTAAATACGGCAAGTGCTACAGAAAGTACAATTAGCTTTTTCATGATCTTTATTTTAAAGTCCTAGTATTTTTTTTAATAATTCTTTATCTATGTCTGCTCCTGCAAAATCATCAAATCGTTTTTGCGTAGCTTCTATAATATGATTTGCAATAAATGGAGCACCTTCTCTAGCGCCTTGTTCTGGACTCTTCACACAACATTCCCATTCCATCACAGCCCATACATCACAACCATATTCTGTCAATTTTGTAAAGATAGTTTTAAAATCTATCTGTCCATCACCAGGAGAACGATACCGTCCAGCTCGGTCTTGCCAATCACTATATCCTCCAAAAGTTCCGCGTTTACCATCAGGTTTAAATTCAGAATCTTTTACGTGAAATGCTTTTATAAACGAATGATAATGATCTATATATGCTATATAATCTAGTTGTTGCAATACAAAATGGCTTGGGTCATATAAGATATTTACACGTTTATGGTTATTTGTTGCTTCTAAGAAACGTTCAAAAGTCACTCCATCGTGTAAGTCTTCTCCTGGATGAATCTCATAGGCTACATCAACTCCATTTGCATCATATTCATTAAGCAATGGCATCCATCTCTTTGCAAGTTCTTCAAAGCCCATTTCTACAAGTCCTGTTGGACGTTGCGGCCATGGGTGCATGGTATGCCATAATAAAGATCCACTAAAAGTAGCACTTACATTGAGTCCTAAATGTTTACTTGCACGAGCAGCACTTATCATTTGTTGTCGTGCCCATTCTGTTCGTTTTTTAGGATTATTTTTACAATCATCTGGTGCAAAATTATCAAACATCAAATCGTAGGCAGGATGTACAGCTACAAGTTGCCCTTGTAAATGCGTAGAGAGCTCTGTAATTTCAAGTCCATAATCATTGATTTTTCCTTTAAGTTCATCACAGTAGGTTTTACTTTCTCCTGCTTTGGTTAGATCTATCAATCGACTTTCCCATGTTGGGATTTGGATGCCTTTGTATCCTAAATCTGCTGCCCATTTACATAACCCATCTAGGGAATTAAATGGTGCTTTATCATCCATAAATTGCGCTAAAAATACTGCTGGCCCTTTTATTGTTTTCATAATAATGCCCGGATATACGGGTATCTTTTAGTCTATACTTTATTATCCTTTATACGCTTTCGCGAAAGCGTACTCACTAAGAATCCAGTGTTATCCACACATTCCCATCTCGATGTGACTGTACTGCTTTTTCGATAAAACTCATTCCTCTCACACCATCGGTCATTCCTGGGAATTCTCCTTCCTGATAATTTTCTCCGCGTATTGCTTTTGCAACTCCTTTATAAATATTACCCATCGCGTCAAAAATACCTTCAGGATGCCCCGGAGGAAGTTTTGTTCCGTCTAATGAGAAATCACTGTTATAGGTATGTCCTGGTTTTAATACACGCAGAGGTTGCCCATCTTCAAGTAAATACAGATAATTAGGGTTTTCTTGTTCCCATTTTAATCCTGCTTTTTTACCATAGATGGCTATCGTAAAGTTATTTTCTTCTCCGGTAGCTATCTGACTAGAGCGAAGTACACCTTTTGTATATTCATCAAGTCGTAATAAGACAGTTCCATCTATATCCATCTGATTATCTGCATACAAATGATTAAGATCTGCTAGAATAGAAGTGATTTTTTGTCCTGTCACAAACTCTAACATTTGATATGCATGAACTCCAATATCTCCCAGACAACAGCTTATTCCCGATTTTTCAGGATTTAATCGCCATGTAGTACTACGTTGTTCTTTATCATGTATCAATGGATTGATCCATCCTTGGTAATACTGAGCATCTACTTTTTGAATGGCACCTATATCTCCATTTGCAATCATTGCTTTCATCTGACGTACCATAGGATATCCTGTATAGGTATGCGTCAACCCAAAGACGTTTCCGTTTTTTTGTTGGATCGCTTGTAGTTCTAGAGCCTCCACATGTGTCATGGTCATAGGTTTCTCACAAATCACATGAAATCCTGCTTCCAATAACTGTTTTGCCATTGGAAAGTGCAAAAAGTTAGGCGTCAGTATCGAAAATACTTGTATACGTTCTTCCTCAGGGCGTGCAAGTTCTGCAGCAATCATGTCATCTAGATTGGCATGAATACGATCTGTTTCAATTCCTATTTCTTTCGCAAAAGCGATACTCACATTCACATCAGGGTTAAAAACAGCTCCTGTAAGTTGATATGCATCAAACATACTTGCTGCTACACGATGTAATACCCCTATTAAACTATCTCCACCGCCACCAAGGACGCCCCATCTTATTTTGTTACTCATTTCTAAACTATTATTGTCAGGCTGAGCTTGTCGAAGCTCTATCCCATTTATTTAAGTTAGACTCGTTTTCGACAGACTCAGAATGACATTTGATTATTCTGTGTATTCTATTTTTTCATTTTTAAATGCGATGGCAAAGATCACAAATACTACAGCCGCAAAAATCGCTGGGAATACCCAAATAGCATTCCAATTATGTCCTTCTCCTAGAATATTTGCATCTGTAATTTTTCCAGCTACATAAAACCCTACAAGCATTCCTACTCCATAGGTAGCAAGTGTAATAAGTCCTTGTGCTGCACTTTTTACTTTTTCTCCTGCTTTACTATCGGTATAAATCTGTCCAGACACAAAAAAGAAATCATAACAAATACCATGTAACGCTATTCCAGTAGCAACCATAAAGAAAAGGTCGCCTGTATTACCGTAAGCAAATAAAATATAACGAAGTGTCCAAGCTAGCATTCCTACCAAAATGGTCTTCTTGAAGCCAAATTTCTTAAAGAAAAATGGTAAAAGGAGCATAAATACGATCTCTGAGACTTGTCCCATAGATGCCCATGCAGTTGAGTTTTCTAAACTCGACTCTGTCAAAAATGGGCTTAGGTTTGCATAATAAAAAGCCAAAGGAATACAAATTAGTACCGAAGAAAGGAAGAATACTAGAAAGTTTCTATCCTTTAATAATTTTAAAGCATCAAGTCCTAAAATATCTGAAACACTTACTTTTTCTCCTTTTTCGCTAGGAGGTGTTTTAGGTAATGTAAAACTAAAAACTCCAAGTACCGCAGAAGCAATAGCCACCATTAAAAAAGTATTTGCAAGAAGACCATCTTTAATTCCTACTTCAGAATCCCATTTAAAGGCAAGACTAATTAACAATCCTGCAACAATCCAACCTAATGTACCCCATACTCTAATCAAAGGAAAATCCTTAGAAGGGTCTTTCATTTGATTAAATGACACAGAGTTTACCAATGCTAGTGTAGGCATATACGCAATCATATATCCTAATACGTATGGGTAAAATACCCCAAACTCTGTTGTTTGAGACATCAGATACATTAATCCTGCGCCTATAAGATGTAGTATTCCAAGAATTTTTTCTGCATTAAAATATCTATCGGCAATTAATCCTATAATAAAAGGGGCAATAATCGCTCCCCAAGATTGAGTAGAAAATGCTTGTGCAATTTCTCCCCCTTCGGCATTTAAGTTGTTTCCTAAAAAAGTTCCTAAAGTTACAAACCATCCTCCCCAAATAAAGAATTCAAGGAACATCATTATTGATAACTGTAATCTAGTTGATGCTTTCATAAGTTCTTATTTAAGGTTGTTTAATGATTTTTCTACTAAAGCTTTAGTCAATCTAATGCCTTCTTTTGGGTCTTCTAATGGTCCTTCATATTCTGTTCCTACATATCCTTTAAATCCTGAATCCTTCACAATTTGCATGATACGTGCATAATCTAGTTTTGTTTCATCTCCATGTTCATCAAAATTGTATGATTTTGCAGAGACCCCTTTTGCATAAGGCATTAATTCTTCAATCCCTTTATACGTATCGTATTCTTCTACACAAGGGGCGCCCCATCGCTCTCCACCTTCTCTTTTTACACAAAAGTTTCCAAAATCAGGGAGAGTACCACAATTAGACATATTAACTTCCTTCATGACTGCAGCTAGTTTTGCTCCATCACTAGACCATCCTCCATGATTCTCTATAAGGATACTAACTCCTTTGGTTGCTCCATATTCGGCGAGTTCTTTAAGAGAAGCAACAGAAACTGTATGCCATTTTTCTGGATCTAATTCTCCAAATAGATTTGCGCGAATAGAATGAGCTCCCATAACTGCAGCGGCATCCATCCATATTTTATGGTTTTCTATAGCTTCTTTCAGTTTTTCAGGGTCTGAATCTGCCAATTCTCCAGCATGATCCACCATAAGCAATACATTATCCATTTCGGCTTGTTTACTTATTTCAACAAGTTTGCTAGCAAGGGTCATCACACGCTCTCTGTAATTACCGCCAGTTTCAACTACAGAAGGATACAACTGCGTCACATACTCAATTCCTGTAAATCCTAATTCTTTTGCAATGGTTGCAAAATCCATAGGGTTTAAAGATCCATTTTGAAATGGTTCATGAAGTGACCATTGTGCAAGTGAATGTTTATAATTGTCACTAATCATTGCAACAGGGGTTTTTGTTTCTTCTTTTGTAGGAGTATTCTCTTCTTTTTTTACTTCATTCTTACAAGAAATAAAAGCAAATACACATACTAACGCAATTGTAAAATAATTTTTCATAAAGTTCTAATTAATTATGTCCGTACTACAACGTTTTCGCTTGTGATCAACTGTTAAATCTACGGTTTGACTAAGTTAGTCTTTTTTTAAAATTGACAAAAAACAACTTAAAATTTATATATTTGGTAGCATAGATCACAATATTTTCTCATTAATACATACTAAAGTGAATACAGTTACACAAAACGAAACGTACGATGCGATTGTCGTAGGGTCAGGAATCAGTGGTGGATGGGCTGCCAAAGAATTATGTGAAAATGGTTTAAAAACACTTGTTCTTGAACGAGGTCGCATGGTAAAGCATATCGAAGATTATCCAACGATGAACTTAGATCCTTGGGATTCTAAATTTAAAGGGGAGGTCACTCGTGAAACAAAAGCTCGTTATGAGAAACAATCACGTACAGGATATGTACACAAGGCAGAGCGTAATCACTTTTTTGTAGATGATATCGAACATCCTTATAATGAGACAAAGCGTTTTGACTGGATACGTGGATATCACGTAGGAGGTCGTTCTCTTATGTGGGGAAGACAGAGTTATCGTTTGTCTGACATTGATTTTGAAGCAAACAAAAAAGAAGATATTGCTGTAGATTGGCCAGTACGTTATGCAGACATTGCTCCTTGGTATGATAAAGTAGAAGAATATATATCTGTCTCTGGAGAAAGTTTAGGATTGGAAGTATTACCTGATGGTAAGTTCTCTCCTCCCATGGAACTTAACTGTGTAGAAGAAGTTCTCAAAAAGAACATGGCGCAAAGCTATAAAGATGGCCGCCTACTCACTATAGGTCGTGTAGCACATATCACGGGTGCAAAAACATATGATGGTCGTTCTGCCTGTCAATTTAGAAATAGATGTATGCGTGGGTGTCCGTTTGGAGGATACTTTAGTAGTAACTCATCTACACTTCCTGCTGCAGAACGTACAGGAAACTTAACATTACGCCCATTCTCTATTGCTGCCGAAGTTATGTATGATGATGCAACTGGGAAAGCAACAGGTGTAAAAGTCATCGATGCTGAGTCTGGAGAAAAAATAGAATTCAAATCTAAGGTTGTATTTCTTTGTGCTTCCGCTATTGCAAGTGCAAGTATTCTAATGCAATCTAAAAGTGATCGCTTCCCTAATGGAATGGGGAATGATAGTGGTGAGTTAGGACACAATCTTATGGATCATCACTTTAAAGCGGGAGCTACTGCAAAGTGGTCTGGTGATAAAGACAAATACTATAAAGGACGTCGTCCTAATGGAATTTACATTCCGCGATTTAGAAATATAGGAGGCGAGACAGAACAAAAAACGTTTAAAAGAGGATATGGATATCAAGGAGGAGCTGGACGTGGAGACTATCAACCTCAAATTGCAGAAGCTGGTTACGGAGCTGGACTCAAAAAAGTAATTCAAGAACCAGGTGGTTGGACAATAGGCCTTATGGGCTTTGGAGAATGTCTTCCATACCACGACAACAAAATGACCCTAGATTATAATAAACTAGATAAATGGGGATTGCCTACGGTAACCTTTGATGCAGAATGGAAAGAAAACGAATGGGAGATGCGTAAAGATATGATTGCATCTGCCAAGGAGATGTTGAAAAACGCAGGTTTTGAAGATATCCAAACAATGGACGATCCAAGTGCTCCTGGAAATGGAATTCATGAGATGGGAACCGCTCGTATGGGGCGTGACCCTAAAACTTCTGTATGTAATGGAAACAACCAACTACACGCAGTACCAAATGTATATGTAACCGATGGGGCTTTTATGACCTCTGCAAGTTGTGTAAACCCTTCACTTACCTATATGGCATTCACCGCACGTGCTGCAAATCACGCTGCAAATCAACTTAAAAAAGAAGCATAAGATGATGAATAGAAGACAAGTACTCAAAAATTTAGGACTAGGAGCAACAGCGCTTGTTGCAACACCTACTATATTAAGCTTATTACAAAGCTGTACAAACGAACCAGAATTTATCCCTTCTTTTTTATCAAAAGAAGAAGGACATGCATTACGTCGCATGGTTGATTTAATCATCCCTTCTGACGAGGCAATTCCTGGTGCTGTAGATGTTGGTGTTCATGAATTTATAGATAGCTATTGGGATCAAGTTTCGACACTAGAAGGTCAAGCACAAACAGCAATGGGATTTAAAGCACTAGCTACTCAGTTTCAAGCAACATTCAATAAACCATTAGGAGAAGGAAAAGCCGAAGATTTTGATCAGCTTTTAAAGAAATATCTCATCGTAGATAAGGCACAAGAAGAAGCATATGATGAAAAACTTGGAGAATTTTACCAAGCCTATGCAAAGGATAAAACGGCTACTCCAGATCCAGACGTTGCTTCATATGCACTTGTACAAGGAATACGTGGAATGACTATTTGGGGTTGGAAAACCTCTGAGCAAATAGGGGAAAATGTCCTTGCTTATGAACCTATCCCAGCACAACAAATAGGATGTCTTCCTGTGAGTGAAGCTACTGGAGGGAAAGCATATTCTATATAATAAAAGATCACGCATTCTAATTCTTGTTTTCTAAGCCCTAAAAGAAAACAAAAATTAATCTATATTTATTGATTCAAGGGCTAAAATCAAATAGATGAAACGAAGAAAGTTTATTCAAAAAGGAGCCTTAACAGGTTCCTTTTTGTCATTAGGAGGATTAAGTTTACATGGAATGGCAACAACTGTAGATAATGCCGCTTTCGCGAAAGCGGACATCGTAAAACACAATTTCAACTTAAACTATGCACCACATATAGGCATGTTTAAAGAACATGCCGGAGATGATCCTGTAGCACAACTTGAATTTATGGCTGCCCAAGGATTTACTGCTTTTGAAGATAATGAGATGCGTAATCGTCCTATAGCTCAACAAGAAGCCATGGCAAAAACCATGGAAAAACATGAGATGATCATGGGTGTATTTGTAGCTCATAAAATCTATTGGACAGAACCTAATCTTGCTAGTGGAAAAGAAGCATGGCGCAAAGAATTTTTAAATGATATCAAAAAATCTGTAGCTGTTGCAAAACGGGTACACGCCAAATGGATGACCGTTGTGCCTGGTCATGTAGACTTACGCCAAAACATGGCCTATCAAACCGCTAATGTAATTGAAACTTTAAAACAAGCTTGCGCTATTCTAGAACCTCACGGTATTGTGATGGTACTCGAACCGTTAAACTTTAGAAACCACCCAGGGCTTTTCTTATCAGAATCACCGCAGGCGTATCAGATATGTAAAGCGGTAAATAGTCCATCTTGTAAAATATTATTTGATATTTATCATCAGCAAATCCAAGAAGGGAACTTAATTCCAAATATCGAACAGTGCTGGGACGAAATTGCATATTTTCAAATAGGTGATAATCCTGGACGTAATGAGCCTACCTCTGGAGAAATTAATTACAAAAATGTTTTTAAGTATATACACAGTAAAGGTTTTACAGGTGTTTTAGGTATGGAACATGGGAATTCTATAGAAGGTAAAACAGGGGAACAACGCGTCATTGATGCGTATGTTGAGAGTGATCAGTTTTTATAGACGCTATTTAAAAACCAAAAAGCACTGTCTTCGTATGGGGACAGTGCTTTTTTTATATCCTTAGTTTTTATAGATTACTCTACAATAAACTTTCCTTTCATAAGTCCAGAATGACCTGGGAAACTACAGACAAAGTCATACGTCCCAGCGGCTGGTGCTGTAAACGTAACTGTAGTTGTTTGTCCTCCTCCTATCATCTTTGTATATGCAATTACATCTTTTCCTTCATTAGGAATCCAGTCTGCTTTTTGTCCAGCAGAGGCTGCACTTGCAGAAAATACAGGAATAGAAACATCTTGTTTTAATAACACAAAATTATGTCCCATAATCTTGATATCTCCTTTTCCGATATGACGTAATGTAAGTGTTATTTCTTGACCCGCTTTTACTGTAAATTCTTTCTTGTCAAATTGCATTACATCATTACCTGTAAGTGCAAGATTAACTTTAGAGTCATCTTTTTTTGCTTCCGTTTTTGAGCCTCCTATTTTAACACCTTCCTTCTTTTCTTCTTTTTTATCTCCCCCTCCGCAACTTACTAATAATCCGATAAGTACAAAAGCAGCTAACATACGTGTGATCTTCATTGTCGTATTTTTTAAATAAGCCTCTAATATAAGGCATAACAAGGAGTTTTACTCCATATATTCTTCAAAAAACTCTAAGGTTTTTTGCTCATTATAATAAAACTCTCCAGGAAGATAAAAACCCACATGACCTCCATGCTTTGGAGTCTCTAAAAAAAGACACCTATTATTGCCAGCAATCCCATATGGGTAGCAGTCTCCGTGTAAAAAAGAATCATTTTTGGCATTTAAAATAAAGGTAGGAATAGTGATCTTAGAGAGGTACTGAAAACTACTCGCTTTTACATAATAATCCAATGCATTTTCAAACCCATGAGCAGGCGCTGTATAGAGATCATCAAAATCTTTAAGAGAGTGTATTTTTTTATACGCATCTTGAGACATTTGATCTGGAAAATAGTGCATCTTTTTACGATATTTTCTTTTTAAATCTATTAAAAAAGATGTGCGGTACACAAAATTTTCTTTGTTTGTAAGTTGCTCTAAAGATGCTTTTAAATCTATAGGAACTCCTATCGTAGACACCGCTTTTAAGCTTGCAGGAATATCCTTATTTTCTCCTAAATATTTAAGAAGTGCATTCCCCCCTAGACTTACACCGTATAAAAATAAATTTTTATAGCTATTTCTTAAAGCGATAGTCTGTACTATAAAACGTATATCTTCGGTCTCTCCACTATGGTAAGAACGGTACATTTTATTCCCGCTGCCACTACATCCTCTAAAATTTACAGCGGCAACATCATAGCCATTTCTATTGAGCAACTTTGCCATCGCTAGCATATAAGTGCGCTGCGCATCACCTTCTAGACCATGAAAAAGAAGGGCCACTTTATTAGTTTGCTTTCGCGAAAGCGGAAACGACCAATCTACATCTATAAAATCTCCATCTGACAATTCAAAACGTTCTCGTTCTTGTTGCACTCCAAATACTCTCCTGATTTTTGCAGAGTAAATTGTAGAAAAATGAGTGTTTTTAAATAATCCTTTGGTTTTAAAACCAGATGTGAGTAATGGCATTATTATAAAAATATGACCTTGTTAGATGTGATAAAAGTACGGATTTGAGATATAGCAATCAAAGCCTTTTTGAGACACTTTTAAAACTTACAAAATCATAAATTTTTCTAAAATTTTATTTTGAAACGATCGTTTTAATTACATTTGTACCGATCATTTCAGATAATATGCCAAGAGTCGAAGTTTTTGATAGAGGACATGTCCTAGAAAAAGTAAAGGAATTATTTTGGAGCAAAGGCTTCAACGGGACTTCTATGCAAGATCTAGTAGATGTTACTGGCTTAAATAGAAGTAGTCTTTATAATTCTTTTGGCAATAAAGAAGCACTTTTTGAAACCGTTTTTAAACAATATCAAGAAGACACTAAATCTTTATTTAAGGATGCTCTTAAAGACGCAGATAGTCCACTAGATGCTATACATAACATATTCAAAAATATACTTCATTTAATCTTAGAAGATGTTGAAGGAAAAGGGTGCTTTAATTTAAATTGTAAAACAGAACTATCGCACACGGATACTCCTATAAAAGCAATTCTTAAACACAGTGAAGAAGGAACTTTACAACTATTTTCTGGCCTGATAAAAGAAGGACAACAACAAGCATTAATTAATAAGAATGATACTCCAGAAAATTATGCGTATTACCTATTTAGTGCTTTTCAAGGATTGCGAATGACAGGAATGCTTACTAGAGATTACAAAACACTTAAAAACATCATACATAATACATTAATCATACTTCATTAAAAAAATTTAATTCATTTTGGAACGATTGTTTCAAAACGAACAACAAACACTAAATATTAAAAATTCATGAAAAAATTAGAAAACAAAGTTGCTGTAATTACAGGAGGTAATTCAGGAATAGGATTTGCAACGGTACAACGATTTTTAAAAGAAGGTGCAAAAGTAGTATTCTCAGGAAGAAGACAAGAGGCACTAAATGAAGCATCTGCACAACTAGAAGGAGATTTTAAAACTGTTCTTGCAGATCAGTCCAGTCCTTCAGACAATAAACGTCTTATAGAAGAAGCCGTTGCCACCTACGGAAAAATTGATGTCCTTTTTGCAAATGCTGGTGTAGCACAATTTGCACCGTCTGACCAGATTACAGAAGACTTTTTTGACAATCAATTTAATACAAATATCAAAGGCCCTGCATTTCTTGTGAAAGAAGCAATTCCTAATCTTAATGATGGTGCTAGTATTATTTTCAACACCTCTATCGTTAACCAAAAAGGATTTGAAGGTTCTGGTGTATATAGTGCTACAAAAGGAGCTTTACGTTCATATGCTCGTGTCTTAACAAGTGAGTTAGCTCCTAGAGGAATACGCGTAAATAGTATTGCTCCTGGTCCTATAGGCACTCCTATTTATAGTAAAATGGATGGGATGACAGAGGAACAAGTACAGGAAATGGGAACAAATTTTGCACAAGGAGTTCCTTTAAAACGTTTTGGAGAAGCTAGAGAAATTGCAGGGGCAGCAGCGTTTCTTGCTAGTGATGATGCCAGTTATGTAAATGGTGTCGAACTTGAAATAGATGGTGGAATGAGCCAGATATAATCCTTTATCAATAGCATTAATGAACCTTCCCTAAAATAGGGAGGGTTTTTATTTGCACTTAATTAAAATTAATAAAATTTGAATACAAAGATACCAATTGGTATCTTTGTATATGCGCAACCCAGAAGCTACAAAAGAACTTATCATTACAAAGAGTGCCGATCTCTTTAATACACAGGGATATAAGGCAACTTCCCTTTCTGACATCACCAAGGCAACTGGACTTACAAAAGGTGCTATTTATCGTCATTTTGAAAATAAAGAAGATCTAGAACAACAAGCATTACATAGTCTTTCTAAACTCATGTTTAATGAGATAAGTACTTCTATCAAAGTAGCTGAAAATTTTCAAGACAAAATGGAAGCTATTTTTATTTTCTTTGATGGGTATATGAATACTCCTCTATATAAAGGAGGATGTCCTTTATTAAATGCTGCGATTGAGTCTGATGATGCAAACCCTATCTTACGACAGCAAACCTATAATATGTTATCTCGTTTAAGGGTGTCTCTGCAAACCTTATTTAACAATGGTATCAAAAACAATCAAGTAATCTCTTCTATTGATATTGATTATTACAGTACCATTTTTATAGCAACCCTTGAAGGCGGTATTATGATGAGTAAATTAGAGCGAGACAAAACCTCTATTACACACGCAATTACACATTTAAGAAATCTTGTAAAAGAAATATTGATTTAAAAAAAATTTAACCCTAAAGATACCAATTGGTATCTACAATGTTCTTATGGAAAAACTACTATTAAAGCTAACTGGATTGTATCTAAACTCCTCTGTGATTTTCCCTAAATACAATCGTGAATTCTCATTTAAGTTACTTTGTACCGTTAAGCCTCCCGTTTTGAAGCCAAAAACTATTATTTTTTTTGAAACAGGTACTACAACATTTCTTCCTACTTCTAGAGGCACAAACGTAGCATTACATGCTTGGGGAACAGGTCCAAAAAAACTATTATTCTTACACGGTTGGAAAAGTAATAGTAAGCAATGGCAACCTTATATAGAACAACTAGATATAAGCGAGTATACCATATATGCTTTAGATGCTCCAGCTCATGGAGCTTCTCAAGGAAATCACCTCAATGTAGAGCTCTATAGGGAATCCATTCAACTAGCTGTAGATTATATAGGTAAGGTAGACTGTGCTATATGTCACTCTCTAGGATGTTTATCGACTAGTTATGCTTATTTATTAAATCAAAACATCTCTATAGATTCTTATGTAGTTATGGGCGCGCCATCTGGAGTTGATGCCATCTTACTTTACTTTAAAGATTTACTATCTCTTTCTGATAAAGCAATAAAAAATCTACGTATAAAAATTGATAATGTGCTTAAATTACCATTTGACGAAGTAACTTTGTCACAGTTCTTTAAAAAAGTAAATAAACCATGTTTAGTGATACATGAAGTATCAGATAATGTAGCTCCAATTGCGCCCATAAAAACAGCAATTGAAAACTTACCATACATAGATCGTGTCTATATAAACGGTCAAGATCATATGCTTAAAGAGCAAGAAACAATAGATATTATTAAAGAATTTTTAAAATATAAAACTGTAAACAACTATGTACTTTAAAGAATTTGATGTCCGATGGAGCGATATAGATGCAAATAGGCATTTAGCGAATAGCGCTTACGTAAATTTTATGAGCCATACTCGTATGGGTTTTCTTATTGAAAACGGATTAAGTCAGAAAGAAATGGTCATTCATAACATTGGTCCAGTTGTTTTTCATGAGCAGTTATTCTTTTTTAAAGAGGCTTTTCAAGGAAAACCTATTCGTGTAAGTTTTGAATTAGGAGGAAGCAGTCCTGATGGTATGTTTTTCAAATTTGTACATAACTTTTACGATCACAAAGGACGTAATATCGCAAGAGGGACTATGCAAGGTGGGTGGATAGATCTTACAACACGTAAATTATGCGATCTACCGGAGTCTTTAATTCCTATGTTTGAAAACGCACCAAAAACACCCGATTATAAAGTGCTTACAAAAGAAGATATGCGAGCACATGGAGAGGCTCCTGTTCATTTAGAAGAATAAGAATTAAATAGTAGGTGATCTTGTGAAAGAAAATTTCATATAAATACATTTTTTCAATATTGCAAAAACTTAGTAATTATATGAAATACGATCAGATATCATAAAAACAATCATTCATCATTTCTAAGGCTTTAAATAAATATAAAACTTCTACATCGCTATAGTCATAAATGTTAAGTTTGTAAATAAATAATAAACAGGAAATGAAAAGAATATTCTTCTTAACAATGGCAATTGTTATGTTACAAGGTCATAATGTACAAGCTCAAAAAAGTTTATCTAATGATTACAGCTATACAGTAAGTGAGCCCTATCAGGTCTATGATTCTCCTCGGAAAAAATATTTTTCGGATGGAGAAACCATACTCGCAGTTAAGCCTTGGAAAAAGAAAGTTATTGTTCAAAAATATGATGTAGGTAGTTTAACAAACATTTCGGCAGAAACCTACGAAGATTTTCCTGACAATGCGCAAATAGAAGGAATGATCCAGTTGCAAGATAAATTCTATTTCTTTTTTTCAAGTTGGACAGGAAGAAAAACGAAACATGAGCAATTATTTGTTCGTGAAATTGACTATGCTTCAGGAACTTTTAAAGGTGAAGCAAAACGAGTTATTGACATTGATGGTCGATTAGCTGGTACTTTTGCGTCTACTGCAGGTGTCTCTACTCCATTTTCTTTTGGATCTGTGGGTGTTACTGATAAGTTTGATTTTTTCACATCTGCAGATGAGTCAAAATTATTGATACAATATAGAAGGAAGCCTACAGAGAAAAACGATAAAAAAAGCTATAGCATTTTGGGTGCTGAGGTTTTTGATACTGATTTAAATAAATTATGGGGTCAAGAGTACAAGATGCCATATACAGAACGTAAAATGGATTTTGTTGATTTTGCGGTAGATGCCAGTGGAACTGGTTATTTACTAGCCAAAATTTTCTTAGATGATAGTGGGAGAGACAAAAAGAAGAAAAAGGATGAAAAAGCAAACTATTATATGGAGCTTCTTATAATGCGAGCAGATACTGATGCTTTAGAGTCCAAAAAAATTGATCTTGAGAATAAGTTTATCAATGGAATTTCTCTTTTTGAATCATTTGATGGTACTTTAATTTGTGCAGGGTTCTACGCCGCAGGTAATAAAAGAGATCTTAATGATGCAGATGGTCTTTTTACTATAGCTATCACTCAAAGTGGAACGATTGAAAATCTAAAAACATATGAGATACCTGTAGCTTTAATAAATCAGTTTGAAAAAAACAAAACAAAAAGAAAGAATAATAAAAAAGAAGAAAAAGGCGAGGCAGAGTTTGAAAATTTAAGATTGACTGAAATTAGATTTTTTGAAGATGGAAGTCTCCTTCTTGTAGGTGAGCAATTTTTTAAAATTTATCATCGTACTAAAAACAGTGGTTATTTCACCTATCATTACGAGGACATCTTAGTGTCAAGGATAGATGTTTCTGGAAATTTAAAATGGATGAAAAAAATCCCAAAAAGTCAAATGGGAAAGCCTAGTATAGGACAAGTATACGACACTAGTTCAACCTATGTAGGTGGTATGTCTTATACGTACATGTACACAAATAACAGTCATTATATTATTTTCTTAGATAATGTAAAAAACTTTGGTTTAGAACTAGATGAGCGACCTGCAAGACATACAGATGGGAAGGGAGGATTTTTAACAGCTGTTAAGATTAATGACGATACTGGAGTTACAACTAAGGGATCTATTCTAGACACAAGAGAGGTGAAAGAAGATCTTGAAGTGTATCAATTTAACACAGATAGAATTGTACAGACAGCTGAAAACGAATTTGTTGTAGAGGTTTACAAAAAGAAAAAGGAAGATGTAATGATCAAGGTGAAAATAAAATAAATATAGTGTAGTAAAAGACGTTGTTTTTATAATCTTTACTTTTTATAAATATCCCAAATTCTAGAAAAAGTGATCTTTTTTAGAATTTGGGATATTATATTAATTAGGTTATTCTTTTATAATGTTCCCTCCTTTTACTTCGTATACTGTAATTTCTTTGGTTTCCATAAGGTCGGAGTTTTAATTATGTCTCTGAATTATTATATTTTATTTAAAATTACTTCATAAAACATAGTAATCGAGAGCGCCCATGTTAAACAAGCGCTACTATATGCCACATTTTTTAGTAACTTTAATGATAACTAATCAATAAAACAATACTAATTATGGAAGGTTTTGATATTAATTGGCTTGCATTGCTTGCGGCAGCAGCATCGTCACTTGTCGTAGGTTTTGTATGGTACGGCCCTTTATTTGGTAAAGCTTGGATGAAAGAATCTGGCATGACTGAAGAAAAAGTAAAGCAAGGTAATATGGTTCTTATTTTTGGGCTAAGTTTTGTCTTTGCTTGTTTTCTTGCAATCTCGATGTGGGCAGAAGTTCTGATAGGTGGCGGAGGGGGAGAAATTCATGGACAAGATCCTTTTCTCACATTTAAACATGGAGCTTTTCATGGGTTAATAACAGGTCTTCTTGTCATTCTTCCGGTCTTAGGAACGATTGCTTTGTATGAACGCAAATCAATAAAGTATGTTTTGATAGCTGTAGGATACTGGACAGTAACTTTAGCCATTATGGGAGGTATTATTAATGCTTGGTTATAGAGAATAAACAGCATTAAAAGAAAGTTCATTATGAAGAGCACCTCTTTTTAATGAACTTTTATGTTTTAAAAGGAGTATGTTGCTTATATGCTTTCATCTTAATCTGTCTAACAAGAGGCTTAAATAATAATGTTGCTACGGTTCTGCGATGTCTCACATAACAGGTAAGGTTTTCAGGCACTGCCCCAAAAGTACTTTTGATTTCTGAAGACGTTCTCCCAAAATTAACTTCTTCGACTTTTAATTCAATTCCTAAACGCACATAGTCATTTAGTATCCTAGGGTAAATGGATAACTCTTTATTATACTCGTAATCTATTCCTATAAAATGTGCATCAAGGATATTATTTACCTTAAAAGCAGTTGCAAATCCTACTAAACGATCTTGAAACCAGTAGGTGTTTATGAGTACGCTTTCGCGAAAGCGTATTTTTAATAATCGATATGTTTTCAGTTCTAAATCGATGGTCTTAAACAATGCTCGATCTGTGATATTGCAATAGAGTTGTTGTAATTCTTCAAGGTGTTTTTGAATATCTTCTGCTTCAAAAGCTTTTACAGTTAGAGGAGCGCTTTTCTTATCTGCCTTATTAACCTTTACACGGTATTTTGATTTTAAAGATGCTCTATATGCATCAAAATCTACCCAATCATCCTGAATCTTAAGACGCATGTTTGGCTCTACAGCAAAAGGCTGAAATTGGTGTTTCTCTATCTCAGAAACAATAGGAAGATCCTTATCGATAAAATCCTTAAAGAAAAATACAGATGCCTTTTCTTCTGTACGCAGTATTTTAACCTCTTGAGCAATTTTCTTGTATATAGGTTCTTGTGGTATTCCAGGTTTTATACAAACTCCATAATTTCCACTTAAAAACACATTTCCACATACTATTGTATTTACTTTACGAGCACTTATATAGCATTGTAAAGAACGTGCTATGCGTTTTGAGAAAGGAAGGTGTTCTTGTGCGTTATCTAAAGCAACGCTCATACGCTGTAAGATTGCTAAGGAGGTTATATCTTTATTTTCTTTAAAAACAAGATAACAATACTCTATTTTAGGGTTTGCTTGCTCAAAAGCCTTTAGAAAGCTTTTAGAAAAATAGAACGTATCCTCACATTCTAAAACAGAAAACACAAGGTCTGGAATCTCTTGTACTGTTGTGTAATATGTTACTTCTAATTTACTCAATAGCCGACTCTTTGCGTTTTGTGCTTAAATAAACTCCTAGAAAAATCAATGCTGCAGCAAAAATACGTATTCCTGTGAGGTTATCTGCCCCTAGGATAATAGCAACTAATGTTGCTATTAAAGGTTGTAGGTACATAAACACTCCTATCGTAGATGGTCTAAGCGTACGTAATGCAAAAACATTAAATAAATATGTGAGGTAGGTTGTTCCTACTACTACAAAAATCATCACTCCTATCACAGATAATGGAAGTTCTGTCCATTGTACTTCTAAAAACTCTGGAAGCGCTACTGGTAAATTTGTAAATACCGCTATCAGAAAAAACCATTTCATCAATGTAATAGATGAGTATTTTGCTGTAAGTGGTTTTACAATAATCAAGTATATAGAATATGCTGTTGCATTTATTATAAATAAGATGTTTCCTAAAGGTATATTGGGAGCATTTTCTTGTGTCTTTATTCCAAAAAGAATTAAAACCAAAGCTCCTATTAAGCCTATTGCTATCCCAGACCCTTTAAACCATGTGATCTTTTCTTTTAAAAAAACGGCAGATAATATTAATAAGATAACGGGTGATAGTGTAATAACAACACTACTATTTATTGGAGTAGATAATGCTAATCCTTTAAAAAACATAAGCATATTAATGGTCATCCCAAACAACGCACATAAGATGATTCGTACCCAATCTTTGCGATCTATTTTCTCTTTAGGAAAAAACAAACTAGTTATCCAGAATAAAAGAGCAGCACCTAGAACTCGTAACATAATAAACCCAAAAGGCTTAATATAGGTAGGCATTAAATCTTTTGCTATCGTATGGTTTACACCATAAATAAAACTAGCACCAAAAGCAGCAAGTATAGCTAGGTGTCGCTTATTCATACATTATTTTTTAAAAGCTTCTACAGCCTGTGCTACTACTTTTTTGCTATTGCCAATAAAGATCGTATCATTTATAATCATAACTGGTCGTTTTAGAAAAGTGTAGTGCTCTAGGATTAAATTTCTGTAATCGTCTTCAGAGAGCTCCTGTTCACTTAAATTACGCTGGCGATACAACTGCGCTCTTTTACTAAAAAGAGCTTCATAACTTCCTGCTAATACGTGCATAGCTTGTATTTGTTCTTGAGTGATTGCTTCTGTTTTAATATCTTGTAATTGTACTTCGTTATCAGGATTAATTTCCTGAATAATACGTTGACAAGTATTGCAAGTAGAGAGGTGGTATATTTTTTTCACAGCTAAATGGTTATCTGAGTTTGTAGTAACAAAATTCGGTCATTTATTATGAAAAGAAGTACTTTTAATAAAAAATTCACACGATGCTTTACGACTTTGATATTTGTCAAAAAAACAGACAATTACTCCATAACTTAATGGAAAAATTAACTCCAGAACAACTTAATGAAATCCCTGATGGATTTAATAATAATATCCTTTGGAATATAGGACATAGTATAGCTACGCAACAATTATTAGTATATGGGCTCTCGGGAAATGAATTTCATGTTCCTTCACATATTATAGATCATTATAAAAAAGGAACAAAACCAGAAGGATCTAGATCTATAGAAGAAATTGCAGAAATAAGATCATTGCTTTTTTCTACTATAAAACAATTAGAAAAAGATTATGCCGATGACATTTTTACAACATTTAAAACATATACATTAAGTACTAGTGGAGGTACGCTACATAAAGCTGAAGATGCTATTGCTTTTAATAACTATCATGAAGGGTTACATCTCGGATATATTATGGCATTAGTTAAAGTTATTACTAAATAACCTATCCATTCTTATCATTTAGAAAGCTTTTATATTAAAAAACCCATCACTTTCGTGATGGGTTTTTCTTTATGTAGTTAAAGATGTCTATTACATCTTGATAACTCTATGTACTCCTGTTTTACCATTTGAAGTCACTTGCATTAGGTAGGTACCTTTTGCCATAGTGCTTACGTTTAATTGGTATGAAGTTAAACCATCTACTTTTTGCTCAAGTACTTTCTGACCTAACATATTAAACATCGTTACAGTATCTATTCCTGTTCTAGCATCTAAATTAATTACATTTTCTGCTGGGTTAGGATAGAAACTAAAGTCTTCTAACTCATTGTCTCCTACTGATAATGCCTCTTCACAAGTAACTGCCATTGTGAAGTTACCAACACTACCTCCAAATCCTTCTACCATAATCGTATAAGAATTTCCTACGGTAGCAGTAAATGTAAGTAATGATTGTAATGTACCACAACCATCATCATCTGTTGCAATTTCACTTACAAGGTTACACTCATCATCAAATACTCTTAATAATGAATCATAATCTGTACCATCACATAATGATAACGTTACGTTTTGTGCAGTCTCTGGAGTTACATATGTATAGAATACATCTCCTGAAGGATTAAATCCTGAGTCATTTGCATTTGTTGTAGCTCCTGTTACAGTATCTCCACAAACAACTTCGATTGCATTTTCACAATCATCATTTGCTGGTGGTAAGAAATATAAGAAGTCTATAGACACATATACACTAAAGTCATCTGCAGTACATCCTGCTTGGATATAGAATGTATACATATTACCGTCTACAAATGCTCCAAGTGCTGTATCAAAAGTATCTACAAGTGTATTTCCAACAGCAATTGCTCCTGGATCTCCTTGAGGAACTCCTACATCTTGAATCTCCCAGTTGTAACCGAAAGCAGCCATTGGCATAGACCAAGAAAGATCAACAGATCCTGGTGCAAAGTTATCAGCTACTAAATCAAACGGTGCAAAACACGTAGGACAATCTCCTGTTACAGTTCCAGACTCAACATTTGTATCAACAGTTCCTGTTGCTACTTCTGCAAAGTTTGCATCTAAGATTCTATAAGAAACTTCTCCTGGGAATCCACCTCCGTCTACAAAGACAGTTGTAATATCATCTCCTGGAAGTATTTCAAATTGTAAAGAACCTTGAGTACCATCATTATCAGGATCATCATCTAATGAAACATCATTTAATGCAAGAACACCATTTCTAAAGACATCCATAATTGCACCATTCCATCCATCACCAAATGAATCATTCATTTCTAATGTATAAGAACAATCTCCTGGAGGTGCCATTGTTGTAAACCCTAAAGGTCCAGCTGGATTACTTACATCATCTGCAGCACAATTTGCAAACACATAATATTCATACTCAGTTCCTGGATCCAATCCAGAAAGCATAAATGAAGTTGTTGTAATTCCAGTCTCCATTGTACCAGTACCTAAGTCAAATCCGATAGGACCCCACTCTACAGTAAATTCTGGTGCTACTGGATCATTATTATCTGTCCAACTTAAATCTGCAGACGTATCAGTAACGTTATCTGCCATTAAGCCAGATGGTGCAAAACACGTAGGACAATCTGCCTCAAGTGTTCCAGTTTCAATATTTGTATCAACATTTCCTGCTCCTACTTCAGCTCCTTCAGCGTCTAATATTCTATAAGAAACTTCTCCTGGGAATCCACCTCCATCTACAAATACAGTAGTTACATCTGCTGTACTGTTTACTGGGAATGTAAGAATTCCTTGCACTCCATTATTATTAGGATCATCATCTAATGAAACATCATCAAGAACAACAACACCGTCAACAAGTACGTCCATAATTGCTCCATTCCATCCGTCACCAAAAGAATCATTCATTTCTAATGTATACTCACACATTAAACAAGCTCCTTCTCCTTCTCCATCTCTATTTATAATAATTGGATTTGAAAGGTCAAAACATCCATCAAGACCATCTAAGTTAGATCCCATATCAAGACCTGTAAGTCCATCTTCATAACGGATATAATACACAGCACAGATTCCTGGCTCAACACCATCTAAATCAAATGGAGGTGCCATAGGTAATCCTAAAATTTCACCTGTTGCATTATCTGTAATAACCCATCCGCTATTTGTACCTATACCATCTCCTACAACTGTAACATCTATTGGATCTGGCATATCATCTCCAACACAAATACTAGTTTCAGTATTACCTGTTCCAGTAATTTCTATACTCATTGCATCTACAGCACAATCACTATATGCCGCAACTTGGAAAGGTCCGAAGCCTCCGCCTCCCCATTCCCATACGCGAACGTAAAGTGGTGCTCCAGGATCTTGATCTATTAAATCTACTAAAGAGAATAATCCGTTTCCATCATCATCATCACAATCTATCTCAACAAGAGCTCCTATTTCTCCACTATATACAGCCATTCCTGTATCTGTAATACCGCCAGCAGTATCAGTCTCAATTACTAATTGTCCTGTACTTGGAGGAATAACACTAAACCAAACATCTGCACCTCCATAGTTTCCACAAGAAGGATCATCAATTGCTGTATCTGTAGCACTTACATTAGAAGCTGTTACAGGAAAATCTGTAAATACGGCACCTACTGTTAATGCAATAGCTCCTTCTGGATCATCATTTGCTGGTGGAGGAGTATCATATGCAGACATCTGGAAAGTTCCGAGAGAACCTCCATTCCATTCCCATACTCGTACAAAAAGAACTTCTCCTGGAGTTCTACCTTCTACTTCTGCTAATGAGAATAAACCTACACCTCCATCATCATTACAAACTACTTCAACTAGTGCTCCTACTTCACCTTCATAAATACTTAATGCAGTATCTGTAATAGAATCATCATCTGTTCGTGATTCTACACTTACAGAACCACTATCTGGTACTGTAACACTATACCATAAATCAGCCTCCGTAAAGTTTCCACAAGAAGGATCATCAATTGCTGTTGCTGTTGCTTCAGTATTGTCTGCAATAACAGGGAAATCTTCAAATACTAATCCTACAGTCAAGTTTGCTGCTGTTTCTGGATCGTCATTTAATGCTAATGGCGCACAGTTACCAAATAATACTTGAGCTACAAGCTCAACATTTACTCCTGTAAGATCTTCTATTTCTAAGCTTACAATAGGCTCTGCAGCTAAAAGACCTACAAATACTGGCCCAGTAGTAGTTACATCTGCTGTTACAGTGTCAATTAATCCACCTTCTCCTATTACTCTAATATCTACACTTGATCCTCCAGTAAGAGAATATAAATCAAACCCTACGCTAGTAACAGGGTCTACTGTAGTAAAGTTTATAATTGTAAAATCAAGAAATGTGATAGATCCTACTGCATTATCTGCTGTAAATCCATCTGCAGGAACAACGGCAACCATTGTATTACCTACATCTGCACCACTTGTGGTAAATTCGATACCTTCCTGAATTTCTCCAGCAGCATAACAAACATCTCCCACAGAAGAGATAGAACCACTACACGCTAAAAACCCTCCAGGTCCATCAGCAAGATCTTCTAACGTTAAAAGATCTCCATTCATACAGTTGGCTAAATAATCAGTCCTATCTGTAAATGTAGTAACATTTGCTCCTCTAGCTTCAACAGAAGGAACAAAACCTTCTGGTCTTTCTACAGTTCTTGCCTCATTATGTAAACCTGAGTCTACATACTCTTGAAGAGTAAGAGGGGTTTGCCCAAATGCCGCGACGGCAAAAAAGCATAATAGTAATGTAATTTTTTTCATGTTTGGTTTATTTTAAAAGTGAAATCAGCAAAAAAATGCTGACCTAAAAGATAAATACTCTAAATCTTTTTTAAGGAAAATGTAACATTTTTTCGATGAGTGACACCTATTAATCGCTATAAAACACCATATTTCTTAAAAAAGTAATACTATTAACATAGAAAAAGACGTTTGTATACGTATCTCTAAAATCTAATTTTGTTAAAAATCTGACTATTAATCATATAAAACATCATGTATTACTAGACACACCATACTATATTATTTATCTAAAAAAATTGAGTTTGTAAATTCTAGTATTTTCAATAAAATCATGTTTAGATTTTTCTCCTAAATATGTCTATTACATCTTGATACCTCTTATGTACTCCTGTTTTATTATTTTGAAGTCACTTGGTTAATACACTACTCCAACCATTATCAAATAAATTATTCATTTCTTTATATGCTTTCGCGAAAGCGTATGCCCACAAACCTCATAATAAACTAATTAAAACAGAGGGCTCCTTTTTATAATTTCATACATCAATAATTACTTTGTTTAAAGATGTGTTTAATTGTACTTTTAAACAGAAGGAAAGTGATGCATTTACAAAACAACCTATTCTTCTTAATACGTTATATATATTTATGAAATTTAACACCAAAACAATACACGGGGGTCAGGAACCAGACAAAGCCTATGGTTCAGTAATGCCTCCCATATATCAAACATCTACTTACGCGCAATCTACGCCAGGCAATCATAAAGGATACGAATACAGTAGAACGCACAATCCTACTAGAAATGCATTGGAAAATGCTTTTGCAAGTATAGAAAATGGAAATTATGGTCTTGCCTTTGGTTCGGGTCTTGCTGCCATAGATGCCGTCATAAAACTCTTACAACCTGGAGACGAAGTCCTCTCTACAAATGATCTTTACGGAGGGACATATCGTTTATTTACAAAGATATTTGAAGGTTTTGGCATTAAGTTTCGTTTTATAGGAATGGGGAATGCTAGTAACATTGAAAATTATGTTACTGAAAAAACAAAGCTTATTTGGGTAGAGACCCCTACAAACCCAATGATGAATATCATAGATATAAAAGCTGCTGCTATTGTTGCAAAAAAACATCATATCCTTCTTGCAGTAGACAACACCTTTGCGACACCTTATTTACAACAACCATTAGATCTAGGGGCAGATATTGTCATGCACAGTGCTACAAAATATATAGGAGGACATAGTGACCTTGTGATGGGAGCACTTATCGTTAAGGACAAAGAACTTGCTAAAAGACTTTATTTTATTCAAAATGCAAGCGGTGCTATATGTGGTCCTCAAGATAGTTTTCTTGCTTTAAGAGGAATAAAAACATTACACGTGCGCATGCAACGTCACTGTGAAAATGGAAAAACAATTGCACATTTCTTAAAAACACACCCTAAAGTTGGTAATGTATACTGGCCAGGTTTTGAAGATCACCCTAATCATGCTATTGCAAAAGAACAAATGAGTGATTTTGGAGGGATGATCTCATTTACAACAAAAGAAGATTCTTATGAAGGAGCTGTTAAGGTTGTAGAAAAACTAAACATATTTACACTTGCAGAAAGCTTAGGTGGTGTTGAGTCACTTGCTGGTCATCCAGCCTCTATGACTCACGCATCTATTCCTAAAGAAGATCGTGAAAAAACAGGCGTTAAAGATTCTTTGATTCGTTTAAGCGTTGGTATAGAGGATATAGAAGATCTTATTTCAGATCTCAAACAGGCATTAGATTAAATAACTGTACCTCATAAAATAAAATGGCTTCCAAATAACAATATTGGAAGCCATTTTTATGTTTGTAAGTACGCTTTTGCAAAGCCTACCATGTAATATCTTACTCTATATAATAGATGTATCCTACATTTAACCAGAAAATCCAATCATTTGCACGATTTACAGGTCTTGGGTCTGGATTTAATCCATCTACCCAGTTAGACGTATAATAATGCCATCTAGCATCTACAACCAAGTCACTTAAAAGACCTAATTTATAACGAACACCTGCACTCCAAGTGATCGCCCAAGTAGAACCTGGTCTATCATCTATACCACTACTATTCTGTCCTTCACCCTGTGAAAAACCTTGAAAGAGTGTAGGAGCTAGCTCTCCATTAAATGGATTTAAAAATTGCCCTTGGATATCTCCCAAGTCAGAACTTGCTTCTGGATCATAGGAAACAAAATGAACTCCAAGACTTACATATGGAGCTAGTTTATAAGCGCCTGCAGAAAAATCTCGAATACTCATAGGAAAATACTCTAATTGTGTTCCTATTTCAAAGACTTTGGCTTTTCCATTATGACTTCTGAGTTGTAACCCTCCTAAATCATTATCTTCTGATTCTTCTCCAAAGTGATTTAGATTTGTGACGTGATAATCTATTTCATTTCTCACTTTAAAGTGATCATTGAAGTAAGTATCCCGCGTATAGCAGTTACAATCTGCTCGATAAGCAAAGTTTAAATAATGCACAATTCCAATACCAAATCCAACGTTTCCGCGATTTGTATCAAAATTATTACGCAATCCATAATCAGATTGAAATGCCACAGGACCAGTGATAACGCCGACTTCATGGGAAAAGCCTAATTGCGCCTTCAGCTCCTGTTGAGCAAAACAAATTGTTACAATTGCCATGAGTAGGTATCTGGCTTTCATGAAAATATGTAATTTGAGACAGTAACAAATATATAAAAACTAGGCAAACAGCGAAATTTTATAGACAAAGGGTTTTAAAAAACACTACAAATCTTTAAAAAATGCCATTTTTTTTACGAATTTCTAAAAAAAAACGACTCAATTTTTAGGATGCATTATATTTGCACCCTATTAAAACGCATTTTTAATATTAAAATTATCCAACACTAATAAAGATATGTCAGACAGCATTAAAAACTTTGTCGATCATGTTGCTAAAAGCAATCAGAACGAACCCGAATTTATGCAAGCTGTTCAAGAAGTTGCAGAAACAGTTATCCCTTTTATAGAGGCAAACCCAAAATACCAAGGAAAGAAACTATTGGAACGTATGGTAGAACCAGAGCGTACCATTATGTTTAGAGTTACTTGGACAGATGATCAGGGAGATATCCAGGTAAATCGAGGGTATAGAGTAGAGTTTAATAGTGCTATAGGGCCTTACAAAGGAGGATTACGATTCCACCCTTCTGTAAACTTGAGTATTCTTAAATTTTTAGGTTTTGAACAGGTGTTCAAAAATAGCCTTACTACGCTTCCTATGGGAGGTGGAAAAGGAGGATCAGATTTTAACCCAAAAGGAAAGTCTGATGCAGAAGTAATGAGATTTTGTCAAAGCTTTATGACCGAGTTATCTCGTCATATTGGACCAAATACAGATGTCCCAGCTGGAGATATCGGAGTAGGTGGTCGTGAGATAGGATACTTATTTGGGCAATACAAACGTATTCGCAATGAGTTTACAGGAGTACTTACAGGGAAAGGTCTTTCTTATGGGGGATCATTAATACGTCCAGAAGCAACTGGATATGGAGATGTTTATTTTGCTCAAAGTATGCTTAAAACCAGAGGTCTTTCTTTTGAAGGAAAAACTGTTACCGTTTCTGGATCTGGAAATGTAGCGCAATATGCTACAGAAAAAGTAACACAGCTAGGAGGGAAAGTAGTAACTCTTTCTGATTCTGGTGGTTTTATCTTTGATAAAGACGGAATTGATGCAGAAAAACTTGCGCACGTTATGGAAATTAAAAACGTACGTCGTGGTAGAATTAAAGAATATGTAGATAAATACCCATCTGCAGAGTATCATGAAGGTCAAAAGCCTTGGAGTACTGTTTGTGACGTGGCACTTCCATGTGCTACTCAAAATGAGTTAGATCAAGATGCTGCAAAAACATTAATAGCAAATGGATGTGTCTGTGTTGCAGAGGGAGCAAACATGCCTTCTACACCAGAAGCTATTGAAGCTTTTCAAGATGCAAAAATTCTTTTCTCTCCTGGAAAAGCCTCTAATGCTGGAGGTGTAGCAACTTCAGGACTTGAAATGTCACAAAACAGCTTACGTTTTAACTGGACAGCAAAAGAAGTAGATGAAAAGTTACATACTATCATGTTAGACATACACGAAGCTTGTGTTACTTATGGAACACAAGAAGATGGATACATTGATTATGTAAAAGGAGCAAACGTTGCTGGTTTTGTAAAAGTAGCCGAAGCAATGATGGCACAAGGAGTTGTTTAATACAACACTTTATTTAAATATAGATGTAAAATAGGCGGCAATATGTCGCCTATTTTTTTAAGTACTTTTTTCGCTTTAAGCGAAAAAAAACAATAGGATACAATCTTATTTAAACACTAAGACAATAATTGTATTTTTGAAAGGTTTAAAAAGAAGATGTAAAAACAAGTGAAAAGACTCTATATACTTTTATTCGCGCTACTTTGCTCCCCTCTTTATTCGCAGGATTTCTCTGATGAATGGACTGGTTATTTTTCTTTTGCCAATGTTGGAGATATTGATGAAGGAAATGGGAGAGTATATGCTGCTTCAGAAAATGCAATCTTTATCTTTTCGACAATTGATGGGTCTACCGTTACTAGGTCTACTATTAATGGTCTCTCTGGGAATATCATTTCTTCTATCTATTATAGTGAAGCATTTGACACTTTACTTGTTGGATATGAAAATGGAATCATAGACATCATTGTAGGAAATGGCGAAAATGTAATCACTGTTGTAGATATCTTTAATAGAGTTTCCATCCCTCCAGATCGTAAACGTATTAATCATTTTACCGAATTTAACGGATTTGTTTATATTTCTACTGGCTTTGGTATTTCTCTATACGACTTAGGACAACTAGAGTTTAATGACTCTTACTTTATAGGGGATAATGGTTCTCAATTAAACATTACACAGACAGCAATTCTCGATGATTATATTTATGCCTCTAGTATAGACGGAGGGCTACGTAGAGCTATTGTAAACAACACAAATATTATAGATTTCAATAATTGGAATACTGTAGCAACGGGTTCGTATCAAGGAATCACTGCTCTTGAAAACACCATTTATCTAGCAAGTGGCAATCAATTATTACAATCTAATACAGGTACAAACTTCACTCCTTTTCAACAATTTCCTGAGGATATAGAAGACCTTGAAGCTAATGGAACAGAATTAAGTGTTACTTCATTAAGTACTGTAAGTTTATACAATACAGGGGGTAATCTTATAAATTCATTTTCAAATATTCCCGATTTTGATTCAGATTATAGCGCTTCTGTGGTAGTAGGTGGTTCTTTATTTATAGCAACCAGAGGTTCTGGAGTTATCAGAGCTCCTTTAAATGGAGGGGAAATATCTCAATTACTACCTAATGGTCCCTTATTTAATACTCCTTTTAATATCAATGCAGTAGCTAATGAGTTATGGGTCGTTTATGGGGAATATAGCATTACTTATAATCCTAGAAATAGAAGAAGAGGAATTAGCCATCTTAGACCTGAAGGCTTATGGAATAACATTCCTTTTGATAGCGTTTTTGGAGCACGTGACCTCTCTTTTATATCTATAAATCCACAAAATACAAATCAAATCTTTGTGAGTTCATTTGGATCAGGACTTCTTGAAGTAAATGATGAAATCCCTACGGTATTGTATGATGAAAACAACAGTACATTACGCGGTATAGGAGCAAATGGTAATAGCGTTAGAGTAAATGGTAGTGCTTTTGACAGACAAGGTAATCTCTGGATGGCAAATGCAAGGGTTCCCAATATTTTAAACAGACTTTCTCCTGGAGGACAGTTTTCTACAGTCTCTTTTCAAAATGATCTTCCTGAACTAGTAGAAGGCGCATTAGGAATAGACGATGTTGTTATTGCAGGAGATGGGAGAATTTATATGGGGACTAGTAATTCTGGACTTGCAGGATATGATCCTAACACTGGTGGTTTTGCTCGTATTTTTGGAGAAGAAGAAGGTGCAAATTTACCTAACGACGATGTAAGAGCTCTAGCATTAGATCGTAACGGGTCGCTATGGATCGGTACCAGAAGAGGATTACGTGTTTTGTTTTCTCCTTCATCTATCTTTACAGAAATAGGTGTATCGACCAACTCAATTATTATACTACAAGATGGTATTGCACAAGAATTACTCAATGACCAATTTGTGACAGAAATTGTTGTAGATGGAGCAAATAACAAATGGGTATCTACCGTAGATTCTGGCGTTTTTCTATTCTCACCAAGTGGACAAGAAACGTTAATGCATTTTACAGAAGATAACTCTCCTTTGCCTTCTAATAATGTTCAGGATATTGCACTTGATCCAGAATCGGGGACTGTTTATTTTGCAACAGCTCAAGGCCTTGTTTCTTTTAATGGAACTAATACTGGACCCGCCGAAGATTTAGAAAATGTGGTGGTTTATCCTAATCCTGTGCGGCCTACTTTTGGTGGCGAAGTAACTATTGAAGGGCTTACAGCTCGTACTAATGTGAAAATTACAGATCTTACAGGAAATCTTGTACATGAAGAAAATACAGTAGGAGGTAGTATTACTTGGGACACAAGAGCTTTTGGTAGACATAGAGTAGCGTCAGGAGTATACCTCATCCTTATTACAGGGCCTGATGCATTAGAAACTCAAATTGCAAAACTGATGATCATACGATAATGCTTATTACAACACAAGCAATTGTCATTTCTGCACTTAAATACAGTGAAGCAGATCTTATTGTAAAGTGTTTTACAAAAAGTAGCGGTCTTAAATCATACCTACTACGTGGCATTTTAAAATCAAAAAAAGGAAAGCTCAGAACAGCCATGTTTCAGCCACTTATGCAGCTAGAGATAGAAGCAAATCATAAAGACAAAGGGACTTTAGAAACCATAAAAGAGGCAAAAGTAATCTATCAGTATGCCAATTTACATACCGATATTACAAAGACAGCCCTTGTGTTTTTTATTTCAGACATTTTACGCAATGCTATTCAGGAGGAAGAGGAAAATAGTATGCTCTTTGATTTCTTAATCGCATCGACCATTTGGTTAGACACCCATGATACTATTGCAAACTTTCATCTTCTTTTCTTAATAAAGCTCACAAAATATCTTGGATTCTATCCTGACGAAACTCAAATTCATTATGAGTATTTTAATCTTATAGAAGGAACTTTTGAGTCTTCTGAAGTAAATATTTATTGTCAAAATGGATTGCAAATAAAAATTCTAAAACAGTTGTTAGGCACAAAATTTGATACATTACCAGAAATCAAACTAAATCAAAAACAACGTGGTGATTTTCTCACTATGTTATTACAGTATTATGAGCTACATTTGCACGGTTTTAAACAACCTCGCTCACTAGCTGTGCTTAATTCAATTTTTACCTAAATGCGCTACACATTTATTCTGTTTCTTTTTATTACAATTGTCTCACATGCGCAACAAATTACAGTACTCGATATAGACACTAGAGAGCCTGTTATAAGTGTTGCTATTTATAATGAAGATAAAAGTATAAGTACCATCACAGATTTTGATGGAAATGCAGACATTTCAGCTTTCTCAAAAACTGAAAAAATCATATTCTCTGAGGTAGCACATCAACAAGCTATTTATACAAAAGCTCAGATCCAAACCTACGGTAATAAAGTGTATCTAAAACAATTAGAAAACAGTTTAGGTGAGATTGTACTTTCCGTATCTAAGTTTGGACAGAAAAAAAATGAAATTTCACAAAAAATAGTAGGTCTTTCAAAAGAGGACATTGAATTATTTAATCCGCAAACAGCCGCAGATTTATTACAAAGTAGTGGGCAAGTATTTGTACAAAAAAGTCAATTAGGTGGAGGTAGCCCCTCTATAAGAGGATATTCTACAAATCGTCTTCTTATTACATTAGACGGTATACGCTTTAACACAGCAATTTTTAGAGGAGGAAATGTACAAAACATCATTTCTATTGATCCATTTTCTCTAGAACGTACAGAAGTAATTCTAGGCCCTGGGTCTGTTATTTATGGTAGTGATGCTGTAGGAGGGGTATTAAATTTTTATACAAAAAAGCCTACATTTTCTAAACAAGATAGTCTTGGTCTTGTAATTTCGGGAAATGCACTAACAAGATATAGTACAGCAAATAATGAAAAAACAGGACATTTTGATATTAATATAGGTGCGCATAAATGGGCATTTTTAACCAGTGCTAGTTATTCTGATTATGGAGATCAACGACAAGGACGTCATGGTCCTGATTCCTTTTTACGTAATGAGTTTGTACGTCGTATTAATGGAGAAGATGTTGTTGTACAAAACGATGATCCACTAAAGCAAGTAAGCACAGGATATAGTAGCTATAACTTCCTACAGAAAATACGATATGCTCCCAATGCTACTTGGGATTTTAATTTTAATGTCTCGTATGCTACCACATCAGATTTTGATCGTTATGATAGGTTAACCCAAAGAGACGACGATGGAGGTTTGCGATCTGCAGAGTGGTATTATGGTCCTCAAAAATGGTTTTTAACGAGTCTTCAGATAAATAAAGAAGGGAGTGGTCCTTGGTATGATCGTGTACAAGGAACATTTGCTTTTCAAAATTCTGAAGAGAGTAGAAATGATAGACGTTTTGGAAGAACAGGATTACGTTCTCGCACAGAACGTGTAAATGCTCTTTCTGGATCTTTAGATTTTACAAAAGCACTTAAAAACAGAAAAAACAAACTCAATTACGGAATAGAATATGTATATAATTACATTAATTCTAATGGTTCTGTAACCGACATAGAAACAGGACAATTTGAGCTTACAGATACGCGTTATCCAGATGGTTCAGAATGGCAATCACTTGCTGCTTATGTAAGCGGTCAGTTTGAACTCGCTCCAAAACTAAGACTAAACACAGGATTACGCTACAACCAGATTTTTATTTTTACAGATTTTAGAGGGAATAATCAATTCTTTAATTTCCCTTTTGAAAAGTCCCGTGTAAATTTTGGAAATGTAACTGGGAGTGCTGGTCTTAATTATGAGCTTTCAAAAACGGTGTTGCTTAAAACCAATCTTTCTACAGCCTTTAGAGCGCCTAATATTGATGACATAGGAAAAGTATTTGATAGTGGGGATGGGGATTTGGTCATTCCTAATCCAGACCTAAAAGCAGAATACGCATATAATGCAGAAATAGGAGCCGTTTTTAATTTTAATAACCTTGTCACTTTTGATGCAAATTTCTATTATTCACAACTTCAAAATGCATTAGTACGAAGAGATTTTACACTTAATGGATCTAGCACCATAGAATTTGAAGGAGAGACTGTTAATATAGAAGCTATTCAAAATGCTGGAACCGCAGAAGTTTGGGGGTTTGAAGCAGGCCTTGAAATTAAATTACCACACGATCTTACCCTTACTTCTCATTATAATATCACAAGAGGAGAGCAAAAAGAAGAAGACGGATCTCTTCTTCCTGTACGTCACGTAGCGCCTACTTTTGGAGATACACATCTTGTCTGGAAAAAAGAAAGATGGACACTAGATGCCTATGCATCCTATAATGGTTCCTTTGATTTTAATGATCTATCTCCTGAAGTAAGTGATAGTCCAGAACTTTTTGCTGTAGATGCTAATGGAAATCCATTTTCTCCAAGTTGGTATACGCTTAATTTTTCGAGTCAGTTCAAACTCAATGAGCATTGGAATTTTACAGCAAACCTAGAAAATATCACAGACCAACGTTATAGAACATATGCCTCTGGAATATCGGCTGCAGGTCGTAATCTTATCCTTTCGGCAAAGTATTCGTTTTAAAGTTTAAATCAATCTGATACTGCTTTCGCGAAAGCGGACTGCAACATAGGCACAACTTCTACATCAAACCAAGGGTTTTTAGTCAGCCAAAATCTATTACGAGGTGAAGGATGTGGTAACGGAATAATTTTAGGCGCATACTCTTCATAATTTCTCACAGTTTCGGTCAAGGTCTTTTTTGCTGTTCCTTTTAAATAGTATTTTTGAGAATACATTCCTATCAGAATAATCAATTGTATGTTGGGCATCTTACTAAGTAATTGCTCGTGCCATTCTGGAGCACATTCTGGTCTTGGAGGTAAATCTCCTGTTTTGCCTTTACCGGGATAACAAAACCCCATAGGCACTAACGATACCTTTGTTGGGTCATAAAAAGTTTCTGTATCACAATTAAGCCATTTGCGAAGTTGTTTTCCGCTAGGGTCATCCCAAGGGATAGAGGTTTTGTGCACTTTTGTTCCTGGAGCTTGTCCAATGATAATAACTCGTGCATCAGGATGTGCCGTGACGATAGGATTAGGCCCTAAGGGCAAATGTTCTTTGCAAATTGCACAAGATCTAATAGCGGTTAAAAGCGTTTCCATAATGATTGTATTTAAGCACAATTATAAGTAGATTATGCATAAGGTGTACTACTAGAAAAGGATTGTTTATTGTACTTTTTTAACTAGGCGTAATTTCATTTTTTCCCAGCCAATACAATAACAATCTCTCCTTTGGGAGGTTTTTTAGCATAATATGCTAGCACCTCTGTTACAGTTCCTCGAATAGTTTCTTCATGTAGTTTTGTAATCTCTCTTGATACAGATACGTGTCTATCTGCTCCAAAAAAGTCTACAAAATGTCCTAACGTCTTTACAAGTTTATGGGGAGACTCATAAAAAATGATAGTACGTGTTTCTTCGGATAATACAGTAAGGCGTGTTTGCCTTCCTTTTTTAACTGGGAGAAATCCTTCAAAAACAAATTTATCATTAGGCAATCCGCTATTTACTAATGCAGGCACAAAAGCAGTCGCTCCTGGTAGACAGTCTACCTCAATACCTGCTTCTACGCAGGCACGCGTTAATAAAAATCCTGGGTCTGATATTGCTGGAGTTCCTGCATCACTTATTAAAGCAATTGTTTCTCCTGCTTGTAATCGTTTAACTAAGCCTTCTACCGTTTTATGTTCATTATGCATATGGTGACTCATCATTTGAGTCGCAATCTCATAATGCTTCAATAATTTTCCGCTAGTACGTGTATCTTCAGCTAAAATAAGATCTACTTCTTTTAGTACACGTATTGCTCTTAACGTAATATCTTCTAGATTACCTATAGGTGTAGGCACAAGGTATAATTTGCTATTTTCAGCCATACATAGGTCGTACTTTCTTTCCTAAAAAATAAGAGATAGGCAAAGCAATCAATACTAATAAAGAAAACAAATACCCTCCATCATCTGCATTTATATGTGCCGCAAATGCTAGTACAGCATCAAAAAAGAATCCTGCGTATGCCCATTCTGTTAACCAAGGGATTCCTCTCCATAAAACCATGGCAATTCCTAACACCTTTACAATTGCTAGCGGAATCACTATATAGCTAGGATAATGGAGTGCCTCAAAATAACTTTCTACAGCTGCTGTATTTGAAAAATACATGAATGCAGAATATGTAAAAATTCCACAGGTAATTACGGTAGCAATCCAATATACTATCTTTTGAATTTTCATAATCTATCCTGATTAATTAAACTTATTCTCAATTACTTGTATAAAACGTTCTTCATACACTTCCTTTGTTTCCCAATTTTCATAATCAGGTTTTACCATTTGTGCTATAAATTGTTTTGCTTCTTCTACAGTTCCAAAAGTGCTTAACTGTGACAAGACACGATTATAATCTGTATCACTTCCATTAAAAAGATGTTTAATAAAAGCTAGCTTATCGTTAAGACCTATTTTAAGTCCATTCTTTAATTTGTCATTTAAGTTTTTAGGAGTCGCGTCTACCTCAGCTACAGCTACGGGGTCAAAAATAGGCGTTTGCGCGTATTCTCCTCCTATTTCAAACATATCGTTTTTCTGATAGCGATCTTGCGGTTCTATAGACTCTATAATATCATCTATAACAGAAGCTTCCGGAGGCATTTCTGCAACGATATCCTTTATTTTTTCTATAACAGGTTCGTGTAAAGGATCTTCTCCGTTAAAAACAGTACCATCTGGTCGATGTCTATCATCACTTCGTGCTGCGGCAAAACGCGCTTCGTTTTCGGCAACGATCTCAGCTGGTGTTTTTGTTTTTGGAACCTCTAGTTCAACTACGTTCTCTTCTATAATTTTCTCCTCTACAACTACATCTTCCAAAATTAACTTCTCTTCTATAGATGTTTGCTCAATAGTATCTACAATTATTTCTAGAGGAGAAACAATTTCTTCTATTTCTTTCTCAACTTTTGAAAGTCCTATTGTTGGTTTTCCAGATTCTTCTAACTTTTCTGCATACGCAAGTACCGTTAACTTCTCGTATAATGCACGAGATTGTTCCGTCATTTTTGCATATGAAGTGTCATCTTTAAGTTGTAAAATTTTGTGTGCAAGACTTACTAATTCTGCTTTAATAGATTTCTTCATAACTTTCGAATACTTAACGTTGATTACGCACCTTTTTTGATAAATTTACCCTGACTTAAAATCAAACGTCGGAAAAGACGTTTTGGTCTTGAAAAGTACAAAATGTTTCTTGAAAATACAGTAAATCATAAAGAGCAATTCGGTTGGATTGAAGTTATTTGCGGATCTATGTTCTCTGGTAAAACAGAAGAACTCATTCGCAGGCTCAAACGCGCCCAGTTTGCAAAACAAAAAGTAGAAATCTTTAAACCCGCTGTAGACACGCGCTATGACGAAGAGATGGTTGTTTCTCATGACTCAAATGAGATCCGATCTACCCCTGTTCCTGCGGCTGCAAACATCCCTATTCTAGCAGATGATTGTGATGTTATAGGAATAGACGAGGCTCAGTTTTTTGATGACGAAATCGTAAAAGTGTGCAATGATCTTGCAAATAGAGGCATTCGAGTCATTATCGCAGGTCTTGACATGGACTTTAAAGGAAACCCTTTTGGTCCTATGCCAGCTCTTATGGCAACAGCCGAGTATGTAACCAAAGTTCACGCAGTTTGTACTCGTACAGGAAATCTAGCACAATACAGTTATCGCAAAGCACAAAACGATAAACTTGTACTCCTAGGTGAAACCGAAGAGTATGAACCTCTAAGTCGTGCCGCCTATTATAAAGCGATGTTACGAGATCGTCTTAAAAAAATGGAGGTAAACGATCCTACAGAAGTCTCCTCAGAAGAAGTACAAAACGCAAACAAAGATAAATAGTCATATATGGGGGTAACCCGCCTAGAAATAGACCTTAATGCGCTGAGACATAATTATACATATCTCAGATCAAAACTTCGCTCAGAAGTAAAGATGATGGGTGTTGTAAAAGCTTTTGGTTATGGAAGCGATGCGTGTGAGGTAGCATTATATTTAGAAAAACTTGGTGTTGACTATCTTGCCGTTGCTTATGCTAGTGAAGGAAAAGTATTACGTGATGCTGGAGTTCAAACTCCTATTTTAGTGCTTCATCCTCAACCTGACAATTTTAATATCATTATAAAAAACTGTTTAGAACCTAGTTTATATAGCCCACGTGTTTTTAAAGAATTTATCGCTTTCGCGAAAGCGCAAAAACAAAAAAACTATCCCGTACACCTCAAATTTAATACAGGGCTTAATCGTTTAGGGTTCTGGGAAAATGATACTGATTGGATTTTAAAACACCTTAAGGAAACAGATTCAATTACAATAACTTCTATTTTTTCTCATCTTGCGGCAAGTGAAGATCATGAAGAGCGAACATTTACCCTACACCAGATTACTAATTTTACAAAAACGGCAACACAACTTCTTGATGCTCTAGAAGAGACTCCTTTTTTACATCAAAGCAATACATCTGCTATTATCAATTATCCAGAAGCACAGTTTGATATGGTACGTACAGGGATAGGACTATATGGCTATGGAAATGTAGTCGAAGAAGATCAAAACCTACAACCTGTTGCCACTCTTAAATCTGTGATTTCTCAGATACATATGATAGAACCGGGTGAAAGTGTAGGTTATAATCGTGCTTATAAAGCGACTCATTATGAAAAAACCGCTACAATTCCTATAGGACATGCCGATGGAATCCCTAGAGCCTATGGAAATGGTGTAGGTTATGTAACCATACAAGATAAAAAGGCACCTATTATAGGAAACGTTTGTATGGATATGCTTATGGTTAATATTACAGGTATAGATTGTAAAGAAGGGGATGATGTTATTATTTTTGGGCAAGGCGCTTCTGCTGTAGAGCTAGCGGCTACCATCAACTCTATTTCCTATGAACTACTCACATCTGTATCTCAACGGGTAAAACGTGTTGTTCTTCGATAAGGCAAGTGCCGCTCTTAACGTTTTGTTAAATGGGTTTCTTTTTTTAGTACCTTAGAAGTTCATTAACCTTTAAACCAAAACTAAAATGTTAAAAGAATTTAAGAATTTTATCATGACCGGAAACGTGATTGATTTTGCTGTTGCAGTGATTATGGCTGGAGCTTTAGGCGCTGTAATTAATGGATTTGTTTCTAAAATTGCTATGCCTCTAATTGGTCTAGTAACAGGAGGTGCAAGTTTCTCTGATCAATTTTGGACTCCAGGAGATGTAGAATATAAAACAGTTGAAGCTGCAAAAGAAGCTGGTGTTGCAGCTGTAGAGTATGGTGCTTGGATCGATACTATAATTAGTTTAATTGTCGTTGGTTTTGTAATGTTTTTAATTGTAAAAGCATACAATAAAACTAAAAAACCTGTTGAAGCTGCTCCTGCTGGACCATCAGAAATTGATTTATTGACAGAAATCAGAGATTCTCTTAAGAAGTAAATTATCGTAGCCACCGCTACATTATATATTCTAACCTTAAACCGCTTTAGTTATCTAACTGAGGCGGTTTTTTTGTTAGTAATTATACATTTTTATCTTCTTTTGTAAAAAACAGAAATATTAAGTCATTTTTATTAATTTTTAAATCAATTAATTAAGCACTTGTTGCTACATTTGAGCTTTTAAATTTAATTCATACTAATGAGAGTAGCCGTAGTCGGTGCTACCGGAATGGTAGGCCAAGTAATGTTGCAAGTACTTGCAGAACGTAATTTTCCAATAACTGAATTGATCCCAGTTGCATCAGAGCGATCGATAGGTAAAAAAGTGACCTATAAACAGAAGGAATACACAATTATATCTATGGCAGATGCAATTGCTGCAAAACCAGATATTGCTATTTTTTCTGCAGGTGGAAATACCTCTCTTGAGTTTGCTCCAAAATTTGCAGAAGTAGGTACAACCGTTATAGACAACTCATCTGCATGGCGTATGGATCGCACTAAAAAATTAGTCGTTCCTGAGATTAATGCACCAGCACTTACTGCAACAGATAAAATTATTGCAAACCCTAATTGCTCTACCATCCAGATGGTACTTGCACTAGCTCCTTTGCATAAAAAATATGGTATCAAAAGATTAGTCGTTTCTACCTATCAATCTATCACTGGTACAGGTGTAAAAGCTGTACAGCAATTAGAAAATGAATACACAGGTTCAACAGGAGAGATGGCATACCCATACCCTATTCATCGCAATGCAATTCCTGCTTGTGATGTCTTTGAAGAAAATGGATACACAAAAGAAGAACTTAAACTGGTACGTGAGACACAAAAAATCCTAGATGATCGTAGTATCGCTGTCACAGCAACTGCAGTTCGTATTCCTGTCGTAGGAGGACATAGTGAGTCTGTAAATCTAGAATTTCGCAATGATTATGATCTTAGTGAAGTACGTAAACTTCTTAGTGAGACAGATGGCGTTACTGTACAAGATAATCCAGATACAAATACGTATCCTATGCCTATATATGCTGAGGGTAAAGATGATGTATTTGTAGGACGTATCCGTCGTGATCACTCCCAGGAGAATTCTCTTAATATGTGGATAGTTTCTGATAATCTTCGTAAAGGAGCCGCAACTAATGCTGTCCAAATTGGAGAATATCTTATTGAGAAAGGATTGGTCTAGAAAAGTAAAATTATATACTATTATAAAAAACCTCCCTTGTGGAGGTTTTTCTTTTTCTTACATTGTCATATCTAAATATCATTTTGTGAAATCGCTTTTTATCTTATGTACTCTTTTTTGTGTTCTTTCTACTGCTACATATGCTCAGTCTTTTGAGTATACAGAAGATCTCAATAAAGACATAAAGTCTCTTTTACCCGAAGGGAAAATAGGTTTTGAAATTATGAATGGCATTTCTTCTTCTGATAGATCAGAAAAAATTATTGAAAAATTCACAAAAGCTCTTGTTGAAAACAAAGAATGGTTTAATCAACAAATGAAAATGGTCAAAGAGAAAGAAGGAGAACCTGTTCCTTATGATAAAAGAATGGGTATTACTAAGGAAGAATATGACTATATGGTTGCTAAAAAATTTGATCTTGGGATACATTCGACTGGACAACTATCTCTTAATATTATCTATTTAAAAAACAGGTTACATATTATTCCTTCAGATACTACAGATTTCAAACAAATAACGATTGACTTTACTTCTAAAAAAGCGACCATAGATGAAGTGATACTCAATTTTCATGCACCTATTAACATTGATGCTACAGATAATATATTTAATAGTACATGGAAAGGGTATGGATGGCGTCATGAAGAATCAAACACAAATACCGCAAGTCTAGATAATTCAGAAGATCTTGTTTTGAAAGTATATAATCTTACTGTTGGTTTTATAGACTCTTCAAAACAAGTATACATCAATATTAAAGGAGGAGAATATAGTAAAGGAGAAAAAACAGTAGATTTTAAATATAGATTACTTTCACAATAAATTAATACCATTGAGAAAAATTGATATTTCATCTTGGAAACGCAAGCAACACTTCGAATTCTTTAATCAGTTTGAAGAGCCTTATTTTGGACTTACCGTTACGGTAGATGTAACAAAGGCTATGCAGGTAGCAAAGAAAAACGGGTATTCTTTTTTTAAGTATTACCTACATAAATGCATGCTAGCAGCAAATGAAATTGAAAATTTTAAATATCGTATTACATCAGATAATCAAGTTGTTTTATATGATCATATAGGCGCTTCGGCTACGATGATGCGAGAAAACGAAACATTTGGATTTAGTTATATTCCTTATCTAAAAGATTTTAATACGTTTGCACAAGCTACCCAAAAAGAAATGGATCGTATTATGCAAAGCGATGCATTATTCCCTTCTGAAGACCCCATAAATGTCATCCATTATTCTGCAATTCCTTGGTTAGATTTTAGCGCTCTTACACATGCTCGCATGTACAAACGTGCCGATAGTATTCCTAAAATATCTTTTGGTAAAGTTACAGAACGCGATGGAAAAAAGACAATGTCCATTGCTGTATATGTTCACCACGGTCTTGTTGATGGTCTGCATATAAGCCGATTTATTACTCTTTATCAAGATTTATTAAATAGCTGAAGAGTTCCTTCAAAAGACAAATTGACAATTTTTTTATACATTGTTTGTAATTGAAGTATTTAAGCTACGTCTAAGTCGCTATAATAACCAAAACAAACAAACACATGAAAATAGTAAACACAATACTTAGAATTGGACTTGGAGTGATGCTCCTTATATTTGGACTTAATAAATTTTTCTGGTTTATGCCAGATTTTGATTTTGGAACAGATATAGGTGCAGAAAGTCTTTATAATTCATTTACAGAAAGTGGTTATATGTGGCCTTTAGTTGGCACGTTAGAAATTTTGGTGGGTATCTCATTAATTACAAAAAAAGCTTTTCATGCGGCTTTGCTAGCACAGTTACCCCTGTCTATAAATATTGTTTTATTTCATGCCGTACTTAACCCTGGAAATATAGTTCCTGCATTAATTGTAGCAATCATCAATATCTATTTTATTTATAAGAACTGGAATAACTATAGACATTTAGTTCATTAATACATGAACTACTTCAACCCTGAAGAAAACCTACCCTATTGGGGTGGGTTTTTTTATGCTTTCGCGAAAGCGTACAAATCCCTATCTTCACTCTTTCAACCATATACCCTACCATATGAAAAGAATTGCCTTTATAGTTTTTGCAAGTAGTATTTTATTCTCTTGCAAAAATGATGTACAATCCATAGAAAAACCAATTACTGTGACCTATACTGAAACCCATAAAGTAGACACCGTAGACACCTATTTTAATACCGAAGTACCAGATCCTTATCGATGGCTAGAAGATGACCGTAGTAATGAAACTATAGATTGGGTAAAACGTCAAAATGAAATTACGTATGGATATTTGGATACGATTCCTTTTAGACCTCAACTTAAGGAACGTCTAGAAAAACTATGGAATTATGAAAAAATAGGTGCTCCTTTTAAGGAAGGAGATTATTCTTATTTCTATAAAAACAACGGACTTCAAAATCAATATGTAATTTACAGATATAAAACAGGAGATGACCCAACAACAGCAACTGTATTTTTAGACCCAAATACATTTGCTAAAGATGGAACCATCTCATTAGGAGGTATTAGTTTTTCTAAAGATGGTAATACGCTCGCTTATAGTATTTCTGAAGGAGGAAGTGATTGGCGTAAAATCCTAATTATGAATACCGAATCCAAGGAAATTATTGAAGACACCCTTGTGGATGTAAAATTTTCTGGAATGTCTTGGTATAAGAATGAAGGTTTTTACTATTCTAGTTATGACAAACCTGAAGGGAGCGAACTTTCTGCAAAAACAGATCAACATAAATTATACTACCATAAACTAGGAACCTCTCAATCACAAGATGCTGTTGTTTTTGGAGATACACCAGAAGAAAAGCATCGTTATGTAGGTGGAAGTGTAACAGAAGATGGTCATTATTTAGTTATTTCGGCGAGTATTTCTACCTCTGGAAACAAACTATTTCTTAAAGATCTTACGGTACCTAATGCTCCTCTTACAACTGTAGTAGGTCATACAGATTCTGATACTAATATTATAGAAAATGAAGGAAGCAAGTTGTTTTTGGTTACAAACCTACATGCTCCTAACAAACGTATTGTGACTGTAAATGCTAGTAATCCTACATCAGATAACTGGGTAGATCTTATTCCAGAAACAAAAAATGTATTAGGTATTTCTAGAGCAGGAGGATACTTCTTTGCAAAATATATGGTTGATGCCGTTTCAAAAGTATTTCAATATGATTATAAAGGAAAATTAGTCCGAGAAGTAGCATTACCAGGGGTAGGTTCTGCTGGAGGTTTTAATGCAAAAAAGGAAGAGAAAGAACTTTACTATAGTTTTACAAATTATAAAACCCCAGGAAGTACATATACTTACCAAATAGAAGAAGGAGTCTCAGCGTTATATCGCAAACCAGATATTGATTTTAATCCAGATAATTATGAAAGTACTCAAGTCTTTTATAGCTCAAAGGATGGTACCAAAGTACCGATGATTATCACACATAAAAAAGGGTTAGAACTCAATGGGGAAAACCCAACTATATTATATGCTTATGGTGGATTTAATATAAGTCTTACTCCTAATTTTAGTATTTCAAATGCCGTATGGATGGAGCAAGGTGGTATCTATGCAGTGCCAAACTTACGTGGTGGAGGTGAGTATGGAAAAGCTTGGCATGATGCAGGAACAAAACAGCAAAAACAAAATGTATTTGACGATTTTATTGCCGCTGCAGAGTATTTAATTGATCAAAAATATACATCTAGCGATTTTCTTGCGATACGTGGAGGTTCCAATGGAGGTCTTCTTGTGGGAGCAACCATGACGCAACGTCCAGATCTTATGAAAGTAGCGCTCCCCGCTGTAGGCGTTATGGATATGCTACGTTATCATACATTTACTGCTGGAGCAGGATGGGCATATGATTATGGTACCGCAGAAGATAGTAAAGAGATGTTTGAATACCTTAAGGGATATTCTCCAGTACACAATGTAAAAGAAGGAGTTTCTTATCCTGCAACACTTGTCACAACAGGAGATCATGATGATCGTGTAGTACCTGCACATTCTTTTAAGTTTGCAGCAGAGTTACAAGCAAAACAAGCTGGAGATGCACCAACACTCATACGTATAGAAACCGATGCTGGTCATGGGGCAGGAACCCCTGTAAGCAAAACCATAGAACAACAAGCAGATATCTTTGGATTTGTGTTGTATAATATGGGATACAAAGTATTACCTGGAAAAGTGAAGGGTTGATATACTAAAACCTAATTTTACTTATAAAAAGAGAGAGCTTCTACTAAGTAGAAGCTCTCACAGTTTTCGAAAAAAACAAACTAATGTCTGTCTTAGATACAAATATACTAAAGTTTTATTAGTTATTAAACACTTAATAGGGGAAGTATCAAACACTTAATTATATTTTAAATACATCATCATACAAGTTCAAACAACTTACCAGGTAGCGGTCGGACTACACCTTTGAGCTCCATAGTAAGTAGTGTACTTGCTATTTTATATGTAGGTAACTTACAATGTAAAGCTATAAGGTCTAGTTGTTCTTTTCCTTGTTCTTTTAAGAATCGCCAAACACATTTTTCTTCTTCATCTAACTCTACAAAAAGCTTTTTCTGAATAGGTGAAGGTTTATTCTCTTTAAGTGTCCAATTAAGAATATACGCAAGATCTGCTGCAGAAGTAAGCATATGTGCTTTGTTTTGTTTGATCAAATTATTACATCCTATACTCAATGCATCATCTGCTCTGCCTGGTACTGCAAAGACATCTCGATGATATCCGTTTGCAAAATCAGCACTAACGAGGGAACCTCCTTTTGCTGCGCTTTCGATCACAATTGTAGCCTCGCTCAACCCTGCTATAATACGATTGCGTCTCAAAAAATTAGTGTGTATAAAAGTATCTGTCGTCCAGAAATCTGTCATAAAACCACCATGTGCTTCTACTTCTTTTTCATATTTGCTATGTACTTTGGGATACATCTGGTTAAGACCATGAGCAAGCACACCAATGGTCTGTAAATTATGTGCTACTGCTGCTTTATGAGCTGTAATATCTACACCATAGGCAAATCCTGATACAATAATAGGGTCAAATGGAGCAATTTCTTCAATAAATTTTTTTATAAATGCAGCACCATATGTCGTTATTTTTCGAGTCCCTACAATACTTATAATCTTGCGATTATTTATAGCGATATTGCCTCGTTGAAAAAGTACTACGGGTCCATCTATACAATGTTTTAATCGTTGCGGATAGTCAGCATCTGTATAACAACTATAAGTGATGTTATGCGTTTGGATGTGGCTTAATTCTGCTTTCGCGAAAGCGGTATGTTTCTCATCCCAAAAAGATTGTAATTTATGCTCTCCTATACCGTCAACATTAAGAAGGCTTGCCTTTTTTTGCTGTAACACCTCCTCTGCACTACCAAAGATTTTAATCAATTTTTTTATACTTCCATCTCCTAAATGAGGAATATGTTGAAGCGTTAGTAGGGCTATAAGTTCATTTTCGGTCATATTTTTTTATTACAAAAGACAAGAAACGATTTTTATAATTGAGATAAAAAAACACCCCCTATTTTTAATGCTAAAAAATTACTCCTTAATCGATATAGGCTAGATATACATCTCTTGGCAAAAAAAGTTTCTTGTATTTTGTAAAGAATATATATTACAGAGTAATTGCACATATAGAAAGGAAGTTTATTGAATATCAGGACGTCAGCTATTAATTTGATAGTTGTTAATAAAATATCTCCTTCTTCTCTTTTACGATATCAAAAAAAAAGTATCTTTATTTTATGCAACTAGACCAATACATAAGCGATCTTTTATACCGTTATGAGTGCGTTATATTACCAGGATTCGGTGCTTTTCTAACACAATATCAAAGTGCGATAGTGCACGAAAGTACACAAGCATTTTACCCTCCTAAGAAGAAGCTTTCTTTCAATGCTCAACTTATAGACACGGATGGTCTACTTGCAAATTATATAGCAAAAAAAGACATGATTCCTCATGAAGAAGCAAATATTAAAATTGCTTCTTATGTTCGCTTTCTTTATGATGGACTTCATAAAGGATCTATATTAGAAATTAAAAATATAGGAACATTTCGATTAGAAGAAGAAAACAGTCTTCAATTTGAGCCTTCATATCGTCTTAATTATCTCACTTCATCATTTGGACTTTCTTCATATACTTCTCCTCAAATTACACGTGAAGTTTACAAAGAAGAAGTGCAAAAATTAGAAGAAAAAGCTCCTATTGCATTTACTCCTGAAAGACGTACATCAAATGGATGGATGAAGTATGCTGCCATTGCCGTCATTGGTTTAGGTCTTACGGGTGCCGGTAGTTTTAATTACCTTAAGAACGTAGAGGCTCATAACTATGCTGCAAAAGAAGAAGCAAACATACAGCTTGAAGAAAAAATACAACAAGCCACTTTTGCTTTTGAAAATCCACTTCCTGCAATTACACTAGACATTATGCAACCTAAAGGCAATTATCATGTTGTCGCTGGTGCATTTAGAGTTAAAGAAAATGCAGAGAAAAGAACACTCCAATTAAAAGAGAAAGGATATACTAAGGCAAGACTAGTGGGTGTTAACAAATATGGTTTGTTTCAAGTTGTATACGGTAGTTATGTAAATAGTCAAGAGGCATTATCTATTCTCCGTCAAGTAAGAAAAGAAGATAATAAAACAGCTTGGTTAGACGTAAGATCACTGTAGGCATCACAATTTTTTATTCTTAATCCATACTTGTGTTTATTTTATAAATGCTATCAAGTATTTTTTTGAATTCAAACTTCTTATTTAGTCTTATACCTACTACCTTTGCTCAAAAATTTAAGCATTTATGGAAGATCGTACACCTAGCGAATCTAAGACAATACTCACAGACCTTGTTTTACCCAGTGAAACAAACCCATTAAATAATCTTTTTGGAGGTGAATTATTAGCAAGGATGGATAGAGCAGCAAGTATTGCAGCTAGAAGACATTCTCGTAGAATTGTGGTAACTGCTTCTGTAAATCATGTTGCTTTTAATAAAATGATCCCACTTGGAAGTGTCGTGACCGTTGAAGCAAAAATTTCTAGAGCATTTAAAACCTCTATGGAAATCTTTCTTGATGTTTGGATAGAAGATCGCGAAAGCGGTATCTGTAGTAAAGCAAATGAAGCGATCTATACTTTTGTTGCCGTAAACGAGCAAGGACAACCTGTACCTGTTCCTCAAGTAGTTCCAGAAACCGAAGAGGAGAAAGAACGCTATGACGCCGCTTTACGACGCAAACAATTAAGCTTATTGCTCGCTGGAAAAATAGGACCAAATGATGCTACAGAATTAAAAGCTCTTTTTACATAAAATAGTCTAAGATTATTATAAAAATTTAAAAACCATTGTAATATACAGTGGTTTTTTGTTTTTAGACTTAACTATATAAGGGTGTCTTATACGCTTTCGCGAAAGCGGACTTAAACCAGTAACCGTGTTATAAATAATATATGAGATCACAAACCCTGTAAGGAATGTTTCTGAAACTAGACTATATAAAGTCAGGCATGATTTTCTAAAGAAATTGTGTGATTTATATATCAAAATCCTACTATTATGAAAAAAACTACCTTCCTGTTTCTATTGATTTGTACTCCATATATCGTTATCTCACAAGTATCAAATGTCGTTACTGGACTTAATGGCCCTTTTGACGTTGTTATACAAGGATCTGATGCTTATGTTGCAGAGTTTACTGGCAATGCCATTTTACGTGTAGACCTCACAGCAACAAATCCAACTGCCGAAGATGTTATCACTGGTATTAATGGCCCAACGAGTCTTCTGTTTGATGGAGATGATGTTTATATTTCTCAGGTTGGCGGTACTATCACACGTAGAGATGCTAGTGACCTTACATCAAATCAAATAACAATTGCAACTGGACTTGTGACCCCTGTATCTATGATTCGTATAGATAATGATTTGTATTTTTCTGAATTTCAAGGAGGGCGCATAGGTCGCGTAGATCTTACTACCGGAACTGTTTCTACGGTTATAAATGGACTTAATTTCCCAGAACAAATTGTTCTTATAGGCGATGAATTATTTATAGCTCATGCTGGTGCAAATCGAGTTTCAAAATTTAATGTGACAGATGCAAATCCTACACTAGAAGATGTTGTTACTGGCCTTGATAATCCTGCAGGAATACATGCGGTAGGGACAACATTACTCGTAACCGAATTTGCAAATAATGGTGCTGTTTTTCGTATTGACACCTTAGAGGCTACCCCTACTGCTATAGCAATCGTAAATGGACAAAATAATCCTTTTGGGGTAAGTTTTTTTGACAATGATCTTTACTTTATTCAAAATGGCGCTGGAACATTATCAAGATTTCAAGGAGACATCCTTGCCGTAGAAGATGTTTCTGTTTTAAATGATATTCTAGTTTTCCCAAATCCAAGTCAAGGACAGTTTTCTATTGCTGGTTTGGAAGGACAAACGATTAATCATGTACAGCTTACTGATGTTACGGGTCGCGTTATAAAGCGTTTTAACACCCAAGAAATCTCTCAAAATACATTTGATCACCAACTTGCTAGTGGATCTTATTTTGTAACGATACAGACAGAGATAGGGCGTGTAACAAAACAGATGATCATACAGTAATCGCATACGTTAAAATTTAAATCCAGTACGGAGTCTTATTTTATTTGGGGCATTTCCTGTCTGAATCATGGGCTGTAAAAACTGTATAGACGCATCCCAGTTTTTTGTAAAATCATACGTAGTTCCTACTGTAAAAGTCTTCTCTCTTAATCCTATCACACCTGTAGTACGGTCACGCATCGCTTCTAATTGAGGTCCTGCAAATAGTTCTAACTGAGGTATTGCTTGGTACTGAAATAATAAAGGGAATTCTAAAAAATCATCATCTCCTATTCGGGATTGATTCAGTCCTACCAGTAAGCTTATAGTGGGACTTAATTTACTTTTAATATAAACACCCCTGTATTGCTCATAATACTCACTTTGATTTCCTTCCTGTTGACTTATAGAAGCTCCAGAAGTTTCTATAGTATATCTTTCTTTGTTTTGAGCATTACTAAGTACTGAAATAAAGATCACTATAACCGATACTATTGTTTTACTCATGATTGATCTTGTTTGTTTAAGACAAAGAAAGAGTCAATCGTTGTTAAACTTTATTAACCTACTCACAAACAAATCCGAAAGAAACGTTAAATAAACTTAAAGATAATCAGATAGTTACGTTTATATTATAGTTTTTTACACATCACTTCCCTACTCTAAATCTCAAACCTAGAAAAGGATATATGGACTGTGCGCTGTCAAAAAACGACCCTGTTTCTGAAGGAGCGTCTATACTTAAAAAATCAAAATGATTTCTGACTCCTAATGAAATATCTATCCATTTTATGATTCTATAATTAAGTGCTGTTTCAATCGCTATAAAAATACCGTCATCTCTAAATTCTCCATTGTCTGTGTTTTGACCTATTTTTAAATACCCTGCATGTATCGAGGGCAAAAAGCGCAATCTATCTAGTACTTCAAGAGGATATCCTAATCCTAAAGAAACTCTAGTAAAGTTTGCCGATCTAATGTTTCCTATCAAGTCAGGTCTCGTTACATCGCCAGAAGTAATGTTTATATCAGAGTGTAATGTTGTGTTATAAAAAAAAGCTGTTGTCACCCCTACATCTATAGTACCACTTAGATCATATCCTTTATTTATAAAATTATCACCGTAAGGTATAGGTTGTGCATACCCTATTTCAAAAAAGAGTTCAAATTCTTTTATTCCTCCTGTGTTCTTTTCTTCTTCTTCCTGAGACCAGCCTAGTTGTGTACAGAAAAAGAGGGCTATTAAAATTTTAAAATTCAAATGCATATTGTACAGTTTCTTGATTAATAGGAATCTCTATGGTATTTGTTTCTGTCTCGCCTCCAGTTGTTAACTCATAAGAGAATATGGCTGTTGTATTTTGAAGTGTTTCGAGGGTTATTGGCATTCCTGAAGAGTTAAGAGCTCCAGAACCTTCTATAGTATTAATTACGGATTCTTCTCCATTTGGAAATTGAAACTGCTGTAATCTTGTAGCATATGTAATTGTATACTCTAATGTTCCATCCATTGTAGGCACGTCTGTAATTGCTATTTCTAAAGATGCACTACGTTTTAGGACAACATCTGGAAGGATGGTCGTCTTCGTTAGGAGGCTATCTAGTTGATAGATTACAACTCCATAGTCTTCATTTAGTGAGTTCCCTGAGAACTGCTCATCGCTATTTATTAAAACCCCTATTTGGTCTACCGTTTGGTCTGGTTCTAAAGAAATCAATGTAAGTGTCCCTTGATCATTTGTGCTTCCTACACCTAGGATTCCATCAAAACTTGGTATTACTGGAAAAAAAATAATTCCTGCTGCTCCTCTGTGTACAGATGCATTTACGACTATATCAGAAATAGGTTGATTAGCGTCATCAATTACCTTTAGTTCAAAAGCAATTCGGCTGTTATTTTCTATGGGATCACTACAACTTAAAAAGGAAATACATAAGATGAGTAGTAAAGATATCTTTTTATACATACCATATAGACGTATAAAGATGCTTTTGGTTGCGTAGGTATGTCTCTTTATTAATTTACATGCCTTTTACCCAATCTGCAGGATTAAGTTTTGTATTGTTTTTTGTGACTAAGAACTTAAGAATTGTTTTTCCATTAAATGCGTTACGCCCTACTTCACCAATAGGTTGTTTAAAGTCAATCTTATCTCCCTTTTTAACTGTGATTTTCTTAATATTATGGTAGACGGTAATATAATCTCCATGCTTCACATATACGGCTAGATTACTTCCAGACACATCCTGTATACTTAATACTTCTCCTTTAAAAATAGCTCTTACGGTAGCATCAGGAGGTGTTTCTATATCTACACCACTACTATAGGTTGTAATATTAGGAAGTGTAGGGTGTCTTGAGTTTCCAAAACGTCTTACTATTCGACCACGTTCTACAGGCCAAATTAAACGTCCTTTATTTGAAGCAAAATTTGAAGCTAGAGTCACTTCTTCTGGTGTAAGGGCAAATCCACTATTTGTTTTCTTTTTTCCTGCTTTTACATTACTTGCTGCAATTGCGTCTCTAATAATTTTATCTATCTGACGATCAATGCGATCTGTTTCCTGTTGCTTCTTTTTAATTTGAGCTGCATAAGTACTTGATTTTTTACGTACTTGTTTGACAAGTGCGTCTTGTGCATTTTTTTCTTTATCCAGTTCCCTTTTGGCAAGTTTATTTTCGGCAATAAGTACTTCTTTATCTTTCTTTTGTTCTATAAGATCTTTATTTACTTGCTGTAATAGTGCTGCGCGTTCTTTTATTTGATCTCCTTGTTTTTTACGATGGTTTGCATATTGCTTCATGTATTGCATACGCTTGTATGCTTGCTTGAAGCTTTCGCTAGACAATAAAAACATGATTTTACTTTGACCACTTTTACTCTTATACGATTTTTGAATCATAGCCGCATAGTCCTCTTTAAGGTCTTGTAATTCATCCCTTAAATTTTCCATTTTATTGAGGTTCTCATCAATCTCTCGAGTAAGAAGGTTTGCCTGGCGGTTTGTGATTTTTATTAAATCGGTACGTACTTGTATTTGTTGGTCTAGATCTTCTACTTGTGTGAGTAAAGAGATTTCTTTTTTGTTATTGCTTTCGCGTAAGCGGGTTAATTGTTGCATTTCTGCTATTAGATCGGCTCTACGCTTCTCTAATTGCTTACGAGTAGGTTTTTGTGCCTGAGCCATAAACCCTCCTAAAAAAAGGGTTATCATAAAGACAACGATATATCTTTTTTTAGCGAAGCTCATCTAATTCTATTTTTTCATATCCTGAAGGAATTGAGAATGGAAATCGTACGGGTACATTAACATCAACACTACGATATTCTATATCAATACGTGTTTGATCCGTATTTTCTAATACTTCTATGGCAATGTTTTTAGGAAATGATTTTCCTTTTACGAGTTGATGGCTTGTATAATTTACATCTAGCGAGAGATTATCTTTAGGTTGGGTTACTTGTTGTTTTTTAATTAAGAACTTCTCTGGCTCCATATAAAAGAAAAGATTGAGAATTTCCAATTGTTTTTTGGGAGTAATCTTATAAAGTCCTTCTTCTTGATCTACCTGATAATTACCATCTCTAAGGTTGTAAACTGTTTGTCCAATAAGTAAACGTTGTAACTGTTGAAAATCCATTTGTACTCCAAAGTATTCACTTAAGAAGGAAAAATCACCTTCAAAATAACGTCCATTAATTTTTTCATAAAAAGATACACGATCTGGAGTAATTAATGCTTTTGCACCCGTTATTCCAAGGATAGAAGCACTCATCCATATTTTTTTATTTTTTTCTATTCGGATATTTACGGTAACGGTTTGTCTAGATTTTGCATCTTGGTATCGCACACGTGTGCGAGCTACAAGTGTCGTAAAATCAAAATTATTTGCATAGTGATTTTCTATAAGACGCGCCGTTGCTATATCTTCTGTAGTAGCTGTACTAGTTGTTGTCTTTGTACCACCACAACTAGCAAAAATAATGACGATAAGAAAGAAGGCTATTTGTTTCATGAATCTGTTTACGCTTTTAATGCATTTGCCTTATCTATATATTGTTGTCCTTTTGTAGCATTACCAGAACCTGTATAAGCTTCTCCTAGTTGTTTATAAAAGTCAGATTCCATTTTTGTATTATCAATGATATAATCTATCCCTATTTCTAGTTGTTCTATAGCATCTTTAAACTTGGACTGTTTATTAAGGGCCACGCCATAGATAAGGTATAATAATGGTTGTGAAGGGTATAACTCTAAGGCATCTGCCGCTGTCTCTTCTGCAGCCATATAATCTACTGTATCTAGTTGTAAAAGAAGTGTATTCTTAATAAGTTCTAAGTTTTCGGGATCACTATTAAGTGCTTTTTCAAAGTACGGTACTGCTTTACTTTTAAGATTCTTGCTTATGTAATAATTGGCTAGTTCTTGATAAATTTTTGCATCTGCTACCTGCTCATCAAAAATAGTGATGGCTTCTTCTAACCGACTTTCATACTGTGGGTTTTTAGTTACAAAAAACAAAAAATCATTAAGTACTTTATGTTTTGCTTTAGGGGTAATGCGTTTGCTTTGCAATACTTTTTTCATCGATTGGATAGCCTCTTCTGTCTTTCCTTCCTCAAGATGAAGTTTATATAATGCAAGGTCTACTTCTTCTGCATTAGGATTAATCGCTTTTAATTTTAAAGCTGTATCATACGCTTTTTTTGAATCTCCTTGCTCGCTATAGAGGTAAATCAATTTAAGGTAATCTGCCTCTGCTGTAGGGTTTTTGGCGATCTTTTTTTCTATAGCATCTGTACGTCCTTTTTCATTTCCAGAGAGCGCATATATACGATCCCTTAGTTGATCTCGGTAAATATCACCTCCTTTTTCAAAGTCAAGTTCATCAAGCAACATAATCGATTCATCGTATCGTTTTGTGGCCATATATATACGAGCGAGATCTTCTTTATATTGGATATCAAAAGGAATTAGTTTTTTAACAACACTTTCTGCCTTTTGATAATCTCGATTCTTATAATGCACTTTATATAACGCTTCTAAGACAGGTTCTTGATTAGGCTTAAGTTCCAGTGTTTTTAAAAAATCTTCTTCGGCAAGGTCATATTTTTTAAGAGCATCGTAGTTCTTTCCTCTTTCAAAATAAAGGATAGAACGTTTAGGTTCCATAGTAATGCACTCGTTTAAAGAAGTGATAGCGCGTTCATAATTTTCTATTCCCTTCTGTTTTAAAGCTTCAAAAAAAGCTTCTTGAAATTCGTCAGATACATCTCCTAGGTCATCTACATTTTCATCTGCAAATGGCGTTGGGTCTTGTGCGTATATACGCTTTCGCGAAAGCATACTTAGACACAAAAACAATACTAATATATACTGACTTCTTTTCATGTTCATTCCTTTTTTGCTCAAAGGCAACTTTTTATTCTAAAACGGTATAGTCTCCTAAACTCACTTGAGTAAACGTTCCATCATATTTTACATGATTCCCTATCATGGCTTGATCTAACTGTGCATTTTTAATACTACTATGTGACTGAATCAGGCTATTTTTTATAGTACTGTCTTCAATCACTGTGCCAGCTCCTACAGAAACGTTCGGACCTAGGGTTACATTGCGTAGGACTACGTTTTCTGAAACATAACAAGGAGGAATAATGCTTGCATTTTCTAGTACAGCACTTTTTGCAACCAATTGTTCTTCGCCATCATCGTGTAAAAACTGAAGCATTCTGCCATTGGTTTCTACCGTTACTGCTTTATTACCGCAATCCATCCATTCATCTACAGTTCCTGTCTTAAAGATACGACCTTCTGCCATCATTTTCTTAATACCATCATTGATCTGATATTCTCCTCCATTCATAATATTTTCTTCAAGAACTTCTTGAAGCTTCTCTTTAAGAACGGCAACATCTTTAAAATAATATATTCCGATCACTGCTTGGTCAGAAACAAAGGTTTCTGGTTTTTCTACAAGCTCTACGATTTCTTGTTTTTCGTTGAGTTTTACAACGCCAAAAGCTTCTGGGTTTTCTACTTTTTTTGTCCAGATCACACTGTCTGCTTCTGGATCAAGGTCAAACTCGGCGCGTATTAATGTATCTGCATATGCAATTACTGCTGGGCCAGAAAGTGATTCGGCTGCGCTCATGATTGCATGACCCGTTCCTAAGGGTTGATCTTGACGGTAGATAGATGGTCTTGCCCCAAGGCTTTCTGCAAGGTCTACAAGGCTTCCTACTACATCATCTCCAAACCATGCTGGATCTCCTAACACAAAGGCAATCTCTTCTATAGGCTGATTAAGCACTTTTGCAATATCACGTACAAGCCTATGTACGATTGGTTTTCCTGCAACGGGGATTAATGGTTTTGGTACTGTTAAACTATGAGGGCGAAGACGACTACCGCGTCCTGCCATTGGGACTATTATTTTCATATGTAGTTAGAGAGGTTGAGTTTATTTGTTTCTCATCAAAATGAGAATATTGCTTGGTTATTATTAATTTTAGGTTGAGCTTACTTTTGATTACTAGAGTATTCTCAAAGGTTTTTATTTGTCTTTTATAATGGAGGTTATACTTATACAAGAATTTATTTAGTCCCTGTACTTCCAAATCCACCTTCGCCTCTTTCAGTACTAGAAAGTTCAATGACTTCTTTCCATACGGCTTGTTCGTGTTGTGCAATGACCATTTGGGCAATACGCTCACCATTTTCTATTGTAAATGGTTCGTTAGAGAGGTTTACAAGAATCACGCCAACTTCGCCTCTATAATCTGCATCTATGGTACCAGGTGCATTTAAGACTGTAATTCCTTTTTTTGCTGCAAGACCACTTCTAGGTCTTACCTGCGCTTCGGTTCCTATAGGAAGTTCTATAAACAGTCCTGTAGGAACAATAGCTCGTTCTAATGGTCCTATTGTGATAGGTTCTAAAAGGTGTGCGCGTAGATCCATTCCTGCACTAGCAATCGTCTCATAATGTGGCAGTGCATGGCTTGATTTGTTTATGATTTTAATTCTCATGATCTTTTTAATATTACTTTTAATTGCTTTCTCTCCATAAAGAAAATAACCATTGCAAATATCCCTAACAAGATAGCACTTACCAAGTAATTTGCTCTGAAAATATAGAAGGAAACTCCAGAACATATAATAGCTAGTAAAAGATATGCGCTTATCCGTTTAAAGTCATACGGAATAGGGTAATGTTTTTTTCCAAATATGTAAGAGAGCACCATCATAGAACCATAAGCTGCAAGCGTGGCATATGCTGAGGCCATAAATCCAATAACTGGAATCAGAAAAACATTAAAACAAATCGTAATAATTGCACCTATTATGGAAAAGTACATCCCATATCTTGTTTTGTCTGTAAGTTTATACCAAATCGCAAGGTTATGATAAATACCAAGACAGAGGTTTGCCAATAATACATATGGTACTATCTCCATAGCTAGATGGTAAGAAGAGTCTTCTACTAATTGATCTTTTATAAGATCTACAAAACTTGTGATTATTAATAACCCAAAAGCGCCTACAATAACAAAGTATTTTAAAATAAGTGCATAGGTACTTGGCGCATTTTTTTCTTTTGCGTGATTAAAGAAAAATGGTTCGGCTCCTAATCTAAATGCTTGGATAAATATGGTCATAAAAACGGCTATTTTATAACAAGCCGCATACGCCCCTCCTATTTCTTTATTTAGCATTTTATTAATAAAGAGTTTGTCAAGTTGTTCATTTACTACAAATGCTAGACCTGCTACCATAATTGGCCAACTATAGGACCAAAGTTTTTTAAATATCTTTTTATCAAAAACAGCTTTGACTTTAAAAAATTCCGGAAAAATAAGTGCCAAAGTAACAATACTTGCTACCAAGTTTGCTATAAAAATATATTGCCTTAAATCTGTGGTATCATACCAACCAAACTGCCAATTGAATTTAGGTGTCGCCCATAAGAAGAAAAAATTAAGCACAACATAGATACATAAGTTTGCTAGTTTAAAACCTGCAAATCGCAATGCCTTTCCTCTAGCTCTTAAATATGCAAATGGAGCAACAACAAGGGTATCAAGTAAAACAACGCCTGCCAAATACCAAAAATAAGATTCTGGTAATTCTAAAACTCCTAAGATTGGTGTCTTGCAAGCATATAGTAGTAAAGAAATAAGTATGGTACTTATGGTAAGAGATAAGAAAACAGTACTATATACTTTTTCTTTTTGATCACTTTTGGAGAAGAAACGGAAGAAAGCGGTTTCCATCCCGTAGGTTAAAATAATATTAAGAAAAGCAGCACCTACATAAAAAGAAGCAACATCTGCATATCCTTCTCTAGGAAGTGCATCCGTATGAAGACGCACTAAAATAATACCCATTAACCTAGGTAGCACAGTTGCTAATCCATAAATAACGGTGTCTTTAAAAAATCGTTTAAGTGTACTCAAAAAAGGAAGTATTATCTGCTGTTAAAAGTAACGAATTTATAATAGATGTGCCTGCTAAATATGGAAGGCTGTTCCTCTTTCTTTTTAAACAGTAAAGAAGTTTTTGATGTGATTATAATGTATATATCCTTAGTGTACTCGCTTACACAATAGAAGATTCTGAACTCTTCATCATAAGATTTCTACGTACTGGGCACAAAAAAAGTAAGCCTCGAGGAATATTACATCTCGAGGCTTACAACTCAAACCAAAATATTTGTGAAGAAAGTGTTGTAAATATATTTTCAAACTTCACAAGATCAGTGAGTCCCGATAATCGTTTACTTAATCATAATGCAGAATGTTTTATAAGGTCTATTATTTACTGTTTAAACACTAAGAATATGTCCTTAGAAGCAGTGCCTATGACTCATTTAAAAAGGAAAAGCGTCTTTCTAGAGGTATTTGTTGCATAATTTATGATAAGACTCCTTAGTCCTTCTACCATACAAATGTTTGTTTTAAAAACAATATGTTCTAAGGCGATCTTAAGAACCTCTTTATAATTTTCAAACCCTTACGAATGATGTTGTTTTTGAGTAATTTATTAGATAATGTTAACTCCAGAATAAAAAATGTGAATTAGATGTATCTACATCCCTACCAATGATTTCTTTATTAGGTTTTCTCTTATATGTAAAAAAAGATACCCCTCGAGGAATTGTACATCTCGAGGGGTATAACTCAAACCAAAATATTTGTGAAGAAAGTGTTGTAAATGTATTCTCAACGCTCATAAAGTCAGTGAGTCCCGATAACCATTTACCAAATTTATTCTAAGAAAGTTCTAACATCCTGAGATTTGTCTCCAAAATATTTGCTGTTATTATAGGCTTCCGCGACGGTCTGTAGGCAGACCGGAAAGCAAAAAAACATTCCAAGTTTTGAAACGCTTTATTTTGAATATTCTAAAAATATATGCAATATCACCTAGATAAAGTCTCTACATTCTTATAAACTACTGTCTTTATATAACTTTTCAATTTCCTTTTCTAAAATTCTAACAACTTCTTTTTCTAAATCTGCTTGACGGATACTTGAATTATTATTGATAATAAGATTTGCAACTAGCGGTTTCGTATCTGTAAACATATTTTCTAAATCTTGTGTAGCATTGCTAGCTGTTTTGTTTTTATCTGTATCCATATGCATGTTGTTTTTTTAATATGACACTAATAAAGTATCTAAATATCATTTTCAAAAATACAAGTAAGTGGTATAATCAACTACTTTTTGGAGGTGTAAAATCAATGATTTCAGCAAAGAATTTATTTTACTGAAACTACTGATAAGCATATCGTTATGATTGAATTATTTTAAAATATCGCCTTATTTTGCTCCTCTTAAGCTTGGAGAATGGAGAATTTACAATTTACAATTTCATTAAAAAATACAGAAGAGACATCCTTGATACATCTAAGGAATGAACTCACTACTATTTATTGTAAAGAATATGAAAATCATCAAAACAAAAACACTCATGCACCTATTGAGCAAATAGATATTGTCGTAGACATTGCAGACACTCCGTATGATGATCAAGCGCTTGCCGCAAAGATTCATGAACAGCTTTTTTATGTAAAACAAGAAATCCATGCAAAGGGATATAATAAGCAAATACAAGCTCAAGAAGAAAAAGCAATAGTTACACTTATTAATAACCCAATGCTTATTGAGATTTTGATGATTCATGAAGACATCATCAAAAAAACATATCGAGGTAAAGATCGAAAAGCTTTTGCTATTTTCTTTAATAATGTCATCAATAACCTTATAAACAATGAAAAGTCAGCATATGATATTTTAGATACTTCAGAAAAGAAGTACAAACATATTATAAAACATGTCAGAGCGACACATCCTAATTATGTGATCCATAAACATGAAAAAAGAGGCTTTAGAGATGAGTCTAGATACTATACAGAAGAAAAAGGATTTGAAAAAGCAATGACTCTTCTTGGAAAAGCGATAGACATTTTATACTTAACAAGAAAAAATCCTATAAACGAGGTAAATACTTTCTGGTATAAATTAAAAAGAGATCTACGTAAAAAAGTAATATCTATTCACGATTTATTAGAGGATCAAAATTATCAAGAGCTGCGTGCATATATCTATAAAGAAAAAGAGGTTACGTATTCTAAAGTAAATATAGAACAGTACCGTCCTGAAATTTTAAAACAAATTCAGCAAGCATTAAGGTATTCAAAGTTTAGGTTAAAAGAAATCAATAGCTATAAAGAAACGACTCCAACACTCAGAAATGAACGAAGGGATACAAAAATTCGTATAAAAGAATACAAAGCTATCTTATCACTTTTGGAGAACAGAAACAAATATCCACTTGTAGATATACTAAACAAACATCTCATTATCTTTTTCTTCTTTACCATAGAAGGACCTACAGAAGCAGAGCTTACGGATGAAAAACTATATCCTAAATTAAGTCATGTGTACAAAAAATACATGAAGAGTTGGATTTATGGTAAAAAGCAAAAAACTATTGATCCAATCGAGCTTGATGAGATTGTTATAACGGGATTAGGTTTATACAAACCTACCTTTGGCAATCCATATTACAGAATCACTACTGGAAAAATTTATGGTTTCTTAAAAGAGAATGTAGGAGAGATCATAACACTAAAAGAACATTTTAGATATGGTACGAAACACAAAGTCAAATTTGCTCTCGATCTAGGAGTATACAAAGAACATCTTCCTGAGCTTCGTTTTAGACAATTGTTTAAAAATAAAAAGCTAATTAAAGAAAGCACCTTTGATCTGAGCTGTATTGACGCAGAAATAAAAATAAAAGAGGTTACAGAAAGAATTGGAAGACGAGGTACAAAAAAGACCGTACGTCCATGCTTTTATATCTACATAAAAAACACGCTAGGAGACGTCTTGCTGGTATTAGAAACCATGAGACCACAAACGTTTGAGCGGATTGTAAAAGACTTGCAAGTAAACGTTTCTGCACAAAACATAAAAGAACTCAATGCTTTCTTTAGAGAAAACATACAAAAATACAGAGCAAATCGAACAGGCTATAATGAGGAAATGCTTGCCTTCTTTTACAAATATTTACCAGAAAGCACCTATAAAAATGAGCAAGGTAGGCGTGTCATATTTGATGATGATGATGATGGGAATATTAAAAATGATAAAATTGGAGACAGGGAGATTGGTTTTACGTTTGAAGAGCTCAAAGAAGATCTTGAAGTATTACTGGATTCTTGGCGTGTAGGCGATGGGAAAGAGAAAGCGATTGTTAGTATTCTTATGGCGATGCCTCCAGAAGAAGCTTACAAATATCTTTATAATGATACAGCGACGTTAAAATTACTAGTCGATGCTATAGACGGAGACAACTTCCATAAACTATTTGTACAGTATGTAGCGTTCCTTATTGACCAATTTGGATATAAACAACCTAGAACTATTTGGTTTGGGAATGATACCTGGTTTCCAGAAATACAACTGGATGGTTCATGGGATGGTGGAGACAGTTTTACACTTTCCAACTTTACACAAAGTTCTATCACACCTTGGTTTGAATATGGGGAACGTACAGACATTAATTTGGAAGAAGTACCCTATCACCCTATGGATCTAGTTGCCATGAGTACAGTCATAGATAATGAAGTGATAGATCCGATTTATGTTCCTGCTTTTTATATCGCAAAAAAGATACAACTTAAGAGCAATTGGGATTTCTTTACGATAGCCTTAGATGTTATAAGCTTGATATCACTACAAGCTTCTGCACGATTTATTCTAAAAGCAGCGCTTAAAAAAGCGGGTAATAGAATTGCCAAAAGAGAAGCTATAAAGCTTGCTTTAAACGCTGCAAACGTCTTAAAAGAGACGAGTAGTTTTGCCATACGTAGCGAAACTCTCAGAAAAGCAATGGATCCAGATGTGTATAGAGCATGGCGTATGCTTGATACTGCTGGAGATCTTATTTATTTAGGAGTAGGGATACGAAGTCTTAAAAACTTAAACATTTTTAAAGCAAAACCAAAAGCTCTAGAAGGACTAGATGGACTAGGTGGAGGTCGTACATTATTAGGAAACACAGCAGATCTTGCAGAAGCAAATCATAGATATGCAAAGCTTAAACAATTCTTAGAGGCTTCTAAAAAAGCCATCAAGCAATTTAAAGAAGCGGGAGAAGAAATCCCTGCAAAATTAAAAGCAAAGTTACTTGCACTGGAAAAAGAGTTAAACGATTTTATAGATCAAGTAGGCCTATTACCTCCTAACCAACAACGTTTGGTTCTTGAAGGAGTAGATGGATCTAGAGTACGTGTAAACCTCTTTGATGATGCGGCAGATGGGTCTAGAAAATTAAATATAGATGCTCCAAGTGGAAGTGGTTCTGGGAAAAAAGTTTCTAATCAAGTAGAAGAAATAAATCCGTTACAGAAAAAATATAACCTAGAGACTCCTACAGAAAAGCAACTCGACTATTTTAAAGCTTTAGATAAATTAGGTATTACTGATCAAAAGATTATAAAACAACTGATTCAAGCTGGCAAAAAGTTTCCTAAAAAATTGGGGACGTTTACTCGTTTATTGGGAAAACTAGAAGGAGCAGATCCTACTATAAAACAACTAGTCCTTAAACTCGCATTACAAAATAATAATATAAAATCACTTATAAAGTTTTCTCCGGAACAGTTAAAACACCTTGGAGAAGGATTGCTTCCTAACGCTAGATTTGGTAATGCGGCAGACACAGGAGCGTTTATTAATAAACCAAAAAACTTTAATCAAGTAACTCCTGAAGATCTTGAGGTATTCTTACGAATCATGAATAAAGCAGGAAGTGTTAAAAAAGGAAAAGGCCTATTTAAAAAGTTTGATCTTAATGTATTAAGAGGAAAAGAGCTCAAAATTACTCGTATAGAAAAAACCATACGAATACTAGAAGAAAAAGGATATAAACATTTAGTTAAACTCGCTAAAAGAACCAGAAACTACCAAACAATACATGATAATGGTCTTAAAGCATTTATTAAAAAAGCTACTGATGCAGAATTTGATGAATATTTAAATATCTTTAGGATAGATGGTAAAGTGGGCAATGCTTTTATGCCGTATTATAAACAATTAGGAGAAGGCTTGGAAAACCTTAGAAAAACGACAAAGAGCAAAATAGATGAAGTAGCAAAAGCAGGAGGTGATGTTTCTAAGGTAAAAGTAAATGCCAAAGCATTAAAAGAAGTCATGAAGGGTTATGAACGCCATCACCAAATCATGATAAGTATTATGCAAAAAAACCCTACTTTCCAAAAAATTATGGATTGGGCACTACAACAAACCCCACCTTTGGATCTTGGGTTTAATGACTTTAGAAAAAATATTATTATTTTGGTAAAAGAACAGCATGGGTATCATAATTTAAGAACAGAAATAATTCAAGAAATGGTAAGTGATATTGAAAAAGTGTTCGATAATGGATTAGAATCTATTACAAATAAAATAGGAGGACTAGACAATATTATCTCAGTTGGAGGAAATAAAAACTTCAGAAAGGCATATAATAGATTAGAAAAAATAATTGAACAAGAGACTAAAATTATTATTGAAAAAGTTATCCAAATTCAAAATAGTAGTTTAGATAAGATAAGTAAAAAATAAACACATGTATATATTAGAAAAGTCAATAATAAAAACATCAAATAATAGTAAAGAGATTATATCTAGTATGGATGGAGAAAGTGTAAAGGATAGGGAATTATTTTTTAAAAAAGACTATTATAATAATATTTTAGATAGTCATTTCAAGTTCGATTATTTATTACCAAAATATATGGACGAATATAAAGAAGTCGAATTTATTTGTGATTTCCATAATTGGATTAATTATAAACCAAATTTATATAGTTTTATAATTTCAGAAAAAATGAAAAACATATTAGAGCAATTTGATATACACAAAAAACAATTTTATAATGCAAAAGTATTATTTGAAGATAAATATCATGACTACCAAGTCTGGCATTTATTCCTAGATGGTTTTAATGAATATGTAGATTTTAAACAAAGCATTTTTTGCGAATATAATTATGAGCATACAGAAAAAAAAGGTTTGGAATTGTTTAAAGTAAATAATCAAGAAGAACTTACAGATTTAGAATATAATAAAAATTGGGATAGCTGGGGTTTTGAACGAGCCGTTATGAAACCTGAATTTAAAGAAATTGATTGTATGGCTATGCCCTATCCATATGGCATCCTTATAAGCGAGCGTTTAAAAAACGAACTAGAAGAAGCAAAGCTTACAGGGTTTGAAATCAAACCATTTCCAGTTGATTTTGAGTATTTGTAGAAAATATAAGAAATGGAAGCAATCCTAAGACCTACAATTGACAAAGAAGTTATAGAAGATTATTTAGAAGATTTAGATAAACTAATCAATGATATAGAGGGACATATTTATAATCCAGATTTAAAAACATTTGGTCGGTTAGGACTTACCGCCTATTGGGGTGCACAAGCGGCTATGGCCGCCAACAGGTCACAAGAAGATATCTGGAGATACTTATGCTTAACACGTGATTTTTTCAGAGCACATCATGGTAATATAAAGCACCAAGGGAAACGCATATATATATATATATAGAGAATCAAGAATATACCATCAAAAAATCAAAAAAATTTACAGGAAAAGAAGACTATGGGATGTTTTTAGAACCTGAATATTGGTTTTTGCAATATGCGCTTTGTGAAATTACCAATGACATAGAGAATCGTAATTTTTTAATAGAAAATATCACTGAAAAAGTGATGCGTAAATATTCCAATGAAGCTGATATCTTTTTAAAAAGTGAATTTGCTTTTATAGATTTTTTAATGGCTCTTCATTTACAGATAACAAGTGAAGAACAAGTACAGATTTATGAAAATGCTGTAGATATTGTAAATAATGAAGCTATTGACGATGAAAAAACAGTTACTTATAAAGACGAAATGATTACAAATCCTTTTAAAGTTTTCTCAACATTTTTATATAAAACTAACGAAAAAGAATTTAATGAATTGTTGTATGATGCAATAGAGGGATTTAAATATTATGATGAAAATTATGATGAAAATGAAAGTCCTGAATTTTGGCAACCTATTTTATTAATCAGTGCTGCAGCTAGTATGATATATAATAAAAATTACAACATCTTATTTACGTCAGATTATTTACCTATGTGGTTGATAGAAAAATCTATTGAAGTGGCTAAATAATAGAAATAACAATAAATCCTTTTTAAACCAGCTAGTATAAAATATGGCTTAAATAAAGGTATTAGTAAATGTTTAAAAAAACACCCTAGAAGAAGCAAAGCTTACTGGGTTTGAAATCAAATCATTTCCTGTTGATTTTGAGTATTTGTAATATCTCACGATGTTGTAGAAAAATCACATAGGTAAAAAATATGGTGAAAAATGAAATCTAATAAACATATAATAAACACAGCACAAGATTATAGGGATGCTATGGTTCAGCAAATAAAAGAGCAATACATTTCAAATGATCCTGAAAGTAAAGAAAATAAATATTGGTTACAAGCATGTCAAAACTTAGAGATGCAAAAAGAAAGAAAGCACGCTTCACTAGAAGAAGAAGATCTTCTTTCTGACATAGCTCCTATACTTGATGTTTCTTTTCAGAGATCAAACCCAACTATAGAAACAGATGCTATCATCTACAACTTGCGTCTTCCCATATTTTCTCCTATCAATAGCATTTATGCAACACTTACCGTGTGGAAGCCTATCCATACCTATCCAGAAATGAATAGTGCTAGTCATTTTAGAAAGAAAAAGGTTGTCGTGGAGGTATTATAGCTTTTTTCTTAAAACAGCCTGTAAACGCTTCTTTAAGATGTGGTACACAATTTTTATACAGTATCATAAGGTTCTTATCCAGATAATAACAGCATTCTAACTATACGATCATAAGATTCTTACCTAAGCGGGAATAAAAAAGATACCCCCCGAGGAATTGTACATCTCGAGGGGTATAACTCAAACCAAAATATTTGTGAAGAAAGTGTTGTAAATGTATTCTCAACACCCACAAAGTCAGTGAGTCCCGATAATTGTTTCCAAAATAAAAATATCAAAATAAAAAGGAAGAGCACAGAACCCCTTTAAACACTGGCAAAACAAAAAAATTCCCAATCTTAAAAAAGATTGGGAATTTTGTATTGACAAATCCACTTAAGTGGATATATATTAGTTATTCAGTGCTTCTGCTCCTCCTACGATCTCTAAGATCTCATTTGTAATAGCAGCTTGACGTGCTTTGTTATATTGTAATTTAAGCGCATCTCTAAGCTCTGTCGCATTATCTGTCGCTTTATGCATCGCAGTCATACGAGCTCCATGCTCACTAGCTACAGAATCACGGATTCCTTTAAATAATTGCGTTTTTAACGCCTTAGGAATTAACCCTTCTACGATTTCTTCTTTAGAAGGCTCAAAAATGTAATCTACATTAGAAACTTCTGTCGTTTCTACAGGTACAATAGGTAAAAACTGTTCTGTTGTTACAATTTGTGTTGCAGCATTTTTAAACTTATTATAGATGATATCGATTTTATCAAACTCACCTGCAATAAAACGCTCCATTAAATCTTCTGCAATAGCAGCTACATTATCAAAAGTAAGGTCATCAAACACTTGATTATTATTTAAAACCACTGTATGTGATTTTTGAATAATATCATTTGCTTTTTTACCTAAAGTCAAAAAACTTACTTCCTTACCAGCATAGGTAGTTGTAGCACGGTTTTTTGCTTCTTTGACAATATTTGAATTGAAAGCTCCTGCAAGACCACGATTAGATGAAATCACTACAATAAGTACTTTATTCACCTCACGGTCGTCTGCATAATTACTTCCAGAACCACTTCCAATACCAGCACTTAGATTTTGCAAAAGCTCAGTAAGCTTATCTGCATAAGGTCTCATTGCTGTAATTGCATCCTGTGCTTTCTTCAATTTTGCAGCAGATACCATTTTCATGGCACTGGTAATCTGCATCGTAGAAGATACTGAGGAGATTCTATTTCTAATTTCCTTAAGATTTGCCATTGGCGCTCTTGTTAAGGGTTATTGTTTATACTCTTTGTTCGCATTTCTGTCTGAGACAGCTTTCGCGAAAGCGTACTCTTAATTATACTTAGCCGAAAGATCTTTTGCTACACTTGCAAGTGTATCTGTCACCTCATCGGTAAGTTTTCCTGACTTTAATGTATCAAGAATTCCTCTATGCTTTACATTTAAGAATTCTAAATATTCTTTTTCAAATTCTTTGATCTTATTTACTGGTACAGCATTTAATAAATTCTTAGAACCTGCATAAATGATCGCTACTTGATCCTCTACAGTAAACGGATCGTTTTGAGCTTGCTTTAAGATCTCTACGTTACGTTTTCCTTTTTCGATCACATTAAGTGTTGCTGCATCAAGATCTGACCCAAACTTTGCAAACGCTTCTAGTTCACGGAACTGCGCTTGATCAAGTTTAAGAGTACCAGATACTTTCTTCATTGACTTAATCTGAGCGTTACCTCCTACACGTGATACCGAAATACCTACGTTAATTGCCGGACGTACACCTGAGTTAAATAAATCTCCATCTAAGAAGATTTGCCCATCTGTAATCGAGATTACGTTTGTTGGGATATATGCAGATACATCTCCTGCTTGTGTCTCAATGATAGGAAGTGCTGTAAGAGATCCTCCTCCTTTTACTAAAGGTTTAAGGCTATCTGGAAGGTCATTCATATCCTTTGCAATCGCATCATCATTGATCACTTTTGCAGCACGTTCTAATAATCTAGAGTGAAGGTAGAATACATCTCCAGGATATGCCTCACGTCCTGGTGGACGACGTAATAAAAGAGATACCTCACGGTAAGCAACCGCTTGCTTTGATAAATCATCATAAATGATTAAAGCTGGACGACCTGTATCACGGAAGTACTCTCCAATCGCTGCTCCTGCAAATGGTGCATATACCTGCATAGATGCTGGATCTGATGCATTTGCTGCTACGATTGTTGTGTAAGCTAGTGCTCCTGCATCTTCTAATACCTGAGCAATGTTTGCTACAGTAGATGCTTTCTGACCAATGGCTACATATATGCAATATACTGGCTCGCCAGCATCGTAAAATTCTTTTTGATTAAGGATGGTATCAATACAAACAGTAGATTTTCCTGTCTGACGGTCACCAATTACCAACTCACGTTGTCCTCTACCTACAGGGATCATCGCGTCTATAGACTTGATACCTGTTTGTAATGGCTCAGTTACTGGCTCACGAAAAATTACCCCTGGTGCTTTACGCTCCAATGGCATTTCATACGTGTCTCCAGCGATAGGCCCTTTACCATCTATAGGAAGTCCTAATGTATTTACAACACGACCTGTAATTCCTTCACCTACTTGGATAGAAGCAATACGTTGTGTACGCTTTACAGTATCTCCTTCTTTAAGATCTTTTGAAGCTCCAAGAAGTACAACTCCTACGTTGTCTTCTTCAAGGTTAAGAACGATTGCTTCAAGACCGCTTTCGAACTCTACTAATTCTCCATATTGAGCATTAGAAAGTCCGTAAACACGAGCAATACCATCACCCACGGTCAATACTGTTCCAACTTCATCAAGTGAAGCTGATGCTTCAAAACCTGAAAGTTGTTTTTTTAAAATTGCTGAAACTTCTGCTGGTTTAACTTCTGCCATTTTGTATTTGTTTTACGCTTTCGCGAAAGTTTAATTATAAACTATTACTAAATTCTCTTTTTAATCTGCCTAACTGGCTAGCAATACTTGCATTGTACTGCGTATCACCTACACGTAATATAAAACCACCAATAATATCTTCATTAATGATGTTTTCTAATTTTACGTCTGTACTTCCTGTTAACTCTGTTACTTTAGCTAGTACTTTAGCTTCTAGTTCTGGAGTTAGTCCTGCTGCTGTTGTTACCGTTGCTGTTTGTACTCCTTGACTTTTATTGTAAAGGTCTACAAAATTTGTAGCTACGTTTCCAAGTATATCAATACGCTTGTTATCTACTAAGATATCGATAAGTCCGATGGTCTCTTTTGAAGCTGTACTAAAGACTTCTTTAAGAACCGCACGTTTATCTTCTGCTTTTACCACAGGGCTTTGTAATGCAAGACGAAGATCTTTACTTCCTTCTAGCGTAGTTACAACACCTTTCATATCATTCAATACAGTATCAACAGTGTTTTGATCTTTAGAAAGATCAAGAACTGCTCTTGCATAACGTATTGCTGCTCTTGTGCTACCCATATCGGTTTAGTTTAAAGTGGCTTGACTTAGCATCTCTTCTACAAGACCTAGTTGCTTATCTTTATCTGAAAGCTCATTCTTCACAACTTTTTCTGCAATTTCTACAGAAAGTAATGCTACTTGACTCTTAAGATCTGCAACTGCAGATTTACGTTCTGCTTCAATAGCTGCTTGCGCTTGAGTAATCATTTTATCGGCTTCTACTTTTGCTTCTCCTTTTGCATCTTCGATCATTTTTGTTTTGATCTCACGAGCTTCTTTAAGCAAGTTTTCGCGTTCTGCACGAGCTTCTTTGATTAACTTTTCATTATCAGCTTGAAGGTTTTGCATTTCCTTCTTAGCATCTTCTGCTGCATCTAATGCTCCTTGAATACTTTCTTCACGGTCATTTAACGCTGTAAGAATAGGTTTCCAAGCAAATTTTCTCATCAAAAAAATAAGCAAAAGAAAAAGGACAGTAAGCTTAACGAATAAGTCTAGTGAAAAATTTTCTAATAATTGATCCATATTTTAATACTTTTTAACTGTTGCTTTAATAATCATTTTCCTGCAACCAACCGTTACAGGAAAATGATGTTTCATTTACGCTTTTCCAAGGAAAATCGCTGCGAATGCAAGTCCTTCCAAAAGAGCGGCGATAATAATCATCGCTGTTTGGATTTTTCCAGATGCTTCTGGTTGACGAGCTATCCCTTCCATTGCACCTCTACCGATTTGACCTAAACCGATTCCGGCTCCGATCACGATTAGACCAGCACCTACTAACATAGGAACTGCTGATACTGCTTCTGTAGTTGTTTCTTGAAGAATTGCTAAAGACATAATTTAAATATATATAGTTAAAAAAATAAATTCGATTCTTAGTGATGCTCAGGCTCTTCTACCGCCATTCCGATAAATAAAGCTGAAAGCATCGTAAATATATAGGCTTGTAGAAACGCTACTAATAATTCTATAAGCATAATAAACAATGATAATACAAATGATAATATCGTAGATCCTACTGCAGTCATTTGCTCTTGCATTGTAATACCAATTGCAATAAGACTCATTAATACAATGTGTCCTGCTGTAATATTAGCAAATAAACGTACCGCTAATGAAAACGGCTTAATAATAAGCGTTCCTGCTAATTCTATAATAGCTAATACGGGTCTAAGTAAATAAGGAACTCCAGGCATCCATAATTGATGACTCCAGAAATGTCCATTACCACTTACTATATAGATGATAAATGTAAAAATGGCTAATGATGCTGTAATGGCTAATTGACCTGTTACATTAAATCCGAATGGTAATAATCCTAATAAGTTTGAAATCCAGATAAAAAAGAATACTGTCATTAAATATCCCGTAAACTTTCTGTATTTAGGACCAATGTTTGGCTTTGCTATTTCATCACGCACATACAATATCAGTGGCTCTAAAACTCTTCCAAAACCTGTAGGAATTGGTTTTTTCTTGTATTGCTTTGCTAATCCTCCAAACCACAGTAGCATTAACAACCCTAATAATAAGATTCCAAATACACTTTTAGTAATTGATAAATCAATTGGTGTAGAAGCGTTTGTTGCATGATGTGTTTCATCATTCATCTCAACCTTAGTCGCTCCTGCGTTCAATTCGTAAATCTTTCCGTGTAATCTCACGAATTGGCTACCGCCTTTTTCTACAATTTCTTTCCCTTCATCATCGTGATGAAAAGCAGAAGACATAAAAGCTGTTAATCCGTTTTCTCCCCAAAGAATTACTGGAAGTGGAAAACCTACATGATGTTCTTCTCCATCAGAGAAGTATGAAAACAAGTGAAAATCATGAGAATCCTTGACGTGATGTTGAATATACTCACTAATTTCTGCTTGAGTATTTACAGGATCTCCGTGACTATTTTGATCGTCTTTTTTATCTCCACCAGCAAAAGCTGTATATGAAATAAGTAAAATAAGACTTAAAGATGTAATTGTTTTTGATATTACCTTCATTCCTTTATAATTCCTTTATGATCCGAATAATGAGGTCTAAAATTCGGCGCAAAGATATGTATTATTTTTTGACTAAAAACACCTTATTTAGCATTTTTTAAAGGGCTTGTATTTTTCAACAACTTACTCATAAAAAATACTTCCAAAACAAGAGGTAAAATCATAGGAATCAACAAGTTAATGCTTTCTATATTTGTAAAAGAATCCTTAGTAAAAATATGTTTATAAAAAACAAAACAAAACAGCATGATCTTTAAAGCAACACTAACTAAATATAGAAATCCTAATTGATCTTTAAACTTCTCTGTTTTTGATAGTAGAAAAAGTAGTGTGCATAGCATTAAAGAAAAGATGCCATAAAACAGATACACTTTTTTTAAAGATATGGGTGATTCGTTAGCTACTTGCGAAAGTAATATGGTATGTATATTATATCCTATAAGAGATAATAATCCAAAGCCTATCGCATAAAACCCTATTTGTTTTATCATTTCTTATTAAGTCTATTTACACGATAAACAACCGAAAACATAGCTAAGAAAACGGCTATGATAGTTATGGTATCTTCTAAAAAAGTTTTCTCAAGTTTTACATCCATCCAAGATCCTAGAACGTTTCCTAAAAAGATGATCAACCCCATTTGCAAACCAATACCAGAAAAGATTGCCCAATTTTTAAGCGCTCCGTTCTCCTTGTTTTTTGCCATCTTTTGCAATGGATTTTAAATTGCCTTTCATATCACAAGAAGCATTAAAAGTAGCTCCAGGCTCAACGGCAAGCTTCCCTACTGTAACTTCTCCTTCTATACGCGCACTCGATTTAATAGATAATAAATTACTCACTTGTATCACTCCATCAATATGACCTTCTACATCTGCATCTTTACAAATAAGCGAACCTTTTACAATTCCTGTCTTGCCAATTACAATCTTATTCGGTGTATTGATATTGCCTTCTATTTCCCCATCTATACGAAAACCACCTTGAGATTCTATATCTCCAGTGATTTTTGTTCCTTGACTTATTCTATTCTGTTGGTTACTATGATCTGAATTCTTTCCTTTTTTATTATCTGAAAACATGTTAGGGGGGGGTATAGAGGGTTATTTTGTGCTTTGCTGTATATAGTCTTCTAGGTTTTTATGAAGTTGTACCAATTTATAATTTTCGGATGCTATAACGGTATTTCCTTTTGTTATTGGGGATTCAATGTCTTTGTTTATTGCTAACAACTCTGTGAGTCCTTCTGCTCGTGATTTACTGTCTAAATAATGTACAACAACAAAAGATTGTTTATCGTTATATACATCAAATGATGTTGCATAATTTGTATAGCCTAATTTTTCAAACGCTGCATCTAATTGTTCTCTTAGCGCTGTCGCACTTTGGATCTGAGAATTATCAAAAGCATAGAGTAATTTCCAGTTTACAGAGGTAGCCTCATCACTAAAACTAGTAAACTTCATTTTAGGAATTGCTTTGTTAAGTAATTGTTGTGCTTTCTTTCCTTCATCTGCACGAGGATAAGTAAGTGCCACATACTTCAAGGCTTCACCATAGGCTTTATATCCTTTATACCTACCTATTGTCATCGCTTTAAGCAATTCAAATTTTGGCAAATACGGATCGCCAAAAAACAATTCTATTTTTTCATCAAGACTTGTTAATAATGGCCCATAACGTTGGTTCTGAAATTCTCTAAACAACCCATTATAAATAGCTTCTGGAGAAGATGCATCTTGCTCTAATGCTATTTCAGGATTATTTATAATAGATGCATAACGCGAATCCGGGTAGTTTGATGTAATGTCATTTTTATATAGATTCTGCTTTGTAGCATCTTCCATTTGATCATATATCTGATACAGATTATATTTTGAAGGCAAAATCAATTGTTCTTCAGGGCTTAAATCTAGAAGTTTTTCTAATCTATTAGCCGCTAGTGGATATTCTTTAAACTTCTCTTTATAAATAAGACCTAATTGAAAATAAGCAAAATCACGTTCTTTTTTAAGACTGTCTACCGCTTTTTCTCCCTTAGGAATTAACGCCATATAATCATCTACCGTAAGAGAAGAATCTTCTTCACCAGGACCTCCTAAAGATGGAAGTGTTTTTGAATCTAAAGAAACACTTTGTTTTGCAGAAATACGCCACCCATCTGCTGAAGCTCTCTTTCCCCAACGCTTTCTAAAAGCTTGTCTACCATAAGCAACGGCTGTGGTATTATAAAAATAGAACTCTCCTACTTGACCTCCTCCAGAACGTGGAAACCCACCAGTAGTAGACTTATCCGTATTGCTTTTATAAAACTCGTTATTTCTAATTTCCTCTACACGATTTATAGAATCCTGAAGCTCTTTTGCTTTAATTTTTGCGATATACTCTTGAAAAAATTTGCGCTGGTCTTCTTCTGGAAGTGACGTCAACTTCATAATACTATCATTACGCTGTGTGAGTTCTTCATATTTAATAACATCTGTCAAATTTTCTCTCTTCTTACGAATAAGCCTAAATTCTCTCGTATTATTATCTAGGGCACCCATCACACTATCATAATAAGAACCTGCTGTTTGATATTGTGCACTATCAAAGTTATACTCAGCTAATGCTAGATAATCTCTAGAATTAAGATATTTATCTTGAGAATCTTGTCTTAATGATTTATTATAGTTTGCAAGTGCAGAATCTACCTGGTTTGTCTTCTCATAATACTCTGCTTTTGCATAGTATATTTTATCTAAGAAAGGTCTATTTTCTCTATTATTTTCTAGTTTTTCTAACAATTCAAGCAATACCAATTGATCATTATTATCATAATCAAAATTACGAGCTTGTTCTATATGAGCATTGATTAAATATTTACGAGGAATTTTTCTGTTTAAATCTATCACTTCTTGAAAAGCAAGATTTGCACTGTCCTTATGTCCTAAGTTATTATATAACTGCCCTTTTATATAGTTGTATCTACCACGCTCTTCATTTTTCTTTGTAAGTGTCGTAGCTTCCTTCATATAGATAAGTGCCGTATCTTTATGTTTAAGGTTAAGGTATGCTTGCGCTAAAATGGCATAAGCATCTGCTTTATCTTGATCCTTAAGTTTGTCCTCTATTTTAAAAATCTTTAAAAGATTTTCAATAGCAACCTCGTTATTCTCTAATCGAATATTTGCTTTCTCTTTCCAGATTTTGGCTTGCGCAATATTATTACTCTTTGGATAATATGCCAATACGTAATTAAATGCTTCTAGCGCAGGAACAAAACGTTGATCATAGTATCGTGATTTTCCTAATAAGAGAAAAGCTTCATCTATTTGGGGATTGTATTCTTCCCCATCTATTTTCATAGAATGCTTTTGTATCGCTTTTATTGCTTTCTCTTCTGCTTTTAAGAAGTTAGGATCTCCATCATCTTCATTTAAACGAATTGAAATCTCTTCGTCAAAAGCAATACGCTCTATAGGTAAGATATCCCAATAGTTGTCATTAAAAGTAGAGATTAAAGACTCTTGCCCTAGATCTAGAGCAATCTGTCCATTGTATAATGTATTATACTCTGTAGTGACCGCATGAAAGTTACGACTCACAAAAGAGTTTTTTTTACGAGAGCAGCTTGTTAAGAACAAAACTGCAAAAAGAACACAACAAACGTATTTTATAAGTAATTTCAAACCTAGATCGTTTTTTGATAAAAACAGAAAATGTCCATTTTTAGTATGGAAGCCTGTAAAAATACACTTCTTTTTGAAAAAACCGAAGGTTACATCTTTAAAATTGGAGTATTTAGACATCTCATACCATATAATTTAACAAGAACAAACGCTATTTTGCTCAGAAAATACATCCTGAGCAAAATAGCGTTTGTTATAAATTACATGTTTATACTTAAAACAAAGAGTGATTTTTAAATCACTTCTTCTCTAGAAAAATAATTTTCAAGCTCCTTTAATGTTTCTGGAGACGTCATAATATCTTTTACTTGTTCCCCTTTTTCTAGTACGACAATACGCTCACAAACTTCTGTCACATGTTGCAAATCATGACTCGACACCAGTACAGTAACATCTTTATTTGTCGCTAGTTTTTTAATGATCCCTTTTAAGCGTATTTGTGTTGTAGGATCTAGATTTGCAAAAGGCTCATCTAGAATAATAACTTCGGGATTCCCTATTAAGGTGGCTACAATTCCTACTTTCTTTTGATTTCCTTTAGAAAGATCTCTTAAATACTTACGCTTTCCGATAATCTCGTCATTAAAAAAATCTTCAAATCCAGCAAGAAGAGCATTAACATCTGCTTTGTTTTCTCCTCGTAAATCTCCTATAAAATAAAAATACTCCTCAGGCGTAAGATATCCTATTAAGAACGTCTCGTCTATAAATGAAGCAGTATGTGTTTTCCACTCTTCACTTGTATTTACTTCAAATCCTCCGTTCTTGATGTATCCAGTTGTAGGCTGGATAAGATCTAGTAGACTGCTAAATAAGGTTGTTTTTCCAGCCCCATTATTTCCTACAAGTCCAAAAGCTTGTCCTTTAGGAATGCTTATACGTTCTAAGTTTAAAACGCTTACTCCGTTATAGCTTTTTGATAAATTATGTATCTCGATCATAGTCTTATTTTTTTTGTTTGTAGGCGTCTAATGTTTTATACTTTTCTTTCTTGTAGATCTTAATGATCATATTAAATACTTTATCTCTAAATGCAAATCCTGCAAGTCCTGCGATTGCTACAAGAGCAAATCCAGAGACAGGTCCTAATGTAAAATGCCCTATTGCATAAAGCGCCATAGGCCCAAGCATTTTAGGTAAACTTATAAGTAATGTTTTTACATTAAATGCACTCTTGTCTCCAAAGGCTTTCTTACCACTTGTAAGATCAATAGGTGTTTTTATATACGCACCCCCTAATAACACTAAATGTGCATTAACTCCCATATTAAAAATGGCACCTACGACAATTGCAGCTAGCACTTCCCATCCAAAATATAGGTAAGGAATACACAATATGGTAGATATTCCGGTCGCAATAACCACTAGTAACCATTTTGATCGCAAGTATTCTTTATATCTAATGTTTTGCGTCATCATTAATGGATAGTACGCACTATCCCAACTAGGTACAAATTGTCCAAAACTAAATAAGAATCCTCCTGTTACAAAAACAGCTGCAAACATTCTCCAAAATGGTCCATCATATACTTCTATAGCATTTCCAAAAAACAACAACCCATAAAAGAGAAATAACACACTCATAAACACCGTTGTTTTAGAACGCTTATTACGAAGGATTAATTTAAGGTCATTCTTTAAGAATGTAGATAGTTTTCCAAAACGATCTAGCCATTCCATATTTTCTGTAGTAGCAGTCGCTGTCTTTTTAGACAAGCCCGCATCTAGATATAGACGTTTTTTGAAGTATATAAAAGCATAGTAAGCAACCCCAATAAGAATTAGTATAGGAATGATAGCCATCCAAGGTGCTTCATATAATCCTTGAAAAAACAGCTTCGTATATTCTGTAACATCAAAATAACCATAGAACTGTAATCCTCCTAAAATTACAAATACAGTTCCCAAAATCACGACAAGAGCCGTTTCATCATTTAAGAACACATTGATAAAATTATTGATATAAATCAATGCCATAATACCAAGATGCCATCCTACGACTCCTAAAAAGCTATAATCTTGAGCAACAAGAATAATACTAAACGGAATAAAGAAAAACGCGTGCATTATGTTAAAGAAAGACAGCACTGTTTTTCCCAAAGCAAAATTTACAATTTTACTTTTATTAAAAGGCATGAGTAACATAGGTTTTATGTTAATCACCGGCATTTTCTGGAAGAAGTAACGTAATACTAAATCTAGGATTATATAATAAATCAGAAATTTATTTACGGTCTCTAGAGGCTCTAATTCCATTTTTTCAAGTCCAAAGAATAATCCAATTCCGAGTCCCGCAAATACAAAAATAAAATAGAGAGCTCCCAACCCCATCAGGATTTTAAGGAACACATTTACTTGAAAAGAGGCACTTCTAAAAAATGCTTTCCATTCTAAATTTAGAAATTGTTTAATCATTTGCTCTTGATTGTTTATGTGCTGTTAGTGTTTAAAAAATGTGAAATGTTACATCTTCATCGTAATCCTTTGTATTTTTGCGCACAAAAATATACAATGTCAGACTTTCATAAACTTACTATACAATCGATTACCAGAGAAACAGCGCAAGCAATTTCTGTTGGTTTTTCGATCCCTTCAGATTTAAAAGACGTTTTTAGTTACCTAGCTGGACAATATATCACATTAAAAACAACCATTAATGGTACCGAGATACGTCGTGCATATTCCATTTGTAGCACCCCACAAAGTGGAGAATTACGTGTTGCGATCAAAGAAGTAGAAAATGGCACTTTTTCTGTCTATGCAAACAAGGAATTGAAAGAAGGGGATACGATTGAAGTCTCTGCTCCCGAAGGTAGGTTTGTTCTAGATTCCGCTTTCGCGAAAGCAAAAAAAACCTATCTCACCTTTGCTGCAGGCTCTGGAATTACTCCTATTATGAGTATGATCAAGACCGTTCTTGAAAACTCTTCAGAAAGTGAATTTGTACTTGTTTACGGAAACAAACGTCCAGAGGATGCTATTTTTAGAGATGAGTTACTAGCATTACGAAACCAATATAATGATCGTTTTTCTATAGAATTTATTTACAGTCAGTCACGTGAAGATGGTGCTCATTTTGGACGTATTATGAAGTCTACAGTTAATTTTGTAGTCAAAAACAAATATGCTTCCCACAACTTTAATGACGTATACTTATGTGGTCCAGAAGCCATGATTCAAGAAGTAACAACAGTATTAAAAGACAATGGTACTGCTGATTCAAATATCCATTTCGAACTTTTTACCGCTTCTACAGAAGAAGTCGTGATAGAGGAAGCTTTAGATGGGAAATCACATATTAAAGTCCTTGTAGATGATGAGGAATTTGAATTTACGATGGGACAAGATGTGATTATTCTGGATGCAGCACTAGATGAAAATATAGACGCACCTCATTCCTGCCAAGGAGGGGTTTGTAGTAGTTGTATCGCTCGTGTCACAGAAGGAGCAGCTGTAATGGAAAAAAATCAGATTCTTACTGATAGTGAAGTTGCCGAAGGTCTTATTCTTACGTGTCAAGCACATCCTACCTCAGCAAAAGTAGTGATAGATTATGATGATGTTTAAAAAAAGATCGTTCACTTCGTTCTCTTTTAGAATATAGATCGCGTGCGTTGCTCGCTGTTAGAGTATAGATGTTGGAAACACCCTCATTCTAATCTTCTCATTAAAAGAAAAGGGTTATAAAATTAAAAAATAGAGTAATACTCTATTTTTTAAATCTTGATTCCAGATACATTCCTAGAATAAAATATTACCATTTCTTTTAGATTTTTAAAATTCTGAATTTGTAATTTCCGCATATATGTGGACCTATTATCGGGATGTAACTTTATATACACTAGCGATCACATTGCTTACTTCACTTGCTAGTGTAGCGATGTATGATTCTTTCAGTGCTGGTTTGTTTAATGCTGTTTTGATTTTTGGAGTTTTTGGAACGGGTCTAGGCGTATTAGCTTTTAATTATTTCCAAAAAGCGCAATACTATATGTATCACAATTTAGGGTTTACCAAGACTGATTTGATAATGCGTGCTTGGTTTGTAAACCTTGCTATTGCCATCATACTTCTTGTAATTATCAGTCTGTTCTAATGAAGAAAGTATTACAACTACGTCATGTCCAGAAGAGGTTCGGAAAAAAAGAAGTTTTAAAAAACGTTTCTTTTAATGTCGCTCAAGGCGAAATTTTAAGTGTTTTTGGACGCAATGGCTCTGGTAAATCTACATTACTCAAAATTCTTTTTGGCACTTTAAAAGCAACAAAAATACATCTAGAAATAAATGGAAAGCACATCCCTCCTAAAAAAGTCATTCCAAATCAACTTATTGGATATTTGCCTCAAGATAATTTTTTACCTAGGCACCTTAAAGTACGTGATGTGATTCCTTTATTTCATCCTGATGGGGATGATCAAGATTTAATTTTTAGAGCACCCTTTGTAGAACGCATCGCTACTCGCAAAATAGGAACTTTATCTCTCGGAGAGCTTCGGTATTTTGAGTTGTTACTTGTGGCACATCTAAATCATCCATTTTTATTACTAGATGAACCCTTCTCTATGATCGAACCTCTATACAAAGAGGTCATCAAGGAATTTTTGCTTTCGCTTACTGAAACAAGTTCAGCACAAGTTTCGCCAAAAAAAGGAATTCTCCTCACAGATCATTATTATAGAGATGTTCTGGACATTTCTGATCGTAATCTGGTGCTAGTAGATGGGGTTTCTCAAACCGCTACTAGTGTAGAAGATTTGAAAAGAATGGGATATTTAAAATAGCTTATTGATAACAAGGAATTGTTAGCATTTCTCTTTTTCCTGACCGACTGATAAAAGCCATTGTTGCGCTATCCGTCTTCTTTATCACTTGCTGACCTATAAAACTTTTTTTAAGAACTTCCTGAGGGGTTTCAAAATCATAAACAAAACCCTTTTGCACACTATCTATCGTTCTGAAGCTTACTCTTTGATAGTTTTTTGAAATTTCAAAGACAAATGCTTCAAACTCAAATCCTAGTTCGGCTTTGCACTCAAAAGAATTACGGTATTCTGTTGTTCTCATTTTTTCTAATAACATACTACCTCCTATCCCAACAAGTCCAACTATGATAATAACAGCTACAGGAATTGCCCTACGCTTACTATAATGATTCTTAATTTTATTGGAAATCATCTTTTTATTTGCAGATTTGGTGATACTCTTTTGAAGCGTCGTTTTTCAGTCGCTTTTAAATAAGAAGTATCTTTTGTTTTCTTTTTCTATTCTTGTTTGTATTATGAATACACGTACTATTAAATTATAGCAATAATTTAATATATAAAAATAGCAAAAAAAAGATTGTACTTTTTTAGAGAGAGAAATCTAAATTTTAGATAAATCGTTTTATAATTGTCTTTACAGGCTCAATTGCTGTTGTTTCTTCTATAGATGGCCCTGCAACCCAAACGGTTTTATAAGTGGCGCCCTGAGCTGCTTTTGTAGTATCCCGCATCCCTTTTGCAAAACGAATCATCTTCACCCACTTTTTAAGTTTCTTATTCTTATTAAGAATACCTTCCAACCAGGTTTGTTTTGTTCCTATTTTTTGGACATAGGGTGTGTTAATTACCGTACAAGGAGTTCCAGATATTTTTTGTGTCATCACAATATCATCTGCTCCATAATCTACACAGGCTTGTTTATAATCTTGAGATACTGGCGCTTCTTCACTTGCTATAAAAGGGCTTCCTATACTTGCTCCGATTGCTCCGTAAGAAATAGCTCTATCAAGATCTTCTTTATTACTTACACCTCCTGCTGTAATGACAGGAATCGTACAGTTTTCATCTAATTCTTTAATTAAATCTTCTGGAGTCGCATCTCCACGATGTCCTCCTGCTAGATTGTTTACCGCCACTAATGCATCGCATCCCATGGCTTCTACTTTTTTAGAATATGCAAGGTCTACAACATCACAAAACACTTTAATTCCTTTTGGTTTTGCGCTTTCTATCACCTGTCTTGGACTTCCTAGAGAGGTAATGATAAAATCAACACCTAGTTCGCAGGCTGCTTCTAGTTGTGCAGGATATTTTAAATTTGATTTATTGACAATAAGATTGATTCCAAAAGCGCCACCAGGTACTTTTGCAGCTTTCAATTCTAGAATAGCTGCTTTCAATTCTTCTATCGTTCTATAATTAAGAGCTGGCACACAGGCTGCAACTCCAGATTCCATTCCTGCAGTAAGCATAGCTACATTAGACACCAAAAACATAGGTGCCATAATAATAGGATGCTTTATATCAAGAAGTTCTGTAAGTGGCATTTTCTGGCTCATAATCTTTTATTTAATAACTCAAAGATACAAAATATTATGCATGCATAATAAATTATATACTGCTTATCATTTTTGTCACAATAGTTTCTGGTAATATCGTTCGCATAACATCTTCATATCCTTCAGGCACTTTATTTCCATAGATAGATGTAGGAATGGCTGGATATTGGACTCTATCTGAAAGCAGACAGTTTGCTTCTTGTTTAAAAGGGGCAAATCCAGCATAAGGATGTGTAACTCCCCATACACTTACTGTAGGAACATCATACATAGCCGCAAGATGTCCATTACCACTATCCATAGAGAGCATCCCGTTTAGTTGAGATATCAAATTAATTTCTTCTGGAAATTTGAGCATTCCTGCAACTACGGTTGCATTTTTACAACCGTCTATCAGTGTTGTCAAGATTTCTTTTTCATTAGGTGCTCCAAATAAAAAAAGGTGTATTGCAGATTGTTTGTCAAGTTCTTGAATGACTTCCTTCATCAAATCTAGAGGATATTGTTTGCCTTGGTGTGCTGCAAAAGGAGCTATTCCAACTTTTTTACCATCTTTATCTAAGAGTAGTTTTATTACAGCATCTTGAGGAATTGGTTCTGGTACTATTTCTGGTTTGATGTCTGTAAATCCTAGTGTTTCAAAAACATCAACATACCTTTGTATGGTTGTTTTTAAAGGCTCAAACACTTTGTTATTTGCTTGTGTTAGCGCTTTTTTTTCTTCTCTTCCTTTTTCTATACGAGCGCTTGGAAGTCCTAAAAAAGTTCTAAGAAGTTTTGAGCGAAGTACATTATGAGTGTCTGCTACGTGGGTAATTCCAAGAGATTTTAATTCGCGAGATAATTTCCAAATACCACCTATGCCTTTATGTACATCTTTTGTTTTGGCAGCAACAAAATGCACATTGGGTAATGTGTCTATAATAGACTTAAAAAAAGGTTTAGAAAGAAATGTAATTTTTGTTTCTGGGTACGCTTTCGCGAAAGCGTATATCACAGGAATCAACATCGCCACATCTCCCATAGCCGAAAGCCGAATAACAAGGATATGTTTTTGTTGTTGCATGTGATCTCTCTCGCCTAAATCCTCTCCCAAAGGGAGAAAGCTTTTTTGATCTATTTTTTTATGTTACGTAATACGGGATTAAGCTCATCATCATTATACATCTTCATTTGTTTATATACTTTCATATACTTATCTCCGTGTGCAATGTCACTTAACAATGTGTCTATGGCTGTAGAAAGGTCAACGCGCTGTTCTAACAGAATATCTAGTTTAACACCACAAGCATCTCTGTGTTCTTGTGAAGCTTCTGAGCGTGTTGCTTCTTCGTGCATATGGTATACTTTAAGAGCAAGAATAGATAAACGATCTATTCCCCAGGCAGGGCTTTCTGTATTAATCGTAGCGTCTTCTTTTACCTGTACACCATTATGCTTATCAAGAAAGTAACTGTCTATATACTCTACCATATCTGTACGATCTTGGTTTGAAGCATCTATTTTTCGCTTTAAAGTAAGTGCCGCTACTGGGTCTATTTGTGGATCACGAATGATATCTTCATAGTGCCATTGTACTGTATCTATCCAACATTTACGGTATAAAAGATGACATATTAAATCTTCTTCTTTTTTGTATTTGTTTTCAAAAGGTTGATCTACCGTATTTAAGATATGGTAGTTTTCTATGGCTTCTCTAAAAATACGATTTGCTTTATCTGTAAACATAGTTTTACTTTTCTAAAATGTGTAAATATTCTGTAGTACTCGTTGCTTTATGATTTCGATTTTCGGTTTTGTCTGCCTTAAATCTTTTATAATCCGTGGTAGCAAGGTCATATTTTCCATAATCCCCCATAACACGTCTTACCACATTAGGAGGCATTAAACCTTCATTATTATAACTTAAAAAAATGTATTTAAATTGTGCATTTTTTATAAGCTCTTCAAAAGCATTTACCACTTTTACGCTACTACAATAGGCACTTTTATTATAGGTTCTTAAACCTGTTTTGCCTCTTGGTGCAAAGGTATCATATTTTGCAATAGTATTAAGCACATGATAGTTTGCTCCGTATTGTCTTGCATTATACGGTGGATCTAGGTATAAAATATCTCCTTCTATCTTTTTTATAAGTGTATTTCCATCTTCCTGAAATACACGATGACTTGACGATGTTTTCTCAAAATGTGCAGGTTCTAATATCATTGTTCTTGCCGCAGACTTTTTTATTTTCTTTAAATAAGCGCCATATATAGAAGCTGTATTTGCGATTTTATCGGCGCTTTCAATAAGAGAGGCTAGTAGGAAAAAATAGTCGTCTTCGGTTATAGTATTTGCATTCCTCCAGGTTTCTATTTCTATACGTATAGCATCTATCTTTTGTGCATTTGCTTTTGAAAAATAGAGCCGTTTTCCTATACCTCCTTCGCCATATTGTTGAGAAATAAAACCTTGGACTCCTTCTAATTTATTAAGAATACTAAAATAAGAAGCGATGTCTGTCTCTTTGTGGTTTCCTATATAGTTTCTATTTAAAACATAACTATAATACTCTAGGTCATTTGCTATGACAGATCCCACAAGAGGTTTAAAATTACGTCCTACACTTCCAGTTCCTGCAAAAAGATCACAAAACACAGTATGACTTATATTTTCTCCACAAACATCAGTCACAGCTGTTTTTATAAAGTCAGAAAGTCTATGTTTTGATCCTATATAATTCATTTTGTAGTCCAAATGATATCAATAAGTAATGCATCATTGGTGTGCAAATGTAAGGAGATCATATGATCTTCTATCTTATAGCGTATATGTGTCTTTGTTGTCATTTTAAGTAATTCCTATTTTTCTCAGGTTATTGTATTTAAGATAATACATAACGCACAAAAGGGAGTACAACAATAATCCAAAGCAAAAACTCTTTAAACAGCTTACCTCTAGCATTTTCGAGGTAATTTGTCATAATAATAGCTAAAGGAATAAGAAAGAAATACCACTCTGCTCCTGTTTTATCATATGTTATTAAAACAAGACATATTGCTAGAATAGCCATAAAAAAAACAAGTAAGTACAAAGGACGTTGCGCCATAGCAACTTTTTTTGAATCTTGCAGATATCTAAAAATAGTCCACAAAAAGAGTGTAGAAAAAACAGCTATAGGAAGTAACACTTCAAAAGAAGAATACTTTGAAAAATCAAAAGAAAAATCATCTACAATATCTAATATAAATGATTGATCCCCTCCTATATAAATGACATAACACGTACTTAATATCGCTACACAGGTTACAGATAGTAATGGTATAAACCAATATCGTACCGTACTTCCTCCATAAAAGAGAAGTCCTGCAAGTAATACAATAAAAAAAGTACTTGTCCAGAAATAAGTTATTGTTGCAAGACATAACCAAAGTCCCGCATCAAATAATTTCCGTTCCATATGTAATCCAGATCTAAAACTTAAAATACGTCTCATAGCTAGCATAATAAACACTCCACTTATAAGGACTTCTGCATTTTTCAATGCTTCAGGTAATGCAGATGCAAATGCTGCAAACAGTAGTATTCTGTAGGAACTAGGCTTGGTGAGATCGTTTTTTTGAGAAATAAAATTCAGAATAAACATGGTCATAACAAACAACAACCACAATCCTATAGTTTGCATTAAAACAGACCAAGAAAACCCTTCAGAAAAACGAGAATTATTAGCTACAAAAAAGTTTATTGTCATATATCCTAACACAATAACAGTGTGTATTGGTTTTGATGTGCTAAAAAAGCTTGTGAGCATAGGTGGTTTTTTCTATTTTTGCGCTATCGTAGAATAAATATATCTACGTATAGCTAAGATACCATTATTGTAAACATACGAACTTATGAGTTTGAAAGGATTTTTTGAAGGAATACAAGCATTTGCAGAAGAAACGTTATTTGCACCGTTTAACGCACTGGCAGAAACAGAACTTACTAACTGGTGGGGAGCAAATGGCATCAACTGGATATTTATGCTTATTTGTTGTGCTGCCATTATATACTGGATGCGTCAACTTATGGATCATAATGCCGAAGGAGAAGAGCGTCGCGATGCAATTTCTCACGGTTTCTTAGGAAAAGATAGCGAGTTAGATCATAAATTATAGGTCAAAACCTATATCTGTACGATAATACATCCTATCAAAATGTAGTTTTTCTATATTTTGATAGGATTTTTTTATGGCATCTTTAAAATTATTGTCAAAAGAAGTTACTGCAATCACACGTCCTCCATTTGTAACAATATCTCCGTCTTTAGTTACTGTTCCTGCATGAAATACAATAGAATCCTCAACAGTATCTATTCCTGAAATCACTTTTCCTTTATCATATGCTTCCGGATATCCTCCAGAAACAAGCATAACTGTTGTAGCCGATCTTTCATCTATTTCTAAGGTTTCATTTGATAATGTCCCTTCCGAAGTTGCTTTAAACAACTGTACAAGATCACTCTTAATACGAGGCAAAACAACTTCTGTCTCTGGGTCGCCCATACGGACATTATACTCTATCACTTTAGGGTCATCCCCCACTTTAATCAACCCTATAAAGACAAATCCTTTATATTCTATATTTTCTTTTACAAGACCATCAATCGTTGGTTTTACAATACGCTCTTCTATTTTTTGCATAAGAACAGCATCTACAAAAGGTACTGGACTTATTGCACCCATACCTCCCGTATTTAATCCGGTATCTCCTTCACCTATACGCTTATAATCTTTTGCCGTTGGAAGGACTTTATAATTCTTACCATCTGTAAGAACAAAAACACTCAATTCTATACCGTCTAAAAACTCTTCGATGACAACTGTAGTACTCGCATCTCCAAACTTTCCATCGAGCATCTTTGCCAGTTCTTCTTTTGCTTCATTAAGATCTTGTATAATAAGTACTCCTTTTCCTGCTGCGAGTCCATCTGCTTTTAATACATACGGTGCCTGAAGTGTTTCAAGAAATGCTTGCCCTTCTGCAAGAGTCGCAGCTGTAAAGCTTTCATAAGCAGCTGTTGGAATTCCATGTGCTATCATAAACTCTTTGGCACGTTCTTTACTCCCTTCTAATTCGGCTCCTACTTTTGATGGGCCAATCACAGCTACGTTCTTTAATTGAGCATCTGCTTTAAAAAAGTCATACACTCCTTGTACTAGCGGATCTTCTGGTCCCACAACAACCATCTCAATAGCTTCTTTAATAACCAGTGTTTTAATAGCCTCAAAATCTGTGACTCCTAATGCAACATTTGTAGCTATTTGTGCAGTTCCTGCATTTCCAGGAGCTACAAATAAGGTGTCACAAAGTGGGCTTTGCGCTATCTTATATGCAAATGTATGTTCTCTTCCGCCAGATCCTAAGATTAAAATATTCATCGAGTGTTGTTTTTTATCAGAGTGCAAAAATAATTGTTTGTATTTTGGTTGACTAATATTCGGCTAGTGAATTTATTTGATTGGACATTAAAGGTTAAAGGGTTTAATATCGCTTTCGCGAAAGCGCAATTATCCCGTATCCAGTCCATCCCTGAAGATCAATACTTTGATTATATCGAAGAGAAAAAACAAGTGATTGTTTCCTATCATAAACAATACAATGCTTTTTATAAGAAATGCACAGAAAATCTTACTTCTGATCAATGGGAAGATCTACCTATACTCACAAAAGCAGATTTACAACAACCATTACAGGATCGTCTCTCCGAGGGATATTCTCGTAAAAATGTATATGTAAATAAAACCTCAGGATCGTCTGGTCATCCATTTATTTTTGCAAAAGACAAAGAATCTCATGCGTTATCCTGGGCTAGTTTTCAAGACAGGTATCAATGGTTTGATTTAGATATAAATACTTCAAAACAAGCACGATTTTATGGGATTCCGCTTGATTTTGTGGGCTATCGTAAAGAACGACTTAAAGATTGGTTAGGCAATAGGTATCGTTTTCCGATTTTTGATTTAAGCGAACCACAACTTAAAAAAATACACCATAAATTTACCACAACTGCTTTTGAATACCTCAACGGGTACACCAGTAGTATTGTACTGTTTGCCAAATATCTGAAACGGCACCAAATCCTACTTAAGGATATTTGTCCAACTCTTAAAGCTTGTATCGTTACTAGCGAAATGCTTTTTGAAAGTGATAAACAACTCATGGAAACTCAGTTTGGGATTCCAGTCATTAATGAATATGGCGCTTCAGAATTAGGACTTATAGCGTTTCAAAATACGCAAGATCAATTTCAGGTAGATAGTGAGTTATTATATGTTGAGATCCTCGATGAGGATAATAAAGCGGTGCCTCATGGGCAATCGGGTCGTGTGGTGATCACATCGCTTTACAACAAAGCACATCCTTTTATACGCTATGATATTGGGGATATGGGTACGCTTTCGCGAAAGAGTACTCCCCAAAAACCCATCCTAGAAAAACTCATAGGTCGTACCAACGATATTGCTCGTCTCCCTAGCGGAAAAGTAGTCCCTGGACTTACTTTTTATTATGTGACCAAAAGTGTCATTGAAGAAGATGGAAATGTGCAAGAATTTGTGATTGAACAAACGGCTATAGACACTTTTAAAGTCATTTATACGGCAACCCGTGAACTTACAGACTCAGAAGAGAATAAGATTAAACAAGGGACATATACCTACTTAGAAGCAGGGCTTACGGTTCTATTTGAAAAAGTAGCTATTATGGATCGAAGCAAACGTGGTAAGCTGAAGCAGTTTGTGTCTAAAATAGAGTCAACTTTATAAATTGATTTATTTTTCTTTTATCGGATTCTTAAACTCTTCTTTTAATTCAATAGGTATATCTGTAAATTCAATTGCTTTTAATTCCGTTTTTAAACTCCAAAGCGTTTCCGTCATAAATACATCTAAGTCATCTGGAATTTCCATGTTACTATCCTGAAATTGTTTTATCAAAATGGTTAGATAATCGGCAATAGATGTTTTTCCATTAGCGTCAAGAAACATTTCTTGAGGCCAATATTCCATGGTCGTTATTTTTATTGTTCCATTCTCATCTTTTTCAATTAAAGAGATTTGTTCAGAATTCAACCAACTCCATTTTTTTGATCTTGAAAAATATGTGTCTTTATGAGGATAAGATTTTATAAAATCGAATTCAGGTATTGTTTTTCTTTTATTAAATAATTTATTTAATATTCCCATTCGTTTTTATGTGTCTAAAATTATTTATATCAAATTAATAAGGCTATTTAAATTTTCTCAATCCACCGTGGTCTTACAAAAAAGTACTCGTAAAAGAATCGTAATAAATAGCATGTAGAAGTGATCCAAGAATACCCCAGATATTCTTTATAAAATCGGAAGTTATATTTTATAAGATTGATTTTATTTGAACTCATGGAATCTTCTCGTATTCTATAATATGCTAAGTCTTCTTGAAGCCCTAAGGCGGGTCTATTACCTTTTTTAATGGCTTCTAACCAAACAGCCCAGTCTTGTCGTTTGCGTATGTTAGGAGCTATTATTTTACCTATTTCGGAAGTTTTGTAGATGCCTGTAAGGTTTCCAACATAATTATTGGTGTGTTGTTTTTTATAGGTAAGCTTTGGCAATGCTTTTATACGTCTACCTATAGGCGTTCCTTCTTCGTTTATATGCACATAACTTGTATAGGAAACGGCTACCTTATTTTCTTGCATAAAGCGAAGTTGTTTTTCTAACTTTTCTGGATGCCAAAGATCATCAGAATCTAGAAAAGCAATATAATCTCCTTGAGCGAGCTCTGTTGCTTTATTGCGGGATTGTGCTGCACCGCTATTTCGCGAAAGCGTAACCACCTTTATACGGGTATCCTTTTTTGCGAGTTCTTCTACAATTTGTAATGAGGTGTCTGTAGAGCAATCGTTTACAATAATATGCTCCCAATGAAGATATGTTTGATCTTGAATACTCTTTATGGTATGGGTAATGTAGGCTTCTGCATTATACAGCGGAGTGATAATAGAGACAAGTGCTTGATTTTTAGTAAGCTTTTTCATCTCCTTTTAATGCCTTTACGACGGTTTGAATAATGATTTTTATGTCTAAAAGTAATGACCAATTTTCTACATAAAAAATATCAAACTTCACACGATTTATAATATCATTGTCTGATTCTACTTCTCCTCTATATCCACTTACTTGAGCAAGTCCTGTGATCCCTGGTTTTATAAAATGACGCACCATAAATTTATCGATACGCTCGGCATACATATGTGTGTGACTTACCATATGAGGTCTAGGTCCTACAACAGACATGTCTCCTTTAAGTACATTTATAAATTGTGGTAACTCATCTATGCTTGTATGACGTATAGCGCGACCTAAACGGGTGATACGATCATCGTTTCTACTTACTTGATGTAAGTCTGCACGAGGATTGGGCTGCATAGATCTAAATTTATAGCAGTAAAATTCTTTATAGTCAAGTCCGTTACGTTTTTGTTTAAAAAAGACGGGACCTTTTGAGTCTAATTTGATCAATATTGCCATAATAGGCGTAAGCCAAGAAAGTAACCCTACAAGAACTAAAATTGACATTACAATATCAAATGTGCGTTTTATAAATTGATTAATAGGGGTATCTATAGGAATTGTACGAAGTGATAATATGGGTGTAATTCCTAAGTATTGATAATTTAGTTTTTTTGTGAAGATCTCTTTATTATCTGGGATAAATTTGAGGATCTTAAGATTATTGTCTGCAAATTCTGAAATTTCTCGTATTTGTTCATTTGTAAATTCTGAAATAGAACAATAAATTTCATCAATACTATTCTCTACTACAAATGCAAAACAAGATTCTAATGATTGCGATCCAGATGGTTGTATATCAAATTTATTAATAAATTGATATCCATATGGTTTGTTTGATTTGAAAAAGTTTTCGAGTTGTTGTGTTTTTGAGTTTACTCCTAAAATAACAATTCTTCTAAAGTTACCTCCGAGTACCGTTCTATATTTTTTAAGAAGATAAAACACGCCTAGCTTTACAATAGTAATTCCTATAAAAACGTATATGATATAGTATATAATCCCTGAAGGATTGCTATTTATTTCGTGGAAGAATCCAAAAAAAGCAAAAACGAGTAATGTAAAAAGAATAGATTGAATTCCTAATAGCGAAAAAATTCTAATAAGAGGTGTATATCTATATACTTCATAAAAGCGAGATTTAATTGCTGTAAGCATCCAAGTAAAGGCTATAAATCCAATAAAGAGAAATAAGTGTTCGTCCATCACTAGACACACCTTGGCAAGCACTATAATGATCAAAAGATCAATGCTATATATACTAGGCCTAATAAAGCCCGAATATCTCCCTTTTTTGTAGGCCATGGGTTATTTTAATATATGCTTTGAAAAATCTTTATGTTCACTTTTTCGTAATTGTTCATCTGTAAGTCCCTTAAAATAGTCGTATGTTCTTCGCATTCCTTCACTACGAGATATTTTTGCTTCCCATCCTAAAACATTTTTGGCAAGACTAATATCGGGTTGACGTTGCATAGGGTCATCTACAGGTAATTCTTGGTATATTATTTTTTGATCTGTCCCTGTAAGTTTTATAATTTCTTCTGCAAAATCTTTTATGGTAATCTCATCTGGATTCCCAATATTAACAGGAAGTACATAATCACTCATTAGCAATTTATAAATCCCTTCTATCTGATCATCTACATAACAGAAAGAACGCGTTTGTGAACCATCGCCAAAAATAGTTAGGTCTTCTCCTCGTAATGCTTGTCCCATAAAAGCAGGAATCACTCTACCATCATTAAGTCTCATTCTCGGTCCATAAGTATTAAAAATGCGTACGATACGAGTTTCTAATCCATGAAAGCGATGATACGCCATGGTAATAGATTCTTGAAAACGTTTTGCTTCGTCATAGACTCCTCGAGGTCCTATGGTATTAACATTACCATAATACTCTTCTGTTTGAGGATGTACTAATGGATCTCCATATACTTCTGAGGTAGATGCAATAAGGATGCGTGCATTTTTTTCTTTGGCTAACCCTAAAAGATTATGGGTTCCTAAAGATCCAACTTTAAGTGTTTGAATTGGGATTTTAAGATAATCTATAGGGCTCGCTGGTGAAGCAAAATGTAATATATAGTCAAGCTTTCCCGGTACGTGTACAAATTTTGTCACGTCATGGTTATAAAACTCAAATTCTTCGAGTTTAAATAGGTGTTCGATATTTGCGAGATCTCCTGTAATTAGGTTATCAATTCCTATTACATGGAATCCTTCTTTTATAAAACGATCACATAAATGAGATCCTAAAAATCCTGCAGCACCTGTTATTAAAACTCGTTTACGCATATTAAGCTTCTTTTCTACCTATAGATATATATGTAAACCCTTCTTTCTCCATATCTTCTACATCATAAAGATTACGTCCATCAAATATCACAGATGTATTAAGGTTGTTTTTGAGTTTTACAAAATCCGGAGTTCTAAAAATACTCCATTCTGTACTTATAACCAATGCGTCTGCATTTTCGGTAGCTTCATACATGGTTGCGGCAAACTCAATTCGATCTTTATATTTTGCTTTTACATTATCCATTGCTTCTGGATCAAAAGCTTTTATTTTTGCTCCCCTTAAGAGCAATTCATTGATCATATATAAGGATGGAGCTTCTCTAATATCATCTGTTTCAGGTTTAAAAGCAAGTCCCCACATAGCTATTGTTTTACCTTTTAAATCATTATTAAAATGAGCTTCTATTTTAGGAATTAATTTTACCTTCTGATGATCATTTACATCAATAACGGCATCTAGTATCTGAAACTCATATCCAGATTCTTTTCCTGATTTATGAAGTGCTTTTACATCTTTAGGAAAACAAGAGCCCCCATATCCTATACCAGGAAATAAAAAACGTTTCCCTATACGGGAATCTGTTCCCATCCCTCGACGTACTTTATCTACATCTGCACCTACGAGTTCACAATAATTTGCAATCTCATTCATAAACGTAATCTTAGTAGCCAGAAAAGAATTTGCAGCATACTTTGTAAGCTCTGCCGATTTTTCATCCATAATGATGATAGGGTTTCCAGATCTTACAAATGGCTTATAGAGTTTTTCCATAAGTTTTGTTGCTCTTTCTGAAGAAGATCCTACAACAATACGTTCTGGTTTTAAAAAATCATCTACAGCAAAACCTTCTCTCAAAAATTCTGGATTTGAAACTACATCAAAATCAATAGTTGTTTTTGCAGCGATTGTTGCATGTACTTTTTCTGCAGTTCCTACAGGAACTGTACTTTTATCAACAATAACTTTATAACTCTTCATCTGCTCCCCTATATCCTTAGCTACGCCAAGAACATATGATAAATCTGCAGATCCGTCTTCGTCTTCTGGTGTTGGTAATGCTAAAAATATAATCTCTCCATGATCAAGTCCCTCTTGAAGTACTGTTGTAAAAGAGAGTCTTTTTGCATTAATATTACGTTCAAATAATACATCTAAATGAGGTTCATAAATAGGCACCTCACCATCTTTCATGCGTTGTACTTTTTTTTCATCTATATCTACACAAACAACTTCATTGCCTGTTTCGGCAAGACACGTTCCTGTTACTAAACCAACATAGCCTGTCCCTACTACGGTTATCTTCATATCTCAACTTAGTTAAAGCGCAAAAATAGGGAAGTATTTACAGTCTTTTATGACTATCTGGTTATAATTGCGAGAGTTGTTCTAAAAAGGTGGTTAAAATCTTGTCTTTTGCAAAATTTGAGACTACATAATCTCTTGCTTTTACACCCATTTTTTCTGCAAGATTAGAATTGTTGACCAATGTTTCTAATTGTTCCATAACAACCTCTATTCCTTTTTCAGAGCTGTAATAGCCTCCTTCAGAAATAGTCATTGCTTGTGCTACTTCAGATTGTGCGTGCCCTGTAATAATAGAAGGTTTTGCGCTTGCCATCATCCCTAGTATCTTAGAAGGCATCACTGTGTCTACTACTTCAGGTTTTTGAAAAAGAATATGTACATCTGTACTGCATAAAAGATCTGATAGGTCTTCATAAGGAACAGGCGGGTACAATGTAATCCCTGTGTATGATTTTATTTCTTGTTCAAGCCAACCTCTTTTTGCTCCATCTCCTACTATAATAATTTCAAAACGATCAAAGTCTATTGCATTTACAATCTTCATAAAAAAGTCCCAGTCCTGTTTGTCTCCTATATTTCCAGAATAGAGAATTTTATATTTTTCAGTTATTAAATATGGGTGCGCTTTCGCGAAAGCGGGATCAATTTGCTTTTCATCTATCCAATTAGGTAAAAAATACGTAGGGGCTGTCGTTTTTTTCTGCAACTTCTCAAGCATCATGTGACTTATCGTACTTACCCTATCTGCTCTTGAAAACAATGATTTTTCAAGTTGCATTAAGCATCTATAGATTAATCCTCCTTTTTGCTCACCACTTTTGGTAAGTCCTGATTGGAATGCAGCATCAAATTCAAAATCTTGTATGTGAATCCATGACTTTGCTTTAAATCTTTTTTTCTGAATATATCCTAATAATGTAGCACTAGTAAAAGGGACTATAGAAATGACAATATCACATTTTTTAATTTTCCATAAATTCCAAAAAGAACCCCAGGTAAAAGAAAGTATGTGTATAATTCTTTTTAAAAAAGTAGGATTTGCCGGCACATATTGCTTGTACCGATATAAGTTTATCGTTCCTAATTCTTCTTTAAAGTATGAAGATTTATCTTGATATTCTGGAGCAATTTTCCATTGTGGATAATATGGGAAGGCTGTAATTACATCAAGTTGTACATCATGTGCTTCTAAGTATTGCGCCAATTGGGTTGAGTATAATCCAATAGCCGTACTTTCTGGAAAAAAATTGAGTCCAACAAGTGTAATATGTGTATGCTTTTTCAAAAAAAATAATTAAGATGCAAAGTAAAGCGTTTTTTTATGAAATTATATACGATCTCGTATAGGTTTTGCAGGATTACCTATACATATTTTCTGTGAAGGTAAATTTTTAAAAACACTACTCCTTGCTCCTACAACAGTTCCTTCTCCTATAGAAACTCCAGGGGCAACATAAGTATCTGTTGCGAGCCAGCATTTTTCTCCAATTGTAATTTTTTCTGCATAAATTCTAAAATCCGGAGATTCATAATCATGTGTGCCAGTACAAATGTATCCTCTTTGAGAAATAACAGCATGGGCGCCTATTTCTATCTCTCCTAATGTATATAAAACAACATCATCGCCTACCCAACTATAATCTCCTATGGTCAATTTCCAAGGATATGTGATTTTTGCAGAAGGTCTTATAATAACATGTTTACCTATCGTTGCTCCAAAAGACCTCAACAAAAAGCGCCTCCATCCATATAAAAATTGTGGGGACCACGAGAAAAGTGTGGCTTGTACAATCCACCACAACTGTACTGTTATTTTAGATTTTCCTCTAAAATCCTTAGGTGTTTGATATTGATCTAAGTTTTGATACTTCATCTTATTTTATCCAGCCCTTTTCTTTAATCACTTTTGCAACAAATTTTCCAGTGGCTTCGTAGCCCAAGGTATTAAAATGTACGTTATCTTTTAGGAAACTTCTCGGAATACAATCTTTTTTTATGTCTTCAAGATCTTGAGGTGTTGGTGTTATATCCATATCATAAATGGCTTTATGTACCATATAGCTACGCACATCAACAAAATGTTCTCCAAATGTTTCTTCAAGTACCGTGTTTAATCTCATAATATTGGTGTGCGCATTTCCTCCTTTATATTCTCTATCTGCAATCCCATTACAAATAGATAAAATGAGGTAGTGTTTTTTTGCATTTTCTCCCAGGTGATCAACCATTGCTTGGATATTATCTCTAGTTTGAAAGACATGATCTCCTGCCTTTTTATCATTCCTTCCCGCCCAAATGATCGTCCACGTATTATTATTTTTAAGAGCATCATTAAATTTAAAAACAACAGTGTCTTGAACTTTTATATTTTCATGTATGTTTTGAGCCGTAAACCTATAGCCTGTTGTTTTCTTTTTATCTTCTTTTTTAGATAGACGCTCTATTGTTCCATTAATATCGTCTATTCTACCTTCTCTAAATTGCTTTGTTTGGAAGTTTATAGGTTCTGTATTATAATAAGTGACTTCTGAAGGTTTTGAAGCTTGAATCTCTTGATCTTTAAAAACTAATTGCATAGGAACTCCTCCTTGCAAAAGAGCAATGTTACTAGATTTGAGTCCGCCTACTCCAAAATTTTCATGAGGAATATTTAACTCATCTGTTACAACTTCTAAAATAGACTTCTTGCCGCCTGACCCTTTCATCATACTATCCCCCCAGCCTACAATTTTTGTGGTATTTTCTGATGATTCACAACTAATCAATGAGAAAACAAAAAGGAATACAATGCTATATCTTAGTAGGCTCATACGTCTGTTTTATAGAATTTCTAAAAGTCTTTCTTTAAATTGTAATCTTGTGAAATTTTCTTTAAAATACGTTTTATTAGATTGACTTATTTGAGAAACTTCATCTTTGTTCTGAGTGTAATATGATAAAGATTCATATAAATCTTGAGGATTTTTTTTCTCAAAGAATAGTCCATGTTTCTTATGGGTTATAATATCAGGAATCCCCGCATGTTTTGTGGTTAAAATCACATTTCCTGTTGCCATAGCTTCTAGAATAGAAATAGGTTGCCCTTCCATTTTATAATAGGTAGGCAAGACAAATATAGTCCCCCAATTTAAAAGGTCTCTTTTTGCATCTCCTTTGACAATACCTACATACGTTGTATGATCAAGTTTTGAAAAACGTTTTTCTATTTCTTCTCGTTGATTATAATCTATAGCTCCTGCAATCTTAGCTTCATATGGGATGTTATTCTCTTCTAATAATACAAATGCATCTAGAAGGTCAAAAATGCCTTTTTCTTCCATTAAATTACTTAAATAGATGATTTGAAGCTTTTCAAAAGACTTTTCAGTAGTTGTACTAGTCAAGTAATCTTCTGCAAAATTAGGAAGCACTTTAATTTTATCTTCAGAAATAAATGGCGTCATATTCTGTTTAAGAGATTCAGATAAAACAATACCTTTTGTTGTTTTAGATAATAAGAATCGAAACACTTTTTTCTTAATTCCTTTAAGTATCTTATATTCATTACCCAAATGATTACCATGGACATGGACAATCACTTCTCTCCGTAATACTGTACTTAACAAAATAAACGCAGTATATTTTATAACTCCAAAAAATGTCTGCCCTGGTGTTATATAAATGATTTTATGAAATAGGATTTTATACGCTTTTGGATAAAATGACAGATTAAAAAAAAGCTTATGGAACGAGAACTTTCCTATAGCTTCATCAAATCTTGAATAGGATGTGTTAATCACATCAATGGTATATTCTGATTGTTCTTTTATGATATCATACACCACCTTATTTGCTAAAGAGACTCCTGTTGTAGGTTCAGGAAGAGGACCAATAATAAGTATAGATTTAGTTTTCTTCACTTGTATATAAACTTTTAAGGCTGAAAAAATTCAAAAAGAATGCAAAAAATATGATGCCAGCTTCTCGTTCTAAAATGTTTTCTGTAAACATAACAATCGCATAAAAAACAAGGAGTAAGATTAATAATTGATTGTTAAATCGTATTGCATAAACAAGATTCATCCCTGTTGTACACAAAAATATAATAAGAGATATAACTCCTCCTATCAAAAGCAAACTAAAATATTGATTATGGGCATTGTATTTTCTTTCTGCTAAAAGTAGGTTCCCATCTTGCGTATACTTTTCTTGTAAAACGTCATTATAATCACCTATTCCATATCCTGTTAATGGTGATGCTACAATAAGTTTCTGAGCAGTATCATATATAGTATATCTAATATTTGTTGAGGTAATTTCACCTTTATCTAAATTTTCTATTTTGAGTAACTCTACAAACCTGTCTCTTGTTTTTGGAATAACAATTGTCAAGAATATCAATGTAGTAATTGCTATTAGATAAGGTTTAAGTAATTTTTGTTTTCGTTGAAAAACTACAAATAAAGAAAACACAATGATAAGCGCAATAAGTGGTCCTTTTTTAGCGTATAGTAATAGGAATAATACCAAGGTAATATCTATTCCTAAAATTGTAGCTATTTTAACTTTAGATCGTAACTCACGCAATATGTAAAAGGAAAATAGGATAGCAATACTACAATGCATTGATAAATAAATAGGGTGTATATTAAACTTCCCCATCTTTACTCTAAGTATTGTTCCAAAATGCTCCATCATTTCTGGAAAAGAATAATGCATCCCAAAAAACCACAGAAAAGAAATTACATTAAATAAAAATACGCCTATTACATAAATCCATAAATAGGTGGTCAAATTTTTAAATATCTCCTTACTTTCTGCTTTTGTAAGCATAGCAAACACAAAAGGGAATACAATAAGAGATGCCATTTGTAATAGCTTACGTTGCCCATATTCCTGATTATCACTATAAAAATAAGTAACCGCAATAGCTACATAGAGTAATCCATTTGTGATAAAAAAACGTTTATCAAAATGCCATTTTCTTTGCAAGGAATTTATAAGTACTGCAACTCCAAATAAAAGAATTGCAATCGCTTTCATATTTGATGGTAACACCACCAAAGCAAAAAGAATCCCAAGAGCAATCTTAACGATGGTTAGTCTTTTAAAGCTTTTGATTGTTTCCATATATATTGTTTATGTATAAAGAACTTTAAAAGTCCTCCTATAAGTTTAGGAATTATAACAACTCCTATAAGCGCCCCTACATAATAAGTATATCCATTTGTAAAGTCTCCTCTCAATAAAAAAATCAAGTGTATCGCTAAATAAAAAGCCATAATTTTCTTTAAATAATCATCACTTTTTAACCACGCTATCGCTCTTACCAAAACAATTGCTAGAACTACGGCTGCTATGATTACCCCAAAAAAACCAAAATTTATATACCCCTCTGAAACTAATGGATTTGATAAATTACTATAAGTAAAATCATAATTATCTATGAGATGATCTCCAACGAGTTCTCCCGTAGAAATTGGTTTGTCATTCCATAAACCTCTAGGAACAAAAAACAAAAAGGCACTTAATAACTGATTTCCTGATGAAAACCCATATTCTTTTACATAATCCATTGTTGCCATAATATTAGAAAAGGCATCATAATTTAATGTATTAAAAGCAGACGCAATCCCTCCTCCTTTCATATGATCAAAAACAATCATTGGGTTTTCTACTATTTCACCAAAAGAAGCCTCAGAGTGTGTAAGTATTGCAGATAAAGGGAAAGCAACAATCATGGTAAAGAAAAGGAAAAACAGCGTTTTTATATTGCTATAAAATAATTTAGGAATTACTAGAAATATTAAACTTATGTATAAAGGTCCTAAAGCGTTTCGTTTTTCGACAAGCGGGTTTTTAAACCAAAAAAGAATAAGTCCCAAAAACAAAAATATGGCACATATTGTAACAAGGTTTACTGCTTTTTTTTGTCCATTTTTAAAATATTGAAAACACAATATCAATCCTGCAAAAGGAACTAAAAAGAAAACCTTCTTCCATACTAAAAAGGTGATTACAGGAAAAGCAGATTTTCTCCAGGCTGGGCGACCTAACTCATCAAACACAAATGTATAACTGGCCAAAAACACAAGCAATGTAAGAATTGCAAGACTTACTATTAATACTGGTGTAAACTGTTTAGAATTTTCTTTTAACTCAGGGATTTTTCCTATCCTTTTATTTTTCTTAAAAAAAATATAGCTTAAAAAGAAGATCGTATTAAAAGTTGCAATTAAAATGTTTGTGTAAATCGCAAGATCTTTATCATAAGGAAATTTATTTACAAACAAAGGATTCGTTCCTTCAAACGAATTAATCTGAACCATCGGAGCCACTATAAAAAACAAAAGAGTAAATACAATAAACGCCGATATAAACGGAGAATATGTGCGTTCTACAAACACATGATATATAATAATTCCCGAAAGAATTAATGCATTTACTAGAAAAGAAAACCACACATCTACAGACCCGTCAAACGTCACAAATAACGTTACGGTTATAAAAGTATATACAAAAAGTAGTATAACCTTTAGTCCCATGGTGTATTCTTATTTATAGTCTTTAAAAGATCTTATTTATCTTTATTTTGAGTGTTGTTTTTACGCTTTCGCGAAAGCTTACTCTTTTAACTTACCAATAAACAAATGTCTATTGATAGCAACTTCTTCATCTAGTATATGGTCAAACTTTTCTGAAAAGGCTTCTCTAAACCAATCTAGTGTATAATACTCTGGAAACGCTGGAATGTTGTCCATATCTCCAAAATAAAGACCTAACGGCATAAACTCGACAATAATATATTTATTTGTGAGAGATGCAAGCACTTTAAAGATATGGTCCAGGCTCACATCTTGTGTAAGAATTAAATGATGTGTTACCGCTAGAGCCATTACAACATCTGCATGAATTCTTTGGTCAATTTTAAGTGTATTACTTCTATTATTTGGCCTTACAAAATCATATACTAGAGGTAGTACATTTTCTCTATTTTCATTATTCTGAAAAATACGGTCTAATGCATTTTTATCATAATCTGTAGCAATGATCTTCTCTATTTGTGTGCTTTCTAACACATAATTTGCAAACTTCCCTTGGTTAGAAGCAAGCTCTATTAAAGAAGATGCATCATTTAATTTTGTTTTAATAAGTTCTGTAATACGTAAAAAACGGGCATCACTTGATGGGTTTTTATCATTATGATAATCTTTCCAATATGAATCTATTCTGCTTTTGTTTACGCTTTTAATATTTTTGCGTGCTTTACTTGTTGTAAACTTATTTTGATACGCTTTTTTAAATTTAAGGAGCTTATTAATGTGCTTGTGTCCTCCATATTTATCTATAACCCTGCTGTATCTAGCTACCGAAAGACGCCTTGTATTATTATGCGCTTTAAAAAGTAAGTCTGAAATCTTTTTTCCAAAAAAGCTTGCATATTTATGCCTTAGCTGAAAAAGGTCTTGATCACTAAAAAACCCATTGTATAAAAAGATGCTGTTTGACAGATCAGAAAATCCTTTATTATACAAATACAAAGGCATATAAAATGAATTATAAAAGTTAAGATATCCCGACCAACTTTTGCCATTTTTAGGGTCTTTTTTCAATAAACTCCCAAAATCCACATACTTAGGTCTAGCCATATCATACACTACGTTAAATGCATGTACATCAAAAAGCTCATATCCATATTTATTTGCAATATCATTTGCATCTAGAACGACATTTGCAGCCCTATGAAGCATCGTAAATGACCACTCATATGGATAGTTCCAATACTGGATACGTTCGTGCTCTATAACGAGCTCATAACCTTCAATTTTTGTGTTAGAAATCCATGTCTTTACAAAAAGTTGTTTTTCTACAAGTTCTTGCATCATTCCGCTATCAAACATCTCCTTAACCTGAACAACATAATCACTATGGATGCCCCTTAGTACTCTATCTTCATAAAAGTATAGGGTACACACTTTATCTATAGAAAACTCAATAGTAGCTAAGTCTTTTGCTTTTAATTCTTCACTCATAATGGATGTATCCACGTGTTTAATTTAAAGATATTTAAAAACGCTCTGGTTTGTAAATAAAAATTTATTCTTGTTTTTGTAAATAATGCATTTACAAAGTATCCTGAAATAGCATATGATATTAATGTTGCATAAGCAGCACCAACAAGTCCATACCATTCTATAAAAAATATGTTCAATGATATATTAACTATCGCTCCTATAACAAGTCGTATACTAGAAAACTTTTCTAAATTTTCGTTTAAATAAAATCCCCAAGAAGCATTACTTAAGAACACAAAAACGATAGACCAGATATATAGTACTAATATATGACTACTCTCTGTATATTCTTCTCCAAATAAAAGAGGAACGAAATAGCTTGCAAAAATCGTATAAAGAATAGAAACAACCACGGCTATTTTGATTAAAACATCATACAATTGCTGTAATCTTTTCAAAAAAAGAGATCTATCTTTTTTTCTAGTACTCACTAATGATGGAAAAACAGATTGTGTGATAGCCACCGTAACAAAAATCCATATACTAGTTAATTTTACAGCCACACTATACAAACCCACAGAACGTTCATCAAGTATCTCATCAATCATCACTTGATCGATCTTCATATATAAAGCAGCAGCTACTGATCCAATAATTAAAAACCAACTTTTTTTCAGTAAGCTTTTAGCAACAGACCATTTAAAACGCCATTTTAAAAATGATTGTTTATGGTGTATATAAGAAATAATATACCCCAATGATATTATTATCCATTCTAACACTAGAGCATATGCAAAATATATAAGTGGCGCTTCAGAAAGAATGAGAATCACTTTTACAATACTTAAGACACCAACTGCAATGACATTGCTTATTACCGTATACTTACTAAGAACCTTACTCTGGAAGTAAAAATCAACGCCTCGTATACTCTGAAAAAATATAGTTAGCGCAATCACCATCACCATGGTGTTTTTAATCTCTGTATTATCCAAAAGGCGGGTTACAAAGACAATTCCTGCAAACATAACAACAAACCCTATAAGTCTTAATACAAATGTTGTTCCTAGAAGTACGTCTCTTTTTGATGAGTCTTTTACTAGTTCTCTAACTACAATTTGATCTAGACCTAAGGCTGCAAAAGCAGCAAATAGATACACAAAAGACTCTGCATAACTAAAGACACCAAAATCGTCAGGCCCTAAATAACGAGCAATCCATATTCCTATAAAAAAAGCATCAATAATACGCAATCCTTTTTCTGCAAGAAGCCATACTGTATTTGTAAAGTATCTACCTACACCTTGATTAGAAAAAAGTTGTTTGCTTTTGAACATCTATTGTTTTTCTAGATACCAAGCATAGAGTTTTCCTATACCTTCTTCTAATTGAACTTTATGTTTCCACCCCAAGCTATGTAACTTAGATACATTGGTGAGTTTGCGTAACGTACCATCAGGTTTTGAAGTATTAAATGTAAGCTCTCCTGTAAAGCCCACAATCTTCTGGATCATTTGTGCCAGTTCTTTAATAGAAATATCTTCTCCTGTTCCTATATTAATATGTGTATTTCTAACATCTCCTTCAGGTTTTACGTCACCAAAGTTTGTGTTTTCCATAATAAAGACGCACGCATTTGCCATGTCTTTACTCCATAAAAATTCCCTACGAGGAGCTCCTGTTCCCCAGATCTCTACAGATGTTCCAGATACTCCATATTTCTCTAATGTTTCTTCCGCTTTCGCGAAAGCGGAAACACCAAGATTTTTTATCACCTCATCTTGATTCCCTTCAGAAAGTAGTTTTGCAAGATGCATTTTACGAATTAATGCAGGTAAAACATGTGACTTTTCTAGATCAAAATTGTCATTATATCCATACAGATTTGTAGGCATTACCGACAAAAAGTTTGTCCCATATTGAAGATTATAGCTCTCACACATTTTGATCCCTGCTATTTTTGCAATAGCATACGGTTCATTTGTATATTCAAGAGATCCAGTAAGAAGACTATTTTCTGGCATAGGTTGCGGTGCTTCTTTAGGATAAATACACGTACTTCCTAAAAAAAGCAATTTCTTAATACCGCTTTTATAACTCTGATGAATCACATTATTCTGAATCATCAAATTTGTATGTATAAAATCAGCCCTATAGGTATTATTTGCAATAATCCCTCCTACTTTTGCTGCTGCTAGGAAAACATACTCTGGTTGTTCTGTTTCAAAAAAAGCAGTAACTGCTAGTGTATCGGTTAAATCAAGTTCTTTATGAGTACGGTATACAAGATTTGTATATCCTTTGTTTTCTAAATCTTCCCTAATGGCACTACCTACTAATCCTCGATGTCCAGCAATATATATTTTTGCGTCTTTATTCATACGCGAATTATTCAAAGTAGTTTAAGGTTGTATATCCTCCCTCTTTAAGGTAGCTATCTTTCTTCATAAGATTAATATCACTTTTCATCATATCATCTACAAGGTCCTGTAATGTGTGTTCTGGTTTCCAGCCTAATTTATTGTATGCTTTTGTTGCATCTCCTATCAACAAATCTACTTCTGTAGGCCTAAAATACTTCTCATCTACAGCAATAACTTCCTGTCCAACTTTTACAGTATAATCAGGGTTTTCTGATGCGACAACAATTCCTTTTTCATCAACTCCCTCTCCTTTAAACTCAAGAGTAACCCCAATATGTTTAAACGCCATTTTTATAAAATCTCTAACGGTCGTTGTAGTTCCCGTTGCAATCACCCAATCTTCTGCTTCTTCTGCCTGAAGGATTAACCACATCATCTTAACATAATCTTTTGCATGTCCCCAATCACGTTTTGCATCTAGATTCCCTAAATACATTTTTTCTTGAAGACCCAACCCTATACGTGAAGTTGCTCGAGTAATCTTACGTGTTACAAACGTTTCTCCTCGTATGGGAGATTCATGATTAAAAAGAATCCCATTACACGCAAAAATATCATAGGCTTCACGGTAATTTACTGTAGCCCAATAGGCATACATTTTTGCTACTGCGTATGGACTTCTAGGGTAAAAAGGAGTGTTTTCTGTTTGCGGAACTTCTTGTACTTTCCCATACAATTCTGAAGTAGATGCTTGATATATTTTTGTCTTTTTTTCTAGTCCTAATGCTCGTATAGATTCTAAAAGTCTTAAAGCTCCTAAACCATCTACATTTGCAGTATACTCAGGCATTTCAAAAGAAACTTGAACATGACTCATCGCTCCAAGATTATATATCTCATCAGGTTGTACTTCTTGGATAATCCGTAATAAATTTGAGCTATCTGTAAGATCTCCGTAGTGTAAAAAGAAATTACGATGATCTACATGTGGGTCTTGGTATAAGTGATCTATACGATCTGTATTAAACAAAGATGATCTTCTTTTTATACCGTGTACAATGTATCCTTTTTTTAATAAAAACTCACTTAGGTATGCACCGTCTTGTCCTGTAACACCTGTTATTAATGCTATTTTAGTCATATTGTTTTTTTGACAAAGTATCTTTAATTAATCCAATAAATTTTGCGCTTCCACTTCCTTTCTTAAAGACAAGTATGTAAAACGAATTCCTGCTAGAAATAAGAATACAAATACAAATACGACGGGATATATAATTTCTTTTCTCTGTTTAAATGATTCCATTTTTGCAGTCTGCAAATCGCTTATTACAACAACAGCATCCAATGATTCTGCGAGGTCATTTTTAAGCGTTTCTGTTTCAATTGCAAGATCATTCTTAAATGTTAGAATCCCATTTACATTAAGGTTATTTGAGTTATTGAAAAAAGATAATTTTTCATTTGTAATTTGATTAGAAAGATCTGCATTTTTAGTATAATTTTCTATTAGTGCATCTGACTGTTGTATTAATAACTCATTTTGATCAATACGCTCTTGAATGTTTTTTGTGCGTTCTTCTTTTATTTTCTGTATAAATGGTTTTTTATTTATATAATCAGTAATCTTAACAATGTCCTTTTTTGCCTCTTCGTTTCTAAGATCAATAATAAGTCTGTGGTATTTATAGTTTGTATAAAAACGATCTGAAGCAAATAGTTCTGTATCATCATCTACTTCTAATTCTTTAATAATAGTTGTAAGATTTCTATCTGATACTTTTAACTCTCCTATAAGCCCCATAACGTCTACCACAGGCCCTATTTTTACTCCTTTAATAGATGTCCCTTCCGTTGTTAATCCAACAGAATTTATAAAGACACTATCTTTTTCAGAAAGATTATCATCAAATTGTTTAATAGCATTGTATAAATATGCTTGACTATCAAAATTAGACTGTACAACAACGATAGATCTATAAGAGGGGTCGCTTTTTGTAAGATACCCTATAGTTGCTCCTCCAATAATAAGTAATAGGATAATCCACCAGAATTTAAAGACAAAGTCTACAGCCTTAAAGCAAAGCGCTAAAAATTTATAGAATAGGCGCTGAAAAAGCGCAAAAATATCTGTGAGATCCATTTCCTGATCAGCACTAGGCGCTGGTTGTGATGCACTCATGTATTTTTTGTTTTTGGTTTGTTATATCTTAAAAATATGATACAGGATTTTTTCTGTAATCAAATATGTGGGTTTTACTCCTGTTGTTCCTAATCCTCCAGAAGCAAGTGTGCTTCCTGTTTCCAGTGGATTATCAGATGCGTAATATGCATAAAGCACTTCAACATCTTCTTGTATATTTCCTCTTAATTTAGAGGCTGCTTGTATGGCTTTTTGATAATGAGCTCCTTCCATTTCTAAACCAATTACATTCCAAGTACTGTCATGGAAAAATTTTAAAATATCTCGGTTTTGTAATGAAGTTCCTAGTACAGAGACCATAGCTCCTTCAAATACTCTTAATCCTTCACCTTCTAAGTCTTCTTTCTTAAGTGCATTTTTAAATGGGTAATTATCTGCAGTACCCTCAAAAAGGTGTGCAGAAGGAATCATAATATCACCTTTACCTCCATCTAGGATACCTGCTTTTCCCATTATTGAAACAGAACATACATTAAGATATGTTGTACTTTCCTTTTCTTTAAAGGGTTTTAACAACTCTTCCATAGTTTCATAGGCTTGTTCCCCAAAAGCATAGTCCATAACTAAGATGACAGGATCGTCCTTTGGTTGCGTCTTTTGATCACAAAATTCATTTTCTTCTATAGAAAGTTTACACATATCAAAGATTTGCACATTGATATTTGTTCCGCTTTCGTCTGCTAGATAGATCATACCATTTTGTAGTGCAGTTTTCTCAACTTTGGCTCTCAATTTACTGCTACTAGAATCACTTAGGAGTTCATATACATCTAGCTTAGAACTCTTTTTGAGTTCATTTTTTAAAGCTACTGGAGCATACATCGTATTCATCACGCTATGCATATTTGCACTTATGATATGAATAGGGCGATGTATTAGGTCATTTTCTTTAAGTGTTCTCTTGATATTTTGCGCCCAGATTTCTCCGTGTATGTGATGTCCCAATCGTTCTCTTAATACTGGACTAAAGGTCACTGTGCGTTTCTCATCCTGAGTCATTTCTGCAATGGCAAGTTTTCCTAACCAATAAATGATTTCTAGAAAGCGACGTGTATTATTCTTTGTGTTAAATAGTGGTGCGACCTCATTTACTTCTTCAAAAGTTCTTCCTAGAATATTAGCCGTATGTGTGATAGCGACTTCTCTTTCTTTTTGTGTAAACTCCTCTTCCGAAAGGACTGCCTTTTCTAATTTTTCCCAATCTCGAGTAAGATCTCCTCTATCATTAATCAATACGCGATTCATGATCTTGTGGGATTCTATAAAAAGAAAAGTAAGATGTGTAAGAATGTCATAAATTTCAGAACGTCCACGAGTGACCTCTATGTTCATCTGTTCTTCGTCTATTCGATAGCAATTACGTCTACGTTTACGAGGAATGATAGGTTCAAAAAGACTATTCTTATATCCTTCATCACTTGTTAAGTTAATAAAACGACATTCTTCTATTCTTTCTGGAAGCCTATCTATTACATACAATAAGCCATCTAGCTCTACCTTTTCTTCTGCGATAGAACCATAAATTTCAGGTCTTAAAATAAGTAATGCTTCTCGTAGTGTTTCTCCAGAAACTCCCATAGGTTTATAGAAGCCTCGATTAAAGAGATGGCGCATGGTTATGTACATGCGTTCTATGGCGCTGCTACTTTCTTGTGCTCTTGTACGCCCTTGTTTTTTTAATATACTCATATTAAAGCCCAAAGATACTCAAATAATTGGTAATTTGTCTGCAATTTGTCTGTCATTAGAAAGTCTAGGGATTTTATTTTGACCTCCTAGTTTTCCTATAGACTTCATATAGTCATTAAAACCTCCTGAGGTTACTTTAGAAATTTTTAAAGGTTGTAGCACCTTTCCTTCTATAAGGTCAAGGTAATAGCTGTTTTGAGATTGTAAAGAGGCGTCTATTGCTTTCGCGAAAGCGGCCATATCCTCACTCTCATTTTCAAATTCTATAAACCATTCGTGATAAGGCAATCCTTCTTTTGGTGTAATTTGAGGTGCTACTGTAAATTCATTAATGCGTATCTCTGTTCCTTGGATAGCTTCTTGTAGCGCTTGCTCTACTTCCTTACCTATTACGTGTTCTCCAAAGGCAGATATAAAATGCTTGATACGTCCCGAAACCAAAATTCGATAAGGTTTTGTCGAAGTAAATATAACAGTATCTCCTATATTATATCCCCATAATCCAGCGCTTGTAGAAATAATCATCACATAATTTACACCTACCTCAACCTCCTTTATGGTGATGCGTTTAGGGTTGTCATCAAAAAAAGAATCAGCTTTTACAAATTCATAAAAGATACCGCTGTTAAGTTGAAGTAACATTCCTTTTTCATCTTGTTTATCCTGAAATGCAAAAAATCCTTCACTTGCAGGATATAGTTCAATACTATCTACACGACGGCCTATAAGGTTTTCAAACTTGGCGCGATACGGTTCATAGTTTACACCTCCGTAAATGAAAAGGTTAAAATTCTTAAAGAGTTCTCCTACGGGTTTATTTGATTTTTTAATTAGTTTTTCAAAATACATTTGAACCCAAGAAGGTATACCACTTATAATCGTCATGTCCTTGTCTATTGTTTCTTCGACAATAGCATCTACTTTTGTCTCCCAATCATCAATACAGTTGGTTTCCAAACTAGGTAAGCGATTTTTTTGTAGATAATTAGGGACATAGTGTGCTACAATTCCTGAAAGTCTCCCTATTTTAATTCCATTTTTTTCCTCTACTTCAGGGCTTCCTTGTAAAAAGATCATCTTTCCATCTACAAAAGCTGTTTTCCCTGTCTCTGCAATATAGCATAGGATAGCGTTACGAGCTGTATCTGGATGCGTTCGCATGCTATCTTTTGTAAGCGGAATGTATTTTGCACCAGAAGTCGTCCCTGAGGTTTTTGCAAAATAAAGAGGCTTTCCTGGCCATACAATATTTGATTCTCCAGCAACAACACGATCTATATAAGGTCGTAATGCTTCATAATCTCTAATAGGAACTTCCCTAACAAAGTCTTCATAAGAATGAATCGTATCGAAGTGATGATCATTTCCAAAATCAGTATACTGAGCAGCATCTATAAGATACTTAAAGACTTTTTCTTGTGTAACAATAGGGTTTGATGCCCACGCATCTATTTTACGTTTAATACGAGAAGCAAATATTTTTGCAGCAAAGGATTTAATAGACATCTTATTTAAAATCTATATAATTAATTGGATTAATGGGATACCCATTGTTCCATAATTCAAAATGTAAGTGTGGACCTGTTGTTAATTCTCCTGTATTACCCACAGTCGCTATTACTTCACCTGCTTTTACAAGGTCTCCTTGTTCTTTTGATAATGAAGCATTATGCTTATAGACGGTAATTAGGTTGTTCGCATGCTCTATGATAAGCACATGTCCTGTGTCTGCAGTCCAAGAGGCAAAAATAATAGTGCCATCTGCCGCAGCCTTTACGGGTTCATCTTTTTCTGTAACTACATCTACCGCATAGTGTTTTAACTCGCTATCATATCCAGAAGAAATAATACCTTTTACAGGAGGAAACAATGCAAAATCTACAGGTGTACTTGCGCTTTCAAAAAGATTATATTTATCTTGTTGTTCGACGGTTGCGCGAAGTAACGAATCCTCCTTTGAGGGTTGAATCGTAATCTCATTGGGAACACCAGAAGTGTTTTCAATAGAATCTTTATCAAATTCTATTGTTTTTAAGTCTCCTGTTAGCACTTTACGTATAGAAGCATATTGTTGTTCGTTCACATCTATAACGGTCTTTAAAGAGTCTGTTTTCACTAGTAATTGTTGTGCCTGTAATTTTAGTTTTGCACTAGAATATCCCGGTATATATTCTCTTAAGGGTGTAAAGGCAATAAGTAGTGTGGTTAAGGCAATAAGTATAATAGCAGAAATACCTACAAGAATAAATACATTAAGTCTCGTTAGCTTAAATGACAGACGTTCTTCAAAAGTGTCTTCATTTAAGATCACTAGCCTGTATTTATGCAGGAGTTTTTTTGTAATCGCTTTTTTCTCGCCTTTTTTACGTGACATATGCTTGCAAATATACTATCTAAAGTCTTAAACCCATATACTGTATTGGAAAACCTAGAATACTTTATAGTTCCTTGTAAAATAAGTATAAGACGACTTCAAGATATAGCGTTATAATCCCTTTTTTAGTATACACATAACGCGATTCTAATATAGAATACGCGTTAAAAGTTCCTTCATACTACCCCCTCATCATATTTCTTTAGTATCTTTGCTATTCTAAAATTAAAGACATGAATTTTTTAGGAATATTTTTAGGTATGATTGGACCTTGGCAAATAGGTCTTATTGTTTTGGTTGTATTATTACTTTTTGGAGGTAAAAAGATACCAGAAATGATGCGTGGCCTTGGAGGAGGAATTAAGGAATTTAAAAAAGCCTCAAAGGATGAAGATGGTGACTCTAAAATAGAAGAGAAAAACTAATTTTTTAAAACATAACAAAAAACCCGATACAGTTTGTATCGGGTTTTTTGTTTTTAGAATGTATAGCCTATTTAGTAAATCTTAGCTGATTTTAATATTGCTTCAAGTTCAAACATATTATCTCTTTGATCTAATGATGGAGAGAATATAAAGCCTTCCAAAACAATGTATCTATTATTTTTTTCATCTTTAATGGCATAATTTAAGAAGGGTCCTACCATATGTCTACCATCTCTTATATCCCAAGTACCTTTCATTTCCCAAGCAAAATGACCATCAATCTCTGTTTCAAATAAGTATGGAGAATACGATCGTTCCGTTTGAAAACGACCTTTTCCTAATGTAATGTTAGTTCCAGAAACAGAATCTCTCACACGCACAATACGTGCTACAGAAAAAGTGTCTTTATCTATCATATTAAGAGGTACTTCATATACTGTTATATTCATATTGCCTCCTCTTTTTAAGTCTTTACGCATCCAGAAAAAATTCTTTTCTTGCTTTGTATATCGATACGCTGTAGGAAATTGAATCTTAACACCGAAGGTAGATTTAAGAGAATCTGTTTTTTTTAATGCTTTACGAATACGCTTTTGAACAGAAGCAAGTTCCTCGTTTTTAAAAGCTTTGACGATTCTCTCTTCATTCTCTTTTATCACTTTTATAATCGCATCTTCATCTTCACCAGAAATCGTAATGCCTGTTTGCGGTCTTGCCGTTACATTTTTATCTATAGAAATGCCAGAAGGTTCTCCTAATTTAACACTAAGGAATATTCTGTTTTTTGCAATATGCCCTTTAAAAGCATCTACAGGGATTTGATCAATTGTAAATAAAGGTTCTTCCCTAGGTAGTCCATCAACAGGTGCTGCTAGAAATCTACGCAATGTATCTCCTACTCTTCCTTGCCACTGATCTTTATCTATAATAACTTTAATCGTATTTAGATTTCCTAAAGAGCCCTCTAAAGAAGGTTTCTTTTGTGTCTTATCACAAGAGATAAGCATTCCTAAAAAGAAAACTGCTATGAGTAATTTTTTCATGATGTACGTGCTTTTTTAGGAATGTTATTATTTAGAAACAACAAGTTTCATTCCCGGTTTTACATTATCTCCGCTAATATCGTTCCAAACTTTGATATTTTTTACACTTACACCAGGAAATTTACTTGCAATCTTCCATAATGAATCTCCATCTTTTACGGTATATACTTTCTTACCGTTTGTAACTACTGTTTTTGAACTACTTGACGAGCTAGAAGAGGTCACTGGTTTACGAGGATAAACCGTGAGGCGTTGCCCTATTTTTAAATTGTTAGATCGTAGGTTATTCCATTTCTTAATCTGGCTTACTCTCACTCCATATTTATTTGCTATTTTACCTAAATAATCCCCACTTCTTACTCTATATCGTACTTGGGTGCTTGCTGTCGTAAACTTAGGTAATGGCTTTTCTTTCTTGTCTATTTCTGCTTTCGCGAAAGCGTATATCGAATCTTCATTTTGCACAAACTTTCCTATTTTTTCTATAGGAAGTCGTACATAGTATTTTTCGTCTTTTATAACAGGAATAATATCGAGTTTATAAGAAGGGTTTAAGAACTGTACTACTTCTAGAGGTTCTCCAGTAAGTTTGGCTACTTGTTCAAGGGTAATAAGTTCTTTTACATGAATGGTATCTGTTGCAAAATAATTGACAGGTGCTTTCTTAGGTTGATATCCGTGTTCTTCGGCATATTCAAAAAGATACATCGTTGCTATAAAAGCGGGAACATATCCTGCAGTTTCTCTTGGTAAATTTGCTCTTATATTCCAATAGTTTTTATACCCTCCACTACGTCGTATCGCTTTTGACACATTACCAGGTCCAGAATTATAAGAAGCAAGTGCAAGGTCCCAATCTCCAAAAAGCTCATAGAGTTTTGCTAGATATTGACATGCTGCTTCTGTTGCCATAATAGGGTCCATACGTTCATCGACATAAGAATTTACATCAAGCCCATACATTTTTCCTGTACTAAACATAAATTGCCATAGTCCTGTAGCTCCTACTCTAGACTTTGCTCGAGGTCGTAATGCAGACTCTACAATAGCTAGATATTTCATCTCAAGAGGGATATCGTATTTATCAAGTGTTTCTTCAAACATTGGGAAGTAAAACTGACTCACTTCCATAAGACGCTCCATTGTCGGTTTATGGCGTTTTAAATAGCGTTTTATGACACTTTCAAGGGACGTGTTATATTCAACATTAAATGGTGTTCTAGCATTTATAAGTGCGAGTCTCTTTTTTAAAGTATCTGTAGGCAGATCTTTATATAGTACTTCTTTTTTATAATCCTGCCCTTGCACCATATTTGTGATAGAATCAAATAGGTCCATTCGTGCTAACTCATTGCGCCATAGGGAATCCAGTCGTGCAGCAAAAGGCTCATCCTCCAAGTTAAAAACCACAGAATCTTTTATAACAGTTTTAAGTTCTACTTTATCAATCTCGTTTATAAAAGAGGTGGTCGTAATAGAGTCTATAATCGTAACGGTATCTCTTTGTATCGCGACACGTTCTTTATTTTCTTTTTTATAGGATTCATAGGATAGGGTGTCTTGCGCTTTTGCGAAAGCAGAAATAAACAAAAATCCAATAATACTATATATCTGAAGTATTCTCATAGCTTTTACAACGAGGGGATTACAAAATTCGTATGAATTATGTGCTCTTCAAATATAGGCGTTTATTCATAAGTCATGTATATTTTATACTGTAAAGACTGAAAAAAGCCACTCGTTAAAGTAGCTTTTTATTATGTTTTAATATACATTTTGCCTGTATGTATTATAGATATTTAGTTCTTAATTGCAGCAATACCAGGTAATGTTTTTCCTTCTAACATTTCTAGCATCGCTCCTCCTCCTGTAGAGACATAGCTTACTTTATTTTCAAAACCAAATTGCTTAACTGCAGCAACACTATCGCCTCCTCCTACAAGAGAAAAGGCTCCTTTTTTTGTGGCTTCGGCAATACTATTTCCTAAAGCAATGGTTGCTCCAGCAAATGGCTCCATTTCAAAAACACCTAAAGGGCCATTCCATAAAATTGTTTTGACTCTTTGGACAACACCGTCAAAAACAGATTGAGATCCAGGACCTGCGTCCAGACCAGACCATCCTTCAGGAATTGCATCTATAGCAACAATTTGTGTGTTAGCTGTTTCAGAAAAGGCATCGGCAGCAAGCACATCTACAGGAAGGTGTATTTGTACATTTTTCTCCTTGGCTGCTTTTAAAATATCAAGAGCTAGTTGCATTTTATCATCCTCACATATAGAATCTCCTATATTTCCTCCTTGAGCTTTAATAAAAGTATATGCCATTCCTCCACCTATGATCATCTCGTCTACTTTGTCCAGAATATTCTCGATCACTGTAATCTTAGAAGATACTTTGGCACCTCCTAAAATAGCCAAGACTGGTTTCTCACTATTATTTAAGACACGATCTAAACTTTCTATTTCTTTAGAAAGCAGCTTCCCATAACATTTATTTTCTGGAAAAAACTGAGCTACAATAGTTGTAGAGGCATGTGCTCTATGAGCCGTACCAAAGGCATCATTTACATAGATATCTCCTAATTCTGATAACGCTTTCGCGAAAGCGACATCACCTTCTTTCTCCTCATTATGATAGCGTAGGTTTTCTAACAATAAAAGCTGCCCCATTTGAAGGGATTCTGCTGCTTGAATAGCTTCTTCTCCTACACAATTTGCAACATACGTTACCTCTACTCCTATAATCTCAGAAACTTTACGGCAAATATGCTTCATAGAGAATTGATCTTCTTGTCCTTTAGGTCTTCCTAAGTGAGACATAAGAATCGCTGCACCTCCATCTTCTAATATTTTTAAAATGGTTGGCTTTGCAGCTTCAATTCTTGTCGTATCTGTTATTTGAAGTGATTCATCTAACGGGACATTAAAGTCTACGCGAATTAATGCTTTTTTATTTTCAAAATTGAAGTGGTCTACGGTCTTCATTGCTTCGTTATTTTGCAGGCAAATATAGCAGATAGACGCATTATATACGTTACATTTCTTTTATATTTGGCATACTATGCTTTTCGAAAACGTTATCGGTCAAGATTTTATTAAAAAACACCTCACTACAAGTGTAGATGCAGGTCGTATTGCACACGCACAACTCTTTGTAGGTAAAACTGGTGTAGGCACTTTACCTATGGCAATTGCTTATGCACAGTATATTTTATGCGGCAATAGTCAAGGAGAAAACACACAAGGAAATGCTTCTTGTAATCTCAAATTTGAACAACTTGCACATCCAGATCTACATTTTGCCTATCCAGTAGCAACAACAAGTTCTATAAAAAGTCATCCTGTATCTAAACATTTTGCAACAGAATGGCGGTCGTTTATAAAAGAAAATCCATATCAAAATCTTTTTGAATGGCACAAACATCTGGATATAGAAAAAAAGCAAGGGCAAATAGGAGTTGATGAAGCAATTGATATTAATAAATCACTGGCTTTAAAAGCGTATGAAGGCGGTTATAAGGTGATGATTATTTGGATGTCGGAAAAAATGAATACGGCAGCTGCAAATAAACTCTTAAAGCTTATTGAAGAGCCACCTGCAAAAACATTATTTATCCTTATTACAGAAAATGAGGATAAAATCATAGATACCATCAAATCTCGATGTCAAGTATTGCATTTTCCAGCAATAAGTGAAGCACATCTTGCAGATGCATTAATTAAAAGACAACAATGTGACCCTAAAGAAGCTCAAAAAATAGCGCATCAAGCGCAAGGAAATTATAATACAGCTTTACACATTTTACATCAAAATGGAGATGATGTACAATTTGAAAAATGGTTTATTACATGGGTGCGTACTGCCTTCATGGCAAAGGGTAGAAAAGAGTCGGTTATTGAGTTGTTAAATTGGAGTGAAACTATTGCAAAAACGGGTCGCGAAACCCAGAAAAGTTTCTTACAATATTGTGTCCAATTTTTCCGTCAAGCGATGCTTTTAAATTACCAAACAGACGAGCTTGTTTATCTGGAGCCAAAGACCGGTTTTGACCTTCAAAAATTTGCTCCTTTTGTACACGGAAATAACATTACAGACATCGTTTCTGAACTTCAAGATGCCGCATATCATATAGAACGTAATGGGAATGCTCGTATTATTCTATCTGACCTTTCTATAAAACTAACACGATTGCTACATCGCAAATAGACAATAAAATCAATATGTAAGCTTTTATTTTTGATACGTCTAAAAATTAATTAAGAATTACAAAAACACGTTTTATGGACTTTTTACTTACTAATATTACTGAAATCTTAATTTTACTCTTTATACTAATTACTTTTTTACAATCTGGACTAGATAAAGTCTTTGATTGGAAGGGTCAAATTGGGTGGCTAAATGGTCATTTTAAAGACACTTTTTTAGGAAGCATGGTACCTCTCTTAGTGGGTGTTTTAGTGGTCCTAGATTTACTTACATCTGTGTTGGCTATCATAGGCATATATCAGCTTGCAATGCATAACGAATTTACGCTTGCATTATATGCAGCAATTGCTGCTGCAGTTGGCTTATTAATGCTCCTTTTTGGACAGCGCATTGCAAAAGATTATGCTGGAGCTTTTACCATTGTAGGTTATTTTATTGTTGTCATTTTTGGTGTTTGGTTATTGTCTAATCATTAAATGTAATTACTTCTTTTAAAGCTGTATTTAATTATCAATTATGTTACTTAACAATATCATTTAAAGTAAAGAATATAACGACACTTAGTGATCAGTATGTCGTTAACTAAAAACAAAGAACAGCAATGACTTTATGTTAAATATCTAATAATCAGACAATTGACGTAAAATAATTTTTGTTTTAGGAATAAAAAATGCGATGATTTCTCATCGCATTTTTTATCTTTTCTATGTATATAGAAATTATTCTTTTGATCCTTTATATCCAGTATTAAGATCTGTTAAGATTGCTTGTGTGATATCTAATTCATCTTTACCATACAATACACTTCCTGCATCATTACTACCGTAGATGTAGCTATAACCATTTGCCTTACCGTATTCTTTTACCTTATCTTTTACCTTCTTAATTAAACTATCTATTACTACTTGGCTTTCTGCTTGTAATTTTCCTAATCTAGTTTGGCGTTCCTGTTGTAATTGTTGAGCTTCGGCTGCCAGTTCATTATACTTCTCTTCTTGTTTATTTCGAGCCATGGAAGGTCCATTTTTTCTAAATAGATTTTCTTTTATTTGATAGGCTTGGATTTTAATTTCAAGATCGTCAAGAATAGCATCGTTCTCTTTTGTAAAATGTTCTTTTGAGTCTTTAAGCTCATTATATTCTGTCAACAACTTTTCTGTATCTACATAAGCAGTTTTGTCTGCTTGACACGCAACACCTAAAATCGCAACGATTATTAAAATTCCTATTTTCTTCATGAGTTATTATGTTTTGCGGCAAAAATAGAAAGTTTGCTTCGCTTCTTGCAAAAAATTCTAAAAATCTTACTCTATAAAATTTTTTTATAGTAATGGTTGTGAATAATAAATATTTATTATTGAGATTAACTTTACTAGCAGTTTTCTAATAAAGAAATAAAAAACAGGAAGGCATACACCTGTCTTTTACAAGAAAAGTGGCTTAAAACAGCTTATTTTGAGTTTGTAGGCGGTTATTTATGTTTTATTACATAAATCAAAGAGGAATAGGCTCCAGATCGTCTAGCAGATTGATTTGATTTATATCCAGACCAAAATGCTTTAAAATAATTCATGCGACCAGATTTATATTTTTCAGAAAGAAGACTCACATAATAGGCATCAAATTTCATAGGAAGTATCTTAACGACATGCATTTCGTGTTTCTCAAAAAGCTGTTGTATTGATTTTTTAGAAAAATGATATAAATGTCTAGGAACATCATATGCTGCCCAATCCGTTTTATAATGAATGGCATCAAAAGATTCAAAATTTGGAACAGCGATAAAAAGCACTCCTTCTTTGCTTAATTTCTTTTTAAGCCAATGCAATTGGTCATCTAGATCATAAACGTGTTCTAAAACATGCCACATGGTAATAGCATCATAAGAAGTTGTATTCTCTGGCAAATGCTCTGTAAGAGCTATGCTTTTTTGCTGCGCAAGTGTTCTTGCCTTCTCATTAGGTTCTACTCCAGAAATTGTCCATCCCTTTTGAGACGTGTATTCTAAAAAATCTCCTGTTCCAGCTCCAATATCTAAAAGGTGTCCTTTTTGAGGTAGGTAAGCAGTAAGTAGTTTTTGCTTTCGCGAAAGCGTAATTCCTTTTATTACCTGGTACATTTTTTCAAACAAAGAACGTTTGCTATCTGTATGCGAGATATAATCTTCACTTGCATAATAAGATGGTAATTTTTCTTTTGAAGGTTTTGGCGTTGTAAAATACATATGAAGTTGTTCATCATATTCTAAACGAAATGATTCTCCAGAGATAGAGTGATCTTTTACTTCAAATGTGTTTTTCATTGATTTTTACCTAGGTTTTTAACGATCTGTAATGAGATCGTTTTATAAATATTAAGATCAAAAGATTTTAATTAAAATGTTCCACGTGAAACAAAATTTAAATTATCGTCCCATATATACTAACATGACACTTATGTCTGACGGAGAGACACCACTTATACGAGATGCTTGAGATATAGTCACTGGACGTATATCCTCTAATTTTTCTCTCGCCTCATAAGACAATGATTTTAATTTTCTATAATCAAAGTTTTCAGGAATCTTTATATTTTCAAGGCGGCTAAGTTTATCAGCATTTGCTTTTTCCTTTTCTATATAGCCTGCATACTTTACTTTAATCTCAGCTTGTTCTAACACATCTTTTTCAAGATTGTTATCTTCAATATAAGCGGCTACTTTCTTGAATTTTTTAATGTCCTCAAGATTAATCTGAGGACGAGAAAACACCTTAAACATCTTATCAGATTGTTTCATTGGAGATGATCCTCGTTCTTCTAAAATATTATTTACTTCTTCTGGAAGGATGCTTGTGTCTTTAAAAAAGTTAACGAGTTTTTCTGATTCCTCACGCTTTTTTTCCATCACTTGTAATCGTTCATCAGAAGCAAGTCCTAATGTATTTGATAATGGAGTAAGACGTTCGTCTGCATTATCTTGACGCAATAGTGTTCTATATTCGGCACGTGAAGTAAACATACGATATGGTTCTTCTGTTCCTTTTGTAATTAAATCATCTATTAATACCCCAATGTATGCTTCATTACGTTTAAGCATAAAAGGATCTTTTTCCTGCACTTTTAAATGAGCATTCATCCCAGCCATTAATCCTTGAGATGCGGCTTCTTCATATCCTGTAGTTCCATTAATCTGACCAGCAAAATACAAACCACTTACTAATTTTGTTTCTAGTGTATGGGTTAATTGTGTAGGCGGAAAATAATCATATTCTATAGCATATCCTGGTCTAAAAAACTTTACGTTTTCAAATCCAGCAACAGAGCGCAATGCTTTAAATTGAACATCTTCTGGAAGTGAGGTTGAAAATCCATTTACATAGATTTCACATGTATCCCATCCTTCTGGTTCTACAAACAATTGATGTCTGTCTTTATCTGCAAAGCGATTAATTTTATCTTCTATAGATGGACAATATCTAGGTCCTATGGATTGGATTCTTCCATTAAACATAGGAGACCGATCAAAACCTTCTCGTAATAAATCATGCACCTCTGGAGATGTATAACTCATATGACAAGGTCTTTGATGTGTTAATGGGTTTGTTTCTTTAGAGTAACTAAATTTCTCCGGGACATCATCTCCTGGCTGGATAATCATTTTAGAAAAATCTAATGATCTTCCATCTACACGGGGAGGTGTTCCTGTCTTCATTCTTCCTGTATCAAATCCTAACTCGACAAGTTGTTCAGTGATTCCAGTTGCTGCTCTTTCTCCTGCTCTTCCTCCACCAAAATTTTTATCTCCTATATGGATTAATCCATTTAAAAAAGTACCATTTGTAAGCACTACAGATTTCCCTTTTATTTCTATTCCTAAAGAAGTTCTAACACCCATTACGGTGTTTTTTTCTACTATTAAACTACTAACCATTTCTTGATAAAAATCAAGATTCTCTGTTCGCTCCAAACGCAACCTCCACTCTTCTGCAAAACGCATACGATCACTTTGAACTCTTGGACTCCACATAGCGGGTCCTTTAGATTTGTTAAGCATCTTAAACTGAATAGCTGTCTTATCAGAGATAATACCGCTATACCCACCAAGAGCATCTATCTCTCTTACTATTTGTCCTTTTGCTATACCGCCCATGGCAGGATTACAAGACATCTGGGCAATGGTTTGAAGATTCATTGTTACAAGCAACGTTTTGCTTCCCATATTTGCAGCAGCAGCAGCAGCTTCACAACCAGCATGGCCAGCACCAACTACAATTACATCATATACATCTTGAAATAGGCTCATTGTTTCACGTGGAACATTAGTATTTGTTTTAAAAATCGAACATCGATTGTAAAGCAAAAAATTAGCCTGCAAATATACACCCTTTTAAAAGATTGTTTTTGCAAGCTTATCTATAGTTACTCTACTAAGTATTTATTTAAATTGTTTCACGTGGAACATCGATCTCGTAAAAATAAAATCATGCTAGTCTTTAGCGTTGTTGCAAGTAGTGATTTTCTTTACCTCTCATCACCTTGACATCATCATCTGTCTTATCTTTATAACCACAATAATGTAATAACCCGTGTACCATAACGCGATGTAATTCATCAACAAAAGACACATTAAAATCTACTGCATTATCTGCTACTCTCTCTCTAGAAATATATACATCTCCACTTATAATTTCACCTTCGGTGTAATCAAAACTAATAACATCTGTTAGTGTGTCATGATCCAAAAACTCAACATTCATTTTATGAAGATATGCATCATCACAAAAAATATAACTCACCTCACCTAATGTTTTATTTTCATCCTCTATTACTTGAGATAACCACGAAATCACTTGAACCTTATTTTCAATTTCAAAGTCATCTATACTGTTAAATTCAATCATTGTCTTTCTGGAAATAGTCTTGTACTTTCTTCTTATATTCTTCTTTGAGTGGAAGTGTTTTTCTGTTTAAGATCTCTGTAGTATTAAAATATTTTTTTGCTTTTTCTACTGCAGAATTTATAGGGTTTGCATACTCTTTAAGATTTGTATTTGATTCCCTTTTTTCTTCTTCACCTTGTTGGAAAGTAGCTTCTTTAAGTTTTAATAATTCATGCTTTAATTCTGTCATACGCTGAAGCGTTTCATTATTAAATCCTTTGTCTAATAATTGTTGCTCAACATCTTTCATGTCTTTCACAAGTTGATCAGCATTCCCTCCTAATCCACTTTTTCTTATTTCATCTTCTAACTGTTGACGTAATTTTTGTTGTTCTTTATAAATCTCATAGAGTAACCCTTGTTCATATTCATCTCCTTCTCCATTTGGTTCTCCTTCTCCACGTCCATCTTTTCCATTTTTACCTCCTTTACCATCGCCTTCACCTTGACCCTCACCTTGACCTTCTCCTTCTCCTTCTCCTTCACCTTGACCCTCTCCCTCTCCTTTTTCTCCATTCTCACCTTTTCCTTCTTCACCTTCTTTTCCTTTTTCTCCTTCACCTGGTTTACTGCCTTCTTCCATCTTTTTATTAAGTTCTTCTTGGCTCTGAATGATATCTGGCAATTGTTGGCCTCTTCCTTGTCCCTGCCCTTGGCCTTGACCCTGTCCTTGTCCTTGACCCTGTCCTTGACCACTCATTTGATTATTCATTTGGTCTAAAGAAGTACTTAAAAAATCTGCCAATTCATTTGCGCCAGTAACTACATATTGTTGATTACTGACACCTTGTATTATTTGATTGTCCGCAAGGCGCTCTAATGCTTTATTAATATTAAAATCAATATCAGTTAAAGATTCATTAATCGTCTCATCTAATTCTGGTCTGCGCAATGCTAATGCGTACAAACTATCATCTATATGCGTGAAGTTTTGTTTTAATACATTTTGGTGACGTAATTTGGCGGCAAAATTAGGATTCTTATCATCCATCTTTCTAAAGTCCTTCATCACTTCTTCTTCTTCAAAAGAAAACACAAGGAGATTATCAAGAATTTGCCTAAGCATTGCAGCGTCTTCTTCCAAGCCTTGCTCTCCAGATTGTTGCATTCCGGCCTGCATGGCTTGACTCATTTGCTTCATCTTTTCTGCAGCTTTCTTTTGCTTTTTTTGCGCTCCTGATTTGCTTTGTGATTCTCCGCTTTGTTGTTCTTGTTCTTCTTGTTTTTCTAATTCTTCACTTGCCCCTTGTTGCTCTTCTTTGATTTCCTCTTGTTTCTTTTCATCAGAAGGAATATCCATAGGCTTCTTTAATCCTTCATTTTCTTTTTCTAAATCTTTAAGATCTTGATCAAGCTTCTTGAATTCTTCATTTAACTTATCTTGTGCTTCCTTGGTGTTTTCATCTCCTTCTTTCTTACTTAACTCTTCTTGTTTCTTAGCAAGTTTTTCTAAGTCGCGAGCTATCTTTTCTGCTTTTTTCTGAACGTAATAACGCTTGGTAAGCTCTACCATTTGTTCAAGGTTACGCTTATTATTCTTATTTTGTTTTTGAAGTTTTTCAAGCTTTTCAGACAACTCTTCTTTACTTATCTTCTCACGTAATTTTTCTAATTCATCAAGAAGTTTCTCATTTTCCTTAGCCTTCTTCTCTTGGCGTTCTAAACGTTCTTTTAATTTTTCCTTCTCTTCGTCTGTAAGTTCTTCGTCTTTTTGAAATTCATCTAAGTTCTCTTTAAGTTGCTTAGAGAAGTCTTTCATAAGTTCTTCTTGTTGCTTTTGTCTTTGTAAGAAATTTTCAAGTTTCTTTTGATCATTAAAGTTGAGTTCTTTCTTCTCTTTTTGATTACGAGAAATTTCTTCAAGCTCTTTCTCTCTTTGTTTTAATTTACTTAGAGATTTATCAAGTTCACTTATCGCTTTATTTTGTTGTTCTAATTGCTGTTGTTCAAGTTCGCTCTCTGTAAATTTTACAAAACTAAAGACTGTGCTTTTTGTACTTTTATAACTATGGATTGCATCATTGTCAAACACTTCAAAGTAATACTCATAATTTACTCCTTCTTGCAGCTGAAGTGTATCAGGAAAGGCATAAATAAATTGATCTACATTCCCCTTTGAAATACTAATGTTTTTATACTTCTTATCTTCAGATTGTGATGGATAATAGACTAACTGTAGTTTAGTCAATCCATAATCATCACTTACTTTGCCATAGAAATAATTTTGCTGATTGCTTATAGAATCTGTTTTAACTTCAAGATCCATTTGAGGAAACTCATCCTTAATGGTTTGTAAATTATAGGCAAGGTTTTCAAAGTTTTTTAGATTACTATTACTCGTGCTTACTTCATAAGGCGTGTTTATATAAATACGTTTTGTAAGACTGTATTCGTTATCTATAGAGGTTGTTTTATTAGCTTTCGCGAAAGCGTATACAGTATCCTTTAAAACCAATGCAACAGCTTCTGTCTGGCGAGTATCTAACAGCCATGTTACTTTTGTGCCTTCTGGTACGATGGCGTTTCCTGTATTTTTAACCCGTTCTGTTTTCTTATTTGTATGTGATGGGTAATCTAACTCCATCTCAAAATTTACAAGTACTGGGACTTTGAGAACTTCTAACGTATATGGCTGTGAGGTTACTTTATTTGCTTCTAAATGAAAAGTGATGTCACTTACTGGTTGTTCAAAAGTATATCCATACTCACCAGGAGCTATTTGTTGTAAAAAATAAACTTCGTTATTAAAATGTATCGAAGCTTCATCAGGAACGACATCGCCTACGGTTCGAACTTCTAATGTATAGTTCTTATTTTCGACAGCTTTTAAATCTTCATTTACAACAAAAAAACTAAAAGGAGCAGGCGGCTCATAAGCTTCATTGTAATTTACCACACGCTCATAACTCGAAGAAAACACTTCGCTCTTTCCTGTATAGTTTGCAATCAAAAAAACGACAATGGGTATAGCCGCATATTTGAGATATTTGACATTCTTTTTAAAATTAATGGCTAGACGGAAAGGAACGGGTTCTAATGCAGCGCTTTTTTGCTCTATACTAGCGAGCATTAATTCAGAATCTTGAGAAACACTATGTAGCTGTAGTGTATTAATTAATTTATCACTTACTTCTGGAAAGTAATTTCCTATAATTTGAGCCGCTTCTTTGTAATCTATTCCCTTTGATAATTTAAAAAGCCTAGCAAGCGGTAGTGCGATAAGTTTTGCCAAGAGTGCTACTTCAACACCAATAAAAAGCCAAAATAGGACTGTTCTTCCTGATGAACTTAGCCAGAAAAAATACTCTATCAAAAGAGTAAGTAAAAAATACAATACTCCAAATGCAAAAAAGAGAATCACTCCTTTCAACAATTCATTTGTATAGTATTTACGTATAAAGCCTTCGAGCTTTTGTTCTATGTTCTTAAATCTTTCCATCTTTCTATACCAACCCCTAAAACTACAATTTTATTATGTTTTCTAAATAGTATACTTTTATAACACCTTGTTAAAATTTACCTACTATGAAGGATTTAAAATATCTATCTGCATATCTCGTGCCAATATGTGCCTTTATTGGCATCTACTTTCAAGGTCCTTGGTCTTTCTTAGCTCCTGTATATGCCTTTATACTTGTACCCATATTAGAGTCTGTCTTTCCAGTAAACGATACTAATATTTCTAACGAAGAAAAGAAAGCAAAATCAACATTACATTGGACTGATTTTCTATTATACTTTAATGTAGTAGTCGTATTTGGTTTGCTATACTTTACGGTTGTTACGATGACTAGTTATGAGTTTGCGGTTTATGAACGCATAGGTATGATTTTTACCTGTGGTATTGTGATAGGTTCTAATGGAATTAATGTAGCTCATGAGTTAGGACATCGTAACAGTAAAGTAGAACAACTACTAGGTAAATTATTATTACTTCCGGCATTATATATGCATTTCTTTATTGAACATAATTTTGGACATCACCTTCATGCAGCAACTCCCGAAGATCCAGCAACAGCAACCTATAATCAACCTTTATATCATTTTTGGATTACTTCAATAACAAGACAATATGTTGGTTCTTGGAAGATTCAAAAAGGTTTATTAAAACGCGAGAACCGTTCTTTCTTTTCTTACAAAAATGATATGTTTTGGTATACCATTATACAAGTAAGTTACTTATACTCAGGATATTACTTTTTTGGAAGTCTTGGTTTTCAAATTTTAGTATCAGCTGCTATTTCTGGTTTTCTTTTATTAGAAACGATTAATTATATCGAGCATTATGGATTGCTTCGTAAAAAGAAAGAGAATGGTCGTTATGAACGTGTACGCGAAGTTCATTCTTGGAATAGCAATCATGTCTTTGGGCGTATTATGCTTTTTGAATTAACACGTCATAGTGATCATCATTATCGTGCAAACAAGAAGTATCAATTATTAGATTATCACGAGATCAGTCCGCAATTGCCGTATGGATATCCTACAAGTATGGTGCTTTCTCTCTTCCCTCCTATTTGGTTTAAAATCATGAATAAGAGGATTCCAGAGGATCAGAAGCCTATAACTTAAAGGTGTAGATAATAAATTAAAGCATTTTAACCTTCTTCTTTTAATTATTTACTTTTTCAAACATTTATCTTTGCACCCTCAAAAGATAAATTTATGTCTCAACATGTCAGAGTGCGTTTTGCACCTAGCCCAACTGGACCTTTACATATAGGAGGTGTGCGCACAGCACTCTTTAATTACCTTTTTGCCAAAAAGCACAACGGAACATTTGTACTTCGTATAGAAGATACAGATCAAAACAGATATGTTCCAGGTGCCGAAGATTATATAAAAGAGAGTTTAGATTGGTGTGGTATTCCTTATGACGAAGGACCGGGTCGTGAAGGAGATTTTGGACCCTACAGACAGAGCGAGCGTAAAGAAACGTATTCCGCTTTCGCGAAAGCGTTATTAGCATCAGGAAATGCCTATTATGCATTTGATACTGCAGAGCAATTATCTGCATTGAGAAGTCAGTTAGAAACAGAAGGGAAAACTTTTATATACAACTGGCATAATCGTATGCAACTTGATAATTCATTAGTACTTTCTGAAGAAGAAGTGCAAAAACGTATCGATGCAGGACAAGAATATGTCATTCGTTTTAAGGCACCTCAAGATGAGATCTTGCATTTACAAGATGAGATCCGTGGAGATATTAAAATAGATACCAATGTACTGGATGATAAAGTACTTTTTAAATCGGATGGAATGCCGACCTATCATCTTGCAAATATTGTAGATGATCACCTTATGGAAATCACACATGTGATCCGTGGAGAAGAGTGGTTACCATCACTAGCATTACACGTATTATTATATCGTGCTTTGGGATGGGACGCTCCTAAGTTTGCGCACCTTCCTTTAATTTTGAAGCCGGTAGGTAAAGGAAAATTAAATAAGCGTGATGGGGATAAGTTAGGTTTTCCAGTATTTCCATTACAATGGGGAGATCCTAAGACAAATGAGGTTTCTTCTGGGTATAGAGAAGATGGTTATTTTCCAGAAGCTGTTATCAATATGCTTGCTTTCTTAGGATGGAATCCAGGAACAGAGCAAGAAATTTTTTCTTTAGAGCAACTTGTAGAAGCTTTTGATCTTATGCGAGTAAATAAAGCAGGTGCTAAATTTGATCCAGAAAAAACAAAATGGTTTCAGCAACATTATATGCAGCAAACAGATAATGGCGTGATCTCGGCACATTTTAAGCAGCTTCTCGTAGATAAAGGTGTTGATACGTCTTTAGATTATGTAACCACTGTTACGGGACTTATAAAAGAACGTGCGACATTTGTTTCTGATCTTTGGAGTCTAGGTTCTTATTTCTTTGAGGCACCTACGTCTTATGATGAAAAAGCATCTAGAAAAGGGTGGAAAGAAGATACTGGAGAACTTATGGAAAAAATAGTTGCCGTTATTGATGGTGTTACAATCTTTGATACTCCGACACTTCAGGGTGCTGTAAAAGGATGGATTACTGATAACGAACTTGGTTTTGGAAAAATAATGCAACCCTTACGATTAAGTCTGGTAGGTGCAATGCAAGGTCCTGATGTATTTGCCATTGCTGCAACCATAGGAAAAGAAGAAACTATTACACGTATAAAAAATGCAATAACAACTTTATAACATCAAATAGATCTATAAAAAACCTCCACTATTCTCATTTGAGTAGTGGAGGTTTTTTTATGTAATTTCTCTTTTTATAAGTAAAACACAACCCCTGCAGAAATAAAGGAAGCCGTTCCTTTAAAGTTTCTTGCTGCTGGGTCTATAAGCTCTAAATCTTGATCATTAAGTCCATTAAGAATATTAGTCACACCATATTGGTATTGTACCGAAAGACGTACATTCTCAAAACCTCCTGTCAACCCTATTACTACAAACGGATTAATTTTTGAAATTTCTTCTATATCACTCCCTGTTAAACTTGAAAATCCAGCGATTGTCGTATCACCTTGCCCACTATCTTTAAGTTTCATTTTTCCATTTACAAGTAATGCAGGCCCAAAATCTATGGCTAAATTTTGTCCTATAATATTATAACTTAAGAAAAAATTAAGCTGTGCTCCTATAAAATTGTAATCTATCTGATTGTCTATTGCCTGTCCTGCTCCTGTACCTTGTACAGAGACATTAGCACTTAAAAAATCAATACCATATACAATCCCCCAATTGTTATATACACGCCCTCTCGTTGTAAATCCACCTTGAAAACCTTCTTTTCCATCTATCTCAAGATCAGAACTTTCTATAGATGTAAGCATAATTTTTCCTTGTAAACCTATTCTATTATAACTTCCTGTGTTACGGTGAGATTGTGCAAAAACACTGGCAGTACCAGCAATGAAGATGAAAATGAAAATGTATAGTTTCATAAAGATTTGGGAAATAAGGATTGAAGTTCTAGTTAGTTTGTTAAGCGCGTAAAAGTACTAAATAGTATAAGACTTGTTACATTTTGATAATAACGACGACATATCTCTAGTTATTTTAATAACTTCATCACTTTAATTCACTAACTAAAAAAAAGATTTATGAGCTACTTAGTATATGTCGCCTTGTTTTTGGGAGTTATAATTATTCTCTCGGGAATATTTATGGTCAAGCAACAAACAGCTGCTATTGTTGAACGATTTGGAAAATTTATAGGGACACGTCATTCGGGACTACAATTTAAAATTCCTGTTTTTGATAGAATTGCAGGTCGTGTTAATTTACGTATCCAACAGCTAGATGTTGTTGTAGAAACAAAAACAAAAGATGATGTATTTGTGCGTCTTAAAATTTCTGTACAGTTCCAAGTACGTAAAGATGCTGTATATGATGCTTTCTATAAATTAGAAAATCCACATGATCAGATTACATCATATGTATTTGATGTGGTACGTGCTGAGGTTCCAAAAATGAAACTTGATGACGTTTTTGAGCGTAAAGATGATATTGCAATTGCAGTAAAAAGCGAGCTTAATGAGGCGATGTCTAATTATGGTTTTGATATTATAAAAACCTTAGTAACAGATATTGATCCTGATATGCAAGTAAAAGAAGCGATGAACCGTATTAATGCGGCAGAGCGTGAGAAAGTAGCTGCTGAGTTTGAAGCAGAAGCAGAGCGTATTAAAATCGTTGCAAAAGCACGCGCCGAAGCAGAATCTAAGCGTCTTCAAGGACAAGGTATTGCAGATCAACGTCGTGAGATTGCTCGTGGTCTTGAGGAGTCTGTAGATGTATTAAATAATGTAGGGATTAATTCTCAAGAAGCCTCAGCGCTTATTGTAGTGACTCAGCATTATGATACATTACAATCTATGGGTGAGCAAACCAATTCTAATTTAATTTTAATGCCTAACTCGCCTCAAGCAGGAAGTAACATGCTTAATGATATGATCACTTCTTTTGTAGCTTCTAATCAAATAGGAGAACAAATGAAAAAAGACAATGAAGCAAAAGGTATTGTAAATAAAAAGAAATCTAGAGGAGAAGATTAGATTTTCTTCTAGAATCAATTACTAAAAAACGCCAAAGAAGTTTCTTTGGCGTTTTTGTTTTTACAAGTTTATCAAAAGAAATCTTAAAAAAATCGACACTCCTAAAATTTCCATTTGTGTTCAAATAAAAAGCGAATACCACTAAAAATTAAAAAAGGAATAGCGTATTGCTTTTAATAACAAAAAAAGCATTTTAAAGCTCATATAACAGCTTTATTTTAAAAACAATCATATTGGGTTTCTATAAAAAAGAAACAAATGAGAACATCTCTAATAAAGTCGTTTTTAATAAATTTAATTTATCGTTTTGTTTATAGTATTGGTTTTATTTATCTTTTGTTTTTTTAACAAAAAATGTCATCCAATAGATAATTCGGTTTAAAACTTACTAGCGGCTTCGCTTAACAGCTCATTACTATCTTCTTTGGCTTTCTGAACAAAATCCTCAGCTCCTGGAATGCTTGAAATTTCTTTTGAGTTCGCTTTCGCGAAAGCGTATAAACTTTCAATACCCGCCATACGAGTTCCCACTTTTTTTGCAGCAGTATTAAAGAATCCTATTACTTCTTCTTCGGTTAAATCAACAGCTAGTTTATGAATAGCCTCTATCGTTATCAAGCGTTTTCCTTCAGGAAGATTAGCAAGCTTCTTTCCTAGTTTATTGATTTGACTTAACGCCGAAGCCTTTTGCTGAGGTTGTGCTTTTTGTTGTGGTTTGTTTTGCTGTTTAGGTTTTTGTTTTGCCCAAGAATCACGCAATCCTACCGTACGATTAAAAACTAATTTTTCTGGAATACTATCTGTATCTACATTAAAATAACCCATACGTTGGAACTGGAATCGATCTCCTACTTTAGCATCTGCTAAATAAGGTTCTACATATCCTGTAATCACTTTTAAAGAGTCTGGGTTGACATATTCCATAAAACTGACCTCTTTATCTCCATCTGGTGCTTCATGGTTAAATAAGCGATCGTATAAGCGTATCTCTGCAGGAACGGCATGAGTTACAGATACCCAGTGTAATGTTCCTTTTACATGACGTTTTGATGCTTCAGTACCACTTCCCGATCTTGTATTTTCATCATACGTACAATGTATTTCTGTGATATTTCCATCTGCATCTTTTACAACGCTTTCACCCTTAATGATATAAGCATTTTTAAGACGAACTTCTTTCCCAAGTGTCAATCGGAAAAACTTGTTTCCTGCTTCTTCTTTAAAATCTTCTCTTTCGATATATAATTCTCTACCAAAAGGAACTTGATGTTCTCCTGCATTAGGGTCTTCTGGATTATTCTCTGCGGTAAGAAGTTCTTCTTTTCCTTCTGGATAGTTTGTAATGATCAATTTTACAGGATCAAGTACACCCATCACACGAGTTGCTGTTTTATTAAGATCTTCTCTAATATTAAATTCTAATAAAGAAACATCTATCACATTTTCTCTCTTAGAAACACCTACTGTATCTATAAATTTACGAATGGCAACTGCTGTATATCCTCTTCTACGCAACCCAGAAATGGTAGGCATACGAGGATCATCCCATCCAGAAACTATTTTATCTTCAACAAGTTTTTTTAACTTTCGCTTACTCATAATCGTATAGCTTAAGTTTAAACGGGCAAATTCACGTTGCTTTGTACGTACATCTTCTCCTGTATATACTTGATCCAAAAACCAATCATAGAGTTTTCTATGAGGTTTAAATTCTAACGAACATAAACTGTGCGAGATTTGCTCTATATAATCACTTTCTCCATGTGTCCAGTCATACATTGGATAAATACACCAATCATTATCTGTACGATGGTGTTTTGCATACATAATACGATACATCATAGGGTCTCGCATCAACATATTTGGATCTTCCATGTCAATCTTTGCGCGTAATATATGAGTCCCTGCTTCAAATTCTCCATCTTTCATACGTGTAAAAAGATCTAGATTTTCTGCTACAGAACGATCACGATAGGGACCTGCAACACCAGGTTGTGTTGGAGTTCCTTTTTGAGCAGCTATTTCTTCACTTGTCTGGCTATCTACATAAGCTTTTCCATCTTTTATCATTTGGATGGCCCAATCATATAGTTCTTGAAAATAATCACTAGAAAAACATACTTTATCCCATTGATATCCCAACCAAGCCACATCCTCCTTGATCACATCTACAAATTTTTGTTCTTCTGCTTCAGGATTGGTATCATCAAAACGTAGGTTTACAGGAGCATTATACTTCTCCCCTAGTCCAAAACTAATACAAATCGCCTTGCAATGCCCAATGTGTAAATACCCATTAGGTTCTGGTGGAAATCGAAATCGCAACTGGTCTTTTGTATATCCATTTGCCAGATCGTCTTCTACGATTTGTTCTAAAAAATTAAGTGATTTTTGTGGTTCATTCATCTCCCTAAAAATTGAAGGCGTAAAATTACGGAAAAATCCCTCTCTACAAGACAAAAAGAAAGGTAGTCTTATTGTAACAATAGCTATATATATACTACTGATAAGGAAACAACAAACTATGAAGCATTTAAATTATAGCTGTCCCAAGTGTAATCATCGTGAATATACGGTGGGTCAAATGAGAGCTACTGGTGGGACATTATCTAAAATATTTGATGTACAAACAGAAAAATATACTTCTGTTACGTGTCAAAATTGCACCTATACAGAATTTTATAAAGCAAAAACAAGTGCAATAAGTAATGTCTTTGACTTATTTACAGGCTAAACCCTGATTATGCATTAGAAAATCTATTACAGCTTTGAACTACTGCAAAATAAGCCGCATCGCTACACTTTTAAGCTTAATCATAGCGATGCGATGCTGAAACTGATAAAATGTCATATTTTATTGTATTTCACTGCTTCATTACAAAGTTCTAATGCATAATCTGGGTTAAATAGTATATGATTATTCATCCCTTTTAAAGTAACTTTGTAACAAACAAATAAGACGCTCGCTTTTGCGGGAAAGAAATATGGGTAAAATTAAAGTCACAAACATTAGAGTATATGCTTATCACGGCTGTCTAACTGAAGAAAAAAAGATAGGGTCTGATTATCGTGTTGACGTTGAGATAGATGCTGATTTATCAAAGAGTGCACAAACAGATCAACTAGGAGATACTGTAGATTATGTACTTCTCAATCATATTGTAAAAGAAGAAATGTCTATGTCTTCTCACCTGTTAGAAACGGTATGTGAGCGTATTTTAAAACGATTTATAGATCAGGAGCCTTTAATTAGACATGCTACGGTACAAGTTTCTAAATTGAATCCGCCTATAGGTGGAGATGTAGAAATGGTAACAGTAGAGCGTAGTAAAAGTCGAGAATAGATGCTTTTTTTTATTCTATACTCTTAAAAAAAATATTACATTTGCAATCACCTTAAAAAGGTATCGTGGCCGAGTGGCTAGGCAGTGGTCTGCAACACCATCTACAGCGGTTCGAATCCGCTCGATACCTCAACAAAAAAGCAACTTCAAATGAAGTTGCTTTTTTGGTTTTATTACATTTCACGAAAGTGTTAAAAACAATATCACTACGCAACGCTTTTATAATAATAACATCTAGTAATAAACTACCTTATCATGTCTAAATATTTTATCCTACTAGTTTGTGCTTCTTTTCTTTTTTCTGGATGTTCAATGCCAGATGATGTAATCCTAAATCAACAAGAAGATTTAGAAATGCTTGAAGAAATGCTTGCTGAAATTGTTGCTTTAGCAAATGAGCCATGTACAGATGCAGATGTCTGGGATTATACAGCATATGGATCTAAAGCCTGTGGTGGGCCTCAAGGGTATATTGCATATCCCACTACAATTGATGTAGATGCTTTTTTGATTTTAGTTGAGAGTTATACAACTGAAGAAGCTGTTTATAATGCTAATTATGGTATTGTTTCTACGTGTGATGTTCCTGCAGAACCTATAGATATAATCTGTGAAAACGAAGAGCCTGTTCTCATATATGAGTAGTTTATTGCCTACTGTCTCTTATATTTTCTAGCCCTTTCTTTATATCCATTTTATCTTTTGGTAAAAAGCCTTTTACGGTAAGTACGAGCCCACAGATAATTAAAATAAAGCCTAGCAGTTTTTTAACTTTAAAAATACGTCTTGGGGTTAGGTATCCTTTTAACTGTTTTGCAAGTACAATCTTTCCTAAATCGATTACAAAATAGGTAATAAGCATGGTTCCTAAAAAAGTAAAGAGTCTCACGGGATCATTATCTACAGTAGGTCCTACTACGATAATGACACCTAACCAGATAACCAATACGCCTATATTTATAAAATTGAGTAAAAATCCTTTTATAAAGAGTTGTAGGTATCCGTTTTTTCCACTTTTTACTCTAGATGGGTCTAGCATTTCTCGAGTGGGTCTCTTTAAATACATCATCAATCCATATACAATAAGTATTACGCCTCCAAAAACATATAATCCTGGGGCATTACTAAGGTTTTCTAATAACTGATAACTACTTAAATAGGCAATTCCGATAAAGAAAATATCGGCTATAAAGACTCCTAAATTAAAGGATATTGCGGCTCTAAATCCCTTGGTTGCAGCTGTTTCAAGAAGTACAAAAAATACAGGACCTATCATAAACGCTAGCACGAGACCAGAAGTAAACGCAGCAGGAAGATCTTGAAACATAAATATATATCCTTTTACACAAAGTTAGGGAATGCGTGTTAACATCCAAAGTGGTATATATAAAAATAGAGGTAATACATTATTTAGAATAACATACACCTCTATTTTTTGTTGATTTATACGCTTTCGCGAAAGCAAAAGCAAATAGCTTCCATTTATAAAATCCTGATTCGTCCTCCGAAAGTTCTTCTTTTCTTTACTTCTTCAGGGTGTCCATGTACATCTACATTTCCTCCCGCTCGTATAGTAACATCTACTTTTTTTGATGCATATACCTCTACTTCTCCACCAGCTTGTACAAAAACTTTTGTGTTTTCTGTCTCTAAGTCTCTTCCTTCATACACTCCTCCAGTATTTACGGTAACGTCTTGTGATTCTGCTAGGCCTGTCGCTTCTATAATACCTCCAGTAACAGCGCGCATATTTGCATCTTGTACTTTTAAACCTACTCTAATACGTGCACCTTCTTGCATTTTGATCTCGATCCGGTCTTGTTCTATGAGTTCATTAGAAGTAATTCTTGCACCTTCATTTCCATCGATTACTTTTAAGTTATTATAGTGTACGTTTACAAAGGTTTTATCACCGTCAAATACCAAATCAAATTCCATGCGGATTTTTAATTTACCGTCTTTATTAATCACCTCTACTTGACTGGCATCTTCTCCGGAAATAACTACCTTGTTTTCATCTGATTTTACCAGATTTACCACAATACGATCGTATACTTTTACTTCTGTAAAATCACCTACATTTTTTGTGATTGGGTTTTGTCCAAATGTAATTGCTGTGATACATACAGCGATTACGGTCATTATTATCTTCTTCATTTTTATGCTTGTTTGATATATAGACCCGTTATGGTCTCTAATGTTACAGTTGGATTTTAAAATAATTATCTCTTTACTTGTCTTCTGTTTAGGTTGTCGGTAGCTTGTAATAATTTCCTCATTAAGTTTGCATCAAGCTCTGGATGAGAAGCGATATAATCCTTTACCATTGTATGGGCTTCTTTTGAAGTATATCTCCCTATGGTACTATTTAACCAGCCTAACGGGAAAAAGATATCTCCTGTTTCCTGAATTTCTTCGAGTAGTTCTAAACTCATGGCTACATTCTTAATTCCATCTTCTTGTCGCAACGGATGATGTATATATGAACAAGCTGTTTGTGTCCAATTTTCTTTTTCTCTGTTCTTAGCTTCTTTAAATGATTCAAAATAAGCTGTTCGTACTGCTGGGTTTGCATTTAGTGCTGGGGCTAGAAATTCAAATCGCTGAATTTTATCAGGGTTGGTAAGTTTTGATTTGGCTTTCGCCAAAATAGCCACTGCATCCGGATGATCATACAATGCTAGCAATTGTGCTAAACTTGTATAGTTATCTTTATTTAAAATAAGGTTATCAATCGTTTCTTCGGTATTCCAAATACGATACAATGTTCCTACTCCTTTCTCAGAATGCGCTATTGATCTATAAGTGTTAAACAATGTTTTTTTAATATTCTTAGATTCCGATTGTTTTAGCCTTGTATATATTGTTTTTTCTAAATCAGATTGATAGGTTTCACGTTGTTGTTCTGTAAACGAATTCCAATACAAATTAGAAGCTTGTCCTGCAATCATACGAAGGATCAATTCGTTAGATTCTGTTGCAATTCCTTTTTGTAGGTTTTCAAAAGCAAGTGTATTTGCTATGGAACCATGAAGTGTATTTTCATAATTATTAAGATAGGCATGCGCTCTAGAAACTTCTTCTTTTATAGCGCTTATTTGCGTTGCGGCTTGCTCATTTACAGGAAACACACCATACCCATATCCATTGCTGTTATATAAAATATACAATGGCTGAGAGGCTCCTATTGCTTGAGATACTTCTATACGTTGCGCATTACTCACTACAGGAATTGTTCTGATACTATCCTTATATACCAAACTGATATCAAAGGATTGTGGCCAGTACTTTTCTGATCCATCTTCGGCTGTTTGAGTAAGGGTAAATTGTTTGATCTTCTTTTCTTCATCATATTGGATATCTCCAGAAAATATTGGTCTTCCAGTAGAGTTTACCCATACATCACTCCAAGTTTTCAAATCCAACTCTGTTTTTGCGTCTAGTATCGTGACCAGTCCATTCCAATCTGCATTACTATTTGCATATGCTTTGATATATTCTCTAATACCTTCTTTAAATTTTGTTTCTCCAAGTGCGAGCTCTAACTGGCGCATCATAATGGGTGCTTTGTTATAAATGATGCTTCCGTACAATGATCCTGCGTTTTTAAGGTTATCCAAATCTTGTCTAATAGGGTTGGTTCCTTGGGTACGATCTACACCATACGCTCTTGGATAATGCGAGGTTAAAAACTGTAAGTCGTGGTTGATGTCGGTAAAGACAGGGTTTACAATCTTATCTGCCATAAAATTGGCAAATACTTCTTTCATCCACACATCATTAAACCACTCCATCGTCACTAGGTTTCCAAACCACATATGAGCAGTTTCGTGAGCAATGAGTTTGGCTCTCGATAATTCTTGAGAACGGGTAGCACTATTATCTAAAAACAAACTAGATTCTCTATACTGTATAGCTCCCGTATGTTCCATCCCTCCATATTGAAAACCAGGAATGGTCGCAAAATCAAATTTCTGAAATGGGAAATCAACCTGCGTATAATCTTCTAGAAAATCCAACGAGGATTGGTGTAACTCAAAAATAGAACGTGTGCTTGCTGTTATTTTTTCTTCATTGGTTTCTCTATACAGCATATTCATAACACGCTTCGTGTCTTGTGAAGCAACTGTTTCAAACTTTCCTGCTACAAACGAAAACAAATATGTACTCATTTTGTCTGAAGGTTTAAACTGATACGTGGTTATCTCTCCTTCTGTTTTTTGAGATGCTAATGGTGCCCCACAAATCACTTCCCAATCTTTTGGAGCGATGATCTTTACCACATAGGTTGCCTTGATATTGGGTTGATCAAAGCATGGAAAAACGGTTCTTGCACGATCTGGAACCAACAGTGTGTATAGATAATCCTCATTACGATTAAGTGACAACTCCCCTGCTGTAAAAGCAATGTCAATTGTATTCTTACCCAGTTGTAATGCCTCTATAGGAATAATGAGATGTTCTTTGTCATGAACAATGATCGTTTCTGTACTATTGACCATAACACCTTCTAACGCACTTGCTTCTTCTTTAAAGTCTAGATACAATGGGTATGATAGATCGTTTATCGTTACTTCTAGTGTTAATCGTGAGGCAATAGGTGTTTCCTTTCCTTCTGGAATAGCAAATGATAGTTTATACACTACGTCTTGTACTTGTGTACTTCGATATTGTGCCATATCCAGTGGTACACCTGTATCATTTATGAGTATTGTTTTTTCTAGGGTTTGAGTACAAGAAAAACAGAAGAGAATACAGAAAACGAAATAAGAAAATTGCTTTATCATAGGGTATTTCTAAAAGAACAAGCAAGATAGGAAAATCCTGAATCAGGATCGCTATACGACAAAAGGTTGGAATCAAGATGCTTCGTTAATCTGTAAAGAAGGATTTGGAAACCTTAATAATTTAATTTCCTTAGTAAAATAGAGTTTTGTCTTTGAATTTCAACTTTACCTAAAGAGTGTTTAAGGTTTATAATATTGGGGCCATAAGCAGGTTTATGGACATCTATACGCTTATTATAAATTAAAGTATCTAGATTATGTGTTTTTAGATAATTTTTATAATTTGAAAACACATAAATTCGAACCCTCTCTCCTGGTACAATTTTATCACACTTATAAAATAAATTACCAGCTAATCCTTCTTTATTTTCTCCTTTTACATGATTAAATATATCAGGAACAAACATTATTTTATCATCTTTTAAAATTCTTATATGCAATTCTACGTTTTCTGCAGTATTATTTCCTGTATTCATTATAAAAAATGAAGATTCAATAAAATCTTCAGACTCAGATTTAGCAATGCCTAATTCTACTGCTTGTAATTCAACTTTATCAAACTATCTAAGAACAAATGGAAGTGTAAAGACTAATTGCCCAAGGCTTACTAGAATAGCAATAATCGAAAGTAATAAAGGTATATTTACTCCTTTCTTACTCTTCTTCTTTTTATGTTTTTTTTTCTTTTTCACTTATAAATATTATGTTATCTAGACTCATATAACAGTTTGAACATAATCCATTCATGCTTTTTGTACATGGTCTGACTCCAGTTTTTAATATCAAATTTTCCCTCTAAACCAACTCCTAAAACTCCTATTAGTGGAGTTGCTAATTTTAGTTTTACACCTATATTATCTGTTTTACTAAGTTCCTGATAAATCTCTTTAAAGGTATCTTCTATTTCTTCTTGTTGAAGTTCAAGTGCACTTCCAATATAAAGCATCAAATCTTCTGCAATCGCTTTTGTTTGAGTCACACTTAGTTCTTGGATAGAAGATTCTAGAGTCTCTTTCAAATCTTTATTGGTAGGGAGCTGAATAAGATATTGATAATGCTGTTCTTGAATATCAAGAATCTTTTTAGTACGATGTAAAAGAACATCTAGTTTTTTATGTACTTCATCCTCATTAGCAATACCTTCTAATAATATACCTATGTTATAGGTTACTTCTTCATCTTTTTTAGTGTCATAATGGTAATATGATTTTTCATTTCTTTTTTCACGACCTAATAATAATTTATAAGGAACATACTCTTCATTATTAGGTAACGGGATTAACATTTTAGGGGGATTACTTAATTTTTTATTAATCTCATTGATACAACTTCGTATAATGGCTAAAAACTCTCTTTTACTTCTATGTTCACCAACAACAATAATAGATAATTTGTTATCATATTGAGAGATAAACCCCTGACATTTTTCATACTCTAATACACAACCTGTACGCCATCTTGCTTTATGAAATTGATATGTTTCTACTAGGATTATAGGCATAATCGTTCTAGGAAGAAAATCGTATTCATATACAAAACGAATACAATCTTGATCATCTCTAATAGGTTTTGTTATTTCTGAAGGTTCATTGGTACTTAATAAGTCAGGAATAATAAATGATTCTTGACTTGGTAATATAAAACACAATTTAAATTGATGTAATACTTGTACTAAGAACTTACGTTGACTAGGCGTATATGTAATTCTTTTAAAATCATCAGATTCATATGCCTTCTCCTTATCTTCTTCTTCGTTAATAATATATTCCAGTTCTGAAAACGGAATTTCCCCTTTTAGTTCTCCTGCTTTTTTAGAAGTTAATATTTGGTATACACCATAGGTAATCCAATAGGGATTTAGCACATAATATTCTTGGCCTTTAATCTCTTTAAAGTGTAAGACTAATCCTAGGTCGTGTAAAAACTCTAAGGCATTATGTTGAGATGATTCTTTAGTCAGTTTAAATTCATTACAGATTTCTATAAAGCGATCTGCATCTAGAAAGTTTTCTTCAGGTAACTCTTCTCGAAATTGTTCTTTGATGGAAATCCATTTTTCATCAATTTCTGTATTTAGCAATTCTGCACTAAGAATGAGTTCTTCTAACTTTTCTTTTAATGCTTCTACTTTTTCTCCTGTTTTACAAGAGGTTTTTAGAAAATATTTGATTTGTGGAAATTCTTCTTGGAGTTCATATTCATTTTCAAAACCAAAACCTGCATTGATATCGATTTGATTTGCCACTATAATAATGGGAGAGTTTCCTCCTGTAGCTTTGATACGTTTGACTTCTTTACGAATGGTAGAAGACACTTGTTTGTCTTTACGAGCATCTAATACTAAAACATAAACAGAACGATTGGTTAAAAAGAAATTATGGGTCGCACTCATAATTTCCTGCCCACCAAAATCCCAAAAATGCCCTGTAAGGTGATGTATTGATTTCTGTTTTGTGAAAGTGTATGACTTTCCAAAATGAATATCTTCTATATTCACTCCATCTGTTTGTACTTCATCTTCTTTAAAATCACCTTCTTTTAATTGACGTAATAAGGAAGTTTTTCCTGCTTTAGGATCTCCAATTAAGATTACTTTAATTTCATTTAGATGCTTTTTAGTAGCGGCATACCAATCTAACATGGATTGTTTACCTTGAATTACAATTTCAATAGGAGGAGATAGGAGGGGATTATTATTTACAGTTGGTAAGCAATTTAAATATAAAATATCTTTAGGAATTTTTTCTATTTCATTATAACTTAATTGTAATTCTATTAATTTTTTTAATTCTTTTAAAAAAGTTATATCCTTTATAGTATTATTCTCTAGATATAAATATTTTAATTGCTTTAAATTAGATAAAGCACTAATGTTATATATTTTATTAAAACTTAAATCTAAAATTTCTAAACTTCTTAAATTAGATATAACATCAATATTACTAATATTGTTATTAAATAAATTTAATCTATTTAAACTTTGAAGATTATATAAAAAACTAATATCTGTAATTTGACTAGAGCGTATATCTAGCCTATTTAAATATTTTAGTTTCTTTAAAGAATTAATATCTTGTATTATACTATTTATTATAAATACTTCTCTTAAATTTTTTAAATTTTCAAGTATTGAAATGTTTTGAATTTTATTGTGTTTAAAATTTATTGTTTTTAGATGTGTACATTTAAAAATAGAAGTAAGATTACTAAAATCTATTAATCCACAATTCCTTAGATCTAAAAATACTTTTTGTTGATCTATACATTCTTGAATTCGTTTTCTAGCGACTGCTAGTCCTTCTTTATTATTTTCTGACATTATAAATCCCCCCTTAGTTAATGTCTTAAAAATAAGTAATTTACTTTTGGTATTCTATCTTTTAAAGCCCTCATTTCTGTTTCTCCCAAAGGGAGAAATGATTTGATCTTCTGTTATATGTGTATTTTAAGGTATACTAATTATCCTTCATTTCGACATGCTGAGTACATCGACTTTTTACATAGGAATTTCTTGTGTACAAAATAGAGTATTGCTCCATTTTAGAGTACTACTCTATTTTTAAACAGTCATAGTAGCTATTCCCTTTTTCGTATCTTCCAAACCATCATTGATACTATTCTTATGCGCATCACCACTTTTCTTTTTTGTCTTTCCTTTTTTATACTTCCTCTTACCATCTTCTCACAAGAAGATACAACGCCAGAAGAAGACGTTCCAGAAATCTATTTTATGAAAGGTCCTAAGGGACATCATTATATCAATAATGAAATTTTCTATACCATGATGTTTCCTGGGAAAGAAGTTCAATACATGGATAATGGCGCTTTTAAAACCAATGATTATATCATCAATATTATCAATGCAGATTATGATCCTTCTATGTATCATAATGGTAAAAGTGTTGAAGATGAAAAAGCGTTATTAACTACTTTTAAATTAAGAGAAGTAAACAATATGAAAAAAGCGATGGAAGCAGATATTGTTTCGACGGAAGAATTTTTCACCAATAAAGAAGGAAAGCTTTTTTATTTATTTAATTATGAAATTCCAGCATCCAAAATAAATAAAGAAGAAGACTATTTAGTCAAAATTTACATCCTATGCTTTATTATAAATAACAAAGTAGCTACCATTAGTTTTCCATTATTCTCCTCAGAAAATGAAGAAGATAAACTCGCCTATATCAAAACCGCTTCTGAAACGGTAGATATTCTTCCAGCAAAAATATCAATGTCTTTTCTAGAACAACGTGTCACGCATACTTCTGAAGATCCTATTTCTATGAATTATGAAGGAGCCAACTTTAAATTTATAGTTCCTGATTATCTTAATGTCATAGAGTCTCAAAGTACAACACAATGGTATGCCAGTTTTCCAGATGTAAATAATATCAAAAATGCTGTGGTGATTAACATTACCAATAAGACTAATTATGATTCTTTTAAAGCTTTTAACGATGAGGTGATGCCTAGAGGAAAAATAGGCGAATCTGATGGGCAATCTACTCTTTTATTAAGAGAAGAACTTCCCAATGTTGGTGCATTTAACGGAGAGAGTTATAGGATGCAGTATATGCTTAGTAATTCACGTATATACCATTCTAAAAAAGTCTCTTTTCAAACCAAGAATTACTATGGAATTATTTTATTTAACGCAACTACAGAGACCTATGCAGGAAATATAGATCGTTTTGATGCTTTCTTAAAAGGGTTTGAAATTACAGAATAATTTAGTTTCAGTTACTTAAAAATCAAGTATTTATACCTAGTTATGTGTGTTTATTTTCTTCTAATTTTGAAGACTACATACTAAAACACACTCAATTATGGATTCAAATTCAATCTCAAGATTAGGTCTTTCTAATGAAGAAATGGCTATTAAATATGGTCCTCTTTCTGGACTCATAGGAACCTGGACAGGAAACAAAGGGGTTAACCTTATCGCTGTACCAGACCAAAAAGGAGAATTTACATTACTTGTTGCTCCGTATTACGAAACCATCGAGGTTACTGCATTAAGTAGTACTACTCCAAATAGAGGTTTAAAAACCATCGAGAACATACCAACATTAATGTACAGTTTACGAATACATAATGCAAATGACAATAGTTTAATGCATGCTGAGAATGGTATTTGGGAGCTTCTAGACGGCTCAAAAGATAATGATGGTTACAATCTTGCTCGTATTTCTACAGTGCCACACGGAGACGCTATAATGGCTTTAGGGAACTCTTCTGTGACTCCTGGAAGACCTCCTATAGACAAAACAGCTAGTGCAATTCCTACAGGTGGCTTACCTCCTGTTTTAGGATATACAGATGTATACGATTCAAAAATTGTACCCGGATTTAACAATGCAACGCCTAATACGTATCTTACAAATTACCTAGATGCACAGGAAAAAACAGGAAGAGTAATTACAAGTAGTACAAATCTTGTGGTAAGTACTGCCAATAATGGAGGAATAAATAATATCCCATCTATAGATAAAAATGCAGATGCAGCTTCATTTGAGAGTATTTTTTGGATAGAAACAGTTCAAGACAAAGCAACAGGAAAAAGCTTTCAGCAATTACAATATTCTCAAAATACGATTATTGATTTTCCTGTAAAAGGAACTCCAAAAGGAGAAACCATACACTGGCCACATTTTAATGTAAATACATTAATCAAGCAGTAAATTGTTGATGTATACGCTTTCGTACTTCGACAAGCTCAGCATAAACTTCTGCGTCGTATACTCCTTGAAAGCGTACTTAATAATACAATCTTTTATACTTAAAAAAGGGAGATGCATAATATATGCATCTCCCTTTTTTAATAGTATATAAACACTATTACTCCTTTACTCCTATCAAATGAAAATCAAGATGCTTCTTGACAAGGTCTGCTTCTTTTACTTTGACAATGACTTCATCTCCTAAGGTGATTTGGTTATGAGTTCTCTGACCAATAATAGAGTAACTTTCTTGATCAAACTCATAGTGATCATCTTTAATATCACGTAGTCGTACCATTCCTTCACATTTATTAGAAATGATTTCGACATAAATTCCCCATTCGGTTACGCCAGAAATCACACCTAAGAATTCTTCATCTTTATGATCCTGCATAAACTTGACTTGCATGTATTTTATGCTGTCACGTTCTGAGTTGGTTGCCAGCTGTTCCATGGCACTAGAATGCTTACATTTTTCTTCATATTCTTCTTCATTTGCCGACTTACCACCATCTAGATAGTGTTGTAAAAGACGGTGTACCATCACATCTGGATAACGACGTATAGGTGATGTAAAGTGAGAATAATAATCAAAGGCTAGTCCGTAATGCCCTATGTTTTCTGCAGAATAGACTGCTTTTGACATCGTACGTATGGCGAGTGTATCCACCATATTTTGTTCTTTTTTACCTTTTACATCTACTAAAAGGTTATTAAGAGAATTTGTGACACTCTTACGATCTTTTAAATTCAATTTATATCCAAACTTCCCTACTACTTTTTCCAAAGCAGCTAGTTTCTCATCATCTGGCTCATCATGAATACGATATACAAACGTGTGCTTAGGTGATCTCTTTCCTATAAATTCTGATACTTTGCGATTGGCAAGCAACATAAATTCCTCAATCAGCTTATTTGCATCTTTTGATGTTTTAAAAAATACACCCGTTGGGTTTGCATCTTTATCTAAATTGAATTTTACTTCTACTTTATCAAAAGAAATAGCGCCATCTTTCATACGTTGTCCACGCATCATTTTGGCAAGTCTATCTAGTTCTAATGTTGCTTCGACAAGCGCATCTGATACTTGATAGGTTTCTCCAGTTAAGGATACTTCGGCTGGAATTACATTTGTTTTTGATTCTATAATGGCTTGTGCTTCTTCATAAGCAAATCGTGCATCACTATAGGTTACGGTACGTCCGAACCATGAATTAACAATTTTCGCGGAAGCGGGAATCATTTCAAACACGGCAGAAAACGTATATTTTTCTTCATGTGGTCGTAAAGAACAAGCACCATTACTTAGAATTTCTGGTAACATTGGTACGACTCTATCTACAAGGTATACAGAGGTAGCACGTTCATAGGCTTCATCATCTAGGATCGTTCCAGGAATCAGGTAATGGCTTACATCTGCAATGTGAATTCCAATTTCATAATTGCCATTATCCAGTTTTTGAAAACTCAACGCATCATCAAAATCTTTTGCATCTTTTGGATCTATCGTATACGTGAGAACATCTCTCATATCACGACGTTTTGCAATTTCAGCAGGCTTTATAGACGTATCTATTTTATTTGCATAATCTTCTACTTCTTGAGGAAATTCATATGGTAATCCATATTGTGCTAAAATAGAGTGAATCTCTGTATTGTGTTCTCCTGGTTTTCCAAGAACTTTGGTTACTTTTCCAAAAGGAGATTCGGCTTTATCTGGCCAATCTTCTAGTCGTACTACTACTTTATCTCCATGCTCTGCATCACCTATTTTCTTAAGCGGTACAAAGACATCGGTATACATTTTATTAGCTTCAGATGTGTGTACAAAGGCAAACTTTTTCTGTATTTCTATGACGCCTACAAATTCTTCGGTCTTACGTTTTAAAACTTTGACAATCTCACCTTCGTGTTTTTTACTACGGCGTTGTCTATATACATATACTTCTACTTCATCACCGTGCAACGCTTTATTCATATGTTGTGGAGGGACATAAATATCTTGCTCCATATCTTGTACCATCACATATCCTCCGCCTTTACCAGAAACATCAAGTATTCCTGTATAATAATTGCGATTAGGGGTTAGTTGGTATTTTCCTCTTTCAGGTTCTATCACCTGATCCTTGGCTTTTAATTGTCCAAGTTTTTTGATCACCATATTGCGACTACTCGTATCGTTTACATCGAGTTTTGCACAAATTTGTTTGTAATTAAAAGTTTTGTGGTGGTCTTCTTTAAGGATTCGAATGATCCTTTCTGTGAGGTTATTAATCTTTGCAGAACTCCGTCTGCGTTTCTTTCTAGTCATTTAAATTGTAATCATATTCATTTCTATCTCTATAGAAATTTATTTATTTTTTGCTTAATGAATTTTGTATTAATAATGCATTCGGATGAATGCGTTGTACTGTGAAGTCTATAAAAAATAGTATGAATTCTTTTGTAATAAATTCATTAAGATTACTGCAAAGCTACGTTTTAAATATTAAATGAATAATTCCGTATGTTATTTTACGGTTAAAAGAAGGTTTTGTTACTATATATAAACAAAAAGAGCTCACAGTATTTGCAAGCTCTTTTTAGATTTTATACGCTTTCGCGAAAGCATACTTAAAATGATTAGTATCTATTTTATTCTATAATTAATTTTCTAGATGCTTTCCCTTGTGTTGTATGCACTTCTACAATATAGATTCCTTTTGATAAGTTTGAAGTACTAATCGTTGTTTCTATACTTGTTTTTACGATTTGTCCTAAGCTATTATAAATGGTTGTTTTTTCTAATGTACTTCCATTTTCTAGATCTATCGTTATATGATCTGAAGCTGGATTTGGGTATAACTGAAATTGAGAAATATCAAATTCAGTTGTAGCAAGTAAACCACTAAGGTCAAACACACGAACATGACCTGAATTAACTCCATTAACTCCATCATTAAAATTTGCTCCAATAGCTAGAGTTGTACCTGTTGTATTTAAACTTATTGATCGACTTGATACATCAACTGCAGCTTCTCCGTCTATATCTATTCCTATTTGCGTCCATGTATTATTTATATTTTTAAATATTCTCACATGTCCAGAATTTTCCCCGTTTATTCCATCATTAAAATCGGCTCCAATAGCTATAATTGTACCATCTGAAGTTAATGATACGGAAGTTCCAAATCCATCATCTGCAGCTTCTCCGTCTATATCTTGTCCAACTTGTGTCCAGGAATTATTTACATTTTCATATACACGTGCATGACCAGAAGAGTTTCCGTTTACTCCATTATTGCTTCTTGCTCCTATAGCTACAATTGTACCATTAGCATTTAAACTTACTGAGTTTCCAGAAAAATCACCAGCTGCCTCTCCATCTATATCTTGTCCAACTTGTGTCCAAGAATCGTTTACGTTTTCATAAATACGTACATGACCAGATCCTCCTCCATTACCATCATTTAATCCAGCACCTATAGCTACAATTGTACCATCAGTATTTAAATTTACTGAACCTCCAGAAAAATCACTACCTGCTTCTCCATCTATATCTTGTCCAATTTGTGTCCATATGTCATTTATATATTCATAGATACGTACATGACCAGAATCAGAACCATTATCATTATTACCAGGAGCACTTATTGCTATAATTGTGCCATCAGTATTTAAACTTACTGAGTTTCCAAAAGAATCACCGCCTGCTTCTCCATCAATATTCTGACCTATTTGGATCCAGTTGCCATTAGTATTCATATATATACGAACTTGACCTCTATCATTTGTATCTTTTAAGGGTGCACCTATTGCTAATATAGTACCATCGCCATTTAAACTTACTGATCTTCCTGATTCATCACCTGTTGATTCTCCATCAATATCTTGACCTATTTGTGTCCAGGTACCATTTATATTTTCATATACACGCACATGGCCTATGGTAGAGTTTGTATTATTACCACTTAAATTTGCTCCAATAGCTACAATTGTGCCATCATCATTTAAACTTACTGATCTTCCTGATGCATCGCCTGTTGATTCTCCATCAATATCTTGACCTATTTGTACTTGTCCATAACTTAAAAAAGGAAATAATAAAATAATAAGTAATTGTTTTTTCATAGTTTTTTAATTTTTTGAAACAAAATTACGTTTATATTTCATTGATTTAAAAATATTTAGTTAAATACATTCATAAAAAAAGCCTACACTTAGTATAGGCTTTTTTATAATTATATACACTTTCGTACTTCAATAAACTCAATATAAATTTCTTGAAAGCGTACTTAGAATGGTTAATATCTATTTTATTCTATAATTAGTTTTTTAGAAGCTTTTCCTTGTGTTGTAAGTACTTCTACAATATACATTCCTTTTGATAAGTCTATAGTACTGATTGTTGTTTCTATACTTGTTTTTACGATTTGTCCTAAACTATTATAAATGGTTGTTTTTTCTAATGTACTTCCATTTTCTAGATTTATCGTTATATGATCTGAAGCTGGATTTGGGTATAACTGAAATTGAGAAATATCAAATTCATTGGTAGAAAGTATTGCACTTAGATCAAATACACGTGCAGATCCTGAATCTTCTCCATTTACACCATTATTACGACTATATCCTATAGCTACAGTAGAACTGTCTGAAGAAAGACTAAGACCCATACCTTCAAAATGCTGAAATGTATCTTCGCCATTAATATCAGTACCTATCTGAGTCCAAACATTACTCACATTTTTGTAGATACGAACATGTCCAGAATTTTGACCATTACCATCATTATTTTGAGATCCTATAGCTACAATAGTTCCATCTGATGAAAGACTTACGCTACCTCCTGATCTATCATCTGTTGCTTCACCTACAATATTATCACCTATTTGAATCCAAGTACCTCCTTGATTTCTATAGACTCCTACAATACCAGTTTCACTTAAAACTCTAGGTGCTCCAGCAGCAAAAATAGTTCCATCTGATGAAAGACTTACACTAGTTCCTAAACGACCATTTCCAGAAAAGCCATCTACATCTTGACCAATTTGGGTCCAGGTTCCTCCTTGATTTTCATATACACGTACATGACCGGTATTTGATAACCCTCCTAAATCATTTCTTGGTGCTCCAATAGCAACGATACTACCATCTGATGAAAGACTTAAACCAGCGCCAGAACCATCATCTTCACCTTCTCCATCTATATTTTCGCCTATTTGTGTCCAAGTATCACCTACAATCTCAAAAATACGTACAACACCTGCATTATTGCCATTAGCATCAACATTCCTACTAGAAATAGCTATAATAGTCCCATCTGATGAAAGACTTATATTTGTACCCGAAAAATCACCTTCATTTTCTCCATCTATATCCTGACCTATTTGGGTCCAAGTACCACCTTCATTTTCAAATACACGTACATGACCAGCGCTATTATCATCGCCATTATTACCGTCATTAAGATTTGCTCCAATAGCAACGATACTACCATCTGATGAAAGACTTAAACCTCTACCAGAAAGATTACTTGGAGCTTCTCCATCTATATCTTGGCCTATTTGTGTCCAGGTACCACCTACATTTTCAAATACACGTACATGACCAGAATTAGTTCCATTCCCAGCATTTCTAATAGCACCTACAGCAAGCACAGATCCATCAGAAGAAAGACTTACTTCATTCCCCATATTATCTGCTGCAGCTTCTCCATCGATATCTTGACCTATTTGTGTCTGTCCATACATAATGAAAGGAAACAAAAGGAATAGCATTATTTTTTTCATATCTCAATTTTTATTTAATAATCAAATATCATAGTAACATATAATACTTACAATAATGAGTACATAAACGTGATAGATTATTTCATATTCGCTTTAAATAAATTCATTTTATATTATTTTCTAAAAACAAATTTCAATACTTTATAAAAATAAAAAAGACTTACAAAGTATATGTAAGTCTTTAATTATAAGATATTTAAAGTATATTTATTCTATAATCAATCTTTTAGAAGATACTCCTTTATCAGTACGTATTTTTATAAAATACATTCCTTTTGAAAATTGAGATGTATCTATATTTGTCTGTTGAGTAGTAGTATATACAAGTTGTCCTACACTATTATACATTGTAATTTTTTGTAAAACAATTTCTTCTTCTTCCGGAAATTCTATATGTACAGTTGTTACTGCAGGATTAGGAAATAATTTAAATCTAGATGCTATTGTTGTCGTATTTATTGATAATAATAATCCATTTAAATCAAATACACGTACTTCACCTTTACCTCCATTACTAAAATTTGATCCTATAGCTACTATAGAACCATTTGAAGAAAGACTCACACTAGTACCAGCTTGATCTCCTGTCATATCTCCATTAATATCGTTACCTATTTGTCTCCAGATATTTTCTTGATTTTGGTAAATACGTACTTGCCCAGAAGCTAATCCATTATCATTACTAAGTCTAGCTCCTATAGCTACTATAGAACCATCTGAAGAAAGACTTAAACCTCTACCAAATTGATCTTCATCTATTTCTCCTTCTATATCATCACCAGTTTGAATCCAACTTCCTTCTTCTTGTTTATAAATACTAACATGACCTATTTGTTCATCATCATTATTAGTAATCATTGAAGAAATAGCTACTATAGAACCATTTGAAGAAAGACATAAATCTCTACCAAACTGATCTCCTATCTGGCCATTACTAATATCATCACCTATTTGAATCCAAGAATTTCCTTGATTTCTATAAATACGTACATGACCTAATGTAAATCCATTTTCATTATCATAAGGAGTTCCTATAGCAACTACACTACCATTAGCAGAAATACTTACTGTTGTACCTAATACATCTGCAGCTGTAGTTTGATTAATATCATTACCTACTTGAACCCAAGAATTTCCTTGATTTTTATAAATACTTACTTGACCAGCTATTGGACCATCTCCATTACTTAAATTTGCTCCTATAGCTACAATTTTACCATCAGAAGATAAGCTAACACTTCTTCCAAAAAAACGTTGTGAAGTTTCTCCACTTATATCATTTCCTATTTGGGTCCAAACTCCAGATACATTTTCATATACTTGAACAAGTCCGGAATTATTATTACTATTACTAGCACCTATAGCAAGAATATTACCATCACATGAAATACTAATAGAAGAACCAAAATGATCTCCTATTACTTCTCCGTCTATATTTTGTCCAATTTGTATCCAAGTATTATTTTGATTCTCAAAAATTTGAACCTGACCAGAATTAATTCCATTACCATCATTATTAAAAGCACCTACGGCAAGAATAGTACCATCACAAGATAAACTAGTAGAAGTTCCAAAGTGATCTTCTAAAGATACTCCATTAATATCTTGGCCTATTTGGATTTGTCCATAGGTTATTATTGGAAATAAAATAAAAAGTAGAAAAATTTTCATTTTACCAAAATATGATCCTGCAAAATACATAAATAATTATATAGACTAAAAATTGTTGAAGTAATTCGTTAACTAACAACTAAATAATACAGGTATTTTAAACAAAATAAGGGAAATTCTTAAAAAAAACTTAAATTTAATGTAACATTATATATAAAATAGCGTCTTTACAATGAGATAGCCTTATGACTTCTACAAAAAGACTAAATAAAACCACCGTTCTATTTATCCTAATATTCTTATTAGGGCTTATTGTCATTGGAGTATATATCAATAATTCTTTTGAAGAAGAAGGAAATCATACTTCTGTTCCTTCTCCAAAAATTGAAAGAATAGCTAGTTAAACTTAACATATCTTATAAAAGATCTAGCTTTAATAAACTATTTTTCTTCTCAAACTATCTATTACTTAATTAAGTACCTTAAATTTTAAAATTAATTTGTCTGCCTTTAATTATTAAATTAAATCATTTTTGAAATTAATTTCAGTTATCAACATATAATATATATATCAAATGTTTTTCTTTAATAATTTAAAAATAAATGATGATTATAATAGCATGTGAATAGCGGTATAACTTTTTAATCTAATTTTTTGATTTATCACTTACTAAGAGTTATTCACTCTTTATTAAAAATCAGATAAGAGCATAAGTACTGATATATTAGGATTTACAAATTCCTATTAACAATTGTTAAAAACCAAAGTTCACTACTTTTTGAGTATAACTCTTTTTGTAAGTTATTAAATTTTCAGTTTAAATAGACTTATATGATTGGTAAGAACTAAGTAAATAAAAAGTTGCGGTTTAACCGTAATAGTTGCAGTTGGAAAAAAATAGATAGAAACCAACTTGAGTTATAAGTAAATCTTAAAAGTTATTGACAATAGCTATCAACAGTTTATAAACAGGTAACATCGTTATCAATATATATCTTAATATTGTTTATTAAAAGTGTGTTCGCTTTCGCGAAAGCATACCACACAAACCTTATAGTTTCTATAACTTTGTAAAAACAAATATGAGACTCTTATGAAAATTGCTATTGGAAATGATCACGCAGGCCCACAGTACAAACATGCTATTGTAGCATATTTAGAAAATGAAGGTCATACAGTAACTAATTATGGAACTGATACAACAGATAGTGTAGATTATCCAGACTTTGGTCATTTGGTAGCTACCGATGTAGAAAACGATGTCGTTGATTTAGGAATTGTTATTTGTGGTAGTGGTAATGGAATTGCTATGAGTGTAAATAAACACCAAAAGGTACGTGCAGCTCTTTGTTGGATGAAAGAGATTGCAGAGCTAGCTAGACAGCATAATGATGCAAATGTAATCAGTATTCCTGCTCGATATACGTCAGAAAATCAAGCATTAGAAATGGTAAAAGCATTTATTACTACTGATTTTGAAGGAGGACGTCATCAAAGGCGTGTAGATAAGATTTCGCATTGTTAGAATTTTGAAAAACCGCTCCGCGGAAATAATATGCAAACCAAGCCACTTTTTTTTAAGGTTAAACGTTATCAAGAACTTACTAGAGACGAACTTTACGCATTGCTTCAATTACGATCTGAAGTTTTTGTTGTAGAGCAAAATTGTGTCTATCAAGATATTGATGGCAAAGATGATCAAGCACTTCATGTATTGGGATATAAGGATGATATACTAGTTGCCTATACACGTATTTTTCCTCCAGGAACGTATTTTGAATATGCAAGTATAGGTAGGGTAGTAGTACATGCTTCAGAACGTAAATATAAATATGGATATGACCTTATGAAGGCATCTATAGAAGCAACAGAAACATATTGTAAAGTAGATACTATTAAAATTTCTGCACAAACATATCTGAAAACGTTTTATAATAATCTTGGTTTTAAAGTAGTAGGAGAGGGGTATTTAGAAGATGGAATTCCTCATATAGGAATGGTAAGGAAACCGTAAATATTATTTTTTATAGTTCACCTCTTTATTAAAAGGCAACTTCAATTGATATTTTAAAATATCTGTTTTTGTTTCATCTACGATGTCTAATCCAAACACAATTTTTTTAGAGTCATCGTATAAAAATGTACCAAAAATACGATCCCAAATAGAGAGAATATTTCCAAAATTAGTATCCGTCCAAGGCATTTCTCTGTGATGATGAAAACGATGCATACCAGGTGTTACAATAACATAACTTAACGCTCTATCTATACGCTCTGGAACATTAAATCGTGTATGTGTCCAATACGTAAAGAAAATGGTGATAATGCGATACAATAAGTAAAAAGAAATAGGCATACCCGTAATGATTACAGCAAAAAGCGCAGCTATTTCTCTCATAATAAAATCCATGGGATGATGTCGTGTTCCTGAAGTAACATCAAGATGAGTATCACTATGATGTATCGTATGTAAGTGCCATAGCCATTTATTTTTATGTAAGAAATAATGGATACCATATTGAGCAATCAGATCCAAAAATAATAATGCGATAATTAATTCTATCCATATTGGAGCATCAAACCAATGTAATATACCAAACTGAATTTCTTGTCCCCATAAAAAGATGCCTGCAGTTATAATACCAAAGACAACATTAATTATCATAGTAAAAGAAAGCAAGGTTAAATTTGTTCTTGCATGACGCCATTTTTGATATGCATTTTTACGAAAAGGATAATACCCTTCTAATATCCAGAAAATAGTGATAATGCTTATAAGCCATATTAGTTTTTGCCAAATAGGCATATGTTCAAAAAAGTCAAGAAAGGCAGTCATTTACTTTTTCTTTGGTTTGGGCTTTTTTACATATGTCACAAGAATTTCTACACGACGATCTAGTTTTGTATCTCCTCCTAAAGGATATTTACTTCCAAAACCTTCATAACGCATTCGTTTTTTAGAAACTCCATTTTTAGAAAGATAGTCATACACAAATTTTGCACGTGCAACAGAGAGATTACGTTTTCCTGTTTTTAAATCAATAGCATCTCGACCTTTACCTATACAACAGACGTGTCCTTGTATTTTAAAAATAATATTATCGTGCTCTTTTAGGTACTTTGCAAGTTGCCTAAGACTCTTATATGAACTTCCTCGTATATAGCTATAATTAATTTTAAAAAGGATGTTCTCTAGTAAAATACGATCCCCTTTTACAATCGTATCAGAAAAGGATTTATAACGCTTTTCTTCAACAGCAGTAGTTAGTTCTTTTTCAGTTTTTTCCTCTTCTTCAGAAATGATACGAGGTTGTTTTATAGAAACAATGATTTCTACTTTACGATTTAATTTGCGTTGTATTTCGTTTGTAATATCATCAAGTCTAGTAAGTAATAACTCACCTTTACCATCTGAGTTTTTAATAATGCTATCTGGTACCCCTTGTGCAGAAAAAATGGCTTTAATGGCATCTGCTCGCTGTTGTGATAGTTTTTTGTTATAAGCATCACTACCACGATCATCGCAATAACCATATATAGAAATATCCTCTATCTTATCTTTAGGTAGACTGGCTATAAACCGATTAAGCTTTGCCGTTTCTTTAAGAATAAGGTCATATTGATCTGTGTCAAAAAACGTCTCATGAGATCTGTCTACTTGTGCTACACAGATTACAGAGCATAATGCAAATACGATATGTAAATAAAAGTGTTTAATAGACAAACTTATTTTAAAATGCCTTCATAGCGATTAGTGTCATTTAAAACACGAATAGCTTCGGCAATTTCTTTATTATTTATTATTTGATATTCATATAATCCATCGCGATAGAAATATCGTTTTACAATCTCATCTACTAGTAAATTCTGGATTTCTTCTTGACGATCATTAAGTTCTTTGTTTTTTGCTTGATCAATAGTGTTTTCCAATTGACGATATACAGAAGATAACTGATCTTTTAATCCATCTTTTTCTGCTTGTTGCAATGCTTTTTCAAATGCATTCTCTGTTTCTGTTTCAAACTTAAAATTTGTCTTTTTTAAGAATTTTTTAAAATCCTCAAAATCACTATTGGTAAAATTAAATTCGTTTAAGTCTGCGTATTGATGTTTATAATAATAAGTTGTAGCATACTCAAAAATAGCGTTGTCTTTTGCAAGAGCTTTTGTAATAGGACTCATTTTTGCAGATGTAATTTCTATATCTGGAAAAACACCTCCGCCATCAAATACTTTTCGACCATTTTTTGTTTTAAACTCTTTATAATCTTGTGATTCAGTGCGTACTGCATTTCCTTTTTCATCACGATTCCAATAGTCTAATGCTTGTATACAACGACCACTTGGAGTAAAATAACGAGAGATGGTCACTTTAAGCTGTGTTCCATAGGTAAGCGGTTTAGGACGCTGCACAAGTCCTTTCCCAAAACTACGAGCCCCTATGACAACAGCGCGATCATAATCTTGTAAACCACCTGTTACAATCTCACTTGCAGAAGCACTACGACCATTAATAAGTACAACAAGAGGAATTTCTGTATCAACAGGGTCTTCTTTTGTTTTATAGGTCTTATTGTATTTTTTTACAACAGATTTTGTGGTAGTAATTAATTCTCCTTTAGGTAAAAATAAATTACAAATACGTATAGCTTCTATAAGCAATCCCCCTCCATTTCCTCTAAGGTCTAATATGATGTTTTCTGCACCATCATTTTTGAGACTAATAAGGGCTTCCCTTACTTGAGAAGAAGCTTTTTTGTTGAATTTTGTTAAAACAATATATCCAGTCTTTCCTTCTATTAATTTATAAAAAGGAACAGCATCTACATCTACTTCGGCTCTTTTTATAGTTGCTTGAGCTGTTTTTCCTTGACGAACATATGTTACATTAAGGTCACTTCCAGGTGAACCTTTTAATAAATCACCAGCATCTCCTTCAAAATCTACAACAGAAATATCTCCTATTTTTATAATTTGATCCCCGGCTTTAAGCCCAGCCTTATCTGCTGGATATCCTTTACGAGGCTCTATAATAGTCATTACTTTATCTTTAGTACGTACGGTAGACCCAATACCAGAATACTCTCCACTACGGTTAATTTTTGCATCTTCTACTTCCTGCTCAGTCCAGTATTTTGTATAAGGATCGAGATCATCTAGCATACCTTCTATAGCAGCATCCATAAGATCGGCAGGATTTGTTTCATCAACATAGTTCATGTTGAGTTCTTTAAAAAGTGTTGTAAAGATTTCGATTTGCTTTGCAATTTCAAAAAAATCACTTTTAAAACTTACGGTAGTAAATAGTATAACGACCGCAATTACTGGGATGAGGATTTTCTTTTTCATAGACTTAAATATACCTTCTAAATAGACGAAGGTTTTAGTATAGATTACACCTAGTATTGATAAAAACCAAACTTTAGGAATTATATTGTTTACGCTTTCGCGAAAGCGTATTATTTCTTCTTTCTTTTTTTGATCCAACGCCGAATCATAAAAGCGCTAAGAACCACTAAGATAATAAAAGGCCAGACGTGTACCAACCCAAGCAAAAATTCTGAAACGTTACTCCATCCATTTTTAAAAGCATGTACCATTTTGCGACCATAAGATACAGTAACACTTCTTTCTGAACTTATTTTATAAAAACGAATAGAAATCGTGCTTTCTGAAACTTGACTTTGTAAGTATTGTAATCTGCCTTCTCTAGCTTCTATTTCTTCACGTATTTTTGAGAGCTCGCGTTCTATTTCGAGAATTTCTTTTACATTTTTTGCTTGAGAAAGTAGTTCTAAATAACGTTTTTCTAATGTCCGTTTTGCTTTAAGACGCGCGTTGAGATCTACAAATTCCTCGGTAACGTCACGTTGTAAAATGGTCTTTTCTTCAAAATAAGAAACCCCATCAGAAATTGTTTGAATTACAGAATCAAAGCTTTCAGATGGAACCCTTATCGTTAAACTATGATATTGAGAATTGTATTCTTTTCCTGTATTATCCCGTTGTATATATCCATTTGCTTTTTGTACAGCAGCAAGTATTTTTTTATGTGTTTTTTCAAGCTCTTGTGTTTCAAAACGAAGATTTCCTGTTTTGATAATTTTTTGAGAAGTGGTTTGGGTAGGAGAAGATGAAGGGACCCTTGTTTTTTCTAAGGCTTCTATTTCTAAGTTTTCAAAGCCATCAGAAAGAGAATTACCAGAAAAATTTATAATCCCTGAGAGTCCTGCATTATCGTAGCTTCCGTCTGAGTTTTCTGGTTGCCATCCAGCAGTATCCTGCTCACTAGTGTTACAAGATATTAGTATAAATAAACTAAGAATGAGTAGTAGTAATCGCATCATTAAATCTTTTTAAGAGTTTAATCATAGCACGTTCTATCTCTTCATATGGAATGACATCACGTCCTGTATAGATGATAAGTACTGCAAATGTCGTGCCTTTTGTATCTATTATATTTTTATGGGTACGGTATGCTTCTCGCATGAGGCGTTTAATACGATTGCGGGTTACTGCTAGTTTGTGATTTCGTTTTGATACAGAAACACCAGCCTGTATATTGATTTCTGGGTAGGGTAGAGGTGTTTCTATAAAAACCATACGCAACGGAAACGATTTTACAGATCGACCCTCTATAAAAAGCGCATCAATAAGCTTTTTAGATTTGAGTTTTTCTTGTTTAAGATAGGTTTGCTGTTGCATAGCTATTTATATCAATATGTATAGAAATATACTCTATACAAGAATACTATTTTGGTAGTCCAGCAGATGTGTCTTTTGTAAGCAAAAACTTATAGTATTTTGTAATTCCATTTTGTGTATAAGAAACAACAGCTTCATCTCCAGTAAGTTCAAAAACATTTTTAGAAACTATTTCTTGTTTTGGTTTCTCTTTTGGAGCACTATCATAAAAAGGAGAGTTAACTTCTCTATTTTCTCCAGTATCAATATGACCAGAGTATACTTTATCACCATTACTTATTAAATCAACCGCATAATTTTTATAATAAAGACTATCTAGTTGTATCGCTTCATTAGAACTAGGGGCCATGATAATGTTTATTGTATATCCAGCTCCTCCTCCTTTTACACCAGCAACCCATTTTGCATATGTAGCTTTTGTAAAAACCAAAGCATTTTCTTTTTCAAATTGAGGGCTTTTGTGTCCTCCACAGCTTATAAGAATAATAGCTGTTACTATAATAATAGGTGATATAACTGATTTCATGATTCGATCTTTATTGTTAATAGCATTCAATTTTGATGCCATAAACTATACCGTTATTTGATAGTATAAATCTAGTTGAAATTATATATCCTCACAACATTTATAAGATTCCTAATTTAAAATAAATTATTAAAGGGTTTTCTAATGCTTTTTAGACATTAGAAAACCCTTTATATACTTTAACAGTGATTCTTTAAGCGGACTTATCCATAAAGACTTCTGATAACTGATCTATGGTAACGGGCTTTATTAAAAAGTCTTTTACGAGGTTTATTGTTTTTGATCGTTCTATATCTGCAGGGTTTATAGAAGAGCTTACAATATATAAAGTAGAATCTTTTAATTCAGGAAAGTTGTATTTACTTAGATTATTAAGAAATTGCCATCCATTCATAACGGGCATATTTAAATCTAAAAGAATCACTTGAGGAATTTTACGTTCCTCTAGCTTTTTTAAAGCACCAACAAAGTAATCAAGAGCTTCTTTTCCGTTTTTAAAGATGAGCAAGTTTTTTACAAGATTGCGCATATTAATAACCTTTGTTATAAGATTTACATACATATCATCATCATCGATGATACACGCCATTTCTATTGGGTATTTCATTTTAAGGAGTTAATGAAATTTATAATTTAGTTACTTGTATTCTATAATTGTACTGTAAACTTTGATCCTTTACCAACACTACTTTCTACTGTGATCTTTCCTCCTAAGGATTCTATTTGGCTTTTTGTGAGAAAAAGCCCAAGCCCTGTTGCATCGTCATTATGATGAAAAGTCTTATACATTTGAAAGAGTTGTTTTCCATGTTTATCAAGGTCAATTCCTAGACCATTATCTTTAACCACAAGATAGTTCTTTTTGTCCTCTTCGTATGTAAAAATATTTATTTCTGGATCTCTATCTGGATGTTTATACTTTATTGCGTTAGTAATAAGATTATGTAAAATACTTTCTAAATAAGCAGATACATATGGAATTTCTTCAACCTCAGAGAATTCAGTATAATACACCACTTTGTTTTGAAGACTTATTTGTCTAATAGAATCTGTAACTCTTTTGTACACATCTTCTATATTTATGATCTCTTTTTCTTTGTTTATGTTCGTTTGTAATGTTACAATTTCATTTAGATGTTTTAATGTAACATCTAAGTTTGTTGCAATTTTTGAAAAATTAGCAAAAAGTTCTTTTTGTTCTTCATCTAGGTTTTTTGTTTCAAAAAGGGCAGTAGTTAGTTGTAAATTACTCACATGTGACCTCAGATTATGGGAGACAATATGTGCAAAGTTATAAAGTCGTTTATTGTGTCCTTCTATAAGATCTAAAGAAGCTTCTAATTGTAATTCCTTTTTCTTTTCCTTATCTATACTTTGAAAGACACCTCTAATTCCTATAATTTCTCCTTCATTATTTGTGACTGGTTTTCCATAAGCTTTTGCCCAAAATACTTCTTTGGTAAAAGTTACCATTTTAATTTCGGTAGAAAACGATTCCCCTTGAGCACAACCAAAAAATAGATTCGTTGCTTTTTGCATATGCTCTTCAGCATAAAATAAATAAGATTGTTTTAATGTAGGTATATAGCTATCAGGAACTTGTAGAATCTTTCTTGCTTGTTTATCGAAATAACTTTTTTTATTTAGAAAGTCAACGCTCCAACCTCCAGCTAATGTAAGATTAGAAATTTCTTTATAATAAAAGTCATCCATAGTAAAGAGGTTTTCTTTTACTATAGGTGTATTTTTTTGGGTTGTATATAATCGTTTTTTTAAAGATTTTAACTCCATACAATCGAAATTGAACGTTGTAAGGTAGTTTTTTTTTTTGAGTTTATATGTTTTTTAAAAAGAAAATTGGTATTTCAGCGATAAAAATATGTGTTTTATCGATTATTATAACTATTGATGTAATAAAAAACAACAAAACATTAAAGACTTGCGCTTTCTATTATTATTCAAGTTGTACTGTAAATTTAGCACCTTTACCTAGTTTACTTTCTATAAAGAAAGATCCTCCTATAGCCTCAACTTGACTTTTTATTAGAAAAATTCCTAATCCTGGTTTATCCTCGCCATATGAATATGTTTTATATGTTCTTGATAATAGATAATCTATTTTATGTTGATCCAAGCCTACTCCATTATCTTTAACAACAAGGTATTTTTTACCATCTTCTTCATATGTAAATATGTTAATCTCATTTTCTCTATCTGGATGTTTATTTTTCAAGGCATTAATAATAAGATGTAAAAGAATGTTTTTTAAATAAATTGGGATATATTCAACAACTTCGACTTCTGAGAATTCGGTATAAAATATTGTTCTTTTACAATAAGTAGATTGCTTTATTTTAGTAATAACTTCATTATAAACTTCTTGTATTAAAAGCCGCTTAGGCTCTTTGTGTACATTTTGTAAGGAGGTAATAGTGTTAAAATGTTTTAAAGTGCACTCTAAATTATCACTTATGCTTTTTATTTTTGACGTTAGTTCTTCTTGATCCTGTGTTGAGCCTTCTAGGTCTATTAATCTAGATGTAAGTTGTAAACTACATATTTGAGCATTTAAATTATGGCTTACAATATGCGCAAGTTGATGTAACCATTTATTGTGTCCTTTAATACGTTTGAGAGATTCTTGTAATTTTAATTCTTTCCCTTTTTCTATCTCTATATTTTGAAAAACACCACGTATTCCAATAATTTTTCCGTGTTCATTTTTTATTGCTTTTCCTTGCGCTCTAGCATAAAATACAGCCCCCGTATAAGTCATCATCTTTATTTCTGTCTTAAACGATTTTCCTTGTGCACAAGAATTAAACAAAATAGTTGCTTTTTCTATTTCATCAGGAGCATAAAAACGATAACCATCTTTTAAAGTAGGTGTATAACTAGAAGGAACTTTTAACATTTTTCTAGCTTGTTTGTCAAAGTGAGATTGTTTTTTTTCAAAATCTACACCCCACCCACCAGAAAGAGTGAGTTCTGAAAGTTCTTCATAACTATAACGGTCACATAAAAACCGAATAAAGTCAGGAGATGCGTTTTTTGAAGCTAGTGTATTACTATAGCTCCATTTTTTAAGTAGCATATATTACGATTTGGGACTCATAATATATTTAAATTATATAATAAAAACTAATATTTATAACTCTTTGTTGTTGATATACAGTAGTTTAGAGGGATATCCGTATTGCTTTTACGTATTTCCCTCATCTCGGGTTCAAAAAATGAAATGCCTATTTTTAAAACGTCAGATTTACACTCAGAAAGAAACTTATCATAAAACCCTTTTCCGTAACCTACACGATTACCTTTAGTATCATAAGCTAATAATGGTATAAAAACGACATCTATTTTTTCTGGAGCGATTTCAATACCATCTTCAGGTTCAGGAATACCATAGTTATTTATAACAAACTTTGTATTATCTGTCAGTAAATAATGTTGCATTGTATGTGTTTCCATATTGCTTTTGGATACCAAAATATGTTTGTCTTTTCCTTGAAGAATGTTAAGAATATAGGTAGTATCTATTTCTTTATGTCTTGTAATGGGGATAAAAACATGATAGTATTGATGGTCCCAAATATCTATTTCAAGCAATTTGTTTGCTATTTTGAGACTTTTTTCATCAATATCTTGCGCAGATAAGCTAGCACGAAGTTTTTTATACTTCTTCCTCAGATTCGGTTTTTCCATATCTAGTAGCTTTATCTGTTGAAATATTAAAAATAGCATCTCCTTGATATACTAGAGATGCTTCATTTACATTTATAATGTATCCTGCATGGGGAGCATTAACTGGATATCTAAACTTCCCGTAAGGATCTGTTATAGTAGCAATGTGTTGTCCTTTTTCTATAAATTGTCCGCAAGTAACTTTTACGTGCATTAGTCCACTATATTTTGCACGCATCCATCGGGTTGCTTCTACAACGACAGAAGGCCTTTTTATTTCAGGAATTTCTATGGTTGATCTCATCATTTTTAAATGATTTAAAAAATAAATAGCTCCATTTACTCCTATTCTAGCAATTTCTTTATCACTTACTTTTGATTTACCCCCTTCGTATAGTAAAATAGGAATTCCTAACCTTGAACAAGTAGCACGATACGATTTTGGTATTGTTTTAGAATGTAGTGTAAAAGGGGCATTAAATATTTTTGCAAATTGTGCGGCTTCTATATTTTGTGGACTTATACGTATTTGTGCAGCATTAAAACGACTTGCTCCTCCAGTATGAAAATCCAAACAATAGTTTGCAATAGGAAGTATTTTTTTTACAAACTGATAAGCAAAACGACTTGCTAAAGACCCTCTAGGATTCCCTGGAAAAACTCGATTTAAATCTCGACCGTCGGGAAAAGCACGTTTCATATCCAAAAACCCAAAAATATTAAGAACAGGAATACATATAATGGTTCCTATTTTAGGTTTATTAATTTTTTTTGCAATGATTTGCCGTACAATCTCTACACCATTTATTTCATCACCATGAATTCCAGAAGTTATAAGAACTACAGGACCTGGTTTTTTTGATCGCTCTATAATGACGGGAATTTCTACTGATGAGGTAGTGTATAATTTTGCAAGATTAAAGTTAATGGTAGCACTTTGACCAGGAAGAATTTCTTGCCCTAGTAGCGTAAGTATATTATCAGAATTTATAAATGCCATGTATAGTCTTATGTATTTCTCTCAATATAGGAAATAATTGCTGTTGCGATATCTGTACCTGTTGCTCTTTCTATACCTTCTAATCCGGGAGACGAATTTACTTCTAGTATTAAAGGGCCTCTAATACTTTGTAGCATATCGACACCAGCAACTCCAAGTCCCATAGATTGTGCTGCTTTAATTGCAACGCTTTCTTCTTCTTCAGAAAGTGTAATGATTTTTGCAGTACCTCCGCGATGTAAATTTGATCTAAATTCTCCTTCTTTTGCTTGACGTTTCATAGCGCCTACGATTTTTCCATCTACAACAAAAGCCCTTATATCTGCACCTTTTGCTTCTTTAATGTACTCTTGTACGATCACTCTAGCTTCTAAACCATTAAAGGCTTCTATTACAGATTCGGCGGCGTTTTCGGTTTCTGCCAGTACAACACCGAGCCCTTGAGTTCCTTCTAATAGTTTTATAACCAAAGGAGCTCCCCCTACATGTCTTATAGCATCTTTTACATCTCTAGAGTAATTTGTAAAAATAGTCTTAGGGAGTCCAAGTTTTGCTTTTGATAGGATTTGTAAACTTCTGAGTTTGTCTCTGCTTACTATAAGGGACTGTGATGTCGTGGTGGTAAAAGCACCCATCATCTGAAACTGTCGTACTACTGCAGTTCCATAATAAGTAATAGAGGCACCTATGCGAGGAATTATGGCATCTGTAGTATCGAGATGACGTCCTTTATAATAGACTGTCGGATTCTTTTTTTCAATAATCAAATCACATTTTAAAGGATCTACCACCTCTACACTATGACCTCTTTTTAAACCCGCTTCTACAAGTCGTTTTGTCGAGTATAAATGTGGATTACGAGAAAGAATTTTCAGATTCATATAACAAAAATTTAAAAGGAATCGTTTTTATAATTAATGCTTTTTGGTCTTTACTATTGTTTACAACACTTCTGCAATTTACATATTTTCAGGGATGTGTTTTATTAATTTATTTAAGAAACCTTTAATCGTGTTTTAAACGTTTTTTAACTTATTGGGATTGTTTCTTTTTACGCTTTCGCGAAAGCGTACTTTTTATGCATAACTCATAGGGTCTATCCAAGAGAATATATATCTTTGAGTATGGCACTTTCTAAGCTCGAGATACAATTAAAAACACTTCCTTCAAGTCCAGGGATATATCAGTATTATGATAGTGAAGAACGGTTGTTATATGTAGGAAAAGCTAAAAATTTAAAAAAAAGAGTACTCTCTTATTTTAATAAAACATTAGATAACGGTCGTATCCGAACGATGGTTAAGAAGATAGATAAGATACAACATATTGTTGTTGAGACAGAGACAGATGCGTTACTTCTAGAAAACAATTTGATTAAAAAATACCAGCCAAGGTATAATGTACTTCTTAAAGATGATAAAAGTTATCCTTGGATTTGTATTAAAAAGGAACGATTTCCTAGAGTATTTCCCACCCGACGTCTTATAAAAGATGGTAGTGAGTATTACGGTCCTTATACAAGTATGAAAACCGTTAAGACATTACTTGACCTTATTAAAAGCTTGTATAAACTTCGCACGTGTAATTATGATCTCTCTCAAGAAAAAGTAGCTGCAGGTAAATTTAAAGTATGCTTAGAGTACCATTTAGGTAATTGTGAAGGAGGATGCGAAGGAAAACAAAGCGAAGAAGACTATCATAAGCATATAGAACATATACGACAGATTGTGCGAGGAGATTTTAAATCATCACTACATCAGTTTAGAGAGCAAATGCAAAAACACGCTGCTGCTATGGAGTTTGAAGATGCACAGCGTATTAAAGAAAAACTAGATATTCTTGAGAACTATCAAGTAAAAAGCACTGTTGTAAACCCTAAGATCACTAATGTAGATGTGTTTTCTATTATAAGTGATGAAGGGTATGGGTATGTAAATTTTTTACAATTATCCCATGGAGCTATTATTAGATCCCATACACTAGAACTTAAAAAACGCCTAGATGAGACAGACAAGGAACTGTTAGAGTTAGGAATTATAGAAATCCAACAACGATTTGATTCTCAATCGAAAGAAATATATGTTCCTTTTGAGGTTGAAATAGGTGATGAGATAAAGAGAACAATCCCAAAATTAGGAGATAAAAAAAGGATTTTAGAGCTTTCAGAACGCAATGCCAAGTATTATAGAATGGAGCGTTTTAAACAAACCAAAATTGTTGATCCCGATCGTCATACCAATCGGATTATGGCTCAGATGAAAGTTGACTTAAGGTTATCAGAAGAGCCACGACATATAGAATGCTTTGATAACTCTAATATTCAAGGAACAAATCCTGTAGCAGCATGCGTTGTTTTTAAAAATGGGAAAGCTAGTAAAAAAGACTACCGTAAATTTAATATCAAAACGGTAGAAGGGCCAGACGATTTTGCAAGTATGGAAGAGGTTGTTTATAGACGTTATAAAAGATTACTTGAGGAAGAAGAACCTTTACCACAACTCATTATTGTAGATGGAGGAAAAGGACAACTCTCAAGTGGGTTAAAAGCATTAGAGACATTAGGGTTGCGTGGCAAAGTAGCTATTGTAGGCATTGCAAAACGACTAGAAGAGATTTATTATCCAGGAGACAGTATCCCATTATATCTTGATAAAAAAAGTGAGACACTTAAAATTATTCAGCAATTGCGTAATGAAGCGCATCGTTTTGGAATCACTTTTCATAGAAATAAAAGAAGTAATGCTGCGTTAGGAACAGAACTGGAAACCATTATAGGAATAGGAGAAAAAACTATTATAACCTTGCTTAAGCATTATCGTTCTGTTTCTAAAGTAAAAACAGCAACAAAAAAGAGCCTTATAGAAGTTGTAGGCTCGGCAAAAGCGGCCATTATTTATAATCATTACCACTTGAAAGAATGAAATTAAAACTCACATTCTTATTACTCTTTATAGTGCTTTCTATTTGTGCTCAAGAAAAGGGTGCTCAAGATATAAAAGTTGGCCTTGTTCTTAGCGGAGGCGGCGCAAAAGGGCTTGCACACATTGGTGTTCTTAAAGTACTAGAAGATGCTGGAGTACGTGTAGACTACATAGCTGGGACAAGTATGGGAGCTATTGTAGGAGGACTATATGCATCTGGTTATAGTGCAACACAATTAGATTCTCTTTTTAGATCAATAGATTTTAATAAAGTAATTCAAGATGAATTACCTCGTAAAGCAAAAACTTTTTATGAGAAAGAAGCTTCAGAAAAATACGCAATTTCATTGCCCTTTGACAACTTTAAATTATCACTCCCCAAATCTCTTTCAAAAGGACAAAACATCTACAACTTACTCGTAAGATTATTAGAACATGTAGATGACACCAGTGAATTTAAAAACTTACCCATTCCATTTTTTTGCGTAGCAACAGACATAGAAAAAGCAGAGCAAGTTGTACTTGACTCTGGATATTTGCCAGATGCTATAAGCGCTAGTGGAGCTTTACCCACGCTTTTTAGCCCCATAATGTTAGAAGATCGAATGCTTATTGATGGAGGTGTTGTAAACAATTATCCTATAGATGAATTGCGCGCAAAAGGAGTAGATATCATCATAGGAGTAGATGTTCAAGATGATTTACGTAAAAGAGATGAACTTAATACAGCTCCAGAAATATTATTACAGATTAATAATTATCGTACTATCGAAGAGATGAAGGGAAAACGAAAGGATACGGATATATATATTCGCCCAGATATTTCAGGTTATACGATTGTAGATTTTGATAAGAAAAATGAAATCATTGATCTAGGAAAAAAAGAGGGGTTGTTGCAACTAGAAGCTTTAAAAGATATTGTTAAGATGCAAAGTACGCTTTCGCGAAAGCGTATAGAGAGACCTAAACTTAAAGATAGCATTACAATAAATGCTGTTACCTTAAGAGGGCATAAAGATTATACAAGGTCCTATATCTTGGGGAAATTAAAATTGGATTTACCAGTTACATTAGACTATGAAAGTTTTAATAATGGGATTAATAACTTATCTGCGACAGAGAATTTTGAACGTATAGGACATCGTTTTCAATCTATACCAGAAGGGCGATTATTAAAAATAGACATACAAGAATCAAAAAGTAAACAATCTATAGGCTTAGGATTACATTATGACGACTTATATCGTAGTGCAGCACTTGTAAACTATACTAGAAAGCGAGTTCTTTTTGATAATGATATTGCCACGTTTGACTTAATTATAGGAGATAACATTAGATATGCGTTTAATTATTATATAGATAAAGGATATTATTGGAGTGTCGGGTTTAGATCTACCTATAATACATTTAATAAGGGTGTGAGTGCAAGACTTGTAGAAGAGGTAAATAATGTTGACTTAGGAGGTCTAACCAATGTCACATTGGATTATCAAGATTTGACAAATCAAATTTATTTACAAACCCTTTTTGTTAAGCAATTCTCTTTGGATCTTGGAGTTCAACATAAATTTCTCGATGTAGAGACAGAAACAGTAGATGATGATGATGATATACCAGGATCTGTTTTTGAAAAAAGTCATTTTTTTGGGGCTTATGGTCAACTTAGGTTTGACTCCTTAGACAATAAGTACTTTCCAAAATCAGGTTTTTATTTTGATGGGGATTTTGATCTCAATCTTTTCTCATCAGATTTTAATGATGATTTTACAGAATTTTCTATTGCAAATGCATACTTTTTATATGCCGAAGATATTACTTCAAAATGGACGCTACTTACAGAAATAAGTGGAGGTTTTAAAGTAGGGGGAGAAGATTTGAGATCATTAGATTTTTTCTTAGGGGGATACGGCAATAAGAAAATTAATAACCTTATCCCTTTTTATGGATATGATTTTATTAGCGCAGGAGGCGATGGATATGTAAAAGCTGGATTTTCTATAGATTATGAATTTATAAGAAAAAACCATTTTAATATAGCAGCAAATTATGCAAATATAGGATACGATCTTTTTTCTTCAGATCGCTGGTTATCAAGTCCAGATTTTACAGGATACGCTATAGGGTACGGAATGGAAACAATCATAGGCCCTCTAGAATTAAAATATACTTTTAGTCCAGAAATAGATACTGGAGAATGGTTTATTGCGATAGGTTTTCAATTTTAATCAATAAAATCATGTTTTTAAGTTAAAATTATGAATAATTGTCAATATTTTAACAATATTACTTAAAATAATGGCACGTTATATGTGTTTCATAATAAAATGTTTAACTAAAACCTATTTATTATGAGAATCATCATTGCAACGATCGCCACAGCAGCTATTTTACTAACTAGCTGCACAAAAAAACAAAAAGAGACAACTCCTAATGCTTCATCTACAACAGTAGAAACAAAGAATGAAATATCTTCAGAAAAACCTTTATTAGCACAACTAGATAGCTCAATAGAAGCTCCTGCTGTTCCTTTATTTTATGTAAATGCTACTAGTGGACTTTCTTTAAGATCTGGAACAAATTTGCAATCTAAAAAAATACTAACGCTTCCTTATGGAGCTCAAATAACCCACATAAGCTCACCAGAACATACGACAATGACAGTAGGAGGAATTACTGGTGATATGATAGAAGTAGAGTATCAAGGTGCCAAAGGGTTTGTTTTTGATGGATACCTTACAAGGCTTGCTCCTCCTCAGGATGGAGAATCTGTAGACGGATATGCAAAACGTATTTCTACAAAAGATAATAAAGTAAAAGTGACAACGGTTAAAAGTCCGAAAGGAGATATATATGGAATGACAACAAGCATCGAATTACCAACAAAGAATTGGACAGAAGCATATAGAATCACCAAAGAATTATTTGATTTACCAAAGAGTCTACAGCTAGATCTTACATCAAAAAAAGAATCAGAGGTCGTGGGTAATGTAAATAAAAGAGAGAAAATATTTAAGGATGAAATTGCAGTAAATAGATCTTCTGCATCAGAGATAAAGTCTATTATTTATACTTATCAATTAAGAGATTATAGTCGCTCTGTAACGATTGTTAAAAGTAAGAAAGGGTTTATTGTAAAAGAAGTTGAAACTTCTAAATAAGATATTATTTATACCATCAAAAAAAGCGTTCATTAGAACGCTTTTTTTGTTTTCTTATAAGATAAAGTCTTATACTTCAGAAACTCGTAACGTATTTACCATGCCTTTTTCTACTATAGGCATTGCAGCAAGGTTAATAAGCATATCTCCTTTTTTTACAAAGCCCATATCAAATGCAATTTGATTTACATCTTCTACCGTCTCATCAGTACTTACGTATTTATCATAAAAAATAGCTTTTACTCCCCATAATAGATTGAGTTGTGTTAATATTCGTCTGTTTGATGTAAAGACTAGGATATGCGCTTGAGGTCTCCACGCCGATATTTGAAATGCAGTATATCCACTATTTGTTAATGTAGAAATTGCTTTTGCGCTTATTTCATTTGCCATATGAGCGGCATGGTAGCAAATGGCTTTTGTAATGTATCTTTTTGTACGAATATGCGGCGGGTCTTGCGGTACCTGGATGAGGTCAGAATCTTCTACGTTTTTAAGAATAGAAGTCATTTTTTGAATAACTTGTACTGGATATTGTCCAACAGATGTTTCTCCACTTAACATAACAGCATCGGCGCCATCCATAACAGAATTTGCAACATCATTTACTTCTGCACGAGTAGGTGTAAGACTAGAAATCATAGTCTCCATCATTTGGGTTGCAATAATTACAGGAATACGCGCTTTTTTTGCTCTTAATACAAGTTGTTTCTGTATAAGAGGAACTTCTTCGGCAGGAATCTCTACACCCAAATCACCGCGGGCAACCATTAATCCGTCACAATAAGCAACAATTTTATCTATATTTTCTACCGCTTCTGGCTTTTCAATTTTTGCTATAATAGGAATTTTATGCTCAGAATGCTTATCTATTATTGCTTGAAGTTGCTTTAAATCTTCTGCATGACGTACAAAAGAAAGTGCTAACCAATCTACCTTTTGACTTATAGCAAAAATGGCATCTTTTACATCTTTTTCTGTAAGTGCCGGTAATGAGATATTAGTATTGGGAAGATTTACTCCTTTTTTAGAACGTAATGGCCCTCCTTGAATAACTTTTGCTTCTACTTCGTTTTTACCATCAGTTTTTACGACTTCAAACATAAGTTTACCATCATCTAGTAAAATACGCTCGCCTTTTTTTACATCTTGAGGGAACTTTTTATAGTTCATATAGACGCGATTCCTTGTTCCTTCAAACTCTTCTTTTGTAGAAAATGTAATTTTGTCTCCCGGATTTACAACAACCTCTTCTTTCATGCGTCCTACTCTTAATTTTGGACCTTGAAGATCTGCAAGAATAGAGGTATTATGACCGTGTTTTTCACTTAGCGTTCTGATCATTTTGATGCGTTCTATTACATCTTCATAATCTGCATGCGAAAAATTAATTCTAAAAACATCAACCCCTTCTTGCATCATTTTTAAGAGGATCTCTTTGGTGCTCGTAGCTGGCCCTAAAGTAGCAACGATTTTGGTTTTTTTTCTAGTTGGCATTATTCAAAAATTAAGTTTTCTTTTGTTTTAAGTTGAGCTATATCAATAGTATATGCTGTGACAATCTGTGGTATTTGATTAAGAGCTTTTAACGTTTTTTCTTGAGCAAAAGAACTTCCGTCTTCACATACTTTTAATAAATAATCTACTCGGGGTAAATCTTCTATAAAAAACCTACGCTCTATAGCATTTTCTGATTCAAATAAACCAGACAAATCACTACTTTCTTTAGTGATTTTTGTGCGATTACTTAAAAGATGATAGGTAATATATTGTTGTTGATTATGATATTCATACATAGGAAACTTAGCAGAAATGGTATTGTTATTTATTGTCAAATCTTTTTGACCCCTACTAAGTCTAAGATTTAAATGCTTATTTAGTAAATAAGCGAGATAATAAGACTCTATAACCCCATGTATAGCAATAAGTGTAAAATCATACCCAAAATCATCTTCTAATACTAACTTAAATGTCCCCATAACATTACTACGAAATTTAAAGATACATAAAACTACCCTTACTGTATATGGTTATTTATGACAATCTTCCATAAAAAAGTACGCAAACGTTTGAGTTTTGTAATTAAGGAGAAGTTTTATGCTGGAAGTGTAAAAGAAGCGATCGTTCCTTTGGTATGAGTGCTCTCAATAGATAGTATACCTTCATGTATTTCTACAAACTGTTTAGATAAAATTAATCCTAAACCAGATCCTTTTTCTTGCATTGTTCCTTTTTGAGTAGTAATTTTTGTTACATCAAAAAGATGAGTCAAATATTCTTCAGGAATACCAATACCAGTATCCTCAATACTAAATGAAAAGAATTGATCGATTTGGGATAGTTCTATAAGGATGATACTTTTACTATGAGAGTATTTAATTGCGTTTGAAAGTAAATTGCGTATAACAGTCGCTATCATGTTTTTATCTGCTAGTACTTTTATATCCGTACTTGCTTCTATAACGACATTTATATTTTTATGAAGCGCCTGTTGTTTTTGAATTCTAACTTGATCTTTTACAATACTGAGGATATCTATTTTCTGAGGGTTATAATGTATGTTCCCTGTTTGGATTTTTGACCATTTTAATAAGTTATCAAGAAGAGATAGACTATTCTTACTTGAATCTTCTAAGGCACCTATGATTTGAGTTGTTTGATTACTCGAAAATTGTTCTTCTTTAAGAACATCCAGAAAATTTACTACAGAAGAAAGAGGACTTCTAAGATCATGAGCAATGATTGCAAAAAATTTATTTTTAGTTGCAACAAGTTCCGATAGTTCCTTTTTCTGCTTGGCTATAGTTTTGTTTTTACGTTTATAAAAATACAATTGGATAATTACAAATAGCATAAAACCTAATAATAATAAATACCATAAAACTAACAGGAGTAGTACGATGGGGTTTCTTTTATTTGTTTTCTTATACGCGGTTTCTATGATAAACTTTTTATTGAAAAAGGGGATTTTTGTGCTAATAAAATCAGAATCTTGTGCCTCAAAATTTCTCCAATATTGTGCATCTTCCTTGGTGTTATATATGTGCCCTCCATCATAAACACGTTCTCTATCAAACTCAACACCAGTTGATGTTTTAAAGCGAAATACAAATTGTGTAGTATCTATGTTGTTATATAAACGATCTATAATAGGTTTGAAATCTTTTATTATAGAAAAATAACCTAAGTTTTTATTTTCTTTATCAAGAACACCAAATGCTATAGGCAATCCTACACGTCCTTCAACAATGTTATAGGGGTTAAAAGCAACATAATGATTGTTTTTTATCTTTTTTTCCATGACCTCGATTCCTTTTTTATTTACGAGACTTTCAACAGAAGTACCAATAAGATTACTAGGATTAATCTGATCTTTAGTAAAGGAATACTTGAAAACATGAGTTGTATCAACATAGGATATGACATAACTGTCGTCTACAGGAAGGCTTGAGAATTGATGGTTTATAAAATTATATAGTTCTTCTTGAGATGGAAATTGATCAGAAAATTTAGTGTATGAACGTATTCCGGACATTAACGTTGCATAATTGTTAAGAGCTTCATGAAGTTCTGAAGCTGCTTTTTTGTTTAAGTTTTCTAAACGGATTTGTTGGTTTGTTTTTTCCTTTTCTAAGATATAAGAATCAGCCCAAAACACAAACAATCCGCTTACAATAGCAAACAAGGCAAAAATAGAATAATATTTTTTAGGCAGGCGTATGAACATGTAGAGTAAAGGGACTATTAAACAACAAATGTAAATAAAATCTTAAAAAAGAGCTTTATTTGTTTTCTATTTGTCGCTGAAACGCATAAAAAGAACGCTTAGAGGCTATTTCTTCTGCTTTTTTCTTAGAAGTTGCCCTAGCTCTTGCGACTATCTTTCCATCGACATATAGCCTAACAGCAAAATGTTTTACAGTATCTTTTCCTGTATCTTCAAAAGTATCAAATTTAAAGATCTTCTTTTCTTTTTGACACCATTCAATTAATACACTCTTATAACTTATAATACGCCCTTCAAGTTTTTCTATATCAACATAAGGTTCTATGACACGTTTATATATAAATTTTTTACAATAAACATAACCTCTATCTAGATAGATAGCCCCTATAAGAGCTTCAAAAAGATTCCCGTGTATATTTACGCCAAAATTCTCTTTAGGAATGCTAGCTTTTACGTATCGGAGTAAATTAAGCTCAGCACCTAACTCGTTTAAATGTTTTCTACTTACTACTTTTGATCGCATCTTAGTAAGATAGCCTTCATTACCACCTTGCACTTCTTCAAAAAGATGTGCAGCTATAACGGCTCCCAGCATGGCATCTCCTAAAAATTCTAAACGCTCATAGTTTAAAGGGTTCCCATCTTCTTTTTTAAGACCCAAAGAACGGTGGGTAAATGCTTTTTCATAATGTGCAATTTCTTTAGGTTTAAAACCTAAAATACTTTGCATACGCATAAAAAAAATCCCGTTCATGTCTGAACGGGAAGAAAATATATTTTTTATGGCGCTCATAGTATTAAGCGTCCATTTTTTTAAATAGGACACAAGCATTATGACCTCCAAAACCGAAGGTATTACTCATGGCTATATTAATTTCTTTAGGTTGTGCCTTATTTAATGTAAGATTAAATGAAGGATCAATACGTTCATCTACAACACTATGATTTATTGTAGGAGGCACTAGACTATGCTTCATAGCTAGTATAGAAGCAATAGCTTCTATGGCTCCAGCAGCACCTAGAAGATGCCCTGTCATAGATTTTGTAGAATTGATATTAATGTTTTTTGCGTGATCTCCAAAAACCTTTGAGATAGCTTTTAACTCTGCAACATCACCTAGAGGAGTAGAAGTTCCATGCGTATTAATATGATCTACATCTTCTGGACTCATTCCAGCATCATTAAGACAATTATGCATGACTCGTTCTACACCAATTCCATCAGGATGCGGTGCAGTCATATGATATGCATCACTAGACATCCCTCCACCTATAACTTCTGCATAGATATGAGCTCCTCTTGCTTTTGCATGTTCATATTCTTCTAATATTAATGCACCAGCACCTTCTCCTAGAACAAAGCCATCACGTGTTGCATCAAAAGGTCTTGATGCAGCTTGTGGATCGTCGTTTCTAGTAGATAATGCATGCATTGCATTAAATCCTCCCATTCCTGCTTGTGTTACGGCAGCTTCACTTCCTCCAGTTACAATAATATCACAATGCCCTAAACGTATATAGTTCATAGCATCTATCATTGCATTTGCAGAAGAAGCACACGCAGAGACCGTTGTATAATTAGGTCCCATAAAACCGTGCTTAATTGAGATATTACCAGGAGCAATATCTGCAATCATTTTAGGAATAAAGAATGGATTGAATCGTGGTGTTCCATCGCCTTCAGCAAAGTTGATCACTTCATTTTGAAATGTTTCTAGACCACCTATTCCAGCACCCCAAATCACACCTACTCTGAATTTATCAACTTTTTCTAAGTCAATTCCAGCATCATTGATGGCTTCGTCTGAAGCCACCAATGCATACTGGGCAAATCTATCTAACTTTCTAGCCTCTTTACGGTTAAAGTGGTCTAAAACGTTGAAGTTCTTAAGTTCACAAGCAAATTTTGTCTTGAACTTTTCTGCATCATAATATGTAATAGGAGCACACCCACTTTTTCCTGTAGATAATCCATCCCAGTACTCTTGAATATTATTTCCTATTGGTGTAAGTGCACCAAGTCCAGTAACTACTACTCGCTTTAACTCCATAAATAATAAGACTTATTTTGCCTCTTCTATATATGATATTGCTTGACCTACGGTAGCAATGTTCTCTGCTTGATCGTCCGGAATCTGAATATCAAATTCTTTTTCAAACTCCATAATAAGTTCAACAGTGTCTAGTGAATCGGCACCCAAGTCGTTTGTGAAGCTAGCTTCGGTTACAACTTCGTTCTCGTCTACACCTAATTTGTCTACGATAATCGCCTTTACTCTTGATGCAATGTCTGACATAATTTCTAAATTTAATTTTTAATTAAGTCGCAAAAATAACAAACCTTTATGGTTTGACCACTTATTGCCACATAAATATGAAGGTAATTTACATAAATATTAAATAAGTTCTCTATAAAAAACCTTCAAATTGTTAATAATAATCGTTTGTTTTGCACATTATAACAGGATCATAAAGATATGAAACGTATTGTAATTTTTGCGTCAGGTAACGGTACAAATGCCCAGCGTATAATAGATCATTTTAAGGGGAGTACGGATGCCCAAGTCGTGCAAGTGCTCAGTAACAACAAGAATGCCAAAGTTTTAGAACGTGCAAATAAGAGTAAAATAAGTGCTTTTAGCTTTAATCGCACAGCATTTTATGACACAGATGACGTGCTACATCTTCTTAAGACAGTTACACCTGACATTATTGTACTTGCAGGTTTTCTGTGGCTATTTCCAGAAAAGATAATTACGATGTTTCCAGATAAAATTATTAACATTCATCCAGCACTTTTACCTGATTTTGGAGGTAAAGGTATGTATGGAAAGCATGTACATGAGGCTGTTTACGCTTTCGCGAAAGCAAATAAAGGCAAAAAAACATATACAGGAATCACAATTCACAAGGTGACTCCAGAATATGATAAAGGAGCATGTATCTTTCAAGCTAAAGTTGAGGTGACACAAGAAGACACTCCAGAAATGATAGCTCAAAAAGTACATCAACTAGAACATAAACACTTCCCTGAGGTGATTGAGGACTTGTTATTTGACACTAAATAATGATGAAATTTTCGCGAAAGCAGAGATAAAAGATCTTCGATTATGACGAATTAATATGGCAAAAAAAGAAAAATTTTACGTCGTTTGGCAGGGAAAAAAACCTGGAATATACCTTACCTGGAAGGATTGTAAGGCCATGACCGATGGATATACAGGTGCTCAGTATAAATCTTTTCTCACTTTTGCCGAAGCAAAAATTGCTTATAATAAAGATTATGCAGACGTAAAAGGATCGTCTAAAAAAAAGAAAACTCTTTCTGCTGAAGAAAAAGCCAAATATGGAGAACCTAATCTATACTCTATAGCCGTAGATGCTGCTAGTTCTGGAAATCCAGGCGTTATGGAATATCGAGGAGTAGATACTCAAACAGTAAAACAACTCTTTCATCAAGGACCTTTTAAACAAGGAACAAATAATATAGGAGAGTTTTTGGCATTGGTACATGGACTTGCCTATCTTAAAAAAATAGGGAGCGATCGTATTATTTATTCTGACTCACGTATAGCTATAGGGTGGGTAAAAAAGAAAGCGTGTAATACAAAACTTCAAGAAAGCCCTCGCAATAAAGATGTATACGATCTTGTACGTCGTGCAGAACAATGGCTTAAAACAAACACCTATACAACAACCATTGTAAAGTGGGAAACAAAGGCTTGGGGAGAGATACCTGCAGATTTTGGAAGGAAGTAATCACTTTAACATCCCAATGTGTAATTTTTTTTAAGTTTACCCCACTAAAGCCCCGCTATGAAGACATTGTTTTATCTTACCCTTTTTGTGTTACTACCTTTGAGTACAAGTGCTCCAGGGAAATGGAAGCTTAAAAAATCAAAAGATAATATAGAGATTTATACACGCGCATATCCGGATAGTCCCTTCAAAGAATTTAAAGCAACCTCTATTATAGACACAACATTTGATGCTCTTTTACAAGAATTATACGACGCTCCGACATATACACCCTCTTGTGACTTTAATGTGAGTTATCGTATTCTTAATGATTCTGATGATTCGCGGTTTTTTTACTATAAACAAGAAATGCCTTGGCCTATTAAAGATAGAGATGTTGTGACAGAATTAAAACTTGTCGAACAGACAGAAGATAGAATCTTATTATCTATAGAGACCGTTTCTGACATACTTGATCTTGAGGATAACTGTTTACGTATAGATAAACTCTCAGGTTTCTGGTTATTAGAACGAGAAGATAATGGGATAAGAGCAACACAGCAAATACATATGGACCCAGGAGGAAGCGTGCCTGCTATTATTGTAAATCCGCTACTTGTTAGAGGACCATTTAAGACATTTACAGAGTTACACCGTAAATTAGATTCATATAAAGAAATGACTCAAAATTGAACTAAGATTTCGTGTTTTTCTTTTTTTTTAAAACTATATCTTTGCAAAAAAAAATAGATGAGTAAATTAGTTATTGTTGGTACGTGTGCATTTGATGCTATCGAAACTCCTTTTGGTAAAACTGATAAAATTCTTGGTGGTGCGGCTACATTTATAGGTCTTGCAGCTTCTCAATTTAAAGTAGACTCTTCTATTGTATCTATTGTAGGTGAAGATTTCCCACAAGAATATATGGATCTTTTGACTAATAGAAATATTAACCTAGAAGGACTTGAAGTTGTAAAAGGAGGAAAAACATTTTTCTGGAGTGGTAAGTATCATAATGATATGAATACACGTGACACACTTGTAACAGAATTAAATACACTTGCAGACTTTAATCCACAAGTCCCAGCTGCATATCAAGATGCTGAGATTGTGATGTTAGGTAATTTACAACCTACAGTTCAATTAAGTGTGATCGAGCAAATGAGTAATCCTAAACTAGTTATTCTAGACACAATGAATTTCTGGATGGATATCGCACTAGAAGAGCTTAAAACAACACTTAAGAAAGTAGATGTTATTACAATTAATGATGAGGAAGCTCGTCAATTAAGTGGAGAATACTCATTGGTTACTGCAGCACGCAAGATTCAAGAAATGGGTCCTAAGTATGTAGTTATTAAAAAAGGAGAGCATGGCGCATTATTATTTCATAATGATGAAGTATTCTTTGCACCAGCACTTCCACTAGAAGAAGTATTTGACCCTACAGGAGCAGGAGATACCTTTGCAGGAGGATTTGCAGGGTTTTTAGCACGTAGTGGAGATATTACCTTTGAAAACATGAAACAGGCATTGATTTATGGATCTTGTCTCGCCTCGTTTACTGTAGAAAAATTTGGAACAGAACGGCTAGAAAATGTAACAGCCGAAGAAATAAGAAAACGTCTGCAACAGTTTAAACAACTTACGCAGTTTGAAATAGAACTTAATTAATACTGATGCGCTCCAATTTTGGGGCGCATTTGCTTTTACTATTAAAGTATACCTACTATGAGTGATGCAATAAAGCATGAATGTGGAATCGCCCTAATACGATTAAAAAAACCGCTTTCTTTTTATAAAGAAAAATATGGTACAGCATTTTATGGAGTAAATAAAATGTATTTAATGATGGAAAAACAACACAACCGTGGTCAAGACGGCGCTGGGTTTGCAAGCATTAAATTAGACATGGCACCAGGACAACGTTATATCTCAAGACAACGATCTACAGAGCAACAACCTATACAGGATATCTTTGCTCAAATAAATGGTCGTATTAATGAAGTTATGACAGAAAATCCAGATCGTAAAGATGATGTAGATTGGCAAAAAAGTAATGTTCCTTATCTAGGAGAAGTACTTATGGGACATGTACGTTATGGAACTTTTGGAAAAAACAGTGTCGAAAGTGTACATCCATTTTTACGCCAAAACAATTGGATGCATCGTAACCTGATTGTTGCAGGTAATTTTAATATGACAAATGTAAGTACGCTTTTTAATAAGCTTGTTTCATTAGGACAACACCCTAAAGAACATGCAGATACTATTACTGTCATGGAAAAAATAGGGCATTTTCTCGATGATGAAGTTGCAAAACTATATAAGAAGTTAAAGAAAGAAGGATATAATAAACAACAAGCCTCTCCTCAAATAGCAGAACGCTTAAAGGTTGAAAAGATCTTAAAAAGAGCTTCAAAAGATTGGGATGGAGGATATGCTATGGTAGGCCTTTTAGGTCATGGAGATGCTTTTGTATTAAGAGATCCAGCTGGAATTCGTCCTGCTTATTATTATGAAGATGATGAAGTAGCTGTTGTGGCTAGTGAACGTCCAGTAATTCAGACGGCATTTAATGTCCCTTTTGAGGAAGTAAAAGAATTAGACCCAGGAAAAGCGCTTATCGTTAAGAAAAATGGAGAATTAAGTATTAAAAAAGTATTAGAACCGCTTACGCGAAAAGCATGCTCTTTTGAACGCATTTATTTTTCAAGAGGGAGTGATGCCGAAATATATAAAGAACGTAAATTATTAGGAAGACTTTTGATGCCTGAGGTACTTAAAAGCATAAACCATGATACAAAAAACACAGTATTCAGTTTTATTCCAAATACAGCCGAAACTTCTTTTTATGGCTTGGTAGAAGCAGCCCAAGACGAGCTTAATAGACAAAAAGGTCAAGAAATACTTGAAGCAAAAGGAGATATCGATCAGGCAGGTTTAGAACGTATACTTTCGCGTAGATTAAGAACAGAAAAGATTGCTATAAAAGACGCAAAACTTAGAACATTTATAACAGAAGACAGTAGTCGTGATGACCTAGTTGCTCATGTATATGACGTAACTTATGGTGTTGTTAAGCCAGAAGACAAGCTCGTTATCATAGATGATAGTATTGTAAGAGGAACAACACTTAAGAAGAGTATAATTAAAATGATGGCCCGTCTTAATCCTGAAAAGATTATTGTAGTTTCTTCTGCACCACAAATACGTTATCCAGATTGTTATGGGATTGATATGGCAAAGCTAGAAGACTTTATTGCTTTTAGAGCAGCGATAGTACTTCTTAAAGAAAATGGAAGAGAAGAGATGATTAATGAGGTCTATGAAAAATGCAAGGCACAAGTAAATCTTAAAGATAAAGATGTGCAAAATTTTGTAAAAGAAATTTATGCTCCTTTTACAGATGAAGATATCTCTGCAAAAATTGCAGAATTGCTTAGTGATGAAACGGTAAAACCAGAGGTAGAAATCATTTATCAAACAGTAGAAAATCTCCATAAAGCATGCCCTGAAAATTTGGGTGATTGGTATTTTACAGGAGACTATCCTACCCATGGAGGGAACCGTGTTGTAAATAGAGCTTTTATAAATTATATGGAGGGTAATAGTGCTAGAGCCTATTAGTTTGGTCTTAAGTAAATCACAATTCGCTTCATTATTTGTGTATTTGGTCTAAAAATCGTGTATTTGGTCTAAAAGATGTTGCACGGTTGTAAATCAGTACTATATTAGCAAAGCCATAGCATAAGTAGGTTAAGTTCATGGTAGATTTGGGGCAAAAAAAGGTGGAACTTTCCGCCTTTTTTTATGCCATAAAATCAACCCTTATTTTAATTAAGACCTCTTCCTGTTTTCTTTCTGCAAATTCCTTCAATTTATATACCTTTACAAAAACAGTTTAATACACCATGGGACAACTCCTTTTTTGGGCAACTATTTCTATTTTCTTTTCATTTTTATGTTCAATATTAGAAGCAGTGCTTTTAAGCATTTCTCCTACATTTATTAATATTAAAAAAAGTGAAGGTAAGGGATATGCTTCTCGACTTGAAGAATTAAAGAAAGATGTAGATAAACCTCTCATTGCAATACTTACATTAAACACACTTGCGCATACCGTGGGAGCGATGATGGTAGGTAAAGTAGCTTCAGGCTTGTATCCTGACTTTGAATTTTTAGGAATTAATTTTGTTGGACTTGTATCTGGAATTATGACATTTCTTATACTTGTAGCCTCAGAAATTATTCCGAAAACGATAGGAGCTACCTATTGGAAACAGTTAGCAAACTTTACAGCAAAAGCACTCAAAGTCTTAATATTCCCTCTTAAATGGACAGGAATTCTTTGGTTATTACAACGCACTACAAAACTTGTAGGAGGCAAAGGTCATGGTAGTGTATTAAGTAGAGAAGATTTTACTGCGATGGCACAAATGGCTAGTGATGAGGGTGTTTTTGAAGAATCAGAAAGCAAAATCTTAAAAAATCTACTTTCTTTTAAAGAAGTGCTAACAAAGGATGTAATGACTCCTCGCACTGTTATGAAATCAGCATCTTCATCGACAACCATAAGTGAGTTTTTTAAAGCAAATCAAGAATTACGTTTTTCTAGAATACCCGTTTATGAAAAGAATATAGATCACATTACTGGTATTGTTTTAAAGAGTGAAGTTTATAGAGAGATGGCACTTGATAACCATGAAAAGACATTGGCAGATATTCAGCGACCTATAATGATTACAAATCGAAACCTCCCTATACCAGAACTTTTTGAAGAACTTATCTCTACAAAGAATCATTTAGCGCTTGTTGTAGATGAGTATGGAACCACTAGTGGATTAGTAACCATGGAGGACGTTATAGAAACCCTATTAGGTTTAGAGATTATGGATGAAAGTGATCATGTTGCAGACTTACAAACTCTTGCTAGAAAAAACTGGGAAAAACGAGCAAAAGATTTAGGATTATTAGATGAAAATACGCTCTCTGATGAATAAGAATATAATACTACTATTTCTTTGTTTAATACCCATGATGACCTATGCTCAACAAAACAACCCTAAAGATGCTTTTTTAGAAAAATGGAATAATTCTAAAGAGTATTTAATTGCTATTGCAGAAGCAATGCCAGCAGAACATTATACATATGCTCCTACTGAAAGAGAAATGAGCTTTGGAAATCAATTATTACACATGAGAGGTAATATGCTCTGGCTAGGAACCACATATTTTTCAAACAAAGCATTTGATAGAGCATCACTTACTAAAGATACCCCAAAAGAAAAAGAAGACATTATCAAGGCGTTAAAACAATCTTTTGACGATGTGTATGCTTTTGTAGAGAAGACTCCTTCAGAAGACTTAAAAACAACAATACAGTTTTTTGCAGGACCTAAATCTAAGCTTCAAATATTAAATTTGTTACAGGACCATCTTACACATCATAGAGGGCAGATTATCGTCTACCTTAATCTTAATGATATTGTTCCTCCAGATTATAGCGGGTGGTAAGATTAGCGTCGTGATTTAGAAAACACGTTATTTAAATTGCGTAAGATAGTGGTTAAGAATTGTGAGATGTCATAAGGTTTTAAAATAATATCATTCATCCCTGAGTCCATAATTGTTGCTCTCATCTCGTCTAGTTCTACAGCTGTAAGAGCAACGATGGGAATCTCTTTATTAAACACTCTTATCTGTTTAGTAGCCTCGACACCGTCTATTTTAGGCATATGGATATCCATAAGTATAAGATCAAAATTATTTTCTTTTACAAGTGCAATAGCTTGCTCTCCATCATCTGCTAAAGAACATTTAAATTGGCGTTTTTCCAGAATCTTTTGAGTGATTTTCTGATTGATACGATTATCATCTACAACAAGAATATGTACATTTTCAAAAATGTGTATCGCTGTGCCTTCTTTAGGAGTTTCTTTTTTGATTTCTTGTTGTTCATCAGTATTATTTGCTTCTAGATTAATAATAAAAGTAAAAACAGATCCTTTACCCATTTTACTTTCTAACATTATCTCACTTCCATATAATGCTAAAAGCTTTTTTACAATTGGTAATCCAAGTCCAGTACCTTGGTAATTATAGTTTCGGTTTTCTACCTGAGAAAACTCTTCAAATATTGTTTTTTGTTTACTTGAGGGAATACCAATACCATCATCTTTAATAGTAAATTTTGTTTTATATAAACCGTCTTTTGTTTTCTCTATAAGATCAATATATAACCAGATGTTTCCGTTCTCATTAAACTTTATAGCATTACCGATAAGGTTCATAAGTATTTGAGAAAGCCTCACGTAATCTCCAACTTGTTTATCAGGCAAATTCTGATCGATATGTAAATGTATTTTATTTTTATTTTGCTCTAAACTAAACTCAAAAGAACGAGCAATACTATTGGCAAGGCTAGATAATCTGTAAGAGGTTTTTTCTAATTTAATTCCATCGGCATCCATTTTATTAATGAGAAGAACATCATTTATAAGCGCTAGTAAGTAATCTGCCGAAAATTTTAAAGATTTAAGATCTTCCTTATTATTTACAGATGTTTCATCTTCTAGTAAAATGGAAGCAAGTCCAATAACCCCATACAGAGGAGTGCGTAATTCATGGCTTACCGTAGAAAAAAACTGTGTTTTAAGTTGAGAAAGACGCTCAGCATTATTTTTAGCTGTCATGAGCTGATTATTCTTTTCGTGAAGACGTTTGATATATTTTTTACGAGATTTAAATGCAAAAAAGATAGCAACAAGCGCAATTAATAAAATGATGGAAGCAATAATAAATATATTACGTAAGTCGCGAGATTTTTCAAAAAGTTGATCATTAATGATTTGCTCTTTTCTAGCAGAAGCAATAGTATGTTCATATTCTTTAATATTAAATAGAGTATTTGCCGCTTGAATTTCTCTCAATTTATCTGCTTCAAACTTTTTTTCATCAAGTTCTTTAGCTTTTTTCAATAACCCATATGCTTTCTCATAATCTTCTTGAATTTCAGAAAGCTTTGCATAATGTTTATAAAACTCTAAGGATTCAGCAGCAAACTTCTCTTTTTCTACTACTCTTTGTACTATAATAAACGCTTCCTCAGCAAGATTGTAATTTCCTTTCTGAGTGTGGTATCTACCAAAAAGAGTCCTTAGGTTTGCTATATCTCTTGGAAAGACCTCCTCTTTTTCCAGAAGTTTTTCTGCTTTAATAAGATATGAAAGAGACATGTCGGGCAGGTTCTCATCTAGATAAGTCCATGCAATATTAATGAGAGGAGTTATATTTTTTTGTTCAAACCCTTGAAGGTTATTAATATTAATGCTTTTCCTATAGTAGTCAATGCCTTTTTGGTAATTTTCTTTTTCGTCAGACTCTACATTTCCAAGGTTTATGTAAACCCAAGATAATAAAGAGTCTATTTTTTCTTCTTTTACAATAGAAAGTGCCTTCTCATAATTCAACCTTGCTTGAAGTGTATCTTTCATCTCCGTATTAATTGTACCCATAAGGTCATACCCCATAAAAGTAAAATACGCGTTGCTCTGATCTTTCCCTTCAGTTATAATTTGAGAGGCAATTTCTATAGCATTTTTATACTCAAGATTATCTAAATTATCGTAAGCTTGAAAATTTAGAGTTTCAATACTATCCTTAGAAATAGGGTTTTGTTGCGCATAAGAAATGTAACTTACAGAAAAGAAAAAAAGGAAGATATAATAGAATTTATACTTCATGTTTAATGATTATGGGGTATTGTAAAATTACTCATAAAGAATTGCATACACAAAAAAGTATAATCTTCAAACTTTTTTGGTTGAGGCTTTTAAGAATTATATACCTTTAGGTTATGAATCAGGCATACATAAAAACACCAATAGGAAATATAGAGATAGAAGGGGACGATCAAGGTATAACGGCCATTACATTTTTAAATGAAGAGATAGTTCCTACTATAAAAATCCCTGTAAGTTTACAAGAAGCGGTAACACAACTGGATGAGTATTTCAAAAAACAAAGAGTGGTTTTTTCATTAAAACTAAACCCAAAAGGAACAGATTTCCAATGTAAGGTATGGCAAGAACTACAAACAATTCCTTTTGGAAAAACAGCGTCTTATTTAGATATGGCAAAAAACTTAGGAGACCCTAAAGTTATACGTGCTGCTGCAAGCGCAAATGGCAAAAACCCGATTTCTATTGTAATCCCTTGTCATAGAGTTATAGGAAGTGATGGATCTCTTACAGGATATGGAGGAGGATTACATCGCAAAAAATGGCTACTCGACCATGAAAGCCCTGTCCGTCAGGGGTTACTTTTTAATTAAAATAGCACAAACTATTTTTAAAACCATATATCAGATTTATGAGATTTATAAAAAAGTTTTTAAAAGGATTTATTAGTATTCTTCTCCTTTTGGTTGTTCTGGCATACATTACCGATTATGAATATATATTAAAAGGAATTAGAGTTGTTTATATGACAGGTCATGTTACGGCATATATAGACGATTATCCTCATTTTGAGAATGCCGAGATTTTAAATGCAACGCCACAACCATGGCCATTACATGCTAAGTATAATACAATAAAGGCGACACCTAGATTGCAAAACACACATGAAGAATTAGGGACTGTTGCTTTTCTAGTTATAAAAAATGATAGTATTTGGCACGAAAAATATTTAGAGGATTCTGAAAAAAAATATGGCCCTACATCAAAAACCAATTCTTTCTCTATGGCAAAGAGCATCACGAGTGCATTATTAGGGAAAGCAATTCAAGACGGGTATATTAAAAGCCTAAACCAGCCACTCGGTGATTTTTTTGATCAATATGCGTTAGATAAGACAACCGTTGGGGACCTTTCTTCAATGTCTTCAGGACTAGATTGGGAGGAAAGCTATACAAGTCCGTTTAGTGTAACCGCAAGAGCGTATTATGATGATAACTTAGCCGAGACAATCCTTAATCAGAAAGTGACAGAAACCCCAGGAAAATCTTTTAAATACCTAAGTGGTAATACACAACTTTTAGGAATGGTTATCGAGAAAGCGACAGGAAAAAAACTAGCGTCTTATCTATCAGAAAGCTTTTGGAAACCATTAGGAATGGAACAACCTGCGTTATGGCAAGTAGACGACGCAGACCATCAGTTAGTAAAAACGTACTGTTGTATTTCTAGTAATGCTAGAGATTTTGCAAAATTCGGGAAACTGTATAAAAATCATGGAAAGTGGAACGGAAAAGAAATCATTGACTCTTCATTTGTGGCCACTTCAACACGTCCAAGATTCCCAGAAGATGATGTGTATGGGTACGGTTTCTGGCTTAGTGATTATATGGGTAAGCAAATTTTTGTTATGCGCGGTATTCTAGGTCAATATGTAATTACAATTCCAGAAGACGATATGATTATTGTTAGATTAGGACACAAAAGAGGCAATTTCATTTCTGGAGAATCCTTTACAGAAGATTTTTATATCTATATAGATGAGGCATATACAATGCTCAAAAATTCTTAAAGAGATGTTATTTAACGTAATCTTTTGATTCAGAAATTGAATTCCTTTTAGTTTTGAGTAACTAATTAACATAAATCATGAGGATTACAATATTATTTCTTGCAGTATTTTTTACTTGTATTACGTCTGCACAACAAGCAACATCATTTAATTTAGATTTTGAAAAAGTTTCTAAAGAGACACCGTCTCAATGGAACAATTTTGGAAATGGAGATTACAAAGTAAGTATTGATTCGACCGTTGTACAACAAGGAAATTATTCGGCTTCAATAGAAAGCTCAGAAGAAGGGAAAGAATTTTGGGCTTGGGGACTTACTATTCCTGTCACTTTTGGTGGAAAAAAAATAAAACTTACGGGATATGTAAAGACAGAGAATGTGTCTGGTGGTCATGGAGGTTTATGGATGCGTATTGATCCTCGGGTAGGTTTTGATAATATGCAAAATAGAGGAATCAAAGGAACCACAGAGTGGGAAAAATATGAGATAGAACTTGACTTAAAACCTAACGAAGCAAAAAGTATAGTAGTAGGAGGAATTCTCGTTGGAAAAGGAAAAATATGGATAGATAATTTAAAAGTAACTATAGACGGAAAACCACTTGATAAAGCTCCTAAAAAAGAATTATCTGGAGCTCAAAAAGATGTAGAGTTTGATACAGGATCTCAATTTACTATTGCTAAACCAACAGCACAAGAGGTTAAAAACTTAGCTATATTAGGAAAAGTATGGGGATTTCTTAAATATCATCACCCAGCAATTGCCAAAGGAGATATTAACTGGGATTATGAATTATTTAGGGTTCTGGAAGATATCGCTTTCGCGAAAGCGGACTCAGAAAGAGACAAACGTATCCTTACTTGGATAGATACATATGGTCCCGTTTCTAAATGCAAAAGGTGTAAGGAGACATCGGAAGATGCTTACTTAAAACCAAATACTACTTGGATAAGCTCAAGTAACCTTTCTGAAGAGTTGCAAGAGCGTTTACACTATATCTATGCAAATAGGTCTCAAGGCAAACATTATTATATAGAAGGAGCTCCTCAAATAGGAAACCCTGTATTTGCTCATGAGAACCCATATACCGATATGAAGTATCCAGATACAGGATTTAGATTGTTATCACTATATCGATACTGGAATATGATACACTATTATTTTCCTTATAAGGATGTAATAGATAAAGATTGGGATGTTGTATTAAAAGAATATATTCCTCGATTTATAGAAGCAAAAAATGAATTAGAATATGAGATTGCTGCCTTACAAATTATAGGAGATATCAAAGACACACATGCAAATTTATGGGGAGGAGATGATCAATGGGAAGAAACAAAGGGGAGTAAGTACCCTCCTGTTCATACACGATTTATAGAAAATAAGTTAGTCATTGTAGATTTTTATAATCCAGAAATGAAACCTTCTCTTGGGTTAGAATTAGGAGATGTTATTACAGCGGTAAATGATGTAGCTACTTTAAAAATTACAGAGGATAAAATACCCTATTACCCCGCATCTAATCAAGCTGCAAGAATGAGAGACATCTCATCTGAAATACTTAGGGGAGATGGAGACTTTCTTGATATTACTGTTTTAAGAACAGGGAAAGAGATTAAAGTAAAGATGCCTTTATTTGAGAGAAAAGACTTAGATATTTATAGTTGGTACAGAACTCCAGAAGATACTGTGAAAAGTTATAAAATGTTAGCAAATAATATAGGGTATATCACACTAGCAAATATTACGAGAGATGATCCTAAAGAAATTGCAAAGGAGTTTGTAAACTGTAAGGGGATTATTATTGACATTAGAAATTATCCTTCAGCATTTATGCCTTTTGCATTAGGTCAGTTTATTGCTCCTAAAGGAACAGAGTTTGTGAAGTTTACTAAAGCAAATTATGAAAACCCAGGAGAGTTTATTATGGGAACTACTCTTAAGATAGGCGCAGGAAATATAGCTAAAGAAAAATTTCAAGGAAAAACTGTAATCTTAGTTAATGAATTAAGTCAGAGCCAGGCCGAATATACTGCTATGGCTTTTAAAGCAGCTCCTAATAGTACTGTTATAGGAAGTACAACTGCGGGTGCAGATGGTAATGTATCTATTATCTTTTTACCTGGAGGACTGAGAACAATGATTTCTGGCATAGGTATATTTTATCCTGATGGTTCTCCTACTCAACGTGTAGGTATTCTACCAGACATTGAAGTAAAGCCAACGATACAAGGAATAAAAGAAGGAAGAGATGAACTTATAGAAAAAGCAATAGAAATTATTGAAAATTAATATATAAAAAGACTTTGTTATTTTAGAGCTTTAAAAATAATATATGATATCAAAATTAAAGCTTGAAAACATTCTTTTCTTGGATATTGAGACAGTCCCTCAAGCGATTAGTTTTGATGAGTTAGATAGTACTACCCAATCTTTATATGCAGATAAAACCAAATATTTGCGAAAAGAAGAATTCTCGCCAGAAGAATATTATGAGCGCGCTGGAATTTGGGCAGAATTTGGAAAGATAGTATGTATTTCTGTAGGATATTTTAAAATTACTGGGGATCATAGAACGTTTAGAACCACCTCTTTTCATGGAGATGAAGATCAACTCTTAAAAGAATTTAAAAACCTATTAGAAGCACATTTTAATAGTTCGAGACATCTACTTTGTGCTCATAATGGTAAAGAATTTGACTTCCCTTATATCGCTAGACGTATGATTATACATGGAATTGAGTTACCATATAAGCTTAATTTATTTGGAAAAAAACCTTGGGAAGTACCACATATAGATACATTAGACTTATGGAAGTTTGGAGATTATAAACACTATACTTCTCTTAAACTACTCACACACATTTTAGGAATACCTTCCCCTAAAGATGATATTGATGGAAGTGAGGTTAGATCTGTATATTATGAACAAAACGATATAGATCGCATTATCGTTTATTGTGAAAAAGATACAGTGGCGGTAGCTCAAATACTTCTTAAATTACGCAATGAGACACTGCTAGAAGAACATGAAGTTATTTCTGTATAACAAACAATCTTTAAATTATTCTAAAAACAAAAACCCCAGCAATTGCTGGGGTTTCTACTCATAATTGAATGGTTAGTGTCAAAAAATATTTCTATCTCTTGATGAACCTTTTATTTAATGCCTTACCGTCTACTTCTATTTCTAAAATATAAACTCCTGCATCAAGATTTGAAACGTCTACAGTTTCTGTAAATGCTCCTTTACGTACAACTTGTCCAAGCATATTGTATATCGTAAGTTTTTGTGCTTCTGCACCAGTAACGTTTATACCAAGTTGTCCTCTAGTCACCGGGTTAGGGAAAATAGAAAAATCAAAATTAGCCGCATCACTAATACTATTATCTGTTGTTGCTCCTGGACCAAATCCATTTACACTAGATGTTACATTTACAATATAATCCTCTACCTCTCCGAAGTTAAAACTTTCGCAGGCTGTAGGCGCTGCGTTATACTTCATCGTTACGCGCATCCTTGTTGGTCCTACTGATGCTCCAGAAGGAACAGTAATTGTTCCATTAATAGAAGTTGCTTGTGTTGGCGCTTGTGTAAAGGCAGTTTCTCCTGCATCTCCAAAATCACCATCTCTATTCCAATCTATAAATACAGCATACGCTTCATTAAAAACAGTACCAGGCCAAGTAGGAGTGATTGTTATAGAAGTGCTTCCACTTAGGTTTGTAGAAAGATTTGTAAAATCTTGGTAACCTCCAGCTCCAGCTCCAGAAGCATTATTAATACTTCCTATCTGTACTCTGCTAATAAATTCTTCACTATTGTTTTGTCCATTAGATGCACAGTATCCAGATGGCGGATTTGGATTACCTCCGCCTCCAGCAACAAGCTGTGTGTTATCTATAGCAACATCAGATTGCCAAGTACCACCAGTTACACGGTTAAAACGTAGTTGAATAGCACCACCTAGGTAAGCAGCAAGATCAATACTAACGTTGTTCCATTGGTTTCCTTGATTTCCTGTTTGGTTCCAGATACTCGTCCATGAAGTTCCATTATCAGTACTTACTTCTAAGTCTACACTACCTCCATCAGTAGATCCAAACATATGATAATCA
>NZ_JBDUXP010000031.1:0-231510 GCF_039945015.1 Dokdonia sp.
GCAGCTTATAGATGGAGTGCTGCCTTTAGTGGTCTTGCTGGTTTTCAAGTTTCTGATAGTATGCTTATAGGTATTGCTTATGATAGAGAGACTACAGATTTAGGAGATACCACATTTAATGATGGAAGTTTTGAAGTTTTCCTTAGATTTGAACTCTTTAACGAATATGATAGATTATTAACCCCTAGATTCTTCTAAAAGAAAATAGCGTATAATTATTATTAAAAATATAGATAATGAAGCTTCACATTTATATACTAACGACTTTATTTTTACTAGCTGGGTCACTTACTTTTGCTCAAGAAGGAAAAGTTTCTAGAGCAGATAAAAAGTTTGATCAATATGCTTATGTAGATGCACGTAAGATTTACCTTGATGTAGTAGAAAAAGGATATGAATCTGCAGATTTATTTCAAAAACTTGCTGATTCTTATTATTTTAATGGAGAATACACAAATGCAGAAGTATGGTATAAAAGGCTCGTAGATACTTACGGAGAAGAAGTTCAGCCGGAATACTATTTTAGATATGCACAAACATTAAGAGCATTAAAAAACTATGATCTGGCAGATACCATGATGACTAGATTTAATGACCTTAATGGAACAGATACAAGAGCAACTCTTTTTAAAGAATCTCCAGATTATTTGAGAGAAATATCCGAATATAAGAAAAGCAAATATGTTCTTGAAGACATTAGAAGTATTAACTCAAGATATTCTGATTTTGCTCCTACAGAATTTGAAGGAAAATTAATTTTTGCATCTTCTAGAGATTCAGGAGCAGGAATTAAGCGTATTCATAAATGGAATAATCAACCTTTCCTTGATTTATATGAATCAAAAATAGGAGAAGAAAGTGGTTCTTTTTCAAAACCATCAAAATTCAGTAAAGTATTAAATTCAAAGTTTCACGAAAGTACAACTGCGTATTCAAAAGATGGTAGTACGGTATATTTTACACGTAACAACTATACAAAAGGGAGTTATAAAAAAGATAAGAACGGAACCAATAAACTTAAGATTTATAAATCAACTAGAGAAGAAGGTAAAGGGTGGACAGAAGCCGTAGAGATGCCATTTAATAGTGATGAGTATTCTACAGCACACCCTGCATTAAATGCAGATAACACAAAATTATACTTTGCATCAGATATGGAAGGAACTTTTGGATTGTCTGATATATGGGTTGTAGATATTAATGAAGACGGAACTTATGGAACTCCTGTTAATTTAGGAAAACCTATTAATACAGAAGGAAGAGAAACCTTTCCATTTATGAGTAAAAATGGAAATTTATATTTTGCTTCAGACGGACATCCAGGACTAGGAGGACTTGATGTGTATGTAACAAGCCCGCAGTTAGGAAGTGATGAACAAGAAATTGTTAATATAGGAAAGCCTGTAAATAGCTCTTTTGACGATTTTACATTTATAGTAAATGATGAAACCAAACTCGGTTATTTTGCATCCAACCGTAAAAGAGGAATGGGAAGCGATGATATTTATCGCTTTGTGCAAGAAATAATTCCTTGCGAAATCGTGTTAGATGGAAGAGTACTAGATAAAGAAACAGGTACACCTATTAGTGGAGCTATGGTTCAGTTGATGGACAGTTCAAATGAAATTATAAGCTCTACAGTTACAGCAACCGACGGGGCATATAATTTTGATACAGCAACCTGTGAAGAACAATATATTGTTCGTGCAACTAAAGAAAAATTTACTGGAGATGAAGTTCTTTTTTCTACACCAGATATTTCAGAAACAATCACAAACGATTTAAGAATTGAACTTATAGAAAAGCCTATCGAAGTAGGAGATGATTTAACTCTTTTATTAGACCTTAATCCTATTTACTTTGATTTTGATAGATTTAATATTCGTCCAGACGCGGCATTAGAACTTGAAAAAGTAATTTCTGTGATGAAACAATACCCTAATATGGTAATAGACGCGAGATCTCATACCGATAGTCGCGGTATAGATAGCTATAACTTAAGTCTATCTGATAAGAGAGCTAAGTCTACAGTAGAGTACATTATAAATCAAGGAATTGATAGCAACAGGATCTCTGGCGCTGGATATGGAGAAACACAACTGGTAAATGATTGTGGTAATGATTCAAAATGTTCAGAAGAAGATCACCAACTTAACAGAAGATCAGAATTTATTGTGATTAAAAAATAATACCATAACACTAATAGCAGAAGAGCCTTTCAGAAATGAAGGGCTTTTTTTTTGGTACGCTTTCGCGAAAGCGTATACAACATTACGACCACGTAAAAAGAACATCCCCAAATTCGAAAAGCTTATAAATAAATAAGAAGAGAAATACCATCGTAACAATAAACTTCATAAAGGTAGAGGCTATAAACCCAAGAAAAGAGCCTATAGCAGCCTTAAAAGCTGTTTTAGAGTCACTCTGATTAAAGACAAGCTCCCCAATAAGTGCTCCGACAAATGGACCTATGAGAATTCCAAAAGGGATAGGAGAAAAAATCCCTACAAATAAACCAATCATCGTCCCTATTGCACCTGCTCTACTACCACCAAAACGCTTTGTACCTATAGATGGAATGATGTAATCAAGCACAAAAATAAGAATGGCTACAAATAAAGTGATGCCTAAAAAAACATAATTCATTGGCACTGCTTTTGTGAGATGTAATACTAAAAGCCCTAACCAACTAACAGGAGGACCTGGTAAAACAGGAATAAAGCTTCCTACAACCCCTAAAAGAATGAGCAGTAAACCTACAAAAACAAGCAATAAATCCATTTTTAAAATATGTGATTACAGCACATATGACGATAAAAATAGTGCTTTGTTACAAAGTTTTAAACTAAAAAATTAGTTTAAACTAAGAATTTAGTTATATTTGTAACGTACTCATTTATAAAAAAAGGATAGAACACGAGTTCTTGTACTAATTAATTGATATTCAAAAATCATGAAACAACTCACAAAAGCCGAAGAAGATATTATGCAAATCCTCTGGAATCTTGAAGAAGGAAACGTTGCTGCAATTATAGAAGAGTTGCCAGAACCAAAACCAGCGTATAATACAGTTTCTACGATTGTTAGAATTCTTGAAAATAAAGAGTTTGTCGACTACCGTAAAGAGGGTAGAGGACATATATATTTTCCTAAGGTTAAGAAAACAGACTACAGTAATCAGACACTTAATAAACTGATGAATGGCTATTTTCAAGGATCATTTAAAAGTATGGTGTCTTTTTTTATGAAGAATAATGATATCAATATGTCAGAGATGGAAGAGATTATGAAGGAGATAAATAAAGAAGATAAAAAATGATACACTATATAGTACAAATGGTCGTGTTTCAATTACTATTCTTAGTAATTTATGATGTGTTCTTAAAGAAAGAGACGTTCTTTAATTGGAATAGAGCTTACCTTTTAATAACACCTATTATAAGTTTTGTACTTCCGTTTATTAAAATAAATGCAATACGAGAAACCATTCCTTCAGAATATATAATCGCATTACCAGAAGTTCTTATAGGAAATACAATCTCAGAATCAGTACTAGAACAGAGGGCTCTTCGAGAGGTTGTTATTTCTGGAGCAGAAATAGCCCCTGCAATACCTTGGATGACCATTATATGGCTTTCGGGAGTTGGGATAAGTATAGCGTTATTTGTGTATAAAATAGTAAAAATACAACGCTTAAAACGTGCAGGTAACAGCCATCATAAAGATGGAGTTAGTCTAGTTACATTGCCAAACACAGATACTGCATTCTCTTTTTTTAATACTATTTTTTTAGGAGAAACCCTCTCAGAAAGACAAAGGGAAAATATCTTATTGCATGAGAGCATTCATGTAAAAGAACGACATTCTTTGGATATGCTCTTTTTTGAAATACTCCGCATTGTATGTTGGTTTAATCCACTGGTGTATGTATATCAAAATAAAATGATGATGCTTCAAGAATACACAGCAGATGCAAAAGTGGTTTCCCAAAAAGATAAAAAAGAATACTATCAAGGATTGCTTTCGCATGTATTTCAAATAGAAAATATCTCATTTGTCAATCCATTTTTCAATCATTCAATAATTAAAAAACGAATCGTTATGTTACAAAAAACAAAATCAAAACAAATTTTAAAAGTAAAATACTTATTTCTTTTACCAGCGCTTTTTTCAATATTGGTATACACAGCATGTACAGATGCAAGTGCAAAAGGAACGGGATATAATACTTCTGATAGCGAAATAATTCAGAATATAGAAATCCTCAAGAATTCTATAGCAAAACAAGGAGAGTTGTCTGAAGAAGAAGAACGAGCTCTTAAGGTGTTAACCGCTGTGACTAGCAACGATAAGGACATTTTAAAAGATGGTACATATGATGATGTGTTAAATGATCTAGATATTCCGTTTGGTGTGGTAGATCAAGTACCAACTTTTAAAGAATGCTCTGGCTCTAAAGAAGAAATAAAGAAATGTACAACACAAAAGATGTCGGAGTATGTAGGCAAAGAATTTAATGCGAACCTTCCTAAAGAACTAGGACTTACTGGTGTAAAGAGAGTTGTTGCGGTCTTTAAAATAGATGTTACAGGAAATATTGTAGATGTTCGTGCTCGTGGAGGTCACCCAAAACTAGAGGAAGAAGCCATTAGAGTTATGAAGACATTGCCGCAAATGATCCCAGGAAAACACGAAGGAAAACTAGTAAGTGTATTATATAACCTCCCTATAACTTTCAAAGTAGAGAAATAGTAAATAGTTCAAGAGCAGAAAAAAGATAATAAAGAGAAATGAAGATCATACTATTCATTACAGCATTTTTGAGCATACATTTTTATGCCACGGCTCAGTTTTCTCAAAATGAGGAGAAACAAATAGTCGTAGGTGCTGTAGACTCTCTATTTTCAGAAATACTCAATGAGCAACGAGAGCTTTGGGTGCATCTACCAGAAAAAATAGAAGATGGTAAAAAGTATCCTGTGATATATGTGCTAGACGCACCCGATCATTTTTATGCAGTAACAGGTATTTTAAAACTCCTAGAACGATGGAACTTACCTAAATCTATTGTTGTAGGGATTCCAAATACAGACAGAAATAGAGATTTCACGCCTACAAACGTTCCATTTCAACGGGGGCATAAGTCAGAAACCTCTGGAGGCGCGCCTAATTTTATAAAATTTATTGAGAATGAATTAAAACCTTATGTAAAAAGCAAGTACCCTACTGACACGATGAGTACAGTGATAGGGCATTCTACTGGAGGTCTTTTTGTTCTGTACGCATATATGCATCACCCAGAAGTATTTGATAATTATTTAGCGATTGATCCAAGCCTTTGGTGGGATAAAGAAAAACTGGTAAATCAGTCTAAAGAGATATTCAATAGATCAACTCGTCAAAACAAATCGCTGTATGTTGCGGTAGCTAATAGCACGGGTATAGATACAACTAAGGTGCGAAGACTCAAATCTGAACCAACAGAAATGCTAAGAGCAAACCTTCATTTCCATGATATATTGGTAAAAAATAAGGGGCAGTTAGATTTTACTTGGGATTATCAAGGGGATGAAGACCATGGAAGTGTAGTGCTTCCTGGAATGTATAATGGTTTGAGATCTTTGTTTTTATGGTATCCGTTCCCAGAAAGGTGGAGATTTAATACACCAAAAGCATACTCAGCAAAACAATTAACAGAACCTTTTTATGTTCATTTTGAAGAGTTGAGTAAACGTTTTAAACGAGAAGTAAAACCCGAATGGCAATTTATAAATGATGTTGGCTTTTTTATACTAACGTCACATAAATTACCTAAGAAAGCACAAGCTTATTTAGAAATGAATCTGAAGTACTATCCTGACGAATCAAGAAGTTATGTTGCGATGGGAGATTACTACACAAAGCAAAAGAAGAAGGATGAAGCTATTGAATATTTTGAAAAGGCAATTAAAATAGATGGCAATAAAGAGGCTCAAACAAAATTGAATGTATTAAAAGAAGGTAAATAAAAATGAACGGATACACATTTTAAAAAAAAGAATGTTATGGAAAGATATGTTATAGAAGTGCTATGCTTTCAAGCTATATTCTTAGTAGGGTATATCTTGTTTTTGAAAAAGGAAACCTTTTTTCTTTACAATCGGTTGTATTTAATTAGTACACCATTACTAGCAATAGGACTTCCGTTTTTAAAAATAGAAGTGTTACAAACAATACTTCCAGTACAAAGTTTTGTAGAATTACTTCCAGAAGTTGTTTTAGGAACACCATTAGAAAATACTATAGAAACTGCTGGAGTTGCTTCTAGCGGGTTTACACTAAGTTGGCAATTGATCTATTTTATAGGAATAGGAATAAGCCTTCTTGTTTTTGGGTATAAAATCATTCAATTTATTCGCTTATTTAAATATAGAAAACAAGGAGAACGAGTGATCACACTTCCAGATACAAACGTAGCGTTCACTTTTTTGAGATATATTTTTTTAGGAGATAAATTAGATACGCTTTCGCGAAAGCAAATCCTGACACACGAATATGTTCACGTAAAACAGAAACATACTTGGGATCTATTACTTTTTGAAGTACTACGCGTCGTTTTGTGGTTTAACCCATTTATCTACCTATATCAAAGAGAAGTAAGCTTAATACACGAATATCTTGCCGATGAATATGCCGTAGGACATACTTCAAAACAACAATATTATGAAGAATTGTTGAATACCGCTTTTGGCACCAAACAGTTTTCATTCATCAATACATTTTTCAATCATTCCATCATTAAAAAACGAATCGTTATGTTACAAAAAACAAAATCAAAACAAATTTCAAAAATCAAATATGCAATCATTCTTCCGCTCGTATTATCGATGCTTATCTATGTATCTTGTAGCGAAGATACTGGTATTAAGGCCGATGAATCAAGTGAAATACCGCTTAGCGAACTTTTAATAGAAGTTCCAAAAGATCAAATTACAGAAGAAGAGTATACTAAATACGTAGATGCTTTAAAAGAACATTATCTTCAAAAAGGAGATGATTTAAGCTCTGAAGATTTAGAAGAATTTGCAGAAAAAGTACAATCTTTGAGAAGTAAACTTGTCTCTAATGCTTTTAATAGAAACTCAGAAAAAACAGAGATAGAAAGCTTAGACGGAGCAGATATTCCTTTTTCTGTGATAGATCAAGTCCCTACGTTTCCAGAATGTTCTGGTACAAATCAACAACTTAAGGAATGTATGACTTTAAATGTGTCAAAACACGTAAATAGAGAATTTGATGTATCCTTAGCAGGGAAGTTAGGACTTACAGGAATCAACAGGATTTTTGTAGCTTTCAAAATAGATAAACAAGGAAATGTTGTAAATATTAGAACTCGCGCACCACATCCAGATTTAGAAACAGAAGCAACTAGAGTGATACAGGCATTACCTAAAATGCAACCAGGAGAACAAAACGGAAAGCCTGTAGGTGTACTATATAGTCTACCTATTACTTTTAAAATCGAAAGTTAATATATGAGAAAATACCTTATACTTATTTTTTTAAATAGCATCATTTTTAAAGCCGAAGCTCAGTCTTCGGCTTTGACTGTTGCAGACAGTTTATACGCTGTTGGTAACTATACAAAAGCAATCCAACAATATCAATTAGTACCTGATCAAAATGCAAAAATAGCATTACAAATTGCACGTTCTTATAAAGGTTTAGGTAATAAAAAAGCTGCGCTAGAAGCATATAAGAATTCGTTAATCCAAGATTCAGAACAAGCTGTTGCAGCTACAGAATATGGAAGACTCCTTATTACAAGGAGAGAATTTGCCATAGCCGATTCTATTTTTGAAACATTGACAAATAAATACGCAGATAACCCAGAGTATTTCTATCAGCGCGGTCGTGCTTTAAAACAGTTAGAAAAAAAGAAAGATACCGCTAGAGAAAAGAAAGAAATGTTCAAAAGCGAGGAAGCTTTTTCAAAAGCGGTGCAACTGGACTCTACACATATAAAAGCATTATATCAATTAGGATTGCATCACTTAACTCATAGAGATTATCCTATTGTAGAGAAAATCTGTCTTAAAGCTTTTGAGAGTGACCCAGATAATGCAGAAATGGTGAATATTCATGCGCAAAACTATTATCTAAGAGGATACTATTTTGAAGCGATTATTTGGTTTGAAAAATTAATAGATTTAGGACAGTCTACCCCACATATTCATAACAGTTTAGGTGCTAGTTATCGTAAAAAAAACATGCACCAAAAAGCCATTGATCAATATGAAATCTTATTAGGACTAGATGATGAAGATTATGGAATTCATCATATACTCGCCGAGCTATATGGAAAAATAGGAGATATAGAAAAAGCAGAGTACCACGCAAAACAAGCATTATACTTTAAAGATTTACCGCTAGATGATATATACTATACATTAGGAAAAGCATATCAGTTTAATAAAAAATTTGAAAAAGCAATTAAGCAATATAATCTCGTTCTTAAAGTAGATCCTAAAAACATAGAATTAAATCATAAAATCGCCGTATGTGCTGATAATTATTATGAGGATAAGAAAGAAGTCGTTAAGCTATATGAACGTTTTATTGAAAAATTTAAAGAAGGAAAAGACTATAGAACTAAATTTTATATCTCTATAGCAGAAAAACGTTTAAAAATTCTAAAAGAAGAACTGTTTTTAAAAGAAGGAGAAGATTAATAAACAGATATAATACCATCTTGATTATAGTGTCAAAACAGTATCATAGATACCTTTAGGAGAACAACATATAAAATTGTAAATTTCATCCAAGAAATTAAACTGTATGAACCTCCGTGTTATTCTTGTAGCTTGTTGTATACTACTAGCATCTTGCTCAGGATGGGAGACTAAAAAAATAACGACAGAAGATTTTTTTAATGAGCAATGGAATACCATAGATATTACAGAAGTAGATGTCTATCCTAGCTTTACGCAATGTGATTCTTTATCAGAAAGAATGGCCTTAAAACGCTGTTTTGAAGAACATATAACAAACGCTCTGTATACAGAACTCAGTCATCATTCTATTATCGTCCAAGAAGCGGTAGATGATACTGTATGGATAGATTATATTGTAAACGAGAAAGGAAAGTTTTGCTTAGATAGTATTCATATCACACCATTAGTGCGCAAAGAAATTCCAAAATTACCCTTATGGATTCATGATGCAACACAAGCATTACCGATCTCTTATCCTGCTACAAAAAGAGGAATACCTGTAAAGACAAAATGTAAGATCCCTGTGATTTTAAAGGTGAGCGAGTAGAATTCAATTACAATACAAACTTATACCCTATACTAAGATCTACAGGAAACTCTCCATTGTCATCTATGACAAAAGAAAATGCATCATTATAATTTAGAGAGAGGTACCCTTTTCCTATCTTAATATCTGCTCCTAGACCAAAAATAAGTGGTCCTTGAAAACTAGATCCTGAATCTTCTTCAAACGCAATAAAATCACTACCTATAACTTCTTCTGTTCTTTTTGAGATTGTATAGGTTGCGAGTTTTGTATTGAGATATATTTGATACGCAGGAGATTTTATAAATTTAAAACGATGATTGATAGAAAACTGTGATGCGCTATAATCAAAATCATCACTAGATAGTGTCTGTTTATACTGAAGAACAATGGCATGACTAGGCAATGCCGTTGGATCGTAGAGTTCAAAATCAACCCCAAATTGACCATTAGAAGTATTATCAGGATTATCTACAAATACACTATTTGTAATGCCTCCAAAAACGCCTAATCGATACTCTATTTCTGTAAGGAAGCTATTTTCTTTATAATTAGGGTCGGTCTTTTTATTATAGGCGTTAAAGAAGCGGCGCAAGCTAGATAATGTTAGTTTGACCTTCTCTGTGTTTACATCGCTATCAGAGGTGAGTTCTTGTAATTGTTTTTTGTATTCTTCTTGATATTGATTGCTTTCTTTGGTATTGGTAAGCTCAATAATCGTATTTCCCTTTTTAGCAAAATAGCGATATTCTTGATTAAAAACATTCCATAATAAAGTCATAGGTCCTTGTACATCGGTACGTAGTTCGTATGAGTTATTATTAATAGTATAAGTATCTGTTTGCGCGATAGCCGTTGTGAGACATAGGAAAAGTCCACAAAAGAGTGTAATGAGGGGTTTCATAAAAAAAGATTTGGATTTTAAAGGTAACAAAAAAACTTATCTCTTAAAATAGCCATCTTTCTATATATACCGCTTTCTTAATAAAACTAAAACAGTGATAGTGCTTGTAAAAGAGCCTTAGAAAACAAATCGATAGCCTACGGTTGCATCAACAGGGAATTCGTCTCTATTGTTTATAATGAAAGAATAAACATCATTATAATTTAATGATACATACCCTTTCCCGAGTTTAATATCTGTCCCAAAACCAAAAATAAAAGGACTTTGTAGATTAGTAATTGTTTCTAGTCCAAAATCAATAAAACCAGGTTCTATAAATGTTCTAGTAAAAATAGTATAGGTTACAAGTTTTGTGTTTAAATATACCTGAAACTTAGATTTCTTTATAAATTTAAAACGATGATTAATAGATAATTGATAATCATCCTCGCCAAAACCATTACTACGGAATGTTTGTTTATACTGCAAAGCAATTCCATGACTTGGTAATGCTATTTTATCATAAAGTTCGAAGTCAATAACCAATTGAGGTTTTATCCTATTTTGTAAATCTGTCCTAAAAATGCTGTTTGTAATTCCTCCAAAAATTCCTAAACGATATTCTATATTACTTCGCAGTTTTTTTTCTATATACTGAGGGTCTACCTGTTTATTATAGGCATTAAAGAATCTTCTAAGGTTTGACAATGTTAATCGTACTCTGTCAATACGATCTTTATCCATATTTGCATTAGCAGTAAGCGCTAGTAGTTGTGCCTTGTATTCTTCTTGATATTGATTATTTGTTTTTGTATTTGTAAGTGCTATAATAGTAGTTCCTTTTTTTGCAAAATAATAGTATTCTTGATCAATGATATTCCACAGTAAAGTGATTGTTCCTTCTACTGCTATTTTTAATTCATAAGATTGGTTATTTATAACATATGAGTTAGTCTGAGCAAGTATACTTTTAAAGCAAAATAAGAATAGAAATAATGATAAAGTAATGTGTTTCATATAAATATTGTCGCATTTAATTATATAAGATCATTACTATAACGAAAAATGGAATGCAATAGTCTTTCTAAATAAAATAGAAGACATAATCTTGTAGACTATTTTTATCTCTTAAAATACCTTCCTTTCCAAATAAACCCTCCCTTTAAAGAAGCGATGGCAATATAAGTGCTTATAAAAGGATAACAGATAGCACATATAGGGTACCATACGAGAAGTTTCAGTTTATTAAAAAATTGAGCAGATTGAGCTATTAAAACGCCATCTACTAGAACTTTGATAAGAAGGATTATGATGTATAATGGAAATGTTTCTGAGTCCGCTTTCGCGAAAGCAAAAACAACCCCAACCATCATAGCAAGATTTGTAAGTAATACTAGAAGTCCAATCCCTTTTGTAAATACATCTGTATACCCCGTAGCTTTTGAAGCCCAACGTTTCCGTTGTCTTATAAAAGAGCCCCAATCTTTATGAAGTGTAGTCGTAATGATTGCTTCTTGAGATTTGAGATAGTGTACTTGATCTGGATAAGCTGCATTGAATTTTTCTAATATAAAATGATCATCTCCACTAGCAATATGTGCGTTTCCATCAAATCCCCCTAGCTCTGTAAATGTAGTTTTATCATATACAAGATGCGCTCCGTTACATAAGAAAGGATGTCGTATTCCATAACTTCCTATGGTTGCTCCCATAAGACTAAGTGTGTCAATATGCTCAAATGCGTTTAAAAAAGAAGAAGCATGTTGAGGTAAAGTCACTGGACCTGCAATAAATTTGGTATCGTTTGTTTGTATAAAAACATCAAGAGTAGTAAGCCACAAAGTTGGAACACTACAATCTGCATCTGTGGTTACAATCCATGCATGTTTTGCAAGACCAATAGCTGTCTGAATAGCATCCTTTTTGGGGGATGTAGAAATGCGTATACTATCTATGATTTTGATATTCTGAAGTTGATGTTTTTTTATAAAAGATGTAATAACCGTAACCGAATCATCTTGAGAACTATCGTTTATAAGGAGTACTTCATACAATGTTGTAGGATATGAGCAATGACGTAAACTCTCTAATAATACAGGAAGATGTGCTTCTTCATTTCTAAAAGGAATGATAATAGAAAACTCGTTTTTGTGTGTAACCTTTGTAGCTGTAAAAGACGATACTTTTTTAAAACCATGGGAGAGGATAAGAATGAAGATCACATAACTTATAATGGTGCTATAAAGTAGAATGAGCAAGATCATGAGGATATTGGTTTTTGAGAAGAAACCGAAGTATCTGTCATAATAAAATAACTTCCAGGAAGAATTGGAAGGGCTACATTAAAAAACCACATAAGAGCAGTAATGGTTACCATTGTTAATTCTGGCACTTCTACCCATGAAAATAAAGCAACAGCAACACCAGTTTTAATAACTACATCAAAAAGTTGTAGCATAGGAACTAATGAACTCACAAAGTACATGGTCGCGATAAGACTCATTCCTAAGAGATATGAGATTTCAACATCAAATAATAAGAGTAAAAAATAAAACTGATGTGCAAATAGAAAATATCTCACAAATGAATAGATAAATGCCTTTCGTTTTATGAGTGTATGAATGGTCTTTGTAAATGCCTTAATACGTTGCCAAGAATATCCTTTTATTTTCCATGATATTTTTTGAAACATCTTTTGAAGTAACCATAACACGATAATGCATACCGTAGTAATTGTAAAATAATATCCTACGTAGGTAGGGAATAGAAATGCAATTCCGATCCCAATCCCAATGATTCCAAATAGTGTGGTAGCTACCATTTGGTACAAGTTGCCTAATAGATTTAAGAAAAGAATATGTTTGCGTTGATGTGGTGGGAAGAATAATGCTTTGGCTCCATATTCTCCGATTTTTGCAGGTGTAATGAGAGACATTACATGTGCTTTAAGAACTTGTTTTGTGCTTTCTTTTAATGTAATCAGGTCACAATGGCTAGAAAGTGTTTTCCATTTTAAGATTTCAAATATCCAATTTAAAATAGATAATAATAGTAATATTGCAATATTGATATATGACGATAATGATATATTATATGATTTAAAATTTTCAAAGAATATATCTATATCTGATGCAATCCGTTTCCAAATAAAAAAGAAAACCCCTGCCAAAATCAAAATTTTAGCACCAAAGACTAAGAATTGTGTAGCTTTGTGAGATACGGTTTGCATAACAAACAAAGTAACGAATAAAAGATAAAATTCCTTTTGAAAGAAGAAAGAATCATATTAGGTATTGATCCCGGAACAACCATTATGGGATTTGGTCTTATTAAAGTAGTAGGAAAGAAGATGGAATTTTTACAACTCAATGAGTTGTTACTTATGAAGTATAAAGATCCGTACATTAAACTCAAACTCATTTTTGAACGTACCGTCGAACTGATAGATACCTATCATCCCGATGAAATTGCTATTGAGGCACCTTTCTTTGGAAAAAACGTGCAAAGTATGCTCAAACTAGGAAGAGCACAAGGGGTAGCGATGGCTGCTGGATTAAGTAGAGAAGTTCCTATTACAGAATATCTTCCTAAAAAAATTAAAATGGCAATTACAGGAAATGGTAATGCCTCAAAAGAGCAAGTAGCAAAAATGCTACAATCCTTATTAAAGATTAAAGAACTTCCTAAAAACTTAGATAGTACTGATGGACTTGCCGCAGCAGTCTGTCATTTTTATAACTCTGGAAAGATAACATCTGGAAAAAGCTATACAGGGTGGGAAGCCTTTGTAAAGCAAAATGAGAAGCGAGTGAAGAAGTGATACTATTATGAGGATTATATATATACTAATTACCGTATTTTTTTTTATTTCTTGTGATAGTTTTCTAAAAGAGAAAGTTCTATATGAAAAGTATGACAATGCAATTTATATAGAGGATTGGGATGAAGCTATTCGTATACTTGATATTGTAATTGATAGAGAAACTAGTGATGCAAACACTTATTTTTTAAGAGCACAAGCAAGAATAAACCAACAATCAAAAGATTTTTCAGATATTATAAAAGATCTTACTTTTTATCTAGAAAAAGTAGATGACAGGCGCGCTTTACTTATTAGAGCACAATCCTATTTTCAAAATAGTCAATATAAAGAAGCAATACAGGATATAGATACATTGATTGCGTCTCAAGGTGAAAAATCATTGTTATTACGATGGAAAGCAAATAGCGCTTATGCGGCTAAAAATTTTCAAGTAGCTGAGGAGTATTATAGAGTTCTCTTAAGAAAACCTGCGACTCATATAGAGTTGAGAGAAATATATAAAAGAGTTGTTCTGTGTGAATATTTTAATGATAATTTTGAAGGGGCCTCTTGGGATGTGGCATTTATGGAATCTAGAGGCTATGAAAGAGATTCTGTTTTTGAAAGACAAGTAATAAAAAAGGAATTGTCTTTTGATGAAACTACTACTTTTAATGTGCCTAATTTAAGTCTTGATGAGATAGAAAATGAATTAAGTATTTATTGCCCAGAAATTGATATGAAGTGGCATAGTGGATTTTTCCATACACAATTAGAATCTGAATTATTTAGAGAAAACCCAATAAAAGATTTAACAAGTTTACTTTCAAAACGTTTGGACGTAAAACGATTAAGTTTACGAGACACTGGTATAAAAGAATTACCAAAAGAAATTCATCAATTTATACACTTAGAAGAACTTGATTTATCTAGAAATCGATTTTCAAATGTTGAAAGTTTAATAACTGATTTGAGTAGACTTCCTAATTTAAAGATGCTTATTTTAGATTATACAAATCTTCGGAAGTTTCCTCAAAATATAGCACTATTACAAAATCTAGAGGTATTATCTGTTGAAGCTAGTGGTATAAAAGAATTGCCAGAATCTTTAGGAGGATTAATACATCTCAAATATTTAAGTGTTAGGCACAATAGTAGATTAATAGATCTACCAGCAACTATTGGTAATCTTAAATGTATGGAAATAATAGATGTTTCAGGTAGTGGGATATCTAGACTCCGTAATGAATTAGCAGATTGTACTTCCTTAAAAAGTATTGTAGGTAATGCTTCTAGAATAAAATCATTACCAGAAGATATTGGTAAACTACAAAATCTAGTATATATAAATTTAGGAGCAAACGAAATAATAGAAGTTCCAGAATCTATAGGGGAGCTATTAAATCTGAAGAGCTTATCTTTAGGGAGTAATGATATTTCTCAGTTACCACCGTCATTTAAAAAACTTGAAAATTTGACTTTTTGTAGTTTAGAGTATAATAGATTTAAAGAATTCCCAGAAGAAGTTTTAAGTCTCCGTAAATTACAGACATTATGGTTACACAATAATAGTTTTAAAAACATACCTGCCGAGGTAGCTTCTATAAAATCATTAACACATTTATTAGTAGATCACCAAGTGATTACAGACGAGAATATAGAAAAAATAAAGAACGTCAATCCAAATCTTTATGTTATAAAGGAAGATACGCGTAAGTATGTAAAAGGAAGGAAAAGAAAGCAATAATATATGTCTAACGTCTATATTTATATCCTAGTTTTGTAAATAAACAAGTCATTTTTACAACTCTGGAAAGAGCTATACAGAATGGGAGGCCTTTGTAAAGCAAAATGAGAAGCGAGTGAAGAAGTAATCTTATGGCACAAGACGCTAAAAGTATCGTATGTAAAAACTGTAAAACTCAAATTTCAGGTAATTTCTGTATGCATTGCGGACAAAGCATAAAGGTTACAAAAATTACAGTGAGAGATACGCTTCAGGATTTTGTAAATAGTATCTTTTCTGTAAATGCCCCATTGCTAATTACTTTCAAGTTATTATTTCTCAATCCAGGAAAACTTTTTCGTGAGTTTTTAGATGGAAAGCGAAAAACATATTATAAACCTGTTCCTTTTTTTATACTAGCAACCATTTTATTGGTACTTATACGATCGGTTATAAACTATGATCCATTTCAAGAAGTAACGAGTAATGGTATTGACAACCCTAGTTTTGAACGTATCATTACTACGGCTAAGTTTATGTCAAAAAACATCAATAATTTTTTATTGTTGTTTGTCTTGACGTTGAGCTTAACATTAAAGTTGTTTTTTAGAAAATCATATACTCTTGCAGAATATCTAGCTATCTCCTTTTATATTGTAGGAATCTATACTTTATTTGCAACCATAAGTCTTTTTTTGACCAAGTTTATATCAAACAAATTGCAGTATTTTTCATTTATAATCATGGTCATTTATTTGATATATGCGTGTAATTCTCTCTTTCTAAAAAAGAGAGTAATCGTGACTCTAAAGACATTAATTATGTACTCTCTAGCGATGTTTCTATATATAATCTTAGGATTTGGGTTATCATTTTTAATCCTCTCACTTAAAAACTAAATGTCTAGTATTTACATTCATATCCCATTTTGCAAGCAAGCATGTCATTACTGCGATTTTCATTTTTCTACGTCTATGGGGAAGAAAGATGCTATGATACAGTCGCTCATACATGAGATGACACTCCGTAAAGAGGAGTTTAAAAACCAAACAGTAGATTGTATTTATTTTGGAGGCGGAACCCCTTCGGTATTAGAGTCTGATGAGATCAACCTTCTTATAAAAACGGTATATGAACATTATGATGTGAGTTCTGATCCAGAAATCACCTTAGAAGCAAATCCAGATGACCTCTCCGAAGCAAAAATTAAAGCACTAAGTGAGTCGGCTATAAATAGATTAAGTATTGGAGTACAATCTTTTTTTGAAGAAGATTTAAAACTGATGAATCGAGCACATAATGCGCAGGAGGCGGTAGATTGTATTACGCTTTCGCGAAAGCGTTTTCCTAACAGTTCCCTAGATCTCATATACGGAATCCCAGGAATGAGTAACGATAGGTGGATGGAGAATATAGAAAAAGCACTTGCATTAAACGTGCCTCATATCTCTGCTTATGCCCTGACCGTAGAGCCAAAAACAGCATTGGAAAACTTCATTAAAAAAGGAATCATCCCTCCCGTAAAAGATGAGGTTGCTCAAGAACATCATGCCATCCTTATTGATAAAATGGAAGCTACTGGATATGATAATTATGAGTTTAGTAATTTTGGGAAACCTGGTTTTTATTCTAGAAATAATACCGCTTATTGGGAAGGCAAAACCTATATAGGTATCGGCCCTGGTGCACATAGTTATAACGGAAAGCGACGAGCTTGGAATGTGAGTAATAATCCAAAGTACATAAAAGCCATTGCAGATAATCAATTACCTCAAGAGGAAGAAGAACTTACGCATACAGATCGCTACAATGAGCATGTGATGACACGTTTACGTACCCAACAAGGGATCTCACTTAAAAAAGTAGAAACCCTTTTTGGACAAAAGATGTGTATCTATTTATTACAACAAGCACAAATCCATATAGACAATCATTTCTTATTTAAAGATAGAGACCGATTGTATATTACAAAAAAAGGAAAGTTCTTAAGTGATGGTATTGCAAGTGACCTCTTTCTATTAAATTTGACGTAGTTGTAATTTAAGAATAGAAAGTATCATCAAAACAAATGTAACTTTCTTTATCTTTAAAGACATATAGACGGACATACACAAAACCAACACTGTGAAAGCAACCATCACTCATAAGAATCAGACATTCTCTGTAGATTTATTACGACCTATTGACATCTCTATTCCGTTAAAAGATGGAGAAAACCCACTAGCTTGGTATATAGATAAACCCACAATATCGCCTGTGCGATCAGAAGATTGGGTAGGCAAAGTAAGTGAAGGAGGAGATGTGAATTTTAATACCATTACCTTTAATCCCCATGCACATGGTACACACACAGAATGTGCAGGACATATCACAGAAAAGGTGCATAGTATCAATGAGCATCTTACACAATTCTTTTTTATGACTGAGATCGTTACAGTAGCTTCAGAAAGAAGAGGAGAAGACAGTGTCATCTCCAAAAAACAATTGCAATATGACTTAAACGGGAAAACTCCTGAAGCATTAGTGATCCGTACACTTCCAAATACTCAAGATAAAAAAACAAAAAATTGGTCCCATACCAATTGGACCTATATAGAAGAAAGTGCAATGGTATTTTTGCGTAATTGTGGTGTAAAACATCTTTTGATAGATCTGCCAAGTGTAGATAGAGAAAAAGATGAAGGAGAATTAAAAGCCCATAAAGCTTTTTGGGATGTAGACGGTACCATCCGAATGGACGCCACTATTACAGAAATGATTTATGTGCCTCATCAAATAGAAGATGGAACCTATTTACTTAATCTACAGATTGCATCTTTTGATAATGATGCCACACCGAGTAAACCAGTATTATATAAAATAGAATCTTAAAAAAGAAATTTGACATACATAGATACCAAGCCATATATAGGAAGACGTATAGCTGCAGGGGTTATAGACTATACTATTATTTATGCATTTACTTCAGTAATATCTCTATTACTACTTGCGAATTTTAGGCAAAGCATTCCTTATATCCTAGAGGAGGCACCCATTATTATTCTCGTGATTGTTTGGCTACTTATAACGGTCGGTATAGAAATAAGCGTAGGAGCAACTATAGGTAATCTTATTCTTGGTCTTAAGGCAATCCCGATGAATGGACAGTATAGGAAATTAACTTTTATAGAATCGTTAAAGAGACATATAATGGACCCTGTAGATATGATTTTCTTTGGGTTAGTAGGAGTTATCGTGATTAAAAATACCGAGAAGAATCAGAGAATAGGAGATTTATGGGCAAAAACTATTGTGATAAAATAAAAAACAAACTGTCATGAAAATACCAATCATAACAGGAATCATTGATAGAAGAATTCTTATAAACTATCAAGTAGAAAAAGAAGCACTAGAACGATATCTCCCAGAACCCTTTATGCCTAAATTAATACACGGAAAAGGAATGGCAGGTATTTGTCTTATCAGACTTAAAGAAATTAGACCCAAAGGATTTCCAAAAATGCTAGGAATATCTTCAGAAAATGGAGCACACAGGATCGCAGTACAATGGTATGAAGATGGTGTGTTAAAAGAAGGAGTATATATTCCAAGAAGAGACACTTCATCAAAACTTAATGCAATGGTAGGAGGGCGCGTTTTTCCTGGAGTACATCACTTAGCAGATTTTACCATAAAAGAAGAAAGCGATACGTACGAAGTTGCATTTGTAAGCGATGATCATACATCTTTATCTATAAAAGCAAATGAAACAAATCATTGGAATGATGAGAGTGTTTTTGAAAACCTCCAAGAAGCTTCAGATTTTTTTGAAAAAGGAGCTGTAGGATATTCTCCAGATGGTAATTTTTATGACGGACTAGAACTAAAGACCTACCATTGGAAAGTATCCCCTCTTAATGTAATAGCTGTTAACTCAAGTTTTTTTGGTAATACCGATATTTTCCCAAAAGGATCAGTCACTTTTGATAACGCATTATTAATGAAAGATATTGATCATGAATGGATAGGTTTACAGAGAATTAAACCCTCTTAGAGTTGATACTCTTTTCATAGACTGCACATTAGATTATGGCTTAAAATCACTCATCTAGGAGATTTATAAAAGAGTGGTGCCAGTACTTTTTTTAATTCTCTCTCTTTGGGGGGGATGTCCAAAGGACAGAGGGGGAATTTAGTATATTTACAGTATGGAGTTTTTATTTTTAGGACTTGCGATAGGAGCCGTAATCGCTTATTTCTTATATGGACGTTTTGCTAGAAGAGGAAGCAAAGCAAATGCGCATTCGCAATCTATGGTACTTATGGAACGCATACGGTCTGTGTGTAAGTTTATTACCGTCGAAGGTGATTTTGCAGAGATATATCATTATGAAAGTTTAAAAGATAAGTGGATTAAAAAATTACTTGGTACTAAGAAAGCATTGATCCTCATTGATGCAAAAGCGCACATAGGTTTTGATCTTACCAAAGTGAAAATGGAAGCAAATGTAGAAACTAAGACGATTAAACTCTATGATTTTCCGCAACCAGAATTACTTTCTATAGAAACCGATTTCAAGTTTTATGATAAGAAAGAAGGATGGGCAAACCCTTTAACAAGTACTGATCTTACTGATATTAATAAAGAAGCAAAGCAACATATCGTCGATAAAATCCCAAATAGTGGTTTGTATAAAACGGCATCTCAACAAGCATTAGATACCATTATACTTATTCAAAAATTGGTAGAAACCATCGGATGGCAACTAGATTATGATGCCTTAAAAATAGGGGAGGCAGAAGAACCCAAAAAACTCAATCTCTAGTGATACATATTATCCTTGGAAATACAGGCGCAGGCAAAACAACCTATGGGCTTTCTTTAAAAGAGAAAAAACAAGGCGTTATTTTCTCTATTGATCATTGGAACAAAATGCTTTTTCTAGATGATAAAACCCCAGAAGATGGGGTAGATTGGTTTTTGGAACGTATTGAGCGGTCGGATAAGATGATTCAGTCGTTGGTTATACAGCTTGCCGAGGTCGGTACTCCTGCGATTCTAGATTTGGGATTTGCAAAAAAGGAACGGAGGGAACGTTTTTACGCTTTCGCGAAAGCGCATAATATACCTTTACAATTACATTTCTTAGATATCCCATCCGAGATACGTAAGCAACGTGTTGTACAACGCAATCAGGAACAAGGAGTGACCTTCCAGTTTGAAGTATCCGAAACGGACTTTGATTTTATGGAAACTTGGTTTGAAAAACCCACCCTAAACGAATTAGAGTATGCAACAATTATCACTCAATAAAATAAAGCAATACCTACTTGGTATAGCATTGTGTTATGCAACTGTTGTGACAAGTCAGGATTTTGAGAAAGTAGATGCAACGGTGTCATTTTATCCAAATAGCTTTATAACAGATCAAGCCCTAGCAACACAAATTAAAAAAGACTTTACAGACCCTAAAGAACAATTGAGAGCAGGATATTCTTGGCTTATTAATAATGTAGCCTATGATCCACAAGAATATTACACCTATAAGTTTCAATATCGTATTCTTGAAGAACGCAATGAGAAAATGGCCGAAACTCGAGAAGGCATTATAAATAGAACCGTACAAAATGGTATTGCTGTATGTGAAGGATATGCGCTCACCTTAGAACGAGTTTGTGAATTATTAGGTATTAATGCCTATGTAGTACGTGGAGATACAAAAACACAACCTTCTGATATAGGACGTCCTTTTGATAAAAATCATATGTGGCTGGTGGCGATCATTGATAAGAAACCCATGTTGTTAGACCCTACTTGGGGAGCAGGACGTTATAATGGTACGTTTATTAAATCCCCTTCTTATGCATATTTTGACACCCCAGCATCTCAGTTTTTAAAAAGTCACTATCCAGAAATATTTGATGATGCTTATGTGTTTTTTGATCTTTCAAAAGAAGAATTTAGTAAACAACCCTTGCTTATAAGCGAGCAACTTACCATAGATGCCATACATCCGAAACAAGGAATCTTAAAATCAAAAATGTTGTCTAAAGGAATTGTATTTTCGCTTCCTGGAATAAAGGCAGAAAAAATAACGTATACTCTTGATACACCTGAGAAAATCTCAGCAGATTTTCAAAAAGAGGGACATGGAATTCAGTGTACGATAACTGCAAAAACAAAAGCGCAATCGCTTGTTATTTATGCAGATGATATACCCATAATTGCTTATAAAATTAAGAAGTAATAAGATGCACATAGAAGAATTTAGAAACTACTGTATTGCAAAAAAAGGAGTGACCGAAGAGTTTCCTTTTGATGAAAAAACCCTTGTGTTTAAAGTAATGGGAAAGATGTTTGCATTAAGTGGCTTAGAACGCATCCCCGCACAAGTTAATTTAAAGTGTGATCCAGAACGTTCTGCTACTTTACGAGAAGAATATGACGGGACTATTACCGGAGCTTTTCATATGAGTAAATTACATTGGAATTCAGTGATTTTACAGGAAGTACCTCCTCAATTAATTACCGAACTTATAGATCATTCTTATGATCTTGTTGTGAGTAAAATGACAAAAAAATTGCGTACAGAACTAGAAAATCTTTAATACAAACCTCTTAGCTTGTCAAAAGAGTATTATATAAATGCCTATCCTTTAATGAACAACCCATCTCAATTTTATAAAGATCAAAAATCAAAACATCAAGAAGCACTTGCCATAATTAAAAGGCAACTTAATGTATCAAGTACCATACGATTACTGTTGTTTTTTGGAATAGTAGGAAGTGTATATGTTACGTTTGGTTTATGGAAGGTAATGACAGGAGTGCTCCTTACAGAGATTGCCGTATTTGTCTTTTTTGTAGTACGTCACGGCAAGCTTGTATATAAAAGAGACCTTCTAAAAGCATTGGTTTCTATAAACGAAACAGAATTAAAAGTACTTGATCGTGATTTTTATGACTTACCTTCTGGCGAAGAATATCATGATCCAATTCATTTTTATAGTCAAGATATAGATCTTTTTGGGAGAGGTTCTTTTTTCCAATATATGAATAGAACAGCTCTAGAAAGCGGTTCGGATGTACTCGCAAATATTGTGAAGGCAAATGAAATTACGGACATCCCAGCAAAACAAAAAGCAATAGAGGAAATAAGCACCTTTCCAGAATGGAGACAACAGTTTTCTGCAATCGCATCTTTAGTAAAAACAGAAATGCCAGCAACCTCTGTAATTCAATGGTTACAAGAATATAAATCTTTTATTCCTAGAGGAACAAAAATGGGGTCATGGATTTTTTCTGGGATATCACTAGCAACATTAGCACTGTATTTTTTGGGATTTATACATGGAGGTATAGTTATAGGATGGTTTGTAATAGGACTTGCGATCGTAGGACGATTTTTAAAAAAAATCAACATGCTTTCTGCACATATAGGAAAGATACAAAGTACTTTTGATCAGTATCATAAGTTATTAGCAAAAATAGAAGAGCAAACATTTGAGAGTGATTTGCTTAAAGAAAAGAGAAATTATATTATCAATACTTCTCAAAAAGCATCTGGAGTATTACATGCGTTTTCAAAACATCTTGATGCGCTAGACCAGCGTAATAATGTATTGGTAGGAATTATAGCCAATGGGTTTTTTATAAGAGATCTAGCAATTGTATCCCAAGTAGAAACCTGGATAAAACAACATAAAGACGATGTTGCTATTTGGTTTGAAGTGATTGCCTTTTTTGATGCATATAATAGTTTAGGGAATTATGACTTTAACCATCCTTTACATCACTATCCAGAAATCACAGATACCCAAGTAACACTTAAGGCAACACAAGCAGCACACCCATTATTAGATCCTGCAAAGGCTATTCTTAATGATATAACGATACATAAAGAACAGTTTTTTATCATTACAGGAGCAAATATGGCAGGGAAAAGTACATTCTTACGTACCGTTGCTTTGCAAATAGTTATGGGAAATATAGGATTACCTGTATATGCAGTAAAAACAGAATACTCACCTATCAAGCTTATTACCAGTATGCGTACAACGGATAGCTTAACAGATGATGAAAGTTACTTTTTTAGCGAACTCAAACGTCTCAAGTTTATCGTAGATGAGATTAAGAATGATCGTTATTTTATTATCCTAGATGAGATTTTAAAAGGAACCAATAGTACAGATAAAGCCATAGGGTCCCGCAAATTTGTAGATAAACTAGTCCACTCAAAATCTACTGGAATTATTGCAACTCATGATTTGAGTTTATGCGAAGCCTCACAGGACTTAACACAAGTACAGAACTATTTCTTTGATGCACGTATAGAGGATGACGAACTCTATTTTGACTACACCTTTAAGGAAGGGATTTGCCAGAATATGAATGCCAGTTTCTTATTAAAGAAAATGGAAATTGTAGATTGATAATGTATTATGTATGGGACTTGATATTGTAGAACTTATTGTTGAGATAGAAAGCACTTTTGATATCTCCATTCCAGATGAAGAAGCAGAGCATATCGCTACTGTAGGACAACTGATAGATTACGTAGATGCACGCCAAAAACCTAATGGTAAAATAGAAAAACAAGAAGTCGAGAAGCATATCATACACCTTATAAGTACATTAATAGATATTCCTGTAGACGAAATAGAATTACACCATTCATTTACAAATGATTTGGGAATGGATTAAAAAACAGATGGATGAGGTGATGTACGCTTTCGCATAAATTGATTCTGCCTCCTCAGTATTAAAACTCCATAACTTTCAGTACTTTTAAAGAACAATCAAAAAACCAATTCATATGAAATTAGGAGCCTTTTCTAGTAGTCTAAGTGTAAAAGATATTAATGCCTCAAAAGCATTTTATGAAAATCTTGGATTTGAAGTGTTTGCAGGAGATATGGAACATAAATATCTCATCATGAAAAATGGCAATGCACTCATTGGACTTTTTGAAGGAATGTTTGAAGATAATATCCTGACCTTTAATCCTGGATGGGATGAAAGTGCAAACCCACTGGATGCTTTTGATGATGTGAGAACGATTCAGAAAGATCTTAAAGAAAAAGGAGTTGCTCTAGAGCGAGAAGCAGATGAGACTACATCGGGTCCAGCAAGTATTGTGCTTATGGATCCAGACGGAAATGCCATACTTATTGATCAACATGTATAAAAAAATAGCATATTGGATAGTTTAACACAAATAGTACTTGGAGCTGCTGTAGGAGAAGCAGTTTTAGGAAAGAAAGTTGGTAATAAAGCCATGCTATGGGGAGCTATTGCAGGAACAATACCTGATTTAGACACGTTTGCTCGTCTTCTTACAGATACAATTACAGCGACAGAAATGCATCGTGGTTTCAGTCATTCTATTATTTTTTCTTTCCTTATGGCGCCTATCTTAGGGAGGTGTGTCCATCAAATTAAAAAGCGACCCGATGTCGGTTGGCAAGGATGGAGCAAGCTTTTTTTCTGGGGACTATTTACACATCCCATTCTAGATGCATTTACCACATGGGGAACACAATTATTTTGGCCATTTGATGTTCGACTTGCGTTTAATAACATTTTTGTGATAGATCCATTATATACAATGCCGTTTTTAATATGCCTTATCATTGCAGCGTTTAAAAAGAAGGGTTCGCTTTCGCGAAAGCGTATAAATAACCTTGGGATCTATCTAAGTACGGGATATATAATACTTACGTTGTTTTTAAAATGGGGAGCACATACAAGAATTACAGAAGCCTTAGAAGAACAGAATATTGCCTATACAAAAATGTCTACACGTCCAGCACCTATGAATAGCATTTTGTGGAATGCAAATGTAGATGCAGGAGACCGGTATCTGGTAGGAGATTATTCTTTTTTTGATTCAAAACCCATCACTTTTACATCCTATCCTAAGAAGAGAGAGCTATCAGAACAACTAGGAGGAACAGATGAGGTACAACGCCTTATTAAGATCTCAGAAGGGTGGTATATTCTAGAGCAAGAAGATGAACAATGGATTTATAACGACTTGCGTTTTGGATTGATTGCTATAGATCCAGAACATCCGCAATTTGTGTTTAGATATGTTCTTGAAGAAAAGAATGGAAAGATAACAGCAACAGAAGATCGTCCGGAAATGGGAAGTCTGCAGGCAATGGTTAAAATTCTTTGGGAACGTATTAAGGGAAATTAATTCTTTAAAAAACAAAAAGAGAGCTGCCTTTTCAGACAGCCCCCTAAAATCAAAAATTAATCTTTGGTTTTTTATAATAAGAGGTTTCTCTTATTAGTTTCTTGGTGATCCAATTTGAGTACCGATGACACTTGCATCTGGTTGTGTAATTACTGGACAGTTAATGATTGCTCCAGTTGCAGTTAATAGATCAGATAATGAATTTGCTAATGGACTTGCGTTTGCATTTCCTCTGAAAGGAATTAAAGTACCATCATCTAAAAGATCATTAATTTGACCAAAACTTGTTAAAATCACACGATCTTCTGCTTGAACTGTAAACTCAGTAATATGTGCATCCCACATTGGTGCATAGCGTGTATCACTTGGATCAATTGGGAATGTATTTGTAGGGTCATTTACTTGACGCTCACTTATAGAAGCTGAATTTAAACCTTGGAATCCTAGAGGATTATTAGCATCTGGTGTAACACCATTTGCAGTAGGGCTGAAAGGTAACATAGAACCTCCTGGGAATAATCCGAATTGAGGTAAGTTATTTAATCTTGGAGCATATACACCTAGTTCGATTGTTGCAGGTCCTGGATCAGAAGTATCTGTTACGATATGGAAGTAGTATGGACTACCATCATGCCATCCGTCTAAAAGTTGCATAACAACTGATGCTTGACTTCTATCTAAGTTTGGATTGTTTTGATCATCTTCATCTGCTTGACTGTTCCCGTTTGGATTAGGAATTCTATCATGTATCCCTGTACTATTTGCTACCAATTGAGCATTAATTACAATGTTAGTACCTGGTAATACAACATATGATGACCAATTGGCATCTGCTACCGCTCCAGGAGTGACTGAGGCAGGAGGGAATCCAAATAATAAATCTTGTCCACCTCCAGGAGTTAAAGATCTTGTTGGAGAAAAATCTACAGATCCTTCAAAAATAAGCCTTCCATCATCAGTCCATTGAGAGTTTTGCTCTCCACCAGAACCAATTGATTCTGCCATTCTAGGAGCATAAATAACACCTAGTTCTCTGGCCAAATCGCTATCAGAAGCTTCGGTAATTACATAGTATCCTTCTCTACGTTCTCCACTAGGTAATGTTTCCCAACCTTGAAACATTGGAAACCTAGCTGTAGGACCAGCTGGCACTACGTTTCTGTCTGTACGGTAATCAATACCTAAAATACTAGGTAAAAATACATTTTGTGCATCTGTAAATGAAAGGATAGGATTGTCTGCATCATATGGAGTACCTCCATCAGCTTCAATACTATTTAATAATAAACTAGCTGCACTTGGAGTTTCGGCTTGAGGGTTGTCGTCTCCTCCTGAAGGGTTATTATCGTCATCAGAATTACAGCTTGCAAATAAAATTGCTCCAGCTGCCATCATGGTATATATTAATTTTTTCATGGGTTTTTTTTTAAATGAGTAGTTTTTGTTTTAATCTTTTTGTTTCATTCAGCTTGTTTGAAAAAAATAAGCGCTTATTTTTTTAGACACTCATTTAGACTTAGAGAGTTCTTGTTACTTTCTGATGTTTTTAAGAATTTGTAAGAAAAAGGAAGTTTTTCACAGTTTTTTTATTCATATTTTTTTAAACAAAAAAATCGATAAACCGAGTGATAGTCTAAGGATTTTAGATGTACTGTTTTCTGTAAAAAAATAAATGTTAAAAAATCAATTAGGGCAATAATGACTATTTTAAAAAAAAAAAAGTGTTATGTTTATGACATAAAACACTCATTTTTAGCGTTATAGTAGTATAAGGAAAATCTATAGTATACGTGACTTTAATAAGGTAATCATATTTATTATAAAATGTAAAATAAAATAGATAGAAGAAATAGAAGAATTTTTATACTATTATAAAGATGATTTGTAAGCTCTCGGACTCATCTTTTTATAGAGTTTAAATTTTCGATTAAAATGTGATAAAGTTTGAAAACCCGAAAGTTCGGCAATGTCTGCAATAGGAAGTGTTGTATTCTCCTTTAATAGTTTACTGGCATGGGAGATACGTAATTCAGTAAGAAACTGAAAATACGTTTTATTAGTTCGTTTTTTAAAATACTTGCAAAAACCATTTGTACTCATCGCTGCAATATGTGCAATTTCTTCTAATTGTATAGGTTTAGAAAAATTCTGTAAGGAGAATTCAAAAATGCGATGCAATTTCTTACCATCTGCTTCAGATATTTTTTTATCATATATAAAAGAGGAAATAGGCGTATAGTTACAGTTTTTGAGCAATGCTATAAGTTGTAAGAAATAGGATAAACGAATAAGCCCTTCGCTTTGAGATATTATTTTAAAAATAGTCGTTAACTCTGTCGTTGTAGTGGTTTTAAAACCCGCTTTCGCGAAAGCATAAAAATCCCCAACTCCTTTACCCTCTTCTAGACCAAGAAAAGAATCGCCAAATGATTGTGGACTAAAAAAAAGGGTGTGCATTAATGCATCTGTATACTCATTACGAAATACATGAGGTTGTTGCCCTCCAATCACAAAAACATCTCCTTTTTGAAAATGATGTATTGTATCTGCTATAAGTAAAGTGCCTTTGCCTTCTTGTATGATACTAATTTGGAGTTCTTCATGCTGGTGTAACTGCCCATAAAATTGCCCAGAATCTACCTGAAAAACAATAGCTGTATTGCTAGGTTTGGGAATTTTAAATGGTAACACTTTCATATTGTAAAGATACTTTATTGTATCTAAAATGCTAATCATAAATAGATATTGGATAAAATAAGCACAGTATTGGATAAAAGAGTCACTATTTGTATAAAAGATGTATCTTAATTTTAACCCTAAAATAGAGCACCTATTTTTAAATTTATAAATGAACGATTAATATTTAATACTCATGTCAATACATTGGGAAGGAGTGATGCCAGCCGTCACTACAAAATTTACAGCAAACGATTCTTTAGATCTAGATATGTTTGGAGTTAATATACATGCACAATTAGAAGCTGGAGTACACGGAATTGTATTAGGAGGTACTTTGGGAGAAGCAAGTACATTAAGCGATGCAGAAAAGAGCACCTTAACGCAAGAAACAGTACAACTAGTAAAAGGTAGCGTTCCTGTGCTTATTAATATTGCAGAGCAAACTACAAAAGGAGCTATTGCAGCAGCGCACAAAGCCGAAGAAGATGGAGCAACAGCATTGATGATGCTACCTCCTATGCGATATAAAGCTGGAGATCAAGAAGTGGTAGAATATTTTGGAGCAGTAGCTCGTAATACGTCTCTACCTATTATGGTATATAATAATCCAGTAGATTATAAGATAGAAGTAACACTAGATATGTTTGACCAGATATTAAAACATGATAATATAGAAGCGGTCAAGGAGTCTACAAGAGATATTTCAAATGTGACACGTATTAAAAATGCTTTTGGAGATCGATTAAAGATTATGACAGGTGTAGATACCCTTGCATTAGAATCTTTATTGATGGGAGCAAATGGATGGATTGCTGGACTTGTAGATGCATTTCCTGCAGAAACAGTTGCTATTTATGAATTACAGAAAGCGGGTCGTATTCAAGAAGCTATTGAAATATATCGTTGGTTTATGCCCTTGCTAGAGTTAGATATAAACCCGAAATTAGTGCAAAATATAAAACTTGCCGAAGTTCATACAGGAATCGGAACAGAACACGTAAGAGCACCACGATTACCATTATCTGGAGAAGAGCGTACTCACGTATTAAGTGTTATTAAAAAAGGACTTGAAACAAGACCGACATTACCTGATTATAAGAATTTATAGGCATATGTTTTTATTCTTTTTGGTAAAAAAGAAAACCCGAAAATGGAAATACAATAATGTATGTTAGAAATTAGACCTTCATGTGAGCATTGTGATAAAGCGCTTCCTTATGATGCGACTGATGCCATGATTTGTACATTTGAATGTACGTATTGTACAGATTGTGTAGAAAACATATTAAAAGAAGTGTGCCCTAATTGCGGAGGTGGTTTTGAAAAAAGACCTATACGCCCTTCGTCATTGCTAGAGAAATATCCAGTATCTACAAAACGAGTTTTTAAACCTGTAGATGTTCAAAAACACCTACAGAAGATTAAAGGGAAAAGTTAAAAAACAGTATGTTAGGATTAAGAACAACTATATATAAAGTAGGAGATTTACAAGTTGCTAAAGATTGGTATGCAAAAGCATTCCAAATAGCTCCTTATTTTGATGAATCATTTTATGTAGGTTTTTCTATAAAAGGATATGAATTAGGATTACAACAAGAAGAACATCCTACTACGGATAAACCAGAAAATGTGGTGAGTTATTGGGGAGTATTAGATATTAAAGACACATACGCTCATTTTATTCAGGTAGGAGCTACAATGCTTGAAGCTCCTTATAATGTAGGAGGCGAACTTATGGTTGCAACGGTAAAGGACCCATGGGGTAATTGTATTGGATTGATATACAATCCAGAATTTAAATTAGAAGAATAAGTAAGAGTATATGATCACAGGAAAAAACTATATAGGAAATACATTAAGTGCAAAAGGAGCAACCACGTATCAAACGTGTAATCCAAAAACAAATCAACCTAACGAAGTACATTTTACAGAGGCAACTTCAGAAGAGATTGATCAAGCAGTACACATGGCTTCGCAAGCCTTTACTCCTTTTCAAAATTGTTCTGGTGCAAAAAGATCTCAATTTTTAAATGCTATTGCAGATGAGATTGAAGCATTGGGAGATACACTAGTTCAAACGTATATATCAGAAACAGGATTGCCAGAAGGAAGAGCAAAAGGTGAACGAGGGCGAACTGTAGGACAACTCCGCATGTTTGCAGAGTATATAACAACCGATGAGTGGCGCAATCCTAAGATCTCTGGAGAAAGTAAGGAATTGAGACAATATTTAATTCCGTTAGGGCCTGTGGTTGTTTTTGGAGCGAGTAACTTCCCATTAGCATATGCTACTGCAGGAGGTGATACCGCAAGTGCACTTGCAGCCGGTTGTCCAGTAATTGTAAAGTCGCATCCTATGCATGCAGGAACAGGAGAATTAGTAGGAAGTGCCATACAGAAAGCAGCTCAGAAAACAGGAATGCCAGAAGGTGTATTTTCAAATTTGAATAGCTCAGGGATTGAAGTAGGAGTGCAACTAGTAAATCATCCTGACGTAAAAGCGGTAGGATTTACAGGAAGTATACGAGGAGGACGTGCCTTATATGATCTTGCAGCACAAAGAAAAGAGCCTATTCCAGTTTTTGCAGAAATGGGAAGTGTAAACCCTGTTATCATTACAAATAATGCACTTAAAGAACAAGGAGAAACTATTGCACAAACGTATGCAGATTCTATTACCTTAGGAGTAGGACAATTTTGTACAAACCCAGGATTAATTTTAGGGATTAAAAGTGAAGAGCTTTCTTCTTTTGTAGAAGATTTAGGAAAGAAAACAGCAGCTATAGATGCATATTGCATGTTACATCCAGCGATTCATAGTGCCTATGAGCAAAAAGGAGAAGCCATTATTAATGAGCCAGAAACGACTGTAGTTGCAGCACACCAAGGAGATAGAGATGAAAATTATGCACAAGCAAAAATTGTAACAGTTTCTGGAGATGCATTTTTAAAGAATTCAAAACTACATCAAGAGGTTTTTGGTCCTTTTTCTATGGTCGTACAATGTGATGATGAAGCACAATTATTACAAATCATAGGAGGATTAGAAGGACAATTAACAGGAACCATCATAGCACAGGAAGAAGACTATAAAGATCTTTCACCCCTTGTAGAAAGACTGCAAAACCGTGTAGGACGCATTGTATTTAATGGTGTTCCTACTGGGGTTGCAGTAGCAGATGCGATGACACATGGAGGTCCATATCCAGCTTCTTCAGATAGTCGCTTTACTGCGGTAGGAAGTCAAGCGATAAAAAGATGGGTACGCCCATTTAGTTATCAAGATTTTCCAGAAGAACTGTTGCCAGAAATATTGAAAAGTTAATGACTCCCAAACTTTCCTCCTAATAAGGAGGATTGAAGGAAGTATTTTAAGATACATTTCTAATGAATTAAAAAATTGTAAGAAGATGAAAAAAGTATACTCCTTTCTATTTGTACTTTATTTTTGCTTTGGCGCCTATGCTCAAGAATCAAATAAGGAACTAGAGCAAATTATCAATGAGGTGGCAGATCATAAAAGTTATGATGGCAAGGAGTATCCTATGGGATTATTTTCTAAAGATTATTTTAAGAAAGAGGCCGCTTTCGCGAAAGCGCAATTAGAAAAACTCGCTACGTTATCCAATGACAAGCTTTCTGAAACCGATGCGATCTCTCTAGCATTATTACGTTTTAAGCTACAAGAAACAGTAGATTATTATGCCTATGAAAGCTACCTAAATCCATTATTGTCGGACTCTGGATTCCATAGTAGTTGGAATTATATGGTACGACCTATCGCAAATTATGCGCAAGCAAAATCATATCTAAATAGGCTTAATGCCTTGCCAGATGTGGTAGATCAATATGTGCCCTTATTAAAAGAAGGATTAAAAAAAGGAGTGTCACAACCTAGAGTTATTTTTAATGGATATGAGAGTACCTATGACTCACAAATCGTAGACACATACGAGGATAGTTTCTATTATAGCCCATTTAAAAACTTGCCAAATTCACTATCCCAAACTCAGAAAGATTCTGTACTCTCTGCAGCTAAGAATGCTATAGAAAAAAACGTAATTCCATCTTTTAAGCGTGTCAAAACATTTTTTGAAGAAGAATATTTTCCTAAAACAAGAACGGCTATTGGTGTTTCAGAAACCCCTAATGGAAAGGCATATTATCAGAATAGAATCAAGTATTATACAACTTTAGATCTCACAGCAGATGAGATTCATCAAACGGGATTGAAAGAAGTAGCTCGTATCAAATCTGAGATGGAGAAGATCATTGCTGAGGTGAATTTTAAAGGATCTTTTGCCGATTTTTTACAATTCCTTCGTACCGATGAACAGTTTTATGCAAAGACACCTAATGAGTTACTGATGATCGCAAGAGATATGGCAAAACGTGCCGATGCGCAATTACCACGCTTTTTTAAAACGCTTCCGCGAAAACCATACGGAGTGGCTCCCGTACCAGATGCGATTGCACCTAAATATACCACAGGACGTTATGTAGGAAGTGCAAAAGGAAGCACAGATCCAGGATATTACTGGGTAAATACGTATGACTTACCAAGTAGGCCTTTATACGTATTACCTTCTTTAACGGTACATGAGGCGGTGCCTGGGCATCATTTACAAGGGAGTTTAAATCAAGAACTGGGAGATGAGATTCCTCAGTTTAGAAAAAATATGTACCTCTCTGCTTTTGGAGAAGGTTGGGGATTATACTGTGAATTTCTAGCCGAAGAAATGGGGATGTATACTACACCTTATGAACGTTTTGGAAAACTTACCTATGAGATGTGGCGCGCATGTAGATTGGTTGTGGATACAGGAATTCATGCTAAAGGATGGACACGAGAACAAGTCGTAACCTATATGTCTGAAAATACAGCACTTTCTATACATGAGATTAATACAGAAACCGATCGGTATATCTCTTGGCCTGGACAAGCACTATCCTATAAAATAGGCGAAATCAAAATAAGAGAACTCCGTACAGAAGCAGAAACTGCTTTAGGAAATACGTTTGATATTCGTGAGTTTCACGAAGTGATTCTTGCACAAGGAACTGTGACATTAGAGATTTTGGAAAAGCGAGTGAAGGAGTGGATTGAGGAATCTAAAAGGTAGGATATGTCTGATTTTAAACGAGGTGTTTTTGGAGATTTTCTATATACATTATCAAATAAAAACTATAAAACATTACGTTTGTCTAGTATGGTATTAGACCATATGATTATGACATTTGTTATACTCATTCCAAGCTTTATTTTAATGTTTTTCTCAATTAAACTAGAGTATAGATTTGAATTTTTTTTATGGCCTATAATATTATTTATATACATGAATAAAGATTTTGTAAAAGGGCAAAGTATCAGCAAAAGAATATTAGGTTACAAAATTGTAAAATTGAATACTCAAAAAGAAGCTTCTATGCTTCAGTGCTATTTTAGAAATATTACTATTCCACTTATATGGCCTGTAGAAGTTGTCATATCATATTTTAGTACCACTCGAAGAATTGGAGATTATATCTCAGGAACAGAGGTTGTCAAATCTGATAAAAGACCTTGGGAATCTATATTTTCAGATATGAAAGAATTAAGGCCTACTATTCATATAATAGTACTTATAGCGGCTGGATTAATTTATGGATATATAATAAATAAATTTGTATGAAACACAAATTCACCTGTATTGACGCACATACTTGTGGGAATCCGGTTCGATTGGTCGCTCATGGAGGGCCTGAACTTATTGGGAAAACGATGAGCGAGAAACGCCAACACTTCCTTAAAGAATATGATTGGATCCGTAAAGGACTTATGTTTGAACCACGAGGTCACGATATGATGAGTGGGAGCATATTATACCCACCACATGATTCAGAAAATGATGTTGCTGTATTATTTATAGAGACTTCAGGATGTTTACCTATGTGTGGTCATGGAACCATTGGGACAATTACTATCGCATTAGAACAAGGATTAATTAAACCTAAAACAACTGGTAAAATTAATATGGAAGCTCCAGCAGGATTAGTTAAGATTGATTACCAGCAAACGGGAAATAAGGTAGACTGGGTAAAACTGACAAATGTTCCTTCTTATTTAGCAGCAGAAAATCTTACCATCGATTGTCCAGAATTAGGAGAGATTACTTTTGATGTTGCTTATGGAGGGAATTATTATGCGATTGTAGACCCGCAAAAAAACTTCTCTGGAGTACATGATTTTACAGCAAGTCAAATCATACAATACAGTCAGGTAGTAAGAGAACGTATCAATGCAAAATATCCAGATCAATTTATTCATCCAGAGAATAATACCATACGTGATGTTACACATATGCTTTGGACAGGAAATCCAATAGATCCAAAATCTTCAGGAAGAAATGCTGTTTTTTATGGAGATAAAGCAATTGATCGTAGTCCATGTGGGACAGGAACATCGGCTAGACTAGCACAACTATATGCAAAAGGAAGATTACAAATAGGAGAGGCGTTTATTCATGAGAGTTTTATAGGATCTACTTTTGTTGGTCGTGTAGAAAAAGAAGTCATGATAGGATCTCACAAAGCTATTATTCCAAGTATTCAAGGATGGGCACGTATTTACGGACATAACACCATTACTATAGATGAAGATGATCCATATGCATTTGGGTTTAGTGTAATCTAATCTTTATTATAATATGTATTTATGAGTACTCCTAATGAAGCAAATCGATGTCCTTGAGAAGTCTTAGGACTCATATTTACACTTCCTATAGTTAGATCATTAAGAACATCTTGTAGTTCAGAATAACCAAGATATTTATACGCCATGAGAATAGACTCCATAGGGAAATTATCTTCATTTAACTTTTCATTACCTAATGATCTAGAATATTTTCCGCCAAGACGTTGCCTTTTAATGATATGATTAATCGCTTTGTACATGGAGTGACGTACTACTTCTTTTTTAGGATGGTCGTCTGGCATGATTCTATATAAATTAACTAGCCCTCGAGTAATGATGCCATGGTAATGTATAAGTTGATTATGTGCATCATCCCACATTCCATTCTCAAGTTGAAATGCATGTATTCTTTCAAAATAGTCTAATGATTTTTTTAGATATTCTTCGTTATATTTTGGTGCTACAGCATTATATTCTGCAAGCGCCCATATAGCAAACCCATTAAAGTTTGCATTTACACTCGGGGATATATTTTTAACTAAATAATCACATAGTTTTTTGGCACTTTCTAAATATTTTTCAGCGTGCTTGTTTTGTAAGCGATATCCTGTTAACAGGGCAACGGCAGCAATGCTTCCTTCATACATAACAGACCCTTGATCAAAGGTAGCAGTATTACAATCGGAAAGACGATGTAATCCAAAACTGCCATTTTCTTCTTGGTCTCTAAGTAAGAAATCTAGTGCTGCTTCTGCTCGTTCTACATATACCTTATTTGGAATTACTTCATTTGCATTTAAGTACCCAATTACTGCATTTGCAGATAATCGTACCCAAGGACATCCATAGGGGTTTTTCCAAGTTCCAGGAGGTAATGTATCCTGACCATTACTGTAGTTTTTTTCCATAATCTTATGGAATGTTTCAAATCTTGATTGAAGACTTTGCAAAGATTTTCTAGATGTTACAGCATATTGTAAAGACGCAAACGAATCAATAGAAACTTCAGGATGGTACCATTCTGAATTGTTTTTTTTTAAGTGCATACTATCAAACCAAGCTTCCCCAGAATTACCAGAATATTCTATAATATACTCCATGTAATTATATCCATCAGGGACTGTTGTTATTATCGTTTTTTTGGACCAAATAGTATCTTTAGACCAGTTAGAGCTACTTTTAGAAGTATTTCCTTCCCCATCATAAAAAAGTAAGGCTATACGTACTCCTTTACCATTAATCTCTTGGGTCTTTATTTGTGCACTTAATTCATACGTCTCTTTTGGAATTACTGGAATACGATTAGATGCACTTCCATCGGCAGTGTATGGACCATAATAATACGCTGTATTTTGAATTCCAGATGTATTCATAAACTTAGCAGATGTTTTTCCATAAGGGAAAACAATACTGGAATCTCTTTCAGTAGTAGATATGGTATATGCATCTCCTAAACGAGGACGCCAAAAATCGGGTTTGTTGTTAGGTTGAACAACATCTGTCTCAAATCCAGAGTTGGTGATTAAATTTTCCTTCTTTATAGATATATTGTCAAACCAAAAACGTCCTTTTCCTTGAAAATCAACACGATATGTCATGTGTGTTGCATTTTCAGGCACGATAATAGCATTAATCCTTACTCTAGACCATTTTGTTTTATTAGCATATCTGGAATTTTTTGTAGATATAAGTGTTCCTTTAGCATCATAAAATAATACAGAAATTCTAGAACCTTTACCTTTAAATCTTTTACTAACTCTTGAATAACCTGAGACTGTATAGGTATCATTAGGATGTACGCTAATCATTTTTTTTTGATCACTTGCACCTGTCTCATTATTAAAATAATAAGCTATGTCGTGTTTTGATGTTCCTTTATAAGTTAGAGCCCCAGATCCGAGATACGTATATTTAGGATCTATTTCTATAGTAGAAAAACTCGGAGTTAGATTATTTTTTTGAAATCTATTTTTAGCTTTATGTATAATTGAAATACTATCTACTTCAAAACTAGATGTTATAAATGTAGAGGCATTTTTTGTTATTAACGTAAGAGAAAAATCATCTACCCAAGCGGTACCATTACCACGATAGAAAATACCTGCAGCGATTTGAGACACATTATGGGTGATTTTTGTGGATAATGTTACTTTTTTCCAACGACCTTCATCAGTAATAATAGATGTTTGAGGTTCATTTTCATCAAAACCCACAGTTTTACCTTTTCTATCTTTAAAAGAAAATTGACCATAAAGCCCTCTATTTAAACCAGATTTAAAATCTTTTGAAGTTTTAAAATAGAAACTTAGTTCATACTCTTGGCCTTCCACTACAGGAATATAATTGAGTGTCTTTCCATCTACCTCTCTATTTCCATAAAAATAGAGTGTCTTTATACCCTTTTTTGTATAATTAAACTTGGCAGATTGTTTGCCAATATAGGCTTCTGTAGTATCTATATGTTGGTATAAAGTGTCTTTATAGACATAGTTAGCAAGCCTTCCCGTACTATTTGTTTTTTCAAAACTACCGTTAGGTAAGAGTTGAGAAAAACAAACTGCAGGTAATATAATGATAATCAGATATATGTATTTTTTAAACACTGCTGCTACTCTTTTAAATTATTAAATGGGTTCTTTTTTTTAAAATGATTACTACCAATTAATACTCATAAAATTCACTTTAAAAATTAAATCTCAAGTTACCTCTATTCTGCTTTATTAATTGTAATAGTTTGATTATTTTTAATAGAGTAAAGTTAAATAAAATTGAAAAGAAATATTATCATCATAGGTGGCGGGGTCATAGGATTATCTTGTGCCTATTTCCTTCACAAGTCAGGACATAAAGTAACAGTAATAGACCAATCTAAAATGGATGGCGGTGCGTCATACGTCAATGCAGGATATCTTGCACCTAGTCATTTAATTCCTTTATCAGCACCTGGTGTGATGAAGCAAGGAATTAAATGGATGCTGGATAGTAAGAGTCCATTATATATTAAACCTCGATTAAATTCGGAGTTGATAAAATGGAGTTGGGCTTTTAATAAATCGTGTACCTCACAACACGTACAACGTGTGATCCCTGCAATGCGAGAAATTGCAGTTATGGGGCGTGATTTATATGGTCAAATTAAACAAGAAGAAGGATTTGATTTTCAGTTAGAGAAGAAAGGGCTATTGATGCTTTGTCAGACAGAGAAAACCCTTCACCACGAAGGAGAATTGGTCGAAATTGCTCAGAAAGAAGGATTAGAAGCTCGTATGCTTTCTATTGATGAGGTAAAAAAAATGATGCCAGATGCTCCTTTGGATATTATAGGAGCCACTTATTTTGAATGTGATCATCATACAACGCCTGGAGCCTTTATGAATGAGTTGAAAACCTATTTGGTTAATGAAGGCGTTGTGATTCGGCAGGAAGAAAAAGTGATTGATTTTGGTGTTGAAAAAAATAATATCACTTTCGTGAAAACTGATAAAGAGAAACTCAAAGCAGATGAATATGTTCTAGCAGCAGGATCTTGGGCGAGTATGCTTTCGCGAAAGCTAAACATTAACCTTTTGCTACAAGCAGGAAAAGGATATAGAGTTCAAACAACAACGCCCACAGGAATTACCTATCCATCTATTCTAGCCGAAGCGAAAATTGCAGTTACCCCTATGAATGGATTTACACGTTTTGCAGGAACTATGGAAATTGCAGGAATTAATAATCACATAAATACACACCGGGTAGATGCAATAGCAAATGGAGTACAACGGTATTTTCCAGAAGTCACCGTTACTCCTGAAGAAAAAGCGCAAGCGGCTAGTGGTCTTCGCCCTGTATCTCCAGATGGGATGCCATACATTGGGAAGAGTTCAAAGTGTAAAAACTTAACGATTGCAACCGGACATGCAATGATGGGATGGACTCTAGGACCTTCTACAGGAAAGCTCGTGCAAGAAGTGATTGATAATGTACAGCCTAGTGTAGAGATGACGTTATTTCATCCTGACAGAAAGTTTTAAAACACCTAATGATCATAATGACAGATATCACTATTCTTACGTGTAAAGCATTTTCCCAACCAGAAGAAATAACCCCTGATATAGCTACAATTCTTTATGAACGTAGTTTGTTGCAAGATGCATTAGAAAGACGAGGATATAAGGTGGCATGTACTTATTGGGATGACTCAAATTATGATTGGTCACAAACAAAGGCAATTATTTTTAGGACTATTTGGGACTATTTTGAACGTTATGATGAATTCTCTGTATGGTTAGATACTGTAAAAGATCAAACAAAACTTATAAACCCAGAGGCATTAATACGTTGGAATGTAGATAAGCATTACCTAGCCGATCTTGAAGCAAAAGGAATTGCAATTGTTCCTACAGCCTATGTAGATACTGGCGTATATCGCTCTATTGATACTGTCTGTAAAGAAAAAGGATGGACAGATGTGGTGATTAAACCTGCTATTGCAGGAACTGCTTTTCACACTCATAAAGTGATGGAGGTAAAGCGAGATTCTTTTGAAACATTATTTAAGAAGTTAGTAAGTGAGCGTGATATGCTCGTGCAACCTTTTCAAGAAACAATTACTAGTTTAGGAGAAGCATCGCTTATGATTCTTAATGGAAAATATACACACTCCATTCTTAAGAAAGCAAAAACAGGCGATTATCGAGTGCAAGGTAATTTTGGAGGAACGGTACACGATTATACACCAACTCCTGAAGAGATCGCTTTTGCAGAAAAAGTGTTTAGCACATGTGATCCTATGCCAGCATACGGACGTGCAGATATTATTTGGGATACAGATGGGGCTATTTTATTGGGCGAATTAGAAATTATAGAACCAGAATTATGGATTCGTAATTGCCCAGAAGCGGCAGAAGATTTTGCAGATGGAGTTATAGAATACTTAAACTAGGGTAATTAATTCTAAGTAAAGTAGTTAAGATTTTAAAGGGGATTAAATTCTTTATGCGAAGCAATAAAGCTTTGTTTGTACAGGCTGACAGCTCAAAATTACCACTCGTCGACACTTAACTACCATCCGTCGACACTAAAGATGTGATTTATCTAAAAAACAACCCTGACCACCTAGTATTATAGATATTTACATGAATATCTAAAAACTACAATTACACTTTGGGGACACAATCACTGCGCATTCTCTTGATAGAAGATGATACTATCGAGGTAATGAAGCTCAAAAGAGCGATCACAAAACTAGAGATGAATCATGACCTTATTGAGGCAGAAGATGGGGAGAAGGCACTAGAGATTTTAAAAACAATAGAGGCATTGCCAGATATTATTTTTTTAGATCTTAATATGCCAAAAATTAACGGCATAGAATTTTTGAAAATTGTAAAGGAAGATGCTGTATTAAGATATCTTCCAACAGTGATTTTAACAACATCAAATAATAGAAAAGATGTGTTAGAGTGCTATAAACATGGAGTTGCTGGATATATTATAAAACCGCTTAGCTATGAAGAGTATACCAAAAAAATTGGAATTGCTTTGTCGTATTGGAGTGAAAACGAATTAATAAAAGCATAATTAATAGTTAATGAAAGGAATTGTTTTTACAGAGTTTTTAGATCTAGTCGAACAAAAGTTCGGGCTAGAAATGGTAGATACTATTATTAATGAGTCAGACTTACCATCAAATGGAATCTATACATCTATAGGAACATATAATTTTTCTGAAATGCTTAGTCTTTTGACAAATCTAAGTAAGCGTACATCCCTTTCTATAGATGACCTACTTTTGGTATATGCCGAGCATTTTTTTGGAGTTGTTGGGAGAAGCTACCCTGGTTTTCTAGAACAATATAATGACCCTATTGAAATGATATCTTCTATAGAGAGTCATATTCATGTAGAAGTTCGCAAAATTTACCCTGATGCAGAGCTTCCTGTGTTTATTGTTGAAGAGAAAACAGAAAATTCTCTTGTTATGATTTATAAATCTAGCAGAGCAATGTATAGTTTTGGTAGAGGATTAATGAATAAAACTTTTGAGCATTTTAATGCAAAAGCAACTATCTTAGTAGAAAAGCTGAAAGAAGACGGTACCGAAGTCAAATTCAGTATTATACGAGATGAGTGAAGATAAGATTAAGATGTACGAGCGTGCCATTGCACGTGAAAAAGCAGCTAGAAAACAAGCTGAAGAAATTCTTGAAGAAAAGTCAAGAGAGTTATACCTACTGACACAGGAATTAAAAACGTCCAATGAAAAACTAGAACAACTTGTTTCAGAAACTACATCTGAATTAAAAGGGGTTTTTGATAATATCCTAGATTCTTATCTAGTGATGGATCTTAGTGGGAATGTTTTAAAGATGAACGATGCTGCTGTAGATTTTTTTGGATACGACATCAAGAAAGAAAGATTAAATGTTGCTTCATTAATCTATTATGAAGACATAAAATATGCTATGAATTCCTTTGCAGAGTTAACTGAAAAAGGATTTTTCACAGATTATAAAGCTCGAATATATACAAAACATAAAGAAGTTAAGTGGGTTCATATAAATGCAAGTATTATTTATAATGCAGATAATAAGCCTATTGCAGCCCAAGGAATCGTAAGAGATATTACAGAAGCCGAAAAAACAGCAGAAACCATACGAGAGCAACAATTTAAACTCGCTGCAATCGTAGATTATTCTAGTCTAGGAATTATCCTTACACAAGAGGGTAAAATTATTCAAACAAATAAAGCGGCACAAGATCTATTACAGTATACAGAAGAAGAATTTTTACAAATGCAAGTTAAAGATGTCTCTTTAAAAGAAGACTATCCTGAATCTGTGCATTTTATGGAACAAATGAATAGCAACAAGATAGATCATTTTATAATTAAAAAAAGATATCTCAAAAAAGACCGTACTACTATTTGGGCAAAAACAAATGTAGCTGCAGTTAGACTTGCAGATAAAACAATACGATATCAAGTAGCATTAATAGAGGATATTACAGAATCATTAAAAAATGAAGAAGATAGAAATAGACTTCTTGTTGAGTTAGAAAAGAGTAATGATGAACTAGAAGAATATGCCCATATTGTTTCCCATGATTTAAAATCTCCGCTTCGAAGTATTAATGCTCTTGTAAACTGGATCAAGGAAGATAATGAAGGTAATTTAAATCAAGATACATTAGAAAATCTAGGAATGATAGACATTACTCTAGAAAAAATGGAGCAATTAATTTCTGATGTTCTTGAATATGCCAGTATTAATAATGGTGATAAAAAGAATGAAAAAGTAAACATAAATGATGTCATTGATGATATAGAAAAATTACTCCATTTTCCAGAGCACATTGCATTAACAGTTAAGAATAAACTTCCAATACTTCATGCCGATCGCGTACGTATACAACAACTTTTTCAAAATCTAATCAGTAATGCTATACGATATATAGATAAAGAAAAAGGATATATAGAAATAGATGTTAAGGAGAAGAATAGTTATTATGAGTTTTCTGTAAAAGATAACGGAATTGGGATTGCCGATGAATTTCACGAGAAGATTTTTAAAATATTCCAGTCACTACATAAAAACAAAGAATCTACAGGTATTGGACTATCCATTGTAAAAAAGATTGTAGATTTATATCACGGTACTATTTGGTTAGAGAGCACAAAAGGAATAGGGACAACGTTTTATTTTACAATCAAAAAGTGAGAAAAGATGGAGCAACCTAATTTGAATTATATAAAAGAACTTGCTGCTGGAGATGTCACTTTTGAACAAAAACTCATACAGATAGTAAAAACAGAACTACCTGATGAAATTGCGACCTATGAGTTAAATATAAGTAATAACGCTTTTGCAAAAGCGGCCGAAAATGTACACAAACTTAAACATAAACTAGGAATCGTAGGTTTAGTCGAGGGATATGATCTTGCCATCTCTTTTGAAGAAGAACTCAAACTTGGAAAAAACGATTTAAAAGAACAATTTGACATCGTACTTTTATCTGTAGTACATTTTATAAATGATTTATAATCTGTAAATTGCCTAAACAAACATAAAAACCTCAAATGTTGAATTGTATAATTGTTGATGATGAAACTGCAGCGAGAACCATTGTGTCACATCTATGTAATCAAGTAGATTCTCTTCAGGTAATGGATGAATTCCCTAATGCGATGCAGGCTATAAAGTTCTTAAATAAGAATGATGTAGATCTTATATTTCTAGATATTCATATGCCTGACTTTACAGGTTTTGATTTTATAGATACTCTTAAAGATCCACCAAAAATAGTACTTACAACATCTGATAAGAATTTTGCGATCGAAGCTTTTGAGTACGATTGCATTATAGATTATCTCGTAAAACCTATAACGTTGCCTCGCTTTTTAAAGGCAGTACAAAAAGTAGAAAACGCTGCTACAGCGCCAACTTCAATAACAGCCGCCGCAACTCCATCAGGACAAGCAGATACCGTTTCTGAAAAAGAAATGTATGTTAATATAGATAGGAGATTGATCAAGATTGAATTTGAAAAAGTATATCTTATAGAAGCAAAGGGAGACTATATACTTATCAAAACAGAAGATAAAAATTATACCGTACATTCTACACTTAAGAAAATAGAAGAGAAACTTCCTGTCTCTCTTTTTCTAAAAGTACACCGTTCTTTTATTATTAATATTACTAAGATTGTAGATATAGAAGATAATAGTGTACTTATAGCACGTGATGTTATTCCAATAAGTAGGTCTAATCGTCCCGAACTTATGAAACGACTCAATCTTCTATAATACGATTCTAACGTTTTTTGCTTTCGCGAAACTACCTCGTCGGCAGACAGGAACATACATCTCTCCATAGACAATTCATCGACTTAGACATACCATAAGTCTACACTTTCTGTTTGTTTATCGAATTATAAAAAATAGAAGCCATAGAGCTTGTAATTTTGATGTATATAATAGATGCATTAGAAGGCGAGCACTACATGCATTATTAGGCCTATAACTTGATGAAAATTATACGAATAGGTTAAACAATTGAACTGGCTTATAGATCGATAGATATTAAGGGAAGCATAAGCACCACTAAGTTTCCTGTCTTGAAGATTAGAGTCAGTTCTTATTTATGTTATTCCCAATAGATTACTTCAACAAAAAATAAAAACCCAATACGGTAGCAAGACAGTAGGGTATGTAGCGCCACAACTTGTTGTAGGGATATATACCTATACTATTGTAGATGATACTCAAAGGCGATTTCATGGGCGCTTTCTGATTAAATAAATGAGATGAATTTTTGAATTTGGGTTTTTATGAAAAGGCTCTCACAGATTTGTGAGGGCTTTTTTTATGATTCTTTTTTTGCTTTCGCGAAAGCGTACCTATCTCAAAATTAACTCGTCGATATTAAAATACCATTCGTCTATAGTTAGTGCCACCTATAACGAATTTTATAAAATAAGGAGCCTCTCCAAACTACATTTGGGGTATACAAAACAGAATAACCATGAAAAAAATATTACTTACAGTCATTGCTTTTGTAACAATGACATTACAAGCACAAGACATCCCTTTTAATTGCGATTATAGTGCATACTTATTTCAATACAATGATGTATATGCGATAGATTTAGCTTCAGGAAACTCATATCTAGCAGCCTCAGATATTACAGAAGGAAATATCAATGCGGCTGGATATAATCCAACAGACGGATATATATGGGGATCATTATCATCACCTTCAAAATCAATAGTACGTATAGGAAAAAACTTTACAACCACTACTTTTTATGTATATGAATTATCAAGCGGGAATAGATATATAGGAGATGTAAGTATAGATGGGGTTTATTATTTAAAATCAGGAGGAACAACCTATTATAAAATAGATGTGCATCCAGAATCTGCAAATTATGGTGGATATATCTCAACCGAAAGTTTGTCTCAAGGAATGAGTATTCATGATTGGGCTTTTAATGCAGTAGATGGTAATTTATACACAGTAGAAAAGAATACGAACATATTATATAGAATTGACCCAACAAATGGAGATGTACAATCTCTTGGCGAAGTGCCTATACTGTCGGGTTTAAATTATACCTATGGGGCTGTGTATTTTGACGCTTCGGGACGTTTTTATGTGTCTGCAAATCAAACAGGAACTATCTATGTAATTCAAAGTGTACAAGATCTTGATGGGACAAATGCTATGGATTCAAACCTATTTGCTTTCGGACCTTCAAGTGCTAGTAATGATGGCGCACGTTGTCCAACGGCTCCTGTATTACAAGAAATTTGTGATAACGGAATAGATGACGATGGAGATGGACTGGTAGATTGTGAAGATCCTTCTTGTTCTGGATATGGTAATTGTGAAGAAATTACAGTTCCTGTTTCAGGAGCTAATGAAGGAGGTCTAGAAAGTAATAACAGACTCTCAGATGCAATTAATAAACGTAATTACAATCGTGCAAAAACAAGTTATAGATTTAATAGAGCACTAGCTCAACGTGTTGAGAAAACAGCAGACTACGGAGAGAGAAATGCAGATAACAATATACAGTTAGAAGATTTTATACCCCTTGAAGTAATTTCTGAAGAGTATGTTGTTGAGTCTACGCCAGCAGATCTTATCAATATCACCAATGCAACAGAGGTATATTCTGTAGACTATATAAAAGATGAAACATCAGTAGCATCTATCCTTGCTTTAAAAACTGAAGATGGTGTATATGAGCATACAAAGTATATCTGTGACCGTTTATTAGGAGCCGAGTTAATCTCTGTCTCTACCATAGATATTAATGAGCAACCATTTATAAAATCACTTATAAAAAATGTAGATGGTACAGTAGAATTTGTCTTAAGCCTTTCGGCGAAAGCTATATCAAATGACACCGAATTTGCAATAGAAAGCCATTGGAACCTAGATCAATATGAAGACAATGCGAGCTATTATAATTTCCAGATCTGGTCAAACTCAATAGATGATTTATATCTGTTAGGAGAAGAAGTATTGAATCTTTTAAATATAGAAAAACCAATTTCATCATATAACAATTCAACACCTCCTACTGTTTTTGTGAGAAAAGGTGCCTATGTGAATGGAGCGTTGGACTTACAAATTATAAATACTAATGTAACAGAAGCAATAACTTTTGATGCTGGAATACGAGTTACAGAAACAAGTGAGATAGAGACGATGACCTCTACGATTAATTTACAAGGAAACTATATTACAGATATTACTGTAGATACTGGAAACTTATTTGATATAGGGTTTAGAATTGGTGATGGTGTAGCGACTCCAGATGATCTATTTATGTCTGATGGACCATGGGGAATAGATGATAGTCAGCCTAGTACTACGATACAAGAATATATAGTTTCTCCTAACGCAGAAGCCTTTGAAACGGATGTACTACCTATAGAAAGAAATGTACATCTAGAAGCAACAACCAGTACATATGTTGCAGCATACAGAGCATTAACCCCTCGATTTAAATCAGTAGATGTAACAGCTTATAACAGCTTTGCACTAGAAGCTAGAGGAACAGGAAGTTTAGAAATCACGTTTGTAAAACAGAGTATAGAAGCTTGGGAAGATCAATATAGAGCAACAATTAGTTTAACAGATGCATTTCAAAATTTTGTAATCCCTGTAAATGATGTTGTACTAGATGATGTAGTAACCATAGTTTTTACAATGATTTCTGAAAATGGACAGGTAGCAACTAAAGAAATGGATATACAGCAAATACGTTTTTCAAATGAAACAACACTAGCTACAGATACTTTTAATACAGAAGTTACAAGTCTTAAAAATTATCCAAACCCTTTTACACAACAAACAACAATACAACTACCGCAAACTTCAAATAGCATACATATTATAGTATATGATATGCTAGGAAGAGTGGTAGATCAACAAGAAATAAATACCCAATCGAGTAGTCAAACAGTAACTTACAATGCACCTCAATTACGTACAGGTATATATATCTATACAATTACGGATGAGGATCAAAAGCAATATAATGGACGATTTATAATAAAATAGTGAATAGTAGTTTTTAAGTTGATTTTTTATGGTGAGAAGTCTCCGCAGAGTAGTGTCTGTGGGGACTTTTTTTATTACTTCTATTCTTTTGTCTGAATTCTTTCTCCATCCCTAAAATTCTAATTTCATGAACAGTTTCATATGCCGCAGTAGTTCGCATAATATCTATTTCTTGTTGGTTAAGTTTTCCTGACATATACACACTGTAAAACATAGTTTTGCAGTGTACTTGCCTTTTAAAAAACATTGTTAGATTTTGCGGGTTTAATAGACAATTCTTCGGTCTTAGTAAAACGAGGGCATTCTTTATTAGATCTAGCTCTTAATAGAGTTGAGTTAATTCCTATGGTAAGATTGATATTTACAGTCTTACCAACTGACATTAATAAAGTAATGATGTCATTTATGTGTGTTGATTGTAAATTAAACTTTATTAATTGATTTATTGCTCTGTTTAAATCTTCCAAACTAGTGATTTGTGAATTCTGTAATCATACACATGTTTTATTATTTACAATAAGCAATTAAGAATAATAAATTACCATGTTCAAAACTTTGAAGTAGGCTTTTGCCAGCTCTTGCATTTGATTGTGCTTTGCTTTTTCCAAGAATAGGGATTACGTCATTAGATAAGTTATATACTAAATGAGTATCCATTATAGCTTTTGAAAAACCTTTGTTCCATATAATATTTTCAATCTTAACAGTTACTTGGATTATTGAATCTGAAGGAAAACTATGACTGTTTTTTAAAATAAGTTTAGTGTTAGTTTTTTTGCTTAATTCTTCTAGCGACTCTTTAAAAATACTTTTGTAGTTAAGTTTTTTTCCTTTTGATAGAGAAAAATAATCATTCTTAAATGTTCCTTCTGATTCAATTCTCACAAAGTTACTTGATTCATCCCAAACAAAATGTATAGCCTTATCACAATTTGACTTAGGAATCAGTGTATTCATTTTTCTATTGGAAGAACATCCAATAATTACAAAACAAGTAAATAGAGATAAAAAAAAAGCATTCTTTTTCATAGATTAAATCATTGGGTTTTTTTAAATATTACATAGTAGTCTTGTGTATGAAACGTAGCGTGTAAAATGCATTATTTTTTTGAATTAACACAGCGTCAATTTTTTATATTTTGTTTTTAACGTTACCACTCTATCATACTTATTCCTTGAATTCCAAATTGCAATGCCATAATCAGAAACGTAAATATAATTCCGATTATTAATGCAAAAATAATTTGTACTATTTTCAATTCAGTTTTTAGAGTTTTGTCATCTGAGATTACTTTGGTTCCTGCAAGATAATCTCCAATTCTACATTCGGGTGAGAAAAGTAAAAAAATCACTTCTATTGGCCAAAACACTAATGTTATATTTCTAATAACTGACTTTATCGGATTTGCTATTTCTCCTGTCTTATTGTTAACTATTACAAGTCCAAGAATTCTTTTGGCTGGACTTTTTCCTTTAATTACATTTTTATTAAAATAGATAGAGAAAATCATTAACCCAAAAAATATTGGGATAATCACAAACCATTCAGGTAAATCAGAATTAGAAGGATTTCCGACTATTAAGTACCCAATTCCTATAAGAATAAACATAATTATTACAATCCCAAAAGTCATAATGAAATGGTCTAAAAGCATTGATGCTATTCTAATTCCTATATTTTTGTTTTTTTCAGGTGTCACTTTTTAGCTTGTTGTCAACTATCGTATAAAGTTACTTTTTCTATTTTAAGTTTTTTAAGAATAGAGGATATTTATACTTAAGTAAAAAGAAATTGTAATAAATCAAAACACGCTATAATTCAAAATTTTTGAATTATAGCGTGTTAAGTACTAAATTGGCAAGTAGTATATCTGGAGTTTTGACTTATTCTCCAATCTTAAACAATGGCTTGTCTAATACTTGCCATCTCAATTTTACACCCACTTCTGTAAATTCGAAACCAGCAGCCGTTTCTGAAGCGATGGTACTATATTTTCCATACCCACCTACTTGGAAACGTTCAGAGATGTTATATGTAAAGGTTGCTTCTGCTCTAAAAAGACTCGTCGCACTATTGTTTTCTATAAACTGATATCCTCCAGCAACATTTGCACTATATGACCAGTTCCCTTTGTTCCCTTGAAGATCTATAAAGGCTTCTAATGCCTGGTATTTAGAAGGACTAAAATATAAGGTAGGAACTTGATTCTTGAATCCTAAATATTGATAATTAATTCCTCCTTTTATCGCTGGACGTTTTGTAAATGTATAGTATAAAGATGTAAATAATAAGTTACGCGTATTTCCATCAGTTTGTGTGGTGTAGGTATATCCGGTATACCAACCCAGATTGATGTTTGTTCCCATATTGTAATTAAGAGAGTAGTTATTCATAAAGATTTTCTCATCAATAAGAGACGCATTAAAGTTTTGTAACTCTCTGCTATATCCTACTTTTAAGTATTGTAATGGTAATGGCCTAGAAGTTAAAAATAAAGATCCATTTACATCGGTATACTCATTTGACGGGGCATTAGCTTTTACAAAACCAAGAGTGCTTTCTAACCAAGTGTTATTGAGTACACGATAGTGAGCACCTATAGCAATATTTGTGTTGTACGCCATTTCTTGACTCACCATATTTTCTGTAGTTCTGTATCCATACTGAAGGATTGTTTTAAAACGTTCAGAAAAAGGAATGGTTGCAGTTGCAGTGACAGTGTATGCTTCGTTATTTCCATTATCTGCCGTATAGGCTGCATTTGTGTTTACGACTGGAGAAAGTGTATTCTCAATAATATTTATTAACCCTTTGGCATCTTTTTGATTCGGATAATACTCTAATGTCTTTTGGGCGTACGTATATGCCTTTGTAAGATTTCCTTGTGCTCTGTATGCATTTGCAATCCCAAGATTCCCATCAAAAGATGTAGCATCTTTTAAAAGAATCGTTTTATAAGCAGCAATACTTTTTTTGAAATTACCTGTATATAGGCCATAGGTGGCAAGTAAGCTTGATACGTTATTGTTTTCTGGATATGCTACTGATAATTTGTTGATCTCTTGTTGTGCTTGTGCGTATTTGCCATTCCATAATAAGGCTTGAATATAACGCTCCTTAGCTATAAATATCTTTGTGCTATCTACAGTGTTTCTAGAAGCAATTACAGCATTTTTTGCTAACTCTAAAGCCTCTTTTTCTTTATGGTTGTTATGAGCAACAAGCGCTTGTCCTGTGTAAGAACCAATCGTGTCTGTCATTGTTTTGTATACCTCTTGTGCTTTTGGGTAGTTCTTCTGTAAAAGGTAATTGTTTGCTAATACGTTTTGAGTGTCTTGGTCTTTAGGGAAATCAACTAGGTTTTCTTCTAGAAGCATTACTGCGGGATCATATACTTCTTCTTGCATTAAGACAGATGCTTTCCCAAGACGCATATATTTACGAGAGACAAGTGCATTACCATTATCTGGTTGTACACTTAATGCCTTATTTACATACTGTAAAGCTTCATCATATGCTTTAAGGTTAGAGAGTGTATTTGCATACCCTAATAAAGCAGCAAAGCTATCCGATTGTTGTGTGATCAATGTTTTGTAAAATGTACGGGCTTCTTGGTAGTCTTTATTCCATAATAAAGATTCGGCATAATTTAAAGCCACTTCAAAATCGGTAGGGTAGTCAGATTTTAAAGTTGTAAATAATGCTTTTGCGGCTGTCGTTTTTCCGTTGAGACCCAAAGCACGACCATAACATAAACGTGCTGTTTTATTAGTAGGATACTCTTTTACAATAACTGTAAAAAAAACTTCAGCTTTTTTGTATTGACCCGTTTCTAAATAGGTAAACCCAGTTTGCATTTCTTGTGCCTGGCTATACATTCCTATAAATAGTAGTGTTATGGTAAGTAATGATCTCATGGTGATTGTTTTACAGTAGCAAGGTACGTGTGAGTAGGGATGATACAATCTATAGATAACTACCATTCATCGAAGGTAAATGGCATCTCACGGCTAGTTACTCGGAGCGCACATCAAGTAGAGCGTGATGTGTCACTATAATGGACAAATTATAAGAGTATTATTGTTGTTTTTTTGATGTTTCTGTTATACGCTTTCGCGAAAGCGCACTCCTTATGAATACAATTTTGGTTATAAAGTTGATTTCTTACCACTGGACTATAGCTAGTGCCCACTCGTCGAAAAACAACAGCATACCCACACTTCATATCCCATATTTGTACCAGAATTAAAACACAGACACTATGGAATTTACAGTAATTACAAACCGAACTCATCTTAAACTTGTACACAAGACAACACATGATAAAGAAAGTCAAGATGTGTTACATATAGTCTATAGACGTACAGAAACACCAGTTTACTACCTATCTAGATAAAATAAATAACGTTTAAACATACACTACTATGACACTTACTATCAAAGAAATTAACAGGGTACATTATATCAAAGGAGTATATCAAAAAGATCAATTAAAAACGATTAAATGTTACATCCTAGATAAATTACAAAACGGAAATTCTGTGATGGTCAATCTAAGCGAACTTCAAGATGAGCGTCACGAGATTGTATATATGTTACAACGACTTAAAATGATATTGACCAATAGAAGACAATTGCAGTATTACACTATTGCTGCTTAAACCTACGCAATTTACACTACCATAAAAACAGCTTCCATGCAAACACTAACCAGACATTTTAAAACTCGTATTACGCCAGAGCAGTTTTTTATGATAAGTGTCTTTCTTGTCAATGGCGGAAACTATTTGTACAACTTAGTACTAGGACGTTTATTAGGTCCCAAGGCTTTTGCAGACGCAGCAATACTTATTACATTATTACTGGTGTTATCTTTTATAGCAATGACGTTTCAGCTTGCAGTAGCAAAATTTACAGTTATTTTTGAATCTGCTATATTACATCGTTTTATCAGAATGTGTTATACATATGCTGTTTCTTTTGGTCTTGCCTTAGGTGCAGGAATCGTAGGGTTTGCAAAAGAATTGCAAACTATTTTTCAAACAGAATCTTATGTGATGTTTGTTATTTTTGGAATAGCAGTTCCTGTTTATTTTATTATGAGTGTGCGTAGAGGAGAGTTGCAAGGAAGTAAAGACTTTACTCGCTTATCTATTACGTATCAATTAGAAATGTTCAGTAGGTTGGCCATTACTTTTTTATTACTTATTACATTTCAAATTACTTCTTCTGTAGCAGTATCTATAGGTATTGGAATTTCATTTCTTGCAGGTGTTTTTCCGTTTAAAAAGAAAGGCAATACGATATATCCAAGGATCCAGTTATCTGCAAAGGATAAAAAAGCAATCTTACATTTCTTTATACTTACCGGATGTTATGAGCTTACTCAGATTATTTGTAATAACAGTGACATTTTACTGGTAAAGCATTATTTCCCATCTAGTGTTGCAGGGCTTTATGCCTCATTAGCTTTAATAGGACGTGTTGTTTACTTTGTGACTTGGATGTTTGTCATGTTATTATTGCCTACTGTGGTAGACAAAAAGAAAAAAGGAGAAGACACAAAACCAGTACTTCTTAAATACACAGGATATATTATTCTTCTAGCAAGTGCCATTGTAGGATTTACATTTTTATTCCCTGTGTTTTCTGTGCAATTATTATTTGGAGAGGCGTATACATCTATAGCTCCTTTACTAGGTTGGTATGCACTGGCAACATCCTTTTTTGCAGTGTCTAATATTTTTGCATACTATTTTCTGTCACTAGATCACTATAAACCTATACTTATAGCTGCTTTTATGGGAATCATGCAAATAGTTCTTATCGTTCTTTTTCACGATACTTTATTTCAAGTTGTGTATATGCAAGTCATAGCAATGGCATTATTACTCGTATTTCAAGTAAGCTATTTCTTCTTAAAAAAGAGTATGCTGTAAGTATTTAGAAGCCTATTATTCTACTACTTGAACACCTTTCCAAAAAGCAACGTGATTTTTGATGCCTTTTGCTAGTTCGCTTACTTCTGGATAGAACCAAGCAGCATTTGCATTTTCTTTTCCGTTTACCTCTAATGTATAGTAATGCGCTTGTCCTTTCCATGGGCATACAGAGTGGAGATCACTAGAGGTGTAAAATTCTTTTTTGATACTATCGTGTGGGAAGTAATGATTCCCTTCGATAACTACGGTATTATTACTTTCGGCAATAACAGTGTCGTTCCAGATTGCTTTCATATTGTTTATATTTTAAGTACGTCTATTTTTTTTCGAATAGATAGTTTTTATAATATCCTTTACTGTCTATAAATTGATCTACAATTTGTAATCCTGCTTCACTTGCTAGCCAACTCACAATAGCATCGTCATATTTCTGACTAATTTCTGTATGTATGGTTTCCCATGCCTTGAAGTTTACTTCTAGTTCAAGCGCATTGATATATACTTGTTGCTCTTTTTTACTTACAAGGTAACTTTTTGCAGTTCCTGTTTCTGGATCGTATACTTCCCAATGTAAAAATTGGTCTACATCAAAGTTAGCGTCCATCTCATGATTAATCCTATGTAATACATTTTTATTAAAAGCAGCTGTGATACCTTCTTTATCATTATAGGCATCTAGAATTGTTTGCGGATTTTTCTTTTGATCAAACCCCATAAATAAAAGGTCGTTGGCGTTCATCCCTTTTCGGATATTTGCTAAAAACTCTATAGCCATAGGATGTAATAAATTACCAATGTTTGATCCTAAGACCATAATCACTTTTTTACGAGTATTATAATGTACTAGATCATCCAATACTTCAAAATATGTTCCTTGTTGAGGTTTGATGTCTATTCCAGGAATTTCTTCTTCTACACTCTTTTTTAAACCATCGAGTACATTCTGACTAATGTCAATAGGAAGATATGTAAAATCAATATTTTCTTGCGTTAGATAGTTTAATAACACCTTTGTTTTCTTCCCATCTCCTGCACCCAACTCAATAAGATCAAATCCATTACTTCCTTTAAAATAATTACTTATAGCTTCTTTTTGAGAAGATATGATCTCGTGTTCACTATTGGTGAGATAATAAGTAGGCATTGCCATTATATCTTGAAAAAGTGCATCTCCTTTTTTATCATAAAAGTATTTTGATGATAACGTTTTAGGAAAAGAAGTTAACCCTTGAGTGACGTCTTTTGCAAAAGTAGATGTAAATGTGATTGTTTTTGTAGTCATAATATAATGGTCGTAATTGGGTGTTTTTTCTTTCAGTTATTTTACAAGGCGTAGCCCTGTAAATTGCCAGCGTAATCCTGTTTGAAAGAAGTTGCGATATGTTGAACGGGTATGATTATTTGAGGTTGCCACAGAACCACCTCGGAGCACTTTTTGATTTACCATAAATTTACCGTTATATTCTCCTAAAGCACCAGGTTCTTTTGCATATCCAGGATAGGGTAGATAGGCACTTTCTGTCCATTCCCATCGTTGTCCCCAATTAAATTGTGTTTGAGCTATTTCCCACTCAAATTCTGTAGGTAATCGCATATTTTTCCATTGAGCATAGGCAAAAGCTTCATAATAGGAAATATGAACTAGAGGCGCTTCTAGATCTATTTTCTGTAAGCCTTTAAAAGAGTAATGATACCAATTATCATTAATAAAATGCCAATATAAAGGTGCCTGTATTTTTTGTGTTTGTACCCAGTCCCAACCTTCGGCATGCCATAATAAGGTTTTCTTATAACCATCTGCTTCTATAAAGGCTATAAATTCTCCATTAGTAACTAGTTTATTTGAAATCTCAAAGTCATGAAGGTACACTTTATGTCTGCCTAGTTCATTATCATAACAAAAATCATTGCCTTGATGTCCTATTTCATAAATACCTTCAGGAATTGCTATCCAATCTTGTGTATGATTTTCGGTAGTACTTTCAGAAAAATTCCCATCATATGCAGGCATTAGAGGATTATTTCCTAAAATGTATTTAATATCTGTAATAAGGAGTTCTTGATGTTGTTTCTCATGATGGATACCTATGGTCATCAATTTTACGATCTCATCATTGGTAGTTTCTTCGAGGAGTTCTATGAGTGCTTGGGTTACATAATTGCGATATGCATATACTTGTGTAACGGTAGGTCTTGATAAATTTCCTCGATCTGTGCGTACTACTCGTTTTCCTATGCTTTCATAATAGCTATTAAAAACAAAGGCAAAATCGTCACTAAAAATAGTGTATCCCGGTTTGTGATGTTTTAAAATAAATTCTTCAAAAAACCAAGTAGTATGTCCTAAGTGCCATTTTGGAGGTGATACGTCTACAATAGGTTGTACAACATAGTCTTCGGTTTGTAATGGAGCGCAGATAGTTTCTGTGTGTGCTCGCGTTTCTTTAAAAAAATCGAGTAGTGTTTTGGTCGTTATCATAGCAAAAAGAGTGACTTTGTGGGTCACTCTCAAAGTTACTAATTTTATACGCTTTCGCGAAAACGGACCCGCGTTAATACATCGTTAAAAGTCTCTTGAGGTAATAATAGAAAATATGAATCTAATCTTTAAATTTTAAAAAAGAAGAGATTATATCTTACAAATATAGATTCACCTCATATTAATTTAGAAGAAATACAATGGGTAATGCATATGCAACACCTACATTTTTACCTTTCTGTTGTCCAGGTATCATTTTAGGAAGTTTTTTAAGCATGTTAATTATTTTCCCTTCTATTTCTTTACTAGAATCGAGTGTTCTAATATTTGTAATACGCCCTTTTTTGTTTATCGTAAAAAACACAGAGATTTTATGTTTTCCTGCACTGAGATTTTTTGATATTCCTGAAGAATCAAAGTTCTCTGCTACAAATGCAGATATATTTTTAGACATGCATTTTCTAAGGACTTCATTATCTTTCCCAGTACATCCAGGATATATAGGGACTTTTTCTATAATTGCAAAAGGAATAGGAGCCTTTTCCAAAACAGTGTCGTCACTTATTTCTATAATCTCTATTTCTTGATCTTGTGCAAATAAAGTACTTGTAGAAAAAAGTAAAAACACAGAAATAAATAAATACTTCATCTTTTAAAAAGTAAAAGGAAGTTTGTATTTACGTACTTCTGGTGTACCTCCAGAATGTCCAGGTTTTACATCTGGCATAGACATAATTTTACGTTTAATTTCTGCCTGTAATGCTTTAGATCCACCTTCCATTTTTTTAACTTCTGGGCGTCCTTTTGTATTAATAACCATATCTACAACGACACGGGTTCCTTTTTTATGTCCTGCAGGAAACTTAAATCCACGTATGACGTGATTGGCAAGTTTCTGTCTAAAACAGTTATTCTTTTTGTTTATAGAACCATCACATCCTGGCCAAGTAGGAGGCACTTCATTAATGGTTAATGTAGTAGATCGTGTCATAGATACACCTTCTTGTGCAAAAGAGACAGTACTTGCTAATACGAAAAGAACTAGAATTAATTTCTTCATTTTTTGGGTTGATTTTTTTAGTTTTTGTATTGTTAAACGGCGACTGCACCTTTGATATGCGGGTGTGGATCGTAGTTTTCTAATATGAAGTCATCAAATTTGAAGCCAAAAATGTCTTTTACCTCAGAATTGATTTTTAAAGTGGGTAAAGTACGGAATTCTCTAGACAATTGTAGCTCTACTTGTTCCAAGTGATTACTATAGATATGAGCGTCTCCAAAAGTGTGTATAAAATCCCCTGCTTCATACCCACAAACTTGTGCCATCATCATCGTAAGTAATGCATAGCTAGCAATATTAAAAGGAACGCCTAAAAAGATATCGGCACTTCTTTGGTACAGTTGGCAACTTAGTTTTCCATCTGCTACATAAAACTGAAAGAAGGCATGACACGGAGGAAGGGCAGCCTTGCCATTAGCGACATTTTCTGAAAATGATTTTGAAGTATCAGGAAGTACGCCAGGATTCCATGCGCTTACGAGCATACGGCGACTATTAGGATTGTTTTTAAGAGTCTCTATAATTTCTGCAATTTGGTCAATTTCTTCACCATTCCAACTACGCCATTGGTGGCCGTATACAGGTCCTAGATCTCCATTTTCATCTGCCCAATCGTTCCAGATGCGTACACCATTTTCTTGCAGGTATTTTATATTGGTATCTCCATTAAGGAACCATAACAGTTCATAAATGATAGATTTTAAATGTAGTTTTTTTGTAGTGACCATAGGAAAACCTTCTGAGAGGTCAAAACGCATTTGATGTCCAAACACACTCTTTGTTCCTGTACCTGTACGGTCTCCTTTTTCATTTCCGTTTTCTAGTACGTGTCGTATAAGGTCGTGATATTGCTTCATGATAATTGCCCGTGTATGCGGGTATCTTTATTCATTCTCGTAAAACGGGAACTTAGTTTATGATTTTATATGCTTATTATACGCTTTCGCGAAAGCAAAAAATAACTTCTTCAAAAAGTGCTCTAAAATAGAAACACCTTCCGAGTTTTACAACGAAAGGTGTCTGTAGTTATTATAGAGTTGTTAACCAGATATGATTAATTATCTTTTATTAATTAACATTCTAAATTAGTTGTAAGTTGGGTACAATCAGTTTGATTGGATTTTTGGCAAGGGCCTCCTTCATCATTACTAATACCAGTACATAAGGGACGAACTTTAGATGCCTCGCCACAATTGAAACTTCCACCCATAATAGAAGTAGGGTTTGCTAGCTTTGATATGACTAATTTGTTTAGGCTAAGGGTTTTTTTAATTTTTTTCATAAGTAATTATATGTTTATTAATCTTGGCGAAATCTACTCTTTATTTTTTTTTAAACAGGAAGGATTTAGTATAAAGTAAGCGGAATTCTTAGAATTTCGACTATATAATTTCTTCTTTTTTGAGGTTTCTAATGTAAAAGGAAGGCCTAATGCCTGTCTTCTTTTTAAAAGCTGTAGCAAATGATTCTGATGTGTTAAAACCTGCTTCCTCACTAATTGTTTTGATTGTATATTTTTGTAACGTGGTATTATCTTTTAATTCTTTTAAAATATAATCAATCCTAAGATTATTAATATAATTAACAAACGATTTGTCTTTATAGGCACTTATAACTCTAGGTAAGTATTTTGTATTTGTCGTGCACTTTTTTGCAAGAACGGCTAGTGTGATATCTTTTTGTAAGAACCCTTTTTTTCCCTCAAATAAATCTAATTTATTTAAAATTGTTGTAATCGTTGTCTCATCGATACCGTCTAGAAGTGGTTTTGGGGTACTAGATATGCTATGATCGAGAATACTTTTTGTTTCTTGATTGTCTAATTCTGAAATAATAGTATTAAATCGTTTTTTATGTTTCCTATGTTTTTTGTGTTGTAGGATAAACAGTAAAATGAGAAGTAAAATAAAGATGATTAAGTAAATGGTTCTTATAGTAAGAACCGTTGTTTTATCCTTTAAGTTTTTAATTATAATTTCTTTGCTTTTTAATAGTTGAGGTGTATCATATTCTGAATGCAGTTTGTTTACTGTGCGGATCTTTCTTAATGATATAATACTATCAAATCGTATTAGTTTATTTAATGTATTAAGTTGTGCCTTAAGATCACCTTGTTTTTTATAATCTGCAATAAGAAATTCATAAGCTTCTCTAGTTTCTGGGAGAATCATATTTGTAGATAACGAATCTACAGTATGAAAATAGTCTCTTGTTTTATCTATATCTTGATTTGATAGTTGATGTATCTTTCCAAGATAAAATTGAGATAGGATATAGTACTTTTGATTGCTAGGATAATTAAGATCAATCTCATTATTTCCTTTGTGTAGTAATTGTTTACTTTCTTTAAAATTACCAATATTATATAAGTTGATTCCTTGATTTATCGTTGCTATATTTATATAATATGGATTTTTTTTATAGCCTTTTTCCTTAGCATAATTATAGTAATATGATGCCGAATCATGCTTTTTAGTATATCGCATTGATTCAGCTAAACCTACTAAAATATCAGTAAAAGTAATGGAGTCTTTAACTTCTTTAGAGTTTTCGTAGTAAAGGCATTTTTTGTATAATTCTTCGGCTTCTTCATGTTTACCAATAGCTCCTTTTAATTCGGCGATATGATATTGAGTAATAAATTCGTGATTTATATACCGAATTTGTCTTGTGATATTTAATACTTTCAGATATTCTTCGAGTGCTTTTTCGTACTCAAAATGAGTGTAGTAATATAGTCCGAGTGTATAGTGAGGCAATATAGTATATGCAGTATCGGCATCTTTACTTTCTACTATAGATCTTTTGATGAGATCGAGTTTGCGATCTTTATCTGCTTCGTAATATGCTAACTGAACTAATATATACGACTTATTTGCTTTATTATCCTCAGTGATGGCTTTTTCTAAAGATGCATTTAAGTAGATTAAGGATGAGATTGTATCTGTGTAATTGGTTCGAAACTTGTCAAATAAGTAACTATATGTTTTGTTTTTAAGAGAGTCAGGAGTCACAAATTCTTCTTGTGCAACGATAGTCTGCGTGATAAATAGAATACATAGAATATGAATATATCTTCGTCTATATCTCAATAAATACATCATTAACACGCTGTTTTTTTGAAAAATAATCAATTTATTTTAAAAGATGGTAAAGGTTTAGTCCGAACATAGGATGATATATGTATTTCCCTTTGTAAATATATAATAAACAGAATTTTATGGTTTATTTTTCTTTTTTCGAATTCTGAGAATGTCGACTTTAAATTCTAAGAATCTCGATTGCCTTCTCTTGTTTTGCCCTTTAAAAAACCCAACTTTTGAACTGTCCAAAACGGATAACATTTAATTAATCTTTTAAAACAATAATCATGAAAAATTTCAAGTATTTAATTTTAACATCAGCGTTTGCTTTCTTTTTAAGTTGTAGTACAGATGAGAACTCTGACGAATCTTCTTTTGAAACAGAAAATATAGAGGTGATCTCTACAACAATAGATAATGACTCTGGAGATAATCAAGCTTCAAAAAACACATTGCGTTATGGTGATATTACGTACCAAAGTAATACAGATGGTACTGTAACAAAAACACAACCTGGACAAAAAACATATACTATCATTAATGAAAGCTCAAAAAAGGCTTCTTTAGAGATTCGAAGAGAGAAAGGAAGTAATGCAATAGAAGAATATGTAATCACAAACCCTACTACCAAAGAGTTTGTAAAGTTAATAAATGTAAAAGAACAGAATGGTTATTACACATTTGATATGGTAAATAACCTAGGAATTACAGCAGAGAACATAACTTTTGATGGAGATTTACAACAATTAGAACAAAGAGCATTCCCTTGCCCTTGGTGTATTGTTTTAGTTATTGTAGATGCAGCGGTAGAGCTTCTTACTGATAGTCCACTTGAAGAGTGTACAGCCGCTATGAATGCGTTAAACTGTGGTGATAATTCAAATCCTTTTATGAACTTCAGCGAAGGAGGATGGTTCTCAGGAGCAACGTGTAGTGTAGGGTGTAATTAAATCACCTTATTAATACCTTGGAAAGGTAAGATGTATAAGAATCTTGCCTTTTCAAGTATACCATTTTAATACTCCTATGATATACTATAACAAGAGTATTGATTAGTAGTTGTTTCACCTTCTCTTTTTGCTTAAATCTCCAAAAGATAAACAGACTTCATTTTTAAAACAAGACTAAAAATTCTTCTTTCTAGCATTGTTAAGTGAGGACTTAAAAAGAAGATACATATTGGTTTATATAACTATAAAATACATCGTTGTGTCTAAAAGAAATAGAAGACAGACAGATGTTGTGAGTGTCTTTAAATGTTCACAATTAATTAATTTATAAAATTTAATTTATGAAAAAACAAATTTTAAAACTAGGAAGAATTCTGAGTAATGCAGAACAAAAATTGGTTATTGGAGGAGGATCTCTGTTTGGTGTTGGAAGTGGAGTAGAGTTTTGCTCAACCGAAGGGACTTTTCAAGTATGCCAAACAAATAGTGACTGTTGCGGATCAGAAATTTGTCAAGCGTCTACTATTTGGCTAGACAATAATGGCAATTATAATGTTAGTGGTCTTGGTGTTAGTCAAGGGACACAATTACGTTGTGTTGCTTAATAAAATTAACGGGCTACATAGTAGCCCGTTTTTATTGTATTCATTTTTTAAAGGTGTATGTATACGCATTCGCAAATTCAACTTTTAATTCTTAAAACCTCAATTCCATTCTCTTTTTTTAGCTTAAAAAAATCAATTTTTTGAAGCCTCCAAGACAAGTGACACTTTATTAATTTATATAAAACAATAATTATGAAAATTTTCAGATATTTATTTTTAGCATCAGCATTTATTTTCTTTTTTAGCTGTAGTACAGATGAGAACTCTAATGAAACTTCTTTTGAAACAGAAAATATAGAAGTAATCTCTACCACAATAGATAACGGTTCTATAGAGAATCAAACTTCAAAAAACACATTGCGTTACGGAGATGTTACATACAAAAATAATACTGATGGTACAGTAACAAGAACACAACCAGGAAAGAAAACATATACAATCATTAATGAAAGTTCAAAAAAATCTTCTTTAGAAATTCGTAGAGAAAAAGGAAATAATGCAATACAAGAGTATGTAATCACAAACGATATTACAAAAGAGTTTGTAAAATTAGTCAATGTAAAAAAATACGATGGGTTCTATACTTTCGATATGGTGAATAATCTAGGAATTACTGCAGAAAATATAGTTTTTGGAGGTGATCTTGCGCAATTAGAACAAAGATGTCCTCCTTGTGTTATACTTATTATTGCAGTTGTTGTAGGAGCAGTAGTAGAGCTTCTTTCTGATAGTCCGCTAGAAGAGTGTACAGCAGCAATGAATTTATTAAACTGCAGTGGTGATTCAAATCCTTTTATGAACTTTGATGAAGGAGGGTGGTTCTCAGGAGCTTCTTGTAGTGTAGGATGTAATTAATTACCTCATTAGTATAGAAAGATAATAAGATGATTTGAAAAGGTAAGGGTCGTACACATCTTGTCTTTTCAATCATATTATTATACATTTTTTATAAAGTAATCGCATAAGATTATTGATTCATAGGAACATTAAGTTTAGATAACTACAAAAAAATAAAGATGGATACTATATTAAAATGCACAAGAGTGATTCCATTAGTTTTATTGTATATATACTATTGTTTTATAAAGGAGACTTCTCTGGCATCTACTTTAAAACTAGGAACTCTGATTTTAATTATACTGATTTCTTTGAATATTTTCGTTTATGTAAAACATCATACTTATAAAAATAAACGATCAAAATATATAGGATTTATTATTGCATTTTTAATTATGTATGTAACATTAATATTCTTTATTAGTATTTTTGAAAACTGGAGTTAACAACTAGATTTTATTCTTTATAAGAATAAAAACATATCTTTTTTATGATTTTATAAAAAGAGTATGAGATAAGCTTAGTAGTCGTGATGCGATACTAAGCTTTTTTTGCTTTCGCGAAAGCGGACAAACACTACAACCCATCTGATTCAAGATTTATAGCAGTAATTGATTTTAAACTCACTGTCAGAGCTTTATATCTTAAAAGGAATCCTTATTTTTAGGTCACCCAACTGATTTTAAAATATATGACGAATTCCTCCTCACGATATAATATATATCTAGTGCGTACTTATATGCTTATTATTTTCTTTTTAAGCACACAATTTCAAATGCTTGCTCAGGAAGGAGAAATTATAGATAACGTACAAGAAAAAACAAGGAATGAGCTCGTTAGTGGCATCATAGAAGTGTCGCCAGACGAGGCAACTATATATGAGGATGAGTTATTAAGGCGTCTCCAAGGTAATATAGAAAAGGCAGACTTGTATTATGAATTAGGGCGTGCTTTTCTAAAACAAGGAGATAATAAAAGATCTACATCTTATATTAAAAAAGGAATCCCATATGCGCAATCTGCAAAGGAGGCAAAAAAACTCATTAATTTATATATTTTATTAGGTAATTCAGAGTTGGGTGCTTGGCATAATCAAGAAGCTCTTGATGCGTATTATAAAGTGTTAGAGATTGCGCAAACTAAAAAAGAAATAGAACATACTGTTATTGCCATTGTAAATCCTAACATTGCTATCGTTAGACGTAGGATGAAGCAATTTGATGAAGCACTAGATGCCTGTAATGAAGCCCTGGCTATTATAGATGACACACGTTATAAAAATAAAAAAGATCATGTTAATCTTTTAACTATTACCTCAGAAGTACACTTAGATTTACAACAATATGATATTGCTTTAAAATATGTAGATCAAGGGCTCTCTATGAGTAATACATTAGACTATAAAGCGGGACTTATAGATTTGTACACAAAAAAAGGAGCTGTTTCTTTTTATAAAGAAAATTATGAAGATGCCTTGCTTTATCTTAGAACTGCGGATAGGATTTATAAAGAGAGTACTGTAAAGAGTAAAACATTTACGATTAATATCAATTACTTTATTGCGAGTTGTTATGCTGCACAAAAAGAATATGAAAAAGCCATTGATCAATTAAAACAGATTACAGGCATAAGCGATAATGATGAACGCAAAAATTATAGACGATTAATAGACGCATACGAATTAATAGGAGCTTCTTATGACACATTGGGAGATGATAAAAATTCTTCCTATTGGTATCGTAAGTATGGAGAGTTATATAAGAAATATCAAAAAGATAAAGATAAAGTAGTAAATAAAATTTATAAGAAGGATACTGGACTCTTAGGAGAGCAAATAGCAAAAGAAAAAAGAAATGCTATCTATTTTTTATCCCTTCTTATTGTTGTTTCTGGAATTTGTGTTCTTATTTTATACACATATAAGAAAAAACAACGTACGAGTAAACAATCTTTTGATAAGTTACTTAAGAAAGTAAATCAATTAGAAATGTCTTCTAAAAAATCTTCAAAACCTAAAGAGAAACCTCGAGAAGTGATTATTGGTGATCAAAAAGTGACAGATGTTCTTAAAGGACTTAAACGTTTAGAACAACAAGAATTCTTTTTAAATACAGATTGTAGTTTACGATCTATGGCCAAGAAAGTAAAAACAAATGCAACCTACCTTTCTAAGATTATAAATACACATAAGGGACTCAGCTATAATGATTACATTAATAGTTTGCGTATTGATTATGCCGTGAATCGATTAAAAAATGATAAGAAATTTCGTTCCTTTTCTATTAAATCTATTGCTACAGAGCTAGGTTATAAGAGTGATTACTCATTTGCTAAGCATTTTAAATCTAAGACAGGAATTAATCCTTCATATTATATCAAAAGAATAGAAGAGATTTAATGTCAGTATATTAGCATTAATTTTTCTACAACTATAGAGCCCTATTTTAAACAATTTAGGGATTGTGTATTATGTTTCTATATAGATTGCGGTTACATTTAAGGAATGCTTAAAATCAATATTTTATAGTTTTTTAGTATTTCTAATTATCAATTTTGTTATAAAAATACATTCACATGAAGAAACAAGTAAAGAAAGGGATAAGCCTTAATAAGCTTACGATTGCAAGAATACAGACAAGCAAAATGCAAATTATTAATGGAGGAGATTGTATCCCTACAGATGGGACCAATTGGTATGAACATAGTGATAATGTGTCAGACATTCACTGTCCTACAAGTGATCTCCCATAGAAAGAACTCCCCCAAGGTTATACATGGAAAAGCTATCAATTCTGATAGCTTTTTTTATACCCTATTTTGTTTAATATGAGGAAGTTTTTTTTGTAAGAACTTGATTTTCAATCTATTTTTAAAAAGAAATCAAGCAATATATTGGTTTTAAGGGAATGCTGAAAACCTTTAATAGAGTAAGCCTTTATTTAACTCATTTATATCATGAAGAAGTCACTAAAAGAATTAACACTTAACAAAGAAGTAATCAGTAACCTAGATTTAGACAAAATTGATGGTGGTGGTGGTACACATTGTTGTCCAACAGATGGAGCTTTGAATAGTTGCCCACCTCCAGGAGTATATTGCTACTAAGAATCTGATAATTTATATATAATGTATATCTAGTTTAGAGGGTCTATACATTATTAATACCAAAGGGCTATCTACATAGATAGCCCTTTATTATTATAAATGTTTAATAATTGAGCACCTTATTTTGTTTGATATGAGGTGGTAGTTATTGTAAGAGCCTGTCTTATAGGCTATTTTTAGAGAGTAAATCATTAATACTATTTATTGATTTTAAGGGGATACCGAAAACCTTTTAATAGAGTAGGTCTTTATTTAACTTATTTATATCATGAAGAAGTCACTAAAAGAATTAACACTTAACAAAGAAGTAATTAGCAACTTAGATCTAGACAAAATTGAAGGTGGTGGTGAATCACACTGTTGTCCAACAGGGCCTGCTATGAGTTGTCCACGTGCAGGAGAGCAATGCTGGTAATAGTATAGTATACATTTAATTGTATATATAGTATAAAAGCTGTCTTACATCGTAAGACAGCTTTTTTATATGTATATTTCCTTTAAAATTATGAATATTATGCGAGAGCAAAAATTAAAAGATAAATTAGATGAGATTAACCTTGAACTTCAAAATAACGGAGAACTTGGTACTACAGATATAGGAGTATTATCAGGAAGTGCAGGTCTAGCACTTTTTCATTTTTATTATAATGAATATAACCCTAATGAGACAAGTGAGGATACTGGAAGCACTATAATAATGTCTATTATAAATAGTATTAATGAAGGATATAATTTTCATACGTTTTGCGGAGGGATTGCAGGAGCAGCTTGGACTATAGAACTCCTTAATGAACTTGATTTTATAGAAGTAGATACCGATGCTCTTTTAGGAGTACTTGATGATTATTTGAGGCACATCGGAAATTTAAATGAAGAAGAAAATTTTTATGACTTTTTACATGGACTTATAGGAGTAGGATATTACTTTTTAAAGAGATATAAGAATACAAGATCAGAAGCGCTTAAAGAAAAGTATAAAGAGATGTTACTCGAGATGATCTCAAAATTAGAAAGAACAGCAAAGAAAAGTGATCGAGGTCTTTATTGGGAATCATATCTTATAAGAGAAGAAGGATTGAGAGGTTGCAATCTAAGTCTCTCACATGGTCAAGCAAGTATTATAAATTTCTTGTCAAGACTAGCAGAAGAAGCTGCTTTTTCAGAAAAGACAACACCACTTTTAAAGCAAACAGTGCAGCATGTCTTAAGCTATAAAAAGGAACAGACAAACACTTCTTTTTTCCCAGATTGGATTACAAACGAAAATAAAGAGAGTCAAGGCAGTAGACTTGCTTGGTGCTATGGAGACTTAGGAGTTGCTATTTCTTTATGGAGAGCTAGTATTGTTACAAAAGATGAGAAGACAAAAAACATGGCGATTCAATTGTTAGAACATACTGCTACACGTAGAGATATAAAGGAAACTAGAATTGTAGATGGAGGATTGTGTCATGGTGCTTTTGGGGTCATGCATGTCTTTGATTATATGTATAAAGAAACTGGTATTCAGGTATTTAAAGAGGCAGCAGATTATTGGATTGATTACGGGCTTACATTAGATCACCATAAAGATGGATCTGCTGGATATATGAAATGGAGAGGAGGAGATACTCCCACCTATGAAAAAGAAAATAGTCTTCTTGAAGGAATTGCTGGCATCGGTCTAGCCATATTATCATATCTCAATCCAGAAAAAACCGATTGGAATCAATGTTTGATGATAGGGTAATTTGTTTTTCGCTTTCGCGAAAATGCATATAGGTATAAAAAAAAGAAGGATTCATTTATAAATGAATCCTTCTTTTTTTTATCAACTTTTGTAAAAGCGAAAAGCAGATGTAAATATATTCCTACCCTTGATTACAAAATGCTGTTACCTGAACAGCCGAAGTTTGTACACAGGTATTTGGGTTTAAAGGATTTTCAGTAGTGAATTTAGGATCTGGATCCGTATTTGGAAGACATTCTGGAATTAATGTATTAGGTTGGCCACCTCCTGTTTCTATCCCACCTGTTTCATCACCAGTACCTCCTCTTAGCATTTTCATAGTAGTAAGGTTTGCAATTTTAAATTTTTTTAAATTTATTTTCTTTTTCATTCTGTATAACTTAAGTTAATATTGTTATCAATGATCTAAAACTAATAAGAGTTATTTGGTTTTAAAAAAAAAGAATATTAATATTCATGAATGTTGGTAAAGATTAGATGTATTACATTGTTTTTCAGGCATCTGATTTTTCTAAGTTTTTTATAAAATAAGATGGTTTGATACCCGTTTCTTTATAAAATGCTTTAGAAAAGGACTCCGTATTATTAAACCCAAACTCAGCTGCGATTGCTTTTAAGGTATATTTTCTATAAATCGTATCACTTTTTAAAGAGCCTACAGAATGTTCAATTCTAAGCATATTAATATATTGAGAAAAAGACATTTTCTTAAAATGATTCACAGTCTTAGATAGATAGTTTGGATTTGTTCCTATCGTTTTTGCAAGAAGACTAATAGATATTTTAGAGTTTAAATAATCTTTCTCTTTTTCAAAATTTTCTAATTCAGATAAGATTTTTGCAATGACTTCTTCAGGGATACTTAATTCCGATTTTTTAAGAAAAATTTCATCTTTAGTTGTTTTTATATCAGTTAAAGCACTTCCTTTTTTATTAATTAATTCCTCAAAACGTTTTTTATAAAGTTTTCGTTTTTTATTAAGGTAAAATAAAATGATAAGAATACTAGCTATGATAATAAGTAGGCAATACGCAAAAATAGTAGTTCGTTTTTTTTTTGCTTCAATGGAGTCAATGTTTTTTTGATTATTTGCTAATATTACAGGGATATCATAATCATATACAATCTTTTTATTAAGATACAACTCATTAGTATGTAACATACTAATGAGATCTATTATTTTCTCTTGATAAATTATTTGTTTTTCTAAATTGTTTTGATTCTTATAATAAGAGATTAAGAGGGCATAACTTTCATGAACTTTTGGTCTTGTATCATTATTCTCTTGAAAAAGAGAATCTATTTTTTCTAATAACTGTATCGCCTTTTCATCTTCCTGTAATCTAAAATAATTTTTTGCTAAGTAATAATAAGTAACAGATAGATTTGCCTGATCATCACTGGACTCATAATAAGGATGTACTTTATGTAAACTATCTAGAGACCTATTGTATTCACCTTTGTTAAAAAGAGTTTCTGCCGTATTTAATACAAAATCATTGTATTTGTCTATGTTTTTTAACCGCAAAGATTCTTTAATACCAAAATCATTATAATAAGAAACAGAATCATATTTGTTTAATTTACTATAAATAGATGCTATAGAAAAAACGACTTCCAGATAATCTATAGGTAATAAAGTGTTTGTGTCTTTAGAGGTAGTATATTTAAAATTTTCTTTATAAAGAATAAGAGCTTGTTCATAATCGCCAATTTCTTTCTTAAGTAATCCTAAACTCTGCTTTGTACGAACAATAATATCTTGGTTATAATTCCTATTTGCATATTCGTTTGCCTTAATAAAATAATCTGTTGCTTTTATAAAATTTCTCTGATTAAAAAAATATACTCCTTTAGCATAATATGAATTTGCAGGGTGTAATATATTACTGAATTGATCTTTTAAGGCAATAATGCTATCGTGATATTGTAGCTTCTTTTCATCTTTTAGCCTTAATCCCATATAGTAATAGGAATCAATAAGAATTTCTAGGTTGTTTTCCTTTTTTGCTTTATGTATAGCTCTTTCAAGGATAGAAACATCAGGGCTTTTAGTAGAGATATCATAAAGCTCCTGTGCTGTTTTGTTTTTTAAGGTATCAATAGGTTTTATTTTATTTTGACTTAAGGCATTATTGCTAATACATAAAAATAGAATACAAGTAAAAAGATGAGTCAATAACTTCATAATAATTAATAGGGAGTTATTTTTTAGTTATAAAAAAGATAAAAGTAAGTATCCTTTGCGAATTTATTAAACCTACAAGATATCTTTTTATGCTATGTGTATTCCGATCAAAATTTACTGAAGGATTAGCTGTATTGTATACATTGATAGTGATTTATAAATCAGAAATCAATGATGAAAAGCAATGTCAAAATTCATGAAAAACGAATTCAAAATTCATGAAAACCGTTATACGTGAATTGTGAAGGTTAAAAATGCAATTCATATTTGTAGTGTTCGAACAATAAAATCAATTTAATTTATAAAATTTTAATTATGAAAAGAATATTTCAAATAGCAATATTAGCTTTAATAGGATTTGTATCCTGTAGTGAAGAACAAGAAGAATTACTTGTAGTAGATGAAACCGCAAATATAGACGTGATTACTAATGAAGAAGCAATAGGAGCCTTAGATAAAGAAAAGTATAAAACTACTATTGTAAGCGATGTAAATGTAATCAATGATTTAAAAAAGAGTTTTGGTACATTTTCTAAAGGAAGAAGTACATCAGATGAATATAATTGGTCAGAAGTTTCTGAAATAACTTCAGAAGATTCAGAAGTTGTTTCATACTCTGTTCCTAGTATTAATGATTCCAATTCGTTTTTAGGGTTATATGAAAATGGAGAGGGTTTTGCAGGTGTGAAATTGATAGTTGAAAATGAAAGTGAAGATGTAGGCGTTATGAACTATTATGATGCTAATGACAACTTAATTATTTCTATAATTGCAGATAATACTACACAACAAGTTAGTTATGAAATTCCAACAGATAAATCAACTTTTGATAATTGTGGTGATGATACAGCTACTTGCGTAACTTCACTATATGAAGATCAAGGCTGGGCTTCTGTAGCATTAATTGTTCTTTCATTTGCAGGACCAGAAATACCACTAGCAGCGATAGCTTCTTGTGCACTCGCTCATTGTATAGTTCATTAATTCATATAAATTTTAAAAAAATATAGATTATGAGATCTTTTTTTAAAATACTACCTCTTTTGATTATGATAACTTTTATTTTCTCTTGTTCTAAAGACGAAAATACAGACGAATTATTGGTTGAACAAAGCGTAGTTACAGAAACCCAAAATGAAGAGTTAACTCAGATTTTAGAAGAAAAGTTTGCGATTTCTATGAAAGATTTAGGAAATGAAAACTTTGAATTACTATACTCAGATGGTAGGAAATTAAAAGTTGAAAAAGTAGAAGAGCAGTATCAAATGTCTGGTAATAGAATTAATAATAAGATAGTAACTATTACTATAAATGTAACTGATTATGGAGAGTTAAAATCTTTAGAGTTTATGGATACAGTGTCTGAAACATCTCTTTCAAAACAAGAATTTGTTCAAATAGTCAATGATTATTCAAATACCATATATGCAGGGCAGAGATTTCCATGCCCAAGCATTGCAAGTGAAGATAGTTTTGAAGATTGTTTTGTTAGCGAGTGGAATGCATTATGTGATACTCTACCTGGATGTATATTCAGAAATACAAACCCAGGTACAGCAGCTGCAGCTATAGCTGCATACTGCGCATTATGTTAATCTTTAAATATATAATACGATGAAAAAAAAAGAAAAATCTATTGATCTAAAAAAGATGACCATTTCAAAAATACAACCTGATCATCTAAAAACACTCCAAGGAGGAGAAATCGCACCTTCAATTGAGCCATTGAAAGATTATTTAATTTCTTGGCTTATAGCTTGTGGTTGATAAGTAATTCTTCTAATTATTAATTGATGAGACCCATTTTCTTTATTATTAAAGGGAATGGGTTTTTTGTTGAATTCTGCAGATAAGTAAAAACGATCTATTAGATAATTGCTTTTGTATACGCTTTCGCGAAAGCGTATATACCATATCCTGATATAATAATTGTATTTAAAAACATGTGATACACATCACCTTAATGGTTTTTTCTAATAAAACCATAACATCATATTGTTTTAATCTATTGATTTTTATATGTTTTATAAACTAGACGTATGGGTAGGAATTAATCCATCTTATCGTATCAAGAATGTAGAAAATTTAAAAGGAAATACTACCTTAAAATTGATGAAAAGGGTACTGTATTTTGTTTAAAATTAGGCACCCTAATTTTGATTGTACTACAGACTTGATGTATATTTCAAATTATATTTACAAGAGGGGCTAAAAAACCTTAAAAAAGGAAGAATAAACAAAAATGAAATGAATAAAGGCGAATTGTAAATAGTTGTGGTTAAATAAAAAAACAATTAGCTTAGATCGATATATTCTAGTATATTGGTAATTAACTTTTTGAAACGAAATTAATATAAAATAATAGCGCATTATAGAATGCAATACACCCATTTTCCTAAATACGTTCTAAGGACTCCATTACTTCCTCTTTCTTTTTTTCTTGAGCTTACCCAAGAGTTAGTATTAACACAAGAAACACTTAAAGAAGCCTGCCAAGAAAATCACATTAAAGAAGCTCTTTTCCTTGCGTCTCCATCATTATATACTGCTTTTGAAAAATGGCTAGACGGAAACCTTACAAATGCTAATGATCGTGAGCGTATGACACACTCCATCCTCAAATATTTGAGTAGGATGTCATCTCGTTGTACTCCTTTTGGATTATTTGCAGGAACAGCCGTAGGTACTTTTGATGATAAAACAACGATCGTATTAAAAAACACAAATCAAAATGGACGTCATACACGTCTTGATATGAACTACTTAGTCGCGTTGTCTCAAGATATTGTAAAAGATGAAAACATAAGAAAACAACTTCATTTTTACCCCAATACTAGTATTTATAGAGCAGGAGAACAGTTAAGATATGTAGAGTACCATTATGAGAATAGTCGTAGGATGCATCATATTGTTGGAGTACAACATTCTGAATACTTACAAAAGGTATTAGATCGTGCAAATACTGGAGCAACGCTAGAAATACTCTCGCAATGCTTAGTAGATGATGAGATTACATTAGAAGTAGCTGCTGGTTTTATAGAAGAACTTGTGAATAGTCAGCTATTGGTGAGTGAACTAGAACCTTCTGTATCGGGACCAGAATTTACAGATCAAATTATCCCAATTCTAAAACAACAAAAAGGAACAAACAAACTTGTAGAAAAGTTAGAAAATACACAAACAAGTATAGAAAAACTAGATACTAAAATAGGAAATCTACCAAGTGATTATATAGATATCAGTACCTCTTTAGAAACCTTAAATACAGGGTTTGAATTAAAGTATTTATTTCAAACAGATATGTCTTTGACACCTCAAGAAAATATCTTGAATAAGCAAGTGATTTTTAAGGTGAGACGTGCGATGCGATTACTCAATAAGATTACACCATTACCACAAGAAACATACTTGTCACAATTTAAATCGGCATTTCAAGAGCGTTATGAAGATAGGGAAGTCCCATTATCACAAGCCTTAGATGTCGAGTTAGGAATAGGATTTATTCAAAATAAAGACTCTGGTGATGTAAGTGCTTTGGTAGATGATATTATACTTCCTGGGAAACGATCAAATTTTGCCTCAAGAGATCTTAAATTGAATACAGTACATGACATTTTACATAAGAAATTATTAAAATCTTTAAAAGAAGACCAGCAAATAATAACGCTTCTTGATGCAGATTTTGAAGATTTTGAAGAAAATTGGAATGATCTCCCAGATACCATATCTACGATGGTTGAGGTGATTAAAGTAGATGGAGAAGAACACGTAATTATGTCAAGCGCTGGCGGATCGAGCGCCGCAAATTTATTAGGACGCTTTTGCCATAGTGACTCAGATATTCATGAATATGTAAAAGAAATTGTAGCAGTAGAAAAACAATGTAATGCAAATAAATTACTAGCAGAAATCGTTCATCTTCCAGAATCACGAGTAGGAAATATACTCATGCGACCAGCATTAAGAGATTATGAAATCCCGTACCTAGCAAAATCTGTATTACCTACAGAAGCACAACTGCCTATAGACGATTTAATGCTATCTGCAAAGAGAGATCGTATGGTCTTACGATCAAAAAAATATGACAAAGAAGTAATCCCTCATTTAAGCAACGCACATAACTATTCTAGCGGCGCATTACCTATTTATCAATTCTTGGCAAATATGCAAAGCCAGAACAAAAGAAGTGGGATGAGTTTTGGTTGGGGACCCTATGAAGGAGATTTTCCTTTTTTACCTAGAGTTGTCTATAAAGGAGTGATTCTTTCTCCCAAAACATGGAATATTTCAAAAGAGGATATAACTATTTTGCAAAATTCTCAAAAAAACATGGGTAACTTTTCGGAGAATTTAGAACTGTTTATAAAGGAGAGACAGCTACCACAATTTGTGTTGCTCAAAGAAAGCGATAATGAGCTGTTAATCAATATGAAAAATAGTACTAGCGTACAGATGTTGCTATCAACAGTTAAAAAACGAATGAGTTTTACATTAAAAGAGTTTTTACATACAGAAGAAAGTTTTGTTTCCGATGGGAATGCTGCTTTTACAAATCAAGTTATTTTGTCTTTTTATAATGAAACCCTTTTAAAACAACAATCAGATGTCTAGTATACAACGCACATTCATACCAGGTGATTCGTGGGTGTATTATAAAATATACACAGGAACTAAGACCTCAGATGCAATACTTACGCAAGGCATAAAACCCATTGTAGAGACGCTCACAGAACAAGGACATATTGATCAATGGTTTTTTATACGATACTCAGATCCTAAGCATCATATTAGAGTGCGTTTTCATTGTAAACATGATGACGCGATAGGGAAGGTTATGAAGATGATGTATAAGGGGTTATCCGCTTTCGCGAAAGCGGACCTAATCTGGAAAATACAGCTAGACACCTATCAAAGAGAGATCGAGCGATATGGAGAAAGTCATATAGAAGAAGCAGAACAATTATTTTCATACGAAAGTGATATGATTGTTCAGTTTTTAGATATGGTAGATGGAGAAGAAGGGGAAGAGCTCAGGTGGCTTTTTGCCATACGAGCATTAGACAAAATGCTAGCTGATTTTGGATACTCAGAAGATCAAAAATTAGCCTTCATGGAACGCTTAAAAACTGGCTTCGGATTAGAATTTGGAATGAATAAGTTTTTGAAGAAACAATTGGATGAAAAATTCCGTGCAAAAAGAGAAAAAATAACTTTCTTTATAGACTTTAAAGCAGAAGATAAACCAGAATATGAACCACTTTTGGAATTACTGGCTTACAAAAGCGAACAAAGTGAAGCAACAATCGCATCGCTTAAAAAAACAGCAGAAAGTGCGATGATAGATAACTATTTGGGTAGTTATGCGCATATGCTTATGAATAGAATGTTTAGATCAAAAAACAGATTGCACGAAATGGTTGTTTACGATCTTCTATACAGGCATTATAAAGTAGCTTGGGGTATTAGAACATTTAAGAATAAGAAGAAATAATAATTAGTAAATAATAGACGTATACATTTTGAAGAAGTTTCCTTTTTATAAACAAGCAGATAGTAAAGATTGTGGCCCCACATGCCTTAAGATTATTGCTAAATATTATAAAAAGCCTATCCCTATTCAATTATTACGTAGCCTTAGTGAGACCACTAGATCGGGTAGTAGCCTATTAGGTATAAGTAATGCTGCCGAAAAAATGGGCTTTCGGACACTAGGCGTAAAAATTACACTAGAACAATTACAGGAAGTACCACTACCTTGTATTTTACACTGGAATAAAAACCACTATGTAGTTCTTTTTAAAATATCAAGAGGTTTGTATCACATATCAGATCCAGCACATGGTATTTTAAAATACACCAAAGAAGAACTTCTTAAATACTGGATAGGAAATAATGCGACAGATGCTACTGCAGAAGGAATTGCACTATTACTAGAAACAACACCAAAGTTTTTTGAAGAACATTTTGGTGAAGAAAAAAAGAACTTTGGGTTTGCATTTATATTTAAATATGTTTTCAGATATAAAAAGTTTATTGTCCAACTTATTATTGGACTTTTAGCAGGAAGTTTATTACAACTTGTCTTTCCTTTTTTAACCCAAAGTATTGTCGATGTAGGTATTAAAACAAGGGATATCAATTTTATTTATTTGATTTTAATAGCGCAAGTCTCCCTGTTCTTTGGAAGAACAGCAGTAGAGGTGATACGGAGCTGGATTTTACTACACTTAAGTACACGGATTAATATTTCCCTGATTTCTGATTTCTTCATTAAGTTAATGAACCTACCTATATCATTTTTTGATGTACGTATGACAGGAGATATTTTACAACGTATTAATGACCATAGACGTATAGAACGTATTTTAACCACATCATCACTTAACGTGTTGTTTTCTATGGTAAACCTTATTGTTTTTGGGTTTGTGCTTGCATTTTATAGCCTTCAGATATTTGGAATTTTCTTGATAGGAAGTGTACTATATTTTCTTTGGATTGTTATTTTTCTTAAAAAAAGAGCAGATCTAGATTACAAACGATTCTCACAAGTAAGTCAAGAACAAAGTAAAGTGATTGAACTTATTAATGGGATGCAGGAAATCAAACTCCATAATGCAGAAAAACAAAAAAGATGGTCTTGGGAATTTATGCAAGCACGTCTTTTTAAAATATCAATAGAAGGACTAGCCTTAGAACAATACCAAAGTGTAGGATCAAGCTTTATTAATGAATTGAAAAATATCTTTATTACAGTTCTTTCTGCAAAACTTGTAATAGATGGAGATATTACTATTGGAATTATGCTTGCTATCACGTATATCGTGGGGCAGCTTAACTCTCCTATATCACAATTAATAAGCTTTATAAGAGAGTTGCAAGATGCTCGTATCTCGTTAGATCGTCTCGGAGAAATTCACAATAAAGAAGACGAAGAAAGTGAAGAGGATACAAAAATCACAGATATTCCTACAGATGCAGATTTTGATATTACCGATGTCTCTTTTAGATATATAGGGTCGGATGTTATGGTTCTCAATGGTCTAAGTTTACATATCCCTGCAAATAAAGTAACAGCTATTGTAGGAGTAAGTGGTAGTGGTAAAACAACGCTTATGAAACTTTTACTCAAATTTTATGAACCTAATGAAGGACAGATAAAAGTAGGCGCTTCAGATTTACAAAACGTATCTCAATATTCTTGGAGAGCAGCTTGTGGAGTAGTAATGCAAGAAGGATATGTCTTTAATGATACGATTGCAAATAATATTGCAGTAGGCGATGATTATGTAGATAAGAAGAAACTAGCCCATGCTGTTGATGTAGCAAATATTAAAGAATTTATAGAGTCTTTGCCTTTATCATATAATACCAAAATTGGTATGGAAGGAGTAGGGTTAAGTACAGGACAAAAACAACGTTTGTTTATTGCAAGAGCGGTATATAAGGACCCTCATTTCTTGTTTTTTGATGAGGCAACAAGTGCCTTAGATGCAAATAACGAAAAAGTAATTATGGAAAAACTAGATGAGTTTTTTAAAAATAGAACAGCTATTGTTATTGCACACCGATTAAGTACTGTAAAAAATGCAGATCAAATTGTAGTACTAGATCAAGGTAAAATTGTAGAAGTAGGGAATCACGCTACATTAACAAAAGAAAAGGGATATTATTATAACTTAGTAAAGAACCAATTAGAACTAGGGAGTTAAAAAAGAATACATAGGTAATGCCAGATCAATTAGAAGACATAGAATTACGTAGTGAAGAGGTACAAGAAATCCTAACACAAGCACCCAACTGGATGATACAGTGGGGAAGCGCGTTGTTTTTAGGTTTGATAATTATGTTACTTGTGATTTCTTGGTTTATAAGATATCCAGACATCATTCCTTCAGAAGCAATTATTACAACCCAGATACCTCCGCAAAAAGAATTTGCTAAGAGTACAGGAAGATTCTCTGCCATATTAGTAGAAGATAATCAAGAAGTGACTAAAGGACAAATACTAGCTGTTATAGAAAACACAGCAAATTATGAAGATATATATAAACTCAAATCAGTATTAGATACGATATCATTACAAAATGAATCTTTCTATTTTCCTTATGAGAAGATGCCAATATTTTCTTTAGGAAATATAGAGGCAGATTATGCACTTTTTGTAAATAGTTATATTGTTTATGAATTGAATAGAGAGTATCGGCCATTTTCTAATCGAGCGATAGCAAATCGTATTTCCATTTCTCAAACTCGTAATCGTTTAGAGAATATGAAAGCGCAACGAGAAATTAATAGAAAAGAATTAGAATTGGCAAGAAAGGATTTAGATCGCGATCAAGATCTTTTTGACAATGGTGTTATCGCTGCAACAACATTAGAAAGTTCAAGGATTGGATTTTTACAATCCGAACGTAACTTTAAGAGCATGGATGCTTCAATATCTCAATTAATAGAAGGTGTAAGTAGTGCTCAAAGTACTGCTAAAGGAACAGAAATTGATGGTGCTAGAGAAGAAAGAACCATGTTAATAGGAGTTATACAATCCCTTAATAGGCTTAAAAAAAGCATTAAAGACTGGGAACTTCAATATGCCTTAACGTCTAATCTTGAAGGGAAAGTTTCTTTTTTAAATTTTTGGAGTGAGAATCAAACGGTAAACACTGGTGATATTGTTTTTACAGTAATTCCTAAAGACGGTGCAGAGTATATAGCAAAATTAAAAACACCTGCCCAAAACTCAGGAAAAATCAAAGTAGGACAAGATGTTATTATACGGCTTTCCAATTATCCTGATGAAGAGTTTGGAACTCTAGAAGGGAAGATTACTAAGATGTCTGTAATTGCAGATGAGGAAGGGATGTATGCTATTGACGTTTCACTTCCAGAGACTTTGATTACAACCTTTAATAAAGAAATAGATTTCCAACAGGAAATGAGAGGTACTGCTGATATCGTGACAGAAGACCTTAGATTAATAGAGCGTTTCTTCTACCAATTACGTAATATCTTTAAGAGGTAATTTACTCTTTTACGCTTTCGCGAAAGCATAAAATTTTTTAAATACTTTTTTCTAGAAACTCTTTTATCCAAGAATCATCCCTGCAATGGTTGCAGAAATTAAGGAAGCTATAGATCCACCTATGAGCGCTTTCATTCCAAATTTAGAAAGATTTTTACGTTGCCCAGGAGCCAGAGAACCGATACCGCCTATTTGGATACCAATAGAGGCAAAGTTTGCAAAACCGCATAACATATAAGTAGCCATAATGATAGATTTCTCATAATTTAAATGAACAGCGTTTGCTGTGTTTTTTAAATCTGCTAGTTGTATATAACCTACAAATTCACTCGCGGCAAGTTTTATACCTAGCAATTGTCCCATCATTGTGATATCTTCTTTAGCGACGCCAATAAGCCACATTAAGGGAGCAAATATGGTTCCTAGAATAGCTTCAAGCGAAAGTGCAGGATAGTTTGTATTTGCAGCCATCCAATCATTTACAGAAGTAACACTCCCAACTAAGCCTAAAATATAGTTTAACATCGCAATAAAAGCGACAAAAACGAGTAGCATCGCTCCTACATTTACGGCTAGTTTTAAACCTTCGGTAGTTCCATTTGCGATAGCATCTAGAACATTTGATCCTATTTTTTCTGAAGATACTTTTACATCTGTATTAATAGATTCTGTTTGTGGGTATAAGATTTTTGAAATCACAATCGCTCCAGGAGCAGCCATCACAGAAGCTGCGAGTAAATGCTTTGCAAATACTAATCGCAATGCGGGGTCGTCTCCACCTAAAAAACCTATGTAAGCTGCAAGAACAGCTCCAGCAACCGTTGCCATTCCTCCGATCATCACAAGAAGAATCTCGGACTTATTCATTTTTTCTAAATATGCTTTTATAAGAAGTGGCGCTTCCGTTTGCCCTAAGAATATATTTCCAGCAACACTTAAACTCTCAGCTCCAGAAATGCCTAGAAATTTTGAGAGTAACCATCCAAAAGCTTTCACGACCCATTGGATAATCCCGAGATAAAATAAAAGCGATGTTAATGCAGAGAAGAAAATGATGGTAGGAAGCACTTGAAATGCAAAAATGAACCCAAAAGTGTCCATGTCTACCACTAATCCTTCAAAAAGGAATTTACTTCCTGCCCTTGTAAAATCAAGAATCTGTATAAATACTTTCCCTATAGTTTCAAAGATACTTTGTATAAAAGGTACTTTTAAAACGCCCACAGCTATAATGAGTTGAAGCGCAAGTCCAAGACCAACCGTTTTCCAGTTAATGGCTTTTCTGTTATTACTAAAAAGAAACGCAATAAATAACAAAGTAACCATCCCTAAAATCCCTCTAAGCAAGCTGTTTACGGAAAAACCTTGAGAAGGAATTACCTTAGGAGCTGTAGCTTCAGCAGTTGTTATTTCTGCCTGAGCTATACCTTGTGGAGATGTTTTTCCATTAAAACGATACGTCACTCCTTGCTCAGAAAATGCAAGTGTTGAGTCAGTTAATGTTTGTATTCTGTAACGTCTTATGGTATCATTAGGTGTATTGTAAAAAAAGACCAGAAGATTGTTTTGCTTTATATAATCTCCCGAAGCCTGTAAATTATCTTTCGCCGAAAGGCTATATGAAAAATGACCTTCTTGTAGAGAAAGCGAATCTTTAGTTGAGTCAATGGCAAAAAGATCCGTGCCTGTAGCATCTGTGATTTGTTGAAAAGACCACGTTTTTTCTTCGGTTTGACTCCAAAGGGAACAGGTAGAAAACACAATGGCTACTACTGCCAGGATAAAGTTGCGCATAGATAGATTTTAATTACGTTTTGAAATTTCGTCTCTTATTTTAGCAGCAAGCTCGTAATCTTCATTGTTTACAGCTTGTTCAAGTTGAATGTTTAATTCTTTAAGCGGCATTTTTTGGAAATCATTGTCGCCAGTAAGTAATTCTTCTTCTTCAAGAATGATTTCATCCATAAGAACTTCATCATCATCTGTAAACTCTTCTGGATCGGTATTGCCTTTTAAGAAGATACCTGCTTTGTCTAGAATGTTTTTGTAAGTAAATATAGGCGCCTGAAAACGTAAAGCTAATGAGATAGCATCACTTGTACGTGCATCAATAATTTCTTCTATTTTATCTCGCTCACAAATAATACTAGAGTAAAAGACACCATCTACAAGTTTATGAATAATCACTTGTTTTATAACAATGTCAAAACGATCTGCAAAATTTTTAAAAAGATCATGAGTAAGAGGTCTTGGCGGGCGTATTTCTTTTTCTAAAGCAATAGCTATAGATTGAGCTTCAAAAGCACCAATAACAATGGGTAATTTGCGATCTCCATCTACTTCGCTCAAGATAAGGGCATAGGCTCCATTTTGTGTTTGACTATAGGAAATCCCTTTTATGTTTAAACGTACTAAACTCATAGTTGGTAAAAGTAATAAAAGTTAATTGAGTTTTGAAGCTTATATAACAACGAGTTCGTGTTTTTTAAAGGAAATAGATTGAATTTCTGTAGAAATATGCAATCTGCTTAATGATAAAGCCTTGAACTCACTATATAGCTGTTAATTAAAAATAGGTGAAGATTGTGCAACCTTCACCTATTTTAATGTGTTTATATCAAGAATGACTTAACTATTAGCTGCTTTAAAAGCTTTTAATTTTTCATTAAGTTGAGGTACAATTTCAAAAGCATCACCTACAATACCATAATCTGCAGCTTTAAAGAAAGGAGCTTCTGGATCGCTATTGATTACTACTTTTATTTTTGATGAGTTAATACCTGCAAGATGTTGTATTGCTCCAGAAATACCGATAGCAATATAAAGATTTGATGCTACTGGTTTTCCAGTTTGTCCTACGTGTTCTCCGTGAGGTCTCCATCCTAAATCAGATACTGGTTTAGAACATGCAGTTGCAGCTCCAAGAATTTCTGCCATTTCTTCTATCATTCCCCAATTTTCAGGACCTTTAAGACCACGACCTGCAGAGACAACAATCTCAGCATCGGCGATAGATACTTTGTCAGAAGCTTTGTCTATAGACTGTACTTTTACTCCAAAATCTGCATCGTCAAAGTTTACAGCAAAATCTTCTGTTGCAGCTGCGCCACTATTTTCTTTAAGACCATATGCATTCTTACCAAGGCCTACTATTTTTGTAGCAGTAGCAATCTCAGTTTGATTAAAAGCTTTGTTTGTAAAAGCAGTACGTTTTACTTTAAATGGAGCTGTACTTTCTGGAAGTGCAACAACATTAGAAGCATATCCTGCTTCTAGTTGTGTAGCAAGTAAAGGAGCTACATATTTTGCATCTGCTGTTTGACTTACAACAACAACAGAAGATCCTTCTGCTTTTGCAGCTTGTGCAATCGCTTTTGCATACGCCGCCGCATTAAATCCTTCTAGATTTGCATCGTTTATATTTAATACTTTATCTACCCCATAAGCTCCTAGAGCTCCAGCATCACCTCCGTGTATAGAAACGGCAGTAACTGTAGTTCCCATCATATCTGCAACACCTTTTGCATAACTAGCTACTTCAAAAGCTGTTTTTTTAAAAGTACCGTTTTCTGATTCTGTATATACTAAAACTGACATAATTTGTATATTTTTTAAAGATTGCTTTTTTATGACAAGCATAGATTTTAAATAGCAACCTTGTATTTGTTTTTTAATTATGAGTACGCTTTCGCGAAAGCGTATACCTCTTGAAATTAATTATTTTAGATTGCTTTTGCTTCGTTATGTAATAAATCAATAAGCGCATCTACATTATCTACAAGCTTTACAGCGCCTTTAGGAGCTGGTTTTTCAAAAGAAACAGTCGTTGTATCTGCCGAAACACCTGTAGGTTCAAGAACATTAAGTGGCTTTTTACGAGCCATCATAATCCCTCTCATATTTGGAATACGGAGATCACTTTCTTCTACAAGTCCTTTTTGTCCTCCAATCACTAGAGGAAGTGTTGTAGCAACAGTTTCTTTACCTCCATCAATCTCACGTATTGCCGTTGCATTATTTCCATCTACTTCTAGACTGATACAGGTGTTTACAAAGTTTGCACCTATAAGTCCAGCAAGCATTCCAGGAACCATACCTCCATTATAATCTATAGATTCACGACCTGCAATAACAAGGTCATATGCACCATTCTTTACAACAGTAGCAAGCTCTTTAGAAACTTGAAGACCATCTTTTGCTTCGGTATTTATACGAATAGCGGTGTCTGCTCCTATGGCAAGTGCTTTACGTAATGTAGGTTCTGTTTCTGATCCTCCTACATTTATAACGTCTACAGAAGCACCTTGCTTTTCTTTAAACCACATCGCACGGGTAAGTCCGAACTCATCATTTGGGTTTATAACAAATTGAACACCATTGGTGTCAAACTGAGTATCATTATCTGTAAAATTAATCTTAGAAGTAGTATCTGGTACGTGACTTATACACACTAATATTTTCATAAGAATTTAGAATTTAATATTTAAGTATTCTGTGGTTTTAAAATATCTGTCGAAAGTAATAAAAGAACATCACATACTTTTTGTAAAAAAAACATAAAAGAATATCTTTACTATTTCGTTTTCGTAGCAAAAGTACGGTAAAAAACTTAATTTTACTATGCGCGCATAGTAAAATTTTATAAAAAAGCAATTTATAGAGCAATGATAAATGCTTACTTTTGTTACCCTATTTTAAAGTACAATATTTGATGAGAACAATCCAATTTAGAGAAGCGGTATGTGAAGCGATGAGCGAAGAAATGCGTCGTGATGAATCTGTATACTTAATGGGTGAGGAAGTCGCCGAATATAATGGAGCTTATAAAGCTTCAAAAGGAATGCTAGATGAGTTTGGTGAAGACCGCGTTATAGATACTCCTATTGCCGAACTTGGCTTTGGAGGTATAGGCGTAGGAAGTACAATGACTGGATGTCGTCCTATCGTTGAGTATATGACTTTTAACTTTTCGCTCGTTGGAATAGATCAAATTATAAATAATGCAGCAAAGATCAGACAAATGTCTGGAGGACAGTTTCCTTGTCCTATTGTTTTTAGAGGACCTACAGCATCTGCCGGTCAGTTAGGAGCGACACATTCTCAAGCTTTTGAAAATTGGTTTGCAAATACACCAGGACTTAAAGTGATTGTGCCTTCAAACCCTTATGATGCAAAAGGACTTTTAAAAGCAGCAATACGTGATAATGACCCTGTGATTTTTATGGAGTCAGAACAAATGTATGGAGATAAGGGAGAAGTGCCTGATGGAGAATATGTATTACCTATTGGAGTTGCAGATATCAAAAGAGAAGGAACAGATGTAACTATCGTATCTTTTGGTAAAATCATAAAAGAAGCATACAAAGCAGCAGATGAGCTAGCAAAAGAAGATATTTCTTGTGAGATTATAGATTTACGAACCGTGCGTCCTATGGATCATAAAGCCATTATGGACTCGGTAAAGAAAACAAATCGCCTCGTAATTCTTGAAGAAGCATGGCCATTTGGTAATGTTTCGACAGAAATTACGTACCAAGTACAAGAACAAGTTTTTGATTATTTAGATGCACCTATTATAAAAATTAACACAGCAGATACGCCAGCACCATATTCTCCAGTATTACTGAAAGAATGGTTACCTAACAGTGAAGATGTAATAAAAGCTGTTAAAAAAGTACTATATAGGTAATCGCTACGTTAACGTTATTATATTGAGCTTCATTAATCTTATTAATGAGGCTTTTATTTTATTTATGAATACATATAGAATACTACTACTCGTACTACTTTTCCCATTTGTAATGGTCGCTCAGACCAAAGTAAGTGGCGTTGTTTATGATGAACAAGATAATCCCGTTCCATTTGCAAATGTGATTTATGTGGGATCTAATGAAGGAACGATTACAAATGAGAATGGTCGTTTTTATCTAGAATCAGAAACTACTTGGGAAAAAATCCGTATTTCTTTTATAGGTTTTACAGAAAAAGAAATAACACTTACATCTCGTGTAAATTATGATATGAAGATTGTGCTTCCCCAAGAAGCAGCGGCGATGGATGAAGTGGTTATTTACTCAGGAAAGACTTCAAAAAAGAATAATCCAGCGATTGATATCCTTCGTAAAATCTGGTCTCGAAAAAAACAAAACGGTCTTAGACAGTTTAAACAATACGAGTATGATAAGTATGAGAAGATAGAATTTGACCTTAATACCATAGATAGTGCATTAATAAATAGTCGTCTCTTTAGAGGGATGGAGTTTATTTTTGATCAAACTGATACATCTAGAGTTACTGGAAAAACCTATTTACCAATTTTTGTAAATGAAGCAGTCTCAAAAGTATATGGGGACAACGAATCTAAAAAGGAAAAAGAAGACTTACTTGGTAATAAGAATAGTGGATTTAATGAAAATCAAACCATTATTGGTTTTGTAAAAGATCTTTATAATGACTATGATGTGTATCAAAATTACCTTAAGTTTTTTGATAAAACATTTACAAGCCCTATAAGTAGGACAGGAATACAAACCTATAATTATGTCTTGGCAGACAGTGCTTATATAGATAAAAAATGGTGTTATAATATTATTTATTACCCTAGACGTTCTAATGAACTTACATTTAAAGGAGATTTTTGGGTAAATGATTCTACCTGGGCAATTAAAGAAATCAATATGCAACTCTCAAAGAGTGCAAACATTAACTGGGTCAAGGAAATCTACTTAGAGCAAGAATTTGATATTGTAAATGATACTACCTTCTTATTAAAGCGTGATTATTTCTTGTCTGACTTTGCTTTTAGAAAAAAAGAAGAGTCGAGAGGTCTTTACGGTAAGCGTACAACGCTATATGATAATTATATTTTTAACGAGAAGAAAGACAAAGAATTTTATGAGAAGGAAGTCTATTATTATGACAAGGATGTCTATAATAGAGATGATGCTTTTTGGGAAGAGAATAGAAAAGAAGCATTAAGTGCAGATGAGAAAGGAGTGTATAAAATGCTCGATACGCTTAAAACAGTAAAGAAATTTAGAAATTTATATAACCTTGGATCTGTCTTAGCATCAGGGTATTGGGAGTTTCCTAGTCTTAACTTAGATTATGGACCTATCTTTTCTACATTTGGATTTAACGAAGTAGAAGGTTTACGAATACGTACAGGAGCTCGTACATACTTTGGGCAAAATGACTTATGGAGAGCCGAGGGATTTGTTGCATATGGATTTAAAGATCAGAAATTCAAATTTGGTGCCTCTTCAAAATGGCTTGTCGATAAGAAAAGCCGATTGATTTTTTCTGGAGGATATCGACAAGATGTAGAGCAAATAGGAGCAAGTCTTACAACGTCTAGAGATGTTTTAGGAAGAAACCTTGCCTCGTCATCACTTGTAAATACAGCAAGTAATGACAAGTTAACCTCTATTAAATTGGCCAATGTCGCAGTTGAAATTGAACCCATACGCAATCTAAAATTTCGATCTGATTTCTCGTTAAGAAGTCTTGAGTCTGCATCTGAGACATTCAATCTTGAGTATTTTATAGATGAAACACAAACAACAACCAAAGCAGATCTTAATCAAGCAGAGATTGTATTTACAACCATATGGGAGCCTGGTAAAAAAACATCTGGTTTTGGGGTAGAGAGACGTGTGGTTAATGAATGGTTTCCTAGTTTTTTCTTAAGTTATACAAGAGGCCTTGAAGGAACATTAAATAGTGATTTTGAATATGACAGACTTCAATTCTCCTTTAAAAAAGGAATTAGAGTAGGAGGCTTTGGAACGTTAAATGTTTCGACAGAAGTGGGTAAAACTTTTGGAGAAGTACCACTTGCATTATTAAGTCCAGTGCCGGGAAATCAATCCCTATTCTCTATTTTTAATACCTATAGTCAACTTAATTTCTACGAATTTGTAACAGACGAGTATGCCTCTGTTCAACTAGAACATAATTTTGGGGGACGTATCTTTTCTCGGATCCCTTTCTTAAAGAAATTAAACCTTAGAGAAATTGTAGGAATACGCGGTGTAATAGGTAATATCTCTCAAGAAAATATTGATTTAAATAGACCGGCCTTTGAAAATTTACGCTTTATCCAAAACGATGTGCCTATCTCGACACTAACTCCCCAAGATATAGCACCAACCTCAGAACCTTATTTTGAATATAGTTTTGGAGTTGGTAACATTTTTAAGGTTTTCCGTATAGATGTGAACTTTAGAGGAAATTATAACGACCTTCCAGATGCTCGTAGTTTTGGTGTCACAGGATCGTTTGGATTCTTTTTCTAATTGCGTGTTTGACGCTTACAAAAGAACGTCTTAGAGTTACTAATTTAATTTGAATCAAGTCAAATATGAAATAGGTGACTACGCTTTAGTGATCGCTATTGTGGTTGTCTGATATAAATAGGATTTTTAAACTATAGGAGACATACGTGTCTTCATACATTTAATGATTTATACTATTTATGTTATGAAAAAAACACTACTTAATTTCTTTTTTATTGTATTTACACTCACCTCTCTGGCTCAAAATCATTCATTGGATTTTGATGGAACGGATGATTTTGTGGATTTACAACAAAACTTTGCTTTTGAAGCAACAGACCGTTTTACCATAGAAGCTTGGATAAATATTAGTTCTATTGGCTCTTTTCAACAAATCATTGCAAAGCTTGGCAATGGCGTATTATCATTTAGAGGTTGGGGATTTCAAGTGACCGATGATGGAATTTTAAGTGCCTTTATTTCTACAGAATTTTTTACACAAACGCGATATGTAGAAGGGGAGCAAATATTACAAACTAATACGTGGTATCATGTAGCCATGAGTTTTGATGGCGAAGACGAAATATTATTATATGTAAACGGAGCACCAGAAACACTAGGTGTTGTAAATCCTGATGGAGAACTTACTACAATAGCGACAAGTGCGCCAACTCATATCGGAAACTTTGATAATGGAACAGCTCAAGAACATTTTAATGGTAAAATAGATGAACTTCGTGTTTGGAGTGGTGTAAGAAGTACTGAAGAAATTGCAACTGCGTATATGACAGAGTTATCTGGTAATGAAACCAATTTACTAGGATACTATAAAATGGATGTGACAAATTCTTCTTGTGATGTTCAAGATTGTCATGTAAATGAAAATCATGGAGATAGAGAAGGATCAAATGGAGCTAATGATTTACCACAATTTTCTGATGATGTTCCAGAAATAGATGATGTAGCTTGTGGTGTAGATTTGGATTGTACACTTTCTGTAGATGAAGTTGTGCAGTTAGAATTTTCAGTATATCCAAACCCTGCAGAGAGCATTATTTCATTTTCTGGAGTTCATTTAGAAGAAACAAATGTTACATTATATAATGTCTTAGGGAGTGCTATAAAAGAAACACGTGTTGTAAACAATTCGATTGATATCTCAGAGATTCCAACGGGGATATACTTTATGGTAGCTACTGTAAATAACGTCAGAATTTCAAAAAAGATTATTAAGAAATAAACATATTCAAAATGTAGTTTTTAGCCCTGACGACCGATCAAAAGGTTGCCAGGGCTTTTGTTATGAAGAATATTACTGTTTTATTACGCTTTCGCGAAAGCGTAAACACATCCATTCCCTCACTTAAAAGGTGTATTCCCTAATTGCCATTTGAATCTATAAGAGCGTTATCTTTACTTTGGACCAAAATCCAACCCATGAGAATAATTATTGCTTTCTTGCTTTTTATATGTAGTGTTCAAGGTGCTATAGCCCAAGAATCTCCATTTCAAAAAGAATGGATCAAAATAGACACGCTAGAACTTAGAAGTCAAGTAAAAACTGCATTAAAAATTGTAGACAGTATTCGATTAGAGAGCCGTAATCAAAACCACTTAAATGACTATGTAAAGGCTTCTATATACAGGTGGAAATTTCTTAAAATTACAGAAGAAGATGTTGAGAGCTCCATTATTAAAGAGATAGAAGTGGCTTCTGCAAAAATGCCCATTACTCAAAAAGCAATTTTTAAGTTACTTAAAGCACGATTACTCACTGATTATTATACCAATAATCGGTATAGAATAAATCAACGCACCCAAGTAGTCGAAAAATCTGAAGATATAAGCATGTGGAATGGGGTAAAGTTTATAAATGAGATTATAAAAACGTATAAAGAAGCCCTAACTTATAAAGAACAGCTTATAAAAATTCCAATTTCAGATGTTGAAGAACTTGTTTTAAAAGGACTTGTAAATAGACAGTATAAGCCTACACTCTATGATTTTATAGCGCAAGAAGCGATGGCTTTTTATAAAACTCCATGGTATGGAATTGATAGACCTGCAATACTTTTTGAAATAAAACATCCTTCTTTTTTTGATTCTTCAGAGAATTTTAGAGCGGAAGTATTTGAGACAAAAGATACTCTAGTTTCAAGTTTTAATGCTGTTAAGCTTTTACAAGAGATTGAAAAGATTCATGCGGAGGATTCTGATCCCACAGCGTATGTCTATGCACAGTTAGAGCGTTTAAAGTTTGCACAGCAATATTATATAAAGAACGATAAAGATGAATTATATGAAAAAGGGTTGAGTGCGCTTTCGCGAAAGCATAACACACACTTTATTCAAAGTATATTACAATATGAACTAGCAAGTTATTATGTAGATAAAGCAAGGACTAATCTAACTCAAGGGTATTATCTAAAGGCAAAAGAAATTTGTGAAACTCTTATTGATAAATACCCAACCTCTGAAGCGGCTGCACGCGCAAAACAATTACTTAATGAAATAAATCAAGTACAACTTTCAATAAAAGTTAAAGCACAAGTGTTGCCTAATAAGGCAAACAGAATGCTAATCACCTATAAAAATCTAGATACATTAAAAGTAAAAATTGTTAGAATCCCACCTTCATTTGATTCACAGCAACGATATCAATTAGGAGCCAATTTTTGGAGCATTATAAAAGGGGATGAGCATCAAAGTGCTATTGTAGACTCACTAGTATATGTATTGCCAGGTGCAGAAGATGTGAATCAACACACTACAGAAGTGCTCCTACCTAAATTGCCACACGGAAAATATCTTATATATGCAGATAATAAAAGGTTGGAATCTTCCAGAAGTTATGCTTTTGGGTATACAGAAGTCACAAAAATAGGGTATACGATCACGGATTATAATAAGAGAAAAACCTTTCGATTTTATGATCGGGAATCTGGTGCGCCTCTAGAAAATGTCGAAGTGTCATCTACGTCTACTTCGGAAGTATATACTACCTCTGGAGTGACAGATGCCTATGGAGAGTATAGTGTAGAAAAAAGTAATGATGGAAAAAATAACTATCGTAACAATAGAGTAAGTTTTACTGCAGTATATAATAAAGATACGTTACGATTTAATAATAATGTGTACCCTTCTTATAGAATAGATGCAGATAATAAAAAGAGATCTAAAGTTGAGATATTTCTAGATAGAGGAATTTATAGACCAGGGCAAACTTTATATTTTAAAGGAATCTTATTGCAAAGAGAACATAAGAAATCTACAATTGTGCCTCAACAAAAAGCAATACTCTATATTAAAAGTAGTAATGGAGATGAATTGTTAGAAAAAGAAGTGATCACTAATGAGTATGGATCCTTTTCTGGAGAATTCACTATTCCAGAAGATGTGCTTGCAGGACGTTTTAGTATTTATCTAGAAGAGCCTGATGAAGACTCAGCGTTTTGGGATGGTAACTTTGATATCGATAGGGGTTATAAGAGTTTTAGGGTAGAAGCCTATAAACGCCCAACATTTGAAATAACCTTTGATGATATTTCAAAAACATATACGCCTAATGACACTGTAACCATTACTGGAAATGCAAAAGCTTTTTTAGGATCTAATATTACTCAAGCTACAGGAGTCTATAAAATCACTAGAAAAAAAGTATTTCGTAATTGGTACTATTATTCAAATAGCGGAGGAGAACGTCAGCTAGCAACAGATTATTTTAAAACAGATGATAAAGGGAATTTTGAAATTAAATTTATTGCAGATTATGAAGAGCAATCTATAGATGGGATTTTTGAATTTCTAATAGAAGTTGATATCACAGATATTAATGGAGAAACACGTAGTGCTGTAAAAAGAATTAAAGTAGGTAAGAAGAACCTTCTCACAACAATTACAGTTTCTGAGCAGGTTGATGGAGGAGAATCGATTGAAATTGATGTAGAGAATAAGAACTTAAACGATGTTCAGGTTGCATGTGATAACACTATTAAGATTTTTAAACTTGATACACCTAATAGAATTCTTTTTGATAGACTTTGGGAGACCCCAGAGTATCAGCAAATTTCTAAAAAAGCATTTCAAGAAGCATTTCCTAATGAATTGTATGATCTAGATACTATTCCAAAATCAAGAGGCGCTTTGGTGTATGAAGGTGTTTTTAAAGAAGTATCTCAATATAAAGAGGCAATACGTACAAGTGTGGCTTGGGAAGCGGGAACATACGTGATAGAACATACAGCCCAAAGTAAAGAAGGTGTCTCTGTCGTGACAGAACAACCTCTTACAGTATACCAACCTACTCAAAAATACCTTCCTAAAAATGAGTTGTTAAATTATAAAGTGATTAACAAAGACCCTCGTAAAGATGGATATGTAGAAGTGGCTATTAAAACGTCCTTGCAGGATTTGTCAGTGTCTATTGATGGTTTTTATAAAGACAGTCGATTTTATAAAAATAAGGCAGTCATTGACGGGAAGAAAATAATCAAAATTCAACTAGATAAAAGCTACGAGGAAAAAATCACCCTTCGTTTGAAATATGCACGGTTTGGGAGATTTTTTCATAAAGACATTCCTGTTGATCTCTCGGTACCCGAAGACTTTCTTGAGATAGAGACGCAAACATTTAGAAGTAAGTTATATCCAGATTCAAAAGAGAGATGGAGTTTTAAAATCAAAAACTCAGAAGGAAAGAAAGTCGCTGCAGAAGTACTTGCGTCTATGTACGATGCATCGTTAGATGTCTTTGCAAAGAGTTACTGGAATACTGATTTTAATATTAAAGACTATGTAAATAGGCATGTACCTTCTATAGATCAGGGTTCTGAAAATTTTGTAAATAACTTTAGAGTTATAAATAGAGAAAAACGTTTTGGTAGATTTGGAACTGCTTTTGATAAAATAAACTTCTTTGGATTAGATTTAAATAACAGAAACTACCTCTATAATAATTACTTACGAAGAAGACGAAGCATACAGAAACTAAAACATAAGACACATACTATTCAAGTAGGCAATACGATAGGGATCGTATTAGATGTAAACGGTTTACCAATATCTGATGCGACTATAACTGTTAAAGGAACTAAAGACGTTGTACAGACAGGTTTTAACGGAGAGTTCTCTATAACAACGGTTCCGTCGGATATTTTGGTAATCTCCTCTATAGGATTTATAACGCAGGAATATAAAGTAACAGGAGAAGTCATGTACACGACTCTTGAAGTAGATACTAGTCTAGAAGGAATTGTTATCACTGCACAAGGAATACGAAGAGAGAAGAAGGCATTAGGCTATGCAGTAAGTGAAGTTTCTTCAGATGATATCGAATACGTTACAGAGGATGAGTTGGCAGTCACAATTTCTGGTAATGCGTCTGGTGTTGCTATACAAGATAGTATCGCTTTTAATTTTTCTGCTGATAAAGCACTTATTACAAGCGAAATTTCAAAAGGTCCAAAAAAAGTTATTGATTTTAAAGGTGTTACCATTCGTAAAAACCTGAATGAGACTGCCTTTTTCTATCCACATTTGACTACAAACCGTAGAGGGGAAATCAAATTTACTTTTGATGCTCCGCAATTATTAACACAGTGGCGTTTCCGATTACTTGCTCATACTAAAAATGTAACCAGTGGAGGGTTAGAAAAAGATGTCATTACTCAGAAAGATTTGAGCTTGGTTCCCAATACCCCTCGTTTTTTAAGAGAAGGTGATGTGGTTGAATTAAGTGCAAAAATCGCAAACCTTACTGATGAAGAAATGGATGGTGCTGTGCAATTACAGCTTTTTGATGCAATCACCATGAAACCTGTTGATGTAGCACTTAATAATATAAAAGCAACTCAAGAGATTATGGTTGCGCCGTATGGGAATGCAAGTGTATTCTGGAGATTAGAGATTCCGTCTGGAGTTCAAGCAGTGACATACCGTATGGTAGCAAAAGCAGGTTCATTTTCTGATGGGGAAGAAAATATCTTACCTATTTTATCAAATAGAATGATGGTGACAGAAACGGTTCCTTTTCTTGTTAGAGCTGGCGAAGAACGTGAAGTAACCATGGATCATCTTATAAACACAACATCTAAGACGCTAACACATCAGAAATTTGCATTAGAATATACTTCTAATCCGTCTTGGTATGCACTACAGGCCTTACCGTATTTAATGGAGTTTCCTCATGAATGTTCAGAGCAGACATTTTCTAGAATGTATGCAAATAGCCTTTCGGCGAAAGTCCTTAATAGCAATCCTAAGATTAAAGAAATCTTCGAGTCTTGGAAGGGAGATGGGGTGTTAAAAAGTGCCTTAGAAAAAAATGAAGCATTAAAATCTATTCTTATTTCTGAAACTCCATGGTTACGAGATGCACAGTCTGAAACCGAAAAGAAAAAACGCTTAGGGTTATTATTTGATATAGAAAAAAATGCAGCAGCTCAAGAAAAAACACTTGCCAAACTAATAGAAAAACAAAACGGAGATGGAGGATTTCCTTGGTTTTCGGGAGGTCAAAGCAATTATTATATTACAAGACATATTGTCTCAGGGATAGGTCATTTACAAAAACTTGGAGTTGAAGTGCAAGCTCCAGAAATGCTTGAAGAGGCTATTGATTATCTAGATATAGAACTGGAAGATCAGTTAGAAAGGTATGCAAAACGCTATGAAGATACCTCTGCGTTTTATAAACGTATAGATCATTTGCACTTTTTATATGCGAGATCTTTTTTCCTAAAAGAATACCCGTTACCATCCAATATTCAATCTATTATAGATAAATCACTAGCGTATTATAATGAAGAATGGCTAGCAAAATCTACCTATCAAAAAGGATTGCTTGCGATTATAAATGATCGATTGGGTAATAGAGAAATGGCAACTAAGATTCTTATCGGTTTAAAAGAATCTGCCGTGCAATCTAAGGTAAACGGGATGTACTGGAAAGATAATCGTTCTGGATGGTTCTGGCATGAAGCTCCTATAGAAACACAAGCATTACTTATAGAGGCTTTTCATGAGGTCTTAGATGATCAAGAAACTGTAGAAGAGCTTAAAATCTGGCTATTACAACAAAAACGAGCAGGAGATTGGAAAACAACAAAGGCAACAGCTGCTGCGGTATATGCACTTCTAATGACTGGAAATTCATTTGTAACACTAGATGATACTACTCAAATAGAAATGCAGACTCCAGAAAATCAAAAACAGATGGATCAAGCACCGAGAGAGGATGGAACAGGGTACGTGAAGGCTGTATGGAATGGTGATGAGGTGACAACATCATTGGGAAAAACAATGATTAAAAATAAAGGGACTTCGGTAGGATATGGCGGCATGTACTGGCAATATTTTGAAGATTTAGATAAGATTGAAGAAATAGAAGGCACTGTATTAAACCTCTCAAAATCTTTGTTTTTAGTAAACAAAAATGATGCGACACTACCACTAGAGCAAATTTCTGACACGACTACTCTGGCATTAGGACAAACAGTAAAGGTGAGATTGACCATTAAAGTAAAAAGTAATATGGAGTTTGTGCATCTTAAAGATATGCGTGCTAGTGGACTGGAACCTATAGATGTTTTGTCTCAGCATAAATATCAAGATGGAGTTTCTTATTATCAAAGTACACGAGATACAGCGACACATTTCTTTTTTGATAATTTACCTATGGGAACCTATGTGTTAGAGTATGATGTAAGAGTAAATAATAAAGGACAATTTTCTAATGGAATAAGTACAATACAGAGTATGTATGCTCCAGAATTTTCTAATCATACCTCTGGGATGAAGATTATTATAGAATAATAGTATTAAGTAACCTAAACTTAACATAGTATTCTTTGGCTATAATGCTATTTCAGCGTATTTTTGCACCCCGAAAACGAAGAATACACATACGTATTGATTTTATTTAACTGGTTATCAATTATTTAAATATGTGTTTTAAGTTTTAGGGTACGCTTTCGTGAAAGCGTAAAAAAACAAAAGACCTTCGTGTCTCTTAAATATGAATATGACAATAGATAAAATAAAAACATTTGACGTACTTATCGAGATTCCTAAAGGGAGTCGTAATAAGTATGAGTACGATTTTGAACTTAAAAAGATACGTTACGATCGTATGATCTTTTCGTCTATGATGTATCCTGCAGATTATGGTTTTGTGCCAGAAACATTAGCACTAGATGGAGATCCTCTAGATGTGCTGGTATTGGTAACCGAGCCTACATTTCCAGGTTGTGTGATTGAAGTGAAGCCTATAGGAGTTTTTCATATGGCAGATGAGAAAGGACCAGACGAAAAAATAATTTGTGTTCCAGTAAGTGATCCTATTGCAAGTCGTGTAAATGATCTTTCTGAGGTTAATGGACACTTGGTTAAAGAAATAGAACATTTCTTCCAGGTATATAAGGATCTTGAAGAAAAGAGAGTAGATGTAGGAGGATGGGGAGATGTACATGAAGCAAAAGAAATTGTTGCAAAATGTATAGAACGTTATCAAGATAGTGACGTGCCACGTAGTGAAGTAAGTATCTACTAAATCACCTATTTTTAAAGAATTAGCTATTAGCCACAATCCTTTGGATTGAGGCTTTTTTTGTTCGCTCTGATTTTCCTACATTAGCGTCGCTAAAAAAATAATTAAACCAAAAATATATTATATGGAATCAATGATGATTTATATGCCTATTGCAATGGCAGTATTAGGGCTAATTTATATGGGAGTAAAGCGCTCTTGGGTAATGAAGCAAGATGCAGGAGATGGTAAAATGAAAGAGATTTCTGATCACATTTATGAAGGAGCCTTGGCTTTTTTAAGTGCAGAATATAGATTGCTTGCTATTTTTGTTGTTATTGTAAGTGTTTTATTAGCGATTGTTTCGTTTGTAGTGCCTACAACACATTGGCTTATTGTGATTGCATTTATTTTTGGAGCTATATTTTCTGCTTTTGCAGGAAATGTAGGAATGAAGATAGCTACTAAAACAAACGTAAGAACGACACAAGCTGCTCGTACAAGTTTACCAAATGCTCTTAAGATATCTTTTGGAGGTGGTACTGTAATGGGACTTGGTGTTGCTGGTCTTGCTGTTTTAGGACTTACAGCTTTCTTTATCTTTTTCTTCCACTTCTTTATGGGAGGTGAATGGACAAATACAATGGATATGACTATTGTTCTTGAGACCCTTGCTGGATTCTCATTAGGAGCTGAGTCTATTGCGCTCTTTGCACGTGTAGGAGGAGGTATTTATACAAAGGCAGCTGATGTAGGAGCAGATCTTGTAGGTAAAGTAGAAGCAGGAATTCCAGAAGATGATCCTCGTAACCCTGCAACAATTGCAGATAATGTAGGAGATAATGTAGGTGATGTGGCAGGTATGGGAGCCGATTTATTTGGTTCATACGTAGCAACAGTACTTGCAGCAATGGTACTTGGTAATTATGTGATTAAAGATATGGGAGGTAATATTTCTGATGCTTTTGGAGGTATCGGCCCAATATTATTGCCTATGGCAATTGCAGGAATAGGAATTATAATTTCTATTATAGGAACTATGCTTGTAAAAATAGGCAGTAATGAAGCCAAAGAGTCTCAAGTAATGGGTGCTCTTAATAAAGGAAACTGGACGTCTATCATCTTGGTAGCTGCAGCTTGTTTTGGATTATGTAAATGGATGCTTCCGGAAACTATGAATATGGAATTCTTTGGAGAGGGATTACAAGAGATTTCTTCTATGCGTGTGTTTTATGCAACACTTGTAGGATTAATAGTAGGAGCTGTGATTTCTTCAGTAACAGAATACTATACAGGATTAGGGAAGAGTCCAATTTTAAAAATTGTACAACAGTCTAGTACTGGAGCAGGGACCAACATTATTGCAGGTCTTGCAACGGGTATGATTTCTACATTCCCTTCTGTATTATTATTTGCTGGTGCTATTTGGGCATCGTATGCATTTGCAGGGTTTTATGGAGTGGCACTTGCCGCTTCTGCAATGATGGCGACAACAGCAATGCAACTTGCTATTGATGCTTTTGGACCTATATCTGATAATGCAGGTGGAATTGCTGAAATGAGTGAGCAAGAGCCTATTGTACGTGAGCGTACTGATATTCTTGATTCTGTTGGAAATACAACAGCAGCAACAGGAAAAGGATTTGCAATTGCTTCGGCAGCATTAACGTCTCTAGCATTATTTGCAGCATATGTAACCTTTACAGGAATAGATGGGATTAATATATTTAAAGCACCCGTACTTGCGATGCTTTTTGTAGGAGGAATGGTACCTGTAGTGTTTTCTGCACTAGCAATGAATGCTGTAGGAAAAGCAGCTATGGAAATGGTTCAAGAAGTACGTCGTCAGTTTAAGGAGATTCCAGGAATTATGGAAGGTACTGGGAAACCAGAATATGATAAATGTGTGGCTATCTCAACACAGGCGTCTCTTAAAGAAATGATGTTGCCTGGATTATTAACGATAGGTTTTCCTTTGGTGATTGCTTTTGTACCATTACTTTTTGGAATGGATAATTTAGCGATTGCAGAGATGTTAGGAGGATATATGGCTGGGGTTACTGTAAGTGGTGTTCTTTGGGCAATTTTTCAAAACAATGCTGGAGGTGCTTGGGATAATGCTAAGAAATCTTTTGAAGCTGGAGTAGAAATTAATGGAGAAATGACGTATAAAGGATCTGATGCACATAAAGCAGCAGTAACTGGAGATACGGTAGGAGATCCTTTTAAGGATACATCTGGACCATCTATGAATATTCTTATTAAACTTACGTGTTTAATAGGACTTGTAATTGCACCAATTTTAGGTGGACATATAGAGGATGGTGTAGCATTAACAGAAGTTGAAGAAATAGAAGTTGTGGCTAATATTACTTCTGATAAAGAAGTAGAAAAGCAAGTTCAAGTAGAAATGAATGCTGGAAATGATGGACAAGCAAAAGCTACAGTGACAACTACAATTACTAAAGACGGTCAAACTACTACAGAAGAAAAAATATATGAAGGTAGTGTAGAAGAAGTAAAAGCAGCTGTTGAGTCTTCAAAAGAAAACGTTACTATCAAAGTGAAAACAGGAAAGTAACTGATTGTTTAAAAAATATGTTTTATAAAAAACGCGAGCCATCTGGCTCGCGTTTTGCGTTCAAGTAACTTAGGTGTTTAGCTAGTAAACACAAATGTAGCGTTCTTATTTTCTACTGTTGTCGTACTATAAAATAGTACTTGTACTGTTTTTTATAATTGTTAATGCAAGAGAACTATTTGTGAGTTCTGAAATTGTAGTAACATTTATTTTGGCGTTAAGATCTATTGTTTATTGATCGTTAACTAGGGCTTGATTTTTTAACGAATGTATTAAATTTAAATTATCTATAATGATAATTGAATTACTTCGCTAGTTATCAGCGACTTCCTTATCTATAGAATAATGATTTCCTCAATTATAGTAAGATTTTCTGAAAGAGTACATAGGGATATCTTAAAAAAAATCATAATTGTAATTTGGGTTTATCAGTGAGCAAAGCTAATAAAATTTAAAAACTTCATATAAGTAAAATTAACACTTTACTTAAAAACACCGACAAAAGGTAATTTTAATGGCTAAAATACACAATGGTTGTTATTGTTAAATGATCAATATGTTTTGGCGCAAAAAAAATGCGAGCTTTTTAGCTCGCATTTTTTTATACTAAAAACAGTATAGTATCTACTTATCTTGTGAATGTCAATACAGCGTCTATCATGGTTGATGCAGTTACGCCTTGTTGATTGATTTCTTGTGTATCTGATATTACAAGAACCAATAAATTATCGGTAAGTGTTTCAATTGTTGCTTCAGATGCTTCTCCATCTACTATAAAAGTCAATGTATTACCATCTAACTCCCAACTTCCAGAGTTTAAAAAATCAATTCCAGGTACCGTCTGAGTTGTTGTTTGTCCTTCTAAAGTTGTCGTTAAAATAACATCATAAGATCCATCGGCAATAACTTCATTTGGATTTTCTGAAAAAGTAAGCGTGTAGTTGATATTTTCTGTTTCTCCCACAAAACTGGTTGTAATAGATTCTCCTAAAATTTCAGTAGTAGATGTTCCTGTATAATCAAAAGATTCTCCCTGCCATATTCCAGAAATATTTGCAGAACTAGGATTTGAGCTATCATCATCAGAACTACAAGAAGCAACTGAAATTGTAAATAATATAATTAATGTTAGTTTTAAAAATTTCATAAAATTAATTTGGATTAAAAAAAATAAGTTGCGAATGTAATAAAATCTTATTGACTTGTTCTTTTATAAAAAAATAAAATGGAAGAATTTTTTTTGTAAAAATGAACTACCTATAGTGATTTAATGGATATAATAGTATCCTAGAAAAATATAAGTTATTACCCATATACTTAGTCAGTAATAGGTGAATAGTATAAAGATAAATGAAGCCCTAAGATGATGTAGCGTTTGTTGTATCTATTTGTAAAGTAAATGATATAGAAGTCTAAAACAATCCGTGCAATTGGGCATCTATTTTATTAATAATCTCTCCTAAATCTTCAGGATTGTCTACAAAATTAATATTATCGACATCAATAATAAGAAGTTTTCCTTTGTTGTAGTCGTGTATCCAAGCTTCGTATCGTTCATTAAGACGACTTAAATAGTCTATACTAATAGAATTCTCATAATCACGGCCACGTTTGTGTATTTGCGAAACCAGATTAGGAATAGAGCTACGTAAATAGATCATTAAATCTGGAGCGTCTACCACACTTTCCATTAAGTCAAATAGAGAACGGTAATTATTAAAATCACGATTAGTCAAAAGACCCATTGCATGTAAATTGGGAGCAAAAATAAAAGCATCCTCATATATAGTGCGATCCTGTATAATACTTTTCTTACTGTTACGTATTTCTAGCAATTGTCTAAAACGACTATTTAAAAAATATACTTGCAGATTAAAAGACCAACGCTCCATGGCATTATAAAAGTCGTCGAGATAAGGGTTATCTACCACATCTTCAAACTGTGGAGTCCATTTGTAATGTTTGGCAAGAAGTCTTGTAAGGGTCGTTTTTCCTGCGCCTATATTCCCGGCGATTGCAATGTGCATTAGATTATTCTTTTGATTTGTTGAGTCTGAAAGAGGTCAAATTTTGACCATTGTAAATATAAAGGATTTCATCCTTGATCGAAAACTGTTTTAATGTAATTTCTGGAATTTCAATTTTTAAAAATTCATTTTCTCCTAAGCTCCTATAATACAACTGTTCTTCTATAATAGCAAAGATAGTATCTTGATACTCCATAATAGATGTAATCTCATCTTTGATGGGATATGAATTGATAAAACTCCCGTATATGGTATATGAATCAATAGCTGATGCTGTTTTTATCCAAGACACATTAAAATTACTAATGAGCTCTTTTATAGGTTGAGAAGTAGGCGGAAATTCTGTCACTACTTTATTTTGATTATAATTAAATATTTCTAACCGTTGTGTGTCTGTATTATAAATCCATAATCGTCTATCTCCAGCAGTCGTAGCGTGACTTACATTTCTAAACTCTTCAATATCACTAAAATTAATACGTCTAATCTCAGCAAGGGTATTGTCTAGAATAACAGCGGTATTAGCATCTTTATAGAAAACAGTTATTTTAAGAGGATTAATCAAGTCTACGCTTGTAATTTCTCCAAGATTAAGTGCTGTAAACTCAATAGTGTTTGAATCACTTTTTTTGTAAAAGGTATTATTTGAAATGTAATAGCTATTCTGGAAGTTGTCTACTCCTACAAAACGTTCTGTTTGTAAAGGAACACTATTTAATTTTGTAGCGGTATAGGTTTGACCACACATAAAAGTATGTGTACAGAATAATAGGAAAAACACTAAGAATCTCATAGGAGAGGCAAAGTACAAAAATCTAGCCGTTTTAGAGATACGCTTTCGCGAAAGCAAAAAAAACTTTTATCCCTTTTTAAATCTTGTTTGTATTAGCAAATTAATTTATATCCAAACCCTCTTACGTTTACAATAGAGATGGTAGGGTCTTCTTTCAGTTTTTTACGAAGTTTGGTGATAAAAACATCCATTGATCTACCATTAAAAAAGTCATCATCACCCCATAATTTTTTGAGAATAAGAGATCGGTCTAGAACTTGATTTTTGTTCTTATATAGATGAAATAAAAGATGTGCTTCTCGGTGGGTTAGGTTTTGTGTGTTTTCGCGAAAGCGTAATACCTGTTTTGGAAATTCAAATATATATTCGCCTATTTTTAGAGTATCAGCGTTTTTTTGTTCTAAACTTCTATTGAGTAAATTATTAATACGCACAATAAGTTCTTCGATACTAAAAGGTTTTTTAAGGTAGTCATTTCCTCCTATACTAAAACCCTCAACAACATCTGCAGTTTGAGACTTTGCAGTAAGAAATATAATAGGAATGGTGTCATCTAGTTTGCGTATTTCTTTTGCAACTGTAAAGCCATCCATTTTTGGCATCATCACATCGAGTACGATGATAGCAGGGTTGCGATTTGTATATGATTGTAATGCTTGAAGTCCATCTGTACAAAGAGTTACATCAAAATCACGCGTTTCTAAACTCTCTTTTACAATTTGACCTAGTGCTGGCTCATCTTCGGCTAGAAGTAATGGAATCTTAGACATATGGTAGAAGAATTTTAAAATTGGTTGGATTGGTATCTACAGAAATAGACCCTTCGTGTTTTTCTATAATTACTTTTGTGTAATAAAGCCCGATACCAAATCCTTTTACATCGTGAGTGTTTCCTTTAGGAACACGATAGAACTTTTCAAAAATTTGAGAAACTTGCATTTTTGTAAGTTCATTTCCAGAATCAGATATAGCTATTTGTATATTTGATTTTAGCTTTTGTACAGTGATTTTTATGGTATTACCGCCATATTTTATAGCATTATCTACGATATTATCAAGTGCATTTTCTAAATGGAATGCATCTATAGGAATCCATATATTATCATCTTTTGGATCAAAAATAATTTCTTTTTCAGGTTGTGTAGCTGTGTATTTTTGTTGGATACTTTCAAGCAACTCCACCATATTTGTTTCCTGCTTATTAAGTGCTAGTGCCTCACTGTTTATAGTTGCTGTCTCTAAGAGTTTCTCGACCATTTCGTTTAGTTTACCTACTTGTTGAGAAGACATCTCTACATATTTCTTTGTCTTCTCAGCATCATCAGTCTGGTTAAAATGTTGGATACTCTCCATAGCAACACCTATAGTTGCAATAGGTGTTTTAAACTCGTGGGTCATATTACTTATAAAGTCATTCTTGATTTCTGCTAGTTGTTTTTGTTGTCGTATAATATATAGTAGGTATAATAAACTGCCTATAACAGCACTTAGTAATAATACTGAAAGTAATACCCCTAGAAGATTCCTTTTTAAAACAACACTGGCAATATTTTGGACTCCAGCTTTTAAAATACCATCATCTGGAAGTAATAAAGATGAAGAAGTGACAATAAGATCATCGGTTAATGCTTCTTTTTTATTTGTAGGGCAATCTTCAATATGACAATTCTTAAAAACGAGATTATGTTCTGTGTCTATATTCTTTCTAGCTAATTCATCAGCAAATAAAGAATCTATAGAAGAGGTGTCTATTGTATCATCGCTAAAAGAAAGTACAATTTGAGTTGTTAAATCTGAAAGTGCTTTAAAGCGAAAGGAATCTTTCTCTTGAATATGAAAAGGTTCTAATAAAGGAGATGTTTCTATATGTGCATTATTGCTCCATCTTGTATATAATGTATCAACAGCTTGACCATCTAATCCTCTAATGGTAAAAGACCTTTTACGTTTAAGGGAATCTGACGTATATGTGTTTTTTTGGAAAGAAGTTATTTTCTTTTGTTGAATACCTATGATAGAATCTATTTCATCACGTGTTGCTCCTTGAATAGTTAGATAATCCCCAGAAATTAAAGAGTCTTGAATAATAATAGAAGCAATATCTGAGATATTTGCTTCTCCAGCTCGGTCTGTAAATGTTTTAAAACGTTCTGATTTAAAAAAATCTTTGGGATGTGTATTATTACTAAAAAATCCCATTGTGTTTTGAGCAGCCTTATTCTCATAGTATATACTTACAGCATTATCTAGGCTTGTTTGTACATCATTAATGAGTTGTTGTTTTCCTGCCTGATAATTTTTGTAATTCCAATATACCTGTATTGCTAGTGTAATGAGGATCACACTACTTATAAAGTATAAAATGGTTTTATAATTTCTTTCTTGCATACTCCAAAAGTAGGAGGATAATCCCTTGTAAAAAAATCGGTTAACACACGTTAACACTGGTTAACGTAAATATAGATTGAAGATATGCAAATTTGTACTGTTCAAAAATGTATAACCATAAACTCAAACAATATGAAAACAGTACTCACTATTATGATTGCTTTATTTACAGTAATAACCGCTTTAGGGCAAACTGTTGTAAAAAAAGAAACGATTATCTTAACAGACACTCAGGAAGATGACTTCAAGCAAACTATTGTTGATCTTTCAAAAAAATTACAAGCTTCTCTTAATGATGACGAATCATTAAATAAAGGAGATATTAAAGACCTAAAACAATTATTAACAGCGATTGCTGATAATCTTGATGAAAATGAAAATCATCATAAAGTCATTATAAGAAAAGGAGATTCTTCAGAAAACACATCTATTTCATATGCGATATCTATAGATTCTGATGGGGAGATAAAAACAGGAGAGAGTATAAAGGAGATAGATATCACTGAGCTAAAAGAAAAATTAAAAGAAGTTTCAGAAGTGGTACATGAAAGTGAAAACTTAAAAGTGATCATTAAAAAACTAGGCGATAGTGATATTATCATTAAAGAAGAAGAAAAAGAGAAAACCAAAAAACAATAATAATATATAATTAAGGGATAGATATGAAAAATATAATCTTAGCAATACTTGTTACTGTATTCGCTTTCGCGAAAGCAAACTCACAAAATATTCAAGGTGTAGCCACGTACAAAACACAACGACATGTAGATTTTAAAATGGATAGTACCTCTGGAATGGGGGACGAAATGCAAAAAATGTTACAAGAACAATTACGTAAGCAATTCCAAAAAGAGTTTAAACTTACTTTTAATAGTGCAGAAGCTATTTGGAAAGAAGATGTATCGTTAGATAAACCGCAAGGCCCATCTAGTTCTGGAGTTCAAATTGTTATGAGTGGTATGGGTGGAGATGATTATGCTTTATACCAAAATGTAGCAGAGCAGAAGTATACAGAGCAAAATGATTTGATGGGAAAACAGTTTCTTGTTCAAGATATCCTTGAAAAGCCTGAATGGAAATTAGAGAAGGAAACCAAGAATATAGGACAGTATACTTGTTATAAAGCGACACTTACAGAAGAGATAGAAGAACGATCTTTTAGCAGTATAAATGGAGAAGGAGAAGAAGAGGTAAAGAAAGTAACAAAAGTGACAACAGCATGGTATACATTAGATATTCCTGTACAACATGGTCCTGAAGATTTTTGGGGATTACCGGGACTTATCCTAGAAGTAAATGATGGTAAAATGGCTATGATGTGTACACAAGTAGTTATAAATCCTAAAGATGGAATCTCGATAGAAATACCAACAAAAGGGAAAAAAGTAAATGAAAAAGAATTTGAAAAAATCTCTGAAGAAAAATCTAAAGAAATGATGGAGCGTTATAATGGAGGGGGTAGAAAAGGAGATCACAACTCATTTGAGATTAGAATAGGAGGTTAAACAGAATTGCTGTAAATCATAAAGTATTCTTAAAAAAAGGAGGACACTTAAACTTTGATTTAACTTTATAGTCTAAGGTACCAAACATAACTAGACTATGATTATTAAATACGTACGAAGTATCGCAATGCTCTTAATAGGGTTATTTGCAATGACCGCTTATTCTCAAGAAATTAAAGGAGTTGTTACTTACAAGACCAAAACGTCAATAGATCTTTCTCGTTTTTCTCGTGATGGACAACAAATGACAGAACAGCGTAAGAAGCAAATTATGGAGCGTATGAAAAACTTCTTAGAAAAGGAGTACACATTAAGTTTCACAAAGGATGAATCTTTTTACAAAGAAGAGGCAAGACTTGAGACTCCAGGACAAGGAGGTGGTGGTCGTTTTGGAGGAGGCTTTACACAAGGCGGAATCTATAAAAGTGTATCTAATAATACCTATGCACAAGAGAACAACATGTTTGGTAAAGTCTTTTTGATTAAGGATACCATTAATAATCTTACTTGGGAACTGGTAAAAGAAAGCAAGATGATAGGGCAATACCCAGTTTTTAAGGCAGTTGCCACTAGAGATATAGAGCAAAATCTTTTTAGTAGACTTGGCCGTCGAGGAAGAAATAATCAACAAGAAAAGAAAAATGATTCTTTAGATACGGCAAGTACCGAAGATAAAGTAGCCGAAGAGCCAAAAACAGAAACAATCACTGCTTGGTATACGCCTATGATTCCTGCGAGTCACGGCCCAGCCGAATTTGGAGGATTACCTGGTCTTATCTTAGAGTTAAATACAGGAAATACAACCATGTTGTGTACCAAAGTAGTATTAAACCCCCAAGAAGAAATAGCAATTGAAGTACCTGAAAAAGGGAAGAAAGTAACTCGAGAAGAGTATAGGAAAATTGTAGATGAGAAAGCAAAAGAAATGTCTGAGCGTTTTGGAGGAGGTAACCGTCGAGGTAATGGTAGAGGAAGAGGCAGATTTGGAGGTAATTAATAAGTACTTCAAGATGAAGGTAGTATTATAGATAAAACAAACACACACCAAGAAGTATAATATCTTGGGAAACTAAATCAATACAATCAAAATGCGTTTAAAAACTACATTTTTGGTGTTGCTTTTTGCAATGCCCATGGGTCTCTTTGCCCAAAGTATAGAGCTTAGAGGTACTGTAAAAGACAGTATAGGTAATCCACTAGAACTAGCAAATATTATTGCAACAAACAAAGCCGAAGGTACCCTAGAATCTTATGGTATTACAGATGCGCAAGGGCGATATAAATTAGAGCTCTCTGTAAACACAACCTATGAGCTTAAAGTGAGTTATCTAGGACTAAAATCAGAGGTTCAAGATTTTACAGTGGCAGAAGAAGCATCTGATGCTATAAAAGATTTTGTGCTGGTATCAGACCCCAACTTATTAGACAATGTAGAGTTGGTTTACGAGATTCCAGTAACAGTAAAAGGAGATACCATCGTCTATAATACAGATAGTTTTACAAACGGAAATGAGAAAAAACTAGGAGATGTTCTTAAGAAGCTTCCAGGTGTTGAGGTGACTGATGATGGTGAGATAGAAGTCGATGGACAGACAGTTTCTAAAGTAATGATCGAAGGAAAAGATTTCTTTGATGGAGATAGCAAACTCGCTACACAAAACATTCCTGCAGATGCTCTTAAAAAAGTAGAGGTTTTAAAAAACTATAACGAAGTATCCCAAATGCGAGGACTCGGAAATGATCAAAATAATATTGCTATTAATCTTAAACTTAAAGATGGAAAGAAGAACTTTTGGTTTGGTGATATTACAGCTGGTTTAGGAGAAGGAGGTGATGAGTTACGATATACTGCAAAACCAAAACTCTTTTACTACAGCCCAAAAGGAAGTATAAATGTTATAGGGAATTTTAATAATACAGGAGAAGTTCCATTTACCTTTAGAGATTACTTCAACTTTACGGGAGGATTTAGAGGATTTAATAGGCGAGGAGGTACTTCATTTAATGTGTCAGATGGAGGTCTTGGATTCCTGACAACTCAGAATAACCGCGCAAATGAAATTGAATCTGATTTTGTAGGAGCAAACTTTACCTATAGCCCATCTCAAACTTGGGATCTTAGTGGGTTTACAATTCTTAATGATGGTCGAACTAATTTTATAAATAACTCCTTAAATACGTTTATTAATCAAGGTGTATCTCAACAATTTGATGAGGTAAGTGATCAACGTAATCAATTAGGAATGGTGAAGTTTAGTGCTGTTCACAAACCAAGCACAAATCTTCAAGTAGATTATGATATCCTTGCAAAATTATCTAAACAAACAGAATTCTCTGATGGAATTTCTACGGAGCGAGCTACAACGCCAGATGGTACTCTTCTAGAGAGTATTGACGATACAGATCAATCTAAAGAAAACAGTCCGTTTTCTGTAAATCAAAACTTAAATGTATACTATACATTAGACGAGAATAACATCTTTGCAGGGACAGCACAACACCTTTTTCAAGAAGAAGATCCTTTTTATAATGCCTTGGTGAGTCAGCAGCCATTTGAGTCGGTATTACCATTAACCACAGATGGACAAACGCTATTTGATATTAATCAGAATAAAACAATACGAACTAATAAACTAGATGCAAAACTGGATTATTACCATGTAATTAATAAGAAGAGCAATATCAACCTTACATTAGGAAGTACACAAAGTAGACAAGACTTTAATTCAAATATTTTTCAGTTATTAGAAAATAACGGAATTAATAATCTTGAAAATTCTCAACCAGATCCAGATACTGGAGACATATCCTCTCTTGGAAATAATGTGCAGTTTAATTTTAGTGATTGGTTTTTAGGAGCACACTATAAGTTTAAGACAGGCATATTCACATTTACACCAGGAGTAACGTTACATAGATATGGTATACGAAGTGATCAAGGAGGAAGTGTGACAGATGAAGTCGAGTGGAAAGTCCTTCCAGATGTATTTGCGATTGCTCAATTTGCTCAAAGCAAAAGATTACAACTTAACTACCAAGTAACGGCACAATATTCTGATGTGACTAGTTATGCAGAAGGCCTTGTCTTTAATAACTTTAACCGTTTGTTTAGAGGAAATCGTAATCTGGAGAATGCATTATTCCATAATATAAACCTGAACTATTTTAGTTTTAGTATGTTTAATTTCACCAGTGTTTTTGGAGGAATTAATTATAGTAGACGTATAGATCCTATCAAAACAGCAGGAGTTTTTCAAGGAATTGACCAGATCTCATCACCTATTAATAATACCAATTTTGCCGATGAAACCTTTGGAGGGAATGCACGTTTTTCTAAAACGTTTAAGAAGTTTAAATGGAATATACGAGGAAATGTTTCTTGGAGTGACGTAAATAATGTCATTAATAATCAAGATCGTAACACTAAGAACTTTACTCAGAATTATCAGTCAAGCTTTGAAACAAACTTTAAAGACGCTCCTAATTTTGAAATAGGATACAATTATACAAGTACTCGATCTGATAATGGAACTACAGACCGTACATTTTTAACCAATAGACCCTTTGCAAACTTTGAAGTAAATTTCTTAAAAGGATTTACTTTTGGAGCAGATTGGAGCTATTATGATTATGATGACAATGATGATAGTACAGATTTAAGTAATACGTATCAATTCTTAGAAGCCAACTTATATTACCAAAAACCAGAAAGTAAATGGGAGTTTAGAGTACAGGCCACAAACTTATTGGATGTAGATGTAATCAGTAATAATAATGTAAGTGATATTAGCATCTCAAATACAGAATATTTTGTACAGCCTAGATATGTTATCTTTACTGTGAAGTATAATTTATAATATACTTTTATACGCTTTCGCGAAAGCGTACACAGAAAACTAACTATTTAATAAACTACATCATGAAATTTAAGACAATCCTATACACACTATCCTTGTGCTTTTTATTAGCATTGGTATCGTGTAAAAATGGCGAAACAGAAAAAACAGCATCATTTCTAGAGGGCCTCACAGAAATCCCCGAAGCTGAATTTGGGAAGTATGCAGCAGAGCTAGATAAGGTTGTATTTTACTCAACAGATGGAGCTACCCTTGAAGAAGAAGAACTAAATGATTATTTTTCTGAAGGAGCACGACCTGTATTGTATAAGGATGCAAATGATAAATTAATACTTGGTGTTGTTGCGCCTCCTACAGATGAGCAAAAAAAATCTATGGAAGCTATGATGGCTCAGTTTGAAGCTGAAGAAGCAAAACTTCAAGAAGCTATAGGAACTCCTGCAAAATCATTTGATCTGGTAGATTATGAAGGAAATCAAGTAACTTCTAATGAATTAAAAGGAAAGATCACAGTAGTTAATTTCTGGTTTAAGGAATGTAAACCTTGTATTCAAGAAATGCCAGAACTTAATGAGCTAGTAGAAACATATAAAGACAATGCCAATGTGCAATTTATGGGATTCTCTACCACAGCAAAAGACCGCTTACCTTCCTTTTTTGAAAAGCACAATTTTGATTATCGTATCATTCCAGATAGTCAGTCATATGCTATGCAAAATGGTATTACAGGATATCCTACAAATATGATTATTGATCAAGAAGGAAATATTGCATTCTTAAAAACAGGTTTTATTCCTGGGATTGCAGAAAATATAAAAGCAGAAATAGAAAATCTTTTGTAATAAAATAAAAAGAATAGTATAAGAAAGGCATCTATTATTTAGATGCCTTTCTTATTTTGTTTTCCTATTTTTAAGGAGACAAAAAATATTAAAATTATATGATTATAGATACACTCCAACAACTTTATAAAAAAGACCTGACAAGACTTAAAACAGAGATAGCTTCTTATGGTAAAGAAGAAAACCTTTGGGTGGTTAATGGAGAGATTTCTAATACAGCAGGAAATCTTTGTTTACATCTTATAGGCAATCTTAATGCATTTATTGGAGCGCAAATAGGAGGAACAGGATATGTGCGTGATCGTACGTTTGAATTTTCAGGTAAAGATGTATCTAGAGAAGAATTAATACGCCAGATAGATGATACGATAACTGTGGTGCAAAATTCGTTAGCTGGTGTTGATGAGAACCTCTTACAATCGGACTATCCATTAGTCGTTTTTAAAGAGAAAATGACGCACGAGTTTTTTCTAATACATTTAGCATCTCATCTTAACTATCACTTAGGACAGATCAATTATCATAGACGCTTATTAGATATTTAATGTATAAAGAATAAAAAGGGTTTGTCTATCCCTTAAATTTTTAAGATTACGGCTTGATCTTTACAGGAACAGGACCTCCACTACTTATCCATCCTCCACCTATCTCATCTAGATTCACATCTAGCTCATCACTGGTATTTATACTATATATATCTACTCTTAATTCATCATACGTATCAATGTTTTTGATGTTTACATCCAGTTGTTCTGAAGCAGTTAATCGTACATTAATAGATCCATCTTCATTCACAGGGATCAACCCATAATTTGTATAAGGTGCGTTTACAGTGTCTGATGTAGCGTGTGCTTTAGGAAATATATCGGCATCTTTTAATGCAATAATAGAAAGTGCAATAGCAATTACAGTAAGAACAGATTTTGTGTAACGATCAGTTTTCATAATTTCTTGTTTTAGTTATCCTTGAGAATATATCAAAAATAAAGCCATATCTTTTGCTTTAAAATAAACTTTTATGGAGGATATTACTTATGACAAGAGTCGAGTAATTAATTTTAGTGATGCCGTTTTTTCTATTGCGATGACATTACTTGTATTAGAAGTTGCTGTGCCTAGTTTTTCTGAGATAAAATCTCAAAGCCTTGGTCAAGTCTTGGCAAATAGAATCCCTGACTTTATAGGCCTCTTCGTAAGTTTCTTGGTGAGTGGACTTTATTGGGTCGCACATCTTAGAATTATAAGATTTGTGAGTACTGTAAATGGGAAATTACTATGGATTAATATATTTCTATTACTATCTATTGTGTTACTGCCTTTCTCTACAGCATTATTTGTAAAAGGGTTCGATTATTCGGGACCTTTTATGTTTTATTGTTTTAACCTTGCCGTTATTGGTATTTTGAATAATTGGATGTTATGGTATGTGTATCGTAAAGAAAAAGGAGGAACAGGGTTTACAAGACTTTATTATTTATGGTATCGTAATCGAGGATTAAATGTGATCATTGTATGGTTGTTAGGAGTTTTATTAGTTACAGCGGCACCTAGTATAGCACGCATAATTTTTATCTTCATTTTTGTGAATCAGTTTTTTATTGATCGCTATTTTAAAAGAAAAATTCAAAAGGCATCAGAAGAATAAAAACCAGTGTGTTTTCTGCAATTCGGTTAGATGTAATATGTACATATTCTAAAACAGTATTTCTTAAAAATAAAAGAGGCAAGTCATTTCATACTTGCCCCTTCGTATATGTTGTAAAGTATTCTTGAAAAAGAAGTTTTACTCTATTTTTTTACCTTTCATTTTTTGTCCATTCTGGTGTAATGTGACGCTAGTAACAGCATCTGTAGTATCTCGAGTAAAAGCAAGCTTTGCAGGAACTACTTTTAAAAAGAAAAGATCTTTGTCTTCTCCAAAAACTTCGACTTTAGATTGTCCAGTAGCTTCTGCAAAAAGACGATTTCCTTCGGTGGTGATTGTAATATGAAAATTAGGATTCAATTCATATGTACCAACATACTGTTTTATGACATTTGGATTGAGTGTCATTTCTTCTTTTTCTGCAGAAGATTTTTTATCAATTTCAATCCCTATTTCTTCTTGAATACGGTTTTTAAAGAGCACTTTCTTTTTCCCATTTTCGTTTGAAAAGATATAAGTAACAAAACTATCGTCAAAAGAAAAAACATGATCATTTATAGCGTGAATAGCAATTTTACTGCTTCCATCTCGCTGACTATAGAGTTGTCCGTCTTCAAGCGTCACAAATCGTAATACATCATTAGAAAAGGCATACGTGCCTGTCCATTGTTGTAATTGTTCTTGTGTGAGTTTTATAGTGTGTTCTTTGGTAAACATAGGTGTGTCCATCACCATACCAGCAAGCCGTATTGCTACATCTTGTGGAGAATTCCCGTTTGCATTAGTAAGGATAATTACATAAATATCTTCATCTGGAATATATACTCCTTGAGAGACAAAACCAAAGATACCACCTCCATGTTCTATACTTCCTTTGTTATTAAGTTCGTTAATTTGCCATCCATATCCATAATTGGTCAATGCTCCATTATTTAAAGATGTATTAGTGTGTGCTTTTGCTTTGCTGCTAGCTTTTATAAGTGTGTTGTTATGAATGGCATTGTTCCATAATAACATATCATCTACACAAGACATCAGGGATCCGGCTGCATAAGGTATCGTCATGCTTATTTGGGTTGCATTTCTAAAGCCATTCTCAGTAGGTTGATATCCATAAGCTCTGTTTTTTATGATTCTTGATTTACTCCCATAATATGAGTTTTTCATCCCAAGTTTGTCAAAAATGCGCTCTTGTATGAAGTCTTCATAAGACATATCTGTAATCTTTTCGATGATATGACCTAGGATGATATACCCAGAATTATTATAACGCCATTCTTCTCCTGGGGCAAAGTCGACAGGTTGTGATTGGAAAAACTCTATGATTTCCAAAGGCGTTTTATCGTCTTTGGCAAAACTCTGAAGATCGGGTATGTCTGTATAGCTCTTGATGCCCGATGTATGATTAAGTAAATGAAGGATGGTGATATTCTCTCCATTAGGATAAGTAGGAATATATTTTGTAATGTTATCGTTAATGTTGAGTTTTCCTTCTTCTTCGAGCATTAAAATAGAAACCGCCGTAAATTGTTTTGTAATAGACCCTATTTCAAGAACGTGTTCGGGCTGCATTGCTATATTGTTTTCTAGATTAGCTTTCCCAAATGCATTGCGATAGATGATATTTCCTTTTTTTGCAACAAGAACTGTGGCGCCAGGACCGTTTTCTGGATATTTCTCTGTAAAAATTTTGTCAAATGTAGTCGTTACATTTTGTGCGCTGACTAAGGCGACAAAGAATATGGCAAGTAGCGTGTTGAAGATTTTCATGTGGTTTCGTTTGATTGATTACCAGTATGACGACTTATTTGTGGTATTAGTTACAAGAAAGAATATATAATTTTAGAATTATGATCTTGAGAAGGAGGAAGGTGTCTTATATACGCTTTCGCGAAAGCGAACTAAACCAAACAAAAAAGAGGCAACCAATAATGATTACCTCTTTATTATATTATATAATGATTCTTTTTCTAGAATCCGAAAGCCGTTTTTACCTTAGCTACATAATCAAGTTTTTCCCACGTAAATAACTCAACCTCTATATCTTTTGTAGTCCCATCTAGACGCTCAAATGTTTTGGTAACCGTTTCGTTCTTACGTCCCATATGTCCGTATGCCGCTGTCTCGCTATACATAGGAGAACGTAGTTTTAAACGTGACTCAATAGACGCTGGTCGCATATCAAAAACTTCAGTGACTTTTTGTGCGATTTCACCATCGGTCATATTTAAGTTAGATGTTCCATAGGTGTCTACAAAAATACCCATAGGCTCTACAACACCAATAGCATATGATACTTGTACAAGAACTTCATCTGCTACACCAGCAGCGACAAGATTTTTTGCAATATGGCGTGTAGCATACGCTGCACTACGATCTACTTTTGAAGGGTCTTTTCCAGAAAAAGCACCGCCTCCGTGAGCTCCTTTTCCTCCATATGTATCTACAATAATCTTACGTCCAGTAAGTCCTGTGTCTCCGTGAGGTCCTCCTATCACAAACTTGCCAGTAGGGTTGATGTGATATTTAATATCGTCGTTAAACAATGCACCTACTTGAGTAGGTAATTTTGCTACAAGTCTTGGGATTAATATCTCAACGATATCTTTTCTGATTTTGGCAAGCATGATTTCATCCTCATCAAAATCATCATGCTGTGTAGACACTACAATAGCATCAATACGTTGAGGTACATTATCATCACTATACTCTATTGTTACTTGACTTTTTGAGTCAGGACGTAAATAAGTGATTTCTTTTTCTTCACGACGAAGTGCTGCAAGCTCAATAAGGATTTTATGAGAAAGGTCTAATGCAAGTGGCATTAGGTTTTCTGTTTCCTTAGTAGCGTACCCAAACATCATTCCTTGATCTCCCGCACCTTGTTCTTCTTTTGAATCGCGATCTACACCACGATTAATATCATCAGATTGTTCGTGTATGGCAGAAAGCACCCCACATGAATTACCATCAAACATATACTCTCCTTTGGTATATCCTATCTTATTAATGGTGTTACGCGCAATCTTTTGTACATCGAGGTAAGTATTACTTTTTACCTCTCCTGCAAGTACTACTTGTCCAGTAGTTACAAGGGTTTCACACGCTACTTTTGAATCTGGATCAAAAGCAAGAAAATTATCTATAAGTGCATCAGAAATTTGATCTGCTACTTTATCTGGATGTCCTTCAGATACACTTTCTGAAGTAAATAAATATGCCATTATTTGTTTGTTTGATAGTTTGAAGTCGATTTGACGAAAGCATCCTAGGAAAATTACACCGAGATTGAAGTTTCAATCGTACTACAGTAATTATTTTAGGCATTTTTTTAAGAGGTTGCAAGCGGTCAAATCTATCCTCAATAATTATGATGGCAAATGTACATAAACTTTTAAAATTGACAAGACTATTAGCAATCTCTTAACGAGATGATGAGCAAAGTGTGTTTTTGTTTCAAAAAATACACTTTATGATTCTATTTTTTTATAATAACTCCTGTTTTTCAGCATACTAAATAGTTCAAACTCTTTTTTTACCTTTCCTTTTACGCTTTCGCGAAAAACAATACAATCTCTGTATAGATGAACATAAAAATGAAATGCCAAAAAGCTATCAAATTTGTATTGAAAATTTGCAATAGCACAGGATTAAGAAAATATTTCCTTAATAAAAGTAAAATCCAATAATGTCTTTATTAGGAAGAAAATTGCTTGTTTTTTCAAAGAAAACACTGTAAAACACCTGAAAAACGCATAAAATTGGTTATTTTTGTAAAATTGAAACGACGTAAGAAATCTGACCAAGTTATTTAATCAGATTTAAGGATTACCCTTGAATTTGTAGATTAAATAAATAATAAAAAGAAGCAATTATTTGAATTCTAACCAAAATACCCCTGTAGCGCTTCAATCCCTAGATGAATTAATTACGGCTCTTTCTGAAGAGGACAGTAGGAAGTACAATTACATAATACATTCAATAAAATTTTCGGCAGACGATTTTGAGGACTATTGCTCATGGTCTAATGACTGTTATACTAGAAATTGTATTGTTGACAACGAAAAATTTGAATTAATCTTAATCTGTTGGTGCGAAGGGCATAGTACGCCAATTCATGATCATGGAGGAGAAGAATGTTGGGTAAAAGTCATTGATGGCGAGTTCAAAGAAACAATTTATAAAAAAGAAGATGATGGTGAATTAAAAGCTGTTAGATCTTCGATTTCAAAACAGAACGATGTTACCTATATGAAAGATTTTATGGGATTTCATCGATTAGAAAACCTATCTAATAACAGAAGTATGTCGCTTCATTTGTATGCAAAACCCATTCGTGCTTGCAATGTTTTTGATGAAAACTCAAAAACATTTGTAAACAAAAACTTGGGATATGATACCATTGCATAATTTAGTACTAAACTTAAAAAGAGTAAAACAAAATGTCTGATATAAGTAAAGACTTAGCTTTATTTAATGAACTCGTTGAGGCTTTAATTAATGAAGAGGAGAAAAATCCAGTGGCAGAAAGAATAGAAGCGAGTACATTGTATGACGCGATTGATCTTTCACTCAATGAATCTCCAATGATTGATGATGCATTTAAAACAGTGCTTCAAAATGTGCTTATTTCTACTCCAAAAACAGCTACCAATTTATTTTTCAATCAACTTTTTGGAGGAAGACAAGGCAAAGCAGTTATAGGAGACTTACTTGCTGTACTACTTAATAATAGTATGTATACCTACAAAGTTGCAGGACCACAAGTTGGGATTGAACAAGAAATCATCAGACAATCTTGTGATTTAGTCGGTTATGGACCACAAAGTAATGGTACATTTCCAACAGGAGGCTCCATGAGTAACTATATGGCATTGGTTATGGGACGTGATGCAAAAGATCCTAGTTGTAGGTTAAACGGAATGTCTAAACCAATGGTAATTTATACATCCAAAGAATCGCATTATTCAAATGCAAAGAATGCTAGTTTTGCTGGTATTGGAAGAAAAAATATCCGCTACATACAAGCCGATTCAAAAGGAAGAATGATTCCAGAAAAATTGGAAGAACAAGTTCTCGATGATATTAGTAATGGGTTTATTCCTACCTATGTAAATGCGACCGCGGGAACAACCGTTTTAGGAGCCTTTGATCCAATTGATAAAATTGCCGATATTACCGAGAAGTATGCCATGTGGCTTCATGTTGATGGCGCATATTGCGGAAGTGTCATTTTCAGCGATACCTATAAACACCTTATAAAAGGAGTTGAAAGATCAAATTCATTTAGTTATAATGCACACAAAATGCTTGGAACACCTTTAACCTGCTCCATCATTTTAGTGAATGATAAAAAACAATTGCACGATTCGTTTAGTAATGATGCAGATTATTTATATCAAACAGATGGAGATGACTTTAACTTAGGTAAAACGTCATTCCAATGTGGAAGAAGAAATGATGCCTTAAAATTTTGGACACTATGGAAATCTGTAGGAACAACTGGTTTAAAGGAGATTGTAGATCAGCAATTTGAATTGGCAAATGTTGCTCTTGATTACGTAAGAGCCCATCCAGATTACACTTTGTATAGTTTTGATGATTCAATTTCTATTTGTTTCAATTATAAGGATATTGACCCAACGACACTTTGTACTGCATTGTATGAACACCAAATTACGGTGGTAGGATTTGGATCTTTTAATGAAGATACATTTATCAGATTGGTCACAATTAATGCAAATAATGAAAAACAAGACATCTTAAATTTCTTTAAAGTCCTAGAAGAATTTGTAGAGAAGACACCCAACTTAACAAAAATAAAGGAACTGAGTATTTAGATATATAAGAGCTTCTGAGAGGAAACTGTTACATCATACATATAATGTCTTTTTACGCTTTCGCGAAAAATAATACAATGACATTATGACTAAATACAAAAAGCCGAACGTAATATACGTTCGGCTTTTTATATTTTCACTCCTAGCGGTATCAACCAAAGATAATCACTAGTAGGAAATTTTAATCACAATTAAAGTTTGTATTGCATTCGCATGCGGAATTTCTTGGATCGCAAGTTTCCCCATCGTCAGTTAAAAAAATTGGACCATCAGAATCTGTACCTGGACTTATAGGCCCGGCTCCTTTGATATATAATGCATTTAAACGTGAAATAGCATACTTATTTAAGGATAATTTTTTCATTGATTTTTTCATGATTATTTAAATATTAAGATTGATTATTCTTAGAGAATTAGTTGATTGAAAATTTTATATGTAATAGTATATAAACAATTTTAGGACGAGATATGATCCGATAAACATTTACCAATTTGCTTATTAATAGTTGTTTATGGCGAGTTGTGAAAATGCTTTAAATAAAAGCGATACATAGTATAACGTATATCTTTTATCTATAATTAGATTCTACTCTTAACAACGTCTGTTACAAACTAGTGCTAACAGAAAGTTTATTGACATTTTAAACTATTAATTATTTAGAATTACGGTTTCACCGTAACATGCTGATAATCAACTATTTTTATTAACTTAGACATATTATTAATTTAAAAATAAAACTATGTTAAAAAACATTTTAAGTTTAGGTACGACTCTAAACAAAACGGAACAAAAATCTATTCAAGGAGGATTTGGACCTACTGAATATTTAGAACATTGCGGTCCAGGAACAAACGGCTATGCTTGTTTGACTGGATTACCACACTGCCCAACTGGTCATTGCTCAGGCGGTATTTGCTCACCAGATACAAATGGTTAATTTGAGTAGATGTTGAAATTCTTTGACATCTATCTTTTTAAGCTTAATATTCAAAATTTAGCAAAAGAGATGAACCTTTCAAATAATGATATTTTGTGGAGATAGACACAAACCATGAGTGTCTTTAAATGATCAAGGATTTTATTATTTTTTAAATATTATTTATTATGGAAAAATTAATTTTAAATATTGGAAAAGTTAGAATTTTAAATAATGTAGAACAAAAATCAATTAATGGGGCAAGTCAGTGCTATTTTGGTTGCCATGAAAGTTGTTTAGCTAGTTCTAATGGATGTCGATCACATTATGCCGCTTGTATGGATATTTGCACTCTTGATTGTTAAGGTAATTTGTATAGTAATAGATCAGAATAGAACTTTTAAAAGTAATGACGCTCATTTACAATGGGTATTATACATATAACTTGTTTTATATAATCCTATATAATCATACAGATTTAAAATAATTTTAAAAAGCTCAAAGATGATATCATCTTTGAGCTTTTTTGATGCATAGGTTTTGTTTGACAACATATTCAATACAATAGCAGAAACAGCCGAAGACAAATGCAAGCGAAAATATAACCTCTTGTATACGAAATAATAATAGTGTTTTATTATATGTCGTCTTGGAACACTTATAAAACCTTTAGTAGTCTCAACCCAAATGCTACTCCTTTCTTGTGAAAACTTAATGAGTAGAAATTAATACCATCAAGATATACTTGATTTGAAGAAGAATTTTGAATTCATCTATCGAAGCTTTTATAATAACAGATTTGAATCTTAAAAAAATAGTGTTTTAACTTGCTAATTAATAGTGTTTTAACTCATTTGTTCTTGATATTAACGTACTATATTAGACTAGATATTAAGTTGAAAACGATTAGAACTGTATCATTAAAAACATATATTATGGAAGCAAATAGACAAAAGGTAGAGACACTTTTACAGTATTTCAATCAACCTTCACTAACTCCAAAAATGATTGATGAAGAATTTGAGCGACAAGGTCGAGATATTGGTATCAAGACAGCCAAGAATATTATAATGACTAGAGATCAGTTGTTAAATCAAAATGGAGTGGGATTTACTGACCTTGATGAGATTGATCAGGTTTCTGGAGTTGGATTAGTCAAATTTCAATTGATTCTGGAACATTTTAACCTAGGAGAACCATCATCAAGTGACTCTCAAAGCCCTAACAATGCTATTTGTATTAATCCAGATGATCTTCGTTATGAGATTAAAGACGTTCTGAGAACTGAACTTAATAATTTCCAATATTTACAAGGACAAGGACAAGGACAAGGACAAGGACAAGGACAAGGACAAGGACAAGGACAAGGACAAGGATCCTTAGGTTCTGGACCTGATTTTGGAGATTCGCTTTTTACACATCAAGCAAATCTAATAGGAATACAAGTTCCTATTCTTGCTGATGCAAGAGCAGAAGCCGCAAAGTGGATTCTAGATCAAATCATAGAAAATCTTAAAGATAAAGGAGGTGATGATGGGAAAACCACTGCCGATTCGAGTGTGACCTTTCCATGTGAAGCTAAGTATTCGGCTTCGGTAAATGGAATGGGCTTTAATAAAGAAAAATTCTATTGGAACGTGACTACTGCAGAGCGGAATAAATATGATCCCGTACAAAAAAAAGCAGCAAAGAAAGCAGCCGAAGCAGCACTCGAAGTACGGTTAAGAATGTTAAAAGCCTTTAATTGTGAACCTAAATGCAAGAAGTTTTTTGAGGTTACTTATGGAGAGCCAACGTACTCTCCTTTTGTATGGAAGGGGAACTTTAATACTTATGTCACTTGGAAATGTGTTATCAAGGCTACCGTAAAATATGGTTGCAAACTTTAAGTTGTAAAGTAAATACATTGCCCATTATGAGTATTCGCTTATAACGAATATTTACAGGACCTCTTAAAAACACAAAAGCCATGCGTAATAATATGTGTGGCTTTTTGTATTAAATACAATATCATTTATTGTAGACCAGTAGTAACAGAGTGATATATTAAGTAAAAATACAACTGTAAATATTTCTTAAATAATCAGTTTATAAAGAAAATAATATGGTAAAAATTGAAATAATTAATTTTTATAGAAAATTTTTCATAAAAAATTTGGATACTAATATTTTCTGTTGCAATATTTGCACTCAGAAAGTTCAATGATTTATTGAAAATGTTATCAAGAAAGGCTGAGGGATTAGACCCATTGAAGCCTTAGCAACCCTTTCACTTAGAAAGTAGGTGCTACGTTCTACCCTGAGTATGTTAGTCATTTTTGACATCAAGGATAGATAACATCGAGTACATACAGCAGTATGTAGGCATGTAATTTCTTATAATATTTTTCTTTTAGATATTTCGCGCAAGCGAAGTGTTTGACTTTTGTTTTTAATCTTTTATTAAACTCAAAAATTAGAAAAATGAGTACACAAAATCTAGTAACCTATAAGTTACACACAAGGGAAGCAGTAGCCATAGGGCAAAATAGTTTAGATCCTATATTGCAATCTATAGTCTATCAGCCAGAAAGTAGAAGCACTTTAAAGCAGTTGTTTACGATATCCAATATCTCAAACTCGTAAAAAGAAATGCTTACTACGTACACCATCCAAGATTTTACAACCCGATCAGGATACACCTGTGATCTGGAAGTTACTTATCAGCTCTTTGGAAAACCACTGGGAACTGCTCCCGTAGTATTGGTTACCCACGCACTTACAGGAAATTCTTCTGTGACTGGACCAGAAGGATGGTGGAATGCTTTGATAGGACCAGAAAAAGCAATCGACACTCAAGAGTATACAGTACTGGCTATTGATATTCCAGGAAATGGATATGATAATCATCTAGATCATTTAGTTACAGATTATAAAGAGTTTCATAATCGAGATATTGCAATAATACATTATAAAGTAATTCAAGAATTAGAAATTACAACGCTCTTTGCAGCAATAGGAGGTTCATTAGGCGGGCAGATTATTTGGGAATTAGCGATAGAACAACCAGACCTTATAGAACATTTGATCCCAGTAGCCACCGATTGGAAAGCGACCGATTGGGTCATCGCACAATGTAGTGTACAAGAACAAATCCTGACACATTCAGATCGCCCTATCCATGATGCGCGTATGCATGCAATGACATTTTACCGCACAGCAGCCTCTTTTACTGCAAAGTTTAATAGGTCAAAAAACAGCGAGAAGGAAATCTATAATGTCCAGAGTTGGCTGTTACATCACGGAGAGCGTCTAGAAGAACGTTTTGAACTTGCTACCTATAAACTGATGAATCATTTACTAGGATCTGCTTCTATTATAGAGGGAAGAGATGAGATTCATACAGTTTTTAAAACCATAAAAAGTACGGTACATCTTGTCGCAATAGATTCTGATGGATTGTTTTATCCAGAACCTATACATAACACGCATCAATTATTAAAAAGTGTTGGTGTACAAAGTCATTACCATGAGATACATTCTATTCATGGGCATGATGCTTTTCTAATAGAATACGATCAATTATCAGCTATTGTTAAACCTATATTTTCAAACATATTATGTCATCAACTATAAATATTGCCATTTTTGGTATTGGTAATGTAGGGAGTACGCTCATTGCACAAATCGCCGATTTTAATACTAAAACAAAAGGCACAAAAATCAATCTTTTTGCTATTGCAAACTCTAAACAGGTCTTGTTAGATCATGACATTGCAAGTTTTTCTTGGGAAGATCAATTTAAAGCAAAAGCAACTTCATATGAGATAGATGATGTATTCGCTTTCGCGAAAGCGAACTCCTTAGAAAACCTATTGGTTGTAGATGTGACAGCAAGTGCCATTTTTGTAGAGAATTACCTGCTGTTTATTCAGGAAGGGTTTCATATCGTGACGGCAAATAAAATAGCCAATACATTGTCTTTTGATTTTTATCAAGAACTACGTAACTCACTTATCACGCATAAGAAACAGTTTTATTACGAGACCAATGTTGGTGCTGGATTACCTGTGATAGAAACAATTAAAAACCTACACCATAGTGGTGAAGAGATATATAAAATACGTGGAGTATTTTCAGGTTCTTTGAGTTACCTGTTTAATACTTTTTCAAAAGAAGAAAAAGCTTTTTCAGAAATCCTACTAGAAGCAGATGCCTTAGGGCTTACAGAGCCAGATGCGCGTGAAGATCTTTCAGGGAAAGATGTAGCGCGCAAATTGCTCATTTTAGGAAGAGAGTTAGGTCTTGATAAAGAAGTGCAGGATGTAAAAGTACAATCACTCGTCCCAGCTACTTTAAACGGAAAAACGACAGTAAAAGAATTTCGTCAAAACATAAAAAAGTTAGATCCCGTTTTTAAAACGAGTAAAGATGAGCTAGGAAAAGGAGAAGTACTGCGTCACGTGGGAGAGTTAGATTTGAAGACCCGTAATCTTGAAGTAAAACTTATTCAAGAACCTAGAACGACAGCTCTTGGTCAAACAAAAGGAGCCGATGCCATTTTTGAAATTTATACCAAGTCTTATGGAGAACATCCACTAGTTATTCAAGGAGCTGGTGCAGGAAAATCAGTAACCGCCAGAGGTGTCTTAAGTGATATTTTAAAGGTAGCACAAAGCTTGAATTAATACTATATACAAATACATACAAGGAGAAGATATAACTTCTCTTAGAGAGTGATAGAATCAAATAAATTAATGTTGAAAAGGAAATAATAATGAGTTATAATAACCCAGAAACCCAAGCGATACGACTGCAAACAGAACGCTCGCAACATAGAGAACACTCTACGGCAGTGTACCTCACATCAAGTTTTGTTTTTGATGATGCAGAGGAGATGAGAGCTTCATTTGCAGAGGAGAAACAACGTAATATTTACAGTAGATATACCAATCCTAATAATCATGAACTCGTACAAAAGATATGCGCCTTAGAGGGAGCAGAAGCAGGACATGCATTTGCTACAGGAATGTCCGCAATCTTTAGCACATTTGCAGGGTTGCTAGATAGTGGAGATCATGTACTCTCGGCGCGATCTATTTTTGGAAATACACACACCTTATTTACAAAATATCTCCCTAAATGGAATATCACGCATACCTATTTTGATGTCAATGACCTAGATACTTTAGAGGCGCTTGTACAGCCAGAAACAAAGATTTTATATATCGAGTCCCCTACAAATCCTGCTACCGATATTGTAGATCTAGCGTTGTTGAGTACGTTTTCGCGTAAGCATAACCTTATTTTTATTGTAGATAATTGTTTTGCAACACCATATTTACAGCAACCTATAAAATTTGGAGCCGACATTGTGATCCACTCAGCTACAAAATTGTTGGATGGACAAGGACGTGTGATGGGAGGAATTGCTGTGGGAAATGCAGACTTGATAGATACGGTGTACCGTTTTGCTAGAATTACAGGACCCGCATTATCACCTTTTAATGCTTGGACGTTGTCTAAAAGTTTGGAAACATTGGCTGTACGTGTAGAAAAACATTGCGAAAATGCACATAAACTTGCCACATGGTTAGAAAAACACCCAAAAATACGGCAAGTGAGGTATCCATTTTTAGAATCGCATCCGCACTATGAACTTGCAAAAAAACAAATGAAATTGGGAGGAAATATCGTAACGATAGAAGTAGAAGGAGGATTGCAAAGTGGGCGTGTATTTTTAGACAATGTTAGGATGTGTTCATTAACAGCAAACCTAGGAGATACAAGGACTATCGTGAGTCATCCTGCGAGTACTACACACGGAAAATTGAGTGCCGAAGAGCGTCTGGATGTAGGGATTACTGATGGCCTTATTCGTATTTCTGTAGGGCTTGAACATATAGATGATATCATTCAAGATCTGGAGAATTCTTTAGAGGCAATTCAATAAATTTTTAAACTTTAACATAAAAATCGCAAGTTTTAAGATAGACGTATGACTATAAATTTTAAATTTGCTGTTCTATTATCCTAGTAATCCTATAGGATAATAGGTTATTAAAATAAATTATGATTTTAGATCAACTTATTCTTACAAAAAGTAAAGCAAAAGAGACTTCATATAAAGAAGTGAAGTCTTCAGAAAAACCTATTCGTAGTGTTGTAAAGGCATTGAGTTGGAGGTTAATAGGGACGTTAGATACACTTATTGTGTCTTATGTATTTACAGGAGAAATTGGGATAGCGACCTCTATCGCGTCTATTGATTTTGTAACAAAAATGATCCTATACTTTTTTCATGAACGCATCTGGAATATCGTAAAATGGGGAAAATAAACACATGTAAAGACACAGGTATGACACAAGAAGAAATACTAAAAATAAATAAAGAACTGAGTGATAAAACACCGCTAGAGATTTGCAAATGGGCTGTTGCTTATGGTAAGAACCCTATCGTGACAACAAATTTTAGACCCTATGAAGCGGCCATTTTATATGCGTGTGTGAGTGCAAGTACAACAATTCCTGTTGTCTGGTGTGATTCTGGATATAATACTGCAGCTACGTATACACATGCAGAAGAGTTAATACAAAAACTAGACTTGCAAGTGCAATTATATGTTCCTAAACAAACGGTAGCACATCGTGCTGTTACTCTAGGAATTCCAAATATAGATGATCCTGCGCATGCTGTTTTTACAGAGCAAGTAAAACTAGAGCCCTTTAAAAGAGCGATGAAAGAATTACAACCTGATGTATGGTTTACAAATCTAAGACAAGGACAAACGGCGCTTAGAAATACATTAGATATTGTAAGTCAAGATAAAAATGGTGTGCTTAAAGTAAGCCCATTTTATTACTACAGTGATACAGAACTTGACGTATATCTAGAAGAAAATGCACTCCCTAATGAGTTTGACTATGTAGATCCTACCAAGGTGTTAGAGCATCGTGAATGTGGATTACATAGTAATTAAATAAAAATTGAAGGAAATTAATAATCATACGAACATGATTGATACTTTAGGAACAAATACAATTCTTGATCAAGCAGCACTACAGGTAAATCCCTTAGAGAGTGAAGCGATATATATATTTAGAGAAGTAGTCGCACAATTTGAAAAACCAGTGTTACTCTTTTCTGGAGGCAAAGACTCTATAACACTTGTGAGACTTGCTCAAAAAGCATTTTATCCAGGTAAAATACCATTCCCATTACTACATGTAGATACGGGACATAATTTTCCTGAGACGATTGCTTTTAGAGATAAACTTGTAAAAGAATTAGGTGTAGAACTCATTGTGCGTTATGTACAAGACGCTATAGATCAAGGAAAAGTAATCGAAGAAAAAGGGAAGTATGCAAGTCGTAATAGTTTGCAAACAACAACACTTCTTGATGCTTTAGAAGAATTCAAATTTGATGCAGCTATTGGAGGTGCTCGTAGAGATGAAGAAAAAGCCAGAGCCAAAGAACGTATTTTTTCTGTACGTGATGATTTTGGACAATGGGATGAAAAAAACCAACGTCCAGAGCTTTTTGATCACCTTAATGGGAGGATTAGTTTGGGGCAGAATGTACGTGTATTTCCTATAAGTAACTGGACAGAACTTGATGTTTGGAGTTATATCGCAAAGGAGAAAATCGAAATTCCTTCTATTTATTTTGCTCATAAACGTGAGACATTTATACGTGATGGTATGATCTGGTCATCAGATGATGCAGTATATAGAGAAGAAGATGAGGTAGTAGAAGAACGTCTGGTACGATTTAGAACCGTAGGAGATATGTCGTGTACAGCAGCCGTACTTTCTGATGCAGCAACATTAGAAAAAGTGGTAGAGGAGATAAGAGCTTCTACAATTTCAGAACGAGGCGCACGTATCGATGATAAACGATCGGAAGCTGCGATGGAAAAAAGAAAACAACAAGGGTATTTTTAGAAGTACGCTTTCGCGAAAGCGTATAACATCAAAAATAACGTCATAATTATATACAATTTATAATGGAGGTATTAAAAATAGCAACAGCAGGAAGTGTAGACGATGGGAAAAGTACCTTAATCGGGAGAATCCTTTACGATACACAATCGTTAACGACAGATAAGTTAGAAGCAATCGAAGCAAAAAGCAAGGCAAATGGTTTTGATTACTTGGATTTTTCACTAGCAACCGATGGACTTATTGCCGAAAGAGAACAAGGAATCACTATTGATGTGGCTCATATTTATTTTTCGTCAAAAACAAAAAGTTACATCGTAGCAGATACACCAGGACATGTAGAGTATACCCGTAATATGGTGACTGGGGCATCTACTTCACAAGCATCTATTATTCTTGTAGATGCACGTAAAGGTGTTATCGAACAAACATATCGTCACTTCTTTATTAATAATCTACTACGCGTCAAAGACATTATTGTAGCAATTAATAAAATGGATTTGGTTGATTTTTCAGAGTCTGTATTTGAAGAAATCAAAGCAGATTTTCAAACGATGATTGATAAAAGTGCCTATAAAGGGCAGAATATCACTTTTATCCCTGTAAGTGCATTATTGGGAGATAATGTAGTAGCATCTTCAGAAAATACACCTTGGTATCAAGGCAATACGTTGCTAGATCACCTAGAGCAATTGGAAGCACAAGATGTGTATGAGCAATCTCATATGCGCTTTCCTGTACAAATGGTGATACGTCCTAAACAAGCAGATTTTCATGACTTTAGAGGATATGCTGGGAAGATTTATGGAGATGACCTTTCTGTAGGGGATGAAGTTACTGTGTTACCGTCGTTAACCACCTCAAAAGTAAAAGAGATTTACTTCTTTGATGAAAAATTTAACAAAGCTGGAAGAGGAAGTTCGTGTACAATTACACTGGAAGATGAACTTAATATAAGTAGAGGGGATATGCTTGTCAAAACAGAAGAAAGACCTTCTGTAGGAAAACAAATAGAAGCAAAAATATGTTGGATGGATACCAAAGAATTACAAGCAGGTACCCAGTATTATTTACAAAGTGGAAGCAACAGAATACTGGCTAAGATCAAAGAAGTGTCAAGCGTAATTCATACGGACTTTTCTGGTCAAGATGATACGGCACAAACTTTAAAACTCAATGAAGTAGGAAAAGTACACCTCCTTTTGAGTAGACCTCTAGCATATGACTCCTATACTAGAAACAAAATTTCAGGATCATTTATCCTTATTGATGCACAAACGTATGCGACTTCGGGCGTAGGGTTTGTAGAATAATACTATATATAAAAAGACTTCTAATGCTATGAGAAGCAATACACGTTTTTGGGAAAGAAAACGCTATAAAAAAGAAAAAGAATGCAAAGTTTTAGAACAGAAATAGAAAACCCAATTGTCGAAAAAGACATTATCGAACTAGCAGATAAGATCGAACTTTTCCATACTGGGAAGATAGATGAGGAGCGTTTTAGAAGCCTTCGTCTGGCGCGAGGAGTATATGGACAACGTCAAGCTGGTGTGCAAATGATCCGTATTAAATTACCGTATGGTAAAGTATCAAGTGCTCAGTTGCATAGAATAAGTGAAGTGTCTGATGAGTATTCTAGAGGGAGATTACACATTACCACACGTCAAGATATCCAGATACATTATGTAGATCTTGATCGTACTCCAGAGTTGTGGGCGCAATTAGAAAAAGATGATATCACGCTAAGGGAAGCCTGCGGAAATGCAGTCCGTAATGTCACTGCTTCAGAACTTGCAGGGATCGATCCAGAAGAGCCTTTTGATGTGTCTCCATATGCCGATGCCATTTTTAAATTCTTTCTAAGAAACCCTATTGGTCAGGAATTAGGGCGTAAGTTCAAAGTGTCTTTTTCTTCGTCAGATAGAGATACTGGACTATCCTATATGCATGATCTTGGCTTTATTGCAAAGATTGAAAATGGAGTTCGGGGTTTTAAGATACTTCTAGCTGGAGGACTTGGATCACAACCTAGACATGCAGATGTTTTATATGACTTCTTACCGTCAGATAAAATCATTCCTTTAATGGAAGGAGTGATCCGTATTTTTGATCGTTATGGAGAGCGTAGAAGTAGAGCAAAAGCACGCTTAAAATTCTTGCTAAAGGATATCGGCTTAGATGCCTTTAAAACACTTGTTGAAGAAGAGCAAAAAGCGATCTCTCAGCATACCGTTCCTATTGATGTGTCTACATATCCAGTAACAATTCCTGTAATAGTAGAAACACCAAAAGTAATAATAGAAGATCAAACTGCCTTTGATACTTGGAAATCTACCAATGTCATTCCTCAAAAACAAGAAGGATATGTCGCTTTAGGAATTAAAGTATTACTAGGAGATTTTTATACAGATAAAGCACGTCTACTAGCAGATCTTGTACAACAATATGCGGCTGGAGAAGTGCGATTAACACTGCGTCAAAATATCGTGATCCCTTATGTAAAAGAAGACCTCATACCCTTCTTTTATCAAGAGCTTAAAAAACTTGGTTTTACAGAAGCTGGATATAATAAAGCGGTAGATATTACGGCATGCCCAGGAACAGATACCTGTAATTTAGGAATTTCAAGTAGTACCGGAATTGCCGAAGAATTAGAGCGTGTACTTAAGGCAGAATTCCCACATTATTCAAAAAATGAAGACCTCGTTATTAAGATAAGTGGATGTATGAATGCTTGTGGACAGCATAATATGGCAAACATAGGCTTCCAAGGAATGTCTGTTCGTACAAAAGATAAATTAACAGCACCTGCATTACAAGTGCTATTAGGTGGAGGAAATAACGGAAATGGAGAAGGTGTCTTTGCAGATAAAGTGGTGAAAATACCGAGTAGACGAGGACCCGAAGCCTTACGTAGAATTCTTCATGATTATGAAGCCAATGCAGGAGGTATAACATTTCAAAAATATTATGCTGCTCAAGGCGAAAAATATTTCTACGCACTTTTAACTGATTTGTCTAGTGTAGATAACCTTACACAAGAAGATTTTATAGACTGGGGAGAAGAAGAAAAATATGTAAAAGCAATTGGAGTAGGAGAGTGTGCAGGCGTTGTTATCGATCTTATTGAAACTTTGTTTTTAGAGTGTGAAGAGAAAATAGAAAATGCAAAGCAAGCGGTACAAGATCAAGTATATTCTAATGCAATATACTATGCCTATAGTTCCTTGATTAATGCGGCAAAAGCCATTCTTATATCCGATGGACAACGTACCAATACACAGGCAGGTATTGTAAAACAATTTGATGAATTATTTGTGACCACTGGTAAAATTGAATTAGGGAATTCTTATAGTGATGTCATTTATCAAATACAGGTACATGCGCCTAGTAAAGATTTTGCAACCAGTTATATACAAAGCGCCGAGCAGTTTTTGCAAAAAGCAAGAGCTTATCGTGTAGCCGAATTAGTATCATAAAACGATCATTGTATGAAATGAGCATAAACAAAATTAATTTTTTGTTTACCAACCGGAATAATTCATTTTTTTATGTGAACCTGCCTGACGGTAGGCAGGAGCGTAGCGGTTGATTTAAGCAGAAAATTTTTTATTTGTTTCATTTTCAATGAAATAAAAATTTTCAAATAAATGAAAACAGCAAGATTAACAGTTGTAGGAGCTGGTCCAGGCGACCCAGATCTCATTACACTTAAAGCAATAAAAATCCTTGCTTTGGCAGATGTTATTTTATATGATGCCTTGGTAAATCCAGTATTATTAGAACATGCACCTACCGCAGAAAAAATATTTGTAGGAAAGCGTAAAGGATGTTATGTGTATCAGCAAGAACAAATCAATGATCTTATTGTAAGCAGAGCACTAAGTCATGGGCATGTTGTGAGGCTTAAAGGAGGCGATCCATTTATTTTTGGAAGAGGATCAGAAGAATTAGATTTTGTAAAGGAATATGGTATAGAAACAGCCATGGTTCCAGGAATTTCATCGGCATTGGCAGTGCCTGCATACCAAGGGATTCCACTTACAAAACGAGGAAGTGCAGAGAGTTTTTGGGTGATCACAGGAACAACAAAAAGACATACACTCTCTACAGATGTTGCCTTGGCTGCACAATCTAATGCGACCGTTGCGATCCTTATGGGGATGAGTAAATTGAGTGAGATTGTTTCCGCTTTCGCGAAAGCGGGGAAAGAAAAAATACCCGTAGCCATCATCCAAAACGGAACGCGAGAAGATGAGAAAACAGGTTTTGGAACCATTGATACCATCGAAAAAGTAGTGGAAGAAAATCAATTAACATCTCCAGCAATCATTGTGATAGGAAAAGTAGTAGAAAATAGAAGTGTTCTTTCTAAAAATATAACGCATCTGCAAGAACAACCATCTTATAAAGAAGTACGTTATGCCTAATAATCAAAACCTAAAGCCGATAGGAGAAGAACGCAATACGTTATATCCTGTGTTCTTAAAAGTACGCCACCTACAAGTACTTATTGTAGGGGGAGGACATGTTGCTGAAGAAAAACTGCGATTCTTATTAAAATCTAGCCCAGATGCAAGAGTTACCATGATCTCGCCCATGTATCGAGGAGAAACCATCAAACTTGCAAAAGAACATCAAGTAACCATGCTTGATGGAAAATATAAAAAGAAACTCCTTAAGGGAAAACATATTGTTATAGCCACAACGGATAAACCAAAGGTGAATATCAAGGTATATAACCATTGCAGAAAGAAAGATAAACTTGTAAACGTAGCAGATAATCCTCCGTATTGTGATTTTTATATGGGAGGTATTGTGACCAAAGGACATGTGAAAGTGGCAATTTCTACCAATGGGCAGTCTCCTACAACAGCAAAACGATTACGTCAATTTTTTGAAGAAGTGATACCAGACAGTATAGATGATTTGGTTCAAAATTTAAATGAATATAGGAAAACCATCAAAGGTGATTTTGAAGAAAAGGTCGAAACCTTAAATGAGTTTACCAGAGGATTAGTAGAAAAAAAAGAAGCATAAAAATGATTAAAACAGATATATTAATAATTGGCGCAGGACCTACAGGATTGTTTACAGTTTTTGAAGCAGGATTGTTAAAATTAAAATGCCATCTCATAGATGCATTACCTATTCCAGGAGGTCAGTGTGCAGAGATTTACCCTAAGAAACCCATTTACGATATCCCAGGTTTTCCAGATGTATTGGCTGGAGATTTGGTAGATAACTTGATGAAACAAATTGAGCCTTTTGAGCCTCAATTTACATTAGGAGAGCGTGCAGAAACCATACAGAAATTAGACGATGGGACTTTTATCGTCACCACAAATAAAGGAACACAACATCATGCGCCTATTGTTGCTATTGCAGGTGGTCTCGGTAGTTTTGAACCTCGTAAACCACAACTGGAAGAGCTTTCAAAGTTTGAAGACAAAGGAGTTGAGTATATCATTAAAGATCCAGAAATCTATAGAAATAAAAAAGTAGTGATTGCTGGAGGCGGTGACTCTGCATTAGATTGGAGTATTTTTTTAACAGATGTCGCTAGTGAAGTGACATTAGTACATAGACGTAATGAGTTTAGAGGAGCTTTGGATTCTGTAGAGAAAGTACAGGAACTTAAAAACCTAGGGAAAATCAATCTTATTACTCCTGCTGAAATTAAAGGAGTTTTAGGAGAAGATCAGGTAACTGGTGTCGTAATCGAAAAGAAAGGAGAAGATCCATTTATTTTAGATACAGATCACTTTATTCCATTATTCGGGCTTTCCCCTAAGCTAGGACCTATTGGGGATTGGGGACTGGAAATAGAAAAAAATGCCATCAAAGTTGATAATACACTAGATTACCAGACAAACATTCCAGGCATATATGCTATAGGAGATGTCAATACCTATCCAGGAAAATTAAAATTAATCCTTTGCGGTTTTCATGAGGCTACACTGATGTGTCAGAGTGCTTATAAGCGTATTTTTCCAGATAAAAGATATGTCATGAAATACACAACAGTAGGAGGTGTAGAAGGTTTTGATGGAACAAAAAAAGAAGCGCCGAAAGCTATTGTAAAAGCAATCGTCTAAGTTCTCGAAATATGCAAGATGTAAAGGTATATATCACAGATAGAGAAGGAGTAAAACATGAAGTGCTAGCTCCTACAGATATGGCTATGAACCTAATGGAGGTAGTCCGTTCTTATGAATTAGCTCCAGAGGGAACTATAGGTGTTTGTGGAGGAATGGCCATGTGTGCTTCTTGTCAATGTTATGTCACTTCGGATCATCAACTTAATGATATGGAATACGATGAAGATGCGATGCTTGCCGAAGCATTTCATGTACAAGAAAACAGTAGGTTAAGTTGTCAAATACCTATAACAGAAAACCTCCATGGATTAGAATTAACGCTAGCTCAAGAAATTTAAAATACGATACTTAAATCAATAGATATGATACATAACTGGCCTTTGCGACTCAAATGTAAAGTAGAAGAATTCACAAAAGAATTGTTTTACAGTTTATATGAAATAACAAATGTAGAAAGTGATCGATCTAAGAAGGTTAGAAAACAGTTTATTGATATTCTAGAACAATTAGAAATAACAAATGCACATATAATTTGGGAAGCTTTTGTTAAGCAATTTTCTAAAATTCAAAAAAAATTAGAGCTTGATGCGCAAGCGGCTTTTGATAAAGATCCAGCAGCATCTAGTATTAAAGAGGTATATCTTGCATACCCAGGTTTTTATGCAATTGCTATTTATAGAATGAGTCATGTGTTACTCACCATGGGAGTAGAGATTTTACCTCGAATGATGAGCGAGTATACACATGGAATCACAGGAACAGATATCCATCCAGGAGCTCAGATAGGCGATTCATTTTTTATTGATCATGCGACTGGAATTGTAATAGGACAAACCTCGATAATTAAGAATAATGTATCTATTTATCAAGGAGTAACTCTTGGAGGTGTTCAGGTAAGTAAAGAACTTGTAAATGTAAAAAGACATCCTACAATCGAAAATAATGTGACTATTTATGCAAATGCCACTATTTTGGGTGGTGATATTACCATAGGTGAAAATTGTATCATAGGCGCTAATGTTTGGATTACAGAATCTATTCCTCCTAATACCATTGTGAGCCACCAAAGCTCTATCAAAACTAAAATAAGAAATAGCTATGCAAGTTAATCCGATTACTGGACAAATAGGAAATACACCACTTGTTGCTCCGCAACGATTATTACACAAAGAAGGCGTACAGCTTTTTTTAAAATTAGAAGGTAATAACCCTGGCGGAAGTGTAAAAGATAGGGCTGCTTTTAATATGATTTCAAAAGCACTAGAGCGAGGTGATATTAAAAAGGGAGATCACTTAGTGGAAGCCACAAGTGGTAATACTGGGATTGCTCTGGCTATGGTTGCAGCTACGATGGATTTAAAAATCACTTTGGTTATGCCAGAAACTGCTACAGGAGAACGTGTACAAACAATGGCTGCTTATGGTGCAGAAATAATACTTACGGGAGGTGATAGAGGTATTGAAGGGTCACGCGATGTGGCTTATCAATATAGAGATGAGAAAGGATATTTCTTACTCAACCAGTTTGGGAATGATGACAATTGGAAAGCGCATTATGCTACAACTGGTCCAGAAATATGGGAAGCAACTCAAGGGAAAATTACACATTTCGTATCGGCAATGGGGACTACAGGAACCATTATGGGAACTTCTACTTATCTAAAAGAGAAAAACCCAACAATTACAATTGTAGGAGGACAACCCACAGACGGTTCTAAAATTCCAGGAATTAGAAAATGGTCTCCAGAATATGTACCTAGTATTTTTAACCCCAGTAAAGTTGATCAAGTGATTGAAGTAAGTCAGAAAGAAGCAACAGCAATGACGCAACGATTAGCTAGAGAAGAAGGTATTTTTGCAGGAATGAGTAGTGGAGGTTCTGTAGCAGTCGCTTTAAAGCTAGCGGCACAAATAGATACAGGCGTTATTGTAGCTGTTATCTGTGATAGAGGAGATCGATATCTTTCATCAGGAATTTATAATTTGTAATGATTAAATATTTGCAAAAAAATTAACTAGTATTTTTTTGTGTTTTCGTTTTCAAGTATAATCTTTGTAAAAAAAATATCGTGAATTATACAATAAAACGATAATGAGAATTGAATGGTTAATCCCTAAAGACCATACTATATTCTTTTTATTAAAACACAAAATTTATGTGTCGTTTTAATTATTAGTATAATGCTATAGAGACCCCTGCTTTATTAACACATTAGATATTTATTGTTTTAAAATGATGCTTAACTTTTCTCCCCTAGTGAAGTGAGTATTCAATAATTGTGTTATTAATTTTACTAACTATTATTTAAGTTAGATTAGACCTACGTTTTAATGAAAATTTTATCGAAAAAGAATTTAAGGCCAATATTTGTGCGCCGTTATGTGATATTACTAATTGCTAGTTTTATATTCTTAAGCTGTAGTAATGAGGATGATTTACCTGAAAAAATAGAATTTTTTCAAATATTATCAATTGGAGACTCTAGAGTTGAAGGTCACGAAACAGATTTTGTAAGTTATAGGTACGAATTATGGAAGCTTTTAAAAAGTGAAGATAAGGATGTAGATTTTTTAGGAACTAGAATTGATGAAAGAATATATCCGAATTTTCAAGATACGCCATTTGATACTAATCATGAAGGAAAAGGTGGAGATAAAACCAATGAAGTCTTAGGCAGGCTAGATAGTTTGATTGTTAATAACCCAGATATGATAGGGAATGTAGCTCTTCTCGGAATAGGTGGAAATGATTTAGTACAAGGAGTTCCTGTTGATAATTCTTTGAGATACTTGAACCTTATTATAGATAAACTACAGGAAACTAATGCTTCTATGACAATCTTTATAGAAAAAATAGCTCCAGGAACAACAAGTTTTCAAGAAAGTAGTGATTTAGATCAAGCTAGGTATATTGCTTTTAATAATGCGATCTCTGATATTGCTATTAATAAAACTACATTACTATCAAGAGTGGTGGTAGTAGATATGTCTGCAATTTTAACAGATGAGGATTATGCAGATAATGTTCATTACAATCAGTTAGGTGCTCAGAAAGTTGCAAATCAATATTTTGACGCCATGCAAATTTTATTTTAGTATTGTATTTTGAAATATTCCGTTAGTTTGTTTCTGAGAGGTTTATAGTAATAACTGATTAATATAATCTACAGTTTGCAAGAATTATAGATTTTTTTTCTATAAAACAGGATTAATTCGATAATAGAGGAAAATTTATCTAATAAAGCTTGCGTATTCCAATTTTCTATCGCAATATTTGCAAGTAAGAAGTTCATTACATATTGAAAAGTTATCAAGAAAGGTGGAGGGATTAGACCCTGTGAAACCTTAGCAACCCTTTCTCTTGAAAGAAGGTGCTACGTTCTATCCGTTTTAGGTATAGATAACACAAAACAAGGCATTGCCTTGCATCCATTCTTGATATATAATTGTTAATGTGTAAATCGTAAAATTTACGCATATACATATTTCTTTTTGATAATTCAATGTTCTGAAAATGAATAGATTAGAGAAGAAAAAATGAATACACTATATAAAGCGCTTAGAGAGCGCATCCTTGTTCTTGATGGTGCCATGGGAACGATGTTACAAGCCTATAAATTTTCTGAAGAAGATTTTAGAGGAGAACGTTTTAAAGATTTTCATATTCCCCTTAAAGGAAATAATGATTTATTGAGTATCACGCAACCTGAGGCGATTGCAGAAGTACATCGTAAATACTTTGCCGCAGGAGCAGATATTGTAGAAACCAATACATTTTCTGGCACCACGATTGCTATGGCAGATTATGAATTGGAAGATATCGTATATGAATTGAATTACGCTTCTGCAAAAATTGCCAAAGAAGTCGCACAATCATTTACCAAGAAAGAACCACATAAACCGCGTTTTGTTGCAGGAAGTATTGGTCCTACCAATAAGACAGCAAGCATGTCTCCAGATGTAAATGACCCAGGATATCGAGCAATCTCTTTTGATGAACTCCGTATTGCTTATAAACAACAAGTAGAAGCTCTAATAGATGGAGGAGCAGACATACTATTGGTAGAAACCGTTTTTGATACGCTTAATGCAAAGGCGGCACTGTTTGCGATAGAAGAAGTAAAAGAAGAACGCAATAGTGATATTCCTGTGATGATTAGCGGTACGATTACCGATGCATCAGGAAGAACACTTTCTGGACAAACTGCCGAAGCATTCTTAATTTCTATTCAGCATATTCCTTTACTATCTGTAGGATTTAATTGCGCACTAGGGGCAAAGCAATTACAACCACATCTAGAAGCCATTGCATCAAGAACACAAGTAGGAATCTCTGCACATCCTAATGCAGGATTGCCTAATGCTTTTGGAGAATATGACGAGACTCCAAAAGAAATGGCAATTCAAATTAAAAATTATGTAGATAAGAATTTAGTAAATATTGTAGGAGGGTGTTGTGGTACAACACCAGCACATATTCAAGCAATTACTACTCTTGTAGAAGGAGTTACTCCAAGACCTATAGTACTATGATAAAAGAAACTCCAAAATACCTTAAACTGTCAGGACTAGAACCATTAATTATTACACCAGAAAGTAATTTTATAAATGTTGGTGAACGTACAAATGTTGCTGGTTCAAGAAAATTTTTACGTCTTGTTAAAGAAGAAAAATTTGATGAAGCACTCGCAGTTGCACGTGATCAAGTAGAAAATGGAGCCCAGATTATAGACATTAATATGGATGATGGTCTCATAGATGGAAAAGAAGCCATGGTCCGTTTTTTAAATCTTGTTATTGCAGAACCTGACATCTCCCGTGTTCCTATTATGATAGATAGTTCAAAATGGGACATTATAGAAGCTGGCTTACAAGTTGTACAAGGGAAATGTGTCGTAAATTCTATTAGCCTTAAAGAAGGAGAAGAACAATTTATACAACAAGCAAAACTTATTAAAAGATATGGAGCAGCTGTTATTGTTATGGCTTTTGATGAAGTAGGACAGGCAGATACCTATGAACGACGTATAGAGATAGCAAAACGGTCGTATGATGTTTTGGTAAATGAAGTCAATTTTGCACCAGAAGATATCATTTTTGACCTCAATATATTTCCTGTAGCAACAGGGATGGATGAACACAAACTTAATGCTATTGATTTTATAGAAGGAACTCGTTGGGTGCGTAATAATTTACCACATTGTAGTGTAAGTGGAGGAGTGAGTAATGTTTCTTTTAGCTTTCGCGGAAACAATACAGTGCGGGAAGCCATGCACTCTGTCTTTTTATATCATGCGATTGAAGCAGGAATGAATATGGGAATTGTAAACCCATCAATGTTGGAAGTATATGACGATATTCCTAAAGATTTACTAGCACATGTAGAAGATGTTATTCTCAATAAACGAGAAGATGCTACAGAACGATTGCTAGACTTTGCAGAGACTGTTGGGCAAAAAGCAGTTACAGAAAAAGAAACCGAAGCTTGGCGAGAAGAAGGTATTCAGAACAGAATTACAAGAGCTTTAGTAAAAGGAATAGACAAGTATATTGTAGAAGATGTAGAAGAAGCTCGCTTATCAGTTACAACCCCTATTCAGGTGATTGAAGGACATTTGATGACAGGAATGAATGTGGTAGGAGATCTTTTTGGGAGTGGAAAAATGTTTTTACCTCAAGTAGTAAAGAGTGCTAGGGTTATGAAAAAAGCAGTAGCCTATCTATTGCCATTTATCGAAGAAGAAAAACGCAAGAACGGTACATCAGGAATAAGTGAATCTGCAGGTCGTGTGTTAATGGCAACTGTAAAAGGAGACGTACACGATATTGGGAAGAATATTGTTTCGGTAGTCTTAGCATGTAATAATTATGAAATTATTGACTTAGGTGTGATGGTGCCTCCAGAAAAGATAATTGAATCTGCGCTGGAAAATCAAGTAGATGTGATTGGATTAAGCGGATTGATTACACCATCTCTAGATGAAATGGTGTATCTGGCTAAAGAACTACAACGACAAGATATTAAAATCCCTATCTTGATAGGAGGAGCAACAACTAGTAAAGCTCATACTGCTGTAAAAATTGACCCAGAATATAAAAATGCTGTTGTACACGTAAATGATGCATCGCGGGCTGTAACTGTGGTGGGAGATTTATTAACCAAAGAAAAAGACATATCAAACCCAACAAGCAGTAAAAAAGATATTTATAAACAAGATCTTAAAGAAGAGTATGCACGCTTTCGCGAAAACTTTAACAACAGACAACGCATTAAGAAATATATTTCGATAGAAAAAGCGCGTAATAATAAATTTCCAATTACTTGGAATGCCAAGGATATCGTAAAACCAAAACAATTAGGAATACAAACCATAGAAAATTTTGATTTGCGATTGCTTGAAGACTATATAGATTGGTCTCCATTTTTTAGAAGTTGGGATTTACACGGACGATACCCAAATATCTTAACAGATGATGTCGTAGGAGAACAAGCGACTGAGCTGTTTGCAGATGCTCAAGAAATGCTACAACAAATTTTTGATGAAAAATGGCTCACTGCCAAAGCGACTTTTGGACTCTTTGAAGCAAATACGATAGATGACGATGATATTGAAGTTGTCTCTGCAACTCCCAAAGAACAGAGAGAAATTTTCAGAACCCTCAGACAACAATCTCAAAAAGCTACAGGAAAACCTAATATAGCGCTAGCAGATTTTATTGCTCCTAAGGAAAGCGGATTACAAGATTATATGGGTGCTTTTTGTGTGACAACAGGTTTTGGAACAGCCCAGAAAGCAGTGCAGTTTGAAGAAGCATTAGATGATTACAATGCTATTATGATCAAAGCATTAGCCGACCGTCTAGCCGAAGCTTTTGCAGAATATCTTCACAGAGAAGTGCGTACAAATCATTGGGGATATGCAAACGATGAGATACTAGAAAATGACGAACTCATTAAAGAAAAATATAGAGGAATTAGACCAGCGCCAGGATATCCAGCGTGTCCAGATCATTTAGAAAAAGAAACGATATGGAGACTTTTAGAAGTAGAAGAAAGTATAGGAGTAGTCCTTACAGATAGCTTAGCTATGTGGCCAGCTGCGAGTGTGAGTGGATATTATTTTGCACATCCAGAAGCACGTTATTTTGGATTAGGGAAAATAAGAGAAGATCAAGTGCATGACTTTGCAAATCGTAAAGAGATCGCTTTCGCGAAAGCGGAAAAATGGCTAGCACCAAACATAGCAGATTAAATAAAGAATTATCATTAAAAGATACTCATGTATGTGAGCATAAATTATGAAAGTAAAAGATCATATAGCAAACGCTATAAAAACCAAAAAAACAGAATTTTCTTTTGAAATATTACCACCTCTTAAAGGGCAGAATATAGAAACTATTTTTTCACATATAGATCCATTGATGGAGTTTAATCCTCCGTTTATTGATGTGACCTACCATAGAGAAGAGTACATTTATAAAGAGCGTCCTGACGGATTACTTGAAAAGAAGATCGTGCGTAAACGCCCTGGTACAGTCGGTATTTGTACGGCAATCCAAAACAAGTATCAAGTAGATGCAGTACCTCATGTATTATGTGGAGGATTTACAAAAGAAGATACAGAAAATTTTTTGATAGATATGGATTTTCTAGGAATAGAAAATGTAATGGCATTACGAGGAGATGCGGTTAAGAGTGAGACGTACTTTAAGCCAAATAAGGACGGAAATGCATATGCTCAAGATCTTGTAGAGCAAATCATGGATTTAAATCAAGGAAAATACTTAGATGAAGATTTGCTCAATAGTGCAAAGACAAGTTTTTGTGTAGGTGTCGCTGGTTATCCAGAAAAACACTTGGAGGCTCCAAGCATAGAAAGTGATCTTCATTTTTTAAAGAAAAAACTAGATGCAGGTGCTGAGTATGTGGTGACGCAAATGTTTTTTGATAATCAGAAATATTTTGATTTTGTTGCTAGATGCCGTAAAGCAGGTATTACAAAACCAATTATTCCAGGATTAAAACCACTTGCGACAAAAAAACAATTAAATCTTATCCCGCAACGTTTTAGTGTAGATATGCCTGATACGCTTGTAAAAGAAGTGATCAAGTGTAAAACTACAGAAGCCATACGTCAAGTAGGAATAGAATGGAGCATTGCTCAAAGTAAAGAACTCATTAAAGCAGGAGTACCTGTGTTGCATTATTATTCTATGGGAAAGAGTGATAATATTAAAAAGATTGCAGCCACTGTTTTTTAACTATCCTCTAATGGCTTTTTGCGTAGGTAATTGCTCACCATCTGCTATGAAATTAATTAAATAAACTCCTGTTCGGAAAGGTGATAAATCTAAAGAAATGACACCTTGCGTCTTTTGATACGTACGTGATTGTATCTGTTGTCCTAATATAGTAGTCACAAAAACTTGTACTTCTTTGTAAGAATTTGCCATCTTGAGGTTGAATATTCCATCTGAAGATGGATTGGGGTAGAGTGATGGAGTATTTTTTGCTCTTGAAGCATTTGTAGTTTCTTCGGTGATCTCTATTATTGTATAACACGTAATTCCACAAGAAATCCTTCTCGGTGCCCAAGCTGTTACTACTACTTCATCCAATGATTCATTTTCTAACATAACTGCTATTGATTCTTGATGATCAATCACAACTTCTTTGGTTTGATATCCTGTATACGAAATAGAGAGTGTGTCACCTTTCTTTGCTTCTAATGTGAAATTTCCTTTTTCATCAGAAATGGCACCTATAGTGCTATTTTTTATATGAATATTTGCCCAAGGTAATGGTGTTATTCTATCAGATACCGAACCTTCGATAGTAGATTGTGCCGATGTAAGTCCAAAGAAATGAAATGCGATAAAGAGAAGTGTAATTTGTTTCATAAGATGAATGCTTGGTTATAGACTTCAAACATAGATGAATGTATTTCTTTAAAAAATGATGAATGAGTGAATGATCCTTTTGAGTGAGGTATTGAACTTAAATGGTAATAAAAACATTTGTATTTCTCTTAAGGTTTATGCCATTTTGGTGTGCTGTAATTTTACTATATTTAGAAATATGACTGCAAAAAATAATTATTCTATATATCGTTCGGATTTATTTAGACATCTGGATGGAATTGTAACAGCTCCAGTTGCTTACACCTTACACACAAAAGGCATTACAAATCAATTACTTAAAGAAGGGAAGTGTACTCTGTCTGAGTTAACAAAATCTTTTGACGCTAATGAAGGGTATCTTAATGTTGCTTTAAGAATATTATGTTCTCAAGGATGGCTTACTCAAGACCTTGATAGCGATGGGGGAGATATCACTTATAGTATTATTTCATCTAGTAAAATAGCTTTTGAGCTGTTTTGGGTGTATGAAGATGTAGTTAATTTACAGAAATATTCAGAAAAATTTCATGACAGAAAGTTTGAGACAGCTCCTTTCCAGATGTTGAAAGACATTTTTAATAAGTTTAAGGAAAGGTATGGACTGACTGCTTCTGAAGATATTGTTGAAGGAGAGATTCAACATCAGATTTTAAAGCATTTAGAAGGAATCATTTTAGGACCCACGCTAGTGCATCTGGCAATGGGTGGCATGTTTCATAAGTATTTTATGCAAGCTAGTTTTAAACCAGAAGAATTCCATCAAGATGCCGATAACTTTAAAGGCTTATTAGATATTTTATGCCATTTTGGTTTGTTTACATCTCATAATGGAACCTATCAATTTACAGAGAAAGGCCTCTTCTATGCAAAACGTGCTAGTGCATATGGGGTTACAGTTTCTTATATACCAACGTTGCGCAAATTAGACGAATTGCTTTTTGGGAACCCTAGAGCTGCAAAAGAAGCTGGAGACGGAAATAAAGAGGGACATGTAGATCGTGCGATGAATGTATGGGGAAGTGGGGGGGCACATGCCAGTTATTTTAAAGTAGTAGATGAGATTATTATTCATTTATTTAATAAACCTATTGAGCAACAACCTAAAGGAATACTCGATATGGGTTGTGGTAATGGCGCTTTTTTGATTCATCTTTTTAATGTGATCGAAAAACAAACCTTGCGAGGAAGTATGCTAGATGAACATCCTCTTATTTTGGTAGGAGCAGATTATAATGAAGCCGCTTTAAATATTACCAAAGGAAATTTGGTGCAAGCAGAAATCTGGGCAAAAGTCGTTTGGGGAGACATAGGAGATCCAGATCAATTGGCACAAGATCTTCAAGATAATTATGGTGTTGCTTTAGGAGAACTATTAAATGTGCGTTCTTTCCTAGATCACAATCGCATTTGGAATGCACCTCAGCCTAAAATTGAGAATCGGATAAGTGACTCTACAGGAGCGTATGCATATGAAGGTGCGCGGATCCCAAACCACTTGGTAGAAGATTCTTTATTAGAGCACTTTGAGCGATGGGAGCCTTATGTGTCTAAATTTGGACTATTGGTTATTGAATTACATACGGTACCGCCAGAGATTACTGCACAACATATTGGAAAAACAGCAGTAACTGCATATGATGCTACCCACGGTTTTTCTGATCAGTATATTTTGGAAGTCCCTGTATTTCGTAAAATTTTAGGAGAAGCAGGATTGCATCCTGATAAGCGTTTGGGACAGAAATTCCCAAATTCTGACTTGGCTTCGGTGACAGTGAATTTGTTTACGAAGTAGTAGTTAATAAGTTATAATTATTACAGGAATAGTGAAGATTATTATTTCTTACACTAAAATTAGTTGGGGTAATGTTGATCTATAAATAAGTATTTTCAATTTGTCTACTTTTTTATTTTAATTATGGTATTAATTGTTAAAAACGATACGTATGTTAGATTTAAATAAATTAGTAAAATAAAAATTAATAATTTCATTAAAACTCTTATTAACCAAATCTCCTGCGTATATAAATTATGAGAAAATTCGTATTCATTTTAATTACTATTGTTTTGTATAGTTGTTCACAAGAAGATAATCTTACAGAAGAAAATATTACTGTTGATTTTACTTCTTCTGCTTGTGATTTTTTTATTCGATCTAATGCTTTATTTCCAGATAATATCATCGATATAGAAGAAGGTGATGATTTATTGTCAATAATAGGTGGGCTGAATCCTGCAGAAGAAGTAACACTATACTTTAAGTCTGGTGTACACCTTGTGCCAACGATTGCTCTTGCAAATGGTAATCTTACACCATATTCTGTGCTTGATTTTAGAAATTTTGCTGGTATAGAGATAGTTGGGGATGGGGCTTGTTCAGAAATAAGACAGGCTGATTCGAATGATGCCTGTAGCGTGAGATTAATACATATAAAAGACTCCAAGAATATTAAAATTCATAATTTGTTTTTAAATGGAAATAGAGATAATTTATGTGAAACACTCCCAGGAGAGCAAGGTAATAATATTAGAATTAGAGATTCTGAGGATATATTAATTAGAAACATTAGTTCTCTTGATGCTAATGGAGATGCATTAAATATAGGGTGTTCGGATAATATTATTGTTGAAAACAGTTTTTTTGATTCTGTAAATAGAAACACGTTAACTTTAGGTTGGAATGGAGATGATGCCGATGGCATTCCCGACTTATGTGTGAGTAATAATATAATTATTAGAAATAATACTTTTTCTAATGCAGATACACAATATATAGATTTTGAACACGGTGATTCATACAAAGGAGTGCAAATTATAAATAATGATTTTCTTCCACGTTCTATTTTTGTTCCAACTGATGTTAATGATGTTAATGATCAATATGCAATTGCTTTCACAAATGTTGAACAGCATAATTCTGTAAGTAATGTACTTGCACTAAATACATTTCATGGGAATAGATTAACCTTTATATCGAGTGAAAATATTTCTATCAGGTTTAATGATAGCATTGGGAAAACTCGCATACTTGGAAACGTACAAAATATGATTTTTAGAGGAAATTCATTTAAAATAGAACCAACTCAATTTTATGCAGATGATCATATATTCAATCAAGGTGTTTTAATTAGAAAAATAAATTCATTACAAGAAACTGAAAATATCCAATTTAATAACAATGAATTTTATATATCAAATTTTGAAAGAGGAATTGAAATAAGGAATGCAAAAAACATTCAAGTTAAAAATAATAACATTGTTAATGTTAATGCTGTACAAAAACCAAACATAAATACAAATGTTTTATATGGTATAAGATTAATGGCAGAATTTAATGATGAAGCTTCAGCATATATAAACGGTAATACATTTACTAATTGGCCAGATGATTATACTGGAATCTCAACTAATAATAGTCTTATTGACTGTACGGGAAATAACTGTGATTAAAATTTATAGGTAATGAAGATAGTTTAGTGGGAAAAGGGAAAATGACTTTGTTAAGAAGTAGATTTAAATAAATGAAAATTGGTGTTAGTTATTATATTCATTTACACTATAAAAAAACACCGCCTTCAGGCGGTGTTTTTTTATGCATTTTCGCGAAAGCGAAAAAATTATTATCCTAAAAATGGATATCTGTAATTAGTAGGAGTTACAAATGTTTCTTTAATCATACGAGGACTTACCCAACGTAATAAGTTTAAAGCAGAACCTGCTTTGTCATTTGTTCCAGAAGCTCTAGCTCCTCCAAAAGGCTGTTGTCCTACAACAGCTCCTGTTGGCTTATCATTAATGTAGAAGTTACCTGCGGCATTTTGAAGGGCTTTGGTAGCTTCCTGTATTGCATAACGATCAGTAGAAAGGATGGCGCCTGTTAATGCGTACTCACTTGTTTCATCTACAAGTTTTAGCGTAGCACTCCAATCTGCATCATCATAAACATATATAGTAATGACAGGGCCAAAAAGCTCTGTACACATAGTCGTGTATTTTGGATCTTCTGCTACAATAACAGTAGGTTCAATAAAATATCCTTTTGATTTATCATGTCCACCACCTACGATGATATCTGCTCCAGCATCTACTTTTGCTTGATCTATAAAAGAAGCAAGTTTGTCAAAAGAACCTTCGTGAATCACAGCAGTAATATAGTTACCCATATCTTCTGGAGATCCTATTTTGAAAGAGTTCACATCGTTAATTACTTGCTCTTTAACTGCTGGCCATAAACTAGCAGGAACGTATGCGCGACTTGCAGCACTACATTTCTGTCCTTGAAATTCAAAAGCACCACGTACAATAGCAGTAGCTACTTGATTTGCAGGAGCAGATGGATGAGCGACGATAAAGTCTTTTCCTCCTGTTTCTCCAACAATACGAGGATACGTTTTGTAATTATGGATATTGGTTCCAATTTTTGCCCAAAGATCTTTAAATACATGAGTAGATCCAGTAAAGTGTAATCCAGAGAAATCTGGACTTGCGATAACAGTATCAGTAATCATCACAGGGTCTCCGTGTACAACTTGGATAACTCCATCTGGAACTCCCGCTTCACGAAAAATATCTAAAATGATTTTTGCAGAAAGCATTTGACTATCCGATGGCTTCCATACGACAACATTTCCCATCATTGCACAACTAGCTGGCAAATTGGCAGCGATTGCTGTGAAGTTAAAAGGAGTGATTGCATAGATAAAACCTTCTAAAGGACGATATTCTAAACGATTCCAAGCATCAGAAGAAGACTCAGGTTGCTCGTTATATATATCTGTCATAAACTGAACGTTAAAACGCAAGAAATCTATAAGTTCACAGGCAGCATCTATTTCTGCTTGATGTACTGTTTTAGACTGAGCAATCATTGTTGCTGCATTAATGCGAGCGCGGTATGGTCCAGCAATAAGCTCAGCAGCTTTTAAGAAAATACCTGCGCGTTGCTCCCAAGGAAGCTCTGCCCATGCAGTTCTAGCTTCTAATGCTCCAGCTATGGCATCATCTATATGTGATTTTTCAGCAATATGATATTCTCCTACAATATGTTTGTGATCGTGAGGAGGAGACATTGTTCTTGTGTTTCCTGTACGTACTTCTTTACCGTTAATGTACATTGGTACTTCTGTATGAGCATTAAATAGTGTTTTGTATGCACTAGCAACATCTGCACGTTCTGGCGATCCAGGAGCGTACCCTTTTACAGGTTCATTGACAGCAATTGGTACTTGAAAAAATCCTTTTCCCATAGGTGTTTTATTTTTTAATTTTAAGAGATGCAAAGGTACGAAATTGTTTACGCTTTCGCGAAAGCAAATACATCCCCAATCTATTATGGTTTTGTGACATTCATTCGTAGAATTTTTTGTAAGTTGCGTGTTAATTTTCGGACTATCCGCGTATGTGTACAGTAACATTTATTCCTACAGGGGATTCTAATTTTATTATCACTTCAAATAGAGATGAAGCCGTTAGTAGGGTTACGTTAAGACCTGATTTTTATGATGTAGATGGAGTAAAGATGTTATTCCCGAAAGATGCAGTTGCAGGTGGATCATGGATTGGAATTTCTGAAAAAAATACATTAATTTGTTTACTTAACGGAGGGTTTGAAAATCATATACGAGTAGAAAATTATAAAATGAGTCGTGGTATTGTTGTAAAAGAACTTCTTAAAGCCGAAGATTTAAGCAATGCAATAGAAACTTTTAATTATAAAGGAATCGAGCCTTTTACAATTATAGCTGTAAATTGGAGTTTACAATTAAGAGTAACAGAACTAGTATGGGATGGACAAGAAGTATATGTCACAGTGCTACCAAACGAACCTAAAATTTGGTCTTCTTCTATGCTTTATACTACGACGATGAAGAATAAACGTAAAGAATGGTTTAAAGCATTTTCAAATGAAAATACTTTAAAAGGAGATGATATGTATCGTTTTCATACAACCGCAGGAGAAGGAGATAAAAGTACAGATGTATGTATGGATAGAGGTTTCTTAAAGACGGTGAGTATTACTCAAGTAGAAAAAACAGATAAAAACTGTACTATGACCTATTTTGATTTGCAAAAAGATGAGGAACATCGTACTGAATTTTATACAGTAACTGCGTGAAATACAATGGTAAAATAATTGTTCTAGCTTTTCCAGACACTTTTGTAAAAATGTCTGATGAGCTTATGTGTAAACTACTTCCTTTAGTAGGATTAGGCACGCGTACACATATAAAGGCCGGACATGCAGCACTTGTTCTTATCGAAAATGCGACAGGATATGCGATGTATTATGACTTTGGGCGTTATATAACTCCAGAAGGGTTAGGAAGAGTACGAGGGGCAAATACAGATGCAGAATTAGAAATTCCTTTTAAAGCACAAATCGTAAATAATACTTTAGAAAACCTAGAAGAGTTTTTGTTGTGGCTAGATGCGCATCCTGAGAAAACACATGGATCAGGACGGTTAGTCGCATCATTAAATGAATCTGTAAACTACGAAAAAGCACTTGCTTATATTGAAAATTTACAAGGTCAAGGCAGTATTCCTTATAAAGCTTTTGGAAATGTGGGGAGCAATTGCGCACGTTTTGTAACAGAAACAATTCTTTCTTCTACAGAAGAAAAACATGTTATAAAAAGGCTTAATCATAATAAAAAATTTACACCCAGTACAGTAGGGAATGTTGAAAAAAGTGCCTCTAGCGAAGTTTTTCAAGTAGAGAACGGTGTTATTTCAGAATATAACTCTACTGCTTTACGAGAAAACTTAACCAATTATTTTGATAAAAAAGTTCCTAATTCCTATTTTCAAGAAGAGAAAAAGGAGATTGTGTTTCCAGAAGAAGCTCAACTTTTAACAGGTATAGGAAGTAGTGCTTGGTTTCATCTAGAAAAAGAGAATGATACTCATGTAGTCATTACTCGATATACAGAAGCTGGCATTCCTGACTGTAAAGGAATCTCTATTATTCCTAATGGGTTTATTGTAGAAGAGCAATATGCTTTTGTGTATGATAGTAACTGTGCATTTTGCACAATTAAACAAGGCGAAACATTATTTCGTTTTGATTTAATAAGAAAAGAGATTTCTTCTAATTCAGAGCAAAAGGAGTACTTAGTTTAAATGTGGGTATTTTTACTCTAAACTTTTTTGTCGTTGTAAAGTTTACCATATGATAGTATCCTTTCATAGCTCCAAATGGAGAGGTAAGTAAACATCCAGAACTGTATGTATGTTTTTCTCCAGGTTTTAGAACTGGTTTTTTCCCTATAACGCCTTCACCATCTACAATTTCTGGAGTGTTCAAAGAATCATAGATTTTCCAGTGACGTGCCATAAGTTGTACAGAATCTTTGCTTTGATTTTCAATAGTTACACGATATCCAAAGGCAAAGTGCATTTTATAGTTTTTATAAAATGTGCCTTCAAAGGTAGTTTCTACCGAAATTTTAATCCCTCTTGTAACCTGTTGTACCATCTTATTAGTAAAAAGCTGCTGTTAATACAAAAAATATCAAGGCAAATAAAGATGTTGATATTAAGAAAACAACATTTAAAAATACAAATTTTATTAATGTAATAACACGGTTTTGCTTATAAAAATTTCTCAAGGCCTTATAAAAATAAAATGGACCTATAAGTATAAGTAGTATGCCTGCGACTATATTGTGCTCCCCAAGTAGTTGATCTGGTATTAATGAAATTAATAAAACGACAAAAATCCAACTAAAAATATGGAAGATAAAAACTAAATGTTCCATATAGTTCGCTCTTTTTCTAGAATAGATAAGCCAGAAAAAAAGAGCAAAAATTGGAGAGAAAAAGAATAGAAAAAAAGGTGTCTTAGATGCTAGATAATTTGCAAATCGAAGAGGATTTTTTTCAATTCTTTCGAGAACTTCATTCTTACTATATAACCATACATTCGTTTTGGTTTTTTCATACTTAAGGCTATCAAGAGCTTTGCTAGCACTTGTTATATCAGTGATTTCGTAAAAATCTCTAAATAATTCAAATTTTCTAAAAAATCCATTTACCTTATTTAAGGTGTCTACATCTTTTTGAGCGATATAGTCATACCCTAAGGTGTCGTTTGCTTTTGCTATTCTCTTCCTTTCTGTTTCTTTTTTAGCATCTTCAATAGCTGTTTTTATTTGATCATTAAATTGTACAGGAATTCCTTCTATTTGCGGTATAGAATCTTGTAAAGCCTGATCTATTACTTGAACAGTTTGGTCATTAATTGGATTGATATTTATATTTCCTGGAGTGACATCATTCTCATTAAAAAAAGAGAGTGCTCCTATAATGATAAAATAAAAAATACTTGCACTTAAAAAGAATCGAAAGGGATTTGCATAATGAAAGCGTTTTCCATCTACATAATAACGTGTTATCGTTCCGGGTTTAAAAAGTAAATCTTTTAAAGTGTGTCTAAAACGAGAGTCATATGTAAAAACACTTAAGACAAATTCATTAAGAAAATCTTTAAGTGTAAGTCGCTTTGTGGAGTTAAGCTGTCCACAATAAGCACAAAATCGATCAGTAAGATCAAGAGGATGACTACAGTTAGGGCATTCTACCCCACGGTACTTTATGGCTTTGCGACTATTTGGTTTTATCGAAGTCTCCTTCATTCGATAAATATAGTAGTTTTATACTATTTCTACTTCAAATACATAGAAAGTAAATCCAAATTGTATAAGAGTATATTCTAATTTGTTATTACAGAGGAGTTACTGCTTCCTACTCCTACGAGCTCATCAAAACGACCTCCGGGACGACGATAATACACAAGTATTTGATATTCATTTTCTGTTTGCCAGTAGTTCCCGCTTACAGCTTGCGATTCATCTATAGTTCCATCTGCCTTTACAAGAACATATTTGTAATTGTAAAAACCTTGTTTGAGTAACATAGGTAATTCATATCTAGAAGTCCTTGGGTTATAGGTCAATGCAGTAGATTCATTAATAGTATAATTATTAAAATTACCATATACGTGTAGCTTTTCACCTTCCCCTATTTGTGGGTGTTTCAAACCAAAATGAATCCATGCATACTCAGCTTCAGACCTAGGGGTTCTCCCTTGTAGTGTAGTGATGATAAAATTTCCATTAATATCTGGATTATAGGTGTATGGAATGTCATAACGAGCAATATTTGTATATAGGTAGTTATGGTATAGACTTTTGAGTTCTATATATTGAATGGCTGCTGTAGAACCTCGAATATCTTTATTTTCAAAATTGAAAAATTCATTACCCGCCCAAAAGGCAGTCTCTTGGTCATAACGATATTCTAGTTTGTTGCCTATTGTATATTGAGGAGTGATTCCAGTAATGGCAGTTTTAAGATTGTTGTTCTGTATAATAACAGTTTTGATGTTTTGTTTTGGATTAATAATGATTTGTTCTCCACCGTCAATAAAAAAACGAACCACTTGTTTTGTTTCTATATAATTAAAGTCTCTAGAACGTTTAATTTGAACACCTACGGCAAACATAGGGTTGTAGATCATAAACTTCCTAGAAAATATAAGCTCCTGTTCTTCGTCATAAATAGTCAGTAGGTAATTACCTGTTTTGGTAAGACGTTGTGTAAATTTATTAGGAATGTTTAATTGGTAATTAGAGTATAGTTGTAACGTTGCGACAGAATTTTCAATATCTAGAATACGCACATTATCCATTCCTACCATAAACTCAGAGCGAGCTAGTTTACTTGGTGTCCAGTCTGCATCATAATGTGTAATTCTATAATAATAATCACGTTCGTCTCCTATAATATCATCAAAACTTAATTGTAATGGCTCTCCTAATTTTACGGTAGGGAGTTGTCCTAAAAATGTATCTCCTCTAAATTGTACAGATTTAATATAATTAGGTTCAGGAACTTCTTCTGCAACTTGACCAATTAATGGAATACTAGAAAAAACAGTTAAAAAATATAATAATATAATAGGCGCCTTCATAGGTGATAGTTATTAGTCAAATATAATCAAAATCTATACCGAGATAGTTTTTGAAGTTTTTTACGCTTTCGCGAAAGCGTACTCTTAAACAAACCCTTCTTAATTTGCTCAATATCTTTGGTATAAACGCTCTAAAATAGACTTTATGGCTGCTATTTGTTTAAGATACGTAGAATCTTGTTATTTAGAATCTTTATAAATAATATCATCCCCTTTTAACGAGGTGTAAAAACGTATAGAAATTTGTAAATTTGCACACCTTAAAATAGTAAGGTTTTAGATAACAAAAATCTACTGACATATGTCAAAAGACATCAGAATTAAAAAAGGTCTTGATATACGATTAGTAGGCGAAGCAGAAAAAAGTATTTCTGAGGGCCCACGATCGAGAACTATAACCATCAGACCTTCAGATTTTCATCTGGTTACTCCTAAAATGGTTGTCAAAGAAGGAGCAAAACTTCAAGTTGGCGACGAATTATTCTATTCCAAATCACAAGAACAAATACGTTTTGTATCTCCAGTAGCAGGAACGCTTAAAGAGATCAAGCGTGGTGCGCGACGTGTGATTACAGATCTTGTCATTGAGGCAGATTATGGAGGAGGAGTAAGAGATTTTGGAAAAATGAAATCTTCTGCATCACCAGAAGAAATTAAAGAAAAACTACTTTCTAGTGGATTATGGCCGTTTATAAAACAACGTCCGTATGATGTAATTGCAAATCCAGATAATGAGCCAAAAGCGATATTTATCTCAGGAAACAATACAGCACCACTTGCTCCAGACTTAGATTTTGTTCTTTCTGGTAAAGAAAAAGAAATCCAAGTAGCAGTAAGTGCATTACATGCCCTTACATCTGGAGGAGTACACGTATCTATAGGATCAAGTAATTCTCTTTTTGCAGGACTTAACGATGTGGTAACGCATACGGTTTCTGGACCACACCCAGCTGGAAATGTAGGAACTCTTATCAATAAAATAAATCCTGTGAATAAAGGAGAAACTGTTTGGACAGTTTCTGCAAATGACCTAGTTATTATAGGAGAGTTGTTACTTACAGGAACATTTAATGCTACACGTATTATATCTGTTGCAGGATCTGGAGTTAAGAAGCCATCTTACTATAAAACGATTATAGGAGCAGAGGTGTCTACATTTGCATATGATGCTGGAGTAGATGGAGATACAAACCGTTTTATATCGGGTAATGTATTAACTGGAACCCAGATAAAACCAGATGGAGCTTTAGGATACTATGCAAATGAGTTTGTAGCAATTCCAGAAGGAGATGATTACGAACTTTTTGGGTGGAATAAACCTGTCTTTAATAAGATATCGCCATCAAGAGCATTAACTTTTTCTTGGATGCAACCTAAGAAAAAGTACGATCTTGATACTAATACAAATGGTGAACACCGTGCTTTTGTAGTTACTGGTAACTATGAAGAAGTATTCCCACTAGATATTTACCCACTACAGATCTTAAAATCGTGTATGGTAAATGACCTAGATGAAATGGAAGCTTTAGGAATGTATGAAGTAGCACCAGAAGATTTTGCATTAACAGAGTTTATCTGTGTATCAAAACAACCACATCAAGATATTATCAGAAAAGGTCTTGACTTGATGTATAATGAAATAGGATAAGTGATGGGATTAAAACAAAACTTACACAAAATAAAAATGAAGTATGAGGGCAAGAAAATGGCCCCTGCATTTAATGCAATACATACTTTTTTATACAGCCCTAATGAGACTACCCATAACGGAAGTCACATTAGAGCAGTAGATGATTTAAAGCGTACGATGAATACCGTAATTATGGCATTAGTGCCATGTTTGATTTTCGGTATTTTTAATGCAGGATACCAACATTATCTTGCTGTAGGTGACATAGAACAAGTAACTAGTTTCTTTAGCGGAGATTTCTGGAGTTTCCAAAACTTTAGCAAAGGAGCTTGGAAAGTATTACCACTTGTAGTTATCTCTTACGGAGTTGGACTTGGTGTTGAATTTATCTTTGCTGTTATTAAAGGACACGAAGTAGAAGAAGGGTACCTTGTAACAGGAATGCTTGTGCCACTTATCGTACCAGTAGATACGCCATTATGGATGCTTACAGTAGCAGTTATTTTTGGAGTTGTTATAGGTAAAGAAGTGTTTGGAGGTACTGGGATGAATATCTTAAATCCAGCACTTACAATACGTGCTTTCTTATTCTTTGCATATCCTACCTGGATGTCTGGAGATAAAGTATGGGTAACAGAAGCTGTAGAAAGAACTGGTCAGCCTGATGCTATTTCTGGAGAAACAATCTTAGGAAGTCTTGCGCAAAATAAAGCATTTGATTATGATGTGTCAGATATGTTCTTAGGATTTATTCCTGGTTCTATCGGAGAGACATCAACCATACTTATACTATTAGGAGCACTATTCTTAATCTTTTCAAAAATTGGAAGTTGGAGAATTATGTTATCTATGGCACTTGGAGGTTTAGCAATGGGATTGATCTTTAATGGCGTTATATCTCAAGGATGGATTTCAGAAAGTAGTAAGTTTTATAGTTTGATGAGTACAGAATTCTGGCATCACCTTATTATAGGAGGGTTTGCTTTTGGAACGGTGTTTATGGCAACAGACCCAGTAACAGCATCTCAAACTAATAAAGGAAAATGGATATACGGATTCTTAGCAGGATTTATATCAATAATGATTCGTGTATTTAACCCTGCATACCCAGAAGGAGTTATGTTAGCCATTCTATTAATGAATGTGTTTGCACCTACGATTGACCATTATGTGGTACAAGGAAATGTAAAGAAAAGAATGAAACGTCTAAAAGTAAAAACAGCTTAATTATGGCAAATACAGACGGAAACGGATATACAATAGGTTTTGCAACAGTCATGGTATTTGTTGTAGGAGGTATTTTAGCGGCACTCGCAACGGGACTTAAGCCAGCTATTAAAGAAAATGAACGTTTTGAAAAGCAACAGAGTATTCTGTATGCTATGGGTGTAAACGAAAATACAGATGAAGAAGGGAAAGATAAAGGCTCTGTAAATTTTGTACCTACTGATAAAGTAGAAGAAGCATACACAAACTATATTAAAGAGAGTTTTGTGATCCAAAACGGAAAAATTCTTGAAGGAGAAGATGCTTTTAAAGTAGACATGAAGAAGCAAAGCAAACTCCCTAAAAGTGAACGTAAATTACCTTTATATGTAGGAGAACGTGATGGTAAGAAATTCTACGTGATCCCTTTATATGGTAAAGGTCTTTGGGATGCTATCTGGGGATATGTTTCTTTAGATGATAAACTTATTGTTCAAGGAGCTACTTTTGATCATAAAGGAGAAACACCTGGATTAGGAGCAAATATTAAGGAACGTTATTTTATGGATGATTTCATAGGAGAACAAATTATGAACAATGGTAAATATGCTGGGATAACAGTAGCCAAAGGAAATAATGATCCTATAAATAAAACAAAAGATGATAATGAAGTAGATGCTATGGCAGGAGCAACCATCACAGGTGATGGTGTGACAGTTATGATCAAAAGCACATTAAAATCATATATTCCTCATATTCAAAAATTGAAATAATATTATGGGATTACTATCAAAAAAAGATCAAAAGTTAATTCTTGATCCACTAGCAGACGATAATCCAATTACAATTCAAGTATTAGGTATCTGTTCTGCACTAGCAATTACAGCACAACTTAAGGCATCTATCGTGATGGCAATATCTGTACTCTTTGTACTAGGTCTTGGAAATGTTGTGATCTCGCTTATGCGAAATATCATACCATCAAAAATTAGAATTATTGTACAATTAATTGTTGTTGCAACCCTTGTAATTATAGTTGACCAAGTATTAAAAGCATATGCATATTCTTTAAGTAAAGAACTTTCAGTATTTGTAGGTCTTATTATTACAAACTGTATCATTATGGGACGTTTTGAAGCTTTTGCTTTGGCAAACAAACCTTGGCGTTCTTTCCTTGATGGAATAGGAAATGCATTAGGATATGGTGTGATATTAATTATGGTTGGGTTTTTTAGAGAGCTTTTTGGTTCAGGTACATTACTTGGATTTAAAATATTTGGAGATCCAATAGGAAATGCAGAGACGGGACCAACAGGTCTTTATGCTTTAGGATATGAGAATAACGGATTTATGTTATTATCTCCAATGGCATTGATTGTGGTTGGATTAATTATCTGGGTACAACGTAGCCGTAATAAAGCATTAATAGAAGAAAACTAGGAGTATTTATAAGTACGCTTTCGCGAAAGCGTATGCATTCAAAATATACATTATGTTAGAACACATAGAATTATTTTTTAAATCAATATTTATAGATAACATGGTATTTGCAACATTCCTAGGAATGTGTTCGTACCTTGCTGTATCTAAAAAGGTAAGTACTGCTGTTGGACTAGGAGCCGCTGTTATATTTGTACTTGCTGTGACAGTACCTTTAAACTGGTTATTAGATCAGTATATCTTACGTGATGGAGCACTTGCTTGGTTAGGCCCAGAATATGCAGATTATGACTTAAGCTTCTTATCATTTATTCTCTTTATTGCTACCATTGCAACGATGGTACAATTAGTAGAAATTGTCGTAGAAAAATTCTCACCCTCATTATATAACTCATTAGGTATTTTCTTACCACTTATTGCTGTAAACTGTGCAATCCTTGGAGGATCACTTTTTATGCAATCTAGAGATATCCAGTCATTAGGACTTGCCCTTAACTACGGAGTAGGATCTGGGATAGGATGGTTTTTAGCAATCGTAGCTATTGCAGCAATTAGAGAGAAAATAAGATATTCTAATGTGCCACCACCTCTTCGCGGATTAGGAATTACATTTATCATCACAGGACTTATGGCTATTGGGTTTATGAGTTTTGGAGGGATGTTAACAGGAGGTGAAGAAGAAGAAGAAACTACACCTGTAGCAGAGGTTGCTCCAGTAGAAATGACAAAAGAAACTAGCGAAGAACTAGTTTCAACTATAAACGAAAAAGAATAATCATATGTTATTAGTTGCTAGTATGTCTGGCGTTGTAATCGCCACGATTGTTGCCTTTTTAGTACTTACACTTTTATTAGTAAGCCTACTATTATTTACAAAACAAAAGCTATCTCCTTCTGGACCTGTTAAGATTACCATTAATGGAGAGAGAGAAGTAGAAGTTGCTTCAGGAAGCACGTTATTATCTACCTTAGGTAATAATAAAATTTTCTTACCATCTGCATGTGGTGGTGGTGGAACCTGTATCCAATGTGAATGTCACGTCCTTGAAGGAGGTGGAGAGGCATTGCCTACAGAGACTCCTCACTTTAGCCGTAAAGAACTTGCTCATGGAGCTCGTCTTGCCTGTCAGGTAAAAGTAAAGCAGGATATGAATATCACCATTCCAGAAGAAGTATTTGGAATTAAAAAATGGGATGCAACTGTTGTACGTAATTATAATGTAGCTTCTTTTATTAAGGAGTTTGTCGTTGAGATTCCTGAAGATATGGGATATAAAGCAGGAGGATATATTCAAATTGAAATTCCTGAATGCGAGATCAAATACTCAGATATTGATATTACAGCACATCCAGAAGAGCATGATACTCCAGATAAGTTCCAAGCAGAATGGGATAAGTTTGGTCTATGGCCTCTTTCTATGAAAAATAACGAAACTGTAGAGCGCGCATATTCTATGGCCTCTTTTCCAGCAGAAGGACGTGAGATTATGCTTAATGTACGTATAGCTACACCACCTTGGGATAGAGCTAAGAATCAATGGATGGATGTAAATCCAGGTGTTGCTTCTTCATATATATTTGCTCAAAAACCAGGAGATAAAGTAGTGATTTCTGGCCCTTATGGTGAATTCTTTATCAATGAGTCCGAATCAGAAATGTTATATGTAGGTGGTGGAGCAGGAATGGCACCTATGCGTTCTCACTTATATCACCTATTTAAAACACTTAAGACTGGACGTACTGTTACTTATTGGTATGGTGGTCGTTCTAAGCGTGAGCTGTTTTACTTAGAGCATTTCCGTGAGTTAGAAAGAGAGTTTCCAAATTTCAAATTCTATCTAGCACTTTCTGAACCTATGGAAGAAGATAACTGGAAAGTAAAAGAAAGTACTGAAGGTGAAGGAGATGGTTTTGTCGGGTTTATTCATCAAGTAGTGATAGATCAATATTTAAATAAACATGATGCGCCAGAAGATATCGAACTGTATTTCTGTGGTCCTCCATTAATGAACAACGCTGTTCAAAAAATGGGAGAAGATTTCGGAATTCCAGATGAAAATATCAGATTTGATGACTTTGGAGGATAATCTAGTTTCCGCGTAGACGGAAATCTTATATACAAAAAGCCCGATACAATACTAATTGTATCGGGCTTTTTGTTGAGTACGCTTTCGCGAAAGCATATGCATTTTAATCATACTCACTTATACCATATAAAATCTCTTTCATTTTACTACCATTAATCTCGACAGGTTTATATGCCGTATTAAATTTTTCTATAGCGATGGTGATATTCTCTTTTAATTTTCTGTACTCTATAGGGATCTGAGTATTGCATTGTTGCTCATTTTCATAACTATTGAGCATAATACCAAACTTCTCATAGAACTTCCCTCCTTGATCAATAAAGCTATTGTATTGTGTAATGAATTGCAAAAGTCTATCTATAGGGAACTCTAAATTAACTTGCATTTTATGTGCTTTATAACGCTTGCTTTCGTCTACAATAGCTTCATTAAGTGCTTCTATATAGGTGTTAAGATCATCATGAATACTTGACCAATCATCTGTATTTCTACATTCCTTAAGAGGTACTCGATATTTAATAGGCTTTGTAAAATCTACAAACAATTGTTCTAGTTGTTCAATAATATTGTTATTACTCTCCTGTAAAAATGCAGTTTCAAAATAAATGGTTTTTAAGTCACTATGCATTCGTAATGTAAAGTCTAAAATACATTCGACCTCTTTTATGTTAGTTTCCTTTTCATGCCTTGGAGCGCTACTTGTAAATAAAGACACCAGTGAATATACGACAGAGGTATAAATATTATCGTTTAAGATACTTGATAAATTAAAGCCTTGCTTTTTGCCTTCGTTACTTCTAAGCGCCTCCTTATGTTTGACAAATTGTGGATAGTTGTTGGGATTACTCAGATTATTTATTTCATTAAAAGTTGCCACAGATGCAAAATGATGATCTAATGATAGCATTTTCTCATAGAGTAGTTTGATAATTTGTAGTCCTTTGAGATATCTAATTTTACTTACATCAGATATTTCTGATAAATTAATAAATTCTAATTGTTCTTGAAGTTGGCTTTTTAAAATCAATAATGCTACTTGATCATCTATAGATGAAGTGGTTTTTAAAGATGAAGAAACGTTCAATAATTTAGTGTGAATTTTATATCTGTTATTTTCATAATGCACTAAAACTTCGTTTACTTCATGCGACCATTCAAGGAGTATTTTGTTTATTTTTTCTTGTGGGTCATTTTCGCTCATACTAGCGCAATACATATTACCAGCTATAAATACAAATAATAGTAAGATCGTATGTTTTATATATAGTACCATATCATTCTAAATTAAAGGTGATAGTAATCGTGTCTTCAGTAATAGTTAATGGATACATTCCATGAAGTATTCTGACGTTTTCTCTGTGTATCTGAAGTTGCTGAGAAATACCATTTGGAATGATAAAATCATCTTCCATCAGGTAGTATATTGGTGTGTTATCTGTATAATTCTGAGGATCTTCTCTTAGTATTAGAGATTGTTCGTCTTGACTTAGTTTTGTGCGCTCGATTTGTATTACAATCAGATTGTTTTCCTCATTATACGTTATAATACTATTAGAGTCTATATCTCTTGCGGCATCGTCAAAATTACATAACCCGTGAGTACCTCTACAATGTCTACCATTAAAACTGGTTTTTGCTGTTATGCTATAATCAAGAGTTTCAGATTGTGAGAAAACAAGACTTGATGTGAAGGATAAAAAGAGAAGAAGTAGATATTTCATGATGATTTTTTTATAAAAGGTGTCTTAGTAAATACAAAATCTCTAAGACACCTTTATTGTTATACATTAATGCATAGCATTTGTAATATTAGTTTCTGCAAGCATGAACACATTGAGCGGCAGTTGTATTACATTGATGAGAAACAGCTGCTTGCGTTGCAGCAACTGCAGCATGGCAAGCGATGCCTAATATGATAGTCGTATCTGCAGCAAGACAAGCCACGTGTCCTGCTGTTGCCGCTGCCGCCGCTGCCGCAATACAAGCGATACGAGAATTTTCACAAAGTCGTTCACATTCACTTGTGTCACCACCAGTATCCCCATCTATTATTGTTGGCATAACTGCTTTAAAACTTCGGCTATTCATCGTTGTTAAGCTTATTTGAGTTAATTGTTCTTTAGAATATTTACTTAGATTATAATCTTTTTCAAGTGCCTTTATAACAGTTACTTTACTTTTAACAGCGCTTTCATATGCTGCTCTACTTTTATATCCTAAAAGCGTTGAAATCTTATTAATGTCAGCATTACTTAAGTTTTCTTTGGAATCATAACTTGCTAATGTTTTTAAATCTTTGGCGTTATTTACCAATTGAAGTTGATCTTGTAATAGTCCAATAAAACGTGAGTCAGAGTTTAACTCTTGAATAGGTCTATATGTTTCTTCCTTTTCATTATTTGTAGTAAATGAAAAGCTTAACATACTTAAAATGATTACGAATAATGTTTTTAAAATATTTTTCATGATTTTTGATTTTTGCAGAGATGGTTATAATCTCTAATGGTTATTTAATTATTTATGGTGTATAGTAATAGATTGCCAGTTTGACATTTAAATATGGGAGAGTCAGTCCTTTATGACTACATATATGTATTGTATAAAGATGATTATGAAAGAAGAATTTCTGTTTAGATTAGCATCCCTCAAGACAGAGATCTACAGATATTTCACAGGCTAATACGCAAGCGGTAAATACCCCTACTGCTATAACATCATAAATGTCAGGAAAAATAGTGCCTTGTGTAGCAATAGTAATTCCAGTGACGCCGCATCCGATCATACATCCAACATATCCTGTCCAACAGATTGTTTCACATATATCTATTCCTGAATCTTCAACACTATTTATTTTGCTTATGAACCCAGATTGAACTTTTTCAAAATCGGGCATTAATCTTTTTGAGTCTGTATCATAGACTCTTGGTACTATGAATTGTTGATTTGTTTTAAGATCTTTCTGTATAATAGCATGGTCTGTAATTGAGGTAACAAGTTTCCTTCCATCAATGTCTATGTAATAACTTTGTAGCGTTTCATCATTTTGTATTTCGTATGCTTCAACACTAACGATTCCTTTATTTGGAATATTGATGCTATACGTTTGATATGTACTTAGCTCAATTTGGTTGTATATGTCTGGGAAGTTATTTCTTAATGTTTTTACGTGTTGTGTGTCTTCTAGGGGTAGTTCATTTACATCGTCACTACAACTTATAAATAGTAGTACTAATAAAACAATGCTCCTTGTGATAAAAAATTGAATTTTCATGATAATTAGATTTTTTGGTTAACAATATGAATTTGATTAGTTAGTTCTGACACATCAAATATTTCTATTTTCTATCTGCTAACAAAGAGTTGTATATGAGTCATTTATAAAAAAAGAGTCGCGCTTTATAAAAAACGACTTCATTTTACTTGTTGTAACATAATGACAATCAGTTATTTATGTTTTTGCATAACTAACTTCAAAGAACTATCTTTAAGTACCTCATTTCCAGTAGTACATAGTATCCTTTATATAGAAATACAATACATATGTGTTTTAGAGATTATATATTTCAATTAATATTAGGAGTATTTGCGTTGCCATTTTTATATGGACAAGCGATCTCAGACTCTCTTAATCAAAAAGCATATGAAGAATTACAGAAAGGGTTTTTTACTCATTATCTTCAAAAAGATACTGTTCAAGCCAAATTATATGCTCAGGTATATTTTAATAAAGCCGGAAAAGATAAGGATCAAACCTACTTGGTAAATGGATACTATTATAAATCATTGTTAGAAAATAATGATGAAAAGAGACTTAATCTCTTAGATTCTATAATTGATATTTCTAAAGGGTTTACAAATAAAAATTTCCCTACAATTAGTTACTATGATAAAGGTGCATATTACCATAAACATGGTCAATTTAAATTGGCGCTTGATAATTTTCTAAAAGCATTGACGTATAATAAAGGCACTAATAAAGAATATTTGGAATTTTTATTAAATCAAGCTATTGGGATTTTAAAAATTGAAATTGACGAAAATGAAGAAGCCCTTGTTTTAATTAAAAGTTGTTGGCAATACGTAGTAGATAATAATTTTAGAGAAGAAAACCCTGAAATGTACTTTAACGTATTACATTCTTTAGCCAATTCTTATAGGAAAATAAATTTTTTGGACTCATCTAGAGTATATACTAGATTAGGATTAATAGATGAAAATACAGCTAGAGGAGGCGTAAATTATAATAAATTTTTATTGCTCAATGGTATCCTTGAATCATATGCAAGTAATTATGAAGAGGCAGAAAATCAATTATTGCAAGCAATATCAAAATTTAATAATAAAACAGATAAAAGATTATTATCTGCTGGATATTATTTTTTAGGAAAGACATATCTGTTATCTAATAATGATGAGAAAGCAATTTTATATTATAAAAAAGTAGATAGCCTTTTTGAAGTGAATAATGACATTCTGCCTGAGCATATTGGAGGATACCAGCATATTATAAAATACTATAAAGAAAATAAAAACATAGAAGGAGAACTAGCGTACACTCAAAAGTTAATTACAGTTGATAGTTTTTTAAATAAAAATTATCGAACATTGAATAAAGAAATTATAAAGCGATATGAAATTCCAAAATTGGTAGAAGGTCGTGATATACTTATAGGTAAATTAAAAAACGACAAGAAACAATCAAGGTTTTATAATATAATTGGGTTTGGGATTATATTCTTAATTCTTGGTATTGCGATTTTTCAATACAAAAAAAGGCGTCTTTATAAAAAACGATTTCTAGAGATCATTAATAGAGAAAGTGATAATGAGATAAAAAGGGAATTGCCCAAAAGGAAAGTAAAAGAAGAATCTATAGAAATACCACAAGATACAATAGATGATATATTAGAAAAATTACAAGTTTTTGAAAAAAATGGCGAGTATATAAATGTCAATGTGACTTTACATAGTCTAGCAGATAATTTTGGGACTAATAACAGTTACTTGTCAAAGGTTATAAACCATTATAAAAAAACAAGTTTCTCAACATATATAAAACAATTGCGAGTAGCTTATGCATTTAATAGGTTAAAAATAGATACTACATTTAGAAAATATACTGTAAAAGCAATAGGTCAAACTTGTGGTTTTAAAACAGCAGAGTCCTTTTCTAAAACATTTTTTAGAGTTTATGGTATCTACCCTTCTTATTTTATTAAGCAATTAGAAAAAATAAATAGTGGATAGTCAGTATATATGAGTAAAATTTGGTCGGCTTTTATAAATGCAGACCAACAAGTGTGTAAAGAACCTAGATGGTATGATAATTCTGTATAAATTTATAATGAACTAAAAATCAAACCATCATGAAAAGATTAAATGAATCATCAGGACTATCTCTTAAAAGAATGAAAATTGCTAGATTAAACAATACCCAAATGAAACAAGTTTCTGGAGGAAATCAAGCTAATATCTCATCAGAAGAAATAATTAGATCCTCTTGGAGATGTCTCTTCACTATTATCGCCGATACTGTTAATACTAGTGGAGATTAATTTATTAAAAGGACTCTAAATTATTACAATGTAAAGCTCTATTTATTCAATAGAGCTTTTTTATGTGTCTAAATACGCTTTCGCGAAAGCGTAGGCATCTTTATAAGAAAATCAATTTTTTAGAGTTATAATGAATATGAAAAAGATAATACTCTTTATTATTGTTTTGGTTTTAGGGGCATTATTATTTTTTAATTTTTCTAAAAAAGGAGTTGCTGTAAAAGAAGTAGCAGCAACCTATATATTGCCTACATCTTTAATTCATAAAGAGGGGCGCACTATAAAAACACGTATAAAAGTTCCAGAGAGTTATGTGCGAATTACCTCTTTGGAAGGAAGTTTTTCTCATTATATTCAAAACTATAAACTAAAAGAAGCAAGTGCAGAGGTCATTAATTATGATGGGAACCCTTACATATATCAAGCAGGTCATGTAGGTGTACTGGAAGTGCCAGTGCCTGCAAATGGGTTACAACAATGTGCAGATGCTTTGATTAGATTGCGATCAGAATATTTATGGTCAATAAATAGAAAAAGTGAGATAGGCTTTAAATTTACTAGTGGTCATTATTGCTCTTGGAAAAAATATGCAGATGGATACCGCCCTAAAATTAATGGGAATAAGGTGACCTTTTCTAAAACTGCTGCTGCAAATAATTCTAAAGAAAACTTCTATAAATACCTCAACCTTATTTATACCTATGCTGGGACGTATTCTTTATCCCAAGAACTAAAGAAAGTTCCTCAACTTTCTGAAGTGCAGATAGGTGATCTCTTAATTTATCCTGGTTTTCCAGGCCATGTCATGATGGTAGGAGACATCATAGAAAATGATAAAGGAGAACGACGTTTTGCATTTTTTCAAGGGAATACACCAGCACAAAGTGTACATATTATAAAAAACGCATCGGATACATTAATGAGCCCTTGGTATGATCTTAAAGGGAAAACTTCTTTGAATACCCCTATTTATACATTTACAAGTTTTGAGATGGTTCGATTTAAATAATATGCTTGATTTACACATAAATTTATAAGGTATAATAACATAATTTTATACGAGATCGTATCTTTGCCTTATGGCAGTTTTTCTTACAGAACAGGAGTTACATAACCTCGCAATGAATATTGTAGGCAAAGATCTTGAAGAGCAGGGATATGAGTTTATGGGAGTCAATTCAAAACTTAAAAAAGACCCACAATTTGTAGCACTTAAGGATAAGAAATTACATTTTGTTATTGTGCGAGCAATTACATTTCCAGATAATGCAAATGTATATGATGAAGCTTTTATGCAAAAAATGAAAACCCATGCACTTAAATTTGAAGCACGCACTTTTTATGCGGGAGTTGGTTTAGGACATGGGGATAACTATCAACACCCAGCCGAAAAAGATGTGCCATATACTATGATCTATAATGGACTTCAAGAAATCATATAATGAAAATCCATAATAAGCATTAGGTAAGCAAAAATACACGACTCAAAATTTTTAATAGATGAAATACCTTTTAATACTACTACTTATATGTATTGCATCTTGTTCGAAAGAAACTCAAGATAAGATCACCATTAATGGGGAAGCTTTTGGAACTACCTATGGAGTTACTTATTTTGGAAAAGCAATTGAAGCTCAAAACATTCAAAAAGGAATTGACTCAGTGGTATATGTAGTGAATAAGTCAATGAGTACATATATACACAATAGCGATATTTCTAAGATTAATCGAGGTGACAATACGATTGTAGTAGATACTATGTTTAGGGAGGTGTTTACGCTTTCGCGAAAGCTACACGCACTCACTCAAGGTTATTTTGACCCTACGGTAGGTGGGCTACGTAATGCGTATGGGTTTGGAGACACAAAACCACTGACTGTGATTGATAGTACATCGTTAGATTCTATGATGCAATATGTGGGACTAGATAAAGTGAGACTTTCTACAAATGGGACTATTGAAAAAGAACATCCAGAAATCTATTTTGACTTTAATGCTATTGCAAAAGGATATGGTATAGATAGAATTGCCGTATTTCTACAAGAAGAAAAAAAAGAAAATTTCCTAATAGAATTAGGTGGAGAGTTAAGAGGACAAGGACGTAATATAGGAAAAGATAGTTCTTGGTTTGTAGGGGTAGAGAGTATAGATTCTCAACTTGAAAACAGAAGTGCTGTCACTGTTATAAACCTTAATAATAGATCAATGGCGGGATCTGGGAATTACCGTAAAAATAGAATAGACTCACTTACAGGGAAACAATATGTACATACTATAAACCCTATTACAGGAAGTGCAGAAAAAAGTGATGTTTTGAGTGCAAATGTGATTGCGCCAACTTGTGCAGAGGCAGATGCTTGGGCAACGTCCTTTATGGCGATGGGATTAGAGCGTTCTAAAGCGACACTAGCTACTTTAAAAGATATAGATGCATATCTTGTATTTTCTCAAGGAGAAAATACAACAGGAACGTATGTAACTTCTGGTTTTGAGAAGTTGATTGTTCAGTAATATTGTCTAAAATCGAATACTTTCTTTTTTGTCAAAATCTTTTGCGGTAATAGGATTACCAGCAATGATTGCTGTATCCCAATCTTGCGTGATTTTCCAGTGTCCGTTTATTTTTTCAAGAACGATGTGAAATTGCCCATAGCTATATTGAGTCTCACCACCTTTGGTTGTAAATCCTATACGATAAAATCCAACTTCATACGAAGTAGTCTCATTTGTTTTTCTACTATCAAACCAAAAATCTAAATTGATAGTATCTCCATTTTTGCGATTAGAAGCAAAACGCTCTGCGTTTCCTTTTTTAAATGTGTTTTCTGTGTCAATACCTTGTGGAGTAACACGTAATACTTGATCTGCATAGGTAGCATTTAAAGCATCTCCATCTAATGTTTCAAAAGCATTTTGAAATGGCTTCCATACCGTCTGATCTATTTCTTTTTGAATAGTTTCTGTTTTGTTTTGTGCAGTCATAGAAGTTATTACTAATATGAATATTAAACATAGTGTGCGTAGCATAATATTATTTTTATATCTGTGATTTATTCTTTTTTATAACCGTTAGGGCGTTTCCAACGAATAGGAGCTGCAGGTTCTGATTGTAATTGAAATTCCTGAGTTTGTAATAAACGCATAGCTTCTTCAATACCTTTTTCTAGTTGAGGATCTTTACCTTGTAATACTGATTTTGGATCTTGAATAACTTCTATATCTGGAGAAACGCCTTCTCCTTCTACTGCCCAATTACCATCAGTATCGTAAAAGCCACCTCTAGGAGCTACCATGCGTCCTCCATCTATAAATGGAGGTGTATCCCATGTTCCTACAAGACCTCCCCATGTCCGAGTTCCTACAAGAGGCCCTATCTCTTTTGCATGAAACATATAAGGGAGTAAGTCTCCACCAGAACCAGCACGTTCATTAATGAGCATTACTTTTGGTCCCCAGATACCTGCAATTGGAGTTGTCCAAGGTCTATTGTCGTGTGATTTACTATTAAAATAACCTAATAATTCTCTAGACATAATATCAATCATATAATCAGCAGCAGAACCTCCACCATTATTGCGTTCATCTACAATAACTCCTTTTTTATCTTGTTGTGAAAAATAATATCTATTAAATGATGAAAATCCATTTCCTGAAGTATTTGGTACATATACATAGGCTAATTTACCTCCCGATAACTGATCTACAATCTTACGATTATTTTCAACCCAAGCATTGGTGCGTAACCCTCGTTCGCTACGTATAGGTTTTACTAGAATTTTTCTAGCTCCATTTTCAGATGCATTAGAATTAACAGTAAGTGTGATTTCTCTTCCTGCGGTTTGTTCTAATAAGCTATATGGATTTGTAAGTAGATCTAATTTTTGTCCTTGAATAGCAATGATATAATCTCCTTCTTTTACGTTGATACCAGGTAATGATAAAGGCGCTTCTAAATTAGGATTCCAACGTTCTCCCGTATAGATTTTTTTAATACGATACCCATCATTTTCTACTTCGATATCACAGCCTAACAAACCTACAGGGACTCTGTTTATGTCTGGCATGTCTCCTCCAGACACATAAGAATGCCCTATAGAAATTTCACCACTCATAATATCTACAACATAATTAAGGTCGCTTCTGTGTCTTACGTGTTTAATCCAGGGAGAGTACCATTCGTAAATATCATTCCAAGGTGCTCCGTGTGTATTATCTACATATAAGAAATCTCGCATATATCTCCATCCTTCTTTGAAAATTTGATGATATTCTTCAGTTGGATTTACTTTGAGCCTTACATTCATAGTAAGTTTTCCATCACCAGATTTAGGAGTTGCTTTAGTATCAACAATACTCCAAGATCTGTTTTTATATAATAAGATATTCTTACGATCAAATGATGTGATCATTTGCGAAACTTCAGTAGCAAAAACCTCAGCTTTCATTTTTTCAACATCATATTTATGTAATGTAAGTCCAGGCTGATTAGGGATATTTTCTGCTACGAAAACAACATTTTTCGGGCCTTTTGCTAAGGCCATATATTGACGAGCATCAAGATCTAGTGGAATACTACGATCATAGATGCCTTCTGAGTCAATGGTTACTTTGATAGCGGGTATATTATCTTTTTTCTTGTCCTTGTCATTTTTCTTGTTGTCGTCTTTTTTAGGTGTATCTTCTTCTTCATCTGTCTTGGGCAGGTTAGGTGCAACTCCAGATTTAGAAAGAACAATTGCGTATAAACTTCTATTTATTTCTATGTCATAAGAACTCATATCTAACCAGCCAGATTGTAATCCATAATTAGTACTTGCTAAGAAGTACAAATAATTACCACTTTCATCCCATACAGGACTTATAGCATCAGCGATACCATCTGTTAATTGGATTGTTTTTTTTGTAGTAATGTTATAGGCAAAGATTGCTTTGAAATGACTCTTTAATTGTTTTGGATATGCGATCCATTGGCTATCTGGAGACCACACAGGATTCATAGTTCTATTAGGGTGTGCATAACTGTCAGAATCTACTTTTTGTGCTTTTCCAGTATCAAGATTAATAATCCATATATTATAATCTGTATCAGAATAAGCAATATGTTTCCCATCTGGAGACCAATCGGGTTGAAAATAGAATGTATGGTTTGGTAATGTATATGATTTTTGATTAAAACCATCTTGATCTGCAGTTACAAGTTTATATTCTCCACTAACATCAGAAAACCAAGCAATTTTATCTCCTTTTGGAGACCACACTGGAGCTCGTTCTGCAGAAGTGGGTGAATTAGATATATTACGCCAAGTTCCATTTTCTTTAGGAATACTAAATATTTCTCCTCGATGTTCAAAAATAGCTCGTTTTCCTGTAGGAGAAATATTTGGATTTGATAATTGACCTGCAGTAATGTTTTCCCATCTAGGTCTTGCAAAATTCATATCACCTTGCACGGTTATATCAAGTTGTTTTGTAGTGCCGTTAGGATCTAAAAGATGTAAATATCCTCCTTGCTCATAAATAATTTTATTGGTATTGGCGTCAAGACTTTTGATATCATATTTTTTATGAAAAGTGATTTGTTTTTCTGTTTTTGTATCAACATTGTATGACCAAATATTACTTACATAATCTCGCTCTGATAGATAATAAACTGTATTGTTAATCCAAACGGGATCTAAATGCCTTTCTTTATTTCCTTGAGGTGTTCTTGTGAGTTCTTTTGTTTCTAGATTTACAATCCATATAGGCATGGCTTGTCCTCCTCTATAATTACGCCATTCTAAATCCCAAGATGTAATTGGAACATACGCTACATGTTTTCCGTCTGGAGCTACTTCTCCAGAACCAGCTCTAGGTAAACCAAAGGATAAGGGGAGTCCTCCGTTTTGAGAAACCGTATAAAATGTATTAGTTTGTGTAGGGCGACTTTCTCTTCCTGAACGAAAAAGAATCTCTCCTTTAGGTGTCCAACCTTGTACAATGTCAGCTCCAGGATGCCATGTTAATCGTTTAGGCTCTCCTCCATTTGAAGGAATAGTGTATACATCTGTATTACCATCATATTGTGCTGTAAAAGCAATTGTTTTTCCGTCTTGAGAAAAGTGTGGTGATGACTCAGCTCCTTTATTACTCGTTAACCGTATTGCATTACCGCCTTGAATAGGAACTTTCCATAAATCATTAGCATATACAAATACAATTTCTGTATTAGAGATGGTAGGTTGTCTTAATAATTGGGTTCCTTGAGCAGTAGTAGCAAAACTTATCAAAGTCGCTATCAATAAACATAAATTCCTCATCAAAAGTATTCTTAAGTTTTAGAGAAATGAAGGTATTGAAAAAAGAGAAAAGACCTTGTTTATTTATATTGTAAAATAAGTATTTAACATACTTTTTAGATTAATAACATTTCATGATTGAAGAATTACTTCCTACACACGGGTAAAATTTCGCCTTGAGCGAGTCTATATAGATCAACATCTTCTGGAGAGAGAATAGTTGTGTAATCTACCTCATCTACTGTAAATCCAATACTGCGGAGTTTATCAAAATAATCTCGACCGTAGACACGTACATGGTCGTATTGTCCAAAGATTTTAGCTCTTTCGGCGCGATCTGTAATGGTATCGTCTTCAAAAGTAGTAGCGCGATCTAGTTCTTGTGGTATTTGGAGTATGGCCATTCCTCCCGGCTTAAGTACCCGGTAGAGTTCTTGCATTGCCTTGGTGTCATCTGGAATATGCTCTAATACATGATTACAGAAAATAAGATCGTATTCATTTTCGCCGAAAGGCAAATTACAAATATCTGCTTTTACATCAGCTAAAGGAGAGTTAAGATCTGTCGTTGTATAGTCCAAATGCTTCATCTTCCGAAAGCGTTTATAAAAGGCTTGTTCTGGGGCAAAGTGAAGCACTTTTGAAGGTTTTGTAAAGAAGTCAGTTTCTCTTTGTAGCCATAACCACAATAGCCTGTGTCGTTCTAGCGAAAGGGTAGATGGAGAAAGTATGTTCTCGCGTTGCGTCTCGTATCCGTAGGGTAGAAACTTACGAAATCCTTTTTCGTCTATAGGATCTTTATAACGTGATCCTCTTAAGAAAAATGCAAATAGTGGTCGTACAACATAACTCAATCTAATGAGCAACGGTCTCGGAATTGCATTTAAGAAGAATTTAAATATTTTTTTCACTTGTTATAAAACCAATGCTTGTTGACGAAAAGGAGTTTCTTCATCGCTTTCAATTCCTAATGCTTGGTAGATATAGCCAAAAGTAGATAGTAATTCAGGTTTTCCATCTACAATAGCTACGTCATGTTCAAAATGTGCGCTAGGTTTGTTATCACGAGTTGTGATTGTCCAACCATCACTATGTTGTTTGATACTTTTTGTACCTAGGTTTGTCATAGGTTCTATGGCAACAACCATCCCTTCAATAAATTTTTTGCCACGTCCTCGTTTTCCATAATTTGGCATTTCTGGAGCTTCGTGCATTACTTTTCCTAGGCCGTGACCTACCAGTTCTCGTACAACTCCATACCCATGGTCTTCTGTATATTTCTGTATGGCATATCCTACGTCACCTACGCGATTTCCAATTTTTAATTGTTTAATCCCTTCATATAAGGATTGCTTGGTAACATCCAATAGTTTTTTTACTTCAGGAGTTACTTCACCTACTTCAAAAGTATAGGCGTGATCTCCATAAAAATCATTTTTTATAGCGCCACAATCTATAGAGATAATATCTCCTTCTATGAGAGGTTTGTCATTAGGAATCCCGTGTACTACTTGATCATTGGGACTCATGCATAGTGTGTTTGGGAAATCATATAATCCTAAGAATCCAGGAATAGCACCTTGACTGCGTATATAGTCTTCGGCAAGTTTGTCAAGATATAAAGTAGTGACTCCAGGCTTTACTTCGCTTGCTAACATCCCAAGTGTGCGAGATACAACAAGCGCACTTTCTCTCATTAATTCTATTTCTTCTTTCGTCTTCTGGATAATCATGAATCAATATTGTTTTCGTCTTTAAAAATAGCTTCCATACGAGATAAGAATCCTTTTTTAGATTTTTCCTTTTTTAGGCTAGGTTTTTTAGAATTATCACCAATTAAAAGATGGTAAATTTCCCCCCATCCTAACATACCACCAATGTTTCTGTCATCTATAAATAAGTCTGCATTTATCTTCCTGCTTATAGCGTCACTCATCTCTTCTTCAGGATAACTTTTATTGACAGCATAAAATGTAATTCCATTTTTTTTGCAAAAATCTACGGCTTCATCTAGTTTTTTTCCAGAACGATATGTCCACAAAATAAGGAGATGTCCTTCATTTTGTAATTTTTTTAAGGTGTCAAAAGCAAATAGCATAGGTTTTCCTATACCTGGATATGCATTTGTTACAATGGTCCCGTCAAAATCTACAGCGATCGTTTTTGTGTCCAATGAGAATTAATTTACTGCAAAGTTACTAATAAGTTTAAGAGGTTTTAGGTAAAGAACAATAAGTTAAATATATACTACTTAAATTTTTATCAAACCTTATTCAGCATATGGATGTTTGTAATCTTCTCCTTTAAGAATTTTAGCCATGTCTTTTTCTATGCTAAAAATAGAATACTCTACAATACGTCCTAATTCATTCCCTTCTTTTTCGAAGATAATAGTAGGTACATATTCAACATTTTTTCCCTCCAGAAGATCTTCAGGAGCTTCTTTATCTTCCGAAATAGTGATGAGGTTTATAGTAGAAGCATCTATTCCAGCAAGATCAAGCGCTTTAAAAAAGGCAGGTACTTCTCTCTGACTATCTTCACACCATGTTCCCATAAATACAGTAATATCTGTATTTGCAAGGTCTTCTTTTATACTATTCATTGTTATAGTATCTAATGTATGTTCTTTATAACTTACATCAAACCATTTTTTATAAGGATCACTTTCTAAAGTGGCACGTTTTTGTTTGCCAATGATAATAGGGTCTCCATTATCATCTATAAGGTCGTCTTCAGTATTTTCTCCTATTACATTTTCTACAGGTGTTTCTACAACGTCTGTTTGTTCTTTCTTTTTATTACAAGAGGAAAGAATAAAAAGAGACGATATAAAAAGGGCAATAAGGGTATTATTTGATTTCATGTATATTATTTTTATATGAGAGGAGTACAATCCATTACTCCAGGTTGTGGTACTCCTATTAGTTTTAACACAGTAGGAGCGATGTCTGACAAAATACCATTTTTTATTGTTTTTATGTCTTTGTCTACCAAGATTACAGGGACAGGGTTTGTGGTATGTGCTGTGTTAGGCGTTCCATCTGGATTGATCATCGTTTCTGCGTTGCCATGATCTGCTATGATAATAACAGTATAGTTGTTTTTTTGAGCTTCTGTAACAATTGCTTCTGTACAGCTATCTACCGTTTCGCAAGCTTTTATTGCTGCTTCCATCACACCAGTGTGACCAACCATGTCAGGGTTTGCAAAATTTAAACATACAAAGTCAACATCACCTTTTTTTATTTCAGGAATGATTTTATCTCGTATTTCATAGGCACTCATTTCTGGTTGTAAGTCATATGTAGCAACTTTAGGGGAGGGACAGAGTAACCGGGACTCTCCTTTAAAAGGAGTTTCTCTACCTCCATTAAAGAAAAATGTTACGTGAGGATACTTTTCTGTTTCGGCAATACGGATTTGTGTTTTTCCTGCCTTAGCTAGAGTCTCTCCTAAAGTATCTATTAGGTTGTCTTTGTCATAGACTACATGAATCCTAGAATAGGTGTCATCATAATTAGTCATAGTGACGTAGTACAGGTCTAATTTTTGGGTATTTTGTTCTTGAAAATCTTGTTGAGATAACATTTCTGTGAGCTCTCGTCCGCGGTCTGTTCTAAAATTGAAGAAGATAACAACATCTCCATTGTTAAGTATTGCAGCTGGTTTTCCATTTTTAGTAACAACAAGTGGTTTTAGAAACTCATCTGTCACATCTTGTTCATAGCTATGTTGGATACTAGAGACAACATCTTCTGTAGGAGTTCCTTTTCCGCGAGTGATAAGATCGTATGCCATTTGCACGCGTTCCCAGCGCTTGTCTCGGTCCATTGCATAATAACGGCCTATTACTGATGCGAGTGTTGCATTATTTGCTTTCGCGAAAGCGGATATATCCTCCACAAAACCTTTTCCGGATTTGGGATCTACATCACGTCCATCTGTGAATGCATGAATGTAAGATTGCTGTACTCCAGCATTATTTGCTGCTTGTATAAGTCCTTTTAAATGATTGATATGTGAGTGTACACCACCGTTTGATAAAAGCCCCATAAAATGAATAGGTTTGTTATGCTCTTTTGCATACCCAAATGCATCTACAAGTGCTTTTTCATTTTTGAGTGTATCGTTTTTTAATGCAAGATTTATTTTTGCAAAATCTTGATAAATGATACGACCAGCACCTAGGTTCATGTGACCTACTTCACTATTTCCCATTTGCCCATCAGGAAGACCTACATTTGCTCCATGGGTGAGTAATTGTGCGTGTGGGTATTTCTTGTATAAACGATCTATATACGGAGTTTGCGCATGATCTACAGCCGATACTTTTTTGTCTGGAGCCATGCCCCATCCGTCGAGTATCATCAAGATTGTTTTTTTATTCATTGGTCTCGGTTTGTACGATGTAAAGATAAAAAACAAAACCCCGCTAATGCGAGGTTTTGAGGTGCTTTTAACGAAAACGTTTTAGCTTTGATATCCATATTTTTGGATAGATTCTTTAATTTTTTCTATACGATTATCAGGATCGGGGTGTGTACTAGAGAATTCTGGCTGACGATTAGGACCTCCTGCAGCTTTTAAGACTTGCATTACTTTAATCATTTCATTAGGATTATATCCAGCTCGAATCATAAAACGTACACCTAGATCGTCACTTTCTAACTCATCATCACGGCCATTACCTAAGAGGATGTTTTGTCCTATCCCTCCAGCGGCTTGACCCAAACCACCGCCTACTTCGGCTCCCATAGAGATGGTTTGCCACATTTTAGAATTTTCAACGCGCTCTGCACTGTGCTTCCCTAATACGTGACCAATTTCATGACCTAATACGCCTGCGACTTGATCTTCATTTTCTAATTTTGAAAGTAGGGCATAGGTGATAAATATTTGACCTCCTGGAAGAGCAAAAGCATTTATAGTCTGGTCATCACGTAGCAAGTGAAACTCATATTGATAAGGTGTTTCACGAGCCATACTACTGTTGATTAACTTTTCCCCTATCTGATCTACAAAAGCTTGTAATTGCATATCTGGATGTAACCCTCCATGTTGATCTGCCATAGCAGGAGCATTTGCCAGTCCAATTTGTATCTCTTGTTCAGGACTCATACTTATAGATTGTACTTTTCCTGTATATGGGTTTTCTTGCCTATTGCTACAGTTTCTGATTAATGCAAAAGCTACTACAGCGACTCCTATAAGGAGTCTTATTTTCATTCCGCCTCCACGTCTTGACATTGGATACTTGTGTTTATTGGTTAGAGCAACTAAGTTACAAAAAAGATGTGTTTTGAAATTGTAATGTATGAATCACAATACTCTTTAAAATAAAATAGAGCAATAGGCTATTAAAATTAGCGTATTGCTCTATCGTAAATTGTATTTTAATTTGAATTAAACCTTGTAACGCCATCCATAAGGATCGTTACTGCGATTATATTGTATGTCTTTAAGTGCTTTTTTAAATTGAGATGCGTAGCTATTCTCTAGTTTAGGCAAATCATAATCTTTTTCTTGATGTCCAAAACTCTTAAAAGGAACGACAACGGCAGCAGTTCCTGCTCCAAAAATTTCTTTAAGTTCACCAGATTGAGCCGCCGCAACAATTTCTGATACACTTACACGACGTACATCTACATCAATGCCTGCATCTTTTGCAAGTTGTATAATGCTTTTACGTGTAATTCCATCTAGAATACGATCGTTGTTTGGAGCGGTAAGTAATGTGTCACCTATTCTAAAAAAGACATTCATTGTACCAGCTTCTTCTAAATACTCGTGTGTACTAGCATCGGTCCAAATGATTTGTTGGTATCCTTTTTCTTTTGCTAGGTTTGTAGGATAAAATTGAGAAGCATAGTTTCCTGCTGCTTTTGCAAATCCTACACCACCATCTGCGGCACGGCTATATTTCTCGGCAAAAAGGACGCTTACTTCACCAGAATAATAAGCTTGTGCAGGCGCACAAATAATCATAAAGCGATACCTATCTGAAGGGGACGCAGACACACCCGATTGCGTTGCAATCACAAAAGGTCTAATATATAATGCATTTCCATCTCCTGGTTGTATCCAGTCATTATCTATCTTAAGAAGCGTTTCTAACCCTTCAAAAAATAATTCTTTTGGAAAATCTGGAATTGCGAGTCGTTCAGACGATGTATTAATACGTGCCCAATTTTCTTCTGGACGAAAAAGCCATGTCTCACCTGCATCATCTTTAAAGGCTTTCATGCCTTCAAAAACAGCTTGTCCATAATGGAAAACTTTTGCGCTAGGATCAATACTAATAGGTCCATAAGGCTCTATTTGAGGCTTTTGCCAAGCTCCATCTACATAATCACAAAAGAACATATGATCTGTAAATACACTCCCAAAAGTAAGATTATTAAAATCTACTTCACCTATTCTACTCTTTGCGCATTTTGTAATATTCATTGTTACTGTTGTATTCATTTTGCAAATTTAAGAATTTAACATTCCAGAGCTATTTATTAATTCATAATTTTGTCGTATAACTATATATTAAATTTCAATACTTAAAAAAATGAGATTAACAGCAATCATATTAGTAAGTGCCTTTGCAATCATAGGATGTAAAGAGCATACGGCAGATGTCAATAAGGGAGAAGAAATTGCAGTAAGCGATGAAGTTTCTCAAGAAGGAAAAGTACTGCAACAAGTAGGTTATGAAAGTTATGGTGAAAAAATAACAGATCAGAATTTAACAACGATCTCTTCTGTTAAAGAACAGTATAAGAATTTAAAGTCTGGAGATACTGTTGCTGTAAAATTTAAAGCACCTATAGATGCGGTTTGTAAAAGTAAAGGATGTTGGATGCGCCTTGATTTAGGCGAAGAGCAAGAGGTTTTTGTTAAATTTAAAGATTATGGATTTTTTGTTCCGCTGGACGCTACAGGTGATGCCATTGTACAAGGAAAAGCATTTGTAGAAGAAACCTCTGTACAGGAACAACAGCACTTAGCACTAGATGGAGGTATGTCTGCCGATGATATTGCAGCCATTACTGAGCCAAAGCGTGAGCTTAAATTGATGGCAGAAGGAGTTTTGATGAAAAAATAGATGCGATATCTAAAAAGTATATGTGTTCTTTTTTTATTTACAGGATGCCAGACATTTGTTAGTGAGCATCCTGCTATCGGAACTTGGGGTACCTGTCATAAGGATGGCAGTTATTGGGAATATAAAATAACTGATCAATCCTTACTCATGGTGAATACCTTATCTGATCAGGTTTGGTTTTTTAAGCTTCAGGTTGTTGATACAAATCTTGTATTGTCAAAATTTAGAAATGGACCAGGATTGCTAATTAATAATGATACATTAGTTACTATAGAGCAATCGAAAAACAGCGTAATTTTAAAAAGTACGTATAGTTGGGATACTGCAGAGTTAAACAAAAAAGAGTTTGATTTTGATCCAATCGATTCTTTAAATTTTGAAGGGTGGAAAAGCAAAGTACTAACGGATTTCAAAAAAAGAGCCGTGTTAGTGGATTGTCCAGATATAAGAACGGAGGAGGAAAAAACACTCCCTATGTTAAAAGCGTATGATAGTGAAGAAGAGATACAAATTAAAGAAATAAATAATTGAAAAATTTGTAAGCCTTCATATCATTAATTTAAGAAACATGATTAAGGATATGTGTATATGAAGCGAGAGATCATCATTACTGGAGACGGTTCAAAAACAATTCATATTCCTGAATGGGATGAGCAATACCATAGTAAACATGGTGCTATTCAAGAAGCTCAACATGTGTTTTTACAGATGGGGCTTCATCATTATGTATCTCAAGAATCGTATAATAAGGCCCAAACAGTGGCTATTCTAGAGATGGGTTTTGGAACTGGACTCAATGTATTACTTACTTTTTTTGAAGCTCAGAACAAAAAAATAAATATTCAATATACAGGAGTAGAGGCATATCCCATTTCTGAAGAAGAAGTAAACGCTATGGATTATAGTTCTTTACTTGATGAACTAGAAGCGCAGGCTATTTATATGAAGCTACACGAAGTATCTTGGGAGTCTCAGGAAGAAATTACCTCAGAGTTCAAACTCTTAAAGCGGAAACAACGTTTTGAAGATATTGTAGATCAGGATCAATTTGACATTGTTTATTTTGATGCTTTTGGGGCTCGAGTACAACCAGAGCTTTGGGGGGAAGATATTTTTTTAAAAATGTATAATGCAGTACGCAAAGGTGGTATTCTTGTGACATATGCTGCAAAAGGAAGTGTGCGTAGAGCGATGCAAGCCGTAGGATTTGAAGTAGAACGCTTGCCAGGCCCTCCTGGGAAACGAGAAATGTTACGAGCTACAAAGTTCTAGTTTATACGTGTTTGTTTCTAGTATACGCTTTCGCGAAAGCGTATACTAGAAACATCTTTAGAAAATAGTTTCGTGTGTAGTATCTGTAAATAGTTGAAGGAATTTCATGCCTCGATACGAATTTCCTCTTTCATTTAATTTGGGACTCCATACACTGATCGTATATGAATTAGGTAAAACGGCAGCAATACCTCCACCAACGCCACTTTTGCCAGGTAAGCCAACTTTATAAGCAAATTCTCCTGCCTCATCATAAAATCCACATGTTTGCATAATAGCATTGACACGTTTGGACTGGGGAAGCGTTAATATTTCTTTGTTAGTGATTAATTGTTTTCCACCATTGGCTAAGAATCCAAATGTTTTTGAAAGTTGACAACAAGTCATTTCTATAGAAGATAGATGGAAATAAAGATCGATTACTTGATTGATATCATTTTTAATATTTCCGAAAGACTTCATAAAATTTACCAATGCAAAATTGCGATAGCCATTAGACTTTTCAGACTGAGCAATGGTTTCAGAAAAGTTAATAGTTTGATCATTTGCTACATCTCGTATATAGGCGATGAGTTCATTTTTTGGATCTTTTAAATGGCTACATAAAATATCACAAACCACAATAGCACCTGCATTAATTAATGGATTACGAGGGATTCCATTCTCTGATTCTAATTGTACAAGAGAATTAAAAGCAGATCCAGAAGGTTCTACATCTAGCCGTTGCCAAATGGTTTGATCTCCTAATGATAAGGCAAAACTTAGGGATAATACCTTTGCGATACTCTGTATAGAAAAAGGAATCTGTGCATCTCCAGCGATGTATTGCGTACCATCATTTGTGGTAAGGCATACTCCAAAATGATTTGGATTTACTTTTCCTAATTCTGGAATATATGTAGCTATAGCTCCTTTATTTTCGATACTCATGATTTGAGTATACGTTTCTTCGATTATTTTCTGGCAATCCATACGTGTGTATAGTACTAATGTAAATGATGTTCTGTTTTATTGGAATAAGAATAGTACTTCTCAAATATAAGAATTAGGAGCGCACCTAGTGTATAGGCTAACATATCTTTCCAGTCAAATGTACTGCCAAGTATAATTTTTGCTACTTTATTATCAGAAAGTCCTATCCAATCTATAAAAGAGGTTGCCTGAATAGCTTCGACGATATATGCAAAAAGCAATACGCCTAGAATTGCTTTTGGGTATGAAATTTTTGTAAAAGCACGCACAAAACAATAAACCAATAGCACCACAAGAACATCTCCTACAAATGGACGAATAATGTGATCGTTTACAAACAATGCAATACATACTTCTATGATGAGAAGTATAGAAAAAGCAAGGAAGTATTTTTTATTAAATCGCATATTCTTTAATCCTTTACCTTATTAGATAATCGAGTTGCATAGTAAAACAAACTGGTAATACCAGCGTACCCAAAGGTAACCATCCATGTTTTAGAATAGGTAAAAGGATGCCGTATCCGTATAGCAATATCTTCAATAAGTCCTGTAGGGTTTTGTAAAATATCCCAGCTATTCCAACGTAAGAATCGACCTAGGTAAATTCCAAACCCGCATAATAAGAAAATAGAAATGAATAACAAACCTAGCCATTTGGTATCTATCTTATTGGAGAGTATCTGATGCATTTCTTGAATGGTTAATGTCATAATATATAAACCATACGAAGCAAATACAAATAGCATCATCGCATCATACCAAAGCGTTTCAGATGATGCGTGACGTAAGTGTTGTAAATCAGTAATGAGATAGGGTGTATTAGGTAAAAATAGTAACCATATCCCAAAGATAGGAATGAGTATCCACCAAGAGTGTTGCCATGTTTTTTTACTCCCTAGTATAAATGTTATTCCATAAGGAATAAAGGCTAAAAAGAGATTCCAAGCTAAAAATAGATAGAAAAAAGATTCGGTTACTTTGATACGCATAGTGAGTAACATAGCACAAAATAGAAAGCCTATAAAAAGGAACCCTAATTCATTAATCTTTGAGATGATATGTTTTTTCATTGTTTCTTGATTTTTATGTATGCTTATTTCACAGATCTTAGAGTGCAAGTATTGCATAAAAACAACCTATGGCAATAGGTATGTTTGCAAGCATTGCGAGTATGACTAGAAAATGCTCGCTTAAATCTTTATAATTTTTGATTCCACTTATAATTACCATAAGTAATACAATACTATGTATTATTACAGTAGGGTATAAGTGTATCATGCCTATCCTTAAAGAAATATTATTAGGATAAATAGCATATATAATGACTTGAAGTACGCCAAAACAAAGGCTGAATAGCGCTAGTTTTAATGCAAAACGATTCAGAGGGTATTTACTATTTTTCATTACTATACGTTTTAGAATCTACAGATGGCGGTATAGTCATTCCCGCCAGTGTTTTAGATTGCCAAGTTTGATTGTTTAGCGTCTTCATATAGACGTCATATTTATTCTGAATGTGTAGGTGTGATTCTGTTGAAAATTTTTCTGGGTGCGCTTTCGCGAAAGCGTATAATAGATCAATATTATTTCCTCCCATAGATTCTAGATAACTAAGATCAGGACGTTTTACCTGTGATAAATTATAACGTGTAATTTCTCTATTCCAGCTGAAACTACTCATGAGAATTATGATAAAAAATGCAATTCTAGCATTGATACGTACTAGGTATAATACATTTTTACGTTGAGCTACTTTAAAATAAGTTGTACATAATCCAACAATACAGAGTGTGAGATAGATGATCACTCCTATGCGTTTATAGGTGAGTCCAAAATCTGTGATGTAGATGTAGTTTTTTAAAGTGGTAACTATCACGAGAACGCTGTTAAGAATAATCCAGATATAAGTAAGTATGCGTAGGCGTTTACTTTTTTTATAAAAATTGAGATTCCCTCTAAAAAAGATGAGAATAAGTGTGATCGCAATTAGTATAGAAGTAATAAGAGCATTTACGCCTTCGTGTACGGTTTTTGATAACTCTGAAGCATGCTGAAAAGTGTTATTTGCTACATACCATATATCAACGATTAAGAAAAATAGAATAAGTGCATTGAGAACCCCTATGACCATAGATCCTAATAATTGTTCTTTATGAAGTAGTGATTCTTGTTCTTCTGAGATTGGTTTTTTAGTAAGGTTTTGCGGCGTTTCTCTGTCTATATTGGTAAGGATATCTAGGGAAGCTTTAGAAGAAATATTACGCAATAATACATAGCCCATACATGTAAATAAAAGCCACGTCATATTGATAAATGAGAGGTCTATGGCAGCGATCCATTTTTCAAATATGGGATTTATATTACGATATAGGGATGCAAATATGACAGGCAATCCTATAACGAGCAGGATGCAAAGAAGGATAAAACCATAATCGCGTTTTTTTGAAGTTTTGGTTGCTTTTTTCTCTTTTTTAGGATCTAGATGATGATGCAATGTCCCTAAGAATGTTTGATACAATCCGTTTAATCCTTGTACATAAATAGCATTTCTTATACCAGAAATACTTCCTGCAAAAACAATAAATGACATGATAGACATACATATCGCAAGTGCACTATGATTTGTAAATACAAAGAGTGACACTAAGAGATAGAGTAGGGTGGACAAACGCATGTCTACTCGTTTAAAAGCCTCTCGATGTGCAAGATATACAACAATCACAGCAATGATTGCAAAAATGAACATATTAAGTCCTAGGTCTTGATGATAAAATAAAGTGCTGAAACCTAAAGCACTGATCCATAAAATAAGTTGACGTTTCATATCGCAGAAATTTTAAAAGTGTATTGTAATGTGGAAAGCGGTTGATGTAGTAGTTTTAAAAAATTAAGATGGTAAAATGGATGTGCTTTTCTTCCCGTTTTAAAAGCTTTCCAAAATCGCTTGATTTCATCTGGAAATAATGCGGTACCTACAGCCATTACAGTATATAAATACATAGATCGTTTCCCATTGCCAAAGAGATAAAACTGCATAGCAATTTCTTCAGGAACAGAGATCCCACTTCCCGTAAGTACATGATACACATCATGATCTTCTAGTTGAGGTTCTGAAGTGAAGTTATGTCGTAATAAAAAGCATCCTAAATGATATCCTAAGCTTTCTATAGGATAGCGTAGTAATTCTTTTACAGGAACTCCCCAAGGACCTTCTTTTTTAAATAAGAATCTATAAGGGAACTTGCTCCATTCGTAGAGTTGTTCTAAAAGTAAGTAGCGTAGTGTTTTCATAATTATAAAGTACTTTGAATTTCAAAGTAAATAGATAAAAAAATATAGTTTCTATTTCCCGATGAGCTTTTCTAATGCCTCGATATGTTTTTTAAAAGCTTGTTTTCCTTTTCTAGAGGCGGTATAACTTGTATTTGGTTTTCGTCCAATAAAGGTTTTGTTTACAATAATATATTCTTCTTTTTCAAGAGCTTTTGTATGACTTGCTAGATTCCCATCAGTGGCACCTAAGAGTTCTTTGAGTTCTTTAAAGTCGGCACTTTCGTTTACCATAAGTACACTCATAATCCCAAGACGTATCCTATGATCAAAAGCTTTATTTATGTTGGTTATTATTGACATTGTTATTGTGCTTGCGCGAAAGCATATAAAGAATTAATTGCTATCAAAAGTACATGATGTTTTAAGTTTATAAATATTATTTATGTGTTGTTTTTTAATCTGTTGATTTATATTTAATTCTTACTTTTCTATTGTTATTTTCAAATTGTTTTTCAGTTTTAAAAATCCGAACTTTTTTTGGATACGTAAATTCTACTGTTGCATTATCGATCCAATTTACTATCAGTAAACTATCTTTTGATTTTTTTATTCCTTCAATTTTGTCGGCAACAAATATATTTCCCACTTCAGCATTATTTAATTCAAAGTTAGGTCCATGAATAGATGCTTGAATTGAATTGTTAACAGTTGCGTTTCCGAGTTTTTCAAAAATTACAACTTTCATATTTGATTTTGGATTATAATATTCCTTAATCATTATATTTTCTGAATCACCCCAAAATTGACAACTAAAAATTGGAAATATAATAAAAACCCAAATTATTTTTTTTGTTTTTAGAAGTTGGATATAATATGTTTTATATAAATAATTCATTCCTATTCAATATTATACCACTATAAATAATATGCAATACTCCTTATAATTTTGTGACGGAAAGTTTTTCAGAAAACGTTTATAAAAAATACGTTTTCTATAAAACAACCACCCAGTTACTTCTTTTTTAAATCATATTTTATATACATAATCGTACCGTAAATAATATGCAATACCCCAAAACCTAATGCCCAGAAGTAGATGCCGTATCCTATGTATTGAGTGCTAATTAATCCTATAATCACATTGGCAAGCCCTAGATATTTAATATCGCCTAAAGTAAATTTACTAGCATTAATAAGCGCTAATCCATAAAAAATCAATGTACAAGGAGCAACGAGACCAATAAGTCCATATTGTAATAACACAAGACAGAATGCACCTCCAGTGAGTAATGGTATGATAAAATTAATCAATAGTCTTCGAGAAGACGGATCCCATATTTTTTCTTCGTGCTTTTTTGCTTTACGTATGGTTAAGATGATTCCTGTGCTTACTGCTGCAAACAAAACAATAAGGCCTACCCATAGTAATTTGGCTCCAGAACCCTGAGTTAGATATGCTTTAATCAATCCTACAACCGAGGCATACCTAGCACCACCAGAGGTAAGTTGCTCGGTTGTAAGAATGTTATGTGCTATAAAAGCGCCAATTAAGGCATATATCCCTGCCAGTACCCCAGAAAATCCACTTAAAGACATAAACCGAGATGACTTGCTCATCATCGACTTAATACTGACAATATCTTCTAAATATTTATTTGACTCCATATAAAAGTACTTTGAAATTCAAAGTTAATATTTATTTTGAGATTTGCAAGAAGAAAAAGAGTTTATTCAAAATAAAAAATACTAACAGTTTCCTTTTTAAACTATTAGTAATAAATTAGTTTTATATTTTATAATTTACTATGATCAAAAAAGTATTTCTTTCTATTTGTTTACTATGTACATTTTCTATAATTGTTGCTCAAGATTCAATTCCAGAATTAGTGCCAACAGAAGTACTTTTAAAAAAGAATAATCGGCACACATTTTCTATTTCACCAGACGGTAAGTTTTTTGCCCAAGTTATCGAAGATGACTTTACAAGTGACATTATTATTGTTGATATAGATGAATATAAATTGCATAAAGAAATACCAATGGGATCTACAAGTATAGATAACATTATATGGTTAACGTCAAAGAGGATTATGTATGAATCATCTGGAGAAATATTAGCGATGGATACTGATGGAAATAACTCTATCAAACTTGTAAATAGACTCGCTGATAAGTTGACTAAAGATTCGTATAAACAATATAAAAACTATAGATATAATACGGTGGCTAGTTTATTGCCTGGAGAGGAGAATGAAATTTTAATAGAGACTTATGATTACAATCTTCATGCTTCTCTTAAAAAAGTAAATATTTTTACTGGAGAAAAGATTACTGTACTTGAAGGAAAAAAGCATAAAGCAAATAAATGGATTGTAGACAGCTATGGTAATCCTCGATTTGCACTTAAGTATGAGGATAAAGAGATTACTCAATTTGAATACAATTCAGAGCAAAATGAATTATCTCCATTTGTAGTATACATGGATGGTACTGAATTTAGTTTGACAATAGACGGGGAATCTTATTTAGATCAATCTGTACTTTTTGAGGGCTTTGGGTATGATCCAAATATTGTTTATTTAACATCAAATCATAAAAGCGACAAGCGCAGATTGATATCTTATAATCTTAAAAACAAGAGTGTTGAGGAGGTCTTAGTTGAAGACGCTATTTGTGATGTTAAGGACCCTCATGGAATAGATGTAAAATTCATATTTGATTATCCAAAGGGAGAACTCGCAGGTATAAAATATGAAGGACTTACTCCTCAATATAAATGGTTTTCATCTTTATATGGTGAAGTTTACACAAAATTGAATACAGATTATAATGGGTATATTAATGATATTATAGATGTAGATTCAAAAAACAATCGTTTTTTAATACATCAATGGAGCGATAATAATGCAGGCAATATCGGAATATATGATGCAAGTGATGGAAGCTATGCTGTTATGTTTCATTTTAATGATGAGCTTAATAAATATAAATTATCAAAAACAAAAAGTATTGTAATTAACGCACGTGATGATGAGAAAATAGCATGTTACCTTAATCTGCCTTTACAGAAGGAAGCTAGTGAAAAACTCATTCCGTTAGTAGTTATACCACATGGTGGTCCTTGGTCCAGGGATTATTGGGAATTTGATGATTTTTCTCAATATTTTGCCAGTAGAGGATATGCTACTCTAAGAGTAAATTTTCGAGGCTCTACAGGTTTTGGGAAATCACATTTACTTGCAGGTATAAGCAGTATAGATGATATTATGATTAATGATATTGCAGATTCAACAAAAGCAATAATTGAAAAATATGGAATTGATCCACAAAATGTTTTCCTTTTTGGTCATAGTTATGGAGGGTATGCTACTTATATGAGTTTGCTTAAGTACCCAGATATTTTTGCGGCTGGAGTTGCAGTCTCTGCGCCTACTGATATTAAAAACTGGATGAAGGTTCAAAAAAAAGAGAAAAATTATTTTTCATATGAATTTTGGAATAAAGCATTAGGGTATAATAAAGGCAAGTATTTAGAGAAGATTAGTCCAATTAATTATACGAAAGATTTTGAAAAACCTATCCTGATTTTTCATGGAAAATACGATAAAATAATTCCTGTAGAACAAGCTCGTAAAATGGCTAAACTTTTAAAAGAGAATAAAAAAAATGTGAAGCTAGAAGTTATGCGATTTGAAGGACATACCATTCGTGATACAAATGGTTTAGGGTATATCTTAGATACATCAAATAAATTTTTTGAAAAACATTAATGAGATATACTTAATCTTGTTTTTAGCACCCTCAATTATTCACAATTTCCAAATTGTGAATCAACTTCACACTATTTTCTGAATCTTTTCTAAAAAGGAAAGAGTAGCTTTTTCCTTGATAAAATCGAGGGTATTTTTGATTGTGTTTTCGTTTGAAAACCAAAAGTTCGATAGCAAATACACCGTGCTCTGTTTCGGAAACAAAGAAGACATGTTTTGATCTTCTTTTGATACGTAATTCTTTAAAAGAAGGAATTTCAATAGAAGCATATAACTCTCCTAAATAGTTTGCAAAATCACGATCTGGAAATTCTAAAGTTGAGTCGTCTAACCAAAATGCATAGGCTTGATTTCCAAAACTTGTTGTCTGAATAGATGTGGTGTATTTTTCGACACCAAGCTTCTTAAACGTAGGGCTATTTTCAATAATCTGTAATGCTTCTTTATATATAGAAGTACTTTCTTGAGCGGTAATCAAACTCGAAAATGATACTAAAAATAGGAGGGTAACTAAAATCTTTTTCATCTTTATAAATATATGAATACTCCTGAATAAGTTACAACACCTTTCCTTTAATCTTTTTCCAAACACGTGATAAGATAAATCCAGAAATAATACACGTAGCCAGTAATGCAAATGCTTTTGTTGTTTCTCCATAGATAAAATATCCCATAGTAAACATCGCACTATAAATAAAGACACACCCTATAAGCATCGCTAGTATTCCAGAAGGAACGCTCCAAGCTTCAGTAGTTTGTATTAATTCCTCTTGGTCTTCGTGAGCATCATCCAAGACCTTTTTCCATCCAGGACCTCCAGGTTGTGTTTTCTTATAAAAACGATACAACACTTCTTTTGATTCTGGTTGTGTTATGAAAGTAACAATTCCCCATATTAGAGTAGATGAGAATACGACGAAAGGAAATTTCGCGTAAGCGGGGAAAACCCCACCATCACCAAAAAGTGTTTCTCCCAAAGGTGTAAAAGCAATAAGTAACGAGATCACTCCAGAAGCAATCATCGCACTTATTTCTGTCCAAGCATTGATACGCCACCAAAACCAGCGGAGTATAAAGATCAGTCCTGTACCAGCTCCAAACATAAGAATGATATCAAAAAGTTGCAATGCATTGGTAAGTGCAAGTGCGATGATTGCACTTATGACCATTAGAATTACAGTAGTAACACGACCTACAGCAACGAGTTCTTTTTCAGAAGCTTCTGGTTTAATTTGTTGTGCATACACATCATTTACTACATAAGAAGCACCCCAATTGAGATGTGTACTAATGGTACTCATATAGGCTGCAGACAATGATGCTAGAACAAGACCTAGAAGTCCGCTAGGAAGCATCGTAAGCATCGCCGAATAGGCAAGATCATGTCCTAATTTATCTTCAGAGACATTTGGAAACGCTTCTTGTATACTAGCAAGATCTGGGAAAACAACCAGAGATGCAAGTGCGACAAGAATCCATGGCCATGGTCGTATAGCATAATGCATAATATTATAAAAGAACGTAGCTCCTATAGCATGGTTTTCATCTTTTGCAGCAAGCATACGTTGTGCTACATAACCCCCACCACCAGGTTCAGATCCAGGATACCAGCTACTCCACCATTGTACTGCAAGTGGAATAATGAGTAGTGTAATTAAAGTACTTGTGTCATCAAAATCGGGTAATATATTTAGTTTATCTTTTACATTCTCGTGAGATATTAAGGCATCAAGTCCTCCTATTTCAGGCATTCCTACGATATAATATGCAGCTCCAAAAGCACCTGCCATAGCTACAAAAAATAAAATAAAATCAGTATATACAACGCCTTTAAACCCTCCAATGGCACTAAAAACAACAGTAATTAATCCTGCAATAACTACGGTCGTAAAAGGATCTAACCCTAACATGACTTCCCCTATCTTGATTGCAGCAAGCGTCACACCAGCCATTGCTAGTACATTAAAAATAATACCTAGATAAACAGCTCTAAATACTCGTAAAAATTTTCCGGGCTTTCCTCCATAACGTAATTCATAGAACTCAATATCTGTATTTACTTCAGACTTACGCCAGAGCTTTGCATATACAAAAACAGTAAGTAAACCAGTAACTAGGAATGCCCACCAAACCCAATTTCCAGAAACACCATTGGTACGTACAATATCTGTCACAAGATTAGGAGTATCGGTAGAGAAGGTAGTAGCAACCATAGAAAGTCCTAATAACCACCAAGGCATACTACGACCTGATAAAAAATACTGAGCGGTGTCTTTCCCTGAGGTTCTACCTACATATACTCCTACAGAAAGGATGATAGCAAATAGTGCAATAATAATAACGAGATCTAAGGTTGATAAGTCAATCATAAGTATAGTGGTTGTTTATCCCAGTCCAATGTTGGAACCTGCGTAGAAAGATAATCATTCATGATAAAAATATCATTTTTTCCTGTTAAATCAGGCACATGTTCTGCAAATGGAATAGCTTGCATAGCCTCTGGATAATCTTTTATCATAGCAAGAATAGCTGTTGGAAGTTCTTTCTCATTGCGATCAGGGTGAATAGGACAGATCACTAAATATGGATAAAAGGAAGCTCCTTCAAACTTAAAAATATTCATACTCACTCTAAACGTACCATCATCATTTTTATAATGCTCAACCTCAGAAGCGGCAGGTTTTTCAATAATAGCTTGTAAATAATGATCTGCAGTTACTTTTGTTAAGGCAAATCGAGCGATACGCTCCATAGGGTATTCAAGTGCAGCACGATCATAATTTAAAAATGCATGCGGATTTTTATTTTCGCGCAAAGCAAAAAAAGCAGCACTACTATATAAATTATCTGAATTGCAAACCAAAAAAGTGTCTGTTTTTAATTCGGGATATTGCTCCATCGCTTGTAATAAAGCATCGGCAGTGCCAAGAGGTTTTATACGGTCTTCTGGAATATATTGAACTGCATATGAAATACGTATTCCATGAAAATCATTGATTGTTTGACTCCCATAATATTCTTTAAATAATGCTCCTTCGGGATGAATTACAATAATAACACGTGTAATTCCTGCTTGTTTTGCTGTATATAACACATAATCTAGCATAGGCCTATCATTGAGTAATATCAATGCTTTGCTTCGTGTATTTGCTTGTACAACCATGTCATCAGAGAGGTCAGATGCAATTGATTTTTTCATGCGGGATGAAGCGCCTCCAGCAAGTATGATTAATGTATGTGTCATAGTATATGAACTCCTTTACTAAGTTGTACTGCGTACGCATCTACAGCGCCTGCTTGTTGTATAGCTTGAATAACAGCTTGTTGCTTTTCAAGAGGAGCAAGTGCACAAATGCATCCGCCTCCACCAGACCCTACAATTTTTGCTCCATAGGCACCAGCCTGTAATGCAGCATCGATCATAGCATCTATTCTAGGAACTGTAATCTGTAGTGTGTCTTTTAAAATAGTGTGATGCGCATTTAATAGACGTCCTATGTTTTTATAATCTATTTCTTTTTCGCTTAAAGCGAAAAGTGCCTCTTGCGTGATCATATGATTATGAATAGTCGCATAGAAAAATGGATCTAAATGAGCAGGTAATAATGTCTTGTACAGATTATAATCCGAAACTGTTGCTGTATGAACAGAAAATGTAGGTACTTCTTTTCTAATAATTGCTAGTGCTTCTAGCGCTTGACCTTTTAAATCTCCTAAAACACCTATCGTATTTTTAGAAACGCCAGAAGCACCTATAATAAGGCCTTCTAATGTGGTTTCAATCTTTTTATGATAGGAACGTTCGTCTGTTTCTAAATAAATAATATCACCTATAGCACTGGTATATTGATCCATTTTCCCTCCAGGAGAGTTTTGAGCAACAACCTCAGCTTCATAAGCTAATCTTCCTATAAATTCGGGAGTAGTTTCTTGATTGCATCCAAAGGTAGATAGTAACCATTGTACCCATGCAACAACCATAGCAGACGAGCTGGATAACCCAGCATTGATGGGGATATCTCCTTGTATAGTAATATCATACCCTTTATTGGGATGACAGCCATATTGTGCTACAACATATAAGGTGGTGGGAAGATGTGCTCCTTTTATGGGACTGAGATCGCTTTCGCGAAAGCGTATACTAGATGATTCTCCGAGGTCAGGTAGATGTATCTTAAAAGAATCTGTATCATTTGGGATTCCTTGTACAGTAATATACCTATTGATCGCACAAGCGATAATCGGAAGTTCTAAATAATCTTGATGATCTCCAAAAAGACAAATACGTCCTGGGGCTTTTGATGTCATATATACTACTAGTAAGTGTCTTTTATCCAGTTATAAGGAGTGCGACTTACCCAAAGACCTCGCGTAAAATCAGGAAAATCCTGAGGCTCTCCATTGTTTGCAATAGAAGCTTCAGAAAGAGGAGTGATAGCACTCCAAGCAGCAGCATCATAGGCATCAAGTGGCGGTGCTATATTTTGTTTTGCAGATTCTATAAAAGCATTAAGAACAAAAAAATCCATCCCTCCATGGCCAGATCCTGTAGCATATTCCCCATATTTCTTCCATAAAGGGTGATCATATTTTTCTAACCAAGGAGCAGCATCATCCCAACGATGTGGCTCACTCTTGTCTTCAATATAAATTCTATTACCATCTACTTCCCATAGTCCTTCACTTCCTTGAACTCTAAAACCAAGAGAGTAGGGACGAGGAGAGTTACAATCATGAGTTACAATAATGGTTTCTCCTTGTGCGGTATTAATCGTAGAAGTGATGATATCACCTTGTTTCCAGTTGAGTCCTGCATTTGGATGATCGGCACCTCCGTTTTTTACAATGTATTTATTGAGGCCTACAGCTTTGGTTGCATGAGAGGTCATGGATACAAAACGATTTCCTCTATTGATATTACACATCGCAGCAATAGGTCCTACACCATGTGTAGGATATACATCGCCATTACGTAATAAAGAATGTTGCGTACGCCATTTTGATTCTGAGATTCCTTTTTCTCCAAACTCAACACCTTTTCCATAGGGCGTTTTACCATCATTTAATTTAACAAAGCGTAAATCATGTTGATATCCACATCTAAAATGTAATAATTCCCCAAAGAGATTTTGCTTCACCATATTAAGAACAGCAAGAATATCTCGTCTATAGTTTACATTTTCTAGGATCATTACATGCGATCCAGTCGCTTCATGGGTATTTACAAGATCCCAACACTCCTCTAAGGTATTTGCAGCAGAGACTTCGACACCTGTATATTTGCCAGCTTTCATAGCATCTATAGCCATACGGGTGTGCCATAACCAAGGGGTAGAGATAATCACTGCATCTACGTCGTCTCTTTCTAAAAGGTTTTTGTAGTCATAGTCATCTTTTCCAAAAAAGATAGGCGTAGGAAATTTTGCCTTTGCTATATGTTCTTTGGCAATAGTTATTCGACTAGGGTCTATGTCACATATTGCGGTAATAACAACATCTTTGCGTTGTAATAAATTGTTTAGGTGGTTTGTGCCTCTTAAGCCAACACCAATAAGGGCTACTTGTAGTTTTTCTTTAGAGGTATCTGTCGCTCCAAATGCTAGATTAGGTAATAATGCAACTCCAGTGCCAACTAGCGCTGTTTTTTTCATGAAATCACGTCGAGAACTCATAGGATTTATATTTTGATGTTTCTCAAAAATAGGTATTTTTAAGTTGAATCTTTAGAATAGACATTCTTTTGATGTACCTATTTTAATACTTGCATTTAATTATAATTGCTTTCTACTTTAAAGTCAATAATAGCTTCTTGTTTATTGTAGATAGTAAGCGTAATAGGATATCTCTCGGTTACTTTGATTTTTGCTGTAAATCCACCTTTTGGATGTTGTTTAATTCTTACTTTACGAGGCTCCTTATTTGCTTGTGTCGTATAGTATAATGTCCTGTCTTTAGGGACTTCTTCAAAATGAAGATATATGTACTTGGTGTTTTTTGATAATAGAATTGTACCATTTTGAGCGTCAGATAATACAGCACCTGAAGAAAAATAACTACTATAAAATAAGGGCTTTTTAAAAAAATCTTCTTTTGTTATGGGAGATTCTATAAGTTGCCAAATTGGATTTTGGGGATAGTGATGTTTTACAAAGATTTCTGGAGCTACTTTATAATAACTCTCATTAAACTGAAACTGCCATTTTCTACGATATTCTATTTCCTGTCCTGCTCCCCAAGTAACATCTATAAGATGCCATTGATCATTGAGATATACGGCGTTCCATGCATGATTTTTAAAACCAGGGCTTGTTCCTATAAGTTTTGAATCCGTTTTTGTATACCCATTTATAATAACCGATGGAATTCCTAATTCCTCACAGAGCACATGAAATAAAGTAGCATATCCTTCACATAATCCTTTTTTTGTCTGGAGTGTTTTATTGATAAGCGCTGTTTGCGCTTCTCGTATTTTGCGGACACGTTCTTCTTCAGAATAATAATAAATACGATTTGGTGATCGCAAACTATAGTAATCTATAAGATCGTAAGCAATATTTGTAGCAATCCATGTATAGATAGCTCTTGTCTGTGTTTCTTTTGTAGAAAAATCATGTTGAATTCTATCCGAAAGACTTTTGATTGTATGAATGCTTTTAGGATAGGTACGCACCTTTTCTTCTATAGATGTTGGTGTTTGCGCTTTCGCGAAAGCATAAAAAAGAACCATGAAACAAAAGCAATACTGTTTTATCAATTTAAAGTACATTTACTCAAATGTATCAAAAATAAAACGCTATACCATTGAATCCAGCAGAAGATTATATATTATCAAAACCAGAACCTTGGCGTACCATGCTTATAGAAATACAGGCTATAATAAAGCACACAATTCCTGAGGTAGACGAGCAGTTTAAATGGCATTTACCATTTTATAGTGTGCACGGGAAAATGTGTTGTTTTTTAAATTTTAGAAAAACGTTTGTCGATGTAGGGTTTACTTCTGGCATATATATTGATATTCATAAAGACCACCTTGTAGGAGGAGAAAAACGTAAAAATTTAAGATCACTTCGGTATTACAATCCAGAAGATATAGATATTACAATTTTACAAGATGTATTAAGAAGTGCAGCGACATTAAATATGAAATTTAGATAACAATACTACGTTAACCCTGTATAGAAGCTAGGTTTATTGTTATTTTTGTTGTTTTAAAAGTTTATTTGTGTTATTATAAGCATAATCAACTTGCTAATCAATTATTAAGATATGTATCTTATCTAGCAAGCAGGGAACCTTTGGGGGAAGGTTCCCTTTTTTTATGGTCTATTGTGAGTAATTGGTGTCTACTTCTCTGTTAAAGAGAGTTTACGGTTTTGCGTATTGCAACAAGGTTTGTTAATAGTTTTTCTAGATATGCAATATCTAGCATGTTTGCACCGTCACTTTTTGCATTTGCCGGATCAAAATGAGTTTCTATAAAAAGCCCATCTACATGATTTACAATACCTGCACGAGCAATTGTTTCTATCATATCTGGACGACCTCCAGTCACACCACTTGATTGATTAGGTTGTTGTAATGAGTGAGTCACATCAAGCACAGTAGGAGCATATTGCCTCATCGTTGGGATTCCTCTAAAATCTACAATCATATCTTGATACCCAAACATGGTTCCGCGATCTGTAATTAGAACTTGCTCATTTCCGGTATCGGTTACTTTTTTTGCAGCATGTTGCATGCTCTCAGGAGACATAAATTGCCCCTTCTTTAAGTTGACTACTTTACCAGTCTTAGCCGCTGCCACAACAAGAGCTGTCTGACGTACAAGAAAAGCGGGTATTTGTAGTACATCTACATACTGAGCTGCTAGCGCCGCATCAGATGCTTCGTGTATGTCTGTAACTGTTGGGACATCAAATCGTTCAGAAACTTTTGCAAGAATCTCTAATGCTTTTTCATCACCTATTCCTGTAAAGCTATCTACACGACTGCGATTTGCTTTTCTAAAACTTCCTTTAAATATATAAGGGATTTCTAGCTTAGTTGTGATTTCTAATACTTTTTCTGCAATACGCATGGCCATATCTTCGCCTTCGATAGCGCAAGGACCTGCGAGAAGAAAAAAATTATCTCCGTCTGTAAATTTAAGTTTAGGAATTTTAGATAATTGCATAATGTCTTTGTGTTAAGTACGCTTTCGCGAAAGCGTACTACTCATAAAAATATGTGCAAAGATAAAGCTAAAAACAAGAAAGCGTATGTACTATTTTTGAGAATACATTTTGAGGTAAAAAGAGTATCTTTTACCTCAATTTTAGTATAATATTCGTCTTATGTCAAACGAGAAACAAGATTTTTTTGAAGTCAATCGGGATACGTGGAATCAAAAAGTAGCCATTCACGCAGCAAGTGAATTTTATAATATGGATGCTTTTCTCTCTGGAGAAAGCTCTTTAAATCAATACGAACTTCAAGCTTTAGGAGATGTGAAAGGGAAGTCGTTATTACACTTGCAATGTCATTTTGGACAAGACACGTTGAGTTTTGCTAGAATGGGTGCAATGTGTACGGGGGTAGATTTAAGCGATGAAGCAATTGCACTGGCACAAAAACTAGCAAACGATCTCAAACTAGATGCTCAGTTTGTATGTTGTAATGTTTTAGAAACATCTAGTCATATAAGTGATGTATTTGATATAGTGATAACAAGCTATGGTACTATAGGATGGTTGCCCGATTTAAAACCTTGGGGAAAAATGATCTCAGAGCGCTTGGCTTCTGGAGGTGTTTTTTATATAGTAGATTTTCATCCCTTAGTATGGATGTTTGATTATACTTCTGGAAAAGCCGAGTTAAAATATGGATATCATCAACAAGAAGCTATCTATGAAGAATACGAAGGCACATATGCAGATGTAAACTCAAAGATGGTAAGTAAAGAATATGGGTGGAATCATGGCCTTGGAGATGTTGTTTCTGCACTTACAGAAGCGGGTCTTGTTGTAGAGTTTCTTAGAGAACATGATGAAAGCCCGTATGATGTTTTGCCAGATCTTATAAAAAACGAAAACGACCTTTATGTTACTAAAGATCGTTTATATCCGCTTCTTTTTGAGCTTAAAGTTAGAAAACCTTAAGTTGTTTAATGCGCATTCTTTTTAAGTAATTGAGGGAATTTTTTCTGAAAACGACGTAACCTTGGGATAGAGACATTTTGGATGTATCTACTGCCTGGATTAAGCCTTTCATAGTCTTGATGATACCCTTCTCCTTTCCAGAATTTTTGAAAGGGTAGTATTTCTGCAGCAATTTTTCCCTCCCCATGGATTTTTTCTTGCTCTTTTACTTTCTGTAAAATAATTTCTTTCTCTTTATCATTTTGGTAAAAAATGATAGACCTATACTGTGATCCTCTGTCTGGACCTTGTCCATTTGCTTGTGTGACATTTTGTGATCCAAAATACACATCGACTAGTGTAGAAAATGATACTACTTGCGGGTCATAATATATCTCTACAGCTTCTGCATGTCCTGTACGACCTGTATTACTGGATTGATATGTTGGGTTTTCTGTATGACCACCACTATACCCAGAAATAGATTCTTTTACGCCTTCTACACTTTCGTAAACAGCTTCTACACACCAAAAGCAACCACTAGCAAAGTAAGCTTTTGAGAATCCATCTTGAGGTTGTGTTTGTACAGGATCTGGCAACACTGTGGGTTCGCTAGGTTTTGTAGGAGCGTTCTGGCAAGAAATAGCAAGAGCTAATCCTGCAATAATTATGGATAATTTCATGTTTGGTTTTGATTTCACTTTCCTAATTGGTCTTATAAAATAGAAGAATCTTACTTCGTACTATATTAATGCTATGTTAAGATGAAGATGGTCTCTCCAAGATACAATCTTTATTATTTCTATTATAGAACATCGTATGTAATTCTAAAAAGAAGATTGTTCTATGATATATACATCTCAAAACCATACATTTTGCGAACATGATTTTTGAATCCTTTATAAGGTTGCAAACCCAACAGAATGTTAAACCAACATGATATTGGTATTATTTTTGTAATTTTGCCAATAATCTATGAAAACAATACTTCATAAAATAACAGCAATTACAATGGCATGTGTAGTGATATTTACTACGATGTCATTTACAGTAGATATGCATTATTGTGGAGATATACTTGTAGATGTAGCTCTTTTTAAAGATGCAAAAGATTGTGGTATGGGAATGGCAATGGCACAATCTTCTTCAGATATGAAAGAGATGAGTTGTTGTCATAATGAGCAAATTGTGATTAAAGGTCAAGATGAACTCAAGCATTCTTTACAAAAAATTAGTCTAGAGCAACAACAATTCTTAGTTGCTTTTTACGATAGTTATATTCATCTATTTGAAATATCGGCACCTCAAGCCATACCCTTTGATGGATATCCACCACCAGATATAGTCTCTGACTTAACGATTCTTCACGAGCAGTTCCTAATTTGATTTATGATGCATTACGCTAGCAGTATTGTATAATCATAAATTAATAACATCATGAAATATATTTTTTTGGTTGTTGTTTTATTTGCTTTCGCGAAAGCAAATGCACAAGGACCCCCAATTACAGCAGATAAGCCTATTATGTTAGGAGGCGGTAGTTTTACTGCCAAAACATTAACAGAAATTAGAGATACAGAGAGAGGGACCTCGGTATATGTGCCTATTATGCTTCATTATTTACCGACATCCAACTCACTATTTGCAGTCCATATACCGTATATAAACTACGATTTTAACGATGGGACATCTGGAAGTGCCCTTGCCGATATTAAAGTACTAGGGAAGTATCAATTTTATCGTAAAGACGCTACAGGAAAGACCTTTAGAGTGATAGCAAAAACCTTTCAAAGTATCCCTACAGGAGATAAGGTAGACTTACTAGGTCAGAGCACTGGTTTTTATGAAGGCTATTATGGTATTGTTTCTGGATATGAAACTTTAAAATATGGAATCTCTACAGAGCTAGGTTATAATTGGTCTCCAGAAGCAACAGTCGATGAATTTAGAGGGAAATTTGGCGTAGGGCTCCCATTACTCAAACCACAATACCCTAACAAGCAAGTGAACTTGTATTTTGAATATACGAGTTCGTTATTTACAGATAGAGATTGGTATCAATTATTGTATGCACAAGGCATACAATATGCAGGAAAGAACATCACTTTTGACCTCGCAGTACAATTACCACTTATCCAAAATCTACCCGAAACAAGAGAGTTAAATTACAGTGTATTTCTAGGAACTAGATACACGTTTTAAAAATAAATAATATGAAAAATATCCTATTAATAGTACTTACCGTCTTTATGGTAGTACCTGCTTTACAAGCACAAAAGAGTTATGATCAATTTGAAGTACAAGTAGATGGTTTAGGCTGTCCTTTTTGTGCCTATGGTCTTGAGAAAAAGTTTAAAGAATTTAAAGGCATCAAAAAAGTAAAGATCGACATCGAGACTGGTGACTTTAGTTTTGCGTATCCTACAGAAAAGGCATTGACCATCGAATCTGTAGAAAAACAAGTAGTAAAGGCTGGATATACCCCAGTGACAGGACGTGTTGTTCGTTTTGATGGAACAGTAGAGGCTATGAAGACAGCTCCCAAAAAGGAAACCGCTGTAAAGGCCAAAAATCTAATAACAAAAACAGCTTTTGTTGCAGGTAATTGTGCCATGTGTGAAGCTCGTATTGTAAAAGCAACTACAGACCTTATGGGAGTAACTACGGCAAGCTGGAATAAAGACACAAAGATGCTAGAAGTGAGCTTTGATAAAAAAGCAACAACGCTTGATGCTATTGAAAAAGCAGTGGCAGATGCTGGACATGATACAAAAAATCATAAAGCACATTCAGATACGTATGATGGCCTTCCTGGTTGTTGCGCCTATGAACGTGTAGAATACTAAACTAGATCATATGAAATATATATATAGTGTAGTAGCATTACTTGTTTTTATAAGTTGTGCAGAAAAGCAAGAACAAAAAGAAGAGTTGCCAAAAAGCTGGCAACTCTCCAAAACCATAGACATTGATGGGATTAACCCTATAGGAATGACTATAACAGACGATGGACTTTGGCTCAGTGATGGAGATCATAATCGTCTGGTGTTAATAGATCGAGAAGGAAAAACCCAAAGAACGATAGACTCTTTAGAACGCCCTATGCATATTGCGAGTGAAGGGAAAACCCTTTTTGTGCCACAATACGGCAATGATGAAATTGCTGTAATAGGAGATCCTAGTATGCAAATATTACCACTTACAGATTCTTTGGATGCACCAGCTGGTATATCTTCTTATGGAAAAGAAAAAGCCATCGCCGATTTTTATAATCACCGTATCCTATATACTGAAGATGGAGAGTCGTATATCTCTTTTGGGAAAGAAGGTAAAGCCGAAGGTGATTTTTATTATCCTACTGATGTACAAATCACAAATGATAAAATCTGGGTAGCAGATGCCTATAATAATAGGATACAGGTATTTGACAAAAAAGGAAATTTCTTAAAAGTCATAGGTGCCGATCAAAAAATGAATGCCGCAACTGGAATCTTTGTGAGTGAAACCGAAGTGTTTATTACCGATTATGAGAATAATCGCGTCTTAGTTTTTGATCATGATGGAGTTTTACAACAAAAACTTACCAATGGGATTAACAATCCTACAGAAATGATATTAGATCAAGGACAGTTATATATTACCAATTTTAGAACGAGTAAACTTCTAGTATTTGATTGGGCGGTAACACCAGAAGAAGGGGAGCACGATCACGACCACGACCACGATTAATATGGAACGTACATTTACCATACAAGGAATGACCTGTAATGGTTGTAGAACTGGAGTAGAGCGAGATTTAAAAATAATTCCTGGAATCAAAAATGCTAGCGTTTCTCTAGAAAAAGAAGAAGCGGTAATTACGATGGATTCGGAGATTACTCTAGAAAAACTACAGGAGGGAATTAAACCTAAATTTACCATTATAGAGAAGTTGCAACAAAATGCATTTACGACAATGGTTCCGACATCTAAGTGGGTGCAATTGCGACCTTTGTTTCTCATTTTTGGGTACATTACTGTTGCAAGTATAGTAATGCACTATGATGCTTGGAATGGGAGAGAAGCTATGCTAGATTTTATGGGTTTATTTTATGTGGTATTTAGTTTCTTTAAATTCTTAGATCTACGTGGTTTTGTAGTAAGTTTTAGTATGTACGATCCGCTAGCAAAACGACTCTCTGTCTATGGCTGGATATATCCATGTATAGAACTTGGATTGGGTGTGATGTTCTTGCTACGTATTGAGATTCCTATTGCGTTGATAGCAACTTTATTAGTGCTAGGTATTACAACTGTTGGAGTGACAAGAAGTTTATTAAGTAAACAAGAAATACAATGTGCTTGTCTAGGAACGGCCTTAAAACTCCCTATGACAGAAGCTACTTTTATAGAAAATGCAATTATGATTGGGATGGCAGTTTTTATGATACTATCCTAGTAGACTTTTTGTAATAGCATGAATACTCCCAAAATAAATAGTATTTTGGGAGTATTCTTTTATAGATACACCAGATGACATATCTACTTCCTATACTTGTTTTGATAATCGTGCTTTTTTTGCTTTCGCGAAAGCGTAAAAAGTCTCAAGTAAAACCTTTCCCAAAACATTGGCATGAATTATTGCTTAAAAATGTTCAGTTTTATAAAAAACGAACAGAAGAGGAGCAGTTAGTTTTTCAAAAAAGGATGATGTTGTTCTTAAGTGAGATCTCCATTGAAGCCGTACAGTTTGAGTTAAAAGAGTTGGATACTGTTTTAGTAGCTGCGAGTGCTGTGATTCCTGTTTTTGGATTTAAAGAGTGGCATTATAATAATTTGAGTACTGTACTTATTTATCCAGATTATTTTGATGAGAATTTGTCATTTGACGCCGATGTTAAAGGACGTAAGATCGCAGGATTGGTAGGCACAGGTCGATTTAAGAACCAAATGATTCTATCACGTAAAGCACTGCATCACGGCTTTACAAATGCTACAGATAAAGGAAACACAGCAATTCATGAGTTTGTACACTTACTAGATAATACAGATGGTGCTACAGACGGAATTCCAGAACGATTATTAGAACATCAATATATAGCACCTTGGCTCGCCTTAATGCATAAAGAGATGGAAGCGATTAATAATGATACATCAGATATACGTAGTTATGGAGGCACAAGTCAAACAGAATTTTTTGCTGTAGCTTCAGAGTACTTTTTTGAACGTCCAGATATCTTTAAAAGGAAGCATCCAGAACTCTACAAAATGCTATCTACCTGCTTTTATACCCAAAAATAATCTTTACATTTTGCTGAAAAGACTGAATCACAAGATCTTATTTCTTGTTTTTAGTAAAGAAGCGTCATATTATTGTAAACTTGTTAGAGAAGGTTGAATTTACTTCCCTAATTGATATGAGGCGTTCCCTCAATGAGACTCGCTTTTTGAAAGCTAAATAGCTAGTTTTAAGCACGCTTAAGACATGTGAAAAACAACATATTGTGGTGGATATGTTAAATAATCGATGAGAAGATAAAATAATGAGATAAAAAACAGAAAGAAAGAGTAACAAATGATAGGGAAATACTACTAATCGTATAGTTTTGACCACTCAGTAAGGAAAAAAATGCAAAATGTAACAGGTGACTATATGAAGTTAATATTGATCGGTAATTACTAGATTACAAGGAAGTTTGGTTAATTTTAAGAAATAATTATAAATAAATATAAGAGTTTTAACATTTCTTTTTTTAAATTAATGTTTACCCGTAAAGAAAAAATTACGTTCTTTATGGTGTAATAAGAAGTAAGTGTACACTTACACTCTTCATAAAATATTACCACACGTTCTTGTGCTATCAAAAGGGGAAGTTTGAAACGATAGTACTTTCAATTTTTAATTAAATAATCTTGGTATTTTATAAAGTATCAAGAAATCACTGTCTCTACTACATAAATATGTATAGTGATAAGAAATAATAACTGTATAATATACGTTATATAACCAGTATAGTTAAGTCACTATATGGATACATTGGGCATTTTCTGTGGTGCGTTGATTCCCAGTGTTATCCTAGGGTGATTTAACTATAAAGGATGAATTCTTGTGTAAGGAAATTCTGAAAAGAACGACTAATCATAAAGGCAGAAAAAGAAAAATAATATCTGTAAGTTTAAGATAAGCATAGCACAATTTTAGTGACATCTTAACAATAGATTTACGATATTTATATTGAAAATAGGAAAGCACCACTTCATACTATTTTTCAAAACACATACACCACATATAATCAGGACTGACTCATAAGGGGAAATATGCTGTCATAGTCAGACCTATCAATTTTTTCAAACCCACCACACGCAACCCATTTTTTGGGTAATAGGACAGGTATGTCTTGTTTTAAAATAAATAATCACATCGAGTGATGTTTTAAAACTAGAATACATGTTTTGTAAAAGTAAAATAACAACACTATAGCTCTAGCTATAAGTGCTATGTTATATCACTATAAGGATGCCCTATGGACTTTTATGTGGGGTGTTTGGACGTAGGGTACTCCTTAAGTGATCTAACAATTATACATACATATGCTATCGCATAGGATTTGAAATATACATGTATAATGGGTATTTCAAAATAGATGCGATATCATCACAAAGGACAACCATCTAGGTCTGTAGTGTGGTGCTTTAACCCTAGATGTGTCCTGTGTGGTATTCTATTTTGTGGAGAGATTTTTAAAATTCTTTTTCATAGGGACAAATGGCGATACACTATTTTTATTTTCGAGTTGATTCTTTTTTTCTCAAATAGAAAATAATGAAGAACCTATTTTCAATCAGGATATATTCCTGCAGAAACATAATTATAAATTTGTTATGATCGTACTTTTAGACAATGGCCACGGAGGCCTTATAAACGGAACATACCAAACTCCAGGCAAACGAAAAGATTGGGGTGATGGTAATGTAATTTACGAAGGAGAGTTTAATCGAGCCATTGTAAACGGAATCATTCAAGATCTTACCTTATTAAAGATTCCATATGTAAATATTGCTCCAGAATATAGAGATGTAAGCTTACAAACAAGAGTGCGTCGAGCTAATAAATATGCACGTCAACATTGCTTTTACCTAAGTATACATTCTAATGCTGGAGGGGGTGTTGGGAGTGAGATCTTTACATCTCCAGGACATACAAAGAGTGATCGGATAGCTACTATTTTTGGACAAGAATACCAAAGGACATTTCCAGACAGAAAATTACGAACCGATTTTTCTGATGGCGATTTGGATAAAGAAGCACGATTTTATGTGCTTGAAAAAACAAAAATGCCTGCTATTCTTACTGAAAACTTTTTTATGGATAATAGAGAAGAATTTAATAAGATATTAATGACAGCATCTGGACGTTCTAATATTATTAAGTATCATGTAGATGCTATAAGGAGGGTGCGAAACTCTATGAGATGATACAAGAACGTCTTGCTTTTTATCCTCAGTACGCTTTCCTGCCTAACATCAGTCAGGCGCAAAAGCATACTGAGTCACATTTCTAAAAGAACCAACTTTATTCTTCTATCTCTTGTAAGATGTTTTCAGAACTTCTTAAAACACGCTTATAACATCGTGTGACAACCCAAACAAGGAGTCCAAAAAGAGCAAACATAAAGGGAATTGCAATACCTAATTTAGGATCTAATGTTTCAAATAAGTCTTCGCCATTTAATAGTTTGGCAGATACTGGAACAGTAAGTAGCATAAAGACAAAACTGAGTCCCACATTTAATTTTTGAAAATTGACAAAATTCTTTTTCCCTTCAGCATAGGTTTTCATCGTTTCTTTATAACTCATAGTGGTTACGTTTACACGTTTCATAGCCTGTATTGTCTTTAAAGATAGTACAGGAAGTATGGCAAGTATGAGTATACATAAGATACCAGATATTTGTAAGGGTAGTGTATCTAACTCTTTAAAATTAACAACTAGTGCAACTAGTGCTACATAGCATATTACGCCACCTATCTTTTCTGCAGTAAATATTTTATTCCATTGGGATGTATATCGTTGTTGTGTCATTTTTAATATAATTTCGTCTGTTAATTGTTTTTGTTTTTCTAGATCCTGGCTCATTTGTGACCAGGCTGCTTGCATTTCTTCAAGTTCCATAGTATTTATTTTTTAACCAGTTGTGTTCTTAATGTTTCTTTAATACGAGAGATACGTGTTGCTACTTTACTTCTAGAAAATCCAGTAATACTTGCGATCTCTTCATACTTTTTACCTTCTAATAATAATAGGATAATTCCTTTATTAACATCAGAGAGTTGTCGTATCTGAGCATACATTTGTGCAAGACGTTCTTCTAAAATAGGATCGTCAGGTTCGTATTTGAGATGGAGATGGTCTATTCCTACAGCAGTGCCTTTGCGTTTTTCTTTTTTTAAGAATGTAAATGCGGTGTTTAAGGCAACGCGATACATCCAAGTACTTGCTTTTGACTCTCCTCTAAAACCATCAAACCCTTTCCATAACTGAAAAACAATATCTTGATACAAATCCTTTTGATTTTCTCGAGAGTCACAATACACTCGCGAAATCTTAAAAATGATCCCTTCGTTTTCTTTTATGAGTTTTGTAAAAGCTTCTTCTTTGCGCATTAAAGATGGTATTTGTACTATTAGTAAGATACCTATTAAAAAAGTCGCAAAAAAATTCACTTTTTTTTCAAAGTGTCATTGTGAAGGCATTTTGTATTTTCGCTTTAAGCGAAAAAAGAAAAACAATTTTTAAGATATGAGTTGGATAAAAACAATAGGATACGAGGAAGCAACAGGAGCTTTAAAACGCATGTATGATCGCGTAAAAGGGCCTAATAATAATGTAGATAATGTACTTTCTATACATAGTTTACGGCCACATACGCTTAAAGGACACATGACACTATATAAAAGCGTATTACACAATACCAATAACACATTGCCTAAATGGTATCTCGAAGCGATAGGCGTATATGTGAGTTATCTTAATAAATGTGACTATTGTGTACAACATCACATGGGAGGATTTGTACGACTTCTGGATAATGAGACACGGTCAACTGCTTTTTATGAAAGCGTTCAAAATGATACGGTACACACCTTTTTTGATAATCATTATAAAGATGGAATTGTACACGCACAAAAATTAACTCAGGCACATCATACAATTACCAAGGAAGATATAGAACATCTTAAAAACGTAGGCTTCTCTGAGGGCGAAATCTTAGAGATTAACCAGGTGACGAGTTACTTTAATTATGTAAATCGAATGGTTGTAGGACTTGGTGTAAACACCGATGGAGATATTATAGGACTGTCTCCAGGTAATAGTGATGAACCTGATAATTGGAGTCATGCGTAATATAATTTTGAGTCATTAGTATTATAAAATAACAACGCACTTTTTAGCATACCCCTTATTCCCATCTTTCTCGAGAGTAAACTCATATCTTTATTTTTGTGATAGATGATTCTTTGTACGCTTTCGCGAAAGCGGAATTACCCCCAACGCCCAACAATTGTTAATCATTAATCCAACCCTAAAGCCCCATTTGCCTTACCAAGACACTCTTTAAACAATGTTTCATGTACATCGGTATTCCAAGTAGGAACAATTGTTTTTAATTTCTCTAGCCCTTCAGGAGTCGTCATAATTTCTGGAAATGCTTTTTGAATCACTTCAAGCATAATAGCCGTTGCTGTAGAGGCACCTGGAGAAGCACCTAGTAAACAGGTAATACTTCCGTTTTTGCTACTTACGACCTCAGTGCCAAATCGTAACTTACCTCCTTCATAGTCGTCTTTCTTAATAATCTGAACCCGCTGTCCAGCTACTTTGATTTCCCAATCTTCATTCTTTGCATCTTTTATAAACTTGCGTAAACTATCCATACGATCTTCAAAAGACATACTTACTTGCGTCACTAGGTATTTGGTGAGTGGTAAGTTATGCCAGAAAGCGCCGAGCATGGCACTTATATTATCTGTTTTTATAGATTTAAAGAGATCGAGATTAGATCCTTCTTTTAGAAACTTAGGACTAAAACCTGCAAAAGGGCCAAATAATAATTCTCGTTTGCCATTGATATAACGGGTATCTAGATGTGGTGTAGACATAGGGGGATCACCTACACCTGCTTTGCTGTATACTTTGGCATGATGCTGTTTGATGATTTCTTCATTCTTACAAACCAACCACTGTCCACTTACAGGGAAGCCCCCGTACCCTTCTTTTTCATCTATTTCTACTTTCTGTAAAAGGAGTAAGCTCCCCCCACCAGCACCTATAAATACATGTTCGGCACACAGGTGTTCTATAGCCTTTGTCTTCGTGTTTTGTACGATAACATCCCAATCAACATTGTTGTCAGGATCAACATCTAAGACCTCCATATTACAATGAACAGGCGTGTCATATTCGGTTTCTAGGATGTGAAATAATTGCTCGGTAAGTGAGCCATAGTTTACTTCAGTACCACGATCTATTCTAGAAGCAGCCATCACTTCTTCTGGATCACGGTTTTCTGTAATAAGTGGAAACCAAGATTTCATTTTTTCAGAATCTTTTGTAAACTCAATACTATCAAACATAAAATGATCCTTCATCACTTTATAACGATTCTCTAGATATTCTGAATTCTCTTCGCCAGTTACCCAACTATGATGCGGAACCTTTTTTATAAAAGAACCTGGATCTTTAATAAGCCCTTGATTTGTTAGGTATGCCCAAAATTGTTTTGAAATTTCAAACTGATTGCAAATTTTAATAGCCTTTGAGATATCTACCGAGCGATCTTCTTTTTCTGGACAATAATTAAGTTCGCATAAAGCCGAGTGTCCTGTACCTGCATTATTCCATGCAGCAGAGCTTTCTTGTGCAACCTTGTCTAAACGTTCTAGTAGTAAGATATTAATGTTGGGTTGTAAAATTTTGGTCATAAGTGCCAGTGTTGCACTCATAATACCACCTCCTACACAGATTAAATCATATCCCTTATGTCCGTTTGCGTTATTCATCATTATGTAATTTTTATAAAAATAGATAAGTATCTTTACTTTCTAAATGAAGTCGTTTAAATTTTTTGAATTGAAGCGAGAATTAATGGTTTTATATCCAGATGAAGGCTATTTTGAGCTGCATGGCAGCGCTACGGAGCAAGAAAAAGACAAAATATGAGGGTAAAACAACAATTTTTTAGCTAATTTGAAAAATTTAAACGACTTCAATAACTACCAATAAAAATTCATGGATTACTTCCTTATTATTACAATACTTGTTGGACTTTCGGCTGCATTTGGGTATATCAATGTGCGATTTTTAAAATTGCCAAATACCATCGGACTCATGCTTATTACCATTTTATTTACACTTGCTGTATTTGCATTGAGTTATGTAGATGATACCTTGCTAGATGCCGAACGCTATATTATCAAGCAGATAGATTTTAGGACAGTACTTCTAGATATTATGTTAAGTTTCTTACTATTTGCAGGAGCATTACATACTAATTTTGAACAACTCAAGATCCAACGATGGCCAGTTTTGGTGTTCTCAACATTAGGTGTACTTGTCTCTACATTTTTGGTAGGTACTGTGATGTATTATTTATTACCATTATTGGGATTACAAGTAGCATATATCCATTGTTTGTTATTTGGAGCATTGATCTCTCCTACAGATCCAATAGCTGTTTTAGGTATTTTAAAACAAGCGGGCGCTCCTAAGAAATTAGAGACCAAAATTGTAGGAGAATCTCTTTTTAACGATGGAGTAGGCGTTGTTGTTTTTCTTACTATTTTTCAAATTGCCTCTTTTGGAACCGAAAATATAGAAGTTGTAGAGGTCTTTAAATTATTTGGACTCGAAGTCATCGGAGGGATTGTACTTGGTGCTGTTATAGGATGGCTGGTGTATCGTTTAATGAAGTCTATAGATGATTATTATATAGAGGTGATCATTACACTAGCGGGTGTTATGGTTGGGACTGCAATCGCTCATGAATTCCACCTCTCTGCACCGCTTGCTATGGTAACAGCAGGACTTATTGTAGGAAATGATACGATACGAGGAACTGCCATGTCTGAAATTACCGAAAGTTATGTAGATAAGTTTTGGGAACTCATTGATATTTTACTCAATGCCTTACTCTTTGTGTTGATAGGGATGGAAATGCTTGTGCTCGTTATAGAAGGAAAGTATATCATTGCTGGGTTACTTGCAATTCCTATTGTTTTAGCCTGTCGTTATGCTTCCTTATTAATACCCATTAATTTCTTTAAAAAACGATTAGATTTCGTTCCTAAAACAAATCTTATTATGACTTGGGGAGGTTTGCGAGGAGGAATTTCTATAGCACTTGCTTTGGGGCTTTCTGATGAGATGAATAGAGAATTATTTTTGGTGATTACCTATGTGATTGTTGTCTTCTCTATACTTGTGCAAGGACTCACGATTGGAGGATTGATAAAGTGGGTACAGAAAAAAGGATTCGAATAATACGTTTGTTGTATGAAAGTTGACAACTTCACAAATGAATTTTTTGGAATTGGAATTCAAAACGGAAAGACTCCTGAGAACCTGGGTGTATTATGGCGAAGCGCACAAAATCTAGGAGCTAGTTTTATTTTTACCATTGGGAATCGATATGCAAAACAAGCAAGCGACACCCATAATGCAGTAAAAGCGATGCCTTATTTTCATTATGATACATTTGCAGACTTTTACAATCATCTGCCTAAAGGAGCACGTCTTGTAGGAGTAGAAATGCATGAAACATCAGAGCCTTTGGAGACCTTTGAGCATCCACGTCGTTGTGTGTATCTTTTGGGAGCAGAAGATCACGGACTTTCAAAAGAAGCCATTGAGAAATCGCATTTCCTTGTACAGTTTCCTTCAGAAATGAGCCTTAATGTAGCTGTTGCAGGAAGCATTGTGTTATACGATAGAACACGCGCTAAGTCGAGGTCATAAGTACTATTTGATGATTTTTAAGCGTGTCATTCATGAAGAATTGAAGCATTTTCATTTCTTTTCTTCCAGCTTCTCTTCCTAATCTTCCCGAAAAGTATAGCACAAACCAAAGTATAAACAGAAAGATCATGGCTACTAGTGGGATTATAAATGTGGTTTGTAAAGAAATACTACTATACATCCAGATCCCAGCAGCCGTAAACAATGTACCTACGATGAAATGTAAAAACATAAACAATGTCCAGACAGCTGGGGTAGGTCCAAAAAGCCCCTTAAGTACAGTAGGCTGTTCTTCTATTTTGTACACTTCTAGATGTAGTTGTGGTGACCAGAAATGTTGTTTGCTTTTTGGAATTCTAATAAATACGTGATCATCGATACGGCTTATAATAAAATCACTTTGTGTTTTTGCAGTATGTTCAAATACGTTTAATACTTTTTCTGGTAATTCATTCAGTTCATATGAGAACCTAGGACGTAATACAATATCATTAGAAAATTCCATAAGGTTTAAATATAGAATACTCAAAAACAGAAAACGATGACATTTGTCATAGAAACTCATTACAAGAAATTTCATATTCCTCCTCTTTACGCTTTCGCGAAAGCGTACTCAGAAACCTCCACAGTAAAAGACATTATTTTGAGATTTATATATCTACCTTTGCAGCAAATAACATTATATGTCTCATAAAGCTGGATTTGTAAATATTATAGGAAATCCTAATGTAGGAAAGAGTACGCTCATGAATGCGTTTGTAGGAGAGCGATTATCTATTATCACTTCAAAAGCGCAAACAACACGTCACCGTATACTTGGTATTGTAAATGGAGAAGATTTTCAGGTCGTATTAAGTGATACACCTGGAATTATAAAACCTGCGTATGAGTTACAAGCATCGATGATGGACTTTGTAAAGAGTGCTTTTGAAGATGCAGATGTCTTATTATACCTTGTAGAACTGGGAGAAAAGGAATTAAAAGATGAAGCCTTTTTTAATAAGATACGTGCTGCAAAAATCCCTGTATTGTTATTGATTAATAAGATAGATAAAGGAAATGAAGAACTGCTTGGACAATCATTAACCTTATGGTCAGAAAAAGTGCCTAATGCAGAGGTGTTTGCTATTTCTGCACTAGAAAATTTTGGCGTAGAAGAAGTCTTTAAACGGATTGTAGAATTACTTCCTGACTCACCACCTTTTTACCCTAAAGATCAACTTACTGATAAGCCAGAACGCTTTTTTGTAAATGAGATTATCCGTGAGAAAATCTTAATGCATTATAAAAAGGAAATTCCATACTCGGTAGAGATTGATACCGAAGAGTTTTTTGAAGAAGAAACTATTATTAGAATGCGATCTGTGATTATGGTAGAACGTGATAGCCAGAAAGGAATTATCATAGGTCATAAAGGAAGTGCTTTAAAACGAGTAGGTGTAGAAGCACGTAAAGACTTAGAAAAGTTTTTTGGAAAACAAGTGCATTTAGAATTATACGTAAAGGTCAATAAAAACTGGCGTAGTAATGATAAGCAACTACGCCGATTTGGGTATAACCAGAGGTAATTTATTTTTATAATTTAAAGATCCCTCCTAAGGCAATCACTCGCTCCAGAAACCAAAAATCTTGCTTTGCGCTATCCGAAGAAGATTGTGTCGTTCGGATGTCATACATGTTTATATAGCCTCCTTTTAACTCTGTTTGTATAAAAAAGTGTTTGAAGAAAGTGAAGTTTAAACCTGCTTTGGCAGAGACTCCGTATCCAGAAATATGAAACTCATCATTCCTTTCAGAACCTAAAACAGATGCGAGAGTTTTAGGATATAGTATCCCACTTCCAGCTGCTTCGGTTATATTAATTTGAAATATATCGGTATTTCTAATTTTAAATAATCCTGAGATATCGTCTACTCTAGTAATTTCTAGATTTAAATAATTGAGACCATCTGTATGCTCAAACGTTAAGAAATCTTCGGTTAAAGGAACTGGATCATTAGAGTATGTCCCATTATAAATAGACCCTGCCGCTGTCTCAGGAAGATTAATCGTTCCTGTAATAGATGCTATTTGATTTAGTTGTACCACATATTTCATATGATCTATTCCAAAAGAAATATTATAATGATCTGTGATGAAATAACCCAATCTAAAATTGGTTTGAGGAATCGTTAAACGAGTTGGATTTATATAATCTATATGATATCCTTTAGGGAGATCTCTTGCAACTGCATTTTTTACTGTAAATTTATAGTCGTTTCCTTTAAAAGTAATATCTGACCTTGAATAATTGCCTCGATTACCTCCCCAATAAAGATAAATCTTTCCTTTATTATGTGCTGTAAATCTGGTTTCTTTGGTGTTGAATTCTTGAGCTTTTATGTGGAGTGATGTTATGGATAAAATAAGGGTGATAATTGTTATCTTTTTCATGTATAATAATAGGGATTGAGCTTTTAAAAATGGCAAAAATATTGCCATCTATGCTCTGCGTAGTCGTAACAATTGTTAAAAGAATACAGTGAAAAATGAAAAAAAAACAGAAATGTCTCGTGAAGTAACTTTAAAGGGAAGAATGTACTATTTAAAAGGAAACAATGAGTAGAAAATTAAAAAATAGCGAACTTAATCGGAAGTCAGTTACAGAGTTTAAAGACTCAGAAAAAACACCTTTAATTATCGTTCTGGACAACATACGAAGTCTTAATAATATAGGATCTGTTTTTAGAACAGCCGATGCTTTTTTAGTTCAAAAAATATACCTGTGTGGGATCACTGCAAAGCCACCACATAGAGAAATTCAGAAAACAGCTTTGGGAGCGACAGATGCCGTTGTTTGGGAATATGTGGAAGATACGATTACGCTTTCGCGAAAGCTAAAACAGGAAGGTGTCCATCTATGTGCTATTGAACAAGCAGAAGATGCGGTGATGCTCAATGATTTTATACCAGAAAAAGGAAAGACTTATGCCATTATTTTTGGTAATGAAGTAAAAGGAGTGCAACAAGAAGTGGTTTCAGAAAGCGATACGGTGATAGAAATTCCTCAATTTGGAACTAAACATTCCTTAAACATTTCCGTTTCATGCGGCGTTGTTGTATGGGACTTGTTTTCTAAGATGAATGTGTAAAACTTGGTACGGCAGTACCTCAGGTAGATTGTTTTCCTACGATGTTAAAATATGGGAAGTCATGTAGCTGTATATTAATACATTAAAAAAACCGATACGTACAATACATATCGGTTTTTTTTTGATGTGCTATAAAATTATTGAGTGACCGTTTTCCAACGTAGTGCTACTACTCGTGCACCTGCATTCAATATATCACCTGTAGGATCATCTAATATTTTTAATGCATTTGCATTACCATCTACATTAATTTCAGATACAGTTGTCCAGTGTACATTAAAATCTGGAAGTTCTATTCCAATGATATCCTGTACTTGAATTCCAGAAGCATCTCCTAAAATGATAGTATTTTCTGATGTTATTCCAACCGCTAGTACATCTTGATTACGATCAATAACTCCCCAACCTAATGCAGAATTATTTAAGTTAGAATTTCCTACCCAACTACCTTCTGGTAGATCTTCATCCGTTGGAAATGCAGTTGCTGCAAAGTTTTCTGTGATTTGCGTAGAAGATACTTCATTAAAAATAGCCCCCCATCGCTGTCCAGAGTAATTGTTAATCCCAATTTTAGTAGCAAAAGGATTTCCTATAGAAGTACCTCCTCCATTATCCTCTGTTCCTTCTCTACGAATCATAATTCCATAATATGAAGTAGGACTTGTACGTGCTCTGGTATAATCTATCCCTTCAGTAATATTGATTGGAAATGAGATATCTCCAGGTGAAGAGTTACAAAGTAGTTGATTCCCTTCTATAAGAGCATTGGTAGTTGTCCCCAATATAAGGATCTCTCCATAAGGTACATTGTTATAGATTAAATCTCTTCGTAAGGCATTATTTGCAACGATGTTGTTAATGATAATAGGATTCTTTACATCTGTAAAGGCAATACCAGAAGAGTTATTTCTTTCTACTGTATTATTGGAAACAATAACATTAGAAGAACGCTCTATAGACATTCCTAAATCTCCAGAGTTACGTGATGTGTTATTATTGAGTTTTAAATTTATAATGTCTTTAAGGCTATATAAATCTGCAGACCCTCCATCAAAAAAACCATAATCAGGACCATTTACAATATTATTTTCTATAATTACATTAACATGATTGTCTGTAGGAATTCCAACAGGGGTATTTCCTTCGCCACACGTTAAGTAAATAGCGCTAGGAGCAAACCTAGCTTCTCTCCAATCGTCATACATATCAAACCCAGGATCACCAGGAGAGTTTACAGCACTAATATCAACGGCTCCTGTTTCAGGATCTCTAGGTAAATGTTCAGATAATTCTTCAATAATAGAATCTCCTCTTCCAATATCAATTTTGTTCCCTATAATCCAGATATCACTACTAAAAGCAGCAATGCTAGGGGTTACAGAATCTCTAACCCCTAGTATTCTTATAGGATTCTTAGTAAGTGTATTTTCAAATACATTATTTTCTATTCTGATTCTATGATTTTTTTTGTCAAGGCGAACTCCAAAATCACTAGTTTTAAACAAGCAATCTTTTACAGTAACATTTGTTGCGTTACTTAAAGAGATTGCCGCTGCATTACGGTTGTTATTTAACATTTCTTGAAATTCACAATTAATAAAGGAAATGTTGTCAATAGTTTGATCCAAAAAAGTACTCAGAGCAGTCTTTTTACTTGCTCCGTCGAAAATAATATTTTCAAAAACAAGGTTTTTTTTATTACCTATGGCAAACATTGTAGCTGTATTAGTAGGAAAGTTGTTAGAAATTGTAATAGTAGCTTTAGAGTGAGACGCTCTAAAAGTAATATTGTCTCTTAACGTAATAGATGTTGAGATCTCAACAGTTGTATTTCCCGGAAATAAAATAATACCTCCAACTCCACTACCACTAGGATTAGGATCAGTAACCAGATTACTGGCGTGATTAATAGCAAGTTTTATAGCTTCTGTATAATCATTGCCAGTAACAAGGTCAATATATGGAGATGCTTGTAGGTCAAAGATATCCTCAGGAGCGACCATAAAACTGTCGATACAGTCTTCTGAAATATCAGGAACCTTATATTCATTTGAAGCGCTTAGCGAACAAATAAAAAATAGTGTAAAAATTAAACGATTTAAATAGTTCATGTTTTTAATTTTAAAAATTAATATTTTGGTTAAAGCGAAGATTATATGTAGCTAGCATTATATCATCTTGCAACATGCTAAATTACAGAACAAGAAGGGGTTGAGGAACTAAAACACCTTGTGGATTCAGTCGTTTCAGTAGATAATATCTTAGGGTGTGAGCGATAGGCGTATACCTATGTAAAAGAAAATATTTAAAATGCAAATTGGTTTCAAAAACTGTGAAAAACTGGTAATAACTCATTTTATATTGAGTTTCTTTTTATAAGAAATGGTATTACTTTGCGGTATGGCAAAAAGCACCCAGAAAAAGGTTACTCCTTTAATGCAACAATACAATACCATCAAGGCAAAATACCCTGATGCATTATTACTTTTTAGAGTAGGAGATTTTTATGAAACCTTTGGGGAAGATGCCATACGAGCGGCAAATATTTTACAGATTACCTTAACACATCGTAATAATGGAGGCGAAAAAACAGAGCTTGCTGGTTTTCCGCATCACTCTGTAAATACGTATTTGCCTAAGCTTGTAAAAGCAGGATGTCGCGTGGCGATTTGCGATCAGTTGGAAGATCCAAAAATGACCAAAAAGATCGTAAAACGAGGCGTGACAGAATTGGTAACACCAGGTGTGGCGCTTAATGATGAGGTACTTTCGGCAAAACGTAATAATTTCTTGGCAGCCGTATTTATTGGGAAGCGCACATTGGGAGTTTCGTTTCTAGATGTCTCGACGGGCGAATACCTCACGGCTCAAGGAGATGAAGCTTATATAGATAAGCTTTTACAAAATTTCGCGCCAAGCGAACTACTTATTTCAAAAAAACAGAAGAAAGCATTTCTAGATATTTTTGGCCCTGATTTTCATACCTTTTTTATGGAGGATTGGGTATTTCAAGCCGACTATGCGTTTGAATCTCTCAACAAACATTTTAAAACCAATACCCTTAAAGGTTTTGGGGTAGATCACTTGGAAGAAGGCATTATTGCTTCAGGTGCGATCTTACATTACTTAGGAGAAACCCAACATAATAGATTACAACATATCACTCGCATCAACCGTATTGCCGAGGATGAATATGTATGGATGGATCGGTTTACAATTAGGAATTTAGAGTTGTATCATACCGCTTTCGCGAAAGCGATCACCCTCTTAGACGTCATCGATAAAACAACGTCTCCTATGGGAGGACGTCTTTTAAAACGATGGCTCGCCTTACCTCTAAAAAATGTAGAAAAGATAAAACAACGACACGAAGTTGTTTCTTACTTACTAGATGAAGATGTTCTTTTTGAAAAATTAAGACAGTATATCAAACATATAGGGGATGTAGAACGCTTGATCAGTAAAGTAGCAACAGGGAAAGTCTCACCGCGGGAAGTCATCCAACTTAAAAACTCGCTAGAAGCGATGGTGCCTATAAAGAGTTTGAGTTCTAATGCAAATAATGAGGCTTTAAAAATTATAGGTGAAGGTATCCACGAATGTGAGTTGTTACGTTCCAAAATTAAAGAAACCTTAAACGAAGAAGCTCCTGTAGCGATAGGTAAAGGAGGTGCGATAGCAACTGGTTTTCACGAAGAATTAGACGGATTGCGTGATATTGCTTTTTCTGGAAAGGATTACTTAGATAAAATGCTAGAAAGAGAGACAGAACGTACAGGAATTACGTCTCTTAAAATAGCATCAAATAACGTTTTTGGGTATTATATAGAAGTGCGTAATTCGCATAAAGATAAAGTCCCCGAAGAGTGGATTCGTAAGCAAACCCTCGTCAATGCAGAGCGTTATATCACAGAAGAATTAAAAGAATACGAAGCCAAAATCCTTGGCGCCGAAGAGCGTATCCTAGGAATAGAACAACAATTGTTTTCTGAGTTGGTACACTGGATGATGCAGTTTATTCCGCAGGTTCAGAATAATGCAAATCTAGTGGCACAACTAGATGTGTTATGCTCCTTTGCACAGCTTGCAAAAGACAATCAGTACGTACGTCCTGTAATAGACGACTCGCAAGCACTTACCATTAAAGAGGGTCGACATCCTGTAATCGAGAAACAATTGCCACTGGGTGAAAGCTATATTGCAAATGATGTGTATCTAGATAGGGAAGCGCAACAAATGATTATGATTACTGGACCTAATATGTCTGGTAAGAGTGCCATATTACGACAGACAGCCCTTATTGTATTGTTAGCACAAATGGGAAGTTTTGTGCCTGCTTCAGAAGCGCATATAGGGATGGTAGATAAGATTTTTACCAGAGTAGGAGCGAGTGATAATATCTCTATGGGAGAAAGTACTTTTATGGTAGAGATGAATGAGACGGCAAGTATTCTTAATAATATCTCTGACCGTAGCCTTGTATTACTAGATGAGATAGGACGAGGTACAAGTACGTATGATGGAATTTCTATTGCATGGGCAATTAGTGAGTATTTACATGAGCATCCGGGACGTCCTAAAACGTTGTTTGCAACGCATTATCATGAGCTTAATGAGATGAGTGAGACCTTTGATCGGATTAAGAATTATAATGTTTCTGTAAAAGAATTAAAGGATAATGTGCTTTTCTTACGTAAGCTTGTTCCTGGAGGAAGTGCGCATAGTTTTGGTATTCATGTAGCAAAGATGGCAGGAATGCCACAGCAGGTTGTACGACGAGCGACTAAGATGATGGAGAAGTTAGAAAAGTCTCACGGAAGTGAAGAACTCACTGGAAAATTAAAGCAAGCCACAGAAGAAGAGATGCAATTGAGCTTTTTTAATCTGGATGACCCTTTGTTAGAACAGATCAAAGAAGAGATTTTACATACAGATATAGATACACTTACGCCTGTAGAAGCACTTATGAAGCTCAATGAGATCAAACGAATGCTTGTGAAGAAGAAAGAAAATAGTGCATCTTAAATGACTGTAATGCAGTAGTTTGTGATTTATTTTGAAGATATTAGCATTTCGGGTATATATTTTTTCAAAAAAGGTTTTGACAAACGTAGAAAAGATGTAAATTTGCATCCGCTGTTTGAAGCAGTAACGTTCTTTTTTTAAGAGGATATAATGCGAAAGTAGCTCAGGGGTAGAGCATCACCTTGCCAAGGTGGGGGTCGCGGGTTCAAATCCCGTCTTTCGCTCTACATACTTGACATATTGAAATAAAAATATACCAATTATAGTTTTGCTTCCGCAAAACAGTCGCTCGAGTGGTGGAATTGGTAGACACGTTGGACTTAAAATCCAATGTCCATTAGGACGTACGGGTTCAAGTCCCGTCTCGAGTACTTGCTAAACCCCTGTAAACACAGGGGTTTTGTTGTTTTAGGATGTTTTGGTTTTACACTTTCAAAATCCAACGTTACCCAAAAAGGTTACCCAAAAGGTTACCCAAAAAGAATAAAACGTGTTGGTTTTTAAAATTGTAAACTATTGATAATTAGATACTTAATTTTTCTCTAAGATTCGTTTTCTTGCTCACGTTGGATTCCTGATCCAGCTTTTATAACCTTTATTTTCAAGTCTTTCATAATCCTTTGTCTAAGCTCTCTAGGGGAAGGTATTCCATTTGCTTTATCCCACTCAGATTGATACCATTCTTGGTTTTTTGTAATTTCCTTTACAATCTTTTCTTGTGTTTCTGGATAGCATGATTTTAGGATGCAGGTGATTGCGTCAAATGCGGATTTGTAGTTCATAATTCGTAAATTGATGACTAATATCTTATATAATCATGGAAGCAGAGTCTGTCATTCAGTTTATCATTCAAATTGCTATCTTATTTGTAATTCTTTATTTAGCTTTTTTTAAAAGTTATCTAACCGAAAAAGGTAAGAGTGCTGCTTTAAAGGAAGATTTAGAAAATTTAACTCGTGAAGTTGAATCTGTTAAAAATGAATTTGTGAAAGAACAAGAAATGTTGAAAACAGATTTGCAAAGAGTTTTAGATAATGAAGTCTCTTATAGAAATGAAGAAAGAAATGCTATAATAGATTTTCATGGGATTATAAATCAATGGATTTTTTCAGTTCTTGAAATTAATTTAAGTTTATATAATAAAAATAATATTGATGAGCTTATTAAAATTAGAAATAGAAATTCATCTTTCTATTCAAAATCTGGAATTGCACAATCTAAAGTAACGCTCTTAATTGAAGATAGCATTTTATCTAAAATTACTGTGAATTTATTTATTTCTGTTATAAAGTTTCATTCTTGGTGCGATGTAGTATTTTTAAAATACCAACTTAAATGTGAGGGTCAGAAGATATTGGCAGATGAAATAAGTACCCTTATGGAAAATTTTGAAGAAAATAAAGAGTCAATAAAAGTTCTTTCTATTGAAAGGGCTAGATTTATAAGAGAGCAACATGAGATGGATAGCGATTATATTTCTAATAGGAAAATTGAGTTAGATAAAGTCTACATTGATAAAAAAAGTTTTGAAGATTTAATAAAAGAATATTTGAAAAATTAAACGCTAGATGATAATTTTCCTTTTATATAGGAAGTTAATTAGGTGATTAATATTAATTTTGATTAATTAGTTTTAATAAATCAACAGCATTTTTAATAAGACTTATACCCTCATTACTTAATTTTAAAAACTTCTTTACTCTTTCAGATAAATTATTACTAAGTGTTTGTTTTTCTTCATCACTTATTCTTGAGAAATCTTCAATCCAATTTTCAAAATGATTTCTGCCTGAAGGAGTTAAACTAGATGCTGCGTAGGATTGTACATAACCCTCTGTAAATAAATAATTTTCAGCAACTAGATAAAATTCATTATCGAATTCGTCCATTAATAATTCTTCTATATCTCTTTCTGCATTATTATAATTATAATTAGTTTGCCCTTTTGTATTTATATATACTATATATAATATTAAAAATTCATAAAGTTTTCTTGTCTGAATTATGTCTAAAATGCTATTCATGTTTTTGAGTTTAGTTGTGTAAATGTATTAGATGACGACTTGTTAATTTATGACTAATTAGCTTTTGATTAAGACTTTGCTAATAAATTCCTATTTCTTTAGAAACTTTTCATAGTATTTTTTATTTGTTAGTATATGATGTTGGTGAATATTAAAAGTGTCTAAATTCGAATAGTTAGTTATGTTTATTTCTTTCTTGTAAGGATGAATTATTGTTCCTGGAATATTTTTAATAAGATATCTTAATTCAATTTCTGCTAATTCCGTTATAATATTTTCCTCTTTTGAAATGATTATGTAAAAGTAGAATGAATTTAGAGAAATCATTCGAAGGATAAAATTATCTTGTTTAAAGTTGATATCAAATGTTCCACATCGAGTAGATTTTGGGTATATTTTTTTTTCATTGTGAACAGCGGGCATTATGAGATCTAATTTCACAACAATATCCTCTCTTAACTCATTACCATATAGTATGTAATTCTTGAATTTTTCGAAATCATTATTCTCTCGTGATTTAGTTCGTGACGAATTGTAAGTGATTTTTAAAAGAGTTCTTAATAAGAGGTTATAATCATATTTAAATTTAAAAGCCTTTTTATCTTGAATAAAATTTTTAAAGTATAGGTCAAATAAAGAACAGAGATAGTAGTCTAATTGGGATAATTTCACATTATTACAGTGAGCACAAACATCAGATATTACAAGTTCAGAACTGGTTACTATTTTTTTGTTATCTAAAAACTTTAATTCAAGCTCTGGCATTCGTTTATTAATGCACTTTGGCCAAATATGCTCTTTAGTTAGTTTTTTTTTCTCTCCACAGTATGCGCAAATTCTTCCCAATGTTCGTTTTAATTATTGCAACAATCATATATTCCATTAGCGGAACATACCTTTATTGTAAATTTAATAAATTTTCAATGTTTTTACATGATTTTCAAATACTTATAGGATGATTTCATTAGAATATGTTAACATCTAAATATATTCTAGTGGAGAAATGAAGAGGAATATAGAGCGCAAGCAATTATGTACTTGAATGCACTATTAATAGAAAACCTATAGTATATTTATATTTTAGAATAATTTATATAAAAGTTTATTCTGTGAAATAGGTTTAACTGCTTGTCACTTAATTATCTATAAAGGGGTAAGCCTTACCTAAAAGCTTACCCAAAAACAACCAAAAAGCATTGTGTTTTAATTTTTAAAACACTCATAATCAATTAAATAAAAAATGACTCATGCAACACCTAAAACTTAAAATCCAATGTCCATTAGGACGTACGGGTTCAAGTCCCGTCTCGAGTACAAAAGGCTCCTTGTTTTCAAGGAGCCTTTTTTGGTTTTTAAACGTTTCTGTTTTCTTACTTTCTATTTAAATATTTACGGGTTCTTCATTTTTTAAATCTGAAAGAAAATCAATCTCGATTAAAGTCTTTTGTTTTATACATTCTCAAAAAGAAGTGTAACCGTCCAAGCAGTTTGTGATATCACAGAATACTTAATAGCCTTGAGGCCTCTAGAATAGACGTCTGTAATATTCATTAAGCCACCTTTATTTTGGCCAATGGTCATTTAAAAACTATCTCCATTATTTGAACTAAAAATGATTTCTATGGCAAAGATATTTCTGATATTTTGAAAATCGATACTTGATTGAATCGTCTGACCAGATGGAGAAATGAAGAGGAAGGTAGATCGTAAGTAATGATGTACTTGAAGATACTATTAATGCGACAGAATCATGTATCTTATTTTATGCTATTTTGATAGGTTAATTATCATATTCTTCTTTGCTCTAGCCATAAGTACCCATGCATGATTTCTAGAAATATTTAATTCTTCGCAAACTGCTTCGGTTTTAAGTTCATCAACAATACGCATCTTAAATACTCTTGCTTGTCTTTTAGGGAGTTTTTCTAAAGAAGAAGATATTTTCTCCTGTAATTCATTATATTGAGTTTGATCATAATATCCTAGATTAATACTTACTTCATCTAATAATTCTTTATTATATCTCTCCTTGTAGTCTTCATAAGATAGCATACGTCTTTCTATAATTCCTTTATTTGAATTACATTTTCTATAGTAATCTACAATCTTGTTTTTTAAAATTGCTGTTAGCCAGGTTCTTTCGCTAGATTTGTTTTTAAAGTTCTTCATAGACTTTAATCCTGCAAAAAATGTTTCTTGAATAATTTCTTCTATAACATAGGTATCTGAAATTCTAGTTCTTGAATAGTTAAAAAGATAATTATAATAGTTAGAAATCCAATGGTCTGGATTCAGAGTGTGTTTGTTAGAAGAAGATAACATAATGATATTGAGTTAAACACTGTGGGAAAGTTAGATTAAAGAGAGTTCCTTTGCTTAATTAAATTGAGCAGTAGAAATGAAATACTTTGAGTTATTTCATGTGTATTTTTAAATTATTGATTTTCTCAAATATTTAGCGAAGAAGATTCCATCGCACCTTGTAGATTTTTTGATAATCATTTCTAATTTCTCAAAAAGGAAAGAATAGGACTAATTGCTTATAAAATTAAGTTTCGACATTTTAAAATATTGAAATTTTATCTTGTAATACCTATAATATTTTTAAAACAAATAGTCCCTTATGGTGTAAAATACCTTCATTAACATATATAGTTAACAAAGGTATTCTAACATCAACATAATAATCAAGCGTCTAATTAAAGGTCTTACTTAATTTCTCCCAGTTTTTATTTGCTCCTGCAACAAGTTTGTTGTGATTTTTTTCATTTAACCATAACTGTTGAGCATCTAGATTTAAATCATATAAGAATAGGAAGTACTTTCCGTCTTTTACAATAAATTTATTTGGATCTGGTCTGAATTTAGCACCTGCATATGTTCCAAAGGCACAGAATCCACCATACTGAGGCTTATATCTTTCAGGATTCTTGTCAAAAGTTGCTTTTTGTTCCGCAGACGTAAAATAATATGTTATTTTCTGGTGTACAGATTTAAACTCTTTTAATCCTTTTTGAGCAATTCCTAAATCTAAGTATGATACTGGGCTATATCCTTGTAAATGGATAGTACTATTATCTACGTTGTTTGCCATTCTATCTTGAGCAAATGTTACTGTACTTACTACGACTGCAAGTATTAATACGGAGGTTTTTATTAAATTCTTCATGTTATTAAATATTATAAATTAATTATTGTGTTATTGTGCGTTAAAATATTCTTCTTGGATTACTTCACCGTTATCATTCCATATACGACGAATGATTTCGTGCCAGTAGATTTTACTGTCGTCTTTCATATCAAAGTCAAATGTAAATTCTGATGCAGAAACGTTTCCTTCTACTATTGAATGATGTAGTGTAATACCATTTACTTTTGCTATAGATCCAGCAAAACCTTCCATTTTTGCAATCATTGCGGCTTTATCACCTGTAGTTCCACCTTGACCGTGGTCTGAAGTGGTTGCATTGTCTGCAAAAAACTCTTTAACTGCATCTACAACAGCACCAGTTAAAACTACTGCGTCCATTTTTTGTACTTGTTCTTTAATGTTCATTTTTAATGTTTTATTAGATTAAATTAATTGTGTTATTGTGAATAATTATGGTACAAACTTACCACGGTATTCCTCATTAAAGGCTACCAAAAAAACACGAAAAATTGTACTTTTGAATAAAAAACTAAATGTGATACATTTAATGACTATAAGGGAAAGTTTAAAAATTAAACATTAAATATCTGATAATAAGTAAATTGTGTTAAAAGAAGAATGAGATGATCTTTAGTTTATCACTATTTACTTTTTTATTTAAAAGAAATATTGACAATAATCATAATTTGAAATAAAAATATAGTTTACAGAAATTAAACTTGGCCCTGTCTCATTATTTCTGATATGTTAATGAGATAAAAAGAATAGGCAACTTTGTACAAGATTATATTAATTCTAATCTTCGATTTTAATGATTAATGCCTCATGTTCTAATTTGGAACATCCCTCTTATTTTTATTTAAATTTTTCCTTTTTTAAACCTGAAAGAAAATCATCTCTTTAATCGCTGTACCTGTAAGAAAAAAACACATTTTGATAGTAAATATGTATCATAAATAGGGTAATGTATTTGATTTTTTTGCATCAAGATCACGTACTGCTAGAATCCTCAAGTTGGACACATGTGCAAAAACAAGGGTTTTTGATATGAATGCCGTATCATGATTACGGTTTTACCACATGTAAATTACGGATATAATAACTAGCTTTCATGTGTCTTAAGACCCCTAAAAAACTCCCCTTAAGTACATAGTAGATTTTCTCACTAAATAGAATCATTATGGAACACTCTTATGTTATTATAGACAGCAACCCTGAAACTATATATGCCATACAACTTGCAATGGAAAATTTTAATAATTTTATCTGCATTGGCATAGCTTCTAATGAACAAGATGGATTAGATATTATATTAGAACGTACTCCTTCATTGGTGTTTTTAAATATAGAACTTGAACATACCAATTCTGGAATAACAGGATTTTATCTTATGGATGCCTTGCAGAAATTTATGGATACCATCCCAGAATTTATTGCATTGTCAAAAACAGCCAAGTATGCGATAGAAGGAATCCGTCATAGTGTGTTAGATTATATCATAACACCTATAGACAAGAATGTATTAAGACGAACTTTATTTCGCTTTAGAAAACAGACATTCTCACCTACAACTGCCGATGTAAATGATACCCTATGCTTAAAATCATATGGAGATTATAAATTTGTAAATACAAGCGAAGTTCTTTTTTTAAAGGCAGATAATAATACAACAGACTTTGTGAGAGTAAATGGTACGACCGTAAGTGCCTTTAAAACTTTAAAGTTCTTTCAAGAGTCATTACCAGATCATTTTATAAGAGTACACAATAGTTATATTGTAAACAGTCACTATATCTCAAGAATTCATTTTGGAAAATCACAATGTACGATGGAGCATAGTGATGTTTCTGTTCCTTTTTCAAAATCATATAGAGAAAATGTAGAGATGATTAGAGATAATTTTTATAAGCGAAGTTTAGTGATTGCCTAAATTTTGTAAGAAAAAATAAAATCAACTACAATTATGTTATGTATTTGATTATCTTAGCGATAGCATGGCTTTGCTATATGTATAGAGAAATTTCTATTTTTAAAAGCTACTGCATGTAAGGGTTTTTTCCTACAAAACCTTACAAAATTAACATTTTTTTATAAAATAGGCCATGTACGTTCATACGATACCCATCTACAAGTATGCGCCTTATAACTACTAGATACACTGTTATTTACGTATTCCCCGCACCCATTCTTACTATTTTTACACCGTTATAACAAAGCGCTTACTGTTACAAATATTCATACTGTATTATAAGGAACACATACGTATAGGAATGTGTGTGATTTTCTTGTGATATGATTACCATTCCTATGTCCCAATTTAACCCTATAACAACGCAGTTATATGAGACTGCACATGCTTGCAATTTAACCACTAAAACAAACACCCACTGATGAAAAAATACATACATACACTTGTCATACTAGTTGCTACTACCTTAATTATTTCTTGTGAATCTGATCCGATACTTGAAGATTTTGAAATTGCGAATACAATTGCCTTAGAAAACATAGAAGGGGTAGATAACGATACTAATAATAAAGCAGAAGAAACTAATGCAGATGTAGACGAAGAAGAAGATATTCCAAATCCAGATGGGAAGGACGATGTGGATGAAGAAGAAGATATTCCAAATCCAGATGGGAAGAGTAATGTAGATGAAGAAGAAGATGTTCCAAGTCCAGACGGAAAGAGAGTAGATGAAGAAGAGGATGTTCCAAATCCAGATGGAAAGAGAGTAGATGAAGAGGAAGATGTTCCGAGTCCAGACGGAAAGAGAGTAGATGAAGAAGAAGATATTCCAAATCCAGACGGAATCCTATCTGATGATGATTAATAATTCTTTTAAAAAAAAGGAAAAAAATAATTTTATATATAAGCCCTAATATATTACTTAGTAATATATTAGGGCTTTATTATTAGCTTTGTAATTAATTAAAAAAGAAAATAATACCAATATCCTCATGAAAGTATTAAAACCAATAGTGTACTTAATATTTATATATAGTGTATTTACTTCTTGTAAAGAAGGTTTTCTTTCAAATAATACTTTAGAGGCGTCAAGTCAAATAGATATAATTGATGAATATTTAAATCAATCAAAAAGTAGTAAACAAAAAGAAATTCAGCTTAGTTATTTAGATAGTGCTGTTTTTGTGACTAGAGAATTGAAAAATATAAAAGCAGATACGCTTAAACGTTTTAAATTAAGTAATGTAGCAAGGCAATATTATGAATTAGGTATAAGGGATTCTTTTTATAACATTAATCTTGAAATTAAAACATTAAGCGGTGGGTTAGAAGATTCTATTGGATTAGCAGCCTCGAATTATAATTTGGGATTATATCATCTCGGTAAGGGTAAACTTGATAGTGCATATACTTATTTTTATAAATCTGAGAATATTTACGATAATTTAAATGAAAAAAGAAGAGCAGCTAGGGTAGCGCAAGTTATGGCAATTACCCAAAAAAATGTAAAGGATTATGTTGGTTCTGAATCAAGTTCTGTAAAAGCCATTCGCCTTTTTGAATCTGTAGATGATATGAATGGGTTAAGCTCTTGTTATAATAATTTAGGTAATATTTCATTTAGGTTAGAAAATTATGATGATGCAATCAAATACTATCAAAAAGCTATAGAATATAAAGAAAAAGAAGATAAAAATGCATTAATTATTGCAGGACATCTTAACAATATAGGAAATGTATATATAGATAAAAAGAACTTTGCAAAAGCAATTTCTTTTTTTGATGCTGGATTAGCATATGATAGTTTAATTTATAAACGACCTAGAACGTATGCTCGTTTATTAGATAATAAAGCATTTGCAAGATATAGAATGGGGGTAACTGAAGGTTTTCCAGAAGTATTTCTAAAACCACTTCGTATTCGAGATAGTGTTAAGTATAAAAGGGGGATAGTAAGTAGTAATCTAAGAATTGCAACTATTTATGAAGAGATAGGAGACAAGAAATCTTCAGCTTCTTATGCTCAGAAAGCATATGATATGTCAAAAGAGGCACCATTTATTGATGAAGTTTTGGAATCTCTATCACTATTTATGAAGGTGAAAGATCCAAAAGAAGGTGTCGCTTATGGGGAAGAATATATTCGGATAAGTGATAGTCTTCAAACGGAAGAAAGAGCGTTTCAAAATAAGTTTGCTCGTATTCGTTATGAAACAGATAAACTAGAGATAGAAAAAAATAAAGCCACAGAAACCTCTAGACTCCTGATCATTATTTTTTCTTTTGTGGCCATACTATTCTTACTAGGATATATTATACTGCAGCGTAGAAATGCAAGAAAAGAATTAGAGTATATAGAAGGGCAGCAACAAGCCAATGAAGAGATTTTTAACCTAATGCTCTCCCAGCAAACCAAGTTAGAAGAAGGAAAACACATGGCAAAGCAGCGCATCTCAGAAGAACTCCATGATGGGATCTTAAGTAGGCTTTTTGGCTTGCGATTAAGTCTGGATAGTCTTAATACAAAACATGGGAAAGAAGTAGAGAAGTTACGCTCTAGTTATATAGATCAACTTAAAGACTTAGGAAAAGAAATACGAAGAATCTCTCATGATATAAATGATGAGGCTTTCTCGCAAGATACCTTATATCCAGATGTATTACAAAAACTATTAAACGACCAGTTAGAGACGCAGGATGTGATCTATCAATTTGTGTATGATGAAGAGATTAATTGGGAGTTAGTCACAAACCCTAAGAAAGTACATATTTATCGTATCATCCAGGAGTGTGTGATGAATATTAATAAACATGCAAAAGCAGAGCATATTACAGTGACTTTTAAGAAAGTAGACTCAGATATTCAACTTGTGATAGAAGATGATGGAGTAGGGATGGATCCTGCAAAAGCCAAAGTAGGAATTGGGATGAAAAACATCAAATCTCGAGTAGCTCAAATTGCTGGAAGCTATAAGGTTGTGAGTAAAATTAACTTAGGAACTCAAATACAAATTCTTTTTAATTAAAAAAATGATTATATTGTAGTACTAAAATACAATGTTAGCATACTACTTTCCCTAAAAAGTTTAAGATTAGCGACTTACGTACGTTTTAGTGCCCCGTAAATAATCGTAAACATGAAAAAGAAACTAAAAGTCTTAATGGTCGACGATCATCCTATGATCCTAGAAGGCTATAAAAACACATTATCAGATTTTTGTGAAGAAAATTATAAGGTAGAAATAGATACCGCATGTAACTGTGATGAAGCTATCTATCTTATAGATAAAACACCAAAATCAAAATCGTATGATCTTGCACTCATAGATGTGCAATTACCTATTGCAACAAACAATGCTGGGATTACTTCTGGAGAAGGAATCGCGCAATATCTTAAGAAAAAATTTAGCAGAGCAAAAGTGATTATTCTCACCATGCATAATGAGAGCACGAGAATACATAACATATTAGAAAAAGTAAATCCACAAGGATTATTAATCAAGACTGATATTTCTTTTTCTGAGTTAAATCATGCTTTTGAGCAAGTACTAAGCCAGAAGATTTATTATAGTAGTACTGTAAATGATCACTTACGTAAGATGGTAACAAACGACGTTTCTGTAGATCAAATTAATTTACAGATACTATACCATCTTTCTAGAGGTGTGCGTACTAAGAATCTTACAAACCATATCAATCTTTCGTTGAGCGCTATAGAAAAACGTAAAAATCAACTAAAAGAAAAACTACACGTAAAATCAGAGAGTGATGAACGTTTAATAGAAGAAGCACGCCTACGCGGTCTTATTTAAACTTCTCTTTTATAAAAACAAAAAAGTGGTTAGAAACTATTCTAACCACTTTTTTGTTTTCCTTCTTTATGTATTGATATTGTGATCGTATATTCTATATTACTATATCATACATGTATACACAATCTTTCTAGCATAAACTTTATAAAAAAAAGTGTGATATATACTCGTATGATTTATCTTCCATAACGGTTTTTTACCCTGACTTCTTTTTCCTTTTCATTTTTGAATATTCCTTTTTTATGGAAGTATGCTATTTGGTATAAATAGATAAGGAATTCCTTAGACCTTTTTTGAATAAAAATAATGTGATTTTTTTGCTTCTTTATACGCTTTCGCGAAAGCGTATACATGTGTAATATTATACTTACAAATGATCAAAAAAAACGGACGACTTGCGCAAACTAGAAGGCATGATTTATGCAAAACCCCGATTAATGGCTAAAATTACGGGAAAACCGTAATATTTTTGCGAGCATACCCGAAGAATTATTCAGGTTACCTCCCTAAATTAGATAACAGATAAGGAGAAGTATATAATACTTTGCTAAGTACATAAAATATACATTTCAATCTACAATTAGTAATTACATAATGTATGTATTGAAAGTTACAATTATTGGTTTTGAGTGTTCAAGTAGCTTAATTAATATATTGTAGTAGATAAAAGAGTTTAGGGGCTTGTAATCTGCGCAATTATTGATAAAAAACCAATCTTCCCCCAGCTTTAAAATAGCCCTCGACTTGAGGGCTGTTTAAAGCTTTTTTTATTTAAACAAAACTTTACAAATTTAACTTAAGATTGTCAATTCTACACATTATAGACATATGTGTTGACTATAATGTGTTAATTAATAATTGATTAAATACTTAATTAAAGTCGAATATGTCTTTTTTTGTACGAAACAGACATGAATACATGTGTATTTTGTGTAAAAAAATTAAATTCTTGAAAGAATTACGGATGTTTTTAAAATAAATAATCATTTTTTTTGAATAATTTGTGTATTTCATCTATGTTTTAATGTATTTCATCGAATTTAATTTAAAACAGATGCTTTCTCTTATTTTAATTTTTTTTATGAAAAAATTATGATTTAACTTTAAACATCGAAAAGTATAACTGACCAAAATATACTTTCCATATATTTAATATACAGGTGTTTGTAAAATATAATGTGTCCCTACAACCATTTTTTACTTTTTTGAATTATTGTTCTACCTGATCAGTTTTTGATATTTGTTTTTTATAATTAATAATGACTATGTAATGTGATTTTGAGCCCCACGATTTCATAGCTATTTAGAATACATAAATTAATATATAAAGTATGAATGAAATTACATTCTCGTATCCTTTTTAAAATAAACGATACCCTATAGACACTTTCTATGGGTATATTGGTATGTGTACTTGTAAGTATATGTGCTTGAATATGAGTGTAATTATTTCTTTACTAGAAGGATGGCAAAAAGTAAAGCTATCTAAATAAAATAACCCCGCAATTGTAAAACTTTGGCGAGCAAACAAAAGCAGGGTCGGAAATAATAATCAATTAATAAACTGACCATTATGTTGAGATGTCTTCAGATTATTTTTTCGAGAGTGTATACACTTCTCGAAAAAACAATTACACAATACTCTTTTATTTTTAAAAAAGAATTTGTAGTAAAATCATCAAACTTGATAAATATAAAAAAAAGTAAGCTTATAGATAGGCTGAAATCATTAATTCTTGTTTTAAGAGTCTTCATTACTAAGATAAACCAAAGTTTACGCAAAGGCAATAGCTATTACAAAGGGGGAGTAGGTTTCCTTGTATCGCTTAATAAAAGTAGTAGGGAAATAGTGCTGCTTTATATGGTGTCTTTGTGTGGCTTTGGTTCATTATTTGCTCAAGAATCTGGGTTAAACGCTGTGTCAATGACAGAGATTAATAACTCTTACATATTTGATCAAGGTTGTTTTTATATTCAAAATAGTGTAACCGAACAGCAAGCTATACAAGAGTATAGAAGCGCATATGATCGCCCTTTAAGTAATGAACAGCGTACAGTCACTACTGTAGATCTAAATGGGCCATTGGCAGGAGTTGATCATGCAGTTACTGCACAAGTTGGTTTTATTGTACCTACTGTAACTATAGATAATGTAATTACAACAACGTCTAGTAGTTTGTTGAATGCTCGTATTACATTTTCAAGTAGTCCTACTGGAATACCTGCGGGCGTGCCAGATGCAGATGATCTTATCGTAATTTTTGATGCTGGTGGGACACAATTGGGATCTATTGGAATTAACCAAATTTTAGGACCTGTAGATTTAGTATATGGGTCTAATACAATGCGTTTGCAAAGTTTATCTTCGGGTGTTTACAGTGTTACAGATGCTTTTGGAGCCCCTATATTGGCGGGTAATTTAGAGGCATTTTTATTCAATTTGCAGTATGCGCATAATGGTGTAGCTGGAGGAGGAACAGAGGGACCTCGCTATATGATTGTAGAAGTAACCGATGCAGATAATACACTCTCTGCAACTTCAGTTATAAATGCAGAATATTTCCCAAATGCTACAGATGATGTAAATACAATACAGGCAAATGCAACAATGCCAGTATCTGGTGATTTAGATAGTAATGATACCGATTTAACTGCTGGTGAAGTACTAAGTATTGCCGAAGTTAATGGTGTAATAGCTGCTGTTGGAAATTCTTTTGCGAGTACGTATGGATTTATAACAGTTCAATCTAACGGTACGTATGATTATAGTGTAGATACCTCAAATATAGCTGTAAGTGGTTTACGAAATGGAACAAGCTTACAAGATATTATATCATATACAGTTCAAGATTTAAATGGAAATCAGGATTTTGGTTTTATTACAATTACGATTAATGGAGTAGATGATCTTCCCGTTGCTACAGACAATACAAATTCAGTAACTGTAGGAGGAACAACAGTTGTTAATGGAGATGTGATTTTTGATGATGATGGTTTTGGAGTTGATTCTGGAGATAGACCTTTAGCTATTTTTATATGGGAAAATCAGTTTAGTGCTCCAGGAGGAGTATTTGCAAATCTTTCAGGACCTGTAAATGGACAAAGTAGAACAGAACCAGTAACAGGAGTCCAAGTTACATTTGCTTCTGCAGATCCAGATAATATTGGAATTCCTAATCAGGACCAAGTAGTATATCAAACAGGAACTAATGGAGGGCATACAGGTTATTTGGGGTTTGCCATAGATGCAAATGTAAATCCGTCTGCTTCTTCTGTCCTAACAATGAATTTTGATAACCCAGTTGTGAATTTAAGTTTTACACTGTCAGATATAGATTGGTCTCAAAATGATTCTTGGCAAGATCAAATGACGGTAACAGGAAATATAGGAGGAACTCCAGTTCCTTTCTCTCCTCAGGTCCCAGGATCTGTTGTAACCGTAGGAGCAGATACCTTTTATGGTACAGGTTCAGTTCCTGCACAAGATGCCCATGGAAATGTAGTCATTAATTTTTCGACCCCAGTAGATCAAGTCAGTGTCGCCTATAATTATGGGCCAGATGCGACAGCAGCAGATAATGGAGGGCAAATTGCAGCCATTTCAGATTTGATTTGGCAAGCGACTGGAGCACCTAGAGTAAGTGAAGTAGATGGTATGGCTGGTAATGTAGGTATGGTATATGCTACTACCTATGGGTTTATTACAATAAATGGGGATGGTACATATACATACACCCTAGATCCTACAAATCCTGCTGTTATAGCATTGACTACAGGAATGACATTAACAGATACAATTCCTTATACACTTATCGATACTGTTGATAACACAGGTAATACAGCAATGGCAAATGTGATTATCACTATTAATGGTCCAGCGGCCGTGCCTTGTACAACACCATCAGCGATTACAGGATTGTCAGATATCACCATTAATGCAGGAGATATGACATCTTTTTCTGTTGGAGGAGGAACTCCAGGGGTTCTTACTTGGGCAGTAAGTCCAACTACAGGAGTAACCCCTAATGCAGGAGCAGGAGCAAATACAGGAAATATAACTTTCGCGACAGCGGGATCATATACCATAACCTATACGGCAACAAATAATAATGATCCTTTAGGGTGTAATACTACAGAAACAGTAATGGCATCTGCAATGATTACTGTTGATCCAGTAGTAACTTCTGATACAGATATGGATGGTAATCCAGATGCTATGGATCCAAACCCAATGACTCCGACAGTTGCAGATGATTCGAATATGACAGATCCTGGAGTTGCAGTAGTAACTAATGTACTGACAAATGATGATTATTTAGGAGATACAGATTCAAACAATGTAGGTAATACAACTTTGACAGATACAGGAACAGGAACAGCTATGGGAACAGTATTGATTGATCCAGATACTGGAGAGATCACATATACACCTACAGCAGGAGAAGCAGGTATGATGGTAACAGTTGTGTATCAGGTATGTAATGATATAGATGATTCTGGTTTACCGCAAGATCCGATGGCGGATGTTTGTATGACAGCTACATTAACAATTACTGTAAATGATCCTGATACAGATATGGATGGTAATCCAGATAGTATGGATCCAAACCCAATGGCACCAACTGTTGTCGATGATGCAAATATGACGGATCCTGGAGTAGCAGTAGTGACTAACGTACTAACCAATGATGATTACTTAGGCGATACAGACCCAAATAATGTAGGAAATACAACACTAACAGATACTGGAACTGGAACTGCTATGGGAACTGTATTAATTAATCCAGATACGGGTGAGATTACGTACACGCCTACTGCTGGAGAAGCAGGTATGATGGTAACGGTTGTGTATCAGGTATGTAATGATATAGATGATTCTGGTTTACCGCAAGATCCGATGGCGGATATTTGTATGACAGCTACATTGACAATTACTGTAAGTAATGGTGATGACGACGGCGATGGTAATCCAGATGTAAGCGACCCTAATCCAACTGTTCCAACAGTAGCAGATGATGCAAACATGACGGATCCTGGAGTAGGGGTGACCACAGATGTATTAGCAAATGATGATTATCTAGGGAATAATGATGGCCCATTGGGTACTACGACTTTAGTTGATTTAGGAATAGGTACGGCTACAGGAGTAGTTGTGGTTGATCCAGATACTGGTGAGATTACCTATACATCTACTTTAGGAGAAGCAGGGATGATGGTGACTATTGTATATGAGGTATGTAGTGATGATGGGGTGAACCCACCAGTGTGTATGCAAGCTACACTTAGGATTACCGTAGGTGATATGGATAGTGATGGCGATGGCGTGAATG